>CP170457.1:0-4727878 GCA_047947135.1 Aestuariibacter sp. | reverse complement strand
TTCGCCTTTCCCCGGTGCAGCGACTGGCTCTGGTGGTGAGATCCGCGATGAAGGGGCAACGGGTATCGGTGCTAAACCCAAAGCCGGGTTAGTTGGTTTTACCGTCTCAAATTTACGTATTCCTGGCTTCAACCAGCCATGGGAAGTGGACTATGGCAAACCAGATCGCATCGTTACTGCATTGGATATTATGCTTGAAGGTCCATTGGGTGGTGCCGCATTTAACAATGAGTTTGGTCGGCCCAACATCCTTGGCTATTTCCGTACCTATGAGAACACCGTAAATAGCTTTAATGGCGAAGAAGTTCGTGGTTACCATAAACCCATTATGATTGCTGGTGGTTTGGGTAACATTCGAGGTGAGCATGTCGAAAAAGGTGACATTATTCCTGGAGCGAAATTAATCGTCCTTGGCGGCCCAGCCATGAATATTGGTCTTGGTGGGGGCGCTGCATCGTCAATGGCATCAGGTCAGTCTGCCGAAGATCTTGATTTTGCATCAGTGCAGCGGGATAACCCGGAAATGGAGCGCCGTTGTCAGGAAGTGATTGATCGCTGTTGGCAAATGGGAACAGACAATCCCATTTTGTTTATACACGATGTTGGTGCGGGTGGTTTATCCAATGCCTTTCCTGAGCTGGTGAATGATGCTGGTCGAGGGGGACGGTTTGAATTACGGAATGTTCCCAATGATGAGCGAGGCATGTCGCCGCTGGAAATCTGGTGCAATGAATCACAGGAACGATATGTGTTGGCCGTTGCCCCTGACAAACTGGCGTTGTTCGAAAGAATTTGCCACAGAGAAAGGGCGCAGTTCGCGGTAGTGGGTGAAGCCACTGAAGCGCAACACCTGACAGTGACGGATAATGAGCTGGGTAATACGCCAATCGACATGCCACTGGATGTGTTGTTAGGCAAACCTCCTAAAATGCACCGAGATGTCAGCTCCTCTAAGGCCAAAGGTGATGATTTTGACGGCAGTGAAGTCGAAATTGAAGAAGCTGTGCATCGTATTCTTCGGCTCCCCGCAGTGGCAGAAAAGACCTTTTTGATTACCATCGGTGACCGCTCTGTGACCGGCATGGTGGCAAGAGATCAAATGGTGGGCCCTTGGCAGGTGCCAGTGTCTGATGTGGCGGTGACGTGCGCATCTTTTGACAGTTACCATGGTGAAGCCATGTCCATGGGGGAACGAACCCCTGTTGCTTTGCTGGATCATGCTGCATCTGCGCGGATGGCAGTCGGGGAAGCAATAACCAATATTGCAGCTGCGGATATTGCCAGTTTAAAAGATATTAAACTGTCAGCAAACTGGATGTCGGCAGCCGGCCATCCAGGAGAAGATGCCGGTTTATATGCTGCAGTAAAAGCCGTTGGTGAAGAATTATGTCCGGAATTGGAACTAACGATTCCAGTGGGCAAAGACTCTATGTCCATGAAAACCCAATGGCAGGAAGGTAATGAAGACAAGGCTGTGACATCGCCATTGTCACTCATTATTTCGGCATTTGGACGAGTTCGTGATGTCAGAAAAACCCTGACGCCACAGTTAAAAACCGATATCGGCGCCAGCCATTTGTTGTTAATTGATCTAGGCCAGAAACGCAATCGACTGGGTGGCTCCTGTCTGGCGCAAGTGTATGGCAAGTTAGGCCATGAGGCCGTTGATGTAAACGAACCGAAATTGCTAAAAGCCTTCTTTTGTGCAATCGACGAATTGCGAAGTGCCAATCTGATACATGCCTACCATGATCGTTCCGACGGCGGTTTACTGACCACCTTGCTGGAAATGGCGTTTGCTGGTAATTGCGCAGTGGACGTCGTAATAGATGGTTTAGGTGATAGGGCCAGTGAAATACTGTTCAACGAAGAATTAGGTGCAGTAGTGCAAGTGGCAGACGCCGGTCTCTACAAGGCTAAGACGATTTTATCAAACCACGGCTTAGCTGCTGATTCACACAATATTGGGAAGGTTGTTGCTGGAGATAGCATTCAGGTATCGTTTAATGGTCGGTCATTATTAGGCCACAGTCGCAGTTACTATCGCTGTGTGTGGGCAGAAACCACTCATCAGATGCAGCGTATCAGAGATAATGCGCAATGCGCTGAAGAAGAACTGGCACTGAAACAGGATCAGGAAAATAGTGGACTGTTTGCCAATTTAAGTTTTGATGTAAATGAAGATATCGCCGCGCCATTTATTGCCAAAGGTACAGCCCCTCGAGTGGCTGTTTTGCGTGAGCAGGGTGTTAACTCTCACGTTGAAATGGCGGCGGCTTTTGACCGAGCCGGATTTGAAGCCATCGATGTACACATGAGCGATGTTGCATCTGGTCGGATTTCACTACAGAATTTTCAGGCACTGGTCGCCTGTGGCGGTTTTTCCTATGGTGACGTCCTAGGCGCTGGCGAAGGCTGGGCCAAGTCAATTCTTTTTAATGAGCAGATGAAGAGTGAATTTGCTGCATTTTTTGCGCGTCAGGACACTATTTCATTGGGTGTTTGTAACGGCTGCCAGATGTTATCGAACCTCAAAGATATTATTCCGGGCACTGCACATTGGCCTCGTTTTGTCACCAATCGTTCGGAGCGGTTCGAAGCGCGTGTGGCGATGGTGGAAGTGTTAGAAAGTCCATCGGTATTCCTCAAGGATATGGTGGGTTCAATGATGCCCATCGCGGTATCGCACGGCGAGGGTCGGGCAGAGTTTGCCACTGAGCAACAATTGCAGGCTGCACAAGACCGCGCTTGCTTGCGCTATGTGGACTATAACGGTAATGCAACGCAGCAGTATCCCATGAATCCCAATGGTTCACCGCTGGGCATAACTGGTTTAAGTAGCGACGATGGGCGCACCACTATTATGATGCCGCATCCAGAACGTGTATTTCGCAGCGTAGCGAACTCCTGGTATCCATCTGATTGGCAAGAAGATGGTGCCTGGATGCGCATGTTCCGCAATGCACGACGGACAATGGGTTAGAGGGTATGAATACACATACCCAAGCGAATTTCCCGATATTTACGCAAGTGACTGATTTTATTAGTCTACCCTTGTAGTTTGGGGTTTATTTGGTTAGTATTTGTGCAAATTGATATTAAGAGCTAAATTTTGAGTTGCAGTGATATGTCTGCGTTATCGCGAAATTTAACCATGATTTTATTGATTTTCGTGGGTTTATCGGGTTTTCCAAAAATAATAACAAAAAAGAGTACTCTATGAATCGTTCTGGAAAAGGGTTTGGCTTAGCGGGCGTTTTTGTCGCTGTTGTTGTGCTTATTGTAAGCGCTATCGTCAGTACTTCTGCCTCGTCAACTGAATTGCCCTCGTCACATCAGGTGACTTCTCAGCAGTAAAAACTGCTGTATCAAACTAATATTACCGGGATTTGTGAAGTTCCCGGTTGTCTTCCTTTTGCTGTTGATTTTTCTTGAGTAGTACATAAGTAGCGCTGAGACCGCCGTGTCTGGCAGTGGCACTGTGAAAGGCAATGACATGAGGCATTTGATGCAGCCAGATATTAAGGTAACTTTTTAAGTACCCAGAAAAAGGCCGTCGATCAATATCGAGACCGTGTTTAATCAGTAGCGCTCTGTGGCCATAATTATGACTCTGGATAATCGTATTGAATACCTTTTCATGTGCCACCTCCAGTTTGTTTTTTTGAATTATTAATGTGTGATCCAGTGGATATTTTCCTAATCTCAGATTTTTGAAAACGCCTTCCTGTACACCATCTTGTTTGAAATGCAGTTGTGCGTAGGGATCCAGAGGCTCAATATCTTCAAGTGTGAGAAAGTTTTCCAGGCGTTTTTGCTCCCTTGCAATGCTCTCGCGACGCAATCGTTTCGCCAAATCATTACTGCTGCCAGCCTGCAAAAAGATTTTGTCATCAGACTTTATCGGTTTGACATCCTGCATGACACTTGCGAAATCAACGTCTTCATCGAAGACCATATCATCATTTGATTCGGGATGAGTATCCTGTGTTGCTCTATTCATAAGATTAGCCGCTGTATGTATATTTACCTTTAATAGTCTGGTCAATCATTAAATGATCAATAGCGAAAAGCACTATTTAGACAGGGATTTGGGCCATCATTATCAGACGGTTCCTGGATACGGAACGTTTCGTAGTTCGCAATTGTTTTGCTCACAAAATTCGTGTTTTTCAATGAGTCTAACACCCTTTGCATTTTGTTTATTACCGCTGCAGATACTGCTTTATTTAGCGCCAGGTAATTTCCTTTAAGGGCTTCGTCTTTGACTTCTAAAACGGGTATTACGTCATCGATGGCGATATCGTATTTGGCGAACTGGCGTTCCATGACTAAGGGAGAGGCAAAAATAAGATCTTGTTTTTTTAGTTTAAACATTCTGATTTCTTCAAACTTTCTGGAATAGGCCAGGTAGTTTTTGCCTTCTTCGAAACCCCAGCGTAGCAGTATTTTTTCATAAACGTCATCTCTGGTAACCCCGATAGTGTAATTCAATAAAGAGGCCTTATCAGAAACGGTTATATCCGAGCGTTCTTTTAATTTATAGAGACAGGCTCGGCTGGAAACCAGCGGTCCAACCCAGGCAAACTGGTCTTCTCGTGCTGGCAGGCGAGAAGTCGAAATCAAGCCGCTATTGTCGGTTGCCAGGGTGTTACTCATGGCTCTGGACCATGGCAGCAATTGGAAGTGACACAATAAATCAGATTTAACGCAGGTTTCAGCGACCAGGTCAACATTGATACCGCGGATTTCGCGATTGTCACGAAAATTATATGGGGGGAACTGTTCGGTATAGATAATGAGGGAATCGGCTGCACTTACCTTTCCAGAAAGGAGACCGAAAACCAAAGGTAAAACAAAGAGGCGCCACATTATCCGAAAAACTCAATTACTATCCAAAGAAGAATATTACCGTATTTACGTAACATTTGTCTCAATTGGTGAAAATAACACCACGTAATGTTCCATCAGGATTCGGCTTTCAATCTCTGCTGTAACTTTAAACCGACGCAAACCCCGGTGCTTGGTCATAATGTTGACCTCAAGAGTGATATTGCTGTCACCGGACTCGACGGCATCCTGAAAAAGTAACTCCCAATGCTGTTCGACAGCGTGCCGATAGTCAGGTTCAGGATAGGCTTTTAGCCACCATGTATTTTTATCCGGAATATCCTGCAATTCCCACCCTAATTGTTCAGCAAAAGCAATATTGAGGTATACCAGAGAGTGATTTAACGAATCATCAGTAGGTTTGACAACCAACATAGGTTCAGTCGTTAATTCACGCAAAACGTCCAGATTGTCTACCGGGCTGATTGGTAATTCTGACATGACACCTCATTAGTTTGGCCGTGATCACACTGACCAATATTTTGTGATATGCAACCGTTAAATTGAAAGTATAGCAGTCGGTCCAGCAGAAAAAGATTAAAAAGTAAGAAGATAAAAATAATGGCGTCCCCACCGCGACTCGAACGCAGATCTAAAGCTTAGGAGGCTCTCGTTTTATCCAGTTAAACTATGGGGACGCAAATTGCAGTTCGGTATAAGCTATTGGCAGAGTAGTGTAAATTATTCTGCTCATGCTGTCAGTTTATCAAATAACCAATTTGGGCTAACGTCGCACTACAAAGTCATTGGGTTGGATATTGCCAAGCGGCATGGCATTTTGCGACACCAGAATTGCAGAATTATGGAATACCTGTTCAACGATAAATGTTGAGGGATGAACCTGATACTGAAATAGCGGGCTGCCATTAGGGCTGAAGAATTCCCGAATCTGAAAGACCGCTAATTCGTCTCCTTTTTTGACGCCCTGTTTACTGCCAATGCTCGCGGACACCTGACTATTTGCTACCTGAACAATGCGACCATAGGAGGGCAGACATCTGATCGTCTCGTCAATATCGGTGGTTAGCTTTTGAATCAACTGTTTGATGCTAGCGCCGAAACTAGACTGCCATAGTTTATTGCTTTGAGTATCCACCATTTGGTGCAAGTCAAAATCCCATGTGCCCTGACTACGGTATATTTTTTCAAATAACAGTTCACCTGTTGAGCCATCAATTAAGATGGCTTTGATACCGAAATTGCGGATAAGTGAGCGGCTTTCCCAGAAGGTGACATAGTCCAGGTAAGACGTTTCTGGTTGTTGCACGCTGAGTTCAACGATACTGCCCATTAACACAAATTGGGCACCTGTTTTCTGGGCTAAGCTGGTGGCCTGCAATTTCAGGTCGCCAGGAGCAGGAGCGAAACTGTATGGCTCGATTCTGGAAATATAGGCATATCGCGAAAATACCGAGAACTCCTGTTTAATCTTTTCCGCCAGAGGTTTGCCTAAATCAAATATGCCACCTACTGTCGCCTGGTGACTGTTTTCCATATGAAACCAGGTTGAAACGACACTTTTTTTATAGTCGGAGGAGTTGCACATATTTTCATTGGGGAAGATATCCGCTCTGACCCGTATAGTGACAATGTTGTCCTGGTACATCTCATCGATGAGTTCAACACTATTCACCTCACCAGCGGCGCGAATTTCAAATCGTTCGTCCTGCAATAACCCATCTGCCATTTTCTGTACGCTCCGCACAGAAGCACCGGCAAATAACAACGCCTGGCGTATCGCCTCTTGTGTTGCTTGCTGGCGCGCTAGTTGCTTATTGCCATTTTGAATAACAGCCTGCCCAGACGCTTCAAACCAGGCGGCAGAAGCTGAACTGCTTAACAGGGTCATCATAAGCCAAAGGACAAGTTTGCATTGTTTCATCGGGTCTCTCCGGTATCTCACAGCGTGCTAACGATTCATTTAGTGTAACAAGCACAGCAACGTCAAAATATTGGCTTATTACAGCGAATTTGCTTAGTTTCCTACTGACTGCTTAGAGTTACAGTGATTTATATGAAGAAATGCAGGATGCATACCAAAAGCACAGTGATTTGTCTTGCCTAATCTATTTTTCGATGGGTGTGTGCACTCTTACAGGGTAGCAAGCGTCTCGTTTGAAGTGGTATGCATATTGCTTTCATAGTAGGCATATACTTTAAGACAGGTTTTGACCGTCGAATATTTTAAGGTGGGTATTGTTTGGCATTATTTGTGCGAGCAATAACAGCGTCCCTTCAAGAGGTAAGTAATATGAAAAGTTTGGGTAGGAACAAAGTGGCCATCATTGGGCTTGTGCTATGTGCCCCGATTTATTTAACTGCATGCAGTTCTTTTACTGATCAGCATGTCGAGTGGGAGTACATTAAACCTGAAAACCAGCCCGTTTTAAATGCCGTTGGCTACGCACCGGTTTCCAGTCAACCTGGTAGCAGTGATTCTGCAAAAATGTTGATGGCAATTAAAGCTTCTAAACTGGACGCTTACCGCGAGTTGGCTGAACAAGTTTACGGGCACAAAGTGCGCGGTAATCAAACGTTGGCAAACCTTGTCGTTGAAGATATCAGTTTACAGGCTTCTGTTGACGGTGTTATCAGAGGTGCTGAAATTGTAAAGTCTTATCCAGTTGGCGAAGATGTTTACGCAACCGAGTTAAAACTGGACTTTCAAAAGGTTTACGACCTGTACCTTGCCACCGCTAGGCCAAAGCGGGTGAAAGAAGGCTTTATCGGCAGGTTGTTCTAAATCCCAGCCGTGGCCTGAGATATCCAATTACCGGCTAGTCGAAATAAGCGAATCCAACCTCTAAAGAGTCACTGTATTATTGATAAAATGTGAGCGTCCGGGGAATTACGCCTAAACGGGTGTAGTTTCGTTTGGTAAGATTTCCCACGGCAAGAGATCTGACAGATCGTGATCTGATTTTCTTTTCGGTAACTCTTCAAACAGCATCTTCAGGTAGTCAAACGGCACCAGGTCGTTGGCTTTGGCAGTTTCAATGATGCTGTAGAGTGTTGCACTGGCTTTCGCACCACTGGCGGTGTTGCTGAACAGCCAGTTTTTCCGGCCGATGACGAAAGGCTTTATTGCTCTTTCTGCGCGGTTATTATCAATGCTGAGTCGGCCATCCTGCGTATAATGGATAAGCTTCTCCCACTGGTTCAGGCTGTAGTTTACAGCATCACCCATTTTAGATTTGGGTGGCACCTGCAAAGATGACTTTTCCAGCCAGGTGCGGAATTTAGTCAGCAGTGGCACGGCCTTTTCCAGTCGTATCGCCTGCTTTTCCTCCGGGGTTTTGTCCGTGATGCGCCTTTCAATGGCATACAATTGCTGTATCTGGTTCAGGGCCATATCTGCTTTACCGGATTTACCTTTCACCTGTGATTGCTTTGCTTCCATGAATTTGCGTCGGGCATGAGCCATACAGCCCACAAGGGTTGCCTGAGTCTGTTCATACCCCTGATAACCGTCCACCTGCAGGAACTGACTGAACCCATCAAGGAACTCGACGGCACACTGCCCGGAGCGGGAGCGCTGATAATCGTACAATACGATATTGGGTATCGGACTGTCAGGCACGGGCGAGTCGGAGCCTGTGCAATACAGCCACATATAACAGGTATTTTTGTCTTCTTTGACCACTTTCAGCGTAGTTTCATCCGCCTGAATGACGGCCTGTTGCAGCAATATCTGCCGCAACAGAACATAAATGATTTCCAGTGACTGTGCGCAACGTATCATCCAGTCGGCCATGGTCTTACGGCTCAGTTCAATACCGTACTGACTGAACATCGACTCCTGCCGGTAGAGGGGTAATCCATACTGGTATTTGCTGGTGACTATCTGACTCAACAGACTCGGGGTGGCAATGCCTTTAGGGATAATGGCGGGTGCTGGCGGTGTCTGTTTTATCTGGCCTGTTGTACCGTCTTTGTCACAGGCCCGGCAGGCATATTTAGGGCGGATGGTTTCAATGACTTTAACCTGTGCCGGAATGAACTCCAGCTTTTCAGCCGTATCTTCACCAATTTTATGTAACTGCCCCTGACAGCAGTCACAGATTTTTTCATCTTCCGCTAAATCCAGTACCACCGTTTCTCGGGGCAATGATTTGGGTAAGGGTTTGCGAACCGGCTTATTGCGCACATGGCTGCCAACCTGTGTCGATTTCGTTTCCGGCTCAGCCACAACAGATTCCGCTTCATCAAACAGCTCGCCCTGACCGGGATGGCCTTCACTGCTGGCACCAAAGGCCTTCTGCTGTGCCAGACGGAACTGCTCTTGCAGCCAGTTAATTCTGGCATCTTTTTGCGCCAGTTGGCTTTCCAGTTCCCGGATACGTTGATGTAATTGTGCTTCATCCATGAAACCCATTTTACCCAATAACCACGCTAACTTATTGACTTTATTTAGATTATTCGGTGATCGTTAAATGCCTGTTATGATCACAGGTTATAAGGCCGAAGGCCCATACTGTAGCGGCTTGTGGGCGATAACAGAGAGACCGGATAACAACCATTGCCACTGTTCATGACCCAGTGAGAGAACGTCACCGGTCTCCTTATCGGGCCATTTAAATCGCTCTTTCTCCAGGCGCTTGTACCACAAGGCAAAGCCGGTTTTATCCCAGTACAGCACTTTTATCTTGTTACGGTGTTTATTGCAGAAGACGAAAACCTGCCCACCAAACACATCCTGCTCCAGCGCCTGTTCGACAATGGCACTCAGTCCGTTAATGGATTTACGAAAATCTACCGGCTGACGATGCAGCAGCACCCGATCACATTGCCACTGGATCATGATAAGGATTTCATCAGTTGCGCCAGCCACTGTGGATCAGCGCCTGCCGGCACATCTAACTGACAGCTCCCAAAGCGCAGTGCGGCATTACCCGATACCACCTGCCGCTCGGCTCTTGCAGCAACGAACGTCGAAAGTTTATCTGACGATGTTCTGAGCTTTTTTCGTTTGAGGTAAAAATAGGGTTCACTGAGATTGTGTTTTCGACAAAACTCAGCAGCACTGAGTCCACTGTTTTCCTGCTCAGCAAACAATGCCAGCCATTGGGTTTTAGTTTTACGGGTTGCCATCTTACTTCCTCTTGTGGGTTTGATGGCGACAGATTAGCGGTAGAGGTATTCAACTGGCAGGTGTATTTGACCGGACGCTTACGATAAAATGATGCAGTTGATGATTGCACTTTACTTTTTCCTGCATTTATATCGTGAACACAGCGTAGTGCCAGCTAGCGATGTAATATGATTACTTTGAATGGATAATTCTGAACGGATAAAGCAATGAGAACTTAGGCTTTTACACCACCACCCAGACTACTGTTTTGAGCTCTTCCGGCTTTGTCGTAGGTCATGGACTCTTTGTTACGTGATTCGATCAGTATCCGTCGCAGTGCTTCAATACGAATTTGATTTTTTTGTACTGCAATGGAATTGACGTTGGTTTGATGTTGACAGTCTTTTAATAATGACTTGGCACGTTCAGTGATGTCTGCGTCTGCTTCGCTCAGCTGCTCAGCAGGCTGCTGCAGCAACGTCATCAGACGTTCATCAGCATTAATTTGATCCAGCAGTTCTTGCTTTTTTTCAACCAGTGACAACAACGCATCAGCATCACGAGACACAATGAGCTCGAGTTCTTGCGTTAACATATCTTTTAACGCATTCAATCGTTCAATCTGTCCGGACAACTTTGGAGCGTGTGTTGTCATAGGTTAATTTTTACCTAAACCGAAAATTTCTGCTTCCGCTTTCGCAATCTTCGACGCCAACTGTTCAGGGTTGATGCGATATTCGCCGTTCTGAATGGCTTGTTTCAACTTCTCAACTTTTTCCTGATTTACCGGAGCGTCATTGCCTTTTTTCTGCACGTTAGCAAGTTGCTGCGCAGATTGAGTCAATGATACCGAGTCCTGCCTAACGGGTGCAGCAGCGGTTTTGGCTTGTTGCTGCGCATTATTCGCAGTCTCAGTCGCAGCCTGTTGCTGATTAAGCTTTTGGCTTTCCAGCTGGGGCTTTTGACCCGTATTGTTTACATTGTTAATAGCCATGGTTTATATCCACTACTTTAGAACCTCAATTGTGTTATCGGCCTGAGCATCAAACACTTTAGCAAAAATGCGGCTTTTAGGCAGTTTTTCTTGGTTTTTTTCTTAACAGCCAACCACTATCTTAGATTATATATTATTTTCAATGATTTACGACTTTAGTCTAACTGTGATTGTTGGAATTTCTTCTTCGCCTAATAGTGCTAAATTTGTACTTCAACTTCATTCACAGTGGTGACCTGTGCGTTAACCACCTTTTTTGATTTGCGATTCTTAACCAAAATGTAATCACCGATGTTGCCATCTTCTTGGGCAATACCAGTGGTTTTAATTTCCAGGCTTCCGGTACTGGCCGTGATAACAATCGCATCACCTTTACACACAAAACAAACACTTTTTTGAGTTAACGGATTGCCAGCACGGGCTCGGCGTTTGACTCTGGCACCCAGCACATCTTCTATATCGGCAAAAGTGCCCCCTCTTAAACGTTTCCGATCCATTTTTGTTGTCTCCAATAAATCCCTGGTAATCAATGTGCCGGGTGCAAGACTATCGCGCAGGACAACGACGTCCTGTGTTTCGAGTACTTGCACAGACAAGTAGTGATACCACTGATTGCTTGGACAATAGACTTTGACCGTCACATTTGCTTGTTTTAGTGACTCAGGTGTGCTCTCAGCCTGCATTTCTACTGGGCAGGCGGGAATATGCACGCGCTCATCAATATTGCGTGCAGAAATCATCACCTCGCTGTCTGGCGCGGTAATAATATTGGCGCCAACATATTGTTCTGCGACCATTTCAACCATCAGCCGGGCTGAATTATTTTCTTGCGCCAGCGCAGTATTGGTTGTTATAAACCCTGTAACTGCGAAAAATTGCAATGTTTTCATTAAGTAGGCTAAATTTTTCATGTTCACATTCTTCAGTTTTGGCTATGCTTAAAGACAGCTTTTGTAACCCATATGGAAAGCGTCAATTTTTGGACGCTTTAAATACCACTCATGCTGTTGTCGCAAATTGCGTGCCTGGTTTGAAATTATTTGAGGTGCTTTATGGCGGGAATCCTTGATTCTGTAAACCAACGAACCCAACTGGTTGGTCAAAACCGGCTGGAACTACTGTTATTTAGACTCAACAGTTCTCAGCGGTATGGTATCAACGTGTTTAAGGTTCGCGAGGTATTACAGTGTCCGCCGCTGACATCAATTCCACGATTGAATCCTTTGGTGCGCGGTGTGGCGCATATAAGGGGGCAAACCATTTCAGTGATTGATATGAGTATGGCAACCGGTGGCCGCCGAATTGATGATGTGACCAATAGCTTTATCGTTATTGCGGAATACAACCGTTCAATTCAGGGATTTTTAGTCGGTTCAGTTGAGCGTATTATCAATATTAACTGGGAGGCCATTCTGCCACCGCCACAGGGCGCGGGAAAGGCAAGCTATCTTACTGCGGTGACGGAAGTCGATGGAGAATTGATTGAAATTCTCGATGTTGAGAAAATTCTTAATGAAATCGCACCTGCCAGAGCCGAAGTCAGTGAAGATATGGTGGAGACGTTGGCGCAGCACGAACCCAGCCTGGATAACAAGATTATCTTTATCGCCGATGATTCATCGGTCGCTCGCAGTCAGGTGAAAAAAGCATTAGCGTCACTGGGGCTTGAAATCGAAGCAGCAAAAGACGGTAAAGAAGCACTGGAACGTTTGAAAGAAATAGCGGCAGAGACCGGAGATGTCACGGATAAAGTGGGTGTCATCGTATCTGATATCGAAATGCCGGAAATGGACGGCTACACCTTGACCGCCGAGATTAAAAGCACACCAGAGCTGCAGAAACTTCACGTCGTATTGCATACTTCTCTGAGTGGGGTCTTTAACCAGGCAATGGTGAAAAAGGTGGGGGCCGATGATTTTATCGCTAAATTCCATCCTGACGAATTAGCGACGGCTGTGAAAAAGTGGTTAGACGTCACGGCGCAGGAATAATACTGCGTGTCCAGCAAAAACATCAGCGAAGACGATTACACGCTATTTAGTGAGTTTCTTGAACGTCGCTGCGGCATCGTGTTAGGTACCAATAAGCAATATTTGGTACGTAGTCGCCTGTCGCCACTGATGCGCAAATATGATTACGCGTCACTAACACAAGTCATAAATGATGTCATTAATGGTCGTGATCGTGCTTTGCGATGCGATGCGATTGATGCCATGACCACAAACGAAACCTTGTGGTTTAGAGACAAGTATCCGTTTGAACTTTTATCGAATGACCTGTTTCCCAGGTTATCGGCGAAAAGACAAACGATAAAGATTTGGTGCGCCGCATCCTCTTCCGGTCAAGAGCCGTTTTCCATTGCCATGATGGCCCATCAATACGCGAAAAGTAATCCCTCGTTTCCCGGTGTCAGCATAACGGGTACTGAATTATCGACTGAAATGCTGGAGAAATGCGAGAATGCCACATATGACAATTTGTCCATATCGCGTGGGTTAACAGAAGAACATAAGCGCCAGTTCTTTGACAAAGTCGGTGATGGTACGTTGAAAATCAAACCCGAAATTCAACGTATGGTGAATTTCAAGTCATTAAATTTACTTGATAGTTTTGCTGGGTTGGGTAAGTTTGATATCGTGTTTTGCCGCAACGTATTGATTTATTTTGCCCCGGAAGTGAAGGCAAACATCCTGCAAAAAATTGCCTCTGTGTTGAGTAAAGAGGGGATTTTGTTCTTAGGTGCGTCCGAATCTATGGCTGGATTGTCGACTGAATACGATATGGTACGCTGTAATCCAGGACTTTATTATTCTAAGAAATAGCCTCGATAATCTACTTAACCATTTGATTTATAAATAATATATCCCCCTTTTTTTAGGCCATGTAAGTTCTCTTAGTGATTTCTTGGCATATCTTTTGCTTTTTCTTCACCAAAGGTTTCTGTCATTGTTTTTTTGACACTTTTGGAGAAAAAAATGGCGATCAGTTTAGACAAGTTAACAGCTTTCCATCATCGTGCCGTTCGAGTGCGAACGGACCGCATGGAAGTTATTGCCGGCAATCTGGCTAATCAGAATACGCCAGGTTACAAAGCTCGGGATATTAACTTCAAAGAAGCCATGTCCAGTGCACGCTACCAACAGTCTATGCATATGGAGCGCACTTCAGATAAGCACCTGTCAGGTCGTATGGTCAGTAATACTGAAATGGGTTATCGCGTGCCAACGCAACCAGACACGGGTGACGGCAATACTGTTGAAGCACAAATCGAAAGAAACCAATTTTTGGATAACGGTTTGCGTTATCAGGCAAGTCTACAATTTCTCGATGGGAAATTGAAAGGTATGAAAAAAGCGATATCTGGAGGGCAAGGCGGATGAGTCTTTTCAATGTAATGGACATTGCGTCCACTGGGATGCAGGCCGAGAGCGTGCGTCTGAATACAACCGCCAGTAATGTGGCAAATGCCAATAGCGTAAGCAGCAGCTATGGCGAAACTTACAAAGCACGACATGCTGTATTTGCCACAGAAATGAAGCAGGCAACTGATCAGCAGGGCATGGGGTCACGAGTAAATGTCCTTGGCGTGGTAGAAAGCCAGGCACCATTGCAAATAGAGTACTCTCCAGGCCACCCGATGGCCGATGAAAATGGCTACATATATAAACCGAACGTCAATGTTGTAGAAGAAATGGCAGATATGCTATCTGCATCAAAGGCTTATGAAACAAATGTGCAGGTTGCCGATACCACTAAGCGGATTTTCCGCCGCGTAATGCAGCTTGGCCAAGGCCGATAGGAGCCCATCATGGATACCATTGGTGATCGTTTACTTAATAACGAACTTTATTGGAAGGATGAAGGAGTTCCAATTTCTGATGGCACAGAGAATTCACAACTGAGCCAAGAGGACTTCTTTGCACTGCTAACCGAGCAACTATCTATGCAGGACCCAACTAAACCCGTCGACAATGACCAGATGGTATCCCAGATGACCAGCTTCACAATGGCGGATAGCTTGTCACAATTAAATAGCAAGTTCGATGAATTTGCGTCATCAATGAATTCAAATCAGGCCTTGCAGGCCACCAGTTTGATTGGTCAAACGGTGCTGGTCAACAGTAATACTTCAAGCACTTGGCAGGATGGTACGGTGACCGGTGGCATAATCGCCGAGGCGCCGGTGGATGATATGCGCATTCAAATCGTTGATGAATACGGTTCTGTTGTACGTGAGTTTGAGGCGGGTTCTCAAGACGCGGGAGTTATCCCGTTTAGCTGGGATGGTACTGACAATGACGGCAATCTTTTGCCACGCGGCAAATATAATATTCAGGCGACAGGTACGGTTGATGGTTTAAATACCGAGCTGGATGTCCAGATGTCCGCACAAGTGACCGGTACAGCAATCACAACTCGTGATGTGCAGGATATGGTAATCACCATCGAAGACCAGGCAGGACAAGTGATTCGCACCATGAATGTCGGTAGCGCGCAAGCCGGGAATATCGAATTTGGCTGGGATGGCACGGATAATGAAGGTCGTATTATGCCTCCAGGGGAATACACCATCAACATTGAAGGCAAAGTAAACGGTCAAACCGAAGCGCTACAGTTCGGTGTCAATAGACGCGTAAACAGTGTCAGTCTGGCGGGTTCGGGTACTGAAGGTGTCATTCTGAACCTGGCGGGAGATGAAAGTATTCGTCTCTCTGACATCATCAATATTGGTAACTAGTAAGTTTTTGAACAGGAGAGTGAGCAATGTCATTTAATATTGCCCTGAGTGGAGTAAACGCTGCTCAAAAAGATTTAGATACGACGGCAAACAACATTGCCAACGTAAATACTGTCGGTTTCAAAGAGTCCAGAGCGGAGTTTGGTGATGTGTTTGCTGCTTCTCTGCTGGGTGGTGGTCGCACCAAAGTGGGTGACGGCGTACTGACTCAGGAAGTGGCACAACAATTTAGCCAGGGGAGCTTGAAGTTTACCAACACTGCTCTGGATTTAGCCATAACCGGGACTGGCTTTTTTGTCACGATTCCAGATATTTCCTCTCAGGATTTTACCTACACTCGATCTGGCCAATTCAAACTGAATGAAGACAATTTTGTGGTGTCGTCTAATGGCGATAATTTGCTGGGTTTTCCCGTAAATAATGATGGTAGTTCTTCATCAATTGCGTTGAGTACGGCTGAACCGGTTCAAATACCAGACTCTTCTGGTAATCCCTCTGCCACGACTGAAGTCGATTTGCGTATGAACTTGCCAGCCGGCGAAACTGCAATTGACCCAGATGATTTTAACCCAAACGATACCACCACCTTCAACGCATCTACATCAATCACGATTTATGACTCTTTAGGTGAATCGCATATTCAGACCTTTTATTTTATTAAAGACTCCAATGCGGCCAGCAATGAATGGTTAGTTGTGACATCGGTGGATGGTGAGTTTTATGATTTTACCAATGCTGATGGAACAGACCCAGCAGCGGCAGGTGCGGTCAACAATGGTGGTTCCAACCACGTAGGCTTTGGGCAAACTCTTGACACTCCTGGAGGTGGCACAACCAACACTGGTATCTGGGGTACACGCATGGTGTTTAACTCCAGTGGTGATTTTACTCAGATTCAATCTGCTGACGGTGCTTCATTGCCTACCGGTACTGCCGGAGATGTTTTGCTGCCGACGACAATACCATTGGCCGGTCTAACATCGGGGGCGGATATAACCCAAACAATCGCCTTGAACTTTAATTTGGATGCCACCGGGCTGGGTGATGATGAACCGACACAGTTTGCGTCTGCATTCGAAGTGACATCGCTGGAGCAGGATGGATTACCCGTTGGTCGTTTGACAGGTATTGATATTGGGCCAGATGGTTTGGTTCGTGCCACATTTTCAAATGGTACTTCAGAGCCTATTAGTCGTATCGCCTTGGCCAGATTTTCAAACGAGCAAGGTTTGACTCAAGATGGCAATGCATCCTGGAAGGAGAGCATTCTGTCTGGTGAGGCTTTGGCGGGTGAGGCCACCACAGGAACCTTCGGCACTATAAATTCGTCAGCACTGGAGCAATCCAATGTGAATTTGACCACAGAACTGATCGATATGATCATTGCTCAGCGTAACTTCCAGGCTAATTCCCGTGCTCTGGAAATCAATAATGCGCTGAACCAGACCATTTTAGGAATTCGATAAATCGTTAGCAAAGTACATTTTGTACTTGTCCCTTTGGCCGCGTATTTTCGCGGCTTTTTTCTTCCTCAAAATTCGGTATTTCTCTTAAAGTTGGCGCAATAGTTGCAATCACCATGGTTAAGTAACTAACAGGTCAAATTTCTGTCATGGATAAATTGCTTTATGTCGCGGCAAGCGGCGCTAGTCAGGAGCTACTGGCCACTGGTGTCAGAGCCAACAACCTTGCCAATGCACAGACAACGGGTTTTAAATCGATGCTGGCGCAGGCCAGAGCGATGCCAGCCTTTGGTGAAGGCATGCCGACGCGTGTTTTTGCTATGACCGAATCTCCTGCCAACAAATACGATGCAGGCACGTTAGTACAAACAAATAGAGACTTAGACATTGCCGTAGCCGGCACAGGTTGGTTTGCCGTTGTCGATAAAAACGGCAACGAAGCGTATACCCGAAATGGCAGCTTGCAGTTGGGGGAAAATGGCGAACTACTGGATACCCGTGGCAATCAGCTTATTGGTGAAGCTGGCCCGGTTTTTCTGCCTATTCCGCTATCTAACGTTAATATTGCAAGCGATGGCACCATCTCAGTGCGTCCTCAGGGGGCACCCGAGAATGTGCAGGAAACAGTAGCCCGAATCAAGCTGGTCAACCCGGATCTGCAGCAACTGACCAGAAGTACCGACGGTTTGTTCCGTCTTCCTGACGGGCAACAGGCTGAACAGGATCTTGGGGTGGGCATTGAAACTGGCATGCTGGAATCAAGCAACGTGAATCCTATTGAAGAGATGATGGGCATTATTCAGTCGCAACGTCACTATGAAATGTTAGTGAAGTTTATGAAAGAAGCGGGCGATCTGGATAGACGCGGCAACCGCATGTTAATGATTTTGTAATTGTAAGAAAACTGGAGGTGATCTATGCACCCGGCGTTATGGATTAGTAAAACTGGATTGGATGCGGCACAAACCGATGTGTCGGTGATTTCCAATAACCTGGCAAACGCAAGTACGGTGGGCTTTAAAAAAGATCGAGCCATTTTTGAAGACCTGTTATATCAAAATATTAACCAACCCGGTGGTCGTTCTTCAGCAGACACCGAGTTACCTTCTGGTTTGATGCTTGGCGCGGGTAGTAAAGTCGTTGCCACTCAAAAATCACATACTCAGGGTAACCTGCTAACTACCGAAAACTCCCTGGATATGCTTATTCAGGGAAGAGGGTTCTTCGAGATTTTGCAGCCCGACGGCTCTTTAGCCTATACCCGAAATGGCCAGTTTACGCTGGATGACACTGGGCAAATAGTAACACCTGGTGCAGGTTTCCTGTTACAGCCAAATATCACCATTCCGGATGATGCTCAACAGGTCACGATCTCACAGGATGGCGAAGTGTCAGTGCAAGTGCGTGGTCAGGCCGATCCTACCGTCGTGGGCCAATTGAATGTTTCAGATTTTGTAAATGCCGCGGGTTTACAGCCAATCGGGCAGAATCTGTACGTAGAAACTGCAGCCAGTGGTGCACCAATACAGGGTATTCCTGGCTTAGATGGGTTGGGTTCTATTATTCAGGGATCATTGGAAACATCGAACGTAAATGTGACGGAAGAGCTGGTTAACTTGATAGAAAGTCAGCGACTGTATGAGATGAACTCAAAGGTTATTTCATCTGTCGATCAGATGCTCGGTCAGGTAATACAGCAACTTTAATCGCTATTTTAAGCAGGTAAAGATGATGAGCAATAAGATAAACAAGGTAGTCGCGACAATGTTTGCAAGTGTATTGATTACTGCTTGTCAATCTACCGTGCAACATTCGCCGCGACCAAACGATCCGATGTTTGCCCCTATTATTCCAGAAATGCCGGTACAAAAGGTGTCGGGTGACGGCTCTATTTTCAATCCAATGATGGCCAACAGTCTTTATTCTGATGCCAAAGCAAAAAGAGTGGGTGACATTATTACGGTCATACTCAGAGAGAATACATCGGCGACAAAATCAGCTAATACTACATTGGAAAGAGAATCAGAAATTGATTTCGATCCTATTACTGGCCCTGGTGGCGCTGTGCTGAATTTAGGGACGGGGGGGGATTTTCAATTTGATCTGAATGCCCAGAACGATTTTGAAGGCGATGCTCAGTCCAATCAAAGTAATAACCTCAGTGGCAATATCTCAGTCACTGTAGTACAGGTGATGCCAAATGGTAATTTAATTGTTCGCGGAGAAAAATGGATTACTCTGAACCAAGGGGATGAATATATCCGCTTGACTGGCATTGTGAGACCTCAGGATGTGAATCCTACCAATGAAGTGTTGTCTACAAAGATAGCCAATGCCCGAATTCAGTACAGTGGCACAGGCAGTTTTGCCAAAGTGCAGCAACAGGGTTGGTTAGGTAAGTTTTTCAATTCTGGCTGGTGGCCATTCTAGGAGATCATGATGTTACGTTTACTCCTGAAATTAGTGTTTATGTCGCTTGTAGCAGTTGGCACTTGCTTACCTGTACAAGCGCAAAAAATAAAAGATGCAGTATCCATTCAAGGTGTACGCAGTAACCAGCTAATTGGTTATGGGTTGGTTGTGGGGTTACCGGGTACCGGCGAACAGAGCCCGTTTACCGAGCAAAGTTTTCGCGCCATGTTAGCCAATTTTGGTATTGCTTTACCAAGTAACGTGTCACCCAAGATTGCCAATGTCGCGGCAGTGGCCGTGCATGCCGATCTGCCTGCATTCGCTAAGCCAGGACAAAAAATAGATATCACGGTTTCTTCTATCGGTGAAGCTGAAAGCTTGCGCGGTGGAACTTTGATGCAGACTTTCCTAAAAGGGATGGATGGTAATGTATATGCCGTTGCTCAAGGGAGCCTGGTAGTCAGTGGCTTTGGTGCAGAAGGTGCTGATGGCAGCCGCATAGTGTCTAATACACCTACGGTTGGTCGCATACCAAATGGCGCAGTCGTGGAACGGACTGTTCCCAGCGGCCTAATGAATGGAGACTATTTAACCCTTAATTTAAATTATCCGGACTTTTCCACTGCCAAAGCATTGGCGGATGTTATCAATGATCGTTTAGGCGCTGATCCTAAAAAAGGTTATATCATTGCCACTCCTCTTGACGCTGCATCGGTTCGAGTCTCCGCACCCCGGGAGGTAGGAGCGCGTGTTGGATTTCTGGCGACACTTGAGAATTTTGAATTTACCCCAGCAGATGCGCCAGCGCGCGTGGTAATTAATAGCCGCACAGGAACCATTGTTATTGGCCAGGATGTCAAATTGAAACCGGCAGCAATTACCCACGGGGGACTAACCGTCACGATAGCGGAAACTCAACAGGTATCGCAGCCAAATGCATTGGGTGAGGGCGAAACAACAGTTACCCAACAATCCATTGTCGATGTCAATCTTGATGACAGTCGCATGTTTAAATTTAATCCAGGTGTAAGCCTGGATCAATTGGTCCGTGCGGTCAATGAAGTGGGTGCCGCACCCGGTGATTTAATGGCTATCCTTGAAGCGCTTCGCGAAGCTGGAGCGCTACAAGGTGAACTCATTGTTATCTGATAGGTAAAAGGCGTTTTTATGGATACCTCAAACCTGATGCAAAGCCAGCTTGACCAAGCTCGCAACAGCTATGACATCAATGGCCTTGACGTATTGCGTCAGGGGGCAAGAAAGAATGACAGGGAAGCGCTGGAAGAAACCGCAAAACAATTTGAATCAATATTTTTGCATATGATGCTTAAATCAATGCGTGCCGCTGAGGATGTTCTGGCAGATGAAGACAGCCCATTTAACTCCCAGCAAGTGCGCTTTTATCGTGATATGCATGATCAACAATTGGCCACCAATATGGCTGCCACCGGGAATGTGGGATTGGCCGACGTCATAGTACAACAACTGGACCCTCAAGGCAGTGGTGTGATTCCTGCTAGCGCACTGAGAAGTGGCGCTAATATTGAGCAGTTCCGTGGCCAGCAACAACCTAATCTAAATGAAGTGGAGGCCGCCATTCAATCGGCATTGGGCACTGAAAATAGCCGCAATGCAGGTGTGCCCAGTAAGCAGGCGGGTTTTGGTTCACCTGAGGAGTTTGTTGAATCGTTGCTGCCAATTGCCCAACAGGTTGCTAAAGATATAGGCCTTGATCCCAAAGCAATGGTAGCTCAAGCCGCAGTTGAGACAGGCTGGGGACAATATATGATTCATTCCGGTGATGGAAGAAACTCCCACAACTTATTCGGTGTTAAAGCCAGCCGTGGTTGGCAGGGTGAAAAACATTATGTCGATACGCTCGAGTTTCAGGGCGAGACCGCTCATAAAACGAAGGCGGCATTTCGTGGTTATGATTCATTTGAGCATGCCATGCATGATTATGTAGATTTTTTAAAGTCCAGTCCGCGTTACAGCAATGCGTTGCAGCAAACCAATGAACCTGCGCAGTATTTCTCAGAGCTGCAGCAGGCCGGTTACGCTACTGATCCTGGTTATAAGGACAAAGTGATGTCGGTACTTAACAGCGAGCGACTCAATCAAGTCGCTTCTGGATTAGGTATATAGGGGTGGTGTAATGTTACAGACAGATATTTTTACTATCGCTCAGTCTGGGTTGAACGCCCAGCAAAGCTTAATCAACACGACAGCAAATAATATTGCTAACGTCAATACCGAAGGTTATGTCAAACAGCGTGGTACCTTGGAATCTCAGTCGGTTGGTGGCGTCCTTTTCAAAGGCGTTGAGCGCCAGATAAATCGCTTCGCCTATGAACAGAATATTAGAGATACTTCTTCTCTGGGCGAGGCCACGGTCTATCTTGAGAAAGTGGATTTGATGGACAACCTGTTGGCCTCTGAATCCAATAGTATCGCTGCAGCGATGAGTCGATTTTTTGCCTCTTTACAAACGGCGACAGACAACCCCAACAACTTATCTTCCCGGCAGCTCGTGATTGCTCAGGCTGAAGCGATGGTAGGACAAATCAATACGCTTGATGGCTATTATGCTAACGCCCTAAAAAGCGTCAATGATGAAATCGGTGACACTGTCGATCAGGTCAATGATTTAATCGAAGTTGTTTCTGAATTGAATGAACAATTGAAAGGTTCTCAGTTTGCCGCGCAGACGTCAGGCACTGAAGCCTTAAAAAATGAGCGGGATCAGGCCATAAAAGAACTGGCACAATATGTCGAGATCGACACCATCCCGCGCAGCGATGGCAGTACCCTGGTCAACCTAGTGACTGGACAGCCATTAATATTGGAAGATGGCACCTTTAATCTGTTTTCTCTTGGCGGTGATCCAGATATTACCCGTCAGGAACTAGAGCTAACGGTACCGACAAATTCCAATATATCCATCCCATTGGGAGACCTGAATGTCGGAGGTGAGATAGGTGGGTTATTGCGCTTTCGTGATGAAGTGTTGGAAAACGGTCGCAGAGATATCGGACAAATGTCTTTGGCTCTGGCAGATGCTCTCAATGAACAAAATAAGTTGGGTATGGATCTGGATGGGGCGCTAGGTGGCGACATTTTTACTATTCCAACCTTTACCGGGCTTGCGTATCAGGATAATGCTGACAGCGCGCTTGGGGTGAATGCCAGAATGCCAGATGGCTCAGGCAATGCGATTACCAGCGCTGACTATCGCATCACGATTGATGCTGTGACAACAGGGGCTCCAGATACCGTTGATATTACTGTCGAGTTTTTAAATCCTGATGGCACTGCAATTACCGATAGCAGTGGTAATCCCGTTACCCAAACGTTATTAGGGGTAGATGCAGCAGCGGGTACATACACGACAATAAACGGTGGGCTGGAAGTTGAATTTCCGGATCAGGATAACTATACCGCCGGTGACCAATTTCTATTACAGCCAACCAAAGGCGCTGCGAGTAGTTTAGAAATGAATATTACTCGTCCTGAAGATTTAGCTTTTGCGGCACCTGTCAGAGTGGAGTCTTCTTCAAGTAATCTCGGCAATGCCACTATTAGCAGCACGACAGTGACCAATACATTTGTTGATGCAACCAATGCGGACCCCGATTCCTCGGCGTTTACTGGCGCGGGAGGACTGCAGGGCCCAGGCGCATCCCCGGATACGGGCGGCTTAGGTGCGCCTACCACAATTGTTTTTACTGGTGCAGACAGTTATGAAGTGCGAGATTCGGCGGGTACAGTTATCACCACAGTCACTAATGCCACCACCTTGGAAAACATTCTGGCCTATGCTGAAACCAACGGTGCGGGACCTGCGTGGGATGCCGAATTTAGCGCCTTGAATGACTATCCCGGTTATGACTTTAGTATTGATGGTGTGCCACAAGCAGGGGACACTTTTACTGTAAGTTATAATACCAATGGTTTTAACGATAATAGTAACGGACGACAAATGGCTGCATTACAGGATGCAGACACTGTATTACAGTCAAATAATGGCAGTTCCACAACAATTTCCTTTAATGAAGCGTACAGTAGTGTCGTTAACAATGTAGGGACAAAAGCAGCCAGCGCTGAAATTAGTTACGATGCAACCCTAGCTATGGAACGCCAGTCCGGTGATTGGTTTAATTCCGTTTCTGGAGTCAGTTTAGATGAAGAAGCGGCGGATTTGATTCGTTTCCAGCAAGCATACACGGCTTCAGCGAGAGTATTGAGCACGGCGCAAAGCTTATTTGAAACCATTCTTGGAGCAGTGAGGTAGGTTATGCGAATTTCTACCAACCAAATTTTTGATCAGGCTATTCGCGGAGTCACCGATAATCAATTGGGCCTAGCTAAAACCCAACAGCAGTTGAGTTCAGGTAAACGAATCTTGTCAGCTTCCGATGATCCGGTTGGGGCGGCTCAGGTATTGCGTTTGACCGAAGAACTGGATCAACTGGCTCAATACAACAAAAATAATACGTTACTGCAGAATAACTTGTCGCAAGAAGAGGCGGTTTTACGCAACGTTACCGAGACTGTTCAGCGAGCGCGATCGTTAACTGTGCAAGCGGGCAATGGCATCAATAGTGATAAAGATCGGGCTGCGATTGGGGAAGAGATCGAACAAATTCGCGATCAGGTTTTTGATTTAATGAATAGTCGTGATGCAGATGGCAATTATATTTTTTCAGGGTTTCAGTCAGATTCAGCGGCATTCATTTATGACCCGTCAGCCACTGGCAACAAATACCAGTATCAAGGTGATGATGGTCAAAATCGAATTCAAATTTCTGACAATGTTAGTGTCGCCACTGGAGATTCGGGGAGGGAAGTGTTTGAGAATGTTCTAGCCCGGCTTAAATCTACTGTAACGGGGGGGACTGCGGCTTCAGCCAGTATCGAGATAACGCAGCAGTCGACATTCGACAATTTTCATAAATCCAATTTCGATGCGGTGACGGCAGCTAACAACGTATTTACAGGGACAGTGAATGGTGCAGGTACTCAAATAACCTTCACTGATGCAGCTGCAACTAATATAGGCACGGTCAATTTTACCTCAGGCGAACCTTTCACGTTTAATGGTATCCAATTCAACGTAACGGCTAATGCTGGCGAGACTGTCGAATTTACCTTATCCACCCCGGAAAAGAAAAGTCTGGCGGAAACACTCAATGATCTCGCCACAGCGTTAAAAGACAATACGTTGAGTTCCGCTCAGATTGATGAAGCCATTGCTGATGCGTTGATTGGGTTAGACAACGGTCTTGAATCTGTATCTGATGCTACGGCGGCTATCGGTGGTCGTATGAACATTGCCGAATCCGTAGAAAGCGCAAATTTGGATTTGGAGTTGGCCAATAAATCGGCGCGTTCGGAGATTCAGGATGTCGATTATGCCGAAGCGGTTTCTGAGTTAAGCAAGCAGGAAACTGCCTTACAGGCGGCACAACAAACTTTTTCCCGAGTGACGAGCTTGTCGTTGTTTGATTTTATTTAACTAACACTTTCTAGTTGCACTTCTGCCAGATAGATATTGCTTTTTTGATATTGGTGGCTGGAATAATAGCTGACCAGCAATTGTTCGTTATCCTTGACAAGTCCTGGGTAGCTGTTGTCACCAGCTGAGGGTAATATACAGGCCAGACGCAAGTTTTTAGTCTTTAGGTTCAGTGTTAACAGTGCCGTTTTGAATTGTCTCTGATACCAGATTCGTCCAGCAATGATGATGCTTTCATCGTCCAGCCAGGTCATGACGGGACCACCGATATAAACCTTTAAGTCGTGCCAGCGCCAGTTAACAAAAGGATAGGTCGCAACGCCAAGTTGTGCTGAACACCTGTCCGCATCTCTTCTCACCAGAGCAAAAGCTGTGTTGTCTCGAAATAACATATCACTCTCATTCGGGTATCCAAGATTGTGTTTCCTTTTGGACAGCGCTTCGTCCTGGACAAGGTGAAATGCCCGGCGTGGATCACCTGCGTAAAGCTTTATTCTTTCTTGACTACGATTATAGGCAAAACCATAGGCTTTCTGAGCAACATTATTGCCACATACCTGCGAGTTCTTGTGCCACCTTACTCGCCACAACCACCACTGACGCTCTGCAATTGTGCGATGCTGCGAAAATGAATTGCCATCTGACGAGGTCCAGATTGCTGCCGAAGTGTGCCGACCATCGGCTGATCCCTCAAAAAACTTTGCGTACGCCAGCAACAACAATTTGCCATCTGGTGTGACTGACAGTTTTGGATCGCGCAGGTCGCAGTCAGGTAACCGAATTCTTAAATGCTCTTTGATTTGTCGTTTCGCATCGAAGTAAACAAGACAAATATTCCCATCAGGACTGATATGGGTAGAGGCTTCACGAAAACAACAAATCAACTGTCCATTAAATCGGACTAAATCGGTAAAGGCATTGTGCTGAGCTTTGTCCCATAGACAAGAAACTGAGGCAATTCTCATCGTCAAATTCCAATCATATTTTCAATATCTATCAACAGGTTAAATCAGAAGCTGAGGGTCAGGCAAACCTTAAAGATGAAAAAATCTGCAATATTTTGGTAAAGGTCTTCGTTTCTAAGACGATAACTTTAAACGAGAGAGCCAGTAACAGTATTTTAAGTAACCCTTAATTTATTGTTGTTATTTTAAACATTTCGATCTGACCTAAGTCAGTACCCAGCCAATACCCCTCAAGTAATGAGCTGGATCGAGAGTGTAGGAGTTTTATCATGGGTTTATTCGTAAATACCAATGTATCTTCACTAAATGCCCAGCGCCAGTTGTTCGATTCTGGTAATGCATTAAGTACGTCTTTTGAAAGACTATCTTCAGGATTCCGTATCAACCGTGCCGCAGACGATGCAGCCGGTTTGCAGATTACTGATCGTTTTGATTCACAAATTCAAGGTTTAAATCAGTCTGTAAGAAACGCGAATGATGCGATTTCGCTAGTACAGACCGCTGAAGGAGCGTTACAGGAGTCGACCACTTCTTTACAACGTATTCGTCAGTTGGCTATCCAGTCTCAAAACGGTATCAACTCATCAGCTGACCGGACTGCTCTGCAGTCTGAGGTGACAGCATTGGTAGCAGAGTTGTCGCGAATTGGTGCAAATACTGACTTTGCCGGTAACTCAGTGCTAAGCGGCACGTTTTCATCAACCTTCCAGGTAGGTGCAAACGCGGGGCAGAGCATTTCTGTTAATTTATCTCGCTCCGGCGGTTTCGGAGCGTCTGGTTTAGGTGTTGGTACAGTTGATATTTCTTCTGCATCAGGTGCTTCGGCAGCTCTAACTGCCATCGATACTGCTATTTCAGCGATCGGTGCACAACGAGCATCATTAGGTGCCTTGCAGAATCGTTTTCAATCTACGATTCGTAACTTGAGTAACGTCGCTGAAAATCTGTCGGGTGCACAATCCCGAATTAAGGATACGGATTTTGCGGCAGAAACAGCAAGTTTAACGCGTAATCAGATTATCCAGCAGGCCAGTACCACGGTACTTGCCCAGGCAAATCAGCAGCCACAGGCCGCATTGTCACTGCTTGGATAAACTAAAATCAGGTAGATTCTGAAGCCAGGAGGTAGTGTGAAATAAGCTCTACGGTATCAGAATCTTCCAAAAAAGTTTTCGCTCACATTCTCCTAACGTCGGAGCGGTTGGCCAGGATAATATCCTGGCCTTTTTCTTTCCAGTGAAGGTGAAATTAATTACATCGATTGGTTAGGAACAATATTAAAGTACGGAAGCCCATTAGTGTGGAAAGGTATTAACTTTTCTGCTGCTTAGATAAGACTCGTTCCTGCAAAAACCGCATAATATCCCGCCAGCTTAAAATGCCGACTAAATTACCGTCCTCCAGTACAGGCAAACAAGAAATTTTGTATTCGTTAAATAACATGACAGCGTGCATAACTTGCGCATTGGACTCAATTGATACGACCTTACGAGACATAATTTGATGCACTTTTTTATTCATTGTCGCCAGGTCTCTGGAACTGACACTGCCACTTTTGACATGAGGGCTGACGGCTTTTAAATAGTCTCGATCAGAAAGCACACCCACCAATGCCCCCTGGTCAACCACTAGAATGTGATGAAACAGGTGTTTATCAAAGATGCGTTTAACCGCCCACATGGTCTCGCCGGAGGAAACGCATACCGGACGTTTACTCATGATGTCCTGAACTTTCATTTGCTACTCAAACTTGTTTTATTAAATTATGACTAAATTAATCAGTTGACCGCTCCAAATATAGGGTAACCGCTTGGAAATGCATAATATTTTGAATGCGCCGCAGTGCACCAATCAGGTGAGTCTGCAAGTTGTCCAATTGATTATTTTAGTCAAGCGATAGAGGTGAGAAAAGTCAATCCTGCACGCTGCTTCTTTTTCCTCTAATCGCGTTGTTGGTAGCCAGCTTAAACCATTTCCTGAATTCTTAACCGCCTCTGGGAAACGAATTTTTTCAATAGGATCAGAGAGATAGAAAAAAGTCAAAAAAACAGTCAAGGATTTTTTTGCATGGACGATACATAAATTGAGAGAGCCAGTGACAATAACTTCAAATTACCTCCGAAGTTGTTGTTATGTTTTAAACATATATCGAACGACGTTAGTCGCGAAACAGCCAATACCCCTCAAGTAATGAGCTGGATCGAGAGTGTAGGAGTACCATCATGGGTTTATTTGTTAATACCAATGTTTCTTCATTAAATGCCCAGCGCCAGCTTTTTGATTCTGGTAATGCATTAAGCACATCATTTGAAAGATTATCTTCTGGATTTCGCATTAATCGTGCCGCAGATGATGCCGCTGGTTTGCAAATTACAGATCGCTTTACTTCACAAATCCAGGGTTTAAACCAATCTGTCAGAAACGCCAATGATGCGATTTCGTTAGTACAAACAGCTGAAGGTGCGCTACAGGAGTCTACCACTTCATTACAGCGTATTCGCCAGTTAGCTATACAATCACAAAATGGTATCAACGCATCTGCTGATCGCACGGCATTACAGCAGGAAGTGACCGCCTTGGTGGCGGAACTATCACGAATTGGCGCAAATACCGAATTTGCCGGTAATGCGATTTTAAGCGGTACCTTTTCCTCCACTTTCCAGGTAGGTGCCAATGCAGGGCAAAGTATTTCTGTCAATATTTCACGTACAGGTGGTTTCGGTGCTTCTGGGTTGGGTGTGGGTACAGTTGATGTTTCTACCGCAGCCGGCGCTTCTGCAGCTTTGACGGCAATTGATACGGCGATTTCAACTATCGGTGCACAACGTGCGTCATTGGGTGCCTTGCAGAATCGTTTCCAATCAACAATCCGTAACCTGAGCAACGTTGCTGAAAACCTGAATGGTGCACAATCACGTATTAAAGATACGGACTTTGCGGCGGAAACGGCTAGCTTGACGCGCAACCAGATTATCCAGCAGGCTAGTACCACAGTACTTGCACAGGCCAATCAACGCCCTCAATCAGCATTATCATTATTAGGATAATACGCAACTAAACGGGATGATTCTGAAGCCGGGGGGTAGTGTGAAAAATGTTTCTTCCAAGGCCCAGAATCATCATTTGCAAGTTTCGCTTATTTTCTCCTAACGTCGGAGCGGTTGGCCAGAAAAATTTTCTGGCCGTTTTCTACCACAAGCAAAAGTGAAACCGTCAAAAAACTGTCACCATGGATATCGTATATTGTTGAAATAAAAGGAAATTTTTAAAAGGTCAATTTTTCTCTAAAGTAATTTTTTAGATCGGACGATACATAGGCAAAGGCACTGAGCAAGCAAAAATAAAAATAAGCCGCTGCCTCAGGATGTTAACTTTAAGTGTCAAACCTTTAGTTAGTTTCCTGGCACTAGAAATTGTTCCGACGTTAAATTATTTGTTAGGAGAAAGATCATGGGTTTATTTGTAAATACCAACGTTTCATCGTTGAACTCACAAAGACAGCTTTTTAATTCCGGTCAAGCATTGACGACTTCGTTTGAGCGCTTATCTTCCGGTTTTCGTATAAACCGTAGTGCTGATGACGCAGCAGGCTTGCAGATTACTGACCGTTTTACATCACAAATTCAAGGCTTGAACCAATCGGTAAGAAATGCGAATGACGCGATTTCACTGGTGCAGACCACTGAAGGTGCATTGGCTGAGTCGATTACGTCATTGCAAAGAATTCGCCAGCTTTCCATACAGGCGCAAAATGGTATCAACTCGTCAGCGGATAAGACGGCCTTGCAACAGGAAGTGACGGCTTTGATTTCAGAGCTATCGCGGATTGCAACGGATACCCAGTTTGCCGGTGTTAATGTGCTTGATGGTACGTTCTCAGCCGCTTTCCAGGTAGGCGCCAATGCGGGTCAGCAAATATCAGTTAACTTATCCAGTACCAACGGCAGTAGCTTTGGTGCCTCTGGGTTAGGTGTCAGTACCGTTGATATCACCACAGAAGCAGGTGCTTCGGCAGCCCTGACGGCGATAGATACTGCAATCTCTACTATTGGTGCGCAGCGTGCATCATTAGGTGCTCTGCAAAACCGATTTCAGTCAACTATCCGTAATATAAGTAACGTTGCAGAAAACTTATCTGCTGCAAAATCTCGTATTAAGGATACAGACTTTGCAGTTGAGACTGCGGAATTGACGCGAAATCAGATTATTCAGCAGGCAAGTACGACTATTCTGGCTCAGGCAAATCAGAGACCACAGTCTGCATTAAGCTTGTTAGGTGGATAATAGTAAGAAGATATCACGGTACTCAGGGAAGAGATAAACCGCCGACCTACAGAACTGACGCCAGGAGGTAGTGTGAGGTATTGAGGTATAGGCCATCAATCCCACAAGTCGGCGGCGAGCTTTCGCTCACTCAATAGCATAGGTCTTTGTTGTCCAGTTTCCTAGCTATTTGTCAGCCAAATAATTGACTGACAGTAAAGATAAAGCACTTAGCGTGCCAGCTTTTTAAAAGGAATAAAAATAATTAAAGGGACACTAAGAAGTAGCTGCGTTACAAGTGAATTAGTTATCTTTTTGATTTAATGCAGATTTATCAGGTAATAGACGTTAATGGGATCGGTTGAGACGGCAAATTAAGTCATAGCAATCGGCAAAGAATACCAGGACGTATTAATATTAACGGCAACAAATTGCCAAAAGTAACACGTTTTTCAATTGGGTGGAGAGGAGAGGCCGCCGAGGAAAACGCCGGTTAACAGGATCAAGAGTGTAGAAGTTTGGTTGAGAGGCCAGTATTCGAACCCCAAAACCCTGTTAACCGGACGACAAACTACTAAGCAACATTTTGTCACTGATTGAATCATTACATCAATACTCAATCAGTAAAACGCCGACTAACAGGATCAAGAGTGTAGAAGTTTGGTTGAGAGGCCAGTTTTCGAACCCCAAAACCCTGTTAGTCGGACGACAAACCAAAGTTGCTCATTCTCCTAACGTGAGCAAGTTGGCCAGGTGTGAAAACCTGGCTTTTTTCATTTGTGCAATGAAGGCAAGATTCTTGAACTTAAAGTAAGTAAAATCACTCACTGTCAGAAAATTGCCACTCATCGTCCTGCATGAAGTAAAGCACATGCCGTGCCAATAATTCTAACTTATCTATTTTTTCTTCTTTAGCCTGTGATAACCCATGCAATCAATGCCGTGTTAACCCACCGGAATGTGCGCCTGTCTTTGATAACAGGACTTGCCCTAATGGGAAATGAAGAATTACATCAGTGATTTCTTTTTATATAACCAAATAAAGATGCCTGCTTTTAGGTATATAGGAGATATAAATTCCTGAGCATAAGTCAAAAATAGCCCACATTAGCTTTTCAATACCATCTTTATAACTATGTAAATCTCTTTATAAACAATGAGTTAACGAGAATTTTAAAATATTTGCAAAAAAATTAAAAAAAAACCTAAAGTAACTCAAGACTGGGTCGATACCTATTGTTGAGGGGTATTGTAAGTTTTGGTTTGGGGCGCTTAGAGGTAGGCACCCCAAATCAATTAAATTGAGGCGGTTCTTTAATTAGAACTGAATATAGGCGAGAAAACACGACATTTATTGTGGTGTTGACTCTCAGGAGGTAATTATGGGTTTATTCGTAAACACTAACTCAGCTTCTTTGAATGCACAGCGTCAGCTGTTTGATTCTCAGAATGCCTTGAGCACATCGTTTGAGCGTTTGTCTTCCGGCTTTCGTATCAACCGAGCTTCAGATGATTCCGCCGGTTTGCAAATTGCCAACCAGCTTACGAGTCAGATCACAGGTATCGAACAATCAGTGCGTAACGCCAATGATGCAATTTCGTTAGTACAAACAGCAGAAGGCGCATTGTCAGAGGTGACCACCTCATTGCAGCGTATACGTCAATTATCGATTCAATCACAAAATGGTATTAACTCATCAGCTGACAGAACAGCGCTGCAACAAGAAGTCACGGCACTGGTGGCCGAAATTTCTCGTATCGGTGCTGACACCAGCTTTGCAAACGTTAACCTTTTGGATGGTGGCTTTTCTGCTACATTCCAGGTAGGCGCGAACGCAGGACAAAGTATCTCAGTGAACATTTCTCGCAGCGGAGGTTTTGGTGCCTCAGGTTTGGGAGTGGGCTCGGTGGATATTTCTACTGCAGCGGGTGCGTCTGCAGCACTGACGTCGATAGATACGGCAATTTCTACTATTGGTGCGCAGCGTGCATCATTAGGTGCATTGCAAAACAGATTCCAAAGCACGATTAGAAATCTATCTAATGTCGAAGAAAACCTGACCGCAGCACGTTCGCGTATACAAGATACGGACTTCGCTGCAGAAACGGCTAATCTGACGCGTAATCAGATTGTGCAGCAGGCGAGTATATCGGTTCTGAGCCAGGCGAATCAGCAGCCACAGGCAGCGCTTTCGCTACTAGGATAAGTTTGAGAACCTATATTATCTGACGGAATTGCTGCCATTTTACGGGTGGCAATTCGCTTTTACCCAGGAGGTGAAAGATGGATATTGAAGTCGCACAAACTAACTTGAATACTGGATTTGCCCAACAACAAAATACTGAAGATTTTCGTGTCCAACGAGAATTAGAAGTAGAACGTACAAAAGCGCAAAATGATCGTGTCGCAACTGAAGTGAACACTAATGTTGCAAGAAATTCAGCCGATAACGATAATAGAGAAAGGAGAACAGCGGAAGCAACGGAACAAGCCATTGACGATGCTGTCTCAAATATTAGCGAATTTGTACAAGCCCAACGGCGCAACTTGGATTTTTCCTTCAATGAGGATGCCGACCGGTCTGTTGTGAAAGTGACAGATACCGACACAGGGGAGTTGATACGTCAAATCCCGTCTGAAGAGGTGTTAGCACTGTCTGAACGGATCCGAGGATTGCAATCCGATGTAGGTGAAGCCGTGGGGGTTTTATTCAGTAAAGAAGTGTAGTTAGAGGTAACTGAAAATGGGTGTCCAGAGTCTCGGTGTTGGTTCAGGTCTTGCACTTGACGATTTAGTGACGCAGCTGGTTCAAGCTGAGCGAGGTCCGAAAGAAGAGCGTTTGAACGAACGCGAAGAGGAGCTGGACGCCGTCATTTCAGGCTTAGGAAGCCTAAAATCAAAAGTGGATGAATTCCAGGATTCGGTTGAAACGTTGAAAAACGATTTCAATCTGAACTCCCGTGAACCTACTATTGTTCATCCCACTACGCCGGAAGAAGGCGATACCGGGCCGTTTACCGTTGAGGCCTCGTCAAGCGCTGTTCAGGGTGATTATAAAATTGCCATTGAGCAGTTGGCAGAAGGTACCACCTACCGCACGGCTGATAGCACGTTTACTGCCACCACTGATACTCTTTACACCGGCGCTGATACGTCCGTCTCTTTTAGTTTTGCCTCGTCATCAGACACTTTTTCTGTCGCTGTCACTACCAATATGACGCTGCAGCAATACGTTAACGCGATTAATAATTCTACCGATAACCTTCAAGACGATGGCACCACCAAGCTTGTCAACGCCACGCTATTAGATACCGGCACTGCAGCCGGGCCAAAAGTCATTTTTCAGTCGTTGTTGACCGGTGCAGGTAATGACCTTCGCATTGTTAATGACAGCGATGCTGCCGAGTTAAACTCTGTTACCAGCCATGACTCAACGGTAACAGCAAATCAGGCGTTAAGTACCAATGGTGGCAATGATGCACCGGTGAATGCTGTTGATGCACTGGCCTATGTCAATAACATCCAAGTGCAAAGCTCAACAAACGAATTTGAGAATGTGATCCCAAATGTGTCATTCGAAGCATTTGAGGTTTCTGAAACTGATGTCTCATCACCTACCGGTTTTGCTAATTCTAAGGTCACTATTGGCAATGACAAAAAGGGTCTTGACTCCAAGATTCGCGATTTTATCGATAATTACAATTCACTTACTGATGAGATTAATAAGTTAACCCGCTATGGTACGTCTGAATTGGAAGATGATGGTGCCCTTGCTGGCGATTTTATGGTTCGGGGGATTCAAACCGGGCTTTCCAATCTGATTACATCGCAGGTGACCGGGAATAACCTTGGCACCCTGTTTCAAATTGGTGTCTCAATTGATGAAGATGGCAAGCTGGAAATTACATCAGCCGATGAATTCGGTTTTGGTAGTGGTGAAGATCGCTTAAAAGAAGGACTTGATAAATCGTTTGATGATGTGGCTGATTTATTCACTAACAGTGAAAGTGGTGTAGCCGCACAAATGTTTGACTTCCTCAAGGAGTATACGCGTTTTGGCGGGTTACTCAGAGAAAGAGAAAGCTCAGCGAAAGATGAGAAGGATCTGTTAGCAGAAGAGCGAGAACGTTTTGAATTACAAATGCTCAACTATGAGAATATTCAACGTCAAAAATATATCGCGCTGGATAAAACGGTTGCATCCTTAAATCAGACTGGTCAGGCGTTACTGGCTTCGTTGCAACCTATTTCATAGATAACAGGAGACTGGAATGGCACTAAAAGGTATACAGGCCTATAAAAAAGGTAACCTGAAACAAAATTTAAGTATGGCCGATCCGCATCGCATCACCCTGATGCTGATGGAAGGTGCGCTGGAAAAAATGGCGTTGGCCAAAGGCTCCATGGAACGCAAAGAGTACGAAGCCAAAGCTGAGCACTTTTCCAAGGCCACAGCGATTATTCTGAATCTCCGTGAAACGCTGGATATGGAAGTGGGCGGCGAGCTTAGTCAGAATTTGTTCTCACTCTATGACTATATGGTGCGTCGTTTGAATGATGCCAATATTCAAAATAATGCCAAGATCGTTGAAGAAGTCATAGAATTGATGCTGCCTATTAAAAATGCCTGGTCACAGATCCCGGAATCTGCTAAACAAGAAGCATATGAGCAGAAACGTCAAAAATCGAATGTTGCGGTGTGAAAATTAAGCAGCCCTATCTTGCAAAGAATCAAAACGAATCATTCCAAAAAAATTCGGAAGCTATCAAGCAGGCTTTAGGGGCTGAAGATATTGATTTTGAGCAGTTATTAACGCTTGTTAGTGACCGGGAGTCGCTCGTCATCAAACACCTCGATTCGATAAATCAGGAAGAAAAACAACAATTTGTTGCAGATGAACTGAAAACCAACGAAGATTTAAAGCAGATCGTTGGAGCGCTCAAAGCAGAGCAGCAATCCCTTCTTGTTAATTTTTTGCGTTCCAGAAAAGCAATAAAAAAATATAAAAAATAAATACAATTTGGCGGTCAGGTGCGGATACATAAAGTATGCCGTACTCAAAGCCTGGTAGCGGGAACGACAATATGTTTGACGGTAAATCCATTTTAATTACGGGCGGTACTGGTTCTTTCGGAAATCAGTTTATTCGGCACGTATTGGATCATTACGCACCTAAAAAATTAATCGTTTATTCGCGCGATGAATTAAAGCAGTTTGAGATGCAACAGCGCTTTGATCATGATTCAATGCGATACTTTTTGGGTGATGTGCGAGATAAACATCGACTCAAAGCGGCCATGCGAGAAGTCGACATAGTTGTTCATGCCGCAGCCCTGAAACAAGTACCAGCCGCTGAATATAATCCCAACGAATGTATAAAAACCAATATCATGGGGGCGCAAAATGTTATTGATGCCTGTATTGAGTCTAATGTGCGAAAAGTCATCGCTCTGTCTACCGATAAAGCAGCAAACCCCGTCAATCTCTATGGCGCGACCAAATTAGCCTCTGACAAACTATTTGTTGCGGCCAATAATATTTCAGGTGCCACAGGCCCTAGATTCGCTGTCGTGAGATATGGCAACGTCGTTGGTAGCCGCGGTTCTGTTGTACCCGTTTATCGGGAGCTGATAAAAGACAATAAACTCCCCTTGCCTGTTACTCACGCAGAGATGACCCGATTCTGGATTACACTGGAACAAGGGGTCGAGTTTGTTGTGCAATCCTTTCAACGTATGCAAGGGGGGGAGATTTTTGTACCGAAGATTCCTTCTGTCACAATTATTGATCTGGTTGAAGCCATGAGTGGCACCCGTGACTATGAAGAGATTGGTATTCGCCCGGGGGAAAAGTTGCATGAAATCATGGTGCCAGAGGAAGTGGCTCACCATACTTTTGAATTTGAAGATCATTATGTGATTGCGCCAGCTATCAAATTTTTTGATAAGACCGTTGAGTATCAACACAATAAACTGGGCGAGCAAGGGCAAACGGTCGAGGATAAATTTGAGTATCACTCTGGCACCAATCCTCACTTCCTGAGTATTGACGAGCTTAAACAGCTAAATCAAAAAGTATGATGATTCCTTATGGCCGCCATGTGATTGACGAGGCGGATATTGACGCCGTTGTTGATGTATTACGTAATCAGTTTTTAACACAAGGCGAACAAGTTCCCGCGTTTGAAAACGCGATTGCCAGCTTTGTTGGGGCGAACTATTGTACTGCTGTGAATAGCGGTACATCGGCATTGCATGTCGCCTGTCTGGCGTTGGGTTGCACTCGTGGTGACCTTGTCTGGACGGTACCAAATTCTTTCGTGGCGACGGCAAATTGTGCCAGATATTGCGGTGCAGATATAGATTTTGTCGATATTGATAGTCAGACACGTAATATTTCACCAGAGGCGTTGAGAACCAAGCTTATCAGCGCCCAGAAAAAAGGCCGTTTGCCTAAAATACTGATTATCGTGCACTTTGCCGGTTTCAGTTGTGACACCAAGACCCTTTATGAGATTTGCCAATCTTATGGCGTGGCATTAATTGAAGATGCTGCTCACGCCTTTGGCGGCTATTATCTGGATAAACCAGTAGGCAATTGTCAGTATTCTGATCTTACCGTATTCAGTTTTCATCCAGTGAAAACGATCACATCGGCAGAAGGTGGGGCGATCACCAGTAATTCACCCGCTGTTCAACAGCGCTTACAGCTTTTTGCCAAGCATGGAATCACACGTCAGCAAGATCACTTTAAAGCGCTGCCAGCGGAACCATGGGTTTATGAACAGCAGGAATTAGGCTTCAATTATCGTTTAAGCGATATTCATGCTGCCTTGGGCTTGTCGCAAGTGAAAAAAACCCAACAATTTGTCCAGAGCAGGCAAGCCATTGCTACAGCGTATTCTGATAACTTAGCTGATTTACCGTTAATCCTGCCAATGCAGCCAGACTACTGTGTCAGTGCCTGGCATCTATATGTAGTCGAGTTACAAACGCATTCCAGAGAAACAGTGTTTACCAAACTGAGAGAAGCGAACGTGGGTGTGAATGTGCATTATATTCCTATTCACCTGCAGCCTTACTATCGGCAGCTTGGTTTTGCCTCAGGAGACTTCCCGAATGCCGAAGGTTTTTACAATATGGCATTGTCTTTGCCTATTTTCCCGACAATGACAGAAAACCAACAGGACCATGTGGTGAAGACATTAACGGAGATATTGAATTGAATTTGGCGATTATTCCCGCCAGAGGCGGTAGTAAGCGGATACCGGGCAAAAACATCAAGCTATTTGACGGAAAACCCTTAATTGCTTACTCCATTGAAACGGCACTAAAAAGTGGTTTGTTTGAAAAAGTCATTGTCTCCACTGATAGTAAAGAAGTGCAGGAAGTGGCAAAACAATACGGGGCAGAAACTCCCTTTATTCGGCCTGAGTCATTATCCAACGACTATGCCGGAACCCGCCCCGTCACTAACCATGCCATCGAATATTGCCGCGAACATTTATTCGAACCGGAGTATGTTTGTTGTATTTACGCAACAGCCCCGTTTTTGCAAAAACAATATCTTCAGGCGGGTTTAGATAAGTTGCGAGCGGACTCGAGCAAGATGTTTGCATTTTCGGTGACAACCTTTCCGTTTCCGATTCAAAGAGCATTGCAAAAAGAAGCATCAGGAGTATCACCGATGTTTCCGGAGTTTATTAATCATCGGTCTCAGGACTTGCCTGAAGCATTTCATGACGCAGGTCAATTTTACTGGGGATCGACTGCAGGCTACCTTTCCAATCAGAAAATATTCTCTGACAAAGGCTTGCCCGTTGTATTGCCCCGGCATTTGGTTCAGGATATTGATACACAGGAAGATTGGGTGAGAGCTGAATTGATGTACCGTGCCTATATAACGTTTAACAGAGAGGAATCAGTGTGACCGATATTAAAAACATATTGGTTATCCGAATGCTCGGTTTGGGTGATGTGACCAACATCGGCATCCCCGCGGTCCGCTATTGTAAACAAAAGTACCCCGATGCCGACATTACCGTGCTGACCTATGCTGCGGGCAAAGATATTCTGGCATTAGCTGAACCAGATTTACGCTTTATTCATATGCCGCAAGGGCAGTGGCCAGACGATCTGTTAAAAGCGATGGAAGCATTTTTGATGCTTGCCGAGAAAGTGATTGCCGGAGAATTCGACAAGATAATCAATCTTGATACCTGGTTTATGCCTTGCTTTCTGGCGCGCTTTCTAAAAGATGCGGGTGAGCCTGTAGAGGGCAATTGGATCTCCATATCTATTGAAGATTTACTTGGTCAATTCCAGGCGCAGACTTTACAGCATGATTATGTGCACGATCCTGCGGCCTATATTGAAAGCTCCTATTTTTCTATGGAGCGCTGGCATACACCATGGTGGCAATATGGTAGTGTTCCGGACTTCGGATATCCGGAGTTCTATTTGCGGCGTTGTTGTGGCTTTTCAGATATTGATATGGATCTAACCATAAATGTTGAGCCTAACCCTTCGCTTGCAAAGATACGTAACAAACAAAAAGTTATCGCACTGGCTTGTGATGCCAGAACTAAAGAACGTAATTACCCTCACGGAAAGCAACTTCAAAAGCTATTAGAGAAAGCGGGATATCATGTTTGGACGGGTTTTGATGGCAGTATGCCAATGCGTAAAACGCTATCAAAATTAAAGGCAAGTGATCTGTTAATTACAGTCCCCTCTGCGCCACAATGGCTGGCGACCACAGTCGGCTGCCCCAGTCTGGTAATCGTAGGAGATGTGGATCCGCGAACGCTGATGCCAGACTATGCGACAGAGATGTCCTCAGAGCCTGTATCACCACAATTGCTGGTGGAAAGTATTGATTCAATTTTTTCTGAATCTGAAAACTGAGTAACAGCATGAGCATTTTTATTGAGCATTTTGAAGTTGGTGGTGATGTCCCCTTTGTGATTGCCGAGCTAAGTGGTAATCACCGTCAGGATATTAATATCGCTTACAAAATGGTTGATGCCGCACTGGTTGCCGGTGCTCATGCTATTAAATTGCAAACCTACACCGCCGATTCCATGACATTGGATCTTGCGTCATCCGAGTTTACTATCAACGAACCAGACAGTTTATGGTTTGGTGAAAAGTTGCATACCTTGTATGCCAAAGCAGCCACCCCCTATGAGTGGCACAAGCCTTTATTTGAATATATTCGCAACAAAGGTGGCATTGCGTTTAGTTCTCCGTTTGATGAAGATGCCGTGGATTTTCTGGATGGTCTGAACGTCCCCTGTTTTAAAATTGCGTCCTTCGAGCTAACAGACCTGCCGCTGATTGCTAAGGCTGCATCCAAAGGTAAACCCCTTATCATGTCGACCGGCATGGCATCGCTAAGTGAAATTGAAGAAGCCGTGGATACAGCAAGACAACATGGTTGTCAGGACATCATTTTATTAAAGTGCACCAGTACTTACCCGGCGTCAGAAGAGAATACAAACCTAAATACTATTCCGCATTTGCGCTCAGCGTTTGATGTCCAGGTGGGATTATCCGATCACACCCAGGGAATAGGCGCAGCCATTGGCGCGGTAACATTAGGAGCCAGTGTTATTGAAAAGCACTTTGTGCTGGATCGCTCCCTAGGCGGTGTGGACGCAGAATTTTCTCTTGAACCCGATGAATTAGCCGCATTAGTGATTGAATGCAAAAGAGTGAAAAAGGCGCTGGGCCGGGTACAGTATGGTGGTGTTCATGATGAGCAGAAAGCAAAAAAATACCGACGTTCTATCTATGTCAGCCGTGATGTTAAGCACGGGGAATTGATAACGACGCAACATATCAAAATTGTCAGACCTGCGTTTGGTCTGGCACCAAAACATAAAGAAACCGTTATCGGTATGACAGCAACTCAGGATATCAAAGCCGGGACACCGCTGAGCTGGCAATTGTTGTCCCATTCATGACCTGAAGAGCTGAGCATGCGAGTTGTCTTTCGGGTAGATGCGGGGTTTCAATCAGGTACAGGGCATTTGATGCGCTGCTTGGCGCTCGCACAGTGGCTTGAAGAATATCATGTCGAGTGTCTTTTCGTTGTTACCAGAGAAACCACCGCATTTTGTCAGGCCAGACACGACTGGGTAGGCCAAATTATCGTTATTCCTGAAAACCTCACACAAACTGAAGAAATCGACTGGATACGACACAATAAATTATTCACTGATTGTGACGCTATCGTCCTGGACGGCTACCAGTTTGACCACCACTATCGCGGCCACCTACATAAGCTCTTCCCCAATCTGATACTATTTGATGATTTGCAGGATCAACAACCTCTTTATGCCGATGTCGTGGTAAATGGTGCTGACGGTGTTAGCTCAGAAGATTATCAACACAGAGCAAAAGCCGCCGTTTTGTGTTTAGGAAGAGAGTATCGGATATTTCGTAAGGAATTTGCTTTAGGCATTGATATTCCATGGCAACAGCGTCATTCAATAACCCTGTCAATGGGGGGCACTGATCCTAACAATCTGACAGTGCCGCTGCTACAAGCCATTGCCAGGCAGGATCATAGCATTCCTGTTCGCATATTATGCGGCAGTGGCTTTCGGTATTTGGATGCATTGCATCAGCAGATAAGTGTCGTAACCAATCCGGTACAGTTGATTCAAAACTGTCAGGATGTAGCCGATATCTTTTGTCATACCAGACTGGCGGTTGCCGCCGCGGGTTCTACACAGTTTGAGTTATTACAATGTGCAACACCGGCAGTTTTGGTGGTTGTGGCAGAAAATCAGCGTAAGGCTACTGAGGCTGCAAGTCTGCAAAAGTGGTGTCTTGCCGCGGATAGCCATAATTGGGATATAGAGGAATTTGCCAAAACAGTGACGACCTTGTTTCACGATGAAAATAAATTGTCGCAAATGCACCAAAACGCTTTAACCACCAGAGTGGAAAACAGCACTCAGAACACCATTGATGCCATCCTCAAGCGCATTGGAAGGTTAAAGCATGATTCTTGACGGTTATAAAACAATCCTCAAACCTGTGACACAAGCGCACTTGGAGATTTTGCGAGAATGGCGCAATGATCCCCAGATCAGCCAGTTTATGCTGTCACAGGACAGGATAAGTGAGGGGCAGCAGCAACAATGGTTCAATAAGATATCTTCCGATGATACGCAGCAGCATTGGGTAATTTACTTTCGTGGCAAGCCTATAGGCAGCGCTAACCTGAAATCGGTTGAGGGGGTAAGGTTGCAGGAATCGCGAAATATCGAACCGGGCTTATATATTGCCGAACCATCACTTCGAGGTAATATCATCGCGTTTGCGCCTTCGTTGCTGTTATTAGACTATTGTTTTGATAGGCTTGCTGCGCATCAGTTGCAAGCGCAAGTTAAAAAAACTAACACCGCAGCGCTCAACTACAATAAAAAGCTTGGTTACAGCATCGTCAAAGAAGGGGAGCTTATAGAGATTGCGCTCCAAAAAGATGACTACATTGCGGCAACTAAGCAAATTAAATCCTTTTTATCGAGATGAGAGATGGATATAGATCAACGAATTCAGCAGGTTTTTATCAGTTCACTGAATATTTCCCCCGAGTCAGCTAAGGACACACTGGAATATAACAGTATTCCAGAGTGGGACTCGACGGCGCACATGATTCTAGTGGCTGCGCTGGAAGATGAATTTAAAATCATGCTGGATACCGACGATATAATAGATATGAGCTCTATAGCGATGGCTAAGAAAATTTTGTCAAAATATGAAGTAGCAGAATCCTGATGCTAACAGACCACCACATTCTGCTCACCGGTGCGTCACGGGGTATAGGGGCGGCCACACTGCAACAGATGCTGGAGTTGGGGGCGTCCGTTTACGCCAATGTCAGGACTGAGCAAGATGCCAAAGCATTACGCGAAAAAGTGGCCAGTGATTATCAAGGCAGGGTGCACCCACTGGTTTACGATGTCACAGATGAACAGGCGGTTAAGCAGGCATTTATGCAGATCCAGCAACAAGGGGTATTGACTGGCTTAGTAAATAATGCCGGGATTATGCATGATGCCTCGTTAGCAATGACGCGGATGACAGATGTTGAGCAGCAGTTTAATGTGAATGCCAAGAGTGTCTTTCAACATACACAATTGGCCGCCAGACTAATGAGCCGAAATAAAAACGGCAGTATCGTTAATCTGAACTCCCAGGTAGCCGTCCAGGGCAGTGCCGGGCAGTCGGCCTATGCGATGTCCAAAGCCGCTATTAGCGGCCTGACAAAATCAGCTGCCAAAGAGTTAGGACCGCTCAATATCAGAGTGAATGAAGTCAGCCCGGGATTTATTGAAACGGAATTAACCAGTGAGTATTCAGACCTGCGTCGTCATGAAATCGCTGAACAGACATCGTTACGCAGACTGGGAAACCCAGAAGATGTTGCCAAGGTTATTTGTTTTTTATTATCAGCTCAATCAGGTTATATCACCGGCCAGTCAATTGCGGTTGATGGTCAAATCAATATGTAAGGTGTCAGGAAAAGTCGCGTGTTTTTTAATGAGCTTGAGTCATTTTCAGATAATACGGCCCTGATAGCAGGGCAGAGTAAAATGACCTATGGCGAGTTAAACCGGGCTTGTGCCATGGTGCGTCAGCAGTTACCTGAAAAACCTGGTGTTGGGCTGTTATATTGCCGCAATGATATGGCAAGTGTTATTGCCTATTTGGCCTGTTTACAGGCAAAACAGGTTGTTTTGCTTTTGGATGCTGATGTGTCTGACAGCATCTCACATCAGATTTTTGCCTGTTATCAGCCTGACTTTGTCGTAAAAGATGGGCAGGCTCAGATAGTAGCTGGTGGCAAACAAGCGCCAGATAAAAATGTGACATTATTATTGTCAACGTCTGGTTCGACGGGTTCACCTAAACAGGTTGCCTTGTCAGCTAAGAATATTCATAGTAATGCCAGCGCCATAGCCGATTATTTGAATATCAGCGCACAAGATGTCGCGATCACTACGTTACCGATGTTTTATTCCTACGGACTATCTGTTATCAACTCCCACCTTGCCAGTGGCGCTGCAATAGTCTTGTCAAACGAGACATTTATGTCCCGCGAATTCTGGCAGGCATTGGACGCCCACAAAGTAACAAATATTGCAGGTGTACCCCACAGTTATCAGATGCTGCAAAAGCTGGGCTTTTTGCGCAAATCATTCCCACATTTACGCTATATGACACAAGCAGGTGGGAAATTAGACAGAGCCACTGTAGTGGCGTTTGCTGAATATGCCCAAAACCAGAATTTATCGTTTTTTATTATGTATGGTCAGACGGAAGCGACCGCTCGCATTGCTTATTTGCATCCTGACAAAGTGTTACGTAAACCCGAAGCCATAGGTCAGGCCATTCCCCGCGGCAACTTGCGATTATGCCAGCCGGGTTCCGAGTTAGAAATTTCACAGGCAAACCAGATTGGAGAACTGATTTACAAGGGTGAAAATGTCATGCTTGGCTACGTTTCAAATCGCACAGAACTTGCTGAAATTGCGCCGTTGCGGGAATTAAGAACGGGCGATTTGGCTTATTTTGATGAAGAGGGAGATTTTTTCATCAGTGGTCGATTGAAACGATTTGTCAAAATTACGGGCAAGCGAACCAATTTGGACGACGTGGAACGATTGTTAGAAGCTCGAGGTATCTGCGCCAAAGTAACAGGCAATGATCAGCGACTGGATATCCTCTGTTCTGGGGTTTTACCTGAAAAGCTGAATATTGAAGTTGGGCAACAACTGGGTCTGCATGCGAGTTTTATTGGCTGCCATGAGAACATCGACATTCCCATAACAGATAATGGCAAGACGGATTATATCGCTATCGCTAAATCATTGGGATATGAGGACAATTGTTGATGCAATATGCTAAGGCACTTGAACAATTACTGCAGTTGCCACCTTATCAATTAAGCGCACCAGAAAAGCAGGCAAATTTGCGTGAGATATTTCTGTCTCTGCACAACATGCATATGGCGCATTGCCCGGCGTATCGGAAGATATTTCAGAACATACCGATAGACCGTATCCAGTCATTACCGGACTTTCCTTTTCTTGCCGTCAGACTGTTTAAGTTATTTGAACTCTCCAGTATTTCTCAGGATGATATTTTTAAAGTGGTTTACTCGTCTGGGACGTCAGGACAGGCGCCGGCCAAAATTTACCTGGATAGAGACACGTCTACCAGACAGAGCAAAACACTGGTAAAAATTCTGCAGTCCTTCCTTGGTAAACAGCGTTTACCCATGCTAATTATCGATACACCATCAGTACTCAAGGCTGATGGAACTTATTCAGCTCGAGCCGCAGGGATACAGGGCTTGAGTCTGTTTGCCAGAGAAAAGTGTTTTGTACTGGATGACGACATGCAGCTCAACAAATCCAAACTAAAAGCATTTGTTGAGCGCTACCGGGAACAACCTGTGTTGCTCTTTGGCTTTACATTTATGGTCTGGCAGTATTTTTTGCAAGCAATAGATAACGATGATGAGCTGAACCTGCCACAGGGACTATTGTTGCATAGCGGCGGCTGGAAAAAGCTGGAAGCAGAGAAAGTCAGTAATGAAGACTTTAAGCGCTGCGCATTCGAAAGAATCGGCCTCAAAGCCGTACATAATTTTTATGGTATGGCAGAACAAACCGGAACTATTTTTGTTGAATGTGAGCAGGGTTACTTGCACACGCCAAACATGGCGGACGTCATCATCCGCGATCCTGAGTCATTAGACGAACTGGGCGAGAGTGAGACAGGAATTATTCAAGTGCTATCTGTGCTGCCCACCAGTTACCCGGGGCAAAGCTTGTTGACCGAAGACCTGGGTCAAATACATGGAGAGGATAACTGCCTCTGCGGACGAAAAGGCAAATATTTCTCCGTGCACGGCAGGTTACCAAAAACCGAAGTCAGGGGGTGTAGTGATACCCATACTTAAACATTTGTCCGGGGTACAGCGCTTAGCACCCAAAACTGAAGTATCGGATCAACGTCGTTTATTGCTTCCTTTTTCCGACGAAGTGATGGTTTTTTTGCGTGACCTGTCAGAGGCATTTCTTAAAGAACGAGATTTCCCAGAGCTGGTGGCGCTTGGCTTTTGGCTGCGCGTAGGTAATCTCAACACAATTAAATCGACAATATTCAATTCCGAAGAAAAGCAAACACTTGTCAAACCCTTGGGTCTGGTAGCGCATTTTACTCCGGCGAATGTCGACACCATGTTTATCTACAGTTGGGTATGCTCCCTGTTAATGGGTAATCAAAATATCGTCAGACTGTCACGCCAAAATACGGACCTGAAGAATCGCATTCTGAGTGAAATTAACCGCCTGTATGCCATGCCACAATATCATTGTCTTGCGGCTAATAACGTATTTATCACCTATGAACATGACCAGCAAATTAACGCAGCGATATGTGCAAGTGCTGATGCCCGCGTGTTGTGGGGGGGAGATAGTTCGGTCAATGCCATCAGAGATTTTCCCTGTAAACCAAACTGCCGTGATATTGCATTTGCGGACCGATATTCTGTGGCGCTGATCAATGGCGATACTTTGAATTCTGGGCCATCACTCAAGCAGGCAATCGACGCGATGGTGCGGGATCTGCTCCCTTATGAGCAGCAGGCATGCTCTTCACCTAAAGCCGTATTCTGGTTGGGCAAAGGAGAGGCAAAAGAGGCATTTTTCCAAGGCATAAATGACGCGCTACAGACATTACCCAATGCCCCCGGCAGGCGCAATGAAATGTTGGTGATGGAACAAATGGCTTGTATCAATGATGACATTAAAGATGTCAGGCATCTGTCACATCTGAGTCTGTTGCAAGTAGCGTGGCTGTCCGAGTCCCTGTTAGAGTATCATCCTGGTCAAAGGTGTTTATATCTAGTCGATATCGATTGTCTGGACGATTTGTTTTCGTCGATTGGCGAGCGCTGTCAAACGTTAAGCTATTTGGGCGTTGAGCATGAAACTCTTTTAAACGTTCTTTCTCAGCCGTCGATAACGTCTATAGACAGATGCGTAAAAGTCGGTCAGGCTTTGGATTTTGACGTGTTGTGGGATGGCTATGATTGCCTCTCTCAACTGTCCAGAAAAGTTACCATTCGATAAGTTTATTCACAATTGTGTAAGTGAGACTCATGAAAAAAGAAGTATATGTTGGCATGAGCGCCGATCTGGTGCATCCCGGGCATTTAAATATATTAAATAAGGCGCAGGAGCTAGGGAATGTGACCGTCGGCTTGCTTACTGATGAAGCAATTGCAAGTTACAAACGATTGCCCTATATGACGTTTGAGCAGCGTGCTCAGGTCATCGAAAATATTAAAGGTGTTGCGAGAGTAGTGCCTCAAACGACGCTGGACTATGTCCCTAATCTAGAAAAGTATCGGCCTGACTTTGTAGTTCATGGTGATGATTGGCGTGAAGGCGTACAAAAAAAGACGCGCCAGAAAGTCATTGATTGCCTGGCCCAATGGAATGGGGAACTGGTGGAAGTGCCTTACACAAAAGGAATTTCCTCTACGCAACTGCATAAAGCCATGAAAGAGATCGGTGTTACTCCGGATGTCAGAAGGCGGGCACTGCGCCGTTTGCTGGATGCAAAGCCACTGATACGGTTTTTAGATATTCACAATGCGTTATCGGGTCTCATTATCGAGAATACACGCGTAGATACGGAGTCTGGGCCACAGGAGTTTGATGGAATGTGGGGTAGCAGTTTGACGGACTCCACGGCAAAAGGAAAACCAGATATTGAAGCGGTAGATGTGTCATCCAGAATATCTACCTTGAATGAAGTGCTGGAAGTGACAACCAAACCCATCATTTATGATGGTGATACCGGTGGCAAAACAGAGCATTTTATTTTTACCGTCAAAACGTTGGAAAGGCTTGGGGTATCGGCGGTTATTATCGAAGATAAGACAGGTCTGAAGAAAAATTCGTTATTTGGCACTGACGTAGAGCAAACTCAGGACTCTATTGAGAGTTTCAGCGATAAAATCAAAGCAGGCAAGAATGCCCAAACCACGGAAGATTTTATGATTTTTGCCAGAATCGAAAGCCTGATCCTGGGTAAAGGGGTTGAAGATGCCCTGACAAGGGCTAAGGCATTTTTGGATGCGGGTGCTGATGGCATTATGATCCATAGCCGTGCCAAAACACCAGATGAAATCAGTGAGTTTTGTGCTGGATATAATCAATTTGAGAATCGCAAAACACTGGTTGCAGTGCCATCAAGTTACAATGCCGTTCGGGAAAGTGAACTTCAGGAAATGGGTGTCAATATTGTTATCTATGCCAATCAATTGTTACGCAGTGCCTATCCCGCGATGTTGAACACCGCAAAAACCATATTGAACCACGGTCGTTCATTAGAGGCTGACGATGTTATGATGCCGATAAAGGAAATTCTGGAACTGATTCCCGGTGGTAAATAATGATTGAACCAAAGGGGTTTTGCGATCTGCTGCAGCAGCACGGCTTATCTTTTTTTTGCGGTGTACCCGATTCGCTATTAAAGAACCTTTGCACCTATATTGACTCAAACTTTTCTGCACAACATCACTTAATAACCGCCAACGAAGGAAACGCAGTCGCCGTTGCGACAGGACGCTTTTTGGGGGAAGGTAAGCCGGCCGTGGTTTACATGCAAAATTCTGGGTTGGGGAATGCGGTAAACCCTCTCGTTTCTCTGGCAGATAGCAAAGTCTATGGTATCCCTATGTTGCTTGTGATTGGCTGGAGAGGTGAGCCTGAAGTAAAAGATGAACCGCAGCATATCAAGCAGGGTGAAATAACGTTACAGCAACTGGATTTACTTGGTATTCCATACTGCATTATTGACAGCAATTCAGAATATCAAGATAGCGTTACACAGTTGTTGCAGCATATGAATCATCGCTCTAAACCGGTCGCTATCATAGTTCGCAAAGGTACTTTTGCACCGGTTAATGCAAAAGATGTGGAGTCAAAGCCAGAAGATAAAGAGAATACAAAACTAACACGTGAAGATGCGCTAAAAGCAATTGTTTCAGCAGTATCCGGCGATGAACTTGTCGTATCCACTACAGGCAAAACTTCCAGAGAACTGTTTGAAATCAGAGTGGCTAATGACCAACCGACTAGTGATTTTCTGACAGTTGGAGGTATGGGGCATACCGCCTCAATAGCACAAGGTGTTGCATTGGCCAAACCTGAGCGCAAGGTTATTGCGCTGGATGGTGATGGCTCAATGTTGATGCATATGGGAGCGTTGCCTGTCATTGCACAAAGTAATGTGCCAAATCTAATTCATATTGTACTGAATAATGGCTGTCACGAATCTGTCGGCGGTCAGCCAACGGTAGCTCAACACATTGACATAGAGACGGTTGCGACAGGAGCTGGCTATAAACAGTATAGCTACGTCGATTCTATCGAAAATATCCAAAAAACTGTTGTTGATGCGCTTAATTTAAGCGGGCCAACTTTCATTGAAATAAATATACAGCAGGGATCAAGATCAGACCTGGGGCGTCCGTCCAGCACGCCCAAGCAAAATAAAGAGCTCTTCATGGCACATGCGAGCAAGGGTTCATGACGGAAAGTTTAATAAAGCAAGATGGTATTGAGTTACTGTTGTCTGACGATGCAGTAGCAGATGTTGCTCGATTAATACCACAAGGCAAAACACTGGTCGTTTCAAGTCGTAGTTTTAGCCAGCGAGGTGAGCTGAGCAAATTGCAGAATGCCATAGGACCAGAGCGCTCAGTGTTACATGATTCGGTAACAGGAAACCCTGATATATCTGACCTTGACAGGCTGTTTAAGCAACTCAGAAAAGAGAACATTAAAAATATAGTGGCATTAGGGGGCGGCAGCGTAATAGACGTCGCGAAAGTGCTTTCGGTGCTTTTATCACAAAATATTGAAAATTCTCTCGATTTATTCGAGCCTCATTTTCGATTGACTTCTGAAAGGTGCTTTGTAATTGCCATTCCGACAACGGCCGGGACCGGTGCTGAGGTAACACCGTTTGCTACCGTTTGGAATACTCGAGCTAAGAAGAAACTTTCCCTGACAAACTGCAGAGCCAATATTGCCTTACTGGATCCTCGCTATATTGAAACATTGCCAGAGCAACATTTGATTTATCCGGGGCTCGATGCTTTATCACATGCGGTTGAATCCCTTTGGAACAAAAATCGAACAGTCAAAAGTACAGAGCTCGCAAATAAAGCCATTGATGGAATTGTCAGATCATTACCAAGGCTAATTAAAAATCGCAAAGATAAAGAAGCTCAGAAAGAGTTGTTGGTGGCGGCGTCTTATGCAGGTTTAGCCATTTGTGAAACAAAAACCGCTTTGGCACATGCGCTTTCATATTCTCTGACGTTGAACTACGGCGTACCTCATGGCTTAGCCTGCAGCGTAACTCTTCGAGGGATTGTGGACACATTCGGATTGGATAAACTAAATCTGTCTCGTGTTGAAGCCGATAAAGTAAGAAAGCTCCTCGAACTCCTTCAGCCAGAAGTTGAATTAGAAACCTACGTTTCATGGGACAGGGCGCGAGACGAGTTGCTCAGCGGGTTGGATCCGAGCCGGGCTGCAAATTTTTGTATCACAGCAGCTCCGCATCAAATTGATAGAATTATTGCTTGTTCGGCAAGCTACGCAGGAGATGAATATGTCGGTAGCTAAAGCACTACTCTTTGGTGCAGGTCAGGGTGCCAGACACTTTCTTACGAACAATGAATTCGCTTATGAGTATATTGGCATAATCGATAATGACGCTAAGAAATGTGGAACAGAAGTCGAAAGCTTAAAAGTATATTCCCCAAAACACATCCATTCTCTCGATTTCGATTTTATTATCATTACGACCCAATGGGGGCGTGATGTCGCTTCTCAGTTGGTAAATGAGGAAGGGGTAGCTAAAGAGCAAGTTATATTGCCTGAAAAAAATCAGTTAAAACCGTCGAAGCCGTTTTATTGTGAAAAAACGCGCACGCTTGCTGGCAAAATCATTAAAAAAATTAGCGCATTAGCGATGAAGCATAATGTTCATCTGGTGGTGGATTTTGGGACACTACTCGGGTTGGTAAGAGATGGTGACGTTATCGAATGGGACGATGATGTTGATATTTCCGCACTTGCAGAGGATGCACTTGACGTTGAACGTCTACTGCAACAGTTCGTAAGTGAATGGACGGAAAATGAACCGAAGTTTTACCTGGAAAAAATAGTAAACAAGCAGGATGTGGTTACTGGCTTTTTACTTAAATTCCGTGAAGAAAATGGTGCCTTTGAAAAGTTTAATACCTCAGTTTGTCTAAGAAAAGAAATCAAAGGTATCTCAAAACATTTGCCCAGTTTAGGTATGTTTTATTCACCTGCTAAGCACTTCCAGTCTTTCCAGACTATCGATTGGCAAGAACAGAAAATACCGGTGCCCTATGAATATGAGGATTACCTTGACTATGTCTATGGCAACTGGAAAACACCGAAGAAAAATATCCAGCTGACAGATTATGAGCACTTAAATGACGTAACCTTTGAAGATTTTCAAAATGCGTCATTAAAAACAGAAGCGATTGGTAAACACAGTGACTGATCATCAGCCTATATCAACGGATATATTGAAACGTATTGAAGTTGTGCATCCCGCTGAGATGGTTGGCAAACGGGCGGCCATATTTGGCTCGGGTGGTTTTGCCAGAGATATAATATTAACATCAGGTGTAAAGTTAACGTCCGGGATTGAATACAATCATAATATTAAACAAGCTGAACTCAATTTCCCTTCGTTAAACTGGCGTTTGCCGAATTCGATTGAAGGGGATGTGATACTAGGAACGGGAAACGGGAATTATCAATACAATCAGTTGGCCGAGCTGACACAAGTAGAGAACAACATAGGAAAAATATACTTAGTTGATCCCTATAAGCATCAACGCGATCTCTATCTCGATAATTTCAAAAATACTATTCTTATTTTGGAACATGCTGATGGTATTACACGGCATCACCATCACCTTAAAAACTTCAAACGCTATTTTCAGAGCTTAGGCTTTAGTGTCAGATCAGTGTGTCCACTGATGCTTTATACAAATGAAGATATTAAAAATAGTGCACATGTTTTTGTATGGAATGGGCAAAGATCGCAATACAGAATCGCTGAAGCATATTTTGAAAACACCACATTTTCATATTTGGAATATGGTTTTTTTCCGCAGAAAGAATTCTATTTTGTTGATAAGTCAGGGGTTAACACGCAAAGAAGTTTGATGAAGGATGATTTTAACTGGATTACTGACAACCATCTTTTGCATCTCGAGGACTTTAAGCGTCACTATTTAAAAGGTTTCAATAAAATAGCGAGTGAATATACACTTGTGCCGCTACAAGTGCCTGATGACGCAAATGTAGTCAATCTTTCTCGTTTTAAGCAGGGTATGCAGGAATTTATTGACTACATTGTGGATAGCTATCCTGAAAACGAGTCCATTCTATTTAAGCCCCATCCGAAAGATCCCTTCAGGAAACATTATGATTACCGAGGTAAGCAGCACTCAGACTTACCTTTTATGAGTTTGTTGGAAAAAGCAAAGAGCGTACATGGCATCAATTCAAGTACATTATATGAGGCAAAATTGGCTGGGGTGAATATTGTGTGTGAAGGGGAAAGTTTATTGAAGACTCGGCTTAATGACAGTGAGAGACTTTTTGCCGCCATGATTCATTGTCAAATACCTATTGATTGCCGAGATGTTGGTTATTGGTTGGAGAACTTTAGTCATTTTAGTTTGGAATCCAAGAATTTTAACGAATCTTGTGTAAAAACCGGTGGTTTGTAAATCGTGTCTCAATCATTAAAACGGTCAGATGTTCAACACTCAAACTACGGGAAAAGCAATCTTGTAGCCGGTAAAAGTTGCATCGTTGTCGCGCCATCCAGATATATGAGAGGGCGAGGTCCTGCAAGTGCAGATTTTATTGCTGGATTTGATCTCGTGGTGAAAACTACCGATATGTGTGAAATGAATGACCCGGTGGGTGAACTCGGTAGTCGTTGTGATATTTGGTATGGAATGCCTGGCAATGCCAGTGGGTGGAGAGTCGATATACAGGCTTTGCAACGTCAAGGTGTCAAACTCATGGTGCTTCAGCCTCGACTGGAAAGATATGCACAGGCATGGGATGAATATTTCAATTGGTTAAATGAGCAGAACGTTCCCGACAACATAGAGGTTCAGATTGCCGATTTAACATCCTATGAACAATGGGTGGAAAAACTAGAAGGTATACCACTGTCTGGGGTATTTGCTATTTTTGACTTACTGCAAAAGGGAGCCAAAAAGGTTTTTGCCTATGGACACGACTTTTACCGCACTGGTTATTTCTTTGACAGTGATTTTGAAGCCAAAACCAAGATATCTGATTGGCATCATCTTGATAAACAAATGCAGGCCATTTATCAGATAGTTGAAACAGATTCGCATTTCCAATGCGATAGTAATCTCAGGTATTTGTTAAATGAGAAGTTTCAGGCCGGTTTTGAGCCGTTGAGCGGCTTTAGACAGCTCATTTCCAGTGAGCTGTCATTCTTTAATAGGTCTTATTCTTTTGGCAATGCCTGTATTTTCAGAACCTGCAATATAGAGCGGTTTAATCAACTGCTACTAGCGCTCTTAGAGGAACAAATATGTCAGTCGCTGCAAGTTATTGTGCAGTCTTCAGTGGCACCGCAACTCAAACCATGCGACGGTAAGGCTAATGTGATCAGTTATACGGGTGGTGACAAATTTACCAAAGAGAGACTATCCGAGGATTTAGATTTTTCGGTAAATAGTTTTGATACCGTATTTGTTCCTTACAACGGTATGGAACTTTGGACCTACATCGATATCTTTGAATATTGCTTGTCACTGCAAGTCAAGAATGTATTTTTAATTTCCTTAAGGGGAACAGTTCGACGAATCGATAATCTGGCCAATGAATGCGAATCCATTCGGGAATATCTAAATATGCGTAATCGATTTAATCAATACGCGCAACGATACGACAGACGCCATTGCATATAAAAACAAGAGTAATCAAATGAAAGATAAATTGAAATCCCTCTATATTGGCTGTGGTGACGATAGGCGAGAGGGCTTCTTACATTGCGATATCCGGGAAATGGAAGGCATCGACGTGGCGTGCAAGGCCTGGCAGGTGTCAGAGCATTTTTCTGACCTGGCTCAAATTTATTCCAGGCATATGCTCGAGCACCTTACCACGATGGAGGCAGAGGCAGCTCTCTTAGATTGGCATAAGGCACTTAGTATTGGGGGGCAACTCTACATAGTCGTGCCGAATCTCGACTTTCATGTACATCAATGGCTCAAGGCTGAATGGAATGAGTCAACGTTAAGAGATGAGAGGTCAGACGCACGTTATGGCTTCGCGGGGCTTTTTGGTTGGCAAAGAGAATGCGACCCGAGACAGGAAGATTATAACAATAGCTATTGGGATGTACATAAATCGGGATACAACGAAAAACGACTAGCCTTTTTGTTGAAACGGGCTGGTTATGTAGATGTCAAAACTGAAATTAAAAACCAGGTGCATCTGGTGGCTACTGCAACAAAATCCATGCAAAGGGGCGAAAGACAAATCGCGCCCGAATATAAGAATATTCGAGACGATCACAAGCATCGATACAGTTTTGCGTATGAATACCTAGCGGATAAAGACATTCACTCAGTTTTAGATTTAGCATGCGGGATTGGATACGGCAGTAAAATGATCGCAACAAACCTGGATGCATATGTAACAGGTGTGGATATCGATAACGGTGCGATTGACTATGCAAATCAATATTATCACCATCCGAAAGTCAACTATGTAGAAGGAGATGCCAGAGAGATTCATTTCCCTGAATTGTTTGATGCCGTTGTCTCATTTGAAACTATTGAACATGTCGACTTTGATAAAGATTTGCTGAGTACATTTTTTAAAGCTCTAAAATCAGGGGGATACTTTATTTGTTCGACCCCAAACCAGGATGTGATGCCATTTGATCCCGTCAAATTTAGATTCCATGTAAAACACTACACTAATGATGAGCTTGTTGACTTGGTGGAAAGTGCAGGATTTGAAGTTGTCGAAGTAAATAAACAGGAAAATAATATTGATAGTAAAGTAGAGTCCGGTAACAATGGCTCGTTTATCATATTCGTTTGCAGAAAGCCTTAACAGTTAATGGCAGATAGAGGTAAGCTCTTAGACGGAATAACCATTAACTAATATTTACTTGAACTTGGGTAACAGAGGTTCAATTCCTTTTTGTTAGATTTCTCAAAGCATAACCGCAATTAGATTACTAGCAAAAGCCTTAAGGCCTAATAAAGATGTGGCCACTGCCGATACTTTATTATCGACTTTAAAAAAATAATAACAAAAACACCTTTTTTAAGGCAAACATCTTCGATGATTGTAGAAAGTAGTAAACCGGAATTGCCAGAAGTTTTGTTTATCGATTTCGATGGCGTTCTTACTGACAACACTGTGATTGTAAACGAACTCGGTCAAGAATCAGTTCGATGCAATCGAGGTGACGGTCTTGCGTTTGATGCAATAAAAAAACTATCTATCCCCACCTTCATAGTCTCAACCGAGAAAAATCCAGTCGTAAGCCACAGAGCAAGAAAGCTTAAAGTCAACTGTTTGCAAGGTCAAAGCAATAAGGCTGATGCGATTGCATCAATAATGTCGGAACAAGGCTTTAATCCAATGCGGGCTTGTTATATTGGCAATGACATTAACGATTTTAATGCGATGCGATTGTGCGGCTGTCGGGTGGCCCCGGCTGACAGCCATCAGGCAATATTGGGCATTGCGACAATCAGATTGGCAACATATGGCGGAAAAGGGGTGATGCGTGAGCTACTGGAGCAGCACTTTAATCTTAACTTAATCGAAATACTATACCCCTAAGTGAGGAATGTATGACTATAACTATCATCGCCGAAATAGGCATCAATCACAATGGTGATTTGGATATTGCAAAACAGTTAATTGACGTGGCTAAAAATGCTGGCTGTGATGCAGTTAAGTTTCAAAAAAGGGATCTTGATCTTGTTTATACTCAGGAAATGCTGGATTCACCAAGAGAAAGTCCCTGGGGAACCACGCAAAGAGAACAGAAGCAGGGATTAGAGTTTGGACAGAAGGACTACGAAAGCATTGACCAATATTGCAAAGAAAAAGACATTGATTGGTTTGCCTCAGCCTGGGATTTAAACAGCCAAAAATTCCTGCAACAGTTTAACTGTAAATACAACAAGATTGCCTCAGCTATGACCGTTGATTACAGTTTACTGGAAATGGTAGCTGCGGAAGGTAAACATACCTTTATTTCAACGGGCATGTGTACGATGGCGGACATTGGTAAAGCCGTCAATATATTCAAAAAAGCAGGATGTCCATTTGAACTGATGCATACGGTCTCTACCTATCCAATGAAGGATGAAGATGCAAATTTGAATACCATTAAGACGTTGCGAGAAGCATTCGAGTGCAATGTTGGTTATAGCGGACACGAAAGCGGTCTGGCTATTTCTTATGCCGCGGCGGCGATGGGTATCACTTCATTGGAAAGGCACATCACTCTTGATCGGGCGATGTATGGCTCTGATCAGGCGGCTTCGATAGAACCCAATGGTTTAATGCAGCTGTGCGGTGCGGTCAGAAAGATTGAAAAAGCGATGGGGGATGGTGTTAAGCGCGTAATTGACGCGGAACGACCTATTGCTGATAAGTTACGTGGACATTTAAACTGGCAACATGCGAGCTAAACTTTGGAAAAAGCGCTAGATAATCCAATTGGCGTCATGCAGGGCAGATTGTTGCCAAAGTATCAGGGGCGTTATCAGGCTCATCCTGTAGGCTACTGGCAAAATGAGTTTGAAATTGCCGCCGCACTAGGGCTTGACTGTATCGAGTTTATTCTGGATGACAATGATATAGAAAGTCATCCCTTGATGACCAGATCAGGACTGGCAGAGATAAGTGAGGTTATAGAAAGTAGTGGCGTGAATATTTACTCAATTTGCGCTGACAACTTTATGGTCGCACCGCTACACAAGGGCTCTGACCTAAGCAAACAAAAAGCCTTGAATACTTTCGAGCAATTGCTTCAGGGCGCAAAAACACTAGGGGTATCTGATATTGTTATTCCTTGTGTCGATCACACTTCATTATTGGAGAGCAACGAGTGTGACGCATTTATCGAAGTTTTGCGTCCAATGGCGCGATCTGCCCAAGAGTGCAGGGTGAGGTTATCTTTGGAAACCGATTTACCTCCTGCAAGTTTTGCGGCGCTGTTAGCTTCAATAGGAAATGACTCCGTAAAAGTGAATTATGATATCGGTAATAGCGCGGCTTTGGGTTATGACTATCGAGAAGAGCTTACTGCATATGGCAGCGAAATCTCAGATATTCATGTGAAAGACAGATTGTTAGGTGCAGGACCTGTTGTGCTGGGAACGGGGAATGCTGATATCCCCGGATTCTTTGAAGTATTGAAGGAGTATGATTATCACGGCCCTATCATTATGCAAGCATACAGGGATGACGAAGGAATCGAAGTGTTTAAAAAGCAACTAACGTGGTTGCGGGATATTTTGGAGAAGCATTTTGACTGAAATCGTTGCCATTATTCCTGCTAGGTCAGGTTCTAAATCGGTGCAACATAAGAACATTGCGATGTTAGATGGGCACCCTTTAATTGCCTACAGTATAGTCGCTGCAAAGCTGAGCAAGCGAATTTCGCGGGTAATCGTGAGTACCGATTCTGAACAATATCGGGATATTTCGTTGGCGTATGGTGCTGAAGTGCCTTTCTTAAGGCCGAAAGAATTAGCAACGGATCAATGTGACGACAAAGGTTTTTTGCAACATGCGATGCATTGGTTGCAAGAGCAGGAAGGAGCTTGTCCAGAATATTGGGTGCATTTAAGGCCAACGACACCATTACGTGACCCTCATCTGATGGACCAAGCAATCGAGACGTTGGTAGCAAATAATAGGGCTACGTCGTTAAGGTCTGCCCATCCTGCACCAGAATCACCCTTTAAATGGTTTCGAAAACAAGACGATGGCTACTTTACGGGGCTCTCAGATGCAATGGACGACAATGCACACACAAAACCCAAAGAAGCATTTGAAACTGCCTACATACCAGATGGTTATGTTGATGTAGTAAGAAAATCGGTGCTGATGAATGATGAGTCAATTCACGGTGACCGCATCTTAGGGTTTATTTCTCCTGTATGCACCGAAGTCGATTCTGCAGAGGAACTTGAATACCTTACCTGGCAGGTATCGCGCTCCAACTCACTTTTAAAGCAAGCGCTTAACAATATAAAGCAGGAAATGATTTAGTATGGCTGGTAGTGGATTTTCGCACATTCCTAAAAAAGTACCGTTGATCGATACGCAATATCGTCAAATTAAAACGCAGTTACCTGTTCCGGAGAGTATTCCATTACTGGAAAAAATGTATCGAATTGAATCTCGCTCCATGCATGGGCAATTGCCAATCATTTGGGATAAGGCAGCAGATTTTCAAGTCACCGATCCTTGGGGAAATACCTGGATAGATTTTACCAGCACAATCTTTGTCGCCAACGCGGGTCATGCCAACCCGCGAATTTTGGCGCTATTACAAAAACAAATTGATAAGCCACTGCTTCATACCTACACCTACACCAGTCCAATTAGGATGGAGTATTTGGACTATCTCATTGCTAATACGCCTCAACAGTTTGAGAAGGCCTTTTTGCTCTCTGCGGGTACGGAAGCGACCGAAGTCGCTTTCAAGTTAATGCGTATGAACGGGCAAAAACTTGGAAAACGCCGGCAGGGTGTGATTTGTTTTGAAGGGGCTTATCATGGTCGAACGCTTGCGGCGCAAATGATGACGGGTAATCCACAGGCACGGGAATGGATTGGATATCAGGACCCGGATATTCATCATCTACCGTTTCCTCTCCCGTGGGATAAAGAGGTTATTGCTAAGCCAAAAGAATGGTTTCTGGATAAGATTGAAACTCTGCTGAGTGAACAAGGGCTCGAACCTGATAAAGATATATGCGGCTTCATGCTTGAAACATTTCAGGGCTGGGGAGCCTTGTTCTATCCTGCGGCGATGGTGCAGGCACTAGAAGCTTTTGCAAGAGAGCATGATATTGTTATTGCATTTGATGAAATGCAAGCGGGGTTTGGCAGAACGGGAACGCTATTCGGTTATCAACACTATGGTATTGAGCCCGATTTACTCTGTTGCGGCAAGGGTGCAAGTTCGGGTATGCCATTGGCTATCGTTCTGGGAACCACAGAGCTTATGGATTTACCTGATGTTGGTTCCATGAGCTCTACGCATTCCGCCAACCCTCTTTGTTGTGCAGCAGGATTAGGGAATTTGCAGGCGTTACTGGAAGACGGGCTGATAGAAAACTCAGCAACGTTAGGTGCCCATTTTCATCAGCGACTCAGCGAAATTCAACAAAAATACAGTGACCACCTTTCTTCTGTTCAGGGCATAGGCCTGTTGGCGGCACTGATATTTACCGATACAGATGGCAAGCCGCTTAGCAAAGCATGCGATGCCATTAGCGAATTAGCTTTTCAGCGGGGATTGTTGGTTGTGCACACTGGACGGGAGTCCATTAAGCTGGCCCCCCCTTTGAGTATCTCCAAAGCGGCTTTGAATGAAGGGCTGGATGTGCTTGAGTCGTGTGTTTCTGATGTTTTAAAAGTGGCAAATCAGGACGGATAAATGTTTACAAACACTCGCCATACAGGCTTGGTTGTCAATGATTTGAAGAAAGCTCAGCAATTTTATCAAGAGCTTGGCTTTGAACTTGTATCGACTGATATTGAATCTGGCTATTTTATTGAACAGGTCACGGGTATCGAAGGCAGTAAATTAGAGTGGGTAAAACTTAGCCTGGGAGATGGTGTTCTCCTTGAACTATTGCATTATCACGTGCCAGGGAATGTTTATTTTCGTGAAGTTTGCCAATCTGGAGATAAATTGCTACCCGAACATTGTTATCCTTCTAATATGCATGGCTGTTCTCATATCGCTTATTCAACTGACGATATCGAGGCTTGTTGTGAGAAAATTACTTCAATGGGTGGGAGAGTCGTTAATAAGCCAGCACTGGCACCAAATGGAAAAGTGAAGGTAGCATATAGTTATGATCTTGACGGAATTCTGATGGAGATTGTTGAGGAACTCTCACATGGCTAGCTATTTGTCAGTAGTGTACAACGAATCTGATAAGCCATATACCGATTATCCGCAGCAGCTTATACACTATCTTTTTCAGTCATTTCAAATGCAACCTGGTTGGCGAATGCTGGAACCCGGGTGTGGGCGTGGAGACTTTCTGAAGCATTTTCAGGATCTTGGTGTACAGGTCACTGGTGTTGATTCGTGCATTGATGCCGCTAACTTCAATCATGATTTTCCCGTCCATATCTGTGATGTTGAAAAGCAGCCATTGCCGTTTTCGGACAATGAATTTGACGTTATATACAGTAAGTCATTTATAGAGCACCTCTATTACCCTGAAAGATACCTCGCAGAAGCTTTCAGAGTGTTGAAGCCTGGAGGAATGTTGCTCACTCTTGTACCTGATTGGGAAGCGAACTTTAAAACCTATTTTGATGACTTTACTCATCGAACGCCCTTTACTCAGCCTTCACTCACTGATGTTTACAAGATTTACGGTTTTGATGATGTGACAGTATATAAGTTCAGACAGTTACCTTTGGTCTGGAAGTACCCCTGGCTGAATTATTTTTGCGCTGCAATTAGTCCCTTTATTCCTGTTCGCACAAAAAATAAATTTTTAAGATGGTCAAGAGAATTAATGTTGGTAGGAATCGGCTATAAGCCAGGGGAAAAGCAATAATGCGCTTTAGCAATAAAGTCTGTCTGGTAACTGGTTCCTCAAGAGGAATCGGAAAAGCGATCGCCCAGCGATTTCTCAGTGAAGGAGGCGACGTTTGGTTAAACAGCCGCTCTGAGGATAAATTGAATTCATTAAAGTCCGATTTAAGCCATCAATATAATGAGAAGAGTATTCATTATTTCGCAGCGGACTGTGTTAAAACACAGGATTTGCAAGATTTTTACGATGCTGTGCAAAAACAGCATCAAAAGTTAGATGTGCTGGTGATTAATGTTGGCGATGGTCGAAGCAATAATGAAGCGATTCCTGATACTGAACATTGGAATAAGGTTTGGGGAATAAATTTTGAGAGTGCGTTACAAACATCTCGAATGTTTTTACCGATGTTGAAAAATCCAGGTGCAAATATCCTTTTTATATCTTCCATTGTGGCCATCGAAGCATTTGGTGCTCCCGTTGACTATTCAACGGCCAAAGCAGCTGTTAATGCATTTGCCAAAAACCTTTCGCGCAAGCTTGCCCCGGATATTCGGGTAAATGTGCTGGCGCCGGGAAATGTCTTTTTTGAGGGCGGTCCCTGGGAACAGAAAATGCGGGAAGATCCTGATAAAGTGCAATGTATGTTAGAAAACTCGGTGCCCATGAGGCGTTTCGCCAGACCTGAAGAAATAGCCAGTGCCGCTGCTTTTTTGTGTTCCGAAGAAGCATCTTTTATCACTGGCAGCACATTGGTTGTGGATGGCGGTCAAACCGTTAGTGGTTTTTGATAGATGAAGCGAGAATTATTTAGTTTAGAAAATAAAGTTATTGTCGTCACCGGCGGTGCTGGCTTACTTGGTTTACAACATATTGAGGCAATTCATCGGTTCGGTGGACAACCTGTAATGTTGGATATTAGTCATGAAGCGATTGAAAAAGGCCTTGAGCAGCTCCGTAAATGTGGAATCGACAATGTCTGGTCCCATACTTTGGATGTGACAGATGAAAACCAGGTGAGGGAAGTTTCTGAACTGATTCAACAGGAACTTGGCAATATTGATGGGTTGGTCAATAACGCAGCGATAAACCCAAAGGTGGAAAAATCGAACACAAAAAACTTTTCTCGATTAGAGTTTTTTGATTTACAACAATGGCAGTTGGAGTTGTCTGTTGGTTTAACAGGTGCCTTTCTTTGCACAAAGTATTTTGGAAGCGCAATGGCGAAAGCTGGTAACGGTGGTTCCATAGTAAATATTTGCTCTGACTTGGGAGTCATCGCCCCTGATCAGAGACTATATGAACAACCGGAACTTCCAGAAGAGCAGCAACCAGTAAAGCCAGTTACATATTCAGTAATAAAATCCGGCTTAATCGGGTTATCGAAATATGTTTCTACCTATTGGCCACATAAAAATATCCGTTGTAATGCACTTTGTCCTGGTGGTATTGAGAATGATCAACCAGCTGATTTTTTAGAGAAAATAAGCTCACGTATACCTATGGCCAGAATGGCCAGAAAAGATGAGTATCAGGGCACATTGGTATGGATGTTGAGTGATGCCAGTAGCTACCTTAATGGAGCCGTTATAAATGTCGATGGTGGCAGAACTGCGTGGTGAACACTACTCAACTCCTGGCGCACTAAGCCGATATTAATAATGTATAACAATAAAGATAATCAGTATTTGGAGTGAGCGTCATCATGAAACATATTTTGGTAACTGGAGCCTGTGGTTACAAAGGAACAGTATTGGTGCCCAAGCTTTTATCAGAAGGTTATCAGGTTACCGCTATCGATACACAGTGGTTTGGTAATTTTTTACCTGCCCACTCAAATTTGACCGTATTTAAACAAGACGTAAGATTTGTTGATGACATTTGTCTAAAAGGCGTTGACGCCATAATTCATTTAGCATCAATCGCCAACGATCCTTGTGGAGATTTAAACCCTAAACTGACCTGGGAAGTGAGTGCATTAGCGACAATGCAACTAGCTGACAAAGCTAAACGGGAAGGTGTTTGTCATTTCATTTATGCCTCTTCTGGGAGCGTATATGGTGTGAAAGAGGAAGCACAGGTAACAGAGGAACTGAGCTTAAAACCCATTTCTGAATACAATAAAACTAAAATGGTCTCTGAAAGAGTGTTGCTCAGCTACCAGAATGATATGACTGTTCAAATTGTCAGACCCGCAACCGTGTGTGGCTTGTCAAAACGAATGAGACTGGATGTATCTGTCAACCTGCTGACAATGCAAGCATTGAAAAATGGCAAAATAACCGTTTTTGGCGGCAACCAGACCAGACCCAATATCCATATTGAAGATATTACTGATTTGTATATTTTTCTATTGCAAAACCCAGATGTTACGGGGATCTATAACGCCGGATTCGAAAACTTAACTATCAGTCAAATTGCCGATATGGTAGCCAGTCAGAGAGGAGCGGAAATTGTCACAACACCTTCAAATGATCCCCGTTCCTATAGAATTAATTCTGACAAATTGCTCACGACGGGCTTTCGTCCTAAACATACGGTAAAAGATGCCATTGAAGAAATTGTGTCAGCCTTCGAACGGGGGGAATTAAAAGATGAAGACCGATTTTACAATCTTAAATGGATGCAGGAGTGCGAAATCGCATGATGCCGGTAATCAATCAATACTGTAAAGACCTGCAGTCAGTTATCGCCAAGGCAAATTGGCAACCCTTACAGGAGTTGGGCGAATGTCTGCTCAAGGCGATCAGAGATAAGCGCCAGGTTTTCATCTGTGGTAATGGTGGTAGCGCTGGAAATGCTATTCATCTAGCCAATGATTTTTTGTATGGTGTTGAACCTAGCGGAAGGGCAATGCGAGTTGAGGCGTTAAGTGCGAATTCGGCGGTATTGACGTGTTTGGGAAATGACCTCGGATATGAGCAAATATTTGCTCAGCAATTGAAAGTCAAAGCCGTACCCGGTGATATTCTTATTGTTCTGTCGGGTAGTGGTAATTCCGAAAATATTGTTCAGGCTTTAAAGGTGGCAAAGGAGTATGAGATGAAAAGTTTTGCCATTTTAGGTTATTCAGGAGGCAAGGCAAAATCACTTGCGGATAGCGCGATTCACTTTGCTATTGATGACATGCAGATAGCTGAAGATCTGCAGTTAATTACAGGTCACATGTTAATGAAGTACTTAAAGGGGGAACTCAAGGCGTGACAAAACGGATAGTTGTGATTGGTAGTAACTCATTTTCCGGTGCCAGTTTTTGTCGCTATATGCTTGATAGGGATTATGAAATTATTGCCATTAGCCGTTCTTTAGAACCGATAGGTCCCTTGCTACCTTATCGATGGAGTGAAAGATCCCATAATTTACAATTTGTGCAAATGGATTTGAACCATGATTTAGGTGATATCGAACAACTCTTGGATAACAATAAGCCTTCCTTTGTCTATAATTTTGCTGCTCAAAGCATGGTGGCTCAAAGCTGGAATACGCCAGAACACTGGTTTAATACCAATGTAGTGGCAACGGTAAAATTCCATAACATGCTAAAAAATAAAGATTATTTAGAAAAGTATGTTCATATCTCGACACCAGAAGTATATGGTTCCTGCCAAGGTTCAGTTACAGAGCAGCATGCCTTTAATCCCAGTACACCCTATGCTGTTTCCCGAGCAGCTGCTGACATGAGCTTGAAAACCTTTTACGAAGTTTATGGTTTTCCGGTCGTAACGACCAGAGCGGCGAACGTTTATGGCCCCGGACAACAATTATACCGAATTATTCCCAAGACAATTCTCAGTATTATGCAGGGCAAGCGTCTACCTTTACACGGTGGTGGGTTATCCGAGCGTTCGTTCATTCATATTAATGATGTTGCTTGCGCTACCAGACTGGTTGCGGAACAAGGGAATGTAGGAGAGTCATATCATATTGCGACAGAAGATATGATATCCATTCGCGGTCTGGTTGAACTTATCTGCAATGAAATGAATGTCGATGTCAATGATGTTTGTGAGTTATCGGAAGAGCGTCCAGGAAAAGATGCGTTGTATATGCTCAATTCTCAAAAAATTCGCGATCAGTTTGGCTGGCAAGACTGTATTTCTCTGGAGGCTGGAATTGGGCAATGTATTTCATGGGTCAAAGAAAATTATGGTGCACTGATCCAACAGCCTCTGGAATATGTGCACAAACCATAGCTGTTATTGATACATGACCGACTGTGTTTATGTCTTATTGCTAACACCTTATGGGGTTACTTCAATAGACCGAGACTGTAGATAAAATTAGGTTAAGCGATGGAAATTGATTTACTCAGGAATTACCCGAAAACAAAACGAGATACCAAAACCAGAAATCAGGAAAAAAGCCCTGAAGTAAGAGCAATTGCCAGGAAGTTTGGCAAAGAATTTTTTGACGGTGAGCGAAAGTTTGGTTATGGCGGTTTTAGTTATTTGCCAAGATTCTGGCAGCCGGTTGTCCCAGACTTTATCGAGCAATACCATTTGACTGCACAGAGCAGTGTTCTGGATGTAGGATGTGCCAAGGGTTTTTTTCTTTACGACATGCAGAAAGCACTGCCTGGGATTTCTGTAAAAGGCATAGATATCTCAGAGTACGCAATTACCCATGCCAAGCCAGAGATTAAAGAGGATGTGCAGGTCTCTTGCGCTTCTGATTTACCCTTCGCCGATGCTAGCTTTAATCTGGTAATTAGTATAAACACGGTTCATAACCTTGAGCGTGAACAGTGTGGTAAAGCGTTACAGGAAATAATGCGCGTAAGTAAAGGACAGGCTTTTATCACCGTTGATGCATATCGTACTGAAGAAGAAAAACAAAGAATGCTGGAGTGGAATCTGACTGCCAAAACAATAATGCACGTGGAAGAATGGAAGTCATTTTTTGCAGAAGTTGGTTATACCGGAGACTACTATTGGTTTATTCCGTAAAAGCGCAAGAAAATTCTGGTTCGAAGCAAGCGCCGGCTGAAGTCATTGAGTTGTTCATACAAATGTTACGTATTCGGCGCGTCGAGGAAGCCATTGCTGAACGATATCCTGAGCAGAAAATGCGCTGCCCTACTCACTTGTCCATTGGTCAGGAGGCGGTTGCTGTAGGGGTTTCATATGGGTTGCAGTGCCAAGATAAGGTTTTTAGTTCACATAGGGCCCATGCTCATTATCTGGCAAAAGGGGGGAGCCTAAAGAAGTTAATAGCGGAACTTTATGGGAAGGCGACGGGTTGTACAGCTGGCAGAGGGGGGTCAATGCATTTATGTGATCTCGATGCCGGGTTTGTTGCCAGTACGGCCATTGTTGCTAATAGCATCCCAGTAGCAGTGGGACAGGCGCTGAATATGCAATCACAAAAAAAAGATGGAATTGTCATTGCCTATTTTGGTGACGGCGCGACAGAAGAAGGCGCGTTTTACGAGTCAGTTAATTTTGCGGTGCTTAAATCATTGCCGATACTATTTGTGTGTGAGAACAACTTTTATTCAGTTTATAGTCCGCTCTCGGTTCGCCAGCCGGAAAACCATAGTATTTCTCGAATGGTAAAGGAAATGGGGATACCCGCGCAAGAATTGGACGGCAACAATGTCCTGAAAGTACATCAAACAGCATCGCAATCAATAACCGACATACGCTCTGGTAGAGGCCCTCAATTTATAGAGTGCTTTACTTATCGGCACCGTGAGCACTGCGGTCCCAACTTTGATGACGATCTGGGATACCGCCCTTCTGAAGAAGTCACATACTGGCATGAAAAAGATCCCATTTTATGTTTTCAACAACATTGCGATGTAGCCGGAATTGTCATTCCTTCCATCACGTCATTGCTGTCAGAACAAGAGCCGTTAATTCAACGGGAAATTGCTCAAGCGTTCGACTTCGCAGAGTCAAGCCCCTTTCCTGATGAATCTACTGCAACAGAGTATGTCTATGCGAATAAATAAAGACGATTCACATGCTGGTAAATCGGCACATCGATTAACATCGATTTTTGTTGAACAGGTGAATAAGGCTCAATTCAGAACAATGGAAGAGGATAATTCCATGCTTTGTTTTGGACTAGGCGTGGATGATCCCAAACGCATATTTAATACAACCGTAGATCTTAAGGAAAAGTTCGGAACGGAGCGAGTTTTTGATATGCCAACTGCTGAAAATGCTATGACGGGCATTGGTGTTGGTGCTGCGATGGCAGGGAGCCGAGTATTAATGACCCACCAACGCCTGGATTTTTTCTTGTTGGCAATGGACCAATTGGTGAACAATGCGGCCAAATGGCATTATATGTTTAATGGTCAAATGGCCGTTCCCCTAACGATTAGGCTTGTATTGGGCCGTGGCTGGGGACAGGGTCCTACACATGCTCAAAACTTGCAGTCATGGTTTGCTCACATTCCGGGACTAAAGGTCATAGTCCCATCACGAGCTGATAAAGTGCAGGCGCAACTGTATAGTGCCATTATGGATAATAATCCGGTCTTATTTCTTGAGCACCGCTGGCTGCATCAACAACAATGTCAGATTGACGATATACAGCAAAGCAATTCAGGTATTGTAAATGTTGAGCGCTGTCTTGAAGGGAATGATGTTACTGTAGTTGCCAATAGCTATATGTTGCTTGAAGCAATGCTTGCCGCCGAGTTGCTTGAGCCACTGGGAATTTCTGTCGAGGTTGTGGATGTCGGAGATCTTAGTCCTGATTGCTGGCAAGAAGTATATAAGTCAGTCAATAAAACAGGGCGATGTTTGGTATGTGATTGTAGCCATCTGAGCAATTCGTTGAGTGCTGAACTTGTAGCAAGAGTAGTGGATAATTGTTTTGACGCCTTAAAACAAAAACCACTTAGACTCGCTTTGCCAGATCATCCCGAGCCGACCAGCTTTGCTTTGACAAAATCTTATTACAATGACGCAACAGATATCGTTAAATCGGTGTGCCAAATGTTTTCCATTTCGATACCACCTATTCCCGAGCGAAAAGCGCCGCATGACGTCCCAGGAGATTGGTTTAAGGGGCCGTTTTGATGAAGCAGCAGGTTTCGGCTATTGTTCTAGGCGCCGGACGCAACTCGGAAGGGGGAGAGCTACCTCCTGGTCTATTGTCATTGGATGGCAGTTATTCGGTTTTACACTGGATTAAGGATGCTCTCAAGGATCTGATAAATAAGCCGATTTATTTTGTTGGTGGTTATCGTATTAAGGACATTGCTGCACAACACTCAGATTTTTCATACATTTTGAATCCAAATTGGGAACAGTCCGGAGTCCTTGAATCACTATTTCACGCTCGTGTGTGTATGACGGAACGATTTTTAGTGTCATACAGCGATATTATCTACCGCAAATCATTAATTTCAGCACTATTAAATAATCACAACGACGATATCATCATTGCTACCTGCTCTCTGGCAAGCATCAATGATAATAGCGGCACTAAAAACAGAGTATGTATAGCGTCAGATGGTAGAGTAAATAATATAGGCTTTCTGGCATCTTCGAGAGAGGTCAATGCCCAGTTTACGGGCGTCGTTTTGTTTCAGAATGAAGGTGCAAAGCTTGCGAAAAAGTTTTTAGAAGAGCAATACAAAAAACAACGAAACCAAAGTTTCGAGCAAGCTAATAAACTCAAAGATGGTTACTTAACTGACTTTATTCGATTTGCAATTGCTAGTGGGCTAAATGTCAGGGCTGTCGATGCGACCGGGGATTGGTCAGAAATAAATGAAGTATATTCCCTGGCGAAGTTTGTCCTGGGTACAAAAGGAGAAACCCTTGACAGAATTGCCCCTCTCCTGAAACAAAGCCACGTCCCGCCGCTTCTCTATTTTAGTCTATCGGAGTGGTTCGAAAAGAAGCCGCTTGTATTATCCCGAATTCAGGAGAAATTTAGCGAGCGGCAGTTAGTTATTAGAAGCAGCAGCCATCATGAAGACAGCTGGCAGCAATCAAATGCTGGGGCCTTCTGTTCAATACTCGATGTGTCTGCCAGTGACTCACCGGGCTTGTGCCGGGCTATTGAATCGGTCATTGCAAGTTATCCAGCGGACAACTCACCGTCAGCAAATGCGCATTTTTTGGTTCAGGAAATGGTGCAGTCTGTCGCCTTTAGCGGAGTCGTCTTTACCAATACGCTAGAAACAGGGGCACCATACTACCTGGTCAACTATCAAACCGGCAGTAACACTGATGGCATAACCTCTGGTAATGCGACTCAGCAGTACTTAACCCATATACGAAAAAGTATATGCACCTCTAATTTGTATCAACCGCTTGCAGCCGTTATAGATTCTGTTCAGGAAATTGAAAACAGACTTAATCACAGCGCTCTAGATATTGAATTTGCAGTAGATGAATCAGGCTGTGTGCATGTGCTTCAAGTTCGACCTTTGACGACCAGCCAAGTTACCGAACAAAAATATAAGCATCATGAGCGTATGTGCGACAGTATTAAGAATGCTTTATCGCATTCTGAGGTACAAAATCCAAATCGTGTATTTGGTGAACGTCGTATATTGAGCAATATGGCGGATTGGAACCCTGCTGAAATGATTGGTGCGGTAAGTTCACCATTGGCAGCTTCATTATATGACTATTTAATTACGCGAAATGAATGGGCAGTCTCTCGAGCAAGGTTAGGATACAAGGACATGGCAGGTTATCAGTTGATGACCCTGTTAGCGAGTCGTCCCTTTGTAGACCTGAGGCTGGCTTTTAACAGCTATTTGCCGGCATCATTGCCTGTTGCTATTGCAGAAAAATTGGTAAATGCCTGGCTACAGCATGTTTCTGCACAGCCAAAATTACATGATAAAGTTGAATTTGAAGTGGCATACACCTGTTGGTACTTCGGTTTTGATGACAAGTTTGAGCAACTAAAGTCTGCGGGGTTAAATGCAGATGAGTTACTCATTGTCGAAGATCATTACCTACAACATACGAAACAAATTTTAAAGAGTTTCCCAGAATTAGCCCAATCACTTGAAAGCAAAATTGAAGCACTGGAGCAATGGCGCATTGAAACTCAAGGTGACTACAGAGGGCTTGCAGCATTGCAAAGAGCCTTTGCTCTTCTTGAGAAGTGTCGTCACTTCGGGACATATAGCTTTGCTATTTACGCTCGATGGGCGTTTATCGCGACAACTTTATTACGTTCTTTAGTCAACACAGGAAGGCTTTCATCAGACCGAGCAAGTCAACTGGAACGCTCCGTAAAAACAGTCGCTGGGGAATTTATTGATGCTCAAGGCGAGTTATGTGAAGGCAGCATTAGCGAAACCGTATTTATGGCGAAATTTGGGCACTTAAGACCTGGCGCATATGATATTTCAGCATTTCGATACGATGAAAGGCCTGAATTATTTACATCAGTGGTCACAAAAACGTCTTCTCCAAAAACAGATGCTGGAATTAACTTCGTTTTTTCAGAAATGGAAAAGGAAATTTTGACGCCCTCGTTAAAGGAAAAATTAGATTTAACTCTTCGTGAATTTGAATCTTTTTATCGATTTGCAGTTAAACAGAGAGAATACGGTAAGTTTATGTTTACCAAGGCGTTAAGTGATGCGCTTTCTAATATTAAAATTTGGGCCTTGGATAATAACACCGGTGTAGAGAGTGCCCAGTATCTGACGGTGAATCAATTGGCAGACATTGCGCTAAATGCCGCACATTACAACGAAGGTTCTCTCGATGCAGTCGTATCCAATGCGAAGCTGCAGGCAAAATTGGATAAGGCAATTATTCTGCCCGATTTTATAAGTGAATCTGCAGATATTGATGTAGTTAATCAATCCTTGGCCAGCCCCAACTTCGTTTCCGAGCAAGTAGTGACCGCCCCTTTGGTAGAGTGCGGCAGCAGCCGGGAAACACCTGATTTGGATGGCAAAATAGTCATGATTGTTAGCGCTGATCCGGGTTTCGATTGGATCTTCTCACGTGATATTAAAGGCCTTATTACTCAATATGGTGGTGCTGCATCACATATGACGATTAGGGCAGCGGAATTTGGGTTACCGGCTGCTATCGGATGTGGAAAGGCGCACTACGAAAAGCTGCGCCATTTTAACAGCGTTACGCTTGATTGCGCTGCGAAAAAATTGGTGGGGCATTAGTGAAACGTATTGCGATCACTCAAAGGCGAGTGAACATTGGTGAGCATCAAGAAGTCAGAGATTCGTTGAGTGACGATTGGCAGGCATTGGCACAGCATCTGGGGATTGCACTGCTACCTTTACCAAACCGCCCGGAACAAGCCCTGCAGCTTTTGGAATCCCAAGAGGTTGATGGGATAGTTTTCAGTAATGGCGAAAGCCTCCCTTTAACGAATGAGGGAAAACTCTCTGAGGGTGATTTCGCTGCGCGAGATAGGACTGAACAAAAGTTACTTCATTACGCTATTAACACACAGCTCCCAGTGTTGGGTATTTGTCGTGGTTGCCAAATGATTGCTCTCCACGCGGGGGCAACACTCTCCATTATTGAAGCAAGTCAGCATATCGCCAAAAACCACATGGTTTCTATGCATTTCCCAGGTTGGTGTGATAGCCATCGAGAAGTTAACTCTTATCATCGCTATGGAATTCAAGCTGATGGTGCCCCCACGTTTGATATATTGGCGAAAGATGAGGAGCTTCGTATCGAAGCCTTCAAACTACCAAATCATCCTGTTTGGGGGGTACTGTGGCATCCCGAAAGAGAGAACTGGACACACAAGTCTGATGATGGATTTAATCACTATCTTTTTGCAAAGGTTTTTAATCTATGAGTATCAAGCAGGCGATTATTCTGGCGGCGGGAGTAGGAAGTCGTTTAAAGAAATACACCGCTTCCTGTCACAAAGCATTATTGCCTTTACAAGGAAAGACGTTGCTGGAATGGCAAGTGCTTAGGCTAAGAGCACAGGGAATTGAAAACATAGTTGTGGTGACTGGCTATGCCCAGGAACAGTTTTTGCCATTGTCGAAAAAGTATCAACTAAACCTGATAAGCAATGATAGATACCGGGATTCCAACATGGTGGAGTCATTAGCTTGCTGTCGCGATGTGATAAGAGGTGATTGTCTTATTTGCTATGGTGACTTGTGGTACTCGGAAGCTGCTATATCTAAATTGCTCAATGCACCAGATGAGGATGCATTGGCGGTTGATGCAAACTGGAAGCTGTACTGGCGTTACAGATATAACCGACTCGATTTCGATTTGGAGCAATTAAAACTTAATGCAGATGACGAGATTTTAACCCTCGGGGCTGAAACGGACGATCCAGATGAACAATCAATGCGCTATGTTGGACTTATTAAACTGTCAGATTCAACGCTAGCAGCGGCATTAGAAGGATATTTGAATGACCCTGACTTTAATGGTTTTATGGCGAAACCCGAATCCAGAATACATGCCTATATGACGGATCTCTTTAACTATCTAATCCTAAGTAAAAAGAAAACAATAAAAGCAATTGATATTGATCGTCGTTGGCTGGAATTTGATACGGTGGAAGATTATGAGTTGGCGCTTGATTGGCCCAAGATGGTAGATCAAACCGGGTTAATCCTTTAAAGCACATACCTTTATGGAGCGTCTGGAATTCAGGGGGGAGAAATAAGTGAGATGACTAATAATAAGTATAGTTACGCATCCTGTGGTCCTGGATTCGATTTTAAAAAGGCGCTAACGCTTCAGTTTGATATTGACGCGTTTTGTTGCGATAGAGACCTCAAGCCACTCGCTTCACAACTTCTGCAGACTAATCAGGTTGAACACCGCACGCTAGATGAAAAACTGCATATGATAGTAAATGGCCGGTGTGTACAATTTGACAGTCACCTTAAGGCAATTGACCGCCTACTTAACTTATCCAGGCTTGGACCTAATCCGATATCAAATCACCCTGAAATCCAATATCTAAATCCGATAGAAGTATGTGCACAAGCATTGATTTGGTTAGCATGTTTTTGGAATGCAGCGTCAGGAAAGCGCCCGGAATCGAGATTCTTAAACAATGTCTTTAAAGCCCTGGACAGTTTAGACAGGGATAATATTTATCAACTTAGGCACACTCACGGGAAAATATTCCCGGTTTTGATTAATACTATCATATCAACTATTGAAGAATTTAGTATTCACATCAAAAGTGTCAGTGAGCGCCCCCGAATGGAAGCTCCAGATAAACTTCCTTTAAATAAACCGTTTACAGATTTCGCGCCAGACAAGATGCAAGTGTTAACTGGGTGGGTGATGATCGCCCATCCATCATTGCGAACTATTGCCTATCTGAATAGTTTTATTGAAGTCGGGGTCTTTCCGGAAATAATTGTTTGGCTAGGCAGGGAAAATGGCGGCCAGTCAGTGGCACAGTGCTGTGCAGTGACTAAAGAAACATATCTAGACTGGCAACAATTTGGGTATGAACCGTTTTTTTCCTTGTTGGATAATGTACAAACGAATACATTGCCTTGTGAGCAGTATTATATAGCTGATTCAAACATTAACACGCCGGATTTACAGGAATTGCTTAGCAAACTGGGACCTGAACTGGTTGTGTTTACTGGTGGAGGTATCGTCTCCGGGAAAACATTTCAAGCGTCCAAATCTAAATGGTTGCATTGTCACCCTGGGGCATTACCGGAATTTCGCGGTAGCACCTGCTTTTATTACAGCTACCTGAATCAAAAGCGTTTGGATTGCACGGTGTTTTATATGTCTGAGCAGTTAGACAGAGGGCAATCTATCGATATGCCTGGTTTTAACATAAATTACCCACTAAAGAATAACGAACGGATGTTTATTGACCAGGTGCTTGATCCCCAGATCCGCCGGTTGGCATTGCGTCGTGTTCTGGAAAATCGCGCGGCTATGGAGTTGCAAGAGTCTGTTGAAAACTCTGCTGGAAACGATTCCGAACACTGGCCCTATTATGTTATTCATCCTTATCTACGTGCATTGTGTGCGGACGCTATCCAGGCGAGTTTCAACTCTGATGATACCATCGGGATACATTATGGGAATTAAGTTAAATGGCTGAAGAGAATTATTTTTCCGCACTTGAGTTTGGTGCCATCAGTGCTGGTACAGGTGGCAAAAAAGTCTGGGACTTTAAGACCGGGCAAACCGCTTATGATTGGTTTATGTGTGCTCGCTATCTCAACGACTTGCTTGGTTACCAGAAAATGCAAGAGCAACTGGGCGCGGAGCATCAAGATGCGGTGTCCAGCAGCGTTTTGGCAACTTATCATGAATTTATCCATCATCAGAGTGATGATCTCGGGTTGAATTTTGATAAGTGGCTGGCTGTACAATGCACTGAATGCCATGAGCCAAGGTTTTATGAGCTTGGCTCAACGTTGATGGGCTGCATTGAAGGCATGGCCGTTGTAAATCAATGGTTGCAACGATTGGAAGAAACCCCGCTTGAACTCGAATCCGTTATCTGGATTGGAGTGGATAACTCTTCTTTTATGAACATGGCAGCAAAACAATTACACCAACAATACCAACTTCAGCTATTTGAAGATTTCAAAGCTCAACCATTAAAAACCGACGTATTTTTCGCAAAAGGTGTGAGCTTACTTTACGCGATTGATTCAGTAGCTGACTTTCGTCATATACTTGGCAGCAGTCGATTAAGCCTGTTTGATTATTCGTTTAGCAAAAAGGACCAGTTCAGCACTACAATCGGAACGGGAAAGGTCGTCAATTACTTTACCAAAGAAGCTTTCCTTAAATCGTTACCTGATGGTCACGTATGTTACTTTCGTTCGGACAAACACAAGGAAGAAGAAGAAACCTTATTTTATGAATTGCTGATTGGAGAGCCTGAACTTGTAGAGCGATTTATACATCGTCAGCAGGAACTAGTTGAAAAAATCAGGCAAAACTTCTGTTCACAGTCAAATTCATATTTTTTACGAGCGGATGTAAAGAATATCGTTTGGCAGCCGCTGTAAGATAATAGGATGGTGTAAACGTAATGCAGCAAATGTCAGAATTGAACTACGAACTTATCGACCAAATGTCACGGCGTCACCTTGCAGAAGTGATGCAAGTATTTGAACAATTGGATATTGAAGTCTGGATTGATCAAGGCACTTTATTAGGGGCCGTGAGGGATGACGGATTTATTCCATGGGACTGGGATATCGATTTAAGCGCATGGTACGGTGATTGGGTTGAACAACCCGAGTTGCAAGAGAAGCTTAAGAACGCTGGGTTTGAGCTGATTTACCTAAGAAAATCAAGATCCCTGAGAATTGAACCAGTGTCTAAGTATCCTGGTTGGCGCCAGGTTGATGTACATCTTTATAAAGTAAAAGCGGAGCAGGCCTGCACATATTTCTTTGAGTTTGATATTAATAATCGAACACAAAAGTGGTTGTTTAAATTGATTATGAAGCTTGATTGGCTTCAACGAGCTATAGTTCAAGAGCCTCCTTCTTTAAAGTTGTTGCTGAAAAGACCAGAATTAGCCAATAGAGTCTATCGAAATCGCAAAGGAGGGGTGCGATTACTCCTGTTCAGATTTGTGAAAATGATAAAGCATAGGGTGTTCTTGTATCGCTTTAATCGATTCTCAAAATTGCGGAGTGTACAAACTCCGGTGCACTATTATCATTCATTAACTAGGAAAACCCTGTTAAAAGGGGAATACTCCGCGCCGGCAGATACCAATACATATTTGGCTTTTAAGTACGGAGAGAATTGGAGGATACCCATACAAAATTACGACTGGCGAAATGATGGCTCAGTTGCGGCGTGCAACAATGTAAATTTAAACTTTTCATCTTAATTGGAGAAGGACTTTATGAAAACAATCATCTACGGAGTTGGGGAACTGTGCCAGAAACTTTTGTCCTTGGAGTTTGAAAAAACATCAGCGAGTGAAATCATGATCATTGACAGCTTTGTCAGTGGTGAAGTTAATGGTCTCGCAGTTAATGCACCAAGAGCTTTGCCTGACAACTGTGAGATTAATAAAGTCGTGGTATGTTCGTTCAATCACTTCGAAGAAATCTATCGGTTTTTAATACAAATGGGTGTGTCTGAAGGAAAGATATATGTCCCTGACATAAATCTTAACTTAATCTCAATGGATGAATTACTAAGAATCCGTCGTACTGGCATAATAGTGTGTACCTTACCTAAAAGCGGTACGGTTTGGATAAATAAGTGTCTACATGAAATGACTCGCCGCAATGTTGCCAACGATAGAAATTATTTATATAACGCCAAGTTCACTGACGAATCTTTTTTTAGCCCTGACATTCTTGACAGTATGTGTCGTTCTGGAGGTATCAATGTTGGGCACTTCATGTGCAATGAATACAATTCAACGGTACTGGAGCATTTTCTCAAAAACGGATTGAAGTTGGTTATACACCTGAGAGACCCGAGACAAGCATTGATTTCATGGTTACATCATCTGGACAAGAGGGTGCATGGGAAACCATTATTGATGCAACTATTGGGTTTAAATGAAAGCTATTTCAGCAAGAGTTTCGAGGAAAAAATCAAACATTTAATAGATACCCAGTTTGTAGAGATGTGTAAATGGGTAGCTTCCTGGAAAAAGTTCAGTGAAAAAGTTTCAGAGGATTGTTTTCTGATGTTGCCACATGAACAATTATCGCTAGACGCTGAAGAATATAGCAGTTGTTTTGCAAAGTATTTGGACGTGCCGGAATCTATGTTAGGGCTAGCAATGAAGCCTAAAGATGGGCAAGCTCATTTTAGAAAAGGAGTTACTGATGAATGGCAGCAGGTGCTGAGTTTAGCTGATAAAGATAAAATGGAAAAAATAATGAAGGAATATCAAATTTTTGATTTCTTACAACACATGTGTGAAAAACAAAAATTTGTCTCAATTTAACAAAGGTAATAGCTCGTGAAGTCAAAGAACTTGATCAAAATCTATCTTGCTGATTTAACTTATGATGCGCGAGTTTTGTCATCAAATGTACACCCGCTTGGTATTGGCCTCATTGCAGCCCATTTACTCAATACTTTCGGACAAAAATTGCAGGTCGAACTGTTTAAATATCCAAAAGATCTCATCGCTGCCCTTGAACGAGAGAAACCTGATTTAATTGGGTTTTCAAATTATAGTTGGACCTTAAATCTCTCTTACGAAATGGCTCGGTTGGTAAAAAAACACTCTCCCGAAACAGTAGTGATTTTTGGCGGCCCAAATTATGGATTGGAGAACGAAGAGATTGAGCAGTTTTGGCGTGAGTATGAAGCAATTGATTTTCATATTGTCAAAGAGGGCGAGATTGCGACTGAACGGCTGGTTGGGCACTTATTGCGCAATAATTTTGATGCTGAATCTTTAAAGGCGCTTCGAATACCTTTACCGAATTGTCACTACAAGACAGGCAATGAAATTATTCAGGGCGAAACATTGCCCCGTCTCGATATAGAAGAAATACCTTCTCCATATTTAATGGGATTAATGGATAAGTTTTTTGATCAGAAACTTATTCCCATGATTCATACAACTCGTGGCTGCCCGTTTATGTGCACATTTTGTGCAGAGGGATCCAGATATTACACCAAGGTAAAGCATAAAATGGATTTGCGAACTGAGTTGGAATATATCGCTCAGCGTATAAAAGGAAGTCCTGAACTATATATCACAGATGCGAATTTTGGCATGTTCAAGCAGGACATTGAGAAAGCCAAAATTATAGCTGAAATCCAGGATAAATATGACTATCCAAACTTTATACATGTCTCTGGTGGCAAGAATCATCAAGAACGCGTTCTTGAAGTTGCTGATATCGTTAATGGCGCAATGAGAGGCATTGCAGCAGCGTTGCAGTCAACCGATGAGGAAGTGCTGGATTTAGTAAAGCGTAAAAATATATCTCAGGAATCTCTGCAGCAGATTGCTAATAATGCCAGTGAGCTGGATACCACTACCTACACTGAAATCATTTTAGGATTGCCAGGTGACAGTAAGAATGCTCACTTTCAAACGATTAGAGATGTCGTCGAAGCTGATATGGGCATAGTGCGGATGTATCAAGCACTATTGCTGCCTCAAACAGAAATGAATACTCCTGAATCCAGAACGCTATATGGTATGGATACACGATTTAGATTAATGCCTCGCTCTTTTGGTCGTTATACACTATTTGATGAGACATTTGTTGCAAGTGAACTGGAAGAGCTTTGTGTGTCAACCAAATCACTTTCTTTTGATGAATACGTTACATGTAGGGAACTGAATCTAACCGTAGAGATAATCCATAACGGAAACACTTTTGATGAACTAAAAATGCTTTGTAAGCAATTGGGCCTACAGTGGTTTGATTTAATTTTAAGAATCTTTGAGCATCGCAATTTTCATAGTTCTCAGGTCGCTGATATGTTCAATGAGTTTCGTGCGGGAACAAGTGCGAGAATCTATAAAGACAAACATGAATTACGCGAATATGTAAAGCAGCACTACGACGAGCTTGTAAACAATACCGACGGAACCAACGAGATGGCTACGGGGAAAGCTGTTTCTTTTTTTAGAATATTTCCTGAAATAAATAGCATGGTTTTCACTGAAGCAAAAAGCTGGTTCACGGAAAAAAAACTGCTTACACCACTTCTTAGCGATTATTTAACTGAGCTTGAACTAATAAGTTTGTATCGCAAACAAAACCTGATAAACAATGAAATATATCAGTTTGAAGGTAAATTTGATTGGTTAAAACAGGAAGAGGCGAACTACAAACTCCCTGTTAACGAAGTTAAGTCACATAGCAAAAAGCTCTTTAAGTTTAGTCACAATAATGAGCAGAGACAGAATATTGAAAATAGCATTCAAACTTACGGCGAGACATTAGACGGCCTGAGTCGTATTATCATGTTTAGGGTTCACCACAAGCAAATATTCAGGACTCTATCTGTAGCTTAAAGGAAGGCCATGCTAAAAGATATTCGTTTGCACATTGATGATGATGAGAATAAACAAACTGAAATTGAAGCAGAGCTTGCTGCTCGCATTGCGGAGACAAAGACTAAAAACGTCAATGCTTTCCAACGCAATATCCCTACTTTACTTGCATACTTGAAAGAAGGCATAAACTCCAATATTTCTATATTTTGCAATAAACATGGCGACGTTAATATCGTCGACTATGGCCTTGGACGCACATTTTATGGACTTTATCCAGAGAGAGAAATAAAAGAGCAAGTAGATTTCACGTTGGGACATTTTCCTTACATCAGTTTCTACGGGAATAAGAGTTGCGAAATAGACGTCAATACTGAAAGTCTTGAACTGAAGCAAATACCGTCATACAGCAAATATCAGGAGTTTTCCCCTGTTGCTGACGACATTGAACTATTGGTTGTCCTGGGATGTGGATTGGGTAAGCACATCCTCCATTTACTTCAAAGTACACGCATACGACATTTGCTTATATATGAACCTGAAATTCAGTATTTTAGGTGTTCAGCACTGGTCATTGATTGGGAGCAAATATTTGCTCTGGCCAAGGAAAACGGCACCGCTTTATATATCCAACTTGAAAAAGACGGAAGAGATCTAATAGGTGATATTGGCGAATTGCAATCAAATCTGGGCAATACGCTGAAGGGGTTTTATCTTTTTCAACATTACAACCATCCAGTGTTTGACGAGATAACTAAAAAACTACAATTTAAACCTTGGAAAGAATTGGAAGAGATTGGTTTTTCGATAGATTTGAATCAACGGCCGGAAGATTATTGTGCCCTTTGGACAGAGTCAATTGATTGGGGAGCTTTAAAGCCAGTAGACAAAAACGATGGAAAGTATCTCGCTAACTTAGAAGCATTAAAAAAGTATCTTCCTGACGTTTACCGTGAGTTTGAAAAATTTGTTCCTAGAAAATGGCACCCAGTGCGAATGAGCAATGGTGATATCAACATTATAAACAAGGAGCGAAAAGTTTCCTGGTATGGCATTAATCCAAATGAACAATGCTCTATTAGCGTCCAAGGGTTTGAGGCTAATCCCAGAAAAGATGGTTTGGTATTAGGGTACACTGGAAATAAGTTAAAGCATTATTTGCACTATCAGTTTGTCGAGGATACGGAGTCTTTTTTACAAGATGTTCATGATGAAACAGGGAAACTTCCTGACGAATTGAAGTCAATCATAATGTTTGGTCTGGGAATAGGGTATCAACTGCAACAGCTTGCTTCTGAACATTCTATGGAAAAAGTGTTTATTTGTGAGCCAAACAGCGATTTTTTTTATGCCAGTCTGTTTGCGATTGATTGGGAGAAAATCCTGAGCGGAATTGATAGGAACAAAGGGCGTATTTACCTAAATATAGGGGATGATGGGTCAAATATTTTCAGAGACTTACTCAACCAGTTTTATTCGATTGGTCCTTACATACTTGCAAACACCTATTTTTTTCAAACTTACTACAATGCTACCTTGAACCAGGCCATTGCCGATTTGCGTGAACAATTAAGAGTAGTCATAACGATGGGTGAGTATTTTGATCACGCCTTTTATGGTATCTCTCATACACAAGAAGGTGTGAAACGAAATTATCCAATATTACGCCAAAATGCTTCGAATTCCCTCCGAGCAGTGGACAAAGAGATTCCCGTTATTTTTGTGGGTAATGGTCCCTCATTGGATAATTCAATAGAAACGTTAAAATCTGTAGCAAAAAACGCCATAGTTGTATCATGTGGTACGTCATTAGAGGTGTTATACAAACAAGGAATAACACCAGACTTTCATGCTGAAATTGAACAAAATAGATCCACCTATGATTGGGCCGCAAAGATAGGAGACAAATCCTTTCTTAAAAAGATAAGTCTTATCTCCTGTAATGGTATTCATCCAGACACCTGCACTTTGTACAAAGACGTATATATCGCATTTAAAGAAGGTGAGTCCTCAACCGTTTCGACGCTTTCGGTGCTTGGTGAGGACAAATATGAGTTGTTAAAGTTCGCGTTCCCGACGGTCACCAATTTCGCGCTCAATCTATTCTTGAAACTGGGATTTCATCAACTCTATCTAATGGGCGTAGATCTCGGCTTTATCGATAACAAGAAACACCATTCAGTCGCCTCGGGGTACTATGAGAATGGAGAACAGTTATATGATTACGCCAAAAGTAATAATACTTCTCTGGTTGTCCAGGGGAATTTTCGAAAGACTGTATATACAAAGCATGAGTTTAAAATTGCTGCAATGATAATGGAGGAGTCACTTCGAAGCGAAAAGGTCGAATGTTACAACTGTAGCAATGGTGCAAGAATTAGTGGAGCAACACCCTTGCCATTAGAGCAAGTCTTAATATTGGAGAGACCTGCTTTGAAGAGTTCTGTGATTGAACTCGTAAAGAAAAACTGTTTCGAGATTGCCGCAGACAATAATAATTTTGAGAGTAAGTTTTCGAAACAAAAATTGAATGTTGAATTAGATAAAATCACAAAACTACTCAATCAAAATATTTCTGAAATTGGTGCCGCAGAATCCTTTCCCGACGAGCTAAGAAATATAATTTTTAATTCTTATAGAAAGGGAGAAAGCCTCCTTTTCTATTACCTGTATGGTTCGATGAACTATTTTAATGCGGTACTGATTCAAGCTTTGTATTCCTCGCAAGGTGTTGAAAAAGCGCTGGAAAACTTCAATAGTATAAAGCTTCGGTGGCTTGAATTTTTGACGAGGGTGAAACGACTAATGTCATCCACAGAGTATATATTCGACACAAGCCATTCTAACGCTTCTCGTCGAGCAATAGCGAGTCTTGCAGAGGCATCGGAATCCAAAAAAATCATTGTGGTAACGTCATCCTCGCAATTTCAGCAAGCGGCTGAAAAGTACGTCAGTTCACTTCCCAATGATGTTAAATTGAAGTTTACCACCCTTGATAAACTGTCAGTCACAACTGTTGGTGAACATATAATTCTGTGTATGACATCAGAGATTTTTGGGCAGTTCAACAAAGAAACGCTGCATTCACTACATGAAAATAATAACGTAATAACGATTGCCCATTCCATTGACATAGCCTTGAAAGTGGCAAATGAAACAGATTTAAAAGGTATAATCTGTCATAGCGGTAATCTAACGAGTAACAATGATGAATCGCTTTCATGCCATGCTTATAATAGATTTGCACTGGCGTTTTATTGTGTGTTTTCGAGGTTTAAATTTAAATTAATTCTCCCAAAATTTGTGGTTCACTCTGTAAGTCAAATTGCAGATTACTCCAAACTTTATGAAGATTCAGAAGCCTACTTTTATGATTGCTTTTACTTTATCGGAATGAGCAAAGAACGCCCAACAGCAGAAGAAGCAATAATGGCAGATGGGTTTCGGGCCAATCCCGTTTTAGACCTCATGTGCCAAGAGAGACTAGTATTTGAATATCTCAGTACAAATGATTTTCTGAATAGAAAAGAGAGAATACGAGAATTGAACCCGTACCTGTTTGAACATTAGATTATTTTGAAGAATCCACCAATAGAAATACTCGCAACAGGTGCCAATGGAGAGGTAGGAAGGCAACTGTCTAAATTGTGTAAAAAAAATGAAATTGATTTCCATTCATGCACAGACAGCTCACTTATGCTCACACATCCAAATGCGTATTTAATACATTTGGCGGCTAAGCATCCGAGCGCGACCATTTCGCAACTTATAGAGAGCAATCTTGTTTTCTTGAGTAGAATTCTTAGCAAAAGAGTGGATAGTCAAACTCCATTTATTTTTATTTCATCAACGAGTGTATACGGGAAGAACTTTCAAGGGTGTGCTGCCGAAGACAGTTGCCACAATGGACTAGATTATTATGGGATGACCAAACTGCAGGGAGAGGCTCTGGTACAAGAGCGGATGGAGAGTTCTGTAAGTGTTCGTTGTCCGGCTATCTTAGAGCACAATAGTTCACGAAACTTTATGTCCTATTTGTTTGATGAACTATATAAAGGAAACGCAGTTAAGCTAAGAAACTCTAATAAGCTTTTCAATACGTTTGTATCAGTTGAGCAATTATTGGATTTAATACTAAGAATTTCCACGAGCAACTCTGGTCACAATACAATTAATCTTGCTGTAAAACAGGAGCTTACGTTATCAGATGTGGTTGACATTATTAAGTCAGAGATAAATTCAAAATCGACGATTGTGCATTGTAAGGACGAGTTTCCCCATTATCGAGTTTCCGTTCAAAAAGTATTGAACGAATATGACTGCAAGTTTGAAAGCACGGAGACTTATCTGAGACGTTGGTGTAAAGAGCGCCTATTGGCTAGGGAAAATCCACATTGAATAGACTAATTAGATTGTCAAAATCTATCCTGAGTCAATCGGAAGCAGATAGAGTTAGTATGGTGCTATTGCAAGACGGTTATCTAGGAATGGGTAAGTATGTGCGCGATTTTGAGCAAGCACTTGAAAGTATTTTGGGTAGACCAAGTGTCTGTGTAAATTCCGGGACTGCGGCACTTCATTTAGCCATAGAATCAATTATTTCACCTGGGGACGAAGTGCTCGTTCCAACAATCACTTATGTGGCAACTTATCAAGCAATTCTGGCTGCTGGTGGAGTACCTGTATCTGTAGATGTTAACGAACACAATTTGTGTCTAGATATAGACGATGCCGAAAAAAAGTTAACTCCCGAATCAAAAGTAATCATTCCCGTTTGGTATGCTGGTAATGGGGAAGATTTCAAACGTGTTTATCGATTTGCGAAGGAAAACTCTCTGAGAGTGATTGAGGACGCAGCCCATGCATTTGGAACCACAATCGACAAGAACGGTGTGAAAATTGGCGAAAGTGGTGATGTTGCATGTTTTAGCTTTGATGGAATCAAAAATATAACCTGTGGTGAAGGAGGGGCCATAGTATCTTCAGATCCCACTGTTTTAGAGTACTGTAAAAACGCGCGTCTATTGGGTGTGTGTAATGATTCGGAAACGCGTTACAGTGGAAACCGAAGTTGGCTTTCGTCAATCGTTTGCAACGGTTATCGCTACCATATGAGCAATTTAAATGCTGCGATTGGACTGGTGCAACTAGATAAGTTTCCAGTATTTTCGAAGGCACGACGTGAACTCGCTAATTATTATGTGAACGCTTTGTCCAACGTAAAAGCCATCACTTGTTTGGATATCGATTTTGAAAAAGTTGTGCCTCACATTTTTCCTGTTTTGCTTCCAGAAGGGGCTGACCGTGTTGAAATACGACGTGAGTTGAAACTCAAAGGGATTGAAACTGGAGTTCACTATTTTCCAAATCATATGCATCAGTTTTTTGAACAGCAGAAATACAAATGCCCAAGTGCCGAAAAGTTATTTCCTAGACTGTTAACTTTGCCAATGCATCCTGAAGTTACACAAAATGATGCCGATTACATAGTGAAAGAGTTAATTTCCTGTTTGGAACCCTATTTATGAAAGTTGTGATACTTGCTGGAGGGCTGGGAAGTCGTCTTGGTAGTTTAACTGAATACATTCCTAAGCCTATGGTAAAGATTGGTGAGCATCCAATCCTATGGCACATAATGAAAAATTTTTCTCAACAAGGAATAAACGATTTCGTTATCGCACTTGGTTATAAAGGCGAAATCGTAAGAGAGTACTTTTACAACTACCAAGCTTATTCTAATGACTTTACCGTCAATCTGAAGAGCGGGGACGTGCAACTCCATGGAACAAAGGGTGAAGACTGGAATGTAACATGTGTTGATACCGGCCTTTCATCATTAAAGGGAGCGCGGTTAAAAAAAGTTGAGCGATTTATCGATGATGAAATCAATATTTTAACGTACGGTGATGGTGTTGCTGACATCAATGTGAAAGCGTTGATAGATTTCCATCTATCCCACAATCGATTGATGACAGTGACCGGGGTTTGCCCTCCTTCACTGTTTGGCGAAATTGAAGAAAGCAATGGTGAAGTAACCTCATTCATAGAAAAATCACAAATGACAAATGGGTTAATTAATGGGGGATTTATCGTATTCAATAGAAAGATCTTCGATTATCTATCAACAGACGATAGCTGTGATTTGGAAGTCGGCTTAATGGAGAAGTTAGCTAGTGAACGGCAAGTCATGGTCTACAAACATAGTGGAAATTGGTTCTGCATGGATCAGCAGCGTGACTATCACCACTTAAATATGCTCTGGCAGCAGGGTAAAGCCGCATGGAAAAACTGGTAATGATAGATCTGTTTAACGGTGTATTTCATGGAAGACGGGTACTCATAACGGGAAATAGTGGATTTAAAGGGACGTGGTTGGGTTACTGGTTGCAGTTACTTGGTGCAGACGTGTATGGTTTTTCTCTAGATATTCCGACTACCCCAGGAATGTATGAAATACCATCGCTAAAGTTACAAGATGAAAAGCAGGTGTGGGGGAATGTAGTTGATGAAAGCCTGTTGCATCAAACATTTGAGTCCATCCAGCCAGAGCTGGTTTTCCATCTCGCTGCGCAACCAATTGTAAGAAGCTCCATTGAAAACCCTGTTGCTACTTATGAGACCAATATCTTAGGAACAGCGAAGTTATTGAGTACCATTCTATCTAAAAATTCAACGATTCCTTTTGTTGTTATTACTAGCGACAAATGCTATCAAAACCATGAATGGGTTTATGGATATAGAGAAATAGATCAACTGGGAGGACGCGATCCCTATAGCGCCTCAAAAGCATGTGCTGAACTTGTTTTTAGTTCCATGTGTGCCTCTTTTCCCCAACTGAACGGCGCAACTGCTCGAGCCGGAAACGTCATAGGTGGAGGAGACTGGGCCCCAGATCGCATCATACCAGACGCAGTATCTCATTGGACAAATGAACTTTCGCTTAAAGTCAGAAACCCCTTAGCAACAAGGCCTTGGCAACACGTTTTAGAACCATTAAGTGGATATTTATTCCTTGCAAAAAGCCTTATTGAATCCCCAGGTTATGTGCAGAGCCAGGCTTTTAACTTCGGGCCCACGCTGGATTCAGATGTTTCGGTTGAGAGTTTGTTAAGTAGCCTTGCTGGACATTGGTCATATAGCGATACGAGCGTCGATTATTGTGAAGAGCCAAGTATTGAAGCCACACTTCTCAAACTTAACTGCGACAAAGCCAAAAAAGTGTTGGGTTGGGAGCAGCGGTTGTCGGTTGATGATGCAATAAAGATGACGGCTGAATGGTATCAGGCATATTATAGAAAAGAAGATGTAGCGTCGTTGACTGAAGAACAAATCTATTTTTACTCTAAAATGTGGTCCAACAATGGGAATAAGCTTGATAGAAGGAGTTAACCTTAAGCCTCTTAAGATCCATACAGATGAAAGAGGGGCCGTTATGCACTTTATAAACAAGGACAGCCCTGAATTCAAAGGCTTTGGTGAAGTGTATTTTTCATCGGTCAACTATGGTGTTGTTAAAGGCTGGAAATGCCATACTGAAATGCACATGAATCTCGTTGTCATATCGGGTCAGGTAAAATTCGTTCTAGCTGAAGAAGTCACAGGTGCCTCAAAAATGGCATTTTGTGAAATAAGTCTCTCGAAAGAAAATTATCAGTTACTCTCAATTCCTCCTAAAATTTGGCTTTCTTTTAGAGGCGAATGTCCTGATCAAACTAACATTATCGCCAATTTTGCCGATATAAAACACGAACCGTCTGAATCGCTAACGATCCCAGTTGGCTCTCCAGATATTGCTTACGAATGGAGTACCATGTGAGTATAAGTAGACTTCCTGAAGAGTTACCCTCCGTCCTGAAAAAGGCACACTTAACCCGAGACTATCGACTCGTTTCTGAATTATTAGACAAACATTCTTTAGTTGATGTAGAAGACCATACATTTTTCAATAACTTGAATGAAAAATCGAATGTCCTGGATCTGGGAGCGTGGAAGGGCAATTTCGCACAAAAAATGGTGGAGCAATTTGGCTGTTGTGTAGATGTATTTGAACCCAATAGGAACCAAATCAAAATACTTCAGGAAAAGTTCGAGAATTCAGATCGCGTAGCTGTATACCCTTATGCCGTAGGCGGTGAAAATGCAAGTGTAACCTTTTATCCGTCACCGGATGATTATCCGGGGAATGAGAAAGGCTCTAGCTTAATGACGTCTAGCCCTTATGTTGATGAATCATTCAAGTATGTCGTGGAGAAAAAGAGATTGGCTGATATCTCTGAATTTACTAAGAATGAATCTTACGATCTTATTAAAATGGATATTGAGGGAGCCGAGTTAGAGGTGTTTAACGACCCTAAATCAGTGGAGTTTTTGTGTCGATCAAGCATGTTGTCTATTGAGTTCCATTACAAGATGCCGATTAATGACCAGGTGCTTATAACGGAACAAGAAATCAATAATATGATACGCAAGCTGGCAGACGCTGGATTTACCTATGTGGATTTTGGAAGAAACTTTCGGTTTATAGATTGTTTGTTTTACAAATGACTAAAAGTATGAACAGTCACGAACGGCCAGATCTAAAGGGAACCAGTGAATCCGTTTTAAACAAAAAGATAAGACATTTGACCGGACTCTGCGCAAAATTTGAACATGGGTATGTTAAAGATATAACCGTACCTGATGATGATGTTCTGAACTACTTTCGACTTCTGCATCATAACGAGAGATACCAATTTGCAGCGTCACATATAGGAGGGGGCTCCTGTGAAGAAATGTGTTTATTGGACATTGGTATTGGGTTGGGACAAGGGGCATGTGAATTTGTGCAGACCTGTCTTCAATTGTATTCGGTTGCGCCTGCAATAACTGGTCTTGAAGTCGAACATAGCGTTGCCGAATCCTGTCGCAACATCAATCCGGATTTTTCTGTATTAGAAGATAACATTCTGTCATTTGAGTCTGATAAGTCCTTTGATTTTATAATTTGTTTCGAGTTGTTGGGAAACAAATCGCTCAAGTCAGATGCTCTGTTACTCAGCAAAATCAGGCAACTGTTAAAAAAAGGTGGAAAAGCATTTATTTCGATCGCCACGTTTGCGAATTCACCTGAAGGGACAGCAAAGAAAAAGGACTATTCAGCTCGCATTTACAGCCAACAGAGTTTTGAAACACTGATCAAAGAATCTTTTCTTGATGCAAATATTGAGTTTTTTGGACAGTCTTACCCACTCAAGAGAATGAGTAAAGCACAAGTGGGAGTTCGACCTTTGGGTAACGGATTTGAATCTGATTTTGGTATAGCAGTTGTGACATTATGACGGAAGTATTGGCTCCTGAACTGAGTATAGTCTTGCCAACGTTTAATCGTGCAGAGTTCTTGAAGCAGTGCCTGGATTCACTACTAGCGCAGAATTGTGGTGGGTATGAACTTTTAATACGGGACAATAACTCTCAAGACGATACTGCTTCGGTAGTAAGGGAGTATCAGGCTTACTTTGTTAACAAAAAAGTCAGATTAGTGTATCGAGTTAATCCAGAGAATGTAGGATTTCGGGAAAACATGGTTCAGGGATTGAAAGAATTGTCCGGCAGATATGCGATGATCCTAATGGATGACGATTTCTTCATAAACGCTCTTGCACTCGGTTGCATGTACAACGCTATTGCTAGTAATGATTCAGTTAAACTGGTGACCGCTAAAGTCAGGAGCTACTTTTGTGGAAAGGAAACTGAATCTATCGAAAGTTTAATTGAGCAAGGGAAATTGTCCTCAGCTCCCACTCATCAAATTGTCAAAGGTGACGAGTACTTTCTAAATTCCTTTAGTAAGTACCCTCCAATAGTGCTGTCTTCGGTTATTTTTGACAGGAACGCTGTACTGAACTCCAAATGGGAGCAATGGAGCCAAAGGGCTGCGTTGGACGTCAATATGTATAACATACTGGCTTTATCTGGTGATATTGCTTTATTTCCAAGTGCGTTATCAGGTTACCGAATTCATGAGGGACAAGACTTTTGTACTTTTCCTTTGGAGGACGCAATCGAAAGTCATTCTCGTATAAGCAATTGGCATGCATTGGCAAATTTAACCGGCCGTTTTTCATGGTGGACATTGTTATTATGGAGAATCAAGACTGTTGTTTTGAAAGATCAAGGTGTCGTCATCAGATTACAACAACGAGGAAACGGGGAAACATTGGAAAAGTATTTCTCTTGGCTTCTTAAATATAACCTTGGGCATTATGTGTTAATGAGGCAATTTATGCCGTGTATGATTAGAAACACAAGGGAAAACAAAATAGGATTGAAACCGTTTAAAAAGCTGTTGTGTATTTACGCTGATTGTCGCAGATCTATCCTGCGAGCTTTTCTGCATTTGTATCGAAGAAAGTATGACCCTGAGTACCAAACCAGTCTGCTAATTGCGATGAAAGGGGGACAATGAAATGGGGCTTTCTCGAGCGGCCGCACGATTTTTTATCGATTTGTCAAACGAACTGGACCTATCGGGGCATGCACTTACGCTAGGAAGGCAAGCTTTATCTTTTTCTTCCAATGACTTACCTGAATCATTTAGACCTAAAGTGGGTCCCCAATTTAATGATCAGGAGTTTTTAAAAGCATTAGGGTTCAGTCAAGTATCCGCGTTGGATATTGATGATTACGAAGGTGCTGGTTATCTGGCTGATCTTAACCAGCCAGATATTGATTTAGGAAAGCAGTTTTCCTGTGTATTCGATTCTGGAACACTCGAGCACATCTTCCATCTACCTAATGCATTAAGCAATATATATAATTTACTGGAAGTTGGGGGGCGAATTGTTCATACACTTCCTGTCGCGAACCGAGTGGATCATGGTTTTTATATGTTCTCCCCAACCTGGTTTTGGGATTATTACCAGGCTAATAGGTTTCTAATAGAAAAGAGTTTTGTATTGCGCAATTATGTAGAGGGGAAACACTACAGGTGGGAATTGTTTCCGTACTTTCCTTCCAATCTGGATTGGTTATCAATGGGGAAGCTCGACAACGGCTCTTATTCAATGATATTCATTGCTCAAAAAACCGCACGTTCACTGAAAAACGTGATACCCCAACAAAGGAACAATCGAGTCCTTTGGAATGTCAATAGACGACACGCTAAGCAAGTGGATATCGGCTTTAAATCTATTCATAAAATGGGTAAGGAAATATGGCTGTTGGGGCTTAACGAATACTCATTGCTGTTGGGCGAGGAGTTAGGACTCTCGGGATTTATTGTAAAGGGAATTATAGATTCTTTGAAATTCGGCTATAGCACACCATTTGGTGAAGTTTTATCACCCAGGGAATGGCAAAGCGATTATCTGGTTTCGAAGGATGATGTCCTATTTTGCACCCGAAGTTTAAATGGCAGTTGTCGAAACGAGAACGTTCTAAAACAACTCTCAAACTTGATAGATATTTCAACAATAAATGCCTTTGATGATCAAGATATGTTGCCAATAGAGTTTCCAAAAATTGCGCAATTACGCTCAAATTTGGAAAGCAGATTAAAGCATGCCGCAATTGATACCAGCTTAAAGCTTCCGCAAACAGCAACTTATTAGTATGGAAGACCGTAGCAGAGTTTTACACGTTTACTACGATTTACGGGTGTCACCCGTAACATTCGATATTGTCAAATTCCTACTTCTGTCTGAGATTGAAAAATGTAGGATAGGGGCAAAGCAAATTCATTTAAATATCGTGCTCCCAGACCATGCTGATCTTGCCCAGATGACTGAGCGCTATGCGAAGTTGTCCTCAAAAGAAGTACCATTAGAATTCTTTACAGCGAGAATTGAAAACATACTGATACCATGCAGTAAGTTAATTGAGTCTATTACTAAAGTATCAGTGATTGAACGTGCAAATTTGTGCGTGAACATGGAATTGAAGAATGTTTTTCCACCCACTGATTATGTATTAAATAATAAACCGTATTATGGAATAGAGTGTTTAATGAGTGCTTTAAGGGTGGGCAAATGCTTACCTAGTATTACGGTGCCTTGTCATATCAAAAAAAATTTGTTGCAACGATTCCAGTTTAAAAACCCCACATTAACAATAACGTTGCGACGAACGCTTTATGAAACTTGGCGAAATAGTAACCTTGCGGCATGGATTTCATTTGCCAAAGAAAGGATCAGAGATGGTTACGATATCATCTGGATTGATGATCCCGAAGGTGAATATCTAGATAAACAGACACTTCCGGGGCAGGTTTTGCAAGAAAATACGATATTGCTGTTTGCAGCAATATATGAACAAAGCGACTGTAACTTCTTTGTCAATGGAGGAACTGCTGCGCTAGCGCGATTCAATCATTTCGCAACCTCTGTCAGCTTCAAACTATTCGATGAGCGAAGTGGTGCCACGAACAGACGCTTTTGGCTTGAGAAAGGAATCATTCCAGGGACACAATTTGAGTTCCTTTCACCAAGGCATCTTCAATGTTGGGAAAGTGATTCTAGTGAAAACATAAATTTCATTTGGGACAGTTGGGCAAAGTCTAGAATTAAAGAAAATAATTCCGAGATCCTGGAACAGGTTCACAAATGGGAAGAGCAAATTACTAGCAGGTCGATGAGTCGGCAGATTGAATGGTGTGAAAGAATCAGGTTAGATAAGCCTATATATGTTTGGGGACTTTCTAAAACGGCGGCACATTTAAAGAATAGTCTTAATGAACGTGGAGCAACAGTGGCGGGTTTTATTGATTCGTTTCGTTTTGATTCAATGTTTGAAGACCTTCCCGTGTTCCATCCAAATAGACTAAATGCTGAGCAAGATAAGGATATTATTATCGTACCGATAAGCAAAAGTGGCGAAGACCGCACTGAAAGTTTAACGTCGTTCATTAACGCTAGTCTTAACGGACGCGCCAATATTGTTCACTATCGACACTGTCCATTAGATCGTTGTCTTGGGTAATATAAAGATGGGCTCGCAAACATGAAGTATAAACACGTTAACATGTCAGCTTATGACGAAGTCGAGTGCCTGGATAATTTTACCGAATCTACTTTTGACAGCTACTGTCTAGATAAGCTTGATTCATGTGGAAAGCATGTTCACTTTATTCAGAATAAAGTCGTCAACCAATGCAAAGACTGGTCCGGGAATGTCTGTGAAATTGGCTCAGGTAATAGCAAATTACTCTATGCACTTGAAAATGCAAAGATAGTTTCCAAAGGAGTAGGGATTGAAATTAGCGAGAGTCGATATAGATTTGCTGAGAAGTTTAAGCAATATGCAGGTGCACGTAGAGTGCAAAATATTTGCGCTAATATATTTGACGTTGAACTTGAAGAAAAATTTGATGTGATTATTGGTGTCGATATTGTTGCGCAGTTGATTGCTCCGATCAGCGACGGAGCTCAAGATAAATTGTTCGAGTGGTGCAAGCGGCACCTGAAGTCTGGAGGGACTTTATTACTAGAATTATGGGATTTTGAGGAAGAGCAAAAGCAGCTTAAACACTGTGGAGGTCGACTGAAACAGTGGGAATCTTTTCCATTGCCAGATCCATTTGAGTTTTGTCTTGCTGATATTAGTTTGAATGACAAAAAAGATATTGTGTGGGAAAAATTGTTCTTGAAAAGGGATGGTACTCAACGCTCTAATTTCACAAATGTATTGAGACCATTTAGTAGAGATAAAATCGTATCAATTCTTGGCGCTTCAGGGTTCCAAAAAATAGAGGTTTTTGAATTTTGGCAGCGTGAAGACGACACTCCCCGTGGTGAATATATCGTAGTGGCAAAGCGATGATATTTCGTAATTAGAGCTACAGGTTTACGATATATTTTCTCCGGACTTTCTTGTCAATTCAAAATTGCTAGATGTTTTTAAGCTCCAGATTAGCGAGCTCCAGGCTTTCAGGTGTGCCAATATCTCGATGATAAGTTCGATTTTCCCAAGTGAATATTCGACCAAAGAAATGAGGAATAACGTCGTTACTGATATCTATTGCACTTGAAGTAACAAGCCACTTTGTAACTTGTGGCTCCAAAATATAAATAGCTGCGTTGGCTAGATCGCTGGGTGGATTAATCACTTTTTCGTGCATATTGTCAACTACGGATTCATGATTAAGCTCCACGATCCCGCAGGATGAGGGAGAGTCGGTGCGAAATAGCATCATGGTCATGTCACAGTATGCTGGCCTATTCTTATGCGCGATGATGAATGTGTTTAAATCAAAAAAAGACAAATTGTTGGCGTGAACTACAAGTGTTTTTTGTCCTTGTATCCTGGGAGATAAGTTAACCAAAGTGCCGGCAGTACCAAGCAATTGTTCCTCATTAATTAATGTTATTTTTTTACAGTGTAACCAATTATCATTAATAAATTTAAATACGAGGTTTTTGAGATAAAAACAATTGATAATGATTTCATCAATTTCTGCATTTTCTGCAAACATTTCAAGCCAATAATTGAGAAGGGGCTTGCCATTTATTGGAACCAGGCATTTCGGAATGTTATTTGTAATTGGTCTTAGTCTTGATCCCAGTCCTGCAGCCAACAGTACTACCTTCATTTTACATACCGATGAAGGTTATCTATCAACACTTCTTTTTTTATTGGGATATTGCCCCTGACATTGACCTGGATGGAAGCCGAAACACTTCCTAGAAATGCCGCCTGCCAAGCGGTGGCGTCTGAAATCAGTGATAACCCTGCAGTCACAAACAGAGCATCACCCGCTCCGGCAGTGTCAACAGCTGAATTAGAAAGGGCAGGTAACCGGTCGGTATCCCAGCCGTGGTCACTTCTACTTCGAATTAGGATGCCCTCCGGGCCTAGTGTAACTATCACATTGTCTGCGTTTAATAGTTGGGCTAAGTCAGTTGATACTTGAATCAATCCATTTGTCTCGTCCTGAGTCGTAATTCTCGCTTCTATTTCAGTCGGACTAGTTAGCGCTATATCTCTATATTTACTCAGGTCCCCTATCTGCGAAGATGTTTGGCTATCGGCGATTATTGGCACGCCATTTTTTGAGCATAGGAGTGATACTTTTTCTACCAATTCTTTGGTTAATATACCGTAATTGAAATCGGCAAAAATCACCAAATCAAAATCTTTCACTTTTGCTGCGAAAATATCAAATAAATCTGTGGAAATCTGTTCTTCAATGTCGTGTTTACGAAAATTGTTAACACGCAATAATGTTTTGTCTTTTGCTCGGTATCTGAGTTTATGGGTGGTAGGGCGAGTATTATCAATTAATATGTGCCCAGTTGTACTTTGCGAGTTGAGCATTTCCACGGCGAATTCTCTCAACTCATCGTTACCGCTGACACTGAATAATTCGGCAGATGCTCCCAACGAAGTGGCGTGACCAGCCACAATTCCTGCCCCTCCCAAATATCGATATGAACCAAGAGGACTTACGGCTATCGAGGGATCTTCTTGTGACATTCCTATAGGAAGACACTCTTGATATTCGTCGATTATGATGTCACCAAAAACCGCGATTCGTTTGTTACAGAACCTGTCAGTAATCTGTTGTAATGTATTCAAGGATATATCGTAGCGTTCATGATACTTTTGAAGTTGCATGGACAGGTCACTATTTTCCGTTAACTGGCGTCGCAGTAGTTCTTTCGATGAAAACTGCTTTTCCCCAGAACTAAAAATTAACTTACCTCCAAACGCTTTAATCGATTCTTGTTCAGGATTGAACTGGTTTTTAAATTCCTGTCCTTTTACAACAACATCTGGTTTTATCTGGCTTATCACTTTTTCCAGATTATTCTCAATAATAATGATGTGCTTGATAAACTTAAGGCTGTTTAGTGCTTGAAATCTCTCTTCATTCGAGAAATAGGCACCAATTGAAGAAGTCTTGTCAAGTAACCCCACAACTAACTCATCGGCTTGTTCTGCAGCAAACATCAGGAACCTGAGATGACCTGGGTGAATGATATTGAAATTCCCAAACACGAATGCAATAGTTTTACCTTGGTTTTTAATGCTACTGATATTATTTAGAATTGTGTTAGTTGAATACATGGTGAATTAACCTATTTTTACTATTGCTCGAAGGACTCTCTGTTTGCTCAAATCGTTCATTGCCTGGTTAATGTCAACTAGCGAATAGTCGTCTGATAAAAGCGCTGAAAAGGGGTATTTATCACATCCATTTTCAATGGAGTTCACTATGCGCTCTGGATCAGCATTACCTCCCCATGATCCTCTAATATTCTTTCCGCAAATTAATTCATGTGGATCTAACCTTATTTTGTCACCTTTAGCCGGGTGAGAAGCAAATACACACAGACCATTAGTTGAATTCAACAGCGAAAATGCAGTCTCAATCGTTTGAGTTGTGCCGGCTGCCTCAATCGAGAAATCTAACATTTCACCTTTTGTAGCCTCTGACACCGCTTCGTATACACTGGTTGTGGCTGGGTTTAGACATAGGTCCGCCCCAAGTTTTTTAGCAAGAGATAGTTTTTCTGGGTTGGTATCAACGGCAATCACCAATTTTGGCTTCTTTTGTATTGCCGCAAGCAGAGCGCTCATGCCAATGCCACCTAAACCAATAATAGCGATAGAATTATGGTTGGTAAGCTTAATCTCATTTTCAATTAATCCTGTTCCGGTGGGTATTGCACAGCCCATCAAAACGCCTTCCCTTAGTCCAATGGACTTAGGCAGTAAATAGCAGCGGTTTTCTGAAACTACAGCATATTCATTAAATGTTGTGACAGCCCCAGCGTTTATTGAGCCAATTGGCGAATGATACCGAGTCCCCCCTGATTCCATACCCTTGCCCTTCAACCAGCCCAGTATGACATCGTCACCTGCTTGAACTTTCGATACACCTTTACCCACATCAACAACCGAACCTGTTCCTTCATGTCCTAATAAGTGGGGAAGATAACGATCTGGACCTCTTAATCCGGCGGCTTCCATCAATTGACTATGGCAAATGCCCGAATAAGCTAGTTTTACTAAAACCTGTCCATCCTTTAGCACAGGGACTTCAATTTGGTCAATTAATTCTAAAGGAGTATTGGTTTCGACAAGGACGGCGGCGGTAAACTTCATAGCAAACTCAAAAAAATCTAATTACTTAGTTATCGGATTAGTAGTGTCCCAGATTAACTTAAATCTTTGTGTCATTTGCAATTTTTTTGTGCCAGCTCAGTTTTACATGAATATGTGAACGGGTTAACATCGAATTCTTGAATTGTTGCTTACAAATTGAACATTTTTTGCTATCTTAGTTAATGAGGTATAGGGGGTATTCTATGATAAATGGCATTAATGGCTCTAATTCGAATGCTTCTTTGTTAGCGCAAATTAACGAGAAGCAACAGACGCTGCTGGAAAAGCTGGCGTCTGGTAAGAAGGTCAATTCTGCGGCAGACGGTGCTGCTGCGCAACAGATAATTGACCGATTAACATCGCAGGAAACTGGCTTGGGCCAGGCATTACGAAATGTTTATGACGGTGTATCACTGACTCAGGTGGCGGATGCCGGGCTTGGTAGCATCAACGATGATGTATCCCGTATTCGTGAGCTGACTGTGCAGGCGGGCAATGGTATTTTGTCTGACGGTGATCGCAGTGCAATTCAGCAGGAAATCGCACAGTTGCAGGAAAATATACAAAGCACCATCGATAATACCGAATTTGCCGGACGTCAGTTGTTGAGTGAAGACGGTAGTATCAATTTTCAAATTGGTGCCAATGCCGGCCAGCAAGCGGGCGTCGATACCCGAGACACGTCAGCCGGATTGGCGGATATTTTGAGTGTTGATGTGACTACGGAAGAAGGCCGGGAAGCTGCGCTTGACGCCGCTGATAGCGCCCAGGAGTTTGTCGGTGATTTCAGAACCGATATTGGCGCAGCCCAGAATCGCTTTGACAGTGCTGCTCGCATCATTTCAACCAATCAAGTGAATACGGCTGCGGCGAATAGTCGAATTCAGGATACCGATTTTGCGCAGACAACCTCTGATTTGGCTGCGGCCAATGTGCAAAGTCAAGCATCAACAGCCGTGCAGGCTCAGGCAAATCAGCAGCAAGGACAAGTGTTAGCGCTGCTTGGCTGATGAATAGACTTAACACGAAGATTTGAAAGGGACTCGTATGAGTCCCTTTTTGTATGCCTTAGTGCTGGGGCGCTTAATATTTAGCCCGTATTAGCGCAAATGTTGTTTAAGCAGAATTAAATAACAGATATTTCATTAACTTACTTGAAACCAAAGCAATTCAGCAGCAAACTAGACAAAAATACTAAAAATAAATCGTTTGGTTACAAAATCTTACCTATGAGTCGCATTCTGGTCATCAGTTCAAATGAAAACAGACGTCAAAGTCTTCTGACCATCGTTGGATTTCTGGGCGAACAGTGTGAGTCGGCCGCTTTTAACAAAGCCATCGGCGCGCTTGAGCAGTCTGTGGGATTGGATGCGGTGCTTATCGACTCTGAAGATCCGGAATTGGCATCCGATGTCATCGAAAAATTTGCCAGTTATCCATTTATTGCTGTAGGTAATGGCGACAGTCTGGTATCCATTCCTAATGTCATGGGGACGCTGGAAGAGCCGGTGACCTATCCGGTGTTAACCAAGTTGTTACACCGCTGTCAGGAATATATCAAGCGCAAACCCACGAAAGGCCCAGTCCAAAATAAAACCAAGCTGTTTCGTAGCCTGGTAGGGAAAAGTGGCGAGATCCAGAATATCCGCCGAATGATTGAACAAGTGGCGCCCACTGATGCCACAGTTCTCGTTTTAGGTGAGTCCGGCACCGGTAAAGAAGTGGTTGCCCGCAATATTCATTTCTTATCTGAACGAAAAGACGGACCCTTTATCCCAGTTAACTGCGGTGCTATTCCTGGTGAACTGTTAGAAAGTGAATTATTTGGTCATGAAAAAGGCGCTTTTACTGGCGCGGTAAGCGGCCGTAAAGGGCGTTTTGAACTGGCGGAAAGTGGTACGCTATTTTTGGATGAAATCGGTGACATGCCGTTACAGATGCAGGTGAAGCTGCTACGTGTACTGCAGGAACGCACCTACGAGCGTGTCGGTGGCACCAAGCCCATCAAGTGCAATGTGCGAATTGTGGCGGCTACCCACCGCAATTTAGAAACCATGATTGAAGACGGTAAGTTCAGGGAAGACTTGTACTATCGTTTGAATGTTTTTCCAATTGAAAACCCAGCGCTTAGGGAAAGAAAGGAAGATATTCCATTGCTGCTGCAGGAGCTGGTATCGCGTTTTGAGAATGAAGCGGCGAAATCCATCAGATTTACGGAAGAAGCACTTGCATCACTGATGGAGCATAAGTGGGCCGGTAATGTACGTGAACTGTCTAATCTGGTGGAAAGACTGATCATCCTCTGTCCAAATCAGGTTGTTGATGTTGCTGATTTACCTCACAAGTATCAACACATTCAGGTCGAAGAATTCACGCCAGAATACCCGGAAGAGCTGCTTGAAAGAGAAGCATTTAATGCGCTGTTTGGTGGTGAAGATGATGACGAGTTGGATGATATGTCCAGTCAGGAAACCTTTGGTTTGCCAGAAGGGGAATTGCCATTGGATGGTGTCAATTTAAAGGAATATTTATCTGATCTCGAAGTCAACCTGATCACCCAGGCACTAGAACAGCACGAGTGGGTAGTTGCTCGCTCGGCCGAGTTTTTAGGGATGCGTCGTACCACACTCGTAGAAAAAATGCGTAAATATAATATTGCAAAATAATCCTCTTTGCGGATATTACCTCTTCCCTACGCCAATACTTTGGCACCTCATTTCAATCAAAAAGTATGTAGTTTAACTAATTAAATCAATGACCTAAAAGTTGGCACGCTTGCTGCTTTCACTTATGCAGAAATGTAATGACTGTATTTTGACGAGAGTGAATTCATGGCACAGGTTTTGGCCAACAATCAGTTTGATGAAACAACGAGCGACGATTGTGTTGGCCGTAAAAGTGCCGATCATCCATTTGTAGATAATAACCTGCCGCATTCACTTTATTTCGAAGGGCACAGTTCCCAGCATGATACTATTACGCGTGTTTTGCAGGCCATTCCTGCGGGAGTTGTACTGCTGGACAACCATGGCTGTGTTCAGGTAGCCAATAAAATCGCAGTAGACCTATTGGGTGAACCACTAGAACAACAGCCTTGGCGAGATATCATCGAGCGTGCTTTTAAGCCACGAAAAGATGATGGTCTGGAGATTTCTCTGGTGGACGGACGCCGAATCAAATTGTCTGTTTCCAGCATTCCCGGCTATGCCGGTCAACTGATACATTTAACTGATCTGACCGAAACCCGAGCATTGCAAAGCAAAGTCAGTCATATGCAAAAGCTCTATTCACTGGGCAAGATGGTGGCGTCTTTGGCGCATCAAATCCGCACCCCGTTGTCAGCCGCCATGTTGTATGCGGCGAATTTAAATAATCCCACTGTGCAGCCGAACGCGATTAAACGTTTTTCAGGTAAGTTGTTAAATCGCTTGAAGGATTTGGAGTCTCAAGTTAACGATATGTTGTTGTTTGCCCGCAGTGACACACAGCAGGTGGTTGAGCAGATCAACGTACAACCATTTTTACAAAACACACTTGCTGATTGCAGCGAAGCTGCGCGTGCACAGGGCAGCCAAATCAGTTTATTGCCATCTGATGAGCCGTTACTGATTCTTGGCAATACCGTTGCGCTTAAAGGTGCACTGCATAATCTGATTCACAATGCGCTGGAAATTGGTGGGCGTGACACGCAAATTCAATTGTCTGCAAGCGCGTCTGATGAGGAAATCAGCATCACTGTCTCGGACAATGGCCCGGGTATTAAAGTGGCACATTTTAGCCAGCTGTTTGAGCCCTTTTATACCACGCGTCCGCAAGGCACCGGACTGGGCTTAGCAGTAGTACATTCCGTTGCCAGATCGCATCAGGGTCGAGTCTTTGCCCGTAACAACATATCAGGCGGTGCCTCATTTCAGATTATATTGCCCAGGCAAAGCGGGCAATTATCTAAGCACGAAACGGATATACAGGATGTGCTACCCAGGCATTCCAAAACAAAAGAATTAAAAAATACCACTTCATTTTGTGAGCACAAAAGCAGGCAATATAAAGTCGGGGAGAGAATATGAGTCAGGCAAAAATTTTATTAGTTGAAGACGATTCCGGGCTGCAGGAAGCCTTAGTTGATACCCTGGAATTAGCAGGGTATGACGTTGTGGCCTGCGATGCAGCAGAATCAGCTATTTCAAAGCTTAATGAAGAAGCGGTCGATTTAATTGTCAGCGATATTCAGATGCAAGGCATGACCGGGTTGCAACTCTTGCCAGTGGTGAAGAACAAGTTTCCCAATATGCCGATGATTCTGATGACAGCATATGCTCAGATAGATGATGCGGTCAAAGCAATGCAATGTGGCGCCAGTGACTATTTAGCAAAACCTTTTGCACCTGACGAACTTTTAAATTTGATTAAAAGCTATGTGCCTGATCAAAAGCAGGAAGCCTGCACCCCCATTGTTGCTGAAGACAGCAGTAAACGCCTATTACATCTGGCACAGAAAGTCGCCGTCACAGATGCAACTGTGATGGTTCTGGGTCCGAGTGGTGCAGGTAAGGAAGTACTGGCTCGCTATATTCATTCCCAGTCCAGCCGCAGCAATAATCCATTTATCGCGATCAACTGTGCGGCCATTCCGGAAAATATGTTAGAAGCCACTATGTTCGGCTATGAAAAAGGCGCTTTTACCGGTGCCTACCAGTCATCAGCCGGGAAGTTCGAACAGGCGCAGCATGGCACAATTATGCTTGATGAAGTGACTGAAATGGATCTCGGTCTGCAAGCTAAGCTGTTACGGGTATTGCAGGAAAAAGAAGTAGAGCGAATTGGTGGACGCAAGACCATTAAGCTGGATGTCCGTGTTGTGGCAACCAGTAATCGCAACCTGCTACAAGCGGTCAAGGAAGGGAAATTCAGAGAAGATTTGTATTACCGTTTGAATGTATTCCCGCTAACCTGGCTACCGTTGTGTCAGCGACCAAAGGATATCTTGCCGTTAGCAGAATATCTCATTTCCCGACATGCGGCTTTGCATGGCATGGCAATGCCTAAGCTCAACGCTATTGCGCGCCAGAAGTTGGTCCAATATTGTTGGCCCGGCAACGTCAGAGAACTGGAAAACGTTGTCCAACGGGCGCTGATATTGTGCTCGGGAGAGGTTATTGATGGTCAGGACCTGATGCTTGATGAGCAACCTTTTGATGAGCTGATGGAAGAGCAATCCGAACTTGAAGTCGTCACTGAACAAGAGCCGAATAACTTGTTAGGCAGTGAGTTGAAGCATCAGGAAAATCAAATCATTCTTGATATGTTGGCAAGTTGCAACGGGAAACGCAAAGATGTTGCCGAAAAACTGGGGATTAGTCCCAGAACGTTGCGCTACAAATTGGCTAAAATGCGTTCTCAAGGCATTGATTTGCCAGCCTAACGGCGGGTCGTTTCTTGCCATCTTTTAGATCAAGAATTATCCATAATCTTACTTTACCCAACTGACGATTTCTGGCAGTTGGGTTTTTGTCAATATTTTGCCGCTCGGCATATCTTCCTAAGTTGTTGATTTATAATAAATAAAACTTGGCATTCCTTTTGCTTTAATCACTGTAGATGATTTATTGACAATCACTCAGGAGAAAGTGATGGATATTAAAGCCCAATCTCTTTACGGTGAAATGCAGGCACTGGCGCTACAATCGCGTGCAGAGCTGGTTCCAACAGAAAATTTGCAGGTTAATCCCACGCAAGCGAACTTTGCTGAGATGCTGAGTAATGCCATCGATGGCGTGAATAGCATGCAGTTACACTCAAAGGAACAAGCGAAAAAGTTTGAAATGGGAGATCCTTCTCTCAGCCTTGCTGATGTGATGGTGGCGAAAGAAAAAGCCGGAATCGCTTTTGAGGCAACAATGCAGGTACGTAATAAAGTACTGGAAGCCTACAAACAAGTTATGCAAATGCCGGTGTAGCAGAGGAGAATGAGTCATGGCTGAAGCTACTGGTACCGATCTGGCAATACCTTCCGACGACTCTGGCGATCTTGATAATATCGCAGAGCAGAAATCCGGTTTTATGGATGCCCTTGGCAGTGCCGACATGGTGCGCCAAATCATTTTGGTTATTGCACTGGTTATCTGTGTTGCGATCGCTATTTTTATCGTTATTTGGGCACAAGAGCCTGACTATCGTCCCTTAGCTAAATTGCCGACTGATGAACTTATCAATACTTTGGATTATCTCGATCAAAACGAGATTGATTATCGACTGGAAGGCAACGTTGTTCACGTCAATGAAAATCAGTTCCAGAAAATTAAACTGGATCTGGCCCGTCAGGGACTAACCCAGGACACGGGAGAAGGCACTGACATCATCATGCAGGATATGGGATTCGGTGTTAGTCAACGAGTTGAAAAAGAACGTTTAAAACACGCACGGGAACAACAAATAGCCAGAACCATTGAAGAAATGTCTTCAGTGGCTCGTGCCAAAGTGTTGTTAGCCTTACCTCGTGAAAACGTCTTCGTGCGTGAGCAAAAGCGTGGCAGTGCCACCGTCGTTATTACTATGCGTCGTGGTTCTGTATTGTCCGGTGAAGAAGTGGATGCGGTTGTTGATATCGTGGCGTCAGCTGTCGATAACATTGATCCAGACCGGGTGACTGTAACCGACAATAATGGTCGCTTACTGAATTCAGGGTCGCAGGATTCAGTATCAGCCCGTTCCCGCAAAGAATATGAAATTGAAAAGCAACGAGAAACCGAATACCAAGGCAAAATTGACTCCATCCTGATCCCGGTGCTTGGGCTAGGTAATTATACCTCTCAAGTAGATGTGACCATGGATTTTACGTCAGTAGAGCAAACTCAAAAACGTTACAACCCCGACCTGCCAGCGATTAGAAGTGAGATGACGGTTGAAGAAAACAGCGTCGGCAGTGTTATAGCTGGTGTGCCTGGCGCATTGACTAATCAGCCACCACTGGAATCGAATATTCCACAGAATGCCACTGGCGGAGCTGCAACACGCTCATCTCCCGGACGTACTCACAAAGAAGCGACGCGGAATTTTGAACTGGATACGACGATCAGTCACACCAAACAACAAACCGGCGTCATTCGCAGATTAACAGTGTCCGTGGCCGTAGATTATGTTGAGTCCACCGATGCTGAAGGCAATACGACCAGTCAACCTCGTGCGCAGCAGGAGCTACTCAATATCCGTCGTTTATTGCAAGGTGGCATTGGTTTTGATGTGACTCGTGGTGACTCATTAGAGGTGGTGAGCATTCCGTTTAGTCGCGTCGATGCAGATATCACCACAGAAGTGCCTATATGGGAACAGCCATGGGCAATGCGTGCATTAAAATTGATCATGGGTGGTTTGATTATTATCGTCCTGATTCTGGCAATCGTACGTCCAATGCTGAAACGCTTGATTTACCCAGAAGATACGACTGAAACCGAAGACTTCAATGTTGATCAAAGTCTTGACTTGGGTGACGAAACCATCACCATGTTAACTCAGGAGTTTGATGAAGGCTCAGTAGGCTTCGCAGCGGATGGTTCATTGATGCTGCCTGACTTACACAAAGATGAAGATGTGCTCAAAGCGGTTAGAGCACTGGTTGCGAACGAACCAGAACTGTCTGCCCAGGTGGTACGTGGCTGGTTAATGCTGGATGAATAACGATGGGTGATGCAGAAGAAAGCGACTTAGGCTATGACATTGGTAAACTGGAAGGCGTTGAAAAAGCCGCCATCCTGTTGTTCAGCCTTTCTGAAGAAGACGCAGCACAGATCCTAAAGCACATGGAGCCAAAGCAGGTCCAGAAATTGGTTCAGGCAATGGCATCCATGGATGACATGTCGCAGCAAAAGATTACCGCAGTGCATAAGCACTTTATCGAAGAAATACAAAACTACAGTACCATTGGTTTCCACAGTCATGACTTTGTGAAGAAAGCCTTAACGGCAGCATTGGGTGAAGATAAAGCATCTAACCTGATAGACCAGATACTGGTCGGCGGCGGTGCCCGAGGTCTGGATTCCCTGAAATGGATGGATTCTAAGCAGGTGGCAGGCATAATCCGAAATGAGCACCCGCAGATTCAAACTATTGTATTGGCCTATCTGGATCCGGAGCAATCGGCGGAAATCATGTCGCAATTCTCTGAAAAAGTACGCCTCGACCTGATGATGCGTATTGCTAATCTGGAAGAAGTACAACCAGCAGCACTGCAAGAATTGAACGAGATCATGGAGAAACAGTTCGCAGGACAGGCGGGTACACAGGCAGCGAAAATGGGCGGCCTGAAATCTGCCGCTGATATTATGAACTACCTGGATACCAATATCGAAGGTCAGTTGATGGATTCAATCCGTGAACAAGATGAAGAAATGAGCCAGCAAATTCAAGATCTGATGTTTGTCTTTGATAACCTGGCCGATGTAGATGATCGCGCGATTCAGGCGATTCTGCGAGAAGTCCAACAAGATGTCCTTATCAAAGCGATTAAGGGTGCTGACGATACCCTGAAAGATAAAATTGCCAGCAATATGTCAAAACGTGCTGCAGAAATGTTATTGGATGACTTGGAAGCGCTTGGACCAGTACGTATCAGTGAAGTTGAAACGGCACAGAAAGAAATTTTGTCGGTGGCAAGACGCTTAGCGGATGCCGGTGAAATTATGCTTGGCGGCGGTGGCGGCGAAGAATTCTTGTAACCTGTTTGGAGTATTAACCCGTGGCGGATATTGTTGAAGAAGAGCAGGCCAAAGAATTTAAAACCTGGAATGCCCCATTTGTCGAGCAGGAAAAGACACAGGACAATGGCAAAACCAACGCGCTCAATCGCAGTAAAAACTGGAAATGGGAAGCGCCGGAAGAAGAAGAAGAGATCCTCCCGCCTACTGCAGAAGAGATAGAAGCAATTCGCAAGGAAGCCTATGAAGAAGGTTTCAAACAAGGTCAAGAAGAAGGTAAGGCCGCTGGCTTTGAAGAAGGTAAAACCGAAGGCCTGGAAACGGGGCACGCAGAAGGATTTGAAAAAGGACTGGCTGAAGGTCTGGAAGAAGGTCGCGAAACCATAGAGCAACAGTTACAGCAGTGGCAAGCGCTGAACGAAACCTTGCAGACACCGATTACTATGGTGGAAGAAGAACTGGAAGTCGAGTTGCTACAATTGGCTGTTGGTCTGGCGCGCTCAGTGATACAAGTTGAAACCCAGTTAAACGAAAATGTCATTTTTCAGGCGCTAAAGGCTGCTCTTAAGGTGTTACCGGTGCAAGAACAACGTTACGAAATTCACTTGCATCCGGAAGATTTTAAACTGGTCAGACAGCACTTTAGTGAAGAAGAGATAGAGCAGCATAACTGGGTTCTGGTAGAGTCGGTATCCACCTCACAGGGAGGTTGCGAAATAATTACCGAAAATAATGCGGTTGATATGTCGTTGGAAAAACGCATTCGTGAAGTAGTGGACAGATTCTTAATGGAGCAGGGTATCTCTGACTCCTCTCTCAAAGGCTAATCTTGATGACACAAAAAATACTTTCCCGTGTCAAAGATTTAAGACAGCAGGTTCCCTCAACTAAGGCAGTATCCGCAGGCAAACTGGTGCGGGGAATCGGCTTAACCCTGGAAGCTGTTGGTTGCCAATTACCTGTCGGGAGTCAGTGCCTGGTGCAAACGGTTGATGGTGAAATTGAAGCCGAAGTTGTGGGATTTGCCGAGAAGATAACGTATTTGATGCCTACTGCTGCCGTAAAAGGTATTGTGCCTGGCAGTCGCGTACAGCCGCTGGATAGACTTGAAGGAATCGCTGTGGGCCATGAATTGCTGGGCCGTGTTGTGGACGGTAACGGTAATCCAATTGACGGATTAGGTGCGATTAAATCGTCTGAGCGAGTACCTTTTACTCGTCCTCCTATGAATCCCCTGATGCGTAAACCTATTACCCAGCCACTGGATGTTGGCGTGCGAGCCATTAATTCCATGATAACCGTAGGCAACGGTCAACGTATGGGGCTGTTTGCTGGTAGTGGTGTGGGTAAGAGTGTCCTGATGGGTATGATGACCCGAGGTACTTCTGCGGATGTCGTCGTTGTTGGTCTGGTGGGCGAACGGGGACGAGAAGTAAAAGAGTTTATTCAGGATATTCTCGGTGACGAAGAGCGCCAAAAATCAGTTGTTGTGGCTTCACCAGCAGATACCTCGCCATTGATGCGCTTAAAAGGCTGTGAAACGGCGGTGAGCATTGCCGAGTATTTCCGCGATCAGGGCATGAATGTCTTATTACTTATCGATTCACTGACACGTTATGCGATGGCGCAACGTGAAATCGCGTTGGCAGTGGGTGAGCCGCCAGCCACCAAAGGCTATCCACCATCCGTTTTTGCTCGCTTACCCGCTTTGGTCGAACGGGCCGGTACTGGCAGCAAAAATCAAGGTTCTATTACGGCATTTTATACCGTTCTGACTGAGGGGGATGACCTGCAGGATCCGATCGCGGACGCCGCCCGGGCAATTCTAGATGGACACATTGTCTTATCGCGCACTTTAGCAGATTCGGGCCACTATCCGGCAATAGATATCGAATCCTCAATCAGTCGCGTCATGCCAGCCGTTGTGAGTGACGAACATATGCAAGCTGCGCGTCGTATACGTCAAATTTACTCGCAATATCAGCAAAACCGGGATCTCATTAGTATTGGTGCTTACACCAAAGGTACTGACCCGCGCATTGATCTGGCTATTCGCTCTGAACCCAAAATCAATCAATTCTTACAACAAGGCATGAGAGACATCATTCCCTATGATGAAAGTCTGACGTCTTTGGTGCAGTTATTGCAGCAAGCCAAATAGTATTCTTAGTAATAACCAAGGCAACAAAAATTTGGCGCAAGTAATAGTGAGTGCGCTCATTTCACCTGGTTTATATTGCACTTTTATTTGGAGTGATAGATGTCTCGTTCGCAATTAGCCTTAGTCGCCAAATGGGAATCGGAGAAAGAAGAAAAAGCCGTGCAATTATTTCAACAAGCGCAGTCTTATGTGCTGGAAAATGAGCAAAAGCTGGTGGGATTGCAACAATACCGCATGGATTATTTTAGAAAAATTCAGCAATTGGGTAGCGGTGGCTTAAAAGCCATGTCGTTGACGCATCACCAAGCTTTTATCAGCAAGTTGGACAAAGCCTGTGAGCAACAACAACAACTAATCAATAATGCCAAACAAGCTGCCAATCAACGCAAGATGCAATGGTTGGCACAACAGCGCAAGCGAAAGGCCGTTGAGTTGCTCATTGATAAGCAGCAACGGGCCTTGCAAAAAAAGTTAGACAGAGAAGAACAAAATTTGATGGATGAAGTAGCAACGCAACGCTTTGTGCGCAATAGATAAGCGTGGCATGTGTATTGCATTAACCATTGAAGAGATTATCAGGTCGTGTTTTAAACGCTTAAAAAAGACGTTTTTACTGACATCGGCAAAAAATAGGTGAAAAAGTATGCAACAAGTTGCCACTTCGAGATTGGACATTGCCGCTACCGGCAATCAACAAGCAAAGGCTGAACAAAAGCAGTCTGGCGGCTCTGAATTTTCTCAGATTTTTGAACAGAATCAGAGAACCAACAATACATCTAACGCCAGTCGGGACCGACAAGCAGCGGAGCAGCGTAACAGTAACAGTCATAAAACCGACACGCGACCGACAGCAACATCAGAAGCAAAACGAACTGACCTAAATCGGGTTGACAAAGACGCTTACAAATCGGAAGCAGCAGAACGTACCACCGAAACTAAGCCTGTGCAGTCCGCCCAGGCAGAGAAGGGTAGCGGGGCTGATAGCAATGGCAAGCAGACGGCAATTGAAGGCGAAAACAAGGAAATTCGCATTCACGCTGCCAGTGCCAATGAGGAATCAGGCGCGCAACAGGATGTGTCTGAGCAGGTTAGCGAGCATTTATCACTGGAGTCAGAGCTACAGGATTTAGGCGATGGTGAACACACTCAATGGGTAAATTTGCTGAATCAACTGTTATCCAAGCAAGGTGAAGAATTTGACGATGGTGGGGCCGCCGCCGATCCATTTGCTGTCGATGTTGGCCAGTTAGTTGAAGGTGAACCGCAAAAGCAACGCACCAAAGACGTAGATGAAGAAATTGTTATCACATTGCCAGAACTACCTGAAGCCGAGACATTGGAGGTTAATCCGAAAATTGCCTCTCAAGTAGATTTGCAAACGGAATTAACGCCAGAGATGCTGGTATCCAATGAATTACCATCAGTTAGTTCAATTAATCCTGAATTAGCGACAGAGTTGCAGGATTTAGTGTCGCAACTGGATGAAAACGATTTGCAGCAATTGGAAGAGAATGAATTGCAGCAGCTGGAAGAGAATGAATTGCAGCAGCTCATGGAAGAGAATACAGAGTTAAAACAACTGCTTGCCGATATGTTAGCGCAGGTAGACAACAGTGCCTCAGATGATGCCCCAGCGGAAATCAGTCTACAGAAAATAGACGCCACGCCTCAAGTAAACGAAGCAGTCCCTGAGGAGTTGTCCAGTATAGATTCGATGCTGCTGGCCACACTGTTATTTACAAAAGAGCAACCGTCTGATTCTCTAGATTCAAATACAGAAAACACGGATACATTGGTGACTAACGCTGAATCTAAAGTGACATTGGAAGGTGGCAATGCTGAGTTAGTTGCACAATTAGAGCAAATGCTAAGCAGTAACAAAGAAAAGTTAATTAGCGCAGAAAATCTACTGAGCCGATTGCAATCAAATGGTAGCACAGATAAAGCCACTGCTGATTTTGTCGCTTCACTGCAGGCAGGCATAAAGGAATTTAAAGAACAACTCAAAGCTGGTCATCAGCCAGGCATCGATTTGCAGGCTCTGGTCGGCGATGCCATGGCCAGTATAGACAGTCAGGCTGGAATGAAAGCGATGCAAGAACAACTGTCTGGTGCGTTACAGCAGATGTCTTCAGTGATTCAGTTAGCACAAGGCATTGATCAAGCGGACCGTGATACCTTACTTAGTACCATGCAATCTTCCCTTAGAACCCAAAGTGATGTCGCGAGCAGTACATTGGAAGCTAACAGACAAGGACAATTGCTGCAAAGTCAGGTAGACAAAGCGATTAATATCGCGAAGCCTGAAGCGGCCCAGCAGCTGGCAAAACAAGTACAGGTTATGGTCAATCAAAAAAATATGGTGGCGGAGATTCGATTAGATCCACCTGATTTGGGTTCCATGAAAATTAATATTTCCATGCAAGGAGATACCGCCAGTGTCAATATCGTGGTGCAATCTCAGCAAGCCAGAGACATGCTTGAGCAAAATACGCCACGTTTGAGGGAGTTGTTGGAAGAACAAGGCATTGAATTGGGTCAATCATCAGTACAGGAAGAAAGTGCTGGTGACAAAGAAGCCAATGAAACCCAATTTGCTGGCAATAGTGGCTCTGGAGAAGGCTCCGAAGAGGAATTGGAAAGTGAGCAGGCAGAATTAAATCGGCACGTAAATGTCGCTAAGCCAGATGGAATTGACTATTTTGCATGATTTATTTAGCAACTCACCTAATGCAGGCATTGCTTGTTTGGGTAACTCAGATTCATAATAGGGTTAACAACCGATTAGAAAGAGAACGGCATGGCTGAAAAAGAACTATTAATGGAAGAGGGCGAACCCAAAAAAGGCAAGATGATGATTATCATCATCGCTGCTGTGGTGTTAATTGCTGCCGGCGCAGCGGCTTTCTTTTTGATGGGGGGGGATGATAGTCCGCCCGTGGAACAGGAACTGTCGGAGTTAGAAGAAGCGCCTGTGGATACAGGACCGAAAATTTCTGGCAATACCGGAGTAGGTACTGCACTGTATGTGGCTATGCCTCGTCCGTTTGTATTTAACGTGCCGGGCACTGGCAGGGACCGACTGGTACAGATTAAAGTGCAATTGATGGTGCGCGGTGCAGACAATGAAGATTTGGCAAAAATGCATATTCCCATGATTGAAGGGACATTGTTAAGGGTATTTAGTAGTTCCAATGCCGATGATCTGGTGACTGAGGCTGGTAAAATCGCCATGAAAGATCAGGCGACCAAAGAAGTGCAAAAAGCCATGCAGGAAATTGCCAGCGATCCGGTTATTGAACAAATACTTTTTACTGGCTTCGTGATGCAGTAAAGCGAAGGCGAACGAGGAGTTATCGTGAGCGATTTATTATCACAAGATGAAATCGATGCCCTGTTACATGGTGTCGACGAAGTAGAAGAAGAGGACGTCGAAGAGTCAGAAATGAGCTCTTCCGCGATCGAATATGACTTTTCTTCTCAGGATAGAATCGTTCGTGGACGCATGCCGACACTGGAAATGGTGAATGAACGTTTCGCCAGGCATATGCGAGTCAGCTTATTTAATATGATGCGGCGCTCTGCAGAAGTATCCATCAATGGTATTCAGATGATAAAGTTTGGTGAGTACATACATACTTTGTTTGTACCTACCAGCCTGAACATGGTGCGTTTTCGCCCACTTAAAGGCACAGGACTAATCACCATGGAAGCGCGTTTGGTGTTTATTTTGGTGGATAACTTTTTTGGCGGTGACGGTCGTTACCATGCCAAAATTGAAGGACGGGAATTCACGCCAACAGAACGCCGTATTATTCAGATGTTATTAAAAATAATATTTGAGGATTACAAAGAAGCCTGGGGTCCGGTGATGGACGTTTCTTTTGAGTACCTTGATTCAGAAGTTAACCCAGCCATGGCCAATATTGTGAGTCCAACCGAAGTAGTGGTTATCAGTTCATTTCACATTGAATTAGACGGTGGTGGTGGTGATTTCCACGTGGCATTGCCTTATTCGATGCTGGAACCCATTCGGGAGCTATTGGATGCCGGTGTTCAAAGTGATAAGGAAGATACTGATTTACGCTGGAGTAAAGCACTGCGTGATGAAATCATGGACGTGAAAGTGGCCCTGACGACCCACATGATGGATCTGACCTTGCCGCTGGAAACCATTATGAATATGCAAGATGGCGATATTATTCCGATCGAGATGCCAGAACATATAACGGTATTGATTGAAGGTTTGCCGACATTCCGCAGTAAACTTGGTCGCTCCAGAGAATATATGGCACTGAAAATAGTTGAAAAGATTCCGCGTCCAGAGTCTGTGAAGTCACAACTGCATCTGCTAACCAAAGGTGGGCGCAGAATTGACAGTGACGCAGAGTTGAAGATTTTAGAAGAAGATTTGTAGTCTTCTGAGGAGGAAATATGAGTGATGATGATTTAGATGATTGGGCTGCCGCCATGGCAGAGCAGGCAGAATCTGAAGGTGAAGAAGGCGATGGTGGCGAATCTGTCTCCGGTGACGCCGCGTTGGGTATGTCTGATGTGCAGGTTGCCGAACTGGATGAGTTGTCTGATGAAACCACAGAAATAGGGGCTGAAGAAAAACGTAAACTGGATACCATACTGGATATTCCAGTTACCATTTCCATGGAAGTGGGGCGTAGCTTAATCAGTATTCGAAACTTATTGCAATTGAATCAGGGCTCGGTAGTAGAACTGGACAGAGTTGCAGGTGAGCCCTTAGATGTATTGGTCAACGGGACTCTTATTGCCCACGGCGAAGTGGTAGTAGTTAACGATAAGTTCGGGATACGTTTAACGGATGTTATTAGCCAAATCGAGCGTATCAAAAAGCTCAAATAGATTGCGGACAGGAAAGTATAGTGCTTTTCTGTTTGCTTTTTTCAGTAGTACTGCAATAGCGCAGTCATCGAGCAGTACATCGGTAACTACCGCCTCCTCGTGGTTACCGATGTTATTGTCGCTATTGCTGGTTATTGCCGTCATATTTGCCGTTGCGTTTATCGTCAAACGTTTTACTGGCCTGCATTCATCAAACGGGCAGATTAAAAGTGTAGCCAGTTTGATGGTGGGCACAAGAGAGCGCATTGCGGTAATACAGGTTGGTGATGAACAACACCTTATCGGTGTGACTCCCCATAATATAAATCACCTGGCTAAATTAGATCAGCCTTTGACGGATCACGCAACACAGGATAAATTTAAGTCAAAGCTCGCCAGTTTCATGCAAACACAATCCTCTACACAGGAAAAATAATAATATGCGGCCTGGATTGTTTCTCATTCTACTTTTAGGGTTAGTCTTTGCTGACCCAGCATTTGCTCAGTCCACAGGTGTCAAAGCCTTGACTGTCACCACCAATCCAGATGGCTCGCAGGATTATACGATGACCCTGCAAGCGTTGGGTATCATGACGATGCTGAGTTTATTGCCCGCTTTTCTGATCATGATGACCTCATTTACCCGCATCATTGTCGTATTATCGATTTTGCGTCAGGCGATTGGGTTGCAGCAGTCACCTTCAAATCAGATCCTTATAGGTTTAACCCTGTTTTTAACTATGTTCATTATGGCTCCGGTATTTGATGAAATGAACGACAAGGCTTTACAGCCATACTTGAGTGAGGATATTACTGCGAGACAGGCTATTGATGAGGCGATAGTGCCGGTCAAAGCGTTTATGCTGGCGCAGACACGCCTTAAAGATCTGGATGCGTTTGTGGAAATGGGAGGTTATCAGAATCAGGTGCAATCACCCCAGGATGTGCCTATGACAGTGTTGATCCCGGCATTTATCACCAGCGAGTTAAAGACCGCGTTCCAAATCGGCTTTATGTTATTTATTCCGTTTTTGATTTTGGATTTGGTGGTGGCATCCATCCTTATGGCCATGGGTATGATGATGTTGTCACCAATGATCGTATCTTTGCCATTTAAATTAATGCTGTTTGTTTTGGTCGATGGCTGGAATTTGATTTTCGGCACACTGGCTAATAGCTTCGGTATGTAGATCGGGAATTATTTATGTCACCAGAAGTCTTCGTCGACCTGTTAAAAGAAGCATTGTTTATGGTGATATTACTGGTGTCGGCCGTGATAGTGCCCAGTATGATTGTCGGACTCATTGTAGCGGTGTTTCAGGCAGCGACCTCCATCAACGAACAGACTATTAACTTTCTGCCACGTTTAATTGTGACACTGCTCGCCCTAAGCTGGGGTGGGCACTGGCTGGTGCAACAGCTCATGGACTTTACTTTTATGATGGTGGATCGAATACCTGAAGTGATCGGGTGACCACATGGAGTTTCAGGCACAGTTAATTGCCCAGTTTATCAATGACTTTATGTTGCCATTCGCTCGTTTGAGCGGCTTATTTGTGGCTATGGTTGGTCTGGGAGCGAAAACTGTACCGGCCCCCATTCGAGGCTTATTTGCATTAGTGCTTGCCTTTATGATCATGCCCATGATCGATCCGATCCCCATGGAAGGTTTTCTGAGCACACACACGTTTTTCCTTGCTGCTAAAGAGGCGATAATAGGTGCTTCTATCGGCTTTATCTCAACGTTGGTGCTAGAAACCTTTGTTCTTGCCGGACAGGTCGTTGCCATGCAAACCGGTTTGGGTTTTGCGTCGATTGTGGATCCGGTTAACGGCATTAACGTCCCGGCTGTTGGTCAATTTTATTTAATTCTTGCCACGCTGTTATTTTTTGCTTTAGACGGTCATTTGAGCATGATCCAATTGGTGGTGATGAGTTTTGACGCCTTTCCCATCGCGGATGCCTGGTGGACCGGTGAGCAATTTCGCAGTATCGTTGAGTGGAGCGCCTGGATGTTTGTGGCTGCTTTAACCTTGTCTTTGGCACCCATAGTATCGCTGCTCATTATAAACCTGTCGTTTGGTGTGATGACCAAAGCGGCACCACAGCTTAATATTTTCACAATAGGTTTTTCTTTCGCTCAAATTGGGGGCTTAATCATTATTTGGTTAACGCTGGATAACTTTGCAAATCACTTCAGTGCGCAATGGGAACGAGCCTTGCTTCTCATGTGTCAGCTACTGAGGGTGTGCCAATAAGTTCGGAGGTGCGTCTAAATGGCAGCAGAAGATACCAGCGAAAAAACAGAAGAACCCACGGCGAAAAGACAGTCCCAGGCCAAAAATAAAGGGCAACTGGCTCGCTCCAAAGAATTGTCTACGACCTTAGTGCTGATTTTCAGCGCAGTAACACTGGCATTTATCGGTCAGCAGATTGGCCAGGCCTTGCTCAATATTATGCGCAATGCATTTATCTTAAACCGCGATGAAACCTATGATGCGGTGCATATGTTTCAGATCCTGGGATTTGTAATCCAGGAAATAAGCACGCCATTGTTGACCTTTCTTATTATTGTGGCGATCGCGGGCGTCATCGGCAGTTTGGCACTTGGAGGTTACAACTTTACCTGGTATACCGCGTCGTTTCAGCTAAATAAACTCAGTCCGATCAACGGTCTGAAACGGATGTTCGGCATCAATGGTATTGTCGAGCTATTTAAGGCATTGGCAAAATTTCTGGTGGTAGGCGGCGCGTCGTATTTTATGTTGTCCTTTTACATGGAAGAAGCCCTACACCTGGATATGGAATTGTATCCAAATAATGTGTTCCACGCGCTGGAGCTTATTAGCTGGACCTTCATTATTATCTGTTGTGCATTGATACCTATCGCTATTTTTGACGTGCCTTTTCAGTCTTATCGGCATCATGAACAGATGAAAATGAGTAAGCAAGAGGTGAAGGACGAACGAAAAAACCAGGAAGGTGATCCACAGGTGAAAAGCCGTATTCGACGTCTGCAGTTTCAGGCGGCTGCCCGCCGTATGATGCAGGAAGTGCCGAAAGCTGACGTGGTTGTGACCAACCCGACCCACTATTCAGTGGCGTTGAAATATGAGGAAGACGGTAACCGAGCCCCCGTAGTGGTTGCCAAAGGGGCAGATGAGCTAGCTATGCACATTCGAAAAATTGCCAACGCTCATGAGGTTCCGTTAGTAGCCACCCCCGTATTGACCAGGGCGATTTATTACTCCACTGAAGTTGACGAAGAAGTTCCTGAAAAGCTGTTTATGGCGGTGGCACAGGTATTGGCTTATGTCTTCCAGTTAAAACGCTTCAAGCAGGGTAAGGGACACCGACCCAAGCCGCTTAGTAATGACCTGCCTATCCCTCCGGATATGCGTTTCTAAAGGGAATTTGATTAAGTCATTCATTTTGGCTCACTCCTTGCTACTCCATGACATCTGTCAAAATATCAGCGATGTAAAATGGAACTGGCGAGCTACTTCAACCGTTTTGATCAAAACCGCATAAAAGAAATCAGCAGTGGCCTGGGTGCGCCTTTGGTGCTCTTGGCTATTATGGGCATGGTTATTTTGCCAATGCCGGCGTTTTTGTTGGACATTCTGTTTAGCTTCAACATCGCGTTGTCGTTGGTCATTATCCTGGTCAGTGTTTTTACTAAGAAACCCGTTGATTTTGGTATCTTTCCGCTGGTGCTGCTGATAGCTACCGTCCTACGACTGGCACTGAATATCGCATCTACGCGAGTGGTGCTACTGGAAGGCCATGAAGGTGGCGATGCGGCTGGTAAAGTTATCGAGGCCTTTGGTGCCGTGGTCATTGGTGGTAACTATGCCGTCGGTATCGTTGTTTTTGCCATACTGCTAATTATCAACTTTAAGGTAGTGACCGCAGGTGCGGGACGGATATCTGAAGTAAGTGCCCGCTTTACATTGGATGCTATGCCCGGTAAGCAGATGGCTATTGATGCGGATCTAAATGCCGGATTCATTGATCAGGAAGAAGCAAAAAAACGTCGTGAAGAAATTACTGCTGAAGCCGACTTTTATGGTTCGATGGATGGTGCCTCAAAGTTTGTAAAAGGGGATGCCATCGCCGGTCTTTTCATTATGTTGATCAACATTATCGGTGGGCTTTTTATTGGGATTATCCAGCATGATCTGGCGTTCGGGGATGCCATAGAAATATACACGTTACTGACCATCGGAGATGGATTAGTGGCACAAATTCCCAGTTTGTTACTGTCCGTATCGACCGCCATAATCGTGACACGGGAAAATGAATCACAGGAGATGGGCAGCGAACTGCATACTCAATTGGGTAATAAACAAGCAATGTTTGTTACCTCTGGTATTTTGTTCATTATGGGGATTGTCCCGGGCATGCCTCATATAGCCTTTTTGGGGTTCAGCGCCTTGATTGGTGGTTTTGCCTACTACACGCACTATCGCGAAAAGCAAAGAGAACTGAATAAAAACGAAATTGCGACAAAACCGGAGCAGCCAGCACAACCAGTCGAAGTGCGGGAATTGAGTTGGGATGATGTTCAGCATGTGGATACCATTGGTTTGGAAGTTGGCTACAGACTGATCCCGTTGGTGGACAAATCACAAGGTGGCGAGCTACTGACACGTATTAAAGGGGTTAGAAAAAAGCTCTCTCAGGAACTTGGATTTCTGGTTCCGCCAGTACATATCCGTGACAATTTGGACCTCAGTCCCAATACCTACACTATCTCCATGATGGGCGTAAATGTAGGGGAAGCAGAATTGAGCCATGACAGTGAGTTAGCCATCAATCCGGGACAGGTGTTTGGCAAGCTGGATGGTACGCCAACTAAGGACCCGGCATTCGGTTTGGATGCATTGTGGATTAAACCTGCGCAACGAGAACATGCTCAATCACTCGGTTATACCGTTGTTGACGCTGCAACGGTTGTTGCAACCCATCTGAGTCAGCTATTAACCACCAACGCATATCAGTTGTTAGGTTACGAAGAAGTACAACAGTTATTGGATATGTTAGCCAAAAACAATCCTAAGCTGGTGGAAGGACTCGTACCGGAAATCCTGCCGCTTAGCACCGTGGTGAAAGTACTGCAGACATTATTGTATGAAGGTATCCCAATACGGGATATGCGCACCATTATTCAAACGTTGTCGGAATATGGCATCAAGAGTCAAGATCCTGACGTTCTGGTATCCGCTGTAAGAATTGCATTGAAACGTCTGATCACACAGGAAATCAACGGTGGCGCCAAAGAAATACCGGTCATTACACTATCTCCAGAACTGGAACAGATGTTGCATCAGTCACTGCAAGCGGGTGGTCAGGACGGCGCCGGCATCGAACCAGGATTAGCCGATAACTTGCAAAGCTCCTTAAACGAAGCTTCGCAACAACAAGAACTAGCTGGTGAGCCTGCAGTGCTTCTGACCTCTGGCATGCTACGACCAGTGTTATCGCGATTCTTGAAACATGCGATTCCTGGTTTGCACGTGTTGTCATATCAGGAAGTCCCGGATGATAAACAAATTAAAATTGTCAGCGCCATTGGGCAGTAAGCTGAGGTGAAATATGAAAATTAGACGCTATTACGGAAAAGACATGCGGGAAGCACTCAACAAAGTGAAAGAAGAGTTGGGGGGCGATGCGGTCATCATGTCCAATAAAAAAGTGGCCGATGGCGTGGAAATCGTAGTAGCTTACGAAAATGAGCCTGATCCCAAACCGATTCTGGAAAAAGCCCATGCCAAGTTAAATGCCGCACAGAATAAACCTAATTCAGGGGCTTTCAAGGTCAGCAAAACGCCGTCACTCTCTGAAATTATTGGGGATTCCGGTCCAGATAGTTTGCGGGCGTTGTTAGAGAAACAAGCTAATGGTGAAGAAATAGCGGAACAAAAGCATGAAACGCAGCCAGAGCCGCAACGTCAGCAGGCACCAGTAGCACCGACCCGAGCTGCACCAGCTAACAACGGACAGGCAAAATCACATATCTTGCACGACGGTGCAGCCACATCTGATAGCGCTGCGATCAAAGCGATTCAAAGTGAACTAAAGTCACTGCGCAGTGTTTTACAATTTCAAGTCAGTGGTTTGATGAAGCAGGAGCAACAGCGCAGCCACCCACTACATGCTTACCTGACTTCCAGGTTGGAAGCAATGGGTGTGTGCCCGGAACTGGCAGAAGATGTCGTATCTTATGCCCCGGAAGATGCGAGTGAACGTGACGCCTGGTTATATATTCTAAAACTATTGGCGAATCGTTTACGTACCACTAACAATGATATTCTCACTCAAACGGGAGTGGTGGCGTTTATGGGCCCCACTGGTACGGGAAAAACCACAACGATTGCTAAACTTGCGGCGCAATATGCGCGTAAATACGGTCCGGATCAAGTTGCGCTTGTGACGATTGACAGCTATCGCATTGCCGCATTTGAACAATTGGCGACCTATGGAAAAATCATCGGGTGTACGGTGAAAAAGGCCAGCAATGGCAGCGAATTATCGGATGTCTTATATCAATTACGCAACAAACGACTAGTATTGATTGATACGGCAGGCTTTAGTCAGAGAGATTCAAGATTAATCAAGCAGTTAGACACGCTGAAAGAAACTTCTTGTGCTAATATCAGAATGTACATGGTTTTACAGGCCAATACGCAACGACAAACTATGGAGCGGACGTTGGCAGTGTACAAAAATATGGCGATACAAGGCTGTATTTTCACAAAACTGGATGAATGTTACTCTTTGGGAGAGTCCATTAGTGTCGCGATTCAGCATCGGATGCCTGTTGCATATTTAACTGATGGACAAAAAGTGCCAGAAGATATAAAAATTGCTGATGCCAAGTATTTAATTTCTTTGGCAGCAAAGCTTTATAAAAAGTACGAATTGCCGCATACTTCACGTAAGAATAATAAGTATCCAGCATTGGCAGTATGATCGAGGATCAAGCGAGTAGTCTGAGAAGAATGAATCAAAGCAATTTAACCAAAGTGATCGCAGTAACAGGAGGTAAAGGTGGTGTCGGTAAAACCAACGTCACTCTGAACACTGCAATTGCAATGGCAAAAATGGGTAAAAAGGTCATGGTCCTGGATGCTGACCTTGGTTTGGCCAATGTTGATGTGATGCTGGGTTTACGTGTGACGAAAAACCTGTCACATGTGCTTTCTGGTGAATGCATTTTAGAAGACATACTGGTTGAAGGGCCCTATGGTGTGAAGATCGCCCCTGCTACCTCGGGTACGCAGTCGATGGCTGAGTTAACTTCCACTGAGCATGCAGGCCTCATTAGGGCATTCAGTGAATTAAAGATTCCCATCGATGTTTTGCTGGTTGATACAGCTGCCGGCATATCAGATATGGTGCTGAGTTTTTCCAGAGCCTCACAAGACATAATGGTTGTGGTCTGTAATGAACCCACGTCCCTGACCGATGCTTATGCATTAATGAAAATCCTGAATCGTGATCATGGCGTTTTTAAATTTAAAATAGTCGCCAATATGGTCCGCGATATCCGAGAAGGGCAAGAACTTTTTGCCAAACTCTCTAAAGTGACCAACCGCTTTCTTGATGTTGCATTAGAACTGGTCGAGACCGTTCCTTACGATGACAACATTCGACGTGCCGTACGTAAGCAAAAAGCTATTGTTGATGCGTTTCCCAATTCTCCAGCATCCATAGCCATCAATCACCTTGCGAAAAAAGCGTTGAGTTGGCCTATTCCAGCTCAGCCTGGTGGGCACCTGGAGTTCTTTATCGAACAGCTAGTTAATAGACAGGTGGCGAGTAATCAGGCGTGAACAGCAAAGCGAGTGCTTACCAGCAGCAAGATGACAAGCGGGAGCTAGTGGAAAAACATGCACCACTAGTTAAAAGAATCGCACATCATTTAATGGCAAGATTGCCAGCCAGTGTTCTCGTTGATGACTTAATTCAGGCCGGCATGATTGGCTTGTTGGAAGCTTCCCGTAATTTCGATGGTAGCAAAGGTGCTAGCTTTGAAACGTTTGCAGGTATTCGAATCCGAGGCTCTATGCTGGATGAAATCCGCAAAGGAGATTGGACTCCGCGATCCGTTCACAAGAATGGCCGGGCAATTTCCGAGGCAATTGCCACCGTTGAAAGAGAAACGGGCGCCGATGCGAAAGATGTTGATGTTGCTAAACGCATGCAAGTAAGCTTAACTGAGTATCATCAGATGCTGAGTGAAGTGAGTGCCGGCAAGATGATAGGTATTGAGGATTTAGGTGTTACCGAAGATGTCCTCACTACTGATAAAAATACAGGAGACAACACGCCACTTGAAGACCTGATGGAAGGTGCATTTCAAAAGGCGTTGGCAAATGCTATCACGACGCTACCTGAGCGTGAGGCAATTGTGCTCTCTCTGTACTATGATGAAGAATTGAATTTGCGTGAAATTGGTGAGGTTTTGGACGTCAGCGAATCACGAGTTAGCCAAATTCACAGCCAGGCCATGTTAAGATTGAAATCTCGTATGCAAGCATGGCAAGCTGGATAGTTACATAACAAAAAAATGTTTAGTTGAATCCTCACTGGAGGCGGTTTTGGATAAAAACATGAAAATTCTTGTTGTTGATGACTTTTCAACAATGAGACGTATCATCAAAAACTTGTTAAAAGACCTTGGTTTCACCAATGTTCAGGAAGCAGATGATGGTAGTACAGCTCTACCCATGCTACAGCAGGGTGACTTCGACTTTGTCGTCACAGACTGGAACATGCCAGGCATGCAGGGGATTGACTTGCTCCGTGCGATCCGCGCTGACGAAAGCCTGAAGCATACTCCGGTATTAATGGTGACCGCAGAGGCGAAAAAGGAGCAAATCGTCGCAGCCGCGCAGGCTGGTGTAAATGGTTATGTAGTTAAGCCATTCACTGCGGCCACATTGAAAGAGAAGCTCGATAAAATATTTGAGCGGCTTGGGTAGTCCGGGCCAGTCCTGAACAAATTGGAGCTGGCAATGACAAAAGAAAATCGCTGTCCAATCACTCTTGAGGACACTAAGCAATTAGTGGAATTCCTTGAGCAAGATGATCAAGAAGCCGCCACTGCACTGTTGGAAGCTTGTAAGTTACAAGATTCAATGGAGTTATTTTCCGAAGTAGGTAAATTAACCCGCCAACTTCATGATTCTCTGAATACGTTTAATATTGATGCTCGCATCGTTGATCTGGCAAACGAAGATATCCCGGATGCGCAATCAAGACTCAATTACGTTATAGAAACAACTGAACAAGCCGCGAACAAGACAATGGACGCTGTGGAGTCCAGTATGCCGATAGCGGAAAGTATGAATACCAGCATTGGTTCTATTCTGCCTGAATGGAAAAAGTTGATGTCCCGTCAGCTGGAATTAGGTGAGTTCAAATCGTTGTGTCATGAAATCGACACATTTTTAGAAAAGTCTAATGCAGATTCTGCAAAACTTAATGATCTGCTCACTGAAGTTTTAATGGCGCAGGGATATCAGGATCTGACTGGGCAGGTGATCCGCCGTGTAATTCAATTGGTGAAAGAAGTTGAACACAGCTTAGTGAATGTGTTGACCGTATTCGGGGAACCTGACGTAGAAGTTAAGAAATCGGGTGAATCTACCGATAAGAAGAGCAAGCCTGGCGCGAGTGAAGCTGAAGGGCCAATTATTGACGCCGAAAGCCGCGATGACGTGGTGCAAGGCCAGGATGACGTTGACGATCTCTTGTCAAGTCTGGGTTTTTAGGGGAGTTGATGCATGTCTTTTGATGTTGACGAGGATATCCTCCAAGACTTCTTGGTTGAAGCCGGGGAGATACTTGAACAATTACAAGAACAACTCGTCGAATTGGAAAACAATCCAGAAGACCGGGATTTATTGAACGCGATATTCCGTGGTTACCACACTGTCAAAGGTGGCGCTGGCTTTTTATCCCTTACTGAGTTAGTCGATGTCTGTCATGGTGCCGAGAACGTATTTGATGTAATGCGTAATGGCCAACGACATCTTACACCTGAGCTAATGGACACAATTCTGCAAGCGACAGATGCTGTTGTGGAAATGTTTGAAAGTGTCAAAGCGCGCGAGCCACTCACTCCAGCCGGTCAAGAACTCCTTGATGTCTTGCACCGTTTAAGCAAACCGGAAAGTGCCGATGAGGCACCTGCAGCTGAACCTGAACAACCGGCGACTGTTGAACCAGAGCCAGAACCCGTTGCCGAAGTTCCTGAGGTCAAACCTGAGACAGGTACTGAGAGTACTGATGATGGCAGTATTGACGAAATATCAGAAGATGAATTCGAAGCGCTATTAGATGAATTGCACGGACCTGGTGGTGGACCCGGAAAAGAAGAGGAAAGCCAAGCCGCTGAAGCCCCTGCAACACCCGCAGGCGCTGGTGGTGATGAAGATATCACCGATGACGAGTTCGAGGCATTGCTTGACCAACTGCATGGCAAAGGGAAGTTTAGTGCCGAGGAAGAAGCCGAAAAATCAAAAACTGCTCCTCCCCCTGCTGCAGCCAGTGAAAGTGCTGAAAGTGGTACGGCAGTGTCTGACGATGAAGATATTACTGATGACGAGTTCGAAGCATTATTAGACCAGTTACATGGTGCAGGCAAAGGGCCAAGCATCGACGCTAAGCCGCAAGGGGATAAACCCGCAGCAGCTGCGCCAGCAAAATCAGAAGCACCTAAGACACCAGAGAAACCTGCAACTGCGCCTAAGGCAGAGCCCGCTAAAGCAGCACCGGCACCGCAAGCCAAAGCATCGGCGGCAAAACCTGCCGAACCCGCGAAACCAGCAGCTCCTGTGGCGAAAAAGGAAGATAAGAAGCCCGCTTCTAGCCCACCGCCTGCTGAAACGACCGTTCGCGTAGATACCAAGCGATTGGATCAGATTATGAATATGGTCGGTGAGCTGGTATTGGTCCGTAACCGGTTACTCAGTCTGGGCATTAATCTCAACGACGAGAATATGTCAAAGGCCATCGCTAATCTGGATGTTGTCACTGGGGATTTGCAGGGCGCGGTAATGAAAACCCGCATGCAGCCTATCAAAAAGGTATTTGGCCGGTTTCCGCGAGTGGTGCGTGATTTAGCGCGGAGCCTGAAAAAAGATATTGCCTTAGAGTTAAAAGGTGAAGAAACCGATTTAGACAAAAATTTAGTTGAGGCCCTTGCCGATCCGCTGGTTCACTTAGTGCGAAACTCGGTAGACCACGGTATTGAAATGCCTGACGATCGTGTGGCAACTGGCAAACCGGCAAAGGGAACCGTGACGCTGGCGGCTTCACAGGAAGGGGATCATATTCTGCTAACCATTGAAGATGATGGTAAAGGCATGGATCCTGATAAGCTGAAAGAGATAGCCATCAGTCGCGGCGTGCTGGATGCGGACGCCGCGGCACGTATGTCCGATGTTGATGCGTTTAACCTTATTTTTGCCCCGGGCTTTTCAACGAAGACAGAAATTTCCGACATCTCTGGTCGCGGTGTGGGCATGGATGTGGTGAAGACCAAAATCAACCAGTTGAACGGTACGGTTAATATTGATTCTCAGTTAGGCAAAGGCACTCGTTTAGAGATTAAAGTGCCCCTGACTTTGGCTATCCTGCCAACCCTAATGATTATCATCGGCGAACAAACCTTTGCCCTGCCGCTGAGTTCGGTCAATGAAATCATTAATATGGATCTGAGTAAAACCAATACCGTTGATAGTCAATTGACCATGATCGTGCGTTCTAAGGCAATTCCGCTTTTCTACTTGAAAGAATGGTTGAGTCGCAAGAAAGTCGATATTGATCGCTCTGCCGGTCATGTTGTTGTGGTACAAATTGGTACCCAACAGGTAGGTTTTGTTGTTGATGCCTTGATTGGACAAGAAGAAGTCGTGATTAAACCGTTGGATGCATTGTTGCAAGGTACACCAGGCATGGCCGGGGCAACAATTACTAGTGATGGTGGCATCGCACTGATTATTGACACGCCGGGATTATTGAAACGATACGCTAAAAAAGCATTAAAATAGGTAGATAAGTACTTCTATGCCATACAAAGTATTGGTGGTTGATGACTCGACATTTTTTCGGCGCCGTGTCGCCGAAATCCTGAATCAATCACCACAACTTGAGGTAGTGGGGAGTGCGAAAAATGGTCGTGAGGCCATTGAAATGGTGAAGTCATTGGATCCCGACGTGGTCACCATGGATATCGAAATGCCCATTATGGATGGCATTAGTGCTGTCAAAGCCATCATGGCTTCAAATCCTGTACCCATTATCATGTTCTCGTCACTTACCTACGAAGGTGCCCAGTCGACACTGGATGCGTTGGATGCCGGTGCACTGGATTTTCTGCCGAAAAAGTTTGAAGACATCGCCAGAGACAGAAAGGAAGCGGTTGAATTACTGCAAAGCCGCGTCATGGCACTTGGTCCACGAAAACGCAGTATCCGTTCTTATCGACCTTCACAGGAACAAATAGGCAGTACAAGAGCAACCCGGACTTTCATCCGCTCCAGCACATTGGACAATGAGGCGAAACCGGCACCTGAGATTGATACTTCTTTTGACTTTAAACCGTCAACTAAGCGCTATAAAGTCCTGGCAATTGGTACGTCAACGGGCGGCCCAGTGGCGCTGCAAACCATTCTCAGTAAATTTAAAGCGGGGTTTCCCCATCCCATTTTGCTGGTGCAACATATGCCCGGTACCTTTACTGCCGCCTTTGCAGAAAGACTCAATAATTTATGCGAGATTGAGGTGAAAGAGGCACAGGACGGTGATGTTTTAAAGCCAGGCCACGCCTATTTAGCACCTGGCGGCCGACAAATGTTAATCGAAGGAAGTGCATCACGGGCGACAATTACTATAACGGATGTTCACAGTACTGATGTCGTGACTTATAAGCCCAGCGTTGATCTGACCTTTTCTTCCCTCGCCAGATTATACGGTGGAGATGTGTTAGGCGTCATATTAACTGGCATGGGAGCGGATGGCCGTGAAGGTTGCAAGAAATTAAAATTCAAGAACGCGACTATCTGGGCTCAGGATGAAAGTTCGTGTGTGGTGTATGGTATGCCTCAAGCGGTAGCTGCAGCGAATATTACAGATAAAATCGTTAATTTGAAGGACTTTGCAGTGCTTTTGCAAAAAGAAATGGCATAGTCGTACCCTTAGCATGCATGCTGGCTTTGAACGCCAGCTAATAAACCGATATCATTGCTGTAACTAACAATAATAATATAACGAAGGAACAACATTGATCACCTGGACCGTTGCAAATCAAAAAGGTGGCGTGGGGAAAACCACAACAACGGTGACGTTGGGCGGATTGTTAGCGCAACGTGGTGAGCGTGTCATCCTGGTCGATACCGATCCACAAGCTTCATTAAGTTATTATTTTGGCATTGATTCGGAAGAATTATCCGCCAGTGTCTATGATGTATTTATGGCAGGCAAAAATCTGGACAAAGATTTAGTACTGGATTGTTTGTGTCCGACCAAGTTGGATAGTCTGTTTATTTTACCGGCGACCATGGCGATCGCGACTTTAGATAGGCGCATGGGGGCAAGAGGCGGTATGGGGCTGGTATTAAAAAAAGCCCTGACAGCGGTGAGTGATGAATTTGATTATGCGCTGATCGATTGTCCTCCGGTATTGGGCGTGTTGATGGTTAATGCGCTCGCCGCTTGCAGTCGTATATTGATTCCTGTGCAAACTGAGTTTCTGGCGTTAAAGGGACTTGATAGAATGATGCACACATTGGAAATCATGGAAAAGTCGCAGCACACAAAGTTTAATCGAACCATTGTGCCAACGATGTACGACAAACGAACCAATGCAGCGATTGAGGCGTATAAAAAGCTGCGCAGTACTTATGGTCCTGCGGTGTGGTCGAGTGTGATCCCAGTGGATACCCGATTTAGAGAGGCCAGTCAGGCGCAAACACCACCGTCTGTATTTTGTCCGAGAGCGCGCGGTGTTTTCGCGTATAATAGTTTATTAAGTTATGTTGAATCTATGGAGCCAACGCTATGAGCGGCCCCTTTGCCAATGAAGATGTAATGGAAGAGTATCTGTCAGCGTTGCTGACTGAAGAAGCTCTAGGTGCCGATGATCAGGTACACAAACAAACTGTAGCTCGACTACTGGAACCTGTTGCTAAAGAAAAAGTCCCGGCACCAGATACAGTATTAGAAGAAGTTATCGCTCCAGAAGTCGTCGTTCCTGCCAAGCCAGAAGTTGCGGTTGAACCGGAGACTCAAGCAGCAGGTGCGCCGCCTGAAGAAGTGATTGGTTCCCGAGTAATTGAAGGACGATTTCAGGCACTGTTTTTTAATGTTGCAGGATTAACGCTGGCAGTGCCGCTTACCGAATTGGGTGGCATTCACAACCTTGAGAAGCCCGGCCCGTTGTTTGGTAAACCTGATTGGTTTATGGGAGTGATGTTGCATCGCGAAGAAAAACTCAATGTGGTTGATACCGCTCGCTGGGTTATGCCAGAAAAATGCAATGAAATACTGGAAGATTCCTTAAAATATAAATATCTTATTATGCTTGACGACAGCGGTTGGGGTTTGGCATGTGAAGAACTTGTCAACACGGTTAATCTTGTGTCCGAAGATGTAAAGTGGCGCGATGTCGGCGGTAAGCGCCCCTGGCTTGCAGGCATGGTGAAAGAGAAAATGTGTGCTATGCTCGATGTTAAGCAACTGATTGCTATGCTTAACAAAGGCTTAAACAGCAACGGGTAGTTAAAACAGCGCTAAATAAAAAGTTTGTGTGGAGCACAACCTATGAATGATGAAAGAACTTCAAGTTCTGCAGAAGATCAGAATGACGAAATCCTGCAGTGGGTAACCTATCGTCTTGGAGAAGAGACTTACGGTATCAATGTAATGCAGGTTCAGGAAGTATTACGATATACCGAAATAGCACCAGTTCCGGGGGCTCCCGATTATGTTTTGGGTATTATCAATCTGCGCGGTAATGTGGTTACCGTCATCGATACCAGAGCGCGCTTTGGATTGCCTCCCACAGATATTACCGACAATACCCGAATTGTGATTATTGAATCCGATGAGCAGGTCGTGGGTATATTAGTAGACAGCGTTGCTGAAGTGGTATACTTACGTTCTTCAGAAATTGATAGCGCACCCAATGTTGGAACGGAAGAAAGTGCCAAGTTTATACAGGGCGTATCTAATCGTGATGGTGAACTACTCATTCTAGTAGATTTGAATAAATTGCTGACAGATGAAGAGTGGGATGAAATCTCAAAAATGTAAGAGTAACTGATAAATGAAAAAGGCTGCTGTAGAGCGGCCTTTTTTGTGGAAACGAAGAAAGGATTGCAAAGTGAAATGCTTTAAAAAGTACGATGTGCGGGGGATAGTAGGCGAAAGCCTGACATCGGACATTGTTGCGCGTATCGCTGCGGCGTTGGCTCAAGTAAGTAATGCAAAGACTGCTGTTATTGGTGCCGATGGGCGCGAGTCCAGCCCGGAGTTTAAAGCGGCTATGATTAGCGGTTTGCGTTCACAGGGAGTCGATGTAATTGATGTGGGGCAAACAGGAACGGAAGAAATTTATTTTGCTACCATGCACTTTCAGTCAGATTTAGGCATCGAAATAACCGCTTCGCATAATCCGATAAACTACAACGGCATCAAGTTCGTTGGTCGAAATGCGATACCATTCTCGGACGAAAAATTTGCACAGATAAAGCAGTTATCTGAAAACATTCGAGTGCCTTCTAAACTAACTGGAAGGCTGGAACGTAAGTCTTGTTTAACAGAGTACTGCGAACACCTTTTGTCGTATATTGATATTAAAAATGTTCAATCTTCCCCTCTAAAAATTGTCACAAATGCGGGCAATGGTGTTGCCGGACATGTAATTGATGCTTTGGAGCAGCAGTTTCAACTAAGAAATATTCCTGTTTCCTTTATAAAACTGATGCATGAACCCGACCATACATTTCCAAATGGAATCCCTAACCCGTTATTGCCTGAAGGACGGGAAACAACCTCTCGGGCAGTGAAAAAACACAAAGCGGATTTTGGATTAGCATGGGATGGTGATTTTGACCGTTGTTTTTTCTTTGACCACACCGGTAAGTTTATTGAAGGTTATTACATTGTCGGATTATTGGCCGAGGCCTTTCTGATAAAACATCCACAGCAGAAAATTATTCATGACCCTAGATCAATTTGGAATACTCAAAAAATCATAAAGGACAAATGTGGCGAGGCAATTCAATCTAAAACAGGGCATGCCTACATTAAGCAAAAAATGCGGGAAGTGGATGCTATCTATGGCGGTGAAATGTCGGCACATCATTATTTTAGGGAGTTCGGTTATTGTGATAGTGGTATGATCCCCTGGCTGTTGGTGGCGGAGATAATGCAAGTAAAACAGTGCAGTCTGGCGTCATTGATTGAGAGTATGGAACGAGACTTTCCGGTATCAGGTGAGTTGAACTTTGAAGTGAGCAACATAGAAAGTTGTATGGAAAAGGTAGAGCAGCATTATCAAGCCAGTGCCATTGAGATTGAATATTCAGATGGTTTAAGCATGTCATTTGATGGTTGGCGATTTAACTTACGGTCATCGAATACCGAGCCATTAGTGCGTTTGAATGTCGAATCTCGTGACAACAAAGCGCTGCTAGATGCAAAAGTGCGGGAAATTAAAGAATTAATAAAGCAGTAATTAAAATATGAATGCAAAGAATAAAAATCCTCAGATTATACCTGTTATCTTATCCGGTGGTGCAGGCACACGTTTATGGCCATTGTCCCGTGAGCTGTATCCAAAGCAGCTTCTGGACCTTATGCATTGCGGAAGCACAATGATTCAGGCAACGGCCGAACGCGTTCAGCATTTAGCGGATCCCATCGTGGTCTGCAGCGAGTCCCACCGATTTATGGTTGCGCAACAATTGGCTGAAAGGGGCATTCACCCTGATAAATTACTGTTAGAGCCGATGGCGCGAAACACCGCACCTGCTGTCACAATAGCGACGTTGCAAGCTATTGCCATTGACCCTGATGCCATTGTTGTTGTTTTGCCGGCAGATCATCATATTCGTGATCTTGATGTTTTTCACCACGCATTAGACACGGCTATTGCCGGAGCTAAGCAGGGGTATTTGATGACGTTTGGTGTTGTGCCAGAACGTCCGGAAACGGGATTTGGTTACATAAAAGTCGCGCGAAGCGAATTTCAATCTGATGAGGTACTTGAAGTAGAGCAATTTGTTGAAAAACCAGATTCGGAAACCGCTCAAAACTATCTGACCTCTGGGAATTATTTCTGGAATAGCGGCATGTTTGTGTTTTCCGGAAAGACTTACATTGAAGAATTACAAAAAGTTCACCCAAATATGATTGCTCAGTGTCAGTTGGCATTGACGGAAGCCCGGGAGGATTTGGACTTCACTCGCATCAAAGAAAGTCACTTTGCTCAATGTGAATCAATATCCATTGATTATGCGTTAATGGAAAAGTCAAAAAAAGTGGCGCTTGTATCTTTAGATGCTGGCTGGTCTGATATTGGCAATTGGGATGCGTTGACGGATGCGCTCAAGCACAAAGGGGAGTCGAATGTTTTCGTCGGAGATGTGCTGGCTGAGGACGTTTCCAATAGCCTGATTTATTCTGAACAGAAATTAATTGCGGCTTTGGGGGTCAAAGACCTGGTCGTTGTCGAAACGGATGATGCTCTGCTCGTTGCACATCGGGACAGAGTTCAGGATATCAAGGCATTCCCGAAGAAGTTAAAAGAATTGAAGCGTAGCGAGTATTTGCATCATCGCAGAGTGCACAGGCCATGGGGCAGTTACGACTCCATTCAAAACGGCGAACGGTTCCAGGTAAAAAATCTGACAGTCTCACCGGGGGCATCTCTGTCTTTGCAATTGCACCATCACCGTGCTGAGCATTGGGTAGTAGTGGAAGGCACCGCAAAAGTACAAATTGGTGAACAAGAAAAAATCCTTAGTGAAAACGAGTCTGTTTATATTCCAGTTGGTACGAAACATCGCTTGTCCAATCCCGGTAAAATTCCCCTAAAAATTATCGAAGTGCAAAGTGGTTCTTATTTAGGAGAAGACGATATCATACGTATTGAAGATGATTATCATCGAGATCAATAACTTGCGTAAATTTTTAGCAGGGATTAAGGTGATAAATAATAATCGGTCATTATCGAGGGGCTAACATCCTTGGATGCTATTTTAGTACTTAGTGCGGCTATTGGAATTTGTATCCTGCTGATCCTGATACTGTTGTTTCGGCAGCAGCGGCAAATGCATCATTTGGCCTCACTTCGCACTACGCACGAAGCACTGACTACGAGTATCCGTAAATTGCAGAGCAACAGTAAAACCCAGGAAGAAAAGCTGTTTGAATTCACTTCAGCCTTGTCTGGCATGTCGGACAAACTGCAGGCCTTAACCCGACAATCAAAAGATCAGGAAAGTCAGTTTCACGAAGATCTGAAAAAGCTGACGGAGAAACTGCAGGAAATCGAAAGCGCTGATCCCGGGGCGCGAATGTACACTAAAGCAGCGAAATTAGTCTCTTCAGGTGCGTCCATCGAAGAGGTCATGCAGGAATGTGATATACCCCGTGCTGAAGCCGAGTTATTGATGAACCTGCATACCAGGGAATAGCTTGTCCGGTATTACTTCCGGCTAACCTACAAATCTTTAAAACTACACTTTATGGGACAGCATGCCTGGCAGTGCTTTCCAATTGTTTGGTGTTTTACCTTGCAGAACATAGGAAAATGCGATCAGTTCGGCAATGACGTAATATAACTCCTGCGGAATTTCCTGTCCTAAGTCTAATCGGGTTAGCAGCTCACTCAAATACGGATCTTCATGGACTAAAACGCCGTTATCTTTCGCGGCTTTAATGATCTCTTCGGCCAGTTCGCCAAACCCTTTTGCCACCACTTTAGGTGCATCTACTTCATCGTACTTTAATCCGATGGCCTGTTTTGGTTTGTTGTCTTCGCTCATGCTTTAGCCTGAAAGAGTTGATAAGGACGACTATCTAGTGATTCTGGAATTTCTCCCCGCTCACATTTTTGTAAGGTCATTTCGATACCACACTCCTGTAGCCGTAACTTTAAGAGTGGCGCAAAATTAAATACTAAATCCTTTAGCTTATTATTAGACGTGTAAAACTCGACATCAAGGGACTGTCCATTCAGCGTGGATTTACAAAGCACCTCACCCAGTTCCCCAATTTGCAATTTCATGGTTAAATGCCAAATCTGGTGTTGCTGCTTTTGTTTTTCCTGTTGCTCTTCATCATCGAGCTGCCGTTTAATCAATAGTTCTGCAATGGGTTTATCGTTATGTCCGGTAAATGGCAGAATAAGATGCATCGCCTCCTGACCTTGTAAACGACGCTCAATATTTTTTAATTTGGAATGGGCAAGTTCTTCCAACGCATCGGTGCTGAGTTTCAACAACCCTAACTTTTGTTCCAGTTTATTCAGTTCTTTTGACGTTTTGGGCGCATTATCTGACTTTTTATCGCTGCCCGATGTAGCAGCTACTGGTAACAGGTTTTGTATCAGGGATTCCAGTGCTTTCGGCTGTGAGCGTTGCTGTCTCGCTGCCAATGACACCTGCAGCAGACTAATTAGCCCTGCAACAAAACCCGACTGCGAGGCAACTGCGCTAATGGCAGGTGTGCTCATCGGTACTGAACTGGCCTGTAATAGCTGTTTTACTTGAGATACATCGATATTACTGAGCTGCGTCGCATCGGGCTGAATTTTGCCAATCGCTTCCCTAAGCGTTGTTTTAATAACAGGCTCTAACTTGCTTGCGCCTAACTCCTTTACCAACGAAAGTAGTTGCTCTTGTAGTTTAATAACAGAACCGGTTTTGGTTTGTACTTGTTGAGTAAGCTGCTGCACAACATGCGTCATTTCCTGATGACTTACCTGTGGTTTTTCAAACTTACTCGCCACTTCCGCCAGCCTGTTTATCAGCTGTGTAATCTGTTGAGATTGCTCTTTACCCAGTTGAGATTGATATTGCTGGATCAGTTTGTTTACCGCCTTAGGTTGGTTTGATAATGGCGGTGGCGTTGACTGTTCTGTGGCGGCTGATTGCACTGTCGTTGTGGGGGGGACTTGTGGTGTTTGGCTTTTGACTATGTCTGACTTTGAAATCGTCGGCTTGTCAAACAAGGTACTTATCGCCGGTGAGACTGATTTAGCGGTCACACTAGCAGGGTCTTTGCCAGTAACCTCAGCTGATACTTTTACACCGCTGACCAATTTATCCGTTTGCTGAATGTTAAGGCGGTTTAGCTCCGGAATTTTATCATTCGGCAATGCAACTTTTAATATTGGCTCCTGGCTAAGTGGCATGGTCATTATGTTACGTTGGCCTTTGCTAGACAGGTGCAGCGGGTTTTGCTGATTCGCCGCAGACGTTCTCGCATAGTTGGTAACAGGTAACTCAGGTACAGCCCTCGCAACATCAATATTTAATTGCATGGACTTGCCCGACTTCAACGCACCATCAAGCAGCTTAGTCGCCACTTCTGACGTCACTTTTATCGGCTGCTGGGTTTTCTGCTTTAACGAAGTGGAGTTGCTGTCAGGCTGTATGGTTACCACATTTTGTTTGGCGGGCATGTCCAGCGTGACCCATTGTCCTACTTTAAACTGGCTGACATCCGAAACGTTCAGGGCCACCGTCTTTCCGGCAATACTGAGTTGAATTTGGTTTTGTTGTACAGCAATTACTTTCGCTTTCAGCTGCACACTACTTTCGCGTAATACGGGATTCTGGCCGATCTGTTCAATGACCTGTTTCGACTGTGCTGCGGTTAGATTGAGTTGCTGCTGTTGAAATCGATGACTGATTTCCAATAGCGTGCTGTCCGGACTGGATTTAAGTTGCGCGACAAATTGCTGCTCAGCTGTTACCGGAACTTTAAGTTTTGGTACAGTTAACGACACATTGCCTTTCGGGGTTTGCAGCTGGATTTGTGTGGGACTGAGAATCGCTATTTGCACAGGCGTGCCGGGGTTCGCCTTCAGTGCGGCGGCAAGATTACTCAGATTGCTGCTACTCAACGAAGTGGTGACCGTTGAGGCTGAGTTAGTTGGAGGTTGCGAAACACTAGCCATGTTGCTGTAACTATCGGCCAAATTGGGGCAAAGTTAAAGCCTTAAACACGTATTCCATTAGCAAACTTGTCTGATTATTAGACAGTTTTACCCTCTACAAATTAAAACGCTCTCTCAATCATACTGAAATAAGGCGTTTTTTAGCTAGCTGTGGTAATTTACGACAAATTTTTTGAAGCGCTGGGACAAACTCCAGCTTGCATACAAAATAAACGAAGAAATGACGTGCTGGTTTGTGAAAATCTAAGTTGTATTAAACAGGATCGAGTATTGTTTGAATCCTTGTCATTTTCCATGACGGCAGGGGATGTTCTGCATATTACGGGCGAAAACGGTGCTGGTAAAACCAGTTTACTTCGCTTAATCGCCGGATTCTCAGAACTTGTTGAAGGTCGGATTCTATGGGAAGAGACACAGAGCAATGGGTTTGATAGTCGGTTCCGCAAAGAGTCAGTATATCTCGGTCACAAATTAGCCTTACAGCCCAATCTTTCAGCAATCGAAAACGTGCAGTATTGGATGACTTTACAGGAAACCTCTAGCGAGGTGGATGTTTACCCTATTTTGGCTCGATTTGGATTGGTCGGGTTGGAAGATTTGCCAGTGAAGATGTTATCAGCAGGGCAGCAACGACGCGTTAGCCTGAGTCGCTTGTTATGTAAACCTGCGAAACTTTGGATTTTAGATGAGCCATTTACTTCCTTGGATAAAGGTGCGGTGGCAATGCTCACAGATTTGATGGCTAGCCATAAAAATGCAGGAGGAATGGTGTTACTGACTTCCCACTCGACACTGCCAGACAGGTTGCATGCTCAAATACTTGAACTGGAGTATCAATTCTAAATGAGCAATTTTTCCACATTGTTCGTACAGGAACTCAAAACGGCGATTAAAAATAATCTGGAGATGCTTCAGCCATTGTTGTTTTGTTTACTTGTCGCCACCTTATTCCCATTAGGTATCAGCCCTGGACCTGAGATATTGCAAAAAATAGGACCTGGAGCAATTTGGGTGGCAGCGATATTGGCTTCTTTGCTGGGCATGGAGAAAATGTTCAAAGCTGATTTCGACTCGGGTTGGCTGGAACAGATTATTTTGAGTGATACGTCCTTATCCGGATATGCATTGGTAAAAAGCCTGGTGCATTGGTTATTGGTCATTATGCCTATTTTGTTAGTATCCCCGCTGCTGGCATTGTTTTTTAACCTGACTATTGAAATGTATTGGGCGTTGATCGGTACTTTATTAATTGGTACCCCTATTTTGACGCTGGTTGGCGCAATTGCTGTGGCTATCACTCTGTCATTAGAGCGAGGCGGAGTGCTTATTTCATTATTGCTATTGCCGATTTTCGTGCCGTTATTGATTTTTGCCACCGCAGCGGTTAACAACGCGGCGTTACAATTGAATTACTTGCCCCATTTGGGCATCATCGGCGCCATGTTATTGTTTGCGTTGGCTCTGGCGCCACCGGCTATTAGTTATTCGTTGAAAGTGAGTCATCATTAATGTGGAAGTGGTTACATCCCTACGCTAAAACAGAGCACACCTATCGGTTTGCAGGTCGTCTTTTTTATTGGTTGCTTATCCCGGGAATGGTTTTGTTGCTTTCCGGAACACTTTGGGGGCTGATATTCGCACCTTCGGATTACCAACAGGGTGATGCTTTTAGAATTATTTATATACATGTCCCTTCAGCGATTCTATCGATGAGCTTTTATGCGGCGATGGCCTTCTGTGGGTTCATTGGACTGGTCTGGCAGATACGAACCTGCTATATGGCAGTGGCCAGTATTGCCCCAGTGGGAGCGGTATTAACCTTTATCGCACTTTGGACCGGGGCGGCATGGGGGAAACCAATGTGGGGTACCTGGTGGGTCTGGGATGCTCGACTGACATCAGAATTGATCCTGTTATTCTTGTATTTCGGTATAATTGCCCTGTACGCCAGTTTTCAGGACAAGATACAAGGAGGTAAAGCGGCGTCAGTGATGGCTCTGGTGGGTGTAATCAACCTGCCCGTCATTCATTATTCGGTGGAATGGTGGAATACCCTGCATCAGGGCGCCACGATTACCAAATTTGCCAAGCCCTCAATTGCGCCGGAAATGTTATGGCCGCTGCTGGCTTGCCTGTTTGGTTTGGCATTATTTGCCGGCGCGATAGTCTGTAGCCGGTTGCGCAATGAAATCATTGCCAGAGAAATGCAACGTCCCTGGGTAGTGGATATGATATTGAATAAATCCACAACCCAAAAAATCAGCAAAACAGCCGGAACAAGTGATGCAATTTGATAACTTATCTGAGTTTTTAGCCATGGGTGGCTATGGCTTGTATGTGTGGCTGGCCTTTGGCGTGTCCGGGCTGGCGATGCTGATCTTATGGGTCAGTACAAGATTACAGCGTAAAAACCTTGAGCAAGCCGTCGTTCGGGAACATCAACGCAGAGCGCGCATTAAGGCGGCAAGAGTCAGCGAAACTAAAGAAGCATAATATGAATCCACGTCGTAAAAAACGCATGTACACCCTGTTGGGAGTCGGTGCCATCATTGCCGGTGCTATTACCTTAATGCTTTATTCACTCAGTCAGAATATCGACTTGTTTTATACGCCGTCAGATATTGTCAATGGCAAAGAAGGGAAAAAACCCAGTGAAGGCCAGCGTCTGCGGGTTGGGGGGATGGTGGTACCTGGCTCGGTAGTTCATGATGAAGAGTCTCTGGCTGTACAATTTGATCTTGTTGATACGGGGCCGGTGGTGACTGTCGTTTACAAAGGTTTATTGCCGGATCTGTTCCGGGAAGGACAAGGCATTGTAGCGACGGGCAAACTGCAGGGAGAACGGAAGATTCTGGCGGATGAAGTGCTGGCAAAACACGATGAAGAGTATATGCCACCCGAGTTAGCAGAAGCCATGAAAGGCATAAAACATGTGAAGCCATCACAACCCGGAAAGGCAGGCGATTAATGATAGCTGAAATCGGACATTTAGCACTGGCTATTGCCTTGTTTATGGCGATGTTACTTGGCGTTTATCCTTTGTGGGGAGCGGCAAAAAATAACGCGTTGATGCTGGCAAGTGCCAAACCCCTGGCGATAGGCATGTTTGTGTTTACAGCCATTTCCTATGCTTGTTTAACCTATGGCTTTGTAACGGATGACTTTACCATCAGCTATGTGGCGAACCATTCCAACAGCTTGCTGCCGATTTATTACAAATATACGGCTGTATGGGGAGGTCACGAAGGTTCCTTCTTATTGTGGGTGTTGATCTATTCTGTCTGGACCGTGGCCGTTGCCTTGTTTAGTCGTTCTGTGCCAGAGCCAATGGTAGCCCGTGTTTTAGGGGTGTTGGGATTGGTCGCAGTGGGCTTTTATTTGTTCACCTTACTGGCATCTAACCCTTTCGAACGTTTATTGCCGTATTTCCCAGTGGACGGTGCCGATCTCAACCCGCTGTTGCAGGATATCGGCATGATAATACACCCTCCGATGCTGTACATGGGCTACGTGGGCTTTTCAGTTGCCTTTGCATTTGCAGTATCCGCGCTGATTTCCGGCAAACTGGACGCCACCTGGGCGAGGTGGGCAAGGCCCTGGACGCTCGCTGCCTGGGCGTTTCTGACCGTTGGTATTGCATTGGGAAGCTGGTGGGCCTATTACGAACTTGGCTGGGGCGGCTGGTGGTTTTGGGATCCGGTAGAAAACGCTTCGTTTATGCCGTGGTTAGTTGGCACCGCGTTAGTTCACTCTCTGGCCGTCACAGAAAAACGCAAAGTCTTTAAGTCCTGGACCGTATTGCTTGCCATCAGTGCCTTTTCGTTAAGTTTGTTAGGTACGTTTTTGGTGCGTTCCGGTATTTTGGTGTCAGTGCATTCGTTTGCCAGCGATCCAACCCGAGGGTTGTTTATTTTAGCCTTGCTGGTGATTGTTATTGGGGGCTCATTGTTGCTATACGGATTGCGCTCCAGTTCTTTAAGCAGTGTCGGTCAATACAAAATGGTGTCCAGAGAGACCATGCTCATAGGCAACAATATTCTGCTCAGCGCGGCAACGCTGGTAGTCTTGCTTGGAACGCTGTTGCCACTGGTCCACAAAGAGTTAGGGCTGGGTTCAATATCCATAGGTCAGCCGTTTTTTAATGAAATGTTCACTTACCTTATTGTGCCGTTTGTGCTGCTATTGGGTATTGGGCCGCTGAGTCGCTGGAAAAGACAGTCGTTGCTACAGCTTAAAACACAATTACTGCGTGTCTTTTCATTGGCAGCCTTGTGTGCACTTATGCTCACTTTTAAGTTTGATGGGGTCATGACGATCGCCTTATTAGGTACTTTTTTAAGCTTTGTTATCCTGTTCAGTACCATAGAAGAAATCCTGTTGCGTTTGGGTAAAGATAATGTTTCGTTAAGCAATCTGAGAAAACTGACGCGCAGTCACTGGGGCATGGTGTTGGGACACGTGGGCTTTGCCATCGCATTGATGGGTTTTGCTATTACGGCAACGTTTAGTGACGAAGTTGAGGTGAGATTAAAGGCTGGCGAATCAGCACAACTGGCTGGTTACAAGTTTGTCTTTACCGGCGTAAAGGCGATACAAGGGCCAAACTATCAGGCTGATGCCGGGCAGTTTGAAATTTTCCAGGGGGAAAAGCGGGTCACTACACTCATCGCTGAAAAACGTTTTTATCCGGTACAGCGCAATACGATGACAGAAGCAGGTATCCATACCAATTTGTTTCGTGATTTATTTGTGGCGCTGGGTGAACCTTTTAACAATGGTTATTGGGGTGTCAGGTTATATGTGAAGCCTTTTGTGGTCTGGATATGGTTAGGCTCCTTTATCATGGCATTCGGCGCTATTTTGTCTTTGTCAGATAAACGCTATCGCTTAAAGTTAATTAGAAAAGCGGATGCAGGCATTGCGGTCAGCGAGGGGGCTCATGCGAACTAAACATTGGATGTTATTACTGCCGCTGGTTGGCTTTTTTAGTATTGTCGGTTTTTTACTTTCAGGTTTGTTTTCGGAACCGCGCTATCAGGTAGCGACCTCTGTGGGTAAACCATTACCAGCGTTTGAATTGCCTTTATTGATGCAGCTTACGAGCTTGGCAACTACCGATGATTTGCTGGGGGAACCTTTTTTACTTAATGTCTGGGGAACCTGGTGTGTGACGTGCGCCGTTGAACTTCCTTATTTGACAGAATTAAAGAATGAGGGGGTCAAAATAGTCGGTCTTTACTATGAACAGGATATCGACCCGGATTTTGGAGGCAAAAGTATTCAGGTAATCCAGCAGGAAGTGATTCAAATGCTTGCACGTCTCGGCAATCCATATGCTTTCAATATATGGGATATAAAACGGGATTACTCGATGGATCTCGGTGTGACAGGGGCGCCTGAGACATTTTTAGTAGATAAAAACGGCAGTGTACTGGTGCATCATATTGGTGATGTGAACCCTATGGTGTGGCAGCAAAAGCTGAAACCTCAATATGAGAAGGCTAAGAATGATTAGGTCTTTATTAATATTGCTACTGATACTGTTTCCGATATTGGCAGATGCAGAAGAGCGCTATCAGTTTTCCTCAGAAGCGCAACGCAGCCTGTATCTGGAGTTGGTGGCGGAACTGCGTTGTCCAAAATGCCAAAATCAGAACATCGCTGACTCCAATGCGATGATTTCTGAGGATATGCGCCGTAAAACGTACGAATTGGTGACAAAAGGGCAGTCCAAATCCGAAGTGATTGACTTTATGAAGCAACGTTACGGCGAATTTGTACATTATCAACCGCCAATCACGCCCGTAACAATTTGGCTATATGTGTTACCTGTTATTTTTATTCTGCTGATGCTATTTGTAGTATTAAAGCGCACACCCAAAAGGGCAAAGCTGTCAGAGACCGCTGATCTGGAAAAAGCGGAAAAAGCGCTTAAGGATGTGCAATGAGCCTCTTTTGGATAGGTGCCGCAACATTAGTTGTCTTGATGCTGGGTTTTCTGTTGTTACCGATACTAAAAACGCGTCGAGGCCAACACAATTCATCACTCAATACTGCGATTGCTAAACAGCAACTTCAGGAAGTTGAGCGGGAAGCTTCAGAGAACCTGATATCAACAAAAGAAAGAAACGATATCGAGCGCGAAATTAAGCTGGCACTTGCTCAAGAGCTTGAAGATAACGCTGGAGTAGCTGGTAGTAAAGTGCTGTTAAGTTTACCTATGCTGGTGGTTTTTGTGTTGTTGTCGTTAGTAACCATTGGCATCTATCTGAGCGTTGGCGCGTACAGTCAGCTACAACACTGGCAGGAAGCTAAAACAACATTGCCAACATTGGGGCAACGTATTGTGGTTGATGCAGACCCTTCGGTGACAGCCGATGAGTTAAAAACTTTTGCATTGGCATTAAGAAGTAAATTACAGGCAGAGCCTAACGATGCTGTGGGCTGGTTACTATTAGGGCGCGTGTTGTCGGCTATTAACGATATTAACGGCAGTATTGCGGCATTTGAAAAATCGTATCAGATTGACCCTGACCGAAATGGTCTATTGATAAGCTATAGTCAGGTGTTGTTGCTGACCGATACCGAAAGTAATATTCACCTGGCGAAATCATTATTACAGCGCGCTGAATTAGAGCGGAATTCTCTGGGACTGCTGGCGATAGCCACTACCAGATTGGGGCAAAAAGAAGAAGCGTTGGGCTATTGGCAGCAGTTACAAAACTTTGTGCCACCCAGTGACCCGATCTACAACAACATCCAGCAACGCATTGCTGAGTTGCAGGGAAGTGAAACACGACAGGGGCGGGGCACGTCTCTGGCAGTGCAAGTCACAGTCGCAGAGGTGTTACGGGGAAAAATTCCCAATCGCGGTTTTTTGTTTGTATTTCTGCAAAACGCAGAGAGCACAATGAAGATGCCCGCTGCGGTGGTCAAGATGCCGCTCGATGAACTGACATTGTCAGGCCAGGGATTGCAGGTCACCTTAGATAAATCCAAAGCGATGATGCCAGGATTTTCCATTGAGGACATAAACAAAGGCAGGCTTATTGCGCGTATATCGCTGGATGAGAAAGTTGATGTCGGCCCTGGAGAACTGCAGGGAGAAATGCAGGTTGATTTGCAAAAAGGTAAACAACTCAGTTACGTGTTAACCATTGATAAGGAATTGCTGTGAAAAGAGGCTCGTTGTTATTTATTTTCTTGAACATGATGTTGTTAGCGGTGTTGAGCGGATGTACGTCGACACGCACCATTGACGCTCAACTCGCGTCTGAAAATGATCCGGTCGAAAGTCTTAACCGCAGTATGTGGCAGTTAAATTGGGAAGTGCTGGATAAGCATGTGTTAAGGCCAACCACCGTGGCCTATGTGGAATACGTGCCAGGTTTTGTTAGAACTGGCCTAGCCAATGCCGCCAATAATCTCGAGGAGCCCAGCAGTGCTATCAATAATTTATTGCAGGGCAAACTAACCAACTCATTGGCCAGTGTCGGGCGTTTTGTTATTAACTCGTCATTTGGATTGCTGGGGTTAGTGGATGTTGCTGAAAAAGTCGGTATTCAACCTAAAAAAGAAGAGTTCGGTGAAACGCTGGCGGTCTGGGGGATTGGCACTGGTCCGTACCTGATGTTGCCGGCATTGGGGCCAACAGATATTCGCAGTGGCTCCGGTGACCTGATGGATTCGGCTTACTTTCCTCTTGCTGACCTACATAGTCCCTTTAATATTTTGCGTGTTGTGGTTGGTGCTTTAGAAGGGCGAGCCCAGCTTATGGAACAAGAGCAGCTGTTATATGATGCAGTTGATAGTTACTCCATGGTGAAGAATATCTATTTTCAGAATCTAAATAATAAGGTCCATGATGGAAAACCGCCTGTTGTGGAAAACCAGCAAGAACAGAATGACGAGATAGATGCGTTGCTGGAAGACTTTTAAGCCTAACCTTTTGCGGCGCTATTTTTTGCTGTTAATTTTCGGCTAATCAGGGTTAATTGAATGGGGCGCAGAATTAATGGGTAACACAATAAGAAAGCGGCAGCCCAGACAATTGACATCCAGTCTTCAGATATCCTTAGAATGAAGACAAACACCGGAATGATGATGCAGAGTTTTAACACATTTAGCAGTACCTTTTCCGGGGCCGTCAGTTTTTGCTGGGCTTGTTCAATTTGAACGAAGCGCTCCCGGATGCTTTTGTCCTGCAATTGGGGTATTTGTTTAGAGGTGAAGTAGAGTTTCATGGGCTTCCTTAACTGCTGGACGTCATCTTAACCATTAATCAGAGCTTTAGAAAGTGACAAGATATCGTGCAACAATTCTATAACAATTTCGTTCGGTTTCTTGAGTTCGTAGGGCAGCTTTAGTATAAACGTGCCACGTAGTATCACTGAGCAATCGGTGAGTTCTTCAAATAGGCTGACAATATAATTAATTTATCAATAAAAACAGGTCAGCCTGCAACGGTAGAAAACAATAATGACAGACAATTCAACTAATCAAACCGGCGATTTTTTAGGTCATCCCGGTGGACTGCAAACGTTATTTTTCACAGAAATGTGGGAACGCATGAGTTATTACGGTATGCGCGCGTTGTTAGTGCTTTTTATGACCGCAACCATGCAAGAAGGCGGATTGGCAATCACAGTTGCATCGGCAACAGCAATATATGGACTGTATACCGGCGCTGTTTATTTTATGGGGCTACCCGGCGGATGGATTGCTGACCGGCTGTTAGGCGGTCAAAAAGCCGTGTGGTATGGCGGTATCATTATCATGGCTGGTCATATCGTGTTGGCCGTGCCATCTGACAAGACCTTCTTTATTGGTCTTATACTGGTGGTGCTGGGTACCGGCTTGTTAAAACCTAATATCGGTGCAATGGTCGGACAGCTTTATGCGCCTGAAGATCAGCGACGTGACGCGGGTTACACCTTGTACTACATGGGGATCAATATAGGTTCATTGATTGGTTACTTTGTCTGCGGCTGGTTGCAGGTGAATATGGGCTATCACTGGGCCTTTGGTGCTGCAGCAATTGGTATGGGATTGGGATTGTTACAGTATCGAGCTACTTTGGTTAAGCTGGATGGCGCTGGTGCCGAGCCAACCGTAAAATTATCCCCTGCTGCAGAAAAGAGAAGCTGGACCCTGATAGTCGCTGGCTTAGCTGGACTGGGATTTGTCGCCTTTGCCATGTTGACGGGACTGATGTCTATCAATCCTGTGGTCTTCGCTCAATATGTAGCGATAGCGATTACGGTGGTGTTTTTGGCTTATTATGCCGGCGTGTATTTCTTAGGAGATCTTGATGACAATGAAAAGAAAAGCCTGGGAGCTTTATTTTTAGTCTGTCTTGCCTCGATATTTTTCTGGGCAGGCTTTGAACAGGCAGGTTCATCCCTTAACTTATTTGCCCGGGATTATACCGATAGGATGATTGGGACATTCGAGATCCCCCCGGCATGGTTCCAGTCTGCTAATTCATTCTTTATCATCACCCTTTCACCATTTTTTGCTGCACTTTGGATTAACCTGGGCAAGCGCATGATTACCCCGAGTTATGGTTTCAAATGTGCACTCGGTCTGATCATTATGGCCACCGGATTTATCGTCATGTTTATGGCGGCACAGCTGGCGGCGAGCGGATTAAAAGTGGCTCCCTTTTGGTTGGTGGCCACTTACTTCCTGCATACAGTGGGAGAATTATGCTTAAGTCCTGTTGCTTTGAGTGCCGTAAGCAAGTTGTCACCGAAACGATTTGCTGGCCAGATGATGGGGGTATTTGTTTTGACGTACTCTATCGGCAACGTGATTGCTGGTTTGCTTGCCGGTAACTTTGATCCAAATAACGTCGAGCAAATGCCCAACCTGTACCTGCAAATTGCTTTTGTCACCATTGGCATTGGTATTTTCATCCTCTTGTTTACTAAGAAAACAGGTGCCTGGGAAAAGCTTGTAGAAAAACGCGCGTGATTATTTAGTTTAACGTTGTGAGAAAGGGGCTTCGGTCCCTTTTTTGTTGTTCAGGGTTTTTAGTTGACCAAATGTTCAGGAATAAAGATGGATTGTGAAGCGTCTAATACAGTGAATTACAATAATTTGTCACTTTGTTGGCATAAAGCTGTGCAAAACTGGATGCATTGGGTAAAATTAACGGGATAAAAACGGACGTCATTTGAACACACTTACTATTGGAATATAGATTAAGCATGCTGCAGAAACGGTTTTTGAATATCAAAACGGTCATAACGTTGTTGTGCCTGTTAATTGGGTTGCTATTTTCGTCAGTACAAGGTCAAACCCCAACAGCGCAACAGATAGAACAATTTAAAAAGTTAACGCCCCAGCAACAACAGGCACTTGCACAGCAAATGGGCCTGGATCTGCAAACGATTCAGCGTAAAATTCAGGGACAAAGCACAACTGGGAATACTCAGGCGCAGCAGCAAAATTCTATATACCCGCGTGGCACCGAGTTTGATCAATTCGGCAATCCTATGCAATTTAACGAACCTATCGATAAATTTCTGGAAATCGAAAAACAGGAAATCAAACCTTTTGGCTACGAACTGTTTTCAGGGGCGCCATCCACTTTCGCACCGACCTTTGATACTCCCGTCCCCGCTAATTATATATTAGGACCGGGTGATACCATTGACCTGCAACTTTATGGTAAAGAAAATTACAACTACACTTTGACGATAGACCGTGAAGGGATGCTGACGGTACCGTCACTTGAGCCCTTTAAGCTAGCCGGTTTAACATTTTCAGAAGCAAAAAGCTTCGTCTCATCTCAAATAAAACAAAACATGCTTGGCGTTGAGAGCCACTTAAGTATGGGGGAGTTACGCTCTATCCGTATTTTTGTGCTGGGAGAGGCCTACAAGCCCGGTGCTTACACGGTCAGTTCACTTACAACTATAACCCAGGCGTTGTTTTTAACCGGCGGGGTCAGTGAGATAGCGTCACTTCGCAATATCCAGTTAAAGCGGGCCGGTGAAACGGTTCAAACATTGGACTTATACGACCTGCTTAATAAGGGAGACACATCCGATGATGCGCTATTGCAACCGGGTGATGTGGTATTTATACCCACGTTGAAAGAGACCATTACAGTTAAAGGGAAAGTTCGACGTCCTGCAATATACGAGTTAAAAGGCAAGACTGACTTTGCCAATGCTATTGAGATGGCAGGCGGATTTGCTTCTGGTGCTTTCGATGCGCAAATTAGCGTACAAAGAATTGTTGATGGTTCCGTTTCCCAAATCACAGTATCCACCAATACCCAACATAAACCGGTTAAAAATGGTGATGTGATAGAGGTGTCAGGTGTCTCCGATACAGTTGATCAAGCTGTGACCTTTGTTGGAGCCGTGGCTCGTCCGGGAAATTTCCAGTGGCGCGAGAATGTCACGCTGAGTGATTTTATCAATGATAAGAATAAAGACTTGTTGACCGAAACTGACTTAAGTTACGGATTAGTGTTGCGCAACTATCGCACCGGGGAAAACCTAAGCGTATTGCAGTTTGCGCCAAGTAAGTTGCTAAAAGGTGACAAGCAACATGATTTAGCGCTTACCAAAGAAGACATCGTCGTCTTTTTCTCTCAGATTGAGACCAAAGAATTGGGTAAACAATCGATAGAAGAGTTAGCACTGACCAAAGATGAATTAGAAAACCTGGAAAAAGAAAGCTGGAAAAAGCGTATCGAACAGCGGATGTTTTGGCAGCAAATTGGATTTGACTCCTTATCAGAGGGAGAAAAAGCAGAGTTGAATCAGGACGAAGTTGGTCAGTCTAAGAGTCCTTTGATTAAACTAACTGAGCTAGAAAAAGAAACACTTTCTGAATTGCAAAATGCCACGGAATTCTCACGTAAACGTCTTTTGGCACCTATTATAGAAAATCTACGTGTCCATGCGTCTTTTGATAGCCCGCTAAAAATTGTGGAAATTTCTGGATCCGTGCGTTACCCCGGACTTTATCCGTTGCCAGATAACGGCACGCTAATCGATATTTTTATTGCGGCTGGCGGTTTATCTGAATCCGCTTATGCACACCAATCAGAGTTAACTCGATATTCTTCAACCGGCAACGGTGCATTGACTGTCCAAAATATTACATTTGTGCCAGAGAAAATAGTTGCTGGAGAGGACCAAATGCCATTGTACAGTCGTGATCGGATTAATGTCTACAGGAATCCTGAATGGCAGGAGCAACTGCAGGTGGAGTTAAAAGGTGAGGTATACTTTCCTGGAAAGTATACTATTAAGCGTGGTGAAACGTTATCCAGTGTAATACAGCGTGCTGGAGGACTAACTGAATACGCAGATCCCAATGCATCCATTTTTTTACGGGAATCATTAAAATCACAAGAAGCACAAAACCTGCGCAGATTAACCGAAGAATTGAGAAAAGAAATCGCTTCAGAAGGATTGCGCTCAACCAGCGGATCTGGCTCTTTAGTAAGTTATTCAGAGGTGCAAAAACTATTAAAAGATCTAACGGACGTCGAAGCGGTTGGTCGGCTCGTAATCGATTTACCTAAAATTTTGGCAAATAATGATGCACAAGATTTCGCCTTAGAAGATGGCGATACATTAGTTGTTCCAGGTGTAAATAAAACTGTTAACGTCATAGGCGAAGTCTACGTACCTACATCACATCTATATGATGAGGGACTTGATTTTGACGAATATATTGACTTGAGTGGAGGCTTTAAAAACTTTGCAGCGGAAGACAGAGCTTATGTGATAAAAGCAAATGGTTCGGTCATCGTACCTAATCGGGACAACTCCTATTGGTACCAATCATCAAAAGATGTTGTGAGAATTTCACCGGGAGATACTATCGTTGTGCCATATGATAGTGGCTATGTTGACGATTTGACACTGTGGACAAGTGCCTCACAGATTGCCTATCAATTGGCAGTAACTATCGCCGCACTAGGAAGCTTGTAAGGAAAATATGGATATTTTATTTGTTGTTTTTGCACTATTTTGCGGAGCTGTTGCTTCCTTTCTAACCATTAAGGTCGCCAAGCCCATTGCGCTGAGGGTGGGGCTTGTGGATATCCCAAATCATCGAAAGATTCACTCTGGCCAAGTACCATTAGTTGGTGGAATAGCTGTATATATCGGTGTATTAACAGCCAGTATTTTGCTCTTTCCCCAGGGACAGCTGTTGAACCTATACCTTATCTCTTCGGGATTAATCGTTTTTCTCGGAGCAATGGATGACTATAAAGACCTCTCTGTTATGGTTCGGTTGTTTGCTCAGATATTGATAGCCTCATTGATGGTTTATGGTGCTGGACTGCATCTTGAATCATTTGGCGCTATTTTGTTCGGAGTTGAGGCGAATCTTGGATGGTTCGGTTACCCGATTACTGTCCTTGCAGTAATTGCTGCAATTAATGCGTTTAACATGACCGATGGTATTGATGGGCTGGCAGGGGCATTAAGTCTGGTGACCTTTTTAGGTATTGCTATGTTAATGTTTTTAGGCAGTGAGCCATTATTTTTATTACCTATGATTTTGGCAATTTCTATTATCCCGTATCTATTGTTTAACCTTGGCGTGGTAGGTGGAGCAGCAAAAAAAATCTTTATGGGAGACGCCGGGAGTATGTTCGTAGGATTGAGTATCGTTTGGCTTTTGGTTATCGGAACACAAGGGCAAGAAGCGTCATTCAGACCGGTTACAGCCCTCTGGTTAATCGCTATTCCATTTATGGACATGTGTGCTATAACAATTCGTCGTATTGCAAAAGGGCGATCTCCGTTCGAGGCCGACAAAGAACATATTCACCATATTGTAATGCGTCTTGGATTGTCCGCTCGCTCTGCACTGCTGGTTATAAGCTGTGTTTCTGTTATTTTAGCAAGTGTTGGTCTAATTGGTGAGTTCCTGCAAATATCAGAAGCACTGATGTTCTTCGCATTTGTACTGATATTTACCTGCTACTACTATTCACTAAAACATGCGTGGAAGGTCAGTAAATTTCTGCGTAAGTCACTTAAGTTACTGCAAGCAAGTTAACCTGATTCAGTTTTGATTAAGACATCAGGATATATGGTGTTGGCCAGATTCTAAGAGGTAAATAATGCGTAAATACAGATCCCCTAAAACTAATGGATTCACATTGGTTGAACTACTGATTGTCATAGTCATTATTGGGCTGTTGGGCTCTTTAGTTGCGCCTGATATGTTTAGAAATTTAGGTAAGTCGAAACAAAGTACTGCCAAAGCTCAGATGCAGATGTTTGAAACATCACTAGATACTTATTTTTTAGACGTAGGTGCGTATCCGTCAAGTTTAAATGAGTTACGCTCCAGCAATGTGCAAGGTTGGGATGGGCCATATCTTAAAAAAGATGTACCACTTGACCCTTGGGGAAATGAGTATCTCATCAGCGTTCCTGGTGAGAATGGCCAACCATATACTTTAAGGTCTTTAGGAAAAGATGGGCAGAATGGTGGTACTGGCGAAAACGAAGACATCGTAGTAAACGGATGAATATAGAAAGCCTAATCTCCAGTGAATATTCGGTCAGTCAGGTTGATATAGAAAAAGCCAGGAATTATCAAAAAAAGTTTGGCGGCCGCTTGGAAAAAATACTGGTCAATATTGGTAGTATTGATGAGGATGTTTTACCAAAAATCTATAGTGAACTGTTAGGTTGCGAATATATTGATGACTCCCATCAATTGTTTTCGGATTACAGTATTCCCGATTGGGCGAAAAACTATGATACCAAATTACTCATTTCCAGACTTTGGTTTCCAGTCCCCGATAGAGAAAATCAATTTGTCGTAAGCGATCCATTTGATTGGGAAGTTAATCAGTATCTGTTGAGTCACGGAATTCGTCCAAGTTTTTATTTAGCGACGAAAGATATTCTAATCACGCTTGAAAAGTCCATTGCGCCAGATTCTGGAACATCTGAGTTAGGAAACCTGAATGAAGTAGAAGAGGATCGCCTAAAGGAAATGGCATCTGAGGCGCCAACCGTCAATCTGCTTAACAATTTAATATCGAAAGGTCTAAAGTACAGGGCTTCAGATTTGCACATTGAACCAGTTGGTGGCAAATATAGGTTGCGCTACAGGGTGGATGGGGTGCTCAAAGACGAAGGTGTTTTGCCTCAGTCGCTTAGTTTACCTGTATTGTCACGGGTGAAGATTCTCTCTGGAATGGATATTGCGGAAAAACGTAGACCTCAGGATGGGAAAATTGAAGCCAAGATATCTGGTGTTGAATTAGATATCCGTGTATCAGCGTTACCTCTTAACAAGGGAGAAAGTATTGTTCTTCGCTTTTTGAGAAAAGATTCTGTTTCTTACAGTATGGCTTCTTTAGGTATTTCTGACGATACCCAGGATAAAATCCTTGTCGACTTAAAATCGACTGCCGGTGTTATTTTATTAACTGGTCCTACCGGAAGCGGTAAGACAACTAGTTTGTATACCTTTCTCAATGAGTTAAATAGCGATCAAGTGAAGATCATTACACTTGAGGACCCGGTTGAGTACCAGCTCGACGGCATTAATCAAGTCCAGGTCAATGCCGATATAGGCTTTGATTTTTCCGCGGGGCTTCGCAGTATCGTCCGACAGGATCCTGATATTATTATGTTGGGTGAAATTCGAGATCAGGAAACGGCAAGAATTGCCATGCAGTCAGCGTTGACTGGCCACCTTGTGTTCAGTACGGTGCACACCAATGATGCTCCAAGTGCTTATACACGATTAGTTGACTTAGGTGTAGAGGAGTTTCTATTAAATGCCGCGATAGTATCCGTAATGGCGCAACGTTTGGTTCGACGCGTATGCGAACATTGCTGCCGACCAATTACGGTTCAGGAATTAAAGAATAAAAGCTACAGTTCAGCAAAACTGGAAGAGTATTATATTGAAAATGGAACCTATGTTGAAGCAATAGGTTGTGAGCAATGTGCACTAACAGGTTACAAAGGTAGGTTGTCTATTATGGAATACTTACCCTGCGACGAAAAAATTCGTTCCATTTCCAAAGACAGTTATTTTATTCCAGAGGCCAAACTTCATAATAAAAATCTCGGAAATCGTACCCTACTGGAAGATGGCTTGCGTAAAGCAGCATCAGGCGTCACAACAGTGGATGAAGTTCTAAGAGTTTGTTCCTGATGCCTGTTTTTAAATACCGTGCTTATGATGCTCAGGGGCACTCCTTAGACGGAGAAATAGAACAGGAAACTAAAGATGCTGCGCTTACGCAATTAAGAGAAAAAGGTCTCATTGTTGCCGAGATTAGCGCAAAACGTGGTGACACAATGTTGCCGTTCAAAATGGGCAATCGCAGTGTCAGCCTGTCTGATCTTGAATTTCTTACTTCCGAACTAGCTATTCTACTTAATAGTGGCGTCAAGGTGGATAAAGGGTTATCGATAATTGACAAAGCAAAAAGCGATGGTGCTATTTCTGATGTTGTACATGAGATACTGCAGAATCTAAAATCGGGACATACAGTCTCAGATTCATTTAATACAAAACACCAGGTGTTTGATTCCCTCTATATCAATCTAATTGAAATTGGTGAAAAATCTGGACAGTTACCTGAGATATTCAAAGGACTGGCTCGAGATCTGAAGTTTAAGCGAGCGCTCAGAGCAAAGGTTATGCAGGCATTAACCTATCCTTTTGTCATTTTTTTCGTCTGCGTATTATGTATCTTGTTTGTTTTTAATTTCATTGTCCCACAAATGGCAAGCATCTTTTCTGAAGGGGACGAGTTACCCATTTATACGCAATTTATGATTGCTTTTAGTGAATGGTTGATCGCTTATCAATGGTGGCTGTTAGGCTTTATTCTTGTGAGTGGCGCTTGGATTTACAAGAAAAAGGATGATTCTGGTTTCCGGACATTGATGGCCAGATATAGCTTAAAAATTCCAATTGTTGCGTCGCTAATTGAACAGGTTGAACGAATACGCTTTAGTTCCGCTATGGCGCTTATGTTGCAGTCCGGCCTTAAAGTTGATGTTGGTATTGCGTCAGCCTCAGATAATATTAAGAATCCGTTAATCAAGAATGCAATGAAGGCTGCATACGATAAGATCAAAAAGGGTGCGCCAGTTTCACAAAGTTTAGGCATGACGCCACTGTATCCGAGCTTTTATGTGTCGTTGTTAGAGGTTGGGGAAGAAAGTGGAGATATGGCCACTATTTTTTCCGAGATTACAGAGAGATCACGGATAGAGTTCGAGTCATGGACTGAGAAAGTGACAAATCTTTTAGAGCCAGTTTTGATACTCGTGATGGGCGGCATAGTAGGAAGCGTAGTTATCACAATGCTTTTGAGCGTGGTATCAGTAAATGACATTAGCATCTAAGAACAGTTGCGCTTTGTCAGTTTCAACCAGAGGCTTTACCATGATTGAGCTTTTGGTTGCTATGGTTGTTATTAGCTTAGCGCTTACAATTGTCGGCGGGGCGACTACTGATTCAATCGCAAAATATCGTCTTAAATCCCAACAGGTTTTGCTCACTTCTGTCATTAAAAAAGCTTCAAGAGAGGCATTTTTATGGGAGCAACCACTGGAATTAGTTTTCCAGGAGAATCTTCTGATTGTGCAGGGAGCAAACGCGACTGTATTGAATCGATACGAATTTTCTGAGCTTAAATTTGACAACCAAAAAGTCATAGTGAATCGCGGCGGTCACACTAATAAAAAATCTTTGGACTATGTCGCAAACGGCAATCTTTGGAAGTTTGATGTTGTTGCAAAGTCGCATGAAAAGTAGAGGGTTTACGCTCTTGGAAGTGCTTGTGGCCGGCGTAATATTATTTGCTGTGGTGGCGACCACTTCGATGATTTTTAATAATGCCATATTGTCAAAAACCAAGGCGTCACAATCACTCAGCCTATACGGATACTTACCTGTAATTGTAGAGCATGTAACTGAGCAGATAAAAATGGGCGTTATGCAAGGGAAAGCCGTTTTTGACGTTTTACAATATGACTGGAGTGCTAAAAAAATAGCCACAAAAAAAATTGTGGAGCACGGGAGTTCTATTAATGAAAGCACCTCATCACGCAGCGCCTTTCTGTTTGAAGTGACCCTTAAATTAAACGTCGGGAGTGTGGAGCATCGTAAGGTGTTTTTTGTTAATGCGGCAGAGGCATTGAAGTGAAGCCTCAGGGTTTTTCTCTAGTCGAGTTGCTTGTCGCCATGAGCTTACTCTCAATGGTGCTTTTTATAGGTAGTTTTGCGCACTCTCAATACTCAGAAGTGTGGCGCAAAGAACAAAGCGATTTTGAAAAACAATATGTCAAAGTTAAAGGCGTGACGACACTATACCGTATTTTGTCTGATATCCAGCCATATGTGATCAAAGAAGAGAAATACGCCTATCACTATTTCCAGGGTGGGGAGAATATTCTGAGGAGTATAAAGGCGCAATCCTTGCTCCATCCAGAATATCCCGCTGCGTTTTCATTGTTTATTCGAGATAACTCGCTAATTTATGCCGAAAAAGCGTTAACAGCTGGTCCCATGCTCACTGAAAATGTTCCGGGAAAGTATGACTTTGAAATAGTTGTTGTTAACTCACTGAAACGACTGAAATTCGAATATTTCGGCTGGTCAAATGTAGATGACTGGTATAAAACGATTGATAGCCAACCGGCCCTTGCCCCAAGTTGGTTTGGTTTTTATAGTGGCAAAGATACGCAAATTCCTCCTATGTCAGTCAAAGTTAACCTCTATATGGAAGAGGCACCTGCGGAGTTTATCGTGCCAATACGATTCTTTTTCCCAGACCAAATAGAATTTTATAACGAGAGTGCTGAGTGACATGACAAGACTCCCTAAAAATGCGGGTATTGCCTTGATTCAGGTGATATTAATCTCAGCTGTGCTTATTATACTCGCGCTGAGTATGTCTTCAGATGCCAGAAATCAAGTATTGACAGCTACCGCGTTCAAACAGAAAGCGGAACTTTTTCTGGTTATGCACAGTGAATCAGAGAAGGCCCTGTTTCAGATAGCTACCACAAGTTTTAATGAATCTAAAACACAAAATGGCAACTGGAAATTTAATGGAGAGGTTAACCACGTGACATCACAAGTAGGAGTGAGAACTCAGGACATGTCCGGATTGGTTAGTCTTGTTTACGGTGGTAGTGAATTGGAAAAATGGTTGAAAAATCAGGCATTAATACATGAACTCAAAGTGTGGCAGGGATTAATTGCTGGCTCTAACGGTTCTACCAGGGGAGGATTGATGCAATCAAAAACTGAAGTCAACTATATGAAAAATAAGATTTCAGAGCAACAGGCAAGGTTCGTTACTCACTTTCCTACCAAATACTTTAATTTACATAACGCGTCCCCTGAGTTGCAGTCTGCTGTGCTTGGGAGGCGCGCTAATGATCCAGAAAACGCTAACGCTACTCAAGGTGGGGCTTCTTCAATGGAGAACCATCCTGAATACCTATCATCGCCTGAGCCATCAAATTTATTGCAAGTAGTAATCGAAGGAAACAATGGAGATAGAAGCTTGAGGAAGCAATTTAACCTAATGATTGACCCCTCTCACTACAGACCGTTAAAGACAGTAATGCAATGAAAATTAAAAAATTAAAAGAGTTATTTCAAAGTAACTTGTACTTGTTATTGCACAAGCAATTTTATCAGGTGACGAGTACCGGATTAAAAGTAGTTGAATGGGAGCAATTCCAGCGCATTAGGTTGCCATTTTTAATCATTGCCAGAGAAAATTTGCAGGTCAAAGAGCATCAAATTCCGGTCACTGACCCAAAGGACGTTAAGAATATTATTCGTTCCGATTTACATGATGATAGCTTTATAACAAAACCGGAAATTCTCGAGCGGCAAACTAAATTTCAAAGTATCGAGCTGGCGGCAGATACAAAGGCATTAATTGCTGACAAATTGCTACTTTGGTGCCCTGAGACGGTGTTGATAGAAAAGCATATATTACCTGAAGCATTAACTTGTTTTTCTAGAGCGAATCAATCTGTATATGCAATAAAACATGGTGGCAGTATATATAGCTCCCCAGTTCATGGCATGTTTGAAGATGCCAATTATTTTTTGATGAGCACGGGTGCCATTGGTGCCGAAAAAGTCGACATTGAAGAGAAACAGTATTGCCATCAAATTACTACCGCCTGTATGCAGCTTCAGCCGGAAGAACTATTGTCTCTTTTGAAGGCGCAATGGTTGCATAAACTGCTGATTAAGCTGACACCCTGGAAGAGCTTGGGAGCGGGAATTGCCTCTGGCCTTCTATTGGCGCTCATCGTGGATATTGCTGTCATTAATATGCAAATCCGCTCAATCAGTAGTGATATTGAAGGAACAGAAGTTGCTCAATTAGTTAAACGGAAACAATTTATCGAAGGAAAACAAGCATTATTGAAAGAGCTTTCCGAAAATTTTTCGTCAAAAAATAATGAGATGCTGATATGGGAAGCAGTAGTTTCAGTGATGGAAAAGGATATCAGGGTGCTAAGGGTGACTTATGATGAAGGCCAGTTGCAATTGAGGTTGGAATCCGATATTGCGACAGATAGCTTAGAAGCTATAAGAAGCCTTCCTCTTGTCACCAATGCAGAGTTTGTAGCGGCCGTGCAAAATAGTCTTGGGAAGCAACGGTTCACCGTACAATTGACATTGGTGAATAATGCCCGTGAGGTAATTGCAAATGGATAGGCAAAAGGTCTTACTGAGTATTGTTGGAGTGCTTGTCTTAGCACGTTTTGTCATTGTTCCTTATTTCGAATTTCGCAATGAACGAATTGATGAATTAATAAGGTTGAAAGGAATGTTTGCCAAATCAGCAAGGCTCAGTTCTGAAGTTGAATTGCTTGAACAACGTCTGCCTGCCATCGAAGAAAATCTGAAGTCGTTCGAAAACGTGATTACACAGGCACCTGATGTCGACTTTGTCCGGTTGGATATTCAACGTCAAATAGAAAACGTAGCCAGAAAGTACGATGTAACCCTGGAGAATATTGAATGGGGGGAGGTTATTGCAGGAACGCCTTCACAAATTGACTTGGAGATCGGATTTAAAAGCAAGTTTAAGAACCTATTGATGTTTCAGCACGATATCCAGGCTCTGCAGCAGAGTATATCAACAACATCAATTTATGCCGCTGTCAATAAGCAGAATATTGGTTGGAAAAAGCTGGGGTTTGCTCAAGGGAATTTTCGGATGCGTGTATATTTTATGAGCAATGATGGGACGCAGGTTAATGAATAGGAAAGTGATATATATTAGCTTTGCGGCATCTTTTGTTGTTCTGACGCTATGGTTGTTCATTTCCATTCCGTCAATACCGCTTGAGAATCAGACGAGTCAACTGAATGACAGTGCTGAACTGCCTGTTTTTATTCCACAAAACACTCAGGAAAGCGCTGAAAGTGATTTAATTGCCAGATTGCATGTATTAGAGCCGCAAAAAGCACTACCCGAACCGAAAGTCGATCCTGAGCAAGAGAAAAAGGATTCAGATAAGACATTAAATACGGAAAAGTTGCTTAGACCCAGTTTTGCATTGCTTGATGATAATCATCAAGTAGGGTTATCTGCCATTTTTCGAAGTGATAAAACGTTTATTGTACTGGAAAAACAGAACTTTGTGACCCAAAAGAGCGAGTTTATTAAGCTACATGCAGGGCAGGAATTGTATGGTTTTGTATTGAAGCGAATCGATAAAAATTCTGTTTCCTTTGAGAAAGCCGAACAAAAATTAGAATTAACTATCTTTAATTAATAAGGGGTTTGATAGTGAGAAGATTAAATGTGTGCATTACAATTACGGCAATGCTGCTTGCCGGCTGCACCTCAACTCCGGATAAAGATAAAAGTGCCGAAACAAGGAAGTACGTTTTATCCCAGTCTTATTTGAGTGAGGAACCGAAAAAAATCATTGTATCTGAGGAAACGAGTGAGGAAACAGAAGAGAGTTCCCGAAAATCATTTGAGCGGCTCGTACCCTTAAAAGCGAAGTCCAAAGAAACAATCAGTCGGGTAACTGCATCAAGCGTATTTGAGAGTAACGAACAGGTGCGTATCTCTGCTGATGATATGCCGCTGGTTGAACTAGTACATTATGCTTTCGGAGAAGTCTTAGGCACCAATTATATCATTGATAGTGCCTTAAAAAAGGACAAGACGCGTATTACGCTAAACGTAAATGAACCCGTTACCAAAGTACAATTATTTGAAATGTTGGCTGATTTATTAGCTCGATATCAGGTGACAATAGATTTCAACGAATCTACATTTTTTCTGCAAAAAGCGGAACTCAGCAAAGCCAAAGCGGTAATTGGTATCGGCCGGGAAATATCTTCAGTGCCTAATACGTCAGGCAAAATATTGCAGGTTATTCCTGTAAAATACGGTATCAAAATCACATTAGAGCGTACCATCAGAGATCTGATTGATGGCAACATCAGCATAGATTTTGAGCAAAGTGCGATTTTTGTGATGGGAGACAGGGCCAACGTTTTGCGTGCCATTGAATTGTTAAATATCCTGGATGTTCCGGCGAATAAAGGTAAGAATATTGGGTTGCTGGCACTCACTTACATGCCGCCTGAAAAGTTTTTAATGGAGATCAAAACGCTTTTACGCAACGAAGGGATTGCCGTTGGGGTCGGTGAGGAAATTAACAATAATGTGTTGCTGGTGCCGCTGAATCACATAGGCTCTATCGCTGTTTTTGCGACAGACGAAGAGCTTATGGATAGAGTGCGTTATTGGGCCAGTGTGCTGGATAAACCTACACAGGGTGAAAATGAACAATACTTTGTCTATAACCCAAGCTATGCCAGAGCCTCGGATCTTGGAGAAAGTATTGGTCAATTGCTTACTTTGGGGAGACCCACAGGAAACAATCAAAAAGCCACGGGAAGTGATGCTGAACGCTTAAGAACTGACTCGACCTCTGCCCCAACTACCATTAATAGCGAAGATATATCATTTGTGGTTGATGAGAGAACAAACTCATTAATTTTCAATACCAAAGGCAGCCATTATCAAAACTTACTGCCACTGTTACAGAAACTGGATGTATTGCCTAAACAGATACTGTTAGAGGTAATGATTGCCGAAGTGACTTTGACGGATGATTTTAAATATGGAGTAGAATTTGCCCTGCGCAATAGTTCGCGATTCACTGCAGCCACTCAGGGGGCTTTTGGGGTAGGTGATATCGGCGGTCTGGGATTCAGTTTTATTGATGGTGGTACACAGGCGGCTGCCAACTTCTTTAAAGAAAATCGATTCGTTAATGTTATCTCTAACCCATCCATGTTGGTCCGGGATGGCATTTCAGCATCGATTACTGTCGGGACTCAGATCCCAGTAGAAACTGCTTCGGTATCACAGGATGGCGGAAATGTGACTACCAGTGTGGAATACCGTAACACCGGTGTAAGTGTCAATGTTACACCTACAGTTAACGCGCAAGGGGTGGTTATCATGACGATTGCGCAAAATATCAGCAATACGGTTGACGCCTCGGCGTCGACAACCCGGCCTGCCATTTTTAATCGTTCACTAGATACGGAAGTAGTGGTGAGTAGCGGTCAGACGGTCATTCTTGGTGGTTTGATTAGCGAAGATAATTCATCCGGCGAAACCAAGGTGCCAATTCTTGGGGATTTACCAGGTATCGGAAATCTGTTCAGATCAAATACCCGAAATAAAACAAAGACAGAACTGGTGATGTTAGTGACACCCAAAGTTCTGGAAACCAATGATGAGTGGAACAAAGTTCTGGGGGACTTCCAAAATGGGCTCGAATCTTTACGAATTGTGAAGTAGGTCTCTGAAATTACCAGATTTTTTATTTATATAGGTTGACAGGTTCAACAGCATCATTAAGAATTAGGGATGGAAACAGGGGCGAGCAAGAAGCTCAATCCTGTAATCCTTAAACCCTAGGTAAAATTAAGGAACTGGAACCGGAGCTGCATACTCAAATGTAATGCTCCCAATTTCATGAAATTGGAGAATTGGTAAATGAATTCAATCTTTAAAAAAACGCTAATTGCTGCTGCTTTTGCAAGTGTTGGAACTGCTAATGCCGCAACTATTGGTACTGCTGATGCAGATACAGGTACTGCCGGTACGCAGGTACAAAAGATATCGCAGGAAGGTTATGACGCGTTAGGTTATATCATGGTAGGTGACACGACTACCACTAACGATATTACAGTAACCTGGACGTCTGGTATTGCTTACAATCAGACAGACACACTGACGTTCACATTCACGGGTGCAACCATTGCTAACACCAGTGCATCTGGTATTACTTTGGTAGAAACCTCTACTACGGGCAGTGATGATACCCTTAATGCTATCGGTATTGATACCGATGCAGGTACGATCACTTTCCGTGCAACTACTGCTGCTGCAATGGAAGATGGCGCGACCTATGAAATGCGTGGCGTACGTTTGACTAGCGTTGGTAGTTCTGTAAGCGTATCTTCTGCAGGTGAAACAACAGGTGGAACAGCTATTGATGCGGGTGCTGCACAAGCAGTAGCAACCATGTCTTCTCAGTTTTCACTGGCGGCGACATCTGGTGTGACGCTTAATCGTGTTATCGACGTAGAAAACTCGCGTAAGCAGTTCGTCACTGACGGTACAGATGTTATTAATGATTCGATCTCTTACACCCTGACTAACAGTGCTGACTTGTTGGCGGTTACTGTTGGTGCAGGTACGTTCTCTTTAACTGGTAGCGATCTTGGGTTCTTAAATGACGAAGATGGTGACCTGGAAAGCACTAAGTACGCTGTGATCGGTGGTACTGCTGCTTCGACAGGTACTGGTGTACCAACGTTAAGCGATGACACTACCACCTTTGGCTTCACCACTACAGCGGCACCTGCTGCTGCGTTTGGTGTAACGTTAACTGCTGATGGTGTTGCTGACACTGATGCCCAGGTATTGACGGCGCAAGAGTTTGAAGCAGATGTATCTTACGCGACTACTTACACGCACAACGGTACTGGCTTCCGTGCAACTCACGGTGCGACACCTGGTACAGTATCATTTAGTGACTTAGACGCTGGTGAGTGGACGTTAAGCGGTGCTAATGTAAATATCGAGTTCATGCCTTACGGTACTGGTCTTTCTCAGTTCATCTACGTAACCAACAATGGTAACGTAACAGGTGATATTGAATTGACCGCTATCGACAATGCTGGCAATACTATCGGTCCTGTTGCACTTGGTGTTTCTGCTACTGCTAAAACAGTAACTAAATTGCAAGATGCCATTCGCACCGCTCTTGATGATGCTGGCGCGAACTTGTCATCTGGCCGTTTTGCTCTTACTTTGACTATCAACTCTCCATCTGCTGATATCGAAGTAACTGCTGGTTACAACTCACGCGGCGATCGCGTACTTATCAAGTAAGCTTTCTTACTTTTTTAAAAAGCGGGGGAAACCTCGCTTTTTTTATGTCTGTTTATTTTATCTTTGGCTAAAGAAACGGTTTTTTCTTTGAGGTAATTGCTGATGACAAGAGTATCTTACAGGTTAATCTTTTTTAGTGTGGTTGCTATTTTTTGCACGTTATTGTTCGTACCTTCGTTTTCTGTACCTTTTTATCTTGATGATTACGATTCCATCGTAAATGAAGCATTTCTACGAAGCGCCTCATTTCATGAGCTTTTTAATGCTTACTCGATGCGCATCATTCCCTACATAAGTTTCCAGCTGCATTTCATTTTTGGCCTTGATGATGTTTTTCATTTTCATTTAGTAAATTTCCTGCTGCATATGCTAAATGGCGGGCTGGTATTCTGGCTTTGTCTACTATTACTCAAGGCATTCTCAAATAACCCGGTGGCAACTAACCACAACTATATTGCACTATTCTGTGCAGTGTTATTTCTGGTACTTCCGTTAAATACACAAGCGGTAGTGTATGTTGTGCAAAGAATTACATTGTTCGCGGCTTTCTTTTATCTTCTGGGGCTGGTCGCATATTGTAAATTCCGTCAACAGGAGAAATCGCATCGTTGGGGGTGGTTAATCTTATGCATCCTGTCGATGGTCTGCGGTATGCTTTCCAAACAAAACGTGGCGACATTGCCCTTGTCTATTCTGGCCATTGAAATTTTTGTGTTTCAATCAATCAGCAGGAAAAAATCTGTACAGCTTATTATCGGTGTCACCATGCTATTGCTGCTAGGGCAATTGCTGGATTTTGTTTCGGGCACTCATGTGATTGACAAGCTGGACCGGTTTTCACGAGAAACAGATGTTATAACCCGCTGGCAGTATTTTACTCATCAGTTGCCAGTGCTCTGGACCTATCTATATAAATTTTTCATTCCTTTTCCATTACTCTTGGAATCAAAGGTGGCAATGTATACATGGTCAGATTGGCAAGTATGGGCCGCATTTTTTGGATTTGGTATTCTGATCTATATTTTGTTCAAGCATAGACAACAACCGTTATTTGTTTGTGGGGTGGTGCTGTATTTTGTAGCGCATCTGGTAGAGTCGTCATTTTTACCTATATCTGATACCTATTTCGAACACAGAGCTTACTTGCCCAATGCCCTTTTAACCATCGGGATTGCAGGACTCGTTTATCAGCTATTACAGACCAGGCAGGTATCTAGGAAGTATCTTGTGATTTTGGGTGTCATGTCTCTCACCGTAATGTCGTCGCTAACATGGCAGCGCTTACAACTATGGAATAACCCCAAGGAGCTATTTCGGCAGAATATGGTCCACGTTGAGGATAATTCCCGGCTCTACGGTGCGTTGGCGCTGGTGTATGCGAGTGAAGAGAAATTCCAGAATGCCGATCTGTGGTTTCAAATAGCTTTGCAGGTTGGTCAGGAAACTAAAAAACTGTCTGCTGGCACGGTGATATCATATATAGAGCTATTACAATCTATGGACGAAATGGGTAAGGCACATCGCATCGGGGTGCACTTGCTAGGTATCATTGGTTACCCCAAAATAAAAGCACAGATACTGGCCACGCTGGCACTACCTTATGTTTTGAAAGGGCAATGCGAATTTGCCGAGGGTATGTTAACCCGTGCGGAAAAATACGACGCATACAATAGGCGACTTGCAAAACTAAAATCTCAATGTGGTCTTGAATAGATCTAATCGAGTCTAACATGTTGAAAGTTCTTCATATTGGTAAATACTTCCCGCCACACTTTGGCGGGATTGAGACCTTTATGTCTCAGCTAATGGAGGAACAAGGGCGCCAGGGACTATCTGTATCAGCTGTAGTTCATTCCGAACAGCTGCACCAAAGTGGTTCTCCATATAACTGGTGTGGCTGTACAATCTACGAAGTCCAGTGCTATGGTCAAATCATATTTGCACCTATAGCTCCACTGTACCCATTTAGATTGATTCAGGCATTAAAAACGGAAAAGCCCGATATATTACATGTCCATTTGCCCAACCTTTCTGCATTTTGGCTGTTATTACTTAAGGGGGTGCTGGTATCAGAAAGCCAAATTGTGGTGCATTGGCATTCTGATGTGCTAGGCGCGAGTCCGAATATGTGGGTTAAACTACTATATCCCGTTTATAGGATATTTGAGTATCTCTTGCTTAAGCAGAGTAAAAGCATAGTCGCAACGTCTCCGAATTACCTTGAAAGCAGCGAGCCGCTAAAACCATTTATTGATAAGTGTCAGGTTGTGCCATTGGGCATTAAAATCTCAGACCCTCAAAGTAATGAAACAAAATCACCGGATTCTGCATTGCGTCTTAATATGATAGGGCGCTTAACCTATTATAAGAATCACAAACAGGTCATTGATGCAGTTTCGGAAATCCACGATGCGGGTCACGATATCCGACTCGATATAGTGGGTGACGGTGAACTAAAGAAAACGTTAGAAAGGCAAGTCACAGAGCTAGGTGTAAAAGACATTGTGAAGCTGCATGGGAGTGTTAATGATGACACCAGGAACCAACTGTTAGAGACTTGTGATTTACTGTTGCTGCCTTCTATAGAGCGTACAGAGGCATTTGGAGTAGTACTGCTTGAGGCAGCGTTGTTAGCCAAACCTGCACTGGTTAGTGATGTTGCTGGTTCCGGGATGTCCTTCGTTATAGAACATGGGCAAAATGGGCTCGTGTGCCCGACATATGACAAGGACAAACTTAAAAATATGCTATTGCATTACATAGAGCATCGGGACCATTTAATCACTATGGGAAAGCTCAATAACAGGAAACTGTTGTCCGAATTTGATATAAAAATCATCGCAAAAAGGATTACAGATGTATACCAAGGAAATTTGGATGCCAGCTAAATCCGTGGTCTTGTATGATTTTTTGCAGGTAAAGGGTGGTGCTGAAGCTGTCACGTTGGACTTATGCAGACATTTCAAGCATATGGACTTGATCGCAGGTTGGATTAATCGCGATTGTTTTCCGGAACTTGGTGAAATAGAAAACAGAAGCAGATTTTTGGCTCAACCTACCAGTATACAAGGCTGGCAAACGATTAAATGTGCCCGGGCCTTCCTGCAAAAATGCCCAAATCTCTCATCATACGAGAACGTTATATTTTCAGGTAGTAATGCACCACTGGCTATCCTCAAAACGAAAGCTCAAAAAAACATCTATTATTGCCACACACCACCAAGATTTGTATACGACCTAAAAGAGTATTACTTCGATACTATTCCCACATGGCAAAAACCTGCACTTAATGCGCTGATAGCATGGTTTCAACCAAAATACGAACAAGCTCTAAGTAAAATGGACGTGGTGCTGTGCAACTCAAAAAATGTGCAAGGAAGACTAAAAAAGCACTTAAATGTCGATGCCGAAGTACTTTATCCCCCCGTTAATACAGAACGATTTAAGTACCTTTCAGATGGTGACTACTTCCTCTCAACAGCAAGGCTTGAGCCATACAAGCGTGTTGAAACGATTGTTAGGGCATTTATGGAAATGCCAGACAAAAAACTGATAGTTACCTCAGGTGGTTCGCAAGAGTTATACTTACGAGAGTTGGCCAAAGATAGAGAAAATATTCAATTTACAGGTTGGGTTTCGGAAGAGAAACTAGCAGATTTAATGGGCAACTGCATGGCAACTATATATATACCGAAAGACGAAGATTTTGGCATGAGTCCACTAGAGTCTCATGGGGCCGGAAAGCCTGTTATTGGTGTCTCTGAAGGAGGGGTACTGGAAACAATAGAAAATAAATCTAATGGTTACCTCTTGCCTGCAGACCCAGGAACTGAAATTTGCGTCAAAGTTATCTCGGAATTGAAAATCAGTCAGTTAATGAAGATGCGCAATGCTTGTCAAAGAAACGCAAATCTATATGACGCAAAAAAGTTTTTTGAGGCGATTACAAAAATAACCAGTCATCCACGTTATAGCGATACTCTCGCCCAATAAATACGTTGTTTTTCACCAAAGCTGTACTTGGAAGCATCAATCAATTCCAGTATGATCTGCTGGGCTTTTCTCAGTGAATAGGAAATCATGGATAATCAGCAACCTAACATGAACACAAACAATCAAGGGTCAATGGACAACGATGTGATAGATATTCGGGAGATGCTATACAGTTTAGTAAAAAGCTGGAAGCTGATTTTGATTATTTCGTTTATTGGAATGTCTGCAAGTGCCGGGGTTGCCTTCTCAATTCAGAAACAATATTTAAGTGTTGCGCGGGTGAAGATGCCTAGTCGACTCGAAATTGAGAGGTTTAATCTGGCAACATTTGTCGAATATTCAAATGTTGGTTTGTTTCAACAGTATTATGAGTTGTTGCGAACAGAAAGAAACATGATTTCCTTTATCTCCAAAAATGAAATTCTCAATAATTGGAGTCACGAGCAACCATCTGGAGAATCAATTACTCTGAATAGACTTCTGGATAATATTGAAATTACTGTTTTAGAGTCAATTTATGAAAATGGAATCGAAATAGCGGTCGCTCCTAAGCTTATAGAATTAGTACTAATATCTAATAATGAACCAAAGGCAACAGAGTTTGTAAATGAATATATTGAGTATACAAACAAAGAGATGCATGAAACTTTACTTGCCTCGATGAAAATAGCGAAAGAGTCTCGCATAGCTAATATACAGCGTCGTATGAAGCTGTTAAAGGAAAGTGCAAGAATAGATCGCGAGAGACAAATTGAACGAATAGTGTATGAAAATAGCCTGAAAATCGATTTGCTGAGTCAGGAAAGAGATCTGTTGGTGAAGCTAACTCAAATGAATAGACTGACACAATTGGCTAATGTCAGAGAGGCAAAAAAGATAGCGACTAAGTTATCAATAGAGGAGCCAACGCCTATAGATGAGTTAAATGACAAACTAGCACCACAATCCGTGACAAAAATAAACTTAAGTGGATCAAGCCAGGAATTACCACTTTATTTAATGGGCATTAAATATTTAAATGCAGTCGAAGAGTCCTTAATGGGGCGGGAAGATGACTCCATCTTTTTAACCAGGATTAATGAAATCTCCAGTGAAATTTCCAAAATTAACGAGGACCCAACTCTGTTGCGACTTCAGAATCGAAAAGATGATACGCCATTCATTGATACCTACCCTGCGTTAGTCATGGAAATTGAGACGCTAAATTCATATGACCTTGATATTGCTGATATTAATTTTTATGACTTAGTTCAATCCGCTAAGGTAACCGGAAAAGTATTTAAACCCAATCGTTTTCAAATAATATTGATTGGTGCTCTTTTGAGTTTTATTTTGGCGGTTTTTGTGTCCTTACTTTTTAGACGTGACACGGTCTTGCACGAAAACGAACCAAGCTGAAATATTCAGTGGGTGAATGAAGTTTAAAAGTTACTTTGCAAATATTAGATGCTTTTAAGCCCTCAAAACAGAAATCAATCATGGAACAAATATGCATTTTAACGTTCCGAAACACCGTAACTACTAGAGCTATAGTACATGAAAATTTTAATTGTATTTGGCACGCGTCCTGAAGCCATTAAGATGGCCCCACTCATTAATGTTTTGCGTGCTGATACTCGATTTGAAGTCAAAGTGTGTGTAACAGCGCAGCACCGGGAAATGTTAGATCAGGTGATTGAGCTTTTTGATATTCGCGTTGATTATGACTTAAACCTAATGAGAGAAGGGCAATCTCTCAACGATGTGACTTCGCGAATTTTGTTGGAGTTCAAACCTATTCTTAAAAGTTGTCGGCCTGACATAGTCTTGGTACATGGTGATACCGCAACAACATTTGCTGCCAGTCTTGCGGCATATTATGAAAAAATTAGTGTTGGACATGTGGAAGCGGGGCTTCGTACCGGTGATATATATAGCCCCTGGCCAGAAGAAGCAAACAGAAAGCTCACAAGTAATCTTACGCGTTACCATTTCGCACCGACTAGTGTTTCCCGCGATAATTTGTTAGCAGAGGGGTGCAAAGCTTCAGGTGTATACGTTGTAGGTAATACCGTAATAGATGCTCTGTTAATGGTGAAGGAAAAAATTGATCGAGATTCCTCTCTGACTGCAAAATTGGCGCAGACATTTCCTATGTTGGACGAGAATAAACCATTAGTCCTTGTCACCGGGCACAGAAGGGAAAGTTTTGGGGAAGGTTTCGAGCGAATATGTGAAGCACTTGCTATTACAGCAAAGCGCTTTCCTGAGGCTCAAATCATCTATCCTGTTCATTTAAACCCTAATGTTCGTGAGCCTGTATGGCGAAATCTATCCAATATTGAAAATGTTCACCTGATCGAGCCCCAACAGTATTTACCCTTTGTGTATCTAATGATTCAGGCAAAAATTATTTTGACTGACTCTGGCGGTATACAGGAAGAGGCTCCATCTTTAGGTATACCCGTTTTAGTTATGAGGGATACGACAGAACGCCCCGAAGCAGTTGCAGCAGGAACCGTGAGATTAGTTGGAACGAGTATCGAAAAAATCACATCTGCTATAGCCACTCTGCTAGAAGATGAACAGGAATATCAAAAGATGAGCTTTGCCCATAATCCATATGGAGATGGCAAAACCTGCGAGCGTATAGCTAGTATCCTGGCGGGGGATGAAACCAGCTCTTTTAAATAATGAATCGAATAATGATGTCCTCCTTAGGGTCAGGGAAAAGGTTTAAAATCGAATATGAAACAATCAAGTTTTAACACTATCTCAGTTGTAGGACTAGGCTATATTGGTCTGCCAACAGCGGCGATGTTTGCAGCATATGGCAAGCAAGTAATTGGTATTGATGTAAGGCAGGATGTGGTGAATACCATTAATCGAGGTGAGATTCATATCGTCGAGCCGGAATTAGATGTCATGGTGCGTGGAGTTGTCAATGAAGGACGGCTACTGGCATCAATAGTTCCTGAACCAGCTGACGCCTTCTTAATTGCTGTGCCAACACCGTTTTTCCCATGTAATGAGAATAATTTTCCTGAGCCAAATCTTGAATATGTTGAAAAGGCAACTAAGTCCATTGCAAAAGTACTAAAAAGGGGCGATTTAGTCATTTTAGAATCGACCAGTCCGGTTGGAGCAACAGAGAAAGTTGCTGAGTGGTTGACAGATGCAAGGCCTGATTTAGTTTTTCCAAACACGAAGAATTCGGACAGGACGCCGGATGTTAATATTGCCCATTGCCCTGAAAGAGTGCTTCCCGGTCAGGTCGTTAGAGAGTTGGTGGAAAACGACCGTGTGATTGGGGGCATGTCACCTGAATGTTCTGAACGAGCCGTAAGTCTGTATAAGTCATTTGTAAAAGGGGAGTGTGTTATTACTAATGCAAGAACCGCTGAAATGGCTAAGTTGACTGAAAACTCCTACAGAGACGTTAATATAGCTTTTGCCAATGAATTATCGCTGATCTGTGATGAGTTAGATATCGACGTTTGGGAATTAATCCGCTTAGCGAACCGACATCCAAGAGTTAATATTTTGCAACCTGGACCAGGGGTAGGTGGGCATTGTATCGCTGTGGATCCGTGGTTTATCGTATCCAGAACACCTCAATTAGCAAAGCTTATTCATACCGCCAGACAGGTCAATGATTACAAGCCTCAGTGGGTGGCAAACAAGGTGAAAATCGCTATCGCTGAGTTTTTAAGTGAAAATCCTAATTTGTCGGCATCAAATGTTTCAATTGCCTGCTTAGGATTGGCTTTTAAAGCTAATATTGATGATTTGCGAGAAAGCCCTGCATTGCAAATTACTCAGCAAATTTCGGAGTTTCATGCCGGAGATCTATTAGTAGTAGAACCCAATATAGATCAACTACCTGAAACGCTGGATAAGCACATGACATTGGTCAATTTGAATGCGGCCATGGAAGCTTCAAATATTGTGGTCGTATTAGTGGATCACAAGGAGTTTATTGGTATGGAGGTCCCCTATACCCATAAATTAATAGATACTAAAGGGATTGTTCAAAAAGTTTTTCACGTAAACAACTGAGTGTAGTCATGTCGTCATTACTGAATCTAATAGGTAGAAATACCGCCCTGTTTGAACAAGATGTAAATAATAATGAGAGCGCAATTAAAGATTTGGTAGCCGGGGCTTCATTTCTGGTTCTCGGGGGGGCTGGATCCATTGGTCAAGCGGTCTCCAAAGAGATTTTTAAACGAAGCCCTAACAAATTGCATGTGGTCGATATCAGTGAAAATAATCTTGTTGAATTGGTCCGTGACATTAGAAGCTCGTTTGGCTATATCTCAGGGGAGTTTAGTACTTTTGCTCTCGACATTGGTAGTGTTGAATACGAAGCATTTTATAACGCAAACGGCCCTTATGATTATGTTTTGAACCTGTCAGCATTGAAGCACGTGCGCAGTGAGAAAGACCCGTTTACTTTGATGCGAATGATCGACGTCAATATTTTCAATACTAAGAAAACGGTCGAGCAGGCTATGCGAGGTGACACACAAAAGTACTTTTGTGTGTCTACTGATAAAGCCGCTAACCCAGTCAATATGATGGGAGCTTCCAAGCGCATTATGGAAATGTTTTTGATGCGCCTCAGCAAAGAGCTTAATATTTCTACTGCGCGATTTGCTAATGTAGCGTTTTCGGATGGTTCATTACTACATGGATTTAACCAACGTATTCTGAAGCAACAACCCATTGTTGCACCCAATGACGTGCGTCGATACTTTGTTACTCCGCAAGAGTCGGGGGAGTTGTGTTTAATGTCATGCTTATTTGGGGAAAGCAGGGATATTTACTTTCCCAAACTCAGTGAGTCTTTACACCTGATATCTTTCTCAGATATTGCCATTAGATATTTACAAAACCGTGGCCTTGAGCCATATCTCTGTGATAGTGAAGAACAGGCTAGACATGAAGCGGCCTCACTTATAAATCAGGGTAAGTGGCCATGCCTTTTTAGCGCCAGTGACACTACAGGTGAAAAAGACTTTGAAGAATTTTTCACCGATAAAGAAGTTCTAGATATGCATACCTATAGAAATTTAGGTGTGATCAAGAACAAGCTGGAATACAACAATGAGTTGCTGAGTCACTTCGAAACTGCAATTAGTGAGATGAAATCTAATAGGCGTTGGGAAAAGCAGGAAATCGTCGCTTTATTTTATCAAATGTTGCCGGATTTCGGGCATAAAGAAACTGGCAAATACTTAGACAGTAAGATGTAACTCATGAGTACAACAAATCAATTGATAGCGTTTGTACGTGACGTTTATCACAGCAGCGACTTTATACCATTGCACGCACCAGTGTTTGCAGGGAACGAAAAGAGTTATGTAGCCGACACACTAGAAAGTACTTTTGTCTCGAGTGTGGGCAAATACGTTGATGAGTTTGAGCGCAAAGTAGAAGATTTTACGGGTTCAACAAAAGCGATAGCGACGGTCAATGGAACCGCGGCATTGCATACGGCATTGTACCTGGCTGGTGTTAAACCTGGTGACTTAGTAATTACACAAGCTTTGACGTTTGTAGCTACCTGCAATGCCCTATACCACATGGGTGCTAAGCCGGTGTTTGTTGATGTCGAGAGAGATACTCTTGGTTTATGTCCAGCAGCGCTAGAGACCTACCTGGAAGACAATGCAGAATTAGATGCAGAAGGTCAGTGTGTACATAAGTCGACTCGCAGCCCAATAAAAGCAGTAGTCCCGATGCATACATTTGGACATCCTGTCAGGCTGGATGAAGTGCAGTCGGTATGTGAAAAATGGGGGGTGACACTGGTAGAGGATACTGCGGAAAGTCTGGGATCATTCTATAAGGGGCGACATACAGGGACATTTGGGGATTTTGCCGCATTAAGTTTTAATGGTAATAAGATCATTACTACTGGCGGGGGGGGAATGGTGCTCTGTCAGGAACCTGATGCAGGAGAACGGGCAAGATACATTACTACTACCGCTAAGGTTCCTCATGAGTGGGAGTTTTACCATGACGAACCCGGTTTCAATTATCGATTGCCTAATTTGAACGCCGCTCTTGGTTGTGCTCAAATGGAAACGTTGACGCAATATCTGAGCAAGAAGCGGCAACTGGCTCAGGAGTACATGGCGTTTTTTGAAAAGACAGAATATCAATTTGTCAAAGAACCCCAGGATTGCCAATCCAATTATTGGTTGAATGCAGTGATATGTCAGGATAAAGAGTCTTCTCAAAGGCTACTCCGTATTACAAACGACAATGGTATCATGACGCGACCAGTGTGGAAGCTGATGCATAAGCTTCCTATGTACGCAGAATGTTTCAGGGGACCATTGGTTAACTCCGAGTGGCTAGAACATCGTCTCGTGAATATACCGAGCTCTCCTCCAATGTTAAGAACATGATGCGTATGATTAAAAAAATTGCGGTTTTCACCGGAACCAGAGCAGAGTATGGGTTATTGTATTGGGTGCTAAAAGATATTGCTGCTGATGAAGTGTTAGAGCTGCAATTAATAGTTTCAGGCACGCACTTGTCACCGCACTTTGGTAACACCATTAGTCAGATTCAGAAAGATGGCTTTGAAATTGCAGCGGAAGTGGATATGTTGCTATCTTCGGATACAGCAACAGGAACGGTAAAGTCAATGGGGTTGGCCACTATTGGGTATGCGGATGCTTTGGCGCGTTTAAAACCCGATGCAATGGTGTTATTGGGCGACAGGTTTGAAGCGCTGGCAATGGCACAAACAGCCATGATCATGAAAATCCCCTTATTGCATATACATGGTGGTGAAATTACCGAAGGCGCTTATGACGACGCCATTCGACACGCTATTACCAAATTGAGCCATTATCATTTCACGTCAAATTCAGAGCACCGGAACAGGGTTATACAATTGGGTGAAAGTCCAGAACGGGTTTTTGACGTGGGAGCAATTGGACTGGACCATATTCATCGCAGTCAGTTTTTCACTGTCCCTGAGTTGGCTAAATCTATAGATTTCCCCCTTCACCAGCCATATTTTTTAGTGACCTACCATCCAGTGACTCTGGCGGATGAGTCTCCCCTTGAAGCAATTGATAATTTGATTTTTGCATTGTCTCAGTTTCAGGACCATCAGGTAATTATCACCTATCCGAATGCTGATGACGGTGGTCATGGCATCATTAAAAAGTTACGCCTTTTTGCCGCTGAGAATCGCCAAAAGGTCTTTCTTACAGCTTCACTCGGACAACAGCGCTATTTAAGTGCTGTGAAACACGCGGCGGCAGTTATTGGAAATTCTTCGAGTGGTATCATAGAAGTCCCTTCATTTGGCGTTCCAACCGTGAATATTGGAAGTCGCCAGACGGGTAGAGCAGCGGCCGCGAGCGTCATCAATTGCAGCGAAAGTAAACAAGAAATTTCTGCGGCTTTGCAGAAGGCTCTCAGCAAAGAATTTAGCAAAACCTTAGATACAGTGAAGAACCCCTATGGACAGGGGAATGTATCAGCATCCATAGTGAATTTTTTAAAGAACCATGAGCTTAATGTGTACAAGCAATTTTTCGACATTAAATGGGAAAACACATGACATTAGTGATAGCCGAGGCCGGTGTAAATCATAACGGTAACGAAGAGATGGCATTTCAATTAGTTGATGCCGCAGTTTCCTCAGGAGCGGATATCGTTAAGTTTCAGACTTTCAAAGCAAACAAACTAGTGACGGCTTCAGCACAACAGGCAGATTATCAACAGACCAACACGGGCATAAAAGAATCTCAATTGGCGATGTTAAGTCGACTCGAATTAAGCTATGACACTCATCATCAGTTGGTGGATTATTGTCAAAATAAAGGTGTAGAATTTCTGTCTACTGCATTTGACAGTGAAAGTTTAAGATTTTTGACACGAGAGCTTGGGATAACCAGATTAAAGATACCATCTGGCGATATTACCAACCTCCCTCTGGTTTTAGAGCATGCCCAACTTGGCAAAGAATTGATTGTTTCTACTGGAATGGCCAATCTTACCGAAATTGAAAATGCATTAGCGACTATTGCATTTGGTATGGTATGTGAATCTGGAGACAAACCCTCTCTGGCCGCATTTCAGGAAGCTTATTTTTCAGAAGAAGGTAAATCTGCTTTGAAACAGAGAGTTACCATATTACATTGCACAACTGAATATCCTGCGCCCATGGAAGATATTAATTTGCAAGCTATGGATACTATAGCAGAAGCCTTCCGCTTAACAGTCGGTTATTCAGACCACAGTGAGGGCATCACTATTCCGGTCGCTGCGGTCGCCCGAGGTGCGAAAGTGATAGAAAAACACTTCACATTGAGTCGAACTTTACCTGGGCCTGACCATAAAGCCTCACTGGAACCCGATGAATTAACTGAGATGGTCCAATCTATACGACGTGTCGAACGAGCATTAGGCGATGGCATCAAAGGTCCCAGACCGTCGGAAGTAAAGAATAAGGCTGTGGCTCGTAAAAGTTTGATTGCGGCTAAGAATATTGCGAGAGGTGAAATATTCGATAGTGCAAATATCGATATTCGCCGACCTGGAAATGGTATGTCTCCTGCGACTTTTTGGGACTTAACGGGGAAAACGGCCAGCAGAGATTACAAAGCTGGAGATTTGATCCTTGAATAGTAGTACATATATTCTTGGTGCAGGTGGGCATGCCTCGGTTCTGGCTGATATTTTGCTCGCCAATGGAGATCCTTTGTCAGGGTATGTCAACCATGAGGAAGTCACTGAACACCCTATATTGGGGAAATTAGCCTACTTGACGGATGATACGTTACTCGAACTTGATTCCGAGCGGCCATGTCTGATTAACGGTGTTGGAATGCTACCCGGCCAAGCACTGCGGAAAACGTTATTTATCAAATTTTCCGAAGCAGGTTTTGATTTTAAATCAGTTATTGCGAAGGGAGCTAACATTTCAAGTTATGCAAGCCTCGATGTTGGTGTGCAGGCCATGAATGGAGTCATTGTTAATTGTGGTGCCCGTGTTGCGGCCAACAGTATACTCAATACTGGCGCTATTATTGAGCATGACACTCATATTGGACGACATTGTCATATTGCGCCGGGAGCGACTATTAGTGGTGGCGTAACTATCGGTGATAATGTTCATATTGGCACTGGAGCGTCAATAATTCAGGGGTTAACTATCGGTTCAGGGGCGGTAATTGCTGCTGGTGCAGTAGTGAATAAAAATGTACCAGCAGCACATATTGTTTACGCGTCCAAACCTGTTATCAAAGAGTGGAAGGATTAGGAAATGAGCCATTGTTGGAAAAATGTGGTAATCGGGCCTGATAGTACGATTAAGGAAGCATTAAAAATCATCAACGATGAAGCGCTTAGAGTAGCGTTAGTTGCAGATGAACATGGCAAGCTATTGGGAATGGTCACGGATGGCGATGTAAGACGAGGGTTGCTGCGGGATATCTCGCTAACAAGCAAGGTCGCTGAGATTATGAATCAAAGCCCCTTGACTGCTTCCAGGCAGGAGAGTCGTAAAGAGCTTGTAGAAATCATGGAAGAGAAAGATATTCTTGCTATTCCTATTGTTGAAAATGGTTTCCTGGTCGATCTGGAAACACTCCATGATGCACTGCTTCGTCCAAAATTGGAAAACCCCGTATTTTTAATGGCTGGTGGTTTTGGCAAACGATTGCGTCCGCTAACGGATAATTGTCCTAAGCCTATGCTGGTCGTTGGCGAGAAGCCTATCCTGGAAACAGTATTGACCAGTTTCAGTCGTATGGGGTTTGTTAACTTTTTCATCTCCACTCATTATATGGCAGAGCAAATAGAGCAGCATTTTGGTGATGGAAGCACTTGGGGCGTGAATATTCAATATGTTCATGAAGATAGCCCATTGGGTACCGGTGGGGCTCTGGGGTTACTACCGGATGACATGCCGGATTTACCCATAGTAATGATGAACGGCGATGTGTTAACTAACGTTGATTTTTTGCGATTACTCGATTTTCACAACGAGACGAAAGCGGACCTTTCGGTTTGCGTTAGAGAATTTGAGTATCAAGTACCCTATGGCGTCATAGAAAACAATGAAGATGATATTGTCGCGTTAACGGAAAAACCAATTCATCGATACTTTGTAAATGCAGGGATATATGTTGTCAATCAGGCTGTGGCGAAAAATATATATCGGGGGCAGGTGATTGATATGCCTGACCTTATTGAACAAAAAATTTCATGTAATGGCGCAGTTAAGATGTTTCCAGTGCATGAATATTGGTTAGATATTGGTCGCCTGGATGATTATAAAAGAGCTCAGGTAGATATTCGCTCCCTAAGGATTGGGGAATGATAAAATGTGTCGCGGTGATTGGGCTTGGAAATATATCAACTCGTCATCGACAGAATCTCAGGCAGTTGTATCCTGATGCTCTGATTATTGCAATGTCTGCAAGCGGGCGAATTCCTGAGCAGCCGATTTCCGATGCGGATAAAATTGTTGTTGATATGAGTGCGCTAATATCGGAAGTGCCTGATTTCGTGGTGGTTGCTTCACCGGCCAGTTTTCATGCAGACCATGCTATTCCTTTACTAGAAAGTCATATCCCAGTCCTTGTTGAAAAACCTGTTACACACAATGAGCAACATCTACTGAGATTAGTTCACGCGGCTTCTGAAAGCGACACCCTTTGTTCTGTGGCCTATTGCTTACGCTTTTTACCGTGTTTGAAAATGCTTAAGAAAATGCTGGAAAGTGCAGAGTTTGGCAATGTTTATAATGCTCATATAGAAGTTGGACAGTACCTGCCAGACTGGCGTAACGGTACTGATTACCGATGCTCAGTTTCAGGCTCGAAGAAACTTGGAGGGGGGGCTTTGTTGGAGCTTAGTCATGAGCTTGACTATGCCAACTGGCTATTTGGCGATTTAAGCTTGATGTATTCGGAGCTGCGGGCAACTGATGAGCTGGATATAGCAGTTGAGCAAGTGGTTGATCTGTTTCTTAAATCAGACTCCAATGTGACGGTGGTCGCACATCTGGATTTTATTCAAAAGCAGGCAACGAGAAAATGCATTGTTATTACTGAAAAATGTCGAATAGAATGCGACCTAATTGCAAATAGTATCACCGTTAGAAATGGAATTGGTGATGAAGTCATTTACAGCGAGCCATCCTGGAATAAAAACGGAATGTATCTTGAAATGCTAAGTAGATTCGTAGAGTCGATGCAGGGAAGTGAAACTGAAATGGTATCGATTGCTGAAGCTGGTAAAACTGTAAAATTAATAGATAAAATAAAGTCTTACCATCATGAATTTAAATAATAAAAAAACTCATGCATTTATTTTTGCTCGAGGTGGTTCAAAGGGATTGCCGGGTAAGAATATAAAGCCTCTTTGCGGAAAACCAATGATTTGCTATGCCATAGAGGTGGCAAAACAATCCAGTCAAATAAGTGCGGTGTACGTCTCCACTGATTCTTTGGAAATAGCAAAAATCGCTGCTGATGCTGGCGCGAAAGTAATCATGCGACCCAATGAGCTGGCACAAGATAAAAGTCCTGAATGGATGGCGTGGAGACATGCAATTAACTGGGTAATCGAAAATGACGGGGCTTTTGAACTGTTCGTCAGTTTGCCAGTGACCAGTCCGTTAAGAGAATTGCAGGATGTTGAGAATGCCCTTGAAAAATTTCATGAGGGGCAAGGGGATGTTTGCATATCTGTTACTGAGGCCGCCAGAAGTCCCTATTTCAATATGGTGAAAATACAAGAGAATGGTTTAACGGAATTAGTCATTGATGGCGGTCAGAAGCTAAATCGTCGTCAAGATGTCCCTGTTGTATACGACATCACGACAGTAGCATATGTGACAACACCGCAGTTCGTATTGAAAGAGGGGCATTTGTTTGCTGGCAAGGTCGTTAGTATTGAAGTGCCGAAGCATAGAGCGGTAGATATTGATGATATTTATGATTTTAAGTTAGCCGAAGCTATATTATCTACGCAAAAAGGACGTGGTGAAAATAATGGGTAAGATTGTTGTAGGGGGGGCCGCAGGTCTCTTAGGAAAGAGTCTGGTGAGGGCCTTATGCGCCCAAAATGACTCAGTCATTGCTGTTGATATCAATGAACAATGCCTGAAAGATTCGTTCGAGAAGGAAATTGATTCAGGCAAACTATCTTTGCAAGCTGTTAACCTGACCGATGAAGAGCAAGTCATAACTTTTTTCGGTGAACAAGAGGGATTGACTGGTGCTGTAAATTGTAGTTACCCAAGAAACCAATCTTACGGTGCGCATTTTTACGATGTTTCTTTAAGTAGCTTTAACGAAAATGTCTCTTTACATTTGGGTTCAAGTTTTTTATTTGCACAACAATGTGCGAAATATTTTAAGCAACATAGTACGCAGTTTAGTCTTGTTAATGTTGCATCCATATATGGAGTCGTTGCGCCGGATTTTTCAGTGTACAATGGCACCTCTATGACTATGCCTGTTGAGTATGCAGCAATTAAGTCTGCGGTTATTCATTTGAATAAATATGTTGCAGCATACGTAAATGATAGTCGCTTCAGAGTTAACAGTGTCAGTCCCGGTGGCATAAAAGATGGGCAACCAGAACCATTCCTGGACAAATATCGCGCCTGTACTTTAGGCAAAGGAATGCTGGATGTCGAAGATGTTATAGATACAATAGTATTTTTACTTTCTCCACAAGCCAGATATATAAACGGGCAAAATATACTGGTCGATGATGGATTTTCCCTATAGTTTTTGGAGAGCTGCGAATGAGCGAAAAAATATTCTGGTGCAATAATTGTCTAAATATGTCAACACGTCCCAGAATCGGGTTTGACGATAAAGGTTGGTGCAACGCCTGTGTTTGGTCTGAAGAGAAAAAGACCATGGATTGGAAGCCTCGAGAAGAAAAATTGACAGAGCTTCTGGATCGTTATCGTTCTAAGAATGGCAATGGTTTTGACTGTGTTGTACCCGTTAGTGGCGGCAAAGATGGGTCCTATGTGGCTTATATGCTGAAACACAAATATGGTATGAATCCACTGGCGATTACCGTGAGACCTGCTTTATCTTTAGCGATAGGTGATGAGAATCTGATTAATTTCATCCAATCAGGATTCAATCATATTCATATTTCTCCAAATGCTAAGGTCATGCAAAAACTCAATAAACATGGTTTTATTGAGAAAGGATTTCCGTATTACGGTTGGTTAATTGCGATTAAAACCGCGGTAATTCAAACAGCTATGAACTTTAACATACCACTCATTTTTTATGGTGAGGACGGTGAAGTTGAATACGGCGGTTCGACGGAAAGTAAGCATGATCCATTGTATGATATCGAATACATGAAGCGTGTTTATTTTGAAGGTGGATATGAGAAGGTTTTAGACATTGTGCAAGGTGATCCTGATGTTAGCGAGGGTGATCTTGCTTTCTGGCGCTTTCCCACAGAAGAGCAGGTGCAGCATCATGAGCTTGCATTTACTCACTGGTCTTATTATGAAAACTGGGATTCCTATCGCAATTACGTTGTTGCAAAAGAGCATTGTGGCTTAAAAGAGAAAGAAGAAGGAACTGCTGGCACCTTTACAAACTTTGCCCAAAATGATCAGGCTCTTTACTCATTGCATGCTTACCTGATGTATCTGAAGTTTGGGTTCGGCAGAGCGACACAAGATGCGGGTATTGAAATCAGGCGTGGAGCAATGACGCGAGATCAGGCCCTTAACCTTGTCAGAGCGTATGACAATCAATATCCATATGACTTTATTGAAATGTATCTTGATTATTATCAAATGACTCAGGAAGAGTTCGATGCGGTACTGGATCGATATGCTAACAAAGATTTGTTCGAGAAAGTCGATGGCATCTGGCAGCCAAAATTTGTTACTGGTAATGAATTCGAAATATGAATATAGCGATAGTTGATTATGGAATGGGTAATATCCATTCCATAACGGGCGCTTTAACTTTTTTAGGTGTAAAAGATCCCTGTTTGACCCATACCCCCGAAAAACTAGCCCAGGCAGATCGCTTGCTATTGCCTGGTGTAGGGAATTTTGCGACGGCCATGAAGCGAATCAATATGCTTGGGCTCGGTGATGTTCTGACTGAATTAGTACTTGTGCAACGAAAGCCGATTCTTGGAATCTGCCTGGGAATGCAGCTTTTGGGAAAAGGTAGTACTGAAAGTGGCGTGAATGAGGGCCTGGGTCTAATTGAAGGTGATGTAACCGAATTTAGCAGGGAGGGACTCAAGGTACCACATGTCGGATACAACCAGGTTGCCGCAAATATCAATACAAGACTCTACAAAGACATTAACGAGAATGCCGATTTTTATTTTACCCACAGCTTTAAGATGCTAAGTGAAATTGATATCGGCCAATCATATTGTGATTATGGATCACCATTTATCGCGAGCTTTGAGAGAGACAATATAGCTGGTGTTCAATTCCACCCAGAATTAAGTCAACACAATGGATTGAAGTTGTTGAAAAACTTCATTGAGCTTTTTTGATGTTAAGAAATAGATTAATTTTTGGTTTGATATATAACAACAGTGCATTTATGCAAAGTCGCAACTTTCGTTTGCAACGTGTTGGTGATATCAACTGGCTGGAACGCAACTATCATTTTCAGGAAATATCTTTTTCGCTTGATGAACTGATGGTGGTCGATGCAACTCGCGGTGAAAAAGATATCCAAAAGTTTGCACAGTCGGTGCGTCGTTTAGTAAATAATGTCTTCATTCCTGTCGCAGCTGGAGGAGGTATAACCAATCTGGCACACGCAGATCTGCTCTTTGAGAATGGGGCTGATAAAGTGATTGTTAACACTGCGCTGATAAAACATCCCGACGTGGTTGCTGAGATTGTCAACAAATATGGTACCCAAAGCCTTATTGCCAGCATAGACTACAAATATAGAGATGGTGTTCCTGAAGTATTGATTAAAGATGGTAGTGAATCCGTTGATATGTCTCTCTCGGACTATATTAATTACGTTGCCAGTTTGAATGTCGGGGAAATACTTTTAAACTCTATAGATAAAGATGGTACGGGGTTCGGTTATGATATGACAACTCTGGAAGCCGTTACGGAAAATATTTCTACTCCTCTAATATTAATGGGTGGTGCTGGAAACGAGAGGCATCTTGAAGAAGGGCTTCAGTATGACTTTGTATCAGCGGTAGCGACAGCAAACCTGTTTAACTTTATTGGCAATGGCTTGCCCAATGCCCGACAATATCTTCTTAAACAAAATGCAAATTTGGCCAACTGGGAATAGTCATTTTCTGGTTGAAATCATTTAACATCCAATCATTATAGGGAACGTCAATGAAACTAGCTGTCATTGGGGCGGGACAGCTTGGTAGCCGCCACTTACAAGCACTGTCTTTGCTCGATAGTGAAAACATCCATATTCAGGTGTTGGACCTAAATCAGGCTTCATTAGAAGTGGCAGAGCAACGAATGAAAGCAATGAACTACGAATCTAATCGGTTTCATGTTGATTACATTAGCGACTATAAAGAGTTGTATAGTGATATTGATGTCGTTGTAATTGCCACTGGCGCGGATGTGAGATTCCGGGCAATTTCGTCATTATTAGAAGTTGCGTCTGTGCGCTACCTGATCCTTGAGAAAGTGCTATTCCAGACAGAGCTGGAATACGCTGAAACCTTTTCACTCTTAGAAAAACACGATGTGGCTGCGTGGGTCAATTGCCCACAGAGAACATGGGATATTTACCAGCAAATAAGAGCAGAAATTACCCAGGACTCTGTCATTGAAATGTCTGTTACTGGTGGACAGTGGGGACTCGCGTGCAACGCAATTCACTATATTGATTTGTTTGCTTTTCTAAGCGAATCTCCAGTGCTTAACGTTAGTACCGAGAGATTACTCCCCAAAACAGTACCAAGTAAGCGAGATTCTTTTATTGAGTTAGTTGGCACAATGACTGCCTGGACTGAGAATGGGAGTCACCTCATTTTGAGGAGCTTCGAAGAAAGTGATGCCCCTGTTTTAGTGACTATCGATTCAGGGACTCATCGATTCACTATCAGAGAAAATGAAAGACATTTTATGAAGTCCAGTGGAAGTAAGGGGTGGTGCTGGGACGAAGATGACTACAAAGTACCTTATCAAAGCGAAGCAACCAATAGGCTGGTCGAGCAACTTATGGCGTCAGGGACATGCTCTTTGTCGACATACAGTGATTCTATGAGTTTGCATTTGCCACTAATTAGAGCGATTAATAATTATCTTACTGCATTGACAAATACAGAGGTGACTAAATGTCCGATAACTTAACTAACACTTCAGTATGGCTTATTGGAGCCGGTTACATGGCAGTAGAATATGCCAAAGTATTGAATGCATTAGGGGTAGATTATTTAGTCATCGGCAATAGTCATTCTAGTGCAGAAAAATTTGAAGCTGAAACGGGAAAGCCGGTAGTGACAGGCGGTCTGTCTGCCTGGTTGGCAACTAACCCAAATGTGCCGGATGCAGTGATCAATGCGGTTAGTGTGCCTGCACTTTTCGATACTTCAATGAAATTGTTGGATTTTGGGGTCACTAATATCTTATTAGAAAAACCAGCCGCTACGAAGCTTGCACAGTTAAAGCAAATGGTTGAACGTGCTCAGCAGCATAATGCCAGTATTTACGTCGCTTACAACAGACGCTTCTATTCTTCAGTTCAAAAGGCATTGGAATTGATTGAACTTGATGGTGGGGTCAGGTCATTTAATTTTGAGTTTACTGAATGGAGCCATCGAATTGAGCAACAGGAGTTACCTGAAGAGGTTGCTGAGCAATGGTTATTGTGTAATTCCTCTCATGTGATTGATATGGCATTCTTTATGGGTGGCTGGCCTACTCAGCTCAATTCGTTTAAAGAGGGTAAATTAGACTGGCATAAATCTGGAGCTGTATTTAGTGGCGCCGGCATATCGACCAAGGGAGCGCTATTCAACTATCAGGCTGACTGGGCTGCCCCAGGTCGATGGCGAGTAGAAATGTTAACATCAAAACACCGTTTTTACTTCGCGCCTCTTGAGAAGTTGCAGGTTCAGGATTTAGGCACAATTAAGGTTTATGATGTGGACATAGACGATAGTTTGGATATTGACTACAAACCTGGACTTTATCGGCAAACCAATGCATTTCTTTGTGGAAACAACTCTCATTTACTGACACTTCAGGAGCAGGCCACACATGTTGAGCATGTCTATCTTAATATTCTTAAAGAAAGCCCCTAAGAGATTGAACGGCAATGGCCGAATATTAACCTGAATTGAGATCATGCTAAGAAAAATTTCTGTTTACTCATTAAGCAAATATTTCGAAATGTTTGTGGTGGCATTTATTATGCTCCACTTTGCAAAATATGTTGGCGCTGAAGTATATGGTGAGATAGCTTCGTCACTCATTGCAGTTACCTATTCGGCATTTATTGTTCTGGGTATCAATGGGGCGTATGTCAAACTTTATTCGCTATGCTCAGATGCATACAAAATGAAGCGCCTGTCCACTTTTTGTCTGATGTTTAATCTGTTGGGAGCTTTAATCGCTTTCATCACCGTATTTCTGTTGAATTCTAAATCCTTTGCTGCGTTAGTGGGATTAATCTGCGCTTGTAATCTCTTTAGAGGGGCTGTTCAAAGTATCCTTCGAGCGACAATGCAAACAATGACGTTATCATTATATAATTTCCTGTTTGCGTTGATTTACATGGTTGTCTACGGAACCCTGATTTACAGTGATTATGCAAACTCCGAAACCTTAATTTTCTTCGCTTGGGGAGCGGGGGCTGTTACCTCCGTGATAATGGGAATAATCATACTCGTTAAAAATGATTTGATTTCTCTACCACCATTGAGTCAGTTCAAAAGTTTCGTAGCCGAAAATTCACCTGTTTTTCTGAAAAATGGTGTGAAGCTAGCCTCACTCACCTTTGCTTCTATTTTTCTTATGTCTTCGGACAGGATCCTGTTAATAAATCTCGATTTCTCTTCAGAAATTATTGGGTTTTATCAATTCGCAGACAGTGTTTCAAATGTCTTTTACATGGGAAGCAGCGCGTTATTGTATTTACTTACTCCTCATTTTACGAGAGAGATTAATGAAGGAAGGCTGTCACCAGAGAGATTCATTAAGAAGGGCGGGCAATTTGGATTGATTTGGCTGCCGACACTACTGGTTTTTTTGGGGGTGTCATTCTTAGTAATACGAGAATTGTTCCCAGAATATAAAGAAGCTGTACCAACCATTTGGATTTTGAGCGTTACTAAATATCTTATGTTGTTAATGTTTATTCCAAATATTATTTGTATGACTTTTAATATTGAAATGAGATTGTTGCATATCTTTTCCGTCGCTATCTTACTATGTGTATTAGTTCAGTTTGCACTATGTGTTCTGTTCCCGGAAAATGTACTTGAATTTTTACCGCTAACATCTTCAATCTGTGTCTTCGTAGTCTTATTAGTTTCCACTATTTCGGGATACAGGTTTTCAATGTCGAGAGTAGATTCTGCAAACAGTAGTAAAGTTGTAAGTAATTAAATGGAAAATAAAAATCGAAAAATTCTTTTTATAACTGATTCCTTAGGCTTACCCAGGGCTCAGCCAGAACTTGTGCCCGATGACGCTACATGGACTTACGTTGTAAGTAAGAGACTCAAGGAACACTTTGACTTTTTTTACTATACGGTTGCGGGACTGCATACCGGGATGCTGGTTCAATCCCTAAAATTTCAGGCTGGTGCATTTAGACCAGATTTAATTGTCTTGCAAATTGGTATCGTTGACTGTGCGCCGAGGGCGTTGAAAGAGAATGAACGCAAAGTAATTCAAAGGCTTCCTGGATTTATATCTAAAGTCCTTCTTGGATTTGTTAGAAGGAATTATCATTATCTTATTCGGAAAAGAAAAATATCTTATGTGTCTCTTTTCCAGTTTGAAAACAATCTAATTGAGCTGAGGAACTTTTTTAAACGTTCACAATTTCTTGTTGTGCCTATCGCTCCGGCAAATACCGCATACATCGAAAGTAATCCCTTGATTTCAAATAATATAAAAGAATATAACAAGGTTTTGACGAAAGTATTCGGTGAAGAAAATATCTTGAACGTTTGGGAAGGTGAAGATCCGGAGTTACTTTTTCTATCCGATAATCATCATCTCAGTGTGAGCGGAAATGCTGTTCTTGGGCAAGGAGTTAATGAATTTATCAACACCAATTATTAATACCTGGCACTATTGCCTTTTTCAAGAACGTTGAAGTATGCGATTACATCATTTCTTAAGTTTTTATTATTTCTTGCAAATACTGCTTCTAATGATTGGCGGTTTGTCAGTTTTGCGGCAGTTAGGAGTAATAAACATTACGGTTGTACTTCTGGCTGGTTCATGGCTCATAGATATTGTGTTTATTTTCTTTGCATTGAGTGTGATTCGTAAATTTGAAATACCAGGATGGGTACTGTTATCTGCTTCTGTTTTGATTCTAGCGCCTCTAATTGGGTTAGGTAATCAATTTTTAAACAGAACATTCATGACTGACATGATTGTTTATTACACGTTCTTTTTTAAGATTTTTATCTTTTACCATTTATTTAAAGACATCAAATATGTAAATCAATACCACAGGTTTCTTAATAGCTATACCTTCTGGGCTGTTGTAGTAGGTGTCCTTACAATTTCCATTATGACGCTATTAAAGAACTATGGGCACAAGTTTTATTTTTCCTCGAGTCCAGATATTACATTTGCCTATGCTATGAGCATCGTGAAAGGAAATACGATAGGTAGTTACTTTATTATGTTAATCGGTGTACTGAGTGGTAAAAGGATGCTGTTTGTTGGTTTATCTGTCATCTTTTTATTGTCTTTTCGACGCTATGTCAGTTCCACCAGACACAATCTGATAATGGTAGCTGTTATCTTGGGCGGAATGTTATTCCTAGAGACCACAAATTATTTGGCGTTACCAGGAATAGCGAAAATTCAGCAAGTTTTTAGTACCGAAGCTTCTGACTTTGTTGAGCTCTTGCAAAAGGCAGCACCACATCGATTCAATGAGGTCCTGAGTATTATGTACGTCATGGAGTGGTATGATTATATATTGGGGAAAGGATTTGGATTTAGGTTTTTCTGGTTGGGTAATGAAGAACTGCACGAAGCCGGGATAACTCACAGTAACGCACATTTCACGCCTTTTGGTCTGGTGTCTAAATTTGGGATTTTGGGGGCGAGCCTGTTTTTTATCATGTTTTTTTATGTGCTGAGGAAAGCATTTAAGCTCAGAAAAGAAAGCCCAATCTCCTACATGAACTATTTATTTATGGTAAGTATTTTGATTCAATCTTTGTTTGCTTATATTTTGTTCAATAATACTCTTGTACCTCTTGTTATTGCCTACGTACTTAGTCAAAGAAATAAACAATGAAAGTGTACGTCGTACTCAATGATCAAGAATGTCGAGACTTCTTGAAACAAGTTCAGCCGGATGATGTTGTCGTTGGTCGAGTGAAACCTTCTTGTGAATGCAGGTTCATCAATGTGCTGGGTGCAGAAGTTAACCATGCTGAGTTAGCTGATAAGTTTCGAAATTTAATTCAAAAGCAGAATGAACCTTTCCAATCCATTATTAACAATTACATAAATGTCTTGTATCAAAGTTCAGTTGAGCCACTTTTTCAGTATCTGGCGGCACTGAAAGATGCGGAAAAGTTCGGAAATACGACCGACGTTATACTGCAGTCCGCTCAAAGGAAATTAGCGACCTCAACTTTTTACATGGCAGAACATGAATCTCAGGGTTATCGCTGGTACGAAAGAGGTGCTGTATTAGGGTACTATATTTTTCAGTACTGCAAAGTCATGGGGCTACGGGTCTCCATCGCTAAACAAAGTTCATTATTTAAGTTAAGGCTGTACGGCTTCCTGAGAATATATCCAGTCTTGCTCATAAAGTTTTGTATTTCGTTTGTAAACCTGATTTTGTATTCGCCCTTTTTCAAAAACAGGCCGGTTAAGTCAGATGTCGTAGTTACAACGCGTGCCGTATCCCAATCAAAGTTCTTTTTACCCTACTTGAAACATAGTAATTTAAGTGCATCTTTGCTTGTTGGGGAGTCAACGGTCGATTTTGGAAATAATCAGCGCTGGCTTGCCAGTCAGAGTCGTGAAAGTGTTGGTTTAGGGGATAATTGCATATATTCGCGTAGATCGATATTCGTGTTAGTGCGGTATAGTTTACTGACTCTGGCACGACTATTTTTATACCGCGAAAGTTCAAAGCTCGAATTCCAGGGCGTGACACTGAATTTGCATTCTGCCTTTAGAGAGGCACTGGTATTGTCTCCTGAGCTCTTAACCTACAGTCATTCAATTGAGGCACAGGTTAGGCGAATCGTGACTAAATCCGGTTCTATACTTAAAGCGATAATTACTTCAGAACAAAAGTCACCTCATGCTGTAATTGATGCCGCCGTAGCAAAGAAGCATGGTTTAAAGTGTATCCAGTTTATGTCCTGTGATCAGGAATATTGCTTCATACCTCTTCCCATAGCGGGTGACTATTTTCTTTGCGATACAGATTATTCCAGAAGAAAGTTTTTAGAGATTTTCCCTTCAGAGAATTTTATCTACGTAGGTACTCTCAAAGGCTTGAGTATTCAGTCGTCTACAAAGCAAAAAAAACTCATTTGTTACTATACAAATCCTAAAAATACAGATATCAACTGCGCAGTGATCGAGGTGTTGCTCAATGTCCTGTCGAATAATGGAACAGAGTTTGTCGTAAAGTTGCATCCCCGAGACCACCTTTCTCGTTATAAAAAGTTTAAGAATGTTATTTTTCTAGAGCATGGTAATCCGCGTAGCGACAGGCTCCTGGATGAGGTCTCACTAGCGATTACAGGGAATTCGGGTATAGTTATGGACCTTCTGAATAATCGTGTGTGTTATTTATTGCTTCGACTTAAGCCAGAAGATCACATTGAATTGCCTTATGTTGATACGGAATATAAAAATGTATGTTTCGAGATATCAGAAATACCTCAAAAACTCACTGAGCTGGATAAGACATTTGAAGAGTTCGACAAATTCCTGAAGCGTTTTCAGGACAGAAACAACATTATCGTTGATGTTGACAAAATTAACGAGAGAATGGAGCGACTTTTAAGCTCTTAATAATTTACGATTAAGTACCGGACACAGGAGGTAAAATGGATTTCATTCTTGATAAAAAAGCACAAGAAGCTTGTCGTAATACGATTGTGCTGAGTGGCTCAGCCCGAAGTGGAACAACAATACTTGGCAAACTATTACACAGTTTTGAAAATGTAGAATATGCTTTCGAGCCACCAACGTTGTTTGCTGTTATGCCTTTAATAGATTCGATGCCAAAGAATCAGTGGCAACTCATATATGAAACTTTCCTATACGAGGAGTTTTTTATCAATGCTATTTCAGGACGAGCAATAAACTGTAATAGAGCTGACGATAGTTCAATATACAACGTAAAGTCTGCAGCAGAAATAGAGGAGCGTTTAGCAACCTCAACGTCTAAACTTGCAGCAGAGGCGCAGATTCATAAGCACACTATTGCCTACAAAATGCCGGATATTGTGAAGTATCTTCCTTCTTTGGAGCAACTCTATCCAGACCATCAAATGATCATTGCTACACGTAAAGCTCCGCAAGTATTCAGTTCAATGTTCAGAAAAGGCTGGTTTGATGACGAGTCGTTGCAGGTCAATAATAGTATCTGGCCATGTTATCTACTGCAGGATAAAAAGATCCCTTTCTGGGTTGAGAACAATGATGCAGAAGAATGGCTGGATATGGATGAACTCCACAGAATTGCATACTACTACATCATGGTTAACCAACCATTAGAATCAATGCCCAATACCTATCAAGTGAAGTATGACGAATTGATTGCAAATCCAGAACAAGTTATCACTGCTTTAGCAGAACATCTTGGCTTAGCATTTGGAGAAAAAACGAAAGAACTCCTAGGCAGCATAAGTCGTCAGAACGAAGAAGCCAGTGATTCTTTATTAGCTGGACTTACAAGGTCTGTTAGAGAACAAGTACTTGCTTACTCAGATATTAGTTAACGTGTTCTACTGAGTTAAATCCTTGCGAAATCAATCATACAGCTTATTTCAGCGAACTAGTTATCTCATAGCTATTACATCAGGAGCCTGTTCGCTGGCGTTACTATGGCTACCCATGCTAGTGGCAATCGTAGTCAGCGATCAGTTTATGTTTGTCAATGCGTGGGACGAAGAAACCTATTTGACATTACAAATGGCGGATCAGGTTCGCGTGAAACCAGGGTATTACCTGATCAATCTTAACTACTTTTTAATAAGGTTGGGGGTATCTGGTTCTGTTCAAAATCTTATTTTTGATGTTGCAACACCGATAATACTTGCGGCTGGATTGACGTTTATTTTAGTGAAACATGGTCTAGGAAAACTACAAAGTTTGGCTTTGATACCTACCGTTTTATTCTGTTCACTGTTATTTAATTATGGTAATCCATTGATCAAGGATTGGTTTGGGTTACCTAGAACTTATAAAACTGTAGTTTCAGGGTGGGAGGGCTATGTCTCCCTATTGAGAACTCCCGAGCCTCAATTATCCTATTTACTAATCTGTTTATCGATTTTACTGTACAGTAGGTATCGACGATATTGGTTATTATTATTGCCCATTCCGTTAGTGTATTTTCATGTGATGGTGGGCTATGTGGCTGTCCTATGTTGCGTGTTCCTCTACCATATTTTACGTAACAAATTTCATCGCCGCTTTTCTCAACAGGCATGGTTGGTAGCACCAGCAATAACATTCCTTTTAGGATCGGTAGCGGCATGGATACTATTTCAAATAGTAGGGGGGCAAACAGCACAAACAATGAGCAGTAAGCTTGTAGTAGGACATCAACTATATGTTCCGATACACGGTATATTTGTTTGTCTTTTAGCACTTATTTGGGGAGGGATTTTAGGTTTTAAAAGAGCCTTTTTGTGTCAATACTACGTTCTTGCAATACAACTCATTCTGTTGATGTTTTTTGTTGTTAATTTTCAGGTAATCTCTGGGTTTACTCTGTCTCCAAAAAACTATTTTGACTATGTCTTACCCGTAATGTCCGGTATTACTTTGCTTTTACTCGGAATAAGCCTTTTTGAGAATGGCAATGCTTCAACCCTGGCTATGTTGTCGGCAATTTTTTCATTTGGGTTATTAGTATTGGTTTTTCAGAGTATAGGTTGTTCATTGCAGAAGCGGCAATGTATAGTCCACATCGGTCACCAGTTGAGCACAGCACACCACGAAGAGGTTGTAGGGAACCCTTTAGGTGCAATTAGTCCTGTCAGGGGCGTCACAGCCAAGTTGGCCTATGGTGAAGCCGGAATGCTAATACCTCCGTTGTCTTATCAATACAGCTTTCTTTCTTATGATCCTGAGTTAGTCGCCCTATCAGTAGCTGCAGCGAAGCTGCACTATGGTGAGGATTCGAATTCTTTTAAGATGATTCAAAAAACGTATGAGAGGCTCAAGCATAATAAGACCTATCTTTTAGGAAGAAAGGAAATTGATTTATTGTCGCTAAAAAAGCCAGGTTTCGTATTTATTGAACCGATAGCTGGGCCTCTGTATATCCTGAATTTCTAAAAGCTGTATGATTGTCTGCGGCAGCTATTAAGAAAATATAAAAAAAGGTTTTTGATAACAATGAAGCTATCTGTTGTTACAACTTTATATTGCTCTGAAAAGTACATACAAGAGTTCATTGAGCGCACGGTAAAAGTTGTTTTTCCAGTTTATGGCGATGATTTTGAAATCATTATTGTCAATGATGGTTCTCCTGATGGAAGTTTATCTATCGTAAAAGAGTTAATCGAAGAGTCGCGCGTCGCAATTAAACTAATAGATCTTTCTCGAAACTTTGGTCATCACAAAGCGATAATGTCTGGTTTGGCGCATGCAAACGGGGAGATGATTTTTTTAATAGATAGCGATCTCGAGGAACAACCCGAATGGTTTGCAACATTTAATGACAAAATCGAAGCATGTCCGGTTGACGTTGTTTATGGTGTGCAGACCAAACGTAAAGGTGGTTTTTTTGAACGCTTAACAGGGTTTATATTTTATCGTCTATTTCGTTTTTTTACGCAGTTGCCTCAACCCGATAATATTGTAACTGCTAGGCTGATGACTAAGCGATATGTACAAGCATTGTTGCTTCACGAAGAGGCCGAATTGAATATCGGAGGCTTGTTTTTATTAACAGGTTTCAGCCAGGTTTTTTTGACTGTAGAAAAACTTTCAACAAGTCAAACCAGTTACAGCATGCGCAAGCGTATAACAAGCCTGGTCAATGCTATTACTTCATTTAGTAACTTCCCTTTGATTTTTATTTTTTACAGTGGCTTGGCAATAGCTTGCTCAGCGGTCATGTTTATAGCCTATATTCTTGGTCAGTATTTCCTCGTGTCTGAACCTCCTTCAGGTTATACCTCAGTAATCGCATCAATATGGCTTTTTTCAGGTTTGATTATTTTTTTTATGGGGATTCTTGGTATCTACCTTTCTAAGATTTTCCTTGAAGTAAAGCGCCGTCCGAGGAGTATAATAAGGCAAATTTATGAATCAAAAGCCAAACTCACGGAATTTGAAAATGGAAAATAATATACCCAGCGATAGTTATGGAGTACTAGAGCATAGTCAGGCTAAATCTTCTATTGAGATTCAAGAGGAAAGAATAAGAAGGATAGGATACAGCGTAGTATCATCGGGTTATGACAATGACAAAGTAGCTCAAATAAGAGACAAATTTGAGCAGTTACACCAACAATATCAGCGTAAGTTTTCTGCTGAGTACCTTGCCCAAATTGGAGAAAAGAACCTTCTTCGAGCGCCACTTTCTATGGGAGGCAAGCTGTTTATAGAGCTTGCTTGTAATCCAAATGTTGTCAATCTTGTCGAAAATTTAATTCCAGGCAAGTATTTGTTGAATGCACAAAATGGTGCGGTAAACGAACCCAATACAATTTTTAGTCAAGGTCGCTGGCATCGAGATCTGCCCTACATGCACTATACAAGTTCTAGTCCGTTGGCGGTCAATGCCATATATTGCGTTGATGATTTTACGTTGGATAATGGTGCCACCTTCGTTCTCCCAGGATCTCATAAATTTGTTGATTTTCCTTCACCAGATTTTGTAAAGAATAATGCCTTGCAGGTACAGGCGAAGGCCGGAGATTTTATCGTGTTAGATAGTATGGTCTTTCATGCCAGTGGCCATAATGGTTCTGGGCAAGTTCGGCGAGCCATAAATCATCTGTATTCGTTACCGGTTTTTAAACAGCAGATCGATTTATCACAGATAATATCTCCCGTGAAATTGTCTTCTAAAGAGCTGCAATTGTTGGGATTCTTAGAATCAAATATCTTAAGTGTTGAGCAGTTTTTAAATAATAAATGGAAACAGAAGCAGGGCAAAAATAGCGAGTGACCGTTTACTTTGAGACTTGGGAATAACTAATTTGAGGATGTCGGAAGTTGAAAAAATGTGGCAACAAATAGGATTATTTTACGTGTTTGCTGCGACCCGAAATGTGTTGGGTATTTTACTTTTGACCTTGCTTATTAGTCTTGAGTTTTCTATTAACGCCGCTCTATTTTTGACTATTTCAGTCGGGCTGTTGCTTTATATATTGCAAATGAAATATCTCGCTAGCAAACTCAACCTAGCAAAAATACTAGGTCTTTATGCAATTATTTTCATATTCAACAGACTTCTCTTGTGGCTACTTTATGAACAGTTGGAATTTCCCGTTTATATGAGCCAGTTCATTATAGTCGTGTTACTTTCCGGGGTGACAATGCTTGTGGTACGGAGATATCAATAATGGACCTATTCAACCAAATTGGATTAACAAAGTGACAAACAAAAAAGAATACATTGACCACGAAACCACAATTATCGCAGGTATGCCCAGAGCGAGTTCCACCTGGCTTTATACGGTTTTAGCAAATCATCCCCAAGTAAAATTACCCTTGAGGAAAGAGATAGATTTTTACGGTTTCAACTATGGAAAAGGTTTTGACTGGTATGCAGGGCTATTTGATAAGGCCGCAGAAGCAAAGAAAAAGAGTTTTGATATTAGTCCCATTTATTTCCTGGATAAATCATTTATTGCCAAATACAAGCAATGTGATTCAAATCAGAAGATCATATTGGTTCTTAGAGAGCCATATGACTGGGTAGAGTCCTTGTATTGGTATTTGAAAGGTTATGATGTCAATGTGAAAGAATTTAAGGATTTCATCACTTATCATAAGATGGAAGTGGAAGGTGAACCATTAGAGCTAAAACTGCAAGAGTTTGACTTTATGCAGGTAATTGAGGAATTCAAAAAGGCTTTTGAAGGGCGTTTGTTGTTGCTTGATTTTAACATGGTAAAGGAAAATCCAGTCTTGGTACTAAAAAAGATAGAGACTTTTACTGGTTTACAGCCATATTTTGAGCCAAGTAATACTGATGCGCAGCCAGTAAATATGGCTGGTCAAGGGTTCAATATTTGGAGTCGATTGAGTACATATTCATGGTTTCGCAACATTGTAACAGCACTTTTCCCTGAGGAAACGATAGTAAAAGCGAGGGAAAAGCTAATTTATAATAAAACTTCAAAACAAAATAGGAATACACAAAAAGTCGTTGGGAAGGACGTTTTCTCAAAAGATCTGTTCAAGTCCAACATATTTAATGGTAGCTGGTTTGCTGAATTTTAATTCTTTGGATTTCTAATTTTAAACGTCATTGGAGAAAGGACAGAGGCAGGTAGTTTGTTTAGTAACTTGAAAAGGCCAGTTTTCTCCAGTGACAGTATTAGTGAGCCTAATTTCTTATGACGTTCAATAAATAGAGGGTCTGACTTTAATCTTGACAATGTTTTGAGCACAATATTTTGATCAAACTCAACTTCTAGTCCAGCTTGTGCACAATAACTTTTTATATCGCTTGCAGATATAAAGTTAAGTGATTTCCATACATCCGTCATCTTTTCAATTCGTTTAGCAAAAAAGAATGTAGTTAACTTTGGCGCTGATTTAATAATGGGTAAACCAAAGTGTGGTTCGTAAGGGAAGTTGTAATTGGGGCAACTATGAATCATGATTCCATTTGGAGCCAGGCAATTTTTTAATGCATTTAATGCATCCACATAATTGGGAATATGCTCGATGACATTATTGCTAAAAATGATATCAAACTCTCCTGCTGCATATTCCGGTGATGGGGATCAGTAATTCTGGTTTCATCAGGATCACTAATCTTTGACGCATTGCACGAGTGTGTGTTTTACCCTAAGTGATCCCGATGGGTCAACTCAGACTGTATTTTTCGCATTGATTCCCCTTTTAAATTTATCCGGTGAGCATTGTGCATAAGCCGATCTAAGATTGCATCTGCTAATGTGTTATCGCCGATGGATTGATACCACTCATCTGTCGGTAATTGGCTGATGATTACGGTGGATGAACTGCCGTTTCTGTCGTCCATGATTTCCATTAGATCATTTCTGTGAACAGCTTTCAGAGGTTCCAATCCCCAGTCGTCCAGAATGAGCATATCCATGCGTGCAAGCTGCTGTAGCGTTTTGCTGTAAGTGCCATCGGCTTTAGCTTGTGTGAGTTCCAACATTAGTCGAGAGATGCGGTAATATTTGGCACTATAACCCTTGGTACAGGCCGTATGTGCCAATGCACAAGCCAGATAGGTTTTACCGCTGCCGCAAGGGCCTGTGAGTAACAGGTTCTGGTGTTTGTTTATCCAGTCGCATTGCAGCAGAGAGGCCATTATGGATTGGTTCAAGCCTCTGGGCTGGGCGTAGTCGATGTCCCGTGCCTTGGCGTCTATTTTAAGTTTGGCGGCTTTGAGTAGACGTTGTTGTTTACGCTGCTCGCGCTCATGTTGTTCGCTGTCGGTCAGTAGTTGGAGTCGCTCATCGAAGCTTAAGCTGTCGTAGTTACCCGGTTGTTCGGTTTGCATTGTTAGTGCATTTGCCATGCCGGTGAGTTTCAACTGGCGAAGTTGGGATAGTGTGTGATTTATCATGCTATTGTCCTGTTAGTGGAAGCTTTGTGGGCCACGGATATTCTCGTGGGATTGTGGAAGCAATGAAGCTTGTTCTGGTGCATCAGGGTGCAATTTGTCTTGGTTGCTGGTGAGGATATCTTTGATATGTTTAAGCCGGTACAGGCTGTGTTGATTAGCAATGGCACAGGCATTGTTGATGCGTTTTTGTGGATACTGGCGGGACAGATTCAGCAATCCTAAACACACGCGATACGCTTGTTGCTCATGCTGTTTACGTTGCAGTTGGGTTTTAACCCAAACTAATACCTCATCACCAATGTCTTTCGCCCAGTTCATTAATCTGCCTGCTGACCATTGATGATGTTTCTCATGTTGGGTGGGCATGTGGCTGGGCGTGGTTGTCATGCCCGCACGGTATTGCCGAGCGTGACTGGCAACCAGATTGTTGTGGAACAGTAGTTCAATCACATTGGCCTTGGCATGCAGCTCAATACGTTCGCCAACCAGGTGGTGCGGCACCGAGTACAGGTGCTCATCATACTGGACGTGGTAGTCGATATTCACTTTGACCTGTTTGATATTGGTGTACTGATAAGGATGCTTAGGCAGTGGTGCTAATACCGGTTTATCGATGGACTTGAACCAGGTTATCCGTGAGCCTTTGAACTGTTTAAAGGGCTTGTTGTTAACGTCAACCAACAAGGCTTTGATGCAGGTGTTCAACTCCGCCAATGAGAAGAAGGTGTGGTGGCGAAGCCGCGCCAATATCCAGCGCTCGATGATTTGCACGCCCACTTCCGCCTTGGACTTATCTTTTGGCTTATAAGGTCTGGCTGGCATAATCGCTACGCCATAGTGTGCGGCTAATTGCTGGTAGGAGGGATTCACATCGGGATCGTACCGACAGGCTTTAGTCACCCCGCTTTTTAGGTTATCCGGTATGATCAATTCCGGTACGCCACCCAAGAAGGCAAACGCTCTGGCATGGCTCCCCAGCCAATCGGGTAAGCTTTGGCTGTAGGTCGCTTCAGCGAAAGTGTAATTGGATGCCCCCATGACCGCCACGAATATCTGAGCGGTGCGTACTTCACCGGTACTGCCATTGACTACGGGCACCGTCTGGCCTGCATAGTCGACAAACAATTTCTCGCCCGCCTTGTGAGTCTGCCGCATTGAGCGGCGCTGTTTCGCACGCCACGCTTCATAATGATGACAATACTGCGAGTAGCTATAACTACGATTTGGATACTGCTGAGTGTACTCTTCCCATAATAATTGTTTGGAGGTAGCTCTTGCTTTTAGCTCTTGATGTACCTCAACCCAATTGGGCAATGCAAAGCGTTTTGACGGCCTGGGATCGGACTTTGGATAAAGCAGCCTCGCGAGTTGCACATCATCCATAGTATCCGGTAAAGGCCAAGTGAGTTCGCATTGCTTAACCTTAGCGAGCAGCTTTTGCACGCCACCCACACTGGCTTTAGTACAGATGCTTATTTTTCGCAGACTAAGTTTGGCTTCAAAATGAAGTCGAAGTATTTCTCTGATATTACGCATTGTTAACCTCTTTGTAGCCATGTCTGTTCCGATCAAAAAGGAACAAGGCTAGCAAATCTGTTGAAAATCAATGCGTCAAAAAAGACTCAAATTGGTTCATGTCATCATTCTGGTGACATCTCAAAAGCGATCCCGATAAAACCGGAATAGGTGATCCTGATGAACCCAGAATCACCGATCCCAACCGGCCAGAAAAGGTGATCCCAATGGGCCAGAATATGCACCTGCTAGCTCAGGTGTAATGTTTTCTGCTGGAATATCTAGTTGCTCAAGATCAGATATTTTGGAACGATGAATGATAATATGTCGACACTTCGAAAACACAGAGAACCCATTTATCGAAGGTTCGAGGGAAACAATATTTACGCCACAGTGCTTTAGAAATAAACTAAAAAATCCCAGTCCGCTACCCACTTCAAGTACTCTGCAATTCTGTAGATTAATATCTTCAAAAAGGGCTAAACTGGAGTACGCTTCATTAGCGTGCGTTCGTATCAATTCGTTTGCGTCAACCTCTGAAAGCCGTGTGTTTTTCTGAACCTCCTCAATCAGCTTTGAAAGGTCGAAGCTTTTCAGGAAGTCTCTTAATCTCACAGTTGTTGGTAGGAGATAGTTGTCTTCAACGTTAATCACGTGGTCCATTTGGCTAGTCCTGCCCCAGTTGCCCCATATCCGTTGCCGCTGTACATCAAGTAAAGGTTTTCATTGAATGTAAAAGCAGCGGGGTAACACATTATATCACTATCCCAATCGTCACCAGTTTGTGAGAACTCATATTCTGGCATAGGTTTAATATCGCCATTTTCAGCCATTTTAACGCAACCAACACGATAATTATCGCGACTTTGGTAGCCGAAAAAAATCAACCTTTGTTGTTGCCAGTGAACAATTGAGGGGCGTGTCAATATTTTACAGTTCTTGTAATCAGCTATTTGTATGTCGTCCTTTGGTTCCCATGAAATACCATCTGATGAGCTAGAAAAATGGAGTGGGTGAATGATTTCTTGCATGTCTTCCGGCCAGTTTTGATTACTGCCATAACAGATCATTAACTGGTGTTGATGGTAGAAGGCACATGGGTAAGATAATGAGTAAGGGTCCCTTTCACTTCGCTCAATTATTGGCGTACGACCTAATTTATTAAATGTCAGTAAATCACTGCTCTTGGCCACTCCGATGAAGTTTCGCCAAGGAACGGTCTTTCCGAGGTTCCAGCCAAGGTAATAAAGCCAATAAGTACCGTTGTGACATATGATGTTTCCCAGTGATACACCAGAATCATCAAAAGCCCCTCTTTCGCCTGGGCTTAAAACAATTGATGTAGAGTTCTCAACAAGTGTTAATTTGTCATTAATTAGTTGCGCATCTACATATGCAATATGACTTCTAGTTTGTATATCTCTTACATTAAAAAAAATGCGAAAACTATTTCCGCCAAGGTTTAGTGGAAATGGATTTGCGCAATGAGAATATCCTTCAAGACTAAAGGGTTCGATAACTCTACCGAGTCGCTGCCACATGCTAAATCAAGCCTGCCTCTTTTGCATCGGTGCGTTTTAATTTTGCAGGGTGACCTAAATAAACGCCGTTTTCAATCGTGCTTCGAGTCACTAATGCTCCTGCTCCAATAAGGTTATAGGCCCCGACCTTAATATGGTCGTGAAGTGTTGCATTTACACCGATGAAGCTGTTTTTGCCGATAATCACACCACCGGATATGACTGCGTGAGAGGTGATAAACGAGTTGCTCTTGATGATGGCATGATGTCCAATATGGTTGCCGCTCCATAATGTAACGTTGTCCCCTAATTGTGCGAAAGGTTGAATCGTATTGTCCTCCAGCACGAAACAATTCTCTCCATGGATGAGGTTCTCAAAGGTTGTTGCTTTGCTACTGATGTAACTCACCAATGAGTATCCTTTGTTTTTTGCTTCTTTGAACTTTTGTTCTCTAGTTTGATTCATCCTCTGATAGCTAACGGCGATAAAGAGGTCATAATCACAAGGTGGGTATTTCTGCTCTACTTGCTCAAATGACTCCACTGGAAGCCCAAGGTGATTTTCTTGCTTCTTATATTCAGCATCTACGGTAAAGGCAACGACTTCATAATTACTGTCTTGACCAAAATAATAATGCGCAAGCTCTGCTATTTCACCAAGACCAAATATAACTAGTTTTTTCATGTTATTACTTGCTTACAGTGATAGTAAATTCATAGAGTGGGTAATCGTGCTTAAGAGTGACAAACGGAGATATTTGTCGTTTACAAAAATCAAACAGCTCTAATGGGCAAGCATAATACAGATCTGATCTTTGTTTATCTGCATCGGAATAGGCTGTAAGAATGTTGAACGCAAAAGTCTTTCTTGTGGCATTACTTATTTGAATAAGTGAAGACTTAATGAAATTAATCCACTCTTCGTTTGAATGGTCAAATTTAAGATTAAAAATTCCACTTGCCACACTATAGTCAGCTAGTTTGAGTTGATTCAATTCAGTAATATGTGCAAAAGTCGTGTTGTTTTCTTTATACCTTGTTTTTGCCTCGTCTATCATATTTTGACAAAGGTCATAACCAACATATTTCAACTCAGCAAGATTTGGACTGTTGCGAATAAAATCCACCATTGCACCATAGCCGCAGCCAATGTCATTGAGTGTACTATTGCAGGGGATCTTTATGTCCGAAAAAAGTTTCAGAAATCTTAAAACCTGACTTTCTTCTGAATTCCAATCAACACCCTCATGTGTCGCTCCAAATTGACTAAATTTATCTTGATAATAATATTTAATTTCTTGCAAATAGGATTGTTGGGATTGGGAACTCATCATATTATTGTTGTGTTCGGAAGATAGGTGAGTAGTGAGCTTTAAACGGTTTGGTTACTCTGAACTGTCGAGCGAATGTAGTCAAGCGTATTTGGTCCTAAGTGATAGAGACAATCAAGAATTGAAACTTGATGGTCAAATGGTGGGTAGCATTGTGTGTATTCTGGATATTGTGAATATTGCATCCAATGTATATCAATATTGGCTTGTTCAAATAATTCACAATTCATATACAACTTAGCCGCTGGCCCAGATAGATAAGAACGAGCTTGATTGTCCTGGCATATGGAAACAAGTCTTTGACTAGCGTCACTTATTGAGTCGGAGTTATGCAAAGTCAGAAGTTCTGTGGTGATACCTAGCAAATCGCACAGCGTCTTAATAAAAAGCACATTTATCTCGCTAAGGTAAGTTTGAGAGCTAGCGATTTCATAGGCACTTTGTATCTCACTTTCATAGAGCCTAAAAAAAGGCGCGCGTTGATAAAATTGTTTGATGGTAAACCAATGTTTTTCCGCCCATAGAGAATCTACCACCTTGGCCTCACGAATCTTTTGAAACCGCTTATTTTTCGTCTCAATAGGAATGCTCAACCATTTAACTCCCTCTGGCGTTTTTATCTTATTCCTGTTCCGCCAGTCTCTTTTGGTATATTGAACATCATCCAGAAAAACAAATACGTCAGCTTTGTTTATGAGGTCAAAATATCCTTTCCAAGGAATATAGTTTGATTGGCTTATGGCTATGATGGGGGAGAGCAATACTAGTGTCCTTTTAATAGTTCTCTAAGATAATCAGTGTATGTTGACTTTCCTAGGGACATAATTCGCTGTTTTAGTTTACTTTTGGTAATCCAGGCATGTGAAAGGGCTATTTCTTCTAAACAGGCTATTTGTAAACCTTGTCTTCGCTGAATAGTCTGTACAAACATTGCTGCATCTAGCAAGGCATCACTGGTTCCAGTATCAAACCATGCGAATCCTCGGCCCAATTGTTCTGCTTTTAGTCGGCCTTGCTTCATGTATTCAGATAACACATCGGTGATTTCTAATTCTCCCCTTTTGGAAGACGAAATGCTTTTAGCAAAGTTGACGGCCTTCTTATCTAAAAAATATAAGCCAGTTACCGCGAGCTGCGATTTTGGCTGATTTGGTTTTTCTTCTATTGATATGACATTTTCATGTTCATCTAGTTGCACAACGCCGAATCTGGTCGGGTTTTTTACCGTATAGGTGAAAATTGTTGCATGTTCAAACGTTTTTGCTGCTTTGAGTAGGCTAGTAGAAAAGCCTTGCCCAAAAAAAATGTTGTCACCTAAAACAAGTGCGCAACTTTGGCCATCTAAGAACTCCTCTCCAATAATTAGAGATTCTGCGATACCATTGGGTTTTTCTTGAACTGCATATCTCACTTTTATACCAAATAAACTGCCATCTCCCAGTAAGTTCTGGTAGAGGGGTTGAGTACTGTTATTGGTGATGATTAGAGCGTGTTGATCTTTGATCATCTTTTGATCAGCCATACATTGGTAACCAGACCATGACAAAGGCCAACGCCACTGTGCTGTTGTAGTTTCGTTCTAATTTATCGTATCGGGTTGCTACAGCCCGGTACTTTTTAATTTTCAAAAAGATATTTTCGACCAGGTGCCGATATTTGTATAAACACCAGTCCATATGGTCATTTCCCTTTTTTCGACTCGTCTTTCTGGGAATATTCGCTACACCACCATTCTCTTCAATATAGTCTCTGAAAATGTCACTGTCATATCCTTTATCTGCTGTCACACAAGTGGCTTCAGGACTGTGCTCAACAAGGCTCTGTGCATGAGTAATATCATGTACCTGACCACCGGAGAGTTCAAAGTAGACGGGAAGCCCGCCACTATCGACAGCGACATGGATTTTGGTGGAGTTACCACCACGGCTTCTCCCAATGGCTTCATCTGAATCCCCAACGGCACCAGTACTATCCTGATGAGCTTTGACAATACTGCCATCAATAAACAACCATTCAGAATCATGTTCAGCGGCTAATTGCTCAAAGAGCTTTTGAAGTATCCCTTTCTTTGACCAGAGATTAAAGCGCCTGAAAACCGTATTCCAAAGCCCAAACTCTGGGGGTAAGTCTCGCCACTGGACCCCTGTTCTCATGCGATACAAAATCCCTTCTAAGGTATTGCGATGTTCGTATTTGTTGTAAACACGACCACTGTCTTTTAGGACTTGTTTTAGCTTTTTCCAGTCTTTATCTGATAACATTGTTCTTGGCATGGCAGCGTCAGGCATTTTTATTTTTGGCGAAACAATTATACCTCGTTGCCATGCCGATTGCTTTTTCAACAAAGATCAACAGCCTCTAGAATGTCTCTTATTTCAGCGAGCATAAGAACAGACAAGGGGTAAAAGATAAGGGGTTTATCATACACTGGTAAAAGCTGCTTAGACACGGCAATTGTTGACGGATATAGGCGTGAACCGGTTCCTCCCGCAAGTATAATTCCCTTACTAATCATTGTATCTCCAATCATGCCAGTTAATCAAAATCAAGTTGCTTACGTACCATTTCTGAGAGAATCTTCTCGACAGAGACCTTTTTCTCTTCCGCTATTTTGTAAAGTGAGGCTCTTAATTTCGGGTCAATACCTTCAACTTTTCCGTAATACCGGGTTCTTGCTGAACCTCCTCGTATGCCTTTGTGTGGAACATCAATATTCATAAAAGGTATGCTTTCGCCCACATCATAGCTAAGAAGATAAAAACAATTGCTTAGAATGTATTTCAGTTCTATTGATTCTGCATTCTCTGGAAGCATTTCCATTGGTGGTGATGCCGACCAAATAGGAATATTGTTAATAGCAATTTTACCAAATTCATGACTTTTCAAATGCTCAGCTACACCTTCATCCCCGACAACTATTCTTCCTCCAACTTTACATACGCGCGTCATTTCCTGCAAAGCCACTTTAATGTCTGAAAACTGATTGATTCCTCCAAAATGAAAAACTGCGTCAAAATAATTGCTTTGGTATGGTAGGTCGTGAACATCCGAAACTGTGAACAAGACAGAATCCATCGCAGTGCTCGCTGCGGAATAATCCACCATTGAATGGCTAATATCCTGAGCGTGAACTTCAACACAGCTATGCATTTCGAGGCAAGTTCTTATTTCTTCTCCTGTGCCACATCCTACAAATAATACTTTGTTATTACTCGATAACTTTAGGGGATGTAAAATGCTCCTCCTAAATTCTTCTTGGTTTGCATCGAAGGTTTCAAATAGCCATTCAAGAAAATTCTTATACCTTTCTACATCGTTGTATTGTCCCTTGTTGCTGACAGGGATAAACGACAGAATATTTTTATTTTTGCCATAAAGCGTATCTTTAGTGACTTTTTCCATGTTTGATGCGTCCATCACGTCTGACCTTAGGGCAGATAATGTAGAGAGCAAATTTTTTGCATTCATTGTTACCAAAATCTCTCAAGTTCTGTCTAAATAGCTAGGTTATAGAGTAGGATAAACTGTTTTGTATTGTTTTAAGGTCGAAGGTTCAACAAATAGTCCCCCAATAAGAAGGGTTTTCAATATACCATTGCACGGTTTGTTCTAGCCCTCTTTTAATGCTCATTTCGGGGTTCCAATTTAATTCTTTCGAAACCTTTGCGGAGTTTACCGCGTAACGTCTGTCATGACCTGGCCGGTCACTCACAAAAGATTTCAGAACCTTGCAACTTGATAACCCCAGTTTTTTGTTGATGAGCTTGTCGTCCATAATATTACATATGATATCGATCAGTTCTAAATTCGATAGTTCGCAGTTTCCACCTACGGTATAGGATTCACCAACTCGGCCCATCTTTGCAATTTTGTATAGTGCATTGACGTGGTCTTCGACAAATAACCAGTCACGAATTTGTTTACCGTCGCCATATATGGGAATACTCTGGCCTTGTAATATTTTATTGATGGTGACGGGAATTAACTTTTCAGGGAGCTGACGTGGACCGTAGTTATTGGAACAGTTAGAGATAACTATGGGTAATCCATATGTTCTATACCAAGCTTTTACTAAGTGATCGCAACTGGCTTTTGACGCTGAATAGGGTGAACTTGGATTATACTGACTGTTCTCGCAAAACTTTTCTCTAACGTTTCCTAAATCACCAAAGACTTCATCGGTCGATATGTGGTGGAGTCTGCACTCGTGATATTCACCCGCAGCTAACCTTTGAACGTATTTGCGAAAGGCCTCAAGCAAGTTCAAAGTACTTAATATGTTATTTCTAACAATTGGAGCGGGTGAGGAGATAGAGTTATCCACATGACTTTCTGCTGCAAAGTGCATGATGACATTGGGCTGAAAATCATTGATAAGCTTTTCCAGACTTATAACATCCATCATATCGGAATGTATAAAAGTGACTCTCGAATCATCCAATAGGCCAGCCAAATTTTTGGTGTTTGCTGCATAAGTCAATGCATCGATTACGAGGATCTCATCGATAGTTGTTCTATGAAGATACTCACACATAGCTGAACCAATAAACCCCATGCCACCTGTTACTATCCATTTCATTTTTGTTGTCACTTATTCCTGACCAAGAAAATTATCTGCTATGCGATGATGTATTCATCTGGGCATTATCACATTGATTAGTGATAGTATTCAATTGATTCTGGGCGCAACGGCCAGTACTATCTGGCAAATTAGACGTTCTGTTAAAGCAGGTTAAATTGCTTTAAGTGAGTCAGTCATATTTTTAAACGTATAGCTTCGATGCAATTATTCCCATATATAACCAGCAATATTAATTTACTTTGATGCACTCCAAAAAAACAACTCTTCCGTTTCAAGCTCAAATTGAAGGTCTAAGAGGTTGGGCCGTGTTATTGGTTCTGCTGTTCCACGCGGGTTTTGAGTTTGCGTCTGGAGGCTATGTTGGAGTTGATGTGTTCTTCGTTATTAGCGGGTTTCTTATCACCAGTATGATTGTGAAAAACCTGCAAGATAATAATTTCAATTGTGCTGAGTTCTACTTAAGACGGTTTCGTCGCATCTTCCCTGCACTAATGATGACCTGTTTTATTTCCGTATTAGTTGCTGCCTATATATTTGTTCCCCGTGATGTGGCGAGAACTGCCGGGGCGGCCATGCATTCGATGGTGGGAATGAGTAACTTCTACTTCTGGCAGGAAAGTGGTTATTTTGATTCTGCAGCGACGATGAAGCCTCTTTTGCATACCTGGTCTCTGAGTGTAGAAGTACAATTTTACCTGTTGTGGCCATTGCTTCTATTAGCTGTCTGGTGGGTTGGTAAAACAGCCTCTTTATTGGTATCCATCGTTCTCGTTTCCATTTTGAGTCTGGCATATTCGAGTGAGCTTCTGGGAATTTCCTATAGTAGTTCAGGCTTTAACTATGACAAAGATGGTGCGATATTTTATTTGTTGCCCTTTCGGTTATTTGAATTCGGTTTGGGTGCCCTGACAGCAGTACTGTTAAATAAAATCAAATTGAAAGAAACGCTACAAATACTGGTTTCTCTGGGGGGCGTGCTTTTAATTGGTTATGCGACACTTATGTTTGACAAGCAGACGGACTTCCCATCCTGGCGGGCTATTTTCCCTTGTCTGGGCGCTGTGTTGATTATCGTCTCCGGGGACAGCAATAGACTGACCAAAGCTTTGGTGGCGAGTTACCCGTTTAGACAAATTGGAGTTATAAGTTACTCACTGTATCTGGTTCACTGGCCACTATTTGTTTTTTGTTGGTATGGGTTGCGTATCGGAGAGTCATGGTATGAAAAATTACTTCTGATTTTTTTGTCCCTTATAGGTGCGGTATTGCTGTATTCCTGCATAGAGAAACCCTTTCGTCGGGCAAGAAATCAGTCGGGTGAAGAACGCAAGACCTTCATGATATCGATGATTGCTATGGTCACAATAGCTTTGTTTGGTCATGCATGGGCCACTCAGGGATGGTCATCAGGTTCTCTTAAAAATAGAGAACGGCTTACCCAGCAGGAATGGCAGTCATACACCATTGATGATCAGTTGGTATTGCCAGCAACAGCATTCCATAACTATGTTTGGCAACGTCACCTGGAATTGGAACGACCATTTCACAATCACTCTAAGTTCAATGTTCTGGTGATCGGGGATAGCATGGCTGGAGACTTCACCAATATCTTACTGGAATCTCCATTAGCTCGAGACAATATTGAAGTCAGGACAATTGCTATCAGAGGGGGATGCAAATCTATATTCGGAATTAAAGATGTCTCAAAATTGCCCAATGGGATGGATGTCGAGGTTTGTCGCTCTCAATACGATAAAATAAAACAAACTAAAAGTTTTCAGGATGCTGACAAGATTGTTTTAGCGAGTTCCTGGAAGTACTGGACCTTGCCTTTCCTAAAAGAAACAATTGATTATCTGGAGTCAAATAGAGAAGTTGCAGTTGCGGTGGTTGGAATAAAAGCGGTTAAAAAGCATGGTTTGACCGTCTACGCACAATCCTTTGATGCAGAAAACGAAACACAGCGGCTGCAGCAAGAGACCCTGACGATAAATGAAGCATTGAGAACCATGGTTGGACCCCAAAATTTCCTGGATTTAACTCAATATTACTGCACCCGGAATGAATGCCCACTTACCACTCCTGAGGGGTATGTATTGTATTACGACAATATCCATGTAACGCCCAAGGGGGCTGCTTTTATCGGTGAAAAAGTTTACAGCGCGGGTATCCGTTTGTAGTTTTTAGCCTCCAAAAGTTGTTTGCTTGTGAAAGTCCTGAGATCTGTTAGCGAATCAAATATTCAGTTAAGCACGATTTTATCCAGTTTAAGTCTTCCAGCGGGAGACGATATAGAGGCAAGCGCACTAGTCTGTGCGCAATGTCGTTGGTGACAGGACAGTCTTGAAGCTTATTTAAATATTGCTTGCCAGCGCTGCTAGTGTGCAAAGGTAAATAATGAAATGCCACTTGCACTCCTTTATTTTTCATAAACTGAATTAAGTCCTGTCGTTGATCTTCATCTCTACACAGAAGATAAAACATATGGTAAGTTTGCTCACAATGGACAGGAATGGTTGGTAATGCATAGGAATCATTAATTAATGGCATAAGGTGCCGGTAGTATTCATTCCAGACCCTTGCTCTGTGGCTCTGGATATCATGAGCACGTTCCAGTTGTCCTAAGAGCATAGCCGCATTTAGCTCTGACATCAGGTAACTTGAGCCCAGATCAACCCAAGAATACTTATCGATTTCACCTCTGAAAAAACGCGCTCTATCGGTACCTTTATCGCGCAATATTTCAGCTCGCTTAATAAATCTCTCATCATTGATCAGTAATGCCCCCCCTTCTCCGCAAGACAGGTTCTTGGTTTCATGGAAACTTAATGTAGCAAGATGTCCAATGCTGCCTAGATATTGGTTTTTATATTTTCCAAACAGCCCATGGGCGTTGTCCTCAATGACAAAAAGATGATGCCTTTCGGCTATCGCCATGATGGTGTCCATTTCGCAGGCTACTCCAGCGTAGTGGACAACTACAATTGCTCTGGTTTTATCAGTAATAAGATTATTGAGCTGCGTTTCGTCTATGTTCAGGGTATCTTTGCGAATATCGGCAAATACAGGAATGGCTCCCCGCATAACAAAGGCAAGTGCACTGGTGACAAAAGTGAAGGAAGGAACTATCACCTCGTCCCCCGGCTGGATATCTACCAATAATGCGGACATTTCCAGAGCATGTGTGCAAGAACTTGTTAATAGACACTTCTTGACTGAGAGCTGTTCAGTAAGGGTTTTCTCACATAACGCTGTGTATTTTCCTCCTCCTGATGTTTTACCGGAAATCACTACTTCATTGACATATTTCCCTTCAAGCTTACTTAAATCCGGTTTATTGAACGCTATAACCATATATTTGTAGCTTCCTTTTTATCACTGTGGAGTCTATATATTTGCCGTTTATATAAAATTTTAAGAAGGTGGGACCAATCAATTTTCAACAAGTAAGTACCGAATTCATCTTGATTACTCTGATTAGAGCTATTCAATTCACACTTCTATGTACTGTACTTTCCTTCTTTGTGTGAGATAATTCCTAATTGGATCAGGCTGTTCAATCTGTGTTTAGGTTACCATAAAAATGGAATTTTCAACTGAGATATCGTAATGGCACTGAAGTTTATATGCGTGAATGGGTAAGTGCGTTGCTATACTCCAAAGTCAATTAAAAGTGTCTGGTTAAAAAGCGGTCAATTGCAAGTATTTCCATTCTAAAGAGGACCATTAAAATAATGACTTTTTGGAATTGGTTCCGATTGTACATATTCCAAGCACATATTCAGCATATCTCTTTACTCTAAGTTTTCGTAACTTGAAGGGCCTGACTGCAAATCAAAAGTGCACATGTAATACTTGAAAAGCAAAAATACGTTGAAAAAGGAACAATAATAAATGTGTGGTATATCTGGAGTGGTTAGCAGCAATCAGGCGTTTGCTCAGACTGCATTGCGCAATATGGAAGAAGCACAGAAGCATAGGGGCCCAGACGTCCAGGGTGCTGAGATATATTCTTCAGGTGAATGGCGGGTTGGCTTAGGACATCAGAGGTTGTCGATTCTTGATTTGTCAGAGGCTGGCAAGCAACCAATGGTATCTCATTCCGGAAACAGCATTATTGCTTTTAATGGGGAAGTCTACAATTATCAGGAGCTGGCAGCGCAGTTAGAGGGAGTTTCTTTAAAGTCGAGCTCTGACACCGAGATTATATTGGAAATGCTTGATTCTGGTAATCTTCAGGAGTCATTGAAACAATTCAACGGTATGTGGTCAATAGCCTTGCTCGACATCTCTGGTGACAAACTGTATCTAGCCAGAGACAGAGTCGGAATTAAACCGCTTTATTACACTTTTATGGATGGACAGTTATTTTACGCTTCTGAAATAAAATCCCTTTTAGCTGCCACGAAGAAAAATTACAACTTGAATCTGCAGGTGGTTTCTGAATATTTGATTCAATCTCTTCAGGATACAAGTACCGACACTTTCTTTGAGGGTATATACGCAGTGCCTCCTGGTCACTATGCAGAAATTGACTTGAGTCAGAAGCATCTGAACATGGAGTTTCATTCCTACTGGGAAATCGACACTAACGTTAAAGTGAATAACTTTGAAGATGCAGTTAAGCAGACAAAGTCATTATTTTTTGATGCAGTGAAATTGAGAATGAGAAGTGATGTACCTGTGGGTGTGACACTTTCTGGGGGGCTTGACTCGTCTTCAATTGCGACCGCAATGAAAAATTTTTTGGCTGAAGGGCAGCAACTTCGCGTGCTGTCAGCGGTTGCAGAAGATTCCTCATTAGATGAGTCGGAGTTTATTGATGCTGTGGCTGGACACTTACACTGTGATGTTAACAAGGTTACATTAAGCTGGTCTCCAGAAGAGGCTTTTGATTTGATGAAAAAGGTGACGTGGCACAATGACACTCCGTTAGGTAGTTTCTCCAATGTCGCTCATTATTTGTTGATGATGGAGGCTAAGAGGCTTGGGGTCACTGTAATATTAAGTGGTCAGGGTGCTGATGAATTGCTATGCGGGTATAAAAAGTATCTCGGCTTTTATTTGCAACGATTATTGCGCGAGAAACGTTTATTTTCTTTTGCTACCAATCTAATTCAGTTCTTTACCAGAGGAACAGTGTTAAAACAGTTTAATTTCAAAGAGGCAAAGAGATATCTTCCAGGCTTCATGAAAAGAGAAAAACGTAGCATCTTAGGTCATCGATTATCTCACTTTAAACCTCATACATTGGGTTTGAAGAATTCCCAAACCGTAACTGACCGACAAATTGAGGACGTAGAGCATTACTCTGTACCCTTTTTAACACATTATGAAGACCGTATGTCGATGGCCTGGTCAAGAGAGATTCGTTTACCTTTTCTTGATTACCGACTCATCAACCTGTTCTTGAGCTTGCCGATTTCCTTTAAGTTATTCAAAGGATGGACCAAATATGTGCTTCGTGAAGCCATGCTGGGAGAGTTACCCGACAGTATTATATGGCGGAAAGACAAGCAGGGCTTTTTGACACCTCAGGAAAATTGGTTGAAGAATGAATTAAAGGATCAGGTTCTTAGTTACTTTTCAGAAGATGCCATGATTTTCAAACTGGGGTTGGTTGACCGAAATAACTTATTGGCAACATATGAAGAATTCTGCGAACAGTCGGAAGACAAAGGAGCCGTTTGGTATAGAGACATTTTCAATCCCCTTGCATTGGAGGTCTGGTTACAAGTTTATAAAGATTCGATTAATGACCACAATTAAAGGGATATATTATATTGTCAGGGTTCTGTTCAGGCTGTCACCGAAAAGCTTGCTCAGGCTTGTTATTTATAAGGCTTCCTTGCGGATTGGATGGGTTGAGTATAAAACGCCTAAATATGCTTTTAGTCCATCTGGTGTATTCCATAGTCAGCTGTCCACCAATTATTCGATAGAAAACGAACAGCTTGATAAGGCCTGCTGCCTGGCATCAGATTTCGAAAAAGGGCATTTTAACAGGTTCTTTGCCGAGTCCATAAACCTTGGATGCCCGCCAGTCTGGTACGGAATTGAATACCGTGAATCGATTGAACTTCATTGGTCGAAAGTTAAGTTCGGCGCATCTGACATTAAGGATGTATGGGATGTTTCCCGTTTTGGCTGGGTGATTACGCTGGCTCTGGCTTCTTGCAAAAATGCAAATCATTTGCAGCGTCTGAACGAAGTGGTGAAAGATTGGTGTCAAAGTAATCCTATCAATTGTGGTCCGAACTGGAGTTGTGCACAAGAAGTCAGTATTCGGATGATCAACCTACTTTTTGCCACACGTATAATTGGCCAGGACACTAATCCCTCTGACGATTTAATTAAGTTCACCTATTATCACTGTAAAAGGGTAGACGCCACGCTGGGATACTCATTAGCTCAGGATAACAATCATGGGGTTAGTGAAGCTGCAGCCCTTTACATAGGTGGCACGTGGTTAAATAAAGTGTCTCATGAATATAGCGAGTTTGCGCAGCGTATTGCGGACAAAGGTAGACGTAATCTGGAACATCTTTGTGAAAGATTGATACTTTCAGATGGCGGATTTTCTATGTACTCCATGAATTACCACAGAAGTGTTCTCAATACATTGACTTTCGTGGAACTTTGGAGGCGGGTTCACGGCGACGTTAAATTTAAAAATTCGTTTTATCAGAAATCAGTTTCAATGAGTGATTTCTTATCAAGTTTTGTTGATAAAGAAAATGGTCAGGTGCCCAATATTGGCACAAATGATGGCTCAAATTTGTTTTTCTCATTTTGGCATGATTATCAAGATTTCCGGCCTGCAATTGATTGGGCATATGCGGTTTTCAAAAGTGAACTTCGATACGAAGTTTCTACTCCTTTGCAGATATTCAAAAGAGAAATAGGGGAGACTCAAGTTGTTGCCAAAAGCACTCAGTCTAAAGTGTTTGAAAAAAGCGGAATTGTCTTGTTACGGCAGAATGAAGCGAAAGCGCTGTTGCGATTTCCTTCATTTCAGTTTCGTCCAGGTCAGTCAGACTTGCTACATTTAGATTTTTGGTTAAATGGGATGAATATTCTGCGTGATTCCGGTAGCTATAGCTATTCGGTTTCAGATAGTGATGCAGCCTATTTTTCGAGCTCGAAAGCCCACAATACGATACAATTTGATTGCCGCGAGCAAATGCCGAAGTTAAGCCGTTTTCTTTATGGAGAGTGGCCTGGAGTCAAATACTCACCTGAAATTAAACGTCAGGATGGCCAAGTAAATTCGGTCGCAGAATATACTGATTTTCTGGGAGCAAGCCATAGACGAAGCGTAAAACTGGAAGAAGGGCAATTGACTGTCGAAGACGATATTTCAGGTAAGTTTGATGTCGCAGTATTAAGATGGAAATTGGATAGACGCGATTGGCAACTTAATGGTCATCAACTTATATCAAATGATTTAACTTTAAAGATTGAAACGTCTGTTCCTCCCAAAAGAGTTCAGTTGTGCGACGGAATGGAGTCTAAGTTTTATTCCAAAAAAGTAGTGACCCCTGTACTTGAAATTGAATTGCATGCCCAGTGTTCAATAACATCGATACTATCATGGAGAAAGAATTGAGAGTTTTGTATTTTCATCAGCATTTTTCAACGCCTAAAGGTGCGACAGGGATTCGTTCTTATGAAATGGCCATACGGCTGGTTAAAGCCGGCCACGAAGTCACAATGGTATGTGGCAGCTACGGTGGTGCAGATACCGGCATTGAAAGTGACTTTATAAATGGCTCCAGAAGAGACGTTGTTGATGGTATCAATGTGATCGAGTTTGATTTGGCATATTCAAACAAATACGGTTTTTTGAAACGGACGGAAAGTTTCATCAAGTTCGCTGTAAAAAGCATCGGTGTCGCGATGACCGCCGACTACGATATTGTATTTGCAACCTCTACCCCTTTGACTGCAGGCATCCCGGGTATTTTTGCTCGTTGGTTGAGAGCTAAAACCTTTGTATTTGAAGTGCGCGACCTTTGGCCCGAATTGCCTAAGGAAATGAAGGTTATTACAAATCCGATTGTATTAGGCGCAATGTCCATTCTGGAATGGGTTTCATACCATTCTGCACATAAATGCATAGGATTATCTCCTGGTATTGTTGATGGAATTGTCAAAAGAGGGATTTCCAGGGAGGAGGTAGTTTGCATTCCAAATGGGTGCGACCTGGATATATTTTCTAACGCACAAAAAGCCGCCAGACCGAGTGGTGTAAATGAAGATGATTTGATGGCCATTTTCACCGGTACTCATGGTGTTGCCAATGGATTAGATATGGCCTTGAATGCTGCAGCTGTATTGAAGGATAAGGGGCGAAACGATATTAAGATAGTCTTGGTTGGGCAGGGTAAATTGAAACAAAAGCTGATAGATAGGGCCAAAAAAGAGCATCTGGATAATGTGATTTTTATTGATCCTGTTCCCAAAGATAAGTTGGCTGAAATGCTTAAGTGTGCTGATATTGGACTCCAATTATTAGCCAATGTCTCAGCATTTTATCGTGGCACTTCCCCCAACAAATTCTTTGATTATATTGCTTCTGGTCTTCCTGTTCTAAATAACTACCCCGGGTGGTTAGCTGATCAGATTGAGGCAAATGATTGCGGGTATGTTGTACCACCTGATGATCCTGAATCATTCGCAGACGCGCTAATTCATGCAGCAGAAAACAAGCCTAAATTGCAACAAATGGGCTTGAATGGAAATAAACTGGCTGTACGAAGCTATGATAGAGAAAATCTCGCGAAAGTTTGGATTAAAGAAGTCATTGAGGTAAATGTATGACTAAGCGTATTTTCGATCTTTTAACTGTATTTTTGACATCCCCACTTTGGGTGCCACTGATTGTTTTGGTTGGTGGTGTAATAAAGTTTAAATTGGGTTCTCCGGTTATCTTTATCCAAAATCGGCCAGGTAAAAATGGCGTTATTTTTAGAATGTATAAGTTTCGTTCAATGACTAATGCCCGTGACGCATCGGGAAGTCTGTTATCAGATGAAGAGCGCTTAACTGCTTTCGGAAAACTATTGCGTTCCACGAGTCTTGATGAACTGCCTGCATTGTGGAATGTATTGAAAGGAGAAATGAGTTTAGTTGGACCCAGGCCCCTACTTCCTGAATACCTGCCTCTTTATTCGTCTTTTCAAGCCAGACGTCACGAGGTTTTGCCCGGAGTTACCGGGTGGGCGCAGATAAATGGCCGGAACTCTATTAGTTGGGAGGATAAGTTTGAAATGGATGTTTGGTATGTCGATAATCACTCGATTAGGTTAGACATCAAAATACTTTTATTGACGGTCAAAAAAGTCTTTGTAAGGGAGGGGATTAGTGCTGCTGACAACGTTACTATCACTCCCTTTCGAGGTAATAATCCGGGTAATCAAAATTGAAGCGATTATCTATTTTGGGCGCTAGTGGGCACGGTAGAGTGCTCGCAGATATAGCGAAAAGCATGAATGAGTGGGACGAAATCCGATTCTTCGATGACAGATTCCCTCAATTGAAGCAGAGCAACGGATATGGCGTATATGGAACTACCCAAGATTTATTAATGAGGCATGCAAATGATGAGGTTGTCATTGGCATAGGTGACAATAGTGTGCGTAGTCAAAAGCATCAATCATTGGTGGATGCTGGGTTGCATTTAGCAACAATAGTGCACTCTTCAGCTGTGTTGTCAGAGGATATTGAACTAGGGGCAGGCACTGTGATTATGCCTCAAGCAGTATTGAATAACGGCGTTGCAGTTGGTAAATCCTGCATCATTAATAGCGGCTCTATAATAGAGCATGACTGCCAAATTGGTGACTTTGTTCATGTCAGTCCGGGTGCAGTGCTTGGTGGAGGGGTCATGGTTGGTAATAAAAGCTGGCTGGGGCTTGGTAGTGCGATAAAACCATTTGTGAAAATAGGAAGAAATGTCACTGTGGGTGTTGGTGCTGCAGTCATACGAAATGTTCCAGATGATCATACAGTTGCCGGTGTTCCGGCAAAACAAATTTAAGGGATACTAAATGTTGAATACTCCTTTCTCGCCTTGGCCAAGTTTTACCAAAGAAGAGGCTGATGCTGTAAGTAGCACTCTTTTGTCAAACAAAGTTAATTATTGGACTGGTAATGAATGTCGTATGTTTGAAACGGAATTTGCTGATTGGTGCAACGTCAAGCATGCGGTGGCGGTCGCGAACGGCTCTTTGGCACTAGAATTAGCATTAATTGCATTAGGTGTAAAGCAGGGCGACGAAGTTATCGTAACTCCCAGGACTTTTCTTGCAACAGTTTCTTCTGTAGTTGCGGTTGGTGGTACTCCCGTGTTTGCTGATGTTGATGTTAATACACAAAATATCGAAGCCAATACAATAGAACCCTGTATCACTGACAAGACGAAGGCGGTTATTGTAGTTCATCTCGGCGGAATGCCTGCAGATATGGACCCAATAATGAGTTTGTCCGAGAAGCATGGATTTTTTGTCATTGAAGATTGTGCTCAAGCACATGGTGCTAAATACAAGGGGCATCCTGTAGGTGGAATAGGTCATATAGGTGCATGGTCGTTTTGCCAGGATAAAATTATGACCACGGGTGGTGAAGGCGGCATGGTAACCACTAACAGTGAGTCATTGTGGAAAAAGATGTGGTCGTATAAGGATCATGGTAAAAGCTGGGATGCAGTATATGAAAAAAATCATCCCCCAGGCTTTAGGTGGCTACACGAAAACTTTGGAACCAATTGGCGAATGACTGAAATACAGGGTGTGATAGGTCGCATTCAGTTAAGGAGAATGACCGAATGGACGGAAAAGAGAAGACAAAATGCCGCTAAAATAGATGAAATAGCTGCTGTTTTTAACGTAGTTAGGTCGCTCAATACTCCAGATGACATAGTACACGCTGAGTATAAACACTACATCTTTTTAGACCCAAAATATCTAAAGGCAGACTGGAATAGAGATAAAATTGTAGAAATTATTAATCGCGAGGGCGTTCCATGCTACCAGGGAAGTTGTTCAGAGGTTTATCTGGAAAAGGCGTTTGAAAATATGCCGTGGAAACCCGAGGTCAGGCTTCCTAATGCAAAGTATCTTGGAGAAATTAGCCTAATGTTTTTAGTGCATCCAACGCTTAAAGAATCTGAAATTGCAAAAACATGTTCTGTACTGCAAGACGTATTGGCAAAAGCACAACTGGACGAAGAATAAAAAGCTATTCCTGGTTATTTTCCTGACAAGGTTATTTGCTGTATTTCTATACTTTGCTGGCGGTAAGCCTTATTTTCGGGCGTTTTTAATTTGAAGCTCAAATAGTACAAACCACCCTTCATTGAACTTATATCAAAGTGAAGGCTGGTTGTGCCTTGCTGGTCAATACGCATTAATTTTGAGAGCTTTGTACTTAATTTGATATCGTGCACAGCCGCTTCTATTAATATAGCTTCCCCATCTTGTATTTTGGGCTTAAGTTTAATACTAACCTGCTGACCATTCAGAATTGTGATGAGTGGTGAACGAACGACAATTCCGGGTTTTCTTATTTCAAAAGGTGGCTTCATAGTCGCACCTTCATCTTGTCTGAAGTAATACTCATGATTACTAATCCAGTTTAGATCCTGAGGATCAAAAATACTCACGTTTTGACAATGAGTGTCAGACTCGTAGCCAGCATCAAATAATGCGAGATCACTCGAGATAAGCCTGGTTGCAGGAAGCTCGGATACTTCATTTGGGTTAAATAAGATGATCGCATCAGGGTACAGGTAATTACATAGGTTTTCTGGCGCTATGGTAGAAAACATTTTGGTAATATTGAATTTTTTAGCGTTTTTTAAGTTCTCACCAGTAGTTCCAGCCATAATTATTGGAAGCCCTTCTTTTCTTTTATGTGAGAACAAAGGATAAGCTGTTTCAATCATCTTCAAACTATCCATTGTTTGAACTTGTTGGCGTTTGTAAGAATAGATGGAGATGATCGTGAGTAAAGTGAACAGACAAGAAATCATCAGAATCTTCGGCAGATAGCTTTCGATAAAATGAGATTTTGTTGCCGCTGCACTAATATCCTCATGTATTCTCGACTTCATAGTCAAAGCGGCCGAGGCGATAATTATCCACGGTAAACTATGGTCAACAAAGTTGTCGACCATTAAACAGGCAAAACATATACAAAAGATAACGAGTGTGCTCAAGCTTTTGATTTTTCTATATGTAGTGAAGATTAAGGCTAGGAGGATACTCAATCCGAGGATGCCACCATCTACCGCAGCTTGAACCAGAATATTATGGGTATTGTTGACTTTCGTTTCCCCCACCGACTCACCAATCAATCTGAATCCGCCGTTTGATATCCCCAAAAGTGGATTTGCTGATACTTGTTCAATCGCTCTGGTCCACAACATGATCCGGTCTGAAAAGAAATTAGAAACCCCTTGTGGGAAAATATCGCTGATAATTACTGGAAGCCCCGCATTTAAGGGCAATGCAACCGGAACAAGATCAGTAATCTTAATTGCGCTCTTTAAGGGGACTATTGAAACAAATAACAATCCTATCAACAGACATTGGAACAGAAGGATGATTAATGTAAGTGGTCTTTCTTTAAAATTGATGAAAGACAACAATAGTATTCCAATACCAAACATCGCCAGAAAAACACGAGATCCGCTGAGCAACCCCCCAGAAACTCCAAATACAACTGCAAAAAGAGTGAGTACTAAGACTTTGTTAAGACCCAATTTTAAAGCATAAGCCAATAAAAATAGGTAGCTAATCGCCATGATCGCCGATATTGCTCCTAAGTCAGTGCTTATCGCAAAGACACTTCTAATGTTGCTGGCCGAATCGAAATAACTGGCGATAAAAAAGCGAGAGATGTTTTCAGATAGTTCATAGTCAATTTTCTGAAGAGTGGCTAACGCACCAATAAAAATGCAAATTAAAGGTGGCAAAACCCAACTGTATTTCAGTTTAGTTAGCGATAGGCCAGATTCATTTTGAGGCAGGAGATACAAAAAGATAGCCATAGGCAAAGTGCCCTGAACAATTATGAATGTAAGTCCCCAATTGACGAACTCTTGTGTGTCATTGTATCTGAAACTGTTGTGCAACAGAGATGCGAGAGTAATAGCCTGGTAAAGCACAATCAATACAATTTCAACTCGATAACGTTGCCAGAAAAGCGTAAATCCAAGAGTGTGTTTTATCTTATATATGAGCAATAAAAGTGTTGCAAGAACCGTTAAAGGAGCTAACGAAAATGGCAGGTCATCAATGACGGAAAAAGGATTGAAAACAGATAAAAAGAAAAGCAGTGTATAGCTACCTACATGCTTAAATAATATTGGTTGCTGAGCCAAACTAGACATTCCTGTATCTTTTACTAGGGAGTAAAATTTCGAATTAAAGGTGAACTAACCATCTGTGGGAAGTAAAAAGTATAAACTAAAGTCTTACCTACTGATATGCCATGATTGAGTGTCAAATCCGTGATCTTAAATAGGCTATTTTCAATCTTGTTATATAGAATACCTGAAAATGCTAGCTTTCATAAACTATATTACACTTTGCGGCAATGCCTGCATTTCCGATTGCTTGTCGTTGCCAGGATCATAATATAGTTGTTCAATTCTTCTCATTTAATTTTTTGATATGAGTTAAAGGCTGGAGGATCATATACAAAGGTGTCAGTCTCACGATCAACTGTTCGCTTAAATCATTGTAGGACCACTACATAGGGATTTAGGTGGTATTTTAGTTTTATGTAGAATTGAGTTTTGTTTACTGGCACCACTTAATGGTATAGTGCCGTCTTATTTTATTTTCTGTTCCACCTATAAATATCTCATGCTTCACATACTCTACCGTTTTTTTGAAATTCCTCGCTGGCAGAAAAGGCTGGTAACACTGGTATTCGACATTTTTTTTATTCTCGCTGCAATGCAACTGGCTCTAATCATCAGGGTAGGGGAGCAATGGGATGTGTGGTATACGTCAGAAGTTAAATGGTTAGTCTTACTATTAGCTGTTTCATCATTGGCAGTATGGATAAAGTTAGGGTTGTACAGGGCTGTTATCAGATACTTAGATGTAAAGGTTCTGGTTGCTATTTTTTGGGGCGCGACATCTTCGGTTTTTCTTCTCGTGATACTTACCTTTTTATTAGGGGCCGAACTGCCAAGGTCCGTACCCTTTATATATGCAATGTTTATCCTGTTTTTTATTGCTGGATCACGCTTACTTGTGAGAGGTCTGATTAACTCAAAAACAGGGAAAGACCGAGCTCCTGTCATTATTTACGGAGCAGGATCTTCTGGCAGGCAGTTGTGTCTGGCGTTGCAGAACGGCGCTGAATATTTACCGGTCGCTTTCGTTGATGATGACAAATCATTAATCGGAACTTCGGTTGCTGGTGTAGATGTTTTTGACCCGAAGAGAATTAAAGTTTTAGTTGATGGACTTAAAGTTAGAAAGCTCCTTTTCGCAATACCAAGCATATCCTCCGACAAAAAAAGAAAGATATTTAATTCAGTACAAGAATTAAATGTTGAGATGCTTACAATTCCAGGCTCAGCCGATCTGGTTAGTGGGAAAGTGAGTATGTCGCAATTAAGGTCCGTACAAATTGAAGACTTGTTGGGGCGTGATCAGGTAAAGCCTTCTGGTGAATTGTTGGGGCACTGTGTTAATGAAAAAACTGTGCTGGTTACTGGTGCTGGAGGTTCTATCGGATCCGAGCTTTGTCGTCAGTTAGTGAAGCAAAATCCTTCATCGCTAATCCTTCTGGAAATTTCTGAATTTAATTTGTATTCGATAGAAAAGGAACTTCGTTTTCTGGCAGGTGATATTGCAATATATCCAATACTAGGTTCAGTGACGGACAGCATGATGCTTGACCGAATTTTTAGTGCCTACAAAATTGATACCATTTATCATGCTGCCGCTTATAAGCACGTTCCGCTTGTAGAAATGAATACACTTTCAGGTGTATATAATAATATTTGGGGCACCAAATATATGGCTGAATATGCGCATAAATATGGAGTGCAGCACTTTGTGTTGATTTCTACTGATAAAGCTGTGCGTCCAACAAATATAATGGGTACTACCAAACGAATGGCTGAGCTGGTAGTACAGGATATGGCAAGTCATACAACTAAGACCACATTTAGTATGGTTAGATTTGGTAACGTTCTGGGATCTTCTGGTTCGGTCATTCCATTGTTTAGAAGTCAAATTGAGGCGGGTGGGCCAGTTACGGTAACACACCCCGAGATTACTAGGTATTTCATGACAATACCCGAGGCGGCCTCTTTGGTGATCCAGGCCGGAGCGCTGGCGAGCGGAGGGGATGTATTCGTTTTGGATATGGGGAAACCCGTTAAGATAGCTAACCTTGCAAGAAAGATGATTCAACTCATGGGATACGCTGTAAAAAACGAAGAGAATGAAAGAGGCGATATAGAAATTGTTTACTCTGGATTACGTCCAGGTGAAAAGTTGTATGAAGAGTTATTAATTGGCGGTGATGTGTTGGATACCAGACATCCAAGAATCATGAGAGCAAACGAAATATCGATGGGGACGGCAGAACTTCATGCATTACTCAACGAAATCAGTGACTGTTGTGAGAAAAATGACCTCATACTATTGCGAGAATTATTGATATCGGCTCCGACTGGTTTTAATCCGAATACCCCAGTCTGTGACTTGTTAGCAAAAACAGATAATCTGGATTCTAAAACTCAAGAAGAAAGCCATCGGGCGAATGTACACGTAATCGCTAAATAAAACATCGTCATGGTCCGACGATTGTCTGGAAGTGTTTGTTGCTAAAAGTATATTCAAGGTACATAGTTTTTACGACGATCAATGTCATAGTAAGTGTATTGGTATTGCTGACGCTCGCTGACCGTTTAACTAAAGGTGAGTATGCATTGTATGGGTACTACTGGACTTTAGCCTCTCTACTATTAATTTTTATTAACTTCGGACACAAGGATGCAATTTTCAAATTTGTCAGTCAGCTAAATACTGATTGCTATTCGAAATTATTAGCATCTACTGTAATGTTGGCCGCCCTAATCTGTTCGATTACTATCATTATTAGTTGGTTGGCTAACCTCAATTTAATGGTAATCGCAATATTATCAGCATCATTGTTGCATGTTATTCACATCGTCTCAGCCTTTAACAGAGGCAGTCAAAACTATCTGCTAGATGCCCTCGCTTGGCCGTTGTACAGAACCATTTGGCTGGGGCTACTAATAGTCATTATCTTAAATGTAAAAAGCATGTCTGCGATTCACGTTTTTGCTACGTCAATAGTAGCGGCTCTTGCAACAATATTATTCACAAATACGTACCGGGTCACGAAGATCGCAAAGTGGAGTCTGGACTCATTGCGGTTTGGTGTGGGAAATTCGACAGTGCGTCGCTTTTTTTACATTGAGTTAGTGACCGTGTTTTTTATGCGACTGGACATGATTTTTATTAACCAGTTTGATATGCCAGCAGAAAGCATAGCCGGATATTTTTTCAGTTTGCAAGTGTACGAAGCTGCGATTATGCTTTTGATGCCAATTACTTACTTGTTTTTCAATCAATATAATCGGTCGATTAGTCAACATTTGAGGGCCGCTATATTGGTCAAAAGTGCGGGGCTGATTTTACTGATGTTTGTCTCTGGTTTGGGTCTTTGGCTTATATTTGGTGAGATGATTTTACAAGCCGTATTTCCAAAGTACCTGACAGCTTATGATTCTATTACGGTATTTGTTTTTGCCCTGTTACCAAATGCTATTAACGCTTTGTTATCTGCTTTTCTCTTTGCAAACCACAAGGAAAGCATGTTCGTCAAAGTTTGTATTGTAGGTGTGCTGGTCATGATCCTTTTTGACGTTACATTTATCGGTCACTTCGGAGTTAATGCGGTCGCTTACGGGCGACTATTCGCTGAATGGTCAATGTCTTTCCTACTTATTGGAATAACTTTTAAAATGCTAAGGTCATTTTCAGTCAGGAAACAAAAATGAACTAGTGTTGTTGGCTCCTATCTGTATAATTTGCCGCTGTCAGTTTAAAGGAGTTTGGATTGAGTCGTAATGTAGCCATTGTCATACCTGCTAAAGATGAAGAAGCAAGTATCAAAGCTGTGATTGATGATATCCGGGCGCACTATGCTGCGGCAGAAATCATTGTCATTGATGATTGCAGCTCAGACTCTACGTTTGCATTGCTAAAAAGCCTCAATCTGACTGCCATTCGTCATCTTGAAAACCGGGGGGCTTGGCAAGCGACTCAGACTGGTATGTTGTATGCCTACGAGAAAGGGTACAAGTATGTACTCACAATGGATGCCGATGGACAGCATTCGGCAGCAGAATCAAAAGTGCTACTGGAAACCATTGAAAGAGATAGTGATATAGATATGGTTGTCGGATCCTGCGTGCAGCGCGGGACAGGGGCAAAGAAGCTGGCCTGGCGTCTGTTTCGGGCTATAGGTGGGATTGCTATAGAAGATGTGACTTCTGGCTTTAGAGTATACAATCGCGCAGCTTTGGCAGTGTTAACCTCAGAGCAGGCAGCGCTTCTGGAATACCAGGATGTCGGCGTGTTATTGTTGCTTAAATCCGCGGGATTAAAATACATTGAGATACCCGTAACAATCAACGCCCGTATGGCGGGGCATTCACGGTTGTTTCACTCCTGGTTTAAAATTGGGTTTTATATGATTTCTACGTTGTTGTTGAGTTTGTCTAAATCTGCACCTGAAAATCGTGCAAAACTTTTCAGAAGATTGAAATGATTGTGTCTTTTTCCAGTCCTCAGGTAATTTCAGCTATTCTTGCGTTTGTTATCGCCGGTAGTATATTTTGGTTAATCAGAAAAGATTATCTAATTCAAAGAGATGGCGTTAAATGGTTGGTCATCGCCATCGCTGTTTTATTGTATGGCATCAATCCAAAGCTTAATGACATGATAGGGTTTCAATTGGGTATTGCCTACCCGCCTATCATACCACTGTTAATTGGCATAGCGTTGGCATTGATCAAATTGTTGATTGCCGACATCGAAAGAGCACGCTTGCAAATGTCTGTTACTCGACTTTTGCAGAAAGTGGCCATAATGGAATCTGAAATCGAAGACCTTAGAAAGCAGTCATCTCATGAGTAATAAAGAGCTGAATTGTTCTAACTATTCCGATAATCAACCAAATTAACAGTGCTAGATCATTTAACTAGTTTGCACGGTAATTTGCGCGAAGATTTGGACATTCCATTATTTTGAGTGGTTCATAAGTGAGGAAACCATTGTTTAAAGCATTTAGCCACTTGTTATTGGGAAATGGGGTCGCTTCATTTATATCTATTGCCAGCATCCCTATAATATCAAGACTCTACGATGTTCAGGACTTGGGCGCTTTCTACCTGCTTTTGTCCTGCATTAACATGATAGCTATCGTGTTGAGTTGTCGCTACGAACAGTCGATAGTGCTGTGTCGTGACAAGCGCTCAGCTAGTGCGATGAACAGAACCTGTGTTTTTCTAGTGCTTTTAGTTTGTACAATTGTATTTGTTGTAACACAACTTATGCAATTAGTTGGTCTTGAGGATGCAACATTTGAGACTATAAAAGTGCATTACCCTGTTTTCTTTATCGCTTTACTTTCTTTGGGTATTAGTCAGATTTATTCAAGTCAGATACTAAGACAAAATGGGTTTAATACTCTAAGAAATGCGCTGGTTTTAAATGCTGGAGTTTCTGCCGTAGCGACAATTGGACTTGGAATGCTGGAGAGCTCAAGCCACAATGCGGTCTATGGGTATTTGATGGGGAGTTTGTGTTCCTGCTTTTATCTCGTTAGAGAAGGTGGGAAAGGGATAAACGGAATAAATTTCTCTATTCGAAAGACCTGCTACAGCCTCAAGAAATACAAAAAGTTTCTGTTTGTAAATACGCCAAATAATTTTATCAATAATTTCGCCGTATTAATGCCAATATTCATGTTATCTAGTTTTTTCAGCTCCCAACAGGTGGCGTTTTATGCCATGGCTTACAAATTGATTGATTTTCCGTTTAAATTGCTGATGGAGTCTATGAGGAAGGTCTATTATAAGTATGCTGTAGATGCGTTTGCCGAAAACAATTTAAGGAGTATTTATATTGCAACATTGGGTAAGCTTGTTGTTATCGGCGGCTTTCTTTCCCTCTTTCTCTACTTTTCCTCTGAGCTTATTGTTGAAATTGTACTGGGCAGTCAATGGCGGGATAGTATTGTTTTTCTCAACTTGATTGTATTATTCAAATTTTTTCAATTTATTAGCTCACCGTTGGCTTCTTCTCTAATTATTCTTGATAGGCAGGAATTAGGCTTGGTATGGACTTCAATATTTTTAGTTGTCCGATTATTACTTATGTACTGGTTTGCTTACGACCCTATCCACATGATCGCAGCATATGCTATCAGTGGAGCGGTTTTTTACTTAACCTACAACCTATTGTGTTATTTCATGATTGTTAAGAAAGAAGATGCTGCGCAAATTTACTAATTACCTAAGAGATGTGAGGCGTCGAAGGGCCTGGAAGCAACAGAATATACTTGTTGCAAAAGGATCGTTTGTCCATCCTCAAACCAGTATTGGAAGGTTCACAAGAATAAATTATGCATCCCACATTGGTCAGTGTGAGATTGGCTCATTTTGTGCCATTGGTGGAAGACTCGTCGTTAGGAGTTCAAATCATATCGTGACTCATCTCAATATGAATGCGCATGCTCAAAAGGAATTTATACATTCTAGTGAGCCAGTTGCAGGCTTTTATGACACATTAGTCAAAATTGGACACGGCGTATGGATTGGAGATTCAGTAATTATCCTTCCGAATGTCAGTATCGGTAATGGGGCTGTCATAGGGGCAGGGAGCATTGTGACTAAAGATATACCACCATTTGCTGTTGCGGTAGGTAATCCGGCCAAGGTCATCAAATACAGATTTAATCAAAAAATCAGAGACAAACTTAATGACGTTCAGTGGTGGCACTGGTCAGAAGCAAAAGTAAAACTAAATAAGCCGCTATTCGAGGCTGATTTCTCGCAATTATCAGAAGAAGAATGCATGGCAATGTTAGGTAAAATAAGAGAATCATGAAAAAACTTATTTTACACATAGGTTCCCATAAAACAGGTACATCAGCGATTCAAAAAGCGCTGGTGGAGAACAAACGAGCATTGAAAAAGAATGGATGGCGACTATTTCATCAAATGCCCAATGGAAAAAGCTACCCTAAAGGCAGTTGCAGCAGTTGGGTTGATTTTGAAGGTAGTGGTGAATTCTTCAAAGCCAGCGTAAATGAGAATCTATTTGATGAGCTGGGAAAGTTGCCCGGTAGCCATATATTATCTTCTGAAGAATTGTCCTGGTTGTTTGATGAAGATCAAATCTCCCTTTTTTGCCAAAACCTTAAATCTATTTATGATCAAATTACGGTTATAGTTTACCTCAGAAGGCAGGATAAGCAGCTGGTCTCTCACTATCAGCAGGGTTTCAAGTTTACGCACTCTACTGCCAGGCGCTTTTTTGGCAACGAAATATCACCCTTACCGAATTATTCCGAACGGTTCGACAAGTATTTAGATTATTTTACCCGAATTGGATTTTGGGCTAAGTCTGTAGGAGAAAGTAATTTAAAAGTTCGGATTTTTGAGCCAGAGTATTTGCATAACGATGGTGTTGTTGCTGATTTTTTCTCTATTTGTGATATCCCGCTATGCACTGTTGACGAACGGGTAAATGAAGCTGTCTGTAAATTTGATGTCGCTGTAAATGAAGCGCGCGAGATTAGTAATTTCAGCAACCAGGCGATAACGGATTTTATTAAAATGTGCGTTTTGGAAAGAAACCCTGAGTTGCGATTGCAAAAGTTAGTTCCTTCCATGTCGAGTGCCTATCATATTTATGAAAGATTCATAAAAAACAATCGCTTGTTAAATGAACAGTTTAAACTCGTTAATCGAGATGATTTGTTTTCCACCAGTGACTTTGAATTGTATCCTGAGGAAGAGATAGGGCTTTCGCAAGATGAAAAACTGCGGCTGATTGGTGAGTTTTTTGGTGGGTTGGAGGCGCTAAAAGTAAGGGACGTTTTGCGTCTATTAATCCATATGTTACGAAATAGACATCGCTCAAGTTTGAAAAGTTCACGAAATCCCTACTATTAACCCGTTGTAGAATTCATTTCCTGCCATGCAGTTCAATAAAAAGAGACATGCATGACCTTTTTATACCAGTTCGAGTTGTGATTCTACCGGTCTTGCAATAAAATCTGCGGCCTTTTGTCAAAAGAACTCCAGTATCGTTTTGAAGTTTGGAGCGGCAGACATTTAGGAATTGAGTGCACTCACTATGAAAGTGACCTGAAGGCAACGTATTTCTCTATTCCTTAATACTAAATATCTAGAGGGAAAGGGAGTTGGTGACATATGCATAAAGTTTCGGATAATAGCTTGCATTCTGAGAGAGCCTGATAATGATCAAAGTAGCCATAATTATACCTGTATACAATGATGGGGAGCGGCTAAGGCGGTGCTTGGAAGCTTTAGAAAAACAAAGCTATGATAGTTCGTTGTATAGAGTTTATGTGGTGGATAACGGCTCGACGGAGGATATTGAGAAAATCACTCAGGCTTTTCCATTTGTTTGTTATTTGTTGGAACAAAAACCGGGTTCTTATAATGCCAGAAATAAAGCGATAGCGTCTTTGCAGAGCGAAGATTTTGTGGGCTTCACAGATTCAGATTGTATACCTGATCAAGATTGGATTAAGAACGCGGTTTCATGTCTTAAACATGAAATTAATTCGGCTATTGGAGGTAAAGTCAGTGTTTTTACTCGGCAAGAGCAACCTAGTACTTTAGAGGCTTATGAGCAATTATTTGCATTTCCGCAACAGCACTACATAGAATCAGCAAACTTTGCTGTAACCGCTAATCTGTTCGTGACCAGAGCAATGCTGGATAAAGTTGGGGCCTTCAATACTGAATTACTGTCAGGCGGTGATGCTGACTTCGGGCAGAGATTACACCAACACGGGTTTAATCTTGAGTATAGAAGTAACGTTGTTGTCAAACACCCTGCCCGGGACACAATCAGACAAATAATTACTAAAATAAAAAGAACTGTTGGGGGAGGATATACACAGCGCCACAGAAACGATGCGGCCGGAAAACTATTTACCTGGCGAAGCTTGGTAAGAGGGTTTGTTCCGCCAGTTACAGCGTTTTTAAAAATCGCATCTGAAAAGCGTTTTCCAACACAGCTGAAAGTTCAACTTTGTTTATTGGCCTGGTATTTTAAATACTATACTAACGGTTTAAGGTGCCTTTACAAATTACGCGTGTATTCTTCTTACGAAAGATGTTGATTGTAGTAATGCGTTAATCGGGACCTGAAGTTGGACAAAACAAATTTTTAATCGGTTTTTGATACTTTCAAACAGGGCGTCGATTGAAATTGATACCTTGTATCACCATCATTTCAGTACAATTCACAAAATGGCGTCGAAGAGAATAAATAATAAACGGAAATAATGTGCCTCCTTTAATTAGTGTCTATATGCCAACTCACAATCGTGTCCAGTTGCTGAAGCGCGCGGTTGCTTCTGTTTTGTCACAAAGCTATAAAAATATTGAGCTACTCATTGTGAATGATAGTTCAACTGATGGTACCAAAGCCTATTTGGAACAATTAGCAAAAGGAAATGAAAAAATCAGAGTTTTCCATATGGCAGAGCCTGAAGGAGCGTGTTTTGCGCGGAATATCGCCATTGAGGCTGCTCGTGGAGAGTTTATTACTGGTCTGGACGATGACGATGAATTTCTGCCAGAAAGACTACAATCACTCTTTGATGCATGGCAAGAGGGATATTCTTTTATCACTTCAAATTTCTATTGGGATTTTGGACCTTCCAGGAAACTAGTCGCGACTAAAGCAATGGATATATATCTGGAAGATATGTTAAGTCATAAGTATGGGACAAATCAGGCTTTCACACGTACCTCTTATTTAAAAGATATCGGAATGTTTGATGTAAATATGCCAGCCAGCCAGGACTGGGATATCTGGATTCGTTTGCTCATCGCAAAAGGCAGAGCCAAAAAGATTGCAAAGCCTACCTACGTGATTCATACCGCTCACGATTCGCCTCGAATTAGTATTTCTGAAAAGAAAGTCGAAGGGTTTCAAATGCTGATGCGGAAATTTGATCATTGCATGACCAAGAAAAATAGAAAAGACATGGCAGTCTTATTGGCTGTCATGCAACAAAGAACGTTGACTCTTCCAGAATGCCTGACGAAATTGTCATTATACACATTACCTTACTACACCCGTTTTTGGATTAAAAAGAACCTTCCAATCTTCGCCAGGGTCTACAGAAAATTGACAGGTCGCGCATAGGAATGCGCTGGAAATCAATAGTGATGGAAGATAAATGAGCAGCCGCTTCTTACTAATATCTAATATGTACCCTGGCAACCAAACGCCTTCTTTCGGTATTTTCGTGCAAAATATAGAAACAGGAATGGTCAAGGCTGGGTTGGACGTCAAGCGAACGGTTATTTCGGGCAAGAGTAAAAGTAAGTTTATAAAACTGTTCGATTATGCTTTGTTTTTGGCCAGGGCTTTTTGTTCCCTTATGTTTACTAAGAGAACGATTTACATTCACTTTATTGCGCATACTGCAATTCCCCTACTTATCATGTCTATGTTTAGAAAGTTTAAAGTAGTGGCGCATGTGCATGGTGGCGATGTTATACCGACTAAAAATGATGCCAGGATCACAGGGCAAATAAAACGTAAGCTGGCTCAGAAAACACTATCGCTTTCAGAAAAAGTCATCGTTCCTTCACATTGGATGAGCGCTTACTTGCAACGCGAGTTTGGTGTTTCCCCAAATAAAGTTTTTGTGAGCCCCAGTGGTGGTATCAGTACAGAGACTTTTTATCCAGAGCAAACCACTTCATTTACCCGTCCGGTTCGATTCGGCTATATAGGAAGACTCGATTCAGGTAAAGGCGTCGATACAATGCTCAAAGCAATGGCGCTCGTTGATTTTGAGTTTGAATGCGAGATAGTAGGCACTGGCAAACAGGCACAATTGCTGGTTAATTTAAGCAATGAACTGGGATTGGATACGAAAGTCACTTTTACAGGTGAAGTAGCTCATGCAGATCTTCGTAAACATTATCTTGCTTGCGACTTTTTTATATTCCCGTCAGAACTGCAAGAAAGTCTGGGTTTAGTCGGGTTGGAGGCGATGGCTTGTGGCAAACCTGTTATAGGGAGCGGAATCGCTGGCATGGGAGACTATCTTAAGTCGGGGATAAATGGGATGCAATTTAGCGCTGGGGAATCAACATCTCTGGCACCGGTGCTAAGTCGCGCAAATGAAATATCGCAACAATTATTTGAAGATATGAGTGCAAATGCGTTGGACACGGCAAAACAATTTGATGCAAGAAAAGTCAACTCAGAACTAGTTACCATATTGAGGTCAATATAAATGAAAAATCCTCAGGCTATAATGTTGGTATATGGAGAAGGTGGTCACGAAGCACAGATGAAACGTCTTTTGGCAGCCCTGCCCGGTATAGAGGAATCTGGCTTGGCGAAGATTGCCTATGCAGAAGGAAGTGCCACAGAATTTGGTACCTTTGAGCAGCTAGCACGCTGCGAACCATTAAGAGATAAACATCATAGATTTAGTGCTTTAAAAGCGATACTGTCAGTTTGGAAAAACATCTTATTATTTCATGAATTATTGAGAAATTGGGACGTTAAGGTACTTATCACTACTGGGCCGGGTGTTGCTTTGAGTGCGGCAGTTTTAGCAAGGCTTCATGGAATAAAAGTGATTCATATCGAGACGTGGTGCAGGTTTTACAGTAAGTCCTTTACTGGACGCTTAATGTATCGTTTGGCGAATCATTTTTATGTGCAAAACAAAGAGCTGTTAGTATTGTATCCAAAAGCTGTCTGGTGTGGTCGTTTATGAATATTTTTATTACTGTTGGTACGACACCTTTTGATTCCCTATATAAAGTTCTGGACGATGCTATATTTCCTGGAGAATACGTCCTTCGGGGACAGATAGGAAACGGACGATACAAGCCGAAGAATTTTGATTTTTTCGAGTTTGATTCCAGTCTGGAGTCTCATTTAGCGTGGGCCGACGCTGTTATTACGCATGCCGGTGCCGGTAGTGTGTTTTCTTTGTTGGAGGACGGTAAAAAATGTTTGGTGGTGGCAAATCTGGAAAGGCAAGATAAGCATCAAGCGGAATTGGCTGATTATGTTGTAAAAAACGGTTTTGCGTTGGCGACACACTCCGTTGAACAAGTACCTGAGCTGGCGTTGCAGCTAGAATCGTTCTCACCTGCTAAATACGAAAAAATACCATTTTTTATGCAAGATAAGTTAACCGATATAATTTTGTCGTATTACGAATAGTTGGATTTTGGAAAGTTTAAGGATTGATAAATGAATGTAACAGTATTTGGCATAGGCTACGTAGGCTTAGTACAGGCAGCAGTACTCGCAGATTTGGGAAATCACGTCACTTGCGTGGATATTGACGAGTCGAAAGTAACCAATCTAAAAAATGGTCAAATTCCCATTTACGAGCCAGGCTTAGAGCCACTGGTAGTAGACAACCATAAGGCAGGGCGCCTAGAGTTTACGACGGATGCGTCGTCCGCCGTTAAGTCTGCTGAGGTGATTTATATTGCAGTCGGTACGCCTATGGATGAAGACGGTTCTGCAGACTTACAGTATGTCTTGAAAGTAGCAGAAACCATTGGGGCTAATATTGACAACTATGTGGTTGTGGTTACGAAATCGACAGTGCCGGTGGGTACTGGCGATAAGGTCGAAGCGACAATCGAGTCTGATTTGGTTTTACGTAAACAAAAGATCGAGTTTGACGTTGTTTCGAATCCTGAGTTTTTAAAAGAAGGTGCTGCCGTTAGCGATTGTCAGAAGCCTGATCGCATTATTTTAGGCTCAAATAGTGAGCGTGCTGTTAGCGTTATGAATCGCTTATATGCGCCTTTTAATCGCAATCATCAGCGTACAATAGTGATGGACCGGCGCAGTGCCGAACTGACTAAGTATGCGGCCAACTGCATGCTGGCGACGAAAATCAGCTTTATGAACGAGATGGCCAATATCGCCGAGAAAGTCGGTGCCGATATTGAAATGGTGCGTAACGGTATTGGTTCCGATCCTCGAATCGGCTATCACTTTATTTATCCCGGTTGTGGTTACGGTGGTTCCTGCTTTCCTAAGGATGTGAATGCCCTTATTCGTACTTCGCTAGACCATGACTATACCCCTCGTATTTTAAATAGTGTAGAAGATGTAAATGCATCTCAAAAGACCAAGCTGGAAGATATGGTACGTCGACATTTTCATAATGACCTGGCTGGTAAAACCATTGCAATTTGGGGCGGGACCTTTAAACCTAACACAGATGATATTCGTGAAGCACCAAGCTTAGTGGCAATGCAAGCGCTGCTGGAAGCGGGTGCCTCTATCCGTCTCTATGACCCCATTGCCAATGAAGCGCTCGCGGATAAACTGGGTAGACCAGATGGTCTGACGTTGTCTTCTGACCCCTATTCTGTTATTGATGATGCCGACGGGCTGATGATTTGTACCGAATGGAAACAATTCAAAGCCCCTGACTTTACAAAAATAAAAACAAAACTAAAAACCCCGGTGATCTTTGATGGCCGGAACTTATATGACCCCAAGCAACTGGCTGAGCTAGGCATCGATTATTATGCCATTGGCCGAGGAAAATCAGTTACAGGATAAAATCGGTTAACGGCGAGTGGCCGTTTATGATTTTGTCTGTTCTATGGAGCCTAAGATGAAAGTAACCAAAGCAGTGATACCCGTTGCGGGGTTGGGCACGCGTATGTTGCCTGCTACCAAAGCCATTCCTAAAGAAATGTTGCCTATTGTGGATAAACCACTGATTCAGTATGTGGTAAACGAATGTGTTGAGGCTGGCTTAACCGAAATTGTATTGGTCACCCATGCCAGTAAAAACAGTATTGAAAACCACTTTGATACCAGCTTTGAGTTGGAAGCAACCCTAGAAAAACGTGTTAAACGTCAACTGTTGGAAGATGTTCAGTCTATCTGCCCTCCGGGCGTGACTATTATGCATGTGCGTCAAGGGCATGCAAAAGGGTTAGGCCACGCCATTTTATGCGCCAAACCGCTGGTTGGTGACAACCCGTTTGCGGTTGTGCTGCCTGATGTCATTATTGATGATGCCAGCAGTGATTTGAAAAAAGATAATATGGCGGAAATGGTAGCGCGTTTTGACGAAACTGCTGCTAGCCAGATTATGGTAGAAGAGGTGCCATGGGAGCTGGTGAATAAATTTGGTGTCGTCGATTTGGATGGTGTTGAACTGAAAGCGGGAGAGTCAGCTAAGATCGTGAAGATGGTAGAGAAGCCACCAAAAGGTCAGGAGCCCTCTAATTTAGCCATTGTAGGTCGTTATGTACTGAGTAAGTCTATCTGGTCAAAGCTGGCTCATACAGCTCCGGGTGCAGGGGATGAAATTCAGTTAACGGATGCGATTGCCAGTCTCATCGATGAAGAGTCAGTTGAGGCTTATGCAATGAAGGGCAACAGCCATGATTGTGGTAGTAAAATAGGCTATATGAAAGCAAATGTTGAATATGCCTTGCGACACAAAGAGTTAGGTGCGGAATTTTCTGAATATTTGAAAACGCTAGCGACATAGTACTCAATGTTTTTAGTTTAAAACGAAAACAGGCACCTAAAAGGTGCCTGTGCTTTTTGTGCAGTCAAATGATGAGATTTAAACCGACACTTTGCCGCTCAGTTTGAGCAACACCTTTTTCCCGATGCCTTTGACTCTCGTCAGTTCTTCGGTTGAGCTAAAACTGCCATTTTCTTCACGATATTGAATAATCGCTTCGGCTTTTTTCTTACCAATACCAGGTAGTGCTTGCAGTTGTTTTACGGTTGCGAAATTCAGATTAACGGTCTCAGAGATGTTTTGTGTAACCTTCATTTCACCACTTTCCGTTGTCGCTGCAGTAACAGTGACAGGGGCTGTCAAAAAAGCGCCTGCCAGCAAGGTAGCGCAGCTTAGTTTGATCATATGTTTCATGTTTTCATTCCTTCTTGAAGTTAAATATCCTTGATAAAGCCAGAGACTTCTAATTAAAAAGCAGTCACTAAGGGCTTCACAGTGAATCATGAAGGAATGACAATAGATGAATATCAGGATTGAGACAGGCTATAAAACAATCAGGCCAGCATAAGCTGGCCTGAAAAAATTATACAATCGAGGAGCCAAAGTTATAGCCGCTCTAACACTGCGTCAGTAAACTCTGTTGTACCTTGAGTACCACCAAGGTCACGAGTAGTGCGGTCACCTGACTCAATCACATCGCGAAGTGCCGAACGAATTTTTTCGCTTTTGTCATTCATGTTCAGGTAATCCAGCATTTGAGCGGCGGCCAACATCACAGAAGTGGGGTTAGCCAGATTTTTACCGGCGATATCAGGGGCGGAACCGTGCACCGCTTCAAAGATGGCGCAGTCTTTACCGATATTGGCGCCCGGTGCCATACCTAAACCACCTACCAAACCAGCACACAAGTCAGACAAAATATCACCGAACAGGTTAGTAGTAACAATGACATCAAACTGGTGGGGGTTCATCACTAACTGCATACAGGTGTTATCAACAATCATTTCTGTGGACTCAATATCACTGTATTCTTCAGCAATCTCTCGGGCCACCTTTAAGAATAAGCCAGAAGTGGATTTCAGGATGTTGGCTTTGTGCACCGCGGTTACCTTTTTACGGCCTTCACGACGTGCCAGCTCGTAAGCAAAGCGAACAATACGTTCTGCACCTTCGCGGGTGATTTTGCTCATGGCTTCAGCTTCTGTGCCATCTTCAGAGACAACCTGACCAAGTCCAGAATACATACCTTGAGTGTTCTCACGGATAGTAATGATGTCAATGTCTTCATAACGGGCTTTGGTGCCTTTAAATGACATCACAGGGCGTACGTTGGCATACAGTTGGAATTGCTTGCGCAGGCTGACGTTGATTGAAGTAAAGCCTTCTCCCACTGGAGTTGTTAGTGGACCTTTTAAAGTGACTTTGTTCTTGGCAATGAGATCCAGCGTTTCTTGTGGTAGCAGCTCGCCATGATTTTCCAGTGCAACTAACCCCGCATCAGCAAAGTCATAGGTGAAGTCGCAGCCCAACTTGTCTAACACTTTTAACGTCGAGTTGACGATATCCGGGCCGATGCCATCACCACGGATGACGGTAATTCGTTGTGTCATGATAAATTTCCTTGATGAAATTAACGATTACTACACTTGATGTGTGGGTAACGAAGTATTACCAGAGTGAGCATGTGCTCTTGTGAACAATCTTGCTCTACTGAAATTAGTGTAGTCGAATAAGGTGAATTTTTCCGAAGCGGTTTATACCATTTTATCAGAGGATAAGCCAGAAAACGCTAGTCTGAAAAGCGAGTTTGGCTACTAATTGGGCTGTAAGTGTGGGATTTTTCCAACGAATCTTTGGTCAATATGGCTAATTCCTCAGAACTGACCCGTAACTTGGAATTCATTTGTTGTAATAAGTCATCATTCTCTAGAGTATCCAGTTGCCCTTGTGTGAATAAGGTGTAGCTGACAATAAAGCTGCTCATCAATAAGCTATAGGCAGTAGATTTGAGGGCGGTACTTTGTTCACTGTCCTCCGCTAGCATCAGGCGAAGGGCCAGCGTCAGCTCCTTTTCCTGATACCAGGATTCTGCCAATTTCTGCGCATGCAGAATAAAGTGTTCTGGATGCTGGCACTCTGCTACCGCTTTGATGCCTAAATGCATTTTCTGGGTGACTGGCCAGCATGTGCGGCTTTTTAATTCCGCATTAGTGAACAGGCCAGAACAACTAAAATAAACCCAGTTACTGACTTGTTCGCTGACTAACCCGGGCTGGTCCTTAGCCATGCTGGATGCGGTATGCGCCCAAAATTTTAAAAACTGAAAGAATGCATCCTGCAAGGGAAAATAGTGCTGGTTCAGGCGTGTAATCAGAGCATGTTGCACTAAGACGCTTTTGGTTCTTTCCAGGCCATTAAAGATAAGGCTGTGCTTTAAATCGGAGACGTTTATTTCTTCTCGTGCAGCCTTCGTCGCCGATTCCTTCAAGTGCTCCACAAATGTGGGTTCGTGGGCAATCAGATCAGACAGCTCATCCATTGAAACGTCCTGCTTATCCATATGTTCCAGCACATTTCTCAAACTGGCTGGTGGCGCGTCAAGGCGGTAGGAGTGAATCTCCAGCGGTTGGGCTTTATTTTGGTGTTCTGGAAGCGCAAGCCATTCCTTGTCCCAAATACTGTCCAACACCTTAATTTGCCGCAATGGCAGAACGGGCAATACTGTCATGACATGTTCAAAGCTGATGGTATGACATTGGGCTGCATAGTGCTTCTCAGCTTTGTCGAATAACTTCACTTGCAGTTCGTTATTGTAGATATCCAGTACAACGCAGGTTTGCTTGTCATGTGTTTTTATATGAGTGCCGGGCGCTAACGACCCTGGGTAATCGAGAAGGGACTCAACATAGTGCAGGCTATTGACATGCAGAATAGCCATTAGTTTTTGCAGACTATGGTGCAGTGTCATGCCTTTTTTGTTACCTATTGGCATACTTTGAATTGCAAGGTAAATTGCCATCTGACCAAACAGAACGGCTTTATTGTGAAAAAATGGCTGATTTAAGTGTTTGCTGGGGGATAACGCCATATTCCGCGTCACACCTTGCATAACACTTAGCCAGATATCACGCTTCCCTTTCTGCAACGCCTTTACGAGGACATTTTTCGAACTATCCCGTGAAGATGCATCCGCATCCTCCTTAAACAATGCGATTTCCAGAGGTTTTTGGTGCTGTACTGCCCAGCAAAGTAAACCACAGAGAAACTGGTGTGTTGTCGTCGCGTTCCAGTGATTTCGGCGACACAACAAAAGTGCCGTAATAAGCATATTTAATTGCAAATTGGTAATGCCTGGGAGCGCGGATTTAAATAACTGTAACTGAGCAATTGTCTGTTGTGGGAAGTTATCCAATAGCTCAGTGACGCCGGCCATGGCAGTCTCAGCTTGACCAATAGTCAGTGGCTTATCAGTCTCATGATATTGTTTGCTGAGTCGCAAAAGCGATTTAATTTGAACCAGTAGCTGTGCAGAGAATGTCGCCTGTTGCGACTCAGGAATCATTTTCAAATTCTGCTTCGGCTGCTTTACCCATGGCTACGAGTTTTTTGTTCTTAAACAATAGAGGTGTGCATTCGTCCTGAGAGGTGATGCCATCTGCCTTCTTGTGCTGCGTTCGATAATACATCACCTGTAAAATGTCACCATTAGTGGTCTTGGCTTCACTAATATCCGGTGAACCTAATAACTCCAGAATAGACTCGTGACTAACTCCAGGTGACAGTTTGTTGATTTGCACCTTATTAAATTGCTCACGATCTTCCCAACCCATGGTATCCGGATTGTCGGGATAAAAAATGAGGACAGAAACTGCAAACACCGCATACAGAGCGACACCGATTGCAATTCGTTTTACTGCTTTTGATTTAGCCAAATCTTTTCATCAACTTAGGAGGTTAATTTGCTGAAAGTGTAACCAATTTTCGTGAAAAAACGAATGGTACTAATCGCAAATTTCCTCCTGTTAGTCTTAGGGCAAGTCCAAGTCCTGCCTTTTAAGGGGTTTAAGAAACTACTCGGTAGCAAGGTTCATACTCTGAACTGCCGGGTAATTTCATACGATGCTGCTGCACAAATGACTTCAACAGCGTATCCAACATGGTCATTAACGACTTATCACCATCTATGGTAAAGGGGCCATGCTTTTCAATTTGTTTAACACCTTCAGCTTTCACGTTACCGGCAACGATACCTGAAAACGCTCTGCGCAGCGCAGCCGCCAGTTCTGCTTTGCCCTGATCTAAATGCAGATTGAGATTGGCCATATTCTCATGACTTGGCTCAAACGGTTGCTGGAACTCCGGCTCGATTTTCAGTGACCAGTTAAAGTGATAAGAATCGCCAATTTGTTTGCGGTATTCTTTCACTGCCTGTTGCTGTTCGCGAATGGTTCGTGCAACACGGTCAGGCTCATCAATGATAATTTCGTACAGCGATTGCGCCTCTTTGCCTAACGTGGCACCAACAAAGCTATCAATGGATTTAAAGTAATCTTCACTACTTTTGGGGCCGGTGAGAATAATCGGTAACACCTGATCGCGATTTTGTTCGTGCAACATGATACCCAAAAGGTATAACAACTCTTCAGAAGTACCGACACCACCTGGAAATATCACAATGGCGTGCGCAATACGGACAAATGCTTCCAGACGCTTTTCGATATCCGGCATGATAACCAGTTCATCAACAATCGGGTTGGGGGGTTCGGCCGCGATGATACTGGGCTCAGTAAGGCCAAGGTAACGACCAGTTTTAATGCGCTGCTTTGTGTGGCCGATAGTGGCACCTTTCATCGGACCTTTCATTGCGCCTGGACCACAACCAGTACAGATGTTCAGGCCACGCAGGCCCATTTGATAGCCCACTTCTTTAGTATATTTGTATTCAACTTCACCAATGGAATGCCCACCCCAGCACACCACCATATTGGGTTCATTAGTCGTATGGAGTGCCTTGGCATTGCGCAGCATGTCAAAAACCGCATGTGTAACATGCACTGAATCGGTAAAGTCGAGTTCGTGACTTTCCAGCTTCGCACCCATGTATAGCAAGTCGCGTAATACGGCAAAAAGGTGTTCATGCACCCCTCGAATCAACTCGCCGTCGACAAACGACAGGTTAGGGGGATTCACTAATTCAATTTTCACACCGCGTTCACGGCGAATCAGGTTGACTTGAAAATCTTCATAGGGAGAGAAAATCTGGTGAAAATCGTCGACTTCAGCACCACTATTAAGCACTGCCAGGCAGCAATCCCGGAATAGCTGGTAAAGCTCTTTGTTGGTCGAGCGTTTTAGTCTGTCTACTTCCAATTGCGATAGCTGGCTCATCGGCCCTATCGCATTTAACTGAACTGAGGTCATGTTTATCCTTCAAAAATGATACAGCAATTTCTACCGGTATGTTTTGCTTCATAGAGTGCCTTATCGGCACGTTCAAACGCGCTGCCGATGGTATCACCTTCCACTAACGTGGTGGCACCAATTGATGTGGTGATACTGACGTTTTTATCCCGGAATTTAAATGGAATTTGTTGTATCTGTTTACGGATCGTCTCTAATGGTTTTACCAGATGATCCATGGGGGTCTGAGGCAACAATACAACAAACTCTTCGCCACCCCAACGGGCGAAAAAATCTGTTGTACGTAAGCACTTGCTAATGTTTTGGGCTATGACTTGTAGTGTTTTATCACCTGCAGCATGGCCAAAGTTATCGTTTATTGTTTTAAAGTGGTCAATATCAATTACTGCAATGCACAATGGCTGTTTGTGCCGTTTCCAGCGACGGAATTCCAGCTCCATGCGCTCGTTATAAGCATTGCGATTGGGTACCTGAGTTAATGGATCTCGGTGACTATGGTATTTTTGCTCAAGTAGTCGCTGGCGATAAGACTCGGTTTCTTTTTCCAGTATTGCGAGCTGAGACTTCATTTGGGACAACAGGTCCATCAGTACTAATTGTTCTTCCTGATCGGCTTGTTCTCGTTGAGCCAGTGTTTCAGACATTTTAAGCAAAGCTTCGGAAGCTTGCTTTTTTATTTCATCAAGATCGTCAGAGGTCGTGACGCACTCATCAATATTCTGCATATGTGCTTTGAGTGATTGCGTATGTTCTTGTTTGATTTGATATTGTTGTTCGGACTTTTCAATTGAATCGTCAACGGACTGTCCTATCCCGCTTAGGGTTTTCTGCAGGCTGGTGACATAGCGCTCCGCCTGCTTGCGCTCCAACAGAATTTCTTCCAACAGTGCTCGTAAAACTGCCAGACAACATTCTAGCAATTCCTTGCGCGATAACCCCTCTTCTAATCTTTTATCGAGCTCTTGCAATACTTTTTCTTTGGGGTTTGTGGCAATCAGTTGCGCTAGCAGCTCTTTAAATTCCTGGCTGACTTTAGTGTGCAACTCAGCCGTTTTTTCATCTTCAGTGGCGTTACTGTCTTCTGCTGCTTGTAAATCCTGTATGACTTCCAATGTCCTTTTGAGGCATGACTGCAGTAAGCTCATGGTTCCAGGCATGTCCGTTTCACTAGCATGCAAGTTGGAAATAAAGTCATGAACCTGTTGTTTTACCGCGAGAGAATTTGAATAATTTGCCAGTAGCTCGTTAGCGAAACCCTCCAGAGAATTGCGGATCTCAAGACTATATTGTTGTAACGCGTTGTTATTCTTAAGTATCGGACCGGTTAATCGACTGATGGTATTTTGCACGTCGATGAGGTTGTTATTTGATTTGAGGTGGTTGCGTAGCGTTTGTACGGCAGAATCGATATCTGGGAAAGCACCATCGTACACCTTGCTGTAGCGCACAATAAAGTCGCTCAACACTGCCATTTGATGTTTTAACAATTTAATCTGTTTATCCTGACTTTGCACGGTACTTCCTGCGTTCATCAAATTTCAGCTGCATTTCTCTGAGAATATCACCTGGATACAGCACTACTGTAAAATGAGAATAATTTGCTCCTATCAATATAGTGCGTGTCTTCACATATCACTACTTGAAAGGGACAAATATGGTAAATTTATTGTCGTATAGTCCGTATATTATCCATTTTGGATTGAAAGTTACTACGGAAAGGATTGATATCTAATCCACCTCGTCGAGTATACCGGGCCATCACGGTGAGTTTTTCAGGCTGGCATTGCTGCAGAATATCACAAAAAATCCGTTCTACGCATTGCTCGTGGAATTCATTGTGCAAGCGAAATGAAACGATATATTTCAACAGGCTCTCGTGGCATATTTGCTTGCCGTGATAGTGAATATACACGCTGCCCCAGTCTGGCTGATTAGTGATAAGGCAATTGGATTTCAATAGATTGCTATTGAGTTGCTCTTCCACCACATTTGCGTGAGTTTGCAACAACCTTGGATCAGGATGATATGCATCAATGGCAATATCGAGATCATCAATACAGGTACCTGGCAATAATTGAATTTGCCAGTTGTCTATCTCTGCTAAAGATGTGAGTTGCACCTGGACTTCAGCGTCGGCACAGTTAGATAAATCCTTTTTCAATAGTGCGATGACTTCTTGCTGTGAACCAAATCGGGACTGATTAAAGCTGTTTAAATATAACTTGAATGATTTTGACTCAATAATATTAGTGCTATTAGCCGGAACCGTGCAAAGCAGCATAGCCAGCTCTGGTTTACCCTTGAGATTTAACCAGGAAAATTCATAACCATTCCAGATATCTTCGCCATGAAAAGGCATCTCTTCCAGCCCGAGTTGATCACGGTTTAAGTGTCGACCTACAGGTTTTAGCAGAGTTGGCGTGTATTCGTTGGGGTAGTCGGTACCCTTGCCCAAATCCAAATCTGGCAAACTGTTTTGATAGTCAGCTTTTGTCATAATAAATAGAATGGTTTATGTTAACTATGAACCCTCAATCTTACTGGTAACGATGTCAAAGACAATAGAACAAGCACTGGATGCGTTTATTTGCCGATTTTTGCAGCACTGTGACGCTAAAAAGCGTTTATTGCAGATTGAATTTGATGATGACTGGCCGTCAGATGCGATAAAGCAGCGCTTGAACGATGACCAATGTCTTTGGCAACCCGTGTTGCAAACGCAAGACAATTCGCTTTTCCAACTTGAGCAAGGCTTGCAAATATCTGTTGATAAGCAGCTAGAAAGTTATTACTGCCGTTATTGGAGTGACAACATCGATTGCCAAACTGAAAGGGGCGGCTTGCAATTGTTGTTTGTCTGGAATCAGGATGATTTTATTCGGCTACAAGAAAATCTGATTGCGCATGTGCTCATGAAAAGGCGCTTAAAACAAAGAGACACCCTATTTTTTGCCGTCACCGATGAAGATGATTGGATCCTCTCTGTATTAAACGACACCGGTGAAGTGGTCTTGGAGCAGGTTGGCAAAGAACCCCAAGAAGTCCTCGCACCGGATCTTGCCAGTTTTTTGCATATGCTGGCACCATTGTAACCATTGCCTATCCAGTTCGGCTGGGAGCGGTATAGCTCTGACTTAACTAGCGTTTATCTAAGGTCAGTGATTTTACGGATGCCACTACGCTTTCCAACTGCGATTCCAACAGGCTTACTCGTTGCTCCAGCTCCGCTATTTTTTTATGTTCAATAGTGTCCCCATGACCTGTCGCGGAATGCAGATTTGGTGCTGTGTTGGGTAATGTCACTTCAGGGTTTTGACGCCACTGCTGTACTGCCTGAATAATGCTCGGTAAGGGGACCTGTTTTCCGGCGCGGGCTTTGACTAGCCCGACACTGGGTGTTTTGCCTTCAGCGGCCAGTTGCCGACAGATTTCAACGATATTTTGCACTGTGCCACCTTAATATTGGCGATATTGTTAGTGTAATTCGCCACATAGTGGCGATTTTGCATATTTTTGTAAACCAGAAATTTTCACACATTTCATGAAAAGTAAATAAAAACAATAACTTAAAATATTGGCCTGAGATTTGATTGTGATTTCCACGTTGTAGCATCGTAACGAAATAATTCTAAAACACTCCGGGGAAGAAAAAAATGAACTCAACACTTAAAGCTTGCTTGATTGCGACACCACTACTGCTATCACTGTCAGGGTGTGTGATTTCCGTTGATGGTGACGGTTTTGATGGCCACTCAGCTTCCTGGGAAGATCGTCAGTATAAAAATCGTCGCATTATCGCTGACTTAGATCTGGATATGTCTGCAGAGCAAGTAAAAAGTCGTCTGGGAGTACCGGACTTTAACGAATTGATAAAACGTGACAATGATGTTTATCAGGTTCTGTTTTATCGTACCCACAGAGAGCGTGGAGATGGCAAAACAACAAAAGAAGAGTGCACGCCATTAGTACTTAAGAACGGTGCTTTAATCGGCTGGGGAGACCAGGCCTACCACAAAATCTAAGTGTTAAACTCGGCTAAACCCGAAAAGCTGCTGTATTAAAGATACTGCAGCTTTTTTTGTTTTTTGCTTATCGGGCCAACCTGGTTTTTATCGTGATTTTTAACTTACTGTTAACAAATCCAAGTCTATACTGTAAATTGAGAACCGTCTTTTTTCAGGTTGCGACTATGAACACCACAGAAGCCATAGAAAATAATAAAAATACCAAGGCTGTCTTTCTCACTGCTGAAGATTTGAAGATTGCCGGCTCTATCTTATATCAAGCCTATCATGACGACCCACTGTTCATGCATATCTTTCAGATAAACAAGGAAGGCTATGAGAACCGTTTACGCTCCGCAATACGAGAAGAACTCAATGCCTTTTGGTTGGCGAAACAACCTTTAATTGGCTTATTTGACGGTGAACGTATGGTGGCAGTTGCCTGTCTGGCCCATTCCGATTCAGCCTTTGGTCCAGGGCGATTCTGGCACTGGCGCTTAAAAATGTTACTCACAGCGGGTTTTTTCTGTACCCGTCAAATGATGGAAAAAGAACAGAAAATCATCGATAACGTACCTGCAGAGCATTTTCATATGCTGTCCTTTGTGGGGGTCCATCCTGATGAACAACATCATGGTCTAGGCCATTTATTAATGTCCGCGATAGAATCGATAATGCTGGAGAATGAGAACAGTCAGGGTGTCGCCGTATTTGCCACCTTGCCAAAATACATGCACTTTTTTGAAGATGGTGGGTATCAACTGGTAAAAGAATTACAGGTAGGCGAGATAAGCGGACATCTAATGTTTCGCCACCGACCTGAATAATCAGAACGAAAAAGTGTCACGCAGATTAGCTATGGCTTACACTATTTTTTAGTGATATTCCGCAATTGTTAAAGATGAAATAGGTATGCCAGATAGCGGACGCATTCGACTAATGTAGGATATCAAAAACGCAGATCCGCACTAGACTAGTGGTATTCCAATTTCAAAAGAATTGATCGAGTTCCGTGTTGCAAGTTGCAAAAATTACACGTCATACGATTGGTACTTTCTAGAGCATTCTATGCCGTTCAGCTGGTTACTATCACGGATTTCACTCGGGCAGGTCTTATGTGCTTTGTCTCTCTTAGGCATTTTCAATCCGCTAACCACTGTTGCTGAACCAATCCTGCCTGAGCAGTACCGCCATCAACCACATTTAGTGTTCTCCTATGTCAAACACGATTATGTCGAGAGTATTGCGATACCTATTATCGAACGGGCCTATAAGCAATTAGGGATCTCAATCGTGTTTGTAGAAATGCCATCACATCGGGAAATGCTGGAAGTCAGCAAAGGTAAAATTGATGGTAGTGTGATTGCTTCAAAATCATTGTATGGTCGATACTCTAACATTCTCACGGTTCAACCCGCTATCACCCAGTCAGTTTTTGTTCTCATGTGTATACGGCATATTCCCTGCGACAAACAAGTTTTAGCTGATAGTAACGCCCATGTCGTGATGACCGATGCATCTGAAAAAGCGCTGAGATACGTCGTACCTGACTTTTCTACACAGGTCACCAATATTAACTTACTTGGTGCTATTCCTGAGCTCATTTCTTCCGGTAAATTTCTGTATGGCATCTACGTGATGGAACAATCAGAAATACGCCACATTCAACATGGGCCAGTTGTTTACAGTGAACTTTTCCGTAATCCGGCACATCACGTTCTGGCGAAAAAACATGAGAGCCTGATACCTGCTATAAGTACCGTTTTGAAAACACAGCTGAGTTTATCCAGTGCGGCGAAGTAAGCTCATAGTCATGGGGTGAAGGTGTAGGGTTTGGTCTTTTGCAACTATCACTTGCTTTAAAAGGTATGAGGCGGCAAATGAATTTGCTTGACCTGCATGCCTTCCACTTCAATATGGCCTTGATAGCGGTTACTGCCATCGCTGGAAAACTCAAAGTAAAACTGTGTTTTCCAGTCCAGTTTGCCACGATGTAGCACAAAACCGGTTTTAGCGCGTGCCACACTGAGAAGCTGCAAGTTTAACTTTTCACAGTAAGAGCTTAAATATCGTTGTACAAATTCGGTAATCGCCCGGATGCGCCAGAACTGAATAGCAATGACGATAATAACAAGCAGAACCAGTATATCAGTTAGATTCATCGTTGAAACAAGGCTCCAATGGCTTTGCCCAATTCTGCAGAGCGTTGGGTGTTGCGCAACACCGCAAGCAGGTGAGACCTAATTCCGGGGATTTGCACTAAATCTGGGTAAAGTGCAGCGAAACAATCTTCACGGGCACATTTTTCCAGAAAGGCCAATAAAAATGCTTCATGACTGCACCAATGCCAGAAACGGCCAGCCAACACAATAAGCAAATCCTGAGAGACAGATTCATTCTCATTTAACTGTTTTGTTACGTAGGTGCGCAGTTGCACGTCATCGTTATCTCTCGAAATGGCTCGTAGCAATAATAATGCTTGCTCGGAATGGAAGTCCGACTTTAATAATTTGGCGCTTAAAGTCGCCCTGAATGACTCGGGTAAAGCTATGTTCTCCAAAGAAGCACCTATTGATCGTTGTACTTCGATAGGGTAATCCTGCCAATACTGGGTTAAGCCATTGAGTGTTGTCTTTTGAAGAGTTACACAGGCATCTGACAGCCCTTGTATGCTGAGTGTTTGCCAACCATCGGGAGTTGGCGCTGCCAGATACAACCTGGCTTTTTCTGCATCCGAACTTAAAGGTAATGACAATGTTTTTTTAGCTATGGCGTTAAAGTCGGCCATTTGTTGCTGTGGGGGAGCAAACTGGTAAGGGTTATCGGGTAACTTCGCTTCCTTGTGCTCTTCGATGAATTCTTTGCCCAATGCATCTACAATAATATGTAAAAACTGATCCCTATGGGCGCAAACGACACAGCCATTCTCGTCCAGCGGTAATTTTAAAAACCAGATATATTGCTGAGTAGACAACGATTTATTCCAGAACAGCAAGCCTACCCAGAACATCTGTTGTCGCGGGTATGGGGCCGGTTCTGAACCATTTTCAATTTCCAGAAACGATTGAGCGTTTATTTCACGGATAGTGCGCCCCATATCAAAAATGCGATATTCTGTATGTGCTTCAAGCAAAAACTCACTGATAGAAGATATAGTCTGCATATATTACTAGGGCCATGTCTGCTGTTTGGAATTCATCGGACGCGCATTATAAAGGTTAGAAGGAAGCAATGACAAAAATTGTTGCAGATTATGAGCAATCATTAAGAGTGCTATATCAGGATGACGAGCTGGTAGCGGTGTTTAAACCATCCGGATTATTGGTACACCGCTCAATGATTGATCGCCATGAAACGCAATTTGCCATGCAGCAAACTCGCGATTTGATCGGACAACACGTGTTCCCAGTGCATCGGCTGGATAAGCCAACGTCGGGTGTGTTGCTGTTTGCACTCAATGCTGAAATGGCGAAATTAATTGGCGAGCGTTTCAGCCAACATCAGGTTGTTAAAGAGTATGTGGCACTGGTGAGGGGACATTGCAATGAACAACACGTCGTGGATTATCCACTCAAAGAAAAACTGGATAAAATTGCCGACAAAAAAGCCAATTCGGATAAACCAGCACAATCCGCTCTGACCGAGGTGTTGCCGCTGACACAATACGAATTGCAACAGCCAGTTGGGCGTTACTCAACAGCCCGCTACAGTTTAGTGAAACTTTTACCCAAGACAGGACGTAAACATCAACTAAGGCGTCATTTGTCGCATTTACGCCATCCAATATTGGGGGATGTTAATTATGGTGATAATAAACATAATCGTTTTATGCGGGACACTTTTCATTTGACTGGACTGGCACTTTGCGCCAAGGTACTGCGCTTTAATCACCCAAGAACCGAGCAGGCAATCAGTATCCACAGTGCTGTCGACCATCGATTCGGTCGTACCTTGTCAGCTTGGGGAGAATCAGAGCAGAGAATTCAATCGTTATGGAGTCAGTAGTGGCAGAAATAAGTATATTCGTCGGAACAGTTTACGGAAACGCACAAAACGTAGCGGAACAGGCGGAAGAAAAGCTGGTGGAGTTAGGTCACGAAGTACAGCTTTTTAGTGAACCCACCATTGAAGATTTTAAGCAGGCTAAGTCAGTTTTAGTGGTCACCTCAACGACAGGACAAGGAGACTTTCCACCCAACCTCGAGTTTTTCGCTGAAGACTTAAAGCAGCAGTTTCCCTTGATGGAAGGAAGAGAGTTTGCTGTTGTCGCGTTAGGGGATAGTAGCTATGGCGACACGTTTGCTGCTGCAGGTCGCAATATGTTTGAATTGTTGACTGAGTTGCAAGGCAAACCAAAGACGGATCTGAAAGTCATCGATGCCATGGAGACCTTCGAACCAGAAGAAGAAGCACTTCCCTGGATCGAAGAACACTTTAGTTAGGATTCGTAGTGGGTTTTCGCATTTGGTCCTGGCATTGAGTGTTTGATCATGCTCAATGCATTGGACCTGAAAGCGATGTTTATTCCGCACCTCTTAAAAGCGCGTTAATGCCCACTTTTTCCCGCGTTTTCGCATCTACTTTTTTCACAATAATGGCGGCATAGAGGCTATATTTACCATCACTGGAAGGCAGGTTACCAGGAACAACTACAGCACCTGCTGGTACGCGTCCATAATGGACTTCACCGGTTTCACGATCGTAGATTCGGGTACTTTGGCCTATATAGACCCCCATGGATATCACCGCGCCAGTTTCAACAATAACACCTTCAACAATTTCAGAGCGGGCCCCAATAAAACAATTATCTTCGATGATTGTGGGATTGGCTTGTAATGGCTCCAACACACCGCCAATACCCACGCCCCCTGACAAATGCACATTTTTACCGATTTGAGCACATGAACCTACAGTGGCCCAGGTATCTACCATGGTGCCTTCATCAACAAATGCGCCAATATTCACATATGACGGCATCAGGACCACGTTTTTCCCTATGTAAGTGCCAGTTCGCACTGCAGCAGGAGGCACCACGCGCATCCCTTCCTTTTTAAATTGTTCAGAGCTGTACTCGCTAAACTTTAAGGGCACCTTGTCGAAGAAGCGGCTTTCAGCACCACCAATGACTGCATTGTCATAAAGGCGGAAATAGAGCAGCACCGCTTTTTTTAACCACTGATGCACAACCCATTCGCCGGCAATCTTCTCAGCCACACGGGCAGTCCCGTTATTCAATAATCCAATGACTTTTTCAACGGCGAGTTTTACACCATCATCAGCCGTTGCGGGCGTGATGTTGGCACGGTTGTCAAAGGCGGTTTCGATAATGTGTTTAAGATCGCTAGTATCGACGCTCATTGCTGTGATATTCCTTGGTAAAATGGGCTAGTAAATTGGACGATTATCGTGCCATGTTGCTCTATTCATTGCTGAACAGCAACTTCAGGCTGCATCGTCCAAGGTTTCAGTTAATCTTTTTTTCAGTTCAACTTCCTGGCTTTGCGTTAAACATTGGTTTTGGTCGTTGCTCAATATAAAGAGATCTTCGGCGCGCTCACCGATGGTTGTTATCTTGGCCATGCGCAACGATAAATTCAATTCCACAAACAAATGCCCCAATCTGGCCAGCAAGCCAGGGGTATCCAGTGCTTCAAGCTCCAACAAAGTGACATCGGGTTGTGAGCCAAAGAAGCGTACTTTTGTCGGTACGTCCAATTGTTTTAGCTGTCGCGGAAGACGGCGTTTGTTGGTGTGCTCAACACCAGGTTTACGCAACTGTTGCACAATGGCCTGTTCCAGACTCCTCAAACGACTGGGAGAGCTTATGCGTTTTCCGTCCTGTTCTAAAATAATAAAACTGTCAAAGATATAACCATTTTGGCTGACCATAATCTGGGCATCCTGAATTGAACAGTTGCGGCTGTCCAATACGGAGGCAACCTGAGCAAAAAGGCGTGGGCGATCCTGACCATATATCAGTAATTCAGTGCCTGATTTTGCTGTTTTATCAGATAGGGCAATGCGTAGCGGCAGATCTTTCATTAGAGGTCGTTCCAGGATCTGAATAGTATGCCAGGCAATTTGTTCCGGTTTAAAGCGCACGAAATAATCATCCGCCAGCTCGCTCCAGAAAGCGTCAATATCCCTGTCCGAGACTTCCCCGGCAATCAATTCTCTGGCTTTGAGTTTATGCTCCTGGCATCTGGAGGCGAGATCAAAAGTGTTTTCCAGACCATTCTCGAAGGCTTTTTTGGTAAGCAGGAACAGCTCTTTAAGTAAGGACGATTTCCAGTCATTCCACAGATTATTATTGGTGGCTCTGATATCTGCCAATGTCAGGGCATAAAGGTGCTCTAAATGATCCTGATTTCGGACGATTTTGGCAAAGTCCTGCACTACTTCCGGATCATAGATATCTCGTCTTTGGGCCGTCACTGACATGGTTAGATGATGCTCTACAAGCCAGGAAATAAGGTTCTTTTCACTTTCTGAATAACCATGACTGTCGCAAAAAGAGATGACATCCTCTTTCCCCAACTTAGAGTGGTCGCCATTGCGACCTTTGGCAATGTCATGGAATATCCCGGCAAGGAACAACAGTTCAGGTTTATCCAGATTACGCACAATGCGACCGCATCGGGGAAAGTTTTTACTGCGCTCTTTGCAGTTGAAGTCCGACAAATTTTTAATCAATCGATGAGTGTGTTCATCTACGGTATAGGCATGGAATAAATCGAATTGCATCATGCCAACGATATGATCCCACTGGGGCAAATAAATCTGCATTATGCCGTGCTTGTGCATCAAATCCCAGGGTAATTCAAAAAAGGCCGGATTGCGCACCAGCTGCACAAATTGTTCTCGAATCGCCGGAAACTCACACAAGTAGCGTTTTTCCTGCTGTAACTTTTTTCGGGCATTCCGCAATAGCCTTAATGTAGCGGAGTGCAGGCCGGTCACTTGAGGATGCTGACAAAGTAGCTGGAAAAAGGGCAATATTTTCTCAGGGGCGTCGAATACGTTGTCATGATTTGGATATATCAGACCATCATATAGGACATAATCGTCATTGATGTGAATTTCAGATTTCACTTTTAGAGACAAGATATCCTGACGAAAATGCTGCAGTAACATTTCATTTAATTCACTGACCCGGCGAACGATGCGGAAAAAGTCCTTCATCATCTTTTCAACGGACGCCTTGCCTTCAGATCCGTAACCCATTTTTTCAGCGACATCGGGCTGATAGTCAAAAAGTAAGCGGTTTTCACTGCGTCCTGAAATGAGGTGTAATGCAAAGCGCATCCGCCACAAGTGCATTCGACACTCAATCAATTCATCCAGTTCAGCCTGGTAGAAATAACCGTGTTCAACCAGTTCTTTCCCTTTGATTACCTGAAAGTGCTTTTTAGCTACCCAACCAATCGACTGGATATCTCGTAAACAACCTGGATTTTCTTTAATGTTGGGTTCGAGATTGTAGGCAGTGGAATTAAACTTGGCATGGCGCTGCCGCTGCTCTTCATATTTCGCCAGAAAATAGTCTTTGCTGGGCCAAAAGTTTCGCTGATTGATTTTGTCTTGTAATTGGTCAAAGGTGCTTTCGCAGCCCACCAAAAATCGAGATTCAATCAAATTTGTGGCAATGGTCACATCTTCTTTGGCAAGCTGAATCGTTTCTTTCACGGTTCGAACTGCCTGGCCAATATCCAGACCGATATCCCACAACAGCGTAATAAATTCCGTGACCGATTCCTGCTGTTGCTTGTTCAATCGCTTATGACTCAGGATCAATAGATCAACATCAGAGTATGGCTGTAAATGTCCACGACCATAACCACCCACGGCCACTAATGCCAGTCTGCTCTGGGTGTTTAGCTCAAAAAGTGTCCAGATGTGCTTTAGCAAGGCATCAACAAAAGCGGCCCGCCCGGTGACCAGAGTAGCAATATCCGAACTACCAAATTCACTCTCTAACCAGTTGTAACTATTTGCAATGCACGTTTTGAAGGCGTCGGTGTTACTGGTGCTGTTTATTAGCTTCACCTGGCTTAGCAAACTCTGTAACGCCATACTCCCCCCAAATACGAAATTATTTGCCGAAATACTTTCGGTCAAGGAACTGATTCTAAGAAATGACCGCTGATTCGGTTATGCCGCGGTAACCAGCCTGTCAATCGTGTCGTCGCTGCGCAGGGTTAATATTTCACAACCATTTTTGGTTACCAGTAAAGTGTGTTCCCATTGTGCGCTCAAGCTTCTGTCTTTGGTGACAACCGTCCATTGATCAGGCAGCAGTTTACTGAATCGTTTGCCGGCATTAATCATTGGCTCTATTGTGAAACACATGCCTTCCTGTAGCACATCACCAGTACCCGGATTACCATAATGCAGGATCTGGGGCTCCTCATGGAAAGTGGCACCAATTCCATGACCACAATACTCTCTTACAATAGAATAATTGTGACTTTCAGCGTGTTGCTGAATAACGTGACCAATATCACCCAAACGCGCGCCAGGTTTCACCTGCTGAATCCCTAAATACAAACACTCCTGGGTTACACGAATCAGTCGCTCTGCCAGAATCGTAGGTTTCCCCACCACAAACATCTTGGAGGTGTCACCATGATAACCATCTTTGATCACAGTCACGTCAATGTTGAGAATATCGCCGTCTTTTAGTTTTTTATCAGAGGGTATGCCGTGGCATATCACATGATTGACGGAGGTACAGATGGATTTTGGAAAAGGCGGCTCGCCATAGTGCAGCGGCGCAGGAGTACAACCTTGCACGTCCACAATATAGTCGTGACATATCTTATTTAGTTCATCAGTGGTCACACCTTTTTTGACGTGTTCACCGATCATTTCGAGCACTTCGGCAGCCAGTCGGCCGGCAACGCGCATTTTTTCAATTTCGTCCGCAGTTTTGATATTGATAGTCAATGGTAAGTCTCTTTTTTCCAAATGCCCGCGCATTTTAACCAAACCCGACCACCAATGTATAGATTGGCATCCAATTTACTCACTCTAAACTAATCGGGATAGCAACGATAAGTTTGCTTACGGCGCCAATAAATGGTATAAAGCGCCGCGCTGAAAATGGGTTGGTATAAATTGCCGGGCATTTCTCAGTGAACATTACTTATAACACACATACATCGACACAGTTATCGGGGTGTCTGGGGTAAAAGCCGGATCGAAAGCTGGGATGTATGGAGGCCTAACCCCAATTAAGAGGAAATTATTATGGCAAACGTGTCAATGCGTGACATGCTTCAAGCTGGTGTTCATTTTGGTCACCAAACTCGTTACTGGAATCCGAAAATGAAGCCTTTCATTTTTGGTGCTCGCAACAAAGTACATATCATTAACTTGGAAAAAACCGTTCCATTGTTCAATGATGCACTGACTTACTTATCATCTATCTCAGCTAAAAAAGGTAAAATCCTTTTCGTAGGTACCAAGCGTGCAGCGGGTGATGCAGTAAAAGAAGCGGCTCAAAAGTGTGAACAGTTTTATGTTAACAAACGCTGGTTAGGCGGTATGTTGACTAACTGGAAAACAGTACGTCAGTCTATCAAGCGTTTGAAAGATCTTGAGCAACAAGCTCAGGATGGCACATTCGAAAAATTGACTAAGAAAGAAGTATTGATGCTGCAACGTGAAATGGACAAGCTGGAAAGCAGTCTTGGCGGTATCAAAGATATGGGCGGTCTTCCGGATTGCTTGTTCGTGATCGACGCTAACCATGAGCACATCGCTATTGCCGAAGCTCGCAGCCTGGGTATCCCAGTGGTATCAGTTGTTGATACAAACACTGACCCAGATGGTATCGATTACATCATTCCTGGTAATGATGACGCCATCAGAGCCGTTCAGTTGTATCTGAACGCTGCTGCAGACTCGATTCTAGAGGGTCGTGAGCAGAACCTGGAAGTTCAAGCTGAAAACGATGATTTCGTAGAAGCTGAGTAATCAGGTTCATATACCATTTTTGTATGATGGTATTCAGATAGGGGCGTATGCCCCTGTTTGACAAGCGTTCAACACGCATAGCAGACCCGGTATTGTCCTAAAACTGCCCCAAATTAGTGACGGTTGATAGAGATCAGCCGAAAAGACTACATGTAAAAATTTACTCCTGAGGATATTAGACATGGCCGTAACAGCAGCCCTTGTAAAAGAACTTCGCGAACGTACCGGCGCCGGTATGTTGGACTGTAAAAAAGCACTGCAAGAAACTGATGGTGACATCGAAGCAGCAATTGAGAATATGCGTAAGTCTGGTCAGGCAAAAGCCGCTAAGAAAGCGGGTCGTATTGCTGCAGAAGGCGTTATTTTGACAACTGTTGAAAACGGCACTGCAACCATGATGGAACTTAACTGTGAAACAGACTTCGTTGCACGTGATGCTAGCTTCCTGGATTTTGGTAAGAAAGTTGTCTCTTTAGCTGCGGCGAATAAAACCAACGATGTCGATACCTTGAACGCCCTTGAAATCGATGGTGTAGCAGTAGCTACCGTGCGCGAAACCCTGGTTGCTAAAATTGGTGAGAACATCAATATTCGCCGTGTTATCAGTGTTCCGGGTGACAACTTGGGTACATACGTACACGGTGGTCGCATCGGTGTTGTAGCTATCTTACAAGGTGGTAACGAAGAGTTGGCGAAAGATGTTGCCATGCACGTTGCAGCCAGCAGCCCGCAGTTCGTTAAGCCAGAAGATGTACCTGCTGAAGTTGTAGAAAAAGAAAAAGCGATTCAGGTTGATATTGCGATGCAAAGTGGCAAGCCTGCTGAAATTGCAGAAAAAATGGTGATGGGCCGTATGAAGAAATTCACGGGCGAAATCAGCCTGACTGGTCAACCGTTCGTTAAAGATCCTGGTATGACAGTAGGTCAACTGCTAAAAGACAACAGTGCTGACGTAATTAACTTCGTACGTTTCGAAGTTGGCGAAGGTATTGAGAAGAAAGAAGAAGACTTTGCAGCTGAAGTTCAAGCGCAAATGGCGGCAGCAAGCAAATAATTGTTTATCAGGCTCTTTTGCCAAACAGCAATGTCAGATAAACTACGAGCACCTCACAGAGGTGCTTTTTTTTGAGCTGATAGACAAGTTGGCCAGGTGATGAGATTCAGCCTGACAACCATTGTGAAACGTTTAACCAAGGAAACGTAACATCCATGAGCATTAGTCCAAAATACGCATACCGTAGAATTCTTTTAAAACTCAGCGGTGAAGCACTGATGGGAAGTGAAGGCTTCGGTATTGATCCGAAAGTTCTCGATCGCATGGCCAGTGAAATTAAAGAGCTGGTGGAATTAGGTGTGCAGGTTGGTCTGGTGATCGGGGGAGGCAACCTGTTTCGGGGGGAAGGGTTGGCCAAAGCGGGTATGAATCGCGTGGTCGGTGATCATATGGGCATGTTGGCGACAGTGATGAATGGCCTGGCAATGCGTGATGCACTGCACCGAGCTTTCGTTAATGCGCGTCTGATGTCGGCAATTCCGTTGCACGGCATGTGTGATGCGTACAACTGGACAGATGCGATCAGCCTGCTTAAATCAGGTCGGGTTGTGATATTTTCGGCAGGTACCGGAAATCCGTTCTTTACGACTGATTCAGCTGCGTGTTTGCGTGGAATTGAAATCGAAGCCGATGCAGTATTAAAAGCCACTAAAGTTGATGGTGTGTACAGTGAAGATCCTGCAAAAAATCCTGATGCGACCCTGTTTGATCATCTAACCTATCAGGATGTTCTGGAAAAAGAATTAAAAGTGATGGATTTGGCGGCATTTACGCTCGCCAGAGACCATAATATCCCTATTCGTGTGTTTAACATGAATAAACCCGGTTGCCTGAAAGCAGTGGTGATGGGCGAAGATGTGGGTACTTTGATAGATAACAGAGAAACTACCAACGGATAATAATATGATTGATGAAATTGAATTAGATGCGCAGGAGCGCATGGAAAAAAGTATCACGGCCTTAAAAGGTAACTTTAGTAAAATTCGTACTGGTAGGGCGCATCCAAGTTTACTCGACAACGTTCAGGTGTCTTACTACGGCTCTTCGACGCCGCTTAAGCAACTGGCAAATGTGATTGCCGAAGATTCCAGAACACTGGCGTTAACGGTTTTTGACAAAAGCTCCATACAGGCCATTGAAAAAGGTATTATGCAAGCTGATCTTGGTCTTAATCCGGTAACTGCGGGTACCACGATTCGTATTCCATTACCACCACTGACCGAAGAACGCCGCAAAGATTTGATTCGCGTTGTTCGAGGTGAAGCTGAGCAGGGGCGAGTCAGTATTCGCAATATTCGTCGGGATGCGAATTCCGACATTAAAGAGCTGCTAAAAGAAAAAGAAATTTCTGAAGACGAAGCGCGCGCCGCGGAAGATAATATTCAGGAGATAACGGATAAATTTATCAAACAAGTTGATGAACTGTTATCGGCCAAAGAAAACGAGTTAATGGAAATTTAGACTCGCTCCCCATGTCATTAAATTTAATCCCCAAACACGTTGCCATTATCATGGATGGCAACGGTCGTTGGGCAAAGCAACAGGGTAAATTACGCACCTTTGGACATCGCGCAGGTGTGAAGTCGGTGCGTGCTTCTGTTGAATTTTGCCGCGAAAACAATATCTCCGCACTGACCTTATTTGCGTTTAGCAGTGAGAACTGGTTGCGCCCTAAAGATGAAGTGGGTGCATTAATGGAGTTGTTTGCGCTGGTACTCGGCAGTGAAGTGAAAAAGTTGCATCGCAATGGTGTGCAACTGAGAGTCATTGGGGATCTGAGTCGCTTTGAAGACAAGTTAGTCAGTAAAATCAGAAAGGCCGAGGCCTTGACTGCTGATAACAAAGACCTGGTATTAAATATTGCCGCAAATTACGGTGGTAAATGGGATATCGTGAATGCAGCCAGACAAATTGCCGAACGGGTTCTGGACAAGCAAATGAATATCGAAGACATAAGTGAAGACGCGTTGGCAAAATTTATTTCCATGAGTAATTTACCTGACGTCGATTTACTTATTCGTACTGGCGGAGAATATCGCATCAGTAATTTTGTTTTGTGGCAGGCTGCTTATGCAGAGCTGTATTTTACGCCAACATTATGGCCTGACTTTAATAAAAAGGCGTTTCAAGCGGCAATTGATGACTTTGCGTGTCGACAGCGTCGCTTCGGAATGACTGGCGACCAAGTCGCAGAACAAGTAGGGTAGTGACCATGCTAAGACAACGAATCATTACCGCATTGATACTGGCGCCAATCGCGCTATTTGCTATTTTATTTTTACCTCTGATTGGTTTTGAAGTTGCGGTCGCTGCGATAGTTGCCTTAGGAGCGTGGGAATGGGCGAACCTCACAGGGCTGACAGTCAGACTTTACAAAATCCTTTACACCGCAGTGGTTCTGTTTATTTGCGGGGCATTCTCTTATTTAGTGCCAGTTGAACAGATTTGGAATCAAGGACAACTTAACAGCCTGTATAACGGGGTCTTAATCAGTGCAGCGGTCTGGTGGCTGGTGTCACTTATCATGATCCTGGCATATCCAAGATACAGTGGCTTTTGGCATACCAGCGTTGTCTGGCGTGGTATTTTTGGCTTGATGACGCTGATCCCTACCTGGGTCGCTTTAGTTACACTGCGCACCAGTCTTTTTGATATTGATCCCTTGTATGGCGCTTCGTTAATTTTTTACGTTTTGGGAATAGTCTGGGCAGCAGATATTGGCGCCTTTTTTGTCGGGGTTAAATTTGGTAAACACAAATTACGTCCGCGAGTCTCACCCGGTAAAACGCTGGAAGGATTAATGGGGGGCGTTGGTGCTTCGTTAGCCATCATTGGTTTTGCTGCTATGCATTATCAGGTTGATCCCACCCGCATCTGGTTACATGTGCTTATTGGTGCCGTTACGGTTGGCGTATCTGCTCTTGGTGACCTGAATGAAAGCATGTTTAAACGCTGTGCAGGTTGCAAAGACAGCGGGAATCTGTTGCCGGGGCACGGAGGCATTTTAGATAGAATTGACAGTTTAACGGCGGCATTCCCGGTCTTTGCTCTTTGTTATGTGACCTGGATGGCTTGATGAGAAATATCTGCATACTGGGTGCCACCGGTTCGATTGGTGAAAGCACGCTGGACGTTATTCAGAGACACCCGGAACGATTTAACGTCGTGGCGCTGACCGGGCATTCCAATTTGCACAGACTGGTGCAACAAGCGGTAGTATGCAAACCTGAGTTCCTGGTCTGTGCACGTGCGTCGGATTACAATCACTTAAAAGAGCTAGTGCAACAAGCCGGGCTGAGCTGCGAAGTGATGGCCGGAGCTGAGGCACTGGTTACCGTAGCAACGTTACCCCAGATTGATACCGTGATGGCCGCCATTGTCGGCGCCGCAGGATTAAACCCGACCTATCAGGCCGCCTGCCATGGCAAACGGGTGTTGCTGGCCAATAAAGAAGCGTTGGTCATGTCTGGCAAGCTCTTTACCGACGCAGTGCATCGTTATGATGCGCAATTACTACCCGTAGACAGCGAACACAATGCTATTTTTCAATGTCTACCGGTAGTCGAAAGTCATGCTGATAAAGGCGTTACCCGCATTCTATTGACGGGCTCCGGAGGGCCATTTTTAACCACCCCTATTGAGCAGTTTGCTGCGATTACCCCCGAACAGGCCTGCCGCCATCCTAACTGGTCAATGGGGCGAAAAATATCGGTAGATTCAGCCACTATGATGAATAAAGGGTTGGAATTTGTTGAGGCTAAGTGGTTATTCCAGGACTACTGTCAGGACATTGATATTGTTATTCATCCCCAAAGTATTATTCATTCCATGGTGCAGATGGCGGACGGTTCTGTTTTGGCGCAAATGGGTAATCCTGACATGCGCACTCCGATTGCCCACGTGCTGGATTACCCTCATCGTATTGTATCCGGTGTTGCACCATTAAATTTTTATGAGATGGGGGATTTAACCTTTACGGCGCCAGATTTCTCCCGTTTCCCGTGTTTGCAACTGGCGATTCAGGCCTCAGAACTGGGGCAATTGGCAACAACAGCGCTTAATGCTGCGAATGAAGTCGCGGTAGACGCGTTTTTAGAGGAAAAAATTCGTTATACCGATATTGTCAAAGTGTGTGAATACACCTTGGAACATTTACCAAAAATTGCAACCGAAACTATTGAAGATATCGTTTCTGCTGATCAGGAAACCAGACGAATCGCAAAGCAATATTCCGTGGAGATGAGTTGATGTTTGATTTCTTATGGAGTCTCGGGGCGTTTATTGTCGCGTTGGGCATTTTGGTAGCGGTGCACGAATGGGGACATTTTTGGGTGGCCAGACGTTGTGGCGTCAAGGTGTCACGCTTTTCCATCGGTTTTGGTAAGCCGCTATGGCGCAAAACGGACAAACAGGGTACTGAATTTGTGGTTGCCGGTATTCCGCTGGGTGGTTACGTCAGGATGTTGGATAGCCGCGTGGATGATGTAAGCCCGGAGGATTTGCCTTATGCGTTTGATCAGCAAAACGTGTACAAGCGCATTGCGATAATCGCGGCAGGCCCAATTACTAACTTTCTATTTGCCATTTTAGCCCTGTTTATTATGTATCTAATCGGTGTCCAAACTATTAAACCGATAATTGGCGAGATTAAACCTGATACACCAGTTGCCAGTGCGGGGGTATTGCCGGGTACTGAGATCATCGCTGTGGGTGACCGTGACGTGCAAAACTGGGAAGGTGTGAATCTTGAGCTGGTATCCTATATCGGCAAAAGCGACATGACGCTGACTACTTTACAGCAATCCAATATGGCCGAGCGACAGTATCAGCTTGATTTATCCAACTGGCAGTTTGATCCTGAGACCGAGAGTGCGTATGGTTCGCTGGGCATTACGCCATTTCGTCCCAACATTACTCAGGAGATTGCGCACGTTGCAGAAGACTCCCCGGCGAAACAGGCTGGAATTGCACTTGGAGATAAAATTCTTGGTTTAGATGGAACTCCTGTAGACAATTGGGAACAAATAGTGGAGTACGTAGCAGCAAGACCGGGTGAAACGGTTGCGATAGCCATTAAACGTGGTACGCAGGAAACATCGGTTTTAGCACGTATTGGACAACGCGAGGGCAACCCCGAGCAAGGTTATCTGGGGGTCGTTCCGGTCGCCGAAGAGTGGCCGGAAAGTTACATTTTTGATTTACGCTATGGGCCCATTGGCGCGTTGACTGCAGCAGCAGATAAAACCTGGCGATTGATGACCCTGAGTGTTGAAATGATTGGCAAGCTCATCACCGGCGATGTGTCGGTTAAAAATCTAAGCGGGCCGATTTCAATTGCTCAGGGTGCCGGCAACAGTGCGGGTTACGGATTAGTGTATTTTTTGAGCTTTTTGGCGCTGATTAGTGTTAATTTGGGCATTATTAATCTATTACCGCTCCCTGTACTTGATGGCGGCCACTTACTCTATTATTTTATAGAGCTTTTTACAGGTCGGCCGGTATCTGAGTCTGTTCAGGAAACAGGTTTTAAAATTGGTGGTGCGCTGCTGTTTATGTTGATGGCAGTGGCTATTTTTAATGATATTGCAAGGCTCTGACTATTTTTTTCGAATAGTGACAACAAGGTACTGAGCTAGATTCAGTTAGGAAGATAAAAATTAGATGAAGTTTACAAAGCTTTTAGCGGCTCTGGTTATCTTGGCTGCCAGCATTTCCTCCCCCGTTTACGCGCAAAATAAATTCGTGGTAGACAATATTAAAATTGAAGGCCTGCAGCGGGTGGCGTTAGGGGCTGCCTTGACCTACATGCCAGTTAAGGTCGGGGATCAAATGAATGGCTTTCGCATTGCGCAAGTGATTCGTTCGTTACATTCATCCGGTCACTTTGAGCGCATTCGTGTGCTACGAGATGGCGATACCTTGGTTGTGCAAGTCACAGAAAGGCCCACGATCAGTAATATCATCTTTGAAGGCAATGATGACATCAAGGATGAGCAGTTACAGGATAGCCTCTTAAACAACAACATTCGTATTGGTGAGCCGCTGGACAGAACGGTATTAACCAATATCGAAAGTGGCTTGAAAGACTTCTATTACAGTGTAGGTAAATACGATGCTGAAGTATCTGCCATTGTCACCCCTCTACCGCGTAACCGTGTCGATCTGAAGTTTCTTTTTGAAGAAGGTGATCCTGCAAAAATCACCCAAATCAACATTGTCGGCAATGAAGTCTTTTCCGATGTTGAGTTGCTGGATGGCTTCGAGCTGGATTTTGATGCGGCATGGTGGGACATTCTGGCAGAGACGCGTTACCAGAAGCAAACGCTGGAAGGTGACATGGAGACACTGCGTAGTTATTACATGGACCGAGGCTATCTGAAGTTCAATGTTGATTCTACCCAGGTATCCATGACTCCGGATAAAACCGGTATCTACATAGCGATCAATGTGACCGAAGGTGAACAATACACTATCTCTGGTGTTGAGCTGACAGGTGATCTGCTGGGCAATGAAGAGACCATGGAAAAGATATTGCCGCTAACGCCAGGCAAGCTTTACAACCAGGCGCAGGTTACCTATGCCGAGGAGTTTATCAGTAAGTACTTAGGACGCTTTGGCTACGCTTACCCTACAGTGACCACGATTCCAGAGATTAATGAAGACGAGAAAACGGTTCAATTGACGCTAAATGTCGATCCAGGCCGCAGAATTTATGTCAGACGCATCAACTTTAGAGGACATGATATTACCTCTGATGAAGTACTGCGTCGGGAAGTTTCGCAAATGGAAGGCAGTTTCTTATCCAATCAGGCGCTGGAATCATCCAAAGCAAATATTTCCCGCCGATTAAATTTCGTCGAAGAAGTTGAGTTTGAAACCATTCGTCTCCCCGGTGAAGATGATCAGGTGGATGTCGAGTTTACCGTTAAGGAACAACCCTCAGGAAGCTTTAATGCCGGTGTCGGTTTTGGTGATAGAACGGGACTCAGCTTACAAGCCGGGATTCAGCAGGATAACTTTTTAGGGTCCGGCAAATCAGTAGGATTCAACCTCAATACCAACCGCTTCCAAAAGTCTGCTGTGCTTAGTTACAACGACCCTTATTTTACCATCGATGGTATTAGTCTCGGTGGCTCAGTATCCTATAGTGAGTTTGACGGCAGTGACTTTAATATCATTGAATACAATACCAAGACCTGGTCAGTAGGCGCGACCCTTGGGTTCCCGATCGATCAGTTTAATCGGATTCGTTTTGGTGCCTCTTATCGCAGTGAAGAGCTGGCCCAGCGGGATACGTATATCCAAACAGCAAGATTTTATGATTTGTTTGTCGATCCGGATAATCCTACCGCCCCGATCAGCTATGATACATATCAGTTGTCTGCCGCCTGGATCCGCAGCACCTTAAACCGTGGGTTGTTCCCAACGGCTGGCTCAAATCAGACCGTCAGTATCAGTGCCACCACTCCAAATTCAGATGCTAATTATTATAAAGCCGAAATGAATACTCGTTTTTATTTCCCGATTTCTACAGATCAACGCTGGACAGTGCTGACGCGTCTTAGATTGGGCTACGGAAATGGCTACAGCGAGATCAACGGTCGAGACCAGCTATTACCATTCACGCAAAACTTTACAGCTGGTGGCTCTGGCACGTTACGCGGCTTTGAGAATAACACTGTAGGACCACGTGCCGTGCAGCGTTTCCCTCGCTTTATTACTGGCCCTGATGGTAGTGATATTGCGTTGGGTGCCGCATCGGATCAGCTAGGTGTAACGCAGCGCTCCATTGGTGGTAACGCCATGGTACTGGGTGGTGTTGAACTTATCGTGCCGACCCCCTTTATTGGCGAGGAATATGATACCCAGGTGAGAACCAGTATCTTCCTCGATGTTGGTAATGTGTGGGACACGGAATTTGATTTGGATGACTTTAGAGATTTACAGGACAGTGAGTTTAATAAACTGTTGGACTTTAGTGACCCAGGTTTGTATCGTGCGTCCTACGGTTTATCGGTGCAATGGTTGGCTCCTGTAGGTCCTATGGCTTTTAGTTTTTCACGGGCGATTACCGAACGCAGTGGCGATGAAGTAAAATTCTTTTCATTTAATATCGGCCAAACCTTTTAACCACAATACACAAATTAATTGAATTAGGCATAAGGAGTTTCTTTTGAAAAAGCTTAATAAATCTCTATTAGCAGCCGCAGTGGCATTTACCATGTGCAGCGGAGCTGCTGTCGCACAGCAGAAAGTAGGTGTTATCAACGTGCAGGACGTGTTTCAGTCTTTGCCGCAGGCAGCAACTATCCAACAAACTATCACTGCAGAATTCAAAGACCAGATTGAAGAAGTCAATCGCATGGAAAAAGATCTGCAGTATTACATGGAAAAGCAGAAGCGTGATACGGCTACCATGAGCCAGGAAGAAATCAAGGAATTGGAAGGCAAAATCATTGCGTTACGTGATGAGTACGCTGCAAAAGCGCAACCTCTACAACAAACCATCCAGCGTCGCACTGCAGAAGAACGCAACAAGCTACTGGCCCTTATCAAACAAAGTGTTGATAAATTGGCCGCTGATGGTGAATATGACGTGGTTTTGAATTCCAACGCCGTCGTTTATATCGATCAGCAGTTTGATTTGTCTCAAAGCGTGATCGATCAGGTAAGCAAAACAAACTAAAGAGTCTCAATGGCCCGTTTTACTCTACAAGAAATCGCTGCCCATATTGGAGCAGAGGTTCATGGCAACGGCGATGAAGTGATTACCGCAGTTGCCACCCTTCAGGGTGCCAACGCCGGGGATATCTCGTTTCTGGCAAATCCCAAATATCGTGCTTATTTGAGTACGACTCTGGCGACCGCAGTGATTATTAAACCCGAAGAACTGCCACATTGCCCTTGCAATGCACTGGTCATGGACAACAGCTATGTTGGTTTCGCCCATGTTGCCCAAATGTTGGATACCACACCTGACTCTGCTTCAGATATCGCGACGTCAGCGACAATTGCTGAAGACGCCCACCTGGGGGATAACGTTGCAATAGGTGCCAATGCTGTCATTGAAGCAGGTGCCCGCATTGGCGATAATACTCAGATTGGGCCGGGCTGTTTTGTTGGTAGAAAGGCGCAAATAGGTGCCAATTGCAAGCTATGGGCGAATGTCACTGTCTATCATGACTGCATAATAGGTGCAGATTGCATGATCCAGGCTGGTACGGTGGTAGGTAGCGATGGCTTTGGATACGCCAATGACAAAGGCAAGTGGATAAAGATCCCGCAATTGGGGAAAGTCGTTATTGGCAATAGTGTGGAGCTTGGCGCAAACACGACGATTGATCGTGGGGCGCTGGAAGACACCATTATTCATGACGATGTCATCATCGATAATCTGGTACAAATCGCCCACAATGCCGAGATAGGTAAAGGTACGGCTATTGCAGCATGTACCGTCATTGCCGGCAGCACGACCATTGGTCAGTATTGTGCCATTGCTGGTATGGTCGGCGTAAATGGTCATATCGAAATTACTGATGGTGTTACATTGACCGGCTTTGCTATGGTGACTAAAGGCATTAAAGAGCCCGGTGTTTATTCCTCCGGCATACCCGCGTTGCCCAACATGGAATGGCGTAAGAACATGGTGGCATTCCGTAATATCAGAAAATTTGAAGCGCGCCTGAAAAAACTGGAAGCTAAAAGCCAACAGGAAGATTAATTCTGGCATCCTTGCCTAAAAGGATGTTGCTGCCCTATAGTAGGGTAATTCATAGGAGATTATTAAGTTGACCGACGTGATTGAACGAGTCGAGATTGAAGAAATTCTTGAGTTGTTGCCGCATCGCTACCCTTTGTTGCTGGTTGATCGGGTAACTGAGTTAGAGTTAGGCAAGCGAATTTCTGCCTATAAAAATATCACTTTTAATGAGCCTTGCTTTACTGGACACTTTCCCGGCAAACCCATTTTCCCCGGTGTGCTGATTCTAGAAGCATTGGCACAAGCGGCTGGCATTCTTGGCTTCAAAACAGTTGGTAATAATGATGACCTGTACTTATATGCCGGTATCGACAAAGCACGCTTTAAGCTACCGGTGACGCCCGGTGACCGCCTGGATCTCGATGTGGACTTTATTAAAGAGCGCCGAGGAATATGGAAGTTTACTGGCGTTGCCAGTGTCAGTGGACAGGAAGCTTGCAGTGCAGAATTCATGTGCGCAATGAGGAATATGCCTTGATCCACGAAACGGCAATCATCGATCCAAAAGCGGAATTAGACAGTTCAGTCTCAGTAGGGCCCTATTGTGTTATCGGCGCCAACGTAAAAATCGATGCCGGTACGGTATTGAAATCACACGTGGTTGTGAATGGCCCAACGGTACTAGGTAAGAACAATAAAATATTCCAGTTTTCCAGCATTGGGGAAGATTGCCAGGATAAGAAATACGCAGGTGAGCCTACAGAATTAGTGGTCGGTGATAATAATGTTTTTCGTGAATGTGTTACCGTACACCGCGGCACGGTTCAGGATAAAGGTATCACAACCATTGGCAGTGATAATTTAATCATGGCAACCGCCCATATTGCCCACGATTGCCGCATTGGCAGCAATACCATTATTGCCAATTGTACGACAGTGGCCGGTCATGTTCATGTCGGTGACTTTGCTATTATTGGTGGCTTGGTTGGTATTCATCAGTTTTGTCACATTGGCGCGCATTCCTTTATTGGTGGTGGCGCCGTTATAATAAAAGACCTTCCACCCTACGTTATGTTGGGCAATGATGGCAAACCTCATGGAATCAATTCTGAGGGGTTACGGCGTCGCGGGTTTTCATCTGACAGTGTGATGAAAATTAAACGCGCCTATAAAGTTATATACCGCCAAGGTAATTCAGTTGCGGAAGCCGCAGAAAAAATACGAGAGTTGGCGGAGCAGGATCAGCAGGTGAGTATCATGGCTGATTTTATTGAAAATGCACCCAGAGGTGTGGTGCGCTAACCACGACATATAAATTCAGCAAGTCAAATCATGACCGATAAACCCTTACGCATTGGTATTGTCGCCGGTGAAACCTCTGGTGACATACTGGCCGCTGGACTCATCAGGGCGTTTAAACAACAGTTTCCCAACGCTATATTCGAAGGTATAGCCGGTCCACGCATGCAGGCACTGGGTTGTGAAACCCTGTTTGATATGGAAGAACTCTCGGTAATGGGGTTAGCAGAGGTGTTAGGCCGTATCCGCCGTCTGTTGCATATACGCAAAACGGTATTGCAATATTTTATCGAAAATCCCCCGGATGTGTTTATTGGTGTAGATGCCCCGGATTTTAATCTTACGTTGGAAATGAAGCTTAAAGAGAGGGGCATTAAGACCATCCACTATGTCAGCCCGACAGTATGGGCATGGCGTGAAAGTCGTATCCATAAAATTGCCAGAGCAACGAATATGGTGTTTTGTATATTTCCTTTTGAGCCCGCAGTGTATGAAAAATACGCCATTCCCAGCAAATTTGTGGGTCATACGATGGCGGATCAGGTGCCTATCGATGTAGACCGGAGTGCAGCGCGGGAGCAACTGAATTTAAATGCAACTGGTAAAATCCTTGCACTATTACCGGGTAGCCGGGCTGGCGAAGTAAACACGCTATTGCCGACATTTATAGAGAGCGCTGAACGGTTGAGCCGACAAGTAGCGGACCTTGAAGTGTTGATCCCTGTGGTGAATAAAGAACGCAAAGCACAGGTTGAAGACTATTTGCAGCAAAATCCAACGCAGTTAAATGTGCGTACAGTCTTTGGGCATGCTCAAGAGGTGATGATCGCGTCTGATGCGGTGCTCTTAGCCTCTGGAACCGCCACACTGGAAGCCATGTTATGCAAGCGGCCCATGGTCGTTGCCTATCGCTTGAAAGCCTTCACATATCAAATGATGAAGTTTTTGTATAAGCAAAAATACTTTGCATTACCCAATATTTTAGCAGGAAAGGAACTGGTACCTGAGCTGTTGCAAAAGGATGTTGATCCCACAAAAATTGCCCAGTTGCTGCAAAAGCAGATGCTGTCGGAGGATCCTGAGTTACAGCTTGAGTACCGTAAAATACACCATTCTCTGCGTCAGAACGCTGATCAGCAGGCTGCCAGGGCTGTCGCAACCATGCTGGGTTACAATGGAGCATGACATGTTAGTTGCGGGAGTCGATGAAGTTGGACGAGGTCCATTGATAGGGAATGTGGTCACCGCAGCCGTCATACTGAATCCTGAAAAACCGATCATCGGTCTGACGGATTCCAAAAAAATCAGTGAAAAAAAGCGAGTGGCGCTGGCCGAAGAAATTAAGTCCAAAGCGCTGTGCTGGTCAATTGCCCAAGCTAATCCCGATGAAATAGATAAACTTAACATTTTACATGCGACTATGTTGGCCATGTGCAGGGCGGTTGATGGCTTGAGTGTGCCGCCGGATTTTGTCAAAGTTGATGGCAACCGAGTTCCAGATTGGCAATATAAAGCTGAGAGTGTCGTCAAGGGCGATGCTACAGTACCTGAAATTTCCGCGGCTTCAATCTTAGCCAAGGTCGCCCGGGACAGGCAGATGTTGCAGTTACATGAACAATACCCCAACTACGCATTTGATAAACACAAGGGTTACCCAACTGCGCTTCACTTAGAGAAATTGATGCAGCATGGTGTTTTACCAGAGCATCGTACCAGTTTTAAGCCGGTGTCTAAATTGTTGCACGGAGGTTAGTCAATGAATCAAGAACCAAATGCCGCCCCACCTGCTTTCGTGCACCTGAGAGTACACAGTGATTTTTCCATGTGTGACGGCTTGAATAAGGTGCCAAAAATTATTCAGCGAGTTGTGGATTTGGAAATGCCCGCCGTTGCTATTACAGACCAGATGAATCTCTGCGGTTTGGTTAAGTATTATTCCACAGCACACAATTCTGGTATCAAGCCGATAATCGGTTGCGACTTCTGGCTGCAAAATGAAGCATTAGGCGAAGACATTTTTCGCATTACCTTACTTGCCAGCAACAACGACGGTTATAAGAATATTACCTTACTGATCTCTAAAGCGTATTTGCGAGGTTATGTACAGGACAAACCGGTTATCGACGTTGCGTGGTTAGCAGAGCATGCGGAAGGGGTGATTGTTCTATCCGGTGCTAAAGATGGTGAGTTAGGACTTACTTTGTCCAAAGGTAACGCACCACTTACCAAAGAGATTGTTGATTTTTATCAACGCCATTTTCCGGAACGTTTTTATTTAGAATTACAACGTACTGGCAGACCCGGTGAAGAAACCTATAATCACGCTGCTATCAACCTGGCAGAGCAAGAACATCTGCCAGTCGTCGCCACCAATGAGGTGTGCTTTTTAGCTCAGGAAGATTTCGAAGCACACGAAATTCGAGTGTGTATCCACGATGGATATACTCTAAATGACAAGCGCAGACCGAAACGATTTAGCGAACATCAGTATTTGCGCAGCAGCGAAGAGATGGCTGCGCTGTTCAGTGACATCCCTGAAGCACTGCAGAACACAGTGGAAATCGCAAAGCGTTGTAATGTCACCGTTCAGTTAGGTAAGTATTTTTTGCCTAATTTTCCAACGGGTGGTCTCGGTATCGATGAGTTCCTGGTCAAAGTGTCTGAGGAGGGGCTGGAAGAAAGGCTTGAGTTTTTGTTTCCAGATCCGAAGGAACGCGCAGAAAAGCGGCCAGATTACGATGAACGCCTGAAAATTGAGCTTCAGGTTATCAATCAAATGGGTTTTCCCGGTTACTTCCTTATTGTTATGGAGTTTATTCAGTGGAGTAAAGATCACGGTATTCCCGTTGGTCCTGGTCGTGGTTCCGGTGCTGGCTCTTTAGTGGCCTATGCACTAAAAATTACCGACCTTGACCCACTGGAGTTTGACCTGCTTTTCGAGCGATTTTTGAATCCTGAGCGGGTCAGCATGCCTGATTTCGACGTTGATTTTTGCATGGATCGACGTGATGAAGTCATCGATCACGTAGCTGATTTGTATGGTCGCGATGCGGTGTCCCAGATTATTACCTTTGGCACCATGGCGGCGAAAGCGGTGGTAAGGGATGTTGGCAGAGTGTTGAATCATCCTTATGGCTTTGTCGACAGAATATCCAAGCTGATCCCCGGCGATCCTGGCATGACCCTGGAAAAGGCGTTTGCCGTCGAACCAAGGCTGCCGGAAATTTACGAAGAAGACGAGGAAGTTAAAGAACTGATCGACATGGCGCGGATATTGGAAGGCGTTGTGAGAAACGCCGGAAAACACGCCGGTGGTGTGGTTATTTCGCCAACGACCATCACCGACTTTGCCCCGTTATACTGTGATGAAGAAGGCAAAAACCCGGTTACCCAGTTTGATAAGAATGATGTCGAAACGGCAGGCCTGGTGAAGTTTGACTTTTTGGGGTTGCGCACCCTGACCATCATCCAATGGGCATTGGATATGGTCAAAGAGCGCAGCGGTGACGATATTGATATCACAGCAATTCCGCTGGAAGATAAAATCAGTTTTACCATGCTGCAAAAGGCTGAAACCACAGCCGTATTTCAGCTTGAATCACGCGGTATGAAAGATCTTATCAAGCGACTGCGTCCGGATTCTTTTGAGGATATTATCGCACTTGTGGCGCTGTTTAGACCGGGGCCATTGCAATCAGGCATGGTAGATAACTTTATCGATCGTAAGCATGGTCGGGAAGAGATATCTTATCCTGATGCCACCTGGCAGCATGAATGCTTGCAAGAAATTCTGCAGCCCACCTACGGTATCATTCTGTATCAGGAGCAGGTGATGCAAATCGCTCAGGTAATGTCCGGATATAGTCTCGGTGGCGCTGACCTGTTACGACGAGCCATGGGTAAGAAAAAGCCGGAAGAAATGGCCAAGCAACGGGAGATTTTCCAGGACGGGGCGAAAAATAATAATATCGACCCTGAATTGGCAATGAAAATCTTTGACCTGGTAGAGAAGTTTGCAGGTTATGGATTTAACAAGTCTCACTCTGCCGCCTATGCTTTGGTGTCCTATCAGACGCTATGGCTAAAAGCCCATTATCCTTCAGAGTTTATGGCAGCTGTTATGTCTGCCGATATGGACAATACCGATAAGATTGTCACATTAGTGGATGAGTGCAACCGCATGGGGTTGACGATTTTACCGCCTGACGTTAACAGCGGTAAGTATAAGTTTACCGTTGATGCAGAAGGGCATATCGTATATGGCATTGGCGCTGTCAAAGGCGTGGGTGAAGGTCCTATTGAAGCAATTATTGCTGCTCGTCAGGAGCATGGTTTCTTTACTGACCTATTTGATTTTTGTACTAAGGTTGACCTGAAAAAGGTCAACAAACGGGTGTTGGAAAAATTGATTCTTTCAGGTGCGATGGATAATTTAGGACCGCACCGGGCATCATTGATGGCAACCTTACCGGAAGCGATGGCAGCTGCCGAACAGCACGCAAAAGCCGAATCCTTTGGCCAATCGGATATGTTTGGTCTACTCACCTCCGAGCCGGAAGAAGTCAGTGCCGCTTTTGTTGAAGTGCCGCAATGGCCGGAGCGGCAATGGCTAGATGGTGAGCGTGAAACGTTGGGCCTGTTTTTAACGGGGCACCCAATCAATCAGTATCGTGAAGAGCTGCAAAATTACTGTAAGGGGCGTTTAGTTGATTTGAAACCCACCGACCGGGAATCAATGGCTAAAGCGGCTGGATTAGTGTTAAGCGTCCGGACCTTAGTCAACAAAAAAGGGCGACGCTGGGGAATTGTGACACTGGATGATAAAAGTGCCCGTGTCGATGCGCGATTCTTTCCGGATATGTTTGAACAATACGAACATATGTTGCAAGTAGATAGTATTTTGCTCTTAAGTGGACAGGTCAGCTTTGATGATTTCTCCGGAGGCAATACAATCACCGTCCGCGAAGTTCAGGATATTGTTCAGGCGCGTGAAGCACAGTGTAAGCATATTGAAATCACTGTCGAAAATAATCAGGAGATAACCTCCAAACTTGAAGCACTTCGCTCGGTATTGCAGAAATACAACGGTGGCACCTGTCCACTGCAACTGCGATATCTGCAGCAAGATGCTGAAGCAAAATTAAATGTTGGTCCTGAGTGGTTTGTATCTCCCACAGATGAGTGTTTATTTGAGCTGGACAATTTATTAGGTGAAAGCTGTGTCGAAATGGTGTTTCATTAGCGCCGAACGACAAATGCAGTTACGCGGTTTGGGCTGTCAATCGACATCTTAAACGTCTAGAATAGAAGCAGTTTTACGGATTTAGGTATTGGAATGAGTCAACACTTCCTTGAGTTTGAACAACCGATTGCAGAATTAGAAGCAAAAATTGAAGAGCTCAGAGCGGTAAATCAAGGCGGCGAATTTGACGTTAGCCTGGAAGAGGAAATCAACCGGCTTCGTGATAAAAGCACGGAATTGACGAATAAAATATTCGCAAATCTAGGCGCCTGGCAGATTTCTCAGTTAGCCCGTCATCCGATGCGGCCTTATACGCTGGATTATTTGCCACGTATTTTTACTGAGTTCGATGAGTTGTGTGGTGATCGCGCCTATGCAGATGATAAGGCGATCATTGGCGGATTAGCCAAGATAGACGAGCAACCCGTCATGGTGATTGGACATCAAAAAGGCCGTGATACTCATGAAAAAATCAAACGTAACTTTGGCATGCCCAAACCTGAAGGCTACAGAAAAGCGCTGCGATTAATGGAAATGGCAGAACGTTTTAAGCTGCCAATCATTACTTTTATCGACACGCCTGGGGCATATCCCGGTGTTGGCGCTGAGGAGCGCGGTCAAAGTGAAGCGATTGCCCGTAACTTAAAAGTCATGTCTGGCCTGAGTGTACCTATCATCTGTACAGTTATCGGAGAAGGTGGTTCAGGTGGAGCCTTGGCGATTGGTGTCGGGGATCGGGTTAACATGCTGCAATACAGTACTTACTCCGTTATCTCACCCGAGGGCTGTGCGTCTATTTTATGGAAGAGCGCGCAAAATGCTCCGCTCGCTGCTGAGGCGATGGGGGTTTCAGCTCCTAAAATTAAAGAATTGGGACTGATCAATGCCATTATTGATGAACCTCAGGGTGGTGCTCACCGGGATTACGACACCATGGCGAGCAATTTAAAAGCCACCATCAAACAGCAATTAGCTCAATTGGGTAGCTTGTCAAAAGAAGCGTTGCTGGAAGAGCGCTATCAGCGTCTGATGAGTTTCGGCTACTGCTAAAAGGTTATGGAACTTGTCAATTGGGTAAAGGGCAGGATTCTGTCTCAGGTTTCTGCCTCTACCCGTAGACTGGTTATTGCCTATAGTGGCGGCGTCGACTCCACTGTCCTACTACACCTTTGTAGCGTATTCCAAAGTGAACTCCCCTGTAAAATACACGCTATCTATATCCATCATGGTTTAAGCGATAGTGCCGATGCCTGGCAGGCTCACTGTCAGGATTTTGCGCAGCACCTGGATACCACTTTTGAGGCATGTCGCGTTTGCGTTAGCGCAGCTAAAAAAGGGATAGAAGCTGCCGCCCGAGAGGCAAGATACGGCAAACTGGCAGAGGTTACTGATGAACACGATCTGATTCTGTTGGGGCAACATGACGATGATCAGGTAGAGACCTTTTTATTACAATTATTAAGAGGCTCGGGACCTGATGGTTTAGTGGCAATGCCTGCCTTTAAACGAGATAAACACGGACGCTGCTATTTGCGTCCTTTACTTGGGGTCAGTCGACAGACGATAGAGAACTATGCAAATGAAATGGGTTTAATCTGGGTTGAAGATGAATCCAATGCCTCCTTGCAGTTTGACCGGAATTATTTACGCCATCAGGTCGTGCCTCTTTTATCTCAACGTTTTCCAGCGGCGACAAAAAATATTCTAAGGACAGTGGGGCATCTGCAGGAACAACGCGAACTGTTGGAAGATATTCTCGATGAGAAGTTCGCGTCCTGTTGTGTTGACAATAAAACCATGAATATCAGTCAGCTACAGGGATTTTCCGTTGCGTGGCAAAAGCAGTTGCTGAAACGCTGGATAAGACTTTGTAACGTCCCGCAGCCCAGCGTAGCTGTGTTGCAGCAAATTATTGAGCATTGCATTCCAGCTGCGCAGGATGCAACACCATTGGTTCATTGGACGGGCTTTCAGTGCCGACGGTATGATGGTCATTTGTTTCTGATTCCAGTGCCTGAGTCATGCCGACATTTCCAAATAACTTTAGCTACTGAGCAGTCGGTTGAGCTACCAAATGGAGATAGTAGAGTCGTCATGAGAACGGCTAGCCCTCAGGAAGCGGGTTTTTTTATAGATGAGTTGAGTTTACCTATAATTTTAAAGTATTCGGGTTATGCAGCGAAGTTCAAACCACTTGGCGCCAGACACAGCAAACCGTTGAAACAGTGGTTCAAAGAGTGGAAAGTGCCACCTTGGGAGAGGGAAAGAACGCCATTGTTGTTTTCAGGAGAACAACTTATACAGGTGGGGACACGGGTTAGTGCGCTCGCACAGCCGAGTGATGGTTCAACAAACTTTATCGCCATAGATATAACCGACTCGCCCTTGTCGCAATAAATCCATCACATGCTCATTCGAGACAAATTATGCCGCAATAATAGCGCAATCTCGTCCGGCATCTTTGGCCTGATAAAGGGCCTTGTCAGCACGATTAAACAAATCCAGTTGAGTTTCGTCTTTGTTCAAAGTGGCGATGCCAAAACTGCAGGAAACGCCATGTTTTTGCAATAATGGATTGGCCTCAATTTGCTGATTAATACGCTTAACGATTAGCTGATTATCTTCCAGGCTGGCATTCATTGCGATGCAGCAAAACTCATCGCCACCAAATCTAAAAGCATGATCAGCTGCTCGCAACGACGATGCAATCGCTTTTGCCACTTCTATTAAAACCCGATCGCCTTCACTGTGACCAAACACATCGTTTACCGGTTTAAACTTATCCAAGTCGATCAAAAGCATAGAAAGTGATTCTTGACTGCGCTGACACTGGCTCACCAGTTTATTTACAGACTCGTCAAAACTAAGACGATTACCCAGTCCGGTTAGTTTATCCTTGGTTGCCAGCTTCTGTACGGTAAAAAATGCTATAGCGTTTTTAACCGGATGTTTGACACATTGATGATAGTCGCGAAGCAATTGCCATTCACGCAGTGAAAGGGTACGGCTAAACCGATATTGAATTCGGGAAACACTGGAAGCGCTGTGACTGATAGTTAAGGTTTTTTGATACTTGTCGGCAGTCTTACCGATTGGCCATTCTTCTGCTTCATCCTGAATCGTCAATCCCGTTAAAGACAGTCTTGTGGATAGTTCCTGAAATAACATATCTGCAATGTGCTGAATATCCAGTGTTGCGGACATACGGATAACAAAATCATGTTTATCTTTGTCTGATAACAAGGGTTGATGCTCATTAAATTTTAAGACGCTGTCTTTGATTGTGTTATCGTAATAACTGACGATGTTTTCCAAGGTGAATCTCCTGCCAATTTTTTGGCATTTTGCCGAGTCAATGCAATTATTAAGTCATTATTGAAAAACGAAGCAATAGCTGTGCCATAGCTAAAAAACGATAACGAGGAGCGCAGAGAATAAGATGGAAGGTGGTTTCGCAGGAATATTATTGTTGATGTTTGTCGCTGTGATTTTGGTGTGGGTGTTTAAACGCATCAATCTCCCGCCAATTCTTGCTTATTTGGTCTGTGGTTTGCTTGCTGGGCCAGAAATATTAAACCTTTATCATGACTCTGAAAATATGCACTTCTTTGCCGAGTTGGGCATTGTATTTTTGCTATTTTCCCTTGGGTTAGAGTTTTCCTTACCAAAAATGCTGGCCATGCGCCATTTAGTATTTGGCGTCGGCCTCGGGCAAATGATCGTGACCACTGCAATATTTATGGGGTTAGCGATGTTACTGGGCATGGCGGCAATTCCGGCCTTCGTTATCGGTGGTATGGCCGCCTTATCTTCTACAGCGATAGTGATAAAGCAATCCACAGAAATGGGGATTCTAAATACTGGTAGGGCGCAAATGGCCGTCAGTATTCTGCTCTTTCAGGATCTTGCAGTCGTGCCTTTACTGATTGTTATTCCATTACTGGCTGGTGATGGTGAACAAAGCATGGCGGCAGCAATTTCGATGGCTGTTTTTAAAGGGACATTGGTCTTCATTATCCTCTTGTCGGTCGGTAAATGGGTTCTGCCAAAAATATTCAGCGAAGTAGCTCGTACCAGAACAGATGAACTGTTCGTTTTGACGACGATTCTGGTGGCTCTACTGGCGGCAGGTTTAACCCATTCATTTGGTTTATCTATGGCGCTGGGGGCCTTTTTAGCCGGCATGATGCTGGGCGAGAGCCAATATCGACATCAATTGGAAGCTGATATCAGACCTTTTCGCGACATTCTGATGGGACTGTTTTTTATTACTATCGGCATGCGGCTGGATATCAGTTTGTTTGCCCTGAACCTGCATTGGATATTAATCGGATTAGTGGCACTGATCACCCTTAAGATACTGCTTATTCGATTGGTGGCCTGGGTTTTTCGTGCTCCAAGTCAGGATGCCTGGGCATCAGGGGTGAAGTTATGTCAAATGGGGGAGTTCAGCTTTGTTATCGCTGCTTTGGCAACTAACGAAGGCGTGCTGAGCAATGAAGAAGCCTCTATCCTGATGAGTATCGGTATATTAAGTATGGCTATTACGCCGATGCTGATCACCAAGAGCCATCAAATCGCTAAAAAGATTGTGCGTGGTAAACCTGATAATCCGACTAATCCGGAACTTCCCAATGAAGAACTACATGATCATGTCATAATTATTGGTTTTGGTCGGGTAGGGCAGTCTGTCAGCAGGCTGTTGAAGATGGAAGCGATTCGATATGTTGCGGTAGATGCCGATCCGGTGCGTGTTAAAGAATCACAATCCGCTGGGGAGCATATTTATTTTGGCGACGCTCGCAATAAGGATATCCTGCGGGCCGTAGGCATTGAACGTGCAAAATTGGCAATACTGACCTTTGATGAGCACACCAAAGCCATGAATGTGATTGAAGCGGTAGTGGCGCTGCACCCGGATTTACCGTTAGTGGTAAGAACCCGCAAAGATTACCATCTGGAAGAGCTGTATATGGCGGGGGCCAATCAGGTCGTGCCAGAAATACTGGAAGGCAGCTTGATGTTGGTGTCACAGGTATTGCACTTGTGTGGTGTGCCGATGTCCAGAATATTGAAACGAGTCCGTACCGAGCGCAAAGAGCATTATCGCCACATGCATGGTTTCTTCCCCGGTGAAACCACCGAAATCAATTATGGCAGCCAGGATAAACTGGAGTTTATGCATGCCGTGGTACTGACACCCGATGCTTATGCCATTGGGAAAAGTCTGGAAGAGTTACAGATCCCTAAAATGCGTATTAATGTAAAAGGATTGCGCAGGAACAATAACGAAGTGGCCAACCCAGATCACCATGCACCATTACAAGCCAATGATGTGTTGGTTATTTCCGGCAAACCTCGCAGAGTAGAAAGAGCAGAAAGACTATTATTGGAGGGACATTAGACATGCCAAACGGATTTTGGGTGGAATTTATTGGATATATGGCCGCCAGCCTGACGACAATATCGTTTTTACCTCAGGCGGTCAAAACGATTCGTACAGGTGACACGTCCGCAATTTCGTTAGCTATGTACAGTATTTTTTGTACGGGGGTGTTTCTGTGGTTAGTGTATGGTTTGGCGTTGAATAACTGGCCAATGACACTCGCTAATAGTGTGACATTAGTGCTGGCAGGCGTTATCTGGTTTATCAAGTGGCGTCATCGAAGGGTGGGGTTGTCATAGCCATCGAACTAAAGCAATTCCGACTCAAATAATGTCGGCTTTGAGCAGCTCGTGCAGAAGGGTATACAGTTCATTGGCATCTATCGGTTTGCCAATATGACCGGTAAATCCAGCCTGACTATATTTTTGCACATCATCAGCCATGACATTAGCGGTTAATGCGATAACAGGTGCTGTCTGATTGAGCTCTTTAATGATGGAATAGGCTTCGAGTCCATCCATTTCCGGCATTTGAATATCCATCAGCACAATATCATAAGGTTTGCGCTTGAAAGCATCAATGGCTAACTTGCCATTATTGGCGAAATCAAGTGTCGCTTCTGTTGGTTGCAACATCGACTCAATGATAAATTGATTGATCTCATTGTCCTCGGCGATAAGAATATTTTTGCCTGACAGCATGGGCGGACCACTGCTTACCTGCTGAGAAGACTCGCTGCTTAATTCAGCTTGTTGTAATGGGAGCGTAACTACTACTCTTGTTCCTTTACCAGGCTCGCTGCTAATTGCCATTTTGCCGTTCATCAGGTTAATCAGACTTTGTGATATGGATAGGCCCAGTCCGGTGCCACCAAATTTTCGCGTTGTCGAGGTATCAGCCTGAGCGAATCTATCAAAAACCCGTCGTTGTTCCTCGCGACTCATACCAATGCCGGTATCAATGACATCTATACGCAGCGTATTCCCATTACTTTGCGGAACCTTATTGACTTTGATGGTGACACTGCCTTGCTGAGTAAACTTTACTGCGTTTGAGGTAAGATTGAGCAGTATTTGTTTGACTCGCACAATATCCCCTAGCCAGCCATCAATAAATCCTTTTCCAATCTCTTGTTGCAGGCTAATGCCTTTCTCTTGGGCAATGTGGTGTAGATCAGATAACACCGAATTCAGAACATCAGCCATCGCAAATGGATGCTTTTCCAGCGTGATTTGATTGGCCTCAATTTTGGAATAATCTAGAGCGTGTTGATCTTTGTGGTATGAAAAGTAATCAGCAAATGGGTCGGTTATAATGATTTCGCCAAAAAACAATTTAACGTCCCCAAATGCCGAGACTCATGCTAACAGATGATAGCTGGAAACTGCTATCCAGAATTATGTATTTAACAGGCCGAATTTATAATAAACCTGAACACCGAATGACACTTGAAGGTATTTTGTACCGAATGCGGACGGGTATCCCGTGGCGAGACTTACCAAGGGAGTTTGGAGATTGGAGTGCTGTCTTCAGGCGCTTCAATTTATGGTCAAAGAAAGGCGTCATGACTGATATTTTCCAGTTTTTATCACGTCTCAATGACCCTCAGTGGCTATTCATTGATGGCAGTATTGTTAAAGCTCATCAGGATGGAGCTAACATCGGTGACCAGGCAGAGCAAGCTATCGGGAAAAGTCGCGGAGGTAAATCAACCAAGATACATTTAGCGGTTGATAGTGGAGGTTTACCTGTATATTTCGAGCTGTCAGGAGGACAGGCTCATGATGTCAGACACGGTCAATCTTTGGTCGAATCATCACCAGAAGCTGAAGTGGTGGTTGCTGACAAAGGCTATGACAGTCAAGCTCTACGTGAGCTTGTGAGCAGTCGTAATGCTAAGCAAGTAATACCAAGAAAAGGAAACAGCAAAACAGGCAACGATGATATTGATTGGGCTATGTACCGATATCGTCACTTGGTTGAGAATGCCTTTTTGAAAATAAAGAAATATCGAGCTATAGCCACTCGATATGACAAGTTAGCCAGAAACTACCACAGTGTAGTCGCACTAGCTTTCTCACTCATGTGGTTACCAATGTGGGTTGATTAGAACATGTACAGCAAAGATCAACACGCTCTAGTATGTCGTTGATAATGGTTAACAAAGATGTCGCCGAAAATGTTGCTTTGGCGATCATCTCTGTGGCTTTTGTATCTTGTGAAGACTGCTTAAGCAGTTGCAAAATCCCCATAATGCCATTCATTGGCGTTCTGATTTCGTGACTCATGTTGGCCAGAAAGGCACTTTTTGCCAACGTTGCCTGTTCCGCCTGCTCTTTTGCCCTGTTCAGACTTTCAAACGAAATAATATTGTTTACCGCTGTGGCAAACTGCTGAACATATCTTGTCATCAATTCATCCGATTGTTGCTCAAGTTGAAAAGGTTCTTTAGTGTTTGTTAAAAGCAACACGCCAATGCATTGATTTTGTACCTGCAAAGGTTGCACATAAACTGCTTTCATCGGGTTCAATTGATGTAGCTGCTGGTCTGTGCTGGAAGACAGCTGAACCTGCTTTTCGTCAAGTGAGGGAAAAATTATTTTTTTATTTTCAAGGAAAGCATTTGCAGCAATGCTGGTGTCATGGTCGATAGGGATGGTTATTTGAGTCATTTGCGCCATTCTGGCGGTATCGATATTGTCACCATAGGCCGCGGCGATCCTTAATTTCTGGTTTTCTGGTGTTATTAACCATAATTGATTGAAGTTTAATACTCGCTGCATGGCCGCAAATGTCGCTTGCAGAACATCATCTATGTCTAATGTACTGTTTATTTTTGCCGCGAGGTCATTCATCGCGAAGATATGCTTATTGATTATTTCCAGCTCTTTTTTCTGGGCTTTGAATTCATTACGTTTCTGGTTGACTTTACTGACATAAATGCGATTGAAATAACCCACATTTACACAATAGAAATAAATACAGGTTCCCGCGACAATCGTGGTTTCTAGCGATGAGTGCAGGGTGAAGTCATAGCCAAACCAGGCACCGCTAACGATGCAACTGATTGTAAAAACACTGATACTGAGAAAGTAGTTTTTGAAGCCACCCACCATTAGACTGTTGATAGAACTGACTAGCAGCAAGGTAAACACAATCCACAACTGAAACCCGGTAAATGCACACCACATGCCGTAAAATAAGGCATCAAATGCCTGATTCAGGTATTCAGCCGGGCGTTTCCAGGGAGTTAACTTAGCGTGCAATAAGGCGATCTGCGGCCACAAAACACACTGCAAAAAAAATAAAGTTATAATTGTGAGAGACAGTGATTGATAGAAAACTGACAACAGAATCGTTGCCATCAAAACGTAACCCACAACACGGGGTTTATAACATAGCCGAGCGAGTTCGTTGGCTTGGTGTCGATCCAGAAACGTGCGTATGGTAGCAATCACTAGGTCAAAGCTGACAATAGAAACGACGTTGATAGCACCATTGGACGCGCTCTTAAGGTGTTCTGTGATGCGTTGTTCAGATATTTCGGGTATCGCATTGGTAAATACATAGTCTGGTGCCAGGAAGTTATCAGGCTAATGGATAGTCATTACTTTAAAACTATACCAATCTATCCAAAATTGATAATTTAACAGGCTAAATCGACAGAAACTCTTGCAGTTCGCCGATGCGCTCCTGACCGTCTTTGTAACCTAGATGAATTAACTCCTGACAGAACGGCCCCTCGAACAAGAGGTAGCTCAATAAACTGGAATCGGAATTAGCAGATACACCCATCATCCTAAACAATGCCTTGACGCCTGAAGGCAACAAAGAATAGTGTTTTTGTGCCAGCTCTTTAATACTCTGTGATGGTGAAATAACCATACAGTCTATTTGTTTGAGTGTCGTTTGTTGTTGTTGTTTTCGAGTAAATATTGATAACGTCTGATTGACGCGCAGTAACCTTTCCAAATCCGCATCCAGAGTATCGGCAAACACGGTATCCAGAAGGTGGCCGGCAATAGTGGCGCTGTTGGGTGTTTGTTTATCAATACGAAAAGCACTGTCGTTTACTTCCTTATCTACGCCTATCACCAGTATTTTCCTGGCCCCGAGATGAATTGGGGTACTCAATGGTGAAAATTGATGTATGGCACCATCACCCAGGTACTCATCACCAATTCGTACAGTTGGAAAAACTAGTGGTATCGCTGAAGAGGCCATGAGGTGCTCGACTTCAAGTGTTGTAGCCATGCCTCGTCTTCGGTGTCGATTCCACTCTTCCAGTCCATCCACACCTTGAAAGTAACTGACACAGTCACGGCGAGTATAGCTTGATGCTGTAATGCTCAATGACCTTAAGTAGCCATTGAGAATGTTACGGTCCAGTCTACTGAAATCCAGCGTTTTTTTAATAAGTTGGCGTAATGGTTGATTGTTTAACAGACTGCTGGCGTGGCGTGATGATATCGCTGACCGGTAGGAGGAAAAGTAGTTGCCCAGAATGTAGCGAAATGTTGAGGAAAAAGAACAATCGTAAACCTGTTGGGTTTTAAAGTTTTTCCAGACCCACTCCAGTTTCCTGACCCCTAGATGGTAGCAGGAGGCATAACAGGCCATGGCCGCGGCGTTGATTGCGCCAGCTGAGGTCCCGCATAAAATTGGAAAGGGGATTTGGTGATTGCGCGGCAAACAGTGTGTTAGTGCTTTCATCACGCCTACTTGATAAGCAGCTCTGGCACCGCCGCCTGACAACATGAGAGCGTATTGGTGACGTTCAATCATCGATGGCTATGGGTTGGAAAAAATGTGTCAACCATAACCAGGGATTTTCTCGAGAATAATCTCGTCAAACTGGTCCTCCGAGAGATAAGCTTTGGCGTACTGTTCATAGACTTTTTGTTTTATGAAGATATCAAATAATTCTGGATCTATATGCTGGTCTTTGCACATAAACCCCATTATTTTTAAACATTCGCTGACTTTTTTTGCCGGTTTATAGGGGCGGTCTGAAGCCGTTAATGCTTCAAATATATCGGCGATGGCCATCATTCTGGCCGGTATCGACATTTGCTCTTTAGTTAAACCTTTCGGGTATCCGGTTCCGTCCATTTTCTCGTGGTGTCCTCCGGCATACTCAGGAACGCGCTGTAAATGTTTGGGGAAAGGCAGAGACTCCAACATCGAAATGGTGATATCCATATGGCGATTGATAATCTGCCGCTCTTCTTTGTTCAGGGTACCTCTGGCAATTTGCAGGTTATAGGCCTCTTCATCCGTCAATAACGGGTGAGATGCACCGTTTAGCACCACATTATGTGCCTGACTGATATCGACGACACGTTGTTGATCTTCCGGTGTCATAAATTCACCGCCCGTATTGGCTTTCTCAATAAACAGGTAATCATCGGTAATCGCCTGAATAGCTTCTTGCATTTGCTGTTCAAGCAGCCGCTTTTCCTGTTCATTGCTGCTAGCGGCCATTTTTTTCAGGAAGGATATTTCTACATCTCTTTTGGCCAACTCAAAGCGCGTTTTTACCAGCTCAATGCGATCGAACACGGACTCCAGTTTCTTGGACTTATCCATGACATATTCTGGCGTGGCGATTTTGCCACAATCATGCAACCAGCCGGCAATACTTAATTCGTTCTTGTCTTCATCGGACATGGAGAACTGGGCCAATGGCCCATCCTGATGACGGCATACAGCATCTGCAATCATCATCGTTAATTCAGGTACGCGGCGACAATGTCCACCCGTATAGGGAGACTTTTCATCGATGGCTTTTGCTATCAATCGCGTGAATGACTGGAATAACAGCTCCATACTGTCAATCAGTTGTCTGTTGGTCAGTGCTACTGCCGCAAGAGACGCCAGTGCTCTGATGGATTTCTCGGTTTCTTCATCAAAGGAAATGACTTCGTCATGACTGTTTTGGGCGTTAATTAGTTGCAACACACCATTGACGTCACCTTCATGATTATTCATCGGGATCGTTAACACTGATTTAGTGTGATACCCCGTTTGTTCATCAACTCTACGGGGGCCCGACAAGTCATACTCTGTCACTGCATAGGCATCTTCGATATTGATAACCTGCCTTTTTCCTGCGGCAATGGCCACCAGAGCACTTTCATTGACGTTGCCGTCATCTTTGTAAATTGGAATGGGATCAAATGGGATAGGTTTACCAGAGGAGCCGCCCATGTAAAACTGCAAGCTGTCGTTAAACAAGGTATCAAAGCGCAGTTTATTGTCGTCTGTAACACCGTAGATTGTGCCGCCATCAGCATTAGACAAGCGTTTTGCTGCCTGCAGGATCATCTCAAGCAATTTGGTGGTGTCTTTTTGTGCCGAGAGTTCAATACCTACATTGACGATCTCTCGGAGAACTTTATCGACTTCCATTAACTCACTCCTCACTTGGATGTGTGGGTGTAACTACCATCCCAATCTTCCGGAAGCGTTTGTTCACGCAAGGTAGGAATTCTCTCCAAGTATACATGATAGAGAATATCTTCTGGATTTTTCTGATTCAATGTTTTAAATGCGCCTTCTGCTTCATCCCATTTCTGGTTCAAATAAAGATCATAGGCATGGTGATATTGGTGCAATTCCTCGCTAAACGTATCGTTGATTATTTCCGGCATGATTGGCTCAAATATAGCGACAGCTTCGTTTTTACCTTTTACCTTTACTTTGTCAATTCGGCGAAAAGTGACTCCTTCACATTGCTCCATAGTACTGAGGCTGACAAGAAACTCCACGCCATAAAATTTTGTTAATCCCTCCAGGCGAGAACCAAGGTTAACGGCATCGCCCAATACTGTGTAGGCGCGGCGAAAGGTAGAACCCATGTCTCCGACATTCATAAACCCGGTATTAATACCAATACCAATACGCACGGCTGGCAAGCCTTCCTTAACAAATTCGTTGCGCAGGCGTTCGGTTATTCTAAGCATGTCAAAAGAGGTTTCCACGGCGTGTTGTGCATGCTTTTCATCGTCGAGTGGAGCCCCCCAAAAGGCCATGACCATGTCACCTACATATTTGTCGATAGTACCCTGATGATGGAATATGGATTCTGTTATTGGGTCGAAGTAACGATTAAGTAATTGTTTCAGCTCGTTGGCTGAGAGCTCTTCCGAAATGCTGGTAAAACTTCGGATATCAGAAAATAACACGGACATTTCTTTTCTTTCACCATCCATGGATACCTGGTCAGGCTCTTCCAGCATTTTGTCGATATGAGCAGGAGGTACATACTGGTCAAAAATACCTTTAATCTGTTGTCGTTTTTTAGTCTCAGAGAAGAAACCTTTCGCGATGTTGTATACCATGATGGTAATGATCAGTAGTAACGAGGAGGCCATCGGCAGGGAAATATTAACGTTATTCCATAGCCAAACATTGCCAAGCACGGTGCCTGAAAGTGCGACTGCACCAGTCAGTGCCATAAACATAGGTCCCATCAATGGCATTGCTAAAGAGAGCAATAATCCCATCAGTATGATGTAGACAACAACCGCTCCTTCCCACCATTCTGGGCGGTATTTGAGAATTTCAGGCTGAAGCAGGCCATCGATAACATTGGCGTGGACCTCGACCCCGGGATATTGCAGCCCGACAGGAGTGGCCCGAAGGTCTGCAAGACCGACAGCTGAAGTACCAACCAGAACAATGGCACTTTCGAACAGACTGTGATCAAAGTCATTACGTAGAACATCTACAGCTGAAACATATGGAAAACTGCGCTGCGGGCCGCGATAGGGGATCAATACGCGTCCACGGGCGTCTGTCGGGATTAACTGGTTGCCAATCACCACGCCGTCAATACTGGTAAATTCGCCAGAGGGTTGGGTTTTTACTTCAATAGTATCGGCGAGTGCGTAAAGTCTGGCGGCTTCCAATGATAACGATGGAAATAGTTTATCCTGATAGCGGTTAATAAGTGCGCTGCGTCGTAAAAAACCATCAGGGTCAGGAGAGGAATTCATAAACCCTTCACCGGCGGAGGCTTCGTGTAACATGGGCAAACTGGAAACATAGCCGGAGTAGTTTTCGACCAGCATTTTGTCTGTCACCGGTGTATCGGTGATAATTTCGTGACTAGGCAGCACACCGCGGCGCGTGTCATCTTGTTGTAGCAAGAACGCGAACAATACATCAGTTGCATCAAAGCTCTCGGCAAATGCCCGATCGCCATCCATGGAAATGACTAACTCATTGAGTATGGCCGGTGGTGATTCGCTTTCAATAATTTTTTCGAGCACTTCTTTGGCGGGATTGCGTGACGGCTCAGCAAATATTACGTCAAAGCCAATGACAACGGCACCTGCATCAGCCAAATTATAAACCAATTGCCCAAGATCCTCTCTTGGCCAGGGCCAACCTATTTCTTCCATGGTTTTTTCATCGAGGTCGACAATAACAACATCCGCAAAACCGCTATTTCGTCTGTTTAATGTTGTATTTAAGCGAATATCGTAAATTAGACCGTCGGCACGCTCGACTATTTGACGAACCGACTCGAAGGGAGAGAATTGCACCAGCAGCACAAAGGTGGAAAGCACCAGTCCTGTCACCATGGCACGGCTTTTCTCTTTGAGCAGTCTGACAAGCGTCATATTGTGTGTTCCGAATTATTTTTACTTATCAAAGTCGATGCACATGCCCTCTGCAGCAGCAAATAACTCAATATCGGATTGTGCTATTTCAATGACATCTTTGCAGTGACTTTCTATTTCTTCAATATCTTCATCGGTACGAATGTGGTCGTGGCTATACAACGCCAGACGTTTAGCCCTGCTGGCCATTGCCAGCTTTACAGCTTCTTCAGCAACAGAATGTCCCCAGCCTGCTTTGGCGGGCATATCAGACAACATGTATTGGGCATCATGGATAACGAGATCCGCCTGTTCCGAAAAAACCACCCATTCCAGAAAGTCCGTTTCTTTTTGGTACGGAGGATAGAGTTCGTTATCAGTGATATAAGCCACTTTCGCACCGTCTGCCTCAATTAAATAAGAACTACCGCTGCCTGGATGATTCATGGAGTGACGACTGATTTTGGCGTCATTTATGGTAAATGTAGCCTGCTCTTTTGGGTATTGAACCAGCTCAATGTCCGATTGCAGAGAATGAAAGTTCACGGGGAAGTAACTTCCACTCATTTGTTTCAATACTGCATCAGGCTCCTCTGGCGTGGTCAGACCCGGTGTGATAAATATCTTTCGCCCCGGAATATAAATGGGAATAAAAAACGGAAAACCCTGAATATGATCCCAGTGGTTATGGGTTAACAGTAAATGAATATCAGACTTTTTCTTGGCCAGTTTTTCCCCAAGCTTCTTAATGCCGGTGCCAGCATCTAATATAATATCGGTACCATCATTAAGCTCAATATGCACACAAGCGGTATTGCCGCCAAATTTAGCATATTCAGGCCCTGGTGAAGGAATGGAGCCACGTACTCCGTAAAATGTCAGTTTCATTTTTATTTTCTTGTTTTTATAGACATATTAATAAGGCCCCACCGCCTTTGGAAATCTGAGCACAAAGAATTGCCATTGCTGATCTGGCTGAGTACTGCCAGTAACAAACACATTTCCAAGGGAGTCAATTTCCAGGTCGCGCATGGAGTTTATTGGCGAATATCCCCTGATTCCACCAAAGTCAGATATTAAAGTGCCGTTAGGTTGGTAGCGAAGCAGGGTAAACCCATTCTCAACCATCGCCAGCACCACTAACGCACCATATTGGTCAACCTTGATAGCCGTCGCGACATCATGTGCGCCAGATTCCAAATCGGTTAAAAGAATGCCATCAGTGTCAAACGAGGAGTCGAGAGTGCCGCTATTATTGTAAGCGGCAATGAGCAAGTCATTATTGCTTTCACCAACCGCATAGATAGTGCCATCGGCACCGATTGCGACATCAAAGAAACGCTCATCGGTGGCTGCAACGTCGTAGGTCTGTATGCCACCGGAGCCAAACGAAGAATCCAAAATGCCATCAGCGAAAAACTTCACGAGTATGCCTTCTCGGTGGCTGGTGGATAAATAATGTCCGACTGCAATGAATTTCCCATCAGAGGTAGGTACAACGGCCTCCAGGTGACTGTCTGAGTAGCTGCTCAGCTCGATTGAGCCTGTGCTGTTGAAAACGGTGTCGAAACCACCACCCTCATCGAATCGGATTACTAAACCGGCACCATCTGTGCTACCGACAACATATAATGAACCATCATTGGCCAGATACTGACCTCCCATAACATCAACAGAGTTACCGGCACTGATATCAATGCTACTAGGGTTATATGGGTCGGTATCTTCCGTGCTGGTGCCAGAATATGTCTTGAAATTGTAAAAATTACTGTCACCAGATGGGGGCAAAAAGGTTTCAGCAACTGCTAGATAAGCACCATTGCTGGCGATATCCAGACCATGAAACTGGGTAGACTCGTCTGTTGGTGAAAACTGATATGTTTCAATTGCACCGCTAGCCAGTGAACCAAACGTCGTTGACGGGTTACCGCTGTTGTCAAACACCGCTATCGCCATATCATCTTCATCGCTGGTGTTATTGTAGGAGTAGCCAGCCAGAATAGGACTGGAATATAAATCCAGTGCCATTGCACTGGCATGCTCACCTTCACCAAAATCGAATAGTGTTAAAGGATGGAAATTATTGATTAGACCAATACTGTCCATCTGCGCTAAGGCAAAATCATTATTGTCGTAACCAAAGAGGATGGCTTTGTCTGTGCTATCCAACAAGAATCCCTGTACTGAACTCCAGCCCGATACACCATGACTTAGCTCCACTGCACCGCCATTGACAAAGGTCGGATCCAATATTCCCCCAGAGTCCAGTCGAACCATGGCTTCAGTGCTTGCCCCAGAACGGACTTGTGCCCAGATTAAGCCCATACTATCCAGTTGAATGGACGAATCGGATGTAGTTGAAATCTCATAGCCTGAAAGTTCTGTTATACCATTCACTCCAAAACCATCATCGAGCAGGCCTGAAGCGTTAAACTTGTAAACATTGGCGACATTTGTGGCGTTTTCTTTCCCCAGTACAAAAATGTTATTCCCGTCCGTTACTGCGGCAACACCCAGATAAGTGCTGCCTTGATCAACCGTGGCTATACCGCTGCTGCCAAACGTCAGGTCAATGAGCCCCTGGCTAGACATTTTTAAGACCGCCACTTTTTGGTATCCGCCGTCAAATAGGCTCCCCACGACGTATAAATCGCCGGAACTTAGCTCTACGATATCGTATGCACTAAAGTTACCGTTCTGAATTTCGGTATAGTTGACGGTTACGTCGGAGACACTGGTTAGTGCTCCGGCTCCAAAACTATTGTCGTTAGTGCCATCAGCATTGTAGCGGTACACCCAAGACTTAAAATTCGTCCCATCTTTTCCAAGTAATAGAAATTTATTGCTGGCGCTAAGATGAAGTGCCTGCTTAGGAGTTAGATCTACAGAACCGGTGAGATCTCTGATGCCATCAGAGTCAAAGCCGGTGTCCAACTGACCATCACTATTCAGTTTAGCCATGATCAGATCGCCTGTACTGACCGTGCCGGTCAGCACTAATTCATTATTATTTAAGGAGACAATCTCGTGAGTGGTAACAGAGACACCTGCATCTATTCGTACAAAACCATCATTGCCCCAGTGAGGATCGAACTGGCCGTCTCGCTGACTCTTAAGGGCTACGAAATCTTTGTGGCCATCATCGAGAGAAAGACTCCAGCCACCTACAAAGTAGCTACTATCACTGCTTTGGACAGCATCAGTCACGTTATCCGTGGTTTTCTTTGCAATGGATTCGAATGTGCCAGCATAGTCGCAGGAGCCAAATTCGGGAGGATCCAGAATATATTCATAAGCAACTGATATATGACCATCACTGCCTGCATCCTCGGTCGCCAGTATTAGTAGCTGTCCATTGGCATCTAACGTCCCGGTCATTTCAGCTCCAGCGACACCCGAGCTAAGGCTGACTGTTTTAATACCGCTGGTACCATAGCCCGTGTCCAGTGTGCCATTTGGTGAGATGCGCAAAATTGCTGGGTTGTTGTTAGTTTCGCCGATTAAATAATAATTACCTCTTTGATCAGGCACGATGCGGTATCCCTGGTCATCTGAGCCGCTATTTACATCAATCTGCAGCCCACCAGTGGCATTAAAACTGGTATCCAGAGTGACATCGTATTCGGAATTAGCCGTATCATAATTGACGTTAAACTGATGCACTATGATGTCCTGTTGTGAGCCATCGTGCATGGACCCCAATACCAATAGTGAGGTTTCTTTGCCACTGCTGCCATTCAGAAAGGCAATGTCAAACGCTTTTTCGTCCTCTGTATTTAACGAACTCATATAATAAAGTGGGGCGTATGTTTCTGCAGCTGCGAAACTAGTATCAATACCTGTGCTGGGGTTAATTCTGGCAATCATGATATCGTGGGTGGCACCATTTAGGCCCCATCCGACGGCATAGATATAGCCTTGTGAATCCAGAATCGCACCTTCAACCATCACATTTGCAGCCCCAGCCACGCTGGCAATACCGGATGTGCCAAAGCTGGTATTAAGCGTACCATCTTCAAACAATTGTACTATTGCCACTTGGTTAAGGGCGCTGATATCTGCATCGCCTACCAGTGTGATATGACCATTATCCAAGAGAATGACTTTATCCAGAGAGTCAGCAGTATTTGAGCCGCTGACATCAATGGTAAATAAACCGTCGCCACTAAAGCCAGTGTCAAGCGAGCCATCGGATTCAATCACGGCTACGGCCATATCGTAATGCGTACTGGGTGCGTTGCTGTCACCACCGACAATGATGGCATTGTCACCACGAATCGTGACGCTGGTAGGAAAATCATCTGTACCGCCAAAGTCGATGACTTTCACTGCCCCAGAGTTAAAGGACGTATCTGTGGAGCCATCGGAGTGCAGTCGAGTAATACCAAAGTCACCATCAACCTGACCAACAATGACAATGTTTCCGTAGTTATCAATCGCGACGTCCGTGACTTGCTCGAGTGTGCCGCCCAGTTCTACATTTAGGCTGTTACTGCTGCCAAAATCATCTACAACAGTCAGGTCAAACACCAGCGTTTCTGTATCAAAACCATCTGTGGTCTCCACAGTGATGCCTGTGAAGGTTCCCACGTCTCCAGAACCGGGCGTACCGCTTAATTGGCTACTGGTACTGTCAATTGTACTTATCGTCATCCAACTGGGTTCACCGCTTAAAGTAATCGTCTGAGGCTCTTCATCGTGGTCCTTTGTAACAATATCCTGAACGAATGGCTCGCCGACTTGCGCATAAACTTGTGGAATAGTACAAATCTGAGGGGCGTTATTGTCTGGTGCAATAGTCAAACTGACTGTAGCCGAGGCGGTATTGGTACCGTCACTGGCGTTATAAGTAAAACTATCCGTTAAATTCCCCGTACCGTTGTGTTGATAGGAGAATGACCCATCGGCATTCAATGTAAAAGCCGTGGAATTAGTTGGTCCGGTCACCAGGGCTGCAGAAATGGTATCGCCGTTGGGATCTGAGTCATTAATTAACACACCAGCATTGGCTGAGACATTGACGCTGCTGCCAGAATGCAGCAACGTATAACTGTCATTGCTTGCCGCAGGAAAGTCATTTACAACTGTCACGCTAATCGTCGCACTATCAGTGCCACCATTGCCATCTACTATGGTGTAAGAAATAGTCTCTGAGCCTGTCGATGAGGAAGAGTAGGTGAGTGTCGTATCCCCGGAAGCGATGGAAACGCTACCCACTCCGCTAGTTACCGTGGCGGCTGTAATCGTAAGTGAATCACCGTCCGGGTCCGTGTCATTAGTTAGTGGCGTCAAGGTCTCAGATTGATTTACTTCGACACTGACCGTGTCGTCATTTGCAACTGGCGCTGAATTTGAGGAGGTTACAGTAACTGTTATTAGACCAGTATCTGTTCCACCATTACCATCAGAAATGGTATAGGAAATTGTGGCGGATCCAGTAGATGAAGAGGAGTAAGTGAGTGAGGTATCTCCAGAATCAATTGAAACACTTCCTACACCACTTGTTACCGATGCTGCGGTAATGGTAAGCGGATCACTATCAGGATCACTGTCATTAGCTAACGGAGTCAGCGTTGTAGACTGATTGACGGCAACACTGAAGGTATCGTTATTGGCAGTTGGCTCACTGTTAGCACTTAATGTGATATGAATAAAAGCAGTAGCGATTCCGCCATTACCATCTGAGATAGTGTAGTGGATTACGTCAGCCGCTATTGGCGCTGCTGGTGCAGTATAACTAATGGTTGTGCTGGTTGTCACCGATGCCGTACCGAGTGAAGCTACCGCAGTTGTGATAGTGAGTGGATCACTATCCGGATCGCTATCGCTGCCAGTAACAGGGTCGAGAGAGTGGGTTTGACCATTTGCTAAAGTGAAGAATGAATCGTTGGCGATAGGTGGGTTGTTTCCGGCACTCAAAACCGAAATTTGATAAATCGCTGTCACTTCATTGACGCCATCGGAAATCACATAATCGATAAACGACTGGCCAATAAACCCAGTGTCTGGAGTAAAAGTAACAGTGCCATTTCCATGAATGACGACCTCACCACTTGTTGCAGCGGCACTCTCCAGTGTCAAAGTATCGCTTTCTGGATCGCTGGCGGTAGCCAGTAAGTCAATGGTTAGGGCCGTATCAATGGGCGTTGTATTATTGCCACCGACAACATGTGGTGCCTGATTAAAGTTGATTGAGTTTGGCGTACCGGGGATTTCACTGGCGACTTCGTAAAATACAATTCTTGGGAAATCATCTTCTACATAATCCAGTGAACCATCCCAGAATGGGCCACCATCATTTTCTTGCTCCGTCTCAAGCACATAAACTCGGTTATTAGCAATGGCCAGAGGTGTCCAGTCGATTACCGACCATTCAAAGCAATCCTGGTCCCCAGGCGGTGTTAAGGAACACAGAGAGTAATCATAAGTAAAGGTATCGCTCGAAGATAAGTTACTTCTTGCCGTGATTTTGGTTGAAGTTGCGGAACTCACTTCCCAAAAATGATCTTTATCCTCTATATAGAAAGTGTTATCAAATTGGAAAAAGCCATTTAATTCTTTCGCTTTACCTGAGGCATCAAAATAAAATCCATCAACAATGTCTGAATTGAGATTACCAGAACCATCAAAATTAAATGGATTGGTCAGGATGTCGCTATTGGCCAGATAATTTCCTTCCAGCAGGCTCTGCATTTGTGGAATGGTAATCGCGTTGCTTCTGAACCAATAATCCAGTGTGCTGTAGGTATCGGTATTGCTGTCGGTTGCCGCTACAAAAACGGTGTTCTCAATATCAGAATGGTTCAACCATTGTAGCGACGTAGTGATACCGTTGGACAGCACCATCTGCAATTCGCCATCGGTTAGAATTGACCAGCTAAAAGAAAGACCAGAATGAATGCAGCTACCGGAACCATCGTTTGAACCGGTAGTGGTTTCAGAGAAACTGCATTCATCTGCTGCAAATCCCTTAAAGTGACCCGACCCATTGCTACGCGCTACAGGTAGGAACGTTTGTCCCACAAGGTCATCTGTTCCCGAGAAAGGATGAAAATCAAAGCGAGATAAATCCAGAAGATCACGTTCCTCGAACCCTCCCTGAACCGGAACACCTGCATTGGCTGAAGTAATTTCAGGGTGCTCTGTGCTACTAATTCGGTAAGATTTGGTTGACTCAATATCGGTTATATAAAAGTAACCATTGTTTTCGCGACCCATAAGTGTCTCTGATGTAACTGAGACAAAGACGTCGACAACATCGGTGTTATTGGCCGCAAAATAAGCATCGGCCTCGGCTTTGGTGATGACACCCAGTGCGCCGTCGCCATTGTCCTCATCATCCAGCGAATAGATGTCCCAAAACTCGATGGTTTCGAATGGGTTATCGTAGGTCACTGTTATTTCGCCACCAGATACTGCCCAGGTGACGGAGTCACTGAAATGAGGCCCAGTGACTGTTCCTGTACCTGATGAGGTTAAATCGTACAATTTTCCGTTTACAAACTCAGTTGCAAATGCACTATTTGGACTGGCATGACGAGATAACAATAAATATTCAATTTCAGTTCCAAAATCGTTTGCCAAATCATCTACATCGCTAAACAAAATAGTGGGACTTGCACTATTTATATTTTCTGGTGTGAAACTGAAGGTCACACCATCAATAACGTAGGTCAAAACGGGTTGTGTAGAATCTGTACTGTCAAAGGTAAACTCAAAGCCGCCGTTTTCACCCGGTGAAACAATAAAGGTCTTACCATCAATAGTGTAGGTGAGCGAGTCAACTTCCTCACCAAAAGTAACCGTATATAGATTCGAATTGCCGGTATCCTGGACAATTGTAAAGTCATCTGTTCCGGATCCATTTAGGTCATAGCTGCCAATCAAGTCGGCTTCAGCAATCGTAATGGTAACGGTCGCCGTATCGATACCACCACGTCCATCGGAAATCTGGTAATTAACCGTTGCCGTTCCGGTGGCATTCGCAACAGGTTGGAATTCGATATTAGAACTGCTATCTACAACAGTTACTGTGCCGCTATCTACCGTTGCAGAATCAATCTGAAGAATATCGCCATCGATATCGGTGTCATTTTCTAGCACGTCAAGCCGGGTAGTGAGATTTTTAAAGGTATTGACCGTGTCATCAGTGGCGACAGGGGCAGTATTAGGGCCCAATACGATGATTTGAGTAAAATATCGGGTTTGGTTAACTCCATCAGAGACAACAAAATCAACAAAGTCGGTCCCAATAAATCCACTGTTGGGTGTGTAGGTAAAGGTTTGGTCAGAATTAACCACGATAGTGCCGTTTGCACTCACCCCTTTAATCGCAGTCAGCGTATCGCTTTCAGGATCGCTACTATTGGTTATCAGGTCAATATTGGATATTGGCGTATCTACATCCGTTGTAAACAGCAAGCTACCCTGGAATTGCGGTTCTTGATTAAAGCTGATTGAGTTAGGTTGACCCGGTATATCGCTATCTAATTGATAGAACTGTAATCGCGGTGGGATAAAGTCAATATAGTTGATAGCACCCGATAAACTAGCCCCTTCAGTGTGTATTTGCGAAGACTCCAAAACCCAAATACGGTCTCCTTGGATAGCCATTGGTATCCATTCTCTCACTCGCCAGGCAAAACATTGAGCGTCTGCACTATCAGTACACTGGGCATACTGGTAACGGAATGGCACATTACTGCTTAAATTGGATAGTGCGGCAATTTTAACTTCACCATTACTCACATCCCAGACCCAGTCTTCATCAGCCAGATAGATTTCGTCATCCAGATCAACGTTGCCTAAGATTCGCTTGCTGAGCGAGGAAGCGTCAAAATAAAAACCAAAGGTTTTTTCAGTAAGCACATTACCATTGTCATCAACGGCATCAGGATTGGTTTTATTGAATCCATTATCAAAGTAGTTGCCTGAAATAAAGGTGCTAATAGCGGCATCAGTAGGTTGTAAATCCTTGATCCACATACTCATCGTCGCGAAGGTATGCAGCTCAGAATTAATAGTTTGCTCAGCGTCAATAACAAACGAGTTTGCCACGGCCAGTTTATCCAACCAGCGATATTCGGCCTGCATGCCATTGTCGAAGATCAATTCGAGGATGCGACCCGAAATAGACCAGGTAAACGTATTGCCGAAGTGTTCGCAGCTGCCACTACCGGAGTTCGAACCAGCTGAGGTTTCACTAAAGGAACATAGGTCATGTGAAAAACGTGCAAATTCGTTACTGGTGTGATCCACAGTCGGAATGTCCAGTACGATGTCGCTACTGGTGAGGTCACTGGCGGCAATTTGATGAATTTTCAGTTTTTCAATATCCAGCAGTTCCCAATTAAAGAAGCTGGAACCTGACGCAATAACCGGGGACTGAGCACTGGTAATTTCCGGGTGTTGGGAACTGTCAATTCGATAGGCAACAAACTCTTCAATCTCGGCCACAATAAACACTTTGGCGTCTCTGACTTTTCGAATGATGTGCTGTGCATCGCTTACATAGGCATTTACAAATTCAGTATTGTTTGCGGCAACATAAGCATCGGCTTCTGCTTTGGTTATTACATTTAATGCCACACCATCAGAGTTATCATCATCCAGCTCATAAACGCTGATGGTGGGAATTTCAGTTTCCAGCGTATTAATAAAGTTGACTTCAATCGCACCGTCGACAATCTGCCAACTTATTTCGCCTGTTGTAAAAGAACCGCTATAAAAACCTGTTCCACCCGTTTGTAAACCATAATGGGAAAAGCCATTTATTCCCAAATTAAAGGGACCAGTAAAGGCGGGAGCTCGAGTATAAAAGTCTAATTCGGTTTCACCTGCAAAGTCAGTCGCTAACGGCTGCGGTTTTCCAAATGCAATATTGGGAGAAGTCTGGTCCAGCTTGGTGACTTTAAAGCTGTATTCATTACCATTTTGGCTATAGAAAATTTGCACTGAAGTTGCACCACTTAAAACGAAATCTTCAGCCGCCCAAACGCCCTTCATTCCCTGATATGCGTTTTTATTATCACGAATGATGATGTCTTTATTATCCGGTCGGGGAGAGGTGGCGCTTTCGATTGTGATTTCATATACACCCACATCATTAGCTGTTACTGCGACAGTTTCACCATCTTCTTCGAAATAAACAGAATCAACATCTTCACCAAATGTCACAACGAAATCGCCACCACTGGCTACCGCAGAAACGTCACTTTGTCCGTCTCCATCAGGATCAAAATTACCCTCTAATGGTTGCTCAGTGACCGCCACGGATATAGTAGAGCTAGCGGTTGCACCTCTTGTATCGGTAATTGTGTAATTAATGGTGGCAGTCGTTGTGGTATCACTCGGTGCCGAATACGTGAGGGATGTAGCATCTGAACTGATAGCAACACTACCGACATCTGCAGTAACAGTGGTAATGGTCAGTGTTTCATTGTCACCATCGGTGTCATTGACCAGTGGAGAGATATCAATGCTTTCTCCAGCAAAGACTGCATCTGAATCTGAATTTGCCACCGGTAAGTTATTTTGTTCCGTCACAGCAACAGTGATGGTTGCTGAAGCAGTCCCGCCGTTTTGGTCGGATACTACGTAGTCAATTGCTGCAGTGCCGAAAAAGTTAAAAGAAGGCGTATAAACCAAAGTTTGAGAGTCAGTCTGAGAAACTGAACCGTCTGAATGGGTAAATCCAGAAATGATTAACGGGTCGTTATCGACGTCCTTATCATTGGATAATGGCTTGATAGTTATCGGAATATCTTCCGTTGTAGTAAAATTATCATCAATAGCGACAGGCAAGTCATTGACTGGATTGATGTTTATGTCAACAGTTGCTGAATCTGACGCCCCTGAAGGATCTTCTATCGTATAAGAAATAGAAGCGCTACCATTGAAATTCTCTTCAGGCGTATAGGAGATAGAAATACCCGATACAATTAGGGCTATTCCAGAGGACGCGGTCGCATCTACGATGGTTAAGGAGTCATTGTCGGCATCTGAATCATTTGCTAAAACATTTATGCTAATTGATTGATCTTCATTAATTGTTACTGTGTCATCTTGAGCAACAGGTGCATCATTCACATCATTAATTGTTATAGTTATGACTGCACTGGCAGTCGCCCCTTCAGGATCGCTGATTGTGTAGGAAACAGTATCAGTACCACCTGAACCTGGCGCCGTATAACTTATTGTGGCCCCGTCGTTTGCAATAGACGCGGTACCGAGTTCAGCTTGTGCACTGACAATGGTTAACGTATCTCCATCCACATCCTGATCGTTATCAAGCGGTGAAATTTGGATAGTTTGATTTTCATTTGTTTCAGCCGTGTCATTTTCTGCCGTTGGAGTATCATTTACTGGTTCTATCGTGATGGTAACTTGCGCAACATCGTCACTACCTGCTTCATTGACTATCTCGTAACTAAAGGAGTCAGTGCCATTTTCATTTTCAAACGGACTATAGGTAAAGCTACCATCGGTATTTAATGAAACCGTTCCCAAGGTAGGCGATTCAAGCACACCAGACACAGAAAGCTCAGTGCCATCTGGATCAGAATCATTGCTCAATACCCCCTCAGAACTTGAAACAACCAAAGTAGTATCTTCTTGCACGCTGTATGCATCTGGTTCGGCGACAGGATCATCTGGACTTCCTTCAACCGTAATGATGACCTCGGCTTCGTCACTAAGTCCACCTGAGTCGGTCACTTGATAAGTGAAGCTGATAAACCCCTGAAAGTTATCGGCAGGAATTAATGTAAAGGTACCATCGGGATTTAAACTTAACTCTGCATTGGCAAGTTCACTGACTAACGAAACAGTCAATTCTTCTACGTTAGTTTCTTCCGTAATGTCGACGTCTGAATCGTTAGCTAAGAGTCCTTGAGTTGGGTCATCGACAATCAGCACTATATCTTCAAGCGTGCTATAGCTGTCAGCTGCAGCAATAGGTGCGTCATTAACGGCGATGACAGAAATAGAAACCGTACCTAAGGCGATTTCATTATCGGTGTCCGCCACCTGATACACAAAGCTATCTTCACCAAAGAAATTCTCGTTTGGCTGGTAACTAAAACTGCCGTCTGAGTTGAGTTGTAATTCACCAAATTGAGGCGCTGTTTCTAATTCTTCAAGAATGGTGAGTTCATCGGCATCTGCATCGGTATCATTGCTTAACACGCCATCTTCTGCACTGACTTCCAGCAACTCATCTTCATTGACATCGTAAGCATCATCTACCGCTACCGGTGCTTCATTGGTGTTGATAATAGTAATAACAACCTCGGCCGTCGCAGTCTCACCCGCCGCATCAGTTAATTGATAGCTAAATTGGTCAGTGCCATCGTAGTTCTCATCAGGCTGATAGGCGAAAACACCATCCGTACTTAAGTTAAGCGCACCATGACTGACATCGGTCAGGAGAGAAACGGTTACTTCATTCGCTAAATCGCCCTCGATAGCGTCAGCATCACTGTCATTGTCTAAAACACCCGGGATGTCTTCCCCATCTGCAACCAATATTGTGTCTTCATCCATCTCATAGGCATCATCATTGGCAACAGGCAGATCGTTCACGCCCTCAATGATTAAGGTCACCTGTGCCTGGCTGGTTACACGCAAACGGTCCTGAATTTCATAAATAAAGGTAATTTCCCCAAAGAAGTCTTCTTCAGGTATGTAACTAAACGAACCATCCTCAAGTAACGTGAGTTCACCTGAGGCAGGGGCTTCAACGGGGATGGTCTTGACTTTGAGTCGATCATCCAGGTCTGCATCGGTATCGTTTGCAAGCAAGCCATCTTCTGCTCTGATATTGAGTGATTGATCTTCGATGCCTTCGTAAACATCATCGTTGGCAACTGGATCATCATTTTCACTGACAATAATAATATTGACCGTACCTGAAGTATTCCCGCCATTATTATCCGTCGCGTTGTATATAAACTGATCATTGCCATTGAAGGCTTCATTGGGAATATAGGTAAAGTCGCCGCTTTCAGTAAGCGTCAGCTCACCATTCTCAACATCCTGTATCAGGGATACACTGAGTGTATCGTCATCAGGGTCAGTATCGTTTTCTAATACATTGCCACTGATTTCAACATCTTCAAGCGTAGTAAATTCGTCATCTTCTGTTACAGGCGCGTCATTTACAGGAGCGATAAGAATAGATACAGATGCTTCGCTTGTTTCTCCTACGCGGTCACGAATGGCATAGCTGAAACTATCTTCGCCAAAGAAATTCTCATCTGGTTGATAGTCGAATGAGCCATCCGATCTTAATACAAGCGAACCAAAGGTAGGCGCAGAGGTTGGAGTCGTTACAACTCTAATCTGATCTTCAAGGTCAGTATCTTCATCGTTGGCCAACAACCCTGACTCTGCAGAAATAGAGAGTATTTCATCTTCAATGCCCTCGTAACTATCATCATTGGCTACAGGAGGATCATTTTCTCCAACAACGACAATAATCGCCGTGGCGTTTGCTGCACCGCCATTTCCGTCGGATACGCTATAGCTAAATTGATCTTCGCCTTCAAAGTCCTGATCTGGTGTGTAAGTGAAGTTACCATTGCTTTCCAATGCTAAAATGCCGTGTTCGGTACTAGTGGTAATTTCGGCGACTAATGCATCACCATCTGCATCCTCGTCATTTTCTAAAACATTGCCTGAAACAGGTACGCTCTCCAAAGTGCCGAACTCATCGTCATTAGCAACGGGCTCATCATTTACAGCGGCTATTTCAATGTTTACAGTTGCCCTGCTTGATTCTCCCAATCTGTCTTCGACGAGATACACAAAACTGTCAATCCCAAAAAAGTTTTCATCTGGTTGATAAGTAAAAGCGCCATCGCCGCTAATATTCACAGTACCAAACTGCGGGCCACTAACAGGTGTGGGCACAGCAGTTAAAATATCACCCGCATCATTATCCACATCATTGGCTAACAAACCCTCACTCGCAGCAATTGATAGAGGTTCATCCTCTGTACCCAAATAAGCGTCATCTGCTGCTAAAGGTGCATTATTTTCAAAAATCACTTCAATCGTTACTGTGGCGACATTGCTAGTGGCCTGTCCATCTGAAACGCTGTAACTAAACTGGTCATTGCCATTAAATTCCGGATCAGCTGTATAACTGAAGTTTCCAGAAGGACTTAGTGTAAGTGAGCCATTACTGACATCGGAAACCAGATTGGCTTGCAAACTGTCACCGTCAATATCACTGTCATTTTCGGTGACATTGGCAATTAACGTCTCACTGCTTAAAATGCTAAAAGCATCATCTTGGGCTACCGGTAAATCATTGACTTCCAGAACTGTAATACGCAAAAAGGCGTTGTCTGTGGTGCCTGAATTGTCTGTGACTGTGTAAGCGATTTCTTCAACACCAAAAAAGTTTTCATTGGGGATATAGTTAAATGCACCATCTTCACCAACAGATAAAGCCCCATTCTGCGCCATTAATGCCGACGCTGAAACGATTGACAGATTATCACCATCAGGATCCGAATCATTATTTAGAAGACCTGCTTGACTGGAGATGTCAAGTGGCGTGTCTTCGTTAACTTGGTAACTGTCATCGTTCGCTGTTGGACTGTCGTTAATACCACGCACGGTAATTTCAACTGTACCGATGCCACTGCCTCCCAGTGGGTCATTCGCTAAATATTGAAAACTGTCCGAACCAAAATAGTTACTGTTTGGTTCATACGTAAAATTCCCGTCTTCAGACAACGCTACTGTACCGTTTAATGGCCCTTGTCCTTGGCCTGTTAACAGCTCGGCAGTTAAATCAGCACCTTCGGGATCAGAATCGTTTTCCAGAACGTTACCTGAAACACTGCTGTCTTCATCAACAGTTACGAAATCATTGCTGGTAATGGGATCTTGATTATCTAGTGCTGCAACACGAACAATACTGCTAAAGGCACTTTCACCGCTGGCATTAACAGCGCTTACCAAAATAAACATACCGGTAGTATCAAAAGTGGAAGCATCTTCCGGCAATGGTGTAATAGTATGAGATGTACCAGTCAATGAGCGAAACGCCTGACCGTGCGACAGGCTTTCAGCGTTGCCAGGTGTTAAACCCTGCTGTGATGCTACATACACGTTGTAACGCAAAGCCCCAGACACGGCATTCCAGGACACGTTAATAGAGCCGATTACACGCGAGGTAGTCACATTTTCAACGGTTGCTGGATTCCAGGTAAACGAGTGGCTGTCGATCACATTGCTGGTATCTCCGACCCACAAGTTCATGATGACCGAGCCGGGACTTAAGCCGAATTCACGAGGCGATACACCGGTTCTAAAATAGCGTTGGCTGGTACCGCAGTTAGAAGAACAAATATTAATAGTTCGACCATTGGAAAATTCTATGCCAACGGAATCCAATCCATCAGGATCCGATACTTCCGCCAAAATGATAATATTGCCCCGCTGTGTACCAATTGGATGGGAGATCTCCCCGGTGGGCACTGCGAAAACTGAAACTGAAAAAAGAATTCCGAACAATCCGATAAAGAGTTTTGGGATGGTGGAAACCGTCGAAAATATCTGCATCATTCTTGTCCCTTTACTCAATTACGTAACTACCATTTGCGGAGTTGCCGCTGCTGGATAGGTTAAAACGCCCGGTTATTTTGTTGCCTTCGTCGGAGAAGAATCCGTCGATATTACCGTTAGCCAAATCATTTCCGTATGTGGCAAAATTAACGCCTAAGTCCAGCTCGGTTACATTAATTACGCCATTAAATGCCGCAAACCATTCCCCACCGTTATCACTTAACGAAAGAGTTCCTTCAGGAATAAAACCGTTGTCAAAATCCACGGTCATACTGATTTGCAGATTTCGAGCACCACCAGCCGTACTGGAAACGGAAGAATCGACCAGATTATTGTAGGTAAATATGCCCGTTCGATCCGCGATGATATCTGCACTTGTGGGTGCCGTGTTGTCTATAGTTTCTTCGATAATGTCTTCCTGCACATCAGTTTCGTCATCGCTGTTGGTATCATCAGGCCCTGGAACAGTTGAACCATCAGGATCTGACGTTATTGGAGAGTCGCCAATATCATCTGTGACATCGCCTATATCGCCGCCAATATTGTCATCGCCGACGTCACCGGACGTATCTGGTGATGTCGTATCGGGTGCAGTATCATCGCCAGAGGGGGTGTCTGTACCAGAATTGTCCGTATCTGGCGTGGTAGAGTCTGGTTGGGTTGTATCTGTGCTGTCTGATTGCCCGGAATCACCAGATTCAGAGCCACTGTCTCCTGTTTCGCTGCCTTCGGTACCACTATTGTCTGAACCTGATTCACTATCAGAGCCATCGTCAGTGCCGGAATCTGTATCCTCTGTACCAGAGGAGCCATCACTGCTATCGGTTTCCTCTGAATCACCGGAGTCATTGTTATCACTGTCGTCCGAATCGTCGCTGCTATCTGAACTATCGTCAGAATCGTCGCTGTCGCCAGAATCGTCGCTGTCGTCTGCATCATCACTGTCGTCAGCATTGTCGCTGTCGTCAGAATCATCACTGTCGTCAGAATCATCGCTGTCGTCGGAATCATCACTGTCGTCAGAATCATCACTGTCGTCAGAATCGTCGCTATCGTTAGAATCGTCACTGTCGTCAGAATCGTCGCTGTCGTCAGAATCGTCGCTTTCGTCAGAATCATCACTGTCGTCGCTATCGTCAGAATCGTTGCTGTCATCTGACTCGTCTTCAGATTCATCATCAGAGTGTCCCTCTGAGAAGTTATCTGGAGCCTCAAGCAATTCCGTTACTTGCCCATCTTCAGTGATTCGGGCGTACGAGAAGTCCTCGCCTTCGCCAAAGGACACAATTTTATCGCCCGTATCAACATCAATGGCACCTTCCCAAACAGCGAGCACCATTTCTCCGCCAACCAATATCTCTAATTCAAAGTGGGTACCACGAATACCAATTGAGCCGACGGGGGTTTTTAATTCATATTCACCATTATTGGCTTTGATTGCCCCCGTTACAGAACGTAATCCGCCTTCAACCAATTCCAAAACTGCGGAACCGCCGCCTTGTTCCTCGTTGTATTTGTATTCTGAAATGAGTAATGTGGTATTTTCTTTCAACGCCAGCAAAGTACCGTCATTCATACGAAATTGCGCTTTACTGTTATTCTGCGTTTGCACAGTATCGACATCGAAAATGGGGCTTCTTCGACGTAGCTTTCGTTGTTCAGTTTCCACTTCAAAAGCGTTAACTTTTCCTTTGGCTATCATGGTCTTGCCGGCGGGCGATAATGCATGTGCATGTAATGACAACAGGCATGCCACACTGACCAACGATAATTGCAAGCGCATTTATAATCTTCCTCGGTTATATCTACAACATTAAATTGGCGTTAAAATTGCGATTCATATTAGCGGATGAAAGCGTGACTTTAACGTATTCGAGCAATGCTTATATCAACCTATACTTGAGTATATAAATTTAAAACCACTCCAATGCAAAAGCCTATTAGCGATACAATGAAGCAGTTCACATAAAAACACTGATTAACGCCGAAATCCTTATTATTCCATCAGTCAAAGTATAGTCAGATTATTCCAGCTTGCTTAATCGTCCATTGAGCATTTAGAGACTGCACGTCCGCTTTTGAACAGCCTGATAATTTATTCAAAAGTATGAGTGACTAACACCTTTGCTGAGCTGCGGTCGTAATCATATATATCGATATTGCTTTTTTTATCTGACATATTGAGTCGTAATGAGATCCGCCATTCTTTGGCAGGTGAGTAATCTAAATTCAGTCCAGCAATATAACTTTCTTCTTTTCTGATCACCTGAAATGACGGTTGAATCGCATCATGTTCGATATCCTGATAAGTTGCAGTCAGAGTTAATAACCATTCGGGATTAATTGGATAGATAAAGTTATAATTGATTTGCCAAAAATCCTTGCCGTTCTGTTTTCCAGACTCCTGCACGGCTTCGTCATCTCCAATGCCTAGCTCCAGCATGTGAAGATGTTTCCCCAAATAAGTAAAGCGACTCTTTGCTGAATACTGTCGAATATCCTGTTCATCACTGACATCATTGTCTACGTATGCAAACCCCACACCTAGCATCCACTGCCAGGAGTCACTTAAGTGCCAGGTCGCATCTAACAAAGAGCCAACTGCCAGTCGGTAGTAACTTTCATCAAGTGTCATGGGTTGGACATATCCATTGATACTGATTTTGGTGCCCTCATAGTCAGTAACGTAACCACCGGTCAGATTTAAAATAGTGCGATCAAGTTGCTGCTCAGTTTGATGGCTAACATCACTGATTGCAGCTCCAAGACTGTAATGGCTTTTTTGGGTAAGTTTTTCAGTATAAGAATAGGTAAGTGCCAGCTCAGCCACTTCGTCTGCCGTCTCTCTGCTACTATCCAGCAATTCAATTTCACCAATAATCGGAAACGTAATAGTTTCGGCGCTGGTACCACTATTAACATTGGAGTCATAGCCATAGCCTAAGCTGATTTTAGTATCGTGATTTTTGACACTGGCTTCTTTGATAGCGGTAATTTGTGCCAAATACTCCCGCACTTGCGCTGCGTCTTTTTCAGGCAAGTCTTCTTTTAGAAGTTTGGTTAATTCTGTTTGAGCGGCACCATAGTTGTTGACGCGAAAATAACTGAACGCCAAAAATACCCGGGCGGATAACATTTTCGGGGTAACCATTATGACGCGTTCAAAGGCAAAAACCGCTTCTTGAAATCTCTGTGTGCCAAAGGCGGCTCGTCCAGCTAAAAAATCGAATGCCGGATCGCCACCCCATTCTTCAATCAGCTCGGTGGAGCGCTCGTAAGCATTTTGAAACTGCTTTTGTTTTATCAGCGCTGCCAGCTGTTTAATATCCGGGTGGCTGACAGAGGGAGGTTGTTGCGCAAGCGTATGAATGCTTGTCACACTCATTAATAATATGCACAGATAAGTGACATACTTTTTGATACTTGCGGATGTGGCCTTCATGTTTTTGGTGCCCGAGCTTCCTTATCTTGTTTACACAACATAATAGAAGCTCGTCACCGTTAAACAAGCAAAAATCGCTTTTTGCTGGTAATTAGCTTAATTTTGACTGAACAAAATCCTGTAAGCCATTGATATCTAGCATTTGTTTATCACCAGATTGACGATTCTTATATTCAACTTGTTGATTATCCAAGTTGCGCTCACCGACAACAATAGAGTGAGGGATGCCTAGTAATTCCATATCTGCAAACATCACCCCAGGGCGCTCTTTTCTGTCGTCAAATAAGACTTCCACACCAGCAGATGTTAATTGCTGATAAATATTTTCAGCGGCTTCTTTGACGCGATGAGACTTGTGCATATTCATCGGGATGATTACCACCTTAAACGGTGCAATACTTTCCGGCCAAATAATACCGTACTTGTCATGATTCTGTTCAATGGCTGCGGCAACTATGCGGCTGACACCAATGCCATAACAACCCATGTTGAGCGTGTCATGCTTACCGGTTTCAGTTAAAACGCCACAGTGCATCGCCTCACTGTATTTTTTGCCCAATTGGAATATATGGCCAACTTCGATACCGCGTTTTATCTCCAGATTACCCGAATCATCTGCGGCGCGATCCCCTGCGACTACATTGCGCAGGTCTGCTTCTGTGTAATTGCTGACTTGTTGCCACTGTGCACCGACCAGATGGGTATCTGCTTTGTTCGCACCGCAAACAAAGTGCGTTAATTTTGCTGCACTGCGATCAACGTACACAGGTATATCCAGATTGACAGGACCAAGCGATCCTGCCGGGGCACCGATGTCGTTTGCCAGGTCTTCATCAGTTGCGAAAGTTAATGGTGTTTTGACGTTGGGCAGCTTTTCCGCTTTGACGGCGTTTAATTGATGATCACCTCGCAGCACCAGTGCAATCCATTTGGCATCAGCTTGCTCATCAGCCTCAACAATCAGGGTCTTGACGCAATGTTCAGCTGCAACTTGCAAATGCGCAGCGACTTCTTCGATAGTCGCCACATTCGGCGTAGCCACTTCTTCGCATTGTTGCGCCGCCAGTTGCGACGCAGGCTCAATTGCCAACGCTTCAGCCAGCTCAACATTTGCAGCATATTCAGAAGCGTCACTAAATGCGATGGCATCTTCTCCAGATTCAGCTAATACATGAAACTCGTGGGATAGATTGCCACCGATCGCCCCTGAATCAGCTTCTACTGCGCGGTATTCCAGGCCGATGCGTTCGAAAATGTTGCAATAAGCCCGAAACATTTTCTGATAAGTGTTTTCCAGACAGCTGTCTTCCAGATGGAAGGAGTATGCATCTTTCATGGTGAACTCTCGGCCACGCATTATGCCAAAGCGGGGTCTGACTTCATCTCGAAATTTGGTTTGTATCTGGTATAAATTGACTGGTAGTTGTTTATAACTACTGATTTCACTTTTGACCAGATTGGTTATCACTTCTTCATGAGTAGGCCCCAGTACAAAGTCACGCTGATGTCTGTCTTTTAGGCGCAACAATTCTGGACCGTAATCGTCCCAGCGCCCTGACTCCTGCCATAAATCTGCAGGTTGAACCATTGGCATCAGAATTTCTATTGCACCAGCGTTATTCATTTCTTCTCGTACAATTTGGGCGACTTTGTTGAGCACTCTTAGGCCACTGGGCAACCAGGTGTACATGCCTGAAGCCAGTTTTCTGACTAAGCCTGCCCGCAACATCAACTGATGACTGATGACTTCTGCTTCTGCAGGCGTTTCTTTTAGCGTCGCTAATAAATAATCGCTGGTACGCATTCCGATGTTTTACCTAAATAATCTGTTTCTAAAAGTGCCGGTATGATACGGATTAACGGGCCTTTTGACTACTTTGATTGCGGTTATTTTGCTTCTGCGATGGAAACAACAGTCAAAATCTCCTCCTGCACTTGCCACTGTACGTTCCAACGGTCGAACAACACTCCATAAATACGCTCATTATCTCTTGATTTTTTATAGGCTGGACGAGGGTCCTGTTGCAGTATTTCTATCAGTTGTTGTTGCAACAATTCACCTGTGGGGATCCCAGAAAGAGTCACCAATGCTGAGCTGGAAAATTGTACTTGTAAATGAGCTGGGCAGTCCTGTGCAAAACCAGATTGGGCATCAGTAATCGCATCGGCGTATTGGATATAGGGCTTAACGTCGATGATGGGTGTACCATCAATTAAATCAAGCCCAGAGAGTTCTATGCAATAGTGGTCCTTGATGGCATAGTGGGAAACCAGCTTTCCTACCGACATACCCAGTCCATTGGGTCGGAAAGAACTGCGGGTAGCAAACACACCAAGTTTATCGTTACCGCCCAATCGCGGCGGGCGCACTTTGGTGTTCCACCCGGCATTAACGTGCTGGTGAAACTGAAAAATGACCCAAAGATGGGAAAAATCATCAAGCCCCAGAAAACATTCGGGAGACGCATATTCTTTGGTGAACACCAGTTTAGATAGGACTGATGGAGCAAGGCCCGGTTGCCGAGGAACCGCGAATTTTTCCTTGAAAGGACTATGGACGGTCGCTATGGAATGTAAAACTATTTTTTCACTATTATTCACAGTATTTTTCTTGATTTTCAGCAGGATATCACTATATCTATGTGCGCTGATTTTAACTCATTGATCGCGTTGGGAAAATCATGATTTCAGTAAAAAACATAACAAAAAAATTTGGCAGTTTTACTGCCGTAGATGATCTCAGCTTTGAGATTGCCGCTGGTGATGTGGTTGGATTTTTAGGGCCGAACGGTGCCGGTAAGTCTACCACAATGAAAATGTTAACCGGATTTCTCGATCCCGATGAGGGGGATATTCGGATTAATGGTGTGTCGGTATTGGATGACGCTGTTACGGTGCAACGACAAATAGGTTATTTACCTGAGGGGGCACCGGCTTACGGCGACATGACAGCACTGCAGTTTTTAGACTTTATCGCCGATGTCCGTGGAATCCAGGCACCTGAGAAGCAGCAAAAAATTGCTGATGTGATAAATAAAGTGCAACTTGAATCGGTGCTCGATAAGCCAATTGAGAACCTGTCTAAAGGCTTTAAACGCCGAGTTGGGTTAGCACAGGCTATCTTGCACGATCCTGATATCCTCATTCTGGATGAGCCGACAGATGGTCTTGATCCAAACCAGAAACATCAGGTTAGATCACTGATTAAGAATATAGCAAAAGACAAAATTGTCATCGTCTCTACTCATATTCTTGAAGAAGTGACCGCTGTTTGTAATCGGGTAATGATTATCTCCAATGGACGCAAGTGCTTTGACGATACCCCAGAAAAGCTATTGCAGCAGTCCAAATACTATAACGCTATTAATATCAGTTTTGAGCAGGCCATTGACGAAAAAATATTGGCATCTCTGAAAGGTATTCAATCCTGGGAGCTGGACAGCAGTAAAACAAAATTGCTGTTGTTTCCTGAAAACCGAGCCAATGTCTTACACGATATTCATCAACAATTGGATCCTCACGGCATTGCTGAGTTGTATGTTGAGCAAGGGCGTTTAGATGAAGTATTTAGAGAAATTACGGGTGCGGAGGTGTCACAATGAACATGACATCAATATTATTTAAACGGGAGTTTGCCAGTTTCTTTGCAACACCAGTTGCCTATGTTTTTATTTTGATATTCCTGATGTTGTCCGGTGTTTTCACCTTCAATATCGGCAGCTTCTACGAAAGAGGACAAGCGGACCTGTTGCCGTTTTTTAATTTTCATCCCTGGTTATATCTGTTTCTAGTACCGGCGATGGCAATGCGCGCTTGGTCAGAAGAGCGCAAATCCGGCACTGTTGAGCTGCTAATGACCCTGCCGATTACGCCATGGCAGGCAACGTTGGCGAAATTTCTTGCAGGATGGGCGGTATTGGGATTGTCACTGCTGCTGACGTTTCCGCTGTGGCTGACGGTCAATTATCTTGGCTCACCTGACAATGGCATCATTATCGCTGCTTATTTGGGCAGTTGGTTAATGTCCGGGGCATTTTTAGCCATCGGGGTTTGTATGTCTGCGCTGACCAAGAGCCAGGTCATTGCTTTTATCTTATCAGTGGTGGTGTGCTTTTTATTCGTACTGAGTGGTTCAGGTGTCGTGCTTGATACTTTTCAGGGCTGGTTACCGACAGTATTGCTGGACACGATAGCCTCATTCAGTTTTATGACGCATTTCGAATCCATGTCTAAAGGTATCATCGCATTGAACAATCTGGTGTATTTTTTCATTGTGATTGCCGTCTGGCTGTATGCCAGCCTGGTAATAATTGAACGTAAAAAGGCAGACTAATGAAAGCATCAAAAACAATAACTTACTTGCTTTTGTTCGTGGTTTTTTTTGCTGCGACATTATTTAACAACGTGCTGTTCAAAGGCGCTCGTATTGATCTAACAGAAAATCAGGTTTATTCACTTTCTGATGGTAGCAAAGCGCTGCTTCAGGAAATCGATGAGCCGATTAACTTGTATTTTTTCTATTCCAAAAAAACCTCGGAAGGGTTAACCACATTACGCAACTACGCAGACCGTGTGGAAAGCCTGCTAAAAGAGTATGAATCGGCAGCGGATGGCAAAATCATTTTGCATCTGGTGGATCCTGAACCCTTTTCAGAAGCAGAGGACCAGGCGGCAGATTTTGGTCTGACGGCGGCTCAGGCAGGTATGGCAGGTGATTCCATTTACCTGGGGCTGGCAGGGCGAAATGCACTGGATGATGAAGAAATCATTGGTTTTTTCGACCCGCAAAAAGAACAGTTTCTCGAGTATGATATCAGCAAGCTGATCTATCAGTTGAGCGACCCAGATCCTATACAAATTGGACTCATCAGTGGTGTCAACATGACTGGCGGCCAAAATCCGATGACCGGTCAATTTGACTCACCCTGGGCGGTTTATTCCCAATTACAACAGATGTTCACACTGGATGAAATTCAATCCGATGCTGAAAGTTTGCCTGAAGGATTGGACGTATTGATGGTGGTCCATCCGAAAGGACTATCGGAAAAACTGCTGTTTGCTATCGATCAGTATGCTATGTCTGGCGGCAAATTACTGTTGTTCCTCGACCCCCACCATGAGTCAGACCCAATGTCGGCGATGTCAGGCATGGGAGGTGCGAATACCTCTGAATTTGGCGGATTGTTGCAACACTGGGGAGCCCAATTTAACGGCAGTGAGGTTGTGCTCGATGCCGCTTTGGGGTTGGATATTCGCTCACAATCAGGTGGTGTTACCAAGCATCTTGGGTTTATTGGCCTTACGCAACAGCTGTTTAATTCTGAAGATGTCACCACGGCCAGTTTGGATTCCATCAATGGCGCCTCGTTTGGCAGTTTTACAGTGCAAGAAAACACAAAAGTAAATGTCACACCTCTTGTTACTTCGTCCGATTACAGTGGCAACATAAGCAATATGCTGTACGCCGCCACTCGAGATCCTGAGCAGCTTTTTGAACACTACAATCAAGCGACTGAGAGAAGCGTGCTAGCGGTGCGTTTGTCCGGCAAGGCGTCATCGTTTTTTGACACGGTGCCAGAAGGCATACAGGCTGAGCTTCTCAGTAACACTGAAAACCTGAATGTAGTTGCAGTGGCTGATACGGACTTTCTGACAGATCGCTTTTGGGTGAATCAGGCGAACTTTTTTGGTCAGACTATTCTTACCCCATTTGCCGACAATGGCGCATTTGTCAGTAATGCCTTAGAAAACCTGAGTGGTAATAATGCGTTGATCAGTGTCCGTAGCAGAGGCACCTATGCCCGTCCGTTTGAAAAGGTTGCAGAGCTAACCGTCGTCGCTGAGGCTCGCTTTAGAGAACAAGAGCAGGCTTTGGAAGCCGAGTTGGCTGAAACAGAGCAACAACTTGCCGAGTTGCAAACAGGACAAAGCGAAGAAATGTTAGTGTTAAACGAAGAGCAACAAGCTGCAATTGAAAACTTTATGGATAAAAAAATCGAGATCCGTAAAAAGCTTAGAGAAGTTCGCCATCAATTGGATAAAGACATTGAAGCGCTGGGCTCTCAACTGCAGTTTATCAATATCATCGTCATGCCTATTTTGTTGGTAATAGGTTTGTTTTTCATGCAACGTACTTTGAGACTGAAGGCGAAGTCATAATGAACAAACAGAATTTGATTTTATTGTCAGTTGCCGTTGTTATCATTCTCGGGGTTTTGATCACGGGCGATGAGCAGCGCACTACTGAATTTGAGAAACAAAAACTTTTCCCAAGTTTGCTTGAATATTTGCCAGAAGTGAGCAACGTCAAGATAGCTGACCAAAGTGGTCTTTTGTTTGAGGGTGAAAAAACAGAAGAGGGTTGGTTGGCCAAGCACAAAAATGACTATCCCGTGGCGACGGAAGATGTTGTGGCCATGCTCAATACGTTGGCTAAGGCAAATCTTGATGAAGCAAAAACCCGTAAGCCAGAGAATTTTGCCAGGCTGGGGGTCGCCGATCTTTCCGATGATGACAGTGAGGCCGTGCAGGTGACGATTAGTCACGCTGAGCAAAGCTGGTCATTGCTTGTCGGGAATAATGCTTCAAGCGGAGCGGGTACTTACATACGTATACCCGGTGAGGAACAAAGTTGGTTAACTAAAACGGATATCAGTTTGCCAGCTAGCCAGTCTGACTGGCTTAGAGACGACATCCTTGATATCGCAACCAGTGATGTGGCTAAGGTGGCACGAGTTGATAGCGAATCCTGGCAGATTGTGGCGCAACAGCTACCAACTGATGAGGAAACTGACCCTCAATATGACCCAGAGATGTTGTGGCAACTCGTTAATATGCCAGAACAAAGAGAGCTGAAATACAGTGGTATTTTGCAAGGCTTTGTAGAAGATTTTATCGGACTGTCTTTTAGTGATTTACACGAAAGTTTACCTGAGGGTACAGAATCGCAAGCCAAATTTGTTGTGACATTGAGCAATGAGCAGTTACTAGAGGCCGAAGTTCGCAAAGTAAAAGACCAATACTATATCTCCTTCAATAGTGAAGGTCTGGATAGCTATTGGGAAAGCTGGCATTACCAACTGACCAGTTATGCTGGGGGGCAGTTGCTAAAATCATTTGAGGACTTCTTGCAGGCGCTACCAGAGGAAGAAAGTGCTGACAGCGACGCTACTGAAACAGACGAGCCTTAGTCTGTAACCATTTCTAATAATTTATAAATGGGCGCTGGAATCAGGCGCCCGTTTTATATGAATTAAGCAACGACTTTAGTTTTGCCAAACCCAGCCGTTCCATTGTTTGCATATTGTTTGTTGGAATAGATTCCGGATCAGGGTAGGTGTCCAACACCCGTGTGATACTGTCTTCTTTAATCAAGTGCAAAATAGCGTGTGGTGCTCTGTTAGTGTAATGACTGCAGGCTTCAGGTGCTTCCCCTGCAAATTCGTAGAGGGGGTGGAAGTGAGCCAGTTGTACCTCACCTCGAAGTTTTGCCTCACCAATCAAAAAGTCCGCCTGATCAATGACATCAAGAAATCGATAAAAGTCGCGGTCGAGGGCTGGCAATAACAACAATGTGGTTTCAGTGTCCGTGGCATTCAATAGAAAATTCAATTCTTCTGCAAGTGCACTGAACCAGTGGTCTTCTTGAGCTGCTGTGCAAATACTGAAACGAATCTGTTTCCGTTGCCAGGGCTTCTTGGCAAAAGGGCAGAGGTTAAGACCAATAACCATGTCTTGCAGCCAGCGTTTAGTGGCGGCAATCTCCTGGCATTCCATAGGCTTGTGGTCCCCTAACGTTGTTGGCAATTTACACTATGTTTAGCTGCGATATTTCACATAAGCTTCAAGCGTGTTTTCGATGAGACTGGCCACCGTCATTGGTCCAACGCCACCTGGCACGGGTGTTATCCATCCCGCGCGCTCCACCGCCGAAGCGAACTCAACATCACCTACCAGTTTACCGTTGTCTTGCCTGTTGATACCAACATCAATCACTATAGCGCCGGGTTTTATCCAGCTACCCGGTACAAATTCCGCTTTACCCACAGCCACAACTAAAATGTCGGCTTTTTGAACATGGGAACGCAAATCTTTAGTGAATTTGTGACAAACGGTGGTCGTACATCCGGCGAGCAATAACTCCAGTGACATAGGACGACCGACGATATTGGAAGCCCCTACGATTACAGTATCCAGTCCCTTTATCGGTTTCTTCGTGGATTCGATCAGCGTCATGATGCCTTTGGGAGTGCATGGACGCAGTGAGGGCATACGTTGCGCTAAACGGCCGATATTGTATGGATGAAAGCCGTCCACGTCTTTGTGAGGATGAATTCGCTCCAGAATCTGATTAGCATCCAAACCAGCAGGTAAAGGCAACTGCACCAGGATGCCGTCTATGCTTTTGTCCTCGTTTAACTGGTCGATGGTATCTAACAATTCTTGCTGGGTTGTATCTGAGGGCAAATCAAATGATTTTTCTATAAACCCGACTTCTGCACAGGCTTTCCGTTTGTTTTGGACATAAACCTGTGAGGCAGGATCACTGCCGACAAATACGACAGCTAAGCCTGGGGCCCGTTTTCCTGAAGACACAATGGCGTCAACTTCCGTTGCGACACGTTGGCGAATATGTTTTGCGTTGAGTTTTCCGTCTATTAACTGGGCTGGCATGCTGGGACTGTAAAAATTTAACTAAGATGTTGATATTGTCACATGAAGCCCTATAACCCCGCAATGTTTCTAATTGTGTGAATTGCATTAAACTTAAAAAACGAACAGAGATACACTGCCGATGGGCATAGCAAACTGGAGAGTTTGGGCTGTAGTCAATACACACTGTTGGGGCAAGCAAAATCTTCTAATCAAAAGTGAAATGATTAGGTTGTACTTCAGATTGGCGTTTTGTTGCTTGCGCTATGAAGTCACTCTCGCAAATTAAGCAATTTCTGTAACTACTAAAAAGGTGAAATGTGGATATAAATTGGATTGAAGTATACGGCTATGTCGCATCTGGCATTATCGCATTTTCGCTGACCCGGAGTTCCATTGTGCAGCTTCGCTGGTTTAACTTGTTTGGGGCTTCCTCATTTTGTCTTTATGGGGTCATCATTGGCGCAGTCCCCGTTGCCTTGCTCAATGGCTTTATCGCACTGACTAATGTCTATTACATCCGAAAGATGGTGTTTCATACACCGAATAATTTTTCTGTTGTGGCTACCCAGAGCCAGTCACATTATCTGGATTTTTTTCTGGAATATCATAAGGAAGAGATCGACCATTTTTTCCCGCGTTTTTTCGACACTATGCATGATGACAAGCGCCAATATTTCGTTTTACTGGATGAGACTCAGGTAGTTGGCGTGCTATCCGGCACCCTGAGTAACGAACAACATTTCAACGTTGATTTTGATTTTGTTATCCCAAAATACCGCGATTGTCGTTTAGGTGAATACGCTTTAAGTAAAGGGCAGGCGTTAAAAGAATTGACGGGCTTCGAAACCATTTCAGCGTCAGCAGACAGCAAAGCCCATGGAGAATACCTGCAAAAGTTGGGCTTTCGGAAACATCAAGACAACTTATGGTATTTACAACCTCAATAATTTCGAGAGTTTCGGAAATTTGATTCTGTATTGATGAAGAATTGTGCAGAAAAACAATTAGTGGTTTTTTGCCTTAAAAAAGTGTTTGACGGGGGGTAAGCAAATCAGTAATATGCGCCCCCCGTAACGCGCTAACGTGTAACGGGTTGCAACAGGAACGGTGAGTAGCGCAGCTTGGTAGCGCACTTGGTTTGGGTCCAAGGGGTCGTAGGTTCAAATCCTATCTCACCGACCACTCCTGTAGCTGTCGATTCGCCATGCGTCCGTAGCTCAGCTGGATAGAGCAACGGCCTTCTAAGCCGTGGGTCGCAGGTTCGAATCCTGCCGGACGCGCCATTAGGCAGTGTGTTGGCAGCAAAAAAGTTCAAATGGTGGGCGTAGCTCAGTTGGTAGAGCCCCGGATTGTGATTCCGGTTGTCGTGGGTTCAAGTCCCATCGTCCACCCCATTTGAACCATCAGTGCCATTTTCCCTTCTATCGGTGAGTAGCGCAGCTTGGTAGCGCACTTGGTTTGGGTCCAAGGGGTCGTAGGTTCAAATCCTATCTCACCGACCATTATTTTTTAGCATCAACTCTCGACTATCTACTTGGCTACCTGTATAATGCCGCGTCTTTTTATATGGCCGTGTCGGATTTCACTTCATCACCGAAAATCAGGGATGAAAAAAGCACAAATAGCGTGCTGCAAATTTTCCTACACGACCAGGTCGAATTCCAGGCCGCTTAACGATTACTAAAGGTTTTCGTAAACCGTGACAACTATCGAGATAACGGAATCTTTGTTACTCGTGAAGTCTTAGAAGCGTGTATCTGGAGTATGTATGCTCACTCGCCGGGTGAGGGAATGATGTGTGAAAACACGATATTGAGGTAAAAGAATGCAAGTATCAGTAGAGGCAAACGAAGGTTTAGAGCGCCGTCTTACTATTACTGTTCCAGCTGACACCATAGACTCAGCTGTTAAATCACGTCTTCAGCAATTGGCGAAAACACAACGAATAAATGGTTTCCGTCCTGGCAAGGTTCCTGTCTCTGTGATCAAAAAGCGCTACGGTGCAGCAGTGCGTCAGGAAATCGCGGGTGAAGTCATGCAACGTAATTTTTACGATGCCGTTATGAAAGAAAAGCTGAACCCAGCAGGTATGCCGTCTTTTGAAATGAAGACAGACAAAGATGGTGAAGATCTTGAGTTCGTAGCCGCTTTCGAAGTGTATCCAGAGTTTGAAGTTAAAGACACTGCTGATATCGAGATTGAAAAAACGGTCGTAAATATCAAAGACGAAGACGTTGATGCCATGATGGAAACGTTGCGCAAGCAGCACGGTCAATGGCAGGAAGTGGAATCAGAAGCTAACGCGGAATCACGCGTTGTGGTTGATTTTGTCGGTACTATCGATGGTGAAGAGTTTGATGGTGGCAAAGCCGAAGATTTCGTTCTGGAAATGGGCAAAGGCCGCATGATCCCAGGTTTTGAAGATCCAATCGTGGGTAAGAAAGCGGGTGACGAATTAGTAGCCGAAGTCACTTTCCCTGAAGATTATCACGCTGAGAACCTGAAGGGTAAAGCCGCAAGCTTTGCCATTACAGTGAAAAAAGTAGAAGCGTTGGAATTGCCGGAAATCAATGATGAGTTCGCGAAATTATTTGGTTTAGAAGATGGTGATATAGCGGCTCTGCGTGCTGAAGTGACTAAAAACATGGAACGCGAATTAGAGCAAACACTGAAATCCTTAACTAAAGAACAAGTCATTTCTGGTTTGTTAGAAAAAAATCCAGTTGATTTGCCAGATGCGTTGGTTAAACAAGAAATTGGTGCGCTGCGTGAGCAAGCGAAACAACGCTTTGGCCAGCAGGGCAATATGGAAAACCTTCCTGAGCTGCCGGATGACCTCTTTGCTGAGAACGCCAAGCGTCGCGTCTCCATCGGCCTGATACTGGGTGAAGTGATCAAATCCAAAGAGCTGAAAGTAGAAGATGAGCGTGTCGAGAAAATGATCGAGACCACCGCTTCTGCATACGAAGATCCAAGTGAAGTTGTGGAATACTACAAGCAAAACCAGGAACTGATGCAACAAATGCAGAATCTGGCACTTGAAGATCAGGCCATTGACGCCATCTTAGATGAAGCAAAAGTGACCGAAATTGAAAAATCTTTTGATGAAGTGATGAACAAAGCGGCAAAGTAACGCTTACGCATTGACTTTTTCACACTGATATTGATTAAATGCTCGGACCTTCCGAGCATTTTTATTTTTAAGACCTGGAAATATGATCCCAACAAAACCTGATATTCAAGATGCATTAATACCGATGGTGGTGGAACAAACCTCCAAAGGTGAACGTTCATACGATATTTATTCTCGCCTACTAAAAGAAAATGTTATTTTTCTTGTTGGGCAGGTTGAAGATCACATGGCAAATTTAATTGTTGCACAGCTGTTATTTTTGGAAGCAGAAAACCCAGAGAAAGATATATTCTTATATATTAACTCGCCAGGTGGTTCTGTGACGGCTGGAATGGCAATTTATGACACCATGAATTTTATCAAACCAGACGTAAGTACAGTTTGTATTGGGCAAGCGGCCAGTATGGGGGCATTTTTGTTGTCTGGTGGAGCAAAAGGCAAGCGCTATTGTCTAAATAACTCCAGAGTTATGATTCATCAGCCTTTGAGTGGATTCCAGGGGCAGGCTTCGGATATCGAGATACATGCCAAAGAAACACTATCGATAAAAGATAAGTTAAATACGTTATTGGCTGAGCATACCGGACAAGAATATGACCGAGTAGTGAAAGATACCGATCGTGATAATTTTATGAGTGCCACGCAGGCATTGGACTATGGCTTGGTTGATAAAGTACTTAAAAGTCGTGCCGATGCAATGAATCAGAAAGATTAATTCGGTTCAGTTTGCCAATTTAGGCGATTTTGTGGTAAATCTTAGATGAAGCTCTAACTAATAGAGGCGCAGTACATGAGTGACCAGCAAAACGGTGATGGTGATAACAAGCTGCTTTATTGCTCTTTTTGTGGCAAAAGCCAACATGAAGTACGCAAACTGATAGCTGGGCCGTCCGTTTTTATATGCGACGAATGTGTCGAACTTTGTAACGACATTATTCGCGAAGAAATCAAAGAAATCTCTCCCAAGAAGAAAGAGGATGCTTTACCTAAACCGGTAGAGATTCATGAGCATCTTGACGATTATGTTATCGGACAAGAGTATGCCAAAAAGGTATTGTCTGTAGCAGTGTACAATCACTACAAGCGCCTTAGAAATGGGGATATGCACAATGGTGTGGAGCTAGGCAAAAGTAATATTTTGTTGATAGGTCCAACGGGCAGCGGTAAAACCCTGCTGGCTGAAACCATGGCGAGATTATTGGATGTACCATTTACAATGGCTGACGCGACGACATTAACCGAAGCCGGGTATGTTGGCGAAGATGTGGAAAACATCATTCAAAAATTGTTGCAGAAGTGTGATTACGATGTCGATAAAGCCCAGCGTGGCATTGTTTACATCGATGAAATAGATAAGATTTCTCGCAAGTCAGACAATCCATCCATTACTCGTGATGTCTCTGGCGAAGGGGTTCAGCAAGCCCTGTTGAAACTGATCGAAGGAACAATTGCTTCGGTACCGCCACAAGGTGGTCGTAAACATCCACAGCAGGAATTTTTACAGGTCGATACGTCAAAGATCCTGTTTATCTGTGGTGGTGCATTTGCTGGTCTGGATAAGATCATTGAGCAACGCGCCAGTACCGGAACCGGCATTGGTTTTGGGGCACAGGTTAAGAGTCAAGACGCGAAGCATTCCCTCAGCGAACTGTTCCAGAAAGTGGAACCGGAAGACTTAATTAAATACGGTTTGATTCCCGAATTTATTGGTCGTTTGCCGGTGGTCACCAGTCTGGAAGAATTGAGTGAAGAAGCATTAGTACAAATCTTGAAAGAGCCTAAAAACGCACTTACCAAACAATACGGGGCGTTATTCTCTCTTGAAAACGTGGAACTGGAATTCCGGGATGATGCGTTACACGCTATTGCTGGTAAAGCCATGGAGCGTAAGACCGGGGCGAGAGGATTGCGCTCAATTGTGGAAGGCGTATTGTTAGATACCATGTATGAATTGCCTTCGATGACGGATGTCAGTAAGGTTGTCATTGATGATAGTGTTATCAAAGGTGAGTCTAAACCCATCTTAATTTATGACAATTCGTCGGAAAAGAAAGCGGCTTCTGAGTAATAAACATACAGAATGAAAAGGCCCTCAGGGGCCTTTTTTAGCATTAAGGTAAAGCTTCAGATTGAACTTTACTGTTCCAGCCCCATATCCAAAACAATTTGAAAAATAAAGAGATTTAGCATGACTGAAGAACGCGATACTCCTATCGAAGTACCAGTGCTTGCCTTACGAGATGTCGTAGTCTACCCGCACATGGTCATCCCCTTATTTGTAGGTCGCGAGATGTCTATTCGCTGTCTGGAAGCGGCGATGGACAATGACAAACAAATTTTTCTGGTGGCACAAAAAGATGCCGGGGTTGATGACCCTAAAACAGAAGATATTTACACGGTAGGGACCATTGCCACAATTTTACAATTGCTAAAATTACCTGACGGTACAGTGAAAGTGCTGGTAGAAGGTAATGTTCGAGGTGCAATTGCAGAATATGTGCAAACTGACGACTACTTTGTTGCTGAAGTTAGTGTCAGTAACGATAGTGAGTTAAGTGAAGCGGAACAGGAAGTATTAATTCGTTCGGCGGTGTCGCAGTTTGAAGGCTACGTTAAGCTAAATAAAAAGATCCCACCTGAAGTTCTGACCTCACTCAACGGAATTGATGAGGCGGCACGATTGGCCGATACAATGGCAGCGCATATGCCATTAAAGCTCTCAGAAAAGCAAAAAGTTCTGGAGATGAATAACGTTTCCGAACGCCTGGAGTATTTGATGGCGTTGATGGAAAGCGAAATAGATTTGCTTCAGGTCGAGAAAAAGATTCGCACCCGTGTGAAAAAGCAAATGGAAAAAAGCCAGCGCGAGTACTATCTGAATGAGCAAATGAAAGCGATTCAGAAAGAACTTGGCGAACTGGATGAAGCACCAGACGAATTCGAAGCACTGAACAAAAAAATCAGCGATGCCAAAATGCCAGAAGAGGCAAAGGAAAAGGCCACTGCGGAATTAAATAAACTAAAAATGATGTCACCAATGTCTGCTGAAGCAACAGTGGTGCGCAGTTATATTGACTGGCTGATATCTGTTCCTTGGTATAAACGTAGCAAAGTTAAGAAAGATCTTTCCAATGCCGAGAAGATACTTGATGGTGATCACTATGGCTTAGAAAAAGTCAAAGAACGCATTATTGAGTATTTAGCGGTGCAACAACGTGTGCGGAAGCTGAAAGGGCCAATTTTGTGTCTAGTCGGACCGCCAGGTGTCGGTAAAACGTCATTAGGTCAGTCTATCGCTAAAGCTACTGGACGCAAGTACGTGCGGATGGCCTTGGGTGGCGTCAGAGATGAGGCTGAAATTCGCGGTCATAGACGAACTTATATTGGTTCGATGCCGGGTAAACTGATTCAAAAGATGGCCAAGGTGGAAGTGAAAAATCCACTGTTTCTATTAGACGAAATAGACAAGATGTCATCAGATATGCGTGGCGATCCTGCCTCGGCATTACTGGAAGTTCTGGACCCAGAACAAAACAATACGTTCAGCGATCATTACCTGGAAGTGGATTACGATCTATCTGACGTGATGTTTGTGGCAACTTCCAACAGCATGAATATTCCCGCGCCATTATTAGACAGAATGGAAGTGATTCGCCTATCGGGTTATACCGAAGATGAGAAACTGAATATCTCTAAGCGCCATCTTATGAAAAAACAGATGTCCCGCAACGGCTTAAAGTCGGGTGAACTGGAAATTGACGATTCTGCCATAATCGGTGTGATTCGCTATTACACTCGAGAAGCTGGGGTGCGTAGTTTGGAGCGGGAGATTTCAAAAATCTGCCGTAAAGCAGTGAAACAAATACTGTTGAATAAAAATAAGAAAGAAAAAGTGGTCGTCACTCAGGATAATCTGAAAGAGTATCTCGGTGTACAACGCTTTGACTACGGTAAAGCTGACAAGAACAACCAAATTGGTCAGGTAACAGGATTAGCCTGGACACAGGTTGGTGGTGACTTACTAACCATTGAAACGACCTCTGTACCGGGTAAAGGCAAAACTACGTTTACAGGTTCATTGGGCGACGTTATGCAAGAGTCTATCCAAACAGCGATGACGGTAGTTCGCAGTCGAGCCGACAAACTGCGTATAGCGGAAGATTTTTACGAGAAGCGTGATATCCACGTGCACGTCCCCGAAGGCGCGACACCCAAAGATGGTCCCAGCGCAGGTATCGCCATGTGCACCGCATTAGTCAGCACACTGACAGGTAATCCTGTTAAATGTGATGTGGCTATGACCGGTGAGATTACCTTGCGCGGAGAAGTGCTGGCGATTGGTGGTCTGAAGGAAAAATTGTTGGCCGCCCACCGGGGTGGAATTAAAACCGTCGTCATTCCCAAAGACAATGAACGAGACCTGGAAGAGATCCCGGATAACGTCAAACAGGACCTGGATATCCATCCTGTGCAGTGGGTAGACGAGGTTTTGCGCCTGGCTTTGCAGGAAAATCCTGAAGGATTTGAGCCTGTTAGCACAAAAAGTGAGCAGTTGGCTTAATTTTGTGAATTTTTTATCAAAAAGTCACTTTAAAGGCTTCCCAACTGCCAAAGTTGTGGTAGCCTTAAGGTAGTTTCGCTGTAAGCCTTGTGTGACAAGGCATAGCGACATAATCGTTAAATTTTAAAAAATTGTTAAACATTGCTTGAAGTTCAAACTCAAGCTTGTTATAACGTCTCCGCAACAACAGTTTCAGCGGAACAACATATAATAACAATTGAAGGGGATGATATTGTGAACAAGTCTCAACTAATCGACGCGATCGCTGCCAGTGCAGATATTTCTAAAGCAGCTGCAGGAAGAGCTCTAGATGCATTTACTGATTCAGTTACTGATGCATTAAAAGAAGGTGATCAAGTTGCTCTGGTTGGTTTCGGAACATTTTCAGTGAGAGAGCGCTCTGCACGCAGTGGCCGCAACCCTCAAACTGGCGAAACTATCCAAATCTCTGCTGCCAAAGTACCTTCTTTCAAAGCAGGTAAGGCACTGAAAGACGCTTGTAACTAAGTCGACTTTTTAAGATTCCAAAAAGGCGATCTTCGAATCGCCTTTTTTAATTTCCAGCCCCTTAAAAATCGAATACTATTCCGCTTACGCAACTCCCACTTTGCCTGAACTTACTATATAATGCCGCGCGAAATCAGACGCAGTAAAAAAGAAACAGCGCAAAAAACGTTAAGAGAGTAAATCACATCATGTTGGAAAAAATCAGAGAAGGTTCCACAGGATTAGCGGCAAAAATTATCCTGGGTCTTGTTGTTTTGAGTTTTGTGTTTGCTGGTGTCGGCAGCTACATCAACTCATCAGGTAACTCAGCGGCAGCTACCGTTAATGAAGAAGAAATTTCGTTACGGACATTTGACCGAGCCTACCAATCCGAACGCGCCAGAATGGAGTCGCAACTGGGCGACATGTTTAATCAGCTTATTGCTAATGACGAATACCTTAAATCGTTTCGCCAGGATGTTATGCAGAAGTTGGTCGATGAAAAATTAATGGAGCAAAGCGCAATCGAGCTTGGCTTGCGTGTCAGCAATACTGAAATATTGCAGACAATTGCTGATATGCCTGAGTTTCAATTGGGTGGCCAGTTTAACAATGATCGTTTTCAGGCGATTTTGACTCAGGCAGGATTTGCACCATCCGATTTTAAAACCTATATGCGTCGTCAAATGACTCGTCAACAATTGGCGCGCGCGCTGGTAATGAGTGACTTTGCATTAACTGGTGAAGTTGAGTCCATGCTGCGTTTGCAAAAGCAAACCAGAGACGGTCATTTTGTCCAAGTACCAGCAGAAATGTTCGTTGCAGAGGTAAGTATCTCTGACGAAGATCGTGAAAACTATTATTTGAACAATATTTCTGACTTTGATACACAAGAGCAGGTCAAAGCCAGCTATGTTGAACTGAAAGTCGATGACTTGCTCAACAAAGTCTCAGTGTCGGCGGACGATATCGCTTTGTATTATGAAGAAAATCAGGCCAATTATCGTGTCGAAGAAGAACGACGAGCATCACATATACTGATTGAAACTGGTGACGACGCCGCGGCAGCTGAACAGAAAGCGCAGGATGTTTTAAGTCAAATCAATGGCGGAGCAGATTTTGCTGAATTGGCCAAAACCGAATCTGATGATACTTTCAGTGGAGAGCAGGGCGGTGATCTGGATTGGTTTGGCAAAGGCATTATGGACCCTGCATTTGAAGAGGCTGCTTTTGCCCTGCAAAGTGTTGGTGATGTTTCCGAAGTAGTGGAAAGTGAATTTGGTTTCCACATCATTAAATTGACCGATATCAAACCTGAGCAGATTGAACCACTGGTGGACGTCAGTGAAGACATCGAGCAGCGTTTGTTGCGTGAGGCTGCCACAGAAAGGTTCATTGAGATACAGCAGAGCATGTCTCAGGTGGCATTTGAAATGCCCGATACGCTGGATGAAGTGGCTGCGGTTGCAGAGAAGTCTGTGCAACAAAGTGAGTTCATTACTCGTAATTCGGCCAGTGATGTACTTGCTGATGCCGCGGTTCTAAACGAATTATTTTCTCCTGAACTTATTGAAGATCGCGTTAACAGTGACGTAATTGATATTAATGATGAACATGTTGTGTTTGTGCGTGTAGACGATTACAAAGCCCAGCGTACTCAATCTCAGGAAGAGGTTCAGGATCAAATCAATGTTGCATTGACACAGCAGAAAGCGCAACAGCTGGCTCTGGAGTGGGCGCAAAGTGTGACCAATTTGATAAAGGATGATATGGAAGCGGCACAAGCGAAAATCGCGGAAAAGGGTCTGGTTTCAACTGAGATCACGGGCAGCGCGCGTTATGGCAGTGATAATCCGGCGGAAGTTATCCAGACATTATTTAAGTTGGATAACAGTCATGTTGTCGATGCGATAGAAATGGGTAATGGCGATGTTGCCGTTGTGCATTTGACTAATATCAACGAAGTTGAGCAGTTAGATGATGCGGAAATAACAGCGAGTAAGCAGCGTATGGCCTCCAATTATGGTCAAACCGTTTACACCTCTTTGCTGAAAGTTTTAAATGCCGATGCAGAAGTGAAAATCAATAATCTCGCAGCGCAAAACTAACGTTTCAATTGTTCTGAAAAACCGGCGCAAAGCATAACTTTGCTGCCGGTTTTTTTTAATCTTCCAAAAGTTTGCTCAGGATCAGTGATTGGTGGGCTTTTATGAGCTTTTGCATGTAATCACTTTTGGGCCAGTTAAACACTACATCTGTTTTACCTGATTCTATGATCTGCCCTTGCTGAAGCACCAGTACTCGATCGCTTATGTGTCGCACAATACCGAGGTTGTGTGAAATAAAGATAAAACTCAGTCCCAATTCCCGCTGTAATTTCATTAGCAGATTAACCATTTGCGACCGTACCGATGGATCAAGGGCTGCAAACGGCTCGTCAGCGACAATTATCTGTGGGTTGAGTATCAAGGCTCTGGCTAACGCTACCCGCTGTCTCTGTCCATCTGAGAGCATATGACGGTAGAAAAACGCGTGCTCTTGCAACAGCCCAACTTGTTTTAATGTCTGACTTATCTTTTCCTGACGCTGTTGTCCGTCCAACTTGGTATTCAGCTTTAATGGCTCTTCCAGAATGGTTCCCACCGTTAGCGCCGGATTGAGTGACTCCTTGGTGTGTTGGAATATCATGCGAATATTGAGACTGCGCTGTTTCAGGTTGCGCTGCCTTAGACGTTGTCCATTCAATAAAATTTGACCACTCTGTGGTGCCAATACCCCAGCAAGCAGGTCCGCGAGTGTTGTTTTCCCGGAACCATTATCTCCGACGATAGCCAGGGTTTCACCGGCATGAATGTCGAAGTTGATTGGACCTAGCGTAAAGGTCTCAGGCGTTTGCCACCAGTTCACCTTGGTAGTGCGACTGAAAGTCAGGTTTTTCACCGTCAGCAAGGTACTCATTTCAGTGGCCTGTGCAGAGGGAAATGGCAGCTGTAATAGTGTTCGTGAATACGCCTGGTAATGGGGATTTTAACGCATTCTTTTTGCGCCCTTGGACATCTAGGACCTAAGCGACAGCCGGTAGGTAGGTGCTGCAATGTTGGAATTGTGCCTGGTAGAGCAGACAGCTCCGATTTAGGGAGTAAATCGTTGGAAAAGCTCGGGGCGCTGCTGAGCAGTGCTTTAGTGTAGGGGTGTAAAGGTCGCTTGCGCAGTTGGGTCATGCGACCACTTTCTACAGTTTGACCACAATACAAAACGGTCATGGTATCTGACATGGAAGAAATCGCCAGCAGATCATGGCTGACAAACAATATACTCAATTGCTTGGTCTGGTTCAGTTGAGCCAGTAATTTCAATATCTGACTTTTGGTGGTGGTTTCCATTCCTCGCGTCGGATCGTCGGCTATTAATAGTTTTGGCTCTGATACCAGTGCCATGGCGATCATAAATTTTTGACAAACATCATCAGCAATCTGATGGGGGTAACTGTGTAGGCAGATCTCGTGATTTTTGATACCCACCTTTTGCAATTGACGGGTTGCCAGTTCTTTACGACGTTGACTGCGCTGCCAAAACCAGCGACCTGACACCAGATATGAGGGGATGCTTTCCTGCAACTGTTCCCCTAGAGTGGCTGTTGGATCTAAAGAACTGACGGGATTCTGAAAGATCACGGCAATCTCGTCTTTGGTTACTTTTCGTCGTTGTTCCTGAGACAAACTCAATAAATCCTGGCCTTTCCAGTTCAGCCGATCAGCTGTGAGTTTCCAGCCTTCATTGATGGCACCGACTATTGAACGAACTATCAAACTTTTGCCTGAGCCAGATTCACCCACCAGTGCTCTAACTTCGCCAGCATTGATACTCAGATTGACTTTATCCAAAGCTTTTACCCATCCACTGGTGGTTTCCATTTCCAGTGTGAGGTTTTTAATATCCAACATTGGCATCAGTGCATCATCCGGTTACGTAAAGCTGAGCGAAGGCCATCCCCCACGACATTGACGGACATAATAACCAGAAATATCGCAGCACCCGGTGCGGCAATACTCCAGGGGGCGATATAGGCGATATCCAGTCCTTCAGATAGCATTGCACCTAATTCAGCATGAGGTGCCTGTACCCCCAGATTTAAAAATCCCAGTGCGCTGATATCCAGTATGGCAATGGAAAGTGCCAGAGTCCCCTGAACCACAAGCATCTCCACTAGATTCGGTAATATCGAATAGATAAAAATATGCACCGATGAGGCGCCATCAAGTCGTGCGGCAATAACATATTCTTTATTTGCTTCGGCTCTCACGGCGTCCCGAGTGAAGTGAATAAACTGAGGAATCAATGCCAGTGTAATTGCCCACATTGAGTTGACTAATCCCGGGCCAAGGATCGCTACAATGATTATGGCTATCAGCAAAGTTGGTATGGCCATCATAGAATCTAACAAATGATTTAATACGCTGCTTTGAACACCTCGACTCATACCAGCGAAGGCACCGATCGCAATACCTATTAACATTGCTACGACCACTAAAAACAGACTGATACCAAATGTGACCCTGCTACCATGAATAACTCTCGCTAAAATATCCCGACCTAAACCGTCCGTCCCAAGTACATGGTCTATACCGCCATTTGGTGCCCATGCAGGTGGAATAAGCAAGGCGTCAGTATTTTGTTCTAAAGGTGAATAAGGCGATACCAATGGGCCAAACAGGATAATAAGTGTGAAGCCGGCTAACACCCACAAGCCAATAATGGCCACGTGGCTTTTACTGAATTCGAGCCAGGTCTGCCGGAAAGGGGAGGGATAACTCTCCTCAGAATAAAGACTAGATTTTAACACGGCGTCTGTGCAACCTTTTTGGATCGATGATGCGATATACGATATCAATCGTGACAGTAAAGATAACAACTAAACTGGCGACTGCAAGCATTCCCGCTCGAATCGCAGGGTAGTCGCCCTGATAGATGGCCTGGATAAGCCAATTCCCAATTCCAGGCCAGGAAAAAATGGTTTCAACTATCATGGCGTTGGTCAGCAGCGTGGTAAATTGCAATGCTAACTGGGGCATTATGGGTAAAATGGCATTTCGAATGCCATGCCGAAAGATAATCTGTCGCTGATTGAGACCTTTAGCTCGAGCCGCTTTTATATATTCGCTGGCCATCACTTCAATCACTGAACGACGGGTAATGCGCAATATAATAGTGCTGGTAACGATAGAGATGGAGATCGTGGGCAGTAACAAATGGGCTAACGCATCTTTCAGTGCCGCCCCCTTATCCGGGATGTCTGCAGTTAATATATCAAATAAGATAAACCCGCTCTTATGGGGAATATCGTAAAGCAGACTTATCCGTCCGGAAATGGGGAGCCAACCTAGCTGCAATGAAAACAGAATAATACAAATGAGCGCCAACCAAAAAACCGGAATAGAGTAGCCAATCAAGCTAACCGAAAGCATTAAATTATCTGTCGTTTTATTATGTTGTAACCCCGATATGAAACCCAGTGGTATACCCACCACTAAGGACAAAAAGAGGGCATAAGTACTTAGCTCAACACTCGCAGGTAGTACCGCTCCAATTTCGTGGAAGAGTGATTCGCCAGAGCTGAAGCTTACCCCCCAATCTCCTTGCCACAGCAATTCCAGATAACGAATAAACTGCAAAAAACTGTTCTGCTCAGTAGCGTATTTGTTGGCATATAACTGTGCTTGTTGACTGTCCTGGAAATAGACCCCGGAGAGATTGGTTAATACATCACCGGGAAACAGAAAAGCTAACCAGAATGAGGCAAAACTGAGAATAAAGAGGGTAAAGACTAACAGGTTAATGCGGCGCAGCAGGTAAGTGGTCATGGTTGCTTTTCTACCTTACCAAATTGAATGCCACCAAATGGATTGATACTCAGGTTTTTGATATTGTCGCGATAAGCCTGATAACGAAATGCATGTGCAATAGGCACTAATGGAATTTGGTCAGCGACAATCGCATTGGCCGTTTGGTAAAGGGCGGCGCGAGTTTCGAAATCCGAATAGGTCAGCGCCTCATTGATGACTTCATCGTACAGCGGATTGCACCATTGTGCTCGGTTGGTTCCGGAATCGATAGCATCACAACTCAACAAAGGACGATAAAAATTGTCCGGATCACCATTATCGGCTGACCAGCCAATCAGAACTGAGTCGTGAGCACCACTTTGCAGGCGTCGCCGGAAACTACCCCATTCAAAACTGATAATGTTGACTTGTATATCGATATCTTCCAAATACCCTTGGATCAATTCTGCCATCATTGTGGCATTGGGATTATAGGTGCGTTCAACCGGCATGGCCCAAATATCCATCTGAAAACCAGGACCTATATTATTTTGTGCCAGCAACTCTTTCGCCAGAACAGGGTTGTAACTGGTATCCCGAAGATCCGCTTGAAAGGCCCAGGAGGAGGGCGGTGTCAGTCCCGTTGCTTTTGTGGCGCTACCAAAATATACGGCTTCGAGCAAAGTCGATTTATCTATTGCCATGGCTAATGCGCGCCTCACTTCAGGGTTATCAAACGGTGGTTTTCTGGTATTAAACGCCCAAAAACCCACATTGAGCCCCGCTTTTTCTTCCAATACCAAATTGGGACGCTCCCGAATAATATTGAGTTCACTGTGGGCTGGCAGCGAAATAACATCGCATTCGCCCGTCATCAATTTGGCTAGCCGTAAAGAACTCGAAGGGGTAATATCGAAAATTAGCGTTTCTAATGGCGGTGCGCTGCGCCAATATTCCTGATGTTTTGCATAACGAATATGGCGATCTTTGTGATAGGCCACAAACCTAAATGGACCAGTTCCAATGGGTTGAGAGTCCAGATCTTCCGGTCTGCCTAATAGCAGCAGTTCTTGACCGTATTCCTCAGAAAGTATGACGGCAAAGTCTGTCGCGAGATTAGCCAGAAAGGAACTGTCCGGCTTATTGAGATGGATCTCGACCCGGTAACCATTAATGCGTTTAACATCTATTATCAGTTGATCCAATCCGAGGCTTTCAAAATACGGATAATCTGCGTCTGAAACATCATGAAAAGGGTGCTTTTCATCACGCCAGCGATTAATACTGAAAAGCACATCATCAGCATTAAAAAAACGGCTCGGTTGAAAGTATTCTGTGGAGTGAAACGCAACACGCTTGCGCAATTGAAATGTGTAAATCAAACCGTTGTTGCTGACACGCCAACTTGACGCTAAACCCGGAACAATTTTCCTGGTAGCCGGATCAAAATCTAACAATCGGTCATATAGTTGGTGAGATGCTGCATCCACGGTGGTGCCAGAAGTATCCAACTGGGGATTAAAAGTCGACGGGCTGCCTTCAGAACAATAAATTAAACCGTTTTCTTTTAAACTATTGGATTGCTCGTAAAAACAACCTCCTAAAAGCGAGCAGAACCCAGCTACCAAGGTCGTCGTCACTGCTGCAAGATTTTTAGGCATCGATTGACGAGTCCAACAAGTTATATTTTTTTAAATAGCCCCGCAGCTGATGATAGGTTAAGGACAGCTTTTCTGCTGTTTTTTTCTGATTGAATTGGCTATCAGCAAGGGCTTTTTTGATCAGGTCTATTTCATATTCCTGACTTAAGGTTTTTAAGTCTACTGGAAATTGGAAGTTGCTGACAGGCACTACATCGGAAGCAAGCGTTGTGGACTCACTATCAGTGCTGCATTCATCGCTGACGGGGTCGGTGAAATAGCTTTCAGAACGTATTCTGTCATTAGTTTTAACGCGTTGTGTGGGACGAAATCTTGATTCAAAAGGATCAACAACTATCTCGTGCACCGGTACATAGGGGTTATTGGTGCGATAAACCGAGCGTTCAACGACATTTTTCAGTTCCCGGATGTTGCCAGGCCAGTCATATTCCAACAAGGTGCGTTTGGCTTTCTCTGAGAAGCCGCTAAACAATTCCAGTTCCATTTCACGAATCATATTAATGGCAAAATGCTCCGCCAGAATCAAAATGTCTTCTTTTCTTTCTCTCAAAGGTGGCAAGGTAATGACATCAAATGCCAGTCTATCCAATAAGTCTGCCCGAAATTCGCCTTGCTCAGCTAAATCGGGGAGGTCTTCGTTAGTTGCCGCCACTATACGCACATCTACTTTGACAGAACGAGAACCACCAACGCGCTCAAATTCCCCATATTCAATAACTCTCAAGAGCTTTTCCTGAATTAAACCGGAAGTATTGGCTAACTCATCTAAAAATAGTGTGCCATTGTGAGCTACCTCAAACCGGCCTTCCCGACGTTTTGAGGCTCCGGTAAAAGCGCCGGCCTCGTAACCAAACAGTTCCGATTCCAGCAAGGACTCGCTTAGCGCAGCACAATTTAGTTTGATATAGGGTTGTTCCCAGCGCTGCGACAGGTAATGCAGTCTAGCGGCAATAAGCTCCTTGCCGGTACCGCGCTCCCCGATAATTAACACCGGCTTATTGAGTGCCGCAATCTGTGAAATTTGCTCCAGCACCTCTAAAAAACTATTGGCCTGACCAATGAGATTATCCTGTTGTCTGAAGCGACTCATTAGATTCCTTAAAAAGTGGTGAATTTCGCTAAGATCTAGTTTATACGATTATTTCAGGACTTCACAGTGATAAAAGGAATTTAAATAAGTATAATAAAAACAGCCTGTTACGTGAGTTATGTAGATTGGCGTGGTATTTGAATGGTAACTAAGCAAATTGACATTTGAAAACAAAAAACACCTAAGAGGTAAGTAATTATGGGTATTTTTTCTCGTTTTTCCGATATCGTTAATTCTAATATTAACTCACTGTTGGACAAAGCCGAAGATCCTGAAAAAATGGTCAGACTGATCATTCAGGAAATGGAAGATACGTTAGTTGAAGTGCGTTCTGCTTCAGCTAAGACGATTGCCAATAAAAAGGAGTTGAGTCAACAGGTAACACGTCTGCAAAAAGAGGCGGAAGATTGGCAAGCTAAAGCGGAATTAGCGATCAGTAAAGAACGGGAAGACCTGGCAAGAGCAGCGCTGCTTGAGAAGCAAAAGTGCACTGAACAGGCAGATAGCCTCAGTCATGAGCTTAAATTGGTGGACGAACAAATTGGCAAGTTGCAAACCGAAATTACGCAACTGCAGGAGAAGTTAGCTGATGCCAAAGCACGCCAGAAAGCGATAATCATGCGTCAGAAAACGGTAAGTTCAAGACTTGAAGTTAAGAAGCGTCTTGATGAACACAAAGTAGATGATGCTATTGACCGTTTTGAACGCTATGAACGCAAGATTGACGATCTGGAATCTCAGGTTGAAGCTTATGATCTAGGCAAGAAAACGCTGGCAGATGAATTTGCAGAATTGGAATCGGGTAATAAAATTGACGAGCAACTGGCGGCGTTGAAAGCTAAAGTTACCAGTAAGCCCAGTGCCAAAGAGAGCACTAAAACCAAAGCGAAATCAAAATAATTCACCGAACTAGAGAGAGGTACGCCCCGTGGGAGATATTGTTGCTCTAATTGTCGCTCCAATTATAGTCTTTATGGTGATTGTTGCACCCATTTGGCTGATTCTTCATTACCGGAGTAAGAAGCACCTGAGTCAGGGCTTGTCGCAAGAAGAATTTAACAAACTACAGGAGCTAGCGCGTCAGGCGGAAAAAATGTCAGAGCGGATCCACACACTGGAGGCGATTCTGGATTCTGACGTGCCAGACTGGAGGAAAAAGGTATGAGTAAAAGAGAACTATACCGGGATCCTGAAAAGGGCAAATTGGCAGGTGTATGTGCCGGTATTGCCAAGTACTTCGGCTGGGAACTTTGGTTAATACGCATCATTTTTATCTCTGGAGTGCTGCTAACGGGGAGTTTCTTTTTGGTGGCTTATGTCGTTGCCTGGTTCATCCTGGAGAAGGATCCAGGAGCTCAGTCAGATTCACATTCCGGAGCCAAGCAATTTAACTGGGGCTCAAACAGTGAAAGTGAAGAAGTTAAAGTCGAAGTGAAATCGAAAGTCTGGCAAGCAGGAGAGCCACCCAGACAGGCATTTAAAGACATTACTGCTAGTTTTGACCGGCTGGAACAACGACTCCGTAAAGTGGAAAGTTATGTGACTTCGAAAGAATTTCAATTGAATCGGGAAATCAGTAACCTTTAAGGTTAGAACGGTTTAGCGAAAAAGCGGCAAGAAGCCGCTTTTTTATTTTTTAACTATATGATTAATAAAGAGAATAAAAATACAGTGTAACCATAACGTTACATTTTTGTCAATTGCTATAGTGCCCCCAGAGCTTTCACTTCGCAACGAAATCATTAGACTTTCGTCCAAATTAAGAGCGATTTCGGCTACGAGTTAACGGGATTCCCAGTTAATGCGTTGCGCCTCTTACAAACTATTTTGAGTGAATTATGGCAAAAGCAAGTAATTACGTATCACGTCAACCAAATAGCGAAGGTTTGATCGACTGGTCACAGGAAGAAAACCAGATCTGGAGTGAGCTGGTTGCTCGCCAGATGAAATTGTTGCAAGGGCGAGCATGTGAAGAGTTCATGCATGGCATGGATTTATTACAACTGCCAGAAGATCGCATTCCACAGTTGCATGAAGTCGATAAAGTATTGCAAGAAACCACAGGTTGGAAAACGGCACAGGTTCCAGCGCTCATTCCTTTTAGTGAGTTTTTCCGATTATTGGCCACCAAACAGTTTCCGGTAGCAACGTTTATTCGAACACGTGAAGAGTTTGACTATCTTCAGGAACCAGACGTTTTTCACGAAATTTTTGGGCATTGTCCAATGCTAACTAACCCTGCCTTCGCACACTTTACCCATATATACGGCAAATTAGGCTTAGCAGCGTCAAAAGAAGACCGTGTATTTTTGGCGCGACTTTATTGGTTTACAGTGGAATTCGGATTATTAAATACACCGCAAGGTATGCGGATTTACGGTGGTGGCATTCTATCTTCACCGGGAGAGACGGTTGCGTCACTTGAAAGTAAAGATGTGGATCGCTTCCCCATTGATGTGGTTAATGTGTTAAGAACGCCTTATCGTATCGATATTATGCAGCCAATATACTATTTATTGGAAAACCTGGATGCCTTGTTTGAGCTATCTGAGATGGATCTTATGGCGAAAGTTGAAGAGGCGAAAGCATTAGGTTTGTTTGAGCCTAAGTTCCCACCGAAACAGGCAGTAGCCTCTTAAAACATTTTAAGTGAGGCTCAAGAGAGCCTCACTTAAACTTGTTATTTCACACTGCACATATAATCCTGAATTAATCAGTTGACCGCGCTAAATGCAAGGTAACCGCATGAAAATACACAATATATCGAATACGCCGCAGTTCACCCCTCAGGTGAGTCTGCTATAGCATGCATAGCGGCCATTCCTTTATCTTTGGCTACACCATTCAAGCTGCCAGAAGCACACTGCAAGTTGTCCAACTGATTAATTCAGGATTATGTAAATTTCCATTTTTCCCGCTTTCTTTTTGCCTCATTCTGATATAAATTCCGTAAGAATAACTTTACATTATTAGTGTTGGAGCAACGAATGCGCCTCGAAATTACCTGCCAGGATAGATTGGGCATTACGCAGGATGTTTTAGACATTCTGGTTAAACACCATGTTGACCTGAAAGGCATTGAGATTGACGCGGGCGGAAAAATATTTTTGAGCTTTCCTAACATCGAGTTTTCCGAGTTTCAGCATCTTATGCCTGAAATAAGAAAGCTGTCAGGAGTTCAGGATGTAAAAACAACGCCATTTATGCCTATCGAGAGAGAACGCAATCAATTGATTGCGTTATTGGAAACATTGCCCGATCCGGTATTTTCAATCGATAGTCGTGGCAATCTCATTCTGTGTAATGATGCGGTCTCTTCCAGTTTGGAAATTCCTGCTGAGGAGTTATACGGTTCGCAAATTGCAGATCTGGTAAAAGGCTTTCAATTTGGTCGTTGGCTTGAGAAAAAGACCATTAGTGCCGAAACTGCCCGAGTGAAATTTATCGAACAGGATTATCTTGCTGATATCCTGCCTGTATTTGTGCCGGATGCCAATAAAAGTCAAATTCTGGCCGGTGCGGTGATTATGTTGAAATCCGAATATCGATTAGGTCAGCAATACAGTACTTTTCACCAGTCCCAGGAAGATTCTTTCACTCAGTTTCACAGTAACAGTGCAGTGATGAAAAAGACCGTCAAGGAAGCAAAAAAATTGGCGGAGTCAGATGCTAATCTGATGCTGTTTGGGGAGTCAGGTGTGGGCAAAACGCTGTTAGCTAAAGCCTGTCATGCCGCCGGCAAAAAATCCGAAGGGCCCTTTGTTCTATTGAACTGCCAACAATTCTCTGAAGAAGTGCAGGAGGTGTTACCTGAAACGGATTTCAACGATATTTTCCGTAGCAAGTTTGCAGAGGCTGAGACCGGCACTTTGATGTTAAAGGATGTCGATGCTCTGCCAAAATCTGCACAGCAGGTGCTGTTGTCCTTTTTGGATAGTAGCAATGACACTAAGGAAGGCGAGGAACAGCATCGGCGTTTCAGATTAATGTCTACCACCCATAACGATGTCGGTCAGATGGTTGCCGACAACCTGTTTTTGGAAACCTTATTTTATCGGCTGAATGAGCTGGGGCTGGTGGTGCCACCTCTACGTGAGCGCAAACAGGATATCATTGCGCTTGCCGATAGCATGATAAAACAGCAAGCCAACAAAATGGGGCGTCGACCGCCGAAGCTCAGCAAGTCTTGTGTCGACTTTTTGATGTCCTACCCCTGGCCCGGTAACGCCAGGCAAATGGAAAATGTATTACTTCGTGCCATTACCGTACTTGAAGGTCGAGAGCTCAATAAAGAGCACTTACAGTTACCTTCCTGTGCCTCGACAGTGAGCTATATTGATGAAGATTTTGAAGGCACTCTGGATGAAGAAGTGAAACGATTTGAAAAAGAGTTGTTGCGAAAGTTATACCCATCTTATCCCAGTACCCGGCAGTTGGCCAAAAAGCTGGGGCTGAGCCATACGGCGATTGCTAACAAGTTACGTGAATATGGTATTAATCGCAAAACAGTGAAGATTTAAGATATATATGACTATATGTCGGAGGGTTTTATGAAGTTATACAGTTACTGGCGCTCTTCCGCTAGCTACCGCGTTAGAATTGCACTTAATTTAAAAGGCATCGAATACGAATATCATCCCGTACATCTGGTAAAAGATGGCGGTGAGCAACACAGCGAAGAGTACTTGTGCTTAAATCCGGGGGAGTTGGTACCGACCTTAGTCGATAAAGACAACGAGAACGACATTGTCCTGAATCAGTCTCTCGCTATTATCGAATATCTGGATGAGCGTTTCCCTGAGGTCAATCGACTCGTTCCTGAACATAAGTTAGACAGGGCACGAGTACGAACCTTGTCCTACGATATAGCCTGCGATGCTCAGCCTATTGCTAATCTGCGTGTGCTGCAGCAGCTCGGGAAAGACTTTAATGCAAGTGATGAGCAGAAGGCCCAATGGGCCAGAGGCTGGATTGAAAGGGCGTTCCATACTGTAGAAAAGCGCCTGCAAAACACCGCAGCGGATTATTGTTTTGGCTTTTCCATTTCAATGGCGGATGTCGTTTTAGTACCACAATATTTTAACGCCCGCCGTTTTAATGTCGATATGTCGGCGTTCCCTTTGATCGAGAATATTGTCAATCGTTGTAATGAACAGCAGGCATTTATTGAAGCGATGCCGGAAAACCAGCCAGACGCGCAATAAATCAGACTCAAAAACGACAGACAGCCACGGCTGTCTGCTATTGCGCTTTAATGGGTAATTCGGTGGTGTTTTTGACCTGCTTCAAAGCAAACGTGGAACTGAGATGATCGACAAATGGCAGGTGAGTTAATTTGGATTTCAGCAGTTGTTCGTATTCTTCAATACTTTCGACAATCACTTTTAGAAGATAATCTTTGTCACCGCTAGTGGTGTGGCATTCCACGATTTCATCGATATCCTGTACCGCTTCTTCGAAACCATTTAAAGAATCGGTGTCGTGATTTTTCAGCGTCACGTAAATAAAAACACTTACTCCCAGATTCAATAATTTATTATTTAAAATGGTGACTTTACGCTGGATAATGCCAGCCGATTCCAGTTTTTTTACCCGGCGCCAGCATGGTGTATGAGAAAGGCCAACTATTTGACTGAGGTCTGCCATAGATACGGTGGCGTCTCTTTGTAAAACCCGCAGAATTTCGCGATCGAATTTATCTAGTTTCATAACAGCTATCCTGCAAAGATGAGAAATGTGCTAATTGCATCATTTATTTTCATTCAATTGATATGTTTAACCTACAAAATGCTAGGTTACTAGGATTTCATTCGAAATTACTAGCAAAAAAATAATTTTGATACCTAAATTTCGGTAATCAATTGGAACTTTATCCTTACAGTTTATTAACAAATAAGTCTTAAGTTTTGTTTTAATTTCCATAGGGCTTAGGCGAGTTTTTGGATAAGATTGGGGCACCTTACACTTATATAAATAGAAAAATATATGTCGGTATTTGAACATCAAGAATTTGATCATCACGAACAAGTCCTGTTTTGTCACGATAAAGCATCAGGTCTGAAAGCGATTATTGCTATTCACAATACTAACCTCGGGCCAGCCTTGGGTGGGTGTAGAATGTGGAATTACGCTGACAGTCACGAAGCACTGACAGATGTTCTAAGGTTGTCAAAAGGCATGACGTACAAAAATGCAATGGCAAATCTAAAGTTGGGGGGCGGTAAATCTGTCATCATCGGTGATCCGCGTAGCCATAAGTCTGAAGCTATGATGCAAGCGATGGGTAAATTCGTTGATACAGCTGGTGGCCGTTACATAACGGCAGAAGACTCAGGCATCAGTTTGCAGGATCTCAGTATCATGGCCAAACACAGTGCTCACATTTGTGGAATTCAATCGAAATATAGTTTTCACGGCGGTGAAGCCGATGGTAATCCAGCACCTGCGACCTCCTACGGTGTCTTTACAGGCTTGAAAGCTGCCGTTCAGTATCAGCTTAAATCTGATCTCAAAGGTGTCAGAGTCGCCATTCAGGGGCTTGGTCATGTTGGCTATCGTCTGGCGAAACAACTTCACGATTGTGGTGCGCAATTGTTCGTGACAGATATCTACCCTGAAATGGTGAAAAAGGCGGAACAGGAATTCGGCGCCATTGCCGTCTCTCCAGAAGAAATTCATGCTCTGGATGTGGACGTATTTGCACCTTGCGCGTTAGGTGCCATTGTTAATGATCGCAGTGTGGAACAGATTAAGGCAAAAGTGATCGCTGGCGCCGCAAACAACCAGCTAGCCAATGAAAAACATGGCACAATTTTGCGGGAACGTGGCATTTTGTATGCACCAGATTATGTTATTAATGCTGGAGGTGTCATTGATATTTACCATCAAAATATGCCTGATAGTAGCGGTGAAAACCTAAAAGCACATCTTGAACAAATTAGTGAAACCTTGTTAGAAATATTCGAGCGCGCTGATGCAGAAAATAAAGCGACGAATATAGTGAGCAATACAATCGCAGAAGAGCGAATAGGTATCTAGTATATTAGATCTTTGCTGTACGAATTTTCAACAGCTGGTTTGTTATTTATGCAAGGCGAGAACGGAACGGGTAGCAAGCGGAGTTAGCCCTTGCATGTCGTATTTGTTTTGGGCATAATTCGCGGCCTTCAATGGCGGTCCTGTTGGTCCTCCCGCAATGATAGTTTGTGAACTCGGTCAGGCCCGGAAGGGAGCAGCCGCAGCAGATGATTCATGTGCCGGGATGAGGCTGGCGGGATTGCCACCCAATCATCCTGATCTTTAATTGTGCGAACCGCTATTTTTCTTTTTCAGACCACTCAGTAACGGTTTTAATGGCATCTTTTATGGCCACGACCACCGAATCTTGCATCTTTAGCCGCTCTTCTGGTGGCAAAAAAAACGCCATGTCCACCTCATAACGAATATATTTAGGTGGTAGATGGTTCAATGCCACACAACAAACATCAGCAATAAAGTCGCTTTCATATTTATCGTAAAGATTTATTTGCGCTATGTAGTCGGAAACCAGAGTTTCATAATAATTATGTACATCATCATCGAACTGCATCACTGTACTCCAGAGTAATATTTAATAGATACTACAGCGAGTTTGTTTTTTACGGCTAAATCGAGTCTGCAACACATAAAAAACGTCTCCTCTATAAGGACAACATAGCAGAAAATTGATTTACCGCTGCATAAACTAAAAAAAGTTAAGTAGAGAGAACCGCAAATGCAAAAAAATCCAACCCCTGTTTATTACGGAGATTATCTGGGCTTAGATAAGCTTCTTAGTGCCCAACAGCTGCAAAGCTCAAAATATGCTGAGACTGCCCACGATGAAACCTTGTTTATTATTGTTCATCAAGTGTATGAGCTATGGTTTAAGCAAATTCTACACGAGCTGGCCTCTATTCTGGATATGTTTTCTCAGCCAAGTGTCAAAGACGAAGACTTGTCTATCGCAGTACATCGCTTAAACCGCATAATTAAAATTCAAAAAATCCTTAACGATCAGATATCCATCATGGAAACGATGACTCCGCAGGAATTTTTATCTTTTCGTGATTATTTAGTGCCGGCATCAGGGTTTCAGAGTATCCAATTCAAGATGTTAGAAATAAAACTGGGACTGAAAACCAAGTATCGCATTGATTTCGACAAGCAATCTTTTTACTCCAGGCTGGAAGAGGAGGACCGCGAGTACCTTCAAGCATTAGAAAAAAAAGAAAGCCTGTTTGAATTGGTAGAGCATTGGTTGGCCCGTATGCCCTTACTGGAATTCCAAGGATTTCGCTTCTGGGACTGTTACCAGGAAGCTACACAGAACTTGCTGGACAGCGATGAACAGATAATACGGACCAACGAAACGCTGAGTGAATCTGAAAAAGCCAAAGAATTGCGGGATCTGGACAGTACTCGACAGTCATTCTCTGCCTTATTAAATGAAAGTGATTATGAAAAGTTACAGCAGGCAGGACAGTTTAGGTTGTCGCAACGGGCGCTACTGTCAGCACTGTTTATTCACCAATATTCGGAAGAGCCGGTGTTCAATTTACCCTTCCAATTTATAAATTGCTTAACAGAAATAGACGAAAATTTGACCATTTGGCGTTATCGACATGCCATGATGGTGCAACGAATGTTAGGGACTAAAATTGGAACCGGCGGCTCTTCTGGTCATGACTATCTCAAGAAAACTACGGAGTCCAACCGCATCTTCAGTGATTTTTTTAACATGGCGACATTCCTGCTGCCCAAGGCGAGTTTGCCGACTTTGCCTAAAAATGTAAAAGAGAAACTGGGTTTTTCATTAACGTCGATTTAACAACAATGGTGTAATGAATTGTTGACGGTAAGCAAGTCTTTAAATTTTTGTTAAATAGAACTTTTCCTGAAACTAAGTCTGTTTAATATTGACCCCAGTTCCAGCTTATGTATATTATCCGGGCTGGGGTTCACTACCCTTTGGCGTTTTCTTATTGAGAGGCGTCATGATTAAGTCATCATTTTGAATGACATAACAACACTAAAAATTTTAAAAAATTAGTGGTCCAGGGAGACAACACATGTATTTAAATTCCAAAACGGCTAAGTCTGTTCGACTAGCCCTTGCCCTTGGTGCTGCTTCTGCTACTGCTTTTACGGCCAACGTATCAGCACAAGAAGAAGCCGCAGAAAACGAGAATGTAGAAAAAATTGCAGTTACAGGTTCTCGTATCCGTAAAAATGACTTTGTTTCAAACGCGCCGGTAGCCACTATTGGTGCTGAGCAGTTTCAATTGTCAGCTACGGTAAACACCGAGTCACTTCTTAACACTTTACCTCAAGTACTTCCAGGTCTTGACCGTACTTCAAACAACCCAGGTAACGGTACTGCTACTGTTGACTTGCGTGGTTTAGGTACAAACCGTACTCTGGTACTGATCGACGGTGTTCGTGCAGTTCCTACCACTTCTAGCGGTACAGTTGATATCAACTCTATCCCAACGGCGCTTATCGAAGACGTTGAAGTACTGACTGGTGGTGCATCAGCAGTATACGGTTCTGACGCTGTTGCAGGTGTTGTTAACTTCATCCTGAAAGATGATTTCGAAGGCGTTGAAGTATCTGCGGGTTACGAGTCAACTGAAGAAGGCGATGCTGAGATTTATAGTGCAGACCTTACTATTGGTGGTAACTTCGCTGACGGTCGCGGTAATGTTGTTTTCAACATGTCTTTCACCGAGCGTGGTGAATTATTCCAGGGTGACAGAGATTTCTCATTCTTCGCTTTGAATGATAACGGCGATACATTAACTCCAGGTGGTTCACCAGGTATTCCTCAAGGTCACTTATTCAGCTTTGCAGGTAACTGGGCAGATTCTGCTACACCAGGCGGTGCATTCTTTAATCCAGATGGTTCATACAGAAACTACGTTGCATCTGGTGATGGTAATGACCAATTTAACTACGCTCCTGTAAACTACATACAGTTACCTCAGGAACGTCACCAGATTACTGCTTTAGGTAAGTATGAAATCACTGAAAATGCCGAAATTTATGCTCGCGCAATGTTCACTGACTCATTCGTACCTCAACAGCTGGCACCTACGCCATTCTATTCAACAATTCAGTTTAACCTGGATGGCAACCCTTGGTTAACGCCTGAAGCACAAGCTTCTTTGACACCTATCCTGGGTGACGGTGTGGATACAGACGGTGACGGTATCGACGATACTGGTACTGGTTTCATCGGTCGTCGTATGGACGAAGTAGGTCCTCGTCGTTCAGTTGATACCTTCCAGTCTTTCTCGTTGCTAACGGGTATCCGTGGCGCCATCGGCGATTCTAACTGGACGTACGACGTTTATTATCAGACTGGTAAAGTACAAAATAGTACGTCACAGGAAGGTAACCTGAACGGTGATCGTGCTCGCCAAGCAGTATTGTTAGCAGCTGACCCTGATACTGGTGAAGTAATCGTTGGTGACGATGGTAGCGTAACCTGTGCGGATCCTTCTACAAATGGTGGAATCACTGGTACTAACGCTTGTGCGCCAATGAATGTCTTCGGTCAGGGTAACATCTCTGCTGATGCCGCAGCTTTTGTATCTACGTTAGTTAGCTCTGTCGCAATTTTCGACCAAAAACTCATGGGTGCCTCAGTTGCAGGTGACTCTGAAGGTTGGTTCGAACTGCCAGGTGGCCCAATTGGTATGGCATTTGGTTATGAGCACAGACAGGAATCTTTTGAATTCTTGCCTTCTCAAGACTTAGCAGCCGGTACTATCTCAGGCTTTAACGGTGCGCCTCCAGTACAGGGTGGTTATACCACTGCCGAGTTCTTCGCAGAAGTGTATTTACCAATTCTTGAAGGCGTAGAGATGGCTGAGCTTCTTGACTTGGAGTTAGCTTATCGTCAGGCGGACTACTCAACAGCTGGCGACATGGAAAGTTATAAGATTGCTGGTTCATGGCAGCCGATTGAAGAAATTCGTTTCCGTGCTGGCTTCAACACAGCCGTTCGTGCGCCAAACATTGGTGAGCTATTCGCACCATCAGGTGTTGGTTACCCAGCAGCGGAAGACCCGTGTTCTGAAACTGGTCAGGCGCAGGATTGGGTGCAAGCAAACCTTGCTGGTGTAAACTCACTTTGTGCTGCTACAGGTGTTCCTCAGGCTGCAATCGGTACTTCTTCGCTTAACGCGCGTTCTGGTCAGATTGAACAGTTCACTGGTGGTAACCCGAATCTGAAAGAAGAAGAAGCAGAAACAACTACTTTAGGTTTCGTATTGACACCTATGGATGATCTGTCTGTCAGCTTCGATTACTTCGACATCGAAATTACAGACTTTATCACTACATTCGGTGGTGGTACTGCTAACGTATTGCGTAACTGTTATGACCCAACGTTGAACACTGAAGGTGCTTCATCTCCGTTCTGTCAGGTTATTAACCGTCGTGCGTCTGGTCCGATTGCGAATACTCAGATTGCTTTCCAAAACGTTGCAACACAAACGTTGAAAGGATATGACTTAATCGTAAACTACAGCATGGATGCCTGGGGTGGTACTGCATCTGTTGATTACTTAGGTACTTACTCAACAGAAAACGAATTCACCGCTTTCTCTGGCGATGCGCCTCTGGAATGTTCTGGTCAGTTCGGTTCATTGTGTGGTGAGCCTCTTCCAGAGTACAAGCACAGAACGACGTTCAAGTTCAACACTGATGACTATACTGTTCAGTTGTTGTGGAGATACGTAGGTAAAGTTGAAGATGATCCTGGTTTCACAGTGAGTGAAATCGGTGGCAAGAGCTACTTTGATTTACAGGGTTCTTACTACATCAACGACAACTACCGTGTAACTGCGGGTATTGATAACTTGCTTGATAAAGAGCCGCCAATCTTAGGTGGTAACCAAGAGCAAGCTAACACTTGGCCTGCAACTTACGACGTATTCGGTAGAACATACTTCGTAAACTTCAAAGCAACTTTCTAAGTTAAGCTATTGTTGTAAAAAGTGGGCTTTTAGCCTAATGCCGTTCACTTAAGGTGAGCGGCATTTCTTTTTCTGGCGATAGGGTATCGGTTTTTCGATGCTTTTAAGCATCGTGGATAGCTCCTTTCTCGTCGCCCCTCCAGTTTAAATTGGGCGGCATTCCTTTCAATATCCAAAACAATCCTGGGCACATTGCCCGGTGCATAGAGCGGCATCATGGTTAATGTATGTATAATGTGGGATGACGCATCGCGGAAGCTCAGCTGATTTGGAAACACCCCTTGTAGTGAATGAGCCATAAGAATCATTTTGTATCGGATAAGATTATAGGCTAACAGAACGCCCCATAATTCCTGAACGATAAGCTCAGGGGTGTTACTACGCAAGGTAAAACGATTCTCCAGCATGTGCTGTTTCATTTCACGGTAGCCCAGTTCGATTTCCCAACGATGAGAATACAAGTCAACAATTTCAGCGGCCGGATACGCCATACAGTCTGTCATTGAAGTCAATATCTGGACGGTTTTACCTTTAATGGTTTTGGTTAACAGCCTGGCCTCGATAGTTTGTGGTAAATGAGAGCGACGCTTTCGGGATTGAGGTGTGGTATGCAATCGAATCAGCATATCTTGTTTTCCCATCCGCTGTATCACTTCATATTGAGTGCCTTTTTTCAGCGGAAGTAACCAGTGAGTATTCGTTCCTTTTGTATGCCAGTCATGAAGCAGCCCCAAAGAATAAAATCCTTTATCAAACAGTGTCAGGCTATTGTCTGGTATCGTTTCAATCAACTTCGACGCCAGGTTCATTTCATTTTCTGCCACGCTGTCGAACGCACTATTCAGTATCAGGTGACTGCTTAGCTCCATCATGCACACCATGCGTACCTGAGGATAGGCCGCTTCATAGGATTTATTAGCGGTTCGGGCAAATGCTTCACTATTGGCAGGGGTATCTGGTGTACGCCAGACCACACCATCAACACCGTATAGGGATAAGCCACACCACTGAGGATGTTCAGCACGCTGATGCCAACGATTTGCCGACAGATGAAATGCATCTTTGACGACTTCAGAGCCTAACTTTTTCCTGGCCTGCGTCACGGCACTACGAGCTACATAATCAACATCTTGTGGTAAAACAATATCCAGCTTGTTGATCAACTGACGAACAGATTCAGTTCTGAATAACGACATGCCTATCACTGCCCAAATCATCGCATCCATTGGCAGCTTGCGTTTACGCAGAGTGGCAACGCCATTAGAGGCAAGGCAAGACTCGATAATATCTGAGTCTAAAATATCTGCCAGACAACGAAACTCAGTGAGACGATTGATTGAGGTACGCGCGAGGGCTTCTGAAAGCTCCATAAAAAAATCCGATGACCTTACGATCATCGGATTTTGATCTTCTTATACCGAATGTCAACTTCTTAAATGATCGGCATTAGGCTTTTAGCCCACTTTTTTTTTGGGTTAAAATAACCAAAGCGAAGCAGTATTTAAAAAGGTTATTCAGGTGCAGTATAGTTGGTCCGAATATTGGCAAAATGAAGGTGTAACGGGGGAGTGTTTTGTCGATAAAACGGGAAAAAAACATCCACAGATAACAGCTTTTTGGCAGCAACACATCGACGTGGCAAAAGGAAGACGATTACTTGATCTTGCAAGTGGTGCCGGTTCTATTTTTGTGGATAACCCATCTTTGGAAGGTTGTGAGTTGATCGCATTAGATTATTCCGAAATTGCGTTGCAGCAACTCATCAATAAAATACCGTCTTGCTTTGCCATCAAAGCCTCTGCCAGCCAGTTACCATTCAAGTACAATACATTCGATCAGATAGTCAGCCAGTTTGGCGTGGAATATGCGGGTGTTGAAGCTATACCTAATGCGTATCGGTACCTGAAGCCAGGTGGCAAGTTGGCATTTTTATGTCATATTCGGGATGGGTTTGTTGATACCCGCAATCAAATCGAACTTGAAGGTGCACTGCTTTGCCAGTCATTGCAATTTGTGCAAGCCGCAAAGGATGTCGTTTCGGCATTGTATGACGTAGATGCGACTAATATTGATAGCAGCATGCAAGTATTTCGTGAAATTGAACCAAAGTTTGCAAGCTTTGCTACAAAACATCAATTCGGCGTATTATTCCATTTGTATTCTGGCTTTCGACAATTGATCACTAACAGGCAGAAATACTACTTGCAAGATATTCTTAAATGGTTAGATGGCATGAATGGTGAAATTGCAAAAACACAGCAAAGGTTGCATGAAATAATAAGTGTCGCCTTGAACACACAACAGGTTGAGAATATTGCTGAAGAACTCTTGTCACAAGGAGCCGAAAATATTTTGATCAAAGAGTTCCTGCTGGAAGGCCATGACAAGCCAGTGGCCTGGCATATTTGCGCCCGCAAACCTGAAGATAGTTAAGGTCTAGTCTAGTGAGTGTCATTCTGCAAAAAGCAATTTCCTCCCATCAAACAGGCAACATAAATGAAGCCTATCAGCTCTATTTGCAGCACTTGCAACAATTCCCAGAGGATCTGCAGGCTTATGAATTATTAGGGACATTGCTGCTCAATCACGGCCAATTTAGGGAAGCAATCAAAGCCTTTAACATTATTTACCAGTATAGGCCCAGTGACAGCAAAAACTTACAACAGCTAGTGCAATGCTATAGCCAAATTGGAGAGACTGCACAGGCACAGCAGTATCTAAATAAATTGGTAGATTTAGTTGGGCTTAAAAAAGATACGCTAAAACTTCAGGTCTTGCTTTATCAAACTCAGATGAAAACGGCTGAGGCGCTTACTTCGTTGAAAGCATACCTCGACAAGCATCGCCATGATTATGATGTATGGTTGATGATGGGGGATTTATTGTCGGATGCCAAAGATTATTATGGTGCAATAGCGGCTTTTGCCAAAGCCGTGGCGTTAAAACCCAAGGCTATCGTTGCTAGGCATAATTTAGCATTGGCTTATCGTTTGGCTGGCAAACCGGAAGTGGCATTACAACATTATCAAAAAGTCCTGAATGCCGGTAACGACAGTTTTCAACTCATGCATAATTTGGGTAATGCTTATGCCGATCTAGGTAGATTAGAAGAGGCGGTGAAGTATTACGAAAAGGCCCTGTCTAAGAATCTGGCCTATGTTGACAGCCATAAAAATCTGAATGCTCTGTATTGGGAACTAGAGGCTGTTGATCTTTGTTGAAAAAGCAATCGGCATGGCAACGAGGTATAATTGTTTCGCCAAAAATAAAAATGCCTGACGCTGCCATGCCAAGAACAATGTTATCAGATAAAGACTGGAAAAAGCTAAAACAAGTCCTAAAAGACAGTGGTCGTGTTTACAACAAATACGAACATCGCAATACCTTAGAAGGGATTTTGTATCGCATGAGAACAGGGGTCCAGTGGCGAGACTTACCCCCAGAGTTTGGGCTTTGGAATACGGTTTTCAGGCGCTTTAATCTCTGGTCAAAGAAAGGGATACTTCAAAAGCTCTTTGAGCAATTAGCCGCTGAACATGATTCTGAATGGTTGTTTATTGATGGCAGTATTGTCAAAGCTCATCAGGATAGTACTGGTGCCGTTGGGGATTCAGATGAAGCCATTGGGAGAAGCCGTGGTGGTAACTCCACCAAAATCCATGTCGCTGTCGATAGTGGCGGGCTTCCCGTCTACTTTGAACTCTCCGGTGGTCAGGTACATGATATTACTCATGCACAGAGCCTTGTTGAGCACAGTCCTGAAGCCACTTGTGTGACAGCAGATAAAGGATATGACAGTGACATTTTCAGAGACTATATTGAAGAGAATGGTGGTGTAGCGAATATTCCCAGAAAGACGAGTCGAAAAAAGGGAAATGACCATATGGACTGGTGTTTATACAAATATCGGCACCTGGTCGAAAATATCTTTTTGAAAATTAAAAAGTACCGGGCTGTAGCAACCCGATACGATAAATTAGAACGAAACTACAACAGCACAGTGGCGTTGGCCTTTGTCATGGTCTGGTTACCAATGTATGGCTGATCAAAAGATGATCAAAGATCAACACGCTCTAGATTGTCAGGATAAATTTTTGCAATCTTATTTGAAAGCGATACAGGCGTTCCCGAATGAGTTTGTATTTGTTGCTGCTTATGTAGGTTCATTACTGCGCGTTAAGCGCTATAACGAGGCATTACAGACCCTGCAATCCAGCCGGCAACGGTTTAATGCACATCTCGAATGGCAGAGTTTAACTTTAGTTTGTCAGGTAGCACTGCAAAAGCTGAGCGATGCGCAGAACACGCTTCAAGCCATTGACCTCAATAGTCACATTACTGCAGAAAATGTCAATGTGATGGCTGAGATTGCGGAACAGGCCATCGAATTAAAGCAATTTGACATTGCGTTTAAGTTAGTGGAACGCACACACAATAAATTTCCAACTCATCAACTCAGTCTTTCTTTACTCGGTTTGTGCCTGCGCCACTACGAAAATAAGCGTTATCAACAGTTAGTGGATTATCGGCAACATGTCCGGGAAATTTCGCTTTTTGACATGACAATTCCCGAAGATCGCGTATTTATGGCGGAATTATTGTCTCAATTGAAGACACTACACACTGCATCACAACAACCATTAGAACAAACGCTACGAGGTGGCACTCAAACTAAAGGTAAACTGTTTGCACTTGAAAATCCGGTAATTCAAAAACTTAAGGAAAAAGTAGAAAAAGCAATTAATAATTACATTCGTACCATGTCGACAGAGAACCAACCTATATTGCCAATGCCAGATGAAGATCAATTTGAATTTTCGGGGTCCTGGTCAGTTCGCCTGAAAGAAGAGGGATTTCATAGTAATCATATTCATCCAGAAGGCTGGTTGAGTTCAGTGTTCTATGTGGAGCTACCTGGTGATGTTGAAGACGAAGAAAACAAAACCGGTTGGCTTAAGTTTGGTGAACCTAATTTATTACAAGAACATCATTTTAAGCCGGAAAAGTATGTTAAGCCACAAGTAGGTAAATTGGTATTGTTCCCCTCGTACTATTGGCATGGCACGGTGCCTTTCCATTCATCAGCGTTTAGGACCACCATCGCATTTGACGTGGCGCTAAAAAAATAAACATTATTTGTGAATAAATGCCTGATAATGTTGGAATTTATTCACGGAACTCATGTGAATGTCAGTTCTGGCGCTAATGGCGCTAAAGTTCTTGGTGCTGCTCAAGCGCGTCCTGGTCTGCAGAAATTCGTCTGAAAAGTCTAGCCCGATGGCCTTAAACAGAGCCGCGATAGCGGTCGGATTCTCCACAAAATCTTCATACTTAATTGAGTGGATGACTATTCCACTATCTCGCCAACGCTGTATAGCTTCATCGTGCCAGCTTAGGTACTTGAGCGCGGAATCAAAATCCCGCGTGTAGTCAAATTCCTCGGAGAAATCATTCATCAGTATTGATAGCGCTGTATCAGGCTTTTGACGCTGCACCTCGATAAATACTGCATTGGGATAAAGTTTCAGTAATAGACCGACAACCAAAGCGTGATGTGGTGTTTTATCGACTAAGAAACGGGTGTCACTATTAACGTGTGCTTGTAAACCCGCTATATCCGATTCGCGCAATTGTTGGAGGAACTCCACGGGTAACGTCGATTGCGTTTCATCGTGGTCAGTCAACAGGTTCATTAAATAAGGCAACAGAGCGCCTCTTTCTTCCAATGATGCAGATTCAGGGCTGGCACAAATAGTATTTTGAACCAAAGTCGCTCCGGTTCTTGGGGCACCAATGATAAATACAGGGGTAAAAGGCATTGGTCTATGCGATAAATTTCCTGGCTTTTTACACAGCGACAAAGCATTCGCGAATAAATGTTGGTATCGCTCAAGATCAAAACTGACTGGATGATGATACAGCTGATTTGCCCGAATACAGGCTTGCCACGCTTGCTGGTATTGCCCTTTTTTATCCAGTGCCCGGCTAAGTGAGTAAGCCAGGGTGCGTCGTTGGTAAAAACTTAAACTGTCATTTTCGATTACAGTGGGAATTGCATCAAAATTGCTTTCCAGTCCCAAATCAATGGCTAAACTAAGAACCTCTGGATGCATCTTAAATTGCTCATCAAGCTCTGAAATAGTGCTTTTGCATTGCTCAACATCACCAAGCGCTAGTAGAAGTTTTGCTTTTTCGATGGTCAACAGTGGTGAGGTATGAATGGCGGTTTGAATACTATTTAAATAGCTCAAAGCGTCTGAATAGTTGAGTTGCTGCATGGCGATCTGGCACATTAACAAGCGGTCATCGTCACTCCAGTTAGGCTTGTGTTGTTGCTGAGAAAGTGCTTTTTGAGCTTCACTATATTGCCCCAGTCCATATAGCAAACGTGCATAAGTGCGTTGGTGATTCGCGCTATAACCTCGCTTTAACAGTAGTTGCGAATAAGGCAGGGCTTGTTGATACTCTCCCATCGCCATATGGGAATTAATAATACCCGCTAAAGTGACCGGATGATCATCAAGTAACTGATTGGCTTTTACAAAATAACTCAATGCAAGCGCGGGTTGTTTGGTTTGCAAAAGCGCCTGTGCATAATTGATATTCCATTGCGGATGCTCAGGCTCCAATTCTGCTGCTTGCTTTAACGCATTCAAGGCATCGTGGCGATTCTGCTGTAATGTACAGTGGCCGTAAAGCGACAAAGCCATCGGGTTTTTTGGGTGCTTATGCAGAACATTAGTGAGGGCAGCCACAGCAGTCGCAAGATCTTTTTTGCGCATTGCGCTTACAGCAACATCCAGTTCCCGTTCAATCACTTGTTGTTCTGTCGACATCATTATTTGACCTGGCTCTGGTTACTTGTCTGATAAGGCATTGCCTAAAAAGACGAAATATTCATGTAAAAATGAGAAAGAATATCGTGTTTTTAGCGTTATTTCTGCCTGAATTATAGAATGAAAAAGTTTGTTACGACTTTTTGTCTACTATTCCAGCTATTTACTAACCATATTCTGAAATATGTTATATTTTTTTTAAAGTAATGTTGATAACACGCGACTTGGCTGCTTGACTTACTAAGTCTATCCATGTGAATATCCTTGAGTCACAGTGTCGATATTCTAGGTTAGACACTGAATCCTATAACAAAAATGTTTATTAAAATCGTCCCTTGTTACCGAAGATTATCCGAATAATGTAACAAGGATTAAACTAAAAATGGTTGGGAACTATGTCCAAGATGAGCAAGAGAAATCTAATTGCCTCAGCCGTCATCGGTATCGTAGCGATGAGTGGCAGTGTCGCTGCCTCTGCTGATCCGTTAGCGGATCTTCAAAAAGAAGCAGGCAAAAACCACGCGGCGTCAGTAAAATCTCAAGAACGAATCGACAGCATTTATGAGCAAACTCAAGATTTATTAATTGAGTATCGTCAAGTTGTTGATGAAACTGAAAATTTAAAGGTTTACAACGATCACGTTGCAAGACTAGTTGCTGATCAGCAAGAAGCAATCAACAGTTTACAACGTCAGATTGACAACATTGATGGCGTTAAAAAAGGTGTTGTACCTTTGATGTACAAGATGATCGACTCACTGGAAAAGTTTGTTGATTTGGATGTGCCAGTCCGTAAACAGGACCGTTTGGAACGTGTCCAGCGCTTACGTGACTTAATGGGTTTATCTAATGTTACTGTCTCTGAACAGTTCCGTCAGGTACTGGATGCTTACGCAATTGAGCTGGATTACGGTAACCGTATTCAGGCTTACCAGGATGAGCTAGAGTACAACGGTACGACTATCGCAGTTGACATCTTTGCGATGGGCCGTGCAGCACTGCTGGCTTTGTCACTTGACCAGAAAAACGCCTGGGTTTGGAACAACGAAGCCCGTTCGTGGGAAGAGTTGGGTGATGAGTTTCTTGGCTCTACCATAAAAGCCGTTAAGATGGCTCGTAAGATTGAGCCAGTAAACTTGGTTAAAATGCCAATTGCTGCAGCGGAGTAATCATAATGAAGAATATATTTAAATCCCTCGTTATCGCTTCTTCAGTTGCTGCATTTGCAATGCCTGCGATGGCGCAAAGTTCGCTTGACCAATTGCTTAATGAAGTAAAAGCTAATCGTGTCTCTGAAGCGAAAATCAATCAACAGCGTGAAGCAGAATTTATGTCTGCCCGCGCCGACAAGCAAGCGTTATTAAATCAGGCTCGCGCAGCACTTCGTGCGGAAACCGATCGTGGTGAGCGCTTGAAAAAGCAATTTGCTGACAATGAAATTACGTTAGTGAATAAAGAGCAGGAACTAGACAACGCGGTAGGTACGTTAGGTGAAATGTTTGGTGTTGTTCGTTCAGCTTCAGCAGAAGCCTTTGGTCGTATCTCAACGTCAATCGTCAGCGCACAGTATCCTGGTCGCGGAGAGTTCTTAGAAAGAATGTCCAATGAATCGAAAGGGTTGCCTAACATTCAGGAACTGGAAGAGCTTTGGTTCGCACTGCAAACTGAAATGACCGAATCTGGCAAGATTACTCGCTTCTCTACACAGGTTGTGAGTTTAGATGGCGGTGAGTCAACTCAGGAAGTGGTACGTATTGGTACTTTTAACCTGATTGGTGACGAAGGTTACTTGCTGTACAAAGGTGATCTGGAGCAAGTACAGCCATTGGGTCGTCAGCCTGACAGCCACATGTTGTCTAGTGCAACAGGCTTCCTTGATGAAACTTCTGGTCTGGCGCCGGTTTATCTTGACCCTTCACAAGGTCAGATCCTGGGTCTGTTAACGGCAGCAGCGACATTGGAAGAGCGTTATCACGCTGGTGGATTGCCGGGCTATATCATTACGGTGATGTTAGCAATTGGTATTCTGATTTCCCTGTATAAGATCATTACGCTGACCATGATGAGTGGTGCAATTCGCAAGCAGTTAAATAATATCGACAATCCAAGCACTAATAACCCACTGGGTCGTATCCTGACTGTATATGAAGAAAACAAAGAAGCAGATACTGAAACACTGGAATTGAAAGTTGATGAAGCTATCTTGCGTGAATTGCCCAGTATCGAAAGTGGTATCAATATCATCAAGATTTTGGCGGCTATCGCACCACTACTTGGTCTGTTAGGTACGGTAATCGGGATGATTGCAACCTTCCAGCAAATCACATTGTTTGGTACAGGTGATCCTAAGATTATGGCGGGCAGTATCTCGATGGCGTTGGTAACAACAGCACAGGGTATTATTGCAGCACTGCCACTGATTTTGTTGCACAGCCTCACAGCTGGACGTAGCAAATCTATCTTGCACATCCTTGATGAACAGGCGGCAGGCATTGTAGCCTCACGCGCTGAAGGGGAAAAATAAGATGTTATTCCTGATAGAAATTTGGGAATCTGTCAGGGATTTTGTCGCTACCGGCGGTTTCGTATTGTATTTCGTTGCCGCTGCGCTCTTCCTAATGTGGATGTTTATGATTGAGCGCTTTTGGTTTCTAAGTGTCGTGTTTCCCGGAGTACACAAGAAAATTGTGTCAGATTGGGATGCACGCGCTGATACCACTTCATGGTATGCGCACAGGATTCGTGATGCTTGGATTTCCGCTGCATCTGATCAGCTAAATCAGCGCATTTTGTTAATTAAAACTCTCGTTGCCATGTGCCCATTGATTGGACTTTTGGGAACTGTAACTGGGATGATTACGGTTTTTGAAACCATGGCCACTCAGGGCACCAGTAACCCGCGTCTTATGGCCGCAGGTATTTCAATGGCAACAATTCCTACTATGGCAGGAATGGTCGCGGCATTGTCCGGTTTGTTTTTCAGCACCCGATTGGAGTCGAAGGTGAAGATCGCAAAAGAAAAACTAATCGATAGCTTACCGCATCACTAGAGAGAGATTTGTATGGCTCGTAAAGAACGTGAACAGGGGGAAGACGCAGCGATTGATATGACGCCCATGCTGGACATCGTATTTATCATGTTGATCTTCTTCATTGTTACCACTTCTTTTATTAAAGAAGCGGGTGTAGAAGTTGAAAAACCTTCTGCAAAAAGTGTATTAGACCAGAAAAAAGCCAATATCTTCGTCGCAGTGACCGCAGACGGTGATGTCTGGCTGGATAAACGCAAGGTTGATGTCGACAGTGTTCGTGCAAACATCGAGCGTTTACTGGCTGAACAAGCCTCTGAGGTTGTTGTAGTCCAGGCAGATGCTAATGCTGAGCACGGCAAAGTAGTTGAAGTGATGGACCAGATAAAGGCCGCTGGTGTGAACAGAATTGCTGTTGCAGCGCATAGGGGGGGCTAATTATGGTGCGATTAATATTATCAGTAGTATTTGGTGCCCTGGTTACCTTCGCGTTGTTTGTCTTAATGGCAGAGTTAATTGCTAACTCACAGCGTCCACCTGAAGAATCGGCACCACCTCCTATTATCGATATTGTGATGGATGAGCCGGACGATAGTCTGCAGACGCGCACGCGTGTGCCGCCGCCTCCGCCTCCGCCACCACCGCAGCCGCCAAAAGTTCAGCCTACTGAACCAGAAGTGGCAAATCCTGATGGTGATGGAATGGCGTTTAATATGCCTTCCGTTGACTTGGGTGGTGCGTCGGTTGATATTGGTGGTCCAGGTCAGCTGCAGCGTGACGGTGAAGCAACACCCATCGTTCGCATTGAACCTCGGTATCCGATTCAGGCTGCTCGTGATGGTAAAGAAGGTTGGGTACAACTTTCATTTACTATCAACGAAGTGGGTGGCGTTGATGACGTAGAAGTGATTGACGCTGATCCGAAACGTATTTTTGACCGCGAGGCAAAGCGTGCTTTGCGCAAGTGGAAATACAAGCCTAAGATCGTTGATGGTAAAGCGGTGAAGCAGTTTGGCATGAAAGTGCAATTAGACTTTAAATTGCAGGAGGGGTGATGAAAGCGAATAACAATCTGAAATTATTATTGGGTTCATCACTTTTAGCGATAGGGTTACTTAGTACCTCTATTGCTCAAGCCCAGACTGCAGCTATTGTTTGTCCTGATTACAAGCGTGGCAAGACACAGATTCCTGGTCAAAGAGTAGGTAAAAAGGTACAAGCAGCCTTCGAAGCTTATTCTGCTGATCTGATGGCGGAAGCCATAGAAATTCTGAAAGATATAGATACGGATGATAAGTTCGATAGAGCCTATGTTGACAGATTTCTAGGAAACTTGCTTGCTTCTCAGGAAGGACAAGGCCAGAACGCTCTGGATTATTTGCTTCGTTCTGTTGCGGATAAACAACTCAACGATAACGAGCATGCGCAAACGCTAAGACTCATTGGCGATTTGAATATGCAACAGAAGCAATATGACCAAGCGATTCTGTGGTACGAGAGATGGATGGACTTCACCTGTAAAGAGGATGCAGACGTCTATACTCGTATGACTCAGGCGTATTATGAAACCCAACAACTGCCCAAAATGATAGCTCCGGCGGATAAGGCGATTCAAATGTATGAAAAGCCTAATAAAAATCCCTATGTACTAAAACTTACCTCTTACTATGAGCGTAAAATGTACAAGGAGACGGTCGATGTTGCAGAAACACTGGTGAAGTTGTTTCCAGATAACAAACAGTGGTGGACTCAACTTGGGTTCTTCTACATGTTAGTTGAGGATTATAAGAAGGCCTTGCAAACGTTTGAGTTAGCCCATACACGTGGCTATCTGCAAAAGGCATCTGAAATAAGGGCGCTAGCACAGCTTTATAACACCAATGAGATTCCGTATAAATCAGCCCTGATTCAAGAGCAGTTTATTGAGTCGGGCCTGTTGGAAGCGGATGAAAATACGTTGTTGCGTTTGGCGAATGCTTGGCACAGAGCCAAGGATTACGAAAAGGCAGCTAAGTATTATGGTGATGCTGGTAAGATTTCTAATGATCCAGAGCACTTCAGTAAACAAGGTACCTTGTTGCTGACAGCAGAGAAATATCCAGAAGCTCTTACTGCTTTGCAGAAGGCACTTGATATGGGGATTGAGAAAAAAGGCGGCGTTCATATGGCCATGATGGAAGCTAATTTCTATCAGGCTAAGTTCAAGCAAGCCTACGTTCATGTGAAAGAAGCTCTGAAGGATAAAGATGCTCGTCGTAACGCGTCGGCATGGGAGCCTTACATTAAAGAAAAAGCGAGAAATCGTGGAATTAAAATTTAATTCCAGATGTTTAAGAAAAAAGCCCTGCGGGGCTTTTTTTATGTGTAATTAAATATTTCAGAATCCCGTAACTCCTTGTTTCCTATGCTTTACCTCGAAAAAACAACTCTTTAACTGTTTGAAAGAATATTTTCTACACTTGGGTCTATACTAACTGAAGGTGATCGAGAGCCTGTTTATCTCTCATATTTACGTACGTGATGTATGTCGCCGTATATGTAAGATAAACAAGCTCTTGTAACATTAATATTGCAATTTACATCAAAGGATACACCCAATGAAACAGGTTAAAAAATCAACGATAGCTACAGCTTTAGGTGCAGTTGTAATCGGTTCACTTGCCAGTACGAATGTACTTGCTGATACTTCGCCATTTTCAATGACAGCTCTGTCATCAGGTTATATGCAAGATGCTGCAGAAGGTAAATGCGGTGAGGGCAAATGTGGTGGTGATAAAAAGGGCAAAGAAGGTAAAGATAGCGAAGGTAAGTGCGGCGAAGGCAAATGTGGTGGCGACAAAGCCGGTAAAGAAGGCAAGTGTGGCGAAGGTAAATGCGGCGGCGACAAGAAAGGCAAAGAAGGTAAGTGCGGCGAAGGCAAATGCGGTGGCGACAAAGCCGGTAAAGAAGGCAAGTGTGGCGAAGGCAAATGCGGCGGCGACAAGAAAGGCAAAGAAGGTAAGTGTGGCGAAGGCAAATGCGGTGGCGACAAAGCCGGTAAAGAAGGCAAGTGTGGCGAAGGCAAATGCGGCGGCGACAAGAAAGGTAAAGAAGGTAAGTGTGGCGAAGGCAAATGCGGCGGCGACAAAAAAGGCAAAGAAGGTAAGTGCGGCGAAGGCAAATGCGGCGGTGACAAAAAAGGTAAAGAAGGTAAGTGTGGCGAAGGCAAGTGTGGTGGCCAGGCTTAATTTCTAATTAACTTCAACTACAAAGGGCTGGTTAACCAGCCCTTTTTTAAAGAGGACAGAATGAGTAAGCGATTGCAAGGTGTCGGGTTGGGTTTGCGGAGAGAGATGTTACCCGAGTTGGACAACATTCCCTCAGAAGTTGATTTTTGGGAAGTAGCCCCAGAAAACTGGATCCCCCTTGGCGGTGGCTATGCTCAATCATTACAAAAGTTTACCCAACAGTGCCCATTTGTAACTCACGGCCTTTCGCTGTCTATTGGCTCACCAGCGCCATTGGATGAGAATTTTGTGCTGCAGGTTAAAAACTTTTTAGATGAGCACGACATTTTATTTTATAGCGAGCACCTGAGTTATTGTTCTGGAGAAGGACATTTGTATGACTTGATGCCGATACCATTTACCCAAGAGGCGGTGAATCACGTGGTCGAGCGCATACAGCGAGTTCAGGACATACTCCAACGGCCATTGCTTATGGAGAATGTGTCTTATTATGCGGCGCCGGGGCAGGAAATGTCGGAACTGGATTTTACATTATCGGTGCTGGAAAAATCAGGCTGTTTAATGCTTCTGGATGTCAATAATATTTACGTTAACTCAATTAATCACGGTTATGATGCTGAACAGTTCCTTTCTGCATTGCCCACCAACAAAATAGTATATGGTCACATCGCAGGTCACTATAACGAAGCAGACGACCTGATAGTCGACACGCATGGTGCTGATGTCATTCCGCAGGTATGGACCTTGCTCGAAAAAGCTTATGAGGTGCATGGTGTGTTTCCAACGCTGCTGGAGCGTGATTTTAATATTCCCCCGCTCAATGAGTTATTGAACGAAATCAGGATAATCAAAAACATGCAGGCAAAATTCGATGATATGGTCGAGACTAAGTCCGCTTAACATACATCTGTTAGCTTCCGCATCGCATCCATTGAACAAAGATAGTGTATAGATGACTCAATTTCGCGACATTCAACAGCAATTCATGGCTCATATACGTAACCCTGAAGATAACCCCGGGGTTAACGGTATAGAGGATCGCCGATTAAAAATATATCGTGAGTTATTTTTTAATAACATAAAAGGGTTTCTTAGTTCGGGTTTTCCAGTTTTGGCATCGTTGTATTCAGAACATCAGTGGGAGAGTCTTGCTAGAGGATTCTTCAAACAGCACCAGTGTCGTTCTCCTTATTTTGTGGATATCAGCAAGGAGTTTGTCGAATTTCTGAGTAACGAATATGAACTGGCAACTGATGATTTTCCATTTTTAAAAGAACTGGCCCATTATGAGTGGCTAGAGTTAGATCTAAGTATCAGAAAAGACGTCATATCGGATAAAATATGGGATGGCCAATCTGAAATAAGCATGGTGTCATTTTCGCCTCTGGCGCAATTAGTCAGTTATACCTACCCAGTACATCAAATCAGTACAAAATTTAGCCCTCAGGAACCTCTAGCAGAGCCCGTTTATCTGGTCGTGCATCGTGATGTAAGTGATGCAGTGGAATTCACTCAGGTTAATGCAGTAACAGCGCTACTGCTGGATTTGATTCAACAAGCGGAGAAAAAAACACTTTCTGAACTGGTGTATGATATTCAGCAGCAACTGCCAGATATCGCTGAACATCAGCTAATTAAAGCCACCCAAGACATCATTCAACAAATGCTGGAAAAACAAATACTGCTTCCATCAACGTCAAACATTGCTAATTGACCTACACTTGATTTAACATTCGCTTCTTATTGTTAACTGGAATTCAAAATCATGACTGAATCTAAGTCAATCGCACCCAATGATAATTTCAGCATTAAACATCTTCTCATAGCTTTAGTGTTATTGTTGGCAATGCCGTTACTTCATGTAGTATTAGGCTTAAGCACATACCTCGGCTAAAAAATAAAAAGGTTTCCCCTTGTCTGTAGAGCGCATTAAATCCAGTATTCAAACCGTGCCTGATTACCCCAAAGCGGGGATCATGTTTCGCGATGTCACCACGTTAATGCAAGATGCTGAAGCATTTAAAATGTCTATCCAGTGTCTGGCTGAGCAATACCAATCCTATAACTTTGACCGGATAGCCGGCACAGAAGCCCGAGGTTTCATTTTTGGGGCTCCATTGGCAGTTGAGTTGGGTATTGGTTTTGTCCCTGTGCGTAAGCCAAACAAGCTGCCAAGAAGGGTCATTCGAGAAAATTACCAACTAGAGTATGGTGAAGATAGTCTGGAAATGCACCATGACGCCGTATTTCATGGTGAAAACATTCTGATGATAGATGACCTTCTGGCAACAGGTGGCACCATGATGGCAACGGCGAACTTGATTCGTCAATTAGGCGGTGTGGTAGAGCACGCTGGGTTTGTTGTTTCGCTTCCGGCACTTGGTGGCAGCGAAAAGCTGGCAAAGCAGGGGATTAAAAGCTTCTCGATTTGTGAGTTTGAAGGAGATTGAGGGCTGAATGACATATCATGTACTAGCCCGCAAATGGCGTCCGGGGAGATTTTCTGATCTTGTAGGTCAGGAGCATGTCGTCAGCGCAATTAGCAATGCGCTCGACAACCATCGTCTGCATCACGCTTACCTGTTTACCGGTACTCGTGGCGTAGGTAAAACCACTATAGCCCGAATATTTGCCAAAAGCCTGAATTGCGAAAAAGGGATGACTTCCAACCCTTGTGGAGTATGCGGTAATTGTCAGGATATAGAAGCTGGCCGGTTTGTCGACTTGTTAGAGATTGATGCGGCTTCACGAACCAAGGTAGAAGATACCCGTGAGCTGCTTGATAATGTTCAGTACAAACCTACACGTGGTGACTATAAAGTATACCTCATAGATGAAGTGCACATGCTCTCTAAGCATAGCTTCAATGCATTATTGAAGACACTGGAAGAGCCACCTCCTCACATCAAATTTTTGCTGGCCACCACCGATCCGCAAAAACTGCCGATTACCATATTGTCTCGTTGTCTGCAGTTTAATCTCAAGGCTTTAACAAGAGAACAGATCACCGCACAGTTGCAGCACGTATTAACCGCTGAAGACCTGAGTCATGAGCCTGCGGCACTGAATGAAATCGCCAAAGCGGCTCAAGGAAGTATGCGTGATGCTCTAAGCCTGACTGATCAGGCCATTGCTCAAGGCAATGGGCAGGTTAGCAGCAAGGTTGTTGCCGACATGCTGGGGTTGATGGACCGCAATCAGGTCTTGAAATTATTGCATGCGGTGCTATCCCGCGATAAACAACAGACATTTACAATTGTTGAAGAACTGGTGGCACAAGCCCCTGACTTTTCCCAACTGTTGGCAGAGATGCAGGCCCTGTTACATCAGGTTGCACTGACACAATATGTACCGGATGCCTGTAAGCTTGAAGCCAGTTCAGCAAAAGCAATTTATTATCTGGCGGGTAAAATTCCACCAGAAATGGTGCAGCTGCAATATCAAATTCTCCTGCAAGGGCGCAAAGATTTGCCTTTTGCTGTTGACGGGCGTACTGGGCTGGAAATGACCTTATTACGTATGCTGGCATTTACACCCGATGACAATCAAACAGCATTGCTCGACTTTCCATTTGCCGAGGCTGTGGCAGAAAAAAAACGCCTGATTTTGCCTCATTAACCGCAGCGGTTCCCGAAAAAGTTGATTCAATAGCAACAGAAGCCACGCCAGAATTGGTGTCCGATTCCGATTCCGATTCCGATTCCGATTCCGAGTCAGATGCGCTAAATAGCTCAGTTAGTGCAACAGAGCCTCCGCTAGCAGCCGTGGGTGAGGAAGACTCCGAGCAGGATTCAGATGATCCGATGCTGTCCTCATTGCAGCAGGAAGCTGTCAATATTATGCAGCAGGCAGAACAATTGCGTGATGTCAGCATTGCAAGTCCGGATACGGAAGATCCCGCTGCTGGACAAACTAAGGGAAGCGTGACCACTCAGCATGATAGTGTCGATTCAACGCCATCTGCATCTGGCGACGGTCAGGATCCCTATTTTCATCCTGAGGATTTACGCGACGAACATTTAAGTGAGGCGCTCTCACACGCTGAGCAATACCCAGAGTCAGATGATGTTTCGTACATGGATGATCTCGATCAGCTTTCTGAATTGCAGGCGGCTCCTCATGAATCCCAGCAGCTTGTTGAAGATGAAACTACTTCAAAAGACGATGACAATTTACTGGATACCCATGCACTTTTAGAACTTCATTCCAGTTTGCAGAGTTCCGCTCAGGCAGAGCCAGAACCGGAATCCAATGTAAGAGATTTTTCTAAAGGTGCGGTTGAAGCAACCCCGGATGAAGACGATACAGCAGAAGCGATACCTGAAAATCCATTTAAACTGCGTGCCTCCAAAGAAGAAGAAGTATCGCAGCCAGAATCGAACAGTAACCAAACTGAGTCGCATCTGCTTACGCAGCAAGAAATTGAAGAAGATGACAATATCGAGGAACCAATAGATTTTGATGTACCTTTGCACCTCGATGGTAAGAAAGTCACTTCGGCCAGTCAACTAGATACCTGGAGCCAACTTATCGAGCAAGCAGGGCTGACTGGACTACCAAAGCAAATTGTTTTGCACAGTAACTACCATAAAGACGGTGATCAGGTCACACTTATCTTAAATCCAGAGAAAAAACACCTGGTTAATGATGCAAATCGCCAGACAATTGAAGAAGCACTGGGCGCAGTTTTACAGCAAAATATCAGTGTCAAAATTGATGTTGGTGAGGTGAAAGATACTCCCTACTCAGTTCAGAAGGCCATCAACCGCGTTCGACTGAGTCATGCCAAAGAGGTCATTCATCAGGATCCAAACGTACATTTAATGCTGCAGCACTTCGCCGCCAGCGTTATTGAAGAAACTATTAAACCCAGATAATCGGAGTCAGTTATGTTTAAAGGTGGAATGGGCAACATTATGAAGCAAGCCCAGCAAATGCAGGAAAAAATGCAGAAAATGCAGGAAGACATTGCCAAAATGGAAGTCACGGGAGAAGCCGGGGCAGGCATGGTAAAAGTGGTGATGTTAGGTAATCACAATGTGAAGCGTGTCGATATTGACCAAAGCCTGATGGAAGACGACAAAGAAATGATTGAAGATTTAGTGGCAGCTGCTTTTAATGATGCAGTGCGCCGCGTTGCTGAAACGTCTCAGTCTAAAATGTCTGAAGTGACCGGAGGTATGCCAATTCCTCCCGGAATGAAATTACCCTTTTAATCGTTGAAACTATTGCAATTACAGGTCTTATCCTGCACTCAATTATGGCGCAAATATGAAATATAGCCCCTTGATCGAATCATTGATCAAACAGCTCACATGCCTGCCAGGAGTTGGTGGTAAAAGTGCACAGCGAATGGCATTTCACTTGTTAGAGCGTGACCGAGAAGGGGCAATGCAACTAAGTCATGCCTTGCATGATGCCATGGAACACGTAACACGTTGTCAACGCTGCCGTAATTTTACCGAACAATCTCTTTGCCATATCTGCCAGCAGGATAAACGACGTAGCAGTGGATTGTTGTGCGTCGTGGAGTCTCCGCAGGACGTTGTCGCGATCGAACAAACGGCCGATTTCGCTGGTACCTACTTTGTGCTCCTGGGGCGGTTATCCCCCATTGATGGTGTCGGGCCTAAAGAACTCGGACTTGATCGTCTAGATGCCTTGCTTACCAGCGGTGAAGTAAAAGAGGTTATTCTGGCCACAAACTTCACCATGGAAGGCGAGGCAACCGCACATTACATCGCGGAAATGTGTAAAGCGGCACAACTTGATGTCACAAGGTTAGCGCAAGGCGTTCCTATTGGCGGTGAATTGGAGTTCATTGATGGTAACACCCTTAGTCGTGCCCTAACTGCGCGTAGCCGGTTTGAGTAAGTAAAACCAAATCCAATAAATATCTCCCTGCAATGAATATATGGCGCGCGCGTTCGATTTGCCGTGCCATGATATTTCTTAACTCACGTTCAGGTTAAATATTAATTCCGATTCCTGCAAATTTGCTATTGAAAATTCCTCACTAGTCCCTATTTCTCTCTGGTATCAAAAAGACAGCTGAGAGGAGTAGCTAAGCAATGGCTGAAGCAGCCCAAAAAGAAACTCATGGTTTCCAGGCAGAAGTGAAACAGCTTCTGCAATTGATGATCCATTCCCTGTATTCCAACAAAGAAATCTTTTTAAGAGAGTTGGTCTCTAACGCTGCAGACGCAGCAGACAAATTGCGTTTTAAGGCCTTGTCTAATGACGCGTTATATGAAAATGATGGCGAGTTACGCGTCAGAATTTCAGTAGATAAAGACGCTGGTAATCTGGTGATTTCCGATAATGGTATCGGGATGAACAAAGATGAAGTGGTGGAAAACTTGGGTACCATCGCAAAATCTGGTACCAAAGAGTTCTTCAGCCAATTGTCAGGAGATCAAAGTAAAGACTCACAGCTGATTGGTCAGTTTGGTGTTGGTTTTTATTCTTCTTTCATTGTTGCCGACCATGTCACCGTACGCACTCGTGCAGCAGGTGCTGATAAGAGTGAAGGTGTTGAGTGGACGTCCGAAGGTGAAGGTGAGTTTACCATTAGTGACATCGAAAAAGCGGATCGTGGTACCGAAATCACTTTGCATCTGCGCGAAGAAGACAAAGAGTTTCTTGATGACTATCGTCTGAAGTCCATTATCAGTAAGTATTCTGAGCACATTTCTATTCCTGTTGAAATGTGGAAAGAAGAAGTGCCGGAACGTGATGGCCCTGATGGTCCAGATGGTGAAAAGATCCCGGCAGAACCTGCCAAGTGGGAAACTGCCAACAAAGCGACGGCATTGTGGACGCGCGATAAGTCTGAGATTACTGAAGACGAATATAAAGAATTCTATAAACACGTATCTCACGATTTTGGTGATCCGCTAACCTGGTCTCATAATAAGGTCGAAGGTAAGAACGAATATACCAGCCTATTATACATCCCAGCGAAAGCGCCATTTGATTTGTGGAATCGCGATCAGAATCACGGACTGAAACTTTACGTGCAGCGCGTCTTTATCATGGACGATGCTGAGCAGTTTATGCCGGTATACCTGCGCTTTGTAAAAGGTCTTATCGATTCCAATAATTTGCCACTGAATGTTTCTCGTGAAATTCTGCAGGATAATAAGGTCACCCAGGCGATGCGTCAGGCGTGCACCAAAAAAGTACTGCAAATGCTGGAGAAAATGGCGAAAAACGATGCTGAAAAGTATCAATCTTTCTGGAATGAATTTGGTAATGTAATCAAAGAAGGTCCTGCAGAAGACTTTGCCAATAAAGAAAAGGTTGCGGGTTTACTGCGTTTTGCCAGTACCAATGGTGACAGCAGTGCGCAAACTGTCTCTTTGGCTGATTATATCAGCCGTATGAAGGAGGGTCAGGATAAGATTTACTTTGTGACTGCAGATAGCCATCAAGCGGCAATCAACAGCCCACATTTAGAGATCTTCCGTAAGAAGGGTATTGAAGTGTTGTTGATGTCTGACCGCATCGATGAGTGGTTGATGTCGCATCTGACAGAGTTTGAAGAAAAACAATTCCAGTCAATCGCACGTGGTGCGCTGGACTTGGGTGATCTGGAAGATGAAGACAGCAAAAAAGCACAGGAAGAAGCCGAAAAGCAGGTTGAAGGCCTGGTTGAACGCGTAAAAGAAGCACTAGGGGACAAAGTTAAGGATGTGAAATTTACACATCGACTGACAGAATCCCCCGCCTGTGTTGTTGCAGACGAGTTTGGCATGTCTACCCAAATGATGAAGTTGATGGAAGCTGCGGGACAAGAAGTGCCTGAAATCAAGTATAACTTTGAGCTGAACCCCGAGCATGCGTTGGTGAAACACATGGCGGATGTACAAGACGAGGCGCAGTTTAAGAAGTGGGCTCATGTCCTGTTTGATCAAGCTTCGTTGTCTGAGCAGGGGAATCTGAAAGATCCTTCAGCCTTTGTAAGTCAGCTAAACAGCTTGCTCTTAGATTTGTCAAAGTAAGTCAGATCTTAATTTACGTATAGAACGGGCGCCAAATGGTGCCCGTTTTTTTTAGTGCGCCGGGCATGGCGCGTGGTGCCTTGACAAGCACTGTTCGACTCACTGTGGTGGTGAGTTGATGACTCGGAGGTGAAAGTCCTCTGCACACCCGGCAAGGGGAAGTGCTAGCCGAACGGCAAGGGTGTTCATCGTGAGGTGAAATCTGAAGGAAGCCGAAGGCAAAATGCTGGCCTGACGAACAGGAATCGGCTCAGGCGTTATTGCAGGGTAAGGTGGCTAATATCATCAAAGCCCAATACTTGCACGGAATGCAATAACGTAAAGTCGGCAGGCATAAGCAGGAAGGTCGCGCGAATTACCCCGGGAGGTCTGACAGTTTGCCACAGTGCTACCGACACCGTGAGTTGTTGGGATGAACTGCCAGAAGTCAGCCGAGGCCGTAGTAGTGTTATATAACCAATAGCATGAAGGACCGAACATAGTTAACCGTGATTAGGACACTGGTACTCGACATTGATTAATGATGCACAAGCGCAGGAATCTGCGGCTACAAACAGAGGTAACGGGCGGAACCCGGAGCAAACTGCTGGTAGTGTTGAAGTCGATACGGCGGCCAGTGGGCGAACGAAAGCGGAACCATCGTTGACGGTGGAAGCAGTGATAACCCGTAGCAACATGATGCTGGCTTATCAGCGGGTAGTTGAAAATAAAGGTGCGGCAGGTGTTGATAACCTGAATGTGTCTGATTTAAAACCCTGGCTGAAACAGCACTGGTTACGGGTCAAAGAGACGCTGAGCGAAGGCAGCTATCTGCCACGAGCGATACGCAAGGTGGATATTCCCAAACCTGACGGCAGCGTCAGGTCACTGGGTGTCCCAACCGTGGCAGACAGGCTTATTCAGCAGGCGATAGCACAGCAACTCAGCCCGTTAGTGGAGCCGCAATTCTCTTCTTCCAGCTACGGCTTCAGAGCAAAGCGCAATGCATGGCAGGCAGTGCAACAGGCACAGCAGTTCATTCAAAGCGGTAAGCGCTGGGTAGTGGATATGGATTTGGAGAAGTTCTTCGACAGGGTTGACCACGACATTTTAATGTCGAGGCTGGCCCGAATTATCGAAGATAAAAGGCTTCTGAAACTTATCCGCCGATACCTTGAAACGGATATGTGGGACGGAGATGAGTATGTTAAACGGGACAAAGGCATGCCGCAGGGCAGCCCATTATCTCCGTTGCTGTCGAATATCCTGCTGGATGATTTGGATAAAGAGCTGGAAAGACGTGGACACAGTTTCTGCCGTTATGCAGATGACTGCAACATCTACGTCAGCAGTCAGAAAGCTGGTGAACACCTGCTTGCTGATATCAGTCAGTTCCTGTCCACAGAGCTGAAGTTACAGGTGAATGAGCAAAAGAGTGCGGTAGCGCGACCATGGAAACGTAAGTTTCTGGGGTACAGTTTCACATGGCATAAACAGGCTCGTGTGAGAATAGCACCGCAAAGTGTTGCCAGACTGAAGGATAAAGTCCGCAGCCTGACGACCGGACACTGCTCCCGCTCAATCGCTAAAGCGATAAAAGGCCTGACACTGGTCCTTCGGGGCTGGATAAGTTACTTCCGCCTGACGCAGGTCAAAGGCGTGCTTGAGGATTTGGATGGTTGGATAAGAAGGAAGCTTCGTTGTCTGCTCTGGCGACAATGGAAACGTCCCTTCACCCGAGCCACAAATCTGATGAAAGCCGCCATTGATGAGAAAAGAGCGTGGGCCTCGGCGACTAATCAACGAGGCCCATGGTGGAATGCAGGTGCCAGTCATATGAATCAGGCTTCTAAGAAAGCGTGGTTTGATAAGCTGGGGCTCGTATCACTGCTGGATTGTCACCGACAGTTCCAGTGTTAATATGAACCGCCGTGGTACGGAACCGTATGCCCAGTGGTGTGAGAGGACGGTGAGAGTGATCTCACCTCCTACTCGATACCTAATTCTGGTCAGTCGTAGCAGACTCACCTGATGGGGGAGCTGTAGCGCATTCCAAATGTTTTGTATTTTCATGCAGTTGCCTTGTATTTAGAGTGGTCAACTGAATGATTTAGGTTTAGGCGCAGTTGAAAATCGTTATTTAATCCTGACTCAGCCCCCTAATGCCTTGTCACCATTGGTCGCAATGTGTAAAGTGGCGAGTGGATAAATTTTAATAAATTAAATATATGATGTAGTGGAGGATTGCGAATGCGCATCATTTTATTGGGAGCACCAGGTGCTGGAAAAGGCACACAGGCGCAATATTTGATGGGAAAATATGGTATTCCCCAGATTTCTACCGGAGACATGCTTCGGGCTGCTATCAAGGCCGGCACTGAACTTGGCCTGGCTGCCAAAAAAGTGATGGATGAAGGGAAACTGGTTTCTGATGAAATCATTATTGGTCTGGTAAAAGAGCGTGTTTCGCAAGCTGATTGTCAGAAAGGCTTTTTGTTAGATGGATTCCCTCGCACCATTCCTCAGGCAGACGCGATGAAGGATGCGGGTATTAAAGTCGATCATGTGATTGAGTTTGATGTTGACGATGAGATTATCGTCGAGCGTATGGCTGGACGTCGTGTTCATCCAGGTTCTGGCCGTGTTTACCATGTCACCTATAATCCGCCTAAAGTGGAAGGTAAAGATGATGTCACAGGTGAGGAATTGGTGGTGCGTCCCGATGACCAGGAAGACACGGTGAGAAAGCGCCTGGGTATATACCATGAACAAACCAAGCCATTAGTCGATTATTATCGTGGTGAAGCTGACAATGCGCGCTGCAAGTATCATAAACTTGATGGTGCTCGTCCGGTGGAAGACGTGAGCAAAGAGTTAGCTGAATTGCTGAACTAAATAAAGGAACGACAAGTTCCATTTAAAAACCCGCAATCTGCGGGTTTTTTTCTTCTATACTGATGCTAAACCAGATCCTTGGAGAGTGACTTTGACCGTACCTATCACCACTTTTTATGCGGCCCTGTTGGGCGTGTTGTTGCTTTATTTATCACTATTAGTTGTAGCCCGTCGGCGGGAATTTGGAATCGGCATCGGTGATGGCGGAGAAAAACACCTGCAACAGGACATGCGGGTGCATGGCAACTTTATTGAGTATGTGCCTTTTACGCTGGTGTTGCTATTGCTTGCTGAACTGAATCATATGCCAACCTGGTTTTTGCACACTGCGGGAGTCGTCTTGTTATTATCGCGGCTTATGCACGCTTATGGACTACGCCATCACCATGGTTATAGCTGGCAACGTTTTTACGGCACATTGCTGACATTTGTTACCCTGGCTGCGCTTATCGTTGCCAACCTGTTGCCTTTCTACGATCAGCTGTTTTTGTAGAATGATTGTTTATTGGTATACCAAACCCGCTTGCTAACGTTTTCCTGTTAATGCAAAAAGCCCGGCTATAGCCGGGCTTTCTGGGGAAACACACAAGTTTTGGTTATTTATTTTCGATCAGGTTTGAACCAATCTCGATTTTACGTGGTTTTTTCGCTTCTGGTATCACGCGCTCCAAATCAATATGAAGTAAGCCGTTTTCCATGTCAGCGGTTAACACTTTAACGTGATCGCCTAATTGAAACTTGCGCTCAAAATTACGTTCGGAAATTCCTTTATGCAGAAATTTACGTTCAGACTCTTCTTTGTCTGATTTTTTGTTGCCAGACACCCTCAAGGTGTTTTCTTGTACCTCAATTTCGATATCATCCTGGCTGAATCCTGCGATAGCCATGGTGATTTTGTATCTGTCTTCGGCCAGTAGCTCGATATTATACGGAGGGTAACCGGCTTGTTTTTCATTTCGTGAAGCAGCGTCGATCATTGATGCTAAGTGATCAAAACCAATGAATGAACGGTAAAGTGGAGATAAATCAATAGTACGCATAGTCATATCCTCTTTTTAAGCAATATGTTAAGTTGCCCCGATAACTCGGCGGCGGTTAATATTAATGTCGACCAGTTACTGCATCGACACTATCTATGTAGGTGGCGACCAAATGTTTTCAATAGAAAAAATTAAAAAACTTTCGAATATTTCTTAAGTGTCTGAAAAATTTAAAATTATGCAATGGAATAGACTAAGGTGACGGTTGTTGCGAGTTTAGAGAATGTAACCTGGTCGGTAGCTGAGAGGCCAATTTTACGTCATATATCATTTTCTTTCGAGGAAGGACGAGCGTACGGCATTATTGGCCCCAATGGCGCAGGTAAGACCTCTCTGTTAAAAACGATGCAGGGGTTGATTACGCCGTCAGATGGCGCCGTAATGATAAGACAGCAGCCACTTGATTCTATGTCGGCAAGGGATATCGCCAAACACGTTGCCTGGTTGCCTCAGATATTTTCTACTCCCATTTCACTGACCGTGGAACACATGGTACGCATGGGGTTAACACCTCATAAAAGCTGGTTTCAGCGAGATAGCATTGGCGATCATCAGCGCCTGGAGACAGCATTACAGGATTGCGATCTGCTTGAATTGCGTGGCAGGTTGTTCGCACAACTTTCCGGTGGGGAACAGCAACGGGTATTGCTGGCTCGAGCCATAATGCAACAGGCTGATATATTTTTACTGGATGAATTAACCAGCCATCTGGATGTTTATTTTCAGCATCAGCTTTTGGCACTGGTAAAAAAACTAAACAAGACCATTGTTATGACCATTCATGACCTGAATCTGGCTGCACAATATCTTGATGAACTGATTTTAATTAATCACGGAGAAATTGTTGCAGCGGGCTCGCCGATAGAAGTACTGCAAGCTGACAGGTTACAGCAAGTGTTCGGGTTGCACTGCGATGTCTCTTTGACGGGGAACAATATTCCAATGGTGTGTTTTAGTCATGACAACAGCTAGATTGATGCAAATAATCGCCATCGTTGGTGTTGTTGTTTCAATGCTCATGAATATGGTCTTGGGCAGCGTATCAGTACCGCTGACTGAGATCCTTACTTGTCTGACGGGACAATGTCAATCGCCACTAAATGAAGCGTTGGTATGGCAAATCCGCTTACCGCGAATGTTATTGGCGTTTGTTGTTGGTGCGGGGCTGGCGTGGAGTGGTGCAATTTTACAGAACTGCACACGAAACCCTCTGGCAGATCCTTATTTATTTGGGGTTGTTTCTGGTGCGGGATTAGGGGTGACAATTGCACATTTGCTTATTCCAGAAACACTGGCGGCATTTTTCCCCGCATTCGCATTTTTAGGAGCGTTGCTCTCAATCGTCATCGTACTGACTTTAATGCGTTTTTTATTAAATGATGAACATGTTGTTTTGGTAGGCGTAGCGGTCGCTTTTCTGATGGGGGCAGTCACTCAGTTCTTATTATATGTGGGTGAGCCGATGGCCAGCAACCGCATCATCTTCTGGTTGTTAGGCAGTTTTTCGGGAGCGGGAATGCAGCAAATGTGGCTTATATTTACGGTTTTGGTATTTGCCGGCTTGCTTAGTATTGCTACCGCCAGACAGCTGGATGCGCTGTTGCTGGAAAACGATTCAGCGCAAGCATTGGGTGTGAATGTGCAGCGCTTGAGAAAAGTATACTTCACTTTATGTGCGTTGGTGACGGCCTTTATCGTGGCTTATTGTGGCGGCATTGGCTTTGTCGGACTGATGGTCCCGCATATCGTAAGAATGTTATTTGGGGCCTCTGCAATTCGACTGGTTGCAGGTTCCGTACTATTGGGGGGCGTTTTTATGCTTTGGGTTGATGTCCTCGCCAGAAACGTGCTTCAGGGGCAGGAAATTCCTTTGGGCGTGATTACCGGGTTGCTCGGCAGCCTGTTCTTTCTCGCGTTACTGCTCAATCGAAAAAGCACTCGCTACTAATTAAGACTTTATTTGGACTTTGCAATGGCAGAAACAGATTTAAAAGACACGCAACACAAAAAGAGAATGGCAGCATTAAAAGAGAAGGTCGATGCCCGCATTGCAGCTGCCAGCGAAGACAAAGGGTTGCTTGTAGTCCTGACTGGCAATGGCAAGGGCAAGAGTTCATCCGGCTTTGGTATGTTAACGCGCGCCTGTGGTCATGATATGCGCTGTGCCGCCATTCAATTCATAAAAGGCAGTTGGGACAATGGTGAACGTAATGTGCTGGAAAAACTCGGGGTTGAATTCCACGTGATGAGCACCGGATTTACCTGGGATACTCAAGACAAAACTGGCGATACGGAAGCTGCCAAAGCCGTATGGGCAGAAGCAAAAAAGTTGTTGATGGATCCGGCGATAGACGTCGTTTTACTGGATGAGATTACTTATATGCTGACTTACCAGTATCTGGATTTGGACGAAGTGATTAGTTATATCGTCAATCGACCGACGAATCAGCATGTCATTGTTTCTGGGCGAGCTTGTCACCGTCGACTGGTCGAAATGGCCGATACCGTCAGTGAAATACAATCTGTCAAACATGCTTTTGATGCTGGCATTAAAGCGCAGCGAGGAATTGATTGGTAATGGGCCGTGTTATTTCTGGCGTTATCATTTTCTGCTGTTTGTTGTCATTTGCGGTCCTTGCTTCCGATAAGCACGTAGTCGCTAAAAAAGTCATCGCACTGGCGCCACACCTGGTAGAGCTGATTTACGAGATTGATGGGCAAGAATCGTTAGTCGCGGTATCTGCACATTCTGATTTCCCAGATGCAGCCCATGCATTGCCCGTAGTGGGAGATTATCTGACCATTGATGTTGAACGCGTGCTGGCGCTCAAACCTGATCTGATACTTGCCTGGAAGGGGGGGAGTCCGGAGCAATCATTACGACGTTTGGAAGGTCTGGGGTTAAAAGTTGAATACTCTTATCCGCAACAGCTGGAAGATGTTGCTACCGAAATCATATGGTTGGGACAATTACTAGGTAAATCAGCACAAGCAAATGACGTTGCAGAACGCTATCTGCAGCGTTTGCGCCGGATCCAAAGTCAATATCAACAAGCAACGCGGATTAATGGCTTTTACGAGATCTGGCCCAATCCACTGACTACGATTAATGACCAAGCCTGGCCAGCCCGACACCTCGATACTTGTGGCATTAACAATATATTTTCCGATAGTCGCACAGATTATCCGCAAATTAACCTTGAACAGGTCTTACAACAGTCGGTAGATATCATCATTCAGCCAACTTCAGCTAAATCCCCGACCGCCGGTTTTGAATGGCAAAAATGGTTGAAGATATTGTCCATCCAACAACAACAGATAATTCAGCCCGATGCGGATTTGTTGTACCGCATGACATCCCGTGGATTGGATGCTTTAGAAAATATGTGTGACGAAGCGGATAAAATACGCTTGAGTCTTGAATCAACTCGATAATATTTTGCCATCCAATAAAATACGTGTAGCATCTGCTCAGTATATAACGGCACGTAAGTGAGGTAATAGTGTCCTTAAAACAGACGTTAACGATGTGTGACCCCACATCGACGGATGAATTAATAACGGTGTATAACCATTTTTTGACGTCTGAAATATTTATTAAAGAGTTGCTCGATTGCTGTTTGTATATTCCTACACAAAGGAGCGCGACCTGGCTGTTAAAGCATTACTTGGAAAATGATCAGGGGATTACGGCAGAGCAGACTAAGCGTGTTGTGGATACCTTGCGTGACTATTCCCATTGGGAAGCTCAGTTACATATTTTGCAGTCATTTCAATATCTTGATCTTCACCTGGTGAATAAAGACCGCTGCTACAATACCCTGCATCGGTTGCTGCAAAATAAAAACAAATTTGTCCGAGCATGGGCGTACAACGGTTTGCATTTGTTAGCCAAGGCGTTTCCCGAATATCAGGAGATGGCACGCGAATTTTTGGAAATGGCACTGCGTGATGAAGCGCCTTCAGTGACTGCCAGAATTAAAAAAATATTGCAGGATAGCGATTAGCTAAATAATTGTTGTTGTTACTGTTTTAAATCATTGGACAGTTGATATACTGTTTAATAATTATTCACTTGTTTTAGTGTTTAGCCATGCTTAAAAAGTTGTTTGTTACTGTTTTACTGTGTTGTTCTATTCCCGCATTAGCCACTCCCGCTAAATTGGGTGCGCCGTTCTTTCCACCTTATGCTTACTTTGATATCGATGGTAAGTTGACAGGGATTTGGTACAAGCAGTTAGCGCCAGCGCTTGCTAAAGCTGAAATTGACTACAAGCCAGTGAATGTCCCTATTAAGCGTTTTTACTCCGCTGTCGCCACGGGCAAAGTGCAATTGAGCGCGTTACCGGGGAATATGCCGGGCATGGAAAATGTATTGTTGTCAAACCAGCCTTTTTCAAAGTTTGACTTGCGCGTTTTTTGGTTAGATGGCGAAGCACACATTGATTCGCTGGAGCAACTTGCTGATCAGAAGGTGCTGCTCATTAGAGGCTACAGCTATGGTGGCCTGTTGCGGGACGCTGTCCCTGAAGCTCAAAGAGGCAACTTCAAAACAGTCGCAAATCAAGCGATTGCGCTTAAGGCGTTACTCAATAAAGAAGCCGATTACGTGTTGGGCTATTGGGCCATGATGTCGTACTTACAAAAAAATTATCCACAAGTACAACTGAACAATCACAAAGTAGCCGAAATTCCCATTTATTTTGCGATTCATAATAGTGTTGGCAACGCAGAAGACATGATGCGCCGCTTTGAGGCTGCGCTGTAGTAGCTGTTTATGGGCTAAATCAATAACACCTGAAGCCGCATAAAAAAGCCCGGATAAACCGGGCTAAGAAAGTGAGAACACACAAACACATCAAATGTGTGTTAGTTGATACCCTGTAGCTCGAGAAAAAGATCACTTTTCCAGATTGCCTGGTGATAACAGCTATTAGCCGGGCTCAATGCCCAGTGCTGCGCAATCCGATAAATAATTATCGACTGAGGCTTTAAACGTATTTTCCAGGTCATCTATGGTTTCTGCCTGATAACGGATAGTGTCACGCGCTAGATTAACCTGTCCGAAAAAATAACAGGCATCAGTCTGGTATTCCAGACTCCCCGTGAACCCCTTATATTGAAAATCAGCCATGTGAAATGTCACGCTATGCGGTTGCTATTATAGTAATTATAGAACGCTGAGCAAAAAAGAGTATACCTGCCAGTAGCGATTGCCATCAGTATAATACCAACTCCAATAAATATTTGATCTACTCAGTGGGATTTGAAAAGCTTTTAGGCAAGGTAGATGTTTGCAGGGCTAGTGGGTCTCGATAACTGCTCCTGCGTTATTCTAATCACCTACGTCCATGTAGGGCTAAATCAAAAACATCTAACGCAGCATAAAAACTTTTCAAACCCATCTTCGACGTCACTCATAGCCACGTTCTCTTTGTTGCGTGACATTCGAAAGACCACCAGTATTTCTTCAGTCACGCGCCGCGATACCGTGGCTATGAGACTGATGCTGAGCGATCAAATATTTATTGGTTTTGGTCTAAGGTTGATTCCCGACACCAAGGTCGGGATTTTTATTTATGTCGCTCTTTTAAAACAGCAACGGCATCGGCAAGCGATAAATTTGATGCCTGCAGTAACACTAACAGGTGATATAACAAATCGGCAGATTCATTGCGTAATTCTTCAAGATCGCCAGCTGTTGCTGCTAACGCTGTTTCAACACCTTCTTCACCTACTTTTTGAGCGATGCGCTTGATGCCTTTTTGATATAACTTGGCGGTATAGCTACTGTCAGGGTCGGCATTTTTTCGTTCTGCTAACAATTTTTCCAGTTCAAATAAAAAACTGCCATCAGCGCTTTGCGCTTTTGCCCAGCAGGTTTCCGTGCCGAGGTGACACGTCGGACCCAACGGGATAACCTGCGCCAGAAGTGTGTCTTGATCACAATCTTCACAAATATCTACCAATTGCAAAACATGGCCTGAAGTCTCACCTTTGGTCCAAAGTCGGTTTTTAGTGCGACTGAAAAACGTCACTTGTTTGCTGCTCAGGGTTTTACTCAGTGCTTCCTCGTTCATATAACCAAGCATAAGTACTTTAGCAGAGTGAGCGTCTTGCACTACACAGGGCATCAGGCCATTTACTTTGTCCCAGGCCAGATCAGGGATGGAATCGTGGGTCATTTTCATGGCCTAATTTGTACTCCTTCATTTATTAAATACGATTTCAAGTCAGCAATTTCGATAATGGCCTTATGAAAAACCGATGCCGCCAGTGCGCCATCAACATTGGCGTTCACAAAGGCATCACGAAAATGCGCCATTTCACCCGCACCCCCAGAGGCAATGAGCGGTACGCGACACTCTGCTCGTACCTGCTTTAATTGTGCTAGGTCATAACCTTTGCGTACCCCGTCCTGATTCATGCAATTGAGCACGATCTCTCCGGCACCTCGCTGCTGCACTTCCTTAACCCAGTCGAGAGTTTTTCGACCCGTATTCTGAGTACGCTTTTCGTCACCGGTAAATTGGTAGACCTGATATTCGTTCGTCGCTTCATCAAAATAACTATCGATACCAATCACGACACATTGTTTACCAAAACGGTCATGCAATTGCGTAATAAGTTCAGGGTTAGCCAACGCTGGTGAATTAACCGAGATCTTATCGGCACCCATTTCCAGAATAATACGGGCATCTTCAACGGACTTGATACCCCCAGCGACACAAAAGGGAATATCAATGACCTGAGCAATGCGTGATACCCAGCTTTTATCTACTACTCTGGCATCACTGGATGCGGTTATATCATAAAAGACTAATTCATCCGCACCAGCCGCCGCATAACGCTTTGCCAACGGAACAATATCGCCCACTATTTCGTGATTGCGAAATTGTACCCCTTTTACCACTTTTCTATCTCTGACATCCAGACAAGGAATGATGCGTCTGGCTAACATTAGCGGTTCTCCCATAGTTGGATGGCTTGTTGCAGGTCAAATTTACCTTCCAGCAAGGCCCTGCCAAGGATGACATTTTGCACTTTTGTTGGTTGCAGTTGCTGGATGTCGTCAAGGCTGCCAATACCGCCTGATGCCTGCCATGATATGCTTGGGAATTGTGTTACCAGGTCCGCATACAGTTGATTATTGGCCCCTTGCAGCGTGCCATCTCGGCTGATATCGGTGCACAATACGTGTTGAATACCCGCTTCCAGATAGTCGTTAAGTAGCACATCTAATTGCACACCACTGTCTTCTTGCCAGCCGTGTGTTGCAATCATGCGATTGCCTTGTGCATCAATATTGATATCCAATGCCAAAACTATTTTTTCCGGACCAAATTCACGCACCCAGGACAATACCTGTTCCGGTGCTTTGACAGCCAGAGAACCAATAACAACTCGCTCAACTCCACACGCCAGTAACTGCTCAACATCAGCTTTGCAGCGAATGCCGCCACCTGCCTGAAATTGCATACGGTTGGTGGCGACCATGCGTTTGATTAACGATATTTGTCGTTTACTGGTGTCCTTTGCTCCAGTGAGGTCCACAATGTGTAGCCAGTTTGCACCGGCATCGGCGTATTTATTTACGACATCGACGGGGTCAATCTTGTATTCGGTTTTTTGGCCGTAGTCGCCTTGAAAAAGTCTAACGACGTTGCCATCGATCAAATCAATTGCTGGAATTATCATAATTTCTCAATAAAATTTCGTAACAGTTGTGCACCAGCAACACTAGAGCGCTCCGGGTGAAATTGCACACCAAAAAAGTTGTCCTGTTGAATGGCTGCTGAGAATTGACCTGCATAGTCGCTGCTGGCCAATGTCTGTTTGCCGAGTGGCACCTGAAAACCATGCACAAAATAAAAGTAGCTGCCGTCTGAGATGCCATCAAACAGGACGTTATCCTGAACACTATGCACTTGATTCCAGCCCATATGGGGCAAGGGAAGGGTAGTCGATTGCATTGCCACAACGGGGCAGTCAATCATGCCAAGACAGGCAACCTGGCCTTCCTCAGACCGTTTGGTCATCAATTGCATGCCCAAACAAATCCCCAACGTAGGCTGGGTTAAACTCTGCAGGCATTCGGTTAAGCCGCGCTCATTGATTTGCTGCATGGCGGCATTGGCTGAACCCACACCGGGCAAAATAACTTTGCTGGCATCACTGATGACTTGCGGTTCCGCACTGACATCTACTTGATAGCCAAGCCGTTCAATGGCGAATTTGAGTGAGGCAATATTGGCACAGCCAGTATTCACCAAAACAACATCATTGCTCATCTACAAGGCTCCTTTGCTGCTGGGCAACTCATCACCTTGCTTAGTGACGGCCTGACGCAATGCTCGACCAAACACTTTAAACAGGCTTTCTACCTGGTGGTGAGCATTGCCTTCTGTAGTGCTCAAGTGCAAAGAGATCCCCATGCTGTCCGACAATGAACGGAAAAAGTGCGGGACCATCTGGGTTGACATTTCGCCGACACGTTCCTGTGAAAAGTCAGCATTAAAAACCATAAACGGGCGAGCGGAAATATCTAAAATACATTCGGCACGACACTCATCCATGGGTAGCGCAAAGCCGAATCTGCCAATGCCCCGTTTGTTGCCTAATGCTTTGCGCAACGCTTCACCAATAGCTAACGCAGTGTCTTCGACAGTGTGATGGTCATCAATGTGCAGGTCACCGTTGACACTGACATCCAGTCGAATACCACCATGAGTGGCAATTTGATCCAGCATATGATCAAAAAAGCCAATCCCGGTTGCAAGCTTAGAGCCACCTGATTCATCGAGATTTACGTTGACACTGATCTGTGTCTCCGACGTATTGCGCTGTACTTGCGCCTGTCTGGGTTGTTTTAATAACTGTGACTCTATGGCCTGCCAGTTGTTGTTTTCTCTATCGTAACGAATCCCGGTAATACCCATGCCTTCGGCTAATTGCATGTCAGTGTCACGATCGCCGATAACAAAAGAACGAGCGAAATCCACTCTTCCATCGCGCAAATAGTCTTTTACCAAACCCAGTTTGGGTTTGCGGCAAGTACAATTGTCCGCATCAAAATGTGGGCAAATCAAAACATCATCAAAGATGACACCCTGACTGCTAAACAGCTGCATCATTTTATCATGAGGCAGGTCAAAATCCGCCTGCGGAAAACTGTCAGTAGCGAGACCATCCTGATTAGACACCATGACCAGACGAAAACCCGCTTGCATACAACGGAGCAATACTGGGATGACATGAGGCTCAAAAACAAGCTTTGCCAGTGAATCCAGTTGCTTATCGATAGGAGGCTCTTCAACGAGCGTACCATCACGATCAATAAATAATATGGCTTGTTGGGTCATCCAATTGATTCCTGTTGATAAAATTCTGTAATAAGACCGATTAACTGGGAGTTTTCCTGTGCATTACCGATGGTCATGCGCAAACAATCCTGTAATTGCAGTTGTTTCGATTGATCACGAATGAGCAGACCGTTTTCTACAAGATAGTCCATTAGCGCTGCCTTATTTTTGGTTCGGTATAGCAAGAAGTTAGCGCATTGATCACCTATTTGCTGGAGCTCATCAATATCGCCAAGTTTCGCTTTCAGATTGTTCTGTTGCTGTTGGATTGCCTGGACCTGCGACCGCATCTGGGCAATGCCCTTTGTGCTTAGTGCCTGAGTGGCTATCTGGGCCACTGGCTCTGACACCGGGTAGGGGGCAATAACTTTGAGCAGTGTCTGAATGATCTGTGGTGAAGCCAGCGTAAAACCACAACGAATACCGGCTAAAGCAAAGGCTTTTGATAAGGTCCGCAGGATAACCAGATTGTCATATTCTGTGAGTTTCCCGGACCAGCGATTCTGCCAGTCAAATTCGATGTACGCTTCGTCCAGCACTACCAGAGACTTATTTGCAAAGAGGGCCAGACATCGTTCGATTTGGTCTGCCGCTAAACGGGTGCCGGTTGGATTATTGGGTGAGCATAAGAACACCAGTTTCGGAGGAGACTGACTGTCTGCCAGTTCACCCAGTGTGTCAAAATCCAGTTCAAATCTGTCGGTGAGGGGAGCTTTAGTGACCCCGACATTAAAGGTCTCAGCACTGATAGCGTACATTCCGTAAGTGGGTGGACATATCGCAATGCTATCCACACCCGGATTGCAAAAGGCACGTATCAGTAACTCGATCCCCTCATCTGCACCACGAGAGATCAGCACCTGCTGTGATTCAACTCCAGTATACGCCGCGTAGCTTTGCACAACCTGAGCGGGTTGACATTCAGGGTAGCGATTCAGTTTATCGCTATCAATTTGGTAGGCGTTGCTATACGGCGATTCGTTGGCGTTTAGCCAATATTGCCCGCCACTGTATAATCTCCTCGCTGATTCATAAGGTGATAAGCTGCGGACATTGGCGCAAGTCAGTTGGTCGATAAATGTACTGCTCATGCTTTGCTCCCTTCCCCGTTTAAACGAATTTCCACAGCGCGCAGGTGCGCATCCAGGCCCTCCGCCTTGGCTAGTTTCATGATCGCCGGACCGATATTCTCCAGACCCTGACGGGATAGTTCCTGCACAGTGTAGCGTCGATAAAAATCCAATAAACCGAGACTGGAATAATTTCTGGCATAACCATAAGTTGGCAACACATGGTTTGTGCCGCTGGCGTAATCCCCCGCCGATTCTGGAGACCAGGGACCTACAAATATCGAGCCCGCATTGCGAATTGTCATCAAAGCCTGTTGATCGTCGGCAGTCTGCACAATAAGGTGTTCCGGTGCATACTGGTTGCTGATCTCGATTGCAGTCGCCATATCCGGTGCCAGAATATAGCGGGCATTGTGCATCGCCTGACGGGCAATTTCCTGACGATTCAATTGCATCAGTTGTTGCTCAACTTCGGTCTTTGTCGCGCTGATAAGTGCTTCACTGTCAGAGACCAAAATAGCCTGTGAATCGATGCCATGCTCAGCCTGGGATAACAGATCGGAAGCGACAAAAGCGGCGCTTGCAGAATTGTCAGCCAGAACCAGAACTTCGGAAGGACCTGCCGGCATATCTATTGCTGGTCCACCGGGCAACTGACTGACCTGCTTTTTCGCTTCTGTCACAAAACTGTTACCCGGTCCGAATATTTTGTCGACTTTGTTTATCGACTGAGTACCAACCGCCATTGCGGCAATCGCTTGTGCACCCCCGACCAGATAAACTTCGTCAATATCACAACGCAAGGCGGCATACGCTATTGCAGGGTGAATCTGACATTCTGGATTGGGAGGAGTGCACAGCACTTTCCTGACACATCCCGCGACTTGAGCTGCAGTACCCACCATCAAAACGGTCGATGGCAGCGGAGCTGTACCGCCTGGAATATATAAGCCCACAGATTGTAATGGGGCATGTTTCAGTTGGCAGGTCACGCCCGGAGCGGTTTCAACCAACACATCCTGAGGTTGCTGTGCCGCGTGAAACTTTCGAATATTTTCATAAGCCAGTTCGATGGCGTCTGCGGTTTCAGCGTCTAAGGAATCAGCGAGTTGCTGAAGCTGTTGTTTGTCAAGGCGCGGTTGCTCTAAACTTACGTTGTCAAACTGATGGGTGTACGCCAGTAATGCCGCGTCTCCTTCATTCTGAACCCGCCTGACTATATCACTGACAGCTTGACGTACTTTATCATCCTGGCTGCTGCCAGGACGAGCCAGAGCGGTTTTCTGCTCTGCTGGTGATAAGGATTGCCAGTTAATCATGGTTAATTCATCATTTTTTCGATTGGCATCACTAATATGGAACTGCAGCCTAGCTCTTTCAGCTTTTCCATGGTCTCCCAGAACAGGTTTTCGGGGCTGACAACATGTAATGCGACCATAGTATCATTGGCCGCCAGCGGCAGTACTGTTGGCGTTTCAGAGCCGGGTAACAATGCATTTACCTCATCCATTTTGGCTTTTGGTGCGTGCAACATAATGTATTTGCTTTCTTTTGCCTGCAATACGCCATTAATGCGAGGCATTAACGTATCCAGTAACTGTTGTTTGCTATCACTGAGCGGTTTGGCTTTTTTGATAAGTACCGCAGTGGAGCGGAAGATAACTTCTTCTTCTTTTAGCCCATTGGCTTCCAAAGTAGCTCCGGTTGAAACCAAATCGCAAATGGCATCCGCTAATCCCGCGCGCGGGGCGACCTCCACCGAACCGGTCAACATTACGCTGCTGGCGTCAATGTTATTTTCTTTGAAATAACGTTCCAGCAGATAAGGGTATGTGGTGGCAACAGACTTGCCCGCTAATGATTTAGCGCTGTCATAAGGGAATTCATTGGGTACGGCGATAGATAGGCGACAACTGCCGTAATCGAGCTTTCTCAGCAACTCATAGTCGCTATTTTTACCGGCAGCCTTACGCTCCAGCATTTTTTCTTCCAGCTCATTTTCGCCAATGAAGCCAATATCAACAACACCGTCCATCACCAGACCGGGAATATCATCATCCCTGACGCGCATGAGATCTATGGGCATATTGATCGAGTGAGACATAAGTAAACGATCCTGAATAGACAGTTTTACGCCGATGGCTTTTAACAGCTCAATGCTTTTTTCACTTAACCTTCCAGACTTCTGAATTGCTATGCGAAGTCGATTTGGATCTGTCATAACTTACCTCAAATTAAAAAATATAATGTCCCAAAAACGAAAAAACCCCGAAAGTTGCCTTCCGGGGTTTTCAGTGTTCTGTCCGCCGGAAGGGTAACAATAACCTTCCAGCACGAACCTGAAAGGTTATGCTAGGTGATGGTGATGTACGGTTGCTTTCAGATTCGTTTTCATAATTTTTTGTGCATATTTGCTTTTTTTAGACGATAACCAACCCCGCGATGATATGCAAGCCCTGGCCGAGTGAAAAAAAGCATATTCGCTGATATTTTTGGCATAAGATAGAACTACAGCGTTCTTCATAGGTATATGAATTGGTTTTGGGAAGTTAAATGAAATCCAAAATCAGTCGATAATAGTATAAATAGTGTAAAAAATGTACAATGTTGGTGTGAAGATTGCTTTATCTATTATGGGTAAAGTCAATATGAGTCAGAATGACATCCGTTGATGTCGAGGGTGAAACAGGTGCGCGACCATGAGCAGTGATCTACTTTTTTATATCCTGCCTCGAGAAGGCAAGATTCCGCTGCAACCGGAAGAACAGAAAGTACAGCAGATTAGTAAAGATGCTGTGTTGCGCCCGTTGAATGACGAAGAACAGGAACTGCACGCCGAAGAGCGGGAAGCGCGAGAGAAAGAGCAGCGCAAGAAAAAAAAGAAAAAGCAGGCCATACAGCAAGAGCCTGAACACAAAGGTATATACAAAGACGATAAGGGACAAACCCATGTCGACGACTATGCTTAGTCAGTTTTAGTCGCCTTTTAACCAGTCCATTTGCTCTACCGACAGTTATCCGGCCTTTTGACGTTTGGAGTTCTAAATGTCAGTTGAATATAGGCGATATGACCGGCGAATTTTTCCGTAAGCGGTCAGTCTGCTGGAGTTTGCTTTGTCGATATTTGCTGATATTGCGCTGTTATCAATCGTTAAAATGGGGCATTAACCTGCCTGTTAGATCTTCTCATTTCTTCCAGGAAAGCTTTGGCGGCTGAACTTTGGTGACGAAGCCGAGGATACACTAATGAGATATTGACTTCCGGCAGTTGCAGGTTTGGCAGCAATTGCTTGAGCTGTCCATTGTTTAAGTAATTTTCACAATAAATCAGATGTAGTAGCAATTTACATTGGTTTTCTGCTCATGCACTCCAGCCTCTCGGTTATCTTTGTCTGGAGAATATCTTTCATATCCTGTGGTAAAGCTGATCCCCTAAGACAATGCCCCAGATGCTTTTCGACTTCACGGGCCAGCCTGCTGACAAACGTCGTTGCCGCCTTTTCGTTCAGCCCGATGTTTTTCCCCAGTTGAATAAAGTCATGCTGAGTGTAATAACCATAGGCGTCGTAGGCGGGTGAGAAATCTCCGTCTACCTCCGATTCCAACAAACTTAGCGTCAGATAGTCGCCGTTGTAATCCGGATAAGGAAATACAGAAAGCACATCATATACCGGTGTATAATCACTCATTGTCGTACTGCGTGAATCAGGCGGTCTGTACATTGAGAAGTTCTTTAAATGCAGATCGTTATTGCCAATCAAATACGCAAACACCACCTGCCGAAAACCGTTGAGTAATACAGGCATCTTTTTGCCGGCCGTCTCATACATTTTTAACAGAGACGATTCATACGATAGTGCAACACTGCCTTTGTTTTTTGGATGGACGTTGCACAGTGACGCACCATCTTCGATAAACATACGCCGGCCATCGGGCATAATGTCAAAACGCCTGACGACGTAGCCCAGCTCACCATCTTCGAACGGAAGCACGGCGCATTGTGCCACCTGAAACCCGACTGCTCGGGCAAGGCACATCATGGCATGCTCATTTTCAGGCAGGCACGGCAGATTGGTAGGGGCGGGTTTCACAATGTAACGGCCCCCTCTGGCTACCGGAACCAGCTTGTCACCGTCCAACTCCATTAGCAGCTTTCGTTGTACACCGGATATTGACGCCCCTTTGGTGTATTTCGGTGCGAGGTGATCAAACTCATGTGCTGTGGTGCCAATGGTAAACCCGTTTTCTGGCGCTACGGATACTCCAAACATCTCTTTCAGAAACCGTTTGCTGTAGCCTCCTGAAAGCTGGTTGTCAGATACGGTCTTAAGTATGCCCTTGCAAATCCCCATCTAAGTGCGCTCCACCGTGACCACAGACAACGCCCCTATGAGATCATCACCGTTGGCCAACAGCAGGCCAAATGAATCCTGTTTATCAAGCCTTGCCTGTTTACTCTGGTGGGTTCGTATCCAGCCTTCACTGATGAGATTTTCAAAAAAAGGCGGTAAAGCATCAGATTCAAACGCTGTTTCCTGTAACGGATATGCGTGTCCAACAGGACTGCCTGACGCAAGATACTCCGGGGTATATTGAAACGCGTATGTATCACGGTTGTCATGACGAAACTCACGGATATGTCCGGCCACCCGGCCATTGGCCAGCACTACGCCTTCTCTCACAGGATTATCCATCTAACGGTCCTACATAGAGTGTCAGGCCAAGGGATTCAAGAATACTGAGTACGGTTTCAACACGCATATTGGGATGGTTATTCAATAACTTGGTTAAGGTGTTGGGTGTCACACCTGCCAGCAGTGCCAAATCGCCTTTGTTCATTTTATGCTCGCGTCTGTAACGCGAGACAACATCCGGAATGCGGGAATGATGCGTATAACTGGCCGGGTCCAGCTCCTGCTGTTCGAGGGTTTTAGCCAGGCCAGCAAGGAGTTGCTGCAGCTGATCACCAGTTGCTTGTATTTGGGCAAGCTCAGGGTGATGCCTGCTTTTATGTGGTGCTATTTCTGTCGCCATATTTATCGCTACCGTGACAATAATCAGTATATATATACTAAGAATCGCACGATAATGAATATTTGGCAACAAAATAGTTAGTTTCGTGTGAATGTGTATGAATTAATGCTCATTATATCTCGATGGTGACATTTCATGTCGGTGCCAATACAGTAATTAACTAATAGGTCTGCAATTTGTTTTTTTCGTTATATCGGGCCATAACCCCAAAGAATATAGTTGTTAACTTTAATAGATTTAGAACATATTTCAGAAGAGAGGTGAAACAATAAAGTTTTTAACAAATAGCTCAATACTTGAACGGTTGGCTTTCATTGCCACTTAATCTAATGGCCCCTCCTTTCTGGAGCGAACACTGAAGAATGTTCGATTTCACTTGTTCTGGCTGGCGGCTCCTCTTCCATGGACGACCATAGATTCAGTTATGTCTGATATGTATACCGCATATTAAATTCTTTTCTTGAGTGAGTAATATTACGAGTTGGCAATAACACCGTATTTGCCGCCGACAAGACGTTAATGGCACTGAACTCTGCGTTTCAGAATTCGGGTTGTCTAATTCAAAGGGACATCATTAGCGTTGAGCATCAGCTTGTGAAAAAAACTGGCTACCAGAGAACTGATTAAAGTAATTGACTCACTTTTTGCCATGAATCCAGTCCAGTCCCTGGATCAAGGTGGTGGGAAAAGCGGTTGAATGCGACGCGCCATCAATAATTCTGAAGTTTAATATCACATTGTCTGGCGATTCCTTTTGAATCTTTTCTGCGAGCAATTTTGCGCCTTGCACCATGTCTTCGCGCTCACCGAATTGAGGCCTTTCTAAGCTACCGACTGACAAATAGACCTTGGTTTTGTGCGTAGATTTTTGAGCATCCAGTGACAACAAATAATTGTCATTAAACCACACCGATGGACTACCAATGATATAACTGGAAAACGTTTCCGGAGAAATAAAGAGTACATAAGCACCAAATAGCCCACCTAGCGAGTTTCCAGCATAGGTTCTGTTTTCAGGATCTATTCGGTATTTTGACTCAACGTAAGGAAATACAATGTCCTTAAAAAATGCTAGATGCCCTTCTGCATTGCCTGTTTTCATCTTCCAGTCCTGTGCAACTGACGGAGTAAAGTCGCGCACCCGGCTTGATGAGCCTCTAGAACCTTGCGAGTATGAAATCGCGACGATAATCGCTTCTTGCATGCTGCCGCTATTCATGGGAAATCGAGTCGCTCCAGACACCAGAGGAAAACTGTATAGTGCATCAGTCAGATAAATGACGGGATAACGTGCGTTTGGTCGGTGCTTGTAGGAGCGGGGAAGTTTGATATACAGGGGATATACCCTTTGGGACGAAGGCTCAACAAGTTTTATGACCTCACTACGTGGCACGCTGTAAGGTACAGAAGCTTCGTGTTTGTTCCACCAGTTTTTTACCGGTTTAACCCAGGCGTCGATGGGGCGGTAGAACGCGCCATGTTCTCGACCTGTTGAAATCGCTATTTCGGTAAACGAGACAACATTTTCAGCGCTGCGCTCCACGGCATGTTCGCAAGAGCCAACGGCATCGGAGGTTTCATATACCGATAAAATATTGCCATAGAGTACAACATCATCATGGTCGGCTAAGCTGCTGGTACAAGCTGCCAGGATTACATAATTAAGGTTTTTATTGGCCAAATAACTGGAGGTTATTGCGGTGATAAAACCACCACGAGAAAAACCGACTAGGGAAATGTTTTTTTCGGATACGCCACTGTCGATAAGATGTTGAACCTGTTTTTGCAGCTTTTTCGCATGTTCAAACGGATTGGTCTCTGCCGCCCGGTGTTCGGCAATAATATTTGCGTCAAACTCCGATAAGGTGTCTAAAATGGCCGGAAAGTCATACACACCCCATCGAGGGTGCTCAGGCTTAGCATCGCTGCCTTCAACGATGTATCCGTGGGAATAGAACAGGTAACGGGCATTTGGGTCGATAACTTGCGGAAGTTCACTAAAAACACTCCCTGCAAATACTTTGAAAGCTTGCAGCGCGACCAAAAGAAATACGATTAATCTCATAATCATCCTTGAACATTGGAAAAACAGGCGTGCAGACTACAGCATGTTGCTTGTTGGCTCTACAAAAGGTTTGTAACAACGGCTTAACCAAAGCGTTATTCAAGCGCGTTGTTATGGCTCCATTTCCTGAATGACATTAGTTTGGACAGAGCCACCCAAGCTCTTTAGTGCTTGTCTGGAAAGAGAGGTACGTTATTCGCTGTTGAATTGTGCAAATACTTCTTCACCCGTCATGGTCTTGGTGTCGTTGGCGAATTGGTAGTAGTTGGGCTTTTGCTCGATAAATATTTGATGATCAAATGTCAGTTGCGTTTCTTTATCAAATAAGCCCGCAGGCATAATGTACTGACCATTCAGTTGAAGTTTGTAAAACAAGTGTGTGCCACAGTGGCGACAAAACCCTCTTTCTGCCCAATCGGAAGATGCGTACCGGGTAATGTCATCTTCATTTGTGAAGGTGACGTCGGTATGACAGTCCACGGCCAATAATGGACCGCCAGTCCACTTACGGCAAGTGTCACAGTGACAGGCGCCAACGTCGCTAGACATCTTTTGCACATTGATTCCAATTTTGCCGCACAAGCAGGTGGCTTGTGATGATTGGGTGTCGCTCATTTGTGGTTCTCCTACGTTTAATCGATACTGGGACGTACATTCTAATATGACTCAAATCTACAAATCTGTTAGCCAGAAAAGATGAAACGCAAATTTTGTCAGTTAAATCAGAAATCTGCAGTTCCTCGGGCAACGCCATGCAGTAATCCAGGATTTGTGCTATACCTTGCACTCTTTATAATTAAATTAACATTCGGGCACAGATCCCGTTTGACGTTAGAGAATGATTGGTGAATAAAAAGATATTGTTGATTGGTGTGAGCAGTGATGCCGTAAACTATAAAAAATTTCCAAAGTTATCCAAAGAGAAGCTGGATGATGGATTGCAGGTCGCTTTTAATAAGCTGACCAGGCAAGGACATAAGGTGCAATGGTGCCTGATTGATAACATTCACACAGCATTAGAAGAAGTGAGATTGCGCTTGTTAGACAGGCCACATGACATAGTTGTTATTGGCGCCGGTATCCGCAATGACGCCAATTATCTGCTGACTTTCGAAAATATAATCAATCTGATTAAAGAGAAAGCGCCGCAATGCAAAGTGGCGTTTAACACTTCACCCTTTGATATCGTCGAAACCGTGGGGCGCCATCTATAATGCATAGCGCCTATCCCTGTCAGGGAACATTGCCAGGAGCTATTTATTCTTTTTAACATACTGGCATAAGATGACGATTTGCTGCCCGTTGACTTTTCCTTCAATTTGCTCAGGATTATCCAACACCAGACTGATGTTGCGCACTGCGGTACCGCGTTTCGCGATAAATCCGGCACCCTTAACATTGAGGTCTTTGATAAGCGTGACAGAGTCGCCCGCCTGAAGTACTACGCCGTTACTGTCCATATGTTTTACCTGGGCAGCTCCTGTGAGCAGACCTTTATCAGCCCATTCACGGGTTTCTTCATCAAGATATAACATCTCCAACAGATCCTGTGGCCAGCCTTCAGCTTGCATCGCTTGTAATAGTCGGTAGGCGAGAACCTGCACAGCGGGATTGGGATTCCACATGCTGTCATTGAGGCAGCGCCAATGGTTGCTGTCCAGACTGTCCATATTCTGCAATTGCTCTTTGCATGTCTGACATAACAAGGCGTGGTTACTGACATCAGCCTGTTCAAATGGCTCTACCGGGAATGCTGCTAATTGCTCGGTGGCACTGCAAAGTTCACATTTGTTTTCGCTACGATCCAGCAATTTATCCAGCATCGTGGTTCCTGCAATAGTTTTTTGGCGCTAGAGTAGGCAATTAAACGGATATTGTCCATTGCCAGAAACTGTTTTTGTCTGGGATTCCTGCCATTTATCACGTAAATCTGACCAGTCGTCACTTTTCCCCGCAACTTGGTTTAAAAATGCGTTAAGTTACAGGTCGCAGGCGTAGTGAACCTGTGCGTACTGGGGCAAATAGCCTATAGTATGTCTCCCTGGAAAGGCGGTTTTCCGCCTTTTCATTTCTAAAAATATCCTCTGAAATCCAGCTCTGGCGACTTCTGCAGCGAATTCTGTAAAAAAGTTTCATATTGCGTGTTGACATTTAGACGTCTATACGTTCAAATGAAGTCATGAACAGCACAATGCACACCATTATTATGATGATGATTACCACCTTCTCGGAGGCGGTCACTGGCTAGTGCGTAGAAGAAATTCACAAAAGCCCGTGACCTGACAAGGAAACGGGCTTTTTTTTTATATCCACAAAATATGTTTTTGTCGTTATTGTTGTGTGAGTTATCACCGTAAACGGGGAGTACGGTCAATGAAAGTTTTGAAATTTGGTGGGTCTTCTCTGGCAGATGCCGAACGCTATTTGAGTGTCAAAGAGATCAGTGTCAAAACGCATGAAGAAAATGGCGCCGCGGTGGTGCTATCCGCACCGAAAGGTGTCACCAATGCGCTGGCATCATTGTGTGAGCAGGCTGCACTGGGTGAAGATTATGAGCCGCTGTTGAGCAAATTGAAGCATACCCTGCAAGGAATCGCACAGGATTTAGATGGGCAACTAAGCGACTTTGATTATCAAACGCTTTCAGAATTGATTAGTGACAAGCTCTCCGCACTGACCGAACATCTGCAAGGCATCAGCCTGCTGAAAACCAGCCCCGATATCATTACTGCCAAAATTTTGAGCTTAGGTGAATATGTCAGCGTCAATATATTTAGCCAGATATTAAGTGCCGTGGGTATTCACAATCAAATCATTGACCCTGTTGAGTATGTCGTTGCTGAAGGCGATATATTAGATTCAATTGCCGACCTCAGCGCCAGCCGTGCCCGTTTCGCTGATTTGAAATTTCGTGACGATTGCCTGTTGATCATGCCCGGCTTTGTTGCTGCCAATGAAGAAGGTGAGAAAGTCACGTTAGGGCGCAATGGTTCGGATTATTCGGCGGCTATCCTGGCAGCCTGTCTGAATGCCGAGTGCTGTGAAATCTGGACAGATGTGGATGGTGTTTATAACGCCGATCCTCGTCAGGTTGATGGGGCCGTTTTGTTGGACAAGCTCACTTATCAGGAAGCAATGGAGTTATCTTACTTCGGCGCAAAGGTGCTACATCCAAAGACGATCGGTCCAATCGCTCAGTACTCAATCCCTTGTTTAATCCGTAATACCCTCAATCCAAGTGCTCCCGGTACGTTAATTGGTCATGAGCCAAGCGAAAAGTGGGTCAAAGTTAAAGGCATCTCATTGCTGGAAAATATGAGCATGTTCAATATCTCTGGTCCGGGTATGAAGGGCATGGTCGGTATGGCAGCAAGAGTCTTTGAAGTTATTTCCAATGCGAATATCTCTATCAGTTTGATTACCCAGTCTTCTTCGGAATACAGCATCAGTTTTTGTATTTCTGGCAAAGATCAGGATCGCGCCAGAAATGTTCTGGAAGATGCTTTCGCCCTGGAAATAGATAACCATTTGTTGGAACCCATTCAAACGAAAGAAAATCTGGCGATCGTGACCTTGGTTGGAGACGGTATGCGTCATTCTAAAGGCCTTGCGGCCAAATTCTTTAGTGCCCTTGCTCAGGCGCGGGTGAATAATGTTGCCATTGCACAGGGCTCTTCAGAGCGTTCTATTTCAACGGTGATTGAGGGTCGCAAAGCGAAAAAAGCGGTGAAAGTCATCCACCAGAATTTTTTCTCTAACAGTCATACAATCGATGCCTTTTTAGTTGGTTGCGGTACTGTTGGTGCAGAGTTATTAGATCAAATTGGCCGTCAGCAACAGGCGCTGCTGGAGCGTAATATCAGTCTCAAAGTGTTTGGTATAGCCAACAGTAAAGCCGTGTTGTTGGACCCCATGGGAGTCGATCTTAACGCTGATTGGCGTGGCAGGTTGTCTGACGCAAATGACGAGTTGACCGTGGATTCATTGCAGAGTTTTACCCACGAACACAGTTTGGTTAACCCGGTCATTATCGATTGTACAACCAGCGATGATATTGCCCACCAGTATATTGACTTTATGGAAGCTGGCTTTCATGTCGTTACGCCCAATAAAAAGGCCAATACTTCTGACATGGACTTCTATCACAAGCTCAGAGAAGTGGCTCAGGAAAATAATCGACAATTTTTGTATGAAACCACAGTAGGTGCCGGGTTGCCAGTGATTGATAATCTACAGAATCTGATTTATGCAGGGGATGAACTGGTACAGTTTGAAGGAATTCTTTCCGGATCTTTGTCCTTTATTTTTGGCAAGCTCGATGAGGGTTTAAGCCTGTCGGAAGCAACCAGTATTGCCCGTGAAAATGGCTTTACTGAGCCAGATCCCCGTGATGATTTAAGCGGTATGGATGTCGCTCGCAAGTTACTGATTATGGCACGTGAAGCGGGCCTGGAAATGGAGTTGTCAGACATTGCTATTGAGTCGGTGCTGCCCACTCATTTTGATAGCAGTGGCAGTGTTGATGAATTTATGACACGTATTGAGAGCATTGATGACAGTTTTAGAGACAGAATCGAAACGGCCAAGGCTGATGGCAAAGTGCTTCGCTACGTCGGCACCATCCATAAACGCAAGTGCTCAGTAAATATTATTGAAGTGGATGATCAGCATCCGCTGTACGGCATTAAAGACGGTGAAAACGCGCTGGCTATTCACAGCCATTATTACCAACCCAAACCCTTTGTCATTCGGGGTTATGGTGCTGGGGCTGCGGTAACTGCAGCAGGTGTTTTTGCGGATGTTCTGCGTACTATGCCTTGGGCAAATCTGCACTAAACAATATGGTATAAGCAATCACAGTTCGACAGTGGAAATCACGGTCAACTGTGGTAGCCTTATGACCCTTTTTTAAAAGATTCAGGAAAGCATTGGGATGAAGCATAAAGCCTATGCCCCGGCATCTATAGGCAATGTCAGTTTAGGTTTTGATGTACTGGGAGCCGCATTGGCCCCTGTGGATGGTAGTCCTCTAGGAGACACCGTAGAGCTCAGCACATCAGAGGCATTCAATTTATCTGTAGCAGGTCCATTTGCTCACAAGCTACCCGCAGATAGCGATACCAATATCGTCACCCGGTGTTACCACTATTTTCATGAGCAATTAGCAAAGCGAAATGTACAGGCAACACACGCTGCGCTGGTGCTCAATAAAAACTTGCCTATTGGCAGTGGATTAGGCTCTAGTGCGAGTTCCGTTGTTGCCGCTTTGCACGGTTTGAATGTGCATTATGGTTCACTTTTCTCAGACGACGAATTATTGTTGATGATGGGCGAACTCGAAGGTCAGATAAGCGGCAGCGTGCACTATGACAATGTCGCCCCTTGTTTTCTTGGCGGTCTGACCTTGATGGTACTGCAAGGTGAAAGAATAGCCACTCGATTACCGGTGATAGAAGATTGGTTCTGGGTGGTTTGTTACTCTGGCATCAGCGTTTCAACCGCGGCTGCAAGGGAAATTCTGCCGAAACAGTTTGATATGGCCACCGTATTGTCTTTTGGTCGTCAGTTAGCGGTGTTCGTGGACGCGTTGCATCGTAACGACGCTGACGCCGCGGCAGCGATGATCCAGGATGTGATTGCTGAACCCTATCGTAAATCATTGCTACCCCACTTTGATCAGTCCAGAGACTTTGCCTTGCAACATGGGGCTAAAGCGTTTGGTATTTCCGGCTCTGGTCCCACTGTTTTTGCTGTTTGTCCGGATGAATCTTCAGCGCAACAGATAAGTGGCTGGCTAAGTGAACATTATATCCAAAATCAGGATGGCTTTAGCCATGTATGTAAGTTGAGCTCTGAAGGCTCAACGGTTATTGAGGAAACGTAAGTGCAATTATTTAATCTAAAAGATCACACTGATACCGTCAATTTTTGTGAAGCTGTAAAGCGCGGATTGGGCAAGCAGCGTGGGCTCTATTTTCCTCAGCAGCTCACCAAGATTGACGATATTGAGGCATTATTAGAGAAGCCTCTGGCAGAACGCAGTGCCGCTATTATCAGTCATCTTATTGGTGATGATTTTGATAAAGCGACGGTGCAGACTATGGTTTCCGAGGCGTTTAATTTTCCTGCACCGCTAGCGCCAGTGAAGGACAATGTCCATTGTCTGGAGCTTTTTCATGGTCCGACACTGGCATTTAAAGATTTCGGGGCGCGCTTTATGGCCCAGTGCCTGTCGCAGCTTAATAAAGAAGCCAAGGCACCTATCACCATTTTGACCGCCACCTCTGGTGATACGGGCGCAGCAGTCGCTCACGCTTTTCACGGTATCGAAAATATCAATGTTGTGATTTTATTCCCTAAGGGAAAAATATCACCTTTGCAGGAGAAGCTGTTTACCACACTGGGTGACAATATTCACACGGTTGCTGTGGAAGGGGATTTTGATGCCTGTCAGCATCTGGTGAAAGAATCATTTGATGATCCTGAAGTGCGAGAAGGATTGCATCTGAATTCAGCTAACTCAATTAACATCAGTCGTTTATTGGCTCAGGTTTGTTACTATTTTGAAGCGGTATCTCAAATTCCTGCTGATAAACGTGATCAGGTTGTGTTTTCAGTTCCTAGTGGCAATTTTGGCAATTTGACGGCGGGCATGATTGCGAAAACGCTGGGTTTACCTATCAAACGTTTTATCGCCTCAACGAATGCCAATGACACAGTGCCACGCTACTGGCGTTCAGGTGAGTGGCAACCGAAACCAACCGTTGCCACAATGTCCAATGCAATGGATGTCAGTCAACCGAATAACTGGCCGCGCATCGAGGCATTATTTGAACATGGTTACTTGGATAAGAGCATCTTAAGCACCGAAGCCATAGACGAAGAATATACTCAATTGGCGATGCGTCAGTTACTGGCGGATGGTTATGTATCAGAGCCGCATGCGGCTATTGCTTACAAGTCCTTGAAACGCGACCTGCAGGAAGATGAAGTCGGGATCTTTTTGGGAACGGCACATCCTGCCAAGTTCCGTGATACCGTTGAGAATGTCTTAGGGCAGCCGATAAGCCTGCCTGAAGCGCTTGTCAATTGCGCCGGCAAAGAGAGTTTTGCAGTGGATTTGGATGCCCGCTATGAATCCCTGAAACAACATTTGTTTGCCACGCTTGGCTCATGAGTCTGCTTTGGAGCGATGTGCTCACACAGGAAAAGCAAAGTGACTACTTTCAGGATATTTTAGAGTACGTTAAGCAGCAGCGGAATGCCGGGAAGGTGGTTTATCCACCTGCTGCCGATGTCTTTAACGCATTCAAGTTGACTGAATTTTCTGACATCAAAGTGGTCATTCTGGGACAGGACCCATATCACGGTCCGGGGCAGGCTCACGGCCTGTGTTTTTCCGTTTTGCCCGGCGTAAAATTCCCCCCTTCTTTAGTCAATATTTATAAAGAGTTACAACAGGACATTCCTGGTTTTACTCTGCCATCTCATGGTTGCCTGCAACGTTGGGCGGAGCAGGGGGTGTTGTTGCTCAACACCGTGTTGACGGTAGAGCAAGGACAAGCGCATTCCCATAGCAAGATAGGTTGGGAGCGATTTACTGATGCAGTGGTTGCGCAAATAAACCAGCATCTGGAAGGGGTTGTGTTTTTATTGTGGGGCAGTCACGCTCAGAAAAAAGCCAGCTTTGTGGATCGCAATAAACACCATGTACTGACGTCAGTACATCCGTCACCTCTTTCAGCGCATCGTGGCTTTTTTGGCAGCAAACACTTTTCCACCTGCAACCAGCTTTTGAAGGCACAAGATAAAGCGCCTATCAACTGGCAGGTATAAAGGCAACCTAAGGTTGCTATTGTTGATTAAGCTGCCTCCAACAGATGTGACGACTCAAGCGTCTTGTAATCTGCCGGAAGCATCGACGTAAGGGAATAACCCCTAAAAACCAAAAAAGCCCCATTAATCAGGGGCTTTTGTGCGGTTAGAAGTCGATATTGCTCAATTCATAATCGTGGAACATATCCATGTCCTGCAATTCCTTGCGAAGCTTATATTTGTCTTTTATGGCTTCGATTTCACGCCACATGCGTTTCTTCTTCTTCGATTTTGTAGGTTGGGTTTCTGGGTCCAAATGGTTCATCATATTAGACTTATCCACAGTACGCTCCTTACTTCAAACCGCTTAAAAAACAACCAGTTAACCTTGTGTTAACCATTGCATTTGATCCTGTTTTATCACAGGTGCGTCGAAAGTAAAGTATTTTTGTTAACTTTTTGTTAACGCTTGATGGCAGTTTGATGAAGTTCACCACGCAGCTCCGTAATGATATGGACTTTGCGGGGAAAGGATTAGCGCACTGTAAATGCGCTAATCGGAAGCAAGCCGGTGCGCGTTTAGTCTACTACGCTGAATTTTCCTTTCATGACGGCAAAATGGCCAACGAAAGAACAGAAAAACGTGTAGTCGCCGCCGACACTCAGTTGGCTGGTTTCAAACGTGATACTGGTAGATTCACCACCACCAATGATGTCTGTGGCAGCAAGTATTCGGGCATCGTCCTGGGGTAGGTACTGGTTTGCTAAGCCTGCTGTCCAGCCAGCTTGCGCAACATTTTGAGCGTCAGCAGTTGTTGTTAGTACCCAATTGTGTCCCATTGACTGCTTCGCCATGCTGCCCTGATGGATTAGATTGACAGTGACGGTGCTGCATTCAGATGCAGAAACCTGCAGTGCCGATGGCTTGAAAGACAGGTTATCACCAACTGCCACATCCAACTGACAGTTGTTGGCAGATGCTGTTTTGAAAAATGATAAGCCAATAATTAGTAGTGCCAAAACTCGTTTCATTTAGTACTCCAGAGTGATTTAAACGTTCAACACGTTTTACGCTATTGCGGGAATCGCTTTCCCGCATTCATGACGCATCTTTTACGGCTGATAGTGTGCTTATGATCAGATGATTACATGGAGTTAATCTTAACAAATATGCTTATTGCAGTTGCGGTGCAGGAAACCCATATTTTTCCACACCACGATTTATCAGCATGGTTACTCAATGATCTATTTCGAATAAGAATTATTGCGGCGTAAAAAAAGGAACCTCCTGCCGCCTGGTTGAGGAGTCACGAGTTGTGGGCAGCAGGGGTTCCAAAGGTGACGCGCTATGCGTCTGCTACGGGACTGATTTGACCAGAAGAGCTACTGGGCAGAGTCAAAGGTTTCTCATCATTAGAGCTGGTGGATTGGCGTTTGGCCTGTCGGCCACGGACCAGTTTGTAAAACACGGGGGTAAGCACCAAACCGAATACGGTGACCCCAATCATGCCGGAGAACACCGCAATTCCCATTGCCTGCCGCATTTCGGCACCGGCACCTGTAGATAAGACCATCGGGATAACACCCATTATAAAGGCAATCGATGTCATCAGAATCGGGCGTAAACGCAGGCGACCTGCCTCTTTGATGGCTTGCAGAGTCGACATACCTTTATCTTCAAGCTCTTTGGCAAATTCGACGATCAGAATGGCGTTCTTGGTGGCCAGGCCGACCAGCACAATAAAACCAATTTGGGTAAATATATTATTATCTCCACCAGAGATGATCACGCCAGTCATGGCGGATAACAGCGTCATAGGCACGATAAGAATGATCGCCAGCGGCAAACTCAAACTTTCGTATTGTGCGGCCAGGACCAGAAATACCAGAAGTACCACCAACGGAAACACCAGGAGTGCCGTATCACCTGCCAGAATCTGCTGATAGGTCAGCTCAGTCCATTCGTAGGTCATGCCGATGGGCAAAGTCTCCTCGAGGATTTCGCTGATTCTTGCCTGAGCCTGGCCTGAGCTATAACCCGGTGCCGGGGCACCATTGATTTCGGCTGTGGTATATCCGTTGTAGCGCATGACTCTGTCTGGACCAGCGCTGCGTTGAACATCCACGAAGGAACCAAGAGGGATCATATCGCCATAATTATTGCGGACTTTGATTTGACGGATCTGTTCAGGCTCCTGTCGAAAGGTTTCATCCGCCTGTACATTGACCTGATATGTACGTCCAAACTGGTTAAAGTCATTCACATAGATTGACCCCAGGTATGCCTGCATTGTAGTGAATACTTCATCGACGCTGACTCCCTGACTTTTTGCTTTGGTCCGATCAAGATTAACGTCGAGTTGCGGCACATTGACCTGATAACTGCTGAATACACCGGTCAACTCAGGTGATCCCCAGGCTTTGCGCAAGACCTGCTGTGTCACTTTGTACAACTCCTCGTAACCCAGGTTGTTGCGGTCCTCTATTTGCAAACGGAATCCCCCGATGGTCCCCAATCCCTGTACCGGTGGTGGCGGGAATATCGCAATAAACGCCTCGTGGATGGCACCGAATTGTTGGTTTAGAGATTGCGCAATCGCATTGGCAGAAAGCTCCGAAGACGTTCGGTTTTCAAATTTATCCAAGGTGACAAAGACAATGCCGCTACTGGAGCTATTGGTGAATCCATTGATGTTCAGTCCTGGAAACGCCACTGCTGACTCAACCCCAGGGTGTTTCAGGGCAATATCTGACATTTCCCGAATCACCGCCTCGGTTCTTTCCAACGAGGCAGCATCAGGTAACTGGGCGAAAGATACCAGATACATCTTGTCCTGACCCGGCACATAGCCAGTGGGTGTGGTAGCGAATTGTTGATAGGTGAGGGCCAGCAAACCGCCATAAAGTAATACAACAATGCCACTTAAGCGCACCAGCTTGCTAATGCTATTGGTATAACTTTTCGCACCACGGTCAAACAAACGATTAAATGGTGCAAAAACGTATCGTCCAAACAGCTTGTCTATACCTTTGCTCAGCAGATCTTTTTTGACATTTTTGGGTTTGAGCAATAGTGCTGACAACGCTGGGCTAAGTGTCAGTGAATTAATGGCGGAAATAATGGTTGAAATTGTGATTGTCAGGGCGAATTGTTTGTAAAACTGCCCAGTTAATCCCGACATAAAAGCCGTGGGGATAAATACGGCCATAAGCACCAGAGTCGTTGCGATAATGGGGCCTGTCACCTCTTTCATCGCTTGTTTTGTGGCATCGAGTGGCGACAACCCTTGTTCAATATTACGTTCGACATTTTCGACCACAACAATGGCATCGTCTACTACAATCCCGATTGCCAGCACCAAACCGAAAAGTGATAATGCGTTTAACGAAAACCCCAACATTTGCATAACGGCAAATGTGCCCACCAAGGAAATGGGGACGGCTGCAAGCGGTATGATGGAAGCCCGCCAGGTTTGCAAAAACAACACCACGACCAGGACAACCAGCAATATCGCTTCCAACAGGGTATTGATTACGGCTTTAATTGAGCCTTTTACAAACACCGTCGGGTCGTAAACAATGCTGTAATCGACGCCTTCAGGAAAGGTTTGGCGCAATTGAGCCATACGAGCACGAACATCGTCTGAGATTTGAATCGCATTTGATCCTGGAGCCTGAAAAATCGGCAAGGCGACAGCAGGCTTGTTATTCAACAGTGAGCGCAATGAGTAATCGCTGGCACCCAGTTCGACGCTGGCAACGTCTCGCAATCTTGAAACGGCACCGTTTTCATCCACTTTCACAATGATATCGGCAAATTCCTGCTCACTGCTCAGGCGACCTTTCATGTTTATTAATAGCTGAAATTCATTGTCACCTGTCGGCTGTGAACCCAGCGTACCCGCGGCAGCCTGTTGGTTTTGCTCGCGTATAGCGGCGACAATATCACTGGGGTTAAGTCCCAGGGCAGCCACTTTGTCAGGATCCAGCCAGATGCGCATACTAAATTCACCTGCACCAAATAATCTGACGCTACCCACACCTTCAATACGAGCCAATTCGTCTTTCACTTTCAGGCGCGCGTAATTACTCAGGTAGAGCATGTCATAACGGTTGTCCGGTGATGTCAGGTGGACAACCATGGTTAGATTGGGAGATGATTTTTCCGTCACTACACCAAGACGTTGCACTTCCTGAGGTAAACGCGGTAACGCGCGGTCTACACGATTTTGTACGAGTGTTGTAGCCCGATCCGGGTCAGTGCCGATGGCAAAGGTCAGTGTTAAGGTCATCGTGCCGTTAGCCGTTGCCTGAGAAGACATGTACAACAAATCTTCAACACCATTAATTTCCTGCTCAAGTGGCGAGGCAACTGTCTCAGCAATGACCTTCGGGTTTGCTCCGGGGTAGTTAGCAGTTACGACTACTGTGGGTGGTACGACATCGGGATACTCGGTGATGGGCAATTGCCATACGGCAAGCGCACCAGCAATAAATATCAGCAGCGAGAGCACGCCACTGAATATGGGGCGTTGAATAAAAAATTGCGAAAACTTCATTCTAGCCACCTACCACGTTGTGGTGTTTCTTGCGGTTGGCAAGCTGTGGTCTGTTGTAGCTATCATCAATACGTTGTTGCAAGCTATTAAGTGCCTGCAACTGGCTGGCTTCTGCCATCGGCACAACTTTAGGAGAGACAGTGACTCCTGGTCTAACACGCTGCAATCCGTTAACGACAATTTTTTCACCCGGGCGCAGGCCATCTTTAATGATGCGCAGACCATTGATTTTTTCACCCAGTTGCACAGCGCGATACTGTACTTTGTTATCCTTGTCCAAAACCAAAACAAATTTGCTGCTTAAATCCGTACCTATCGCTTTGTCGTCGATGAGAATACCCTGATAGCTGGCGCTGCCAACTAATCTGATGCGGGCAAACAATCCCGGTATAAACTGACCATCATTATCGAATACGGCGCGGCCACGAATAGTGCCACTGTTGGGGTTAACTCTGTTATCAACAAAGTCGATGTAGCCCTGATGTGGATAGTCCTTGTCTGAGGCCAGTCCCATCAGAACCAGGTTCTCATGATCTCGCGAGCTCGGTCGGGTACCTTCTTTAGCCAGTTTTACGTAGTGCAGGTAGGTTTGCTCATCGGCATCAAAGTAGGCATACACTTTGTCTGTGGAAACCAGATTTGTCAGTACCGATTGACCCGCCGTGACATAGTTGCCTTTGGTAACCACAGCACGGGATACACGACCTGAAATGGGTGCTTCCACTCTGGTATAGCTCAAATTCAAACGCGCTAGTTCCAGTGCTGCCTGTACCGATTGAACGCGCGCGGTTGCCTGTTTCAACTGCGCTCTGCGGCTATCGGCAACTTCCTGTGAGATGGCGTTTTTGTGGAGCAGGTTTTCAGCTCTTTGCGCTTCTGAGGTTGCGAGTTCCTTCTGCGCCTCGGTATGGAGCAGCTCTGCTTCCAATCGACGAACTTCGGCTTTAAAGGCCTTATTGTCGATAAAAAATAGCGGTTCGCCAGCCTGCACAATGTCCCCTTCTTCGAATGCGACGATATCGATATAGCCTGATACTCTGGGGCGCAGCTCGACACTCTGCGGAGCCTCCAATCGTCCTGTGAATTCGTCCCATTCAGTAATGCGCTGCTCAATTACTTCAGCAACAGAAATACTGGGGGCTTGGGGGGCGGGTGCTTCCTGTGCCTGGGTGCCACAGGCGCTTATCAGCACTGCCATACTGCTGACCACGACTAACTTTATCCATCGTTCTGCAAACATAATAATGCTCCTCAACAATTATCATTTTTTGACTTAGAGTATTATGAGGGCGGCTAATGAATAAAAATAATTATATGTTTATATGTGACACATTATATTAAGTGATGTATTATTTTTTGAGTCTTTATATTGGAGATCCGGATGCGTACCCAGGAACTAAACCTCTTGATGGTGTTTGATGCCATAATGACCGAAGGCTCAATCACTCGAGCTGCCGAGCGCCTGGCAATGACCCAGCCGGCGGTGTCTAACGCCGTTTCACGGATGCGTTTGTTGTGGAAAGATGAGTTGTTTGTCAAAGAAGGGCGGACCATTCATCCGACGTTGTATGCCCGAAATCTGTGGGCCCAAATCAAAGAACCTTTGCAAGAGCTCAGTCATGCTGTTGATCCAAAACAATTTGATCCGGCGACTTCCAATCGCACCTTTAGGTTAGCCGTAGCGGATGCCATCGTTGATACGGTTTGGCGTCCATTGCGCAAAATCATCGAAACTGAAGCGCCGGGGATCAATATTCATGCGATTCCTTATACGATTGTCAACGGCGAACAGGTCCTGATTGACGCCGAAGTGGATTTGGTGATTGGTGCGGGTTCGGTGAGCAATACTTCTGTTATCCGTAGCGAATACTTGTATACCTCTTCTTATGTCTGCGTCATGCGTCCGGACCACCCATTAGCAAAAGCCAATTTGTCGCTTGAGGAGTTTGCCAATGCGCAACACCTGTTGGTGTCTTTGTCTGGTGATACGACCGGTTTCACTGATCAGATGTTGGCGCAACACGGCTTGAAGCGCCGTGTTGCCATGACAGTTAACCATTTCACAACGGTTCCAGATATCATTGCAGCCAGTGATCTTATCGCTGTCGTCCCGTCATCTACGGTGGAAAAAGCGATATTTAGTGGCCAACTTGCCGTGACTAAAACACCCGTAGAGGTCCCGGGCACGCAACTTTGCAGTAATTGGCACAGTCGCCAGGAAAAAGATGGAGGATTGCTCTGGTTAAGACAGCATGTCAGCCATTTGGTAAAAAGTAATGCCGAGCGCCATCTTGCAGAGCTCAAACAGCGCTATTGCTGTGCTAAAGCCGCCTGATTTGAACGCAATCGATCAATGGTATTATATCCGGATTGAGAGTGGGATAACTTCGTCATTGGGTACAACGCCGGCCCATTGGGGTGAACCCTCTCAATGATCTGAGGCGGCCATAACAGCTTGCATTGCGATGGCCAAGACCAAGCCAGTCATTCCACCTAAGAGAAAATCACCAACGAAAGCACCAAAAAATAATCCTGTACTGATCCCACCAAAAAAACCTAATTCTTTATTCATCATAAACCTCTTATTAAAAAGTAGTGATGGACAGTGGTGTCCACGCGCTTGAAACAATCTGTAGTACGCATGGTAAGAGACTTAGTGATCACTATAAAATGGCTTTAATCGATTAATTTAATTTATTTTTCTAATGAGTAAATTAACTGGAATTTTAGTGAAAGGCTTGTAATAAATGGTTGTGCAGATGTTAAAAAAAGAAAGCCAGTTTTAACAACTGGCTTTACCATTACTTTAGCTAATGGATAATTCAGCTATTTGTTGCCTTGAAACGCTTAATCAGTTGGTTTGTTGAGGCATCAAACTGGTTTTCCGGGGCTTTATCATTCAATACCTCCAGAATTTGATTGCCCATGACTTTGCCAAGCTCCACACCCCACTGGTCATAGGAGTTCACTCCCCAAATGACACCCTGCACAAATACCTTGTGCTCATAGAGTGCCACTAAGGCGCCGAGGGTAAAGGGATCTAATTGCTCAAACAACAGAGTGTTACTGGGTTTATTCCCCGGCATGGTTTTATGACTTGCCAACTGATGTAACTCCGTGTCAGACAGGCCCTTGTTTGCCAATTCCTCTTTAATTTCTTCATACGATTTGCCTTGCATCAAAGCTTGTGATTGCGCAAAGCAATTCGAGGCAAGCATCGCGTGGTGGGTATCATCCTGGTTGGGTACCGTCAGTGGCATAATAAAATCAGCCGGAATCAGTGTATTGCTTTGATGAATCAATTGATGGAACGAGTGTTGCCCGTTGGTGCCTTCGCTTCCCCAGACAATAGGACCGGTTTCATAGTCAATACTATCGGCACCCGCTACCTGTTTACCATTGCTTTCCATATCCAGTTGTTGCACGTAGGCGGGCAAGCCACGAAGATAATGATAGTAGGGCAGTAATACGTAACTCTGGGCATTGAAGAAATTACGATACCAAACGCCAAGCACCGCCATCATTACCGGCATATTTTCCTGTAAAGGGGCCTGCCGGAAATGCTCATCCATTGAAAACGCGCCTTTCAACAACTGTTTAAAGTTGTCAAAACCGATAGCCAGGGCGATAGGTAAACCAATTGCAGACCATAACGAGTAACGTCCGCCTACCCAGTCCCACATCGGGAAGATATTCTCTTCTGCCATACCAAACTCGGTAGCAGCTGCAATATTGGAAGAGACCGCCACAAAATGTTTGGCAATGTCTTGTTGCGTTGCGCCACTGTCCAAAAACCAGGCTTTTGCTGACAGAGTGTTTTGTAATGTTTCCTGGGTTGAAAACGACTTGGAAGACATAACAAACAGGGTGGTTTCTGGATCCATTTTGCTGAGCACATCATGGATATGGCAACCGTCTACATTGGCGACATAATGCACTTTAAGTGCTTCTTGCCAGTAAGGTTTTAACGCCTCTGACATGATTTTGGGGCCCAAAAATGAACCGCCAATACCTATCGCGACAACATCCTTGATGGACTTCCCGGTATAGCCTGTATGACTACCACCATGTACAGACTCCACAAAACTGCGAACCTTGTTGAGGGTCGCATGGACTTCCGGCATGACATCTTCGCCATCAACCAAGACCTGACGTTCTGAAAAGTTACGCAGTGCCGTGTGCAGAACAGCACGTTTTTCAGTGAAGTTGATGGTTTCGCCATTGAACATGGCGTCTCGTTTGTCTTCTACCTGACGAGATTCGGCCAGTGCCAGTAAGGTTTCCTGAACGTCTTCGGTTATCAGATTTTTGGAGAAGTCTAACTGAATGCCACAGGCACTCACGGAGAATCGCTTTGCTCTGTCTGGATCGCTTTGAAACCAGTCACGCATGTGTTGTTGTTTCACCTGCTTGGCTAAATCTGCCAGTGCAGTCCATTCAGGTGATGTTTGCAGCTCGGGTGTTTGGGAAGCCATATGCCTTTCCTTTCTAGATACTGAAAACTGGCGTCAGTACTAAAAACAGACGCCACCAGATGTAGGTTACAGAAGGTCTTGCAGCATGCTTTCTAATTTTATCTGGTCTTTGGCAAAATTACGGATGCCTTCGGCCAATTTCTCGGTAGCCATGGCATCTTGGTTCATCTGCCAGCGGAACTCACGTTCAGACATACAGCCTGGAGGTTGTGTTGTCTGACCATTGTCCTGCAGTCGGACCGGTAATTCAGCAGTAGATTCTTGCAGTTCCTGCAATAACGCCGGACTGATGGTCAAGCGATCACAGCCTGCTAACTCCGTTATTTCACCAATATTTCTAAAGCTGGCACCCATGACCACGGTTTTGTAGCCATGTTGCTTATAATAGTTATAGATTTGGGTGACTGATTGCACGCCTGGATCTTCATGTGGAAGGTATTCTTTCTTATCAGTATTGGCTTTGAACCAATCCAGTATGCGACCCACAAAAGGCGAAATCAGAAACACACCAGCCTCAGCACACGCTCTTGCCTGTGCAAAACTGAACAACAATGTCAGGTTACAATTAATTCCTTCTTTTTCAAGCTCTTCTGCCGCCTGAATACCTTCCCAGGTAGACGCAATCTTGATCAGAATTCGTTCTTTCTCAATACCAGCGGCCTGGTAGAGTTCAATAAGACGGTGCGCTTTCTTAATTGTACCGGCCTTATCAAATGACAGTCTGGCGTCCACTTCGGTGGAGACACGCCCCGGAACTATGTCCAGTATTTCACGACCAAAATAGACACTTAATTTATCACCAGCGTCAATTAGCTGTTGTTGCTTATCATCAGATTGCCCCTTAGCCCACTCAATTGCTTCCAGGACTAACGGACGATACTGTTCCATTTGCGCTGCTTTTAATAAAAGAGATGGATTGGTAGTAGCGTCGACAGGTTGGTATTGACGAATTGCTTCAATGTCACCGGTATCAGCTACAACAGTGGTGACCTTGCGTAATGCTTCGAGTTGGTTAGTCATGATTTCCTCTATCAGCAAGACAAATGGTTAGTTTAGCGCAACGAATATAAGATTAAAAAATTGCGCTTTCAATGGAGTTGCAGACTATCTTAATACTATTACTCAGATATGAACAAATGCGCGAATACTGGCGGATTATACTCTGCAATCACGAACCTTATAGAGTATTATTGATTGCCATATATGGCTATAGTTAAGTGCGAAATGACTGCAAAAATAACCGTAATACAGGATAACATAACTCAGGTCGGCACGGATGCGATAGTCAATGCTGCCAACTCGACCTTATTGGGTGGTGGCGGGGTTGATGGCGCAATACACCGGGCTGCCGGTCCACAGCTGCTGGAATATTGTCGCACATTAAGCGGATGTCCTACTGGTGAGGCAAAAATCACCCCAGGTTTCCATTTACCAGCTAAGTTTGTTATCCATACTGTTGGGCCTATCTGGCAAGGGGGGCGCAGTGGTGAAGCTGAAGCGTTGCAAAGCTGTTACCGGAACAGTTTGAAACTGGCCCATGAAAACGGTATTCGTAGCATTGCTTTTCCTGCGATTAGCTGTGGCGTTTATGGCTACCCACCAGATGCGGCCTGTCAGATTGCTTTGACTACGGTCGCCGAGCAAACTGCCTATTATCCTGAACTTCGAAAAGTGATCTTCTGTGCTTTTGATGACGTTATATATCAACATTATGTTGACGCGATGCAGCAACTGCAAATGCATTAATTCAGGATGAATAGCAATTGAGGCGTCTAGCGCTTCCTTGTATAGTGCCTCGTCATTTGTTACCACAGAAAAAAGGATATTGCTCGCTAATGCTGATTGTTATATCACCAGCAAAAAATCTCGATTACGACACACCTGCCACAACTGCTGAATTTAGTCATCCAGACATGCTGGACCAGGCGGAGCTGTTGATTCAACGATGCCGCAAGCTATCGCCGCAGCAAACCAGTAGTTTAATGAGTATCAGTGATAAACTGGCTCTACTGAATGTGGAACGATATCACCGCTGGCACACACCTTTTACTCCCGAGAATGCCAAGCAAGCGCTTCTGGCTTTTAATGGTGATGTCTATACTGGCTTGCAAGCAGAAACACTAACTGAATCTGATTTACAGTATGCACAGCAACATCTGCGAATTTTGTCAGGCTTATATGGTCTGCTCAAACCCTTGGATTTAATGCAGCCTTATCGACTGGAAATGGGTACCAAACTTAACACTAAACGGGGCAAGGATCTTTATCAGTTTTGGGGACAACGCATCACTGACAAGCTCAATCAGGCGCTGGTGGAGCAAGAGGATAATGTTCTGATCAACCTGGCATCCAATGAGTATTTTAAATCAGTCAAAAAAGCTGCGCTGAATGCTGAAATTTATACCCTGGTTTTCAAAGATAAGAAAAACGGTCAGTACAAGGTCATCAGTTTTTTTGCGAAGAAAGCCAGAGGGATGATGGCTCGTTATATTATTGAGCATCAGGTTTCGCAAATCGCGACTTTAAAAGAGTTTAATAGTGGAGGATATCAGTATGCTCCGGAGTTAAGTCAAGGTAACGAGCTGGTGTTTACCAGAGAAGAGCAATAGCGTCATCCTCTCAGAGCTTGTTTATCTTACATCTTTATTTTCTGATGCGATTTTCCAGGTTCGAATACCCAGGCTGCTGAGGGTGACAATTTCAATCAACACTATGGGTAAGCTGCCTATTACGGCACCAAATGTCAGGTGAATTGATGCTGCGAATGCCATGCAGGCAGTTTTGCGGTGTCCATGCAGGTACAAAATACCAATAGATGCAAATATCCAAGTGAGGCTGGCAATAAGTTGTGTTGTCTGTGCATCGGTAATCAGAATTACCGCTGGAGTTAACAGAAAACAGACAAATATCGCGTGGCGGATATTGGATTCGGGGATGAGCAGCTGGGCACTATTGCGCACGATAGACAAAATTGCTACACCGCAGGCAATGTAAAGCTGGTATACATAAAACTGCATAGACAGCAGCAATAAGAAAATAATCTGAAAACGAATTAAATTGCGGTCGTTGGCCCGTGTAAAAGTGATGATTTGCACAATCAGGGCCAGATAGCCAAACAGGTCAGATTGGATGATGGACGTCAGTGTCATTTAAGCACTGACGCGATTCGCTTGTTCAGCCGCTTCGGCAAGGCCACTATTCGCTGTAAAATTCGTGGTTGAACTTCAGGGTTTCGACGGTATTGCCATGTCGAATATCAATATCGAAGCGGTATTTTTCTTGATGCCTGAAAGGTAAAACCGCAAGGTAATAAATTGCATCACCTTCCTCAACCATGTTAAATACTAATTCTTTTTTCGTCCCAAGCAGGTTGACTGCCGTTCCTGAGACGTCGACATTTTGTGCTTTCTTGCTATCACTGTCCAGCACCGAAATATTCACTAAACCCTGAAATTTACTGCGTTGCAGTCCATAACTTCGGGCCACTTCCGGGGTTAAAAAGCTGGTATTGATCACAATATAGTGGACATCCCATTCGCCGAGCGTTTTATACTGCTCGGCAAATGCAGTTGACATAAGGGTGAGTAAACAGACGGCTGTTGTCATCAATGCTTTTATCATGTTCACCTCTTAACGTGTTAGATGTAGCGCAACATATCCTGAAATAGAATTTGGATAAATTGCAGGGCGATTAACGCCACTAATACCGACAAATCCAAACCACCAATTGGTGGGATAATGCGTCGAATTGGCGCCAGCATTGGCTCTGTTAACTGGTGCAGGACCCCTTCTATAGGGTTATAGCCCTGGCTAACCCAGCTTAAAATTGCTCTGATGATAAGAACCCAGAACATCAGTGAAAATATTTCTTTCAAGACGACTAATGCGCCAGAGATAAACAAGCCAATAAAATAAAGCTCTCCACCTCCCATCATCATATTCAGCACGAAGACCTTCAGCATGGCAATTAACAGTGCAAGTACCAAAGTTGCTGTATCCAGCGAGCCTATCGACGGTAACAAGCGTCTCATAGGGCCAATAATCGGATGCGTCGCTTTGACGATAAATTGGCTAAACGGGTTATAAAAGTCGGCTTTCGCCAGTTGCAGCCAAAGCCGCAATAAAACCACCATCAGATACAGGTCGAATAACGTATTGATGAGAAAGTGAGTCGCGTTCATGACTTCGCCTTAATAAAAGTATAGCTAAAAACAATTACAGTTGTTCGGACATTTCTTTGGCACGATCTACAGCCGCCTGCATAGCGTCACCAACAATGGTCTCTAACCCGCTTTTTTGAAGGTGAGCAACCGCTTGTGCTGTGGTTCCACCTTTCGAGGTTACCTGATTGCGTAACTCAGAAAGAGGAACGTTCTCATTTTTGCACACCAGTTCTGCCGAACCCAACATCGCCTGTTGTACCATTTTTCTTGCCTGGTTGGGAGTAAAGCCTAATGCCTCTGCTTTGTGCTGCATTGCTTCGAGGAACAGGAAGAAGTAAGCAGGGCTGCTACCAGCAGCAGCAATGACACCATCGATCATGGATTCTTCATCAACCCAAACCACTTCTCCGGTCTGTTCCATCATGTCATTGGCAAACTGACGCTGCTCGGCATTCACTTCTGCGTTAGCATACAAGCCAGACATACCTTTACCAATGGCACTTGGCGTATTAGGCATGACGCGCACAACGGCATACTCGCCGCCAAGCATTGTCTGTAACCTGGCTGTTGGCAGACCCGCTGCAACAGAAACAAAAAGTTTATTGGCGATATCAGCGTGAGATTGCAACGGTTGCAACATATCCGCCATCATTTGTGGTTTGACTGATAAAACGATGACTTCGGCAAAATCCAACGCATCCTGATTATGGGTACTGGTGCGAATTGCCAGAGTCTCTCGCAGGTCGACAAGCTTTCCTTCGGAACGATTGGTCGCCATGATCTTTTCAGCGGGATAACCATTGTGAACCATTCCGCTGATGATGGCTTTTGTCATATTTCCGGCACCAATAAATGCGACGTTTTTATGTTGCAAATCTTCCTCCTGATGGTTTTTAAATAAGGGGCGACATGCCTATGTCCGTTCACCAAATATAGCAGTTCCCAGACGAACCATGGTACTGCCATTGGCAATCGCATATTGCATGTCGTTACTCATGCCCATAGACAGAGTATCTACACTAGGATATCGGGATTGTAACTGTAAAAAACAATCATGAAGTTGTTGAAATGTATCATTTAGTTGCTCAACGTCTTCTGTTTTCGCGGGAATCGCCATGATGCCCCGTAACATCAAACGGGGTGAAGTAGCTACAAATTCCGCCAGCGTAAACAGCTCTTGCAGCTTAATGCCTGATTTGCTGTCTTCTTCGTTAATGTTGATTTGCAGGCAGACATTAAGCGGTGCAAGGTGCTCAGGTCTGTTGTCATTTAATCGCCTGGCTATTTTCTCTCGATCTACCGATTGCACCCAGTCAAAATGGCTGGCAACGGGTTTACATTTATTCGACTGCAAAGGTCCAATCATATGCCACTGGATACCTGACAAATGGGTAAGTTGCTGGATCTTCTCTACCCCTTCCTGCACGTAGTTTTCACCGAACTCTCGTTGTCCAGCTTGGTATGCTGCAAGGATATCTGAGATGGGTTTTGTCTTGCTCACAGCCAGTAATGTGATGTTTTGATGCGCATTTGGTGAATTTTTGCTGTATTGAGCAATTGATTCCAGTGCGGATTTCAGACGTTCTGCTATTGTTTGTTTCATAATAACTGTTAAAAATTAAGTAAGTTTTACCTTAAGCGGAACCCATATCATGGATATTACCGAACTTTTAGCCTTCAGTGTGAAGAACAAAGCATCTGACCTGCATTTATCTGCGGGTTTGCCGCCAGTTATACGTGTTGATGGAGAGATGCGTAAATTAAATGTTGAGCCGATGGATGACAAGCAGGTTAAAGCATTGATTTATGAAATCATGAATGACCGGCAGCGTAAAGAGTACGAAGAAAATCTGGAAACGGATTTTTCTTTTGAAGTCAAAGGGCTATCACGTTTTCGTGTCAATGCCTTCTTACAAAACCGGGGTGCCTCAGCGGTATTGCGTACCATTCCCAGCGAGATCCTTTCGCTGGATCAACTGGGTGCACCGGAAAGCTTCAAACAAATCATCAACCAGCCAACGGGTATTGTGTTGGTAACCGGCGCAACAGGCTCAGGTAAAAGTACCACGCTCGCTGCAATGATTGATTATATCAATACTAACAAGCGGGAACATATCCTGACCATTGAAGATCCCATTGAATTCGTACACCAGAATAAGTTGTGCGTGATCAACCAGCGGGAAGTACATCGCGATACGCACAGCTTTAACAATGCGTTGCGTTCCGCCCTGCGTGAGGACCCCGATATCATTTTGGTGGGTGAATTACGGGATTTGGAAACCATACGATTAGCCATCAGCGCTGCTGAAACAGGGCATCTGGTATTTGGTACCCTGCATACTAACTCGGCACCAAAAACAATTGATCGTATCGTAGATGTTTTCCCGGCGGAAGAAAAAGCCATGATACGTTCTATGTTGTCTGAGTCAATTCGGGCCGTTATTTCTCAAACCCTGTTGAAAAAAGTGGGCGGTGGCCGCGTCGCGGCACATGAGATTATGATTGGCATACCGGCCATTCGAAACCTGATTCGCGAAGATAAAGTGGCGCAAATGTATTCCGTTATTCAGACCGGACAGCAGTATGGCATGCAGACTATGGATCAATGTTTACAGCGTCTGGTGCAACAAGGGCTGATAACGCCTCAAGATGCAGCCGCGAAAAGCACTGATAAGAAGCCGGGCTTCGGGAGTTAATCATGGCACATGATCTGGATTATTTTTTAAAGAAAATGGTGGCCAATGGCGGCTCGGATTTATTTGTCACATCAGGATTTCCGGTCAGTTCCAAAATACACGGGAAGATGCGACCTCTGGAAGAGGAAAAGCAGGATGAAGCAGGTGCTCTGAACCTGGTGCATCAGGCAATGTCGGAAGACTTACAAAAACAGTTCGAAGAGACCCGGGAATGTAACTTTGCCATCGCCCGTGAAGGCGTGGGACGGTTTCGCTGTAGTGCATTCTGGCAACGGGATCAGGCTGGTATGGTGGTGCGCCGCATTGTCACTCAAATCCCCAATGCAGATGATTTAGGGCTGCCAGACGTGTTAAAAGACGTCATCATGTCTAAAAAAGGCCTTATCCTGTTTGTGGGTGGGACGGGGACCGGTAAATCTACATCGTTAGCGGCATTAATAGGTCACCGCAATAAGAACTCATATGGACATATTTTAACAATTGAAGATCCTATTGAGTTTGTCCATCAACATATCAATTGCGTCATCACACAGCGGGAAGTGGGTATTGACACCCATTCATTTGACGATGCCTTGAAGAGCTCTTTGCGGCAAGCACCAGACGTAATTTTAATCGGTGAGATACGCTCGATGGAAACTATGGAGTACGCTATGTCATTTGCCGACACCGGACATTTATGTGTCGCTACCTTGCACGCCAATAACGCGAATCAGGCAATTGAACGTATCATGCATTTAGCACCGCCGGAACTGCATGACAAACTGCGTTATGACTTAAGCCTCAATATGCGGGCTATTGTGGCTCAGCAACTGGTACCGACTCCTGATGGTAAGGGGCGGGTTGCCGCGATAGAAATACTACTTAATTCGCCATTGGTTACGGATATGATTCAAAAGGGCGAGGTAGCCGGCTTGAAAGAGGCCATGAAAAAAGGCAAAGAGCAGGGTATGCAAAACTTTGATATGGCTTTGTATGATCTGTATAAGGAAGGAAAAATTACGCTGGAAGCGGCGTTGCACAACGCTGAATCGCCAAATGATTTGCGGTTGATGGTGAAACTGGAAAGTGATGAAGGTTCCAGCCTTGGTTCCTTAACTGACGTTACTATCGATATGGACTAACCGAGAACAGATAATCCTAAATTAATCAGTTGACCGCTCTAAATATAAGGTAACTACATGAAAATAAATAATATTTTGAATGCGCCGCAGTTCACCCATCAGATGAGTCTGCTACAACATGCATAGCGGCTCCGGCAACTCGACTGGTTATGCCAAAAAAACAGTAAGGGAGCGGCCATTCCTTTATTTTTTGGCTACACCATTCAAGCTGCCAAAACCACTCTGCAAGTTGTCCAACGGATTATTTTAGGATTATGGGAAAATCCTGTCGTGCCTTTAGTAGCGAGAACCGATTTAAAGTAGTGCAGGTTCGCGATCTATTGCAGAGCTACAGGATCCCCTGCTTTATCAAAAATGAATATGCTATTGGTGGAGTCGGGGAGATATCCCCATTTGATGCCTGGCCAGAAGTATGGCTTTTAGATGATGAGTGGCTACCGCGGGTTAAGCGTATTTTGGCAGACTTTGAGGCGGATAATGGCCAACAAGGCTCATGGCAATGCCGTGCGTGTGGTGAGTGCAATGAAGGCAGTTTTGAGATTTGTTGGCAATGTGGTGGTGATTCGGTGTTATCTGCTTAATTGGCACTTTCAGGAACAGGTTTATTCAGCAATGCCAATACTGCCCTTTCCAGCAGCGGGTCGTTAGGATTTGAGGTGTTCGTGACGGTCAAAATTGTACCATCTGCATACACAAAATAGGTGGTGGGTGTGCCCATTACCCCCATCTCACGGGCGAGTTGATCACCGTCAACCGCAGTCACGAAGTTGATACCCCGGTTGCTTAGCGTATCTTGTGGTTTGACACCCTGGTCTTCGTTAAAACTAATGCCAATCACCTGTAAGCCTTGAGATTGGTATTTTTGGCGTAATCTCTCCAGGCCTGGCTGCAGTTTTTTGCAATATGGACACCAAGTGGCCCAGAAATGCAATAATAGCGGTTTTCCTTGCAGTTTTTGGTATTCAAGCTTCTCGCCACTTTGTGTGTACAGTTGCCAGTCAGGCATTTGGTTGATGGCTGCGGTAGCGACAGATAAAGGAAGTAGCGAACAAAAAAAACACAATAAAAAGATTTTTGTCAAAGGGCTAAGATACGACAACAGGCAGACTTCCTATAAATTACTTGATACTTATAAGAAACGTTTAGCAGGGAAAATCTTGCAAGGTGGTAGCTAGGTTTTATCGTTTTGGTACTAAATAAGGTGCAGGCAAGCAACATTTAATACTGTCTTTCCAGCCAGCTCTCCAGGATCAGGCAAGCAGAAACACTATCGATCTTTCCTTTCTCCAGTTTTTTAAATCCACCTAGCTCAAACAGTTTGGCTTTTGCATCGACAGTGGTCAGACGCTCATCGCAAGTATCCACTTTGATGCGATATTTATGTTGTAAACGGTTGGCAAACTTTTGTGCGGCAAAAGTAACTTCTTGTTTACTGCCATCCATGTTTAGCGGTAATCCAACGATCATCAACTCTGGTTGCCATTCTTTGACCAGTGCTGCCACATTGTCCCAGTCAGGTATGCCGTCTCTGGCTTTTAATGCGCTTAACGGTGCGGCTGTTCCAGTAACGGTTTGCATGACCGCAACACCAATACTTTTTTTGCCAAAATCAAAGCCCAAAAGGGTGGCGACATTTTCGGAGAGTGACAAGGTTGTTCCAATATTGTTGATTGGGAAGCGTATTTTACTTCAGTGGGACTGAAACATCAGCCGAAATACTGGGAATTTTAAGAGCAGCGTGTATCTTTATTTTATCCACCGCGAAAAATGCAACCATGATTCAAATACAAAGCACTGATTTCAAAGCAATTCACAACAATTTGATCAATAAATTGTTGTTGGGGTTAACCTTGCTTATTTCAGTTGCCGTTTTTGGTTCAGTTTATCGAGCCACGCAATTGGGTTTTTTACCCATCATGGCTTTTCACCTGTTTATTCTACTTTGTTTTATGGCTGTTTCTCTATTTCGCCATCGTCTCTCAGCAAAGGCTAAAGGTGCATTCTTAGTCGTGGTATTTTTCGCCGCCGGAGTATCTGGACTAGCAAGCTTTGGATTATCCGGTTCAGGGACCTTATTGTTAGGTGCCGCTGCGATTTTGGCTGCATTAGTTAATTCAATCAGACTATCGCTAGTGGTTTTCTTTTTGGGGCTAGTAGTTCAGTGGACGCTTTTTGTTGCCTGTTCGTACTATGAATGGCAATTTGTTGTGGCATCGGCCCCTTATGTGTTGAGTTTTCAAGGGTGGCTAAACAACTCACTGGCATATAGCTTTTTCACGTTGGCGATCATATTTGTCGTACATCATTTATTCTCATTTTTAAAACAAGTATCAGATGACTTACAAAAAGCCGTTGATGAAAAGACCCAACAGCTTGAACATTCAGAGGTCTTGCTGGAAACCGTCATAAATACGCTGCCCTACGGGGTGTTTTGGAAAGACACACAGCTTCGTTTTATTGGTGCGAATCAGCTTTTTTTAAAAGATATGGGGTGCTCTCATGCCGATGAACTCATCGGTAAAACCAACCAGGAATTAATGGCGGACATGAGTGCCGCTATTGAGTATGAGTATCTGGATAAGGATGTTTTGGAAACAGGGGAGCCTTACTTGAATTTCGTGGATGAACACTTGCAGGAAGACGGCAGCAAATGGTTTACATCTGCAAATAAAATATTATTAACCGATAAACAGGGAGAACCAGCTGGTGTACTGACTACCTACAGTGATATAACCGAATCAAAACAGATGGAACTAGCGCTACGTCAGGCGAAACTGAAAGCGGAAGAGGCAAATAAGGCAAAATCCGCATTTTTGGCAACGATGTCTCATGAAATTCGCACACCTATCAACGGTATTATGGGGTTATTAGAACTGACGCAGGAAACCCAGTTAAGCACCAAGCAAAAAGAGTACATCAACAAAGCAGAGTTATCCGCGCATACGCTATTGCACATTGTTAACGATATTCTGGATATCTCGAAAATCGAAGCGGGAAAAATGGAGATTGAACATATTCCTTTTTTAATCTCCGACGTATTGCAACAGCTACAAAATCATATCGCCCAACAAGCCACAAGTAATGGTCTGACATTTGCCATAGAAACCAAAGGTAATAGCGACAGCCCTGTCATTGGCGATCCAACAAAATTGCTGCAGATTTTAGTGAATCTCTGCTCAAATGCGCTGAAATTTACCAAAGAAGGGGGCATTAAGGTTTTACTGACGGCTTTGAAAGCACCTGAAAGACTAAAGTTGCGGGTTTCTGTATCTGATACCGGGATTGGTATCAGCAAAGACAATCAAGCTGGCTTGTTTGAGGCGTTTGAACAGGAAGACAGTTCGACGACCCGACAGTATGGTGGGACTGGTTTGGGACTCGCCATAGTAAAACAGTTGTTGCTTTTACAGGGAGGCCGCATTGAAGTTGACAGTACGCCGGGAGAAGGCAGTTGTTTTACCTTCTTTATCGATTATGACATCTCGAATGAAGCGGTAAGCGACAAACCTGAACAGACCATCGTCGACCTGAACAATGTCGCGATATTATTGGCTGAGGATAATGACATCAACCAAATGATCGCGCAGGAGATGTTGCAACAATGCGGTGCAAAAATTACCTTGGTTGAAAATGGACAGGAGGCCTTACATGCTCTGGAGAGCAACAAGTTTGATTTGGTGTTGATGGATATCCAAATGCCAGTGATGGACGGCGTTACTGCAATGCAACGAATTCGCGAAGATAAAAATTTGGATGGTTTGCCCGTTATCGCTTTAACCGCAAATGTTATGGCTCACGACATCAAGTCTTATCAGGAAGTTGGTTTTACCGATCATATCGGTAAGCCATTCCAAAAGGAGCAGCTTATTAATGCAATAACGCAGGTGCTTTCTAAGGGACAAAAATAGACTGCCATGTTTACGGAACGGTTTCAAATGGCCTTGTAACAAATAATTACCATTTTCTCTTGTTGATTTGGCCGCTTGCTACCAAACTTGGGGCAGTGTAATAAAAAGAACATAACAATGTCAGATACGTCGCATCGGCTAAACGCCATAGATCAATTACGTGGATTGGTGATTGTTATCATGGGATTGGATCATGTCAGGGACTTTTTTAGTCCCTTTGCATACCAACCAGAGGATCTCGGTCAAACCTCCCCGGAGTTATTTTTTACTCGCTGGATTACGCATTTTTGTGCTCCGGTATTTGTGTTTCTAACCGGTATGAGTGCCTTTTTGTTCGAGCAAAAGGTCAACGACAAGACTGAACTTCGGAATTTTCTCCTGTCTCGTGGGTTGTGGCTGATATTCATCGAGCTAGTTGTGGTAAACACTTCCTGGAAATTTGCATTTCTGCCGTGGTTTTTTATTCAGGTTATATGGGTGTTAGGGATCAGCATGATTATACTCGCGGGACTGATATACCTGCCAAAAAAGGTTCTTGGAGCCGTCAGTGTCGTTATCATCGTGGGTCACAATCTGCTTGATCCGATTCAGGCCTCAACATTTGGAGACTGGGGCTGGTTGTGGGGATTGTTGCACCAGAATATGTGGGTGCCGTTTAACGCGCAGGGAGCGGGTCTTTATATAGCCTATCCGATAATTCCATGGTTTGCTGTCATGGCATTGGGTTACGCAATTTCTGGTTGGTTAACAGAAAATAAGAACCTATTAATAGCGCGAAGTTTTTGGTTGGGCTTGCTATTGTTTATTGGGTTTATAGTTTTACGCCTTCTCAACCTATATGGCGATCCGCAACCCTGGGCAGAACAGGAAAGGGGAGCAATATATACGTTTATCTCCTTTCTCAATACCGTGAAATACCCGCCGTCATTGCTGTTTTTATTGATGACATTAGGACCCGCATTGATGTTGTTATCCTGGCTGCAAAAAATGACAGAAAAACCCGGGGTGGAAGGGGCGTTGCGGCCACTATTGTTATTTGGACGCGTCCCCTTTTTCTACTATGTTGTGCATGTGCCATTGATTCATGGTTTGGCGGTGTTGTTATTTATCATCACGATAAATGCACCCGTTGGTTGGCAGATGCAAGGGCCAAATGCGTTCCCACAAGGATATCAACCTGATATGTATCGTTTGTATGGGGCCTGGATAGTGGTGACGGGAATCATGTATTTTGCCTGTCGCTGGTACGCAGGATTTAAAACACGACATCAGCATTGGTTGCTACGTTATCTTTAACCCAGGCGCTGGCCATTGCTGACAGGTTTATCAGGTACAGCCAATACCACATCGCCATTTTCCCGATAGAAGCCAGTCACCAGGCATTCTGACATAAAAGGTCCTATTTGTTTTGGAGGGAAATTGACGACGGCAACAACCTGCTTGTCTAATAATTCTTGTTTGTTGTAAAGGGCGGTTATTTGTGCGCTGCACTTTCGGGTACCGATTTCGGACCCAAAGTCCACTTGTAGTTTATAGGCCGGCTTTTTGGCTTCCGGGAAATCATCCACCGCAATAATGGTGCCCACACAGAGCCTCACTTGCTGAAAATGTGACCAGCTTATAACGTCTTCTTTATGCGCTTGAACTGCCTGAGGTTGTGCCATTTTTGACATATTTATGCTGCCTTGGTTGAGCCATCCTCTTGGTTAGATAGCGTGTTTAGGAGGCTGGGTAGTGTCATAGTTATTTTTAGTCCTCCCAAATCACTTTTGTCTGCCACTATGTTGCCACCATGAGCCTCAATGAGACTTTTGCATATGGATAAGCCTAGCCCCGCCCCGCCGGTATCATTACTTTTACCCAGATCAGCTCGGTAAAGTCGTTCGAATAGGCGCTTTAATTCCAGCTCATCAACATCGGGTGCAGAATCTTCCACTACCAGATAATAGCTATCATCTTTTCTTTTGACGGTGCAGCGGACCTCGCCGGGGGCGTCGGTATAATGCAGGCTATTCCTAAGTAGATTTACTAATACTTGTTTGAGGCGATTGGCATCACACCGCAAAAGATCATGCGGACTTACCTGAATTTCGGTTTTCAATGTCAGACCTTGATGTTGCAATACCTCAACATATCCTTCCGTAACCTCTTCAACAATTTCGAGTAAAGGAACTTCCTGCATATCTAACTGCAATAACCCATTGTCTGCTCTGGCAAGTTGGTACAGATCGTCTATCAGTTGATTCAGCTCTGTGACTTTTTTATTCAGGCGGTTATAGGCGGCTTTAGGGTTGTCTTCAAGGTTATATTCCAGTGTCTCAATTTGCAGTTTCAATGCGGTTAATGGACTACGCAGTTCATGGGCTACCTCTGCTAGCATTTCATTTTTCTTATCGACCAATTCTTCGGCCATTTGTCGGTGCTGTGTTGTCACCTTGCGTCGGGTATACTCCCGGTATCCTATCGCACCAAAAATAAATACCACAGAGGTTAATATGGCAATCCAGGCATTTCGTTGTGATTTTGCCGTGGCTAACTGCGTTTCTTTTAGGGTTTTCTCATTTTCCAATAGTCCGATTTGGTGTTCTTGATGTAAATAATCGATACTGTTTTGCAAATTCGCGATTGTAACAGCTCGAGATTCCTGATTAATACGCGTCGTTAACTGGTGATATTGTTGGTAGGCTGCCAGGGCCTCAGCGTAATTTTCTTGCGCGACAAAAATATTGCTGCGCAGGGTAAATAGCTCCTGCAATTTGCCGACTGATTGCTGCTCTACCGCCAGTTCTTCAACTTCATCCAGATAGTCGTGGGCAGCTTTAAGTCGTGTTCGTTTCAGTGCTAATTCGGCGGCCAACAAACGATTGTCGATGTGGTTAACCTCATCTTCTACCTTAGCTTTTTTAAGGTGCGTCCAGGCATTGCGGATATGGGACTCGGCATTTTCCAAGTCATCTTCTTTAAGATCAACACGGGCTAAAGAATTGTAAGTCCATGCAATATTTTTTCCCGATTCGATCTGTTTAAAGGCATCTAACGCTTTAAGCAGATATGTACGCGCTTTGCCAAAATTTTCCAGTTTGCGTTCAATATTGCCAAGTGCAACATAATCGAACCCAATATGCTCTGGATTTTTGTCCTCTGAATCCATTTTCAAAGCTTCAAGGTAATACCTTTTAGCCATTTCGATATCATTCATGCGTTCGTAGATGTCCGCAATGTTGTACAACGTTGTTGCCATCTCGCTGTCTTCGCCAGCTTGTTTGTCCAGCGCTAATGTTTGCAACATCGCTTCCAGCGCACGTCCGTAATTTCCCACTAAGCTGTGTGACATCGACAGGGCATTGTAGGCACTGGCAACACCGTAGATATCCTCTATCGATTCACTGATACGTCGCGCTTCGGTAGCCTTTTGTAATGATTCACTATAGCGTCCCATGACTCTCAACCCACTACTTATCTCCACAAGCATATGGGCGATTTCGGTTTTATTATCGGTGCTGAGAAATACCTGATACCCTGCTTCTTTGGCGTCCAATGCTTCTTGCAATTTTCCTTGTGCACCTAGCATCTCACCTTCAAAAAAATAACTTTTACCGAGGTAGAATGGATTGTCGTATTTATGGGCTTCTGCTCTCAACCGCATAAATGAGGACTCGGTTTCGGCCATCTTACCCAGTTTTAAATAGGCATTGGTGACCAAACGAATCGCTTCCAGTTTCTCTTCCGGAAAATTATCAAAGACGCCATTTGCCAAAGGCGGGTTGAGTAAGTCCAATAATTCCTGACGCTCAGTACGGTCATATGACTGGGCTTGTTCGATCAAAGAGGCAGTAGCAGTTTGTGCAAATATTTGAACACTACACAAGAGGCATAACAGGCTGCATATGCGAAAGAGTTTTATCACTGAGACTCTGCGAAAAATGAATCGATTACATTTATTTTACATATTGTATGTGAAATAAATGCCACATGCGAGCCCCGAGATAGGCGTTGGAATCAGGCGTGGCCTACATTAGGGGACAATTGCCAGATATTAATGCCTAATTTCTCAATGGCCTTTTGCCATTTATCTTCTGGAGCGACGTTAAAGAGCAGGTCAACATCTGCTTCCAATGTCAGCCAACTATTTTCTTCCAGTTCTTCTTCTAATTGACCCGGAGACCAGCCTGAATAACCTAAAGCAACCAATGATTTGTCTGGCCCCTCTTCATTACCAATGACGGCGAGGATATCTTTTGATGTTGTGACCATAATTTCGGAGCTCAACGAAAGGCTGGAGCTCCAGCCAGGTTGTGAAGTATGTAATATGAAGCCTCTGTCTTTGCTGACCGGGCCACCAGAGAATACGATGCAATCCTGATGGGAGGTATCCACGATTGCGTCACTATCTGTTAAGCCTAAAAGCTGCTTCAGAGTCATGTCGGTTTTTTGGTTAATAACAATTCCCATTGCACCATCTTCATTGTGCTCACAAATGTACGTCACGCTTTTACTGAAATAACTTCCATCCAGCGAGGGCGTGGCGATTAAAAAATGGTTTTGTAAACTACTACTGGTGCTCATAGCGATGGCTAAATTGCTCCTAAAATGAATCGTCTCTTTTTACTATAGTACTGATTTATTGTTTTTTAAGTCGTTTTTCAATAGCGTCGAACAACATTCCGGTAATATCAACGTCATATGCCGCCTCAATTTCCTGCACACAGGTCGGACTGGTGACGTTAATTTCAGTTATTTTATCACCAATAACATCCAGACCGACGAATATGAGCCCACGCTCAACCAAAAAAGGAGCAATGGTCTCGGCGATACGTTTGTCTGATTCACTAAGCGGTTGGGGGCGACCAATGCCACCCGCTGCCAGGTTGCCTCTGGTTTCACCTTTGTTTGGCAGTCGCGCCAATCCATAGGGAACGACTTGTCCATCGACAATAAGTATACGTTTGTCACCTTCTTTTATTTCCGGCAAGAAGGCCTGAAACATCGCATACTGACGACCCAGATTGGTCAGTGTTTCAATGACCACCCCAAGATTATTGCCATCTTCTTTCACTCTGAATATAGACGTACCGCCCATGCCATCCAGTGGTTTGCAGATTATATCCTGATGTTTGTTATGAAACTCTCGAACCAGTTGTGCGTCTCTGGTCACCAGCGTATCCGGAATGAGGTCGGGAAATATTGCGGTAAACAGCTTTTCGTTAAAATCCCGCAATGATTGCGGTTTATTGACAACCAATGACCCTTTGCTTTCTGCCAGTTCCAGGATCTGAGTGGCATATAAGAACTCACGATCAAAAGGAGGATCTTTGCGCATTAAAATGACATCAAAGTCCTGCAACGGAGTTCGCTGCATCTCCCCAAGTGTGAACCAGTTTTCCTCATTACGTTCAACAGTGAGTGCTCTGCTCATTGCCATGGGTTGCCCGTTGTCAATGTACAGATCGTTCATTTCCAGATAAGTGAGCTGGTAGTCCCGCTCCTGTGCTTCCAATAGCATAGCGAAGCTGGTGTCTTTTTTGATATTGATGGCGATGATGGGGTCCATCACTATGGCTAGTTTAATGCTCAACTTAATTCCCCTGAAATGCGTGAAAAATAAAAATGTGCTGCTCAGATAAAAGAATCAGCACATTCTGAGTAATGATGGCAAACTTCCGGGATTCAACAAATAATTCGCCAGAATTTTTGTTCTGCATCGTTGCTCACATTCAATCAAAGTTCACTGCACACCCAGATGCAGTGCTATTGGTCGATTACGTTTTCACTGTGCGGTAGGTTTAGGGGCATACTTAATAGAGAAATGCCTGATAACGAAACTACCAATAACGCCGGGCATTATCCAAAAGGCAATTTGCCATTGTCCAATATCATTAAGCAGTGTTCTGCCACCAAAAGCCAGGAATGCTGTATAGGCCCCAATGGCTGTACCGATATAAGCACTCAGATGTTGTTGTAGCCATTGATTTTTCGCACTCTTTCTACCGGTACTGTATAGGATATGACTGATACCTGTAGCAGCGCCGAGAAATGGGAAAATCATGGCTAACGTCATGTTGTTGAGCCAGCCGGCGCTAAACAGAGGTACACCGGCCAATACCAGAAGGTAGTTTGGCAGCAGGTGTTGCCAGCGGTTTAGTAAGGTTGTATCTGTTTTACATTCCAGTACTTTCTCACCATGTTTTAAGCCAACGTAAACCAGCAAGCTTAAATATAGTAGCAGACTATAAAACACCCGCATTTTGGTAATGAATATGTCCCGGTCATGGGTTTCCTGAAGGCGTGCACCATGTATCAAAATAGGATCAATTATGACAAGAGTGGCAATCACCGCACCGCTGCCAGCGACCAGCATCATTACATTGTGATAGTAGCGGCCAAATTTTTTGTGATCCAAACTGCCTTTTTTCACTGTCATTGGCATCCAAACCAGCAGCAATGCTGCACTTCCTGCCAATATATGTAAGTAAAATCCAATAATATGAATTACTGTCATCGTTATAACGCTTCACTGTAGAGTTCTAATGCTGACTAAATTAGAACTATTAACTTGCTGATCGTAGTGAATAAAGTCACAAAATTAAAAATGACTTTTGGCCTATAGTGCTCAGACGAAGCCCGTGTACAATGTCATTTCCAGAATGATAAAACTGTGAATGGTGTAAATTCAGTAAATGATTAAACCTGATTGGATTGAAGAGTTTGGCAGTTCCCGACTTAGTGGCGTAATCACTATTGTTGTGGTCGCTTCTATTGCTCTGTATTTGGCTGCGCAACAATCGTTTGAACCCGCTGTTTTTGTCATTGCGTGTTTGTTATATGCCGCACAAATTGTCCTGTTTATTCAAACTACTAAAGAGCATATGGATTTGAGTGAGCATTGGTATTTGTTGCTGATCACTTTGCAATTATTGCTTATCTATGCGCTGTTTTTTACCTTGCCTTATACATTTAATGCCATATTGCTGGGGATTTGGAGTGGTCATCTGGTATACCTGATGCGACTGTCGCACACCTTGTTAGTCATACCTGTTCTGGTCTTTCTGTATTATTGTATTTTCGCTTACCATTGGCAGGATGAGTACATTATATTCGGTGCTCTTTTGTATAGTATGTTGATCTTTTTCACGGTCGTGATGGTGGATGCAGCGCGCAAAGAACGTGACGCCAAAGATGAAAGCCAGCAGTTGTATCGGGAGTTATTAGCCGCACAAAGCTTGTTAAGGGAGGCAACCAAACAGTCAGAGCGGGTGCGCATAGCACGGAATATTCATGATCTTGTAGGACATCATCTAACCGCCCTTACCATTAATCTGCAGGTCGCGATGCATAAGTCGGAAGGTGAGGCAAAGCAACAAATTGAAAAAAGCTTCGCGATTGCCAAATTATTATTGTCTGATGTGCGTGAGGCTGTCACCGAAATCCGGGAAAAATCCAACATTGAATTGCGCGAGTCGCTGGAGGCATTGGTCGCGGCTGTACCGAGACTGCAAATCGACTTGCAGTTAGACGAACAGTTATCCATCAGCGATGTTGATATAGCAGATACCGTATTAAAGTGTGTTCAGGAATCCCTCACTAACAGTCTGAAGCACGGTAACAGTGATCACTTTTGCGTGCGTATTTTCAGTGCTGAAAACAAACTGACCATTGAGATGCAGGATAATGGTAAGGCCAAAATGTCATTCTTACCGGGCAACGGCCTAAAGGGCATGCGTGAACGTGTAGAAAAGCTGTGTGGATCTGTGGATTTTCAGGTGAATCACAATGGATTTTTTACGCGTATTGAATTACCAACAGAGAACACGATATGACCATTAATGTATTTCTTGTCGATGACCAGACGTTGGTCAGAGAGGGAATCAAAAGTTTGTTGGGGCTGTCACCCGAAGTCGCAGTTGTAGGTGAAGCGGATGACGGTGATCAGGTGGTCCACCGAGTAAACGAATCACAACCTGATGTCATCCTTATGGATATTCGAATGCCGAGAGTCAACGGTATTGATGCGGTAGCAGCGCTCAATGCTGCGGGGGTTGCAATCCCGGTTATTATGTTGACAACCTTTGATGATCACCAATTGGTAATACAGGCAATTCAGCAGGGAGCAAAAGGCTATCTGTTAAAAGATGTCTCCTTGGAAAGTCTTCTGGAGGCTATTAAAACCGTGCATTCCGGCAAGACCTTAATTCAGCCGGCAATCACTGAAAAGGTGTTGCAGGGATTGCAAGGCCTTCAACGGGATTTCGAGAGCTTTGACCAGCCAGAACCTATGTCGGAAAAGGAAACTGAAATCTTACGCCTGATGGCTGCGGGCTACAGCAATCGAGAAATCGCCTCAGCGATGCATAAATCGGAAGGTACGGTTAAAAATCAGGTGTCTACTATTCTCGCAAAACTGGGGGTACGAGATCGCACCCGAGCCGTGCTTAAGGCAGTGGAATACGGCATTCTTAGCTAAATAGTCACAAGGCCATTATAAATCACCAAACTGTGCCTGTAGGATAGCCAGCGTTGCCAAAGCCGCAGTTTCAGTGCGCAGAACTCTTGGTCCTAACGACACATCATGAAAACCGTTTTGCTCTGACTGATATACTTCCGAGTCTGACAATCCACCCTCTGGTCCAATTAATAAGCGTACTCCGTCACGGGGTAAGTTGAGTTGCAGTAAGCGCTTATCCGCTTTGGGGTTCAGGGTTAGCCTGAGTTGTCGGGTGGATTGTTGCATCCACTCTTGCAACGGCATCGGAGAATGAATAGTGGGCAAGAAATTACGACCACATTGTTCGCATGCCGATATGGCTATTTTCTGCCATTGTTGCGACTTCTTTTGCCAACGCTCCTGATTGAGTTTGACGACACAGCGCTCAGTGATCAGTGGGGTTATTTCTGTAACGCCCAGCTCGACGGCTTTCTGGATAACAAAGTCCATGCGATCGCCCTTGGATATGCCCTGACCAAGATGTATTTCAAGGCTGGATTCAACGCTGATGCTCAGTTTACTGAGCACCAGCGCTTCAGCCTGTCGTTTACCGATGATTTGTAATTCGGCACTATATTCGTTGCCATCGCCATTGAACAAGACGACCGGGTGTTCGTTCTTTAATCTCAGGACATTGATAACATGGTTGCTGGCATCTTTGCTCAAGGTAACCATTTGATCAACGTGTAATAGTTCGGGGTGATAAATTCGGGGAATGCGCATGAAGCTGTGAAGTTTGCCTTTGTTATTTTCGGGATATGAAAGCACGAGCTTCTGTTAAATACAATGGTTGTTACTTTTGGCACTTGTTGCTTCTTCTGAAACTATGGCAAAGTGCAACCTCAAGGAATTGATTAGGATCTGCCATGACCTCTGTGATCGCTGTCACCAATCTAAGCAAATCGTTCGCTGGCAAAAAAGCGGTAGACAATATTAGTTTTACCGTGCCAGAAGGCATTTGTTTCGGTTTACTTGGCCCAAATGGAGCCGGGAAAACCACTACCATAGAAATGCTGGAAGGGATCATTAGCCCTGATAGCGGTGATATTGCTTATTATGGTAAAGCAATGGACAAAGAGGCACTCAACCAAATAGGCATTCAGTTTCAACACACGGCATTGCAGGATTATCTGACGACCATCGAAACTATTCGTTTATTCAGTGCGTTTTATCCTAATCCTGTCGATGAAAACCGCCTGGTTGAGCTGTGTCAGCTTCAGGAATTTGTGACACAGGACCATCGCAAGCTGTCCGGTGGGCAACGGCAACGATTGTTACTGGCGTTAGCACTGGTGAATGACCCCAAGGTCTTATTTCTGGATGAGCCGACTACAGGCCTGGATCCTCATGCCAGACGAAATTTCTGGGATCTCATTAATCTAATAAAACAGCAGGGTAAAACAGTGGTGCTGACAACCCATTACATGGATGAGGCAGAATACCTGTGTGATCATATCGAATTGATGGATAAGGGGCGCATTATTGAAAAAGGCAATCCCAATACCTTGTTAGGAAAACATTTCAGTGGTGCATTAATTCGACTTCCGGAGCAGCAGATCGCCGATGAATTGCTCGCTAAACTCCCGATGCAACACAAAAATGGCTTTTGGGAGATCAATACCCAGAGTGTCGAGCGGGCGCTTGGCTTACTCACCGAGTATCAAGTGCAGTTGGACGGCCTGAGTGTCAAGTCCGCAAATCTTGACGATTTATTCCTTAAACTCACCGGACAAACGCTGGAGGCTTAGCATGTGGCAACGATTTTATGCTGTTTTTAAGGCGCGAAATGTAGAGTTTTTCCGTGACCGAGCGTCGCTAGGGTGGAATATTGCGTTCCCACTTCTTATTCTTGTCGGTTTTTATTTTATTTTTGATGGCGAGGGGCGCCCGCAATACAAGGTGGGATTACTAGGCGAGGTAGTTCAGTCTCAGCAAGCAACACAATCTCAGCAGCAGTTGCGTATGGAGCACTTCTATTCCCTGCGTTATATCGAATTTGTTTCCTATGATGATCGTGAAAAAGCAATGGACAGAGTACAGCGACACAGTCTTGATCTGCTGGTGGCCCCGCTTGAAGGCACATACTGGTTAAATGACTCATCGCCAAATGGTTACTTTGTCGAACAGTTGCTGTTGCGTGAGTTTCCTGAGTTTAAAAGAGTGGCGCTAACCGGCCGCGAAATTCGTTATCTGGACTGGGTGTTACCGGGCATTCTGGGGATGAACATGATGTTTAGTTGTTTGTTTGGTGTCGGCTATGTGATTGTCCGCTATCGCAAAGCATCCGTGCTCAAGCGTTTAAAGGCAACACCGCTGAATGCGATGGAGTTTATTCTGGCGCAAATCCTGTCCCGGTTGTTTATTGTGGTGGTGATGGCCGCAGGCATTTTCTTTGTTTGTAATTTGATGTTTGATTTTTATATGTTGGGTTCTTACTGGCTATTACTGTTTATTGCCATGCTGGGTGCTTTTTGCATGATTTCATTAGGGCTGTTGATGGCATCCCGCAGCCGCAGTGAAGAGTTGGCGGGGGGGCTGCTTAACCTCGTTACCTGGCCCATGATGATTCTATCTGGCGTGTGGTTTTCGCTGGAAGGTGCGCCAGCGTGGCTGCAAAGTATCGCAAATATTTTACCATTGACCCATATCGTTGCGTCGGCTCGGCAGGTTATGACGGAAGGCGCCGGATTTTGGGACATTCGCTACGCAATGCTGACACTGGGGCTAATGACCGTGGTATTTTTACTGCTTAGTGCCCGACTGTTTCGCTGGGAGGGCGATGGCCGCTAGAATGTTCTGAATATCTTCTGGTTATTTGCGACCATTCGATTCGCATTTGGGCTTTACCGGTGCCGTGCGATAAAGCACAGTGGCATTACTCATGTTCTTTTGCAGTTGCTTAATGCGGGTATCCGGTGCCGGGTGAGTGGAGATAAACTCCAAGGGCCTTTCACCGCTGCTGGCTTTATCCATGTTTTGCCATAGATTGACCGATTGCTTTGGATCAAATCCGGCTTTTGCCATCAAATCCAGACCAATGATATCAGCTTCTGATTCGTGGGTTCGACTAAAAGGCAATTGAAATCCTACCTGCACACCAAGGCCGATAGCAGCCATAATATCTTTGTTGTGGGATACTTTATTGGCTCCCAAAACCTGATTTGTGACTTCCATACCTAATCCAACGATTGTGCTGCTGGACATGCGCTCGTTACCATGTTCAGCAATAACATGCGCCACTTCATGACCAATAACAGCAGCTAATTGGTGCTGATTCTCAGCGACTTTAAGTAATCCCGTGTAGACTCCGATTTTGCCACCAGGCAGTGCGAAGGCGTTGATCTGTTCATCGTCAAAAACCACGATTTCCCATTCACCGGGAAAGGTCTTTTTAGGTACCTGTGCAATAATATTCTCGGCAACGCACTGCACATAATCATTTTGTACCGCTTTGGTGGAAACAGAACTCTGTTCTTTTAGGCTGGTGAAGGCCTGCTCCCCCATCTCGTTGAGTTGCTCGGTAGAAAACAGTTTGATGGTGTTTCGGCCGGTAGGGGATTTAGCACAGGAGACCAGTATTAGACAACTTAGAACAACTAATAACCATTTACAGCGATGCATTGCATGACCCCATGTGAAAACTGAATTTGAGTTAGAATAATTTAACGTCCTCAGAATAGTGGTGCACTGTCTATCTGTCCAGATGGAGTGTGGTATTCAAGGACGTTTTGCCTGAAAAAGTACAGGCAAAAAAAGAGAGGCTAAGTGCCTCTCTATTTAGGTAAGGTTGATTTCTGCTGCCTTAAATGCCAGCAGCGGACTTTAGTTGCTCGGCTTTATCTGTGGCTTCCCATGGGAACTCTTCACGACCAAAGTGACCGTAAGCTGCCGTTTGCTGATAAATCGGACGCTCAAGATCCAGCATCTTGATCAAGCCATATGGACGCAAATCAAAGAATTCGCGAACCAGTTGCGTCAGCTTTTCGTCTGACACTTTGCCTGTACCGAAAGTATCTATGCTGATAGATGTCGGCTCGGCCACACCAATGGCGTAAGAAACCTGAATTTCACAGCGTTCAGCCAAACCCGCAGCAACAATGTTTTTTGCTACATAACGGCCAGCATAGGCTGCTGAGCGATCCACTTTTGAAGGATCTTTACCAGAGAACGCACCGCCACCATGGCGAGCCATACCACCATAGGTATCGACAATGATCTTCCGACCTGTCAGGCCACAATCTCCCATGGGACCGCCAATAACGAAGCGACCTGTTGGGTTAATGAAGTATTTGGTTTCTTTGGTTAACCATTCAGACGGCAGCACCGGCTTAATGATTTCTTCCATAACCGCTTCGTGCAAATCTTTTTCGCTAACCGCTTCACTATGTTGCGTAGAGAGAACAACTGCATCTATGCCAATTGGTTTGTCATTCTCGTAAGCAAACGTCACCTGGCTTTTTGCATCTGGGCGAAGCCATGGCAGTACTTTATCTTTACGCACTTCCGCCTGACGTTTCACTAATCGATGTGAATAGGTGATGGGGGCGGGCATTAACACATCTGTTTCGTTGCTGGCATAACCAAACATTAATCCCTGGTCGCCTGCGCCTTGCTCTTCAGGTCGTGTGCGATCTACACCCTGATTGATATCAGGAGATTGCTTACCAATCGTATTTAATATGGCACAGCTGTCTGCGTCAAAACCCATATCAGAGTGAGTATAGCCAATATCCCGCACGGTTTTGCGGGTCAGTTCTTCAATGTCAACCCAGGCAGAGGTAGTGACTTCACCACCTACCATGACCATCCCGGTTTTGACGTAGCTTTCACAGGCTACGCGCGCTTTAGGATCTTGTTCCAATATTGCGTCAAGTACTGCGTCAGAAATCTGATCTGCAATTTTATCCGGATGTCCTTCCGATACTGACTCTGAAGTAAACAAATGTTTTGCCATATTTTTTATTTCCTCTTTTACAGAGCTGTCGTTTTTATGTTCAACTCTCAAACTTATTCGGAGTATATACTGCTAGACGTCTAAATGTCTATATGGTTGTTTACTTGTTATCGGTCATCGGGTTAGATTTATGAATTATAACTGCAAACTTATTTGCACAACATTTTCAATTGCAGTTGTGCTGGGGGTGCGCGAGAATAGCCGTCATTTTATTTAGTCAGGGTATGCCCTGAAAAATCATCTGACCCAAAAAGTTTAAGAGCGGGAGTAAAAATGCCAAATCGTAGAGAGTTAGCCAATGCGATCCGAGCACTGAGTATGGATGCAGTGCAACAAGCAAAATCTGGACATCCAGGAGCCCCAATGGGGATGGCGGATATCGCTCAGGTATTGTGGTGTGACTATATGCAACACAACCCGAACAATCCAGAGTGGGCTGATAGAGACCGATTTGTCATGTCTAACGGACATGGTTCAATGCTGATTTATTCTCTGTTGCATCTAACGGGTTATGATTTAGGCATCGAAGAACTTAAAAATTTCCGTCAATTACATTCAAAAACGCCGGGACACCCCGAATATGGTTATGCCCCAGGTATTGAAACCACGACAGGACCATTGGGCCAGGGTGTGACCAATGCTGTGGGTATGGCCATTGCCGAAAAGACGCTGGCGGCACAGTTTAATCGTCCAGGTCACGATATTGTTGATCATTTCACCTATGTGTTTTTAGGTGATGGTTGTTTAATGGAAGGCATTTCCCATGAAGCCTGCTCTTTAGCGGGGACGCTGGGACTGGGTAAATTGGTCGCGTTCTGGGATGACAACGGCATCTCCATTGATGGAGAAGTGGAAGGTTGGTTTACCGACGATACTCCCGCGCGCTTTGAAGCCTATGGCTGGCACGTTATCCGTGATATCGATGGACATGACGCTGAAGCTGTGAAACAGGCAATTGATGCGGCGCGGGCAGAATCTGGCAAACCTACTCTTATTTGTTGTAAGACTGTCATTGGTTTTGGTGCACCGAACAAACAAGGTACTGAATCCTGTCATGGAGCCCCCCTGGGTGATGATGAAATTAAACTGGCAAGAGAGCAGTTAAATTGGCCACATGCGCCTTTTGAAGTACCTGATGACATTAAATCGGCCTGGAGCGCGTCACAACAAGGCCAGAAATTGGAAAGTGACTGGCAATCTCGCTTTGAGTCCTATTGCAGTGCCTATCCAGAACTGGGGGCGGAATTAAAACGTCGTTTAGCCGGTGAGCTTCCAGCTGATTGGGACGCTAAGTCTGAGCAATACATCAAAGAGCTACAGGCAAACTCGGCAGATATTGCCTCCAGAAAAGCATCACAAAATGCGCTCAATGCTTTTGGACCGATGTTACCAGAGTTATTGGGTGGTTCGGCTGACTTAGCGGGCTCCAACCTAACTATCTGGTCTGGCAGTAAGGGACTTGAAAGAGACGATGCCAATGGTAACTATGTTTATTATGGTGTCCGAGAGTTTGGAATGTCTGCCATGATGAATGGTATTGCCCTGCATGGTGGCTTCAAACCTTACGGTGCGACCTTTTTGATGTTTATGGAATATGCCCGTAATGCCGTTCGTATGGCATCACTAATGAAAGTGCCGGCCATTTTCGTGTATACTCATGATTCCATCGGGTTGGGGGAAGATGGTCCTACGCATCAGCCAGTCGAACAAATGGCGTCACTGCGTTATACCCCAAACCTGCAAAACTGGCGTCCATGTGATCAAGTGGAATCTGCTGTTGCCTGGAAATGTGCAATTGAAAATAAAGATGGTCCATCAACATTGGTATTCAGTCGTCAGGGGCTGGCGCAGCAACCGCGCAGCGATGAGCAATTAGCGAATATTCAACGAGGCGGCTATAAATTGGTGGATTGTGATGGCCAACCAGATGTGATTCTGATTGCCACCGGTTCCGAAGTTGGAATAACGGTTGAAGCGGCAAAACAACTGACCGCTAAGGGCACCAAGGTGCGTGTTATTTCGATGCCAAGCACTGACGTATTCGAGATGCAGGATGCTGATTATCAGGAATCGGTATTGCCAGCGGCAGTCACTACGCGGGTTGCAGTCGAAGCGGGTATTAAAGATTTCTGGTACAAGTATGTAGGATTACAGGGGCGTATCGTTGGTATGGATACTTTTGGTGAATCCGCACCGGCAGCAGACTTGTTCAAGCACTTCAATATTACTGCTGATGCAGTTGTGTCTGCAGCCCAGGAGATCTTATAATCTGCAGCCATCATAACTATCACGGGTGGGCTTTTTTGTATAAACCCACCAGTGATACATCTCTTTCAATCGGATAAATACATGATACGAGTCGCCATCAATGGTTTTGGGCGAATAGGACGCAGTGTTCTCAGAGCACTTTATGAATCTGGCAGAAACTCGCTTATTCAGGTGGTGGCCATCAATGAGGTGGCAGCACCAGAAGGTATTGCTCACTTATTGAAGTATGACAGTACCCATGGGCGTTTTGGCTATTCAGTCGCCTTGAAGGATAACCTGCTGAATGTGGCAGGGGATGATATCCAGTTGTTGTCGAGCCCTGACATAGAATCGTTGCCCTGGGCTGAACTAAATATCGATCTGGTACTGGAATGTTCAGGGGTCTACCATTCGCGAGCTGATGGTGAGTTACACCTGCAGCAAGGTGCAAAAAAAGTGTTGTTCTCACAGCCCTGCCAACAGGATGATATGGATCAAACCGTCATCTTTGGGGTCAATGATCATAACCTGAATGACAGCCACAAAATCGTATCCAATGGCTCATGTACGACCAACTGCATTGTGCCCGTTTTACAGGTGCTGGATAACAAGTTTGGGGTCGAAAGCGGCACTATTACCACAATTCACTCATCCATGCATGACCAGCAGGTTATCGATGCCTATCATCCTGACTTGCGCCGAACTCGGGCAGCCAGTCAATCAATTATTCCAGTAGACACCAAACTCGCTATTGGCATTGAGCGTATCCTGCCTAAATTTGCCGGACGCTTTGAAGCCATTGCAGTGAGGGTACCTACCATCAACGTAACAGCCATGGACTTAAGTGTTACGCTCGCGAAAGATACCTGCATTGACGATGTGAACGAGGCACTGCAATCAGCCCGTATAGGTCGTTTGGAGAACATACTGGATTATACAGAAGAGCCTTTGGTATCAACTGATTTTAATCATAATCCCCATTCCTGCATTGTGGATGGTTCACAAACGCGGGTCAGTCATAAAAGGTTAGTAAAAACGCTGGTATGGTGCGATAACGAGTGGGGTTTCGCCAATAGAATGTTGGATACCAGCCTGGCGATGATGCAAAAATAAATACCTAATACAGATATTCACCGAGGAACAAAAATGACAGTTTTAAAAATGCGCAATTTAGATTTAGCCGGCAAGCGGGTCTTGATTAGGCAGGATCTGAATGTGCCCGTGAAAGCAGGTAAAGTCACGTCTGATGCCCGTATCAAAGCGTCTTTGCCGACTATTAAGATGGCGCTGGATTCTGGTGCTAAAGTCATGGTGATGTCCCATTTAGGCCGACCTACAGAAGGTCAGCCGGAAGACGAGTTTAGCTTGCAGCCCGTTGTAGACTATCTGGCTGATGTCCTATCTGTGCCGGTCAGATTAGAGAAAGATTATTTAAATGGCGTCGAGATTGCTGAGCAGGAAGTCGTGGTGCTGGAAAATGTCAGATTTAATGTAGGTGAAAAGGAAGACGATCCTCAGTTGAGTCAGCAGTATGCTGCATTATGCGATATCTACGTTATGGATGCTTTTGGCACCGCTCACCGCGCTCAAGCATCGACACATGGCGCAGGAAAATATGCCAAGGTCGCTTGTGCTGGACCACTATTGGCGGGCGAATTGGAAGCCTTGGGTAAAGCGTTAGATAACCCGGCGAGACCGATGCTGGCTATCGTTGGCGGTTCAAAAGTTTCGACAAAACTCACGGTTTTGGAATCGCTCTCTGGCAAGGTGAATCAGTTGATTGTTGGTGGTGGTATCGCCAATACTTTTATCGCCGCACAGGGGCACAATGTCGGTAAATCCCTGTACGAGAAAGATTTGATCGCCGAAGCCCAAAAGCTGATGGAAAACGCGAAAGCCAATGGTGGTGAAATACCTGTTCCGGTAGATGTTGTCGTTGGGGATGCGTTTTCTGAAGACGCAACTGCACAATTGAAAGGTGTCAGCAAAGTCGCGGATGACGATATGATATTTGATATAGGGCCTGAAACTGCCGCTCGTCTGGCTGACATGATTGCAGCTGCCGGTACTATAGTATGGAACGGCCCGGTAGGCGTCTTCGAGTTTGATCAATTTGGTGAGGGTACTAAAGCATTAGCAAAAGCAATCGCCAACAGTAATGCCTTTTCTATCGCAGGTGGTGGCGACACCTTAGCGGCGGTAGACAAGTATGATATTGCCGATAAAATATCTTATATATCGACAGGTGGTGGGGCTTTTCTGGAGTTTTTGGAAGGCAAAACCTTACCCGCTGTTGCGATGTTGGAAGAAAAAGCAAAACACGCATAAAAACAATAAAAATAAGCAAAATTAGTGGAATAATTACCCTGTAACCTACAGTCGAAAGACATACGAATCGAGGAGTAACATTATGGCCTCCCAAGCCAATCAAGAGATGCTGGCGAAAGTCAGAGATAACAAGGGCTTTATCGCTGCATTAGATCAAAGTGGCGGTAGCACTCCAAAAGCGCTATTGCAGTATGGCGTTGAAGAGTCTGAATATAATAATGATGAGGAAATGTTCGATATGGTGCACGCCATGCGCACTCGCATTATTACCAGCCCGGCTTTCACTGGCGAACGCATACTCGGCGCAATACTATTTGAAAATACTCTCGATCGTGAAATCAACGGCAAAATGAGTGCGGCTTATCTGTGGCAGGAAAAAAATGTCGTGCCATTTTTGAAAGTAGACAAAGGTCTGGCAGATGAGCAGGATGGTGTTCAGACAATGAAACCTATGCCGCAGTTGGATCAGTTATTGGACAAAGCCGTGGCACAAGGCGTGTTTGGCACCAAAATGCGCTCAGTCATTAAACTGGCCAATGCTGAAGGAATCGCTAAAGTTGTGCAACAACAGTTTGATGTTGCCAAGCAAATCATTGCCAAAGGCTTAGTGCCAATTGTAGAGCCTGAAGTGGATATCCATTCACCTCAAAAGGCAGAGGCTGAAGCCATGTTAAAAGCTGAAATCGCCAAGCAATTGGACGCACTGCAGCCAAATCAGTTGGTCATGCTGAAACTTACTATCCCATCCGAAGACAATTTCTATCAAGATTTCATCGGACACAAAAATGTCGTAAGAGTGGTGGCATTATCTGGTGGTTATTCTCGTGAAGAGGCTAACCAGAAAATAGCGCGAAATGAAGGGATGATAGCCAGTTTTTCACGTGCCTTGGCTGAAGGTCTTTCAGCTAAACAAAGTGATGCTGATTTTAATCACACCATTGATACCTCAATCGCGGCTATTTTCGCTGCTTCAAATACCTAATTGCCGAAGGGGTGCTTGTCACCCCAAGTTATTCTGGGTTATACCAAAGTCGCATTCGAATGCATGGTTACTAGGCTCGAAAACAGGGCTTATTTCCTTTAGAATCACTCGCTCAATTTAGGGGGACGCGCATTTGAAAAAACTAATACTAATTTCTGGGTTGTTGTTAACTTGTCATGCGGTTGCTGAAGAGGCGCCGCAAAAAGATTTTACAATGGATGGCGAGCTGGGGCTGATATTCACCACAGGTAACACTGAAACCACTTCAGTTAAAGGCCGCATCAGTGCCAATCAAGAACTTGAAATGTGGAGCAACGATTACCTGCTAGAAGCCTTATATCAGCAGGACGAGGTTGGTAGTGATGAAAGTGGCGCGGCAACGACGGAAACCACGGCACAAAAATGGTTTGCTTCAGCACAGGGTAACTACAAGCTGACAAATCCAAAGAATAGATTGTTTGCCTTTGCTTCATATGAAGATGATCGTTTTAGTAACTTTGACTATCAAGCAACGCTGGCGGGTGGTTGGAATAGCCAATGGTGGAAAACAGATAGGTCACGATTAAATTACAGCATTGGTCCTGGTTATGCCTTTGCCAAAGAGCAGGATGGGACCGATGTCAGCGGCATTATTCTTCGTGCTGCTGTGGATTATCAATGGAAAGTGTCACCCACTTCCACTTTCAAACAAATCATCAGTACGGAAGTCGGTGCGGATAATACCAAGTCAAAATCCGAAACATCGATAACTGCTAAAATAAATGGTTCGTTATCGATGAAAGCATCGTTGTTACTCAATCATAACTCTGATGTTTCTGACGACACCGAAAACCTGGATACTGAAACCGCAGTCACGCTGGTTTATACATTCTTTTAAAGCTCATGAGGTGCTTTTCTGTCGCAGTAACCGATTTGTACGGAAAATAGCACATAAAAAAATGAGCAGCCCGATAGCCACAACTATCGGGTTTTCCTCTGTCGGAAATGCAAAGGTTTCAATAAGGGCGATTGAGTAGCCAAACAGGGTACCTGCGTCTCTATATCAATGCTATTGCTCGGTCGCCAAGCTGCTCATCCATGCAGATGCCTCTTTATGCAATACCGTTAATTGTCGTTTTTTGGTCAACGCTTCGGCTTTCTCAGCGTAGTTCCTGGCTGCCAGATCATCACCAGATTGATGTGCCAATCGGGAAATATTTAAGTATCCGTTGCTTTCACCATGAGGACATTGCAGGACGCGGTGATAATTTATTGCTGTAAAATAGTGTTCTTCAGCTTCTTTATAATGCGCTAGACGCTGAGCCAGTTGCCCACGGATCTCTTCGATGTAAGCAAGATATAACCAGTCATTAATGTCACTTGCCAGTTCTTCTGCTTGCTGTAAAAACGGTTGTCCCAGTTCTATTTCACCGCGCTGAAAATGATACAGTGCCGACCAGAACAGCAAACGGACTTCTTCTTTTTGCGACTTAGGTTTGCCTGCGACTAACTTCAGCGCGGTTTTTAGCAAGTGCTCGGCTCGATTATCCTGATTTTCAATCAGTTGTTTTGCCAACAAGCGCATAGCTGCAATATTCTCGGGCTCTGTGGCAAGCGCTGCATTATAAAACTGTTCACTCTGTTCTTTTCTATTCTGATAACTGGCCAGCAGACCATTTGCAACTAACTCATTGGCAAAGTCAGAAGGGTATTTTGTGTTTGATGATGATAACGTTAAACCCGTTTTTCTATTTATGAGTAAGGCTAATTCGTCCAACGCTTCAGGAATACTTTCAGCAAACAAAGCGCCGCGTTCGCTTCCATGCCGACGATGTAAATTAAAAATAAGTTGATAGTCTCTGGTGACACCGGACAACGTCAATTCAATAATGAGTGAGGCCCCGGAGACCACAAACATCTGTTCTATATCACCATCTTCGTAATCCACAAATGGTGCTCCGGCTCTGTTCATTACATCAAGCACATAGTCGGTATGCAATACCCCCTGTGTAGTGGAAGACTGCAAAGTACTGATCAGTTGATCCATCGCACCGAGCGAGACCCAATCGTGATCGCTTCCACTGATTTGATTTTTTACAGGTAGAACGATGATTGAGCCAGGTAACGCCTGAGGTTCGAATTTACTGTGCAATAACAGCGCTGCGACCAATATCAGACTGGCAATCATCAAGCCAGCTTGGACTATTGAGCGTCGCGTTTTTTGAGTGATGGAAGGTGAAACGTCTGTATTCCCTTTATGTTGAGGGGCGTCTGTTGAGACTGTGACTTCCGACGTCCAGCAGTAACCCTGTCTGGGAACTGTTTTGATTGGGTCATGCTCAGGGAATAATTGACGGATCTCGCGAATGGATTGAAATACCACATGTTCACCAACGACAACATCGTGCCAAACCACATCCATTATTTGTTCTTTGCTGACACGCTTTGGAAATGACTGAAGTAAAAACAGCAATAGCTCAAAAGTTTTTGGCCGAACGGAAACAGTATCGCCCGCCGGCGTAATGATATTCCCGGTTGCCGGTACAACCCTGTAGCCGAGTGTTTGCAATTCCTGATTCACTTTAGTGTCATTCTCCCTGAGTTGGAAAGAGACATGCTAAAGCAAATTTGAGTAAAGGTAGAGTGCGATATTGTTATATTTTTTAAATAACGGATAAATTCAATTAAAACAGATAGTTACTCCATATTTTAGAAAATTATAGAAGCTTGTAGTGGTGTTATAGGACGTGCAAAGGGCAATCTTGTGAACAAGCGAAACCGCAGAAATGGTCGGTTTAATTTTATTCACACGAGGAAGTTTATATGTCGTTGGTTAATCGCATGTCGTTATCTTATCCACTCGCACTCAGTATATTTCTGGTATTGATATCGGTGTTTATCAGTCAGGTAGGGGCGGTTGCTCTTGCTGCCAACTGGGACACTATTGGTCGAGATACCTTTTCAACGTACACCCGCTATGGCGTCGCTTTAGCAACCATTGTGTTGTTATGGCGAATGGGGATAGTCAAACAAAGTGGTATTTCCAACCCCTACAATCAATGGGCAAAACGCTGGTATATCGCGATTTTGCCAATAATTTTTGTGGGTTGCCTCAACTTTATCAACATCCATTGGTCTCAAATGTCTTTTACTCTCACAGGGGTAACGGCATGGCTGTTTGATAATCTATCTACGGGAGTTTTCGAAGAGATCATGATGCGTTCATTGGCGTTTTATTTATTGTACCGCGCCTGGCAACATTCCAATCACGGCTTGTACAAGGCCGCCTTTGCGCAAGCGCTGATATTTGGCTTGTTGCATTTTATCAATCTGATTAATGGCTTTCAGATTGATGTGATTGCGCAGGTTATTTATGCCACGTTTCTGGGTGTCAGTTTTGCAGGTATTGTCGCCTATTCTAAAACTATCTGGCCAGCAGCCATAGCACATGGATTTGTAAACGCCATTGGCAATCTCAACAGCACATTTGTACCTGATTATGTGGAAACCAGTACCGCAGCTTCTACTTATGCCATTTATATTTTGGTTATCTTTGTCGTCGCAACGTTGCCAGGGTTGTATATGCTCAAACTGGCTAATCAGCGTCAGGAAGTAAGGTGAGACTATGAATAAGCGACTGATAAAATGTATTTTACTTTTGAGCATGCTGGTTTATGTCAGGGCTGCTTTCTCTGGTGAGGCACCAGAATATACAGCACAAGAAGCGCTAAAGTTGGCATTGCTGGATGCTCAAAATCGTGACCAACAGCTAACTGAACACACCTCACTTGGGTTTATAGAAACGCTATCGGATGGAAACGGGAATCAATTAACGAGGTCTTTTATACCGACTGGCGACAATGGAGCTGGAGATTGGCAGGTGCTGCAGCAACATGGGGAAAACGTGTTTACCGGACCCATTGAGTGGAACATGGACATAAAGTTGGATTGCCAGGCTTTAAGCAAGATGTCCCTGTCGTTGGCCAGGGAATCAGAGACCTTTTGGTTCTTTAATCTTGAAGGTGGAGTCACAGCAAAAGCGGCGCTCAACAATGAAAACAGTCAACTTAGTTTAGGGGATAAGCTGGTCACTCATTTATTAGTGGCAAAATCCAAACCCATGATTCAAGGGTTACAGATATTCAGCAAAGGGGTTTTCAAACCCAATTCTCTAACGCGAGTGGATCGGTTTCAGGTCACCATTGACTATGCACCTGCATGGCAAGGTGGACCATTGGCAGTGACGTCAATGGAAAGAATGTTGACGGGTAGCTATGGTTGGCTTTTTTCAGTAGACGAACATATCCGACGGAAGTTGAGCGATTTTAAGATGTATAACTTCTGAAGATTGGCTGTCACTGCATCCTATTTCCGATTTTAGCCTGCCAGCAATGATCAATTTGGCGGGCCACTTCATATAACAGCTTGGAATTGGCAAAACAGGGGAAAATAGGGTGAGGTACACGGAAAGTGACATATCCAGAGTGATTGAAATGGCGTGGGAAGATCGCACGCCATTTGAAGCGATTCATCAACTGTTCGGTTTGCATGAAGCGCAGTTGATCAGATTGATGCGCAAGCATCTCAAACCGGGCAGTTTCAGGCTGTGGCGCAAACGCGTATCAGGACGACAAACCAAACATCTCAAATTGCGCAGCCCAGATATAGCCAGAAGCCATTGCCCGACGCAGTATAAACAACGGTAACCTAACCCGTTAGATGCAGCTCTTAAACGCCTGGGTAACCCATCAAACTAGGGCGCTTTCGCACATTTAAATCGTCTAAAGGGCGTAAGTATCCAGAAATAACTGACTTAAGCGCTGACCATCAACTTTCAGTGCGGCGCCCATTTTCGGAGCATCCTTCCAGGCTGGTGCCACCATACCGTCTTCTGGCGCAAAGGTGGTTTGGCCGTAGCAAAGTGAGTCGGTTGCCACTCTGAAGTGTCCCATTTTTATATCAAACAGAGTCGGGTCAATCACGTAGGCCAGTGCCATGGCGTCATGGAAGTAACATACTTCTTCTGGTGTTTCCTGATAAATCGTCGAGTAAAATTTCACATAGAATTGTGCCGCGTTTCTGACGAAACCGCCCAACTTTTGATTCACTTCCGACAGTTTCTTCAAGTAGGCCTGATTGTAAGAAACAGCATAGGTGACATCCAGACCAATCATAATAAGTGGCCAGTCAGCTGCAAATACAATGTCGGCAGCAAAGGGGTCATTCCAAATGTTGGCTTCAGCCACTGGGGTGACATTTCCGGGCACCTGTGCTGCGCCGCCCATGATAACCACGCCTTTCAATAATTTGGTGATCTCAGGCTCCATGCGAAGTGCCAGGGCTAAATTGCCTAGTGGCCCGATAGCGACGACCGTGACTTCGCCAGGGTACTTTTTCGCGGTATCGATAATAAATTGTGCTGAACTACGCGGATCCAGTTCGCCTTGAGCAGCAGGATAATTGATGTTGCCGAAACCATCATCGCCATGCACAAAGTGGGCATATCCTGACTCTGGCCCGACCCAAGGCATGGCCATGCCTTTGCAAACCGGGATGTCTTTGCCGGCGATATCGCATAAAGTAATGGCGTTTTTCGCTGCCATATCTACTGGCACGTTTCCAAAAATGGTGGTCAGTCCTAACACGTCCAGTTGTGGTGATTGAAATGCAAAAAATATCGCCATTGCATCATCAATACCCGGGTCTGTATCAATTATGATTTTTTCGGCCATGAGAATTCCTTAGGTTAACTGTGTTTTTGCAAAAAGGCGTCAACTTCTTCGACGCTGGGAATGGATTGTGCTGCACCCAGACGGGTAACTGCGATGGCAGAAGCGGCACAGGCTCTGCGGATACAGCTTTCAGCATCAGTCCCCTGGACATAGGCGGACAGGAAAAAGCCAATAAAGGTGTCTCCTGCTGCGGTCGTATCGATTGCATCAACTTTAAATGCGGCTGCGAATACGCTGTCTGTTTGTGTAAGAAGCTTTGCGCCTTTGCTGCCCAGCGTTAAAATCACATTGGTGTTGGGCAAAGCCTCTCTAAAATACTGTTCTATATCTTCAATTGCCGCTTTGCCTGATAGCGCTTCGGCTTCCACTTCATTGACAATTAACAGGTCTACTTTTTCCAACGGCAATTCTCTGACTGAATCGGTCATCGGTGCCGGATTAAACGCAATTTTTAAGCCCTGTTGTTTGGCTTGCTCCATCGCCTCAGCGATGGCGCTGGTTTCGTTTTGGGTAAGGATCCATTCTCCGGGCTGCGCCTCAGAAAGAGCGGCCTTAACGTGCTCTTGCGATAACTCGTGATTGGCGCCAGCATATAGAACAATGGAATTCTCACCAGAATCGGCGACCTGAATAATGGCATGACCAGAGGGAGTGTCTGTGCCTTTCACGTGTTTACAGTCCACACCCGCTCTTATCATGGCTTGTTTGACCGCAAAATCTGATTCATTGATCAAGCCAACATGACGCACATCAACACCTGCTTTTGCCAAAGCAAAGGATTGGTTAGCACCTTTTCCACCTAATAACTTTTGGTAACTGTTGGATGACAGAGTTTCTCCAGGCTGCACAAAATGCGGAACCTGATAAACATGGTCAATATTAATTGAACCGAAGTTGATGATAGCCATACGTCTTGTTTTCCAATTCTTATCTTAGCGTGTTGCAAATTCATAAAGAGTAGACCAACACAGCTTAAATGTAGTCTAAATTCGTCGATTAAACTATGACGCCGCCACTTGTCAGTGGCATGAACCGGCAGTTATCTTGACCAATTGGTTAAGAATATGCAAATGCTTTTACGCATGGCTTTAAAATGAAAGGGGAAGCCTCCCGGAATGCCGCCGGTCAGATAATACCCAGAACCGTTCAGTTCAGGGCGGAAATATCATCAACACCGTAGGCTTCTCGATACGCGTCGAGCTTGCGCAATAGTGCTGGAATCAATTCCCTTGGATGTTAGCATCGGCTCGGGACGTTACTGAACAAACGAACATCCCAGGAGACATAAAACTGTAATCTTTGAATCTATTATTCTTTGATCTTGTTCTTAACAATGGCGGCAGCTTGTGAAGATTCAAGTCCAGCTTGTTGATTTTCCGCCATTTGTCGCTCAATTTCTTCATGGCACAGATTGAGCGCTGTCATCATTATAATGTCTTCACGCGCAGTAAGGCCAGAGTTTCGTTGCGTTTCTCTGATTTTCTGATTAAGCATCGCTTCGGTTTTCACCAAAACTTCTTCCTTGCCTTGTGGACAACGAACTTTGTATGCTTTCCCAAATAATTGCACTGTCAGCGTTTGCACCAAAATGATGTCCAATGTCTACTGAGCATAGCAGCATTGAAGCACGATACCCAGTAGGCATTCAAGTGTTGCAGTGGTACGATAATAAGATGATGTTTTAACTGGAATTATCTTGAACGATTCTGAATTGCGTTTTGAAGCGATAGCGCACAATTTATTAGCCAGCAAGGTGGCGAGTGATCCGGCTGAAATCCACGGTATTCTCTGCGGTATGCTGGCCGGTGGCATGAGTATGGACAATCGCGAATGGCTAATGTCGATGGCTGATTTTATTAATGCTGGGGAAAGTTTTAGTGTTGATATCGAAAAGCTCCTGATTGCATTATTTGAAGATACCTGCAAACAACTACAGAACCCGGATTTCACATTTGAGCTGTGTATTCCCGAAGATGGCGCTCCGATTAGCGAGCGTGGTCATGCCGTGGTCAGTTGGGTACAAGGCTTTTTATTGGGCTTCGGCGTACAACAAGAGCAGCGCAAGAGCTGTTCAGATGAAGTCAAAGAAGCACTTCAGGATTTTTCCGAAATATCTAAGATGGATGCTGAAATGGCTGAGACAGAAGAAGCTGAGCAGGCATTATTTGAAGTCACAGAGTACATTCGTATTTCTGTCATGCTTTGCTTTGGCGAGTTGGGCCAAGCCAGCGGAGGCGATTTGTCTGCCTTTAGAACCTTGCATTAAGTAACTGAATTACAAGGGATAAATAGTATTGGATATGACCGTCGATAGCACTGTATATGCACAGCGTCGGCAGCGTTTTTTAGCGCAACTTCCGAGCAACAGTGTTGCTCTGGTGCCGGCCGCTAACTTGAAAACCCGCAGCAATGACACAGAGTTTCCATTCCGTCAGGACAGCTATTTTTATTATCTGACCGGTTTTACCGAGCCAGATGCCTGGCTATTATTGAGTAATCTTGCAGGCAGACCACAGTCGGTGATGTTTTGTTTGCCAACGGATAAACAGGCGGAAATCTGGCACGGCCGACGTCTCGGTGTTGACGCTGCCGTAAGTACTCTCGGTGTTGACGATGCTCATTCTGTTGATGATTTTTCGTCTTTGACTGAGAAGTATATTGATGGTGCGGATTATCTGTATTACCGCAGAGACACTAGCAAGCATGATCAACTGGTTTTTGCTGTTCTGGATGCACTTCGCAATGCACCCAAACAAAGTAAAACTGCCCCGCGCCATTTGTCCGACCCAAGTGATATTCTAGATGAAATGCGGCTTATTAAAGACCCCTATGAGATAGCACTGATGCGTGAAGCGGCAAAGATTTCTGTCGCCGCCCATCAACGGGCCATGGTTTTTTGTCGGCCCGGTTGCCACGAATATCAACTGGAAGCAGAACTGCATCATGAGTTTGTGATGTCAGGCGCTCGCGCACCCGCCTATGGCACCATAGTAGGTAGTGGTGACAATGCCTGTATTCTGCATTACACCGAAAACAGCGATGTGATCAACGACGGCGAGCTGGTATTGATTGACGCCGGTGCCGAGTATCACGGGTATGCGGCTGATATCACCCGAACTTTTCCGGCAAACGGGCGTTACTCACCTGAACAGAAACGACTTTATGAATTAGTGTTAGCGGCTCAGGAAGCGGCTATCAATCTGATTTTACCGGGCAGTAAACTAATAGAGGCAGCTGATGCTGCCATCAAAGTCCTGACTGAGGGGCTGGTGGAGTTAGGTATTTTGGCCGGTACCGTAGAAGAAAATATCGAAACCAAAGCTTACCGAGAGTATTACATGCACGGCCTGGGCCATTGGTTGGGTTTGGATGTACATGATGTCGGTGACTATAAAGTAGACGATGTCGAGCGTGACTTATTACCCGGTATGGTGCTTACCATCGAACCGGGATTGTACATTTCTCCTGATGCGCAGGTTGATGACAAGTGGAAAGGCATTGGTATCAGGATAGAAGACAATATACTGGTCACGGAATTAGGCAATGAGAACCTGACCTCGGGGTTGGTGAAATTGCCTCAGGATATTGAGGCGCTGATGGCTGGTGGCTAACACACAAACCACACAAGTTGATGTGCTTATTTCCGGTGGTGGTGCTGCTGGATATTCTCTGGCGCTGGCTCTGCAGGAGAGTGATATCAGTCTTGCTTTGGTAGAGGCTCATGATACAGCGTCTGCCAGGCCATCACCGGGGTTTGATGCCCGAGTTATCGCGTTATCTGCACAGTCTCTGGAGTTTTATGCCGGTTTTCCGACGGGTAAAGACATTTTCAAGCACTGCACCGCCATTGAACATATCCACGTTAGTGATAAGGGGCGAGTTGGTCAGTGCTCATTACATGCCAAAGAACTGAATAAACCGCAGCTTGGGGGCGTGATTGCGCTACAGGATCTCGGCCAGATACTGCAAAAGCAACTTTCGCCTACCTGCCTGCGTTATCAACCTGACTCAATAAGTGCGGTTAAACAACAGCGTGATTTTGTTGAAGTTACACTGGCCAGTGGCAAACAGATTGAAACAAAATTGCTGGTGATAGCCGAAGGGGCAAATAGCTCCACTGCGACGCTGATGAATTGTCCGGCGGAACAGGAGCACTATCATCAACAGGCAATCGTCGCGAATGTAAAATTGCAAGATAGCCATGATCATTGGGCGTTTGAACGCTTCACAGAACATGGCCCTTTGGCACTGCTGCCTATGGCAGATAATTGTGCTTCATTAGTCTGGTGTGTTTCCGAAGAACAAGTACAGAATTTATCCGCATTATCTGATAAGCCATTTATCGCGCAGCTACAACAAATGTTTGGCTCTCGTCTGGGGCGAATAACCGATGTCAGTAAACGTTATTGCTATCCGCTGGTGCTGACGCAACGAAAAGACAGCACATTACACCGCGCCGTTGTTGTCGCAAATAGTGCCCAGGCGTTACATCCCATCGCCGGTCAGGGGTTCAATCTAGGTCTGCGGGACATCCAGGCTTTGGCACAGGTGCTCGGCAATACAGATGATCCCGGCAGTTATCAAACACTGCGTCGGTTTCAGCAACTGCGACAGCAGGACCGTCATCAAACCATTACCATGACGGATGCGCTGGTCAGATTATTTTCAAATAACAATCCTATTTTAGCCCTCAGCAGAAACGCCGGTCTGATTAAAATGGCGCTAACCGGTGATCTCAGAAAGCATTTTGCCAGAACGGCAATGGGGTTGCGCAATATGAATAATTCAGAGGCAGATTCAGTTGATTAAACAAGTAGATGTTGTCGTTGTCGGTGCCAGCATAGTCGGTCTCAGCTTTGCCAATGCGATGTCTGGTAGCGGCATGAAAGTCGCAGTCATTGATGCCAATGCGCCAGTGAGTGCACCCGCTGCGGAACCGGCTATGCGGGTCAGTGCCATTAGTCTGGCCAGTCAGCAGGCTTTTGAGAAGCTGGGAGTCTGGCAACAGATGCAGCAGGAACGCATTGCCGCATACCAGCATATGCGAGTTTGGGAGCAGGACAGCTTTGCCAAAATTGCCTTCGATGCCCTTAGTACCGGAACCGAGTCATTGGGCACTATCATAGAAAATGATAATCTGATTGCGGCATTGCATCTCAATCTGCAGTCGTCAGACAATGTCTCACTGCACTATGGTGCTGGCATAAAACAGATGAATATTGCCTATCCTAATCATTTGCTGCAACTTGACGATGGACAAACCTTTATTACCAAACTGATTGTCGGGGCTGATGGCGCAAATTCCATTGTGCGTAAAACCAGCGGTTTTCCTTTGACATTCTGGTCTTACGATCAAAAAGCCATCGTCGCTACAGTCAACACACAAGAGATGCACGGTCATACTGCCAGACAGGTATTCACCGCCACAGGCCCGCTGGCGTTTTTGCCATTGTGGCAAGAGCATCAGTGCTCCATTGTCTGGTCTCAGGATGTGGATCAGGCGGATCATCTCTTAGCCCTGTCTGACCGTGACTTCGAAAAAGCCCTTACCGCAACCTTTGATGTCCGTTTGGGTAACGTGCGTCTGTCCGGTGAACGGCGCGCGTTTCCATTAAAAATGCAATATGCCCGGCAATGGGCAGCAGATGGTATCGCCCTGATCGGTGATGCGGCTCATACCATCCATCCTTTGGCGGGACAGGGGGCTAATCTGGGAATCATGGATGCATTGGCTCTGGCTGAAACCCTGCAACAACAGGATAGTAGCGAAAGCGGCTTCGCGAATCACACTTCTTTACGTCAATTCGAGCGCTGGCGCAAAGCGGAAGCCAGTAAAATGATAGCGACGATGGAAGGGTTTAAACGACTCTTTGCCAGCAATAACCCTGTCAAAAAACTGGTGCGTGGACTAGGTATGAGTGCGGTCGATCACCTGCCATTGCTAAAACAGCAGATTATCGAGCAGGCTTTGGGTAGCAGCGGCCACTTACCGGCACTGGCGAAAACCGGAAGTTAATGCCCTGTTTTGAGGGCCAGTCGCTCATAGATAAAATTACCAAGTCGCTGAGCGGCATCGGTATTTTGATGACAAACCAGATTAATGGCAATTTTACCCAATTGGGGCAGGCCACTGTTTTCAAGCACATCTAATTCATCCGGCACACTGCTTCGGGCCAGTGCCGTAATGCCAAATCCCTGTTGAATAGCGGTACTGATCCCAGTGAGATCGGAATTGGTATAGCTAATATGCCATTTTATGCCCGATTTGTTTAAGGTCTGCAGAGCCGACTCGCGATATCGGCAGCCCTCTGGTGCCAACACTAACGGAATATTATTGAGCCGGGTTGAGCTTTGTTGAGGCGGATATTCATGATTGCCGACCCAGACCAAATCATCTGTCAATGCCAGGTTATCTGAAAACGGTTGTCTGTCCAACGCGATATGTAACAGCAAATCAAAAGGTTGCTGGGCATGCATTTTAATCAACTGGGCACTCAGGGCAGAGGAAATCTCTAATGATACTTTTGGGTATGCCTGTTTAAAGGCGCCTATGATATTGGGCAATAATGTCGTAGCAAACTCACTGGGTATGCCTAAATGTAACTTGCCCTGCAATGGCGTTTTGGTGAAATGCTCGACGATGCGATCGTTTTGCTGCAAAAGTTTGTTCGCCAGAGAATACAGCTGTAATCCCACATCTGTGGGTGCCTGCCGTTGCCCATGCTTTTTGAAAAGCTGACAATCCAGCTGTGATTCCAACTTTTTTATTTGCAAACTGACCGCAGGTTGAGACTTACCTAAAAGTTCCCCGGCTTTAGCAAAACCATCCACGTCAATAATGGTGACAAAGGTGCGCAAGTTGTCGATGGACAGGTTCTTCATTTATCATAAAAATATCAAATGTAAGTTGGCTTTATATTAAATTTATTAATGATAAAGTCAAAGCCCAAATCTGCGATAAATTTATTCAATCTGAATTGTCTCAGCGACAATGCACGACTCTTTTTAACTGCTGACAAGACCACTGCTGGCCAGCAAGGCATAGGCCAGCAAAATCCAGACACACAGAACAAGCAACGCTTGTTTGATTGCCTTTAAGTTACTCATGATGCCGCCTCCTGATTGTTTCAATCATCATTGCTAAGTTTACGGCAGAGGCGCGATTGTGGAAGATTTATTGGGCATGCATGACCATACTCAAGTAGAAGTCAGCCATACCTGTTTCGGGATGTAATTCACAATATCAGGGCTAAAGATATGGAATAATTTGAAAAGCTGATGACTTTTTGTTTTTACATAAGAATTTTAAATGTCTTGATTTGCAAATCCTATTTGTTGCATGCCACATAGCTCCCTATAATCCAATGATTCTACAACCACCCTTTAGGGTCATGCATGTTAAATAAAACGCCGCTTCACGCCAGTCATCTGGAATCTAACGCCAAAATGGTCGATTTTTTTGGTTGGGAAATGCCTCTCAACTATGGTTCTCAAATAGAAGAACATCACGCCGTTCGTCAGGACGCCGGTATTTTTGATGTGTCGCATATGACCATTGTTGATATCAAAGGCGCTGATGCTAAGGCCTATTTACGTTACCTGCTTACCAATGACGTTGAAAAATTGAAAGTTAAAGGTAAGGCATTGTACAGCGGCATGCTTAATGAACAGGGTGGTGTGGTTGACGATTTGATCGCCTATTATTTTGATGATCAGGATTATCGTCTGGTGGTCAATTCTGCCACAAAAGAAAAAGATCTTAATCACCTTAACGCCGTAGCAAAAGGCTTTGATGTCAGCATCACTGAGCGTCCGGAGCTTGCCATGGTAGCGGTACAGGGACCTAACGCGAAAGAAAAAGTGCATGGCGTACTGACCGAGTCGCAAATTGCAGCAGTAGCCGATATGAAACCCTTTTTTGGTGTGCAGGCTGATGACCTGTTTATCGCCACTACAGGTTACACAGGCGAAGCTGGCTATGAGATAATTGTCTCAGAAGAAGCTGCTGCAGATTTATGGGACAAACTTTTAGCAGCGGGTGTCAAGCCCTGTGGCCTGGGGGCCCGTGATACGTTGCGTTTGGAAGCCGGCATGAACCTGTACGGTCAGGACATGAATGAAGAAGTGTCTCCGTTAGCCGCAAATATGGGCTGGACGGTTACCTGGGAGCCAGAAGACAGAGATTTTGTTGGTCGCGCAGCAACGACTAAAATCAAGGCGGAAGGCACCGATAAATTAGTTGGACTGGTCATGACTGAAAAAGGCGTGTTGCGTCCCGGTCTGAAGGTGAAAGTCGAAGGTGGTGAAGGGGTTATCACCTCAGGTACGTTTTCACCGACGCTTGGTCACAGTATTGCGATGGCCAGGGTACCAAAAACTATCGGTGACAGCGCAGAAGTGGAAATGCGCAAAAAGTGGGTTACAGTAAAAGTGGTCAAGCCCAGTTTCGTGCGCAATGGTAAGTCGGTGCTGTAAGCTTTTCATCCGATAATCACAAATTTTATTGCGCGTTTTTTTAACAGATTTAACAGGACACACAGAGGAACAACAATGAGCAACATTCCAGCCGAATTACGATATACCAACTCTCATGAATGGGTCCGCCCAGAAGGTGACGGCTCATACACCGTTGGTATAACCCAACATGCCCAGGAATTATTGGGTGATATGGTATTTGTTGAACTTCCGGAAGTCGGCTCAGCCGTCAGTGCGGGGGATGATGTTGCCGTTGCAGAATCGGTAAAGGCAGCCTCTGATGTCTACACTCCGATTACGGGCGAAGTTGTCGCCGTAAATGAAGATTTGGAAGATTCGCCTGAAATGGTGAACGCCGACCCATATGGAGATGGCTGGTTGTTCCGAATCAAAGCAGAAGATACTTCTGAGTTTGATGACTTGATGGATGCTGAAGGCTACGAGCAAAGCATCGACGACGAGTAAGGTAGTTAAAAAACGTGGGGTCAGGCGAATGTCTGGCCCCACTTTTATTTGGCTCTCTCTATTTTTGTAACCCTAACCGAATAATTGGATCTCATGTCAGAACAACGCTCTCTTTCAGACCTGGAACAAAAACAGGATTTCGTGAATCGTCATATTGGCCCTGATGCAGAAGAAATGGAAGCCATGTTGGCAGAAGTTGGTGCAGAATCACTGGATGATCTGATACAGCAAACTGTGCCCGGGTCGATTCGATTACCCGCACCGTTGAGTATTGGTGAAAGTCAGACCGAAGCGGAAGCATTAGCTTACCTGCGCGCTGTTGCTGATAAAAACCAGGTATTCCGCTCCCATATCGGTATGGGTTACAGCGATACGCTAGTGCCAAACGTTATCTTGCGAAACGTAATGGAAAATCCGGGTTGGTATACTGCCTATACGCCGTATCAGCCAGAGATTGCCCAGGGGCGTCTGGAGGCACTGTTAAATTTTCAGCAGCTCACTATTGATCTGACCGGCCTGGAACTGGCATCCGCATCTTTGTTGGATGAGGCTACCGCTGCGGCGGAAGCAATGGCATTGGCAAAGCGGGTTTCCAAAAATAAAAAATCCAATACTTATTTTGTCGCTGATAACGTCCATCCGCAAACGATTGACGTGGTAAAAGCCCGTGCTGATATGTTTGGCTTCGACATAGTTGTCGATAATGCTGAAAAAGCCGCACAAATAGATTGTTTCGGTGCGTTGTTACAGTATCCCGGTACAACGGGTGAGATTCAGGATATCCGGGCATTGATTGCTGCGGTTCAGGCCAACAAGGGTATCGTTGCGGTGGCAGCTGATATTATGGCGCTGGTCTTAATGACCTCTCCGGGTGAACTGGGTGCAGACGTTGCTTTGGGCTCGGCGCAGCGATTTGGTGTGCCAATGGGCTACGGCGGTCCACATGCGGCGTTTTTTGCGACCCGTGACAAATTTAAACGTTCATTGCCGGGTCGTATTATCGGGGTTTCCAAAGATACTCGCGGTCGTAACGCTTTGAGAATGGCACTGCAAACCCGCGAACAACATATCCGACGTGAAAAGGCCAACTCTAATATTTGTACGGCTCAGGTACTGCTGGCGAATATGGCTTCGTTTTATGCGGTTTATCACGGTCCGAAAGGACTAAAAACCATTGCGTCGCGCATTCATCGTTTCACTGACGTGCTGGCGAAAGGTCTGCAACAAAGCGGCCAGAAACTGGCGCATGATACCTGGTTCGATACCATCACGGTAAAAGTCGGTGACAAAAAAGACAGTATTCTGGAAAAAGCCAACATCTATGGTATTAACCTGCGTAACGACCTTGAGGGCATGGTCGGCATCAGTCTGGATGAAACCACCACCAGAGACCATATTGAAGCACTGTTTGATATTTTCTGTGGTCATGACAACAGACTGAATGTTGCAGAGTTAGATCAACAAATCGTTGCTGACGGCAGTAAATCCATTCCTGCCGAGCTGGTCCGTCAGGATGAAATCCTGACCCACGACGTGTTTAATCAGTACCATTCTGAAACGGAAATGCTGCGCTATATCAAGTCACTGGAAAACAAAGACCTGGCGTTGAACCATTCTATGATCTCGCTGGGCTCCTGTACCATGAAGCTGAATGCCACCGCAGAGATGATCCCGGTTACCTGGCCTGAGTTTGGGCGCATTCACCCATTCGCGCCTACCGAACAGGCGCAGGGTTACAAACAGATGATCGACGAGTTGGCCGAGTGGTTGCTGGACATTACCGGTTACGACAATCTTTCCATGCAGCCCAACTCTGGTGCACAAGGGGAATACGCCGGACTTATCGCTATTCATAAATATCACGAAAGTCGTGGCGACGCTCATCGCGATGTCTGCCTTATCCCAAGCTCTGCGCATGGGACTAACCCTGCCTCTGCCAACATGGTAGGTCTGAAAGTGGTGGTGGTGAACTGTGATAAACAGGGCAACATTGATATGGCAGATCTGAAAGCCAAAGCCGCCGAAGTCAGCGACAACCTGTCCTGCATCATGGTGACTTACCCGTCGACTCACGGGGTGTATGAAGAAACCATCAAAGAGATTTGCGACATCGTGCATCAGCATGGTGGTCAGGTGTATATGGATGGCGCCAATATGAATGCTCAGGTAGGGATCACTTCTCCGGGATTGATTGGCTCTGATGTGTCGCACCTGAATCTGCACAAAACTTTCTGTATTCCCCATGGCGGTGGTGGCCCAGGCATGGGACCTATCGGTGTTAAATCACATCTGGCACCATTTTTACCAGACCATGCGGTTATTAATGTCGATAGCAACACCAAAGGTAATGGTGCTGTATCGGCCGCACCTTGGGGCAGTGCTTCGATTCTGCCCATCAGCTATATGTACATCAAAATGATGGGTAGCGAAGGTTTGAAAAAAGCCACAGAAGTCGCGTTGCTAAACGCCAACTATGTGGCAAAACGTTTATCTGGCCATTACCCGGTGTTGTACAAAGGGCGTAATGACCGTGTTGCCCACGAATGTATTATCGACCTTCGTCCGATTAAAGAGTCATCCAGTGTGACCGAAGTGGACATCGCCAAACGTCTTAATGACTATGGTTTCCACGCGCCCACCATGAGCTTCCCAGTGGCCGGAACATTGATGATTGAACCAACAGAATCTGAAGCGAAGTACGAACTGGACCGATTCTGTGACGCGATGATCAGCATTCGTGAAGAAATCGCTAAAGTCGAGTCAGGTGAGTGGAGCGCAGAAGACAATCCATTGCACAACGCCCCCCATACGCTTGCAGATATTTGCGATAGCGAATGGAACCGCAGCTACAGCCGCGAACTGGCCGCGTACCCGATAGCCGAAGTGGCGCGCAATAAATTCTGGCCAACCGTTAACCGCATCGATGATGTGTTTGGCGACCGAAACCTGATTTGTTCCTGTCCGAGTGTTGAGGAATATCGGGAAGATTGAGCTGTTGATAGTGACTAATAATAAAGTTTGTGACCGCAATTAAGATTGTGACAAATTAGGCTTATCAGGCGAATGAGTTAAAAAGCGAACCAGAAGGTTCGCTTTTTGTATTGTAATTTTAAGTAGTAAGATCGACTATTTTCCAGCCATGGTATTCAGTTTTGTCTACATGCTCTACTGGAAACCTCGACTTATCCATTGCTAAACATAGTAAGTGCCTCGGTCTTGAGAAGGCTACATATAGCTGCTTCATGAATCTTTGCATTCTTAAGCCTGTAGGCTTATTGGTTTCCTCTCCCAAAATGTACCCAATCATTTTTCCAATATCGAATTCATGGTTTTTGGTCTCTAACACCAGTGTTGCAGAGTGTGTTTCACCTTTAACTGAGTGAATTGTTGCGACTTCGTTTTTAATTATGCGCCCATTTACCTCTGTAACAATATTATTTGGGTTGGCTGCGCATTCAACGGATTCAGTTGGTACTGGGTTGTCAAAATTTAGAAACTCTGTCAGATGAACGTTGTCATTTAATCCCAAACATATTTTTATTGTGTCAACTGACTGATCCCATGATTCCTGTTCAATTTCACCTTTAATTAGGCTTTTTATTAGGATGTTGAACTGAATTTGCTGACCTGAGTCCTTTAAGTATTTTTTGATATTAGAGGCGGTATACCACCCCTCGCTTCCGTCAGTAAAAGTGAGTTTAGAGTTAGAAATCTGGCCACACTTCGCTATTCCTTCTAGAAGTAATTTGTAAGCATTATGGATGGCTTCAAATTTGCTACTTTCGTAAAAATAATGAATAAGACGGTTGGGTTTAAATGCATTGGTTGAGTGCCCTTTGTTGTAAGAGTCTGCATAATGACAAAGTGTCAACCCGTCTTCTTTACGCAATCCAACTGCCCCTACAGTTTTGATTGGCTTTTCACAATCAATTGTTAATACGCTTTCGCAAAGTTCAGCGAAAGCTTGCAGAACGTTACTTCTTGAGTTTTCATCTACAAGAAAAATGGTATGAAAAGTTTGTTCGGGGGCTTCGATATTGGAACAAAGATTTATTCGATTGAAGCTAATGTTCTTTGCTAATGAAGCTATAGATTGATCGAAGCGGTGGCTGTTTTCGACTTTTTCTAATTCTACTCGGTTATAGGTCTGATTTTCTTGCTCTTGACCACTGTATATGGCCTGATCTGGGTCTCCAAACCTTTGGAGGCTTACGTTCTCATGGTTGAAGATATCGTTAAGAAGTTCATCTTGAAGCCTTTGTGTATCCTGCATTTCATCGATTAGAACAATTGGGAACCGAGTTTGAACAGCACTTTTGATATTGGCGTTACACATAAGGTAATGTTTTGCAAAGGCGTACATTTCTCCGTAAAAGAAGTAACCGCTTTCCATTAGTCTTCTTTTAACAGACACTAAATCTTGATAACTTGCAGAGCCAGAATCTTGGGTGAATCCAGGGACATTAAGTTTAAGCTCTCTCTCTATGAACCTATATTCCATCCCATGCAACGAAAAAATGTGTTTACGTTCAAGGTATGATTTCGTTCCAAAATTCAAATAGTGCCAACCTTTAATACCGCAAATATCATCATCGATTGTATTTATTTGATAACCATCAGAGCGCAAATATGGGATGGCTAAGAACTTGTTTACAAACTCTTGAATAGTGCCAATAAAATGAGGGTTTGATAGCAGCTTTTCGCCATGAGCACTTTTCTTTAACCGACCAATAATTTCATTTTTTGCGACATTGGTATGAGTTAATACGCAAATACCTTGGCGCGATTGTGTCCACTTCTTGGCTAATATTGTCAGTTTAGCTGCAACCATAGTCGTTTTGCCGCTCCCCGGACAAGCCTGTATATCATCAAAGGATGATATGGCTTGTCTGCGTTGAGCATCAAACTCAACGTTTAGAAGTGACTCAATTTGGTCGATATCTTCGTTGGAAATTTCGATCATTGCTCTGCGGCTACCTCATTAGGTAGTGGTTCTGTCACATACTCGATAGCTTGAATGATATAAGGAGGCAACTTCGCTTTTAGTTCTTGAGGGCGTCCTTCAAACTTCGACAGAATAGCTGCGAGCGAGTAGCTGACTTCACTTTTTCCATCTCCTTTTCCTTCGATAGCACCATACAATTGAACTGCTCTAATCTGGCTATTGTCGTTCAGCTCTTCGTAGCCATTAGTGCTGCCATTTATTGCTTCAAAAACTTCTTCATCAAGGCCATACTTTGCTAAACAAAATTCAAAGGTCCAAGCATCGGAAACAAATGTCTTAACTAGTTCCCCATCAAACTCTTGTTTTTTGTCTTTCTTTTCTTGAACCTGCTGGGCGGTTAGTTCGTTTAGCCAATAGGGCAAATTGCCTCCTCTTCCACGATCATTAGGTTGCTTTTTTTCTTTGAAACCATAGTCATTGTTGCCGGTCTCTTCTGCTTCGTTTGGCCACAAATCCAAGTCAGTTACACACGCAACTTTAATTGGCAAATGCTTCGGATTTTCTGATTCAGTGTTTGAGCGATAGACCTTTGCATATCTTTTTCCGGATAGTCCATTTACGTTTACCAACGAAACTCCATAGTCTTCTAAAGATCTATCTAAAAGTTCAGCTATTTTAGGAAGCAAGACAACTTCAGCAACACCCTCAACCAAAATTACTCCTCTGGCAAAAAACATATTCGCTTTTGTTGAGTCTAAAAACTTCTCTAGAAACACATAGTCATCAGTAGCAAGTTTGGTGCATCCTTTTCTCAACGGGAATGCCTCGCCATCTTGCATTAAGATTAAGCTGTCTAACGGAGCTTTTGAGGCTAGTACTGGACTATGGGTAGATAGAATACATTGTAAGTGGCTGTTTTCGTTACAAAGATATTTAATAAACTTCAATTGCAATTGGGGGTGAAGGTGAGCTTCAGGCTCCTCAATCAATAAAAGAGGGAATTGAGCCTCTTCTTGATTGATTAACATTAGCTCAGTCGCCATAAACAGTAAGCTATTGTATCCTAAGCCATGTTTTATTCCTGATGCGTCTAATTCAAGGGATAGCTTTTCTAATATGGATTTTAATGCTTGAGTCTTCTCAGGTTCGCTCATATCCGCATAATTACTGCTACCTAATAAGCTCATAACTGGAGCGAAAGTATTTGATTTGAATGTCAAAGAATTTAGGAGTGAGGCTACATTTTGTTGTGCATCTTCAATTGCTCCATCAGACTGGACGTTCTTACTTGCCTCTGTAAGCAATTCGATAATTCGTTTTGTGGCATCTTCATCACCAGCAACGCTGGCATTACTGCCTAAAATTTGAGACAACCTAGAAGAGCGACCTGCAGACAATTCAGCCTCAGCATTGCGGAGAGGTTTTAAATATGTGGTGGCAAGATACTCACGAATGTCTCTTTCTATTATTGGACCATCGCCATTTATTCCAGAACGAACTTCAGTCTTAATAAAATGTGTTTTCTTGAATGGGTGTTGAGATAGCCTCGCGGAGAGCGAAATGTGTAATACAGATCTATCCTCCCCCTCCGAAATTTCTTCATTTGTCAGATATTCTAAAAAAATACCCGATTCAATATCAGACAAGTCTTCAAATTTGAGCTGAATGCTTAACTCACCTTCTCCAACGGAGAAGTCGGAAGACTTCAGGCTAACCCATTCCGCAGAGGTTGTATCGAGAACAAACCTGATGGCATCTATGAGTGAACTTTTCCCCGCGTTATTTTCACCAACTAGGAGGTTAAGACCTTTGTTGAGCTTTAGGGAAAAGTCTCTGAACTGTCTGAAGTTTTTTGCATCAAGTTGAGATAAATACATTCAAGCATTGCTCCCTATAAATATATTGAGTAAGTAGCAAGCAATGCTAGGTATCGCATTTATCAAATCATAAAATTTAAAATGTTTCATATGTACTATTCCCTGCGCCTTGATAGTTGGCATAATCATGCTGATATACAACTAGGTTTAAATCAGCTCTTCTCCTTTGCCAGCTTCGACCTTTTCCAGAAATGGACGCATACATTGTTGATAGTTGGGTATCATCCTGGCGCTTCCTTGAATATATTGACTTATGCTATTCAGAATTCAATGCTATGAGAACATTGTCTAATAGGCAACATTTCTTGCCCGTCTGATTTATATTTATGATGGTTTTATTTTTGCACCTATCAGCTCAATATTCGCGTTGCTCACACCTAAATTTTTCGCCAGCGCTGTCCAATTCTGTAAGCTGGACTGGACTTCCTTGAATATCTCCTGAGTTTTTGGTTTTTTGATATTGGACTCTTTAGCAAGTTTCAACAAGTGATCAATGCCGGGGCTTTTGCCTTCACCCATAACTGTTGTGCTTTGCTCTCCGACTGGACCAGAAGAGAAGGTCAAATCGTAAGCTGGAGAGAGCTGCCAATGTCCGTCTTCATCCATCAGAAAACTGATGTTTTTTGAGTGGTCATCGCGGTTATGTGCGAGCACATTGAATGCGGCTAATCTGAAGGTTTTTTCGACTTCGCGGATATCGCGGGTTAGTACACCCGTTAAAGTCAGGGGATCTTCGTAGTCCAAAGATGGTGTTCTGAAATCAGAGTGCAGTAAGCCGCAAGCGGTATGCATGTGGTAGCGTTTCGAACCAACATGATCAAAGCGCTTTATCGCAAAGTATCCTGGCCCTTTTTCAGCAGGAAAAAGGTGAACATCTGGCATTTCAATACCGGCGTCTTTTGCCAGGAGGGCGTAAACATATTCTATAGCGCCAGCATCAATGCCGTCCTGAGTGTTTGCGAACTTCACTATCCAGGGCTCATAACCATCAGGAAGTGTGCTCACACCATGAATAATATGATCGCGTTTCTCATTGACACCAATGAGGGCTTTGGGGCGTGCACCAGCAGAAGAGCCATTCAGAGCGATAAGGTTTTTCAGTACTTCGCTGCTTTCACCATCAAGCACGGCTTGTGCCTCTGCGGATAATTCATCCAGATTGATACTTTCGCTTTGTTGAGTTAAGCCAAAGTCAGGCTCATAGATCAGTGCCCCAAGCCCTCGTGTGCCAATATGAGCTAATCTATCCAGCGGTGTTAAATCAGCTGGCAGAATGCCCTGAGTACGCGCAAAACGGTCAAATAATAAGCGCCCCCAACCATCAGGTAAGCTGTCATTGAATACCCCAGGGAATCCTTCAAATAGGGTTCTGTCGAAACGCTGTAAGCCTGGCTGAAGTGGCAGTCTTATAGGTGATATTTCCAGATTTAAGTCAATAAAGCTGCGGTCAAATTCAAAGTAGACAGTTCGCTCGCGCACAGCCAGGCGACCTACGGCAATAGGCTTGTTGCCAAAGTCCAGACTCACATTTATTGCTTTAACTGTCTCTATTGTCATCATTTGCGAGTACCGCGCTGACGTGTTTTCGTCTTTGGTGTATCAAGCACTTCATCAATTGATGAAAACGCGGTTTTTCTGGGGGCGCTAGCCTCAACAATGTCCTCCAGACCACCAAGCACCATATACAGTTTGAGAAATGATTCCAGAGATATGGCGCCTTCCTGCTCAAACTTACGTAGTGTCCGAAGGGGGACACCAGAACGATTGGCCAGCCCCTCTTGAGTCAGATCCATTTGCAGACGTTTCGCTCTGGCATTTTCTGCGAGTTTCTTTTGAGATTTCGCTGGTGATAAAAGTGACATTAATGCGTCATTAAACTGCTTTTATAGTATGTTAATGACATTATAGTGTCATTAATTGAGTGTGTCACGATTTGATTAAACCGGAATCAGGTCTTTAAGAAGGCCCGGTTTCAAGGATTGGGTCATAAATCATTGTTGGAATGTCATCGACAGTTTCACTGTTATCATGATCCGTCGTGGCACGGAACGGTATGCCCGGTGACGCTCCGCACTGCTCGATATCGTCGTCTGCTGTAATTTTAAAACCGCTTAGCCAATGAAATTAAAAATGTGAACACCAATTCATGCTTGCCTTATCGCGAAAACAGGATCATATTGATGTTCACCCGTTGGACATCATCCATTTGTTTAGAGTCTACTTTGTGTCAACTTTCAATACATTGCGGCCATTTTTGAACCCTGTCAGATAGCCGACAACTATGCCGTGAATGCAAAGCTGTAATACATTCACTTCTTCATTTGACTCTACGTTCATTCGTTGTCTCCCAGCAATCCTTGCCATGGGTCATCGGTTAATGACTTACTTGCTTCTTTGGCCGGTTGGTTTGGCTCGGTTGATGCGGGGGTCTCTTCGGTCAATGCGGCCAGAACAGCATCCAGTTTTTCTTGCGGGATAAGCATCAATTCGCTATCAAACCCCTTGGCAATCAATTCAAGGGTATCCAGTCGAGGATTTCCTTTAGACTCCAGTCGCTGATATTGCTGACGCGAGATCCCAACCCGCAGCATCATATCGTGCTGTTTAAATTTTAAAGCTAAGCGACGTTTTTTTATCTGTTTAAGTAGAGTATTCACGATGAAACATATATGTTGCTATTTTCATATAAGCAATACATGAGTTTCTTTATCTTTAAGCCTCGGTTGAAAACTACTGCGAACGCTTCCTACTTGATCTTTAACGATAAGTGCTCTCGTTACGCATTCAACTGAGATTTTAAAGATATTATGGCTATACTGTTGTTACTACTGAGAAAAATGATCGATTACACTGAAAAAGTAACTAATGAGGATGTGACACTTGGTTGGACCTACCTATACAGCTGAATTTTCCCGCACCAGGTGTATTGAGCTCTATCTCATATTATTTTTAAGTTTTATTGTTACCGGGTACATCCTTTCTTTCGTTTCCTTTCAGTCCCAAATTATGCCCATCTGGTTGCCTGCCGGTATTGCGCTGTCAGGTTGCTTTATGTTTGGCCCGCGGTTCTATCCTGCTGTATTACTCGGTTCCTTTATCTTTAACTGTTCTGTCACACCTGATTTTCAACTGTTCGATGTGTTTTCAAAGGCCGGACTGCAAAATTTTGCTATCGCGTCGGGCGCAACCATGCAGGCAATCGTAGGCTCCTGGCTACTCAGAAACTGGATAGGCAATCCTCTGCATATCGACGAAAAAGGGGTGCTTAAATTTATCGTCTTTGTGGGCGTTCTGATCAACTTACTCTCCGCCAATATTGGTGTCTGGTCATTGAGTGTTTTAAACCCCAATTATAATCTTGATGAATACTGGCTAAATGTTGCCTATTGGTGGTTTGGCGATTCTTTGGGGGTATTGCTGGCTTTTCCACTGATACTCTGTCTGCTTGAACTCAAGTCAATTAAACAGCAGGTTAAACACGCCAGATATGTGGTCATTTCAGCGGTCGTTTGTCTGTTTGCCTCGGTGCTGTCTATTTCCTGGTTTTTTATTGAAAAGGAAAAAGAAACAACACTTGATTGGTTAGAAAAGGAATCTCAACAAATTGAGAATCAAGTCTATCGTGAGTTGACCAAAACGATCGAGGAGTTGGGTGGACTATCGAGCCGAATACAACAGAACCTGGCTATCACTAAAGATGAGTTCGACCAAACAGCGCAGGCATTAACGTCAAAATCAGACATACTCAGTGCCGTCTCATGGAATTATATTATTTCTGCTGCAGAAATTGATGAACATAATGCGCAACTGCATCAAATATATCAGACGCCAGTTACCATCAGGGGAGATTCCATTTCTTCCAGTGACCCGGTTATTTACGTTAAATATATCTACCCGGAAGAGGGCAATCGCGATGCCATTGGTTTTAACGTATTTTCGAACCCAGATAGCAAAAGTGCGTTAACCACGGTATTTGACAATTATCAGCCGCGAGCAACACCCATCATCAACCTGGTCCAGTCTAAAGAACCTGAGCCTGCTTTTTTGTTGTTTTTTCCGGTTTTTGATAATCAGTTGAATGAAAGTGGTCAGGTGAATATTCAGGGGATGGCCACTGGCGTATTTTATGCCAGAGAATTGCTGATGCAGGCATTCGCGGTGACCGATGAAAATACCTTCTTTATTGAAGTGTCTGAAACTGGCAGCGATACACCGTTTTTTAGAAACTTTGAAGGTGATGAGAGGGTAAATAGTGGTAATTATTTTAAAACGGTTAATGTCGATCTGATTGGTCAGTCCTGGAAAATAAAACTGGGGTTAAATCAGGGGTACGTGTCGGCTCGCCAGAATAAAGCCTTTGGTTTGTTATTTGTGCTGCAGGTATTCACGGTTGCAGGGATTATCTTGATTGTCCTGATGATGAATTCTCAGCAGCAATTTCTGGATAAACTGGTGGATGGTAAAACGGCGTCTTTGCGACAAGCGACTCTTCGGGCTAATCAGGCAAACTTAGCGAAAAGCCGTTTTATTGCCAATATGAGTCATGAAATACGAACACCGATGAATTCAGTTATTGGATTTGCGCAACTTGCGGATGCCTGCAATGACGTCGACGAGATCAAATCTTACCTCAGTAAAATTGGCACGTCTTCCCAACTTCTACTCAACATCATCAACGATATTCTAGATATTTCGAAGATTGAATCTAATAAATTTGAACTAAGCGCTGAGCCGTTCAATGTTTTCGAATCTATCCGTTCTGTCAGTGAGATGTTTAACGCGTTAGCGCAGGAAAAACACCTGTATTGGCGCTCTAATGTCGAGGTACCAAAGGATTTAAATGTAGTAGGTGATAGAACACGATTTGAACAGGTTTTGATGAATTTGTGCAGCAATGCACTTAAGTTCACCAATATCGGGGGCGTAACACTGAACTGTACTATTGACAATATTGCAGACGAGCATGCCCATATTAAAGTTGATGTCATTGATACCGGAATTGGAATATCTGAAGAACAACGAAATGAATTATTCAAACCCTTCGTGCAGGCCGACTCATCAACCTCCAGAGATTTTGGTGGCACCGGTTTGGGGCTTGCTATTTCAAAAGAATTAAGTCAATTCATGCAAGGGGATATTGTTATTTCAGGCAATCAACAGCAAGGTTCGACTTTTACATTTACATCACGATTTGCGGTCTCAAAGGAGAAGCCGGCTGAGGAAGCTCAACGGCAGGATGCTGATGTTAGCTCGCTATTTGTTTTGGTCGCAGAGGATAATGAAATTAATCAACTGGTTGTCGCGGCAATGCTGGATCAATTGCAAGTGCGTTACCATATTGTCGAAAATGGTCAGTTAGCCATTGATGCCCTGACTGATCATGAATTTGATGCCATTTTAATGGATTGCCAAATGCCTGTGCTGGACGGATATGAAGCAACAAAAATTATTCGGGCTACTGAAAAGTATAAACATCTGCCCATTATAGCGTTGACCGCAGATGCGGATACCAAAAGCAGAGAGCATGCACTGTCTATCGGATTTAATGCCCACATTACTAAACCCGTATTAATAGAAACATTGCGCAGTTGTTTCGCAGAGTTTGTCTTGGTACAGAAGCCTGATACTCAGGAAAAGACAGGTTAAGAATTGCGCTTTTTGAAAAGGGAGCTTTGCAATTTCAATTAACAAAAACTTACTCAGAGAGCCCGTTGCTTCTGGCGAACATTAAAAAGAGCCGGTCTTCCGGCTCTTTTTCTTTTCTGATGGGGGAGTCTTAATTGCAGGTAGCCGGACCGATATCGCTCCAGACCGCTGCTACGCCGGGTTCATCACCCTGAGTCCAGTAGGCAGCCTGATAGCGTCTGTCATTGTGATTGACTTCACTGCCACCGGTATAGGCAACTGCCGGATCCCAGGGGAATTCCACATCGCTGAGCAGAGTCCATGCCGAGTTACTGGTTGAGGGAGCGGAGTTTTGATTCCACCAGTTAGCCTGCCAGACTAAATCGTTGTGGCTGACAGTATCCCCGCCAGTATAAACAGCACTGGCCAACCAGGCAGGGTAATTGCCTGCGTTAGGATCAGTGGTATCACAGGGGTTACCACCATTATCTCCGGTTACGGTGATCGTGACGGTGTCGGTATCACTGTCAGTGCCGTCATCAACCAACACTTCAAAGATGAGATCTTCGTTGCTGTTGAGCGTTGGTGCGGTAAAGCTGCTTTGGGCGCTGTTGGCGTTATTCAGCGTCACAGCGGTGCCGGAAATTTGCTGCCAGCTAAAGATTAACGTATCCCCATCCGCATCGGATGACGCACTGGCATTGAGTGTGACAGCTGCACCTGATGCCACCTGCTGATCACTGCCTGCATTTGCCACCGGAGGGGTATTTTGGCTGCTGCTGGCTTTTAGTGTGACCTGGGTAATATCAGAATCACTCAGGCTACCATCATTGACGGTGAGTCTGAATTGTAACACTTCATCCTGTGAAACCGGATCGGCATCAAAGTTTGCAACAGCACTGCTAGCGTTGTTCAGTGTGACTGTCACGCCAGCGATCTGTTCCCAGAGGTAACTAAGATTATCACCGTCAGGGTCCGTGGAACTGCTACCGTTTAAGGACACGTTTACCGGAAGGCTGTTGATGGTCTGGTCGACACCCGCACGTGCGGTTGGGGCATTGTTGCCTGTGCCATTGCCGTGCCCCAGCGCCTCATGCATGGCATTGAGTATGTCCCCATTGTCAGCATCAATTTCCCAGGAGAATAATCCGGCCAGACCACGGGTATTTACTAGTGCTCCTTTTGCCTGAACTGAAGTGGCATCGTCATAAGTGATCAGGTCTCCGGTACTGGACTTAAACAGATATGGGGCCTCGGCAGTGTTGTCATAATGATAGCTCCAGTCCGGGGAGTTTCGGTATTGCGCAATCTCGCGATAGTCCACAACACCCGGTTCCCAGGTTCCGCTTACTGGGCCAGTGGCCTGTCCGGTCATATGACTGGTCTGGTCATAGCCACTGACGCCGGTCCAGCCGCGACCATACATGGCAACACCCGCAACGAGTTTGGACGGGGACACTCCCTGAGCCAGAAATGCATCTACGGCACCATCAAGATTAAACTGCTGAGTCTGGGCGTCTCCTGGACGAAATTCCGGTGCATACACCCCGGCCTGATGTCCCAGTTTATTCAGATCAAACGCACCGTAGAAGTCGTAGGACATAATAAAGATATAATCCATATACTGCTGTGTCGCCTGATAGTCAATGCGATTGACTTTTTGTTCTGCCGCTCCTACTGCGGATGTCAGTTCGTAGGTTCGGCCAGTTTCTGCCTCCAGAGAATCTAACATGGCGCGCAGATCCTGCATCAGCAAACGATAGGTTTCACCATCGTTGACGGGATCGCCGAGGCTGCCATTGGCACCGCCACCGCCTGGGTATTCCCAGTCGATATCCACACCATCAAAAAACTTCCAGGTACGTAAAAACTGCTCGACCGAGTCAACAAAGGTTTGCCTGTTGGCATTATTGCCAAGGAAATAGAACGGGTCTGACAACGTCCAGCCTCCGATAGAGGGCAGGATTTTCAGGTCGGGATAGGCCTGTTTGAGCGCCATAAGCTGACCGAAATTACCCCGGTAGCTGTCACCGGATACTTGACCATTCTGGGTTTTTGTCACCGCAGCAAAAATGTCATGGATAGTAACGCTGTAATCCGGCATGCCATTACAACTGGCCACCAGAACATTGTGACCACTGGGATTTGCTGCCTGTAACGAATCATTTGGTCCACAAATGGGTATAAAACCATAGAGAATATGAGTCAGGTTATAGGCGGGCATTTTGTCGACAGGAAACTTACGACCATACACTCCCCATTCAACAAAATAGCTGCCGACAACTGAACCTGATGAATTCACATAGGGTTGGTTGTTTTCACCGTCGTTCAGCACCAGCGGATCCATATGGCTGCCATCGGTATCCTCTACTTTGATATCTTTCGTTGCTACCGCAGAGGTACAACCGTCGTTGTTACAGAGCTGCACGTCCAGTTCGTACTGGCCACCTGTTGCCACTTGCAGTGTGGCGCTGCCGGTCTGGTTAGCGCCGCTGCTGCTAAGAGTTTGCTCCAGTACCACCGTATTGTTCAGTAGATACTTTGCTGAAGTGGCCGTATCCCCCGACCATTTTGACCAGCTGACGGGGATCTCAGCGTAATCGTTAACGGTGACCAGTTGCGCATAGGCACTGGCAGTTTCATCAATTTCAATAATCGCAAAGCTGGTTTCCATCCAATCGATCGTTGGCGCGCCTGGGGCGGCGGCATAGACATGGCTGCTAATTCCGCAGCTCAGGATCGCCGTTGCCAGCGTTAGTTGTTTCAGTTTCATTTTCCTGTCTCTTGCTGTTGGTTTTAAGAAGTGGAGCAGGCATCTTCGATGTCTGCTCCCTTGACTGATTAATAAGTACAGATAGCCGTCCAGCTGCCATCACTGCCGGGAGTGGCGGTTGTCCACCAGTTGGCTTCCCACACGGTATTCTGGTGAGTCATCCTGTCTCCCTGAACTGCGTGGCTGGGGTTGCCCTGCCAGTCCTGATTCGGGAAGTCAGGGTAGGCGGGGTAATCACTTGGGTTTATATTCATGCTGGCACAGTCAGAACCGGTTCCGCCATTTCCACCGCCGCTTCCGTTGCCATCGTATTCAGGCAAGTGAGGAAACTCTGACTTCAGGCCCAGCACTCTGTCGGCGAGATTGATACGCAGGCCACTGATAATTCCGGATACCGGAAGGTAATACACCATGGATACCGTGAACTCTTCGCCAGCGGCAACAGGGGCTGAACTACTTAGTGGCAACCTGACAGTATGAAAATCTGCCCGCGTACCATTTAGCTTGAAGTTATTCCCGGTATTGCCCGATTGCGTAACCGCGATTCCCGCGCCATCCCAGTCCGAGACATTGTCACCGGTTGAAGTGGTCATCAGGAAGGTGATTTCACTACCTGCAGGAATGTCGGTGCTACTGTTGTTGGTGAGTACCAGAGTGGGATTAACCGGATAGTTATTGTCACCTATCGGCCAGTCTCGAGTGGAGACACTCAGGTCAATGACTTCCTCCGGTGGCGGCAAATCATTGTGAGTGATATTCATTGCGGAGGCATTGGCAAAGGTATTGTAAGCCAGGTCGGTTAGCGTGGTGCCGAAGGTATATTCGCCGCTGTCAGCATCAAAACCATAGTCTCCTGCCATTTCCCAGACCATCATGCCACCGGCGCCCATTTCGACTATAAAATCGAGTTTTTGTGCTAGTGACGATTCATCTTCAATGGATAAAAAGACCTGCTTGTCAGGATTCCACAACCAGCTGGCACCAAGGGCCTGACTGTAATGATATTCGTAATTACCAACAATTTTGTCAGCAGGGTTGTTACTGTCCAGCCCCCAGTCCGGTCCGTAGCTCGGCATATCCCCAAAGTTGAGACTATCAGCATACCTTAGGTTCATGGCATGCCACATGGGCATGGAGCCAGCCGGGATCTCATTACCCTCATCATCTAAATCGTGCCAGAGGTTATCAATGCCCTCGGCACCATAGCCACAAGGAGTGTTGGCGCCAGTTCCGGGTAGACATTTTGTTTGATCCGGTAAGACTGCCGATCCCCACAAACCGTTTACACCGCCGGAAACACCCTGGAATCCGCGTGTATAGTAAGGGATGCCAATGTTGATTTGTGCCGGCGCAAATACCCCACGGAAATATTGATAGGCCCATGCGGTATTGAGGTAGCCGATTTGCTGATACTGCGACGTCGTATAGACGCCTGCAGCAGCCAGTTCTGCATCATCCCCATTGTCAAACAACGCAGCCTGCGGGCCGACATATTCGTTCCACGCGCCATGCAGGTCATAGGTCATGATGTTGACATAATCCAGTTCACCGCCCAGCGCGAAATCTTCCATGCCGCGCAACAGATAACCTGATGACGGCGCCGCGATAGTGAGCATGTATTTGCGGTTGTCCTGCTGCCCGGCAGTATCAAGCTCTGCCCGCAGCGCTGTCATGAATACCTGATAGTTATCCATCAATTGTCCACGACACTTGTTGGAGATTTCAAAATCAATGGGATTGCCGGAATCTGCCATGGATGACGGGTATTCATAGTCGACATCTACGCCATCAAAGCCATATTGCCGAATAAACGCGACAGCTGAAGCATTAAAGGCGTTGATCCCGGCCTGATTAACACCACATGTGTTTAGATCAGTGGTCATGCTGTAAAAGCCAGTAGTTTCCGCCCAGCCGCCAACTGAAATAAGGGTTTTCACGTCAGGGTAGTGTTGCTTAAATGATGAAAGGTGATTGAAATGCCCTTTATAGCTATACGCTGGATCCATCTCAGCGCCTGGGATTTCAGGCCATTCCAGATCCGTCGCCTCAGCGGATACCTGAATCTCGTTGGTCTGCGTATTGATGCTGGCAAACGCATAATTGATATGTGTGAGTCTGTCCCACGGCAGGTCCTTAACCAGATAGGCCGGTAAGCCATTCTTCCCGGTGCGCCATGACGTAAAATAGCCGATGATGCGGCGGGGGTGGTCGTCTCCCATACACTCTGTGCCATCAGCACGATAAACTTGTTTAATGTCGCAGGACAGATTGCCATTGCCGGTTTCGTTTACCTGTACGGCAACATTTTCACTTTGACCGGTTAATCCAGTGGCATCAGTCGCCACTGCACTAAGTTGTACTGTGCCCGCCTGAGTGGGTTGCCAGTTGACATCGTAGGGCGGCTGCGTAGAGTTGCCAATTGACACGCTATCGGCGAAATATTCAACACCGACAATATCATCGTTGACGTCACTGACACTGGCCTGTAATGACAACGTCTGATTGACAAAGATACTGCTGACCCCAGGGTCCAGTTCCACCTCAGGCGCAGTTGGATTGGTCTCAGGTGTTACTGTAATTGTGGCGGCACTGCTATCGCTAAGGGAACCGGAAGTATCGAAGACGGTGGCTGAAATTTGTCGTTCACCTGTCCCTGAAGCATTCCAGTTGGCAGTAAAGGGAGCCACTGAATCTGTTGCAATGAGTTGACCATCTATTTTGAATTCAACCCGATCAGCAGACGTATTGCTGGCGGTTACAGATGCCGCGATGGCTACGTTCGAGCCTGCCGTTACTGAGTCATTGTCAGTCGGTGAATCAATGGTAATAGCAATGGTTGCCTCAGGCTGATTTTGCAAAACTTGAATGACAACGTTGTCATTTACGCTCAGGCTATTACCATCCAGGGCAATGACAGACAATTCCACGGTGCCGACAGTGGTCGCGTTCCAGTTTGTTGAGAAAGGGGCTTGTGTATCTGATGCCAAAAGTTGCTGGTCAACATAAAAGTCTACTTGTTGCACCGTGGTGTTTTGCGCCGAGACGGTGGCAGTTAATGGCACCGTATCTCCTTCTTGATATTCAGCGTTGTTAGCAGGAGAACTAAAAGAGACCGACAAAGCGGGGGGATTGTCATTGTCGGTGGTAATGATTAAAGAATCCCTGACCAGATCAATATCGATTTGTCCATTTACCCCATAACTTAAAGTGACGCTGTTGCCGGGCTCCAGATAAGCATCAGTCCAGCTGTTGTCGTCAAACTCAATAAGCAGCGTGTTGTAGAAGGAACCTGAAGACTCCGTTGAACTGGATGTTAGCGAAGGGTAGCTGATATCGGTGCCAGACCAGTTCGGGGTGCTGGTTGTCACCGCGGAGCTGAAATCAATGGTTGCATTATCTAAATCAATTGCATCTGAGCTGATGTTGGTGAGACTTATGGTGTAGTTGTTCCACCATTGTCCTTCTTCGCCAACGACCGCCACCTCTGATTGCAAGGTCTCAGCACAAAGCATTGATGACATCAAAAAACACGACGTCGCAAGGCTTTGGCACATCACGTTGCTTCGAAAAGCCATATTGGGTTCCTCTGTTTAAGTTGATTCATGTTAATCATTTAATAATGACAGCGTTGTCATTCCGTTGCAGAGAAAAGGGGACATGCCTGTTCGCGTTCCCCCATCCTGATATAACTTTCCGTAACCAAAGGCGATTGAGTGCCGCCTCTTTTTTATGATTAACACTTTGTTAACAACTTGTAAAGTATATTTCCCTGAAATCGTATTGTGTGCTTATCGACGTGAATCGACAATGTGAAAAGTGAAATTTAATATGCAGTGTTTTGTAGGTCCTGATTCATTTATTTAGCGAGTGGCAATAAAAAAGCACCTGTAAAAAGGTGCTTTTTGTATGATCAGAGAGCAAGATTTCTATTTTTGTTCGCTGGTAGCGGGTTGACCGTACTTAGGCGAGCGAGGACCGTGCAACAAGCCGTTATGGGTTTCTGACGATAACAAACGAGATGAAGTAATCGCGGCAATATCGAACCCGGCATCCGCAACAGTCTCAATGATCTGATTTACAGCGGCTTCAACTAGCATGCCGACCAAACCTCCACCATTATTTCCTCTCGTTTCCGCCGAGGACGCACTGGCGATATCTTGCCAAAGTACTGCGCCGCTGCGCAAATCAACCAGTTTGGCAGATACCCTGACAACAGTTTCACTGGAAATCACAACATAACTAGTGCCGTATTCTTCGATAGTAAGATACAAAGCTGCATCGGCACCAAAAATTTCACGTAACTTTTCTACTGGTACAGCATGTACATCATTAGCGACCGTTAATCCATTGTTTTTAAAGGTTTGATCAACAACTGCCACCGGGAATACATAAAAACCGGATTCTGCGATCGGCGCAATTACCTGAGACATCACACTATAAGGTGCAATAACTTCAGGTGTATTGTTGATAGGGGGTAAAACTACAATTGAATGCGGATCAGAATTTCTGAATTCTGAATAATCATGGGCTGGTGGCACGCTCACACAACCGGTCACAAGCAAAACAACTGCCAAGGCAATAAAGTGTTTAAGATGACCCATATTATGCCTCCTTGGCTGAGTTAATCAGGAAATCGATGTATTGTGTTGACTCAGGAAACAGCGACTTTTCCTTTTCGAAATGGGTTAATCCCAAACTGGCGTTGCCCGCTTCAAAATACAACATGCCTAGATGGGCATGTACACCCGGTGCAACAGGCTTATTTTTTGAGGACGCAGTCTCAATAATTTCATTGAGCGCGTTAATCTGTTCTTCAACGGTCACGTCTTCCGCTTTGAAATAGCTGTAGACAGTTTTGTTATAGGCACCGTAATAATACTGTGGCTCTGTGGTTTTGCAGCCAGAAACCAAAACGGCTATGGCAAGCGCACTAAGTAATACTTTCATTTTTCCTTATCCTTCTTTAGATCTTCCAGGTACCCGTTTCGATACCATCAACCAACTTATTCACAACTTCACGGATGGCTAAATCAAGGACCTTCCCGTTGAGTGTCGCATCATAACTGGCCGTACTACCAAAACCCAATACCTCTCTTTCTGATAAACTGTATTCACCTGCACCCTGCACGGAATACACGACTTCAGTAGTAGTGACATCGACGATATTGAGGGTCACTTTGGCGTAGGCAATTTGCGATTTACCTTTTCCTAAAATGCCAAACAGTTGCTTATCGCCAACGGCTTTTCTGCCAAATTCAGTGATATCACCAGTTACAACAAACTTGGCACCGGCCACGTTTTGTTGCGCACCAGTCAGGTTCGACTCTTCTTTTAACAGCGCCATGTTGTCCCTGTCTAAAACAGAAAATCTATTGGTTTGCTGGAGATGGCTCATCAACGATGTTTTGGCCTGATTTCCAAGGCGGTCACCACCTGATGAAAAAATGCCATTTTGAAAACTTGAGCGGTTTACGAACTGACCTACAACTAATTTACTTTTTTCGCCAGTGTAGGCGGTATTGTAGGTTTTTACGGTGGGTGTCTCTACGACTTTTGATGTTGTCGTAGCACAACCACTGACTACAGTGACGGCAATAATTGACATTAGTGCGCACTTAATATTTCTGGGTATTTGAAACTTCACAATCAATCCTTCAAAAATTTAATTCGTGGTTTTTAAGCGCCATGCGCTCTCAAGGATGTTGAAGCTGTGACATTTTATTCGGCAGACAAAGTGCGAGGTATTTTACACAGAACTCCATTTCCGGACGTTGTTGTATCATAAGTTGTTGATAATATCTATCAGCCAAAAACGCTAGTTTTTGGAAGTTATTTGAGTATTTAAAAGCGAATTAAAAAAACGGCAATCAAATCAAATAATTGGAATTGTAGCGGTCCAAATACTACCTTAAAAAAATTGAATTGAGCAAGTGACTGGCAAAGTATTGAGCCATACTGATAAAGTGTGCCAGCAAATTCAGATAACGTATTCTAATCAGGTGAACAACACGTGCAGCGACTCCCAAGTCTAAAAAATCAGGAAATAAATGATCTTTTGCAAGACACCTACGATACGGTTTTGCCTCTTCTAGGGCAGGGGAAAGTGGCTGATTATATTCCTGCACTGGCTTGTGTAGATCCCATGCAGTTTGGCATTGCCATTTATAGCAACGAGGGAGAATTGTTCAAAATTGGTGATGCTCATAAACCGTTCTCCATCCAGAGTATTTCAAAGGCATTCAATCTGTGTTTGTTACTTTCCCATGTCGGTGATGAGATATGGACACGTGTCGGCCACGAGCCTTCTGGCCAGTCCTTTAATTCACTGGTGCAGTTGGAATATGAAAATGGCATGCCGCGCAACCCGTTTATCAATGCCGGTGCTTTGGTCATCAGTGATTTAACCCACACCCGTTTTGCCGCACCTCATATCGCTTTAAGAGAGTTTCTTAAACACCGTTCTGGTAATCGTTTTGTGGTCATGGACAAGGTCGTAGCGGATTCAGAGTATATGCACCGGCACCGCAACGCTGCCGCCGCATCTTTAATGAAGTCATTTGGTAACTTTGATAATGAAGTGGAAGACGTGTTGCGGAGTTACTTCTCCAATTGCGCACTGACCATGTCGTGTGTCGATATCGCCAAGGCGTCAAATTTTCTGGCCAATCTTGGTTTTTGCCAGGTCAGTGGTGAGCGTGTACTTTCAGAAAAACAAACCAGTCAGGTTAACGCACTTCTGGCAACCAGTGGTTTGTATGACGAAGCAGGTGGCTTTGCATTCAGGGTCGGGTTGCCGGGTAAAAGTGGGGTTGGTGGTGGTATTGTTGCTATTGTACCGGGGCATTTCTCTGTGTGTGTCTGGTCACCCGCGTTGAATCAATTTGGAAATTCTCTGGTGGGTATTGCCGCTCTGGAAGCGATGACCCAAAAAATTGGTTGGTCGGTTTATTGAGAAGTGATTTAGTTTGTTATTTTCAATCCAACTCTTAATCTAGACTATTTATCGTTAATCACTTGCGCCCTTGTTGATTCTTTTTACTATCAACCACTGTAATCAAAAAATATTAACAAGTGAGACGCAAAATGAGGATAGATTCTCATACCCATTTTAGACGTGTCCTGCTCGCAGGGCTAATGATAAGTAGCCCGATAATTTTAGCCAATCCGGGCTCTCTTAGTGTTCAGGATATAGAAAAGTCCTTAACACTTGAAAGTCGCACCGAACAAGACCGCGCTCGCGACCCACAACGCAAACCGGAACAGGTGTTAGCCTTGATGGGGTTAAAACCTGGCATGACTGTGTTGGATATCAACGCTGGTGAAGGCTATTACAGCGAAATTCTTAGTCCCTTGGTTGGTAAATCCGGCAAGGTTATTCGGCACAACGACCCGACCTACACTTCTTTTATGAACGAAGAAAGCTTTCAGGCCAGATATGGTGATGGTCGATTATCCAATATCGAGCACTATCATTCCAAACAGGATGCACTGGATTTAGAACAAAATAGTGTTGATGCTGCGATCATGGCGCTGTCTTTCCATGATTATTTCTTTAAACATGAGTCGCGTGGTAAAAAGATCTCAGATCCTGCGGCTGTTGCTGCATCTATACATCATGCATTGAAGCCAGGGGCAACACTCATCGTGATTGACCATGTCGGACAACCTGATGGCAGCCTGGATGACTGGCATAAGATGCACCGTATCGCACCGTCATTAGCGGAGTATGTGTTTATATCTGCGGGTTTTAAGTTAGTTAAAGAAGCCGATATCCTGGTGAACAAGGACGACCCCTTAACTGTATCTCCCTTCGACCCGAGCATTCGTGGTTCAACCAATCGCTTTGTGCATGTGTATATTAAGGACTAAATGTACCTCTTCGTTACGCACAGTTTGAGCGTCATCATGTGAATAAAAAGGGCTGGAAGGCCCTTTTTGATTTGCCAAAAAATACTTATCGTCTGAATAAAAATATCTTGTTTTTCATTGCCTTAATTTGTCGTTAGAGTTCGTCGTTTTTGGCAGTGTTGAAGCGAGATGAATAGTTTTTCTCATCAGGCAGTCTCTGTTGTTCCAGATATTGCTTCGAATACCCAAGGGCTGATTGAAAGTATTGGTGATGATATATATCAACAGGGTTACAGTATTCGTCCATTGGCCTTTCCTGACGATTTAAGTGCTGGGCTTTATCAGCAGGTAAAGTCAATGTCATGGCAACAGTTTCACGACGCTGCGATCGGTCGAGAACAGTTGAAAGATATCAACACTTTTGTACGCACTGACAAAACCTGCTGGATCGATGGTTCCTCTGAGGCTGGAATAAAATGGCTGCACTTTGCAGAGGATTTGCGTGTCCATTTAAACCGGACATTGCAACTTGGGTTATTCTCTTTTGAAAGTCACTACGCCATCTACCAACCGGGGGATTTTTACAAGCGCCATCTGGATGCCTTTAAAGGCAAACGTAATCGAATTATCTCTACGGTGTTGTACTTAAATCCGGGCTGGCAGAGCGATCACGGTGGTGAGTTGCTGCTTTATTTAAGTAAACGAGATAAACAGGGGATTCGGGTACAGCCTTTAATGGGCACTCTTGTCTGTTTTATGAGTGAAGAGTTTCCCCATGAAGTGTTGCCAGCATCCCATTGTCGTTATTCTATTGCCGGATGGTTTCGAATTAATGGAGGCATAAGAGAAACCGTTAAGCTCTCAACATAAAAGTAACGAAAATCTGTTGCCGCAGTATTCCCCCATTTCCATTTTCGCCATTGCTTGGTGAATGCTGTTTAACCACGATTAAAGAAGGACTGATAAATTTTACCTGTCAGGCATGTTGCACTGTCCATCCTGAGTCGCTATATTCCTGCTCCATTAAGTATATATAAGGTTTCTGTCAGGATTCTACTGAGAAACAGGCAACGTGGAGTGAGATCTTTTCGAATGAAAAATGCCCAGCCATTGACCGTTGACGAAGCGATAGTTCAGGCAAAAAAGGCGATTCGGCAGCGACGCTTTGCCGATGCGGCTGCGCATTACAGGTCCGTACTAAAGTTACAGCCCAATAACCAATTGGCCAAAAAGGGACTACGCAAACTGGAGCGAACAGGAAAGCCTTTATCCGATGAACCGCAGTCGGCAGACATTGAAAAACTAGTTTCTCAGTTAAATGAGGGTAATTTCACAACGGTTATCAATGCCTGCAAAGCACAGCTTAAAACCTTGCCCCGCTCAGCATTGCTGAAAAATGTGTTGGGAACGGCCTTGCAACTAGGTGGTGACACAAAAGCGGCCATTGAAGTATTCGACAAATTAATAGCAGAAAAACCTAAATTTGCTGAAGCTCACCTTAATCGCGGGATTGCACTCAGAGATGCCGGCCGTATTAAAGAAACATTAGAAGCCTATAAAACGGCTGTCAGGTTAAATCCGCGCAATGCCATCGGGTTGTACAATTTGGGTAATATCTACAAGGATCTTGGGGATTTTAAGCGGGCTTCGGAATCCTACAAAGCGGCAATTTCGTTGTTGCCTGATTTTGCGCAGGCGCATCGCAGCCTGGCCGCTATCAGCAGTTATACCCCCGATGACGCACATTACCTACAAATGCAGAAACTTTGGGAGCGCTCCAGTGGTACAGCAAGAGCCGAGCTGGGATTTGCGCTGGCGGCTATCGAAGATGCATTTGGTCATTTTGATAAGTGTTTTGCTTATCTCGAAGACGCTAACAAATTGAAAAAAGCTGAACTCAAATATGATATCGCTGCTGATAGGGTATTATTTGCAGCGATTCGTCAGAGTTCGGTAGAGGCGATTACGCATATCGAGCCTGCGGATGTTCGCCCCATTTTTATCGTTGGCATGATGCGCTCTGGAACGTCGCTGATAGAGCAAATCCTGGCGAGCCACAAAAGTGTGTATGGAGCAGGGGAGCTTGAATCGTTAAATCGCCTGGTGCTGCCTACACTTCATAGGCAAGGGGATAATTTGCATTTTGATAGTAGCGTAGCGCAAAAGTTGCGTGATGACTATCATGATGAACTGCATGCTCTTGGCGTTGCAGAACCGGTGATCACCGATAAAATGCCACTTAACTTTCGCTGGTTGGGCTTTGCTTTGGCCGCGTTTCCTGAAGCGAAGGTAGTACACGTAAACAGAGAGCCAGAAGCCGTCTGTTGGTCTATCTATAAGCACTTTTTTTCAGCCGAAGGCAATGCTTATGCCTATGATCTGGAAGATATCGGAAAATATTACAACCTATATCAGGAACTCATGAATCATTGGCGAAAGCAATTTCCGGAGCAGATCCTTGACGTATCATACGAGAAATTAACCCTGAACCAGGAAACTGAGACTAAGAAGCTGCTGTCATTTTGTTCTTTGCAATGGGATCCGGCCTGCCTAGATTTTCACAATACAAAACGCGCCGTAGCCACCACCAGTGCAACACAGGTACGTAAGGCGATGTATCAGGGCAGCTCAGAGGCTTGGCGCAATTACGAGTCTTATCTGGACAAGCTAACTAGCTTGCTGGATTGTCGCAAACACCCGTAATAATGTGGCTCTGTTTCTATTAGTATAATGTGGAAACACCGTGTCTCAGCATCCTTCATCCGATACGATTGATTCAGATTCAGTGACGCTGTTCGCTGAATTGGTTAGCCCGGTGTATAAAAAACTACGGGGTTTACAACATCAGTTTGAACGATTAACTATTGACGAGGTGGAGCAGCACGTGGAGATGTTGCGCGAGATTACCTTGACGGAACACAGTGTTTGGGTCGCCATTGCCCTCGCGACAGTCGATATCAATCCATCACTTAAAGATCAGGTTGAGCAGCATAAACCCTGCTCAGTCACCAGTGCCGTAAAAAGCTGGATAGAGTATTGTTTGGAGCACAACCTGGTGCCATTAATGGACGAAGACGGAATGTCTCCGATTCGTTTCTTGCAGCGCTAAACCGATCAAATGGTTTAATAGCATCGAAATACACTTCAATTGTGACAATCCCGCCAACAACTTGCCAAAGGTCAAATCCTGAACTAATTTTTTGAACTGGACTTACCACTTGATATTCCACAATGACCTCAAAGAAACAGGAACGTCTCTTATGAACAATAAACGTTTATTACTCCCAGTGTTAGTGTCTGCGGCGCTGACCCTAATCGGTTGCGGCTCAGACGGTGACAATCCGCCGAAAAGCGTGACTAATACACCTTCACCCTCAACCGAATCGCCTTCTAATCCAAGTACTCCCCAGTTACCCACACCGGAAACACCGGAACCGACTGAACCAGTACCCATAACAGCAGAAGGGGCCCTAAGCGCCGAAATTAAACGCACCTCTTACGGTGTGCCACATATTACCGCGAATAGTCTCGAAGAAATTGCCTATGGTACAGGGTATACGCAAGCGCAGGATCATTTGTGTATTTTGGCTGACGCCTTTGTCAAAGCCAATAGTCGGCGTTCTGAGTTTTTTGGTCCGCATGCCAGTATCAATATTGCAACTGGTGAAATAGCAGCAGAAGACAATGGCAATTTAGTGTCTGATTTTGGTTATCTGGCGACAGGTATTCGTGCTGCGGCGGAAGCCAATATCGATACGTTACCGCCTCGTAGCCAGGCGATCTTAAGTGGCTTTGCAACTGGGTATAACAAGTATTTATCCGAGTTGGCTACTAACCCTGCACCCAATTTACCTTGTGCAGGACAGGCCTGGGTTGAGCCAATCACGGGCGTAGACTTGCTGACCTATATGTATTCCATTGCCTTGTTACCTGGGGCGGCGAACTTTTTGGATTTGATGTTTTTTGCCAATCCCGGAGACGGTGATGAATATCTGCCGCGATTGGCTGGCAGTGATCGCGGAGTTCCGGAAGCCGAAGCCGCACTGCAGGACATTATCAAACGCGCTCAGACACAAAAAGCCAATATGACAATGCCAGAGCGCAATCCCATGGAGCTTGGCTCAAATGGATGGGGATTAGGGGGCAATGTCACAGATAATGGCAAAGGCATTGTGTTGGCCAATCCACATTTTCCTCATACCGGTCAAATTCGCTTTCATCAGACACACCTGACGATTCCGGGTCATATGGATGTGATTGGTGGCTCATTAATTGGTATGCCTGGTGCGGTCAACATTGGTTTTAACGAGAATGTAGCCTGGACGCACACGTTTTCCACTGCCGAGCACTTTGTGGTTTATCAACTGGGGCTGGTACCAGGTGATAGAGAGTCATATGTGTTGGACGGGCAGGCATTGCCCATAGAAAAGAAGACCTTTCAAATTTTGGTCAATGTCGGTACGGCCGTTGTACCCTTTGAAAAAGATATGTATGTCACTGCGAAAGGCCCGATGATCGAAGCACCGCCGACACTTGCGCCGCTTGGCTGGGACGATACGCAAGCCTTCTACGTGCAGGATGCCAATAACTTTAACAATGATGTGATTGAGCATTGGGTGGCCATGAATCTGGCCAAAAATATCGACGAATTCCAGCAGGCATTCAAAGACTACGATGGGGTCATCTTCAACAATACCATGTATGCCGATGACCAGGGTAATGCCTGGTATATCGATGACTCGACAGTACCGGGACTGGCCCAAACCGTTGAATCAGGCATCGCCAACGATCCGACACTGGCTGGATTGCGCGCGCAAGTCGGTTTTACTGTCCTGCCTGGTGTATCCAGTCTTTTCAGTTTCGATAGCGCTGAACCCTATGAGAATGCACCAAAGCTGCTCACCAATGACTACGTACAAAACTCTAATGATTCCTACTGGTTAACGAATGCTGAGACACCGATAAATGAGGTGGTATCACCATTGTACGGGCCGCGTGACAATGTCCAGTCGCTGCGTTCCAGAATGGGTCATAAGCTGCTGAATGATTCACGGGGGGATGATAACTTGTTTTCTGCCGAAGAGGTTGAAGCAGCGTTATTTTCAAACCGTTCCTATTTTGCCGAAATGTTATTAGAAGATGTTCTGTTACAGTGTGAAGTTCAGGGAGATACGCCTGTCACTGTTACTGAATCATTATCGGTTGATATTCAGCTTGCGTGCTCAGCATTGGCACAATGGAATGGCGCACAAAATGCTGACTCTATAGCAGGGGCCTTGGTACGGGAATTGGCTTATCAGTTTTGTACAGACAATCGCTGTGATGATTCACTTAGTGTCCCCTTTGATGTAGATAATCCAACGACAACACCAACGGGGCTGCCTGAGGATGGTTCTGCATTGGTGGCGCTGGCGATAGCGTCAGAGAATCTTAGCAATGCGGGATTTGCATTAGATGCGCCTCTTGGGCAATTGCAGTTTGTAGAAAAGAGCTTGCCGGATGGTTCTCCCTCTGGAGCGGTTATTCCGTGGAGTGGTGCAAATAATCGCGAAGGGGGATTCAATGTGTTTGCCTATAACACCAGTGGAAGTGATGGTACGTTGTTGCCGCAGCACAGCTATACACGCGAAAAGGACGTAGTGACGGGGGCCAATATGTCCTCTGGCTTAACTGACGCGGGGTATCATGTGCGCTATGGCTCCAGTTGGATGATGGTCATGCAGTTTACGGATGATGGTCCCGTTGGGCGCGGTATCCTGACTTTTTCACAATCCAATAACTTTCTGTCAGAGCATTGGAATGACCAGACGCTTTATTATTCCAGTAACAACAGCCTTCGCCCAATTTTATACAAACAGGAAGATATTGACGCGAATTTGTTGTCGACGGTAGTTATTTCTGAAGAGTAGTTTCTGAAGTGTAGTTACAAACGCAATTAAGACTGCCCGGCCTTTGCCGGGCTGTTTATTCTAGTCTTCAATTATCGGTTTAATTTATTGAGGAGCATGGCACGCAGTTGGCGCGCCATATCCTGATCTATAGGATTAAGTGAGCCTCGTTGATTAACAGGAATATGCTCAGGCTCATCAGGAGAAAATACATAATAATCAAAGAACTTGCGCCATGCCTCACGTTGCGATTGGGGCAATTCCCGAATGCTGAGCATGGCGTGATAGAGGGCATCACCAGGCACACCGATGTAATTTTCTACCTGACGCCACCAGTAATTGACCAGAATGTTAAATGGGCTTAAGCCCTCAACATGGTGCCACCACATGCTGGGAATATATATCGCGTCTCCGGGTTCCAGTTCCGCAACAACGGCATGCTCCAGAGCATGTTTAAATTTTGGGAATTTCTCAAAGTCCGGTTGGTGAAAGTCCACTAGACTGGCAGGTTGGCCAGCCGGTGTAAAATCAACGGGACCAATATACAAATTGTCTATTTGCTCTGGTGGAAATAGGGTAAAACGTCTTTTACCTGCCACAACGCAGGCAATATTATCTGGTGCGTCATAGTGGGCCGCAATGCGACTTTGATTACCGAGCCAGATGCTCACTAAGGCTTGATCGGTCAGAGCCGGTATATCATTATCGTTGCGCACGCCGGGCAAGATTGAATCAATGGCTGTCGATCCGACATAGAGCGTCTTTTGTGACGCTTCTGGGGTGCCATTGAGCATTTGCTCCAGCACAGCCAACAAATTCTGCTGAGAGCGTGTGAAGTTAAATCCAGTTAAATCGTCGTTGTAAAACAAGCGGCCATTTTGACTGGCATCTGCCTGCATCAAATGGACAGGTTTCTGGTTGTAATAAGATGCCAGATATTGCAGTGCTTCCTGAGGGGAGGATTTGGCCTTTTGTACTAATGGCCAGTGTTCGATATATCCGCGCAAGACTACTGGTTTTGCAGCTTGCAGCAATCCCTGGGGAAGGCTGTCGGCCGCGGCTTCTTGTCGCTCATTCGCATGCTGCATAGTGCTATTCGCGGTCGCTTATAAAGTCTTGTTTTTCAGTTCAATAATACGAGTCACGTTTTGCAGCGACGCTAACATCATATATATTGCTTCCATATAGCCCTGTTCATGCAACTCAATGATGACATCTCCTCTGAGATCCTGGACCAATTCTTCATTGATGGTGTAAAGACCACCTACTTCAATCGTATTACCGTCTTTTAACGTGATTTTCAGTGACACGGGCTCAATAAGCTGATGAGCCTGCAACATGTTAACGAAAGGCTGCGTTTTCTTGGTGCCTTCATGAATGGTATTGAGGACCGAACTTATATGCTGCAAATAGGGGCTCTGACCACCTTGTGCTAAGAATAGCGCTTCGCCGTCGGTATCACTTACTCGAGGGCTATCCATATCGATGTGTACCACTGGGTTTTCATTGCCCGAATTATCTGTCTGAAAACCGATAAGGAAAGGACGGCGCTGGATAGTTAAGGGTATATAATGCGCATGCCAACCATTTTCATCCAGGAACAGGTTTTCCGAATCGCCAAGACCAAACATCGCGATTATCTCGAATTGCCCGGTTTCAGCGTTTTTCCTGAAAAACAGAGGATAGGTGGACTGAGCCTGTTTTAATTCATCCATGACGATGCGTGTATAGCTTTGATTGTCACCAAACTTGGGATGGTGCGCTGTTATTACCCGCGTATCTTTGTGGGTAATGTTATCCAGCAACTGGTGGTTGGCCATGAAAACTCCTTTATTAGATGTTCGCTCTGCTAGCGCCAAAGTAACGACAAGCTATATTGTTTGCAAACCATAAGTTCTGATTTTATTGATGAGATCGCGATTGCTGGGTAAGCCCTGTAACAGTTTGCGCGTCATCTCCTGATTTTTTTGAATATGCTGTTCAGCTAAGCGTCGGTTTTCTGAGCGTCGTGTCGTTTCTCTTTTTTCAGTCTCAAAATCCATCCCGTACAGCACATATTGATAACTGGCAGAGGGAAATACTTCATCTACATGGGTAAAGTCCTGATGCCAGGGAGGTTGGTATTTCCACAATTTCAACAGGGACGACAACTCATCAGGAATGGTTTCCTCTCGGCAGTTATCTATCCAATATTCGCTGTCGGTGCGTTTAGTTAATACGTAATGCAGTTTCAGGAAGTCGATGATGCGGTCCCAACGATACAGGAATTTGTCGTTAAAGCGCTTGGCCACAATATCCATTACGCCACGGGTTGCTGGCATTTGTTCACTTATCATAGCTGCGGATAGCTCCACCAGTACCAGAGCTGACGCTTCTAACGGTTCTAAAAATCCCGCAGATAAGCCGACAGCAACACAGTTTTTGTGCCAGAAGGTTTTCCGATGTCCGGGATTGATATCAATTTTACGAACCGATAAGTCATCAGTGTAATTACCGGCAGTGCTTCTGAGATAGCTACGCAACTCCTGTTCCGCTTTATCATCAGAAATGTGCGCGCTGGAGTAAACATGTCCTATACCGCGTCTCGTCGGTAAGCCAATATCCCAAATCCAGCCAGCACTTTGTGCTGTTGAAATGGTATGGCTGGCGATCGGCGCATCTTCTTTAGGGTAGGGAACCTGCACAGCTAATGCGGTATCGTTAAATAATACCGGCTTACGATTAACAAAGGGAATGCCGTAATGTTTACCCAATAATAACGATGAGAAACCTGTGCAATCAATGAACAGGTCTCCTTCTAAATCACCGTGATTTTTCGTCATCAGACTTTTAATGTCACCATTGTCGTGACTATTTATACCTGTAACATGATCGAGAATATGTTTCGCACCCAATTTTTCCGTGCAATGTTTTTGGAGAAAAGTGGCAAACTTTCCGGCATCTAAATGATAAGCATAGTTGGCAATATGGGCATATTCTGGCGTGGTATTCTGTTTGGGCGCTAAACCTTGTTCACAAATGTGGCTTTGGAAGCAGACGGCATCAGCAAACGGAATTTTATCTGCGTGCTCAAACCAAAAGGGGGCAAGGTTAATTTCGTTATAGCCTTGCGGGAGTACCAAAGGATGGTAATAAGCATCGTCATCGGCCCCCGTAACCCATTTGGCAAATTTGGCACCTTGCTTGAAAGCCGCATCACACTCACGGAAAAAATCGGTTTCTCTGATCCCCGCTTTTTTCAATGTGCCGCGCATCGTAGGCCAGGTACCTTCACCGACACCAATAGTTTTAACATCGGGTGACTCGATAAGTGTAACATCAAGACCTTTTCCGTCTGGCGTGCAATGTTCTGCTGCAAGCACTGCACAGGTCAACCACCCTGCTGAGCCGCCGCCAACAATAACGATTTTACGAATTGCGTTATCCAATATGTTCACTCCACATTCTTGCTGGACAAGTTATCAGTAAAGAGACTTACAAATCTTCTTACTGATAACAACTCTGTTAAGTTTAGGCAAATTAAAAAAAGCCGCACGAGGCGGCTTTTTGAGTTTAATGCCACCTATTTATTCAAAGGTGTATCTCAGACCAAACGCGTAGCGAGGTCCGTACTGTCTTCCAAACAGGAATTGGTTGTCATAACGACCATAGCCACGTTCAGTTTCATTAGTGATATTGTAGCCTTCAGCAAATAACGTAAGCTCTTCAGTGACGTTATAATTAACACTAAAATCTGTGATATTGGTATCAGCAAAGAACTGTGGCGGTGAATCAGCAGAACCCTGAGGTTGACCCACTCCAATTAGGTAATCATCACGCCAGGTATGGGTTATCTTCACTGACCACTGGTCATCTTCATAGAATACCTGGAAGTTTGCAGAGTCACTGATATCAGTTAATGGTTCTTGGACTGAAAGATCATTGATATCAAATTCAGAATCACTGTCTACTAATGTAAAGTTCATTGACACGCCAAATCCAGTGTCATCAAACATATGTTGAAAAGCAAACTCGATGCCATCGGTGCCTTTCTCTTCTTGAGAGTTCACCGGCTGACTGACCAGCCACTCAATCAATGGGTCATCAGGATTACCACGCACAATTTGAGTTTGGCAACAGTCATCATTGATACCGCCACCGTTGTCAATAATACGCTCCCATATCGCCGTTACTGTGGGCTGTATTCCCTCCGACTCTAACTGAGATATAGCCGTATTGGCTCTTGGTCCTATAAATGGATCATGCAAACCTTCGAAGGTTAGGAGGTTAGTACCCGGACCTACAAAGTTAACTACATCCTTTTTAAAGTAAGCAATTGATACATAACTTGCCTCGTCGTAGTACCACTCATAAGAAATATCGAAGTTGGTTGACTCGAATGGTTCCAGACCTGGATTACCGGCAGAACCATTTCTACCACCTGGTTTCGGGTTAGCTGCTAAACCACGTCCTGCCCCTAAAAACCCTAATGGTGAACGAGCTAACGTTTTACCAGCAGAGAAACGCAGATACATGTCGTCATAAACTTCGTAACGCAAATCTAAGCTGGGTAAAAGCAGGTCGTATTCGCCGCTTCCATCGACGAAAACATCGGCCCCTTCTACATAACGCATTTGCCATTCTGTTGGGTTGGACCACACAACAAAGTCTTCGGCGCGCTGCAGAGTCGTACTATATACTTCAGTTTCTTCGTAGCGTAATCCGACATTGACATCCAGAATTCTATCGTTGATTTCGAATTCCATTTTGGCCGCTATATAAGCCGCCGTGGTGTCTTCCTGGATTGTTCCTTGAGCTGTTTGACCACCAGGATTAAATGGGTCCGTGGTGAAGTTTGGAAAGAAAGCCTGCAATCGTGATAGAGCTTCGTTTAGATTCCAATCGAAGTAGTAATTTGTCGTTAATTCACTACCACCTCCGGCAAACTCATCAAGCAACTCAGATGTTTCTGTCCTGACAAACATGCTGTCAGGGAAAATAGCCATATTTCCGTTATAACCATTCGGACCCTGATTACCACTGAATCCTGTACGGCCATAAAAGCTTTGTTCGGTATACGCAGCACCGGCACGGAGATCGATTAGCCAATCAACACCAATCGGGTTATCCCATTTTGTGTCTAACTGAATTTGCTCAACCGCAGAAGTACCAATGCCTCTTTGGAACTGAGCAAACAACGGATCAAAGTCATTAGCACTGGCTTCATCCGCACCACCTGGCCATGTCATGGCGAAGTTTGGAATGCCACCAGAGGTGAAATCATACGTCTTGGTAGCGATGTTGTTGGGGCCGAGGATAAGCAATGATCTTGCGTTCGTTCCTTTGTCGGCGCCATCGTCAAAGTCCACTTGTGAATCATGATAATCAAGCTCAAGGTGGAAATTGTCAGTTAATTGCCATTCCCAGTTAAAACCAATGGAGTCCTGTTCTACTAAGGTCGTTCCTGCAGTCCGGGAATGGGCGAAATCATTTTGAATTTCAGTAAAGCGCGTAGCTGTACCGTTTTCGTCAAGTTCATAGTTTGAGACGTTGCCACCAAAGTTAAACCAGATACCAAAGCCATAACCTTCTGTTGCTGTTTCTGCCTCAGCATACATGTAGTCTGCCGTAAAGGTCATGTCATCTCTCGGGGCCCATTGCAATGTCAAATGAGCATTGGTACGACTTCTTTGTACGTCATTGATGTCATAAGAAATCTGCCGTGGTAAAAAGGTATTACCTGCACGACCATCTGAGACACCATCGATAAGATCCTGATCACTGCCTTCTTCGACTTCGGGGCGTGGATCAACATTATTAGTCGCTGAGCCGAAAGGCCCGGTATTGGCCTGCCAACCAGGAATATTGGCACTTTGCTGCTGAAAGTCGCGTTCCTGGTAAGAGGCTGACAAAGATACACCGAAGGTGTTATCGGCAAATGTCTGGCTATACAAACCGGCAATTTCAGGCGTGACATCATCACCTAGCTCATTGGATTCATCGTAAATACCTTTCGATGAAAAGGTATACTTTAAGCCCGGAGAAGCTAATGGTTTTGCGGTAATAATGTCGACAGTTGCTCCTAGTCCACCACTTGGTACGTCTACGCGACTCGATTTATATACTTCAAGCGCGCTGACGCCAGCGGAAGACAGGTTTTCTAATTTGAATGAACGATTGTTACCTGTACCAGGCATTTGTCGACCATTCAGGGTAAGCAAGTTTTTGTCTGGACCAAAACCACGTACGGTGATTTCGCTACCTTCATTGTTACTTCGGCTGATCGTTACACCCGTAATACGCTGTAATGACTCTGCCAGGTTCGTATCTGGGAATTTACCCATCTCTTCAGCTGAGATCGCATCGACGATCCCAGATGATTCGCGTTTGATATCCATGGAGCGAGCCATACTGCCTCGAATACCGGAAACTTGAATGATCTCTACTTGATTCTCGGCTGCAGATGACTCTGCTTCCTGTGCCATAACAGGCGCTATTGTCGTGGCACCCAACAGCATCGATATGGTTGCTGACAACCGCTTTTTAGAAAAGTTGGTCTGTTTCATAGCTGTCCTACTTTTAAAATTGTGTGCTTTTTAACAGCCTGGAAGCGAATTCACGTTTTCCCAGGCTGTTACCTCGCATTAGTTAAAATCCTTACTCTGCTTACTAGTTTTCTAAGAAAACCACATTGTCGATGCGATATACCGCCCCTTCACCTGTTGCCCAGGCAGGGAACACCATCACGACGTCAATGCCACTCACATCTAGTCCTGCATCAAGTAATGCGAGTAAATCAAATGTGTAGGTTTGCCATTCGCCAGCAACCGGATCCTGCCCTTCGTTGCTGGTGTTAAGGTTTACTTCAGCAAATGAGGTGTTGCCATTGGCTTCGATTTTCAGCAACCAACTGGTATCTGAAGAAGGAGGATTAACTACCTTCATTTCAAACTGGAACTTGCCTGTTGATGCAATGCTGCTGGCATCCAATGGCTCACCAGTGTCACGGCTGAAGAAGCCAAGCACTGTACCGTTGTTATCCAGGATCTGGAATTCCGCAACGGCACCATGGTCTGCATCGTCGGTCTCTACTGTTGGTTCAGTGCCACCACAGCAATCCCACAGTGGCCATCCTTCGTTAACCTGGTCTGCGAACAAAGTGTAGAAAGCATCAGCCGAACCACCGCCACTAGCACTGCCATCAATATCACTTGGGTTGCCGATGTAAACATTATCTACACGATAGGTTGCTCCTTCACCTGAACCCCATGCCGGGAAGATCATGATGACGTCGATGCCACTGACATCCAGGCCGGCATCAACCAATGACAGTAAGTCAAAGGTATAGGTCTGCCATTCTCCAGTGACCGGTCCAACGCCTTCCTGACTTGCCGTTAATGGAAGTTCAACAAAAGAAGTGTTGCCATTAGCTTCAATTTTCATCAACCAGTTATCTGTGGCAGGGGCACTGACCACTTTCATCTCGAACTGGAATACACCAGTAGAGACAATTGAGCTGGCATCGAAAGGTTCGCCGGCATCGCGGCTAAAGAAGCCCATAACCGTACCGTTATTATCCAGAATCTGGAACTCAGCTACCGCACCATGGTCTGCATCGTCCATTTCAACGGTCGGCGTGGTACCACCACAGCAGTCCCACAGTGGCCAGCCTGGGTTTTCACCGTCTGAAAATGCGGCCAGTAAAGGACCACTGGCGCCACCACTAGAGGCATTAGGATCGTAAATCTTGGCGTTATCAACACGGAAAATAGCACCTTCACCTGTTCCCCAGGCAGGGAATATCATCACAACATCGATGCCACTGACATCTAAGCCGCCATCAGATAAATCGGTTAGTGGGAATGTGTATGTCTGCCATTCACCTACAACTGGGTCGGCACCTTGCGTACTGGTATTCAGCGGTACTTCAATAAATGATGTATTGCCATTGGCCTCTACTTTTAACAACCAGGTTGTATCGGAAGAGGGGGCATTTACCACTTTCATCTCAAATTCAAGTACGCCGTTAGACAATATACTTGAGGCATCAAACACACCGTTGTCACGGCCAAAGAAGCCTAATACTGTGCCGTCATTATTAAGGATTTCAAATTCTGCAACTGTGCCATGTTCTGCGTCGTCCTGTACTTCAACTGGTGTTGTGCCGCCGCAGCAATCCCACAGAGGCCATTCAGGGTTAATTGCATCTTCAAACAGAGTCAATTCAACAGATGGGCCAGATTCTTCTGGTCCCACAATGACATTATCAACGCGGTAAATCGCACCTTCACCGGTGGCCCAAGCGGGGAATATCATGATGACATCGATACCACTGACATCCAGCCCCTGGTCTGAAAGGTAGGATAGTGGGAATGTATAGGATTGCCACTCACCGGTTACAGGGTCAAGTCCTTCCGTACTGGTATTCAAAGGCACTTCTGCAAATGAGGTATTACCATTCGCTTCAACTTTAAGTAACCATGTTGTGTCCGAAGATGGAGGATTAACCACTTTCATTTCGAATCTGAGGCTACCATCTGAAAGCGACGGTGAAGCATCAATCGAGCCAAAATCACGTCCAAAGAAACCCAGCACTGTTCCGTCGTTGTTAAGGATTTGGAACTCCGCAACAGCACCGTGCTCTGCATCATCAATAACAACTTCTGGCGTGGTACCGCCACAGCAGTCCCAAAGAGGCCATTCTGGGTTTTCTTCATCAGCGAAGATAACGACAGGGTCGACAGATGGAGGAGCAGGAGGTGTAGGCACAGGTGCAGCACCTTCTACCAGGCCGTCACCTTCTTCGTCATAACCAGGGCGGATGGATTCACAACCCTTGCCTGACATTGGATCTGATGAACACTCATAAACACGCACCCAGTCAACTTCCATTGCCTGACCACCTTCAAAAGCTGCTGCGTCAATGCCGCCATTGTTAACATTTTCAGGCCAAGCACCGCCAACTGCGAAGTTGAGGATCAGGTGGAAACTCTGATCAAAAGGTGCTTCAGAGTAAACAATTTCTTCTTCACCAGTGATCGGGCTAAACTGAGGTAAATACCAGCCTTTGTGTGACAGGCCGACTGGCGTGCCATCATTCAGTGTTCTGACTTCTGATTTACGCTGTGTGGCGTAGAGGTATCCGTCCATATACCAACGAATCTCACCTTCTTGCCATTCTATCGCATAGGTGTGAAAACCATCTTTAGGATTGCTTGCAGGCGTATAGCTTTTGCCTGAAGAGTCGTTGTTTGGCCAGTCATAACCATAGTGCAGCGTACCGTGAATGTTAGTTTCAACGCTACCATCGCTGTCATTCACAACGCCCAAGTTTACCGCCTCGACGATGTCGATTTCACCCGACTTGGGCCAGCCGCCATATTCATAATCTGTTGGCAGCATCCAAAATGCCGGCCAGGAACCTTGTCCACTTGGGAGCTTTATACGCGCTTCGACGCGACCGTAAGTAAAATCACCTTTGTAACGCGTGTTTAATCTTGCTGAAGTATAAGGAAGGGGCAGGCCAGCGTCATCTGGTGTTGGCATGGCAACGATATTTAATATGCCATCGTCGACGAACGAATTGCGGGGGTCGTCTGTGTAACATTGCTGTTCCTGATTGCCACCGCCCTGACAGTCAACTTCATGTGTCCATTTGTTTAAATCGATGTCACTGCCATCGAATTCGTCACTCCAGACTAACTCCCAATCGCTCTCTGATTGGTCAGCAACTGCAACAGGGGGAGCGGCAATCGTTGGATCAATTGTCGTATCCGTTGCGTCTGTTCCACCACCGCAACTGTATAAGCCTGCTGTGAGGAGCGAAGCTGAGATAATGCGCGTAAGCTTTGCGCTCTTACTTACCATGGTGCTCTCCAAAGGTCATGTCTACGTTGTTACCCATGCAGTCATTGTCTGCTCGTTGTGCGTGTTCGTTCGCTCAGGCTACGACCGGGTAAAGCTATTTAATTCAGTAAAGCTAATAATCAGTGTTTCACCATTAATCCTGCAAAATCGTAATGTTTTTGTTTTCGCCAAACTTTGCAAATTCATGCTTTTTTACTGATTTGTAAGCGTTTACATTTCCGCATTAAAAAATAAGCGAATGTAAGCGCTTTCATTCATGTTAAAAATTTGTGCTGCTCATGTCAACATTAATTTAACAATAATATTTTTTGATTGCTGTAACGTAATTTGCAACAGTATCGCAAGCCGGTTTGTTTGCAATATTTGTTGGGAGCGATTTTGTCAATTTGCTAATGATTACACTGGATTGCATCCTGAATTCCTTTTACTGCAGTTATTGTGTCTAAAAGAAGCCGACTTCCCACAAAGCATGGAAAGATAAAACCACTCAGGGGAAACCTTATGAATATTGTATTGCTTACCAACCAGGATCTGGCCAGTAATGTTGCGGCTAACTTGCTATTGCCATCATTACAAGAACACAACGTCACAATAGGGTTGTCCTCTAAGGTTGGAGGGAAGCAGCCAAAAAATGCAGCTTTGCAACGGCTGGCGTTTGTTGAACAGATGCTGTTCAATGATATTGTCAGCCCATTGCTTGAAGGTAAAAAGTCAGGTGAATCACAGTTTAAACCATTCTCTGAATTAACCTCTCAGCCCGTAGTACTTTTCAATCATATCAATTCGGCTGAGGGAATTGCGCAATTATCCCAGATGCAGCCAGACCTCATAATTTCTATTCGGTTTGGTAAGATATTAAAATCGCCTGTGCTGGCTGTTCCAAAGATAGGGGTGTTGAATCTGCATTCTGGCTTGCTACCTGATTATCGTGGTGTGATGGCCAGTTTCTGGGCATTGCTAAATGGTGAGCAAGAGTTGGGTACCACGTTGCATTGGATTGAAGATGCCAGTATTGATACCGGCGCGATAGTAGCGACTTCTAAACTTAAGGTTGCTGCTGAAAAATCCTATTTGTGGCACGTGTTGCAACTCTATTTCGGCGGCTGTCCGCTCATTTTGGATGCAGTCAATAGGTTGTCTCTGGGCAAATCACTTAACGGCGAAGTCCAGCATGGTGAAGGGGCTTATTTTAGCTTTCCTTCTGAGCAAGATATTGCACAGTTAGAGAAGCAGGGATTTGCTCTGTTAAATGAGCAGGAAGTGGTGGAGTTTTATCAAACTTATTATCTTGAATTAATCAGTGGACCGCTCTAAAAATAGGGTAACCGCATGAAAATACACAATGTTTTTAATACGGACACCCATCAGGTGAGTCTGCTACAACATGCATAGCTGCCAGAATCACTCTGTAAGTTGTCCAACTGATTATTTCAGGATTATCTTTCCAAATCTAAATGAACAAAAAAAACGGCTGGATGTCACATCAACCGCTCTGGTTTGACGCGAACACCTTGTTTAATGTTCGCTATCTCGGGAAACCAGTTTGGCATCTGGCGAAACAGAAGCGCAGCCTTTGCCAGTTTCAGGATCTTTAGTGCATTGATAGACCCTGACGTAATCGACACTGAATTTTTGCGGAAATAGCGACTCATCAATGCCCTTTTCATTCACATTGGCCGCCCAATTTCCGCCAACGGCAAAGTTGAGCAATAGATGAAAGGGTTGATCAAATGGGGCCGCATCGGGGCGCTCCATTACTTCACCTGCATCATTAGTGAACTGGGAATACCAGCCTTCCTGTCTTTGGGTAGCAAAATGCACATCGTTGACATACCAGCGGATTTCGCCTTCTTCCCATTCAACTGCATAGGTGTGAAACCCGTCAGCAGGATTGGCCATATTGGGTAATCGATAGTAAGTACCCGAATAGACGTTATCAGGCCAACTAGCACCAAAATGCAAAGTACCATGCACCCGTGTTTCAGCAGTGCCTTTGTCGACATCCTTCGCATCGGTAACCGTACCAAGGTTAACAGCTTCCATGATGTCGATTTCACCGGAAGCCGCCCAGCCTCCGTATTTATTGTCAGTGGGCAGCATCCAGAATGCCGGCCAGGTGCCCTGACCTGATGGTAACTTCAGGCGTGCTTCAAAGCGACCATACTGAAAGTCGGCTTTTCCTTTACTGCGCAATCTGCCAGAGGTGTAGGGCAGAGTTCTTGTATTGTCAGGATCGTAGTTGGCAGAGTCCTCGACGTCAGCAGGACCCGTGTGATCTTGTTTGCGAGCAATAATGTGTAGCACACCATCTTCAAATATGAAGTTGTCTGACTTATCGACATAACATTGCTGCTCGTCATTACCACCACCCCAGCAGTTGATCTCATAGCTCCATTTGTTCTGATCAACCTTATTGCCGTTAAATTCATCCTGCCAAATCAGTTCCCAGCCCTTATCCTGCCACTGCACAGATTTATGGTGTTCTGCCGCGCCGTTAGAGTTGGTACTAAAGACAGCCCCAACAAACAGCAGTGCAGTTGATACCCCGCCCAAGCCAAGTGATGGAGCAGGATGGTTTGTGTTTAGTTTATAAACCATGTGTTTCATATTGCCTTTACTCACAGGATAATTGTTGATGTTCTGCATCTGGTAATTGCAGTGAAATATCTGAAATTGACACTTGGGTTGGGGCCTGTGAATTCAGCGCAAATGGCGACATCACTTTGCCAAAATTAACCTGTTGCTGAGCAAAGCATGACAAGTCCACCTGAATCGTTTGCCATTCCCCTTCAGGCTGCTGTTGTACCAAGGAGCTGATATCCACGGAATTCTCACAGGTATCCAGACACGCCATACTGACAGCCAATGATGTCACCCTACTGTGGCGTTGAATATCAAATTGCAGAACCGCACCTTTCTCCAGGAAGTTTAAGTAGTCTTCAGGGAAGGCGGCAAATAAACCTGCTTTAGCAGCACTGTCGGCTTTCCAGGTTAATTTCAGCGCATCTTCCTGAACACGGCGGTCAATGGTTCTGACGTGTAATAAATCAGTCTCCAGAATGCTGCTGTTAAAATCCTGCATGCCACTGCTGTCTTCCACTGCGAAGTGCCAGGGAGCTTGCGCTTGTCTGTTATATAAAGCTTGCTCTTTAAGCTGCCCGGTATCACTCTCTGCAACCTTTTCATTAAGTGTGGCTACCACCACATCAGTATCCTGATAGGTTAAACCATAACCATAATTGAATAAGGGTTGTTCCTCATCGTGGCGATTGGCTTGTTGGTAGGGTGTCGCTGGCCAACTGAAGGATAGTTTTCCGGTGAAGTCATATTGCACAGAATCGTCTGCATTTTTCAGAATGACATCTGCAATTCCCTGGCCTTCTGTACCGGGCAGCCAGGCAGCCACAAAAGCATCAGAGGCATTAATTTCCGGGTTGACCCACATCGGGCGGCCGCTGATGAATATGGCGACAACTGGAATTCCGGCGTCTTTCAGGGATGTTAGTAGCGCCAGATCCGTTTTGTTGCCGCGCTGATACTCAACATTGTCCAGATCACCATTGCCCTCAGCATAAGGTTCTTCACCAAATACAACCACAGCAACGTCTGGTTTTGCTGTGAACGCGCCATCCACCGATAAGGTTGCGCTGCCACCTGCCTGTTCTGCTGCAGATTTAATGCCATCGAAAATAGAGGTGCCGCCAGGAAAATCTTCATTGGTGTTGCCTGTACCTTGCCAGGTGATACTCCAGCCGCCGGATTGTTTGCCGATATTATGTGCTGCATCACCCGCAACCAAAATGTTTTGCGAGGGAGCTAACGGCAATAAGGCGTTGTTGTTTTTTAGCAAAACCAAAGATTCACGAACAGCCTGTCTTGCAACAGCCCGATGCTCTGCAGCACCAATCAAATCAGTTTTACCTGCGAAAGGCCGGTTTTTGGGGGAAGGCTTCTCAAATAGACCGGCACGTATTTTCACTCGCAATACGCGAGACACCGCGTCATTCAGTCTTGACTGAGGGATATCGCCACTTTTCACTTGGGCGATCAGATTATGGTATAGCGGTTTCCAGGCATCCGTAGGCACCATGTAAACATCCAGTCCCGCATTGATGGCATCAGGACAATCGGTATTGCTGCAGCCTTCAATTTGACCATGACCGTTCCAGTCGCCGACCACAAAGCCGTCAAAGCCCATTTTGTTCTTGAGAACTTCCGTTAACAGATATTGGCTACCATGTATTTTTTTACCGTGCCAACTGTTAAAGGACGCCATCACTGTTTGTGCACCAGCACTCAAACCACCGACGTAACCTTGTGCGTGGATGCGGTAAAGTGTTTCTTCATCAGCGATGTTATCGCCTTGGTCATCTCCTTTTTCAGTCCCGCCATCACCTACGAAGTGTTTGACTGTTGAAATGACTTTATCATCACCGAAGAAGCCCACCTCGGCATCACCTTGCAAACCTTCTACAATGGCTTTCGCATATGTTTTGATAATATCCGGATCTTCGGAATAACTCTCATATGTGCGACCCCAGCGATCGTCTCTTGCAGCGGCAACAGTTGGTGCAAAAATCCAGTCTATGCCTGTTGCCTGTACTTCGGTGGAAGTGGCATTGGCGATTTGACGAATCAGCTCAGGATTGTTGGCAGCGCCCAGTCCGATATTGTGTGGGAATATCGTCGCGCCAATAACGTTGTTGTGACCGTGAACCGCATCTGTACCCCACATAGTGGGAATCGCGATACCATCTTTAGAGGCATCAATCGAGGCCTGATACATGGTTTCCGCCAACTCTACCCAGTCAGCGACTGTGGCGTGCTTGTCATTGTTCGGATAAGCACCACCACCATTTAAATATGACCCGAACCCGTATTCACGCATATCTTCCACGGTAATATCGCGAATTTCCGGCTGAATGATTTGAGCCACTTTTTGTTCCAGCGTCATTGTATCCAGAAGTTCGACAACTCTGGCTTCTACTGATGCGTCTTTACTAATTGCCAAATCCAACTTGGGCCAAATTTGCTTGGCATTCTGTGATGTATCAGCAACCTTTTGTTGCTCTGTTTTGGCATTCATATTCGAAGACTCTTCGGTAGACTTACTGCATCCTGTCAGTCCTGTCAGTACACAAATCAAAATCGCTAAAGGATGTTTTTTATATTTAAGCATGTTGCTGCTCCTGATTAACGCTGGGTACTTTTCCGGGGACGTAGCCACGTACCCCGTAAAACCCGATATACAGATAACAAATTAATGGTAGAAAGAAGGACAACTGAATACCAATGGTATCTGCCAGTACTCCCTGAATTAGTGGCACAACGGCACCGCCTACAATCGCCAGACACAATAAACCTGAACCCTGACTGGTCAATGGACCTAATTTGGCAATGGCTAGACTAAAGATAGTCGGAAACATGATGGAGTTGCATAGGCCAACTAATAATATTGTCCACATCGCCACTGAACCCTCAGAAAAAATGCTGGTGGCAATCAGGACAACTGAGGCAATACTGTTAAATATTAAAATTTTATTGGCAGCGACGTATTTCATAAGCGCGGCACCGATAAAGCGCCCGACCATTGCACCGCCCCAGTAATAGGCGACATAGTGGGCTGCTTGGCCTTCAGATAGACCAGCAATATTGGACTCACCAAAATAGTTAATCAGGAAACTACCTATGGATACCTCAGCACCGACATAAACAAAAATACCTATTGCACCTAATACCAAATGCGGTTGCTGCCAAATAGAGGGGGCTTTTTCGCTATCCTGTTCTATCACGGCTTCTTGTTTTTCTTCGTTATTTGAGACGCTGGCAGGTAACTTAATGCGCTTAAAATATACGGCTAAGAGTGCCAGCACACCAGCCAAAACCAGATAGGGTACAACAACGGCACCGACATCGACATTGTCGGAAGTGACTTCTTCTGACATGGAGCCAAAAATCACGATACCACCAATAATCGGGGCGACAGTAGTACCTAACGAATTGAAAGCCTGTGTCATATTCAGTCGGGCAGAAGCAGTTTCCGGAGAACCTAATAATGTGACCAGCGGGTTCGCGGCGACCTGCAATGTGGTAATCCCTGCTGCCAATACAAATAGTGCCAATAAGAACATCCAGTAGGTGGCGAAGTTAGCAGAAGGAACAAACATCAGGCATCCTAAGCATGCCGCACCAAGACCGAGGGCCATGCCGCTGGCATATCCCCACTTGGAAACGATTCGGCCGGCAGGCACTGATACCAGAAAATAGGCGGTAAAAAAGCAGAACTGGACCAGCATGGCCTGGGTGTAGCTCAATGAGAAAACCGCCTTCAGGTGAGGTATCAGAATATCATTCATGGCGGTTATAAAGCCCCACATGAAAAATAACATTGTTAATGAAATAAGGGCGAATCGGTTTTCCAAATTTGCGCCATTTGCCGAAGTTGAGGGATTTGCCTCAACAGAGGGTATTCCAGCCATAGTTGCTCCTGAGCCTCAACAAAATTGCTTTGTTGCAAAAATTGACGAGAGGCTTACAAAGTTTTAACATTAATGAAAGCGCTTACATTATAGTCAAATTTAGCAAAAGTCCAGTTTAAAAATGAAAGCGTTTACATTTTTATTACCTTTAGCCATGTGAGACAGACACAATATGAAATTAACCATTGCGAAAGATTCACCCCTGCGGCAGTCGTCGTTTACCTTTGGGGCGGCGACCGCATCCTTTCAAATTGAGGGTGGCATAGAGCAAAGAGACCCTTGCATTTGGGACACCTTTTGCAACCAACCAGGCACGATCAGAGACAATTCCAATGGTGATGTGGCTTGTGATCACTATCATCGCTGGCAGGAAGATGTAAAGCTGATCGCCAGTCTGGGAGTGGATGCGTATCGTTTTTCAATTTCCTGGCCCCGCGTCATGGATGAGCACGGACAGCTTAAAGACGAAGGCATCACTTTTTATGCCCGATTATTGGATGCGTTGGCGGAGCAGGGGATCAAAGCCTACGTCACGCTGTATCATTGGGACTTGCCACAATATTTAGAGGATAAAGGTGGCTGGTTGAATCGTGATACCGCCTATGCCTTTGAACATTATGTCGATAAGGTCAGTGCTGCTCTGGGAGACAGAGTATTTTCCTTTGCCACACTCAACGAACCATTTTGCAGTGCTTATCTGGGGTACGAACTAGGCATCCACGCACCGGGGAAAACCGGTGTTGAAAATGGTCGTACTGCAGCACATCACCTTATGTTGGCTCATGGACTAGGCATGGGAATGTTGCGTAAAAATGCGCCTCATTGTATGAATGGTATTGTGCTCAATGTATCTCCAAGTTTCCCGGCGACCAATGACCCCAGGGATATTTTAGCTGCCAGACAAGCGGATGATTTGCTTAATCAATGGTATTTTCAGCCAATACTGACAGGTTCCTACCCTCATATTTTAGAAAATTTGCCAGAGGAATATCAGCCTCCAATCAAGGAGGGCGATATGGCCATTATCAATGCCGAGCTCGACTTTCTAGGCATCAATTACTACACCCGTGAAATCTACATGCATGATGAAGAAAAGGGATTCAAGGCAAAAGAACAAAAAACATTACCAACCACTGAGATGGGTTGGGAAGTTTATCCCAGTGGTCTATTGTTAGTGCTTGATGAGTTAAATCGTCGTTACAAACTTCCCCCTGTGTATATCACAGAAAATGGTGCTGCCATGAGTGACACTCTGGAGGATGGGCAGATTTATGATGTTGAGCGGGTTGACTATTATCAGCATCATTTAGAAGCCGTGGAAAATGCCATTAAAAAGGGTGTGGATGTGCAAGGCTATTTTGCCTGGAGCCTGATGGACAACTTCGAATGGGCTGAGGGATACAAAAAGCGGTTTGGCATCGTTTATGTTGATTACGAGACACAACAAAGATATCTAAAAGAAAGTGGCAAAGCCTATCAGGCATTTTTGCAGTCCCGAAACCAATAACCAAAAAAGAGAAGACTGTCTATGATAAGCGTTCGTGAAAAAGTTGCCTATGGCTTAGGTGACACCGCCAGTAATATTGTCTTTCAGACAGTGATGCTTTTCTTATCTTATTTTTATACTGATATTTATGGTATTTCACCTGCAATCGTCGGTGTTTTATTTTTGTCTGTTCGCATATTTGATGCTGTCACTGACCCATTAATGGGTGCTTTGACCGACAGAACTGAAACCCGCTTTGGGAAATTCAGGCCATATCTGCTCTGGTTAGCCGTGCCGTTTGGCATCATCAGTGTTCTGGCATTTACTACGCCAGATTTCAGTGAGCAGGGCAAAATAATTTATGCGTTTGTCACTTACTCGCTGCTCATGATCGCCTATACCGCCATTAATATCCCCTACTGTGCACTTGGCGGTGTACTAACAGCAGATCCCAAAGAGCGGGTAGAAGTGCAGTCATACCGCTTTGTTTTTGGCATGTTGGGAGGATTAATTGTCACTGCGTTAACGATTCCACTGGTCGACTGGTTTGGCAATGGTGACAAGGCCCTTGGTTATCAACTGACAATCGCAGCAATGAGTCTGGTGGGAATCGTCATGTTCTTATTGTGCTTCGCAGGTACCAAAGAACGTATTCAGCCGCCACCAGAACAAAAATCAAAAATTCGACAGGATATGGCCATCTTATGGCAGAACGATCAGTGGCGTATTTTATGCGTCGCGGCACTGTTGTTGTTGGTAGGGTTGGTTATGCGCAGCACGCTGGCGATTTATTATGTGCAATATTATTTAGGGCGAGAGGACCTGATTACCTGGTTTGTCACGATCGGCATGATCGGTAATATTTTGGGATGCGCGGTATCTTCAACCATGGCAAAACGTATCTGTAAGATAAAACTCTATATCGGTCTGCAACTAATATCGGCGGTCGTTTGTGCATGCAGTTTCTTTATCGGTCAGGATCAACTGGTGCTTGCCTTTGCTATTTATTTCCTTTGGAGCTTTCTAATCCAGATGGCGACGCCGCTGTTATGGGCGAAGATGGCAGATGTCGTGGATTATGGTCATTGGAAGAGCGGAATCAGAGTAACTGGCATGGTGTATTCATCCGTGGTGTTCTTTATCAAGCTAGGATTAGCGCTTGGCGGCGCGTTCGCGGGTTGGTTGCTGGCATTTTATAACTACGAAGCAGGTGTAGCTCAAACAGAAGACACGTTATTCGGCATTGCTTTGTCGTTCACTATTGCCCCAGCATTGATGTCGTTACTGGTCGCTTGGGTAATGCGGCACTATCGATTGACTGACAAAAAAGTAAGGGAAATTCAATCCGGAATAACTTGCTAGGGCACCGTTCAGTTAAAAAATCATACGGTGTCCAGGTCGATATTTGATGGCTCTTTCTTCTGTGCCAATATAGTGATGACGATATTAAAGTGTCGCTATATCCAGCCAGAGTCGTTTGTCATCCACAGGAGTCATGGGGGACATATTTGGATTGCTTAATCTGAATACTTTTCTCTGTTTAAGGTTCGCCTGGTTTAATGCGTCCTGGATCATGGGGTGATTAAAAAACAGATCATCAAAACTGCCGTCTTCGATAGCGGCTAAAAAGCCTGTCTCAATATTTTTTGCTAACTCGGTACTATCGCGATTGACAAAAAAGTACATCGCAAATGGATATATCAGCAGAATATTGTTTTCGACGGTCAGGTTAAGTTCAGGACGCGCTTCGACTTCACTCCAGGGTTCGTGTACCGCTCTGGGAAAGAAATCAAAGCGACCCCCTTCTAACATATAAAACAGGCTTGCATATTTAACGGGGGCAACTACGGACATCTGATTATGCTTTAATACGGCCGTGTCACCCCAGAATCGACCTTGACCCAGAGGGATTTGTTGCAGTTTTTCCAAAGAGCGAACGGCATTGAATTTTTCTTGTTCACCATTACGAATAATGAAGATGCGATGTCCTAGCAGTCCCTTGAGTACCGGAATGCGAATAGGTAATAGTTCTGACTCATATTTTTCCTGCGTACCGGCCCACATGACCGAAATTTTATTATCTTTGACCATTTCAAACAGTCTGGCTTCAGTAATAAAAGAATCATATGCCTCGTATTGATATTTGTTCTCCTGACCACTTTTACTGATTGCCAGTTTTAGTATTTGTAGCACCAGCGTTTCTTTAGGATCATTGGATTTGGTGTGGGTTAGCGTTGCCGCCATCGAGCCACAGGAGAGCAGTAGAAAAGCACACAACCATAGCCCGGTTACGTGAGACGGTTGTCTGTGGTGTGTGTTCATATAATTCTCCAGAATAGTAAAAAACTTATCAGGTCCGTAAAAATGCTAAAAAACACTCGCTGAAATGTTAATTAACTGTTAACTTTTATATGTAAGCGTTTACATAATATTTGATCGCACCTGCTTGTCAATAATTACATTGCAAATTAAATGCTTCTATTTATAAGGTGTAAGCTTCTTGTGTCGTTCATGTTTTTAAATGTAAGCGCTAACATTTTAGTGTGGCAAAAATGAGAGGGATATATGCTAATCAATAATAACATTTGGTTCAGAACCGCATTGTTGGTCTGTGCAACGACACTGGGTGTTATATCCCGCAGGTGACTGCGCATCGATGTCAAACCTCACTTTGGTGTGATTTTGACGTTGCTATAGCCAAGTCAGGCTGGAGGACCGCTAAGTCACATGTCTACTGCTGGCAGAAATTGTCAGGTCACAATGACCGTTGAATTTTGTGTGATGGATATCACCGGAACAGCGGGCGGTCGACGACCGCCGTTTTTATTTCTTGAGGTACTGGGCTTTAATTCTTGCGCGGAACAGTAATACTATCCCGGCTGATCAGTTCTGGGATAAATATATGTGCAGGCTCGAAGTGGGTATTGTTGTAGACTTTATTTAAGATCCACTCTGCCGCCAGTTCACCAATTTCTTTCATAGGGTAGTGAATGGTAGACAGCTTAGGATACATAAATCGGGAGAATTCAATATCATCAAATCCAACGATGGAAAAGTCGTCCGGAATGGCTAATCCTTTGCCTCGAATAGCATCTGCTGCCCCGTAAGCCATTTCATCGTTGGCGCAAGATACAGCCGTCAGATGAGGATGTAAATTTAGTAAGTGATTCATCCCCTCAAAGCCAGAGCTTGCCTGAAAATTGCCTTCATAAATCAGTGCGTCATCGATGGTGACCCCAGCTTCCGACAGGGCCTGTTTGTGACCAGCAAGTCGTTCAACCGCATCTGATTTCCATAGTGAACCAGATATGTATGCAATATGCTTGTGACCACTTTGTAGCAGCGATTTAGCGGCTTTATAACCACCAACAGTATTATCCACACTGATACAATTTTGTTTGATGTCTTCAATGTAGCGATTCACCACAACAAAAGGTGTGTCATCTTTTGCTAATTCAATAAGATAATCATCACTTAATGCTTCCAGATGCAGGATCAGTGCATCGCAACGTCTGGCACGTAATGATTCAATGGCTTTAATTTCATCTTTTTCGTTACTGTGACCCGCAGTGACAAACATATGTTTGTTGGCTTTTTTCAGTATGCCTTCCGTACCCGATAGCATATTGCAGAAAAACGAACCGTGTAACTCAGGAATGACGTAGCCAACGGTATTGCTCTTTTTAGAGGCCAGTGATTGTGCGATGAAATTAGGTCGATAACCTAATTTTTTCATGGCCTCTTCGACTTTGGCTTTTGTATGGGGTTTTACCTGATCCGTGTTATTAATGACACGAGATACCGTTGCCAAAGAAACACCAGCTAACTCTGATACTTGTTTTATTGTTGCCATATCAATCTTATACGTGGGGAATTATTGTTATCATTCAGTCAACGTGCTGCAAAGTCAACGCTTCTGTGCGGTATATCACTGGGCTGGGTAACCGTTGCAGGTTATTTAAACAATTATCAAAGGGAAACTCACTTTCTACCGGTGAATAAACGATTTATCTGAATCACCTTTTGCTCTACTGACTGCAATACGCTGATTTTTTCCCTTGATGACCCCAAGTTGATAAAGGGTTTCTCCAGCCAAAATAGCCCCGTCATTTTTATGCCAGGCTTTGTGATACAGCTTTTTGATAGCTGCAATACTATCTGGGGAACGATTGATGATTTCATTTGCCAGTTCTGTTGCTCGATGCATTGGATTTTCATGAACTTCAAACAGTAAATTCTTGTTCAAAGCTTCGATTCCGTTTAGCTCTTTAGCTGTCATGGCAAGATACATTGCCTGATCGACTCTCATGATTTCACGCAATGCCAGCGTTCCACCCATATCTGGTATGAGACCCCATTTGTTTTCCATAATAGACAACGAGGCGTCAGGCGTTGCGATTCTAAAATCACCTCCAAGGGCTACTTGTAAGCCACCGCCCCAACACCGCCCATGAATAGCTACAATGACAGGAACAGAGAGTTTGCGCCAGTTGCTACTGACTCGTTGAGCCAGATTTGGCCGGGTTGGCCACCACTTGAACAACAATTTCGCTGCAGCGATAGGGTTGGCAAGTACCGATTTTATATCAAGTCCGGAACAAAAATCTTCACCAGCCCCTTCGATAATGACGACACGTACTTGCCTTGAGCGTTTCAATATACCAGCAGTTTTATCCAGAGCCTTGAACATTGGCCAGTCAATGGCATTGTGTTTCTCTGGACGATTTAAGGTGACAGTTGCTATACCGTCCTGAATATTCAGGGAGACACGCTCTAAAATGTGCTGTTGAGTCATAGTTTTGAAAGTGGCAAGTTTAATCTAATGGGGCTCTAGTCTGACAACAAATAGAAAAAATACCAGCACAGAGGCATGTCTTTGTTTCAATCAAATAATCATCGTATGGGAAATTCGCGAAAAGTGAGGATCAAATACTGACTCATTGAATATGTTGCGGATTTCATTGGCAGCGTCGCCATCTGGTTGTGCTTCAATAACAGATAATCCTGTTGCTTGAGTGTCATGGTAAGTGCTTCGGTCATAAATCACGTTATCCAAGTATGCTGTATTTTCAGAATCAAACTTGGCTTTTATATCTCGCAAGGACTGGCCGTTGCTTTCTCCAATTGGGCACTGATTGAGCACAAATGCATGGTGTGCGTTGGTGTTGCTATGTTGATAAGACGCTATCAGGTTGGACAGATAGCTCATCTCGCTGCAGTCTTTATGTTGTAGTCGGATTGGCAGCAGAATTCGGTTTGCCAATGAGATTGCGTCCTGCATGGCATGAAAATCCCGAGTGCTGCAATCGATAACCACAAAATCAAAGTGATTACTCATTGACAGTAGTTTCTGGCGACTGTGTCCAGAGATTTGGACGCAATTTATCGCAGCTTTGGCATTTTTCTGGATGCGCTTCTGAGCCCATAGAGACAAGTCTTTTTGCGGTTCGCAGTCTACCAGCAACACAGAGTCATTAATGTTTTTCTGTATATATACCGCGATATTTAGAGCCAGACAGCTTTTGCCGTTACCTCGTGTGCTGCCGCCAATCAGGATAAGCAACGTTATCTCCACAATAGAGCTATAACAAGAATGTAGCAAAAGCGTTGTTAGTTTAATGATGTCTGATGACAACCAGGAATGGGCCTTAATACCTATTGCTTTGGGGTGTGACGACAATAAATTTTTCTTTGTGGTGCAATAGCGTTTAATATTCGTTGCATTGGATAGAGTTCTGAGACTCAAAACCACAATAATAAGGTGACATTGCTTGTCTAAAAAACTACTGAAATCAGGGCTGATTGTCAGTGTGATGACTTTTATCTCAAGAATTCTGGGGCTCCTAAGAGATATTGTCATTGCAAATCTAATGGGGGCTGGTGCCGCGGCTGATGTGTTCTTTTTCGCGAACAAAATCCCCAATTTTTTACGTCGCTTATTTGCTGAAGGGGCGTTTGCTCAGGCTTTTATTCCGGTTCTGACTGAAGTTCAGGAGTTGGGTGATAAAGACCGTTTAAGGCTGTTTCTCGCCAGAGTCTCGGGCACTCTGGGTGTCATTGTGACCTGTGTCACCATCGTTGGCGTTATCGCTTCACCGGTTTTGGCGGCCATCTTTGGTACCGGTTGGTTCATCGAATATTGGTCTGGAGGTGAACAGGGCGATAAATTTCTAATGGCGTCTGCCATGCTCAAAATTACTTTTCCCTATTTGTGGTTTGTCACTCTGGTTGGACTCTCAGGAGCGATCCTCAACACCCTCAATAAATTTGCCGTTGCGGCATTCACACCGGTTCTGCTCAATGTCGCTATTATTTCCTGCGCACTTTATTTGTCACCACATATGCAAGAGCCAGCTTTTGCTCTTGCCTGGGGAGTGTTTTTAGGTGGTGTGTTGCAATTGCTGTTTCAATTGCCGTTTTTATGGCGTGCCGGGGTGATTGTCAGACCCAGATGGGGCTGGCAAGATGAGTATGTTGTAAAGATCCGCAAGTTAATTATTCCCGCGTTGTTTGGTGTCTCGGTCGGGCAAATAAACCTGTTGCTGGATACCATTATTGCCAGTTTTCTTGTGACTGGCTCGATTGCCTGGTTATATTATTCTGACAGACTTTTAGAGTTCCCCCTTGGTTTGTTTGGTATCGCGATTGCGACGGTCATTCTGCCGACTCTGTCTCGCAACTTCGTGAAAGAAAACCTTGAAGACTTCCAGAATAATATGGATTGGGGTATCAAGATGGTATGTCTGTTAGGCATTCCGGCAGCAACCGCACTGGCGTTGTTAGCGGAACCACTGATTTTGGTGTTATTTCAACGGGGCGAATTCACACTGCAAACAGCAACGTTATCCTCCTATAGTCTGATAGCGTATTCCACCGGATTGCTAAGTTTTATGTTGGTGAAAGTATTGGCGCCGGGCTTTTATTCCCGACAGGATACCAAAACACCCGTGCGCTACGGGATCTACTGCATGGCCGCCAATATGCTGTTTAATTTGATATTAGTATTCAGCATTGGCCTGGAGTTTGGCTACATCGGTCTGGCGGTAGCGACTTCCATGTCCGCCTTACTAAATGTGGTTTTGTTGTATCAAAAGCTGCATCGACAACAGGTTTACCGCCTGTCTGCCAGCACCCTGCTTTTTATGGTGAAAATCGTCTTTTCTGCGGCGGCTATGGCTTTTTATCTTCTGTGGTTTGGCCCGGAATTACAGGTCTGGCAAGAAGCGCCATTGCAAACTCGTATCCTGCTGATGGCCAAAACCATTGCGATTGGCGCCGCAATCTATTTTATGGGGCTATTGCTTTGTGGCGTTCGTTTGTCACATCTCAAAAGCCACGGGGCGTTTTGATTAAACTTCAACAAACGTTTTGTGATAATGAACAAAAAGTCGCAAGCAAATGGGGCAGGAATAACTTTGTCTTGAATAACTAGGTAAAAGTTCGCTTCTTAAAAAGGCGTTACCGACTGTCCGCTGCCTGAAACCTACAGACCCTAGTGTGCCGTGACTCCTCAGGTAAGAATGTTAATCTCAAATAAGAGTTTTTCCAGATCCTGACGACTATCAATTGTAAGCAAGAGAACAACTGTGTTATTCGTATCGTCAACCCTATAAAGAACGATATTGTGTTCATCGATAAGTAGTTGTCGATAATCAACGATACCGAGCTCAACAAGCCTCTCGCTCGCGGGAGACGAGTACGGTGCAGTTGATAATTGTTCTTCCACCCTATTTTTTATCTTTCGCTTCACTTCTCTTGCAAGCACCGCACTGAATTTACGCGTTAAGAAAGATGTGAGTTTATCTAAACTGATTTTGAATGTGGGCGTCGCTTTTATCTTGTAATTAGTTGTCATCAAACGCTTGTTCGAGATCAAGTAAACCCTTTTCCCTCGCGCTCTTTTCTGAGAGATTAATCAGCTTTAATAAGGAGATAGTTTGCTTTTGCTCTTCGTAATCTCGGACATCTTGCACAACATACTTAGGTTTACCGTTTTGCGTCACGAGCAGTGGATTGTCTAGTTCCAGACGATTTGCATTCTCCTTTAGATAAGACACTGTCTGTGTTTTCAATTTATGTCACCAGTAGACTATATTTGGTCTAATTATAGTCTGATTTTTGAGAGATGGAAAATGTAACCGATGAATTATTGACTCGTGTGCGGTGATTTTTAATCATTCATAGTGCTTAGAGCGGCCGTTCGCATCTGAAAGATTTTGAAGGTCTGAATCGACTTTTGGGGTTTCTGTTGATACCGTAAAGGCGACTATCGATATGTTGAAACTAACGTGAAAGTTTTAGCTTTTAGCTATAATGTCAAGAAAATCACTGAGTGCCTTCTTAGTGTTAAATTAATATACAATTTGCCTCTGAAGCTGGATAGCATCATTGGAAATGAAGTTAAACTTCATCAAATTTGAAATATAGTGCGTTTGTTTATTGCCCTTTTTAGCTTTCGGAAAAGACTTAGAAATGATTAAAAAAAGCTGTTTCATACTTGGAATTTCAATACTATCTACCTTTGCAGCCTTCACAAAGGCAGATACAAATTTAACCGACGTGGAAATTATGCGGATGGAGGGCTATACGTCCTTTTCTACAGTTAATTTCGATATAGTTGTTGCGTTAAGTTCGCCGTGCTCCTCAGGAGGCGATTTTTACTTACCTGCTGGTTCACCACCAGAGAATGAGAACACTAAACAAGTTTATTCATTGCTATTGGCGGCTTTTATGAGTGGTAAAAAAATCAGCTTGAGCTATCAAGATGGAAAATCTCCTAATTATACATCGTCAACAAATCACTGCGAAATTCGAAAAATCTGGGTACCAAAATAAATGTGCCATTATCAACGCGTAACAATTGCAACGATACGGAACCAAATCAGTTAGCAAGTTTTGCTTCGCTCACATTATAGTTAACAATTTTGTTTCGTTGGTGTGGTAGTTACTGAATGACCGCAATCTGAAAGGTTTTGACGGTCTGTATCGACTTTTTGAGTATCTGTTGGTACCGTGTTGCCGACAGTCGCCATCCTGAAAACCTTCGAGTATGATAGTCTACTAAAGCCAAATCTCAGACAGGCGGTTTAGTTCTAACCGATTTATCAAAATGCCAAAACCAGACGCAGTCCACCTCAAAAAGTTAAAATTTTTGAAAAGCTGAATTTCAGTTTTCCCTCGTGTGTCTCGTGATTTTTTGATACAAACTGTGCTGTCAACCCTTTAGCATTCCATGAGCCTATTTGCGTTTCAAGCAACCGATTATATATTTGCTCTAACGTAAGATTTTGAAAAGATGATAGCTCATTATTCAACTCTTCCGAGTTATTAGATGTTGGAATGTTCACATTTTCATTATAGATAGCATCAAGAGCCTTTGGCTTGTAAGAATTAAACTTTTTGAGCAGGTCGGGATTATTCTCGATGAAAGTATCTAGTTGCTTTTTCTCGCTAGTATCTAGGTGATATACAAAAGATGAATCACAACTATCAGTGGAAAAAGAGCGCTTAAAAGAATCGCTTATAAAGCGGGATAAAAACATGACGGTTCTACTTTTGTATTTTTTAGTTTGAATATCGAAATCATTTAACTCCAAGATTCTGTTTACTCTCCAGATACCCGAATTAAAACTCCTAACCCAATCACCAATCTTGATTACCTGGTCCATATTTTTAAATCAACTCATTGCTATCAGAAAAATACTAACACAGCATACAGTATATACACCAAATGGTGACTGTCCGTTATGGAGAAAGTAAAACGTTATTTTCCCAGCTAGAAATAGTCCGCAATGGACGAGCAACGAACCTCAGAGAAATGCCAATCCGACTGGCTGAAATCTGGAAGGTTTTGACGATCTGTATCGACTTTTTGAGTTTCTGTTGGTACCGTAAGGAGTCAGTCACCTTACTATTAGTTATTTGCACTGTGTGCCCGTATATTGTTTTAGTGAGTCATTGGCCCAACTGGTGCTTTGTACTTTTTGCAGATATTTTGTTGGTAGATAGCAAATTCTGCCCGGCTCTTGAAACTGCCGTGAAAATGAGTGCATCGTTGGCAGGGATGCGATGACTACATTGGCTACTATGAGTTTGATTTGACTATATTGTCTATATATTCATTTCAAATACTCGTTATCATAACATTTCATATCTAATAATTTACTTTGCTTTTTCACCACAACTTCTCTTTGTAACAAATTTCGCCATGAAGCTTAAATAATTGGCACGGTTATTTGCACCTGAAAAATATTGTCCTATTCTAAAGATGTATTAATAACGAAAGGGTAAAGGAAAGTGGCGGATACATCATTAGGTCCAGCAAAATGGTTAGTTGCAAAAAGAAAGGAATGGTTATCAGAGATCCCTGAAAATACTAAATTGCAGAAACTACTTATACCAGGAACTCACGATTCTGGCGCATACAGTGATAAAGCTGTTTTACAAGCTTTTGCAAGGACTAACGATTGGTCAATCACGCAACAACTTGAAGCGGGGATTAGATTTCTAGATATTCGATTGGTTGTATCAGACAGCACAAACTTGATGGTTTTTCATGGTGATGTCGATCAAGACATGAGTTTCAGTAAAGTTCTACGAATGTGTTACGAGTTTTTAGAGGAATATAAAACAGAATTTATTTTTATGTCAGTAAAGGAAGAAAAAGATCCTGTCGAGACTAGCGAGTGTGATGAACCACTTAAATTTGAGAAAGCTTTACTAAACCATATTAATAAAAAAATACCTAAAACATCTAACTCAACAGAAAATTTCGAACCATCTAAATTTTGGGATTTGATAGAAAGCGATTGCAGCACTGGAAATGCCTACGGGCCCTCAAAAGAGCTTCCACCAAATGTAGAGGCTGCTCGGGGAAAAATAATCCTGATAAACAGATTCTGGAAATTCGACCAGAATGATACTGAGCCGGATAAAAAGAAAAGGCGCAAGCTCTTCGACCACCACGGTTTATTGTGGCCTGATAAAGAGTATTATTTTGCTGATCCAAATGATCAAACGGCGATATTTGAGATACAAGATGACTATCAACTTGACTTTAAGCTGGACAAATTCACCGGCGACATCGGGGAAAAAACACACGCTATTGCAAATCTCATGGATCGGTCAAAGGGAGACACGAACGATAATCATTTGTTTGTAAATTTTATCAGCGCTGTGGATTGGCTTTTCCCCAATATTAGAGAGGTATCTGAGAAATTACAGACACAATTTTTAGAGCTCCTTCATGATAAGTCTAAGGAAGGGATCAAGGGCATAATTCCTATGGACTTTCCAATGGAGGGTACCATTGAGGTGATTATCATTAATTGCCTAAAAAATGTAGAGAAAAAAAAATATCGTCACAGAATTACATCGAAAACAGGTGCAGTTCTGTACACAGATGACGTCAATGCGAAAAGTCCATCTGAGGGTGAAATAGCAGCGTTATTATCAGGTTCCGACGACAAGCATTATCTGGAGTTTGCGAAGTGGAACATCATTCCATTAAATGATTTTGAGAAACAATTGGCCAAAGATGAGATAGGAGACGTTAAGCGAAATGATGTATTTTACATATACAATTACACGTTAAATGAATACTTGTATGCACCAAAGGATTCTGACAAAGATAGACCTGGTATTTTGGAGGACAGTAAAGACGGTAGAAGTGTGTTTAGCAATAAAAGAGGAAGTGTTCCCGATTCTGGTGGAATTTGGGAAATTAAAGAAAATGGCGAATACTTTACAATCCATCCCCTAGGATTTCCTAAATATTATTTAGCGTTGACCTACTTGAATAGAGGACCCAATAGCAAATGGGTAGGTCTATGCACAGCTGATAGAGACAATGACGCAATCAACTGGAAAATTAGCCCGATTGACCCTGAAACAGATTCTGTGTAACTGCCATTAGTTAATATGCTGTTCGAGGCGTTCCTCGAACTCGATAATAAAGTAAAACATTCAAGGTCTTGAATGACCGCAATCTGAAATTTCTTGCCGGTCGAGGCGAACTGCTCGACCGACAGTATTACTAATGTTTGGTGTCATTGATACCGAACAACTTAATTATTTTGTTAGCCCCTTTTTGTCCAATGACTATTTCTTTTACGAACAGATATTCTGTTGGCGCTTTCTCTAATTTTTGCTAATACACTCATCGAAATCAGTCTTACTTCTCTTGCTTTGCTTTGGCGACGATGTTCCGAACATCTTTAAGTAATTCCTGGGCGTCATAGACAATGCCATCTTTGATGGTGTAAAGGACGCCTTTGGTGCGGTGGGGTTCATTGTTGTTATTTAGCTGGAAGTGGCCAGTGCCATAAAGCACTTTAAAGTTGCGTAATGGATTTTCTTTGACAATCACCATATCGGCTTTCTTGCCGGGAATAATAGAGCCTATTTGATCTGCCATGCCCAATGCCTCTGCGCCATTGAGTGTGGCAGACTGTATTACTTCCAGTGGATTGAATCCTGCTTCCTGTAGAAGTTCTAATTCCCGAATATAACCAAAGCCATAGATTTTAAAGATATATCCGGCATCCGAGCCAGCTGTGACGCGACCACCATGATTTTTATAATCGTTTAAAAATTGCATCCAGCGTTGAAAATTGTCTTTCCAGGCGATTTCGTCTTCAGTGGTTAAATAGAACCTTAAGCTAAATATCCAATATGATAGTATGGGATTTATGGTATATTCTTTTAACAGTAACACTTAAATATCAACTTTGTTAGGTAGTAATATTATTATGCGTAAAGACATATTAGAAAATGTGAAGATAAATGGGCAACCATTTCACAAACTAATTGTTATTACTGATGATGACAACAATGTTTTATTGCTACCATTATTATACGCTGTTCATCTTGATAGAATAGGAACCTCATTCAGATACATTCAACGTAAAGATGATGATGGGAAAGAGTATAAAGAATTGGCAGAAGGGATACTAAGTGAATCAAGTATACCTACTTACTTTTCTTATATTTCTAAATTTCACAACTATTTAAATGAGCTAGCTAAAAGCGTTGAAAACATATCAACTCATCAAGTTTATAAATGCGATAGTTATTTCGTGAATGACTACTTAAATGACTTTTTGGTCGAAAGTGGAATTAAATCAATTGATGAGCACAAAGCAGCGTTGGATGGCTACTTTAATTTCTTATCTCATATCGGTATTTGCCACTCTCTAGATTTAGCCATTTACGCTAAGTCCAGACAGCGAGTAGCAGAATTGGATGAGACAAAAAATGTCATCAAGTACGTATCACGTGATCATCGTCATTTACTGCAAATGGCATGTAAATCAAAAGCGGAAAAACTTATATTGAGAATGGGTCATGAAGTTGGGCTTAGAGCAGCAGAAAACTGTGGTCTACTTCTAAAGAAGGAAAAAGAAACCGATACAAATAATGGATTACAGTCTCTATTTGACCAACTCGAAGAAGATAAAAATAAGAGCAAATTCAGATACCACTTACAAGGTAAATATACAAAGAATGGACGGCCTAGAGACATTTACTTTAATAAGGAGCTACTTCTTGCTCTAAAGGATTATGTCGAAACTGAACGCCAAGACATGATTGATGTTAACGACTATCAACATGATTACTTATTTGTAAGAAGCGACAATGGTTGTGAGGGGCTACCTATAGCTACATGGCATGCCTCGAATGTCTTTAGTAAGAGAAAAGTAAATATCCCCGGACTTGATCAAGAGTTAACTTACCATGCTTTGCGGCATACTTTTGCCACAGAACTATTCTACCAGAATTTATTGGATAAGAGTGGTAGAGAAACTCGCAGTGAAAGTGCAGCTCTTATTAACGTCGCGATACGCCTTGGGCACAAGCTAGATAGAAAGGAAGGAAAAGCTCCTTCAACTACAACAATATATATTCGTTTGTTAGAAGAAATGAAGGATATTGAAGGGATGGCAGCTTAGTTATGGATGACAATAATAGAACATCTGAATTCGCATGGGACAATACGAATTTAGCAAATACATTTTCAAAAAATCGTTCTCAAGATCCAGTTCCTCTGCCTGTTGATACTAATAGGATCAACACAGGTGCTTACTTAGCATCTACGAGAATAACTGAACTTACGAACCAGCATGAAAAGGCGACATTAATATTTAAACTTTTGCGTTTGTACTTAACAACCCCCAAATTCAACAAAATTAAGGAACAATCTCGACAAGGTTACCTAAACGCAATCCATTATTTTGTCACTTGGCTGAACACTAAAGATAATGTTTCAAACACAGTGGTAAAAGATTTTGAGACTGAACAAGTAAATCATAAAAAATAAAGCCGGAATCTACAGGAGCCACTGAAATTTTGTTTTGCATAAAACATGCATTGGTAAAATCTTCCTTGGCAGGTTCTGACTTAAAGTTTATTAGTACGGTAATAAATAAAAGTAAGTTGATTCCAAACTCAAACGTTTCGACTAAACAAGCGACGCTAACAGGATATTTTTTAGAACATTCATGGATTGAGAGTGAAATAGGCAACAAACAGTTTCTAAAATTGGCTAGCCCTAAACGCTTAATAGAGTCGTTCAGAATAGTAGTTTCAGAATCTTTGTTCTACCTGAAAAAATTTGGAGAGTTGATAAAACAAAGTTCTGATTTCAACAATTTAGTGTTGAACAACTCTGATGATATTTACACTCAACGAAATGAACTTGCAGATCTTATTAGCAAAAGGGTCGTTTTGGATGACTTAAAAAGACCTGCTGATATTTTTTCCAACATTCTACTTATTGATGGCACCAGAACTAAATTCGAGGCTCAGATACTTAATAACTTAAGTAAGGGTAAACCAGCTCCAGTAAAGTCTATTATCAAAACTCAGGTTTTTATAAATAACAATTTTGGAGAAGTCATTTCTGAATTAGAGCAACTTTTAATGGCATTTTTATGTGCTTCTTATTGTGTGCAACCAGAAGACATTTTTAAGTTACGAAAAAAACACTTCGCTGTTGCACGAAACACTAGAAATGAACCTCGTAATATATCGATAACTTACTTCAAAGGCAGATCAGGCGGCAATCACGACACGCCTGTTCTCTCTATGCGGCATTCCGCAGGACGAGCTATATACCAATATTTGGATAGTATACCTGAAAATCAGGAACACCTATTTAGCCAAAAGCTAGATCGAGTTAAGTTTTCGACCTATTCGATACATTCAGTTAAAAATGATAATTCGATTTCAAGTTTTTTAGTAAGGCTTTGGCGTAGCAATCACTTCAAATCTCAAGTAATGCCTGTATTAAATACTGAGGGGAAAAGTACTCTTTTTCTTGATTGTATATCTGCGATTTCTTCACCTAAAGCTTTCCCATTCTCCGCATGGAAGAGAAATAATATGGGATTGTATGAAGATTACATCAACTCAAGTGTATTTACTCAACCAGTATATCTATTTTGGTTGGCGCATATAAAAAACTCTGCTGTCCATGCTAACTCTGATAAATACCGAGACGGTGATATTAAAAATTTTAATTCTCATACATCTTTGACCGAAAAGACCAACTATTTAGGCTCCGATAACCCAGAATTTGTGAATCAAGCTGGACGTGTTTCACGAGCTGTATTACAAGATATCGAAAGCTCCGTATATCAACCAAACTTGGACAAACTCCAATCAAAGATCCACGATAAAAATATACGCTCTCATTTGGTTAAAATTACTGAAAACGATGACCTATCAGTCAAAGCAATCGCTCATGAAGATAATACCTACGTTTCATCAGAATTTGATTTTGATGACATTAGAATAATTGAAAGTAAGGAAACGGTAGTGCAAATGCTTCACTACATAGCTCAAGCTGATAAATATTCGGAGCAACTAAAAAAGATGAATCCTAACTTTTTTTACTTCACTGTTCTGGTCAACGTTGAGTGGCATAAATACGTACTGTCTGAGCTGTTCAGTCCTAAATCTGATGCATTCATTCAAGGCAAGAGCACATACGAAAATATCAAAAAACATTTGCCAGATTTATTTACAAATGAACTGTATGGAGGGATTGGCTAATGAGCAGTGTTATTTCCATTTCTCAGCAATCTCAGGAACTGTTAAATAACAATGAGCTTATAGAGATCTTAAATGGTCTGTCTCAAAGCTCAACTAACAACATTAACTCTTTATCTTGGACGTTTAAAAATAAATACTTTGACGTTACTACGGATTTTTCTTCGATAGAAAACTTGAAAGGTTTATATCCTGATTGGTTTGACAGTTTTCCTATTTCTCCGACTGATATGGCCAAGTATATTTGGTTGAACCAAATGGATATTAGCTCTCAAGGTGCTCACTATTTTATAGGCCGATTTAATGGACTAGTTCTACTATTTTACTTCCTAGCACAAAATAATTGGCACAGAATAGACAGAGAAAACCTTTATTCTTTCATTGAATGGTTCCTTCTACATGACTTTAACAAATTTGTTTTCAAGAGACCTTCTATCAAAAGTTACGCTCTTTTTATCAGAGCTACGAAGTTAACCGATATAAACTTATTGCTTAAAGAAATCGGCATCGACAACTTTATTCAAGATGTTAAAGAAATCCACATTGATCAAACTCTTAAGAATGCAATTGATGTATTAAGTGGCGGAGAAGTTACTTACAATCAATGGAAAGATGGGGGAACGTTTAACTTTCTGACATTGGATTATGGCAGATATTATGTTGACTATTGTCAGGAGTACTTTAGTCAATATATAAACCATGCGCATGTATTAATGCGCATAATGAACGAGTCAAAGGATGACCTTCAACGATTAGGTGCTAAGGGCAAGACTGACAGGGCTGTGCTAAGGATTCTGTCTGGAGAAACAATCGATAACTTAATAAAGGAGTTTTCATTAAAAAGGGATGTGGCCTATGAACTGGCAGAGATACTAAAATCAAAATATCAGCGGTATATGCTGCCGTTACTCCAACATGACTATCTTTTATCAGATGAAAGCATAGACAGGGTCATTGAACGTTTTAACCTTCCAAATGATCTTCATATTCGCGATAAAATAACATTTCTAGTTGAACATGTTTCGCTGTCACAAAACATTGAGTTGGTAAGGAAATCGTTTAACGGTGACTTACAGCACATTTCGCTCGAACAGTTAACGATAGCTATTAATGAAATAAAACAAAGTGCGCCTGTAGAGGTCACAATGCCAGACTCTGACTTCTACGAGCAATTAGGCATACCGAAGACGAGTAGATCAATCATCAACAGTTTTGTAAAAACCATTCGGGATGCTGGCTTAACCTATTTTGTTTCACTCAATGGCTGGAGAAAATCAGAGTATGGTTTCCCCTTAACTTCGGTTAGTTCGATTGAAAATACGGATCCTTTGGATAAACATGCTTATCCTATACGGTTCATCGTAGATTGGCATGTTTTTAAAACGCATGGAGACACGATTACACAGCGTGAGATAACCCATACATCGTATAGATTAATCAATCAGCTTTCACTGCTACATGAAAGTCATGAAACATGTCCAGCAATGTACTTTGCTAAAGCAAACGCCAAAGATATCAAAAACTCAGGTAAAAGGATTGAAGCATCTGTTAAATCAAACTGGACACGCTTTATAGATAACTATGAACCTTTCAAAGCCATTGGCACGCAAAATCAAATTGATGCAATCTTGGCTGCTAGTAAACCCGACAACGTACTATCTTTTGAGGAAGCACAAAAAATACAAGGGCTACAGAAAATTATCAAAGCCAATGAATGGCAAAAATATATAGCCGATAATGAGCTGAGAGACGCGTATGAACGCGCCCAAAGAGAGAGAACAAGAGTAGATTTTTACCTTACTGGCCCAGAAAATAAATCTAAAAAAAACTGGCTCATTAAATATAAAAGCTATTTATTACAAGGGGAGACTGAGTTACCTAGCGAATGGATAACTATGCTAGACGAGCATTTATCTGATGACACCAAAGATTATATTCGTTCCTCTGAGCATAGTTATCTCAAAACCAACAGTGTCTCGAAAATAATCTCCGCTGAAATTATCGAAGGATGCTTATATCCAACTCCGCATGCCTTCCGGCATATGTGGGCTGAGGCAGTCTACAGGCGTTTTGATGGCGACGTTGGCTGGATGATACGCAGTCAATTCAAACACATCACAATGGGAATGTGGCTCGCTTATATCAGAGATAAAGATAACCGAGACTTAAACAATCACGTTCAAGTAGCGGTAAAGACTAGTTTGTTAAACAACTGGCTGCAAAACGAAGGAAAAGAGCATGCAGGCCGATTCCACGTATTCTTAAGACGGTTATTTAAAGTCAGTAAGTTACAAAAAGTAGAAAGTCTACATGCAGTCATAGAAAACTTAGCAAAAATTGAAATTACAGATATAAAAGCGAATCCGTGGGGATTTTGCTTATTAAGGCGCACTAATAAAGAATTAGCAAAATGTGCTGAAGATGGAGTTCCGCAACGTCAAAACGCTACTCCAATCCTTTGTCTTGGCTGTCATCACAACTTAACTAAGTCTTCTAATGTTGATTACATTGTCTTTGAAACAATGCAACATATCGCTTTATTAAGCCGTAATGATCTGGAGTTGTTTCCTCTAAATATTCTGTGGAGTTCTTATGATTTAATCAAAAAAGCACACAAGCATATTTCAAACCTCTCGCCAAATAATGAAGTGCTTAAACAATACCAAACTGCAATGATTGCTTATGAAAAATTAGCTAAGAAAGAGAATAAAAATGCTTAATCATTTTGAAGCCAAAGCAGAAGAAGCAAAAAAAGATGAGCTACCAGAGTGGGTATCAGAGAATAACTTATCTAAACCTGCTTACTTAGAGATTATCAAAAAGCAAGATGAGTTGATGGCTTATATAGAAAGGCACAAAAACTTATCTGACTTTAAGGCTAAAAAAACTTACCACATTTCAGCTCGAAGTATTGCGATAGCGTTGGATTGTGCAGCCAATAGCCTCACTGACGAAAAAAAAGTAAGTTTTGCAAAAGACTTTAATGACTTTTTAAAAGGGGTTAACAAAGAACTTCTAGAGGCCAAAAATGCTCGCGTTGAAAAACAAAGCAAAAAACAGAGCCGTGGTAAACACGCTGCTACCAAAGAAGAGCTAGTAGAGCTTGCCACATCCACTGAAGATCAACTAAAAGAGCTACAAAAGAAAAATGTAATTGAACAAGTAGAGACTATTTTCAATCAGCTTGATGAGCCAATTAGAAGAAAGTTACAAATACGGCCTTCTAATGTGGTTAAATTTTAATGGTTAAATTTTCGGTGTCGATGCAGGCATTCCGGGGTATCAATGATCTTTCTGATTACGCAGACTTTAACTAGCTGATATGAATAAGTCTTAACTTGATCTGTCAGGTTTGACTAATAGAACTTAATCAAACCTGACAGTCGCATAAGTGCCCAAAAGCAGACCTTAAGATTTATTGCAGCAACTGCTTCCTTCTTGAATAGGTGGGCATTTAACAGTCCCGTAAGAGCAATAAACGCAACAATCGCCTTTTAACGGCTTGAGTAGCGCTTTGCATCCCTCACATTCGTAATACCACTGGCAGGCGTTTGTTGGCATGGTCTCGACCTTACTAAATCCGCATTTGGGACAAGTAATCTTAGATTCTAATTCTATACCTTGCATACGGGTTCCTTAACTGGCTTAACGATATCCAACACTGACATAATTACCATCCATGTGATCCCAAAGTAAAATAAGTAAGTGCTCCAGTCGTATTGCCACAACGGATAAAGTGCCAGCAATACTGCAATTGGGCCAACTACACTTAATATGCCTCTTACCACATGCTTATGTTGATACCAGTTGTACGAGTTGACCAATAAAGCGAGTGCAGCAAACAATGGTAATAAAGTATTAACCGCTATTCCTTCAAAATGAGACAGGAAACCAAGCCCTAGAGCTGATGCTAGTGAACCGAGTGCTGGAAAACATGCTGTGCAGCTAAGTGCGGCTAGCCAAACGCCACCAGAGCCGATTTTATCAAGAATTTTATTAATCATAATTACCTCTATTTTTGAGGTAGTTTAAACTCCGTATATAGGTACAGAGTCAACAGCTAACTGAGCGAATTTATTATTGGGCATGAGTTGGGGTCTTGATTGGCTTTACAAGAATTTGTCATATCTTGAATCACCTGCTCTAGCCGCTGCAAATCAGAAATTTTCTCCCTAATTAATCTGAGTTTCTGTAATCCCATAGACTCGACATCAGCACAGCTTCCACTTAGCGACATAAGCGAAGCGACTTCATCAAGTGTAAAACCCAAAGCTTTAGCTTTTAATATGAATTTAAGTTGATTGACATGTGTGTTGTCATAGATGCGATAACCGCTATCAGGCTTTAGTGGCTGTACAATAAGTCCTTTACGTTCATAGAATCGGACTGTTTCTACGTTAATGCTTAGTTCTTTAGCCAGCTTTCCAATGGTTTTCATAAACAGACTCTCTTAAACAACTAGCATCATTTTATCATTATTAGACAAAAGCTGAACTTCCGTTAATCGCTTATAGCTGCCTGTCAGATGAAGTCTAAACCTAATCAGCAAAACTGTATGATCAGATATGAGCTACTACAAGTAATTAATGTTATTCAACTAAATAGTTCTTGATCATCAATTGAGAAATTGAACTCTCAATAAACCTCTGCTGTTAAAGAGAGACTACATTAACAATATTTTAAATGCGATTGCGATTAATACTAAACCGCCAAAGATTTCGGCTTTAGATTCTAACCATACGCCACTTTTTTTGCCGATATTCACGCCAATCCAGCTAAACGCAAACGTCGTGATGCCTATTATCAAGCAGGCTAAGATAATATCTACCTCAAGCAAAGTGATTGCATAACCTGCGGCCATAGCATCAATACTTGTAGCGATAGCAAGAACAAGTAGCACGCGATGAGTAACTTTTGCAATATCTTCTTCAATTCCTTCGGATAGGGACTCATAAATCATCTTACTACCGATAATAACGAGTAAGATAAAAGCTATCCAAGATGCATAATCTTCAATCCAAGATGATAACCCTTTACCGCTGTAATAACCTAGAGTTGGCATGAACCCTTGAAAAAAACCAAAATAAGTAGCGGCTTTAATAAAGAGCTTTTCAGCATTCTCTACTTTTTTAGAACCTAAGCCTATGGATACTGCAAACGCGTCCATACTGAGTGCTATAGCTAATACAAAAACTTCAAACACACCGATTAAACCTGAATAAAATAGATCTGAGATTACCTGACATATAGATCTTTACCTAACTGAGGTTAAACACTTAAGGTTTACTGACAATTGCTCTATTACCGAAGCTTTATTTTTGTACCAAATTTCAGCTAGATATTCAGTAACAGTGCCAACACTTGAAGGAAACAGAATATTTCCCGCTACTTTAGCGAATGGTCCATCGGTTTCGAGTAGAACCCTATCTTGAGGTATCCACGAAATTACTTTTTTTGCTCTGGCTGAGTTCAGCATAGCTGGCCCAATAGAAAAGAAGCAACCTAGATCAACGGCTTCCTGTACTTGCTTCTTTGTTCCTAAGAACCAGTGAAGAATAGGGACTCCTGCTTTAGGGTGTAACCTAAGCTGTTCAAGTACTTCTCCTGTAGCGTTTAGACTATGAATAGTTAGGATTTTATCATCAAACATCTCACAGTTTTTTAAAATATGGGTGAAAACCTCTAGCTGATCATCAAAATGTTCTCTATAACCTTTTGAACTGTCTAGGCCGATTTCTCCGATATATCGAGTTCTATCAACTAGCCTATCGAATAGTGCTAATTCATTTTTTCTTAGATGAGCAAGTTGAGGGTGCAGTCCCAAAGCCGTTTTACAGTGTTTTATGCCACTTGTTAACTGGACTGTACCTTCAAAAGCCGAAGGCACAGTTGTTACTGATAGCACGTAATAATTACTGCTTTTTATGTCGTTCAATACCTCTTGACGATCTGGATATAAATCAACATGGCAATGAAGATCCATCATGACGATTTATCCGCTTGGAGAAATAATTCAACCTCTGCCAATCCTCGCTTAATAGTTGATTCTAATTTTTCTCGTATATGTTTATCTTGCGGTATCGGCCCCGACATTCTTAACCAAGAACGATAATTATCTGTCTGCTTCAACCGAATAATGGCAGTTTGAACCGCTTGAAGATCATCACGCGTATCTTTTTCTTTGATAAGCCCTTTCAACCGCTTTGTCTTGTATGGCGCATCTTGTGTAAAACCAGCATGAAAAACTGACGCTCTTCGAATAAGACAAGGTACACAATGCCCACACTGTTTATGCTCTCTGTGCCAATGACTACATGAAACACTTAGAGGAACTGCTTTTCTAATTGCGTCTTGATCAACACATTCCGCTAACATTTCACCTTTAGTTTTGAATTGATACGGGTTTACAAATTTGACATGAAACCCAGTGTCTCTAAGCAAAGATTCAAGCCTGCTTAGAAAATTAGGATGAGTAGTTCTAGTGCTATGGCTACCAATCCGTCTTCTGGTAAGCGGTGGATTTATAGAAATATAGCCATTCTCAGGGACGACAATAGTTTCAATTCTGCTATCGCAATTAGCATTTCTTAAGGCTGATATACCAAGTACCGCCATAGCTAGGAAGTTGAAACTTCTTCCCCTCATGCTAATGTCAGTTTTACCTTCTAAATGCTTGATAATATGAGGAGACATTGAATAGGACAGTTCGCCGAATGGCGGGGATAATAAATGCTTAATATCTTCCTGTTTCGCACCATCACCACGATAAGCGTGGCTAACCAAAAGAGGCTTTAAATCTGACTCTCCGTTTAAAATGTCAATTGCACCAACTGCGCTATCAAGACCACCAGAAAAAAGGCAAACTGAGTTGAGTCCAATTAGTGATTTTGCCTTGGCTTTCGCTTGTTCACTATTCTTAGGAGCTGGCATTGCCATAGTTGTTTTTTCAAACGTAAACTGCCATTGATCGCCTGTAAGAAAGTTGAGCAAAGAACTTAGTTCAGGCTCTACAAAATTCCACATATCCTCATCGGTAACAGGAACATGCAAATGCATTTTCCTCGCCCATGCATTTTCTGCATTATCCCTCAATTCAAACGTATCAGCGGCGGTAACGGCAGTTGCAATTGTTATCAGATCTATTGCATCAGCATCTACATTCAATCCTAAATCACGAACTGTTTGTAGTAATTGTTTCGACACTAAGCTGTGCTTAGTGATGTCATTTTGATGCGTATGGAACATCTGGACAGGATGACAATCATCAGAAAAATCAGGCAAGTTAGCTGGGTCATGGTTAAAATAAAAATTAGTCATCAAAGCTCTCCCATTCATCCACTGTCATTGCAATTGCACCAGCTTGAATTTTAGTAATATTTTCCTTGCTAATAGTACTAGGGTTGCCATTAGTTACTTTGTCTAACTGCTCTTGTGTGATCACTTTTATTAATTCCCTTAACTCAACTTCCATTTGATGATGTTTGCTTGCAGGCTCAACGTGAAACCATGCTCTGCCCATTCCTTCTACAACATCTTGAAATATAAGATCTGTTAAATAACAGCCTATGGCTTCTTGGATAACTTCGTCGGTAAAACTGTTAGGATCAAATTCTTCAGTATCGGGTAGAGCTTCTTCTAACGCGTAATCTAACGCAACTCTAACAGCATCCGAATCGGCATTATCAGGTGCTAAATGACTAGCAATTTTGTCGATTGCTTGGTCAGTCGATAACCCAGTTAAATCACCTAATGATAAGCTTTGATTATTAATCGTTACGGTGTCGCCACGCATGACACCAAGCAGTCCAGAACCAGCAGTTATGCCACTTGCTAGTCTCCGGCTTGTGCTCTTACCTCCGCCAGAGCCTTTTCTAGAGTAACTTTTTAATGAACGCTTTAGATCCGAGGTTGAGCCACCTGTTTGAGCGTATTTACCAAATGCTCTTCTGGCACTGGCAAACCTATTTGGAGGCGGTGTTGCCGTAGGTGAACCACCGATTTCTTGTTGAACCTTGTCATTGTCAATATCATTGCTATTGTCATTCTGATCACCTACTTGACTACTGTCAGAACCAGTTTGATCATCCCCATCAGTACCTGATGCAGGTTCTATCGTGACGGAATCTCCTTGCTCTGCCCACGATGGAATGAGTGGACTTTTATTATTCGGTCCCGTTGACGACGCTGAAGTACCCATATTACTTAGTTCCCTCTAGCTCTTTTAAAATTGGATTAAGCCATCTTTGACGAGGCAAGCTTTTTAAGAATGTAAGAAGACTTAAGCAACATTTATCATCCTGCTTGGCAAGTAGCACGGCTCCATAGATGCCTGTTGGTCTTTCGGTCCAATCCCCAATCAACTTAAAGTTTTCAATCAAACCATCCATGACTGACATGTACTCTTCCTTTGGAGCTGCGGCGACAGCAGCAGAATTGACACCGCTTACTCTGACCTTCTGCTTCATCAATTCTTCTACAAGCTTTTGAGCTGCTCCTGACATTACCGCATTAACAGCGCCCATTGGAATGCTTTCTCGACTCAGGTACGCCGCTGGAGTCAAATCCATCTCAGTAAACATTGGAGGTAATTTTGACCATTTATCAATAAAAGCTAGGTCGAGTTTCCACTCTTCAGGTAACTTAATTTCGTCACATTCAACTTCTGAATTTTCGAGATCTGCTAATGCTTTTGGATATCCTTTTTCCTTATCAATTAATTCATAGAGCTTGTTGGTAGCCTGAGTACCTAAGCACCTCTCAAAAATCACCAGCTTAGTGATGGTTTTTTCATCTAGCTGCATTCCTCGACGGTGAGCAGTTTTCTTTCTCATCTTAACTTGATTAAGTAATCGCTTTACTATGCGAGGGTTGCCGTTAATGTTTGTAGATTCAGCCAATAATGGAGCTAACTGCTCAGCAACTACAAATTTACTTCTGAGTTCTGAATGCTTTTCGATTGAGTGATCTTGAAGTAGCTCATCAACGGTTATTTGTGGTTGTTTCCACGACAGCCTTAATGACTCTTCAAGGGCACACCTTATCGTTTCTAACTGGGCATCGGTAACGCCGTGGTCTTGAGCAGTAAGCATCATTAAATATGCCCTTATCTCCAAAACGCCGGGTCTTGGTACATGCACAGGAATTTGAATAAGCTTATCTAAATAATCAGTTTGATGTCGTTGAGATGCACCTTTGTGATATTCAGGTACTGCCAAGCGGATCATGTCCTCATCGGCAGCAATTACAAATGCAGTATTGGGTAAAAATAAAAATAACCTGATCGCCTCAAGTGTTGAAATGGCATTAAATGGAGAACAACGATCTAAATTATCGACATAAACAATAAGTGGTTTATCAAACTCCTTTAGCAGATCTGAATATGCCTTTCGGAATTCTTTAATTTCTTTAGGGGGTGAAAATGATTTCTTATCTTTGATTAGACCTTTGTTTTTCTTAGCGACATCTTTAGCGCCGTCCACAGCATCCTTTACATCATCAACATCCAACTCACCATCGTCACCACCACTGAATAACCCCATAAACTTCTGTATACCACCCATAGTTGGTATACCAGCTAATGCTGCACCACCATCCATTAGCAGCCCCATCAGTCTGATCTTATCTATTCGTCCAGCAAACTCTTTTGCTTTTGCACTTAGATTTTGATCGTCTGCTGCTTTTTTAACTAAAGTAGATGCGATTGTTTCTAATAGCGCAGCTTTAGCATCATCGTACCCTTGGAAAGTCCATGCATCAAAATGTACTTGGATATATTCTTGTTCATCAGTATCCAAAGAGGCTTTGGTAAGTTCAAGAATCGTTGATTTTCCAGCCCCCCAATCACCAAAGACACCTATACTAATAGGCATTAATTCCTTTTCAGTTATAAGATCTTTAATCGACTCAGCCGTTTCATTAAAATTTAAGAAATCAATTTTTGATTCTTTATCAGACCACATAACACCTCCTTTAATTTATTATTTCTTTTGTTCCATTCTTTCAAGAGTTCGGTGAACCGTAGGGCGGCTAACAGAATATTTCTTCGCTAATGCAGAGATCGATTCACCATTTAATTTATCTTTATATAATTCTTTCGCTTGTTTGTCTGTTAAAGCTGGCAATCTGCCCATGTGTTTGCCTTTAGCTTTAGCTTCTTCGCGGCCTTCTGCTGTTCTGGCTTTTATAAGATCCCGCTCAAGTTGAGCGAATACTCCACATAGGTTTATCATGGCTGTGGCAAACGGGTTATCATTTTTAGTATTAAGAGAGCCGTCAATAATATTTAAACAAGCACCCTTTTTGTGGATACTTTCAATGGCCTCAAGAATAGACTTTAATGATCGGCCTAGCCGATCAAGGCGAGTAACAATTACTTCATCACCTTCTCTGATAAAATCGATGAGTTCCTTTAGCTTCTCTTCATTTCTAACGGAAGCACCAGATTGTTTACCTTGGAATATTTTTTCACAGCCATGAGCGTCCAACTTGGACAGTTGAACATTCAAATCTTGTTCTTTAGTTGAGACTCTTGCAAAACCAACTTTCATATGTACGAAACCTGTAACTTTCGTACACCTTACCAAGCAGGTGAACGAAAGTCCATTAAATTACATTCGTACATGAACGAAATTTTATGCCAAAATTCGTTCACATAAAAAGTGAAATAAATGACAATTCTAACTATCAAGTGACTTAATTATTCCGCACGCTTCAACGGTGTTTTCAGTTGTACATGAACTTACCATTTGTTGAAGCTCTGCCTTTAACGCCTTGAGTTCTCTCATGCGCTTATTAACTAAGCTCAATTGTTGCTCGATAAGAGCATTAACACTTGCACAGCTTTCTTCTGGCTTATTTTTAAGTTCAATAAGACGCTTAACATCTATTAGAGGGATATCCAAACTTCGGCAATGCTTTATAAACTCTAATTCTTTTAAAGCCCGTTCACCGTATAACCTGTAATTCCCTTCAGTACGTTCAGGAGTTGAAAGCAACCCTTCTTTCTCGTAATACCGAATTGTTTGTATCGAACACCCTGTCGTTTTTGAAAGTTCACCTATTTTCATAAAACTTTAGTCCTAAAACTTGACTCTATAGTCACTATAGACTTTATAGTTGAATTATTAAACAAATAACTAAGGCCGTGTAATGAGTGGTTGTGGTTGCGAAGTCGAACTAAAAGATGCGAAACAAAAATATGTGCTGTATTGGTTGCTCGGTATTAATGCGGTTATGTTCTGCGTTGAGATTACTGTGGGCCTATATGCAAATTCGACGGCTTTGATAGCAGATTCAATGGATATGCTGGCTGATGCAATTGTCTATGGAATTGCCTTGTATGCGGTAAGTCGATCTTTAAAGCATAAAGCCAATGCAGCCCTTATCAGCGGTTACTTTCAGCTTACACTCGGATTACTGATAATCTTTGACATAGTAAGAAGAATAATCGGAGCAGGTGAGCCTCACTCTTGGTTCATGATCGGCTTTGGTTTTATTGCATTAATAGCAAACGTTATTTGTTTAGTTTTAATCAGAAAGCATAACAATGGTGAAGTGCATATGCGTGCAAGCTGGATATTTTCAGCCAACGATGTGATCGCAAATATGGGCGTAATTGCTGCTGGTGTGTTGGTGATGCTACTTGATTCACGCTGGCCTGACATTGTGATTGGTAGTGTGATTGCAATCCTAATTTTAAGAGGGGCTTACCTGATTATTACTGATGCGAAGAAAGAGCTGAGCAACGCAGAGTTAACAAGCGAAAACAATGGCTGTAGTGGAAGTAAATCAAAATCATGTTCTTAAAGGAAATTGATAATGAGTGCTAATTATTCAGAGAAAACAAAAATATTAGACTTTGATGATCAAAGCATCCAATCGTTAATAGCGGAGCGAAATTGGCAAGCTTTGGATGATTACAACAAGATTGGAGCTGCTTACACCTTTGTTAAAGACGATATTCAGTTCGGTTACAACCGCAGCGATGATATCGCAGCAAGTGAAGTTTTAGCCGATGGCTATGGACAGTGCAATACAAAAGGAAACTTGTTAATGGCTCTATTACGAGCGCTCGGTATTCAGTGCAGATTTCATGGCTTCACGATTGACCAACAGCTTCAGAAAGGCGCTATTCCCTCTTATGTATTTTGGCTTGCCCCTAAATACATTATCCATAGCTGGGTTGAAGTTTTTTTTAATGGTGAGTGGATCAATTTAGAAGGCTTTATTCTCGATGAAGCTTATCTAAGTTCAATTCAATCCAAATTCAGTCAAGCTAAAGATAGTTTTTGTGGTTATGGCATCGCTACTACCTGCATAAGTAACCCAGAGACTAACTGGGCAGGGAAAGATACTTATATCCAAAAAGAAGGCATATACGACGACTTTGGCCTATATAATTCACCCGATGCATTCTATGCTGAGCAGGGAACCAATCTAACGGGTATAAAACGTTGGGCGTACCAAAACTTTATCCGCCATATCATTAATTGGAATGTACAAAGGCTTAGAGGAAAAAATGTAAACGCCGAGGCTCAACATGCATAGCCACTCTCACGGTCATGATCACTCTCACAATGATGAGGACGCTTCGAGGCGTATTGGCTGGGCTTTTTTTATCAACCTCACGTTTACCATCATCGAATTTATCGGAGGTTGGTTAACCAATAGTACGGCAATCATGGCAGATGCAATTCATGATTTAGGAGATAGCATTTCCATAGGCACCGCATGGGGATTAAATAAGCTTAGTAACAAACCTGCCTCTAGCCAGTTTTCATATGGTTACAAACGCTTTTCTTTACTTGGCGCATTGATTAACGGCTTGGTATTAACTGTTGGTTCTATTTTTATACTAATTGAAGCTATACCAAGATTGGCTAACCCCGAAATGCCTCAAGTCGAAGGAATGCTCTTATTAGCGATTTTTGGCATGGTTGTTAACGGTTACGCCGCCTATAAGCTAAGTCATGGAAAGACCCTAAATGAACGAGTTTTAAACTGGCACTTGCTTGAAGATGTTTTAGGCTGGATAGCTATTTTTATCGTATCAATTGTATTGATGTTTGTTGAGTGGCCTATACTCGACCCTATTTTATCGATTTGTTTTACTCTTTTTATTTTATTTAACGTTGTAAGAACATTGAAATCGACACTTATGCTGTTCTTGCAAGCGACACCAGATATTGAGCTTATTGAAAGTATTAAATCGAAAATACTTTCTAAAGCCATTGTGGGTGAAGTACATCACTTACACATCTGGTCACTCGATGGTGAAAACAACGTTTTGACCGCTCATATTGTTTTAAACACTGAAATATCTAACGAAAAACTGAAATCGTACAAACTAGAGTTACAGCATGAGCTTAAAGAGTTTGATTTTGCTCATACAACAATTGAGATTGAGTTTATGAACGAGCCATGTCGTGACGCAAGCTAATCGATAGTGTTAACATTGGCATAACTAAGAGAACATTGAACGAAATGAATATTAAACAAATTCCCGCATACATCATGATAATGCTGATACTACTTCAGTCATTTTCTGCTGTGGCAAAAATTGCTGATATTCATATTGTTGATTCCGAGCATGTAAAAACCGAGCATGTTCATGCTTTAGATGACCATATTTCTTCGGAACAATTAGCACTAGCATCAGCAGATGATGACCAACACAATCCCGCTGATTGTCATCATTGCGGTCATTGTAATGGCTCACACGTACAGTTTGCTACACACATCTACATTAGTGAGAATTTTGATTTCAAATCAAATCATGCCTTTGATTACTTAAAAGTAGTCATTGAAGCTCCCCTTTCAAGATTGCTTCGCCCTCCACAAAGTTAGTCCTTTTATTTAATTAGCGCGTTAGGCGGCAAGCCTTCGCTCCTTTCATAAAATAAACAGGACAAAATATGAACATGTCTTATCTTAAGGCTCCCGTGTATGCTTGGAAGCAAGTAAAACGGTTGCTTCTGGTGTCACTTTTGGTGACGACCAATAACGTATTTGCAAATGACTTATCCATTGATTCAGTTTCATTATCAGATGCGATACAACGAACACTTGCAAACAACCCACAGTTAACGGCTTTTGAATACAAACAAAAGCGCTTAGACGGCGAGTTAGCTACCGCAGGATTAAAACCTGAATATAGCATCAGTGTTGAGTTAGATAACTTTGCAGGTACAGGCGATGTATCTGGATTCAACGACGCTGAATTAACCTTGTCGATATCTTCCGTATTGGAGTTGGGTGATAAAGTAAATAGCAGAAAGTTTTATGTTAATGCCCAACAGCAAGCTATAGCGGTTGAAAAAAGAATACAAACGCTCGATATTTTGGGTGAAGTAGCAACACGTTATATCGATGTTTTGACTTTACAACAAGTCATGCTTGTCAATGAAAATGCAGAAAAGCTAGCACGAGAAACCTACCAAACGGTCTCCAAAAAAGTTCGTGTTGGTTCAGCACCGTCATCAGAGCAAAAACGAGCTGATGCGGCTTTAGCAACTGCTAGACTAAAGACGCTAACCATTGCCAAGCAGTTAGAGGCCAGTGTTCGTAAGTTAGCTATGATGTGGGGAGAACAATCACCGCAATTCTCTCGTGTATCAGGCGATTTATTTGCACTTCCCAAAACAATATCACTCGAATACATCATGGCTCAACTTTCTCAAAGCCCTCATATATTAGCTTATGCAGAGCAATCGAGAATTCAGCAAGCTCAATTACAATCAATCAACACACAAAGCCACGCAAATATAACGTGGAGCGCAGGAGTAAAAAGACTTGAAGGTAGCAATGACACTGCGTTGGTTGCAGGGTTTAGCGTCCCTCTATTTACGAGCGATAGAAACAGAGGCAATTATCAATCCCAAAAAGCAATACTCGATGAAGTTGAGCAGCAAAAGAAAGCCAGTGAGCGAGCAATTTACAGCCAATTAGCGACATTTTATGCGGCTCAGGAAGAGGCACGCCTTACGGTTGAAACCTTACAAACTAGTATTATTCCACCACAAGAAAGTGCTTTGTCATTAGTGCAAAAAGCCTACTCGGACGGGCGCTTTAGTTATTTGGAACTAGTTTCAGTTCAAAAAGAGCTTATTGAGATGCAATACGCGCTTATTTTTGCCGCAAGTGAGGTTCACAAACAAAGCGCCGCCATCGAGTCCTTATCAGGCATTCCATTAATTTCTTTCGGCAATACAGCAAGCCAACTTTCAAGCTTTATCGAGAATTAATCATGAAAAATATAAAAATATTAAATGTACCAATCAGTCTTTTCAAATTAATGCTTGTTGCTGTAATTGGTTTCACCTCCGTCACGACTTCAGCCAGTGAAGAACACGCTGATGAGTTCGTGTCCATGTCTGCTGAAATGGCTAAACAAAACGGTATTGAAACAACTGTTGTTACCAGCGGAGTTATTCGCAATGAAGAGATTCTTTACGGAAAAATTGTCGCTGATCCTGCCTCTCTTGCACATGTTAATGCGAGATTCGATGGTGTTATTAAGGAAGTAAAAGTTAATCTCGGCGAAGAGGTTAAAAAAAGTGAAACGTTGGTAGTCATCGAATCCAATGAAAGCTTAAACCAATATTCGATAAATGCACCAATGTCTGGACGTATAGTCGCTAGGCAAGCCAATATAGGCGAGCTTACAAACGGTGAAAACTTGCTGACAATAGCCAACTTTGACGTGGTTTGGGCACAACTATCAGTGTTTCCTACTCAGCTAAGTAAAGTTAACGCTAACCAGCAGGTGTTAATTCATAGCACTGAATTTAATCAAAGTGCGCAAATTAGCTATTTAACACCATCACTAAACGGCAAGCCCTATTCGTTGGCATATGCAAAATTAAATAACAAAACGAACAACTGGCCGCTTGGCTCTGCAATTAAAGGGGCGGTTACAACTAGTCAACACTCTGCTCCAATTGTTGTGCCAAAAGAAGCCATTCAAGAGTTCGAAGGCAATGATGTTGTTTTTATTAAAGAAGGCAATGAATACCACCCTAGCGCCGTAAAAACTGGCGCTTCAGACGCTATCAATATTGCTATCATCGAGGGTTTGAACGTCGGCGAAAGTGTGGTTGTTAAGAACAGCTACCTGCTAGTTGCAGATCTAAAAAAATCGGAGGCTGGGCATGAACACTAAACTCCGAAGTCTTTATTTACTTCATATTAGCTTCAATATTATCGAGGTGAAAATATGATCGCTTGGATACTAGAATTATCTATCCGCCGACGTGGAACTATGTTGCTAATGGCGTTGTTTATCATCGCTTTAGGAATGTGGAATTATCAAAAGCTACCTATTGATGCCGTGCCTGATATTACCAATGTACAAGTACAAATAAACACGCAGGCTCAAGGTTATTCACCTTTGGAAACAGAGCAACGGATCACGTTTATTGTCGAAACGGGCTTGGCGGGTTTACCTAAGCTCGATTATACCCGTTCACTTTCTCGATATGGTCTGTCACAAGTAACAGTTGTGTTCGAAGAAGGCACAGATTTGTATTTTGCCAGAAACCTAATCAATGAGCGACTTAGCGCAATTAAGGAGCAACTACCGTTTGGCATTGAACCAGAAATGGGGCCAATTGCTACGGGCCTCGGCGAAATATACATGTACAGTTTAACTGCCGACGAAAGTGCAAAGCAGAATAGTGGCCTACCCTATGATGCGATGGCGTTAAGGGAGATCCATGACTGGGTAGTGAAACCACAACTTGCATTGGTTAAAGGGATTACGGAAATCAATGCAATTGGTGGCTATAAAAAGCAATACCATATCAATCCTGATCCGTTAAAGATGTTGCACTTCGGTGTTACCAGTGAAGCGCTATCAAATGCAATAATGCGAAATAATGCAAATCAAGGGGCTGGATTCATCGAAAGAAGCGGACAGCAAATTCTTGTTCGTTCACAAGCTCAGTTGCAATCTATTCAAGACATCCAAAACGTCATTATTAAAAGCGACGACGGCACACTTGTAAAAGTTAAAGATGTCTCCGAGGTTGCGATCGGAAAAGAGCTTAGGACTGGTGCCGCATCACTGAAAGGCAAGGAAAGTGTGATTGGAACAGCAATGATGCTGGTAGGAGAAAATTCACGCTCAGTGGCTTTGGCTGTTGGCGACAAGCTTAGTGAAATTCAAAATAGCTTACCTCAAGGAGTGTCAATAGTTCCCTTATATGACAGGACAACTCTGGTTGACAAAGCAATTAGCACCGTACAGAAAAATCTCATTGAAGGCGCGTTGTTAGTTATCTTCGTATTGTTCCTATTACTAGGTAATATAAGAGCCGCTCTAATTACTGCCGCAGTCATTCCTTTGGCAATGTTGGCAACAATCACGGGCATGGTTCAAAGCAAGGTCTCTGCGAATTTAATGAGTTTGGGAGCTTTGGATTTTGGATTAATTGTCGATGGAGCGGTAATCATCGTTGAGAACTGCATTCGGCGCTTAGCAGAAAGCCAAAAACGAAATGGTTCAGTCATTTCTCTGAAAGAACGGCTAGACATTGTTTATTCTGCTACCAATGAGGTAATACGACCTAGTGTTTTTGGCGTATTGATCATAACGATTGTCTATGTGCCTTTGTTTACCTTGACGGGTGTAGAGGGCAAAATGTTTCATCCGATGGCCGCAACGGTGATCATCGCTCTATTGTCTGCAATGGTATTTACCTTCACACTCGTCCCCGCTGCGGTTGCTTTATTCTTGAAAGGCAAAATCAGCGAAAAAGAAAGTCCGATAATTGTCGGTGCTAAGTCAGTATATCGTCCGGTTTTGAAGTGGGCTTTAAAACTACGTTGGCTAGTTGTTTGCGGCGCTGCTTTACTTGTGACATTTAGCATATTACTTGGTAGTAAATTAGGATCTGAATTTGTTCCTCAACTTAATGAAGGTGACATTGCACTGCACGCGATGCGTATTCCGGGCACGGGTATTGACCAAGCTGTAGAAATGCAGAAGATACTTGAACAACAAATTGTGAAATATGATGAAGTTGTTACGGTGTTTTCAAAAACGGGCACAGCAGAAGTGGCGACAGACGCGATGCCGCCAAATGTGACTGATACTTTTCTGATATTAAAGCCTAGAGAGCAATGGCCCAACCCCAATTTAACAAAAGCGGATTTTGTTGAAAGACTGGAAAAAGATCTCAGTTCCATTCCCGGCAATAATTATGAGTTTACTCAACCAATTCAGATGCGATTTAACGAATTAATTAGCGGAGTAAGAGCTGATTTGGGGATTAAGCTCTACGGTGATGATCTATCCCAACTTGTCAGCTCTGCACAAGAAATTTTGACTACACTCAATACCATTTCAGGTGTTGCTGATGCGCGGCTTGAACAAGTTGATGACGTGCCTATATTTACCGTTAACCCCAAGCCTGAAGCACTAGCGCTATACGGGTTAAATGCAAGCGACTTACAATCTTGGTTAAAAACAGTCGTGTCAGGTGAAGGCGCAGGGTTAATATTCGAAGGTGATCGTCGATTTGAAATTGTAGTTAGATATCCAGAGCTGTTGAGAGCCAACCTTGATCAGCTAGGTAATTTGCCAATCGCAACAGGTAGTGGTGAGTTCGTACCTGTAAGCGAAGTTGCAGAGTTAAATTATACGACGGTTCCAAGTCAAATAAGCCGAGAAAATGGTAAGCGACGAATTGTAGTTACAGCAAATGTTAGAAACCGAGATCTAGGCTCATTCGTACAAGAGGCACAGCAAAAAATTCAAAAAAATGTTGAATTGCCTGCTGGTTATTGGCTTGAGTACGGCGGAACATTTGAGCAACTTGAGAGTGCAACTCAAAGGTTATCCATTGTAGTTCCTGCCACATTATTTGTCATTTTGACACTGCTAGTCATAGCGTTTAGTTCAATAAAAGATGCGCTGATCATATTTAGTGGTGTGCCTTTAGCACTTACAGGCGGTGTATTGGCTTTGTGGTTAAGAGACATGCCTCTTTCAATCTCTGCTGCTGTTGGGTTCATTGCCCTTTCAGGTATCGCTGTATTAAATGGACTGGTCATGCTGTCATTCATTAAACAGCGATTATTTGAAACGGGAGAATTAATTAACTCAATTATCGAAGGCGCAACTATAAGGCTACGCCCTGTACTAATGACCGCTTTGGTTGCAAGTTTAGGATTCATTCCAATGGCGTTAAATGTTGGAACTGGAGCTGAAGTTCAGAGGCCATTGGCAACGGTGGTGATTGGGGGAATTATTTCCTCAACTTTACTAACTTTAGTTGTATTGCCTGTTCTTTATCGAATTGTTTATCACAAATTCAAATCTTAACTTTAGTTTGGAGGCTTCTCGTAATTATTTAGAGAAGCCTTTTATTACGTTACTTTTGCTCACTCAGGTGCGTAAAAAGATCTATTTAAAACTAAATTACTTTTAAGACGCCGCGATACATTTGCATCTGACAATGAAACTCATGCTCTCCCGGTGACAAGTTCAATAAGGTAATTTGAGTAATTTCATTCAATTTAAGCTGTTCGCTTATATCCAATGAAGGAATAAGGATTGTTTCAGCGCAGGGGGATTGATCTTTACGCATAAACTTCAAGGTGACAGGTTGGCTTGCAGACACCTGAATTGAAGATGGGGAATACACGCCATCTTTCACTTCAATTAACACTTCTCTGTTTTGCACAATTGTTTTGTTAGGTTTGTACAGCCAAAACCACCAAACAATCAGCGCGATCAACACTAAGCCTAATAAGTTAATTAACATCATCGTGCGTCTCCTTAATGCTCTTTTGCTTTAAACAGGCGAAGTCGATTTGCATTTGACACTACGGTCAATGACGAAAATGCCATTGCAGCTCCAGCTATTACAGGACTAAGCAAAATGCCAAAGAAGGGGTATAGAATCCCCGCAGCAAAAGGAATCCCAGCTACGTTATAGACAAACGCGCCAAATAAGTTTTGTTTGATATTTCGTAAAGTGGCCTTGCTTACCGCTATGGCATCAGCAAGGCCATGAAGTGAGCCACGCATCAGGGTTATGTCAGCACTTTCGATTGCTACATCAGTCCCTGTGCCTATGGCGAAACCAACATCGGCTAACGCAAGTGCAGGAGCATCGTTAATACCATCACCTGTCATACCAACAGTTTCGCCGCTGTCTTGTAGCTCTTTAACCTTGTTGGCTTTGTCTTCTGGCAGCACTTCAGCAAAAAACTCACTAATTCCCGCTTTTTTGGCAACAGCGGCGGCTGTATCCTTGTTATCGCCCGTTAACATAATGACGCGAATCCCATTGGTCTGAAGCCGTTTAATCGAGGAAATTGAGTCTGACTTAATAGGATCAGCAACAGCAATAATTGCTGCCAGCTCGCCATTAACAGCAAAATACATTGGTGTTTTAGCTTCTTTTGCTAAAGACTGGGCTTTTCCAACGAAACCTGTAAGGTCAATGCCTTTAATTTTCATTAGTTTATCGTTACCAAAAAGTAAGGTTTTGTTGTTACAGGTTGCTTCTACACCAAAACCCGTAATGGCGTTAAACGATTCTATTTTTAGTAACTCAATATCCTGATCTAACGCACTTTCAACAATCGCTTGTGCCAAAGGGTGCTCGGAGCCACTTTCTAAACTTGCCGCAAGCTGTAACACTTCTTTCTCGTCAGTCGCTTTTGCTAAAACAATATTAGTTACCTTTGGTGTCCCTTCGGTAATAGTTCCCGTTTTATCTAAAATCATGGAAGTGATTTTAGAGGCGGTTTGTAAAGCTTCGCCATTGCGAATAAGCACTCCAGCTTCTGCCGCTTTTCCAACTCCCACCATGACAGACATAGGCGTTGCTAAGCCCAAAGCACATGGGCACGCAATAATGAGTACGGTAGTTGCTGAAACGATGGCAAAAGCAATTGCTGGCTCTGGTCCAAAGTTAAGCCATGCTAGAGCACTTAATATAGATATGATCATGACAACAGGAACAAAATAAGCGGAAATCACATCGGCCAAGCGGCCAATAGGTGGCTTAGAGTTTTGCGCTCGTTTCACCATATTGATGATTTGCGCAAGCGCCGTGTCTTTGCCTACGCGTGTCGCTCTAAACAAAATCATGCCTGACTTGTTTAACGTTCCTGCAACAACTTCATCTTCTTTGGCTTTTTCAACAGGCATGGGTTCGCCCGTAAGCATTGATTCGTCAATAGATGTGTGGCCTTCTAATACAATACCATCTACAGGAATTTTCCCCCCCGGTTTTACCTTCACCACATCATTAAGTAAAACCTGCTCGATACCTATCTGAACCTCTTTGCTATCACGAACTACTGTAGCTGTTTTGGTTTGTAACCCGATAAGACGTTTGATGGCTTCAGAGGTTTTACCTCTGGCTTTTAGTTCTAGTGCCAAACCTAAATTAATCAATCCAATGATCATGGCTGTAGCTTCAAAATAAACATGTCTCGCCATCAATGGCACTGCGTCTGGAGCCAATACAACAGCTATTGAGTAAATCCATGCCGTACCTGTTCCTAAAGCAATTAGGGTGTCCATATTGGCTGAATGATTTTTGAAGCTCTTCCATGCTCCGACATAGAAATGCTTGCCTGAAAAATACATAACACCAAAAGTTAAAATGCCTACAACCAACCAAGACATGCGTTCAAGGTTTGTTTCAACTGTCATTTCTCCAACAACAATGCCGTAGATCATTAGAGGAACGCCGAGTGAAAGAGCAATAAAAGTATCTCGTATTAGCTTTTTGTAATACTTCCAGTCTGCTGCCTCTTTCTCGTCAAGCGTATCAATTTCTGAACTATCATCGATTGGCTTAGCGTTATAACCGATAGACTCAACAGCTTTAATCAGCTCTTCCGTTTTCACGGTTCCTGTGACTTGAACAGTCCTATCAGCAAAGTTCATTTCAGCACTAACTACACCATTGGTTCCTTTCAGCGCCCCCTCAATTTTACCGACGCAACTTGCACAGCCAGCACCTTCTATAATGAGCTGATGATCAGGTTTAATATTATTCATGGGAGCCGCCATTGTTTTCTGTAGGTTCAAAACTGTCTATGAGGTGACATACCATAGTGGAGGTTGGAGCTTTATCTTCTTTGACTTCCCATTGTGCTAGCGCATCTTTCATGTTTTTACGCAAAGCTAACATTGCCTGAAATTGTTTTTCAGTCTCAGCTAGCCTTTCCTTAATTAAAGACCTAACTAGAGGGCATGCAGCTTTTCCGAGACTCGCCTCATCAACAATGTGTTGTATATCTGATACTGAAAACCCCAGTTGTCTTGCACTTAAAATAAACTTCAGTCTAGAGATTTCTGTTGGGGGGTAGTACTTATATCCGTTTTCAGACTTAGTTGGATTGAGTAATTTTAATCGAGTGTAGTATCTGACAGTATCGGGTGTTGTACCAAACTCTTTGGCTAATTCAGTAACTTTCATAAGCTATCCTGACTTAATAAATGGGTTAACTGAGTTAAGTTTAGACCTGTGTGTAAGACACAGGTCAAGCCCAATATAATTATTTTAGATCTAGTGTGACCAATGAATATGCTTGATTTTCCATTCTTCGTTTTGCTTTTCGAGTATTATCGTTTCCATGCCCTGATAATCACGGTCTTTACCTTTGTATGTTCCTTTAGTATGGCTGCGTGACGCTGAGATAGCGGCATTTCCAAGAATAGTCACTTGATGCTCTAGCGTTTTAGTTTTCACTGCTGCTAAATATTTCATATCGGCCAACATATGGTGATGTGCATATTCATCAGCACTTCTTTCAACACGGCCACCCTCGTAGATGGTCACATCATCAGCCAACTGTGCTCTTGCTAGCTCCTTATTACCCGTTTCTAGTGCTTGATGAAATGCCAAAACAACTTTTGCGGCAGGGGTATCTATACCTTTAAACAAACCTTTGTCTTTGTTCTTATCACCATGAGCGTTTGCTACGAAACTAAACGTCATTAATAAAACGAGTAATATATTTATTGTTTTCATTTTCATTCTCTCTTTTAGGTTTTAATTTGCAGGGCCAACAACACTAGTAAGCCCAGCCGTTACAGATAAAATGGCAAAAGCGACTACCATTTCTATCGAGATAGATTTAGATAGCGCTTCTCTGCCATCGTTATTTTTAAGTTGTGGGACGAGTTTTAATTTATGCTTAGCTGCGATGCCCAATATCGAAGTCACGAGAGCTAATTTAAGTAGCAGTGTTTGCCCATAGCTTGAACTAAACAGCTCTTCAACATTTCCGACTAATTGAAAAGCTAACCAAAGGCCAGCAACTAACAATAGACTCACAGCGATACTTGCTTGTTTTCCAAACGTGTCCATCAATGAGTAGAGCTGCTCATAGTTCCGTTCATTGCAAGCTTGTCGAAGCGGAAACAATGCTCCGAACCACCAAGCCATAACAAGCACATGGAGCATCAGCAATACTTTTCCGAACACTCCTAGCTCAGATACATGGCCGATTAAGGTAAAGGTGTATGCAAGTAAAAATAAACTAGATACCAAAATGCCTTGTTTTAGGTAATTGCTCAGTACTACTGATTTGAATTTAATGTGTGACGTTATCGCGAATATCGCTAGAACTAACCCAAGACCTCTAAGTAAAGTTCCATCACCGATAGGAGAATCCCACATTATGTCTAAAATATCAGGGTCAAAAGCACCTTGAATGCCTTCTTCTGCCATCGCACCAGTACTAGCGAAGAACCAAAGACCATTTGCAAGCAAAGCGATGACTATTGAACCTCTTATCCATTTTAGGTTCGCTATTGCCAAGTTATTATGAGACTCACTTTGTTCAAAAACTTGCTTGAAAAATGTATAACCAGCAATACAGGCAAAACCGACGTAAAATACAATTTTTGACAGTACAATGACTGTATTCCAGATATACATTTCCATAGCAATCACTCCATTAGATTAGTGAACCATAAAGCCTGCATATTCTGGCCCATTGGGATCACCTTTTCTGGCCGGTTGGGATCGGTGATTCTGGGTTCATCAGGATCACCTATTCCGGTTTTATCGGGATCGCTTTTGAGATGTCACCAGAATGATGACATGAACCAATTTGAGTCTTTTTTGACGCATTGATTTTCAACAGATTTGCTAGCCTTGTTCCTTTTTGATCGGAACAGACATGGCTACAAAGAGGTTAACAATGCGTAATATCAGAGAAATACTTCGACTTCATTTTGAAGCCAAACTTAGTCTGCGAAAAATAAGCATCTGTACTAAAGCCAGTGTGGGTGGCGTGCAAAAGCTGCTCGCTAAGGTTAAGCAATGCGAACTCACTTGGCCTTTACCGGATACTATGGATGATGTGCAACTCGCGAGGCTGCTTTATCCAAAGTCCGATCCCAGGCCGTCAAAACGCTTTGCATTGCCCAATTGGGTTGAGGTACATCAAGAGCTAAAAGCAAGAGCTACCTCCAAACAATTATTATGGGAAGAGTACACTCAGCAGTATCCAAATCGTAGTTATAGCTACTCGCAGTATTGTCATCATTATGAAGCGTGGCGTGCGAAACAGCGCCGCTCAATGCGGCAGACTCACAAGGCGGGCGAGAAATTGTTTGTCGACTATGCAGGCCAGACGGTGCCCGTAGTCAATGGCAGTACCGGTGAAGTACGCACCGCTCAGATATTCGTGGCGGTCATGGGGGCATCCAATTACACTTTCGCTGAAGCGACCTACAGCCAAAGCTTACCCGATTGGCTGGGGAGCCATGCCAGAGCGTTTGCCTTCTTGGGTGGCGTACCGGAATTGATCATACCGGATAACCTAAAAAGCGGGGTGACTAAAGCCTGTCGGTACGATCCCGATGTGAATCCCTCCTACCAGCAATTAGCCGCACACTATGGCGTAGCGATTATGCCAGCCAGACCTTATAAGCCAAAAGATAAGTCCAAGGCGGAAGTGGGCGTGCAAATCATCGAGCGCTGGATATTGGCGCGGCTTCGCCACCACACCTTCTTCTCATTGGCGGAGTTGAACACCTGCATCAAAGCCTTGTTGGTTGACGTTAACAACAAGCCCTTTAAACAGTTCAAAGGCTCACGGATAACCTGGTTCAAGTCCATCGATAAACCGGTATTAGCACCACTGCCTAAGCATCCTTATCAGTACACCAATATCAAACAGGTCAAAGTGAATATCGACTACCACGTCCAGTATGATGAGCACCTGTACTCGGTGCCGCACCACCTGGTTGGCGAACGTATTGAGCTGCATGCCAAGGCCAATGTGATTGAACTACTGTTCCACAACAATCTGGTTGCCAGTCACGCTCGGCAATACCGTGCGGGCATGACAACCACGCCCAGCCACATGCCCACCCAACATGAGAAACATCATCAATGGTCAGCAGGCAGATTAATGAACTGGGCGAAAGACATTGGTGATGAGGTATTAGTTTGGGTTAAAACCCAACTGCAACGTAAACAGCATGAGCAACAAGCGTATCGCGTGTGTTTAGGATTGCTGAATCTGTCCCGCCAGTATCCACAAAAACGCATCAACAATGCCTGTGCCATTGCTAATCAACACAGCCTGTACCGGCTTAAACATATCAAAGATATCCTCACCAGCAACCAAGACAAATTGCACCCTGATGCACCAGAACAAGCTTCATTGCTTCCACAATCCCACGAGAATATCCGTGGCCCACAAAGCTTCCACTAACAGGACAATAGCATGATAAATCACACACTATCCCAACTTCGCCAGTTGAAACTCACCGGCATGGCAAATGCACTAACAATGCAAACCGAACAACCGGGTAACTACGACAGCTTAAGCTTCGATGAGCGACTCCAACTACTGACCGACAGCGAACAACATGAGCGCGAGCAGCGTAAACAACAACGTCTACTCAAAGCCGCCAAACTTAAAATAGACGCCAAGGCACGGGACATCGACTACGCCCAGCCCAGAGGCTTGAACCAATCCATAATGGCCTCTCTGCTGCAATGCGACTGGATAAACAAACACCAGAACCTGTTACTCACAGGCCCTTGCGGCAGCGGTAAAACCTATCTGGCTTGTGCATTGGCACATACGGCCTGTACCAAGGGTTATAGTGCCAAATATTACCGCATCTCTCGACTAATGTTGGAACTCACACAAGCTAAAGCCGATGGCACTTACAGCAAAACGCTACAGCAGCTTGCACGCATGGATATGCTCATTCTGGACGACTGGGGATTGGAACCTCTGAAAGCTGTTCACAGAAATGATCTAATGGAAATCATGGACGACAGAAACGGCAGTTCATCCACCGTAATCATCAGCCAATTACCGACAGATGAGTGGTATCAATCCATCGGCGATAACACATTAGCAGATGCAATCTTAGATCGGCTTATGCACAATGCTCACCGGATAAATTTAAAAGGGGAATCAATGCGAAAAATACAGTCTGAGTTGACCCATCGGGATCACTTAGGGTAAAACACACACTCGTGCAATGCGTCAAAGATTAGTGATCCTGATGAAACCAGAATTACTGATCCCCATCACCGGAATATGCAAAGCCAAAGCTATCTTTCATTTTGTGCCCATCTTTACCTAAGAAAGTAACATCAACAACATAGTTAGCAGGTGTAAGTTTCGGTAGCTTCCACGTAAATTCGGTATTGGTTTCTTTAGTAGGTTTGAAGCCAAATTTAACCTTTTTACCTTGCTTATTTTTCAATGTAATTTTGACTACACGAACCTCTTTGCTAAATGCCAACGTTAACTCTTCTGGAGTCTTCATTAACATTGCATTATCAGCAGGCACACTTTTTTCAAGATGAACGTGCGCGAACACCGCACTACTAAAAACAATGCTGATTACGGTCAAAAATTTAATTAATATTTTCATATTTACCTCTATTTAATTTATGTATTAACGACTAAATTTGTCTTTGAAAATTTGATTACTGGGTATACCAACATCAGTAATTATTTGTTCCACTTCACTCATCATTGCTTCTGGGCCGCACAAGTAAAATTCTGTAGACAGGAATTTTACTTTCTGGCTCAAATACGGCAGAAGTACTTGCTGTACATAGCCAGAATGCCCTTGCCATTGTTCTGAAGGGTTAGAAAGTGTAGGAATATAAGAAAAGTTTTTATGCTGCTCACTCAATAAGTTCAACTCATCGCGGTACAGCAAGTCATCTTCAGTTCGCGCACCATAGATGAGAGTCAAGTCACCTTCATCTTGGCGTTTTTTCAACTGTTCAAAAATGATCGCTCTGAGTGGAGCAAGCCCTGAACCAGCACCGATAAAGATGCGACGAACCTTTTTATCTGAAGTCGCGTAAAAGTCAGAAAAAGGACCTTTTGCCTCTATAGTTTCACCCACCCGCAGTGAACCTAAGTAACTTGAACCTATACCTGCTCTAAAGCCATCCTTAGAAGTTTGCCAGCGAATATTGAAGGTTAACTCATCTGTTTCTTGATCAAAGTTAACCAAGGAGTAATGGCGAGTTACGCTGTCATGTGAAAACTTTCCATGAGTATAACTTTCCCAGTATTTTTCAAAGTTCTCAGGCATATCATCTGGGCGTAGGCTATTCATCCCTGCTGGCACGTCAAATTGCATATATGCACCAGCTTTAAATTCCAATTGTTTGCCTGATTTCAGCTTAAATTTCACTTCCTTGATAAAAGGAGTAATGAAATTAGTCGCAACCACAACTAGCTCATGATTTTCAATATTGAGATCAGTATTAACTTCAATCGAACTAATTTCAGAGAACCTATGCTGACATCCAAGCCGATAGCCTTCTTTAAGCTGCTCCTGAGATAAATGTTCCTTCTCAGATAATGTGATCGGTAATTGAGTTGAACTTAAGAACACGCATTTACCGCACGTACCCCCACCACCACAACTTGACGACAGGTATACATGTGAACTTGCTAGTCCTTCTAATACCGTTGAGCTACCAATGGCTGAGATGTCAGTAACTGTATTTTCATTGGAAAAAATCACTGCCACTTTTTGTCTATTGCGGCTCCAACTTAGCTTCAGTAAACCACTTCGAAACTGTTGTATCAGCCAAGTAACGCCAGTCACCGAAAGTAATAGCGTTGAAAAAGCAAAGGCAATGATCAACCAATGGTTAAATCCTCCAGAATTGCCATAGTCCATAAAGTGAAGCTTCATCATCAGATCTTTCAATCTGAAATCATCATTGGCATGGCGAAGCACTTGCCCTGTAATACTATCTAAATAAATAGTTGTATTATTCTCATCCTCAACGACAACTTGCCACATAGGATTTTGCTGCCTCACGTGGTCAGAAAATGGAGGCTGAGATAACACTGGAGTAGTTAACTTACCCTCACCTGAGTAGGAGTTTTTTGCCAAAGTTAGTAATTGTTGTTTAGACAGATTAAATGGCTTTCCTGTTACAGCATCAAATAGCTTTGAGTGGCGTTCTTGGTAGCTATGCTGTCCCTTATCGAACACAAAGTGATAGTAAGGCTGATGTAAAATCCATATAAGTTTTACTTCTTGAGGTGCTTCACTAGTAATGTCTTTAATAGGGATAAATCTAAAGTCTGTAATGTTACCTTCATGATGTGAATGAACTCTAAGCTCATTACCACTGGCTTTACTATGATCCATCAAATTGAAGTAAAGGCCCGTTCCCAACCAAATAAGCAGTTGTAAACCAACAAATAAAGAAAGCCATTTGTGTAACGTTGTATTCAACTTAAATAGTCGCATCAAATGACTCCCTTTTTATTTGGGGAAAGCACTCGATAATAAGTCAATACTGCGCCAGTAATTGCTCCCATTAAACCTAGAGTTGCGACCAAGAACAAAAACCAGTTAGATACGTTTTCTCCATCATCGTAATCCATAATATGAAAACGCCACATCCAATCAAACAAGCGCCAGTAATCATGCCGCTTGGCAACGAGTGCGCCTGTTTGTTGACTTATATAAAATGTTGGTGTGGCGAATTGCTCAAACGTCACTCTCCAAACGGGTAAGTGTCTTGGAGACAATTCAGCAGGCATATCAGTCACTGACTTAATCAGCCTTGTGCTGTTGATTTCATGATTCATCGCATAGTGATATTGCGCGATTTCTTTAGCTTTGATTTCATCAACAAGGGCTTGAACAGCCCCTGTTTTAGCATCAATTGCCATTTTCCCCTGTTCTCCATTAATAAAAGAATACAAAGGGTTGCCCATGCTTTGGGTAAGCCTGACTTGACTAGCTTCAGGATAGTCAGCAGCAAGTTCTACAATGGAGTAATCCACATCTGCTAAATCTATTTTGGCTTGCTCACTCTTAGCCAATGTTTCGCCGTGTATATAGTGAATATCCATAGTCACCATATACACACCAGTAATAGACCAAAACAGAAATTGTATTCCGACAAATGCCATAAGCCATTTGTGATATTTTCTAACTCTGCTAAGCATTATTCTCTAGCTCCAAGTTAGAAAGCCCTTTGTTAAAGGCATTTACTTCAGGCTTTTTAACGATTGAGTAAATCGCAGGAAGCACAATAAGAGTGAGCAGCACAGCACTTGTCATTCCGCCTACCATAGGTGCAGCAATACGACTCATAACCTCTGAGCCAGTTCCCGTACCATATAAAATAGGCATTAAGCCGATAATGATTGTGGCTACCGTCATCATTACTGGGCGCACACGTAAGCCAGCACCGTGTAATAATGCATCTTGGTACGCGTCATCTGATATAAGTTCCGCTCGCTCCTCGGCTTTTTCTTTAAGCTCAGCAAGTGCTTGATTGAGGTAGACCAGCATGATCACGCCAATCTCAACCGCAACACCAGCCAACGCAATAAAGCCCACTCCGACGGCAACTGAGAAATTAAAGCCTTCCAGATACATTAACCATAAGCCACCAATCATTGCCATCGGCAGCGTAACGATAATGATAGCCACTTCACTAAACGCTCTGAAATTTAGGTAAAGTAAAATCACAATAATGGCGAGTGTTAAAGGCAGTACATAGGTGAGCTTTTCTTTTGCTCTTTCCATATATTCGTATTGCCCAGCCCAATTAATTGAATATCCTGCTGGTAAAGTCAGGTTACTTGCTAAGTATTCCTTGGCGTTTTCAACATAAGTACCAACATCAACGCCATCGATATCAATGAAAGTCCAACCATTGATTCTGGCGTTCTCACTCTTAATACCCGGAGGACCATTTTCCACTCGAATATCAGCAACATCACCTAGTGCAATGCGTTGACCATTTGGTGTTACAACGGGTAATCGTGATAGCTGCTCAGGAGAATCTCGGTAATCTTGCGGATAACGTAAGTTAACAGGGTAACGCTCTTGACCTTCTATCGTTTGAGTTACATTCATTCCGCCAATAGCAGTAGAAACCACTTGTTGGACATCTTCGATATTTAACCCAAAGCGACTTGCCTTATCTCGTGAAATATCAACCTTGATATATCGTCCACCTGCAACTCGCTCAGAGTAAACTGACGCTGTGCCTGTCACTTCTGGCAATAGTTGTTCTATTTGTTGGCCGATTTCCTGAATTACATCAAGCTCTGGTCCGGCGACTTTTATACCCACAGGCGTTTTTATACCTGTAGCTAACATATCGATGCGGGTCTTGATTGGCATAACCCAAGCATTCGTTAAGCCCGGAAACTTAACCAACTTATCAAACTCTGCTTTTAACGACTCAGTTGTCACGCCTTCTCGCCACTGTTCTTGTGGCTTCAATTGAATAAAGGTTTCAATCATAGTTAGAGGCGCTGGGTCCGTTGCAGTTTCGGCTCGTCCTACTTTACCGAAAACATTTTCAACCTCTGGTACAGTGCGGATAAGCTTGTCCGTTTGCTGTAATAACTCTCTTGCTTTACCAATGGAAATACCGGGATAGGTAGTAGGCATATACATGAGATCGCCTTCATCCAATGGAGGAATGAATTCACTACCAATTTTATCGACAGGCCAAAAACCAACGATCGTCACTAATACTGCTGCTACTATTGTCGATTTTGGAAACTTCATGACCTGCTTTAAAACAGGCATGTAGATAGCAATCAATAATCGGTTTAACGGGTTTTTCTTTTCAGAGACGACTTTGCCTCGAATAAAGTAACCCATCAAAACAGGCACCAATGTTATTGCCAAGCCTGCTGATGCTGCCATTGCATAGGTTTTAGTATATGCAAGAGGTGAGAACATTCTGCCTTCTTGCGCTTCCAGAATAAAAACAGGCAAGAACGAAACAGTAATTATCAGTAAGCTAAAAAATAATGCAGGTCCTACTTCACTCGCAGCCTTAGCGACAATTTGCCAGCGGTTTTCATCTGTTAGCGGTGTTTTCTCCATATGTTTATGCATATTTTCAATCATCACTATTGCACCATCAGTCATCGCACCAATCGCAATAGCGATACCGCCCAACGACATAATATTGGCATTGATGCCTTGCATATACATGATGATAAACGACACCAAGATGCCTAATGGTAGAGTAACAACTGCAACAATTGATGAACGAAGATGAAATAGGAAAGCAACACAGACAATCGCAACGACTGCAAGTTCCTCAAGCAACTTACTCCAAAGGTTATCAACAGCACGATCTATTAACTTCGATCTGTCATAAACAGGGACAATCTCTACCCCCTCTGGTAGAGAAGATTTCAGTGACTCTAGCTTTTCTTTTACACCATTTATGGTTTGTTGTGCGTTTTCACCAAAGCGCATAACGACAACACCACCAACAACTTCGCCTTCACCATTTAGCTCTGCGATACCACGGCGCATTTGTGGTCCTAAATTCACGGTAGCAACATCACCAATACGCAACGGTGTACCTTGCTCGTTAATGCCAAGCGGAATTTTCTCTATGTCACCAACTGATTGAATATATCCCGTTGCAGTAACCATATACTCAGCTTCCGCCATTTCCACAACGGATGCGCCAGTTTCTTTATTGCCTCGTTTAAGTGCCATTTGAATATGACTTAACGGCACGTTATAAGCTCTGAGCTTGTCGGGATCGACTTGCACTTGATATTGCTTAACCATACCGCCAACGGCTGCAACTTCTGACACGCCCGGAACAGTTTGCAATTCATACTTTAAAAACCAATCTTGAATACTTCTTAATTGGCTTAAGTCATGGTTACCTGACTTATCTGTTAAAGCATAAATGTATACCCAGCCAACGCCTGTTGCATCAGGTCCTAATTGAGGCTTTGCTGAATCAGGTAAGCTTGATGCTACTTGGCTTAAGTATTCAAGCACTCTGCTTCTCGCCCAATACAAATCAGTATCATCATCAAAAATGATATAGACGTAGGAGTCACCAAAAAATGAGTAACCACGAACAGTTTGCGCTCCCGGTACAGACAACATGGCTGTAGTAAGAGGGAAAGTCACTTGATCTTGCACAACCTGTGGCGCTTGTCCCGGATAGCTTGTCTTAATAATGACCTGTACGTCTGAAAGGTCTGGAATTGCATCTACGGGCGTTTTTTGTAAAGAATACAAACCGCCAAAAGCAATAATTAAGGTAACCAGCAACACAAAGAAACGATTGCCGATTGACCATCTAATAATTGATTCAATCATCACTTATCTCCCAACTTAATGATTCGAATGGTCAACAGCACTTTTTTGTTCATGCTCGTGTTGATCATCAGATTCAAGGGAAATTTCAGTTATCACTAAGTCATCTCTTACCTCAAAGGTGAAAGTGACATTATCACCAACATTGAAATCAGCCATTTCTATATTGTCCGCGACGATAAAATCCATCGTCGCAGAAGGTCTATCCCATTTCTCTATTGGGCCTCTGCTAATATTTAGAATCCGTGTATCAATATCAATCGCATTGATCAAACCTGATACGGTTGCTGATGATACTTCAGGCTCACTCATGATATGAATTCCAGTAACTTCATATCCACCGTCTTCGGTTTTGCTCACTTCAAAGTGCAAAGATTGACCAGACTTCAGTGAATCAATATCTACCTTTTCACCCACATCGAAGTCCATTGTCATTTCAGGCCAACCCCAAGCCTCAGCAGGGCCATGAGTAATATTAACCATACGATGCCCCGCCATGACGCTGTTGATTTCGCCTTCCATCCAAACAGAGTTAGGCACTTGGTCATGAGTCATTCGTTTAAAATCAGAGTTTTTACTTGATTCAGAATCAATCAAGAATTGAGCAGATGTCACCACAACATCATCTTCATTAAGACCCTCTAAGATTTCGATACTATCGATATCAACCCGGCCAATTGTCACTTCGATAGACTTAAATTGCCCATCCCCCAAGGCAAGTACAACTCTGTCTTGTTTACCAGTGCGAATGACGGCTTCTTTAGGTACGAGTATGGTGCTATCAGCTTGATTAGCGTGAATAGATACTTGTGCAAACATGTTTGGTTTTAATTGATAGTCTGGGTTATCAAACTTCAGCCTCACTCTGAGAGTACGCGTTTTACTGTTTAATGTTGGATAGACATAATCAACAACACCAGCCCAGTCTTCACCCGGTAAGTAATCCAGTGTCATTGAAACTGGCAGACCTTCTTTAATCAGGGCGGCATCCCGTTCAAAAACCTCAGCTTCAACCCAAACTTGATCTAACTGACCAATGCTTAGAAGAGTATTCCCCGGTTTGACGTAGAAGCCTTCTCTAACTTTCAGGCCATCAACAACACCCGCCTGAGGGGAGTAAAAGGTGATGGTTTGCTGTACCTTTCTTGTTTTTTCTAGCTTTTGAATAAAGTCTGCTGAAAGCTGCAACGCTTTCAGACGATCTTTAGCTGCTGAAATTAAAGAACTGTTATTGCGTTTTAACGCTATTAACAGTTCTTCTTGCGCGTTAACTAACTGAGGAGAATATAGCGTGTAAAGAGGTTGCCCTTTTTCTACAGGGTTACCTGCTGCTTTGATGTAAAGCTTTTCAATCCAACCATCAACACGTGGGTGGATATGAATTAGCTTATCTTCATCATATTGAACGTAACCTACCGTTGAGATTTCAGTATGCATATTTTTTAGTTCAACAGGTGAGGTGCGAACCCCAAGGTTATTCACGACATGAGGCGCAATTTTTACTGCTCCGGGGCCAAAGTCATCACCAGATGATTCTTCCTCATACACAGGAATTAAATCCATCCCCATAGACGACTTACCGGGCTTGTCCCGGCGGTAATTAGAGTCCATCGGTGCTACCCAATACAGCGGCTTTTTCTCTGCTGATACAGCTTCATCAGTATTACTGTTTGAACCTGTACCTTGATATAAGCTCAATGCTCCTGCACCTAGTGCTGCCCCAATAATGACGGCAACTATTAGTTTCAAATTTGGTGTTTTAGAATTCGTTGACATTATTTTTCTCCAAATTGCTGATTGGATAAGTGCTGATTAGTTTTGTGCGAAGTGTGCATAGGCTTATGTTCAGCATTTGATTTAGATTGAGAATGCGCAAAGAAATAGTTGATGCGAGCTACTGTTTTAAGTGCGTCAACGTCAATTCTTAAGGCTGATATTCTGGCGTTTAATTCTGCGATTCTTGCACGAACAACTTCGGCAAAATCACCATCATCGTTTGTGTAGGCCGTCAATGACGCTTCCGCTTGGTCATGAGTTTGTTTAAGGAGTTGTTCTTGATAGATAGATTGTCTATCAGATAAACGTTTAAGCTGCCTAAGCTCCTTTTCCACCGCACTGATCATTTGCTTTGTCAGCAATAGTTTCTCGGTTTTAACAGCCTCTGAATCTGCAATAGAAGCGGCAACTTGCTTATCTTGTCTGTTCTCGGTAAACAACGGTAAATCAAACGTTACCCCAACAGAAAATAAATCAGCTCGGCTATCACCAGAAGGCATATTGTCACGATAGGCATAGCTCGCATTAACACCCCATTGCGGCTCATATTGCTGTTTAGCTAACTCAACTCCTTTTTCTGAAGCTTTGCGTTTTACATCAATTGCAAGTATGGCTGGATGATTAGCAAGTGCCTGAGCCAATAGATTTCTTGAGTAATTAGATGCTTTTAGGACTGTTGGATTAATCAATCGAATCAAAGGCAATTCTTTTGAGACGCTAAACTCTAGTGGTTGCGCATCAAAGTTGAATGATTCATTCAATCGGTCAGCATCGTAAATATGAAGCCACTCATTAAGGCGAGCGATTGTCGTTTCTAGTTTCTGCTTTTGCGAAGTTAATCTGTCATCTAACTGTACGATTTCCAATTGAGCACGAATAACATCTTGCTGTCTGGTTTTACCAACAACGTTTGAGTAGCTAGCTTTAGCCACTTCCGCCATCTGCTCAAAAAGCGCCCAATCTGCTTCAATCAATTTAATGGTTTGTTGGGCTAAGTACGCATCTAACCAAAGCTGTGACACTTGGCTTTTCAACTTCGCTTTACGATCCTCACGTAGCAATGGAAATTTCGTGGACTCAATTTTTAACTGGTCTTGTTTGATCTCTAGGCTATCTCCTCTCGGAAACATTTGAGAGACACCAACCTTTAGCTGAGTCATTCCTTCCTGATCTAAATCCCAAGTATCTGTTGGTAAATTCATTATCCCTAGTGATACTTTCGGATCAGGCAAAGTACCTGAAGCGATACTTCTATTCTCAACCGCACTTTGTTTCAATCGACTACCATGAAGCCAAGGATCATTTTGCTGGGCTAAGGTGATGGCTTGTTCAAGCGACACTACTTTTTCAGCTTGAGCAGAGAATACTGACAAGCTGAGCATTAGCGCAGTTGAAAGTGAAGTAAGGTTTGCAGTGTTCAATTTCATTAGAATTGCTCCTCGTAGCTCTTAACTTTTGCATAGACTTTGCTCGTTCCATCTTTAAATAGAATTAACACGTTGTATGGCATAAAGCGGTCACCGACTTCCATACCGGGAGAGCCAACTGGCATTGCTGGAACTGAAAGCCCAATCGCATTGGGATGTTCTTCTGATAAGAACTGCTGAATAAATTTAGCGGGTACATGACCTTCAAAGGCAAATCCATTTCTACTCACTGCCGTGTGACAGGAGCGGTAATTAGGCTTAATACCATACTTAGTTTTGATATTGCCGATGTTTCGGAAATCTTTGGAATGCGCAACGATCCCTTCGTCTTCAATATGAGTTATCCATTTTTTACAACACCCACAAGTAGGGGTTTTATAAACGATTAACTCTAAAGGTGTTACGTCGTGATTGTCTGTATGGTTATGTTCATTAGCGTTTGCAAACGCAGGTGAAAGCAGCATTAAAACTGCTATTTTTAAATACTTATTGATCATTTTTGCCCCCAGACATCGCTGGAAAATATCTATAGCGCTACTACGCTATGTTGACTAACAGAAAAATTTATTACATGTGCGCGAAATTTGGGCGCACTAATCCTGTATTAGGCAAAAATCGGTGGACGATAAAGGGAAGTGGAAATTGAATGAGGTTGTTTAGATTGCAGAGCAGCTACAGATTCACTCAATATTTGAATATCTGTCGAATCAATACTGGAACTTAGTACTGTAGTAGATGAACAAGCATTTGCCGGACAAACACATTCAACATCACAACAATCTTCTGACTGACCATTACTGCTTTTATTCATATCACCATGATTCATTCCTTCATGATGACTCATCTTGGAATGATCCATGTTCATATGTGACTCGTGAGAGCCTGAAGACATTTCGCAAGACATAGCAGAATACGCAAATGCTTGCCCTACAAAGGCAATCAGCATAAGCGCTATTACTAAGACTTTTGAAAATGCTTTAGACATAAAATTCTCTTACAAGTACACAAATCCAATACTAATGTAAATTTTCGACTAAGTAAATTGATGCTGTGTAAACATATTATGAGTATTTGACTATCATCAATTTTTTCAAAGGGGTGAGTGACACATAATAATCTCGTTAGTCTTCTTAATATTCGTTATTTAATGACTTTTATTTTGAGACTTAAGTTGCTCTCTCATTTCTAAAACTCGATCTGCCGAATAAGCTCCTACTCTCATAACAACTAGTTCAACAAACGAAATATCAATTAACTTATGGTCAGCATCAATCACATAATAACTCCCATTATGTGTGATGATTTCTAATTTATCTTCGACATCAGATTTGCTAACAATCTTTGAAGTCACGATTTGCTCAAATGGCCTAAACCTGAATGTTTCATCGTCAATAACAACTCCTGATAAAAACTCGCCGAGAAATTGTTTTTCAAATTCTTTATAGTCGTAGACAGATACTATGCAGGCATCTTTCAAATGGGTTTTATCCATTTATTAACTCCCAATTAATAGCCAGTTGGGAGAATTTCCCGAAGTTCTAAAAGTTCCTCAGGAGAGTACATACACTCATGCATTAAATTGAACTCAAATACATTTACATCAAACTGTTTGGGTTCTGTATCTAATATATAAAAATCAGCGCCAAAAGTTCGGTACTCAAAACCATTAACTTCCATAATTTTTGTGGTGAACAAAGCCTCACCTTTTTTACCGCTTTCATTATCCTCAGAAAAAATAGCGTAAAGCACCTGTTCAACCTTATCTTCTAAGTCAGATTTAATTGAAATGAGTGTTGCTTTGGTTAGTTTTACTCTTGGTCTCATGCTTGTGCTTCCTTCTTATCTTCTAAGCAAAACGGACGGAAAAAACTAAGGTACTTAACTCCATCGGCTTTTAGTAAATTGTTGTCAGCATCAAAATGTGACAGAACACTAGATTGATACAAAGAAATGTATTTTTCATAATCAATGGTGTTAAAAAAATTTGTATCGACACGGCGTGCGTGGAAAACAAGAGCTTGCTGATCAATACGAACAATGAACTTTTGATCACCATCTAGATTCTTAACCCGTAGACATAAATCAGGTTTGTGCCAATCAGATACAAAGGAAGGAACCAGCGGGAAGCCATACACCAGATAGCGCATACCTTCGATTTTAAAGGTTGTTGGATTGAACTGAGCCTTATTTACTTTGCCGCTACTGAATAATTCAAGTGTCAACACCAGCCAGTGCTCATGCTTAGAAAATGTATTTCCTTCAGAAATACAGCCTTCGAACTCACCATCATGGTTTACATGATTGATGTACATGTATTTTTTAATGTTATCCAAGGAAAGCTTTTCAAACGGAAACTTTGAAGCTATGAGCCTGAAATAACAACCATGAACTTTTAAATCTGCATATTGAACTATCAACGGATCATCAAAGGCATCAAAGTATGGTCGCCACTCTAAGCGGAAGTCTGCTCCTGTATTTACAATAAACTTGGCATCTTCAGGTAACCCTAAAACTTGGTATATCACTGAAACTAACTCTAATGTATTGATATCTACCAGCATTAGGCTTTCGATACGGTTTGCCATTGACTCAATTTCTTTATGAAGCGATTCAATAATTTCTTGATCATCATATTCGTTGATCATTAAGTATTTCAGGGAATCGTGCTTTAGAATTGAGTCTAGATTATTATCGTCAAATACTTCCTTGAGGCGGATGTGAGTTTGTGAAAAGTCAGAACAGTTATAAACACCTATTGACCATAAACGCTCTGCATACAGGTCAGGAAACTCTAACAATAATGCAAAATTCTTGGCTTGGATATTAAGCTTATTCTTTAGTTGAGGTACTGAGATCATTTAGTTCTCCAAACAACATTTGCAAACAAACAATGGCCTACGAACACATTGTTTACTTGACTGTTTGAATCACCAAATTTTCACGGATGCTCCGTAAGCGTCCGGTCAAATACACCTGCCAGTTGAATACCTCTACCGCTAATCTGTCGCCATCAAACCCACAAGAGGAAGTAAGATGGCAACCCGTAAAACTAAAACCCAATGGCTGGCATTGTTTGCTGAGCAGGAAAACAGTGGACTCAGTGCTGCTGAGTTTTGTCGAAAACACAATCTCAGTGAACCCTATTTTTACCTCAAACGAAAAAAGCTCAGAACATCGTCAGATAAACTTTCGACGTTCGTTGCTGCAAGAGCCGAGCGGCAGGTGGTATCGGGTAATGCCGCACTGCGCTTTGGGAGCTGTCAGTTAGATGTGCCGGCAGGCGCTGATCCACAGTGGCTGGCGCAACTGATGAAATCCTTATCATGATCCAGTGGCAATGTGATCGGGTGCTGCTGCATCGTCAGCCGGTAGATTTTCGTAAATCCATTAACGGACTGAGTGCCATTGTCGAACAGGCGCTGGAGCAGGATGTGTTTGGTGGGCAGGTTTTCGTCTTCTGCAATAAACACCGTAACAAGATAAAAGTGCTGTACTGGGATAAAACCGGCTTTGCCTTGTGGTACAAGCGCCTGGAGAAAGAGCGATTTAAATGGCCCGATAAGGAGACCGGTGACGTTCTCTCACTGGGTCATGAACAGTGGCAATGGTTGTTATCCGGTCTCTCTGTTATCGCCCACAAGCCGCTACAGTATGGGCCTTCGGCCTTATAACCTGTGATCATAACAGGCATTTAACGATCACCGAATAATCTAAATAAAGTCAATAAGTTAGCGTGGTTATTGGGTAAAATGGGTTTCATGGATGAAGCACAATTACATCAACGTATCCGGGAACTGGAAAGCCAACTGGCGCAAAAAGATGCCAGAATTAACTGGCTGCAAGAGCAGTTCCGTCTGGCACAGCAGAAGGCCTTTGGTGCCAGCAGTGAAGGCCATCCCGGTCAGGGCGAGCTGTTTGATGAAGCGGAATCTGTTGTGGCTGAGCCGGAAACGAAATCGACACAGGTTGGCAGCCATGTGCGCAATAAGCCGGTTCGCAAACCCTTACCCAAATCATTGCCCCGAGAAACGGTGGTACTGGATTTAGCGGAAGATGAAAAAATCTGTGACTGCTGTCAGGGGCAGTTACATAAAATTGGTGAAGATACGGCTGAAAAGCTGGAGTTCATTCCGGCACAGGTTAAAGTCATTGAAACCATCCGCCCTAAATATGCCTGCCGGGCCTGTGACAAAGACGGTACAACAGGCCAGATAAAACAGACACCGCCAGCACCCGCCATTATCCCTAAAGGCATTGCCACCCCGAGTCTGTTGAGTCAGATAGTCACCAGCAAATACCAGTATGGATTACCCCTCTACCGGCAGGAGTCGATGTTCAGTCAGTACGGTATTGAACTGAGCCGTAAGACCATGGCCGACTGGATGATACGTTGCGCACAGTCACTGGAAATCATTTATGTTCTGTTGCGGCAGATATTGCTGCAACAGGCCGTCATTCAGGCGGATGAAACTACGCTGAAAGTGGTCAAAGAAGACAAAAATACCTGTTATATGTGGCTGTATTGCACAGGCTCCGACTCGCCCGTGCCTGACAGTCCGATACCCAATATCGTATTGTACGATTATCAGCGCTCCCGCTCCGGGCAGTGTGCCGTCGAGTTCCTTGATGGGTTCAGTCAGTTCCTGCAGGTGGACGGTTATCAGGGGTATGAACAGACTCAGGCAACCCTTGTGGGCTGTATGGCTCATGCCCGACGCAAATTCATGGAAGCAAAGCAATCACAGGTGAAAGGTAAATCCGGTAAAGCAGATATGGCCCTGAACCAGATACAGCAATTGTATGCCATTGAAAGGCGCATCACGGACAAAACCCCGGAGGAAAAGCAGGCGATACGACTGGAAAAGGCCGTGCCACTGCTGACTAAATTCCGCACCTGGCTGGAAAAGTCATCTTTGCAGGTGCCACCCAAATCTAAAATGGGTGATGCTGTAAACTACAGCCTGAACCAGTGGGAGAAGCTTATCCATTATACGCAGGATGGCCGACTCAGCATTGATAATAACCGCGCAGAAAGAGCAATAAAGCCTTTCGTCATCGGCCGGAAAAACTGGCTGTTCAGCAACACCGCCAGTGGTGCGAAAGCCAGTGCAACACTCTACAGCATCATTGAAACTGCCAAAGCCAACGACCTGGTGCCGTTTGACTACCTGAAGATGCTGTTTGAAGAGTTACCGAAAAGAAAATCAGATCACGATCTGTCAGATCTCTTGCCGTGGGAAATCTTACCAAACGAAACTACACCCGTTTAGGCGTAATTCCCCGGACGCTCACGATGCTCCGCTTCACTGTTCACATTTTTCAAGGCGAAAAACATGTGTAGGCGTAGGCTGTCCGCACAACCTTTCACTCATAATATCGCTAAATTTTTAAATGGCAACTTACGGATTTGTACAAAATCAGTCAGAAATTTTGGCTTTGAACTCATCAAAGCTAAGTCCGAAAAGGGATATGACTAATTCTTCATTTATATTGGAACCGGGAAATTTTTTTTCAAAACTTCCGATGATGCTATCTAGGTGGCTAGCTAATATTTTTACTAAAAATATTTCCGAGTTTGGTGAGAGAGCAGACAGTGCTATCAATGGGTTGTCAAAGGATTCAGCTTTTATTTTTACTAGTAAATCACCGTAACTGCCACAGCCGTAAAGACAAATAGCTACCCCTTCTTGGGCCTGCCCAAGGGGAATAGTTAATAATTTAGATAATCGTTTTGCCTGCCTTTTTATATTTACTAGCAGGTCTTCTTTATTAAAAGACATCAATACACCCAAAAACGGCAACGCTAGGCCACGCACCTATGTCACTCAGTTTTTATGTGAATATTTAATCTTTTAGTTCAGAGTAAATCCATTTCGTCCTGTTTTCGTGGGAACGGGCTTCTCTGAGAAGCCATCAAATATATTTTAAGACAGCTAACGGAATTTTAAAACACCATTGAAGCAGCCAACTGGTTCTATTAATTAGATCTATGAGCACCATAGGCGGTGCGCTATCAACAAGAGCCTGTGTTGTATTTATATAAGACTAAATTATCTCAGGCCCAATTGTGCCAAGTGGCTCTTCAATTGATTTAGGTGGGTTTGTGAAATATTGAGGACCACCTTCAGTAAGATAAATGCAATCTTCAATTCGAACTCCGAACTCACCGGGGATATAAATTCCCGGTTCGTTACTGAAGCACATGCCTGCCTTTAATTTTGTTTTTTCGCCATGTACAAAGTTTATCTCTTCATGAATTTCCATACCTATACCGTGCCCAGTTCGGTGCGATAATCCCGGCGTTGCATAGCCCGGCCCGAATCCCTCTGATTCATAAAAGGATCTCACAGCATCATCCACATTAGTTGCTAAAACACCAATTTGAGCTGTCTTAAATACTATGTCTTGGCCTTTCCTTACAGTATTCCAAATTTTTCTGTGCCTGTTAGACGGTTCTCCAAAAACAAAAGTACGGCTAATATCTGAACGATATTCATGCACGTTACAACCGCTGTCCATTAGGATAATAGAACCCTTTTTCAAGATCTGAGGTTTCTTTGTTCCATGCGGTAAAGCACTTGATTCATTTGATAGTGCCATTGACCAAACACCATCGCCTCCCAATTGGGTTTGTGCAGAGTTCATTAGTGATTTTATGTCTTTCCCAGTCATTCCTTCTTCAAGGTTACTATATACATAGTTGTATGCAGCTAAGGTAATCTCATTTGCTTTTCTCATGAGTTGTAACTCATTTTTGCTTTTGAACATCCTGCATCCTTGCGTCACTGGATCAGCAGAAACATGGTTCATACTCGGCAATTCATTCATTATTCCTTCAAACACGAAATATCGTACCGACTCCTCAAAACCAATATTACCTTTTACAACTCCAACACTTTTCAAATGCTGAGCTAATGCTTTATAGGGGCTTTGATGTTCATTCCATGCTACAACTGCAATATCAGAATTAATACTTTCTTGGATAGTTGGTACTTCAAATTCTGGGCACACTACAAACCAATTGCCTTCACGCGGTATAACAACGGAAGTTAGCCGTTCACTTCGCCACCATTTCAAATCACTGAAATATGTCATGGACGCCCCCGGCTCCAGAACCAAAACATTAATGTCATAAATACTCATCAACTTTTGTGCTTTCTTAATTCGCTCTAGTCTCTCGAAGCTACTAATAGGTTTTACTGACGAAGTCAGATCTCTCAAAGCATTTTGGGAACTATTGCTAGTTGACGTTGAAGAAGCTGATGCAATCGGAACTAATCCAAGTGATGCTAAGGCAACTGCCGATTGCTTTAAAAAGGTTCTTTTTGTGTTTTGCATATTGATGCCTTAATCGTTAATCGCTTTTGTAGTTTAATAGTGATGTAATTGGTAGATAATTAACAGTTAATTGCACTGTGTACTATTAATAGAAGGAAATGTTCCACCTCACAATTCGTTAATATTTACCTCAAATAGTTAGCAAATTGATATCCAAATTAAATGATAGGGGTTTAATAAATATTTCTGAAAACAAGTCATAATAAAATGATAGGGAAAAAGTGATAGGGTAATATTACAAGACTTGATTCCCCACAAGTCTTGTAATACAATAGGTCTTGAATTGAGGATTTATCAACCTATCATTTCAGATTCTATAAAAGCACACCAGTCGAACCAATAGGAGCCGTGGGCATAGCGAGATGGCTGGAAAAACTGCCAAAGTGTGGGCAGTGTGTAGTCTTTATGCCAGTCAGCGTTCATTTCGCGCATCAGATCACGGCTGGCTTCATAAATGGTCATGGTTGGGTTGATCGTAAAGTCCAGTGCGATCAACTCATCCCGGACCTGATTCCATTTCGCGCTGCCAGGCTGTGCTGCTTGTTGCCAAAGTCTGCCAGCTTCGCCAAAGCGATGCTGTTCATCCTGATAATTGTATTCCGGTGCATAGTTCTGGATAACCTGATCTTCGAAAAGCGCTTCGGGTAGGCCATACCAGTGTTCCATCGTGGTCAATCCCATGCGGGCTGAATCTATAACATTGGTGCGCACAACATTAAGTTGTGCATGGTGCATCATGGTACCCAGTTTTTGCTTTTGTGCTTCATCCATTGCCGCAGACATGATCTCGGGGGTTGCGCCGAAGAACTTGATGCCAGCTGCACCTTGTTTCTTGACCCAGCGAACCCAGGCTCTGGCTTGTTCCGGCGTATCAATTGGTTCGTCGCGACCCATACCAAAACCGACATAGGGGATAATTCTTGGCGCAACTATTGTATTGAGCTTCGCTTGTTCTACTTGTGGCATCACCCAGTCTATGCCATTGAAAGAGCCAGGCTCACGCACTGTAGTAATGCCATGGGCCAGCCAAAGCTTAAACACATACTCAGCCGGAATGTTATCCGCAGAGCCGCCAATGTGGGCGTGCATGTCAACAAAACCGGGCAAAATATAATGTCCGGAAACATCGATTTCAGTATCGCCGGATTCTGCTTTTGGGCGTCCTTCAGGCAGGATCGGTACGCCCGGATGCCCAACACGATAGATGCGTTTAATGCGATCATTTTCGATCACGATGTCAACGGGGCCTTGGGCTGGTGCCCCTTCGCCGTTGACCAGAATACCACCCCGTAAAATCAATTTTTGATGCGGACCGTCTCCTCTATCTCGCTCAGGGGCTGATTCTCCTGGCGCTGCTAAAATAGTGGGGGTAATCAGCATACAGATACTGGTCACTATCAATAGTAAAATTCGATTCATAACAATCCTTTTGCCTGTCGTTCTAAAATAAATGTGTTTTATTATGTATTAGCACTTCTTCGAGTACCGTGAATAATTGCTGTTTAACGATTGGCTTTGCCACTAACCCGTTGCTGCCAGCGGTAATATAACGTTGGATATCTTCTGACATTACATTAGCTGTTTGCATAATAATCGGCAGATCTTTGTTGCTTTTTCGTATTTCTCGGGTGGCTTCGATACCGTCCATCTCTGGCATTTGCACGTCCATTAAAATCATATCGTAATGGTTGTTCTGATAATACTGCAATGCCGTTATGCCGTTCTCGGCAATATCAAAAGAAATCCCTGTTTCTTCCAGCATATAACCCAGCACTTCCTGATTGATAGTATTATCTTCAGCGACCAATATTCTGTAGGCAGATAGATCCAGTGTGCTTTCAGGTAAAGGTTCTACGACATCTACTTGTTTTTGCGCCAGGTCGATTTGCAAGTACACCGTAAATTTACTGCCGGTGCCTTGCTCGCTCTCGGCGACAATATCGCCTCCCATCAGGTTTGCCAGCTTTTTACAAATGGATAATCCAAGCCCTGTGCCACCATACTTGCGCGTCGTGCTGTTATCACCTTGTTCAAACAGGTTAAACAAACGATTTATTTGTGCCACATCCATGCCGATACCGGTATCTGTAATGGTTAGTACAATATAGTTCTGTTGATTCTTACGGGCATTACTCGCGGCGATAGTAATGGTGCCATGCTCGGTAAACTTTATGGCATTGGAAACCAGATTGTTCAGAATTTGGTTGACTCGAACGGGATCTGTTTTGATAAAACTGTGACTGAGGTTTTTCACATCCAATCGCAAGGCCAGATCTTTATCTTTCGCTTGTTCGGCATAAACGCGATTGACTCTGAGAAGAATCTCTTTTAATTCACAATCAACCGATTCGATGTGCAACTTGTCGGCTTCAATTTTAGACAGATCAAGAATGTCATTTACGATAGTAAGCAATGTACTGGCAGCGTCGATTATACGATTAACCAATTTATGCTGTTCCGGACTGGCAATCCGTTGTTGCAAAACCCCCAATAACCCCATGACGCCATTCATCGGTGTACGAATTTCGTGACTCATATTGGCTAAAAACTGACTTTTTAATGCCTCAGAGCGCTCAGCACCCAGTTTAGCCTGACGTAACTCTTTGAATTGACTATCAATGGTCTCTGCCATCTTGTTCATGGTTTGTAATGCCTCATCAAACTCCTGATAACTGGATTGGAAAGGATAAGAAACGTAGCGACCATCACGCCACTGTTGGCTCACTTTGCGCAGGTCATCCAGAGGGTGTCTTAATCTGGAGATGAGTTGATACACTAAAATCAGCGCGAAGAGTAAGGCACCAAAACAGATAAAGGCAACAAACACCAAGTTGCTGTACAGTCGCTCCAAATAGCGTGACTCATCCAGCATCATGGTGAATGTCAGTGGTGTTATTTGTCGTAGAATTAACTCGCTGGGTAAAATCTCATTGTGTACAGCGGTGACATTCTTTGAATAAGCCTCTGTAGTTGACGCTATGGATTTACCCGCAAGCTGAATGATAATTTGTTCGTTGGAGCTATCTATATCATCAAATAACTTATCGGCGTCCAGTTGAATATACAATGCGCCAGTAATTTTTCTGGGGGTAACTATGGAATCGAGTTCTTTGAACAGAGGCGCAACAAAATAAAGGGCATTAGCATGATTTTCAGAGGGGGCAGAACCCGATTCTAATGACAACATTGTCAACTTGGGCAATCCATGATTAAGGCCCGTTGTAAAAATGTGCTCCGTGGTACTTCTAAAAATAGCAGCAGGTAAACGGAATACTTCATTTGGATACCCTTCCAGAATAAAATCTGAAAGGTCCGTGATGACCGCACTTTTTACGTATGAATTTTCTTCCACAAACTCCTGCAGAGTATTGTGGGTAAACTGATTCATCAGAATATTTACCGGGAGTTCACCAACGGCTTTGTTAGACGCCAGTATGGCTGTTTGGTATTGCACGTCATAAATATGGCTACGCAACCATGCTGCTGTTCTGCTGGACGTCTGTTGGCGATTGATTTCAGCTTGTTTCATCCCTTCGGTATAAGATTCATACAGAAAGTAGCTCACCAGAATTAGCACAGGGAAGAGAACCGCGAAAGCTACGGTACGGATTATATAGACGCGAACGGAGTTCTGATTGACCGATGTCACTTTTCGTCTCGTGATTTTTCGGCAATATATTGCATGTAATTGCTGGCCTGTTCCGCCGTCATGGCACCACCATCAAAGCGACTAAACCCAATGATAATGGCTTCCCATACGATGGCCATGACTTCCTCGTTGGGCATGGCTGGAGCACCTTCCAATTGCTTGAAGAGCACTTGGGTTTTGTCATTTGCATTTTGCAGTATCTGTTCTTCTACTTTCTTATTGGTGGGCAGGGCGCGAAAGTCTTTCCATAAGCGGAGTTGAATGGTTTCACTTTGCATCAGGAGGGACAATTTCTGAAGACTCGCCCTTTTTTTTCCAGTTACCCCTTGGTTGGGGAATGCCAATACATGTGCCGAACGATACGGACGCATTTTTTTATCGCCAATCTGAGGCAACAATGCAATCCCAAGGTTATCACCCAAATGCTTGGCGTACAGTTCGTGGGACCAGACACCATTAATAATGTAGGCTAGACGGGAATTGATAAACTTATCTTGATTGCATTGGTAGTTGCACGACGTGTCTAATACTTTATTGTCCCGTAACTCCTTTAAAAACTGAAAAGCCTGCAGCGTTCCCGGTTGCTGAAAACGAATTTGTCCTTCTTCAAAGGGTAACGCATCAAATGCCGATAAAAAGGGAAGGATCCAAAATCCTTCATGATATGGCCAGCCTATCAGCTCAGCCCTTTCTAACGTTGATTGTTGTGATTTAAGTTGTTGCCAGCTCAGAGCAGGTTGCTGAATAAGAGATTTATTGTAATACAACAGCAAATGATTTCCGGCGATAAGGGGAATACCTTTGAGCTCACCTTCTACTTCTGCTAGTGCCAGATTAGAATCTGACATATGAGGATCAATCCAATCCCGAGGAATCGTGCTAAATCGAGCCTGCTCCAAACCAAGTGTATCAGAGGGCATAATAATGGCGTCAGGCAGTGCTTTAGTGTCAATGCGCGTCAATATTTCTAATTTCATGTCTGCATTATCAATACGCGCTTGCACGACATCGAAACCCAGTTGCTTGCGATTGTCGTCAAATATAGACTGAAAGTCATAGCTTCCAAGGCTCAATGCCATCGTGATGTTTTTGTCTTCACCTGTTGTTTCTTGCGCGAGCACCAATGTCTGAGCAGCTAAAAGCCATGGCAAAAGCAATATATTGCCGTGCAAAAGCTTTCTCAGTTTCACTTGCTGCCCTTATCCTCATTGCCATTGTTATTTAAGTTAGACTAAAACCAAGTGACATGGAAATCTAAAGCAAGATGGTTATTTTGTGTCTGTCACGAGAAAAATCGCAATTTATTGGCAATTGATACCCAGCAATGCTTTATCTATGTGGCAGGTCAGTTATAATCCGTTGTTTTTTAAAATTGGCGCAGACCCTGTATCAGGTCATTAGGTGTTAATTGAATAGATTGAGGTAGACATTGGAACTTATCAGGGGATTACACAATTTACGCCAGAGGCATCGTGGCTGTGTATTATCCATTGGTAAGTTTGATGGGGTGCATCTGGGCCACGTTGCCGTTTTGACCAAACTGGTGGCACAGGCTCGCGCCATGCAGTTGCCTTCGGCGGTTATGGTATTTGAACCGCAGCCGGAAGAACTGTTTATGCCAGATAAGGCGCCAGCTAGATTGACCCGCTTGCGGGAAAAGTACATGGCAATGCAGAATTTGGGCGTGGACCGGTTAATTTGCGTACGCTTCAATCGCCAATTCGCCAATCAACCTGCCGAATATTTTGTAGAGCAGTTACTGGTGCAAAAGCTGGGTATACAGTATCTGGTTGTGGGTGATGACTTTCGCTTTGGCAAAGGGCGCACTGGTGATTTTGCACTGTTACAGGCTGAAGGCAAAGAATGTGGCTTTGATGTGGTTAACACCCAAAGCTTCTGTCTGGGGCAGGACCGAATCAGTTCTTCTGCGATTCGTCAGGCGTTGGCCAAAAATGAGTTAACGTTGGCGAAACAGATGCTGGGTCGGGATTTCAGTATCTCGGGACGTGTAGTGCACGGTGATAAACGAGGCCGGACTATAGGGTTTCCCACTGCAAATGTGCTACTGAAACGCTGTAAGTCACCCGTGAGTGGTGTCTATGCAGTGAACGTCGTGTGGAATGGTAACCAGCATGCAGGTATTGCGAATGTCGGAAATCGACCCACGGTCGAAGGTACCAGAGCGCAATTAGAAGTACACTTGTTTGATTTTAATGCTGACTTGTACGGGCAGTTTATCGAGGTGAGATTGCTGTCTAAAATACGAGAAGAGCAAAAGTTTCCGTCAGTGACGGCCTTGCAACAACAAATTGATGCCGACGTGCTCGTCGCGAAAAACTGGTTTAGTCAAAATGAAAAGACAATCACCGAACACCAGGTGAGATAAACGCATCAATTTGCGAAGTGGATTTGAGGATAAATGACCGATTATAAACATACGTTAAACTTACCGGATACAGAGTTTCCAATGCGTGGCAATCTGGCTCAGCGTGAGCCAGCCATGCTACAAGAATGGACCGACAAGAAACTGTATTACAAAATCCGTGAAGCCAGAAAAGGCAAAACGCCCTTTATACTGCACGATGGCCCTCCTTATGCCAATGGCAATATTCATATCGGTCATGCAGTGAATAAGATTCTCAAAGACATCATCATAAAATCGAAAACGCTGGAAGGGTACGATTCTCCTTATGTGCCAGGGTGGGATTGTCACGGATTGCCGATTGAGCTTCAGGTAGAAAAGAAAGTTGGTAAGCCGGGTAAGAAAGTCAGTGCTGCGGAATTTCGCCAGAAGTGTCGTGAATACGCAGAGAAGCAGGTTGAAGGTCAGAAAGTCGACTTCATTCGTATGGGCGTTTTGGGCGAGTGGGATAACCCATACAAAACCATGGATTATCGTTCTGAAGCCGACATTGTCAGGGTGCTTGGTCAGATCATCAAAAATGGTCATATGGAAAAAGGTTTTAAACCTGTTCACTGGTGCACGGATTGTGGCTCTGCGTTAGCCGAAGCTGAAGTGGAATATCAGAATAAAACGTCCCCCGCAATTGATGTGGCATTTCCAGCAGTTGATGAAGACGCTTTGGTGGCGAAGTTTAAGCACCCGGAGGACCATGTTGGGGAAGGGCGTGTTGCCGTGGTTATCTGGACTACAACGCCTTGGACCTTGCCAGCAAACCGCGCCATCAGCTTAAATCCGGCACTGGAATACGTTTTAGTACAGATAGAAAAGGATGGGCAGAAACAACGTTTGATCGTCGCGTCTGATTTGATGAACTCCTGTATGGACCGATTTAATGTCGACCAATTCCACGCACTGGGTTATTGCAAAGGCGGGGAACTGGAAAATGAGCGGGTTCAACATCCATTTTATGACTTTGATGTGCCGCTCATTTTAGGCGACCATGTAACTACTGACTCGGGTACCGGTTGTGTGCATACCGCCCCCGGCCACGGTGTCGACGACTTTAACGTGGGTAAACATTATCAGTTGGAAGTGGCAAACCCTGTGGGAGCCAATGGTGTCTATTTAGAAAATACACCGTTATTTGCCGGTCAGCACGTATTCAAAGCCAATGCAGCGATTGTTGATTTACTGCAGGAAAAAGGCTGTCTGGTGCATAATCATGCCTATGAACACAGTTATCCCCATTGTTGGCGCCATAAAACCCCTATTATTTTTCGGGCGACGCCACAGTGGTTTGTCAGTATGGACAAAAAAGGCTTACGTACAGCTTCATTAACCGAAATCGGTAAAACTAAATGGGTCCCGGATTGGGGACAAAGCCGCATTGAAAGTATGGTGTCTGGCAGACCTGATTGGTGTATCTCCAGACAACGTACCTGGGGTGTGCCTATTACATTATTTATCCATAAAGACACCGGGGATCTGCACCCAAACAGTATTGAGCTAATTGAGCAGGTAGCACAGAAAATAGAACAATCAGGCATTCAAGCCTGGTGGGATCTTGACACTGCCGAATTGCTGGGTGCAGATGCGGAAAATTATCTAAAAGTCAGCGATACCCTGGATGTCTGGTTTGATTCGGGGGTGACCCACTATTTTGTGGTGGATCAACGGGATGATATTCCAGCCTCAGCAGATTTATATCTCGAGGGTTCTGACCAGCACCGGGGTTGGTTTATGTCATCCCTGATGACATCTGTTGCCAGTAAACATAAAGCCCCATATAAAGAAGTGCTTACCCACGGTTTCACCGTCGACGCCGATGGCCGTAAGATGTCCAAATCATTGGGTAATACCGTCTCTCCCCAGGATGTGATGAATAAACTGGGTGCCGATATCCTGCGTCTTTGGGTTGCTTCGACGGATTACCGCGGAGAAATGGCGGTATCAGATGAAATTCTTAAGCGTGCCGCGGATACCTATCGTCGCGTACGCAATACTTCGCGTTTCTTGCTGGCTAATCTGAATGGTTTTGATCCTAAACAGGATCAAGTACCGGCAGAACAGCTGGTGGCACTGGATGCCTGGATAATTGACCGTGCGCGCAGTATTCAGCAGGATATTATTGCCGCCTACAACGAATACGATTTGCTTGTAGTTACCCAGAAATTAATGCAGTTCTGCTCGGTGGAGTTGGGCAGTTTCTACCTGGATATCATCAAAGATCGACAGTACACAGCAAAGACCGACAGTGTGGCAAGACGCTCCTGTCAAACCGCCTTATATCACATTGTTGAAGCTCTTGTGCGCTGGATGGCTCCAATTACCAGCTTCACTGCACAGGAAATCTGGCAGGCGATGCCGGGGGATAGAGAGGAGTTTGTCTTTACCGATAACTGGTACACTGGCTTTGATGCATTACAATTGAATCCGGAATTTGGTGATGACTATTGGCAGCACATTCTGAAAGTCAAAACCGAAGTCAATAAAGTACTGGAGCAAGCCCGCAGAGATAAAACATTAGGCGGCTCGTTGGAAGCCAGTGTGACGATTCATACCAGTGGCGATAATCTTAAAATGTTAAGTGCATTGCAGAACGAATTGCGTTTCGTATTGATCACCTCTAAAGCAAACGTCGAAGAAGCGTTATCCGCACCAGCGGGTGCTGTAGAGACAGATGTCGAAGGCTTGTGGGTGACATTGCAAAAATCACCGGGTGACAAATGTGTTCGTTGTTGGCATTACCGCGAAGATGTTGGCGCAGATGAGCATCATCCGGAGATATGTTCCCGTTGTATCGACAATGTCGATGGTGAAGGCGAAACACGACACTATGCTTAAGATGTTCAGGCAAACAGGCTTGCGCTGGTCCTGGCTGGCGCTCATTGCATTGGTTTTGGACCAAATCACGAAAATATGGGTAATAAACTCTTTCAGACTTTATGAGTCTATAGAAGTTTTGCCATTTTTTAATCTGACCTATGTACGTAATTATGGTGCTGCGTTCAGTTTTTTAAGTGATGCCGGTGGCTGGCAACGCTGGTTTTTTACCGGGATTGCGATTGTGGTCAGTGTGTTAGTGATATTTTGGTTAAAAAAAGCGAAATCTTCGCAGGTGTTATTTCCGGTTGCGCTTTCCCTGATTTTGGGTGGGGCACTGGGTAATCTCTACGACCGGTTAGCTTATGGCTATGTAGTTGACTTCTTAGACTTTTATTATCAGAACTGGCACTGGCCAGCGTTTAATATCGCGGACAGCGCTATTTTTCTGGGAGCCGTATTTTTGATTTTGGATGCGTTTAAAAACCCGGAATCAGAAGTACAAGCAAAAGAGGAACAGTCATGAGTGCAAACGCGGTAATAGGCGACAGCAGTAGAGTGGTTTTACATTTTAATCTGAAGCTGGAAGATGGTACGGCGGCAGATAGCACCCGCGTCCACAACAAACCGGCGAAGCTGGTGATGGGTGATGGTAGTCTAACGCCCAATTTTGAGTCCTGCTTAAGAGGCTTGAAAGTGGGTGACGAGAAATCATTTACTTTGCCACCGGATGATGCCTTTGGTATGCCGAACCCGGATAATATCCATCATGTCGACAGAAGTAAGTTTGATGCTGATACACCCGCTGAACCAGGTATGATAATTGGATTTACCCAGCCTGGTGGAGTGGAATTGCCGGGGATTGTTCGAGAAGTTGTCGGCGACTCAGTAACGATAGATTTTAATCATCCGTTGGCGGGACAAACAGTGATTTTCGAAGTCGAAATACTTGAGGTAGAGTGACGAGGTAATTATGCAGATTCATTTAGCGAATCCACGCGGTTTTTGTGCCGGAGTCGATCGCGCGATCACCATCGTCGAGCGTGCTCTGGAACTATTTGAACCGCCGATATATGTACGTCACGAAGTGGTACACAATAAGTTTGTGGTGAACGGCTTAAAACAACGTGGTGCGGTATTTGTGGATGAATTACATGAAGTACCGGATGACAGTATTGTTATCTTTTCAGCTCATGGGGTCGCCCAGAAAGTGCGCAAGGAAGCAGAAAACCGAGGTCTAAAAGTGTTTGACGCCACCTGTCCGTTGGTGACCAAAGTGCATATGGAAGTGAGCCGAGCCAGTAAAAAAGGCACCGAATGTGTGTTGATTGGACACAACGGGCATCCTGAAGTGGAAGGCACTATGGGACAATACGATAATCCCAATGGTGGCATCTACCTTGTTGAGTCTCCGCAAGATGTAGCTAAATTAGAGGTAAAAAATCCTGAAGCCTTATATTATTGCAGCCAGACTACTTTGTCGGTAGATGATACGGCAGATGTGATTGACGCTTTACGAGCGAAATTTCCAAAGATTGAAGGTCCCAGAAAAGATGATATTTGTTATGCCACACAAAATCGTCAGGATGCGGTGCGTGAACTGGCCGAACAATGTGATCTTTTGCTGGTGGTTGGAGCGAAAAACAGTTCAAACTCCAATCGTTTAAAAGAACTTGCCGAAAAAATGGGCACCACCGCATATCTTATTGATGATGCGGATTCGGTTGAACCGGTCTGGTTAAATTCAGCAATAAACATCGGTGTCACTGCGGGGGCTTCCGCACCTGAAGTTCTGGTGAAAGGCGTCATCGATAAATTAACTGAACTGGGTGCGCAGCACGTCATCGAAACCCCTGGACGAGAAGAAAACATCGAGTTTGCCGTACCCAAAGAACTGCGTGTAAGAAACCTTTCCTGAACTGATATTGAGATGGAGGCTTTCTGCCTCCGTCGAAAGTCGGTTGATATACCTACCTAAAAATTCTGATAACTAACTCACAAATCATCTGAATAAATCTGGTCTATAGTAACTAGATATGTTGCTATGTCGTTGCTGGAATATTGTTCAAAAATTATGTGGGGTAAGCGTATTAACAAGCAATCAGGTGTTGGCATGATCGAGCTACTGGTCACCGTATTTGTGCTCAGCATTGGGATCCTGGGAGTAGCATCACTGCAATTTGTCGGTACGATGTCAAATTCAGATGCATTAAACCGCTCGCAGGCTGCGATGATCGCACAGCAACTCAGTGAGCGCTTGCGGGCCAATAGCAGTATGTCATCTTCCGGGACCGGGCTTGTTGTAGACAATGGCTATTTTAACGATGACATATACAACTTTGAAAACCTCAGTTGCGAAATTGACGTCAGCAAATACCAGTGTCATTGTTTAACTGTACCCTCGTCAATTCCTGATTGTAATAGTGTAGAGTGCAGTGAAGATGAGTTTGCAGTATTTGATGCCTATGAAATGAGTTGTGCAATCGCGTTGAATAGCCCTTCTATTCAAATTGATGTGACCTGCGATGATAACGATGAACTGGATGGCGATACTTGCAGTGCAGGCTCCCGACACACCATTTTACTTAAATGGCCAGTGGAGAACTGGCGGAACATCGACCGAATCCTGAACCAGGAGTGTAATGTCAGTGTCAGTCAACCCCATGACTGTGTAGCTTTGGATGTGACCTTATGAATCGACGAATCAATGTACAGCAGGGATTTTCACTGGTTGAAATTATGGTCACCCTAACCATGGGGTTATTTATCTCTGCAGGCGTTATTCAGGTCATGACCAGTACTCAACTTACCGAACGGTTAAATCGTTCAATGGCATCTGCTCAGGAAGGGGGACGTTTTATCATCGGCCGTTTACGCAACGAGTTATTGATGACAGGCCGCTATGACCCGATTGATCCAAACCTGAATTCGGATGTTGATTTAATAGCAGAAGGCGCTTTTGTGCAAAATAGGCCTGTTGTGCTCCCCGGGGATTTTATAAACAACCTTGCGCTGGGTTCGACGCAAGGGGTCAATGGCGCCAATGACGTGTTGGTAGTAGCGATGCAGGCGGAAAGGGACTGCCGTGGTTACAAGTTAGGCTACAACGAGGGGGAGGAGTTCTATGTGGTTAATGAGTATTTTGTGCAAAACGGCACGCTGAAGTGTCGAGGTTTTGATGGGCGTGTATTGCGTGGTCAAAAGATTGCAGTGGGCAACAATAATGATGCTGCATTTACCTTATTGGATGGCGTATTAAATTTTCAGGTGCTCTATGGCGTGAGTGGTGATTCCGACAGCGGTGATACCACTGGTACACCTGTTACCTATGTGACTGCAAGTGCGCTTGGAGATTTACGTTCTGACGGTAGTCATGTAGTCGCGATAAGACTGGCTATTCTGGTTGAGGGGGATGGGGATGTCTACATTGATCCGGTACCAAGTTTTAAACTGTTGAATGAGAGCAGTTATACTCCCAGTGGCAATAAACTCTATAAAATGTTCGAAACGACGGTGACGTTGCGCAATATGAAAAATTACGCACGGAGGCAAAAAGCATGAATGGGGGTTTAGCCAAACAGCAAGGATTGGTATTAGTGCTGGCGTTGCTGGTATTGATGACTCTGACCATTATTGGTATTACGTCGGTAAACAGCAGTCTTATGCAAGCCAAGATGGCCTCTAGTCTGGAAACCAGTGCACTTGCGTTTGATGCCGCAGAAGCGGCGATTTCCGGTGTCGCTTATGAAGCTGAGGATGATGTTTTATTAGCAGATACTGCGACATTAGATGTGATATCACAGGCGCGTCAGGATACAGAATTGGATCCTGAATTACAGGATTTGAGTTGTTTCGATGATGCTAACTGGGTCAACCGTACACTGACTGCAACAGGGTTGTCTCCGGGAGTGACACACACGGCGACTGGCAGTTACAACGCTAACCCTGAAGTCACCAGTTGGTCTCGAACCGCATTTGTCAAAGAACAAGCCTGTGAAGGGTCAAGTAATGTGATTGGTGGAAGCAATATCAGCTGCCATATATTTTTAGTCAGAGGCTGTGGTCAGCTTGCTACTGCCAGTTTTGCGGTTGCAAATACGCTGAATGCAGCCACTTTTGCACCAGCATCAGAATAGCGGAGAAGTAGCATGTCTATTCGTAATATATGTTGTAGTCTGATTTCAGCCTGGCTGTCTGTCGGTATCTCGTTTGCCGCTTTTGCTGATGATTTGGAAATTTATCTGGGTGTCGCCGATTCGCAGGCGACCTACAACCCTAATGTACTGTTTATTATGGATACGTCTGGCAGTATGGGCGCCAAGGATGGAGGCAGTGAATCACGTATGCTTCGGGTGCAGAACGCCCTAAAAGAAGTATTGGCCACGGCAACCAATGTTAATGCCGGGCTAATGCGCTTTTCCGACTATGGTGGTCCTATAATTTACCCAGTAACGGATATTGACCAGGTGGTCGCACCTGAATTGATTATTGGCCTCGCAGACACTAATGATGATGCTGATGAAGTGTCTGGCTATGTCGATGCGTCTGACAATGACGTGCGTTTATCATTTGGCACAACTACCGTGCATTCGGGATTTCGATTTCAGGCAGCACAAATCCCCCAAGGTGCGACTATCACCTCTGCTTATCTGAAATTTGTTTCAAACCAAAGCAATATTGCGGCGACTACCATAGATATTTACGGCGAATTAGTCCCCGACGCCAGCGCATATGCTGATGGAGGAGGATTAATTTCTGCGCGTACCAAAACGGCAACTTCGGTGAGTTGGAATACTGCTAACGAATTCCCTGTTTCCGGAGAAGAAGTATCCAGCATTGACATTTCTCCTGTGATTCAGGAAGTGGTGAATCAAGCTGACTGGTGCGGTGGCAATGCGCTTGGAATGATATTGGAGGGAAGTAGTGCAGATGCGGCCAGTGGCCGGGAGGTCATGTCCGCAGATGAAGGCTCTGGCAGCAGCGTGCAGCTCATTGTTGAATACGACCACAGTACAGCAACGGGGTGCATTCAGGGTAATCATACCTACCAGATTTCAGCAACCTCTAACAATGCCGAAGAAAAGTCAAACGGCTATCAATCCACAGGCACCGAATTAACCTTCAAACCAAGCAGTAATTCTTTCATTGGTCTGCGATTTGAAGATATCAATATTCCTAGAGATGCCACTATCAGTTCTGCCTATATTGAATTTACAGCTTATCGCAATCGCTCCACCAGTGGCTCCGGATTTACTATTAGCGCTGCTAACGAACCTAATCCCAGCAGTTTTTCCAGTTATCCCCGGTATTTGTTACGGGATAAAGCTAAAACTGCAGGGGTGAGCTGGACGAATATTCCTAGCTGGTCCAAAAATTCCACCTACCAGTCACCTGATATCAGTAGTGTTGTTCAGGCGATTGTCAATCGTAGCGATTGGGTAACAGGCAATGCCTTAATGTTAATTATGTCTAATATTACCGGTAATCGCGGAGCTTATACCTACAAAGGTAAACCATCCGGCGCCCCAAGATTGGTCGTCGAATTCGAAGGCAACGCCGATCCGACTTCCGCTGCAACCGTGCGTTCACATTTGATCAATAAAGTGGATGAACTGAGTGCCAATGGTTACACACCGATCGTGGACACCCTTTTTGAAGCCGCGAGCTACTATGGCGGTAACGAAGTGTATTATGGACTCGCCAGAGGAAATTCCTCCGCCAGCAGCAGTGTGCGTCGCAGTACACGGGTTAGTAATCGCTTGTCCTATGATGGCCTTGACTCGGTGCTCCCTTCGGGGTGTACGACAGATAACCTGAACGACAATGACTGTATTTCCGAGTATATTCCCACGGGGGCTACCTATATTTCGCCTATTGTAGATTTACAGTGTCAAACTAATAACCATATTGTGCTGTTGTCAGACGGTCAGGCCAACAATAACCACAGTGTAGATGAGATTCAGGCTCTGCTGGGAACCACCTGTACAGGCAGTGGTGGTGAAAAATGTGGTTTAAATCTGGTAAGCAATATCCGGGATACATCCGATAGCGCTATTGGTGCGAAGGTGACCACTCACACTATAGGGTTTGCCGCGAACGCCACGGCCAATAATTTTCTGAATCAATTGGCGTTACAAGGCGGCGGTGGATTTTATACCGCCGACAACAGTGACGATTTAGTTGAAGCATTCCAAACAATTATTCGCTCAGTTAAAGATGTCAATGCGACGTTTGTCTCACCCGGTGTGGCAGTGAATCAGCTTAATCGCCTGACTCACCGAGATGAATTGTATTTCGCGTTGTTTAAACCCGCAGAGGGCACAGACTGGCCTGGAAACCTTAAAAAATACAAACTAAGCAGCGATGTTATTTTGGATAAGAATGGCTTGCCAGCGATCAACTCATCCACCGGATTTTTTGATGAAAACTCGCATAGTTACTGGTCTACGTTGGCAGACGGTAATGATGTCAGAGAAGGTGGCGCTGCCGGTAATCTGGATTTGGTCAGAGATATCTACTTCTTTGAGGGTTCCGGCACCATTGTCAGCAACGGCAACCGTTTGCATGAAGACAACAGTAATATTACAACCACAAACATGGCGGTGGACAGTGAAGCTGACCCTGCGGCACGTCGGGAAGAAGTGTTGCAATGGGCTCGGGGAGTGGACATCAAAGATGAAGATGGTGATGGTTCATTTACGGACGTTAGAACGCAGATGGGCGATCCAATCCATTCGCAACCTGTAATCGTCAATTATTCCGCCACTGATAGTGCGGTAATGGTGGCGACCAATCACGGCTTTTTGCATAGTATCGACCCGGAAACAGGAGAAGAAAACTTCGCCATTATTCCCAAAGAACTGTTAGCCAACTTGAATGATATCTACGAGGACGCTTCCAGCTATACCCATATTTATGGCCTTGATGGTGATCTGGTATTGCGCACTACCGATAGCAGTACTTATCTGTATGTCGGTATGCGACGCGGTGGTAATAACTATTACGCCTTTGATGTGACCAGCAAAAATTCACCAAGCGTGTTGTTCACTATTGATGGTGGCGCAGGTGACTTTGCTAATTTGGGACAAACCTGGTCAAGACCCACCGTAACAAAGGTGAAAATTGGAGCCTCTGTTAAAGATGTACTGATTTTTGGTGGTGGTTACGATGAAGATCAGGACAGCAAAGAGACACGTTCTGCCGACACTGTCGGAAATTCGGTATTTATCGTCGATGCAGACACGGGGGCACTTTTATGGAGTGCCAGTGACAGCGGTGCAGATCTTAATTTAAGCGAAATGATTTATAGTATCCCGGCACGTATTTCCACCGTCGACCGTGATTCTGATGGACTTGCTGATCATCTCTATGTTGCCGACACTGGCGGTCAGATATTCCGTTTAGATATCCATAACGGCGAAAGTGGCGCTGACTTTATTACAGGAGGTGTTCTGGCATCGTTAGGTGGGGACAGTGCTGCCGATAACAGACGCTTCTATTACGGCCCCGATATTGGTGAAATCAGTTTAGCTGATGAGCATTATTATGCTGTTGCGGTAGGCAGCGGCTATCGTGCCCACCCACTGAACGCCGTTATCCAGGATCGCTTCTACATGATTAAAGATACTGGTGTTTTTATTATTGATGAAGATGGGAATTATGATATGCCTGCGGTGGCGTATACAGAAACTGAGTTATATGACGCTTCTGCACACCTGCTTACCACACCCGATCAGGAAGCCAGAGAAATTGAAGTGAATGAATTTGCTGAGAAAAACGGCTGGTATATTCAGTTAGGTACAGGCGGCGAAAAAGTCCTGGCATCACCTTTGATCCTGAATTATCGTTTATTTTTTACTACGTACCTACCATCCACTGCCAGCGACAGTGCTTGTGCTGCGCCAACCGGCACCAGTCGTGCATATCTGGTAGAACTGGTTAATGGCAATGCCGTTACCGATCTGGATAATGATGGGATTTTGGAACATGAGGATCGGTATGCCGATTTGACTCAGACAGGAATTTCGCCTGATACCAAGATACTCATTGAGGATATTGTTAAGCCTGTTGTCTGTTTGGGGACTGAATGCACAGCCATTGTTGAGGATGGAGAAAGCTGTGGCTCCGAATTTGAGTGTTTAGCCGAAAAATTATATGGTGAATACGAGCGTTTAATTCGCAGTAGCTGGAAAACCGAGACCGAAAGACAGTGAAAAAACAACACAGATTTAAATCGATGACAGGTTTTACGTTGACCGAACTGATGATTACTTTGGCGATCTCGGGTATTCTGGCTTCTATTGCCTATCCAATCTATACCAACTTTATGACAACCAGTGCCAGAAGCGCAGGCCAAGCTGACTTGATGGCGCTGGCGGCGGCGATGGAACGTCATAAAGCGGCTAACTTCTCGTATGAAGGCGCGGCATCCGGTGGGGGAAACACTGGCAGTCCTGCCATATTTTCAAATTATTCGCCATCTTCTGAACCCGAGAGCAATAAACGCTACAATTTATCTATAGCGACAGTCTCCGCGAATGGTACCAGCTATGTGTTAACGGCCACGCCTATCAGCGGTACGTTCCAGGACGGGGATGGGACATTGTATTATTACAGTGACGGTCGCAAAGCGTGGGACCAAAATAACAATGGTTCAGTCGGTAGCAGTGAATATTGCTGGAGCTGTTAAAGCAGCGAGTAAAGATACCAAAGGTGGTGACTAAAATGCCTAACTGCAGCTCAACGGCGTACCACTATTATCTTCGTGGATGTCATCATTATCACTATCTTGACTGAGCTTGACTCTGCCTTGCAGGCTAATAATCAGTGCGCGTGCAAATCGGTCTTCCCCACTACCTGCACACAACAATAATGTCGCAGGAGTCGCTACCGCACCGCTAGCCTGGAAGCTGATACTGCCTGCGGGTCCAGTCAAAACGTTATTGGCAGCGGTATTGCCAGCCCCTGCCAGAATCTCCTCGTCCTCATCTCTTTGACCATTGGCATCAAAGTCGGGGAACACCATTTTTGGATCATCCCAATTGGTGGTGCAGGTACTGAAGTTAGTTGTCGGGCACAGAACTGTTGTTATTTGTTCGTTAATGGCCGCATGGCGGGCGAACTGTATGACACTACTTAATTCGTTTATTTGACCGGTTACCTGGTTCCGAACCAGAATTTCTCTTACAGCTGGCGCAACCGAAGTAATCAGGATGCTTACGATTGCTAACCCCACGAGTATCTCAATGAGTGAAATACCCTGCTGCAACTTTCCAGGATTCAATAATGTTCTGCGCATAAATTACTGGTAATTAGGAGATTTAGGTTTAAATACATGTCTAAACTAAATAGACTGAAGTTGCGTAAAACGCAATGGCGATGGACAGCGTTTGAGATATAGTTAACAGGATAATTGCACATAAGGCAGCAAGTCATGAAAAAAATTGAAGCGATTTTCAAACCATTTAAGTTAGATGACGTTAGAGAAGCATTGGCTGAAGCTGGGGTTGAAGGCCTGACAGTTACAGAAGTGAAAGGCTTTGGACGGCAAAAAGGGCATAGCGAACTTTATCGTGGTGCAGAATATCAAGTGGATTTTATGCCTAAAGTCAAAATTGATGTCGTTGTTCCCGATGAAATAGCAGATCGCGCCGTTGAGGCAGTTGTCAGTGCCGCAAAAACCGGCAAGATAGGTGATGGTAAGGTTTTTGTCTATGACGTAGAGAGAGCAATTCGAATTCGTACCGGTGAAGAGAACGATGAGGCTATCTAATTCTGTAATTGTGTGACCTTATGTAAAGAAATAGTTAACAAAGTGATTGTAAATGCAGAATAAACAAACGAATTGTATGTACTTTAGGCTAACAGTTCAGAAGTACATAAAAAATTCATAATAGCGGTTGCTAAGCAACTTTTGCTATGTATAATACGCAGCACGTTTGAGCAGGGGTGCAAACCTTGCAAGAAAACACGAAAGGTTTCAGGCGCGGGATGGAGCAGCCTGGTAGCTCGTCGGGCTCATAACCCGAAGGTCGGTGGTTCAAATCCGCCTCCCGCAACCAAATTTTGGAGCTTGGCTTAATTGACAAACTTCAATATTATATAAGGACATTGGGTCCATAACAAAAAGCCCCGCTAGACCGGGGCTTTTTGTTATCTCCGATTTTATCGAATTGTATTGGGGCTCTTGCCCTTTTTTTATTTGTGGAGCATCGCTTGTCTCAACTTAATGACAAATTAACTCAATTGCTCGAACCTGCGGTAGAAGCGCTGGGTTTTGAACTGTTGGGCATTGAGTTTCTAGCAGCTGGCAAACATTCGACGCTACGTTTGTTTATTGATCATCCTGATGGGATCTCAGTAGATAACTGTGCCGATGTAAGCCATCAGGTAAGTGCAGTACTGGATGTCGAAGATCCGATTAGTACAGAATACAACCTGGAAGTGTCCTCACCTGGAATGGATCGTCCTTTATTTAAAACGGCACACTACGAAGCGGTTATCGGTGAAGTAGTATCGATACGTTTGCGCGTCCCAATGGGAAATAGACGTAACTTCAAAGGTGAAGTTGTCAGCGTAGATGGCGACAAGCTGGTTGTGCAAGTCGATAAAGACGAATTTGAAATAAGTATAAATAATATTGAAAAAGGAAATCTGGTGCCACAATTTAGTTAGTGGCAACTGGATATGAAACGTTTATCTCGTATAAGGCGGCAGGGTAATGAATAAAGAAATTCTGTTAGTGGCTGAAGCTGTATCTAATGAAAAACAGGTGCCAAGAGAAAAGATCTTTGAAGCACTTGAGTTCGCAATTGCCAGCGCGACTAAGAAAAAGAATGAAGGCGAAATCGAAGTTCGCGTAAGTATTGATCGTGAAACCGGTGATTTTGACACATTCCGTCGTTGGATGATTATTGCTGACGATGAGACACAGGAAAATCCCTATGCTGAAATTACCTTGTCTGCTGCACAAGTTGATGAGCCGGAAGCACAATTGGGTGATTATGTAGAAGAACAAATTGAGTCTATCAAGTTCGACCGAATCACAACGCAAACGGCTAAACAGGTCATCGTACAAAAAGTACGTGAAGCTGAACGTGAGCAAATGATTGAAGAATATCGTGATCGTGTTGGCGACCTGATTACGGGTGTTATTAAAAAAGTAAATCGCGACAACGTCATTGTGGATCTGGGTAATAACGCCGAAGGTGTTATGTATCGTGAAGATATGTTACCAAGAGAGACGTTCCGCCCAGGTGATCGAGTACGAGGACTATTGTTCGATATCCGCCCTGAAGCGAAAGGGGCGCAGCTGTTTATCAGCCGTACACATCCGAACATGCTGGTGGAATTATTCCGCATAGAGGTTCCGGAAATTGCAGAAGAAACACTGGAAGTGAAAAGCGCCGCTCGTGATGCTGGCTCTCGCGCCAAGATCGCGGTGAAAACCAATGACAAGCGTCTTGACCCTGTTGGTGCCTGTGTCGGTATGCGAGGTTCTCGTGTGCAGGCAGTTTCTGGTGAATTAGGTGGTGAGCGTGTCGATATTGTGCTGTTTGATGAGAATCCGGCACAGTATGTGATTAACGCAATGGCGCCTGCTGAAGTGGCCCAAATTGTGGTAGACGAAGATGCCCATTCAATGGATGTTGCAGTTGAAAGCGACCATTTGGCGCAGGCCATTGGTAAAAGTGGTCAAAACGTACGTTTAGCGAGTCAGTTAACTGGCTGGGAACTGAACGTAATGACAATCGAAGACTTGAATTCCAAGCATGAACAGGAAAATGCGGAAGTATTGACGCGTTTCATGACTGGTCTGGATATCGACGAAGATTTTGCTGGCGTATTAGTCGATGAAGGCTTTTCTACGCTGGAAGAGATAGCTTATGTTCCTGTTAGTGAGCTATTGGAAATTGATGGATTAGACGAAGATATGGTCGAAGAGCTGCGAGGTCGTGCCAAGGCGGCATTGACAACTCAGGCTCTGGCGAATGAAGAGTCTCTGGAAAATTCAGAGCCATCAGAAGACCTGTTGAACTTGCCTGGCTTAGACAGACACGTAGCATTTGTGCTGGCTAGCCGCGGGATCTCTGATTTAGAAGCGCTCGCTGAACAGGGTGTTGACGACATCAGCGATATCGAAGAACTGGACGAGGCCAAAGCCGGTGAATTGATCATGGCGGCAAGAAATATCGTCTGGTTTAACGAAGAGTAACATCAGCAAGAGGAGAAAACACAATCATGGCAGAAGTCCAGATAGAAAAGCTAGCCGGTGACATAGGTACGTCCGTCGACAGGTTATTGCAACAATTTGCTGATGCAGGGATCCCCAAGTCAAAAGACGACATGGTAACCGAAGAAGAAAAAGCCAAGTTGCTGGACCATTTGAGTAAGCAGCATGGCGGAGCAGGTGCATCCGCACCCAAGAAAATGACGCTACAGCGTAAAACGACAAGCACACTCACCGCGGGTAAATCTCGCCAAGTGAAAGTTGAAGTGCGTAAAAAGCGTACTTACGTTAAGCGCAGTGAAGTTGAAGAAAAACGTTTGGAAGAAGAAGCCAAGCGTAAAGAAGAAGAAGCGGCGAAGTTAGAGGCAGATCGCAAGGCACGTGAAGCTGCAGAACGTGAAGCGAAAGCTAAGGCGGATGCGGCTGCGAAAGCCAAAGCTGATGCGGAAGCGAAAGCCAAAGCCGAGAAGAAAGCACGAGAAGCTGCTGCCAAAGCAGAAGCACAACAGCAGGACGATCACCTGACTGATGAAGAGAAAAAAGAACGTGCTCGCGTTAGAGAAGAAGCTGAGAAACTAAAAGCGCAGCAAGAAGAAGAAGCCAAGCGTAAGTTGGAAGAAGAAGCCAAACGTGCCGCGGAAGAAGCGAAACGTCTGGCAGAAGAAAACAAGAAGCGCTGGGAAGAAGAAGAGAAACGTCGTCAGGCAGAAGAAGCGGAAGAAGTACATTTGCATTCCAACCGCTATGCACAGGAAGCCGAAGACCAGGAAGATATGGAAATCGAGCGCAGTTCTCGCCGCCGTTCTCATAAGAAAAAGAAAGCTGCAGATAACCTCAAACACGGATTTAATATGCCCGCACAACCAGTCGCCCGTACTGTTCGCATAGGTGAAACTATCACCGTTGGTGAACTTGCAAACCGTATGGCCAAGAAAGCCACCGAAGTCATCAAAGTGATGATGAAGATGGGAGAAATGGTGACTATTAATCAGGTACTGGATCGCGACACAGCGGTATTGGTACTGGAAGAAATGGGCCAACAGTACGAGTTGGTGAATGATAACGCACTCGAAGACGAGTTGATCGCCAGCAATACTGGTGGTGAGAAAGCACCTCGTGCACCTGTTGTCACCATCATGGGTCACGTTGACCATGGTAAAACATCACTACTGGATTACATTCGCCGCGCCAAAGTGGCTGATTCAGAGGCAGGCGGTATTACCCAGCACATTGGTGCTTATTCAGTTAAATCTGATAATGGTAGCCTGACCTTCTTAGATACACCGGGACACGCTGCATTTACTGCGATGCGTGCTCGAGGCGCAACCGCAACGGATATCGTTGTGCTGGTTGTAGCCGCAGATGATGGCGTTATGCCGCAAACCAAAGAGGCTGTGCAACACGCTCGTGCTGCGGGTGTGCCGTTGATTGTTGCAGTCAACAAGATGGATAAAGAAGCGGCCGATCCGGATCGCGTCAAAACTGAACTGTCTCAGTTGGAAGTGATTTCCGAAGAGTGGGGCGGTGACCACCAGTTCGTCAATGTTTCAGCCAAAACGGGTTTAGGTATTGATGAGCTTATCGACGCTATATTGCTGCAAGCCGAAGTACTGGATTTACAAGCAATTCCAAAAGGTGCCGCCAAAGGTATCGTGATTGAGTCACGTCTTGATAAAGGGCGCGGACCCATTGCCTCGGTATTGGTTCAGCACGGTGAGTTGAAAGCCGGCGATATCCTGTTATGTGGCCATGAGTATGGTCGCGTAAGAGCGATGCGTGATGAGCATGGTCATGAAGTGAAAATTGCAGGCCCATCTACACCCGTTGAGATCTTAGGGCTGTCTGGCGTGCCAAAAGCCGGTGAAGAAGCGATGGTTGTGCCCGATGAGCGCAAAGCGCGCGAAGTGGCCAACAAACGTCAAACTAAACAGCGTGACCTGAAGTTAGCGAAACAGCAGAAAGCGAAACTGGAAAACATGTTTGCTAACATGGAAGCCGGTGACGTTCGTGATTTAAATGTCGTTTTGAAAGCCGATGTTCAAGGTTCTGTTGAAGCTATCAATGATTCATTGACCAAATTGTCTACTGACGAAGTTCGCGTCAATATTGTAGGTAGTGGTGTCGGTGGAATTACTGAAACGGATGCAACTCTGGCAACGGCGTCAAACGCCATTGTGATTGGTTTTAACGTTCGTGCCGATTCTGCAGCGCGTAAAGTGCTGGAAGCAGAAGATGTCGATTTACGTTATTACAGCGTCATTTATGACCTGATTGATGAAGTGAAGGCAGCCATGAGCGGTATGCTTGCACCTGAATTCAGACAGGAAATCATTGGTCTGGCAGAAGTTCGTGATGTCTTTAAATCACCAAAAATTGGTGCAATCGCTGGTTGTATGGTGGTCGAGGGTGTTGTTAAACGTAACAACCCAATCCGCGTTCTACGTGAAAACGTGGTTATTTATGAAGGTGAGCTGGAATCATTGCGTCGCTTTAAAGATGACGTTCCAGACGTGCGTAATGGTATGGAATGTGGTATCGGCGTTAAGAATTACAACGATGTTAAAGTTGGGGACCAAATCGAAGTATTTGAAACGGTCGAGGTTAAACGAGAGTTGTAAACCCGCCCCGACAATTGGATGAATGAAACGGGGGCATTGGCCTCCGTTTTTGTCTTCCGGAGAAGAGAATAGAGATGGCAAAAGAATTTTCAAGAACAGACAGAGTTTCGCAGCAGGTTCATAAAGAAGTTGCCAGCATTCTGCAACATGAATTGAAACACCGCCTACCGCAACTGGGGTTTATTACCGTTTCGGGTGCTGAAGTATCACGCGATCTGGCGCATGCTAAGATATTTTTAACTTTCTTCAATAACGATGAAGAAGAAGTTAAAGCCCACATGAAACTGATAGAGGACAACAAAGGCTTTGTGCGTTCTCTATTATCAAAACGTTTACGTATGCGTTCTGTCCCGCATTTACATTTCCTGCAGGACATATCCATCACTGAAGGTATGCGAATTTCTAATCTGGTGTCAGAAACCATTAGTAAAGATCAGCAAAAAAGTCAGGACCGGGACGGTGACGATACTGCGCCCGGTAATGCTGATAAAGAATAGTCAGTCATGGGAAGACGCAAATCTGGCCGTCATCTTGACGGCATCGTTTTATTGAACAAGCCCTTGGGCGAGTCCTCCAATGGAGTATTGCAGCGTGTCAGGCGCCTCTATGACGCCAACAAGGCGGGTCATACAGGCGCATTGGATCCGTTAGCCAGCGGCATGCTGCCTATCTGCTTTGGCAATGCCACCAAATTTGCCCAATATGGTCTGGATGCCGATAAAGTTTATCGTGTTACCGCAACGCTTGGTATACGCACCACCACCTCAGACGCTGACGGTGAAGTTGTGGAAGAAAAGCCCGTTGCAGTGACGGAAACTGATCTGATGCACTCAATTGAACAGTTCAAGGGGCCGATCAAACAGGTTCCGTCCATGTTCTCGGCACTGAAGCATCAGGGCAAGCCACTGTATTATTATGCCCGTCAGGGAATTGAAATTGAGCGTCCAGCGCGAGATATTACAATCCACCTGTTAGAAATACTAAGTTTTGACGGCGTGAACGCCGATATGCGGGTGCATTGTAGCAAAGGGACCTATATCCGCTCATTGGTGGATGATATCGGTCAGGCCCTCGGTTGTGGTGCTTACGTCAGCAAATTACATCGTGAACAGGTCGCCGGTTTTGAGCAACACAAAATGTATAGCTTTGACGAATTTGAGACGATTGCAGAGCAGGGCGGGATAGCCGCGTTAGATGAACTACTTCTGGCAACTGATACTCCATTGCAACACCTGCCGATTCAACCGCTGAACGAGATTCAGGTGAAGAAGTTTTTGCATGGTCAGCAACTGCGAGGATTTGAATTGCGGGGTACCGTCAGGGTTTACGATGGTCAGCAAGCGCAATTTATTGGGATTGCTGAAATTATGTCTGATGGCGCAATGCAACCGAAAAGATTGTTGTCACAACAATAAGAGGTTTTAGCTATTTTTTACTGTGTTAATCAGGCCTTTCACTTGCGTTTTGATGAGATATCTATATAATTCGCGACCTTTCCGGCTTGACTGAATTAGTGATCGGCAAGTCATGACAAATATTGGAGATTATTATGTCACTAAGTAAACAAGAAACTGCTCAAATTATTTCTGACTTCGGCGTTAAAGAAGGTGATACTGGTTCACCAGAAGTACAAGTAGCATTGTTGACTAACAACATCAACAAACTGCAATCACACTTCGAGTCTCACAAAAAAGACCACCATTCACGCCGTGGTTTGTTGCGTATGGTTAGCCAGCGTCGTAAGTTGCTGGATTACCTTAAAGGTAAAAACCAGGACCGCTACCTTGACCTGATTGGTCGTTTAGGTCTGCGTCGCTAAGCGCGAAGTAAGAGTTGCAAAAAAGCGCCTGATGGCGCTTTTTTGGTTTATACCAGTTTCGGTTTAACTATTTGTGCATTATATTGGCCTGCGCACTACAGATTTAAAGATGACACATTAGCAAGGAGAGCCTGTCATATGTCAGTCCTACAAAACGCGATCTACATCACTATCTTCCATTTCTTTTTTGTATCTACGCTAGTTTTTGCGGAGTCGTTGCCGTTAGAGGTATACGGAAAGCTACCCGATAAAAGTATGCTAAGGATATCGCCAGATGCCTCGAAAATTGCCTATCGTTCTGTCACAGAAGATGGTGATGCAGTCATTATTATTGATTTACAAAAAAAGCGTTTGCTTGGAGGCATAAATGTAAGCGAAATTGACCCGCGTGACATTTATTTTGTTAATGAGAATCAGTTGATTCTGGTTGCATCTGAAGATAAGAAAATTCTCGGTTATCGCGGAGAACATCGTGTCAGTACCGCTTTTGTCTTTGATATAGATAGCAAAGAACTAAGGCAGTTATTGGTTCCCGGTAGAGGTATCTATGAGGCCCAGACAGGCCTAGGCCGTGTATCTGGACTCTCACCCGATGGTAAGTATCTTTATATGCCAGCTTATTCTGGGAAGCACCATGATGACTTAACATATGATCTTATGAGGGTAAATCTGACTCGAAAAGGCACACCACGCAAGCATAAGCGTGGAAGACTCGATGCAATTGACTATTTTGTTGATGCCAGTGGAGAGGTTCTTGCCAGAGAAAGGTTTGATGAATTTGACGATTTGCATCGTGTTGAGTCGATGATTGATGATGAGTGGCGGGAAATCTACAGGGAAGAAACCCCCTATATAACCAAGAGTATTGTTGGTGTAACTCCAACAGGAGACGCTTTAGTCGTACTTGCTGAAAACGACGAAGGGTTTTCTTCCTACTATGCTATGAATCTTACGAATGGTGAAATCACAGGTCCTTTGTTTAATCGAGAGGATGCCGACATTGAGGCAGTTTTGACTGATATCAATCGTGTTGTTTATGGTGTGCGCTACTCAGGTTTCAAGCCCAGTTACGGCTTCTTTGATAAAGCATTGGATAACAAATTAAAAGCGATTGCTAAGGCGATGCCTGAAAACACTTTTACCATCGTCGACTTTACTGAAAACTTTAATCACATAGTGTTTAAAGTGGATGGCGATGGGGCAGCCGGTGAATATTTTCTTTATGGCGGCGGTGAATTTGTTTATCTAACGTCATCCAGAAAGCTCGTGACTTCGGAATTTGTCAACCAGGTTATTGAGTATGAGTATATGGCCAGAGATGGGCTAAAGATCCCGTCGCTCCTGACCGTACCCACTTCTGCAAATGGCAATTTACAGAAGATGCCTGCGATCATGCTACCTCATGGTGGACCAGAGTCATATGATAGAATTCATTTCCATTGGCTGGCTCAATATTTTGCTAGTCGAGGTTATGTAGTTATCCAACCTCAATTCAGAGGCTCCGCAGGATTTGGGGCAGAGTTCACCAGAAAAGGTCGCGGTGAGTGGGGTAAAAAGATGATGGATGACCTAGAAGATGCGGTTGCAGATCTTGCGCAGCAAGGCATTATTGATCCTAATAAAGTATGTATAGCAGGGATAAGTTATGGTGGCTATGCCGCCATAGCCGGTGCGACCTTTACGCCTGATCTCTACAAATGTGCGATATCAGTTAACGGTATCTCCGATGTTAAGCTGATGATGTCTAGAGAGCGTCGAGACCATGGGAAACGTTCTTCAGTGGTCGCTTATTGGCAGGATGTCATTAAAAATAACAGTGAAGATAGTGAACTAATGGAAAAAATATCCCCCATTAACTATGCAGAAAAAGTAAAGATTCCAGTTTTACTTATCCACGGTGAAAAAGATTTGATCGTCGACGTTGAGCAGTCGGAAAACATGTTTGAAAAACTAAAAGATGCCAACAAAGACGTGACCTTTGTGGAATTGCCAGATGAAAATCACTATCTGAGAAACAACAGTACACGTTTACAGGCGTTGAAAGCCATAGATACCTTTATCAGTAAACACCTGTAGTTCTGTATGCGCCTTCAAGGTGATGGCGCATTTATTTTGTGACAGTCTTAAAGAATTAACGTTATCAATAGCGGAGACAAGAGGACGGCTGCGGAGGCATAACCCAGTTGCTGCAGGCGTGGTGGGTATCTTCCCTGCATTTTTAGCCCGAATAAAGGGCGCAATAGGTCTAATCTGCGAATCAGTTCATAGAGCAAACCACAAAGAATCAGTGTACCTGAAAATAATACTATTGGTTGGGCGACTGGCCCGAGCTGTAGCTGATTTAACTGATAACCAAGGACGATAATCACCGTCTGGTGCAGAATATAAATTGGGTATACAGCGTCATTACAATAGTGATAAAGGTTTGATGTGGTCGTCATCAGATACTTTGTCAGCGACAGCATCAACAACACACCAATAATGCGTGTCAGGCTATAGATAGACACCAATAACATCTCGATATCGATACTTGCCTGTGCCCCCTGCATGATAGCGATCCAATGGCGATTGTAGGCAAGTATCAGCGCACCAGTGCAGAGCACAAATGTGATAAAAAGCGGTCTGGTGCTCTTATGTATCTTACGCCACAGTTCCGGCTGCCAGCCGAGCAGATACCCATACAATAAGAACAAAAAGCCGATCGGATAGCGCCATTCATCCTGTCCCCAAAGCAACTGCAGTATAAATACTGGCAGGCACAATATTAACACTGCGCTGAAGCCGGATAGCTGTGCAAATCTTTGTGTCAGATTGGCTATCATCTGACTATTAAGGATGGGAAGTAAAAACACGACGTACAGGGAGTAATACCAAAGCGACCGCAAATACCATAAATGGTTGACGTCAATGTGAGGCCAGATACCCCAGGTATAGCGCTCAAAAATGGGGTGGTCGGGTTGTAAAAAAGCGATGAAAAACGTGCCGTAATGCATATCAATTTCACCGCGCAGGCTCATTTCTATGTAAAGCTGAGGAGGCACTATTACCAAAATGCCAAACAGTAGCGGCAGCAATAGTCGCAATGTGCGCATGGATATAAATCTAATCAGATTGACTTTCGCCAACACAAAGCGGATTGCAATACCGGATATTAACCAAATGGCAGGCATGCGCCAGGGTTCCAGAATCAGTAGCACGCTTTCCAGCCATTCACTGCGATACTGGCTTTTGGCATGCCAGCCCCAGTTGCTGGTATAAAACATGCCAATGTGATGCAAAATCACCATGGCAAACAGTGCCACTCTCAGCCAGTCAAGATCCGTTCGTCGAGATGGCACAGTTTGCGAATCCGGTGGTGCAAAACGTAAAAAAGCCAATCCTTCAATTAATGATTTGATTACCATGTCGGTGTATTCTTTCTGGTGGGCATAGTGCATTATTGCGCTATGTGAATACAGAATTGCAGGCGTAAACGCTGCGCTGACACTGGCTGGGGACAGCCGGTGGAATAGTGGGATAAAAGGAAACAGGAATACAGAAATTGAACAAATTGGCACACTTTCACAAGTATAAGCTGGCTTACGAAATTGGCTTCTTAGTGCTGTATTTTCTCATCAACAATACTTTATTGGCGACTTCTGTGGTGATGGAAGCACAGCGCAATAACGAAGTTTTGCCATTTAATCTTTGGGAACCCTTTGTCTGGGAATACAGTAGTGCTGTAGGCAGTCTGTTGTTGTTTCCCTTTTTGATTTTTCTATTGGACCGCTTTCCTTTCAACTGGCAGCGCATTCCTTATTCCATAGGTTTTTATTTCGTAGCATCCATTATTTTTTCCTTCGCCCATGTCGGCATGATGGTGGCAATGCGCAAGCTGGTTTATCGTCTCAATGAGATGACCTATGATTTTGGCAACTTATGGTTTGAACTCTTTTACGAATATCGCAAAGACCTGTGGGGCTTTATCTTTTTTCTCATCGCTATACAGGCTTATCGGTTTATTCTTAGCCGGCTGCAAGGTGAGGCAAGCCCAATTTCTCAGGGGGAAGAAAGTGCCAATGCAAATGACTCGCCACTAGAAAGATTTATCGTTCGTAAGCTGGGCAAAGAGTTTATTGTTCGGGTCGATGATATTGACTGGATGGAATCATCGGGTAATTACGTCAATTTACATGTTCGGGATCGTATATACCCTTTACGTGGGACATTATCTAAATTATCGGAACAACTTAAGGGGAAAGGGTTTGTCCGCGTACATCGCTCATTTGCCATTAACCTGGATAGAGTTGAATCAATTAAGCCACTGGAAAGTGGTGACAGCGAAATTACCCTTACAACGGGTCAAACATTAAATTTATCAAGACGTTACAAAGATGCCTTCAAATCCAGCATGCAACTGACATGATCTCATTTTGATGTTGTTCGCCGCGGCACAATGCAATTGTACCTGTTTTATATCTGACGTAATGTGGTGCATCGATTCAGGAAGATGGAAAAAACAATGCGGCAAAATAACCATAGGTTGATGCATAAATGGGTATTTATATTCAATATAATACTGTGTTTGAGCCTATCAGGAGTGGCTTACAGCGCGACCCTTTCAACAGAACAGCTGGCACAAATGGCTTCATCTTTCGAAACATTGCGTAAAGACAAGCATATTCCAGGATTCGCCTATGCCGTGGTGCAGGATGGTAAAGTATCGCTTGCCGGCGGGTTTGGCTATGCAGATAGTAACCACACCGTCGTTGTGACAGCCGACACCCCCTTTTGGATCGCCTCCGTCACTAAGCCATTTGTTGCCCTAAGCTTTCTGCAGTTGCAAGAAATGCAAAAAGTTGTATTTGATGAGCTTGCTGCAAATACGCCTCACTTTACTGATCTGTGTGAGTGGCTAGCGAGTACCACTATCCCTTTCGCTGAGGGGCTTGAGTGTGACCAGCCGATTACCATACAGCACATCTTAACTCATCAGGTTAACGCACCTGTCGGTACGCAATTTATGTACAACCCAATTATGTATTCCAGGTTATCCCGGTATCTGGAGCATAAGTTTGGTAAGGGCACCGACGCGGTCGAAGGACGCCACAATTATCTTGGACAACATATTGAGCAGCACATCTTTGCGCCTATCGGTATGACACGCTCTATGGCGAGCATGTGGGATCGTAACAAGGCGCTGGTTTATCAGGAGATGGCGGATGGCTACCAAGTTGACAAAAATGGCAGAAGGACAAAACTGCGCCGTCCGGATAAACATATCGCTGGTGGTGCAGGCATTGTATCCAGTGTTGCGGATTTGGCGAAATTTGAGATAGCAGTTCAGGGTGACGAATTTCTAAGTAAATCCATAAAGCAGAAGATGCTTCAGACCGCTAAATATAAAAACGGTGAATCCGCAGCCTATGGCTACGGTTGGTATTTTCAGGAGCTAAATGAGCAGCCCTTGATGTGGCATTCTGGCTGGGATCCTGAAGGGGGCTATTCAGCCATATACTTACGTTTACCCGAGCAAAATATCGCACTTATTTTGTTAGCCAACAGTGAAGGATTATGGTGGCATAACCCTCTAGATACCGCGGAAATTGAAAAGTCAGAATTTGCGCAGGTATTGTTGCGAATGCTGAATATAACGCAATAAAGTGAGTTAAAATAGCGTTTCAATACTGGTACCGCCGCAGGCGTCATCCTGCAATGCCTGTTGACGTTCTTCTTCAGTAAGAATGCCTACGAAAGGGGAGCTGCGACGTAATTTGTTCATTTTAGGAGAGTCTTCCAGCACCCCCTCGGCAAACATTTTTTTATCCTGAATGTTTTCCATCAGACAATACCAGGTCAGGTAACCGCCATGTCGCAACTTACCAGACTCTCTGCGCGCTTCAATTTTATCAAAAACCTGTTGATGTAGCTCTGGATGTGCCAACAGCTTTTTCACAATCGCTTTATGGATCGCCAGAATCTGTCGATCGATAAACTTTTCTTTTAGACCAGATTTGTGCAGTCGATAGGGCCTTTCCGGTTTATTTCTTCTTATCATTGTTTTGTAAGGGACGCAGCAAAGGATACAGTTCGTTTTCCAGTACGTTCAGTTTTATTTCGTAGATCAGCGCTAATTCTTCACCGAGTTTCCCTTCGGGAAAGCCTTGTTGTTTGAACCACACTAAATAGGGCTCGGGAAGTTCCAGCAAACGCTTACCCGCGTACTTACCAAAGGGCATTACCCTATTTATGGCTTCAAGCAGTTGTCGGGATGGATTGTTGTTCATTTTTCTGCCTTTGTTGCGCAAACCATAGTTGCGCGTAATGCCCTTGTTGCTCTATTAGTTGGGCATGTTTGCCCTGTTCGACTAATTGCCCCTGATGCATAACGATTATTTGATCGGCATCGACAATGGTGGACAGCCGGTGTGCGATGACAATACTGGTATGGCCTTTAGCAATATCATTAAATGCCTGCAATATGGCTTGTTCAGATTGACTATCCAGCGAAGAGGTTGCCTCGTCAAATACCAGAATCGGCGGGCGCTTAAGGATCGTTCGCGCAATGGCAACCCGCTGCTTTTCACCACCGGAAAGTTTCAGACCACGTTCGCCCACTTTGGTATCCCAGCCATCTGGTAACCGCTCTATAAAATGTTCCAGATGGGCCAGCCTGACAGCTTCTTTAACCTCTTCGTCTGTGGCAGAGGTCCTGCCATAGCGAATATTTTCCCGAATACTGTCATTAAACAGCACGGTATCTTGCGGCACCATACCTATCGCAGTGCGTAATGATTGTTGCGAAACGTCTTTGATGTTTTGTTGGTCGATGCTTATTGCGCCCGCTTGCACATCGTAAAAGCGAAATAAGAGCTTAATTAAGGTTGATTTACCTGAGCCACTTTCCCCGACCAATGCGACTTTCTGTCCCGGTTTTATGGTGAAGGACACCGCTTGCAGAATTTGCCGCTCCGCTTTGTAACCAAAATTGACGTTATTAAAAACGATCTCCCCCTCTTTTACTTGAAGCTTATCGGCATCGGCCCTGTCTTCTACCTTAGCTTCACGTTTTAGCAGTGAAAACATGTTTTCAATATTCGCCAATGCGCCTCTTATTTCCCGATACACAAAACCTAAAAAGTTCAGCGGCATAAAGATCTGCATAGTCATCGTGTTTATCAGCACAAAATCCCCAATGGTCATTGTACCTGCCACGGTTTGTTGAGCAGCCAGCAACAGCATGGTGGTCATGGCCAGGGAGATAATCACCGCTTGTCCGCCATTTAAGGCAAACAGGGACAATCGATTTTTCCGTCGGGCGGTTTCCCAACTTGCTAAATCCTGATCGTAGCGCTGGGCTTCGTATTCTTCGTTGTTAAAGTATTTGACCGTTTCATAGTTGAGTAAACTGTCGATGGCTCGAGTATTGGTGCTCGAATCAGCCTGGTTCATTTCCCGAACAAAGCGGGTTCGCCAATCCGTAGCTTTCATGGAAAACCACACATAACAGAGTACTGAAATTAAAATCACACCTGAAAAACTGATACCGTACTGGACATAGAGCACGACGACGACGGCAGTTATCTCAAATAGCGTTGGAACAATATTAAACACCATAAAACGCATTAAAAAACTGATGCCAGAGGTGCCTCGCTCAATGTCCCTTGACAGACCACCAGTCTGACGGTCCAGGTGAAAGTCCAGATCAAGGGCATGTAAGTGCCGAAAAACCCGCAAGCCAACCCGGCGCATGGCGCGTTCCGTCACGCGGCCAAATAACATGTCACGGATTTCGCCGAACAAAACGGTAGAAAGGCGTAAGCCACCGTAAGCTAAAACAAGGGCAATCGGCACGGCAAGCCACTGCACCGTTTTATCGACGGTATTTAAGTCATCCACCAAATATTTCAGGATAAAGGGCAAACCAATAGTGGCAACTTTTGCACCGATTAAGCAAAGCAATGCGAAGAATACGCGACCTTTGAATTCGGCCAGATATGGCAATAAGTTTCGCAGAACCCGCCAGTTGATGTCTTGTTCTGAATCAGAAGGAAAATGATTGCGTCGCATGAACAACTTAATTTTTGTTGAGACGGTCTGCAGTATATCATTACATGTAAATATATACAGTGGTGGTTGTTAAAATCTTACCGCGATGCAGCCGATTGCCGGGTTATTCCTCTGGGCCATTCATTTAACAAATTAAAACCCCGCGGCCTTCTACCAGCGGGGCATCTCAGTGATAGCGAATAAGCCCGTCAATATTGGCTATTCAGCAAATCGGACCAACCGGACAAAGACAAAGTTATTTTTGTCTTTTAACGCGTTACTGCTATTGAAAAAAGCGACTACCCAACTACTGTTCAGATCCACCAGGGAAGGTGTTGAGGTCCAAAAATCATCGGGAGGGGTGCTTGGAAAAAAAGTTGCATTGATCGCTGGTCGCACACAACTCCGTTCAGTAATGCTGGCCAACTCTTTTACATTGGGCAAGCGCCAACTGGTTAAATCGGCAAATTCAAATGCATAGGTGCTCTGTAACGCTTCCTGCCAGGTCATTACCGTTGCTTCGCCGGTACAAGTGTTGTTTATGGCATCAAATGTCTGGCCTATGGAACATTTCATCCACATTAATCCCGTGGTGCTATCGATAACGGTGCCGTCACCATTGTCTGTGAAATTTGTATCAGGGCTGGTATTGGTAATACTGCTTAAGCAGCTTTGCGCCCACAAATGACAAGAAAAGCTCATTAGTAGAAAGATCAGAAATATTTTCATGGTTATCTCCCCGCTCTGACTAATCGAATATGTGCTGCGGTCGATTTGTTCAGGAAATTATCATTACCTGATGAGAAGTCGATGGCCCAACTGCTCAATGCTGCTCCGGCGGAGTTACCATCCACATTTGGCACCGATGTCCAGTACCAGGTAGGCGTTGCGTTGTCAGCAGAGGTGTTAGGGAAATACGTCTCATCAATATAAGTTTGGGTTGTATGTCCAAAATGAACCAGTGACATTAATTCATCGTGGGTGGGTAAACGCCAGTCAAAAAAACCACATAAACCAGCGCTATTCACCTGCGAGATAAATTCATCAGTATTACAGTTGGTCAGTGTGCAGCTGGTACCTGCACCATTTGCGTCACCGTCAAATCCGCCATTAGTCGTCGTGATCTCGTCATACCAGGAATAGGTATTATCCAGATCATGTAAATCGGCATCATCTGTTTTTACCTCCCAAATAAGGCCGGTGACGTTGTCACGAACACAGTCCCAGTCTGTTGCAGAGGGGCTGACTTCATCTCCCAGGTTATTAAGTTTGGTAAAATCAAAAGCGGCTTCACCGGTACCGGCTTTTTCCAAAGCGCTATTCGCCGATATGCGGTCCCGACCTAACTCACCATCCTGTCCTGCATATGCCAGAGTCGGTTCAGTAGTCAGGCCGCTGCCATTCACCACAGAAGTGAGTCCGGTATCGTTCATCAGCGTAATGGGTAAATCACGGATTGTCATTGTTAAAGTATCGCTGTCCGAGTTACCAAACTGGTCTGTTACTGTCAGTGACAGGGTTGCTGAACCATCTGAGTCAAGTTCAGGCAAAATGGCAGTTGTTTCTGCACTGGAATCATCGGAGAAGCTCACCACATCGCCTGCAGCGGTTTGCCATAAAAACGTATAGGGCAGGGCATCAGTGGTCAGCGACGTGGCACTTCCGGAAATAACCACGAATTCACCTTCCATGCTGGTGATATTTTGTCCAGCTTCCACAACAGGCGGTGTTTGCGTGACATCCAGAACCGTGATATCCACGGTTTCAGTATTTGTACCACCTTCGGTATCCGTGACGGTAAGCGAAAATTGCAGGGTTTCTGTGGTGGTCAATGCGGGGGTTACAAATGAAACCGTCGCCTCAGTTAATGTCACATCTTCCGTTATATCTGTGCCAGACACCTGTGCCCACTGATATGACACAATCTCATTTTCAGCATCCGTGATAGGGTCGCTGTCGGAGCTGGCGGAACCATCCATATTTAAGGCAACAGCACCAGGGAAGGTATTTACGGCAAATCGTTCATCCTGTGTCACAACAATATCCGCATCGGGATTGGCATTGACTGGATTGACCGTGACGACCAATGTGTCTGATGTTGTGGTTTCATCTGCCGCAGTCGCGGTCAGGGTTAGGGTAATGGTAAGTGCTGATATTTCTACAACCGGTGCCGTAAACGACGCATCGGCAATTGCGGTATCCGGATGCTCAATAGTGATATCCGTATTACTTGTTGTCCAGGCATAGGTAAAAGACTCTGAACCGCTGGCCGTGCCGGTCAATGTGACCTCTTCACTTTCATCAACAGTGATGTCATTTCCTGCAGAAACGCTGATGCCGTCTTCTTCTGGAGGCGAGCTGCTGTCTCCATCACTACCGCCACAGGCAGTAAGGGCGAACACTAAACAACTTAGAAATAGGATTCTTTTTATATTCATCGCGGTGAAAAATGGTTTTTGAGAGTGGTTAGTTAGCATATCGTTCCCATTTAAAAATACTAAAGCAAAATTCACGTTTTGAATCACTTTAGCGTGAAATTAATGTGGCGTTGGCGTTATAGTTTGTTGTCCCACATTTTTAAGGAAATTTTTCATGAAAAAAATAACAGGTCAGTTTGATGTTGAGCTCTCACCATTGGATAGTTATGCCGCAGGTCAACATGACATAAATTTGGCCAGAATGTCGATAGACAAAAAATTTCATGGCGAGCTTGATGCGCTCAGCAAAGGAGAGATGTTAAGCGCTCGGACAGCAGTGCAGGGCTCAGCTGGTTATGTGGCGATTGAGCAGGTTGAGGGTACGTTGTCAGGAAGGCACGGCAGCTTTGTATTACAACATTTTGGAGTGCTGGACCGAGGTAAAGACCGATTAATATTAGAGGTCATTCCTGATTCTGGAACGGGCGAGTTAAGTGGCTTAATCGGCATCATGTCAATCATCATCGAAGATGGCAAACATTACTACGAGTTTGAGTTTGATTTTGAAGCCTGACATGAGCAACCCCGAGACAATGGATAATCCCTTAGACTTATTAGCAAAATGGTGGTCAGAGGCAAAACAAAATTCACCACTACAACAAAAAAGCGCCGTCTGCATATCTACGATAGATGCAAACGGCTTCCCAAATAGTCGGTTTGTCGATTTAAAAGATATTGATGAGCAAGGCGTTATCTTTTGCACCAGCTACCAATCGCAAAAAGCACAGGATATTTCGCGCAATCCAAAAGTATCTTTAACAGCCTGGTGGGATCACATTGGCTATCAGGTTCGCTTACAAGGTGATGCACAACCAATACCAGTTGAACTTGCCAATCATTACTGGCAACAGCGTAGCCACGATGCTCGGATAGCGACGCTTGGGTTGCAACAAAGCCAGCCAGCCGAAAACTTTGAACAAATCACAGCAATAGTGTCTGATGCACACCGTAAGTTTTCTGAGTCGACACATTCCAGACCGGAAAACTGGGGCGGCTATCATATTGTGCCGAGCAAAATAGAGTTTTTATTATTCAAAGAAAACCGGATACATCAACGTCGATTATTTGAATCCATCAATAACCATTGGGTAGCAACCATATTGCAGCCATAAAGGTCTCGGTGGCAAGTCAGCACCCCAGTGGCACAAGGAGAAAAAAGCGCATGTCTGTCACTTACCAAATCAATAGTCAAATCACCACTGAACAATTTATCAGGCTTTTAAAAGCGTCGACTTTAGGAGAGAGAAGGCCGGTAGATAACATTGAGTGCATGCGGGGCATGGTTGAAAACAGTAATCTCATGGTGAGCGCATGGGATGGCGATGATCTGGTTGGCATTGCGCGATCCGTCACCGACTTTCATTACTGCTGTTACTTGTCAGATTTAGCTGTCGCTCATTCACATCAGCGCATGGGAATAGGTAAAAAGTTGCAGGAATTAACTAAAGAACAATTAGGCCCGGAGTGTAAACTGATTTTGTTAGCCGCCCCTAAAGCGAATGACTATTACCCACAATTGGGATATCAGCACAATCCTCGTTGCTGGGTGTTGGACTGATGAATAGTTGAGGAAGGAAGCAGATGATCAACAAACTGGACAATGCAAACAAGGAAGTCGCCAGGAAAATCTATCGTGTTTTTCAAAATGCTTATCAGGTTGAAGCGCAATTAATTGGCACAGACAGTTTTCCCCCGCTTAATCGCGGCGTAAACGACATCGTGCAGTCCAATACTGTGTTCTTTGGCTTTAGTGACGGCAACAGTCTTGCCGGTGTTATTGAGACTGAATTTAACGCAGGGCATTTGGATATCCACAGTTTAACTGTGGATCCTGGCTATTTTCGCAATGGGATTGCAGGCAAATTGATAAGCTTTGTTTTGACCTCTTTTGAGATAACTCAGGCAACAGTAGAAACAGCGGTTGTGAATGCCCCGGCAATTCAGCTGTACCAAAAACACGGCTTCGTTAAGGTAAAAACCTTTACACCGACCCATGGCATTGAAAAGATTGCTTTGCAATATACCGTTAATTCTCAATCTGAAGCAGAGTAAACAAGAGCTATGAATCGCGATATAAGTGAGACAATCACTTTGACAGCCAATGCCATTCTAGAGAGGCGGCATGATAATAAAACGTTATCCAGTCCAGAAGAACTCTGTTGTAACTAACGCAATCCATCAAGCTGGTTGCGCACTTTAAGGAAGCGTTCTTTTTGTTCTGCATCCATGCTGCCGCCTTCGATTGCCTGAATACATTTATCTATCATTTTGCGCTCTTCTCCTGTTAGCTGACCATCTGTTGCTTTAAGTGCGATGGTTTGTAACAGGTTCAGGGCGATAGCGGCGTTTTTGGGCATAACCGTAAACGCTTGACTAAAGGACTTATAAGCTTCTTCAGTGTTGCCATGTTTATAGAACTTCACTGCGCTGTTGTTGAGTTCTCTTGGAGTATGTTTAATTTCATGGCGCTCTTGTTTTTCTTTACTTACATAGCGTGCGAATAGTGGATTTTTTTGAGATTCCCGTACCATACGCTGTTCTACTAGATCCATCAGTTCATCACTTTTTTCGTGCATGCCTGATTCATGATATGCCTTGGCTCGATCCAATAAATCATTGGTAGACATGGCATCCAGCTCTTCATCGGTCAATTTTTCCAGCAGTTCCCTAGCTTGTTCTGGCTCGTCCTGCAAATGATAGAGTCTCGCCTGCGTAACATCTCTTTGTTGTTGTATTGCCTTTTTGTCGGCAACTGCCTCGAACTGATGCAAGTACTCTTCCGCTTGCTTCGCCAACACTCTACATTGCTGCTCATCAGTGGTCATGGCAAAGTCTATTCCCGCACGGGCGACATTAAGATATATCTCAGGGCGGTCATAAATTGAGTTTTTTGCCGCTTTGACGATTTTTTTACTGGTTTCGAATTGCGTTTGATAATCATGGGTCAAACGTGACAAATCGACGGTTTTTTCATGTCGTCGAATGTTTCTGGGAGACACTTCAGAGGCCACCACTGCACTTTCCAGTGCGGTATCGAAGTTTTCCTGTTTGATATTCAGCTCCGTCAGCAGGTCGTAGGCAAAAAGTTGAGAATCGGGGCGAAAAGCCAGTCGAAGCAAATGTTTTTCCGCTTCATCATCTTCATCCAATGCGATTAAACAGCGGATCAAGCCGATTTGTGCCCAGTTAAAATTTTGCACGTTAAGCACGGCACGATAAAATGTTTTGCCATCTTCGAAGCGTTCTAACGCCAATAGCATTTCACCTTTGGCTTTGAGCGCCAGCGGAAAATATTGCAGATTCTCATTGTTCGACAAAAAGGCTTTAGCGGCTTCCAATCCCTCTTCAAACTTTTTGGTATTCATACAATGGTAGATATTCTTCAGCGCCCGTTTGCGCATCAGCACCCGGGTTAACCGTTTTTCCAGATCTCTGATAGTAAATGGCTTGGCCAAAAAGTCGTCTGGCTGCTGTTCCAAAATACTGTTGATGAGTTCAGAACTGGTGTCGGCACTAATAAAGATAAACGCCGTGGTGGGTGGGATCAGGTTTTCCTGTTTAAGGCGATCGTAGAGGAAGTAACCGTCTTTTTCGCGTTTAATATCATAGGCACAAAAGATAATATCATACGAACGTGTTTTTATGGCTTCGACAGCATGTTGTAATTTGTCGATAAAGGTCAGGTCGGTAAATCCGAGTTGCTCCAGAGGATATTTAATATAGCCGTGCGCCAACGCCTGATCATCAATGATCAATACTTTACAACGACTGGCGAGCTTCTTGTTTTGCTGCTGCATGGTGGTGACTACACTGGATGTCCTAAGCCATTTTATCGTAAACGAAAAATCCTACATCATTTATCGTACCGGGTTCCCTAATATTTAGTGTAGCAAATTTCTCCAATTTACCCACTATTCACCGTATCAGAGCAGCGTGGCCGTGATTGTGATGTTAATTATCACTTAAGGTTGCAGCATGTTGATAGAGTCGATCAACAAGTTGGCTGAATTGCGCTTGTTCTTCTTTCGAGAAACAGTTGAGTAAAGCATTCTCATAGGCGTAGGAGAGAGGGACTATCTCTTCGTACACTGCTCTGCCCATATCAGATAATTTTATATGAGAGCGTCTGCGGTCAGTATCTGATATTTCCCGCTCAATCAGATGGCGTTTAAGCAGGCGATTAACCGATCGGCTTAAGATAGACTTTTCAATTTGGGTTTTAACAGAAATTTCGTCAGCGGAGCTTCCAGGATATTCACCCAGTACAGCCATAATGCGCCACTCTGTAATGGTCAGTGCAAATTTATCCTGATAGGTATCGGCAATCATCGAACTGACCATATTTGACAGAATCGACAAGCGGTAAGGCATAAATCGCTCAAGCGTAAGAATGGGTTTTTCCGACATGCAAATGTACCTGTGTAAACTATTCTTTAATGCTAGCCAACAACGTTAGTTTGACATTAGTTGTAGCTGCAACTAAATTAGTTGCAATTGCAACTATATGAATCAATCACCGATTTTGCAAGTGTGATGACTAATTGAAGAGGTAGCCGCATGGCCGATTTATTTGAAAACCCGATGGGTTTAGACGGATTTGAATTTGTAGAATTTACTGCACCAAAGAAAGGGCTCCTTGAGCCGGTGTTTGAGTCCATGGGGTTTACCAAGGTCGCTGTTCACAAATCGAAGCAGGTAGAGCTGTGGCGACAGGGTGACATTAACTTTGTGACGAACTATGAGCCGAAAAGCCACGCGTTTTATTATGCCGAAGAACACGGTCCCAGCGCCTGTGGTATGGCATTTCGAGTTAAAGACGCACAGCATGCCTATAGTGAAGCACTGAAGAAAGGTGCGCAACCAATTGAAGTTCACACTGGACCAATGGAATTGCGCTTGCCTGCAATCAAAGGAATCGGTGGTGCGATATTGTATTTAATTGACCGTTATGAAGACGGTAGCAGCATCTACGATATTGACTTTGAATGGGTTGAAGGTGTTGAACGTCGCCCAGAAGGTTGTGGCTTCCATACACTGGATCACCTGACTCACAATGTTTATCGTGGCCGCATGGACTACTGGGCTGATTTTTACAGCAATCTGTTTAACTTCCGCGAAATACGCTACTTTGATATTAAAGGTGAATACACCGGGTTGTTATCAAAAGCTATGACAGCACCAGATGGTAAAATCCGTATTCCATTGAATGAAGAAGCCGCTGGTGGTGGTGGTCAGATTGAAGAATTTTTGATGAAGTATAACGGTGAAGGCATACAACATATTGCTTTTTCGTGTGATGACTTGTTAGCCTGTTGGGATCGCCTGAAGAAACAAGGCACCAAGTTTATGACGGCGCCACCGAACACTTATTACGAAATGCTGGAAGAGCGTTTACCGGGGCACGGCGAACCGACAGACGAATTGCAATCACGTGGTATTCTTTTGGATGGCACGACTGAAGGCGGACAGCCAAGATTGTTGCTGCAAATCTTCTCTGAGACTTTATTGGGGCCGGTATTTTTTGAGTTTATTCAACGCAAAGAAGACGAAGGATTCGGTGAAGGTAACTTTAAAGCGTTATTTGAATCAATTGAGCGTGACCAGGTGGCCCGTGGGGTCATTGGTGATCAGGAAAAAGAGGACGCCTAATGGCTATTCAGCGTATTCATCATGTTGCTTACCGCTGTAAAGACGCTAAGCAAACAGTAGAGTTCTACAACACCCTGCTGGATATGGATTTCCAACTGGCCATTGCTGAGGATAGAGTCCCTTCTACAGGTGAACCTGATCCTTATATGCATGTCTTTCTTGATGCCGGTAATGGCAATGTATTGGCCTTTTTCGAAATTCCAAACTCGCCTGATATGGGACGAGATGAAAATACGCCAGCATGGGTACAGCATATCGCTTTTGAAGTGGAAAGCATGGACGAACTTCTGGAGCGCAAGGCGCGTCTGGAAGCTGCTGGATTAGATGTCGTAGGACCGACTGATCACACGATTTTTAAATCTATTTACTTCTTTGATCCCAATGGTCACCGCATTGAGTTAGCTGTCGACACAGCTAAACCGGGAATGCACAAAGAACTAAAGCGTGTAGCGAATGACATGTTAAATGAGTGGGCAGAAACCAAACGCGCTCCAAAACATGCCGATTGGCTGCACAGCCCAAGCGAATTTAAAGGATAGTAGTAATGAAATTAGCAAGTTTAAAAAATGGTCGCGATGGACAATTAGTTTTGGTCAGCAATGACCTTAGCAAAATGACAAAAGCTGACGATATTGCGCCAACATTACAAGCCGCCTTAGACAATTGGAGTGACATTGCACCGCAATTGCAGGCGCGTTTTGAAGCACTGGAGAGCGGTGAAGTCGCATCTCAACCATTTGAGCAGGCATCGTGTGCGTCACCTCTGCCAAGAGCTTACCAGTGGGCAGATGGCAGTGCCTACGTTAATCACGTGGAATTAGTACGTAAAGCACGAAATGCTGAAATGCCTGAGAGCTTCTGGACAGATCCTTTGATGTATCAGGGCGGTTCTGACAGCTTTTTAGGACCGCGTGACGATATTGTGATGCCGCAAGCGGATGGTTTTGGTATTGATTTCGAAGGGGAAGTCGCGGTCATCACTGACGATGTACCGATGGGCGTCAGTGCCGAGGATGCCTTGCAGCACATCAGATTAATTATGATCGTTAATGACGTGTCTCTGCGGGGGTTGATCCCTGGTGAATTAGCCAAAGGATTTGGGTTCTTTCAGTCAAAGCCGTCAAGTGCCTTCAGTCCGGTTTGTGTCACCCCTGAGGAACTGGGTGATAAGTGGCAGCAAGGTGTGTTACACCTGCCATTGCAGTCTAATTACAATGGTGAGACGTTTGGTAAACCTAATGCGGGAGTGGATATGACCTTTAACTTCGGTCAGTTAGTCGCTCATGCTGCTAAAACGCGTCCTCTGTGTGCCGGCACGATTATCGGTTCAGGTACAGTATCGAATAAACTCGATGGTGGTCCAGGAAAGCCAGTCAGCGAAGGTGGTGTAGGCTACAGTTGTATTGCTGAAGTCCGTATGATTGAAACCATTCAAAACGGCAAACCAACGACACCGTTTATGAAAGAGGGGGACACCATCCAAATAGAGATGTTTGATGACAATCAACAATCTATTTTTGGTCAGATTTCTCAGAAAGTCGTCATTAAATAAAAATCGCTCGAAACTTAAACACAGTGAGTTAACCGCTCACTGTGTTTGAGTCTTTACTGCAAATCTATCCAATACCCCCAGTCTTCATAGCTTTCTTTACTAAAATGCGGGTTATCCAACTCAATAATATGGTGGTCCTGCCATTGTGACAGCGGAAACACATGCTGTGCATAAAAGTGTTGTTGCAGAAACGCCTGCAATTCCCCTGACAACGTCATTTTTTTGAGTCCTTGTAGCACATCGTTGTACAGTTTTTCATCATCAGCGTGAATGTAAATATGCGAAGCAAATGGGTAGTGAATAATAATCTCTGTTGCTAAGCGAATATCAGGGTAGGCGTCGCGTATGTTTTCAGCTTCAATAAATCCTTCATGTATGGCTCTTGGAAAGTAGTCACATCTGCCTACTTGCAGCGCTTTTAGCATTAGTTCATATTCACTCAATCGATTCACTGTTAAATCATTGAACTCAAATATATCGGCGTCTTTCCAATCTTTTCCAAGGCAAGCCACCCATTGTTTTAGTGCTTCCAAAGAATTGAGGTTGTTGAATTGCTGTAGCTTATCCTTATGCACAAAAGAGACGCGATATCCCAATAAACCAGCCGCCACAGGTACAGGCACTTCTCGGGCTTTATTAGCAGGGTCACTAGCGGCGCCAAAGATGGTCAAATCTATAATGCCACGATTAACCAACTGTATTTTGTGATAGGTGTAATAGCCATCAGCCGGAACAAGAGTCAAGTTGTATTGCGATTGGGGCTGGTAAACGGTCAGTATTTTTTCGACCAGTTCAATTAGGTAGCGCTGGTTGTCATTTTGCTCACCAGCTGCTGCCAGCATACGAATGGAGCGTTTTGGCTGCATGTCTGCCTGCGTTGAAGGGCAGACCATTATTAGCATGGAAAGAAACGTCGCTCTAAGTAATGGGATATCCAATTTCAGTTCTCATTCATCAGAATAACTCAATTATTATCAATCCCGAGCTCGGGGTGTTTATACAATCATAGCTTAAACCTTAAACTTAGAAATTTTTTCACACAGTTTGTCAGAAAGCTCTTCTAACTTCTGGCTATCAACTGCCGTTTCACTTGAAACATTCTTGGTTTCTTCAATCGATTCCGCGAGTTCCGATATGCGTTCATTGACTTCTTCAGTGACCTGTTTTTGCTGATCTGACGCGACAGCAATTTGCGCGGTCATTTGATTGATGGATGCTACTGCATGGGAGATGTCGGTCAGAGAAGAGCCAACAGAAGTTACTTCATCCACAGTGCTGTCTGATTTGGCTTTACTGGATTCCATCAACAACACCGCGTTTTTCGCCGCATCCTGAAGTTTCGACATGGTGGCATGAATTTCTTCCGTACTGGATTGTGTTCTGCTGGCCAGCGACCTGACTTCATCGGCCACGACTGCAAAACCTCGACCTTGTTCACCTGCTCTTGCTGCTTCAATGGCGGCGTTCAATGCGAGCAAATTGGTTTGTTCTGCCACACCGCGTATCACATCGACAATGAGTTCGATGGATTTTACGTTTTCATTGAGGGTCATAATGGCTGTTGCGCCGTTAGTTAATTCCGATGCAAAATCAGTTACCTTAGCGATGGTTTGATTAATGTCCTCTTTGGCGTTACTGCCTCGCTTATCTACCAGCTGTGTTGCGTGCTCCAGCTTCTCTGTGTTATTCGCGACTTCACTGGCAGAAGATGTCATTTGATGGATAGCGGCCGCAACCATATCTGTGGACTGGCACTGTTTGCTGACAAACACACTGATGCGGTCATTGCGCTGGTGAATATCAATCGCGGTTGATCTGACCTGTTCTGAACTTATCAATACATCTTTTATCAGGGTCTGAATGGTTGCAACAAACTGATTAAAGCTACCGGCTAACTGACCGACTTCATCCTGTGATGATGTCTTCAGGCGTTTTGTCAGATCCCCGTGGCCGGCAGAAATTTCCTGCAGATTGTTGTTCACTTCTTCCAAAGGGCGAATGATTTTCTTGGCGACTACCCGCACCGCAAAAACCATCAAGGCGCTTAATATTGAAGATATCCCGAAGATAGTGAATAGCGAGCTACTCTTGACGCTATTCATCCGGTCTTCCAATATGCTGACTTCGGTGTCGATATCGTCAATATAGAATCCCGTGCCTATCATCCACTGCCATTTGTCGATCCAAGTCGTATAGCTGAGTTTGGGGTAGGGTTTGCCGCCTTGTGTTTTGGGCCAATGATAGAGGTAATAACCATCGTCTCCCTGAGACGCCTTTATCAATCCCTGTACGATATAGCTGCCATCCGCATCTTGAACATGCCAAAAGTTTTCGCCGATACCGGAAGTACTTTTCCCCAGAGCCAGGCGGGTGCCATCGCCGCTGTAGGCAAAGAAGTAATTAGTGGAGTCGTATGACAATGCTTGCAAATGTCGTTGCACAATGGCTTTTGCCTCTTCTTCATCGAGCCTGGGGTCATCAATGACATGTTGCACACTGCTGAGTGCCAGTTCCATATAATGTTTAAGTTCTTTTCTGTTCAACTCCAGTAAGCTGCTTCTGGTATTTATGACCTGCTCATCAGCCAGACTGTCAATTTCGATCCAAATCAACAGCATCAATATTGACACCAACAGAATGACCGGGACCAGTGTCAGAATGGTTAGTTTGTTCTTAAGGCTTTTCATTACCCTGTTCCTTTCAACTCATTGGATAAACTAAAAAATCGCGATGTGCCGCGCTGTAAGTCCGATTAAAATCGTGAGGTTTATCGACGACGGCATATGTCATATCAATATTTTTGGACTCCTTACTTTTTTCTTAATTTGTACACTCTGCACAAGACACAGCAGAGGGCTAATAAGCCCTCGTGCAGTTATGTTGACTACCTCAATGGCACTATTGGATAAGATCAACTTGCAGTTCATAGGTGTCTGTTTGCAATCCGAAATGACCAAGCGTGTAGGTGTAACTTTGCTGTTCATCAGGTATGCGGCTGGAATGCACACCGCCTACGGTACACACACCTGTTGAGCACACCACTTGATCCATATAGCTCTTGATGGTGAATACCCGGTTTGCGATGGGAACATTGTAAAGCGAGTCTAAGAATGGGCTTTGCACCGACAAACCATAATAGCCGCAGGTAGAATTGGGGACATTAAAGGGATAAACACCGCAGCTCCAGAGACCACGCCAGGCGCCAGCGACGCCTACAAAACTATCGACGGAATTAAATACACCTAATTTGTCAATTTGTTGCGCCGCCAGTGTCACACCCATGGAATGTGCGACGACGTCAATTTTTCCCGTACAAGAATTAGCCAGAGCAGAACTAATGGCAGAACGTACCGGAGTTTCTTCTGAACCGTAATGGTTGTTACAGGCCGCGCACCATTTCGATCCCCAGTTAGGCTGATATATTTCTGATGCACTGTATCCTCGGGATAGCAACTCATTATAGGTATTTTGCCAACTTGATGGTGACGCCGAATTACCGTGTACCAGCACAACAGCATCGTTACAGGCCAGTGTCGATAACGGCGAAAGCAATAAAATGGCAATGATCAGTTTGAAGGGTAACGCAGCTAATTTTAAGGTTTCACTAATTGTTAACATACCGTTTACTCTTTTTTAAAGTTTCATGGTAGCGCTATAAACGGGTTCGCAACATGGTACTTTGGTACTACTCTTAAGAAAAAACACACAACGGGGAAAGGAATGAGAGTAATACTGGTTGTTTTACTTACCGTCTTCACTTTACATCTCACGGCTCAAGAGCAAGGCAAAATCGTGAATACAATGCCCGACATTTTGTCATTTAAAGACCGGGTCGAACCAATAAATGCGATAGTAGTGGATCGCCTGGATAATCTTCTTCCAAAACTGATGCACCAGGCTGACCTGGATATGTGGCTGGTAATCAATCGTGAATATGGCGAAGACCGGCTATTTTACTCCTTAGTACCACAACCGACCTTTGCCGCCCGAAGAACCACGATGCTTGTTTTTACCTTGCAGGATGACGGTTCAGTAGAGCGATTTAGTGTCAGTCGTTACCCGATTGGAGATGTATATCCAACAATATGGCAGGGGGGAAGTTCCGAGGAGCAATGGCAGCATTTGGCGGACGTAATTGCACAGCGTAACCCGGATAGAATAGGCATCAATTATTCAAAAGACTGGGCACTATCCGATGGCTTGAGCGTCGGACTTTATCAACAATTGCAGCGTGTATTACCGGAAAAGTATCAGGAAAGGTTGGTCAGTGCTGAAGATTTGGTGGTGCGCTGGATGGAAACCAGAAGCAACAAAGAAATACAAATTTATCCGCAAGTGGTTTCTGTAGCGCGCCGGGTTATCGCTGAGGCTTTTTCCAATCAAGTGATTACTCCGGGCGTGACAAGCACCGATGATGTTGCTTGGTATATCCGAGAACGCTTTGAGCAATTGCAAGTTAGACCCTGGTTTCAGCCCTATGTGAATATTCAACGTCAGGGCGACAAAACCCATCGTGATGACGTATTTATGGGGAAGGCATCTCGAACGATTTTACCGGGAGATGTTTTGCATACTGATGTTGGCCTATGTTACCTGCAGTTGTGCACTGACACCCAGGAAATGGCCTACGTCCTCAGATTAGGCGAAACAAGTATTCCAGATGGGCTAAAGCAAGCTTTGGCGCTGGGAAATCAGTGGCAGGATATCTTAACCGAGAATTTTGTCACTGGCCGGACTGGGAATGCTATCTTACAAGCGACTATTGAGGAAAGCACAAAACAGGGATTGTTGAGCAGTACTTACACGCACCCTCTTGGCTTTGTCGGTCATGCGGCAGGGCCCACTATTGGAATGTGGGATAATCAAGGTGACACGCCGATAAGAGGTGAGTGGCCGCTTTACCCAAATACCGCCTATGCGATCGAAGGTAACATCAAAACACAGGTGCCGGAATGGGACAATCAGTGGCTACAAATTAAACTGGAACAAAGTGCCTTGTTCGATGGCACAGACGTTTGGTATTTGGCCGGGCGTCAAACCCAGTGGCATATCATTCACTGACTAATTCCAATGACAGCAAATCAACAGGATTAGTCCAACTCGAAAGAAAAGCTGGACGCCTTAAGTAACTTTTCAAATTGTTTGATAGGAATAGGTTTGCTGTATAGATAGCCTTGGGCAATATGGCAACCTAACTCCCTAAGTAAATCTTGTTGGGTGTCGGTTTCGACACCTTCTGCGACGACCGTCAAATTGAAGTTTTTTGCCATATCTACAATAGTTTCAGTAATCATTCTGTCAGACGCATCATTGGCCAGATCGATAACGAAACTACGGTCAATTTTGAGCTTATCTACCGGGAAATGTTTCAGATAGGATATCGAAGAATGACCCGTACCAAAATCATCTACAGCAAGCGAAATACCCAGGCTCTTCAATTGCTGCAGTAGATCTTTAATCCGTACAGATGTTTCCATTAACCCATTTTCAGTGAGTTCAAGTTCTAATAACTCGGGTTTGATACTGTGCAACTGTAACTGTTCGCCCACTATCTTATGTAAGTCGTCATAGCGGAAATCTTTAGGGGATACGTTGAGCGAAAGCGTAAGTTGTTTATGGTTATTTTGCCATTTTTTGAGTTGTTCGCAGCCGGTAGCAATAACCCATTTGGATATTTCATGAATTAATCCCGTTTCTTCGGCGATACCGATAAAAGCGAAGGGACTCAATACACCTTCTTTAGGGTGATTCCAGCGAATAAGCGCTTCAGCCCCCACAATCTTAAGAGATTGCAGATCGATCTGAGGCTGGTAGTAGAGTTCAAACTGTTCTTTTTCCAGAGCTTTGCGTATTTCGTTAATGCGTTTTAACTTATGTTCGGCATCGCTGGTAATGGATTGTGTATAGAAAGAGAAGGTATTGCGACCATTCTGTTTTGCTTTGTACATAGCTGCATCAGAACAGGTGAGTAATTTGTCAATTTCATTGGTATCGTCCGGGAACATCGCGATGCCAATGCTGGTGCCAATTACGGCATCTTGCCCAGATTGCAAGGTATATGGGCGTTTAACTGATTCAATAATATTTTGCGCGATGGTTGCCAGTGCGTTCAAATCTTTAACGCCTTCCAATAAAATGGCGAATTCATCGCCGCCAAGTCTGGAAACCGTGTCCTCTTCTCTGAGTTGTTCTTTCAGTCTGACGGCCACCAGCTTAAGTAACTCATCTCCAGCAGCATGACCAAGACTATCATTAACGATTTTGAAATGATCCAGATCCAAAAACAGCACCGCAATCTTTTGCGCTTTATGCCGTTTAATTTTTTCCGCGGCATGCTCCATACGCGACATCAGCAACAGTCGATTAGGTAACCCTGTCAGTGCGTCATAATGCGCCAACTGCTTCATTTGTGCTTCGGACTGCTTTAATTTCGTGATATCAGAGAATACTGCAACGAAATGGGTCAGTTCGCGGGCATCATTCTCCACCTTGCTGATGGAGAGTAACTGAGGATAGATTGTGCCGTCTTTCTTGCGGTTCCATATCTCACCTTTCCAAAACCCATTTTTAGAAATGGCAGTATACATATTGGTGAAAAAGGCGTTGTCGTGACGACCAGAGCGCAAAATCGAAGGATTTTTGCCAAGCACTTCGTCTGGGCTATAGCCTGTAATTTCTGAAAATGCTTTATTGACGCTGATGATTCTTAGCTGTGCATCCGTCATTAAAACACCTTCCTGAGAATGCTCAAAGACTTTAGCGTCAAGTTTCAGTTTTTGTTCTACCTCGATGCGTTCAGAGATATCGTGAAGAATGGAAAATAAAGACGGAACACCGTCGATTTCCATTGGGGTAGAGTGTACTTCCACAAACCGAATTTTCCCGCTTGATAACGTATGTGGAAATACAAAGTAGTTTTTTTCGCGTTTAACGGCTTTGCCCATCTCTGTTTTAATATCGTCTTCACTTAAGACATTAATGTCATAAATGGATTTAGACGTCAGTTGTTGATGGGTGTAGCCATAAAAGTCTAAAGCGGATTGGTTGACGTCAATTATTTTGCCACTGGCTTTATCGATTAACAGCATCATGGCGTTATGGTTATGGAATATTTTGCGAAACTTCTTTTCGGACTCAAACATGTTTTGTAAAGAATCCATTTCAAGACGTTCACTACGATAACGATGAAATAATAAAAAAGTCCAAAACAATAAGAATAGGAGTGCGCCAGCCCAAACGTGGAGATGAGGATGTGCAGGGGTCCAGCCATTTGTCGGCGTTCCATACATTATCCAATGACCATAGGGCAAATTAACCGAGATTTTGACAGGCTCCATTGTCAGAATATCTTGGGAGCCATAAAAAAACTCACCATTTACACCCAAGGAGTCTCGTCCCTGAATAGCTAAATTAAAGGGCATTGTGGATGTAATACCACTGGCCTGTAAAACTTCGAGGTGGTTAAGTACGACACTGAGAACGCCCCAGGACTCTCCGCTAACGCTATTGTATATTGGGCTTCTGGCGATCAACCCGATTCCCCCTTGGACCAGGTTGAGTGGGCCTGCCAGGACAATTTTGCCTAACTCCAATGCCTTTAGCACACCCATTTTTTGCTGAGGAGATTCAAGGTAGTTAAATCCAATCGTACTTTCATTGCCGGCAATGGGATATATATGTGATATTACCAGGTCTTTTGCTGCACCAATGTTTCTAATTTGGTGTTCTTCGGAAAGTAATTGTTTGGTGAATTGGGAAAATTCTTGCTGTTCCACATTCGGATTGACAGAAATAAAGGTCGCCAGACCTTTAGCAAGATTAAGGTTATTATTTATTGTAAATTCAACATCCGAGCGCAGTTCTGCAAGTTGACGATTGATCTCACGTGTTTCGTCTTGTCTCTCCTGACGAAAGTTAACAACTTCAAAAACAACCAGAGCGATGATAACGACCAGGAACGACAGTGCCGTGCTCAGTACAAACTTAAGCCATAACTGCTTTTGTGATAACGCGTTGAGACTAGCTGGCATACTTTTCCAATTCGAAATTCTGCGCCGCAGGTTACAAACTTAACCGATTCACAATAAAACGGATATACGACCTTAGTCGAATACGTCTGTTGCTAAATGAAATTTCACAATGGCTGGGTTAATCGGGGAACGAGAATTAGATGTGCGTGTGCTCTTAAAAATCATTTTATATAGTATCTCTGACCTACGATAATAACGGCGTTAAAGATGCCTTTAGTGGGGACTATGCCAAGCATTCTATTAATTGTCTATACAAGTTGCCGAGTGTTTTTGTTGTTAGACATGAAATTCTGGCGGTGCTAAAAGGGAAGACTGTATCATTTTGGTAATCCCGGTCATTTCTGATCTCGGATTGATTGGTTAGGGCAGGGATTATGATGTGCTGTCCTGCACATCACCGCTTCGCGGCCGTTGCGGAGCAACGTTCCAAAACGTTCCCGACGTTTTGGTACGAAATACGTCCATGTATTTCGCCCTTCGGGCCATCGTTGGCAAGCTCCGATGTTCTGGATTGCTCCCGGTAATCCAGTCGAACCCAAAGGGGTTCTCACCCCGTCAGTGACCACAAATAAAAAAGCCCGGTCATTTCTGATCTCGGATTTATTTGTTAGGGCAGGGATTATGATGTGCTGTCCTGCACATCACCGCTTCGCGGCCGTTGCGGAGCAACGTTCCAAAACGTTCCCGACGTTTTGGTACGAAATACGTCCATGTATTTCGCCCTTCGGGCCATCGTCGGCAAGCTCCGATGTTCTGGATTGCTCCCGGTAATCCAGTCGAACCCAAAGGGGTTCTCACCCCGTCAGCGATCACAAATAAAAAAGCCCGGTCAGAAATGACCGGGCTTTTTTATTTGGCGTCCCCTAGGGGATTCGAACCCCTGTTACCGCCGTGAAAGGGCGGTGTCCTAGGCCTCTAGACGAAGGGGACAGTAAACTGCCGTATTCGTAACACGCTGCAAACCCTAGGAAAAAGCAGGTGTGCCATTTAAGGTTGGCGACCTTGTAAACCGAAAGTACCGAGCGGCCTAGTGCTCTTTCCGGTTTAACGCCTCTTACCGGAGTAAGAAAGTGGCGTCCCCTAGGGGATTCGAACCCCTGTTACCGCCGTGAAAGGGCGGTGTCCTAGGCCTCTAGACGAAGGGGACACTTAGGACGTTTTGGTGGAGCCAGGCGGGATCGAACCGCCGACCTCTTGCATGCCATGCAAGCGCTCTCCCAGCTGAGCTATGGCCCCAATTGTGCTTTAAAAGCACTGCTCTTCCTGTTTGAGCTTCTCAAGCTGGAGTGCCATTCCCTGACAGCGGGGCGCATTCTATGGTTGTGGCGATTTTATGTCAACGCTTTTTTTAGGAATTTTCTCTTTCTGATATGAATTTGAGCGCTTTGTCTATTCGTTGCACAACCTGGGCCTTAGTGAGCAGATTCAGGGTCACGTCCAGCGATGGTGAATTTCCTGATCCTGTTGCTGCAACCCGCAGTGGCATGCCTACTTTGCCCATGCCCACTTCCAGTTCTTCAGCGGTACTGTTGATCGCATTCTGAATTGTCTCTGGTTGCCAGTCTGTGATTGCCTGTAGTTTTTGTTGCGCGAGCACTAAAGCGTCTTTTGCCACAGGACGCAGGTGCTTTTTCGCCGCTTTTTCATCGAAGGACTCATAATCTTCGAAGAAATAACGACTAATCTGTGCCATTTCTTTTAATGTTTTTACCCGGTCAGCCTGAATTTTTACAATTTCCTCTAGTGCTGGACCGACATTGGTAGCAATTCCCTGATCGGCAAAATGCCAGGCTAGATGCTTAGCCACTTCTGCAGGAGCGAGGGTTTTCATATAATGCTGATTTAACCAGATCAACTTTTCCGTGTTAAACGCCGATGCGGATGGCGAAATGGCATCAAGATTAAATAATTCAATCATCTCTTCGCGACTGAAGATCTCCTGATCACCATGAGACCAACCCAGGCGCACCAGATAATTGAGTAACGCTTCTGGCAGATAACCGTCATCACGGTACTGCATGACACTGACCGCGCCATGACGTTTTGACAATTTTTTACCATCATCACCCAAAATCATAGAAACATGAGCGTATTCGGGTACCGGTGCACCTAACGCGTTGAGAATATTGATTTGGCGTGGGGTATTATTGATATGATCTTCGCCCCTGACTACATGGGTGACATTCATATCCCAGTCATCTACGACAACACAAAAGTTGTATGTCGGTGAGCCGTCGCTGCGCTGGATAATCAGATCGTCTAACTCGCTGTTGTCGATTTCAATCTTGCCACGAATATGGTCGTTGATGAGCACTTTGCCAGACAACGGATTTTTAAAACGAATCACGAACGGCTGATTTTCCGGGTGGTCAGTGCGGTCCCGCCAGGTACCTGGATAGCGGGGTTTTTCCCCTTTTGCCATTTGTGCTTCGCGAATAGCATCCAGTTCCTGAGCTGGCATAAAGCATTTGTAGGCTTTGCCTTCATCCAGTAACTGCTGAATAAGCTCTTTGTAACGCTCAAATCGTTTTGTCTGGTAATATGGACCATCATCCCAATCTAACCCCAGCCACTGCATACCTTCCAGAATGGCATCGATCGCTTCCTGTGTAGAGCGTTCCAAATCGGTATCTTCAATTCTCAATACAAACCGGCCACCCTGGCTTTTGGTATACAACCAGGAATAAAGAGCTGTTCTGGCACCACCGACGTGAAGATAGCCAGTTGGGCTGGGAGCAAAACGGGTTACGACTGTCATGAATTCTTATCCTAATGAAAAATGGCGGGTATTCTATCAGTAAGCCGATTCAGAACCAAAGATTTGCACACAATTTGCAAACTTTACATTTGTGCAATTGGACTATAATTGGATCGAGTGAAAGGAATAGCTATGGAAGGCTTTAATACAAATTTAAAAGATGTTGCAGAATTGGTATTACAATTCACTCTGCTGTCCGCATAGGTATTTGCGAATCGTTACGTTGAAAACTTTTAGTGAATAACAACAAAGCAAATTTATGCACAGATTGACGCGGACTTACATCTTTTTTTTCTTTTTTGCGTTTGCGGGCTCAGCGTCTGCACAAGAGCCGCCGCTTGATTTGAGTTTTGAACAGCTTCTGGATCTGGAAGTCGCTGTTGCATCCACAAAAACCGAGAACATATTAAATTCGCCTGCCATTGTTTCACGACTCGATGTGCAACAGATTCAAAAAATGGGTATTCATACCTTGGCGGATTTGATTTCCATGTTGCCAGGGGTACAGGTTCAGGATTCAGGTATCGGTACTAAAACAATAATGGTGCGCGGCGTTTTTGAAGCGTTTAATCAAAAGGTTCTATTTACGCTTGATGGTGTTCCATATTGGCAGCCTGCACACGGCGATGTACCGCTGCAGGGTATTCCTCTGGAAGCTATTGACCGCATCGAAGTGATTAGAGGCCCTGGCACGGTATTTCATGGTTCTAACGCCTCGGCGGGGGTCATCAATATAGTGACCAGAACCGATGACATCAGCAGTGTCAGTGGAACCTTAACCAGCAACGCAGAATCTGGCATTGAGTTTTATCAGCAATTTCCAGTGGGTGAAAACAGTGTTTCAATTTCAGGCCATGTGAGTAAAGGACCGGAATATCAGGCTTTTTATTCAGCCAGACCCCAGCCTGCTTTCTTTCCAGAACTGCCGCCACCTGATGGTGTGATAGACAAGAAAGAAGACGATCATTCGATAATGCTAAAGTTCACTGGCAAGAACTTTAGCATGTTGTTCCATGATTTTCGCTCGGAGAATGGTGGATTAGCCGCGGCTGCATCCGTTGCCAATGAAGCAAAGATGGAGCAAGTTGGCCGCTTGTTCCACATCAAAAATAAATGGTTGCGGGAAGAAGGCGAATTTACTGCCTACGCTGATTACAATAACTATCATCTGGAAATTCCCACTGCGCGTTTGTTTGGTGGGCTGATTGATGGAGAGCAGAACTTTGCCGACGGAGATGATAATTTTCGTGTAAGAGCGGGTGTACAATACATTTCGCAATACAGTGCGCATTCTGAATACGTTGTTGGCATTGAAGGTGAACGGCGATCCACCGGGACCTATTATCACACTGCTGACGACGGCTCTCGAGAGATAGTTGTGATGGATGCACAGGAGACAGATGAATGGTCAGTATATGGGCAGTGGTTATCGGATATTGACAAGCACCGTTTAATCGTTGGTGTCAGAGCGGTTGACAATGACCGGTCTGGCAGTAACTTTTTGCCAAGGTTAAGCTGGCTGTATCACCTGAATGACCTTAGTACAATTAAAGTGGTTTATTCTAATGGTTTTAACTCTCCCAACTTTTTGCAGCAATCAATTCGTATTCCGCCAAATGTCATTACAGGGAACCCTGAGCTAAAAGCCGAAACAATCGACACCGTGGATATTGCCTATACCTACAAAGACCAAAATAAAGCATTTATTGCCAATGCATACTGGTTGCATGCCGATAATTTTATTCAGCGGATTTCAAATGGTTTTGTAGTGACCTATGAAAACACAGAACACTTTGATCGCTATGGTTTCGAGCTGGACTTTCAGTACACAACCGACAGCATTGTGTGGAAATCCAATATTAATTATCAACCTGATGCCAACTCGTTTGATAGTGAGGACTTTGCTCGCATATTCATACCAAAACTCACCGCATCGTTTGGCGTAACTAAACAATTGTCCGACAGTGACACTATTGGCCTGAGTTATCAGCATCAAGGTCCGCGTGCCGCAGCAGGCACCTTTAATTACCTTAATCTACAATTCACCAGACGCTGGCAGAATTTGACACTTATGTTCTCTGCCCACAATATTTTAAGTGATGACTATTTAGTTCAGGATGTGCAGGACTTCAATCCCAATCGCTTGATTCAAAGTGGCGATAACGAACCATCATATAGAATTACCGCTCGATGGTTATGGTAAACACGACAACTTATGAGTGAAACTCCATTACTGGCATAAACTCACCCTGCAACGTAACGCAGTTCCCCGGTATTCAACTATAATTTTCAAAAACCGCGGATATTGCCAACCTGATATGGTTATTGATGCTCACTATTGGTCAATTTGGTTAATAACCTGATGATAAAAAAGGTATTACTTTTTCTGTCATGGTGTGCATGTCTTTCGTCACCAGTAACAGCCGATCAACTATCTGTGTTCGATTTATCACTGGATGAGTTGTTAAGAACGAACGTGCAGTCGGTTTCGCGTTTTGATGAGCCGATGGAAGAGTCTATTGTGCCGGTGAGTATCATTACACAACCCATGATTGTGAATTCTGGCGCCCGGCAACTTAAAGATCTGCTGATTCAGTATGTACCAGGCTTTACCTTTGTGCAGGATCAAAACGAAGTTAACGTTGCGCAGCGCGGCGTTTACTCTTCAGCACAGCAAAAAATTCTTATTTTGCTAGAAGGACACCGCCTCAATTCGCACGTAATCTCTGCGGCCAATCCTGATTTTAGTATTGATCTGAACAAGGTGGACAGAATTGAAGTGATTCGTGGGCCGGGGTCGTCCGTTTACGGCAATGTTGCGTTAACCGCCGTCATCAACATTGTGCTGAAACAACCGACGGAGGCCGGTGTAGGGCAGTTCTATGTGGCCGGCGGAAATTATGGTCAACGTCATATTGCTGCAAACTATGGTCAAGTGTTTGACAACGGCCTGTCGTTATTTGCCTGGGCTTCAGGTTATCAAAGTGACGGTGAAGGCCACCTGATTACGCCCGAAAATGATTATGCCCGGCAACCAGCATCCGACCCGGTAGTCTCCATTATCAGTGGTTTTAGAGATAACCCGGCGCATGATATTGGGAGCAAAATAAGCTGGGGGAACTGGTCTTTGTTACTGAATCATCGTCGCGCCCATTATATCGAGCCTTTTACCTCGGCAAGTCTCACTGGTGAAGCATATCGCTATGATGATTATCCCTTAACTGACGGTATCGGACCTGGTTTTCAGTATACCTTTACTCACGTTGAGCTGGCCCACGATATCACCATAAATGAAAACGTGACCTGGAAAAACAAGGTGAGTTATGACCGCAGTGACCAGGAAGCCTTGTTTGTGCTTAATCCGGCCATTAGGCTATTTGGGCTGGCAGCAATGTATGACAAAACTATGAGTTTTGATTCAGGCCTCTTAATTAAACAACAGAACAATCAGTACGTTTTAGGTTATCAGTACCTGAATATGGACGTTTATGACAGTAAATTTCCGTTTGGTGTAAATGGCGAATACGTCGGCGAGTTATATGACGATGACAATCCTCTGGTGGTTCCTGGAGAAGAAGATACCCATTCTTTATATGCCAATGCAAAATTGCGACTGACAAAAAACTGGATTGGTAATCTTGGTTTTCGTTACGATAAAAAACAACGCCTTACCGTTCCGGACATTAAAGAGTTTAGTCCCAGACTAGGGGTGATATATCGGCCCTCCTCAGAGTATCAATTGAAACTTAGCTACAGTGAATCCTATGTTGATCCTCCTTACTGGAATCGATATGGCGCTCTCCCTGCTTTTAGAGGCTCGGTTGACTTGAAACCTGAGAAACTCAATAGCGTTCAGATTACGCCGGTTTGGCAGTTTATGGATGACACAGCCAGTGTGCAGGTGAATGTCTTTTACAATGAACACAAGGATTTTGTTTTTAGAAACAATCTTGCCGGGCCGGATGAACCCATCAATACTAACTCCGGCCGCTTTACTACTCTTGGTGTTGAACCTGAATTTACCTATTTTGGCGACAACTGGCAATTTAGATTGCAGGGATTTTGGCACCGAGTGCAGGACGCCGAGATGTTTGTCGCCCGGCGAGATGAAATTTACGCAATCCCCTCAAAGACCTTAACATTCACCTGGGATCACCAGTGGTCAGAGCATATTACCAGCCAGTTATCTACTAAATATCTGGCATCAAGATTAACCCCTGTCAGTATTCAGCTAAATGGGCAATTGATTGAAGATCCTTTCCCTGACTCCGGAGCGGTATATCAACAATCCGACCATCGACTGCCAAATGAAGTCATCTCCAATTTCACATTCAGTTGGCATAGATTGTTTTCTGACCATGATCGTGTGCAATTCAACATCTACAACCTGTTTGATGTGGAATATTACGAAGGGGGGACCACCCTGCATCCATACAGACAGGAAGGCAGGTGGTGGAAACTGGAATGGCGGACACAGTTCTAATCTTGTGAATGTTTGCCAAATACTGTAGTGATATGGGTAATCGTATTCCCACTAAAGTTTTGTAAAACGTGTGATTACCTTGCCAGATATATCCTGAAATTAGGCTCGCTAAGTGCCATTTGAACGACGCAATTTAATTGTAAGAATTATTATCCATACGTATGCATGGTAGTGCATGTAGGAAGATAGTTGGTCAATATAAGCTGACTTTTCGACCAACCTGAATAGTCACCATGCCACAACCCAATTTCATTCCCCACTTACATGCATTCCGTGGGTTTGCCATATTAACCATAATCGCGGCTCATGCCTGGTCTTTTCCTATCTTTTGGACTGGTCAATTAGATTCGACAGGATTAACCTGGTTGTTTCATATTACCGAGACGTTATTTCATGGCTCGACCCTTTATTTTGCCATAATCTCCGGATTGCTGTTTAGCATAATACTTAAAAACAAAAGCTGGCGAGAATTTTATCGGAGTAAGCTACTCAATGTGATGCTGCCGTTTTGCATAATAACATTGCTGATGACCAGCATTAACTGGAGCTATGCGATAGAACAAGCGCCGAAGGATTTGCCTCTGGCACTGCAGTTTGGTTTTTCGGTGCTTCGCAACATTGTGACCGGACAGGCAATGATCCAGTATTGGTATATTCCAGTACTGGCGTTTTTGTTTGTTATGACGCCATTACTGGTCTACCTGGATCAGCGCCACCGTTGGCTTTTTATTGCGATCGTTTTATCTCCACTGGTCATCTCCAGAAGCGGTTTTCCAGATTTTCTTCAGCCTCAATCCTTTGCTTATTTTCTCGGTGCATATGCGTTGGGAATGTATGTCGGCAGTCGCTATCAGCAGTTCCTCAATTGGGTCGCCCGATATAAAATTGCCATCACTATTATCGCTATGGCCACTACTATCATCATTGCTTGCCTGTTCTCCTGGCAGTATCAACCTAGTGGCGTTTATTCGGTCTTACAAACCCTGGTGTATGTACAAAAGTTCGCAGTATTTAGTCTGATGGTGTATTGGCTGTCTCTGCGGGAGTCATCGCTACCCAATTGGTTGATGCAACTCGGTACCTATTCCTTCGCCATCTATTTTTTGCATGTGTTTTTTATGTGGCCCTTTATTAATGCTACCAATACGCTGTTGACTGAATACCGCATGGTTGAAGTCGTCGCACCATTGGGTATTCTGAACCTGATTTGGTCGGTAGTGATCAGTATGCTTGTCACCTGGTTAATCAAATTAATCAGCGGCAAGTACTCACGGTGTTTAGTGGGAGCCTAGTACATTGGTGATGTAATTCCATTGATTGGCGTATGCATTGGTATAACAGGCGATAAATTCGTCAATCGTGGCATTTTTATCATTTACCTGTTGACAGTAATTAAGCCATCCCTATAATAGCGCTCCACTTACCGGGGACGGCAAGTAAAGTTTGGAAACGGGCGCTTAGCTCAGTTGGGAGAGCATCGCCCTTACAAGGCGAGGGTCACTGGTTCAAGTCCAGTAGCGCCCACCAAAGCTTGAATAATATTCACCCTTTGGACTCACGTTTCTGAACATCAAAAAATACCACATATTATGTGGGCGCTTAGCTCAGTTGGGAGAGCATCGCCCTTACAAGGCGAGGGTCACTGGTTCAAGTCCAGTAGCGCCCACCAAATTATCTTGTACTACCTTATTTTTCATGTTTCAAACGCAGTATTGTGAACTAACTTCGGTTCATTAATGCTCTGGTTGCGTGTGGCGTTATCAACACATCCATGTGGCTTGGGTCCAGCCTCGCCATCCACTACGGGTGATTCCATAAACATTGGTCTTAACGTTTCGCAATTGATAGCCTATGCTTTTGCAACGGTTAAAACTTGTCTGGAAAACGTGAAGGTTAACATCAGGGATTTAAAAGGGGATTTTATAGGCGGTCTTACTGCCTCAATGCTGCCTTTTCCACGAGCAATTGCTCTTGGCGCATTAGTATTCTCCCCATTGGGAGAGGAATATATTCCATTTGGAATCGTTGCCGGGTTGATTTCGTTATTCATAGCGAACGTAATCGCTGCACCTCTTGGCAGGTTGCACATTATGACAACCGCTCCGTTCTCACTTTCGTCGTTTATGTTGCTGGGGGCAACAACCGTCTCTGTACAACATTTAGAGGGCGTTTTAGTTGCTGAGCAACTAGCGATAGCAACATTGGGCCTGGTTTTTTTGACCGTATCCATGAGTGGCATAATTCAAACAACCTTTGGTTTACTCCGATTAGGAGGCGCCGCCAAGTACATACCTTATCCAGTTTTAGCTGGTTTGCTCAATGGCAGTGCATTGCTAATCATCTTTTCACAGGTTCCTGTAATGGTGGGCGCACCTATAAATATGTCTTTTTCAGATATAGTGGATAGCCCGTCGCTCATTCAACCACTCACTTTGATTGTGGGTTCTATCACTTGTATTGCAACTTGGATTAGTCAAAAGTCTTCCACTAAAATTCCGGCGCCTGTAGTTGGTATTTTCGTCGGTACTATTGCTTACGGTATATTGGTTCATCTCGGCTTCTCCAACGTTCTTGGTTCTACTGTTGGAGAAATTCCGGCGGCATTCCCAACACCTCAATATATGGATGACTTTTATCTACTGCTTAGCGATGTGAGAATGGGAGCCCTTGTTTTAGATCTTATTCCATTTGCCTTCGGTATGGCGGTTATTGACTCACTGCGCAGCTTACTTGTTTGCGCTGTAGGGGAAAGTTGTACACTGCAACGGGTCAACTCCAACCAGGAGTTAGTGGCCCAGGGGATGGGGAATATGCTAAACGGTGTATTTGGTGGCATTTCCTCAACAGGCTGTCTAACCAGTACCTTAACCAATCACAAGTATGGTGGCAGAACCGCCTTTTCTCGATTTTTTACGGGTTTATTCCCGTTGTCCGTCCTGTTGTTATTGAGTCCTCTTGTGGCCAAGATCCCAAATGTAGTTCTCGGGGGCGTGTTGATTATTACGTCCCTTGAATCCCTTAACAAATGGAGTTTATCTCTACCACTACAGGTTAAAAAAGCGCTTCAAAGGCAAGATTTAGAACCCCTTATAGATCTATCGCTTGTCCTGGTCGTAATGGGATTCTTAATGACCTTTGGCATATTGCTGGCACTCGGTGTTGGGCTTTTCATTTCATTGACCTGGTTTGTGGTACGCATGAGCAAGTCGGGGATATATCGTTACACTCAGGGTGATACCAGACGATCTAATACCACACGCAATCAGAAAGAATTGGATTACCTAGAGAAAGTGGGAAACCGAATCAAAATACTGGAGTTAGAAGGACCATTATTCTTTGGTACCGCCGACAAACTTGCGGCCCGAATAGATACCTTACTTGAAGGGGATGTTCACTTTATTATTCTGGATTTTTCACGCATTACGTCAGTCGATACAACGGGGGGCCAAATACTGCAACAGTGCATGAAAAAGTGTTTCGCTAAGAACGTCTCTTTGTATTTAAGCGGTATCAAAGTGGATTCCGACTCCGCACACAAGGAGCTAGCTCGAAATATAAGTCTATACGGTGACAAGAAGAACTGTTTTGTTTCTCTTGAGGTTGCAATGGCGGTGGCAGAGGACAGACTGTTAGATATGTTTATCGGTGATAACCGTTACTATCGTGAAATTTCCTTGTCTGAAGTCACAACCTTTCGTCTTATGACCCCAGAGGAATTAGGCATTGTGAAGTCATATTTAAAACTTCAAACATACCCACCAAAATCGACTATTTTTTCCAAGAATGATCAAAGCTCAACCGTATACTTTCTGGTGCAAGGCAGGGCTCGGGTCACACAACCTGGCTGGGATGCAGAATATGAACGATTAGCCACTATGAGCCCAGGTGCGACATTTGGGGAAATGTCACTACTTGACGGATTGCCGCGTTCCGCAGATGTGCAGACAGGGCAAATGGAAACCACCTGCTATTTACTGACACTCAACAACTTGTCAAAATTAACAGAAGCGCATCCCAGAATTAGTCACAAGCTGATACTCGGTCTGGGTATTGAACTCTCGACAAGATTGAGAGTGAAAAACATTTCTGTATCGTCTTAACCTCGTAAACGTGGTTTCAGCACTTACCTCAATCTGTTAATTGGGTGAGGATCTTGACTATAGCGCGCTAAACGAGCAAGGTACTGACCGCGAAACTAGACTTTTTCGAGTTCACATCCCCTGCTATAGAAGAGACGTTATGCAAAGACGCAAAATTTCCTGTTTTCTCATCGTTTGTAATGAAGCTGATCGCATCGAAGCGGCGCTAAAGCCTTTGGCTGGCTGGGTGGATCAACTCATTGTGCTGGATTCAGGGAGTACCGACGGTACCGTTGAAATTGCTAGCAAATACGCTGATAAAGTGTATCAGACTGACTGGCCAGGCTTTGGTCCACAACGCAACCGGGCACTGGGTTACTGCGAGCATGACTGGGTCATGAATATTGATGCCGATGAGGTGGTCACCGAAACACTGAAATCGGAAATAGATGCGGTAATGTCACAGCCTGATTTAAATGTGACCATGCTGGAAATTCCCTGGCACACCTATTTATTTGGTAAACCATTAAAGCATGGCCGGTATTCATCACCTCAAGGAAAGATATTTTTAAAGGAAGGTGCGAACTTCAAAGATCGCAGCGTGCACGAATCTCTGGAAATGCCAGAAAAGACAATTAAAGTACTAAAGTCACCGCTATTGCATTATAGCTGGCGAGACTATTACCACGCACAGGAAAAACATCTTAAGTATGGTGTCTTAGGAGCTCAGGAAAAGGCTAAAAAGAATAAGCGTACTTCTTTGAGTTATGCCGTGCTGCGGTTTTTTGTAGACTTTACCCAGCAGTATATATTTCGTTTGGGGTTTTTGGACGGTAAGCGAGGGTTTTTAATGGCTGTGATCCTAGGCCAGTATGCCTTTCATAAATATGCGGCATTGTGGTCCATCAATCAGCAACAATCAGAAAAAGAGTAACGTTATGCCTAACACCCCTATTAGTGTTTTTGTCATTACCCTGAACGAAGAACAGCATATCGAAGAAATGCTGAAATCTGCTCAGTGTTTTGATGAGATTGTGCTGGTGGATTCAGGAAGCACTGATAAAACCTTAGACATTGCTGCTAAATATGGCGCCAAAATTCATCATCAGGAGTGGTTGGGGTTTGCCAGACAAAAAGCCTACGCAATGAGTTTGTGCCACAACCAATGGGTATTCAACCTGGATGCGGATGAAAGTTTAACTGAGGAACATGCTGCCAGGATCCAGCAAAGTGTTAACGAACAAAAGGCCGATGCCTTTCGTATTTATTTTGAGGATATTTTCTGGGGCAGGCAGATGTCACCTTCCTCTGCAAAACGATCCATCGTGCGGCTGTATAACAAAGACAAAATCACGTTTCCTACCGACCGCTTGGTACACGAAAATGTACGCTTGGACGATAATGCCAAAGAGGCAACTATTCCAGGGCGAGTCATTCACTATGGTTATCATAGCGCTGACATTTTGATGACCAAACAGAATAAATATTCAACCTTAAAGGCACAGGAAAAATACAATAAAGGCAAGCGGCCTTCCTGGTTAAAACTGTTGTTTGTTTTCCCGTTGATGTTCTTCAAAGCTTATTTTTTAAGAAAGATGTTTCTGTCTGGCCGCAGAGGACTGGTGCATGCCATGATTGAGGCAATGTATGGATTTTTGAAAGAAGCTAAGCTGCACGAACTTTATTATCGTGAGAAATATCGACAGTGAGGGCAGGTGGCACTTTCTGACCTAAGCGTGCGAAGCGTAATAACCCTCAAGCAGTTTTTGCCAGCCCGCATGAGAATACTGATAACCTTCATGCAATGTCAGTTCCTTTTCCAATGAGCGATGTAACCTGTCGAGATTCTGCTGCTTCCAGTCATCGCCTTTTTTTACACAACCTTTGTCAAAATCTATCAACCACACCTTGCCGGACTCATCCAACATAATATTGTGAATATTCAAATCGTGATGGTAAATCTGATATGTATGGAAGTGGGCAATGGTCTTCCCAATTTTGTGCCACACATCATCAGATAGCGCTGATTCCATCAGAATATGGTGAATGTCTCTGGCATGTGGAATTCTGATAGTGATGAGATCGGCACGATAATATAAACCCATTTTTTGAATTCTGGCAGCAGCAGGTACAGGAGTGGATAAGCCAGCCTCGTTCATGTGCATTAGCAAATTTTTTTCCTGCCAGGCTCGCGTGTTTTCCAGCCCGGTAAAAAAATACTGATCTGTTAAAAGCCTGCCAATCAATCCACCCCGCAAGTAATGGCGTAGGACGAATTCGTTATGCTGATAGCGGAAAAAATAGGTGGTGCCTCTGCCTTTTGACTCCCCTGTCAATAATCCCTGAGTTTGCCACCACATGCCGTCAAAAAAGTGCGGGTTGCAGTCTGGCAACAGGCTATCGTCATGCCAAATAAGCTGATTGTTGAACCTTTGGAGGGGAGCAGAATTCATAGCGCGCTTTTAGTCCTTGTCAATTGAGGCAAAGTGTAATGAAATTAACAGCATTTCTTGTCCTCGTCTTTGGTAATGCTTTGAAAATAAAGAAACTTTGTATAATGCGCTTATCTGCAATTGGTGATGTGTGCCACGCAGCAGCTATGGTTCAGCGTATTATAGAGTACTCACCGGAAATTGAAATTACCTGGATTATCGGCAAAGTTGAACATCAGCTGTTGAAAGGCATGGCAAACGTGAGGTTTGTCATTTTTGATAAACGTCAGGGAAGTGCCGCTGTCGAGGGCTTACGGACAGAATTACAGGATGAATACTTTGATGCCCTGTTTTTAATGCAGGTGGCTTTTCGTGCCAATTGGGTGTCCAGAGTCATTAAAGCGAAAATGAGAATCGGCTTTGACTGGGCGCGCAGTAAAGAGCTGCATTGGCTGTTTGCCAGGAAACGCATTGCAGCGCAAAAGCATGCTCATGTTCTGGAAGGCTTTATGGGATTTGCCGATGCCATTGGAGTGCCCCATAGTGCGTCGCTAAAATGGGATATTCCGTTGTCTGCTGATGAAGAAAACGTTGGCAAGTCACTAAAAGCAAAGTTGGACAATTACATGGTCATCAGCCCGGCGGCCAGTAAAGCCGAACGAAACTGGTTACCTGAGCGCTATGCCGCGGTGGCGGACCATGCTGTTCAAAAGGGTTTTGCCGTGGTGATTTGCGGTGGTCCGGCAGTACTGGATAAAACGCTCGGACAACAAATCCAGTCTGCGATGGAAAATTCCTGCGAAAATTGGGTAGGTAAAACCAGCTTAAAAGAAATGCTGGCTATTCTGAAATACAGTGAATTGGTGCTTGCTCCGGATACTGGTCCTGCGCATATGGCGACGACAGTCGGTACACCTGTTATTGGATTATATGCACACAGCAATCCAAGGCGAACAGGCCCTTTTAACGATTTAGATAAGGTCGTATCAGTTTATGATGAAACCATAAAAAAACAGACAGGGAAAAACTGGGACGAGTTACCCTGGGGCAAACGTGCCAAAGGGGAGGAATTAATGGCCAGGATTGATGTAGATACAGTGATAACAATGTTTGATAAAACCATACAGCGGTCGTGAAGGTGGTAATACAATTATGTACGTAAGCTTTATCATCTAATAATAATTAGTAAATGCTCGCCATTTATTAATCCACAATTGACAACCACTCACAAGATACGTATTTTACCAATTAGTGTGTTTATATTTACCAATTTGAACTTTAAAGTGTAAATAACAGTCGAAGACTGTATGTTTGATGCGTCATTGCCTGGTTTATTAGTTGCAGGTTAGTTTAGACGCGATAAGTAGGTTTCAACAATAAAAACGGGTGATACAGAACATGAAAAGTCGCAGACGTTTCTGGACAGTAGTGGACAAACTTGAAGCTTTGATTGATCAAGGTGTGTATTCGGCGGGAAGTCGATTGCCAGCGGAGCGTGAATTAGCAGAAACATATGGTGTTAGCCGTCCGACTATTCGAGAAGCGATCATCGCGCTTGAGGTCAGAGAGCGAGTCGAAGTCAAAACAGGTTCTGGCGTTTACGTTACTGGCAAAAATAATGCTGAACACACTGAAAAAACCATCAGTGCCTTTGAACTGACTCAGGCCCGGGCACTCATAGAAGCAGAAGCTGCCGCCTTAGCTGCCGCCACCATTAGTGAGAATGAGTTGCAGGAACTAAAACAAACATTAGTGGATATGCAATCGCCGGAACTGGCAGAAGATGCTGACCAGCGCTTCCACGAAATCATTTCACAGGCGACACGCAACAATGCAGTTATGATGTCAGTGCACAACCTTTGGAAGCTCAGGCGTTCTAAACCCCATATTATTAATGCTTATGCTGATGTTTGTTCTCAGGGCGTTGCACAGCGGATTGAGGAACACACAGCAATCTATGACGCTATTGCTAATCGCGATTCATCAGCCGCCCGCAAGGCCATGCACCACCACTTTGACAGATTGATTAATGCGTTGTTTGATGCCAGTGAGAAAAAGGCGCTGGAAGAGATTAAGCGCAAAACAGATGAAACCCGTGGGCTTTATTCTATTGCTCATTTAACACAGTAAATTACCGGGATTATCTGTCTGTCAGCATGCGCTGAATTCTTTGACGTCCCGTAGCAAACAAAAAAGCAAGTCACTATGACTTGCTTTTTTGTTTCTGAGTGCATTGCCAGTCAGATACGAGCCAGCAAAGCTGGCCCATTATCTTTTTTAGTTCATTATCTTTTCTAGAAGCGATAGCTTGCCCCGAATGTGATGCGGCGGTCAGTCAGACCCTGAAAGCACAATAGAGAGCCTTCATTGACACAGGACTGACGGACATCCGACTCTGTCAGGTTAACGGCTTCAATACCGATATTCAGGCTGTCATTCACATCGTAGCTGATACTTGCATTTAACTGACCTCTGTCTTCCTGAACAACAGGGAAGCCCCAGGGGAAACTGCTGGTACTGCCAAAGTCGGTGGAGCGGTACGCCTCACGCCATGTATAACGTGCTCTGGCGGACAAACCGTACTTCTCATAGTACAACGTAAAGTTGTAAGAGTTTTCAGATAAATCTATCAGACCCTGTATGGCGGACACTGATATACCCTCAACGCCAGTGGTTCGTTCAAACACTGCGCTGGCACGGCTGGTGGCGGTATCCTCAGCTACACCACCTGAGAATTCCTGCTTAGTATAATTGGTCAGAATACCAAATCCCGATGCCCAGCCCAGTTCATCTTCAAATCCTGAAAGATCATACTGGAAGGCGATTTCAATACCCTTCTGGGTGGTTTCACCGGTGTCATTGATCGTGGTTGAGGTTGGAACACATACGCCTACACCAGCTTCCGGACCAAAAACGTTAATGTCAGCTATGGGATTGAATATGCCCCCTTGCTCACAATCAGGTCCGGTAATATCACGGAAGCCAGTCGTCGGATCTTCAAATGGATCAACTTGCTGAGATACATGCAGATTTGATCTAGTCTTATGGAAAATACCGACGCTTAAGACGCTAGCTGGTGCGAAATACCATTCTGCGGACAAATCAAAAGACCTGACTTCCTCAGGAATCAACCCCGGATTACCAATGGCAACAGGTGGATTAGGGCTGGTACTGTAGGTGACTGATGTAGATAGGTCATTGAAATCAGGTCGTCTGATATCCTTTGACCAGCCAGAACGAACGATAAGATCATCGGTTATATTGGCTACGACATTGAAGCGGGGCAATAGGAAATCATAATCACCTTTTGTTGTTCTTTGCTCGACGAGCTGATTGCCGTTGGCGTCAACAGTGATTGAATTACCCAGAGAATTTACCTCGGTTTCTAAATAACGAAGACCTGCATTACCTCTGAATATACCGACCTCAAAACTAGCTTGAGCATACAAGGCGTGTGTTTGCTCTTCAATATCAAAGAAGCCGCTGACTTGAGATGAAGGTGAACTGATAGAACGGCTACCCCCATGGGCCGTAATCGCGGCATTTAAGGTGTTTAATACACCATCAGGGTCAGAGGCCACTAGTTCCGGGTTGATGAGCAGGAAATCCCCCACAAATAATTGACGACCATCGGCCGAATTAAAATTGTTTGGTCCGGGAGTCAGGACATCAGCAAACAGGTTGCCTCTGGGACTATCATCCATGCTTCTCAACCCAACATTGGTACGAATCTGGTCTCTTAAACTGGATGTTTCGTTATAACGATAGCCAAAATCCAATGTTGTAAAAATTGAAGTATAGAGGTCATAAGTTACATCAACTCTGAAGGCGTCTTCCGCGTTTTCGGCAATGTCGCGACCGATATTGACATCACGGAGAACGACGTTAGCCGGATCCAGTAGCTGTGCCACCGTGGGCGCATTTTCTTCACCAAAAGCAACACCAAATGCCAAAGATCCCCCCGTCAGGTCGTAAGCAAAGGGAACACTGTTGTCGTTGCCACCGCCTGCGTCGAGAGGCGTGTTGGGATTGATGAAGTTTAATGTGGTATTGAAGCTTGGGGTCGTTGAGTCAGAGTTGGACGTTGAAAGTTCAACCTTCACTGAAAGTGTGTCATTTTGCCATTCTCCGCCAATTCGGAAAATCTGACTGTCAGTAATCCGTGAATTGGTATCACTGGAAAAACGCAGGTTTGGATCATCGTCGTCATCTTCAAGATCAACCGGGATCACACCTTGCAATGCGGCTTCAATACTTCCTAAATCCTGGCCTCCCAATGAACCAAATTGTACCGTTTCAAATGCCGTTGGAATCGAAATATTGTTAAGACTGCTGACGCCTGATGCCTGAACCCTGGAACTTTCCTGACGACGTTCCTGATCATTTACCACGGCATCAAAATAGAATTTTGTATTGTCGTTGGGCGCCCATTCCAATGTACCCGCGAAGTTGACTGTTTCGTATTCGTAGTTATCGTAGTCCTGATTCAGGAATTGGATAGGCAAGAAGTCGAACGATTGGGCACTTGCAGCGCCACTGTCTGAGGCGATGATATTGTCACGGTCAACACGAGGACGGAACGCGGTGACATCCTGTTCAGCGTAACTGGCGCTCACTACAACACCAAATCTACCGTTGTCCAGTTTCCAATTGTCGCCATACGCGCCAGAGATACGGGGGGTGATGCTGTCTGTCGAAAGACTGCTGTCTTCACCCTGTAAACGGATAGACCCAAGTGTGTCATTTAGCTGAAGAGGGCGGATTGTGCGTAAATTAATTGTGGCACCGACAGAGCCTTCAATGGTTTTTGCTTCCGGCGCTTTGATCACTTCAACAGCAGAGATAATTGCCGCTGACACATCTTCAAAATCAATACCACCCCGGCCAGCGCCTGAGCCAACAGTAGATACACCATTGATTTCAGTACGATTAGCATTGGTGCCCCGTATTTGTACACCAGTACCCACACCTGCTTCACGCGTAATCTGAATCCCTGTGACATTTTCCAACACTTCGGCAAGGTTTTGGTCGGGCAACTTACCAATATCAACTGCCTGGATGACTTCTATCAGATTATTTGCAGAACGTTTCTCGGCCAATGCATTAGTCAGCGACTCCCGAATGCCAGATACTTCAATGACCTCCAGATTTTTGTCAGCTTCAGACTCGCTTTCTTGCGCGTGAACTGACGAAACCATATTCAACGCGCTCGCTGAAAGTATCGCCAGGGTAATTTTAGATAGATTGGGTCTCATCATTTTTTCCTGTGTGTTGTCTCTTGCCATACTTAAATTTTTTACAACTGCATTTACTACCAAAAAATTTAAAACGAAATTGGATTACCATGATTCTTCATTGGCGCGTTGCGTCTTTTACAAAGAATTTACAATAAAATTACAACCAAAATATAAAAAGGTCAACCCTTTGGTAAGGTTAAAATGCAAATAAATCGATGTAAAGTTATTACCAATAATGCCCGGATTGTAATCTTGGTTGGTTTTGTCTCTTTGATGCAAAGCTTAACTTATTAATATATATAGGGTATTTTGAGAAGGTGAGTGGTTTGTGGTAGTGACAGAATCGCTGTGTTATCAGGGCCAATCGAAATCAGTATCCGCTAAAAAATTGCGTTTGAAAGCTAAATGTTACTTAAAAAAGATATTTTGGTATACCAAAAAGCAAAATTGGAAGCAGGGTTGTTTCGATTCTTGGATGAGGTTTATTGTTAACCGGATGGTCACTTTCCTGTTCGGTACTATCATGATTCAGGTCAGCGCAGTCACTGATGTGTTAGGTCAAGGCGCGAGACTGAGTCGATGCTGGCGGTCTGGCGCATCTAGTGCAACATGGAAGCTTCAGATCTAAACACGTCTTCGAAGGGTACGAAACTCTAGTAGGCGGCTTAAGATGTTAGTGTATTATGACCCTAAGAAAAGGGGAGGGTGAACGAAGTTGGAAGTCAAATCGTGCCCCATTTAGTTCTAAAAGTATCTGTTTTGCCCAAAAAGAATTCACTTTTCACTGAATATCACTAATTGGAATAACCCAAGTTAGAATCAACCGTTTCTAACTTCTAGTAAGTTAACTTTCAGGGAAAACCGCCGCATTGTAATCGTCCACAGGTGCAACAGAGCCTAGTACAACAGGTACACGCTGGTGTAAATGATCAGGATAAATATTCAGTATCCTTTGTCTTCTTGATGTGGCTTTGCCACCGGCATTTTCCATCAATAGCGATAATGGGTTTGCTTCGTAAAGCAGCCTGATCTTGCCATTTTGATTCCCGCAGCGTTTATCTTCTGGGTACATAAAAACTCCGCCTCGACATAGTACCCGGTGAACGTCACCAACCATTGCTGCATTCCAACGCATTGAACTTTTTGCATATTCATCAGAAGCATGTAAAACCTGATCAAAATACCCCTGAGTTTCGTCCTGCCAATAACGGTAATTGGCCATATTGATGGCAAATTCCCGACTGTCTTTGGGGACAACTAAAGTGTCTTTAGTTAACAGATAACCACCATGAGTCAAATCCAGTGTGTAACAGCGGGTTGGACCTCCTGTGGACATGACCAACAATGAGGATGGACCATAAAGCACGTAGCCAGCACACACTTGATTGATTCCCGGCTGAGAAAACTGCTCATCACTGTCAAAGGGCACGTCATCTCTAGCGGGATAGATAGTAAATATAGTGCCTATTTGACCGTTTACATCAATATTGGAAGAGCCATCCAAAGGATCAAAGGCAACAATATATTTGCCGTGCGGGTGTCCGCCTACTGCATGATCCTCCTCTTCAGAGGCAATCGCTCGAACCGAGTCATCGTCCTGTAATATTTCTTTTAACAACTGATTCGACAAAACATCCAGTTTCTTTTGTACTTCACCTTGAATATTTTCATTAAGGGTAGAGCCTAAAATCCCAGCCAGATCACCCTGGCTGACGCGAAAAGCAATTTCTTTACTGGCTGCCAGGATTGTTCGAATAAGCATGATGAGATCGGTTTCAACCCCATCTTGTTTTAACACAGGAATTAATCTACGCATATTTAGTATCGGTTTACACAATTAAGGTCGTTGAAACACTGAATGAGTCTGAACACCATGTGTTGTTCTGCATGACGTAACCAGACTCTGGGGTCATAGTATTTTTTGTTTGGTTTATCATTCCCTTGTGGATTGCCAATTTGTCCTTGGAGGTAATCCTGCTTTTCTTTGTAGTAGCTCAATACACCATTCCAACTGGCCCACTGGGTATCGGTGTCGATATTCATTTTTACTACGCCATAGCCCAGCGATTCGGCGATTTTTTCTGGCTCTGACCCACTGCCGCCATGGAAAACAAAATTCAAACTGTTGGTGGGTAAATTAAACTTTTCGGCTACATAGGCTTGTGAGTCACGAAGTATGGTCGGTGTAAGCACCACATTACCGGGTTTGTAGACGCCATGGACATTGCCAAATGAAGCGGCAATGATGAAATTAGGACTGATTCTGCTTAGCCGCTCATAGGCAAAAGCGACATCTTCTGGTTGGGTGTAAAGAGCCGAGTTGTCCAAGTGGGTATTATCAACGCCATCTTCTTCTCCGCCGGTGCAACCTAATTCAATTTCCAGTGTCATGCCCATTTTGGCCATTCTGGTCAGATACTGCTCACAAATTTCGATATTTTCAGTTAAGGATTCTTCTGAAAGATCCAACATATGGGAGCTAAAAAGCGGTTTGCCGGTTGTTTCAAAGTGACGTTCGCCTTCGTTTAACAGGCCATCAATCCACGGCAACAGCTTTTTCGCTGCATGGTCAGTATGGAGCAACACAGGTACCTCATAATATGCCGCAATGGAGTGAACATATTTCGCCGCAGCGACCGCACCAAGTACTGCGGATTGCTGCCCCGGTAAAGAAAGTCCTTTGCCGACAAAAAACTGGGCACCACCATTCGACAATTGGATGACGACAGGGGATTTAACATTTTTTGCTGCTTCAAGGGTGGCGTTAATAGACTGCGTACCTACCACATTGACGGCGGGAAGTGCGTATTGATTGGCGCGCGCATGGGCATAGATCTCAGCTACCTGCTCTCCGACGACCACTCCTGGTTGAATAGTTTGGGCTAAATTTTCCATCGATGAATCCCTTGTTAGTTGAGCGCTGCGCGGCAGGCGGTTGTAATGGCTGACCAATTTTCTTGAACTACCCATTCTTTGGTGGCTATCCAGGTGCCACCCACGGCAAAGACATTATCCAATGTTAGATAGTCGGATTTGTTGTGCTGGCTCACGCCTCCTGTTGGACAAAAGCTGACGTGTCGAAAAACCGATGAGACAGCGGACAGAAAAGGGGCTCCACCAGACAGTGATGCGGGAAATAGCTTTAATTCGTTGAATCCAAATTCGTGGGCAAGCAGAATCTCACCTGTGTTAGATACACCGGGTAGCACCGGGACAGTACAGGTTACCAGTTCACGAAGTAGTTGTTCAGACACGGCAGGGGTGACAATGAAATCTGAACCGGCGGCAAGTGCCTGTTGCAAAATTTCCGAGTTGATTACTGTGCCAGCGCCTACTTTTAGTTCTGGCACTTCCAATTTGATAGCGCGAAGTGCGTCAATAGAAGCGTTGGTTCGTAGCACCACTTCCACCAGTTTCAGCCCGGCATCGGCCATGGCTCTGGCAATCCGCACCCCCTGTTGCGGTGAATTCGCCTGAATGATAGGCAATAATGTCTGCCCTGACATTAATTCAGAAAAGCGAGTCATGGCTTTATCTCTCCTGTATTTGTTGTGGGAAACCCGAAAGTCGGCTTGCCGAAGATGAATAATCTATTCGCCAGCAGACTATTTTTTTGGCACCTGACAGTTATGTAAGTGCAGTATCCAGCGCCTTTGATAACAGTGATTGGCCATCACCTAGACGCCTGCATTGGTCATCACGTTTAAAAACGGTACCCTTGGCGCAATGGCTCCAGGATGCTGTATAACGGTACCTGCAGCTGTGGCTGCCAGGTGAACTGCTTCTGCAACGCCACGTCCTGAAAGACGAGCGCCCAAATACACACCATTAAATGCGTCTCCTGCAGAGGTGGTATCGACAACCTGAGTCACAGGTGTAATCTCATGACTTAGCAGCTCATGGTTGGCAAAGGTCACAACCGATTCAGGCCCATTTTTGACGACGATTTCTTCCAGCTCATAAGGCCGACAAAAATCGATCACACCCTGTGGAGAATCAACTCCATACAACTCCGCGAGGTCTTCAACGCCCGGTAGAGCAATATCTGACAGGGTAAAGGCGTTGTGGAATTGCTCTTTTGCCTGCTCCTGATCCCGCCACAAACGTGCCCGATAATTGGGATCAAAGACAATTTTCACGCCCGCCGCTTTGAGCTGTTTCAATTTGTCCCAAAAGGCGGTGCGAGCATTTTCTTCAATAACCGCAAGTGAGATACCTGATAAAAACAACAAGTCTCCTGGTGACAGCTTTTTAAGCACCTCATCATTCAGGAATCCGGTGATTTTTCTGGCGGCTGAGTCGTTACGCCAATAGGTAAAACTGCGCTCTCCCAGCGCATCTGTCTCAATCAGATAAAGACCGGGTGCTTTGCTGTCATGCTGAAAAACGAATCCTGTGTCCAGGTTTTCAGACTTAAAGCAATCAAGCATGTTATTGCTGAGCTTATCCTTACCAATTGCCGTGATTATGCTTGTGGCAATGTCTGGATAGCAGCGCTTTAGATAGACGGCTGAATTGTATACATCGCCGGCGAATGACTGCCCCATGGTGGTGTCATCCAATATTCTTAGTTCCACCATACATTCGCCTAAAAAGTGAATCCGATTCATGGTTTTACTCTGGCTTATGTAAGGGTTCGATTTTTGGGATCAGTATCCAAACCGACGCCATTGCGATAATGGCTAGTGAGGCACCGATAACAAATGCTGGGGTGTAGTTTCCATCCGCAGTCAAAAACGGAACCAAAGAGGTTAAACCGACGGCGCCTAACTTGGCGGCCATGCCGGAAAATCCAGCTAACGTACCAACCGCCTTTTTGCCCAGCAGATCACTTGGCAGTGTTTGTACATTGCCGATAGCAGTCTGGAAACCAAACAATATGACCGCCATGATAAGTACAGCAACGACTGGGGCTCCGGGGTTAGCCATGGCCAGAAGAGCAGGCAACATGATCAGACAACCTAAGGTAATTGTCAGCTTTCGGGTTTTATCAGCGTTCCAGCCAGCTTTCAGTCTGTTTTGGGCCAGTAATCCACCGAACCAGGCGCCAAACATGGCTCCAACATAGGGGACCCAGCCGTAGATACCGATGGATTTCACATCCATGGCGTACACTTCGTTAAGGTAGATAGGGATCCAGAAAACAAACAACCACCAGATAGGGTCGATAGCCGCAGAAGCGATTATTACTCCCCAGCTTTGCTTGCGTGATAACAGTTCCGCTGTTGAAGGGTTATACTCGTCCTCTTCATTAGTACTTTCTTCCGATGAATCGCGTTTCTGGCCCGTTAAGATGTATTCTCGCTCTTCTTCGGTGAGCCACGGGTGAGTGCCCGGAGGAGATTTTACTAATACCAACCAGGGTACCAGCCACAGAAAACCGACAACACCTACCACAACAAACACCATTTGCCAGCTAAAATAAACCGTTAAAAAAGCGATGAGAGGGATGGAAATGATGCCACCGATAGCGGCCCCCGAGTTGAATATTCCCTGCGCCAGCGCCCGTTCTTTAATCGGGAACCACTCTGCATTACCTTTAGTTGCACCCGGCCAGTTTCCGGCTTCAGCGACTCCCAGAATGGCTCTGAAAATACTGAAGCTAAGCACGCCTTGGGCAAAAGCGTGAGCAACAGTTGCCAGTGACCAGACCCCGATGGAGAGAACAAAACCCAGGCGCGTGCCAATCCAATCGAATATTTTACCGAATATCGCCTGACCAAAGGCATAAGCAAAGACAAATACAATGGAAATATTGGCATAAATTTGTTTTCGCTCCAGAGCCGATTTGTCAGGAAACAGATCTTCAACGATATCTGGCCAAAGCACACTCAGAGTCTGACGGTCGATGTAGTTGATTATGGTAGCCAGTGCGATTAAAGCGATTACCCACCAGCGTAAGCCTTTCAGTTTAAACATGTTATTCCCCAATGAAATCTTCACGCGCTGGGCTGAAGGTGTCTATTAAGATGCCCCCTGTTGGGCATACTGCACCATGCTCAACATGAGGTGGAATGAGGCAACTATCACCTGCCTTTAATACTTGGATTTCACCACCGATACTAAAGTGGAACTCACCCTTTTCAACGTAGGTCACCTGAGAGTGCCGGTGGGCATGGACATAACCTTCAGCACCTTTGTCAAACCAGACTTTTACGGCCATTAACTCCTGGTTGTATCCCAACATCTGACGTTTTAAACCACCACCAAGATCTTCAATTTCAGTTTTATTGCCAAATAGAAAGTGGGCACTTTGGGTTTTCATCTTGCTAGCTCCTGGTGGTTGTTCACCGCGTAAACGGCAAATTGGCCGTTCAGCGAAAATGGTTTGTGGTGATATTCGAATGACTGAGGCTGCAGCACCTTTGACTCATTGATCGCGACCAGATAGGTGAATCCAGCTATCTCGATTGTGACTAGCGCCACAACACCTTGCTGGCTGTATTTAAGCTCTGTTACTTTGCTAGTGGCATCTAAGGTATATTCTTTGCTCGGGTTATACTCACCATGAGGTTCCAGTACAGAGATAAACCGGTGCTGCGCTTTATTGCCGACTCTGCGGATAAACCCTTGTTCATTGCGCAAATTAAAATTCGGGTCGTTGGCACCGATTTGTGTGAATAAGAATGACTCATCGCCATTGACGATGCTGGTTTGGGTATAAAAGCGACCGTTGTCATTTAACCAGGAAACTTTTGCAAGCCCTTTCTCAGGTTGTCCCTCTCCTTTAAGCCATAAATGTTGATAACCGTTTTTCAGTCCCAGTGCTGTTAGTTGGTTGGTATTGACCGAGAGTGGAAAACTGGTGTCGATAAGCTGCCCCTGGTAGTGCAGAGGAAGGTCAAATTGGTGTGCGTGGTCAGCAGTCACATTGAACAGATCCAATGCCAATGTCGTTTTGAGTTCGGGCAAGTTGATGAGGGCGAGGGTGCGCGCAAGTTTCACTCCCTCATAAGCAGTACTAATTTCACCATTGGCTACCGAACCATGTTGATTTGTGGCAAAGAAGTTCAGAGTAGGGTGGTGCTTATTACCTTTTTTGACCTCGCTGTTAAAGTGACTGGTTTCGTCTACCACCACTGTATTATGAGCAATCGTTTGTTTCGCATAGCTATTGTTCTCTGGCAGGTAGCGGCCACCAAACTTTGCCTCAACATTGAGGAAGCGAGCAGCACCGTAGTCGGATACAATTTCATTGCCGTGGTCGTAATATTGCCAAGTCAGTTTGTCAAAGTGACCATGACCTAATCCTTGTGCTGCCGGTTTAAATAGCAGGGCCTGATCGCCACCCATCTGACTGCGCATAATAACCAGCGCACCTTGTTCACCATCTGCACCATCACCAAAGGCTACAGATCTAAAATCATATGGTTCCTGTAAACCCTTATTCAGTGCCTGTGCTACTTTTAAACCGTCACCAGACAGGATGATTTGCCCCTGCTGCTGAGCGATATCCAGATAGCCAGGATCCTTTGTTAAGCTATAGGCGACGGTGACACCATGTACCAGCTCAATGGTGTCGGTGCCTTTGCTTTTAATAGCATCATTGATCGGAAAAAACAGACCGTTGTAGCTGAGTTGAATGGTTGTATCGATGGCTTTTAACAACACGCCATTACGGTGCTGAAAAATGTGTCTTTGTGGCTCATTGTTTTGGATAGCTTTGCCAAACGTAACGAAGGGTAACAATGCAAAACGCTGGTAGTAGGGACCTTCGTTGTAGTAACCCTGAGGTGAGAAAAGCTCGTCGAGCTGTCTCAAAAAGCCACCCTTGCCTGATTTGTCAAGGTCATACAGGGCTTTTTCAACCCAATCTGGTTCGTTCATTACATAACCGGCCATACCGACACCTGCTGTTGCCCAGGTGCCGTGATTGTGTACTTTATTAAACGTTGAGGGCTGTCCTTCTGAGAGGAACAGTGCGACGGGTTTCAGCAACTTCGTTTCGATGGCGGCAATTTCTGCGGCGCTAAGCGCCTCATGTACCAGATCATAAGCCTGTATTGTGTATACCAGCCACATCGCTTCATTCAGGCTTTGCCAGAATAGCTTGCCGGGATTTTGTGATTTCACCTTGCGCTTCGGATGGACGTCCAATGTGGGGTACAGCTCAACGTAGGCCATCAACATGTCGCGCACAAATTCGGCGTATTGGTTTTGCTGGCTCAGCTGATACATGATGCCGGCGCTATACATCAACTGATAATTCTTCTTATGGCGTTCGTGGGTGTAACCACCCCCACCATCTTGTGGCACCGGTACGGTGATTGGATGCACAATTTGTTGGTCGACCAGCTCTTTTTGTGCTGAGTATGCCATTGCAAACCGCCCGCTCTGCGCAATGGCTTCACGCATTTGTTGCACATCGTGCTGGGTGATTACCAGATTAGGATGAGATGCCTGTACATTGGCCGTAAAAAGCAGGACAAGAAACGTCACCAGAAAAACAGAAAATTTTGCGGACGATGTTAAGAAAGACATTTGACTACCTCAGCTTACTGGTTGACGACGATGTTGTTAGCGATGTTGGCGGTATGAGGACCTTTCGCTCGCAGTTCTTTTACTGTTGGTGCACCTGTGGCTTTAAAGGTGTTGTCAATGATTGCTGTTTTTGGTTCACCCACAGTATGCTCAACCTTAATTGGAGCAGAACTCACTATTGTGTTGTTGGCAATGTTGGTTACCTGTACGCCGTGCAGATAAAGGCTCGCCTGACGCTTATTGCGTTTGCCAAATCCAACATTGTTAAGCTTATTGTTGGTCATTATCAAATGTGGCCCGAAGGTGCTCTCATCGTTACCACCACGATAAAGTTTGATTACGGCTCCAAGGATATCGCTGAAGTCGTTATTCTCAATCGTCACATATTCGGCGTTATAAATACCCAGGTCTTCGATTTCTTTGTTTAGTCGAAGTATGTCACCACTGACTTTCTCAAACCTGTTGTTGATTAGCGTTAGTTCGTCGGCAAATGCTCCTTTACCCGTGACAAAAAAATGGAAAGAGTGATTGATATCCAAATCGGTCAAAATGGAATCGCATACCACCAAACGATAGTTTTCGACCATGCCCCATTTGCGGGTCCGCACAACGCTATTGCCTGCAGAGTCGGGACTGCTTTCGCCGGAAATCACCAGTCCTTCAAGTTTTAAACTGCCACCATCGTGGATTTCAAATAGCGTTGAGCGCTCATAACTGATTCTTACCTGGCCTTTTTGCTGTGCTTTGATGGTTAACGTTTTATCAATTTTTACCAGTTTTGGGATGTCGTATTGTCCAGAGGCTAGCAGAATGACATCACCGGAATTTGCCTTTTCAATAGCGGCTAAAAACGCTTTTGAGTTCGCTTTTACGGTAACAGCATTTCCTGAATCAAAAGCCACGATCGCGGGGATTTTAGGATACCAATTGACGCCAGTGTCCTCTTTGACAAGAACTTTAAGGTCGCGTTTTGCGCCAATGGTGATGTCGCTGGATTGCGGGTACAGCAAGCCGTTGGAAAATCTTGTCAGCGGGATATCGCGTTGTTCAACCCCATAACGTAGTTCCGGTAAGACTTTCGAATTGGCAATATTGCCAGTGAATTTAATGCCGCTGATATCATCGAAGGTCGTAAATGGTTGCTGCTTGTCAGTATTAATGATCAGATTGTTTTTCATCACACTGTTTATTGGTACAGCGCTACGTTCAGCGTCGCTTCCTGCCGCCAATTGAATGTGACGCACATTTACCAGAGTGTTGTTTTCGATAGTAGCGTTTTCAACCTGGTGATAACGATTAATCGGGGAGTTGGGCACGCCATTCATGATCGTAAACCCACTGCCAAAACGGTAGCCCGTCAGACCTTCAAGATAGTTGTTGCGAATGATTTGATCTTTATTGATGACCCTTATGCCACCAGTGTGTTCAACACCGTTACCAATAAAGATATTGTTTTCAATGATATTGCCGTTGCCATGTCGCAGGGTCAATGTACCACGTGCTTCATAAAACAGGTTGCTTCGCAGCGTATTTTTGCCCGATTTAACCGAGATGATTTCAACTTCTCCATTGGTGTGTTCGAAAAAGTTGTTTTCTACTAAGGTAAAAGAATCACTGAGAGAATAGTGGCTTGTGCCTATGCGCAGCGTTTCCCCACCATTGGAGCCAAATGTCGGACGATAGCCAAAGTAGTTGTGATCAATTCGGTGGTGGTTTTGTTGGCTTTGTTCGCTATTCAAACGGACTGCAACTGTCACACCTTTATTGCGTTTACCTACTAAATGACTGTGGTCGAAGCGGTTGTGCTGTCCATAGAGCGCGACCCAATAGTCTGATTCCCGTTTGTCAGGATTGTTAAAATTATCAATAACGACTTCGGTAACTCTGGAGTAAAACGCGAGTTCATTTTTATTGCGACGAAATTCAATAACCGCACTGCTTGGTGTGTAGCCATTTTTGAATACCAGACCTGATACAACCAGATAGCGGCCTGCCAGTCGCAGATTTGATTGGCCTGACAAAATAACCTGGCCCTTTGTTTCAGCGGTCAGTGTGATGGGAGCATCTTTACTACCCTGGCCACTTAGCAGGATTTCAAAGTCCGTCCAGGTCCCGTTTTTGAGTACGATTGTGTCGCCAGCAGCCAGGTTCTTTGCAATGTCATTGTAGGCTTCCTGGCTCTCGACAAAGAATTCTTTGGCGGTCAGGTGCGTAGCACAACACCATAACAACAGCGCAATGACTTGTATCGAGTAAACTTTTAATGGACGCATAATAAACTCTTTTTAATTGTGTCTTTATGAGGCCTCACCGAGAAATCCTCTCTAATTCCACTATGGATCTGTATACCAGATTGAGCATCACTTACCGGCTGCCGTCTGGTGTGAAATTCGGTTATCAACGGGACAAAATCAGTCTCTCTTTTATAACCACCTATTGTGCTTTAAGCGTTGGACGATAAAGCACATGGATTACTTGGTCAGTTTCAAATAATAGTCAAAAATTTCTGGCACATTGCCGTTGCCCATACCTGCATCAAATGCTGCCTGCAGGTTAGCGGAGGAGCCTTCAGCAATTTTTGATTCGGTACCCAGGTCTTTCAGCATTTGTAAAAAGTAACCAAGATCCTTGTTAGCATTCGCAATTGAAAAGCCCAGGTCACTGACATTGTCCACGGCATAATTCTTACAAAACTGCATAAATGGTGAGCTCGATGGACCTGTTGACATAATGTCGAACAATTGTTGTCGGTCGACGCCGGCTTTTTCTGCTACGGCAAATGCCTGAGACATGGCGCAGACCGTTGTCATCCCCATAAAGTTATTGATCAGTTTGGTGGTGTGGCCAGCGCCAAGAGCTCCGAGGTAAAATACGTTTTCCCCCTGATCTTCCAAAACGGATTTCACTTTATTAAAGATATCGATGTCACCTGCTGCCATAATATTAAGCAGACCGTCTTTCGCGTGAGCGGGGGTGCGGCCCAGTGGAGCATCAATCATGCCAACCCCTTTTTCTGCCAGGTCTGCACCAATCTTCCGCGTAGAAGCCGGAATGGAGGTACCAAAGTCTACCAGTACCGAACCTTCTTTAATTCCGGCGAGGATACCATCTTCACCATAAACCACCTTTTCAACGATGACTGAGGTGGTCAGGCAGAGCATCACGATATCTGCTGCAGCGGCCAATTCTTTGGCTGAGCCGGCAGTCGTTGCACCTCTAGCGACACAAGCAGCGACGGCATCTTTATTGAGATCCATTACGACCAACGGGTAGCCCTTGTTTTGCAGGTTTTCTACCATGTTGCCCCCCATTAAGCCGAGGCCGATAAATCCAATGACAGGTTTTGACATGAGTAACTCCTAGATATTTTGGCGCTTACTTATTTGCGATTGAATCATTGCTCACCTCATCAAACGCCAGGCAATGTCGCACATGATTAACTTAATACTTTTACGCAGTAGTCATATCCGCTGAACAACAGCATAAAAGTTCTAGTCTCGTTGTTTCTTACCAGGTGGGCGAAGCCCCCTAAAACCAATCAGCAAGACAGTGTTACCAATAGGTTTAACAAAAACATTATTAGTATATTGCCAATTTGTCAACCAATAAAATAATTTTGGCAAGTAAAAGTGTTGTTTTTATGTTAAGTTTTCGCTGTGTTTCAGGGAGAGTAATGGTTTAGTAAACAATATTTAGCTTTCATTTTACAGATTGTGAAATTTGTTAAAGTATTGATTTTATATAAGAAATATTATCTCGATAAGAAGTGTGGCAGGTGACGATGATAATCTGACAAGTGGTCATGGTGAAAGTTAAAATAATTTTAAAATGTTGGTGACCAATTGTGGTTATTGGTAATCAGTGAGTGTAAGTTTATTGCTCATTGGTATAACATCCGACAGGAATGAATAATGCATTTGGTGGCCAAGTAAATGAAAAGCACAGTGTCTTGTGATCTACACGACTATTTAGAAATTGCCTGTATGTTTCATTACCGGGTGACGATTCAGCTTCGCGAGGGGACTCTGGTGACCGGCATTGCGCAAGATATTGTGACAACAAGCGAAGATAAATGCGAAGAGATTATTCTACAAACCGATTCAGGGCGCATAGGGGTTGCGACCAGCAACATGCAAAAAATGACCGTGCTAACCGAAGGTGCACGGTTTCAGGAAGTTAACTTTTAGAATGTTACCGGACGCTGCTGGCAACTGGTCAGGAAAGACTGAGTCCGGTTGGCAATGCATCTCCCCAGAGTTCCTGACTACCACCCACTGATGCCATGCTGGCATCAATGATCATTTGCACTTGTTTTTGTTTATGGCTATTCAGGTCAGCCAGCTTTTCCAGATATGGTTCTATCGCTTCCTCGCTCAGCATAAGTTTGTCAGGCGTATAAAGGGGAGCTCGATTGATCAGACGCGCAGCGGTCCAGACCATATCTTTTCCTAATTTGTTATCGAACAACTGGGAAAAAACAGCTTGTAAGATCTTGCTTTTCAGGTCTGTGGGTAATCGTTCCAAGGAGCCGAGTAGTTTCACTTTCTCTTCTGGTGCGGCCGTCATTTTGGGTTTGCCAGCCTGTTTGCGCTTTTTCGCATTTAACACAGAGTGACAATCGCTATACAGCAACATTTGTTGTTCCTGAGACAATCCTGCAGACGCGCGTCGCCAGAAGGTCCACCATTGACTCCAGATATCCACCTGTTGATTATACTGAATTCCCTGCGCATACAATGGCCAAAGCAGGTCTATACGAAGGGTATCGCTGTCGAAACCGATTCCAGGTCGCAAACAGAAGCCTGCGAGATTAAACCAGGTACGTTCATGTTGAGGGCTACGTCAACGTTTTTTCGCGCCGTCCAATAGCTTATCGAACAGCTGACGGGCGATATTGCCGCTCCAGTTCTCTCTTGGTCCCAGCAATTTCTCCAGCGATTTACGCAAGGGTTCTTTGGGTAGTTCAACGGCGGCACTACCAAACCAGTGCTCAATAACCTGCAATGCGGCGACTAACTCGCTTGATAGCTGCTCTTGTTTGTTAGTGTTTTTGTCTTGCCTGATATTAAAGTTGAGCTGCCAGTTTTCTTCACTGTCCTGCTCCTGCATGACAACATTTAGCACACCTAATTCATCCAACTCCGTTGTCAGTCTAATGGTGGTGCTGCCTGCTCCCTGAATCTGGGTTTCAAGAGAAGGCAATTGATGAATTTTTTCGTGCCAGTCGATGATACTGCCATTGTGATACGGTTCTTCAGAAAGAAGATAACCCACTTCGAATTTTACTGGCTTGCCTTTAGTAAGCTTGAATTCCCGGTCTAATGTGATCCTGCTGTTAGGCTCTGAAAATTTGGGTAAAATGCAGACAGCTTTGTAGCCACTGTCACTGCTTACTTTTAAAAAGTAATGGCGTACTACGGCACTTTTTATCAAAGTAGTCTGCTTGTGTAATGCCATACCATACTGTACTGCACCTTTGGCAACAGCGGTCTGAGGCTCAGGATTTCGCAACCAGTTGGTGTCGTTGCTCTGCCAGCTGTGAACCACTGACTTCAATCGAGCTTCAATTTGCGAGCTTAGAAATGGGCCACCGTTGAGTAACCAGGTATCGGGTAGAGCGTATGCATGGTCTTTTGCTAGAGCGACCTGCTGCTCTGCTAAAAACGCCGCGATATGACGGGTAATGCCCGCATCCGAAGGATAGGGTAGTGAAAAATCGGTCAGGGCTTTCTTACGAGTTTTAGGTTTGGCTTCGCAGGCCACTTCAGGGAAAAAGCCATCTAAGATAGTTTGCTGCACTTCTTTTTGAGTCAAGCGAGTTTCCTGAGTATTGCTAAATAGTTGACTCCCCGCTGACTGGAATTGGATTGGCAGCTCGTTAGGGCCGTCCGTTGCCAGCAATTGTTCTTTTGCCAACTGACAACGTGTGAGCAGTTTATTGAGGTTTTTCGGAGAGACGGGCTGTTGCAGCTTTTGCAGCACTCTGGCGGCTAACGCCAAATCCATGTTATCGCCACCCAACATCAGATGGTCTCCTACGCCAATACGTTCCAATTGCGGTAATTCACCACCTTTATTGTCAACTTTTATGAGCGTGAAGTCAGTGGTGCCCCCACCAATATCGCAGACCATCAAATGTTTGCTGTTATTGAGTGTCTGCACATCGTTGTCTGCAAGCCAGTGATAGCATGCCGCCTGAGGTTCTTCCAGTAGCCTGAAGTCTTTTATACCGGCTCGGTTTATGGCCTCGATGGTTAACGCCCGCGCCATATCATCAAAGGATGCAGGAACCGTCACCACAATGGATTGCTGGGTAAAGGGAGCTTCCGGAAACTCGTGGTCCCAGGCACTGCGCAGGTAATTTAAATAGCTGGCGGTACTCTCCATTGGTGTGATGGTGTCAATTTGCTCATCTGCTTTGTCAGGCAGCTGAATTTCACTGTTTGATTCGGCGCGGAAACTGAGCCAGCTTTTTGCACTGACAACCAGTCGTTGAGGATTGCGACTGCCTAACTCGGCCGCGTATCGGCCGATAACAGCGGCTGGCAATGAAGCATTGTAGTTATCCAACTGCCAGGGCAGACGAACCTGTTCCTCGGTCAATTCAGAGGTGTAATGATAGCGCAAGGCTGGCAGCATCGGCAGAGCCTGAATTTGGCCGGGGGCTACTAGCTGCTTTATCGGGAAAACCGTCTGAGCACCATTGTCGTCAGCCACCTTGCTGTAGCTGACCACAATATTGGTGGTGCCAAGATCGACGCCAATTACGTACTTCATGTTTGAGACTGTCTGGTATCCAGATTGACCTGCCAGTGATTATCCCCTTGCTCATCATGTGCTGACAGTTCAAGGGTGCCTAACTCGTTAATGGCCGCCTGCAGCTTAACGTTCACCTGCTCGCCAGATTGATACTGTTTGGCATCCAAATGTACTTCTATTTCCGGTAGCTCCTGTAGCTCATCGTCCTGCCAGAAATCCAAGCGAGTTCCGGCGATATCCTCACGACGCACTTTCGATTCATAGAATTTAAACTGGACCGATTCGCCAACCGTCAGGGAGAACATTTGATCAGGTAACGGAGCAGTAGTGCCTTCTTCCATGCCAAAAGGCGCTAAGCAATAGGCTTCTACAGGTGGTGCCAGGCCCGGAATAGCCGGCATCGCACTTTCGATGCCTACATAATAACTGGCAGCGGTACCCCCCGGATGCGCAAACCTTCGCCTTGTTTCACTTGTGCATAGTAGCTGGCGCCTTTGGCTACTGCTTGATCAACATCAATACCCTCTAAACGTTTAACCATATCGGCTCCATCCTGAGTCAGCCAATGATTCAGTACATGGGTGATACGTTGCACGATGGCATCAGCTTTGGCGACACCACCATTAAACAGCACGGCGCTGGGACGCAGGAATGCATGTTGAGCATGATCCGGGAGCAGTTGTTGCGCTGCTTCTTTTTGCTTGGTGAGGAAGTGCGCCAAATGGCGAGTTACCGCTGGGTCTTGTTCGTAGGGCAATGCTACCGTTGATAGTGCTGCCCGACCTCTGCGCTGCAGTGGTTCGTTGATTTCCACTTGTGGAAAAAAGCCATCTAATAAGATCTGATTGACTTCATCGCGGGTCAGCTCCGAACGCAATGTACCGCCCATCAAACCAGAACCTCTGCTGGGCACAACCAAGGGCACCGATTGCACATCATTATTTGCCAGTAAGGTTTCTTTGGCTGATCGGCAGGCGTGCGCTAAGCCATTGATTTGCCATTGCTGTAACCGGGTCCCGCTTTGCGCCAATTTTTGCGCGACAACATGGGCCAGTGTTAGATCCATGTTGTCGCCACCCAATAAAACATGATCGCCAACTGCGACTCTTGTCAGTTGTAGGCTGCCATTCTCTTCAGTAACCGCAATCAGGGATAAATCGGTTGTACCACCACCGATATCAACCACTAAAATCATATCACCAACGGTCACTTGCTGACGCCAGTCATTGTCTTCCTGTGCCAGCCAGCTATACAAAGCTGCCTGTGGCTCTTCCAGCAATGAGGCATTGTGCAATCCTATCTGCTGGGCCGCTTCCAGTGTCATTTCACGCGCAGCAGGATCAAATGATGCGGGGACGGTGACAACCAGGTTTTGCTCAGCAAGAGGCGCATCTGAATGTTGTTGATCCCAGGCCTGTTGCAGGTGGGACAGGAACAGCTTGGTTGACTCAAACGGCGAAAGCTTTTCCGTGTCCTCGGGTGCCTCAATGGGCAGGAGTTTGGCATGTCGATCAATTTGACCATGACACAGCCAGCTTTTTGCACTGCTAATTAACCGATCTGGTGTTTTACTCCCCAACTCGCGGGCGAATTCGCCCACCAATGAGTGTGACTGAGACCAGGGCAATTGAATTTGGTCAGATTCAAATTGCGCGTGATGGGGCAGAAAGATAAATGAAGGTAGTGCAGACTTTGCTTCTAACTGTCCCGGCGCAACGAATTGCGGAATAGCGTACACCTCTGGTATCGCGTTTTCCTGTGTGCTGGACATCGCAGCCAGTACACAATGGGTTGTCCCCAGATCGATTCCGATACTGTATTGTGACTGCATCATACTTCCACCTCAGCCGGGGCAATGAAAGTCAAATCAGTGTCGGAGACAATTTCGGGTAAAACTACTTTGTCGACGCACCAGCCTTTGTGAATTAACGTACCATGAAAAGGACCTTCACCATTGATATTGCCAGTGAGACGATACTGGTTGCGATCAAAGTCCTTGTTAAGCGTTATCGCACTGCCCTCAGGCTCCTTGGTCGCTGGTGAGAACTGGACGTGATCATTAAGCGCTTTTTTTACGCCCTGATGCACGACTCTGGCTGCGGCTGCTACCTGTTCATCTGAAAACTGATTGACATCTTCCTGTATAAAATCAATCAAGCGACCGTCTTTTTGTAAAATCGCAATAAGTTGCAGGGCACTGTCGTAGTTTACGGGTTGGGGTGCTTTTTCTGTTACCTCTGCGGGCGCATCTTCTAGTGTTTCCGCCGCTGAAGGTTGTAATATTGATTGGGCATATTGGCCACTAAAGATTAGCTTGAATGCGATGGCTAATCTACTAAAAAACGATGGTGTGTTGTCCATGGTAATCTCCAGGATTCATAAACAGGTGTTGTTTATGATTTTTAATTTGTCTATGGCAATTGAGAAAATTTAATCTTTTTGCTTTCAGGCCGCGGAATGTAGCAAAAAACCGATGGTTAAACAGCCAGTTTATGACCGAAAACTGCACAAAGTTGCCTGAATACGTATTCTTTTACCGACTGTTAACGGTTCTGATATGAATCATTAACAATTTGCTTCGCTAACTGACGGATTGGGTTGCTTCGGGAAGGACATTTTCGTTGTTTAAAATCCCTTCCATAATCTCTCTTTCCCGCTGAACGACCGGAACAATAAAATCTTCAATTTTGCCGATACGCTTAAAAGCATTAAAACCATCTTCAAGAAAAGCCTGTAGCGTCTCCAGACCGGCTAGCTTGGCGGGGGTTCTGGCCATACGCAAGATCATGCTGATTCCGGTGATGTCGACCACTTTTTTCAGGTCAATGCCTAATTGTTCAATGGAATCAATTTGCAATTCTCTTTGGGCTTTATTGTCGCAGTCCCGATAAGCCTGAGCATAAGTTTCATTGCACAACGGTGCATCCTGCAACTGATCTAACATGGCAATGTCCAATTCTTGCGACAAAGTATTGAGGTGGATAGCGACCTCTAGCGATTCCAGTGCCTCAGAAGGTAACCACTTTTGCATTTTAGGCACGACACGGGCGATATCTTTATCCCGCTTGGTAAAATCTTTGGGACCATAGAGTTCATCAATGAAAAACTGGATCGCCGGTTTAAATCTTGGGATTTGGAAAATATCACTGTGGCTGGCGATCAAACGCCGGCACTGCCACTCTCGCAATGTAATTAAACGTTGCCCTAAACCGGCGGCTTGCACCTGTTTGTATTGCAGGTTGGACTGATGTAAATACTTGACAATGTTTTCGACGGAATGACTCATGCGATTTCTATTTGGTTGCTATTAATAACTCGCTAAGTGGCAACTTCTCCGGGCGATAGTCGTTCACCTTGTCGTCACTGGGATAGCCCAGTGCCATACCGCACACCAGCTTATACTCAGTGGGGATGTCGAAAAATTTATCAAGTGGTTTACGCCAAATACCCAGCGCACCCTGGGCACAGGTTCCCAATCCAAAATCAGTGGCCAGCATCATTAAGGACTGCATGAAAATACCTAAATCGACCAGGGCGGTGTGTTTCATTCTTGGATCGACAAAAAAGAACAAAGCGACAGGCGCACCGAAAAAAGAAAAGTTCAGTGCCATGTGTTCATCTCGCGCTTTTTTGTCCTGTCGCTCGATACCGAGGATCTTATAAAGGCCTTTACCTGTTTCTACTCGACGACGTTGGAAGTCTCCCGGATATCTACCCAAAATAGGTTTAAAGTCACTGTCCGGCATGGCATCACTGGTCAGTGCGGACAGTATCTTTTTAGGTAGGGGTTGCTTCTGAATGGCACTGGAGCGCCAATAATTGTCTTGCAACTGCCTGGCAATCTGGCGAGCCGTATCACCTCTGGCAACCGCCATTTTATATGGCTGGGAATTAGAGCTGCTGGGCGACTCCAATGCTAACTCAAATAGTTGGTTTAATAAGGTATCGGATACTTCTTGTTCAGTAAATGAACGGATACTGCGTCTCTGGTGAATAATATCCTGTAATTCCATATTAGCTGCATTCCAAAACGAAATTGAAGAGCACAAGATACCCGGGAGTGTCGATAGGATAAAGTGAATTGCACAGAAGTTTGGTCATTTGCTCGCATTCCGTTAAAATCTGCCGCTCTTTGGAGCGTGTGGATTTATTTAACGACGAGGCAGACTTTCATTGCAGCACCACTATCAGGACTTAATTCGCATTTTTAACGACACTTTTGCCGCCAGCTATAATACCCGTTTGGTTAAAGGTGACGATGAGCCAATTTATCTGCCTGCTGACCCGCAAGTTGCTTTTCACCGTATTGTCTTCGCTCATGGTTTTTATGCCAGTGGGCTGCATGAAATTGCGCATTGGTGTATCGCGGGTGAACATCGTCGTTTGCAGATCGATTATGGTTATTGGTATTGCCCGGATGGCCGAGATGCTGGGCAACAGGCGGCATTCGAAAAAGTGGAAGTTAAACCGCAGGCGTTAGAATGGTGTTTTTCGGTAGCGGCAGGATTAGCGTTTAAAGTCAGTACAGACAATCTCAATGGCGTCCCTGTGGATCGCTTTGCCTTTCAGGATAAGGTACTGGCGCAAGTAGCAACCTACCTGCCATCTGGATTACCGCAGAGAGCAGCGCGATTTGTTGACGCATTGGGAGATTTTTACAACACGCCGACCCTTGAACTTGAGCTGTTTCAGCCAGAACCGAGACTTGAACATGTCAGTTGAGCAAGCCATAAAACCGCGTAGTCTGTTTCGTTTGGGACTGGTAATAAATCCCTTTGCTGGCATAGGCGGGGCGCTAGCGTTAAAAGGAAGTGATGGCAAAGACATTCGGGAGAAGGCGCTGGCGATGGGCGCCAAAAAGATGGCAAATGCTCGCACAGAAACCGCTTTGCAGGAACTTATACCCCATCAATCGAGTGTGCATATTGTTACCGCTGCTGGTGAAATGGGGGCGGATTTGGTGTCCCGTATGGGTTTTTCCTTCGATATCGTCTATGACGCAGGGACCGCAGACACGGAACCTGAAGATACCATAGCAGCGGCAAAGCGTATTCTAAGTCAAGATGTCGACATGCTGTTGTTCGCAGGAGGAGATGGTACCGCACGCAATATATGTGAAGCGGTAGAGACTTCGGTACCTATGCTGGGCGTCCCCGCAGGTTGTAAGATTCACTCAGGTGTCTACGCCATTACGCCTCGTGCTGCCGGACGGGTTGCGGCCATGCTGATTCAAGGGGAACTGGTCACGGTACAGGATGCCGATGTTATGGATATAGATGAACAGGCATTTCGTGATGGCGTCGTTAAGGCCAGGCCGTACGGGGCAATGCGTGTTCCAGCCGAGTTAACTTACGTACAATCGGTGAAAAATGGTGGCCGTGAGTCTGAAGAACTGGTACTTGCTGATATCGCCGCGCATGTCATAGAACTGATGGACGATGAATTGTTTATTATGGGCTCAGGTTCTACTGTGGCGTTTATTATGGATGAGCTGGGGTTAGATAATACGTTGCTTGGCGTTGATGTGATTCAGCGTGAAGAACTTTTACATACCGATGTCACGGCCCCACAATTACTTAAGGTTATCGAAGGTAAACCCTGTAAGTTGGTGATCACTCTCATCGGTGGGCAAGGGCATATATTTGGTCGTGGCAATCAGCAACTGAGTCCGGAAGTTATTCGCGCGGTAGGGCGAGACAATATCATCATCGTGGCCACTAAAACTAAACTACAGGCACTTGCTGGGCGCCCCTTGATTGCGGATACGGGCGATGAAACACTGAATAGAGAGTTGGCTGGCTTAATGTCGATTGTGACCGGATACCATGATGAAGTGTTATATCCAGTGGCCAATCCTGAATAAGCGCGTCTAGTAATCAGAAATTTGGGTATTACCGAACTCCAGTGAATTTTCCCCAACAATGCGAAAAGTACCGTCGAGTGTATTGTAATTGTTGTACAGGAATTTATTAAAATCTGCACTGTCCTGCTCAACCAATACGCCTCGTCCTGTTGATTTTATCAAGTTATAGACAACCTTGTTGAAGGTGGATTCTATTCCATCGTACTCTTCCAGCCGAATTTCGAACAAGCTGTCATTGTCAGTCGTATTTTCAAAGAAATGATTGTGCAGTACCTGATTGCGGTAACTACCACGAATACGGATCGCTTCTCGGCCATTGTTCCGGATTACGTTTTCTTTAACGACGTTATAATCGCTGGCCCGCAGGTTTACGCCGTTTTCGGTGTTGTTGTAGATATGATTATCGACAATGGTAAGAGAAGCGGCACCGTTTTGCACCATAATGCCATTGGCACCATTATTTCTGGAGACAGAATTTGAGATGGTAATATTTTCTGCATCAGTCACAACATTGATGCCATGTCTTTCATTATCGTAAGCAAGATTGTTGCGAAAGACAGAATCTATAAGGTGGTCAAGCGTAAAACCATCCAATAAGTTGTTATATGAAATACTATCCTCAATGAGATAGTTGTGACTACCGATGGCGGGCCCTTCATCAGAGGCTTTGATACCATGAGGATCAAAACCATAACCCATGCAGTTTGCGGTCGTCACTCGACGGATAGTGTGATTATCCCCTTCCGAATAAATCCCGTACTTTTTTTCGGCGTCAACCACATCCTGTCGCTGATTATCCCGGTTACCGTCGATAAACAAATCTTCTATAGTGGCATTAAACACACGTTTATCAGCTCGCAAGACGGCTTCGTCATTTTTTAACCGCACGATGCCTGCGGTACCATTAAAACTTGGAGCATTATCGACCAAACGGATAATAGTGGCATTGTCGCCTGACTGACCATGGCCTTTTAATGTCACGTCACTGAGTACGTTAATTGGACTGGCTACATGGTAAGTGCCGGCCAACAATAGAACGGTCCCACCGCCCATGGCGTTGACCTCGAAAATCGCCTCATCAATTCGATCGGCATCATCAATCTGCTCTTTTACTTCTTGTTGAGGTGAGACGACAATGACAATAGGGGCCTGACTGGCATAGGCAGCGTTGCCGACCAGAAGTAGCGCAAACAACATTACGACGCTGTGAATGTAGCGCAGTTTAATAGTGATTTTTTTAATACTTTTGTTCCTGATATTACAAAAATTCATTAAGCAGTTCGTTGAGAAATAACCGTCCTTTGCGAGTAACGTACCATTCTTGCTGGTTTTCTGTCATTAATCCTTTAGTCGTAGCTGAGTCAATTGCCTGTCGAACAATAGGTGTTTCTGTCGATAGCCCCGTGTACATTTCAAGTTCACTTACCGGACAGGGTTCCAGCAAGCGAAAACGATTCATAAAAAACTCAAATGGCAGATCTTCTTTTTGCACTTGCCAGGATTTAAACGTGTAGGATTTAGTGAGATCCATATAACCCTTTGGATGCTTCACTTTTTCGGTACGGGTTATTTGTTGTGTATTTAGGTCTGTTATCTTGCCATGGGCACCACAGCCGACGCCAAGGTAATCACCAAAGCGCCAGTAGTTAAGGTTATGCTGGCATTGGAAGCCGGGTTTACTGTAGGCCGACACTTCATATTGCTCATAACCATTTTGCTTCAGTAGCGACTCTCCTCGCTCCTGAATATCCCATAGAATTTCATCTTCAGGTAACGTAGGCGGTTTGGAATGAAACAAAGTATTGGGCTCAATTGTCAATTGATACCAAGACAAATGGGGGGGCGACAATGCAATTGCACGCTGCAGATCGTCCAAGGCTTCGTCTATGTTCTGGCCAGGTAAACCGTGCATTAAATCCAGATTAAAGCTGTTAAGACCTATAGTGTCGGCATGTTGTGCTGCTGCAACAGCTTCTGTGGGTCCATGAATACGTCCCAAAGTGGTGAGTTTATCATTTTGAAAACTCTGGACGCCTATCGATATGCGATTAATACCGGCCTGTACAAAGCCTGCAAAGCGGTCCTTTTCAAAGGTGCCAGGATTCGCTTCCATGGTGATTTCGGCATCTTTTGCCAGTGGGATGCGCTGTTTAATGCCATGGAGCAAATCAGCCATCGCTTCGGCGGAAAACAGACTGGGTGTGCCGCCACCGATAAAGATCGTTTGCACTTCCCGATTGGGGACTAACTCGGCGTCTTGTTGCAGGTCTTGTAATAAATGGCTGATGTATTCCTGTTCAGGGACAGCCTGTTTCAGTCCATGAGAGTTAAAGTCGCAATAAGGGCACTTTTGCACGCACCAGGGAATATGCACATATAGCGATAAAGGGGGAAGAGTGTGCAAATGTCAGTCCTAAGCTTGTGGCTTTAGCTGGTTGATTAAATCAGCGACCGCTTTACCGCGATGACTTATTTGATTTTTCTGAGCTTTTTCTAACTCTGCTGCCGTGCATTTCAGATTGGATAAATAAAACACCGGATCATAACCAAAGCCACCGTCACCGATAGGGGCAGTGGCAATAGTGCCATGCCAGCGACCTTGCGCAATCAAGGGGGTTGGATCGTCGGCATGCAGCAGTAAAACTAAAGTGCAAAAAAAGTAAGCATCGCGGTGTTCTTGTTTAACATCGGCAAGATCATTAAGTAATTTTTGGACATTATCTTTGTCGCTGGCATCAACTCCAGCATATCGCGCTGAATATATTCCTGGAGCCCCATTTAAGGCCTGTACAACTAACCCAGAGTCATCCGCGAGCGCAGGCAATCCCGTTATTTTAGCAGCATGACGGGCTTTTAAAATGGCATTTTCCACAAATGTCAGACCTGTTTCTGGAATGCTGCTGACATCAAATTCCGATTGCGCGTGCAAGCGAATATCGAGTGGGCCGAGTATTTCGCCGAATTCTTTTAGTTTGCCAGTATTACCCGAGGCTAATACCAATTTATCTAAGGTCAATTTTACTTCCTCTTAGTCTTTGCTACTTTTTTCTTCACTTTTTTCTTGGGCTTTTTGCTGGGAACTTTGGCGACCTTATGCTTGGGTTCAAGCCCCTTAATTTTTTTAGGTTTAATCAGTTCATCGGTGAAGCGCTGTACTTTTTGCAGAATTTCCATGTCATGGGCTTCGACTATGGCAACGGCATTGCCTTTTTTGCCTGTTCGACCTGTGCGGCCAATTCGGTGAACGAAAACATCAGCGGTGCGAGGCATATCGTAGTTGATGACGTGAGAGACGTCGGGGATATCAATGCCTCTGGCCGCTACGTCGGTGGCAACTAAAATATTCACTTTGCCAGACTTAAATGTATCCAGTGTTGCAATACGTTTATCCTGTGGCATCTCACCTTGCAGGTACACGGAATTTATTCCCTGGCTTTGCAACCAGCTGCGCAGGGCATCCAGTCTGTCCCGGGTTTTGACAAATACGACGGCGCGCTGTACCACCTCGTCCTGCAATAATGCCTTTAATATGGCGCGTTTGTGATCTAAATCATCTGCATAGTACAAAGACTGCAGTATTTTAGGGCGTTCTTTGCGGGATGGATTGGCGCTGACTTCTTGTGGTTCATTTAATACCAATTTGGCAAAACGAGAAACGCCAGGGCTGTTCAGTGTCGCGGAAAACAGCAGTGTTTGTTTACGCCATCTGGCTTCAGCGCAAATCTGTTGCACAATACCGCCAAACCCCATGTCCAGCATACGATCGGCTTCATCGAGAATGATCCAGTCCAGTTCCCGACAATCAAATCGTTCTTGCTCAATGTGCTCGAACAGGCGACCGGGTGTGGCAATGATAATTTCAACTGCTGAATCCAGAGCCTGATGGTCTGAACCATAATTAATGCCGCCTATAATCGCGGCAGATCGAATATCGGTAAACCGACAAATTTGTTCTGTTTGCTGTTGTACCTGAAGTGCCAACTCGCGTGTCGGTGTGAGGATAAGTATACGGGATGCTGGGCAGTCCTGTTTTGGGAAGTCCAATAAAAACTGACAAGCAGGTAGCACAAAGGCTGCGGTCTTTCCTGTGCCAGTAGGTGCAGAGGCTAGAATGTCGCGACCGTCCATTGCTGCTGGTATGGCGGCGCTTTGAATAGAAGTTGGTTTAGCAAAGCCCATTTCTGTTAAGGCATCTACCAGAACATCATCCAGCTCAAGTGATTCGAAATTAATTTGGTTCAAGGTCATCTGATCCTGTTAAACACGCTATTTTTCAATGTGCTGCTTTACTTGAGTAACACATTCTGTTCGTAATTGGGTTAATTGCACTTTAATGTCGGCGCCTTTAAACCCTTTTGCAATAATGGTCTGAACATCAATTTTCAGACACGCTTGCAGTGCTTCTTTGAGAAATTCCGCCTGCGGATAAGGTCGTAATTCAAATCCTGTCCTACCTCGGGCATCTGCTTCACAGGCTAGCAGAAAATCATAAAAACGCTCAGTGCGTCGCCAGGCATCGCAATCGTCAAAGAGTCTCACAACAGTGCTGGCTTTCATGGCAAAACATCCATGCACCTTGGTGTGGTATTTACAGGTAAGCTCTGCCAATTCTTTACAATCGTTTGGTGCCTTGAGTCGCTGGCACAGGTCTTTGACCAAGGGTAAACCATAATGCTCATGCCCTCTGTGGCTTGGCCATTCTGACTCTGGTGTGATGCCTTTGCCAAGGTCGTGGCTTAGCGCCGCAAATCGGATGGTCAACTTGTTCGTAATAGCTGCCGCCTGTTCCAGTACCATCATCGTGTGAATACCGGTATCTATTTCTGGATGCCATTTCGGCGGATTAGGCACACCCCATAAGGCCTCCAGCTCAGGAAACCAGTCCTTTAATGCATGACACTTGCGCAACACCTCGAAGTATACCTGAGGTGCTGGCTCCTGCAGCGCCCGAGCTGTTTCTTGCCAGACTCGTTCTGCCGCAAGGTGTTGCATTTCTCCAGATTTAGCAATGTGCTGCATCAACATCTGCGTTTCAGGTGCCAGGGTAAAACCATATTGGGCATAGCGCGCTGCAAAACGGGCAACCCGTAACACGCGCAATGGATCTTCAATAAAGGCATCCGAGACATGGCGTAAAACACGATTGTTAAGGTCCTGCTGACCGCCAAAGGGATCAATAATGGTTTTATCTTCTCTTTGGGCCATGGCATTGATGGTTAGATCACGGCGTCTAAGATCGTCCTCCAACGTGACATCTGGTGCACTATGGGTACTAAAGCCGCTATAGCCAACACCCGTTTTGCGCTCAGTGCGGGCCAGGGCATATTCTTCATGACTCTTCGGGTGCAGAAATACAGGGAAATCTGCACCGACTTGTTTAAAACCTTTGTCGAGCATTTCTTGTGGCGTGGCACCTACCACTACCCAGTCTCTATCTTTCACAGGGCGTTGCAGCAGCGCGTCTCTGACGGCACCGCCAACTAAATATATCTCCATGAAAACGCAGTGTGCTCTGAATTAATCTCTCAATAGCTGTTATTATGCCTGAAAGCGAAAATATCGTCGCTACTTAAGTGAAATTTTGCACCTCCGGATTTTTGACTTGTTTGCCACAAGAAGGTAATTTTGTCCGGCTACTATTTCTGTCGTTGCTGCTTGAAGGCACTGCCAGGGTGACATCGTTGATAAGGAGATTTCTTCTTTGTATCTAAACTACTTCGGGTTGAAGGATAACCCTTTTTCCATCGCCCCAAATCCAGAATACCTGTTTATGAGTCCGAGACACCGAGAAGCATTGGCACATTTAACCTTTGGTTTAAGAGAAAGTGGTGGCTTTGTGATGCTTACCGGAGAAGTAGGTACTGGGAAAACTACGGTTGCTCGTAAATTGTTGCAGGATTTACCCGAATCAACACAAGTGGCGATGATTTTAAACCCGACATTGTCAGCGTTAGAATTACTGGCGACTGTCTGTGATGAGCTGGAAATACCCCATAAGCAAAACCAGGGTAGTTTAAAGTATTTTACTGATTTAATTTTGAAGAAGCTCAGTGCTAACCATCAACAGGGGCGCAGCACCGTACTCATTATCGATGAAGCGCAGCACCTGATGCCAGAAGTGCTGGAACAATTGCGGCTATTGACGAATCTGGAAACCAATCGGGAAAAGCTGCTAAAAGTGGTACTGATAGGGCAACCTGAATTGCAGCAATTGCTCAAGCGCAATGAATTGCGTCAACTGGCACAGCGAATAACGGCGCGATACCATTTATTGCCATTAACTGCCTCAGAGGTTAAAGAATACATTGCGCATCGGTTACAAGTCGCCAACGGTGATCGTGGCGTTTTCACAACCGGTGCTATGCAGTCCGCCTATCAAATTACGGGGGGCATCCCCCGGGTGATTAATTTACTTTGTGATCGTGCCTTAACTATAACGGCGAGTAAGCAGTTCTTATCGGTCAAACGACATATTCTGGTCGCCGCAGCGAAGCAAATACTAGGTGATGACGTGGTGAAGCAGCGACAGGGGAAACAACAAACAATTGCTTTGGCGGCTCTTTTTGTGGTCAGCATAGTACTTGGTTTTATCACCGGGAGTTGGCATGGCTAAAACCATTTCCATCAGTGAATTGCAGCCTGGCATGGTCATACTTGGCATCGTTGAGCAGAATGGACCAGTAAAGATACGCAAGTCCGGCCTTGTGACCAGTACTGAGATGGTTCAGGGATTGGCTGAAATGGGTGTACTAAGCCTAAACATCGATCCAAACCAGACAGTAGAGCTTGAAACGTCAGTTCCAGCGCCTGTTTCGCAAACCCAATTTGTACTAAATGCGAATACCGAAAAACCTAAGTTGGATGCGGATTCGCATTTATCCGAGCAGTTTAATCGCAGTTTGTTCTTGCCTTCATTACAACGAGTTCCTTCGGCCTGGCAATACTACAGTAGTAAGGTCGCCATCGCCTGTTGTGTGATATTAGGTGGCTTTGCCATTGGCTGGCTGGGTGGCAGTTATCCGATTTGGTTGCCAAATGATAGCAACAGGGTCGAAGCGCTAAACCAAGCTCCAGATTCACCGACAAAAGAAATAGAAGCAACCGCCAGCGCTCAGGAAGTAGCGCCAAAAGAAGTCATTGAATCTGACGCGGCAACTGCCACGAGCAGCACGGCTGAAGTGTCAGATAGCCCTGCTGCAGAGACACAGCAAGTAGCGCCGGACACCAATAACAGCGAGGAATCTCAGCAACCACTTACCCTGGGCTACGTGCCAGAAGAAGAAACCTCAGATGCGGCAATGACCGAAACAAAATTGTCGTCTCAGGGAGGCGATATTTCTCCTGAACTGCTGGAGCGATTTGAGCAGGCGATGGCAGATTTGGAGAAAGAATCGGCAGCTGATAACGACCTGCCTGAGGATGAACCGGAGCCAGTTAGCTATAGTCGTATAGAAAATATCCTACGTGTAGACCAATTGCCGGCAAGAGTCATGGCACGTTTGCCTTCGTTGTCCTTTTCCGCACATATGTTTGCCAGCAACCCGCGTGATCGTTGGGTAAAGGTGAACGATATGGAATTAGGGGAGGGGGATTGGATAAGTGATGATTTAATGATTGACCGTATCGAGCCACAGCATGTGATAATGGTGTTTCAGGGGCACCAATTCAGCATGCGGGCCCTTGCTGACTGGTAATTCCTATGCATGAGAGCCAAGCCAAAGCCTACCTTTTGAGAGATCTACGCACTGCTCGTCAGCAGGTGGAAGAGTTCTATCAAGAGCAGCACTTATTCGACTCAAAGAAACACGTACAGCAATTTCTAAAACGCTTTCGCGAAGCGCATCAGTTGGTCACAATATTTGAATACAAAAAGCCAACGCGTCATCCCTGGCATTTCAAACACACGTTTTTCTATTTGGAACCTACTCCGTTTGATGAAGAAGGTATTGGCAAATTGATGGTGTCACAAAAGACCACTATTGATTCGAAAAAGCTGATTAAGAACGATCTGGAAGAGTTGTTGAAAGTTGATGTGGCAAAGGAGGCGGTGTTTCACAGTCATTTTTTCATCAGACTGATACAACGAGCTGAATTAGAAGGCTTACAGCAAGCGCTGCAACTGGTAGCGCATTCTCTGGCAACCGTTCTTTTACAACTGAAATATGACAATATTCCTGCCGAACAGGGTGAAAAAATTCATACTGTGTTCGAAGATAAGGTGTTTGTGCTCAACTGTGAAACAAAGCAACAGGTATTGATCTTTAAAACAGTACTGTTAGTGGATTTTATGACCCCACATCAGAAAAAACTGTTTGCTGCCGCGATCACCGCGGCGAAAAAATCAAAGGCCGGCTTTGTGTGTGGTGTTGAGCACGAAGATGGTAGTTTTCAAGTGTTTTAATAGCATATATTCCGACAGCAGCTAAGCTTGATATATCGGTAAAAAAGCAAACATTCCCTATGCAAGATGTAAACAGTGCGCAGTCTTTGGTGGCATTCTGGTTTGCCTGTTGGGAAACGGGTGACATTGATAGCCTGCCCATTGCGGAAAGCTTCACGCACACCAGCCCGTTTGGCAAAATCGATGGAAAAAAAGCCTATCTGGAGCTGGTTCAGCAAAATCTTGATAAGTTTTTAAGTCACAGGTTTGAGATTATTGATGGGCTTTATGAACCGGAGAAAGCTTGTATTCGCTATTTGGCAATTCAGACTGACTTTGAACTGGCAGTAACAGAATGGCACTACTGCAAAAATGGCCAAATTCACGATATTGTTGCCTATTATCACATCGGTGAGATCCGTGAAGACAGGCAGCTTAAACGTGATAATGAACGTTAACAGTCGCTCCCTAAACTTGTCATTGCTGATGTTGTGCCTGTTTATGGGTATAGCAGCTAGTTCAAACTCGACTTCTGAAACAGTCAGTAAGATATCAGCTATCAATGCCTCCGGGAGCAAAGTCAATGAACTGCAAAACGTCACAGTAACATTACCGCGACCTACTGGACGCAAAAAGCCCAATCAATATATCGAACAACTGATTACAGCCGCTTTTGCGACGCAAGGCAAAGCAGTTCGCTATGAGTACAATGAGCTTCCAAGTAACCAGTTTCGTTTAAATAAATTGCTGGCAGAAGGGGAAACAGTGGATCTTGCCTGGCTGCCAGCGGATAAATCGCGAACAGAGAGTTTTGATTATATTCCTGTGCCACTGTACCAGGGCTTACATGGCATGCGTTTAATGTTTATAAAAGACGGCACGCAGCAGCGTTTTGACAACGTGCGGTCTTTGTCTGAACTAAGCCAATTGATTGCGTTGCAGGAGCGTTCCTGGTCTGATTACAGCATTCTAAAAGACAACGGCTTGAAGGTGAACGGTGAGTTGGATTACGATGCTATGCTCAAAGCCCTGAGTCAGGGGATCGGTGATTACTTTCCGCGCTCAGCACTGACGATCTTTGCTGAGTTTCGTCGTGCTAAGAAGCAATCCATAGTGGTTGAGCAAGGTTTGTTATTGGAATATCCAATGTACGTAGTGCTGTTTCTCAGCACCAAACAGCCATTGTTAATGCATGATTTGCGTGATGGTTTCGACATCATTGTGAGTGATGGAACGTTCAAAGTAATCTTTGACAAATTTTATCAGTCTCGATTAGCGAATTTGCATCTTGCTGACCGCCATCGTATTGCTCTGGTCAATAAGGAAATACCCGTTAAAGTTGTACGACTGTTAAAACAACATATTATTCTGGATTAAGGTTTGTCTCGTCGTTATTGCTCTACCTGTGACTTTCCGGCAACCGCCTGTGTTTGCCATGCCTTGACCAACATCACCAGCAACACTCGGATTCATATTTTACAACACTCTTCAGAAGTCAAGGCGGCCAAAGGGACGGTGCGACTGTTGCAGCTGATTCTGCCTGACACGCAAGTCTATGTAGGAGAGACGCCTGATGATTTTAAGATAGTAAAGGAACAAGTGACAAAAAATACCGATTCCTGGGCGCTGTTATATCCCAATGATGATGCTGTTTTGGCCAGTGCAATTTCCACGCAAAACATTCAGAATCTGATTGCGATAGATGGTACCTGGAAAAAAGCCTACCGTATATTGCAACTAAACACCTGGCTACAGGATATCACGGCAGTGTCCTTTTCCGGCGACATTCAAAGTCGCTACCGTATTCGTAAGGCCAAAATACCCAATAGTTTTTCTACTCTTGAATCGGTTGGGCTGTGTTTGCATGAGCTTGAAGGTACGCCACTGTCTGCATTTGAGAAAGTACTGGAAGCCCGCATGAAAACGTTTGAACAATATAGTTCGCAGCATGAGTGAGCCCATACTTGCGGCGACTGTACTTATTGCAAAGATGGCAGAAACACTTCTCTGAAAAATTTGGTCAAGCTGATTTTAAAATCATCCGGGCGCACGCTGACTTCAATTTCATCGTCAACTTTCGCCAGATCGACTCGTTTAATTTCCGTATGATGTCCGGTACGAATACTGTAAAAACTCATCACCAGTGGTTTAAGTGGATCCGCTTTGTTTGCTTTGACAATGATCCCCAACTTTCCGCTTTTGAGTTTTACCAGTGAACCCACAGGATGAACGCCAATACTGCGGATAAACTGCTGCACCAGCGATTGATCAAAACGACCAGAACTGTCAGCCAATAGCTGTTTTAAGGCATTCGTCGGCGTCATACCGCGACGGTATGGTCGGTCATTAGTCATGGCATCATAACAATCAACAATCGCTGCCATACGGCCATACGCATTGATATTTTCGCCTGCTTTACCTTCTGGATATCCAGAACCATCTAATCGTTCATGGTGATCACGCACGACACCTAGCACTACATCATTTACGTCACCTGCTTTTTCAAGTATATCCAGACCAAAATCCACATGCGGGTATATTAAGGCCATCTCGTCCTTGTTCAGTTTCCCCGGTTTTGCCAGAATGTCGGCCGGAACGGTGGCCATTCCACAATCCATGAGAAACCCTGCCAGACAAAGGTCCGTACAGAGTGCTTTGTCAAATTCCATGTGTTTGGCAAAAATGGTCATATAAATTGCGCAGTTTACGCTGTGCTCAAGAATATAGTCAGGCGTGTCTTTCATCAACGCGACACAGGACAATCCATCAGCTTCATTAAAGACACTTTCGATAATCTCTTCAGATATTTCTTTGATTGGACTGACATCAACGCTTTGTCCTTCCCGGATACGTTGTAAAAAAGCCTCATGTGCCTGTTTTGCTCGATCATGCAGTTCCTGGCCTGCAACTAATGCTTCACCAACCGATTGTTGTTTCTTAGGCTTGATTTCAGGTTCAGGATGAGCAGCTTCTTCCGCTTTGTCCTGAACATTTATTTCTTCCAGGTGACTTTTGCTGTAATCCACCTCAACTTCAACAATGCCTTTGCTTTTTAAGGATTCGATAATGTCCTGACGTTTTACCAATCCTTTGGATTTCATTTTTAAAGAGCCTTTTTGTTTGACTACGCGGTTGACATACATACCGGGTACCAGCTCTTCGATGGAAATAATGGCGATCGTTTGCTCAGACATAATTCAAAAAAAGCAAAATAGGAATAGTAGCCATACTTTGGCTAAAGAATGGCAAAAATTCAAGCACTGATGCTACTCAGTGCTTGAAAAAATAAGCTTAATTAACAGGGGGTTATTGCATCCATTCAGAGATGTGACCTTCATAGTCTGTAATCTGTTGATTGCTTTGCAATGTCAGTCCAATGGCATCCAATCCATTGAGTAAATTGTGCTTGTGGTGCTCAGCAATCTCAAAGCAAAATCGCTGCTCTGCAATTTGCACTGTTTGTGTTGGTAAATCGATGGTAATTTGAATATCAGGCTGGCTATGCACCCGCTCAAACAGGGTGTTCATCTGTGCGTCCGTTAGGGCGATCGGTAACAGCTGGTTATTGATACAATTGCCGTAAAAAATATCAGCAAAGCTGGTGGCAATCACTGCTTTAAAACCATAATCATCCAGCGCCCACGGGGCATGCTCCCGACTGGAACCACAGCCAAAGTTTTCTCTGGCCAGCAGGATTTGTGCGCCACGGTATTCTGCTTTATTCAGGACAAATTCCGGGTTTGGCTCTTTTTCATGCTGATCCAGATAGCGCCAGTCATGAAACAGGTGCTTACCGAAGCCAACGCGACTGACAGCGGTTAAAAATTGTTTAGGGATGATTTGGTCAGTGTCCACATTGGCACTGTCCAATGGCACAGCGGATGCGGTGATGAAGGTAATTCCTTGCGACATTATCTTATTCTCCATGCCTTATTGTTCGTATTTTCGGACATCAACAAAGTGCCCATTCAGTGCCGCCGCCGCAGCCATTGCTGGACTGACTAAGTGGGTTCTGGCACCGCGGCCTTGTCGACCTTCAAAATTCCGATTGCTGGTTGAGGCACAACGGTCACCGGGTTGTAGAATGTCGTCATTCATACCTAGGCACATAGAACAACCAGGCAAACGCCATTCAAAGCCGGCATCAATAAATATTTTGTCCAGTGACTCCTGTTCAGCTTGCGCTTTGACCTGTGCAGAGCCCGGTACAACGATGGCGGTGACATTGTTGGCAACTTTACCTTGTGCGGCAATCTTCGCAGCTGAACGCAGGTCTTCGATGCGGCTGTTTGTACACGAACCGATAAAAACATGGTTCACTGAGACTTCGCCCAACATTTGTCCTGGTATTAAATCCATGTATTTAATGGCTTTTTCAGCTGAACTGCGTTCAACGGTATCGGAAAAACTGTCTGGCACCGGCACCGGTTGATTAATGGCGATAACCTGACCGGGGTTGGTGCCCCAGGTGACCTGAGGCTCAATATTTTCTGCCTGTAAAGTGACAATGGTGTCGAATTTTGCATCGTCGTCTGAGAACAAAGTGCGCCAATCGGCAACGGCTTGTTCCCATACTTCCCCTTTGGGAGCAAATTCGCGCCCCTTCACATAATCAAAAGTTTTATCGTCTGGTGCGATTAACCCCGCCTTGGCACCCGCTTCGATACTCATATTACAAATGGTCATACGCTCTTCCATGGACAAGTCGCTAATCGCGTCTCCTGCATATTCAATGACGTGACCTGTTGCACCAGCATGACCAATCTCACCGATGATCGCCAGAATGATATCTTTAGCGGTTACACCATTGGCCAACTTGCCATTGACCTCCACTTTCATGGTTTTGGCGCGGCTTTGCTTGAGTGTTTGCGTCGCCAGTACGTGCTCAACCTGCGAGGTGCCTATACCGAAGGCTAATGCGCCAAATGCGCCATGGGTGGCGGTATGGGAATCCCCACACACGACGGTCATACCAGGTAATATCAAGCCCAATTCCGGGCCAATCACATGCACGATTCCCTGTTTTTTGTGGCCAACCGGGAACAGCTGTATACCGTGGGCTTCACAATTTTCCTGGAGCGTCTGCAATTGCAGTTGATTGGCAGGACCACAGGCGTCGATGGCTAATGAGCGAGTAGAAATGCTATGGTCCATTGTTGCAAAGGTTTTATCCGGTCGGCGCACTTTACGGTCTTTTTCCGCCAGACCTGAAAATGCCTGGGGAGACGTGACTTCATGGATAAGGTGACGATCAATGTAGATCAGAGAATCTTCACCGATCTGATCAACTAAATGTCGTTGCCAAATTTTTTCATATAGCGTTTTGGCCATTACACCTCCTCCTTAATTAGGGTTGCGATTGCATTGCCGACATCCGCAGTCGATTTTGCCTGGCCACGCATTGCTTCTGGCAACAGGTCTGCTGTTAAATATTGGTCTTTTAGAATTTGAATGACGGCATTGTCAATGGCATCAGCAGCTTCTGATTGATTCAGGCTGTAGCGCAATAGCATCGACAAAGACAATATCTGAGCGATTGGATTGGCGATCCCTTTACCAGCAATGTCAGGTGCTGAGCCACCTGCAGGTTCGTACATGCCAAACCCTTTCTCATTGATGCTGGCAGAGGGCAGTAAGCCCATTGAACCCGTAATCATGGCGCATTCGTCAGAAATAATATCGCCAAATAAATTGGAACACAGCAATACGTCAAAATCAGCCGGATAGCGGATCAACTGCATGGTGGCATTATCAATATAGATATGTTCCAACTGCACATCAGGGTAGTCTTTTGCCACTTCTTCTGTCACTTCTCGCCATAAGCGGCTGCACACCAGGACATTGGCTTTATCCACCGACGTGACTTTTTTGTCACGTAAACGCGCGGCTTCAAAGGCAATTTTCGCGATGCGACGAATTTCGCCACGGCTGTAACGCATGGTGTCATAAGCGAACTGTTCTTCACCTTCGCCTTCAATGCCTTTGGGCTTGCCAAAATAGATACCACCGGTCAATTCTCGCACAACAAGGACATCGAAACCGCTGGCGGCTATATCGCTGCGTAGTGGCGAAAAGGCTTCCAGCCCCTGATAAATTTTTGCCGGTCTTAAGTTACTGAACAAACCAAAATGACTACGCAAAGTCAGTAACGCAGCTCGCTCCGGACGTTGCTCTAACGGCAGATTATCCCATTTGGGGCCGCCAATAGAGCCAAACAATATGGCATCAGCCTGCTCGCAACCACTTAATGTGGCTTTTGGCAGGGCCTCACCGTGGTGGTCAATGGCATAACCGCCAACCGCATATTCAGAGGTAATAATATCCAGATCAAATCGATGCTTGACGCTTTCCAGTACTTTTAAGGCTTCCGCCATGACTTCCGGCCCGATGCCGTCACCGGCCAGTACCGCAATATGATGCTGTGACATTTATACTCCTGCAATTCGCTGTTGTTGTTTGTGCTGGTCGATCTGATCGGCCAGGTGGGTATTGTTTAAAACATAAATCAGTGCTTTAACGCCAGCTTCTACTATATCTGTCGCTAAACCAATGCCGCTGAAACGTCGTCCATTGTAGGTCGCGATGACGCTGACCTGAGCAAGGGCATCGGCACCTTCTCCTTTGGAATCCAGTTTAAAGTCGACGATGTCCAGATTCTCAATACCGGTTAACTTGATAATAGCATTGAAGGCGGCATCGACTGGTCCGTTCCCCGTGGCGGATTCGACAATTTCGTCATTTCCAACCAGCATCCGTACAGTGGCATTTGGAATGACATCTTTGCCCGCATTGGCGTGTAAATAACTCAGTTTAAAATAAGCTTCTGTCTGTTTGGTTTGGTCGAAAAACACCAGCGCTTCCAAATCGTAATCAAAAACCTGGCCTTTTTTGTCGGCCAGTTTTACAAAGGCCTCATACAGCGTATCCAAATCAAAATCGCTGTCCTGATAGCCTAACTCATGCATGCGATGCTTGATGACATGACGACCCGAGCGCGACGTTAAGTTTAAATTGTTTTTGTTAATGCCAACACTTTCCGGCGTCATGATTTCATAAGTGTTTTGGGCTTTTAACACACCATCCTGATGGATACCTGAGGAATGGCTAAAAGCATTTGCACCAACTATGGCCTTGTTGGCTTGTACCGGCATGTTACACAGCTGACTGACCAATTTTGAGGTGCGGGAAATCTCGCTGCTGTTGATGTTGGTCTGCATATTCAGTAATTGTTCCCGGGTTTTTAAAATCATGGCGATTTCTTCCAAAGAACAATTCCCGGCGCGTTCACCTATGCCATTGATGGTGCACTCTACTTGTCTGGCACCATGTTCAATGGCACTTAAGGAGTTTGCGACGGCCAACCCAAGGTCATTATGACAGTGAACCGAAATGGTTGCCTTGTCGATATTTGGAACTCGGTCAAACAATGACTGAATAATGCCTCCAAATTCCGTGGGTGTGGTGTAACCGACCGTATCCGGGATATTGACTGTCGTTGCGCCAGCATTAATGGCTGATTCCACCATACGACACAGATAGTCAATGTGGGTGCGTCCGGCATCTTCACAGGAAAACTCAACATCATCGGTATAGCGTCTGGCATGTTTTACTGCGGCAACCGCCATGTCTACCACCTCATCCTGAGATTTACGCAACTTGCTATCCACATGAATGCTGGAGGTGGCAATAAAAGTATGGATACGAAATCGTTCAGCTACGGACATGGCTTCGCCACAAGCATCAATGTCCTGTTTTACGGCTCGAGATAAGCCACAAACCAATGATGATGACAATGCCTTTGCGATTGATTGCACTGACTTGAAATCTCCGGGGGAGGAAACGGGGAATCCGGCTTCGATGATATCCACACCTAATCGTTCCAGAGCGAGAGCGATTTGGAGCTTTTCTTTGACGGTCAAACTGGCAGGTAAGGCTTGCTCGCCATCCCTTAACGTTGTATCAAAAATTTTTACCTGATTGGTCATCATCTACTCCCAATTTTTATTCGCCGAAAACAAAAAACCCGTGCTGTGCACGGGTTTTTGTGAATGTGGACTATCGTCTAGCTACAACTCACCCGTGCAGTGTATCTGCCATAAGTAGGAGGATAAGGAGTGCTTTGCTAAACATAGTTCTTAATGATTTCGTATTGTGGGAATATTAGTACCGTTATTAGCGGTAAAGGTCAACAGGAAAATGTGATAGCGCTGATTTTGCTATAAAACATTTTGGTCTAAATTATCCTTTAAACCTCAGTTGAAAACTACTGCGAACGCTTACTACTTGATCTTTAACGATATTTTGGAACATTTGCCCTCACCGTATGGGTGATACAGCTTTCGGGTCAAATGACCCAAAATATCGTTAAATTTCTGCGTGATAAGCGCTCTCGTTACGCATTCAACTGAGGTTTTAAGGATTATAAATTGACCAAAATGAACATCGTTATTGTTCTCTGGCACTTACACTGGAAAACGAAAATTCTTCCAGCTGATAGTGGTTGATAGTAGTAACTCTCTCAAACTTAAACGGCGAGGGTGAGTTCCACCACGATGATTCCAGCGATGACCACAACAAGCGGAGGTCATGACCGCTTTTGAAGGTTTTTGCAGAACTGTCACAGATTGGCCTTTGCTGTTTATCGCATTGAGATCAGGCGCGGTCTGCTGCAAATCAACCCATCCGTGTTTATTCAGATGAATGCGATTCTGACTGAGCTCCATGCGATCAATAGAATCAATTTCGATAAACTGCTGTTCAATATCTTTAAACAAAATAGGGACGGGCAAGCCAAAACAGGCGTTTTTTAAATACCAGGTCACCATGGTTTCATCCTGATGTTCAATACCCGGACACTTTCTCGGTTGTTTGTGTTGCCAGGTGCCGTTATGAATATCAACGTCAAGATGATTGTCGATGGTCAGCAATTTGAACGCGGCACTTTTAATATGGTAAGCCAAACCGGCGAGACGTCTTTTGAGCTTTGGCAAATCCAAATCGGACTGATTAGAGATATCTGTCAGGCAGGCTTCATAAAGGGCATTGCACAACTCTGCAAATTGCAGTTGTCTGTCGCCGCCGTTGAATATCGATGTTTGAATATCGCCGGAATCAAACATCGCTGAGGGGAAATACTTGGTCATGCAATTTCAGGGGCTTGCGCCCCCGACCGAACTACTGACCTTTGATCGCTTTGCGACCAGCGTAAGCAACTGCATTCCCCAATTGCTCTTCGATACGAAGCAATTGGTTGTACTTAGCTACACGGTCTGAACGACACAGGGAACCTGTTTTAATTTGACCTGCGGCTGTACCTACAGCCAGATCAGCGATGGTAGCGTCTTCAGTTTCACCGCTACGGTGAGAAATAACCGCGGTAAAGCCAGCATTTTTCGCCATGCGGATAGCTTCCAACGTCTCGGTGAGTGAGCCGATTTGGTTGAATTTGATGAGGATAGAGTTACCCACACCATTATCAATACCGCGTTTCAGAATTTTGGTATTGGTGACAAACAAATCGTCGCCAACCAATTGCACTTTATCACCAATTTTACGGGTTAATTCGCTCCAACCATCCCAGTCGCTCTCGTCCATGCCGTCCTCGATGGAAACGATAGGGTATTTAGCACTCAGGTCGGCAAGGTAGTCAGTAAATTCTGATGGGTTGAAGGACTTGCTTTCACCAGACAAGACGTAGCTGCCGTCTTTAAAGAACTCACTGGAAGCGCAGTCCAGTGCCAGGGTGATGTCTTCACCCATTTTATAACCGGCATTGTCTACCGCTTCGGTGATCACTTTTAAGGCTTCTTCATTGGACGCCAGGTTTGGTGCGAATCCACCTTCATCACCAACGGCGGTATTCAGGCCTTTTGCACTCAATACTTTCTTCAGATGGTGGAAAATCTCTGCACCCATGCGCAAGGCTTCTTTAAAGCTGCTGGCGCCAACGGGTTGCACCATAAATTCCTGAATGTCGACGTTATTGTCAGCATGTTCGCCACCATTGATGATGTTCATCATCGGAACGGGCATGCTGTATTCGCCTGAAGTGCCATTTAAGTCTGCAATATGTTGGTAAAGCGGAACTTTTTTCTCCATGGCAGCGGCTTTAGCGGCGGCAAGTGAAACAGCCAAAATGGCGTTAGCACCAAGTTTTTCTTTGTTTTCCGTGCCATCCAGGTCAATCATGACCTTGTCCAGACCAGATTGATCCAGCGCGTCATAGCCTTTCAGTGCGCTTTGAATCTCATTATTCACGGCAGCGACGGCTTTGGTGACACCTTTACCTAAATAACGGCTTTTATCGCCATCACGTAATTCCAGAGCTTCTCTTGAACCGGTTGAAGCACCTGACGGTGCACAGGCTCTACCCCAGGCACCCGATTCCAGATAGACGTCCGCCTCAACTGTCGGATTGCCACGTGAATCGAGAACCTCGCGGCCAATAATTTTACTAATTTGCGACATGTAATGTTCCTAAAATAAGTTCCTGAACACTGAATTGATTCAACGTTAGCAGTGCATTGGCCGATTGCCAATGGCTAATTTAGTTTTATCAAACAGTTTATCCGTTTTGCTTATGATACTCACCTGCGGCTTTTACGAAGCCTTCAAATAATGGGTGACCATCTCTTGGTGTAGAGTTAAATTCAGGGTGAAATTGCCCTGCCACAAACCATGGGTGATCATCGTTTTCGATGACTTCAACCAAACGTTTATCGGTAGACAATCCTGTTACTTTCAGACCTGCGTCTTTTAGTTTTGGCAGTAAATTATTGTTCACTTCGTAGCGGTGACGATGGCGCTCGAAGATTGTTTCGCTTTGATATAAATCAGCCACTTTGCTTCCAGCAATCAGATGGCAAAGTTGACTTCCCAGACGCATCGTACCACCCAAATCGGATTCTTCAGATCTTACCTCCGTAGAGCCAGTGGAATCTTCCCACTCGGTGATAAGACCAACGACAGGGTAGGGGGTCTCAGTATCAAATTCTGTACTATTGGCATTTTCCAAACCCGCGACATTGCGCGCATATTCGATAAGTGCTACTTGCATACCCAGACAAATGCCCAGATAGGGGATTTTGTTTTCACGGGCATATTGCGCCGTTGATATTTTCCCTTCAACGCCTCGTTCACCAAACCCACCGGGAACCAATATAGCATCCAATCCGGCCAGGATATCTACACCTCGACTTTCCACATCCTGAGAATCGATATATTTGATATTCACCGTCAGGCGGTTTTTCAATCCTGCATGTTTCAGCGCTTCATTAACGGACTTGTAGGCATCGGGTAATTCCACATATTTACCCACCATGCCGATATTGACTTCACCATTGGGATTGGATTCTGCGTACAGAACTTGTTCCCATTCACTTAAATCAGCTTCTGGTGCTTCGATACCGAATCGCTTGATGACCAGTTCATCCATATCCTGTGCTTTGAGCATGGCAGGGATTTTGTAGATGCTGTCGGCATCGCGCAAGGAAATAACCGCTTTTTCAGAGACATTTGTGAATAGTGCTATTTTGGCACGCTCGTTACTGGGGAGAGGCACTTCAGAACGACACACCAGTATATCCGGCTGAATACCCACAGAGCGCAACTCTTTTACGGAATGTTGTGTCGGTTTGGTTTTGATTTCACCGGATGCGCGCAAAAATGGAATCAGAGTCAGGTGCATAAACAAGGCGCGCTCGCGGCCAATTTCGGTGCCCAACTGGCGAATTGCTTCAATAAAGGGTTGGGATTCGATGTCACCAACAGTTCCACCAACTTCTACAATAGCGACTTCTGCGCCTTCAGCACCGGCGACGATGCGGCGCTTGATTTCATTGGTAATATGAGGAATGACCTGAATTGTCGCACCCAGAAAGTCTCCGCGACGTTCACGTTTCAGCACTTCTTCATAAACACGACCGGTGGTGAAGTTGTTTTTCTGGGTCATCCGGGTACGGATAAATCGCTCATAGTGACCCAGATCCAGATCAGTTTCAGCACCGTCATCCGTGACAAATACCTCACCATGCTGAATGGGACTCATGGTGCCCGGATCAACGTTGATATACGGATCCAGCTTTAACATAGTAACTTTCAGCCCTCTGGCTTCAAGTATAGCTGCAAGTGATGCAGCGGCAATGCCTTTTCCTAGCGATGATACAACACCACCAGTTACGAAAATGTAATTTGTCATTAGAAACCTAAAACGATTGGATTGAGTTTTTGCACTCAAAAAAGAGACTATCAGATGGCGCTACAGTATACCCAATAGTGCTGTGCCAGACAATTGTATGACACCTTTTCTTTTGCTAAAAACGGCCTAAGCAGGAAGAATTTTTGATGTTTATCAATAAGATTGAATAAATTTGCTGTTGTATGCGCAAAGCAACGACTTATATGCTAAAAGTTAAAAGGTATTTATATTTATAACAGAGTGGCACTTGTGTGAGCGATGGGTTCACATTGCAATGTCGGAAGGATCAACAGTGATTGACAGGAACAGTGATATTTTAGTGGTAGATGATGTGGAGCAAATCCGCAGTTTTCTACGAATGATTTTGCTGAAGATGGGTTTTGTCAAAGTAGAAACCTCCAGCAGCAGTAAAGACGTTATGGAGCGCATGCGCCGCAAAAAGTACGATCTGCTGTTTTTAGATATTAACTTACCCGGTGTGGACGGATTGGCCTTATTAAGTCTGATTAAGCAAAAATACCCCCAAACCAAAGTGATCATGTGCACGGGAAACCATACTGAACAGAATGTAAAAGAAGCGATTTCTTCTGGAGCCATCGGGTTTTTGGCTAAACCGATTCTTCCGGCCAGTATCACAAAGTTATTTGATAAGTTGAAAATTTCCTATCAAGGCGCTAACTCCCATATGTAATTGCTGTTCTGCCGAAGACCATTGGCCAAAACCCGCTATGACTGGCTTGCCTCTTTTAAACGGTATAACAAGTCGAGTGCCTGGCGCGGTGTTAACTCGTCAGGCTGCGTTTCTCGCAACAGCTCCAGTGCAGGATCGGTCTGGGTCAGCATATCTTCCTGTCTGAACTGTTTAATTTCTACTTCTGACGTTGTTTTACTTTCTAACTGCGCTAATTGTTGTTTCGCAATCTGCACAACGGTTTGTGGCACGCCCGCTAATTGCGCCACTTGCAGTCCGTAACTTTTATCCGCCGCGCCATCCTGTACAGCGTGCATAAAACGAATGCCCCCATCATATTCCACCGCATCAAGGTGAACGTTGTTGATGTTTCTTTCCATGTCAGCCAATCGTGTCAGTTCAAAATAATGGGTAGCGAATAAACAATAACAACGAATTTTATTAGCCAGCCAGTGAGCCGTTGCCCAGGCTAGGGAGAGGCCGTCATAGGTACTGGTACCGCGGCCAATTTCATCCATCAACACCAGTGAATGACGGGTTGCATTGTTCAGAATATTGGCGGTTTCAGTCATTTCCACCATAAACGTAGAACGACCTGATGCCAGATCGTCAGAGGCGCCTATACGAGTGAAGATCCTGTCAATTTTGCCAATAGAAGCCTGCTCAGCAGGCACAAAACTGCCGATATGGGCCATGATGACAATCAGGGCTGTCTGACGCATGTAGGTTGATTTACCACCCATATTCGGTCCCGTGACGATCAACATCTTGCGTTGTTCGGTCAAGGTGACTGGATTAGCAATAAACGGAGAATCCATCATCGACTCAACCACAGGATGGCGGCCGTGATGAAAATCGATTTCTACCTCTTCTGTCATTTGCGGCTTGTGGTAATTAAGCTGTTCTGCGCGTTCGGCAAAATTACTTAACACATCCAGTTCTGCTAACGCATTGCTGGTCTCCTGTAGCGCTGGCAACAACGGCATAAAGACATCAAAAAGCGCATCGTACAGCTGCTTCTCCAGTGCTAACGCCTGACTCTGACTGCTCAGTACTTTTTCTTCGTATTCTTTTAACTCAGGGATAATGTATCGTTCGTAATTCTTCAGGGTCTGACGACGTGTATAGTGCGCAGGTACAAGATGACTTTGGCCTTTGCTGACCTCGATGTAATAACCATGCACTTTGTTAAATGCCACTTTTAAATTGCCGATGCCAGTTTCCTGTTGCTCACGCAATTCAATCTTCGCCAGAAAATCGGTTGCCCCTGTCATTAATTGCCGCAGATGATCCAACTCTTCGTTGTAACCCGGCTTAATTACACCACCATCACGAATCAGCATTGGCGGGGTTTCAACAATAGCGTTTTCCAGCAGCTCACATTCACTTTGGTATTCATTCAGTTGCTGTAAGTACTGATGTGCGTTGTTCGCCCCCAACTGTGAGACAACATCCCGTATGTACGGTAATTGCTGCAGTGCGTTACGCAAACGGGAAAAATCCCTGGGCCGGGCACTGCGAAGTGCCAGTCGGGATAAAATACGTTCCAGGTCGCCTATCGCTTTGAGGTATTGCTGCAATTCAGCGCTGCCAATATCCTGAAACTGTTCGACCAACTGATGTCGCTTGCTTATCACACTTCGATTGAGTGATGGCTCTTTTATCCAGCGACGCAATAAACGACCTCCCATGCCTGTCTGGGTTCGGTCCAGAATTGACACCAGTGTGTTGTTTTCATTGCCGGATAAATTGCGCACCAATTCGAGGTTTCGAATTGTTACGGCGTCCATCAACAGGGTTTGGTTATCGCTGTGTTTTTGAATACTTCTAAGATGCGGTAATGCGGTACGTTGAGTGTCTTTAACGTATTGTAGAATCGCACCGGCAGCGGCAAGGGGGAGTCGGTCGTTTTGTTCATCAATACCAAACCCGGTGAGTTCCTGGGTCTGGAATTGTTTATTTAACTGGGTGATAGCCGTGTCGGTATCAAATTCCCACACAGGGCGACGGCGTAGACCATGACACTTACGAATCAGGTGTTCGTGAGCGAATTGTTCGGGATATAACATCTCGGCGGGTTGCGCTTTCTCCAATTCAGCTTCCAACTCAAGACTATCTGCCAACATTTTAATGACAAAGCGCCCGCTACCAATGTCGATTGTGGCAAAGCCAAACTGGTCTTCATCACTGTAAATAGCAGCCAGCAGGTTATCTGAAGAAGTCTCCAGCAGGTTTTCGTCTGTCACAGTTCCGGGAGTGATAATACGCGTGACCTTGCGCTCTACCGGACCCTTGCTGGTAGCCGGATTGCCCACTTGTTCACAGATAGCGACGGATTCGCCCAGCTTGACTAAGCGAGCTAAATAATTTTCGACTGCATGATAAGGGACACCAGCCATGGGGATGGCATTACCACCGGATTTACCGCGGGCCGTCAGGGAGATATCAAGTAACTCGGCGGCCCTTTTAGCATCATCAAAAAATAGCTCGTAAAAGTCCCCCATACGATAAAACAGCAAGATTTCCTGATGCTCTGATTTAATTCGCAGATATTGCTGCATCATTGGGGTGTGATGTGAAAGGGCTTGCTCTGAAATTTCGTTCAACGGCATAATCGCATTATTATTGTTTGAGTTGTGAATACCTAATGGGAAATGAAACGTCTTTTGTACTGGCAGAGCATCTTGGTCATTTGCTCCAGCAGAAACACTTTTATATTACCACAGCCGAATCCTGTACTGCAGGGGGCATAGCATACGCGATCACCGACGTGGCAGGAAGTTCAAATTGGTTTCATCAGGGCTTTGTTACATACAGCAATGAAAGCAAGCATGAGCAGGTAGGTGTGCACATGAAAACGCTGCAGGACAATGGAGCCGTATCGTCGCAAGTAGTTGCAGAAATGGTGCAGGGGGCGGCAAAAAAGGCTAAAGCGCAAGTAGCTGTTGCGGTGAGTGGTGTCGCAGGACCTGGTGGTGGCACAGATGATAAACCCGTGGGCACTGTGTGGTTTGGCTTTTATCTGGAAGGGCAGGTGACAACAGAAAAAAAACAATTTTCAGGTGATCGCGTGCAAGTAAGACAACAAACGGTGGAATACGCTTTGCGTAAAATAATTTTACTGTTGCAGGCAAGTTGATGGCAGACACATCTTGCGAGCTTCAATTGAAAAACGGAATATATCCCACATTTACCATCACAGTAGTAGTTTAGTTCTTTTTCAATACCGTTGTCAGAAAGAAAAAACTGAGTCTAACCAGATACTTATAAAAAATTAATAAAAAACCAGTTGTAACTGTATGGTTGTACAGTATACTGCCTCTCAAGCACTGTATTAAGATACAGTATCCCGGAAGGGAAATGACTTATTCACAGCGCTTACACAGAACACAGAAAAAACGCTAACAATTAAGGGGTCTGTAATGGACGAGAATAAATCACGCGCGCTGTCGGCTGCATTAGGTCAGATAGAAAAGCAATTCGGTAAAGGCACAATTATGCGCCTTGGTGATAATCAGGCGATGGACATCGAATCCATTTCGACAGGCTCATTGAGTATTGATATTGCGCTGGGGATAGGTGGCTTACCATGTGGTCGGGTGGTTGAAATTTATGGTCCTGAATCATCAGGTAAAACGACCCTGACATTACAAGTTATCGCAGAAGCACAAAAGAAAGGTAAAACCTGTGCCTTCGTTGATGCTGAGCACGCACTTGATCCAATTTATGCAGGTAAATTAGGGGTTAATGTAGACGAATTATTAGTCTCACAACCTGATACGGGTGAGCAGGCACTGGAAATTTGTGACATGTTGGTCCGCTCTGGTGCTGTAGATGTCGTTATCGTGGACTCCGTTGCCGCCCTAACACCGAAAGCCGAAATAGAAGGTGAAATGGGTGACTCGCACGTTGGTTTGCAGGCGCGTTTGATGTCACAGGCATTGCGCAAACTGACCGCCAATATTAAGCGCTCCAACACACTGTGCATATTCATTAACCAGATACGCATGAAAATCGGGGTTATGTTTGGTAATCCCGAAACCACAACGGGTGGTAACGCACTGAAATTCTACGCATCAGTTCGATTGGATATTCGCCGCATTGGTGCCATTAAAGACGGTGATGAAGTGGTTGGCAACGAAACCCGTGTGAAAGTAGTGAAAAATAAGGTCGCTCCGCCATTTAAACAAGCTGAATTCCAGATTATGTATGGCGAGGGGATTTGTAAAGAAGCAGAGTTAATTGACCTCGGAGTCCAGCACAAAATGGTAGATAAAGCCGGTGCCTGGTACAGCTATAATGGCAACCGTATAGGTCAGGGTAAAGCGAATGTAGTGCGCTTTTTGAAAGACAACGTTGAAATTTCGAATGAATTGGAACAACGACTTCGAGAGGAATTGTTGTTACCTAAGCAGAAATCAGAAGAAGCAGAATTGGACTCCCTCAGTTAGCGCTAGGGTTCTGTGTTAGGGGCGCTTGCGCCCTTTTTTTATGGTTTTGCCGGTTTTTAAACGGCTAAGTGTTATCCTGAATATGCTATTACCGCCAGTCAAAATGATCGCCCACAGATATCCTGCCATTTAGATTGCCCAACAACCTTGCATGCTGACCAAAAAAAGGTAATTTTTTGTCGGCGACGGGGAATTGTTTCATCAAGGTCTGCAGTGGCTCTCCAGGAGTTGCGATTTCACCACTTTGCTGGTCGATTGAGGTCATTTGGCAGCGCTGACATGGACCTATCAAACCAAACCGTAACGCATCATTAGATATTTCCTGCCATTGGTACTCATGCCATGCTTTGGCGCCAGACAACACGATATTTGCTCTGAATCTGTCCATCGGGATGTTATCGGCTGTTTGTTGATTCAATGACGCAAGCGATTCTTGAAAAGTGAATAAGTACGGACAGGCATCAGCAAAAGAAACCTGACTGTCTTGATCAGGGAGATATTTCTCTGCCACCACTCGTTTGGTCTCTGGCACCAGTTGCATCAGTTGAACCGGTCCTTTGCGATAATCCCCCAGTGCATCATTTAGCCACTGGTTTATTTCACCCGGTACCTGTCTTGCGGATACCGTATCTTTCCATACGGTAATTTCGCAATCAGCAGGGAGCGATAAATCAAAGGGGAGCAATGCTTTGCCAGCAACCTGGTGGTGAAGAATTAGCTGATTATTATCCAGAGAGACACTGATACTGGCCATTTTGGGTAGCTGCCGTTGCGTAATGAAATGGTGGTTTCGATCGACAATCACCCATCGTCTATCATATTCCAGACCTAACTCTGTGCAGTTTGCGGAGGTTATTTGCACACCCCCCAAAGATTTAATGGGATAAATAAAGAGCGACTCAACAGTTAACATCCGTACTTCTGCTTCTTAAATTTTCAGTTTGTTTATGGTTGATCAAAATTGCGAAAGTGGCAATCGCCATTAACTTGACTGTCGTAGCCTAAAAACACCGGATTGCAGTTATATGAAATTTCTTTGCGACCATTTTATCAATATCCCGTCTTAATCAGTACTTTCAACGAAATAGCACATAATTGTTTTAGGAGCATAAATGATGAAGCGATTTCACGTACACGTAGCTGTAGACGATTTAACAACAAACATTGAGTTTTATAACCGCTTGTTTGGACAGGAACCGGCCAAGCAAAATGATGATTACGCCAAATGGATGTTAGATGATCCCAGGGTGAACTTTGCGATTTCATCTCGTTGCTGTAGTGCAGGATTAGACCATTTTGGGATTCAGACCGATTCAAAAGAGGAATTAAAAGCGCTTGAAAAATCGGCCAATTTAGCTTCTGGTGGAAATGTCATTGAACAAAAAGGGGCGAACTGTTGTTATGCTAAAAGCGACAAACATTGGACGATTGATCCGCAAGGTTTAGCCTGGGAACATTTTCATACGATGTCAGATGCCGTATCTTATGGCAAAGACACATTAAAGAATGCAAGTGCAAGCGCAAGCGCAAGTGCATGTTGCGCCTCTCCGGACTAACTTATGAGCGAAAAAGCCGCATCATTGAAGAATAAACCCCAAAAGTCAGAAGATATCGCTCTGGCTTTTTCTGGATTGCAAAGCAGTCTTCGAGCTTTTATCAAACGGCGCGTTTCGGATGAGGTGGTGGCTGAGGACATACTGCAGGACATATTTGTAAAAGCACTATCAGCACAGCAATCTGGGAGAGGAATAGATAATTTGTCTGGCTGGCTGTTTACTACAGCCAGAAACACAATAGTTGATTTTTACCGCTCCAAGCGCGCACATCCCGAAGAAGTGGATGAGGATATACCTGCAATTACAGAGTCTGAGCAATTAGCTTTGCATACAGAATTCGCCACCTGTATTGAAAAGTTTATCGATACTTTACCTGCTATTTATCGAGAGACATTGAGAGCAACAGAAATTGAACGTAAAACTCAGGTTGAGGTCTCCAGATCTCACAATGTGTCGTTATCCGCGATCAAGAGTCGAGCCTCAAGAGGCCGCGCCATGCTAAAACAGAAGTTACTCGATTGCTGCGAGATTGAAGTTTCTGACGGTTATGTCAGTGACTACGTTAAGAAACAAAAGTAATGAGCAACAATAAGAAAAGAAACTTTTACTCAGTGGAGAATTTATCCCAAGTCAATGGTTGTTTATGGGGTAGGGAGAATGATGCATTCGTCAGTCAAAGTAATGAGCAAAAATTATTTTAATCACATTAGATTGCCTCCCAGAGAGCTAAATAGCTGGCACTTTTGTGATAATGAAATCGATGCAAATGAATGTGCAACACTGGTTTTGAATAACAGTAAAATGGCAACCTCACCTTCACTCTGGTGGTATCAATCGAATGATGAGCCTTTACCTAAAGTGGGTGACCTCAATATCGTTACCAATTGGGATGGCGAAGCACTATGCATCATAGAAACGACAAAAGTTTCAATAATTCCTTTTAACGAAATCACAGAAGAATACGCACAGCTTGAAGGGGAAGGTGACAAGAGTTTGGCGCACTGGAAACGCGTTCATTGGGAGTATTATCATCGAGAGCTTGCAGGTACTTCATATACGCCCAGTGACGATATGCCTGTTGTTTGCGAGATCTTTAAAGTCGTGTTCAAAAACACATAATAAGCAATTAATTGGGACTACAACTAAATGCAGCGGGTTGCTCTTCCAACTTTAGATAGTCTGTGTTGTCAAATTTTGCGTTTCTATTGCCAATTTACTCTACGGGAATTTTCCTATCGCCTTCTTCGTATACTGATTCCTCTGAGAAGCTTACTTGGAAGCTGTTTTCAATGACACCATAATCTGCTAATCGTGAAAAATGACCTAGCATCGGGTTTATAATCACTTTGTTGCCATAGTTGCTAACCACTGTTTAAAGTTGGCGAAGAGATCGGGTAATACCGAATCCCAGTTAAAGCGCTCTTTTTCGCGATACAAGGTCATACTATTGTACCAATGGGTGTCAGTGCCCTGCATCAGCCAGCGCCAATCCGGGATAAAGTTAACTAGCGTCCATGTGGGAATGCCTAAGGCGCCACCTAAGTGCGCAGTGGACGTATCAACGGTTATAAGTAGATCAAGTTGTTGTACCAGGGCTGCAGTATCTGAAAAGTCGCGAATATGACTGGAGTAGTCCTGAATTACATCACGGTAACAGAGCAACTCTTCCTCTCCATTGCCTACTTGTAAACTTATAAAATGACAATTAGCTGACAAAAATATTGGTGCCAGTTTTTCTAAATCAAGACTGCGTTCTTTGTCTCTATTGTGCGCTTTTGAGCCACGCCAGACTAAGCCCACTTTCGGACCAGTCAACGCTTTGAGTTGTTTCTGCCAAAACTGTTGCTTTTCAGGAGGGATCGAAAAATAACCATCTGGATAAGGGATGTTGGCCAGATTGCTATCCAGCTGCGAGGCAAGATCCAGCAAGGGCGCAAAGTAATCCACATCTTTGATCTTTGCATTCATTTCCACCAATTTGCAATTTTCCGGAAAAACAATTAAATGACGGGACAGCGGCAACAGCAGTTTTTGCACATAAACCGATACTTTTTTGCAGCGGGTTGCCAGCAAGGGTATATAGCGAATAAAGTTTATCGTATCGCCATAGCCTTGCTCGTTCATGATCAGTATGTGTTTGTCAGATAAGTCCTGGCCTTGCCAACGAGGAACCTTTTCTTCCATTTTATAATATTTCAGTTCCCGTGAGCGATGAAAATAATACTCCCAGCCGGCCTTAAATTGTCCATTCAACAGATATACTATGCCTAACGAAAACTTTGCTTTGTGTGAATCGGGCATTAATTCAATCGTTTTGAGATACAGTTCGATCGCCCTGTCCATCTTTCCCAATTGACTGGAGGTGATCGCAAGATTCTCAACAACACTGGAAATATTTTGTGAAAGGCTCTGTGCCAGCAGCAATTCTTTTTCAGCTTCTTCATAGCGCATGTTGCGTCGCAACACTATGCCCAGATTGGCAATGGTCACAACACTGTTGGGATTCATTCTTTTTGCTGCTGCATAATAATTTATGGCTAATTCATTGTTTTGCTGATGGTGATAACAGACCCCCAATAACAAAAAGCGGGAAAAAGACGCCCCTTCTATTTTAATGATGTCTTTAAAATGTTTTATCAGCCAATCAATAGAATCCAGTTTTTTAAATAACTTTTCCGTCGTCCTGATCAGGGCGCTGACGGCATTTATCTCATCGTCTTTGAACCATGCGTCAATGAACGTAAACGTATTGATGACATCACTTGATGAAGCAGATTCGAAGTCTTGCTCATGCAATCGGACTCTAAGTACATTTTCTATTTTCTTTAGCCGGGTGTTGTCAGGGTGTTTTTGCCTTGCATCAATAATGATGGGCAACTGTTCAAGGTATTTATGCTGCTGATGTTGTGAGTTAAGTAATTCCAGATAGTCCTGGGCACTGTCATGACCCAGGCTAATGGCTTTTTGGAAGCAGTTTTCAGCTTGCGGCAAGTGCTGGTTTTTTTCGTTTAATACCGCCAGATTGTGCCAGGCCTCTGCGTCTTTTTCGTTTAACTCTAAGTAACTTTGCAATAGCGGGATAGCATCAACTACGTTTCCTTTTGCCGCCTTTACAAAGGCCAGACCCTTATAAAAAACGCGAGGTTCATGATATTTCTGACAGAGTGTTAAATAATCCTGTTCTGCTAAATCAAACTGTTTTGATATGAGTTGTTGCTCTGCCTTTTCGGATAAGGCTTGAAGTTCTTTGGGTAAACTCATCAACTAATTCTCGTCCTTATTAGAATCGCAGGAACAGCATAATGTAGTTTGAGGTGTTTGAGAATATTGTTTTGCAGAACAGCAGGGTGGGCTTTTTTATAGGTTGGCTTAGATTTTTAGTGCGTTTTTATCAAAGATTAACAGTACCTGCCTGTTTTAGCTGCAAAAATGTGACGACACACTTATCACGATAGTGATCATCCAGGTGCCGTTGACTTTGTTGGTACATCGTTGTCGTTGCCAACGCATTGATACCCGGAAGTAATAAATCGCTGGTCAGAGCACGGGAAGCCTGCAGTAATTCTGCAGCCACCTCATCAGGTGCAGGTGGAAAATGTAATAATGCATCGATACTATGCTGAAATGCAGATTCCCGCGTTAACTGAATCATGTGATCATTGGCAACGGCGAGTTGCACATCACCTTCGGGGTACACTAGTATGAGTGGCAAAACAGGGGCAATAAAGCCAAACACATGATTGGAATAGATGTCTGTTTTCCAATAGTTTCTCGCCACCTCTGCAAAGTGCTGATAATCCGTTATCGTCCGAAGACCACTGGTTTCCTTAGGTAAAATTTCAATTTTGGGTTTATTGATATCGACGGTGTCATTGGCTACGTCGATGTAATAGTCACCCACATACATGGCGTTTTGAAAGTACTGACTGCGCAAATCACCCCATACTTTTTGGATGCCACCGGTTTGACCAGCATAATTTCTTAACGCCTGAAGGCCCGGTGTAACCGGCTTTTCCAAAGAAGACTGGAGCGCATCATAGACGGCATCCCTGATTTCTCTGCAACGGCCCAGTGGATAGGATTTGCCGCGCAATTCAGGTAACGCGCCAGAGAGGTTGGCATCCACGCTTTCGCGTAAAACCAATAATTCCTGAAGCAATGGCTCAATTACAGGAGCCAATGAGTTTGTTGTATGGTTCAATGGAGTAAAAAGCCTAAAAACGATAGGTTAGACCCACTTGAAACTCTGTCACATTATTTGGGTTAAGCTGGTAGCGCTGCAGCTTGAGAAAGCCATTCCATTGCTCAGTCAGGGTGTATCCCACAGAAGCCCCCAGTAACAAATCAGTGCCATCAAGCTCTGTAGTGGCACTATTGTTGTTCACCGTCGAAGAGATATCAGCTTCCCAGTCAATCAGACCTAAGTTGGCATTAAAAAAGAATGCTTCATGATTGAAAAAGGTGTAGCTCACACCCGCTGTGATACCACTGGCGAGCACCGGTACTTCCCCCAGGCTTTGATTGAGCACATCCGGAATACCGGAAGCAGTCGACTGTGTAGTAAAGCTGGCCGAGCCATCGCCCATATCCACATAGCCCATGTATAGCAGGACCCCTGCGTCCAGGCGATAACCCAGCTCCATAGCAAAACCGGAACCTGAATCATCTACACTGCTCGCCGTTTGATTGCTGATTGAGAATGACTCATCAACACTGGCTCTCCCTAAGGATAATGACGCTTCCCACACTGGAGCCGCCTCAGCGGCAGATGAAGCAATTAACAACCAGACAGCTTGAAGCACTTTATTTTTTGTCGTCATTATTCTACATCCTTTTTATTGCTTACCTGTCTGATTCGACGTTGTAAGCCTAACCAGATTGAGCCGAGTATCAGCCAGAACATACTGCCGCCACCAGAGGACTTATTGGTCACGGTGATGGTTTCAACAGGTTCAGGCTGAACCGTTATATTCACTGCTGCCTCACTTGTTAATATGCCATCCGAAATGGTATACACAATCACGTCAGTACCGCTGAAGTTTGTGGGTGGTGTATAGGTGATAGTATTATCAGCATTCACCACGGCTGTACCCTTGTCCACAAAGATATCTGTCACAGTTAAGGTATCACCATCCACATCACTGTCATTGGCCAGGACATTGATGGTGACAGATGAATTGTACCCTGTAGTGACCACATCATCAGCGGCAACTGGCGCCTGATTACCATCAACAGTGACAGAAACGGTTCCGGTATCAGTCTCTCCAAAGGCATCCGCAATCACATAAGTGATGATATCTACGCCATCGAAGTTTTCTGTTGGTGTGTAAAGAATCGTATTATTCCCGGTCACCACGGCCGAACCATTCTCGGCCTCCGCCGATTGCAATGTAATGGTATCGCCATCTACATCGATATCGTTGGTTAAAACATCTATCTCAATTGCCGTCAAATCATCGGTACTGGCAGCATCATCCACGGCACCCGGTGCCCGGTTTCCATTAATTGTCACCGTTACTGATGCGCTATCGGTACCATTGTTACCATCTGATACGGCATAGACAATGTTATCTTTGCCAACAAACCCAGCGTTTGGTGTATAGGTCAGTGATAAAGCGTCATTGATCACCACAGTGCCAAATGCGGCACTGGCATTGACCACACTCAACGCATCACCGTCGGGATCGGAATCGTTCTCCAGGACTAAAATCTCGATACTGGTGTTCCACTGCATTACAGCACTGTCATTGACGGCGACCGGCAACTGATTATTGTCCAGGACAACAGCAACACCACCCGGATCGACAATCGCTCCGTTGGCCAAACCATCATCATCATTCGGCCCACCATCCTGAATGAGCAACTGTACGCACCAGTCTCCCTCACTCAATCCTGGTTGCCATGCGGCATCACCCGGTGGGGGACAAACCCCTTGTTCACCCGTTGCAGAAAATACCCCATTGTTGTCGTTGGTTACAAAGTCAACCCACTCATTGCTGCTTTGCCTGTATTTGCGGTAAACCGCATTCGAGGGAACCGGTTCAACCTGTGGGATCACAATGCTGACGCTCTGACCTTCTTCAGGTAAATCGTACAACACAAAATCAAACAGGCCACCGATATTCGCCGCAGATTTGTCTTCCGGTACATTTTGGGCGATCAGCATGTCACCCTCCACATTGCGGGCTCTGCGGTCTTCTGAATCCAGCAGCACTTGCAAACCATCTGATTCGTTTTGCGCTGACGATGTACCCTGTCGTAAACAGACACCGGGATCCGACTCCACCAAAAATCCGTCCTGGGTGCTCGCCTGTTCCGGCACCACATTACAATCCGCTATCGCGTCGAGATAGTCGGGAATGCCATCACCATCACTGTCGGCAAATCCTTCCTGGGAATCCGGGATTAAGTCGCCATCGCTGTCAGTGTCATCACTTAACACCGTCAGGGAATCCACCACATCAATAACCGCTGTATTGGTACTGGACAGGATAGGATCACCATCATCACTGGCAAACAACGTGAACTCATAAACCCCTACGGCGACTGTGGAAGGGTCGAAGGCGAAAGTGAGTTCCTCATCAGATACATTGCTGATGCCACTGGCTGTCCATTCAGTATTCAGGGAATCCTGAGGATTAGCATCGGTCACCGTTGCCTGAATGGTGACCTGACCTTCATCCTGTGCCACGGTCCGGCGTCTGTTACCATTCTGGAACACTCTAAGTGCAATTTCAGGCGCGATATTTTGCTCCGAAATGGTGATCACCGAACGACGATTTGCCCCGCGGTTTTGTCCTTCATCAAGGGTGAAGATGATACTTTCTTCAACCTCAATTTCACTGTCGTTAAATATGTCAAAGTGAATAACCTGCTCTCGTCCTTGCTCAAAGGTCACCGCGCCGGACTCGGCGTTGTGGTCGATACTGTCGCCCTGTGCCGTTCCGGTGACAGTGTAGGGCACAGTTATTGGATAACTGGGTGCATCACCGTTAAGAATGACGCGCACCCGGCTACGACTTCCCTCAGATACCTTCTTATCTTTGCTCAGCGATATTCTGGGATTAACATTCACTTCCTGTGACTCGGTACTCGTCGTACCGAAACGATCTTCAGTTTGCCAAAACACCGTATGACTGCCAGGTGGGAAAGTTGTATCACCGTCAACCAATGAAACCGGCAACGGGTTGCCATCCGCGTCAGTGGCGGTCGCTACACCAAGGTCTACCTTAGTGAATAATCCGGTGGCATCCACCGTCACATCATCAGGCACGACGATAGAGGGTGCATTGACACCGCTGACCCCATTAATGGTTAATGACACATTAGCCCTGTCCTGGGCACGGGCATTATCCCTCACCGAATAAGATAACCGTACGCGTCCCAGAAAGCTGTTGCCAGGAGTATACTGTAACTGATTATCCACAATGGACACGCTTCCCAGGTTGGCACTGGCACCTTGTAGTGTCAGGCTATCACCTGCGGTTGCAATGTCCGGATCCGTGTCGTTGGCTAGCACATCCAGGGTGTAAATTGCCGACGGTAGTTGGTCCACCGTGAAGCTATCATCAACGGCTTCCGGAACATCATTTACCGATGTAACGGTGACATTGACCGTGGCACTGTCAGACTCAAACTCACCATCAGAGGCGGTGAAGACAAAACTATCTGTTCCCGTAAAGTCGGGATTTGGCTCATACCTCCAGCCGTTTGGAATGGATAGTAATGCACCATTTGCGGGCCCGCTGATAACAGTAAACTCGAGTTCATCACCATCCGGATCGGATACTTCGGCAATAATATCCACGTCACTGTCTTCAGCCACGGTCACAGTGCTATCCGATGCGCTTGGTGCATTATTGGCAGCCGTCACATTAATGCTGAAGGGGGCAAGACTGGCGGTGTCCTGACCGTCACTGACTGAAATAACAATGCCATCAAACGTGCCTACATCATCGGCTGTAGGTATACCTGTCAAGGCACCCGTCGTGGCTGTAAAACTCCCCCAATCCGGCATATTCTCAATACTGAAGGTTAAATCATCACCATCTGTATCACTGGCCGTTGGCGTAAACCGGTATTCTTTACCCTGGGTTATCGCTGTCCTTGGGTTACCCGAAATTTCAGGTGCGGTATTGCGGGCCAGCACTTCCAAATTAAAGGCGGGCAGCGACACCGGTGCATTGATATTATCCGTGACGCTGATCACAATGTTGCTGGTTGTACCAACATTGTCACCATTAGGCCTGCCACGTAAAGTCCCTGTGGTTGGATTAAAGGACGCCCATGCAGGTTGATTTTCAATGCTGAAGACTAACCCGTCCTCATCGGGATCGGATGCCGTTGGAGAGAAGCGGTATTCTTCGTTTTGGAAGACACTGGTATTTGGTGTCCCCGAAATGGTGGGTGCTTCATTTAATTCCAGTACTTCAATAGCAAAGGCTGGCAGTGACACCGTGGTGTTACCATCGCTAACACTAATGACAATGCCTGTGGTCGTGCCTACATCCGTGTCTGTTGGCGTACCCGACAATGTTCCCGTTGCCGAATCAAATTGTGCCCAGGACGGTTGATTGCTGATGCTGAATGTCAGCTCATCGTCGTTAGCATCTGCCGCTTCTGGCGTAAAGCTATAGCTGGAACCTTCAACAACTGTTGTGTCTGGTGTTCCACTGATAACAGGAGGCACATCTTCACAGGTTTCACAGACTTCAATACTAAAGGCCGGTAACGACACACTGGAGAATCCATCGGTAACACTGATGACAATACCCGTTGTAGCACCCACATCAGTATCAGCAGGTGTACCGGATAATGCTCCGGTCTCGCTGTCAAACGTTGCCCAACCTGGTTGATTCTCTATGCTAAATGACAGGGTTTCATCATCGACATCCGTAGCGGTGGGCACAAAGCTGTATGCTTCACCCACTGGCGCCAACGTCAATGGCGCACCAGAAATGACCGGTGCTTCATTGGCAATCACTTCAATATTAAACGGTGTTAATGTTGCCTCTTTATCGCCATCACTTACCACAATAGTGATGTCACCATAAGTGCCCACATCTGAATTAGTGGGCTCGCCTGAAATTGTCCCGGTTGCGCTATCAAATGTCGCCCAACGCGGTAAATTGCTTATCGTAAAGGTCAATTCATCATTTTCAATATCTGAGGCAGCAGGCGTAAAGCTATAGCCAGTGCCCACTTTCACAGAGGTCAAAGCATCGCCTTCGATAACCGGGGCGTCATTCACAGCGGTCACTTCCACTGTGATGGTGGCGATATTTGAATCATCGATGCCATCGTTAGCCTTATACGTAAAGCTATAAGTTCCGACATCATTTTCAGCTGGGATATAGCTCAGTTCACTGCCATTAATTACAGCGTTACCTTGTTCGGGTTCACTTACCAGAGTAAACGTCAGGTCGTTGTTATCTTCGTCCTGACCTTCCAGTGTCGCGGTAAGCTCTGTATCTTCAGGGGTAACCAATGTAACATCGGAAATGGCAGGTGCGTTGTTCACAGAGATAACTTCAATGCTAAATGGCGCTAAAGAAGCATTCAGTTCGCCATCGCTGACCGTGATGACAATATTGCTGTAAACCCCTGCATCACTGTTACCAGGCGAACCGGACAAAGTACCAGTAGCACTATCAAACTCCGCCCAGTCAGGCAGATTTTCAACACTGAATGTTAATTCGTCATTATCGGGATCACTGGCAGTGGGGGTAAATGAGTAGTTACTACCGCCATCTACACTGGTGCCTGGATTACCAGCGATTTCTGGTGCGTCGTTAACATTGCTGACGGTGATGTCAAAACTCGGCAAGCTAGAACTTGCCGTACCATCAGAAACTGAAATGACAATTCCTGTGTAGTTCCCTACATCGTCATTAGTTGGGGTACCTGAAATTTCGCCTGTCGCTTGATCAAAGCTTGCCCAACTTGGTAAGTTAGACACGGAGAACGTCAGTGCATCTCCATCTTGATCGCTGGCATTGGGTATAAAACTGTATAGCTCATCCTGCGTCGCCGAACCAGATGGTACACCTGTAATAGATGGTGCATCATTGGTATTGGTTACCGTGATTGAAAACGCAGGCAGACTCGCTGTTGCTTCACCATCGCTGACACTTATCACGATATTGCTATGAGTGCCAACATCGTCATTGCGTGGCGTGCCAGAGATTCTGCCAGTATTTTGGTTAAACGATGCCCAGTCCGGAAGTCCTGTCGCGGAGAAATTCAGTTGATCACCATCTACATCCTCAGCACTTGGGGTAAAGCTATATTGGCTATCTTCCGCAATCGTCGTCGGGGGAGTACCGCCAATAGTTGGTGCATCATTAACATTGATTACCTCAATATTAAAGCTGGGTAAACTTGCACTTGTCGTGCCATCTGAGACAGAGATCACTATGCCATTGTAGTTACCAACATCATTATTTGCAGGCGTACCCGAAAGTGCACCAGAGCTGCTGTTGAAATTAGCCCATGAAGGTTGATTCGTGATACTGAAGGTTAACGTATCGTTTTCCGGATCACTGGCGGTGGGTGTAAACGAATACGCCACATCTTCCAGTGCATTAGTCGGCGGCGTTCCGCCGATAGTCGGGGCATCATTTTCTGCTCCTACCACGACGCTTGCGGTTACACCTGTAGAGGTGTCAGCACCATCGTTCAGTGTCACGGAGACTGATCTTGTGCTCTCGGCAGGCGTGCTGGTATTACTGTTTTGATAAGCAATGCTTCTTACCAAAGTTTGCACTCTCGCTACCGTCGCCTCTTCGTTGAGAACGGCGGTCAGCGTATTGCCTTCAGTTATGGCACTTCCTAATGTACCAATGACTACACCGTCAATCGTAATGTCTGATCCAGAGGTGGTGCCAGACAAAGTCACATCGGTATCGGTGAAGGTCAGAATATCTTCAGTGCTCACCTGGTTGTTGCTAATTGTTGCGGTGAGCGTACCGCCATTAAAGTCGGTATTGTCGACATCTGTGACTGTCGCATCGCCGTTCTGATCAATCGCCATGGCGGTGTCGTCTTCAGTATAGCTAAGCGAATCACTGTTAAAATTACTAATTTCAGGTGCATCGTTAACAGCGCTGATATCAATGCTGATTGTCGTCAGTGCAACATCACCACTGCCATCACCGTCATTAGCCGATGTTGTTAGAGTGGCCGCATTGTCACCATTGGTATCTGTAGACGGTGTATAACTAATAAACGTCGGAGTATCCAAATAGGAATTAATTTCACTTGGTGTACCCACTAGTGAGATTACATTACCATCAAGATTCGCTGCCAAGTTGCCAGTCATCGGGCTGACTGGTGGGGAAAATGTACCGTCATCCACACTCAGTAATAGGGTTATTGTTGAGCTGTCGACGTCTGAAACTTCTAGTAGGGATAAATCTAAATTACCCGCTGTATCTTCTGTAAACGTAATATCAGCTAATGAAGCGGCTTTAGAAAAAGAAATATCATCTAACAATGGCCCCATTGTGCCATTTGAATGTGTAATGAGGTATCCAGTTACACTATTCCAATCATTAACATCAATAAGACCTAGTGTACTTGATGTTGTATCTGTTGGAATCGGTTCATTGTTTTCGGTACCAAGTACTGCAAATGTGAATGTACCACTACTAGCAGCATTGCTATCATCGTTTTCGAATACAAATGAGTCTATATCTACTGGGTCACTGATTGTGAAAATAATGCTAGATGTTACGCTAGTTACAGAAGATATGTTGCTACCATCAAAATTACCTGATGTGAGCGTTGTTAAACTCCAGTCGGCAGTACTACCTTGTACTGTCAAAGTCGTCCCGTCTACCTCTTCTGAATAGATCGCACCACTGATTGTACCGCCATCAAATTCAAACGTGCCGTTCGAAACATAATTGCTTGTGGGATGATCATTGACCGGATCAACCGCTAATATCATTGTCGCCGTATTACCATCAACCGAGCCATCATTTGGCATTGCCGTAAGCGTGATATTATCAGTGGCATTTTCGTCTGATGTAACAGCGACTGCATTTGCATTATCAAGGTAACTGTTAAGGTTTGTGGGTGTGCCGATAAGAGTTAGTTGAGTGCTAACGGGACTATTTACATTGACACTACCAGAGTTACCTAAAGGTGAGGTGATTTTACCGGAGCTTACCCGCAAGATAACTTCTAATGAGTCACCTTCGCCATCGGCAAATTCCGTTGCGGATAGATCCAGCGTTGATTCTGTATCTTCCGTAATAGTTGCAATTGAAGGTAATGAAGAAATAGTAGGCGCTGAATTTTCACCAATAGTAATGGTTTCTGTTTGTGTGGCAGATTCAGTGCCATTATTAACAGAAACCACATCAACGATAACGGTTTCACCGTCGTCACCAGCGCCATCGTCAATGGCAGTGACAGTAAAGGAGCTGCTGTTGTTGCCTGTTGATATGGTCAATGTGTTGTCGTTTGGCCCGGATAATCCAGTGACTGAATAGTCAGAGCTGTTTGTTGCTGTGCCGCTTAACGTAAATTCAACTTCCACATCATCAACGGCCGTAAACGCGCTGCCTGAATCATCCTGCAAGGCAACAGTAACCACCGCCGATTCCGTTGCAGGTTCGCTGATCTCAGATTCATCAACACTAATCACCACCTGGGGTTGCGTGGTAAAATTCAGCGTGGTGTTGTTTGTAATACCAGCGAAGCCATTACTGCTGTCATCGGTGATCGCATTGGCATCAATTTGCACGGCATAACTGTTCCCCGCGAGCAGGTCGCTGCCCGGATTAAGGGTGAGTGTTGTCCCGCTGATGCTGGCCGAACCACTGTTGCTGCCCCCACCGCTGACATAGGTTTCAACCGTTGAATTACTGTCTGACGTATTGATAAGAGAAATAGTGCCAGAGCCAAACGCGATATCATCATCAAATACCAGCACTACATTGCTGCCCACCGCAACTGAAACACTATTGTCTGATGGTGAACTGGACGATAGTGATGGAGCAGTGCCATCGCTGACCGTGATAACAAACGCTTCCTGATAAGTCAGTGCCCCATCAGACGTTTGAATACATATCGTTTGGCTATTTCCGGCGGTAAAACTATTTGCTGTCTGCAGTGTGTCGCCCGAAATACTGAAATTACCATTATCGGTATCGACACCGCATGCGCCGGCTGTTGATGTTCCGGTACTGACTAATGAATAAGTGAAGCTACTACTGTCCACATCGACTGAGGTCAATGTACCAACGGTGGTACCAGAACTATCAGCATCAGATACTGTTGTGCCACTTAAGCTAATGTCCGACGGAACGTCATTGACCGCCGTAACAGCGAGAGTGGTGGTAGCAGCAGTGCCAGTGTCTCCGGCATCCCTGGGCGTTAATGTTAATGTGGCAGTGGTATTTGAATTAGACGCCGTTGTATAAGAAATTGCCGAGGCATTATCCAGGTAAGTATTAATATCCGTAGCGCTACCTACCAGGGTTATTAAGCCACCGCCGTTGAACGTCTCAACCACACCAGCCCCGACACCAGAACCATCTATAGGGTTGCCAAACGTACCTTCGCTCACCGAAAGACTCAGGGTAACGGCATCATCTTCAGGATCATTCATAACGACATTAGAAAGACTCAATATGCCTTGTACATCTTCAGTAACACCCAGCGTTGCGGGTACAGATGCCACAGTCGGTGCGTCATTTATCGGCGAAATATACACAGTGGCGGTTTCGGAGGTATCTGTCACCGTGTCATTAAAGGTCCACACTAATGAGACAGAAGCGTCCGGATTGTCAGAACCGTTGCTGAACGTGATATTTTGCAGCACTTCATTTACCAGCGCTGTGGTGGGTATTGTGACATCGCCACTAAAGCTAACCGTTAACGAACCGCTGCCAGAGGTAAACCCTGCGAATTTATCACCAACAGTATTGGTTATATCAGTGCCCGATACGGCCATTTGGCTGCCGCTTTGCACACTCAGGGTATCTTCAGAATTGGCCCCCCCACTGCGGGCGATGGTCAGGGTTGCTCCTGTGTAATTACCACTGCCACTATTAAGCGCATCTAATTCAGCATCGGAAATGGTAACGTTGCTGTCGATGACCACCGATGAACCATCTTCAGTAAAAGTTGAAGCGCCATCCAGGCTTGTCAATGTAGGTAAGGCGTTTTCATTGATAGTAATGGTGACCGATTGTGCTGACGCTTCAGTGGCATTCGTTGCTGAATCTAAATCAAATGCGAGCGTTTCACCTGTATCGGAAGTGACATCGTCGGTGGCGGTCACAACGATGGTATTGCTGCTTGCGCTGATTCCAATCGTAAGAAACGTCAAACTGCCGTCGTTAGGGTCAAATCCCGTTCCTGCAAGACTATAATCTGTATTGCGTGTGGCTGTACCCGTTAAATTCAAATTAAGGACTACTTCATCTGCAGTGGTAAAGGCACTGCCACCTTCATTCTGTAATGCAGCGGTAATAGTTGCCGTGCCGCCGTCTTCTGCGATAGTACTGCTATCGACTGAGAGCACCACATTAGGACGAGTCGTAAAATTCAACGTGGTATTGTTACTGATGCCAGCATAAGCATTGCCCGCTGTATCGGTCAGTGCATCGGATCCAATTTGAACTGCGTAATTGCTACCTGCCCCTAAGTTACTGGTTGGATTGATTGTGACATTAGCACCGGAAACTGTAACATCCCCGCTGCTAAAGCTTTCAACAACGGTGCTTGCATCCACATCAATAATGGCAATAGTGCCTGAGCTAAAAGACACATCTTCCGAAAACGTCAGGACAATATTGTTACCAATCACAACGCTGGTGGCATTATCAAATGGCGCGGAGCTGGCCAACGTTGGCGCCGATGTATCAATTGAAAATGCGTTTAAGGTTATCGCTGAACTCACATTACCTGCAGCGTCAGTCATGCTTAGCTCACAGTCATTGTAAGCACCTGAGGCTAACGCTGAGCTGTTGTCCGTATCGGTCAACGCAATGGTAATCGTACCTGAACTCACTGCACCTTCTGATGCGGAACCACAACTACCGCCGACGGCTAACGTACCACCCTCACTCAAAGATATAACGACATCCGGAGTCGAATCTGACGTCGGTGAGGAGACAGGGGTGACTTCAATAATCGTTGGCGAGGTGGTGTCTACTTCAAATGACGTAAGAGTTATGGTGTTGCCGGTATTGCCCGCATCGTCCACCAGGTAAGCCCCACAGTCACTGTAGGTACCTTCGTTTAATACCGAGGTATTGTCAGACGCCTGGATAGCGAAGGTATTGTTGCCGACACTGAGTGAGGCATTGCTGGTATGCACACCACAACTACCGGTTAATGTAATATCTCCTGTTTCATTGCTGTTGATAACGATATTAGGCGTAGTATCACTAGTGATGCTGTCAACAGCCGTCGCTTCAGAAATCGTTGGATCCTGGGTATCAACGGTGATTGTAAACTGGCCAGTTTGCGAAGTGTCATCGCCGCTGTTAGCCGTGCCGCCATCATCCTGCACCTGCACATTGATCACCGCTGATCCGGCAACACCATCGCTGGGGGTAAAAACCAGAGTCCCATTGTTATCAATATCCACGCCGGACACGACATTATTGGCATCACTGTCTTCACTGACTGTGAAATCCAGAATCGCCTGGGTCGATTCAGCGTCCCCGTCGTCAGACATGCTGGCGAAGCTACTGACAGTCTGTTGTACTCCACCGACGCCGTCACCACCGACTGACTGATTACCGCCATCGATTGATAACGTCGGCTCATCGTTAACGGCTGTTACACTCAATGTCAGGGTTGACGCGGTGCCTGCGCCAGCATCATTCGGAGTTAGCACCAGATTCACGGCAGATGTCGCATTTGAGGCTGTGGTGAAATTGATCCTGCTCGTGGTATTGAGGAAACTTTCCAAATTGGCTTCTGAACCAACCAGGGTTAATGTTGCCGTTCCGGAGCCTGAAATAGTGACACTGTCTGTTGTGCCATTGCCATCGGATGCGGCCAAGGTGCCTGATGCAGCGACAATGGAATAAGTAATATCGTCACTTTCAACATCTGCAAAATCGACAGCAGACAAATCAATATCACTGGCTTGATCTTCAACCACAGTGGCGGATGAAGGTACACTTGCTGCGGTTGGAACATCATTATCTGCGGTTACGTCAACGGTTACCGTATTGCTGGCAGGAGATAAACTTGCCGCGCTTGTGTCTTGCCCCGTTATCACCAATGTCGCAGCCGCAGCACCGTTGACGTTAAAAGCTGGCGTATATTGAATATTTGAAGCGGTATCCAGATAGGAATTAATATCCGCTGGCGCACCAACAAGCGTGATAACTGTGCTGGACGCCAATGTTTCGGTCACACCTCCACCAATGCCAGCGCCATCTGCGGGAGTAGCAAACGTACCTGCACTTGCCGTGATCGTCGCAGTAATGTTATCACCATCAACATCAGCAAATACCCCCGCTCCCAACGCAACATTGCCTTGAGTATCTTCGGTAAAGGTCAATGTAGATGGCAAACTACTTACCGTCGGCGCATCGTTTTGTGCGGTGATATCTATTGTGACAGTCTGAGTAGTAAAGCTCGCTGGACCATCAGTATCCTGACCAGAAATAGTGATTGTTGCCGCCGCACTTCCGTTGACATTTGATGCAGGTGTATATTGAATATTGGACGCTGTGTCTAAGTAAGTGTCAATATCGTCATCGGTTCCCACTAACGTAATGACGGTGCTACTTGCTAAATTCTCAGTAACGCCACTGCCCACTCCAGCACCGTCAGCTGGCGTACTAAAAGTGCCAGAACCAGCGGTCAGCGTAACGGTAATGTTTTCAGCATCATCTTCATTAAAGTTAGCTGAACTTAAATCGATATTTGAAGTGGTGTCTTCGGTAATCGTTAGGGTACTGGGTACGCCAGAAACGGTTGGTGTAGTGTTTGAAGTAACATTAGCTAAAACAATGTCATCTATTCCTACTGCATCCATATTGCTGCCATCACTGTAAGCGATGGTCAACTTAGTAATACCTGTAAATCCGGTTAACGATACAGTCGTGCCAGCGCCGCTGGAAATTGATCCCGTAGTGTGTGAATCTGATTGATCAGACGTAATAGTAAAAGTGCGAGCCGCTCCATCCTGGTTGTAAATGTAAAGGCTGGTAACGTCAAATGTGTCACCACCAGTAAAGTCAACATAAGCTTTGGTAATGTTCACAGACTGAGGAGTGTCAAAGTAACAACGTCTGCCTGCTCCAGCACCAAAGCAATACACATCATTGCCTGTTCCTGCGTCGGCAGAAAGCTGGATAGTGCTTCCGTCTGTTGCATAAGACTTTGTAGCAGCGTATCCGGTAGCAAAACCACTCATGTCAATTGTACCAGCCCCACCACTTAATCCTAAGATATGATCAAAATCAGCAAGATAGATATATTCATCAGGTAAATGACTTTCAATGTCGCCAACAACAACTTCCAGTTCCCAGTCTCCACCTTGGCTTATTGCACCTGTAGAATCATCCGAAGCAGCTATATCCCAGCCAGTAGAATTTGAAAGCAGAGTCAGAAATTCCTCACCTTTCTCACCCTTTGCCAAATCACAGCCATACAACAACAGATCGCCACCCGCCTTAATTGCGCCATTAACTTTGGCAAAATCATTCAGGTGCTGATTGATTTGGTTTGCATCAATTCGGCTTTTACCCAGCAACAAGGCACCGCTTTCAGCATGTGACACAATGCGAATGGTTTCCAGATCTTGATAATCGGATAAGATTTCCAGAAGCGCTGTTAGTCCATCTTCATGGCTGGAAATTTTATGAACTGCAACTTTTGGAGAAAGGGAGTTTAAAAATAATGATTGTTGGGGAACGGCTTCGTCAATGACAACCAATTCTGAAAACTGCTTGCCCTGCTTTAAATCAAGCTCAATGAGCTGGCCTTCAGGCAGATATTCACTTTTATCGTCCTGACCGACAACGGTGCTTAGAATTTTATGCTCGTGGTCACCACCAGTTAATTCTAAATCTGATATCTTGAATCGGCTTGCAGTGCTTGATTTTTCGTGATTATTGTCAGGCACATTACGATTCAGCGGTGTGATGGTATCTGCACTCAATTCAACGCTGGATGGTAATTCCTGACTGCCCAGGTCAACCTTGGAATAATGACGTTTTCGGTGTTGATAATTAGTGAGATAACTTGACGCCGCTCCGTACCAGGAAGGCAAAGCAGCAGCAACGAGTGTTGCCAGGATACTCTTATTCATAATTTCCCCTTTAAGTCCATAAAACCAGATATTTACGAACTTTTTATCAATCTAACTAAGATTGAATACACAAATCCTGTCCATCTATCAAAGTTAGCATAATCTCAAGGAAAATGAAGTGAGTATAAGGTAAAAATTCAATGAAATAAGAGGCTGTTCGAGGCCCTTATCGATTGACGATAAATACGCGACTGACACTACCTCTCTTTCTTGAATAAATGAAGTGATTTAAGCACCACTTTTGGCTTGAATGACGCTACTTTTTGTACCAGCTAAATCCTGCCAAAATGACATTTCCTGATATTCCTTAAACAGCTCCGGCGGTAGGATAGAACGCCTCGTTTCCAGTGAGACTTTGGGCCTGACTTTATGAAGCCCCTTGATACCTAGTTGTTGATCAAATGCATCCTGCTGATAATCCAGGTTTTCAAAGTCGTGTTCGTATTCCGGTAAGTCCAGAAACTGATATACCAGTTTCATCGCTTGTTGAGGATTCTGCGCAAGGATGTTGTAGTCTAATAAAATTAAGCGGTCTGAGTAATTTCCGTAAAACGCTTCTTTTAAAGCAGTCCAGGCACCTCCCACGACGCCTGATGCTGCCATCATTGATTCACATCGAGTATAAACAGTCATTCGGGTCGAAGGATTGAACATTCGACTATAGTCAAAAGGGTTTTTACGATAAATTTGCTCAAAACTGTCAGCAACCCAGGCAGGGTTTCTTACGCAGCAAATCATTTTAAAGTTATCGAATAGCTCCACTAACTGATGCATTCTAGCGGTCCAAAGTCGATTGGTATCAAAAATCACTTGGGTATGCAGTTGAATATCGGCATAGTAGGCGTCGCAAACAGACCTCACGACGTTTTTTCGTTTCCGATCGTCGAAAAAAGCATTGAACTCACTACCTGCTCCCATCTGCTCTAATAAACCATTCATCAAATTTGCCACAGGACTGGTCATGGCTGCATGGAATTCAGGATTTTGCCTGAGTATGGCAGCCAATAAAGTGGAACCGCTCCTTGGTAAACCTGAAATAAAATGAAATTGCTGAGTCATTGTTAATCCTTTTTATTCAATTAGTTAAGTTGCATCAGCACTCAAATATCATATGCTAAATAGTACCAAATTGATTGGTCATCATGATAGTACAGATATTCAAATAAGTAATTGTCGTTTCAGTCAAAAATGAGCTAGGATTGGAGATGTTTTTTACCCTTTCTAAATGCAAATTAAACTTATAAAGGTAAAGATAGCAATATGCAAAAAGTAGATTTACCGGACGGCTTAGGAATCAGATTAGCACGAGCAAATGACGGACCTTTCCTGGCAGCCCTGTTTCAGGAGTCCAGGGAACATTTTTATATTGCTGAACAAGAAAATGACTATATTCGCGCGCTAATAGAACAGCAGCAAGAAATTCAAACCAACGCATACGGGCAACAAACTCCTGACGCCATGGATTATATTATTGATAGGCAAGGGACCCGAATTGGTAAAGTTACCATAGATTTTGGGAAAAATGTTGCCCATATCGTGGATTTAGTTTTAACAAAAGCGGTTAGAGGGAAAGGCTATGGCAAGTCAATTATTCAAGCCTTTCAATATGTGGCTCATAAACAAAGCCTTCCAGTCTGCTTAAGTGTCGAAAAACAAAATACGTTAGCTAAAAATCTTTATCTCTCTCTTGGGTTTGCCACTGAAGAACAAACAGCAACCCATGAATTTATGTATTGGTATCCTCACAAATCTAAGATTTACTGCTAAAACGCACCATCTTTACTCTTAATGTTTAAGAAAAAAGGCAGCGATAATGCTGCCCATCATTCCAGGTAAAATCAACCTAATTTCGTGAGGGGTAAAGCCCTTCCAAACAAATACTAAAATTGACCGCAGTGAACGGCGATCTATTTTCGACTGCCGAACTATTTCCAGCATTGTGCACCGTTACTGTGCCACCAGCACTTTCCCCCCCCGAACTTGATACACCACCCAAATCCACTAAAGTTCCTGCTGTGGGAGCAGTATTGCGGTAGATTTTTTCTGGTTGATCCGGACCCGCCGGCCCAGGAACAGCTGTTGCTAAATAGCTACCAGCTGAAGGGGAAGCTGACTCGCCATCTTCTGTGGTGGCATGCATTTTGGTTGTTACAGCACTACCCCCACCAACTGGTGTAAAATCAGCAGTATGGTTATGAACAGGCAACTGCAAAAGAGTAAGAGTAATATGCTCAAACCCGTACATTGTGCCCATTGGATAAGGTGTGACCCCTATACCTCCTCCCATATTATAACCAACGGGTGTTCTCGACGTAAGATTGGGCAGGCCAAAAGTGACTCTTCCATCACCACCAAAAAAAGTCCCCAACAATGAAAATAATGCGCTTTGCTCGCTAATTGAAATAAGTGCCCCGCCGCAAAACGCCCATTGAAATGGAGGAAACTGAAAACCGAAACCTTGAATCTGTCCCGTAAATGCATCTGACATAACTAACTCCTTTGCGAGTGTCTAAATTTGTAACGCTCTAAAGTGGCTCTAAACTACAATAAAATTTTTGATAATCTAATTTCGTTGCGGGTAGAGACCTTCAACACAAATGCTAAAATTGATCGCAGTAAAAGGCATACGGTTTTCAACAGAAGTTCCACCGCCAGCATTATGCACATTTACAGTGCCGCCACTACTTCCACCGCCTGAACTGGAAACCCCGCCCAGATGAACAAGTGTTCCTGCTGATGGAGCAGTATTACGATAAATTTTTTCTGGCTGATCCGGACCTGCGGGCCCAGGCACTGTTGTCGCTAAATAGCTGCCGTCTGAAGGACTCGCAGATTCGCCATCTTCGGTCGTTGCCTTTACCGATGTTGTAATTCCCGCAGCAACACCCGCCGGCGTAAAATCAGCAGTATGGGTATGAACCGGCATTTGTTGAAGAGTTAGAGTTATATCCTCAAATCCATACATTGTACCCATTTGGTATGGGGTGACTCCAATGCCTCCTCCCATGTTGAACCCAACGGCTGATCTAGAAGTTAAATTGGGATAACCAAAGCTAGTACGGCCATCGCCACCAAAAAAAACACCAAGCAGCGAAAACAATGTGGTTTGTTGTGAAATGTTGACTAGTTGCCCTGCGCATAATGCCCAGTTTCTAGGGGCAAAACTAAATCCGAAACCTTGTATCTGTCCAGTAAATGCATCTGACATTTTCTACTCCTTTAACGTAAGTATGGTTATTTTCGACTCAGTGGACATCGCCAGATAAAGTGCAACCATTCAAACAAAAAGAGTAGAAAGTATATACTCTCTTTATGAATACTTATCCAAGCTACCTAAAACGTAGCACTGGATAGTTCAAGATCAAGAAAGTAATTAATATTTATTACCTTTTTTAATTTTTTATATTTAATTTTATTTACCGTTTTATTTTAAATGTATCATTTCACTCCTGCGCAACTCTCTCTCTTGAGATAGAAGTCTGATAATCAACAGGACTATGCTGATAAATGAACACCCTCTCTGTACCCAACTTTTCGTGAAAAAGTGTGAATTCACCATCGGTCAATTGAAAACTCTCGTCCCCCTTGTAAAGCACGCTAAAAGCCTCGAATCTTTTAGTTTCATTGCGGCTCTCCAAAACCTCTGTAATCGTCAAACTGGCGTCGATGTTGTCATTGTTGACTATTTTCAAACGCTCTCCCACCATTCCAATCAATATGTCATACGTAAAATTACTCACTAGTACACCTTTAGATTAAAAACCATCCATAAACACTTTTACCACTTAAGCAATAAAAATAAAACCAAATGAGATTAACAAAATCAATAAAATAACAACCAAGACGCTAAATATATTAATTGTTAATTAACAATAACATTCTTCCCTCTCTATAGCCCCTCATTGAAGGTAAAGCGAGGTTGTTCAAAGAGCTCATATCTAACCTCTGTTACAAAACCAGCGCTCACTTGCCAGTCGGACAAGAGCATGGGAAAAGTCAACCCATCTTCATACTGTTTAAGGGTGTGACGGTTATTCAATATAATTCTTGTGGTTAAGACTAAATCGGGTAGTTCTTTTGAGGGGGCGGGAATGCCAACTTTTCCGAGAGACAGCGCATTATTTGACTTCCTATAGGCGTGCACCGTATTCTTATCTAATAAGAATAGTTGAGACACTAATTGCCTTGTGAAATCCATCTCTGCTCTCCCCTGAAATCCGTTATTCTTTTTTTTTTCAATCAATTCTAATTCTTTTCGAGAATCAATATATTGTAGTGCTATTTCTACTTTTTGAGGAATGATAACTCCGTCTTCAGAAAGGTGCGTAGCAAAGTGTAAGGTAAGTGGAACCTGGCCTTCCTGTTGCAACGCAGCAAGCATGCATTCCATTAGCAAAATATCTATTGGCTGCTCTGGGACAAATTTAATTGCGTCTTGATTATGTAAATTAATATTGAATGGAAGTTGCAATACTTCGATTAATCTTGATAAGCATTGTGCGGAACCTTTGTTATATTCTACGAGCGTTATTTTAAGGTCTTGCCATTGAAAATAACACAGAAGTGGAATCAGCAAAGTGCCAAATGGTCCTGTTCCTGGATAAAGAATATGAATGCAATCACTACCCTGTTGGGCTTTTTCCTGAATCTGCTCAATACATGCCAGCCAATATTTTACTGTTCGACCAGGAGAGAGCATACATGAGGCCGCATCTTCAGGAGATAAGATTAAGCCAGTCTTGGCAAAACTGCGGGTATCATGAATGCTATCCAATCCCGTTAAGCCAATCAATAAATCTTTCAACGCATTGAGACCCGATACCTGACCCTCTAAACTCCCATGCAGAATTTGCCCTACAAATTGCGCGATAGTCTCTCTATGCGACATATTACTGGATCTGCTCGTTAAATTGATTGATTAATTCTCTCGTTGGAAAATTCGATTGTAATCTCAACCATTCTTCAAATTCAGATAATTCAGGATGAGATGTTTGTATAAATGCAACTGATTCGCTATGGCTTACCCCTAACAATTCAAGCAGTTTATGCTCAATTTCCCATTCTTTTTCCAGCAGTTGCAGTTTTTGTATATACGGCAGTCTGCGATACTTGTCCCAGTAGCGTGGTAGATGTTTGATCCCTAAATTCCCCTCCAGGTTTCCCTCTATTAACGGTAAATCATCGAAGTGGCCTTTATAATCAAATTCCCAATCGGGCTCACTCGAAATGTGATAACAACATTTCACTATTGAATTTGCTTGAAATGCACTTTGTCCGATATTCATCACTGCGTTTAAACTGCTTTGACGTAACCCAAGGTCAAATTCCTGATAAACGGTTATGCGTGTACGTAACTGCACACTGTCGCAATATCTTGCGTAGTCAGGTATCTGAAATTGACTTTCGATTACAGTTAGTTGCGAAAACCTAATTTTGTCTGCCAACTCCCGATCCAGCGTGATAAGGTCAGTTAACTTTTCAGTTTTGGTCAGCATTTGCATAGTATCCGAGTCTGAACCTGAAATGGAGGTTGCAAGCCAAGCTTCCACTGCAATTGACTGAGGGATTAATTCACCATCTGGTTTTAAATACTGGGCTAAATGAGCAAATATTGATACTTGCGGTTCCCGTTTTAGAAAAGCGTTCATTGTCTCTGACAACACCATGTCAAATTGACTTGGGGTAGTACCAGTAGGGTGCCATTTACAAGCATCTAGAATACAGTAATCATCGATATAATCGTTTACACCGATCCAATCTGTGACCTTTTGTATAGCTTCGATATTCTCGGGATGAATATCAACAATTGTCACCCTAACACGCCGAGCGCTAAATAGTGGCAATAATGGAATTAATATCGTTCCATATGGACCAGACCCAGCGTATAAAACTGTTACCGTTTCGTGCTTTTCTAATTTGTCTGATATTGCTTTGTAAACACCATTTAGAAAGGCCTGAGTTCGAACAGATTCTTTTAAACACTTGGCCGCTTGCACAGGTGAAATTGCAACCCCAGAAGCTAACTCAACATCTTGCCAATTAGACATATCTGCTTCGGTGCTAATTTGAGTCACACTACTTAATATTGCAGCCATTTCACTAACAATGGGCGTAAGTACTCCTGCTTCTTTTGGGGCACTAAGCAACTTTCTAGTTAGTTCGAGGAACGTTTTCTTCATGCTATTCATATCTCATGAAAATTAATGTAATAAAGCCCTTAGCCAGTCATTCGCTACACAATCAATAACTAAGTTAATACGGGCGGTTGTTCCATTGTTTTTAACCGAGTGTTCCAGGTCAGCGTCAACATACCAGGGCTGTAAAGGTTTCATCTGCAGCGTATGATTGTCTACTACAAACTGAACATTTTCACTGTGTTGCAATGGTACGTGTAATCTGACTTCCCCAAACTTGAGGCCTAATCCTTTATCTCGATGTGGCTTAATGTTAGCACCTGCGTCTAATTTCATTAGTCTTATGGATTTTTTAGGAGACTTTATGGCGTTTACTATTTTCGAAATTTCACCCAGTGATTCCAACAAAGGTAAGTCTTCCCAATCGCTACCGGATTCGATTTGGAAACTTTGTAAAATTGGATGGTCATTTTTGAGTACTGAAAGTGTGCGCAGCGGAATGACGGACCATCCTCCGCTGAAATATCGGCTATTTACGTGACTAGTCCATTGTCGCATTTGCAAAGACATCATTTCTTCTTTGAGTTTATTTGCATCAACAATAAATTCAACTTCCAGGGGCTGTGAAATAAATCTCTTAGTCAAAACAAACATCCTTACATACATAATTCCCTAGTCAGACTAGATTAGGTAATTAAAAATACCAAACCCAAATTACAACTTTTAATTCAAAGCTTGCAGTAAAGCTTGGACAGCCACAACTAAAACAGAGCCGCACAAGCAACAATTGTTGTGGGTGTCCCTGTTTAGTCTGGGGACAAATTTTCCATGTTGCAAAATGAATTGTGCTAACGTTAGTCACTACGAAATTAAAGTTTTCTGACCAGAATTACCATGAACATCGATTTAACAACGGAATTTAAATCAAAGGGCTACTGTTTAATCGAAAATGGGCTGTCTGTGGAACTATTGAAAAGATGGCAAACCTTGGCAGAAAAACTTGAAAAAGACGCTGTTGAAAAATACCAACAAGGCTCACAATTGCATGGCGTCACGATTGTGCAGGATAAATGTGGGCCGCGTCTTATGCGTTACAACGATATTTTTTCGGCCGACTCTCAGCTTGTTTTGGATACGCTTGCATGCCCTGCAATGTTAATCCTTAGCAAAGAACTATGCGGTATAGGCAGTGTACCATTGCAAATGGATATTGTTTTCAAACAACAACACCCTCATCCTGTCGTAAATTGGCATCAGGATGCACAGCATAGCCGCAAATACCCGTATCTAAATGTTGGGATTTATCTGGATGATGCTGCGTCAGGAGATGGCTGTTTAAGATATGTCCCAGGTACACAGTATGAATTGCAGGATATTCGGGGCCTTTCGGAAAACTACGGTTGGGAAGTACCTGGCGTGGTGGAACAGCCAGCAAAAGCCGGTGATATTTTGGTTCAGGACATAATGATCCTCCACGGCTCACAACCGAAACGTTCAGAGGGCGTGAGGCGAACTATTTACGTTGAATTGCGTCCATGGCAAGGCATTTTAGAATCACAAAAACAATCAGAACAATGGAGTAATTTGCGCCGTCAGTGGATGTCACTGGTATTGTTGCATGATAGTGAGAGTATCTGGCCAGAAGAATGGAAAAATGAGTATCCAGAACCCGCTGAACGAGAGGCATTGTTTAGGACCATTTTAGAGAATAGGGAAGCACCAGAGCCCTCCGTATGGGCAACTTTCCCCGTGGATCGCAAGGATTATCCAATACCAGAAGACATGTTGCACTGGTAACGTTGCACTGTCTGGTGTATGCAGTAAAAAGAAGTGCTGAGGTAGAAAGTTGCGATATTCAAAAGAGAGACATTTGCTGTTTACCCATATCAGTCGCAATGGCGGAACGTCATTGATTGGATCCTGCACACGGCGTTGCCGGATATATGAAGCATCTCTCCTCAACATGCTTTTTTAGTATTGGGTAAAGCAATACTTGGACATGAGTTCGATCGTGCGTTTAAGTTCGTAGTTGTGAGAAATCCCAGGGATCGCTTGATGTCCTGGTATGCAGTTATTGAACCAAAAAAAATTAGAACACAGTGAGATTAATGATTGTGAATCATTGCGAGATCCAGATTCAAAATATTGGAAACAATTTGATGCTTTCTTAGAAACCTGGTGCAACCTGGAAACCTATATTGACGGATTCCCCAGGCGTTTGTTAGGTCAAAAGGCACAACTCTCTGATAATGACGGAAAATTGCTTGTTGATGCGTTTGGTCGCTTTGAACACTATGAATCAAATTTGAATACAATGCTAAAAAAAACGAATTTAGAATGCCCACGATTGCCAAGACTAATTAGTACTCCGCACCGACATTACGGCCTCTATTATTCTGACTTTGGTCGAGAGCTGGTTAACCATTGCTTTAAAGCGGATATTGAAACGTTCAACTATCAATTTGGGAAAAAGCAATAATCTTATTGCCCAGTATAATATTGCGAGATCTTCAGCCAAAGAATAAAAATCAGCTTCATTTGTTCATATGAGCAGCAGCGAAATGTGTATTCCATTTGTCTAACTCAGAATGGCAAAGGGTTCTATATTGGTCCAAAAACCACACCTCAGATGTGTGAATCATAGAGCTCGCTTCAATCTGGTGATGTCTAATTCTCGATTATTATTGACATCCTGCACGCGTTCAACAGTGTGACTGTAAGCTAATCCTGACCTGCTACAGGAAATTATTCAAAGTGCTCAAACTGGACTCACTATCTCTGACGCCGGAGCAATTTCGGAAAACATACTGGGTTTAATCCAGTCTTCTACATGATGGGTGAGGGCTTTGGGTCCAACTAACGTTAACTTGCCATCGGCAACGGCTTTTTTATAACTGATATCTCCCATCCAGAGTTCACACATGACTCTGACACTGACATTAAAATAGACATCGACTTCTTTGCCTGGGTCCTGCACACAAACGTCGATATCGTCGCCATTGACGACAATCCACCAGGTAGGGAAGTCGTCAATGTCGCAGAAGTTAAAGCGGATCACTGTTTCGTTGCCAATGAGTTTGTCTGGCAGGATACTGCGTTCCATGTACAGCATGAGCAATCCCAAATCGAAATCATCTTCCTGCAGTTGGTGGCGTGCCCAGCGCATTCCCCAAACACCAATCTGCTCAATTAAGGGCAGTAACTCCTGACAGGCTTTTGTCGGAAAATACTCGTGGCCTTTTTGACCGGGAATACGTTTCTTAAATAACAACCCCGAATCTTCTAACTGTTGCAGTCGTTTTGTTAACAAGGTCGGAGAGATCTGGCTTAGGCCGCGTTGAAATACGTTAAATCTGGTCGTGCCCATTAATAGTTCGCGCACGATTAATAAAGTCCACTTTTCTCCAAGGACTTCCATCGCTTTTGCAATAGGACAAAACTGGCTGTAACTCATTTCGCACTCCTCACCTACATACATTCTTCGCGGTCAAGCCACTTTAATGTAGAACCAAAGCATACAACACATCTCAATAGACTCTAGTAACTACATAAAGTGTAGTTGAACACTACATTCTGTGCAGTATCCGTCAAAAATATCCAGATCTATTATGAGGTCAAGCTTAACCTTAAGAGTAAATTCAGATGTGTAAAACCCTAATACAAACAGATGAAATGCAGGAATACAAATCTGCGCTGGCGCAATTCCCGACAGGGGTGGCAGTAGTCACCTGCTGGAATGACGATATGCAGCCATTGGGAATGACGATAAACAGTTTTTCGTCTATTTCCTTAACGCCAATGCTGGTCAGCTGGTGCCTGGATCGCAGAGCCAATAGTTACGTGGATTTTTGTCTCTCAAAACGTTTCTACATTAGTTTGCTGGCTCAGCATCAGGAAGATATCGCGACAAAATTTGCCACCCGTGGCATCAATAAATTCGCTGACCTGTTGATATCAGACGACAACCCAATTTTTATTCCAGAGAGCTGTGCCCAGTTCCAATGCATTGTGGTCAACAAGATTGGCTTAGGTGATCACATGATGTTGGTGGGTGAAGTGGAATCATTTCATTGGAATGACGAGGACCCTTTGATTTATGAGCAGGGTAAGTTCACCCGTTCACTCAATACCACCCTCAAAGTTGCTTAGCACGTTGACCAACAGGAGAAACATAATGATTGATAACACTGCGCACTTAATTAAGACATCGACTACATTGAATATAGAGCAAGATAATTCAGCTATTGATGCCGTTATGACAGATGAGAATCCGTTACTGACCGTACTCGACCAGATTGGTGCGAATATTGCCTCAGAGGGTGCCAAATCCGACATGGAAGATACATTGTCGCAGCACACCTACAATTTGCTAAAAGAGCATCAGGTTTTTTCTGCTATGGTTCCAAAGGAGTATGGTGGTCTCGGTGTTGGATATCAGGAAATGTGTGAATTTCTGACGGCATTGGCGCAATACCATCCATCCACTGCACTATCGCTATCTATGCACCAGCACATCATTGCAGCTAACCGATTTAACGATCTCAATGGCAAATCTGCAAAAGCGTTATTAAGCAAAGTGTCGGCAAAGCAACTGGTCTTGATAAGCACGGGGGCAGGTGACTGGCTGGCATCAAGTGGTGATATGACCAAGGTGGACGGAGGATATCTTTTCAATGGTGTCAAACACTTCTGCAGCGGCTCGACAGGTGGTGATGTATTTGTAACATCAGGGCCGTATCTTGATCCTGAGCATGGTTGGCAGGTGTTGCATTTCCCGGTCCCGGTTAATTCAGATGGTGTAACTATTTTGGATAACTGGCGGCCAATGGGGATGCGCGGTACAGGGTCCAACAGTGTTAAGATGGAAAATGTATTTGTGCCTGAGGAAAGTGTCGCTTTGAAACGACCAAGAGGGGAGTTTCACGCAATGTGGAATGTCGTAGGACCAGTGGCATTGCCTATCATAATGTCAGTCTATCTGGGTGTTGCAAAGAAAATGACTGAAATGGCCATCAGCCACAGTCAGAAAAGTCTGGATCCTGTTACGCCATATTTAGTTGGCGAAATGGAAAACGCACTGACAATCGCAGAAGTTGCCCACAAGGATATGATAGCCATAGTTGATGAGTTTAACTTTACTCCTTCAATGGCAACCTTGAACGAAATTGCCAAGCGCAAGACTATAGTCTCTAAGGCGTGCAAGGATACAGCAACAAAAGCGATTGAAGTCTGCGGTGGTCAGGGTTACTCAAGAGATTTTGGTCTTGAGGCATTGTTCCGGGATTCATTTGCCGCTCAGTTCCACCCAATGCAGGAGAAAAGGCAGCATCTTTTCACTGGCTCTATTGCAATGGGTAAAGAGCCGCCGACGCCGACGTTTTAAAAAAGCAAAGTTGAATGGTCTGCAACTAAAACACCTTCATTAGCTAAAGTTGCAGGTTGTTCAACTCGCCATTCTGATTGCAAATTCCTCATACAGCTTCGCAATCTTTTTTGCAATAAAGTGATCTATACACTGAGTACTGTCGTAAAAACGCCAAAACGGGAATGCAGCTCCCCGCTAAGCATTTCAGCAAAAAAAAAGTCGCAGTTGCTTTGGCAAACTGACGGCAACAAGACAAACGTATTGAAATAACACATTACGTGGAAGGTAACAGAGGAGAACAAGTACGGAAGCCATCTCCTTAGCATATCGATAGTCAGGGAAAATAAACATCGAAGGTTAGCGTGATTAAACAGTCGCTACTTAAGGTTGGGATTCTGGCCGTTTTGCTTGTTACTTCTGCAATGCCAAAAGCGCAAGACGCAAAAAGTGTTGTTGTTGCAGTGACCTACATAAAAGAACTGCTAGAGGAAGATAACCACGATCTCCCCTATGCGCGGGTCTTATCTATTATTAAAGAGCGCTCGTCTCGAAAAATCAGTTATATATTTGGTCCTTCACCACGAACTTCAAAAATGTTACGTGAGAAGCGGGCAGATTGTTTGTTTCCGGGCAGTTTGCTTTCACCACTTGAAGGCGGGCCTTTGATTGAAAGTTACGCAGTCAATGTGGCGAAGGCTTATTTGATGGGGTTTTCTAAGATTCACTTAAACGACATTCTTTCCCCTGATTCTACGCAAATGACTATTGGCTTTCGTCGTGGCAACACATTTGGTGGCAACATTGACCAGCTCCGACATCATTCACTTGTCGATTTGAATGATGATGTCCAGTTGGCAGGGTTGTTAGCCAAGGGGCGCATTGATGCCATGTTAAGTTATTTACCGGACGCGGAACATTTACTCCAGACCAATATAGAAAAACCGATTTTGTACGGAGAAGACTCCCTGTTTCATACTCAAAATGACAGTTTCTTATGCAGTGAAAACGGCCTGTCGCAGGGGTTTATTGCCGAAGTGAATAGCATTATTTCAGAGATGAAAAATAATGGTGAACTGCAGTCTATTCTTGGCTCTGCTTACCTGGCGCCATAGAGATAATTCAGCGTTGGCTGGGGATATGATAACCTCAGCGTGACGCGTTCCGTGCGCTATTCGACATGGCCATTGTCACTGCTAAAAGTGCCAAGATGCGATAGTCGTCGGTTTGATTATGTCGCAATCTTTGTTCTAGCATCCTTCGAAAAATTCTCAAATGTACTACACTATCTGAGTCGGTAACTAATTTACGTGGTGGTGAGCCGATCTTCTCGCTTTGGCTGTTTAATTTATTGTCGGCGAATCGTCAAATGGTATGATGTTCTTCGCGAACAAGAGGGACGTGTTTACAAGGATCTTTCTCGCCAACAAATTACAGGTCAGGGAACGCAAATTTTGAAATTGAAGTTCACAAAACGATTGCGACAATTATTGTTAAGGCTGCTAGCGATTATGATTGCTGTCATGGCAAATGCCGCTATTGCGGCTGAACCTGTCACCGTTGCAGTTACTCACATTAATAAATTGCTTGAAGCAAGTCGGCCTGACTTGCCCTACGCACAAATTCTGGCTCTTGTTAAACAGCGCTCAAAAAGAGATATCACCTACAAGTTCGGTTCGTCACAACGCAATTCGATGATGTTAAAAGAGCAGCAGGCATTGTGTTTGTTTCCGGGTAGTCTTTATTCACCCGTAGAAATTGGCGCAAGAATTGAAAGTGCTGCCATCAATGTAGCGAAAGCTTATTTTATGGGTTTTACATCATTTACTGCAGATGAAGTACTCGCAGCAGATGGGCCTGAGCTGATGATTGGTTTTAAACGTGGCAACACCTTTGGCAGTAAAATTGATCAGTTGCAGCATCATATACTCGTCGATTTGAATGATGACAGCCAAGTGGTCGCTTTGCTGGAAAAAGGTCGAATAGATCTGATGATTGGTTATTTGCCTGACATAAAATATATGCTCAATGCAGATAGTGAAAGACCCATTCTATATGGTGATGATTCCCTGTTTCATACTCAAAATGACAGTTTTTTATGCAGTGATAGCAAGCCTTCCAGAGCTTTTGTCGCAGAGCTAGATACTATCATTACAAAAATGAGAAATTCTGGTGAATTAAAACAAATTCTGGGTCCCTCCTTATACCTTGCGCAATAGATTTAATGATTGCTCCAGAAGGAGGTTATGCTCTGACTTTACAGGCGTTTTGGGGATTTTACCCGTGCAGCAACGAACACTATCACTGGTAACGCTAAATAAAGCCACACAAACGGGATATTCAGTAGACTTAAAGTGACAATCTCCACAATGGCCATAATTAGTGGAATGGGTAATAGCCAAATTCGAATATTGGCAGATGAAAACAAAAATAGCATCGTCATTGTCCACCAGTAAGTGGCAGGAACAAATAAAACCATTTCCCAACTAGTCTGCCAGTGTTTGGATACCAGAGCCGCCTGCAACAATAAGATAGAAAGCAGAATCAGATGGAATGCCCGTGGTTCTGGCAGTAAGTCCTTGATGGTGAAGAGCGCCATCCCTTTGACCTTCATAAACCGAAAAGCGATAAAAAGGGTCAGTAACATTTGTATGCCAGTTGCGCCTAAAAACCAGAGAAAGAATGGCTGAATCTGGCTGTAATGGCTTAAATAAAACATGCCGATGGGTAGCATAACTGTAATGAGCATCACAAAGAACAAATGTCGTTTTAACTGTTGCCCCCCGTTGTACAAAGCAGCGAGTAAAAGACCAGCGAGCAGAGGAATGATTAGCAAATAAATATAATGCGAGACAAAATCAGTAGCCAGCGCGATATAGGTATCGCTGGAGAACAACAAAAAATCATTTAAGGAATAACTGAATATATCTTGCAATGGCTACCTTTTGTTACATTGACCTGACAAGCTGTAGCAGCTTTGCCCGTTCTTGCTGCGTGAGTATCCGCGATTGTAACACACTCATATTTTCCCGCATGTGGGCAACCTGAGTTGTCGCGGGAATAGCGCAGGTCAGTGCCGGATGCGAAATAACGTACTTCAGCAGCAGTTGTGGCCAGGAGTCGCATTCATAGTCCGTTGCCAACGCCGGCAAGGGGCTATTGGCAAACATCTGAGGCAGTCGTCCACCCTGAAAAGGGCGATTGGCGATCACCGCGATGCCGTTGTCTAGCGCCGTTGGCAATAACCTGTTTTCTGCGCCATTGTCGTCAATATTCAAAGTGAGTTGAATGAAGTCAATATCGTAGGTTTGCATAATATGCAGTAGTTCGTCATGTCTGCGACCATGTGACGTGGTAATACCGATATAGCGCACTAACCCCTGGGATTTCAGTTCTTGTAGTAGGGCTAAATGATTGCGCCAGTTAAGCAGGTTGTGCACCTGCATTAGATCGAATTTAGCAATACCCCAGAGGCGAAGCGATTGCTGAAATTGCACAATTCCCCGATTGTCATCTGAGGTCCACACCTTCGTGGCGGAGAATAGCGACTTATGTCCATTTATCCTGTTTAGCGCATCACCCACTACCGCTTCGGAAGACCCATACATCGGTGATGAGTCCACCATAGCCCCACCCATTTGGAAAAAAGTCTGTAGTACCTCGCTACGCTGTTTTCTTAGTGATGTGATATTGCCAACATTAAAAGTAATCCAGGTTCCCATACCTAACGCGGGAATGCGTTCTTTACTTTTGGGAATGATTTTATCTAAACCGGTAGAAGAATTTACCGCAAAACTGCCGGGTAAATGATTCGCCAATGCAAACGCAGCACTGTGGCTAAGAAATCTGCGGCGGGAAAGGTGCGGCTTCATAAATTCACTCCAACACTTGCAAAGTCCCGAAATATCAACGTTTCAGCATGTTTTTAGCAAGTGTTATGCGCTGAATCAGCAATAATATATGACGAAAAATCCATTTGAACGTTTAGACGTCTAGCCGTAAAGATGTTGATTTTTTTAATTGGCGAGTTCACAATGCACAAATACATTTAGCAAGAGGTGATACATGCCAATTCGAGTACCTGTCGACTTACCTGCACAATCTATCTTAGATAAAGAGAATATCTTTGTGATGGATTCTATGCGGGCGATGCATCAGGATATTCGTCCCTTGCATGTGGGCATTTTGAATCTGATGCCCAACAAGATAAAAACCGAAACACAGTTGTGTCGGTTGCTGTCTAACACCCCATTGCAAATCAATGTAGATTTAATCCGTATTGATAACCACGTGTCAAAACATACACCAGCGGAACATATGGATTCGTTCTATTTTGATTTTGATGCAGTGGCCGACAAAAGGTATGACGGTTTAATCGTCACGGGGGCACCCGTAGCACTCATGTCCTATGAAGATATTAACTACTGGGACAAAATAACGGCCGTCATGGACTGGGCAAAACGCCATGTGCAATCCACCTTGTATTTATGTTGGGGAGCACATGCGGCCATGTATCATCATTACGGCATTAACCGACATGTGCGCCAGGAGAAACTCTTTGGCGTCTATCGTCATGAGGTTCTGCGCCCCTTGGATGAGCTGGTGCGTGGCTTCGATATTGAGTTTATGGCACCCCATTCTCGCTATGGCACGATTGCTCAGCAAGATTATGAAAATACGGACGGATTAGATGTCGTTGCCGCCTCACCAGAAGCCGGCGCGTATCTGATCGCGTCACAGGATAAGCGCTCGGTATTTTTAACCGGCCACCCGGAATACGATTTGGAGACTTTGCAAGAAGAGTATCAACGGGATTGTGATGCTGGTCTCGAAACGGGAATTCCCGTGAATTATTTCACCAATAACAATCCACAGCAGCCGCCACGTATGACCTGGCGTTCCCACGGTAGCCTGTTGTTTAGCAACTGGCTCAATTATTACGTTTATCAGGTTACACCATACGACATCGAAAAAATTGGTGGCTAACCATTCAGTAACAGGAAAATCATGACACTTGTTTCAGAAACGACAACGCAATTAAACACATTACTAAAAGAGCGTATTTTAGTATTGGATGGTGCGATGGGCACCATGATACAGCGCCATGATCTGCAGGAAGAAGATTATCGCGGTGAGCTATACAAAGATTGGCCAAGCGACTTAAAAGGCAACAATGACTTATTGGTGCTTACGCAACCGGACATTATTCTAAATATTCACCGGGATTATCTAGAAGCCGGTGCCGATATTCTGGAAACCAATACCTTTAACGCAACGTCAATTTCCATGGCCGACTACGATATGCAGGGGCTGGTGCAGGAAATCAACATTGCTGCTGCGCGACTGGCGAAACAGGCAGCGCAGGAGTTCACTGAACGGAATCCCGATAAACCGCGTTTTGTAGCGGGGGTATTAGGCCCAACAAACCGTACCGCGTCTATTTCTCCGGACGTCAATGACCCAGGAAAACGCAATGTTAACTATGAGCTGTTGGTGGAGTCTTATAAAGAAGCCTGTCATGCCCTTATTGAAGGTGGCGTGGATTTGATTTTGATCGAAACGATCTTCGATACGCTCAATGCCAAAGCAGCAGCCTATGCTGTCGATGAAGTTTTCGAAGAGCGTCAGGTAAAACTGCCCATCATGATTTCGGGTACTATTACCGATGCTTCAGGCCGCACTCTGTCAGGTCAGACAGCCGAGGCCTTTTACTATTCGATGCGGCACTGTGAGCCTCTGACGTTCGGTTTAAATTGTGCGCTTGGTCCCGACTTGTTGCGTCAGTATGTGAAAGAAATAGCGGATATTGCCGAGTGTTTTGTTTCAGCTCATCCCAATGCCGGTTTGCCTAATGAATTTGGTGAATATGATATGGAAGGCCCGGAAATGGCGGAGCACATTAAAGAGTGGGCCGAATCTGGTCTGGTTAATGTAGTTGGTGGATGTTGTGGTTCAACACCGGCTCATATCAAAGCGATTGCCGATGCCGTGCAAATATTATCTCCCCGAGATATCCCTGAGCGGGATGTGAAAATGCGTTTATCTGGCCTTGAGCCTTTCGTTCATTAATCTCAGGGAGCAGTACTTATGACACAAGCATCTTCAACTTTTATCAACATTGGTGAACGTACCAACGTCACCGGCTCGGCCCGTTTTAAGCGTCTTATTCTGGACGGTGATTACGAAACAGCATTGGATGTGGCCAGACAGCAAGTCGAAAATGGCGCCCAAATAATTGATATCAATATGGATGAAGCCATGTTGGACTCTGAGGCGGCGATGAAGCGCTTCCTCAACCTGATTGCTTCTGAGCCTGATATCGCCCGGGTGCCAATTATGATTGACTCCTCCAAATGGACGGTCATCGAAGCCGGGCTTAAATGTGTTCAAGGCAAAGCCATTGTCAATTCGATAAGCTTAAAAGAAGGGGAAGCGCCTTTTCTGGAGCAAGCGAAGAGAATCAAACGATACGGTGCAGCCACCGTCGTTATGGCGTTTGATGAGACTGGGCAGGCCGATACCAAAGAGCGCAAATTTGAAATTTGTCAGCGCTCATATAAATTACTTACTGAAAAGATAGGGTTCCCGCCTGAAGACATCATTTTCGATCCCAATATTTTTGCAGTCGCAACCGGTATTGAAGAGCACAATAACTATGCCGTAGATTTTATTGATGCCACAAGACTGATTAAGCAACATTTACCTCACGCACATGTATCTGGCGGCTTGTCTAATATTTCTTTTTCCTTTCGGGGCAATAACCCGGTTCGGGAAGCGATGCACTCGGTGTTCCTGTACCACGCTATCAAGGCCGGTATGGATATGGCCATTGTTAACGCCGGGCAGCTGGAAGTGTATGACGAAATACCGCTGGAGCTTCGGGATGCGGTTGAAGATGTATTGCTTAACAAACACGATGAAGCAACCGAGAGACTGCTGGAACTAGCGCCGAAATATCAGGGTGACGGCAAAGTTATCGTGAAAGAGGATATGCAGTGGCGAGATTGGGACGTTAATAAACGTCTGGAACACGCGCTGGTAAAAGGGATCACCGATTTTATTGATGAAGACACCGAAGAAGCCCGACAGCGAGCCACTAAGCCTTTGGAGGTTATTGAAGGGCCTCTGATGGATGGCATGAACGTGGTTGGCGATCTCTTCGGCGAGGGCAAAATGTTTTTGCCTCAGGTGGTGAAATCGGCCCGGGTGATGAAAAAAGCCGTTGCCTACCTTGAGCCGTACATCGAAGCCGAAAAAGAAGAAGGCAGTACCAATGGCCGCATTTTGCTGGCCACCGTGAAAGGAGATGTGCACGATATCGGTAAAAACATCGTTGGTGTTGTGCTGCAATGTAATAATTACGAAATTATCGATCTTGGCGTCATGGTGCCCTGTGCCACCATTTTACAGAAGGCCAAAGAACATAACGTCGATATAATCGGCTTGTCAGGCCTGATTACGCCATCGCTTGATGAAATGGTATATGTCGCCAAAGAAATGCAGCGTCTGGATTTTGATGTGCCATTGTTAATCGGTGGGGCGACGACCTCCAAGGCCCATACCGCCGTGAAAATCGAAGAGCATTACGAGCATCCGGTGGTGTACGTGAACAATGCGTCCCGGGCTGTAGGGGTGTGCCAAAAGCTGCTTTCTAAAATCCATAAGCCAGACTATGTCGCGCAAATTAGAAAAGAGTATGACACCGTGCGGGAACAGCATGCGCGTAAACGTCCTCGTTCCAAGCCGGTAACCCTTGAGCAGGCTCGCGCGAATGCGGCTATTTCCGACTGGACAGGTTATCAACCGCCAGTCCCCAGGCAACTTGGTGTTCACGAGGTAAAGGCTGATATCAATACTCTGCGCGCGTATATTGACTGGACACCATTTTTTATGACCTGGTCTCTGGCGGGTAAATATCCGCGTATTCTGGAAGATGAGGTTGTCGGTACAGAAGCGAAAAAGCTCTTTGCCGATGCCAATGCTATGCTGGATCAGTTAGCTGACTCGGGTGACATACAGGTCGCGGGTGTCTGCGGTTTGTTCCCGGCGAACGCAACAGGCGATGATATTGAAATATACCCTGATGAAGAGCGCACACAAGTTCAGCATGTTGCACACCATTTACGACAGCAGACCAAAAAAGACAAAGGCGCCAATTATTGTTTATCTGATTACGTGGCGCCGAAAGATTCCGGTATTGCCGATTATATAGGCGCTTTTGCGGTAACCGCAGGAATTGGTGAAGATGACATGGCAGCTGCCTTCAAAGCGGCTGGTGATGATTACTCCGCTATTCTTGTACAATCGGTATCTGATCGGTTGGCCGAAGCGTTTGCGGAGTATTTACATCAACAGGTACGCAAGGTTTACTGGGGGTATGCCGCCGATGAACAATTGGATAACGACGCGCTAATTCGTGAAAAGTATCAAGGCATTCGTCCAGCTCCTGGATATGCTGCATGCCCGGAACATACGGAGAAGCAAACTATCTGGGACCTGCTGGATGCGGAGCAACGCACTGGTATGAAACTCACTGAGTCATACGCAATGTGGCCGGGGGCATCTGTGTCTGGCTGGTATTTCTCGCACCCGGATTCTCGTTATTTTGCGGTGGCAAAAATTCAACGAGACCAGTTAGAAGATTACGCTAAGCGCAAGGGCATGTCGCTGCAGGAAGCCGAGCGTTGGTTAGCACCCAATCTGGAGTGATCTTTGTTCGCATTCTGACATTGCATTTTCCTTTGGGGCTGGTTAACGTATTGCCAGCCCCAAAGGAATGTAACCATGCCTATCACGCTTTTTGATCCTCAATTTTTCGCTAATTTAAGCGACAAAGCGCTATCCAGCCCACGAAAGAGAAGTCATCATAATCTGCATCCGGATTATCGCGATCCAGTGCAGCGACTTTTTATCACGATGACGTCGGATTCTTATATCCGGCCACACCGCCATACCCAAGATAATAAGTTCGAGTGTTTTATCGCATTACAGGGCACGCTGGCGTTTTTCTTATTCGATGACGAGGGCCTATGCACTGCTCGCTACGAGTTAAATACAGAGCAGGGTACTAAGGGCATTGAAATCCCTCCACATACCTGGCATTGCGCCGTATGTCTTAGTACGCAGGCAACCTTCTTTGAAGTCAAACCCGGCCCCTATGAGGTCGTTGAGGATAAAGATTTCGCCCCATGGGCACCGCTGGAGAATGATACTCAAGCCACACCATTTTTAGCCGCGCTAAACGCGCTACAAGTTGGTCAGGCGGTGTCCTTATGAGTCGGGAGCAACGTTATTGTCAGGCCAGTGAAAACAACAAGATCCCGATATTAAATGAATTGCGCAAACAGTTTTCGGGCTGTTCAGCTGTACTGGAAATTGGTTCCGGTACCGGTCAGCATGCGGTATATTTTGCACAGCACCTTCCGCACCTGCACTGGCATACCAGTGATGTGCCTGAAAATCACGACAGTATTCTGGCCTGGCTTGAAGATGCCGACCTAAATAATGTCAATGCCCCTGTTTTATTTACGATAGGTCAAGATCAATGGCCACAGGGACAATATGATGGCGTGTTTACCGCCAATACCAGTCATATTATGCAAAAGGACGAAGTGGAACTCATGATGAGGCTGGTGGCCGAGCACCTGCCACTTGGGGGAGTGTTCTGTCAATATGGACCTTTCACGCAAAATGGCAAACACAAAGGCGAGGGGAATCTGCTATTTGATCAGCATCTTCGGCGCGAAGGATTTGGTGGATATCGAGACACCACGGAATTGCAAAATTGGGGCGGGGCGCTGTTAACGTTGTCCGCGATTATTGATATGCCAGCAAACAACCATCTGCTGGTTTGGCACAAGAAAAAGGAATCTTAAGATGGCTGTTAGCAACCTGTTAGCGTTAATTGATGATATTGCCACCGTACTGGATGATGTCGCCGTTATTTCCAAAGTGGCAGCCAAAAAGACGGCGGGTGTACTGGGAGATGATCTGGCATTAAACGCTCAACAGGTCTCCGGAGTTAAAGCCGAGCGAGAACTTCCGGTAGTCTGGGCCGTGGCCAAGGGGTCTTTTCTAAATAAATTGATCCTTGTGCCATCAGCGCTGTTGATCAGTGCGATTTACTCCCCCCTGATTATTGTCCTGTTGATTATTGGTGGTTTGTATTTGTGTTATGAAGGATTCGAAAAGGTCTTTCATAAACTGTTTCATCGTGAAGAGGAAGAGGCAGAACAGGCCGCCCTAATAAAAGCATTAAGTGATCCCAATGCGGATCTGGTGGCCTTTGAGAACAAAAAAATCAAAGGGGCCATACGGACGGATTTTATTTTGTCAGCAGAAATCATCGTAATTGTTCTGGGTACGGCACAGGCTCAACCTTTGATGCAACAGATTATCGTGCTTTCGACACTGGCTATTGCCTTTACGGTAGGTGTATATGGACTAGTCGCCGGCATTGTCAAATTGGATGACGCAGGCCTGGCTTTACTTAATCGAGCGAATGAAAAAGGCAGTAAAGGATTGCAATACTCGCTGGGTAAAGGACTTTTGCTGTTTGCTCCGTTTTTGATGAAGAGCCTGTCCGTGATAGGGACGGTAGCCATGTTTCTTGTTGGTGGGGGGATTTTGATGCATGACATCGGGTTTTTGCATCATATGCAGGAATGGTTGATGGCCATGATCGCAGATTCCACGACCGTTGACTTGCTGGTACCGATGCTACTGAGTTTAGTGGTAGGCTTTATCGCTGGTGGATTGATGATGCCAGTTGCCGCAGTCGGCGGCAAACTAGTCGGATTGTTTAAAAGGTAAAAGCTGCTTGGCCTGCTGTTTGTAGTGGCTGAGTTGCAATTGTTCTTCTTTAGTAAAGTTGGCGATCGCGTGTTGGAATGCGGGCTCGGCAATCCAGTGCCAGGAATGACAGGTGATGGGCTCAAAGCCTCGTTGAATTTTATGTTCTCCCTGTGTGCCGGGGTTGAATAGCGGCAAGTGGTGTTCAATGCAAAATTCAATGCCCTGATAGTAGCAGCACTCAAAGTGTAATCCATCAATGTCCTTCAGTGCGCCCCAATAGCGGCCATATAAACCATTTGCATCAAAAAAGTATAAGGCGGCAGCGACAGGGTGGCCCTGGAGAGTGGCTCTGACTAACATCATGTTGTTTTTCATACTGCGCCACCATCCCAGAAAACAGTCTTCATTGATATAACCACCATGACCACTTCTTTTTAAATAGGTTTCCCGGTAGCAGCTGTAAAAAAACTGCATGTCGCCTTCGCTGATGTCGTCACCCGTCAGTCGATTGATCTGAATATGCTGCTTGGTGATTTTATCTCTTTCTTTTTTGACGTTTTTACGTTTACGGGATGAAAAGCCCGCCAGAAAATCCTGAAAGTCAGCATAACCCTTGTTGTGCCATTGAAATTGCACGCTGTGCCTTTGCAGCCAGTCCTTCGAAATATCTTGGATGGACGAGGTGTCCGGATACAGAACGTGACAGGAAGATAAACCTGTTTTGATACAGGTGTCTTTTAAACGACCGAATATTTCCGTTGTCAGTTCCGGGCAATTACTGGGCTCTGCCACCAATAAACGAGGGCCGGTGACGGGTGTAAATGGGATAGCACTCAACAATTTCGGGTAATAGCGAAAACCATGGCGTTGATAAGCATCCGCCCAGGCCCAGTCAAAAATATATTCACCATAGCTGTGAGTCTTGATATAAAGCGGCATTGCCGCCATTAATTGTTCTGTATCGCTGTTTGTCGCGATCAGATGGAAAGGCTGCCAGCCTGTTTCTGTGGTGACGGAACCCGAGGATTCCAGAGCTGCTAAAAAGGCATGTTGTAAAAATGGATATTGGTTCGCAGCCAGCTTATTCCATTGCTCGCTACTGATGTCATTAATGTTGGTAACAAATGTAATTTTGGTGTTCATGTACAGGAGAAAAGCCCGTTTTGAATGAAATGTTGCTGCAAATAAGAGTCTCTGTGCAGAGTATGCTGGCAAAACGCGAGCACAGCAAACGGGAATTATTACGTAAACTGACCCAAAAAGGATTTGAACAAGCACTGATAACCGACGTAGTAGCAGAACTGCAGGCTGAGAATCTACAATCAGATGCCCGCTTTTGCGAGATGCTAATCCGCAGTCGCTGTGGCAAAGGTTATGGTCGAAATCGCATTAAAATGGAGTTGGCGGAACACCAGATTGCTGATGATATCGCCAAACAAGCATTGCTGCATTGCGAAGTGGATTGGTTTGCCTTGTGTGCGGAGGTTTTTGCTAAGAAGTTTAAAGGCCAGGTTGCAACGGATTGGAAAGCGCGCCAAAAGCAAATGCGCTATTTAACCTATCGGGGCTTCAGCCAAGAAGAAATAAGCGCTGCAATAGGTGAATAGCTGTTTTTAACCGGGTTTTAATGATATGGTACGCGACTTATTTTTTAACGTACCCCAAGTTATTTCAGGAACATAAATGACCAAGAGTACCGCTGAGATTCGAAGCGCATTTTTATCGTATTTTGAGAATAAAGGTCATCAGGTTGTGTCCAGTTCATCACTGGTGCCGCATGATGATCCGACGTTGTTGTTCACTAACGCCGGCATGAATCAATTCAAGGATGTTTTCCTTGGCTCTGACAAGCGTAACTATTCACGAGCGGTATCCTCTCAGCGCTGTGTCCGTGCAGGTGGTAAGCACAATGACCTGGAAAACGTAGGTTACACTGCGCGTCATCATACGTTTTTCGAAATGTTGGGCAATTTTAGCTTTGGCGATTATTTCAAAGAACAGGCGATTGAGTTTGCCTGGAAGTTTCTGACAGAACATTTACAGCTGCCAAAAGAAAAACTGTTGGTGACCATCTACAGCGATGATGATGAGGCCTATCATATCTGGCACGAAAAAATTGGATTGCCAAGAGACAAGATTATTCGTATCTCCACCTCCGATAATTTCTGGTCAATGGGTGATACTGGGCCCTGTGGTCCCTGTTCAGAGATATTCTACGATCATGGAAAACACATCTGGGGTGGGCCTCCTGGCACCCCTGAAGAAGACGGCGATCGCTTTATTGAGATATGGAACCTGGTTTTCATGCAATACAATAAGCAGTCTGATGGCACTATGGAGCCGTTACCTGCCCCCTCAATTGATACCGGTATGGGACTGGAACGTATCTCTGCGATTTTGCAGGATGTGCACAGTAACTACGAAATAGACCTGTTTCAGGCGCTGATAAAAGCGGCTGCAGAAATTGTCGGTAGCAACGATCTTGATGACAAGTCATTGCGTGTTATCGCTGACCATATTCGTTCCTGTAGCTTCCTGATTTGTGATGGGGTGATGCCTTCTAACGAAGGTCGCGGTTATGTGCTGCGTCGGATTATTCGCCGAGCTGTGCGCCATGGCTACCAGTTGGGCGCCAATGACATTTTCTTTTACAAACTGGTGACTGAGCTGGTTACCCAAATGGGTGATGCTTATCCAGAGTTGGTTTCCCAACAGCCAGTTATTGAGAAAGTGTTGCGTATTGAAGAGGAGCAATTCTCGCGCACATTGGAACGAGGCATGAACATATTAAATGAAGCAATAGCGAATCTGGATGGCAAAGTGCTGCCCGGTGAGTTGGTCTTTAAACTATATGACACCTACGGTTTCCCAATAGATCTGACAAATGATGTAGCACGTGAAAAAGATTTGGAAATTGACGTTGAAGGATTTGAAGCTCAGATGCAACAACAACGTCAGCGTGCGCAACAGGCAAGCCAATTCGGCAGTGACTACAATGAGTTGGTTAAAACTGACAAGCAATCCACTTTCACCGGTTACAGTGAATATCAGCACCAGGCCAAAGTTGTCGAAATTTTCAAAGGTGCCGAATCTGTCTCTGAGTTAAAGGCTGGCGACGAAGGCGTGGTTTTGCTGGATAGCACACCATTTTATGCCGAAGCGGGTGGTCAGATTGGTGATAAAGGCGTGCTAAAACTGGCTGGCGGTGAGTTTGACGTTTCTGACACCCAGAAGCTGGGGCAGTCAATCGCCCATCAGGGTAAAGCCAATGGCACTCTTCGAGTCAATGATGTTGTTGATGCAGTGGTGGACAATGAGCGCAGAGAACGTATCAAACTTAATCACAGTGCGACTCACTTATTGCATGCTGCACTGCGCAAGATACTCGGCGAGCATGTCACCCAGAAAGGCTCACTCGTTGATGAGGAAAAGTTACGTTTTGACTTTTCACACCTTGAAGCTGTCAGCGTTCAGGAATTGCAACAAATTGAGCAGGTGGTTAACGCCCAGATCCGCGCTAATAATCCGTTACAAACTAAATTGATGGAGTTGGACGAGGCAAAAGCCAGCGGTGCAATGGCATTATTTGGTGAAAAATACGACGAAAAAGTCCGTGTTGTATCTATGGGGGATTTTTCGGTGGAGCTTTGTGGTGGCACCCACGTTAAACAAACCGGTGATATCGGTTTATTGCGAATTGTGTCGGAGGGTGGTATTGCCTCTGGAATTCGACGTATTGAGGCAATCACTGGTGAAGCCGCATTGCAGTACTCACAAGAAACACAGCGAGTATTGAGTGATTTGGCAATGACGTTAAAAACCGATACCGCTAAGTTGCCAGAGCGCCTTGCACAAATACTTACGCAGCAAAAGTCGTTGGAGAAAGAGCTCGAACAATTAAAAGGAAAAATGGCGAGCCAGGCTGGCAGTGATCTAATGTCGTCGGTGACGACTATAAATGATACTAAGGTGTTGGTTGCCGAATTGCAGGGGGTTGAGGCGAAAGCATTGCGTACCATGATGGACGACTTAAAGAACCAAATCGGTAGCGGTGTAATATGTCTTGGACTTGCTGGTGAGAAAAAAGTTAACCTTATAACTGGTGTCACCAAAGATTTGACCGATAAGGTTAAAGCAGGTGAACTGGTAAACTTTGTCGCCCAACAGGTGGGTGGTAAAGGTGGTGGTCGACCAGATATGGCCCAGGCAGGGGGCAATCAACCCGAAAATCTGGCCTCTGGTCTCACCTCCGTCTCGACATGGCTACAAGATAAGCTATAATCGGGAAAACTAGACCAGTTTTATTGACGCTAAAAAACAGGGAATGGTATTAGAGTAATTTTTGCTAGTTTAGGAATATTACACTAAGGTTTTGTTTAGGGAACATATTTGGACTAACGGAACAGGAGCAAGAGAATGCTGATATTGACCCGACGTGTTGGTGAAACCTTAATGATCGGTGATGAAGTGACCGTCACTGTATTAGGTGTTAAGGGTAATCAAGTACGCATAGGTGTTAACGCGCCCAAGGAAGTATCCGTGCATCGTGAAGAGATTTACATGCGCATACAAGCCGAGAAAAATGCTCAGTTGGCAGCTCATGAGCAAGCCTCATCTGAGAACAAAGACGATTGAGTTTTGAACAGGGGGCTGGGTTACCAGCCTTTTTGTTTTAAGGCCTCCGGTGTTTTTATTGCGTTATAAATAAGCAAAATATCCACTTGTGAACAAATTGTCACCATTCGCGCTATTTTTACCATATTTAATATTGACTTCCCGCACTTAATCATTAAACTTCGCTCCCACATTTGAGACCTGCTGAAGCAGGACAAAAAATGGAGAGGTGGGTGAGTGGCTGAAACCAGTTCCCTGCTAAGGAACCATACCTATTACTGGTATCGAGGGTTCGAATCCCTCCCTCTCCGCCATTTCGTGAGAAATGTGTGCAACAAGATATGTTTACAACGCGTGTGTAGCTCAGCTGGATAGAGTACCTGGCTACGAACCAGGCGGTCGGAGGTTCGAATCCTTCCACACGCGCCATCTTTTTTCCCAAACGGATAAGATATAAAAGTCGAATTTTCGACTATAATCTCAAGTGGTTAGAATACAGATTTAACGAGTTTACGCGTGTGTAGCTCAGCTGGATAGAGTACCTGGCTACGAACCAGGCGGTCGGAGGTTCGAATCCTTCCACACGCGCCATATACAAAAAAGCCCAGTCGAATGACTGGGCTTTTTTGTATATGTTGTGTACGTGCTTGTTAGCTTATACCAATTCCATTAAAGACCTACCCACCGACAGTAGCCCATTTTCTGCTGCATATTGATGCCACTGTTGATGCATCTTCAATGAAGGTGTTCCATGCGTTTGAGCATGCATCGACGATATCTTCGTACCCAGAGAATACTCGATTGGCCAGGTGATGCTGTCGTATCCAGCTCCATACCTGTTCTATTGGATTGAGTTCAGGTGAGTAGGGAGGAAGTTTGAGTATTCGTACATTATCGAATTCAACCACCGTATCTTCGGTGTGCCATCCGGCACCGTCCATGATCACCACTGCCATTCTTCCTTCTTCAGTGCGTTTTGAGATTTGTTCGAGATGTTTTGTCATGATGTCTTTGTTAACCCATGGGGCGATAAGGGCTTCAGTGGCTCCCGTTGCGGGACATACAGCACCGAAGAGGTAGGCACTGTCGAATTGTTGTTGCCTGACAACGCGGGGTCTGCTTCCTTTTTTTGCCCATAAACGAGTCGTGGTATTTTGTTGACCAAACCTGGCTTCATCCTGAAACCATATATCTATCTTGTCCAAAGGTATGTGTAATGGACAAAGATTGATCAAATTAAACTTCAGTTTTTTTAAACTCTTCCTGAGCTTGTTCCGATTGTTTCGGATGTCTGGACCGACTGGAAAGCCATGAAAATCCCAGCTCATGCAACAGTCGGTATACATTAGACAGCTTGTACTCCACACCAAGTTCAGAAGCAATCCACTCCCGAATGGCTTTGCCCGTTAATCGTCCTCCTTCGTCAGACTGACTCTCAAACTCTACGTACTTGCACAACTTCTTTAGTTGCTCTGGTGTCAGAGAAGGAGGTCGCCCCGGAGGCGGTTTGGAGTCTAGTCCGGTCAAACCGTCCTCTAAAAAGGCGGCCACCCAATTGTTTACACTGCGGCGACTTACTTTTAAAGTGCGGGCGATCTGGGATCTGTTCATTCCCTCTTTGAAATGAGCTAATGCAAGCAATCGCATTCTCTTTGCAGCGTTTCTTTCCTTTTTGGAAAGCGCTATGAAATCTATATCTTTTAGCATCCAATTATCGATTGTATCAACACCGTAATTAGATCACATATTTTATGGAAATGGTATTAGGTCCTTGAACAAACATCCCTGTGAGGGCTACCAGTCCACACATCCTTGTGTGGCCGTTCATCACTCTTCGGGCAGTGCCCGAAGTCTCCGAAGAGACCGTTCTTCACCCAAAGCGTTAGGAACGCTTTGGAACGTCGCTCCGCGACGGCCCGAAGGGCGCATGGCATGGACAGCCATGCGTAATCCTTACAAGCCCCATTATCGTTAATTAGCCAAGCTTTGACTGGCTTTTTTGTTTATGCGGTGAATTATCGAATTATCAGTGCTAATTTTTAGGTTTATTGTATTGCTTTAAGCGATATGATGGCGTACCCGACGGGCTTAACAAAAAGGAATATCTCATGGCGCTGAAAAAATGGGCAATGGCGGTACTGATTTGTCTGCTAATTATCTCCGGCTTAGGATTCGTGAAGTTTACCCAGATTAAAGCAGCGATCGCCTTTGGTGAGTCCTTTCCCGAACCCAGTGAGACGGTGCACAGTATTTCCACGGACGTTACCCAATGGCAACCCAGTATGCAGTTGGTTGCGGAACTGGTCGCTCCAAGAATCGTAACCCTGCGCAATGAGCTGGAAGGTATTATTGCCGAAGTACATTTTCGTCCCGGACAGGCAGTGGAACAAAATCAGTTGTTACTGCAACTGGATATCAGCAACGAAACGGCACAACTGGACGCTGTACTGGCTCAGATTAACCTGGCTGAGTTAGATGTGAACCGGGCCACCCGACTTCTGGACGCAAAAGCGTCAAGCCGGGAGAATCTGGATCGTGCTAATGCTGAGCTGGATGTCGCGCGCGCCAATGCCCGCGCTATTAGAGCCACTATTGCCAAAAAGTCCATCAGGGCACCATTCTCTGGCGTGGCCGGTATTGAACGCTACGAACGGGGGCAATATCTGGCTGCGAACAGCCCAATTACGACTCTGCTGGGGCTGACGGATGTGATTTGGGTGGATTTTGCTCTGCCACAGACCGCCATGAATCTGACCCCTGGCACCCAGGTTCAAGTCAAAACACTGAATGATACCCAATATAATAAAACAGCTAAAGTGATTGCCATTGACAGTACTGTTTCCAGTGACTCCCGCAGTTTAAAAATTCGTGCAGTACTGGATAATCCTGAATATCGCTACAAACCCGGTCAGATTGTGTCAGTGAAGGTTCCTTCCGGAGAAAGTGTTACTGCGATTCCGGTGCCTGTCGAAGCGGTGCGCTATGACCAGTTTGGTTCGTATGTCTACAGGCTGGTTGCTGATCAGAATGGTCAGTTGCGGGCGCAGCGTGCGGAGGTGGATGTGTTGTTCCGGGATGAGCTGCGCGCCATGCTAGCCAATACCCTGCCAGTGGGTACCCGAATCGCGACGGTGGGCTCTTACAAGCTGAAGAGCGATATTTTAGTCAATGTGGATGGGATGATGGCTGATGAATAACGACATATCCCCTGACGGCCATACCGACCTGTCAAAACCCTTCTGGCTTGACGTATTCAGTAAGAAGCCGGTCATTGCGGTAGTGATTTCCATGGCTATTTTACTGGTGGGCATCCGCAGTGCCATGGATATTCCGGTATTGCAGTTCCCCAAAATTAGCAGCGCGTCGTTGGTGATTACCACCCCTTACATCGGGGCTTCATCAGAGGTGATTCAGGGGTTTGTTACTGATCCTATTGAGCGGGTTGCCGCCACTGTGCCGGGTGTCGACTATGTGGAATCACGAACCACACCGGGACGCAGTGAAGTCACGGCCTGGTTACGTCTGAATGAAGATACGACCCAGGCACTGGCGGAACTGTCGACACGTCTGGACCAGATAAATTTTGAGCTACCGGAAGAAGCCGAGGATCCGTCTGTTCAGGTAGTCCGGGCAGATCGTCCCTTTGCCATCTTTTATCTTACCGTGAATTACGATGAAGAAACCGCAGGTATGTCCCGTACTGAGGTGACGGACTATTTAAGCCGTAACGTGACCCCGACATTATCCACCATTCCGGGGGTGCAACGGGTCGGATTAGAAGGGAATCGTGAACCTACCATGCGGGTCTGGCTGGATCCGGACAAAATGCTGGCCTACGACCTGTCTGCCGCTGAAGTCAGCGACGCCCTGCGGCGCAATAACCTGATTGCCGCGATAGGCAACAGCAAGAATCCGGCGCAGCGGATTTCATTGCTGACGGACACCTCATTACAGAGTCCGGAAGATTTTGAACAGCTTATTGTAAAGGAAATCAATGGCACGCAAATCAGTCTGCGGGATATTGCCGATATCAGACTGGAAGAAGATGAAGGGCAGGTGACGGCACGACTGACCCACGATACCGTGCTGTATATTTCGGTCTGGCCGCTGCCCGGTGCAAATGAAATCGATATAGGCGATCGTTTATACGACATGCTGGCGGAAATCAATCCCACCTTACCTGATGGTCTGAGTATTACTGATGGTTACGATGGTACTTTGTATATGCGTGATGCCCTGCGTGAGATTTTTATTACCCTGGCAGAAACTGTCACAATAGTGGGCTGTGTGGTGTTGTTGATGATGGGCTCGTTTCGTACCGCATTAGTGCCACTGGTGACCATCCCTATTTCGATTCTGGGGGCTGTGGCGGCGATGAATGTCATGGGTTTCAGTCTTAACCTGCTGACGGTACTGGCCATAGTGTTGTCAGTTGGGCTGGTGGTGGATGATGCCATCGTCGTGGTGGAAAACGTAGCGCGGCACATGCGTGAGGGAATGTCGAAACTGCAGTCCGCATTAACCAGTTCCCGTTTGCTGTTGCCGCCAATCGTCAGTATGACTATAACACTGGCTGCAGTCTATGCGCCCATTGGTCTGTTAAGTGGTTTAACCGGTGCCCTGTTCAAAGAGTTTGCCTTTACCCTGGCGATAGCGGTGTTAATTTCCGGCTTCGTGGCGGCAACCCTGTCCCCGATTATGAGTGCCTATGCCTGTCCGCCCGGCGGCAAAGAGGGTAAATTCACGCAGTACATCAATGGCCTGTTTGATGCATTGCAGGAAAAGTACGGACGTTTTGTGGTTGCTTCGTTAGCATACCGGCCACAAATCATCACAGTCGCGCTGGTACTGGCGCTGCTTAGTGTCCCGTTTTATTTATTTTCCCTGAAAGAACTGGCGCCAACAGAAGATCAGTCGGGAATCACGGTCATCGTCGAGGCCCCTCCCGAAGCCTCACTGGAATACACCGTGCAACACATGGATGACATTGTGGATACCATGATGACGGTTGAAGGGGCGAAATACATGTGGCAAATCATCAACCCGGCAGGTGCGTTTGGGGGAATCGATTTAGTCCCGGTAAGTGAACGGGAAAATGCCGTACAGGACATGTACTGGCAGGTGTTTGGGCAATTGTCTGCCATTCCCGGACTGAAGGCATTTCCGGTACTGGACTCTGCCCTGCCGACAGCGGGAAATTTTTCTGTTGAGCTGGTGGTGCAAAGTACGGATGATTACGCAAAAATGAAAACCTACGCTGATCAAATGCAGAAAGCTGCGATGCAAAGTCAGAAATTTCTGTTTGCGGAAACGGATTTAAAAATAGACTTACCCCAGACCCGGTTACTGCTGGATAAGGCTAAAATTGCCGATCTTGGACTCGACTTAGCCAGTGTTACCCGTCAGTTGAATGTAATGCTGTCGGGTAATTTTGTGAATCGTTTTGATCAGAACGGCAAGGCCTACCGGGTGGTGCCTATGGTACAAAACAGCCGTCGTGCTAATCCAGACGCGATTCTGGATTTATCGATTCGTACGCCGGGTGGTGCACTGGTGCCAATACGCTCGATAGCGACCCTAAAAACAGAAGTAGTACCAAGAGTGCTCAGTACCTTTCAGCAAAAAAATGCGTTTCGAATTTATGGTGAAGTGATTCCGGGAACCACTAAAGAACAGGGGCTGGCAGCGCTGGAAGCCGCCGCCGCTGAGGTACTGCCAAAAAGCTACAGTATAGACTATGCCGGTGAATCCCGTCAGATCAGGTTAGAAGGCAACACGCTCGAAGGGGTGCTTTTGGTTGCGCTGGCCTTTGTATTTTTTGTTCTGGCGATTCAGTTTAATAGTTTTCGCGATCCGCTGGTGGTGTTATTAGGTTCAGTGCCTTTGGCGTTGTCCAGTGCGATGGTATTTGCTTTTGTGGACTTCACCACCATCAATATTTATTCGCAGGTGGGTTTCATCACACTTGTAGGATTAATTGCTAAAAACGGCATCCTGATGGTGGAATTTGCCAATGTCATGCAAAAACAGGGCTATGATAAAACCCAGGCCATTATTATTTCTGCCAAAACCCGGTTACGGCCAATTCTGATGACAACGGCTGCAACTGTGCTGGGTCACTTCCCGCTGGTTCTGGTTACCGGGGCCGGTGCAGAGGCCCGTAACAGCATCGGAATTATTCTTGTGGCAGGTATGCTGGTGGGCACCTTTTTCACCCTGATTGTACTTCCCACTGTTTATACGCTGATTGCCTCCCGGCATGTGCCGGTCGAGCTAGCCGATAATGATGAGCTAATTGAGCAGGACCGGGCAGAAGAAGCCGCGCTGGCGAAATAACAGTGCGGTGACATTTTTAATTGATCACAACAGGTGAATGCTACAACGCAATTGAAAGAACGGTCGATATCCCTTTTCTCATATTTCGCTCAGAAATTTATAGCATTTCGCCTGCTCGCCCGCCACTTAAGCTTATAACCTTTCTGGTATTAGTATCGTACCATCCTGAAATTCGTGATAGCGTTTGCTACCTCCTGAATTAATATAATTTATTTTTTATGTCCGAAATCAATTTCTCTAAAGCAGACACGGAGTTATTAGTCACCAAGCTACAGGCGTATTGCTCGAATGAGCTGGAAATGGATTTGGGAGACTTTGACGCCCAGTTTCTGTTGGATTTTATTTCCAAAGAGTTGGGCAGTTATTATTACAATCAAGGGGTTTACGATGCTCAGGCCATATTGCAGCTTAAAACCGAAGAAATCTCCGACTCGCTGCTGCAACTGGAAAAAATAGTGAAATAATATCTGAGCCTACTATATCAATCAGTCGTCTTTCACTATCTCAAAAGTTAATCCGGCCTTTTGCTGCAACCGCTCCACCAACGGCATGCCAAACAGGGTGGATGGTGTCCAGAAGCCGCCTTCTTTATCTTTCGGCAACTCTTTGGCGAAATAGATAGCCGTTTCACTTAACATTTTTGCGGTTGAGCCATAGCCAGGGTCACGGTCGCCAGTGACTTTGGCTTTGATGGTTTTGCCCATTGCCGTCTCACCCATAAAATGCAGATTAAAGAAGCCTTCTTCCTGCTCTTTGGGGCTTGGTCCTTCACCGGGCTTGGGTAAAAACAGCTTTTCCATGGCGGCACGCAATGGGCTGATGGTGGCTGCTAACATAAAGCCTCCCATACCAAACGACATGCCGGTTGCCGCACCGCGTCCTTTCATCAGCATGGCTTCATCGTATAAGAAGTTTTTACCGTAACGTGCGTCCAGCAGAGCGTTGCTGCGATGTACAATGCGAGTATTGATCGCTGCCATCACAAAAGGGGCTATCCAGCGTTTAAAATCACCATCAAATTTGGCTTTGCTGTTACTCGCCTGATGCGCAAAGAAAGGGTGGTTCTGAGGGCACAATGCATAGGGGTTAACCAACTGACGACGCAGGGCTGGATCGGCCGCAGCCTGTTTTGCAACATTGAGCAGGCTGGCGACAGTACCGCCTGACATACCTCCTTTGGCTGCTTTTACACGCATTTTAACGCGATAACAGTATTCATCGAATTGCTGTTTTGCATTTTCCTGTAAAAACAACACACCCATATCAGATGGAATCGAATCAAATCCACAGCAATTGACGATACGTGCCCCATTTTTTTTCGCGGTAGCTTCATATTTTTCCAGCATCTCCGCAATCCATTGCGTTTCGCCAGTCAGGTCACAGTAATCCGTACCGGTTTCTGCGCACACCTTCACCAGTGGTTCGCCATAAAAAGCATAAGGACCAACGGTTGAGATAATCACTTTAGCCTGCTGACACATCGCCTGTAACGCGGATTCATCAGCGGCATCGGCAATAATAGTAGGAATGTTTTCGGCACCCTTACCCAATTGTTGCTTTAAATCGGTCAGCTTCTTTTCTGAGCGACCCGCAATCGCCCAGCTGACATCGCTATCCCGGTAATTTTCGAACAGATATTGGCTGAGTATTTTGCCCACAAAGCTGGTGGCGCCAAAAACCACGATATCAAATTTAGTGTCGCTCATAATTGTCCTGTCCATTGAGTTTAAATCCATTATGCGGTAACAAGTATGACCAGTGCAATGTGCATTGATGAGTTTATAGTCTGTTCAGCTTCGTTGTGGGTGGATAGAAGTGCTCTGGCGGGTGTTCCATAATAATTGGGGCGTCTTCGATACTGTGATAAAGTGCCGCGCGTTCTGAATTAATGCGTCTTATATGGCGCTGAACGATCATTTATTGCTTTTTATCGGTATAACACACAGCATCCCTTTAATACGAGCGAATCGAAATACATGGTGACAATCACGGCTACCCGCATTAGAACTCTGCTTTTTGCATTTTGGGTTATGGCTTTAGTTTTGGTCAGTAACGAGCCGTTGCAGCTTATTCAGGATTACGCCATGTTTGTCTTTCTGGGTATCGTCGGGGCCGTGTTTGCAAGTGCGACAGGCGCCGGTGGAGGCGTTGTTTTTGTACCTTTTTTTGAGCAGTTGAATTTTGATACGACACATATTGTCGCGACGAGCTTTGCCATTCAGTGTTTTGGTATGACCGCCGGTGCGATTTCTTGGTTTTGGTTTCGCAAACAACACAAAGAGGCCGATCCAGAATGGCAGACCTTAGCCTGTGTACTGAAACGAAGTGTGCCATTTTCGATACTGGGAATTTTGCTAGTACAGTATGGTGGTATCAGTGTCCCCCATAACCTGCATACCAGTTTTGGCCTGTTTTCCGTTGTATTAGCCATATCTATTTTTGCCTCGATACCGATGTATCGCAAAAGCCAGTTTCGACATCAGATTGCCAAGGTCGATGATCTTTGGTTGCCTATAGTGAGTTTATTAGGCGGCGTCATTACCGGGTGGTTGTCGGTCGGTGTTGGAGAGCTGGTCGCTATCTATCTTATATTTCGGGGCTTCAATGTGTCGTTTGCTATCGCCAGCGCTGTCATTCTGAGTGCATTTTCAGTTTGGGGTGGGGTGGTTTATCATCTGTTTATCAGCCAGGGAGTATATTGGCCAATTCTGGCTTTTGCTGGTTTGGGAGCGGTTATCGGTGGCAGTGTGGCGAGATATTTAGTGCTGTACTTTTCCGTTACCAAGTTGAAAATGTTTTTTGCTGCCTGGGTGTTATTGATGGGGTTGGCGGCGATGCCTATTTGGTAGCCAGAGCGAAATTAAGGGACACATGACGAATAAAATAACAAAGATGTTTTCTGAAGATGGGGAGCTGGCAAAGCACATTGCTGGTTATACTTCACGGGCGTCTCAGACGGAAATGGCCGAGAAGGTTCATCAAGCCATCACAGAAGAGCAGGCACTGCTGGTCGAGGCTGGTACGGGCACCGGAAAGACCTTTGCTTATCTTGTCCCGGCTTTTTGCAGCACGCAAAAAGTGATTATCTCTACCGGCACCAAAAATTTGCAGGAACAACTCTATCTGCGGGATTTACCTCTTATAAAAAAAGCCCTGCGAAGCAATAAATCTACAGCGCTTTTGAAAGGACGCGCCAATTATTTATGTACCTACCGACTGGCACAATTTAGTCGCCAATCTCATTTGGTAGATGCCAACGTGTTGTCCGATGTCAATAAAGTGAAAAAGTGGTCACTGAGTACTAAAACCGGTGATACTGGGGAACTGACGGAAATAGCGGAAGACTCCATGGCCTTACCCTATGTCACTTCAACAGTGGACAATTGCCTTGGCAGAGACTGCCCTGATTATGAAGACTGTTATCTGGTGCAGGCCCGAAAAGCGGCCATGGAAGCGGATTTGGTGGTGGTTAACCATCACTTGTTTTTTGCCGACTTAGCGCTGAAAGATACCGGGTTTGGTGAACTTATTCCTGAAGCGGACGTTATTGTTTTTGATGAAGCCCATCAAATTCCAGAGATTGCCACGGAGTACTTTGGCGAGGCGTTGTCCAGCCGTCAGACCTCAGATCTTTGCCGTGACATTGAAATTCTGCAAAAAACCACATTGAAAGATGCTGCGCAATTGAGTAAATGTGCTGAGAAATTACGAATGGCGTGGGCTGATCTGCGCATGATGTATCCGGAACAGGCGCAGCGCGGCAATTGGTTTGCACAAATGCAACGTCATGAAGTACAAACTCAGATGAGTAAAATATCATCGGCATTTGATTTGTTGCATGATGTGGTCAAAGTGCATTTAGGGCGCGACAAAGATTTGGATAATCTATTCGAACGTTTTAGTCAGGCAAGACAGAAGCTGGCCGTAATGATGGATGCCAAGCAAACCGGAAACAGCTTGTGGTTTGAAACGACGCCGAAACACATCGTTCTGCACCTGACGCCGTTAAGTATTGCTGAGAAGTTTTCCGGGCTCATGCATGAAATTGCCAAGTCCTGGATATTCACCTCAGCGACGTTAAGTGTAGACGAATCCTTTAGCCATTATAAGCGGCAATTGGGCTTAGAGACACCTGAGGAATTGCTCCTTGAAAGCCCATTTGACTACCCATCACAAGCCCTGTTGTGTGTGCCTCGTTATTTACCACAGACCTCGGGCCATGATCGCAAAGAAAAGCTGCTGGACCTGGCCGTTAAGTTAATTGATGCCAGCAAAGGTCGGTGTTTTTTATTGTTTACCAGTCACGCCATGATGAGGCAACTGGCCGAGATGTTGCCAGAGCACATTGATAATCCTATTTTATTGCAGGGTAAAACCAGCAAACGCGCCCTGCTGGACGCCTTTCTGACGGAAAAAGATGCCGTCTTGTTGGGAACCGGCGCGTTTTGGGAAGGGGTCGATGTCAAAGGTGAACATTTGACTTGTGTTATGATTGACAAGTTACCCTTTGCGTCGCCAGATGACCCATTATTGCAGGCAAAGATTGATGATTGTCGTAAGCAGGGTGGTAATCCGTTTGCACAGCTACAAATTCCACAGGCGGTTATCACATTAAAGCAGGGGGCCGGACGATTAATTCGTGACGAGGACGACAAAGGGGTATTGGTCATCTGCGATGATAGATTAGTCAACCGCGATTATGGCGCGACCTTTTTGCGCAGCTTGCCTAATATGCGGCGAACCAGAAATGTGAATACCGCCCTTCAATTTTTAGAGAACATCAGAACAACCCATGAATGATAAAAAGATACTAGTCATTGATACCGCAACGGAAGCCTGTTCTGTTGCGTTTTCACTGAACGGCACTGTTACAAGCAAATTTGCAGTCTGTCCGCAGGAACATAGCAAGCGTTTGCTACCTATGGTGGATGAACTTTTGAAAGACGCCAAGGTGACGATTAACGATATAGATATCTTGGGAGTCGGTATCGGCCCTGGCAGTTTTACCGGTGTGCGTATCGCCATGGGTATGGCTCAAGGGTTGGCTTTTGGCGCCAAAATCCCAGTTGTTGGTGCGTCAACGCTGCAGGCCATGGCACAAGAAACCTATCATCGTACCGGAGTGGGGCAGGTATATTCGGCAATTGATGCGCGCATGTCTGAAGTGTATTTTGCCGGATTTGACGTGGATGACGCTGGATTAATGTGCGAACGAGAGGTGCAGCAAGTTTTACCGCCGCAACAGGTCGCCAGTGAATATCTTGGCAGCGGACGAGAGTTTGGTTTTGCTGGAACGGGTTGGCAGGCTTATTCCGAGTTGCAAAATAGTGTATCAGGGGCGCCATTAGTGCAATATCCCAGTGCAGAATTTATGCTGCCCTTTGTCATCGCACAGCTTGAGCAACAAAAAGCAATAGATATCATGGACTTAGAGCCAGTGTATTTGCGCGATAAAGTTACCTGGAAAAAATTACCCGGTCGAGAATAGTTATAAAATAGAAAAATGTGTAATCAGGCGCAGCGCTGACCAGATGCCATCGCCCACCTCCAGAGTGATGTTTAGCTGCTATATTCCAGTAGGTCACCTCGTGTATGGCAGCAACGCGGTTAACAAAATGTTCAACTAGAAAACACATGCTGGCTTCCCCTGCGGGATGATGACCAACATGTATTTGCCGTTTAACCTGGGTCGTTATGCCCTAAAAGGATTTTTATGAAGATCTCTTCTCTCGAAAATGCTGAACACTACGTTTGGGGAAATGGCTGCGATGGCTGGCACCTGGTTAAGACCGAATCGCTTAGCGTAATTCAAGAGCGTGTTCCGTCGGGGTGCGCAGAAATTCGACATCTTCATCAATTCTCTGAACAGTTTTTCTATGTCATTAGCGGTTTAGCGACGATAGAAGCTAACAAAGAAATCTTCCATTTAGAAAAACATCAAGGGCTTCACATACCAGCAAACACACCTCATCAGTTGCGCAACGAACAGGACTGTGATTTGATTTTTACAGTTACTTCGACACCTCCTAGTCACGGAGATCGTATTGAGGTGCGGGCATAACAAACCGCTGTAATTGGTCGCAAGCTTCCTGGGGCATGAGCCCTCAAACGTAACTTGTAATTTTCTTCTTTTGTCATTTCGCAGTAGTTATGGATGATTTGAGATCCGAATGAGATAAAGCGAAATCTGAATCCAACACAAAGAAATACGGAATTGGCTTCGATAAGGCCAAATCTGTATTTTCTGATGAGTTAGCCAGAGTTATTCCGACCCCTTAAATTTCCTAAAGAGAAGAACGTTTAATCATTCTTGGACAAAGCGGAGCTGTAGAGATTCTGAGAATATTATTCGTATAATTTCCGCTCGAAAAGCAGACAACACTGGGGTTTAGGCTTTAGGGATCTCAGATAACTAATTTACTCGGCATTAAATACAGAATTAAGTTATATATTATTGGCTTATGCAAGTGTGTGGCATATAACAACTGTTTAAAGTGGGAAAAATTACGATGGCTCGGTTTCGCTTCGTCTCACAGTATAGTCAAATGTTAACCTCCTCTTATTGGGGTCGTTATGCCCCACACCCAATTACATAGGTATCACCATGTCTGAACTTATTTATTACGTTGCTTCCACTCTCGATGGCTTTATTGCCCATGAAGACGGCTCATTCGATGGATTCGCCTGGGATGATGAAGTCGTTTCTGATTTCTTTAATGACCAGAAGCAGTTTGGCACTGTCCTAATGGGTCGAAAAACTTATGAGATTGGACTTAAGGAAGGAAAAACCAGCCCATACCCTGAAATGCGCCAAATCGTCTTTTCTAAGTCGATGGACGCAAGTCCTGATCCCGCCGTTGAGCTGGTAGCGTCCGAACTGGTTGAATTTGTCAAAGGGCTAAAGTCCGAATCCGATCGCCCAATCTGGGTCTGCGGTGGTTCAGAAATCGCTACCCAGTTGGTAATAGCCGGCTTGGTAGACAAAATTGTAATTAAGCTAAACCCCGTAATATTCGGCTCTGGAATTCCTTTGTTCGGTTCAATTCCACACTATGTTTCACTGAAACTTGTTGATCAAAAAATATATGGCTGCGGCATCGTATTCAACACTTACGAAGTCATTTAAAAGTGTGAAATAATAATGGTACAAATGGAAACGTTGGTGTGCCATCGGAGGCATCTGTTGAGAATTTCTAAATCACTCATAGCGTTGCTTGCTGTTCTGGCTCTAGCTGTGACGCAAACTCGCGGGCTTAGCGCTCCACGCATTATAGCCAGCGGTTTGCGCCCCTTAAAACGTCGTTATGTTTCTATTAATTGGTCCGATTCATAGCAACTTTGTAGGCTTTTCCTTTATCACGTCTCCCGACTGAAATTACAGTTACAGTAACCGTTGCGTCATTAACTTCATAAACTAAGCGATAACGCGCTTGTCTCAATTTTATTTTATATAACTCATTAGTGCCGGATAATTTTGCACTTTGAATACGAGGACTTTCCAGATCTTCAGATAATTTCTTTTTGAATTGCTGTTGTATCGTTGCACCAAGTTTTTTCCATTCTTTGAGTGCGGATTTTTTAAACTCTAGCTCATAGGTCATCTAAACTAACCTTTACGGTTTTCTCATCCTTTCTTGATTCAGCAATGCTCAATAACTCAAGATCTTCGATATGATCCATCATAAATTCATAGGTATCTGCTGGTATGCAGTAGAAGGCCGGCTCATTTCTATTTAAAACAGCAATTGCTTCTCCATTGGCGCTCATTGCAACTTTCATTGGATTAGCTTTCAGTTCACTAATACTCGCTGCTGCTTCGGTTAAAATTCTAGTAGTCATACATTACCCCATACCTTAAACAGGTCTTTTATTAGGTCTCATTAAAGTCTTCGAAACATAACAAGGCAATAATTGGTATTTGTTCAATCATGTCACAGTTTTTGCGAACAAATACCTGTGCCACAATCTCCAACCCCAATATTGACGCATCTATGAAACTCATCTGGCAATACTTCTGGAATACAGAAGAAGCATGTGAAAAAGCTGCGCTTTATTGTAACCAACTTGGATTAAGCTGACACATCTGAAGATATGGATCTTCCGGGGTTATTTATGCACCAACTCAAAGGTGTTGGTAAAGGCATTTGGTCTGTTAGGGTAAGTGGCAATTGGCGAGTTACATACCGCTTTGATGGTCGTGATGTGGAATAGTAGATTGCGAGGATTATCACTAATGGCTATGTTTAATCCAGCCCATCCAGGTGAAATTATCAAAGAACTGGTCATTGAGTCGCTCGGGCTCACAATCACTGACGTAGCAAGTCATTTAGAATTAAGTCGCAAAACCTTATCAAAAGTTTTAAATGCTCGCAGCTCTGTTACGCCTGAGATGACAGTCTGCTTAGAAATTCCTTTTATTGGTTAGGGGGCAGTAGACACTAATTGTTTGCCTTGCGGAGGCTCTATTCAAGTCAGTTGGCTCATATGTCCAGTTAGTTTAAGGCTCAACTTAGGGGTAAACAATTTTTCTCATTGTAAATGCGCACCAATGGGGTGTCTAATTGCATATTCTGATGAAGGTGAACATCTTGAATGAGGTGTTTAAATCAGTGTGAATTGCTTATAACGAACTGGCATCAATATTGCTAGATTTCCGGTGTTAATTTTCGCGAAATAACACTGGAATCAGAAATTTTGGATATCAATGCTTCGCGGTTTGATCCCGGATCCGGGCTGATAATTAATCAGGCCCCCAAAGACAAACCCAAAAGCCAGTCAACACAAAAAGTAGAAGAACAGAATCACTCAAGTAGTCGTTCTGGTGCTCCTATTGTGCTGCGTCCAGGTTCACAAGAAGCATTTGAACGCGCTGACCGTTTTCGAGAGCAACAGCAACAGCCCTACCGCGAATTTAATGATGGGCGCTCGCAGGACGCCATACAAGCCTATAATAGTCATGCACTAGAGAGTAAACGAGCCGAAATACATGGTTTGCTGGGTGTCGATACCTACGTTTAACTTTGGTGCAACAGAATTGATTACTCCGTGGTTTTACTAGTAATATCTTATTCCTTTCTCGTACTCAGGCCACAGACATTGTGTTTCAGAGTTCAGTTGTAATTCACTTTCACCTTGCCATACTTTAATACAAGGTCGTCATTTCGTCAGGTGGTTTGAAATGCGTAAAATTTTATTTGTCAGTTGTTTTCTAATATTGAGCGCCTGTAGCACGGTGCCTGATAGCGTCATGTTGCCAGAAGACGTGAATTTGGTGAGCTATCAGGAAGTCGCGGGAGATCCAGATAAAAGCACGGCACGTCTTGCCCGCTGGGGAGGTGTGATTGCCAATATCGAGAACCAGGAAGGCGCCACGCTACTGGAAGTGGTGCATTTTCCACTGCGAAGCTATGGCAGACCCATTCCTGATGATGAAAGCATTGGAAGGTTTCGCGTATACGTCAATGGTTTTCTAGACCCAATGGTATATCAAACTGGACGTATGATGACCTTTGCCGGTCAGGTTATCGGCTCTGAAGAAGGCGTGGTTGGCGAGCATCAATATGTCTATCCAACATTACAAGCCGACGGTTACCATCTTTGGAAGGATTACGACAGAGTTGAAGTAGAAACCATTTCAGTTTGGCCATCATTCCACTTTAGGCACGGAGTATACGGTCATCGTGGTTGGTTTGGCTGGCATGCCTGGCCCTATCATCAACGCGTTATTATTAAACGTCGTCACGATCATCATAATTATAATCAGCATGGTAATACCCCGCCTCCAGCGCAACAAAATAGTGCTAGCAACGATGAACGTGCGCCAACAGTTAAGCATCCACGAGCGGTAGAGAACGGCAAAGTTGATCCGTAAAAACTTGAGTTGGCGGCAACAAAAATGATAAAAAGCGGCAACCTTTTGCCGCTTTTATCGTACTTATGCCTGAAAAGACTTTTTCCCTACGCAATATAGACTTATCCGCTTTGACCTTTGGCAACCCGGAAGGTTATCCCGTCCTGTGTTTGCATGGCTGGTTGGATAATGCAGCGAGTTTTCAACCCCTTGCGCCGTTTTTAGAAGAGTTTCAGTTGTTGGCTTTGGATTTACCTGGGCATGGACACTCGGGTCATCGGTCATTGGGAGCGCATTATCATTTACTGGATAATATTACCGATTTACATGAGCTGGTGGAATTGCTTGGCTGGGAGGAGTTTTACATTCTGGGCCATAGTTTAGGTGGCATTCTGGGCTCCATCTACGCTGCATGCTTCCCTGAAAAAGTAAAAAAACTGGTGGCCATTGAAGCGTTTGGTGGTTTAACAGAAGAACCAAAAAGCAGTGCCGAACAATTGCGGAAGTCAGTAATAAGTCGATTAAGCAGGGCGGAGAAAGCAACGAGACATCCAAGCAGTGTTGATACTGCTGTTGCTGCTCGAATAATGGCTGGCAAGATGCATGAGTCGTCGGCGCGGTTGTTGATGCAGCGCAATATTCAGGACCATCAGGGGACCTTGCGCTGGCGTACTGATCCTCGACTTCGGACTGTGTCACCTTTGCGTTTGACTGAACCGCAGGCGAATGCGTTTATTGAATCAATTCAATGTCCTTGGCTGACATTGCTGGGGGATAAAGGCTTCGAAAAACTCAAAATTAATCTGCAACGCCGCAAACATTCTGTGCAGCAATTTCATTATGCCGAATGTGAAGGTGGACACCATGTGCACATGGACAATCCCGAACCTGTTGCCTGCGCTGTGCGAGACTTTTTACACGCGTAGGATCGCTAATCGTCCAACTTAACTTCGGTATAACTGAGATTAATGTTAATCATTTGTGATTTTAAGTTTAACTTTGTGAATTGATTGGCTAGTATTGAATTCAGAACAAAAATACCCTACTGGTCTGATCACAGTCCACAAAACACACGATATAAAAAGCAGCTGCAGGAGTCAGTAAAAGTGGAAAAAGTTTGGCTTAAAAATTATCACTCAACCGTCAGCCCTGAAATTGATCCGGACAAATACTCTTCGTTGGTCGATATATTCGAGAAGTCGGTAGCCAAGTACGGTGATGGTGACGCCTATATCAATATGGGACACACTATTACTTTCAATGAACTGAATCAATATACAGAGTACTTTGCAGCATATTTACAGGGGCTAGGCCTGGAAAAAGGCGATGCGGTTGCCATTATGATGCCTAATCTCATTCAATACCCTATTGCGATATTTGGTATCTTGCGGGCCGGATATGTTGTGGTTAACGTTAACCCGATGTATACCACTCGAGAATTAAAGCACCAATTAAATGACTCCAAAGCCAAGGCCATTGTCATTATTGAGAATTTTGCCAATACGCTGTCTGATGTTATTGCAGAGACACCGGTAAAACATGTGGTACTGACAAACGTCGGAGATATGTTGCCGGTGCCGAAACGCTGGTTGGTTAACTTTGTTGTGAAGCACGTTAAAAAGATGATTCCACAGCATAACCTGTCGGGTGCGACATCGTTCTTGAGTGCGTTGGCAAAAGGGAAAAGCAGCACATTTACGCATGTCGATGTCACTAATGACGATTTGGCGTTTTTGCAATATACCGGGGGTACAACGGGTGTTTCCAAAGGGGGCATGTTAACCCATCGTAATCTGGTGGCGAATCTGGAGCAGGTGTCCGGGATTTTAGAGCCGGTGATTACTCCTGGTAATGAAATTGTGGTAACCGCATTACCGCTTTATCACATCTTCGCATTACAGGGGAATTGCCTGGTCTTTCTGAAGTTTGGCTGCGCAAATCTTCTGATCACCAATCCAAGGGATATGCCGGGGTTTGTTGCCGAGTTGGAGAAATACAATTTCAGCATTTTAACGGGCGTTAACACCTTGTTTAACGGCTTACTCAATACACCAGGGTTCAAAGAACTGGATTTCAGCAACTTTAAATTCGGTTTAGGCGGTGGTATGGCGGTGCAGCGTGCTGTTGCTGAAAAATGGCATGAAGTCACAAAAACGGTGTTACTTGAAGGTTATGGTTTGACAGAATGTAGTCCAGTGGTAACGGTTAATCCACCGCAGCTTGACCGTTATAAAGGTTCTATCGGGATGCCGGTACCGTCTACTGATATTAAGCTGTTGGATGATGACGGCAACGAAGTCGCGCCGGGTGAAGCTGGCGAAATGTATGTTAGAGGGCCACAAGTGATGAAAGGCTATCTGAACAGACCTGAAGCGACTGAAGAGATTATGAAAGATGGCTGGCTAGCGACAGGGGATATCGCCAAGTGTGATGAAGACGGCTATTTTTATATCGTAGATCGTAAAAAAGATATGATCCTCGTATCTGGCTTTAACGTCTTCCCGAATGAGGTGGAAGATGTTGCAGCAATGCATCCGGGGGTACTTGAAGTTGCCGCAATTGGCATCCCACATGAAGTCTCTGGTGAAGTCGTAAAACTCTTCGTCGTGAAAAAAGAAGAGAGTTTGACGGACAAAGAGCTAATTGCACATTGCAAAGAACATCTGACTGGATATAAAGTACCCAAGCTGGTGGAGTTTCGTGAAGAATTACCCAAATCCAACGTGGGTAAGATCTTACGCAGACAACTAAGAGATTAATAAAAAACCGGCTTAGGCCGGTTTTTTTGTATATGTGAAGTGAAAAGATGGATTTTGAGTATATTGATAGTGATGCCGCATTAGCTAATTTTTGTCAGCAAGCCAGTACAGCAGAGTTTATCTCCGTTGATACGGAATTTGTGCGCACTCGAACCTACTTTCCCCAGTGCGGTTTGATTCAAATTAATGATGGGCGCTCCGTAGTGCTGGTGGATCCTCTGATGATTGAACAGTGGCGACCCTTGGCGGTATTGCTTACTGATCCCAACGTTATCAAAGTTCTCCATTCCTGCTCTGAAGATTTGGAAGTATTTTGGCGGGTGTTGGGGATTATGCCAACACCGTTGTTTGATAGTCAGTTTGCTGCCGCTTTACTCAATATGGGGCCGTCAATTGGTTATGCCAAAATGGTTGAGGATATGCTCAATATCGCGGTAGACAAAGGGGAGTCCCGCACCGACTGGCTTAAAAGACCACTGCGTGAAGAGCAACTACACTATGCCGCAAAAGACGTTATTTATCTGCATCAAATTTATCCGCAACTGGCAGAACCGCTTAAGCAAGCCAATAAATACCAGTGGGTCCTTCAGGACAGCGAGGTTTTGTCGGATAAAAAGCAGCAGGCACTGCCACCGGAGTATCGCTACCTGACTGTCAAGAACGGTTGGCAGCTACAGCGACAACAACTTGCTGTCCTTCAAAAGCTGGCAGCCTGGCGCTACGAAAAAGCGGTGGTCGAAGATCGGGCGTTAAACTTTGTTTTAAAAGAGACATGCCTGATTGAGATCAGTCGGCGCTTACCAAAACACCCGTCTGAATTGCATGCCCTGCATTGTATCACCGGAAAAGAAGTGCGCTTACACGGAGAGGAACTCATTGCCATGGTAGATGAGGTACTCAACATGGACGAGAGCCACTATCCAGAGCGCATCAGGCGTCTGGTCGATATACGAGCATATAAGAAAGTGAGTCAGATGATCCGTAATGAGTGCCAACGCATTGCTGAAGAAAATGATTTGCCCCTAGAACTGCTGGCATCCAAAAAGCAGGTAAATCAATTTTTAAAATGGTTATGGTTTGACGTTGAAGAGTGTAAAATACAACAAAGCAAACCAGATCTGATGAGAGGGTGGCGCTACGAGCTGCTAAAATCAGTACTGGATGATGTCCATTAACCAATCTATAAGCGCCAAATGTTGTTATGCTGTGTGCCATTTTCAAGAGTCAGAAGAAACCCGATACTTATCTGTATGTGAAAGATCGCCATGATCTTTCTGATGTGCCAGCTGATTTGCTGACCATGTTCGGAAAACCGGTTTTTGTCATGCTATTCAACCTTGATGGCAACAAACAACTGATCAACAAAAACAATCAGACCGTAAAAACAGAAATTCAGGATAAGGGTTTCTATTTACAGCTGCCTCCACCAGTCGAAAACCTCCTGAGCCAACATACACAGCAACTAAAAGGAAAATAATGAGGTTCTTTTTCATTCTCTTTTTGACCCTGATAAGTAATGTGGTTCTGGCTGAAAATGACGAAGCGGCGTTTCAGCAGTATGTCGTCAAACTCAGACAGGAAGCGTTGAGTAAAGGATTTTCCCCAGAGTTACTGGATAAAGCTTTCACAGACATTAAGTTTTATAAGCGCGCCGTTAAAGCCGACAAAAACCAGCCCGAATTCAAACAGACATTGGATACCTATCTCCCTAAGCGGGTACCCAAATGGAAAGTAGACAGGGCGGTTGCATTATTTAACGAGCATCAGGCGCTACTTCAGCGAGTTGCCGAACACTATGGGGTACAAGCGCGATTCATAGTGGCGCTGTGGGGCGTTGAGAGTAACTTTGGTCGCATTACCGGTAATTATCCGGTGATGTCGGCCCTCACGACTCTCGCCTTTGAAGGCCGCCGGGAAACATTTTTCAAAAGGCAGGTGTTTGCCGCTTTGCAAATACTTCAGGAAGGCCACATAGAAACAGAGCAGTTTTATGGCTCATGGGCGGGAGCAATGGGGCAAAGTCAGTTCATGCCCAGCTCATTTTTACACTATGCACAGGATTTTGATGGTGATGGCCGCAAGGATATTTGGCAGTCCCTGCCGGACGTTTTGGCGTCTATTGCAAACTATTTAGCCAGTGAAGGTTGGGACAACAGTCAGACCTGGGGCAGGCAAGTGACTGTGCCAGACGGATTTGATGAGCGTTTAAGTGGTTTGCATCAGGAAAAAATGCAGTCGTTATTAGAATGGCAGAGAGCCGGGGTCAGACGGCTCGATGGACGTGATTTGCCTGATCGGGATATTCCCGCTTCTTTAATTATTCCTGACGATCTGACGGGCCGCATTTATTTGGTCTATAACAACTTTCATACTCTTATGGATTGGAATCGTTCCACTTATTTTGGGGTGACGGTTGGGCACTTATCTGATCGCATTAAGTTAGGGCGATAGCGATGTATCAACATAAATTTACCAACACAGATACAGCGCCTTTGGCCGCAGGCAAAGCGGTATGTGTTGGTCGGAACTACCTTGAGCATGTGCGGGAACTAAACAATGAAGTACCAGAAGAACCACTATTGTTCATTAAGGCGAATCATTGTTTTGTGTCAATGCATGATGCGCTTCAATTACCTGAACAAGGCGAGTGCCATAACGAATTAGAAGTCGCGCTTTTGATTGGTGAAACCCTGAGTAAAGATAGCACGGACGATCCCTTATCAGCGGTAATCGGCATAGGTTTGGCATTGGATCTGACGCTTCGGGACGTACAGCAACGATTAAAAGACAAAGGACATCCATGGGAACGTGCGAAAGCTTTTGATGGCAGTTGCCCACTGTCACATTTCGTACCGGTGAGCGCGGGTGTCGAATGGCAAAATCTGAGTTTTTCTTTAACCGTGAACAATGAGTTGCGCCAGCAGGGCAATACGCGGGATATGATGTTTAGTTGCGAACAACTGTTGCGGGAAATTATTAAAGTATGTTCGTTGGTGCCAGGAGATGTTGTTTTGACAGGGACACCCAAAGGGGTCGGCCCTTTGTTGCCAGGCGACAAATTGAGTGCGACACTGGTCGATCTGATGTCCGTCTCTACTGTGGTAAAAAACTGATGAAACCCTTCTGGGAAGCTAAAGCGCTGGCAGATATGTCCCAAAGTGAATGGGAGTCGCTATGCGATGGCTGCGGTAAGTGTTGCCTGCACAAATTTATCGATGATGAAGAAATCGATGAGGCTCAGCCTACCGACACCATTAAGCAGGGGGAAAACGTCGATTATACTAATATCGTATGCACTTACCTCAATACTAAAACCTGCTCTTGTACACAGTACCAGCGACGCACCGAACTGGTTCCTGATTGTGTACAATTGACCAAAGATAATCTGAAAGATATCTTTTTTATGCCAACTAGCTGCAGCTACCGTCGATTGCACGAAGGCCGGGGTTTACCATCATGGCACCCTTTGCTCAATCGCAACAAAAAAACAGCAATGCACAAGGCAGGAATGTCGGTAAGAAATCGCACCGTTTATGAACATGATGTAGACATGAACGATTTTGAAAATTTTATTGTGCGCTGGCCATTAGATGATTTGGATTAAGCCGTAGCACTCCAATGTGCATCATTGCATAAGGTGCTTGTAAGGAATCAGATTCTGCAAACAATGCATAGACAATTCTCCATACGCTTCGCCGTTTTTGCTTATGCGGCAATCGCTTTGCTATGCAATAGTTTTGTCGGGTTTCTAGTATCTGCGCAAACCGCACAGTACGGGCTGAAGTTTGCCGATCAGGATACAATGCTCATCTGCACGGGAAAGCAGTTCAAATGGATTTCAGCCAGCGCCTTTTCTGAAACCGGCAAGCTGGTTTTTGTTGATGCTCCTCAAGATGCCCCTGAACACCGCCAGCAGCTTAAATGTGGATTCGGCTTTCTTGCAGATAGTGCAAGTGACACATTCCTCAGTGGTCCATCGCAACTAGAGTTCCTGCTACTGACGGAAACCAAAAAACGTATCCGCACTCAGCAGGCGATTTATTATGCCAGCAACGTGCTTCCCAGCCCAAGGGGCCCACCTTTACTCTCTTAATTTTTAACGTTTCCAATTTTAACAGTAATAATTTAAGAGAATATAAATGTATTACAACAATAGAAAATGTTGGCTAACTGCCACGTTGCTGCTTGGTGTTTGTCAGGTATCAGCGGATGTCAATTTTGATTTATCACTTACTCCTCATTCCCATGCACCTATCGGGGTGATGGGGGACCATCTGCACAAAGATGGTGAATTCATGGTCTCCTATCGCTTTATGGATATGGCCATGGCTGGAAACTTACAGGGCGATAACAGCATTAGTAATGATGACATCGTAACCACTGTAGCGAACCCCTATGCCAACCCACCAATGTCTCCACCCACAGTGCGTGTGGTACCACAGGAGATGTCGATGAAAATGCATATGGTTGGCATGATGTACGCACCGACTGACAATATCACGCTGATGGCGATGCTGAACTATGTCAGCAATGACATGCAGCTGCTGACTTATCAGGGAGGAATGGGTACTGAACCGTTAGGTGAATTTATCACCGAAAGTTCTGGATTGGCGGACAGCAAACTGAGTGCGCTCATCGGCATTGCTGATGATGGCACTCACAAATGGCACGCCAATATTGGTCTAACCCTGCCAACCGGTGCAACTGATGAAAAACAGGAGGTACTGACACCGATGGGGATGCGTATGGAAATGCGCCTGCCCTATAGCATGCAATTAGGGGGAGGCAGTTATCGTTTGTCTGCAGGCTTAACCTATACAGGACGATATGACGATGTGAGTTGGGGGGCGCAGTTTGTTTATGATACCGCGATGGATGATGCTGATGAGGGATATCAGTGGGGAGCTCAATCTAGCGTGACGGCCTGGCTGGCAAAGCAGGTATCTGGGCAAGCGAGTTTGTCATTGCGGACGGTCTATACTTCTTCAGACGAGCTGTCGGGCAGCGATGATGTCATAGTTGCACCGGTAACGACTGCAAATCCCGCGAATTATGGTAAAGATTTATGGGAAATAGCGTTGGGTACGAATCTGGTGTTTGCTGGAAAGCATCGAATTGCGGTTGAGTATTTGATACCGATACAGCAGGACGTCAATGGCGTTCAAATGGAGTTAGATAAAACGTTGGTTATGGGTTATCAAATTAGCTTTTGAGCACCCAATAAGCTTTAGGTTAAAAGAGAGGGGGGGCGCGATGCGCTGCTCTTTTCTTTTGGGACGATAACTTGGGAGCAGGAGATGCAATGAGTGCTTACCACCAAGCGGTTATCATCGGCAGTGGATTCGGCGGATTGCTGGCGGCATTAAATTTACGCAAACAGGGTATCCAGGATTTTATTATTTTGGAGCGACGGGCGTTTCTGGGGGGGACCTGGCTGCAGAATTCTTATCCCGGTGCCGCTGTTGATGTGCAATCTCCGCTCTATTCGCTTTGCGATGAACCCTATGATTGGTCGCAAATGTTCGCAGAACAGAAAGAGCTGAGCGAGTACACCAATTACGTCATTGCAAAACATGAGTTAAATAAATGTGCTTTCACGGATTGCGAAGTAAAGAAAATCGCCTGGCATGAGCGAGAGCAAAAGTGGTATATCGATGTGGCCGGACGAGCTCCTATACAGGCTCAATTCGTCATCAATGCGACGGGACCTTTGAGTACGCCAGTCACGCCAAATTTTACCGGCAAAGATAGCTTCAAAGGGGCTTCATTTCATAGCAATAATTGGGACCACTCGTTTGACTACAAAAACAAACGGGTAGCTGTGATTGGCAGCGGTGCCAGTGCTGCCCAGGTTATTCCTGCGATTGCCCCAGATGTCAGGCACCTTCACGTTTTTCAGCGCACCCCGCATTGGGTGATGCCAAGACCTGATTACGTTTTTAAAAACTGGCAACGAAAAATCCTTAGAAGCAAATGGGCCTATCATTTCCTAAGAATTCTTATCTATTGGGCTTTGGAAATCCGAGTCATCGGCTTTAAGTATTCCAGAACATTACTCGACTTACTGGCCACGAGAAAAGCCACTGCGTTTCTTAAAAAAGCCATTCCAGATGATGACTTGCGGGAACAATTGACACCTGAGTTCGTGATAGGCTGCAAACGCATCCTGCTGTCCAGTACGCTTTATCCAGCCTATTGTCGGGACAATGTGACCTTGCATGATAAAACCGAGGGCATTGATGAAATAACGGAAACTGGAATTCGCACTCAGCAGGGGAGTGAGTATGAGCTGGATCTGATTGTGTACGCTACCGGTTTTGATGCCACTGACAGTGTTATCTCTTATCCTGTTATTGGTCGAGATGGCAAACGTCTCAGTACTTTTTGGCAGGACTATCCCCGAGCTTACCTGGGGACAACTGTGCCAGGTTTCCCAAACTTGTTTGTGGTCACGGGACCTAATACCGGGATTGGGCATACCTCAGCGTTGTTTGTTATTGAGTCCCAAATGAAATACATCATGGCTTGTATCTGGAGAGTGCAAGCCAACCAATATCAGGCAATAGAAGTAAAACCAGAAGCGGAGGAACAGTACACCAGACTCATCCATAAGGAAATGGCCAAAACAGTGTGGCATACCGGGGGATGTGATAGTTGGTACAAAAGTAAAAGTGGCAAAGTCATTGCGATGTTTCCGGGGTTTAGTTTCACTTTTCGTCGTTGGGCAAGCAACTTTAAACATGCCGATCATCACTTTTATGGCAGCAAATAATTAGCAAACACTGCCCAGTGTTTTCCAGAACCTAAATAAGGTTGATCATTACAATCCTTAAGTCTAACTGTTTGAAATCATTATCTCATTTTCATCATAAGGCAGGAATTACTGCTAAGCTATTAACTCTTTTGTAGATTTTGCAGACCCCTCAAAACGTATAACGATTTGTGTTGTGTCAAATGACAACAACGTTTTTTAAAAGGAATATGTATGGCGAACGATCAAGCCCATTCAAATCGAATGGCTGCCATTGGCGGACTCTTGTTACTGGCTGCCGTAATATTAGCCATGCTGGTAAAGAACACGGGATTTGCCAGTGCTTATGATGCCTTTTTAAAAATCGACGGAATTGTCAAAATTGGTGGCCTCGGTGTTGAGAAGCCCCTTTTCCTGTGGGTCAATGATGGCCTGATGGCAGTGTTCTTTTTTATGATTGGGCTGGAGATCAAGCGGGAGTGGTTGCACGGAGAATTAAAGGATAAGAAACAAGTTGTTCTTCCTATGGCTGGAGCTATTGGTGGGGTAGTTTTCCCAGCCCTCATTTATTTATGGTTCAATGCTGATGATCCTGAAGCGATAGTGGGCTGGGCAATTCCGACTGCCACCGACATTGCTTTTGCTTTAGGTGTACTGACTATGCTGGGGAGTCGGGTCCCGACCTCATTAAAAGTATTCTTAATGACATTGGCGATTTTGGACGACCTTATCGCCATTATTATCATTGCCCTTTTCTATACAGCAAATTTATCCCTGCAATCGTTACTTTTTGCGGCTGGTTTTATTGTCTTCATGCTGCTTTGTAATCGCCTTGGAGTGAAAAACCTGGGCATCTATATTTTATTGGGTGTGGCGACCTGGGTGTGCGTTCTGAAATCTGGTGTCCATGCGACATTAGCCGGTGTCATAACCGCGCTTTTGATACCATCTCACAGTGATAAACATTCTGCTAATCAGGATTCCCCGTCAGATGTGGCATTGCATGCGATACATCCCTGGGTAATTCTGGGTATTGTGCCATTGTTTGCCTTTGTCAATGGTGGAATATCGTTCACCGATCTAAATCTCGGACGGATTATAGAACCTATCCCGCTTGGCATTGCACTTGGACTTTTCATAGGGAAACCTGTTGGAGTGATGCTTTGTAGCTGGCTAGTGGTGAGTTTGAAGCTCGCTTCCCCATTACCTGGCGTTACCTGGAGTCAAATGTTAGGAGTTGCCTTTATTTGTGGGATTGGGTTTACCATGAGTTTGTTTATTGGTGGACTGGCGTTTGCAGAAGTCGGCATAGGCTACAATCGAATTGATCGCTTAGGCATGTTAATTGGGTCTCTTTCCAGTGCCATTGTTGGTGTGATTATTCTTTATCTAGCGGCAGGGCAAAACAATAAACCAGACACTGCGGATTAAGAATTACCTGACAGCTTCATGATTTGATAGCCGCTTTGCAGAGCGGCTTTCTAATTCATACCTAAAGAGACATTAACAAGGGATTGGCAGCGACCTTTCTCAAAACCGGTGATGCTTTAAAAGTCTGGTAAATAAAGCTGCTACAAACACCACACTATAAAAGCCCAGAATCACAATCATCCATTGGGGCATACTCAGGGTTAAAAACTGCCAGTCGATATCCCCACAGTCACCTGTTGCTGCGAAAAATGCAGGTATCCATTCATGCAGAGGCATGAAAGAAGGGAAGTTGGGTACGATTTCACATGACGCGAAAAATGGATTGGCCGCGGTTTGAATATCCACGTGTTCAACAGCAATTAAGGTTCCCCAGATTGCAGAAACGCCCCAGGTGAGATATGCGACAAAGCGGCTTATGCCATTATTTATTATTAAAACCAGCAGTGCCGACATCATGATACCTAGTACGGCTGTGCGCTGATATATGCACATAATACAGGGTGCTAATCCCATCCCGTATTGGAAGTAAAGGGCGGTAAGCTCCAGTAGAAAAGCTGATGAAAACAGCAGTGCCCAGGGGCCTCTTTGCTCTGTCAGCCTGGATAATGTCTCCAGCATGGTGTGTCCGGTGTCTTATTTTTATTGCAGCAGTATAACGAGTCAGACAATAAAAAAGCACCTTAAAAAGGTGCTTTTTGTGAAAAAGTATGTCAGTTGAAGTTAATGTCCTTCAACTTCTCCAATCGTGGCCGGGTGATGTTCAATCCAATGCATCTCATACATCCACTCGGTCATTCCATACAAAGAGAAATACACACCTAATAAACCCACTATGGTGAGTACAATAGTATAAGGCAGCGCCATATAGACCATTTTTCCGTAGGAGAGTCTTAACAGCGGTGCTAATGCCGATGTTAACAGGAATAAAAATGCTGCCTGACCATTTGGAGTTGCAACACTGGGTAAATTCGTGCCGGTATTAATAGCAACGGCCAGCATGTCGAACTGATCCCGGGTAATATGACCAGCCTGCAATGCATTGCCTACTTCAGTAATGTAAACCGAGCCCACAAACACATTATCACTGACCATGGATAAAATACCGTTGGCCATAAAGAACATCAGCATTTGTGTTTTGCCTTCGTAGGTGAGTACCCAATCAATCACCGGAGTAAACAGCTGTTGTTCAATAATAACCGCTACGATACCAAAAAAGACACATAGCAAGGCAGTGAAGGGCAGTGCTTCTTCAAAAGCGTGGCCGATTTGGTGTTCTTCAACGATACCGCAAAAACCAGAAGCCAAAACAATAACTGATAAACCAATCAGGCCGACGGCTGCTAAATGCATTCCCAAACCGACCACTAACCAAATGGCGACGATGCCCTGTACAAACAGTTTGGCTTTGTCTTTCTCTGTACGTTCTTGATCCACGTGAGAACAATAATCTTCGAGGATATTTCGCACGTTATCGGGTAGCTCTGCTCCGTAGCTAAATATTTTTAACTTTTCTAAAACAACGGTAGTGATAAGACCAGCAAAAAAGACCGGAATAGTAATAGGTGCCATGCGCAGGAAGAATTCTAAAAAGTCCCAGTTAGCTTTGGCGGCAATAATTAAATTTTGCGGCTCGCCCACCATGGTCATAACTCCACCCAAAGCGGTACCAACTGAAGCATGCATCATTAAATTACGTAAAAAGGCACGGAAACTCTCTAAATCTTCCCGGGTGAGTTGCGGTAATTGCTCGTCTGAAGTGTGATCATGATCGTGATTGAAATCTTTGCCAGATGCGACCTTGTGATATATGGAATAAAAGCCGGTAGCCACCGAAATAATGACAGCTACCACAGTAAGCGCATCCAGGAAGGCAGATAAAAATGCCGAAGCGGCACAAAATGAAACGGATAAGGCTATTTTGCTTTTTAAACCCACCAGGATTTTGGAGAACAGATAGAGCAATAACTCTTTCATAAAATAGATACCGGCCACCATGAATATCAATAGCAGTACCACTTCTATATTTACGATAATTTCGTGCCGCATAAGAGACGGGGAGCTCATGCCCATAGCCAGTGCCTCAATTAGCAGCAGGCCTCCCGGTTGCAAGGGATAGCATTTAAGTGCCATGGCCAGGGTGAAGATAAACTGCAGTACCAGTGCCCATCCTGCAATGTATGGGTTCATGGTGAACAGGAATGGGTTGATAATAAGAAAACCGATAATCGCTTTTTTGTACCAATCTGGCGCATTACCTAAAAAGTTAGAATAAATGGCCTGAGTTAAGTTAGTTGGCATTGATTGCGTCCTTTTAACGTTCTCGAATTTTACTGAGTTACGTTTTTAGAGGTTGTAAGAACAAATTGCAAGCTTAACAGTAATTTTAGACTAATGATTTGATTTGTTTGGATAAAATTTGATTATTTGTAGTTGTTTTGCCGGATTTTGGCAATCCAATGTAGAATTCTGCATTTGTAAGTCATTTATTCATCGATTGATGAAGTTATATTGGAGGTTTGTTGCACTACACAACTAGACACTGAGTGTGAGCGATCAAATGTAAAATCAGCATGAAATAGCGATAAGTGATTGATTAGCGATTAATTCGTTGTTACGTTGGCATGACTACTGGTACAATCAGTTAGACAATATTGACGTGGAACAAGAGCATCGTTCTGACGAACCACATAACAACAATAAATTCTTGTCCGGTCCAATAATAATGACAATATTCGTTTAAAAGTGAGCAATCAAGATGATTTATAAAGCCCAGAGTCCTGCTGGATTTGCAGAAGAATATATCGTCGAATCTATTTGGAGTGGGCGTTTTCCTCCCGGAACGATCCTTCCCGCTGAACGTGAGCTTTCTGAACTCATCGGTGTTACACGAACTACGCTTAGAGAAGTATTGCAACGACTCGCCAGAGATGGCTGGTTGACCATTCAACATGGTAAACCCACAAGAGTGAATAATTTCAAAGAAACCTGTGGCCTGAACATTCTGGAAACCTTGGCAAGATTACACGAAGAAGGTATTCCAGAGTTAGTTGATCAACTACTTGCTGCCCGCACCAGTGTCAGTGCTTTGTTTATAAGAGGTGCAATCAAGAACAACCCTGAGCAGGTCGCTGCGATTCTGAGCGAGCGACTTGAAAATCAGGATGATGCCCAGGAATCCGACGGTAAAACATTTGCTGAACTTGATTATCAGATCACCCATAAATTAGCCGAAGCCTTTGGCAATGATATTTATGTCTTATTGATGAATGGTTTTAAAGGTCTATATTCCCGCATCGGTGGTTTCTATTTTAGTAACAAAGATGCCAGACAATTAGCTCGCAAGTATTATCAGTCACTTTTGGATCTTGCCAAAAGTCATGACCATGAGGCTGTTCCTGCGATTGTCCGTCAATATGGTATCGAGAGTGGTCAGATTTGGGGAGTGATGCGAGATAAACTTCCCGAAGGATTTATTGACTAACTGCGATTTTCGGGAGGCTCGATACTGTCATTCGGGCCTTCAAGCCACCTTTAAATGGGCTTTTGCCACAGCCTAAATTAGATAAGCCTTTCTAATTTTTCAGTTCCAGTTCATTCCACACCCACTAAAATCATTATTTATTCTAATTAAATCAACAATATACAGATATATTTTGTGATTTTTTTATCGTTAGTATGCGATTTCTAAATTGCCTGCGTAAGATGTGCTCCATCGAAACACGATTTAATTTACGAACTGAGGACATTAACATGACTAAATTAGAAGCTTTAAAATCAAAAGTAACTGACGCTGAAGAATTTGCACGTAAAATCTGGTTAGCAGGTTTGGGTGCCTATGGTAAGAGCATCGACGAAGTACAAAGTAACTACGAAAAAATGAACGCTGAAGCAACTAAGCTTTTTGATGAGCTGGCTGTTAAAGGTGAAAAACTTGAAGCAGAAGCTAAAGGCAAGTTCAAAGAAAAAGCAAACATCGAAGAGCGTGTAGCTGATGTTCGCAAGAAGCTAGGTCTGGACAAGCAAAGTGACGAAGACAAAATCGCTGAGCTGTCTGCCAAGATTGACGCTTTAACTGAAGTTGTTGCTAAGCTTTCAGCTAAGTAATATTACTTTTAAAGCAACGCAAACCAGCGTTGCTTTTTCTTTCTCGACCTCGAAAAATGAAAGGGGGCAACATGAAAACGGTAAAAAATATCGAAAACGCTGGCCGTCAGGCTTGGTTGGCCGGATTAGGTGTGGTACTCGTTGGTAAAGAGTACGCAACCAAGAAATTTGACGAGGTGTTTGAAGGAACAAATTCGCTTATCAATGAAATGCTTAGCAAAGGCACAGTGGTAGAGAGCGACCTTAAATTGTTGCTTGAAGGCAAAAAAGTCGATAATGCAAAAGTTGCTGAGTTACGCGAAAAACTGGGCTTGAATAAAGAAAGCAAAGAAGATCGTTTAACTCGCTTGAGCGCCAAAGTGGAAGCTTTAACTGACGTTGTTCATAAGTTAGTTGAACAGCAAAAAGCCGAAGTAAAAGCCGCGCCTGCAAAACCCGCTGCTAAAAAAGCACCGGCGAGAAAGCCGAGCGCTACAGCATCTAAAGCAGCAGCAAGCAAGTCAACTAGCGCCAGCACCAGCAAGGCCACTAGCGAGACTAAAGCAGCAACTGGTAAAACAACGACTCGTCGTTCACCAGCCAAAAAGCCAGCTACTAAGCCGGCGACTGATAGCGAATAAGTTTTCAGTTCCCGTTGAAACTATCTGTTGTTGCTCATGGCAGGTAGTTGCTTCGAGCCCTCTTATGAGGGCTTTTTTACTTTCTTACAAGCCAGGTCGTTAGCTTTGCAGATTTGCCTGGTTCAAGATTTGCTCTGTTATTTTTCATCCCACCACCAGAATGCCGGGAAAGGTTTTTTCTCGGGCCATACCTGCGTCAGTGTCTCGGGGTCGTAAATCCGGCCATTTTGCACTACGGCATGGGTATCAATGGAGTTTCTGATACTCTCCAGTGGGTTGCTGTTCAGTATTACCAAATCCGCCAGTTTACCCTTTTCAATGGATCCTAGATCCTGCGAGATACCAATAATCTGGGCACCATCTATGGTGGCCGCTTTTAGAATCTCCTGATTGCTCATGCCACCCATTGCATATGCCCACATTTCCCAATGATAACCCAGTCCCTGAAATTCCGCGTGGCCACCAACGCCAATAAGGCCGCCCGCGCGCTGAATATTGGCGGCATCCCTGGCACCCTGACTCAGATTATATTCACTGTCCAATGCCCAGACAGGTCGACGCTGGATCAGGTTATCCAATTGATTGTGAGGGTAAAAACGTCTCAGACGTGGATTGTTGTGTAAATCTTTTTCTTTGGTAAAAAAGTATTCGCGACCGGCGATACTGTTGTACTGCACAATCAGTGTGGGCGTGTATGCCGTTTTGGTTTCAGCATACAAGGTAATAACGTCATTATAGAGTGGCGTATCCGGCAGATTATGCTCGTTGCCATGAAAGCCATCAATAGCGTGGGTCAAATCCATTTTTTGATCGCCGGCACCTTCTGTCGTCGGCATTAATCCCAGCTTTTTGGCGGCTTTAATAAGCCATTGCCGTTGCTGTCGATTCCCGGAGGTATACGCTTTGAGATTTTTAGTGCGATAAAAGTCGCTGTAGCGTTTTAAGTAGGCTTCTACGGCTTCATAACTGTCAAAATCATTCACACCGAAGACACCCGGACCGGTCATAAAAGCTCGCTGTCCGGTGATTTGACCTGTTGCAACCATATCGCGATAGGTGAAGTAATCGTGGTAGCTGGTTTGCACATCAAGTCCAGATGTCACACCGTAAGCAAGATTCGCTGCCAAAGACCAGTTATGTGGTTCCAGCACATCCTGCGTGCGAAACTCCCAATGAGCATGGGTATCGATAAATCCCGGCAGAATGTACTTTCCCGCCATATCTAAAACCTGTGTTTGTGCGTCGGTACTCAGGTTTTCACCAACAGCATGGATCCTGTTATTGTGGATCAGGATATCCATGTTGCGTTGCACTTGGGTCATCTGGTTAAGACTATTTCCGGCCATTGTGATGACGTTGGCGTTTTTCAGTAACAATTGCCCTTGCGGAATATCGACAGGCGCTTTAACTGTTATTGCTACCGACTTAACTGATTCATGCGCGTCCAATAGAGGCTCAGGCATTTCTTCAGTCTTTTCGTCTTTTGAGGTTTTTCCCGATGCCGTTTTACTGGCAGCGCCTTCCGTTTGGTCTTTGTCGTCATCATTCTCGTTGTCTTCTCGGAAAACGATATCCTGTAGAGAACGTCGAAAAACTCGGTTTCCCAGCGCCCAGACAACTTCATCCTGTTTCTTATTCCAGCCAATGAAATCGGCGCCTGTATTGGTCAGTTGTACGGTAGGTAGAGATGAGGATGTAACATCGACTTCTGGTGCTTTACCACCAGTATCAGGTATTTGAATGAGCCAGACCTGCTTGTTTACTAAAGCGACCACCAATGGTTTATCAGCATGAATAAAGGCGCGTTCCGCCGGCACAGGTTTGTCGCCTCGATTGCCATTTGCGCCTTTGATGAAAAGGTGAGTTCGCCGATCATGACCATCGGCCTTTACTGAAAATAACGCGCCAGCTTCAGGGTCGTATAGATAGATTCTGTTGTCGGTATTGCGCACATGAGGGTCGATTGCAGGGTGACTGTGAACAACGTTACTCATTTCACCACCCCAGGCTGGAAGGGAAACCAACTCAGTGCTGATACCCAACCCGGTAAACTCACTAAAGGTTTGATGACGCTGAAAGGCGTTGCCTTTGATGGCAAAAAGAGTTTTACCGTCCTGACTGTAAGTTAAATCCGTATAGTAGGCTGCGTGTGTAGTGATTTGCTGCGGGTTACCGCGACCATCGGCGCGCACTTTCCAGATATGGCCGCCGTTGTTGTCTGTCCAGGAGGCAAATACCAGCCACTTATCATCGGGTGACCAGGCAGGTTCATAAGCCCCAAAGGCTTCTGGGGTAATTGCACGAGGCTGACTTTTACCATCAATATCGGTGATATACAGTCGTGACATCAAAGAGGCAGCAATACTCTGGCCATCGTTTGATACGACAGGCGTATGGGCGATAGTGGCGGTCACTTCATCCCGTGCAACCTGATAAGGGCTGGTCACATCCTGACCGATATCCAGCGCCACCTCTGCGGTAAACGGAATGTCAGAGGTGTCAGATGTATTAATGGCAATCTTATGAAACCCGCCAAATGCATAATAGATAAGAGATTGACTATCAGGTGTAAAGCCATATCCGGGCAGCATGCCGCGACTGGAAGGCCGGTAGTTTTCCTGATTATCTCTTTGTACCGGGTAGGCGAGCCATCGGTCTTCTTCGCTTTCTAAATGACGGATCCTCAATCCGGTTTGTGCCTCATAACGAGTACCATAAACCAGCAATTTGCCATCGGGTGACAGTACGGGACGAAAACCACCACCATTACCCTGAGTTAATTGTTGTAGTGTACCGTTACGCAGATTTAACCGTTTTACCTGAGTAGCTGGAATTTCCTCCCATTCTGCACCAATGGATGAAGCATAATAAAGCCACTCGCCATTCGGTGAAAATGCCGCTCCGACACCTTCAACTTTTTTGTCTTCATTATCGCTGCTCATGACAACACCGGAGCCACCATCCACCGCGTATAGAACTAATTCAGGGCCTTTGACGGCATCTCTGGTGACCACCACTGCCATGCCATCAGGCGTCCAGCGAGGCGAAATCATGTTGGCGTATTTTTCATCGGATAACTTAACAGCATTGCTGCCATCAATATCGGCCACCCAAAGATTATTGGCGCCATCCCGATCGGAAATGAAAGCAATGCGTCGGCCATCAGGGGCATAAACAGGCTGCGCATCATAAGCTAAACCAGAGGTAATACGATTGGCTTCACCCCCGTTTATGGGTAATTGGTAAAGATCGCCGAGTAAATCAAAAATGATGTGTTTACCATCTGGTGAGACATCCAATGACAACCACGAACCTTCACTGGTGGTAAAAGTGAGCTGTTCAAGTTCGCTATCCGCTAAGGGTAATTTGGCGTTTTCGTTGTCGTCTTTTGCAATTGACAGTGTCGAGACCAAGCTGATGCAAACAAAAAGGAGAGTTAATTGGCAGTATTTTAGCATTGGGTGGCTAGTCCTTTTAGGTCCAAGTCACCCTTGATAATAGCTGGCGATGACATTTTTGCATCACCAGCGAAAACATAATTAGCCGTTTTGTACCAATCGTAATCCGTGTTTTCCGGACAATAATTGCTCTTCGCGTTTTTTCAGCAATCTCAGGTAAGTACTGAATGTTTTACTGATTTGAGTACTGCGGCGAATGTTGTCCAGTTGCGGCCAGGTGGCACGTTCGGCACTGGTGATCAAATCCTGAATCGCCCCTACTGAAGGATTAGCAAAAATACGTCGTAAATTGCCCATACTGCGCTGCGGGATAATATTGATATCTCCTACATACTGCTGCTCAATAATAGAGCGTACTTTGTGCAACCCCAGTTTTATCCCTTTATGATCAATGATGCTTTCAAGCACGTCGAACGCATAGATACTGTTAACCTTAGCCATATTGGCCAGATGACGTTTTGTTATTGAGAACCAACTGTTAGAGTGTTCTTTGCTACGGGACAAAAACGGTACGGCAATCGGGTTGGTTTGACTGACAATACTGTGGTTAACACCGTAGAGTCTGGCCAACCTTTGAAACGGCATGTCCGCCATAATCGAGCCGTCCAGAAATTTCCGATTGGGAATATAGGGCACTATTTTCCCAGACTGATTTTTGGCGCGCAGTTGTACCGCAGAATACACAAACGGAATTGCACATGAAGCCCGAACCGCTGTGGTAATACAGGCATTCGGTGACGTCTTAGCGTTAAGAAGTCTCGAATATTGATGCAAGTCAGATGGTGAAACGGTAATTGTGACTTTACGTCCTGTGCGTTCAAAGGCTTCTTCGAAGGTCATATCTTCAAAAAGCTCAATGAGAGCGTTTTCAAGATTGGTGCTGTCTAAAAACCCGTTTTCATTTAAACCTTGCCAGACCGCCCAATTGTGAAGCTTGTCATAAATAGCTTCTGCTGACAGGTCTTGTTTGAGTTCTTCATCGGTACGGGTTCCAACCAGCGCCGTGATTATAGAACCTGCACTGGCACCGCTTATCACGTTAGGCATCAGATCCTGTTCTGCCAGTGTCTTGACCACGCCGCAGTGAAAGAAACCCAGACCCGCACCACCGCTCAACATTAAACAGCTGCGGCCATAGGCATGATAAGTTTCTTCAAAAAAGGACAACTTTTCATAAAAATCGATTTCTGATTCGTCCGCGTGATAAATCATTTTTAATGCTTCACACACTTCGTCTAAAAATTCCTGAATCAGGTTTTTTGTACCGATTTTGCAGTTGTGTAGTAGTTCTGGATTGGAAATATTGCCGAGGTTGCCATGAATACCTTCATGGAGAATGGACATCAATCCGGCTGGGTCGCCGTGGGTTTTGGCGAACTTCAACCGTTCCACTCGTTTACGGATGAGGCGGTAGTCATACCCCCGGTCCCGATCCTTTGCTTTCCAGTCATTGGCACCCGACAATTCATCATGAAACTCACAGGCTTCACGATATTCCTCATACGACTTCGCATGTCGCATAACTTGTTCAATTTTTGATAGGGTTAACGGTTTTGGCATGATTTTCTTTTTACTACTCGTCCTACCACACTATAACCTGAGCAAATTAGAATTTGCTACCAAAACCGATAAAATCCTGGAAAGTTTAGACAAAAGTAGTAATCATGGTGCTAAAGTGCGAGAAATATATTGACCATCCTGATGGTGGTGTTGTACCACTCATTTCAGGAGCTTCCTGTAAAAGAATCGTTTTTTAGATTGACCATTCTAATTCCAATGGTTAGCCTGAAACCCAATAATCTTATAAGAACACCATGACAGATCGCGCTATAACCCATGCTTGAATTTGTGCAACAACACTACATGCTATTGCTGATCCCGATTATCAGCGCGTTTGTTGGGTGGTTTACCAATTTCCTCGCCGTTAAAATGATGTTTTATCCGCTAGAGTTTGTCGGTATTAAACCGATATTTGGCTGGCAGGGGCTCATCCCCATGAAACGCCGGGAAATGGCAGAAATCGAAGTCGAGCTGGTTTTAGGCAAGCTACTGAGTGTCGAAGACATTGCCAACCGTCTGGATCCTGAAGAGATCACTAAAAATATCAGCCGTCGTCTTAAGCAGGTTATCCGCCGCATCGTGAATGATGTGATGCGTGAAGCAGCCCCTACGGTGTGGGCAGCGTTACCAGTACAGGGCAAGAATCTGGTGTATGCCCGCATCGAGATGGATATCCCCAATGTGGTGCGCAAAACCATTTCTGATTTTCAGCACAATGTTACTGAAATCCTCGATATTAAAGAACTGGTTGTCACGCAACTGGTCAATAATCCTAAACTTATCAACGAGATATTCTTGCAGGCCGGGGCTAAAGAGTTTCCGTTTATTGTCAAATCTGGTTGGTATTTCGGATTCTTATTCGGTATTCCGACTATGGTGGTTTGGTATTTCTACCCACAATGGTATGTGTTGCCAATCGGTGGCTTGTTGGTGGGCTACATCACCAATTGGATAGCTATCAAAATCATATTTGAGCCCAAGGACCCTGTAAAAGTCGGTCCTTTTACCGTTCAAGGCATGTTTCTTAAGCGGCAGAAAGAGGTGTCCCGCGTATACTCTGACATTATCGATACCAAGTTGATGAATTCTGAAAATATCGCCGATATTGTGCTTCACGGCTCAGGTTCGGAAAATTTACTGGAATTGATCGAATTGCATGTCAATGACGCGATCGAACGCTATGTCGCGTTAACTCAGCCGTATTTTGCGCTAGGGGTGGGTTCTGAGAACTTTTACAAGATGAAAGAACTGGCAGCGAAGCGCTTGTTTACGGATTCCAACAAGTACCTCTCTTATGCCTACGAGTACGCTAACGGGGCATTGCGCATCGGTGATGACTTGTGTGAAAAGATGCAGGGACTGACGCCTGCTGAATTTGAAGGCGTTCTTCGTCCTGCTTACCAGGCTGACGAATGGAAGCTCATTCTGACCGGCGCCGTATTGGGAATGGCAGCTGGTTTCTTTCAGATTTATTTTGTGTTTGTCTAACTGATATAGCTAAAAGCAGGTTCACTCATCTCAGGTAATTGCTAATTATCATTACTATGCATCAGGCCTCAATAGCCTGATGCACTGCCAGTATCGACTGCGTCAATTTGTGTTTCGGCGCCAGATAAATAAGCGGTTTTTTCTCCTGGTGTGATTCGCGCATTTTTACGGATTGAGAAATATAATGTGGGATCACCGGGTGACCTTGCTGGAGAAGCTCATCAATAATCTTACTGGGTAATTTGGCATTCGCCATATATTGATTGGCAATGATACCTTCAACTTCCAGCTCGTCATTGTGATCTTCTTTAATCTCTTCAATATGACGTTCCAGACTCATTAGCCCCTGAATGGCAAAATCATCACAGTCAATAGGGATCAGGCAGCGATTAGCCGCAATTAATGCAGACAGGCTGTAAAAGTTAAGGGCTGGAGCGGTATCAATGTAGATTCGGTCAAATTCCGTTTGCAGTTTCTGCAAAGCTTCCCGCAACTTGTAGATTTTGTGACGACTATGCAACTCACTTTCAATATCACTTAGTTGTGGCGACCCAGGCAATAAATAGAGATTGTCAAACTGGGTTTCATGGCAATATTCGATAGGCGGGCGTTTGCGGATATGAAAGGTAATAGTTTGTTCAAATAATTCGACAATGCTGTTTTCTTTTTCAATACCTTCCATATTCAGATAGCGGCTGGCGTTGCACTGGGTATCTAGATCAATGACCAGAGTTTTGAGCCCTTGATTTGCTGCCATCGCAGCCAGATTTACGGTTAAACTGGACTTGCCAACGCCCCCTTTTTTATTGAATAGCACTCGAATCATATTTTTTCCCTGCACTGTCTTATAACGCATATATTATTAAGTCAGTATTCTAAGCACTAAATTTCATAAATTTCCAGAGAAAGCACTGGCATTAGGTTATAGTTGATAATAATTTGGTAAACAATGAACATTAGGGTAGTGATTTTGCCCGAGTATATATTTACTATGTCATTGAAAACAGAGGAGGCTGGGTGAAAACAGCTGAGCGGATCTTACTCACTACATTGGAATTGTTTAACGAACAGGGTGAAAGCAATGTTAGCTGTGTCGAAATTGCGATGGAGTTAGACATTAGCCCAGGCAATCTCTATTACCATTACAAGGGCAAAGAAGTCATGGTGATTGCTTTGTTTGAGATGTACAAAGAACGCATGTCTAAGATTCTGGACTCAGCCGCTCAGACCGAACTGAAAATCGAAGACTTCTTTTACTTTCTGTTAATGGTGCTGCAAAGCAGTCATTTGTTTCGCTTCCTGTATCACAATCCTGCAGATTTAATCGCAAAATATTCAACCCTGACGCGAGGGTTTAAGAAACTTATCAAGGCTCAGGAAAATACATTTAATCGGTTGTTGAGTAAGTACGTTGAACAAGGCGATATGAAGCTGACTGCACAACAACAACACCATTTAGTACAACTTATCACCATGGTATTTACCCAGGCGACAAATTATCATCTGATAAAAGGTGAAGATATTGAAAGCGAAGCGTATATCTACGAAAGTCTTGCCCATGTGCTATTTGCGCTTACGCCCTATATGAAAATTGAAGAGTCGGCGTTACAAGACCTGTATAAATTGATAGAAAGTGAAGAGCTATAGTACAACGTTCGTCGTGTTGTAAGCAGATGAGTCGTGAATAACGAATTATATATTTCTCTAGGGAATAATCATGAGCACAAGCATACCGTTTTTAGACAAAACGTTCTGGATAACTGAATCCGAAGATAACCCTAAACATGTGGCTTCCCTGCAGTTATTGGACATGCCTGAAGGTGCAGGTGAAGATTATATCGAAACACTGGTAGCAAAATTGCGCACCTTCGACACTGCAGTCGCCCCTTTGAACTATCGGGTAAAGTCCATTTTTCGTTACCCGTTGAAGTTTGTCCCGGTTGATAAGCTGGATATGGATTATCATGTGCAGCTCAAAGAAGTCGATGATGTTGCAGATATGCAGGCTTTGCACGAAGTCGTGGCTAGGCTGCACGAGCCCTGTTTGGAGCGCGACAAGCCGCTATGGCAGTTTACCGTTATTAAGGGGAAGCAAGGCTCTCGATTTGCTGTGTACGTTAAAATCCATCACATGCTGGGGGATGGTGCCACCATGGTGAGATGGTTTCAGGCTGGCTACTCTCCTGAGCCACACATTGATGACTTTATGCCGGTATGGGCGATGGAAAGGAAAAAACGGTCACGTCCTAAGCAAAATCCTGTGACACAGTTTTTTAAAGGGCTTTATGACTTTGTTATCGCGACCTTTGACTTATTCTGGATTCTATTTCGATTGCTATTGAAACTGGTTCGCATCAATCCTGTGTATATGCCGGTGCCTTTTTCTGGTACTAAAACTTTGTTAACCGGACAGGTTAAAAGGGGACGTTGTGTTGCAACCACGGATATGGACTTTGATCGTATTCAAAAGGTGGGTAAGCGACTTCGTGCCACTGTAAACGAAGTACTGTTATGTTGTTTTGATATAGGTGTGCATCGTTTCCTTAAAGATCACGGGCATACATTCGATAAAGCGCTATATACCAATATGCCAATCAATTTACGCAAACCGGGTGAACAAACAGGTGGCAATAAAATCGCAATAGTGCCGGTTATGCTGGCGCATGGCAAATCCGATCCCTATCTGCGATTGCGTCAGATAATCGAAAATCACCGTATCGTGAAACGCGCCGCAAAACGCTCACACCCTGGGGCATTTAGCTATTATACCGTGCTGATCCAGACGTTTGCATTGGTGTTTGAAATGTTCAGGGCATCGGCTCTGTTTCGCCCAATTGCCAATATTCTCATTTCTAATGTACCAGGACCAAAGGATACGCGTTATTTCAGAGATGCTAAATTACTGGCGCTTTATCCGATTTCTACCATCGTGCCGGGTGGTGGCGTTAACATCACGCTATTAACCTACGGTAATAAAGCCAATGTCGGTATTGTGTGTTGCGATACCAAAATAAAGTCGTTGGAAAATATGGCAATGTACTTTAACGATGCTTTTGATCTTTTAGAAAAGTCTATTGAGGATCATGAGGTCAGTGTTGAAGATATCGGTGAGCGCACTACTACGCCAGCGACGCTGGTGGATGACGACCCATATAAACATGATCATCACCATGATGAAGAGCATGAGCGGACGCTGGATAAAGTGGAAAATCAGTAGCGGTGCGACGAATGGCATTATTTAATCGATGGTTCATCGTCACTTTTAGACACTTTGTCGATCCACCGCTTGCTGTGTTTAGTTCATAGAATTACAGCGGAATTCGCTTTCAACTGAAGATATTCTACTCCCAGATTTGATAGCCCATTTAAACCTTTTAAATATCGCTGTCGACAAATTTAGCAACAGAATACGTGGAGTAGAATATGAAAAAGCTGATCAATATTGTGTCGCATATAATCTTTGGTGCCGTTTTGTTGGTTGCAGGAGCCTCTGCCCAGGCAGATGATGGGCTCATTCAAAACGAAATTGATAATCTGTTAACTGTGGTCCTGACCGAGACACGATTAGAACTGGCTGTACCGCATATTGTGCTCGTAGATGGGAGCCTGCAGCTTTCCCAAATATCGTTGAATGAGTCGTCTCAGCTGGCATTACAGCAAGCGGAAGCGGAATAGCAGCGTCCTCAGACATTTCTGCTCTGTTGCATTTCGAGGAGTAGCTGACTTGTAAACCGAGTCAGCTGGTATCTTATCTTAAAACGTTATTCATCTCCTATTTTAGGTTACCCATCGTGGTGAATCATTAATCAAACCCTAAGGCAATTCCTTTACTTTAGACTATGCTCTATAGTCTCCGCGTTTTACTCAATATGGCTGTATACAATGGTTGAAGTCATCAACTTCAAAGATAAACTAAAACAATTTTCTGAACATTGGCAACCCAGGGTCATAGCAGAAATGAACGATTACCAGTTTAAATTGGTAAAAGTTGAAGGCGAGTTTGTCTGGCATAGTCATGAGGACACAGATGAAGTGTTCATTGTACTGGCTGGTTGTTTAACCATTGATCGCCCACAAGGCGCAGTAATCCTTAATGAAGGGGAGATGCATGTTGTACCAAAAGGGGAGCAACATAAGCCGTTTGCCAGCGAGGAATGTCATATATTGTTAATTGAGCCAAAAGGTGTGGTTAATACAGGTGATTCTGGTGGTGATCTCACTGCGCGAAATGATGTGTGGATATAAAAATATAAAAGGTATGAGATGAAAAAAAACAACATAGTACAGCAACTAGGACTATTGTGTCTGATAACGTTCACCACCGTGGTTGTAGCTGAAGATAAAGACAGACCCATTCCGGAACCCATGAAGTCAGTGACCCAGTTTGAAGGGCGATTTAATGGTCAAAAAATGGATTACACTGCAATTGCCAGTGAAACGCCTTTGAAAAATAAAGAGGGCGATATCGCAGCACATATCTTTTCCATCAGCTATATAAAAGATGACGTCAAAGACACCGCAACGCGTCCAGTGGCTTTTATCTATAATGGCGGCCCCGGTTCGTCGTCAGTGTGGCTGCATATGGGGGTGTTTGGACCAAAAAAAATCCAGCTGGCCAGTGATGCTGAAGATGATGGTGCAGCTCCTTTTAATATTTTAGACAATCCCGACACCATTCTGGATGTGACTGATCTGGTGTTTATTGATCCTGTTGGTACCGGTTTCAGCCGGGTAGTCGGTAAGGGTGACAACAAGGATTATTGGGGAATAACTCAGGATGCGAAATCCATAGCGCAGTTTATTCGAATCTGGCTAAGAGAGCATGGTCGCTGGAACAGCCCTAAATATATCGGTGGTGAAAGTTATGGCACGACTCGCTCCGCTGCGTTAATTGAGCAATTGGAAGGCGGATTTGACGACGTGTCGATCAACGGTATTTTGCTCATTTCCACAATTTTGGATTTTACTGTTGATACCTATGATCAGGGCAATGAGTTAGTGCACATGGTCATGCTTCCGACGATGGCGGCAACCGCCCATTATCATGGCAAGGTTTCGCAGGATCTCACATTAGAAGAGTGGGTCAATGAAGCCCGACAGTTTGCTATTCAGGAATACGCCCCTGCATTGTTGATGGGACCCGATTTGCAAGGCGAGCAGCGTGAGGCACTTCGCCGTAAACTCGCTCACTACACAGGATTGTCGGAAGATTATCTCGAATTAGCCAATCTGAGAGTGCATTTTCAACGCTTTAACAAAGAGTTGATGCGAGACGAAGGCTTCGCTCTTGGTCGTCTCGATAGCCGATTCAAAGGGGATGAATACGATGATGCTGGCGAATTCCCAGAAACGGATCCCAGTTTTTATGGCATCGATGGCAGTTATACAGCGGCACTCAATCACTGGGTACGCGGTGAATTGGCATTCAATCCGGATCGTGAATACACCATTATTGGTGGGGTTAAAAACTGGGACTGGTCAACGAGACAGGATGGTCGCCGGGAGCCATACTTAAATGTTGCTCCCTACATAGGTAAGGCAATGCGTGGCAACAAAGATTTAAAGGTGTTTAATGCCGCAGGATATTTTGATTTTGCTACGCCTTTTTTAGGGGCGGAATATTCGTTGCAACGTAATGGTATTGACCCAGAGCGCGTGACCTACAAGTATTATCCGGCCGGCCATATGATGTATATTCATCACCCCAGCTTTGATCAATTACTGAATGATGTGCGCACGTTTATTGCCACCAGCCATTGATATCTTTTGCCTCAGAGAAGTGTCGCAGCACTTCTCTGATTACTCACTTTAATTCGACATTTCCTGCTGGCGCATCGGCATGGTATCAACCTGCTTTAAGTAATTTTCAAGGTCCCAATAGTTATCTTTTGATTTTATAATACCGTCTTTACCAATTAGCAATGACACCAGATCGCCGGCAAAATACTGTAATAGCTGTATTTTGACATTCTCGGGTAAATCTCTGGGTGAGTTATGGTATAACGTGTCACCTTTGAGACAAAACCAGATAATTTCCCGCTCCCTCAATGCATCCTGTTGCTGCATTAATTCCAGCATCGGTGCAGAGGTTTGACTTTTGACTAAAATTAATCTGTTTTCCCAACGATACTCATCCAGAAAATCAGCGAACACGCTGCTTGGAATTAACAAAAAGAAAAACACAAATAGTCTGATTCGAGGTAGTCGTTCCATCAAATTACGGCCCTTATTGTATTAACTCCAAAACTGGAGCTTATGACTCTTGGCGCCAGCCACTGGCAAACAAATACATTAGCAATTCGCCGGTCTGTTCGCCATTTGCGGTTCGACTGTTGGTACTGCCGAATCGCCACCAGGGTTGAGCGCTCAATGTCTGAAAAATATCATGAGATGGCACATCCTGCAGCAATCTGACCAGAATTTCACATTGGCTCCATTTACAGGTGACTGAAGCTAATTGAAACTGGGCCTGGTTAAATTGGGTGACAAATAAGTCGCGCACTTTAATTTCCATTTCATAACCCCAGTCATAATCCTGGTCGGCTTGATGTAGCTTAAGGATCTGCATCTGGGCTACGGGTGCCATGTCATGGGTTAGTTTTAAATAGGGCTGGGGTATATATTGTTGTAACTGATTGCTCAAGTGCTGTTGCGCTTCTTTTTCTGACATCACCGGAATATCCTGAGCTGCAGTGTCATGCTCTGAGCTAGATTGTTGCTCCTGCGAAAGGGATGTCCGAAGCGCCTCATTGCGTGCCTGTAATTTGGCAATCTCAGATTGCATGCTGTTCAGCAATTGGGCATGTTGCTGCTCTTCGTCAGTGCTGGCCGCTTTTTCCGTTGTCGCAACGTCACTGGTTGCTTTCTTAGTGGAGTTGCTTTTGTCTGCGTTGCTGTCTGTATTGTATTCTGACTGTGCAAATGGTTGTGGGGTAGGCTCAGGGCTACTATCGGGAGCATAAAGTGTTGAAAGTATAAACCCACACAAACAGCCAGTTAAAAAAATTGCCAGTTGCTTTACCATCTATTTAATCCCTTGTTCTTCGTTAAATACAAAATGAAGCTCTCCGTCCCTGACTTTTACATCGTTACCCAGCTCGGCAAAAATCTTTTCTTCAAAAATACTTTCATCCAAAGGGTAATCGAGGTCGCCGCTCTCAATAGCATGCAATACCAGTTTTTCTAACTCAGGGCGATGATAGTCCAGTATTTTTTGTTTACTGCCGTGCAGATACAAGGATAAATAGCCTCTCATATCTTTGTAGGTTCCATTGCTTAAAAGGTTTAATGTGGTTTTCATTGTGACACCAAATACTGACTTAATGGGTTCTGGCAGCAGGGCACCCATAATTTGCTTGGTGTCCTTAAGTAGCGCGTATTCATCCTGAATAATCCGCATGTCTGTCAGTCTGGCTTCTTTTAAATGAATCAAGCGACGTGGTTTGTCAAAGCTGGGAATAGCGGTCCCTAAGATTTCGATATGGGCGCGATAAATTGGGTTGGCTACAGTATCAATACGCAGTGCACAAAATAACGTCACATGCAGTTCATTAGCGTCGGATGGCATGCTGATAGTAGCTGATTGGAGTTCCAGTTCACCCTTACTGCCCGGAACTGGAAAACCAAGGATTTCTGGAAGATTATTGGCGAGCATTGCATTTAATTCATCTGCACTAATGGCAACCGATTTGACCCGTTTGGTCTTAATCAGAAATTTTAGTATCCAGCGCTTAATGCGTTCTTTAGTGATTTTTTTGTTCATTGTTCATTAAAAACCGCAGCTAAATTCGATTTTTTTGCCATCATCGCTAATAGTATTTAAAGCGTGTTGTTCTCTGCTCAGAACACATCTAATAAATTCGCAAAGGTCGACCCGTTTTAGCACCAGAGCCACTAGACCCGTGCGCTCATTTAACAACCAGCAGGTAATCTCTATGTTTGTACCCAGCATACTATTAAAACAACTGTATACCAGAGGTAGTTTGAACCACACTGACAATGGTGTCAGTTTTGTCATGAAAAATCGATTGAAAGATGCCATTGTGAAAGAGTTATTGACGATTTCCGTTAATGGCAAAGAAGTGGCTTTATCACAAATCAATCTGGAAGTTGGTAAGGATAAAGTTATCAATGCAACAGACCTAAACGAACTCGGTGAGCTGGACTTCCCGCTACGCAGCATCATTCGCATGCACCTAGTTGGCGTGCATGAACTAAGTAACAACGAAAAACACACCATTGGCATTTCCTTCAAAGCATCGCCATTTGGCACCTTAAAATTTGAAGTGGAAGATGTATTATCCGAAAACAAAAAAGCGGATATTCGCATTCCCCGAGATGAACATGACGACTATGGTGATGAGGCAATAGCCGCGCGACAACGATTTTTTGAAGATTATTCCGGCAAAAAAATCAATCATGTGGGGAAATACTCTATCGATCCCCATGATTTACGCGGCAACGTCGAACATTTTATTGGTGTGGCCCAAGTTCCTATCGGTATTGCTGGGCCAGTAAGAGTAAATGGCGAATATGCCAAGGGTGACTTTATTGTACCTATGGCAACTACCGAAGGTACATTGGTGGCGTCATACAATCGTGGTATGAAAGTGCTCAATGCCAGCGGCGGTATAACCAGCACAGTAGTGGATGATGCAATGCAAAGGGCCCCCGTATTTGTTTTTGAAGATGCACGAGGGGCTCGGGATTTCGTGCAATGGGTAAACAACAATTTTGATCATATTCGCGAACATGCTGAATCCACGTCATCAGTGGCGAAACTCACCTATATAGATAACTTTTTATCGAACAAGTTTGCCTTTTTACGCTTCAATTTTAAAACCGGAGATGCCGCAGGGCAAAATATGGTGGGGCGTGCGACATTTGCCGCCTGTGGCTGGATTCTCGACCATTACAAAGACAGAAAAATCACCGAATTTTTCCTGGAATCAAATTTTGCTACGGATAAGAAAGCATCTCATATCAATATAATGCGTACCCGCGGGAAACGGGTAGTGGCAGAATGTACGATTAAAAGAGAAGTCCTGCTGCAGGTGATGCGTGTAGAGCCAAGACAGCTGGAATACCATCATAAAGTCGCCTCGGTTGGCTCCTTTCTGTCCGGAGTCAATAATACAGGTTTACATTCGCCCAATGGTATTACGGCGATGTTTATTGCTACCGGGCAGGACGTTGCCAATGTTTCTGAGTCTTCAGCGGGCATTCTTTATTGTGAATTGACACCTGATGGTGATCTGCATATGTCTATCACTATTCCTTCGTTGATTGTGGCGACTTACGGTGGAGGTACAGGTATCGGCACACAAAAAGAATGTCTGGAGCTGATGGACTGTTATGGACGAGATCGGGTCAACAAGTTTGCGGAAATAGTTGGTGCGGTTGTATTGGCGGGAGAAATCTCATTGGCGTCGGCGATTTCGTCTTCTGACTGGGTTTCTTCTCATGAGCAATATGGACGAAATCGCTAGCGTAAGAATGTAATTGAAGTTAGCAAAGGTAAAATAATTAACCTTTGTTTTCAAAAGGTTACATTTATATAACTTAATCAGACTCTCTTTGGATTACTTATTCCTTAATAATCCAAAGGAGTCGTCCACCTTTTTACACTATTTGATAAACTCCCAGTCACAACACATCCGATGAGTTGAGTTTTATATACTCAGTTCCGATTCCGTGTTTAATTCCTGATCAAGAAGAGCGTTTATCCCTACATGCTAAATACCAAACAAACAGAATTTGATTTTATCGTCGTTGGTGCAGGATCTTCCGGAGCCGCATTGGCCGCGCGATTATCTGAAAACCAAAAGTACAGTGTCTGTCTTATCGAAGCGGGTAAACGTGATAGTAATCCTCTTATCCATATTCCTATTGGCCTGGCCGCATTGACCCGATTTAAAGGGATAAACTGGAATTACATGACAGAGCCCCAAAAAGAGCTGAATAATCGAGAGATGTATTGGCCAAGAGGGAAGACTCTGGGAGGGTCCAGTTCCGTAAATGCTATGTGCTATATCCGTGGTGCCAAAGAAGATTATGATAAATGGGAAACGCTGGGGGCCACTGGATGGAATTGGGAATCGGTCTTGCCTTATTTTCTGAAGTCCGAGAATCAGGAGCGCGGAGAGAGTGCATTGCATGGTGTGGGTGGACCACTGAACGTCGCTGATTTGCGATACGTCAGTGATATTTCCAAGCATTTTGTACAAAGCGCTGATGAATTGGGTTATGCCAAAGTTGACGACTTTAATAGTGGGCAACGAGAGGGCCTGGGGTTTTATCAGGTCACCCAAAAAGGGGGCCAACGTTGTTCAAGCGCCAAGGGGTATTTAGGGGGTATCCTGGAGCGGCCCAATCTGGATATTAAAACCGGTTGCCTGGTGCAAAAAATCACTTTCGATGGTGACAATGCCACCGGTGTAGAAGTATTTCAGGATGGCAGTAGCTTATCCATCAAAGCCAAACGGGAAGTCTTAATCAGCGGTGGTGCTATTAATTCACCGCAATTATTGATGCTTTCTGGTATTGGTGATGAAGCGCACCTGAAAAGTCACGGAATACACGTAAGACAGCATTTGCCGGGTGTAGGGCAAAACTTGCAGGATCATCTGGATGCTATCGTACAATGGCGCAGTAAGACCAAAGGTGGCTATGGCTTAGCACTGCGTTCAATCCCTGAGTATTTGCAGGCTGCCTACCAGTACTTGACCGGACGTAAAGGAATAATGTCCAGTAATATCGCCGAATCTGGAGGGTTCCTAAAAACCAAATATGCCAATGGTCTGGCGGATATTCAAATGCACTTTTTGCCTTGTATTTTGCATGATCATGGCCGTAAGTTAGTGTGGGGTTACGGATTTGGTTTGCATGTCTGCTGCTTGTATCCCGAAAGTCGAGGGGAAATAAAACTGCGTTCTACCAATCCATTAGAACAGCCTATTATCGATCCGCGCTATCTCAGTGCTGAAAAAGATTGTCAGGTTATGCTGGAAGGCACCAAGATTGCCAGACGTATACTCCAGACCGAGGTATTTAAACAATACGACGCAGAAGAGCTATTGCCCGGTAAAGACGTCAATACCGATGAAGAACTATTGGCATTTATTCGTCGCCGCTCAGAAACCATTTACCATCCGGTTGGCACCTGTAAAATGGGTGCAGCTGATGATGACATGGCGGTGGTATCACCTGAATTGAAAGTCAGGGGGGTCAACAAATTACGAGTTGTCGATGCCTCAGTCATGCCTACTTTAATCGGTGGCAACACTAACGCACCCGCCGTTATGATTGGCGAAAAAGCGGCGGATATGGTTTTGGCTGAGCACGACTAAGGGACTGGGTCCCCGGAATAAGGGGACCATACTTCATCATCGGCTAAGGGTTGAAATCGTCTGCTGGTATTCAGTTAATCTGAAATCCTGATTTTCCTGGGCAAGTTTTAGGGCCTGCTGAAACAGATTTTGTGCGTGTTCAGGCTGATTCATTGCATGTACTGTTAATCCTTTTCCGTAGATAGGTCTTGCCTCAGTGGGATGGCGTTCAATGAGATAATTGAACAGATGCATGGCATCGCTGTTGTCCCCAGCTTCAAGCAATAAAATCCCGTACTGATAGATATGATTCATATGTGATCGGTCCAGAAAATCAGTGTCCTGCAGCTGTTTAAGAAATTGTTTAAACGCGTTTACATTGGCATCCACGAGGAGGTTAAAACTCAGTTTACGCAGTGTTCTAAAACGATTCTTATCAAGTCGCTGTTGATCGAAGCCGTAGATACGGCTCTGTGTTTGAAAATAATTGTCGAGATATGCAAATCCGCCTTGCATTTCAAAGTCAGCAAAGTTACTGAAATTGGGTATGTCGTAGTAGTAATAGTAGTCCCGTACCCCCCGCATTAGTGCTTCAAAACCCAGACTAGAGTGACTTGCGTCGGCAATCGTATCGTATTTCCAGCGCAGGCCTGATGCAGCATTGCTCGATAAGCTCTTCTGTAATGCTTCAAGTCCAAGATACTGCGGATAATCATAACTTCCCTGAGCAAAATACAGATGCCCAGTGGTTTCTTCACTTGCCATAGCCGCTGTCATTTCCAGATGGTCCTGCTTCAGGTTAGGGAAGTACTTTCCGTATAGAGGTGACGGACTGGCAGCAATATAACTGTTAAATAACGATGGATGATCTTTCAGGGTTCTTAGGGCAAATCCCCCGGCAGCCTCCCAACCAAAAAGCAAGCGTTCCTGGCTTACGCCGAAGTGCTTTTCCAGGTAAGGAAATACCATTGAGGATAGTGTGTTTAGCACGGCTTTGCGGTGCTGAGTATAGAGTTGCCAGCGTTCCTGTGGGTCGATATTTATTCCCAGCACGGCAAAAGGTGGAGTCCAGCCATAATCTTGCATCATGTCATGCATGCTAGTGGCGTAGGCGAAATAGCGTTGACCATCCAGCACCACCAAAAGAGGGTATTGGCCGTCAGTATCAGGTTTCCAAAAACTCACTTCCATAGTGCGGTCCGTTTCATCAATGGCAAAAGTGAGTAGCTGTCCCAACTGGTTAGGCTGAACATTTGTCGGACTGGCAAACACCATATTGACACTAAGTGCAAAACTAAGAAGGATGGCGGGGATTTTCATATGTGTTCCTGTGCTTTAATTTGCAGCTAATTGTGGCACAGCGTCGTCAAAGGGCAGGGAAACTCACCCTATAAAATCGTCATATCATCGCTTCGCAACCGACTAAACGGCCAAATTAAAAAACTGTTACAAATCCAATTGTAATCACCTGCCGTTTAAATGGTCTTATTAACCACACATTGCGAATCGGTACCCACATGTTGTGAAAGCGCTTAAGAGAAAAATAAAGTTAGAATCCCATACCGCATCTCGCTCTTTGTTGACGATTGTCTGTTGCGTCCTGATATTCCTATTGCTTATTCCATTTGCCTACGCAGACCAATACTGTGATGAAAACTGGGCGTGTGCAGGCGCTGACAGGGAAGGGGAATATTTGGCGTTTTGGATGGAGAATCGTAAGCCGTGGCCAATCACGCTAACGCTTAAAATCTCCACTCGTAATTTGCTCAGTCGAGATAATCAAAAAGGCAAATTTGTGGTAACTCGGGTGTTGGATGGTTATCAAAAAAAATCCGTCCTGACATTGAAACCCAGTCGCCATTGGCGTGATATTCGTTATCGCTATTCCATGCAATGGACGGTTGGTGATATGAATGCCCAACACAACGACACGGTGCGTTACCAATTACCCTATGCAAAAGGAAGGTACTACCCCATCATTCAGGGTTACAATGGCAATTATAGTCATACGGGTAACTCAAAGTATGCACTGGATTTCGCGATGCCCGTGGGAGCACCTGTGCATGCAGCACGCAGTGGCGTCGTCGTGGATGTCACTGAAAAAAACTGGCGCGGTGGAGCCAGCCGACGCTATGCCAAGTATGCCAATTTTATTGTGTTATTGCACGATGATGGCACTACGGGTGAGTATTACCATCTGGCCCAGTGGGGAGCCGTCGTTAATCTCGGAGACCAAGTTAAGTCAGGCCAACTGATAGGTTACTCTGGCAACACCGGGTTTTCTTCACGCCCTCACTTACATTTTGCTGTATACAAAGCAAAACCTCATGGCAGCTATCAGTCCATACCAGTGAAATTTGAAAAATCCGCAACCGACAGATATCAACGCCAGCGCGCTGGAGAATAGTACTTGGTGCTGCTAATGACCAATTAACTTTAGTATAATGATCGACAGCTGGTGTGCAGACGTTTAAACGATACCTTTTTGTTTAATGGATACCCAATGTTTAATTTGTTTAAGAAAGACCCAGTAAAAAAGTTGCGCAATGAATACGATCAGCTGTTGGAAAAAGCTATGCTTGCTCAACGTCGTGGTGATATCAAAAGTTATTCTATGTTAACTGCCGAAGCTGAGGCGTTATGGCAGCGCATCGAAGCGCAGCAACATGAAAATTGAATGCGGTTACAGATGGATAAATAAGCAGCTACACAGAGAAACGATTTCACGCATTCTGAATCGTGCAATAATAAAGGTTGAAGCAGCTCCGTAACAGAGAGGCAAAGATGCCAGATAAAAAGTTGGAACAGACGGTGGTAGTCGATATCGATCAGCTCAGTTTCTGCTATGCAAAAAGCGGAGAAAACGTCTTGGATATTGCTAAATGGCAGGTGGCACAAGGCGAGAAAGTTTTTCTCTACGGTCCTTCTGGTTCGGGTAAAAGCACCCTTTTAAATCTGCTTTCTGGTACCTTGGTACCTTCCTCAGGACAGATTCACTTATTGGGACAAGCATTTTCTGCCTTGTCACCACGCCGCAGAGACAAATTTCGTGCTCAGCATATTGGGGTAGTTTTCCAGCAATTTAACCTTATCCCCTACCTGACGGTGCGACAAAATATCGAGCTGGCCTGCTATTTTGCCGGGAACAACTCTGGCCAGGCGGAGCAGCAAATTCAACAATTATTTCAGCAGTTGCAGCTCAACAGTGCATTATTATTGCGCCCCGTATCTGATTTGAGTGTCGGTCAACAACAGCGCGTTGCCATTGCCCGAGCATTGGTGAATCAACCGGAATTGTTGATTGTAGATGAACCGACCTCTGCATTGGATAGTGACGCCCGAGATGGCTTTATGTCGCTGCTTATGACCAGCTGTGATGCCCACAAAACAACCCTTGTGTTTGTGTCACATGACAGAGCGCTGGCCAGATACTTTACGAAGTCACAATCTATTCTCGAATTGCAGGGCCAGAAGGAGTCAGTGTAGTGTTGTTGAGTGTTGCATTGGGTAGCCTGAAGGCCCGCAAAACCAGTGTTTTGTTAACTATATTGTCAGTGTGTATCAGTATTGTGTTGCTGATATCTGTGGAGCACTTGCGAGTACAGGCGAAACAGAGTTTTAAACGCACGGTGTCGGGTGTTGATCTTATTGTGGGTGCCAGGACCGGGCAATTAAACTTGCTGATGTATTCCGTTTTTCGGGTTGGTAGTCCGAGTAATAACATCAGTTGGGAAAGCATTGAAGCGATTGGCAGTATGCCTATGGTGGATTGGGTGGTACCTCTGTCAATGGGGGATGCGCATCGTGGTTTTCGGGTTGTGGGGACGACACAACACTATTTCGAACATTTTCAGTATGGCAACAAACAGTCGCTTGTGTTTAACGCCGGACATCCATTTGATGATGCCCACGGCGCCGTCATAGGTAACGATGTTGCAGATAAGTTGGGTTATCAACTGGGGGATAAGCTGACAATATCCCACGGTATCGGGGAGATTAGTTTCGTCAACCATGACGACGCTCCGTTTGAAGTGATTGGGATTCTGAAACAAACAGGAACACCCGTTGATAAAACCGTGCATGTGTCTTTGTCGGGAATTGATTTGATGCATGACAAAGTTCCGGATCACGGCGACGACGAGCATGACCATGATCATCAGCACGAACATCAGAGTGAACATGCTCACGAGCCGGAACAGGTCACCGCCGCCTTGCTTGGATTGTCCTCAAAAATAGCCAGTTTGCAGGTACAACGACAAATCAACCAATTTCAAGGCGAGCCCATTATGGCGATTTTGCCGGGTGTCGCATTAACTGAACTATGGCAAATTGTCGGTTCAGTTGAAAATATGCTGCGCCTTATTTCTTTGCTTATTTTATTTTCAGCCTTGCTGGGATTAGCTACGATGTTGCTCGCTTCGATGCGGGAGCGCCACAGAGAGATAGCCGTGCTTCGAGCCATAGGCGCCGGACCTTTCACCATATTTCTGTTGATTGAAGTAGAAGCACTAATGATTACCGCTATCGCTTCGCTTCTGGCGTTGGGCGGTGTGTGGCTGGCGATCGATTTATTTTCCCCTTTACTGTCGGCACAGTATGGCATATTCATTGACAATGCCATTTTTACTCAGTCTACCTGGCGGGCAATGCTGTTGGTTTTCCTCGCGACATTTGTGGTCGCGCTATTGCCTGCGATTAAGGCCTATCAACGCGCATTACATAGCGGCTTGCAGGCACAATAACGAACCTAAAATCACCAGCGCCGGTTTATTCTTTGAATTCTGTGGGGCACTGAGCAAGGATGTAAGGTAGTTCGCCATCTTCCTGAGCCTCCAGCTTCACTGGAAAGCCCCATAATCGATACAAGTGCTTGAGAACTTCATCTTTAGAGTCTGCTAAGGGAATGCCATTTTGCGGGATATAGCGCAATGTTAATGAGCGGTCACCTCGAACATCTACATTGTAAATTTGTATATTTGGTTCGAGATTGCTTAAATTATATTGTGCCGACAGTTTTTCCCGGATTTTTTGGTAACCGGGTTCGTTGTGGATGGCCGACACCGTCAGGTGAGAATCATCCTCATCGTCTTCCACAGCAAACAGTTTAAAATCCCGCATTAATTTTGGTGATAAAAACTGTGAGATGAAACTCTCGTCTTTAAAGTTCTCCATTGCAAAATGCACTGTTTCTAACCAGTCTTTCCCCGCGATTTCTGGCAGCCACTCGTAGTCCTCTTCGGTTGGCTCCTGGCATATACGCTTTATATCCATAAACATATTGAAGCCCAGTGCATAGGGGTTGATGCCAGAATAATAGGGGCTGTTGTATTCTGGTTGCATGACGACATTGGTATGACTGTGTAGGAATTCCAGAATAAAACGATCAGTGACTTTTCCCTCATCGTACAGGTGATTCAGGATGTGATAGTGCCAAAAACAGGCCCAACCTTCATTCATCACCTGAGTCTGCTTTTGTGGGTAAAAATACTGGGAGACCTTACGTACTATTCTTACCAGCTCCCGTTGCCAGGGTTCCAGTAAGGGGGCACTTTTTTCGATAAAGTAGAGTAAGTTTTCTTGCGGCTCTTCCGGAAAACGGTGTTGTTTGGGTTCATCTTCAAATTCTGAATCGGGCAGGGTGCGCCAAAGTTCATTTACCTGAGACTGTAAGTACGCTTCCCGTTCTTCCTGACGCTCACGTTCTTTCTGAATGGAAATCTTTTGTGGCCTTTTGTAGCGATCAACACCAAAATTGGCAAGTGCATGACAAGAATCCAGAATATTTTCAACTTCCGAGATGCCATAACGCTCTTCACATTTGGCAATGTAGTTTTTAGCAAACACTAAATAGTCAATAATTGAGCCGGCATCTGTCCAGGTCTTGAACAGGTAGTTGCTTTTGAAGAAAGAGTTATGGCCATAACAGGCATGGGCCATTACCAATGCCTGCATCGTAATGGTATTTTCTTCCATCAAATAGGCGATACAAGGGTCAGAGTTAATCACGATTTCATAGGCCAGTCCCATTTGCCCACGTTTGTAGTTTTGTTCAGTCTGAATGAACTTCTTACCGTAGGACCAATGGCTGTAATTTATAGGCATCCCGACACTGGCATAAGCGTCCATCATTTGTTCAGCGGTGATAACTTCGATTTGATTAGGATAGGTATCCAAACCATAGTGTTTAGCTACCCTATCTATTTCTGCTTCGTATTGCTCTAATAAGTCGAATGTCCAATCGGGTCCATCACTGAGCGGTGCTAACTTCTTTTTGGTCACTAAGCGGCTCCCAGTTTCTTATTGGCATTTTTCTCAAATAGCTCCCGGAAAACGGGGTAGATATCTTCAACCTTGCGGATATGTTTCATGGCAAAGTGCTCGTAAACCTGAGCAATCTTATTGTATTCACGCCATAAGCTTTGATGCTGACGTTCGGTAATTTCGATGTATGAGAAATAGCGCACCAGCGGTAATAACTGTTTGGTGAGCAATTCACTGCATAAGGGCGAGTCATCTGCCCAATTATCGCCATCGGACGCCTGGGCGGCGTAGATATTCCACTCGTTAGGATCGTATCGGTCCCGGACAATTTCATGCATCAGTTTTAAGGCACTGGATACGATGGTGCCGCCTGTTTCCTGAGAATAGAAAAACTCCTGTTCATCCACTTCTTTTGCCTGAGTATGATGTCTGATGTACACCACTTCGACATTTTTATAGCTCCGGGTTAAAAACAGATAAAGCAGGATATAAAAGCGTTTGGCCATATCTTTAGTCGCTTGATCCATGGAGCCAGAAACATCCATCAAACAAAACATGACCGCTTTGCTGGTAGGGACCGGGCGTTTTTCATAGTTGCGAAAACGCAAATCAAAGGTGTCGATAAATGGCACGGCAGCGATGCGTTTTTTGATTTCCTCTATTTCTTTTTGCAGCTCCAGAATACGCAGTTGATGATCATGTTTATCTTCCTGAAGTTTGGCCAACTCCTCTTCCAGCTCTCTTAAGCGTTTTTTGCGGCCGGAGTTTAAGGCAATACGTCTTGCAACGGACCCTTTGAGCGATCTGACGATATCAAGATTACTGGGTACGCCATCTGTTTGGTAACCGGCTCGATACGTTTTGTACTGCACCATTTTATCCAGCTGATTTTTTTTCAGGTTGGGCAGTTCCAAATCTTCAAACAGGAGATCCAGATATTCGTCTTTGCTGATTTCAAAGATAAAATCATCTTCACCTTCCCCTGAATCACTGGCCTCTCCGTCGCCAGCTCCTTGCCCGCCACCTTGTTTCGGACGCTCAATGCGATCCCCTTCAGTAAACTGATCATTACCGGGGTGCACCCGCTCGCGCTTGCCTCCCTGACCTGTGTGAAAGATAGGTTCAGATATATCACGGGTAGGAATCCCGACAGATTCCCCTGCGTCAATATCAGTGACGCTGCGCTTACTAATTGCGTCAGAGACCGCCTTTTTTATCTGTTGCTTATAGCGACGGATAAATCGTTGGCGGTTGACGGTGCTTTTCCCTTTGCTGTTAAGTCGGCGATCTATAAAGTGCCCCATATTGGACCCTCACCGTAATTTAAGAAGACTTCCTGACTCTCAGGTACCACTCACAAAGCAATCTGACTTGTTTTTGGGTATAGCCTTTTTCGGCCATGCGCTTAACGAAGTCGTCATGTTTCTTCTGATCTTCGGCAGAGCTTTTGGTATTGAATGAAATCACTGGCAACAAGTCTTCAGTATTGGAGAACATTTTCTTCTCAATGACAGTGCGCAGTTTTTCATAACTGGTCCAATTGGGATTTTTACCTTTATTGTTGGCTCTTGCCCTTAACACAAAGTTGACGATTTCATTGCGGAAATCTTTGGGATTACTGATGCCAGCTGGCTTCTCAATTTTTTCCAGCTCGGCGTTAAGTGCTTCTCTATCAAACAGTTGCCCGGTTTCGGGATCCCGATATTCTTGATCCTGGATCCAAAAGTCAGCATAGGTTACATAACGGTCAAATAGGTTTTGCCCATATTCAGAGTACGATTCTAAATAGGCGGTCTGTATTTCTTTTCCGATAAACTCCACATATTTTGGAATCAAATACCCTTTCAGGTGTTCTTTGTACCTATCTTCGAGGTCCCCGGCAAATTGTTCACGTTCAACCTGTCTTTCCAATACATAAAATAAATGCACCGGATTCGCGGCAACTTCGCTATGGTCGAAGTTGAAGACACGTGACAAAATCTTGAAGGCAAAACGTGTTGATAAACCTTCCATGCCTTCATCGACGCCTGCATAGTCGCGATATTCCTGATATGACTTGGCTTTGGGATCGGTGTCTTTGAGGCTCTCACCATCATATACCCGCATTTTGGAATAAATGCTGGAATTCTCAGGTTCTTTCAGGCGCGATAGAACCGTAAATTGTGCCAGTGTTTCAAGCGTCCCTGGCGCACAGGGAGCTTGCGATAATTCACTGGAGGTAAGCAGTTTATCGTAAATTCTAATTTCTTCAGAAACCCGTAAACAATAGGGCACTTTTACAATGTAGACCCGATCTAAAAACGCCTCGTTATTTTTATTGTTTCGGAAGCTCTGCCACTCTGATTCATTTGAGTGAGCCAGAATTAAACCGTCAAAAGGTAAGGCAGAAAAGCCTTCTGTTGGGTTGTAATTTCCTTCCTGGGTTGCGGTTAACAGAGGATGAAGCACTTTAATTGGAGCTTTAAACATCTCAACAAATTCCATCAATCCCTGATTTGATTTACACAAAGAGCCAGAGTAGCTGTAAGCATCCGGATCACTCTGTGCAAATTCTTCCAGCCGACGAATATCCACTTTCCCCACCAGCGAAGAAATGTCTTGATTGTTTTCATCACCCGGCTCTGTTTTGGCAATACCTACCTGGTCCAAAACCGATGGATACAATTTAACGACACTAAATTTGGAGATGTCTCCGTTAAACTCGTGCAAGCGTTTTCTGGCCCATGGAGACATAATCGTTTTCATATATCGATTGGCGATACCGTATTCTTTCTCCAACAGTTCGCCGTCTTCCTGCATATCAAAAAGGCACAGAGGACTGTCGTTAACCGGACTGCCTTTAAGTACGTAAATAGGCACTCGTTGCATGAGTTCCTTCAGCTTCTCTGCTAACGAGGATTTACCGCCACCTACCGGGCCAAGCAAATAGAGGATTTGTTTTTTCTCCTCCAGTCCTTGAGCTGCATGGCGAAGATAGGAGACGATCTGTTCGATAGATTCCTCCATACCGTAGAAGTCATCGAACGCAGGGTAACGAGCAATTACTCTGTTGGAAAAAATGCGGCTCAGTGCTGGGTTATTCGATGTGTCGATGAGCTCTGGCTCACCTATCGCTTCCAGCAGGCGTTCGGCAGCATTGGCATAAGCCATTTTATCTTTTTTGCACAGCTCAAGATATTCTTGAATACTGTACTCTTCTTCTTTATGTGCTTCGTACCTTTGTTGATAATGTTCAAAAATACCCATGAAAACCTCCAGCATGGCAAAGCGTTGATGGTTTTTAGTCGCGCTACTAATAGATTAGACCCTAATTGCGAGTCTTGCGTTGCATATTTAGAAGAATTTACGCTAACAACTGTCGTAACAAATTATTTTTATTATCAATGGGTTGATTTTGTTCAGGTGAGATTTAAGGTAGCGCTGCTTTGGTGTTATTTCGAGCCAATTTTATTACCCGGCTCGATTAAAGGAAAATCTCATTCCGAAATAAATGACTTTTGTTCATTTATTTCGGAGTGATTTTTATAGCGAACAAACTCAACTTTTATCGGGCGCAAAGTATGTTTAGTCCTCAGGTAAAAGCAGGAATGAAACAGCTCTTTTATCTACATAAAGCAGATTCTGTACACGCCTCTTACCGGAAAAAACTACAGCTTTTAAGTCCTACAATCTCTTCAGCCCAAAGTGATCGTTTGTCAGCTGAGCAACAGTATTAAAACCAGTTAATGATAGTAAACAAATGCTGTTAACCATCACTCATCGTAAAATTCCAACTGTTTGTCGTATTTACATTGGCTTTACAGATCGAAGTGGTCTCAGCCCTCGTAATCTTTGTTAACATGTTTGGCGATAACTGAAAATCATTCTTATTTCGGGTCAGGTTCAAAAGGATAAATATGAAAATTGTCGTGTGTAGTTTGCTTGGATTGCTTCTAGTGGTGGGAAGTGCTGAAGCACAACAGCGTCAGCAGAAAGCTGCGAATGTTGTCGTGCAACCCTTACAATTTAGTCCGATGAAATTGTCTATTGAGACGGTGGGTACTGCAGAAGCCAAAAAGTCCGTCAGCATATATCCCGCAGTTGCAGATAAGGTGACCAAGGTGTTGTTCACCCCCGGTGATTTTGTAGAACAAGGGCAGACGTTGATAGAACTTGATGCCCGAAGACAACACACCGCACTTACTCGGGCCCAGATAGAGCTGGCAGATGCTGAGCGCACCCTTAAACGACTGATTAAAAGTAAAACCGAAGGGGCAGTTACACAATCAGCCGTTGATGATGCGATAACGCTAAGAGACCTTGCTGAAGTCGCCGTACAGGAAGCGCAAGATGATTTACAGGATCGTCAAGTCGTCTCTCCTTTTTCAGGTTACGTGGGCTTGACTGACGTCGAACCCGGCGATCGTATTGGCGTAAATACGTTGATTACAACTATTGATGATCGGACACAATTATTTATTAACTTCTCTGCCCCTGAGCTGGCACTGGGTCTCGTAGATAAAAATGCCCAGGTAGAGGTACAGCCCTGGAACAACCGAGAACTGGCGTTAACAGCTAATCTCGCTGAGTTAGACTCACGCATCGACACTGAAGACAGAACCTTAAAGGTACGGGCCATTCTGGACAATGATGATGACCGTTTTCGCCCCGGATTGAGTTTCAAAGTGACGCTTACCGCTGCAGGTGCGAGCTACCCGACCATACCCGAGGCGGCATTGGCTTGGGGGGCAACGGGCTCTTATGTCTGGGTAAACAGAGGCGGTCAGGCAGTCAAAGAAAACGTAGAAATTAAACAGCGACTGCGGGGGGAGATTCTGGTCGAGGGCAATCTGCAACAACAAGATATTCTGATAGTGGAAGGAATCCAGCAATTAAGGTCAGGGCAACCCGTCAAAACCGATATGCTTATCTCAGCGAAGCAATAACACAATGAATTTACTGGCGAACAAAGACGATTTACCGTCACTATCCATACGCAGGCCCGTGCTGATCATGGTGCTGAATATTCTGATTATTATTGCGGGTCTGGCTGCCGTTCTGGGGTTAGAAGTGCGTGAATTACCTGACGTCGACCGACCGATTGTATCTATTCGCGCTGACTATCCGGGTGGTTCACCAGAGACAGTCGACACGGAAGTGACGAGTCGCTTAGAAGGTGCTGCTGCCAGAGTCAGCGGTGTTAAATCGATACGTGCACAGAGTGAAGAGGGGTTTTCCCGCATAGTAGTTGAGTTTCGCCCTGGCATTGATTTAGAAGACGCCGCGAATGAAACTCGAGAGGCGATAAGTCGCGTTCAACGACAACTGCCGGAAGAAGTCGAACAAGTAGCGATTGTTAAAGCGGACAACGATGCCCAGTCTGTTGTAAGCCTTGCGGTTGCAAGTGACACACTGGACTTGGAGACCGTGACAGAAATGGTGGAAAAAGATATTGCACCACTTTTCTTGTCCATTCCTGGCGTGGCAGATGTCAGATTGAATGGAGACAGAGAACGGGTTCTCAGAGTGACCGTTGATCCCATCAGACTTGCCAGTTTCGGGTTGTCTTTTACGGATGTATCCGAAGCGCTACGGCTCGCGCCATTTGACGTACCAGCAGGTAGTTTGCGCTCCACTGATCATCAGGTTATTGTGCGAGCCGATGCTACATCGGTAACCGCTCAGCAGGTCGAAGATATTCTGGTATCGGGGAATACTCGTATCGGCGATGTGGCGACGGCTTATTTTGGTCCTGCGGATGCCCAAAGTTTCGTCCGATTAAATGGCAAGCCGGTTATCGGGATGGGTGTTATTCGGCAGGCGAGCGCTAATACGATCGAAATCTCTGATCAGGTACTGGCCCTTGTGGATGAGCTAAAACTCCGTTTTCCCAGCCTTGACATTTATCTGACATCAGATGATGCCCAGTTTATTCGTAGCTCAGTGCAGGAAGTCATGATTTCGCTGAGCTTTACCATATTGCTTGTGGTGGTGACATTGTGGTTATTCCTTGGGAGCTGGCGCGCCACTATCGTACCTGCACTGTCTATCCCGGTTTCCCTTATTGGTGCGCTTGCTGTTATGTGGGTACTGGGATTTTCTATCAATATTCTGACCTTGCTGGCATTGGTTCTCGCCACAGGCCTTATTGTCGACGATGCTATTGTCGTCTCGGAAAATATTCAGCGACGAAAGTCAGAAGGATTGGGCAAGAAAGCCGCTGCCGTTGTAGGAAGTAGAGAAGTGTTTTTTGCCGTGGTTGCAACCACTGCCGTGTTGGTGGCGGTGTTTGTTCCTATCGCGTTTTTGCCGTCGACTGCCGGTAAATTGTTTCGGGAATTTGGTGGCGTATTAGCAGGTTCGGTTATTATTTCTTCCTTTGTGGCGTTATCCCTTGTACCCGCACTAAAGGCTAAAATCCCTAACAAGGACAACAGTAGCGCATGGGCAGACAAAGTCACAACGACCTTAACCAAAAAATATAGCAACGCCCTGCAATGGTGTTTGGATAAAGGCTGGATCATTTTTGCTGCAAGCCTTTTCTGTGCCGGATTCGCTGGTGTTCTTTACACTCAGATAGATAAAGAACTGTTGCCGTCAGAAGACCGGGGCAACATTCGAATATTTGCCCGCGGTCCTGATGGGGTAGGTATTTCCTTTATGGATAGACAAGCTGAAAAGATGGAAGATATCCTGTTGCCTTACGCGGATGATGGCAATATTCAGTCTATTCGCACAGTCGTAGGACAATGGGATCCGAACATCGTATTTATGACCGTGAATCTTGAAGACTGGAGTGAGCGGGAACGTTCCCAACAGGACATCATCAATGAAATACGTCCTCAGCTAAGCAATATACCGGGTGCACCAGGTCGAGCTTTTGGGGCCAACAGTCTGAATTTACGCGGGCAGGGCGGTGGACTGGAATTGGCGATCACAGGAGAAGACTATGAAGAAATCTTCAAAGTTGCCCAGGCCTTTAGCAAAGAGGTAGAAAATCGGTATCCGGAAATGGGCAATCCACGGATTTCCTACCAGCCAACCCAGCCGCAAATGCGTGTCCAGATTGATCGCCGACGTGCAGAAGAATTAGGTGTACCTTTTAGTGATATTTCCCGAACCTTAAGAGCGGCTATTGGGGGAGACGATATTGCAGATCTCAACGTTGGTGATCAGGCTATTCCAATCATTTTACAGTCCACTTACAAAAATTCCGCCAATCCTTCAGATTTGACCAACTTGTACGTGTCTGCACGCGATGGAAATCTGGTCCCACTGTCATCCATCGCCTATATCACCGAAGAGGGTGTGGCGGCAGAGTTAGAACGCCATGCTCAGCGCCGAGCTATCGAAGTCGATTTAGAGTTACCGGATAACTTACCCATTTCTGAAGCGGTCGCTGCGCTGCGCGACTTGGCGGCGGAAATGTTGCCAAATGGCTATGGCTTGGTGTTTTTGGGAGAAGCCCGGACCTATCAGGAGACCGATCAGCAGGTTAACGCAACCTACATCATTGCCTTTCTCATTGTGTTGCTGGTGTTGGCTGCACAATTTGAAAGTGTTAACAGTGCGCTGGTGGTCATGATAACTGTGCCGTTTGGTATTGCTGCTGCGATTTTTGCACTGTATTTGACAGGTACCTCCATTAATATTTACTCACAGATAGGGTTGGTGATGTTAATTGGACTACTGGCGAAAAATTCTATTTTGCTGGTGGAGTTTGCTGACCAGTTGCGCGATCGAGGAGAGTCGGTTCGCAACGCGATATTGCAGGCGGGCGAAGTGCGCTTAAGACCAATCGCCATGACCCTGTTGTCTACAATATTAGGTGGGCTACCGCTTATACTTTCAACCGGAGCTGGCGCTGAGGCCCGTAACGCGATTGGTTGGGTCGTATTTGGTGGTTTAGGTATTGCAGTGGTATTTACCTTGTTTTTGACACCAGTTCTTTATTACTGGCTGGCCAGATTCGTCAAACCTCGGGCCGATCAGGCTAATCAATTAGATACTGAACTGGAAACGGCAAAGCAGCAACTTCAGTAATTGATTTCACGACTGCTGAAAAGTCTGCTTTCAGGACGTTGAGACTATGAAACCCGCTCCTCAATCAGATTGGTTATATGTACTTGGAGTGGCTCCATAAAGGCTATTTAGCATAGAACTTAAAAGATTTATTCCATACAAAAAAGGACGCTACGCAGCGTCCTTCTTGATGTTATTTCTATCTGGGATTAGCCAGCATAGTTCTGCGCTGCAAAGTCCCAGTTCACAAGTGCCCAGAAACCTTCCAGGTACTTAGGACGTGCGTTGCGGTAGTCAATATAGTAAGCGTGTTCCCACAAATCTACTGTCATCAGTGGTGTGACACCTGCGTCTGTCAGCGGAGTTGCGGCATTACTGGTATTTACGATATCCAGACCATCAGCTGTTTTAACCAACCATGTCCAGCTAGAGCCAAAATTGTTGACGGCTTTATCGTTGAATGCCGCTTTAAAAGCATCAAACGAGCCCCACTTGGCGTTAATTGCAGCAGCAAGGTCGCCATACGGCTCACCGCCACCATTTGGGCTTAAGCTGTTCCAGTAGAACGTATGGTTCCAAATTTGTGCTGCGTTATTGAATACACCACCCTCAGAAGACTTTACGATTTCTTCCAGTGATTTATTTGCCAGATCGGTGCCTTCAATAAGACCATTCAATTTAGTGACATAAGTTGCATGGTGCTTGCCATGGTGGAAATCTAATGTTTCTGCTGAAATATGGGGTTCAAGCGCGTTTTTTTCGTAAGGTAGTGCTGGAAGTTCGAAAGCCATAACATTCTCCGTATGATCAATGAATCACAAATGGGTTAACAATCCTAGTCGCTTGTCTGCACTTTTTAAAGCAACAGGCGTCAGATTTTTATAAACAATTCGTTTTATTTATTGCCAAGTGTCAATATAGGATCAGATTTTTAAAAATAAAGGGGTAAACTAGGTGTGTTTTTTCAGCAAAGTTCAATCGGTCCAAGAATCACCATTGAATTTACAGTGATAGCCACAATCTTACCCACATAGTACAACGTTTAATTTAGAGGTTATTTATGGAAACCATCGACAAAATCAAGCAACAAATTGAAGAGAACCCGATTCTGCTTTATATGAAAGGCTCACCTAAGCTACCCAGCTGCGGATTTTCTTCTCAAGCGGCACAAATCCTGATGTCCTGCGGTGAACAATTTGCCTATGTCGATATTTTGCAAAACCCGGATATTCGCTCAGAACTGCCAAAATATGCGAACTGGCCGACATTCCCACAGCTTTGGGTTGACGGGGAATTAATCGGTGGTAGCGATATATTAATGGAAATGTATCAGCAGGGTGAATTGCAAACCATCATCAAAGAGGCCGCAGACAGAAACAAACCAGCAGAAGGCGAATCGGCGGAATAAACGTCATGTAATGGTCCGAGAGCTTTAGCGCTCTCGGATTTACGTTGATGTCTGGTTTTACAGCGAAATAACCCCATTTTATAGGGCAGTCATGGCGTAGGTAAGTGCAACAGAAATGGTTGTAGTGGCTATTTAGCCAACGTCTTTAAATAAAGACTCGTCAATAATAGTTTGATCAATAAACTGCTGGGCGAGCTGTGTGCATTTGCCACACTGATTACCGATAGACAGGGTTCTTTTTAATTCACGCATGTTACCAACGCCCTGTTCTGCGACAGCGCGTTTTATGTCTTTGTCAGTTATGGCGTTACATAAACATACGTACATGGGTGAATCTCAATAAAATTGTTATAAAACGATTGTTTGGCTTTCTGCAAATGATAATAATTGTTATTTAGAATTATTCAAGTGTTTTTTGCGTTTAATTATTAAAAGTTTGTCATGTGCCACCCTACAAAGTCAGGTTAATCTGACAGGATGAAGTGCTCAGTTGTTCATCAGATCTTGATGAAAAATACCGCTATTAATTAAATCGAATAAGACAATTAACTTATTAGATTGGTTTTTTCCCATCCACCCCTATATTCTTTGGATATCGACACGCAGTTGCGTTAGCGCGGTGCGCGCGTGACTGAATTATTTTGAACTTAATTGGAGAATGATATGAGTGTATTAGTAGGCCGTCCGGCACCTGACTTTACTGCTGCTGCAGTACTTGGAAACGGTGAAATTGTTGATGAATTCACACTTAGCGAAAAAATTAAAGGGAAGAAAGCGGTATTATTCTTCTATCCTTTAGACTTCACTTTCGTGTGTCCTTCTGAGTTGATCGCATTTGATCACCGCTATGAAGAATTCCAGAAGCGTGGTGTAGAAGTTATTGGTGTCTCTATCGATTCACAATTCTCACACAATGCATGGCGTAACACCGCTGAGAAAGATGGCGGTATTGGTCAGGTGAAATATCCTTTGGTAGCTGACGTTAAACACGAAATTTGCCAGGCATATGACGTAGAACATCCAGAAGCCGGGGTTGCTTTCCGTGGTTCGTTCTTAATTGACGCCGAAGGCATGGTTCGCCACCAGGTTGTTAACGATCTGCCGCTTGGCCGTAACATCGACGAAATGTTGCGTATGGTAGATGCCTTGAACTTCCACGAAGAGCACGGTGAAGTGTGTCCTGCTGGTTGGGAAGAAGGTAAAAAAGGTATGGACGCAAGCCCTAAAGGGGTAGCTGCATTCTTATCTGAAAATGCCGAATCTTTATAAGATTGTAAGCAACTAGCTTTATCCTTAGCCCGGTTTTGTACCGGGCTTTTTACGTTTTAGGTCTGTGAAAATAAAAAATCTTCAGCTTGAATTAGCTTAAGCATTTAAATACCGACGTCGATTTATTAGAATACAATCCGTTATAAGTTATAGCTGGAGGTTATATATGTTCAATAAGTTGTTTCTGGAACACCCACGCAGTGTCAATGAGAGTTATCTACAGCACTTTAGAATGGCTCTGGGGTTCTCCTTGAAGTTATTTAGTGCAGCGTTTGCCTGCCTGATGCACGCTATCATCCCGGGAGTATGCGCCAAAACGGGTAGCAAGCTTATTAGCGAATTGCATGAACAAATGGTCAGGCTACGGGTGAAAAAGCCTGTGGGTACTCATAACACCGAACATAATGGCGATGCCATAGAGTACATGATTTAAGCAACGGCTCCCCCGAAACAGCCTAAAGCAACTACTTTTTGGCGGGCCAGCCGCCTAAGTGATGCCACTTGTTCACTATCTTACAAAATAACTGTGCGGTTTTTTCGGCATCATACAATGCGGAATGCGCTTCATCAGGATCGAAATCAATACCGGCTTCTGCGCAGGCTTTCACCAAAACTGTCTGACCGTAAGCCAATGCCGAAAGACTGGTACTATCAAAAGAGACAAAAGGGTGGAACGGGCTGCGTTTGATATTTTGTCGTTCAATAGCAGCATTAAGAAAACTCATATCAAATGCGGCATTGTGGGCTACCATTACACAGCGTTGACAATCCGCCTCTTTTTGCAGCTTTCTTAACTCTTTGAACATTTCTTTTAAAACAGTGTTTTCTGAAACGGCACCCCTAAGACTGCAATGAGGATCGATACCGTTAAAGTCCAGTGCTGACTTTTCCAGATTGGCCCCTTCAAACGGCTCGACATGAAAATGTATGGTTTTATCCAAAGATAGGAAACCCTCTAGATTCATTTTTAAAGTCACGGCAGCGATTTCGAGCAAGGCGTCTGTATTGGCATTAAACCCGGCGGTTTCGATATCTACAACCACAGGAAAGTAACCACGAAATCGATCAACCAGGGAATATCCGTTTTCTAGCATGTTTTAGCGCAACTCGACATTTCAAAGGGCGAATTATGACAAGGAATATAGTGGATATCCATTAAAGTCAGTAAGAATCCATGCCTCTGCACAACTTCAGCATCCAACTGCTGATAAATTCGTCACTTCTTGCTAAGATAAGAACAGAGGGTAGGTGTGTGAATTTGATTTAACCTTTTTTTGCTTTGGTCGATACAAAGTGAGCACGGGTCAATTTACAGGGTGGTTATGAAATATCTTTTCCTTCTCGCGTCGCTGCTTTCGTCTTTCGCTTCCGCCAGCTTGAGACAGTATTCTGCCGATGTTGAAGAATCTTACTGGCGCAACATGACGCCATCACGTATTCAATGCACGCTTGCCCATAATTTACCCGGTTACGGTGCTGCAATTTTCACTAGTTACGCCAGCAAAACTCTGAATATGGAGTTCGAGTTAGATATGTTGCGTTTACCCAAGCATTATGGAATCGCAAATGTTTACTCTGTTCCACCAAAATGGATGCCTGGGGAATTGCAATATAGCATTGCTGATATGACCATTCGTAAACAGTTTAACGGTGACTTACCAGAGCAAGCTGCCTGGACCATGTTATCCGAGCTAGAGAAAGGATATTGGCCAACACTTTATTATCGGGACTGGTATAACCCTCGCGACGGGATAGCTGTTGCGCTTAATTCTGCGAATTTCAGAGAGCCGTACGAAGATTTTGTAAATTGTGTTTCTAACTTATTGCCGTTCAGTTTTGATGATATTGCCTACACTGTCTTAAGTTACGAGAAAAACAGTGCCAAATTAACGAAAGGCTCACGCAAAAAACTGGAAATGATTGGCGCTTATCTTAGCGAAGATCCCAGTATGGAATTAGTGTTATTGGATGGCTATAGCGATAGTCATGGCGGTCGATGGAAGAACATGGAGCTGTCGATACAGCGCGCCAATGAAGTGAAATCTTATTTCAGTGATATGGGGGTCGAAGCTGGGCGCATTGATGTGACAGGCCACGGTGAGCGCCGTCACGCCGCACCGAATAATACACCAGAATCACGGGCTAAAAACAGACGCGTTGTGATTCGCATGCAACGGCCATAGCATTCTTCAGGGAGCATCAGCTCCCTTTCTAATTTGATAACCATTTCGCATATTTTTGCTAAAGAAAAATAATCTATCTGTCGATATAAAAAGTAAGATAAGCGGCAGGTAGTATTAAATGAAAGCAGCACAACAAGATCTTAATTATACTCGCAAATGGTTGTACTACAGCTTGAACTCTTTCTGGTTCGGCACGGCGGCTTATCTATGCTGGATGGCCTTCACCATTGTTTATCAGGCCACAGCGGTATAACGCGGAGTGCTATAAAGCACGTTGCTAAAGATATTAAAAAAGCCAGCGTCATTTGACAGCTGGCTTTTTCAGTTAAAGCTTTCTAGGCCAATTCGCCTTAGCTACAGCAATTTATTAAACTGGTTGCTATTACCATTGTATAAATAGTAGCTCACAGGGGTTTCTTCATTCGAAGCACGAACAACCCAGTAGGTACCATCTTCACTGCCACTGGTTATATCTATCTCGTGGCCAGCAAATAACTCGTAAACGGAGGCAAAAAAGTTGGCTTCTTTACTGTCCTGAGTCAGCATCTGGTAGTCGGCTGAATTCGCTATTTTAACGGCGTAGGCTGTTTTGAACTCCGCGCACGATTGGACATACTCAGCATTGACACCACATATATCCCCAAGTTGTTGACTGGATTGCGTACTGAAGCTGTACTCGTAAACACAACTGTCTTTACCTTCAGGATTATCGATATAGACAAGTTTACTGTAGTCCTTATCAAAACCAAGTGGCGTGTATTCGCCTCCTTGACCAATATTCATCAATTTCCAGTCATCGTCGGTATAGGCGTATAGTTCCTGTGAATCACCATTACCACCAATGGCATACAATAGTTCACCGTCGTCATTGGCAAACATCTTGGCGTTTGGTGCAGGCGAGCGTGCTTTTGATGGCGATAATTTACCAGTGTGGATATTTAATCGGTGCACCGTAGAGTGCAGGCCTTTCATCTGATCAATGGAAATCTTGTCTCGTTGTTGACGTTCTGTCAGCAAGTCACTTCCGTCGGGGATCAAAGTCGAAGAAATTAAAATGTGCTTGGGATCATTTGGCATCAGGCTGACAATTCTGGCCCAACCGTAAATATCCTCTCGTACCTTACGAACACTGCCGGTTTGTTGTTCGCCAGCCCTGAAGCCGTATATCATCTCGCCGTGTTTGCCGTCAAAATCAATGGAGTACAATTCGCCATAATACTTGGCATTTGGATTCCACTCTTCGCGATGCAAAATCTCGGTAATGAGCCGTTCATCCGTGGCCCAGTAAAAATTGCCAACATCCTGGAAATCACCAAAATTAACGCCACCAACTGTCTTAAATGTTTCAGTCTCAACAACTACCAGCGAGCGTCGCCCTTCGTTCACCAGAGCAAGTCCGAGGTATTTGCCATCAGGTGAAACTTTAACCTCCGGCAGGGTGTAATCGACTTTTGTTAAATCAGGTGTAATTTCTGCCTGCGTAAAACAACTAGCTGCGATTAAACATGCAGCAATTGAGCTGCGAGCGTAGTTAAACATGTGTGTTCCTCACTTTAGTTTGTCAGCCCTTTTACTATAAGTGACTTGCAGTTATTACGCTCGAAGACAAATGTTTCAAAATGCGCCGCACGGCTGGAAAACCCTCTTCTATTTTCAAGGATATTAGGACGAGTGGTCGCAAATACAGGTTAAACGGCAATTATCTCCTTTTTCGGCAGGAAAAATAATGACACACTTTCTTACAAGCAATTTGCATTGATGTGTCAAAAGTGATGGTTATCAGGCCACTACAATGAGGTAGTCGGTGGGACTTCGAACTTTGGGAGAACACGCAGAAGCTTATTTTGATTGAAGAAGGCCCGACCTATTTTTGAATAAGTTCAATCGCGTATCCATTTGGATCCCGGACAAATGCAATTATCGTACTACCACCTTTTACCGGTCCGGGGGCACGATAAACATCGCCACCTTTATTGCTGATCTGTTCACATACTGTGTAGATGTCAGTGACACCGATGGCAATATGACCAAATGCCTCGCCGTGCTCATAACTGTCTTTGTCCCAGTTGTAAGTCAGCTCCAGAACTGAGTGGCTGTCTTCGGGTCCATAACCCACAAATGCCAGTGTATACCGATATTGTTCATTGTCGCTTTTGCGTAACAGCTTCATGCCTAACAATTCGGTATAAAACGCAATCGACTCTTCCAGATTGCCCACCCTTAACATTGTGTGCAGTAGTCTCATTTTGGCCCTCTACTTTAAACTTTGTCGCTATTTTCTTCACCTGCAACCGATTTTTTTGCACGGTTTCGTATCGATGTGGTTGAACACTCTCGCCGACTTCGTAGCGTGAATTGAAATTTGAATTGATAGAGCCGAAATGTCAATAGCCGTAGTTTTCCGGATTTGCTATAGAGCAGCGCTAAATCTTCTTCCAATTTTCATTCATTTCAACAGCCACTACACTGATTAGTCAGTAGAACGATTAATTGTTACTCCATGACATGGGGTCATGCGAGTAGGCTAACGGCAAATTGTGTTGCGTAACCCGTTAGCCCGGCCAGTTTTTTCGTTAGAACGAATCACTGAGCACAGCCCCTGGCTGTGCTTCTCTTATATGCATATCAGGCATCAGATTTAAGCTCAAAGCCTTCATCAATCCAGCCTGTAACACCTCCGATCATTTTTTTGACGGGTCTACCAAGTCTGGCTAATCGGATTGCTGCTTTTTCAGTGGCATTACAATGCGGTCCTGCACAATAGACCACATACACCGCATCAGGTGGATAGGCTTCCAGTGATGCTTTATGTATATCGGTATAGGGCATTAAAACGGCTCCATCAATATATCCTTGTTTAGCTGTTTCAATTGCTCTTACATCTAATAATACAAAGTCATGCAAGTTATTTGTCAAAGCATAATGTACGTCCCAGCAATCTGTTTCATATTGCAAATGTGATTGGAAGTGATTCAGTGCTTCTTCGCTACTGGCTGGTTTTGGTCTGACGACAGTTGAGTGCACGGTGTTGTCCTCTTGTTTGATACTTAGGGATTATTATCATCGAAATATCCGTTACTTGAATTGTCCAAAAAGACATCTTTCGATAATATATGGACATCTTTTTTGGTCTGGAAAGCCACAATGAGAGCAACCATTCTAGTAACAGAACAATTGTCTCTATTTGAACTTGCATCAGCGATCGAACTTTTTGCATTGCCACGAGAGGAATTTGAACACTGGTATACAACTAAGGTTGTCGCGCTGAAAAGAGCTAGTTTCAATGGACTTTGCGAAACCCAATTCCACTGTGAAAAAGTCGTTCACATTCCGGCGTCCGATCTTTTGGTGATCCCATCGTTTCCCGTGGGCAAAATTGATATTGACGCTCATCTACAGAATGAGGTGTTAAAGCACTATGAAAGGGGTGGGCGCATTATTAGCTTTTGTTCCGGAGCATTCTTACTGGCTGAACTGGGCCTGCTTGATGGACGGGTAGCGACGACCCATTGGCGTTATGCGGACAGGTTTAAATCTCAATTTCCGCACATCAATTATAAAGACGATATTCTTTACCAATACGATGGGGTTATCGGATGCTCGGCTGGTAGCGCTGCAGGTATCGATTTAGGTATTGAAGTGATAAGGCAAGACTTTGGGTACGATTGCGCCAATGCGGTTGCAAGACGACTGGTGTTGCCTGCTCACAGAAACGGGGGGCAGGCGCAGTTTGTAGAAAAACCCATAGTGAAAACGAAATCGAATATTTCTCAGACTCTCGACTGGGCAGTGTTAAATTTATCGCCAGAATTGACCATTTCAGACATGGCCAGGAATGCCAATATGACCCGCAGAACATTTGATAGGCAATTTAAAAAGCACTATAAAATGACTCCATTGCATTGGTTGTTAGAGAGAAAGGTTGATAAAGCCAGGCAACTTCTGGAGTCAACTAATTATTCAATGGAACAGTTAGCACAGCTGTCAGGCTTTGAGTCGGCAGTAACCTTAAGGCACAACTTTAAGAAGTGTTTATCCATTTCCCCTATGGATTACCGATTACGCTTTCGCGGTGATTCGAAATCGGGCAATCACAGCGAAAGGCTTACAACTCAATAGAGCGATAAACCCTTTTTTTGTTGCAATTTAACTTTCCAGAAAGCCATAGATGAATGTATTTAGTTTTGCTTGAAATGTAAGTCTGTTGACATTCTCTTATAAGAAAATAGGTAAAATTCACACATACTTATCGACTAAAGAATGTGATTCAATGGAAAGTGCAAATTACGAAAGTAGTTCTGATTGTTCAGAACAAGAATGGGAAACGAGAGTAAATCTTGCTGCGGCGTATCGCCTTGTCGCAAGTTTTGGTTGGGATGATCTTATATTTACCCACATTTCTGCGCGTGTTCCTGATACTGATAATGAGTTTCTAATAAACCCATTTGGGTTGATGTTTGATGAGGTAACTGCATCGAGCCTAATAAAAATAAATATCAAAGGCGAGAAAATCGCGCCTTCTCCATTTGAGGTTAACCCTGCAGGGTTTACAATTCATTCTGCTATCCATCAAGTTCGTCATGATGCCAATTGTGTTTTTCACTTGCATACCATTTCCGGCACAGCGGTAGCAACCGACCCAAAAGGTCTTTTACCTCTCAATCAAACCGCGATGCTCATTCGAGATGACATTGCTTATCATGACTTTGAAGGTGTTGCTGTAGATCTGGACGAACGTCCCAGATTACAACGTGATTTAGGGGATAAAAATATTATGTTACTCAGAAATCACGGAACATTAACGGTGGGGGAGACGGTCGCTGAGGCGTTTATGAGAACCTATTTCATTGAACGGGCCTGTGAAATGCAAATCGCGACATTAAGTAGCTCATCGGGTGAATACTATGCCACACCCGAAGTGATACAAGATAAAGTTGGAATGCAGGGTCGAGATGAGAAAATAGCAAAACAAGCGGCAAACCTACTTGCCTGGCCAGCACTGTTGCGTCGATTAGATCGACTTGAAGAGTCCTATAAAAAATAAGCTTGCGGTCATACGAACTGTGAAACAAGTACTACATAATTCACAGGCAAATATTACAAGCTTTACGATTTTCCAGCCGTTTTATGTATCCCCACATTAATATGTAAGCCATCGGCTACTGAGTTATGTTATCGGCAAATAATTAACGGAAAAGTATCGCTTAAGCGCTGTAGCAGTTGCAGGCAGCCTATCAATGATTCGGGAAAATAACGGCATGAAATACATAGATTATGCGGAGCATAAAAGCGTGGCAGTAAATGGCGCAAACTATGCCTATTTGGAAGCCGGTAAAGGGCCAACAGTACTGTTAATTCATGGCTATCCTGATAATGCTTACTCCTGGGAACATCAGATTCGATTTTTAAGCCAACATGGTTACCGCGTTATCGTGCCATTTACCAGAGGATATTTACCCACAACAACACAGCCCAATAGCTACTTTGACCGAGCGACGTTGGTCGTTGATATGGTTGAATTAATCGAGGTGTTAAATGATGGAGAACCTGTCTACCTGATAGGACAAGATTGGGGGGCCGCAATAAGTTATGGACTTTTAGGGGCGTTTCCTGAAAAAGTCCGTCGCGCAATGATATTGGCTATACCCCACCCAGTGGAGATTAACCGAACATTAAAAGGATCTCTTAGGCACTGCATCCGGTCGTTTCATTGGTTTTTATTTCAGCTCCCTTGGCTACCTGAAAAATTAATTCGAATGAGGAAAGGAAAGTTTCTATTGTTTTTATGGCGAATTTGGTCACCAAATTTTGATGATCTTGAACATGTAGAGTATATAATTTCCTCGATGTTAAAACAGCAAAGTGTTGAGGATACGCTGGCGTATTACCGAGCCGCTGTTCAAAGTAAATATCGAAATCCTGAGTTTGAAGACATTTTCAACAAACTAAACCAACAAATATCTGTTCCTACGCGTGTTTTATGTGGTCAACAAGACATGAGAAAAGAAATGCTCCCAAGGGCAAAAGATTGCTTTACACCTGATGCTGATTATCAATGGGCACTGATAGATAATGCTGGCCATTTTTTGCACAGAGAACAACCAGAAATTATTAATTGCGAGATACTTGAATGGATAGATTGTGAGATGGGAAAATAACCCCCTTAAGAGCGATTTTAATCCGACAAGTTTTGAATATAAGCCGCGCCCGATGCATTTCCATTGTCGTCGCGTAAAGGAGAAGCGACGATTGCGTTTTTGCCTGAAAGGGCAACGTTCCAACCAAATCTATCTTCAATGGCACCATCACTAGCCACTACTTTCGATATTAATTGCCATTGTCCTTGTTGTTTTTTGAATACATACAATGCGCCCGTATCAGTGCCATTAGTATCATCTTGCATAGCAGTGATTAAAGCTATCTCGTTGTTTAAAGCTACACCACGACCGAATCTGTCATCGGTTTCACCATCAGGTGCAACTAACTTTTGTGTTTGTATCCATTTATTTTTAATTCGTTCAAAAATATAGGCTGAGCCAACATCCACACCTACGTCCTCAATGTCATCTCTTCTGGCTGATATTAGTGCTGTATCACCAAGCAATGCTACTCTCACCCCAAAGATATCAGTGTTTGCACCATCTTCAGCCATGAGTTTTGCTTGTTGACCCCATTGTTTGCCGTCAAATACAAAGACATAGACGGCACCGGCATTTTCTGCTTTTTCATCATTTAAGTCAGCACCCACTAGAATGGTGTCACCATCGATCGCTACACTGATGCCGAACAAGTCACCAGCGGCGCCATCTTTTGCCGTTAGTTTGCCCTGAAATTGCCATGTATTTTTGTCTCGTATGTAAACGTAAGCCGATCCGGTGTCTTTATCTGGTGAATCGCTGTGGGGGGCACCGATGACAAGAAATCGTTCCGTGAGAGCGATGCTCTGACCAAATGCATCGCCAGGTTTAGCATCTATAGCGGTTAAAATTTGCGTTTGCGACCAGGAATTTGCCTTACGCTCAAAGGCAAACACTGCACCAGCATCAGCACCTTTGTCGTCTCTATTTCGTACCCCTAACATAGCCATGTGGTTTTTCAATGCCACATTTCCGCCAAGAGTATCATCAGCGTGTGCAGGTTCGGCGACTAACTTTGCTTGCTGCTCCCATCCCGCAGAGCCAAGGGAATATACGTAGGCTGCTCCCGAGTCTGGGACATTTTTGGCATCGGCTTTGTAAGCACCGATTAATGCAGTTGTGCCGTCTATTGCGACACTAAAGCCAAAATGATCTGTTGCCTTACCATCATCAGGTAACAACTTATACTGCGTTGCATAGCTGTGGCAGGTCATTAGTAGGGTGGAACAGGCCAGGAATTTGATAATAGAACTCAGTCTCATCAATATGCCGTTGTCTTTGATAATGGAATTTGTAAGCTATGCGATTTGTAAAAGCGTAACAATGGATAAACGACAAAATGACAAAACTCAGGGATAGAAATAAAGCTTGTAACTCCAGAGGACTGCTCCTTAAACTCCCACAAGTCTTCAATCAGGCAAGGGCCGCACAGTGGCTTTCGGGCAATGCAGTTGTATCGGACACATGCAAAATAAACCAATCATGTGTATCAACTTTGAACAACGCTGGAAGCACTTTTAATAATTTCATAACCACTAAGTTGACGTTTTTGTCCATGGCGAATCTAGAAAAAATTAAAATTTGCCCTTTGTAAGCTCATCAAGAAAATCAATAAATGCCCGAATTCTTGGCGACACCAATTTTCTATCCAAATACATAATGTACAAAGGAATATCGCTAGGGCGTTGTTCTGGCAAAACTTCAACCAACGTACCGTCTTGTAACTCTTTCTCAACAAAAAACTCAAACAACTGACCAACACCGAGTCCGTGTTTTACCGCTATCGCTTTGGCTTCGGCGTCATCAACACACAAATTACCTTCCACAGTTAAGGTCCTATTACCGCTAAGCTGCAATGGCAAACGGCGGCCTTTTGAGGCGTGTTTCATCACAATAACATTATGATGTTCTAAATCGTCGACGGAATCGATTCCGCCGATGCGGGCAAGATATTCCGGCGTGGCACAAATCACCTGCCGAACATCCGATAATTTTCGTGCAACCAAATTAGCACTATCCGGTAGTTTATTGGAGCGTACCACTAAATCGACGCTGCTTTCTGCCAAATTAATGGGGCGACTTTCAAAAGACAACTCCAAAGTGATGTCTGGATATTTTGCGTAAAAATGATGCAGTTGTGGTAATACGACTGTTCTGCCATAGGCTGGAGGTAAACTGACTTTTAGCTGACCAAATGGGGCGGAATTTGTCGAGCTGATATATTGATTTAAGTTATCCAAATCATTGGCGATGGCAACGATGCCTCGAAGATAACTTTCTCCCTCTGGTGTCAAAGATACACTGCGTGTGGTTCGGTGCAGGAGTTTTACTTTTAAGTCTGATTCTAACCTTGATACGGCTTTACTTACCGCTGAGCTTGACATGCCAAGTTTATTGGCAGCCGCAACAAAACTTCTTTCCTGCGCGACGGCAACAAAGGTAAAGGCATTAGAGAGGTCTTTCATTATTGATGACTCAAAGTGAATTTTGAAATTACTTTTATCCTATTTTTAGTCATTAAACAAATCTTTACTATAGCTTCAACTTAATGAGCAGGAACTAACAATGAAATTAACCAAATTACTTTTAGTTGTATTTTTATTTTTCGCTGGCAATACATTTGCCGGGTCACATAACGAGAACCAAGCTAACACCAGCAATACTTTAACCAGACAAGTGTATCAAGCCTTTCAAACGGGTAATTTGTCAGACTGGGATCAAGTTATCGATAAAAACGTGGTAACCAATAGTTCAGCCATGTTTGGCGTACAAGGCTTAGATGCATTAAAAGGTTGGGCAAACGCGTTTTTAGTGTCGTTTGCACCACGTGTCGACCTGGTTGATGAAATAAACGCAGTAGACAAACACGGTAACGGCAGAGCCGTTATGACCTTCAACTTACATTGGCAGCATGTTGAACCGTTCTTCGGCATCAGCCCGTCGGGTCGTAAAGGTACATCGGTTGAAAATCTAATCATGACTGTAAAAAACGGCAAAGTCGTTCGAATTGAAGTGGCAGACACGACCATGGACTTAGTAATTTATTTACATCAGCGTGGCTGGGTATTCCCGCAAAACATTGCTCCAGAACCTATCATTAGGGGCATCGATCGTAAACGCAACATTTCAGCAGTTAGCTTTAAATAAATAAGGATTTAAGACAATGAATCAGACAATAAATATTTTGGTTGCAGGCGCAACAGGCACCAATGGCCGGGCATTACTTGAACAATTTGTTCAAAATAAAGTCGCAGTTCGCGCCATGGTGCGTGACGCTGAAAAAGCAGCACACTTAGCAAATGAATACGTGCAACTGGTGGAAGCTGACTTAGCCAAGCCAGAGTCGTTGACGGCCGCTTTTGATGGTATTGAGAAAGCTTACATAGTAACAGCGATTTCTCCGGAGACACCTGAGTGGTTTAGTAACTTCTATCAAGCGGCTAAGCAGGCAAACGTGAAAAAGTTAGTGAAGTTTTCAGGCTTAGGTGCGGATGTTAATTCACCTTCAGAAGTGATTCGCCAACACGGTTACTCAGACCAAGCGTTAATTGACTCTGGACTGACTTACACTATTTTGCGCCCTAACTCGTTTCACCAGAATATGTTTTGGCAAGCGGAGGCCATCAAAGGTAGCAAGCAGTTTTACTTGCCATTAGGTGAAGCCAAACAAAGTATCGTTGACGTGCGTGATTTAGCAGAAGTTAGCTTCAAAATTTTAACCGAAGCCGGTCACGACAATAAAATCTACGAACTAACAGGGCCAGAAAGTTTGTCATTCCACGAGGTAGCAGCGCAATTGAGTTCGGTATTGAATGAGCAGATCACCTACGTTCCAGTACCGGGACAAGCGGCATTAGACGCTATGTTAGGTCAAGGCATGCCACAATGGAGTGCTGACGTTTTAGTGGAAATTCAGGAATTGTTTGCAACAGGTAAATACGCTTATGTAACAGATGACTTAGCAAAGTTATTGGGCCGTGAACCGACATCATTTAAGCAGTTTGCGGAAGACCATTCTAAGCTTTTTAAGTAATAGTGGGGTAAATAAAAACTAAAAGCGACACTGCTTTTAGTTTTTTATTGCAGCGCAATACGCCAAATAGCGAGAATGACAATTAACAAAATCGGAATTATCAAATGATTATTTTGAGTGAGCAATAAACTTCTTTCTTAGCTACTCAGTTTTATCTTTAAACTCACACAAATCTTCAATGATGCAAGAACCGCAACGTGGTTTGCGGGCAATGCAGGTATAACGGCCATGCAAAATAAGCCAGTGGTGTACATCGACTTTAAACTCTGCTGGAACCACTTTTAATAATTTCTGTTCCACTAAATCGACGTTTTTACCCATGGCGAATTTGGTGCGGTTGGAGACGCGGTAAATATGGGTGTCTACAGCAATGGTGGGCCAGCCAAAGGCGGTATTAAGGACCACGTTGGCCGTTTTTCGGCCGACACCGGGCAAGGCTTCCAATGCCTCGCGACTTTCCGGGACTTCGCCCTGGTGCTTGTCCAGCAAAATACGACACATCTTGTGTACATTTTCCGCCTTGGAATTATACAACCCGATTGTTTTAATATAGCTTTTTAAACCATCCACGCCGAGGTCATAAATTGCTTGAGGGGTGTTCGCTACCGGAAACAACTTATCCGTCGCTTTGTTCACACTGACATCGGTCGCTTGTGCCGACAGCGTTACCGCAACCAACAACTCAAAGGGTGTCGAAAAATTTAATTCGGTGGTTGGATGCGGATTGGCATCCCGGAGTCGAGTAAGGATTTCCAGTCTTTTTTGTTTATTCATAATTGCCGGGTTTATGCTTCGCTGGTGACACGTGCGCGTTCAACAGTTTTTTCTGTGGGGGCAGTGGCAAATAGCGATTCCATTTTATCGTTGAGGGCATTCTTGAGCGCGATCAGCAATCCCATCCCCAAAAATGCACCTGGTGGTAATATAGCGATCAAAAATGGACTATCAGTCTCAAATAATGTCAGCTCCAAAACGTGAGCCCATTCTCCCAGCAGTAAATGGGCATTGCTAAACAATGTACCATTACCCAGAAGCTCTCTTAAGGCACCCAATAGCATCAGAACCAGGGTAAAACCGACTCCCATCATCAAGCCATCAAATGCCGCCAACTTAACATTATTTTTCGAGGCATACGCTTCGGCCCGGCCAATAATGGCGCAGTTCGTTACAATCAGCGGAATAAAAATACCAAGCACCTGATACAACTCATAAGTGAATGCTTTCATCAGGAGTTCTACGATGGTAACAAATCCGGCGATGACCAATACGAAGATGGGAATGCGGATCTCGTTGGGCACATAGTGACGAATCAGGGATACGGTGCAATTTGAGCCGACAAGCACTAATATCGTCGCCAGTCCCAAACCTAAGCCGTTGATCACGGTTCCAGTGACAGCCAGCAGAGGACACAGCCCCAAAAGCTGCACCATCGCGGGATTGTTTTTCCACAAACCTTGCCAGCTTAATTCTTTATATTCACTCATGACGTTGCTTCCTGACCGCAATCTGCGGTGGCCTGGTAAAGTTGGTCCTGATGTTCCAGTGCATATTTAACCGCCTGTTGCGCACCAGATACTACCGCTCTTGGCGTAATAGTCGCTCCGGTAAACTGATCAAACTGACCACCGTCTTTTTTCACCGCCCACACAGAGTCGTATACTGATGCTGAGTTCAACTGTTCGAAACTAAGGATCCAGTCATCAATGCGAAGTTCTATTTTATCACCCAGCCCCGGTGTCTCTGAGTGCTCCAGTACCCGCACACCACCAATCTTTCCACTTGCGAGGATTGACACCAGAAAACGAATATCACCACTGTACCCATTGGGTGTGATGGTATCTACGATCAGTGCAACAGGTTGCTCCGCCTTGAAAGCTCTGAATACTCGCGCAGTTGGCATTTCGGGATTGCCGGTGTTTACGAGGGTGCAACTGGTAATTATATTATTGTCGAATCTGCTCTGTGGCAGAACCTGATGCAACAACTGAGCAGTGCGGGCACGTACCTGCGCGTCAATGCGAGGAGCAGTTAACCAATAAACCAGACTCAATATTGCCGTAGTGATCAGCGTAAAGCCCGCAAGTAAACCGCCGTTTTTTGAAATAGCGTTAAGCATCAGGGCTGGCTCCATGACGGGATTTTTGATGTCCGTAGGTTCTTGGTTTGGTCAATTGATCAATCACCGGAACAGCCATATTTAATAGTAATACAGCAAATGCTACTGCATCTGGATAGCCACCCCAAGTGCGAATAATATAAGTCAGCACACCAATTGAAAAACCAAAAATCAATCGACCTTTATTGCTGGTGGCGGCAGTAACGGGGTCAGTAATAATAAAGAAAGCCCCCAGCATAGTGGCACCGCTAAATAAATGAAACATTGGGCCGGGGAAGCGATCACCATCAAACAGGGCAAATAGTGCTGCACTCAGTGCCAGCCCAGCCAACATACTGACCGGTAAATGCCAGTTGATTACACGCATCTGAATTAGCAATATACCGCCAATGAGGTAAGCCAGATTGACCCATGCCCAACCAATTCCCAGTCCTGAAAAAATGCCATTGGAAATCATCATTTGTGCATTCATTGCTTCGCCGGCGGTCATGGCATTTTTCAAAGCTGTTTTTACACCATCCAATGGTGTTGCCATGGTATAACCATCGACACCAGTGCGCAGTTGCTCCACGCTGTATCCTTCAGTACTGAAGCCGGTGAAAATCACTGTCCAGGCATCGGCCGCAGTCTGATTGATTTCAGAGCTGCCAAAGGGGGCAGACCATGAGGTCATTTGTACCGGAAACGAAATCAATAACAGCACGTAGGCTGCCATGGCTGGATTAAATAAATTAAAACCTAAACCGCCATAGAGCTGTTTCACAATAACGATAGCGAACAGTGTACCGATAACCGGGATCCACCAGGGAGCAAAGGGAGGAATGGCAATAGCTAACAAAAAAGCGGTTAACAGCGCGGTATTGTCTTTAATGGCTAACTCGATGTTTTTCTTGCGCAGTTCCAGCATGGAAGCCTCGGCAACGATAGCGGTAATCGCCGCCAGCGCTATATGAATTAACGTACCGATGCCGAAAAAGTAAACCTGTGTGAGAACGCCGGGAATCGCCAACAGCATGACGAGTAACATGATGTCGCTGGTTTTGCGCTTCTTTCGTTGGTGTGGAGAACTGGCCAAAGTAAATTGCATGGCTTAGCTGTTATCCTTTTGTTGTTTTGCGGCTTTTTTAGCTTTGGCACGGGCAATGGCGTCTGCGACTCTTTTTTGAGTATCCGACGGCTGGCTGGATGTTTGCTCCGCTTCTGGTTTCTCTGAGCTGCTTTCGTTGCTTTTTGCTTCTGTATCTTGTGCTTGCGCAGCCTTTTTGGCTTTAGCTCTGGCTATTGCTTCTGCGACGCGTTGCTTTTTGTCGTCTTTTGGCGATGTTTCTGATTGCGCCTCTGGTGGGTTTTGCACCTCGACCGGAGCGGTTTCCTGACTACTAGATTCGGAAGGCACTTCTTGAACCTGCGCTTTTTTAGCCTTAGCTCTGGCTAGCGCCGCCGCGACACGGGAGGATTGGTCGTCTTTGTCACTTTTTTGTTGTTGCTTTTCTGCTCTGGCTGCCGCGGCTTGTCGGGCTTTTTCTTCTCTTGCTTGTTTTTCTTTTTCCAGTCGACGATTTCGCGCTTCGAATCGCTCCCGGGCTTTGTCGGCCTTGTGCTGCTCTTCCTGTTGAATGCGAATATCGGCCTTAGCTTTACGATAATAATGTACGAGAGGAATGCTGCTGGGGCAAACGAAGGCGCAGGCACCACACTCAATGCAGTCAAAGAGGTCGTACTCCTGAGCCTTGTCGTACTCTTTTCCTTTGCTATGCCAAAACAATTGTTGCGGTAGTAATCCCGCTGGACACGCGTCGGCACAGGCCCCGCACCTGATGCAGGCTTGTTCCTGTTCGATAGTGGCGACTTCATTTTCAGCTGGAACTAGCAGGCAATTGGTGGTTTTTATAACAGGAACCTGTTGTGAATGGATAGCGAATCCCATCATTGGTCCACCCATGATCACATAGGGTGAACGTTGCTTATCGGCTTGGTAACCAGCTTGATCCAGCAGGTGAGATACGGGTGTACCAAACAGGGCCCAGACATTTTGTCTCCGTTCGATAGCCTGTCCGGTAATTGTCACCACTCTTTCTATCAATGGTTTGCCGGAAAATACGGCGTCAGCAATTGCGTAGCAGGTACCGACGTTGTACATCATGGTTCCAACATCGACAGGCAGACCATCGCTGGGCACTTCGCGACCTGTCAACACCTGAATTAACTGCTTTTCACCGCCAGCGGGATACTTTGTTGGCACACTGCTAAGGACAATTTTATCGTTATCCTGAATGGCAATACGCAATGCCTCCAACGCCTCTGGCTTATTATCCTCTACTGCTACAATGATATGTTGTGGTTGCAGTATGTAGCTCAATACATCAATGCCCTGGCGAATTTGCCATGCGTGTTCCCGCATTAATCGGTCATCAGAAGTGATGTAGGGTTCACACTCAATACCATTAATAATCAGAAATTCGATGTTTTTGCTGGACGACACTTTGATGTGAGTAGGAAAACCGGCGCCCCCCATACCACTGATACCTGCATTGCAGATTAGTTCGGTGAGTTGCATCCGGCTGTATTTCTGGAAATCAGCGACAGGATTAAGATCCACCCATTTTTCTTTACCATCAGGTCGAATAATAATGGTCTTTTCTGGCAATCCTGAAGGGTGAGCAGAAACATGCTCGGTAATATCTACCACTTCACCCGACGTAGGGGCATGCACAGGCACGGCAAATGGATTAGCACTAGAAGACAATGTTTGCCCTTTTAGTACGCTATCCCCTTTTTCGACAGACAATTTCCCGCTGACGCCGACATGTTGTTTTACTGGCAAGTACAATAATTCAGGTAAAGCGAGCTTGCTGATGGGTTGTTGATTAGACAACTCTTTGAATTGTTGTGGGTGCACGCCTCCCGGGAAGTCCCACAATTCACCGTTTTTGATTTTATCTATAATGGCAACAGACATAGAATTATCCGATTTCCTTGATCTGAATGGGCTCTAAATCCCATTGCCAATTTCGAGTATTGGTTTTAACCGGTACCATATCAATACAATCAACAGGGCAGGGCGCAACACATAAATCACAACCCGTACATTCATCCGCAATGACCGTATGCATTTGCCGTGTAGCACCTAATATGGCGTCAACTGGACAGGCCTGAATACATTTAGTGCAACCAATGCACTCGTCCTCGCGAATAACCGCAACTTTTTTGACATCTTCACTGCCGTGCGCATCATCCAGTGGTTTAGCTTCTACACCCATCAGATCGGCGAGTTTTTTAATGGTTGCTTCACCACCGGGAGGGCATTTATTGATATCGTCGCCATTGGCAATGGCTTCAGCATAAGGTTTACAGCCAGGATAACCACATTGACCACATTGAGTCTGTGGCAAAATCTCATCGATTTGTTCCACTAATGGATCACCTTCTACCCTGAATTTGATTGCAGCAAAACCCAGCAGACAACCAAATGCAAGCGAGAGCAGGGCGATCAGAAATATCGAAAGAAGGGTCATGTATTCTCCATCAATCAAGACCACTAAAGCCCATAAAGGCCATTGACATCAAACCAGCTGTAATCATGGCAATTGCCGCACCTTTAAATGGCGTTGGGACATCTGCGATGACAAGTCTTTCTCGCATAGCGGAAAATAACACCAACACTAAAGAGAACCCAATCGCAGCACCGAAGCCATAAAGAATGGATTCTACAAAGGTATGGGCTTGTTTTATATTTAAAAGGGCGACACCCAAAACTGCGCAGTTAGTAGTAATCAAAGGCAAGAATATACCTAATAAACGATATAGCGTCGGACTGGTCTTGTGCACGATCATTTCGGTCAACTGCACAACGACTGCAATTACCAGAATAAAACTCAAGGTGCGCAGGTAAGACATTCCCAAAGGAGATAGGATAAATGCTTCAACGAGATAGCTGGCAACAGAAGCCACGGTAAGCACAAAGGTCGTCGCCATCGACATGCCAAGTGCCGTTTCCAGTTTATTGGAGACACCCATAAATGGGCATAATCCAAGAAATTGAACCAGTACAAAGTTATTCACCAGGACTGTACTAATCAACAAGAGTACATATTCGGTCATGGGATAAGCGTTAAATATCCGTTGGTTTGAAAGTTTGGCGTCATTATCGCGTTTTCGGAGTGCAGAAACAACTTGCTAATCATAGGGTTATTGCGAATGTTACGGCAAGCTCAATGAGCAAGATCAGATAATAGGGAATTTTAAGGGAATTGGTGCAAGAATTGGCTCCCCCTCCCCGACTCGAACGGGGGACCTGCGGATTAACAGTCCGTCGCTCTAACCAACTGAGCTAAGGGGGAGCAGATATAAATTTTACTGCGTTTTTAATTCATCCATGAAGCTTGTTTCCAGCTCAGACGTCCTGTCTTCGCGTGCTTCCTTCTCGAAGTGATGTTAAATCACTTCTCATCGCTATCGCGACCACTCATTACCCAACTGAGCTAAGGGGGAGCAGATATTTATTTACAGATATTCTATTTAGTAGTTGGCTCCCCCTCCCCGACTCGAACGGGGGACCTGCGGATTAACAGTCCGTCGCTCTAACCAACTGAGCTAAGGGGGAATTGCCTACTAAACGTGTCTCATTGACCCGAGGCCCTCAAGACGGGGGCGAATAATAAAGACAGGCAGTAATGGTGTCAATAAGTGCTGGCGAATATTTTTAAATAAATCGATAAGACCGGACAAAATCTAGACACAGTGACCTAATAAGTGCAAATTTGCCTGTTTTTTGAACCAAACTACAGTTATCAACGTACCTCCAACCATTTAATTTGGTAGTTATTCCATCGGACGTTCCATAACAAAAAGGGAAGTGTGACAATCAGAGTATAAAAATGACAATAATATGAAAAAAAGATCTAACCTGACCTGCAACTACTGATTACATATACAGCAATTAACATTTTATTAACGTGCCAAAGAGCGTTACAACGTTAGTGTCGACTTACCTAAATTTTACGTCGTTCGTCTGTAACACACGAGTTTATTGACAAATATAGAGTTATCCACCAAATCTGTGGATAACTATGTTGATGAAATCATAACAAGTTGCTTCAGCCCAGTGTTTTAGCTGTCAAGTTGATAATCATAATTTTCATTAAAAACCTATAAAAGATAGTAAAAACAATGACTTAAGAATGTTTCTGTATCTGGATTAAGCAATTTGTCGACAATTTAATCATAGCGGATTTGCTTGTGTGTTGTTTTACTAAGTCAAGCCAAATATCTTAAAAAAATATCTAAAACAGGCTTGATTTTTGGCATCTTCTTTGACTGCACTGACCGACGAGTCAAATAAGATGAATACGCTTTCACATTCTACAGTTGTGTAAAAGCGCGCATTCCCTTTGACGTATGACACTTTTTTGACACATAGCGCACTGCTAACGAAGCTTCTGTTAAAAAAAATTGAAATAACGGCCCTTGTGTTGATTAAAAGTGTTTCAAAAACTGAATAACATAGTTTTCATTATGTCAATAACATACAATATGTGCCCGCAGTTTCGAGTGCGGCGATCTGTGTTCGAAGATCCATAGCCCCTAATAATTCATAAAACTTTGGACTGATTCCTTTGCAAAAAACATCCAATAAATCGGATTTGTTGTCCGGTGATATCGCAGCAACGTTACGCAGAATGACCTTACCCGTCGTGTTAGGGATGATTCTGTTAATGACTTTTGGCCTGGTCGATACTTTTTTCGTCAGTCTTTTGGGGACTGAACAACTCGCAGCCATCAGCTTTACCTTTCCTGTGACCTTTACGGTTATCAGTTTAAATATCGGTTTGGGTATAGGCACTTCCGCCACCATTGCCAAATTATTAGGTGCTGGGGATCGTGAACATGCCAAAGTGACAGGCACCACCGCCTTAACTATTGCGTTGTTATTGGTCATTGGTCTGACCGTTATAGGTATATTTACAATCGAACCCATTTTTACCCTTCTGGGGGCGACTGAAGTGCACATGCCTTTCATTATCGACTACATGGTGGTCTGGTATGGTGCCGGAATATTTCTGTCATTGCCTATGGTAGGCAACTCTGTGTTGCGTGCCTGCGGAGATACAAAAACACCCAGTATTATTATGGCCTTAGGAGGGTTAATTAATGCGGTGCTGGATCCGATACTGATATTTGGATTCGGTCCTATACCAGCGATGGGGATCCAGGGGGCAGCATTGGCAACTCTTATTGCCTGGGGCGTGGGTAGTGTCCATATTTTGTATTTATTGGCGGTAAAACGAAAACTGATTGAGCCGCGCTTATTGCGTTTTTCTGAGTTGCGCGCCAGTGGTGGCAATATCTTAAGAATTGGTATTCCTGCCGCAGGGGCCAATATGCTGACGCCAATCGCCAATGGAGTGCTAACGGCGATAGTGGCAACTTATGGTACAGCAGCAGTTGCGTCCTGGGGAGTAGGGGGGCGAATCGAATCAATTGCCTGTATAGTAGTGTTAGCCTTATCTATGACTCTGCCGCCGTTTATTAGTCAAAACTATGGAGCCGGAAAGATTCACCGAGTAAAGCAGGCATATAAGTTTGCGTTGAAGTTTGTTCTATTTTGGCAACTTCTTATCTTTGTGTTGATGTGGATACTTTCCCCATTTATTGCCAACATCTTTGCGCAAGAAAAAGAAGTCATCGAATTGATTCAGCTGTTTTTGATGATCGTACCATTGGGCTATGGTTTACAAGGCATTATTATTCTCACTAATTCGTCGCTCAACGCGATGCACAAACCCATGATGGCTCTGACACTCAGCATACTTAGGCTGTTTGTTTTCTTTGTGCCCATATCCTACCTGGGCAGTATTTTATATCAGTTGTCAGGCATGTTTTGGATGGGGGTTGTGGCCAATCTACTCACAGCTTGCGTATCCGTTGTGTGGTTCCGCAAGTTATTGAGTGATGAATTTGCATTATCTGAAGCGCTGTCAGTGGCAAAACAGGAAGGATAAATGATGAGTCGTGGTTTTGAACTTAAATCCAATTATCAACCCGCTGGTGATCAGCCTGAAGCGATTGAAGCATTGGTAGAAGGACTAGAAGACGGTCTGGCCCATCAAACATTGCTTGGCGTTACCGGTTCCGGCAAAACCTTTACCATGGCCAACGTTATTCAGCAGGTTCAGCGGCCAACTTTAATACTGGCACACAATAAGACACTGGCGGCGCAGTTATACGGGGAGATGAAAGAATTCTTTCCCCACAATGCCGTGGAGTATTTCGTATCCTATTACGACTATTATCAGCCCGAAGCTTATGTGCCTACGACCGATACCTTTATTGAAAAAGATGCGTCCATAAATGATCACATTGAACAAATGCGATTGTCGGCCACAAAAGCACTGATGGAGCGACGGGATGTCGTCATCGTGTCATCAGTATCAGCAATTTATGGTTTAGGTGATCCTGAGTCCTACATGAAAATGCTCCTGCATTTGCGTCAGGGCGACATCATGGACCAAAGGCAGATTCTGCGGCGATTAGCTGAATTGCAATATAGCCGTAATGACGTGAATTTTGAGCGCGGGACATTTCGCGTCAGGGGGGATGTCATTGACATTTTTCCGGCTGACTCGGACAGGCTTGGCATTCGTGTCGAACTGTTCGACGAGGAAATAGAACGTATCAGTCTCTTTGATCCTCTGACTGGCGCCGTAGATAAAACGGTGGCGCGAGCGACAGTATTTCCGAAAACACACTACGTGACACCGCGAGAAAAAATATTAGGTGCCATAGATGAAATCAAACTGGAACTGAAAGACAGACAGGCGCAATTAAAAGAAATAAACAAACTAATCGAAGAGCAGCGGGTAACCCAACGGACCCAGTTTGATATTGAAATGATGCTGGAGTTGGGTTATTGCTCGGGGATCGAGAATTACAGCCGCTATTTGTCAGGCAGAGCACCGGGAGAACCACCCCCGACGCTGATAGACTATTTTCCGTCTGATGGCTTGTTGTTTATCGATGAATCTCACGTCACTGTTTCTCAGATTGGTGCCATGTTTAAAGGGGACAGGTCACGCAAGGAAACGTTGGTGGAGTATGGCTTTCGTTTGCCATCAGCCTTGGATAACCGGCCCCTTAAATTTGAAGAATTTGAATCGTTATCTCCACAAACCATCTATGTGTCAGCTACCCCTGGCAAATATGAGTTGGAAAAATCCAGTGACGATATTGTTGAGCAAGTCGTCAGACCGACAGGATTACTGGACCCAGTGTTAGAAATACGGCCTGTCAGCACTCAGGTCGATGACCTGCTTTCTGAAATTCGTTTACGGGTGAAAGTTAACGAGCGAGTGCTGGTGACGACTTTAACCAAGCGAATGGCCGAAGATCTCAGTGATTATCTAAATGAGCACGACGTGAAAGTACGTTACTTGCATTCTGATATCGATACAGTGGAACGGATGGAAATTATTCGTGATTTACGCTTGGGCAAATTCGACGTACTGGTGGGTATCAACTTGTTACGAGAGGGGCTGGACATGCCCGAAGTGTCGCTTGTAGCGATTCTGGATGCTGATAAGGAAGGCTTTTTACGTTCTGATCGCTCCTTAATTCAGACCATTGGTCGTGCTGCCAGAAACATCAACGGGAAGGCTATACTCTACGCGGACCGCATTACCGGCTCTATGCAACGAGCTATTGATGAAACCAATCGTCGCCGTGAAAAACAAGAACAGTTTAATCTCGAAAACAATATTGTACCCACTAAACTCAACAAGGCGATTACCGATGTTATGGATGTGGGGGGCGGTGCAAATGATGATCATCCAAGGTTAGCGGTAGCGGAAACAGGTGCCCATTATATTGCCAATCCTAAGTCTGTGATGCAGGAAATCGCCAAAATAGAGAAGGCGATGTTTGAACACGCCAAGAATCTGGAATTTGAGGAGGCGGCGAAACTTCGTGATCAGGTTGAGGCGTTGCGGGCGCAATTGGTGGAAGTGTCTTAAGTCGCGAAACTGGGAGAAAATTTATTCTTTAGCAGCAATTGTTTGACCTGTTTCACAATTTTGCCCTAATTATGCTTCAAGGGGCCAGATTTGGTTTAGTATGACTGTATATACCTAATGTTCCGTATCAGTGAACAGGTTTTAGCCAGAGGCAGTCATGTTAAATCGTCTTCAAGAAAGTGATATCAAATTACTCCGCGTCTATTACGCCGTCGCGTCCTGTAACGGTTTTACCGCCGCGGAGCCGGTGCTTAGAATGCAACGACCCAATATTAGTGCTGCCATCAAAAAATTGGAAGAACGATTGGATCTGGTGTTATGTCATCGTGGCCGGGGTGGCTTTCAGTTAACAAAAGAAGGCGAACTGGTATATCAGGAAACCAAACGTATTTTTAATGCTTTTGATAACTTTGTTTATAACCTGAAAAGCTTGCATGATGATTACTCAGGGCATGTCACAATTGTTGTCCAGGCATCATTGTCACCAGAGGTGTTGACGGCCGTATCAAAGGCGGTACAAAGCACAATGAAAAAATTTGATGATGTCCACATTAATATTCAAACCCGCTTATACCATGAAGTAGAGCATGTGGCGCTGTCTGGCGAATGTCATTTGGTTGTATCCAGCTATGACCTTGTTAAACCCGAGTCCGTGATGTTTCATCCAATGAACGCACATCATTCAGGGCGTTTATATTGTGCCAAGTCTCATCCCTTAGCAAGTCTGTCTGAAGAGCAGTTGCGTAAAGTTGATTTAGAGCAATTTTCCGCAGTGGGTATGTCAGGACTGGCTTCGGGGAACTATGTTAGGGATAGCCGCCGCCTCAGTGTTAAAACGTATTCGGATTCATACGAGAGTTGTGTATCTGCTATCCTTACCGGTCATTACATCGGGTTACTGCCTGATTATATTGTGGCGTCTGAATTATATGCTCAGCAGCTTGTGCCGGTGGGCAAAAACTGGTTTGAATTTCGACATCAGTTATACGTAATGAACGGAAAAAATGTCAGACTGAATCCGGTTCTAAAGTTTTGCGTGAAAGAGCTGACCTACTTTATTGAACAGTCTGCAAGCGTTTCGATAGCGGCTTAGTGATTCAGTCTTTCATCGAAACTCGAGCTGGTAACACATTCTTCAAGTATTTGTGCCAGTAACTCATCCTCGAGTTTGCCAAGGCCGGAGACAGCAGCAAATATGAGATCCTGTACGTCGTAAGGCAAATGTGACTGTTCAAGCAGAAATTGCGCCTTCGCTGTTTCGTTGGCCTTAAGAAGTTCGTTAAGTGAGTGTGCTTGTGCAGAAATGACGGGATTCATAAAAACTACTCCTGTGCAAACCGAATATAAACGGCTTCTATACAGTGTAGTTTAGGAATAACAACTTGATTAAATTGATTTGCTATTTGAAATCGCGCTTTTATACCTATCCACCAAGAGGAAAACCAGAAGCTCTGTCTGACATCAGTCCTGCAGAACGTTCTGGTTCATGGTTTCGCAAGGGTTCTGACAACAGGGTTTACCCACAATTTTAGCAGGGACACCTACCACTGTAACGTGTGGCGGCACGCTGTCTAACACGACGCTACCTGCACCCACTTTGCTGCCTTGGCCAATTTCAATGTTGCCTAAGATTTTCGCACCCGCACCAATCATCACACCTTTGCGAATTTTCGGATGGCGGTCACCTTTCTCGTTACCCGTACCACCTAATGTCACTGACTGCAAAATAGAGACATTATCCTCTACTACTGCCGTTTCACCGACGACAATTCCGGTAGCATGGTCAAACATGACGCCTTTACCAATGCGAGCTGCCGGGTGGATATCTACACCATAAGCAATAGAATTGCGGCTTTGAATAAATAATGCCAGGTCTTTTCGATCTTGTCGCCATAAGTGATGAGCCAGTCGGTGTACCTGAATGGCTTGGTACCCTTTAAAATTTAATAGCACTGACAGATGTGAGTGCACGGCTGGATCGCGTTCAAACACGGCTTTGGCGTCTGCCGCAGCGGCTTCTGCCACCAGTGGATCCGAAGAGTACGCATCATCAAAGAACTCTCTGATAGCCAATGCCGGCATAACATCATCTGCCATTTTATTGGACAAAATAAAGCTTAAAGAGGATTCAAAATTGCGATGGTTAAGAATGCACGCATGAGCATGCGTTGCCAATAACGGCTCTGATGTGACTACTTTTAACGCATCCTGTTGCAGCGTCTGCCAAAAACTTTCTTTAACCATTGTACTTGCTCATTAATTTGAACCTAATTTCGTAACATTATCAAAGTCATAAAAATAATAAATTATCCAACTATACTTTCTTGGACTAAGTCAGTTAATTCTACTATTACGCTGGCATAGTGGCTGTAGATTGCACTCATCGGTATTATTCATATGGCAATGGATCCGTTTGCTGATTATCGCTAAACGCTTCCAGGCGTTCCTGACATGCCCCACACTTACCGCAGGCCTTTTCCCGTCCGTTGTAGCATGTCCAGGTTTGGCTGTAATCCAGGCCCATAGTGATGCCGTCGGTAAGAATATCACTTTTACTGACGCGCAGATAAGGCGAATAAATCTCTACTGCCTGATAGTTTGCAATCGCCGCAACATCATTCATTTTTAATACGAACTCCGGCCGACAATCAGGATAAATAGCATGGTCACCCGAATGCGCACCGTAATACACTTTATCCGCTTCCAGCGACACCGCGTAACCAATCGCCAGCGACAGCAAAATCATATTGCGGTTGGGCACCACCGTTTGCTTCATGCTCTCTTCTTCGTAATGACCTTCCGGGACAGCAATGTCACTGGTTAAAGAAGACCCACCTATAAGCTGATTTATTGCAGAGATGTCTACGACTTTATGTGGAATGTTGAGGCGCTGGCAGACATCAGCTGCATACTGGATCTCTTTTTTATGTCGCTGACCATAATCAAAGGTCAGTGGATACACATCAAAGCCATCTTTAATTGCTCGGTGCAAAACCGTGAAGGAGTCCATGCCTCCTGAGTAAATCACAACTACTTTATTGCCCATATCAGGTTTTAATCTCTATCAATAATATCCGGCATTGTAGTGGGCTTGCGCAGAAAGGCAATCACCTACTACGCTTAGAGTCTGTGCATAGGTGGTGACCCTATGCAGACACAAGACAAACAACAAGAATCTTCAAGGGGTAATTATGGCATCTGCAACGCAGGCATTTTTTGACACTTACGCAGCATCATTAGACGCCGGAGATGCGGAAGCGGTCGCGAAAGCCTATTTTGTACCAACGGTTGTTATGAATGACGAGGCGAAACGTGTGCATACACAGCGTGAGGACATTATCGCTTATATTACTGAGATGAAGGAGCAGTTACGGTCAACGGGAGCGACCAATAGTCGCGCCGAAGTATGTCAGACGATGCGCTTGTCTGAAAATATTATGTTTTCAAACGTTAAATGGACCTTTAAGAATGACGCGGGTGAAAAAGTGTTTAGTTGTTTCATTTCTTACACATTGCAATTAGAGAGCGAATCGTTGAAGATCATCGTTTCAGTGATAGATGATGAAGAACGTGAGCTGGCAAAACATTTGTAATGACGTAAAGGCGGTGCCGCTGTTTGTGGTTGCTGTGAGCCTTTTTTTTTCCACAAGCGCCATCAGCGCCACCTGGAAAATCTATTATCCCAAGCCAGAGGATGAATTAGATATAAGAACCACCTATCCTTTGTCGGTGCTGACGTTGGCGCTGAATCACACAGGGGTTCGCTACCATTTGATTCCTTCACAAAGGCCGCTTCCGCAAGGCAAATCAATAAAGCAGCTCAAGGCGAACAGAGAAGTCAGTCTGGTGTGGAGTATGACCGACAAAGTGCGGGAACAGGAGTTGCTCCCGATTCGTATTCCGATATACAAAGGTCTGATTGGATGGCGACTGTTTTTGGTAAAACCCCAACATAAAGACGCCTTTAAACAGTTTACGACGCTTGCTGAACTGCGCCAGTTTTTGCCGGTACAGGGGCATGATTGGCCTGATACTAAAATTTTACGGGCTAATGGTTTTGAAGTTGTAACAGACACCGAATTTGATAAGTTGTTTCAACTTATTGACAATGAACGTGCTAACTTTTTTCCTCGTTCCATCGTCGAGATATGGGATGAACTGGACATCAATGAGAACAATCTGGTGGTGGAACCTCATATGGCCATTCGTTATCCGACGGCAACCTATTTCTTTTTTAACCGGAAAAATCAAGTATTGGCTAATTTAATTGAAACCGGCTTTAGAAGGGCAATTGCCTCAGGGGAATTTGATAAACTTTTTCTGAAGGTACACCAACAGTTTCTGTCTCAGGCTAATTTATCCGATAGAATTATCTTTGAACTGAAAAATCCCATTTTACCAGAGCAAACCCCTAAAGGTGAGGCGGCACTTTGGTACAATGGCGAGCTTAACTAAAAAAGACTGAATTTATGGCATCGTTACAAGATCAATTACTTAAGGCTGGCTTAGGCGATAAAAAGAAGGCCAAGCAAATCAATCAGGAAAAGCGCAAAAAAGCGAAAATCAAACGCAAAAGCAAAGTGGAAACTCCTGACGAAGTGAAAGCGTCGGTCGCGCAATTGCAGGCGGAAAAGAAAGCAAAAGACAAAGCCCTTAATGCCAGGCAAAAGCAACTGGCTGAAGAAAAAGCAATTCAGGCACAGATTCAGCAAATGATTTCCATGAACCAGATGGAAAAAATAAAAGGTGCTGTGGAATTCAAATTCACCGATGGCAGTAAGATTAAATCTTTATTCATTTCTGCGGCCATCAAAGATAAGTTAATGCAGAATAAATTGGCAGTAGCCAAATTGCTTGAAGGCTATGCCATTATTCCCATTCAAGTAGCCGACAAAATAGCAGAGCGAGATGAGTCCTGGGTGCTGTACCGCGCTGATCGTTACGATGAAGTCGAAACCGGCACATCAGAGGAAGAGGATTGGTACGCAGAGTATGAAATACCGGATGATTTGACCTGGTAAAAACACCGTCGCTAGTAAGGGGCATATTGTTGATAGAACTTCGTCAGAAATTTGTGCGCTCATTGCTTCGCTATCATGAGCAAATCAATAAAGCCGTGCAGCAAAACGATGAAGATCTGCTGGAAGACCAGCTCCATGAGCTAAAAGGCGTCTGTGGCAACTTCGAGTTTGAGACCTTGACTAAGCTGGTTGAAGAATGCCATACCAGACTACGAGAACATGATCCCTCATTGACAGACATGCTCCCAAATCTGTTGGCGGAATTGCAAAAAGTGATGGCGTTGCATAAAGAGTAATGCCTTGCAATACTCTAGCGTGCAACATTTTTTCAAATTCTTGAGCTAGCATTCGCCTCAGTTTGATAACGGCTTCAATACCCCTTGCAGCCGATGGGAGGTGCTGCTGAATAGCCGCTTTTTCAGGGAGGTGCGACCATTTGTTCAAATGGTGCTGGAGCCTGAGCGTAGGTCCTTGCTTCATCCTTCAAGGTCGGTACTATCCTGCCAGGGATAGAAGATATTCATTTTAGCGATACGGTAAGTAAACAATCCCGATATCACCCCAGGATCTGCATCCAATAATTTGCTGGCATCTTCCAGACTAGCGGCGGTTATAAAAATCAGGCCGTATTGTTGGTAACGCGCACCAAATTTAATTGTTCCGTTTTTACGCAAGCGTTGTAAGTTTTGCGAGTGTTCATCAAAACCCGATTGTTGATTGGGTGCCAGACCTTTTTGCCAATTAGGCCCGATTTCAAAATGCACAACGAACACCGGGTCCGCATTGTCAGCATGGATTTGAAAACTTAAAGCGATGAGAAGGGGCAGTATATATAAGTATGACTTCAGCATTGCTTTTTTCATCTCGCAGGGTTTAATACATACAGTCTAGCTTAAACATCTTCATATTTGGCATTTGCCAGCTTTGTATCGGCTAAACTTACCTCAATGCTTTAACGCTATTGAGCATTTGACATTATGGTGGTTGTGATGTGAGCAGCAGGGGGGCGGAGGCTGGCCACTGCCACTCATCCGGAAGTTTGTCGTGTTGTATGTGCTCAGTTCGCCTACTGGTCAAACAATACTAGCGCACTAATGCGATTCTACCGGTTTTTACTTTTTGCCGTTGAATACTGACTTGCGGAGCGAAACGAAATAAATCGCCGTTTTTGCCTACTAACTGACTGCTAACCTTTGCTTGTCTGGCAATTTCCGCGTGTTGGTTCAAATGCTCTGCTTCTCCATGTACGGGGATTGCCACTTTAGGTTGAATCATTTGATAGAAAGACTTTAGCTCTTCTTGGTTGGGATGCCCTGAGGCATGTATTGGCAGTTCGGTGTCATGAGCCTGAAAAACATTCACTTTTTTCTGTCTCAACCGCTGAATGACCTTATCGATGTTGTCTTCGTTGCCGGGTATACGCATGGCGCTGTATATCACGGTATCACCAGCGTCGAGTTGTAAATCACGAAAGGAGTCCAGCGACAGTCTGGATAATGCAGCGCGTTCTTCTCCCTGACTGCCTGTGGCCACGACCATAATTTCGTCGCTGGGCAGATAGGCGATGGTCTTAGGATCCTGCAGTGGCAAATCCTCTGGCCAGTGTCCGGTCAGACGCGCCGCTGCGACACTGTTTTGTAGAGAATGCCCTAGCAACGCTAAATAACGACCGGTCTTTTTAGCAATTTTCGCAAGCGAAATTAATCTGGCGATATTGGTTGCAAAGCAAGCAACTATGACTTTGCCTTCTGCTTGTTCGATAAGCTTTTGCAGGCCTTGGGCACAGGTTTTTTCTGAGATGGAATAACCCGGTTTCAATGCATTGGTGGAGTCACACACCATTGCCAGAACGTTCTGTTTGCCGATTTCTTGCATTTGCTGGCTATCAAATGGTTCACCGGTTATTGGATGCAGATCCATTTTCCAGTCAGCTGTATGGAATACCTTTCCTGTTGGCGTCTCAATTATCAGACTTTGTGGTTCTGGCAGAGAATGTGTTGTGGCTTGCCAGGTTACCGAAAATGGACCGATTTGATGCTGTTGTCCGGTTTGTACTTCAATAATGTTGTTGCACATTGGGCGATTATTGCGTTGTATTTTCCGGCGTAGCAATTCTGCTGTAAAGGGCGTGGTGTAAACCGGTACCGGGAAGCGCGACCATAGGTAGGGTAGTGCGCCCATATGGTCTTCATGAGCATGCGTAATGATAATACCTGAAAGGTTATCCTTTTGCTCTGCTATAAAGGCAGGGTCGGCGCATACCAATTCGCAAGGCGATTCACCTGGCGTCAGTGGTTCGTCAAATGTGACACCGCAATCCACCATCAACCAGCGGTTAGCATGACCATACAGGTTCAGATTCATGCCTATTTCACCGGTGCCACCCAATGGTAAAAACCAAAATTCCTTGTCAGTTGGAGTCATATACATTTAATTTTGTACATTTAATTTATGAGCCTTGTAAAAAAGGCCACCGAAGTGACCTTTTTAATCTTGCGTTTTATTCGCTCTTACCATGCACGTCAACCATGGAACGACCCGATGGGTCGGCCATTTTACTGAAGCTTTCATCCCATGCCAGGGCTTCAACTGTGCTGCAGGCAATAGATTTACCACCCGGTACACAGTGAGCCGCACTTTCCTGCGGGAAGTATTCTTCAAAAAGAGTACGGTACAGGTAACCTTCTTTCGTATCCGGTGTGTTGATTGGAAAACGAAACTCTGCTGTATTCATTTGTTGGTCGGTGACATTCATCTCAGCAAATTCTTTGATGGAATCAATCCAGGAGTATCCGACACCGTCACCAAACTGTTCTTTTTGACGCCATAATATCTCAGACGGCAAGTATTCCCCGTTATCAAAGGCTTTGCGCAAAATCCATTTTTCCATGCGCTCGGCTGAGCACATTTTATCTTCTGGATTGAGGCGCATAGCGACATCAACAAATTCTTTGTCAAGAAACGGAACTCGTGCCTCTACACCCCAAGCGGAAGTCGCTTTGTTGGCGCGAGCACAGTCAAACATATGCAACCGATCCAGTTTTCGCACGGTTTCTTCATGGAACTCTTTGGCATTAGGTGCTTTATGGAAATACAGATAACCACCAAATATCTCGTCGGAGCCTTCCCCTGACAGTACCATCTTGATGCCCATTGCCTTAATTTTGCGACTCATCAGGTACATTGGCGTGGAGGCCCGAATTGTTGTCGTATCGTATGTTTCCAGAAAATAGATGACGTCACGAATAGCATCCAGGCCTTCCTGAATCGTGAAGTGAATTTCATGGTGCACTGTACCAATCATATCCGCGACTTTTTGCGCGGCTTGCAAATCGGGCGCGCCTTCCAGACCCACTGCAAAGGAGTGCAGTCGAGGCCACCAGGCCTGCGTTTTATCATCGTCTTCAACACGATTGGCTACAAACTTGGCAGCAATAGCGGAGACCAAAGATGAGTCCAGACCACCCGACAGCAGCACCGCATAGGGTACATCTGACATCATGTGGCTCTTGACGGCCTTTTCAAAGGCGGTTTTTAATTCTTCTAAATCACTGCTGTTATCTTTTACCGCGTCGTAACTCATCCAGTCACGCTGATAATAGTTGACCATCTCACCGGTTTTGCTCCAGAAATAATGGCCTTTAGGAAACTCTTGAACGGTTTTACAAATAGGCACCAGTGCTTTCATTTCAGAGGCAACATAAAAGTTGCCATGTTCGTCATGACCTGTGTAGAGGGGAATGATTCCAAAGTGATCACGCGCAATTAAATAGGCATCTTCTTTTTCATCGTACAGAATGAAGGCAAACATACCTTTTAGATCGTCGATGAAGTTAACACCTTTTTGTTCGTACAGCGGCAAAATGACTTCACAGTCAGATTTGGTACGAAACGCATACTCTGTTTCCAGATTGTGCTCTAATTCTTTATGGTTGTAGATCTCACCATTGACGGCCAACACCTTTTTCTCATCACGACTGAGTAATGGTTGTGCACCGGTGTCTACATCAACAATGGCAAGCCGTTCATGACAGAGGATGGCATTATTATTATTCCAGATTCCAGACCAGTCAGGGCCGCGATGACGCAGCAGTTTAGACAAGTCCAGAGCTTGGGTTCTAAGCTCTGATACATCGGTTTTAATATCCAAAATACCGAAAATACCACACATAAAAATGCTTCTCTCTTTCTTAAATTAATGAATAGTCTGCTCAGATGAATCGTAAAGTTGCGGGATAGTTGACGCGCTAAAACTAAAATAACTCGCTAAACAGAACTGTGAGCCTTGAATTTGCCAGTCTAGGTGAAAATTGCAAGAGAAAACTGTAATTTTTTTACAGGTCTAAGAAGGAAATGATCTAAGAAGAGGTATCCAAGGGACTGGATACCTCTGTAAACGCAGATTATTGAACCCGCTGGAACTCACTGGTTTTGTGCCATTTAGGCCAGTCATCACTATTGGCAATGTCATAGCCTACTTGAAAGAACATTTGTGTATCTTCTACGATACCACCGAAGTCCCAACTTTCGCGGTATTGGTCACAGACCTGGTGATAACAACCATCCTGAATCACTTTAATCTTCTTACGATACTGCGCTGTAGCTTCATCAATCGGTGTTGGCCCGCCTTTGGCATAGAGTGCTGGAACGCCTTTTTTTGCCAGACTGAAATGATCTGAGCGGTAATAGTAGCCTGCCGCCGGGCGATGCTCCTGAACTAAGGTGCGTCCTTGTCTGGCCGCTGCTTTTTTCAGGTACTGTTCCAGTTCTGATTTACCCATACCGACCACTTCAACATCTTGGGTTTTGCCTTGGATGTTCATGGCATCGATATTCAGATTGGCAACGGTTTTATCAAGTGCATATACCGGATGCTCTGCGTAATATTTCGATCCCAGCAGGCCTTGCTCCTCTGCGGTCACAAACAGAAAACTCACAGAGCGAGCAGGGCGTTTTTCGAGGCTGGCAAACGCTTTTGCGATACTGATAAGGCCGGCACTTCCAGTGGCATTGTCGTGGGCCCCGTTGTAGATGTTGTCGCCTTCTTTTGCGGGGTCTTTGCCCAAGTGGTCCCAATGAGCGGTATAGATAATATGCTCCTGAGGAGAAGTGCTTCCTGGCAGCGTTGCCAAAAAGTTATAGCTGCTGGAACGTTTTAAATCTGCATTGATGGTGATATTGGCCTTGGAACCCATCGCTTTGGCATAAGGGCCGTCTTGTGCATTGCGTTTTTCTTCAGCGAAGTCCATGCCTGCTTTAGCGAACACTTGCTGAGCGGCTTCTAACGACAACCAACCCTCGACAGCGATGCGTGATTTATTGCCATCGGCGGTGACTAAACCATATTGTGGCCCGCTCCAGCTGTTGGCGACGACCGACCAGCCATAAGAGGCCGGCTCTTTCTCATGTACAATCAATGCACCTGCGGCACCTTGTCTGCTGGCCTCTTCGTATTTATATGTCCAGCGACCATAATAGGTCATGGTTGTACCCTGGAATTTACCACTGTCGGGTCTTTCGAAGCCCGGGTCATTCACCAGAATCACCACCGTTTTGCCTTTTACGTCAACATTGGCATAGTCATTCCAACCGTATTCCGGTGCGTTGACACCGTAACCGACAAACACCAGCTCGGAGTCATCTAATGATACTTGCTCTGTTTCACGGCTGGTCCCTGCGACCATATTGACTTTGTATTCAAATTTCTCGCCGGCAATATCCAATGTCATATTCGGATCGGCTTCGATGCGCAACAGCTCTACGGGTTGCAGAAAGCTGCCGTCGACACCCGGTTCATAGCCCATTTGTGTGAATGCCCGGGTCAGGTATTCCAGTGTATATGTTTCACCAATAGTGGTTGGTTGTCTGCCTTCAAATTTATCAGATGATAAGGTCTTTACATGCTGGCGCAAATCATCCTCGCTGATACTCTGCCAGGCCTCGTCAAAGGTGGCGCTGGAGGCTGTCATCGCCGCAGAGGCTAATAGCAATGCTGTGGTGAATTGAATAGTGCTTTTTCGCATTCTTGTTCTCTTGGATTAATGATGTTTTTAAATAATATTCTGCTGGAGCAACAGTAAGGCCCAACTCTATGCTTTTCTGTCGAGTAGTTCAATATGTGCAACGACCGCACCCCGGAGTTGCATTAAAACCCAGACAAATTAGACTAGCGCCGTTTTAACGTGAAGATACACTTTGGGTAACAGATTTGAACGAAGTAGTCAGTGGGCCAGCAGCACAGCCGTATTTTGCAGACATTGTCAGTTTCTTTGGTGAACAGCGTTTACAGTCGCCTGCTAAGGCTGCACAGTTAAATCAGTTGGCCACATCCAATACTGCGCTTAACAATACCTTTATAGATGATGACACCCTGAAAAATGAGCCGGACACTAACAACGCAGCGGGATATTACGAACAAATAATCTTTCAGAAACGGATAATTCCGACCCGGTTTAACTGGCACGACACCTTTAATGCCATGATGTGGATGTTATTTCCCAAAACCAAAACGGCGCTTAATCAACTTCATTGTGAGGATATTGAGCAGTATGGTTTACATCCTCGTACGCGTCGACGTAATCGAATTACCCATTTTGATGAATGTGGTGGAATAATTGTCTACGAAGATGCAGCTATGTTGGACGCATTGCAAAACCATCGCTGGAAAGAAGCGTTTATCGACCGTCGCTCTGAGTGGTGGCAACACCTACGTTACTATATTTTTGGCCATGCCTTGTATGAGATGTTGCTGCAACCCCATATTGGTCTGACCGGAAAGTTTCTGGCTTTGCAGGTAGACAACAACTTCTGGCAGCAATCGCTGCAAGCGCAATATCACCAGCTAGATGAACATCTTCATTCTGTGGCAACCGGAACAGATATCTTCGCCAGTCAGCAGCGCATCCATCCACTGCCACTGTTGGGTATCCCGGGTTGGCACGAACGCAATAGCGAGCCTGAATTTTACGACAATACTGACTATTTCAGACCACGCCATAACGCGTTAAAAAACAATAAATAACGTCCAAACTCCCCAGATGATAGCAAGCGGTGCCAGAGCAATGATGTAGCATTGCTTGCTGTTCAGCCGGGTCCATTGACTGATGCCCACTGCAGCGAGATAGGCGGCCCAAAATGACTCGATACGTACCGTCTGGGCTAAGCCATACCAGTCGGAACTCATCTCGATGTTGAGCAAATACGCCAGGCTGGTAGGATTAATATCACTGGGGGGCATTTGCGCTCCCCCAAATAGTTGAATCATAATCAATGCAATAATGGCTGTTAACACCACCGGCAGGCTGATCCACCAGGTAAAGCCGTACCAGTCACCGTAACTATGGGTGTTTTGGTCGTCTATTTGGGTGATTTTATATAAATAAAAGGCCTGCACGGCATTCAATAAAATCAGTCCGATGAGCGTACTAAAGACTGTTAACGTCAGCATTTGCTCTTGTTGCATGTTACTGCGAATCATATCTTGTTCAGACGGGCTGATATCAGCATATTGAGCGTTGATAACTAACTCGGTATACCACTGAAAATCAATCATGGAAAAGTACAGATATACCGGCAGAATTGAAAAGAAAGTCACAATAATAAACGGCAGCCACGACCAGTTCGCCGTATCCTGTAGCTTCGCGAAGACCCTGTTGGGTTTGAGAATAATGTCAGTACAAGCTTGCCAGGGCGATGTAATGCCATGATTTTCCATGGTTTTCTATAATCCTTCGTTGTGTTACCTAAACGGTCTCTATATTTACATAATTTTGACAACAAGGCGTGTAAATTTTTTTATAGAAGGTAGACTAAGCCCATCACAATAAAAAAATGATTCTACGGAAGGTGCATCATGATATCTGTGCAGGACCTGTCTAAACGATTCCAGGTCGAGAACCCCAAAAAACTCACCAGTCAGGAACAAAACGATCCGCGACTCAAAGGCCGCTTTTTTTATTCAGTTGAAAAAGTATCGTTTACCTGCAACAAAGGTGAGGTTCTCGGGCTGCTTGGGCCAAACGGCGCAGGTAAAACAACGACTTTAAGGATTCTGTCTTCGGCGCTAAAAGCGGATGAAGGGAAAATCATGATTGATGATGTTGATGTCGCTCAGAACCCACAAAAAGCGCGCAAATCATTAGGCTTCTTATCAGGTAACACCGGGCTTTATGGTCGATTATCCGGTCGTGAAAACATCCATTATTTCGCCAGGTTACATGGCATGACAGAGCAACAAACTCAGGCCAGAGTAGAAGAGCTGGCAGATATGTTAGAAATGGATGACTTTCTGGATCGCAGATGTGAAAACTATTCAAGCGGGATGAAGCAAAAGACCGCAATCGCCAGAGCCGTTGTGCATAGTCCTTCTGCTGTGGTGCTGGATGAACCCACAACTGGCCTGGATATCATGGCCACGCAAACCGTGATCAATTTTATCAAGTCATTAAAAGCGCAAAGTATTCCCGTTATTTTCTCAACCCATCATCTTGAAGAAGTGGCTGAGCTGTGCGATCAGGTAACCGTTATCGACCAGGGGTATTCGAAATTTATGGGCAGTATCTCCTCTTATCGAGAGCAAGGAAATTCAATGAATGACGCCTTCTTAAATATATTAAAAGGAGATTGATATGTGGATGATTTTGAGAAAAGAATTGCTGGAACTGGTACGTGATCGAAAAACCATGTTTTTTATGATTGCCTTACCGTTAGTGTTGTTTCCTGCATTATTTGCTGGCATTGGCTTTTTCACGACGAAGGCATTGACAGAAGCCGAAAGTAAAACTCTGTCGTTTACGGTTGTGGGGGAGTCCTACCACCCAGCATTCATTGCTAAAATTAATGAAGAGCCGACCTTCGAGCAAAAGCCATTGCAGGAAGACGCCGACTTCAAACGGTTGATCAATGAAGGCACACTGGATTTTGTCATTGAGTTAGATGAAAAGGCCAATGGCGAGGTTCTCACTGACGGTCAAACGACAATAAAAGTGTATCTCAATGATGCCAAGCTTAATTTGGTGGAAAGCCGCATTGATAAATATATTGAAGACGAGACTGCCTCTAAACGAAAAGCGGCGTTTGCGGCGATCAGTTTATCCGAAGAGCAGCAAGTCTCGCTGCTTGAGCCTATTGTTTTTGAGAAAGTCGACATTGCAGAGAAACGTGAGAATTGGGGCGAAAAAATAGGCGGTCTGATACCCTATCTATTGTTCATTTTGTGTCTGCAAGGCGCGATGTATCCTGCTGCCGATATCGGCGCTGGAGAAAAGGAACGGGGGACACTTGAGACGTTGTTGCTGGCGCCGATTGAGCGAAATCAATTGGTACTGGGTAAATTCTTTACAATTGCTATTGCCGGCGTGATTTCAGCACTTACCACCATATTCAGTATGGCGTTGTGGGGCGTCATTATTGGGCAGGGAATGGCGATTCAGTTTATCCAGGAGTTTTTAGGGCAGATAGCCATCTTAGATTATATTCTGATGTTTTTAATGTTGGTGCCCATTGTCGCCATTTTTGCCGCGGTGCTGTTAAGCCTGTCGATTTATGCCCGCAGTTACAAAGAGGCCCAGAGTTATATGGGGGCGCTGGTATTTTTGGTTATTTTCCCCATCGTTCTGGCAACATTACCCGGTGTCGATTTATCCGGCGGTTGGGCGTGGGTGCCACTGACCAATGTGGCATTGGCCATGAAAGAGTTGATTAAAGGCACCATGGATTATGTTGCTTTGGTGGGGATATTTGTCTCAACCGCCGCCATAGCTGGTGCTTTTTTGGCCTTTTGCATTTATTGGTTTAAAAAGGAAACAGTGCTGTTTCGCTAAGGAGATAGACGCTAAATCAAATATGTAGTGCTTGTTTCGTTGTTAATTGCTAGTGCGGGGAATCTATTGCGTTCCTAATCTTAAAACAACGTAAAAGGAATGCCGTTGATCAAATATTTATGGATTTGGTTTAATACAGTTTCTACCGGCATTTTTGGCTTCGTATAATAATGCATCGGCACGATCAAATAAGCACTGGCTGGACTCATCTCCGCCAGTGCTCGATACCACACCAAAACTAGCCGTTACCGAAAATGATTGCTTATTCGCATTGAATTTCTGTGCCGCAATTGCTTGTCGCAGCTGTTCAGCCAGATTCACGGCACCCTGAATATCGGTTTCGGACAGAAGCAACGCAAACTCTTCGCCACCCCATCTCGCCGCCAGATCAGATTCCCGAATTTCTTTTTTGAGTATGGAAGCGACACGCATCAGGACTTCATCCCCTGTGCTATGCCCATAACTGTCATTGACGAGTTTAAAGTAGTCGAGGTCGATAACAATGAGCGCCAAACCGCGTTTGTAGCGATGGTTTAACGTCATTTGATGCTGCATTTCCTGCTCAAACAGGCGTTTGTTGGCAAGGCCGGTCAAATGGTCGATAGTTGCAGCGGTGGTGAGTTCTTCCAGTAATTTGGAACGCTCTGATACGTCACGAATAACCCCGACAAATTCCATTTTGCCATTAACCACAATCTTTGAAATGGAAATTTCCAAGGGAAATTCTTCACCACCTTTTCGTTTACCCTTCACTGTCATACGGGTTTGCATCGGTCTGGAGCGTTCCTGAGATTTACGAAACCTCATGACGTAGTCATTGTGTTTGTGTCGGTGCTTGTCGGGGATCAGCTCATTGAGTGTCAGTTTTTCTGCTTCGCGCATTGAGTAATCAAACATACTCCTGGCTGCGCTATTCATAAACGTCAGGTTCATTTTATGATCAACAGCGATGATGCCCTCATACGCTGACTCGACAATGGCGTCGAGCCGCAGACTGTATACTTCTAATTTATCGTATTGCATCGCGTAGCAGTTACAACCTTCCGGATTTTCACGTATGTATTATCAGGTTATACCAATTCCAATAAAGATCTAGCCTGCATAGATAAGCCTCATTATCTGTGCCCGACGTTCAGGACTGAGGGTGTCAAAAATTGTATACCGAGCGAAAATAGAGCAAGCCACCATTAATTCCCATGGGTGACGTTGAAGGGTATAACGCACCGGCCGTTAAGGCATGCGGATTGTCATCGGGAGGGTTATCAAACAGATTATTGGCACCTACAATAAATTGCCATTGCGGTGTGTACTGATAGCCTAATTCGACATCCAGAGTCAGCTCTGAACCGGCGACAATGTCCAGGTCAGCAGAGGCATCCAGGTGATCTTCGTAGTAACCACCATAATAATTGATGCGTAACAGCGCATTGAGATTTTTATGGGTCTGGCTGAGACTCATTGATGCCCGATGTTCAGGAATATTCTCTTCTATCATTCTGATTCGCTGAGGTGATAGATTGGATTCCAAAAAGGTATTACCCGCTTCGTCACGGCGTTCGTAAAGCGAAATACGATCAATCTCGGTACGCGTCCAGTTGTAGTTGACGGAAAATTGGGTTTGACCACCAAAATTTTCGGTAACGTAGTTAAATACCACATCCATACCCTGAGTCGTGGTATCAAAATCATTGGTAAAGTATTTAGCAGCGCCGTAACGATCTGGCTCTTGCACACCCAATAGTCGCAACGCTCGAATATCGCTGGGGCGCAAAGGGATAGCGGACGTCGTGCTTATGCGGTCATTAAGGCGAATATTGAAATAGTCTAACGTGAGGTATAAACCATCACCTAACTTACCCACCAAACCAAAACTGGTGTTGATGGATTCTTCAGGTTGTAGCGGTGTGGCACCGAGTTGCTGGCTAATGGGATCAGTTGGGGGCAAGGTGGCCTGATCTTCTAAGCCATTATCCCCAAAGGCGGTAGTTACATTGATCACATTGCTTTGTCCGACTGTAGGGGCTTTAAAACCGGTATTCATGGAAGTCCGAAATGCCAGATACTGGTTCAGTTCATACATGAGGGCGATTTTGCCATCAAATGTTCTGCCAAAGTCAGTGTAATCCTCAAATCGAATGGCGCCACTGAGTGTCAGCTGTGTGCTGATATCTGTTTCCAGATCAATATAGGCTGCAAAGTTGCCTCTCGACCAATCTCCGGCTGTTTCTGGTCGATAGCCGGGAAAACCATTGGAACCGACACTGAATCCCTGAGCGTCCGGCATATTGGCTAAAGATGCATAAGGACCAATAGTGTAAGAGGCTTCGTCACCCGCTATTTGCCGATAGTTCTCCCTACGCCATTCTAATCCTGTCGCAAAATTAACAGGATGACGGGTACCAATATCAAACTGACGCTTTAAATCCAGGGTAACACTGCGTTCGATTTGCACCGCGCTACCGGGTCTAAACACTGTAGGGGAATCCGGGCCTAAAGACGGGTTGACGGTATTTTCCAGTCCATACGATATTTTCGAATAGCCAACAATGCCACTTAGGTCATACTGCCAGTTTAATCCAAGATCACCTTTTAGACCTATGACCCCGAAGGCGTCCTCTATTCGGCCACTGAAACGCGGGGTAAATCCCCCCGGAAAGCGCTTATTGAACGCAAAACAATTTGCGTCAGACATCACCGTCTGATAGCCCGGTTGTTGGTATAAGAGATCATCAATGGCAAAGATCACAACAGGGCAGTCGTTTGCATCATCCGGTGTCAGGTCTGCAACAAGCCAGCGATAATGTGTGACCTCATTTGACTCGTCAAACACTTCTTCCTGATTGACATCTGAAGCAAATGTATCAGTCACATTTACGCCGCGTCTGGTTTGTGGATTACGATAGAAAAAGCCCCCTTCGACACGGCGTTTTGAGAACGTAGCAAAGCTGTAAAGTTGCGAATCTACCGTAACGTCCAGTCCTAGATTGAACGCCAGCTTCGCATCATAGTGGACTTCTGGCGTACCCCAGGTCTGGCTTGGGTCAGATACACCAGGAACTCCTGCTGCCTGTAACTGTGCTGCATCTGAGCGTTGAACGCTTCGACTTGTCGCGTTTTGTTCTCTATATTCACTACTGATATTCACAAACCCGTTGTAAGGTAATGTGAATCCCGTATTGCCAACAAAATGCGCGGACAGACCATCTCCTGCATAATATTGCCCCACACGTGTTTCAAATGAGCCACCCTGTTCAAAATCTTTCAGACTAAAATTGAGCACCCCGGCGATAGCATCAGAGCCATATTGCGCTGAGGCTCCGTCACGTAAAACGCCTACCTGATGAATACTGGCGTAAGGAATAGCTGCAATATCTGGACCCTGCGCTCCATCAGATAAACCGCCGCCCAAAAACGTAATAACTGCAGATCTGTGTCGTCTTTTACCATTGACCAGCACCAGCGTATGATCGGATGACATGCCTCTGAGGTTGGCTGGCCGAACTAGCGTAGATGCGTCATTGATGGGTTGATCATTGACGTTCAGGGAAGGAATCATCTTACTGAGCATGCTGATCAGGTCGGTATTGCCCTGGCGTACAAGATCTACAGAGTTAACAACGTCCAAAGGCACGGATGAATCAACGGCATTGCGCGGCGTATTGCGGGTACCAACGATGGCAATTTTTTCGATGTAGGTTTCTTGTAAAGCTTCCTGATACGTCTGGCTTCTATGTTGGCTTTTAGTCACTATTGCTTGTTGCGTAGGTGTTTCGCTGGCATCTATGTATTTGGGCGGTATAACCTGAATTGCTCTGACGCTAAATTGTCCATTTTCATCCTGATAGGGGAATAACTGAGTACCCTCCAGAAGTTTGACGATAGCGATTTCTATGAGATATCTACCCTGCAGAGGATTGGCCATTTCTTTTGCAGCCAGCTCGTAAGGAAATAGCAGAGTAGTGTTGGCTTGTTTGGCAAATTTGGTCAACGCCTGATCCGCAGGCATGGCTGGGATGTCAAAATCAATATAAGCATTGCGGCTATAAGAGACAGGGGTAAACAGTATTAGCCAAAAAACGGACAGTAGCAGCCACTTAGTCAGGCTAAGTAACTTGTCGGTTAGCCAACGTTCTGGCACAACGTGAATGTTAGGAGGATGGCATTTCAATCGATGTATTCAGGTTATTATTATTTTTTTCGCACCATACAAAAAAAGCGTACTTCTACAGCAGCACGCTCTCTATATTAGCAAAAAGAATAGGAACAAGGAAAACTATGAACCTGAATGGGTGGCAAATAATTTAATGTGGTCGTCAGTGACCTTTTGATATGAAATCTCAAAGTTGTTATTCAGAGCATGCAGCAGACCGTCGATGTCACCTACTTTGAAAAAGCCGGCAACGCGCACTTGTTTCAGTTGTTCATCACTGATATCAAAATCCACTGATGTATAACGACTCACCTCACTTAATGCCGTTTCTAAGGGTTCACCTTCAAAAACCAACATACCTTGCTGCCAGGACAATGCTCGTTGGACCTGATCCAGAGACAAGGTGATTTTTTCCAAGGGTTCAGCATTGGACAACAGGGCTTTTTCACCCGATATCATAAATAACGCCTGAGGGTTTTCCTGTGGGACGATCCCTTCAACCGGAGACGGCAATTGAGCGTTCTGAATCATGACTTTCCCTTCAGTCACCAGAAGTTCGATATCACTTTCGTTATACATTTCGACATTGAAAGCTGTGCCTACAGCAGTCACAGCATTGCTCCCCGCGCTGACCACGAAAGGTCGAGTTGCGTCATGAGCAACTTCAAAATGGGCTTCCCCCTGACGCAGTTTGATGGCTCTTTTTTCGTCTGAGTATTGCACTTCCAACAGGGTATCGGTGTTTAAATGCAAAACCGAACCATCCGCAAGGCTGACAGTACGCTGCTCACCTACACCGGTCGACTCCATTTGCACAGAGTCGTGCACTGCGATTTCATTCATCTGCTGGATTTGCCCTGGGAGCAACCAGGCTATTGCTAAGGTGCAGAAAAATACGAAGCTGGCAGCGATGGCAATTGGGTGACGATGCCATGCGGATTGCTTTCGGGGCTGCAGTTCAGGTTTACTCTGCAGCGGAAATAATCCACTCAACTCATGCATGACACTCATGTTGTCCCATAATGAGGCCATGTCGAACAGCTGCTCTTTGTGCTGGTTGCTCGCAGCGACCCAGTCAGACAGCTCATCTTTTTCACTTTCTGACAGGCCCCGGTCGATACGACTGACCCACATACAAGCGAGTTCTTGTATTGTTTCTTTTGTCGAAAAATTACTGATGTTATTCATTGCTTAATTACAAACGCCTTTTTGCAACGCGAAACTTTACTGGTCCGTCGTTTTCAGATTGATGTTTGATGTCCTTTTGTGCGGTTTGGTTCAATTTATTTAAATATTTGGAGCAAAGTAATAATCCCTTTGCGACGTGTTTTTCTACGGTACTCTCACTAATACCGACATATTCGGCGATTTCTCTTTGACTAAAGCCGTACACTTTTTTCAATAAAAATACACGTTTGACTTCCGGGGAAAGTGTGTCCGTCGCACGACAGAAATTCAGAAAGCGTTCTTTACTTTCTACTTGCGTTTCCAGCGAATACTCGGCCTCGTCCATAAACAGTTCATCGCAATCCTGCATGCTGAGGTTATGCTTTTCCGCTGCTCGGGAAATGTGGTTGAGTGCCAGATTGCGAGCCGTTTTGAGCATGTAGGTGCGTTCGAACTGGATCTCCTGATTGAGTTCCGCTTCGTAGCTTTTAACAAATGTTTCCTGAACAATATCGTCTATGTCTTCTGAGCGTACGATTCCGCCTATCGCCTTTCGCAGCTGCGAACGATAGTTCATAAATGTATCAATAATGTTCGATTTAGAGCTCATATTATGTGCAGGTTGATTCTCAGCAATTCAAACGTTTGACCAGACCAATATCATGTCAAAGGTTTGTACAGCAGGCACCTTTTGGGTGTTACTCATTGCGACAATAAAGGAGGAGCAACGCTCCCCCTTCAACTTAAAACATGCTTAGAAGGTGTATACACCACGTACGTAGTAGAATCCACCATTAATACCAATAGGTGAAGTTGTCGGATACGCAGAACCGGCAATTTCATTATCCCATAAGGTATTTCTGTCTGGGTACTCATCAAATGCGTTCTTCGCACCCACAGTTACTTTGATGCTTTCTGTAAAGTGGTAACCTGCCTGCAGATCAACTGTGAATTCATCACCCACTTCTTCAATAGGTAAGCCTGAGTCAAGGTGATCTTCAAAGATCTCACCGTAGTAGTTCAAGCGAGCCAGGAAGGTCCAGTCACCGTTAGTGTGGTTTGCAGTGATGCTGTAACGCGTGTCTGGCAGGTTGTCTTCGATCATACGAATACGGTTTGCAGATACGTTGGTTGTTTCAACACCGTCGACAAGCACGGTTCTTACAGAATCCACTTCTGTGTCTGTCCAGTTATATGCCAGCGAGAACTTAGTGTCACCGCCAAACATTTCCATAGAGTAGTTAGCAACAAGGTCGATACCCTGAGTTGTCGTGGTAAAGTCATTGGTGAAGAAGCTAACTTCACTGAATGAGCTGGCGTCAGATACACCGGCTGCAAGGAGCGCAGCGATATCTGCATCAGTCAAGACAATACCTGATGTGGTACTGATACGATCTTCAAGTTCAATATTGAAGTAATCAGCAGTGATAAATAAACCATTGTCGAACTCACCCACAACACCGAAGCTGAATGACGTTGACTCTTCTGGTTGCAGTGCAGAGGCACCTTTCAACTGAGCAATCGGATCTGTTGGTGGAAGTGTCGCACGGTCTACCAGGCCACCATCAGTGAATGCAGTGGTTACGTTACGTACGTTGCTCTGACCAATAGTAGGTGCTTTAAAGCCTGTTGAGAAAGCACTCCGTAATGCAATGGTATCGCTTACCTGCCAACGAGCAGACAGCTTGCCTTTCGTTGTATTACCAAAATCCGAGAAGTCTTCGAAACGTATTGCTGCGCCGACCATAAAGTCTTCGGTAAAGTACATTTCTGAATCAAGGTAGAAAGCATAACTGGTACGGCTTTCTTTACCCTGGAAGCGTGCAGACAAACCTGGGAAACCGTTTGAACCGATACCAAAGCCTTGAGAGGCCAACGGACCGACTTCATACGACTTCGGATCACCCGCTACAGAATCATAAGACTCATGACGCCATTCAAAACCACCTGCGATGAACAGAGGCTCAGCCATGCCCGCATCAATTGTCTTAGTTAAATCAAAGTTGAAGCTCTGTTCGGCCTGAGTATAACGACCCGGGCTGAATTGAGTTGGTGTATCCGGACCAAGAGACGGGTTGACGGTGTTACGGATGGAGAAATCCACTTCGTTTTCACCGGCATAGACACTGATGTCATAGGTCATGTCACCCGCTAATTCACCGCGAGTACCCATTGCGATTGACGCATCAGTTACAACACCACCGAAACGCGGTGTAAAACCACCTGGGAACAATTCATTGAATGCCCAGCAGTTTTGGCCTACATCGGTAGAGTTGTCTGCGATCAGTGCATAATCTGCATCGTCTAAAACGTTATTATCAGTAATACGTACCACCGGACATTCAACGCCAGTGCCAACGCCATCTAAATCACCAACCAGTAATGTTGGAGTTGTCGTACCGTCGTCTTCAACAACACCTGGGCCTGCGTTTACACCACCACGAGTGTGTGGGTTACGGAAGTAAAAACCACCGTCCACTTCACGCTCGGCATAGTTAGCAAACATATAAGCTTCGCTATCATTGCTTAGCTCAAGTCCGATATTGGCAAAGAATTTAAAATCATCTTTGATTTCCGGGTTACCCCAGATTTGTGCTGGATCGGCAACTGCAGTGTTACCTGCGTCGATTAGCGCCTGTGCATCATCACGCTGAACACTGCGAACAGTGTCATCTGCCTGACGATACTCTACGCTGAAATTAGCAAAACCTGCGTTGGTGAATGGCAGGCCGATGTTAGCTGATACTTGTGTTGCGTCACCATCACCTTCGTAATAACTGCCGGTCTGGAATTCAACCGAGCCACCTTCGGAGTTATCTTTCAACTGAAAGTTAATTACCCCGGCGATCGCATCTGAACCGTACTGTGCAGCAGCACCGTCACGCAATACTTCAATTTGTTTTAATGCGATGGAAGGGATAGTCGAAATATCTGGACCTTGCGCACCATCTGACAAACCACCACCTAAGAAGGTGATAACTGCAGAACGGTGACGTCGCTTACCATTAACCAATACTAAAGTATGGTCTGATGCCAGGCCACGCAAGTTCGCAGGGCGAACCAATGTAGAAGCATCGTTAATCGGTTGGTCATTAACGTTAAAGGACGGTACCGCGTTTTGCATCATGGATACCATATCTGTGGAGCCTTGAGCTCGGAACTCCTGTTCAGAAATAATATCAATTGGAACAGCCGAGTCGCCTATCGAGCGAGGGGCTGCACGCGTACCTACTACTGCAATTTTTTCAACATTTGCGTCTGCATTTTCTTCTTCCTGTGCAGAAACTGGTGCAACAGCAACCAGCCCAGCAGACATAGATGCTGCTGTCAGAAAGCGAATGCTTTTAGCTATTTTTGATAAGGGTGTGTTCATATTTATGTTCCAACTCATCGTTATTATAAAATGGGTTCTACTTTGATCGGGAAGAACAAAGTAGAGGATGGTTCACTACACTTAGGGTTAACACATGTACACGCATCATTTTTTTAAGGATGCGCAATTTTTATAGCTCGTAATATTGAATAAAACAATAGCTTCAAAACAAAAGTTAAAAATATATTTTTTTGATAGAGGAAATTATCTTGTGGTTTGTCTATAGCTTGTATTGGGGATTAAAGAAATAATCAGAAACCCTTAAAAAACAACGGATCCGTCACATTTTATGCCCTTTGTAATTATCACTCATTAGACGTCAGCCAGGACGACCATGTCGCGAAAAAGAGTGCATATTTTATTATTTCAAATGTGATTTATTTACTATTGCTAATAATTGGTAACATAAATACAGTATTTAATCTTACTCATTTCAGCCGAACATGAATTAATTATTCAACCAGGAAATCAGGCGTGGCTGGTTTTAGGTTGTGGTAATCGACGCGACAAAATGATTGCTACGCTTAACAGTGCCAGCATTACCCAGACCAGTTCTGTACCAAATACAGGGTAGAGTAAAGTGTAGATCCCGCCGAACAACAGTAACGCTATACCTGTCATGGTATTTGCTGTAGCCACATATGCTGTTCTGTTTTGTTCGTTTGTAATATCAAGGATATACGTCTTGCGGTGCACTCGAATGCCGCTGTGGGCGATTTGTAACAGTAAAAACAACCCTAATTGCAACCAAAGCTGGAACGGCATGATAAGCATGCAAACACCGCTGGCGATACACAGAGCGGCGGCGAGTCGGCTGACCAACAGATTGTCTTCATCGGCGAACCTTCCCCAGATATAAGACGAGAGCGTGGTAGCGATCGCACTGACCAATACCAGCCAACCAATGGCAACCTCAGTGTTATCTAATGCGTACAGGGTGAAGTAGGGAGCCATCAGGGCAGACTGCAGTAACAGCGCTCGTTGCACTATTAAGCGGCGCAGCGATTTCTGTTCTTTTAACAGTGCCATCATACTGATCGAAGCCTGATTATCGTCTGGCGCATCCAGCTCTACGCGAATGGTTCTTGCCAGTGCACACGCAATGAGCAGCAAAGTTCCAGCAAAGAAAAATATCAGGTAGGCAAGAAAGGTGTTTTCCATTGCCCCTGGCAGAATCAGAATGACTGCCGAGACAATGCTTGCCACTCCCGCAAGGGAAGACAACATACCACTGAATTTTCCCCGTTCCCCCTGCGCTACGATATGCCCTTGGATGTCTTTGGCACATAACGATGTTAACGCTCGGGCGAAACTAAGCAGGGCGATCAGTCCCATTATGCCGATGGCCAGATTAATTCCTGAAAGAAGATAAAAACAGGGTATCAATGACAGGACAGACAGGGCCTGAACAAATAAACCGATGCGCCAATATGTGTCGCGTCGGTTATCTTGCCCCAGCACTTGCGTTTTTAAATACCATTGGGGTAACAATGCACCAGCTTCGCGAATCGGCACCAGCATACTTGCAATCCACACAGGGCCAGAAAGGGCATGCAATACCCAGGGTAATGTTGTTTTTGGCGAAATTAGGAGGTCAACTAGCTTTGTGATGACTTGTATTGTTGCCAGTTGCCGCTTTTTTCCCTGAGCCATGATTACCTCAAAAATGTTATCCGATGCTTTTACGTAGTATGCGTTGAAAAAGCGCAGTACTGAATGTCAATCTCATAAAAAAGCCAGACGGGCGTCTGGCTTATTGGTATTTTATGTGAGGCTAAGTTAGTCCGCTAAACCGCGACGTTCCAGCAAGGCTGAAATATCCGGATCCTGTCCTCTGAATTTACGGTACATTTCGGCAGGATCGCCGGTGCCACCTGTTTCCAACACCCATTTCCGGTAGGCTTCGGCAGTGTCTTTATCAAATACCCCTTTTTCGGTGAATAGCTTCCAGGTGTCCGCGTCATAAATATTTGACCAGATATATCCGTAATACCCAGATGCGTATCCGCCAGCAAAAATATGCGAGAAATAAGTGGAACGGTAACGAGGTGCAATCTCTTCAATTAAACCGATCTCTTCCATCGCGGCAGTTTCAAAAGCATCGGCTTCACGTATTTCAGCATCTGTAAGTGTATGCCATTTCATGTCCAATAGCGCTGCAGACAGATATTCTGTTGTACCAAATCCTTGATTGAATTTTCCGGCAGCCAGAATCTTTTCAACCATTTTCTGCGGAATTACTTCACCGGTTTTATAATGTTTCGCAAAATGATTCAGTACGTCTGTTTCGTACATCCAGTTTTCCATAACCTGGGAAGGGTACTCAACATAATCACGGGGCAGGGCGGTACCTGTCTGAGAACGATAGTAACCATCTGACAGCAGTCCCTGGATGGCGTGGCCAAATTCATGGAACAGCGTTTCTGCCTGACTGAATGTCAGCAGGCTAGGTTCATCCCCCACAGGTGATGGGAAGTTAGTCACATTGTAAATGATAGGTAAGACATCTTCACCATTCATGCGATGCTGTTTGCGAAAGGAGTTCATCCAGGCGCCACCGCGCTTGCTGGCACGCACATAAGGGTCATACATATAGACACCCACCTGGCTGCCATCATGATCAAACACTTCGAACGTCATCACTTCAGGGTGATACTTAGGAATATCGTCACGCTCTTTAAATGTCACTCCCCACAAACGGTTTGCGGCATAAAATACACCTTCCAGTGTATTCCGTAGTTCAAAGTATGGTTTACTGGCTTCAGCATCCAGATCATATTTGGCTTTGCGAATTTTTTCAGCGTAGTACCACCAGTCCCATGCGGCTACTTTAAAGTCCGCACCTTCCTGATCGGCTAGTTCCTGCATCATCGCTAATTCTTCTTTTGCCTTCGCAAGTCCGGCAGGCCAAATCTGGTTCAGCAGGTTATAGACATTTTCAGGTGTTTTTGCGGTGGCATTTTCTAAGACATAATGCGCGTGGCTTTCATAGCCTAATAATTGTGCTCTTTTTACTCGCAATGACGCCATTTCAGAGGCAATGGCTTTGTTATCACTAGCATTATCGTTATCACCGCGATGTGTGTAGGCATGATATATTTTTTCGCGCAGGTCACGGCGCTCAGAATAGGTTAAAAATGGATTTTTACTCGGACGGTGAGTGGTAAATACCCATTTACCTGCATGCCCACGTTCTTCCGCCGTTTTGGCCGCCGCGGCAACAATGCCGTTAGGTAGCCCAGCTAAATCCTCCTCTTTCTCGATAACCAGTTCAAACGCATTGGTTTCGTTTAACAGGTTTTCACCAAACTGTAGCGACAAATTGGATAATTTCTCATTCAATTCTCTAAGCTTCGATTTGTCATCATCATTCAGATTTGCGCCGCCCCGCACGAAGTCTTTGTACGTATCTTCCAGCAACTTGGCCTGGTCTGGTCGCAATGTCATGGCGGAACGGTTGTCGTAAACCGTTTTTATTTTGGTGAACAACCCTTCATTCAACAGTATGTCATCGTTTGTGGCTGACAGCTTCGGCGATATTTCTTTGGCAATTTCATTGATTTTATCGTTACTGTCAGTGCCGCGAAGCGCATAGAAAACGGTGCTCACTCTAGACAGTAAAGCCCCTGCTTTCTCCAGTGCAACGATGGTATTTTCAAAAGTAGGCGTTTCTGTATTTTCAACAATAGCTAGTACTTCCGCTTGTTGTTCTGCTATTGCTTTTTCAAATGCAGGCAGGTAGTGCTCTTCCTTTATTTTATCAAATGGTGCGACACCATAGGGTGTGGCCCATTCTGAGAAAAACGGATTTTCTGTGGTTTGCTGCTCTGCTGCTACTGCTGGATGAGAGTCTGCTGTTGTTTCAGTCGCCGTTTGGTTGGCCGGGCTGCATCCTGCCAAAGAAAGCGCCAGTGCCAGCGCACTTAGGGCAAATCGTTTTGACTTCATGTTGATTCCTGTCGTTGTACTTATTTTAATTATTTTTCTGCCTGTCTTTCGAAAATGAGACTAAATTAGGTTCACTTCCTAAGAAACGAACCCACTAAATACGGCCTACGTACGAGTCACATCCACAAATATTTTGAGTTTTTGTCCTGGTTGCAGATATTTTTTGCTATTGAGCTGATTCCAGCGAGTTAAATCCGCAATTTTCACATTAAATTTATCGGCAATTCTTGCCAGCGAATCACCTCGTCTGACGGTATAGGTTAGCGAACGCATGACCGCATTATCCGTTTGCTTTTCACTGACTTTATTGACCCATACAGCCAACTTTTGACCGGGTCTAAGTGGGTCAGTGGGGGCCATATTATTCCATTTTGCCAGGTTGCGCAGATTGACGTTGTATGCTCGACTGATATCCCACATGGTATCGCCACGTTCGACCACATGTTGCAACTGATAGGAAGCTCTTCGGGTATTTTGCGACGCCTTCAAACGCTGCTCTTCTGACAGTGAATAGTAGTCTAATGATTGTTGCGCCACTGGAATCATCAGGTGGTCGCCGGCGCGGATCACGTTGCCCCGTAATTCATTAACCTGCTGAATAACATCGACGCTGGTGTGATATTGATTGGCCAGCTTTAATAAGCTATCACCGCGCGTAATTTTATGGCGTACCCAATTGAGTCGTTGTCGGTCTGATGTATCACCTAATGCCGCCGTGAACACCTCTACTTTATTTTCCGGAAGCAATAAATAATGTGGGCCTTTTGGATCGGTTGCCCATCGGTTAAAGCCAGGGTTTAATGCGTGTAATTGCTCCACTGTGAGTTCTGCAAATTCAGCGGCGAGTGCCAAATCAATTTGCGAGCCGACGTCCACAAGTGCTGTGACCGGTTCGTTTTTCATCTCAGGCCAAGGGAAATCCATTTCCTGAGAGCGATATAACAAATCAGACAGTGCTAATAGCTTAGGGACATATGCGCGAGTTTCACGGGGGAGATCCAAATGCCAGAAATCGGTGGGCAGACCACGTTTTTTATTGGTTCTGATAGCTCTTAATACCCGACCTTCACCGCTATTGTAGGCGGCGATAGCATGGAGCCAGTCGCCGTCAAACATCTTATGCAGGTATTTTAGATATTTAATTGCACCTTGGGTGGATGCAATGACGTCTCGTCTGCCGTCGTACCACCAGTTTTGTTTCATGCCAAAACGCTTGGCTGTGCCTGGAATGAATTGCCACATACCCGCGGCCCGGCCATGAGAATAGGCAAAGGGATCAAAGGCACTTTCGACAATGGGCAACAAAGCCAGTTCCAACGGCATGTCGTGTTCTTCCAGCGCATTGACGATATGAGATAAAAACGGTGTAGCGCGTTTATTTACGCGTCTCATATAGTCAGGATGGGTTCGGTACCACTTTTGCTGGTTCCAAATACGGCGGTTGTCTGGAATAGGCATGTTGAACTGGCTTGCAATGTATTGCCACAAGTCGGTGTGGCTTTGCACTTCTTGTTGATCTTCCGCTAATTCTGGTTCCGCAATTGACGTCATCAGGCTATCTAAATCAGATACCGGGTGGATTACACTGCGGGTCCCGTCAGATGCGTCTTCGCAGGAAAATTGCAGATCAGCCACATCGGGTGCAATAAAACACTCATCCTGATATTCTGCCGCGATAAAAACCGGATCAGGTTGCTGGTTGCCAAGGAAAGAGGGCGTCATCTCACAACCGGATATGAACAGGCAAACCAGAATGGGGGTAAGTTTTTTCATCTTATTGTTTTTTTATTTCCGTTATCGTTATTTTACTAATTAAAAAGTATCTTTCCAGAGTCGCATCTCACGAAAAACATCCTCAGCGGTCTCAAGCTTATGGCCGGAATGTGCTGTTATTGCGTTTGCGATTTCAGGCTCTTCTACACGCATAAAGGGATTGACCTTTTTTTCCATTGCAATGGTCGTTGGTATAGTCAACTGATTGTCTTTTCTCAATGAATCAATGAGCTTTTTATGTGCAAGGAATGCCTCGTCATCGGGTTTAACAGCCAACGCAAACTGATTATTTGCCTGGGTATATTCGTGAGCACAATAAACTTTCGTTGTCTCGGGTAGTTGTGCAAACCGGCTCAAGTTGCGCCACATTTGTTGTGGTGTGCCTTCAAACAAGCGGCCACAGCCGGCTGAAAATAACGTGTCGCCGCAGAATAACCCTGGTTTTCCATAAAACGCAATATGCTCATTGGTGTGGGCCGGTACTTCAATGACCTCCAATTCGCAGTCAAGTTCCGGTAACCGTACAATATCTCCGTCACTGACTTGCTGTGTTAAATAGGGGATACGTGCGGATTGTGGTCCAATCACAGGTGTATTTTTGTAACTGTTTAACAGTGTTTTAAGCCCACCAATATGATCTGCGTGATGATGGGTAATTAAAAGACCGTTTAGCGTAAGACCATGTTCTTTAAGGTGTTGTAACACGGGAGTCGCGTCGCCAGGATCCACAATCCAGGCGTTTTTTTCGTTGTGCAAACACCAGATATAGTTATCGGTAAATGCTGGAATTGCTGTGACTTGTAACATCTCTTTGCGGAAGCACTATTGTTTTTCCTAAAGTTACCATATTATTGGTTGCAGATGTAACTGAAGTAAGCAAATGCGATTGTATCCAACGGCGAGAAAAAGTGACGCGCTAACAACCCCTGCAAATTGGCAGGCGTTGCCTTCTGGACAGTGGGCAAAGCGGATGATTGAGCAGGAATTGGTGACGGTCAGTGAAACATGCTTCGGCTATCATTTGGTAAAACTTGGCAACCTCAGTAGCGACATTGAGATGAGTGGCTGCAAAATAAATCACCATGTCAGTCAGTACAACAATGTTCGACCGGGAGCGTCGACGGTGGCCAAATCCACGGCGTTGCCATACATGGAAAAGAGCGTGGATGCTTTTTTACTGGCCCATGAATTGGACTTTAGCCATGATCCTCACCAGATTATGCGCGAAGTGGATCGTTGCCTGGTGCCAAATGGTCATGTCATTATTGTCGGATATAACCCCATAAGCCTGGCTGGATTGGCAAAGTTGCTGCGCTTAGGTCGTCGCTCCAGTTTTCGTGATGCACGTTTCTTTACCAGAGGACGAGTTAAAGACTGGCTTGGATTGTTAGGCTATCAGGTTGTGGAACAAAGCAGTTTCGCCTTTTCTGAGTTGGTGTTTAATCGACGATTCTCAAAAAGTCAGCGAACTCAACGATTTATGCAAAAATATCTGTCCTTTTTTGGAAGTTTCTATGTCATAGTAGGCAAGAAAAGGGAATTTCCTCTATCCTTAGTTAAGCCTGTATGGAAGCCAAAGCCGAAGTTTGCAGCAGTAGGTGCTAGCATGCGCGTTGGCAGGCAGGAAGGTTCATTGAAATAACATGGTCCGAAAATTAACAACAATATTCGCTCGACACATATGAACAGGTTTTTGCCCTATGTTTTGGAACAAGAGTAAAGAAGAAGATTTACAGCGCATCAGAGATCTCACTCATGAGAATAGCGACTTATCTAACCGCGTAGCGGAGCTAGAAGCGTTGTTGGAGGATGCTGAGTCTATCATTAATGATAATGACGAAGTTGATGGTAGTGAAAGTCAGGTTGGTGCGGTGATGTTAGACGGTCAACACCAATTGTCGGTAATTAAGTCGCAATTAAGTCGTTTTGCTTCAGCATTATCTGCTGAAAACGATAGATTAGAGAATACTGAAGACTTGTTTACAGGCTCTGCCGAGATGCTCGATGAGGCCGAAAAAGGCTTAAGTCAAATCGATGCCATTGCCGCTCAGGGTGTGAAGCACGCCGGCGAACTTTCCGGTCTTGCCAGCAGCATCAGTAGCTTTGTTGGCACCATCAATTCCATTGCTGAACAGACTAACCTATTGGCACTGAATGCTGCAATTGAAGCGGCTCGGGCTGGTGAAAGTGGGCGTGGATTTGCGGTGGTAGCAGAGGAAGTTCGAAATTTGGCAATGCGCTCTTCAGAGTCCACAGGGGAAATCAATAACCTGGTTGCGAAGATCGAAGAGGGCACTCGTAATATCGAATCCAATATTAACGAGGTATCTGAGAAGTCTCGTGTCCTGGTAGACACCACCGGTGAAGTTAAGAATAAAGTTACTCAGGTGTTGGAAGTATCATATTCCATGCGTGATGTGATCCGCGGCGGTGCCGATAAAAGTGTGTTATTGATGGGCCAAGTGGATACCATGCATTTCAAAGCTATCGTTTATGAACACGTCATTGGCAATAATAAAGACGCCTTCCCAGCTGAGAATGAATCTGAAATTAAACGTTGGCTGGATTCAGATGCGGCTGATAAGTACAGCAAACGCAATGAATATCGTGCCGTTGTTGAAGCGAACAGAAAATTCTATGAATCCGGCAGAAAAGCCAAAGACTCTGCAGCAAAAGGAATTGATAGTACCGTTATCGATCAGCTCAGAAATATGGAAAAAGCGTCAGATGATTTATTGAATAATATCGAAAGGTTAGCCAGTCAAATGTAGTCAGAACGACGTTAGAAAAAAGGCGCCTGCGGCGCCTTTTTTGTTGGAAGCAATTCGGTAATGGAATATTTTACTTTACTTTCATGCCTGGTTGCGCGCCTTCATGTGGCTCCAGAATATATAAATCCTTACCCCCCGGACCTGCGGCCAGCACCATTCCCTCACTCATGCCAAAGCGCATCTTTCTAGGCGCCAGATTTGCAACCATTACGGTTAATTTGCCCACCAGATCTTCTGGTTTGTAAGCGGATTTAATACCCGCAAACACCTGTTTCGTCTCACCGCCTAAATCCAGTTCAAAACGCAGTAGTTTATCGGCGCCTTCAACGTGCTCTGCTTTGGCAATGCGAGCTACACGTAAATCTACCTTGGAAAAATCATCAAAACTGATGGTGTCAGCGATTGGATCTTTTGCTAATGGGCTATCCGCAGCGATAGTCTCATTGGGTTTTAAATCTTCTTTAGAGGCTTCAATCATTTTTTCTACCTTATCCATATCAATGCGTTGCATCAATGCTTTGAATTTATTGATTTCATGGTCAAGCAATGGGGCAGTAATACCTTGCCATTGCAGTTCCTCATTGAGAAATTGTTCTGCTTTTTTGGCCAGTTCTGGAAGTACGGGTTTCAGATAGACCATCAAGATGCGGAACAAATTAATGCCTGTGGTACACACTTCATGAGTGAACTGCTGTTTATCTTCTTCTTTGATAGTGACCCAGGGCGCCTGAGCATCAATGTACTGATTTGCTCTATCTGCTAACTGCATGATTTCTCGAATAGCACGGCTATACTGACGGCTTTCGAAAAAGTCGGCGATATCAGTGGCTTTATTCTGAAAGTCTTGTAAAAGCGCTTCGTTACTTACTTTTCCAGCAAGCTTGCCGTCAAACTTCTTAGATATAAATCCTGCACAGCGACTGGCGATGTTGACCACTTTACCCACCAGGTCAGAGTTAACCTTTTGAACAAAGTCTTCAAAGTTCAGGTCAATGTCAGCGACACCATCACTTAATTTTGCTGCAAAATAGTAGCGCAGATATTCGGGCTGCAAGTGATCAAGATAGGTACGGGCCTTGATAAAGGTCCCTTTTGACTTGGACATTTTGGCACCGTTAACGGTAACAAAACCGTGCACGTTGACACCACTTGGTTTACGCAGCTCGGCGGCATCCAGCATCGCAGGCCAGAACAGGCAATGGAAATAGGTGATATCTTTACCGATAAAGTGGTAAAGCTCTGCATCTGAGTCTTTTTGCCAGAAACTGTCAAAGTCGATATCGTGTTTGTCACAATAGTTTTTAAAACTGGCCATGTAGCCCACGGGTGCATCAACCCAGACATAGAAATATTTATTGGGGGCATCCGGGATTTCGAAGCCAAAGTATGGCGCATCACGACTGATGTCCCACTGCTGCAAACCAGATTCAAACCACTCTTGTAGTTTTTTCACAATTTCGGGTTGTACGGAGGCGGTTTTGAACCATTCCTGCAGCATGTCTTCGAATTTAGGCAAATCGAAGAAGTGGTGTTCTGAATCCCTTAACACTGGCGTCGCACCCGATACCACTGAACGTGGGTTTTTCACCTCTGTCGGACTGTAAGTGGCACCGCAGACATCACAGCTGTCGCCGTTTTGATCTTCCGCACCACATTTAGGGCAGGTGCCTTTTACAAATCGGTCCGGCAAGAACATGTTTTTTTCCGGGTCAAACAGCTGGCTGATCGTGCGTTGGCTGATGAAACCACGCTCTCTGGCTTTAAGGTAGACCTGCTCACATAGCGCTTTGTTTTCTTCAGAGTCGGTATTGTGGTAATTGTCATAGTTGACTAGGAAATCCACCAGATCCTGCTGATGTTCTTCCTGAGTTTTACGCACCATTTCCTGTGGAGTGATCCCTAACTCTTGTGCTTTTAACATCACCGGCGTGCCATGAGCATCATCAGCACATACACTGTAACATTCATGGCCACGTAAACGCTGGAAGCGTGCCCATATATCGGTTTGAATATGTTCCAATAAATGCCCAAGGTGAATTGAGCCATTTGCATATGGCAGGGCACTGGTAATCAGTATTTTGCGTTTCGCAGTTTCTGTCATCTGAAGTATTTACGCATTGGTTAATATGAAGGGCGCTGATACTACCTAAATTTGTTGAATTTTGCATCCGCAAATGCACATCCACCATTGCATAGCTGCAAATTGCAATTGATAATAGCCGCCGAAACCAAAAGGATAAAAAAATGCGTCTGTGTGATAAAGATATCGTAACTCATCTGAACGAAGGCAAAATCCAAATTACACCCATGCCAGCACCCGAAATGATCAGTGGTGTGACCGTGGATATTCGTCTGGGTAACAAGTTTCGTGTATTCGAAGACCACGCCGCACCTTACATTGATTTGAGTGGACCGCGCAGCGAAGTTGAGCAGGCTATGGAATCAGTGATGAGTGATGAAATCGAGATTGCAGAAGGCAAAGCATTCTTTCTACATCCGGGAGAACTGGCTTTGGCCGTGACATTGGAATCAGTAACACTCCCTGCCAATATTGTCGGTTGGCTGGATGGTCGTTCGTCATTAGCCCGATTAGGTTTGATGGTGCATGTCACCGCACACCGTATCGACCCGGGCTGGTCAGGCAACATTGTCCTGGAGTTTTTTAACAGCGGCAAACTGCCACTGGCGCTGCGACCTAATATGAAAATCGGCGCTATTAGCTTTGAGGTGATGTCAGATTTTGCCGAAAAGCCCTATAACTCCAGAGCAGACGCCAAATATCGCGGTCAGGATGGCGCTATTGCCAGTCGCATTAGTGATGATTCGGCTGCCCGCTAAACGAGGCACCGGAGTCTTGTTTATTCGCTCCTGACGGCACCCGGCGGGATGCCGATGACCCGTTTGAAAGCTTTCGAAAATGACAATTCATTGTCATAGCCGGTTGCCAGCGCAGCACCCAGAATAGTCTGTTCTCCGTCTGCCAGCCAGCGGTACGCCAGAGACAGGCGCCAGTAGGTGACAAATTCCATGGCGGTCATGCCGCACACCTCTTTAAAGGTTGCCGAAAATGCCGACCTGGACATAAACGCAGTCCCGGCTAACGAATCCAGCGTCCACTTAGTAGCTGGTGCCGCCTGAACGGCCATCACCGCTTTACCTATTTTGGGGTGACTAAGTCCCGCCAGCAATCCTTCTGAACTGCTCAGATGCTCCTTAAACAGCAGTGCCATAATTGCTTCTGCCAGTTTATTGAGGATCCAGCTGGTGGCAAATTCCGTTTTGGTGGCCTCGGAAATTAACACCTGCAACAGGGTATGCAGCGTATTTTCCTGGTCCGCCTTATGGCGCAGTAAAATCACCTCTGGCAACTGGGTGGTGATGTGCTTCACTATCGGGTGCTGGTGTGCAAAATAACCACATAACAACCCGGTAGCCGCACTGCTGATGCCGTCCTGATAACTGGCAGAAACCGACTGATTTACGGCAATGTCGTTGCTGGCAGAACTGGTCAGGCTGTGGCGACTGTCATTGGGAAAGATCACCATATCCCCCTGATGCAATACCACAGGCTCGGTATTATCGCCTGGCATGGTTAAATAGCAGGAGCCATGGGTGACAATATGAAAATTAATGTAATCTGAGCCGGATGTATCCACCGCCCAGTGACCGCAATACTGGCCATTATGAAACAGAGATACCGACACTTTCAGAGTAGCAAACAGGGGTTCAAGGACGTTCATGGACGATAAGACATAGTTCCGGTACGGACAGACACATACAGCATAACAGAAGCTGTTTATCATTCCTTCCTGTAATCACACAGGAGAGCCCCATGTTAGTTAAAAATCTGAAAGTCGCCGCTGCCGTAACTGGTTTACTGTTTTCATCAATGACATTTGCCGGCGCAGACACTGAAACCGATGCAAATGGTGTCATTCTGGCGGGGCACGATACTGTGGCCTATTTTACCGCTGGCAAACCGGTGCTGGGCCGAGCTGAGTTTACTGCAGTCTATAATGATGCGATTTACCGCTTTAGCAGCGCACAAAACCGCGATCTTTTTAACCAAAATCCGGATAAATACGCCCCGATGTATGGTGGTTTTTGTGCCTACGGCACCACCTTTGGTAAAAAGTTTGAAATTGATGGCAAGGCGTTTGAAATCGTTGATGGCAAGCTTTATGTGAATAAAAACCTGGACGTCTACGAAGCCTGGCGCAAGGATATTCCGACCCACATTAACGAAGCCGATGCCGAATGGCCGGAAATTAAACACATCGCAGCGGATGAACTGTAAGCACGCTTAATAAACCGTCCTCAGCTACAACACAAACCAGCAGGCTGACATACCATGCCAGCCTGCTGGTATTTACACCGAAAAACCCCGGTAGCCAGCCATTACTGACCAGCATTTCAGCAATTAAACCCGGAATTCCAAATTCACCATTGCAAAGATCGCGAAAATGAATATACTTTGCGGCCTTCGGTCGGTGTGTAGCGCAGCTTGGTAGCGCACTGTCATGGGGTGTCAGGGGTCGGAGGTTCAAATCCTCTCACACCGACCAATTAATCTGCTCTCCAGCTTTTTCAAAATGTAAAAACCATAAAATTCAAATCTGTAAATAATGGCTCTACCCCATAAACGGGTGATCAGCATTCATCGTATACGGTTAATTACACCATCCCATTCACAATGGGTCATTACTCTTATTACTTTTATTTTGCTTTGGGGGGGACCCAAAAAAGTTACGGTAGTGTTATCTTGTCTAGGCAAGTTAGTTAACATATAAAGCATTGGGTTTTTCGGCGTTAAAGGTAAATTTGCGTCTCCAACAGAGCAAGTCAACTCATGAACAGAGACCTGCTTTAGGTTGACCTCTAGTGAAGTTAATCAAACCGAATGGATATTCAACTTAGGAAAAATAAACTGGAATCAGTTTTTGAAATGATATTTCGGGCAGAGGATTTTCAGCAACCTTTCAATATTTCATGGAAATATATGGTTTAATCCCTCTACTTTTTCCAGTAACAACAGCAATGGTTAATAAATATGCATAAGTTTTCGTTTAAACTTTATCTTATTCTCATTTTGATGGCATCGTCATTTGGTGTAATGGGTAACTCAGATATGGAAAAGTGCCAGACTGAAATGTTTGATTTAGCGCATGAATTCAGAAGCGAGTTTGACGAGCAGATAGCAAACAACGAGCGTGAAATAACAAAGATTAAAAGTGACTACCTTGAAATAAAAGGTACAACGAACCGTGATTTTGTAGAATTTTATAATCGAATATGGGAAAAGCAGCGCATAGACAGTCTGGTCATGAATCATTATGAAAGGTTTTTCAACGCTATTATGGCGATTCCTTCTGATAAAAAGAAACGCGCTAGTTGTGAAGACCCCGGTATCGTTGAAGACAACATTGAAAACAAGATAGACAAAATTGAAACGCGTTTGGAATCATTCCAAGAGGCCGTAAGACATAGAGCTGAATTGGAAGACCTGGATAAAGACGAAGGGCTAGTGTTAATAGCTGCCTATTCAAATTCTTATGGCGATTTGCGTATTGACGGTCCCGATGGTTTTAAGTTTTGGATGTCTGGGACACCGTATATAAAAATGCATAAGCTGGAGAAAGGTAATTATAATTTCTTGAGATTTCAATGGTATCAGAGTGATAGTTCATTTCACTATTATGATTTTGATGAAGATAATTTTAGTTTTGAAGTGGAAGCAGGGGAATTAAATCTATCTGGAGTCTTCAAGTTTGAGGAATTACGGAATAAAGGGACATGGGAATTATACGATAGGAGTAGTATGTTGTTGGAAATATTGGAAAATGAATTCCCAATTCTGATGAGAAAATATGAATGGAACAATGGTGTTAATAAACATAACAATTTTATCGATTTTTATAGAGCGCAATTTCATATGGAGGTTAAGTAATGTATCAGCGTGCAGTTTTAATCATGTCACTTGTGCTTATCTCCTCTATTTTTGGAGGTTGCCTCTTAGCTCAAGAAAATAATGAGCGTCAATTTACGGTTAATCACTTTTTTACGGCACCAAAAATTCAATCTCCTTCTATTAGTCCAGATGGTGATTTTGTCATTTATAAACAGTTTGGTCAGGTTGTCGGTGGAAATCTTGCATCAGAGTATAAAGAGATAGTACCAAATAACCGCTACGAGTATTTAGTTTCATTGACTTGGATCGGAAAAGAAACCTTTGTCGCTAAAAAGAGGAATAAGAGAACAAACCAGATATTATTCATTGTGTACCGCTTGGGTCTTGATGAAAATAAAAACGTCGCTGTAGTAAAAGAACAAAAATTCGAACATGGAGGGTATATTGTCGACCCTGTCATTGACGATTCAGATAGAATTGTTTTTGCGAAATATCGTTTTGAAGATGAAGTTTTTTACACTGATGTGTATCGAATACGCTTTTTTACAAAAAAGAAACAGTATTTGCAGAAAAAGAACCGTATTAATAAAAATAGTGGATATATCGTAAATTGGCTCACAGATCATGAATCTAAATTATATTTAGGCGTGAGTTACGATAATGGTAAACCTGTTTTATGGATTAAAAATCCAAGAGGAAGAAGATTTAAGGAAGTCTGGCGCTCTGATAAAGAAGCAACGTTCAACCCTGTTGGACTAGATAAGTCAGGCACAACGCTTTATGTATTAACCAATGCAAATACTGATAAAGTGGTAGCAGCCAGCTTTGATTTGTCTACGTTTCAGTTGAACGAAACGTTATATGCAAACGCTCACGCGGACGTGGATGGTCTTGTAATGGATCCAAATACATCATTACCAATGGCCGCGTTAGTTTATCAAAACGGTATACACCAGTATAACTTTCTGGACGAAACTTCGGAACAGAAATTCACCAAGATAAAAAGTCAGTTTAAGGGGATGAAAGTATTTATTGCTGCCATTTCAGATTCTGCAGAATATCAAATTATCATTACGGTATCCGATGTTGATATTGGAAAGATGCAACTGTGTAATGTTGAACTAGCAACGTGTGAGCTAATTGCACCGCTTTACCCCTGGTTAGAAGGTATCAAATTAGCCCAGACTAAAACATTCACTGTGACTACTGAAGATGGTTTAAACATTGAGTCATATTTAACAATTCCCGCTGGTGAAGGACAATTTCCTGTCATAGTGATGCCCCATGGCGGTCCCATCGGAGTGCGAGACAATAGTTATTTTTCAGGCCACAAACAGTGGTTGGCTTATAATGGGTTTGCTGTCTTACAGGTAAATTATCGTGGGTCGGGCGGTTTTGGTCAAACATTTGAGAACAGCGGGTTGCAGCAATGGGGGCGTGGAATTGAGGATGATATTGATCAAGCATTAATTTTTGCTCTAAGAGAATATGATCAGTTAGATGACAAAAATATTTGTGGCTTTGGTAGTAGCTATGGCGGTTATTCTGTTTTGATGAGTTTAATTAGAAATCCAGATATGTATAAATGTGCAGTGTCATTTGCAGGTGTAACGGATTTGACCCTGTTATTCAATAAAGGAAGCATGCGAAATAGTAAAAAACTGACAGAATCCCTGGTCAAAATGGTGGGCTCACCAGAAACGCAATTAAATGAGTTGAAAAAGTACTCACCCGTATATAATTTTCAAAAACTTGCCAAGCCGATCATGCTGATTCATGGTGTTGCTGATGATACAGTGGATGTTGAGCATAGTAATAGATTAAGCTTGTTGTTGGATAAGGCAGGTACTGAACATGAGTTTGTCAAAATAAATACGTTAAACCATGGCTTTGAGACATATGACCACCTAAATAAGTTTTATCATTCTGTGATTCCATTTTTGAATCGTCATCTTAAAAATTAGTGTTTCGTCGAGTTTATCAGAAGGTGGATTCTTGAAGGGTCGTGAACAAGTCAATTTTGGCTTATCTGGCTCATATCGATGCCAAACTCAACCACTTTTTTATAGATCTTGGCATTATTACTTTTTGTTAAAATAAAAATGGTTGTGTTGTCTGTAAGCGTCCGGTCAAATACACCTGCCAGTTGAATACCTCTACCGCTAATCTGTCGCCATCAAACCCACAAGAGGAAGTAAGATGGCAACCCGTAAAACTAAAACCCAATGGCTGGCATTGTTTGCTGAGCAGGAAAACAGTGGACTCAGTGCTGCTGAGTTTTGTCGAAAACACAATCTCAGTGAACCCTATTTTTACCTCAAACGAAAAAAGCTCAGAACATCGTCAGATAAACTTTCGACGTTCGTTGCTGCAAGAGCCGAGCGGCAGGTGGTATCGGGTAATGCCGCACTGCGCTTTGGGAGCTGTCAGTTAGATGTGCCGGCAGGCGCTGATCCACAGTGGCTGGCGCAACTGATGAAATCCTTATCATGATCCAGTGGCAATGTGATCGGGTGCTGCTGCATCGTCAGCCGGTAGATTTTCGTAAATCCATTAACGGACTGAGTGCCATTGTCGAACAGGCGCTGGAGCAGGATGTGTTTGGTGGGCAGGTTTTCGTCTTCTGCAATAAACACCGTAACAAGATAAAAGTGCTGTACTGGGATAAAACCGGCTTTGCCTTGTGGTACAAGCGCCTGGAGAAAGAGCGATTTAAATGGCCCGATAAGGAGACCGGTGACGTTCTCTCACTGGGTCATGAACAGTGGCAATGGTTGTTATCCGGTCTCTCTGTTATCGCCCACAAGCCGCTACAGTATGGGCCTTCGGCCTTATAACCTGTGATCATAACAGGCATTTAACGATCACCGAATAATCTAAATAAAGTCAATAAGTTAGCGTGGTTATTGGGTAAAATGGGTTTCATGGATGAAGCACAATTACATCAACGTATCCGGGAACTGGAAAGCCAACTGGCGCAAAAAGATGCCAGAATTAACTGGCTGCAAGAGCAGTTCCGTCTGGCACAGCAGAAGGCCTTTGGTGCCAGCAGTGAAGGCCATCCCGGTCAGGGCGAGCTGTTTGATGAAGCGGAATCTGTTGTGGCTGAGCCGGAAACGAAATCGACACAGGTTGGCAGCCATGTGCGCAATAAGCCGGTTCGCAAACCCTTACCCAAATCATTGCCCCGAGAAACGGTGGTACTGGATTTAGCGGAAGATGAAAAAATCTGTGACTGCTGTCAGGGGCAGTTACATAAAATTGGTGAAGATACGGCTGAAAAGCTGGAGTTCATTCCGGCACAGGTTAAAGTCATTGAAACCATCCGCCCTAAATATGCCTGCCGGGCCTGTGACAAAGACGGTACAACAGGCCAGATAAAACAGACACCGCCAGCACCCGCCATTATCCCTAAAGGCATTGCCACCCCGAGTCTGTTGAGTCAGATAGTCACCAGCAAATACCAGTATGGATTACCCCTCTACCGGCAGGAGTCGATGTTCAGTCAGTACGGTATTGAACTGAGCCGTAAGACCATGGCCGACTGGATGATACGTTGCGCACAGTCACTGGAAATCATTTATGTTCTGTTGCGGCAGATATTGCTGCAACAGGCCGTCATTCAGGCGGATGAAACTACGCTGAAAGTGGTCAAAGAAGACAAAAATACCTGTTATATGTGGCTGTATTGCACAGGCTCCGACTCGCCCGTGCCTGACAGTCCGATACCCAATATCGTATTGTACGATTATCAGCGCTCCCGCTCCGGGCAGTGTGCCGTCGAGTTCCTTGATGGGTTCAGTCAGTTCCTGCAGGTGGACGGTTATCAGGGGTATGAACAGACTCAGGCAACCCTTGTGGGCTGTATGGCTCATGCCCGACGCAAATTCATGGAAGCAAAGCAATCACAGGTGAAAGGTAAATCCGGTAAAGCAGATATGGCCCTGAACCAGATACAGCAATTGTATGCCATTGAAAGGCGCATCACGGACAAAACCCCGGAGGAAAAGCAGGCGATACGACTGGAAAAGGCCGTGCCACTGCTGACTAAATTCCGCACCTGGCTGGAAAAGTCATCTTTGCAGGTGCCACCCAAATCTAAAATGGGTGATGCTGTAAACTACAGCCTGAACCAGTGGGAGAAGCTTATCCATTATACGCAGGATGGCCGACTCAGCATTGATAATAACCGCGCAGAAAGAGCAATAAAGCCTTTCGTCATCGGCCGGAAAAACTGGCTGTTCAGCAACACCGCCAGTGGTGCGAAAGCCAGTGCAACACTCTACAGCATCATTGAAACTGCCAAAGCCAACGACCTGGTGCCGTTTGACTACCTGAAGATGCTGTTTGAAGAGTTACCGAAAAGAAAATCAGATCACGATCTGTCAGATCTCTTGCCGTGGGAAATCTTACCAAACGAAACTACACCCGTTTAGGCGTAATTCCCCGGACGCTCACTGTTGTCTAGATGTTCTTCTGGTATTTTCTTGAGTAGTGTTTCAGCTAAATTGTTGGAAATATAAAATCCTGATTTAGGTTTCACAGCAAATACCAATACTGGGCTGTCGGTAAAGTGTTTGACTTTTTTTTGAGCTACCCAAGCTCTCTTTACTCGTTTGTGCTCGAGAATGATATTTGTGATGCTTTCATATTCTTGCATATCTTTTTCGGGTTTAATAAAGATGTTGGTGGCATGAAGTAAAGTTCTTTCTTCTTGGGCAGCTCTATATATTTCTTCCAGTTCATAAACTTTGGATAGCCAGTTATTTGCCTTCTCAGGTTCGCCTTTTTCTACAAAGTACCCATAAGCAAGTTGACCTGCGGGCTCAATAAATTCATCTTTTTTCATCGCCTGTTCAAGGTGTTTAATGCCGGATTCGTCTTTGTCATTTAGCAATAATCGTCCGATTGCAAAATGTGCTTTTTCGTCATTTGGATAAAGTGAGTTATAGGTTTGATAATTATTTAAGGGGGTATCACTTTTACCAAATTTTTCGCTCATCCAGGCTAAATCCCATAGCTCCGCTTTAGTTAACTGGCTTTTTTCTTTTTCCTCTAAGCTCTGGAGCTCTCTTTTTTCTTTTTGAGCAATCTCATATTCTTTCTTCCATCCTTCCAGACTGTACTCTGACCAGTTGTTGTCAAGTTGCTCAGCGATTACTTCCAACCTGGACCCAAGTAATTCTCTTCCAGCAGAGTTTGTAGTTGGTTTAAATTTTATGTTGCTGCTATTAAGTGCGTTAAGTCTTTCAGTCAAACAAGGGTGTGTATCGTGGTAATTGGTAGTGGTTTTTCTGGCGAACTCAATTGCGGAGAGTGCTTCACCTTCAGTAACGAAGTTGCTTTCCATGAAATTTACCAGGCTTGTATATGGAAGCTCAGATGGCTCAGGGCAGGTTAATAGGTCTTCATTAAATTTATTCCAGTGTTTTTCCTGTATAAATTGTCCATAGACTGGCAGTTTAAGTAGTGCTGACGCTGCAATTTGATCAGAGCCAAAAGATGCTGCAACCTTATCAGCTTCATATTCATTTAATCTTGCCAAAGCAAAAGAATACGCTGAAAACCGCGGACTATACCAGTTGAAGAACTTTCTGATCGGGGCGGTCGTCCAACCATTGTGTTGATCCAGGTTATACATCATGTTTCTCCAGGACTCTCTGGAGCGATATATCCAACCGTGAAATTTACTGTGGTTCCCAGATAGATGACCCAGCTCATGACCTATCACAGATCTTAATTCATCAACTGTTAACGACAGTAATAGCTCAAAGCCGAGTACCAGGCTGTTATGAGTAAATCCAAAGGCTAGAAAGCGCGGAGTTTGTATCATCGCGGCATTAAGTTCAGGTGTGACTATAACCTGGTGTATAGGTCCACTATCCAAGCGCTCTCTTATTTCATCTATAAGTGCAAATAGCTCAGGTGAGTGTTCTCTGCTAAGAGAAATGCCTTCGGGCTTAGGATAGCGAATAAATACTGACTTAAATAAAACCCACATCATTATTAAGAGTGGAATAATGAGTTTCTTTTTGAAAAGTAGTAGCAGAAATAAGGAACTTGAAAGCGCAAGTACTACAGTACCGCTCATCAGAATCGTCAGCAGCAATACAAGCAAAAGTATCACTCCATACCCCAGTAAAGAGTATCGGAGGAGTTTCTTTTCATAGGCGGCAGGGTTTTGTGCCAATTCCATTTCGGCTTTTGAGAGTAACGCTTCCATTTGTTGATTTTTGTCCATATCCGTGTCCATGGTTACTAGTAAGTTACGCTTCAGCGGTCAACCTGAGTGTTCTGAATTTAAACACATTCAGGTTGGTCCTTCATCGATTAATTTATGCCAAGTCAACACAAACTTTGATTCTTACCGAATTATACCCGAGAGGTATAATCCGATAAAAATGTAAATCGCAGTGCTAAATTAGGTCGCTTTTTTTCGTTAAAAACACTTCCGATGCCAGCGTTTTTAGCTGGAGTGAGTCGAATAAAGGTAGACGGCCCGCTGGTGCCATTACCCTGTCTCTGAATATTTCAAATAGTCTACTATCTGACTGAAATAATGGCGTCAGGATTTTACTTAGATGCCTGACGTACATCAATTGCTTGCGTCTGCTGCTCCACCAACATTCTAAAGAGCTTTCCAGATTAGTTTCTTCTTCAATTACATTCGCAAGTGACCAGGCATCTAGCAATGCCATGGTGCAGCCCTGGCCTAATTGTGGACTGGTGGCGTGTGAGATATCACCTATAGCAATTATCCTGTTGGTGAATGGCTTAGGCATCCAGACATCATTGTAATTGGCAGATATAAAATCAGAATAATTGAGCGGTTCAACTGATGAACTTGCTTCTGGCCAAAAATCCATGATTTCGTTTTTTAGCCTATCAAATTTGTCAGGGTGCATACCGTTGATGGTTTTCGAATTTGCACTCCAATAAAGCGCCGCCTCGTACTTTCCATTTACTTGGCATACTGGGAGGATACCCATCATTTTATTTGAACCACTGCAGCGTTGGTGCAGGGTGTTAGGGGATAAGTTGGTTGGCAAAGCAATTGTGCTCCACAAGCATCCCCAACCATAGGGGCTGTTTATTCGGTCATTGAAATGCTCATCAGCCAATTGGCTGTTTGAGCCAGAGGATAAGATACACAGGTCGTATTCCTGTTCAGTTTCGTTAGCCACAACGACAACTTTGTTTTCATGGTTAAGGCATTTTTCAATATTGCTATTCCACACAAAATTGATGCGATCTTGTTTCTGTACTTCTGTGAGCAGTGCTTTATAAATGGTACTGCGCTGAACACCCAGTCCATTGCGCGTCGGACCTTTCAGTCTGTTATATTCGAGGTCGAGAATGACACGGCCTTGCACCGTTTTAGATTGCAAAGCATAGATGGGTACAGCTTCATGCAATATTTCATTCAATACACCCAGTTCATTCAGAGTGTCTTGTCCAGGCGGTTGCAACAGGAAGCCTGCACCGACAGGGCGTGGACTCATTGCTTTGTCATAGACAGTAACCTGAAAGCCTTTTTTCGATAAGAATATCGCTGAAGCAAGTCCGCCTATGCCTCCGCCAATTATTGCCATTGTATCTAGCGCCATGATGCCTCGTAGTGGCTAAGTTCCACAGTTTAAATTTGTCATTACTTTAGAAGACAGTGATGCTTGAAACCCAACGATAATCTAGATAGCCAGCGTGCTGACCGAGCAAAAGTTTGCCACCTATATTGGCAGAGTGATACAAACTACTCGGGACTTCTATTTTCTTATGTGTTGCTCTGTTGTCAGTTGTCCAATCATCTACGTAAAGATAATAACGGGTGCTACGCCTGCTCTTACTCATTGTTTTGTTGTGCGTTGTTACTACAAACTCAACCCATTCTGAATCGTCCATTTCCATATTCAAATCACGTAATTGTGCATGCGCAGTCAAACCTGTACCAAGACAACCTGCAAGTAGAAGTTCGATAAGCACCAGGTGCGTTCTGGCGCTGCGGCCAAGACTTTTAAGTGCCACAAAAACTAATGCAATGACAATGACAATACTAAGTATTATGGTATCTGTTAATAGCAAATCCGTATCTATGATAAAGGGGATCTCGTTAAATTCGATTCTATAAGTTTGAATAAATCCATTTAACAAAAGTCCTGAGCTGATAGCCAGAATGACAGCGGCTTTATAGATGAAGGGATCTTTCCCTTTCGCCGTGTCTCTAAAATCCGCTACAGACAAATCCTTAGCAATAGCACGTATGTGTGGTATGAGTTTTTTCGCCAAAAAAGGCGCTTCTTGCTCATCGAAATCATCTGGTGTGCTGTAGGTGATCCATAGTCGTCCAGAGTTACATCTTAGCTCTTTGACTTTATTGCGACTGCCGTCGCTATATGAAAACAGCTTGATGGTGTCCCTGACGAGTTTCTCGTTGTTTGATATGTGCAGATGTAGAAGTTTGTCATCCGATAACACATAAACTAAGTCATCAAATTTACTGTTGCCAATTTGGTGTTCTTCGGTGACACCTATGTGTTTAAAAAAGCGGTCAATAGAGCCTTCTCGCTTGAAAGTAAAATCAAACCCTTGAGTTGCGTCAATACCAATCTTAACAGCTTGAATGTCGCCTTTGATTTTTTCAAACTTGTATTGGTATTCTAGATCTCTAATTCTGGCCGTTTCACCCTCCCAGCCCGCATTGATTCTCTTATAGGCTTGATACACACAAAAACTGGTAAGGGTAATAATTCCAAATACGAACCACATTGTTCTTCCATAAACATTTTTTCAATCTTTTAAGAGTAACTGGATTTTATAGCGAGAGGCAATCGACAATTGTTAGTAGTGTATGGGGAAACAATCCCCCACTTTAACGTCAAACGTTAGAAACTGGCGTGACCTGATTTTTCAATTCAAAAGCTTCCTATAGTTGTCAAAAAAACGCCTTTTTCTCCCACAATCCACAATCATAACGATGCAGGGGGGATACGTGGAGAAGCTGGATATCACATTGTCTGTACTTTGTTGGTAGTGCAGCTTTTTCACTCGCGATGTGGTCCGGCTGAACTAGGCGTATTTAAAGGAAGTACCTTTAAACACTCTTATGGGATTACCTCGTTCCAGATCCCAATGCTGTGTCCAGCGGTTTTTGTCATGCTTTGCCTCATTTTTGGCGTTGAGATCCTTAAGCTTATGCATTATCAATATTCGGGCGAGTCGCTTATTGGCATGCTGACTGCGTTCACTTTCTACTCTGACGCTGATGCCACTTGCAACGTGTGTTGCCTGCACCGCGGAGTCTGTCGCATTGACATGTTGTCCGCCCGCACCTGAGGCTCTGCAAGTTTTAAAGCAAATGTTATCCTTACCATTCGCATTCTCCAATTCACTTGACTCGGCGAAGATTCGACCGCTGAAAAACCAATTTTTGCGCTTGTGCGTTGGACGAAACGGGCTAGGGCAGATCCACTGCATAATCCCATTCCAATTTGCTGCAACTTTTGGCGCATTCTTTCCTTCTAGTTTAAGCAAAACTGATTTAAAACAACCCGGTTGTTGGCTTTCCTCAAGTTCGAGGACGCTAACATCAACGGTAGCATTCTCGGCTTCTTTGAATAACGTTTTGTATGCCAAAGCAACTGCTTTGGTACACTCTTCTGGGCCTTGTCCGGCCGATAGCTGTAATAATATCATCCGTGACAGGTCCCCATGGTTTTAAAGGTTAAAACGGGTTTTAGTTTTGCTACGACTTCAATCAATTCTGCATTAACCAAATCATCAATAATGCTGCTGCAATCCTTGTAAGCTTGAGGCGCTTCGTCATAAAGCAGTTCCTTATCACCACAAATGACGCGACTGCCTAAATCTGTGCGATACAGGTCTTCGCGCTTATATTTGCGACTCAAGCGGTCTTTACAATCACCTCTTTTCCATTTTCTACCCGCTCCATGAGCAAGTGAAAATAACGCTTTTTCTGAAGACGTTGGCTGCACTAAATAGGAGTAATCACCTCTTGAGCCTGGAATCATCACAAATCCGGCGTCAGAGGGTGTTGCCCCTTTGCGATGCAACCAGCCTGGCACGCCATCAAACGTCATAGGCATGACAAGGTTGTGGTTTACATCCATCAAACACTCCCCATTTAACCGCGTCGCTTGCATAAACCGTTTGGCAATTAACTCGCGATTTAGCTCAGCCCACCTAACGGCTTCGTCATGTGATACCAGGTACTTCTTTTGAGCTTCGCTGTTGTCGCTAACGCCATTGTGACTATGGATTTGCACATGATTTACCAGTATCGATTGACCTAAGCCGCGAGAACCCGAGTGCACCAATAGCTGAATTTGTTTCGGATTTAGTCCAAGCGTTTCCAGCTTTGCCTGGTCCATTACTTCGACTACTTGTTGGAATTCTGCAAAATGATTACCACCTCCAATCGTGCCGAGTGATATATCAAACATACTATTTGCGATGCACTTGTCTGATTTGCGCTTAAAGATGTAATCCTGCCAGCTATCATCCAGCGGTGACTCTACATTGCTCAGTCTTTTGCTGAGCTTGTCTAAATTCACCTTGTTGGTTTTTAGGCTGGTTTGCCAAAGCCCCATGCCACAACCAATATCGTTACCCACCAATGCAGGGTAGACCATCTCTTTACTAAAAAACGCCGCGCCAATTGGGTAGCCTTTTCCTGGGTGTAAATCCGGCATACCCGCTACTGCATGCATGCCTTCTAGTTCAGCTGTTTTATTTAGTTGCTGTATAGCCAGTCCTTCAATCCAGGTGTTTTCAGACGCAACGAGACTGACTTTTTCATTAAGTTTTTGTATGGGATTGCCCATAACTCCAATTCCTTTAATTTTGTTTACAGCTGGAAACTGTCGTCCTGGCGTTTTCCAGAGCGGAAAATGAAAAATGCGGTTTCCATTTTCCTTTCATTTCCGATGACTTTACGTAATCGAAAATGCCGATGAGTCCATACATCGGGTTAGCACCTGATGGCACTAATCAGAATAAAAAATAAGTAAGTTGGCAGGCCTGGTTGGCCCTGGGCTGACTGCTAAGCGTTATTAAGAAAAGAAACGCTTAGTGAAAGACTTATGCTTTGGGCTGGCCTGCAGTGGAATTTGAACGTACTGTCATGATCGAATCTCCTCTGCTATTTGGTTAATTGACGATAAGTTGCGCGCATACTAATGCGGGTTAAGAAAAAAATCAACCGCCATTTTTTAGCTTAACTTGACGATTTATATTTAATAAAAGCTTTGTGTTTCAAATTAGAATCAGAATTAATTCTGACTAATTCTGTTCTCTTGGGCAGTTGCTCTGGAGTCACGAGATCCCACACCAATCCTAATTTTTTTAAGACCAGCAAAGTCCACCAACCTGGGTCCCATTGTCCCTTTTCAATGCCTAGTTTGGCTGAGCCCGGAAAGGCGTGGTGGTTATTGTGCCAGCACTCACCCATTGTTAGGATACTGGTGAAACTTACATTGTGTCCCTGTATACATGCCTCGTTTACATACCAGCTTTTATGACCTTTATTGTGGGCGAAATGACCAATTAGCCAATGACCAATAATAGAGACCGATACTCTGGCTGCGACGCCCCAAATGACATAGGGGAGACCGCCCAGGTAAAACAATATTAAAGTAATGGGTAGTTGTTGCCACATCCAGTATTTTTCCATCCATTGGTAGATGGGATCGTTGGCTATGTTGTCATCGATTCTGATTCGTGGAGGACTATTCAATTTCAAATCACAGAACAACTGCCACCAGGCATCTTGCCATAAACTTGTTTGGTGTCCGAGGTATGGATGACATTCTTTTTGTCTTTGAGCCCAGTCCCTCAGGTCATGAGTTCTTAACATGCCAAATGGACCTGCTAGTCCAACGACAGTGCCTAGGTGCACCATGATGTATTCCAGCCATTTTGGGCATTGATAGCTTTGATGAATTAATTTTCGATGCATACCCAATGAATGGCCGAAACAAAGGCTAATACCCGTTACAAAAATAAATACCAACAAATTTTCGATTGAAAGCGTCAAAGCGCCACCTATAAGAGTCGCTGCAAACATGCTGCCAACCCACAACAACTTCTGGCTTGATGCTTTGACAGTTCCCATTGAAGCATTGCTCGTCAATGCTTCAACCACTCTGGGGTTGTGGTAGCAAACTTTTGCCGGTTTTGGTGCCTCCATCGTTTTTTCATTTATAACGGAAACTGGTAATTTAGTTGTTTCGACCATAGCATCATCCATCTATTAATATTATGATAATGGTTAGTTACATATTTAGGTAATTAACTATTTAGTTAAATATATAGTCCAGTGGAAGATACATTTCAAGCTTTATCGTCGACAGTGCGTCGAAAAATTTTGGCTTACCTTTCCAAAACCAGTTTAACGGCGGGTGAAATTGCAGAAAGGTTTGAAATCAGTAAACCGGCTTTATCCAAGCACCTCAATATCTTAGAGAATGCGGGACTTATCGCGGGAGAGAAAAAAGGGCAGTATGTTCACTATTCGTTGGTGAAGAATAACTTGTTTGCGTCCATGAATGACTTTTTGGTGAATTTTTGTCCTGAAGGACGCCCTCTTAAAATGGAAAGTGAAGAACTGGCAGATAAAAAGAAAAAGGAATAAATTATGGAAGAGCAAGAGTTGGAGTCACCACTGACCATAAAACAGGCCATATTATCAATTGCCTTAGGCATTTGTACTATGTTCGCCATATATATTGTTACTTGGGCACAAGAACCTGATTCCCCGATCTACAGGCCATTAGTGCAGGATGTAAAACTCGTGGATTCAGTTAAAATTGCCGATATTTTAGAGCAAAACAATATCGAATTCGTCACAGATATCAAAGCTCATATGATTTTTGTTACTCAGGATGACAATGTCAATGCACGGATAGCTTTGGCCAAAGCTGGCATTGAAATCGATTACCCCTCAAATACTTCGTTAAGAGAGCTTTCAAAGGTATGCGCAAAAGCTTTGGCGCAACTGGAAATACCTGAGGAAGTGCCATTATGGGAGCAGCCATGGGCATTTAGGGCTCTAAAATTGGTCATGGGCGGTTTAATCATAATCGTTCTCATTATAGCTGTAGTCAGACCTATGCTGCGAGAGCTTATCTATCCAAATGACAAAGATTCGTGAACAATTGGTTGTTTAATGTGATGAATGATTTTTTGCGAACTTTTGCCCTGAAAGGCGCTCCCATAAAATGGAAAGTAAAAAGCTGGCAGACAAATAAAGGAATAGTGAAGTGACTCAAGATTTAACTCAAGCAGGGATACCAATAGATGTACATGAAGAAATCATGCAACGGATCCATGCTGCTGAAGATGAGCATGGTGTAAAAGTTTTATATGCCATAGAGTCGGGTAGTCGTGCATGGGGTTTTGCCTCTCCCAACAGTGATTACGATGTGCGCTTTATTTATGCACATTCTAAAGATTGGTATTTAGCCGTTGACCTCGAAGACCGACGAGATGTTATTGAATATCCAATAGTGGATGAGATAGATATTAATGGCTGGGATATCCGCAAGGCACTCAAACTGTATTGGAAGTCGAATCCGGCATTTATTGAGTGGCTGCAATCGCCTATCGTATATGTCGACGATGGTAAATTTGCAAAGGCTGCCCGAGAGATGATGCCAAGAATCGTTTCCTCTCAAAAAGGGATTTACCACTATCGTCATATGGCAAAAGGAAACTTTAGAGAATATCTGAAAAAGGAAATTGTGCCTCTTAAAAAGTATTTCTATGTACTGCGTCCTTTATTAGCCATTCAGTGGATAGAAAAATTTAATGAACCGGCTCCTATCGAATTTGAAAAGTTGCATTCATTAGTTACTAGTCATTCAGAATTGAATGAAGCGATTTCAGAGTTGTTGGTAAGAAAGCGTAAAAGTCTGGAGAAGGAGTTAGCGCCAGCGGTTCCGGTATTGAATGACTTTATTGCTAAAGAGTTGGATAGATTAGAGCATTATGCTGATAAACCGGATGGTCGCGATTTAGGCTTCGACGAGCTTAATGGTTTGTTTATACGTTCGCTGTGGTAGCAATTAAGAACTTTAGGGGCTGGCTCTAGAGTTGTTCTTTCTTGAATTGTTCAAAACCGTTAAACTAGAGTTGAAAAAATCAAAAACTAAAATTTAATTAAGGGAATGAACATGAAAGGTGCAGGTGGAACTTCGGGTGGAATAGGGCAATTCTTTATTGGTCTTGTAATGATGTGCACTGGATTCTATTTGCTGTTAAATTCAGTCTCTGTTAGCTCCTCGTTTAATTTTTCGTCCCGATTATTTGGATTTCCTATGTTAGGAAATAGCTTTGGTATCACGGGCGGAATGATTTTGATTCCATTTATCTTCGGAATTGGCATCATTTTTTATGATGCGAAAAAGTTAGTTGGATGGATATTGTCAGCGGGTTCAATAGCGGCATTGTTGTTTGGTGTTCTTGCGAGTGTGAAATTTAATTTCAAGAGCATGACGGCATTTGAACTTATTATGATGTTCACTTTGGCTGTCGGTGGAATTGGCTTATTCTTGCGTTCACTCAAAAAGATTGATGCCAATATTCCAGATCCTGTGGAGAAGGAGCCTTCAGGCAAGTAATAGTTCCATTTCTGTAGGTCTTGAGCTACTTAGTCACTATGAGCGAACTATTCTTGCCCCAATCTTTTGGATTGCTGATGGACTTACTTTACTACTTCGTAAGTCACTGATACGGTAGCGATATGGGTTGAATGACCAAAACTGGTATCCGCGTTCACCTCGGAAGAATACAGAGATTTTACCTTTTGACGGCGATAGTTTTCGTTGGCGTTGACCGGATTTTCATTCACATGTTCCCGAAACTCAACGGCCTGTAACTGTACACCGAGTCTGGATTTAAAGAGCTCCGCTTTGTTCTGCACAAGCAGAATCGCCTTTTCCATCAGTTCTTGGTTTGATTCCGGTTTGTCTTCAAGCTCAGCATTGCTACCCAGATAATGTACTTGTTCAATCTCGTCTGAAACTAAAGCGACCGCAATCATTTGGGCTTCATCTGCGATCTCAATAGACAATGAATTTTCGACTTTGAAGGATTTAGGGCGCTCGTCAAAGAATCCATACTCAGGGGTGGAAGAAAATTTAGACTCTTTAATTTTGCTGCCATCAATGCCAGCAGATTCCAGCTTGTCTCTTACACTTTTGCGGATATTCAGATTTTCTTTCAGCGCATCCGACAGCCGCTTTGACTCAGTTTCAACAGAGAGTTTAATGACGGCTTTATTCATGGAAAGCAACTCTTTGGCGGTGGCGGTGAAGGTCACCGTTTTCGGTATCCCAGCGAGGAATGGCTCCAACTCTGAGGCCGTTCCAGAAAGCTCTGGCTGAGCTTGTACCATAAGAGACGAGAGCAATATTATTGATGCAACTGCTTTTTTGAACATGAATAATTCCTTTTTTTGGCACAAGTTACGTATTTGAACACTGATTATAAGTAGTGATACTTAACTACCGCTTAATAGTTAGACGTTCATTTAATAGATTTTTAATAAAAGGCAAAAATCGGTCCATTGCTTTTGCAGATTGCACATATGGGGTTGCACATGTTCAAACTCTTGCTACAAACCTATAAGTTAATTGAGTTAGGACTCAGGTGAAAACTCACTTTCTCCCCTTTTTTTTGCACCAAAAGAAACGCTATGTGTCACTATACATTGTTATGTAGCATGTTCAGATAAATTTCCAAAGCAACAACGTATGCTCGCGAACAACTTCTCTATCATTCTCAATCAATTCATAATTGCCTAGAACCAAAGCGCTACCGAGCGATTCAGAAAACTCGTCTTCAGCATACCAAAAAGTGCAATCCATTTTTTTAAGCTAAAGTTAACTTCTTTAAGGCTGGGTCAGGGCAATTGAGATTTTGGCAAAGATTAGTCAATATCGGCAGCTTAGTAGCTAGAGCTATCGGCAAAGTAATTTGAATCCAGTTCTATATTTAAACATTGATGAGGTGTTTGCTATGAAAGCGTGGGTAATTTACGAAGCCGGAGGCCCTGAACAGTTCCAGCTTGAGGATATAGACACACCGCAGCCAAAACCGGGTTGGGCTCTCATTCGCGTGCGTGCCTTCGGGTTAAACCGCTCAGAGTGGTTTACCCGCATAGGGGATTCCCCAACTGTTAAATTTCCACGGGTTTTAGGTATTGAATGTGTCGGTGAAATAGTTGATTCCGGTGGTCTGGCTTTAATACCAGGTGCAAAAGTTGCCGCGATTATGGGGGGGATGGGGCGCCAATTTCACGGCTCCTAAGCGGAATATGTATTGGTGCCACATCAGTGTGTTTTCTCTATTGATTCCGAATTGCCATGGGAAAAGTTGGCAGCGTTACCTAAAATGTTACAAACTACGCACGGTTCGCTGCATGTAGGGCTCGAAATAGACCGTGCAGAATCCATTTTGATTCGAGGTGGTACATCCTCCGTAGGAATGGCTGCCTTGGCTCTTGCTAAGCATGCTGGACTGATTGTAGGTACAACTACAAGGGGACCTGATAAAATAGACAAACTTAAAGCCGCAGGTGCTGATGAAGTCTGGGTTGATGATGGCAAGCTATCCGAGAAAATTAGAGATAGTCGTTCGAAGCCCTATGATCGGGTTCTGGAGCTAATCGGTACAACCACCTTACTTGATTCTATGCTGTGTGTTGGTCGGGGTGGGATTGTCTGTATGACCGGCATTCTTGGTGGCCAATGGCTATTAAATAACTTTCATCCAATGGGTGACATTCCGACCGCGGTAAAGCTGACATCATACAGTGGTGAGGCAGCCGATCTTAAACCGCAACAACTGCAAAATTATGTGGATTTAGTGGCCAATGGACAGCTGGAAATTAACACCGGTCCGGTATTTGAATTCGAAGAGCTAATAGACGCACACAGACTGATGGATGCCAACCAGGCAGGTGGTAAAATTGTTGTGAGAGGCAAAGGCTAATCAGCCAATACCTCACAATTATTGATTTTTCAGGGAGGCGAGTAAACTCATTCTCCCTTTTCGTTTTCCTGCGAATCCACCTGCAAATAATGTAAGCCAAACCATTTATTTGGGTCCTGCCAATATGCAACCGGGCGCCATCCTGACGCTTTGGCGACCCTGCAAAAGCTTTCATAGGAATATTTGTAGGAGTTTTCCGTATGAATACTTTCGCCTTCCTCAAACTCAAAGGGGTGTCCATTGACGTGCACGGTTTGCTGACTGCGACTGTATAGATGCATTTCTATCCGGGATAGTTCACTGTTATAGAACGCCTTATGATAGAACTGGTTAGGGTTAAATGTGCCGTTTAGCTCATTGTTAATACGTTCGAGTAAGTTTAGGTTGAATTCAGCCGTCACCCCTTGCGCATCGTTATAGGCTTTCTCCAGAACATCGGTTGATTTAATCTGATCAACTCCAATGATCAGCGCCCCGTTATGGCCGGCAATTGAAGCGAATGACGATAACAACTGGCTTGCTTCAATTGGTGAAAAGTTACCAATTGTTGAACCGGGGAAGAATATCGTGGTGTGATGTTCTTCCTTTGCAACATGTGGGTGATAATCATGCAGTTTAGTGAAATCGCCTACGACAGTCTGAACATCTAAATGAGGAAACTGGGCGCGCAATTTCGCACCGGAACTTATCACGGTCTCCGGGGAGATATCCAAGAGAGTGACTTTTTGAGGGCTAGTTAACGTGCCAAGCAGCAGTTGTAATTTATCCCCTGATCCGGCGCCAGGCTCGAGCAAATGGCTGTCAATCTCCAGTAAGATGTCTAACTCTCCCGAAATACTTTTTAGCAGTGCAAGCTCGGTGCGGGTTAAGTAATATTCATCCAGTTCACAAATTTGGTCGAATAGCTGTGATCCCTTCTCGTTGTAGAAATACTTACTTGGGATATTTTTTTGAGGGTGAGACAAGCCATCCAGAATGTCCTTTAAAAATTCCTCGTCACAGTCGCTGGAATGTTGCTGTACGTTCGTATTTTTCATTGTGTTTTTGCCAACCTTATTCCGGTGAATTGCCAGGCCTGGTGAGGATAGAAAAAGTTTCTATAAGTCAGACGATATGAAGACTCAGGTGTCACACAGGAACCACCACGTAACACTTGTTGACCGCTCATGAATTTTCCATTGTATTCGCCAACGGCCCCAGAAAACGGTGTGTAACCGGGGTACGCTGAATAAGCGCTGGACGTCCATTGCCAACATTGGCCGAACATTTGCACCAGTCCAGTTCCTTGAGTCGCGTATGGATGCAACCTATCCAGTGTTAAAAATGGGCCGTCAATTGATAGATTTGCAGCTGCGACTTCCCATTCAAATTCGCTGGGCAACCTGGCACCACACCATCGAGCATAGGCATCAGCTTCATAATAGTTAAGATGAGTGACCGGCTGATTCATCATTACAGGCCGCAAGCCTCCCAGAGTGAACTGTTGGTATTCACCGCTGTCGTTTTGTTGCCAGTATATAGGTAAATCCTGATTATTGTTTTGGACCTGAGCCCAGCCATCAGATAACCATAATTGGGGCGTTTGATAGCCGCCATCTTCAATGAATTTCAGGTATTCAGCATTCGTGACTAAACGATTTGAAAGCGCGTAGTTATGCAGGTAAACCTTGTGTTTTGGCGATTCGTTATCAAAGGCAAAATCCCTAAGGTCTGTCCCTATTTCAAAAATTCCTTCATCAACATTTATCCAAGTCAGTTGGCTTTCAGTATCATTGCCTACGGCGAGTTCGCGATAACGCGGGTACAGTGGATTCTGAGAAAAAGCGTGCTTGACATCCGTTAATAGCAACTCCTGGTGTTGCTGCTCATGGTGAGTGCCTAAGTTGGTTAACCAAATACACTGATCATCGGGCGAACTTTCAAGCAATTCGCACATATGGTTATCCACATGTTGTCGATAATGCATTACCTCGGTCATACTGGGGCGCGACAACATCCCTCTGGATGCTCTACAAAACTGTTTACCAATGCCATTGTAATAGGAGTTAAACAAATATTGGTATTGTTGATTGAAGGGTTCATACCCTTTGTAATAAGGGATCAGAATTAAGGTTTCAAAAAACCACGACGTATGAGCCAGGTGCCACTTTGCCGGACTGGCGTCTTCCATCGACTGAATTTGTGCATCTGCTTCCGATAACGGTGATGCCAGAGTGCGGCTGACTTCTCTGACGTCTTTGAACCGTTTTAACATTCTTAAGGGCATGCGGCTTAACTTATTGTTTGCTTTTGACAGCGTTGATCAGGCTTATTCCATTTACTGTGTAGGTTACATCATTCAAAAGTTCAACTCTAAGCGCAAGACTTGTTTCATTTTTTGGTGTTTTTGACAGTGTGCATAATTGTAATCTCAAGGCATTCTGGGACGCCCAAATGGCGAACAATACCCGCGAACCCACTATTGGTTGGCTACTTTATTTGCATTCCAATTGTCTAGCAGTGCTTTAGTAAAGATTCTGTCTTTACTGCTTATTGGTGAAACAAATAACAAAAAATCTGTATTATCTTTTCTGACTACCGTTACCACCGTGTTTTCGTCATCGTTTTTGGCGTATTCGACTTTAATATCTTTTATGGCGTCGTAAGTAGCAAATGCGGAAGTGAAAACATTTTCCTCGTCTCGCCAATATGAAAAAACTCTTTGCTCGGTAAAACCATTACCATCGTATCGTATCGATAAAAGGGCATCGCTGTAGAAGTATTGTATGTTTTCAGATGCCGAAACGACTCTTTTGCGTTGCATAAACTTTTTGTCGTGAAACCACAATTTACTCCCTTCTATGACATGACTTCTTGGCGTTAGGTAGGTAACTCCTGTCACACATATTGCTATGATTGGGATGAATACCAGGCCAATGAGTACATGACGAAATCCCACTTTTGAGCCAGTGATGTAATCCTCGTGTTCTCTGGAGTTAAGGCTATTGATATGGTGGATAAACGGTAAAAAAGTCAGGGGGATAAGTACTGTTGTCGATAGTAGCAACGTAATATTGTCTACCAGGTTTGTGGCAATACTCAAAGCAAAGTAGGAAAGAGCAAGTAGCCCAGCTACTTTCTTAGAAAATAGAGGTTTACCATCTGCCGTATTGGGTCGATATTCAGCTAATTTTTCATACAAGGGGTATAACCAGAACAGAGAAAATATGCCTCGCGCAATGGGCCAGCGACCGGTTTTTTCTTTTTTCTCAAGCAGTAACCAGTTTCTGTACATCCAGTAACTACAGTACAGGCCAAAAGTAATAAAACTTAAAACATAGAACTTCGTTAGAGAAACTGGTTGGAACAACATGGATTCGCCATCTTGCCTGGATGATGTGAATAGTCGCCAGTCGATTAACATTAGGCAAAAAAAGATAACAGCAGCTAGCAAATACCAAATCAAATAAGTAGTTTCATCATCAAGAGGCTCAGGCTCTTTATCTGACGCCTGAGCGTCAATGCCAGGCTCTTTGGTTGATGCGTCATTATTTTTTTTGTACTTCAAAATGCCATAAGAAGAATTGTTTAGCACTCTATCGCGCGCGTCCAGGTAATCTTTAATTTCGTCGTGTGGGACAAAATCCTGTTTCGATTCATAAACGTACTCCAGGGTGAGCAGGTTATTTTCAAATTTAACTGACGCAGTGTAAGAGAAATATGCACTTTCCTCGGCAAAGCTCTCATTATCAAATGTCCAACCATCTTCTTCGAATGCCAGATTAAATCGGTTCGTTATGTTTTTCGGATGATTCAAAGCAAATGGGGTGTTGCGATTAATTACCTCTGGTTCTGCGAGCTCATTGCGAATATCAGAGGCATAAAAGTCAATTTCATAGCCTTCTTGAGCCTCTGTGAAAATACTGCTTATTTCATACAATTCTGTGAGTGATACATTTCCAGTGGATTCATCAATCGCGATTTCAAGAGGTGCAGTACTGTTGGTCTCAGGAAAAGAACGCTGATAATATTCCAAATAATCTTTGCGAACACTTTCTTTTCCATCATTTTGAACTCTGGATAAGATACGTTGAGCTTCCAAACCTAAATAATTTGTTTTGACGATAAAGGTCGCTGGATCTTCAACTTTTTCAGGAATAGTATAATTTTCTTCAATTTGAATTTCAGATACTTCTGATGCATTCATGTCGGTCAATGAGTCTTCACCAGGCTTGACAACAAGCGCATACCCGAAGTCTGGCTGATACAGGTTCTCCAGAGGGCCCACCTGATTCGACATGGTTGGGTCTAACCAATAATTAACTCCATCTACAACTGCGTTAACTAATACGTGGTCAAACCTCGAAATAGAAGGTTGGATTTGGGTAAGTGATTGACCTATATCTGTTTCAACTAAAGCTGGATATCCGGTTAATCCAAGCTCTTTAATTATCGCAAGCAGTAAAACTGTTTTGTCTTTACAGTCCCCGTATTTTTGCGCCAAAGTTTCAGATGCTGGCGTAGGTAAATGAGAATTCTCGCCTAATTGAACTCCGACATAACGAATATTCTGTTGTACGAACGCAAGTGCCAAAACCAGTTGTTGTTTTGGGTCTGCACTTTGCTGGCTAATCGTTTCCGCGACACGCTTGACTTCCATGTTCAGACCCAAGTCAGCGTAGAGCTTAAGAGCCCAGTTGTTTACGTCTTTCCATGTCTGTGTTTCTGAGTAGTATATGGTAGGGTTCGGTAAGTGCCAGGCGGGGGACTGACCGGAAAATCTGTTTGGTTGAGCCGAATTTACATGAATACTGTACTCCCGGTAACTTCCAATTTCCCGTTCGCTGATTGGAAATGAACCATTTCGCTGCTCAACGAAGACTGGAGTTGGCTTGCCCCACAGTACTCTGTGATACTGATCTTGAACAGGAACACCCCAAACCAAGGTTCTTGACGTGCTAAACAGTCCTTTGTAAACCGGATTAGCCCCAATGATGGTGTAACTGTAATCAACCGTGTCTCCAACAATCACATCTTTCAAAATTGCGCTGAATGTTACTTTTCCGTTATATATCCGCTGCTCAACTTCACTCTCACTGTAAAATACAGAAATGTCGGCAGTTTCATACCTGTCTAATTGTTTGCCATTTCTGTAGACACTGATGTCGTGAATGAGGAGAGATTCATAGTTGGGATCGAAGTTTATCTCGATTTGAGAACTGTCATTAAGTCCTTTTGGGTTTGCCACGGTCTGCGCGAAACGTAAATAGTGGTTTCTAGTACCTTCGGTATTTATCTTAATTTGGTCGTCTACAATTCGGTAAAAAACACCATCGGATATTGTATCTTCCGGAACATCTATACTAGTGTTCAGTGATCTCACTTCCACCCAGTTTGGCGTCGCTGAATATTGATACTGGGCATCAGCATATGAAAAGGGGGCGAGCAATAATAGGCAGGCTGCAAAGGCTAAAAATGGTACTACAGGTTTCATGAATTCCGTTTCTTGTATTAACTTCTAAGAGGGCTAATTTACCAAATATTCAAAGGATAGGCACCTTAAGATAGACATTGGGGGCAACTGGCGTAAATTTCATACCCAAGTAAAATGGTTGTCGCTTTGTTATTTTTGTTGCTATATCTGCTTGTGAAAAAATCGAACCACTGCACAAATTGGCACTCTAATTGGTCAGTTGACAACAAGTCGGGTGTTTTATGCTGCGTTTAAGTCGGATGAGGCCATTGGCTTTAGCTACGCAACAGGCCATCGTTATGGCATGTATTGGTTTGCTGGTTGCCGTTTTTTATGCTTTTGGCGGCGTTATTTATGATTGGTACACGACAGGCGGACTGAATATGGGGACGGCACTGGCGTTTCTTGCACTGCTCGGTATGCCGGTCATGTTCGCCGTTGTCGGGTTTGGCATTGGTTTGCTCATTACGCCGTTGTACAATTTTTTTGTTCGTTGGCAATTTGATTGAATCGTTTGCAGTATATCTGACAAGTCAACATAGAAGTGTCTCGGTGTGGTGAGATAGACGTAGTCTGAGTGCTGGCAATTGATTCAGGGTGCGCTGCACCGGCTACAAAATTGTGGTCAGCCTAATTTTCACATTCCAGATTGATAAAATCCTCCCGATGAAACAGGGATTCGTATTTCTGCTCCAGATATTCGGTTTGTGCTACCCACTCGTCAATCATGCTACTTAGGTGCAGGTAAGACTCAAAGGGGTCATCACTAAGCTCTCTGCTGCGATCGAATACCGCCTCATTGATACGATTGATAATGGGTTGATAGCTGTCGCCCTGAAAGTCGATAAGTGCGCCTATTTCAGTTGCCAATTCAAAATTAGCATGGAGCAAATAACCGGATTCCCCGGCCAGAGTCCACGCGGAGTAACGTAGAGACTCCTGCACCAGCATCTGCTGCAGATTAGTGGTCACTTGTTTTGTCTGTTTTGGTTGGCTGGACATGGCCATCGCTGCTCGTAGCGTCGCTAAAAAGCCTTTTTGTCTTGGAATGTAGTCTTGCTGAATAAGAATTCGGTTGAATGCCAGCTCGGATCTGACGTTGCATAGTGCTATTTGGGTGCGTTCTTCGATATCTTTGGCTTCGTCCCAGTCCTGCAGGGCGAATGCCAGCAGGATACTGGCACCTATAAAGGTGGACTCAGCGATAACGGCCCGCCATTTTATGGTTCTGGCGCTTTGCAATTGCAACATGTATTCGAATTCTTTCCTGTTTAATGGGGCTTATGCCTAGCGTGGCAAGTTTAGGCTTTCACCCTGATAAACTTAACTCTAACTTGTTGGATACGGCAGGGAAAGTACCCTAAGCCCTGAAATAGACAATATATTTTTCTCCTCGCGAGGGGTAATCTGTTTAATGTAATATCTTAGCAATTTTGTCAGAGCAGGATGAGCATGAGTGATAATTATGTATTAAAAACCTATAAGCAGTTTTTATCTTTCCCCTTTGGACGCCAATTATTCAGTTGGTTTGTAGCACGAAAGGCTCCTTATTTTTCAACGATTTCTCCTTTAGTTACCCAATTGCAGCCTAATCGCTGTGAAGTGAGCTTTAAAAAGCGCAAGATAGTGCAAAATCATATAGGTACGGCGCATGTCATCGCCATTTGCAATGGCCTTGAGATGGCGATGGGTTTTATGTGCGAAGCGTCTATTCCCAAATCGCTGCGCTGGATCCCCAAAGGCATGACGGTTGAATATCCAGCCAAAGCTCCTACTGATATACGCTGTGTAGCAGAGGTGCCAGATGATGCCTGGAAACCAGGGAATCTGGATGTCAAAGTCACGGCCTATGATACGTCAGACAATATAGTTGTGCAGGGGACGATCACGGTTTGGGTCAGTGAGAAAAAGTAGCTATCGCTAATAAGTTGATTGTGGTGTTGTGTTATTCACTTAGATAACACGGTAGTTATCCACCGTAACCGCCCACCGCAACCGCCCAGCGCAGCCGCTGCGAGGAGACAATTACAGGGCGCTATTGTCGCACTAGCGCTTCTTTTTGTTGTTTACTCAGCGCTTTGATCTGCGCTTCCAATCGACTGGCCTCGGCTCTATCCGCACAGGTTTGTTGCCAAACTAATCTCAGGTTAGATTTGCCCCTGAACCATTTGGCCCCTTTCGCACTTTTATGTTGCTCCAGGCGTCGGTCAACGTCAGTGGTTATGCCGCAGTAAAGTGCGTTCTGTTCCGTTACCCGAATGAGGTACACATACCAAATAATTGTTCTCCAGAGTGCATTGTCTGAGGGATTGTTGAACTTTGATTGCGAAGTTCAACAGGACCTAAGTTGTAATTCAACTACAAAATGTCTTTTTTGAGAATACTTAAGCAAGCATCAAGGCTCTGTGACGATTAAGAGGTGTTCATTGCAAACGTATGTATTGAAAAATTAAATTCGCATAATATGTCTTTTATAGATTCGTAAATAGCATATAAAACAGATGTTTACTGTTATTCATGCCTTCTGTTTCTATTTTCTTACACGTATAAGTCGGCTGTTGCCATATTGTAAATAGTTTACAAAGTGTTAACTTTTTCCAGCCGGTCCGCTGTGCGGTTTTCGACCAATTGTGGTTTGAATTTCAACGGATTTGTCACTCGTTTCTTTGAATTGCATAACTCGGAAAACCATCATGTTCATGACCGTTAAGTCCTGTTTTCGCGCAGCAGTGTTCTCTACGCTGGCGTTGCTATCAAGTCCGGCAATCAGTATGGATGTCGAAGATCTGGTCTTTTATTTTGTCCTGCCAGACCGCTTTTATAATGGCGATAACAACAATGATCTGGGAGATATACAGGGAGACAGGCTAGCCCATGGTTATGACCCTCAGGACAGTCATTTTTATCATGGGGGTGACTTAAAGGGGCTAAAGAAAAAGCTGCCTTACCTAAAGCAAATGGGCATCAACGCCATTTGGATTTCTCCTCCCTTTAAAAACAAACCCGTAATTGGCCAAACGGCTGCATACCACGGCTACTGGGGCACGGACTTTACACAGGTCGATCCACACTGGGGTAGCAACAAAGATTTACGCAAATTTATCAAGGCTGCCCACAAGAAGAAAATCAAAGTGTTTTTTGATGTGGTGGTCAATCATACCGCGGATGTCATTAAATTTGAGGAATGTCACGATAGCGCAGGCAACTTGCTACCGGGACTGACAAGTTGTGCCTATCGCAGTAAAGAAGAAAGTCAAAGCAATCCTTATACGCCTTTTATTCCGGCAAACGAAGCAAACAGCAAACAACCAGAGTGGTTAAACGATCCTGCTTATTATCATAATCAGGGGGATAGCACGTTTGCAGGCGAATCTTCGCTTAACGGTGATTTTTTTGGTCTTGATGATTTGAATACTGAAGATCCTGCGGTAGTACAGGGCATGGTAGATATTTTTAAATTCTGGGTTTCAGAGTTCAAGATCGATGGATTCAGAGTAGATACCATCAAGCATGTTAACGCCGAGTTTTGGCAAAGCTGGATCCCGGCAATTGAGTCACATGCTGCGCAGCAGGGTATTGATGACTTTTTTATTTTTGGTGAGGCATTTGATGGTTTACCCGCGAATCTTGCCCAGTTCACCAGAACGGCAGAGTTTCCTTCAGTGCTGGATTTTGGTCTCTATTATGCAGTAAAGGACGTTATCGCGGATACACAGGGAACGGATCGGTTGGCCTGGGTGTTTAGCCAGGATGATTATTATACTCATCCTGATACTGACGCACGGCAACTGATGAATTTTGCGTCTAATCACGATGTTGGCCGAATTGGACATTTTATTCAACAGCGCTTTCCGGGTATATCAGACAGCGAAGCATTACAAAGAACGAAACTGGCCCAAAGTCTGATCATGCTTTCGCGCGGTATTCCCGTTTACTACTACGGTGACGAGCAGGGTTTTACGGGGGATGGTGGTGACGCCGGCGCAAGGGAAGATATGTTAGCCTCGCAGGTTGCAAGCTATAACGATAACAATCTGATTGGGACAACTGCGACAACGGCAGATGAAAATTTTGATAAACACCATCCTGTATATCGCCATATCAAACGACTGAGTAAGCTGTACAAAAAACATGATGCTCTGCGTCATGGCCCGCAGTTTACCCGGTATTCAGAGTCGGAACCCGGCCTTTTAGCCTTGTCACGTTATGATGAAAATCGTAATCGTGAGTATCTGGTGCTGTTTAATACTTCTACCACTGACAAGACCTATGTGACGGAGGCGATGGCCAGAAAGTACAAGGTACTTTGGCCAAGACCTGAAAATAACGATGAAGATGATTCAGAGGAAGACGATGATTCAGAGGAAGAAGAGGGTTCCGAAGAGGATGAGCGCGATTTGGACGATGACGAGTCAGAGCGTCAGACTCGGATTATACGGGCAACCAATGGGCTATTGGAAGTTGCTGTACCTGCACTTGATGTGGTTATTTTACGCAGCAAGAAGTCGCTGACATTGCCCGAAACTGTCCCTGATATCGGCTTTACATCATTAACGGACGGTCAGTTAGTCTCTGGGTTACAGGAGTTACACGTCAGCCTGACAGAGGCCAGCAGCGCACCGATGCCTCTGCACAGAGTCCACTTTGCCATGCGTGTTGGGGACGGCGAGTTTCAATCCCTGGGCACCGATTACAACAGTGATTATCGGGTATTTACCGATCTGTCCACTATTCCTGATGGCACAGTCATTACTTTTCGTGCCACCGTTGACAATTATGGTCAGCAATCGAATCAGACAGAAGTTCAAGTGGTAAAAGGTCTGGCGGAAGGCATGACCGTTTACTTTGAGAAGCCTGAGAGTTGGGAGAGTGCCAATATTTACTGGTGGAATGCCTCACCGCAGTCGGGTACCGATTGGCCCGGAGTGGCGATGGAGCGGATTTCCGGTAACTGGTATCAATTTCAATTTGAAGATGGTGTCACTGCAGCCAACCTGATTTTCAATGATGGTGCCGGAAATCAGTCAACGGATCTCTTCCGCGAAGGTAATGGTTGCTATCAGAATGCTATCTGGTCAGATAGCTGTGATATTCCAGAGCCAGCACTTAAAGTTTATTTTAAAAAGCCCGACAACTGGTCGCAGTCTGTGAATGTTTATTTCTGGGAGGCGTCACCAACGCCCGATACTGGCTGGCCCGGGGAGCTCATGCTTGATGAGGGCAACGGCTGGTTTAGCTATCAGTTTGATGTAGGCACATCCAGCGCCAATCTGATTTTTAACGATGGCAGCAATCAAACTGACAACCTGTATCGCGATGCAGACGGTTGTTATGTGAGCGGCAGTTGGCAGGACAGCTGCGATACCAGCGCTGTTGAACCAGGCATGACAGTCTATTTTCAGCGTCCACTTAATTGGAATGTGCCTAATGTGCACTACTGGTATGACGGTGGCGCGACAGCTTGGCCTGGCATTGAAATGAACGCGTTAGGCGATGATTGGTTCAGCTTGCAATTACCTGATGGTGTGCAAGCCGCCAATATGGTCATCAACGATAAAACAGATGGCAGTAATGGTTTTCAAACTGCTGATTTATATCGGGAAGGGGATGGCTGCTACGACTTATCAACTGACCAGTGGACGGATACTTGCGCGACGCCCGGATTTACCGTGTATTTCCAAAAGCCCGTTAACTGGGATACCGCCAATACCTACTATTGGGCGCCACAACCCGCAGGCCCCACTGTTGACTGGCCCGGTGATAGCATGAATGCACTGGGTGAAGACTGGTTCAGCTATCAGTTTCCTGCCGGTATCACCGCCGCGAATTTGATTTTTAATAATGCTGGCCAACCACAAACCAGCGATTTATATCGGGAAGGCGATGGTTGTTATACCTTGGAAGGTGGCTGGACTGACTCCTGTGCTGTGCCACAACCCGGTATGACAGTGTATTTTTACCGACCCGATGGCTGGGGAACCAATGTCAACGTGTATTACTGGAATGCAGATGGCTCACCGGCATGGCCGGGAGTTTCGATGCAATCTCTGGGCGATGGTTGGTACAGCTATACGTTCCCCGTCGGTGTGGATAATGCAGATTTAATCTTCAATGATGGTCAGGGAAGTCAGACCGGAGACCTGCAAATTGCCGATGGCGGTTGTTATGGGGAATTTGGTGATTACTGGCGCAAATCCTGTATCACCCCAGATCAGGCAGAGGATATCGCGATTTCAAATCGGGCAGCACATTGGTTACGCCAGGATACGATTGCCTGGCAGGTTCAGGATAGTCGTGCCACGCAGATTCGGCTATATCATTCAGCCACCGCCAGCCTTGCAATTGAACAAGGGATGGTTACCGGAAGCGACGGTTTTATTTCTTTGACCAATTTTGGCCCATTGAGTGGCGAATTAACCGCTGAAAACCCGCATCTGAGTCACCTGTCGGCTTGGCAATTACATGATCTGACTCAGGTTGAAGACATCATTAAATCGCAACTGGCTGTGGTGGCACTGGATGAAAATAATATTCCACTCGAAGCGACCTATGTGCAGATTCCTCGGGTATTGGATGATGTGTTTCAGTTTGCTGGTCATCCCGGGGTGAGTTATGCCTCAGGTGTGCCAGAAATTACCGTTTGGGCACCGACCGCACAGTCTTTGCAATTAATACTGACAGATGAACAAGGCAATGAACTTAGTCGTTACAATGCGACGGCGACAGTGGATGGTGCCTGGCAATTTATCGGTGATGCCAGCTGGGATAAACAGTATTATCAGTTTGAAATCCGCGTCTATCACCCAGTCAGTAATCAGATTGAAACCCTGCGGGTTAGCGATCCCTACGCGGTCAGTGTTTCAGAAAATGGTCGTCTGGCGCAAATTCTCGATTTGGCCGGTGACCCCAGCTTAAAACCACAAGGTTGGGATTCAATAGTCAAATCCCTGCCAGTACATGCAGATATCAGTCTCTATGAGGGGCACGTTCGTGATTTTAGCCAAAGTGATAGCACGGTACCGAGTGAGCAACGGGGAAAGTATCTGGCATTTACCAATAACGGCGTGGCTGGGGCTACGATGTCAGATGGTATGGCACATTTGTCTGGATTGCAGCAGGTAGGTTTAACCCATTTCCACCTGCTACCAGTGTTCGATATTTCTTCAGTCAACGAAGCTGCAAATCAACGTATTGATCTGGATTCACTTTTTTCCGATTTATGTCGGGTAAGCGCTGCGACAGAAGTTCAGTCACGTTGTGCCGGGGCTGCCAATGACAGTATCAGAGCCGTCCTTGAAGATATTAAATCGACAGATGCAACCAGTGCTGACATTCAGGCAATAGTGGCAGAAATGGTCAACCTGGATAGCTTCAACTGGGGATATGATCCGCACCATTTCAACGCACCAGAGGGCAGCTATGCCAGTCAGGCCGATGGCATTAGTCGCGTTCGTGAATTTCGGGAAATGGTGAAAGCACTGGATGAAATCGGCTTAAAAGTGGTGATGGATGTGGTCTACAACCATACCTCTGCGTCCGGTCTTTGGGATAATTCGGTGCTTGATAAACTGGTGCCAGGCTATTATCAGCGTCTCAATCCGGTTACTGGTGCTGTGGAAAACAGTACCTGTTGTGATAATACGGCTACGGAACACCGCATGATGAAACGTTTGATGGTGGATACGCTGGTGCATTGGGCCAAATACTACAAAATTGATGCCTTTAGGTTCGATTTGATGGGACATATTCCTAAGTCTGCGATGCAGGAAGCTCAGGCCGCATTGGCATCTCTGACACTGGCAAATGACGGTGTCGATGGCGCCAACATTTATCTCTACGGTGAAGGTTGGGACTTTGGTGAAGTGGCCGGTGGACAGCGTTTCGAGCAGGCGACCCAGTTCAATATGGCGGGCACAGGTATTGGTACGTTCAATGATCGCATTCGCAGTGCTGTTAGAGGGGGTAACTTCACTGACAGTGGTCGTGCTCAGGGTTGGGCCAACGGCAATGAAGTGTATCCAACTGGTGTTGCTTCTGGTGCATCGTCCCTGAACGATCAGGCAGACCGCATTCGCATTGGACTGGCGGGCAATCTGCAATCGTATCCATTTGTTGATAATGGCGGTTTTCCCAATACCGGCGCAAACTATGCTGGCGTTGGTTATACGTTGGATCCCCAGGAGTCGGTGAATTATGTGGATAAACATGATAACGAAACCTTGTGGGATAATACTCAGGCGAAATTGCCAGATAGCATGAATGCCGATGATCGGGTAAGAGTGCATCTTTTAAGTAACGCCATCATCAATTTTGGGCAGGGCGTGCCGTTTTATCAGATGGGGACGGACCTGCTGCGCAGTAAGTCTTTGGATAGGAACTCCTACAATTCTGGTGATTGGTTTAATAAGCTGGACTTTTCAGCCCAAAGCAACCAGTGGGGAGCCGGATTGCCTCCTGCTCAGGATAATCAAAGTCGCTGGACCACCATGGCTGACCTTATCAATAACGGCAATATTCAGGTAACGCCTGCACAGATCCAGCAGGCAAAGACTTTGTTTAGGGAACAACTGGCGATCCGTTATTCATCACCCTTGTTCAGATTGGATAGTGCTGATGACGTTATTCAGCGAGTGGGTTTTCATAATACCGGACCGGGGCAAACGCCGGGTGTCATCGCTATGAGCATCAGTGATGGTATTTGTGCTGGCACTGATTTGGATAGCAACTATGACGGTGTGCTGGTGCTGTTTAATGCTGATGACCAAAGTGTCACGATTAATGTGCCACACACCGAGGGTAGTCAATTGCATCCTGTGTTGTCGCAGGGAATAGATGACGTTGCAAAAGCAACAGTGATCTCTGGCGATAGTTACATTGTGCCGGCCCATACTGCTGTTGTGCTGGTTAAGCCTCAATCAGGCCCACAGGGTGATTATCCCTGTAATCCGCAGGTGGCCAGTGAGAATCAACCGGGTACCACCGTGTATTTTAAAAAGCCGGTACATTGGAGTGAGGTGCGCATCTATTTTTGGAATACCACGGCGGGCAATCAAACGACGAACTGGCCGGGTGAGAGCATGACGGAAATCGGGGATAACTGGTATGCGTTTCAGTTCAACAACGGTGTTTCGGCTGCCAATATTATTTTTAATAACAATAATGGAGAGCAGACTGCGGATCTCTATCGCGATAGCGACGGTTGCTATGAATACGATGGTGGTTATTGGTCGGATACCTGCGTTCTGCCGGGGTTGACATTGAGCTTTCTAAAACCACTGCATTGGAGTGACGATATTCATATTCATTACTGGAATGCCGAAGGGATACCCGCGACCAGTTGGCCCGGTGTAGCCATGACCTCTCTGGGTAACAACGAGTTTCGTTTTGAGATGCCTGATGGGGTTCGGGCGACCAGCTTAATTTTTAATGATGCTGCTACGGGCACCGGAGAACAAACTTCAGACTTGTATCGAGAACAAAATGGCTGTTATCGCTTCGATGAAGGGAGTTGGAGTCAGAGCTGTTACTAGCGTCTTTTTGTTTTAATTTCTATGCCTGGTCACATTTGGACCAGGCTTATTTTAAGTAGCAAATTCCTGCCGATAAAATGCTTGCTAATTTTTGGACACAGACACGTAATTTTGCATTACACTAGCTTTACAATTTTGTGAAATGTTAACGTGAGCAAGACAAATGCAATTTACTGCTGAAATGAAAGACGAGCTTGAACTGATACTGAAATTTCCTGATAAGAGCCTGATGCAGGGTCTAAAAATTCATCATGATGCCGCCCCGGAAATCGTGTCTGCGGCACAACGCTTGTTTGACAAAGGTATTGTTACTCAGACCGATGGGGGGTATCTGACTCATCTTGGTCTTGACCTCCAGGAGCATGCGCAAACGCTGGCACTGGCTCTTAAAGCCAAATAATACCCACCCACAGCAGGGACGCCTGCTACTTTAGGCGTCTTCACAAGACTAAGAGATACCAATGCTTAAGGTTGAGGTGCCTCATATATCTTCATGATACTGTAGTGTGTACCGATCGTTATATCGCAAATTCTATTCTTAAGGTGGACACCAATGAATCCCTGTCTTGCTCCGAGAGAGCTTGAATGTATTGCAGGTTTGGTTTGAAGGACAGGTGCTCACCAAATTGATATTTTCAATACGGTGATTCAGCAATCTTAATAAAAATCCACGAACCTCCATACGCAAAGAGGTTTAAACGTTAATTCTAAATAACCCCCCCTTAGTAATTTTTTATATCGCAATTTACATATCTTAGTTTCCGCACAAATCTCTGATCCAGGTCAAATTCTGCCTGTTAGTCTTTGCTAGGCTTGCCTTAATCGCATTGGATAATAAACGCATGGCAGACCTCGAACTTCGAATTATCTGTATTGGTAATCTCTTACATGGCAATGACGGTGTGGGACATGCTGTGTTTAAACGATTGCAAAGTCTGCCCTTTCCACCAACGGTGGAAATGTTCGATGGCGGCATTGGGGGGATGACGTTATTACCACTATTTAAAGGCACTCGACGGGTGTTACTGATTGACCTCGTCAAAAGTCATACTCCGCCAGGCACGATTGTTATGTATCAAAATGCGCGCAATAACCTTCCCGTGAAAAGCGATACCGCTGGGGCTCATGGTGGGGATATCAGCACTCTGCTGACTATGCTGCCGATCTACTTGAGCAAAGTACCCAAAGTGGCGTTGTTGAGCGTATCTGCGCAAGGTCTGAAATACTACAACACGCAGTTGGATGAGCCGCTCGCCGCTGTTGTTGATGAGCTATGTCGGCGGGTTAAAAATTATGTCGCAAAGTATGTCAGGCAGTCTGACTATGCTGACTATCCAATGGAGTGAAAAGTGAAAATAACCCAGTTTTTTGCACTGATGTTGTTGTTTCCCGGTCCAGTTGTTGCGCACAGTGATCATTTACTGATAACCGCAACTGGATGGCTACATTACCTTACGCAACCTGCTCATTTAATTTATTTCCTTTTACCACTGACGATTGTGGCTAGCTACAGGTGGTTCAAATGCAAATGTTGCCGTCTTTAGCACTGGTTTCCGGTACTCGGCTCACCATTGAAGGACAGGTACAGGGGGTTGGGTTTCGTCCCTATATCCAACATCTTGCGCAATCAATGTCGCTTTGTGGTCGAGTCTGGAATAGCAGGCAAGGCGTTGAAATTGAGCTGTACGCGGAAGATAACGATATTCAGCAATTTGTGCGTCTAATGCAGCAATCTCTACCCCGAATGGCGCAAATTGACACTATTCAGCAACGCAGCATTATTTGTTCAGGCAATAAAGATCATTTTTCTATTGATAGCAGTGATTCCGATTATTGTGCTACCGATATTCCAGCGGATAAAGCATTGTGTGAGACCTGCTGTGATGAACTATTTGAAGAAGATAGCAGAAGACGGAGTTTTGCATTTAACAGCTGTAGCGAATGTGGGCCACGCTATTCAATAATTCGCACGATGCCTTACGACCGACAAAGAACCAGTATGGCGTCTTTTCCGCTTTGTGGCTGTTGTCAGGAGGAGTTTGATAGTGGTGAGAACCGGCGCTTTCATACCGAAGCGATGTCCTGTCAGGCCTGTGGTCCAAACTTACAATTGCTTGATAACAGTGGAGCATGTGTTGAGTCACAGCAAGGTCCCATTGCTCTTGCTAGTAAATGGATCCACCAGGGAAAAGTGCTTGCCTTGAAGGGCATAGGCGGCTTTCACCTCTGCTGTGATGCCATTAATCAAGAAGCCATTTCATTGCTCCGCCGACGCAAAGCCCGCCCGACTAAACCCCTGGCGGTCATGATGAGGGATATACATCAGGTCAGCGAATATTTCTCGCTGTCGGAACTGGAAACCCAACAATTAAGCGCCGAGGCCGCGCCTATTGTTCTTTTGCCAAAAGCTAATGCGAAATTACCGTTGCCAGATGCCATTGCACCCAACGTCAGTCATGTGGGCGTAATATTAGCCTATTCTCCTTTGCATATGTTGCTGTTACACGCTGTTAAACAACCGTTGGTAATGACCTCGGGGAATCACAGTGGTGAACCGCTTTGCATCAGTGAACTGCAGGCGACAGAACGCCTTGCTGATATAGCAGATGGCTATTTGGTGCATGATAGAGAAATTCACCACCGATGTGATGATTCGTTGGTAAAAATAATTGCTGACAAACCTCGATTGTTGCGTCGTGCCCGTGGGTATGTACCTAAGGGTATTCAGTTTCAAAGAGACGGGGAATCGCCGGGGAGCGTCTGGGCGATGGGATCAGATCTGAAAAATTGTTTTGCAGTGACTATCGGTCACAAAATTATGATGTCAGGTCACAATGGTGATTTATCACAGCCGGATTGTTTTACTCAGACTGCGTTCGAAATAAACCAATTTAGTCACCTGTTTAGCAGTCGGCCCGAAGCCATTATAGTGGACCAGCATCCAGATTACTTTTCATCTCGTCTGGGACGACAACTTGCTAAACAACACAACATTCCGAGCATAACAGTACAGCATCACCATGCTCATATTGCCTCATGTCTGGTTGAAAATCAGGTTCATCCGGACTCACCGGTTTTAGGGATCGTACTTGACGGTTTGGGCTACGGGGATGATGGGACGTTGTGGGGAGGGGAGTTGCTGCTGGCAGATTTTTCTCAATACCAACGACTTGCCTGTATTCGACCTTATCCATTGTTGGGAGGAGAGCAAGCCAATAGGCAGCCATGGCGTAATTTACTGGCACAATTGACTCAAGCAGGAAAGCTGGATCACAAGACGCTGGTGCGCTTGAGTGCTGAAATACAACTGCCACATGATGTGACAGAGCTCAATGTACTAAACCAGAGTTATGCGCATTTTCCACTTACGAGCTCTGCGGGGCGCCTGTTTGATGCTGTAGCCGCACTTCTGGGTATTGCGCCAGAGCAACAGAGTTTCGAAGGCGAAGCCGCGATGCGCCTTGAAGCCCTGGCATCGCAAAACGACGCACAGTCTCAGGCTAAATGCTTATCAACTTGCCAATTCGATATTCGCAGTGAAGGCGGGTTACTACAATTGGATACGGCACCTTTATGGTCACATTTGCTGACTTACTTAACACAACACGTTGATAAAGAGGTATTAGCGGCGTGGTTTCATCAAACTTTCGTTGATAGTTGGGTTGCCTTAGTAGCGCAGGTTAGAGAGCAATCACTGTATCAGGGCGACGAAATTGTGCTCAGTGGAGGGGTTTTTCAAAATACTCTGATACATCAACGCATGCAGCAGCAATTGGCATTACAGGGATACAAAGTGTATACCCATAGCAGTGTGCCTTGTAATGATGCGGGTCTGGCATTGGGCCAGTGTGCCATTGCCATGACGAAACTGGAGCAATCCAAATGTGTTTAGGTGTGCCGGCAAAGATCATAGAAATTAAAGATCCAGTACTCGGTGTGGCGATCGCCGAGACTGATGGCGTGCGACGTGAGGTCAATCTGGCCATGCTGTTAATCAAAGACAAAACCCCTGAATCGTTGCTCGAGTGTTGGGTACTGTTGCATGTTGGGTTTGCGATGGCGGTCATCGATGAACAGCAGGCTTTGGATACCCTAAACCTGTTAAAGGCTGCCGACAATGCCTTATGAATTTAACCCAAAGTCCTTCCGTGATCCGGCAATGGTTCACAGGTTAGTCTCAGAGATCAATAAGACAGCAGAAGCAGTGGCTGCGCGTCTAGGCAGGCCAGTCCAGATAATGGAAGTATGCGGTGGCCATACCCATGCCATTTTCCACAGTGGCATTAACCAGTTATTGTGCGACCAAATTGAATTTATTCACGGGCCAGGGTGCCCTGTTTGTGTGTTACCAACTCAAGCAATTGATCAGGCTGTAAAGCTAGCGCAACGACCGGACACGCTGCTTGCCAGTTTTGGTGATGTCCTGAGGGTTCCCGGTAGCAACGGTTCGTTACAGCAAGTAAAAGCCAGAGGTGCCGACATTCAGGTGCTGTATTCACCATTTGATAGCATTGCGTTGGCACAGCAACATCCGGACAAACAGGTCGTATTTTTTGCTATCGGGTTTGATACCACAATGCCCAGCATTGCCTTTACCATCCAGCAAGCTCACCAGCTAAAAATAACCAATTTAAAATTTTTGTGTTACCACATTCGGTTGTTACCTACCTTAACTGCGCTATTGCAAAAAGGAGAAGTATATCTCGATGGTTTTGTTGGGCCGGGGCATGTGAGTATAGTGCTGGGCAGTGAAGTCTATCAACCCATTGCACAAGCGTTCCGTAAGCCATTGGTAATTGCCGGATTTGAACCTATCGACTTTCTGCAGGCGCTATTAATGTTATTAAGGCAATTGCAGGAACAGCGCTGTGAAATAGAGAATGCCTATGGTCGGGTGGTGACAGAACAGGGAAATCTGTCGGCACAACAGGCTATATCTGCCGTGTTTCGAGACAGCACTATGCATTGGCGAGGCATGGGGGCGATACCCAGATCGGTGGGTTCATTACAGCCGTTTTATAAACAGTTTGATGCCAGTGATCTATTAACGAAACCTGAAAAGACAAGCAAAAATGAACCAGCTTATTGTGCTGAAGTGTTAATTGGCAAACGCAAGCCCGATCAGTGTCCTTACTTTAAATCCAGCTGTCATCCGGAAGACCCTAAAGGAGCGCTTATGGTGTCATCCGAAGGCGCCTGTGCTGCGTATTTTAAATATAAACAGCAGCCGCTACATGGCCAGGATGGGGTGACTTCACATGCCTAGCGAAGATTGCATTACCATGGCTCACGGTGCTGGAGGAAGAGCGTCAGCAGATCTGATCGAGACCTTATTTATCCCGGCATTTGGCCGACTTGATAATGCGCCGTTGCAAGACAGTGCAGCATTGTCTTTTCCGGCGTTGCGAGAACCCGGCAGTCGCTTGGCATTTACTACCGACAGTTATGTGGTATCACCTCTGGTCTTTCCCGGTGGTGACATTGGTAAGCTTGCCGTTTGCGGGACGGTCAATGATCTCAGTGTTAGTGGTGCCATTCCCGCATATTTAAGTGCTGCATTTATTCTTGAAGAAGGCTTGCCGATCAGCGTCTTGTCTTCAATTGTAAAATCCATGGCCGACACCGCGAAACAAGCCGGAGTGAAGATTGTTACAGGTGACACCAAAGTCGTGGAAAAGGGACAGGCAGATGGCATTTTTATCAACACCTCTGGGGTTGGGGTTATCCCGGCTACAGTGACTGTTCGGTCAAATTTGGCCCGGGTAGGCGATGCAGTTTTAGTCAATGGCTTTATTGGTGATCATGGTGCAGCGATTATGCTTGCTCGACAAGAGTTAGGTTTAGCGGCCGAGATAGCCAGCGATTGCGCCCCCTTAAATGCAATGATTGCGCAGCTTCTTGAAGCATGTCCGGAACTCAAAGTCATGAGAGATGCAACGCGAGGAGGAGTGGGGACAGTACTTGCTGAAATAGCACAGTCATCTGGCGTCACAATCGCTCTGGATGAGGAGCGACTTCCTGTTCGTCTTGAAACTCAGGCCATTTGTGAACTACTGGGCATGGATCCGCTGTTTTTTGCTAATGAGGGGTTACTGGTATGTGTTTTGCCGGAAATTCAGGCTGAAGCGGCATTAACAGTGATGCGTAAGCACCCATTTGGTCAACAGGCTGAGAAAATCGGCCGAGTCACAGAATCGCAACAGAGCTTGCTTTATATCAATACGTCCTTTGGCAGTAAGCGCATGCTTGAGCCACCTTATGGGATCCAGTTACCCCGCATCTGTTGAGGGATAAAGGTAAAAAGCATGCATGAGTTATCAGTAATGAAAGCGCTTATCGATGCAGTAAAGGGTTATCAACAGCAGCATGCTCAGGCAGTCAAAGCAATTCGCATTGAGGTTGGTAAGCTGACTTGCATCGATTCGGAGCGCTTAAAGTTCTGTTTTGATTTGCTTCGTGAAGATGAAGGACTGCGGGATACGCAATTGCGAATTGATACTGTGACAGCCACCGCCAAATGCCAGGGTTGTGGTAAGCAAATGCAATTACATCATTTTGGACAGGCATGCGACTGCGGTAGTTTTGAAAACGAGATACTGACAGGTAACGAATTAAATTTAACCGAGATAGAGTTTTTATAATGTGTACTCATTGTGGTTGTTCCAGTGACAAAGCTACGCTGTCAGCATCTACTGATTCGGCACCAAAGCGTGTGCTCAATGTCAAACAAGACGAATCGACTCTGCATTTACAACATGCATTATTGGCGGGCAACAAAGCGATTGCGCGACATAACCGGCGACAGTTTGAGCAGGATAATGTGACCTGTATCAATTTAATGGGCACGCCAGGTGCAGGAAAAACGCAACTACTGGAAACCCTGCTTAAAATCCATGCTGAAATAGCAACTAATATGCTGGTGCTGGAAGGAGATCAAGAAAGCGTAAACGATGCACAGCGCATCGAGACCGCAGGTGGCACGGCGTTGCAGATTAATACTGGCATAGGCTGTCATTTAGATGCCGATATGATCCGAGTCGGCATTTCTGCTTTGTCGCCGCCCCAAGACAGCCTGCTATTTATCGAAAATGTTGGCAATCTGGTTTGTCCGGCCCTTTTTGATTTGGGTGAGTCTGCCCGCATAACCATGATGGCCGTCACAGACGGCGAAGACAAGCCAGTGAAATATCCACACATGTTTAGTCAGTGTGATTTGATCATCATTAATAAAGCGGATTTGCTGCCTTATGTCGATTTTGACCTGAAGCGTGTGCAGCATGACATATCCCACCTAAATCCTAAGGCTAAAGTATTGCTCCTGTCTGCAAAAACAGGACAAGGGATGGAAGCGTTTGATGCCTGGTTGCAAGGTATTTTCAAGCATGGATAAGGTCTTTCTGCCTCGCTCGGATTTAGCATCCTTATATCAAGCGTTAACAGACGAGGGGTATCAGGTTATTGGCCCCCAAGTCAAAAATGGCGCAATTCTGTATGAACCGCTGGATAACATTGAGCAACTTCCGTGGGGACAGCAGGAGGAGGTTGAAGCAGGACGCTACACGCTGGTCGATAGCGAAAAATCACGCTGTTTTAGCTGGAATACCGGGCCACAATCGCTGAAACCCTGGCTATTTAAACCGACTCAAATGCTGTGGACTGCAGAAACCTCAGAGGACGGTTTTCGCTTTAAGATGCAGGAACCGGAAGCAAAGCATCTGGCGTTTCTCGGGGTGCGCAGTTGTGATATTGCGGCATTGTATTTACAGGATAAACATTTCATGCACGGGTCATATCCTGACCCATGGTACACAGAGCAACGCAAAAAACTTTGCCTGGTTGCGGTGAATTGCAGTCGCAGCGCATCAACCTGTTTTTGTTGTTCAACAGAAGATGGTCCGGAGGCCACATACGGATTCGATATACTGCTGGATGAACTTGATGATGGCTATCTGATATTGGCTAAAAGCGGCAAAGGCAGTCGCGTGATGTCAAATTTGAAAGTCCAGGCAAGCACTGAAGAGCAACGACAACAAGCAACTCAACAAATTCAGACCGCCGCACAGCAGCAACGAAAAATGCCTGATGGGAAAAGTTTGCTAAAAATTGCCGAGCACCTGAATGATACCCAGTGGCTGCAAATTGCTGAACGCTGTTTGGCCTGTGGTAATTGTACCTCGGTATGCCCTACCTGTTTTTGTTCTAAACAAGAGTCTCAAACGGAGATAAACACTGAGCAGCACCAACAGGTTCGATACTGGGATTCCTGCTTTAGTGAAAAACACAGTTATATGGGGGGCAAGCACATCCGTGGTGAGATTAGCCAACGTTATCGACAGTGGCTATTACACAAACTGGTTACCTGGCAGGAGCAGTATCAACGCAGTGGTTGTGTTGGTTGTGGCCGATGCATTAGCTGGTGCCCGGCTGCGATTGATATTGTTGAAGAAGTGAATCTGATGCTGGGAGTAGATGTCGGTGAATGATTTTGTACCCGTGGCGGCACATGTGGCAGGTCGCACCGAAGAGTCCCCTGGTTTGGTCACCTTACATTTGAAGGTGGAGAGTAATACACCATTTGAATTTCATTTTGGTCAGTTCAATATGTTGTCGCTATTGGGAGTGGGGGAGATCCCTATTTCCATCATGGGTTGGCAGGATGGTTTGTTATTGCACACCATCAGGGCGGTTGGTCGCGTTTCTCAAGCCATGATTGCGTTGCCGGACAACAGCACGCTGGGATTGCGAGGCCCATTTGGTCAGGGCTGGCCACTGGAGGAGTTCGAAGGCAGAGATCTGGTATTCATCACTGCCGGGTTAGGCTGTGCACCGGTGGTTGCCGCTATAAACTATGCCGTAAAACATCGTAAACGCTATCGACGAATCGTCATATTACAGGGTGTCAAACATCACAACGACTTGCTTTGGCAAGACAAGTACAACGCCTGGCGAGATTTAGGAGATTGCCAGGTCTTGTTGGCAGCCAGTGAGGAGCATAAACGCAAGTTTCATTGGCGTTTAGGAATGGTGACGGAACTACTGGAATTTGCCGAATTTGACCCGCAGCATTGCGCTGTAATGATATGCGGTCCGGAAATTATGATGTTGGCAGCCATGCCGCATTTGCAAAAACTGCAAGTGCAGGATCGCGATATATACCTCAGTATGGAACGTAATTTCCAGTGTGGTCAGGGCTCTTGTGGTCACTGTCAGTTGGGGCCTTATTTTATTTGTCGTGACGGTCCGGTATTCAACTATCCGGATGTAAAACCATGGTTAGGGTTAAAGGGGATCTAGTATGTCTGACGAAAAGCTGATCCTGGCGGTACACAAGTTAACATCATGTTCAGGTTGCCAATTAGCCTTTATTAACATGGGGCCAACACTGCTAAAGCTAATGGAGTGGGCATCGTTTTCGCACTTTATCGAAGCGGGACTATATGCCCCGGAGACAAAAGTCGACGTTGCCTTTATTGAGGGCAGCGTGACTACCGACGACGATTTAGCGCGTTTACAAAAAGTGCGCGAGAAGTGTCGCTGGCTGATTACCATTGGTGCCTGTGCTACCAGTGGCGGGGTTCAAGCGCTGCGCAACATGGCTGATAAAGATGCCTGGAAACGGGCGGTATATACCAATCCGGAGTTCATTGAATCGTTGCGGGATTCAAGCCCGGTTGCGGATCATGTCAGTGTTGATTTTGAGTTGTGGGGCTGTCCAGTTACGGAACACCAGGTCATACACCTCCTGCAACAACTTCGTGTTGGCGTCCTTCCTAAAGACGATGCTGAAAAAGTCTGTATGGCCTGTAAGCGTGAGCAGAACGTTTGTGTCATGGTGACGCAGCAAGCACCTTGTCTGGGACCAGCAGTGCGCAATGGTTGTGGGGCATTGTGCCCATCATTTGGTAAAGCTTGCTACGGCTGTTTCGGCCCTTCCGAACAACCCAATTGCAGCAGTTTATCGAATCGATTTTCCGGATTGGGGCTGCTCCCAGAGGAAATCGTCCAGCGCTTTGCCGCTATTCATAGTCAGACCCCGTCTTATCGAGAACAAATCCGTCGTTGGGAAGAGATAAGCGTCAAGGAGGTCGAATGAAAAAAGGTCGTAAAATCAATCTCAAAGTGCCGTTTATCACCCGGTTGGAAGGGGAGGGAGCACTGGAATTGTCTTCCAAAGGCGATCAAATAGAAAATCTGCATCTTAAGATTTTTGAACCCCCGCGTCTTTTTGAGCGTTTTTTGCAGGGAAAATCCCATCGTGATGTGGCTGACCTAAGCGCCAGAATCTGCGGGATCTGCCCTATTGCTTACCAGTTAACGTCAATTCTCGCGATGGAAAACCTGTTTGGCATCGACTTACCGCAACATCTGATTGATTTACGTAAGTTACTCAACTTAGGTGAATGGTTACAGAGTCATTCCTTACATATTCATTTTCTCTCAATGCCGGATTTTTATGGCTTTGAGAGTGCCTTGCAAATGGCGGGCAGTCACCCGGAGCTGCTAAAACGAGGGATGCAGATTCAGGAAGCAGGCAATACTTTAATGCGTTTGCTGGGAGGCCGCTCAGTGCATCCAGTTGGTTTGCAGGTAGGCGGTTTTAGCTCATTGCCGGAACAAGTTGACTGGGATAATGCAAGGCGACAAATCAATGAAGCAATTCCTGCGGCGACAGCGTTACTAAAGTGGTCAGTTGAACTTGAATTGCCTGATTTTAGCCATGAGTTTGTATCCGTGAGTCTGGTGGAAGACAACACTTATCCAATCAATGGTGGAGATATCGTCTCCAGCTCAGGATTAAAAGTCGACTCAGATCAATATGCAGAGCATTTTAAAGAGCACCAGGTACGTCATTCTACAGCCTATTATTCTCTGTTGGATGGCAAAGACTATATGGTGGGACCACTGGCTCGCATGAATCTTAACTATGCACATTTACCTGCCAATATTCGTCAAATTGCTGAGCATATGGGCCTGGTATTCCCCAGCCAGAACATGTTTTGTAGCATTCAAGCCCGAGCGTTAGAGTGTCTATGGGCCTTGTATGAAGCGCAGCAGCTGTTGCAACTGCAATGCCCCGGTGGAGATGCCAACCTGCCTTATACAGTTAAAGCCGGCATCTGCAGTTTTACTACTGAGGCACCCAGAGGATTAATCTACCATCGTTACAAGATTGATATTGACGGCAATATTAAAGATTGCTGTATCATTCCACCCACAAGCCAAAATCAGGCCAGAATTGAACAGGATCTGCGCTACTCTGTCATGCAGTTTGGATTACATAAGCCAGATGCAGAGCTGAAACAATTCTGCGAACAAGTGATCCGAAATTATGATCCCTGTATCTCCTGCTCTACTCACTTTCTTGATTTCACCATAAATCGCCATTAGGTCATTTAATTACCAACGCTGGCCGGTGCTCCCTATTGCTGCTTCTAGTAGGTCATAGAGGGAAATAAAATTCTTACAACTGGTTAAACATTGACCAGGATCAAATGTTTTTCTGTCTTTTACCTTTATCTTATATGTGCGGGCGCGGCAGACAACGCTGACGTTGTCTTGTGCATTCTGACCTGCACAGATAATGATTGGCGCTACCAAGTCACAATTTTTCAATTGGTACCCTGGAGGAATTATGCAGAACTACCAAAATATTCTGATTGCACTGGATATCTATGACAACTACGAAAAAGTGTTAGACCGAGGTTTGAAGATAGCCGGCAGTCCATCTGAAATTTCTCTGGTGTATACACTATTGCCTGAAATTTACTTCGCGCCCTATGGTGCGGCATTTCCCACTGATTTGACGGATAAAATCCAGACCGAAGCCACCAACAAATTAACTGAAATTGCTCGTATGCACTCCATCTCGGAAGATAGATTATATGTGCCTGTGGGAAGTGCCGCCGACAGAATTCATTTTGTTGCCAATGAAATAGGTGCCGACCTAATTGTTCTTGGTACCCACGGTCGTAGCGGTCTCCGCCTGATGCTTGGCTCTACAGCAAATGCTGTGCTGCATGGGGTGAAAAGAGATGTTTTAGCCGTAAGAATTGAGTGAGGCAGAGATAATGGCAGTGGTAATGCTTGAACAGGCACTCAAAGACACGTTAGTTTTAGTACTGGCTGGTGGTAAAGGCACACGTTTAAAAGAAATCACTGCAAACCGTTCCAAACCAGCGGTTGAGTTTGCAGGACATTGTCGATTGATCGACTTTCCATTATCGAATTGTGTTAATTCCGGACTTCGTCACATTGCGGTTCTTACGCAATATAAGGCACAGACTCTGATACGCCATCTTATGCAGTACTGGTCACCACTGAATCAAAGTTTTGGTGGTCGTCTGGATATTCTTCCAGCGTCACAACAACTCAATGAAGATTGGTATTCGGGGACTGCGGATGCGTGCTATCAGAATATTGACTATATTCGCGCTTTTGCGCCCAAATACATTATGGTGTTGTCCAGTGACCATGTGTATCAGATGGACTACCGCCGTGTGATGCAAAGTCATTTGCAAAATCACGCCGATGTCACGGTTTCTTGTATTGAAGTGGCTACCGAAAAAGCCGCCTCGCGATTTGGGGTTCTCAATATTAATCAACAAGGTTTTGTTTCCGACTTTGCTGAGAAGCCTCAGTGCCCTAAGGCGTTGCGTGATACACCGGGGTATTGTCTGGCGTCCATGGGTAACTACCTGTTTGACAGTGAAGTATTTTTCAAGTTGTTGCAGCAAGATGAATTGATTGCCGGCAGCAAGCATGATTTTGGTGGCGATATCATACCTAGAGCCATTACGCGATTTGGTGTTTATGCTCACCGTTTTCGAGATAAACATGGTGATAATATTCAGTATTGGCGGGATGTTGGATGTTTGGACAGTTACTGGCAAGCGAATATGGACTTGTTGAACGATCCTGTGCAATTGCGATTGGATGATCCCGATTGGCCAATTTGGGGACAGCAACTTAGTCATTCGCCTGTGAGTATCATAAAAGGTGGCGGGAACAATCAATCTGAATTACAGAACACTATTATCGGTCAAGGCTGCTATTTGCTTGATTGCAGCATACGCAACTCTTTGCTTTCATCTCGATGTCATGTAAAGCAGGGGGCATTTGTTCAAAACTCGGTTTTGTTGCCAAATGTGCAGGTGGGGGCAAATGCCACTATTAATAATTGCATTGTGAATTCTGACTGTTGCATCCCTGCAAATTTTGTTGTCAATGACTCGAAGCTAGCAAAAAACAAAGGTTTTAGCGTTTCAGCTGGTGGGATCACGTTGATTACACAGGAGGCCATTGACCGCGTTATGCTCAGTAAAAAGATACATACTCCTGCCCAGAAAGTTGCGACGAATTTGGTTTCAGGAGAATGGAATCCACGGGAAGAACCCGGTCTGCATAACGTTGCCAATCTATTTATGCAATGAAGATGGCAGCCCATTGAGCGTCTCCTGATAAAAGACTTTTAACATAACTGATTGGTCTTACTAGTGGTTAAGTCGTTTTTTACTTAACCACCATTTGTGCATCTCCCCGACGACGATTAAAAAACAGGCGATAAGCAAAAGTTGTAACCATTGGCTGAACTCTACGGGTTGTACTTCCAATACATCTTTTAAACCAGGCGTATACATAGCACCGATGTGAATACCCTGAGCACATAACATGCCTCCGATAAGTAACGGGTTGCTCCACAAGCGCTGTTTGAATATAGATTGGGTTTCTGAGCGACTGTTTAAAACATGCACATTTTCAAATAACACCATAAGCAATAATGTTACGTTTCTCGCGCTACTTTCGGTCATGCCTAATTGCAGACAATAAGCAAAAACGACAAAGGCGGTGACGCCCATGATCATGGCATTTATCAGGATTCGTTCAATCATCAAGCGATCAAAAATAGGTTCTTGAGGCGCGCGGGGAGACTTTTTCAGTTCATTGCCTTCTTCAGGTTCAAAGGCTAAAGCAATGTCCTGAATACCATTGGTTACCAGGTTTAACCAAAGTAACTGTACTGGAAATAACGGGATGGGATAACCAAGTAAAATACTCATAATAAATAGGGTTATTTCCGCTCCTCCGGTTGAGATAAGCAAAAAGATCACTTTGCGGATGTTGTTATAAACGATTCGACCCTGTTTTATGCCTTGCACAATTGAACTGAAATTGTCATCACTTATGATCAATTCTGCGCTTTCTTTAGCGATATCGGTGCCTCTCAATCCCATGGCAACACCCACATGTGCATTGCGCAATGCTGGCGCATCATTGACTCCATCACCGGTGACTGCAACAAAATGGCCAGCAGCAATCAGACAATTCACAATCAGCAATTTCTGTTCTGGCTCAACACGGGCAAAGACCTGATTGTTGAGCACTAAATCGCGAAACTCCTGCTCATTCGCTTGTGCTAATTGTTTGCCAGTAACGGCCTGCTGTGAAGGTTCTGCAATACCAATTTCTGTTGCGATAGCCATCGCTGTGATGGGATGGTCTCCGGTGATCATGGCGACTTTGATTTTGGCATCTCTGCATTGTTGAACGGCGTCTTTAACATCAGGTCTTACCGGGTCTTGCATACCTGCGAAACCGTAAAATTCAAGTTCATGCAACTGTTCATGTATATGTGTTTCACTGTAGTGACTATTGGCCGGTACTTTCTTGCCGGCTAATGCGATAACCCTCAAACCTTGTGCTGCAAGTTGTTCAGCTTGTTGCAGTTGCTCGTCCAGATCCGCAAGCTGACACATATTGAGTATTTTTTCGGGGCTGCCTTTGACCAACAATACGGCGTCTTCATCAATGAGATTGACACTGGCATTAAATGCCTGTTCTGACTCGTAAGGAAGCAATCCTAAAGAAGGGTAGAGGCTGTCGGCATGTTCCTGATCTTCACCGTATTTTTCAGCCAATACTTTAAAACCGATATCAACCTGGTCTCCTGTGGCTTTCCATTTTACGGTCGTTGATGTTTGTTGCTGGTTATTGGCATGCCTGACCTTTCTGACAAGTTGCGATTCATTAGCCAGCATCCCCGACATGATCAGCTTACGTAAAGTCGGCGACAGTAAATCTGCGCCATCAAGTGGCTCTATTGCTCCGTGAGCATGTATGCCGACACCCGATACGGAAAAACGGCCACCATCCACACTTCGCAGTTGTGTGATGGTCATTTCGTTAATCGTCAGGGTGCCTGTTTTGTCTGATGCTATATAGGTACATGAGCCTAGTGCTTCGACAGACACCAGTTTTCTAACGATGACGGCAACTTTCGACATGCGCCGCATGCCAATAGCCAATGCGATCGTTATTGCCGCAGGTAAGCCCTCGGGAATCGCTGAGACTGCCAGCGCAACTCCAAGGAGAAATACGGTTGTAATGTCCTGCCCTTGATAAAGTGCGATAGCTAACAGAATAACGATCACTACCAATACCGCATAACTCACCCAACGGGTGAACTTTTCAATTCGTACAAGTAACGGCGGTTTTGCGGATTTTTCTTGTGTCACTGACTTGGCTATTCGGCCTATTTGGGTGGACAGTCCAATGGCATGCACTTCTGCAACGGCTCTACCGTGAGTTACGATTGTGCCACTGAATACGGATCCTGGTTGCTCTGAAATCGCAGCATTTGAATTAGCTTTAAACGCGTCTTCTGACATGCTGTGCTTTGCCACAGCAACTGATTCACCTGTCAGTGCCGACTCGTCGACTAATAACTGATGAGCTTCTATCAAACGTAAATCTGCGGGCACTTTATCGCCTGAGGTAAGTGATACTCTGTCTCCCGGTACCAGATCCCGGGCTAAAACTTTCTGCAAGGAACCATCACGCCAAACCGTCGCTTCAAAGGGGATAATGCTTTTTAACGCTTGTGCGGCGCGTTGTGCGGAATATTCTTGTGCGGTGCCGATGGTGGCATTGAGAAGTAGCACTGCAAGGACAAAAATGCCGTTGATTGTATGTTCCAAAAGAAATGACACGAGTGCCGCGGCAAGCAACACATAGATAAAAGGGCTGAGAAATTGTTCTACAAATGTCATTAGCAGCGAGCGGCCTTGCTCCTCAGGAAGAGAATTAGAGCCAAACTCTTGTTGCCGTTTGATGATTTCGTCGCTCGAAAGACCTTGCATAACTGATTCTGATCGCAATAAAGCTTCTACCATAAAGGGTTTTTAGACCAGATTTTTGATCCAAGGCAAATTTGAGTGATTAACGCAGTTGAACAAGGACGGCTTTTTGATTTGTGATTAATTAATGCATGTTCGACAAAAGTCTAATTGGCATATTTAATTGGGCTGACTATATTTGAGTAACAATGAGTTAACCAGTCTTCACATGGCGTCTATCGAGTTACATAGTACCAACCCGTGCAATCATTGCGTGGCTAAGTCTGTTTGTTTTGCGCGTAAGCAAGAGCAAAGTGACTATAGGCGTCATTCCCACCGAGTTTATCATGCCAAAGATATCTTGATTCGTAATGGTGATCCGCTTGTTGGACTTTATGCATTGCGCTCTGGGGCGGCCAAGTCACTGGTGACCATTTCTGGTGGACAAGAGCAAATCGTACATTTTCATTATCCTGGTGATTTATTGGGGACTGATGGTTTCGGTACGCAATATCATATTAATACGGTGCAATTTTTAGATACCAGCAGTGTCTGTTTTTTTAAATTGAATGAGATAGACCTGCTAATGGCTGAATCTGAAGAGATTCGTGCCCGATTATTAAAAGCCATGAGTGCAGAGTTAACCGATGACCATCAAAATCTGTTAAGTCTTAGCCAGCTTAGCAGTGCCCAACGCATGGCGCGATTTATTCTTGAGCATTCTGACCGCTGTGCCGCGCGAGGATTGTGTGCCAGTCAATTTGATCTGGTGATGAATCGAACGGATATTGCTAATCATCTTGGTCTGGCGATTGAAACTGTAAGTCGCCTTTTAAAACGTTTTCACCGCGATAAAATTATTGATATTCAGCAGCGTCACCTTACCATTCTGGATATGGCGAGATTACAAAGCTGCATCACATTTAACGATGAACGCCTCAATGCCGCGAAACCTGCCTGAGTAGAATCTACTTGCCCCTATTTGCCTTTAATTTTACTGGCACTTTGTTTTTTATTGATACCGATCAAAGTCACTGTGGTGTTTTCATCTAACCTATCAAAATGAAGAATGAACCAAGCTTGTCCAAATGAGAGTCGGGACGGTACTGCTGATTGAGGGAAGCGTAAATCTTTTGGTTACCCTCTGCAAACTCTATGTCGGTGTGAGCGTCGGCTCTATGGCTATCATTGCCGATGCCTTTCATTCTGCGACAGATACACTGGACAATGTGATTGCCTGGTTTGCCCATCGCATTGCCGTCAAACCAGCGGATACTGACCATCCCTACGGACATCGGAAATTTGAATTTCTCGCAATATTTATGCTGGGCATACTGTTGGTTGTGGTGGCTTTGGAAGTGGTCTGGCATGCCTTGACCTCAGTGAATACGCAACCTCAGCAAAGTGTTGTTGGTGTGGTGCTGTTGCTGGCATCAGCGGGGGTCAGTCTGGGGTTGGCGCTATTCGAACGTTTTCATGCCGCTAAAAATCATTCTCGTTTGCTGTCTGCGGATGCAAAACACAGTTTTGCAGACTCACTGGTGTCTCTATCTGCGTTGCTTGGATGGCAGTTTGCGTTGCTTGGGTTTATCTGGATAGACTCGCTGACAGCAGTGTTTATTGCGGGCTTTATTTTGTACCTGGCTTACACACTGTTTCGGGAAACCATTCCCATTCTGGTCGACCAGGCTGCAATTTGGGAACGTGATTTGATAAAAGCGGCGGCTGCTGTACCGGGAGTAGTGCGGGTAAAAAAAGTGCGTTCTCGCTCCACCGGTGAGGGTATTATTGTAGAGATTAAAGCTGCCGTTGCCCCGCATATTAATACACGGGCATCTCACCAGATTGCAGATCAATTGGAAGTGGATTTAACCAAACGTTTTAATTTGCTCGATGTCATTGTGCATATCGAACCGAACTGAAACACCGTATTATTTTTCTAAAAATGCTTGTTCAATGACATAGTGTCCCTGATGCCGTGATGTCGCTTTGGTAAAACCACGCTCATTCAGAATTTTCATCAGATCTTGCAGCATCGCGTCGTTGCCACATAGCATCAGTCTGTCGGATTCCGGATTTAAATCAGGCATCTTTATATTTTTGGTTAGCGAATCGGAATTGAGCAAGTCGGTGATGCGACCTGTGTGGTCTCGCTCTACATCTGCACCACCCAATGCATTAAATTGAAAATGCTCTCGCGTTACACTGGGATAGTAAATCAGCTTTTTACTGACTTCTTCACCAAAGTAGGGGTTATTTGGCAATGTTTCTGTGATTTCTTTTTGATAGGCTAATTCTGAAACATAGCGGGTACCGTGCACTAAGATGATTTTCTCAAAATCATCATATATATAAGGGTCACGTATAATGCTCATAAAAGGTGCGAGACCTGTGCCTGTCGCCAGTAAATATAAATTTTTGCCGGGTAGCAGATGACCAGGCACAAGTGTCCCGGTGGGACGTGTTGAAACCATCACTTGCTCGCCGGGGGCAATATTCTGCAGTCGGGAGGTGAGGGTGCCATCAGGCACTTTTATACTAAAAAACTCTAATTCATCCTCATGATGGGCGCTGGCGATACTATAGGCGCGTAATAGTGGACGTCCTTCAACTTCTAAACCCATCATGACAAACTGACCGCTTTCGAATGTAAAAGTGGGGGCGCGCGTGGTTTTGAAACTGAATAATGTGTCATTCCAATGATGGACAGAAGTGACAGTTGTGCTAATCAGGTTTCGCATGAATCCCCGTACTTTCTATTTACTTTTCATCTAGTTTATCGACATGTTGTCATAAATTTTTACTTGATAATAGTTATCATTTGCGATTTTTGGTGGTTCTTGAAATCTAAAGTATGGACTAACATCGTTGACCGTTCTTTTATGGCGCAATCTAAACACATATTTACCACCTTTAGCAGTCATCTTAACGCTGTTGCATTAGTGTGTATTTTAAACGATATATGCTATACAGTTGATTGTCCGATAGTTACAGGCCGAATTTTTACTTCAGGGAATTTTGGAAAATAAGGATCAATCTATTGTTAACAAAAGTGGCGCGTCAGAAAAACCTAATTGTGATCTTGTCATTCATTTTGTTGGTCTCGTTCAATACACGTGCCAATGTAAAAGCCAGTGCCAAACAATCAATTTATGCCGTCACCGAGCTATTTTATCCCTTTCAACAGTTGGACGAAGATCATCGATTAATAGGTTATTCTGTCGATGTGGTAAGGGCACTTTCGCGGCTCGCTAATGACGAATTATACATCGAACTGCTCCCTTGGGCGGTGGCGTATAACAAGTCACTAAAGCATCCAAATACGATGATCTTTTCCATCGGCAAAAATGCTGAAAGAGAAAAACTGTTTCATTGGGTGGGGCGACTTACCAAAGAAGAATTATATTTCTGGGCGCTGCCCAATAGTCACATCACGCCATCATCAATAATTAACGATTTCAAGCCTTTTACAATAACGGTTGTGAAAGAAGCGACAACGCACCAATACTTGCGCTCTAATGGCTTTGAAAACCTTTATGTAATGGGGGCAACCGAGTCTAACACTGGTGAAGAACAACGAATTGAAATGGTGATCAATGGTCGAGCTGATATTGTGATCTCGTCTCAGGAAAACATGAGCGACGCGCTCTCAAAATTGGGATATGCGCCTGACGTTCTAACCAGAGTATTTCGAGCTTCTGTTTTGGATAGCGAATTGTACGTCGCGTTTGGTCCAGAAACTGATACGCTCATTGTAGAGCGCTATAGAAACGCTTATCAGCAACTTCGTTCCAGCGGTGAATTCAATAAGATACAAAAGCAATGGAAAATCGAGTAATACGCTTCAATGAGACCATATACACGGCCTAAACAGGTCAAAACTAAACTCTCGAAATTAAAGTTTTTTGCCATCCAAAGGATAAAGATTTATAACATTATTGTAACATCTTTATTTTTGGATTTTTTTGGGGGGAGTCAGCGTAGTTTTCTCTGATGTCTTTTCAAAACTGAAAAATTAGATATCATCAAATCAATTCCTGACTCATGCGATAACTATAACCGGATAAATATGCAGGCAGTTGGATATACGCCAAATGAAGAACATGAAGTGCTCATCGAAAAGATGGTGCCTTTTATTATGTCCGGTAATTATAGTCAGGGATTGAATAGTCTTAAGATTGATCTTGATGATGAAACCAGAATGATTCTGGTTTACGAGACAGTTCGTCGGGTCCAACTGTGTAATGCCAGTGTCGACAATTCCGATTTTGCCGAGTACCCGGTCAAAAGTGTAAAAGTAGGCAAACTCACCTGCAAGCTGGATAGAATCGGACAAAAAATTCTGCAAAGCCAACTTAAGGTTTATCAAAACAGGTACACGCTTGGTGTCGCAGAAGCTTGCATATCGCCCAAAGTTTATCAACACTATTTAAAACAAGAGGTAACCCAGAAACGTAAAAAGGCGTATTCAATTCCTTGGGTTGGTTATCCTAAAGTCCCTCCAGAGCAGCCCGCGCTCGTCCCAAATTATAAAATACACAGTCAGCAATTTTTTGGTGGCCGCCATGTTCAAGTGATTGGATTTTCTGAAACCACGTTAATTCTCAAAGACAAAGAACAAATAGCCTTACCGCGAGCGACAATTTGCAAGGTCGTTTTTCCACCCATTATTAATAAAAAGCAAAATACCAATATCCTGATATACGAATTTGTCGATTCTCAGGAGAATGATGATGGTACCTATGTCAGCCGCCTTTTCCTGTCTCCAAAGAATGCAAAGGAAAAAATAGCGGCAGTGCAAGATTATATTCGACAACATTTGAGCATTTTCCCACTGGTACTGGAGCAGGAAGAAGCTCGAACCAAACACGGTTTGGAACGTGATCTGGCAGTCTATAACTCACAGCAAATGGCGGTATTTTGTAATAAATCAGCAAACATTCTGGCTCCTGTCGCTGCGATGGTCACAGAAGCAAATCAAACCGCCTTTCCTTTTTGGCGACAACTGGCCTGGTTCCCAGAGGAGGAACGGCTCACTTCTATATCTAATGAGTTGGCCAAATATGGCCATGCCATCTATTTAAAGGGCATCGTCGATCAGGATAGTGTGCGTTATCCGGTGTGTGCCACGTTACGCGAGCTGGTCAAAACCGAAACATTGAATCGCTTTGTTACCGCCTGTGATCCTGAATCTATTTTAATTATTCAGTGTCATTTGGTATCTGGTATTTCAAAACAAATGCATCAAGCTGTAGGAGAATTGGCACATCACAAAGATGCTAAAGAACAATTGGACAATGTTGATTGCATCGTATTTTGCCAAAATATCACACCTTTTATTGGCCGCTTGTTATCACATACGGATCCGGTCGATCTGGAATTACCTGAAAAATTTCGAGAGCACAGCAAACAGCCTATCACCCATTTTGTGCTGGCCGATCCAGTTAATAAACGTTCCGAAAACCGTTTTCATTTCGAAAATACCCAGGCAAAAGTGTATACAGGGAGAATTGCCAGTGTTACCGCCGATGTAGTAGATGTATCCCGACATGGTCTGAAATTAAGGTTGACTAAAAAAACGCCCATAAAGCTAAAAGAAAATGTGCGGGTGAGCATCAAGTCTATTAAACTCAACCGTTCAAAGTACCGCGTTGTTGAATACAATCCTCATTATCAAATACTGCGACTAAAAGTCAGTCGAAAAGACGCGTATCGAACATCGTTGCATTTAGAAAAGCTATTTAAAGATAACGCCGCCTATTACAAAGAACGCAATACCAATTTAGCCAATAAGCAAATGTTTGATGTATTGTTTCAACTCGCAGCAGAAAATTTTCGATTACCCGCATTAACCTTGAAAAGTGGTGTGTTAGATCATCAAAAGCTGAGTCGGTTATTTGCCAATGACCCGGAAAAACTTGGGTTGGATATTGATCATAAAACCGGGAAAGTTGACATGTCCGAACATCTGGCGGATTGCAACTCGAAAAAACTTGATTCAGACGCAATAAAATCGCTAACCCTACACAAACGTGTGTGTATTTCATTGCTTCAGAATCAGGAAACCGGAGAATCAAAACCTTTTCATTATCAAAAACTCAATGATCCGCAATATTTAGAATCGCTGCAAAAAACCTTGCAAAGTGGCAAATATCGCATTCGATTTTTAACTTACTTGCCCGTGAAAGCGGAACGTCCGCTGAATCGCATTCAAAATAAAAATCTCGCTTTACTGTCAAATCTGGACAGGGAAGCTGTCTTTATGGCAAAAGGATTGCAGTATGAAATCAGCCATGTTGTTGCCATTGAGGACTTAAGTGCTATCTACACGGTTTGCGTTAATTATGATGTGTTAATCAAGTCTTATGACAATGCTTAGTGCATCACGAAATCTCGCAAGAACAATCCAAAACCAGGATTAAAGTCGGTCAATTCTTACAATTCTGACCAAAAACACTCTTAAAACTTCAGTTGTGATGGAATTAATATAGCCAGTTGCTCGTCTTATTTATGAAGATTTGGTGAACCGTTTATCGCTTTTGAACATTTTGCATTACACTGAATGGGACGTACATGTTGTTATAACTGTCCTTGAGTCAATAGTCGTGAGTTGATAATTATGACGAATCAGATGACGGTGATTACCAGCGGGAACAGTGATTAAGGAAGGTAAAATGAGAGGTCGAATTCAACAAACATTAGTCTTACTGCTGCTGACTTTATGCAGTGTTGTTCAGGCAAATGAAATTTGGAAACAACAAAACGTTGGAGTAGCGACTGCTACAGGACAAACGCAACCTACTATTAAAGCCGAGACAGCCCGGTATTTAACGGCTGATATGCAGTTGCTACGAACGGCGTTGTTAGCGTCTTCAGACAAGACGTTGCAGATTCCGACACCCTCAGGAAAACGTATATCCGTTACATTGCGAGAAAGCAGCGTTCTCGCACCTGCACTAGCTAAAAAATACCCCCAGTTAAAATCCTATATCGGTTACGACCGGACAGGTAATCGCATTGGCCGCTTTAGCCTCAGTCAAAAAGGCTTTCATGGCATGTATCGTATAGATGGCCAAATCGCTTACCTGGATCCGCAATACCTGCACAAAGACAACTATTACATTAATTACTACAAAAAAGACGCAATTTCTCGAGAAACAGAATTATTTACAGACAAAGTATTAACGCCTGAAAATAAGCAGGAACTAAAGAAAAATTCAAAAGGTACTGCAAGACGTACGGGGGACACCCTAATTACGTATCGATTAGCCATTGCCACAACGGCTGAGTATACCGAATATCATGGTAATACGGTTGAAGGTGCCTTAGCTGCGTTAAATACCCTGGTAACGCGCATTAATGAAATTTATGAAACTGAGCTAGCGGTGTCTTTTCAGCTAGTAGCAGAGAATGACAGTATTATTTATACCGATGCGGAAACTGATCCCTATGCGAATGATTCCGATGGTAGTGAGCTGGATATCAATCAAACGACTCTGGATTCTGAGATTGGTAGCGCCAATTATGACATTGGACATCTGGTCGGTACTGGCGCTGGTGGTATTGCTTCCTTAGGTTCGGTGTGTACAGCTCGTAAAGCCAAGGGGTTAACAGGGGCTACATTTCCGGAAACGGACTCTTTTTATGTCGACTATGTCGCACATGAGATTGGTCATCAGTTTTCCGGCAACCATTCATTCAACGGTACGGAATCCAGCTGTGAAAACCGCAATGCCAGTACCTCATTTGAACCCGGAAGTGGTTCCACCATTATGGGCTACGCTGGCATATGTGGCAGTCAAAATATTCAGAATAACTCCGATCCGTATTTTCATATTGGTTCTATTGAGGAAATGCGAGCTTTTATAGACGACGGGGCTGGTGGTAACTGTGGTACAAATACAACATTAAGTAATACGATTCCAGTCGCTGATGCGGGTTCTGACTATACGATTCCAGCTAACACACCCTTTGTTCTAACAGGAACAGGGACCGATGCTGATAACGACAGCATCAACTATATGTGGGAGCAGTTGGATCCAAATGGCACTGCATCGAGCAGCCCAGAAACCATGGTAGACAATGGCAGTCGACCTCTATTTCGCTCCTGGACGCCAGAATCTGCTGGTCAGCGCTATTTTCCGCGTTTCGAAGATGTTTTGGATGGTGAAACCGTGTTGGGGGAAACCTACCCAACCACCACTCGCGATTTGAACTTCAGATTAACCATTCGAGATAACAAGGGAGGTGTGGATAGCGACGCAATGGTGGTGTCGACGGTCGCCAGCAGTACCGGTTTTTCGGTGCGACAACCAAGTGCGGATAACAGCTGGTATACTGATCGGATTGGATTATTATTGTGGAATACCGCCGGCAGTGAATCAGGTGATATTGCCTGTCAATCAGTAGATGTTGAATACAGTACGGACTCCGGTAATAGCTTCACAACATTAGCAACGGACATTGTCAATGATGGCATTCATGCCCTGACTGCACCTTCGACACTTGCCGTTGGTGTGCGCATCAGAATAAGTTGCCCTAGCTCTATTTTTTATACTATCTCAGATGGCTTCAGCATCTTAACCGAGGCGTTAGCGCCAGTGGATAGTGATGGTGATGGCATGTCAGATGAGTTTGAAGAAACATACAATCTTGATCCCAATAGCGCATCTGATGCTAACGAAGATGCTGATAACGATGGACTATCCAATCTGGAGGAGTACTTTCTAGGGACTAACCCGACCAGTGCGGACAGTGATGGTGATAGCATTCCTGACCAATATGAAGTGCTTAACCGGCTTGATCCCAACGATAGTTCAGATGCCAACGCAGATGCAGATGGCGATGGCTCCAGTAACCTTGAAGAGTACCAGGAAGGTACAGATCCAAACGACGGTACATCAAATTCAAATATCACTCAGGAAAGCTTTGATTTTGAGTCTGATTCGGGGCTGGATGATTGGGACTTTGGCAGTGTAAATCCCTGGACACGAACAGATGAAACAGCGTCATCTGGCAGCTTCAGTATGGTTTCTGCTGATATGGGAGACGACAACAGCAGTGACATGACGCTTACCGACACCTTTGCCGCAGGCACGTTAAGTTTCGACTACAAGGTGTCCAGCGAAGAGGGTTGGGATAAAATCTTCTTCTACGTTGATGATGAAGTCGTCCTGGAAGACAGTGGTGAAAAAGACTGGCAAACCTATACATATCAGATAACACAGGGTGTGCATACTCTTAAGTGGGCGTATACAAAGGATGGTTCTGTTTCAAACGGGGATGACCTCGCCTGGGTTGATAATGTCTCCTATTCGGTAAACCGCTCTACGCCAGATACAGGTAATGGAGATGACGGTGAGTTTAACTTTGAAAGTGAAAGCGGGTTAGATGATTTTGACTTTACCTCAGAAAATAGCTGGGAAGTAACGGATGATGAAGCCTATAACAGTTTATCCAGCCTCGGATCTGGCCCGATAGGTCATGGTGCAAGCAGTGAAGTCACCTATACCAATACGTTCGAAGCTGGCGAGATGTCGTTTTACGTCAAAGTATCCAGTGAAGCAACTTTCGATGAATTTAAGTTTTATGTAGGGGATGAACTTGTTCAAACCTTATCTGGTGATGTGGATTGGACTCAGGTTACTTACGATTTAACCGCTGGTGAGCACAGATTGCGTTGGGTGTATAGCAAGGACATGACTGAAAGCGCAGGCGAAGATAAGGCCTGGATAGATGATCTTGTTGTCCCATTGCCGGACACATCATCAACGTCGAACGTCGCCTTTGATTTTGATGGTGACGGTAAAGCAGATGTTGGAGTCAAAAGGCCCGAATCGGGAATTCAATATATAAAAAATTCATCAGGAATTGATGTCTTTACAAACAATGAAGATGGCATAACTCGATTGCTGTTTGGACAGAAAGACGGTGACATTCCTGTTCCCGCTGACTATGACGGTGACGGAATTACCGATATTGCGTTTCGCCGCCCATCCACTTACTACTGGTTTGTATTTAACTCCTCAGGAATTGACTATATATCGGGGAATAGTGATGGTATTTCAAGATTACAATTTGGAAAGCACGAAGATGATATCCCTGTGCCTACCGACTACGATGGGGATGGGAAAGCTGATGTAGCAGTTAGAAGGCCTTCTACATCATTTTGGTATATACGCAATTCCAGTGGAATCGACCCAATTGACAATCATAGTGATGGTATAAGTCGAGTGCAATTTGGATTGAAGGAAGATGATATTCCGGTGCCAGCGGATTACGATGGAGATGGTAGAAGTGATATTGCAGTACGTCGTCCTGAATCATTTTATTGGTACATATTGAACTCATCAGGTATTGATCCTTTAACAGAAAACTGGGACGGTATTTCACGAATGCAATGGGGGAAAAACAGTGAAGATATTCCTGTGCCTGCAGACTATGATGGCGATGGGAAAGCGGACTTAGCAGTGCGCAGACCTTCCACTCATTTCTGGTATATATTGAATTCGTCAGGCAGTGACTACAACTCTGCCAAAGAAGATGGTATCCAGCGTGTGCAGTTTGGATTGCAGGAAGAGGATATTCCCATTGTCGCTGATTATGATGGTGACGGCTATTCAGATATCGCGGTGCGTCGACCTTCAAATCAGTTTCAATACATATTACGCAGCAGTGATAATGGCATTACGAGCTTGCAATTCGGTTTAAGAGAAACCGATATACCGCTCGCTGCACCTGTTGCCACTCGCATGGCAATGGCACACAACAACTAACAATCACCCACTCTTGTATAAAGCCGGTGCAATAGACACCGGCTTTTTTTAGCAATTTCAGTAATAGAACTCTTCAAGTATTTAGCGGCGTTGGTATTCAACCTGATGGGTTGCGAATATTTTGAAATGTTATATTATAACCTAATTGTCAGTTCAGATAATTTTCTAATTACATGCAAAAAAACTTTAGATACAAAAAGATGGCGCTTTGTCTGGGACTTGCGCTGGTTTGCCAATCTCCTTTGGCGGCAACCATTACGGGTCAAGTGGTAGATTCCAATAATCGTCCTGTTGTTGGCGCAAAAATCACAGTGGAGGGTTCCACTAAGTTTGCTTTGACCGATCAACAGGGGCGTTATCAGCTGGAGGGAATTGATCCTCAAGATGTGCATCTGCATGTTTTTTCAGAAAATCATGTGCATGGCGACAAAGATTTTGGTCAAATCGATGCCAAGCTGGTTGCCAATTTTGAACTGGCATTCTCCGGTATCGAAAATGTGGTGGTTACGGCTAATTCGATGCAGACCTCTGTTTTAGAGTCCATCGCACCAGTGAGTGTCATGTCGACAGAAAAACTCAGAGAAGCGCAGGCGCCAACATTGGGTGAGACACTAAAATCCATACCGGGTGTGCACAGTAATTATTTTGGACCTGTGGCCAGCAGCCCTATTATTCGGGGAACCGATGGTCCCAGAGTAAAGATTGTCCAAAATGGCCTGGATATTTCTGATGCATCCAGAGTTGGTCCGGATCACAATGTTGGCACCGATGTATCCAGCGCCACCCAAATTGAAGTCTTGCGTGGCCCAGCGACGCTGCAATATGGCAGTGGCGCAATTGGTGGAGTGGTTAATACGGTTGATCAGCGTATTCCAGATTATGTGCCTGAAGCTGTCGAAGGTGAGGCTGAAGTCAGATATGAATCAGCCGGAAACGAGCGTTTTGCTAAAATCGATTTAACGGGTGGCAGTGGCAATGTTGCCTTCCATATTGATGGTTTCACCAGAGAAACAGATGATTACGACATTCCGGGATTCGCGCAAATTAACCCTGATGAGGACGCCGAAAAAGGAATCTTAGAGGGTACAGCAATCGATGGAGATAATATCACTGCTGGTCTTTCATATGTTTCTGACAAGGGGTTTTTCGGCGTTTCCCTTCAGCAGATGGATAACTTTTATGGGGTCCCCGGTCACAGTCATGGTCATGAAGACGAACATGGACATGAAGAAGAGCATGGTGATGAACATGATGAAGAGGCTCATGAAGAAGGTGAAGAATCGGTTAATCTTAGTGTTGATCTTACCCGTGTACAATTGGCCGGTGAGTTGCTGCAACCGGGCCGTTTTTTCAACAAAATAAGTTACCGCGGCGCTGTTAGTGATTATGAGCACACTGAACTTGAAGGTGACTCCATCGGCACGGTATTCCAAAACGACACCAATGAACATCGCCTGGCACTGACGCACTCGCATATTGCCGATTGGCATGGTGTGTTAGGGATACACTATTTGGAATCAGACTATCAGGCAATTGGTGAGGAAGCATTTACACCGCCAAGTGTGACCGAATCGATAGCTGCCTATCTCATAGAAGAGAGAGAGGTAGGTAACGTAACCATTGAGTTTGGTGCTCGCATTGAACGAACTGAACTTACTGCTGACGCCTTCGATGTTGATCTGCTAGTCGCTGAAATGCACGACGATGAACATGACGAGCATGATGAACATGACGAGCATGATGAACATGACGAGCATGATGAACATGACGAGCATGATGAACATGACGAGCATGATGAACACGACGAGCATGGTGAACACGAAGTTGTCAGCTTCAACGCATCAGAGTTGGACTTTACCAGTGTGTCACTTTCTGCTGGCCTAAACTGGAGATATCAGCCGGATTATTCACTCTCCATGTCAGTATCACGCTCTGAAAGGGCACCAAGCCATCAGGAGTTGTTTTCTGCGGGTGAGCATATCGCTACTCAAACATATGAGCTGGGGCTACTGTACAGTCTTGATGAACACAATGAAGTTATTCTGAATCCCAATTCACCACAAGAAGAAAAGAGCACTAATTTTGATATTACCTGGCGACGCTTTGGTGAACGCTGGGGATTCAGTTTAACCGGGTTTTACAATCAGGTAGACGACTACATCTACCAGGAGAACTCTGGTCTATTGGCTGTCGAACATGGTCATGAAGAACATGAAGACGAGCATGAGGACGAAGTCGGCCATGAGGACGAGCATGAAGAGGAGCATGATGAGGAGCATGAAGAGGGCACGGACATCTTTGTGTTTCAGCAGGATGATGCCAAACTCTATGGTCTGGAGTTTGACGCATACCATAAGCTCAATGACAACTGGCGCGTAGATGTGTTCGGTGACTATATAAGAGCCAAGCTGGATTCGGGTAATCTGCCTCGTATTCCACCCGTTAAAATCGGTGCAGAATTGAGTTTTAGTTATGTGAATACTTACGGTGATATTGGTGTGACCTGGTACAGTACACAAGATGATATTACCGAGTTTGAAACGGAAACTGATGGCTATGCGTTACTCTCCGCTAGTCTGAACTATAGCTACGAGATGCATGGTGTCGATTGGGTATTCTTTTTACATGGAAAAAATCTTACGGATGAAGATGCCCGTGTACATACCTCTTTCTTAAAAGAGCAAGCACCATTACCTGGTCGGAGCTTTACAATGGGGGTAAGAGCACGATTTTAAGTACCGTTTTTTGGCGGGTGTGCTACACTCATACCCGCCTGAACAGGTTTTTTTGATATTTGCTATTGCTATACCGTGTTACTGTTTCGCTCTACCGTAGTTTAGACGTTCTGTTTTCTACCTACTAGCCACAACAAATAAGTCAAGCCTGTGCAGGTTTTGGTGCGTTGTGCATCGACAATTAATTCAATTTAAAGGTAAAAAGTATGTCTAACACTACTGGTGTAGTTAAATGGTTTAACGCTGATAAAGGTTATGGTTTCTTAACTCCTGACGAGAATGGCAAAGACGTATTCGTACATTTCCGTTCAATTATTGGTGATGGTTACAAAACGTTGACTGAAGGCCAACGTGTCCAATTCAGTGTTGAAGATGGCCAAAAAGGTCCTCAAGCTGCTAACGTACAAGTAATTTCTTAATACTTGCGTTTCTGGGGTGGGAGCAGTTCACCACCCCCATAACCCTCTGCTAGTAATCTGAGCCTCATTTACTTGACTTCCCCACCTCTGTAGGCCGCGTCCCGTCTAATGCATACGTATGTATTAAAATTTAACTTTTATATGACAGCGCTTACATTAGACTAAAGTACAATCTCATAAGATTAGTGTAAAATTTGCACAGTTTGTAATTTTTGTTGGGTTTTTTGGGGCTGAATGGATAAGTTATACAGGTTTAAATTGGCGTCTCTAGATGGCATTGATGAACCAACGGTCATTGACTATCTGGCCAATCAATTTCAGTTGCGCGAGGAGCAAATCACTCGATTTCTTGCTGGCAAGTTTGTCTTCAAACCTTGCAGCGAGCCAACCGTTGAAAAGTCTATTAAATTGCTGGCCACCAAAGGCATCAAGTGCAGCAAACATCAATACGTCAAGCCTGACACAAACGTGACATCTGAGCAGCTTGAAATTCGTGAACTAAAGTTTGCGTTGGAAAAAGCCAGACAACGTATAGCGGAATTAGAAGCACAACTGCAAGCGCCGATGGAATCAGAGCATACCGAAGATGACGTGAAGGAGTTTATGGAAGCGCTGGAAAATGGCATGGACGACACATTGGCCGGTGAGGAAAAAGACTCCTCTGATACCCAAGTTGCAGAGCAATCTGAAAATACAAGCGCCGAAAAAGAATCGACAACAAAAAGGAAAAAGCCTTTCTTGTGGTTAGCTTCTGGTGGGTTGGCAGCAACAGTCGCAATGGCGGGATACTTATTTTTCGGCACTGAAAAAGAAATCGTCATGGATTACAGTGGGTTTGCACAACGTAATAACATATCGGTCGAGGACGCCAAGGCACTTGCCGAGACGTTGGGTAGTATCTCTGTGATGACCGAATATGAGATAGATGCCAAGCGTCGCAAAATGGATATGAGCGAATATTTGAAATGGCGACCCTACGCAGAGCAGTGCAAAGAAAACAAAGCAATGTGCAAAAATGCCGAAGATTTTGTCACTGTCCATTTGGATGGGTCTTTTGTAATGAATCAATACCGGGCTAACTGTGAAGAGTACGTGCGCATGAAACAAGAATCTCAGGTGCAGTATAGCCCCAATGCGTTTGCATTCTACGATAAGAGTAGTACGGCCTTCAAAGACAATGGCAGGCTCACGTTAACCGCAGAAGCTCAAATCAAGGATGACGCAGGTATGTGGCGCGACCACTCCATTTATTGTCAGGTCGACACTGCATCAGCCAGGATTCATGGAATCAACATATTGTAAAATGCTTCGGTGCCAGTCGCTTAACCGACTGGCATTACAAGTTTAAGTCTTGCAAAGCGGCGTCAAGCTGGCCAAATCGAAACTCAAATCCTTCTTGTTGCAATTTTGTTGGTAGCACATTCTGTCCGTAGATCAGTAGATCTGCCATTTCTCCAAGCAATAACCGCAGCGCAAACTTGGGTGTGGTTATTAGTGCTGGCCGCGACAATGCCTTCGCTAATGCTTTGGCAAAGTCCTTGTTATTTGCTGGGTTGGGTGCCGTTAAATTGTATGCGCCTTTGCTAATTTCTGAGTGCAATAAGTGTAGGATCCCACTTACCATATCTTCTATGTGGATCCAGGACATAAAATGCTTGCCATCGCCGATAGGGCCACCCAGACCTAATTTAAATGGCAACACCATTTTATCCAGCGCGCCACCTTTGTTGGACAAAACAATCCCCGTGCGAAGCAGACAGACTCTGGTGACATCACTGCTCGCTTCCATGGCAATATTTTCCCAGCGTTTGCATAGCTGGTGACTGAACTCCGGATAAACCTGTTCATAGTCTTCGTCAATTGGCTGAGAGTCTTGCCGGCCATAATACCCGATGGCTGAGCCTGAAATAAAAACGGCAGGGGGGTTGGCACTTTTATGAATCAAATCTACTAATTGTTTGGTGATCAACCAGCGACTATTTTCAATGCGTCGCTTTTGGGAATCTGTCCAGCGAGATGCGACAATGGGTTCGCCGGCCAGATTTATCACAGCATCAATTGCATCGACATCTTGCAACTCTTCAATGCTTTGACACCAATCAACAGCGGCAAGCACCTGATTACCATACTGTTTTTTAATGGCAGTCTGCGCTTTTTCCGGACTGCGACTAACGGCCAGCACATGATGGCCATCAGCCACCAAATTTTTTAACAGCGCTTTACCTATCAGTCCTGAAGCGCCGGTAAGCAATATATTCATCATCAATCTCCGCTCTCACCATCGACATCAACTCATTGGGAAGGGTTACTGAGCTTTGGATTTGTCGTAACTCATACTCAAGGATACCGAATCGGCAAAACGCAAAGCGTGAGGTTTATCTACTTCAACTGTAGCATAGCGAACCCAGGAGTGCTCTGTGGCGATATCGAGGATATCGGCAGTCAGTTTTTCCAGCAGGTGAAAACGATTACCTTCAACCAGCGCAATAATGCGTTTGGTAATGGTGCGATAATTTAGTACGTCGTCAACATTATCGCTGTCGCTGGCACTATCGGCGGGATAATAAATCTTGATGTTGATGACAACATCCTGTTTGTTTTTAATCTCGTCGTCTTTGATACCAATATAAGTGCGCAAGCGCAGGTTTTTAATACTGATCTTTGCATAGTTGTGGAACAAATCACTGCTTTCCATAAATTTTTAAATACCTCGATGTAAATATCAGTGTTGCAACAAGGCAAATTTCTGATACCTTCAGATTTTCCCGTTTAACACCTAAGTGTGCCGTATTCGGATTATGGTTACCAGACTCAATCACGTTTAGTTGGACAGTCACAACATGGAAACACGATTCCCTACTTCAGTAAAAGCGTTGCTTGTTTGTGCAGCGTTAATCATCATATTAGCTGGTGTTAAAGCCGCCAGTAACATAGTCGTACCGTTTCTACTATCGATATTCATTGCGATGTCCTGTCACCCGATTATCAAATGGGCCAGCCGTTACAACATACCTAAACTGCTATCGGTCATACTGGTGATACTCCTGATTGTGATATTTGGATTTATGTTAGCGGGATTAGTTGGCCAATCAATGAATGAATTTACCGCTAATTTACCCCGTTATAAGGTGCAATTAACGGAGCAGTTTGCCTGGATAGTGGGGCAACTGGAGAACTTTAATATTCACCTTGACCAGCAGCAATTGGTTTCATATCTGGACCCGGGGATGGCAATGAATGTTGCTTCCAACTTATTGTCTGGATTAAGTGGTGTACTTGGGAATTTTCTACTGATTCTGCTGACCGTCATTTTTATGTTATTTGAAGCCGATAGTGTGCCGCAAAAAGTGCATATTGCGCTGGATGATCCCGATATGCGTATGCGTCAGGTGGATAAGGTGCTGGCATCAGTGAAAAACTACTTAGTGATTAAGTCCGTTGTCAGCCTTGGCACCGGGCTATTGGCCGGTATTTGGTTATATTTCCTTGGCGTGGATCACTTTCTGTTGTGGGGGGTATTGGCTTTTTTGTTTAACTATATTCCGAATATCGGCTCATTGATTGCAGCTTTGCCTGCCGTATTACTGGCTCTTATTCAACTGGGTTTCGCCAGTGCTGGACTGGTAGCAGCAGGCTATGTTGTTATTAATATGGTGATGGGCAATGTGGTCGAACCTCGCTATATGGGAAGAGGACTTGGCTTATCTACTCTAGTGGTATTCTTATCGCTGATATTTTGGGGCTGGTTGCTGGGAACAGTGGGCATGCTATTGTCAGTACCGTTAACGATGATCGTCAAAATCGTATTGGAATCCAATGAGGATACAAAGTGGATAGCATACTTACTATCCGGTGGTGAAGCTGATTTGCCTGCCTCTCAGGCACCACAAAGTTAAGCTGTTGCAAACCCGATTGTGACTCTGACACCGTCGTTTTCTTCACGGTTTTTAATGGAAATAGAAGCGCCGTGATATTCAGCGATAATACGCGCGATAAAAAGCCCAAGTCCTAAGTGGGGTTCGTTTTGGTGCTGTGAGGTTCGTACCGAAATCATAGAGTCGAACAATTGACTTTGCATTTCATGGGACAGTAACGGACCAATATTATCGATATGCAGATAGCAGTGATTACCATTGTTACGCAGTGCAAATTTGATGTCGCTATTTTCCGGGCTAAAATCAACGGCATTCGCGATAATTTTATCCAGCATTTGTACAAATAACTCTGGCGAACCGTTAAGCACTTTCTTGGTATCTGACAGCTCTGCAATGAAGTGCCTGTCAGGGTAGGCCAGCTGATATCCCTGGAGACAACTTCTCACCAGAGCATTGAGCTCAAAAGATTCTTTATCGGTGCTTTTAAGTGCTTGTTCCAGGCGCGATGCCTCACTCATATTATTCAGGATCAGACTCAGTCTTTTTACCCCTTCCTGCGCTCTGTCAAGGTAGGGGGTATCCAATTCTGCGGGGTGGTTTAATTGCAACATTTCCAGTGAAGATTTCACCACGGCGACAGGGGTGCGCAATTCGTGTGACAGACGACTGGCCATATTTTCAAGATAATTATGGTACTGCTTTAATTTCTCCAGAACCTGATGAAATGTCCGCGATAAATCACCTATTTCATCATAATCCTGCGAGGGTTCGATACTGCTTACAATTCGACCCTGATCATCAATGGCCTGTTCAGTTTGATCCCGAAGTTTTCTGATGCGAAATGAGATGCGTGAGGCAAACAGAAATAGCGCCAGTGTGCCGAGAAACATCACCAGTAGAATGACATTAAACAGCTTTTCCAGCGCTTTGTTGCGCAGTGTGCGTATCCCATGGGTGGTTTGTTCAACAATAACCGCTCCCATGACTTTATCATCCAGCCAGATAGGGTGCGCCGCTGATAATATCACCGCTTTATTATCGGGTGACAGTCGCCAAAGTGTACTTGCTTCACCACCCAGGGCTTTGTCAATTTCTTGACCTTGAAGGGCAAAAGCATCCTGTAAATCATCTATGAAATTAGCCGGTGGACGGGTCAGTATTTGATAATACATCGGCAACAAATAATGTTCTTCGATATAGTCCCACCAGTTTTCTGTGGTGCCATTGTCCATTCTGGCAGTCAGACCGGTCGAAGATTGGATGCTGCCTGACCGCGCCATCACGCGCTTGTGTTTGTCTACAACCCAAACGCGCGCACCTGAGTGTTGCAGGCCACGCACAATTTGTTCTATCTCCGGTGACGGCACCAGTACTGTTCCCAATGAATCCGGCCGGTCCGGATCCGCAGTACCGATGCGCAGTTGCGTATCAGGATTAGCCGCCGAGTCCGTATCTGCCACCATAAAAGCAATCTTGTCTGCCATCATCGCCAGTGGCATGCGTAGTTCGATATTGTAACCTGTTTCGGTAATTTCCCAGTGACCTTGAATACGCGATTCAACGTTCATTGGTCGCAGGGATTCAACATTAGGGTAGAGCTCATAAGCGTTCACCCAGCCTGAGGTGCGAGGGGCGATTATGTAGCGATGAAAGCGATTGTTGTGATCTGTCAGAGCGATATACAGGTAATCATTGCGATCAACACGCAAAGCATTTGGCGCCCGCATGATGACCTTATCATCAATGACCTCAAAGTAGGCATAAAGGTAATTTTTGTAGATGCCCACCATATGCTCAAAATGCAGATCATGCGTTTGATATTCGCGGGTACTGTAGAGTAGGTACTGTTCATCATATTGGACAGCATGATGGCGGTAGTCTAACCAGTCGGATAACTCACCGTCTAACTTTATTGGATCAATGATTTTATGCGCATACAGATCAGTACCGGGTTTAACATCCTTCAGGTAACTGGCCTGTTTATCGAACAGTTTTGGGCGCTCATGTAATGCAGTTGCAACGGCTCTGGCCGTACCTACCATGGTTTGTTCCTGACCTAGTCGCAAGTAGGACTCAAGCTCCCAGACGTACTGGTAACCAAGCCACGGAATCGTGAACAGAAAGAGCGACAGAATGAGTAACTTAAACCGAATACCTACACGCAAAGAAAACGCCTCTTAGTCTGCACCGTTTGTGCGCCACCGGTAGCCCATACCATAGACGGTTTCGATACGATCAAATCCCTCATCCAGTTGTGAGAATTTCTTTCTTATGCGTTTAATGTGCGAGGTGATTGTTGTGTCATCAACGACCATTTTAGACTCATCCATCAATTGCTGACGACTTCTGACGTGGCCGGGATGCCGGGCAATGGCATACAACATCCAAAACTCTGTCACGGTGAGGTCGACTTCCTGTTGTTGCCAGATCACCGTCATACGTTTGATGTCCATCGACAACGCATCGACTGTGATAACATCATTCTGATGTGATGGCGAGTTTTGCAATTCAGTTCTGCGAAACAAGGCGGCTATTCGTGCCAGTAAGTGAGGCATGCTGATGTCTTTAGTGAGATAGTCATCGGCACCCATACGCAAACCACAGATGGTATCGTAATCATTGTCCCGGGCAGTAAAAAAGATAATAGGTAAAGTTGGTGATTTCGCACGAAGTTGCTGGCACAGCATAAAACCGCCATCTATTTCATCTTTTAGTCCAATATCGATGATGGCGAGATCGGGCATGCGTAATTGAAATCCCTGCTCAGCAGACTGTCGGTCAGCATATCCTTTCACATCGTAGCCCTGTTTTTGCAAGGCAGCACTGTAATTGTCCCGGATCGCTGCGTCATCTTCGACAATTGCGATTCTTTTAGCCATAACGCGTTTACTGCACTCCTATATTCCTGAGACTGACAGGATAACGAAAATAAACCTGCTCGCTAGTAAATTTGCAGCCATCGAGCATATTTCCATATTTTCGCCACATTTGCTCATCACATTGCCATCTTTTCGACGGCAATAAAGCATGATGAAGATGTTTAATCATCCTACCAATGCATTAATCCTTAGGGTGAAAATATGAAAAAGTTAAAGTTGAAAAAGTTATCACTGGTCATGGCCTGCAGTTTATCAGCGGTGCTTTTCGCTAATCCAGCCTTTGCCAAAGCTGAGGACTCAAATGAAGATCGCAATCTTATGATAGGCATGGGTTCTGGTGCTGCCATTGGTGCAGCTGTTGCCGGACCTGTTGGAGTTGTTGTGGGCGGTGTTCTCGGAATTTTCATTGGCAATGAGGCCAATCATGAGAACGAGAAAGAATACATGACATTGACACTCAGTGATTATGAGAAACGATTGCAACAGGCCCAACAGCTGGCCGAGCAGCATCAACATCATTACCAGAACGCGGTAGCACAGTTGCGGGAGATTGAACGTCAAAAATCGCTGGTGAGCATGCAGGTTCCAACAGGTACCAAAGTTGCGCCCATTGAAGTCAATTTACAATTCGCGACGGCATCTCATGAAATTCCAACACACTATTATGCCAGTCTCGATGAGCTTGCCAGCCAGTTGAAACAAAACGCTGACTTACGCGCGCAGCTGTTTGGCTATGCAGACCGACGTGGGGACGAGAAATATAACCTGGCTTTATCCGAGCAACGGGCTTTATCAGTAAAAGAGTATCTGGTGCAACAGGGGGTATCGGCATCAAAAATCGATACGGATGGATATGGTGAAGCTCAGCCCGTGACACAGCAGCAAAACTGGCAAAATGACTTTTATGATCGACGTGTGGTTGTGCGCCTGACTGAGATGGAAAGATTGCACACTGCTGCGAATTAGTCATCTTTACCACCGCAGTTGAACAAGCACTCGCGCTATACAGTCAACAGCGGGGTTAAGGATAACGCCTACTGCAATTCAACTTTCAGGTGACAGGGAAGGTCACCTTTTTTTCTAGTATCAGGAATTTTATTATGTTCAATCAAATTGATAGCTTTTATCCACAACAACAAAAATCCAGATGGCCTGCCAGGGTCGCAGTGTTGTTTCTCCTGTTATTTATCAGCTATTTTTTTAGTAGTACCTGGCAGGGATTGCAGCATCTGGTTTCGCAACAACTTGTGGGTAAGGCATTTGCACAATCTATTGCTTCCGGAGAACGGCAGAAACCGTGGTTTTGGAGTGATACCTGGCCAGTGGTTTCACTGAGTTTTCCTGAACGGCAAGAGTTGTTGTATGTGCTCGCTGGAGCTGAGCTAGAGGTCCTGCGTCACGGACCCGGTCATGTATTAAACTCCGCCTTCCCAGGGCAGGTCGGTAATGCACTAATTCAGTCTCATGGAGATGGTTATTTTGATTTTTTACCCACAATGACTGAAGGGGAACTGATTGAGGTGGAATCACAATATGGCCGGACATTGTTCCGCGTGACGTCCACCCGAATAACGTCTGACAGCCCACAAGAACTTGCAGGCTCAGGTGTCGACCGGGAATTAACGCTCATCACGCCATATCAATCGCAAAGTCAGGCACAGGCTTTTTATTTTGTTGTTAATGCGGTCGCCGTAACCGCTGGGCCCTAATGCACTAAAAATAGTTAGGTCGGGATCGGAAATGCCACTTTAACTGCGGCACCTTGCCACTCAGAAGTACCAATTTCTAATGTGCCTTGATAAGCCGCGACCAGGTCAGCAACGACTGCCATGCCGATTCCCTGACCTGCTTCATAGCTATCCAGGCGTTTACCCCGTTCAAGCAGCCAGGATTTTTTATTCTCTGGAATGCCTGGGCCATCATCTGCAACATTAATCACTAAAGCGCTATCGCTTAAATGCGCCGAAATCAAAATTTTATCCACTGCCGCTTTACAGGCATTATCTAAAATATTGCCCAGTACTTCGGTAAAATCTGTTTTGTCGCCATAAAAAAAGGCGTTGTCGTCAATATCAAACTCAATACTTAAGCACTTATCCTGATAGACTTTATCCATTGATTGGGTCAGCTTCTCCACGATGGGCAATATCGCTTCTTTTTGATTCCAGCCGCTGCCTGCACCGGCAACAGCGCGCTTCAACTGGCGTTGTATGATGCTGTTAATCTGTTCAACAGGCTCCCGATCCTCTGCCTTTAGGTTTGGCGATCCTGACAACACCGCTAAAGGTGTTTTCAGGCTATGAGCTAAGTCACCCAGCGAGTTTTTATAGCGTTCACGCTGCCGATATTCAGACTGCAACAGGTGATTAAGGCTGGACTTCAATGTTTCCAGTTCCTTAGGGTAATGGTCTGATAGTCCAGAGGAGTTGCCACTTTCTATTTTATGGATATCCCTTACAAGATTACTGATAGGCCGAAGTGCGGTGTTGAGAGTAAAGATCAGCAATAAAAACAGGACGCTGGTAATAATGCCCAACCAATAGAGTAGCGTTTGCTCAAATTTTTCGACTTCCTCATTGAAACCAGCTTTTTCCTGGAATACATGGAAACCCACGGGTGTAAACCCGAGTTGGGTTTCGAATTCAGCAGTGTAACTGTAGCGAAAATAGTCTTGCTGTTGGTCTTTGACTTCAATAAAGGCAGAATTACCCGGTAAAGGAAACGAAATCACTTCAGGCCATTGCCAATTAATGGCCGACATAGAACGCCACAGTACGTCATCTAAATTCAATACAACGCCATATAAGCCGGATTCAGGCAAATTAAAGGCACCGTGGATCATAACCTCGGGCATGTAATGCTCACCGTCAACGATTTCAAATTCGGATATCAGAGTCAGCGCCTGCAATTCCATACGCTCCTGTACGGACTGAGTCAGGCTGGCAACAAAGGCTTGTTTCAATGCGAAAGCCATCAAAGGCACAAAAAACAGCAGCGCCAAAAGCGCTGCTGTGAAAACGCGAAGTTTTAGGGACAGTGGCTTCATAGGTGTTTATTAATACGGTAACCTCTGCCACGAAGAGTTTCGATAGGTTTATATTGGTTGTTAGGATCCAGCTTTTTACGCAGCCGTCCTACGAACACTTCAATAACGTTGCTATCCAAATCAAAATCCTGATCATAGATATGTTCCGTCAATTCGGTTTTGGAAATGATCTTTTTCGGATTCATCATCAGATATTCAATCACTTTATACTCATAGGCGGTCAAATCCAGCGGTACATCGTTCACCAGCACTTCCTGCATAACAGAATCCAGTGTAATAGGGCCAATGGAAACTTTTGGGCTTGGTTGCCCTGAAGAACGCCTAATCAGCGCATTAACGCGGGCCAATAATTCTTCTTCCTGAAAAGGTTTGGTCAAATAGTCGTCGGCACCGGCATCCAAACCCTCCACTTTCTCCTGCCAGCGATCTCGGGCTGTGAGAATTAAGATGGGGCAGACAATTTTTTGTTGTCGCACACGTTTCACTAATTCAAAGCCATCCAATTTAGGAAGCCCGACATCAACAATAGCTGCGTCGTAGGGGTATTCCTGCATCAAAAATAGCGCCTTTTCCCCATCATCGGCAAGATCGACGCTGTATCCCTGGCGTTGCATAAATTGATCTAACTGAGTCAGCAATCGACTATCATCTTCCACTATTAATACGCGCATGACATTTTTCCTTGTTTAGCTTCCGCTGTTGGGAACTCTTCTAATCTCTATCGAAACAACGCGACCAGATGCCTGTAACAGCTTGACACGAAAGACATCACCCCGTTGTTCAACTTTTAATACTCGTCCTTTGACCTGTCTTTGCGCTTTACGTGCCGCTTCAGCTTTGGTTTTTGCAACACGTTTTGCGGCATTGTCATCATCATAAGCGACCGCGGGAGTGAAGCTTCCAAAGAGCAACAAAGAGGCCAGAAGGGCTTTAATCAATAACTTCATGAAACAGACTGCGCTACTTTTTGATACGATTGCGTTGTCGTTAGTGTATACATAATTCAGTATCCCTGAACAGCTGGAGAAATGTTAATTTTAATTTTTATCTTATGACCGGGATGCTCATGAGTAAAGGTATCGTAACGTTCTCCTTTGTATTGGTAGGTTACATGGTACCCCTTTAAACGACGATAAGATTCGCTGGACTCATAGCTCACGGAACAATGACGTGTTTTGCCATAATGTCGTGTGTGCCGATAATGCTTGGTGTGATGCCCATCATAATAATGGTGCCGTTTTTGCTGTGCTATATCATGTCCAATTGCTCCTCCCAGAATAGCACCCGCTGCCATACCGACTTTTTTGTTACTTTTGTTGTGTCCAATAGCATTACCAATAGCGCCTCCAATGATAGCCCCCATGACTGTCGGCGTGGCGCTGTGGTAAGAATGCTCTCGGTGTGAATGAGGGTGTTTGTGGTAGCGTCGAGGGGTCGAATAGTGGCATTGTCGTACCGGTACATCGTGATAAATGGTTTCGTAAACAGGTTCCGCTTTGATTACTCGGGCATAATCATATGCGTAATTTGTCCCGGCCATTAGTGGACCGGCAAATGCCATGCTCATGATTGCGATACTGTAGATCAGCTTTTTCATGTGACTTCTCCTCTGTGGATAATTATAGAGTAGGTTGGTGTCACTGAATTATCGCTGAATTAAAGAACAACAGGTTCTAAATGTACCGGCAGTCATCATAGTAGTATGTGAACAGTTTGTGCTATAAAGCGTCAATTTGAAGGCTTAGAGGGCAGGGGCCCATAAGGGCCCCTTCTTTACTCTCCACGTGCAATAATTGAGGGGAAGCAGCTTTGCTGTCCTAAGCTTGGCAGTGCTTGATTATTACTGTGGAAGCAATACTTCCATGCATTACTAAACTGGAAACCGTTTGGCATTGTCTAAACTAGAGGATTATCACAATGGGCAAATACCGTGAATTTTTTGTTCATCGTATATATGTGCACTGAAAGTGGAATGTCCTGAAGTTGGCGCCATAAAGCGGTGTTATTTTCTGATGGACATATTGCCATCTTAAGGTAACGTTTTTGTTGTTGTTCACCCATTTCTAATTTGGTTGGGATTTGAATGTATACGTTTATTGTACCGTTTTGAGCCTGTGCTCCCTGGTAGTACCAATCACCGCCAATAAATGTGGTTCTAAAGGTAGTATTGACCAGCTTGATAACAGTTTCAGATACTTCGGCATCACTGTCATAGGCAAACCTTGTTGCAGCTTCACTTTGAATACATCCAGACAAGCCAGCTGCACTTACAAGGCTGGCTATAATCATCACGAGTATTCTTGAAACTGCTACAATGTTGAATTTCATGGTACATCGATATTCCATCTAAACATGGTTCTGCTATCGGCGACCTAGCGAATTGCTAAAGCGATTAAATAGAATAAAAAGAAATTAAATAGAGCGAAATTAGGTTTAATTGTTATATGCGAGATGAAAGGAGCGATCTTGTTTAAGTTTTTAAGCTTTATATGTATGGCTATTGTTAAGGTGCTGGCGCATCTGCTTTATCGTGGCGAAGTCACCTGGTTAAGTCGCGAGCAATATGAGGCCATTCCTGATATCAAACTGCTGGTTTTCCTTAATCATACGAGCCTGTTTGAACCGATATTAATTCGCTTTGCTCCCTGGCGGTTAGTCTGGCGCTTTTCTCAGGAATTGGTTGTTCCAGGGGCGGACATAACCTTACAGCGTCCGATAGCTGGGAACATTTTAAGAGCGATGATGCCCGGTTGCATTCCTATCACGCGCAAAAACGATCATTCCTGGTTGCATTTCTTGAGTCATGTCAATGGTTCGGTATTGACCGCAATATTGCCTGAAGGACGGATGAAAAGACGCAATGGCCTGGACAAATTTGGCAAGCCAATGTCAGTAAGGGGCGGGGTTGCCGATATTCTGCATTGTCTGGATAGTGGTAAAATACTGTTTGTCTATTCTGGTGGTTTACACCACGTTCAAGCGCCGGGTGACAAGTGGCCAAAGCTGTTTAAAACCCTGAAGGTCAGCTTGGAAATCGTCGATATTGCTAATTATAAAGCCGCTTTTGAGGGGGCAAAAAGTGACGGCCAAATGGCGTCTGAGATATTCAAAAAACAGGTGGTGGCAGATATGAATCGGCGACTCAGTACCTGTCCACCTGTCAGTTCATCTTAAGCTGGCAGGACTTTTTTATAAGGTATGACGACCGTCTTCGCATAGACACCCGCATGTAAATACGGGTCATCATCAGCCCAGGCTTTTGCATTACTCAAACTATCAAACTCGGCGACGACCATGGAGCCGGTGAATCCTGCTTCCCCGGGGTCTTCTGAGTCGATTGCAGGGCAGGGGCCTGCCACCAGCAATCGTCCTTCGTCCTGGAGTTTTTGTAGTCTGGCAAGATGCTCTGGGCGTGCTTGTTTACGCAAAGGTAAACTGTTTGGCACATCATCTGAAAAAATCACGTAATACACTACGGCGGCTCCTATTGTTTGGCTGTTGCTTGTTTCATTGCGCTGACAAAATCACGCAGCACCTCAAGCATTTTGGGTACATCCTGGAGGTTTTGTTCAATCAGATTAACGGTAGCAGAACCCGAAATCGCACCTGCTGCACCTGCAGCAATGGCTTCTTGCACCTGCTCAGGACGAGAAATCCCGAATCCCAGCAGTGGTGGCGCAACATTCAATTTTTGCAAGCGTGCAACCAGTTCCGATGCGGGCATTTCAGCATCAGTTTCGGCACCAGTGACACCTGCTCGACCAAGCAAATAGGTATAGCCAGCACTGTTTTCGGCAATCGTTGCCATCGTTTCATCGCTGGCATTTGGTGGTGCAATCAGTATTTGTTCAATATTGTGCTGCTTTGCGGCCTGCAAAAACGGTTGAACTTCTCTTACCGGAATGTCTGCGATTAATATTGAGTCAACGCCAGCTTCACTGGCTTTTCGGTAGAAGTTATCGACGCCCCGTGACAAGACCAAATTGCTGTAAAGCAACAAACCCATCGGTATATCCGGGTGTTGCTCCCGAATTTCCTTGATGATATCAAAGCAGTCGGTGGGGGTGATCTTGGAAGACAGTGCCCTGAGACTGGCTTTTTGAATAGTGGGGCCATCGGCAATCGGATCTGAAAATGGAATGCCCAGCTCCAACGCATCGGCACCGCCTTCAATAAGGGCATTGATGATTTCTTTACTGGTATTTTTATCGGGGTCGCCTACGGTCACAAAGGGGACAAAGGCTCCCTGAGCGCTGTCATTAAGGCGTTGAAACATTTTTGCGTATCTGCTCATCTTATTTTCCTTCTCGCTCATCTACCTGATTCCCAATAATTTGATGTACATGGGCCAGATCTTTATCGCCTCTGCCTGACAAATTAACAACTATCAGTGTTTCTTCTTCCGCTTCATCCGCCATGTTGAGCGCATGTGCTAAGGCGTGGGAAGATTCCAACGCAGGGATAATGCCTTCTTTTTGTGCCAATAACTGAAAGGCATTCAATGCTTCATCATCGTTGATGGCGACGTATTCGGCGCGACCTGTGGCGTGCAAGTGGGCATGCTGGGGCCCGACCGCGGGATAATCCAGGCCTGCTGAAACTGAATAAGATTCTTCTATCTGGCCATCTGGGTTCTGCATAATGTAACTGTAAGTGCCATGCAAAATACCTTTACTGCCAGTGCTTATTGCCGCCCCATGTTCGTGGGTATGAATGCCTTTACCACCCGGCTCGACGCCAATTAAGCGAACGTCTTTATCCTCAATGAAATCGGCAAAAAAGCCGATTGCGTTGGAGCCTCCGCCGACACAAGCCACGAGAGCATCGGGCAGTCGTCCTTCTTTTTCCAGTATCTGTTTTTTAGTTTCTTCACCAATCATCCGGTGAAATTCACGCACGATGGTCGGGAACGGATGCGGACCTGCTGCGGTACCGAGCAGATAATGGGCATCATTATAGGTTGCAGACCAATCACGCATGGCCTCATTGACAGCGTCTTTCAGTGTACCAGACCCTGAATTGACCGGGATCACTTCAGCGCCCATTAAACGCATGCGAAATACATTGGGTGACTGGCGCTCAACGTCTTTTGCACCCATATATATCCGTGCTTTAAGTCCCAACAATGCACAGGCCAGGGCAGTAGCAACGCCGTGCTGACCAGCACCCGTTTCGGCGATAACCTGGGTTTTCCCCATGCGCTTTGTCAGCAATGCCTGGCCTAATACCTGATTGGTTTTGTGGGCGCCACCATGCAATAAATCTTCTCGTTTTAAGTACAGAGTAGCCTTGGGATTGCTCACCAGATTACGGGTTTTTGTTAGCGGTGTCGGACGACCCGCATAATCAGTGAGTAGTGAATAAAATTCTTTTTGAAAACTTTCATCCTGTTGGGCATCGACAAAGGCAGCTTCCAATTGGTCTAATGCGGGGATTAATAGCTCCGGCACATACATGCCGCCGAATTCCCCAAATTTGCTCGATAACTTATTCATATAGTAACCAATTCCTGTTTAATAGTGTCTGAGTTGCTCAAAAGCGTGTTTTAGCAACGTCGAATCTTTGATACCCGGTGCTGACTCAACACCGGAATTAATGTCTAGTATGGCGACGCCTTTACCGGCCGCCAAAGCAATATTGTCTGGCTTTAAACCACCCGCCAGAATCACGTTGTTCCGATCGGGTATCTGGTCTAACAATTGCCAGTCAAATGCCTGTCCGGTGCCACCTGACTGATCACCGACTTGGCAATCCAATAAAAAACGATCAACCTGTAATTCATTGAGTGGCGGTAGACGGTCGTGCACGCCTTTGGCTAGCCAGATTGCACAATCTTTGTTGAGGCGAGTGCGCAAATCATCAATGTAGGACTGGTTCTCCTGTCCATGAAGTTGCACGGCGTGCAACTGTAATTCATTTGCGATGTTTGCTACCTGTTGTGGATCTTCATTCACGAAGACTCCTACGTAGCGAAATGGCTTCTGGTTTACGATAGTTTTTGCCTGTGTCAAAGATACCCGGCGTTTGGATTGCTGTGCGAAAATCAGCCCAGCATAGCTGGCACCTAGCTGTGTTGCGACTTTAACGTCTTCCAATCGGGTGATACCACAGACCTTGATAGCTCCATAAACCAGACGTTGCACTGCGGCGGTCAAATCCTGCTCCGCCATCAACGAGCTACCGACTAGAAAACCGTCTGCCACAGTGGATAGCCGACGAACATCCTGATTGCTGTAAATACCTGATTCTGAAATCAGCACGAAAGCATGTTTGGCATGCTTTGCAATCAGAGGTGCGAGTTTCTCAGTGGTGCTTAAATCGGTGGACAAATCCCGTAGATTACGGTTATTGATACCGATAATATTGGCCTGCAATTTAACGGCACGAAGCGCTTCTTCTTCGTTGCTGACCTCCGTCAGGATATCCAGATCGTATTTGGCCGCAACAGCAGCGAGGTGCTGGTATTCGGCATCCGACAGCACCGAAAGCATCAACAGGATGGCATCAGCCTGATATTTTCGCGCCAAATGTACCTGATACTCGTCTATGAAAAAGTCTTTATTCAGCACTGGCTGAGTAACTTTTGAGGTGACATACTCGAGATAGTCGTAACTGCCCTGAAAGTACTTTTCATCAGTCAATACAGAAATGCCTGCAGCATATGGTTCATAAGCCGCAATAATCTCATCTAAATCGAAGTTTTCTCTGATCAGACCTTTTGACGGCGATGCTTTTTTACACTCAAATATAAAGCCAGCATCAGGTTGAGACAGTGCTGAAAATAAGCTCTTTTTCGAGGATGTCAGGTCTGTAACAAAAGAGGTCAATGGCATCGATTGTTTTCTTTTTTCAACCGTTAGTCGAGTATCTGCGACAATTTTTTGTAATACGTTTTCCATTCTTACTTCTCTTGGCTACTTCTGTTCACTGCTGAGTTTCGCGCTTTGATAAATGGTATTGATACAATTTCCGGATCGGATTTGCTCCAGAGCCATGCTGGTTCCCTCTTTAAAAGACCTGGCCTTATTCGCGAGTGTTAACAACGCACCCGCGTTCGCGGCAACTGCCATTTCGTGAGCTTTGGCTCCATCGCCAGCCAGAACCGCTGCGATCATAGCTTTGTTTTCTTCAGGCTCGCCACCCTTGATAGCGTCAATGGGAAATCGTTCCACACCCATTGTATCTGGGGCAAGTTGCAAATATTCAATGTCTGCACCACTGATACGTGCTGCATATGTCGTGTCATGCAGCGTAATTTCATCTAATCCCGAGCCATGGACGACCAGGGCATTCTGGTATCCGAGTTTTTGCAATGTTTGGGCATAGGGTGTTATCAACTTTTTGTCGTACACGCCAATCATCATATGTGTTGGATGTGCCGGGTTTGCAAGCGGTCCCAACAAATTAAATATGGTTCGGGTTTTCAGTTCAGTACGCACCGGCATCGCGTGTTTGACACCGGCATGGTAGTTAGGCGCAAATAAAAAACATAGGTTTGTTTGATCCAGACATTGTCTGGCGGTCTCAGGGGACATCATCAGATCCAGACCAAATTCCCGAAACAAATCGGCAGATCCTGATTTACTGGAGACGCTGCGATTACCATGTTTCGCAACGGGTAAGCCGCAACTGGCGGCAACAATAGCCGCTGCAGAAGAAATATTGATGGTGTTATAACCATCGCCGCCAGTCCCCACAATGTCGGCAAACATGTAATCTGGTCTGGGAAATGCTTTAGCGTTCTCGATCATTGCTTGTGCGGCGCCGGCAATTTCCTGTGGTTCCTCACCTTTCATTTTAAGCGCAATCAGCATGGCTGACAGGGCAACATCAGTCACATTACCCTGCATAACCTGAGAGAAAAAGTCGCAACTTTGTTGCTGAGAAAGAGGCTTCTGCTGATAAACCTGTTCCATTTGTGCTAAATATTCAGTCACAATCGCGCTCCTTAAGATAAATACTTAATACATTGTTGCAGTAAAAGACTGCCGTGGGATGTCATGATGGATTCAGGATGAAACTGTAATCCCATCATGCGTTCTTGTGGGTGCAATACTGCCATGGGCAGTGATTTGCTGTCTCCCTCAACGGCTGCCGTTACTGTTAAGCATTCCGGCATGGAGCCTGCAATCAGGGAGTGATATCGGGCAACGGGGAACGGATTGGCCAGACCTTCAAAACCGAAATCTTCCTGATGTTCTATCAGAGAGGTTTTGCCATGTACGACCTTCGGTGCGCGGACGATCTCACCGCCATAGTGTTGCACGATTGCCTGATGACCCAAACATATGCCAAGCACCGGCACTTTACCTGCAACCAGTGACAACAGTTGCATCATGTTGCCTGCCTGCGCCGGTGCCCCCGGCCCGGGAGATAACATTAATAAAGATTCGTCTGCCTGGCGCAGCAATTGCTCGGCAAGAAATTCTGCATCAATGGTATTACGAAATACCTGTAAGTGAAAATCAAGGTTACGTAATTCGTCAACAAGGTTGTAAGTAAAAGAATCGAAATTGTCCAGTAACAGGATATGTTTGCGGATCACAATGAAGTCTCCTGATGTGCTTGCACAATTGCAGAAATAACTGCTTGCGCTTTGTTGCGGGTTTCATCAGCTTCAGATTGCGGAATGGAGTCATGAACTACGCCAGCACCCGCCTGAATGTGAGCTATGTCGTCACACACAAAGGCTGAACGAATAACAATACAGGTATCCATATCACCTTTGCCATTAATATACCCGACCGCGCCACCGTAACTGCCTCGTCTTTTTTGTTCGGTATGCCTGATCAACGATGCTGCACTGACTTTTGGTGCGCCCACTAATGTGCCCATATTCATACAGGCCTGATAGGCATGCAAACAGTCTAAATCTTCACGCAATTGCCCAACCACACGCGACACTAAATGCATCACATGTGAGTAGCGATCGACTTTAAGTAAATCCCGCACATATCGACTGCCGGGAATTGCAACACGTGCGATATCATTGCGGGCCAAATCCACCAGCATCAAGTGCTCTGATTTTTCTTTTTCGTCTTCGCGTAACGACAATTCTATGCGGCTATCTAAATCAGGCGCGATGCCGCCGTCCGCGTTTTTACCTCGAGGTCTGGTACCTGCAATCGGATACACTTCCACCTGATTATTTTGTTTCTCGTACTTTAACGCCGACTCAGGCGATGCCCCAAATATCGTAAAGCTGCTATCTCGAATATAAAACATGTAGGGGCTGGGGTTAGTTTTCTTTAATGTGGCATAAGCCTGGAAAGAGTTTGGACAAGGGACACTGAAGGTGCGTGAAGGGACGACCTGGAAGATGTCCCCAGCCAGGATATGCTCTTTTAAATCTATGACATCCTGGCAAAATTGCGCATCGCTTTTGTCCACTTTTATCTCGTCGTCACGGACCTTGGTGGCGATAGTGGGCAAAGTCCTGAGATTCTGCAGGCTCTGTCGTATCTCTTCAACTCGCTGGCTAATGCGAAAGAACTCCGTAGGCACGTTTTCGCCACTAAAAACACTCGCTAACAAGGTGGTTGTCTCGTCCTGATGGTCAATCAACAATAAGGTTTCGGCCACGTAAAATACATAGTCGGGACAATGATTAACCCCTTCGGCAACCTGCGGCAGCTGCTCAAATGTTGCTAACAGGTCGTAGGCAAAGGTACCGCCCAAGAAGAGCGCCTGTGGATGTTCGCCATACACTTTGAATTGCTGCTGTATCGTGCGCAATACATCAAAAACCGAACGGGCCTTTAGCCTGTTATCCTCATCAAGATGCGGGTCAGGAATTGCAAATTTGAACGTTGCCTTGGTTGAGTTGTTTTTATCGCTGACCAGGCTGTCACTTAAATGGGATTGCAAAACAGCGTTTATCCCGGTTCCATTGTCACTCAACGCTTCACAAACAACCTGTTGTCCACGACAGGTTATTTTCAAAGCTGCATCTACCAGAATCAGGCTATTAACGCTGTTTTTACTGTCAATTTCTGCCGATTCCAGTAATAAATTATGGTGTTGCTCACCGCAGAGGGTGTAGTAGGCAGCCAATGGATCTGCCACATAATCGCAATCTGACACTACGCTGATTAGCTTGCCAGGCTGTTCTCCAAGTTGCGCTAAACTCATGCTTTCTTCCAGTTTATGTATTCTAAAAATCGAGGCCAAAAATTCGAGGCCAAAAACGAAAAAACCCGCAAAATGCGGGTTTTAGGAATCCTTTTTACACATGCAACAAGGCTTCACCCGCTCAGTTGAGGGATGTGCCACCACCAAATGTTGATTAGTTGCGATTGTGTCATGTTACTCTTTTTTATTGCTGTTACTCTAAGCGCCGATGCGCTGTCTTCACCAATACGGTATACTAGTGCGCTAATAGAAGAAAACAAAACGGACTTAATGTCAAGTGACATTGCAATGAAAATCGACTTACACAGTCACACCCACTTCTCCGATGGCCTGCTAAGCCCAACAGAATTAATCCAACGCGCCCACAATATGCAGTTGGATGTGCTGGCGGTGACAGATCATGACACGGTGGCGGGTATCACAGAAGCATTGGATTACCAGCGACAACAAAAAAGACCATTGACTATCGTACCGGGTATCGAATTGTCTACCGCTTGGCATGGATTTGATATTCACATTCTCGGTTTGAATATTGATATCGCAAATCAGGTATTTCAGGAGCGTTTAACTCAGCAAGAAAATGCCCGGCGTCTTCGTGCCGAAGAAATTGACCGGAAGTTGCAAAAAGCGGGTTGTGAAAATGTCTTAACTCATGCTAAAAAGTTGGCAGGAAAGGGGCAAGTAACACGGGCCCATTTTGCTCGCGCGATGGTTCAAAAAGGCGATGTCAGCGATTTCGACAGTGCCTTTAAGAAGTATTTGGGTAAAGGAAAGCGCGCCCATGTTGTACCGCAATGGATCTCCATTGAAACAGCGGTCAGCTGGATTCACGACTCGGGTGGTAAAGCCGTGTTAGCGCATCCATCACATTACAAATTATCTGCCAAATGGTTACGCAGATTACTGGTATACTTCAAGTCGGTTGGTGGTGATGGGATGGAAGTAAGTCATCCACACTTGTCTCCCGATATGCGCCGTCAATTAGCAAGTTACGCCAAAGAATATCAGCTGCTGGCGTCTTCAGGGTCAGACTTTCATGGACCTGGTCGCTGGACAGAATTGGGACGGCACACGCAGTTTGATGACTCCCTTTTGCCTATTTGGCAGGATTGGGGAATTGTCGATGGTTGGCCATCTAAGGAACAAAATTCATGAGTCAGTTTTTTTATGTCCATCCAGATAACCCACAACTGCGCCTGGTGAAGCAGACATGTGAGTTAATTCGTCAGGGAGAGGTGGTCGTCTATCCGACTGATTCCGGCTATTCGTTGGGCTGTCAATTGGATAATAAAAGTGCGTTGGAGCGCATCTGTCGAATTAGGGATATAGGCAAAGATCACAACTTTACGCTGATGTGTCGTGATATGTCCGAGCTATCTAATTATGCTCGTGTTGATAATCAGGCCTTTCGCCTTATTAAAAATAATACACCGGGCCCGTTTACATTCATCCTGAAAGCAACCAAGGATGTGCCAAAACGGGTTCAGAACCCCAAAAAGAAAACCATCGGCATTCGGGTGCCCGACAACAACATTGCCCTGGCTATTTTAGAAGAACTTGGGGAACCATTGATGTCTACTACTTTGATTTTACCCGGTAGCATGATGGCGGAATCGGACCCTGATGAAATCAGAGATAAGCTTGAACATCAGGTTGGCGCGATAATTCATGGTGGATATCTTGGGGAGCAACCCACAACAGTCGTGGACATGTCAGAGGGCGACTATCATATCATTAGAGTCGGCAATGGCGATCCCGAGCTTTTAGGTATCTGACATGCACACGGAGCAGGAGTTGCCGGAAGGCCCAGAACAAATCACCGTACAGCAGCCATTACCTTTGGCATTTGTCAACGGCGAAGCGTTAATGGACAAGCCAGAAGATCTCTACATCCCCCCGGATGCATTGGAGGTTATACTTGAAGCATTCGAAGGACCACTGGATTTACTCTTGTATCTGATCCGCAAACAAAAGTTTGATGTGGTTAACTTGCCCATATTGCAAGTGACAAAACAGTACATGGAATATGTCGATGTGATGAAAGACATCAAGTTGGAACTGGCTGCCGAATATCTGGTGATGGCCGCTATTCTGGCGGAGGTGAAATCGCGTTTATTGTTACCTAAAATCGCCTCTGATGACGATGATGAAGAAGATCCAAGAGCCGAACTGGTTCGTCGTCTGAAGGAATATGAAGCCACTAAAAAGGCTTCTGAACAATTGGATTTATTGCCTCGGCAAGAACGGGATTTTCATTTGGCGAGTGCCGACGCCGACGAAGCTTGTGAGCCTATCAAACTTTTACCCGACGTCACGTTGCAAGAACTGGTGTTTAGTTTCCAGTCTGCAATGCAACGAGCCGCGGCGTTTGAACACCACCAAATTGAACGTGAAGCCTTATCCACCAGAGAACGAATGAGTCGTATTTTGGATATGGTCAATGAACACGAGTTTTCCCGATTTGAACAGTTTTTCTCTGAAGAAGAGGGGCGAGCCGGCGTTGTCGTTACTTTTCTGGCGATTTTGGAGTTAGTAAAAGAAAAACTGTTATACATTGAGCAGGTAGAACCGTATTCTGCTATTCATGTAAAGCTTTCTGCGGATTAGCTAACAGGGAAAGACAATGGCGAAGATTAATCGGGAGCAACTAAAACATATTATAGAAGCGGTGTTGTTTGTATCTGACAAACCCCTCAGTATTGATGTGTTGCGCGACACCATTCTGGCAGAATTTGAATTAACCAAAAGACAGGTGCAGTTGTTGCTCAGTGAGGTTCAAAAGGATTATGCCACACGAGGTGTGCAATTAACGGAAACTGCATCGGGCTTTCGTTTTCAGTCGGATGCCAGTTTAAATCCCTGGATTAGTCGATTGTGGCAAGAGCAGGCACCCAAATATAGTCGTGCCTTACTGGAAACATTGAGTCTCATTGCATACAGGCAACCCATCACAAGAGGTGAGATTGAGCAGGTCAGGGGGGTGAGCGTAAGTTCTCACATTATAAAAACTCTGACAGAAAGAGAATGGGTAAAGGTGGTTGGCCATAAAGAAGTGCCTGGTCGACCAGCATTATATGCAACAACCCCTCGATTTCTCGATTATTTTGGATTGAAATCATTGGCAGAATTGCCCAGCGTTGATCTGTTTGCAGAGTCAGAAATGAATGCGAAAGACAACGTTATTACCGAACCTAAACAGGTTCATTAGCAAAAATTTACAAGGTTACGATGAGCGATAAATTACAAAAAGTTCTGGCAAATGCCGGTATCGGTTCCAGACGTGAAATGGAACGTTGGATTGAACAAGGTCGAGTTTCTGTGAATGGCGCCATTGCGACGTTGGGCGCGAGAGTCGAAGAGAATGATGAAATTCGCGTTGATGGTAAGGTCTTGTCATCGCGAGCACAGCAGGTTCCGTGTCGGGTCTTAATTTACAATAAACCGGAAGGTGAAATTTGTAGTCGTAAAGACCCCGAAGGAAGGAAATCGGTGTTTGATCGATTGCCTCGTATCGCACAGGGACGATGGATTTCTGTTGGGCGTTTGGATATCAATACCAGCGGTTTATTGCTGTTTACTAATGATGGCGAGTTAGCCAACCGACTAATGCATCCCAGCCATGAAGTGGATCGTGAGTATGCGGTGCGTGTGTTTGGTGAAGTGTCTGAACAAACCATTCGGGAACTGCAACGCGGTGTTGTACTGGAAGACGGTGAAGCCAGCTTTGATACGGTGAAACGGAAAAAATCCGATGATAGCAGTATCAACCAATGGTACAGCGTGACCTTAAAAGAAGGTCGCAACCGTGAAGTAAGACGATTATGGGAATCTCAGGGGGTCAAAGTCAGCCGTCTGATCCGCACTCGATATGGCAATATTGATCTGCCTGGCCGCTTGCCGAACGGTGCCTGGATAGAGATGGAACCTGAGGATATGAATATTCTTCGCAAAACTGTGCAACTACCACCAGAACACAACGTAAAAAAAGGCAAAGAACAGGCCAAACTGGATCACGTTCGCCTTTCTCGTATGCGCCGTGCTATCCACAAACATAAGCAAAAAAAGTGAGATGTTTAAATTGCATCAGATATTTTTTTACTGAAGTTTTTGAATTAATCGCTGTGTGGTAAGCGACATACAACAAAACAAATTAGATGAATAGGATGTTTGACAAATGGTCGGGAATAAATAGACTCAGTTTGTCATTTAATTGAAAAAGGATTTTATATGATTGTGCAAAGGAAGTTTTTAATCTCATTGTCGCTAATCGCGACCTTCAGTTTTTCTCTCAATAGCATGGCTTCTTCACCAGAGTCGGCTCCATCAGAATTGTTGGATGTGATAGTGGCTGCACAGGCGCTGGAACGAAAGGAGCCTCGTTACCCCACAAGTGCAGCAAAAAATGGCCTTGAAGGCTGGGCGATTGTTAGCTTTGTTGTTGATAAAGAGGGTAATGTAATTGACCCCATTATTGAAGATAGCTCGGGCTCTAAGCATTTTGAACGCTCAACACTTAACGCGGTAGAAGATTGGAAATATAAACCCGCAACGTACAACGGTGAAACCATCGAACAGTGCAAAACTCGAGTGCGTATGGACTTTCGTCTGCAAGGCAAAGGAGGTGTCACTCGGCCGTTTCTATCTCGATACCGAAAAACACTTCAAGCCGTTGAAGAAAATGATTTAGCATTGGCAGAATCGCTTTTGCAGGAGCTAGACGATAGAAAAACGCAAACCTGGGATGAAAACGGTTATTTTTGGATAGCGAAGTCCTATTATCACGAAGCGCTTGGGCAGGACCAAAAAACGATTGACGCCTTGACTAAAGTATTTACACACGGTCAGGGTGGGATTTCAACTCCTGTATACCTTTCCACAATGCAGCGGTTATTTGTTGCCAATATTGAAAACAATAAACTGGCTGAAGCGGCACTAGTCTATGGACATATCAACGAGATAGCGCCGGATCATGCGGTAGTTCAAGCATTGGCACCCTATAACCAACAAGTAGTGGACTTTATTGAAAGTCAAAATGCTATTCAGGTATCAGCAAAAATAGAAGATAAGGGCTATTGGTCCCACAGACTAGCCCGAAAACAGTTCGATATTCTTGTACCTGAAGGACAAATTGATAAAGTTGAAATTCGCTGTGATAACAAAAGAGCGACCTATAATTCTGTGGAAGAACATCATTTTACGATTCCAGACAGCTGGGGACATTGCCGTGTTTATGCCAATGGTGCAACAGGTACAGAATTTACCTTAATTGAAAAGGCACACAGCTCGTAACTCTTGTTTTCATGGGTTGTTTTCCTAGTTAACATACAACCCATGGCCATCCTTTGATTCTGCCAATATTTCTTCAGAAAATATCAGCAGGAGCTGATACTTGGACTAACTTTAAACATTCAGGATTCGTATAAGTGTCATTTTGTCATGTTAAACTGTGGCTTTGTGATTCTTTAAACACTGTTTTGCGTGTTAGAATGCGCGCCCTGAAAGTAAATTACCCAATGTCTTTAAATCGAAAATTCGAGGGAATAGAGTCTTGTTTCGTATTCTTATACCAGTTTTGATGATGTTATCTGCTGGTTGCAGTTCTTTGATGTCCGGTGTCACTAACAACTTCGCAGAACAGCTGCAGGCTACTGTCAGTGAACATAATGATCCGGAGTTAATAAAAGAAGCGATTCCAGCTTATATGCTGTTCACAGAGAGCATGCTGCAAAGTGATCCGGAAAATGTTTCTGTTTTAGCTTCATCTGCAGATCTATACAGCACCTACTCCTCGGCATTCGTTAACGATCCGGAGCGCCAGTCAAAGCTTGCACAAAGAGGTTTTGATTATGCGAAACGCGCATTATGTGCCATGGATGAGGACTACTGTGGCTTTACAAAACAAAACTTTCAGGAGTTCACCGCCAATTTACAAGAACTGGACTCGGAAGACGAGATAACGGTTTTATTCTCCTTGGGGGCCGCTTGGGGGAATTGGGTCAAGGCCAACTCCGCAGACTTCAATGCCATAGCCGATATTTCAAAAATCACCGCTGTAATGGAACATATTGTGGCGATTGATGAAAATTATAAACAAGGTAGTGCGCATGTTTATCTGGGTATTATAGCAACCCTTATTCCACCTTCATTTGGGGGCAAACCTGAAAAGGGTAGGGAGCATTTTGAACGCGCCTGGTCACTATCTCATGAGCAAAATTATATGGTGCAGGTAGTGTATGCACAACAATACGCCAGAATGATGTTTGACAGAGAATTACATGACCGATTATTGCACGACGTATTGTCACGCCCTATTGAGCGCAATCAGTATTCATTGAGTAATTTTCTGGCTCAGCAGCAAGCCCGAGCGCTACTGGAATCTGCTGATGACTATTTTTAAGTAAGGAATTTATCATGTTTTTTTCAAGGCTCCGTCCTCTTTTGTTGCTAATAATTATTGTTGCATTGTCACCGGTCTCTGCGGCCACCCTTAAAATCGCAACGCTTTCTCCCGAAGGGTCTCAGTGGATGAAGCTATTCCGGAGTGCGGCAGAAGACATCAAAACCAAAACAGATGGGCAAGTAAAAATTAAATTCTATCCCGGTGGTGTGATGGGTGATGATCAGGCGGTTCTGAAGAAAATGCGGATTCGCCAGTTACACGGTGGGGCAATGACTGGCGGCAGCCTGACAAAGTTTTATTCTGATAGTCAGGTGTATTCTGTACCATTGCGTTTTGATAACCTGGAACAGGTTACTTATGTCCGTGAATCTCTGGATAGCGATATTTTGCAGGGTTATGAGCAGAGTGGCTTGGTGACCTTTGGTTTGGCTGGTGGCGGGTTTGCCTACATCATGTCTAAACAACCCGTTAGTCATCCTGATCATTTAAAAGGATTGAAAGTCTGGGCACCAAATACCGATGCGGCCACTGTGGCTTCTTTTGATGCTTTTTCCATTTCACCTATCCCATTGCCAATTGGTGATGTACTGGCAGGTTTGCAAACCGGGTTGATAGACACTGTTGCCACCTCTCCAGTGGGGGCAATTACACTGCAATGGCATACTCAAATCAAATACATCACGAAAGTCCCTCTTGTGTACATTTATGCTGTTTTGGCCATTGATGATAAAGCCTTTGGCCGACTCGATGCGTCCCATCAACAGGTGGTCAGAAAAGAGTTTGGTGCTGCATTTAGCACTTTGGATACCAGTAATCGTGAAGATAATGAAAAAGCATTACAAGCGCTTCAGGCACAAGGAATCGAAATCATTACACCTGCGCCAGAAGAAATGCAGGAATGGAAACGTTTGGGCTTGATCGCCAGCGACAACATGGTGAAAAATGGTGCGCTATCCCAAGAAATAATGCAGAAACTGGAAGAACGTCTGGCCAGTTTTAACTGAATTAACTGACGAATTTAAAGAATAGTTTTTGTGTTTGACCGCATTGTTGCCAGAATTGATATTGTAGAACGGGCACTCATCTCGCTGTGTTTTGCGCTCATGCTGCTCTTTGCGCTTGCCCAAATTGTGGCGAGAAATCTATTTGATTACGGTTTTATCTGGGTGGATGATGCTATCAAAGTATTGGTACTGTGGGTGGCCATGCTCGGTGCGCTGTATGCCACTAAGAAAGCGAAACACATTACTATTGACGTAGCCAGTCGTTTCTTACCACGATCAGCCGCTAAATGGTTGCGTCGCATATTATTTCTGTTAACCGCTGCAATTTGTTTTATCGCTGCTTACTACAGTTGGCAATTTGTTCTATTGGAAATCGAAGACCCCCTAATCGCCTTTTTAAATGTACCAACCTGGGTATGTGAGCTGATTATACCTGCCAGTTTATTGGGCATGGCAATACGCTTTGTGGGGCTGGCATTTTCTGTTTCAGCTAATGCGGAAGAGCAGCCCTGATGGTTATTCTCCTGATTTGCATCACCGTGCTTGCGCTGCTGCTTGGTATGCCTTTGTTTGCTGGCATTTTGGCTATTGCTATGGTGGGATTTGCCGCGGTCGAAGTTGATTTAATGGTGGTTGCTGTTGATATGTATCGCATTACGCAAACCCCATTGATAGAAGCTATTCCTCTTTTTACTTTTGCTGGTTATTTGCTAAGTGGTAGCCGAAGTTCCAACCGTTTAGTTCGTTTGACGCAGGCATTACTGGGCTGGATGCCTGGTGGCCTGGCAATTGTCGCATTTATAACCTGTGCGTTATTTACTGCTTTTACTGGTGCATCAGGTGTAACTATTGTTGCCCTGGGGGCTCTGTTATATCCAGCCTTGCAGCAAGCAGGCTACTCACAAAAATTCAGTCTGGGTTTGGTCACCTCTTCAGGAAGCCTGGGTTTATTATTTCCGCCATCTCTTCCTTTGATATTGTTTGGTGTGATTGCCCTGCAGCTGGATCTCGATACACATATGACGATTGAACAGCTGTTGGTGGCTGGGCTGATACCTGGCGCGCTGATGATTCTATTGTTGTCGGTTTGGAGTATTTGGGTACAGGGTCATCAGCCAACCACACGACAGCACTTTTCATTTCTGGAATTGCGCAGAGCGATTGCGGCGAGCCGCTGGGAATTGCCCTTGCCAATCATTTTGTTGGGTGGTATCTATTCCGGCTACTTTGCGTTGTCGGAAGCCGCAGTAGTGACCGTTGTGTATTTGCTCATCGTGGAAGTATGGCTGTATAAAGATATCAAAGTCAGTGCTTTGCCAGCCCTTGTTACAGAAGCCATGGTCATGGTCGGCGGAATACTATTGATTTTAAGCTGCTCTTTGGTGTTAACCAGCTATTTTGTCGAGATTGAAGCTCCTGTCGCCTTGTTTGAATGGATAAACCAAACCATTGATAGTCCCCTTACTTTTTTGTTGGCGTTGAATATCTTTCTACTGCTTCTGGGGGCATTTTTAGATATCTTCTCAGCAATCGTCATTATGGTGCCACTACTATTGCCAATCGCTATCTCATACGGTATTCATCCCGTGCATTTAGGCATTATATTCCTGGCAAATATGCAAATAGGCTACTTGACACCGCCTGTTGGAATGAACTTATTTATTGCCAGCTATCGTTTTGAACGTCCTATTACGGAAATATACAAAGCGACTTTGGGGTTTGTGGTGGTGTTGCTGGTGGCACTGGTCTTGATAACGTATGTGCCCGCATTGTCGTTGCAATTTGTCTAGGGATAGCCTGAAGTGAACTTAGCTTATTAGGAAGAGGATGAACCCTTAAACCTACACAAATCAGTTGACCGCTCTGGTTGTATAACAACAGCCTATTTGTTCTCGACAGCAAACTCCATGTAAAAACAGGTGCCTTTACCTTCTTCACTTTCGCAATAAATGTCGCCGCCTAGTCTGACTTTGATAATATTGCTTACAATTTGTAGCCCAAGACCACTGGCACCAGCGTTACGTTTGGTGGTGTAAAAAGGCTGGAATATCTTCGTTAGTGAATCCTTGGGAATACCCTTACCATTGTCACAAAATTTAATTTTAAGTGTCTCATTGTGGCGAGAAATTTCTATCATCACTTCACCATGTTGCTCATCTTCGAAAGCATGACTTAATGAATTCAATGCTAATTGTGTAATCATTTGGGAAATGGCGCCAGGGAAACTCGTAATCACGATGTCGTCCGGACAATGTGTGCTAAGGGTGACGCCAGCAGATCGAAATTTAGGATTCAAACTGGCGACGATTTCTGCCAAATAGCCTCGCATATTAAATTGTCGTTTTTGCTGTGAAATCTGATCGACTGACACCTCTTTAAAACTATGCACCAGCTCCGATGCTCTTGATAAATTGGTCAATAACATTTGCGCGCTATCGGCGATATTTTCGATATTCTGTTTAAGTTCTGACTTTTTAAGGCGGTTACTTTCAAGACTGGCGATGATACTGCTGCAACGCTCTATCAGGTTGGATGAGGCAGTAATACTGACACCGATTGGTGTATTTATTTCGTGGGCGACACCGGCGACAAGCCCTGATATGGAGGTTTGCTTTTCTGACTCGATTAATTGTTTTTGCGTCTTCAACAGGTCACTGGAACGTTCAGCCACTTCTTTTTCTAGTTTCAATTTTTGTTGTTTTAATCCTCGAGTTCTGGATTTATACCCTATGAATCCAAAGGTCAGCAGCATCAGGGCTATACCACCACGAAACCAATGACTTTCCCACCAGGGCTTAGTGATATGGATATTGAGTTCTGCCGGAAACGTGGACCAAATATTGTCGCTTTTACTGGCATTTACCTGAAAAACATACTGGCCAGAATCTAATCCAGAAAATACCACGCTATTATCTGCAGTAGGTTTTGACCACATGTTGTCAAAGTTGAGGAGTCGATAGCGATAGCGATTATTTTCAGGGGAGAAATTTAAGGCTGAAAATTTAATTTCGATGTTTTTTACACTGTAAGGTAAACGCATGGTTTGCTGATCGTTAAACGAGAAATCCGGCACGCGTTTGCCGTCAATATGCAATCCAGATATGACCGGGGAAGCTGAGCCTTTTGGGGTAGGTTTGGGCAACTTACTTATGACGGTAAGACCTTCAATACCACCAAAAAACAAGCCATGCTCAGCACTGTTTAATGCGGCACGCTGAAAAAACTGATTACCGTGCAGACCATCTTTTGTGGTGTAATTAACAAAATAGTTTTGTTCTACCCGATAGTTGGAAATACCGTACTCCGTGGACAACCACAAATTGCCATAATCATCTTCCAGAATCGACTTAACGTTGTTGCTGGGCAACAGAGATCTGACAATCAGGTTTTCGAAGGTATCAGTGACTTCATTAAGTTTCAAAAACGCATTATTTCCAGCAAACCACATAGTGCCCGATTTTGATTGGTATATCTGGCGCAGATTTTTAAATGCAGAGGAGCGGGTGAGTTCCTCACTGGGTTGATAGCGAAAGAATTTATGGCGCTCCGGATCTAATCTGTTGATCCCAGCTCCCGCAACAGTGATCCACATTCTGCCACGATTATCTTCCATGACATGGGCAACATTGTCTCCAGAAATAGAGTCTACATTAGCTGTATCATGCTGATATTGTATTCGCTCACCATTGCGATACTTGATTAACCCCCAATGATTGGTCGCGGCCCACAGGTTGCCTACACTGTCTATCTCAATATGTATTACAGCGACTCGCTCCGTATCGCCAATAATGTCGTTTCGATACTGAAATTGATTGGTATTCAGATCAAGCATACCGATACCGTTTTCAGTGCCTAACCACATCTGACTTTCATTGCCCATCGCCAGAGTAAATACCTCCGTATCTGCGCTGAGGTCAGTCACAGCGACTTGCTGTAAACCATCTGGGGACCACTTTAAAAGCCCCTGTGAAGATGCCAGCCAAATATTTTTGCTGGCATCTTCCACAACATCATAAATCATGCGAATTTGGATTAGGTTTCCGGTTGTGTCAGTAAAGTATCGATAAGATTTAAAATTGCTGGGTTCCAGGGTGATTTGACTTAACCCGGCATAGCGAGTGGTGACCCACAATTCACCGGTTTCACCAACGTATATGTCCCTGATATCGTCATTTGGTAGCAGTGCCAGTTTACGCTCATTGACTAACGCAGTGTAGCGATCGTTATCAACATCAAAACGGTATAAACCCCTTTGGGTACCAATCCATAGTGCATCATCAACACCTTGTTTAATGCGAGTAATAGCGGCGTTAAGAAACGCATGTTCAGGTATTTTGGGTATATATTGTTGGTTGCTTTGCTTAAACAAACCAAAGCTCAGTTCAGTCCCAATCCAGATGTTGTTTGCCTGGTCAACAAATACATCCCGGATGAGAGGGTGATCCAGACTGCCAGGCTGATTCTCATTGTGTTGATATCGAGTTACCGTATTAGCCTGTACATCAAGTCTATTCAGCCCATTTGAGGTGCCAATCCACATAATGTCCTGGCTGTCCTGCGAAATGCTCCATATGCGACTATGGCTGAGACTGTTGGGGTTCCCCGATTGATGCAGATAGTTTTGAAAGTCGTTACTTTGTTCTCTGAATCTGGCAAGCCCGCCACCATTTGTCCCTACCCATACCTGACCTTGCCGGTCTTCAAAAAAGGTTTGAACCATGGCGCTTTGCAAGGCATTAGGATTTTTTTGATCGGCTTCGAACCAATGTAATAGGTTCAAGTTGTCATCATATACCGCAGCACCTTCGCCCCAGGAACCAATCCAAATACGTCCTTTGCTGTCAATAAACAAGTTGCCTGCACTGGCAAATGCTATTTTGCGGTTATCTTCACTGGTTGGGCTATAGACATTAAATTCGTAGCCATCAAAACGCACCAGACCAGAAGGCGTACCTAACCAGAAGTAACCTCTTTTGTCTTTTACGATGGAATAGATAGTGGTTGCCGGAAGTCCGTCTTCAATACTGTATTTTTTGACCGAAGAAAAGAATGTCGCATTTGCCTGGAAGCAAGCAAAAAAACTGGCGACTAGCAGAAAGCTTCGAAAAAATACGGGCATATTTAATGAATAGTGGTATCGGTTAATTATCAAACGGTTAATCTCAATTAAAGACAGTAAGCCGCGAACATGCAATGAATCAATCGGTATATCGCTTTTTTTAATGCGAATAAGCATAAGCGTGCCTAATTTTCGGGCTGTCAGCATCCATATAATAAGATATACTTCCCCACCGAATTTTTATGTGAATTTTTTGTGGTGGTCCAATTGAGACCGCATATCAAACAGCGCTTTACAAGGGTATTTTCATGCGCACAGATTATTGTGGAAACATTAACGCGTCATATATAGGACAAACCGTAACCTTATGTGGTTGGGTAAATAAGCGCCGCGATCTCGGCGGTGTCATTTTTTTAGATCTGCGTGATCGTGAAGGCATTGTTCAGGTTGTTTATGATCCTGACTTACAAGAAGTTTTTGCCCGTGCCAACACCCTGAGACAAGAGTTTTGTGTTCAGATTACCGGCTTGGTGCGTGCCCGCCCAGAAGGACAGGTGAACAAAAATATGTCCACGGGTGAAATCGAAATCCTGGGCAAAGACCTGACAATATTAAACAAGGCTGATGTCTTGCCACTGGATTTTAATCAGGAAAATTCGGAAGAGCAGCGTCTGAAATATCGCTATTTGGATTTGCGTCGACCTGAAATGTCGAGCAAATTGCAGTTCCGCGCTAAAGTAACCAGTGCGGTGCGCAATTTTCTTGATGGCGAAGGCTTTTTGGATATTGAAACCCCCATTTTAACTAAAGCGACACCTGAAGGTGCCAGAGACTATTTAGTGCCTAGCCGCACACATAAAGGGCAATTTTTCGCATTGCCACAGTCTCCGCAACTGTTTAAGCAGTTGTTAATGATGTCGGGTATGGATCGATATTACCAAATCGTTAAATGTTTTCGGGATGAAGATTTACGTGCCGACAGACAGCCGGAATTTACACAAATCGATATAGAAACTACGTTTCTTGATGCTGATGGCGTAATGGCCATTACCGAGACGATGATCAAAGGCTTGTTTAAATCGTTGATGAATGTGGATCTGGGTGACTTCCCGCGCATGAGTTACGCAGAAGCCATGCGTCGCTATGGCAGTGATAAACCAGATTTGCGTAATCCGCTTGAAATTGTAGACGTGGCGGATCTGGTCGCCAATGTTGAATTTAAAGTTTTCAGTGGTCCTGCCAACGACGATAACGGTCGCGTTGCGGTCATAAAAGTACCGGGTGGCGCGTCACTTTCCAGAAAACAGTTAGATGAATATGGCAAGTTCGTTGGTGTCTATGGTGCCAAAGGTCTCGCCTGGTTAAAGGTCAATGATGCCGAAGCGGGAATGGAAGGCGTGCAATCACCTATTGCTAAATTCCTAAGCGAAGAGGTCGTTAGTGGTTTGCTGCAGCGCACAGAGGCTCAATCCGGTGATATTTTGTTATTTGGTGCGGACAGCTATACCGTCGTTTCTGAGGCGCTGGGTGCACTAAGATTGAAACTTGGAAACGATTTTGAGCTATTGCAGGGTGAATGGAAACCGCTTTGGGTGGTTGACTTTCCAATGTTTGAGAAAGTGGATGGCAATTTGTATGCCTTGCACCATCCCTTTACAGCGCCGCGTAATTTAACCCCCGAGCAATTGAAGGATGATGCAGAAAATGCCTTGTCAGATGCTTATGATATGGTGCTAAACGGTGTCGAATTAGGCGGTGGTTCGGTGCGTATTCACGACAATGCGATGCAGCAAGCGGTATTCACGCTATTGGGTATCGACGAAGAAGAAGCCCGGGAAAAATTTGGCTTCTTGCTGGATGCACTGAAGTTTGGTGCACCTCCTCATGCTGGTCTGGCATTTGGTTTGGATCGATTGGTGATGCTGATGACTGGGGCAGACTCCATCCGCGACGTGATGGCATTCCCTAAAACTACAACGGCCGCCTGTCCGCTGACGGATGCCCCGGGATTTGCAAATCCAGAGGCGCTAAAAGAATTGGCTATTACCCCCATGCCTGTGGACAAAGCAGAATAAATTGTGACGCAATTTAAACGACCTGAATCCGTACTGGTCATCATTTCAGATGAACAGGGGCGGATTCTGGCGTTGCGCCGTATGGATGATGCATCTTTTTGGCAGTCAGTTACGGGGTCATTAGAGGCAGATGAATCACCATTGGCAGCGGCGCTCAGAGAAGTCCATGAAGAAGTGGGTATCGATGTTCTTGCGGAAGGTTATGAAATGGTCGATATTCGCCTGACAAATCAATATGAAATTCGTCCTGAATGGCGCTATCGCTACCCGCCAGGAGAATTTGTAAACACCGAATATACCTTCTTATTGCAAATCGACAGTCATGCAAAAATTACGCTGACAGAGCATGACCAACATCAGTGGTTGACTGCCGCTGAAGCGGTCAATTTATTTTGGTCACCTTCTAATCGGGCGGTGATTGAACGTTTTTTCCTGTCTGAATCGGCACCACAGGAAACCCATTCGTGACGACTATTTTGGGTATTGACCCGGGATCGCGGGTGACCGGTTATGGTGTGATCCGCAGAAAGGCCAACAAAACAGAGTATTTAGGCAGCGGTTGTATCCGTACTAAAGGCGAAAAGCTGGATGCACGGCTGCAGCAGATCTTTACCGGTATATCCGAATTGATCCGGCAGTTTCAACCCGCTGAGTTTGCCATCGAACAGGTATTTATGGCGAAAAACCCTGACTCTGCTTTAAAGCTTGGTCAGGCCAGAGGTGCGGCGATAGTTGCAGCAACCCAGTTTTCGTTGCCTGTTTATGAATACTCAGCTCGTCAGATCAAGCAATCCGTAGTGGGTAAGGGCAGTGCCGAAAAAGGGCAAGTCCAGCATATGGTTATGCACTTGCTCAAATTGACTGATACCCCTCAGGCTGATGCAGCCGATGCACTGGCAGTGGCACTATGCCATCAGCATACCCAGCAACATCTTATCACCTTGTCTGGCCAGGCAAGTAAAATCGTAAGAGGCCGACTTCGCTAGACCTGAATGAATCAGTTGACCGCTCTAAATACAAGCTAACCGCATGAAAATACAAAATATTTTGAATGCGCCGCAGTTCACCCATCAGGTGAGTCTGTTACCACAGGCATTGTGGCCAGAACCACTCTGCAAATTATCCAACTGATTATTTCAGTTTAAAAAGCATTGCACCCTTCGTTGCTTTATGAAATTATGCTGTATAAAAAAACAGGTCTTTGGAGGCGCTGATGATTGGCTTCGTGCGTGGCAAGTTGGTGGATAAATGTCCTCCTGATGTTTTAGTTGATGTTGCTGGAGTAGGCTATGAACTACAAATGCCGATGACCAGCATCTATGATCTTCCCGAGGTCGGGAACGACGTAAAGATATTCACTCATTTCGTAGTGAGAGAAGATGCGCAATTGTTATTTGGCTTTAACAACAAGCAGGAGCGGGCGTTGTTCCGGGAGCTGATCAAAGCCAATGGTGTGGGTCCCAAAATGGCACTGGGTATTATGTCGGGGATGACAGCGGGCCAGTTTATTCAAGTGGTTAATCAGGGAGATGTCAGTACCTTGGTAAAACTGCCGGGTGTTGGCAAGAAAACCGCAGAGCGACTCATTGTCGAAATGAAAGACAGGCTAAAAAATCTGTTTGGTGATGCCGACACAATTACTGCACAGCCTTTGGCCATGCAACCTGCAAACATCACATCTTCCGAAGTTGGCGCCAAGGATGAAGCGATCAGTGCACTTGTGGCATTGGGGTACAAGCAGGCGCAAGCAATCAATATGGTAAAAGCGGTGTCTCAACAGGCCAATTCGAGTGAAGAAATTATTCGTGAAGCACTGCGGAGTGTGGCTTAATTTGAAAGAGAGACGTTTAAGTGATTGAAGCAGATAGATTGATAGCGGCAGAGCCAAAAACCGAAGAAGAAGTGATTGATCGGGCTATCAGACCGCGCTTGCTGCAGGATTATACGGGACAGCAACATGTTTGTGAGCAAATGGAGATCTTCATTCAAGCGGCGAGAAACCGACAGGATGCGCTGGATCATTTGCTTATTTTTGGCCCACCTGGTCTGGGTAAAACAACGCTAGCAAATATTGTCGCAAACGAACTGCAGGTCGGCATCAAAACCACCTCTGGTCCAGTGTTGGAAAAGGCGGGTGATTTGGCAGCCATGCTCACTAACCTTGAAGAAAACGATGTGCTGTTCATTGATGAGATTCATCGGCTCAGTCCGGTCGTTGAAGAAGTCCTCTATCCTGCCATGGAAGATTATCAGTTAGACATTATGATTGGTGAAGGGCCTGCGGCACGTTCAATAAAACTGGATTTACCGCCTTTTACGCTGGTTGGAGCGACTACCAGGGCAGGCTCTTTAACCTCACCTTTGCGCGACCGCTTTGGTATTGTTCAGCGGCTTGAGTTTTATAATGTAGATGATCTGACTAGCATCATCACTCGCTCTGCGCACTATATGAATGTGGAAATCGACAGTGGTGGTGCCAGAGAAATAGCGAAGCGTTCAAGAGGAACCCCCAGAATTGCCAATCGTTTATTGCGTCGGGTCAGAGATTTTTCGGAAGTGAAAAGTACGGGAGCGGTTGAGAAAAATATTGCCGCAAGCGCCTTGGATATGTTGGATGTCGATGTCGAAGGCTTTGATTACATGGATCGCAAACTGCTCAGCGCTATTATTGAAAAATTCACCGGAGGTCCTGTTGGTCTGGATAATCTGGCAGCCGCCATTGGTGAAGAAAAGGATACCATTGAGGATGTGATTGAACCGTTCTTAATCCAGCAGGGTTTTTTGCAGCGCACACCAAGAGGTCGAATTGCAACACAAAGAGCGTTTCAGCATTTTGGTTACTCAAAAGACGGTTGATGTCGATAGCAAATCACAGGCAAAAAAAAAGCCCGCAAAAGATGCGGGCAAAACAACAAGTGTTGAAGGAAAATAAATCCAAGGAACATGTCATCTGAAGAAGTAAACGAATTCTCAAGTTTTTCGCTCACCCTTAAAAACATGCGCGCATTTTAGCCAAGCTCAATATATTTTCAACTGAGAAAAATTTTCATTTACCATTAGAAAAACTAATGTGTTAAATATTTAGATTCCTCTGTATTGTGTGTTTAGTGACCTGGTGATTTCTATATCTTTTTGATTTAAAAGAATATGTTCATATTTTCACTTGGTATTGTCATTACTTAATATCTTGGTTTATTTCAGTTTTATTAACAATTCTTACGGTCCGTAAAGATAACCAATTTAAATAAATAAAAAACAATTGTAATGGTTCTTATTGTTCTCTTTTAGCTAGGTTCAATGTTTCAATGTAAAAGTTAACCTGTTGTAAAATAAAGAGAATAGATCCTGTTGGGTGATGGTTTTGGGTTAAGATGGATAAATGGGGTGGAACTGTCATTTATGACGATAAACATGATTGAAACTCAATGTTTATTAAGGCAAGGTTAAGACTTTAATATGGTAACATCTGTGCACCCGCACAAGTTACGAGAATAAGAGGCCAGTCAGTTTGCAACCGTTTCTCTGGAATGTTCGTGTTTATTACGAAGATACTGATGCTGGTGGTATCGTATATTACGCCAATTATCTTAAATTTATGGAGCGAGGCAGAACCGAATGGTTGCGGTCTCTTGGTGTCGAGCAGGACACGCTGTTGGAACATTCTGTGGCTTTTGTCGTCAAACAGGTGGAAATGGAGAACCATCGTCCAGCCAGATTCAACGATTTGTTGTGTATTTCCAGCCAAATTGTAGAATTGAAACGGGCCAGCTTGGTCTTCCAACAACATATTTATAACGAGAATAATGACCTTTTGGTCAGTGCGCGAATAAAAGTCGCCTGTGTCGATATTTCCAAGATGAAACCACAGGCGATTCCAAAGTTTATTTTAGGGGAATTGTCGAGTGTCATCTGAAATGTCTTTCTTTGACCTGTTTCTGCAGGCCAGTTTTCTTGTGCAGTTAGTCATGCTTATGTTGCTGGCAACATCTGTGATTTCCTGGGCGTTTATCATCCAGCGCTCAAAAGCCCTATCTGGGGCACAGCAGGAAGTGAAAAAATTTGAAGATAGATTCTGGTCTGGTGCGGACCTGAATCGCCTCTATCAGGAACTGTCTGCCAGACAAAATGTTGCTGGGTTGGCATCGTTATTTTGTGCCGGCTTTAAAGAATTTGTGCGTCTAAGTAAAAATTCAACACAGCCGGAAGCTGTGATGGATGGTACACACAGAGCGATGCGCGTATCACTCTCGCGTGAAGTTGATAATTTAGAAAGTCATTTACCCTTTTTGGCAACGACAGGTTCCATCAGTCCCTACATAGGTTTGTTTGGTACGGTTTGGGGCATTATGAATGCGTTTATTGCGCTGGGTGAAGTGCAACAGGCGACGCTGGCCATGGTTGCACCAGGAATCGCCGAAGCCTTAATCGCCACTGCAATGGGGCTATTTGCTGCCATTCCTGCGGTAATCGCCTACAACCGATTTAGTAATCAGGTTGAAAAGCTGGAAAACAGTTATGCGAACTTTATGGAAGAGTTCTCCAGTATTTTGCATCGCCAGGCTTACTCCAGCCAAAATGAACAGTAGTAAAAACAGGGTTAAGCACTATGTACATTCGTAAGAAGCGTAAACCTGTTTCGGAAATTAACGTTGTGCCCTACATCGATGTAATGCTGGTGTTGCTTATCATTTTTATGGTAACTGCACCGCTTATCACACAGGGCGTGAAAGTAGACCTGCCCAAAGCGGAAGCAGAGGCGCTAGATGAAGACAGCGCCCCACCACTTGTCGCATCTGTAGACGCCGATGGCCAATACTATCTAAGTGTGGGTGATTCTCAGGATACACCGATGTCGGCCGTTGATTTGGCCACATTGGTAGCCGCTCATTTGCAAAAACAACCTGACACACCAGTCGTTGTTAAAGGGGATGGTAATGTGAACTATGCAAAGGTCATTGATTTGATGGTGTTATTACAAAGAGCGGGCGTACCTTCAGTCGGTTTGATGACGGAGCCACCAGACGCCTAAATGATTAAGATATCTTCAGCGATTGGTATCTCCTCTGCGATACATGTTTGTGTTGGGGTATTGTTGACTTTGTCGATATCGCCCAGTGTGCACACACCAGAAATTCAGGTGGCCAATCCTGCACCGATTATTCAGGCCACAATGATAGATGCCAGTGAAGTTCAGCAACAAATTGACAAGATAAAAGATGAAAAACGCCGCAAAGCTCAGGCTGAAGCGGATAAGCGAGCCAAAGAGAAGAAAGCTCGGGAAGAAGCTGCCGCCAGAAAGCGTGCTGCTGATAAGAAAGCGAAAGAGCAAGCGGAAGCTGAACGCAAACGTAAAGAAGACGAACGACGCAAAAAAGAAAAAGAAGAAAAAGCCAGGGAAGAAGCTGAACAAAAACGTTTGCAAGAAGAAAAAGAGCGGCAGGAAGCGGCTGAAAACGCCGAGCAAGAACGCATGTTGCAGGAACAGTTGCAAAAAGAACAGGCTGCCAGAGCACAAGCTAAACAAAAGCAGGTATTGTCTGAGATTGATAAATACCAAGCGCTGATCAAACAAACGATTCAGCGAAGTTGGCGAAAAGAAGATTATATGAGGGGGAAGTACTGTCGATTAAATATTCGATTGGCTTCTAACGGTCTGGTAACCCAATTAAAAGTATTGGAAGGGGATGATATAGTGTGTCAATCTGCGCGTGCCGCGATTTATAAGATAGATACCTTACCCGTATCTTCTGATCCTGACGTATATAACGAAATGAAAAGTATTAACCTGACTTTAGGTGATAAAGAACAATGATGAAATGGATTAAATATCTTCTGCTGTGTGCTGGATTTTTGGCTTCTTCCCAAGCCAGTGCAACATTGGAAATCGTCATCACAGAGGGGATCAACTCTGCTAGGCCGGTTGCGGTTGTACCATTTCGCTGGAAAGGCGAAGGTGTGATGCCGGGTACGCTGGCAGACGTCATCTCAGCGGATCTGCTGCGTAGTGGCAAGTTTAATCCTTTATCCAAAGAAGACATGCCGCAGTTCCCAAGTTCGGATTCCGAAGTTGATTATACTGCCTGGGCATCAGCCGGAGCAGAAGTGATTCTGGTGGGGACCGTAGAGCCATATTCGCTGGATCGTTATTTGGTGAGCTTTGAATTAATCGACGTAGTGCGTGGCCAAATTACCGGTGGCAACACACGGGTTTTGAGTGATGGTCAACTGGTGGATGCTAAGGACCATATTTTAGATACACGACAAATCGTTGTGGATGGGAATCGTTTTCGACGCCATGCACATTACATCAGTGATGTCGTATTTGAGGAATTGACAGGCATTAAAGGAGCGTTTAGAACACGAATTGCCTATGTCGTGGTCAAAGACCGGGAAACAGTACAGAATCCTTATCAGTTGATAGTGGCAGATTACGACGGTGAGAATGAGTCTGTATTACTGCAATCGCCGGAACCATTGATGTCGCCCTCCTGGTCGCCGGATGGTAATCAAATTGTTTATGTCAGTTTTGAAACAGGTCGGCCGGGGATCTTTATTCAGGATATCTACACTAAAAGCCGGACTCAATTGACCAGCTTCGAAGGAATCAACAGCTCGCCAATCTTTTCACCGGATGGTGAGAAAATGGCGATGGTATTATCAAAAGATGGCAACGCTGAATTGTATGTAATGGATATTGCTACACGACAAATTAAGCGTTTGACCAGAAATCGTTATATTGATACTGAACCAAGTTGGACTCCAGACGGTAAAAGCATCATTTTTACATCAGAACGGGGTGGTAAACCTCAGATTTATCGCGTAAATTTAGCATCTGGGAAAGTTCGCAGAATGACTTTCGACGGTGAAATGAACCTTGGAGGGACATTAACGCCGGACGGAAAAGAGCTTGTAATGGTGAATAGAACACAAGGTAACTATCACATTGCAAGACAATTGTTAGACGATGGTGTGATGCAAGTGCTGACCAAAACCTATTTGGATGAGTCGCCTTCTATTGCACCTAACGGTGCGATGATCATTTACAGCACCTTGCATCAAGGAAAACAAGTGCTATCGTTGGTGTCATTAGATGGTCGTTTCAAAGCAAGATTACCTGCAGCAGAAGGTGAGGTGAAATCTCCTAGTTGGTCTCCCTTTCTACTGTAAAGATTGTTAATTAATGAATTGATTCAAAAATAAGGATTAAGAGGATGCAACTTAATAAAATAATGAAAGGGGTGTTCATCGCACTACCAGTGGTCACATTGATGGCTTGTTCTTCGAGCCCGTCTCAGTCAGACGCTGAAGCAGCTCGTAATGCCGCCGAAAGCGCCGAGACTTCATCTTCTGCTACCAATCAAAATCAGCCTGTAGTGGGCACTGTTGAGAAAGAAAAATCACCTGAAGAAATCAGACAGGAAGAAAAAGAAGAATTGATGGGCATGAGCAATCAAACGGTATTGTTTGATTTTGACCGCTCTAATGTCGATTCAGAATTCTACAGCATGCTGCAAAAGCACGCCGATTTCCTGATTAAATACCCTAACCAGCGTATCGTTGTTGAAGGTCACTGTGACAAGCGCGGTACACCAGAGTACAACATTGCCTTGGGCGAGCGTCGTGCGAAGTCTGTAGAAACTTTCTTACAAAACGCGGGTGTGAGTCGCTCACAAATTTCGGTCGTTTCTTTTGGTGAAGAAAAACCGGTTGCAATGGGGGACAGTGAATCAGCATTCCGTCAAAACCGTCGTGCTGTGCTGGTTTACCAGTAAGGTCTAATAAATGTTTAAAACAACACTGATGTTGTCAGGGTTGATGTTTGGAGCCGCAGTCATTGCGGCTCCTGCGCCTGTAGACAACCTGAATGGTTTAAGTCTGGCAGAACGAGTGGAAATTCTGGAACGGACACTCGAATCCAGAAACAACGCACAACAAAACATCCAAACACAGCTGGATGAGATGCAAATGGAAGTGAACGAGTTGCGAGGTGCAGTCGAATTGCACACACATAAGCTCGAACAGATTTTGCAACGACAGCGGGAACTCTATCTGGAAATTGAGCGCCAGGTAGAGGCAGTTAGTCAGCAGGTGCCACTGCAAGCGGTGAGTAACAATGTGGCGCAAACACCAGTGAGTACTACTCCACAAGTGAGTGAGAGTGATGCATACGATAACGCAGTCAATTTGATTCTGAAAGAAAAGCGTTATGATGATGCGATTCCAGAATTTCGTTCATTTCTTGAAAACTATCCACAGTCAAGCTACGCCTCTAACGCACATTACTGGTTAGGGCAGTTACTGTTTAATAAAAGGGAATGGTCGCAAGCGGAGAGCCACTTTGATCAGGTTGTCAGGTATTATCCTGATTCAACAAAGCGTGCAGATTCGATATTGAAATTGGGTGTGATCGCTCAAAAACGCTCTAATATTGCCAGAGCAACACAATTGTTTGAGCAGGTTATTGCCGAATATCCAAATGCATCTGAAAAACGTTTGGCAGAAACTCGCTTGAGAAGTATTAAACAAGACCAGCAATAATTGTTAATAGATTGAAAACAGCTTGTGGTAAATTGCAGCGGTTTGCTTCTATTTTCATCATTCAGTCATGAAACTGCAAGATTTATCAATTTTATCCTTGCACCGAAGCGTTATTTAAGTATTATTAGCCGCCGTCGCCAAGGCGGCTTTAAAATTTAGAGATGTGGGTCGTTAGCTCAGCTGGTAGAGCAGTTGACTTTTAATCAATTGGTCGCTGGTTCGAATCCAGCACGACCCACCACTTCTAAGTTTGAACCATTTCAATGTGGGTCGTTAGCTCAGCTGGGTGAGAGACGGTCCAGCAAAGCGAAAACATGGAGCTTTGCAGTCTCGAACGCGAGGCAATGGACGCCGAGCCGGAAGCCCTCCACATGGAGGTGTTTACCAAGGTTCTAGATTAGACAATTTAATGTGGGTCGTTAGCTCAGCTGGTAGAGCAGTTGACTTTTAATCAATTGGTCGCTGGTTCGAATCCAGCACGACCCACCACTTTTCCCAAATACCCAAGTCCAGCAAGCTTCTATAAAAAACCATAATTTTGCTCTCGCGCTGACTGTGAACTCGTGTTGCTTCAACAATTGGTTATCTTCACTCATTGATAGCGTCTTAAACACGTCCCTGATGATCGTCACCCAGACTCGCCATCCATGGCTCGTCGTAAATTGCGACGAAGATAATCAATCTTCGTTTGGCCTTAATTTACCCCACCACTTTTCCCAAATACCCAAGTCAAATCCCAATGAGTTTATCCAAATCATAATTGCTCAAAGAATGCTGCGGTCGTGTCGGATGAGAACTCGAGTTGGTTTACCAGTCTACAGTTTTCCCGTTTAGAACACTGTTCAAAATCTTTTGGAACTACGTATAACGTTTTGTTGACTAAAAAGTAGTCGCATAGACTATTAATTTTGATAGGCTGCGGTATAATCCGGCGCCGCATTTGTGACAGAGTGATGACAATGATTGACGCAAACAAAATAGAGATTGCTTATCCGTTCCCGGCCAAGCCGCCGGTGTTATCAGATGAAGAGAAATCGCTGCATAAGCAGCGCATCAAGTCTCTATTGCGTGAAAAAAATGCAGTATTGATTGCGCATTATTATACAGACCCCGAAATTCAGGCACTAACCGAAGAGACTGACGGCTTTATTTCCGATTCTTTGGAAATGGCGCGTTTTGGTAAAAATGCCGATCAGCAAACATTAATTGTGGCGGGCGTCCGCTTTATGGGTGAGACAGCCAAAATCTTAAGCCCAGAAAAAACGGTACTGATGCCAACTTTGGAAGCAACATGTTCCCTGGATGTTGGTTGCCCGATTGAGCAGTTTAGTGCTTTTTGTGATGCGAATCCTGATCGTACTGTAGTTGTTTATGCAAACACGTCGGCAGCAGTTAAGGCTCGTGCTGACTGGGTAGTGACATCAAGTATTGCACTTGATGTAGTTGAGCACCTTGATAGCAATGGCGAGAAAATTTTGTGGGGACCGGATCGTCATCTTGGCAACTATATTGCAAAGAAAACCGGTGCCGACATGCTGATGTGGAATGGCGAGTGTATTGTGCACGATGAGTTTTCATCTCAGGCTTTGCAAGACATGAAGCACCTTTACCCAGATGCAGCGGTGCTTGTGCACCCTGAGTCTCCCGCTAGCGTTGTAGAAATGGCTGATGCAGTAGGTTCTACATCTCAGTTAATTAAAGCGGCTCAAACGCTGGACAATGAACATTTTATTGTTGCCACGGACAAAGGCATTTTTTATAAAATGCAGCAAATGGCTCCTAATAAAACATTCGTGGAAGCTCCAACTGCTGGAAATGGTGCAACCTGTAAAAGTTGTGCACATTGTCCGTGGATGGCAATGAATGGACTGGACGCGATAGAAAGGGCACTAACCGATAATTCTGGACATGAGATATTTGTGGATTCTGCGCTTCGGGAAAGGGCGTTAGTACCACTAAACCGTATGCTCAACTTTTCAACAGCTCGGAAATAAAGTCCAGCAAAAGCCTTTGATATCTAATACTTATTCGTCTTTTATGGGCGTTATTGCCGAATATCAGAGCAAGCGAGTTAAAAAAGCGGGATAAGGGTTGATAAGGCAGACACTTTTGCCTACTATACGCGTCCAATTTGGCTCCCTGTTAATCAGTGTGCCGGTGAGTTATTAAAATAACCACCAGATACAAAGAGTTTAAAAGTTTACGGAGAGATGGCTGAGTGGCTGACTAATTTGTCAGGAACAAATTAGGACAACCCTCAGGTTGGCCCGTCAGGGCGAAAGGCAGGAGCCTGGAGCAACGCGCACGTATTAGTGCGCCCGGTGAGTTGCAAAGCTAACCACCTGATTTAAAGAGTTTAAAAGTTTACGGAGAGATGGCTGAGTGGCTGACTAATTTGTCTGGAACAAATTAGGACAACCCTCAGGTTGGCCCGTCAGGGCGAAAGGCAGGAGCCTGGAGCAACGCGCACGTATTAGTGCGCCCGGTGAGTTGTAAAACTAACCACCTGATTTAAAGAGTTTAAAAGTTTACGGAGAGATGGCTGAGTGGCTGAAGGCGCACGCCTGGAAAGTGTGTTTAGGTTAACCCCTAACGAGGGTTCGAATCCCTCTCTCTCCGCCAAATAACAAAAAACCCGCCCTCAAGGCGGGTTTTTTGTTATTGGAGAGCAGAGGACTTGATGAGAACCATTTGGTTCGACAAATTCACCGGGAGTGAATTTGAACATCGCCTCGCGATGGCCCGAAGGGCGAAATACAGGATGTATTTCGTCATCCCTCTCAAAAATAAACCATCTAGTTTTCCAGTCTCATGCCGGGTTTTTCGTTATTAGACAGCAGAAGACCTGATGAGAACCATTTGATTCGACAAATTCACCTTTAATCTTCGGACTTATCGCTTTGTGCTTGGGCAATAGGATGTTCCTTCCACATTGCACTTTTGGTCTTTTCTACATCAACCGAAGGCCACTCTTCCACAATAGTCTGTTCAATACGCTGGTCTTGCATTGGTCGGTCTCGATGATTTCGTGGTGTATTAACAATATGATCTACTACATCGATGCCATCGATTACTTCACCGAATACCGTGTACTGGCCATTTAGTTGGGGAAAGTCCTGATGCATGATAAAAAACTGACTTCCGGCACTGTTAATGTTTTGATTGCGCGCCATGCTCAGAATACCACGGGTATGAGGGATCTCATTAAATTCGGCCTGTAGTGAGGTGCCTTCACCTTTATAACTATATCCACCTTTACCATCGTTACCAGGATCATCATCTTTAGTATTTGGATCGCCACCTTGAATCATAAATCCGGGAATGACCCGGTGAAACAGAGTATTCACATAGAAACCACTTTCGCTATGCGCAATAAAGTTTTTTACATGTTCAGGGCTGGTTTCAGGAAAGAATCGCACCGTGATATCCCCCCTGTTTGTTCTCAAAACTACGACAGTCTCTTTATCCTGAAGCTCCTTAGAGTTTTCAGCCGCGTCCATATCAACGCGCTCACAAGCAGTCACCAGAAAAAGAGTCAGCAGTGCTAACAATATTGAAGAAAAATCAGATCTTCTCAGAGCAATTTTGGATGCTGGATACATTACAATTCCTTGTTCAATAAATCTTATATAATTCAATCGCTTGAAAGTGACAGATAGCTAAGGAAACTTCAAGCTACCAATCCGGACTAAGAGAAGTATAGTGTACTGCACCGGTTGTGAAATTAAACCTCGCAGCGCCACGGCCCAAAAGGTAAATAAGGGATCTATTAAATTATAAAAGACACCCATTCTAAAAATCGTAAAAATTTTCCTTCTTCAGCCAGTGGGCTTGCCACCAGAAATTCGTTAAATCTTTATTTGGTGGCTGCTCATTGAAAAATTATAAAAGACACCCATTCTAAAAATCGTAAAAATTTTCCTTCTTCAGCCAGTGGGCTTGCCACCAGCAATTCGTTAAATCTTTATTTGGTGGCTGCTCATTGGGTGGATTAGCGCTTTAAAGTTGCGTCATTACTCTCGAAGAAATTATAAAAGACACCCATTCTAAAAATCGTAAAAATTTTCCTTCTTCAGCCAGTGTGCTTGCCACCAGAAATTCGTTAAATCTTTATTTGGTGGCTGCTCATTGGGTGGATTAGCGCTTTAAAGTAGCGTCATTACTCTCGAAACAGGAAAAGCAGCCACACTCAGACATGCCCAGTCTTTACCAGGCGGTTATTCGGTGTTGTGTTGATTAGGACAGAGCTAATTAGCCAAATAGTCGTACAGCGTTGTGTTTATCCCTGAGCCGTTTAAGATGGTGGCGGTGTTGCCAGGCTTCTAAATAAGACGCACTGCCGGCAGCGTGGTGAAAGCAGGTTTCAAATTTTGTGGCCAGCTCCTGCCACTGGTCGGCATTGAGATTAAGACGTGCCAGAAATGCTGGTGTCGCCTCATCAATCGCGCCGCGTTTATTGGGCAGGATGGCTCTGCCGGTGACGTCCACCAGTTCCAGGTAATCCCTCAGGTGAAAGGGTAATCCATGTGGCATGTTCTCTTTGGTACTGCCTGCAAATGGCATTAAATATTGAGGCTGTTTACCTGTTTTAGCCGCATTAATGCGGTACTGGACACTGGTATGGTCTGAGTGTTCCGGTGTTTTTGCCATGCCGGCCCGGATGGGGTTTAAATCCACATAGGCCATGCAGGCCGCAAGAGCGGCTTCGTCCAGTAATGCCTGAGACTTAAACCGGCCTTCCCAGAACCTGCCGGTACAGTTATCTTCTTTGTTGGCTTCTCTGGCAATATATTCATTCAGTGAACGCATAAACCAGCTGATATCTGTCAGGCGCTTGCGCCATATCTCTGCGGTTTCTTCAATGGTAACTAACTGCGATTCATGCAAATGCTGTCGCTGCTCCGGATGCAGGTATTGATGGCTGAGCAGTGTGCCTTTGTGCAGAGTGTGCCAGCGGCGAATTATCTCTTTGGTATTCCAGCTGTCTGATAATTCCTGGTGTACATGTAAAACCAGATGGGTGTGGTTACTCATGACGGCATAGGCACAGACATCAGTTGCAAAAATCTGCGATAAAAAATGAATACGGTCCTGTACCCACTGGCGGCGGTGTTCATAACTAATGCCGGTCTGCCTGTCTTCACCGCACAAATATGCTCTGCGCACACAGCGCGAAACACAATGATAATACGGCGTATCCGCCAGACTGATTTGTGCCTTCCTGGCCTTTGGCATGAGAACTCCTCCTGAGTCTGAAAAACAAAACACCTATTTTGCACACAATAATGTGTTTGAATACTGTACAAACAGTTTTATTGGACTTTTACCCATATTCAAAAAAGTGAACGAAAGCGCAGCAACAATATGCGTAATTTGCGCAATATTGCGTTGTTAACTTACGTTATTCAGTGATTTAGATCGGCTAAGTCATTACTTCTTCAAAATCGCAATATTGACTTTTTGGGTTAGCTTTCTTGAGTTTCTGGGGAAGGGGGCAAGTGAGGGGCAGAGGCGAAATCTCAATACCGTTGTCAGTAAAAAATCAGCTTAAATTCATAAGACCGTCAGTTTTTTTATAGGCGGTTTGATTACGCTGATGACTTCTTTACTCATATTCAGAATCAGCACTTGCCTAAGACCCAAGAGCAGGCTGTTTAAAAATCTAACTATAAGAGAGGAATTTACTGTGCAAAGCGACTGTCGTTTGATTTTTCCTTCATTAATTCTATTTGTTACAGCCTGTTCCACTAATCCCCCTACAGTTGGGGAAAGAGTGACAGAATACCGAGATTGTGAAAACTGCCCAACCATGGTAATTGTACCGCGAGGTAGTTTTTTGATGGGTAGTCCTGATTCCGAAGAGGGGCGAGCAGATGATGAAGGTCCACAACATGAAGTGCACCTTGCTAAAGCGTTTGCCATGGGAAAACATGAAGTTACTCGAGGTCAGTTTAGAGCCTTTGTGGAAGCGACGAGCTATCGCACTCAAGCTGAGATGGATGACAAGGGTTGCGTCACTCTTACTGCACAGGAAGAAGGCAACCGCCGAAGTTGGACGGCCAAGCAAAACTGGCGCAATGCGGAACTTTTTAATCTTAAGCAGAACAACGACGACCACCCAGTGTTATGTGTTAGCAAACACGATGCTTTAGCCTACATTGAGTGGCTTAATAAAACTCAATTGAAAGCTGGTAAAGGCTTATACCGTTTACCGACGGATGCGGAGTGGGAATACGCTGCCAGAGCTGGCTCAAATACCACGTATAGTTTTGGCGCCGATATCAATACTTTGTGCGAGTACGGCAATGGTGGTGACTTAACATCCTTACCCGACGGGATAACGTGGAGAGAAAAAGTCGACTGTGAGGACGGTTATGCTTACACAGCTCCGGTAGGTAGCTTTCAGGCAAATCACTTCGGCCTATTTGATATGCAAGGGAATGTATGGGAATGGACAGAAGACTGCTGGCATGACAATTACCATGACGCACCTACTCATGGTGAGGCCTGGAAAGAAGCGAATGGCGGCGATTGCAGTCGCGGCGTTGCTCGTGGAGGTTCCTGGTGGTACCACTTGAAGGATCTACGTGTCGCTTTCCGTTTGATTTTTAATGCTTCGATGCCTAGCCATATGATGGGTTTCCGAGTTGTACAAGATCTTCCGGATCAAATGGGGCAGAGCCGAATTAAATGAACGACAGCTCCCTGAAAGATTTAGACAGCCAGAATCGACATTTGATACAGTTATGATGGCTGTCCTGATTAAATCGGTATGGTGCCAGACGCCTTCAAACAAGAAGCTGATGAGCCCAAATCAAAAAACAGTTAACAAAGCCAGCCAGAGGGACCAAAAAGTTATACGCTTTCGAGGAAATAATGATTCAGTGTATCTATGACCAGATGTGGCAAAGGTTTGAGCTAGCATCTGTTCACAATGATTATGAGCTAGACTTGCATTTATTAGACGTTGCTAATGATACTCGCAGAGGCATTACTGCATTAGCGTATCTAAAACAGGGCAACAGCCTCGTTCTTGATGAAATTATAAGTTTTCAGAAAGCAGTGCGAGAAGTCGAACCCAACCAGTATTATCATCCACTCGATGAACTGCATCTTACTATTTTGTCCGTGATTTCGTGTGTACCAGACTTTGAGCTGAACGAAATCAGTATTCAGACGTATGCTGACATATTTCTCTCGGTTCTGAGCTCAATGCAACCGATAGAAATAAAATATCGTGGTGTTAGTGCATCACCTAATTGCATTGTGCTTCAAGGTTTTCCTACCAATGACTCTTTGGAACAGTTCAGAAATAAACTTAGGACCCAGTTGCGTGACGCTGGACTAAGGATAAGTTTTGACAGTCGTTATAAACTTGTAACAGCCCATAGCTCCCTAATTCGGTTTAAAACACCAATTATCGATGGTCAGCAGCTTTTTAAGTTGTGTCAACAGTATCGAAATCATGACTTTGGTAGTATCGTTCTGAAAAACTGTGAATTGGTGTTTAATAACTGGTATCAAAATTTGGTAGTCACAAAGTCTTTGGCTAGTAGCTCAGTGGTAGATCAACCACGCGTATAACAAAGCATTTAAGAGTGACTCTTGTAGGTATCCGTTGGTTATTTATTCATTGAATAAGCTGAGCTAACCGTACTTGTTCCGCGGTGATACCTTCCCACCAGTCAATCAGATTATTCGACTCTTCACAAATAGCGGCTGGCTTCAGCATGCACTTCAGATCCTTTCCGGCATTTTTCTTCGCAATTGTTATTTTGTAGTTGACCTGACTATTACTTCATACCTCAGCCTGCGGATGTCGGTGTTATCGACATCTAATAGGAGGAACATAAATTGAGACCATTTAACCTTAAATCGGCGATTTGTGCCGCAAGTTTATTTCTGACTGCTAACGCATTAGCCGGCAATCACAATTACTCTGATGCGTCAGACTATTCAGGTTTTAAATTTAAGAAAAAAGAGGCACTTACCGTCAGCAGAACGAGTTCGCTTGAGTTAAGCATGTCACCTGAACAGGCGCTGCCATTGTTTACGGCACCTGGCGAGATACTTTGGGAACCAGGCTGGGATCCGACCATATTAAGTGGCAATGGCTTTGATCAGGGAACAACCTGGCTAACTCAAAATGGCACCAGCATGACTTATTGGCACGTATCTAAATATGATAAAGATAATAATGAAGCCATTTACACTTTGGTCACACCAGACGTTAAGATGGGAACCGTTAGCATTGCAATTTCTGCCAACGAAAAAGGCGGCTCTGAAGTTTTGGTAACCTACAATCTTACAAGTTTAGGAAATGCAGGTGATTTGCTATTGTTGTCACAGTATAGTGAGGAGCAATTTCCCAAGTTCATTGCCCAATGGAAAGACTGGATCGCATCCAGTATGGACAAAATCAATTCCAACCATTGAAGATTGAGAGGAATAAAGACATTGAGGCAGTTTGGTTCAATGTCTTTATGCAATCATTTTGTATTTTAAACTTCGAGTACAGTTTCCACTTACACCGATTTTTGTACAGACTCGGATTGCCCGTTATGCTTCAATATTCATCTGCAGTTCAGACAAACACTGCTTATGTGCCGCTACAGCAGACTCATAATCATGAGTGCGGATGATTTCTTTGGATTTATCCGGTCCATAAGAGCGGGTTTCGTACAGCAAAGGTTTGCCACGTTCTTTGAATTGGTCACTGCCTGTGAATTCAGTGATAACCATTACGTGAGAGCCTTCAAATTCAACCCTGTTCTCAAGAATGACTGACTTTGTGGATTCTTTCCATTTCACCCAATTTATCAGGCTTGGTTCTTCTATTACCTGATTGTTGTCTTTCAAAATATAAAACATGAAACAAATCCTTCTGAAAGTGGTTTACTGGGTAATATGTTATCACGGTGGAATTATTTTTCTCCAATACAAATGTAATTTTTCATTTAAGGATTTAGCAGAGAACAAAAAATCGTAAAATACAGCCTTTCGCTTTTTTGGGAGAAAGCAGTTTAATATGTCTGCACCTCACGTTGTTCGGGTGTTATGCATGACAAAAGGAGACTGTGAGCGTTAGCACCAGGCTAAGTTTTTGAGCAGGGCTTGTTGATTCTGTAGGAAATTTCTTACACGCAAATCCTAATTCGCCTCACAGACAATTGTTGTGTATCGATTAAGCTGAGTGAGAATACAAAAAATCAGAAAGAATGATCATGTTCCAAATACCGAGACACGAACCAGAATCCAAGTGTGACGCAGTCTGTTTTTACTGTCACAAGCCGACGACGCCGGAAAAAGCGGGTATGTGCCAGGAGTGTGAGCAAATCGTCAAAAATGCATTATCAGAAAATAAAGAGCCTTCAGCCCTGACATTACCTGCATAAATTGACCCTCTCACTTTAGTAGTTGTTGTGTTTCAGATTCAAAACACTAAGGTAAATTTCGCGCCACCATCTTTCGTATTCCCCGCTTGAATCGAACCGCCATGGGCCAGCATGATTTGTCGGCTTAACGCTAACCCAACTCCAGAGCCATCGCGTTTTGTAGTGAAAAAGGGTACAAATATATTTTCCAGAACCTCTTCTGAGATCCCCGGCCCATTGTCTGTAATTTCTATCACCACGTGATTACGTTTGTTAATGTGGGCGGCTACACATATATCAGCGGAACTTTGTTCCTGAGTGGCCTGAACGGCATTACGTAGCAGATTGATAAACATTTGTTCCGTTTGTTCTTTGTCTGCAGAGATCGTCAAGTTTTCAGGCTGTATTTTAAACGCTACTTTTACTTCGTCGTTTTCGCAGGTCGAACTTATTAGCACGGCAATTTGGTCCAGCATATCTTTTAACACTAACCGCTTTTTATTTGGGGCAGGTAGTCGTGTAAGTTTTCGGTAACTGCTGACAAATTTCATTAAATTGTCACTGCGTTTTGCGACTGTTGTGACGGCATCTTCGATGTCGTCGAGTTCAGTCTGTAATTTCGGGTTTTGATGACTGAGGGTTTTCGCGTCAGAGACCAGATCTGCTGCCGTTTTGGCTAAGGATGCTACCGGTGTAATACTGTTCATTATTTCGTGAGTTAATACCCTGACTAAGTCCTGCCAGGACTCCTGTTGTCTGGCGTCTAGCTCAGATCGAATATCTTGCATAGCGATGAGCGTTTCCTGGCTTTTGGTGGTAGTAATATGTGCAACACTGACGCTCAGTTGCAGATTCATGCCATCCAGATGCAGTTGCACTAATTCCTTATTCCCCGATTGCGTTGCTGTCAGGATGTCTTCGACATCTATTCCAAGCAAGTTCAGGTCGCTAAGCCGTTGCACAATGTGGTTGCCAAACAGGCGCCTCGCGGCATTGTTCCAAAGAGTGATGTACTGATTGGGCTGAACGCTAATTAACGGGACAGGGACGTTCTCGATGATGGCTTTCAGGTGTTTTAGTTTTTCATCCTGTGCGGCTCTTTCTGCCTGAAACTGTTTTAGGATTTGATCGAAAGTCGCACCCAGTTCCGTAAACCCTGTACCCATTTCTTTCATTTCAAAGCGTTGTGAAAAATCGGCGTGCCTGGCTGCTTCAAGAAAACGGGATAACTCGGTATTGGTGCTTGCAATTGTTCGTAGCAGGACATAACACATGAATGCAATCATTACACACAGCAACAATGAAACCATCTGATAGCCACCGGCTGAATAGGTTTTGGTGAGCAATAACAACGCTAATAATATGCCACTGGTCAGTACGATGACCTTTAGCGAAAATGCTTTAAAGTCCATGTTTTTCCATCCTCCGATATAACGCTGCTCGAGTTAACCCTAATGTTTTAGCAGCATGGCTGATGTTGTAATGGTGTTGTTGCAATGCGGTGTGTATTGCCATTTTCTCCAGCTTTTCTAAATTTAACTCGGGCAGGGTGGTGTTCTGTGCCGTTGCCGACTGTTTGGATGACTCATTACTTTCGTCTGTACTTGACGGTGTTCTGGCCAGCTGCAAATCCGCAGGGGATATTTCACTTTCCTGGCTCAATATGACCGCTCTTTCAATGGCATGCCGTAGTGCTCTGATATTTCCTGGCCAGTCGTATTCAGACATGGTGAGAAGCGCGTTTTCTCCAAGGTGCTTATCAGGCTTTAAATACTTTCTCGCGTAATACTGGACATAATGCGTTGCTAACAGGGGAATATCTGAACGCCGGTCTCTCAATGGAGGCATTGTAATAGTGACGGTATTTAAACGAAATAATAAGTCTTGTCTAAACTGGGATTCATCATGCAACTGCTTCAGGGGCAAATTGGTTGCACTGACAACGCGAACATCGAAGGTAACGGGACGGTCACTGCCAAGAGGCATTACCTGCCGCTGCGCCAGAACTGTCAATAACTTTGCCTGCAAATGCAGTGGTAGATTCCCAATTTCATCCAGAAATAATGTGCCGCCATCTGCGGCAAGAATTCGGCCAATCCTGTCGGCGTTTGCGCCGGTAAATGCCCCCTTCTTATGACCAAAAAGCTCACTTTCGAACAACGATTCAGAGACAGCGCCTAAATCTACTGACACAAAAACCTGTTCTGCTCGTTGGCTAAGCTTATGTATTTCTCTGGCGGCAAGCTCTTTACCTGTGCCGTTTTCACCCAAAATCATAATATTGGCATCGGTGGGCGCGGATTTATCAATAACCGATTGTACTTCCTGTATTGCGATTGATTGCCCGATTAGCGGTTGTCTATTTGTCTCACCTGAAGTGTTGCTCAGTTCCTGCTGTCTTGATTGCAGGCGACTCACTTTCGCTCTTGACTGGCCCAGTTTTACTGCTGTGGACAGGGTGGCGACCAGTTTCTCATTTTGCCAGGGCTTCGCGACAAAGTCGGTTGCACCCAGCTTGATGGCTTGAACCGCCATATCCATGTTGCCGTGTGCCGTGATGATCACTACGACCACTTGTGGATCGATGCCCATAATTTTTTTCAGCCAGTGAAACCCTTGCTTACCACTGCTTTCACCTGGTCCAAAATTCATATCCAGTAAAATGGCATCAAACTGATGTTTCTTCATCAACGTGGGGATTTGCTCTGGTGTATTGCAAATACTGACTTCCTTGACATGCCTTTTTAACAGTAATTTTCCGGCTACAAGGATGTCTTCGTCATCGTCAACGATAAGTATATGGGAGGTTTCTGTCATCAGGATCTCGTCGGTTAAAACTGTTCATTACCGTACACCTACTGTTCATTTCCGTACAGTGATTTTTACCAGCTCAAACGTGAAATTATAAAATATTCAATAAAAACAATGAGATAAAAATTGGAATGATATTTGTAATGCCTTTCTCTGAATCATGGGGCGCAATGAATTGCATGCGATAAAACACGAAAGAGAGATTGAGAGTTTATGCCGGAATCCAGCAATACCAAGGTAAAAGTCATTGCCAGTAGCCAGAAAACAACAGAGCGGACATCTGCTGCAAGTGGTGCGGGTATGGATCGTAAAGTTGAAAAAAGCCGTTCTCGTTGGCAAAAGCCATTATCGATTGTGGCGATAGTCGTCGTCTTTGGCCTGCTACTTGGATTGCTATGGCCGACATCGTCAGGCAAGTCGCTTTCTGTCGCGGGCAATCGAATTGCCATTGCTACGGTTCAGTCCGGTATTTTTGAAGACTTTATCCCATTGAGAGCCAGAGTGACGCCTGCAAAAACCCTCTATCTGGATGCGATTGAAGGCGGACGAGTCGAACGAGTTCTAGTGGAAGATGGTGCAACCTTGCAGGCAGGGGATCTTATCGTCGAACTATCAAATGCAGCGTTGCAATTAAATGTGCTAAGCAATGAGGCGCGGGTGGCGGAACAGCTCAATAATATGCGCACCATCGAACTGAGCCTTGAACAAAACCGATTGCAGCACAAGCGTAATCTGGCTGATATCCGTTACCAAATCAAGATTCTCACTCGCCAGTTGGCCAGAGAAACAAGGCTACTGGAAACCGGTGCCGTGATGCAGTCCACCGTCGATGATACAAAGGATACGTTGGCCTGGTATAAGGAACGGTTGCAGCTGACCCTGGAGAGTCAGGCATCAGATGCCCGAATGCAGGAAGCTCAGTTAGATTTCTTAAAGGCCACCAGTGAACGCCTTGAGAGTAATTTGGCACTGTCCAGAAACAATCTCGATAACATGAATGTTCGTGCACCAGTGGCTGGAAAACTGTCGGGGTTTAACGTTGAAATAGGGCAGAGCATAGGCCGAGGGGAACGTCTGGGGCAAATCGATACCCCTGAAAACTTCAAATTAACAGCCTTCATTGATGAGTTTTATCTGGGGCGGGTCGATATCGGTCAAACGGCCGTATTTGACGACTATCAATTGCGTATCAGCAAGATCTACCCGCAGGTGCAAAACGGTCAATTTGAGGTGGACTTCACGTTCATCGGACAGCAGCCAAACGATATTCGTCGTGGTCAGACGATGCAAATCAAACTCACATTGGGGGATGCCGCGGAGGCAATGTTAATTCCCAATGGCGCCTTCTATCAGGATACAGGTGGCAACTGGATATTCGTTGTCAGTGAATCTGGTACTGAGGCGATACGCCGAACCGTTCGGTTAGGTCGAAAAAATAATCAGTTTATAGAAGTTCTTGAAGGTTTAGAGCTTGGTGAACGCGTGATCACCAGTCCTTACAGCAGCTATCAGGATATTCAACGATTGAAGTTGCAATAAAGCAGGTAATAGAAACTGCTGTTAATAATTAAATTTTTTTACAAATATGTGGGAGTTAACAACATGCTAAAACTGAAAGATTTATCTCGCGTTTACCGCACTGATAATGTCGAAACAGTGGCACTGAACCGTATCAATCTTGACATCGACAGTGGCGAGTTTGTTGCGGTAATGGGACCGTCTGGGTGTGGTAAGTCGACGTTATTGAATATTGTAGGAATGTTGGATCAACCAACATCTGGAGAATACTGGTTTAACAATGAAAATGTTGCCGGTTACAACGAACAGCAATTGGCCAACATTCGCAAGCAACATATTGGTTTCATCTTCCAAAACTTTAATCTCATCGATGAACTGACGGTCGCAGAAAATATTGAATTAGCGTTGCTCTATCATGATATTCCTGCCGCTGTGCGGCGCGACAAGGTGGCAGAGGTAATGGATAAAGTGGGGATCGCCCATCGTGCTAAACACATGCCCAGTCAGTTGTCTGGCGGTCAACAGCAGAGGGTTGCCGTGGCCCGTGCCGTAGTCGGTAATCAAAACATGATTCTGGCTGACGAACCGACGGGAAATTTAGATAGCAGCCACGGTCAGGAAGTCATGGAAATGTTGCAGACGCTGAATGAACAGGGTACGACCATTGTGATGGTGACCCATAGCCCAGCCCATGCAGATTATGCACGCCGCACCGTTAACCTGTTTGACGGTCATGTTGTCACTGAAAATGTTCGAGCTGCGTAAGTTACAGCCGTTTAGCACAATAATTCTTGAGGTGCGATATGTATAAAAATTACCTGGTTATAGCATGGCGAAACTTGCTCAAAAACGGCACGTTTTCAGTCATTAATATTTTCGGTCTGGCTTTGGGCCTAATGAGCTGCATTTTAATTATGCTATTTGTTCGCGACGAATCTGGTTACGAACAATGGATACCGGATCATAATCGAATTGTACGAATGCATACTGGATATGAGATCCCGGGCAGACCACCGTTTCTAACGGTACGTTCCGCTGGAAGCATGATGCCAGCTGTGCGTGATTATGCTCAAAATGAAGTGGAAGCTGCAGTGCGATTTGTTCGCTTTGGTATTTCCATTCTTCGAGATGGTGATGCGTTTGCTGAAAATGTGAACATGGTTGATCCTGACTTTTTTAAGGTCTTTGATTTACCCTTTGTCCATGGTTCGGCCGACACCTCGTTCCAAAAACCCTTCGATTTAGTTATCAGTGAAGAAACGGCTTTGCGCCACTTTGGGCGTACCGACGTTGTCGGTGAAGTGCTCACCATGTGCTGCAATCAAGGACAGCAAATAAGTTTGCCAGTCGCAGGAGTAGTCAAAGACACGCCAGAGCAAACCCATCTGGATCTCGATATGATTGTCTATATGCAGCCAGCCATATTTAATGAGCCTGGCACGCTAGAGACGTTCAATAGCGTTAATGTGTATACCTATTTTAAGATGCGTCCAGGTGTAACAGTTGAGCAATTTCAGACACGTCTGCGTTATTGGGTGAACAACGAGAGTCCATTCGTCGAAATGGCGGCAAATTTTGGTGGCGAGATGCCAGAAGGCACGTTGATTTCAGATGTGGTTCAACACAAACTGATGCCGATTGCTGACATTCATCTGCAAGCTAAGAACCATGCAGGTTCGATGGGGGATTTTAAAGCGCTGGGTGATGGGCGTATGGTGGTGACCTTCACCATTATTGCCGGGCTCATCCTGCTTATTGCAGCCATCAACTTTATGAATTTATCGACTGCGCGCGCTAGCCAACGAGCCAGAGAAGTGGCGATGCGCAAAGTATTAGGTGCCAGTAAGCGTCAAATCGGTTTGCAGTTCCTGGGCGAGGCCATGTTTATAGTGACAGTGAGTATGGTCCTGGCTATTGCGATGGTAGAACTGGTATTGCCCTTTTATAATGATGCCCTGGGCAAATCACTGCAGGTCGATTTATTGCAGGATGCTACGCTCCTTGGTTTTATTCTGGGTACGATTTTGATTGTCGGTGGTGGTGCTGGAACCTATCCTGCATTGATCATGTCTCGCTTTCTCCCCATCAATATGCTGCACGGCAGCAAAGGGGCTGAGTCAGGGCAATCCAGTGCTTTGCGCACAGGGCTGGTGATTTTTCAGTTTGCCATGTCAATTGCCCTGGTTATTTGTACTGTCGTTGTATATGGGCAAACCAAATATGCCCAAAACATGGATGTTGGGTTCAACAGTGCTGACAAGTTGGTACTAAATCTCAATGGCACAGGGGACAACGCAGAGGGCTTACGTCAATCGTTACTGCAACTCCCGGAAATCAAGTCTGTAGTTTACTCTTCTGAAGCACCCACTCAAGACAACGAAAACAACACCAACTTTAAACTGCTGGATTCGGATGGCAGTAATACAACGGTGGTGCAGGAGTTATTTAATTACCACAATATGGACTTTGGCTTTTTTGAGGACTATCAGATAGCGCCATTGGCGGGACGGCTTTTCAGTAGAGATTTCGGCTCCGATATGATGCAGGCAGTTGAAAATAGTGATAATCAAATGGGGCAGGCCAGTATCATATTGAATGAAAGTGCAGTACGGAAACTGGGATTTACCCAGCCTCAAGATGCAATCGGCAAAGCGTTGGAAGCGGACGTTTACCGCATGGGAATGTTCCGATTTGAAATAATTGGTGTCATTCCAGATGTATTTTTCCGTTCCATTAAGTTTGAAATTCGTCCGACGGTTTACATGATGAATCCAACACGTTTTCGGGTCGCTAATTTAACTTATGAGTCGGATAATCCAGGTGAACTGCTGGCAAAAATTGAGCAAGTGTGGAAGCAACATGTCACAACCACACCAATCAATCTACAGTTCTTAAAAGAAATGTTGGATGCGCAATATCAGGATGAACTGGTACAAGCCGAATTGTTTTTTGTTTTCTCACTACTCGCAATCGTTGTTGCCTGCATGGGATTATATGGACTGGCATCTTATACCACTGAACGGCGCACGCGGGAAATTGGTATTCGCAAGGTCATGGGAGCAACCGTAACGGACATTGTAAAACTGTTGATTTGGCAGTTTTCTAAACCGGTACTCTTCGCCAACATCGTTGCCTGGCCACTTTCCACCTATTTTATGATTGGCTGGTTGCAGGGGTTTCCCTACAGAATAGAGTACATGTGGTTATTGCCGGTAAGTCTTGCTGTCGGTGGCATCCTGCTGTTTATGGCGTGGGCTACGGTTGGTGGGAATGCCGCGCGAGTGGCAAAAACTCGGCCCGCATTTGTGCTAAGACAGGAGTAATGGTTAGTCATTTCGAAGGTGATAGTTCTTCTATCACCTTTGCTTCTAAAAACAATTACTCTCCGGCGTTACCGTGGTTTGGAAAAGCTTTCTGCTCAAAATGTTTCGCAGAAATAAACGGATTATCATTGCCCTGAATCGCAATAATCTTGTCATTGCGCCATTTTTCCTCAGCATTGGCAGGGTATTTTTTATGCCATTTCAGTAACAAATCAAGCTGTTCATAGTCGGGCAGATCGTATTTCCAGATAATGTATAGGAGCGAACGGGCAATTTCACCTTTTGCCCATTCTCGAGGTTCGATGCCCTTTGGATATACAATCATGTTGCAGTCCTGGCGTTGTCCTTTTTCTTTGTCACCTTCTAAAAATATATAATGACGACGAATATCCTTTGCCGGAGAAATCATCGGCCATAAATTGTGCAAATCTGAACTGGCATCTCGGTAACGAGCAAAGTCGCAATCTTCTTCTGAGGAACAACGCATGGCATTTGCCATCCATGCGGTGGGGTAGACGTGGGCAATATTGACTTTTTCACCGGCTTTTTTATGAATAGCGCAATACAGCGTATGGTAATTCTGAGTATACAACTGCTGCCAAAAAACCGACTCTCTGACATGAACATATTGGGCCAGGTTGGCAAACGTCTGACTTGAAAAACAAGCAGTAATTACTAACAGGGTAAGCGTATTGACAGTTATCCGCATTCGTTTAACAGTCCTCTTTTATATTCTCCAAAGCGTGCCGCATGTCTACAATCGAACTTTGTAGACGTTTTTTTTGTTTTTTATATTTTGATAGTAACACTTTGGATTCAGGGTTTTGTCGCCATTCAGCACTCGCGGTTTGAGTATCACTATAGAGACGCTCTACCTTTGATGGTTTAGTTGCCATCGGTTTCCTCTTTTTATCATTTTTATTATATGAGCAGAAATGTTTGGGCAACTTTTGTTGTTGCTCAATGTATTAAACATTTCTTAACAATCATTTAAGGACAATTTTGTGCTACCTGCAAGGGAAAAAAGCAGACCATCTGGTTGATGATCGCCAGTACTCATAGCGATTATGACTTTCGGTCGCAAAAATGAAGGGATGAGCAACAAGAAAAAGACGGATGCTTGAGAGATTTTCAGTCACAATTTCCTCTTACACTATTTTTTACAGGAAAATCCAGCAAATTAGCGTTATTAAGGCACTTTTTACTGTTGTTCGGAGCTGACAGTGGCTATACTGTGCGCCGCAATGAAAAGTGAAATAAAAGAAAATATTAAAGGAAACAAAGTGACTCCTATTACCAAAACGTTCCAATATGGAAAACACACCGTAACACTAGAAACGGGTGTGATTGCTCGCCAAGCCACTGCGGCAGTAATGGCAAGTATGGATGATACTGCTGTTCTGGTGACAGTAGTTGGTAAAAAAGAAGCAAAGCCAGGCCAGGACTTCTTCCCTCTGACAGTAAACTATCAGGAAAAAGCTTACGCCGCAGGTAAAATTCCAGGCGGGTTTTTCAAGCGAGAAGGCCGTCCCTCAGAAGGTGAAACATTAACTGCTCGCCTAATCGATAGACCGATTCGCCCTCTATTCCCGGATGGCTTCAAAAATGAAGTTCAGGTAATCATTAACGTTGTATCGGCAAATCCAGAAATTCCGACCGATATCATTTCATTGATTGGTACTTCTGCTGCATTATCTATATCCGGTATTCCGTTCAACGGACCAATTGGCGCGGCACGTGTAGGTTACGTCAATAATGAATACGTGTTAAACACTCTGACATCTGAGCAAGAAAGCAGCCAGCTGGACTTGGTTGTAGCGGGTACTGAAAACGCAGTATTGATGGTTGAATCAGAAGCCGACATTTTATCTGAAGAAGCGATGTTGGGTGCCGTGATGTACGGTCACGAAGAAATGCAAAAGGTCGTATCTGCTATCTCTGAATTTGCCAGCGAAGTGGGTACGCCTGCATGGGATTGGCAGCCAGAAGCAGAAAACACTGAATTAAAAGACAAAGTAAAAGCGCTTGCTGAAGCTGATATGGCTGCTGCTTATCAGATTTCTGACAAAATGGCGCGTAAAGAAGCGGTTGATGCGGCCACCGATAAAGCCGCTGCTGCTATTCTGGAAGAAAACGAAGAGCAGGACGAAGCGGAAGTTCGCGATTTACTTCATGAATTGGAAAGCGATGTTGTACGTTCACGCATTCTTGCTGGAGAGCCGCGTATCGATGGACGTGACCCGCAAATGGTACGCGCCCTTGACGTAAGAACTGGCATTTTACCAAGAACACACGGTTCTGCGTTGTTCACCCGTGGTGAGACACAGGCAATTGTTGCAGCAACACTGGGTACAGAACGCGACGCTCAGATGATTGATGAGCTGGGTGGTTTAAAGAACAGTCGTTTCATGTTGCACTATAACTTCCCTCCATTCTGTGTTGGTGAAACCGGCATGGTTGGTTCTCCAAAGCGCCGTGAAATTGGTCATGGTCGTTTGGCAAAACGCGGTATCCAGGCTGTTATGCCAAGTATGGAAGAATTCCCATACGTGATTCGTGTTGTGTCTGAAATTACTGAATCAAATGGTTCGTCTTCAATGGCGTCTGTTTGTGGAACATCGTTGGCGTTAATGGATGCTGGTGTACCAATCAAGTCGTCGGTTGCGGGTATCGCAATGGGCTTGGTGAAAGGTGATGACAACTATGTTGTTCTTTCTGATATTTTAGGTGATGAAGATCATCTTGGTGATATGGACTTTAAAGTGGCTGGTACCTCAGACGGTGTGACTGCACTGCAAATGGATATCAAAATTGAAGGTATCACTAAAGAAATCATGCAAACGGCATTGAAGCAGGCTAAAGAAGCTCGCTTACACATTTTGGGTGTTATGGATCAAGCCATCCAGGGACATCGCAATGACTTGTCTGAGTTTGCACCACGCATTTACACTCTGAAAATTGACCAGGATAAGATCCGTGACGTCATTGGTAAGGGTGGTGCGATGATTCGCCAGATTACGGAAGAATCTGAGACCAATATCGAGATCGAAGACGACGGCACCATTAAGATTTTTGCAACTGATTTGTCTAAAGCGGAAAAAGCGATTAGCCATATCGAAGCGATCACTGCTGATATCGAAGTGGGCAAAACCTATAACGGTAAGGTGACACGTATTGTAGATTTCGGTGCGTTTGTAGAAGTATTACCGGGCAAAGAAGGTCTGGTACACATTTCACAAATTGCTCATGAGCGCGTGAACAAGGTTTCTGATTACCTGAAAGAAGGTGAAATGGTTGATGTGAAAGTAATGGAAATCGACCGTCAGAATCGAGTTCGTTTGAGCATCAAAGAGCTGTTAGAAAAGCCTCAGCCAAAAGAAGAGCCGAAGGCGGCTGCTGAAGGCGAAGATAACGCGGAATAAACGCGACGCAATAAAAATGTAAAGGGAGCGTATGCTCCCTTTTTAATTCGGTGGTATAAGATGAACGAATCTCAGCAAGACAAAATCGAAGCAGCGGTGTTCAGACGTTTATTGGCGCATCTGGATAGTAATAAAGATGTGCAGAATATTGATTTAATGATTATTGCGGACTTTTGCCGAAATTGCTTGTCGAAGTGGTATATGAAAGCTGCAGCAGACGAGGGTATTGAAATCGATTATGATGCGGCCAGAGAGCGTGTATATGGTATGCCATACAGTGAATGGAAAGATAAGCATCAAACCCCCGCAACCGAAGAGCAAATGGCTGAATTTGAGCGTCGGCGCGGCAAAAAATAAATCAGGAAATTTCAAGGAGTGGCATTGCAGCAGTTAATCAGGGGGCTTTCCCTTTTCATCTTAGGCGCATTGACGTTGACCGGTTGTGCAACCCAGTCGCAACATTTTAGTTCACCTCAGAGGCAAATTGAAAACCTGATTATTGGTGAGCCTGAAGAAGCTGATTTGATGAACCAGCGAGCATTGGTGAGGATCAGTCAGGTGTTAGCCCACGTGGAAGATATGACTGATGAGCAAAAGGCGGAGTTGTTATATCAACGCGGCAAGATCTACGACGGTTTCGGCTTAAGAGGTTTAGCACAGTTCGACTTTGAAACGGCATTGCGTTTTAAACCGGATCTCGTCGAGGCCTATAATTTTATCGGTATTCATCATACACAGAATCGCAATTTTGTTGATGCCTATCAGGCGTTTGACTCAGCTTTGGAAATTGACCCAGAGCACGAATATGCATATCTGAATCGAGGCATTGCGTTGTACTATGGTGGCCGGGCAGAACTGGCGGTAGATGACCTGTTGCAGTTCGCCAAACTTGATAACGCTGACCCCTATCGAATTTTGTGGGTATTTATTGCCGAGAGAGAGCAGGGACTAGATACCGCATTAGCGAATTTAAAGGCCAGGAGGGCAGAATTAAATTCTGAATATTGGGCAACGCAAATTGTAGATTTTTACTTGGGAGAGACGTCCCAAACAGAGTTACTCAATAGTGTAACGAAAGGCCTGGAAAACCAGGAGCAACTGACACAACGGCTCTGTGAATTATATTTTTATCTAGGCAAATATCATGCATCGCTTGGTCAAAATGGTGTTGCCAATAGCTATTTTAGACTGACACTTGGTACCAATGTTTATCAGTATGTTGAACATCGTTACGCCAGGCTCGAGCTTAGTCGCCTGCAAGATAATAAAATTTAGTGAGTTATAGCGAGCAAGGATGCACAATTCTAAGCTAAACAGAATAATGATAGGATTACTATTATTCTGTCTATTGCCTGTTCTAAAGGCCTCTTCCAGCTTCTACCCTCCTGTTTTAAAACTCTGGGCCAGCGAAAACATACTTCCCTTTATTCACCTTTATCGAGCACATTCGGAAAGTGATGATAGTGCTACGGAATTGCTCAGTATTCTGGCCAAAGAGCATCAGTATTTGCATTGGCAAAAGTTGTTAGCCGAGCAGGGGGTTGCTGATGCTCAGTTTGAGATCGCTAATCAGGCTTCCTCCACAGTAGAACGAAAGCAGTTGTTGCGCGAAGCAGCCAGTAGTGGCCACCCGCAAGCCCTTTATGAACTGGGCATGTTGGAACAAGACGGCTCGCAAAAGATTCATTATCTAACACAAGCCGCACAATCTGATTATTTACCGGCTCAAAAAGCACTATATCAATGGTTATGGATGCAGGGACAGTATGAAGAAGCGATACCTTGGATGACAGATATTGCCGACACAGATGGCCATGCGGCATTGCACCTTGGTAAATATTATTGGAAAAATTCAGATTATCAGCAAAGCATGTCCTATCTTGCGATTGCTAAATCCCTAAATAACCAAAAAGCGACGGATTATTTGCAGTTAATAGAACGGTACTGGCAAAAAGATGCAGTTGCCGCTTCTCCCGCCGAGCCCGGTAAGCAATGTAATATGCGACTGCAGTTTGTGGCGACGGGGTTGGACTCTGTTATCCAGGCAGAAGCATTCCAACAACAATTTGAACATGATCCGCAAATGCAACAATTGCCAATTTGTATCAACAGCTTGTATTGGGCAGAAGAAAATAAACTGGCCTGCAACTCACAGGCAGTTAATAATTATCGTATAGCCTGTCGTCTGGATAAGCTGGACGGGGCGTTGCAGCCAGAGCAGTTTACGCACCTTGTGGTTTTTCACTCTCACGGTAAGGCGAATGTAACCAATGGCGTGATGTATCTGGATTTAGCCAACAAGTATTCGGTGTTTATTCATGAGTTGGCCCATTTTGTCGGCTTTATAGACGAGTATCCTCTTAACAATGAGCTGGCGGATTTTTATTGCCAGCCAAATAGACAATATCCCAATATTTTTGTCGTAGCACCTGAAACCGATCTGGGTTCAATTGATTTAACTCGATGGCAGAACTATCAGGAAGATCTCAGTGTGGTGCGGGCCAGAACCTGCAATAACCATAGCAACATAGCCTACAAGCTCTCCGGCAAGATGACCTTTATGGAGTTTCATGACAGCGGTTTTATTCCACCCCTGTATCTGGCAGTGTGGTATGAGCGCTTACAAGATCCTATCTACACCAAGCCAGCCGCCCTCAATATCGCACAAGCTTTGGAAGATGTGGGTAATAGTCCGGCTGCGCAGGCGTGGTGGATGCGCTTCCATGAGTGGCGCACGCAAAACTTTTAGGCCGTTCTTCGACGCTATTGATCTTTGCGATAAATTGGCAAATTTATCAATTTACACAATACTTTAGATAAATTTGCTAATGCAAAGGCTATGCAATGGATCATTTACGCGAAATAGATTTTCGGTTTCTAGCCGAACCCACTGACGTCAATTACGGCGGAAAGGTGCATGGTGGAGCGGTGATGAAATGGATCGACCAGGCTGGCTATGCTTGTGCGTCACAATGGAGTGGTCATTATTGTGTCACCGTGTCAGTAGGGGGAATACGATTTAAACGGCCTATTCATGTCGGTCAACTGGTGACGCTGAACGCTAAGATCGTGCATACAGGATCAACCAGTATGCATATTTTTATTTCGGTTAAATCCGGCAATGCGACGGCACAGTTTATCGAAGAAGCCTGCACCTGCATCATATCATTTGTTGCAATGAGTGATGATGGTAAGCCCACTAGTGTGGAGCAATGGGTCCCCCAGAGCGAAGAAGACAAACTGCTGGAGCAGTTTGCCATTCATGCTAAGGAGTTCTCTCAGAAATTACAGGCAGAAATAGAGTATTAGGTCTATTTGACCTCTTCGCCTGCTGCCTGTTTGTCAGCGTGGTAGCTGGAGCGTACCAGGGGTCCGCAAGCCGCATGGCTGAATCCAAGTTCATCGGCTTTATCTTTTAATCCATCAAATTCAGCCGGCGTCACATAACGTTTTACAGGATAGTGATGTTTACTAGGTTGCAAATACTGGCCCAGGGTTAACATTTCGACGTTGTGTTCTCGGAGATCTTGCAGAACCTCTTCAATTTCATTAATTTCTTCACCCATTCCCATCATCAAACCTGACTTAGTTGGGACATCGGGGTGTTGTTCTTTAAACTTACGCAATAAATCCAATGACCATTTGTAGTTGGCACCAGGTCGACATTCACGATACAAGCGTGGAATTGTCTCAAGGTTATGATTAAAAACGTCTGGTGGTGCGGCTTTAAATATATCCAATGCTCTGTCCATCCGGCCGCGGAAATCCGGTACCAGCACCTCTATTTTAGTGCTTGGGCTGTGTTCCCGAATTGCGCTGATACAGTCAACAAAATGTTGAGCGCCGCCATCGCGCAGATCATCACGGTCGACCGATGTGATGACAACGTATTTCAGTTGCATTTGGGCTATGGTAGTCGCCAGCTTCAGTGGTTCCTCTGCGGCAGGTGGTAAGGGTTTACCATGGGCAACATCACAGAAAGGACAACGGCGTGTGCAGACGTCACCCAGGATCATGAACGTAGCGGTACCATGATTGAAACACTCCGCCAAATTTGGACAGCTTGCTTCTTCACATACTGAATACAAATTGTTTTCCCGCAGGGTCTTTTTGATGTGATCAATGCGGTCTGTGGTGCGCGGCAACTTGATTTTTATCCATTCAGGTTTGCGCAGCATTTCCTCTTTTTCAGTCGGAACAATAGTGATGGGAATATGTTTGACTTTTTCGTCATCACGCAGCTTTTGGCCAGCTACCGGTCTTGCTTTAGTCATTAAAACCTTCTACTTGATTAACATCAGTTATATTCAACAATCGACAAAAATGCTGAATCAGCTTTTGCCCAGCGGCTTCCATATTATCTATACCGCCTAAACGAGCGCTATCGATCATTTCCATACCAGCATATCCACATGGATTAATACGCTGAAAAGGAGATAAGTCCATATTGACATTAAATGCCAGCCCATGAAATGAGCAACCTTTGCGGATCCGCAAACCAACCGAACACACTTTCTGTTCGCCAACGTAAACACCTGGAGCATCACATTTGGCAAAGGCACTAATATCATTTTCGGCCAATAGATCAACAATGCATTGTTCCATTGCATTTACCAGTTCACGCACCCCAATTTTACGGCGTTTTATATTGAGCAGCACATACAGCATTTGCTGACCGGGGCCATGATAGGTGACTTGTCCGCCTCTATCGACTTTTACCACCGGAATATCGCCAGGCGCCAGAATATGTTCTTCTTTTCCTGCTTGCCCCTGCGTAAAGACTGGGGGGTGTTCTACCAACCATAGCTCATCAGCCGTTGCATCATCGCGGTTATCAGTGAACGCTTGCATGCGTTGCCAAATGGGCATGTAATCCTGTGAGCCCAGTTGGCGAACAATAACCATGTCTTTCAATTTATGTGTATCCTTTTGCGGCACTATAAGACAACGCGCACTAATTCTAATTTGGAAAGTTCTGTATAGATCAGTTCCATATGATCTTTACTGGTCACTTTGACACTTATCGACACCGAGTGGTAATTACCTTTAGTACTGGGCTTTATGGTCGGATTGTAATCGTCCGGCGCATGCAACTGCAGACAATTGATCACGTCAATGGGTAAGCGTTGGTCGGCAATACCCATTACCTTAAATGTTTGATGACAAGGAAAATCCAATAACTCGTCAAACCGAGTATCCATCTTCTCTACCTGTAAATTACGAATTTGCGAATTATACAAAAAATGGGGGCATCATGACAAAAATTAAACCTAAAATAATCAGTTGGACAACTTGGAGAGTGGTTCTGGCAGTTTGGATGGTGTAGCCAAAAAATAAAGGAATGGCCGTTCCCTTGCTGTTTTTTTGGCTACACCATCCAAACTGCCAGGGCCGCTATGCATGCTGTAGCGGACGCACCCAATGGATGAACGGCGGTGCATTCGAAATATGATGTATTTCCATGCAGTTACCTTATATTCAGAGCGATCAACTGATTATTTTAGGTTAAAGGGCGCTATGGTAGCGCCCTTTATTCTAAAAATGTTCAGAATTGATGACGTTAGTCGTCTGAGCCAAACTTAAGTTTGAAGTAATCCGTTAACTTATCCAGAAAACCACCTTCACCTACAGATTGCAGGGTAACCAGCGGATATTCTGCAATGTCTTCACCGTCTATTTGCAGGTATAGCGTACCGACAACTTCGCCTTTTTCTAAAGGCGCTTCCAATTTTTTATCTAATTGGAAATTTGCCTGTAGACTTTTGCGTTGACCGCGAGGAATCGTAATAGGGGTATCTACGGTAATTCCCAACTCTACTGTGTCTTTGTCACCCATGTAGATTTTGTGGGATACAAAGCTTTCACCCGCTTGGTAGGGGGTAATGGTTTCAAAGAAGCGAAAACCATATTTCAACAGTTTTTTGTTTTCTACTTTACGGGCGCGCTCGCTCTCTGTGCCCATGACAACACTTATCAGGCGCATGTCACCTTGTGTGGCAGAGGTGATCAAACTGTAACCAGCGGCAGACGTGTGGCCAGTTTTAATGCCATCCACGTTTAGGCTGCGATCCCACAGCAGACTGTTTCGGTTGTACTGCTTAATCCCGTTGTAGGTATATTCTTTTTCAGAGTAGATGGTATAGGTTTCCGGTACATCTCTTACCAGCGCTTTTGCCAAAATAGCCATATCTCTTGGAGTGGTGTAGTGCTCAGGATCGTGTAAACCATGGCTATTTACATAGTTTGTAGAAGTCATACCCAGTTTAATGGCATAACTGTTCATCATTGAAGCAAATGCGCTTTCACTGCCAGCAATATGTTCCGCCATAGCAACGCAGGCATCGTTACCAGATTGCACGATTATGCCGCGCAACAACTCGGAAACCGATACTTCCGTTCCGACTTCAATAAACATTTTCGACGATTCTGGAAAATTCTTGGCCCAGGCGTTTTCGGAAATGGTCACCATATCTTCCATTGAGATAGCACCACTTGTTAATTCCATACCGATAACATAAACCGTCATCATCTTGGTCAAGCTGGCGGGATGCAACTGAATATCAGCATTTTGTTCCGATATAACGTGACCGGTCTGATAATCAAGCAAAATATGCCCTTCGGCGGCAACACTAGGGGGAGGTGGGATGACCACAGCCGCAAGCGTCGCATTTGAAAATAATAAAAACACCAACACAATTGGCATTAAAAAAGACGATAATGAAGAGCGTAGTTTCATGAATATTCCGTGTTCAAATTCTCATTTTAATTGCCCAGCGGTTCTGGACGTGCGCACTATAGCAAAATAACGCACCAGATTGAAAAACTGTTGGCGTAGTTGATGCCAGAACCACAGATTCTAGTTTGGTGCGTACACTTTATAGGCCGAATCAAAGCCACTTAACTTTAGTTGTCTTAACAGGACATCTGATTCCTGTTCGTTGTTGAATGGACCAAGTCGTAAGCGATATACACCGTCGTTCACTGGTGTGTGTGTAGGTACCTGATATAGGACCGCAAGTCCTCTGGCGAGTTCACCAATTTTTTTCTGGTCCTGCAAGGCCGCTACCTGAATAAATACTTGTTGCGTGTCTGCGTCTGTCTCCGGGTATTCATCCTGAGATGGCAGTGGGTAAGGCGTTTTACCAATATGCATTGCCCCATTCTTGGCAACATGAATAACTTCAATTTTTACTTGCGTTGTACCCGTACTAAGAACATCTAATTCTTTTGCCGCCGCATAGGATAAATCGATAATACGGCCATTATGAAATGGTCCCCGGTCATTGACTTTGACCACTAGCTCCTTGTTATTACGTAAGTTGGTGACTTTGACAAATGAAGGCAAAGGCAAGGTTTTGTGAGCCGCCGTAAACTGGTGCATATCGTACACTTCACCATTGGCAGTAAGGTGTCCGTGGAATTTTTGCCCGTACCATGAGGCTTCACCCACTGCCTCATAGCCCAATCCCGTTTCCAGTGGAGTGAAGTACTGGCCAAACATGGCGTAAGGTCGAGTATTGGCAGGATTATACTCAACGTACTCAGGCACCACCTCTTCGGTTGTGATGTGACCATAATCGTAATCCGGTGCTGAATCATGGCGCTGACTGTATCGACCAGTTGAGACACAGGCAGTTAGAAAGAACAGGGTAAGCAGCAAATAAAGCCATTTCATCTGGTTTCTCTCTTCGCTTTAATTGCTTCGCTGAGCTGGTGCACCACCATGGCGTAGAGTGGACTGTGGTTATAGCGGGTAATGACATAAAAATTATCAAACCCCACCCAATATTCTTTGCCGTCCTCCAGATCAAAGGCAAAAAGTTTGGCGGCCTGTTGGCTGTTCGGCGTAAAGTTCGTGTCTTTCAGTGTCACACCTACGTCCGCCAGTTGCTGCCAGGTGTGGCTATAACTTAAGCCATCTTCGAGCAGTGCGGCTGCCTGTGGCGTAAAGTTGGCTTTAAATATGACCGGTTGCCCTGATTGCCATTTATGTTTCGCGAAATAATTCGCGACGCTGCCAATCGCATCTTGTGGGTTGTTGAGCAGATCCCGGATGCCGTCACCATCAAAATCGACGGCATAGTGGCGGTAGCTGGAGCTGATAAACTGTCCCCAACCCATAGCACCAGCGTACGATCCATTAATTGCCGTTGGTGTGAGTTTTTCTTCGTCCACCAGGTGCAAGTATTCCAAAAGCTCTTTTTTGAAAAAGGCACTACGAGGCGGATAATAAAAGCCCAGAGAGTACAAGGCATCCAACACCGGGTATTTACCTTTGTAGGTGCCGTAAAAGGTTTCGACGCCAATGATGGCAGTAATGACATGTGCCGGCACACCAAACGTAGTTTCGGCTTTGTTTAGGGTTAGCTCATGCTCTTGCCAAAAAGCGATACCTTTTTCAATGCGCGTTTCGGTCAGAAAAATGGGATAGTATTGAAACCAAGGCTTCGCTTCCCACGGTCGGGCAATAGCATCTAAGATCTGTTGGTTTTTGTTCGCCTGAGCGAGAATACTTTGTACTTCAGCCGCAGTGAAATTAGTTTCTTCTGCTGCTCGCTGAATAAACTCATCGATTGATGCATCGATGTCTTGCGCCGTCTTAGCACAAACGTTGTTAGCGATTAAGGCACAGGCACAACAGCCTGCCATGAGCTGTTTTAACACAGCTCTTTTCATTCTTATTAGCGCAGTCATCCCCAACTTGCCTCTTTTTAACGGTGTTTCACCGTTGGGTGTTTAAGGGTGTAATTTAGCTGTTGTAACAGCATTTATTATTCTCTTGATAACAACCTTTTTCGGGTTGCAATGGACATTAGAATGCCAAATCCTGCCATTAATGTCACCATCGATGTGCCACCATAACTAATTAATGGCAAGGGCACACCAACCACGGGCAGTATTCCGGACACCATACCCATATTGACAAACACATAAACAAAAAATGTCAGGGTGATACTACCTGCCAGCAATTTACTGTATGCCTCTTGCGCTCTCATGGCAATAATCATACCGCGCAATACAATGAGCAGATACAGCGCAACTAATAATACAACACCGACAAAACCAAATTCTTCGCTAAACACAGAAAAGATAAAATCCGTATGGCGTTCCGGCAAAAACTCCAATTGTGATTGAGTACCCTGTAGCCAGCCTTTGCCATCCAGCCCACCTGAGCCGATAGCAATCTTGGATTGGATAATATGGTAACCAGCCCCGAGTGGATCGGATTCCGGATCTAAAAAGGTCAGTACCCGCTGCTTTTGATAATCCTTCATCAGGAAAAACCACAGAATAGGGGTAAATGCCGAGGCCAAAACCGTAAACATCGTCAGTAGTTTCCAGCGTAGACCCGCCAGAAAAATCGCAAATATGCCTGAGCTGGCGATTAGCAAAGACGTGCCTAAATCCGGTTGTTTGGCGATCAATAGCGTTGGTGTAACCACTAAAATAATAGCGACCAGCACCTGAAATGTTCTCGGGGGCAGGGTGTTGCGACTGATATACCAGGCAATCATCATCGGCACGGCAAGCTTTAACAGCTCAGAGGGTTGAAAACGAAACACCCCGAGATCCAGCCAGCGCTGTGCGCCTTTTCCGGTGACACCTATCAACAGAACCGCCACCAGAAGTAGAACGCCTACAACATAGACATAGATGGAAAGACGTTGCAGGGCTAGGGGGGGAACTTGTGCGAGGACCAACATGACGAACATGGCTAGTCCCAGTCGAACCAGTTGTCTTTGCACTAAGGCCCAATCCTGGCCACCAGCCGAGTAGATGGTGATGAGCCCTACAGACATTAATAGCACCAGCGCCGCCAGTAACCAGCCATCAATATGAATGGCCTGTAACCAGCTACTGTTGCTGGTTTCAAATTTAGTGCGGCGCATTGGCAAACTTCCGTGCTAGTAGTTGGGTTTTGTCCTGTTCGAAGTAATAGTCCATCACTTTTCGGGCGATGGGGCCTGCCTCTGCACCACCATGTCCGGCATTTTCCAATGCAATGGCGATGACAATTTCCGGCGATTCAAACGGTGCATAGCCAACATACATGGCGTTATCGCGATGGCGTTCCGCAATTTTCTCTTCTTCGTATTTTTCATCCTGAGCAATACTGATAAGCTGTGCTGTGCCGGTTTTACCTGCAGAGATATAGGGGGCATTTAAAAAGGCTTTCCTTGCTGTCCCACCTTCCCGATTTACCACCCCATACATCGAGTCGAGAATTCGGTACCAGTTAGTTTCGTCTGAAATCGCAATTGAAGGGCGTGTTTTAGGCTCAGCTAATTGTACGGAACCTTCGGTATAAATTCCTCGCATTAGCTGTGGTACAAAACGTTTGCCGTGATTGACCAATGTCGTGACCGAACTGGCTAACTGAATAGGGGTTGCTGTCCACGGGCCCTGACCAATGCCTACCACAATGGTATCGCCAACATACCAAGGTTGATCGTAGCGGGCTCTTTTCCAGCCACGTGAAGGCATGATGGCACTGGATTCTTCAAAGATATCCAGACCGGAAAATTCACCGAATCCAAACTGACGCATATAATCAGTAATATTGTCGATGCCCAAGCGGTAGGCTAAATCATAAAAAAACGTATCACATGACTGTTCAATGGCTGTCATGACATCGACCTCACCATGTCCCCAGGGTTTCCAATCCCGCCATTTGTGGTCAACATTTTTTAACTGATAACTGCCACGATCAAATATTGTAGTGTCTTCTGTAATGACGCCTAATTCCAAACCTAACAATGCCAGATGTGGTTTGACTGTGGATGCCGGAGGATATTGCCCCTGGGTAGTGCGGTTAATCAACGGTTTGTCTTGTGATTGCAGGAGTTTATTGTAGTTTTTGCTGCTTATACCGTGAACGAACAGGTTAGGGTCGTAACTGGGATTGCTGTATAAAGATAATACACCGCCATCTCTGGCATCGATAACAACTACGGCACCACGTTGTCCTGCTAAGGCTTCTTGTGCGACCAGTTGCATGTTCACATCGATATTCAGAACGATGTCTTGTCCCGGTGTTGGAGGGCTAAATTTCAACGTGCGGATTACCCGGCCTTGATTATTCACTTCAACCTCTTGTGAACCTACTCCACCATGTAGCAGGCTCTCATGGTATTTCTCAATGCCTAATTTCCCAATATCATAGGTTGCTGCGTAATTGGCTTCCTGATCTGCTTCTTTTAGTTTTTGCAGGTCTTTTCGGTTGATTTTGGCAACATAACCAAGCATATGGGTCAGGCTGTCACCGAAGGGATAGTGTCGCGTCAGGCGAGCCTCGATAGAGACACCGGGAAAGCGATGTTGTTGCGCTGAGAAAAGTGCTACTTCTTCTTCACTCAAGCGGTTGCGAATGCTGACCGGTTTAAACCGCCGCTGGCGATTCAATTCCTTTCGGAAATCTTCAATTTCGCCAACACTGATATCCAATAGCACTGCCAGTTCTGCCAGCGTTGTTTCCAAATCCGGGGTTTCTTCCGGCACGACTTCTAAACTAAATACCGGCAGGTTTTCAGCCAACAGTACGCCATTTCGGTCGTAAATCAGCCCTCGGTTGGGGGCGACAGGTAATACTTTTATGCGGTTCCCGTTAGAGCGGGTTTGATAGTCATCATGGCGGGTGATTTGCAAATAATAGAGATTACTAATCAGTGCCAGAGCCATCATTGATATAATAACGAAGGAGATAACGGTGCGCCTGGCAAAAAGATTTGCCTCAGCAGAATGATCTCTGATAGTGATTCTTTTTGGCGCCAAGTTGCCTACTCTCTGTGATAAGGATGATTATTATTGATTGACCACGCCCTGAAGAGGCTCTCTGCCAGCACAATTCTGACTAACGGATGAGGTAAGGTCAATGTTGATAGTGACCATTTTTGTTCCGCTTGGTTCAAACAATTTTTCGACAATCCTTCAGGACCACCAATAATCAGGCTGACATTCCGGCCATCTAACTGCCATTTTTCCATTTGTTCAGCGAGTTGATGGGAATGCCAGGGCTTGCCAGTTACCTCCAGAGCAACAATGCGATTTCCTTTCGGTATCGAAGCCAAAATGTTTTGGCCTTCTTTTTCCAGAATACGCGCTATGTCGGCATTTTTACCGCGTTTTTCAGGGGGGATTTCGATAAGTTTCATGCGCCAGTCCGGCGGCATCCTGCGGGCGTATTCCTGATAGCCAGTAACTACCCATGCTGGCATTTTATTGCCAACAGCGATTATGTCCAATTGCATCTGTAAAGCTTAACTCCAGAGCTTTTCTAACTGGTAAAAATCTCTTGTTTGGTCCTGCATTACATGAACGACAACGTCACCGTAATCAATAAGTACCCATTCGCCCAAATCCTGTCCTTCGACATTGATAGGAGTTTCACCGGCTTGCTTACTTTCCTGCACAAGATTTTGTGCGATAGAGACGACATGTCGTTTTGAATTGCCAGAACAAATCATGTAGGTATCTGTAACTGAACTTTTGCCTGTAACGTCGATATCAATAATATCTCGGCCTTTCACATCTTCGAGTTTGTGTTTAACAAACTCTTTAAGTTGCTCGTGCTCCAATTTTTCTCCTGAATAAATCATACATGCACGCTATAAGTATAGCCCATGTTGCTCAATGTAGTGAATGACTTCATTTGAAACCAGCTTATCTACTGATTCAGAGTTTTTTATTCGTTGACGAATATTTGATGATGACACATCAAGTTGTGGTGTATTGATAAACACAACATGACCGCTTTTGTTTTTTCTCAAGCTATCAAGTTGGCTAACCTGAGCGCAATCCAACAGGCCTTTTACAGTCGCATTAAACTCAGGTTGATAGCCGCCGCGTTGCATGACTACAAGATGACATAACTGCATGATGTCCTGCCATTGATACCAAGTGTCAAAAGCCTGCATAGAATCCATGCCAATGATGAAGCACAGATGTTGCTCAGGATATTCACGCCGCAGCTCTTGCAAGGTGTGTAACGTATAGGACGGTTTGTTGCGTTGCATTTCACGATTATCAATGGTCAACCATGGATGTTGTTTGACTTCAAGTTCCAACATGGCCTGTCGATGTTTTGGAGAGCTGCTGGGGGCTTCCTTGTGTGGTGGAATATGACAGGGCAAGGCCAAAATCCTGTTGAGTTCCAGCTGTTGTTGCACTGCTTCCAGTGGCTTGATGTGACCGTTGTGGACGGGATCAAAGGTTCCGCCAAATATACCCAGTAAAGGCGCTGATGTTGTTGCTTTAGACATAACTCTGGCTTAGCTGAATCATATCAATCTGAATGGGAGCAAATAATAAACATAGATGACACAGGGCGACATAGGGTTTTGCTACACCAGATGACTTCAACGCAGAGTCAAACGAGGCTATCTCAGTGCCTAAATGAGTAAGCCGCTCTGACGATAATCGGTTTATCGCTTGCAGATATAACGCCTGTTTACTCTGCCAGATACGGTGTGTTTTGAACACCGTATCCTGGGAAACTCCCCGCTGTTGTGCTTGCGATAACTCGTTTAATATCATCCATTCTTTGGCAAGTTGCCAGCAAATCATGGTGGGTTCTACACCCTCGCTTTCGAGGCGATAGAGGAGTTTGACCATTTTGTTGCTGTTGCCAGCCAGCACCAGATCAGACAACTGAAAAACGTTAAAACGAGATTGGTCCAGTAACAAAGGTTCAATGCGGTCCCGGCTGTCGCGTTGGGCTTCCGGAAGAAGTGACAGCTTTTGCATTTCCTGCACCGCTGCCAGTAGATTGCCTTCGTAATAGTCCACAAATAAGCCCACAATATCCGGGCTGGCGGGCAATTGATACTGGTTTAGTTTGTCTCGCATCCAAGTGAACAAACGATTTCCTTCGAGTTCATAACAAGGTACGTAATAGCCTTGTTTGTCCAACGTTTTGAACCATTTGGTATTTTGCACATCTTTGCCAACCTTTGGTCCGTGGACCAGCAGGATGACATCCGGATTGGCCTGTTCCGCCAAATGCATCAGTGTTTTGCTGCCTTCCGTACCCGGTTTGCCAGTGGGTAACTCCAACTCGATATACTGACGTTCGGCAAACAGCGACATACTTTGGCAGGCATCTAATAATTGATGCCATTCGAACTGATTATCAACGACTAGTGATTGCCGCTCAGTAAAGCCCTGTGCTTTCACTGTTTGACGCAACAGGTCAATAGATTCCAACTTTTGTTGGGGCTCATCACCGAAGATTAGATGAAATGCCGCGAGAGACGATTGCAGTTTAGTTGGGTATTGGTTTGCGTATACCTGCATGGCTAGATTTGTTCGACACTAAATTGTCTAATGATTCTGTTCGCCGCTTCTTTCCGCATTTCGTTGAGGATAAGATTAAGCTCTCTGGATTTTGCTAATACCTGGTCAGGATCATCCTGATATTCCCGCAGAATTTCAAACTCATAAAGACGAGTATCGCCAGCACTGTTAATCAACTCGTATCGGCAGGTATAGATCAATTCATATTCGGCTACCTGACCACTGCGAAACAAAGACAGCAGGCGTCTGTCGAGATTCTCTGGATATAAAATCAACGTCGGTATGGTCGCCAACGGTGGATTTTCAGCGGTTTTTAAATTTGGACGAATGACTTCAACATCAAACACTTTGAGTCGTTGCTGCAATATTCTCGGCAGGGGGGCATTTGCTTCTTGCGAAATCAACTGTAACTGTTTGAATTTTTCATCCAGCTGATAATCATTGCGCAAATTAAAGCCGCAACCATTGAGTATGGTCGCGGCAAGGAACAAGCAACAAAGCAGTTTGAAATGACGTGATTTCATATGCTTAGTTAGCAACGATATTGAGCAGTTTGCCCGGGACATAAATAACTTTGCGAACCGTTTTTCCTTCGGTAAATGATTGCACATTTTCCTGTGTCATCGCGATTTCTTGCACCGTTTCCTGATCTGCAGAGGCGCTCACCGTGATTTTGGAGCGTAGTTTTCCGTTTACTTGCACCACGATCAGTTTTTCCTCTTCCACCATGGCACTTTCATCTGCAACTGGCCAGCCGCTGAATTCGACATCCTGTTGCTGTCCAAATGCTTTCCACAACACATGACTTAGGTGCGGTGTAATAGGGTTCAACATTTGTGTCATGGTCATTAACGCTTCGTGGATAACGGCACGATCCTGTGCTGTGTCAGAGGCTGCTTTTTGCACGTTATTTAATAATTCCATCAGTGCCGCTATTGCCGTATTAAAGGTTTGGCGACGTCCCAAATCATCCGTTACTTTGGCGATGGTCTTATGTACTTCGCGACGTAACGCTTTTTGTTCTTTATTAAGACTGGCAGGCTCTAAAGCTGCTACTTCGCCAGCTTGCAGATGTTCGGAAACCGTCCGCCAGAAACGTTTTAGAAATCGATTGGCACCATCGACTGCTGAGTCCACCCATTCCAGGGTTTGTTCCGGTGGTGCCGCGAACATGGTAAACAAGCGAATGGTGTCAGCGCCATATTGTTCTATCACCGCTTGTGGATCGACGCCGTTGTTCTTTGATTTCGACATCTTCGTCATACCGCAGTGTTCTACCGGCTGACCGTCAGATCTCAACACTGCAGAAGTAATACGACCTTTTTCATCTCGTTCGATGTCAACATCTGCAGGGTTAAACCAAATGTCACCACCATTTTCATCCTTTCTGCGAAACGAGTCTGCCAATACCATGCCCTGACACAGCAGACGTTTAAACGGCTCGTCAGAGTTTACCAGACCTTCATCTCGCAATAATTTATGGAAGAAGCGTGCATACAGCAGGTGTAATATGGCGTGTTCAATACCGCCGATATACTGATCTACCGGCAGCCAGTAGTTGGCTTTTTCCGGGTCCAGCATGCTGTCAGCTTGCGGACAAGCGTAGCGTGCGTAATACCAGGATGATTCCATAAAGGTATCAAAAGTATCAGTTTCACGTTCCGCCGCCATGCCGTTTACGTCAGCTTTACGCCACTCGGGATCGGCTTTGATCGGGGAAGTATTGCCATCCATTTGCACATCTTCAGGAAGAAGCACCGGCAGTTTGTCTGCTGGAACTGCAATGGAATCACCGTTTTCCAAATTCAACATTGGAATGGGGGCACCCCAATAGCGCTGGCGTGAAACACCCCAGTCACGCAGACGATAATTGACCTTAATTTCGCCTTTGCCTGCCTGTGCTAACTTTTCAGCGATTTGTTTGAAAGCGCTATCGGAATTCAGGCCATCAAATTCGGCAGAATTGAGCAATACCCCTTTTTCCGTGAATGCCTGCTCGGCAAGGTCGCAATGTTCATCGCCTTGTGGTTTGATGACCTGTTTTATTTGCAAGCCATATTTTGTGGCAAATTCCCAATCGCGCTGATCATGTCCCGGTACGGCCATAACAGCGCCAGAACCATAATTCATTAACACAAAGTTAGCTACCCACACCGGGACTTCTTCACCCGTTAGCGGATGCACAGCGGTCATACCTGTTGCACAGCCTTTTTTCTCCATAGTGGCGACATCGGCTTCGGCAACTTTGTTGTTTTTACAATCTTCAATAAAGGCCGCCAGCTCAGGATTGTTCAGTGCAGCTTGCTTTGCCAACGGATGCTGGGCAGCTAGAGCGACATAAGTCACCCCGAACAAAGTATCTGGTCGGGTCGTGTATATCGAAAATTGCTCATCGCTATCAGCAATGGAGAAGGTCATTTCTACGCCTTCTGAGCGACCAATCCAGTTTTTCTGCATGGCCTTTACCTGATCAGGCCAATCAGGCAGATGCTCTAAATCATTTAATAGTTCTTCTGCGTAATCAGTAATTTTAATAAACCACTGGGGAATTTCTTTTTGCTCAACCAACGCACCAGAACGCCAGCCTCGTCCATCAACAACTTGTTCGTTGGCTAAAACGGTCTGATCAACGGGATCCCAGTTGACGGTGGCATTCTTCTTATACACCAACCCTTTTTCAAATAAACGGGTAAAAAACCATTGTTCCCAACGATAGTATTCCGGCTGACAGGTAGCAAACTCTCGGTTCCAGTCGTAGCCAAAACCCAACGATTGCAGCTGCTGCTTCATGTAATCGATGTTCTGATAAGTCCATTTCGCTGGTGCCGTTTTATTTTGAATGGCGGCATTTTCCGCTGGCAAACCGAAGGCGTCCCAGCCAATTGGCTGCAGTACATTTTTGCCCTGCATGCGTTGAAAGCGGCTGACTACATCACCGATGGTGTAGTTACGAACATGCCCCATATGCAGCCGACCACTAGGATAGGGGAACATTGAGAGGCAATAAAACTTTTCTTTGTCAGCACTTTCAGTGGCTTTAAAAGTTTGGTTTTTTTGCCAAAATTCCTGGACTTCTTGTTCAATTTTTTGCGGCTGATATTCTGCGACCATTCAATGCTTCCAATACTACGAAGGTTGCCTCTGATTCACCGAGGCTAAGGGTTAACGAAATAGCGGCATAGAATACCGTAGGGGTAGGGCTTGGACAACCGCATTTTGCCGGTATTGTTGCTCAAATTGCCTGGTTAATTATCTTTAACTGTTAAAAAGGTCCCCAGTGCACCTAATTGCAGCGCCTGTACTTTATCCACCACCGAAACAAAGCCCTCATAAGTTTCTTTATCTGATAATCCGGAGACGCGATAGGTGAGGATAATCTGGGTCTGTTGCTCGTCAGTTGTTTCAAACTGCCAGTCCAAGGCGCCGTACATACCCATGCCCTGCAATGGACCAAGTCCGCCGGTCATGCGCAATAACTTGTTCTGCTCGACATAACTGATGCGCATGTGTTCTGCAGAGTTGTCCCCTGCAGTTTCGCAAAAACATCCGCCAGCATATGGACTAATCGTCAGGTTTGCACTGTTGCCCCACCAGGTATGGTCTGCGGGCCACCATTGTCCAACACTGTTGATTAATCCATTCCAGCTGTCTTTGACAGAGCGGTCCACTGTAATGTGATTTTTTATAGTGAAACCATTGTCTTTTATAACAACAACTTCGGCCTCTACTGCAATTGAGGTGCACCATAATGCACATAAGAGTGTGCCAGCGTAGCGTTTAAATAACATTCTTTTCCCCTATGGTTTTGCCTGATTATTGCTCATTCATTTAAAAATGCCAAAACATGGTTTGACAGTTGTCTGTATTCAAGTTTCACTTAAAGCGTACAGATGTTTCACGATATTAAGTAGAAGAAGTGAAAACACCGTTGTCAGGCAGACAACACCTGACTAAACGGGATTATATTGTTGCAAATTAAACATGATGGGAACTGAGTCATCCATGCATTTGAAACCACCTTTGGAACCAAAAAAGCTCACGGCAACGATTAACAAGAGGCTGATTAATAAGGCACTTGAAGATGAAGCGGCTTTGCACAGTACTTTTATTGGTCAGGAGCGCGCGCGCGAGGCGTTGGAATTTGGGCTGGGCATTGATGCTCGAGGTTACAATCTGTATGTCATGGGTGAGCCTGCAACAGGTCGTTATACACTTGTACACGAATATGTAGAAAAGTCAGTAGGGCAGGCGCAGACACCTAGCGATTGGTGTTATCTCAATAATTTTGAGGATGAGAGGGAACCGGTTGCCTTAAAACTGGCTCCGGGTGAAGGCAAAAAATTAGTTAAAGAAATTAATTTACTCATAGATGAGTTACTGGACACCTTTCCAGCCGTTTTCGATAACCCCGGCTATCAACGCAAAAAAGCGGCAGTAGGGCGTGAATATGATCAGCGTTATGATCGGGTCATTGACGAATTGGAACTTTTTGCCCAGCAAAAAAGTGTTGCACTGTATGAAGAAGACGGCACCATCAGTTTTTCGCCGATTATTGATGGAAAACCTATCAATGACGAAGAATTCGCCAAATTGTCAGAAGAAAGCCGTCAGTATTTTTATGATTTGATTGACGAGCTGGAAGCGATGCTCAGTGAGAAGTTGATTGAATTACCCCAGTGGAAACGAGAATCGTCGGAGCGCCTAAGAAAATTAAAAAAGGATACGGCAGAGCAGGCGATAAAGCCGTTGCTAAAAGAACTTGAGCACCAATATAGTTCAGATCTGGGGATCCTTAAATTTCTGCGACAACTCAAACCCAATTTAGTGCAAATTGTCATTGAAGTGCTTGGCTCAGAGTCGAAAGAAGAGAAGCACGATGAATACGATCGCCGAACAATATTAGAAGAACAGTACTTACCGAATATCATTACCAGCCATGAGCCGGAAGACGGGGCACCGGTGATATATGAACCTAACCCAACCTACCAGAATATCTTTGGTCGAATAGAGTACAGCAATGTACAGGGTTCGTTGTTCACGAACTATCGGATGATTCGTCCGGGCGCATTGCACAAAGCGAATGGCGGGTACTTGTTGTTGGATGCGGACAAAATGATCCAGCAACCCTATGTTTGGGATTCATTAAAGCTCGCTTTAAAGTTCGGTGAAGTGAAAATGGACATTTCCCAGCATGATTACGGCATGGTGAATTCCATCACGTTAAATCCGCAGCAAATTCCGTTGAATGTCAAAGTGGTTCTGATGGGCACGCGGGACTTATATTACACATTGCAGGAATATGATGATGAGTTTGACGAGTTGTTCCGAGTCTTAGTTGATTTTGACCATGAAATTCCGCTCAACAAAACGTCTTTGTATGACTTTGTGGGTCGTGTGCGCAATCAGGTGAAAAAACTGGGTTTAGTGAGTATTTCAAATGCTGCAATGCATAAGCTGGTGGAATACAGTCTGCGCACTGCTGAGCATCAAGAACGATTGTCAGCACGCTTTTCGGACGTCATTGAGTTGCTGCAGGAAGCGTTTTTCTTTTGTAGCTCACAAAATGCTGATGAAATGGACGTTAAACATATAACTGAAGCCCTTGACGCCAAACGTCGTCGTAGCGGTCGTATCAGCCAATCTCTGTTGACAGACATTAAAGAAGGGCAGGTACTGATCGATACCGAAGGTGAAGCCATCGGCAAAGTCAATGGCCTGACCGTTCTGGAAATCGGCGATTCGGTATTTGGTACACCGGCTCGTATAACGTCTACCGTGTACGCTGGCTCCAGTGGGGTGGTGGATATTGAACGAGAAGTGGAACTGGGCAGGCCGATACACTCCAAAGGGGTCATGCTGTTGACCGGGTATTTAGGACATAAATATGCACAGGAATTTCCTTTAACCTTGTCAGCCAATATTGCCATTGAGCAGTCTTATGGTCATATCGACGGAGATAGTGCATCGCTTGCAGAGCTCGTAGCGCTTTTATCGGCGCTTACCTATGTTCCGGTACGACAGGAACTGGCGGTTACGGGGTCCATCAACCAGTATGGCGAGGTGCAATCTATTGGCGGTGTTAATGAAAAGATAGAAGGTTATTTTAAGCTATGCGTGCACCGTGGACTCAATGGTAAACAAGGCGTAGTGATCCCTAAGTCCAATCAGATCAATTTAATGTTACACGATGACGTAATTCAGGCAGTGAAGAAAGGGCGTTTCCATATCTACTGTGTGGCTGATGTGGATGATGCTGTGACTATTTTGATGAATCGCGAGGCTGGCAAAGTGTCTGCCAACGGGGTTTATCCTAAATCGTCTGTGAATTATCTGGCGGTTAACCGGCTTAAAAGCATTACCGATGCGGTTACCGGTGCAGACGAAGATTAATGAGGATTATCGGTATTGGGATGATCGTAAATAGGCAAGCGCTTAACAAATAGTTTCAGTGCTTGCCAGTAGATCCCTGCAACGGTCTTTAGTGTCATATTGGGGATGCGTTTAAGCATCTTACGCACGTTTTGCTCCGTCAAAGTGAGTCGCTCAAGTTGAATGCCAGCGCGGAAATGCGTGGTCTCTTTTTTACAGTCGAGTGTGAGATGGAGCCTTTCACCCGGTTGCGCAATGCGCCATTGGTAGGTCATATCAAGTGGATTATAGGGAGAAACATGAAACACTTTTTCGCAGTCTTTTTGTTCGGCTAAATCGACAATATAACAATGGCGCTCGTTCCATGGTGTGTTACTGACTTCAGCCAACATATGGCTAAAACGCCCGTCTTCCTGTTGCAGATAGTAGAAATTAACAGGGCTGAAGTACATCCCCATGCAGCGTAAGTGGGAAAGCAGAAACACCCTGCCTTGCAATGCTTCACCGCTGAGGTGACTCATTAAGGCCAATGCACGCTGCTCGCTGGTTGAATTTTGGGTGGTCAGGTCCAGGGTATTCAACACCGATAGCTTTTGTTCATTGAGGTAATCACTGTCGCGAAACTCCAGCCAGCCTCGGTGATTGTAATGAAAGTGCTTTATTTGATGACTTATCTGTGGCACTTCATCCAGTGACAAAAAAAACATCACAATGTTGTAAGAGAAACTGTGTTGCCTGGGTTTAAATCGGGCATGATAAACATCCCCAACATAGATACGACTGACGAACTCTGTCACGATAGGCCTATCCCAAATCGCTGGCAGACGTCTAATGCACTTCGCACGCCGTCTTCATGAAATCCGTTGTACCAATACGCACCACAAAAATGCAGACCATCGACACCACAAATCTGCTCTCGCTGCGTTTGTGCTGAAATCGTGCGATTATTAAATTGCGGATGTGCGTAGTTGAATTTTCTCAAAATTTTCTGTGGGTCAATTTTGTCGTTAGCATTGAGTGTAACGCAAAAAGTGTGGTCCACGTCTAAGCGCTGTAATATGTTCATATTGTAGGTCAGTGTCGCGGGTTTGGTCTTTTCTCCCGGCTCTCCTGTTAACAGATAGTTCCAACTAGCCCAGGCCAGTGGGCGTTTTGGCAGTACACTTATATCGGTGTGCAGTATCACGTCATTTGGGGCGTAGTCGATATTGCCCAATACCTGTCGTTGCGCTTCTGACGGCTCAGCGAGCATTGCCAAAGCCTGATCACTGTGACAAGCAACAATCACCTGGTCAAATTGTTCCTCACCTTTGCCATTGCCCAGTAAAACCCGATAACCATTGTCATTTTGAGTGATGGTCTGCACCGGGCTATTCAACCGAATGTTGTCGCGATACCCCGATGTTATTGGCGCGATATAAGAACGCGAGCCACCGATAAGCGTATACCACTGTGGCCGGTCTGTAACATTCAACAGGCCGTGATTATTAAAAAACTGCAGGAAAAAACGAAGCGGAAAAGATTTGATTGACTCAAGACTGGCCGACCATATAGCAGCGCACATGGGATAAATATAGTTATCAATGAATATTTCCCTAAAACCGTTTTCGCAAAGAAAATCATTGAGGGTCATACCCTGGCGAGATTGTTGTCGGGTTAACTCTTCTTTACATATTCGGTTGAAGCGCAAAATGTCAGATACTAAACCCCAAAAGCGTGGGCTGAAGATGTTACGTCGCTGGGCAAATAGCGTGTTCAGTGTGTGGCCGTTGTACTCTAGATTTTCAGCGAGATTTTTTACGCTAAAGCTCATCTGTGTCGGTTGCTTTTCAACCTGTAACTTATCCAGAAGTTTCATGAAGTTGGGGTAAGTCCAATCATTGAAAACAATAAACCCGGTATCGATTGCATACTCTTGTTTATCTATCTCTACATCAATTGTTGCGGTGTGCCCACCGATGTAGTCGTTGGCCTCAAAGACAGTCACGTCATGCTCTTTGTGTAACAAATAAGCACAGGTAAGCCCGGAAATTCCGGAACCGATGATCGCAATTTTTTGCGTCATTTATTGATTTCCTTTCATTCTGTTTTTGATTTGGCGAAGAACAAACCCAAGCACCGGCAGGTGTTCGTATATCATTTCACCCATATCGTAGTAATCTCTTTGATAGGTAATGCGGTCGGCGGAAATATGCAATTCGCTGACACCATCAAGGGTCAATGGTTTGCCATTTGCTAATTTGGGGTGTTGATAGTGCATGGTCCACGTTACGGTACCACAGCCATCGGCAATAATGTGTTGGTGGACTTTGAATTGACATTGTTGGTTGTTGCTTAGCAAATTGTCGAAATACAGACGTAAACTATCGAGTCCTGAGTGCCTGCCTACTGGGTCCACAAGCACGATGTCGTCGCTGTAAACTTCATTTAAACGCGCTACCGAGTCGCTGGTAAGCTCGGTATAAAGTTCCTTAAATCGATCAATGACCACAATCTTCCCCTACAATCACTGTTACCTGATACAAAATTTGCAAACAATAAGATCACATCGGGGCCTGTACCATTGCTGTATGATTTTTCAGAAAAGGTCAACACGTCCCAGATAAATGACTTAAATCACGACAGAGTAATCCATTTGTCGCTCGTTTGTGTACTCTATAGCATGAATCATGTTGGAGACAGGTCAACAACACAATGATGCAAGAGGCAGTTCCACTATTTCCGTTATCGGCACACATTCTTCCCGGGGGAAGAATGGCATTGCGTATCTTTGAACCACGCTACGTGCGCATGGTGAAGGAAGCGTGCCTAAACCAAAGCCAGTTTTGCATCTGCATGTTCAATAGTCAGGGGGACAAAGATAAAAACCAGCACATATTCCCGGTTGGGACACTGGTGCACATTGTCGATTTCGAGCTGTTAGACGATGGGCTTCTGGGCATAACCGTAGAAGGCACATCTCTGGTCACGATTCAAAACATTATTACTGAAAAAGACGGTTTGAGAATAGGCGACGCTACATCAGTGACGGGAAATCTATTCGATGAAGGGAGTATAAACAAACACACCAAGCTGGCTGATAAGTTATTAGAAATTATTGAAAGCTATCCGGAAATCAAAGAACTTTACCCAGAACCTAAATTTAATGACCTCAATTGGGTGGTATGCCGCTGGTTGGAATTGCTACCCATTCGCGCCGAAGAGAAGCAAAAGTTGCTAACCGCTGAAGATAAATCTGCAATCCCAGGTTACATTGAACAACTTATTAAATGATCCAAAGTTAGCAACCCGCCGTAATAGGTTATATGCTGATTAAATGGTGAGTAAGATGCTAGTAGGAACTTCAGTGTCCGAAGAGTACGCAAAGATAAAACAGCCCAAAGAATGTGCAGAGGAGATGTCTCGTTATTTGGCCAATGTCGCTGAGACTCGATGCAGGAAGTCGTACTCCAGACTTTTTAACTTTTTCGCTCCCCGCGTGAGGTCATATGCCTTGCGTCAGACAGGTAACGAGTCTCAAGCCATGGAGTTGGTTCAGGAAACAATGACCAACGTATGGCAAAAGGCCCACTTGTTCAATTTCGAAAAGGGTTCGCCTTCAACCTGGATTTTTACCATTGCGCGGAACATCAGATTTGACATGTTGCGCAAACAGCAAAACAGAAAAGAAGACATCTGCTCAGAAGATTTATGGCCTGTGTTGTTTGAGCAGACAGCAGATGAGAACGAAGTAGATTTAGACCAGCAAACCACCTTGCAAGAGATAGGTGAGATGTTGCAGGAGCTGCCAGAGAAGCAACGTGTGGTAATAGAAGCAATTTATATCACCGGCAAATCGCAGCAAGAAGTGTCGGACGAGTTGGGTATTCCTCTCGGAACGGTTAAATCCCGGACACGTTTAGCATTACAAAAATTGAAAGAGATGATGAAAGAGTATGATTAATTTTCATCCAAGTACGACACAGCTACAGCAGTTTGTTGAAGGCAATTTGTCTCCAGCATGGTCGCTTATGGTGTCGGCGCACGTGGATATGTGTAAGCACTGTCAGGCTCACATAGAAGAAATTACTGACGATTTAGCGGGTAGTATGTTGGTGAAAGAAGCGCAAGATGATCTTGTCAGTGCCAACGATGCTCACCTGTTTGACAGTATGATGAACAACATTATGCAGTTGGGTCCTGATCATCGACCGGATCCCAGACCACAAGCTAAAAGTATCGAGTTAGACGGACGCAGGTTCGAATTACCGCGTACTTTGGGGCGCTTTGTTCACAAGACAGACGGCTGGTCAAAGCTGGTGGGTAAGTTATGGCAAGCACCTGTTGACCTTGGTTCAATGGGTAAGGCGCACTTCATCTATATGGAGAAGGGTGGCAGAGTGCCCGAACATACGCATCGAGGCAATGAGTTGACGTTGGTGGTGAACGGTGAATTTGAGGATGGTATCCGCCAATTTGACACCGGGGATTTTATCCATCTGGATGGCAATGACAAGCATGCTCCAGTGTCGAATCATGACGACGGTTGTCTGGTGTTCAGTTTTGTCGACGAACCTTTGCACTTTACTTCAGGACTAGCGAGATTGCTGAACCCCTTTAGTCACCTGTTTTTCAGATAGCGAAGCGCTGAATAACAAAAAGCCGGTAGTGTCACGCTACCGGCTCTTTGATTTTTAAGAGCAATCACCTAGTGATTGCACTTGTTCGGGAAAGGTTAGTGCCTTAGAAACTCGCTCTAAATTGTACCCCAAAATAGCGATCTGCATCTCTTGGCACCTGATAACGGAAGTTGTCACCACTATAGGTCGTGTAGAAACTCTCATCTGTCAGGTTTTTACCAATCAACGATATACGGTACTGGTCGTCTCGGAAAGAGAAGGCAACGCTGGCATTTAACAAGCCATAGTCGGGCAGCACCAGGGGTGATGTAGAACGGTCTGTACCCACATCCAGAAAGTCAGCCACTTGTTCATCGGTGTAAACATAGCTGGCGTTGTAGAGCACATTCATATTATCTAGCTCTTGGATATAGTCTAAGCCAAATGAGTATTTCAGATCAGGTGAAAAAGGCACATCTGCACCGGCGCGGCCACCACAATCTGGCTCGTTAAGCGGACAGTTGAATTTGTCAATTTCCGCATCGACGCTGGCAAAACCGGCATTTATCGTCAGATTATCGGTTGCCTGCCACAAAATATCCGCTTCAAAACCTTCAGTAATAACACTACCGGCGTTAGTTAGACGGGTAATAGTGACACCACTTGTATTGTCGAAGTTGTTAGCCTGGAAGCCATCAATTTCCGTGCGGAAAACAGCGGCATTAAACAACACGTCGCGGCTTGCGTATTTGTAGCCCAGCTCGTACGCATCAGACGTTTCTTCGCCGATTGGCGCCGTGTCTTTTTCTGCCATGTTATAAAAGACGTTGAAACCTGGACCTTTATAACCCTGAGAGTAGGTGGCATAAACCATACCGGCGTCTTCAATATCATATTGGGCACCCAGCTTAATCGACACATTGGTTTCTTCTACATCACCTTCGAAGTCAGTATTTTCTGTTGCAGGGCGCACACCAACACCGCGACGACCATATGTATCGTTACTCACACGATTATGCTTAAAGGACACTTCGTCATCTGTGTAACGAGCACCCATTAATAAACGGAAACTATCCGTTAAATGATATTTGGCATCGGCAAAAAGTGCCCAGTTATTGAACTCGGTTTCCATGTACGCCGTTGCACTGACAATATCATTGGCATTACACGACAATCCTTCAGATTCAATAAACGCATTTATTTGTTCGTCAGTTGGGTTTTCGATGCCCTGATTAGTTTCCAGATAGTGGCTGATAGCTTGACCAAATTGACCATTGTTATTCTGACAACTGGCGTCACGGGTGAAGTTCCGTTCTGAACTCATATCCCAAATATAGCCACCCACTTGCCAGTCAAACTTTCCTTGGGTGGTAGAGGCCAGTCGAATTTCCTGAGAGAACTGATTCCAGCTTTGAGGGCCGACATCATGCAACTGGAATGGTACACCAAATACAGGCTCAGTTGAGTCTCCGGCGATAGAAGTAAAGTCACCTTCACGAAACTCGGTGTTATCCCAAGTGCGGTATGCGGTAATCGAGGTGAATGAGAAGTTGTCGAAATCAGTATCGAGTTGCACAGAAAAGGCGGTGGTTTCATCGATCGTACGAGATTCAAAATCGTGATCAACTAATCGCTGATTCAGGTCAAGGTCGGAACCATTAGTTGGTGCCGCTTCAGAATCATTGTTACGACCACTTAAGCGACCTTCAACATCCGCACAGCAATCGTCATTTGAACGCACATTTTCGAAGATAAATAGCATCTTGGTGCTGTCGGTTACGTCAACATCCAGCATACCGCGTACACCTTCTTTGTCGTAGCCGTTTACCGTTTCATTGTTGTATACGTTGAACAGGTTGCCGTCAAATGCCGACTTGGTAAAGACAATGCTACCTGCAGCAGTATCCGTAATTTCACCCTGTATCTTACCCTTTAATTTGTACTCATCGTCCTGGAATATGGTGGCTTCGATCATACCTTCTGTCGCACCACTAGGGCGTTTAGTCGTGATGTTGACCACACCTGCGGAGGCGTTTTTACCAAACAACGTACCTTGCGGTCCGCGCAGAACTTCGATGCGTTCCAGATCGTAGAGGTCTGTAAAGGCCTGACCAGAACGGCCGAGAACGACACCGTCAACGACAGTAGAAACACTGGGCTCAGCGGCAACACTAAATGAGATAGTGCCGATACCACGCACGGTGATTGCGGAGTTTCGAGTCGTGCTCCCTTTTCGGAAACTCACGGAGGGAACTAATGATTGTAATCCTTCAAAACTCGATGAGAAGGTGGAATCTATTTGCTCACTACGCAAAACAGAAACGGCAACTGGGACATCTGATACTCGTTCCACCCGTTTTTGTGCGGTGACTTCAATGGTTTCAAAGCCTTCTTTTTCATCTTCAGTTTCCTGTGCCCATACCGAGGTAGAGCTACTAAGAACAGCAATAGCTGACGCGACGGCGATCGCGATTTGTTTTTTGTGTGCTTGCATGTGTTTCTCCGACTGCTTTTTACATCCCAATTTTTTACCGATGAAGTCCGGTAAAGTTGATTGAAACTGTTGTGCGCGATGATCAGCGTGTAATTTACATCTGATTTAAAATGGGCCACTGCACCTTATTAGCAACAACTTCAGAGGTTGTTTTTGCACGGCGTTTTCGGTCCATTTTCCATTCACATTTAATTTACATTACCTGTTAACAAATTGTATTGCAATAGATATCTTATATAAGACATAAAACGATACAAAAATGGCCCAGCGAAGGGCCATTCGTTACTTATTTTAGTCCATAAAACTTAAGTTACTTTGCAAGTTGTCTCTCCTCATCTGCGTCGTCATCCTCATCTTCCCGGCCCAAGTGGGCGATGCTTGCAGCATAAGCCTTGTGCCAATGGCGTAACGAATAACTGCATAACAGGAAGTTCGAAACAACCACAATAAATACAGTCAACCAGAACATGTCGCTCAGACCGCCTACGATGCCAATTGGAGAGAAGAACACATAAAGCAACACGATACATGAGAGCAAAGTGATCGCTGCAGGTAGGGCATATTTCCAGGGCACCAAATTAACCGTGTCTTTACGTTCATAATGCCAGTCGCGTTGCAGAGGGTAGAGTCTGCCAACAATGGCCATAATAGAAACCTCGATAACAAACAAAATCGCGTAAATGTGAATAAAGTTGATATCCACCTCGAAAACAAATTTGAGCAATGCATAGGCAATGACATGGAAAACAATAACAATTTTCGCGCCAAGTGCAGGTATGTGACTGGAGAACAGTCCTACCAAGACAATGGTGATTACCGGAATGTTGTAAAAACCAGTAAATATTCTGATGATTTGCCATAGTCCCTCCGGTGCAAACATCAACAGCGGTGCCACGATAAAAGAGAACAGTGCGATGACAATACTGGCGATTTTAGCGACGTTTATTAACTCCGAGTCTTCCACTTTGTCATCTTTAAATGGTGCATAAACGTCGAGCACAAACAACGTCGCGGCACTGTTCAGTAGTGAATTGAACGAACTGAACACCGCACCCAACAAAACAGCGAGGAAAAAACCGGACAAATAAACCGGCAGTACATCGCGCACCAATCGAGGATAGGCAAGGTCGATACTTTGCATTTCACTGCCTTGATACAAATGGAATGCGATAACGCCAGGTAACATCATCATAAATGGTACCAGCAGTTTAAAGTAGCCGGAGAACAGTACCCCTTTTTGTCCTTCAGCGAGATTTTGAGCACCCAAGGTACGCTGAATGACGTATTGATTGGTGCCCCAATAAAACAGGTTGGCGAAAATCATTCCGGTGAATATCGTGCCAAAAGGGACCGGGTCATCTTCTGCTCCAATCGCATTTAGCTTTTCGGTTTGCTCGCTGAACACCGTTTCCATACCAGACATTACGCTGCCATCCCCCAAAGCAGCAAAGCCCAAAATCGGTACCAATATCCCAATAATAAGCAAACCAATACCATTGATGGTATCGGATACAGCAACCGCTTTTAATCCACCAAAGATGGCGTATATCGAACCAATAGTGCCAACAGTGATGATGGTGATGACAAGCGAAACTTCATAACTGGCCCCCAATAATGCGGGAACATCAAATAAGCGCAACACCGCGACAGAGCCAGCATAGAGCACAGAAGGGATTGTTATCAGGCCATAACCAACCATAAACAGCACTACGGTCATACGGCGCACTGTATCGTCATAACGACCTTTTAAAAACTCTGGCAAGGTTGAAAAAGCCCCTGCCAGGTAGCGTGGTAAAAATACCATGGCCATCACAATAGTGGCAAAGCCGGCGGTGACCTCCCATGCCATAGCACTCATATTGTAGCCGTAGGCACTGCCGTTTAATCCAATCAATTGTTCTGCTGATAAATTGGTCAGTAACATGGAGCCGGCGATAAATACGCCGGTTAAGCCTCTGCCAGCAAGAAAGTAGCCATCTTTTGAATCGACGACTCCTTTTGTTTTTTGCCACGAAATCCAGGCGACAATTCCCATAAAAAAGACACAGGAAAGTAGTGTGGTGATAACCTCTTGAAATTCCATATAATCCCGCCTTTATTGTTGTAGTTTGCTAATCATAGTCTTTGGCACAGGTTATTGTGCCAAAGGGGCTAATGATTCAATCTTATTGTCTCCAATATAGTAAACAGGCTCAGCAAGTGAAATATTTGCTCCTGATTTTATAAATACTGCCATTTCGTCAAGTGCCAATATGAAACGATGCACAGCACCTCCGGTGAATTTTTGATTATCGTCCATTTTTACCCATTCACCCGCAGGCAAATAGACTTCAACTGCACCACCTGCGCGATAAGCCGGGGCTACCAGAATATCTTCACCAAACATAAACTGGTCTTCAAATGCCCAACTAGCTCGATCATCAGGGTAGGCCAGAACCATTGGGCGCTGCACCGGTAAGCCTGTTTTGCTAGCCTGCTGCATAACCTGTTTCAGGTATGGCAGAATCTGATAGCGCAACCGCAATGCTTGATTCGCTGCACGTTCTGCATCTTCGCCATAACTCCATGGTTCACGTTGACCAATACCATGCAAGCGCATGTGAGCGGAAAAAACACTGGCTTGTATCCATCTCACATATAATTCAGGGTCGCGGGTATCTTTGAAGAAGCCGCCAACATCGGTCGCATAAAAAGGGGCGCCTGATAATCCCCAAGACAAGCCGCCACGAATATTCGCCGCCAATCCCCCCCAGTCTGCCTGAGGATCTCCCCCCCATTGTGCGGGGTAACACTGTGAACCCGTCCATGCAGAGCGACTAAATAAGAAAGGACCACTCTTACAGTATTTTTGCGCGGCTTCGTAAACGCAGCGGTTATAAAGTAAAGAGTAGACGTTGTGCAGTGCTTTTCCTTCTTCACCGTTGTATGCCAACATATTCGGATCTTCGATTTGCTCACCAAAATCGGCTTTGATCATGTCAATACCAAGATCAAAGAGAGGTTTATGCGCATCTCTCCAGAACGCGAAAGCATCAGGGTGAGTAAAGTCGACAATGCCCGATTCGGGTAAGGGAGTCAGCACTTCCCCAAATGCACTCATATCCCACTGGTATCGAAATGCTTCGCCAGTCCGTTTATCTTTTATTAACCAACCATTTTGTGCCATCTTATCGAACAATGGATTGCGTACTGAAACCAGTGGGTATTCCCAAATACAGATTTTGAAGTTTAGCGCTTTGACTTGCTCAATCACTTTTCCAGGATCAGGATAGCGCGTGGCATCCCATTCAAACGCGAAGCGTGTATCCGTATCCTGCCACGCGCGTCCATCCAGGGTGATAACATCGCAATGCATATTATTTTCGCGCACTTCTTGCGCGGTGCGGATAAACTCTTCAGCGTCTTTGTAGTAGGCTTTGGACAAAATCACCCCTAAACTCCAGTCGGGTGGGGTGGGTGCGCGTCCTGTTAGTTCAGTATACTGAGCGAGCAAATCTGCAGGTTTGTTGTCTGCATCTGACGTCAATAAAAAGATATCCAGTTCTTCATCTTCTACTAGCGCACAATACGCTCGTTGTGACCATGGGGCATATCCGACAGCATGGCTAACCGGCGCAGGTGTGTGGGAAAATACCGCCCAACCTTCTGGGCTCCAGCAAAAGGGCGTGTTCTTGTACGAAATCTCGGCATTGACACCAAGTGCATCATGATTGAATGAGCGGATGAGTTGCCCACGCTTATCAAGTTTGCCCCATTTCTCGCCTAAGCCATAAACGGGCTCATTGCTTTCCAGATTAAATGACAGCAGCCAGCCATCATCTAATTTTGCCAAAGGAGGTAGACGCAGGGGACGAACGAAGTGGCCATCATTTGGCGTTTTTTGCCGGCAATTACCATTAACGACTAATTCAAACTGAAATGGCTTGTGTTGTATGGTCAGAGTTTGCTTTTCAGTGCGAATGATGGTCCTATCAGAATTGCTATCCAGTTGGCATTCCTGCAATTCAGGTAGATTTTTGAGCATGCCATAGTCAAGCTGTCGCTGCGTTCCACACTGAATTCGTATTCCAGTGCTATAGGTGCTTATGTACATTTCGCCAGCGGAAGTTTCAATTGCAACTTTACCTTTGGAAATACATGTTCCTGCAGCAGTTATGCTTACTTGTGCAACGGAATTCCAATCGGGATTAACCACAGAAAATTCACTCATTTTTTACTCCTTCCATTAAACAACGGCTGTTAACTTTGACACCTGAAATAAATGTAACTATCTTGTGTCTTATATAAGTTATAAAATTCGAGTGTACGAAATAGCACCGCACAATACAAGAAAATGAATTTTGTAATTTAGTGCCTAAAATTTTTTCGTCTTGAATGAAAAGGTTTACTTGTATCAGTCATTGTGGCAACAAGATGGGGAATTGTTTATCTAAAGTGGAATTATTTTAACTGTTTCTGGTCATAAGTGATTGGTATGCAGTTTATGGTAAACTCCTGAAGCTTTTTAGGATAAAAACAATAACCGGTGCAGAATCGGTAGGATTAGTGCTATCCAGGCAACAATATCAAATTGCTTGAATCAGCCAGCAGAGCGGGAATATAAAAACAGACATGGCAAGTAATAAATTCGACAACAAACTCAGTCCTGGCGGCATGACGTTTCAGCCACTTTATAAGCAAGTGGAAGAGCATGTAACACAGCTTATTGTCGAACAACGCTGGAAACCAGGTGACATGTTGCCCAACGAATTTCAGTTGGCAGATGAATTTGGTGTTAGTCAGGGAACGGTCAGGAAGGCGCTCAATAGCTTAACGCAATCAAAAATTCTGACTCGCCGACAAGGAGTTGGGACCTTTGTTTCAGAACATACAGGATCACAGGCGCTGTATCGTTTCTTTCCTTTGGTGGAAGATGGCAAAGCTCCAGAGTTACCTAAAGCTGAAATTCTTTCTTTTGGCATCTGTGCAAATCCGCCAGCTGAAGTTAACGAGCACTTAAACTTACAACCAAATGAAAGCGTAATTCTGTTATCCAGAAAACGTCTTTTGGAAGATGCTGTGTGCTTGCTGGAAGATATTTATCTGCCCGAAAAGTATTTTCCAGGATTTACTACTATGGAGGATGTCCCCCATACTCTGTACCATTTTTATCAATTACACTTTAACCTGACCGTGCATAAAACGACAGACAGGATAAAGGCTGTTCTGGCATCAACGTCGGACGCCGAGCTTATTGGCGTGGACAGCGGGTCACCTCTATTATTGTTTACGCGATTAACGCAATCGCTGGAAGGCAAGTTGATAGAGTATCGCATCAATCGTTGTCGCTCCGACAATTATCATTACTTAGTTGATTTGCAATAACCGAGCAACAAAAATCTGTCCTACTGGTTTTCACTGAATTAATCACAACTGCCATTGACAATAGCTTTCGTCTGCCTGATACTGGTCTTATATAAGACACAAGAATTGTTCTTGAAAACTACCTTCAGGCGATATTTGGCCACCTAAATATCGGTCTGCTAAACAGATAAGGAGAGACGCATTATGTCACAAAAAGAAATGCCAAAAGTGGGGCTTGGACTGTGGAAAATTGCTCCAGAAGATTGTGCTCAGGCCGTATATGAAGCGATTGAGGTTGGGTATCGTCATCTGGATAGCGCATGCGACTATGGGAACGAAAAGCAGGTCGGTGAGGGTATTAAAAGAGCCATTGATGACGGATTGTGTACCAGAGATGATCTTTGGATCACGTCTAAGTTATGGAATACCTATCATGCGAAAGAGCATGTGCAGTTAGCGCTGGAAAAATCATTAGACGATCTGGGGCTGGACTATCTTGATCTGTATCTTATTCATTTTCCTATTGCTCAAACGTTTGTTCCGTTTGAAGAACGCTACCCACCAGAGTGGTTTGTGGACCCGAATGCTGCAGAGCCTAAAATGGCATTTGCAAAAGTACCATTGTATGAAACCTGGCAAGCAATGGAAGCCTGTGTGACAGCTGGATTGAGCACGCATATTGGGGTATGCAACTACAATTCTGGTTTGCTGCAGGATTTGATGAATTACGCACAAATCAAACCTTACACGCTGCAAATTGAATCGCATCCTTACCTGACACAAGAGCGATTGATTAGTTTGGCGCAGGGGTACGGTTTGAATGTGACTGCCTTCTCACCTCTAGGCGCGTTGTCATATCTTGAACTCGATATGGCGGGGCAAAACGAATCAGTTCTTGAGCAGGTGGTTGTAAAACAGGCCGCAGAAAGACTGGGTAAAACACCTGCACAGGTAGTGCTCCGTTGGAACGTCCAGCGGGGATGTTCAATCATACCTAAAAGCAGCAAACTACATCGTTTGAAAGAGAATCTGAGTATTTTTGATTTTGCGCTCAACGAACAGGAAATGCAGGCGATTTCAGCTTTGAATGCCAATAGACGTTTTAATGATCCAGGACATTTTTGTCAGGCAGCGTTTAACACCCTCTGTCCAATTTACGATTAGGAGACCACTGTGAAAAAAATTGAATTAAGCAATGTTGCAGGCCAGCTTCACTTAGACGACACTGTTTTTCCTGGTGTGGTTGAGAACAAATCAGGGTTTACTGCACTGGAAGATGTATTGGCATGGGTGAAAGAGAATAAAGCCGAGCTGGAAGCTGAGCTGACTGATGCCGGCGCGTTATTATTCAGAGGGTTTCCGATAAACTCGGCAGAGACCTTTGATGCCTTTTCAAGTGCCTTCGGGTACGGAAACTTCACCTATAAAGAATCACTATCGAATGCGGTAAGGATTAATTACACAGAGCGTGTGTTTACCGCTAACGAAGCCCCAAAAGATGTTGAAATATATTTGCACCATGAAATGGCGCAAACCCCAATTTTTCCGAGTAAGATATTTTTCTTCTGTCAATCAGCTGCGGATGAGGGGGGAGCTACACCACTTTGCCGCTCTGATGCGTTATTTGCAGCATTGCAGGAAAAAGCACCGCAATTGGCACAAGATTTTGAAACTAAGGGTGTAAAATACACCACCAAGATGCCCGGTGTGGACGATGCAAACTCTGGTCAGGGACGCAGTTGGAAAAGTACATTGAGCGTCGATACTGTAGAGGCTGCTGAAGCGAAGTTGAAAGATTTGGGCTATTCATGGAATTGGCAAGATGATGGCAGTTTATATGCTACGACTCCTGTACTGCCTGCGGTTATCGAGTTATCAAATGGTAAGAAATCATTTTTTAATCAAATAATTGCTGCCTATATGGGATGGAAAGGAGTTAGAGAAAATCCCGCAAGTGCGCTATGTTTTGGCGATGACTCAAATATCCCCAAAGAGGGTCTGGAACTTGTGAGTAAACTGGCTGAAGAATTTGTTTTTGACCTGGCATGGCAAGATGGCGATGTGGCGTTGGTGGATAACTATTGTGCCATGCATGGGAGACGGCCCTATTCGGGTGAGCGCAAACGAACTGTACTCGTCGCACTAGCAGCAGCGTAGCAGTGTGTTGAGCAGATGTTGAATCTTACAGCACTAAAACAAAAATACCGGGAGCTTTGGCCCGGTATTTTTGTATCTATTATCACAGGCTTGGCCGCTCTATTCTTAAGCGAACATTACGGCGCGCCGGCGATGTTATTTGCCTTGCTACTGGGGATAGCGTTGTCGTTTCTTTATCAGGACACAAAATGTAAGGCAGGTATCGAGTTCACTGCCTGTCATGTACTGCGCATAGGCGTGGCATTGCTTGGATTGCGAATCGCATTTGATGATCTGGTTTCATTAGGCTGGCAAACCGCATTGTTTTTAATTGTGGCGGTGACCACCACAATAATCTTTGGCATATTTCTGGCCAGAATATTGGGACTGGACAAGAGATTTGGAGCACTGACAGGCGGCTCTGTAGGCATATGTGGCGCTTCAGCCGCGATGGCTATTTCTGCGGTGCTGCCCAATAACCAACACCGCGAACGGGACACGTTATTAACCATTATTGGCGTCACCTCTTTATCCACCATTGCTATGGTGGCCTATCCAATCCTGGCAGGTTACCTGGAATTAACGGAAACCGAAACCAGTGTATTTTTAGGCGGCACAATTCATGATGTCGCTCAGGTTGTCGGAGCTGGTTATTCCGTTTCTGATCAAACCGGTGACTTGTCAGTATTGACGAAACTGGTGCGGGTCAGCTTCTTGATGCCTGTGGTGTTGTGCTTTTTGTTGGTGCTTAAGTTAAATACAGATAAACAAACAGAGCAGGGGAAAGCACCGGGACTGCCGGGTTTCCTCATCGCTTTTATCGCGCTGATGGTATTGAACAGTTTTATTAATGTACCTGAGATTGTCACCACCTCTGCGACGGAAGTCAGTCGCTTTGCGCTGGTGGTCGCCATTACGGCGATTGGCATGAAGTCTAATCTGGCGCAGTTAACGCAGGTGGGGTTAAAACCCATTTTACTGATGGTGGCTGAAACAGTCTGGATTGCCATATTTATTCTGCTGTGCTTATTCGGGATAAGGTAACCGGCCCCTGGAATTTCATGTGGCTGGGTTTATCTTTTTCGGCAGATAAATCACATATACCGGATTTCAGTTTGGCAATCCTGGCGAATTCGGCTTTACTTTGATGCAGGAGGACGTCAAGTTCATGTTTACAATCCGAAATTTTATTTTCTGCATTTTTGTTTTAGTGTCTGGTTGTGCAACAGCGGCAGAGATTGTGGTTCGTCACAACTATGTTGATCCATCTTCATCTCGTGATCAGTGGCCAATTCAATTGCTTGATATGGCTTTTAGTTATCAAACAGAAAATACCTACCGTACTGAATCTATTCCTGAACCTGTGAATCAGGAACGACTCAAGACTATGCTAAACGAAGGCTCATTGAGTGTAATGTGGATTGGCACATCAGCGGAAATCGAACGGCAATTCCATCCCATCAGAATTCCCGTTTTTAAAGGTCTGCTTGGACATCGTATCTTTATTATCAGGAAAGGCGATCAGGCCAGATTCAGCCAGGTGAACAGCTTTTCTGATTTGTTGAAACTGAAAGCCGGGCAAGGGCGGTTTTGGTCTGACACGCCGATTTTAGAATCTGCTGGTATACCTGTTGTCAAACCCGTCAAATATCCGAATCTATTCCATATGCTTGATGGTGACCGATTCGACTATTTCCCAAGAGCCGTGCATGAGCCATGGGCAGAAGTACAAAACTCACCACTGAATATCACGGTCGAAAAAGAGCTGATGTTGGTCTATCCCATGCCTCTTTATATGTTTACGTCGAAAAACAACACAGCGCTGGCGGATGTAATTCAGGCAGGATTACGTAGAGGTATTGACGATGGCACCTTTGACAGATTGTTTCTTGCCAATCCGGCTATCCGTGAGGCATTGGAATTAACCAATATGGCCGAGCGCAAGATCTTTCGCATTAATAATCCAGGACTGTCAGCTGCGACACCTCTGGATGACAAATCTTTATGGTTTGATATTTCATCTTCGGGGCTATAGCTGACTTTCATACTTTCAAGTGCAGTACTAATGCTGCCTTCAATCTATCGTCCTAAAATTAATCAAATTTTAGCCACAATTTGATTGCCGATCCCTTAAGTCTTATATAAGATACATGATAAGGTTGTTTACGATGGAGCGGTATGAGTAGTTTACGCAAAAGCAATATCGAAAAGTTACGCGCCCAGGATTTTGATGTACTGATTATCGGTGGTGGTATCAATGGTGCCGTGTCCGCTTCGGCACTTGCAGCAAAAGGGGCAAAAGTCGCACTGATAGATAAAGGGGATTTTGCGGGCTTTACCAGTTCAAATTCTTCAAACCTTGCCTGGGGTGGAATTAAGTATCTCGAAAGTAATGAATTCGGTCTGGTTTACAAGCTGTGTAAAAGCCGCAATCATTTGATGAAGAGTTATCCATCTACGGTCAAAGAGATTCGGTTTTTGACCAGTATTCAAAAGGGATTTCGGTTTTCTCCGTTCTTTGTCTTTCTCGGCACGATACTGTATTGGATGATCGGCCGGTTTTTCACAATTGCCCCTCGTTATCTAAGCGCCAAACGTATTAAACAGTTGGAAAATGCCATTAATACCAGCAATGTTGCTGGTGGTTTTGAGTATTCTGACTGCTATTTGCATGACAATGATGCCCGGTTTGTTTTTAACTTTATCCGCCAGGGAATGAGTTACGGCTGTATAGCGGCCAACTATGTTGAGGCATTGTCGGCAGACAAACAAGGAGAGCATTGGCAAACGCGCGTCAAAGATGAAATGAGTGGCGAAGAGTTTGTTGTTCGCTCCAAGGTATTTATCAATGCCGCAGGCCCCTTCGTCGATAAAATCAATAATGCTATTCAACAGGAAACTCAGCATCACCATCTTTTTTCCAAAGGCATTCATCTGATAGTCGACAGAGTCAGTGATAGCGGCAAGGTTCTGACGTTTTTCGCAGATGATGGTCGCTTGTTTTTTGTCATTCCAATGGGGCCAAGAACCTGTATTGGCACAACAGATGAACAGGTAGAATCACCGCTTACGCAAGTGACTGATGCCGACATCCAATTTGTACTGGATAATGTCAATCGTCTGCTAGCGTTGCAAAAACCTATTACCAAAGACGATGTGATTGCCAAGCGTTGTGGCGTTCGTCCCCTCGCAATAAAAGGCACAGGCGGCAAAGCTGACTGGGTACAATTATCCCGTAAACATGCGGTGGACATTGACAGCCAGAATAAACATATTTCTATTTTTGGCGGCAAGTTAACCGACTGCATTAATGTTGGGAACGAAATCGCTCGAGAAGTACAACAACTCGGCGTAACGCTGCCATTCGCCAACCACAAATGGTACGGCGAACCAGGCGATTCAGTAAAGCGGGAGTTTATGCATCGTGCCAAATTGATGGGGTTAGATGAAATGACACCCGCGTCCTCTTCTGAACTACTGACGCAGCGTTTCTGGCGACGTTATGGCCGCAATGCCATAGCGATGTTGGAAAGCATTCGCGAAGATCCCACCAAAGCACAGTTATTGATAGAAAACTCCGAATATTTACGAGTAGAGATTGAGCATGCGGCTAAAAGGGAAATGGTTACCAAACTCGATGATTTCCTACGCCGACGCTCTAAAATCTCCCTGGTGGTGCGTACCGAAGACATATTGGCTGCTCCGGGACTCAAAGAAGCCTGTCATATATTGTTTGGTGACGAAGCTGAAGCGAAACTGCAGGAATACATTGACGGTCTGGCTAGGGGGTAAGTATCAATTTGGGATGTAATACAATGTGGGTTGGTTGCCTCCTGTGAGCGTGTATTGCCATTTCCCATATTGTTTACTCAAGAAAAATTTATTATTCGAATTAGATGTCAGGCATGATTGATTCTGGCATTGTAGATTCTGTCGTCGTCCTGCGGATTGACCGCAGGCCACATTGATGTCGCAGTAAAGACAATTTCCTTTTCCATTTACCTTTCCAGAATTTACGCTTTTTTCTGTTGATAGCTTAAATCGTTGCGTAACCCTTGTATTTTATCGGATCTCTGTTCGTCAATTTCGTAATGCGTTGGTGAATGCTAAACAGAATGCACTCCTTATTCAGCGATTATCTTTGATGTTGACCAAGCCAGTAGAACATTTCGCCACAAACTGGTAGAGCCCACAAGAATATAGCGAGAAATACTAATCACTGGAAATGCTGACTTCTAACTCACTGAAATATATAGAGTATTTTGTGGCCCGTTATTTGCCTCACAAACCACAATCAAAATCGGTTCTATCTAACAAGGGCTTGCAATAATGGATCAAACACAATTTGATAAGGTAAGAAACTGGCTTTTTCTGGCTGTAGTGGTTTTTGCGGTCGTGCATTTAACCTATGAGCACTTTAATGGTGGCATCGTTACCCACCACCTGTTCATGCGTGCAGATCTTCCGGGACTATCTAATTGGTGGGAGTTACTTATCCTGCCACTGCTGGTATGGATTTCGGCGTCTGTCATTAAAAAGAGAATCTACTCTCAATCTAAAGGTGATTCAGACGCTCGAATAGGTCTTAGGCCAGTATTTAACGGTTTTTTAGGTATGCTGCTGGTAAGCACTGTGCAGTCGATTGCGTTTGTCACTGGGTATCAGAGTATCACCATGTATCTGGCAGGCGCAGTGCTGCTTGCGGCTCTGTTTTTACCACTCTATAGACTAGAGTACATTCTTGGACATGTGATTGGTTCTACCTTTGTTTTTGGTCCAGCTATCCCTTTTGTAGGTGTTTTGATGTTTGCGCCAATCTCATTATTGTCTCATAAATGCATCATTCCGCTCCTAAAGCGCTTCAGAACCCCCAATGCTACTGAGGGATAAGTTACCAGAGAAGTTTTCCAACGCTGTCCGCTTCAGTTTAATCATCGATGTTGCTCTGAGGGTATTTAAATGTGTTGCCGTTATTCGCAATTGGAAGGTTATGCGGTTAAGCAATTTAAAACTGAGACATAAAAAAAGCCCCAAAATTGGGGCTTTGTCTAGAATAAGGAAATGCTATCCCAGAATATCGCTGTTGGGATAGTTAAGGCGTAAAGTGTTTAAGGCGTTGCTCTTTAATTCATCCAGCCCAAGTTCGGTATAGCATACAACCATAATTTCCAGTGCTTCCTTTACCAGATTAGTATCACTGAAGTTTTCGACAATATACTGACCACGGTTTGCTGCCGCTACGTAAGCACCACGTTCGATATAATAGCGGGCAACCGCAATTTCATATTTCGCCAGACGGTGTTTGATAAAAAGCATACGTTGACGAGCGTCCGCGGCGTATTTGCTGTCAGGGAATTTATCAATCAGGGTACGAAAATCTTCAAATGCGGCGCGAACTTCTGTGGTATCGCGATCTGAACGGTCAATATTGACTATTTCCTGAAAGAAATTTCTATCAGATTCCATGTTTACCAGGCCCCGCATGTAATGGGCATAGTCAACATCTGAGTGATTAGGGTTCAAACGAATAAAGCGGTCAATGGTTGCCAATGCCTCGTCGGTCTTTCCGGTTTTGTGATAGGCATAAATCAGATCTAACTGTACCTGATTTGACAGCGGACCGAATGGGTAACGGGAATCCAACGCCGCTAATGTGGCTGCTGCTCGGTTAAAGTTGCCAACCTTCATCGCTTTTTTCGCATCATCGTATAACGCTTCAGCGCCCTTGTTGGCAATGATTAAGTCTTCTTCATCGGGTGAAGAGGAACAACCCGTCAGGGCCACACCGAGTAACAATGCAAGGGAGATACTGCGAAGCAAATCTGATTTCATAATTCTATTTATCATATACTTATTTAGTTTCATTGGGCGGGATTCTAACTCAGCCGAAAGTGAATGACTATGACTCTTCAACGTTATTCTGAACATTCTCCTAACCAAAAAGTTCCATTTCACGTAAAATCCTTTCTTTTGCGATAAAATTAAACGAACAAGAGTCTATAAGGCGGTTTATGTTTGAAGAAGTGAACAGGGTGGCGACAGTTGAATTACAGCATGCCGGAATGCGGTTGGATCAATGTTTAGCTGAGTTATTTCCGGAATACTCCCGTACCCGGTTAAAAGAATGGGTGGTTAGCGGTCAAGTCACGGTCGATGGGGTATTGGTCACCACGCCACGTACCAAATTGATAGGTACCGAACAGGTTGAGTTGCATGCGAAAATAGAAGTGGAGCAGGACCACCAACCCCAGGAAATTGCCCTGGACATTGTTTATGAAGATGATGACATTCTGGTGATCAACAAGCCCACCAATCTGGTGGTACACCCTGGAGCAGGGAATCAGGATGGCACGATTTTGAACGCCTTATTGCATCACGTTCCCGATATCGCGGTGGTACCACGAGCTGGAATTGTGCATCGACTGGATAAAGATACAACGGGATTAATGGTCGTCGCGAAAAATGTACCTGCTCACACCCACTTGGTGGCCCGATTACAGGCACGCGAAATTAGTCGTGAGTACGAAGCGATAGTTGTTGGCGCTATGGTAGCTGGTGGCACTGTCGATAAACCAATCGGTCGACACAGTACTAAACGGACATTAATGTCAGTAAAAGAAATGGGTAAAGAGGCCATAACTCATTATCGTGTTGTTGAGAAATTCCGCGAACATACTCATTTGAGATTAAAACTGGAAACTGGACGCACCCATCAAATTCGCGTGCATATGAGTTATATTCACCATCCTTTGGTGGGTGATCCGCAATACGGGTCTCGTTTAAAGCTACCCAAAGGTGCATCTGAAGAATTAGTGAGAGAGCTACAGACGTTTAAACGACAGGCACTTCACGCCATCCAGCTTGGGTTGCATCATCCGGTTACTGGCGAATGGTTAAGTTGGCATGCGCCTCTGCCTGCAGACTTTGTGCAACTCAAAGAGGCATTAAAAGCCGATTCTGTCGGACATCATGAGTGGTAAAGGTCTGCAGCTTGTTACGCCAAAGTGGTCTGCACCAGAGACTGTCCGTGCCTTTTCAACAACACGGTTTGGCGGAGAAAGCTTACCCCCTTACGATTCATTAAATCTGGGCTTACATGTCGGGGATGATCCTCAGCATGTCAGGGGCAACCGGCAAAAGCTGCCGTTACCTGCTCAGCCAACCTGGTTGCAGCAGGTACATGGTAAATATGTAGTTGAACTTAACCACAATGACTCCTGCACGCTAATCGCTGATGCCAGTTATTCCTCCACTCCCGGCGTTGTTTGCGCGATAATGACAGCTGATTGCCTGCCAATTTTGCTTTGCAATAAGCAAGGCACCTTTGTTGCAGCTATCCATGCTGGCTGGCGAGGACTGCAACAAGGTATTATAGCTAGTACGGTTGCCCGCTATCGAGGTGATGTGTCTGAATTGATGTTATGGGTTGGGCCAGGAATTAGCCAGGATAAGTTTGAAGTTGGGGAGGATGTAAAAAAGGCGTTCCCATCTTTTAGTGAGGCATTTATAACCGCCACAACACCTGATAAATACTTTGCTGATCTCCCTGCAATTGCCAGCCAGCAAGCTCAAAATTGTGGCATCGAGCATGTCAGTACTGCGCAACTGTGCACCTTTTCACAGCCAGAACGCTTCTTTTCCTACCGCCGAGATGGCAAAACAGGAAGAATGGGTACCTTTATATGGATTGTGAAATAAAAATAGCTATATTGTTCAAGGGCTTGATGTTTGATTTAGATCAACAACTCGTCTAAACCTTGTGCCATTGTCTTGAATGTTAGTTACCAGACTCCCATCTAGTTAAAAAAGTTGTCCGCAGGAATTTTTATGCGATTAGATAGATTAACCAGTAAGTTTCAAATAGCGATCTCAGATGCGCAGTCAATTGCGTTGGGAAGAGATCATCAATATATAGAGCCTGTGCACGTCATGATGGCGTTGATGAATCAGGAAGGCGGTTCCGTTAAAGCGTTGATGGAAGCCGCGGGTGTCAATTTTAATAGCTTGCGCTCATTATTATCAGAAGCAATAGAACGTTTGCCCAAAGTAGAAGGTATCGGCGGCGATGTGCAATTGTCAAAAGATGCGGTGGTGTTGCTTAATTTATGCGACAAAATTGCGCAAAAACGAAAAGACGATTACATCTCTTCGGAAGTATTCGTATTGGCTGCTACTCAGGATAAAGGCAAGCTTGGTGAAATCCTGAAACAACTGGGTGCCAGTGATAAAAGCATTGAAGATGCGATTGAAAAAGTGCGCGGTGGACAGAAAGTCACTGACCCTAATGCCGAAGATGTGCGTCAGGCTTTAGAGAAATATACCTCTGATCTGACCGAGAGAGCAGAGCAGGGCAAACTGGACCCCGTCATTGGCCGTGATGAAGAAATTCGTCGCACTATTCAGGTTTTACAGCGCCGTACCAAAAATAATCCCGTGCTTATTGGTGAGCCCGGTGTGGGTAAAACAGCAATTGTCGAAGGTTTGGCGCAGCGAATTGTTAATGGTGAAGTTCCCGAAGGGCTGAAGAATAAACGCGTTTTATCTTTGGATATGGGGGCGCTTGTTGCTGGTGCGAAGTACCGAGGTGAGTTTGAAGAGCGATTAAAAGCCGTTTTAGCAGAGCTGGCTAAAGAAGAAGGCAGTGTCATTTTGTTCATCGATGAGCTGCACACCATGGTGGGGGCTGGCAAAGGTGGTGACGGTGCCATGGATGCTGGCAATATGCTAAAACCCGCGCTGGCACGAGGGGAATTGCACTGCGTTGGCGCAACCACCCTTGATGAATATCGTCAGTACATTGAAAAAGATGCCGCGTTGGAGCGCCGTTTCCAGAAAGTACTGGTAGAGCAACCGTCAGTTGAAGATACCATTGCTATCTTGCGCGGATTAAAAGAACGTTACGAATTACACCATGCCGTCGATATTACAGACCCGGCAATTGTGGCGGCGGCGTCATTGTCACACCGTTATATCAGCGACAGACAACTGCCAGATAAAGCCATTGATCTGATTGATGAAGCGGCTTCGCGTATTCGTCTGCAAATTGATTCCAAGCCAGAGGATATGGACAGGCTGGAGCGCAAGATTATTCAGTACAAGCTAGAGGAACAGGCGTTATCCAAAGAAACGGATGATGCTAGTCATAAACGGCTTGAGTCCATTGAGTTAGATCGTGAAAAGCTCGAGCACAAGTTGCGGGAATTAGATCAGGTATGGCGGGAAGAAAAAACCGCTATGCAGGGAACGCAGCATATTAAGGCAGAACTGGAGCAAGCGAAGCTAGATCTTGAGATAGCTCGCCGAGCGCAAGATCTTAATCGTATGTCAGAGTTGCAATATGGTCGTATTCCCGAATTAGAGCAAAAGCTGGACTTTGCCACATTATCTGAGAAGCGTCAGACAACGCTGGTAAAAAATAAGGTCACCGAATCAGAAATTGCTGATGTACTATCGCGTTGGACCGGTATACCTGTGCATAAAATGCTGGAAGGTGAGCGAGAAAAACTGTTGCGCATGGAGGAGGACCTGCATGGTCGAGTTATCGGGCAGCGTGAAGCTGTTGGTGTTGTGTCTAATGCCATTCGTCGTTCCAGAGCGGGATTGTCCGACCCGAACAAACCGATTGGTTCATTTTTATTCCTAGGTCCAACGGGCGTAGGTAAAACTGAATTATGTAAGGCATTGGCTGAGTTTTTATTTGACACCGAAGATGCCATGGTGCGGGTGGATATGTCCGAGTTTATGGAAAAACATTCGGTAGCTCGTTTGGTTGGTGCACCACCAGGATATGTGGGTTATGAAGAAGGCGGCTATCTGACTGAAGCTGTCAGACGTAAACCCTATTCGGTGATTTTGCTGGACGAAATAGAAAAAGCCCATCCCGATGTATTTAATATTTTGCTGCAGGTGCTTGATGATGGTCGTTTAACAGATGGACATGGTCGAACTGTCGACTTTAAAAATGCCGTGATTATTATGACGTCTAACCTGGGTTCGCACCTTATTCAGGAACTGCACAACGAGAAAGACTACGATGAGATGAAAGCAGCGGTAATGAATGTCGTTTCTGAGCAGTTCAGACCTGAGTTTATCAACCGAATTGACGACTCCGTGGTGTTCCATCCTCTCGGTAAGAGTCAAATTAAAGCGATTGCGTCTATTCAATTGCAACATTTGGCTGACAGGTTGCAAGAACAAGAGATGGCCCTTGAGTTGACCGATGCAGCGTTGGATAAACTAGCCGAAGCCGGCTTTGACCCAGTCTACGGTGCAAGGCCACTAAAACGTGCAATTCAACACAATATAGAGAACCCCCTAGCCCAAAAATTGCTGGCCGGTGATTTAAAAGGTAAAGAAAAAATCGTTATTGATGTTGAAGGTGATGGTTTCGCCATCCTTTAACAAACACGCTTCATGGCAGCTTGGGCTGCCATGTCTTTCCTCTATGAGCAGACCGAATGTTAATCTGTCTCGTTATAAATACTGAGCAAATCCATGCTTTCGGCTGTCACGTCATTTACGAACTGTGATATATTCCAGCTCTCAGTTTGGAGGAATGAATGACAGAAACAAAGCGCAAGGGTATATACCTACTACCTAACCTGTTAACAACCGCTGGACTCTTTTCTGGTTTTTTTGCTGTTGTGGCATCGATGAAAGGGCAATTCGAAGCGGCGGCAATCGCTATATTTATCGCCATGATATTTGATGGTCTTGATGGTCGGGTTGCTCGAATGACGAATACCCAAAGTGCCTTCGGCGCTGAGTATGATTCAATGGCGGATATGGTCTCGTTTGGAATGGCCCCGGCGCTGGTCGCCTATAATTGGGCTTTGACGGGTTTTAGTAAACTCGGTTGGTTGGCGGCTTTTATTTATGTTGCAGGGGCGGCGCTCCGATTAGCCAGATTTAATACCAGTGTTGAAACCGCAGACAAACGATTCTTTCAAGGGCTACCAAGCCCCTCCGCCGCAGCATTAGTAGCGGGCTTAGTCTGGGTTGGAAATGAATATCAGGTAAAAGAGCTGTTCCCTGAATCACTTATTCAAATATTTGTAGCGTTGCTCACCACCGCCGCTGGGGCGCTTATGGTCAGTAATTTTAAATACAATTCGTTTAAAGAAGTTAACTGGCACGGCAAAGTACCCTTTGTTGCAATCCTAATTGTCTGTCTGGTTTTTGTGGTAGTGGCGACCGAACCTGCGCTGGTCTTATTTTTAGTATTTTTGTTATATACAGTAGCAGGACCAATCAATACTTTTCGAACAGTCGATAAAGTGAAACTGGAGCATGTGGTAGGCGACCCAGAAGAAGGTGATGCTGACTTTGATAAAGAGTCGTTAACTAAAAAGCCCCCTGAGCAGAATGACAAATAACGACTTTTTAACAACTTAGTATAAAAACCGCGCAATTGTCGCGGTTTTTTGCTTTTATCGGGTTCGGTTTGTTCTTAACTTATTGAATTTACATTGTTATTTATATATTCAAAGATTTTATAGTTACTTGTTTAAACCTGTTCAACCGGCTGTTTGATGCTGTATTGAGCATAGTATTTGAGGTAATTGCTTGAAATGTCAGCGTATATCCCCGTATCTGAATTTACGGTATTAAAAAAACTTCATTTTTTTTAGAAAAGCCGTTGACAAAAGCATTCGATTCCGTAAAATGCGCCTCCGCTGTCTAGGGGAAATAAACGCTAAGCAGCAAACGTTCTTTAACAATCAGCAATAAGACAATCTGTGTGGACACTAGTTAGTTAATTAGTGTTTGCTCAAAAAAGATTTATATTTTCGATTTTAATTGAAGAGTTTGATCATGGCTCAGATTGAACGCTGGCGGCAGGCCTAACACATGCAAGTCGAACGGTAACAGAAAGTGCTTGCACTTTGCTGACGAGTGGCGGACGGGTGAGTAATACTTAGGGATCTGCCCTTGGGTGGGGGATAACCATTGGAAACGATGGCTAATACCGCATAATGTCTACGGACCAAAGGGGGCTTCGGCTCTCACCTGAGGATGAACCTAAGCGAGATTAGCTAGTTGGTGAGGTAAAGGCTCACCAAGGCGACGATCTCTAGCTGTTCTGAGAGGAAGATCAGCCACACTGGGACTGAGACACGGCCCAGACTCCTACGGGAGGCAGCAGTGGGGAATATTGCACAATGGGGGAAACCCTGATGCAGCCATGCCGCGTGTGTGAAGAAGGCCTTAGGGTTGTAAAGCACTTTCAGACGTGAGGAAAGTTTATTGGTTAATACCCAATAGATGTGACGTTAGCGTCAGAAGAAGCACCGGCTAACTCCGTGCCAGCAGCCGCGGTAATACGGAGGGTGCGAGCGTTAATCGGAATTACTGGGCGTAAAGCGCACGCAGGCGGTTATATAAGCTAGATGTGAAAGCCCCGGGCTTAACCTGGGAGAGTCATTTAGAACTGTATAACTAGAGTTTTGGAGAGGGGAGTGGAATTCCAGGTGTAGCGGTGAAATGCGTAGATATCTGGAGGAACATCAGTGGCGAAGGCGGCTCTCTGGCCAAAAACTGACGCTCATGTGCGAAAGCGTGGGTAGCGAACAGGATTAGATACCCTGGTAGTCCACGCCGTAAACGCTGTCTACTAGCTGTGTGCGAATTAATTTTTGTGCGTAGCGAAGCTAACGCGCTAAGTAGACCGCCTGGGGAGTACGGCCGCAAGGTTAAAACTCAAATGAATTGACGGGGGCCCGCACAAGCGGTGGAGCATGTGGTTTAATTCGATGCAACGCGAAGAACCTTACCAGGACTTGACATCCAGAGAACTTTCCAGAGATGGATTGGTGCCTTCGGGAACTCTGAGACAGGTGCTGCATGGCTGTCGTCAGCTCGTGTCGTGAGATGTTGGGTTAAGTCCCGCAACGAGCGCAACCCTTGTCCTTAGTTGCCAGCATTAAGTTGGGCACTTTAAGGAGACTGCCGGTGACAAACCGGAGGAAGGTGGGGACGACGTCAAGTCATCATGGCCCTTACGTCCTGGGCTACACACGTGCTACAATGGCAGGTACAGAGGGAAGCGAGACAGTGATGTGGAGCGGAGCCCTTAAAGCCTGTCGTAGTCCGGATTGGAGTCTGCAACTCGACTCCATGAAGTCGGAATCGCTAGTAATCGCAGGTCAGCATACTGCGGTGAATACGTTCCCGGGCCTTGTACACACCGCCCGTCACACCATGGGAGTGGGATGCAAAAGAAGTAGTTAGTCTAACCTTCGGGGGGACGATTACCACTTTGTGTTTCATGACTGGGGTGAAGTCGTAACAAGGTAACCCTAGGGGAACCTGGGGTTGGATCACCTCCTTACGAATAGAGCAGGGCTGATTAGTTAGTCTAGTGTTCACACAGATTGTTTTATTGTTAATAAGAGCAAAGAATAAGTCGTACTTAGTTTGACGAATGAGTTTTTAATCGGTTTGTCTGCTATAGGTTAGCGCAGTGATTTTTCGTTTAATCAACGCTGCGAAGGCTTTTGTCGCCGGGAGCTATCGTCAGATAGTGACCAAGCAAAAGGCAAGCAAGGCAGAGAAAACGAAAAAGGACAAGCTAGAGGCCTGTAGCTCAGCTGGTTAGAGCGCACCCCTGATAAGGGTGAGGTCGGCAGTTCAAGTCTGCCCAGGCCTACCACATCTTCCTTATGCTTTGTTATTTGATTCGTCGCTTAGGTAGTCTAAGCTTCCTCATCAAATGCCGCGCCTAAGCAAGATGTCATCTTTCCTACTCTACGTCAGAGTAATGCTCATGTGCTACTAACGCACACTACGCATTCCTCTTCCTTGATTAGAAAAGATTGCTACGTTTAACAACGTCGATTTATTAAGAATATTGGGGCTATAGCTCAGCTGGGAGAGCGCCTGATTTGCATTCAGGAGGTCAGCAGTTCGATCCTGCTTAGCTCCACCAATTTCTTGTTGAAAGTGTGGCGTAACAAGCGTCCCTGCGGTTCGTTCCGGCCAGTACATCCATGTACTGTCGTTCAACCCTTACGAAGCAGTGCTTCGCATCGCAGGCGACCGGGTTTCACCCTGCTTAGCTTCACCACTTTCTTATATTCTTTGCTTGGGTTGGTAAGAGCCTTAATGAATAGTTTTTAACAAGATTATCCATTAGGGTTTTTTTAAGCTCTAAAAATGTTCTTTAACAAATTGGAAAAGCTGATAAATCATCAGTGTAGTGTGTCAACATTGGCTTCGGTTGATGGCGATGTGCTGCACGAAAAAATCAAGTAAAAGTATATCTAGAGTGAAGCGTAAAGTTTTGTTCTATCTGATAATACCAAGTCTAGGCGAACGTGTTGCACTTAGGTGCACATGTCAAAAAGTTTTATAGGTGTTAATTGCGGATGGTATAACGTTGAGATGGCTCATGTAGTCGTTTTGGGGTTGTATGATTAAGTGATTAAGCGTATACGGTGGATGCCTTGGCAGTTAGAGGCGATGAAGGACGTGTAAGTCTGCGAAAAGCGTTGGTAAGCTGACAAAAAGCGTAATAACCAACGATGTCCGAATGGGGAAACCCGGCACTTCGGTGTCATCTGCAACTGAATACATAGGTTGTAGAAGCAAACGAGGGGAACTGAAACATCTAAGTACCCTTAGGAAGAGAAATCAATTGAGATTGCCTTAGTAGCGGCGAGCGAACGGGTAACAGCCGATGGTTTATGTTGTAGTGGAACGGTCTGGAAAGTCCGGCGATACAGGGTGATAGCCCCGTACACGAAGCAGCATGAGTCACATATTAAGTAGGTCGGGACACGTGTTATCTTGACTGAAGATGGGGGGACCATCCTCCAAGGCTAAATACTCCTAACTGACCGATAGTGAACTAGTACCGTGAGGGAAAGGCGAAAAGAACCCCGGCGAGGGGAGTGAAATAGAACCTGAAACCGTATACGTACAAGCAGTGGAAGCCGACTTGTTCGGTGACTGCGTACCTTTTGTATAATGGGTCAGCGACTTATATTCTGTAGCGAGGTTAACCGGATAGGGGAGCCGTAGCGAAAGCGAGTCTTAACTGGGCGTTAAGTTGCAGGGTATAGACCCGAAACCCGGTGATCTAGCCATGGGCAGGTTGAAGGTTGAGTAACATCAACTGGAGGACCGAACCCACTAACGTTGAAAAGTTAGGGGATGACCTGTGGCTGGGGGTGAAAGGCCAATCAAACCGGGAGATAGCTGGTTCTCCCCGAAAGCTATTTAGGTAGCGCCTCGGATGAATACCTACGGGGGTAGAGCACTGTTTGGGCTAGGGGGTCATCCCGACTTACCAACCCCATGCAAACTCCGAATACCGTAGAGTACTATCCGGGAGACACACGGCGGGTGCTAACGTCCGTCGTGGAGAGGGATACAACCCAGACCGCCAGCTAAGGTCCCCAAATTATTGCTAAGTGGGAAACGATGTGGGAAGGCTAAGACAGCTAGGAGGTTGGCTTAGAAGCAGCCACCCTTTAAAGAAAGCGTAATAGCTCACTAGTCGAGTCGGCCTGCGCGGAAGATGTAACGGGGCTAAGCAATATACCGAAGCTGCGGCAGCACTTAGGTGCTGGGTAGGGGAGCGTTGTGTAAGTGGTTGAAGGTGGCTCGAGAGGGCTGCTGGACATATCACAAGTGCGAATGCTGACATGAGTAACGATAATGGGGGTGAAAAACCCCCACGCCGGAAGACCAAGGTTTCCTGTCCCATGCTAATCAGGGCAGGGTAAGTCGGCCCCTAAGGCGAGGCAGAAATGCGTAGTCGATGGGAAACGGGTTAATATTCCCGTACTTTTATGTACAGTGATGGGGTGACGGAGAAGGCTATGCTATCGTGGCGTTGGTTGTCCACGTGAAAGTAGGTAGGCTGAGTGTTTAGGTAAATCCGGACACTCTTAAGGCCGAGATACGAGACGAGTTTCTACGGAAACGAAGTAGCAGATGCCCGGCTTCCAGGAAAATCCTCTAAGCGTATGTGCATAAGAACCGTACCCCAAACCGACACAGGTGGTCAGGTAGAGAATACTAAGGCGCTTGAGAGAACTCGGGTGAAGGAACTCGGCAAAATAGTACCGTAACTTCGGGAGAAGGTACGCCCCTGGTTGTGAATCCCTTGCGGAGTAAGCGACTGGGGGCCGCAGTGACCAGATGGCTGGGACTGTTTATTAAAAACACAGCACTGTGCTAAATCGAAAGATGACGTATACGGTGTGACACCTGCCCGGTGCCGGAAGGTTAATTGATGGGGTTAGCGTAAGCGAAGCTCTTGATCGAAGCCCCGGTAAACGGCGGCCGTAACTATAACGGTCCTAAGGTAGCGAAATTCCTTGTCGGGTAAGTTCCGACCTGCACGAATGGTGTAACCATGGCCATGCTGTCTCCACCCGAGACTCAGTGAAATTGAAATCGCTGTGAAGATGCAGTGTACCCGCACCTAGACGGAAAGACCCCGTGAACCTTTACTACAGCTTGGCACTGAACATTGACCCTACATGTGTAGGATAGGTGGGAGGCTTTGAAACGTTGTCGCCAGATAGCGTGGAGCCGTCCTTGAAATACCACCCTTGTATGTTTGATGTTCTAACATTGCCCCCTAATCGGGGGTGTGGACAGTGTCTGGTGGGTAGTTTGACTGGGGCGGTCTCCTCCCAAAGCGTAACGGAGGAGCACGAAGGTTAGCTAATCACGGTCGGACATCGTGAGGTTAGTGCAAAGGCATAAGCTAGCTTAACTGCGAGACAGACACGTCGAGCAGGTACGAAAGTAGGTCTTAGTGATCCGGTGGTTCTGAATGGAAGGGCCATCGCTCAACGGATAAAAGGTACTCCGGGGATAACAGGCTGATACCGCCCAAGAGTTCATATCGACGGCGGTGTTTGGCACCTCGATGTCGGCTCATCACATCCTGGGGCTGAAGTCGGTCCCAAGGGTATGGCTGTTCGCCATTTAAAGTGGTACGCGAGCTGGGTTTAGAACGTCGTGAGACAGTTCGGTCCCTATCTGGTGTGGGCGTTGGATGATTGAGAGGGGCTGCTCCTAGTACGAGAGGACCGGAGTGGACGAACCGCTGGTGTTCGGGTTGTCATGCCAATGGCATTGCCCGGTAGCTACGTTCGGAACTGATAACCGCTGAAAGCATCTAAGCGGGAAGCAGGCCTCGAGATGAGTCATCCCTGACAGTTTAACTGTCCTAAAGGGTTGTTTAAGACGAAGACGTTGATAGGCAGGATGTGGAAGCGTTGTAAGGCGTTGAGCTAACCTGTACTAATTGCCCGTGAGGCTTAATCATACAACACCCAAGGTGATTGTATGGGTCGCAAGACCAAGCCGTAATGATACCTGCCTGGACGAAGGCAGATAGAGCAAAAGCTTCGCTTGAGATTACTAACGAGATTCGATTTATCAGATTTTTCCTAATTTGTTAATGACTAGACCCTGAATCAAGTTCAGGGCGGTCAAGACCGGTTTAATGCCTGGCGGCCATAGCGATACGGCACCACCTGATCCCTTTCCGAACTCAGTAGTGAAACGTATTAGCGGCGATGGTAGTGTGGGGTTTCCCCATGTGAGAGTAGCACACTGCCAGGCTCCTATTTAGAAAGAGGGCTATCCGAGAGGATGGCCCTTTTTTGTAATGCAATTTGGTAATATTTGAGTTCTTATACCAATTCCATTAAAGACCTACCCACCGACAGTAGCCCATTTTCTGCTGCATATTGATGCCACTGTTGATGCATCTTCAATGAAGGTGTTCCATGCGTTTGAGCATGCATCGACGATATCTTCGTACCCAGAGAATACTCGATTGGCCAGGTGATGCTGTCGTATCCAGCTCCATACCTGTTCTATTGGATTGAGTTCAGGTGAGTAGGGAGGAAGTTTGAGTATTCGTACATTATCGAATTCAACCACCGTATCTTCGGTGTGCCATCCGGCACCGTCCATGATCACCACTGCCATTCTTCCTTCTTCAGTGCGTTTTGAGATTTGTTCGAGATGTTTTGTCATGATGTCTTTGTTAACCCATGGGGCGATAAGGGCTTCAGTGGCTCCCGTTGCGGGACATACAGCACCGAAGAGGTAGGCACTGTCGAATTGTTGTTGCCTGACGACGCGGGGTCTGCTTCCTTTTTTTGCCCATAAACGAGTCGTGGTATTTTGTTGACCAAACCTGGCTTCATCCTGAAACCATATATCTATCTTGTCCAAAGGTATGTGTAATGGACAAAGATTGATCAAATTAAACTTCAGTTTTTTTAAACTCTTCCTGAGCTTGTTCCGATTGTTTCGGATGTCTGGACCGACTGGAAAGCCATGAAAATCCCAGCTCATGCAACAGTCGGTATACATTAGACAGCTTGTACTCCACACCAAGTTCAGAAGCAATCCACTCCCGAATGGCTTTGCCCGTTAATCGTCCTCCTTCGTCAGACTGACTCTCAAACTCTACGTACTTGCACAACTTCTTTAGTTGCTCTGGTGTCAGAGAAGGAGGTCGCCCCGGAGGCGGTTTGGAGTCTAGTCCGGTCAAACCGTCCTCTAAAAAGGCGGCCACCCAATTGTTTACACTGCGGCGACTTACTTTTAAAGTGCGGGCGATCTGGGATCTGTTCATTCCCTCTTTGAAATGAGCTAATGCAAGCAATCGCATTCTCTTTGCAGCGTTTCTTTCCTTTTTGGAAAGCGCTATGAAATCTATATCTTTTAGCATCTAATTATCGATTGTATCAACACCGTAATTAGATCACATATTTTATGGAAATGGTATAACTCCTGCATCCATGCAGTCGACTGCCAGGCTCCTATTTAGAAAGAGGGCTATCCGAGAGGATGGCCCTTTTTTGTATCTGCAATTTGGTAATATTTGAGTTCTTAGCACATTATCCGGGATAGCCCTCTTCCTAAATTTGAGATTCGCTGCGTTCTCACATGGGGACACCTAACCCATGTATCAAACTGATGCATTCGTTATCTGATGAGAGTATCGGGTGGTTACGTCCATGTAGCCTGGCTCCAGCCCGGACGTCCTGTCCGGTCTCTACGAGAGCTGCGTTCTGTCGAACGGTCTCTCTGCGCCCCCATGTGAGAGTAGCACTGGGCAACTGTGTTAACGGCAATTGAAATTTGACCCCCTTGAGTAAAATAGTGGTCTTTTGGAGACCCTAATACTCCTGCATCCATGCAGTCGACTGCCAGGCTCTTATTTAGAAAAACAAAGAACCCAGCAAAAGCCGGGTTTTTTGTTTTTAGCTAGTCAAGTTGTTTGTTTCGCTGTATTCGGAATCCGATCATTTACTAATTTTGATATATTTGATTCCAGCAAATCCGCCGAAAAACATAAATAACATGTTAATTAGGTTATCCAAGTAAGAGTTGCTCAAAGTTTGGTTAACCATAAAAGCAATGATTCCGCCAAGGAATATGCCAATCCCAAGGCCAACCCAATTTTTTCCTTGATTAGCGCTATCTTTCATTTTAGTCTGCTTTTTCTAATGTGTGTTCCATCACTTCGGAAGCTGCGGCGCCTCCTACAGCGGATGCTACACTTGCAACAACGCCGGCCCCAGAGCCGATAGTAGCCCCCGTAAGTGCTCCTTGAAATGTTGATATACCAATACTGGTAAATGCACTTGAAACGCTTTGTGTGTTAGATCCAAACGCTACACTGCCAACACCTACGAAAAAACCGCCAACGGCGCCAATTGCGCCACCAATTGCACCGCCAACTAAACCTCCTGCCCCATGTACCTCAGATAGTTCTGTATCGTTTAAATCAATCATGTCTCTCGACTGTGTCATAACAATTCCTTTAGTTAATTTAAGTTAAACGTCATTGTTTAACGACCGTCATGTTCCCATGATTATATGTTTAAAAAAACTGTACCAGAGTACAGGTTTTCAATACGTGTTCGGTACTATGTTTTCTTACCTTTCAACTTTATCGCGCGTTTGAAAGTAATATCGACAACCGTTACTGACGTTTTTCCAACTCCTGTATCCATGCAGTCGACTGCCAGTTTGCTATTTAGGAAAACAAAGAACAGGCATCTAACGATGCTGTTTTCATGTAAGCCTTCATTGTTTAACTATTTTTTTTATAATTCGATTCATAGGCAGTAAAACCACGATTTGGACAAAAAGTGTAGTTGTTGTCCTGGTTTCTCTTTTCGCCATCGTTGACAATCCATCGGAAAGTCAAACAATGTTCAGGTCCATTCAACTCGAGAATCTCTATTTTAGTAGGTCGTTTGGAAGGATAAGTACGCACTTCACCTTGCTTCCAGTAGCCTAGTGGGAATTTACTGCCCAGTCCATCGAATGCTCTATTGCCCCATCGTTTGCGTTTGTCAAATATTCTCACCATACCATCTCTTGAATTATTGATGGTAAAGTGTGATTCAACTTGTTCACCACGAATTTTGAATTTTCTTACGTAATAAGGCACTTTGTCTTCTGCCCATTCAATTTTAGTATTGTTTGCTTCAGTCAAGAAAGGGCCTGAAAGGTGAACTTTATCACAGGGCCTATTTCGTCCGATTACGGTATAGCATGCAGTGGTAGTGACCTTGTTTAAATTCAGTTGATGTTTTCCATCCCAGTTCGCACCTGTAAACAGTTCAACTGGAATGAATCTTTGTTTAGTTTTAGCGTTATATGCGTTATCCCAAGAGTTCGGTTGTTGCGCCGAGCAGTCTTTACTATTTATTGATGTGACAAATAAAATAGTCATCAGGATAATATTTATTGGATGTTTCACTACAGATATTTCCGTGGTTTTGAAATTGTGATTTAAGTGACAAATTGCTGCTAGATTGAGTCCATGTAATGAACACTATATATTGGTGGCACTAAGGGAACATAGTAGTTATCTCGTACCAAAAAATCCGGTATGAAAATGTAAGTAAACGAAACATAAACAAAGTGATAGGAAAAAGTTGAGAGATTGGGTGTTTGCACCCGGAAGCCATGGTTAAGCCAAGCGCCAATCTATCAGTCTAATCTGTACATCTAATTAAAGGTATTTCGTAGTATGTTAAAAGGCAGATTGCTTCTTTTATCCATGTCTCTATTTGCACTTGTCGTATTAGCCTCCTGTGGTGGTGACGACAGGAGTCATGGTTATGATGCGCCAGCGGCCGAAACTACGCCGACTGTTCCAGACGATTCAATAAATGCTGAGTTTGATCTATCAGTTTTAATGATCGGTAATAGCCACAGTTCGTTGGTTAATTTGCCTGACACATTGGAGAATGTGATCTCAAAGGCATTACCGGGACAGTCGGTGCTGGTTAAAAGAGTAACCAAATACCATTATCTTGCAGAGCACCTTGATGATCCTGATACTCGTGCAGTATTTGATGAGCGGGAGTGGGACTATGTCATTTTGCAGGCTCAAAAATACTCGATTAGTCAAAGCAAAGAATACCCTACGATTGCTGCCCGGCAGTGGGTTAGTATGACAGCAGAACAAGGGGGAATAGCCGTCATGTTTCCGGAATGGGGATTAAAAGGCAATCCTGCTGAAGCGACTTATGTACATGACATTCATACGACAATTGCCTCAAGGGAACCTGCTTGTGTGGCCCCAGTTGGTCTTGCGTGGGATCGTTCCTTGATTTTAAGACCACAATTATCACTACACGCTGCCGATGGAAATCATGCAAATAAAACAGGTACTTTTCTTACAGCAATGGTGCTGGCGGAGACAATTTCCGGTGTACCAGCAGAGCTGATTGGTAAGATAGATCATTACGATCTTTCGGATGACGTCCAGATGTTTTTACAGGCAGTGGCTTCGTATTCCATCATTAATCATCCTCCATGCGAACAGTTATGACGGCTCTTTATGAGCCGTTAACTTAACTGTGAATATGATGTTCAAAGCAGAGGCAGGAAGCCAATGCGGGCAGTGCAGTTGGGACCAGATCGATAGCGCTGAACACGCCAGTATTGACCTTTTTTAACAGGTACGGTCATTCCGCCATATTCCTGAACTCTCGATACCCATGCATCATCGCTTGCAGCAACTTCATTGTCCGTAATGCGAATCTGGTCTGTATTATTTCCACAACTACCAGAGTTGTAATAGGTGATAAATCCGTCCGTTTCTGCAAAGTACACGGTATTAACACTAAATGAAGTACCATCCATATCTGGGTGTTGCCACTCTCCAAATTTGCTGCCACTTGATGGTGTTCCTAAAGCTTCAGTCATAACAAAATTGTCCAGGTTAACCTGACCATTTCCGGATGCTGAAATTTCGATTACGATGGGATTATCGGCAAAAGAATTATTACCTGTACTAAAGCTCAGATTAACCTGTGCGAATTCACCATTGCTGGGAAATACCGGATTAGTGGCGTTAAAAATAGTATTACCAGCAGCTTTAATGCTGACCGTATAATTTGGCATGGTGGTATCGAGTCTGTCACCCACGTCAAAACTCAGTGTGTAGTTAGTGTTAACCTGCAAATTGGTATTCAGTGTTTGGGTAACGATGGAATCACCATTCATATAAATGGTGTTGCCATGGCTGCCGGAACCCGCTTCTCCATAAAATACACTTTCAGGTGGATTATAAATACCGGCTGATCCCGAAACCGTTGCCCAGCCCTGGATATTTTTTGGGGTAAAAGCCCCGTCGGAAAGAATTTGTGAATCAATATCAGGGTTGTTGATAGTAATGTTTGTCGCTGCGACATGAAATGTTGCCAGTGCAGTAGTAATGAGTCCGGTTAATATTTTCTTCATTATGAATTAGTCCTTTTAGTGGTTTTGATAAGTGCGAATGTCTGTACAGAAAAGCAGTTTACCCATGGTAAGCAAATTGTCCAGTGGCATCAGTCTGGTCCTTCACCTCAGGAATTCATTCAGTTCATCCGGGAATTTATTTATTTCGCCTGATTTGCCATCACAGCGAGGATAACTATGGCAGAATGACGGGATAAAAATTACAACAGGCATCTCAACATGCGCCACAAGATGTTTCACGTGCTATTCATTTCCATTGCGACCTGTCTTTGTTCCCCATTAGCTGCAGCATTGGAAGTCAATCCTATTGATTGTTTTAACAACGGCTGGAATAAGCAAAAACTGCTCCTTCTTAAAGAGGCAAAATTTGAAACAACTGATCAGAACAGACAGATTTTGGTTTCCCAACTGCACCATTGCCTTGCCAGTCCTGACCCTGAAGTGCGCGACGGCGTGGCCTATGAAGCCTATTTCACTTGGCTGCGTGATGAAAAGATAACTGCTGAGCAACTTAAGGTACTGTTCGAGCGTTTAACCAAAGCACTGGAAAACAGACGTTCAGATAAACAGGGGGTTTATTTACCTTTTGTTGCGCTTGTCTACTCGGAGGTTGTTCGCGTTGATCGTATCAACTCGTACCTGTCTGAAGAGCAAAGACAACGATCGGTAAATGCCATTGTTCAGTATCTTAAGGATATTACCGATTATCGTGGATTCGACGACAAATCAGGCTGGCGCCATGGTGTGGCCCACAGCGCAGATGTGGTCTTGCAACTGGCGCTAAACAGTAATGTGGATGGCGCGATGCTGTCGCAACTGGCGCAGGGTATGAAAGCACAGATCGTACCTGAATCAGGACATTTTTACATTTATGGTGAACCTGAACGCCTGGCCAGAGCGACCGCATATGCAATGTTGCGGGAAGATCTCAGTCTTGAATACTGGCAGACGTGGCTAGTAAATCTTGCTGATCCTGCACCATTTGAGGAGTGGGGGGATGTTTTCAAAAGCCAACAGGGGCTGGCTATGCGAAATAATTTACGGCAGTTCCTCACCAATCTCTATACTATGATTGCAGCCAGTCAAAATGAAAGACTGGTGACACTAACACCACTGATTAGTGAACATATCAGAGCAACCGGGTAATCTTACTTCATAGCTGCGTTTCGTGGGCAGAGGTGCTGAACCAGCCCATGAGTGTATAGCGGTAATATTTGATAAAAGGAGCGACATAACTCAGTGAAAAATCCCGTCCTGCATCAAACAGCAAAAGACTGTTGAATGCGGGCGTAAAGGCAGATGCGGGTTCATTGGCCATTGATGTTGAATGGAGTTGCAGCAGACCACCCCAGTCAGATTGCCAGTGTGGGCTGAGATCAATGATAAATCCCAGTCGGTTGGCTGAGTCTCTGTCGCTGGCTTTTTCTCGGGTGATGAATTGCCCCTGTGAAAATCGAGTGGCCATGCAGGAAACCGTAATAATGTCTTGTTTGCCGGTGATGTCCTTTATCAGGTCCAGAGTTGCTTCTGACTTCAGCCAGGCAAAAGCCTGGTGCAAAGCGCCAACATCAATTTTGTCAGAGTTATCATCGATTGCGCGTCTGGCATACAGGTAGCCGTTACCTTGCGATGCTGCTGTATGGATTTGTTGAAAAAGCTGTTGTTGCTGTTCCCCCGACAGTGCTTTTAACTGTTCGTCACTCAGTTCGGTATGCTCTCCGGCGATTCGGAAGCAATTAAGGAACTTCACATTGCGCACAACGTTCTGAATCACGCTTTCAGTGAAGGATTTTATCCAAATGTCCGCTATTTCCGCCCAGCCAAAATCCCGAAAATCCCGTCTCGCTTTCACAACATCAATAAAGTCATTTGTAATGTCTGACATGGCTGATTTCCCTGAGCTGTAGCGTTACTTTTTAGTTTTTCTTTTATTAAACGGTTGATCACTACTGAAGCGCGTTAGTGCTTTTTGTCCCGGTTTGCCTTTTTTAGCCAACACTTTGTTTGTGGACTTTTTCGCATAGTCTTTATGTGCTTTGCCTTTTAATTCATTACGTGATTCTTTTGGTACCAGATGTTTTGGTCCATTGCCAATCAAATGCGCTTTACCCATGGATTTTAGTGCTTCACGTAACATCGGCCAGTTGGCCGGATCGTGATAGCGTAAGAAAGCCTTATGCAATCTTCTGTGCCGCTCACCTCTGGCGATACTGACGTCTTCACTCTTTCTGGTGATCTTATGAATTGGATTCTTTTCTGTATGGTACATCGTCGTTGCGTTAGCCATTGGCGATGGATAAAAGTTCTGTACCTGATCCAGTTTAAAATTATTTTCTTTTAACCACAGAGCCAAATTGAGCATATCGACATCACGCGTACCGGGATGCGCTGAAATAAAATAAGGGATAAGATACTGCTTTCTACCCGCTTCTTTGGAGTACTTGTCAAACAACTCTTTGAAGCGGTAATAAGTACTCATTCCGGGCTTCATCATTTTGCTTAGCGGACTTTCTTCCGTATGTTCAGGTGCAATTTTTAAATACCCGCCAACATGGTGGGTAACCAGTTCTCTGACGTAATTAGGATCTTCGATAGCTAAATCGTAGCGAACACCCGAGGCAACGAGGACTTTCTTAATACCTTTAATATCTCTGACCTTGCGATAAAGATCGACGGTAGGTGTCTGGTCAGTGTCCATATGGCCACAAATATCAGGCCAGACACAGGACAATCGACGACAGGTTTTTTCCGCTTTTGCACTTTTACAGCGTAACTTATACATATTAGCTGTTGGACCACCAAGGTCAGATATCACACCAGTGAAACCAGGTACCTTATCGCGGATCTGTTCCACTTCCCGCATGATAGACTCTTCAGAGCGGCTTTGAATGATTCTCCCTTCATGTTCGGTAATTGAGCAGAAAGTACAGCCACCAAAACAGCCACGCATGATGTTTACGGACGTTTTAATCATGTCATAAGCGGGGATGTGTCTATTCCCATATTTAGGGTGTGGCACACGCGCATAGGGAAGATCAAACACTGCATCCATTTCTTCGGTTTCTAATGGGTATGCTGGCGGGTTAATCCAGATAATCCGGTCGCCATGACGTTGCACCAATGCCCGTGCACATCCGGGGTTAGTTTCCTGATGCAGAATACGCGAGGCGTGGGCATAATGCGTTTTTTCATCTTTTACAACTTCAAAAGCCGGGAGTTTTACATAGGTTTTATCCCAGGGTTTTCTCCGTTGTGCCTTTGGATTGTAAGGTTGTACTGTGATGGCTTGAGCGTTGTCTGGTGTGGCGGTTGTTTGTTCCTGTGAGCTGCAGTTTTGCTCGACGTCTTGATACGGGCTGGGAATAGGATCAATTTTGCCAATTTTATCGACACTGGTGGAATCAACGCCTAACCAACCCGGGAGGGGTTGTTTACGAATCACCGCTGTCCCTCTGATATCCTGCATCTCTTCAATCGTTTCGCCACTGGCTATGCGATGGGCGACTTCTAAAAGAGGGCGTTCAGCATTGCCGAACATCAGCATATCTGCCTTTGCATCGAATAATACCGAGCGACGGACTTTATCCGACCAGTAATCATAGTGTGCAATACGGCGTAAGCTGGCTTCAATACCCCCAATAATCACCGGTTTTTTATAGGCCTCTTTACAGCGTTGTGTGTAGACTGTTACGGCTCTGTCTGGTCGTGCGCCATGCACATTTTCAGGCGTGTAGGCGTCGTCATGGCGCAGTTTTCTGTCAGCTGTATAGTGATTGATCATGGAATCCATATTGCCAGCAGTGACGCCGAAAAATAACGTAGGTTCGCCAAGTTCCATAAACGCATCTTTTGAGCGCCAGTCTGGTTGCGCGATAATGCCGACTCTGAATCCTTGGGCCTCTAAAGTACGGCCTATTACTGCCATACCGAAACTAGGGTGGTCCACGTAAGCATCACCGGTCACCAGAATAATATCGCAGGCATCCCAGCCAAGTTGCTCCATCTCATTGCGGGACATGGGAAGAAATGGCGCTGGATCAAAACAAGATGCCCAGAACTTTGGAAAGGAAAACAGGCCGGTATCGGCTTTCATTCTTTCGACCTGCTTTTTGGCTCGTAACATAACTATCCGGTGATTCTTACTACAGTGGCGCTATTCTATCAAAGTTTGCGTCTTTGCACGCTGAATTTGCCCAAATGTCGTCGTTCAGCTGTAAAGCACCCATCAAAATCCGCATTGATTACAATCTGACCTCTTCGGTTACAAATTTACACGATAAAATCATGTTAATAATCAGCACCTTGCATTAGGGTCTCGGTATCTTTGAAAAAGCAGTAACAACGTATGAAACAGAAAACAATTAATTTAATCTCAACACTTCTTGTAAGCCTTGGTGTGGTAGTACAGGCAAATGCAACCGTGGTGGAGTTCAGGACCAATATAGGCGACATACAGGTTAATTTGTATGATGAGATAACACCGCAAACGGTGTCCAATTTTCTCGAATATGTCAACGCGGGTGCCTATGCCAACTCAGTCATTCATCGTTCCGTTGATGACTTCGTGGTTCAGGGTGGCGGATATGTTTACAACAATGAACTGCCTTTGGACGCCATTGCAGCGGGCGTGGCTGTAGAAAATGAACCAGCATTGTCCAATGTCTCAGGTACGATTTCCATGGCTAAACTGGCAAATGATCCAAACAGTGCGACGTCCCAATGGTTTTTTAATGTTGCTGACAATAGTGCCAATCTCGATGTGCAAAATGGTGGCTTTAGTGTATTCGGGCAGGTTATAGGGGATGGCATGAGTGTACTTTCTGCCATTCAGGAGTTGCCGAGATACGATATGGGAGGCGCTGCAAACTCGATTCCTCTTAGAAATTACAGTAACGATGATGCCAGTAATGAAGTCGAACCTACAGATGAGCATCTGGTGATCATTCAGGACATAGTCGTCATTGATGATGCGTCAGTGACAAACCCAGACTTGACACCCGTTGAGAATACCTTGATTGACCAGGTTAATGTCCCTGACAGCGGCAACGACAACGTTGATAATGGGGGCGGTGGTTCGATGGGGCTTGGATATCTCGCTCTTTTGCTGCTGTTGGTCAATAGAAAACGATTTGTGGTAAGTAGTTAATTGTCTAACTCGATGTGATGGTCTCCCTCGTTATTTGGCATCGTAGTGTCTTGAATGAGTGGTAGATAATCGCATCAGGTTATTTGGTGCTTACACCATACTTTTCAAACACGCTATCGGTATAGCCCTCAGCGGTTAACTGGTTAAATGTCTCAGAAAATGCATTAATAAAATCGGCTGACACTTTTAGATTAAATGCGAAGTGGGTGGTGAGTTCTTCAAGCGTCATACGGATTTGAAATTGGTCCTTGGTGACGCCGAGCCGATTGAATTCGTATTTCGCTATTGATTCGTCGATTGCAACGGCATCAATGCGTTTTAACAGTAACATTCGAATGACTTCCAATGATGTCGGGAGTTTAACTTTGGCAACATGTGCTAAGCCGTGCTTGTTTAACAGTTGCTCGCCGATATCGTTACGCACCGCACCAACATTTAAACCAATGAGATCATTCAGTGAATTGATTTTATAGTCTGCATTAACAGTCACCACTGAAATTCTGGACGGCAGAATTGGGCCAACAAAGGTAAAAAGATCTTTTCGATAGTCCGACATTGTCATGGTAAACAACGCAGCGTCGGGATTGTTTAATGTTTCGCGATATCCCCGAGCCCAGGGAATGACATAGATATCTTCTCTGGAAAAAGGGATATCCATTCTGCGCATGATCTCAACTAGAATATCTACACTGATGCCAATCAATCTGCCATTACCATCGTGGAAGTTGTACGGAGGGTATTCTTCGGTCATCCAAACCAGTTTTTCTGCCTGCATTTGCACAGGTGTTGAGGCAGCAACAGCGCTAGATGTCACCAATACAAGGATGACAAGAATCTTTGCGAGCAATTGGAGAATATGCAGCATCGACTACCAGATAGGGCCTCACCTAAATTAAGTATAGGCTGCTGTGTTATGAGCTGCTAAACAAATGCAAAAAAAAGCCCTCAAAATGAGGACTCTCTTATCACTATGTTATTCCGGAGCAGATTCGTCCGGAATGGTTTTTTTCAAATTCTCATTAAAGCTATGTTTATCGTTAAGCGAAATAATACGTGTTTTACTGATTCTGTGTCTGTAAATTTCACGCAGATAACGGATTGCTTTTTTCACATTGTCGATATCCAGTCTAATGTCATTGATTGACGTGAATTTTTTATTTTCTCTGATCAATTCCCGGTACTTTTTCTCGTACATTGGTTTAATGGCATACCAGTTGGTATCGAGAATTTTTGCTGGGTTTTCATGGGTGACCAGCATACTTTCCAGTTTCGCTTCATCAAACTCAGGGGCCTGAATAAACTCCACTATGCATTGGTCCAGCGTATCGTCAAAACGGTAGTTGTCTTTGGCGAAGCAGCGTTTTATATAAGCTACGATCAAGGTTAAGAAGTCGTCGCTTAAACAAGGGCTTTTGGCAATCAACGTGGTCAGTGACAAGTTTGCGGATGCACCAATTACCAACGCGTAACGTTTCAATGTGGTGTTGGGGAACAACTGATTCAAATGAGTTTTGAGCTTATTTAAATCCATGTAAGACAGTTTGTAGTCTTTCGGCAATGACACAATTGAGACTACTGATGAACAGTTCTGGAAAAAGTGTAAATTGCGCAAATTACGCGGGTTGTAGTCGGACTCTTTGTATTGTTTCAATGCATTGCGGTATCGCTCAGACTCAATCGGCAACAAACTAATGCCTTCAATTGCCTGCGTCTGTTTATTAAAGTGCGGCAAATCAATTGAGCGATAAAACAAATCATCAATATCCAGATTAGTTTTATTTTCATCACTGTCGGGGACTACAGATTCCGCATAGGCAATTGCAACTGGCCCCGCTAAACTCATAAATAAGTCGTTGGCGTCCAAGCGAATCGTTTCTCCGATATCGATGCCTGCACGTCGGAAATAGTCTTCATCGTAATCGGTGGTCACCGCTTGTGCAGTTAGGATATTAAATATTTGCTGTGATATATATTGATTAGCGTGACGCTCCATGGAGTTCACATCAATATACTGGATACCGCCGTCCTTATCGTTTTGTTCGGCATAGCGCATGATGTCATTGGAAATTAACATCATGGCATTCCAGGGACGAATGCGACGCATCACATTTTCTGTATGTGTATCGTCTTCGTTGTCCATGTTATAAGAAAAATTCCATTCTTCTGATAAGTACTTGCAAAGTAACCGACCCGCATTGATATGCAGCGCTTCGGACATTTCCGAGTTTCTATCGGTAATATTGGGCAGTATGCAAATACCACTGGTAAAGATAGGTTCAAAAACGAAAGACTGATTTTGACTGGCTAAATCTTTCTCTGGTTTTACTTCAAAAGTTTTACTCATATAGGAGTATTGCTGCGCCAATCCAAATTCCGAGGCCATGCCTGAACCCGTGCCACCGCCAGCACTGAAGATATAAAAATACAGCCGTGATTGGTTGGCTTTGATGCCACAGGAATCTATCAGATACGAATGTATGAACTTCCAATCTGTGTTGTTAAAGTTTTCGGTGTCTTTGTTCAGGATGATTTTTGCCAGGTATTGCCCAAGAATAGGGGCATTACCCGCACCACCTGCATGTACTTCAGACAAATCCATGATTTTAAGTTTGTTGTAGTCGGTCAGGAAGTTACCGTCAGCACTTTTTGATGAGAAACGAATACGACCCTCAATATCTTTGTCCAGATCGCCGAGCATGACTAAAGGCTCAATTAAAAAGACAGGCTTAACCGCACGTTGTGTCTGCATTTTTAGGTTGCGCTGGATCCACTTAATCGGACGACTTTCTTTTTCTTTTATGTTTTTGCGCGCCTGATCATCATTAAACTCATTCAGATAAAAATTACGGGCGCTATGAACCAATGCCGCCACATCAAGCGCGATATTTGAGCCACACCGTCCTAACCCTATAAGACAAACGGACGGAAAGTTGGGCAATGCCTGGGGTTCTTCACCTTCTGTAACAGTCGAGGGGTAAACATCGTTTCGCAACGCATCAAGGTTTGACAAAATGCGGGAGATATCTTTCTCGGTGAAATAGTTATAGGGCGATTCTACCAATTGGGTTGTTCTTGGAGACTTATCTTTAACAATGACGTCAAATTCCTCGGTCGCCCCAGAATCGATTTTGCTACCTTTATTATCTGTTCTTCTACCAGGTGTCTTTAGTCCAGGCTTCTTTGATTGCATTTTGTCCCCCTTGAAGACTTACAGCATTGCTAACTCAGCGTAATAACTATAGGTTAAAAATGCAACTAGGTCAGGGGGTGATAACCAATGGTAAGTTTATTTAATCCCGAATTGGGCCTAATCTTAAGGTAAGACTTCTAACGTGGGGAAGATATGCGCGTCTTTGCCAAAGTATGGACGTTAATATTTTGCATCTGTTGGTGTATCGGGTCGACATTCACTGTTGCGGCCAAAAGCTATAAAGTATTGCTTTATGCTCCAAATAATCCGCCCTATGTCATTTTGGATGATCCTGATAACCAAGGTATTTTTATGGATACCTTTGCGGCGATATCAAAACTGACTAAAGACCAATTTGAGTTTGTCCATCAACCTATTGCTCGTGGGTTATTTGAGTTCGATGAAGGTCGGATTGATATTGAACCTGGTGTTAATCCAAACTGGCGCAAGCATTTAAAAGTCATTGGTTTATATAGTGAACCTTATGCCTTATCTGAAGAAGTCATTGTGTTTGCCCCCGGTCATAAAAAAGAAGTGACTGGACCTTCGGATTTGCTGGATGAGATCGTCGGTATTGCCAGAGGATTCTCCTATCCCAGATTTGATGCCGCTTTCAGTACAGATGCCATCATCAGAGTAAATAATGTTTCACAAACCCATTTGATGGAACAGTTATTAAAATCCCGTTTTAAACAAATATTTGTTGGTCTGAATACCATCCGTTATTTTCAGGCCACCAGACCCGAGTATCAGGTATTAGAAATTGGTAATGTTGTGGATGAACAACAGGTGATGATGCGAGTGCATCCCCAAAACGCCGAGTTGATGCCCCGACTTAATCAGGCGATTGCGCAATTAAAAGCAAGTGGTGAGGTGACCCGCATTTATGACAAATACCGATAGCCGTTATTCGAAGGTGATAATTTTCATGTTACATTGCCTGAAACACTTACAATAAAAACAATATGGCTAACTGGTTTACTCAATTTCCGAAACTATCCACGTCAAGATTGGTGCTTGATGCAATGTCTAATGAAGATGTGGACGACATTTTTGCAATTTTTTCAGATCCCGATGTTATCCAGCATTATGATGTTGAGTTATTCCGAAGTAAGGCGGAAGCCGAGCATTTAATTCACTACTTTCAAACCCGCTTTGAAAAACATCAGGCTATTCGCTGGGCAATTCGGGAACAAGGCCAGCCGAAACTAATTGGTAGCTGTGGCTTTACCAGTTGGAATGAGTACGATTTCAGCGCCATAATCGGATATGACCTGCACCCCAATTTTTGGGGAAAGGGTTATGCCAAAGAAGCTGTGCAAAAAATTATTGAGTGGGCATTCAGTGAACAGTTTCCGTTTAAAGTGAACCGCATCGAATCCGTCATCATGCCCTCCAACAAACCATCAATCGCACTGTGTGAAAAACTGGGTTTTCAATTTGAAGGCACATTGCGCGAGAAAGTCTATTGCGACAGCCAATTCCACGACATGAATTTATACAGTTTGCTGCGCAGAGATTTTCTGAGCAGTCAGAAGACCATGGAGTAGCACTTTTCTATATTCTGAGCACTACTCTAAAGATTCCAGTAATTGACTAACATGCGTTCTCATCTTGCTTATAAATTCTTTCCTGCCTGTCAATCCATACAGTTGGCAAAGCTCTGTTATTGAAATGCGCTGTAAAACGCATTGGATGAGTAGCTGACAGTTAGCTTCATTTTCATTCTTGAATATTGAAGATAAAGATAAAAGTGTCTGTAGCTGTGGGCCAACTAATTCAAGTGGACGCTGATGGTTGCTAAAGTCTTTTAACTGTTTTTTTGTGTCGTTGGAAAGTTTCTTGTCCGTTGAAAAAGAACCTAGCAGGAGATAAACCAAATTCACCGACATTTGTTTAAGCGTGGTAGGTAAATGGTAGGAGAATATATCATGCGTTTTTTCAGTTAGCTGTTGCGTTAATTCTTCATATTGCTTATCAATAGCTTTGAGCATCGTTAAGCTAAACTCCCCGGAAGCTTTGTCTTTTTGAAATCCTACATGTGTCGGGTGGTAATCATTTTTTACCCAAAATGCCAGTAAATCAGGGGAACCACCGAAGGAAGAACCTACAAACTGGAATTGTTGTTGCTTCCCCCAGTGCTCAATTTGCCTAAGCAACTCACTTCCTATCCCTACTTTTCGATATTGCTCTTCAACCGCTATTCTAACAATGCGCAAATAGCGATATTTGAGATGTGTGGGGTGGGCTGTTATTAGCGCAAGTTGTTGTGCCAATAAATGACCTTTAACACGACGATTACCATTGGCAATCTCCGTTGCCAATTCACCTTCCTGAATATCGCCCTCAATATTGGCCAGTATCACCCCCTTTATGATGTTATCCACTTGAGATACAAAAATAAGTTGTTCCGGTGCATCAAGCATGGCCATTAAATCATCGGGTGTTGTTTGATAATGCGCATTCACTAATAAAGAGAAAATGTGATTAAGCATGATTGGGTCGCTGGCCAATTTAGCTTTATCAAGCAATGCAAAAGATGGCGTCGCTGACGAGAGGGGCGGGTGTTGAAGTTTCTCTTCTGGCTCGGCGATGGGCGACAAATGGCATGCCTTCCAGAGAAAGTGCTCAAGATGGTCGTTTTCATACCAGCGAATGGGTTGCGTAAGTTGTAATGCTTTGGTGTCTGGTCGTACTGTTTTTAAATACGGTAAGAAGCGGATATCAAAACCTCTTCCTGTGCCTTCATATCCATAAGTGGTGGAACTAAATACAATGCGGTGGAATTTTGATACCAGTTGTTTTAATAAATTACTGGGCAGCGCTGCGGCTTCATCCACAATAACAATGTCGGCATCAGCACCATGTAGCGTTAAATGGTCGATGGCATAAAAGGAAAGATTCACGTTCTGCTGTTCAGTTACCTCAGCAAATTGGTAGATTTGTTGAACTGCCTTTTTCGTTGGTGCGGTGATAACCACCTTTTTGTTTTTATTCAGTAGATGATTCACTGCAAAACCTAAAGCGGAGCTTTTGCCACGGCCTCGGTCTGCTCTTAACACCAAAGGCCTTTTCCTGTGTCCTTCAGCGACTTTGATAACTGCATCTATCACAATTTGTTGTTGCGCTGTAGGAGTACCATTGGCAAGTGACAATTCAGAATTTGCGGCGAAAGCGTGGTTGCCAATAATATGGTCTTCACGCCAATGCAATACGTCGTCATCAGATTGTAATTGATCGATGAAACTGGCCAGGAAATGACTGCTGGTGATCTTGTTTTCGAATCCAAATGAAACGCGATTCAGAAAATCCGGGTTTTGCTGCTGATGCCAGCTATCCAAAGAGGGGCAAAGCAAGACTAAAAGACCGTTACTGACAATTGTTCCCGATAATGCCACTAATGCATTGATACGAAATCCCTCAAATGCATTGTAAAAAACATAATGGTACTCACGACCTAAATGCTCTGCGTAGCGCCTATTGGAGGTTGTTTCAACATCAGGCAGCTCGCCGCAGGATAGCACCTGGGCACTTCGATGCTCAGTCTGGATCGCACTGATTAATCGTAGCGCGTTATCAATGACCTGGTCTTTGTTTCCAGAGATAAGCAATATTTGCCGATGATGTCTGGTTGCCATTCTGGTTTGCAACCAGTTTGCTAAGCTATCCATAGTTATGAGTTTGGCGTAATTGTCATTATAATTGGGTTAGTGTAAGCAAAGCTAAAGAGGAATACGAATGCGATTTTTGTCTCGCAGGCTGGTCATGCCGAACGATCTTAATCCCGCAAACTTTTTGTTTGGGGGCAGAGCCTTAGAGTGGATTGATGAAGAAGCGGCGATTTTTGCTATGTGCCAATTGGATACAAAGCTATTGGTGACTAAGCATATGGGGGCGATTAGTTTTGAGTCATCCGCCTCGGCAGGCGATGTCGTGGAATTTGGCTTAGCGACCAAAAAAGTCGGCAGAACCTCACTGACGGTGACCTGTATGGTACGTAATAAGGATACTAAAAAGACGATATGTCTTGCTGATGATATTGTATTTGTCGTCGTTGATCCGGAAACCCGATTGCCCATGCCGCACGGTAAAACCAAAGAGGATCTGGACGAGCAAATGGAAAAAGAGATAAAAACCCTTAACCTGGATGCTTGAGCGACAAATCCGCAAATTAATGTAACTTACTTGAGAATTGCCGCCAGACTGATAAACTGCGCCGCGTTCTCCAAGTAGAGAATACGGGCGCTTTGCATGGTCATCGCGCTCGACAGCCAAGGGGTGCAGAGTCGAAAACCAAGACTCGCTGAGATCAGCAAAAGCTGGAACCCTTTACCTGATCCGGATAATACCGGCGTAGGGATGGTGAACAGGCTACACTCGCTTCTCATCACACTGCCGAAAAACCGGATCTTTTCATGAATTATCAGGAAGAGATCCACCAATGAAGTTTAACTTAATTACCCTAGGGCTGGCGCTATCATTTTCCGCTGTTGCCCAGCAGTCGCCAGACAGTGCAGATATTTCCGATCGTGATATTGAAACTATTGTCGTCACTTCCGACTTTCGTCAGCTGACGGTTGATAAATTGCCGGCCAGTGCCAGTGTTATTTCCAGTGCAGCAATTAAAGAGCGTCAAGCTGTCCATCTGGAGGAAGTATTCGGTGCAGCGGCCAATGTCAATGTCGCCAGTGGGGCAAGTAGGGGCCGATTTGTACAGATCCGCGGTATTGGTGAACGCAGTCAATTTGCAGAACCCATTAATCCTTCGGTTGGATTTGTAATCGACGACCTGGATTTCTCAGGGACAATGGGAGTCGGCACACTATTCGACATACAACAGGTTGAAGTACTCAAAGGACCACAGGGTACAACGTTTGGTTCATCAGCTATGGCAGGGATCGTCAAGATTCAAACCAAAGAAGCGGATGGTGCGGAATCTGGAGAAGTCAGCCTTTCTGTTGCTGAGCAGGCGACCATCAAGTTAAACGCCGCATATGGCAATCAGTTGACTGATAAGCTCAACTTTCGAGCGGCTGTTCAACAATATCAGAGCGATGGTTATATTGATAATTTATTCCTGAATCGAGATGATACAGACGATATTGATGAATTGAGTGCACGGTTAAAATTGCGCTATTTAGCAAGTGACAATGTCACCTTTGACTTTGCTTTGCATGCCTTCGATATCGACAATGGCTTTGACGCTTTTTCCTTAGACAATACTCGACAGACCTTATCCGATCAGCCTGGTTTTGATCGTCAAGACACGCTGGCACTCAGTGGTAAAGTGTTGTGGCAACTGGATAGTGTTGATGTTATTGGTGCGCTGACCCATAGCAACTCGGACATTGATTACGGCTATGATGAAGATTGGACGTTTGATGGCTTTCATCCAATAGGTTATTCATCTGTAGACTATTATTTTCGGAAACGGGATACCGATTCACTCGATGTAAAACTGCGTAGCAAGCAAAGTATTGACCTCGGCGGCAATGAACTTGATTGGGTCATAGGTGTTTTTGCTAAAAATACGGATGAGTCACTGTTGCGCCAATACACGTTTGCAGATAGTGATTTTACCAGCGACTATTCTACGGATAGTTTCGCAGCTTATGGTGAGGCATATATTGCCCTCAATGAAGATTTAACGTTGACCACTGGTTTACGTATAGAGCGTAGCGAACTGGATTATTCAGATTCAAATAGTTTTGACGATTCGGTGAGTGACACTTTGCTGGGTGGACGATTAGTACTGGACTATCAGGCCTCGAAGCATGTTTTGCTATACGCTGGCATCAATCGTGGTTTCAAGCTGGGAGGATTTAATCCAGATCCTCGTGTAACCAGTGAACAGCGTTTTTTTGAGCCAGAATACAATTGGAACTATGAAGCCGGGGTAAAGCAAACGCTTGCAGATGGCGATGGGTTTGTCGGCTTTTCGATATTTTATATGGACAGAACAAACACACAAATTGCCGATTTTGCGACGGAAGAAATTGACGATAGCGGTGCCACAAGTTTCATTGATATTATAGATAATGCTGATGTTGCAAAGAATTTTGGGGCAGAATTCGAAGCACGGTATTATTTTACCGATAGCGTCGATATGTTTGTTAATTTAGGTTTGTTGGAAGCTAAGTTTCAGAACTACACCAATGCTAAAGGGGAGCTCATTCCAGAGAGAGACCAGGCACAGGCACCAAGTTACACTTTTAACGTGGGCTTGAATTATCGTTTCGGCAATGATTGGAAATTACGAATAGAGGCTGATGGCAAAGACGGCTACTATTTTTCTGATGGGCACAACGAACGAAGCAAGGAATACACATTATTCAATGCGTCATTAACTAAGCATTGGCGTGATATTCGTTTTGATTTATGGGGTAAAAACCTGTTCGATCAAACATATTATACCCGCGGGTTTGGTGGATTTTCTAACGATCCCCGTGACGGTTATTTCCCAGCTGAACCTTATTATCAAATTGGTAACGGTCGCATGTTAGGTGTTACCGCCACATACCAGTTTTAAGGAGTCGATAAATGAAAATCTCAGTTGAAATGAGCCTGTATCCGCTATCAGATGATTTTTTGGATATTATCACGGCAACAATAGAGCGCTTGGCCAAAGAGGCAAATGTAACAGTTCACACCAATCAAATGAGTACTCAGATAACGGGGGAGTTTGATGCCGTGATGAGTGTTGTGCGCTCGGAAGTGCTGGCGACATTTCAGCAGCATGATAAAGCTGTGTTCGTTTGTAAATTCCTGAATAAAGCCATTGATTTATGATTGAGAGTTTACTAAATCAGATACAGCAGCAGTCACTTTTGGAGGTGTTTGCTGTGGTGTTCGCTGTACTCTACGTTGTTTTTGCTGCCAGACAGAACATACTATGCTGGCCATCGGCGCTGATCAGTACGGGGATATATGTCTATATTTTCTGGGAGGTGATGTTGCCGTTTCAATCGGTACTAAACATCTACTATTTGGTAATAGCAGTATATGGCTGGCTCCATTGGCGGAGATTGGCGGAGGAAGGGGATGCTTTGCGTGTTACACGTTGGTCACCGCAAAAACATCTTGTCTGGCTGCTAGCAATGGCGTTAGCGAGCGTCCTTTGCATTCGCCTTGTGGACAGTTGGATTGAGTCTGACTATTTGATGCTGGATGGTGTGTTAGCGATTTACAGTTGTCTGGCCACGTATCTAATGGCGAAAAAAATACTGGAGAATTGGCTCTACTGGGTCGTATTAAATTCCGGCGCCGCCTATTTATATTTTTCACAAGGGCTATATTTGACCACACTGCTATTTTGTTTTTATTGTGGTTATGCTGTTATAGGTTGGTTAAAGTGGTATCGCAGTTATCAATCGTGGCAGTTGTCTGCAACAGCGAACTAGAAAATACTAAAAGGAGCATTTTTGCAGATGCATATTAATGAATCATTTGATCCTCAGGCGATAAGGGCGATAAATGATCGTTGATATAGCAACTCATCCAATCACAGAGCTGTTAGCGATTTTGACATTTGTGATGTATGTTTTCCTTGCTGCCAAAGGCAACATCTGGTGTTGGGCAGCAGGGTTTTTAACTTCCTTTTTGTATACCTTTATTTTTCTTGGTTTGCATTTTCCTTCTCAGTTATTTTTAAATATTCTGTATATGATCATGTCAGTGTGGGGCTGGTCCGAATGGACACAAGTGCGAAAGAGACACCAGCAAAGTGTTTACGGTTATACCTCTTTAAAAAAACAATTACAGTTTCTGCCCCTGTTGTTGCTTGCTATCGCATTGTGCATGTTATTTTTGCCGTCTGCATTTTTAAACGTCAATCCAATAGTGGATGCCGGCATAACTGTAACCAGCATCTATGCAACAATTCTGACCGTGTATCGACGTATCGAAAGCTGGTTATATTGGATAGTGCTTAATGCCGTCAATGCTGTTTTATTTCTGGATGGCCAACTGACTCAAACTGCAATCTTATATGCGACAATGGCGGTTGTGGCGGTGTATGGCTATATCAATTGGCAAAAGCTATGGCGTGAGGACATAGCCGAATTTGGCTATGACTGATATCGACGGGGATTGGCTTAAAGAGCGTTTGCTGCACTGTTTTGAAGGCGAGCAAATACGACTTATAGAAGCACTTTCCAGTTCCTCGACCAATCCTTGTTTTCGAATTCAAACGCAATATCGTGATTACTTTTGTAAAGTACTGCATCACGATGTGCTGCCCGTTTCTCAGCGGAAAAAACTATTTTCAATGCAGCATCAATTGGCACTGCAACACATTGCTGTTAAACCAGTGCAGTTCATCGAAGCGCATAGAATATGGATTGACGAATGGATAACAGGTTCTGCACTTTCTGATAGTCATCCAGTATCGCCAGATACACTGAATTGCCTGGCAAGCACACTAGCCAAAATTCACAGCGTTTGCCCTCCCGATGTACAAGTTGACCTTAAAAGTGCCTGGCAGCGCTATATAGCGATGTCAGGTAAACAACAAGGACGATGGCAACGTCATGCAGATAGACTACTTCCCATATTAGAGCAGGATAGGGATTTTTGTTTTTGTCACAATGACCTTCATATACAACATGTGTTTATCGAGGGAAGTGGCACCCGGGTAATCGACTGGGAGTATGCGGGACTGGGTCATAGAGCATTTGATCTGTGCGCTACCATCAAAATCAACGGCTTGGATGAGCAGGCGATGCGGGACTTCATGAAGGCTTACAGCATGTATTCAGGGCTGGAAGTCGAATCCTTATTGGAAAATGTAGCGCGTATGGCACCAGTAGTAGATTTTACCAATGACTTGTGGCATAACGCGGTATCATTGTAATGTACAAGCAAAGGCGGTTGCGTGACGATATCTTTTACTGCCAATGAAAAAGCGATTTTACAAAAAATCACTATTCCCCCGAGACCAGAAGCCATTATTCAAATTGGTGAAGAGGCAAAAAAAACTGAACCGGATGTTGCCCGAATTGCGAAAATAATTGCTTCGGATATAGGGATATCATCAGCGGTTTTACAAGTAGTAAATTCTGCCGCGTTTCGACGTAATAAAGATATCACGTCTATCAGTCAAGCGGTCATGACACTGGGATTTAAGCGTATTTTACCGCTGGTGAAATCTGTCGCGCTGAAATCTTCAATGGGCAACGTCGACAAACTCCAGGTCTATTGGAATGAAGCAAATCAAATGGCCAATGCAACAATGGCCACTGCGGACGTGATCGGCAAAAATCAACTCGTTGACCAGGCATACATGCTTGGCTTATTCCACAATGCCGGTATTCCGGTCATGTTGATGGAATTTGATGATTATCCAGCGATCCTGCAACTGGCAAACGAGCAAGGTTGGCCAGCTGTTGGTGATATCGAACGAGAACGATATGGTACTTCCCATACCACAATTAGCGCTATATTGGCGCAGCGCTGGAAATTACCTGAGGTAATGATTGAAGTTATTTACTACCAGTTCGATGTCGATGGCATATATTCCTCTGGGGAGTTATCTGAATTAGGCCTGGATTTATTGTCGGTGCTCAAAATTGCGCGGCATATTGTAAAGAGTGAAACCAATTATCTTACAAGTGAAACTGCGTATACCCAAGAATGGCTTCAGGTTGAAGATGGCATTATTGAGCAGTACGGTTTTTCAGAAGCTGACCTTTATAATATCAGGGAGCAGGTTCGCGAACGCTTGTCAGAGTCAAAAAGTTAAGTCCGATAAGAAAAAGCCTTTACCTTTTATGATTCGTCAGTATAATTCCGCGTCCAGTGCTTAGGCGCTACAGGGGTGTAGTTCCAATTGGTAGAACAGCGGTCTCCAAAACCGATGGTTGGGGGTTCGAATCCCTCCACCCCTGCCATTTTTCTGATTGCTAAAAACGAGAAATGGGTTTTTGACCAATCGCTTATCAGATATATCGTCTAAAGCGCAGACACTCTTGACCGCTACCAAATTACCCTGATTAACGCACATATGTAGCAATGCAAAGTATTTAATAGTCGTTAAAACACAAACTTCCTTTACTCGCCCAACTTATTAACAACTTATTTACATTTGGTCTTGTATGATTGCGTTGGCTTAAGTAGTATATGTAAGCGCTTACAGTGATGTTTGATTACCGTGCGGGACGCCAATTCAAGTCTATTCATAAGAGCAACCTAATGACTATAAGCTGCTGTGTCCCGTGTTAAGTGAGCGAGTATTCAACTTTCATGATTTAGTGCAAATCGTGGTTATCCTTGAGTGCATTGCACTGGCGGCGTATCACTTTAGTCTGGAAGATAAAGCCTGTATTAATCGTCGAATTATTGCCTTGTTTATGTTGGTTATCGGCACAGAAGCGACGATTAATTTGGTGATGTGGAATCCGGCATTAACTATCTCTCCGTTTTTTAATCATCACGTGTTACCTGTCTTGTTCGTCATGGCTCAGTTGCTAAGAGGTCCATTGTTTTTGGCCTATGTCATGACTTTTTCAACGACTTTTATGTTTAAAAAGCGGCATTTGCTTCATCTTCTGCCAATACTTTGTCTGCTCACCATTATTGTGTTGTATTCGCTGTCCAGTGAGCAATTGCGGTTTAGAGATGGAATTGCTGATCCCGCCAGTCGGTTTGCTGCAAATTTCATTTGGTACAGTACATCCGTTATTACACTGACTTATGGCGCTGCCGCGTTGGTATCAATCCAACACTACCGAGCTCGATTACAACAACAGTTCTCTGATTACGACCCGGCACTCATTACCTGGTTGCAGTTGTTGACCTTTTGCTTTGGTATCGCCTGGACATGGTCGTTTTTCGTGGTGTATATGGCCAGTCTTTACGGTGGGCTGGTGGCTGACAATCTAGGAACATTCTACAACTACATTCTGTTTGCAGTCACCAACGGTTTAATTGCTTACAGTTATTACAATTCCAAGCCAGCAGCACTGGAGCAAAATGAGCATCAAAACGTTGTTGCGGATGTTGATAGCAAAAACCAAATTATTGCTAAAATTAATAGTGCTTTGACTGAAAAAAACATGCATTTGATGCCCAATCTCAATATCGAACAATTCGCAAATGCAATGGGGGAGCCTGTCAAACTGGTTTCCCATATTATTAATCACGAATTGCAAACCAACTTTTTTGAGCTGATTAATACCAAACGCATTGATGTGGCCAAATCCTTACTTGCCGATCCGAGCATGCAACATATTACCGTGCTGGAAATTTCACTTATGTCTGGTTTTAATAATAAATCTTCTTTTCATCGATTTTTTAATCGAATTGCAGGTGTGTCACCAACCCAGTTTCGCAAACAACATTCCCAACACCATTGTCCACTCAAAAAGGTCAGTGGTTCTCAATTCTTCGGGCAGTGACCCTTGTTCAGTTAGTTGTGTCAGTTTTTTGGGGTGCAACTAAAATGACACTCCAGGTATTCCAACGCTTTTGATTTGCACATAAATAAAAAAATATTTCTTCATTGCGAAATTAAAAATTAGCTATTTTTCATGCACTTAATAACAAAAAATTAACATAAAAGTAAAAGATGTCTTTTCTTTTTAACATTAAATATAAAGGTGTGACGACATTATTTACCAGCCGTCCCATAGTGATATCGTCCTGGTTACTCAAATAAGTCAATTTTCTGAGCGGTCGGGAATTCGCAAAGATACTGACGCAAAAAGAAAATTGTTATGCCAGCACTTTGCATCGTGATTTTACCTAGTTGAAGGCAAAAAAATGAACATCAATACATTTAGGTACTTAAGCTTCAGACTTTTGCTGTGTTTTAGCATTGGTTTGAGCACTCAGGGGTATGCTCAGGTTGGGCCGCTTCTTTGGGAAGATAATTTCGATAGCCTTGATCAAAATCACTGGAATATTGATATCGGTGATGGCTGTGATAAGGGTATCTGTGGTTGGGGCAACCAGGAATTACAATGGTATGCACAAAGTAATGTCAGTATAGAGGCTGTGCCGGGAGAGGCCGGCAATTACGCACTGATATTGGAAGCCAGAGACGAGGCCAGCAATGGTTATGCATTTACCTCCGGCAAAGTGCAAAGCAGCAATAAGGTCGCAATTCAATATGGCATGATTGAAGTGCGAGTGCTGATCCCAAATGTGGATACGGGATTGTGGCCAGCCGCCTGGCTATTAGGCACCAGTACATCCACCTGGCCAGCCAAAGGCGAAATCGACATGATGGAAATGGGGCATTCTGCACAGGCTCGCGCTGACGCGGGTTTTCCAGGGGCTCATAGTAATCATTATGTGGGGTCTAATCTTATCTTTTATGCCGATGCGGCATGCAGTGAAGGCAACCCCACCTGTGCCGCCAGTACAGCGTGGCAGACGGATAACGCACATGTATCGGATACCCCATTAACCAATCGCTTTGTCACCTACCGGACTTACTGGACTGACACACAAATCCGCTTCACTGTAGAAGACAATGGTCAGGAAATTGATCTTTATGATGCCCCGTTTACCATTTCTGCAGAATCTGACGAATTTCAGGCACCGTTTTATTTATTGCTAAATCTAGCGGTAGGAGGCTTATTCACAGACGCCCATAGTAATGCGCAAGTCACCGCACCCAAACCGGCGAAAATGATGGTGGACTACGTGCGCGTTTATCAGTTGGATGGGCAGGGACAGGTGATTCTTGGTGACAACACACCAGAAGAGTCTGGTACTTTTGGTGTTTTTACCGACACCTCGTCCACTTCGAATAAGTTGGAAGCCGGCGTCAGTTCAGATATACACATCTGGAATCAAAATACTATTGGTGCAGGTAGCCTGGCACCCGCCGAAGGCAATAATGTCATCGCCTGGCAATATACCTCGGCGAATGAATGGTTTGGTGGTGGTATCCAGACGCGCCAGGCCCGAAATATGAGTCAATTTAGTGATGGTCATTTGAGCTTTAAGATCAAAATACCCGCTGATGTCGCCTTTAAAGTAGGGATCGCAGATACCTACACAAATGAAAACTGGATAGATTTCCCGGCGTTTCAATCCCAGTATGGGATCACCCGTGATGGTGAGTGGGCACAGGTTGATATTCCTATTGTTGAAATGCGAGGTTCACTCGTAGCAATTCAGTCCATCAAAAATCACTTTATGATTGCCAGTATCGATGGCAATTTACCCACCTCTACTTTTGAATTCGCTATTGACGATATTTTATGGACAGGCGGTGGTGATAATCCGGTTAGTGATGCCGATGGTGACGGTGTTGATGACGCAAACGATAACTGCCCAAATACTCCGGTTGGTTCACAAGTAGATGCCTTCGGCTGTGTTGTTGTTCAGGATTCAGATAACGACGGCGTTGCAGACGAACAGGATCTGTGTCCGGGCACACCTGCAAATACCGAAGTGGATAGTGACGGCTGTGCACTGGTCATGATGCCCGACGGGTTGAGAGTAATAGACCAGAGCACCGTTGAGTTTTATGTCGATACTGCTGCGTGGGCAGATGTGCATTATCGCCTTAATGGTGGCAACCAGCAGAATTTTCGCATGCTATCCGATGGTGTACAGTCTACGTGGTCATTATCGGGTTTAAATGATGGTGATCTCATCGAGTTTGCTTTCACCTATCAAGCTAACGATGGTTGGGTCGGTACGACTGCATGGCAGTCATTCACTTTTACAACGACAACCAGTAACGACAGCGACAATGATGGTGTACCGGATGTGCAGGATCAGTGCCCAGGAACCTCTCAGGGCGTATCTGTAGATAATAACGGTTGTGAAATTGTCGTTGCACCTGGTGACGCGGATGGTGATGGCGTGACTGATGACATTGACCAATGTCCTAATACCCCTTCAGGCGATACTGTCGACAGTCAGGGCTGTTCTGTGGCCAATAATGACGTGACCGGTTTAACCGAATCGACTGATGGTAGCAGTGTTACCTTTTTTGTGAACACCAATGGCTGGGCGGATGTGCACTATTTGTTGAACACCAATGGACAACAAAACTTTCGCATGACACAAACCGGGACGGCAAATCAATTTGTATTATCCGGCCTGGCGCAAGGTGATCAAATCCAGTTTTGGTTTACCTATGAAACCTCAAGCGGACAGGAAGTCACAGCAAGTCGCACGCATGTGATGTCCGGGGATACCCAAACAGGCGGTCAGGATGCTGACAACGATGGCGTTGCGGATAGTGTCGATCAGTGTGCCAATACTCCAGCGGGCGCAACGGTTGATGCTAATGGATGCGAAATAGCGAACAATGAAAAACTCGGGTATCAATCTCATGCCGATAGCGTCACGTTTTTTGTCAATGTTAACGGCTGGGCGGACCTCCACTACCGGATAAACGGTGGTAATCAGCAAAATTTCCGTATGGTTCATGCCAGCAACCGCAATGAGCATCAGGTTCACGGGCTGTTGGCGGGAGACCAGGTGGAATATGCATTCACCTACCTTGATGACGATGGTGTGGTCAAAGTGAGTGACTGGCAACAATTTCAGTTTGGTGGCAGCACATCGGAAAGTGATGCAGATAATGACGGTGTGCCTGACACACAGGATAACTGTCCTGATACACCGTCAGGTACAACAGTAGACAGCAATGGCTGCGCTGTTCCCAACGATCCAGATAGTGATAATGACGGTGTAGTCGATTCTCTGGACCAATGCCCAGGTACCCCTGCAGGCACCAGTGTGAATAATCAGGGCTGCGCGCTGGTAAGCGATGCAGCTGAAGTTACCATTGCCAATGGTTTATTAGTCGGCGGCGCGGGTAGCACACAACCTGATTTTACCATTTATGTCTTTGACAACGACATCGGCTCTGGCACCAGTACCTGTGTTGATGCCTGTGCAAGCAACTGGCCACCGTTATTATTAAATGATGACATCGCCTCCGGGATCAGTGGACTATCTTTCATCACCAGAGAGGATGGCACTAGACAAGTGACATTTGATAACCGTCCTCTGTACTTTTTCGCAGGTGATGCTGGTGCCGGTGATACCCAGGGACAGGGCGTTGGCGGTGTCTGGTGGACAGTGAGTTATGGTAGCGCCAATATCGTGCCGTTATACGATAGCAACACAGTACTTGAACCGGCAACGAGCTTTGATCGGGGGGATGCACTGGTAACACGTTTTGCCGATCGCGCCAGAGATCGGCATGCCAAAGAGGACCAGTTTCAGGCGTACGATCACTATTTGAGCCATTACTGGACCCATCGCACCGCACGTTTTCAGTTCGAAGATTATGTCGCAAAAGGTGGCGATCGTATTGAGCTGACCTATGTCACAGAATGGCGCTTGGATTTCCCCCATGAGTTTCGCGCCTGGTACAACGGCATTGGCACCGTTGCGCAATACCATGGCAATTACGGTACAGGCGTTGTGGAAGAAGGGCCGGGAACCTGGGATGATAATTTCAATAAAATAAGTGACAGCGGTGATCAGTATAAATACACCTTGACCATTAATGATTATCGACCACTAAACTGGGATCCTGCCAGCGGCTATTTACCGCTTGAAGTGGGTCAAAGAATGGAGTTTGAACCCAGCCAGTTTCTACTTGGTGTGCCAGAAGGTCGGGACAATTATTATGGGACAACTTACCTGTACATGGTGGGACAGGGGCTGGTGCCATGGCGTACCGTTGGCAGTTTTGAAAACCAGTCATCTGAACGGGAGGACTCCTATCCAGTAGCAGAGTCGGCCAGATTAGGGGGGCAAACCACATTGCCTTACATGTATACAGCCGAACCTGACAATCACTTTATGCAAATGGCGACAAACTTGTCCAACATCAACGGTCAGGCGTTTGTCTTAGGCCGTCGTCTGCACCATACCCATTTTGGTTCTGGTGAGCATGATGAGCTGCCTGAAAATGGGGTGTTCCCGGAACAGGTTGGTAAACTGGGCAATCATTATGTGAATCATTCCTGCTCTGGTTGCCACGTACGTAACGGCAGGGCATCCGTTGCCAATATCGGTGAACCACTGGACAAGTGGGTGTTTAAAGTCGCTGATACAGACGGAAACCCTGACCCGCATCACGGACGAGTGTTGCAACCCAATAATGTGAATGTCCCGAGCGATCAGCAAGAAGGGCAATTTTTGATCGACTCCTGGCCCCCCTGGTCTGAGAATAATGCGCTTCAATTCCCCATCTTTCGGTTTGAAGGGACAAATCCACCGGCACGCTATTCGGCTCGTCTTGCGCCGCAGTTGGTGGGGGTAGGGCTATTGGACGCTGTCAGCGAAGACACCATTGTCGCATTGTCAGACCCAGATGATTTAAATGGAGACGGGATTTCCGGGAAAGTGCAGTTGATCACCGATCCCAAAACAGGCGAACTACGTCTCGGTCGGTTCGGCTATAAAGCCGGTACATCCAGTTTAACTCATCAGATTGCCGCAGCACTTAATACCGATATGGGGGTAATGACCTCTGTTTTACCTGCACCGGACTGCGGTGTCCATCAAACCAGTTGCGGTGCTACCGGGGCGGAACTCAGCGATGAAGACTTCAATAATCTGGTAAAATATAACGCTTTGTTGGGGGTCCGCCCGCAGCGAAGTGTCGATGACCCACAAGTGATTGCAGGTAATACTTTGTTTAAACAGATAGGTTGTGAGGGATGCCATACTGAAACATTACAAACCAGCCCTTATGCTCCTTTTGCTGAGCTGCGAGAGCAAACAATTCACCCTTACACAGACCTTTTGTTGCATGATATGGGACCGGGTCTAGCCGACAACCTCGGTGAAGGTGAAGCCAGCGGGGCTGAATGGCGCACCACACCACTTTGGGGCCTGGGGTTATCCGCCTGTGTTACTGGTGGCGTGACAAATCCTACTGGAATGCAGGGTGATGAAGTCTGTACCCCTGATGCCTCCTATTTGCACGACGGACGTGCAAGAACCATTGAAGAAGCGATCTTATGGCACGGTGGCGAAGCACAAAACAGTAAAACGGCCTATGAAGCGTTGAACAGCACCGATAAATCGGCTGTACTATCCTTCCTTCAGTCGCTTTGAACCTGACATAATCAGTTGGACAACTTGCATAGCTGCCAGGGCTGCTATGCATGTTGTAGCAGACTCACCTGATGAATGAACCACGGCGCATTCGAAGTATTCCGTATTTTCATGCTGTTACCTTTTATTTAGTGCGGTCCACTGATTAATTCAGGTTGAACACAACTGGGCGGTTTGGATACCGCCCATATTTTTACCACGTCTTCCTGAATGGATAGTTAACTTTTCGCTAAGCCAATATAGGCAAGCCTATGTCTTTTTGGTAATCTAGCTTTAAGTCAGTGTGGAGCTTTACCGCACGGAAAGTTACAGTTTGATGCGTAATCCCTCAGATATGTCTCAATCCCACCATATTAGCTACTATTTTACAGGTGATAGGTCATGCCATTAACATCGTTGCAAAAGGCTACCCTGGGGCAACTAGGTATTTCCTGTTGGCAAGCTAATGAGGACTTTATTTGGAACAAATCTCAGGACGAGTCTGCAGAAAAAACACCTGAAATAAAAAATGAAGAGAAGCCTTCGGCTCTGCCTGTTCCTCCTGAAGCAAAACAAGTCGTGCAATCAACACCCGAAGTCATCCAATGTGAGATCGGTATCACACCATCAAACTGGGATTTATTGCCCGAACAAACACAGAATGACATCACTCGCGTTATGCAGGAAATGGATGTGACGCTCACCGTGATGACAAACCCAATAGAGCAGTATGAAGCCGCTGTTGGCATTGTGAATGAAAACGAGCCAGACATCATTGCCGTGAAAAAGTCCTTGTGGAATCTGTTAAAAACAACCCGATGAATCTGGACTTTACAAAAATTGATGAGGCGAACTACTCGTCTGCGTTTCAATTACAACGGCAATGCCATGCTTTTCCGTGGTCGGAAAACATGTTCAAAGACTGTTTAACACCACCTTATTTTGCTGAGCAATTACTGATGGACGATCAGGTGACTGGCTACTACGTGGGGCTGCTGGTAAGTGTCGAAGCTACGTTAATGGATATTGGAATAGATGAGTCAATGCGTGGCAACGGCTTAGGAAAGCTGCTTCTGCAACGCTTTCTTCGGGAGTGTAACGCCAAACAGGCGCAGGAAGCGTGGCTGGAAGTCAGACAGTCGAACGCGGCAGCGATAAAAATGTATCAGGACTTCGACTTTCAATTGATTGAAACACGCAAAGACTATTACCCTGCCGAGGGTGGCAAAGAAGATGCCTTGATCATGAAACTGGAACTGGGTTGTTAGACCTGTTTTGGTAAAAAGTTATTTTCTCATTCCAGACCAATCTAAACAACCAGAAGGGCTGCAAAACCAGAACGCCGGTTTTTCGTTAAAATACATTCAAAGGCATCACGAATTAAAGCTAATTAAAAAAGGTAAATTTTTTATTTGTGATAACATGAGGCAATCACTACATTTAATAATGTCGGTTTACTGTGTTTTATGCTAATCACACACGAAAACTTCACGAGAACCATGTTTTTTCATTAAGAATGGGGCCATTCTTAGAGACAGTTCACTGCCGCACAGGAAGCTTAGAAAACAATACGCATGAAATTGCGTGTTTTATTGCTGAGCATGGAAGATGCACAAATAGCTATCGAAGAAAATTATTGTGGCTGTTACGCCTCATTTGTGGATTATGCCGAATAGCTGACCGAGGAAACCACACAGATTTCAGAGCCTTTAGCCTTTAATATCGACTATGAAAAAATGGGGCGTGATATGGAGCTTGGTAGTGATGTATTCACCATCGAAACAGGTTATCAGGAAGTGCATATTTTTTTGAATCATTAAGCTTCCGCATTGAGCCCTTGCCGTAAGGTGAGGGCTTAAATTCCGGCGCGCTTTTGGGGCTCAGTGGCCTTGCGGCCTAAATCGCTCATGCTTCGCTTGTCTTGCCTCCGCTGTCGTCAAGCTGAGCCCCAAAAGTTTAAATAATGCTGGCTATCGCCATTTTTTTAAACCATGCGGTTTAAGAATATTTTTGTTTACGGCGGTTAGCGCCGTAAAACATGAGGCAGCTAAACCTGTGCCTGATGCTAGATTTATATATTAAAATATATCAAGACTGTGTTTTTGATGCGTTAAAGTATATCAATCTTGAGTCTTTTGGTGGTGTGTGATATAGATTTATAGATATTAGTATTTCATTGATATAGAAAGATGTATCAAGTATGAGTTATATAACCGATCAAATATTGGAAAGCTTGCGAGAGGCGCGTGCGCGAAAGGGCTTTAGCCAGCGGGAGCTAAGCGCCCGTTCTGGCGTGCCGCAAAGCCATATCTCTAAAATCGAGTCAGGCGGCGTTGACCTGCGCGTATCCAGTTTGATCGCTTTGGCGCGTGTGCTTGATTTAGAGCTATTTGTCGCGCCTAAAAAGTCAGTACCAGCCATTAAGTCGATTATTCGTAGCGCCCAAGGGCATGATGACGATGGGGAGCAGGTTACCCCAGCCTATAGCTTAGAGGGTGATGCAGATGAATAATCCTGTATCCAATAATGTTTCCACACTCAATGTGCTGCTCTATGGCGAACCTATCGCGACCATCACCAATGTCGGTAATGACAGAACGCTTTTTGCCTTCACAGATGCCTATGCCAACGATAAAGCGCGGCCTGTCTTAGGGCTTGGATTCAAGGATGCGCTTGGCAACCTCATTAACAATTTCAGAGTAACCCAAACTAGGTTAATACCGTTTTTTTCCAATCTGTTGCCAGAAGAAACAATGCGCAACTATCTGGCCGAGCGTGCAGGGGTAAACCCTGCACGGGAATTTTTCTTACTTTGGGTATTGGGGCAAGATTTAGCGGGAGCCATTACGGTTGTGCCTGCTGATGGTGAGGCATTGCCGCCCAACGTGCATGAAGATATCGAAGAAGAGGGCAAGCACGAAGCGCCTATGCGCTTTTCTTTGGCGGGAGTGCAGCTAAAATTTTCAGCCGTGCAGCATGCCAGTGGAGGATTGACTATTCCTGCCTCCGGTACTGGCGGTTCATGGATAGTGAAATTACCATCATCTCGCTTTGGGGCTGTGCCAGAAAACGAATATTCAATGATGGAATTGGCGCGCATGTTGGGTATGGACGTACCTGAAACTCAGCTACGGCCGATTGATGAGATCGCCAATATCCCCGAAGGCCTTGGCAAGTTTGGTAATAGCGCTTTTGCGATTAAACGCTTTGACCGCGCCAATGGGCAGGCAATTCATGTTGAAGACTTTGCGCAGGTTTTCGGCGTATACCCTCAGGATAAATACAAGAAAGCCAGTATGCGCAATATCGCGCAGGTTATCGGCATAGAAGGAAAAGAACAGGATATCGCCGAGTTTATCCGCAGGCTGGTGTTTAATACGCTGATCGGCAATGCCGATATGCACCTTAAAAACTGGTCAGTGATTTATAAAGATAAACGCACGGCATCCATTGCGCCTGCTTATGATTTTGTTTCGACTATTCCTTATATTCCTGACAATAGCGCAGCGCTAAACGTCAGTCGTAGCAAGAAATTCAGTGATTTTACTTTTGACGAGCTATCGCATTTAGCCGCCAAAGCCATGCTGCAAGAGAAGCTGGTGCTGGATACAGCAAAGCAAACGGTGGAAGGCTTTCATGAGGTATGGGCGAAAGAGAAAACCCATTTGCCGCTGACCAAAGACATGATCGACGCAATCGATAAACACTTGCGAGACGTGCCTTTGCGCTGACGATTGGACGTTAAAAAAGTATACATATTTATTGACTAAAAAGGCGTTATAGTATATAAATATGTATACTTTTCAAGCAGTGTCATACACAAAGGTAAGCGGTGAGTATAGACAAGATAGTTGCCAAGCAATATCGAGACAGAGTTAATCAAGCTGTCAGTCAGTTTGGTGACGTTGCTATACAACCTAACCACGGTCTTCCTGAAGAAGGATGGTTAAGAACCGTGCGAACTGCACTGGGTATGACAGGTACGCGGCTTGCGAAAAAGCTGGGTGTAACCAAAGCGAGAGTTTTCAAAGCAGAGCAAGACGAGCCGCAAGGCAGCGTGACATTAAAATCCATGCAGGCCATGGCCGAAGCGATGGATTGCCACTTTGTGTACGCCATCGTGCCAAAACACAATGTGGAAGATGTCATTAAACAGCGCGCTCTAGAAAAAGCGCGCGAGCAGGTTAATGCGGCCTCTACGCATATGACGCTGGAAGGCCAAACGCTCAGCAAAGAGCAGCTTGAATATGAGATTGAGCGTGTTGCTGCGCAAATCATGGATAAGATGCCTTCAGACTTCTGGAACGAAGAATAAGCACAGCAGACCTCAATACGCTGATGGCGTATTGAAAAAACGGTATCTAATGCATAGATACCGAGGTTCACTTTTTAAAGCATAAAAAGTGGTTGATCCAAACGGGTGTAAATTTAGGTGTAAATAAGGGTTTTTGATGTATGGCAGATAGCAATTTTCTCAATGAAATCAATAAGCGAAGGACTTTTGCTATCATCTCGCACCCGGATGCGGGTAAAACCACGATTACTGAAAAGGTATTGTTATTCGGTAATGCCCTAAAAACAGCGGGTACTGTAAAGGGCAAAAAGAGTGGGCAACACGCCAAGTCTGACTGGATGGAAATGGAGAAAGAGCGGGGAATATCGGTGACCACCTCGGTTATGCAATTCCCATATCGTGACAAACTGGTCAATCTTTTGGATACCCCTGGGCACGAAGACTTCTCTGAAGATACTTATCGAACCCTGACCGCCGTTGACTCCTGTTTAATGGTCATTGATTCTGCGAAAGGTGTCGAGGCCAGAACCATCAAGTTGATGGAAGTTACCCGCCTGCGCACAACGCCTATCATTACCTTTATGAACAAGCTTGACCGGGATACCCGCGATCCAATCGAGTTATTGGATGAGGTCGAGGATGTCCTCAAGATAAAATGTGCACCGGTCACCTGGCCAATTGGCATGGGCAAAGAATTTAAAGGTGTCTATCACCTGCTGCGAGATGAAACTATATTGTACAAAACGGGGCAGGGAAACACGATACAGGACAGTCGCATAATCAAAGGACTGGATAACCCTGAACTGGATGATGCTATTGGCAGCTATGCCGATGAGTTAAGGGATATGTTGGAGCTGGTACTCGGTGCGTCCCATGAATTTGATTTGGATGAGTTTCTGGCGGGTGAGTTAACTCCCGTGTTTTTCGGTACCGCCCTTGGTAATTTTGGTGTCGATCACATGCTCGATGGTCTGACTGAGTGGGCACCAAAGCCTCAATCTCGTGAAACGCATGATCGTGCGGTGAGTCCGGATGAAGAAAAGTTTTCGGGCTTTATTTTTAAAATTCAGGCCAATATGGATCCTAAACACCGGGATCGTATCGCTTTTTGTCGTATCGTCTCCGGTAAGTATGAAAAAGGCATGAAAATGCATCAGCCAAGAATCGGCAAGGACGTGCGCATATCGGATGCGGTGACGTTTCTGGCAGGGGACCGTTCAGCCCTGGAAGAAGCCTATGCTGGTGATATCATCGGATTGCATAACCATGGCACGATTCAAATCGGTGATACCTTTACAGCAGGGGAAAAGCTGCAGTTTACCGGTATCCCAAACTTTGCCCCGGAATTGTTCAAACGTATCCGCTTGCGGGATCCAATGAAACAAAAGCAATTGCAAAAAGGCCTGATTCAGTTATCTGAGGAAGGTGCCGTTCAGGTATTCAGACCTCTGATAAATAATGACTTAATTGTAGGAGCAGTAGGTGTACTTCAGTTTGATGTTGTCGTGGCCCGATTAAAAGCAGAATACAATGTCGATGCGATTTATGAAGGCATCAATGTCGCTACGGCGCGATGGGTCTACTCAAATGATGAGAAGAAACTGGACGAGTTACGGCGCAAGTCGGAAGCTAATCTGGCACTGGACGGTGGTGATAATTTGACATACATCGCACCTACTATGGTGAATCTGTCTATCACTCAGGAACGTCATCCTGATATCGAGTTCACGCATACCAGAGAGCACTAACAAGAGACTATTATGAATATCCAACAATTGCTGCTAACGCGTTTTAAAGACGCATTACAAAAGATTGGTGCTCCTGAAAATGCACCCGCACCTTTGACTCAAAGCACCAAATCCGGTTTCGGTGACTATCAGTTTAATGGCGCAATGGCGCTGGCGAAAGCATTAAAGCAAAAGCCACGTGATATTGCCCAGTCTATTGTTGATGCTGTTGAGCTTGATGATCTGGTGGAAAAACTGGAGATTGCCGGTCCTGGCTTTATCAATATCCATTTATCCCCCGCATTTTTACAGCAACAGGTAAAACAGATAGCGGATAGTGAGCGCCTTGGTATTGCGCAGGAAGAAACGAAAACCATCGTTGTCGACTACTCGTCGCCAAATCTGGCTAAGGAAATGCACGTTGGCCATTTACGCTCCACCATTATCGGCGATGCCGTGGTGCGGGTTCTGGAGTTTATGGGTCACAAGGTCATTCGCCAGAATCATATGGGTGACTGGGGAACGCAATTTGGTATGTTGCTGGCGCATTTCAGCGATAAACTGGCACAGGAAGTAGCTGAAACAGCGCTATCTGATCTGGAAGATTTTTATCGCGAAGCCAAGGTCCGTTTTGATGAAGAAGACGGTTTTGCTGACAGAGCCAGAGCACAGGTGGTTAAGTTGCAGCAAGGTGACACTGATTGTTTGGCGCTGTGGGAAAAGTTTATTGATATTTCCATTGCCCATAGTGAAGAAGTGTATCAAAAGTTGGGTGTGACGCTGTGCCGCGATGATGTAATGGGCGAGAGTGCCTACAATGATCAGTTGGCGGGTGTGATTCAACAACTTGAAGAGAAGAATATCGCAGTTGAAGATGCTGGGGCAAAAGTTGTCTTTATCGAAGAGTTGGCTGATAAAGAAGGCAAACCAGCGGTGTATATCGTACAAAAGTCCGGTGGTGGGTACCTGTACTCGACAACTGACTTAGCGGCCATGAAGTACCGTTCATTCGATCTCAATGCTGATCGTATTCTGATTTTCACGGATGCCAGACAAGCCTTACACTTCAAACAAACTGAAATAGTTGGTCGTAAAGCGGGCTTTTGCCGGGAACAAACCAGTTATGAACACTGTCCATTTGGGATGATGTTAGGTGCCGACGGGAAACCCTTTAAAACCCGAACGGGTGGCACTATCAAGCTTGCAGATTTATTAGATGAAGCAATAGAGCGCGCGCAAAAACTTATCGCTGATCGTGATTCAGACTTGTCGTCGGCAGATATTGAAAATGTCGCCAATACCGTAGGAATTGCAGCCGTTAAGTATGCAGACCTAAGTAAAAACCGTACCACTGATTATATATTTAACTGGGATAGCATGCTGAGTTTTGAGGGCAATACCGCCCCTTACCTGCAGTATGCTTTCACCCGTGTGGCGGGCATTTTCCGCAAAGCCAATGTCGAGATGATGACACTGGAGCATGAGGTCGTTGTTACTGCACCACAGGAAAAAGCGCTGGCTTTAAAGTTGGGGCAGTTTATTGAAGCTATCAATCAGCTTACCAATGATGCAACACCACATGTATTGTGTACATATTTGTATGAGTTGGCGAGTTTGTTTATGAGCTTTTACGAAGCGTGTCCTATTCTGAAATCTGATGTGGATGAAACAACCCGTAATAGCCGCTTGATGTTGTCTAAAGCTACCGCGAAAACGTTGCAAAAAGGTCTGGATTTACTGGGTATCGCTACGCTCGATAGAATGTAGCGTGAGATGCAATACCTACAAAAAACCGCCGATTTAAGGTAATGCCGATCATTTAAGAAGTTGACATTCGGTATAAGAAGATCAAAATCCGATGATCGTAAGGTCATCGGATTTTTTTATGGAGCTTTCAGAAGCCCTCGCGCGTACCTCAATCAATCGTCTCACTGAGTTTCGTTGTCTGGCAGATATTTTAGACTCAGATATTATCGAGTCTTGCCTTGCCTCTAATGGCGTTGCCACTCTGCGTAAACGCAAGCTGCCAATGGATGCGATGATTTGGGCAGTGATAGGCATGTCGTTATTCAGAACTGAATCTGTTCGTCAGTTGATCAACAAGCTGGATATTGTTTTACCACAAGATGTTGATTATGTAGCTCGTAGTGCCGTGACGCAGGCCAGGAAAAAGTTAGGCTCTGAAGTCGTCAAAGATGCATTTCATCTGTCGGCAAATCGTTGGCATCAGCGTGCTGAACATCCTCAGTGGTGTGGCTTATCCCTATACGGTGTTGATGGTGTGGTCTGGCGTACACCAGATACCCCTGCCAATAGTGAAGCATTTGCCCGAACCGCTAATAAATCCTATGAAGCGGCCTATCCTCAGGTACGCATGGTGTGCATGATGGAGCTAAGCAGTCACCTGATACTGAATAGTGCGTTCGACAGCGTGGCAGAAAATGAAATGAACCTGGCGTCGAAGTTGATTGAAACGATACCAGACAATAGCCTGACACTGTTTGATAAAGGATTTTATTCTTTGGGGCTGCTTCATGACTGGCATACAAAAGGAACGAATACTCACTGGTTACTTCCGCTGAAAAAAGGCACTCAATATGAAGTGATACAGCGGATGGGAAAACAAGATATGCTGATTCGATTGCATACCACACCTCAATCCCGAAAGCGTCGCTCTCATTTACCACAAACTATCGAGGCCAGGCTGTTAACCAAAACCATTAAAGGTAAAACCGTCCAGATATTGACTTCAATGACAGACTGTATGGCGTATCCGGCCGCTGAAATTGTTGACTTGTATTCTCATCGTTGGGAAATCGAACTGGGCTACCGTGAAATGAAACAGCACATGCTGGAGAATCGTTTTACCTTGCGTAGTAACACCCCTGAGCTTATCGTTCAGGAATTATGGGGCGTTCTGTTAGCCTATAATCTTATCCGATACAAAATGATTCTTATGGCTCATTCACTACAAGGGGTGTTTCCAAATCAGCTGAGCTTCCGCGATGCGTCATCCCACATTATACATACATTAACCATGATGCCGCTCTATGCACCGGGCAATGTGCCCAGGATTGTTTTGGATATTGAAAGGAATGCCGCCCAATTTAAACTGGAGGGGCGACGAGAAAGGAGCTATCCACGATGCTTAAAAGCATCGAAAAACCGATACCCTATCGCCAGAAAAAGAAATGCCGCTCACCTTAAGTGAACGGCATTACGATTTAAGGCGGTTTTTTGTTTTTGGTTAAGGGCGTTGTTATTTGCTCAGTTTTATCCAGCATCTCAGGTGCTTGTAGAGGTCGTAGGATACAAAGCCGAAAATCACAATGATAATCATTGATGCGCTAAAGTTGATTCGCTCCAGCATGAGGCTCAATTCCGGTGTGCTTTCTATAGTTGTAAAATAGTTTCTGGCGCTCAGCATGTAGCCAAGAATGACAAGAGTCGCGATATCAATGACTACAGCGATAGCGATGGAATACTTGTCCCAGGCATTATTCAACAACTGCCAGCTATAAAACAACAAGGAGATAATTAGCAATATATTGACGGGTAAAAACACTGCGCCGTAAATATCACTGGCTGTTATCGGAAAATCGTTGGGAAAAGGCAGAACACTCTTAAAACCAAACCAGTCATTCCACCACAGAAATAGTACAGAGTCAGAGATAACATTGGTAATGGCATCCTGACGATCAGCCGCAACTCTTTGATTCTTCAAGGTTTGCAGTGGATTCCAGGAGGAATACCAGGAAAGCTTCTGACCGTAATATTCCATAACGGCAAAGGTGAGTGTTACCATAATAGCCACCATGATGCCGGTTTCAACAATACCGGATAACAGACCCGTAAAAGAAAGCGAATGGCCATCTGCAATCATGCGCTGCACAACCATCATGATTGCCTGGATGCCAATTACGCCGAAAAGCGAAAATTTCATCACCTGCAGATAGGGCAAATATAAGCCTGGACCAATCAAATATTGTTGCTCATTAAACTGGCTGGCAGCCTTCAGAGGATGCCCAAAACGCTTGAGGACCTCGGCGATTTCTGCCTCTGATAAGGTGCTGTCAGATTCCTCTTCTTTAGCTTCGATAGTTGCCTCAATATTACTTCGTAATTCCTGCAATATATCTTCTTGATTATCTGTTAAATGTGACTCTACAGCTGTCAGGTAATTTTCAATTAAGTTTGTCATGGTTACCGTCCTAATATATTCGTGACCGACGTCTGAATAGCGTCCCATTCTTTGAGAAGCAGATTCAGTACCTCCGTGCCTTGCTCTGAAATGCGATAAAATCGTTTTTTGCGTTTACCTTCTTCACGCCATTCGCTGGTTAGTAGGGATTGCCCTTCAAGGCGACGAATGAGGGGATACAATGTACTTTCCTCAATGTCCATGCCCTTATCAGCCAGCGTTTTTCTCAGGGAATAACCGTAATGTTCCTGCTGTAACTGACTTAATACCGCCAGCACCAAAGAACCTCTGCGTAATTCCTGCCTGAGCTTTTCAACTTGTTCCGACATAGTTACCTCTTATGGTATGTGTCATATACTATGTATGGCATAGTGTTAAGTACTGTATATCACATAGTGTATGTCGTCAAGTGTAAAATGTTATTTGGGGGGAGATGTTTCCCGGTATGATGCAGGCTAATAAGAAGTGAAATTTATGCAAAAAAAAGGGCTGCTGTTCAGCAACCCTTTTATTGTTTCAATCTAAATGATTACCATGCGGTATTAAAACGAATACCAAATTCACTGGCATCATTAGATAAAATTTGCAGGACATAATCACCCGTGTTCAAACGAGCGTTGTCATATCGCTCATCGAAGATATTACGGCCATACAGGGCAACGGTATAGTTGTCGCTTGCCGGAGTGTATGACAGATCGAAGTTAACCAGAGAACGGTCTTCAATCAAAGTTAGACGCTCCGGCGCAGCACTGGGCTCACCAAACATGTCGTCACGCCATGAATAATCCAAACGGGCCTTCATACTGGCGCCAGATGCCAGGTTCCACTTATAAGCTGGCGCAATTGCCAACGTCATGTCTGGTGTTAATGGCGCCACGGGGCTGAAGACAACACCATCTACTGTCTGATCATCTACGTCAACATCGATATAGCCAATACTGGTCTGAATGCTAAAACCACCATTTGTGTAGGTACCGTCAAATTCGATTCCCTGTGACGTTTGTTCCACAACCAGATTAGTCGTCAGGAAACCGCCTTCCACCACTTCGCTGGTTTGATAGGGTAGATCATCGTATTGTGTGTTAAAGAACGCGATACTCATGTCAAAATTGTCGCTTACGCGCCCTTTAATACCCACTTCATAGTTTGTTGCAGTGATATTGTCTGTTGCCACAAAACAATTACTGGCATTGACTGCGGCAACTGCGTTATCGATGTCATCAAAACCGCCTGCACCGAAGAATTGACCAATGAGGCAATAAGGGCGGGCAGGGTACTGGCCACCCTGATAACCTGTCTGAATTGTGGCATAAGCATTCATGCCATTATCGAAGGTGTAGTTTCCAGCAACCTCCCAAGTGAGCTCGTCCCAACTGTCATTGTCGAAAATAGTGCCCAGAGGAGGGAATACATTTACAGAAGCTTCTTTCTCATCTTCGGTGTAACGAAGGCCTCCTGAAATACGCAGATCATCTGTTGCGTCATAGCCTAGGTTAACGAATACGGCTTTGCTTCGTGTTTCCTGATCCAATTGCAGGGTGTTAGAACCGGCATTGAAGCTGGAGTCAGATCCCTGACGGTTGCTCCCTTCTTCTTCAAACCAATAGAGGCCTGCAACATAGTCCGCAGACTCTGACAGAAAACCGCTGAACTGTAATTCGACAGAGTCCTGGTCAGCCTGGCCGCGCTCCGGGTAATGATCCAGCATATAAATAGTGGCATCGTCATCAAGGCCAGCTTTATAATCCGAAGAACGATGGCTGGCGATGAATTTCACTGTATGGTCATCGTTGATGTCCCATTCAGCTGTCAGTGAAATGCCTTCGGCATTATTTGACACGCCGTTCACTTCCGGTGTTCCTGTCGCATTGTCATAAATATCCGCGGCAACATCGGCATTACTAAGCGGTACACCGACACCATTGTTGCCAGATGTGAAACGTGTGTTTGGTCCAAGTTCGTCAATCAGGGTAGTGTATGGACGCAAACCACCGTCACCACGATTGGCATCGGCGGTGACCACAAAACGCAGCGAGTCAGAGACTTCCCACTTGATAGACAAACGGCCATAGACGTCTTCTGTTTCGCCTACATCCCACTCCGGGTTCTCAAGGTTGATAAACTCGCCAATACCGTCTCGGGTGTTATAACCAAGGTTCAGGTTAAATGCCAGACCTGGAGATAGTTCACGGTTGGTAAATACATCCGTTTTCAGGCGACCTCTGGTACCCACTTCGAAACCGACTTTTGTGGCGTTTACTTCGTCAGGCTGCTTAGTAATGATGTTAATTGCACCACCAATCGAGTTTCGACCATAGAGTGTACCTTGTGGACCACGCAATACCTCAATTCGTTCTATATTGTTCAGGTTCCAGTTCTGTCCGACCTGACGTCCAAGATAGACACCATCGACATACACACTGACTCCCGGATCCGTGGTGATGAGATGATCTTGCAGACCAATCCCGCGGATAAATGGGTTTGCAGAAGAGGTGTGGCCGGCTGAAAAGCCGGTGATATTCAGATTTGGAACAAATTTGCCTACGTCAGTTAAGTCAGTAATCCCCTGTTCAGCTAACTTGTCTCCATCAAAAGCGCTGATGGCAATCGGTACTTCATAGATAACTTGTGGGCGTTTTGTTGCGGTAACGGTAATTGCTTCGATGTCGTCTGCTTGTTCTTGCTCCTGGGCGGCAGCGTTACCTGAGGCAACTAGTAATGCTGTAGCAAGGCACGATAGTTTAAATAGCTCTCTTGCGTGTATGTGTTTCATTTTTTCTCCGCAAATATCCCTGACACATCTGTCGAATCAGGTAATGTAAAATGTCTTATTATGGGTCGCGTAGAGAGTGTTTGGCATCCAATTGAGTGTTGGGATAGCAACAATCGCTCGCGGGTGGAGATGCATGCTTTTTTGTGTTATGCGGGAAGGAAGTATATCTTAAAAACCGGAATTGTCATGCGATCGCACCATAAAAGTTGACCATGTGGACAATTTCTTTGAATGTGAACAAGATCTTGCACATTTTAGTATTGCCCCCATGTTAAAATGCATTGTGATGGGAACGATGCTCCAAAACAGAAACAACGGTTCTCCGAAACAGATAATAATAGGTAAATATAGAGGAACGAATAATGGCTAAGATACTCGCCTTTGCTGGCAGTACCCGAAAAGATTCTTACAATAAAAAACTGGCAAAAGTCGCTGCTGACGCGGCTGTTGAAGCGGGGGCAGAAGTCACCTTTATCGATTTAGCAGATTACAGCATGCCAATTTTTTGTGAAGATTTAGAAGCTGCATCTGGTATGCCTGAAAAAGCCAGAGCGTTCAAAGAAATGCTGATGTCTCATGATGGATTTTTAATTTCGTCTCCTGAGTACAACAGCAGTTATCCAGCGGTATTAAAAAATGCCATTGACTGGGCTTCACGAATGGAAGATGGGGAGAAACCGCTACAGGCTTTTAAAGGCAAAGTGGCAGGAATCATGGCTGCTTCACCGGGTGCATTAGGAGGGTTACGTTGTTTGGTCACACTGCGTATGCTTCTGGGGAATATTGGTGTGCATGTTATCCCGAATCAAAAAGCGGTGAGCAAAGCTCACGAACAATTTGCGGAAGATGGCAGTATGATTAAAGAGAAACAACAGGCTGGCATTGCTGCGATTGCTAAAGAAGTTGTCGAGCTTGCTAATAAATTTAGCTGAATTCTCCAGGGGCAGGCGATCTGCCCCGTAAAGTCCTGTTGAACGGCTATTAAATATCCGTCAAATTAGATAGAATCCCGCCCCTAAAATCATAACTAGAGAGTTGTATATGTTGGAAGTCAATCCTGTGCAAAACGGTATCGCTGATGTAAAAGAGCGCACCGAGTTGCTTAGGGGGTATCTTTGACTTTGCTCACAAGGCTGAGCGACTAGAAGAAGTTAACCGAGAACTCGAGTCTCCTGAAGTTTGGAACGAACCAGATAAAGCGCAAGCGCTAGGCAAAGAGAAAGTGTCTCTTGAGCTGGTGGTCGACACTATCACGCATCTTGAACAGGGCGTCGAAGATGTTGAAGGATTATTAGAACTGGCAGTAGAAGCGGAAGACGAAGAAACGTTGCAGGAAGCGCAACAAGAATTAGATGTTCTGGTCAGTAAATTGGAAGATCTGGAGTTTCGTCGAATGTTTTCTGGCCCTCAGGATGCCAATGATTGTTATCTTGATATTCAATCAGGCTCAGGTGGCACAGAGGCACAGGATTGGGCAAATATGCTGCTGCGTATGTATTTACGTTGGGGCGAAGAGCATCAGTTTAAAACTGAACTTATTGAAGTATCTGACGGTGACGTAGCCGGTATTAAAAGTGCCACCATTCGATTCAGTGGTGAATATGCCTTTGGCTGGTTGCGTACGGAAACAGGCGTGCACCGTTTGGTGCGAAAATCACCCTTTGATTCCGGCAACAGACGTCATACTTCTTTTGCGTCAGCATTTGCCTACCCGGAAATTGATGACGATATTGAAATCGATGTTAATCCGGCAGATTTACGCATCGATACATACCGGGCTTCGGGTGCGGGTGGACAGCACGTTAACCGAACCGATTCTGCTGTGCGTATCACCCATTTGCCAACAAATACCGTTGTGCAGTGCCAGAACGACAGGTCGCAGCATAAAAATAAAGACCAGGCGATGAAGCAGTTAAAAGCCAAACTGTATGAGCTGGAAATACAAAAACAGAACGAAGAAAAACAAGCGATGGAAGAGAGCAAATCAGACATTGGTTGGGGCAGTCAGATTCGTTCATATGTGTTGGATGATTCGCGTATTAAAGATTTACGCACAGGTGTAGAAACACGCAATACACAAGCCGTTTTGGACGGTGATTTAGATAAATTTATTCAGGCCAGTTTAAAATCTGGTTTGTAATGGCAGGGTAACAGAATAATGGCTGATCAATCAGTAGATGAAAATAAGTTAATTGCAGAGCGTCGCGCGAAACTGGAACAGATTCGTGAGAATTGCGCCGCCAACGGCCACCCAAATTCATTTCGGCGAGAGAACTTCAGCGCTGATCTGCAAATGGCATTTGGTGATCACGACAAAGAAAGTCTGGAAGAGCTGAGCGTACAAGTAAGTGTTGCTGGACGCATTATGGCAAAACGTGGTCCATTTCTGGTGTTACAGGATATGAAAGGGCGTATTCAGGCGTATGCAGCCAAAGATGTACAAAAAGATTTGAAAGCTCGCTACGGCTCGCTGGACATCGGCGATATCGTTGGCGTAAAAGGGGCGCTGCATAAATCGGGTAAAGGCGACTTATACGTCAATATGGAAGAGTACGAGTTGCTCACCAAGTCGTTGCGTCCTCTGCCTGAAAAGTATCATGGGCTTGCAGATCAGGAGACCAAATATCGTCAGCGCTATGTTGATCTCATTATGAGTCAGGAAACTCGTGACACCTTTATGATGCGTAGCAAAATCGTGGACGGCATTAGACGCTATTTGTCTGACCGTGACTTTATGGAAGTCGAAACACCGATGTTGCAGGTTATTCCAGGTGGTGCAACTGCAAAACCATTTGTCACGCATCATAACGCCATGGATATCAATATGTTTTTGCGTATTGCGCCTGAGTTATATCTTAAGCGTTTGGTGGTGGGTGGTTTTGAACGGGTTTTCGAAATCAACCGTAATTTCCGTAATGAAGGGTTATCAACACGTCATAATCCTGAATTTACCATGCTGGAATGGTATCAGGCCTACGCGGATTATAATGACCTGATGGATTTAACCGAAGATATGTTGCGGACACTGGCCAATGATATCTTGGGAACGACCCAGATTCGCAACACGGTGAAGGATGCCGAAGGTGAAGTTGTCGAAGAAGTTTTCTATGACTTCGGCCAGCCGTTCAAACGCATGACCATGTCGGAAGCGATTATTGAACATTACCCTGAAGTTGATGCTGCTGTTATTAACGATCCAGAAAACAATTTTGATGCATTGAGAGCGATTGCCAAACAATTGCATATCAAAGAGCCTGAGGTCGATGGCATTTGGGGGGCGGGCAAATATCTGTGTGAAATCTTCGAAGCAGTAGCGGAAGAGAATCTGATGCAACCGACTTTTATTACTGCTTATCCGTGGGAAGTCTCTCCGTTGGCGCGCCGTAATGATGACAATCCATTCATTACTGATCGTTTTGAGTTTTTCGTGGGTGGCAGGGAGCTGGCAAATGGCTTTTCGGAGCTCAATGATGCGGCTGATCAGGCTGGTCGTTTCAACAAGCAAGTTGAAGAAAAAGATGCGGGTGATGATGAGGCCATGCATTTCGATGAAGATTATATCAGAGCGCTAGAATACGGCTTGCCGCCTACAGCGGGCGAGGGTATTGGTATCGACCGGTTGGCAATGTTGTTTTCCGACTCACCGACCATCAAAGACGTTATTTTGTTTCCGCACATGAAGCCGGAAGCGAAAACAGAAGCGTAAGCTCTACAAAGATTGTACTGCGTTCACGATGCCACCTTCGGGTGGCATTTTTGTTAGGTTCTTTGCAAAAAAATACCAGATTGTCATTTTTACCCCGTGTGGCGGCCGTAAGATTTACATCTCAGTGAATTTGCATTATCGTATATCGTAAATATACGAAATAAGGTTGTGATAATGTTTGAATTTTGGTTTCCTTCGTTATTTGGTGGTGCGCTACTCGGAGCCGCCAGCTTGGTCATGCTCCTTGGATTGGGGCGGATCACTGGAGTATCAGGTATTCTTCTTCAGGCTATTAACGTCGCTGACGGGCGAATTTGGCGATTGAGTTTCTTGTTCGGTCTTGCTGGTGGCGTATTCGTCTATCAAATTACAGCGCAAAACACCGGATTGGCACCTTATGCGCCGCACTTCGAACTCTCCACAATCTGGTACGCTATCGCCGGATTATTGGTTGGACTGGGTACGGGCATTGGTTCTGGCTGCACTAGTGGCCATGGCGTCTGTGGTGTGTCCAGACTGTCAGCAAGGTCAATCATTGCTGTTATCGTCTTTATGTTAGTTGCGGTTATTACCGCCAGCTTATTTCATGGTATGGCAGGAGGACAATAATGAAAGCCTATTTCTTATCCGGCGTTATTAGTCTTATTGCAGGTATAGTGTTTGGTTTCGGTTTGTCTTTTTCTCAAATGCTGCATCCTCAAAAAGTACTCGGTTTTCTGAATATTGTGGGAGAATGGGATGGCAGTCTGCTACTTGTCATGATTGGAGCAATGGCGGTTTATGCCAGTGGTTATTGGTTGGTGGCCAGAAATCAGTCCAAACCCCTTTTTGCAGAGCAGTTTCACCTGCCTACTCGAAAAGATGTTGACTATCAATTATTGATTGGGTCATCCTTATTCGGACTGGGATGGGGAATTGCCGGTATATGTCCTGGACCGGCCATTGCTAATCTGGTCAGTGGAAATATTAATCTCTACGTATTTGTAGCAACGATGATATTGGGTTTGTTAAGCAGCGGTAGCATTAAGTTTGAACGAAAATGAAGATATTACGGCAGAGTTAGATGACTTTGCCGGATTAGATGAGAACATTAATCAGGCCGTAGCGTTAATGAAAGCCCTGTCAAACAGACATCGTTTGATGATACTTTGTCTCTTGCAGGAAGGAGAGCTGTCGGTCTCTGAAATCAATGAGCGCATCTCTATTCCGCAATCGACCCTGTCGCAGCATTTAGCCTGGCTACGCACGGAACGGTTTGTCAAAACCAGAAGAGAAGCGCAAACAATATTCTACTCTCTTGATAGTGAAGAGGTGGTAGAAGTGATTACGGTGCTGCATCGCATGTACTGTAGTCAGTAATGGTAATACTCCATTAAACCTCAGTTGAAAATTACTGCGAACGTTTCTTACCAAGCCAATATATCTCTCGCCTGTGGCTCAATTAAATAATTAATGTACTAACTTTAACGCAATTGTTAGTAAGTATTGCGCTTATAGAAGCTAGGATAATAGAGTCAAGTGAGCTTCACGATGTTCTGATCAAGAACAATATGGGGCGAAACGATCCGTTACGGTACAAAAGATTACAGGCGTTTCCGAAAAGATTATCCCGATTCACCCGTCATTAGGTCAGGTGCTGATTAAAATAGGAAACTTTTTGTTACTGCCGCTGATAAGCGGTTTTTATTTGTATTTCTATGGTATATCCCATTGACATATACATGGAGTTCGCTACTGTGTATATACAAGGTGTATATACGTGAGAGTGGTATGGCGACTACAGTTCAAACAACAGTTTTTAAGTCTAATAAGTCACAGGCAGTAAGATTGCCTAAGCCAGTGGCATTTCCTGAAGATGTCAAAGAAGTTGATATTGTATCTATTGGTAATAAGCGAATCATCTCTCCTGCTGGTACAGCATGGGATGATTGGTTTGCATCTTCTGGTGTCACTGATGACTTCATGGAGGAAAGGGAACAACCAAAAGCCCAGGAAAGAGAATCATTGTAAATGAAGTATATGCTAGACACGGACACATGCATCTATGTAGTGAAGAGAAAACCTTTGCATGTGAAACGGTTATTTAATGCAAATATAGGGCAATTAGGTATTTCGGCGGTGACATGGGGGGAACTTGTTTGCGGTGCTGAAAAGTCCTCTAATCCTGCTAGAAATCTTGCTGATATTGAAGGTTTTGGAGCGAGGCTTGAAATATTACCGTTTGATAAGGACGCTGCAAAACAATTTGGACAGGTCAAATCCGAGCTGGAAAAGTCGGGTAATATTATAGGCGCATACGATATGATGATAGCAGGACATGCTAGAGCGCATGGTTTAGTTGTTGTCACTAACAACGTTAGAGAATTTAAGCGAGTGGACGGCCTTAGAGTTGAAAACTGGTTAGATATTGAGTGATAGGAAATTTGTATAGGCGCTTGACTGCGTCCCACATGAAGCAAGATATATCTGTACACTAAATTCCCATTGTATTGGTTAATAGCCTCCTGGATTACCTCGGAATGAGTGGATGATATCAGCTGAATCCTGGCTTTTTTTCTTCATGATCGTTAACGATAATATGGAACGCTTGTCTTCACCGTATGGGTGATACTGTTTTCGGGTCAAATAACCCACAAATCTGTAGGAACAGATTTAAACATCTCGAATAGCTCGCAGGCTGTTTTACATGGATGTAATTTATAAAGTATTGTTAAATTTCTGCGTGATAAGCGTTCTCGTGATGCATTCAACTGACGTTTTAAGGATAATCTATTCTTCAGATTCACCTCTCCGACATTGTTTTTATTCAGCATTACAAAATATTTTTCATTATCATCAACTTTTCTTAATGTAATCCGGTACATAGAAGTAAGAACAGTAACAACATGATGTTGCCGGGTTCTTTAGGGTATAACCTTTAATTATAACGGGATCAAAATGTGACGGACGATCACCAGTTAATGTCCATGGTGCAAAAAGGGCAAGTTAATATGCTTGCGCCACTATTTGAAAAATACCATGTCGCACTTTTTAATTATTTTCTAAGGCACGGAAACAGCAATGCTATTGCCGAGGATTTAGTACAGGAAACCTTTATCAAAGTACTGGCCTATCGAAGCAGTTATCAGGGCAGGGGAAGTTTTCGAGGTTGGCTTTATGGGATAGCGAGAAATACTATGGCAGATCAATACAGGAAATCGCAAAATCGTCACGAGTCTCATGATACGGAGCACGTCGAAAATATGCACGGTGCTAGTCTGGAGGGGACTTTACAGGATCAACAAAGTGATCAGCTGTTTCACAAAGCATTAACCACGATGAACGGTGAATACCGGGACCTATTGATTCTAAGTCGGTTTCAGCAACTTAACTATGAAGAAATTGCGGCAATGACAGCATGCAACCTTAACACCCTGAAATCCCGGATGAGGAAAGCCGTAGGCCTTTTAAAGGATACCTATCAACAGTTGTTGGGAGAGCAGTCATGACTGAGCAGAATAAACATCATCTAATCATTGATTGGAAGCTGTCGCAGCTGCAAGGGCGGTCAGAGGAGCCACTCAGATTGGATCTGGAAGCTTATTTGCAATCGAATGAGGAACTGCAAGCCGAACTGCAATTTATTGAGGCATTTTGGCTGACTCAAGCGTTTCCGGATAAGCAGCCATCAGAGAATTTACGCAAGGACTTTTATCAAATGTTGGCCAGCGCTGAGGCTACAAACAAAAAAATAGCACCGCAATCTGCCTCTTTGATAAGCAAGTTTTTGGCATGGCTGGCGCTTAATCCTGGCTATCAGGCCACGGCTCTGGTGTTGTGCTTTGTATTGGGCTTCTGGAGTAGTGATATGCACAAAACAGCCATTCAAACCGATAGTGCAAGCAATGGCATAAAACAGTTACAGGCAGATGTATCGTCACTTAGCACAATGGTCGCAATTTCGATGCTGCAGAAGCCGTCTGCTTCAGAGCGACTGAATGGCTTGGTGTATTCACGAGAAACCAATTTGCAGGACCCGCAACTAGTGAATGTGCTGGTGGATATGCTGTCTACCGACAAATCCGTATCGGTAAGACTGGCCATTATTGAAACCTTGAAAGCATCGCCGGGATTATTCACTGATGCGCATAAGTTTATCGACATTATTCTTAATGAAACTAACCCGCTGGTTCAGATGGAACTATGTCGACTGGTGGCCAATAAAGGCAACCAAGCGATGCAACAGGACGTTTTTGAGCATCTGCAAACACAATCAAATGCACTTTCTGATGAAGTGCTGCAAATTGTTGACGAATTACAAGCCTTTACCCGGGCGTAACAGGAGAAAAATCATGAAATATACAGGATTGTTAGGACTCATCATTTTGCTGTCGGCGCCGCTACATGCGGCACCACAGGAGAAAAAGTACAGCTTGTCATTATCTGATCCCAGTCAACCAGTGTATCTGGATGTGGAAATGCACAATGGTTCCATCCATATCATCGGCTATGAAGGCAAGACGGTGGAAATAACCGCATTGTTAAGTCCCTTAACTGAAGCTCAGGTAAAAGAAAGAAAAAAACATCATCATAACGGCCCCAAAGTCATGGATCTGGATAAACCGAAACGTTCCATGGAAGGGTTAAAGCCAGTGAAAAATGTGGCACTTAATCTGGAAATTGAAGAACAGAACAACCGAGTGGAGATCGAGAGTGAGAGAGGAAGTTACAACGTAACACTGGTCGTGCAAATCCCACAATCTGCGCAAGTCGAAGTCGACTTGCACGATGGTGATTTCGCTAAATTAGAAAACATTTCCGGAGCAATTGAGGTGCAAACCTGGCGGGGTAATATCGAATTTATCAATATCCATGGCCCGGTTGTCGCTGAAACTCATGGACATGATATCATTGCTTCTTTTGCGTCATTTGATGAAAGTTCGCCTTCTTCCTTCACCACATTTAGCGGTGATATTGATGTCACACTCAGTCGAAATGTCGCGATGAAATTAAACCTGCGCAACTATCAGGGAGAAATTCTATCTGGGTTGGAAAGTGAATTTACCCCGGTCGACAGCGTAGATAAAGATAATCGTCGTGATAAACAAAAAATTGTTTTAGGGGCACAGTTAAGTACCCAGATTAATGGTGGCAATCAAGCTTTGACACTGAACAGCTACAGTGGTGACATGTATCTGCGTAAAACTGAATAGCACTTTATCGCGACTTAATAAGTGATCTATCATCAAGAATATTGATAAAGGTATTGCAACTAAGCAGGAAATGTATTGTGGCAAAAACAGCACTGGTAACTGGTGGTAACAGGGGCATAGGTTTTGAGATAGTCAAAGGGCTGGCCAGTCTTGGAGTGAATGTACTCCTTGCTGCAAGGCGCAAGGAAGACGCTCAGGAAGCGGCTAAGCTGACAGGCCTGGAAAATATATCCGCTGTGAAGCTGGACTTGTCAGAACAACGTAACATTGCAGCGCAGATATCCACTATTCAGGCAGAGTTTGGTGATATCGATATTTTAGTGAATAACGCGGGTATATTGATAGCTGAGCCATTAGCGGAAGTGGCCATCACTGATGTGATGCAGAGCTTTCAGGTAAACACGTTCGCAGCGCTGGAATTAATGCAGTTGCTATTACCTGGTATGCAGAAAGGCGGTTTTGGCCGTATTGTTAACCTATCTTCCGGTTGGGGCTCGTTTTATGAGGGCATGGAAGGGCCAATCGCCTATGCCGCATCAAAAGCGGCGCTAAATGCGATCACCATTAACGCAGCAAAGCAGGTCGAAGGAGATATTAAGATTAATGCCATGTGTCCAGGCTGGGTGCATACTCGGATGGGTGGCAAAGAGGCACCTAAAACACCAGAGCAGGGTGCTGATACAGCAATCTGGCTGGCTACACTGGCGAGTGAAGGCCCAACAGGGCAGTTTTTCCGAGAAAGAACGGCGATAAACTGGTAACTGTGGAATGGCTACTTATCAATGCCAATAAAACATGAAGTAATTTACCAATTCAGTGACAAGCATATAGCGGAATTAAACGCCCTGTATCAGATGGAGTGGTGGACCAAAGGGCGAACACTGGAAGAGACAAAAAAGTGTTTAAATGGCTCGCAGGTCAATATTGGTATAGTTGACCAACAGGATTCGCTGCTTGCTTATGCGCGAGTGCTTACGGATTACACTTTTAAAGCAATTATTTTTGACGTCATAGTCGCAAAAGAGGCCCGAAGTACAGGTCTGGGCGATAAGCTGCTTCATCTGATAATAACCCATGGCAGCTTGAAAAATGTCGTTAGCTTTGAGTTGTATTGTTTGCCGGAGATGATGCCGTTTTATCAGAAACACGGTTTTTCTGATGAAGTAGGAGGCGTAAAGCTTATGAGGACAGATCCAAATGGACGATTATCTTCCTAAGAGCGTTAATGCCAGTATCAATATTGATACCACACAGGCAACCGATCTGAGATGGTTCCAGCGGGTCCAGTGAACCAGATAATCACGCCAAAATCGCTGAGATTCAAGGTGCTCTGGATCACAATCTGCAAGCCTGTCATTAAGAGGAACATTAAAGATAATGGTGGATAGCACACATGCGAAAACATACACCAGTGTCGCTAAAATAATAAAGACAAATTCAGACGTACCATAAGATAGATAACTTGCCGCTAATAGTGCAGCGGCAGTGCCGAGAAACACCATTAGAAAGCTGGGTCTGACAATATGTCGATTAATCGCCTGCATCACTCTTATCCCATTGGAGTCTTCAAGTGAGCCAAGAGCGGTCATCATAAACGTAGAGAATGAAACGAACAGGCCTGCCATCATGCCACTTCCCAAGCAAGCCATAATTAATAACAGGTCTAACACTGCCATTATTCTTTAACCTCACTGCTGCAGCGCTTTTAGTCTACGCTGGATACTCTGTTGAAACGTCTTGATTAAGCGGTGGGGTGGACAACATTCTCTGGATCAATACCCTGCTTAGATGATTTTTTTGAAACCATTCGCCTAATGAATTTCGCCGTAGGTCTTTCAAAAAAACGATAGGAAAGATAGGCCACCACAAAACTTATCGACAACGCTAATAAAAGCTTCAGCTCTACTGCCAATTCAAGACGGTTTACTTGCGCAATAATTGGCATGTGCAAAAGATACAAGGAATAAGATATCTTACCAATGAAATCTCCGACAGGATTGGCTAACATTATATTGCTATTCGGTACTAAAAAAACGAGACAAAAGAATATGCTCGCCATCACCAAAAGTACCTCATAACTCAGCCACATTCGGTTTTTGGCGTCAGAGGTGATGGGTGAAAGCTCAGGGTACATTAACGGAATAAGCGCCAGAGCCAGTATAAACCAGTGTTTATTGAGATAACTTGGTACAGTAAACGACTTGTAATGCATACCAAAAAGTACGCCCACGAAAAAATAGGGGAGGCTGCGGAATACCTGAAATAGGTTGTATGGAATGCCAAGAAACTCCCCAGATATGCGTGGGAAGTTGCTAAACCACAGCAGAATTAGAACAGCGAAAATGACTAAATAGACATAACCTACACGCTTGCCAACCAAAGCCCAAAACAGGATAAATAGTGCGTAAAATTGCACTTCTGGAGAGATAGTCCAAAGGACACTTTCACCATAAACAAACAACAGGTGGGCAATCAGAGCATTCACATCAGATATTTCATAGAGTCCACCCAATCCCGATACTGTTAAAAAGTAAGAGCCAAACACCACCAATAAATATAGCGGCACAATTCGACCGAATCTGGCAAGGATATATTGTTTAATGTTACGAGCGTCGCATTCGCGGTCAAAATAAAGATAAGACATCAAAAATCCGCTTAGCAAGAAAAACAACATCACGCCGTACTGACCTGCTCCTCCTCCGAGTATGCCACCGAGCCAGTTTGTTGCATCACTGAAATGAGTAATAAATACAATTAGTGCCGCCAATCCGCGCAAAGTATTTAACTTTCTAATTTCCATATTATTATCCGTAATGTTTGGTGGTTGCTGTGCTTGCTCTAAACTCATACATTTAAATATTGTCCCATAAAAAAGGTCTCCGTAGAGACCTTTTAGAATCGTACATCGTTTACTTCAATAATTGCTTAGTGCACCCAGTGGTGGCGTTTTTGTTTTGCTTCCAGGGCTTTAAGCGTTTCTTCCGGCATAAACAACTGATTGTCATCCTCAAAGAAGAACTTAGGACGTGGTGCTTTGACACCAAATTCATTCATGGTGGAGGCTTCAAAGATACGACCATTGACCATGGTATATTGCACCATTTCACTCTGGCTCAAATTATCCAGCACATTGCCGTCAATCACCACCAGATCTGCCAGTTTTCCGACTTCGATACTGCCGATATCCTTATCCAGCGCAAGATGTTTTGCACCGTCAATTGTACCGGCACGCAGAGCTTCCCAGGGTGTAAATCCGCCTTGAGCCATGATCCACATTTCCCAGTGGGCAGCTAAACCTTCCCGCTGGCCGTGGGCACCGATATGCACAGAGACACCATTATCTCGCAGCTCTTTGGCGTATTCAGCAACCGCAACATGGTTATATTGATTGTCCGGTGCTGTTGGGCGGCGAATAGAACGTTTGTCCACCAAATAGGAGGGCGTATAGCGCATCAGTCTTTCGTTTTTCCACACTTCCATGCGGTCGTAGAAATACTCTTCCCCCATCATGCCACCGTAGGACACAACAAACGTTGGTGTGTAGCCGAATTCTGTAGCAGACCAGAGTTGTGTCACGTCATCATACGCTTTTGCAATCGGCAGTGAATGTTCCAGACCGGTGTGGCCATCAATCAACATGGTCAGGTTCTGGTGCAGTTTACCGCCACCTTCGGGTACCACCATCATGCCCATTTCACGGGCCGCGGCAAGCACTTGCTGGCGCTGGCTTCTGGCAGGTTGGTTATAGCTTTTAACAGAGATAGCACCGACATCCTTCATTCTCTGCATATGGAACTTAGCGTCTTCATAGTTATTAATGATGGCTTTGTAACCCAGAAGCTCCGCGCCATATAAAATCGTCCCGGTGGAATAGATGCGCGGTGCGGCGATTTGTCCAGCCCGTTGCAATTCTGACGCCGCGAAAATCTCAGTGGTATCATTTGACGGGTCATGGATGGTGGTAACACCAAATGCCAACAGTGAATACAGTTCCCAATTGCGTTGTGGAATGATTTCACTGGTACCCTGGCTACCGTGCGCATGGGTATCAATTAGCCCTGGAATGACGGTTTTGCCTTTGGCATTAATCATCAATGCTCCAGCGGGGATCTCAATATCATCGGCACTGCCAACAGCCACGATGCGGTTGTCTTTGACTAACACCGTGGCGTTTTCCAGAATTTCCTGTTGTTGATCTGCGTCACGCATAGTAACGACGGTCCCGCCAACTAACGCCTTATAACCTTCCGGCTTATGGGCTTTAACTTCAAAACTCAAGTTGGTTTTTGAGGCTTCTGGCTGTTCTTCAGGCGTCTCACCAATAAAATCAAAGGCATTGGCCAGTGTCTGCTGATAAACGTGGGGGCCGTGGGACCAGCTCAGGCTATCGTTGTTTGGCGACCAGTTCAGGTACTCACCGGCATTCTTGGAAATTTGTTTGACGGCAACAGCTTTATCACTACCACTAATACTCAGGCGCTTACCAACATCTTTAAAGGGAGCAACATACACCTTGTATTGGTGGGTGAAAGCGACCCAGTTTTTGTCATGAGATAAACGATATTCCTCGACGTTGTCGGCACCATACAAATGTTCGCGTTTGTCGTTACCATCGATATTGACGCTGACTAACTGTCTTTCCGGGTAGTCAGAACCGGCAACCGATGTGGTGAAGTATACGCGCGTGTCATCGCCAGCGAAATGCGGATTCCAACCCGATTTACTGACTCGTGTTTCGGACTCATGTTCGACATTATAAACGTAGATACCGGGATCCACCGACCACTTCGGAGTCAGTAAATTACCACCGGTGATTTTGCGATAAGTGATAAAGTCACCGCTTGGTGAAAAGCTTGGTTGCACATAATGTCCAGGATATTGGGTCACGACCTTGCTGCGACCACCTTTGGCAGAGACAATACGTACGCTACCCAGTTCCAAATCATTCCAGGTAGTGTAAATGATGTGCTTGCCGTCGTTTGAGAAGCGCGGATAGAATTCATCGTGGCTGGTTTGTTTGGTCAGCCGTTTGGTTTCCCCTGAAGCCAGATCCCGGACATAGATTTTGCCTAACGTCTGAAACAGGGCTTTTTTGCCATCCGGCGAGGTTTGCGACCAGCGCAGCATTTTAGGGTTAAACGTATCTGGCGCGACATCAACTTCATAGCGGATCGCATCTGCGTATTGTTTCGTTGCGGTAACCTTGACATCAATGGTGGCCAATTCAGCACTTTCTACGTTAATTTTGTGAAATTTGCCGTTGGTCCAGAAAACGATGTGTTGTGAGTCGGGTGTCCAGTCGAAATAGGCAAAATAGCCCTCCGAACCGAACCCTTCTTGCATATCTCTTTCCATCTCGAGGTACAGCGGGGTTTCGGTACCTGACTTGATATCTTTAAGAAAAAGAGCCGTTTTATTTTTGACCCGTCGCAAAAATGCTACCTTTTTACCGTCCGGAGATGGCGTAGGTACGATGGCACCACCCGTACCGCTGATATATCGCTCTTCCTCACCTTTTTCCAGATCGTAGCGGGTTACCGCGAAAATGCCTTTCAGCGGATCACGGTTGTAACTAAACACGCTGCCACTAGTGACATCCTGAGTGTAATAAAGATATTTTCCATCAGGGGAAAATGCCGGGTCTGCGATGTTCTTTTGGTCTTTTTTACCGTTCACACGGGCTTTTACCTGCACGCCCTTGCCACCGGCTTTGTGGTACAACCAAATTTCACCTGCCGGAATACTGCGTCGCGACATAATACCCTTCATTGCCGCGATATAATTGCCATCCGGACTCCAGGCTGGAGAATGGATCAGATTGTTTTTCTCTTCACTAAGTTGCTTTAACTCGCTGCCATCAATATTCATGACCCACAAGTTTGAGACCCCACCACGGTCAGATATAAATGCGACTTGTTTGCCGTCAGGTGATACAGCCGGTTGGATATTCCAGGCAAAGTCTTCAACCAATGGGGTTGCGTTACCTCCAGCCATTGGTACCTGATATAGGTCCCCAAGCATGTCAAATACAATGGTTTTCCCATCGGGAGTAACATCAAGGCTGGACCAGGTTACTTCGTCTGTTTCAATTGCCAGAGTTTTCAGTTCGAAAGGGGGATTAAGGACATCCCATTCCTTGTTCTCATCTGTAATTGCGCTGTCTTCTTGCGCGTAAATTGCAGCAGAAGAAAGCGCCAGACCGATACTTAAGCAACTGACCAAAAGCGCTTTTGGTTTGCTGATTAACTTCATAGATGGTTCCTGTCGTTTTGGATTATATTTATGTCGCTCTCGTCACGGAGCGTGGCGGGAGTATACGACATACGTACAGGATTTGTCAGATGTTCAGGTTAGAAGAGAAGATTGTGTAACAATGCGGATCTTTAGCAGAGGGGTTCAATAGAAAAATTAAAAAAGCAGGTGATGACAGACAACACCTGCTTTTCACAGTGGGATTAGTGGTCGCAGCCACCCGCGCCGTGCACATGACCGTGATCCAGTTCATCTGCCGTTGCTTCGCGTACCGAAACAACTTCGACTTCAAACGACAAGTCTTTACCAGCCAATGGGTGATTGCCGTCGACAACAACTTTATCGTCAGATACATCGACAACAACAACAGATTGTTCGCCAGCTTCACTGCTCGCTCTAAATTGCAGGCCGACTTCCACTTCCATGCCTTCAAACATGTCTTTTGGAACGGCCTGGACCAACTGTTCATGTCTATCGCCATAGGCGTCTGCCGCAGCAACGTCTACCGAGAATTTTTCACCGGCTGTTTTACCTACCAATGCGGTTTCCAGACCTGGAATAAGGTGGCCTGTGCCATGGATAAATACTAATGGCTCACCATCGAATGAACTGTCCAGTTCAGTACCATCACTGGTGGAGACAAGATAGTGCATTGTTACTACGGAATCATTTTGAATTTGCATGGAGATCCTTTGTTGAAATGTGATAACGAATTGCAGGTAAGACTGGTTACGCTGAATCGTCTAAAGAATAGGGTAGTGTAGAAAGTTGCCATGTTACCTCAGGATGGCTCTTAAGTCTAAAAACAGCCTCAGATTCCACATCGTTTGGTAATACTGCAAATCCCCAGGTGGTTGTATCATCGTAACCACTGAATAGCAGTGTCCCGCCGCGACGCCATGACTCACCGAGCTGCATCTCCAACACTTCATTGCTGGCAATCTCGTGTTGTCCTGCCGTTTTAATCACATATCCAGCCCGTTTGTTTTTACCTAAGTATTTAGTACGGGCAACGGTTTCTTGTCCCATGTAGCAGCCCTTAGTAAAACTTATTGCACCTAATGCTTGCAGGTTCATCATCTGCGGAACAAATTCACCCGAGGTTTGTGCATCCAGCATGGGCAATCCCGCTTGTGCATCTTGTGCCTGCCACCAGGATAAGGCAGCTTCTGAAGTGTCTACGGTCATCTCCGGATGACTGTTTTTGGATAAAATTGCGATATGCCGTTGTGAGGAACTATCCGCGCGAAAAACGAAGTAATCATCGCTGGCAAGCAGCTCTTTTGGTTTGAGCTGCTCAGACAGCGACACGCCAAACGCATTCAACTCGGAGAAATCAGGTACGCCAAGCGCAATAAATTGTTCTGTTACGTCGTTGATATCAACTTTCGAAAATACCGCGTACTTTTTAAGTTCCCTTAGTGAGATCTGCAGGGCACTTGCCGAACCAACCAGGTAGAAATCGGAAGATTCTCGGAAGAGAAAAAACGTTGCCCAGGTTTTGCCTTTGCTATCGCACTGTGCACTAAGCTGTATTGTATTGTCAGTCAGCTGCTGCAGATCAGTTGTGATCTGACCTTGGAGGTAGGATTGTACATCCTCACCAGTGAGTTTCAGTATTGCCAAATGTGTTAAAGAAATCGCTTTTGTCATAAAAAACATTGATCTTGTTTTAAACCTAACAGTTATATTGGGATAGGTTTTATTTCTTGCAAGCATTTAAAAAGATTAGTTGATAAACTTCTTCTGACTTTTATTAGAGGAGCAATGATGTTCGATAAAAAGCGTTTAGCCAGACTCAGGTGGGCATGTCGTCGAGGAATGTTGGAATTAGATGTACTGTTGATGCCCTTTGTCGAGGAGGCGTTTGGCGATTTAAGCCTCGAAGACCAGGTCTTGTTCGAGCGTTTGTTAACCAGCGATGATCCTGATCTTTATGCCTGGTTTATGGGACATCAAGCCTGTGAAGACAAAGAACTGGCGCGCATGGTGGACATAATAGTTAAGCGCGTTAAAGTTTAAAGCAAGCCATCAAAGGACAGGAAGACCTGATGAAACGCATTGTTATTGATCGTTCAACTTATCAAATTTGGAGCAAATGGATTGCATTCAGTCTGATTGTGATGTCTTTGCTGAGTTGGCAAGAGCAGGTGATACCAATGCAAGCGCTGGTTCAGACTTTGCTGGCTTTCACGTTTTTGCTCTACTTGACAAGTTACCAAGGTCGACCAACAGGCCCAATAAACGTTGAATTAGAAAGTGACGGACAATGGCGATTTTTACAGGAACAACAATTAACACGTCAATGGCAGATAGACCGAAATTCCCGTATTACCCCTTGGTTGGTTTGGGTATCACTAACTGAAAAGTTAAGTCATGAAAAGCGCATCTGCTTAGTATTTCGAGATGCAGTTCCAGAAACACAATTTCGTGCAATATGCCGTGTAATCCGACGATTGAATACTGAGTTCAGATGACTAGTCTCTTTAGTGTCTATTGGGCGTTACTTACCAAACAAAATAATTCCCGTTTGTTGCCCGATTCCTCTCTCCATTTGGTTACACCAGCACGCCAACTTTTCATTGATAAAGCGAATCTATCGCAATTTTCAAAAGTGATAACCTGGCAGAATGAAGTCTGCTTACCTCCCACATACTTGCAGACATTGAGCTTTCAAGATTGTCTGACATTGATGGCGTCAAAAGATTTTCCACTGCGACCTCTGGGTCTGGTGCATATCAACAATAATATTAAGGTATTTAAGGAACCGATATGGACCGCACCCTTTAATATGCAAACTGTGGCGACTAATCTGCAGCCCCATAATCGGGGTTACTGTTTTGATTTTGTCACGACAGTCAGACAACAGTCGGATATTGTTTACCAATCAATAGCGACCAATCTCGCCATTATGCAACCCAAGATGACCCAGCGTGTTCCGGATAGTCATGAGGATATGGCACCGAGCCAGCAAAACAGAATATGGCAATTAGCAGCTGACACAGGCCGCCAGTATGCAAAAGTATCGGGAGATTATAATCCAATCCACCTGTATCGCTGGAGCGCAAAATTATTTGGCTTTAAATCGGCGATTGCTCACGGCATGTTTTGTCTGGCAAAGAGCCTGTCCAGTTTAGAGCAGAAGGTTTTTGCCAAGCCGCTTGAAATAAGTACCCGATTCTATTCGCCGGTGTTACTGCCTGCAAAGCCTGCAATCACAGTGCAGCAGAACAGCTCAGAAGAAGTCGTGTTTGCACTGGATACAGACAGTAAAAAGCACCTCAGCGGTTGCGTTAAGCCGTTGCAGATTACGGATGTTCCAATTTAAAAATAGTGCGGTAATTTGCCCGGTTGCAGGATAGAAGGCGCAGGCTTTTCCAATTGTGTTGGCCAATCAAGGTTGTAGTGCAAGCCTCGACTTTCTTTGCGCTGCAAGGCACAGTGCACCATCAGTTCCGCAACAGTCACCAAATTTCGAAGCTCCAGCAAATTGTTGCTGACTCTGAAATTGGCGTAATACTCCTGAATTTCCTGCTGCAATAAATTTATACGCCGTAATGCGCGTTCAAGGCGCTTATCGGTTCTGACGATGCCCATGTAATCCCACATAAACAGACGCAATTCGTGCCAGTTATGCTGAATAACCACTTCTTCATCTGAGTTGTTGACCTGACTTTCATCCCAAGCGGGAATGGCTTCGTTAATAACGGAACTTGTCAGCGCCTGTTTTATTGATGTGGCAGCCGCATCGGCAAACACGACACATTCTAATAACGAATTGCTGGCCATACGGTTTGCACCATGCAGACCTGTGTAGGCGACTTCTCCAATCGCATAGACATTGGATAAATCTGTTTTTGCATCCAGTCCCGTCATGACACCACCGCAGCTGTAGTGGGCCGCGGGAACGATTGGGATGGGTTGTTTAGTGATATCGATACCCAGTGACAGGCACTTACGATAGATGGTCGGGAAGTGCCCAATGATAAAGTCCGCTGGCTTATGGGATATATCCAGATACATGCAATCTGCCCCTAATCGCTTCATTTCAAAGTCGATAGCACGAGCAACTATATCCCGCGGGGCCAGCTCCATACGCTCATCAAAGCGAGACATAAAACGGCTGCCGTCTTCATGGCAGAGATAAGCGCCTTCACCACGTAACGCCTCAGTGATAAGGAAATTTCGGGCATCAGGATGATAAAGACAAGTTGGGTGAAATTGGTTAAATTCCATATTTGCAACGCGGCAGCCAGCACGCCAGGCCATCGCAATACCATCGCCACTGGCGACATCGGGATTTGATGTATATTGGTAGACCTTGCTGGCACCACCTGTTGCCAGGACCACATAGCGGCTGGCAACAATTTCCACCGTTTCTTTATTCCTGTTCCAGATGTAAGCGCCTAAAACCGCATCTTTTTGGGTTTTGCTTTTGATCAGATCGACGGCATTAAAACGTTCTAATAACTGAATGTTGGGGTGCTCAATGACTCTTTCTAACAGGGTTGTCTGTATTGCCTGTCCGGTAGCATCCGCTGCGTGTAAAATGCGTCGATGGCTATGACCACCTTCGCGAGTGAGGTGAAACCGAGTATTGCCCTGGCTGTCCTGGGTCTGATCAAAAGGGACACCAGTAGAGATAAGCCACTCCATACAGCGTTTGGCGTTTTGCGCGGTAAACTCAACTGTTTTTTCGTCACACAGGCCTGCGCCCGCGATCATTGTGTCCTGAATATGTGAATCAACACTGTCATTTTCATCAAAAACTGCCGCAACGCCACCTTGCGCGTAATTTGTCGAACCTTCTGACAAATGACTCTTACTGAGTACTATCACCCGGCACTGGCTGCCCAAATTTAATGCCAGACTAAGACCAGCAGCTCCGCTGCCGAGTATAAGAACGTCACATTGATACTCGGGTTGATGATTCACTTTCAATTAATTTACTTCCTGTCACACTATATTTCAGCGTAGATACTAATGAAGGCTATAGTAAATACAATTGTTTCTGTGGCAATCGTGATAAATATCGGACAATAACCTGCAATAAACCTTGTTTTCTGCCGTCTGAGACCAATTAATGCGATTGATTATGTCTTTTTTTAATAGTTTATTTAAATTTTTAGAAATTGTTTCGAACTTTTTTATCACCCCGCAGTCTATTTAAGTGCTTGTTGGAGCCAACAGCATAGATGTGGAAGAGATGTTAGGGAGTATTGGCTCTGATGAGTGAGCAGTTAACCGATCAACAAATCGTTGAGCTTGTACAGCGCGGCGACAAAAACGCCTTTAATTTGTTGGTGAAAAAATATCAGCACAAGGTTGTGCATTTGGTATCACGGTATGTAAAGAACTCCGGCGACATCGCTGATGTTTCTCAGGAAGCCTTTATAAAAGCGTACCGGGCACTGCCTAACTTCAGAGGAGAGAGTGCGTTTTATACGTGGCTTTATCGAATCGCGGTTAACAGTGCAAAAAATTATTTGGTATCGCAAGGTAGAAAACCGCCCGCAAATGATGTTGACGCGGAGGAAGCAGACTTTTACGATGGCAGTGATGCTTTACGTGAAAATAGTACTCCAGAACGAGTCATGCTTTCCGAAGAGATTAAAAGCATCCTGTTTGCAACGGTAGAAAATCTGCCTGACGATCTTAAAATGGCAATTACCCTCAGGGAGATAGAGGGGATGAGTTATGAAGATATTGCGAATGTGATGGATTGCCCGGTTGGCACTGTCAGATCCAGGATATTTAGGGCACGGGAAGCAATTGATAAAGAATTGCAGCCCTTGTTAGAGCAGTATTAGGAATAAGAACAAAGCAAAGAGGCATTATGGCGCAATCTGAGTTTGAAAATTTGTCAGCATTGGTTGATGGAGAAACAGCAGACGCTGATTCTATCAAAACAATTTTGGCAAACAGCAAAGCGCAAGAGAAGTGGCAAAGTTATCATCTTATTAAAGATGGTTTGCGAAACGAACTTCCTGCTGAGGTCAATTTTGATATCGCGGGGCAAGTGGCTAAAGCGCTGGAACAGGAGCCTGCTATTGTGGCCCCTGTAACCGACAAAAAGTCTGAACAAAAACCGCTGTTGGATAATGTCGTTGCTCTGTTTAGACAGGGTGGTCAGTTTGCTGTTGCCGCATCAGTGGCGGTTGCCATGATTTTGGGATATCAGCAGCTTAACCAGCCGCAGGATGACCCGACGTTTAATGCCGCACCTACGTTAAAAGTTACTGGCATTCAGGGTGGTTTGTCACCAGTGAGTCTGGAGCAAACCAGAGCAACTGCGCCGTCAGATGTTGCCGAACAGAAGCGTAAAATGAATGCTTTGTTGATGGATCATGAGCAACAAGTGTTGTTGAAAGATGTTGAAAGTAAAGATAACGAGTCGACTGAAGAGACGGTTGACGATCAAAAGTAGATTACTTAATTAATGAATCCAACGTATTTTTCCAAAGCCCTGCGCGTCTGCGGGGCTTTTTGTTTTCTTATTGCTGTTTCGCTTTCCGTGCAGGCTCGTCAGGGTACGGTTATCGACGGTGTTACCTATCCCGCAAACACACCTGAAGCCTGGCTAATCAAGCTAAAAGAAGGATTGCGGGGCTTAAATTACCAGCTTTCATTTGTGGTTATCCACGAAAATGCCCGCGTCAAACCCTATCTGTGGCGCCACGCCATTATTGATGACACCCCAATGGAACACTTAAGCCTGCTTAATGGTCCAGGTAGTGAAATCTTTCGGGTCGGTGATGTGGTCAGTTACTTTGAGCCCAACAGCGTGCCATTCAGTCGTACCTCTGACTATATAAACGGTCCTATTCCGGTGCAGTTTTTTAAAGACCCACTGGCCTTAAAAGCGGGATATGATTTGGTTCTGGTTGGTCGCAGTCGGGTGTCTGGCAGAGCTGCGCAACAAGTACGTATAGTCAGTAAAGATGCCAGTCGATATGGCATTACAGTGTGGTTAGATCAGGAGTCAGGCTTGCTGTTAAAGATGGATACCCTGGATACCAATGGTAACCTGATTGAACAATTGCAAGTGACAGAAATACAGGTTACGGACGAGCCAGACAGCTATTTTGAAAAAATTGACCAGCAAAGATTGCCCACCGTTACTAACCTTTCATCCGTACCGAAAGTGCAGCATGCCTGGACCCTTAACTGGTTACCTGAGGGAATGGAAATCATCAAGCAGGATGTGCATCGTCTGGCGGCGTCTCAGGAAGTAGTGGAATACGTGATGATAAGTGACGGTTTGTTTGATATCTCCGTGTACATCAGTAAAACAAAAAGTCGACCCGAAGATGGGGGGTGGTTGCAACATGAGTCTAATACATTGTTTTCGATAAACAACGGAACGATAGAAGTAACAGTCATTGGCAAGATTCCGGCGAAAACGGCTAACGCTATTGCGACGTCTATTGGCCCAGTGAATGCAGGTTAGCGATGCTGGAAGAAATCGCAGTTGTTCAAAAGGTGATGGATGGGCGTGTTGAATTAACAACCCGCATCAAGACGACGTGCAATAGCTGTGAGCAGCAATCTCATTGTGGCACCGGTATTTTGTCTCGCTATCTGGCGCCAAAACCAGAAAACTTGATTCTTGCTTGTCCATTCGAAGTATCAGTAGGCCAACAGGTCAAAATTGGTGTTGCGGAACAAGCAATGCTCGCACTGGCGTTTTTTGTGTATATGATGCCAATATTGTGTCTGGCGATTTCTGCCGTTGTGCTGACGCTGGCTTTTCCTGGCCTGGAAGAAGGCTGGTTAATTTGCTTATCCCTATTGTCTGTTGCAGGCTATTTTGGCGCACTAAAACTGGCTATTCAAAACATTGGCTGGCGCCGGCTAGAGCCCAGAATATTGGCTGTGATTGCCGAGCAACCCGTGATCCCGGTGCAAAATCTCTCCTGATCTAACAATACGAAAAACAAGTATTTACGATTTTCGTCAGACGATATTCGCTTTCTGGTGTATAAATGAGTAAAATCGCGGCCATTTTGAAAAAGTAAGCAGTGTTGTCAGCAACGCAGTGGCAACGAAACAGTAGGTATCAAACAGTTAATGCAACTAGAGCATATTCGAAATTTTTCCATTATCGCCCATATCGACCATGGTAAATCAACACTTTCCGATCGGTTAATCCAGCATTGTGGCGGCTTAACTGAGCGGGAAATGGCAGAGCAGGTCCTGGATTCCATGGACCTGGAAAAAGAACGGGGCATTACCATCAAAGCGCAGAGTGTGACTCTGAATTACACCGCCAAAGATGGTAACACTTATCAGCTCAATTTTATCGACACACCAGGGCACGTTGATTTCACCTATGAAGTATCACGTTCATTAGCCGCTTGTGAAGGCGCGCTTTTAGTGGTGGATGCCGGGCAAGGGGTAGAAGCTCAGACATTGGCTAATTGTTACACGGCCATCGATATGGATATGGAAGTTGTACCGGTGCTCAATAAAATTGATTTACCTCAGGCTGATCCAGATAAAGTCGCTCAGGAAATTGAAGAAATTGTGGGTATTGATGCCATGGATGCTGTTCGCTGCAGCGCCAAAACGGGTGTTGGTATCGAAGAAGTGCTGGAAGTCATCGTTAATCAAATACCTCCCCCCGTTTGTTATGGCGATGATAAAGATGAGTTAAAAGCCTTAATCATCGATTCCTGGTTCGATAATTATCAAGGCGTTGTCTCTTTAGTCAGGGTAAAAAGTGGTGAGCTGCGCAAAGGCGACAAGATCAAAATCATGTCAAACGGTCAGGTACATCAGCTCGACCGTGTCGGGATATTCACACCTAAAGCGAAGGATACCGGCGTACTGGGGACGGGTGAAGTAGGGTTTGTCGTGGCCGGGATCAAAGAAATTCATGGTGCACCAGTGGGTGATACCATTACCCAGGCAAAAAATCCTGCTGTCAAAGCACTACCTGGCTTCAAAAAAGTCAAACCGCAGGTTTATGCAGGTGTTTTCCCCATTAGCTCTGATGATTATGAAGACTTTCGTGATGCCCTGGCAAAGCTGAGTCTGAATGATGCGTCATTGTTTTTCGAGCCAGAAAGTTCCACGGCACTGGGTTTTGGTTTCCGTATCGGTTTCCTTGGCATGTTGCACATGGAAATTATTCAGGAGCGTTTGGAGCGGGAATATAATCTCGACTTGATTACCACTGCACCTACAGTGGTATATGAAGTAGTGACCAATAAAGGTGAAAAGCTGCAGGTAGACAACCCATCCAAACTGCCACCTGTGAATGATATAGATACGATTCTCGAGCCTATCGTTGAAGCCAATATTCTTGTACCACAAGAGTTTTTAGGTAACGTCATTACGTTATGTGTTGAGAAACGCGGCATGCAAACCAATATGGTTTATCATGGCAATCAGGTTGCAGTGACATATGAATTGCCGATGGCAGAAGTGGTACTCGATTTCTTTGATAGGCTAAAGTCCACGAGTCGCGGTTTTGCGTCGTTGGATTATAATTTTAAAAAGTTCCAGGAAGCCGATATGGTGCGTTTGGACATTCTAGTCAATGCCGAACGTGTGGATGCTTTAGCGATCATTACCCACAAAGATAACGCTCAACATCGCGGTCGTGATCTGGTAGAAAAATTAAAAGAGTTAATTCCAAGGCAAATGTTTGATATCGCCATTCAGGCGGCTATTGGCAACCATATTGTTGCACGTAGTACAGTTAAACAATTGCGTAAAAACGTAACAGCGAAGTGTTACGGCGGTGACGTCAGTCGTAAGAAAAAGCTGCTGCAAAAGCAAAAGGAAGGCAAAAAACGCATGAAGCAGGTGGGTAACGTAGAGCTACCTCAGGACGCGTTTTTAGCGGTACTTAAGGTAGATAGTTAATGGCAAATTATTTTTCAATCTTTCTGGTCATTCTGACGGTGACATCTGGGTTAATCTGGTTAGCGGATGCAATATTATGGGCTCCAAAACGTAAAGAAAAGGTGTCTATTGCCCGAGCGAATACACAGGGTGCAATTGACGAAGAAACGTTGCAGGAAATTGCACCGATTCCGTCGATTGTCGATACTGCTCAGCAGATATTCCCGGTTATTGCGTTTGTTCTGGTGTTGCGCTCTTTTCTCTATGAACCCTTTCAGATCCCGTCTGGATCCATGATGCCAACTCTGTTGGTGGGTGACTTTATATTGGTTGAAAAATTTACTTATGGCCTGAAAGATCCGGTCGCAAGAAACAAATTTTACGAATTCGGCGCACCTGAAAGAGGGGATGTTGTCGTCTTCAAATACCCTGAAAACACTAATATTGATTATATTAAGCGCGTTATCGGGTTACCTGGAGATACGATTGTTTATCGCAATAAGCGTATCTATATCAAACCCGCTTGTGAAGATGCTTCAGAGTGCCCACCTGCAACGCCAGTGGAATTGAACTTTGAAAATCACGGGGAATTCCTGCAGCAGCTGATGCCACTGGATAGATTTACGGAAACCTTTCCCGAAGGGCATAGTCACCAGATATTAAGAAATCCTGCATTATTGCCAAATGAAGCCAGCTATTATCGCCAACGTGATACCCGAGGCGATGAATGGGTAGTGCCTGAAGGGCATTATTTTGTGTTGGGAGATAACCGGGACAACAGCCGTGACAGTCGATTTTGGGGATTTGTATCGGATGAAAACCTGGTCGGTAAGGCTGTAGCGATATGGATGAGCTTTGAGTTTGACCGCCCACCCAGCAGTGCGATTCCAGGTTGGATCCCAACAGGTGTGCGTTTTGAACGGATCGGTGGCATTCAGTAAATATGATGGATGAGATCCAGTTTAATGCGCTAAGTCGCAAAATCGGTTATAAATTTAAAGATAAAAGCCTTTTGATGCGGGCGTTGACGCATCGCAGCGCCGGTAGCGATCACAACGAGCGTTTGGAGTACCTGGGGGATTCAATCCTGGGCTTCATTATTGCAAAGGCACTCTACCTCAAATTCCCAGAACAACCTGAAGGCAAGTTAACGCGGATGCGCTCAACTTTGGTCAAAGGGGAAACGCTGGCAAAAATGGCCAGAACGATGGAACTCGGGGATGTGTTGCAGTTAGGTCCCGGTGAACTCAAAAGTGGCGGATTTGCCAGAGATTCCATTTTAGCGGATGCCGTTGAAGCAATTATTGGTGCTTTGTATCTGGAAACCAGCATGGAAGAGAGTGAAAAGCTGGTCTTGCAGTGGTTTAAAGAAAAAATTGATAAGCTGGATCCAGACTTTCATCCAAAGGATGCCAAAACACGATTGCAGGAACATCTGCAGGGTAAACATCTGCCATTGCCCGAATATGAAGTGAAAAAGATAAAAGGCAAATCTCATAATCAGCAGTTTTATGTTACCTGTAAGGTGAGCCTGTTAAACGGTCTGATTGAGGGTGAAGGTGCCAGTCGGCGAAAAGCTGAACAGGCCGCCGCCATTAACGTTTTAAGGAAGTTATCCCTTGACTGAGCAATATTGTGGAATGGTCGCCATTGTAGGGCGTCCAAACGTCGGTAAATCAACGTTGCTCAACAAGCTTCTTGGTCAAAAGGTCAGTATTACCTCAAGAAAGCCCCAAACTACACGCCACCGAATTTTAGGCATTGATACAGAAGCTCAGTATCAGGCTGTTTATGTCGACACACCGGGCCTGCACAAAGAAGAGAAGCGCGCCATTAATCGCTTAATGAATCGCGCCGCGTCCAGTTCCATAGGTGAGGTTTGTCTCGTGCTGATGGTTGTTGAAGGTACCCGTTGGAATGAAGATGACCAACACGTACTGGACAAAATAAAACAGCAATCACAACCATGTTGGTTGATCGTAAATAAAACAGACAAAGTAAAAGAAAGAGATACCTTGTTGCCACACCTAAAGTGGTTGTCAGATTTGCACCGTTTCGAAAAAATTGTGCCAGTATCTGCGAAGCAGGGCAGTAATGTCGAAGAGTTACGAAAAGAAGTTTTTGAAGTGTTGCCGGCGTCAGAATTTTACTTTCCGGAAGATTACGTTACCGATCGCTCTCAGCGCTTTCTGGCAGCCGAAATCATTCGGGAAAAGCTGATGAGGTTGACCGGTGATGAGTTGCCATATTCGGTAACTGTCGAGATAGAGCAGTTCAAGATGGCCGAGAATGGCGTGTTTCAGATTAATGGCCTTATACTTGTGGAGCGGGACTCGCAAAAACGAATGGTGATTGGGAAAAACGGTAGTCACTTGAAGCGGATCGGTACTGAAGCGCGACAGGATATGGAAAATTTGTTCGATAACAAAGTGTTTTTGGAACTTTGGGTTAAAGTTAAGTCAGGTTGGGCTGATGATGAGCGAGCCCTACGCAGCCTCGGATATGACGAGGATTATTAACAGGAGCGAAAGATGACTGATGTGAGCCATCTCAGACGAGATTATATATTGGACACGTTGGATTTCGACAAGTTAAAACCTGACCCTTTCGAACAATTTGAAATCTGGTTGCAGGATGCAATCAAAGCCGAAATTAAAGATCCAACCGCGATGACTGTGGCGACCGTCGATGCCACGGGGCAACCGTCACAACGTATTGTGCTGTTAAAAGATGTCTCACAGTCTGGATTCGTTTTTTATACCAATCTGGAAAGTCGAAAAGCCAACGAACTAAACCTCAATCCCAGAATAAGCCTGCATTTTCCCTGGCACGTCATGGAGCGTCAGGTAAAAGTATGCGGTGAAGCAACTAAAGTGACCACAGCAGAAGCAGCGAAATACTTTTTGAGTCGTCCCAAAGGCAGTCAACTCGCGGCCTGGGCGTCACAACAAAGTAAACCGATATCAACCCGTCAAATGTTGATGCAAAAGCTTGACGAGGTCAAACAGCGCTTTGCTGAAGGGGAGATGAGTTTACCTAAATTTTGGGGTGGTTATCGGGTTATACCTCACGAAATTGAGTTCTGGCAAGGTGGAAAGGATCGCTTGCATGATCGCTTTGTTTATCAGAAACAGCCAAACGGAGACTGGCAAATACAGCGCTTAATGCCCTGACGCCGAGATGATAGACAGTCACTGCCATTTTGATTTTCCGGACTTTGATCATGACCGAGATGCACAATTCGGCCAGGCAGCAGCAAATGGCATATCCGGTATTTTGATACCGGGTGTTAAGAGCACTTTTTTTCAGCGTCAAATACGTGTTGCCCAGCATTTTCCTAATATCTATCTTGCCTTTGGCCTGCATCCTTATTTTCTTGAGGCGAAAAGCATTGCTGAATTGTCCAGCCTGCAAAGATTTGTTGAACAGCAGCTCGATACAAAAACATTTGCTCCCGTCGCCATTGGCGAGATTGGTTTAGACTACGGCATTGAAGTTGATCGGCAATTACAAACCCAGATATTTGAATGGCAATTGCAGTTGGCAAAATCGCTGTCATTACCGGTCATTATTCATCACCGAAAATCCCATCATGACATTCTGGCATATCTGAAAAAATATCAGTTTCCTTTTGGCGGTGTCATCCATGCGTTCTCTGGCAGCCAAGAGATTGCCAAACAGTATGTTGATTTGGGCTTTTATCTTGGCATCGGGGGGACAATTACCTATGCCAGAGCGAACAAGACCAAAACCGCAATTGCAAGTGTCGGCCTACAGAATCTGCTGCTGGAAACCGATGCGCCGGACATGCCCATTTGCGGATTTCAGGGGCAACGCAATGAACCACAGCGATTGCCGTTGATTGCAAGGGCGCTGGCAGAATTGCTATCCACATCTACAGAACAGGTCGTTACCACAACAACCCATAATTTTAAGCAATTATTCGGGATTCAGAATTGAATATAAGCGCCTTTTATCACAACATATTTTTGTGCTTTTTACGGACATAAAAACGCCGCAGTCGCCACACATAAAATTTGCGAATGACAAGTCCCGTAATGAGTGCACTTAGCACCATCAACAATTGCGTCTGCAACACATAAACGGAGTTCAGTTGTCGCTGATGTTCTTCAATTTTGCCATGATCGAAAATAATACGCAGATAGCCAACATGGTTACCATCATGATTTACCGGTTGAATAAAGGTCAGCTTCTGCCGGGATTGAGGTGATTGGTGCAGTGCGACCAGATCTTGCTGTTGTGGCTCTGCTACAAACGCCTGACCGTATTTATCAAATACTTTAGCTGACAGTATATGGGACTGCTGCACCAGACTTTGCATAAACAGGGTGGCTTGCTCCGGGTTTTTCGTCGCAACTGAGTCAGCCAGCAACGCGCTGTATTGCTGCGCAATATCTCTGCCCAAACCTTTGGAAAAACTCGACAACGTTTGATTGATGGACTGATTGGTATTTATAAACAGGGTTGCAAGCGTTGTGACGACAACCAATACCAGTGCCAAATAGACTAAGCGTCTATACACTTTTCCCGGACTTTGCTCACCGGCAATAATGTCGAGTAAAGATGTAGTCTGCAAAACGCACCCTTATTATTTCTTATTACTTAAAGTAATCAGACCGATACATCAAGACAATATCATTTTATGACTGACAAGGTTACAATTTTAGTAATGTTAACAGCAAGGATAGTCGATTGTTTTTTGCCAGCTTGTCACCTTCTCAATTTTTCAATGCCACACTGTTTCATGCGCTTTGCCGCAACAATACGGTAATAACCGAGCTTACCCGGGAAAAACTCACCGTCGTTGAGCAACCGACTTTGGTAGAAGATCAAGCCGGAGATTTATCATGGCAACAATGTGCAAGTACAAGGGTTGATAAAGACAGTTCGTTTACTGTCGTCATCACAACAGAAAGTATGAATCTGGAAAAAGTCTGGCAGGTTTATCAGGCGTTTAGTGAGGTCGCTGAATTAGGCGACATCAAATTAGCAGCCAGCCATCGTTCCGGTGTTGCCAAAATTGCTGTTTCTTCCGGTGAAATTGCGGGCGGCAACGATTTTCTTGATCAGTTGAGCCAGCAATACCAGTTAGACATTGCCTTGCTGTCGTCCTTGCCTGATATGAACAAGCCGGGGATTGTCTTGATGGATATGGATAGCACGGTTATCCAGGTGGAGTGTATTGATGAAATTGCTCGATTGGCAGATATCGGTGAACAGGTGGCCAGTGTCACAGAGTTAGCCATGCAGGGGAAGTTAGACTTTGCTGAAAGCTTGCATAAAAGGGTCGCTTGCTTGCAGGGTATAGACGTAAGTTTGCTGCAGGGGATCCGCGATCGCTTACCACTAATGCCAGGTTTAACAACGTTGCTGACTGAGCTGAAGGCGCGAGGCTGGATCCTGGCTATCGCATCAGGTGGCTTTACCTACTTTGCGGATTATCTAAAAGAACGTCTGTCACTGGACTATGCCGTGTCGAATACACTGGAAATTTCCAATGGAAAGTTAACTGGCAAAGTGTCAGGTAATGTCGTGGATGCGGCTGTTAAAGCCGAAACACTGGAGTTGCTGATGTCCAAATACGGCATTGAAAGACAGCAAACTATTACCATCGGTGATGGAGCCAACGATTTAACCATGATGAATGCTGCCAATTTAGGCGTCGCGTTCCATGCCAAGCCCTTGGTGCGCGCTAAGGCTGATTGTGCCGTGCAGTTCGGTGGTCTGGATACGGTGCTGGCCTATTTGAGCTAAAAAGCGTTTATATTGGAGAGAATAACCATCCCCAAATTATGACAGCGGCAATCATTGACGCGACTAATAAAATAATGCCTGCTGTCATGACCGTACTGGCGTAAACGAATCCTTCTTCCTCCGGTATCTTCATTATGATTGGTGTACCGACATACAATAAGTAGATGGAGTAGGTTAATCCTGCCATGCTAATAATGAAGAAGAACCAAAGTTCTGGGTAAAAGGCCGCTAATCCTGACATAAACAGAGGTGTTGCGGTGTAAGAAGCCAACTCCAGCGACTGCGGCACATCTGGCTTTGAATCATAGTATTTTGCAACCTGATGAATAATATAAGTCAGCAGAAATATACCACCTACTAAGACCGTGTAGATGGCAATGGCCATTTCCAGTGATTGTAAAGGTGTCAAAAATATTCTGTCGCCGACACCGATACTCCAACCCAAATGGGTGGCGGAATAATATGCCATCACGGCAGGTATCAGGGTAATAATCAGGATATGTGAAAGACTGAACTTCAGACTTTCGTGGCGCTTCTCAATACACACCCATTCTTCTTTGGGGTGAGCATAAATCCCCCACAAATGATTCAAAATCATATAAAAACTCTGTTAGCAAAACGTAAATAAAATGTTAACGGATGCTGAGTGTCTAAAAACTCAGTCATATCGTCAACAAGTTTTGCGAAATTAATTTTTACATTGTCAGATGCAAGCGTAAAATGCCCGGCGACCTTTGCTGCTTTAACTGAACATTCGTGACCGAAAGCCTGCTACAGTCCATCTATATTTTTTAACACTGCCGCACACCAGAGCGCTGGATTGATCATGCTAAACAGCCTGAACATTTTTCGAGGTTTATCATCGACCATGCCAATTGTGAGCTAAATGCATAAGTGTGCAACCATAATTATTATAAAATACAGCAAAATTTTAATGCCCGTTTTAAAAGGTATTGTTTGTTCAAAATTCCGAACAAACTTGATACCACATCCGGCGAATTTATTGATTTATTCATAAAACAGACCAATAATATCTTCAATAGTATGAAAATATCATATTTATGGGGCTATTATGTCTACTACGCGTAAGACCATTACGGTTACAGAGCAACAAGATGAATGGATAAAAAGCCAAATTCAGTCTGGACGTTACACAAATGATAGTGAATATATTCGTGCATTGCTTCGTCAAGACCAGGAACTCAATAGTTACAATGATGCTATACGAAAAGCGCTTATAGAAGGCGAGGAGAGTGGCGACGCGAAACCACTCAATGCTAGTGAATTCAAACAAAGAATGGCGTCAAAACATGCCTGAATTTCGTCTTGCACCAAAAGCAGAGCAAGATTTGGAAGCAATTTGGATTTATTCATTTCAACAATGGGGTCAAGTGAAAGCCGATCAATATATCGATAGTTTGTTTTCAGCATTTGATTCTCTGACGAATTCTACAAAACTGGCAATTTCATGTGACCATATAAGAGTAGGGTATCGATTTTGTAGGGAGGGTAAGCATGTAATCTATTTTAAAATAACTGATTATGGTATTGCGATTATCCGAATTCTTCATGAGCGTATGCTACCGAGTCTTCATCTTTAACTTTTAAATTCACTCTGGAAATGTTTTTGAATTATTCAGTGTTACTTTCACCTATAAGAAAATTCCTCCAATGCTCAACCTCACAAAATTGGATCGATAAGGCCAGAAAACCTGAGAATTTAACCACGCTGTTAATCGACCATGCCAATTGTGAATTAAAAGCCGCCCAAACCGCGATGTGGCTGATGCGCCGTTATGCGGTGACACAGGAAAGTGGTGAAGCACTACTGGCTTGGTTAAAACCCTACGAGGATTTTGTCTATCGTAAAAAAGGCGTTGGGGACTTCAGTGATTACAAAGGGTTATCTAAAAAGCTGGTAAGTAAATCGGACTTTACCCACGGTGATGAGTTAGTGGATAAAATGGTGTTGCTGATCAAAGAAGAATTGCATCATTTCCAGCAGGTGTGTGACATCATGACAAGTCGAGGCGTGGCTTATGAAAATTTAACTGCCAGCCGTTACGCCAGAGGGTTAATGTCCGAAGTCAGAACCCATGAGCCAGCTACATTAATTGACAAGCTAATTTGTGGCGCGTATATCGAGGCCCGCTCCTGTGAGCGATTTGCCTGCCTGGCAGCGTTCGTGGATCCAGAACTTGCACAGTTTTATACCAGCTTGTTGCGCTCAGAAGCCCGCCACTTTCAGGACTATCTGACCCTGGCTGAAAAAATCAGCGGTGCTGATATCAGTGAGCGAATTACCTATTTTGGAAAAATTGAAGCAGAGCTCATTAACGGGCCAGACGAGCAACTGCGGTTTCATAGTGGCATCCCTGCATAAAAGTCACCATGTTAGATGGTTCAATGCCACTCTATTTCCATTTTTAGTTTCTCTATATCTTCTGCTAATCCGCACATTTCATCGTACGGTGTTTCCTGTTCCAGCCACACTTTTTCAAATTTGTCGTGGCTCAAAAATTCTTTAATTTCATTCAGACTATTGAACCGTTTCGGTTTGTTTTGTTCATCATAGACATAGTAATTTCGTTCACCGTCTTCGATGGATGCCAGATAAATTCCACCTTCCAGTGATTTAATGTGCAGATTCATGATTCATCTCCAGTATTGTGTTGTTTAAACGGCAGGTATCGTTATCAGATCATTATAGTCTGTATTTGTATCAGGCAACTTTGGGATCATCCTGAATGATACTGTTAGCCAGCCAGTCGCGTTTAGCGGAGAATTGGCCACTTAGATAATTCACCTGATCCCTTAGAATCTTATTATTGCGCAAGAATAATTGTTCATAAGGGTTAGGTTTAAAAGGTACGGCTAATAATTCCATACCTGCCTCTTCGGGGGTTCTGGCTCCCTTCAAAACATTGCACCTTTTGCATGAAGTTGCGGCGTTGGTCCAGGTACGCTTACCACCTCGTGAGCGTGGAATAATGTGATCGAAGGTTAACTGACTGTTTGGGAACTTTTTACCGCAATATAAACAAGTATGCTCATCACGGACAAACAGCCAACGATTGAGCAATGGCACCGTGCTGTTTTTATGTACGACGCGGCCTTTACAGCCAATAATAGAGGCAATTTCAACATGACTTTGTAGTCCCTGATTATTGAACCCACCATTGAGTGTGCGTTTGAAATCTCCCAGCTCAAACAGAACATTGCCTAAGCAATAATGCTTACAGGCTTCTTCAATACTGATCCAGCCTAATGGCATGGAGCTTTGGTTCAATCTAAGTACATACATAAGCGCATAGTTTATTTTTACTACTGTTTTATCGCTAAGTGTTGCAGAAAAACGTTGATTTTGCGTAGTTTTTTATTGCGATGAGCAACAGTCCACTTGTAAACGCATGCACTAGTTGTGGATTTCGAGACAACTAAGACAGAGGATTTATGCTTTGATTTAAAGGCGGTTCATCGTAATTGAGATAGTCTGATTCGTAATCCAGCTCGATACTTTCTTCAAAAAGCTCTTGTTGTGAGGAGTAGGCTAAACCCAACACGATTTTGTTTCCGTAACGCCGCTGGTGCCTGACGCTCACATGTTTTTGTATCGTCTGCTCTGTATCTGGGTGGATGAATTTAATGGTTAGCTGGTCATGTTTGACACGACGATACTGTTCAGAGAAAAATTCAAAGCCACAACCATGCTCTGACAAGTCGACCAGACTACCTTTGATGCGTATGGTTTTTCGATCCGGATTGTTCACAATAATGTCGGCATGAACATTCATCGGTACTCTGGGGGTTTTGCGAAGTGGTCGCGTTACCCCCTCTGCAGGAAAAGAAAAAATGAGAATGGCTTCCGGGTTGCTGATCTTCCCCAATAAGTCACTTTTAAAAACAACGCAATCACCATTGGTATTTTCAAAGATCGTTCGAATGACAAAAGACGTCTTTGTAGTAAGTTTCGGAATGATGTCAGCGTATTTGCTGCTATTTGGAGCCTTTAGCAGCAAATACTGATCATAACTAAAGCCAACAAGCTCAGTATAGAAATGGCATTGAGCCTTTTTAAAGTCGACTTTTACTCGCTGCCCAATGCGAAAATGTTCAGACAAATTTATTTTGTAGCGTTCGCCCGTAATTGTTTTTGCATCCATAAATCAACAACTTTTAATCATTCTCGATGAGTTCCATTGCATTATCACAAACTAGATTGTTTGTTCGACTATTGGGCACGCAGAGGGATCAAGTAAAGATCAACATGCCCAACCCTTAAACAATAGAGCCCTGTTGTGTGTTTTTAAAGAGGAGCGGAGGTAAGAATTGAATATGTAATAAATTTTGTATTTATCAGAGAGATAAACTAACCGGATTATCTCTATTTTCAGATAATCGGGTTTTATTGTCGTATGAAAGAAGATAAGCAAGCTGAAATACAGGTCAAAAATCTTAATTCCCTTACGCGTGTAAATAACTGTTATTCTGGGAACTCAGAATTCTTATCAGGTAAGTTACGTGTTTACCAAGTCAGAGCAGGAAAGTAATCTCAAAACAGATAGTAATCATCTTCAAGGAATCAACAAGCTGGTTATCGATGCAGTGATCAGTATTACCGATACTGTCGAATCGCTTCATCACCGTATCAATCGAGTCTCTTGTGTTAAAGGTCATCCTGCACAGGAACGCACTTCAGGGATAACTGGGGCAGTATATAACGTTGTGCGAGGCGTCACGGCCTTAGTGGGGAATGCGCTAAACCAACCCTTAAAAATTATTGGTGACGCGTTTTCGGAGCGCCCACATGACCCTTCTCTTATGGCCATGCGTGCGGCTCTTAATGGTGTTTTGGGGGACTATCTACACAATCAAAAAAACTCCTTAGCCATAGACATGCATTTCAGTGCGAATAACCAAAGATTATCAGAGCCGTCTTTGATTGAGATGCTGGATCACGCAATCCAAAATAACAATGGTAAATTGTTGATTTTGGCCCATGGTCTTTGCATGAATGATCGTCAGTGGAGCCATAAAGGTCATGATCATGGCAAAGCGTTATCCAGGGAACTCGGAGCGACATCGCTGTATTTAAATTATAACAGTGGTCTTCATATTTCCGACAATGGTCAGCATTTTGCTGAATTATTAGAGAAAATCGTCACTTTGGCGCAAAAGCGGGTTCGAATCAGCATTGTTGCCCATAGTATGGGGGGCTTAGTAAGCCGCAGTGCACATCAGTATGCACAAACGGTACAGCACCAATGGCCAGATTATGTTGGCAATATGGTCTTTTTAGGTACTCCTCACCATGGCGCGCCCCTTGAAAAAACCGGCAACTGGTTGGATTTATTGCTAGCCAGCCATCCCTATTCGGCCCCTTTTGCAAAGCTTATCAAGATACGCAGTAGTGGCATAACGGATTTGCACCATGGCAATTTAAGTGCACAGGATTGGCAACAACGAAATCGTTTTGACTTTCGTGCGGATACTCGGAAACCTGCACCCCTGCCAGAAGAAATTGCGTGTTTTGCCGTTGCCGGCAGTATCGGGGAAGGGTTTCGTGAGAAACACTTGCCGATTATTGGGGATGGCTTAGTCGAAGTTGACAGTGCCCTTGGCCGCCACAGCCTCAAACCTTACACTTTGTCATTTCAACCTCAAAACCAGCTGCATGTTAGAGGTGTTGATCATCTGCATTTACTCAGTGAGCCGCGCGTATATGAAAAAATGCTGCATTGGCTAAGGGACAAAACCTAGTGAGTATCAGCGCGCTTAAATTGACAGCATAAGTCGTTTCTTAACTTTGCTGTTAGTTTTCATGCGCCTGATTCGAGGCCATAAAGCGCTTTAAATTATGGTTTGCCATTTGACGGATCTTGTTTTGTAAAAATGGTGACCAACCTAAAACGCTACCCACGGGACCAAGAGCCATTCGCGACCATTTCCACAGATCGAAGTCATCTGTATGGCGTACGATTAAACCATTCTGAAATTCGAAGTTGGCTGTAATTTTATTGTGCACAGTGCGACCGGTTTTAGAGAACTGGTAGGTCGCTTGCCAGTGCGCACTTCCGGATTCATCATCTGCCTGAATATCACTGAATGTCAGGCTAAACTGGGTGGCTTGTGAACACAACATTCGCCACATATCACCGGCTTCCTGGCCCTGTAAATGGGTAAAAACAGGATCTGCAAAAGTGACGTCATTGGCGTAGCAGCTTGCCATAGTTTCTGCATCTAGCTGCTGAAACGCGGTGTAGAAGCGGGTGAGCAACTGCGCATTGTTGTGCATGGTATGTCCTGTTCCTGGTTAGTATCAGATACGGCGCGCCTGATTTTGCGCTTTTCTAATATACAGGGTTTTGTCTACTTTGCAGACAACTTGTTGATTTTCATCTTTAACTTCAACCTGAATAGTAGGTAAATACTTATCGCCATCTTTGGTATGTTGATATATGTCATTTAGCATATCGTCCGTGATAGTAAACTCTGCGGTTACTTTTCCTTTTCCCGGTTTTATAAAGTCAATAGAGGCGCTCTTGTCCCACACAATATAGTCTTTGCCCAGGATTTTCATTAGCATCAACATGTAATGTGGATCGACCATTGAATACAGGCTTCCACCAAAATGGGTGTGCACGGCATTTTTGTTGAACCAGCGTAATTTCATTGCGACACGCGCATAACGAAAATCATTAGATATTTCTTCAACCCGAACACTTGCACCGAGATAAGGACCATAGATATTGAGCATTCGTTTTAAGGTGTTTGCTTTCATAGTTTAGATAATACTTTTACACATCGGACCAGTTTAGTGGTGTTCGATATTAGTAGGCAATGGAATTTTTGTCATTAATTGTAACCCGCCGCTCTATCAGCACTAATATCAGCAATGCCAAAAGCAGCAAACCGCCACCAAACTGAATGCTCTGGGTAATGGAATAGGTGCTTATTAAGCCAGCCGAAACCGCCGCGATCACACCTGACAAGCAATAAGTACTGGTCAGTAAACCCATGAGCTTGCCCTGAGGTACATCGCTGAATCTATCACTGGCATAAACAGGGACTAACCCGTTATAAATTGCAATAGTCCCACCCGTGGCAAAAAAGTAGAAATAGATGCCATCAGCGTTTATTTGCGGTGACAGGAAAAGCAACAGACTTAATGAAATAACGCCAAGGTAAATTGTCGGCATCTTGCCAAGTCTGTTTTTGAGTTGCGTGACCAGCAGGGTGCTCACAGCAATCATGGCTATCGTTTGCGTTACCGTTACATGTGCCAGTGTCTGACTGGTGTAGGAAAATGTTGAACTTAACCACAGTGGAAAATACTGATAAAAAATCATCAATCCAGTTGTCAGCAGTAAGTACATCACAAAGAAGTGCCGAATGGCTTTCCTGCGTAGCAGGTGAAAGGAATTATTCTGCCGGGCCAATGACAATATAGTCTCAACTCTTGGCGTAGTCTGTACCTTCAGGTTGGTCTCCGGGATAAACAGATAAATAGCCAGTAAAGAAGCAAAGGTCAGACCGGAGGCAATGTAAAAAGCGTGCTCAAACCCGAAGTTTGCGCTGTAACCCCCGATTAGCGGCCCCAATAACCACCCCATATAACTCACTGCAAAGAGCAACGAAAATGCCTTAGTTTTATCGATATGCTCGGAAATATCGGTCAGTATCGCCCGGCCAATAGCGATGTTTCCTTCACAGAGACCGGTGATTAAACGCGATAACAGCAGTAATAAATAGGCTTCCTGAACAATAGCCACGGCACTTAATAGATAGCTAAAGGCACTTAACACACTGCTAAGTAACAATGTTTTTCTTCTGCCAAAGCTATCCGAAAGTGATCCTATCAAGGATGAACCGATGAACATGCCAAGAGGGTAGGCAGCAAGGACTGCCGCAAATAATATGTTTTTATTTACTCCGGCAAACTGGGCGATTGAGTAGTGACTGTCTGCCCCAAATAGCGGGGCAAAAATAGGGTAGGGTAAAGCGATTCCGGACACACTTAATAGCGTGACTAATAATACCGCATACAAAGCATTGCTGGCTTGTCGATGATTCATCACTTTTCTTGATTTATAAAGTATTTACTTTATTTAAATAAAAAGGACTCCACCAAGCCAATTGATTTTTTGAATAGGACTAATCGTTTTTGTTGTCCAAGGCGTTTTCAGAAGATACCCTAAACTTATCCGCCAGTTTATTGATTGCTCTGGATGCGGCAACGAAACCAAAACTGGCGGTGACATTCACGCTGGCGCCAAAGCCGCCGGCACAATCCAGCTTTACAGAGCCATCCGATAAGTTCTTTTGATAACACACCTCACCGTCCGGTGTTGGATAGCGCAATTGCTCTGTGGAAAAAACACACTCAATACCAAAACGTCGTTTGGGATTTACCGAAAAATCATAATGACGGCGCAAAAATGAGCGCAGTTTGGCCGCAAGCGGATCTTGTTTGGTTTTGCTTAAATCGGCAACCGTGATTTGGGTCGGGTCAATTTGGCCACCTGCGCCACCCACAGTCACAACCGGGATCTTGTTGCGTTTACAAAAATACAGCATGGCGGCTTTTGCTTTGACACTGTCAGTCGCCTCGATAACGTAATCCATATCCTTTGACAGCAGGGTGTGAACATTTTTCTCGGTGACAAAGTCAAGGACCGCATTAACCTTACAGTCCGGATTAATTTGCAGCAGCCGGGCCGCCATGACTTCCACCTTGTTTTGGCCGACACTATTATGCAGGGCATGAATTTGTCGATTCGTATTTGTGACACAAATATCGTCAAGATCGATGAGTGTAATGTTACCAATGCCGGCCCGGGCAATAGCTTCTGCGGCCCAGCTACCCACGCCACCGATACCCACGATCGCAACGTGGCACTGATTAAAATATGCCAGTTGTTGTTGCCCATAAAGTCGGGCGATACCACCAAAGCGTTGTTGATATAAATCCATAAGAATTCTTGGGTCCGAGCAAAAGAGGCGCTATTCTAGCGGGCACATCACTATTTGCAAAATAATCCTGAAATAATCAGTTGGACAACTTGCAGAGTGGTTCTGGCAGCTTGAATGGTGTAGCCAAAAAATAAAGGAATGGCCGCTCCCTTGCTGTTGTTTTGGCATAACCAGTCGAGTTGCCAGGGCCGTTATGCATGTTGTAGCAGACTCACCTGACGGGGGAACTACGGCGCATTCGAAATATTGTGTATTTTCATGCAGTTCCCTTATATTGAAAGCGGTCAACTGATTACTTCAGGATAATCCTGAAATAATCAGTTGGACAACTTGCAGAGTGGCCAGCTACGTTATGCATGTTGTAGCAGACTCACCTGATGGGGGAACTACGGCGCATTCGAAATATTGTGTATTTTCATGCAGTTCCCTTATATTGAGAGCGGTCAACTGATTACTTCAGGATAATAGCTTATGGAAAAAGTCGATATCACCATTATTGGGGCAGGGATCGTCGGTGCGGCTGTTGCGTATCAACTGCAAAAGCGCTGGCCACAGAAGAAAATAGTGATTCTGGAAAAAGAATCCGCTCCTGCTCAACACCAAACCGGTCGAAACTCGGGTGTCATTCACGCGGGTGTTTACTATGCACCGGGCAGCTTAAAGGCGAAATATTGCCGACAAGGACTCGCTGATACCTATGAATTCTGTCGCAAGTACCAGATTGCGCATCAACAAACAGGTAAGTTACTGGTTGCCACCAATGAGGTGGAAGCGCAGCGGATGGAACAACTTTATGCACGCTGTCAGCAGAATCAGTTGCAACCGTTATTATTAAGTGGCGCAGAACTTAAAAGCCTCGAGCCCAATATTAGCGGTGTTGGCGCCATATTTGTGGAGCAGACGGGGATCGCAGACTATCGGGGAATAACGGAATGCTTGTTGCAACAGGTACAGGCCAATGGCGGTACAGTGTATTTTCAGCAGCAGGTCAGGGATGTAGAAGAGCGCAGCAATGATATTCAGGTAGTGACGCAGAATAAGACGGTCCATTCAGAGTTACTGATCAATTGTGGCGGATTACATTCTGATCGCATCATTCGTATGCTCTGTAGTGAGCTGGATTTTGCCATCGTGCCTTTTAAAGGTGAATATTATTTGTTGCCACCGAAATACAATGATGTCGTAAAACACCTGATTTATCCCATACCTGATCCGGATTTGCCGTTTCTGGGTGTGCATTTAACCCGCATGGTGGATGGCTCAGTTACAGTTGGACCTAACGCGGTGTTAGCGTTTGGACGGGAAGCCTACAATAAAAGCAGTTTTGATTGGCAAGACACATTGGAAATGATGCGCTTTAGTGGCTTTCGAAAAGTGCTTAAAAATAATTTTAAGAGTGGTCTGCAGGAGTTTAAAAACTCGTTGTTTAAACCGGGCTATCTAAAATTAGTACAAAAATACTGCCCACAAATAGAACTGCAGGATTTACTGCCATATCCGTCCGGGATCCGCGCGCAGGCAGTATCCAAAGACGGAGAGCTTATTCACGACTTTAAATTTGTTGAAACCAATCGCAGTCTGCATGTCGGCAACGCTCCGTCACCCGCAGCGACATCGGCAATGCCAATTGCCAGAGCGATTTGTGACAAACTAAGTACCAAAATTTAGGGTTATCGGGTCATACGTTTAACGAAGACCACAACGAAGAGGGCAATAGTAAAACTGCCAATAAAGGCCTCAAAAGCAGCAAAAAAGCGGGTGATCCCGAAGGGGGTTATGTCGCCATAACCCAGTGTAGTAAAGGTTACTACGCTGTAATACAGCGTCATCAAAAAGGTCGTGGCGTTTTCGGCCAAAGAGGCACTGGTATCCACTTGCAACAATGTGTCACCATGGTGTACGCCAAACAGAAAATACATCATGGCACTGATAAGAATCAGGTACAGCGAGAACAATACGGTATTTTCAGGCTTTTCGCCGTAGCCACACAACGAATCGACTAACATAGAAAAGCACCAGCTAAACGACCAGCGTGGTAACTGGTAACGACGCATGATCAATTCTTTGTAACCAAAGCGCCCGGCAAGTTGAAACAGACCCTGATCTTCTGATCTCTTTCTTAGGTTGCGATAGATTTCTTCTGATTGCTCAAAATTATCCATCGCAGATTCCATCTCATTCTGCTTGTACTTCTTGATGGCAATAGTTTCCTGAAGCAGGCGATTACCAATGACGACGTTATCCAGTCTGGCATTTACCAGTTTTGTTCCCAACAAGTTGGTATTTTCTAAATTGGCACAGTGCAGATTGGCATCGCACAGGTTGGCTTTCATTAAAGAGCCACTTTTCAGTGTAAGATTAAACAGATGAGCACCTTGCAAATTAGCCCGGTACAGGTCACATTCGGAAAGGTCAAATCCCTGATTGGAGTTGCGATTCACTAAATTTATGCCGCTCAAATTGACGCGCTTAAGCTTAAGTCCACGAGTCATACCACCACGGCGGACATGGGATTCTAGTCTTTCCGTCAGGTTCATTCCGCTCTTGTCTACATGCGGGTCATGCCAAAAACAAAATCCACCACCGACGTCATTTTCGGTGCAGGCCTCGCCAGTTTTTGATATGAATTTACATTTTTGGGACATTTTTTCGTCTTAGCTTTCAACACGTTAAAGTAATTGTAGCAGTAAATGTCAGATTGCCAGTGAAACTGCGATCCTAAATTAACCAGTTGCCCGCTCTAAATAGTACTCATCCAGAAAGACGTGTGTTCAATGATGAAACGAGAAATTTTCGTTGTAAACGTGCCAAGGCGGTGCAATGTATAGACATACCTGACCATTCCCAATAACGTTGGCGGCGAACTTGGCCGATTCAGGATGAACACTAAATATTAAGTAACCTCATGACCATACACCGTATTTTGAATGCGCCTCAGTTCACCGATCTGGTGAGTCTACTACACCATGCAAGCTGCACGAACCACTCTGCAAGTTGGGCAACTGTTTACCTTATAATAGTTCTAAAAAATAGAATTAAAACCGTGGAAATTTGCAATTTATCTATCTCTCTTCGAATGTTTAGATAGCCCTTGGTAACTGCAAACATCAAAATTGGAGAAAGTAGTATGGGCATGTTAGTCGAAGGTAAGTGGCAGGATAAGGGCTACGACACCAAATCTACCGGTGGTAAATTTGTCAGACAGGCGTCTCAATTCACTCATGAAATTGGCTCAGATGGTGTGTATCAACCCGAATCCGGTCGTTATCATCTGTATGTCTCTTATGCCTGTCCCTGGGCGCATCGCACATTGATTATGCGGGAATTGAAAGGGCTGAGCGAGCACATAGATGTTTCTGTTGTCCATCCCGACATGCTTGGTCACGGCTGGCAGTTTGGTGATTATCCCGGAGCTACCGGTGACAAGCTTTATGGTTTCCAGTTTGCTCATCAGCTCTATACCCGTCACCAATCTGACATTACCACACGTGTTACCGTGCCGGTTTTGTGGGATAAAAAAACCAGTACTATTGTGAACAACGAATCGGCTCAGATTTTACGAATTTTCAATTCGGCTTTTAATGAGGTAACAGGAAATACCGTCGACTATTATCCCGAGCAGTTACGCCAGCAAATCGATGAAATTAATGATGTTGTATACGAACATATTAATAATGGCGTATACAAAGCAGGATTCGCGACGCGTCAGGATGCCTATGAAGAGGCAGTAGATAACCTCTTTGCTAGTCTCGATAGACTTGAAAAACGACTGGCAAAACAGCGCTATTTAGTAAGCGGCCAGTTGACTGAAGCGGATTGGCGCTTGTTCACCACGTTAATACGATTTGATGCTGTTTACCATGGTCACTTTAAGTGTAATGTAAAGCGCATTACTGATTATCCCAACCTGAGCAACTACCTGCGGGACTTATATCAAATGCCGGGTATTGCCGGGACGGTGAATATGCAACATATCAAACGTCACTACTACTTCAGTCATAAACATATCAATCCGACCCAGATTGTCCCGACAGGGCCGGAATTGCATTTTAATGCGCCCCACAACAGAAGCTTTTTACGCTAGTGTGACAGCAACCAGACCATAATGGCGTGACAACCCACCACAACGCCCGTCAATTTTTGCCTCATGCGAAAATAGGCGGGGGTCATATCCAGCGTCTTCTGGTCATAGAAGAGCATCAATACAAACGCCGCCGCAAGCACGACCATTGCCGGCGTGCCGTTGAGAAACACTAATGACAGCCAGGCGACGATGGACGGCAGCATGGCAATATAAAGTTGCAGAGGGTTGTGGGTGCGCGTAAAACTGTCGTACCAATGTATCCCGCCAAGAAACGACAAGATCACCGCACTGTACTGAGTAAAATATCCGACTGCTTCAAATAATGACAGCTGATTGCCTATCACCAGTAAGGGCAGCGCGATAAAAGGGAACAGGCCTAGCAGCCCCAGAAAATTGCCATGTTTTTGCATGTGTTATCGCTACGCTTTGGTTTGTAATAAATAGGAGAGATCGTCGCCATCCTGAAACGTGGATTTCTCCCCTTGAGCAAATAGATACGCACCCAATTCGCCGTGGATCTTAAGGCTGTGTTGTTTTTGTATTAATGCCACTCCTTCAGGAATAGCCACCACAGGCATATTCGGTGCGACAACCATAAACTCTCGCAACCGATCTTCTCTGGTTTCACCATTGTGGCCCGGCGGCTGGTATTCGGTGTAATGGGGATTTATTTGAAACGGTACCAGTTGCAATGCAGCGAATGATGGCGGCTGCACGATTGGCATATCATTGGTGGTACGAATGCTGTTGCCGGCTATATTCGCTCCGGCGCTCCAACCTGCGTAGGGCGTCCCTTGCGATACGTGTTCGAAAATCACTTTATGTAGTGATTGTTGGTACAGGGTGTTTAACAATTGAAAGGTATTGCCACCACCGACAAGAATACCATCGCAATCCTGAATGGCTTTAACCGGATCGCGATAGCTGTGTAACCCGGTAATGGTCAGCTCTGGCAGGGCGGCCTGAACCTTGGCGGTATAATCGTCCCAACTGATAGTGACACCGGCATAAGGCACAAACACAATATTTTGTTTGTTGCTAAAGTGTTGGGAAATCAATTCTTTTGCGGTTTCCAGATAAGCCGAATCGCCTACTCTGGAACTGCTAAGTAATAATAAATTCATGCGTCATTTATTCTTAAAAACAATTTTTGGTAGTTTACCCGAAGTGCTCAACAACTGCAGTTCAGTATCTGCACAATTTGGTCATCAACAAGTCTCCGACGTCAGGCCAACACGCCCAAGTATTTTTGATAAAATACAAACACAGATAAACCCATGCAATGTTCAACACGGCATGTTAATTTTGTCATTTTAAGAATAACAACGCATCAGGAACGAAAAATGCCGATTAAACACGCTGATATGGTCGCCGCTTTGGCCAAACCCGGAGAACAGATTGCCCAGGAAATAAATGCTGATGATGCACATGTCATGCACATGGCCATTGGCATAAGCGGTGAGGCAGGAGAACTATTAGATGCCATTAAAAAGCAGGTTATTTATCGAAAATCACTCGACAGAGAAAATGTCATAGAAGAACTTGGTGATTTGGAGTTTTATATGGAAGGTTTGCGTCAGGGACTAGGGATCACCCGAGAGCAATGCTTAGCGGCTAATATTGAAAAACTCGGCACCCGTTACCAGAATTTCGAATACTCGAACGAAAAAGCGCAATCCCGAGCTGACAAGCCTGACGGGCAGTGAACGAAGAGGTAAGAATGCGAATCTTATTTGTATGTCTGGGCAATATATGCCGCTCGCCAACCGCAGAAGCAGTATTTAAAACAAAAGCGAAACAGGCTGGATTGAATGTCGAAGTAGATTCTGCAGGCACCATCGCAGCTCATGCCGGAGAACCACCTGATCGCAGGTCAATGCAGGCTGGCCGAAAACGTGGATATGATTTTGCAGGACAGTACTCTCGAAAGGTCAAACAATCGGACTTTTACGAATTTGATTTAATATTCGCAATGGATAATGCAAATTATCAGGATTTACAGTCGATCTGCCCGTCAGATATGCAGCACAAAATTGAACTGTTTTTGCACATGATTGACGTTAAAGACCCGCAGGTACCCGATCCCTATTATGGCAATGGTGACGGTTTTGAAATTGTTCTGGATTTAATTGAGCAGGCTTCAGAGCAACTTATTTTGCGTTTGAAAGACTCAAACTAGCGACTTTATTCTGTTTTATTTCGCTTAATAGAAAAAGTTATAACTAAGTGGCTATTTGATGACAATAGAGGGTTGCAGCGTCAAATAATTCGTGTTGTAGTTGCGATCCTTTTAAGCAGTTAATCAGGAGATAATCGTGAAGCAGTGGCAGCCAGATTCTTGGCGCAATTTCCCAATACTACAACAACCTACTTATGAAGATGCTGAAGAGCTTCAGTTTGTAGAGGAATCCCTGCACCGATTTCCCCCACTGGTCTTTGCTGAAGAGACCAGACAACTGTACAAAGAGCTGGCAGAAGTGGCTTCTGGTAAAGGGTTCCTGCTGCAAGGCGGTGATTGTGCAGAGTCTTTTGCGGAGTTTAATGCCCCGAAAATTCGGGATACTTTTAAAGTTATTCTGCAGATGGCCATCGTGATGACCTTTGCAGGACGTTGTCACGTCACCAAAGTCGCCAGAATGGCAGGCCAATATGCGAAACCGCGTTCCACCGATTTAGAATCAGTTGATGGTGTTGCGTTGCCCAGCTATCGTGGCGATATTATTAACAGCTTCGAATTCACTCCGGAAAGCCGCAGGCCTAACCCAAACCGCATGATTGATGCCTATCATCGTTCGGCATCGACATTAAACTTATTGCGCGCCTTTGCTCAGGGTGGTTTGGCGGACCTACATAAGGTCAACAAGTGGAATATGGCGTTTGTTGAAAATAATCCACTTAAAGAACGCTATCAGGACATGTCCAGACGCATTCAGGACACGCTGGCCTTTATGGAAGTGATTGGATTGAACTCTGATAACACGGCATCCTTGCATGAAACCAGTTTGTTTACCTCTCATGAAGCCCTGCTGCTGAATTATGAACAGGCATTAACCCGTGTCGATACGCTCACCGGCAAATGGTACAACTGTTCGGCACATATGTTGTGGATTGGTGAGCGAACCCGTCAGCTTGATCACGCCCATGTAGAATTTTTCCGGGGCATTCATAACCCTGTTGGCGTAAAAGTGGGTCCTGGGATGACCGGAGACGAACTGATTCGTCTGATTGACGCGCTTAACCCTGAAAACGATGCCGGTCGACTAACGTTGATCACGCGCATGGGCGCCGACAATCTGGAATCAAAATTGCCAGCGTTATTGCGTCGCGTGAAACAGGAAGGGCGTCATGTCGTTTGGAGTTCTGATCCCATGCATGGCAATACCAAAAAGGCGTCAAACGGTTATAAAACCCGTAATTTTGACGACATCATGCGGGAAATTCAGCAGTTTTTTGCTGCCCACAATGCTGAAGGAACGCATGCTGGTGGTATCCATCTGGAGATGACCGGGCAGCACGTCACCGAGTGTACCGGTGGTGCCTACCAGATCAGCGAATCAGATTTAGAGCAGTGTTATCAAACCCAGTGTGATCCAAGGCTTAATGCCGATCAAGTATTGGAGTTGGCGTTTTTGGTGGCTGACCATCTGAAATCATCGGTAGACGTTTGATTACAATTATCGAATAAGGAGAGGCACCATCGGGTGCCTTTTTTGTCGGTTCGCTTTAGAACCGCAGCCCCAAAGCGTCACATAAAAAGCGCTGTAGAGGCTGCGCCTTGCCGTAAAGTTGTGCGGTACGTTTGGGTAACTCTGGCTGCAGAATAAATTCAGGCTCAAGTTCAGCGACCGCCATAAAATCTTTGCGTTTGATCTCTTCAATCAACGGATGTTCTTTATCGTAGCCTTTGGGTGGGCGCGTCAGGCTGCTGCCAGCCATGTGGAAATTCTCCAGCATGGGCTGGTGGTTCACGGCATCTTCGTATGGCCCCGGTTTTGCGACAATATGGTCTCTGATGGCCTTGAGGGCGTCAGACGCAGGGTGCCAGGTACCGACACCGACAAACACATTGTCCGGTTCGATATGAAAATAAAAACCCGGTGCATGGACATCTTTGCCAATTTCATGACGAAACTGAATGCCGACGTTGGTTTTATAGGGGGATTTATCTTTGGAAAATCGCACATCACGATAAACGCGCATCAGTGAGCCGCCCATCTTTTTGGGTATGGCTTCATAATGAGGGGAAATCATTCTTATCCAGCTTTCCATTTCGGTAATAAAGGCTAACGCAGGGGTACGCACACAGTCTTCATAATCCTGTTTATGATCGTTAAACCAGTCTTTATTATTGTTATGTTTTAGCTTTTCCAGAAACTCAAACGTCTTATTATCAAAATGCTCAAACATCGTTTTTATCCTAATATTTGTGTCGTGACAGTCCCGTTTCAGCCAGGATTTTGGCGGATATTTCTTCAATGGAAAAATGGGTACTGTTCAAAAAGGGGATCTTTTCTTTGCGATACAGGTTTTCAACTTCTCTGATTTCGGTACGGCATTGCTGTAATGACGCATAACGGCTGTTTGCCCTGCGCTCAGAACGGATATGATGTAATCGTTCTGCGCTGATGGTCAGTCCAAACATTTTGCGCTTGAAGGGGCGTAAAGCAGGAGGCATGCGCATGACATCGCCCATGTCCTCTTCGGTAAAAGGATAGTTGGCCGCTTTGATGCCGTACTGTAGGGCCAGATATAAGCTGGTGGGGGTTTTGCCCGAGCGTGACACACCCACTAATATGATGTCCGCTTCGTCATAGTCTTTGATATTGCTACCATCGTCATTGGCCAGCGCGTAATTCACGGCCTCAATACGAATATCATAGGTTTTTTCATGAATACTGTGAGTACGGTGCTTTTCAGGTTTTGAAGGAACGCCTATGGCTTTTTCCAATGGGGCAACAAACTGATCAAGAAAGTTATAGTTGATCCCCCGTGAAGTGGAAATGATTTTTCTGACATCCGGGTTTACGATGGTATAAAACACCAATGGCCTCTCACCAGTATCTTGAAAACTTTCAGATATTTTGGCGATGATCTCGTGCGCCTTTTCTTCAGTTTCAACGAAAGGAATGGTGAAATGATCAAACTCAACTGGGAACAAAGACAGCAGGGCATGGCCAAATACCTCGGCAGTGATCGCTGTGCCATCAGAAATATAGTAAGCGGCTCTCATTAATTCAGAATCCCGAAATGTAGTAATATTTTTACGAAAAAAAATTAAATTTTTCTTTTGATGTCCAATTCTCTACAATCCACGCCATTAAAGGGCGGTGCAACAACTAAAAGCAACTAATAGTCTCTTACGTTATGCCTTCGCAGTGAACTCGTAAACGAGTGGTCGAAATCGTTTTTTAGCATAACCTTAGTTCAAGCCTTATGGAAATTCGTTATTTTTAACTGTTTTTTAATGATTTAGATGGGAGACACACAAGTGCAAGATTATGTTCTTTGGTATCAAGAACTGGGTATGAGTGATGTGAATCGCGTTGGCGGCAAAAATGCATCACTAGGTGAGATGATTTCAAATCTTGCGGGGTTAGGTGTTCAGGTGCCAGGTGGTTTCGCAACGACCTCACATGCGTTTAACGAATTTCTGGAACAAAGTGGATTGGATGCAAAAATTCATGACACTCTGGATACATTAGACGTTGAGGACGTGGATGCGCTGGCAAAAACCGGTGCAGAAATTCGTCAATGGATAATTGACACCCCATTTCAAGCTACATTAGAAAACGAAATCAAATCTGCATTTGATACACTGCAAGCCGATTTTGGTGACGAAGCATCGTTTGCCGTACGCTCATCCGCCACTGCAGAAGACATGCCAGACGCCTCATTTGCAGGTCAGCAAGAAACCTTTTTGAATGTCAAAGGCTACGAAAACGTCCTAACGGCCATTAAACACGTGTTTGCTTCTTTATTTAATGACCGAGCCATTTCTTATCGCGTCCATCAGGGCTACGACCACAAAGGTGTGGCATTGTCAGCGGGTATTCAGCGCATGGTGCGCAGTGACTTGTCGGCCTCTGGCGTGATGTTCAGTATCGATACCGAGTCCGGTTTTGAAGATGTGGTGTTCATTACCTCTTCTTTGGGACTGGGTGAGATGGTGGTGCAGGGCGCTGTTAACCCTGATGAATTCTATGTCCATAAGCCGACACTGGATGCCGGCAAACCTGCCGTTTTGCGCCGTAATCTGGGCAGCAAGATGACCAAAATGATCTATTCAGACGATGCCAGTCATGGCAAACAAGTCGAAATTGTCGATGTGGAAAGAGATGACCGCATGCAGTTTTCACTGAATGATGACGAGGTCATGGAGCTGGCAAAACAAGCCCTGATCATTGAAAAACATTATCAACGTGCCATGGATATCGAATGGGCCAAAGACGGCGTTGATGGCAAACTGTATATCGTGCAGGCGCGACCTGAAACCGTGCGCAGTCGTGAAGATTCTCAAACCATTGAAAACTACCAGTTAAAAGGCAACTCCAACGTGGTCTGTGAAGGCCGTGCTATTGGGCATAAGATTGGTGCAGGTACAGCCAAGGTGCTGGGGTCTATCGATGAAATGAACAAGATCCAGCCGGGTGATGTGCTGGTGACCGATATGACGGACCCGGATTGGGAGCCGATCATGAAAAGAGCCTCAGCCATTGTCACTAATCGTGGGGGCCGAACCTGCCATGCTGCAATAATCGCCCGCGAATTAGGTATTCCAGCTGTAGTCGGTTGTGGCAACGCAACGGATTTGATTCAACATGGCGACAAAATCACCGTGTCGTGTGCCGAAGGTGACACCGGATTTATCTACGGTGATGAATTAGAGTTTGATGTTATGACCTCGCGCATCGATCAGATGCCTGACTTGCCCATGAAAGTAATGATGAATGTCGGTAATCCAGACCGCGCTTTTGATTTTGGGCGTTTGCCAAACCATGGTGTTGGCCTGGCTCGCTTGGAATTCATTATCAATCGTATGATTGGGGTGCACCCTAAGGCTCTGCTTAACTATGATGAGCAGCCTCAAGACGTGAAAGCTGAAATCAACGATATGATGGCAGGATACGCCTCGCCAACGGAGTTTTATATCGAGAAGCTCGTTGAAGGGATCGCCACTATTGGTGCATCGGTGTACCCGAAAAAAGCTATTGTACGTATGTCTGATTTTAAATCGAACGAATATTACAATCTGGTGGGGGGCTATCAGTACGAACCAGATGAAGAAAATCCAATGTTGGGTTTCCGTGGCGCCAGTCGTTACATCTCTGAAGATTTCCGCGATTGTTTTGCCCTTGAGTGCGAAGCCATCAAACGCGTTCGCGACAAGATGGGTCTGACTAATGTGGAAATCATGATCCCATTCGTGCGCACCGTAGGCGAAGGTCGTCAGGTCATTGAGTTACTTGCTGAACAGGGATTAAAACAGGGTGAAAACGGTCTGCGGGTCATTATGATGTGCGAACTACCGTCTAATGCGCTACTGGCTGATCAGTTTTTGGATATTTTTGATGGTTTCTCAATCGGCTCAAATGACCTGACTCAGCTAACACTGGGTCTGGATAGAGACTCGGGCCTGATAGCTCATCTGTTTGACGAGCGCGATGAGGCAGTCAAGGTCTTATTGGGCATGGCTATCAAAGCAGCAAAAGCGAAAAACAAATACGTCGGTATTTGTGGTCAGGGACCGTCGGATCATGAAGATCTTGCTGCCTGGTTGGTAAAGCAAGGCATCGACAGTGTGTCATTAAACCCTGATACCGTTGTGGAAACCTGGTTATATCTGGCTAAAAATCACAGCTAATCAACACCAGCTAATCAATAAAAAAACCCCGATGAAATCGGTAATGCCGTTCACTTAAGGTGAGCGGCATTTCTTTTTCTGGCGATAGGGTATCGGTTTTTCGATGCTTTTAAGCATCGTGGATAGCTCCTTTCTCGTCGCCCCTCCAGTTTAAATTGGGCGGCATTCCTTTCAATATCCAAAACAATCCTGGGCACATTGCCCGGTGCATAGAGCGGCATCATGGTTAATGTATGTATAATGTGGGATGACGCATCGCGGAAGCTCAGCTGATTTGGAAACACCCCTTGTAGTGAATGAGCCATAAGAATCATTTTGTATCGGATAAGATTATAGGCTAACAGAACGCCCCATAATTCCTGAACGATAAGCTCAGGGGTGTTACTACGCAAGGTAAAACGATTCTCCAGCATGTGCTGTTTCATTTCACGGTAGCCCAGTTCGATTTCCCAACGATGAGAATACAAGTCAACAATTTCAGCGGCCGGATACGCCATACAGTCTGTCATTGAAGTCAATATCTGGACGGTTTTACCTTTAATGGTTTTGGTTAACAGCCTGGCCTCGATAGTTTGTGGTAAATGAGAGCGACGCTTTCGGGATTGAGGTGTGGTATGCAATCGAATCAGCATATCTTGTTTTCCCATCCGCTGTATCACTTCATATTGAGTGCCTTTTTTCAGCGGAAGTAACCAGTGAGTATTCGTTCCTTTTGTATGCCAGTCATGAAGCAGCCCCAAAGAATAAAATCCTTTATCAAACAGTGTCAGGCTATTGTCTGGTATCGTTTCAATCAACTTCGACGCCAGGTTCATTTCATTTTCTGCCACGCTGTCGAACGCACTATTCAGTATCAGGTGACTGCTTAGCTCCATCATGCACACCATGCGTACCTGAGGATAGGCCACTTCATAGGATTTATTAGCGGTTCGGGCAAATGCTTCACTATTGGCAGGGGTATCTGGTGTACGCCAGACCACACCATCAACACCGTATAGGGATAAGCCACACCACTGAGGATGTTCAGCACGCTGATGCCAACGATTTGCCGACAGATGAAATGCATCTTTGACGACTTCAGAGCCTAACTTTTTCCTGGCCTGCGTCACGGCACTACGAGCTACATAATCAACATCTTGTGGTAAAACAATATCCAGCTTGTTGATCAACTGACGAACAGATTCAGTTCTGAATAACGACATGCCTATCACTGCCCAAATCATCGCATCCATTGGCAGCTTGCGTTTACGCAGAGTGGCAACGCCATTAGAGGCAAGGCAAGACTCGATAATATCTGAGTCTAAAATATCTGCCAGACAACGAAACTCAGTGAGACGATTGATTGAGGTACGCGCGAGGGCTTCTGAAAGCTCCATAAAAAAATCCGATGACCTTACGATCATCGGATTTTGATCTTCTTATACCGAATGTCAACTTCTTAAATGATCGGCATTACGATGAAATCGGGGTTTTTTGTATCTACAGCAAGCAAACGCACTCTGAGTTATCGGTATTTGCGGGCTAACAGGTAGCGGTCCAGTCTGTTGGCGCCTTTAGTCATATGACGCTGTGAACGCCTTAGCCATTTTTTCGCAAGCGGAAAATCGATACTTAACAAGACTAAACCAGCCAATAAGAAAAAAATCGAACCGGGCAAAATAAATAATACGGTACCGATAAATACACCAATAAAACCCAGCACAATGCGAAGCTGTTTGTTCATATCCCCTCCAAACGTTAATGGCAGTATAGATTGTCGCTTTTTCAAGCAAAAGCCTGCGATTGTTACAAGCTATGTCTTTTTGATGCATCCATATCGCGTATCTTTTCTGTATAATACGTTTCTTTGTTAAGCAACTAAGACGATTCATGCTGCCACTTGTTGAAAGCCACGCTACGCTAGAAAAACATTACCAGGAATTTTTAAGCCAACTTAAACAATCGCGTTTTAGCGGCGATATTGAAACGGCTTATTCTTCGCGTCTGGCGGTGGCGACAGACAATAGTATTTATCAGGCGTTACCGCAAGCGGTCGTTTTTCCGACGTCTGTGCAAGACTTACAAGTACTAGGTGAATTAGCCAAAGGCTTTCCCAACGTGCAGTTCTCTGCTCGTGGCGGTGGTACGGGCACCAATGGACAATCCCTGACATCCGGGCTCGTAGTGGATCTGTCCCGCTATATGAATCGCATTTTAGAAATTAATGCAGAAGAGGGCTGGGTCAGGGTACAAACCGGTGTCGTCAAAGACCAGCTAAATGATGCCTTGCGACCGCACGGCTTTTTCTTCTCGCCGGATTTGTCTACCAGCAATCGAGCCACCATCGGTGGCATGATCAATACCGATGCCTCAGGACAGGGTTCGTTAGTTTACGGTAAAACCAGCGACCATGTACTGGCGCTGACCAGCGTATTGGCCGATGGAACAGTGCTGGACACCGAAGCTGTGGATATTGACAGCGAGGTCAGCAATGAACGTTATCGTCAGATCCTGCAACAGGTACAACACAGCTGCGTCGCCAAACGCGAGGCCATTCTGGCGAAGTTTCCGCGCCTGAATCGGTTTTTAACCGGTTATGATCTGGAGCATGCCGTCTCCAACGATTTAAAAAAAGCCGATGTCAGTCGCTTAATCACCGGCTCTGAAGGCTCTTTGTGCTTTGTGGCCGAGGCAAAACTCAATATTACGCCAATTCCCAAATTCAAAGCCCTGGTCAACGTCAAATACAACTCCTTTGAGTCGGCACTGCGCCATGCGCCTGCTATGGTCGCCGCGCAAGCTACCTCTGTAGAAACCGTCGACAGCAAAGTACTGAATCTGGCTAAAAACGATATCGTCTGGCATTCGGTTGAAGCACATATTACCGCAGTGCAGGGCAAAGACATTCAGGGGCTGAACATTGTTGAATACAATGATGAACAGCAAGATGCCATTGATGAAAAAATTGGTGCGTTAAAGGCATCATTGGATAACGCCATCGCGAATGAAGAGCAAGGCGTTATCGGGTATCAGATCACCTATGATCTTGCGGCGATTGGCAAAATTTACGGCATGCGCAAAAAAGCGGTGGGGCTGTTGGGTAAAGCCAAAGGGTGGGAAAAACCCATCGCCTTTGCCGAGGATACCGCCGTACCACCAGAAAACCTCGCCGATTTTATCATGGAGTTTCGGGTACTGCTTGATGACCACCAGCTAGACTATGGCATGTTTGGCCATGTCGATGCAGGGGTATTGCATGTGCGTCCGGCATTGGATATGTGCGATCCGGAACAAGAAAAGCGCATGTTGCAGATTTCCGATCAGGTCGTGGCACTGGTGGCAAAATACGGCGGCCTGATGTGGGGTGAGCACGGGAAAGGCTATCGCAGCGAATATGGTCCGGCGTTTTTTGGTGAGGAGCTATTTACCGAGTTACGTAAAATCAAAGCCGTGTTTGATCCCCATAATCAAATGAATCCGGGCAAAATCTGCACTCCCATTGACAGCACAGATGAATTGGTCAAAGTTGCCGATCCGAAACGCGGCCATCTGGACAAACAAATTCCCGTCGCCACCCGTGATAGTTTTGCACCCGTCATGAGCTGCAACGGCAATGGCTTGTGTTTTAATTATGACACCAGTAGCCCGATGTGCCCCTCCAGCAAAATCACCCGAGACAGACGCCACAGCCCCAAAGGGCGGGCTGGCATGTTGCGGGAATGGTTGCGATTGCTGGCCGATAGCGGGCAGGACGTCTTAAACCTGGAAAATAGCCACGCGGGAAATTGGCTGACGCGACTGAAAAACACCCTGTCAGGTCAAAAAGAGCAGGACTTTTCATCCGAAGTATTTGATGTCATGGATCACTGTCTTGCCTGTAAAGCCTGTACCAACCAGTGTCCAATTAATGTCGATATTCCAACCTATCGGGCGCGATTCCTATCGCTATACTATCAGCGTTATTTAAGACCGGTAAAAGACCATCTTGTGGCGAATATTGAATCTATGGCACCGGTATTGGCGAAAATGCCCAATCTGGTGAACTTTTTCCTAAAACGCAGCATAGTGAAATGGGGGCTCAAGCATATCATTGGATATGTCGATAGCCCGCTTTTAAGCTCACCAACACTGGCTACGCGAGTAGAACACCAGGGTTTTAAGACGTTAGATCTGGCGCAGCTTCGAGAATTGCCGGATGAGCAAAAACAAAAAACGGTCCTGGTCGTGCAGGATCCGTTTACATCCTATTATGAAGCGAATCTGGTGGAAGACTTTATGCGCTTGTGCGGTAAGCTTGGCTACCAACCGGTTTTGTTGCCCTTTCATCCCAACGGCAAAGCCCAACACGTAAAAGGATTTCTGAAAGAATTCAGCCAAACCGCACGAACAACATCGGCGTTTCTCAATGACATTGCCACGCTGGGCATGCCTATGGTTGGCATAGACCCATCATTAGTGCTGTGCTACCGCGATGAATACAAACAGATTGCTGACATAGCAAAAGGTGACTTTCAGGTATTACTGCCCCATGAATGGTTAGGGGAACTGTCTTTGAAAGATCAGGGCAATAGAGTGACAGGTGATAATCAACAATATGCATTACTGGCCCACTGCACCGAAAAAACCATGTTGCCCAAAGCAGAGAGCCAGTGGCAGACAATTTTTGCTGACATGGGGTTATCACTGGAAATTGTCAGCGTGGGTTGTTGCGGTATGGCAGGCACCTTTGGACATGAGAATAAACATCTTGAAGAATCAGTGGGAATATTTAATCTGAGTTGGCAGGGTGCAATAGAGCAACGACAGGATAAGCAAATCCTCGCGACCGGCTACTCATGCCGCTCTCAGGTTGAGAGGCTAAAAGGTAATAAACCCAAACACCCAGTACAGGCGCTATTGCAGGTACTATCCTGTTAGGCTAGTCTCATAAAAAACCAGACCTAGTGGGTTAATTCGACTCGCGACCAATTAAACTGATTGACCGGGCAACTCATCTTCTGGCGAGGGATCCCGGCATCCATATAGACTGACCCTATGGGTTTAAACCCACGCTCGACAAAATGCTCGATGCCGTCCAGGTCACATTGTAAATAAACCGTAGTGAACTGCTTTTCTCTGGCAATATTGATCAATGCCTCAAAAACCAAATCATAAATATGATTACTGCGGTGTTTTGATACCACGGCGATACGGCCAATTTCGCCATCGGGAGTAATTCGCCCGGTGGCGACTTCATTACCAGAATCGTCGACGACTAGAATGTGTTCAGAGTTGGGATCACGTTGGTCAAATTCGGCTTGTCGGGGGATGCGCCACTCGCACACAAATACGCGATCTCGTAAGCGCTTGAGGTGCTGTCGAGACTCGCGCCAATCCACTTTTTTCACGGTGAAGGCGTTCATAAATTCCTATTCAACACGTTGTTTATCATGCTTATTTAAGAGGTCTCGAGCAATTATGCAGCAATGTTGAATAATTATTTGTTATTTTTGATTTATTATCCAATACCCCTCATTGACAAGTTTAGACACAATTTGCACAAAAAGTGAACCGTTTTTGTAAAATATTTTCTTTTGATTAAACCAATGCGAAGAATTAATGAAATTAAGCAGTGTTTCACTGCAACTATCATCACACTGAAATGCCAATCCATTCACCCCAATATAGATATGCGCTGGTGGCTGTTCGGAGCGTAAATGTGCTACCCGAACATTGGGTAATCGCTCAAATGAAAAATCATTATTTAAGCACTCGGCTATTTCTTGTTCACTATAATCGACAGCCTCGAAATAACTGGGATCTTCAGGTGTTCTGCTTTGAAATGCGACCAGCCAGCGGTAAAAATGATCAGAATTGACCATTTGTTGTAGCAGTTGCTGAAATTGATCAACTTCCTGTGGCTTTATTTCAGATTGATAGGTGCGTGATTGCAGTTTCGGATCTGCATAACGTTTCGTTTTTATGTCGTGATCAATAAGAAAGTCAGTGAAGCTGGACAGCATTTCAGTCTGATTTGGCGCTCTAAAGCCAACCGAATAATTTAAGCATGGCGCCAAGGCGGTGCCGTTATGCGGGAAACCCGGTGGAATATAGATAACATCCCCCGGATACAGCACTTCGTCAATAATAGGTGCAAAATCAGGTACTTGCTTCAGCGCGGGGTGGGGCCTCAGTGTTTCTTGAGGACTATTGTCACCCACTTGCCAACGCCGGGAGCCTTTGCCCTGAATGATAAACACATCATATTGATCAACGTGCGGGCCAACACCCGCCCCTTCAACAGAAAAGCTCACCATGAGGTCGTCAAGCCGCCAAGAAGGTACAAAATCAAATTGCGAAAGTAACGGTTGTGCATCTGGCAACGCTGACTCCACACCCTGCACTAAGAGGGTCCAGGCACCCTGACAACTGTCGTCAAAGGATTCAAACGGACCCTGTTCGACAAACCAGTTGCCATTCTGTTTGCGAATGATACGACTATCGAATTCATCCTCCATAGCCAGACCAGCCAGCTCGTGTTCATCCAGCAAATCCTGAAAGTCTGGAAAAGCTTGCCTGATCACCAGTGGCTTTTGCTGCCAGTATTGTTGTCGAAAATTGTCGACATCTATATTTTTCATGCTTTTTCCTGTTGTCAAAGCGAATGGGTAAATTAACCGACCCAGATCAAAAAACGCGCGTAGAGTTATAACAAATTGATCTAGAAAAACCTGCTGGAATATTAGACTAAAGTATTAGGTCAAGTTATTATCCCCGCGCAAAATTTTGTAACAAACGGACGTGTATGCAAGGGAAGGCAAGCAGAATTTCTCGCCGCCATGCCGCATTACTAGGCCACACTACGAGTCGTATCACAATATGAAGAATACTATCATCAAAGCCCTGTCCGGGTTATTTTTCGCTGTGTCTTTCACTGCCAGCGCAATTACCTATGTCCCCATCTCTGTGGGGGATATTACCGTCATTATTCCAATTGATGATCCGCCGGTGGCTTTGGATGATACAGGTGTCGTGAATGAAGACAGCCAGTTGTTGATTGACGTTTTGGCGAATGACAGCGATGAAGCAGGTATCGCTTCGGTAAATATATCGTTTGCGGGTCAATTGAATAAAGGCGGGCAACAAAGCAGTCTTGCCGTAGTTGATAATCAAGTTGTTTATCAGGCACCGGCAAACTGGAACGGCACTGACTGGTTTGAATATCAAATAACGGATGTTAATGGCAATGTTTCTGATATTGCGAGAGTGACGGTCACTGTTCAACCGATCAATGATGTACCCAGCTTCACGTCGTTTAATACATCAACTACGGAAGATGCCTCGTCTATTAGCATTGATGTCGCGACTTATTTAGCTGATGTTGATGGAGACTCGTTAACAATTACTAATGCAAGTTCTCCTTCTGGCGTACTGGCAATCAATGGAACAGTAATTTCTTACCAACCTAATACAGATTTCTATGGTGTAGATACGGTAAATTACTACGTATCAGACGGGACCGTAGGAATCGACGCAAATTTCACTGTTACCGTATCAGCGACTCCCGATGCACCGATTGCGCGAGTCGATAATTTTGAAGTTGAAGAAGATAAGATCTCATTTTTGTCAGTTCTGTCTAATGACCATGATGCAGATTCAGATGTATTAACGATTACGAGTGCGACCGCTTCATTGGGCACGGCGGTAATTGTTGATGACCAAATCAAGTTTACCCCACCATCCAACTTCAATGGACAGATAACTATCGCTTATACCATTTCAGACGGTACTTATACGGCAAATGCAACCAGTAATATCAATGTTGTGAATGTCAATGATGTGCCTGTCGCGGTAGATGACAATTTCTCCACCAATGAAGATGTACAGAAGAACTTCAACGTACGTGCAAACGATATTGATGCAGACGGTGATGTCCTGACGATTTCCGAGGTCAATGCAATCTATGGCACAGTATCGATAACAGCACAACAAAACGTAAAATACACACCTCCGCCTGAATTCAACGGAGACGACATTATTTCCTATACGATAGTTGATGCTGCAGGCATTCCGGCAAGTGCATCAGCCTATATTACCGTAAACAGTGTTAATGATGCCCCTGTCGCTGGAGATGACATTGCCAGCGTGAATGAAGATTCAGAGGTCCTAATCAATGCGTTGATTAATGATACCGATGTTGACGAAGGTGAAACGGCCACTTTAAGCATTGTCGCAAATACATTGTCTGCTTCAAATGGCACCGTTAGCCTCGATACGAGCAGTAGTAAACCGCGCATTAAATATGTGCCAAACACTGACTTTTTTGGTACTGATACCATTTCTTATCAGGTGCAGGATGTTAATGGAAGCACCGATACAGGCGTTGTTACCGTCACCATTAAGTCTGTTAATGATAAACCAGGTCTCTCTGCCAGCATTACCGACAGTTCATTTAGAGGAATTACGGTTGAAGCTAATGTTGATGATATTGAAGCGAAAGTCGCAAGTGTTGAATTTAGTTTAGGTGGTACTGATTGGATTGCCGGTCAACTAACCAGCTCAAGCACAGATAACAATGCAGAAACACATACACATACTTTTAGTGACGTAGGTGGTGGAGACTTCCTGATTAAGGTTCGCGTTACGGACGCCGCGGGCGAGCAATCATTCTTTGAGCAGTTGGTTCAGGTAGCTACATCCTATGCGGTGGATGATCTTAAGTTTGAATATGATCACGCTGCATTTAAATATAACAGTCGATTATCCTGGACGTTTGACGATAGTCAGCTGCCAGAAGGGTCAGGATATCAGGTTTATGTGATTCGTCCTGGGACCTCACATCTCTCAACTATTCCGGATAGCTCTAATGGTTTTGTCCCGAAAGGAACAAAGTATCGTGAAGCAAGAGCCGGTATTTATGGTACATATAAATATTTCTTAAGTGTTTGCGTTGGCGGTAAAACGGATTGTCATCCGATGGTGGGTCCGGTTGAGCTGACTGTAGTGAAACCTCACAATTATGTGGTTGAAACTATGAGTGCTTCTCCTACCGTTGTCGCCCAGAAATTAGGGGCATCAAGCACAGTAAAAGGCCCGTTAATTAGCTGGTCTAAAGCGAGCAATAATCCACCTCCTGGTTTCAGTTACGTCATCGAAAAAGCGATACCAAACTCTGATGGCAGTGTCAGTAACAGCTTCGTTGAGATGAACACGGTTGATTTCAATACACTGTCAGATCAACGCGGAGGCTTTACACACCGGGGTACCTACCAATTCAGGGTCAAGGTGTGCTCTACTGATATAGATAACCCGGTTGATCGCTGTTCTGCACCTAGCCCGGCAGTACAAATAACTTCGATTCATCCAGATGATTACCAGGTTCGATATCTGGAAGCATCATCTGAGTTAGTGCTGGTAAACAATAGTGTCTCTCTTACCTGGGAAGCGCCTGCGAATACTTCAGGACTCAATTATGTCGTTGAATGGCAAAAACCCACTGACACTGGATTTAATCAATTATTAACAACCACGAATACAACGGCGTCAGCCACTCTTAGTCAGGAAGGTGACTACCAGTTCCGGGTTTGTATCGATAGCTGCGCGACAGGCAGTGCAACAGATATTGCCATAACGGCGATAAATGCTAGTGAAATCGTTGCAACTAACTTTAAGGCAGCCAAAAGCAACCTGGTCAAAGGTAGCGATAATGTGTTGACCTGGGCCAATGGAAATAATCTGCCTGCACCGACATATAACTTAAAGATAAAACGGCCAGGCTACAGCTCATTTGTTTCCCTGGAAACCGGCTACACAACAACTTCGCGCACTAAAGCTGTAGGCTTTGTTGGTGAATATCAGTTTATCATTCAGGCCTGTATCCAGAATGGCGCACAGTGCGGAGCGTACTCCTCACCTGTATCAGTGCAGGTTGCCGATTATGGATTACCTACTGTCAGTGTGACCAGCCCGGTGAATTACGCGCAATTTTATACGGATAGTTCTGTTCGAATTGCGGCATCAGCGTCGAGTCCTGAACTGTCAATCAAGAAGGTGTCATTCTCGCTTAATGGAACGGAATGGTATGACGATTTTAATGCACCTTATGAGCATCATTTTGACACATTAACAACGCCAGGCGTGATGAATGTTCAGGTCAAAGCCATTGACAGTCTGGATCGAACATCAGATATCACGACTGTTGCAGTCAATATTGCAGAAGCATTGCCTGAATTCGATGATCCTTCAACGGCACAGGCGTTAGCGAATTCCACACTACCGAACTTTCTTACTCAGGCAACTTATAAGAGCGCGGAAGATAACAGCAAGATAGTCGGTACTATTCCCGCGACCGAAAACGTGTCTCCGGATGGTTCCTTTAACTACCAAATCCCGATTGTTACAACAGGAAAAGTGAATGGTTTAGCACCGGAGTTGAGCCTGTCGTACAACAGTAACGCTGGTAACGGTGTGATGGGACGTGGCTGGTCAATTGGGGGTACAAGTAGTATTCACCGATGTAATGCCAACCAGGAACAGGATGGTTATACAAAAGGCCTGCGATTCAATGCAGAAGACATGTTGTGTATGGACGGTCAACGCCTAGTCCACACTAATCCTGACAACTATGATCACTTTGCTCCCAGCAGCGTTTACAGATCGGAATTACATAATTTTGTAAGGGTTAAAGCCCTTGGCGGGACGGTAGGTAACCCGTCGAAGTTTGAAGTGAAATTTCCAGATGGCCGCATCGCCTACTTTGGTGGTGACAATTACGATGGCAAGTCCACAAACCTGATTGCTCACAATGCTGGTGTTACGTTTGCCTGGTCATTGAATCGTGTTGAAGATGCGAGCGGTAATTACATAGAGTATCAATATGAACAAAATACCAACAGTCTGGAACACCACGTTACTAAGGTAAATTATACCGCCAATACTGCGGCTCCAGGTAGCGCGAGCAGCTATATCCAGTTTAATTATCAGGATGGTGCCTTAATCCCTAATAAAGGTTACATGGTAGGGGAGCTGCAAACCTCAACTAAAAAGCTTACCAGCGTCAGTTCATACTCTGACAATACCTTACTTCGAACTTATACACCGACCTATGATGTAGATGTAGGGATTATGACCAGCATCAAGGTGTGTAATGGCAGCACTTGTCTACCAGAGACTCAGTTTGAGTGGGCTAAAGGTGGTGAACTATATGATGCAAACGGAAACTTCAATCCATTTTATGAGACGGGATCCAGTTTCAACAATATCGTTCCTTCAAATCGATTCAAGGGGATCCGTTTCGCCGATATAAATGGCGATGGTCGCACTGATATTCTGGCGGTCAGAAACCACCGGAATGACCCTCAGGACCATTTAGTAGCAGTCTATGGAGGTGAAGATATCGGAGAATCTGCTTCACCACCGCGCTTGAGTCAATTTGCTGATTTAGATTTCAGAAACAGTTGGCAGATAGCAGATCTGGATGGTGACAGCCGTCACGATATTCTGTTTGCTGATGGAGGATATTGGCACTACGTTTTATCCGACGGTATTTTTTATAATCCGGCTGACAAAGTAAACACGTGGATCCCGGTATATGAACGTGAAAAAGCAAGGCTTGCTGACTTTAACGGTGATGGTTACGCTGACCTTCTGGCCGCAGTAAATGATTCTGCAAACGGCATCTATAAAATCTTCTATTTTGACGGTCCTCAGAAACGGTTTTCACAAACTGGTGTCACCGTAGATTGGGGCACGCTGACCCAGCAGCTTACATTTAATGGTGTTCCAGGGGACGCTGGAGAAGGTCACTTCTTCAATATTTACACCAAAGATATGAATGACAATGTCGTCGTGTCAGATTTCAATGGTGATGGTCGTGCAGACTTAATGATGTACGTACAGGAAAAAACCAGGAAGCGTAATAATAATTGCTATATTGAGAATAGCAATCCAGGTGGTATGAACCAACTGAGCGGAAACAACAGCGACTCATCTGTTATCAGTTTGCCACCCAGAGATTCGCAGTACATCGATGAAGATTACCTCATGCCGGAGGAATCCAAAGATCAACAAAATGGCAGGCTGGTTGGAAACGACTTTAATTGTTCCGCTTATACTGAAACGGTCAGAGAAACTCGTCGTGTCTTTTTGGCGACAGCCACATCTGGTGAGTTCGTTGAACGTCAGATAATTGGTACTTCTTCCGGGACCGAAAAGCTGCGTCCGGTTGATTTAAATAACGATGGATTAAATGATCTTGTCTATCGAGCTGGTTCTGATGATGCGACGGCCAGCTGGGCATTCCGCATTAACACTGGCAAATTACAGTCCACCGGCGAAGATTTATTTGGACAAACGCAGCATATTGGCGTGTTGGGTGAAAAAGCCGATGTTGTGCATTTCAGTGATTACGATTTAGATGGCTATGTTGATCTTCTATATGTATCCGAAGATCCTTATATCATCAACCGTGACCCTTATAGTGGGTTTACTCCCCCAGGTTATGACGTCAGAGTTCAGGCATGGAGAGTTAAACGATTTGTTGAAACCCCCACCGGTTTTGACTTTGAAGCTGACAATGTAACCAATATCCATACCTATGATTATGAGGCATCTCTGTTTGCCGATTTCAATGGAGACGGATTTGCTGACTATATGACACACGATGGTGGTGATTTACGACTGTATAAGCGTAAACATAGACCACTGAGAAAGATCCAAAAAGTCACAGATGGATATGGTCTAAACACTTATATCGGTTATCGCCCGTTAACAGATACTGCCGTGTACACGCGTGGTGATGTCTCTTCTCTGGACTACAGTAATTGGGGTAATGGCAGTCGAGTGTTGGATATCGTCTATCCAATGCAAGTCGTGCATTTGTACGAAAAGGGCGAAATGGTTAACAAGTACCATTACGTCAACGGCCGATCGCAGGTAGGACGGGGAACATTAGGTTTCAGTGAATTACGCATTCATAACCTGACCACAGGGCGCAAGGAAGTTGCTAAATACCGTCAGGACTTCCCTTATATTGGAGCGATGGTTTCTAAAACATCTTCGTTGCAGCGAGTGGAATATGAAACTGTATTCAGTTGCACAGACACTGACTGGGAACCAACCTGTCATAGCTATGAAGAAACGCTGATCAGCTACGACAAACTCAGTGAATCAACGGTCAGCTATCAGGAGAAATCAGTCTATCCAGGCACGGTGTTTATATTTAGTGAACGAAGTGAAGAAAAGTACTTTGATGTTAACTCTGGTCAGCAAACCCATCAGAAGGTTGTTTCGCTTAAGAATGTATCCGGTTATACCGACCTTGTGGACAATTATGGTCATCCGTACAAAACAGAAGAGTTAATTACAGAGTGCAATGCCGGTGACTGCGCATCTAATCCGCGTTTAACGGTAACGAAGACGACAGCAGACACATGGTCTACCAATCACTATGGATTGCGCCTGACGGCCCGTAAAGTCACCCACAACCGCTCTGATGCGGCAAACACGACAGTGCGTGAAACAAGCTACCAGTACGATTCTGCGACTGGACTTCTGGAAAAGGAAACACTGGAGCCGAATACGGTCAAATATAAGGTCATTACCGAATACAAACAACGTGACACATTCGGTAATCCACAACGTATCGAGGTGTCCGGAGAGAATTTTGATACCCGCGTTTCGACTTATACCTATGACAGCACTGGTCGTTTTGTCGAAACTGAAACAAAGGTGCTTGATGATTCGGTATCTCTGACCACGACTTACAGCAGAAGCAATAAGGCCAAAGCCTTTGGGTATGTGGATTCGCAAACTGATGCTAACGGTTTTACTACAACCAATTATTACAGCAATCTGGGGCGTTTATATCGCACCCTGGCGGAAGATGGCAGTGGTAGTCAGACAGTTCAGTTATGGTGTAGTGACCTCGCTTCTGTAGCCGGCGAAGAAGCCTGTACGGACGGGGCTGTTTACGCCAAAGTGACAGAGTCCAAAGGTGCACCAACTGTCGTTGAGCACTTTGATGCACAAGCCCGGAATTTGCGGACCGCGACCCTTAACTTTGCCGGGGAGTGGACGTTCACAGATACGTTATACGATGACATTGGCCGCACCTGGCGGAAATACCAGCCGGCTATTGGCGCAACAAGCCTGTATTACACCGAGTTTAAATATGACAAGTTAGATCGGGTCATCGAAACTAAACGACCAAATGGCAGCATCTGGCATATGGCTTATGATGGTTTGACGGTGACACAATACAGCCCTTCGGAAGCGAATCCGCAACCGACAAAAGCTGAATTTGACACGCTAAGGGCGCACGCAGAAACCAAAGACGCCGTAGGTCTGCTGCGGTCAGTCGTTGAGACCCTGCCGGACGCCAGTAGCGATACATCCGAAACTATTACAACGTTATACGGTTATGACAATGTAGGTAATCTTATACTGCTGGATGGGCCTGGCGATGGCGCACCAATTACACTGTCTTACGATACGGCGGGAGTCACAACCGGCAAAGGGTACTTTAAACGCGCCATGAATGACCCTGACAAAGGCAACTGGACCTATACATACGATGCGCTGGGGAACCTGCTAACCCAGACTGATGGCAACGGCAATCAGAGTCAAATGATTTACGATACCCTTGGTCGGGTGACAGACCACAAACGCTACCTTGGTACGATTGCAAGTGGCAGCCTGACCAGCCATATTCGTCATACTTATGACACGGCGTCATTGGGTAACACCTCCACGAAAGCGCTGGGACTGTTGCACAGCACCGAAGATCTGGCCAAACGAGTCACCGATGCCGAGAATAACGTCACCCGTATGGTCAAAAAGACCTATAGTTATGATGCCCTGGGCCGCAGCACTGGTGTGGTACATGCGCTGGAAGATGCAGTGTACATGGAATCCAAACAGTATGACGCTGTTGGCAGGGTGTCAGTAACGACGGATGCCACAGGTGGGTCTGTGGAATACCACTATAACCAGTATGGCTATCAGGCAGGCGTTGTCGACCAACAGACAGGCGTTGTCTACTATGAAGCGAAATCACAGGATGAGTACGGCACAGTAACGTCGTTCAGCATGCATAATGATGTTAACGAAGGCTGGGCGACAACACATGATGACACTGGTCTGGCAGAGTTCCGTATCGGTGGTGAAAACGGCTCTGTTCAGTTAGAAGAGTATCGCTGGGATGTGTTAGGCAACGTTTCATGGCGTAAAGATGTCAATCAGAACCTGGAAGAAACGTTCCAGTACGACATGATGAACAGACTTACCCACAGTGAAGTGCATGGCTATACCACCCAACGTGTGCGGTATTATGACAACGGTAATATCCGCTTTAAAACGGGCTTAGGTTTCTACTGTTACGATAGTACCAATAAGCCACACGCCGTCAGAGGCATAGCGGGCTCTTACGCAGGCTGCAGTAATAACAGCAATTACAGTTACGATGGTAATGGCAACATGACCAGTGGCCGGGGGCGTAACATTGATTACACGACCTTTGATAAACCCAGCCGAATTGTCAAAGACGACTATGTAGCAGAATTTAGTTACGGAACCGATTTATCCCGTTATAAACGTGTCGATGACGAAAACGGTGAAGTAACAACGACCTGGTATGTGGGCAATGTTGAATATGTGATCAAAGACGGGGTGACAACCACAAAACGTCATATCGGTGGTTTTGCTCAGGTTATTCAGCAGGGTAATGATCCTAATAGTCTGGAATACCGATACTTCTACAAAGATCACCTTGGCAGTATCGTTGCCAGCGTGAACCATAAAGGCGAAGATCTACAACGCTTCAGTTTTGATGCCTGGGGTGCCAGACGTGGCACCAACTGGGCAGTGGCCGGGCTGACAGCAGAGTCTATCGATGTGCATGCTAAGTACACCGTAAACTTACCGGTACCAATAAAACTAAATCGTGGATTTACCGGCCATGAGCATGTTGATGGTGCGGGCCTTATTCATATGAATGGTCGAATTTATGATCCTGTACTGGCCAGGTTCCTGTCTGCGGATCCATTTATTCAGGCGGCCACCAATACCCAAAACCTGAACCGTTATTCTTATGTTTTGAATAACCCGTTAAATGCAACGGATCCGAGTGGGTATTTATTCCAGTTTGTACTGATGTTTGCCATGAATTACGCACAGGGATTGGCAATGGGGGCAATATTCAGTGCCTTAGGCAGCTTTGGTGCGTTCCTTCAGACTGCTTACTCGATTTACAATACCGTTAAGATGGTCTCAACTATAGCGAAAACCTATAAAGCATGGTCAAACGGTGCTGGAGGGGCTGTTTGGGGTAATCTGATTAAGAGTATGGCCAAGTCATATGCGATGGGGGTTGGGCAGAGTTGCACCACTGGCAAGTGCAACTTTAAGTTTGATCCGTTGGGGATTAGTAATTTGAAGGAAGCATTTACGAGTGGTGGGGATTCGACGGATGCGAAGGAGTCTAAAGGGAGTCAGCAAAGTTCTAAAGATAAACGTATTCAAAAACAGCAGGCTGAAAGGGATAGAGTAGTAGCTGAACTGCCTGAGACTGAATTTGATTTGTTTTTGAACAAACAAGGTTCGAGTAAGGATCTGATGGCTTCAAACTGGGAAAAGATTTTAGAGTGGAAAAGATCCAAGTCTTCGAAGTTTGGGGATTTATTGGATATTCTTTTGGAAGGAGATAATTATTCAAATGCTAACCCTTGGGACAATAAAGTTTTCAACGGTTGCACCAATAATGCTGTATATGATGACTGCACAGGAAGGCTTTCGGAGTGGCAAGAGGTCCTCCAAGTTGAATCTGTTGCTAAGCAGCCCTTAGGACAAGTCATGGAGAGAGCGTTGGGAGGTGTAGCACGGGGAGCAATTTGTATTGAATATTGTAATGCTCCGACAAATGGATATTCTCATCCAAATCTAGATTCAATTGTTCCACCTGTTCCGAATGAATTGAAACTGTTAGCAGATCCGGGAGGAACAATGATTGAAAATGTATTAGATAAGCAAAATTGAAGGTGAAGATGATAACACGATTAATTTCCACACTAATATTACTGCTTGGTGGCTTAAGTAAATCCATTGGTGCACAAGTTCAATTAGTTCCATATCATCATGGAGAGCAAAGCTGTATCTTTGCCAATGAGCTATCAAAAGTAGATAAAAAACACATAAAGGATGTTGCTTATCAAGTTGCTGTTGCGGGGGATTGCTTATTTCATAACGGACAAATTGAAAAAGCGATGGAGTATTGGCTAATTTCTTCCATAAATGAATCAGCGTATGGGCTCGAAGTTGCAGGAAGAATGTCATTTACAATGGCGAAAAACCATATAGAAGTTCTTCGAGCGTTATCAATATTGAGTCAGCTGGAAAAAATTGAACCAAAACAGAGTTCCGTTTTTTATACCTATAAAGCTTTAGCATACACTGGGAATTATTTTCTAGAAAATGATGATGAGGTTGTTGTAATCAATTTTAAAAAAGCTATTGATTTAGGTAGTATGGAAGCTGGTTTTTTAGCTGCATATTTCGTCAAAACTGGCTTGGTTAAGCTGGATGGGCAATTAGGGAACGCAGATTATTGGATTCGAAAAGTAAATGAAAAACATCCCGAAGCTTCTTATGAAACGTTTATTAAATTAGCTTTAAATTCACCAGCATATGACCTTTCAAAACTAAATTAGAAGGAGAACTTACATGGACAGCCATGATAGCTATCTAGAGAGAACTTACATGGACAGCCATGATAAACTTTACGAGACACCCATTGTAACCAAACCCGCTCCGGCGGGTTTTTCATTTCTTTTAACCGAGTGTTTGTCCTAATATTTCAGGCTGGATAGTTTTCCTATTTACAAGACCTTTTAACAGGTCTTTTTATTTGACTTTGATACTTATGAGACTTATTTTAAGTGCCATTAACAGGTTTTATTGAGGCGTAGAAATGAGTGTAAGACCCATATTAGCAGACAACACAACCAGTATTTCTGAACTTAAAAAGAATCCTATGGCGGTGATAGAGCAAGGTGACGGTTTTCCTGTTGCCGTTTTAAACAGGAATAAACCTGAGTTTTATTGCATTCCCGCGGATGCTTATGAAGCTATGCTGGACAAGTTAGAAGACATCGAATTGGCTCAGATAGTTAAAGAGAGGATGGATCAGGACGAAGTCGAGGTAAACATTGACGACTTATAAACTGGTCTTTAAGCGAGATGCTGAAAAAGAGTGGTCTAAGCTTGACGGTTCAATCAGACAACAATTTGCCAAAAAGCTCAGGGAGAGATTATCAAATCCAAGGGTTGAGTCATCAAGGGTCAACGGAATGCAGGACTGCTATAAGATTAAGTTACGCAGTGCTGGTTACAGATTGGTATATCAGGTCAGAGATACTGAGTTAGTTGTATCCGTGGTTGCAGTCGGAAAGCGAGAGCGGAATCAGGTATACAAGATAGCGATTAAACGAATATAGGCTACATTGGAAAACTTAATTTAAAGTGACTTCCTTTGTAACTGAAAAGTTAAGGCTCAGAACAAGCATGGCAACAGGATATTGATAAGATTAAATGTTCAGCCAGAGCTTAACAACCGCCTTGCATTGGTTCTGCCCCGGATGCGTTGCAAACCGTTATTTTGCTGATACCTGATTAAATGTTCTTCACTGCCTGCTGCCTGATAAAAGCAGCGTTCAAAATGATGGGTTAGCTCTTCCCATTGCGCTGCATTGATGTTGAGTCTGGTCAAAATGGGTAGCTCTGCATCCTCAATACAGCCTTTTTTGTTCTTGGCCATGTGTCTGCCGGTTAAATCCACCAGTGACAGGTAATCGGTTAACTTTAACGGAATGCCGTGAGGCATCTTCTTTCTGGGATAACCGGCAAAGGGCATCAGTCGTTTAGGCACTTTCCCTGCTTTCGCGGCATGAATACGATACTGAATACTGGTATGGTCAGAGGTTTCCGGTGTTTTGGCCATTCTGGCCCGTATGGGATTGAGGTCAACATAGGCCATGCAGGCAGCCAGTGCGGTTTCATCTAACAATGCCTGAGATTTAAAGCGACCTTCCCAGAACCTGCCAGTGCAGTTATCTTCCTGGTTGGCTTGTCTGGCAATCGGCTCATTTAAAGCCCGCATAAACCAGCTGATACTGCATAATCGTTGTCGCCAGATATCGGCGATATCCTGAACGGTTTTAATCAATACTGCCGGCATAGCAGGCCGTTGGGCAGGGTTTGTGTATTGTCGTGTCAGTAAAGTTCCTTTATACAGCCTGTGCCAGCGGTTAAGCACTTCTTCAACTGACCAGTGTTGCGCCTGTGGCTCATGAATATGCAGGACAACATGGGTATGGTTACTCATTACTGCATAGGCACAAACGTCAATGCTAAATACTTCAGCCAGTAAATGCAGTCTGTCTTCCACCCATTGGCGACGATGCTCATAGTTGTTGCCAGTGACGATATCTTCACCACATAAAAATGCCCGCCTGACGCAGCGTGATACGCAGTGGTAATAGGGTGTGTCTGCGGTACACACCAGTGTTTTCCTTGCTCTTGGCATAGAGACTCATCCTGAATCATTGTCCTTTTGTTTATTTCTACCATATCTGGTCAAAAATGATACTGTACTCAGGTACAGATATTGTGTGTGTCCATGTCCAAGTACTTGTGTCCAAGTACATGCAAGTACATGTCCAAGTACTTAAAGACAAAGCGGCAACTAGCTGAGAAGCGAATAAGTATTTGCGATAAGGAGTGGGTAGTATTATTCATTAACTAATACAGAATTTGCATACTGTACAGTTGTTGACTAAACTGTACACAAAGGGTTTCATTACAGGTAAATGGTATGTCTACATTAAAGGGTAAGGCTAAAATCGAAGCTATCGTGTCTCGAATGCAAAGTAATACTGTATCGCAGTTTATCTCAGAGCATGTTGGTTCAGAAGTTAACTTTAATTCGGTTCGAGCTACTTTGCCTCAATTACTTTCTAGAACAAGTTCATTAGTAAAAGTAAATAACAGAGTTTCAGGTGACTTTTTTGCATGTTCAGAGCAAGGATTGAGCTTACTTGTTCAGGAGGTTCTAGAAAATAAGCAAGCTACTCATTCATTTTTCGATGATATGGATTCATTTGTAACAAATGAAGTTATTGGTATATCCGCTTTAGACAGTATTGCCCCAATAGCTGCTGAATATAGTAGTGAGGATGTAAATTCCCTGCTAAACCTTTCTGAAAAATAACACGAATAAAGAAAAGGAGCTTCAATGTCCAATATTTACGTCATTGATGGCATAGGTCTAGCTGGCCTTGCCATCATTTATCATGATAAGAATAAATCTCACCCACTTTTTAAATTATTTAGTCCATCAGGCTCGTTAAACAAAAAGTATATTACGACTGAAGCTTCAATTATGGCAGCATTTAGCATGGTTGCTGATATGAAGAAGCCAAAGTTAACAGAGGCTTTAAAGAGAGTGGTGAGATATTTTTTTGATATGACAGTACTGCACTTCGAAATTGAATATAAAGACAGTGCTAAGTTATGTCAGGACTATGGGACTTTTGTACAAGGAGTTGGAACACAGTACTCTCCATACATATTAGATTCGGGGTTTTTAGCAGTAGAGCTTTATCCGGGGGCCGTAATTGTAGGAAAAGATAGTCCATTTTATAGAAGTGAAGGCGTAACCGTTCATGCTATCTGAGCTAGTTAAAATATTATCTTTAACAGGTGGTGGTTATAGAGGTTTATATACAGCCGAAGTCATTAGAAATATTGAGCACTATTTTAAATCTGAAGTAAAAAATCATTGTGATTGTATTGCAGGCACAAGCATTGGTGGCATTATTGCACTGGGGCTTGCTTCGGGTAAAACAAGTGATGAGATAATTAAAGCGTTCAAATTTAATAAAGACCGAATATTTGCTCCTAAATCTTGGTATCACACTTGGTACTATTCTAGTAAATATCACAACTCTGGATTAAAAAATACTATCAAATCAATCTTGGGTGATTTTGCCGAAAAAACTATGCAAGATCTCAAAGAATATTCTGGTATTGACTTACTGATTACTACCGTAGAAATGGACACTGGGAAAACCTTACTAATCAATACAATAGATGATGAATTTAAGCAATGGAAATTGATTGATGTGGCGCTGGCAACTTCGGCAGCTCCTACTTTTTTTCCTGCCCATACCCGAAATAAAATTCGATATATCGATGGGGGTGTAAGTTGCAATATGCCAGATATTTTAGTTGCACAAAAATACAGCCAAATGAGAGGGGTAACCATAGATGATTTGAATATTCTGTCTATTGGTACATGTTATTTATCAGAAAATCACTGTCCTGCAACGAATATAGATGCTGATGCTGGCGCTGCTAGATGGGCTTTGAATCTAGAGTACTTTATCAATGTACAAACTCCACTAGTACACAAACAATGTGAAGCAATGTTTAAAAGTCACCGCTATGCAAGGATTGACTCTGAGTTAGAATTTGAACTGAAGTTAGATAACATTACTAAAGCGGCAGAAGACCTTTTAATTGAAAAAGCCAAAGTAGCTGTAAGTAAACGAAATATTCTAGGAAAAACTGCTCTGTTGCAATTTATGCAAAACCCATAACTCGTGTATATTCGAGCTATTTTAAGGGGGCGTAAATACAAATAGATTTAATTTAGAAGCTAAATGTGCTCCAAAAATTTATAATTGAAGTGAGTTATTGAGGGGAAAAGCGGTATTTGCGGTAGAAGAGCAACGGATTGATTTTATTAGGGGCTCATAGAGGGGAGGATCGTACTTCCTCATCGCCCATTTGGGGGCGGAGCTACGATCCAACTCTGGGTAGATTTTTGCAGGCTGATCGCATATTCAGTCAATGCTAAATACCTCTGCCAGTAAATGCAGTCTGTCTTCCACCCATTGGCGACGATGCTCATAGTTGTTGCCAGTGACATTATCTTCACCACATAAAAATGCCCGCCTGACGCAGCGTGATATGCAGTGGTAATAGGGTGTATCTGCGGTACACAACAGGTACAGATATTATTTGTGTCCAGATGCTATTATTTCGATTACTTCCTTTGGTTATGCCGCTTTTTTACTTTGGCCTGGCCACCAACTTCGCACCGGTTTAAGTAAACTGTTCATCAGAGAACTTTGGTTCTGACTGACTTTTTCGGCATCGGAAAGTACATTGTTAAGATTACTGAATTGTTTCCTGATTTCCTCATCACTTCCTAAATAGATATTTTGAATGCGCATTACCATGAAAGAGTCGCTTAACACTACTTTACGATGTATTACATTTAATGCTTTAAAGAAAATAGCGTAGATCATGGTAATTAGTGCCAGATATCTAACAGCTTGCAAGGCGTCTTCCCAAGGGTCGTAAGCGTAGGTGAGCAACACTTCATTTAGTTCTTTGTAGTATGCCTGTTCAGCACTATTCAGCTTTAATTGCCATTCCTTTAACAGAGTTCGAGTGGCATCAAGTTCCAGATTTAACATATTTGGGAGGTTATTTTCATTTATTTCCCGGTTTCTGGTTAAAAATTCAATTGTGCTATACGTAGACTGACTGGCCTCTACAACCACTGCGGTTGTTTCTGTTTGTTCAAGTTGCACACGTTGTTTTGATACTGTGGGCTTATAAATGAGTAGATAATTACGATCGTAAGGCACACTGGCGCTTGTCTCTGCCGTTTCCGTCCCCATGCTCGATGAACGAGTAACAAACAAACTTTCCTCGATACGAGATTCCTTGTACGGTGCAACTCTGTCAATTTCGAGGCGAATAGCATTTAGACGGCTGGCTTTCATATTCCAATTTATTTGCTCTTCCTGCAATATATTGATAGCGCTTAGCAATGCAGATTCGTGTTTTTGTATCAAAGAAATATCTTCACTTAGGTTTTTAATATTCAACTCAGCATCTTGCGTTACATCCGTTATCTTTTTGATGGACGCCATATTCTCCGAGGGAGAAGCAGCTGTTGATACTTCGCTAGGTGCGCTAAATAGGTTGACTAACCGTTGTAATTCAACACCATCACTGGTTAAACTCAATAGGGACCGAAACGTCAACCAAATAATGGCAAGGCAGATTAAAATCGTCGCACCGTTACTAATCAAGTAGCCTGTAAGTACTTTATTAACAGCATCATCTTTTAGGGTTTTTGACTCTTCCATTGACGAAGGAGTAACTTTGTCAATAATGACCTCATCCCGAGGATCACTTGATTCCTGATGTTGCTCGTCTTGATGCGTATTGCTGCTTTCCGTCTTGGTTTGTTTTTGCGTTGGGGTTGATTGGGTCTTATTGGTATCCATGTTTAAACGTCCTTATTGGTATTTTATTAGCCAAGTTTGTATAGCACGTGAATATCTTAAGGTGCAAATTATTACCTTTTTGAAGTCTTTGCATATATGATAAGACAGCAACTATAACCGTCCAGATATTGCCGTATCGTCGTGTAACATCAAATCAAATATTTTCTCTAGCCGTCATTTTCTTCATTATTGTCGTCGTTTACAAGGTCGTCTTCATTTTTGCGAAAGAAGATCAGAGATGCCGCGCCAAGGGTTATGATTATTGCTAGCACCATTACCCAAAAATTTTCTGAAACACTGTTCATGCATTCCAAAAATTCTGAATACGCTTCCTGAAGAGCCAGAACCATGGCAGAGGTACTAGCAAGTGCTACCGCAATAATCACCATAGCAGTCTGGCCGACCCACGGTACTGCCGACACAAGAGCAGTTGCTGCTGCGGCACCAGCCTGCACCGTGAGCAAGGTGGTCAAAGCTACCAGCGCACCTTGCAAATTACGCAGGTCACCTAAGCATTCCTCAGGTGAACCATTACAAATAAAATAGTCTTCAACTATCAACCAGGCGCCCGTGAAGGAAGCCGCAGCAGCCGCTGCAGAGGCTGCAGTGGCTAACATTAATGCCGGTGAAGCTGGTGCGGAAAAAAATCCAGCGTTAGCAATCATGGCTGCGGCCAAAAATGCTATTGCCGCCAGCATCGAAGCTTCACCCAGTAAAATTAAATTCGTAAACCCTGAAATGTCACACATACGATGTTCTCCAAAACGCGATTCGAATTGATACCGTATCAACGCACAATCTTTTATTTTCCCGCCTGAATCGCTTCAGGAAAAACTCAGAAACTTATTAAACCAAAGACTGAGTCAGTTTAAGAGGTATCGGAAAAGCCAGGTGAGGATAAAAAAATAACCGGAATGGTAAGTTTAGTCTCCACTGTACAGAAATCAAGCAGGGGGCAACTGAAATTATGTGTGTCCAGATATAACTAGCAGGGGGCAACTGCAATTATGTGTGTCCAGATATAACTGCAGATATAACTGCTGCTTCCACTGTACAGAAATCAAGCAGAGGGCAACTGAAATTATGTGTGTCCAGATATAACTAGCAGAGGGCAACTTAAATTATGTGTGTCCAGATATAACTTCTCAGATATAACTTCTAGCATCGGAGCATCAGAACTGTCGTTTAGGTTAATAATGCTACCGTGGTGCCAGTTATTGCGGTTGCTAATAATATATCGGTATAAAAACACGCCAAAAAACACCTCCTGAGAGCTGGCTTTATGGGGCATAGGTGAGTACTATTTTGTCCGGTTTTTGGCAGTGCGAAAAGTAGTCAATGTAGTAGAGGGTAAATGCAGGCGTAAAAGTTTGCCTGAAGCCCATCTATGTTTGCAATATTGGTTTTTTATCCATTCAGAAACCGGGTTGATTGCGCATTTCATTTGATTGAACTGCCGCCCAATTTTAAAAATTTTCATTCGAAAGGGAATTCAACTGATGAAAAGGTCTTTTCTTCTGTTTTTCTTATTCACGTCCATTTTTTCAGTCGCCAATGTTCAGGCTGCTGCTTGGTGTACCTTTGATAAAGTGACCAATGTATATACTGGCGGAAACAAAAATGCTATTTGTTATATGTCTCTTTCTAAAAATGGGCAGGGATATCCGAATATCAAAATTTGTGAAAATGCAGATCCAGACGCTAACAACCGCAACTTTTCACTGGCAATGGCAGCGATGATGTCGGGAAAAAGAGTACAGATTTACTCAACAGAGATAGGACATTGCGACGAAATCACCAAATGGTTTTCGAAAGTTGACTATTTAACCATGCTGGCAGATTGAACAGGAAACTTATCTGCTGAATCGATTTTCGTTTACATCAAGCCTCCCTTTATATTCAGGTTTAAAAAGTATGAAAAGTGTATTTTTGACACTACTCCTCTTCACATCATGCCTTGCCAACGCGGCAGGTAAATGGACTGCACCCGGCCAGATTCTCGGGTCGTATATTGATACCAGGGGCGCACGGGAAAGAATCCTGTTCAGGCACTCGGTCGCTCGTACAGGCGATAACTGCAGTAATAATGGTGAATACTACCAGTTAAATATGGAAAACCTTTTTGGCAATGAAGCATACGCATTACTGCTAAGCGCACAGGCAACACAACAGGATGTTATCGTGTTTTTAGAAGGGTGCAGCGCCAGCGGATTTCCTGTCGCAACGATAGTTTCAACGATTACGAATTAAGAAATAAAGAGACGAAAACAATGTTAAAGCTCAAATTAATTATATCTGCTGCTTTGCTGTTGATTAGCTCAGCTGCTTATTCTGTCTCGGTATCCCAATCATCAACTGTTAAATCGATGCAGATTTATGGTGATCCCTCCCAGAATTTTACCGATGTTTATTTTACTACCTGTAACAAGGACGGAAGTAAGCGAGCAAATTGTGTGGCTAATACCCATTGTTCCAGAAAATCCGGATGGGTGTTGCAAACAACTCATCCAATTTTTGAGGAATTGTATTCCACTTTAATTGCATCTTCTTTCTCTTCACAGCCGATTGGCGTTGTTGGCAATGGGACCTGTTCGAGTCTTGGGTTCGAACATATATCAGAAATATTTATAGAGTTTGAGTAAGTAAACATGAAATTTAAAACTAAGGATAAGTCAACATTAAGTGCTGTGTTCCTCCTGTGCTCACTACTGTCAAGCAACGCATTGGCCAACTGGTCGCCTCCAATGAAGGTCCTCAGAATTGATATACATAATGATTGGAAAGTACGTGCACTTTTTGATCAGGATGTTTCTGCTGATTGCCCGCAAACACGATTAGGCGAGTGGTCGGCAAGTGCGGATGAAAAGTACATGGACAGAGTACTGAGCCTGCTCATGATGGCAAAATCGACGGATCAGTCGATCCGGGTATGGGTGTCTGGTTGCCCAAATAATTTAGGGCAGTTTGGGCAGACTCGTATTGAGTAATAGTAGAAAAAAGGATTAAAAGATGTTTTTTAGAAAATTGAGATATTTGGTGTGTATTTTGGGAGTTGCGACGGCACTAACAGGCAATGTGCAGGCTGCGGCCAAATATATTTATATTGATGATATGAGCAAAGTGCAATTTCAGTTGCTAAGTAATAACGAGGTTTATTTTCGCAATCTCCATGCGTTTGATTCCAGCGTGACGGGTTGTTGTTATGCCTTTCGGTTAGATCTCAATAGTGAATACGGCAAGAATGCCTGGTCTACGATATTGATGAAAATGGCCTCCAAAGAGAGATTATATCTGCATGTTACCGAGAGTAATCCGCCAACTAGTGGTAATCCTGCAGTCGTCGATCATTTAGGTATATGGTAATTATTAATTTTATCAAAACAACAAAGGATCGTTTTGTGACTAGAACAGCAGCGATAACAGCAATTGTGCTTTTAGGTTTTAGCGCGTTTTCTTCAAGTGTATTTGCTGCACTTGAAACTGTAGCCTTTCATGGAAAAATTAAGGAAGTGTTGATTTATCCTAGCGATAAAAGCACACCTGATAACAAGAATGGCTACTCAGAGTTGGTATTCTGGACGGTTCAGGATATGACAACAAAACCTGCGTGTGCGGTTCAGTCAAATCGTTTTGTGATTGAGTCCCATAACCCGTCCTTCCCTTATATGTTCACCACCTTGATGAGTGCCCTTAAAACACAGGAAACGGTGCTTATTAATTACTTTACCGGAAATTGTGAGGCTTCCGGTAATCATCAGGCGCCGCTGGTACGTGCCATTCAGGTTTATCAATAGAGGAATTCAGAGTGTTCAATCTACGAGCAGTCTTTGTGTTTCTCATAATATGTAGTTCAGCCAGCAGTGCGTTAGCTGATGACCATATTATTGAGGCAAACATAATACGAGTAGAAGTCTGCGAAGAATACGATGGAGTGATGGTTATCTATTTGGCGGGTGTAAACGGCTCCGCGCCAGTATCAGGCAACGGTTGTGTAAACAATGGGGTTTTTCCGCATATCAAGCTGGCTAAGTCCAGAGAGGAGTTTCAATCCAGACAGGGGATGCTAAGCCTGGCACTGGTGGCGTACACATCTAATAAAAGGGTGGCACTGCGTTATTCCGATGTTACAAATGAACTCATTGCTATCACGCTTTTATAATTAAGGAAGTTTCGACCGATGAAATTATCAAAAATATTTTTCACTACGACATTATTTATATCCTGTGCCGCCGACGCTGCATTTCATTGTTCAGGCAAAGTGCAATCAATTGCATTGGGTCCCAAAGGTGGGGTATTGCAGGTGGATGCAGGCTTTGGTGTTCACTATTTATGCCGAATACATGACAGGATGAATGATGTCCCCCCTGAGGTCTGCCGAGCGTGGTTTTCAATGCTTTTAGCAGCACAAGCATCGGGACGGGAAATATCCCAGAGTTACAATCCGGGCGACAGTGGCGCTCAAAACTGTGAACAGCTAGGTAGCTGGAAGGTGCCCAATCCATTTCCATATTATGTCGCACTCTCAGAATGAGTTTTTATGATTAAGGAGAACAAAGATGTCACAAACTAAGCTTGCTAAAATATCACTTTTGATTATTTTTCTAACTTTATCAGGCCACGCGATTGGATATGGCTATTTAACGAGCTTAGGAGGTGAAGGTGTAACCATAAAAAGTTACTTTGTCCACAACCAAGGAAGCGTCAGCTTGTTACTTGAACAGGATTTGCCCCTGAATCCTGACAATTGCAGTGTTAAAAACCACGTTTACATTAAAAATGATAGGCCTGGCCATAAAACAATGATTGCTGCAGCAATGGCGGCATTCAGTGCAGGTAAAAAAGTGGGATTTCACGGCTATGGCTGTGAAATTATTCCATTCTGGGGTGGTACTTTGACAAGACCTACGGTATCTGAACTTTGGGTAATTGATTGAGTTATTGCAATCGCACAGCATATATCTGCTAAGAAGTGGCATTACGTTTTCGCTCAGTTAACCGTCTTGTTTTCAATAGTGAGTCAGGTGGGACGTGATTGGGAGCGAATGGGTGATGCCAGAGGTGATAGTAGGGTGGCTTTGGATACTGCTGATGCTGATCAAAATGCATGTGCAGCCGAATGGCGCCAATTTTCTGGAAAAGATCAATGTTTATCAATGAAAGTTTGATTTTGAAAACGAAATTGTTTCTCATCCTGGGTTTTTCTTGTTTGTTTTCCAGCAGTGTATTTGCAGGCTTTAGCGAAGGAATGGTTTCGCAGTTAAGGGTTAATAGCAGTTCATCAAAACTTCCGGAGTCGAAACGCAATACGGTTTTATTCAAATTACATAGCGGAATTGCCAATGCCTGTACCTGGTTGGCCGTTGAAAATGGCAGTGACTATGTCGTTGCACAATTGCTCTCTGCAAAATCACGAAATACCAGTTTGAAAATCTGGTATGACGAAACACCAGATGAAAGTGGCCGCTGTTTTGTTTTTACGGCAGAAGAGTCTTTGGAATAACTTTATTTCGTTGTGGAAAGGGGATCACTATTCCTGCACTACCAGATATTTATATCCCCGGATAGTGTTATAAGTTTGACCATCATGAGTAGCGCAACCATTGGAGTAACCAGAAACGCGCTTACCTGAAAAGTACGCTGCCATTAAAAGACTGGAAGCTTTGTCATAATTTGAATCTGTTTTTAATAAAACAATCGCGTCATTTTTTGTGCAATTATTGGGGTTATCCCAGTTACCATACAAATACATGCCCCCAGACTGGAATGCGATTTTTTCTATTTTGGCAGAGGATATGCCGCCGCCTGCTATTATTGTGAAACTTAGCAAGATGGTAAAAACGCATAATACAAATTGAATAGGAGTATAGCGCATTATAATCGGTCCTTAATTGACGCTTAGGCAGGGCATAATTGACTTTATAAAATGAAGAGGTAATTTATTCACGATTTAGACGTTAGTCAACTGTTTAACACTGGAAATCGTTTGGAAATCTCTTGGAAACAGTAATGAAAAAAAATAGTGGTATTAGTCGCTTATAGCGTTAATACCTCAACCAGAATAGGCGGTGTACTAAAGTGCACTATGTACAGTAAAGGCGAAGATATTGATTACGTCTTTTCCCATTTAATTAGCGACGTAAAAATGAATTTATCGAAGATATGTTTAGGTTTTGTAGCTGTAGCAGTTATGTTGTCAATAAATACGGCGATAGCCGCATCGTTTTCTCATACAGATACTGTTAACCGGGTAAGTGTGATTACCACCAGAGTCGATGCCAGTTATATGCTATTGAACGGGTTCACGGAAGCAGGAAGTTGTCCGACGTTACATACGAATGGTTTAGTGATTGCCAAGTTTAAATCTGATGAACTCAGCCAGAATGCCTTTTCCATGGCAATGGCAGCACAGATTGCAGGTAAAAAAGTAAGATTGACGGTAGATGACGAGATTCGCAATGCCAACGGCTACTGCGTTGTGCAAAGTATTTATCTTGCTGAGTAAGAAATATAATAATCTTACGGGTTAAATAATTGAGCTTTGTGCCTGAAATCTGTACAATTTGCGCCTGATTTTTTGCCCACCAATCGAGTTAAATTAAGGACACGGAATGTTAAGTACTGTTTCAAAGTCGTTCATACAGCGCGTAATCACAGTTATTGCTTTTTTCTTTCTAACAACGAATTCTTTCGCCTGGGAAGCCAAAGTCACCAGTATTATGCAACATCGCAATACCGTAGCGGTTTATCTAAGTCCTAACCCGGGAGCGGGTCGTTGTGATGTCGGCCAGCCGTATTTATTACCAGTAGTTGACTCTGAAGAGCACAGACAAAAATTTGCCATGATACTCGCAGCAATGACCGCTGACATGAAAGTCTTAGGCTACGATGATGGATGCGACTCCGCCATTTGGGGCAAGTCTCGCCCAAAAATAGAACGGCTGATGATTATTAAGCAGTAGTCAAGATTTATGCGGTTTGCAACTGCAAAACAAAGACTACTAAAGAACATCTAATAAATTTTATCAGGGACTCATTATGTCTAATCGATTCCGCATAGCCATCTTATTAGTTGTTGCGGTGCTAATGACAAGTGCCTGTAGCACCTTACAGAATAGCCAGCTAACCCCGAGCATTGATGTACAGTACCCAGAGCAAAATCGTATCAGGTTTTCAGGCAAAGGTAGTGGGGCAGGCATGATGCTAATGTCGTCAATGGGGCCTATGGGGGTTGCTGTAGGTGTAGCTATTGACGAAGGTATAGGTAAAGACATTCAAAGTGTCGCTGATGCACAGAATATTCAGCTTACTCCTCATATCGAAAAAGCCTTTAGAGACTGGGTATCCGGTCAGGAAACTTTATTCGGTAAGTCGGTCGTGTTGAAAATCGAACGCTATGGATTTATCACCCAACCGGGTAGCAATGATCCGGTAACGGCGGAGATAAAGCTACAATATTCATCTGATCAATCTCAGTGGACAACGATTAATTTTCCTAAGGATTTTAACGGTGAGGCTGATATTCCGGTCGCACCCTTAGACGTCATCAAAACAGATGGCCAGGTTATTGAGTCATTGTTTGTTGAAGCGTTGGACGTTTTATTTGGCAACCTGACACAGGTATCAGGTTCACTTTGATATCTCCCAAGTTTGTTTCAATATCTAATTAAAAGAAGTGTGAGTAACGAAAATGAAAAAGATTTTTATCGTCCTGCTGATGTCCATTTTAACCGGGCATAGTGCCCTAGCGGCCACTTCTGGTTGGGTACATGAGGTGGACGTTTCGAGAGTGGTCGTCGTGGTCAATGGTGGTGTAAATGTCAGAATTCAACCCGATTTGTCGGATTGTACTTCTCAAAGTGGTTATGGGCCAAAATATGCGTCAATTCGGCCTGATCATCCGGGATTGGAAAAAATGTATTCTGCTTTGCTTGCAGCGTTAATGAGTAAAACAAAGGTGTCGCTGTATTTGGGAGATGACAAATGCACTGTAGGAGAAGTTGTGATTGGTGGTCGATATTAAATAGATCATTTTAATGCAATGAAAATCACTGAACTTAAATTTCAGAGTTCAAAGGAAGCCGTTGTCGCTGCATATTTGGCAGGTACAAACGCTAAAATTAAAGGCCTCGGCACGTGCAACAATTATGGAAATGCAGAGGATATGAGATTGATTTTTTGAGGAGATATACCTTGTTAATGTTTGAAAATCGCACCCAGTCTAAGAATTCGGAGAAAGCCAACTTCCTGATCGGATTAAAAATGGCACTATTGGTCGGGTTAACAATTATTTCCGCTAATAGTTACGCATATCAGTGTAAACAGGGGACAATTGATTCGCTGACTTTGGAGCCTAAGGCAGGCTACATGTCCGCTGAATTTGCCGGTACAGCGAGATTTACGCTTAAGTCAACGGAAGCGGATCCGGGGTCACATTTGTATATCAGTGAGGCACAACAAAATTTCGACACGTTGTATGCGACAATCATGGCTTCGACCGCAGCCACACTCAATGTTGAAGTTTGCTGGTTACCTGATAGTGCGAAACGTGGTCTTTATGAACGAATGACCCGAATATCCATTCAGAACTGACGCCTGCATGGTTTCATCGGCCAGGATTATTAGCCGTTTATTCATCGTGATTCTGAGCTAAGTCACCTCGACAATTTTAAAAGGAAGATTTCAATGAAAGGTGCGAGTGTTTTACTAATGGTTTTGCTGGTTTTCTCTTCACATCTGAGTGCCGGAGAGTGGCTACCAGCAACTAAGATTTATCAGCTAGAAGCAAGAGATGGTAATTGGGTTTCCACAGTGCTTCATAGTACCGATAACAAATGTCCGTCTAACCGTGTGCAGTTCAAAAGTGGTAAATGGATTGATCAGAATGGTGTAAATCATTACTACTCATTACTGATGATGGCCTTTGCTTCTGATATTGATATTAATCTTCATGTTGAAATAGAAGACGGCAACTGCTTTGGTCGTATCGGGTTTGTTCGTTCCTAATTAAAATGTTGCATTTTTCAAGTACAGGCTAAGTTAAAAATTTCCACTTAACCTGAGTCCATTATATAAGTATTGCGCTTGCCGATACCTTTAAGCATTACATTTTCCCGCACTGTAAAGGGAAACAGGTGTTGGCACAATTGATAGGTGTCTTCAGATACCTGAATTTTATTTCTGATGCCGTGACTTTCCATTCGAGATGCGAAATTAACATCGGGTCCCCATAGGTCATAAGTGAATTTGTGACGGCCTATCACACCCGCGATGGCAGAGCCACTGTGTACTCCGATGCGGATGCCGATAGGCAGGTTGTTGTGACTTTGCCAGTTGGTAAACCTGTTCAACATGGTTTGCGCACATTCGCATGCAGTTGCCGCATGATCTGCTGACATAATCGGAACCCCCGAAACCGCCATATACTGGTCTCCAATGGTTTTGATTTTCTCCAGACCGTAACGTTGGCAGATCAGGTCAAAATCACATACCAGTTGATTGAGAGTTTGTACCAATTGATTCGGTGCGACTTGCTGGCTGTAAGCAGTAAAACCACAAATATCTGCGAACAGGATAGAGCAGTGCTCTATCTCGTCGGCAATCAGGGTTTCCTGGTTACTAAGTCGATGGGCAATGGCATTGGGCAAAATATTGAGTAGCAGGGCTTTTTGTCTGACCTGTTGTTTGCCAATAAACTGCCAGTTTTTCCGTAACCCTGAATATAAAAGCAGTGTTACTAAAAAGCAGGCGGCGATTAAAAACACATGATTATTGGCTTTGAACTGATGAACGTCCTGCATGGTTCCGGAAGTGACATCGGTAAATTGGTAATTCAGTGCGGTTTGTATTTCAGATGCACAAAAGAGTAATGGAAACATCAGCATCAGCAAATTGACACGCAATCTGGGCTGGTCAAAAAACAACACAGGGATGACAAATAGCCCCAAAATATAGAAATAGTGCATATCGGTTTGGTATGAGAAGTTGATATCAGTCGCTGTAATGTAGCTGACAAAAACAAAGACTAGCATCAGCCTGGCTTGGGTTGCTTTTTTAGCCATATTAAATATAAACACACAACATAGCATGGTGCTATGAAACACAATAATAAGGAATTGATTGTGACTGAAATTCGTTGCGACCGAGCTTAACAGTGGCAATTGTATAAGTAAGGTGATGGCGCAAACCAGCGCGATCCAGTTGCTTAATCGAGCGGTAACAAACCTGATAGCAGGTTCGGCAGAATCATGTATGAAGAAAATGGAATCCTTGTCCATAAAAAAAGCCTCTTATCGCAAATCCTTTGCAGAGGCTTTAGTGTATATCTTTGGTAAAAATATTTCTATGGGCGTTGTGCGGTTAGTTTCTCTGCAAGGCCGATATAGGTCGCTGGCGTAAGTGCTTTTAATGACACTTTCGCTTCATCAGGTAATGCCAGTCCATCAATAAATTCCGCAATGATTTCCTGGTTGACCTTTTTACCACGGGTAAGCTCTTTGAGCTTTTCGTAAGGTTTTTCAATGCCATAGCGACGCATCACGGTCTGGATTGGCTCAGCCAATAACTCCCAGTTGTGGTTCAGCTCATCTCTCAGGCTTTGTTCATTTACCTGCAACTTGCTGATCCCTTTAAGCGTTGCCTGGTAGGCGATAAGGGCATAGCCAACGCCCACACCCAGGTTGCGTAATACCGTTGAATCGGTCAGATCCCGCTGCCAGCGACTTACTGGTAGTTTGCTGGCCAGGTGTTGGAATATTGCATTGGCCAGACCAATATTGCCTTCCGAATTTTCAAAGTCGATAGGGTTTACTTTGTGGGGCATGGTTGACGAACCAATTTCACCGGCGATGGTTTTTTGTTTAAAGTGACCCAGAGCAATATATCCCCAGATATCACGGTCAAAATCCAGCAGGATGGTATTAAAGCGACTGATGGCATCAAACAATTCTGCAATATAGTCGTGTGGTTCGATTTGCGTGGTATAGGGGTTCCAGCTGATACCCAGACTGGTGACAAACTTTTCAGAGAACTGGTGCCAGTCAATGTCGGCATATGCGGATAAGTGCGCGTTGTAGTTACCTACGGCACCGTTGATTTTACCCAAAATGGCGACCTGTTTAATCTGCTCTACCTGACGTTGCAGGCGCGCTTTCACGTTAGCCATCTCTTTGCCCATAGTCGTTGGCGAAGCTGGCTGTCCGTGGGTTCTGGCCATCATAGGTATGGTTTTATATTCTTCTGCCAAACCATCAAGTGCATCAAGTAGTTGTTGGCAGTAGGGCAATATAACCTTGTCTCTGGCTTCAGATAGCATTAACGCATGAGACAGATTATTGATGTCTTCTGAGGTACAGGCGAAATGGATAAACTCGTTTACCGCGTGTAACTGGGCGTTATTGGCAACTTGTTCTTTCAGGAAATACTCGACGGCCTTAACGTCATGGTTTGTGGTGCGTTCAATATCTTTAATGCGCTGAGCATCCTGCTCATTGAATTCACTCACTATTTTGTCCAGCAGAGCATGACTGTCGGCATCAAATGCTGGTACTTCAGGAATGCCTTCTTCTGCCGCCAGCGCTTGTAACCAGCGCACTTCGACTTCTACCCGGTATTTGAGCAGGCCGAACTCGCTGAAAATGCTGCGAAGCTCTGTTGTTTTGCTGCCATAACGGCCATCAACGGGGGAAATTGCGGTAAGCGCGGACAATTCCATGCTGTTATCCTCTCTCTTGCGGGTAATGTTCAAGTTGTTTAATAAGCTGTTCAGTAGCCTGCACAATTTTGTTGCGCTTTAAAATAATGTCGCGACGTTTGCCGCCCAACTGCCGCCATAAAAAGGCAGAACGTATGCCTGCCAGCAGCAATGCCCGAACTTTGTCCTGCACAGTCTGTTGTTTGAGAATCGTCGGGTTGCCCGCCACCTGGATTTTGTGGGTGAGGGGGCTGATATTGTCTTTATAAATACTGGCTAAATTGCTTATGATTTGTGGATCAAATAACGAAAAATGCTGCACCTGACGTTGTACGTCGGCGATGCGCTGTCCAATCTGACTGACAGCGTCGCCAGAACGATTTAATTTTCGCTCCAATGTCAGCAAACTGGCAATGTAGCGGGTCAGCTCTGTATCTTTTGCGCTTTTGGTACTCGATAGTTGCAGCAATAACGCCTGCAGGCCGACTTTCAAATTATCCAACTTGCCATAGACGTCGATGACGGATTCAGGATCGGTATTGACGATGGAGCGGATTGACGTCTCAAAAGCTTGTTCCTGTAGCTCGCCATTGCGCGCCAGATTCTTAACCAGTAAGGCTGACTGACAGACGCCGGCCAAAGCAATTTGCGTTTCGGTAAACTTGTCCATTAACGAATATAACTCTCAATAATTCCGCCACCAAGGCAGACTTCGTCTTTGTAAAATACGGCTGATTGCCCAGGAGTAACCGCTTTTTGCGGGCTATCAAACGTTACTTTTATGCTGTCATCCGCCTGGTGTGAGATAACGCAGTCTATGTCTTGCTGACGATATCTTGATTTTACTGTGCAGCGATAATCGTCACCAGGGCCGGTGCGGTCGACCCAATGTAATTGATTGGCAATCAAACCGTGCGAGTATAAGCGGGGGTGATCACTGCCCTGGGCGACTAATAACACGTTGTTGGCGACATCTTTCTCTACGACATACCAGGGTGCATCGCCATGGTCCTTTTTACCGCCTATCAGCAGACCTTTACGTTGCCCTAAGGTATGGTACATCAATCCCTGATGTTCACCGATTTCTTCACCATCCACGGTTTTTATGATACCCGGTTGGGCTGGCAGGTATTGACTCAAAAAATCTTTAAATTTGCGCTCACCGATAAAACAGATGCCGGTACTGTCTTTTTTGTCGTGGGTGATCAAATCCTGTGCTTTGGCGATTTCCCGAACCAGTGGCTTATCGATATGACCTATCGGGAAAAGCGTTTGGGCGACATGTTGTTCTGCCAGCGTGTACAAAAAATAACTTTGGTCCTTATTGTCATCATGGCCTCTGAGCATTTGCCAGTGATCCTGAACTTTACGTCGTTGCACATAATGTCCGGTGGCAATAAAGTCTGCTTCTAAGTCTTCTGCGGCGAATTCCAGAAATGCTTTAAATTTGATTTCTTTATTGCACATGATGTCCGGATTTGGGGTTCTGCCTGCTTTATATTCGGCCAGAAAGTATTCAAATACGTTGTCCCAGTATTCCGCAGAGAAGTTGATGGTATGTAGTTCAATGCCCAGCTTATCGGCAACCTGCTGAGCGTCCGCCAAATCTTCGGCGGCGGCACAATATTCGTCGTTATCGTCTTCTTCCCAGTTTTTCATAAACAAGCCTTCAACCTGATAACCCTGTTCTTTAAGCAGGTAGGCTGAAACAGATGAATCAACACCACCTGACATGCCAACGATGACACGTTTTTCAGAGGGCAGGTGATCAATTGGGTCTTGCATTGTGATGTTCATGAAGCGCTGGTTATAACCTTTAAGACGTAAGTAAAATCAGGGCGCGAAGTTTAGCAAAATGCCTTTAATAATTCATGAAAAAATAAAGCCTTAGATATAACTCGCAACAATTACGCTGCGAATTACAGTTCTGTTTCTATAAATTGACCATTTTTAATGCCGTCAATGGTCCAGCTACCAATGCGATAGCGAATAAGCCGAAGGGTAGGGAAACCAATATGGGCCGTCATGCGTCTTACCTGTCTATTTCTGCCTTCGGTCAGGGTAATGCTAAGCCAGGTGGTTGGTATGTTTTTTCGTTCTCGAATCGGTGGCACGCGTGGCCAGACCTCTGGTTCGGACATGATGTTTACTTTTGCAGGGCGGGTTAAGCCATCTTTAAGTTCGACACCATCCCGTAATTTTTGCAGGTCGGTTTCTTCGGGTTTGCCTTCCACCTGTACCCAATAGGTCTTGCTGGTTTTAAATTTAGGGGAGGCCAGCTTGGCTTGCAACTTACCGTCATTAGTGAGCAGCAGGAGACCTTCACTGTCTTTGTCCAATCTGCCCGCAGCATATACTTCGGGGATATCAATAAAGTCTTTTAGGGTTTTTCTGCCATCACCATCGGTAAATTGAGAAAGGACGTCGAATGGTTTGTTAAAAAGGACAATTTTTGTTGCTGACATGTGTGACCAGTATTGAGTTAAAGCTTGTGTATTATCCATGATGCAGAGTGAATGTCATGTCTACCAAAGATAAGTTATTGGCAAGCGATAGCGAAATCTCGCTTGCATTCGATTCATTTGCACATATATCCTTTTGCAGCAGTTGGATGAGGTACTGGCAGGAAGGCCAATTTCATCTATGTTTAAGTATCCAAGATCGTGTTCATCAGACTCCAAAGAGAATCTGCTTTAGGAACGATTGAAATCCAAAACCAGGTAATGCCTACCAAAGACACCGAGGTTAAAGATGTCAAAGTCTAAGATTATCTATACAAAAACCGACGAAGCGCCCATGCTGGCGACATACTCATTATTGCCTATCATCAAAACCTTTGCTTCATCAGCTGACATTGATGTTGAGCTAAGTGATATTTCTCTGGCCGCTCGAATTCTGGCAAATTTTTCCGACTATTTGACCGATGAGCAAAAAGTACCTGACGCGTTAACAGAACTGGGTGAACTTACCCAGGACGCCAATACCAATATCATCAAGTTGCCAAATATCAGTGCGTCGATTCCGCAGCTTAGAGCAGCGATCAAAGAATTAAATGCCAAAGGATTTGCGGTACCGGAGTTTCCGGAAGAGCCCAAAGATGATAAACAGAAGGACATCAGAGCGCGCTACGGTAAAGTGCTGGGATCGGCAGTAAATCCGGTTTTGCGTGAAGGTAACTCAGATCGTCGCGCACCAACGGCAGTGAAAAATTATGCACGCAACAACCCGCATTCGATGGGGGAATGGAGCCAGGCGTCACGTTCTCACGTCGCTCACATGCGTGGCGGTGACTTTTACTCTGGCGAGAAGTCGGTCACGGTTGCAAAAGCAGGTCATGTGCGCATTGAGTTTACTGATAAAGACGGCAACGCGAAAGTTCTCAAGCCGCGCATTGATCTTTTGGCCGGCGAAGTGATTGATGGCATGTTTATGAGCAAAAAAGCCCTTTGTCAGTTCTTTGAAGAACAAATCGAAGACGCCAAAGAAACGGGCATTTTGTTCTCTTTGCATGTCAAAGCAACCATGATGAAAGTCAGTCACCCCATCGTGTTCGGTCACTGTGTCAAAGTATTCTATAAAGAGTTGTTTGAGAAATACGGTGACCTTTTTGAAGAATTGGGCGTGAATCCGAACAATGGTTTGGGCAGTGTTTATGACAAGATTGCAAGTTTGCCTGAATCTCAGCGCTCTGAAATCCAGCACGATATCAACATGTGTTATCAGGACCGTCCACCGATTGCGATGGTGAACTCCGACAAAGGTATTTCCAATCTTCACGTCCCCAGCGATGTGATTGTTGATGCATCTATGCCAGCGATGATTCGCAGCTCAGGTCAAATGTGGGGACCAGATGGTAAACTGCATGACACTAAAGCGGTGATCCCGGAGAGTACCTACGCCACCATATATCAGGAAATGATCAACTTCTGTAAGACTCACGGTGCATTCGATCCGACGACAATGGGTACCGTGCCAAATGTGGGTTTGATGGCGCAAAAAGCGGAAGAATATGGGTCACACGATAAGACTTTCGAGATGGAAGCCGATGGCACCATGCGTATTATCGATCAGGACGATAATGTACTGATTGAGCATCAGGTTGAAGAAGGTGATATCTGGCGTATGTGTCAGACTAAAGATGAGCCGATTCGCGATTGGGTGAAATTAGCAGTGACGCGTGCCCGTCAATCAGGCATGCCGGCATTGTTCTGGTTAGACGATGAACGTGCCCATGATCGCCAGTTGATCGAGAAAGTAACAGAATACTTAAAAGATCACGATACAGCAGGTCTGGACATTCAAATCAAATCGCCTGTGCGTGCCATCCGTTACACTATGGAGCGCGCAATTCGTGGCCTGGATACCATCTCAGTGACCGGTAATGTGTTACGTGACTACCTGACTGATTTGTTCCCAATTTTAGAGCTGGGCACCAGTGCGAAAATGTTATCTATCGTGCCGTTGATGGCAGGTGGTGGTTTGTTCGAAACCGGTGCCGGTGGTTCAGCACCGAAGCATGTGCAGCAATTTGTTGAAGAAGGCCACCTGCGTTGGGATTCGTTAGGTGAATTCCTGGCGTTAGCAGTATCGCTGGAAGACCTGGCGATTAAGCAGGATAACAATAAAGCCAAAATTCTTGGCAAAGCATTAGATAAAGCGACTGAGAAGCTGTTAAACGAAGGTAAATCACCACTGCGTAAAGCGGGTGAACTGGATAACCGTGGCGGTCACTTTTATCTGGCAATGTTCTGGGCTGAAGAGCTTGCTGGGCAAAGTGAAGACCCTGAACTGGCTGGCAAATTCAAAGTGCTGTTCGAGCAATTGAAAGCCAATGAAGCCAACATTCTTGCGGAAATTGACGCGACACAAGGCAAACCTTGTGACATCGGTGGCTACTACTACCCCGATGATGCAAAAACTGCCAGTGCCATGTTCCCAAGCCAAACGTTTAAAGACGTATTGTCGGCAAGCTAAATGCCTGGGTGATGTTTAAGATCAAAAAGCCCCGCTGATGCGGGGCTTTTTATTTACGCTTGTGATTGGTTGTTGTTTTAGTCTGTTCCAAGTTTACTCTTTATTTGGCAATGCCGAATCAAAACTATAGCCTCAGTGTTGGCACTGCTATTGATTCAAGTTTTACCTGCGGCACAGGCCGAAAAAGGTTATCTGCTGGCTTCGATTTCGAAAGTTATGTTTTCAGCATGCAGACCCTTCGGTCCATTTTCGATTTCGAAATTAACTTCCTGGCCCGCCTTTAGCGTTCGATAACCGTCCATCTGAATAGTGGAGTAGTGTGCGAAGATGTCTTCACCGCCACCATCAGGTACGATAAAACCAAAACCTTTAGCGTTATTGAACCACTTAACTTTACCAACTGCCATACGACTGATTCCTGAGGTTATCCCTTGAGTTGTACTTATCAGACCCCATTCATTATGTTGTTATAGCTGGGATCATAAACTTGCAATTCCTACTGTAGATTTTTTAAACGGAAAGTGTCAAGTGTTAATTTAAAGTTAATGAGCTAACCATGGTAGCGCATGATGAGATTGCACTTTGCAATTAACTATAGGCATTATCTCGGCCTCGAAAGATGCTATAAATGACCGGGACAACCACCTTGAGGTTTACGTCATAAATTTTTTCAATCCGAATCGTGATTTTAGGACTATTCTTATCGTATGAGTAAAAACAACATTGTAAACGTCGATCACGAAAAACAACTTGAAGCGGTAAAACAGCGTGTTGAACCGCCGGCCATGTACAAGGTCATTCTGAACAACGACGATTACACACCGATGGATTTTGTGGTTGAGGTATTGATGCGTTTCTTTAACCTCGACCCCGAAAAAGCCAATCAGATTATGTTAACTGTGCACTATCGTGGCAAGGCTGTATGCGGCATTTATACTGCGGAGATCGCAGAAACAAAAGTGATGCAAGTCAACCAATATGCGCGCAAAAACCAACATCCATTGCTGTGTTCTATGGAACAGGCATAACTTAAAGAGGGCTTTTAGATGTTAAATAAAGATTTAGAACGGACCTTAAATGAAGCCTTCATTTTTGCCAGAGAAAATCGCCATGAGTTTATGACTGTCGAGCATTTGCTTTTAGCACTGCTGGACAATCCTTCTGCCCGTGACGCCTTAAAGGCTTGTGGGGCCAATATCGATAATATTCGTGCAGAGCTCATTCAATTTGTCAAAGAGACGACGCCGCTTATTCTCGAGGAAGAAGACGATAAAAACCGTGAAACTCAACCTACCCTGGGTTTTCAACGGGTGTTACAGCGAGCGGTGTTCCATGTGCAGTCCTCCGGTAAAGAAGAGGTAACCGGCGCCAATGTATTAGTGGCGATTTTCAGTGAGCAGGAATCGCAAGCGGTTTACATTCTCAAGAAGTCTGATGTCACTCGTTTGGACGTGGTGAACTTTATCTCTCATGGCATTACCAAAAATGAGGATGAAGAAGGCTCCAGTGTCGATAGCGAAGAGGAAGATTCGGTAGAGTCGGATGAATCGCAATCGGTATTGGCGAAATTCTCAACCAATTTGAATCAACTGGCGAAAGACGGCAAAGTTGATCCGTTAATCGGTCGTGATGACGAACTGGAAAGAACCATTCAGGTGCTATGTCGTCGCCGCAAAAATAACCCATTATTAGTGGGGGAAGCGGGTGTCGGTAAAACCGCAATCGCAGAGGGACTGGCTTATCGCATTGTCGATAATCAGGTGCCAGACGTTATCGCCTCGGCAACGGTTTACTCGCTGGATTTAGGCGGCTTGTTGGCAGGTACAAAATATCGTGGTGACTTTGAAAAACGCCTGAAAGGCATTTTAAAAGAATTAGAGCAAGATCCTGATGCCATTCTGTTTATCGATGAAATCCATACCATTATTGGTGCGGGTGCGGCCTCAGGCGGCGTTATGGATGCCTCTAACTTATTGAAGCCGAAATTATCCACTGGTGAGCTGCGTTGTATTGGTTCTACAACCTATCAGGAGTATCAGGGAATTTTTGAAAAGGACCGGGCCCTGGCTAGACGCTTTCAGAAAATCGATATTTCTGAACCCAGTGTGGCCGATACCGCCAAGATCCTGATGGGGCTTAAATCCCGTTATGAGAAGCATCACAGCATCCGGTATACCAATCCGGCATTACATGCCGCCGCTGAACTGTCGGCTAAGTACATTAACGAACGCCATTTGCCAGACAAGGCCATTGATGTCATCGATGAGGCGGGTGCCAGTCAGCGATTGCTACCGGCTTCAAAACGACGCAAGACTATTGGTGTTTCGGATATCGAGCATATCATCGCCAAAATAGCGCGTATTCCAGAAAAGTCAGTCTCTGCCTCGGATATGGAAGTCCTGAAGAATCTTGGTCGAAACCTGAAAATGGTGGTGTTTGGTCAGGATAAGGCGATTGAAACACTGACTGACGCGATCCGCCTGTCACGCTCTGGCTTGGGCAATGAAGCCAAACCCATAGGTAGTTTTCTGTTTGCCGGACCCACAGGTGTCGGTAAAACAGAGGTTACTCAACAACTGTCAAAAGTGATGGGGGTGGAATTACTGCGCTTTGATATGTCTGAATACATGGAAAGACATGCCGTCAGTCGTTTAATCGGTGCACCTCCCGGATACGTCGGCTTTGATCAAGGTGGCCTGTTAACAGACTCGGTCATTAAGCATCCGTATGCGGTGGTGTTGCTGGATGAAATCGAGAAGGCACACAGCGATATTTACAATATTCTGCTGCAAGTCATGGATCATGGGACGTTAACGGATAACAACGGTCGTAAAGTGGATTTTCGCAATATCGTGTTAGTGATGACCACTAATGCTGGTGTCCAGGAAACCACGCGTAAGTCGATTGGCTTCCAACAGCAGGATCATAGCCATGATGCTTTGAGTGAAATCAATCGCACGTTTTCACCTGAGTTTAGAAACCGCCTGGATGCGACCATCTGGTTCAACCATCTTGATGAAGACGTTATTTTGCAGGTGGTGGATAAGTTTATTGTGGAACTACAGGCACAATTGGATACCAAAGGGGTTTCTATCGAAGTTACGAATGCGGCCCGTAAGTGGTTAGCGGATAAAGGTTACGACAAAACCATGGGGGCCAGACCGATGGCCCGTGTCATTCAGGAAGATGTCAAAAAACAACTGGCCAATGAGCTGTTGTTCGGAGAACTTATGGATGGTGGCACGGTTAAAATCGGAACCAAAGACGGTCAATTGGATTTTCGATTCCAGAAGAATACAAAAACCAAAAAAGCCACGAATTAGCCTCGCAAGGGTGAGTTCACCGCAGTCAAACGCATTAAAGGCGACCTCGTGTCGCCTTTAAGCATTTAAAGGGAATCAGTGTTCACTGCAGAAAAACAGTAAAGAATATTCTCTAGAAGTATTATCTTGCGCGATAAATAATACGACCTTTGGAGAGATCGTAAGGTGTCATTTCAACAGTGACTTTGTCACCAGTTAAAATACGGATGTAGTTTTTGCGCATTTTACCAGAAATATGTGCTGTCACGACGTGACCATTTTCTAACTCTACGCGGAACATGGTATTCGGAAGGGTTTCCAGTATGGTACCTTCCATTTCAATGCAATCTTCTTTTGCCATCTAGTTGTGTTACCTCAAATGCTTTGCAAATGCGGCGCAGATTTTGCCTAATTACTGTGCGCCTGTAAAGGTGAACCTGAGTTTATTTCAGAAATAGTTGCCAACCGTCCCTTAAGAAGCGCTCATTTGGTTGAAAATTCTGCTTATAGTTCATTTTTGCACAATTGTCGATTTGATAACCCAGATACAAAAATAGCTTTTTGTGTTGTCTGCTCAGACGAATTTGCTCCAAAATTGCAAAGGAACCCAAAGAAAACTTTTCGTAGTCGGGGTCATAAAAGGTGTAAAGTGCCGACCAGCATGACTCCAGCTCATCTGTGACGGCGACCGCGATCAATTTGTTCTGATCATAGATTTCGATAAACAGGGGGGCCAGCCAGTGACAAAATAAAAAGCCTTCATATTGTTCCACACTGGCGGGGAACATGCTGCCTTCTGTATGACGTTGATTAATATATTTTTCATACAATGCGTAATATTCAGGCTTGTGTTCACGATTCAACTGGCTTTTTAAATGACTATTGCGCTTGATTATGCGCCGCTGGCTTTTACTGGGTCGAAACCGGTCAACAGGCACTCGCAGCGATTGACAGGCTGAACAAGTAGGGCAGTGGGGGCGATAAATCTGTTCCCCACTACGGCGAAATCCATTGGCTAACATGGCTTCATAGTGCTGCTTCAAGTCTTTATCCTGATAGCCAACAAATACCATTAAGCGTTCTTGTTGCTCAGGTAAATAACTGCATTCAAATAGATTGGTGACACCAAACTTCATTCAGTCAATACGATCCTACCGGTTTGGACGACGTGAGACAGGTTCTGAGGTCGCCATGCGTCTTTTGCTAAGGGTCTGTTCTGTTCTTCTGTTAAAAGTGCTAAGAATTTGGCTCTGGAGATTTCTTCTGCTCCTACTGAAGATAGGTGTTGCGTCTGCATTTGGCAATCAAGAAATGTGCAGCCCTGCGCTGTTAAATATTGAACCAATGTGTGAAACGCCAGTTTAGACGCGTTGCTGCGCAAATGAAACATCGATTCACCGCAAAATACGCGTCCAACCGCTACGCCATAAAGGCCTCCAACCAAGGTGTTTTCCTGCCAGACTTCCACAGAATGGGCGTGCCCAGCTTCATGCAGTTTGCAATAGGCAACCACCATTTCCTCTGTGATCCATGTGCCTTTATCCTGTCTCGGCACGGATGAGCAGGCGTGGATTACGTCGACAAACGCGTTGTTTATGGTGACTTGAAAAGAAGAATTTTTTAAAAACTTATTAAATGAACGGCTGATGCGGTAATTATCTAGAAACAACACCCCGCGTGGATCGGGCGACCACCACAAAACGGGTTCGCCCGCACTAAACCAGGGGAAAATACCTTGCTGATAGGCGCTTAAGAGTCGTTCGACCGATAAGTCACCACCATAGGCTAGTAACCCATTGGGATCCGCTAGTGCTTGCGCTGGGGGCGGAAAAGGGTCATTTAATCCGAGTCGATAAATTTGAATCGACATGTACGACAAAAATGCAAGTTAAGGTTTATCCTGTTATGGCATAGCCGGGGCGAATAGGCAAGCGCCTGATTTTCAGGCGCTAAGGCTATTCATTTTTTTGCTATACAGTTATTGTGCGTCGAGGAACTTCTCAGCATCCAGTGCGGCCATACAGCCTGTCCCGGCAGAGGTAATCGCTTGACGATATACATGGTCACAGACATCACCGGCAGCGAAAACTCCCGGAATGCTGGTTTGCGTTGCGTTTCCGCTCAGTCCACTGTTTATCTGAATATAACCATCTTTCATATCCAACTGACCAGTAAATAAATCGGTGTTGGGTTTGTGACCAATGGCGATAAACAAACCCATGACATCCAGCTCAGATGTAGAGTCATCCTGAGTATCTTTGATACGAATCCCGGTGACACCTGAGTCATCACCCAGAACTTCGTCCAGAGTTTTGTTTAAATGCAACACAACATTGCCATTTTTCGCTTTTTCCATCAGGCGATCACTAAGGATTTTTTCTGAGCGAAACGTTTCACGACGATGGATCACATGCACTTCTGAAGCAATGTTTGATAGATAAAGTGCTTCCTCAACGGCAGAATTGCCCCCGCCGACAACGGCCACTTTTTGATTACGATAGAAAAAGCCGTCACAAGTCGCGCAGGCCGATACCCCTTTACCCATAAATGCCTGCTCTGATGGCATGCCCAGGTATTTGGCTGAAGCACCAGTAGCAATGACCAGGGCATCACAGGTGTATTCACCGGTGTCGCCTTTTAATTTGAACGGGCGATTGGATAAGTCGGCTTCGTTAATGTGGTCAAAAATGATTTCGGTATCAAATTTTTCAGCATGCTGCTGCATTCTTACCATCAGGTCAGGTCCCTGAAGTCCTTCAGCATCCCCCGGCCAGTTTTCCACATCGGTCGTGGTCGTAAGCTGGCCACCCTGTTGTAATCCTGTTACCAGAACCGGGTCAAGGTTAGCTCTCGCGGCATAAACCGCCGCTGTGTAGCCAGCAGGGCCAGAGCCCAGAATTAATAATTTTGCGTGTTTTACATCCGCCATGTAGTACTCCGATCGCTGCACAAATCAGGAAACCGTGCAGGTATTAAATGTTCATGCTTAAGTTGGGAAGTTGATGTGGGTTGATTCTTAATTTTCAAGTGTATACCCATCAGTAATGCTGAACGATCACCTAATCTTACTAATCAGTACTAGCCCCCGCTCACTTATTTAATGGCATCAAACGGTTCCAACTGTTGATTTACAGTTGGCGAACCTTATTCACCACAGGTGCGTATAATACGATGAATCCCGAATTTGTAATACCCAATGTCTAATAATTTTTGGCGCATTGGTCGATAACAAGTTATTATTAAAGTTCCTGATAAAAACAGGTTGTGTTGAGGAAGCGTAGTATGGCTCATACCATTGGTAGTGTAGTTAGAGATGGTCAGGACTACATGAAAATCTGGCCGTTGCAAAAACAATTATTTTCATTATTTCCAGATGGCCAAATTATTATGGCGACGCAACTTGGTCTAAAAATCATGCCTGCGTTTGCCGTTATTTCCGCTGCTATCTTGCTCAATACCAATGGTTCTGCGTTTTTGCCGCAAGCCATAACGGTTGCCGCGTTCTTTTTAAGTCTACCTTTTCAGGGGCTATTGTGGCTCGGATACCGTTCTAACAAGCCACTGCCGCCCTCGGTAAAAGGATGGTATCGTGATATTCACCAGAAAATGCGTGAACAGGGGTGCCAACTACAAGCCGTAAAAGCACGCCCGAGATACAAAGAGTTAGCCTCATTGTTACGTACTGCCTTTGATGAGTTAGACAAGGTATTTACCAAACAATGGTTTTAAGCCATCATATTGAACTTGAAGCAAATCAGGGGTGTAAGCCCCTTTTTTATTTTGTGCAAAACAATTTAGGAAATTGATTCGTCAAATATTATGAACAAAACGTTTATCACTGCACAATCTCTTATAGAAGATTCGTTTAGACTCGCATCATCTGTTTATAAAGATGGATTCCGCCCACAGTTTATCATTGGTATTTGGCGAGGTGGCACACCTGTCGGTATTGCGGTACAGGAATTCTTTGAATATAAGAAGGTCCACACCGATCATATTGCTGTACGCACCTCGTCTTATTACGGCATTAACCAACAAAGTAAAACCATTAAAGTACATGGTTTGCAGTATCTGGTTGAAAATGCCAACGCAGAAGATGGTTTGCTCATTGTTGATGATGTGTTTGATTCAGGGCGAAGTATTGCTGCGCTGATTGAGCAGACGAAAAAGTTAATGCGTCTGAATATGCCGCGTGATGTCCGTATCGCTACGCCTTGGTACAAACCCAGCAATAACAAAACCAATATCACACCAGACTATTACATTCATGAAAGTGCTGACTGGTTGGTTTTCCCGCATGAGCTATCGGGTCTGACAAAAGAAGAAATTGCCGAAGGAAAATCCGATTTGGCAAATGTATTAGACTTGATTGTAGATTAATTTGAGAGACGGGTGTAATACTGTATCGGTTATCCTGCCCAGTATGCTATTACTTCCCGTCCAGATAAAACTTGTCATGAAAGGTGTAAACCCAATCTGGCTTGTAGATTATCAGCATGGTCATACTCATACCGTTTAACAACCCTTCCGGAAACAGCAGTAAAGGTATTAAAATCAGGTAATTATCTACGATAGTTTGCCAGTCATGGATATCCGCCAGCCAAAAATACCCTGCCAACGTTGCCATTTTTAAACCCAGCGCCGCCATCCCACCGAAAAAACCACAGACAAACACATAAATGAAGAAGTGTTTTGGCAGTTTATGGAAGGACAACGCGTAGATTGCATAGCTGATTGATATCGGCACCACAACACCGGCCAGGCCAGTCACACCGATATTTTGCCAGGGCTCCATCCCGACCAGCACACAGCCCAACATTGCCAGACTGGCAGAGATAATTGCCCAGCGAAATCCTAGCAGCAAGGTGAGGGCAGCCAACCACAGGAAATGCACATCAAGACCGTCGTAAATTCCGGTACGAAAAAGCCATAAAATAAACAGGCTGGCGCAGGAGCCAAAGACAATATGTTGAAATCGTCCCTGCTTGAGCCATGCCGAGAAATCGACCTGTCGCAAGATATAAAACACTATCCCAAAATAGGCGATAAAACTAATGACCTGCAACAACGACATCAATTATTTACTCGTAAGATGCCCAGATAGGTGCATGATCTGAGGGCTTTTCTATACCCCGCAGCTCGTAATCTATCCCGGCTTCATTGAGTTGTTGACGCATTGACGCCGTAGCCAGAATCAAATCGATTCTTAAGCCACGGTTGTCATCAAACCCTCTGGAGCGGTAATCAAACCAGCTGAATTTATCTTCGGTTTCTGGCTCTAATTCCCGATAGCTGTCGTGGAAACCCCAACTGAATAACGTTTCCAACCAGTCACGTTCTTCCGGCAAAAAGCTGCACTTGCCGGTTTTTAACCAACGTTTTCGATTGGGTTCTCCGATGCCAATGTCGTTGTCCTTGTGAGAAATATTCATATCACCCATGACAATGATATTCTCGTCAGGGGTGTGAAAATCGTCTAAGTACTGCATCAGATCCTGGTAAAATTTTCGTTTTGCCGGGAATTTGGTTTCGTGGTCCTGACTTTCCCCCTGTGGAAAATAGCCATTAAGCACTCTGACTTTATTCCCTTGCTCGTCATGGACGGTGCCCATGATCATGCGACGCTGAGCATCGACTTCATCAGTCGGAAAACCATACTGCACATCTTGTAGCGGCTTTTTGCTCATAAGCGCCACTCCATAGTGTCCTTTCTGTCCAAAGTAGTAAACGTGGTAACCCAAGCCTTCTACATCGCTTAAAGGAAACATGTCGTCATGTACTTTTGTTTCCTGCAAACCGATAATATCTGGTTGATGTTTATCAATGAGAGCGCTGAGTTGATGTAGCCTGGCGCGTAAACCGTTGATGTTGAAAGAGATATATTTCATGAAAAGTACAACTGTTAAATTCAGAATAAGTGCAGGGATGCTATCAAAATGTGCCCTGCAACGGTAGCTAAGGTGGTAGAAATAATCTGTGTTAATCTAGCGATATGACCGAAATAAAATTTTCCAAAGCCTCATGTCCGCTGTGCCACGAAGTTGCGACAAGGTGTTATTTTGAGGATAAACACCGTTGCTATCTGCAATGCCCGGAGTGTCATCTGGTGTTTGTTCCTGAGCATTATCACTTGTCTTCTGAGGCGGAAAAAGCCGAGTATGATTTGCATGAAAACAGTGAACTGACTGAGGGGTACCAGCGGTTTTTAGAGCGTACCTTAGTACCGCTGCATATGCAGCTAGAGCAGATATTTGATGGGCCAGTTTTGGGACTGGATTATGGGTGTGGTGAAGGGCAGGCGCTGAGCCAACTGGCACAGCAACGAAATCTGGCTATGGTCAACTATGATTTGTATTATCATCCTCATCAGGATGTCTTGCATCGACAATATCATTTTATCACCATGACAGAAGTGCTGGAGCATATTGCGCAACCTGATGTACTAATGCGCAGGTTGCTGAAAATGCTAAAACCGAATGGCATTATCGCTATTATGACCAAACGGGTTACCGACGTTGCAGCTTTTAGTCGATGGCACTACAAAAACGACAAGACTCACATCTGTTTTTATAGTGAGCCAACCTTTCAATGGCTGGCGGCCGAATTTAATCTGCAATTAAAAAGCATAGAAAAGGACGTCGTGTTTCTATACAAAACACGATAAAGAGGGCAACGTTACGTGCTACATTTTGTTCACTCAAATAATATGGAAGTTTTGTCAGGCAGGTTGATTTCGGTGCTGCAATCTTTTCAACAGAGTCGTATCGCCGAAAACGACGAACTTGATCTTGCCAGCGCAGTATTTACGCCGTTACAGGTATTAGTGCAGAGTCCTGGAATGGCCCAGTGGTTGAAACTGAATATTGCTTCCTCTACCGGACTGATGGCCAATATCCAGTTTCCTTTGCCATCCACTTATATCTGGTCATTGTATCAATCCCATTTTGACGACCTGCCTGCGGAATCGGCTTTTACCAAGGATAATTTATGCTGGAAGATTCTCGCGATTTTGCCAGATATGCTGGATCAGGATGCGTTTCTGCTATTGCGCAACTATTTGCAGGATGGCGAAAGTCCACTGAAGTTGTATCAATTGTCGGCAAAAATCGCTGATATCTATGATCAGTATCTGATGTATCGACCTGACTGGGTAACGACCTGGGAACAGGGGCAGGATACGCTGCCTGATGTTGATGTCAGTAAACAACCCTGGCAACCGCTGCTGTGGCGACGTTTAGTGAAGTACACAGAGGAACTGGGAGAATCGCCGTATCACCGAGCGAACATGCATACGGAATTACTCACTCGTTTGCATGCAGATAATCACACACAGACTCCGTTATTTATATTTGGGATGTCTACCATTCCAACCCCACAGCTGGAAGTCTTTAATGCCCTCGCTGAGAGGCAGCCAGTTTATCTGTTTTGGCTGAATCCGTCGGAGCATTTTTGGGCTGATATTGTCGATACCCGACAAATGGCAAAGAAACAGTTGTCCTTATTGCTGGAACCGGACGATGTAAAAGCGGCTGCTGTAACGCTGTCAGATATCGGCCATCCTCTGTTGGCCTCCTGGGGAAAAGTGGGTCGCGACTTCTTGTCACAATTAATGGATTTCCCAATTGAACAAGACGATCTTTTCACTGAGCCCTTGAATCATTCGCTACTGGAAAAGCTGCAGCATGATATATTTGCGCTGCGGGAGAGTAACGTAGATGTGCCAAAATCAGTCGTTAAACCAGACGATCACAGCATTCAAATCAACGTCGCTCACTCCCCTGTCAGAGAATTGGAAATATTAAGAGAACGAATTTACCACTGGTTGCAATCGGGGGTGATCGAGAGTGTCGATGAAGTGGTTGTGATGATGCCGGATGTGGCTCAGTATGGCCCATATATTGACGCGGTATTTTCATCCAGCGCGCTCAATGACAAAGCCATTCCTTATGCCATATCTGATCGTAATCTGCGTCAGGAATACAGTTTATCTGAAACACTGCTGGTGCTGCTAAAGCTGCATCATAAACGTCTTAACTTTAATGAAGTGTTTGCCATTTTTGAAATGGCAGCAGTATTGACGCAATTTGGCGTCAGCACGGAGGAAGTACAGGTACTAAAGCACTGGTGTAATTCAGTCAATATCCGCTGGGGGCTGAACGCGGCAGATAAGCAGCGCTGGAATGTACCGGAGCAGGGCAATAACACCTGGTTATTTGGTTTGCGAAGGCTGCTGTCTGGATACGCTTGCAACCAGGCTACGACAATCGGCGATAGCGATATTTTGCCATTTCCGGCAGCCGAAGGGCAGGTAACCGAAGCGCTGGGTAAGTTCATCACATTTGTTGAGGCGTTGCAGGCAGTGCTGTCTGCATGTCAACGCAATGAGACATTATCAGCCAAAGTGCAATTGGCAGAGCAGGTGTTGAGTCATTTCTTTGCTGAGTCAGACGATAATGCTCAAGTGTTTGCCGCGATTCGAGAGGCACTGGCGTCACTTAGCGAGCATGGTTTGCAATATTCCGATGCTATTTCGCAAGATGTCTTCGTCGCTGCACTGCAACAAAAAATGGATGTGTCGGGTGTGGGACAGCGCTTTTTAACGGGACGAGTGAATTTTACAACTCTGATGCCAATGCGCAGTATTCCATTTAAGGTTGTCTGTTTGTTGGGGATGAACGACAGCGATTATCCTCGACAAGTCGTCCCCGTAGGCTTTGATCTCATGCAATATTCATCTCCCAGAAGGGGGGACAGAGCAAGGCGGATGGACGATCGTTATTTGTTTCTGGAAGCGCTGATATCAGCCCGCCAATGTTTTTATTTGAGCTATGTCGGCCGCAGTGAGCAGGATAATTCACCAGAGAATCCCTCCATTCTAATTTCGGAATTATTGGAATATTGTGAACAGTCATACGTACTGGCCTGCGAGGACGACTCGGGTGATACCCGAGTGGATAACGGCATCGATAGCGGCATAACCGGACATTTAGTGACGTATTTTCCACTGCAGCCCTTTCATCCTGATAATTTTGCATTACAACCCTGTTATCACAGCAGTTGGCACCATGTTGCCGACGCAATGCAGACACGATTGCAGCAGTCAACGTTGTCCTGCAAACCCTTTCTGGTGTTGCAAAGTCAGAACATTATTGCAACATTCGACAGTTTTGTTGCGCAACGCCCAGATACCGTCATTGATTTTCAGCAGCTTCTACGATGCTTGCGAAATCCAATCTCTCACTATTTTAAGCATTCATGGCATAGCCAGTTCTGGTCCGCTGACGAGATGGCCGAGGAACACGAACCGCTGTCTCTTGATTCCCTCAGTCAATATTGGTTGATGGATGATGCGCTGACGTCATCCGAGTCGGACAATGTTGCTGAGAACTGGCAATTAACCGGGGATATTCCCGGTGGGCAACTCGGTAACTATACCAGTGAACAGGTGATGGCAAACGCAAACAGCATAAAAGAGCGCTTCCATAAAGCGACAGGCATCGCTCTGCAATCCATAATCGTTGTTTCTGATGTCATCGTTATAGGTGAGCAGGAAGTGCGGGGCAGATTAGAGCTGATTGATAACCAACAGCAGAGTATTTTAGTGTTGATGCGTCCGGGTAAACTACGATTAATTGATCAATTGCAATTGTACATGCAATTATGTTTTTCCGCCTTATCTGCCAAAACGACAGTGGAGTGCGGTTATTTTGCTGCCACTGATGACATCATCAGGATGGAATCTCCCACTCAGGAACAGGCCAACGCCTATCTATCTCTATTGCTCAGGTTTTTCGAGTTGGCAAAAGAGATGCCGCTGCCATTTTTCCCTCGCGCCGCCGAATTATGGTACACAAAACAAAACAAAGCGCTCACGATAGCCAGTTACGTTGAAGATGGGTTCACACAGGGAGAAGGGTTGGACAGACATGCCAGACGGGTTTATCCGGATTTAGAGCCAGTCTTCGACGCCTTTGCGTATCTGACGGAATGCCTCGTTGCACCAGTATTATCAGGGGAGGGCGAAGCGTGAAAGCACTTAGCGCAGAACAGTTAGCTCTTTCGGGGCAAATATTAATTGAGGCCAGTGCCGGAACCGGTAAAACCTATACCATCAGTAACCTGTATATGCGCTTGTTGCTGGGGCATGGCTGCAAGGCCTTAAATGTTGAACAGATTTTATTGGTGACCTTTACCAATGCCGCTACAGCAGAATTGAAAGAGCGCATTCTAAAGCGCATTGGCGAAACACTCAGCGCCTATAAACAAAATAAATCGTCAGATCCCTTTATTCAGTCATTGCTTGCGTATGATGAGCGTCCCGATTTGTCCATGCAACGTTTAATCGTAGCAAAACAAAACATGGATCTAGCGTCCATTTTTACGATTCATGGATTTTGCCAACGTGTTTTGTTGGAAGAAGCTTTTGAAAGTGGAGTGCAGTTTGAGCGACAGTTTCTCTTAGACGAGTCAGATTATTTACAACAGGCAACAATGGATTACTGGCGCAAACATGTGGTCTGTGCCAGTGCAGTTGAACTTGAATTAATCATGCGTCATTGGTCACAACCAGAGCAATTACTTAACGACTGCCGGGCGTTGTTATACCGCGATGTGGTCTTGCCCGATGCAGTGCACCTAAGCACTGAAGTCAACGACCTGTTGCTGGCATATCATCAGCAAGTCCAGAAACTGAAAAAATGGTGGCTGGACCATCAGATAGATGAGGTTTTGGGTTCGGCTAAACTGCGCAAAAACGCTTTGGTAGCCGATCCAGATGTACTGAAGCTTATGACGGAATTTTGTCTGAGTGACAAATTGGAGTTTACGCGTAAAAAGGATTCCTGGGGTATTTTTTGCCAGGAGAAACTGGAAAAGGCAAAGACCAAAAACAGCTCCGATTTGAGCCATCTTGATTTTAGCCAATTTGATCACTTGCTGGCAATGCAATCGAAGCTGTACAAAATGTATCGTAAGTTCCATTTACTGCGGTTTTGTCAGTATGTGAAAAGCCATATGGCTCGACACAAGAATCAGGATGTGGTGGTGAGCCCTGATGACTTGTTAGTGGATTTACATCGGGCATTGACACAAAGTGACGCGTCGGATTCATTACAGCAAAAATTGCGGTCGCGATTTCCAGCCTCAATGGTGGATGAGTTTCAGGATACTGACGCGGTGCAGTACCAGATATTCAGGGCGATATATGCTGGTTCGGATAGTTCTTCAGCGCCGTTACTGATCATGATAGGTGATCCCAAACAGGCCATTTACGGCTTTCGTGGAGGTGATATTTTCACCTATATCAATGCCAAAAGAGCAACAGCAGAAGAACAACGCTACACGCTGGACACTAATTGGCGAGCTCAGGCCAATCTCGTTGTCGCTGTCAATCATCTGTTTAATGAGAGTGCCACGGGTTTTGTATATCATCAGGATATTCCTTTTCAGTCGGTCAAGGCTGCCAAATCCGCTGTTGACTGCTATCTTGGCAATGACAGGTTGTCTGCATTTCAAATTCGTTACTTAGATAGTTCCGCAGAGGCGCAACCGTTTTCCAATCAAAAAGCGTTGCTGCAATTGGCGCAAGAATGCGCTCAGGCAATCGTCAGCTATCTGGGACAAGGACGAATCGACACTCGTCCGATACAAAGTCAGGACATTACGGTTTTAGTCAGAGATAAGGTGGAAGCTGGGGTTATCAAATCCGCATTGTCGGACGTGGGTGTTGCCAGTGTCTTCTTATCTAAAGAAAGTATTTTTTCTTCCGACAGTGCTTACAGCCTGTGGTTATTGCTCACTGCAATCGAACAATATCAGTCTGAATCGGCTGTGATGGCGGCCTTGCTGGATCCGATATTTTGCTACTCTGCGCCAGAGCTATCTGAGCTGCGGGAAAACACCGAAACCTGGGCTGGCCTTCTGTCCGTATTTGCACAGGCAAGAGAATATTGGCGTCATGACAGTGTGGCCGCTGCCATCAATGTAGTGCTGGATGCATTCCAGGTTGCCAAAAAACTCTCACTAAATCATTCTGAAGCGGAAAGAATGCTGACGGATGTCAGGCATTTGAGTGAAGTGCTTCAATCCCAAAGCGAGCAGTTGCGCGGGGCGACGGAGCTGGTGAATTGGCTTGGAGAGATGCTACAGGCGCCGCAGTCTGTGAAAGAGCAGCAATTGCGTTTAGAGACCGATCGGGAATTGGTGCAAATTGTGACTATTCATGGTTCCAAAGGCTTACAGTATCCGATTGTGTTCCTGCCATTTGCCAGTCGCTATAAAATGGCAACGGATAGCTTTTACCATGATGAGCAACAGCAACTCCGTTATGACTTTGATGGCGATAACATTGCCTTGGCTCAGCAAACTGAGAACGAAAGAATCGCGGAGGATATTCGTCTTTTCTATGTGGCGGTGACTCGAGCCGAATACCTATGTTGGCTCGGTTGCTGGAATTGCCTGCAGGGGCGTAGCAAAAAACTATCCGGCTTTTCCGAAACGGCCTTTGGTCATTTGCTGCTGGGGCATTTGTCGCCAGAGGAGGCTCGTCAGCTAACTGACTCGAAGATTATAGCGTGTTTGCAGCAGCGTTTTAATGGGGTAGATGCCTGTATTTATACCGAGGGTATGTCTGGCGAGTTGCGATATAGTAGAGCGTTCGCTGTGGATAAACTTGCACCACTTCACACCTTTACTCAGTCACTAGACACTGGGTGGCGATTAAACAGCTACAGTAGCATTTCTTCTAAACGTCAGGTTGTCGCTGATCACGCAGGGCATGACGTAGACAAGAAGGCCTTTAACGAGATTCATCAGGAACTCGAGGAGTCCGATGTTGAAGAAGCCAACGAGATTCGCTTTAGTTTTACAAAAGGTGCAAATGCAGGCTCTTACCTGCATGACGTGCTGGAGAACAGTGACTTTACTCAACCAGAAACGATTTTGCTTAGCAGTACTAAACTCGCCGTAAAATATGGTGTAGATGCTGAGCTATTGCCCGATATCGCAACCTGGTTGCAAGAAGCCCTCGATGCACCTCTGTTTACCAGCGACAACACTAGCATCCCCCCACTTAGCTCAATTGAGGAGCAACAGAAACTGCCGGAAATGGAGTTTTATCTTCCGTTGCAAGACGTGGATATTCAGGCCTTTAATAAGGTTGTATCTACGGCGATACCGGCTTCACAGCACGATTATCAGTTGCAGCGATTGCATGGGATGTTAAAAGGCTATATTGATCTGATATTTCTGCAGGGGGGCAGGTACTATGTGGCCGACTATAAATCCAATTATCTCGGCCAACACTTTGAAAACTATGCGCCACAAAATCTGACTGAAGCCATGGCACATCACGATTATTTTTTACAGGCACTATTGTATTCGGTAGCTTTGCATCGCTTTCTAAAAAGCCGATTATCCCATTATCAATATCAGATACATCATGGTGGAGCCTTTTATTTATACCTCAGGGGAATGCGCAGTGACCAACCGGGCAGTGGTATATTCCATATCAAGTTTCCCGAGCAGGCAATAGTGCAACTGGACAGGTTGCTGGCAGGAGAACAACATGACTGAATCAACGTTGTTTCAGAATATTCCCACGCCCCAAAAACAGCCGGACTTCAAAAGGAAGAACCTCTTTTTCAACGATGATCAACCAATATTTTGGGAGCTTGATGGCAAGCTAAGAGAATTAGCTGAAAAGGGTATTATTCGTGACATCGACAGACATTACGCCTGTTTTTTAGTCGCGGAATTTGGCAAGCCAAATTGGCAATCTGCAGATATGCTTTTGTTGGGGATGCTCGCTGCGCTGGCAAGTAAACAGCTAAGTCGCCAACACACCTGTCTGGAACTGTCGGAAATCGGGCAACCATTTCTTCCTGTTTTCACATTCCCGCAGTCACAATCTTTATTAGCTGCGCTCGCACGGTTGGATATAGTCAAAACCGATAATCAGGAGCGACTAAATGCAATTCAGCATCAGGTGCTGGTGGAAAATAATCGCTTTTATATCTATCGCTATTGGTGCTATGAGCAACAGGTCTTTGATTTTCTGACAAGACGTATGGCTGAGAAGAAACTGACCGATTTGCAAAATTTACAACACTGTATGCGGCCATTGTTGAAGGAAAACCGCGTCTCTGGGGAGACCGACTGGCAGATGGTGGCGGTGTTGTCAGCCTGTTTTCATTCACTGAGTATTATCACCGGTGGGCCGGGAACGGGTAAAACCACCACCGTTGCTAAACTCATTGTGGCGCTATCGCAACTGTCAGAAAAAGTACTGGATATTAAGCTGGTCGCACCCACAGGGAAGGCGGCAGCAAGGCTCGGGGAGTCACTGCAAAAGGCACAACAGTTTTTAACTGAACAAGGCTCCGGGCAGCAGCAACACACCAAGATCCAATGCTCGACAATTCATCGCATGCTGGGGAGTCTGCCCAGCAGTCATTTGTTTCGTCATAATAGTGAATATCCAATAATTGCAGATGTGTTGATTATTGACGAAGCTTCCATGATAGATTTACCGCTGTTAAGCAAACTGGTGCAGGCAGTTCCCGATACATGCCGTGTTGTTTTTCTTGGTGACGCTAATCAATTGGCGTCCGTAGAAGTGGGCAGTGTCTTTTCCGATATGTGCTTGATTAAAGATCTTTATCCCCAGAACAATGAGGATTTTCGCCAGTTGGTAGAAGCGGTTTTGCATGAGACCTTACCGAAATCCATGAATTTATCTTCTTCTGAACGAATTCCTGCATTCAGAGACCATATTGTTGCCTTGACAAAAAGCCATCGTTTTTCTGCCGACAGTGGCATTGGCCAGTTGGCTTCAGCGATTAATTCCGGTGCTACAGAAGCGGTACTGGAATTGCTGGAAGATTGCGATGGTGCAGATGATATCGTATGGTCAGAGACGGTGAACTTTAGTCAAATCTGGCAGTTTTTTGCATCGCATATACGGGCGTATTTCGCACTGATCGAACGGCATGACTACCGCAATGCGTTTTTGCAATTGCGCAAAATTCAGATTCTTTGTTTGACGCGAAAGGGACCTTTTGGTGTACAGGGTATTAATGTAAAAGTAGAAGACCTGTTGCTGGCAAAAGGACTCAAAGCAGGGGATGACATATATTATGCTGGTCGACCGCTTATGATCACGGCAAACGATCATGATCAAGGTTTGTTCAACGGAGACATCGGCATTTGCGGTCAGAATAAGCAAGGAACGCGGGTTGTTTACTTCGAGCAGGAAGGTCAGCTCAAGGCGTATTTACCTGCACAATTACCAGGCCACGATACAATGTATGCAATGACTATTCATAAAAGTCAGGGATCCGAATTTGACGCTGTGACATTGGTGTTACCGGAATCGTCGGGTAAAACCTCGGAATTGCTTACCAGAGAACTGCTTTATACTGGTATAACGAGAGCTAAAAAGCATATCGCAGTTTTGTGCAGTCGCAAAACTATTACTCAGGCAGTGCAGCACAGATGTCTCAGAGCGTCAGGCTTGGCTGCCAGGTTGGTGCAATGAAAATTTCTAGCAAGATTACCGCATTATTGTGCGCCTGGATGAGCATAGGCCATGCAGCTGTCAGCGAAAAAATCTATACCAATCATTATTTTGTCAGGCCATCCCAGGGGCAAACCTTGCAAGAGGCGGTATACAACAGCTCCCCGATTAGCCGCGATGGCAAGGTCTATTATGGCCAGACCCAGTGGACGGTGAGTCCGACATTTCGCTATATGACCCGAGGCAATCTGTGTTATTTGAGTGATATCGAAATTCAGCTAAAAGTAAAATTCATGCTGCCAAAGCTGCATCTGGATCATCCGGAACCAGACATTGAGAGCCGCTTTGAACGTTTTTATCGGGCCTTGCAAGTGCACGAAATCGGGCATCAGGCATTGGGGCAAGAAGCGGCACAGACCATAGCGGATAAACTGGATAACATGGTGCCGCACTACGATTGCGAGCAGTTGGCGAATATAGCGAAGTCCCACGTGGCTGAGACAATTAAACATTATAAACAACGCAACAGTGATTATGATCAGGAAACCCAGTTTGGGAAAACCCAGGGTGCGGTTATTCGGTAAACATATCCTAAGAGAGTGAATTATGGACAAGCATCATAAGATTAATTATTTGGAAATCCCAACAACAGACATTACTCGCGCTAAATCGTTTTTTCATACTGTATTTGACTGGGAGTTTGTGGACTACGGTCCTGAGTACAGTTGCTTTTTGAAACAAGGGATTGATGGTGGTTTTTATCAAAGCGACAAGGCTGTTAACGTCAATCTTGGTGCACCCTTGCTGGTTATTTACAGCGCTAATCTTGAAGCAACGCAACATGACGTGGAAAAGTCTGGGGGTAAGGTCATTAAAGCTATCTTTTCATTTCCGGGTGGCCGACGCTTTCACTTTGAAGATCCGACTGGCAATGAATATGCGGTATGGTCCGAATAGCTTTTGGTGATTTAAGCTAAATTAATCAGTTGTCTGACTGATTATTTTAGGTTTAAAGAAAAAGGCAGTTGCTTTAATTGGTAGTCATTTTCATTGACCTCCAGGATACTGCCTTGCTCATACCAGTCTCCCAGCACAATGCGCTTTCCTGCTTTGTCTTGCAACTGGACATCATGAATGGCAGGGCGGTGTGTATGGCCGTGAATCAAACGTTGCACACTGTGGTTTTGCATCACTTTAATGACTTCTTCAGGGGTGACATCCATAATGCTTTCTGTCAGGGCCTGTTGATTCATTTTACTGACTCTGCGTCCTCGTTCTGCAATCTTTTTACGGACTGCAAGCGGCAACTGTAATACAAGGTTTGGCCACCACCAACTTCGCGCTTTTTTGCGAAACTTCTGATATGCCACATCTCGAGTACACAATTCATCACCATGCATGATCAACGTGGGAACACCATATAAATCAATGACCATTCTTTCGGGCAATAAGGTAAGTGAGGCTTTTTTGGCAAACTTTTTACGAATCAAGAAATCGCGATTACCATGGATAAAATAAACGGGGATATTTTTATCTGACAAGGTGGCGAGGGCTGTGATTACATTTTCTGTGAAGGGATTAATATCATCATCGCCCACCCAGACCTCAAACAAATCACCGAGAATATAGAGGGCATCAGTGTTGTGATCCAAATCCTGTAAAAATTGCAGGAAACAAGTGGTGATATCTTCTCGTTCAGCACTGAGGTGCAAATCTGCGATAAAAAGCGTTTTATTCATTGGCAGGAGGGGCAGGAGTCTGCCCCTGATTTAGTTGTATGGTGGTTTGCAATATTTATTCAGCGACGGCTTTTTCGATGATGATATCTTCTTCAGGTACATCCTGATGCATGCCAGAAAATCCGGTGCTGACTGCTTTGATTTTGTCGACAACGTCCATGCCTTCAACAACTTCTGCAAATACACAGTATCCCCAACCGTCACGAGATTCACTTCTGAAATTTAAAAAGTCGTTATCAACAACATTGATAAAGAACTGTGCTGTTGCAGAATGCGGGTCCATTGTACGCGCCATGGCAACACTGCCACGCGTATTAGACAAACCGTTATTTGCTTCATTGTCTATTGGTGCTTTTGTTTGTTTTTCATTCATGCCCGGCTCCATGCCGCCGCCCTGAATCATGAAGCTACTGATAACACGGTGAAAGATAGTATTGTCATAGAAGCCGTCATTTACGTAAGACAGAAAGTTTTCTACGGTCTTTGGTGCTTTTTCTGCGTTTAATTTCAGCTTAATAACGCCCATGTTGGTATGTAATGAAACCATGTAAATTACCTTTTTATTCTGTTTCGGATGAACTCTGTAATGATATTGCAAGGATATCATAATAACTGACTGGAGAAGAGTGCCATAGCAGGGTAAAATGCGCCCGCAATACAGAATTCTTGGTTAACGGATAATTAAGTCCATTTGATGAGCCTCAAATAAGGAAAATCATGCTTCAGATATACAACACAATGTCACAGAAAAAAGAAACATTTAAGCCACTGCAAAACGGAAAGGTGGGTATGTATGTCTGTGGGATTACTGTGTATGACTTGTGTCATATGGGGCATGCCAGAACATATTTGAGTTTCGATATGATGGTCAGATATCTGCGCTACTCTGGCTACGATGTCACCTATGTGCGCAATATTACCGATGTAGATGACAAAATTATCAAACGCGCGCAGGAAAATAACGAAGATTTTACGGCACTCATCGACCGAACTATCGCGCTAATGCACGAAGACTTTCAAGCCATTAATTTGTTGCCAGCAGACATCGAACCACGTGTCACCACGCATATGGACGAGATCATTGCTGTCATTGAGAAATTGATAGCAAAAGAGCATGCCTACGTTACGCCATCTGGTGATGTGATGTTCGATGTCGGAAGTTTTAAAGACTATGGCAAGTTGGGTAAGCAGGATCTTGAACAGCTAAACGCGGGTTCTCGCGTGGACGTGGACAACGAGAAAAAAGCACCGCTGGATTTCGTTTTGTGGAAAGCGGCAAAACCGGGAGAACCGCATTGGTCTTCGCCCTGGGGTGAAGGGCGACCGGGTTGGCACATTGAATGTTCGGCAATGAATCACAAGCACCTGGGAAAGCATTTTGATATCCACGGAGGTGGCTCTGATTTAATCTTTCCTCATCATGAAAATGAAGTCGCTCAGTCATGCTGCGCCTACGACACCCCTTATGTGAATTATTGGGTACATACCGGTATGGTGCAGGTCAACAAAGAAAAAATGTCCAAATCATTGGGGAATTTCTTCACATTAAGAGAAGTTCTGAAAGATTATGATCCGGAAACATTGCGCTATTTTCTACTTTCAGCACATTATCGCAGTCAGCTAAATTACAGCAGTGATAATCTGAATCAGTCCAAAGCGGCGCTTGAGAGGCTTTATACTGCGTTGAGAGGCATCGAAGTAGTTGATGGTGTGGAGGTTGATGAGTCGTTTGTAGACAAGTTCAATGCGGCGATGAATGATGATTTCAATACACCGGAAGCCTTTGCGGTGCTTTTTGATATCGCCAAGTCTATTAATCGCGCAGAAGTTGGTGAGAGACAACAAATTCTGGCAGCGACGTTAAGGGAATTAGCCGGGGTGTTGGGGTTATTGCAACTTGATCCTGCAAGCTATTTACAGGGTGGTGATGCTGAATCTGACGACTTTGCCAACCAGGTAGAAGCGCTTATCGCTAAACGCAATGCAGCGCGTCAAGCGAAAAACTGGGCAGAAGCTGACCAGGCTAGAGATGAACTATCCGCAATGAAGGTGATTTTGGAAGACGGTCCTGAAGGTACAACCTGGCGCAAAGCCTGATTTTCAAATTCAGCACAGCTTGTTTCTTTACAAAAATGCCTCAACTGAGGCATTTTTTATAGCCCATATTGCCATTTCAGCATGGCCAAAACGATCACCGAAAACGTAATAGATATCGGCAGACCAATCTTTATAAAGTCTTTTGTGTGATAGCCACCCGCACTGTGAACCAACAGGTTAGTTTGATAACCGTAGGGTGACATAAAGCTGGCGCTTGCTGCAAAAGCAACTGAGAGTGCAAACGGCATAATCGGCAGTCCCAGGCTTTGGGCTACACCATAGGCGAAGGGAAACATCAACGCCGCGGCAGCGTTGTTTGTTACCAGCTCCGTTAATAGCAATGTAGTCAGATAGACCAGCACTAATGCAGTAAATGGTGTGGTGGACATCAACACCGGTTCTATTAATTGCGTAAAGCGCGCTATCAGCCCAGTTTGCTCGAGCGCAGTGGAGAGGCTAAGAGCCCCGACGATCACCACAATGAGATTAAGGGGTAATCCACGTTTCACTTCATTGGTACTCAGGTTTTTGCTGAAAATGAACGTTACCAGCAAGCAGAGTAACGAAATATCTAAGCCGACCAGGTCGAATGACGCCAACCCAATGGCGATTAAAAAGCCACCGATAGCGAGTATATCCTGCCATTTTTTAAGTTTGGTGTTTACCCGTCGCTCATTGAGCACGAAAAAGTTACTGTTGATATTGTTGCGATTTTTAAAGTCATTCCCGGTTGCCAGCAACAGAAAATCGCCAGCACGCAATTTTATTTCACCTAATTTACCGCTAAGCGCTTCACCATCACGCCTGACAGCCATTACAGCAGCATCGAATAAGGAACGAAAACCAACCTGCTTCATGGTTTTGCCAATTAATTGTGAGCGGTTAGAGACAACCACTTCCGTCAGGTTTTCCCGCAATAGACCATTGGCATCGGCAAAAAAGGACAGCCCTTTGATGTGGTCCAGACTATCAACACGTTCAATATTGCCTGAAAAAATCAATTTGTCGTGTTGTTCAATGACAATTTCAGGTGTTACTGGACTAATCAGTCGCTTATTCCTAACAATTTCCACTAAGAATAATTCGGGTAAGTTTCGTAAATGGTTATCCGCGACCGATTTACCTACGAGCGGGGATCCTGATTCAACTTTTGCCTCGATAATATAGCTTTTATAAAGCTGTTGTTTATTGGCTTTTTCTGGCAATAACCAGGTGCACAGAAACACCACAAAACAGCTGATAATACCGGCTGTCAGTCCGTACAGTGTGAAATCCCAAAAAGCAAATCCGGGGTGTCCATGTTCAATCAAAAAACTATCGACAATCAGATTTGTTGAGGTCCCTATTAAGGTTACCGTGCCGCCAAGAATAGCCGCATAGGAGAGGGGGATAAGTAATTTAGAAGGTGCAATATGATTGTTATGTTTAATAGGGCCACTGAGTGTGGATACGACTGCTGTGTTGTTTAACAGTGCTGAGCTAAAAAACGACAGGCTGAGCACTTTAAAAAGGGACTTCCCATAATGCTCTGATATGAGTTTTCGCCCCAATGACTTTATCAGACCGGATTTGTCGACCGCTAAGCTGACCAGCAATAACAGCACCAATATCACCAGTCCTTTATTGCTCAGATTAGAAAGTACGTGAACACTGTCCAATATGCCTAGTAAAAGTAAAGAAAGGACACTCACAGCAAAGATCAACGCCGGACTTTTTGTCGTGAATATAAGACTTAATATGGTACTGGCAAAGACTGCCAGTACCAGAATTTGGTCCAACGTCATCGTTACTTACTTGACCAGTTTCGTTAGATCAAGTGCTTCCCAGTGAGGGAAGTGCTTTCTTACCAGCGCATTTAACTCCAGTTCAAAGTCACTGAATTCGTGTCCTTGCTGCGCGCTGGTGGACTCGATAGCGCTCTGTATCATTCCCGCGCCAACAGTGGCATTGCTGATTCGGTCGATGATGATAAATGCGCCAGTTGCTCTGTTCTGCTGATACGGGTCAGCAGCGACTTGCTGAGTGAGCTTTAGCTTAGTTAAACCAATTTCATTTAATTCCAGATGCACCGCATCACTATTTTCCAGTGTATTGACGTCTGTTTTGTACTCAATATTAGAGACACTGCCCGTCACTTTTTGCGTGGCGAATTTTATCGCATATTGCTTGTTTGGCATTAGCGGCTCTTCCGCCATCCAAACGATGGTAGCTAAAAATTCCTGGGACAAAAGTGGCACATCGTCTTTCTTCACAATCATATCGCCACGGGAGATATCAATCTCATCATCCAGTGTTAATGTTACAGACTGTGGCATATGAGCATATTGCAAATCATTGTCAAAAGTGACGATGGATTTAACCTTGGATGTTTTACCCGATGGCAACGCCATGACGTCATCACCGACTTTTATATCACCGGATACTATGGTGCCCGCAAATCCGCGGAAATGCAGGTTGGGGCGGTTAACGTACTGAACAGGGAAGCGAAAATTGTCGGTGTTTCTGGTCCCTTCTACTTCCAGGTTTTCAAGCATGTTCATTAACGGTTCGCCGTCATGCCAGGCTAATGCTTCTGATTTATTGACGACATTGTCGCCATTTAATGCCGAGAGGGGGGTGAAGTGAATTTGCTCGAAATTCAATTGCTTAGAAAATTCCAGATAATCCAGTCGGATTCTTTCGTATACATCCTTGCGATAATCTACCAAGTCCATCTTGTTGATGGCAATGATGACTTGTTTAATACCCAGCAAAGAAACCAGAAACGAATGCCTCTTGGTTTGCGTTTTCACGCCATTTCGGGCATCCACTAGAATGATAGCCAGATCACAGGTGGATGCGCCGGTCACCATATTGCGTGTGTATTGCTCATGTCCGGGGGTATCTGCAATAATAAATTTACGTTTATCCGTGGAGAAGTACCGGTACGCCACATCGATAGTAATACCTTGTTCTCTTTCTGATTGCAGACCGTCAACTAACAGCGCCAGGTCGACTTTCTCGCCTGTCGTGCCGACTTTTTTACTGTCTTTAACAACGGCTGCAAGTTGGTCTTCATAAATCATTTTCGAATCATGAAGTAAGCGACCGATCAACGTACTTTTGCCATCGTCGACGCTACCACAGGTCAAAAAGCGTAAAAGATCTTTCTTTTCGTGCTGTTCAAGGTAGGCCAGCACATCCGACTGTAATAATTCGTTTTCGTTGTGCATTGTTTACACGCTCACTAAAAAATAAGGATTTAAAATAGACTCTTTCTGGTTATAGGTCAGAGGCTTACCTGAGTCCGTAAAGATACCGCTGCTATCTTTTTCCATGACAGTGACATTGGCGTTCGCTGCAGTAACGACAGCGTGTGCTGCAGCCGTATCCCATTCAGAAGTGGGGCCCAGACGCGGATATAAATGGGCTTTACCTTCAGCCACTAAACATAACTTTAATGAACTGCCCATCGCCACCAGTTCGGCTTCTTTGCCAAGCGATGCCAGAAAGCCTTTAATCTCAGGACTTTGATGCGAACGGCTACCGACAACTTTAACAATATCGGCATTGTCAGCAGAGACGGGTGTTAAGGGGGATTTTGTGCCGTCTGCCGCGATTTTCCATGCGCCGCTACTTAGTTCACCAATATAGGTTGTGTTTAATGCCGGCGCATAAACCACTCCTAATACGGGTTCACCATTATGGATAAGCGCAATGTTGACGGTAAATTCACCATTCTTTTTAATGAACTCTTTGGTGCCATCCAGTGGATCAACCAGCCAATAGGTTTGCCAGGATTGGCGCTCTTCCCAAGGCGTTTCAGCCGATTCTTCCGACAATACTGGAAATTCGGAAATAGCCTGCAATCCGTCTACAATGATATTATGTGAAGCCAGGTCCGCTTCAGTTAGCGGGCTGTTATCTTGTTTTGATTCGACATCAAAATCCCGCTGATAAATGTCCATGATAGCCGCACCCGCCTTTTGGCTGAGTGCCACACATTTGTCGATATATGAATTAATATTGCCGCTCAAGAGATAAATCCTTTTGCTTTAAGTGCTGTGAAAACTTCCTCTGCAGCGGCTTGCGCTGACTGACCATCATATTTCAAATGGATTTCAGGAAACTCAGGTGCCTGATAGGGGGAGTCAATACCCGTAAACTTTTGAATATCACCCTGACGTGCCTTTTTATATAAACCTTTGGGATCTCTTTGTTCACAGACATCCAATGGTGTGTCTACAAAGACTTCCACAAACTCATTGCCTTGCAACAACTTACGGCAGAATTCGCGGTCAGCTTTGAAAGGCGAAATAAAGGCGGTAAGCACGATACTACCCGCATCCACAAATAGTTTAACGACTTCACTGATGCGGCGAATGTTTTCAACACGGTCTTTGTCAGAAAACCCCAGATCACCACATAACCCATGGCGGATATTGTCACCATCAAGTAGATAGGTATGTTTGTCATTAGCAACCAGTTTTTGCTCTAACAAGTTAGCAATAGTGCTTTTGCCTGAACCGCTAAGCCCTGTAAACCAAATAGCTAAGGGCTTTTGAGATTTTTGTTCGGCACGCGCCGATTTATCAATTTGGTGTTGATGCCAGGTAATATTGTCACTCATTAGAAATACCCTTCCATTTTCTTTTTCTCCATTGAACCTGATGAGTCATGATCGATGACGCGGCCCTGACGTTCAGAGGTCTTGGTCAGCAACATTTCCTGTATGACTTCTGGTAATGTTGCGGCATCTGATTCAACAGCTCCCGTCAATGGATAACAACCCAGGGTTCTAAATCGCACAGATACCATTTCCGGCTTTTCACCTGCATTTAACGGTATCCGATCATCGTCAACCATAATCTTCACACCATCACGCTCAACAATTGGCCGAGGTTTGGCCAGGTAAAGACTTGGAATTTCGATATTTTCCATGTAGATATATTGCCAAATATCTAATTCAGTCCAGTTAGACATTGGAAAGACGCGAATACTCTCACCTTTGTTTATCTGGGAATTGTAAATATTCCATAGCTCAGGACGTTGATTTTTTGGGTCCCAGCGATGATGTTCATCACGGAAGGAATAAACCCGTTCTTTCGCCCGGCTTTTTTCTTCGTCCCTTCTGGCACCACCGAATGCAGCGTCAAATTTATATTTGTCTAACGCCTGTTTGAGTGCCTGAGTTTTCATAATGTCAGTATATTTTGCGCTGCCATGGGTAAAGGGGGTGATTTTGTTGTCTTTCCCATCGGGGTTGGTGTGCACCAGCAATTCAAAACCGTGTTCTTTTGCCATACGATCCCGAAACTCAATCATTTCACGGAATTTCCAGGTCGTGTCGACGTGCAATAAAGGAAAGGGAATTTTGCCCGGAGAAAATGCCTTACGGGCTAAGTGCAATAATACCGATGAATCTTTACCAACGGAGTACAACATTACAGGGTTTTCAAACTCTGCGGCGACTTCACGAAAAATATGAATACTTTCCGCTTCAAGTTCGCGAAGATGTGTTAAGGATGGAATATCAGAAGCCATCATGCGCCTTATCTGGTTAGAATTAAATAAATAGATTCGAAAATTATATGCTTAGAACAATAACATAAAAGGTCGCAAAATTGAGGCGAAAATTGAGGTGTATCTATGGCATTTTAGAATAATTAACAGCTAAAACGACTAACTCGTCATTGCTGCCCGTTCCGTCGCCCAGGCTAATGATTCCTCATGACTCTCGGCTGCTTTCTCCAAAGGTATCTTTAACATCTCTGCCGCAGCACTGGCTGAGTCCCACTGGGCCTTTTCAAAGCAGGTCACCAGTTCCAGATAGCCAGATAATGGGCCTTGTTTTTCACAAAGCGCCTGCTTAATTTCGTCTGATAGGGGTAATTGCTCAAGCAAGTTGCCAAGTGGGGCATCCAACATGGCATCTAGCAAAGATAATAATCCGGTTAAAAACGCAGTGGATGTGTCCGGTCGTTGCCCTGGCAAAGACGCAATTGATTCACAAAATCTGGCGCGTGCCAATGACATCACCGTAAGTTCTGCGGGTTTGTCGGACTTAAACTGCGCAGTAAACAGCAAGGATACAAAACGGCGTAATTCCTGTAAGCCTAAAGCGACGATGGCCTGCTTTATATTGGCTATCTCTTTGGCTCGCTTAAAAATTGGGGATTGAGCGTACTTCAGTAATTTGAAGGATAAATTGACGTCTTGCTCAAACGCTGTACTTATCTTGTTGACGTTGGGCTCCGCCTCGGCCATTTCCGCCATTAATTGTGCGATGGCAAGTTGTGACGGTTGCAGAGACACGGTCTGCATCACTTCCGGTTTACTGAAAAAATAGCCCTGAAAATAAGTGAAACCCAATTCCAGAGCCACTTCATATTCTGCATGGGTTTCTACTTTTTCAGCCAGCAGCTTAATATGGGGGAAGGGTTTAATTGCTTCTACTACTTCCTTTATCTCATCTGTTGACATGGCTTGCCAGTCAATCTTGATGATATCGGTAAATGGATAAAAGTGTTTCCATACAGGCTCATGAATATAATCATCAAGCGCGATAATGTAACCATGATCTTTTAAATCTTTGACAGCGGCTAACAGTTTTTTGCCGGGGCGAACCGTCTCCAATATTTCCACAACGACTTGATCATTGGGCAATAACAGCGGGTATTTGTTTAACAGTGTATCGTGAGTGAAGTTCAGAAAAGCCAGTTTGTTCTGGGTTAAGGAATCCAGGCCCAAATTGGTTTGTAAACCGTCAATCATTTTTGATGTCGCTTCGTCATCACCGACATCAGGAAATACGTTTTCCAACCCCGCACGAAATAGAAGCTCATAAGCATAAACTTCTTTGTTTTCATCAAAGATTGGCTGGCGTGCTGCATAAAAAGCCATATTACTGTTCCCTTAAAAATGCCCTAACGCTCTTAGAGAAGGTCAATAATAACCATTTTTTATAATGATAAAACCCTAAAATTATCTTTGCTTCAATCTCTCAACGCTTGCTCAAGTCGACGTTGAAAAGTATCAAATGTTTCTTGGATTCCCGCAGACGGCGCTGCGTCGAATTTAGAGACAATATAAATACTTAGTGATGCCACAATAAATCCAGGAACCATTTCGTACATGTAGGCAGATAGCTGCACATCATTTATGGTGATCGGTGCATTTATCCAGACTAAAACAGTTGAAGCGCCTGTAATCATAGCTGTTATTGCAGCACGCCGTGTCATTTTTTTCCAAAATAAACTGAATAATACAATCGGTCCAAATGCGGCACCAAATCCCGCCCAGGCATTACTGACCAGACTTAAGATACTGCTGTCACGGTCATGAGCAATGATAATCGCCACAATTGCGACTACCAACACACTAAGTCGACTGACCAACACCAATTCGTCTTGGCCGGCCTCTTTGCGTAAAAATTGTTTATAAATGTCGCCGGAAAGTGAGCTGGACGTCACCAATAACTGTGATGAGATGGTACTCATTATGGCCGCTAAAATGGCCGCTAACAAAAAGCCTGAAATCAGGGGGTGGAACAACGTGTTGGCGTATAGGATAAAGATAGTTTCTGGATCGGTTAGGGCAACATCATATTTGTGTACATAGGCAATTCCCGTCAAACCGACTGCGAGTGCGCCGATAAGTGTGACCATCATCCAGGTCATACCAATATTTCTGGCGTTGCGAATTTCTTTGACACTACGAATCGCCATAAATCGCACAATGATATGGGGCTGTCCAAAGTAACCCAGGCCCCAGGCCATACTGGAAATGATAGCAATCAGTGATACTCCTTGCACCAGGTTAAACGCATCGGCATTGACCTGTTTGGTAAGGGCAACCAGTTCACCCGGACCACCAATATCAAACAGGGCAACCGTTGGCGCTAAGATAAGGGCCACGAACATGATACAACCCTGTACAAAATCGGTCATGCTCACTGCAAGATAGCCGCCGACCAGCGTGTAGGCGACGACAATGCCGGCGGTAACGTAAAGCCCTAACTCATAATTCAAATCAAAGGCACTTTCAAAAAGTTTACCGCCGGCAACCACGCCCGAAGTTGTATAAATGCCAAAGAAAATAATGATGACTATCGCTGAAATAATGCGCAGTAGTCGACTGTTGTCTTCGAATCGATGTTCAAAATAATCTGGAATGGTCAACGAGTCTGTGACTTCGGTATACATTCTTAGTTTTGGCGCCACCAACAGGTAATTACAAAGTGCACCGATGGCTAAACCGAACGCAATCCAACTGGCAGATAACCCGGAGATGTACATTGCTCCAGGGAGTCCCATCAGCATCCAGCCACTCATATCTGACGCACCAGCGGACAAAGCCGTTACTTTGGGTCCAACCTGGCGATTGCCTAAAAGAAAGCCTCCAATACTCTTATCATTGTTGCGGTAGGCGAAAAAACCAATACCCAGCATAATCAGGAAGTAAAGGCCAAGTGAAAAGAGTAGGAATGGATTCATTTGCTCACACTTATTATCGTTATTGTTATTGTGTAGAAATGTTTTATATACATTGGTTATAAAACGTAAGTGCTTATAATGACACTAAAACTGGCCAGAAATCTACAATTGCTTGTTGCAACTGACCAGTTGTGTCTAACGAGGGGCGGTTACGAGGTGATGTATGTCCTAGGCAGAGTATTCAATCTGGCGGCGCAGCTCTGAATATTGCTCCGGGTTACCTTTACCGCGTTCATGAATGATGGTGATATCAACATCCTGCAGTGACCAGCTTTGACCCTCATAATGTTCATCACCAAATTGAGCATCTATCGGGTAGTCTGAATCTTTGGACGTCACAAAAAACGTTACTTTACCGAATACGGTTTCCATGACCATGTGAACACTTTTTTTCCTGCCAAAAAAACAATAATTTGCGTAGGTCACTTGTCCCATTTTTTCCAACATCTGGGTATTGAAAGAAGCGAGTTTGGCATTCACTTCCTCAAGCGGGACGTCTCCGTTGTGTAGTAATGAGTAGGGGTTCTCATGATGGAAATGTGCCATCGCCAGCTCACTGCCATTGAGGTTGTCATGAGAAGGATTGATAAACGTAAAGCTAAGTCCCACGGCGAATACCACTGACGCTGCCAACGCCCATAGCGTTAGCGGGCGCTTTTTCTCCGGCAACTTGACGATGTTGTCTTGGGACTCGGTGGCAATATTTAGTAATCTGGATTGTAAATTTGCAGGCACAGTTACTTTCAAAGCATCAGCAATTTCTTTATTCTGGAGTTTGGCATTTTCCAGAAATTTCTGCCGTTCCGGAGACTGTTGTGCTGCTTCCTGAACTTCCGGGGCTGAGATATTTGGATCAGCAAGTACGGCTTGTTCAAACTCTTGCTTATTCATTTTCCAACCCTCTAATTGCCCCTGCTTTGTCTAATACGTCTTTCAATTGATTTCGTGCTCTAAATAACCTTGTCATTACTGTGTTTTTGTTTAGCTCCAATAGTTCCGCTATTTCATCACCACTGAATCCCAACATCACTTGGAGAATCAGAGGGTCTCTGTATTCTTCATTAAGGCCTGCGATATGTTTACGCAGTTCTCTATGTTCCAGTTTGCTCTCATGATTATCCTCTTCATCCGCAATGGAAAATTCATCAATATCCACCAGATCAAACTGTTTACGTTCAAAGCGTCGCGCGTTTTCACGCCTCAGGATGGTTATCATCCAGGCCTTTGCGGCTTTGACATCTTTCAAAGAGTCGAGCGACTTCCAGGCTCTTAAGTACGTTTCTTGTACAACATCTTCTGCTATGGCTTTGTCTTTAATCAACCAAAAGGCATAGCGGAAAATGTCACTATGAAGTTCACTTACCAACGACTCATAGAGTCGTCGCTTTTCCTCGTTACCAGTTGAGACCGAGGTATTGGATTTTTGCTTTCGAGAAAACATTAATACTCGTACTGTGTCATTATTATTTGTACTCTATTCTTTACATAACAAAAGGTTGGCGAAAAGCCAACCTTTTTAGTATCAGAACCACGTTTATTTGTTTAGGGCACACCCTAGTCTACGCGTTTTTTACGTCTTTTGCCCAGCGCTTAATTTTCTTTTCCAGGATGTTTAACGGTACAGGTCCATCTTTGAGAATTTCATCATGAAAGCCCCGAATGTCAAATTGGTCGCCTAAATACTCTTGTGCCCAGTCCCTCAGCTCCATTATCTTCAGTTTACCAATCATATAGGCAGTGGCTTGTCCCGGCATCGCAATATACCGTTCGATGGCTTTCACTGCATCTCTTTCAGGGTTGGGGGTGTTGTCGATGAGGTATTGAATGGCGTGTTCACGACTCCATTTTTTTGCATGTATTCCGGTATCTACAACAAGTCGACAAGCACGCCACAACTCCATTGCCAACCGTCCAAAATCAGAGTAGGGATCACGATAGAAGCCCATGTCTTTGGCTAGTTCTTCCGAATACAAGCCCCAGCCTTCAGTATAAGCCGTAAAGGAGACATACTTCTGAAAGTCTGGTACTCCCTGCAATTCTTGGGCTATCGCCAGTTGCATATGGTGACCTGGAATACCTTCATGATAAGCCAGTGCCTCCATCTGATAAGTGGGCATGCTATTCATGTCATACAGGTTTGCGTAGTAAACGCCGGGTCTTGAACCGTCAGGCGCAGGTCGCTGGTAGAATGCCTTTCCGGCTGACTTCTCGCGGAATGCTTCTACTCGTTTAATCTCCATGGGGGCTTTTGGGATGAGCCCAAAGTAGTCCGGCAACATGCTTTCCAGCTCATCGATAAGTGCTTTTGCTTCTGACATGTACTTGTCGCGTCCGGCGTCTGAGTCAGGGTAGTAAAATTGCTTATCGGTTCGCATGAACTCGAAAAAGTCGTTTAAGCTTCCCTGAAAGTTCACTCTGTGCATAATGTCACGCATTGCGGTATGTATGCGCTCTACATGATTTAATCCGATGTTGTGTACGTCGTCCGCATTCAGATCTGTAGTTGTGAACCAGGCAAGCCGGTTTTTATACCACTTGTCACCTTCCGGTAAACGCCATACGCCATCTCCCTCAGGCGATAACGCTTGCTGTTCCTGCAATTTGGCAATTAAGTTTTGATAGCCCGGTTTTACGCTGTTAAGTAGCGCATCCGTAGCACTGTTGATTGCTGTTTGTTTTGCTTCGTCGGAAATCGCTAACGCTGTCACTTTATCTTTAAAGTCAGCCAAAATGGTCGAGTCTTCACCTGAATCATCAAAGGGGGCTCCCTTTATGACATTCATAGATGCCTCGATCATTTGGTCGTAAGACCATTTGGGCGGGAAAACGCCTAATTTTGTGCGAATATCCAATTGTTCATTCACTTGAGACAGCAGCGTATTCACTCCCTCAAGTCGTGAAACGTAAGCCTCGGCATCACTGACAGTAGTGACTCTGTGGATATTAATCAAAAAGCTGGGTATTTGCGTGTGCCAGGCACGAAACTGATCCATGATATAGGTATGATGGCGAAACTCGTCATTTGCCAGCTTTCTTGTTATATCCGCTTTGTAGAGGGCAATACTGAGTTTTTCTTGCTCAGAGAGCGAGGTCTCATCAAAGTCAGTCATATCTTTGAAGCGGCGGCGTAACTTGGCCGCATTTTTGTCTGCTTCCTCTTCGCTAATCTGGTCCCACTCACCATAATTCCATTTGATGCCCAGATAACTCTGGTACATTGGCGAGTCTTTCAAATCTTGTTGGAACTCATTATGAAAATACGCGGCCAGTCGTTCAGATTCTGATTGGGTCTGGACTTTCCGAACAGGTGTGGTTGTGACATTCGTTTGTGAAGTCGTGGTGCTACCACAACCTGTTAGCATGGCGCTAACAATACCCAGTGCTATGAGGTTTCTGTTGAGTTGCATGTTAGTTCCTGTCGTTATTCGTAGAGTGGCTTTAAAGCAAATTGTTGTTTTTCTTTGGTTCGACTTTGTTTGTTTAGTCGTTCTAAGACCACAAGCAGGGCACGTGGCTGCCACTGATCACTGCTGTTTTGACTGTACGTACTTTGCAGCATCTTATTGACCTCCTGCTGAAGCTCTGCATCATTTGTGCTTTCCAGCAGTTGATACAAGGTCCCATTGGGCTGATTGCAGTATGTGGCCAACCAATTTCTGAGTAGGGACTGAACTTCACCAACCTCCCGCGAGGATGCGTTTTTCAGTGCCTGGCGCAATGATTGCCAGTTGTTATCGGCAGATGTATCTATTTTATCACCTTTGGCATTACCTGACGGACGCTGCCTATGACGTTGCCAAAACAGAATAGCCAGGGTAATCATCCACAATACCAGCAGAACCCAACTACTCATTGACCACCAATGCCTCTCAGTCAACGTCGCTACGGGCGCGTTTATACTGTCCTGCTCAAGCTGCGGGGGTGTCGCCGTGACAGTTTCTATTGGTGTGGGCACCGCCTGAGAATCATTGACCGCAGCAGTGACAGAAATGGTTTTTTCAGGAAGCATGGCGAATTCTGTTTTACGAGTAACAACGTTAAACCATGGGACGACAACTTCTGGGACTGTAAAGCTACCATCTTCGTTTGGGATAAGTGCAATCGTTTCCGTTCTTTGCGCAACAAAGGTGCCGTTACGCTGTGCTGTCGCGGTGTTAGCCTGATCCGGATAGGACTTTATCTGTTCGGGATAAGCAGATTGAATTTCTGGTAATTGTGACTCGACAACCCCAACCGCGGTTAACGTGATGGTGCGAGTGACAGGTGTACCTACAGTCAATTGATCTGAATCAGGCTGCCATTCTTCACTTAACTGGACAAACTCGCTTGGCAGCCAGTGGTGATCATGATCCTGAGGCATGGGGAGCACAGTGATATCGATGTTGCGGCCGACACGGTTGACATTTTTAGTGCGATTGAAAAAACCAAAAGATTGTCTGCTGGCATCAACGACCTCGCCTTCAAAATAAGGACCCTGTATAACAAATTCGCCGCTTTTATTGGGAATGATAGAAAATGTACGTTCAATAATCCGATAGCGCTTGCCATCCACAATTTCGCTGTATTCTTTATCGTTACCGACCTGCTCTATATCAGCGTCGTTTACTTCCGGAGCCGACAAGCTACCGCGTTGCAAATCCATAGCCAAATGCAGTTTGACCGTATAGCGTATTTGCTGTTGCAAATACACTTCGTTCAGGTCGACTTCTGTAGTGATAAATAAATCCCGCCCTTGCGCGCTTTTGCTGGCTGACACGGGCAACACCATCAGGTTGATTGGAGCTGTTTGTAAACCTGCTATGGACAACGCAGGAATGGTAAATTGCCCAGCCTTTCTGGGGATCAGAGTTGTCGTCCACGTGGTGCTTTTGGACGTATCAAAATTGATAATTTGCGTCTGACGACTTACAGATGTCCGCCCAACCACAAAGTCCTTTAACAATGAAGAGGTATCAAGCGCGTCAGCAGAAACATCGTCATTGGCAACCACCTGTAATTGAAATGACTCTTCAACAGTAATCGGATTTTTGTCTAAGGTGGCCACGACTTCGGTTGGGGCAGCGTGAAGGTACAGTGGCAGCATTAATAATAAATATATCAATCTGGACATGTGTTTAGCGAATTTCATGAGTATTACCAATCCTTCTTCAACTGGCTGGGTAATTGCTGTCTTTTTCTACGTTGTTGTTCAAGTTGCATTTTACGTTGCAGTAAAAACGCGGGGTCATCGGGTATCTTACGCAACAGCTTTTGCATTTTTTGCATCTGTTCTTTTTCTTCTTCTGTCAACTCTCGCTGTTCGGTTTGCTGCATCTGCTGCGCTTCATCACTGTCTTGCTCATCTGATTCACTGGATGGCTGATGCTGCTCAGTACTTTTTTCATCATTTTGCTGTTGCTGTTGCTGCTGCTCTTGCTGCTGTTGCTGTTCTTGCGTTGAATCAGACGCCTGGGTCTGAGGATCTTGTTGCTGATCTTGTTCTTGCTGAGAATCACTGCTTTGCTGATCCTGACTTTGTTGATCCTGCTGATCTTGATTCTGCTTGTCTTGATTCTGCTGATTTTGCTGATCCTGATTCTGTTCAGAATCATTGTCATTATTTTGTTGTTGCTGCTGCTCCAGAAGATCTTCCAGTAATTTCTTATTTTCCGCCGCTTCCTGGTGATCAGGATTTAATTCCAGTGCTCTTTCATAGGCATCAATAGCCGCCTGTAATTGTTGCGTTTGCGCCAACGCATTGCCGAGATTATAGTTTGCTATGTCGGTATCAAGTGCGGAATACGCTTCTGCTGCTTTTTCATATTCACCGTTACGATAATGCGCCGCTCCTTTCCACATTGGATCCTGATAAGCGCTTGCCGCTTTATCAAACTCTCCCTGACTAAATGCTCTGTCGCCTTGTTGATCGGGTTTCAGCCATAAATCATCCCACCAGTCTGCCTGTGACGGAGAAGGGAAGGGTAAAATGACAACGAAAAGAGATAATAATATGCCTCTCCTAAAGCTGTAGGCAGCAATAGGTAACGATAGTAATAGAAGATAAGGTCCCATTTCCTGCCATTGATCACCTTCGTTATCTTCCTGCTCGGATTTCTCTGATTGTTGTTGCAAGGCACTGCGTTGCGTCAGGTATCGTATATCGGCATCGTCTGGCTGCATATTGACGTACTTGCCACTAGTTGCGTTCGCAAGTGGTGCCAGATTGGACTCCCGCAATTGCGGAATAACCACAGCGCCAGTTGCATCTTTCAAAAAATCCCCGCTATCCAGTTTAATTGGAGCACCTTTTTCGGTGCCTACCCCCAGAATATACAGTGAGTACTGCTTGGTGCTGACCAATGTGCGTAGTGGCGCAACCTGGGGCAGATCAATACCATCTGTGATCCAGTAAATGTCGCCTTTGGTGTATCCTGCGTTATTTAGAAGCTCCATCGCCATGGATAAACCGTATTCTGGCTCACTGCCTTTTACTGGCATGATTTCCGGAGACAAACTTGGGAGCAGGGCGGTAATGTTTTGCACATCCGCAGTCAATGGACTGATTACAAAGGCATCACCAGCATAGGCGACCAACCCCAGTTCGCCTTCTGTGAGTGAGTTGGCAAGATCGATTGCTTTGTAAATGGCTCGAGTGAGTCTATCAGGACCGACATCCGTTGCACGCATAGACAATGACATATCGATAACGATCACCTTGCCCTGATTTACCTGATATACGGGTTGCGGTAATTTTTTCCATGTCGGTCCAGCAAGTGCCAATGTCACAAGTAACCAGCCAATAGTAAAGAGTCGCCAGGGCGGGCGTGCCTGTGCACTCGCTTCACTGGTTATTAGATGCTTGTAAAGGTGCTCAGGCAGAATTCCGCGCCAACCGCTTTGGCTTAACGTGAGTCGGTGCAGTTTCCATGTCAGGAATGCCAAAGGTAAAACGAGCAACAGGAAGTAAGGCCGCAGAAAATGAAATTGAGCCATCACAGACCCTAATTCCCAGTCTCCGCTTAGCATATTCAAGTCCATCAAACCGCCTCCTTTTGACTGTAAAGAAAGGCGCTTAGTAAAGGCTGTAGCATCCACAGCATCGCCAGCAGCATGGCAACGGCTAACGGGTAATAAAATAATGCCTGTAAGGGGCGCATTTCCTTTGATTCTCTGGCAATGGGCTCTAGTTCATCCAATAGCGCGTATATTTGCGCCAGAGATTCTGTATCCCGGGCACGGAAATATTGTCCGCCGGTCGACTCAGCCAGATCGGTTAACATGTTTTCATCCAGATCTTGCGAGGGGTTCACACGACGATTACCAAATATACCACGCACAAGCATTTGATCTGCACCAACACCTATTGTGTACACTTTGATCCCTTCGCTAACCGCCAGCTCTTTTGCTTCCGATGGCGCGATGTTACCTGCGGTATTTTGGCCGTCAGTTAGTAGTACCAGCACACGGTTAGATTCATCTTTTTGCTGAAAACGTTTTATTGCCAAACCAACAGCATCACCAATTGCGGTTTGTTCACCGACCAGACCGATGACGGTCTCATCCAACATCTGAGCGACCGTGTCACGATCGTAGGTCAATGGGGTTTGCAAGTACGCGGTGTCAGCGAACAGTATTAAACCTAATCGGTCCCCAATGCGACGCTGGATAAAGTCAGTCAGCACATATTTGATCATGGCCAATCTATTAACTTGCTTTCCCTGAACCGCCATATCATCAACCTTCATACTGCCTGAAAGATCCACTGCGAGCATTAAATCGCGTCCTTCATTGGGTATGCTAATGGGTTCACCAAGCCACTGAGGTCTTGCCGCAGACGCGACCAATAAACACCATATAACAACGGCTAACCATTTTTTCCAACCGACATTGCGCTTGGGCGCCTGACCTGCAGTCAGCCCTTCGGTTAACAACGGAACATGCATGGCAGCTTGCTCTCCCGACTTTTTGGCGGGTAGAAAGCGATATAACAAAGGTAAAGGCAGCAACAGGAACGCCCATAGCCAGGCAAATTCAAACATCGCCAACTCCATCGTCGATATTAAACTTTTTAGTTGAAATGAATGCGTTTTTCGGGGGGAGTGCGGCTTTCACCCATTGTCTGGCCGCATCTCTACACACTTCAAAATTGGCCCCGGATGATTGCCGATAAGGTGAATCAATGAGATCTTGTAAAGGATTTTCCAGTTGCGTTGCTTTGTTTGGTTTTACCTGTTGCAGCAAAAACGCCAGCCAGTCTTTGCCGTAGAGCGGGGCAATACGTCTATTACCATAATAACTGATACAGGCTCGTTTCAGCAGAATATTGATGTGTTGCAAACCATTGTCTGGTGTCAGGTCCTGCAGTTCCTGTAAAAACTGTTTTCGAGCTATATTGTTGCGGCGTCTTGCCAGTGCCCATTTGGTAACAATGACTATGGTTAACAGGCCAATAAAAGACACCAGCCACCAACCGTAGGCCGGGGGCCAGAAACCGACAGCATCAGTAAGTTGAATGTCGTTTAATTGCTCAAGTGGGTTCATATTGCTGCGTTGGATTTAATTGATACTCAATAGGACTAGAGGCACAAATGTCGACGACACGTGCCTTTGCTTGTTTTAGACGATGGGCATTTTCTGCAAACATGAGATCATGTTGGCGCTGATACATTAACGATTGTTGCTTTTCTCCTAACACGATCGCCTGTCTGTCCTGACCATCGGTTAATACAACCTGCTGCGGTGTTTTGACACTGGGCAAGGCATGCTCAAAAGGGTCAGATATCCGATAAGCCACCACTTCGCAATGACGTGATAGACGGCTAATATGTTGTTTTAATGTCTCTGAAACGGTCACAAAATCACTGATAATAAATACTGCGCTACCGGGTTTTGCCAGTCTTCTGGTTTTGGCACAGGCATCTTCCAGTGCTGAGTTGCCGGATGATTGCTTGCTCGGCGTTGCGTGAATTTGTTGTAAACCATTGAGCAGCGTCAATACGGCTTTTTGTCTGGTGCGAGGTTTAAACTCCAGATGCGTGTCCTGATTAAAAATGAGCCCACCAATGCGATCTCCGCGTTTGCTGGCGGACCAACTAATTAAAGATGCCAGATGGGCTGCCTGCACCGATTTAAACATCAACTGGGTGCCAAAATGCATCGACTTACCGAGGTCGACAACGATAAAAATCGGACGTTCTTTTTCTTCTCGAAATAACTTGGTGTGGGTTTTTCCGGTACGTGCCGTTACACGCCAATCGATAGCCCGAATATCGTCACCCGGTTGGTAATGCCTGGCTTCATCGAATTCCATACCTCGACCTTTCATTTTCGTCAGGTAGGTACCGGCCAGTCTGGCCTGAACTGTTTTCTCAGGGCGCAGGCTAAGCAACGATGTTTTACTTTGATAGTAAAGCATCTCCGACATCGACAGGTTCACGCCGTCGATATTCAATTTTTGCAGCCACTGTAATTCTCTGTTTTTAACAGCACTCATGGTCTGATAAATGGCTTATGGTACGGGCACTAGGGAGATAATTCTATCGAGTACGTGATCTGCGTTGACACCTTCCGCTTCGGCTTCATAAGTTAACAAAACCCGGTGACGCATCACATTGTGGAATACCGCGTGAATATCATCAGGACCTACAAAATCACGACCAGCAAGCCAGGCGTGGGCTCGTGCGCATCGATCTAATGAGATCGTGGCCCTTGGACTGGCACCGTATTCTATCCATTTCTGTAAATCATCATCATATTTGCTGGCTTCGCGGGTGGCGATGATAAGTTCAACCAGATAGCGCTCCAGCGGTTCTGCCAAATGCATTTGTAAAACAGCCTGACGGGCTGCAAATATATCACTTTGGGTCAACTCGCCGGGCGTTGCGGCTTCTTTGGTTATGGATTCATTGCGGGTTAATCGCAGGATGTCCAATTCAGTGGCAGCGCCTGGATAATCGACCTTTAAGTGCATCAGGAATCGATCCAGTTGTGCTTCAGGTAACGGATAAGTACCTTCTTGTTCGATTGGGTTTTGCGTGGCCATAACCAGAAATAAGGGAGGCAAAGAATAGGTTTTATTACCCACTGTAATTTGTTGTTCAGCCATGGCTTCAAGCAATGCTGATTGCACTTTTGCCGGCGCCCGGTTGATTTCATCTGCCAGCACTAAGTTGTGAAACAGAGGCCCTTGCTGAAACACGAACTCACCCGTCTCAGGTCGGTAAATGTCGGTGCCTGTCAGATCCGCAGGCAAAAGGTCTGGCGTAAACTGAACACGATGGAAATCACCTTCAACGCCTTTTGCCAAGGCATTAACAGCTCGGGTCTTGGCTAACCCCGGCGGTCCTTCAACCAATAAATGCCCATCTGCGAGTAGTGCGATGAGAATATTTTTAGTGAACTCAGGTTGCCCAATGACCTGGCTATCTAAATAAGATTTGAGTTTTTCAAATTGTGCCACTGACATCTTGTTATTTTCTTCGCCTTTTTTGATTACTGATTTCTAAACGAAAGATTTCACATTCAGAAAAATAAACTATCCTGATGGAACGACCCTCAATCCGTGTTCAAAGACCGAACCAATTTGATTGTCACTATACCTTTTAAAAAAGGAATGCTTTAGTACCAATAACTGACACTCTCGTCTATATAAGGTTGCGATTGTGAAAAACAATGTTACAAAGCTGATGTTTTTGTTAGCAAATTCCTACTGTTTTGGTTGCGTGCTTAACGCAACTGTTGTTAAGCACTACACAGGTTTAGATTGTAATTTCTAATTTATTCATTAGAATCCCGTTACCAATAACAGGTCAGACCACTTTGAGGTAAAACATGTCCAAACAACAAAATGTCACTACAAGAAACGGCGACCGTATTGCCATTGTAGCCGGACTAAGAACTCCTTTTGCCAAAATGGCCACCTATTTCCACGGCGTTCCCGCACTTGACCTTGGAAAAATGGTAGTCAATGAGATGCTCGTGAGAAATGAGGTAAACCCGGAGTGGGTAGACCAGGTGGTTTATGGTCAGGTTGTACAGATGCCTGAAGCGCCAAATATTGCCAGAGAAATTGTACTGGGTACGGGTATGAATGTCAGTACCGACGCCTACAGTGTTTCCAGAGCATGTGCCACAAGTTTCCAGGCAGCGGTTAATATCGCGGAATCGATGATGGCTGGGACAATTGACGTGGGTGTTGCCGGAGGGGCTGATTCTACCTCGGTATCACCTATTGGTGTCTCCAAAAAACTAGCGCGCGCCTTAGTTGATCTGCAGAAAACCAAAACCCTCGGTCAAAAATGGCAGATTCTTAAAAAGCTTGGTCTAAAAGACCTGATGCCTGTGCCGCCTGCCGTTGCCGAATATTCGACAGGTTTGTCAATGGGACAAACTGCGGAACAAATGGCGAAATCACATAATATCAGCCGTGAAGCACAAGATGAATTGGCACACCGTTCCCACAGTAATGCAGCGCAGAGCTGGAATGACGGTAAGTTAGCCAATGAAGTAATGACTGCTTACGCAGAACCCTATAAAGGTGCATTGGACAAAGACAATAACGTTCGCTTTGATTCGACTCTGGAAGGTTATAAAAAGTTACGTCCGGTCTTTGATAAGAAACACGGTACCGTGACAGCTGCAAATGCCACGCCTCTGACTGATGGAGCTTCAGCCGTGCTGATGATGACGGAGTCAAAAGCTAAAGAGCTGGGTTATACACCGCTTGGTTACATTCGCAGTTATGCCTTTGCGGCCATTGATGTCTGGGAAGATATGTTAATGGGGCCGTCTTACGCTACGCCTATCGCGTTGGATAGAGCGGGTATGAAGCTGAGCGACCTGACATTAATTGAAATGCACGAGGCGTTTGCTGCGCAGACGCTGGCCAATGTGAAAATGTTTGCCAGTGATAAATTCGCAAAAGAGAAATTGAATCGTAGTGCCGCAACCGGTGAAATTGACATGGATAAATTTAATGTCATGGGGAGTTCCATTGCTTATGGCCATCCATTTGCTGCCACAGGCACGCGAATGATGACCCAGATGCTGAATGAACTGCAACGTCGAGGTGGTGGTTCTGGATTGCTGACAGCCTGTGCTGCCGGTGGACTGGGTGCCGCTATGATTGTGGAAACAGAATAATGACGTCTAAAGGTGAGGAAAAAGCGATGACTGAACAAACACAAAATGCCTTTACGCTGGAAAAACACGACGACGGCATTGCAGTATTAACCATGGATGTGCCTGGCGAGTCCATGAATACACTGAAAGCAGAATTCGGTGAACAGATCACCCGTATTCTGGATGACATTGAGGGCGATAAATCGATAAAAGGCGTAGTGCTGGTCAGTGGCAAGTCGACGTCATTTGTAGCTGGTGCTGATATTTCTATGTTAGCCGCGTGTAAAACGGCAGATGAAGCTGAAGCACTCTCAAAAGGCGGTCAGGATGTCTTTTTCAGAATGGCAAAGTTTTCTATTCCTTTTGTAGCCGCTATCCACGGTCCCGCGTTGGGCGGTGGTCTGGAGCTGGCTTTGGCCTGCCATTATCGGGTCTGTTCCGATGACCCTAAAACCGTGATGGGATTGCCAGAAGTGCAATTGGGTCTATTGCCGGGTAGCGGTGGGACTCAGCGTCTGCCAGCTCTGATTGGCATACAACAAGCCATGAAAATGATGCTAACGGGCTCACAAGCCAGACCTAAACAGGCGAAGAAATATGGCATCGTCGATGATGTTGTGCCACAAAGTGTTTTGGTTGATGTCGCTCGTAAACTTGCCTTAAAAGGCTTGCCTAAGCGCAAGACTCCCGCGTTGAAAGGCGCCGACAAGTTTCTCGAAGGTACCTCACTGGGTAGACAAATTTTGTTTAAACAGGCCCGCAAACAAACAGTTGCTAAAACGAAAGGCAATTACCCGGCACCGGAATATATCCTTGATGTGTTGGAAGCCAGCGCCGGCAAAGCAACCAAGCGTGGTTATGAGCTTGAAGCCAAATTGTTTGGTAAATTGGTCATGACCCCGGAATCAGAGCAATTGCGCAATATTTTCTTTGCTACGACGGAAATGAAAAAAGAGACCGGAGTGGAAGGTGTCGAGCCTGCCAAAGTTAATAAAGTTGGCGTGTTAGGTGGCGGTCTTATGGGCGGCGGTATCGCTTTTGTCACCACAACCAAAGCAAAATTACCCGCGCGCATCAAGGACGTGCGTCCTGAAGGTATCGCCAACGCGATGCAATACAGTTACGAGCTTCTGAACAAGCGTGTAAAGCGCGGAATCATGCGTAAGTCAGAGATGCAAAAGCAAATGTCGCTGCTGACTGGCTCACTGGATTATGCTGGCTTTAAAGAGACGGATATTGTTGTCGAAGCAGTGTTTGAAGATGTCAATTTGAAGCAGCAAATGGTGAAAGATGTCGAAGATAACTGCAAAGAAACCACTATTTTTGCCAGTAACACGTCATCAATCCCGATTAACCAGATTGCGGCCAATGCCAAGCGACCGGAACAAGTCATAGGTTTGCACTATTTCTCACCCGTAGACAAAATGCCACTGGCTGAGGTGATAGCGCATGAAAAAACCTCTGATGAGACAATTTCTACTACGGTAGAGTTTGCTAAACGTCAGGGCAAAACTCCGATTGTCGTCAAAGACGGAGCCGGTTTTTACGTCAACCGTATCTTAGCGCCCTACATGAACGAAGCGGCCAATATTTTATTGTCGGGTGAAGCAATTGATCATATCGATAAAGCGTTGGTGAAGTTTGGTTTCCCCGTTGGACCGATGAAATTATTGGATGAAGTGGGTATTGACGTAGGTTCGAAAATTTCGCCTATTCTGGTGGCTGATCTGGGGGAACGTTTTCAAGCGCCGGATGCCTTCGACAAGTTGTTGGCTGATGACCGCAAAGGCAAGAAGAACAAGCGTGGCTTGTACAGTTACTCGGGCAAAAAGCCAGGCAAAGATGTCGACGCCTCGGTTTATAGCCTGTTAAGTATTGAGCCTGGTCGAAAATTAACGGTAGAGCAGATTGCAGAACGATGTGTCTTGCTTATGCTCAATGAAGCAGCGATTTGTCTGGATGAAGGTGTTATCCGTAATCCGCGTGATGGCGATATAGGCTCTATCTTTGGAATTGGCTTCCCGCCGTTCTTAGGAGGTCCTTTCCGCTACATGGATAGTCTGGGTATTAACCACGTGGTTGCCAGATTGGAGCATTACCAGGGACAATTTGGCGATAAGTTCGCACCAGCCGCGTTGTTAAGCAAGATGGCTAAGGAAAACACGTCATTTTACTGAGCGAATAAACTTCACTATGACATAGGCCAGTCTTGACTGGCCTTTTCTGTTTAATAAGACTGTTCGATATCAGTGGTGTTTGTAGCGGTAAATGTCAGTCAGGGGAGTAGCCAGGCAATCTGGCTTAGTTTCGTTTTCTGAAATGGGTGTATGCAACACAAAAAACGGTGCCTGCCGAGCGAGTCTTCGCTGTAGTTCTGCAACAACTTGCTCCTTGGTCAACGCCGATAAGTGCTTAGCCATACGTTCCAGCCGATCAAACTTGAGGTCCTGCTGTCCTATTGAATGCCACATACGCTGACAGGCGATGGTTAAGTTGACGTTCGGATTGATTAATTGTGCTATCAGGTGTTGGTTATGCTGCTGCCAGTTAGGTTCTGGATAAGCCGCAAGCCAATCAGTAAACGCATTGATACAACTCAGCGATTCCCGGTAAAGTGCTGCAACCCCATGAGTAGGGGATTGCACATACAAACTGATGCCTGGAAACTCATTAAAAGGCAGATAGCCACTGCCAACGTTGTAGCCCATGTTTTTGCTGTTACGCATCCAGTTAAAGTAAAACGAGCCCAGGAAGCTTTCGATTAACATCAGTAAAGCCTGCTCACACAAACTGTCGTTTTCACCTTGAAGATACAGAACCAACGCACTTTCATCCTGTGAGCAGGGCAAAACGTAGCAAGATTCAGCAATGTGATTTAATTTAAGAACCGGATGTTGCACTGGGTTGGCATCTTTACCGGCGGGTAATGGCAGACTTTTTACCATCTCATTCAGTTGCTGCTGTGACCAATCACCAAAAAACAAGCCTTCAACGACAGAGTTGTTGAGGGTTTTTGATTTACTGTCGTTGAGTTCTTTACAAGTTACATTCTGTAGTTGCTTCGCCAGGTCTTGAGGCAGATATGCACTTTCTACAACGATCGCCTGTAAACAGGTGAACAATAGGTTCAGTGGTTTGTTGAGCAATTTGTTGTGCAGTGAATTTACGTACTGCTGTTTGTAGACATCGAATTTAGAGCAGTCTTGAAAAGAGTGTTGAATGGCTATGGTAATATCGTACAACAGCTGCAACTGTTTATCGCTAAATCCGCTGGTATGGATCCCAATACCTGTTTGGTGAGCATAAATATTAAAGAAGCTGCCAGCGATAGTGGCATCGTAAAAGTGCTCATTCATCTGAGTTTGTAACTGATAAGCCCAACATTTGCGCAGTGCTACATTTTGAATGCTCTGAGCCGTAGGGGTGGTATCAATCAAAGACAAATAGCTTTCGCCTCTGGCCATTTCAATCTGATTATTACTGCCCAAAAAGATTTTGTGTGGAGCAAGATCTTTGACTATTTTCGGCACAGATTGCTGGCGCTTTGGATTCGCCTCAATATTGGGAATATAAGGGTTGAGTCCAGGTAGTGACAGTTCCCGTTCCAATATAGCGTTAAAGTCTTTTGCTACCGTCATTGCGGGGATTACTGATTCACCGTATTTGGCCTGGTACAATCCGGTAATACTGGTCGTTTCAGCATCAGGACTGACTAAAACCATACGGCAGTATTCGAGCTTTAAGCCATTGAGAAAATGTTGCACTTCATCTTCTTTGAACGCCTCCATCAGGTACTCGCCGACAACCCAATGAGGCTGCTGGTAGTGGTGCATATTTAACGAGATCTGCTGACTCAACATATGTGCTTTGGTGTTGTTGGCATATTCCAATGCCAGTGTGTTGAGACGGGATTTTTCCTGATAGTGTTGCTCCAGTTTACTGTCAGATTTAATCAGTTCAATAAAATGAAAAATACTGGCCGCAATGCCCGGAATTTGTTGTTCGCCCTGAGGTGTCAGTTGAATGTTTATATTGAATTCCCGAAATCCGTCACCCTCAAGGCCAATACCAACCAGTAATTGGGTCGCCCAGCCTAGCTGCTTCCATAAATACAGCAGGCTTCCAGGTCCCTCGTATCCAATTAGATGACTAATAAGGCCATCAGGCTTGCGTCGGTAATCTACATCAAGCTTGCTGACATCAAAGCTAAACACTAATTGTCTGAACGATTTTCGAGGAGTGATAGTGATCAGCTTGTGTAAATGCGTCGGCAAATGTAGCGGGATTTCTCGGTACTGAGATGGTGGCGCTGGACCCGATGGAATATCCGCCAGCCGGGCTTGTATAAAGGTAATTAAATCCTGTGGTAGTTCAGGCGCAACGATACAGACTCGCATGGCCTCTGAAACATAGTGATTTTTATGTTTTAACTGCAATGTTTCCTGTAGATAGTCCAGGTCAAATTGTTGAAAAATCTGTTGATTGCCTACGGCAAAGCGATGAAATGGGTGTGCCGGGTTGCAGGTGGCTTTGTGAACGTCCTGAATACGACGGTTTTCATCTTTTATCTTGGCTTTAAATTCCGCATCTATCGTTTGTATTTCGGCGGCAATTACCGGCGGGGAAAATAACGGTGCGGCCAACATGTCAACAAATCGAGTTATTGCTTCAGCGAAGTGCTCCACCGGCGTATGCATGGAAAAACTGGTGTATTCCGGAGACGTCCAGGCATTGATCGCACCTGGAAGGCGTTCTATCCATGAAACTAGTTCACCTTTTTCCGGAAAGTGGTGGCTACCACCAAAAAACAGATGTTCCATTAAATGCATCAATCCCGGAATATCATCAGGATCGTTGAAGCTGCCACAATTGACCGATAGACCAATAGCAGCATGATCAGCCTTTGTGTCTTTTATCCACAACACCTGTAACTGATTTTCCAGAGTATGAAATGTATAGTGACGCTGGTCGGAAGAAGCCGTGATCAAAAAGTATTCCCGTAATGATGAAATTAGTAATATTCAGAAGTATTTCCCTAAGAATCAAAGCTTAGTTCGATATTCATAGAATTGAAGATAAATTTTGTTATCATGGCGCGAATTTTTGTTACACATTCTTATTTGCCATGCAATTGATGATTATGCGTCACGGTGAGGCTGAAGCGAACTTCCAAAATGATGCGGCTCGCAACCTGACCACAAGAGGGTTTATCGAAACCCAAAAAGCCGGAGTATGGCTGCGTGACACTGTTGAACAAATTGATATGGCACTGGTGAGCCCATATACGCGGGCCCAGCAAACATTTGAAATGGTATCTAGTGTCGTTGATGTCACTCGCAGCGAAACAAACCATCAAATTGTGCCATCTGGCACTGCCTCTGCTGTTCATGATTACGTTGATGCCGTCCTGGAGATTAATAGTGATGTACAGTCATTGTTAATTGTTAGTCATATGCCACTGGTCAGTTATCTGTTGGACAATTTCTGTGGACATTTTGAGTCGCGCCTTTTCGCGACTTCCTCAATCGCACTCCTTGAATATGATAAAGCCACTCATCGTGGCGTTATTGAGAATATATTTAACCCGGTCTAAACTAAATACGTGTGTTGTTTGTAATAAGGTGGCGAAAATTCGCTGCCTTGCCGCCTCGTCGGTGTAATTCCACATTTCTGCTCTGCACGACAGGGGATAAAAGGCCTGGCAGGAATTGGCTGTGTTCTTGAAGAAGACTCATCTGGCAAAAAAGCGGCAATATTTAAAAAAAACGGCAAAAAGTTGCCGAAAAGTGCTTTAGTAAAATCGACATCCGACCGATATAGTTTGTGGGAGGAATGAGGTTATGTCTGGAAATAGCTTACCGGCGCATTTACAATGGGTGTTACAAAATCACCTTGCGCAATCGGATATCGCTCGTGATGACGAGTTAGAAAATATTATTGATCGTCTGTCTTCATTGAATGAGGCAGTTGAGCAAGTAAAACGAAAAATTTTGGCAAACAGAGCCGCTAAACAAGATTAAGTTCTCACTGATCTACGTTGCAGTTGCGGCTACCTGTTGCCATTAGTTTCTGCTTTTAACTTGCGTTGGCTGATTCGTGCTGTGGAATGAAAAATTCTGGAATGATGCGCACGATGCTTATTTTATTATCTTCAACACTGACGATTTCCATTGGGTATCCCGCAAGCCTCAGGCTGATTCGCTCCTGTGGGATCTCTTCTAAGTATTCCAATATCAAACCATTTAGGGTTTTTGGCCCGTCAGTTGGCAATGCCCAGTCCATTTCACGATTGAGATCCCGGATATTGCAACTGGCGTCTATAAGTACGCTTCCGTCTTGCTGCAACTTGGCTTCTTTATCACTCTTCGTCTCAATAATACTGGTGGTGAAATCGCCGACAATTTCTTCCAGAATATCTTCCAGCGTGACCAGCCCCTGAATATCACCATATTCGTCAACGGCCAGTCCGATGCGTTCTTTTGCTGTCTGGAAATTGTAGAGTAACTTATGCAGCGGCGTGTTTTCAGGTGTGAAGTAGATTTCTCTGACGGTACGCAAGAGTGATGCTTTGGAGTATTCGTCTTTGGAAAACAACCTCAATGCATCCCGCACATGCATAAATCCGACAGCGTCATCGATGGTATCACGATACAGCAACACACGCGTATGCTGTGCATAGGTCAGCTGCTTCTGAATATCTTTCCAGTCATCGTTGATATCGATGCCATAAATTTCATTGCGCGGCACCATGATATCTTCGGCGGTGACTTTTTCCAGATCAAGGACACCAACCAGCATGTCCTGGTGCTTTTTAGGGATCATCACACTGGACTCGTGCACCACGGTTCGCAACTCATCTTTGCTCAACGAGTGATCACCACCTTCTTTAGGGTTGATTTTGAATAATTTAAGAATGCCATTAGTCATGAAATTGAGAAAAATGACCAAGGGGAAAAAGATTTTTAGCAGCGGCGATAAAATCAGTGAGCTTGGGAAGGCAATGCGCTCTGGATATAACGCTGCAACGGTCTTTGGCGTGACTTCGGCAAAAATCAGCAAGAGCAGGGTTAAAACAATTCCGGCAAACGCCACACCCAGATCACCGAAGTAGCGAATACCGATTTCCGCTGCGATAATAGAGGCGAAGACGTTAACTAAATTGTTTCCAATGAGTATCAGGCCAATTAATCTGTCAGGCCGTTCCAATAACCCATGGACACGTTTTGCCCCTGTATGCCCGTCCTGCTCCAGATGTTTCAATCGGTAGCGATTGATTGACATCATGCCGGTTTCTGAGCTGGAAAAGTAAGCTGACAGAAAAATAAGTACGCCAAGAAGAATAAAAAGCGTGCCGGTGGGTATTTCGTCCAAGTTATGGCGTTCCTATGTGATAAATCAAAACGAGAGTCAGTTGCTCTTTGCTGTACATATTTTGTTCTGTGTCAAAGGTCAACAGTCTCTAAATTTATGTGTAATTAGTCAGGGGATCAAGTCCAAATACGCCTAAGGTTGCAACGGCAATCGCCACCATAAGGGCATATATAGGCGCAGAGTATCGAACAAGTTGCTTAATTTAACAGAATTTCTTTGACAATCCGACTACCGAAATAGGCCAATGTCAGCAATCCCGTTCCGATAAAGGTGGCTATCACCACATTTTTGCCGCGCATACCGATTTTTGCATGGGCCACGAGAGTACCTACAAAGACCAGCCAGGCAAGGATAGACAACACAGTTTTGTGGACCTGACGTTGCGCAAACATATCATCCAGAAAGATAAATCCCGTCAGTAACGATAGTGTTAGCAACGAAGTGCCAAACACTAAAAGTTTAAAAAGATGCTTTTCCACTTCCATTAAGGGGGGCAAAGATGAGTGCAATAACATAGAGGATTTATGCTTTAATCGATTATTGATAAAGGCAAATTGCAGCGCATACAACATCGCGATACATAAACTACCATAGGCAAACAACGCCAGACTGATGTGAATCAATAACGTTGGATGTAACTCGATATGCATGATAGCGGAGTGGGGCACAATGAGGTTTGCCAAAACCACTACAGCAGAAAAGCCGGTAACCAGAGGCAGCAAGAACCATTGTTTTTGTGAAATAGCAGATAAGCCAATGACACAGGTAATTAACCAGGCCACCAGAGAAGCAACATTGAGTATACTGAGGTTTTGCCCGCTACTAGTGGCAATGGCGTCATATAAAGCAACGAGATGCGTTCCCAGCCCGACCAGCAAACAATAGCTTGCCAATTTGATTCGGGGACCATCTTTGTGAAACAACCGCGTTGAAATTGCTGTAACAACAACCAAATACAAAACGCTGGTAACAATGCCAAATAATATCAAAGTGTTAGGGTACTAATTTGTGCTTATTTCGCGCCAGTATAATAAAGCTATCTACTGGAAACTAGGGTTAAAGATAAAATGCTGTAAAGAGAGCTTTAGTTTAGTGGCTATAAAAGCAGAGTCTGAACCGCTATAATGTCGGACAGTAGTGAAAACAGGGTAGAGATATGTTTGAAAATTTGACCGATCGATTGGGTCAAACGTTGAAAAACGTGACTGGTAAGGGACGCTTAACCGAAGACAATATCAAAGATGCGATGCGTGACGTTCGCATGGCGCTATTAGAAGCTGATGTCGCGCTGCCAGTCGTCAGGGACTTTGTTAAAAATGTCAAAGAAGCCGCTTTGGGTGAAGAAGTTGGCAAAAGCCTGAATCCGGGCCAGGCATTTATCAAGATTGTGCAAAAACAATTAGAGTCGGTAATGGGAGAGCAGAACGAATCTTTAGATTTATCTGCAGCACCTCCGGCTATCGTGCTTATGGCGGGTTTGCAAGGTGCCGGTAAAACCACCAGCGTTGCTAAGCTGGCTAAATTTTTAATTGAACGACACAAGAAAAAAGTATTAACGGTCAGTGCTGATATTTATCGTCCTGCGGCAATCAAACAGCTTGAAACACTGACTTCTGAGGTCAATGCTGATTTTTTCCCTTCCACCACAGAACAGCAGCCGGTTGACATCGTTAATCAGGCCTTAGAGCACGCTCGCAAGAAATTCTATGATGTGATCCTGGTAGATACCGCAGGTCGTCTGGCAATAGATGAACAGATGATGCAGGAAATCAAAGCCTTGCATGCGGCGATTAATCCGGTTGAGACATTGTTTGTGGTTGATGCCATGACTGGACAGGACGCTGCCAATACGGCAAAAGCGTTCAACGAAGCATTACCCCTTACGGGTGTGATTCTGACCAAAACAGACGGTGACGCCCGTGGTGGTGCGGCATTATCGGTCAAACATATCACGGGTAAACCGATCAAGTTTCTTGGGGTAGGTGAGAAAACCGACGCCCTGGAACCATTCCACCCAGAACGAGTGGCTTCCAGAATCTTGGGAATGGGTGACGTATTGTCACTGATTGAAGAGGTCGAGCGCAAAGTTGATCGCACCAAAGCGGAAAAACTGGCTGCCAAGGTTAAAAAAGGCAAAGGTTTCGACCTACAGGATTTCAAAGAGCAGCTTGAACAAATGCGCAACATGGGTGGCATGATGTCACTGATGGATAAAATGCCGGGTATGTCCGGTATGACGGATAAAATAAAAGATCAGGCAGGTGACAAGCAGTTCACTCAATTGGAAGCCATTATCAATTCCATGACCCCTGGTGAGCGACAGCGTCCGGATATTATCAAAGGCTCACGCAAACGACGCATTGCGGCGGGTTCTGGCACACAAATTCAGGATGTGAATCGTCTTCTCAAGCAATTTACCCAAATGCAGAAGATGATGAAAAAAATGTCCGGTGGCGGCATGAAAAAAATGATGCGTTCCATGCAGGGCATGATGCCTCCCGGTGGTGGAGGAATGTTTCCACCGCGCTAGTTGCTGTTAATTTAGTCATCTGCGGCTGGTAACATCGTTTGCCAGCTGAACTTTTGTGCCATTTCTCACAATTTTATGCGAATTCATTAACAGGTAATTGACACTGGACGTCGGTCTATCTATTGTTTGGCATTAAGGTAAAAAAATAAGTGCCACCAGGGAGACCTACTTTGTCTATTGAAATTAGTTTCGAATTATCTGATGCCGATTTAGAGCATTTTAAAACCATGATGAAAGCCGCAATGCAAAAAGCCAGCGGTTTGTCAGATGACCAAATCATCGAGAAAGCGCGAGAGTTGGTGGGGAACATGGAAAAAGCCAGTCTGCCAGATTTTGTCAGAACCCGTATGCTTTCTCTGGCGGCATTAATTGATGCAGTTCAGGACGATGAATGGCAAATGCCAGAAGATGAGCAAAAAGACATCATGATGTCTTTGGCCTATTTCAGTGAGCCACATGATTTGGTGCCTGATGACGTGCCGGTTCTGGGTTACATTGACGATGCCATTATGATTGAGCTGGTATTGCAGGACATGTCACTGGATCTTAAAGCGTATCGTGAATTCTGTGGTTTCCGTGCCACGGAAGAAGCACGTCGTGGTGAGTCTGCTGGGGTTAATCGTGAAAACTGGTTGGCCGGTACGCGGTCAGAAATCCGTTCCTCGATGCGCAGAGCAAGACAATCTTCGAAGAAGCGTCGTTTCTTTAGCCGCATTATGTAATTGCTGTTTGCCGCTGCAATCACCCAGTGATTGCAGCGGCATCATGTTTATGACTAGCCCCATTCGGCGCTCAAAGCCACCTTCTTAATGACTTTCCGTTACTCTGGTACCCCATAAATCATATTCGTCGGCATGTTCGATTTTAACCCGGACTAAATCGCCAGGTTGCACTTCCATATCGTCATTCAGGTATACCACACCGTCTATTTCTGGCGCATCAGCATAGGTGCGTCCGATGGCACCTTCGTCATCAACTTCATCGACCAGTACCAACATTGTCTGACCAATACGACGTTGCAGCTTTTCAGTACTGATAGCCTGTTGCTTTAACATAAAACGCTCGTAGCGCTCTTGTTTGATTTCTTCAGGAATTTGATCCGGCAAGTCGTTTGCTTTGGCGCCTTCAACTTCTGAGTATTTAAAACAACCGACACGATCAAGTTGCGCTTCATCAAGGAAGTCCAGCAGCATCTGAAAATCCTCTTCCGTTTCCCCCGGAAAGCCCACGATAAATGTGGAACGGATAACCAGCTCAGGACAGATCGCGCGCCATTTATTGATGCGCTCCATGGTTTTTTCCGCCGCCGCAGGACGTTTCATTAATTTCAGGATACGTGGACTGGCGTGCTGGAAGGGAATATCCAGATACGGCAACACTAAACCCTGTGCCATCAGCGGAATGACCTTATCCACCGAAGGGTAGGGGTAAACGTAATGCAGGCGCACCCAAATGCCCATATGACCCAATTGCTCACACAGTTCGGTCATGCCCGTTTTCAGCGGCATCCCTTCCCAAAAGTCAGTTTTGTTTTTGACATCGACCCCGTAGGCACTGGTATCCTGTGAAATCACCAATAATTCTTTTACGCCAGCTGCTTTTAAGCGCTCGGCTTCACTCAATACGTCACCAATTGGACGACTCACCAAATCCCCACGCATGGACGGGATAATGCAGAATGTGCAGCGGTGGTTACAGCCTTCAGATATTTTTAAATAAGCAAAGTGACGTGGTGTTAATTTAACACCTTGCTCCGGCACCAGATCGTGATATGGATTATGCACAGGTTGCGGTAAATGTTCGTGTACCTGCTCAACAACAGTCTCATAGGCATGCGGACCGGTAATGGCCAGCACATTTGGATGTACCTCTCTGATTTCATCCTCTTTAACACCCAGACAGCCAGTAACAATAACTTTGCCGTTTTCTGTTAATGCTTCGCCAATGGTATCAAGCGATTCCTGGACGGCACTATCAATAAACCCACAGGTATTCACAATCACTAAATCGGCGTCGTAATAGGTTGGTACTACATCGTAACCTTCGGTACGCAGCTGAGTAAGAATGCGCTCTGAGTCAACTAGGTTCTTGGGACAGCCTAAACTGACAAAGCCAATTTTGGGGTTCAGGCCATCCGATGCATCCTGCTCAACGGCGTCCCGATGCAACTGTTCAATCTGCTTTTCCGGCGTTTCCATTGTGATGGTCTGATTAGGATCGAATTGTTTTACTGTCATAACATACTGCCTGAGAAAATTTGCGGCAGTTTACTTTATTTGAGGATATTTCTCATTAAAAAACCAAAAAGGCCGCTGAAAAGCGGCCTTTTACTTACTTGTTATCTCTTAGTGCGTTTTACGTCTGCGCAACCAGGTTAATGGTAACAACAGCAGGCTGTACCATGCCAAAGAGCCACCGCTGCCTTCTGGTGCATCATTGACGGTAACCGATACTGAGCTTTCCAGTGTAGTGGTGCCGTCAGATACTGTTACATCATAGGTCAGCTGTGTGCCAGCACTGTCAACTTCCGGTGCCAGTACCCGCAGAGATGACGTTTCAGTTCCGTTAATGGTAACTGTCAGATCATCACCATCCACATCATTGGCTGTGACCACAACATCGAAGAAGTGACCTTCAACAGTTGACGCCGGAGCATTGACGGACATGGTCGGCTCGTCATCAACACCGTTAACCGTTACACTGACTTCTGCGGTGTTCACCACACCATCTGCATCAGTAACGCTGTAGGTGAAGCTATCGCTGCCGAAGTAGTTTGCAGTCGGGCTGTAGCTAATTGAACCATCTGCATTCACTTCCGCGCTGCCATTGGTCGGCCCTTCTGTAACAGCAAGGGTGGTAGTGTCCAGACTTGGGAAGTCGTAGTTAACTGTGCTATATGATCTTGCGGAAGTTGCCCCGCTGGTCAGCACAAAGTCAGTAACAACGGCGCGATTCAAATCGTTATCCAATACAGCACTTGTGGCGGATGTATCTTCTGTCAATTCAAGCGTATCAGCTATAACGGCGCCGCGTTCCGCTAATGTGGCATTTGCGGAGAAGGCCAATGAACCACCTGTCCCTGCGCTTAAGCGGACGATATCACCTGCTGCAGGCAGTGTACCTGTTTGCGTACCGTCTGATGCGATTCGAGTGGATGTGATACCTACGTTTCCACCTTTGTTTTCGGCACCCACTGTCAGCCCTAAACCAAATTGATTAAGGATTTCAGGGTAAGAACCCACTTCGCCATAATAGAAATAAGCGTTATCGGTGCCTTTTTCAAACCATAACTGGAAAGTATAAGATTCTCCAGGTGCCTGATAGATTTCAGCACCACGCCATTCCACTATGTAATAGTCGCTACAAAACTCACCACAACCAAAGTCAGATGACAGGTTTAGGTCTGTGGCGTATAGTTCGCCAGCCCCGTCTCCCCCTGCCAAGTCCAGATCCATCCAAAGCGGCGCAACCACGTTATTTGGCGCATCAACAGACGGTAGTTCTTGAGTTTGTGAGAAGTTTGCCCCTGTAGAGTCGTCACCCAAAACAACAAAGCCATTAGATGAGACATGGATCGTAGAGTATTCTTCACCTAAATAGCTGATTGGTGAGCCTGTTGTTACAGTAACAAAAGAATCATCACAAGTCGCGCTACAGGTTAATGGTGCGGCACCAAAATCGGCCATACTGAAATAGCTGGTAATACCAAATAATGCCAACTCATCGGCAGGCTGGCTATCCTCTTCTATGGTAAAACTGGCTGGCTCCAGCATACCGGTCCAGGTAACAGAGTTTTCTTCTGCATTGTAAGACGTGGATTGGGCTTCGCCAGAAACAGCAGCAGTAACAGAAGCGGTATCAACTGTTAAACGATCGTCAAAAGTAGCTTTCAGCTCGATAGCATCAGCCAGTGACGTATTGCTAATTGTCGCATCCAAAGTTACTGTGCTGCCCGCTTCCGCTGTACTACTATCGGTACTACTGTTAAGCAAGGTTGGGCTGTCTGCACTAATGGCGTTGACCGCTAGCGGCATATAATATTCTGGTGTTTCAGAGTTTCCATCATCCCAGGTAATACTGCCAAACACCCAAGTATCAAGAGTTTGTGCACCAATTGCATTAACAGTAACAGTGAGTTCGGTTTCCGAACCGGCAGCCAATGTGGCATCCCCTGGGGTTACATCGAGTTCGTAACCGGTGCCCATAATGCTTTCAGTCACATCCACAGTAATATCACCGTCAGTGGTATTGGTTACTGTGACTGTCCAGCTGCATTCCTGATAGCAGTCTGAGCTTGCCAACCCGAGTTCGCTAAAGGTTAATTCAGCTTGAGTTGCGCGTACTACATCTAAGCGACCTGCTCCAATATCAAACGGCGTCAGCTCATTGGTAAGATCAAAATCAATCAATGTATCCCTGACAGCCGTGTGGGTAACGGCAGACATAATCTGGTCAGGTGTCCACTCTGGATGTAATTGCTTTATTATTGCTGCGGCACCTGCGACATGAGGTGAAGCCATTGATGTTCCGGATTTAATCGAAAAATCCTGGCCTTCATTGCCGACAGCAACAGGAGATTCCCCCGATAAGATCTGTTGCCCTGGGGCTAAAAGATTAGGCTTTAAAATGTCGGAATCAGCGTTAGGACCACGAGAGCTGGCCTGATACATGGCATCCTGAACACTGACCGAAGCTGTTAAGGTTGCGGATGTTTCTGCTTCTGCTGTGGCCAAATATTCAGCTACTGCGATGCCATTTTCATAAGAAATCATGGCAGAAGGAATGGTTTGGTTCTCTTCGTCCAGGCCACCCATCGCAAATGGCGCCTCACCTGGATTACTGTTAAATACTATCACACCCGCAGCACCAGCTGCCTGTGCGTTGGCGACCTTATCAGCGAAGAAACATGAACCGCGAGAAATTAAAGCCATTGCACCGGCAAAAGCTTCAGCATCTTCATAGGCATTACAGCCTTCGAAGTTATCTTCTGCAACGTTGCCTGCGTAAATAATTGGTGCAGTAATATCTGAATCGACGGCAACTGGTCCTGACACAATTGAAAACGCGTCGTTTACCCCTGCATCAGCGACACTAAATTGATTAATTTGGTAACGGGAAGTAGTAGACCCACCTACCGTTAACACATGTTTACTAGTAGCTGGACTGCCAATTGTTCCATCACCGGGGCCATCATTACCCGCAGCAAACACCATAGTCGAGCCAGCTGCTTTGGCAGCTAAAAAAACTTCTTCATATATGGGAGCTGCAACTGCAGCACTGCTACCCCATGAATTATTAATAATATCAGCACCATCTTCAACAGCGGCTTCCATCATTTCAATAAGCCAACTTGCTTGACCACTACCCGATGCAGGGTTGTCTGGCGAAGTGTACAAGCCTTTGTATGCCATTAAATAGGCACCAGGTGCAACACCGCCTATTGTTTCAGTGGAACCATCAGAAAGCGTTGCAGTAACATTCCAATTTCCTACGGCTGTGCCTGCAACGTGCACTCCGTGACCATTGAATGCTAAGGGGCTATTAGGGTACTCATCTTCATAGATGCGAAACATCTCATCTTCTGAAACTGTGGCCGCACGAGCTACAATTAATTTATTATTACAGAAACTTTCATCCACCGTTGAGCAATAATCATCAGTTGGCAACCCTTCTGGAGCTGTAAACCCCTCATCGCTAAACAACGGGTTTTCCGGGCGTATACCACCGTCAACAATTGCTACCTTAACGCCTTTGCCAGATTCTGCACTGCCACCGAGTGACTCCCAAACTTCCTTAGCGCGCACGATATCCAGACTGCGATCCATTTGGGCATACATTTTAGTATCAGGAAAAACCGCTTTCACACCCGGTAATTGTGCTAACTGATGTACTTTATCTTTATCAACAGTTGCAGACATCCCGTTTAACAGGCTGTCATAACGGATTTTGCTTTTAAATGATGTGTCTACCTGTTTTGCCTGAGTAACAAAGCTATTTTGCTTGCTGCGCAGGTAGCTGGCATATTCTTTTGCAGATGAACCTTTCAGATTATCCGCCAGTTTGGCAGAGGTATTGGATTTAGCACTTAGCGCCGGGTTGGCAGGTTCGAACAAGGCTAATGGCGCATCTTCCAATTGGATAATGACACTGATTTTGTTCTCACCGACTTTCACTGCATTGGCAAATGCGTCTTTGTTATAGGTCGCTTCTACGGCAACACGCTGATTTGTGTGTGGGTTAGGTGCTTTTAGTTCAGGTAAAGAGGATGCGCCAGTGGTACCAGCTACTAAAGCTGTACCCACGGCAAGCGCGAGGATATTTTTTTTCATGACTTGTTCCCATTTAGGTATTTTTTGCCAAACCAGACTATTGTTTTGAGTGTGTTGCCCGGTAGCTTATAATTGTTCGCTCTCGCTTTTGGAAGTTGCCTTTCGGGTCCATTCAGAGAGACTGGGATCTTTTAGCACAGGTTGGACCAAATTTACATAAAATATACAAATTATTTCATTACATTTTTAGCAGGAGTGAGTGTTGTAGGTAAGCAATTTGGTATCCATCACCTCATTTTATTTTGTCGCGTTAAGCGTTGCGAAATGGGGGATATGTTACTAATTTGTATAAATACTCACATCCGAATGTTAAAACTAGGATATTCATCCTAATCTTATTGCTCCTGTCAGTGTTTTGTTCCGTTGTTGAGGCGTCTCTATTTGAAAATGGCAATACCGATTTTTATGATCTGGACTACCATAACAGCAGAATAAACTAACCCTACATTGTTCTACCAAGGTAGAAGGAAAAAATAATGAAAACCAGAAATCACCTTTCCCATGTGGGCACAGTGAACGAGGTCAATATTATCAGCAATGGTCTGATCGATATTCCGATGCTTCAGATACTGGATGCCGAAGGAAATGTTGTTGCCGGTGCGAACGAGCCACAACTAGATAAAGAGACTGCAACTAAGATATTTGAAACTATGCAGTTTATTCGAATTCTGGATGAGCGTATGGTGGCAGCCCAGCGTCAGGGACGTATCAGTTTTTATCTGGCTTCCCGGGGGGAAGAGGGCAGCACTGTTGCCAGTGCCGCGGCGCTTAAAGATGTGGACATGATCATGTCTCAATATCGTGAGCAGGGTGCACTTGCCTATCGAGGTTACACGACCGAACAATTCATGAACCAAATGTTCAGCAATGAACGCGAGCCGAATAAAGGCCGTCAAATGCCGATTCATTATGGTGCCAAAGAACTGAACTTTATGACCATCTCCTCACCGTTAGGCACCCAAATCCCGCAGGCTTCAGGCTACGCTTACGGTCAAAAAATGGCGGGTGAAGAGGCGGTCACTATTTGTTACTTCGGCGAAGGGGCAGCTTCTGAAGGTGATTTTCACGCGGGATTGAATATGGCTGCTGTGCTGAATTGTCCGGTAATCTTCTTCTGTCGTAATAACGGTTATGCGATTTCTACTCCCGCTGAAGAACAGTTTGCCGGTGATGGTATTGCTTCTCGTGGTCTTGGCTATGGTGTCAAAACCATTCGAGTGGACGGGAATGATGTGTTGGCAGTCTATGCTGCCACTCAGAAAGCACGCGAGATTGCCCTGAAAGAGAATTGCCCGGTATTGATTGAAGCCATGACCTACCGTTTGGCTGCGCACTCCACGTCAGATGATCCAACGGGATATCGCTCCAGAGAAGAAGAAGAGAAATGGGAGAAACTGGACCCCATCGCGCGTATGGCCAGTTGGTTGGCGGCAAAAGGCTGGCTCGACGAAGAAAAGAATAAAAAACAGCAGGACGAAATTCGTCAGGAAGTATTACAAGAATTAAAACGTGTCGAGAAAGTGCCTGTCTGTAAGATCGAAGAAATTGTCGAAGATGTCTACGACGAAGTGCCCTGGCACCTGCAAGAGCAACTTGATGATCTAAAAGAGCATATCAAGAAGTATCCGGATGCCTATCCGAAAACATCAGGGAGAATCAGCTAATGGCACAAATGAACTTATTACAGGCAATTAACAACGCGCTTGATACCGCCATGACGGCTGATGAAAAAGTCATGGTGTTTGGCGAAGACGTCGGACATTTTGGTGGGGTATTTCGTGCCACCAGTCACCTGCAGGAAAAATACGGCAAGGGCCGTGTATTTAATACGCCATTGGTTGAGCAGGGGATCCTGGGTTTCGCGAATGGCTTGGCCTCACAGGGCTCTGTGCCCGTTGCTGAAATTCAGTTTGGGGATTATATCTTTCCTGCGTTTGATCAAATCGTTAATGAAACCGCAAAATGGCGCTACCGTTCTGGCGGTCAGTTTTCTGTTGGTACATTGACGATCCGTACCCCTTATGGTGGTGGGATATACGGTGGGCTTTATCACTCACAGTCTCCGGAAGCCTATTTTGCCCATACGCCGGGTATGAAAATAGTTATCCCGCGCAATCCTTATCAGGCCAAAGGGTTGTTGCTGGCATCGATTCGCGATGACAACCCCGTTCTTTTTATGGAGCCCAAGCGCCTTTATCGCGCGTCAGTAGGCGACGTACCTGAAGAAGATTATCAACTGCCATTAGGTAAGGCTGATATTGTGCGTGAAGGCACGGATATCACATTGCTTGCCTGGGGAGCACAAATGGAAATCATCGAGAAGGCCGCTGATCTGGCCGAAAAAGATGGTATTTCCTGTGAAATAATCGATTTGCGCAGCATTCTGCCATGGGATGCCAAAACCATTTGTGAATCTGTGGAAAAAACCGGGCGATTGCTGATCAACCATGAAGCGCCGCAGACAGGTGGCTTTGCTTCTGAAATTGCCGCAACCGTTCAGGATAAGTGTTTCTTATATCTGGAATCGCCAATCGCCCGAGTGTGCGGCTTGGATACTCCCTATCCGTTGGCCCATGAGAAAGAATACATGCCCGATCATCTTAAAACCTATGAAGCCATCAAGCGCTCATTAAATTATTAAGGAGTATGCGAGATGACGACTGAATTTATTTTACCTGATATTGGCGAAGGAATCGTTGAGTGTGAACTCATGGAATGGTTAGTTGCCGAGGGTGACGAGATTGTCGAAGACCAGCCAGTGGCAGAAGTCATGACTGACAAAGCGGTGGTGCAGATCCCAGCGATGCATTCCGGAATAGTAGAAAAATTGCATTATCAAAAAGGCGATATTGCCAAAGTACATGCGCCATTATTTGCCATGACAGTGGCTGGTGCAGCTGCGTCAAAAGAAGCCGCGACTCCGGCACCATCTGTAGCGCAAAATGAAAGTGCCAATGATAATGTGACTGACACCTCTGGCAATATCATCGATTTTATCCTGCCCGATATTGGCGAAGGTATTGTGGAATGTGAGCTGGTTGAATGGTTGGTACAGGAAGGCGATAAAGTTGAAGAAGATCAGCCTGTTGCCGATGTGATGACCGACAAGGCATTGGTGCAAATTCCGGCCAAAAACTCAGGCACAATCGCGAAGCTGTATTATCAAAAAGGTGAAATCGCTAAAGTGCATGCACCTTTGTACGCCATTGATATCGGTGGTAGTGCTGCCGCAGTAGCCAGTGGCAGCAAGCCAACCGCTTCAGAGCAGACAAGTCAGTCGGGTCAAGCGCAAGTGTCTGAGCCAAGCGATAATAAACCGGTACGTCAGGGCAAGGCGCTTGCAAGCCCTGCGGTACGTCGTTTAGCACGAGAAAAGAATATCGACATCGCCAAAGTGCCTGGTTCTGGCAAAAAAGGCCGGGTAATGAAAGAAGATATTCACGCTTTTGTGAATAAAGGGCCAACAGCCACTCAAACGCAAGTAACCCCCGCTGCAAAACAGCCTGTAGAAGGTGGCATCAGAGTTGAACCGCTCAAGGGAATTAAAGCGGCGATGGCGAAACAGATGACCGATGCGGTATTCACTATTCCGCATTTCAGTGTCAGTGAAGAAATAGAAATGGATGCCCTGATTTCCCTTAGAAAACAAATGAAAGCGGAATTTGAAGCTCAGAATGTCAAATTGAGCTTTTTGCCAATTATGATGAAGGCGCTATCTCAGGCATTGCTCGAGTTTCCTATCGTCAACGCGCGTGTTAATGAAGACTGCACTGAGATTCATTACCATGAAGATCACAATATCGGATTGGCTGTGGATTCCAAGATTGGCTTGCTGGTACCCAATATTAAGCAGGTCCAGCATAAATCGATTTTTGAAATCGCTCAGGAATTGCAGGAGATTATCGAACAGGCCAGAGAAGGGCGCTTATCTCAGGATAAGCTCAAAGGCGGTACCATCAGTATATCCAACATTGGTGTACTAGGAGGCACGACAGCGACTCCGGTGATTAACAAACCAGAGTCTGCCATTGTAGCGTTGGGTAAAATCCAAAAACTGCCGCGCTTTGATGAGAACGACAATGTGCAGGCCGTTAATATCATGCATGTTAGCTGGTCTGGAGATCATCGCATAATTGATGGTGCGACTATGGTGCGTTTTAATAACCGCTGGAAGTCTTATCTGGAGAACCCGGTAACACTGCTATCAAAGTTGAAATAACTGGACCGAAATAACTGGACAACCAACCGAAGGGTGCGCAACTTCGGTGCGGTGATAGATTTAATAAGGTTCGCCCGCTATCATGAGATGCAGGCGAACCTTTTTTCTTTATGCATCAATTAAATAATTCTTAATGGCGACTTCCAATTTAAAGCATTTTTATATCCCTGAAGAACAATCCATTTATTTGTTATCGCATCAGGACGCGCAGAAATTAAAAGACTGGTTGAAGTTATGTCAGGAACAACTGGAACTGTTGGGGTATCGTGAAATTGAGCTGATTGGCAAAGGCGCGTTTGGTTTTGCCTTTGCCGGCTACTCACCAGAAGACGCCGAACTGGTGTTTAAATTTTCCAGAGCCAATTTACCGCAACACGTCCAAGACCGCCTTGAAGAAGAAGCCTTTATGCTGAGCCATGTGGAGCATCCCAATGTACCGCAGTTGGTGGAATTTCAGCGCTTAGGCAAACAGGCCATTTTGGTTATGGAACGGGCCAGAGGCATCGATTTAGAGCAATATTCGCTGCAACATGGGCCGTTGCCGGTGCGTATCACGGTGAAAATTGCCCTGCAAATCGTTGAGGTGCTTAAAAACCTGCGTAACTTCAGGCATCAACATCAGCTTAAACCTATTGTGCATGGTGATATAAAGCCCTCAAATTTGGTTTATGACGCAGACAATGAGTCTATTGGCTTAATTGACTGGGGTTCATCTGTGTTTGCGCAACTGGACGCCGCAGGACAGTTTGTCGCCAACAATGTTATGGATTTGATGTCCGGTGATATACAACAAACCAATGCACGCCTGGGGGATGTCTATTTTATTGGACCAGAGCAGTTAGACGGTGCCTTGTCATCACCACGATTTGATGAGCAGGGACTGGCCAGCACCCTGTATGCCCTTGCCTCGGGACAGTCTTGCCGATTTGGGCACAAAGTCATCAGACCCAACTCAATCGGTTTACCTAAAGAATTGGCGGAAACACTGACCGTGATGCTTGGGGATGATGTGTCGATGCGTCGCGAAGCCGGTGACTACCTGATGCGTAATATGCATTATATGGCGAACCTGGTATTCGGGAATGAGCTGGTGACGGAAGAGTTACCGTTGATCCCTTGTTGGTACCACGCTGAAGATAAAGAAATTGATACAGTCGTATACAGTTCTCGCAAGTCATTTTTACGGGCAGAAAGTGAAGACGCAGAATTGCGCTACCTCAATGACGCCCAGTTTGAGCGATATTATAAGAACTACATGCAAGGCATGGGGGAAACCGAAAAAGCCTTTATCAGTGCGGTTTCGCGATTGGGTCGGTTCCCTGTGGTGGGCGGTATCGTTGTGCGTTGGCAGTCTGACGGTGTCTATATTGATTCTTCACTCAATGTCAGCGATCCCAGTAAAAAAGCCTCGTTCGTTGCTTCCGTTAACAATGTCGTGAGATTGGCAAGAGCCATTCATCGCGTCGGTATCTTTAAAAGCTGCATGTTTAACGCCAGAGATACCATTCATATCGAACGCGAAGATGACAGCGCTCTTTTCCTGCCGGATGAATCCACACGTATCCCTTATGAAAAGAGTCAGGTGTCGGGGGTGGAAGAACAGGGCCGGACTCACTCTTATTTCGAAGATGGTGATGATCCGGACGAACTGCTGAAACTCCCAGTTGAAATATTAGACATCATAAAAGAGCTCAACGAGATCCATCATACCGGCTGTATTATTTTTGAAGCCCTGACACTGCATCTTAAAATTCACAGTTATTACAAGCTACTCAACCATGAACAAGAGGCCCGGTTTGCTGACTGTTTACGTCGCATCGTCTCTCATATCCCCAAAATTAAAGGGGAGGGGATTTCAGGGTTTATGAAATTGCCTTACAAAGATACCCGTTTATTTGAACATCACGAACATTTGCCGGATCGTTTCTATCCGAAAGACCCGCGAAAAACAGCTATAGCTGAAGCACAATAAGGAGCGAAATATGATTTACTCACTGGGTGAAAAAACCGTACAACGAGAATCAAGTGCCTGGGTTGCCCCCGGAAGCCACGTGATAGGTGATGTAGTATTGGGTAAGAACAGCAGCATCTGGTTTAATGCGGTGCTGCGTGGTGACTGTGATCGGATTGTAATTGGTGATGGCAGCAACATTCAGGATGGCAGCGTATTGCACACGGATGAAGGAATACCGTTAAACGTCGGCACTGGCGTCACCGTGGGGCATAAAGTCATGCTGCATGGGTGTGATATTGGTGACTATTCTCTGATTGGCATAAACGCTGTTATTTTAAATGGGGCAAAAATCGGCAAGTATTGTGTCATCGGGGCGAATGCTTTGATCACCGAAGGTAAAGTGATCCCCGACGGTTCAGTGGTGATGGGCGCGCCAGGAAAAGTGATCAAAGAAGTATCAGAACAGCAGAAGAAATTGCTGGAAAAGTCAGCAGAACATTATCAGCAAAATGCGGCACGGTTTATGACCGACCTCAAAGCCATTGTCACAGAATAACCCTTAAGATTTATTCCAGCACAATATTTGAAAAGGAACACTATCAGGTATGGCCGATTGCACTAATTGTCACAGCACACTGGCAGAAAATAGCAAATTCTGTGATCAGTAATTATAAAAGACACCCATTCTAAAAATCGTAAAAATTTTCCTTCTTCAGCCAGTGGGCTTGCCACCAGAAATTCGTTAATTCTTTATTTGGTGGCTGCTCATTGGGTGGATTAGCGCTTTAAAGTAGCGTCATTACTCTCGAAACAGGAAAAGCAGCCACACTCAGACACGCCCAGTCTTTACCAGGCGGTTATTCGGTGTTGTGTTGATTAGGACAGAGCTAATTAGCCAAATAGTCGTACAGCGTTGTGTTTATCCCTGAGCCGTTTAAGATGGTGGCGGTGTTGCCAGGCTTCTAAATAAGACGCACTGCCGGCAGCGTGGTGAAAGCAGGTTTCAAATTTTGTGGCCAGCTCCTGCCACTGGCCGGCATTGAGATTAAGACGTGCCAGAAATGCTGGTGTCGCCTCATCAATCGCGCCGCGTTTATTGGGCAGGATGGCTCTGCCGGTGACGTCCACCAGTTCCAGGTAATCCCTCAGGTGAAAGGGTAATCCATGTGGCATGTTCTCTTTGGTACTGCCTGCAAATGGCATTAAATATTGAGGCTGTTTACCTGTTTTAGCCGCATTAATGCGGTACTGGACACTGGTATGGTCTGAGTGTTCCGGTGTTTTTGCCATGCCGGCCCGGATGGGGTTTAAATCCACATAGGCCATGCAGGCCGCAAGAGCGGCTTCGTCCAGTAATGCCTGAGACTTAAACCGGCCTTCCCAGAACCTGCCGGTACAGTTATCTTCTTTGTTGGCTTCTCTGGCAATATATTCATTCAGTGAACGCATAAACCAGCTGATATCTGTCAGGCGCTTGCGCCATATCTCTGCGGTTTCTTCAATGGTAACTAACTGCGATTCATGCAAATGCTGTCGCTGCTCCGGATGCAGGTATTGATGGCTGAGCAGTGTGCCTTTGTGCAGAGTGTGCCAGCGGCGAATTATCTCTTTGGTATTCCAGCTGTCTGATAATTCCTGGTGTACATGTAAAACCAGATGGGTGTGGTTACTCATGACGGCATAGGCACAGACATCAATTGCAAAAATCTGCGATAAAAAATGAATACGGTCCTGTACCCACTGGCGGCGGTGTTCATAACTAATGCCGGTCTGCCTGTCTTCACCGCACAAATATGCTCTGCGCACACAGCGCGAAACACAATGATAATACGGCGTATCCGCCAGACTGATTTGTGCCTTCCTGGCCTTTGGCATGAGAACTCCTCCTGAGTCTGAAAAACAAAACACCTATTTTGCACACAATAATGTGTTTGAATACTGTACTGAGGTACAGTTATGATGGCTGTCCTGATTAAATCCTATAATGTGTTTGAATACTGTACTGAGGTACAGTTATGATGGCTGTCCTGATTAAATCGCTCCTGAGTCTGAAAAACAAAACACCTATTTTGCACACAATAATGTGTTTGAATACTGTACTGAGGTACAGTTATGATGGCTGTCCTGATTAAATCATTAAATATTGAGGCTGTTTACCTGTTTTAGCCGCATTAATGCGGTACTGGACACTGGTATGGTCTGAGTGTTCCGGTGTTTTTGCCATGCCGGCCCGGATGGGGTTTAAATCCACATAGGCCATGCAGGCCGCAAGAGCGGCTTCGTCCAGTAATGCCTGAGACTTAAACCGGCCTTCCCAGAACCTGCCGGTACAGTTATCTTCTTTGTTGGCTTCTCTGGCAATATATTCATTCAGTGAACGCATAAACCAGCTGATATCTGTCAGGCGCTTGCGCCATATCTCTGCGGTTTCTTCAATGGTAACTAACTGCGATTCATGCAAATGCTGTCGCTGCTCCGGATGCAGGTATTGATGGCTGAGCAGTGTGCCTTTGTGCAGAGTGTGCCAGCGGCGAATTATCTCTTGGGTATTCCAGCTGTCTGATAATTCCTGGTGTACATGTAAAACCAGATGGGTGTGGTTACTCATGACGGCATAGGCACAGACATCAGTTGCAAAAATCTGCGATAAAAAATGAATACGGTCCTGTACCCACTGGCGGCGGTGTTCATAACTAATGCCGGTCTGCCTGTCTTCACCGCACAAATATGCTCTGCGCACACAGCGCGAAACACAATGATAATACGGCGTATCCGCCAGACTGATTTGTGCCTTCCTGGCCTTTGGCATGAGAACTCCTCCTGAGTCTGAAAAACAAAACACCTATTTTGCACACAATAATGTGTTTGAATACTGTACTGAGGTACAGTTATGATGGCTGTCCTGATTAAATCTGGTTATGATGGCTGTCCTGATTAAATCTGATTAAATCTATCGGATACCTTATAGCCGAAGTGTTTTTTAAAACAATTTGTTTTTGGGTAGGTTGGCCTCTTTGTAAAATAATTACTCTTGGCAGTTATCCAAGACCACGCCAAAGAATCACCTTAAATGATGAAATTAACTCCGAGTTTTGGTGCAGTTTTCTTGGTATGATTATTCTGTTAGCTTGCGGTATATACTATGTGATTAATATCGCTTAAAGCCAAAAAGCGGAAGCTCGAAGCTTTTTGTTACATTGGTTCAATCTCTTTCAATAGCAGACCTTTTTAAATGACCTAAAAATTAAGTAATTACACTAATGAAAATTCAAACCAAATCTGTATTACTAGCAATAACAATCTTACCCCCGTTTGCTTACGCAAGTTATTTTAAATGTGACTGCACGATAACTCAGATAAGACTGTATCAGAACACCGATCTTGCTGTTGTGTACACTGACTCTGAAAGGGATGAAGCAAGTATTCCCTCTTGTGCGCAAGGCTCAAGCGTATTAGCACAAGGGTTGGCAATAAATACGAAAGAACACCCAGCTATATTTAGCACTTTACTTGCTGCACAAATGAGTGGTAAAAAACTTGCCGTATTAGAAGGTAGTGGTTCGTGCACACACAATTCAGTTGTTGAAGATTTGTACCAAATTGCTATTAATAACAATTAGTAGTTGGGCTGCTTCAGACGAGCAGCAGACCAAATAGCATTTCATAACCGACCGGCTCTTTACTGAAAAAAACAGTGATAAAAAAGATCGTCGTCGCTCGGCTGTCAGGGTGGGAATTTTGTCTACATCCTAATATTAAATGTTATTGGTGGAGTTTCATCGCTGTCCACACATATACATAAAGAAATGCTCGCCTCAGTTTTCTCCTGAGGCGGCTCCTTGAAACAATTTACATTTTCTGGAATTCGTACACTGATCCCAGTTTTAGGATTTGGGTCAGTTCATCCAGTGCCGAGCGGGATTCATTCAGCAGTTGCGGATCGGCTAAATCGGATGTTTTTAGTTCGTCACGGTAGTATTTATCAACCCAGATGTTGAGTCTGCTAAACAGGTCATCGTTCATCAGGGTGTGTTGGTTGACTGCATCCAATTCGGAATCCGTCAGTGCCACGCGTAAACGCAAACATGCTGGACCTCCACCATTTTGCATACTCTGTTTAACATCAAAAAAATGAACTTGTTTAATCGGCGTTCCTAGACCAGGTAGTTTTTCCAGATAATTGGCAACGGCTCGATATTCCTGACATTCTGTAGGTGCGATAATGGCCATCTCACCATTGGGCAGGGTAATGATCTGGGTATTAAACAAATAAGATTTCACCGCGTCAGAAACACTGACATCATCATCAGATACGCGAATGAAGTGCAGCGGATGCTCACCAAACTTCGATTTGATCTCTTCGAGTTTATTCTCGGTATCGCAGAATGCCTGTTGGTGATAAAACAGCACGTTTTGATTGCCAACAGATATGACATCATTATGGAAAACACCTTGATCAATCACGTCAGGATTTTGTTGCATAAATACTACGCTGTCTTCATCGAGGCCGTGCAGGTTGGCAATTGCCTGACTTGCTTCCAGTGTTTGGCGGGCCGGATATTTAACAGGTTGGGCACCGTTACCAAATGCCTTTTGCCCATAAACAAACAGTTCGACCCCGGCGTGACCATAATCCCGACATAAACGCGTATGGTTCGCTGCGCCTTCATCCCCGAAATATTCACTCTCTGGTAAGTGTTGATGATGGGCAAAGTATTTCTCATTGCTAAACATCGCCTGTAATACCCTGCCTGTAACTGTGGGTTCGATAGAACGGTGAAACTTATTCACAAGGTTGGCAGGTGTAAAATGAACTTTGCCATCTGCCGTATCGGCACTGGGGGAGACCGTGGCCGCATTGGCTGTCCACATGCTTGACGCACTGCTTACTGCCTGAAGTATCTGTGGCGCCTGCTTAGCGGCTTTCTCCAAAACTTGAGCATCGGTGCCAGTTAGACCTATTCGTCTCAGTGTGTGGACGTTAGGGCGCTCCTGAGGTGCTAATACGCCCTGGTGCATTCCCATGTCCACCAGCGCTTTCATTTTGACTAGACCTTGTTTTGCTGCTTTCTTTGGGCTGCTGGTCACAGCGGCATTAGAAAACGATGCGACATTGCCGTAAGATAACCCCGCATAGTTGTGTGTTGGGCCAACCAGTCCGTCAAAATTCACTTCGTATTGTTTCATCTATTTCTTCACCTCATTGTTCGAGTCGTGATTCACTTCACGACTTGATATTGAACTACTCGGCACCCATTATAAGGAAAATAATACAACTGCCAAATCTCAAACGCTTGAAAATAAAGGGCTGCAAAGCTATCAACAGATAAGTATGAAGAAGAACTTGTTTTCTATGCACTTTGCAGATATACCTAAAAATAGATTGTTATTTCGAGGTCTGTAGTATTTCCTACGACACACTGAGCGCCAAGCCAGAAGAATAAAAGGTTAAATATAATTTTATGGCGAAATCTTTAGTTATCGTCGAGTCACCCGCCAAGGCGAAAACAATAAATAAATATTTGGGCAAAGATTTTATTGTAAAATCGAGCGTCGGGCATATTCGTGACCTGCCCACCAAAGCATTAGGGAAAGTTCCGCCTAAAAAACCAGCAAAAGAGCTTAAAACCTGGTCTGATAAAGACAAACAAAAATATCTCAAAGAGTATGAGTACCAAAAGCTTGTTGACAGAATGGGGGTGGACCCACACAACGATTGGGAAGCTCACTATGAAGTCCTGTCGGGAAAAGAGAAAGTCGTCAAAGAGCTGAAAAAGCTGGCAAAAGATGCCGATAACATCTATCTCGCAACGGATTTGGATAGAGAGGGAGAGGCCATTGCCTGGCATTTGCAGTCGATTATCGGCGGCAAAAATAAGTCTTTTCATCGGGTGGTCTTTAACGAGATCACTAAAAAAGCCATTCAGGAAGCTTTCGAAAAACCGGGCGAAGTCGATACTTCACGGGTAAATGCGCAGCAGGCGCGGCGCTTTTTGGACCGCATCGTTGGATTCATGTTATCGCCACTGTTGTGGAAAAAGATATCTCGTGGCTTGTCTGCCGGTCGAGTGCAATCGGTAGCAGTGCGTTTAGTGGTGGAAAAAGAGCGTGCCGTTAAAGCCTTTATCCCCGAAGAGTTTTGGGATATTCACGCCGATTTAAACAGCGCTGAAAAGCATAAGCTGCGTATGATGGTGGCCAAGGAAAACGGCAAAGCCTTTAAACCGGGTAACCGCAAAGAAGCAGAAAGTGCTGTAGAAAAACTTAAAGCCGCCAATTACGAAGTGGTCAGTCGGGAAAGTAAGCCGACCCAGAGCCGACCCAGTGCGCCGTTTATCACATCAACGCTGCAACAGGCTGCCAGCACGCGACTGGGTTTTGGTGTGAAGAAAACCATGATGCTGGCCCAGCGACTGTACGAAGCTGGTCACATTACATATATGCGTACCGACTCAACCAATTTAAGTGGCGAAGCGTTGGCTGCGGCACGCGGTTATATTGAGTCCAGTTTCGGTGATGCTTACTTACCTGAAAAGCCCAATTTTTATGGCAGCAAAGAAGGGGCGCAGGAAGCGCACGAAGCCATACGTCCTACAGAAGCCAGTAAAAAAGCCAGTGTTCTGTCGGATATGGAACGTGACGCCCAGCGATTGTATGAACTCATCTGGCGTCAATTTGTGGCCTGTCAAATGACACCCGCGAAATATGATGCGACGACCATCACGGTCAAAGCTGGCGATTATGAGCTGACGGCGAAAGGTCGTGTTTTAAAATTTGATGGTTGGACACGTGTCCAGGAGCAGATTAAACGTTCTGGTGATGAGGAAAACCTGTTACCCGCAGTAAAAGAAGGTGATGTGCTTACGCTCGAAGAGTTGGATCCAAAGCAGCACTTTACTAAACCACCTGCCCGATACAGTGAAGCAAGTCTGGTTAAAGAGTTGGAAAAACGCGGCATAGGTCGTCCTTCAACTTACGCCAGTATTATTTCCACTATTCAAGACAGAGGTTATGTGCGACTGGAAAATCGTCGCTTCTATGCTGAAAAAATGGGTGAAATTGTCAGTGATCGCTTGTTAGAAAAGTTCAACGATCTGATGAGCTATGATTTTACCGCCAATATGGAACAGTATCTGGATGAGATCGCGGAGGGCACCATGTCCTGGAAGGAAGTGTTAGATCGCTTCTATCGTGGTTTCGAAGAAAAGCTGGCGATTGCTGAAAAGCCTGCTGAAGAAGGCGGCATGAGCAGCAACAAATCAGTAGAAACGGATATTGAGTGCGACAAATGTGGTCGCGCGATGATGATCCGTACCTCGGGAACCGGACAATTTTTGGGTTGCAGTGGTTACAACCTGCCGCCAAAAGAACGCTGTACCAACACCATGAGTCTGACTCCCGGGGAAGACGTCGTTAACGCTGAAAGCGAAGACGAAGTTGAAACAGAAATGCTACGCACCAAAAAACGCTGTCCCAAGTGCGGAACAGCCATGGATGACTACGTTATTGATGAAAAGCGTAAATTACATATTTGTGGCAATAGTCCAAGCTGCAGTGGTTACGAGCTGGAAAAAGGGACGTTTAAGGTCAAAGGCTATGACGGGCCGGTGATAGACTGTGATCGCTGTGGGTCGCCGATGGAACTGAAAACCGGGCGTTTTGGTAAGTACTTTAAGTGTACCAACGAAACCTGTGGTAATACCCGCAAGCTGTTAAAAAATGGCGATGTGGCGCCTCCAAAAGCTGATCCTGTTGATTTACCAGAGCTGCCCTGTACCAAATCTGATGCTCACTTTGTATTGCGTGATGGCGCTGCGGGTATCTTTCTGGCTGCACACAACTTCCCGAAATCAAGGGAGACTCGTGCGCCCCTGGTTGAGGAATTACATCGTTTTAAAGATCGCCTGCCAGAGAAGTTACGCTATCTGGCTGATGCCCCTTTGGAAGATGATGATGGCAATAAGACGTTGGTGCGTTTTAGCCGCAAGACTAAACAGCAATATGTCACCTCTGAAAATGATAAAGGTAAAGCAACCGGTTGGGCCGCTTGGTACAAAGGCGGAAAATGGGTGGTTGAAGCAAAAGCGAAGAAATAACACAAATCTTGTTGCAAATAGGTCTGGCGTTGCAGTTGTGCAGCGCCAGACTCCTACGTATCATGCCCTCAATATTTCAAAACTAAACCGACAATGAATTTACCCGCGTCCTTGCGCATTGGCCTTCGCTACAGCAACAGTCGTAAAAGCAACCGCTTTATCGGCTTTATCAATACGTTTTCGATAACGGGCATCGCTCTGGGCTTAATGGCTCTTATCATCACAACGTCGGTCATGAACGGTTTTGAAGGTCAGCTAAAATCCCGCATTCTGGGGATTATGCCGCATTTTGTGGTGGCGCAATCCCACTGGCAAGTTCCGCCATCATTGCAAAACCATGTAGTCGGGCAAGCCCCCTTTGCTGAGGTTGAAGCGGTTCTGCAGTCGCCAGAGGCATTAAAACCCATCTATTTAAGTGGGGTGTTCCCCGATAGCTTCCAACAGTATTCTCCTCTGGAAACCCAGATGATGCAGGGTAGCGTTAACCAGCTTCAGCAGGGACAATACAATATTATTGTCGGGCGCATGCTGGCGTTAAATCAGAATCTGGCAATTGGAGATGAAGTCCGGATTATTCTGGCGGGTAAATCCATCTACACCCCGTTCGGCAGAGTGCCGGCTCAGCGAAAATTCACCATATCCGGAGTGTTTGAAAGTGGTTCGGAACTGGATAGCAGTGTCGCTTTTGCACATTTGGCAGATCTGGCCGCCGTTTATCGGGAGAATGTGGACGAATTGAGTCATAGTCGACTGTTTTTGGCCGATCCATTTCACTATCAGGAGGTTAGGCGCGCGCTTGATAAAGAACAGATTCTTTATAGCGACTGGCGTGCCAGACAAGGGCCGCTTTTCGATGCAGTAAAAATGGAAAAGAATATGATGGCCATCATGCTCATGCTGATTATTGCTGTTGCGGCATTCAATATTATTTCTTCGCTTGTCATGGTGGTAAACGAAAAACAAGCGGATATTGCCATATTACGCACGCAGGGCATGACAAAATATCAGGTATTGCAAATATTCTTAACCAATGGCATGGCAAACGGTATTAAAGGCACGCTTTTAGGTTTGTTTGCGGGTGTGCTGATTGCTACGCAACTGAATGGCATCATTGGTCTGCTCGACTTGCCTATCGCAGCGTACTTACCAGAAGGAATACTGCCTATCGATTTGCGCTTTGCGCAGGTGATGGGCATTACCGGGTTATCTTTGGGACTATGCTTGCTGGCTGCGGTCTATCCTGCATGGCAAGCATTAAAAGTAGAGCCTGCCGCAGCTCTACGGGACGAATAGGACAAGTCATCGATGTTGTTAAAATGTACTGACGTTAGCAAACGATACAAAGAGGGTGAGCGCGACCTTACGGTGTTAAAAAACATCAGTTTGGAGCTGAATAGTGCCGAACAGGTAGCGATCGTCGGAGCATCGGGTTCAGGAAAAAGTACCTTACTGCATATTCTCGGCGCGCTGGACAAGCCAACAGCTGGTACGGTGACCTTTAATGGTGATGATATCTTCGCTTTTTCAGAACGCGAAGTCGCACAATTTCGTAATCAGCATCTCGGGTTTGTGTATCAACAACATCATCTATTGCCTGAATTTGATGCGTTGGAAAACGTCGCGATGCCTTGCCTGATAGCGGGCATGGACACAAAGCAAGCAAAGGCAAAAGCGAGCGAATTACTGCATCGGGTTGGGCTTGAACAGCGCTTTAGTCACCGTCCAGCGCAACTGTCCGGTGGTGAAAGACAGCGTGTCGCCATCGCCAGAGCACTGGTAATGCAGCCGCAACTGGTGTTAGCTGATGAGCCGACAGGTAATCTGGATGACACCACAGGTGAAGACATTTACGAGTTATTGTTAAGTTTAAAGCAGGATCTCAATACCAGCTTTTTGGTTGTCACTCATGATCAGCGTCTGGCCAACAAACTCGATAGGAAATTGTTGTTGCATCACGGTGTGATTGAGCAGGGGGATTAACATTGTTTAAGTTCGCCTGGTTCATTGCGCAGCGATTTCGTCACTCTCGGCGTAAAAGTGGGTTTGCAAACTTTATGTCGTCATCCTCCACCGTTGGTATTGCTTTAGGTTGTGCTGTGTTGATTGTGATGTTATCGGTGATGAATGGCTTCGAAAGTGCTTTAAAAGAGCAGTTATTGGCGAAGATACCTCATGGCGAGATTCGTGCGGTATCAGCGCAAGGATTGCAAAACTGGCAATACCGACTAAACCAGTTTGAGCAAGATACGGCAGTCAAACTGGCGCAACCATTTGCTAAAATTACCGGATTGGCGCAACGTGGCAAATTCAATAAAGCGGTTGAAATAACCGCAATTGATCCACAAAAAGCGGCTGGAAGTGAGCTGCTGTCATTGCTCACGAAGGACCAGTGGCAGCGCTTTGTTGCCGATCCAAACGGTATATTGCTGGGACGCAGCATTGTTGAAAAACTACAGATTAAAATTGGCGACAAAGTGCAGTTATTGGTGCCACCGGCATCTGAAAGTTACAAGTTGGCAAAACCCATCACATTGTGGGTCAATCTGGCGGGTATGCTCGACCTGGGCGGTGAGCTGGATCAGTTTGCCGGTTTTATGCATCTGTCCACTGCCACGTCGAATCTGAATATAACCACCGGTGCACAAGGTATCCAGTTGAGTTATCACGACCCATTTGTTGCTGCCGCGAAAACCCGGGAGTTTGCGTATCAATTACAGCAAGCGGCTTATATCAGTGATTGGACAAGAACCCAAGGCCATCTTTATCAGGATATTCAATTAGTCAGGGTGGTGGTTTATATCGCATTAACGCTGGTGATCGCAGTGGCGTGTTTTAATATCGTGTCGTCGCTGGTGATGCTGATAAATGAAAAAAAACCAGAAATAGATATGCTCCTGACAATGGGAGCGACGCCAAATCATATCGTCTCAATATTTGTTATCCAGGGAATAAGCAACGGTATTAAAGGCATTGCTGTTGGCACAGTGACAGGTACGATTCTGGCCTGGCACCTGACAGAAATTGTAACCTGGCTGGAAAATTTAGCAGGTATTCAACTGCTATCTGGCGACGTTTATTTTGTCGATTATTTGCCCTCTGAGGTGCACTCACAGGATATTCTGGTGACGGTTTTTCTGGCGCTGTTTATTTCATTGCTGTCGGTATTGTTCTCAGCTTTCAAATTCGCCAGACAACCACTTTCCTTAAGGTAAATGGCAGACGGAAACCGATCTGCCATTCACTTGTGCAGGTCATTACCATGTCTTGCACAGTTGTTTCCTATGCTGCCAGTTGCGCCCGCGCTAAATGGGTCAGTCTGACCAGCTCTTTGCGAACATCAGTCGCACTCTGACATAGGATGGCAAAAGGGATAAAGTAAATATTGTCTTTTTCGTCTTTGAAATGCACTCCTTCCTGATAGGCGGAAATCATAGTGAGTTGTTGGGCGTCTGTCTGGTAGTGGTATTTCACCATCAGTTGCATGGCATCCTGATGGTCGGTATTCATATGTTCGCACATTCCTGTGATATCTGATTGCCACGACTGTGCAGGGGTTCGCCACATTTCTTGCTGAATCCAGTGAATTTTCCCGAATCCCCCGATAAATCGAACGCGATGGGTGTGGATCTGATAAAAGTTAAAATCGTGAGTTTGTTGATAATCACGAGCCTGTGGAAAGAACGCAAAATAACTTTCTTTGACTAATGGATCTTCACAGAGGGTGGCATCACCCAATATCGTTACTCTGGCATTGGCCTGCGAATCTTCCTGACTGGCATCATAAGTAATTAAGCTGACTTTTGGGTTTTGCTTAATATTGCGGGTATGCTGAGCCAAATCACTGATAAATAGTATTGGATCACCTTCAGAAGTCAGCATAAAAGGCGTAACCGAACCAAAAGGATAACCTTCGATAGTATAAGAAATGGTGCTCAATACACCTGAATGCTGTTTCCTGCATAGTTGTCTCGCTTCAAGTGACAGGTTTGTTTTATTGTTCATTTTTTTAATCCAGACTGATTGTTTTTAGTGAGAGTGATTTTAGTGAGAGATAAGGGGGTGACCCGTTGAGTCATAAATAATTTGCGGCCGATAGCCAAACGCCTTTTCAATATTTTCTGCAGTGAGTACGTCTGATTTATCGCCATGTTTTATGAGGCTGCCACCACCGAGAGGGCTATTGCCCAGTAAGATAAACTGATCGGCGAAGCGGCTAATTAAATTAATATCATGGCTGACACAAATAACGGTAAGCCCTTGGCGTTTCAGTTTTTGAATACGCTGTAGTACTGCCCTTTGATGCCTGATATCTAACGCCGATGTTGGCTCATCCAGTATCAGGACTTTATTTTTAAAACAGTCCGGCTGTGAAAGCTCGGATATGCTGCTTATTAACTGCAAAACCGCTTTAGTGATAAAGACCCGCTGTCGCTCTCCACCTGAAAGGTGTTGAATATTCTGACCAAGTAAGTGAGCAATATCGAACCACTGGCACAGCAGCTCAATCAGTGCCACGCTGTCATGACGCGTTTCACTGTGCAGGTACCGGGACATATACAATACATCTTCGACATGATAGGCAAAATTGACCTGATTAAACTGATTGACCAATGCCCGTCTTCTGGCGAGTTCTTCCTCGGAATAAGCGTCAATCGCTTTGCCACAAAAGGACAGTTCTCCGGAATATTGAGAGTAAAGCCCGCTAATTGCAGCCACCAGAGTGGATTTTCCACAGCCATTCTCTCCCATAATTGCGGTGAAATTGTTGTCTGCAATTTGCAAGTTTAGTTCGCTCAGAAGACAGCGTTTACCCACAGACAGGTTAAGATTTTGTAGATTAAACACGATGTTCCTCCCGCTGCCTTTGCATATAAATTAAGTACAGGAAAAAGGGGGCGCCAATGGCAGAGGTTACAATTCCGATTGGAATTTCAAATGGATAAACCAGCGTTCTGGATAGCATATCGGCAAGCACCATTAGCAACGCGCCGAAAACACCACAAATTGGCATCAGGGTTTTGTGGCAGGCACCAAACAGGATCCGGGTAATATGAGGAACAACTAAACCTACAAACCCAATTATGCCGCACATCGATATAGCAAGTCCGACACTAAACGCGACGGTCCAGATCAGCAGCTGTTGCTGACGATGGGTATTGATACCCATCGCTCTGGCGTGACTTTCTCCAAGACTCAGTAAGTTTAATGGTGTTCTTAAACGCATAAAGACCCAAAAGGGGATAACACACAACACCATTACCATCCAGGCTTTAGACCAGGTGATGCCCCCCAGACTACCCATCGTCCAGTAGGTAATTTGACGCAGCGCATCGTCACTGGCGATGTAGCTCATGATACCAATCAAAGTACCGCCCAAAGCATTGATAGCAACACCAGCTAGAATAATGGTCATCACATTGATACCCAGGCTACCTTTGGCGATTGTCATTACCAGATAAACGGCCAGTAATGCACCGACAAACGCAGCAAAGATAACCAGATTGTTCAATAACCACTCTGGCAGAAACCCAAGACTAATGAGCAACCAGGGTTGAAAGATGATCACCGCTGCGGCGAAAACTGCTGCCCCACTTGAAATGCCGATGATTCCGGGATCGGCTAATGGATTCCGTACCATTCCCTGTAACGCACAGCCGGACATGCCTAAAAGTGCCCCTATGACCATTGCCATGACAATTCTGGGTAGCCTCAGTTGCCATAAGACATAGTGTTCCAAAGGCTGAGACTCGCCAGCATGTCTGTGGAACAGGAGTGCAATCATATCGCTGATATCAGCTGAAACGTGACCACTGCTCATTGCTACAAAAAACAAAGCCAGTGAACACGTCAGTAAAAACACCGCATACTTAAACAGGAGGTGATCACGTTTACTGATTAAATGTGAAAGTTGACCGCTGGAAGAGTAACGTGAAGTCATTATTTGACCAGAGATGCAGTTGTGGCTAAAACCTCAGTACTTAGACTGAGTATTTCTTCCATGGCTTCTGGGAACCTGGGTGACAGTCCAAGACTCTTGCTGCTATCCAGCGTATGGACATTGCAGGTTCTGGCTGCGTTGGTAGCCACAAGTGCAGGATGTTGGCATATTTGATTGTGGTTTGTATCTGCTGGGAAACGGTGGCTGGCTAAAAAGATAATATCAGGATTAGCGGCGACGATTGCTTCATTGTCCATCACTTTGTAGCCGTCTAATGGCTCTGCTGCGTTATGGATCCCTAACGCATCAAATAGTGCCTGAGGTACGGTGTTGCTGCCCGCGACAGTTAGTCCACGATCGCCAGAGGAGAGCACATAGAGCGCGGTAACATTATGGTGTTGTATGGTGTTTTTAGCCGTTTCTTGAAGCTGCTCTACATCTGATTGAATGTTGGTAATCAGTTGTCTGGCTTTGGATTCAGTGTTTAACAACTGGCCTACTTGCAATATCAGTGCTTGTAACCCCGGCAATGATTTGTCTTCACCCAGAATATGAACTGTTACGCCAATCTCAGTGAGTTGCTCCAGCATGCCTTGTGGGCCAGTAGCCGCTGCACCAATCAAGTGAGTAGGGGAAAAACTCAGAATAGACTCTGTACCAATTTGACGAAAATAGCCTATTTTAGGCAAGCGACTAGCCGGTTCTGGATACATGCTAGTGCTGTCAGTGGCAACAATTTGGTCACCTTTTCCCAAGGCGTAAACAACTTCCGTAATACTGCCACCTGCTGTTATTAGTCGGTTTTCAGACGACCCCAATGCCTGATAACTGCAAAACAGCATTAAGGTCATAAGACCCTGTAAGCAGTGATAACGGATAAGTTTTGAGGGTTGAGTTACGTTTAAATTAAAGCTTAACATATTTTTCATTAATGCAATTGATAATAATTCGTATTTGTGTTTGATTATAAATACAAATTTGAAACATGCAATCGCGAATGAGGAAAAATGAAAAAATCGCCTGTTTTACAAACCGTCCTGCTTTCTACTTTGATGACGACATATTGTTCAATTGCTTTGGCCAATGACAGCGAGGAGTTGGCGGATAGCAATACTGTTGATCTTGAAAGCATTACCGTTACTGGTACATGGGAGGAGCAGCGTATCGGTGACTATGTTGGATCGCTTTCTGTTATTTCTGAAGAGCAAATTTCCAATCGATTGATCAATAATATCCAGGACTTAATACGATATGAACCGGGCGTCAGCATTGAAGGTAATGGGCGTTTTGGCATCTCCGGCTTTAATATTCGAGGCCTTGGTGGTGACCGTGTACTGATTATGGTCGATGGCGTTCCCATTGCTGATGAATTCAGTTTCGGGCCAAACCTTTCTTCTGGGCGAAATATCGTTGACGTGGAAAGCGTGAAATCGGTGGAAATTTTAAAGGGCCCGGCTTCTTCGATTTACGGCAGTGATGCGCTGGCCGGCGTGGTGCAGTTTGTTTCCAAATCTCCTTATGATTATATACGAAATGGTAATGACTATACGCCGTATCTGTTGTTCAAAGCTGGCTATCAATCCAGTGATAGTGGCTCGCTCGCACAGTTAAATGGGGCATTAGGAAATGACGCAATAGCGGGGTTTGTATCCGTAACAACAAGAGCTGCTAATGAATTAAAAACCAATGGTGAGATTGGTGGTGAAGGCCCATTGAGAACCGAAGCCGACAGCCAGCACTCAGGCAATATAAATGTCTTGGGCAAGTTGGAATTTAATATGGGTCCGGAACAATCCTTGATCCTCACTGCGGATATCTTCAGTAGCGACGTTGAAAGCGACATTGAATCGGCTAGCAATAGTCAATCGAGAGGCACCTTGATACAGGACTCCTTTGGCGATGATCAGCAGAAACGGGTACGCCTGTCAGCGGACTATAAAGCAGACCTGAACAGCGGTTTAGCGGACAATCTTGATGTTAAAGTGTACTGGCAGCAAAGTGAGACCGAGCAGGATACGCTGGATTTTCGCTTTGGGACCACCTTACTAGACCCAGCAACGCCTGTTCAAACCCGAAGAACCCGACACAGCGAATTCCAGCAAGATATTTTTGGCGCAAGAGTTGTATTGGCAAAAACACTGCGACTACAGGATTCACAACACCAGATTCATTACGGTATTAACTTCTCTGACACTGACAGTGAATCAATGCGGGAAGGTGCGACCGAAACGGTCAATGGGGGTATCAGTATCCCGGAATTTTCAGTGTTTCCAGTACGGGATTTCCCAATTTCTTCTACCAAAAAGTCGGCTGTTTTTCTCTCTGACCAGATCACTCTGGGTGAAACTGGCTGGGAGATTATACCCGGTATTCGATATGATCGTTTTGATCACAGTACCCTGGCTGATGAATTGTATCTGGCCGGAAGCGGTGGAGTAGAGCCGGAAAACTATGATGACGATAATCTTGCGTTAAAGTTAGGGGTTTCTAAGGCATTTGCAGCAAGCCATAAATGGTATATCCAGTATGCCGAAGGGTTTCGTATTCCAGCCTATGACGATGTAAATGTTGCATTTACTAATTTTGCGGGCGGATACACAACCTTATCCGCGCCGGATTTATCGCCAGAAACCAGCGCCAGTGTGGAAGTCGGTGTTAAAGGGCAGTTCGCGGCGACACAATATGAACTGGCAGTATATCGCAATGTATATGAAGATTTTATCGAAAGTCTGGCAATGAAAGGTTTTAACCCGGCAACAGGGCTTCTGGAGTTTCAGGCAACCAATATTGACGATGTCGAAATCAGCGGTATCGAAGGCAAGCTTTCTAGCTATATTCACGATCAAGTGTTGCTAAATATTGGATTCAGTCTGGTGGACAGTGAAGATACAGCAACCGGAAATGAGTTGGATAGTGTATCGCCCGATACGTTTTATCTCGGTATTGACTGGCAGGCATTTGAGTCGTTCAACATAAGCGCGGTTGCAACCCATGCCCGAGACAAGAACTGGTCAGATGAAACCTGGATCAATGCAAATGCCTACACAATTGTTGATGTGTATGCCAATTACGAAATCACGGACAATGCCCAGCTAAATGTCGGAATATTTAATTTGTTGGATAAGACTTACTGGCATTCCGGCAATTTGATAGGCAGGACTGATCCGGCAACTGCAGAACGATTTAGTCAGCCGGGACGTAACATGCGCGTCAACGTTCGTTATCAGTTTTAAAACAACGTATGGCGCTTTTGCGCCAATTTTCCGTCTTATTGAGTAAGGATGAATATTAAAGGGGGCAGCCCTTTGTCGCTGTTTATTGATTTACGACCAGGTAGTATGGGGGGAGTCGAATTTAATGATGCTGATATACACACATGAATAAGAGACATTTAACTTTAAACCCAGGATGCCCATGAAGAAATGGTTGGTTGCTTGCTTATTATTCTGCACTGCTATTGCTGCATTTCGAATTATTCTCAACTTTTACCCATGGCGTATAGGTGAAGCAATAGACCTCGCAGCTGCTTTAGGGGCTAAGTTAGCCTGTTCGGCGTACTTTATCAGTGGTCAGTCTCAAGAACAGGTAATGTCTGATTTGGCATCGTATTCACCTGCGACTCAGCTACTTGAATTGACGTATGAAAGAAATAAGGTCACCGCTAATATGTTGCATATTGCGACACAATCAGCGACGTTTCGTAAGGATATTGGTTGCACGTTGGACATAGGTGATACCGAGACGTTGGATGCATTGACGATTGCACGGCCATTACCGAGTGACGACAACTGGCCAAAAGGAAAGACCGTTAATACCATAAAATCTGACAGGCAACAGGTGCTGGATGAGGTGTTGCAACAAGACAATGAACGGGGATTGCAAACCCGCGCATTGCTTATGATTCAGGATGGAGAAATCGTCGCTGAATCATACGCAAAGGGTTTGAGCGAAAACACCATGCTGCTTAGCTGGTCAATGGCAAAAAGCCTGACCGCAATAATGATAGGTCGCATGCAACAACTTGGCTTACTGCACATTGGTGATGTAAGTGGACTGCCACAGTGGCAGGATGATGAGCGAGCCACAATTACGATTGAACAGCTGCTACAAATGCGCTCAGGACTGCAATTCGATGAAACTTATACACCAGGTAGCGATTCGACCCGAATGTTGTTTTCGGCTTATAGTGCGTCAGATGTGGCGTTAAAAGCCAGACTGGGTCACGCTCCTGGTGAGCACTTTTCTTACTCATCAGGTACAACCAATATTCTGGCACGATTAATTCACGATAAATCAGGCGGAAGTCAGGCAATGCTGGATTTCTTTGCTGCCGAAATATTGCAGCCACTGAATATGAGTCACACGATCTTAGAACTGGATCCATCAGGTGTCTTTGTTGGCAGTTCTTACATTTATGCTACTGCGCGGGATTGGGGCAGGGTGGGGCTGTTAATGCTTAATAAAGGGCGTTTAAACGGTGAACAATGGCTACCTTCAGAGTGGGTTAGCCAGGCTGCAAAGCCAATTGATACTGAAAAATATGGTAAGTATGGTTACCAATTTTGGTTAAATTCTGATGGAGAAGAGGTAAGATGGCCGAATTTACCAGAAGATAGCTTCATGATGATGGGTAACAGAAAACAAATTATGATGATGATCCCGTCGCATAATACGGTGATTGTCAGACTGGGCTGGACATCGGGCCATTATCCAACGGAAGAAAACTTTGTGGCGTTGTTGTCACAATTTCCGCAATAGCACTTGTCAAGCAATGTTTTGTGAGCAACAAAATCAAACTGAGACAAACTTAAAAAGGGAATGTTATTTCATGATAAATAAAATTGTAACTCAATTGCTGCTGTGTCTGGTTTTTTCGGTCGGATATGTGCAGGCGACAGAAATAATCAATGCCTACCCAAACTGCCAAGCGGGACAGGCGGAATCAATTACGTTTAAGAAAGAACTATTATCAAAGAACGGAATTGTCTCCTATGCAGAGAAAGAAAAGACGTTCAAATTTATGCGAGACCAGTTAATTCAGAAGGGAAGGGATAAAGCTGCTGATGCAATTATTCTTACAGATAAACGCGTTATCATGCCAAAAAGTCGCAGAACTGGAATAGAGGCCGATGGTGATCTCTATCTAAGTTTAGCAGCCGAATTGATAAACTATTGTGATGATGACAGATCCTTGAGTACCAATCCTGCTCCATTCAATCGAGAAGGCAGCAAAATTTTGCAGCTTGGTGGGTTTTCCAGAGAAGCCATGAGTTTCACTATGAGTCAGCCTGGAGAGGCAAGAGCGGAACAAGTCTCAGGTTTATCAAACGTCATTTCACTTCAAAATGGCATTTATGGTATTAAATTGGGAGATTCAACTGAAACCGTCAAAAATCAGTTTGGCTTTCCTTCCGCGCAATTTAATTTATCTGACTCTCACATTTTATTTGCATACGGCAGAGCACACTGGCTCTATTTTCAACAGGACAAGCTGATTGCGGTAACGACAGAGAATCCGTGGTTTAATCAAAACCTACTAAACCTCATCCCATTTGACGATTACTTCGATTCAAAAGAGTGGATACTTTTTGGTGAACATAAAAGTGGTAGTGTTTTAAGCCAATCAGCGGTAAGACAATCTGGAAACCAACAGCTGTCATCTAGTGGATATAAAATATCAGATGTCGAATTTAAACTTCAGGGATTTAACTATAAACGTCGGCAAACTAATTTTCCGAGCCTATCTGCCTTGGCGTCAGAAGGGAATTACGAATGGATAGCTGAAACTGTACTGAACGGGAAACAGTCTGCAGCAACCCTGAATAAACTGGTCACCGACGCTGCCGGCAGTATCTATAATGACCGAGTGAGCGTGACGCATATTTATGATCAGTTTCTGAGAGTAGAGACGATCACCCAAGAGATAAAGGAAATTATTATTGGTGATAGCTTTTTTAAAGATGTTGAAACGGCTAACAAGTGGTCATTTGGCATGTTTTCAAAGGATATGAGTATAGAAGATTGCCGGAAAATTTTACCGGGCGATACGCAACAGGTAGGAGATACCCTGCTCGTGGTAACTGAATCTAATCAGCTGGAATTTCAGTTTTATGAAGAGCGCGGCAGGTTAATGCTTTATCAAATCAAACTGAAGGGCTTTGGATGATTGGAAAGACAAAAGGAAAATAGGACGTTTTAGTACTATTCTGATTACAAGAACACACCACGGTCTTTGATGTTGAAAAACGCCAAATCTGCAAAGTGATGAAGATATGAAACGAACCCCGCCACTTGGTATTAGCCGCCGGCGGTTTATCAAAGGTGGGGCAATATCTTTGTCTGGACTGTTGTTACAGGCCTGTGGCGGCGGGGGCAGCGCCAACTCTGCTTCACCTGTCGTAACGCCTGCACCACCTACGGACAATACATCAGGTAAAGATACCCCCGGTCAGGTTGATGCTGCGCAGAGTCCCAAATCCATTATTATCTTAGGAGCCGGGGCGGCGGGTCTGGTGGCAGGTTTTGAGTTGCAACGTGCTGGCCATGATGTATTACTACTCAAGGCCCGGGAAAGAGTGGGTGGGCGAATTTACACCCTCAGAGAGCCGTTCTCTGATGGTCTTTTTGCTGAGGCCGGGGCGTCCCGGATCCCATCCAATCATGATGTAACGCTCGATTATTGTCAGTATTTTAATCTTGCGCTTTCTGATTTTTATCCCGATGTACACCAGTACTTTTACTTGCAAAACGAATCTGTGCAGTTATTTGATGCACAGAGCCATTTAGCACAGCCTCCGTGGCCTGGTGGCGTAACGCGCGGGCAGTTTCAAAAGCTATCTGATGGGATGGAGACATTACCTGTTGCATTACTAAATGCGTACAGTGGTGATGTCCGATTCAACAGTGTTGTGACCAGTGTTAGCCAGCATAATTCCGGGGTTTCAGTCGTGACTGAAGCAGGTGAGCAATACAGTGCCGACTACCTGTTATGTACGGTGCCACTGCCGGTACTTAACCGGATTGCGTTTTCACCTCAGCTCACTCAGGAAAAACAGCAGGCGATAGGTGGCGGTTATGGCTATGCGCAATCTTCTCGCCTTTTTAGTCAGTGCGAAACGCGATTTTGGGAAAATGATAATCTCAATGGTTGGGGAGACAGCAATTTTCCTGAAGAAGTGTGGCATCCCAACTGGGATGGAGGACAAAATTCGGGAATATTGCAAAGCTATATGCGTAGGGATGCCGCTTTGCAGTTTGAATCGCTGGATGCCGATACCCAGATTGCTTCAGTGCATGGACGTTTGCGTCGGGTATTTCCAACGTTGAGTGAGCATCTGACCTCAACGATTGTGCATTCCTGGTCAAATGAAATTTATAGTGGTGCTGCATTTGCCGATCCAACTGCGACCCAAAGGAGTACTTTGCACAATCACCTGGGAATAGCAGAAGGTCGGGTGCATTTTGCCGGAGAACATATTTCTGACTTCCATGGTTGGATACAGGGGGCTTTACAGTCCGGAATACGAGCCGCCACAGAAATACATTCTGCTTGAATTCCACAACATAATTTGTCAACTTTCGACGAATCAACTGTCTCATTCTCTACTTGCCGCAATCCCTTTACATTTCCGCTATTTAAATCAATTAAAGCTTGCAATCTCGTGCATTTTCCGTACAATTCGCGGGCCTTTTTTAGGGGGTGTTCCCCAAAGAAAGCAAATTGACGTTAACGTTACTAGTCGTTTGTTGCACTGTAACAGACGCTAATAACGAGTTTGAGGCAATTATGGTAACTATACGTTTACAACGTGGTGGCGCAAAAAAAGCCCCCTTTTATCAAGTAGTAGTAGCGGACAGCAGAAGAGCACGTGACGGTCGTTTTATCGAAAACATCGGCTTTTTTAACCCTACTGCGCGTGGTCAGGAAGAAAAACTGCGTCTTGATTTAGACCGTGTTAATCACTGGGTCGGTCAAGGTGCGGGCATGTCTGACCGTGTAGCGCGTTTAGTCAAAGACGCTCAACAAGCAAACTAAGTTTGCAAGAGGTATAGGTGAGTAGTGCATCTGATACAGTAATCGTGGGTAAGGTCGGCGCTCCTTATGGTGTTAAAGGCTGGTTCAAGGTTACGTCCTATACCGAAGTTGCTGAAGGAATATTTGATTATCATCCCTGGCTGTTAACAGTAGGGAAGAGTGAAAAGGAATTTGAAGTAGAACACTGGAAACCCCACAACAAAGGCTTAGTTGCCAAGTTAGCGGGGGTGGATGACAGAGAAGCGATTGATGCGCTGAAAAATCTGGAAATCCGCATTAGTTCAGAGAATCTGCCGGAATTGCAAGATGGCGAGTTCTATTGGAGAGATCTGATAGGTATGAGTGTCATCAATCAATCTGGTTACGATTTTGGAAAAGTAGACCAGATGTTTGAAACTGGTTCGAATGATGTCATGCAGGTGAAAGCCAATATGAATGACGCATTTGGTCAGAAAGAAAGAATGATTCCAGTTTTGTTTGATGATGTTATCAAGCAAGTGGATCAAGCGACCAAGACTATTACCGTTGATTGGGATCCGGCATTTTAAATGACAAACCCACATTGGTTTGGCTTGGTAACACTGTTCCCCGATATGTTCACTGGCTTTTTGGAGCAAGGGGTTGTTGGTAGAGCAGTAAAGAAGGGCATTATTGAAGCGGATATTTTTAATCCGCGTGACTATGCACTGGATAAACACCGGACGGTAGATGATCGTCCATATGGTGGTGGTCCGGGCATGTTGATGATGGTGCAACCTTTAACAGATGCAATTAATGCCGCACAACAACGTGCGGGAGGTGACGCAAAGGTAATTTATCTGTCACCTCAGGGTCGAACCCTGAATCAGCAAGGTTTGCAACAGCAAGTCAAGCATAACAAGCTGATTCTAGTGGCTGGGCGTTACGAAGGTATTGACGAACGAGTCATAGAAACGCTGGTTGATGAGGAAATCTCTATCGGCGATTTTGTATTGAGTGGTGGTGAGTTACCAGCAATGGTATTGATGGATGCGTTATCGCGTTTATTACCCAGAGTGTTGGGACACGAACTATCGGCAGAGCAAGACTCGTTTACTAATGGCCTTTTGGACTGCCCCCATTACACCCGACCTGAGGTTTTAGATGGTTTAGCGGTACCACCTGTGTTGTTAAGTGGCAATCATAAAGAGATTACGCGGTGGCGTCTGAAGCAAGCGCTAGGTAGAACCTGGCAAAGACGTCCCGAAATGTTAAATAACCTAGCTCTGACTGAGGAGCAGCGTGGACTACTGGAGGAATTCCAGCAAGAAGCGCAGCAGCATGATGGCAGTTATTCTAGGAAGCGAGGAATAGATGAGTAAAGTCAATCAAGATATCATCAAGCGCATTGAACAAGAGCAATTGAAAACTGACGTACCTGCTTTTGGTCCAGGTGATACAGTAGTTGTTCAAGTACGCGTTAAAGAAGGCGACAAAGAGCGTCTTCAGGCCTATGAAGGTGTAGTTATTGCGAAGAAAAATCGTGGCCTTCATTCTTCTTTCACCGTTCGTAAAATGTCTAGCGGTGAAGGCGTTGAGCGTGTGTTCCAAACTCACAGTAAAGCGGTTGCCAGCATCGACGTTAAACGTCGTGGTGATGTGCGTCGTGCGAAATTGTACTTCTTACGTGGTCGTACTGGTAAGTCTGCACGTATTAAAGAGAAACTTAACTAAGAAGCTTTATCGCTTTACATTTTTAACCAACGTTAACGTCGATTGGAAAAGCCCGCTACTAGCGGGCTTTTTTTTGTCCTATGAAATACCCCTGCTGAGGCCACTGCGATCGTTGTCTGAATTGCAAATCGTTAATTAGTATTGCGTCAAAAACTATTACTGTCTTAAAACTTTGGTTATGTCATGAAAGTTTATTTTCATTTTTTAACTTGCTATGTGTTTATTATGTACTAATGTCACTTTATCTATATTTTAATTCCACTGATTAATTGCAATTATAATTTAAATTTTTTTGTACTTAGGCGACTAATCTTGTGACTACCCCGCCTGATTACCAGAGCCTCCCGATGATTTGGCCCAGCTAAGGTTGAATAGTCAGTCACGGTAAGTGTTGCAGGCTGCTTGGTAATTCTAGAAATTTTAGATAAGAAACAAAATCTTACCTGAAATGGCAGGGGGTTCACCTCTTGTTAATTATTCTTAATTCCTGCATTAATAGCTAAACGTCATTCATAATGGTAAGTAAATATCCGTATTTGACTAGGGGTTAAATATTTGGCTTTATTGAATTAATCAGCGTTGAACCTGGTTGTTTTTGAATTAGTTCAGGCGTTATTGATGAACCCCTGAACTAATTTTTATCAGAATGTGATGTCGCAGCAAAACAACGCATTCGTTACGTAAAATCGTGTTGAGGAACAAAAATGCATACAACAATAAAAACCATGACAGCCGTCGGCGTTGCCATGTTGCTCTCTGCCTGTGCAGGTCGTGGCTATGTGACTGGTGATGGTGAGATCCATTCAGTCGGTGGATTTGATACCGCGAAAATTCAGTTTGAAGCCAATTCCTGTGATGGCATTGATAACAGCAACGGCGAAATAAAAATGGAAGATAAATATGCCATTGACTGGGAAGGTGTGGAAGGGATCCTGTTCGAAGGTACCGTGGACTCTACCTATTTTTGTTCTTTAGACAATGCTGATATGGATGCCCCACTGTGTAACTGTGGTGAAGGTTACCAGGAAATCAATTTCTCTTATACCTCAAAGAACGACAACCTCCCGGGCAATGGCGTGGGTATTGCCTGTATGGCTGACATCGGTGATGGCAGCAACAAAGGCCATAATGGCATCGCGGAAATTCAGATTCTGAGCGGACCTTTTGAAGGTTATCAGAACGTTGGTTCTACAAATGTCACACAACACGGTTGCTCAGGCAACTAATTCCGGCACAACTTTCAATTGGGAAGCCTATTAAATGAAATTAACAAAAATATTTACCGCAATTGCCACCGCCGGTTTAGCGCTCAGCAGTGTAAATGCAGCACAGTATGAATTTGTCTCAGCGGCACCAAAGCTGGGTGATGTCATTAACGACAATTCGGCTATGAATGTTCGGGTCATAGTCCATGCAGAGCAGGGAAAACTGAATTCCGTGAAAAGTACCCTGGCGGCACACGGCGCGACTTTCCATGTGGAAGGAAGCGACTGGGTTGCAGTTACGGTTGCAGTATCTGAACAAAACTACACAGAATTATTGAGTCTGAATTCGGTCCGCCATGTGGAAATCGATCAAAAACGTCACTCAAGCCCTCTACATGTTGAGAAATTAACGGAAGCACAGCTTAGAGAGCGGGAACTAAGCGCTGAGGCACCTTTATATCGCTGGGTGGGTAATGAAGCTGTTCCTTACGGTATTGATGCGGTCCAGGCATACGATTTTGCCCCCAATGCCGGAGCGATGCCAAAGGTCTGTATTGTCGATACCGGATATAACCTGGGACATCCCGATTTGCCTGCCAGCAGTGTTGATGGCACAGATGATGGCGCTGGCCCCTGGTATATTGACGGCCATGGCCATGGCTCGCATGTTGCCGGTACCATTGCTGCGCCGGGCGATGATTTTGGGGTAGTGGGTGTCATCGAGGATTCTGCTGATCTGTACATCGTGCGCGTATTTAACGATGCGGGTGGCTTTGTATATGCGTCGGATCTTGCCGGGGCGGTTCAGGATTGCGCTGATGCCGGTGCAAAAGTAGTGAGTATGAGTTTAGGTGGGATCCTGAGCACCGAAGCCGAAGAGGAAACTCTGGAAGACATAGCCGATGATGGTGTATTGATTGTTGCAGCAGCGGGTAATGACGGTAATGCATCCCACAGCTACCCAGCTTCCTATGATTTCGTGTATTCCGTGGCAGCAACAGATGCCTACAATAATCGCGCGCCCTTCAGCCAGCGTACAGCGCAGGTGCAGTTTGCCGCACCGGGTGTCTCAGTCGTTTCAACGGTGCCAGGCGGCTATGCGCTGATGAGTGGTACTTCAATGGCGACACCTCATGTTTCGGGTGTCATGGCGCTTGTCTGGTCGCATTTCCCACAGTGTGATTCAATCGACATGCTGGAGGCATTCCAGATGTCAGCCAAAGATCTGGATGCACCGGGATATGATTACAATACTGGCTGGGGATTAATTCAGGCCCGTGCAGCATACGATCTGATCACCAGAGAAGGCTGCTAATCAGTTGTAAGTAGTACCCTTCCTGGTACTTTTGGCATCTGCTGCTGCTTTTTAGCCAGCGGCAGATGCTTTTTTATTGTGCCGTTGTGACCCGATGTCACAGCCGTTTATTGCAGATAGAGACGCAGGTCATTGAGTTCCTGGTTCCAACCCTGGACATTCATTTTGCGCCTGTGCTCGTCACTAAACCCAGACTCAATCAACAGTAAATGGGTTTTTCCAGAAACTGTCGGTTTAAGTGTCCACTCCACCAAGGTTGATTGACTTTGTTCAAACGGCACGTCTTTTTCGTACATCCAGCGCCACGCAAAACAGCTTACAGGCTGTATCTTAACGATTTGCATAGCATATCTCCCTGCACAATGCTCCTGCCATTCAAAATAGCCTTGTGCACCTTCCTGTAACTCATAACAGGCATTGCTGCCAAACCACTTCGCAACAGAAGTGGGCTCCGTAATCGTTTCCCACACTTTTTCTATAGGGTGGTTGAGGGTCATTTCTTTTCTAATAAAATCAATATTCATCATTGTCACCAGTCGTTACTTTCAAGATTAACTAGTTTGAAAATAAGCAACCAAAAGGTTGCATGTCAATCTTTTAGTCGCACGCTTTTTAATCTTTTTGGCGTAAGGTTGCTTTTAATGCAGCAAAGCGGTGCTCCCATTGTTCTGCAATAGGGGTTAACCATTCAATGAGCGGTACCAGTTGTTCAGCATTAAGAAAGTGGCGACGCTCTTTACCGATAAACTCAGCTTTTACAATCTTATTCTTGATTAGGATATTGAGATGCTTGGTCATCGCCTGACGAGTGATACCGGTACCTTCGGTCAGAGTTTTTATGGCCATACCTTCCCTCGCTGCTTCAACTGTGCTGAGCTGCTCGATGATCTTTCGACGGCGTTGATCGCCAATTGCAGAATAAATATCCATAGTTTTATATAGGCAACCGTAGGGTTGCATGTCAAGGCGTTCCGGCAATAAATGTCAGTGTCTAATCAGATTCGATCACATCAAACAATTCAGTTTGAATTTTAACCAGGTAGGGATCCAGTGGTTTGTGGGTTTCCCAGGTAAATGGTAAGGGTACTTCCACCAAATTATGATTTTGTTCGCCGACCATGATATCGGATTTACCTAACATGGCGCATTCCACTGCATAGGCCCCCAGTTTGGTGGCTAAAAGCCTGTCTTGCGTGACCGGAGAGCCTCCACGTTGCACGTGTCCCAGTACTACAGGTCGGCATTCAATGGACATTTCTTTATTGAGTCTATTTGCCAGAGCGGTAACCCCTCCTGGCCAAAGATTCTCAGCAACGACAACGATATAACTGCATTTCCCTTTGTATTTCCGCGTCTCTTCAATGCGCTTAGCAATACTGGCAAACGCCGCTTCTGTATCCTGATTTAGTTCAGGTAATAAAACCTGATCCGCGCCTGTGCTGACGGCGGCACTTAAGCCAATAAAGCCAGCATTACGCCCCATGACTTCGATCAAAAATATGCGTTCGAAGGCATCGGCAGTATCGCGGATTTTATCAATGGACTCCAATGCGGTTTCGATAGCGGTGAAATATCCGATAGTGGCATCAGTGCCGGCAATGTCATTGTCGATGGTGCCCGGTAGGCCAATAATGGGCTTTGGCCAGAACTTACCTAAATGATGAGCGCCACGAAAAGATCCGTCGCCACCGATGATAAGTAATGCATCAACACCCAAAGCATCAAGATTGTTCGCCGCTTTTTGTGCTGCCAATTCATTTTTAAATTCTGGGCAACGTGCACTGCGCAAGATAGTACCGCCCGCCTGAATAATGTTGCTGACGATTTCTTCTGTCAGTATTTCGTGTTCACTTTCCAGTAAGCCATGGAAACCATGACGAAAGCCTATTACATCGATATCAAAATGATGGGAAGTATAAACAACCGCTCTTATACAGGCATTCATTCCAGGGGCATCACCACCTGAGGTAAGCACTGCAATACGTTTTAAACTCATATATTTGTGACAACTTGCATTTTCATAGCCCATAGCATGGCTAAATGTGAAAAAATAACAAGTCTAGTTTTCAAGAAATACTTGTTCATAATATTGCGCAAAATTGGGGGCCTTCGCTTCTTCACGCCACCAGGTCGTAATGGCATTGCGATAATCTGGTTTGTGGCGAATGCGCCGCAGCACATTGTTGATATCGTTAATGACAGTTTTACCCCAATCATTATCAGGACAGGCAATATAACCCATGCTATAGGCCGGAACATCCTCTATTACAAAGGTATCAAGAGTTTCATACGGCTTTTGCAAAGCCTGATTAAAATGCTCTATTTCGAATGGGTAGGCAATCGTTATGTCCGTTCTGCCGCGGGATACCATGTTCAACATATTGTCGAGGTTTTCACTGGGAATAGAAACCAGACGATCACCTAAATTCACTTGAGCCATGAATTGATCGATGTTCGCACCAAACTTTCGTTCGTGAATCAATGCAAAAGTCAGTTTCTCATTGTTTAGCAGGGATAAAAGATTGATTGTACCGACATTGTCATGAAAAAGTATTCTGGCCAGTGATCTGCGCATTACAAGACGGTTTGTCGGGTGTACCAGTGATGCCACAGAAAATTCTATAAAGGTCTGTCTTTCTGGTGTTTTAAACAGAGCCGGGTGACAAACCTGCTTTTGATTCTGAATATCCATCAGCGCACGGGCCAACGAGGTTCTTACCATAATATGCTGATATTGGGGCAGACGGCTGGTGACTTCGTGTAGCGCTTTTTGTACAAAACCCTTGCCCGCAAACTCGCCATCGATAAATATCCCTGGTGGTCGATGATAAATTTGCCAGAATATGTCATTCTCAGCTGTATCTGCCGCAGCAGGCAACAGAAAAAGATAAATGGCGATGAACTGATAAATCGCGCGTCGGGTTTTCATTTGTGTCGCTTTTTTTCTCTACTTATTAACCTTAGTGATCGATTCAAATGTTATCCAGTACCAAATTAGTGTTCTCTTTTACATATAGCAGCGATAAAAGGAACACAGTTGCTTACATAAATACAGTATGAATATTTGGGTTAATTAACTAATTTAGTCATCTTTGTTGTCTAGTTGTCTAGAGCGTGTTGATCTTTGTGGTATGAAAAGTAATCAGCAAATGGGTCGGTTATAATGATTTCGCCAAAAAACAATTTAACGTCCCCAAATGCCGAGACTCATGCTAACAGATGATAGCTGGAAACTGCTATCCAGAATTATGTATTTAACAGGCCGAATTTATAATAAACCTGAACACCGAATGACACTTGAAGGTATTTTGTACCGAATGCGGACGGGTATCCCGTGGCGAGACTTACCAAGGGAGTTTGGAGATTGGAGTGCTGTCTTCAGGCGCTTCAATTTATGGTCAAAGAAAGGCGTCATGACTGATATTTTCCAGTTTTTATCACGTCTCAATGACCCTCAGTGGCTATTCATTGATGGCAGTATTGTTAAAGCTCATCAGGATGGAGCTAACATCGGTGACCAGGCAGAGCAAGCTATCGGGAAAAGTCGCGGAGGTAAATCAACCAAGATACATTTAGCGGTTGATAGTGGAGGTTTACCTGTATATTTCGAGCTGTCAGGAGGACAGGCTCATGATGTCAGACACGGTCAATCTTTGGTTGAATCATCACCAGAAGCTGAAGTGGTGGTTGCTGACAAAGGCTATGACAGTCAAGCTCTACGTGAGCTTGTGAGCAGTCGTAATGCTAAGCAAGTAATACCAAGAAAAGGAAACAGCAAAACAGGCAACGATGATATTGATTGGGCTATGTACCGATATCGTCACTTGGTTGAGAATGCCTTTTTGAAAATAAAGAAATATCGAGCTATAGCCACTCGATATGACAAGTTAGCCAGAAACTACCACAGTGTAGTCGCACTAGCTTTCTCACTCATGTGGTTACCAATGTGGGTTGATTAGAACATGTACAGCAAAGATCAACACGCTCTAGTTGTCTAGTTGTCTGAAAGGAAATTCATGAAACGCATTTTAACAGCTTTATTCTTCTGCCTCACTCTGAGCTCCTGTAGCTCACAATTTGCCTACAATAATCTGGATTGGTTGGCATACTGGTATATCGATGACTATATCGATTTAGACAAATCTCAAAAGAAAGAGTTTGATGTTCATCTAGCGGGGTGGCTTTCCTGGCATCGACAAGACGAATTGCAAAAATATAAAGCCCATTTGCAGGGGATTCGTCAGCGTCTATCAGAGGGTCCCTATTCACAGGAAGAGATTTTAAATGAGTTTGATGCAGGGAGAGCGCATTGGGAACGTTTGCGAAACAAACTTTCACCTGAATTAAGCCAATTTGCCGTGCATTTAAATGAGCAGCAAGTCGCCTCTCTTTTTGACGAGTTAGCAGAGCAAAATCAGGAGTGGGAAGAAGAACTGGCGGAAAGAAAAGAATCTGAGTATTTGGAAAACCGTATTGAAGATATGGAAGATGGCTTAAAAGAGTATATTGGCAAGCTTACTCTCAAGCAGAAAAACATTATTCAAGACTATGCGCCTCAATTTATTAGTAACAGCGCTGAATGGCTGAAATATCGTCGGCATATTCAGGCAAAAGCCAAAGCATTGTTTGAACACAGGGCAGAGAATCCTGAATTTACGACTGAATTGCTACAGTTGATGACAAATCCTGAGCAATATCGCCATGACACATTAAACAATAATTCAGATAACAACAGGCGTCATTATGCCAGCTTCTTAGCTGATATAAGTGCTACACTGACCCCTAAGCAAGAAAAACGTATTTTCCGTAAAATCGATAATCTAATAGAAGATTTACAAGATCTAATCGATGATGCCTGAGTAGGCATCGTTTAAATTCATTTTCCAGGGAACGGCAGATTTGAGCACCAGACCTTTATACGGCTTCTTTTTGTCATTGTTGACGGCAGTGATGTGGGGCGTATTGCCATTGTTTTTGACTCTGACTTTGCGAGATCTGGATGCTGTTAGCATTACCTGTTTTCGCTTTTTATTTGCAGCAATCGTGGTATTTCTGGTGCTAAAAATAAGAAATGAATTCCCTGTGATGCGCCAGTTTCAACCTAAAGTAACTGCGTTTCTTGTGATGGCTGGTTTGGGGCTGACGATCAATTATGTCGCCAACGTCAAGGGGCTGGAACTGATTGACCCAGAGTCAGCGCAGGTTATTATCCAGACTGCACCTTTTATGCTGATGCTGGGTGGGATTTTGATCTTTAAGGAGTCATTTACACGTCTCCAAAAGACCGGGGCCACCGTTTTGCTTATTGGATTCGCCTTGTTTTTTGAAGAAAACCTCCAGGTACTGTTTTCGGGTGCAAGCCAGTATACCGCCGGTGTCTTAACTATTTTGTTTGCGGCGTTGGCATGGGCTTTTTATGCCCTGATCCAAAAATGGTTATTTAGCTTTTTCACTGCGCGACAACTCACACTGGTCATGTATGGAATAGGGGCTGTGGTATTAATGCCATTTACGCAATGGAGTGGATTATGGCAGCTAAGCTGGTTGACTGGCTTAGCGCTGTTATTTTGCTGCGTGAATACCTTAGTTGGTTATGGCGCGTTTACCGCTGCTATGGGGGTTTGGCAGGCATCGAAAGTCAGTGCGGTTATCTCATTGGCTCCAGTGTTTACAATTTTGTCTATGATGGTCGCCGTGTGGTGGTTTCCAGATTATTTTGTTGCCGCTGAAATTGGCAGTGTTGCTTATTTTGGAGCAGGTCTGGTTGTGCTTGGCTCTATGCTGACGTCATTAGGAAAACGTGACACCGTGACGACAGAAACCAGGTTTGATATTAAATAATGCGAGTTGTTCAATAAGCAAAAGAGCATGGTATTCAGGGGATGCAGTGGCAGCGCATAGCAAAAAGAATTGGCAGTACGGCATCGTTCTTTATATCGTAACAGTGTGTGCTCAGCTAGTCCCGGTTATTGTCAATGCAATTGAAAATGGGCAAAACTGGATGACGATGCTAATCCCCAGTTTAACCTTCGTTTCCTTACTGACCTTACCTGCAATTTATATTGGTCTGACGTTGGGTAAGCAGATTGTGCCAGGGTTAGCGCATCCGACCAATACACTGGTGTCAAAGCAGGGGGTCATCTTTGCCTTGCTTACTGCTATTCCACTTGGTGTTGGATTACTGGCATTGCGTTGGATACTTGCAGAACACTTGCCGAATACGATACCTGAATACGGTTTCCGTGGTCCACTAGGGGGATTTTTAGTGTCTCTGGGTGCAGCTATTGGGGAGGAAGTGTGGTTTAGATTTGGTTTGATGACACTGTTGCTGTGGATCTGTTCGAAACTATTACGACAATGCAAGCCATCAATATCTGTAACCTGTTTTGTTATATTTGTCGTTGCTTTTATATTTAGCGTTGCGCATTTACCCCAGCTAAACTCACATGGTGCTTATAGCCAATTTGCAGTTGTGGCAACAATTTTGGGTAATGTCGCGGTCGCCTGCCTCTATGGTTGGTGTTTCTGGCGGTATGGCCTCATTTCTGCAATTATCGCGCATTTTAGTCTTGATATTGTGTTACATATGCTACCGGCCTATTTTTAATTACTGATGTAGCGCTACTCTTGTTTTGCTAGTAACTGGATAACGCTTTTTGTCATGCAGAAGTGGAGCGTTTAGCGGCAATAAAATCAATTAGCTGAGTTATTTGATCAAAATTCAAACGTAATAAACAGGGTTATAGCTGCCAATTTCAATATGGCTGTGGGTTTCTGGTTGATTGAACAAAAAATTGTTCAAGTTCAGTAAGTTTGCGTAGTTATAAGTAACATATTCAGCTAAGAGCCTCTCTTTTTTATTGCGTTCATCTTGCGAGTGTCTTTCGAGTCCATTGGCTTTGAACGAGACTATGATGGCGATATGAGGTGCCCCGAGGAGTTGTGATAGCGATACAGTTGAGCGAGCCGCCAGAGGCGGCCGCTATTAGCTTGAATCTTAGCCAGGGTTGCAGCTTCCTGTTGAGGAGTCGTACACAAAATTTTCTTTTAGTTGAACGCCTGTTTCATTAATGACAACTGTTGATACTGTCTCGTCCTCCGATGAACTCAATACGTAATGTATGTAGGATTTCAATGAAGTAGCAACTGAGTTTGGTGTGTCAGTTGTTTTTGTATATTCAATCAACACATCGCCGCTGTAGCCCCAGGAAGAAGAAAAGTTACTCGCGATTTTTAAGTCTCTGTTGGCCTTTAATTCAATATTGGCAAAATAATTTGGTGAAGTGTAGCCGGAAAAAGAATGTGCGCTACTCGCCATATTAATGGTTTGTTTTACCAAAGTATCTATTTCAGGGTAATTTCCCAAATTTCTGTCATAAACCCCATCCACCTGGATGAAGTCTATACACTATCCAAAGCAGGGTTTTATTGAGACTTAAATAGTCAGCATTCAATTATTTCCTGGCTATTTATTGACCACCGAACACTTTGTCGGAAAAGCGTCCCACAATGGCCATCGTTTTAGAACTTGGTGAAATCAGAATGTAGTAATCTTTAGCAGCGTATTTGACTTCAAAAATGCTGTTAGCAGACACGTCTAAGAGGGTTGATTGCAACCCTTGACCTGAACGAGAAATAAACTCAAGCGAATCTGCATCGTACCAATAGAAGTCAGCCCGACTGAATGTACTCCCATCACGAACAATGGTTAGTTCACCATATTCATTAGCGCCAAGCGTCACATCCTCACAATTAAATGAAAACGGCAGATTCTCAATTTTGCTATTGAGTGTTAGTGTGGATGTATTGAAGTTGAATAAATCGTTTGAAAATATTGATATTTTTGTATTCAACTTATAGTTCTTCAAGCAGTTAAGGAAGAACTCCAGCGACGTATCCTCACCCTGCGTTAGCGTATCTCCAAGTAATTCAAATGTTGTATAAGGCGAGCTTATTGTCCCTATATGCCTACCAAGAATTCTTTGTTCATTGACAGCGTAGAACTCGTTATAGGTTTGCGCCAATTCCATGTCAGAAACTAAAGCGCCGGTATGTTTATCCACCAACAATAAGGCATGACGCAAATTGTCATTCTCATTTCTGACCACATAGGAAAGTAAAAAGTACTCACCAAACTCCTGAATTTTATCGACAAAGCCTGAGGTATCACCTTCATAATTTAGCGTTTCAATTAAATTGACTATTGAGGTTTGAGAAATACTGGGATTAGTTAACGAAAAGTTGTTGTAGTGCATCATTCCATTGAGTGAAGAAATAAAGGCTACATTGTCGCCAAGTTTTGACATTGCATTGATATTAGATGCAGGCAAATTAAGCTCAATGGTATGTTGTTGCTGCCAGTCATAGTAAACAAATTTGCTATTATTGGTGGCAATTATGGCGTGTTGTTCGGGTAAGAATTTGGGGAAATAGTAAGACAATTCGCTGTCTAATGTGATTTCTTCAAACGCAAAGGCGTACTCGGTTACATCCAGTTCGCCAAACTTAAACGGAAAACTGGCAAAAAACAACGCGGAATTTGTAAGCTCACTTGACAGTTCATCACTGCTTATATTGGTGCTCTGTGTACCAGAACTGCAAGCTATCGAAAAACTGCCCGGCGGTCTTGCCAGTTTGCCGCCGAACGTGTCGACATTGCACTCAAAACGCCCACCAAGCCCTTCCGAGTCGACACTCATGTCATACTGAAAGGTATACGTTTTATTATCAAGATCAATAGATTTCACAATATTAAATTCATTGACTCGCTCTTCAGTGCCATCAATATCCAGTAATAAGGAAGCATTATTTATCATGAGTGTTTCTGTATTGTTTCGGTTGAAAAACTCGATATTTAATTCACTCTCATAGCCAATACTGGTGCCATCAATGGTCATACTTCCTACAAATGTGACATGTTGCGTATTATCCGCAATATTGTTTTGTATCGTGACCAAACCTTCATTGATTATAAATCCAGACTCTAAAGTACAAGTTTCATAATCCAGAACGACTTGTGTTGGCTGCGCTGCATCCCCTTCAACGTCTATATTACTAATGCACTGTAACTCATCATCTTCGATGACGGCCGTTGCACCAAATTCTAATACTTCCAATGCCTGCTGAGCCATAAACGTATTGATATCTGGAACAAACAAGGATAAAGAGGAGATGTAATCCCGCGCTTCGACTGTAAACGTCACATTGTTTGTGGCTGGTGGTTGAGGCGTGGGGGTAGAAGGTTGGTTATTCGGTGATGATGGAGTGGAGCCACCACCACAGGCTGTTAAAAAACTAACGACGGTGATAGCGCAGGAGCTCTTTGTTAAATAATGCATTTGCTAATCCCTTAATATGAAAATACAGTTTTATTGATAGTACCTCTGTGTGCTAATTATATAAAAAGCAAAATCATTAAGCACTTGAACTTTACTGCGCTCAAAATAGATTTGCAATTGGCGTTTTCTGCAATCATTAAATAAGGAGACAACAATGAATAATACTCAAGAGATGACTGACCGCAATCTTAAAAATATAGTTACTCGACAGGTACCCTTTGGCAGTTTTCTTTTATTAAATATGTCGGCTTCCATAATATTCCACACCCGGAACCGAATGAGGGTGCTTCAGTCCGAATAGGGCCGCTTTTTATTTAGTTCCGATTTTCTTCAGCTAAACAAGGCTATTGCTCACCAATGGGTTTTTCGTCGCCTTTGCAAATGGTGTCGTATTCGTTGCGGTAATAACGCAAATCAACACAGGCTTCCTGGTAGCGTTCGCGCGCGGTTAGCGCTATCTGAGGGTTGCTTTTATTGTTCATTTGTTTTTTCAGGTCGGCGCACATTCTTTCTTGTCTTTGGACTTCCAGGATTTCTTCACAGGGCGGATCGTTAAAGGCACAGCCAGACAATGAAACGATACCAATAGAAAGGAAAACAGCTTTTTTCATTATAGATCCAAATATTTGCTTAAATTTGAAGTAACTTTATCGAATTCTTCTTGTTGTTCTTGCTTTAAGGGTAGTTCACTGACCAGTTTATGTATACGTTTGCAGTCAACGATGAGTCCCAATTCAGGTTTTTGCGCCAATTCCATTAAACGGGTAATGCATTGCAGTATACTGATACCAGTGGCGACATTAACTGGGGAAAGTTCCAGTGCTTTTTCGTATGCCTCGTAAGCGGCCTGATACTTACCGCCACTGAAGCAACGTTGTCCTTCACTAAAATAGTGATCAAATTGACTGAGCTGCTCTTGTGCAGTGGATTCCAGGCTATCCAGTACATACTGTACGTTGGGATCGACATCATAATCGCTGTCTTGTATTTTTTGCGCAAGTTCACGCGCTTCATCAAACTCCCCTAAATCCGACATCACCTTTATTGAATCTGGCGCAAAAACTATCGGATATTCCTCAAATTTATCATCTATGGCGATCTGTGAACGCGTTAATGTACGTTTTGCTTCGAGGTTTTTGCCATCCAGTACATTGACTCTTGCTGTGATGATATTTTCATAAATATCGTAGTCGAAATCATCGTTACTGCGCACGACTAGTTCGTCATTGCGTAATCGTTGTAGCGTGAGCATGGCTTCCTGTTGAAAACGGTTGCGAATCTGTTTTTCTTCAGCATGCTCAGCTGCGTCCAGTATGCTACGTACATAATTACACATGTGGGATAAATCGCGATATACCGACCGCTTGCTTTGTTCGAACAGTTCTTTGCAGCAAGTTCGGGCAAAATCAAAATGATTACTCTTCCTGCCTATGGTGGCCCCGACATACTGCCTCTCCATTGAGAACGGTGAAAGATCCAGGGACTTTTTAATTGAATGTAGTGCTTCTTCGAGCTCCCCCTTAGCGAGAAAGGCGTGAGCTAGAATATCGTAACCTTCCAACATTAAAAGTCTGCCCGCAACCACTTTTTTTGCCAGTTCTATGGCGACATCGTGATTGTTTAAATAGAATTCTGTGCGCGCCAGTGCAGCCATTGCCCAATGTACTGGCTTCTCATTCACGATTACTTGCAACATTTGTTGAGCGGGTTCAAAATCTTCAGTGCACCAATACATCTCTGCCAGTAAATATGAACAAGAGTTTCGGTACTTACTGTTTTCTTTTTTTAATTCCAAACAAGCCTGTATGGCTGACTTATAGTTATCGTGATGAATTTCCTGATAGACCGCTTTAAACGCTTGTCGTTTCAGATAGGATTTTTGTAATCTATTGATCAACTGGGCTTGCGAAAAGGGTTTGATAATATAATCATCAGGGCTTCTTTCAATGCTGCCAAGCACCATTGGCCGGTGACTTTCACCACTCACCATAATAAATACGGTTTCGGGCTTTATGATTTTTCGTACCCGGAGTTCCTCAAGAAATTGATAGCCATTCTTTCTTGTTGTACCTAAGTGAAGGTCGGCAATGATGAAATCAAATTTTTCTTTACGGCAGGCCGTTAGCCCGGATTCGGCGCTTTGCACTGTGGTGATATGATGAGTTCCCATCCCCTTGATAATGCCCTTGAGCATCAACAGGAACGGCTTTTGATCATCAACGATGAGAACGGATTTTGAGCTGAAACCTTTGAAACTCATTAATTAAAATAGGGCACAATCGCTACCACTGGAATGCTGGTTAACATCTCCTAGATCATTGAATAAAGCAAGTTTTTTGCCCATTTTCAAGGATTCTTGATTAAATCTCTTCCAATTCGCGTGAATAATGACCAGTGTGTTGAACTAGTTAGAAATCGACGTTTAGCTTTCGTGTCGAATGACGATAACAATGTAAGACAAACAGGATTTTGTAATCGTGGATCAGAACCTTACTCTTGAATCAGTCGTCGCTAAATTAAAGCGTGCAGAATTTTCAGGTACTTTAGCCAAAACACTTGTACAAAAAGGGCAAGGTGAGTTCGCGTTATTATTAGCAATGTTAGAGCAGGATGTAACCCAGCACCTGCAATTTGCTGATGAGCCTGATGCGGAACTCGTTGGTCATGTACCCATTGAAAAATTTAATTTCTATCCTGAAATCCCTTTATCCACTGAACAAAAACATTATACGCAACAACAGGCTTTTGCCGATGCAATCCACCGTGAAGATGTTACTACGGCATGTCTGTTAGGCTGTATGTTCCCGTCACCATTGTCGTTACACAATGACGCCAAACGTGTTGAAGACTCTGTGTTGGCGAACTGTGATATCTATACTCAGTCTCGCCTTCAAAGCAAACCGTCATCAGAGGATACTGATAGTATCGAAGTGGATCCTAAGATGCTGTTTGATACGATTGAAGCCGCAAAGGCATTTGAGGCAGCGTAACGCTTGTTCACAACGGTAAGAAACGGGTTATGCGTTATTAATTTTGTTTAAACAGCACTTTTTAAACTTTTTACCACTTTGGCACAGACAGGGATCGTTTCGAGATACTTTAATGGCACCAGAATCAGGAAGTATTTTACCTGTTGTATATCGCCATTCCCCTTCTTGTTTTTCAAACTGAGAGCGTTCGTGGAGTTGAAAAATGTTTTTTTGCTCCTGGTAATAAGCACAAAATTCTACTTCTGCTTTATCTATATCGTGGGATTGGGCGTCCACAATACGAAGCCCTAACCAAGTACACAGCGTATTTGATTGTGCAACATCCTGCACGGATAATGAACCTCGTTGCTGACTTCCGTATGTAGCCCAAATATATTCCGCATTATTGGTACAGAATGCGGAATAGCGCGAACGCATCAGGGATTGTGCATTTGGTGCAGGAATATCTTTCGCTAACAGTGGCGCACAACAATGTTCAAACTCGACACCACTACAGCAATAACAAGGATTCTTTAGTGACACAATTCCAGGTGGTTCTCCAGTAATACCAAAATCACATTTTGTTTTAGACATGCTTGCGTAAGCTGCGCTAACTGTTCTTCAGTCAACACTGGGCGCTCGACTATGATGGCACCCGCCTGTCCAAAATGAACGATTTTTTGGATAGCGTCAAATTGCTTTTGTTGATTATTCAACTTTACCTGTAAAACCGGGTAACTGTTGGTTTTAATGGATAGCTCCTGATGTAAAAAGTATATCCAACGTTGCTGTTGCATATGACGCAGAAACAGCACACGTAGCGATATCCAGTCTGAGGCGGGCACGGTATAAATTACCTCTTTCTCAGTACTTTCGGATGTCTGCTGTTTACTCTTAAATTTCGAAGTCCCAGAGGAGGATACGTCATTTATGCGTGCACTTGATGTGGCCGCTGGAAATAATGGTTGTTGCTGAGCATCTTGGATATACATATTGTTCACCTATACACTGTATAAGTAAACAGTAATACTGTATAAAAAAACATGCAAGGTTTTTTTGATTATTTTTTTAGCAATTTTCGTTGAATGGGTTTGTACCTAAACAGCAATAACAAGGTGGCTAGTGCGATATAAATAAGTGGTTCGGCATTGAGTGATTTAACTGACCATAAAAAATGTAAACACACGAGTAAAATGCAGGGATAAATCGCTTTATGTAAAGACAGCCAATGTTTGCCTAATTTTTTCTGCATGGCTTTAGGGGAGGTTATCGCCAAAGCGAACAATATTAGCAGGCTGGTAAAGCCAACGGTGATGTAGGGGCGCTCAATGATGTCTTCCAATAAAGTCTCAAATGCTAATTGCAAATCAAATAGCAGGTAGTTGCTAAAGTGCAGCGTCGCATAGCTAAAACAATACAACCCCAGCAAGCGCCTAATCTTAATCAATGCCGGCTGGCGAAAGTAACGTGATACCGGTGATACAGTTAATGTCATTAAAAGCAGGTTGAGTGCCCCCATGCCGGTAAAATGAATGATGGCTTTTACCGGGTCGGCTCCAAGGTTATCCGTAAAGGCCCAATAGTAAAAGACGCCGAGATAGGTGAGTGCGATAAGATGGATAGCCACTTTTATCCAAAATATGTGGTGTTGTTGGATGCGCACAGGCGTTAACTGCTTAATAGTATTTCCTAAGATCCATATCACTGTATAGCGATGCGACTTCGTCATAGCCGTTAAACATTTTTGTTGCAATGCGGTTTTGGGAAAAGAGGCCACCAGAGGTGATCCGTCTTTCTCTTGCCTGACTCCAACGAGGATGGTCGACACTAGGATTTACGTTAGCGTAAAAGCCATATTCACTGGGAATAAGTTGCTGCCAGGTATTGACGGGCGGCTCGGACACCAAGGAAATTTTTACAACGGATTTGATGCTTTTAAATCCATACTTCCATGGCACCACTAATCTTATTGGAGCCCCGTTCTGTGGCGGTAGCGTTTTACCATAGACACCAACGGCCATAAACGCCAGAGGGTGAGTCGCTTCATCGATACGCAGGCCTTCAACATAAGGATAGTCTATGCCGCCACCAACAAAACGACTGCGCTGTCCTGGCATCTGCTCAGGATCGTGGAGCGTTTCAAAGCGCACATATCTGGCGCCACTTAAAGGTTGAGCCGCCTGGATTAAGGTCGCCAACGAGAATCCCACCCAGGGAATGACCATTGACCAGGCTTCAACGCAGCGAAGACGATAGATGCGTTCTTCTATGGCAAACCGGGAGAACAGGTCATCGTAAGACAATGTCAGTGGTTTTTCGACCAAGCCATCAACCGAGACATACCAGGGATCGACGACAAAACTCTGAGCATTCTCTATCGGGTCGTCTTTGCCGGTGCCAAACTCATAAAAATTATTGTAGCTGGTGACTTTTGCTTCTGGCGTAAGTTTTTCGGAAGTTCTATAACGACTTTCGGAAAAGGATAATTCACGTTGCTTAAATTTGTCATCGTCATTTCCAAAAAGACCCAGCGCCTGAGTGGCCGTACTGGTGCTTAAAAGCGCTCCAGCCCCCATAAATCCCATGGATTTTAATAGCTGCCGCCGATTACGAAAAACCGCTTCGGGAGTGACGTTGTTTTCTGATTCACTGCTACTTTGACGACGTTTAATTAACATGAAATATATTTGCTCGGTATTTTATATCATTGATACGAAAGACAGGTGAAATGGTGCAAAAATTCCGGAGCGTGAGCAAAAAACGCTATTTCCTGACCAGAGTTAGCTTTCCAGAATGGATTCCATAAGGAAGGCGGCGTGTTTTAACGCGGCTCTCATTTCTCTGGCGGTCATATGGGGTTCCAGTTTTTTGATGGCTTCTTTGGCTTCATCTAGGTCCTGACAGGCTGAGATAGAAAGCCAGCTGTAAGCATGAAAAAAGCTTTTCGGTAAACCTTCACCTTTTAAGAACATCAGTCCTAAATAGAGCTGTGCTTTGGCATGACCTTGCATTGCCGCTTTGCGAAACCATTTCGCACCCAGATAGTGATTTTTATCAGTTTTCACAAACTGTACGGCTTTGGCAAATTGCTTTGAGGGTTGCTGTTCTGGTGACGGTTGCGTTGCCGTCTGCTTCATTTCTAAAACACCAATGAGCTGGTTCATTCGTTGCAGTAATTCAGGTTCAGCTGAGGTGTTAGCGGATGGCTGTGACGGGTCATCTGTATCCTCTTCAGATGCTGCAACGCTATTATCACTCACACTGAATTGTGCTTCTTGCTCTTGCTGGGGCTCTGCCTCCTGCATCGCTTGCTCAGCCAATTCCTCATCCGATATGGTTTCATCTGATGACAAATCTTCTAATTCAAATTCTTCTAGTGATGGCGTGTGCATACTGTTTAGATATTGCTATTCCCGGGTATTTTGTCTGCTGATCACAAAAAAACTTTAATTACCACACAGTTATAAAATACGCTAACGATAGCCTTAGTATAGTTGACCGTGCTGCAAACTCTGCATTTTCGGCTGAAACAGGTTGCCGTGCATTCTTGCTGCAAACTCGTCGGTCATGCCTGATATATAGTCACAGATGATGCGATCACCCCGACCATACTCCTCTGCATCTGCCCATCTTTTGCGTGTGTTATCTGGCAATAAACGCTCTGGATCTGAAGAAAAGGCGGTGAATAGCTCCATCACCACTTGTTGTCCTTTGTACTCCAGTTGCTGTATCTCAGGTTTACGAATCAAGTGCTCCCAGACGAAACGTTTAAAGAAGCCCAACCCTTTGGCAAATCCTTCGGGGAAGGCCGCGTTATATTTTAATATGTCAGACTCGAACTCGTCGTGTGTTGTGCTTATTTCAATGTGGGTAATAAAGGCATTCACTAACGCACCGATTGCGTCCTTTCGCTCATGATGTGCAGAGCTGAATAGTTTCGGCGCTAAACTCGTAAGGTTTGTCTTAAACCACGGGATGTCCGTTTCCTCGAGCAGTGGCGTAACCAAATCCTGTTCGAACAGTGCTTGGTTAATGACTCCCATGACGATTGCATCTTCCAAATCGTGGATACCATAGGCAATATCGTCAGCTAGCTCCATAATGGAGCAATCAAATGATTTAAATTGGGTTTTCTTATGACTGTTATTTTTAGCCACTGCCTTGGTGAACAGTTGTCTATCACCTGCCGAGAACGCTGCTAATAGCCAGTCAAACGCGTCCTGATCATCATCAAACAGACCTTTTGGTGGGTGCCAGTCACCGGCTTTCACTTTTTTCAAATCCTGTGTAGCCTGGCTGTGATAGCCATTACTTAATATCGACAACGTATTGGGGTACTTAACCAGCCCTAATACGGTCCGCCGACTGAGGTCCATGCCATGTTGCGCAGTATAGGGCTCAAGCTTAGTAATGATGCGAAATGTTTGACCGTTGCCTTCAAACCCGCCGGACTGGTGCATCATAAAATTTAAAGCAATTTCACCACCATGTCCGAAGGGGGGGTGGCCAATATCGTGCGCCAGACATAATGCCTCAATTAACGTCGCATCCAGATTAAGTTGTGCCGTCAAATCCGGGTATTTATTGACAAGTTGGGCCGCGATGCCCTGACCAATTTGCGAGGCTTCAAGAGAGTGGGTCAATCGTGTTCGATAAAAATCGCCGATACCAACACCCAATACCTGGGTCTTGGATTGCAGGCGACGAAATGCCGCAGAGTGCAAAATTCGTGCTTTGTCACGCTGATAAGGTGAACGATGATCACCTTCTCGCATGGGCGGCTTTTGGGAGCGACGTTCGAACCACTTATCCATCAAATCACATTTCCTCTTGAGTAATCTCGTCCAGGCTTAGACTGAAGCTTGGAACATAAGCTTTCAAAAAGTATTCAACTTCTTCAGAGTGGTAATTTTTCATGATGCTTTCCAGTCGCTTTTTGGCCAGTTTGAATTCAGCATTTCCGGCAGAAAGCTCTTCCAGCGTTTTTAAATAGGCACAAATGACGTCAGCGGCTTTTACAATGGCGGCGTCTTCATCGGTATGCTGGTTGTGATCGATAAGCGCGGCATAGTCGTCACGAAAGTCTTCTGGTGCCATTGAAACCAGTTTTTGTTCTGCGATTTTTTCGATTTTTTTGTATTCTTCCTGAATAGCGCTGTTGAAGTACTTTACCGGATTAGGCAGATCACCGGTTAAGACTTCGGATACGTCATGGAACATGGCGATAGTCGCGATTCGGTTGACATCAAGTGTGCCACCAAAGTACTTGTTCTTGATCAGAGCCAAAGCATGCGCCACCATGGCTACCTGCAGGCTGTGTTCCTGAACATTTTCGCTTCTCACGTTGCGCATCAGCGGCCAGCGCTGAATTAACTTCATTCGCGATAGATGCGCAAAAAAATGACTTTTATGGGGCTTAATGACAATTACTCCTGAGTGTAGTGATTAAAAAAGTCTTCAATTTCATGTATTGCAGGACCAAGCACATCCGAGTGCGGTAAGAAAACCAGTCTAAAATAAATGCCGTCTTTCAAATTGAATGCGTTCCCGTGTACCAGCAGGATCTTCTTCTCCCGTAGTAAATCCAAAATCATTTTTTCATCATTTTTGATGTTGAATTTTTTCTCGTCAACTTTGGCGAAACAATACATGGCACCGTCGGGTTTCACACAACTGATACCATCGATTCCATTGAGCATTTTCCAGGCAAGATCCCGTTGATCTCTCAGGCGACCGCCCTCAACTATAAGTTCGTTGATACTCTGATAACCGCCTAAGGCCGTTTGAATAGCGTGTTGACTCGGAACGTTGGCACACATACGCATCGAAGACAAAATATTCAAGCCTTCGATATATTGCCTGCCCAGCAACTTATTCCCGCTTATAAATAACCAGCCAGCCCGAAAACCGGCAACGCGATAGTTCTTTGATAGCCCGCTAAAAGTTACAATAAACAAGTCGTCAGCAAGCGTTGCGATAGAGGTATGTTTGGCTTTGCCATAAACAATCTTGTCGTAGATTTCGTCACTGAAAATCATCAGGCCATGTTCACGGGCAACATCCAGTAATTGTTGTAGGACAGCCTCGCTATAAACTGCACCAGTGGGGTTGTTGGGGTTGATCAACACCAGTGCTTTCGTATTTTTGGTGATTTTAGCCTTAATATCCTCAATGTCAGGAAACCATCCTGCCTGTTCATCACACTGATAATGCACTGGTGTGCCTGACGATAAGCTCACGGCAGCGGTCCATAAAGGATAATCTGGAGAAGGTAATAACACTTCATCACCACTATCTAACAAGGCCTGCATTGCCATGACAATTAGTTCGCTGACGCCGTTGCCAATAAACACGTCATCAATACTGATATTCTTAATATTTCGTTGTTGGTAGTACTGCATTACCGCCACACGGGCGGCATAAAGACCATTAGCATCCGCATAACCCTGAGAGCTGGGTAGGTTGTGTATGACGTCTTTGAGAATGTCTTCGGGGGCTTCAAAACCAAATGGGGCAGGGTTGCCAATATTGAGTTTTAAAATGCGATGACCTTCATCTTCCAGACGTTTTGCTTCTGTCAGTATCGGACCACGAATGTCATAGCAGACGTTGTCTAACTTGCTGGATTTATTAATGGTTTTCATTGATGTACTACTCCTTAGCCGGGCTATAGAGTAATACAGGCAACCTGTGCCTGTTAAGGAATAGTTAGCAGATTTTTATGATTTATTCTTCTAACGGAAATCTTCTACTTCATAATGGAAGACTTTCATCGGACCACAGTGCGTCAATCGGTTAAATAATTCACTTTGGGAAGGGATAGAAGATGACGTATAAAACTGATTCATACAGGTCACATCAGGGTCAAAAAACAATATGTGATCATAACTCGGAGAACCCTGAATCTGATGAATCATAATTTTGGCACTTTTACCTACTCTGACCACATCGTAAACCTGTTGATTAGTGGGAGGCTCCAGTTTTTCTAACTTACGTTTATATATTTGCTCACTGAGGACGATCTTTATGTTGTCCCTTACTTTCATGCCGCCGCGCTCAAAGTGACCCAGATACACTTCTGCTTCAATCGTAAATTTGTGGCCGCGTAGCATACGTTCCAAATTAAAAGGTTTGGGTTTTACAGTGACAAGGTCGGCATCCCTGACCATCAGGATTAGAGGACTGTCAGGAGACTCAACTTTATATAATATTTGTGCGTTGTGTGGTTTGCGGTATAGCGGGAGATGTGACGCATATAATTTATAATTGGCTTCTGCCAGCACCATACCATGCACCCCCATGTATTCGGGGTCCATTGGTGGCTCTTTTTCCTTCTTATCCTGAGCAAAAAGACTGAAAGAAAGGCAAAGTGGCAACAAAATTAAAAACAATCGTCTCATGGAAATCGCTATAGTCAGTGGTCGTTATTGTCGATTATAGCGAACAAATTTAAAGTTCGTAGGAAAATGCGAACCGGTTAACAGCTTTTGTGTACCAACTGTCGAACTTTAACAATAGTGAATTGCACAACAATCAGACTATTGATGCCGGAATTACAGGCTTTCATTTAATTTGCACTTCGGCGACCCTTTTATGATTTTTCGATTGTTTAGGCAGGGCACAACATAATAGCGCCTCATCTTGTGCCAGGGATACACCCGGTCGTGTAGTGTGCACGACTTCCCCTTTGCTAAGTTCAACTTTACAACTACCACATTGACCATTTCTACAACTAAAGGGGAGTGCCAGGCCATGAGACTCAGCCAATTGCAACAAACTACCGTCAGTTATTTGCCAATGAAGTTCGTTCTCAAGTTGTGCAAATTTCACCTTAGCCGATTCTGCAACTTGTTCTGAAATACCATTTGAGTTGTTTAATTTAGATAAACTGCGTCGGAGTGAAGCTGGGCCAAATGATTCTGCTTCAATATCTTTATCAGGAACTCCCAGATTGATAAGGATGTCATAGGTGCTTTGCATGAATGCTGGAGGTCCACACAAAAAAAACTGATAACGACCAAGCGGGAGAATCGAGCGCAGAAATTCAGCATTCATTCGCCCATTTCCTGATACGTGTATGTCTGATTTAAGGAGTTTATCGGGTCGGGTCAGCAGCCAATATAGCTGATGGCTGCCCGTTGTCTGCTTCGCTAAATCCTGTAGTTCTTTGACAAACACTAAATCTGAGAGGCTTTTAAAGCTGCTGACCATAATAAATGGTCGTTTATTTCGGTTTCTTATGCTTTCAAGCATCAGATGTTTTGCCATAGCTACCATTGGTGTAATACCTATTCCTGCTGACAGAAATACGGCGGGCCGAGGATCTTTTGGGTCAACAGTGAAGTTACCAGCAGGTGCTTTCAGCTCTAGCTCGTCTCCTACCTTTAAATGCCGGTGCAAAAAGTGTGAAACAGCACCGTCCTTTACTTTGCCATAGATACGTTGGTGTTTGACCGAAATTCGCAACTTCTGACTATGTGGAGAGTCAGCAATAGTGTAGTTTCTTAGCGAGGTTGCGCCATCAATAACGATACGCAAGGTAATAAATTGTCCGGCTTGCCAATTGAAAACGGGGCCGTTAACGGGTTCGAAGTAAAAAGACGTTACCGTTGCGCTTTCAGCCTCTCTTTTTACCAGCTTGTGTTTGTGAAATTCTACTTCAGAACGCTGATTTGAAGCCGACAGCTTCTTTTCTGCCGACATCCAGTCTCCTGTATTTTTTGAGCTGACTGAGACCTCATCTAACGATAAGCGATAAGGAAAGACCTTCGGTAACAATACTCCCGTTTTCAATCGAAAGCGCCATGCTCTTTCAGCCCCGGTAAATTGTTGAACCAGCGGAGAGTCCCATATTATTTTGGCGGTGCCGGTTAGCGTTAATATATCGCCGCTGATAAAATCGATGAAAAGCATCCCTACATTAGGGTTAACAAAAATGTTGCCCAAGGTGTTGTAGTGGTTGTTCCCGGCAAAGTCTGGAACCAGTAAGTGCAGGTCGTCTTCAATCAGTACAAACCCCTTTTTGCCACCCCGATGGGAAACATCTGCACCATTGTATTCAGCGTCAGAATCAGATTCTGTATAACTACTGGCGACAAAGAATGTGTCACTTTTTTGTATAATTGCAGCGGCGTCAGCATTAAAACCTGCCACCTTCTTACCATAGCTTGGTTGAACACTACTTTTAGTCTGTTCTGTGAAATTTCTTGTTTGAATATATTGTGGACAATTGCCAAAGGTTTGTTGAATGTCGAGTACTACTTGATGCTTAGTTGTTGCACTAATTCGGGCACTTAATCTGTTTCTCCTACGGTTGGTCAAATCTATACCTAAAATGCCAACAAAACGACTGGCTTGGTCATTACTGGCGACAGACTCAAAGGGATCGCCTGGTAGAGCACTAGCAGAAATTATCATGGAAGTATCGTCAGGCGTGTCTATAAATCCTGGTTTACCCGCCAACACTGAAGCCCACACATTTTTTGATTCATCTTCAAACCCTAAGAAAATCATAGGCAATTGCTGGTAAAATTCCTGATGTTGTCGAGGCATGAATCGACGAACCACTTGTGGTGCGAACCGCTGCATTTTTTCCCTAACGCCTACGCGTTCCTGTATCTCAAGCTCTCCTGTATGAAACACTGGGCGTTCAATCATGTTGGTGATTCCAGGCCAATGGTGGCTGTTGCAGCGAAAGAATCGCAGCCTCAGATTTAATTTCTTCTGCCAAAATAGGACTATCATATTGTACGTTGTGATAGCAGTTTACATAGCCGCACTTTTTCGCACGCAGGCGTATTAATAATTGTTCGATTTTCAAAATGTTTAGGTGGCGGAAAGATATCATCACTACGGTCTCGCTAAATAGTTGGACAATACTTTGTGAGTATTGTCCAAAAGGTTGTTTAGGCGACAAGTTCGGATTTAGCCTTCGTTTCAGTTTTTGGCATTGGAATAAACCCGGGTAAATCCTCAATAAAGGCTAACCATTTCAGAATCTGTTGATAACAAGCCAAGTCAACGCCACCTTCTGGTGCGTGCGCAATATAGGAGTACATTGCAACATCGGCTATGGTTGGGTGTTTTCCTACAAGCCATTGACGATTGCTTAAATGCGTATCAATGATTTTTAACAATTGATGGGCCGCTTCGATAGTTGCAGGAGCGTCATAAGGTGCATTAAAAACGGAAATTAGTCTGGCTCGGGCGGGACCATTGGCCAGCTCATTGGATGCTTTGGAAAGCCAGAACTGAATTTCCGACATTAAGTTTGGAGAATCAGGGTACCAGCGTTGCGTAGTATCAAACTGACTTGCCAGGTAAATCAATATTGCATTTGAATCGCCAACAACCGTTTCACCATCTTCCAGCACCGGAACCTGTCCAAATGGGTTTTTAGCCAGAAATTCCGGTTGTTTGTGCTCACCATTGGGCAAATCTACCAGGACAATTTCCACATTTTTCAAATGCAAAAGACTGGCCATTAATTGAGCGCGATGTCCATGCCCAGATAATTCAAGAGTATATAGTTTCATTGTATTCTCCTCACAATAGGTGGTTTCGTATTAAGATTAATAGTCTTTAAAAAAGAGATAAATGGACGTAATGTAGAATGTAAATCTCTAAAATGGTGATAATGTGGACAAAATAGATACGATGCGTGTTTTTGTAGTAGTGGCAAGACATGGGTCATTCACTAATGCCGCCCGCGAACTTAATATGCCCATTCAAACGGTCAGCAAATACGTAAAATCACTAGAAAGCAGATTGAATGTGCAGTTGTTTGACAGAACTACCCGAAAAGTTGCCTTAAATCACACTGGTAAGGCTTATCTGGACAAATGCATTGCCTTGCTTGAGACATTTGATGAGGTTGAAGCGGACGTAACTGAGTCACACCATACTCCAAAAGGCAAAGTGAGAATAACAGCGCCAACGGCGTTTGGTGAAATGCACTTATTGCCAGTTATAGGGGAGTTCCTGAAAAGTTATCCACAGGTATCTTTTGATGTTGAGTTAACGAACCGAAAAGTACGGATAGTTGAAGAAGGATTTGATATTGCAGTTCGCATAGGCATGTTGGCTGATTCCGGCCTGATAGCAAAGAAACTGGCCGATACCCGACTAGTTGTGTGTGCTTCACCTACTTATTTGGCAGAGTGTGGCGAACCTCTATCACCCATGGAACTAAAACACCACAACTGTTTGTTTGATAGTAATTTAAATTACGGTAAGAGTTGGGTATTTAATCAATCAGGTGAGGATTTTAGGGTGGAAGTAGAAGGAAACCTCATATGCAATACGCCAACGTCTATTAAAAATCTGGCTCTGTCACACGCTGGAATCGGTCTTTGTCCGTTGTACGTAATCAAAGAAGACGTCGTCTCTGGACGACTAAAAGTGCTGTTTCCCCAATACGAAGCATTTACTTTTGGCATTTATGCTCTTTATCCACATCGTAAACATTTATCTGCGAGAATTCGCATATTTATTGATTATTTAGCCGCAAAATTTAGCCAATATTGAATGGATGTGCTTTGCTTAAATGTAATCAAGTCACGCTGAGCACATTATGCAACGTCAATGGTTAATTGGCTTTTTCACCATTTTGGCTGCCCCTTCTGCCTTTGCAGAATGGTCTGGCAATGCTGCACTGGTTAGCGATTATTTGTTTAATGGTATTACCCAAACAGACAAAGAGCCTGCTTTGCAGCTGGGTGTCGACTGGACGAGTGACTCAGGGGTTTACGCTGGCTTATGGGGCGCTAATGTTGATTACAGTAACGGTTCAGATACGGAAATTGATGCTTGGGCAGGATACAGCTTCTCAGTCAGCAAATCGATAGAGATGGATATTGGCGTGGCTTTCTATAGTTATCATGGCAGTGATATAAGTGATGAAGGCAACTATCCTGAAGTGTATGTCAAAACCAGTTACAAAGACTGGCACTTTAACGTCTGGTATTCCAATGACTATTTTGGCACCGAGGCAGGCCATGTTATTGCCATGGTTAACTATGTCTATCCGGTCAGTGAAGATAAATCACTGACCTTTGGTATTGACCGCAGTACAAGTCTTGATGACGAGCGCTTTGCGTGGGGTATTAACGATGATGATTATATTCACTGGCAAGTCGTATTTGATTGGCAGTTAGAGCGCTACGCTGTTTCTTTGGGGTTGCATGACACTGATCTGAAAGATGATGACAGTTCGATGTTTGTTGTCGGTGTGAGCACAGCGTTTTGATGGCGAAATCAGACTGTCATCAAAATTTCATTTTGTAATAAAGGGGGCGAACAGCACAATGGTCTTTGGAATAATACGGGCAATCCCCAGTCTTAGCTAAGAAAAGGTGCGTGAGAATTTGAAGTTTTTCGTGGTTACCAGCTTAATTTTAGCGAGCTTCGTTGCACACTGTGACGTTGAAGTCGAAGTTATGATGGACAATGAAGTCAAATATTTCCGCGCTGAGATTAAAAAAGACGGCGCTTTTGAGTTCAACCCAGAGGGAGAACAGTCAGTGACTTTAGCCACGCTTGACTGGGCACCTTATATTGACCGGGAAATTTGTGGTCAGGGATGGGTGCAGCAGGCGGTCGTGGGGGCTTTTATACGCAAAGGCTACAGAGTAGTGAGTTATTTTGTGCCTTGGAAGCGTGCTGTTGCCATGACAGAACGAGGCATGGTAGATGCGCTATATCCGGAATACACTATCTCACCTATCGCTATGTCGGATATCTTTCCCCGGCAAAAACGCTTGTCGTTGTTGGAGATGTCGGAACCTTTTCCCGGTGGGTCAGTGTCTTTTTGGAAGCGCAAAGATACCGATATTGACTTTGATGGAAACCTGTTAGCCCTGCGTAATGTCTCTATCGGCGTCGTTGCCGGTTATGAAAATACACCAGAATTTGATGCCCTGATGGATCAGCGTTACTTCGCTGTAAATACTGCGATGAATGATTGGGCCAATGTTCGCAAGCTTTATGGTGGTCGTATCAGCTTGATTGTTGGTGATCCGGAGGTCTTTAAGTTCGCTATACGGCAAAACTTACCAGCTGACGAGGCAAAACAATATTTTGATGAACTGGAAACGGTCACTCCTCATTTGGCAGAGCATCCCTTATTTCTGGCCTTTTCAAAAAAGCGCCTTCGCTATCGCGATAACCTGGCAGTTTTTAATCAATCTTTAACTGAAATGCGGCAAAATGAAGAATTGAACAGAATCCGCACCAAATACCAGCATATGGCACATTTACCTCAAGAGTGCGTTGTGCTCGAATAAGGTGGATATTCTCAAACTGCCACAATCAATTCTCGGGGCTTGTATTGCGATTACCAATAACCATTCAGGATAATTTGCGATTCTTATTGGTTGAAGTCACCAGCCAGCTGAAGTCGCTCCTGAACTACTTTGAAACAGAGTCACCTGCTGTTGCCCACAAACTCGTGAACAGAAGTGGGTATGCCTACAATTTAATGCTGCGTATTCAAAACGGTTGCACCCTGCATATATCACAACATGGCTTCCCAGATACGATGTCTCTGCGGGCAGTATCTTCCATTGCCGGGGATTTGGAGCGTTTGGCAGAGTTGTGTCGTGATTGTGTGCATCAACTTGGATATTTGCGGGAACAACACAAGTTGGATTTATTGGTTTATGTCCCGCTGCTGAAACAGGTATATAAAAGTCTGAATTTAGTGGAAGTGGCCCTGCTCAGCAGAGATACGGAGCTGGCACTGAAGTTAGGCAAAACAGAACATAAGCTGGAAAAGAGTTATAAAAAGCTGCTAAGAAAATACACTGAAAAATTAAAGTCTAAAAAACATACAGATGATCTCGTCACAGGCTTATTTATCGCCAGGACCATTGAACAAATGGGCGATATTTTGCTCAATATGAGCGAATCGATTATTTCCAGTAACATTGGTCAACCGATGGAGTTGCAACGTTTTGAGTCACTGCAACATGTCGTCAAAAACTGGATTAATTCTGCTGAAATTGCGAATCTGGAGATCACTTCAGTAGCAGAGACACGCTCGGGAAGTGGCATCAAGGCGTTAAATATTATTGACCAGAACAATGACGCCCGATTTGCCATTTATAAAGAAGGTAAAAAACACAAGCTAAAAGAAGAGTATGAGGGAGTTGCGTCATGGCATCGCATCTATCCGGGGATCGCGCCTGAGATTTTTACTTACCAGAAAACTGGCGATTCTGCGGCTATGCTGATTGAGCATCTACAGGGCATAACGTTTGAGCAATTGCTGTTTCAGGATGATAATAAAATGCAAAAAGCGGCCATCAGACGGTTGCAAAAAACGCTTTTTGCCATTTGGGATGAAACCAAAACAGCGCAACATACTTCTGCACAATTCATCTCACAGATACAAAAGCGTATAGCCGAAGTATTTGCGATTCACCCGTATTTTGAACAGCAGGGGTCTGCAATATGCGGTTACCAGAAACACAGTATTGAAAAACTGCTGAAAAAAGCGCGCAAATTGGAAGCGCAATTAATCGTACCATTTCACGTTTATATTCATGGCGATTTTAATGTTGATAATGTTATTTATGATCCCGTAAACAAACACATTAACTTTATTGATTTACATCGCTCATGTTTCAATGACTATCTACAAGATGTGTCGGTATTCTTAGTGTCAAATTATCGGTTGCAGGTGCTGGATAAACCAGTCAGAACCCGGATCTCCAATCAATGCCACCTTATGTATACACTTGCTCGTAGCTATGCCAATGCCAATAATGATAAAGACTTTGAGTTGCGGCTCACACTTGGGGTGGCGCGTTCGTTTATCACCTCTACACGCTTTATTTTGGACAAAGAGCTTTCTAAGAGAATGTTTTTTCGAGGTGTCTATTTACTCACAAACCTTGTCCGTCTCTCAGGGAAACAACGGGCACAGTATCGATTACCGATAGAGGAGTTGTTTGGTGACTAATCTCAAAATTGGTGTTGTTGGTTTACCAGGAAAATGGTCAACCGAAGTCTTAGCCGATGCGGTTGAAGCGGTAACGGGAAATCGCCTGATTGTCGATATGGCGCAGGTGACACTGGATTTACAGCAGGGGAGTTTATGGTTTCAAGGACATGACCTGTGCCAGTTTGACGTATTGCTCGTGAAGAAAATCCATGCCGACTATAGCCATCACACCCTGGATCGTCTGGAAATGTTGCGTTATGCGGAAGCGCAGGGCGTGTTGGTGATGAGTCCGGCCACTAATATTTTGAGGTTAATAGACCGGTTAAGCTGCACCGTTACGTTAAGGCAACATGACATCCCAATGCCGCCGACCACTATCACAGAAGATATCGAAAAGGCTCTCGAGGCAGTCTACGGGTATCAGGAAGTGGTACTGAAACCACTTTACTCTACCAAAGCCCGCGGTATGGAAGTGATAAACAGTCAACAGACGGAATCCGAAATTCGGCAACGATTAAGGCAATTCTCCAAACAACATCCGGTCATGTATATTCAGAAAAAACTGGCGTTGCCTGGGAAAGATCTCGGAATGGTCTTTCTTGGTGGCAAATACATCGGTTCTTATGCACGGGTATCACAGAATGACAGCTGGAATACGACGATATTAAGCGGTGGCAAATATCAGGCATTTGATGCCCCAAACGAATTAATTGATTTGGCGTTCAAGGCACAGCAGCCTTTCGCCATGGACTTTACTACCGTTGATGTTGCCGAGTCCGAAACAGGTCCGATTGTCTTTGAAGTGTCGGCGTTTGGCGGGTTTCGTGGGTGTCAGGAAGGGCTGAACTTAAATGTGGCGGAACAATATGTCGATTACGCCATTAAAAAGCATGCCCGGTTATTTGGAGAACATAAGTGATTTCACCTTCTAATGCGATGCAGGCAGCGCATTTGCTGTTAAATGATCAGCAACTCTCAAATAGGACGCTACTGCTTGATTTTAATGGATATTGTCTGCGTTTATTGAGCAATGCACCCCAAATACTGCAAGAACTAGCTGAGTATTTTCGACCCTTTGTCAGGCAATCGAGCCATTCAAGTATCCGGGACTTGATTATTATTGAAAGCCAGTCGTTTCCATTTGAATTGGACTGGAGTGACTGGTCCAGAGAAGCGGGTAAAAGCAACAGGAAAGATGCTTGCGCTGATTTGCTGGATGCGCGTGTTATCAAAAAAGTACGCACCGGTATGATGTTTTTGCAAAGTGCCACTCACCTGATTGCCTCTGGGCCATCGCTAGCAAACTTGAATCAGGTGATTAACTTCATCAATAATCAGTTTATGATTTGGTTACAACACCATAACTGGTTGATATGTCATGCTTCCGCCGTTGCCAAAGGTCAGGTGTCGGTCGCCTTTGCTGGTTTTTCTGGGGGCGGCAAATCGACCACCATGCTACACCTTATGAATGCAGCAGACTGTAGCTATGTGACTAATGACAGATTGTTTATCAGAGTAAACGATGAGGGAGTTGAAGCGCAGGGTATACCTAAATTGCCGCGTGTGAATCCCGGTACGTTGATGCATAACCCAAGGCTTCACAACATACTGCCAGAGCAGGAACACGCGCGCTTAGAAAATATGCCAGTGGAAGAATTATGGCAGTTAGAACAAAAATACGACGTTGATATTGAAGATACTTATGGCCGTCCGCAGCAACTGGCTAAAACACAATTGCGGCATTTAGTGATATTAAACTGGCAACGGGACGCAGATACAGCGACGACGATTCAACCCGTGAAAGAACAACGCTTAATCGACTTGTTGCCCGCAATTATGAAATCTGCAGGCCCCTTTTACTATTCACCTGAAGGTGAATTTTTTAAGGACAGAACGCCATTGTCTGTCGAGCAGTATCAAGCTGTACTGCAACATGTCACTCTTTGGGAGGTAAGCGGTAAGGTGGACTTTGATTGTGTTGTCAACCATTGCCTGTCATTGTGGGGAACAGCTGAAATGGATAAGAAATAGATATGAGTGTTGCCATCGCGTTAATTCGACATGCCCAATACCAACAATTGCCAGACACACCATCGGCATTGCAACCATTTCCGCTGACGGAGGAGGGTGAACAAGTCGCATTAAGCTGTGGCGAAGAGCTCGCCACTTTTTTAAAACGTTCTGGACGTCGATTTCATCCAATTATTTATTGTTCAGCTTCATTGCGGGCATGGCAAACGGCATTTCTTATTCAACGGGTATTGCAGAAGAAGCTGCGAGTGTCCATTGAATTGGCTGAGTCGGCTGACCTATGCGAACGCAGTGTCGGGGCTGTGGCCAACTTATCGGCTGCCAAAATTGAGAAAATCGTTGCTCAGGATCCAAGATATGCTGCTCTTCCATCAGGCTGGAAATCGGACTCCTACTATTGTCTGCCCTTTCCGGGGGCTGAGTCGTTGATGCAGTCAGGTCAACGAGTAGCCAGTTTCATCGTTGATACACTCAAGACGTTTTCTGAGACGTCCGAGGAACTGGTTATATTTGTCGGACACGGAGCATCATTTAGACACGCAGCCTATCAAATGGAAATATTGTCATTCGATAGTATTGCACAGTTAAGTATGCACCATGCAAAGCCCGTGATATTAGAAAGAAGTCAAAATGGATGGATAAACCTGCACGGACGATGGAAACAGCGACAATTACAATCGCAATTCACGGATTAAATAGGAAAAACCCTCCATTGCTTACGCCACAGCCTCACCTCATTCTGGATAATCACCATTATTATTTTCCGGTGGCCTTTGAACCCTGGTTATCAGGTAGAAAAAAAGCGTTTCGACAACGTGGCAAAGGTCATACTAAAAGTTTGGAAAATTTAAAACATTGGTTACAAAAGTATGATTTGACCTGGCCACACAGAGAAGTGGTTTTCATCTCTGATTTACATGCCGATGCCGACGCGTTGATCGCCTCTTTGGTGGCCACTGGCCTGGTGGAATACAAAGAAAAGGAGTCCCTCTTTAAGCTGACAAAACAGGGCAAACAAACACTGTTTGTATTTGGTGGGGACTTTTTTGACAAGGGCCCGAGCAACCTTGAATTGTTACTGGCATTAAAGGCGTTTATCTCAAGTGGTGCGAACATTCGTCTGCTTGCCGGCAATCATGATATTCGTGTGTTATTTGGTATGTATCAAGCGGGCAAAGTGAATGATCTAAAAAACAGCCATTTTTTTGTAAGAATGGGGGCAAAAGCGTTGCCCTTTGTAAAAGAAATTTACTGCCGTTATTTTGATAAAACTCATGCTAAAGAACTGCTCAGTGATAAAAAAGCATTACAGCAATTGATGCCGCATGAACATTGGGAAAAGAAGTTTCCTGAACTGGCGAAAGATGCACTTTCATCACAGGCAATCGCCAATGAATTGAGAAAAATAGCCAAAAAGTCAGAAGCGTTTGTGGAGCAATGCGACGCGCATGACATTCGACCGGCCGAGGTTTTATGGGCGACGCAAAAGTGGCAATCGCTGTTCCTAAGTCAAAATGGTGAATTTAACTGGTTTTACAAAAAAATGCGTCTAGCAACACGGCAGGGTTCTTTTTTGTTTGTACATGCTGGTTTTGATGATGCGGCAGCAAAGATTTTTGAAGAGCATGGGGTAGGCCGAGTGAATAAGCTGTTTCGCAAACAGTTACGATTATCACCCTTTGATTTTTATTATGGGGAAATTGCCAATATCATTCGCACCAAATATCGGACAGTAGACAAACCACTTACCAATGTTGGCGCAAAATGCATGCACCGAGCCGGAATACATGTGATTGTACATGGTCACCGTAATCTGCATAGCGGCCAACGAATCGCCATGCGCAAAGACATAATGCATATCGAATGCGATGTCACAATGGACAGCGGCTCCCGTAAAAAAGAAGGCCTAAAAGGCGCTGGGGCAGGTGCAACATTGATTAAACTTGACCGGAAAATACTGGGCATCAGTACCGACTATCCTAAAATAAAAGTATTTGAACCTGACAGGCTGGATTGATTATGCAAAGTTCCAAGAATGTTTTTCGCCACGAATCACTGGAAGATAAGAAATCTATTTCTGAGGTTCTGGCTGCGATAACAAAAGCGTTAGAAAGTGGTGAACTCACTTTTAGTGACGACGAAAGCGATATTACCCTGCATCCTCAGGGGTTGATGCATCTTAAAGTCTCCGCCAGCAAAGAGGATGGACGCAACAAATTTTCGCTACGGGTGAGCTGGCAGGAGCCAAGTGATATCGATACACAACGCACACTAAAGGTAAACGAAAAAGGCGACTCATAACGGTACGTAATTATTATGGCGCATACTCGAACTGATAACACTAGGTCATAGCGCGCAACCAGACCAGCCATTCTGGCTTTTAGTTATCAACCGCTACTGATACCGTAAAGCGCACAATGGTGCATCTGGAAATATAATGAATAAAAGGTTGCCCCCACTAACAATGCGCGCTGTATAAATAACCAGTTATTTGCAGGTTTCCCTTAAAGTCAAGAAAAGAGGCAAATTGCCGTTTTCTATTGCCAACGATATTCCTAATAGCTATTGAAAATCAGGGTAGAAAAGGGCAAGGAGGTTTGGTAAAAAGGACTTAAAATAGAAAGAGGAAACTTGCTGGAAGAATAACAGGCAAGTTGCCTCACATTAAATTGTTATATTTCCAATGAAACTATCGATTAAAATCGTAGCTATATCGGTAATTTTTTGTTTTGTGCTGCTTAAATGTATTGATTACTTTGACAGCCAGGCTAGAGAATTATTATTGCAATACGCAACCAATATTGACTCACTTTCGAAACGAGAAGCTGAAGCGGTTAAAAATATAGATGACTTAGTAAGGCTGACAGGGTTGAGTTTACCTAACTATAATCCTGTTAAAATTGGGGCAACTTACAAAAGTAATGACTTGGAGCTCTACTACTGTTCGTTTCCTCTAGGCCCGTGTGAGGTCTTTTCTATTTCGTCAAAGTCGTGGAGATATGAAGAAATATAACAAACGCATTAATGAATGGACGTCTAAAGCTTGGCTGGCGCTCGTTCCTCGCTAATTTTAGCCAAGCTTAATCCGCCCATTATGCGGACGTTATGTTTTTTAATCGAATATTGAGAACTGTGTGGATTATCTACGAAAATTAGAAGAGTCATTGCATCAATACGAAACCAGAAGTGACCCAGAAGCACTTAAAAAGCTGTTGCATCCAGATTTTAAAGAAATTGGTTATTCTGGTAGGTATTTTGACTTCGATTCAATCGTGAATGACGTATTAAATGAAGAAAAACCAAACTACAGTATTTGGTCACAAGATTTCGATTACGTAGAGTTAGCTGCAAACTTAGTACAGCTAAATTACAAGGAAGCGCGAATAGATGTTGATGGTAATTTAAGCCGTTGTGCACTTCGAACATCTATCTGGCAAAAAACAGGTAGCCATTGGCAAGTGCGCTTTCATCAAGGTACGCCAACGGAAACATTTATAAAATCAAAAACATAACAAACTGTTTAATCGGACAAATTTTGCTGTGCCGCTATTTGCATTTCCGCTGCGCGGGCAAAAACCGGCACAGCAAAATTTGCCCATTAACAGGGCGTTATGTATTCAAGGAAAATGTGTCTTGATTGGGAATAGGGAAACAATAATTTTTGATATCGGAAAGGAAATTGAGCATGGACTGCTTCGTTTCGACATTTGGTGTTGTGGGCAACATCTCAATCCTAAAGATAATCTAGCGTACCCTCCAAGCTTGTTACATTCACTGAAATTTGAATTGTCTCAATTGCAAAATATTGAGTTAACGCCAGATGCGTTTTGGTTTAACTTTGGTGAAATTTCAGATGAGTACTTGGCAACGATTTCATTATGTGACCGAGTGGCTAAAATTAAGATTGAATTTAATGAAAGCAATCTATTTATTTCTTCCACTATTGATGAGTTAATAAACTTATATCAGAAAGCAATTGATGTAGTGGCAGAGGCGAATACATAACAAACCAATGCAGTGGGACTTTTAACGTTGGCTGGGTTCCGCTTCGCTTCACATTATAGCCAACGTTTCAAAGCCCCTGATTGGGGAAGTTATATGCACATCAATGGAAGTGATGAATAAATACAAGTTTCGCCTAATAATCTTATTGTCCTTGCAGGTACTCGTCACTGTTTTGCACAAATCATTACCAAACCAGCATGATGCGAACAATTTTTTCCTTCTATCAAATTGGTCATACTGGTTGGGTATGACTTGGGGGATATTCGTAATAGTTTATGCATTCAGACTAAGCTGCCAAAAGTGTGGAGCTAGACAGGTATTCAGAGGGTTAAGTATATTCTCTTTACGGTGGCCCGAAGACAAGTGTCATGCGTGTGGGGCCAAAATTGATTAGTGCATATAACAAGGTAAATCAAACCGGACAAATACTCGCTGGCTCCCCCTCATTCTTCGGGTATTATAGCCAGCAAGTATTTGCCGTTTATTTAAACCGTTAGGTGACATGAGTGAATAAATGGGTTCTGAGAAATTTTAGCCTATTGATTGGCGGGATTTTTCTTCTGCCGATCACTTTGTTTGCGCTACTTATGTACCTAGCGCTTGGGGCTGGATTTACAGATGAACCAGCCATATCCGCATTGAAATTTAGCTTGGTTATTGGTTCTTACTCATTGATTTACTTAATATCGGTGTATTTCTCTCTACGCAACTTTAAACAAAAAGGTGACTATGGCTACTGGGATATGTTGCCAATATTCTATTTCTCATTTCTAGTTACTATCCCATTAATAACAAGGTAGTCTTGAGAAATGTCACCTAACAATCGCATTAAAACTCGCTTCGCTCGCGCGGACATCTACCTGTGGGCTCGCGCTGCGCGCAATTTTAGCCCACAGCTATCTGCCCTTTATGCGGGGCGTTATAACCTTTATGGAAAGGGATAGAAATGAGATTTCCAAATAAGAAAGTCACAGCTTTATTGTTGTATTTTATTAGCATATCAAACTCATGGTCGAGTGAGCCTGTCGAGACAATAATAAACCAAATTCTCACATACAATACAGGGCCTCTGGTTTTCATAAAAGTAGCCACAAAACCAACTGATAAGCCTAATTGTGCAACAAATAGTTATGATTACACTTTCAGCATAGAGACTGAACAGGGAAAGGTTGTTTATAGTGCTTTACTGACTGCGTTTACAACTAAGTCAGTGGTGAGAGTTCAGGGAACAGGAGGTTGCCATTCACTACAAACAAATGCTGAAGAACTTAAATATGTTATTGCAAAGTGACTTTGTTAGCTCGGTTATAAAACAATAAAAGCGGACACATCTGCTTTGGCTCTTTTTGAGTTTAGCCAAAGCAAATGCGCCGGTTATTTAAAAAGTTATAACTCAAAACAAATTTGGCGTTAATTTTCAGAATAGGTTACATTAAAGGTACGTTTAATTGTACAAGCGAAGGTACGTGATGAGCCGAATTCACTTTGACCAAGATATTCAACCGCTTTCAGATTTTAGAGCAGGTGTGGCTTCTTTCATTAAGCAAATTAATGAAACTAGAAGACCACTAATAATAACCCAGCGAGGTAAAGGTGTTGCTGTTGTATTAGATGTTAATGAATATGAAGCAATGCAAGAAAAAATTGAATTACTTGAAGAGGTGCAAAAAGCTGAGTTACAGCTAGCATCAGGTGAAGGTATTTCGAATTCAGATGCCCGTACTCAAATATTGGCGAAGCTTAGCCAATGAAGGTAGTTTGGTCACCTTTGGCGTTGGATAAAGTTAGTGCAATAGCAGAGTTTATTTCCCTGGATAAACCTTCAGCAGCCATAGACTGGGCTAATCGAGTATTTGATCTTGCAGAAGACATTGGTTCACAGCCAGAAATGGGTAGAGAAGTACCGGAACTTATTGGCAAAGGCTATAGAGAAATCATATTCGGTAATTATCGTATCATCTATAAAATTAGCGATACGGTTCAAATACTAACGGTTCGTAATTGCCGTCAACAATTAAATTTGGGTGATGATGAGTTATAACAAGTTACTTAATGTGATTTCGCCAAACTTGTCCCATTTTTTGCAAAAAACGCAAAAAACGCAAAAAACGCAAAAAAACAGGCCAAATTGGCTTCCCACATTAGTAAAGCGTTAGCCCCCCACTCTAATTTTGTACTTTTTCTGAAGAGTGGTATCTTTAGCAAATCTATTCAGTTAGTGAGTATTCAATGAAAAATCAACAATCTGATATTACTAGTGCAGCTTTGTCACTTCCCTCTGAGGCTCGAATAGAACTTGTAGAAAGCCTCTTAAAAAGTTTGGATGCACCAACCACTGAGTTTGAGGGTATTTGGGCTAAAGAAGTTGAATCTAGAGTAGATGCTCTAAATTTAGGGGTTTTAGAAACAATTCCCGCCAAGGATGTGTTGGGAAAGTATGCCAAAAAAGGTTGAATTCACAAAACTTGCTCAATTGGAGCTATGACGCATTCGAATATTACGAATCTCAGCTTGTAGGTCTGGGCACTCGGTTCATTTCAGAGGTAAATGCTGGACTTCAACGAGTTATATCACATCCCACTTCTTGGCAGAAGATCACTAAGAGAACGAGAAGGTGTTTACTTCACAACTTTCCATTCGGTTTAATTTATACTGTAAACAATAACTCAATAGTTATCATAGCTGTAGCGAATATACATCGTAAACCTGAATACTGGATAGACAGGCTCGGGGGCTAACAAATCGGTTCAAAACGGACACAAAACCGTTGGCTGTGTTCGTACCTCACAAAGTTTAGCCAACGTTTTTGTGCTCGTTTAACCGGGCCGTTAGGGGGTAATACGTTCTCGCCAATACCCAGGCTTTCTTGACTGGTGAGCAATAGCTATAACGATAGTTTTTTGAGGGCGTTCTAAGACAACTATATCGAAAGGAAATCTCTTAAGAATTAGGCGCCTAACATCGTTACGGCTTGTTTTGTTTGGCATGAGGCTGAGAGGAATGATTCGGTCGTCAATAATGTCAAAAGCTGCTTCAATAGCGTCATAGAAATCGTATCCTAATCCTTCACATTCTTTCTCATACCAAGCAGCGGTTGCTGCAGCTTCTTCTAGAGCCTCATCTAAAATCTCAATTGGCAAATTATTATCCTTTCAGCCTTAATTCCATGCGTTTACGAAAAGTGTCTCTGTCAACAAGCTTCGCACTCCCTGAGTCAATCTGAGCAACTCGTTTATTAATTTCCTTCTCCCACTCACTAGAAACTCCAGCTTCATTTGAAGCATCTAAGCTTGCAATTAAATCATGTGCAAGCTTAGCTCTCTCAGATTCAGGTAGTGTCAGTATTTGTGCTTTTAAATGATCAAATGCCGCGGTAGACATAAAGCCTCCTAAAGTAATACCATCTGCGTTATTCTAATCTTAATAAATACCCCTAACAAGCAGCTCAACAGGATTCCGTAACAATGTCACCTTTTTCGCGCTACGCGGCAAAAAAAGTCTCCATTGTTGCGTATTTCGGTGAATTCGGTCAGCCGTTTCGGAGTTATCCGGCCAGTCCCTTTTAGTCCTTTTTCTTCTTCGTTATTTTTACTCTAAGTGGCCGGATTGATCCAGTTTTCTCATTGATTCGCCCTGTAATTCGATTCGGTGACTATTGTGTAGAAGTCGGTCAAGCAGAGCGTCTGCAACTGTCGGATTGTTTATCAGTTTGTACCATTCATTTACGGGGAGCTGGCTGGCAATGATCGTGCTGCCTCGTTGATAGCGCTCTTCCATGACATCCAGCAGATCATTGGCCTGCCTGGCTGTTAGTTTTTCCATTCCCCAGTCATCCAGCACCAGAAGCTTCTTTCTGGACAGCGTATTGAGTTGGTGGCGATAGCTGCCGTCGGCATGACCCGTTGATAAATCGTCGAGTAAGTGACCCAGGCGATAATAGCGAACGGTATGATGTTGCTGGCAGGCCTGTTCGGCTAAGGCACACGCAAGGTACGTTTTACCGCATCCGGTGGCCCCCGTGAGTAAGATGTTATGACCATGGTGCAGGTACTGACCGTTTAACAGAGAAGCCATTTTGTCTTTTCTGAGCCCACGCTCTGCGCGGTAATCAATGTGATTGGGTTGAGCCTCCAGCCGCAGTTTCGCCTGACGCTTCAGCCGTTTTATTTTGTTGTTATCCCGGCATTGAAGTTCGTAGTCAGCCAGTAAGCCGAGACGTTCCTCGAAGCTCATGTCGCTGTAAGTGGTGGGTTGTGCCTGCTGTTGTTCCAGAGCCTGACAGAAGTGGCTCAGTCGCAGTGAGCGTAATTGTTCATTTAATGCCGAATGCATTTTTTTCTCCTATTGGTAGTAGTGGTGTCCACGTACATTGGGATGGTTGATGGGCGTGTCGTTATCCTGTTGCGGATGGTCAGACGCTTGTTCTTTGTGATGTTTCAGTAAATTGGATATCACCGTGTAGTAAGGTCTCTCCAGCAATAAAGCTTTCTGACAGGCCGCTTCCAGGCGTGCATCGCCATAGTGCTTCGAGAGGTTCAGGATACCTAAACAACTTTTGATGGCCTGCTCAGGATGCTCACGGCGTTGGAACTGACACTGAATGACAGCATGCACTCCACAACCGATATTCTGTCCCCAGTTGAGCAACCGGGACTGACTCCAGCGCTGTTTAACATGCGCTTGTGGCATGTGTTCCCGGAGTGTTGTGAAGCCGCCCTGTTTTGCGCTTTTGGGATGCTGCGCTACGATTTCGCCCTTATGGTAAATGCGAACCAGGCGCTGTGTAGCATCAATCTGTAACTGCTCTCCAACCAGCTGATGGGGAACTGAGTAGGCGTGTTTGTCATAGAGTACATGGTAATCCGGCCCGACTCTGGCACGTCTGGTATCCACATATTCATAAGCGTGATGCGGCAGTGGCATCAGGGCGGGTTTATCCAGCTTTTCATACAGATGATGGCGTGAACCGGGATGCATCTTTTGCTGTCTGTGGTTTAAATCGTTGAGTAATGCTTTAATCGCGGCATTCAGTCCGGACAGGGTATGAAATACCTGATGTCTGAGCCGCATTAATATCCACCGCTCCACAATCAGCACCGCGTTCTCCGCTTTGCTTTTGTCCTTCGGTTTATAAGGTCTGGCGGGCATGACGGCAGTGTTGTAGTGGCGGGCCATGCGGGCGTAATTTTCATTAATAGTGGGCTGGTAGCGATGGGTTTTGGTCACTGCCGCTTTGAGGTTATCCGGCACCAGCAATTTGGGTACACCGCCAAAAAATTCGAATGCCCGGACATGGGCCATCAGCCAGTCCTGAGACTGCTGCGAATGACAGGCTTCCACGTAGGTATAGTTTGAGGCACCGAGGGTTGCCACGAAGATTTGGGCAACACGCACTTCCCCGGTATCGGGGTTAACAATGGGCACCGTTGGCCCGCAGTAATCAATGAACAACTTGTCTCCAGCAATATGGTGCTGACGCATGCTGCGCTTTTGCTTTTTAAGCCAGCGCTGATAATGTTCGCAGAACTGTGTGTAACCGTAGGCCGTTTCAGGTGCAGTTTCTCGATACTCCTCCCACAGCAGTAACTTCGTCATGCCTTTGCGTTTTAACTCCTGATGCATGTCGACAAAGTCAGGCGTGCGCTTCCGCTTACCGGATTGACGGCCAGGATAAAGGGTATTTTCCAGCTGTGACTGAGTGAGTTCATCCGGCAGCGGCCAGGCTAAATCAGAACGATTAAAACTGGTGAGGAGATCCGTGACGGTGGAGGTGCCCATCCCCAGGCACTTAGCGATATTTCGATTGCTGAGTCCCGCCTCAAACTTCAATCGCAATACATCGTAAATCTTATTCATATTGGTTCTCTTTCTGGGCATCAACTGGCTTCCTTAATCTTTAACGGACTAAGAAGAGCTTAATGATTGATTTAATTAGAAAAAGAACGTTCTTTCGGGATTTCGGTCATCGATTTCGGAAAACGGCTGATTTTGGCCGGATAAAACCGAAATGCATGACCGGATTAAACCGAAATAGGTGGTCGGATTAAACCGAAATAAGTGGACGGATTGCTCCGAAATATGCAATTGTTACTCCACCTGTTAACAGGGTGTTGGTATGACTCCCTTTGTCAACTAAAACCGAGTGTTTCCCTGACATTATTTCGGCCCATAATTAGTTCTTTTTTCACTCAGAATAAATGAGCTAACGCACCGGATGAGGCAGTAATGTCGTCGGTTGTCATGCTGGTATCCGTAGGTTACTTATTCGATGAATAAGCAGAGCTGACCTTACTTTTTCCGCCGTGGCACCTTCTCATCAGTCTATGCTCGTGGATCAATAATCCTTAAGTTACTGCCATCATAACGCCCTCGTAGGTTGTGCCACATTCCGCGGCCTGATCCGAATGCGTTAACTCAAAACGGTTTATCATTCCGGTACTCTGCTTAATCTTAATTTTGGATTAACTGGGGTGAGTACCACTTCTTTGGCTATTGCCCAGATATAAGCAGCCATCTCTCTGGCGATTGCTGCAATGATAAGGTTGTAGTGTTTTCCTTTTTTGCTCATTCGTTGGTAGCGTTTGCATAGCCTGTACGGCTTTCACAACTGGATAGTAGCGCCATTGATACACATGATGGGTGAGTTCATTTTCTAATCTTTCCAGTCTTCGAATACGTTCCTCGATAGTTTGTAATTGTTCCTGCAAAACAATCTGTTGTGCAGGATGAGGCAGAATAAGCTCGGTTAGCCACCTCAGATGCTTTTTAGACCAGTTGGCGGTTCCCGCATAATTGATATTGTTGCGTAATAAAAGTGATTTGAGCTGGTACTTGGCTTCTTTTAAATCCTTCATCGCCGTTTCTCTGGCTCGTGATAAATCCCGAACTGCCTCATCTTCCGGTTCAGGCACATAGATCGGCGTCAGGTCTTCAGATTTGAGAAGCTTTACTAATTTCAGCGCATCCCGTCGGTCGGTTTTAATGCGTTCGCCGGGCTTTTTAGGGACAAGCGACGGAGCGACCACATAACAACAATGCCCAAGGCTGGTAATGAGTCGATAAATCCAATAGCCACAAGGCCCGGCCTCATAGACAACGTGAATAGTGGCACCGGGATATTCTGACTCAAATTGTCTAATGAGCTTTTTAACACTGACCTTTGAAGAGGGAATACGCCCGAAGTGCACCGGGCTTGCACCACGTTGCACTTCGCAATAAGCCACTTCATGGAACTCTTTATGAGTATCCAGTGCTAAAAAAATTATGCTATGTTTGTTCATGCTAGCCTCCAAATGATTTAGTCTTGAACAAACTAATTATGGCTCTGGTGAAAGCTAACCCACGAATATGCGGAGGCTAGCACTTTCAAAGGGAGTCATTGTGTCTATACGTTTTTCGGAATAGGAGTAGGTTTTTTGAAAAAGTTTGTTTTAGTTTTTTTGATTCTAATTTCAACTAAATTAAGTGCCGCAGTCCATGTTAGTGTGGTTACTTCTGTCGGTGCATTCGATAGCCAGTGGGGAGTTTTCAATATAGAAACAGCAATACCTACAGAGCATAGTTTGCCGGATAGCTGCACTTCTAGAAGAACTAAAGTTAGCTTTGATAAAAGCACTCCCCATGGTCAAGATATGTTAAGCATTATTCTTACTGCATTTTCGACAGGAAAACCTCTCCGTATTCAGTTTTTTAATGGGGCGTGCGGAGTCGGTGGTAATCTTTATCCTCTGGCAAACAGAGTTGACGTATTGCGAGAGTAGAGAAACGTATAACAAATCAATGAAGTCGGGACGCCCAACAGTTGGCTGGGTTCCGCTTCGCTACACAATTTTAGCCAACTGTTAGTCGCCGCTTATTGGGGCAGTTAGATGAATGCAAACATGAACACGCATATTGATTTACATATGGAAGGTACAGAAAACGATACGCAGCCAGTTGAAGTTGAGAGTATTGCGACTGATGTTTACCGAATTTTGTATTCTCCGGGCTTCGTTGAAGATATAGCAGCTGGCGATGTAATACGGGTAACGGATAAGAAAAAGGGTACATTCGAAGTGGTCGAATATGGCGGCAATGTATCGGTAAAGATTTCAGATGTTGAAATCATAATTGAAAAGCTACAAATTCTTGATGAAATATTATCTCATGTTGGTGCCCGTCGCGATGGTAATCTTAAGCATGTTGCTGTTTGGACAATCCCAGTAAAAAGTGGTTTTCAAAATATTGAAGCAGCTATTGCCAAAGCATGTGAGTTACTTAAAGAGCCTACTTGGTGGTATGGCAACGTTTACGACTCTCAAGGCAGTCCATTGAACTGGTGGTAAATCAATGAAATCATCTAACAAAGTTGCTGCAGCTGACGTGCTAAACTCCACGGCTTTTGTGCCTTCGTTTCGCTCATTTTCGCACAAAATCCGTTCCATTTAGCACGTGGCTGAGCAAGGCGTTAGCTGCTGCTTCAATGAAATCGAAATGCCTTTTGTCCAATAAACAATTTTACTTGTAGCTCTAGTTATATCAGGAGACCCGCTATGAAAATAGAAAACCTCTCAGCTATAGAAAAAGTTGAACTCGCCCAGAGGATTTGGGACTCAGTAGCTGCTGAACAAGATTCTATTGAATTATCTAAAGAGCAAACTCAGCTTCTTAATGATAGGCTAAAGTCCTTCGAAGCTGACCAAAACTTTGGTTCAAGCTGGAGCGACGTTAAGAGCAGAATCACTGGCTAATGAAATTCATTTTATCTATCAGGCCGGAAGCAGAAGAAGATATCAGAGAGGCATATTCGTATTATCAACAATTCCATACTGGGCTAGGAAATGATTTTATTGCCTCTGTAGAAACAGCATTGATTAACATCAAATAAAACCCAGAGGTTTACCAGAAAGTGTACCGGGATTTTCGCCGCGTACTCATAGGGCATTTTCCATTTGGTATTTTTTAAAAGAAGTTTGGCAGTAAAGTTCTGGTATTTGCTGTTATGCATACAAGCAGAGCACCAAGAACGTGGCAAAAGCGCAGCTAACAAAACGCTTAAGCAACTCCCTTTGGTCGCTGGGACGCCCATACGTGGGGCGACTTTGCCATTATGCCCACGTATCAGCGCCCCTTAGCTGCAAGTTCTAAATCAGTTTCCTTTGTAATTGATAGAACCTAAATATATGTTCAACACTAAGTCATATTTACTTTGATCCCGATACAGATGTTTATTGGTGTTGGTATTATTTCACTTCCACCTTATAAAACAGGGCGTATAGGACAGGCACGACTCCAAGTGTCAGAATGGTCCCCACACCCAAGCCAAATGCGATGACTACTGCCATGCCGTAAAACAGCGGATCCTGTGTAACGATCAGGGGCAATAACCCCATGATGGTAGTAATAGTCGTCATGGTGATCGGGCGCAAACGAGTTTTGCATGCCGCTACAATCGCATCATAGGCGTCGCGCCCGCTATTACGTTCAATATCAATGCGGTCGATCAATACAATCGCATTGTTGATAATAATGCCTGCCAGACTGTAAATCCCGAGAGTGACCATAAAGCCGGCAGGTGCATCCATGATGAGTAGCCCTATAGCGGTACCGATGATGGACAAAGGAATGGTGAGGACAATGATAGCCATGCGACGAAAGCTATTAAATTGGAACACCAATAGAATAATGACAACAGCAATGGCCAGCGGCATATTTGCGCTAAGTGCCTGACCCGCTTCAGCAGATTGCACAATAACACCATCGTATTCAATATGGTGATTGACAGGCAAGTCAACCTCAAGCGCTTTTAGGTCTTTATCTATCAGTACTTTTAAGTCTTCAGCTGACAAATATAAATTGCGAGCTTCGACGCTTACAGTACGAAACAGGTTTTCTCTTTGTACCTGAGCATATTGAAATACCGGTCCAATTTCGGCGACCTGAAACAAGGGTACGGCTTGTTGCAGTTTACTGGAATAAATCGTCGCGGTTCTTAAACGGTCCAAATTGAAGCGTTCTGTGTCCTGAGCGCGAAACATCACAGGAATAATGTCATCTTCTTCCCGGAATTCGGTCACGGTAGCACCTGAGAAATAACTTTGCAGGGCATCAGCGATATCTGCAGAGGTTACACCTGCGCGCCGGGCGCGGTGTTGATCCACCTGAACCTGTACTTTGACAATCATATTCTCCCAGTCCTGCCGAATATTGACCGTATTGGGAATGGTGTACAGTAAATCAATAATTTCCTGTGCCTTTGCGTAGATAATATCTTTGTCCGGTCCTTTAACCTGAATTTCAATGGTGTTGGAATCCGATGGGCCCAGGAACATCTTTTCGACACGGGCGCGGACGTTTGGAAACTGCTCGATAAAGGCGTTGTGCAAGCGATGTTGCATTTCGCCGACCTTATTCGGATTTTGAATATTGATGACCATAAAGGCTTTATTATCGGCCGGATCGATTGGGTTGAGTGACATGACAAATCTGGGGCCACCGTATCCTACATACCCAGTGAAATTTTCAATCTCAGGGAAACGCTGTTTGTCGTCTAACCAGCTAAATATTTCATTCATTTGTTTATCCATGGTTCGAGACGAAGTGCCGTTGGCCATGTCTAAAGTCACAATTAACTGGTTCCGGTCTGAATCAGGGAAGAACTGCTGCTTTGCCTGACCAAAACCAAGCAAAGCTAAAACAAACAATCCTAGCATTATGATGCCAAATAGCCCTTTGTGACTAAGCACCCAATGGATGAAGTGGGAATATAGGGTGTTCACCTTGTCCATCAGTCCAACATCCACAAGTTGTTCTGAGGAATTCTCTGGTTTTCTGGCAGATATAAAGAAATAACATAAAATCGGCGTTACGCATAACGCCAGCACCCAGCTAGATAAAAGGGTTATCATTATTACCAATGATATCGAGCGCGTATACTCTCCAGCGACGTGCTCTGCCAGCATCAGAGGGATAAAAAACAAAATAGTGGTGAGAGAAGATATCAAAAGTGGCACAGCCAGCTCTTTTCCACCTTCAGCCAATGCCGCCATGCGTTCAGTGCCGCCTTCCAGACGACGTTTAAAATCTTCAGCGATGACAATACCATTATCCACCAGTAAACCCAGCGCAATAATGAGTGTTGCTAATGACATTCGCTGTAGGGAAATACCGGTGAGTTGCATGATTGCCAGAGTGACCAACATGACAAACGGGATAATAGAACCGACAACGAGTCCGGTGCGAACGCCTAAAAACAGTATCACCACCACCAGTACAATCGCTAGCGTTTGTAAGACACTAAAAGACACACCCATTACGGTTTTCTCGACCTGTTCAGCCTGAAACGTGGAAATGTTAATGTGGTAACCAATCGGTAACGTCGCTTCAATTTCATCAATTTTGGCTTTCATTCTGGGGGCATATTCCAGAATGTTGAAATTGTCAGCCATATTGATGGCAAGCATGATGGCCGGTTTTCCATTGAAGTAAGCCGGTTGATAGATAGGATCGCGGTAGCCCCGTTTTATCGTTAACAAATCTTTCAGGGCCAGTGTTTCTTCGCTTCCCGGAATAGCGATATGGGTAGCGCCAATATCATCAACTGAATTAAAGTTACCAGTGGGCTCTATAACGAAATTACGGGCACCGGTATCAATTTGTCCTCCGGGACTAATGATGTTTTGTTTTTTTAGCTCTTGCGTTAGTGCGGTTGGTGATATTCCCAGTTGTGATAGTTTCGCAGTAGAGGCTTCCAGGAAGATTCGTTCTTCCTGTGCTCCCATAATATCGACTTTTTCGGTCCCCGCCACGGTGTAAAGTGTGTCCCGAATGTGGGTGACCATATCTGACATGTCTGCCTGTGAGAAGCCATCTGCCGTCAATGCCAGCGTAATTACTGCGACATCACCGTATGAATCATTCACCAGAGGTGTATTGGTACCGGAGGGGAGATTTGCACGAGCTGCATTGACCTTATTGCGCAAATCCTGCCAGATTAAATCCAAATCAAAGTAGCGGTCATAGACTTCGACATGAATGATGGATAGACCTGTAGAAGAGGTAGACGTGATCTTTTCGACCTCTGGGATTTTGCGTATTTCTTCTTCCAGTTTTTTGGTGATCAGTAGCTCGACGCGATCCGGTGACATCCCCGGATAGCTGGTAGACACAACAGCCTGCCTGATGGTAATACTCGGATCTTCTTTTGCTGGCAGGGTGAAATAGGCGATAACACCGTTGATTAACAACAATGCCAGAATCAGCAGAACCGGTTTTCTATAATGAAAGGATAGGGTAGTAAGATTCATGCTTATCCCTTAATTATATTGACGAATATGTTTGTCTAACAGGCGAACTTCCTGACCATCCCGTAAAAAATTGACACCCGCAGTGGCGATAATTTCACCGGGTTGCAAACCACTGGATACTAATACTTCGTTGTTTAGCAGATTTTCGGTTTGTATTTTTCTTTTGGATACCGTGCTGCTTTCTTCATCATAAATAAAAACAAAGGTTTCCTGATTCGAACCGGGCATCACGGCCGCTATTGGGATCCTGAATATTTGTCCGGTATGGCCGGTACGTCCGATTCCCTCAAAGATAAAATCAACCTCGGCTGTCATACCTGCCCGTAATTGAGGATTCCCCCCTTGAATTAAGACATTAACTGGGAAGGCATTGGCTGATTCTGCACGAGTACCAATCTCAGTAATCAGGCCGTCGACTTTGGAAAATGGAATGGCAGGGAAGCTGATATTTAGGCGACGACCTTTATTTAGAACTGAAATTAAGGTCTCGGGCACCATTACTTTGACCTCAAATCCCCCTTGGCCTTCTATCTCAAAAACCGGTTGACCCGGTGAGATCTGCATCGATGGTTCCACCAGTCTTTTGGTGATCTGGCCATCATAGGGGGCTTGTAATTCAGTATCAGAGAGATCTTTTTTCGCGATATCCAACTGTGCTTTGGCGATATTGACTGCGCTGACTGCCGACTCATAAGCAGCCTTGATGTTGTCGAAACCAGATTTGGAAACCAACCCTTTTTCAATTAGCTCTTCATAGCGAGAAAATTCGTTTGATGCCTCATCAAATCCGGACTGGGCTTGTTGCAGATTGGCTTCTGCCGATTGCAGGCTAAGTCGGTAGGTGCGTTGATCAAGTTCGGCAATAACTTGTCCTTGTTTGATGTGATCACCTAAATCCACTTTAATTGCTTTGATTTTACCACCCACTTCAAAACTGAGATCCGTCGATTCTACTGGCTGTAGCGTGCCGGAAAGTCTTCTGATTTGTTCGAACTCCGATGTCGTAACCTGTTGCCAGGCTATTGGCCTGATGACCTGCTCTGGCACTATTTGTTGTTCTGTGCATGCGCTGACCAGCAAAATAGTAGCAATACTTATCAATTGAGCGAATTTCATAGCGTTCCTTTTTTTAAGACGTCTGAAGAGGGCGTGTTGATCTTTGCTTATCTATAGATCACCAGCAAATGCCGGTTATTTTGGGCAATAGAGCGAATACTTCACGCTGCTGAATAACGAACAAAGATGAAAACGTCCCAGAAGGACCAAACGGAATGGTAAGAGTATAGTCGCTAATGCCAAAGTAAATTAATTCACCAAAAACGCGATTTCGATTAATTTTTGTGATGAACCTGAACGGATTGATAACAGCATTGGTATACTGTTGTATGGCTTTAGGTAAAATCTAACGAGAGTTACTGCTAATGAAGCAATTGTTACTGTGTCGCCATGCGAAGTCCAGTTGGAAGCACAACGTTGAGGATTTATATCGTCCTCTTAATGCCAGAGGCCTGCGGCAGGCACCGCGCATTGCTCAAACCCTCACTTTTAAACCGGAATTAATCATTTGCTCCCCAGCGATCAGGGCATACGCTACAGCTTTGGCTTATTGTCACGAGCTGCATTGGGATCCACAAGACATCAACATCAATCAACAACTGTATGAAGCGGGCCTCACACAGCTATTGAAGATACTCAAAGATATCCCTGATAAATGTGATTCTGTTATGTTGATTGGCCACAACCCCGGGTTCAATCAATTACTAAGCTATCTGGCTCCGGATAACGACATCGATAATGTTGTTACATCAGCAAGAGTGGACATCACGCTAGAAATCGAAACTTGGCGTATGATAGACCAATCCTGCGGCACCGTAAGTGATATCACGACACCTTTAAGCCTTGGTTTACACTAGAGCCAGTAATTAAAAGGTTACAAATTGCTTCAGAGCAGCTGTGTGGGAAGCATTTTTCGACCTTACTGTGTTATAACCACCCATCGTTATAAGAATAAGTAACAATAGGGCGTGTTCGACTTTGCTGTATAATTTTGCAGCAAAGTCGAACACGCCCTAAGTTGCACATTATTTATCAATCATTAGCAAGGTACGGATATGAAAAAGTTTTCACTGTCATCCCTATTTGTAGCAATGTCTCTGGCGCTATCAGTGCCTGCCATTGCACAGGAAGAAAAAGCAGAAGACGCGCAAGAACAGGAAAAAGAAAAGTCTTTTGAAGAAAAACTCGCTGAAAAAGTGGCAATGTCTGGGCTGTTAGATATCTATCGTGATAGCGAAGATGGCAGCGGCTATGTCGTCATAACCGACGATATGCTGGACAAGCATTTCCTTTATACCGCTTCAACCGTTAACGGCGTTATTGACGCAGGTACGTTTAAAGGTGCCTACCGTGATGGCAAAATTATCAAGTTTCGCAAATATTTTGACCGTATTGATATTCTTGCGGTAAACCCTCGCTTCTATTTTGATGAAGATAGCGCTATCAGCAAGGCCTCTGATGCTAATATCAGTGATGCTGTGCTGGTATCAGCAAAAATTCAAATGCACGAAGATGGAAAATATGCCATCGATATGAAAGATGTCTTTCTTAACGAAAGTATTCATAAAGTATCACCATTCCCGCGTCCCGGTTCCGATAAAGACAGAAAACGCTACAAATTGGGTAAATTCGAAGACGGTAAATCTCGTATCGTTGAAATCAATAACTTTCCAGAAAATACTCATGTAACTGTGGATTATGTGTTTGTAGACAGCAACCCGAAAAATCGTGGCAGTAATGAACTGGCCGATCCTCGTTATGTGTCTGTGCAATTACAACACGCAATTGTAGAACTACCTGAAAATGACTTTATTCCTCGTCGCGATGATCCGCGGATTGGTTACTTTACTCAGCAATTTGACGACTTAACGTCCGATGAAACAGCAAATTTTAGAGATGTAATAAACCGTTGGCATCTGGAAAAGAAAGATCCTGAGGCAGCGGTCTCTGACCCTGTCGAGCCAATCACCTGGTGGATTGAAAACACCACCCCTCACGAGTGGCGAGATACCATTCGCGACGCGACGTTAGCGTGGAATCAGGCGTTTGAAAAAGCTGGCATCAGCAATGCCATTGAAGTAAAAGTGCAGCCCGACGATGCACAGTGGAGCGCAGACGACGTGCGTTATAATGTGATGCGCTGGACCAGCTCACCTCGACCACCATTTGGTGGTTATGGGCCAAGTGTTGCTAACCCATATACCGGCCAAATTATCGCAGCGGACATCATGCTGGAATATACCTTTATGAAAGGACGCTGGATTCTGGGAAGTTTCCTCAGTGAGGGATTTTCAGAAACGGAATTAGCCAATATTGAACAAGAAGATTTGCATTGTTCTCTGGGCCACGCCATGAACGGCAATTTGCTATTTGGACAGGCTGCAGCGCTGGCAAATGGCATGGGCGATGTCGAAAAAGAAAAAATGCTAAAACAAACCATGTATTACCTGATCCTGCACGAGGTGGGACATACATTAGGTTTGAACCACAACATGCGCGCTACGCAAATGCATAGCAACGATGTTGTCCATGATCAAAGCGTCACTCAGGGAATTTTGGCGGGTTCTGTCATGGATTATCCTTCGGTGAATTTTGCTCCTCCGGGTAAAGAACAGGGCGATTTTTATACGGATCGTCCTGGCCCTTATGATGACTGGGTGATCGAATATGGTTACTCACAGGCATTGTCTGATGAAGCGGCTGAAGAAGCGCGTCTGGAAGCGATATTGTCGCGCTCGACACAGCCCGATCTAGCATTTGGCAACGACGCTGATGATATGCGTGCACCAGGCCGTCATATCGATCCGAGAGTCAATATTTTCGATATGTCGGGTGATGCGATTGAATATGCAAAAGACCGATTTGCGCTTATTCGCGACACTTTTTCTAAGATGCCTGAAAAAGCCCTAGCAAAAGGGGAAACCTACAATGATTTAGTTGTTGGAGTTAATGCCGTATTTACGGAGTTTTCCCGTCAGGCCAATGTCACTTCGCGCTATATTGGCGGGGTTTATGTAGAACGGGATTTTGTTGGTCAGGAAGGCGCGAAACAACCTTACACCCCAACCCCGGAAGCAACACAAAAAGCGGCACTGGCATCATTGGCTGACAACATCTTTTCCCCAGATGCATATGATTCAATGGGGGATCTTTACGCCCTGATGCAGAAACAACGTCGCTCATTTAACGGCTTTGGTAAAAATGAAGATCCTAAAGTGCACGACATGGTGTTGAAAGCGCAAACAGGTGTATTGACGCATATCATGCATCCAAACGTGACCAAGCGTATTGTTGATACGGCGTTATACGGTAACACTTATACGCTGGAAGAAATGATGTCAGATTTAACTGATGCTATTTTTGCTGCGGACATGAAATCAAACGTTAATAGCTTCAGACGTAATCTTCAGGTTGCCTATGTAGACCGTTTGATCGGCATGTCAGGTCTGGAAGGGAGCAGCAAGCATGATGCTTTCAGTCAGGCTGTGGCGGTCTTTGAGCTGGCGCAGTTACGTGATGAGTTGAGCAGTCGTCGTGGCGATCAGGCTACAAAAGTGCATCGCAGCTTTTTGTTGAACAAAATTAACAGCGTTTTTCACAAAAGTGATGCGTAGTTAACCTGCATTCAGTGAATATCAAAAGGCTGGGAATTGTTGCTCCCGGCCTTTTTTAATGGAATTGCAGGGACTCTTTATATTTGGAATTTTATCCCCATAAAAGAGCCAGAAACATAATTAGTTAAATATAGGAAAGCAACCTTGGAATTTTTATACGAATACGGCTTGTTTTTATTGCAAGCGGTGACCATTGTCGTTGCCATTCTTGCCGTTGTTGGCGGAATTGCCGGGATAGCCGCAAAACAAAAGTCCAGTAAAGGTGAGTTGGAAATCAGCTCTATTTCTGAAAAACTGCAGGACTTAACGGAACACACAAAATCGTTAATATTGTCTAAAGACCAATTTAAAAAATGGCAAAAAGAAGAAAAAGAAAAGGCTAAAAAACAAGAGAAAGAACGCAAAAGCAAAGGCGACGAGGATACTGAGCCGAGAGTGTATGTTATCGATTTCAAAGGCTCTGTGGATGCCAAAGAAGTCGATAATCTGCGTGAGGAAGTGACCGCGATATTAACCGTGGCGGAAAAAGGTGACGAAGTGCTGGTGCGCCTGGAAAGCCCGGGTGGTGCAGTTCATGGGTATGGTTTAGCGTCTTCGCAATTAGCGCGCCTGAAAAATGCCGGACTGCATTTGACGGTGGCCGTTGACAAAGTAGCGGCAAGTGGCGGATATATGATGGCCAGTGTGGCAGAAAAAATAATAGCTGCTCCTTTTGCTTACATTGGGTCGATTGGTGTTGTGGCGCAAATGCCAAACTTTAACAAGCTGTTGAAGAAGAATGATATCGATTTTGAACAACATACGGCTGGCGAATTCAAACGCACGATAACACTGTTTGGTGAAAACGACGATGAAGGTCGTGCTAAATTCAAAGAAGAGCTTGAAGAAATCCACACGCAATTTAAAACGCACGTCAAACAAAACCGTGATGTAGTGGATATTGATAAAGTGGCCACTGGTGAACACTGGCTGGCAAATGTTGCCAAAGAGATGAATCTGGTGGATGAAATTAAAACATCGGATGACTACTTGCTAGAGCGTTGTCAGAATCACGAAATCTATAAAGTAACCTTCAAGCAAAGAAAAAATCTGGCAGACAAGCTGACTCATGCTGCAAGCATGTCACTGACATCAGTGCTTTCACGTTTGAATCATTGGCGCTATCAATAGTCGTCATTTTTGTAAGCAGTTAAAAAAAGCGCCGTTGGCGCTTTTTTTATGATTCATGTTTATTAATTTAAGTATTTTCTTTCAATTTATGAAAGTCACTCAAGTGCACTTCTTCGTCACTATCACCCGCATTCGGATTATTAAACGTTGTCTCATCCAGCTTACCTTCTGATTTAGCCACTATGCAGGCTACTGTGCAATCGCCCGTGACATTGACCGCTGTGCGAGTCATATCCAATAAACGGTCAACACCGATAATGAGGGCAATACCTTCAACAGGCAGGTTCACCTGATGCAGGACCATGGCTAACATGATAAGGCCAACACCGGGGACACCGGCGGTACCAATTGATGCCAGCGTCGCAGTCAATATCACCATTAAATAATCCGAGACGCTCAGATCAACGCCATACACCTGTGCGATAAATACCGTGGCCACGCCCTGCATAATTGCCGTACCGTCCATGTTGATAGTTGAACCAAGAGGGACGGTAAAAGATGCCACTGAATTATGCACACCTAAACGTTTTCTGGCGGTTTCCAGAGTTACGGGCAATGTGGCACTGCTACTGGACGTACTGAAGGCAAATAGTGCAGTTTCTTTCATTTTACTGAGTAATATTCTGGGGTTTAATCCAGTCAGTAGCTTCAGGATTACCGGATAAGAAACAAACGCATGAATTGCCAGAACCACAAGGACCAGTACAAAGTATTTGATTAAACTGAAAATCGTATCAAATCCAATAGTAGAGAAGAGATTTGCCATCAAAGCAAAAACACCAATTGGCGCCAGGTTCATTAAAATGGTCACCAGTTTCATAATGACATCATTGAGATCATTAAATACATTGATCAATCTTTCACCGGGTTTGCCAGACATGGTCATGGCAATTCCGAATAACAAGGCAAAAACAATGATTTGCAACATGTTACCTTCTGCCATTGCGTTTATCGGATTGGTTGGCATCATATTGATAATAACCTGACCTAAAGAGGGGGCTTCATTGGCAACGTATTTAGCGTCTGTGGTCAGTTCGATGCCGGCGCCAGGCGACACAAAAAGAGCCATTGTGATGGCAATACTAATCGCTATTGCGGTGGTGATAATGTAAAGGCCGATCGACTTACCACCTAATCTTCCCAATTGAGATGGGTCCGATAAATTACAGGTACCGCAAATCAGAGAAACCAGCACCAGCGGTACAACTAACATCCGTAAACTTGCTATAAAAATCTGTCCGATGACGTGAAAAATACCATCAACGAAAATTCCATACGTAGAAAAGTTTATACCGAGTAGGCTAAACGAAAAATCTCCGCTATCATCAAACAGGAGTTGCAGAAAAAAGCCGGTCACGATACCAGCAATCATGCCGATAAAGATTTTGGTTGTCAGACTTAATTTATTAGACATGTGAGTTTCTTTGTATTTTGAATTATTGTTTGATCATTAGCCTATCAAGATTGGCGCACAAGCTAAACAAAAAAAGATAAAAGCGGGGGAAGTGCTTTGCAGGGGTTTGGGTCTTTCATCAATCAGGTGATCTCAGTTAATCGCACCATATTTTCACTGTTATTAATTATATTACTCAATGCCTGTGGTGGGGGTGGCAGCATTTCTCGCGATCAGTCTAATACTCCTGATGATCCTGATACGACTTTTCAATTTTCAATCGCATTAAGTATCGCAGAACGAGATACGGGCAATGATAGCAATGAATTAAATGCCGAAACGCCATTAACGATAACCGCCCGCGTGAGCGATCAGGATGGCGCCGCAATTGAAGACCAGCTAGTGACTTTTACATTTAATACGGAAGAACTCGCTACATTTGACCCAGCGAGCGGTACTGCTCTTACAGATGCACAAGGAATTGCGACAATAGATTTACTGGCTGGTTCTACGGAAGGTGGTGGTTTAGTGACTGCTCGGCTGGAAACAGGAGAAACCGACACGATTGGATTTAACTCTGCGGGTGATGCCAGTCTTGGCACTAAATCTGTTGAAATGAGCATACTGAGTAAGATAACCGCTGAGCCAAGTAATAGTCTAAGTGCCAATAATCCGTTGACCGTCAACGCGCTGGTGACAGATTCGGACGGAGCCCCGGTGGTTGATGAACTCATAACCTTCTCTTTTACTCGGGATGACCTGGCCTTTTTTACCCCCCCTACGGGCACTGCTTTAACAGATTCAACCGGTACAGCCAGTATTGAGCTAATCGTTGGCGAATCTGCTGGGGCAGCAAAAGTCCTGGCAACCACTGCTACCGGTGAAACCGGAGAAATTGGATTTAATTCTGCCGGTGGTGGTACCAATGTCGCGGAGCAACCGGCAACATTAGACTTCTTTACCAGTGCACTGCAAATTGCGTCTAGTGGTTCAGATGAGGTGGAGCTTATCGCTTTGGTGAAGAATGCTCAAAATATATTGATGCAGGACATTGACGTGTCATTTTCATCAGACTCTGGCGAATTGCAAATAACACAGGGAACAACTGCCGCTGATGGCACTGCCAGGGCTCTGCTTACTTCTCGTAATAATCCGGAAAATCGCACAATTACTGTCATGGCCGAAACAGGCTCACTGAGCCGTCAGTTGGAAATACAGGTGACCGGTACAGAAGTGAAAATTAATGCGCCTGGCTCGGTAACATTAAACGACAATGCACCTATCACTATTGTCATCGCCGATTCTGATGGAGTCGGTATTCCCAACCAGCAAGTGGCACTTACTTCAGAGGTGGGTAATGAAATAGATAATCCGACACCAGTTACTGATGAAACCGGGCAGGTGACAGTATTGTATACCGCGACACAGGCGGGTAGTGATACCTTTACAGCTGAAGCCCTGAATGCATCGGCAACGCAGAATATATCCGTACAGGAAGATGAGTTTACCTTTACTGAAAGACCATCAGAAGATATTCCGTTACGGACCGATTCGAATTTTACGGTAACCTGGCTGAAGAACAATGAGCCTTTTGTTGGCGGAAATATAGTATTTAATTCCACGAGAGGAACGACAAGCATTGATTCCGGGGTTACCGATGAAAATGGTCAGGTTTCGTTTTCTGTAACGTCCACCAGTGCGGGTGACGCGATCATTGGTGCTCGAGGTACAGATAATGATGGAGGAATCGTCAACGCGAGAGCTGAAGTCGAATTTGTAGCTACGAGCGTATCTTCGATAATTGTATCAGCTAATCCTAATTCCATTGGCCCAGATGGGCAAAAAAGTACCATTACCGCTGTGTTAAGGGACGAAGTTGGAAACCTCGTAAAGGGAATTCCGGTCGATTTTAATGTTAACGGAATCGGAGGTGGCTCTCTATTCCCTGAACTCTCGACCACCGATAGCAATGGATTGGCAAGTACCGTTTATACAAGTGATTCAGTTACGACAGAAGATGCCATTAGTATAACGGCAAATGCGGAGGGGATATCTTCTTCCACGAATCTTACTGTTGCCGATCGAGCACTGTTTATTTCATTGGGTACCGGTAACCAGATTGAAAGCACACCAGATGCCGCATCTTACCTAAAACGATTTTCGGTATTTGTTACTGATGCCAATTCAAACCCTGTTAGCAATGTGGCACTGACCGTATCGGGAACACCAGTAAAACATACCGAACTATTGGACCCTAATGCCGTAGAAGGTGATCCCAATTTTCAGACAAAACGCCCTGCATTTTATAAAGGCTACTGGGAAGCCTTTCCGAGCCTTGATGCATTTGAATTCTGGATAGCAGTACAAACCATTGGTTGCCCTAATGAAGATATCGATGATGATGGCATCCTGGATATTGAGGATAAAAACGGCAACAGTGTTCTTGATCCTGGTGAGGATTTAGACGGCGATGGCATGTTAGATTTAAGCGAAGATGTTAATGGTGATGGAAACCTGACACCTGGCAATATTGTAGCCATCGACGGTAATATCGTCACTGATCAGAATGGTCAGGCGACCATTGAGCTGCGCTATCCCAAAACGTTTGCGGCTTGGGTGACGATACAAATAACGGTTAGTACACCTGTTGCCGGCAGTGAAAACAGGGTCAGCCAATTATACACTCTGGGAGCATCTGGTGCGGATCTGGCGGTTGAAACCAGTCCCCCCAACAGCAATCCATTTGGTGATGGCAGAAACTTTGTACAAGATCCCGATGATGATACGCAATTAATTGATGATGGTACTGCCAGAGTTTGTACAAATAGAGAATAAACACCGACAAAAACCGCCTCCCGGCGGTTTTTTTATATCGGCCTGTGCTATTCTTAGGCCATGAATTAAGGTCGTTTATCAGAGCGTATTTATCAGAGCGTATTTATGTCGTTGACTCCTACTGAAAAACTTGAAAAATATCTATGTGCACCAGGCAATGGTGTATTCACAGTGCAAACAGCAAAAGAAAAGAAAGAAGTGCTGCATCGCGCTTTGTACGGTGTTATTGGAGATGATGCTACCACCGCATGGCAAAAAAAACTTCAGGAATATTGCTACTACAAGGTCGATAAACCCTATTTGTTTGGCATATGCCATGATACTGGAGGTGGCATTTTGCGCGGGGCCAACTGGGGGCCGCTATTTGTTCGTCAGTCGTTATACGAAAAGAAGTCCGACGATGAAATTCTTTACGATATTGGCGATGTAAGAGTCATACCGCATTTATTGATGGATAAATATCTTAATTCTGCAACCGTACGCAGCTGTCGCAATGCTCTGTACGGCAATGAGCATTTGGAGTTGGCCGTCAGTCCGCTTTCTATCGCTCAGGAAATAGTCAGTAATGTTTATGCCCTAAACGAAGGTGCGCGCTTCTTTGCTATCGGTGGGGACCATTCCATCAGCTACCCACTGACCAAAGCCTATATCAATCACCAGCAATCTCTTGGTAAAAAAGTGGGAATTATTCATTATGATGCCCATACCGATTTACTGCAGCAACGTCTTGGGATCGATATCTGTTTTGGTTCCTGGACTTACCATATTCTTAATGATCTGGAACGTCCTAATCATGTGGTCCAAATTGGTATCCGCTCCAGCGGCAAGCCGAAAGAATATTGGGAAGAAAAGTATGGCGTGAAGCAGTATTGGAACTATGACGTCAAAAATCGAGGGATTGAAGCCATTGCAGAAGAAACGATTGCGCATTTTAAAGAACAGGGGATTGACGAAATTTACCTGACCTTTGATATCGATGCATTGGATGCGAAGTATGCCAGCGCTACCGGTACACCGGAGTCTGAAGGCTTAACACTTGAGGATGCATTAACGTCGATTAATATGTTTGCCGAACAATTGAATATTACCTCAGGTGATCTCGCAGAAGTAGCTCCATTTGTCAGTGCTAAACATTCCGGAGCCGATGCCGATGAACCTGCGACTACCTTACATTCAGCCGGTGAAATCAGTAAAGCCATTGTCGCAGCGATGCAATTTAACAAAAAATAGACAGCCTCTAGCAGTGTGTAAATAAAAAAAGGCGTAGCAAGAAACTGCTACGCCTTTTTTAATGACTTTTCATTCAAAGAAATGGGTGTAAGACACTCGGAACGTTCTGCCCAGCGCATTGTGGTTGATGGAATCAAAGCCTCGACGTGAGCCGTAAACCACCGGCGGTTCTTTATCGAATAAATTGTCGATATTGATACTGATAGTACTGTCTTCAAAATCATAACCAGCATTCAGATCAATAACGGTCCAGGAATCTACCTGACGCTGTTCATTGGCGTCCAGGGCACCCAGCGTTAACAATTCATCAATTTCACGACCTCGAAGGCCGGAAATATCATCTTCATAACCGTCCGTATAGCGCACTGTAACGCTGGAGAAAAACTGATCTGTACTCCAACCTAAACGCATGTTGGCAATATTCTCTGGGTAACGAAAAGTGCCAACAAGTGATTCAATTTCATCGGAGCCTGGTTTATTGCGATCAAATTTCAGGTAATGAGTCCAGTCCAGATCAACAGACACGGTACCATTCGCCAACGTAAAGTCGTGTGCGATATCCAAGTCGATACCCGAAACTTCTTGTGTGCCAGTGTTCTCCAATGGGATGACATGATCTCTGAATAGCGGAAGCTCTACAAACCTGGGCTGATCAAACTCATTCCAGGCCGCCAGAATTTGTGTCAGATTGGCCCCGTCCTGTTCGATCGTCAGTCCGTTTTCATCGGTCACCAGGCATAAGTCTGGATCGTAGGAAATCCCAATTTCGCCAGTAGGCACTAGACCACAGTGGCGCAATGACGCATCGTCAATAGCGCTTGCCAAAATGCCAGTCATATTGGTATCCACGATTTTTTCGTGTTCAAACGCCCAATAATCAAGGGTAATGGTGGTGTCATCGGTGGGGCTCCAGGCAAATCCCAAACTGATTGAATCCGATTCTTCCGCCTGCAATTGTGGATTGCCTAATTCCAAAGCGTTGGGGCTTCTTTCGACACCATCCCCCTCGCAATACAAATCAGCTACTGCCCGATTAGCCCCACAGTCGTAGGTTGACGTGGTAGTACGAAGTTCGATTCCTGCTTGAGTGAGTGATGGCGCACGGTAGGATGTTGCCCAACCGCCACGTAATATCAGGTTGTCACTGGCACGATAGCTGAAGTTGATTTTAGGGTTGAAGGTGCTGCCAAAATCATCGAAATGATCAAATCTCCCAGCAACCTGCACATCCAGAGATTCGGTTAAGGGAATATAGAATTCTGCAAAAGCACCTACCTGGGTGCGCTCAGCCGTGGCAAAACTTGAACCAAAACCAAACACATCAACTAAATAGCCGTTGTTAAAGTCTGCGCGGCTGTTCAGTGACGGAACGTCATCCAGTTCTTCATGACGGTATTCAACACCGAGTGCGGCACGGATACTGTCCGCACCAAACTCCATGACTTCACCATTAAATTTGGCATCTATGCCATAGACTCGACTGGTTCCGTCGCGTGTTGGTTGCTCTTCGGTACTTTGCAGAATGGCGTCATTACTTGCATCGCCGATGAGAAAGGGATTAAACCGACCTAAGAGTGAACCAGAACTGCAGTTAAGGGTGTCATCCGTCAATATGGCAATGTCACCATTTGAGCATAGCTCACCATGCAATGCTGCATGAAATTTGTATCGATTATGGATGCCCGCAACAGCCTGTTGTTTGGAGGTCGATTCAGAGAAAGTTAATCCTGTTTCCCATTGCCAGCTTTGGCCAAATTCACCCGATAAACTAGATACTAACCGGACTGATTCTGTCTCATTCTCAATGGTTCTGGGTGTACCGAAACGTGCGTCGAAAGCAAACCCAAAAAGTCTTTGGCCAGCTTGCGTATCAATTGGATCATCCCAAAGTGCATCAAATGGGTCCGCAGAGCCCAACCAGGCCTCTAATTCCTCTCCAGTATAGATATCCAATGCACTAAAGGGGACAAGTGGGCCTTCAGAGTCATCGATATTATCAATGGGTGCCGGACTGGAAACCGCAACTGATTTGGAGCGGCTATAAAAAATATCGGTATTCCACTCCATCTGTCCAATTGTTTTATTATAAATTGCACCCAGTGAGTAACTTTCTACTGGCGCATCTAACATATCGTCCTGATTGCCGTAATAGGCACAGATATCTTCATCAAATTCCGTTCTTACGGTCGCTTGAGGGCAATCTGGATTGGGTAACTCGACACCGCCATCGCGCACGGAATTAAAATAAATATTGGGGTAGGGCAGTTTTGGTAAATAGGAATAACTGTTTACCAACAATGGATCTTTTGTGTAATCCCGATCCTGAGCTGTAAAGGCATTTTTATCGTAAATATCTGCAAACAACGTAACGTTGCCATCAAATAACTGGCCACCCCAAACGATGTTCAGATTTTTTCGGGATTCATCGCTGTCTTCGAAACTATCCTGGAAGGACACATTCAGCTCCGCACCTTCATAGTCTTTTTTCAGAATGTAGTTAATAACACCTGCCACTGCGTCGGCACCATAAATAGCGGATGCGCCGGTCGCCAGAATCTCTATACGTTCAATCGCAGCTAATGGGATACTATTGATATCGACAAAGTTTTCTGTGCCAGCAGCAAATGAACTGGGTGCAACACGACGACCATTTATCAAAGTCAATGTGGAGGCAGGTCCTAGTCCCCTTAATGAGGCTGCAGCTTGACCGGCAGGTGTCGAATTTGATGTACTGCCGCTCTCTGATGTGCCAAAGGTACCCGAGCCACCTCGTGTCTGGCCAAGATCTTTTAGTAGGTCAAAGATGCTGTCTGCGCCGGACTTTTTAATTTCTTCCGCCCCAATGACTTGCAACGGCTGCGCACCTTCAAGGTCGATACCGCGAATATTAGAGCCGGTTACCTGGATTTTTTCGATGGTTTCTGTGGTTTCATTTTCGCTTTGCGCAAAGGCAAGCGGAGTCAGGGCGAACGAAAGCCCCAACAGTCCGTAAACACTGTTGTTCATTGTATTTGGTCCTGAATTTTAGATAGTTTTATTGCTCAGCAAGATGCTGATGTGTTTTAGACAAAAACAGGAAGGTAGTGCTATTCGTTGAACCACTCAGAGAGGTAATATGGCTTATAACCATATTGTGTTAGTTTGTAGGCTTTCTTTAACATAGATCAACCCTAAGGCTAGTTTGTGTTATCAATGTAAATTTACAGAATTCTTACATTCCGCTTACATTTGTACAGCAATAAAACATCTTTTTTTAAATAAATCAATAGGATAAGCATCCTATAATCTGGTGCTTTTTGAGGCGCTATTCAAAAAATGTGCATAAAAATATGCTAAAAGCTAAAACAGACGCCATTTTTCAGATATCTATGCATCTAAAATAATCTGACTATTTTGCAACAAAAGCAGTTTAGGGGAATAAAAAAACCCAGGTGTAGAACACCTGGGCTAGGGGAATGGCTCAATATTGAGCCGTGCGCTAACTAAAAAATCTTCCTGACTTTGCAAATACTGGAACTTCATTTGCAATTGGAGAATAGTAAGTGTAGCGCAATCCAGTACGATTAATAAACGTTTTTTTTAAAAAATATTTTTCCTTTTAATTACATTAGGTTACCAAACAAGTTGTGGTGTTAAGCCCTGACTTATACACAGTTTTATCCATAGATATACACAACTTTTTCCGAGGATATACACCGGTGTATAAGGGGTTGAGGAAAATGAAATTAATTTTCAATTCCGAATAATAAATTCACATAACTGCAATGCGCTTCTGGGTTTTCAGGTATCGTATAGAACGCAGTCTCTTCGCTGGGGTTAACCAAAAAGGCGATATCATCTTCATGCCATCTGTGGAACGTATTCTTACCGCAAATCGTATTAACTTCATTGCGCCAGCGACCACGATGTTCTGAAATGACAGGCAGCGGCTCCGTCAACGCAGTTTTGCTTTCAGAGAAATAGAACTCAAACTGACCTGAATGCAGTGACAATTGACCGCGATCTCCGTGCGTCAGGTAGTGGCTCATGCCAACTAATTGGTGTTTTTGTGCCTGGGATTTATATATGCCGTTTTTAGTGGATACGATAAATACACCGCCTTCTCCCATAACTTTGAAGTTCATCGTTTCGTTATTGCTTGTATCCACCAAAAGCGCTGTTGCTTCATCGACACCAAAAGCTAATGGCGTTTTGGTCGCCGCAGCCAAAAGAGCGAGCCTGCCTTGTCTGTCACGTTCCGAAAAGTGGGTGTCCAGAATACCGGCGCTAAAGGTGCCCAGGCCTCCTTGTGGATTATAGGTAAGATCGCTCTCAAACAGGCCGTAGGGGCAATCGTTTGATTTTTCACAGCCGTAAGGCGGTGGTGCCAAAGCGAATGCCCCTCTAAACATGGCTGTTAAGGTGTCGCCACTGGTGATCATCGGTACGGGGCGCTGTTTGACAATACCTCCACTTTGTACCGCTGTACCAGCACTTGTTCCACCCAGAATCAAATGATTATCGTGCAGCTTTTTGTGAATGATGTTTAACCAGATTGTTGCGCTGCCATCATCCTTTACGAGAGTGCTTCTGGTGCGATTCTGGTCACCGCCATTAATAAACAAGCCACTTAGACTCGAAATTTGTTGCGTGAGTTTTTGTGGGTTGCTACAGATATCCTGTTGTTGCTGTATTGCTTCCGGATAAATGGTCAGGCGATTAAAACTCAGATTGCTAGCCCGAATCTGCTCCATTGAATCGCACGAACCGTATCCTCTTTCTTTCTCCTTAAGCACTGTTGCCAGTGATATGTCCAATGGTACCCATTTAACATTGAACTCCGTTTCAGGAAACCCCAGTTTTGCAGCTGACAGAAACACATTTTGATAAAACTCTGCTACTGATAGCGAATCTCGAGCTGATGCTGTCATCACTCCAATTTGAACAGGAATGTCATCTGATTTCCCTTCCTGGAGGTGCTTATTCCGAGCCTGAGCCAGAAATTCGATGTAGATATCTTTAACCCGATTGGATTTATTGGCTGTTAAATTCACTTTTTCGGGTTTTGGATTTGGTATCTCAAAAAAATCTTGCAGCGCATAATATATTGGATCTGGCAGTGAACGTATAAATTCAACGGCACCGATATCGGAATTGGACTGGTCTAATAATTCCGACAAGGCTCTTATGGAGGTGACTGTTTCGCTTGATTTGGCATAAAAATGTGTAAACAGCGCATTAAATTTTGCTTTTGTCTCGTCAGGTTGCTGTTGAAAAATCTTTGAAGACGTAAAATTTTGGATCGCCTCAGGTGATATTTTATACAAAAGGTGGGATTTGGCGTTTTCCGTAAATGGATTTCCCGTGCAACTTCCCAGTGACATACTGCTACAGGTTTTTAACGCACCGCCTGCCAGCAACAGGTTGTAGTTTTGGTCTGGGCTCTGGGCATGTAATTGAGTTGTCGATGCGAATAAAAAAATACTGAGGAACAGACGTTTTAAGTTGATTGATGTGGAATTTGTTGTGCTTACAGGCATGTATACACCGTTTTGTTGCCAAGGGAATTCTTGACATTGAAACCGAATATGGTTACTCATTCAATGCTAATATTTAAATGCCAAGTGGCATCGAATCAGTCATGATGAATAATTATTTATATGCTTAAGTCCGCCAATTTATATACGGAATTTTATTTTAATAACTACTGCCTATCCGAGTGGTTTAACGAATAGCGATGTCCGCGCAATACCGTTGTGCAAATTAGTGTGGCAAACGGGCGCTAACAAATTCTGAGTAAAATTATTCAACTAAACAAGTTGGCGCCTGGAATACAAGGGCATAGTGGGGCAAGATGGCGCGGTTTTTTAAACACCGTTGCCGCTACGAAGCCGATCTCAATGCTAGACAAGAGACAATCCTATGAATGAATCAAACATAAGTAACCGAATGCCGGATGCGTTTGTCATCCTGTTTTTTGTTGTGCTGCTAGCAGCAGCGATGACCTACGTCATTCCTGCGGGTTCTTTTAAAACCACTGAGGTTGTCAGCACAGTGAATGGAGAGCTCACCACAAGGACGGTAATTGCCCCTGGCAGCTTTAAACTTGCTACTGATGAGGTGGACAATGGAGCGCCTGTTTTTAGCGCTGGCAATGAGCCGGGCTTTTTAAACTACGCATTCGAAGGATTGGTTTCCGGCAATCGCATGGGGTCTGCGGTTGGTGTTGTTGCTTTTATTCTGATAGTCGGCGGTGCGTTTGGTATTATTATGCATTCCGGTGCGGTGAACAACGGTATTATGGCGCTCATTCGGAAAGTGAAAAAAGCAGACAAAGTCATTCTGCCTTTGATGTTCTTTTTGTTTTCCCTGGGAGGGGCCATATTTGGAATGGGCGAGGAGGCGATTGCATTTTGTATTGTGTTGACGCCACTGGTAATCGCCTTGGGATATGATGCAATTACGGCGGTATTAATTACGTATGTTGCCACTCAAATTGGTTTTGCAACGTCATGGATGAATCCGTTCAGCATAGCAATAGCGCAGGGGATAGCCGATATTCCATTGCTCTCAGGCAGTGAATTTCGAATTGCTGCATGGGCGGTTTTTACCCTCGTAGGCGTTGTTTTTACAATGCGTTATGGCGCTTCAATAAAAGCTCACCCGGAAAAGTCACTGAGCTATCACTCTGATTTTTATTTTCGTCGTCAGCAAAGCGGCTCCGTTGACGCTGAATTCAACAGGGTTGATGGTTTGATATTACTCACGCTTTTAGGGGGTATTATCTGGGTTATCTGGGGTGTCATCGTACATGAGTATTACATCCCACAAATCGCCACACAGTTTTTTGCCATGGGTATTGCAGTTGGTATAATTTGTGTGGTGTCTGGGCGCATGCGTATGAATACTGTTTCGGATTCTTTTCAGCAAGGTGCCAAAGACTTATTACCTGCCGCATTGATCGTGGGTATGGCCAAAGGCATTGTGTTATTGCTGGGCGGGGATGACGCCACAACCCCCTCTGTTTTGAATACTATTTTGTACTACGCTGGTGAAGCCATGTCGGGCATTCCGGATACGGGATCAGCGGTATTTATGTACATGTTCCAATCAATTTTTAACTTTTTTCTCGCATCTGGCTCAGGTCAGGCTGCGTTAACCATGCCAATTATGGCGCCATTAGCAGATTTGGTTGGAGTGACCCGTCAGGTTGCTGTGCTCGCTTTCCAACTGGGTGATGGCCTGACAAACATCATCATCCCTACTTCAGCTTCCTTAATTGGTTGTTTAGGGGTGGCAAGAATAGACTGGAGTACCTGGGCAAAATTCGCCTGGCGACTGTTTTTACTGTTGTTTGCAATGTCTGTATGTACCATGGTTATCGCAGTAGCGATAGGGTATCAATAATTACTATGTTAACTCTTATAAAAAATATCGACGTTTATGCGCCAGAATCGCTTGGCAAAAAAGATGTGTTACTTGCTGATCAGCGCATTGCTGCTATCGGAGACGATTTATCGACTAATATATCGGCCACAGAAGAGCTAATGACGGTGATCAATGGCGACGATCAGGTATTGCTGCCCGGATTAGTCGATAGTCTTGTGCATATTACCGGTGGCGGTGGTGAAGGTGGTTTTCATACCAGAACGCCACAAATGCAATTGACGGATGCGACGCTGGGGGGCGTAACAACATTAGTGGGGGTATTGGGTACAGACGCGACAACACGTACCTTATCTGACCTATTGGCCAAAGCACATGCCCTGGAAACTGAAGGACTGACGACTTATTGCCATACCGGATCTTATCAGCTGCCAGCAAGAACTGTACTGGGGAACGTGACTGACGACATCATTCTAATTGATAAGTTTATTGGCATTGGTGAAGTTGCGATTGCTGACCATCGGTCTTCTCAACTACGTTCTAATGAGTTAATGCGTGTTGCATCCGAAGCTCGGGTAGGCGGCATGCTTTCTGGGAAAGCGGGTATTGTAAGTATTCATGTTGGCGATAGCGAACGCATGCTGGCCTTGTTGCATGATGCAATCGAGATGTCTGACCTGCCTGTTACGCAGTTTTATCCCACACACATAAACCGTAATCAAGCGCTTTTGGATGCCGGCATTGAATGGGCGAATGTGGGTGGTTATATTGATTTTACGGCGAGCACTAATCAGAATTTTATTGATGAAGGGGAAGTACCAGCGGCAAAAGCTGTGGCGCATTGCATTAACCAAGGTGTACCGGTTGGAAACTTAACCATGAGTTCTGATGGTAATGCCAGCCTACCCGTATTTGACGCGTCAGGGGAACTCGTCGGCTTGGAAGTCGGTCAGGTACGCAGTTTATATGATGCCTTTGTTGAAGCGGTAAAGGATTATGGCGTGTCGATTGAGAATGCCATAAGTACGGTTACTCTTTCACCTGCAAACCTGTTAAAGCTCAAACATAAAGGTCGCATTGAAAAGGGGGCTGATGCCGATTTGGTGTTGGCAAATAAATCCGATTTGACGATACAGCAGGTCTTTGCAAAAGGTCGATGTCTGGTCAAGGATGGACGCGCGATAGTCAAAGGTACATTCGAGTAACCACCAAAGGGCCGCGCCATGGGCGGCCCAGTTTCTGCTTAGTCAAATATTGCAACGAGTTGGCGACTGATGGCCAATAACTGGCCAGACTGGCTCCAGATTTTCGCTTCGGTATGTGCATAGCCGTCTTTTGCATAAATCGTTTCTGCTTCATAGGCTAACCACTCATCCGGCGACATAGTTTCATAGGGATGAATAAGCTCAACATTCCAGCTCATGGTGCTTGCCGGTGCTGGGCCTTTAACCATTTGTAAAATGGTCGGTGGCCAGGCATCAATTAAGGTAATGATGTGAGCATCCGTCAAGCTGGCAGGCGTTTCCTTAAAGCGCATCCAGCCTGACATAGTGGATTGTTTGGCACCCGTAAAAGGTATCTTTCCGTCTTCAATTGCCAATTGCATATGACGTAAAAATTTGGGCGTGATTTTTGGAATTTGTGGAATGTAATTAGGCTTTTTAGGTAGCGTAAGTGCGTGACTGTGAATGGCGGGTACATGAACCTTGGATTGACGTTGTTTGGCGTAACTGGCCAATGCCGTTAAACATATGTTGCCATCCTGAATAATATGCGCCATGACTTGTGTCGCATTTTTGCCTTCTCTTAGTATATTTACTTCAAATCCAAATCCTTGCTCCGCATTTAAAGGGCCGACAAAGTTAAAAGTAACGGACTGCAGCAGCCTTTCCGCATCAACCTTTTTCCTCATTACCTCGGTTAACAAACCTGCTGATAATCCGCCAAATGCGGTTCTACCCTGGGTCCAGTCTTTCGGTACTAGCAATTGAATATCCGCAATGTTTTTGTGCTGTTGGCAGTCATGCAAAAATTCGTCAAATGTCATAATTGGTTCCTTAAACGGTTTGAATCTTTATATCAGGTAACTGGTCCGATGTCTAAGTCTGGCGGGCGTAATTTAGTGATTTTTGGATGATAGACGAACGCACCAAGAAGTTTTACTTGCAATCGTTGGCAATGCAGACAAATATGAAAATTAACAACAAGTTCACAAATGCCAACTCATTTAGAGTGGTGAATCTAACTTCAATAACAAAACTGAAATCAAATCATGCTAGCCATTCAGAAAAATTTAACGAACACTTTTTATGCCATATTGAGCCTTCCTGCTACAGCAATGGGCTTCGCGTTGTCCGTGCAAATAGCAGCGATGAGCTGGATTCTTACGACGCAGTATGGTCTGGATATCCACGATGTAGGTTTTGTTTGGGCTGCTGGACCTATCGCCGGTATTTTGGGACAGGTGATTATTGGAATTGTCAGCGATAACGTCTGGTTTTGGGGCGGTCGCCGACGCCCCTTTATTCTTATCGGTGGCGTCCTGGCATCACTGAGTTTGCTGGCCCTGCCCAACATTGATGTCATTTCAGCAACTATGGGATTTGATGGGGTTTTGGGTGTTGCTATTACGGTTGCGTTGGTTTTGGATCTTTCTATTAATGTGAGTTTTAATCCGACGCGAAGTGTAATTGCTGATGTCACCCCGGAGGGCGTTGAGCGCACTAAGGGATACACCTGGATGCAGACGGTTTCAGGAAGCTTCGGCGTTCTGGCCTATGCGATTGGCACCTACCTGAACAACTTCACCCTCATTTATTTTGGTGCGGTATTGGTTTTAGTTTTTTCTGTTATTCCGTGTTTTTTCATCAAGGAGCCTGAATCTATCTCCGCCAGCCATGAGTTTGCTGATATGGAGAAACAATCATTTTCTCTAATGGATGGTTTAATGATTATAAAACCACTTTGGGGATTTTTGATTTATGGAATTTATGCTTTGGTTGCACGATTAGCTGATATTAAATTTGACCATTACTATATCGAAGCTGGGTGCTTAGTGATTACTTTGTTCTTTGTCGGGCGCACATTGTTGACAGAAGAAGATGAGAGTAAACAGGCCCACCAGGAACATCTTGGATTTCAGAAAGTACTCGCAGCGCATTCATTTACCTGGGTTGGCGTGCAATCCATGTTTATTTATATGGTGGCCTTTGTACAGTTTAATCAGCCAGATCTGAGTAACGACGAAAACGGTTCTGTGGTAAACACCAGCTTTTTAATTCTTTCAGCTATCGCCGCCATATTACCCGTCCTGGTACTACAACCCTTGACCCGCAAAATAGGCTCTGTTAAGACGCATGCCTATTGCATATTGTCCATGGCTGTTGGTTATTTTGTTTTATCTCAGGTTGGATCCGTTTCTGGTCTGGTATACCTTTGCATGGCTTTACTTGGTGTTGGTTGGTCAGCAACAATCAGTTTGCCATTTGCTATTATGTCGCAAAAAGTTGAGCAGTCCAAAATGGGCTTGTACATGGGATTGTTTAATCTCTCCGTTGTGTTGCCACAACTGGTTGCCAGTCTCGGTGTTGGCATGGCCGTCAGCAGTGCTGAGAATAAAAACGTACTGTTTCTGATCTGTGGCAGCTGCTTGTTGATTTCAGCGATATGTTGGTTGCGGATTAAAGAAGAAAAGATTGAAGCAAATGAAGCAGCATCATCGACTCATTGAATGGTTTTTAATTGCGGTGGCTGTGCCAGTAGCGGATTGTCTTTGTGGTTAAAAAACGGGTTTTCTAAGTGAATTATGCGGCGGTTTGCTATATCCGTGCGGCTTAGAAAGTCATCCTGTACTGCTTCAAACAGCAAATCAAATGAACCATCCGCTATTGCTTTGCGCAATCCAGATTCTATTATATTGGCCAGTTTTTTATTGTTCTTATTAACGAAAAAGAACACCGCAACAGGGTAATAGAGTAAGAGATCATCATCCACAATCAGATTGAATTCGGGAAACCGTGATTCTTCCAACCAGGCTTCTAATAAAGAGCGGGGAAAAAAGTCGACACGCTTGCGGTCCAGCATATCGAACATGCCCCTATAACTTGGGGAACTGGTCATTTTAAATCCATTGTGCCGCAGAATTTCTAAATCTGGCCAGTCATGGCCCTGAACCCCAATAAGTTTTTTTTGAAGCTTTTCCAAAGATAACGATTTGCTGAACAGCTCCGTATTGTCCTGATGGATCAAAAACACACGATAACCAAAGTAGCCTTTGTAAATAGGAATAGGGATGGCTTTTAGATGCTCTTCTCGGTCTTTATTGGACATATACCATGCGACATCTAAGACCACATCTTGCTCAATCAGTTTTAGTACGCGGTTTTGCGGTACTTCAACGATAGAAGGCTGTAAAAATATATTATCTTTGTGTCCAGAGCGTTCCACAGCAAGACGCAGCAGAGCTATGGGGTAACCCGTTTTATCGTCTTTAACACCTTGTTTTGGATAAATAACGGTCATGGAATCTGCTTGCAACTCAAATTGCCATAAAAGCAGAAAATACAAGAGTAAATAAGTGGCCCGATGCTTCATGAATCTTAGTATGGTCGATCCTGATAATTATGCCATCTCAAACCAGCAGCCACTAACAGGCTGGTTTAAGGGGAATGCATTTAGGTAATTAGCTTGTTGAGAAATATTTGGTAGCAAAGCTTCAGAAACGACAATAAGTGATTCTGTTGCATACGTATGTTGATGGTTTTGTTGTGGCGAATTCACTAGACTCCGATGTTGCAGGTTGGTTACGTGAAGGTAAAAATTATGTTTAGAATTAGTCAGTTCTGGTTATTGGGCACGTTGTTGACGATGTCAGCCAGTGCCGAAATATTAACAGTGACTTCGCCAGATAAACGCATTGTCGTGGAAGTGTCAGATGAACGGGACGTCCCCACATACCGGGTGATGTTTGATAACAAAGCCGTGCTAGCTGATGGACGGCTGGGACTGCGATTCACTGAGTTACCCGAGTTTGGTGCTGATTTTACGATTATTGCACACGAGACCAACCAGCAGGATAACACGTGGGAACAGCCTTGGGGTGAAAGCCAGTACGTGCGGGATCATCACAATGAATTAACGGTTACATTTGCACATCAGGAACAGCAACAATTACGTTTTACGATGCGGTTAAGAGTGTTTGATGATGGACTGGGTTTTCGATACGAAGTGCCAGAAATAAGTGGTGTGAACGACGTCGTTGTTACACGTGAGAATACAGAATTTACATTTGCGCAAAACGCTACCGCTTATTGGATCCCTGGAAGAGGCTGGAACCGATACGAATACATTTATGAGACGACGCCATTAGATAAAGTAACGCGCGCCCATACCCCCTTTACAGCAAAAACCTCTGAAGGACTCTACGTTAGTATTCACGAAGCGGCACTGGTGGATTACGCTGCGTTTACCCTGAAGCAAGAGCGACCCAATGTATTTCACGCTGATTTGACGCCTTGGTCTGATGGTGCGAAAGTCAAGGCAACTCTACCTTTCAAATCCTCATGGCGTACCGTACAAATTACGGATAGCGCCACAGAGCTACTGAATTCCCATCTTATTTTAAATCTTAATGAGCCAAACAAACTGGGAGATGTGTCCTGGGTTAACCCCGGCAAATACGTGGGTATTTGGTGGGCGATGCACGTCAAAGAAAAGACCTGGGGATCGGGCGATAAACATGGCGCAACCACTGAAGAAACCAAACGCTATATTGATTTTGCGGCAAAATATGGTTTCGATGGGGTCCTTGTCGAAGGCTGGAACATCGGTTGGGATGGAGAGTGGTACTCCAATGGTGATGTGTTCAATTTTACCAAAGCTTATGATGATTTTGACATTGAATATCTTGCGGAGTATGCAAAGGAGCAAGATGTTAAGTTAATAGGGCATCATGAGACTTCTGGGGGTGTAACCAATTACCGCAATCAAATGGGCGATGCTTACGATCTTTATGCCAAGTTAGGTTATGAGCAGATCAAAACCGGATATGTCGCAGATGGCGGCAATATCAAACGCATTGATGACAAGGGTAATGCCAGGTATGAATGGCACGATGGTCAGTTTATGGCGCGGGAATACCTGCACTCGATAACCGAGGCGGCTAAACGCAAGCTAAGCATTAACACCCATGAACCGATAAAGGACACCGGCCTGCGTCGTACCTACCCGAACTGGATATCCCGCGAAGGTGCTCGTGGGCAAGAATTTAATGCCTGGGGCTCGCCGCCGAATCCCCCGGAACATACGGCGATTTTACCCTATACGCGTATGCTCTCCGGGCCTATGGATTTTACACCCGGGATATTCAATCTAGCTCCCTATGGCCTGCATGCTGAAAATCGCGTACAAACGACATTAGCCAAACAACTTGCGCTCTATGTAGTGATTTATAGTCCGATTCAAATGGCAGCAGACTTACCGCGATATTATGAGAAAAATTTACCTGCATTTCAGTTTATTCGAGACGTACCAACTGATTGGCAAAAGAGTATCGCTGTTGCAGGGGAAATAGGTGACTATGTTGCCTTTGCCAGAAAAGACAGAAATAGTGATGAATGGTTCCTTGGCGCGCTAACGGATGAAAATCCGAGAAAACTGTCTGTTACCACAGGTTTTCTGGACCCAGATAAGCCATACCTAATGCAAGTATATCAGGATGGTGAGCAAGCCCACTGGCTGGATAAACCCTACGAAATCGCAATCTTTGAGAAGTCGATTCGTGGTGGTGATCCTCTGGAGTTAAAAATGGCAGCCAGTGGTGGTGTTGCAATCCGCTTTATCCCACAAGGATAACCGATTAAGCACAGTGCAAAACCCTAAATTTGTGATAGGTTTAGATAATTAAAAAGTGATGACAACAGGACAGCGAATGCAGCAAACCAAACCGGAATTGAATTTTTTTCAGATTTTTAATATGTGTTTTGGCTTTTTAGGGATTCAATTTGGGTTTGCACTGCAAAACGCCAACGTCAGCCGGATCTTTGAAACACTGGGTGCCGATTACAATAATCTGGCCATTTTATGGATTGCTGCGCCGATCACCGGGTTAGTTGTGCAACCAATTATTGGTCACATGAGTGACAATACCTGGAATCGTCTGGGAAGACGTCGGCCCTACTTTCTTTGGGGGGCGATTGCCGCCACGCTAGCACTGTTTATTATGCCAAATTCCCCATACCTGTGGATTGCCGCAGGGATGTTATGGATTATGGATGCCTCGATCAACGTCTCCATGGAACCTTTTCGTGCCTTCGTTGGTGACATGTTACCTAAGCATCAACGAGCGACAGGTTTTGCCATGCAAAGTTTCTTCATTGGTATTGGTGCCACTGTTGCTTCTGCAATGCCCTGGTTTTTAGCCGAGTTTCTTAATGTCAGTAACACGGCAGAGCCAGGCGTAGTGCCGGATAGCGTGAAATATGCATTTTATTTCGGTGGTGCGGCTTTCTTCCTTGCCGTGTTGTGGACGATCGTTTCAACCAAAGAATATAGCCCTGAGCAGCAAGCGGCGTTTGATCAGGCTGAGCGTGAATTAAAGGAGCAACAAAATGGTGTTCCTTCGGTTCAGGTTAAGCATTTGGTTAGGGGTAAGGCTGCTTACTATCGTGGTGGTGTCATATGGTTGCTCGTCGGCGTGGTTATCACGGCCATTGTGCAAATATTTCAGGAAAACTTAGACAAGCAGCTTTTTATATTAGGTGGAGTCGTTCTCGCTTTTGGTCTGTTGCAGATGATAGCAGGTGTATTTGCCGATGGTGAAAAGTCCGGTAATGGTTTCAATACCATGATGGATGATTTGTTCAGCATGCCTGATACCATGAAGCAGTTAGCCTGGGTGCAGTTCTTTTCCTGGTTCCCGCTGTTTGCGATGTGGATTTATACGACTTCAGCGGTCACTTCGCATCACTATGGTACGTCTGATACTTCTTCTGTTTTATACAATGATGGCGCTAACTGGGTAGGCGTTCTGTTTGGTGCCTACAATGGTTTTGCCGCAGTCGCTGCAGCCGTTATTCCCATCGTCGTGCGCATGACCAACCTGCGTTTTGCACATTTAATCAATCTGATTCTTGGTGGTGCCGGTCTTATTTCTTTCCTGTTTATTGACGATCCAGAGTGGTTAATTGTGTCTATGGTGGGGGTAGGATTTGCCTGGGCCTCAATTTTATCTATCCCTTATGCGCTGCTGGCAAACTCATTGCCGCAACACAAAATGGGCATTTACATGGGGATATTTAACTTCTTTATCACCTTGCCGCAAATCCTGGCAGCCAGTATTTTGGGCTTTTTGGTTTCTGTGGTTTTCAGTGGTCAGCCGATTTATGCGTTGGTTGTAGGTGGTGCCAGTATGATCGTTGCAGCATTGCTAACACTGCGGGTAAGAGAGGCTTGATTGATTAATATGCAGTAAAGATATTATTTGCTACTGGGCTTGTGAATACAGGCTCAGTTTTCTGGTAACGCAGTACTGCCGCAGCTATTCCTGACAACAACATCCGCATCTATCAAAGTACTTTCAGCCGCTTTACCTTCTACCAGTGCAACCAGATTATTAACTAATAACTCTCCTGCTAAGGTAGTGTTTTGTCTTACCGTGGTCAGCGGCGGGCTGGTAAAACGCGCCAAAGGAATATTGTCATAACCGGCAACAGCAATGTCGGTGGGTGTTTCAAACGTCGACTCTTTTAGGGCACTCAATACGCCAATGGCGATTAAATCACTGGCGCAAACGATGCCGTCCACTTTTTCTCCAGATTCAAGTAACGCTTTACAAACATTGTAGCCTGAGGTCTCGGTGGAAATCGCATCCCAGTGCTTTGCGGTTTGGTGGGATTGCAGAATATTGGCCTCAATAAGAGCATCGTTAAAACCATTAAATCGTTCTAAGAATTCCGGGCAGTGTTTGTCAGCCCCCCCAATGAATACCAGATTCTTTCGGCCTAATCTTATCAAATGTTCGGTTATGCGTTTGCCACCCTGAAAATTATTACTGCCGATAACAATACCAGGGTGCCTTTCATCTATTGCTCCCCAGCGCACAAAATGCGTATTTTGTTCGGCAAGTTTATGTAACTTGTCACGATAATCTACGAAATCGCCATATCCAAGTAAGATAATGCCATCGGCTTTGTGGGTGTCTTCAAAGTCGGCATGCCAGTCATCACTGAATTGCTGAAACGAAATCAACAGATCGTAGCCGGCTTTTGCGGTCGCTCGGGTAATGCTACCCAGCATTGACAGGAAAAACGGGTTGATCATGGAATTATCAGACGTCGGATCTTCAAAAAGTAACAATGCCAGCGTTTTGCTCTGTTGTTGTCTGAGATTACTGGCGTTTTTATCAACTTTGTAATTGAGCTGTTTCGCTATCTCTTTGATTTTGTCTCTGGTTTCTTTGCTCACCAATGCGCTGTCCCGTAATGCACGAGAAACAGTTGATTGTGAAACCCCCGCAAGGTGAGCAATATCGAAAGAAGTCGCTTTGCCTTTCATTCTTTATAATTATCGTTAAATAGCGCTACGTTGATATTAATAAACCTGAACAACAAAACAAGTAATATTTCTCTGATTGTCATAATGAAGTGATTGATTGTGCTTGAGTTTTTATATTGAGTTGTGAACTGCTTCACATTTTTTGATACCCGCTATGCAAACTTGGGGTATTCGAGCCGATATATAACTATGTAGTCAATGTAGCAGTATGTCAGGATGCAGTATGACAGCAGCAGTTTCTTCTCAACAGGTACACGGGGACTTTATCAGTCAGGTTTTGCCGGGCTGTAAGATGAAACTGGAGTTTACTGGCGGAGATCTACCCCGAATTCCCGCTATGCTGGTTGGTTATGAGATAGGGAAATATATCATCGTCAGACTGGAAGAAAACAGTTACTGGTCACGCTACGCTGATTTTCTGCTCCCTAACAATAAACTGATTGCCCGTTTAGTGCTGGAGAATCGCTACGGTGAGTGTATAGCATTTCGCACTATGGTTCGCTGGCAAGGTCATCATCCTCTGGATTTTCTGTATTTGTCTTTTCCTGAGCTAATTCAAAAAGTGGATTTACGTGCTCACACCCGCATTCCGACCTGCATAAAAGCGGTTTTGTCTGATTCATTGAAGATAGCATCCAAGGGGAGGGAGATTGTCGGCCATATAAGCGATGTATCCCTTGGAGGATGTAAGTTCGAATTCGATTTGCCGCAGAATCGGATTGGTGTGTCTCCCCGACCTGTGCAGATTGCAGCAGGTAAAAATTTACTGCTAAAAGGGGACATAAAAAACCAACGTCCGGCGCAACAAAACAGAATTGCAGTTGGTATGCAATTTCTCACTTCCGAAAAAGAAACCAAAAAGTTATTATCTGCGCTTTATGTCGCACCTGAAATGCTGACTGCCTGTTGAAAACCTGCCAAATTGGCACAATATCCACAACAGTTTGTGTTCTATCTTAATGTTAAGGAATTTTGATGGCTGAGGCCGATACTCGACCTACCAACTTCATACGTCAGATTATTGATAAAGATCTGGCTGGCGGGCTTCATAGCGAAATACATACGCGATTTCCTCCTGAACCCAATGGATATCTTCATATTGGACATGCAAAATCGATTTGTCTGAATTTTGGCATAGCGGAAGATTACAATGGCACCTGTAATTTACGCTTTGACGACACAAATCCAGAAAAGGAAAACATCGATTATGTAAATGCTATAAAAGATGATGTCCATTGGTTGGGTTATCAGTGGAATGGCGAAGCTTGCTATTCGTCCGATTATTTTGATCGTCTCTATGGCTACGCGGTTGAACTTATCGAAAAGGGATTAGCATACGTAGATTTCTCCTCACAGGAAGAGATACGCCAGTCTCGTGGCACCTTAAAAGAGCCCGGGCAGAATAGTCCTTATCGGGATACTGATGCTGCTGAGAATTTAGCGCAGTTTGAGAAAATGCGGGCCGGTGAGTATTCGGAAGGGCACTGCTGTTTGCGTGCCAAAATTGATATGTCATCTGCATTTATGTGTATGCGTGATCCGGTGTTGTACCGCATCAAATTTGCGCACCATCACCAGACCGCAGACAAATGGTGCATTTACCCAATGTACGATTTCACCCACTGCATTTCAGATGCCATTGAAAACATTACGCATTCTCTGTGTACCCTGGAATTTCAGGATAATCGTCGCCTGTACGATTGGGTAGTAGAGAATATCAGTATTGAAGCGCAGCCGCGTCAGTATGAGTTTTCTCGTCTGAATCTCGAATATACCGTTTTGAGTAAACGTAAGCTGATTCAATTGGTTACCGAAGGACATGTCTCAGGCTGGGACGATCCGCGCATGCCAACGATTGCCGGGTTACGTCGTCGTGGTTATACGCCGGGAGCGGTCCGAGAGTTTTGTAAACGGATCGGTGTTACCAAGATGGATAACATGGTGGAAATGGGCATGTTAGAAGCCTGTATCCGTGATGATCTTAATGAAAACGCCCCAAGAGCAATGGCAGTGCTTGATCCGGTAAAAGTGGTGATTGAAAACTATCCTCATGACGATGGAGAAGTGTTGCGTGCGGCAAATCATCCAAATCGTGAAGAGATGGGTACACGTGACCTGTATTTTGATAACGAAGTGTTTATCGAGCGTGATGATTTCAGAGAATCCGCCAATAAAAAATTCAAACGTCTGGTTTTGGGTAAGGAAGTCCGCTTGCGTAACGCTTATGTCATTAAAGCTGAACGCGTCGATACGGATGCAGATGGCAACATCTCGACGATCTATTGCACCTATGATCCGGATACATTAGGTAAAGACCCGGCGGACGGACGTAAGGTCAAAGGTGTTATTCACTGGGTGTCCGCGAAACGTAATAAAGAGGCTGAAATTCGTCTTTACGATCGACTGTTTAATGTTGCAAATCCCAATACCATGGAGTTAGCAGAAGCTTTAAATCCGGAATCACTGGAGATTAGGCAAGGGGTGGTAGAAAGTTCACTTGCTGACAAATCGGTTGGGGAAGCAGTGCAGTTCGAACGTACCGGTTATTTCTGTCTGGATAAAGACTCAAGCGAAGATAAATTGGTCTTCAACCGAACCGTTGCTTTAAGGGATACCTGGGCAAAAATAGGCGAGTAAACTCTGATTTTGCTCCATGATTGAATTTGCTCATTGATAAAAAAAGGCGCTTACATTTTAGCGCCTTTTTTATGTCTGCTATTTTTTCGGTTGAGCATCCAGCATCTGACCATTGCATGCTTTGCTTTGATCGGACATCAAGTAACAATATAACGGCATAATATCCTCTGGCGTTTTTAAGGTGCTGGCATCTTCAGCAGGATAGGCTTTGGCACGCATTGCGGTGCGGGTGCGACCGGGATTAATGCAGTTAAAACGCATGTCACTGTTACTGAATTCATCTGCCAGCACTTGCATCATACCTTCTGTAGCAAACTTAGAAATGGCATAAGTGCCCCAGTAGGCGCGTCCCTGATGACCGACTGTTGATGTTGTGTAAATAACAGAAGCGGCTTCTGCCTGTTTCAGTACCGGGATAAGCGCCTGCGTCATGAAAAAGGCACTATTGAGGTTAACCTGCATGACCTCATGAAATTCTTTTTCGGAAATTTGGGTAAATGGTTGAATGTTGCCCAGCAAACTCGCGTTAAATAAAACACCATCCAGCTTTGTAAACTGGTCTGAAATAGTTTGCGCCATATCGGAATAGTGTTTTGGTGTAGCGCCTTGTAAGTCCAGTGGAATAATCGCACAGTTGTTGTCACCATGCTTAACAACTTCATCATAAACGGCTTCCAGCTTTTTAACGGTTCTGCCGAGTAAAATTACTTTGGCACCTAACTTGGCGTAGGTAACCGCGGCACATTTGCCAATACCATCACCGGCCCCCGTAACAAGGATTGTTTTGCCTTTTAATTCGTCGCTGCTTGTCTCGAAATTATGCATAAATTCGCCATTGTTAAAAAAAACTGGATTTTAACACTGTCTGACCTATGTTTTGGAATAATTAGTTAAAAGTCGAAATTAACAGCACGGACATAACAAATAGTTAACAAACCTTTGCAAATACTTCTTTTTACTCATAATATTGTGTAACTGTCACTGGTCGTACTTGTTGCTCAACCAAGCGTGGCGTCTGACTAATCGGCGCTCTCGACCACAATGGTGGAACAATAATTAGAATAGGATTTGGGGATACATATGAAAAAACTGCTACTCTGTACCGCAATTGCAGCCTCATTCGGACTCGCCGGATGTGGTGGAGGCGGAGGGGATGACCTCAGCACTGTACAAGCGGAAACGCCTGTAGATAAGCCATTTGCGCGTATTTTATTTAATCCAGGTGATTCGGAACTTAACGTACCCAACGATCTATTATTGTTGCCGAATACATCTTTATTCGATTTCACTATCGAAACGGAAGATGCGACGAATTTTAATCCGGGCGATCCGCAACAAGCATTAGGAGGGTTGGATGGTTGGTCCACCCAACATCCTTTTAATATCATTGTTAATATGCCCGCTAATCTAACGATTGATAGCAGTTCTCTGGCAGATCCAGGCTCGATTCGCTTATTTGAGGCAACTCAGGCCCTTGAAGGCACGTCAGCGCCTTGTCAGGCATTGGCTGCGGCTGCCGCTGCGCCTGGTTTGCCTTGTGAAGTGGGCACAGAGTTAACGCTTGGCGTTGATTTCGTTACGACTGTTTCGGCGCCTGGTGTTATTTCTGTTATCCCATTGAGTCCTCTTAAACCTGGTCAAGGTTATTTGTTAGCAGTCACCGAATCACTAAAAGATTCTGATGGACGCGCCGTTCTGGGGTCAACGACATGGGAGTTGGCACGTCAGGATATTGATGAATTACCACTCGCTACCCCTGATCAATTGCAACTACAACAGTTAGTTGATGTGATTATGGATGCTGCAGAAACGACGGGTATGAATCGCGAGAGTATTTCCTACGCAGCGTACTTTTCAACGCAATCTGCCGGCACTATTACTGGTACAGTTAAACAGTTGCAGGTTGGGCCTTTTGCTCAGGCGGTAGCAGCTGCTCTCCAGGGCGGAGCGGATTTGGCAACAGCACAGGCACAAGCAGCACAGTTTCTTCCTGTGGTTTTGGCGAATGAGTCAGCACTGGGTGACAGCGTATTTGATGTGCTTGCACCGCAATTGTTAACAGCCGAACAATTGGCTGGTTTGACAGCGGCAGGAATTGCAACCTGCGATGCAATGGTTGCTGTATTAGCTGATCCGAGCGATCCGCGTTATGCCACTGTTGCTGCGACTTTTCCAAGTGTTGCACAATTTTGTGCTGCAGACTTAAAAGCCGGTTCCGTTAATTTACCTTATTACTTAAGCACTACGAACCCGCTGGGTGACTGGTGGCGTGCAGCATGTACCAACGGTGCAATGTTACAGGCATTGGGTGCAGAAACCGTAGGTGGATTGATAGCCAATGGTGCTGTGGGCCCGAATAATGCCTTATGTCAGGCGGCGTCTGGTGGTCAATTATTTGATCTGAATCTGGCGGCGATTGGCATTGATGATGCCCGTCATTTGACCAAAGTTAATCCTATTCCTGTCGCTCAGGGTAGCAACCCTGATGGTACAGAAACCTTAGACGTGCAGATAACAGTGCCAAATGAAACCGTGTTAGGTTTGATTGCGGCAATCGATCCGACTTTTACAGCCGTTAGTAAACCGGATGCGGGTTGGCCAGTTGTGATTTTGCAGCATGGCATAACGTCTAAGAAAGAAGATTTTCTTGCAGTAACCGGTGCCTTAGCTCTTGCAGGTTTCGCGTCAGTTGCGATTGACCATCCATTGCATGGCAGTCGCGGCATAACGTTAGAAGATGAAACAATTGTCAATGCCTCAAATGGTTTTGGTGGTTCGCCAACGGATTATCTGAATCTGGCGTCATTACTGACTGCTCGTGACAATTTACGCCAGAGCATTGTAGATACAATGGGCTTGCGTTTAGGGTTAAATGCCGTTGTGGATTTAACGGGTGGTAGTATTGATTTAGACGGCGGTACCGTATCGTTTCTCGGTCAGAGTCTGGGATCTATTACCGGTATCGGTAGTGTAGCTAATGCAAATACGACCCTTGGTGGTGATTTAGCGGCATTTGATCAACTTTATACCATTAAAGCAGCTGGTCTTTCAGTGCCTGGTGGCGGTATTGCCAGCTTCTTGCTTGAATCTGCGGCATTTGGCCCGCTAGTTAAAGCATCGCTGGCAGCGCAGGCATCTACCGATTTCCAACAAGCACTGGGTGCCTATGCGCAAGCAAATGGTGTTTCGGTTGCAGAAGCATTAGTTCCCGCGTGGCTTGAGTTTGAAGCCGGATTAAATGCTGTTCAAGCGGCTGAATTAAATGCTAGCGTGTTTGCTCCGTTTGCTTTTGCCGCTCAAACGGTGATTGATTCAGCAGACCCAAATAACTACGCAGCTCGCTTAGCGGCTAATACGCCTGTGTTGTTGCATGAGGTTGTGGGTGGTGGCACCAACAATGACGGCTCCACAGCATTATCAGATCAGGTCATTCCAAATACTGCTGCGGTGCCATTGGCAGGTACAGAAGGTCTTATTTCCATTATGGGACTAGATAGCATCAGTACCACTACAGCAGGTGCGGAACCAGTTAGCGGTGCGGTTCGTTTTATCGCAGGCTCGCACGGTTCTCTGCTGGACCCTTCTGTTAGTCTGGCAGCGACGACTGAAATGCAGCGTCAGGTAGCGACTTACTTTGCTACTATGGGCACAGCCGTTGTCGTCACTGACACCAGTGTTGTTGCAAACTAAGCAGACACTTTAAAAGATGCTAAGGGCTTCGGTTGAAGCCCTTTTTTTATGCGAAATTAGAAGCCCTTTTTATGTTAGAAACAGAAAGACTGACTTTACGCAAGTTCACTTTAGCGGATGTTACAGCGTTTATGGCACTAGGCTCACACCCCGATATCATTCGTTATACGGGTCGAACGGCTATTAAGTCCCTGGCAGACGCCGAAATAGCAATGCGATCTTCCGTGCTCAAAGACTATCAACAAAATGGCCTGGGACGACTTGCTTGTGTGTGTAAGGAATCCGGTAAAATTATTGGATTTGCGGGTCTAAAGTATGTAGCTCAGTTAGGTGAAGTAGACATTGGTTATCGCTTCTTTCCTGAATACTGGGGGCAGGGGCTGGCAACGGAAGTCTCGCAGTTGTTGCTGCACTATGGACGTGAAACATTAAAACTAGAGCGTATAGTGGGTATCGTCGATACAAAGAATCAGGCTTCTGTTCGAGTGTTAGAGAAACTGGGTATGGTGTTTGAAAAAACAGTACGGCTTGATTTTTCGCCCGACGACCTTGCACTGTATGTCTGATATTAACAGTTTGGTGCAATTAGCAATTCAGTGACTTAGATGGATAATCTAGTTAAAGGCATACTGTTGTTTGGCTTTTATAAAGCGTAAATTCTGCAAACTTCCCTTAACAAACCCAACTTCAATCACATTTACAGCCAGTTGTTACTGGGATTCCCTAGGTTTTTGTTTTCATAAATCATCTCAGCTTTTCGCTAGTTACCGATTAATTACAGCCGAAATCGCTTCAATGATGAGTATCCTTTGTCGCTCTGGGGCTAAATCAAATAAAAAACGACTTATTCAACGAAAGGCTAATGGATAAACCTCAAAAATGAACTGTAATGTAGTTTCTGTCGTTAAAAACTAAAACTAGACGAATCCCTGACGCGTGGGGCTGCTACAAGGATAATTTAAATGAGATTGATTAATAATCTGAGCGTTAAAAGTAAGTTGTTAGTCGTGGCTGGTGTTCCTTTGCTGCTCATGCTGATAAGCGTGATACTCGCGAATATCAGTATTCGCATTATCGGGGAAGAATTGGCTTCCATTGCCAATAAAGATATACCGATGACCAACTCGCTCAACCTTATTATTGAACATCAATTAAAACAAGAAGTCGAGTTTGAGAAAATAATGCACTATGGTGTGCTTAGCAGTTCAGAACCAACCTATAGATCAAAGTTGCAAAAGGCGACACAAGCGTTCGACAAACTCAATGATGATATTGAGAACGATTTGAACAACGCCTCACAACTCAGTAATTATGCATTAAAAAATGCTAGTATTGATGAAGAAAAGAACGAATTTGAAAAAATTGCAAAAGGTCTACGCATTGTAAAACAGCAACATGATGGCTACGTGCAGGAAGTTCGGAAAATAGTAGCCCATATTGAGCGCAATGAGATCGGTGTCGCAGAGGAACTGGTTGTGAATGTTGAGGCAACCATGACGTCATTGAACGACACCGTTACAGGTTTGACCCATGACATAGGTCAATTTACTGCTAACGCAGCAGATATTGCGCTACAACATGAAAAACAAACCGAGCGATTTTTATTATTTTTATTGTTAATTGCCACAGTACTCTCTATTGCAGTTGGCTGGGTAGTTTCGAAAAACATGCTGCAGCGACTTTATTACTGTCGCAATGCATTACAAGTTCTAGCAAATAAAGACTTGTCTCAAAACGTGGTGTTAGACGGCAAGGATGAATTGTCAGAATTGGTTGTATCTATCGGGCAGTTAGGAAGGGAACTGCGAGAGATAGTCGCCCAGTTGATCAAGCGGTCGGAAAATTTGAATACTCATTCAAAAAGTCTAAATGCGATTACGGAACTAACCCACCAAAATATCAATACACAGAAAATTGAGATCGAACAAGTAGCCAGTGCAATTACTCAGATGAATGCTGCGATTCAGGAGATTACAAAGCGCATCACCGAAACGGCAGACTCATGTCAGACAGCGAGCAACGAGTCTGCTTCTACCAGAGACAAAGTGAAGCATATGTTAGAGTCAGTACAAGTACTTTCTGATGACATTACTGTGGCACAACAAAGTATTAACGCGTTAAGAGAAGACACCGATAATATCACCTCAGTTCTGGATGTTATTAAAGGCGTTGCTGACCAAACTAATCTTTTAGCTTTAAATGCGGCAATCGAAGCCGCACGAGCTGGTGAGCAGGGAAGAGGGTTTGCAGTTGTCGCAGATGAAGTAAGGACGCTGGCGAGTAAAACCCAGTCTTCAACCACTGAAATTAATCAGACAATTGATAAGTTGCAACAGGGGGCCGCCCGTTCTGTTGAAATGATGCAAGGCAGTACTGATAAGTCCAAAATAATGGTTGAGAATGCCCATACCGCGGAAATGTCATTAACCACAGTTGCCGACTCCGTAGACGGTATTTCAGCTATGAGCTTTCAAATTGCCACGGCAACAAATCAACAGTCGACCGTCATTGAAGAAATTAACAAGAATGTCGTGCGTATCAATGATTCCAGCAACAATATAGTCGGGTCGTCAAAGGAACTTGCCCATGCTGCAGGAGAACTAACAGAAATTTCCAAAGAATTGGTAGATATCACTCAAGAGTTTAAGTTGTAGCTAACCCTTAGAGTTGTTATTCGGAGACTTTTAATGCACGGTATTTACCTTAGAAATAAGACAAATACCGTCCTCAAAACAGGTTTGATTACAGACTGATATAGGTAAAAATATGAAAAAACTCGTTGTGTTATTTATATGCGGACTTCTTAGTTTCTCGGGTTCGGTTTTCGGCGCTGGTGATGCGAAACATTTCCCCGGCATTTTTATTGGTTACACAGATACCGAAGATGAAACCGAATTTACCTTCGGGTTTGAATACGAATATAAGTTTACTTCTGAGTGGGGTATTGGTGCGGTTTATGAACGACTGAATGATGCTCATGACGGTGACGGTATAGATATCACTCTGGGCTCACTTTACTATCATCCGCAACCTCAAATCCGTCTTGGGCTTGGTTATGGTGAGGAAGATATAGGTGGTACAAAGCCAAAAACAAAAGATGTCGTGCGTTTAAGTGCGGCATACGATTTTCACGTGGGTGATTTTGGTATTGCCCCCACATTTGCCGTTGATTTTATTGATGGTGATAAGGCCTATGTGTTGGGCGTTGCGATAATTCGCCCTTTTTGAACATAAAATTAAGCCCCTTTTTAGGGGCTTAATTTAGCTTTTAGTTATATGTTTTACCAGCCGCACTGACGACCCTGGTTTTGTTTGTCTAACCAGTCTTTCAGTGGCGCAAAGTAATCCATGATCGCCGTGGCGTCCATTTCAGGCTTACCTGTTAACACTTGTAGTGCTTCCTGCCAGGTTTTGCTTTGGCCCATTTCCAACATTTCATTCAGCGCTTTACCCGCTTTTTCATTGCCATAAATGGAACAGCGGTGCACGGGACCTTCATCTCCTGCAATTTCACATAGTGCGCGGTGGAACTGGAACTGCAGTAGGTGCGCTAAGAAATAACGGCTGTAAGGGGTATTTCCCGGAATGTGGTATTTGGCACCAGGATCGAATGCATCCTCAGACCGTTCGACCGGGGCCATAACACCCTGATACTTTTCACGTAGCTCCCACCAGTAGTCATTGTATTGCTCCGGCGCAACATTGCCGTTAAATACATTCCAGCGCCACTTATCGACTAGCAGGCCAAAAGGGACAAAGGCAATTTTATCCAACGCCAGTTTTAACAACATTCCGATGTCGTTGGAGGCATCAGGCTCACTTTCGATCAGACCGATTTCCTTGAGGTATTTGGGCGTAATCGACAGGGCAATGGTATCGCCAATTGCTTCATGAAAACCATCGTTGGCAGAACCGCGATAAACCAATGGAAGTTTGTTGTATGCGCGTTGATAAAAATTGTGGCCTAATTCATGGTGAATTACCGCAAATTCTTCCCCTGTTTTTTGAATACACATCTTTATGCGTAGATCATCTTTATCGTCCAGGTTCCAGGCTGATGCATGGCAAACAACATCACGATCCGCTGGCTGTTGGAATTGTGAACGTTCCCAGAAGGAATCTGGTAATGGCTCGAACCCCAGTGAAGTGAAAAAGGATTCAGCCTGCTTTACCATTTTGGTTTCATCGTAGCCGTGGTCGGCCAACGCAGCCGTGACATCGACGACTTCGAGTTTTTCTTCTGGTTTTACGATGTCATAAATATTGCCCCAGGTTTGTGCCCACATATTGCCTAATAGATGCGCAGGTATAGGTTGATCCTGAGGGACAATATCGGTGCCATACTGTTCGCCGAGTTCAGCTCGTACATGACAGTGCAGCGCGTCGTAAAATGGTTTTACCTGCCCCCATAATCTGTCCAGTTCTTGTTCAAACGCGTTAGCATCCATGTCATATTTACCGCGCCAGACATCAGCCAAGTTGTCAAAACCCAGCTCTTGAGCACCTTCATTCGCTATTTCGACTTGCTCGATGTACAGCTCTTTCATTGGCGGTGAAACCTGTCTCCAACCTTCCCAGATTTCCAACAGAAGTTCCGGATCGCGTTCATTTGCCATCTTGCCGCTCATTTCTGTCAGGCCCCAACATTCGTCAGACGATAGGCAATATTCACCGGCACCGTACATGCCCTCCATTTCGGTACCAATCTGAGACAATCGTTCAGATTTTTTGGGGTCACCAGGCGGCGGCAACACTAATGAATTTCTCAATAGGTTGAGCTGTCTTCGGGTGTCTGCATCTACTTCAACGTTATTGTATTTTGCTGATTCCTTGGCCAGTTCTGATGCACGGCTGGAAAGTTTTTCCGATAAATATGCTGATACTGCAGCCGTATCCTGATTGATATATGTCGCATAAGCCCATGCAGCCTGCGCAGCAGGCAATTGCAGCTTTTCCAGTTCTGCCTGAGCATCCGCAATAAATTGCCTGGCTTCTTCAGCTGTAGGTTGTTTCATCACCGGTGCCGCTTTTTGCTCAGCGGTGGTATTGTCTTCTGATGGACCACAGGCGATTAAAGTCAGCGAACTTGCCGCAACGAGCCCGGCCAAAGCTGAGCGTTTAAACAGATTCATGATATGTTTCCTTGGATAAGTATTTTTTGTCGTTATGGTTGTTGCAACCGCCAACCTTAATGTATTTGCGGCCATAAGTCAGCAGCGAAAACCATCAATTAATCGTTACAAAGCGTAACCATTGATTGAGCAATATCGCGTTTAGTGGTCTGAACACATTACTGTCGCTTATGACTCGGCTTGCACTTTGATGGCAATGCTTATAGAGTCAAACAAGAGTTTAAATTAGGTGTTTACGATCAGTGTCTACAAAAAATCGTATATTGAATGCTGCCGAACATTTGTTCTGCGATATGGGGTTTGACAACACGTCTTTGCGGGCGATTACCAGTGAAGCCGATGTTAATCTGGCTTCGGTGAATTATCACTTCGGTTCTAAAAAACAGTTGATTCAGGAAGTGTTGCGTCGCTATTTGGATGTGTTGATGCCTAAGTTAGATAATCAGGTTGCACAACTGACGAGCACTAATAACGAACTGACGACGGAAGTCCTTTTCGATGTCATGGTTGAACCTATTCTTTCGCTGGATCAGGTGCGCCCTAATGGTACAAAAATATTTGTACAGCTATTTGCTCGCGCCTATTATGAATCACAAGGGCACCTGCGCAAATTCATTAACAGTAACTATCGAGATATTTTATCCCGCTTAAATAGTGCATTACATACTGCGGTGCCGCATTTATCTACAAGTGAAGTATTCTGGCGTTGGCACTTTGCACTGGGGGCCTGTGTATTTACCATGGCGTCCAGCAAGGCGTTAACGGATATCGCAGCAGCCGATTTTAATCAACATATTGAGATTGAAGATCTCATTAAAAAGGTTATTCAATATATAGCTGCCGGATTTGCCGCACCCAAAATTGAATCTGTGCGATTGGTTTCATAATAATTGATATGCATATAATTTTAAGATTCACCACCATTGTGGTGATGCTTTGTTACATCCAGTGTGCTTTTGCGGATGATAAATTAGCAAACGAAAAAGCTACGCTGCGAATTGTTACAACAGTTTATTCTCCATACAGTTATGAAGAGCGAGGAGAGCCTAAAGGCTATTCCGTTGCTATTATCAAGGCGCTTATGGATAACATGAGCCTTGTGACCGATATTGAAGTGATGCCCTGGGCTCGCACCTACAAAACGGCGTTAAATCGGCCTAACACCCTGATATTTTCGATCGCCAGAACGCCCGAACGAGAGGACTTGTTTCATTGGGTCGGTAAGCTGTTTCCTATGAAAACCTATTTATATATCGCTGCGCATCGAAGCGATATTGACATAAAAACATTGGATGATGTGCGCAAATACGTCATTGCTGGTGTGATTGAGGGAGCACCTTCAAAATGGTTGGAGGCACAGGGAATTAGAATGTTTAATAGCAGTGGTTTGCACGGCTCCCGTATTCGTATGTTGGTAAATGATAGAGTCGATGTCCTGCTGGCGGACCCCATGTCACTGGAAGCGGCAATGACAAATTCCAATATTGAAATGACTCAAATTAAACCGATTATGTATCTGCCACAGCCGTCATACGATCTATACTTTGCTTTAAGTAAAGGTACCGACCCCAGTTATATTGAAGCATTCCAGAACGCCTACCAAAATCTTGTTGAAAAGGGGCAGTTGCAACAGTTAACCCAACCATTTCACGAACGCTATAAGCACCTTTCCATTGCCCAATAAAATAAGCAGACGTTGGAAAAGACCTGCTTTGGAATAAAAAAGGCCCGGTCGGGCGACCGGGCCAAACAGGTACGACCAAATCCTATTGATACAACCCTAGGTTTTCTTTCGCATAGGCTTCGAATTCTGTGAAGCCACCAATATGCTCTTGGTCTAAAAATATTTGTGGTACCGTCTCAACGGGTTTACCAACGGTTTTCTCCAAATCTGCTTTGCTTATGCCTTCTTGTTGAATATCGATATAACGAAATTTAAAATCGTCACGATCCTCTACCAATTTCTCTGCGACATCTTTTGCGCGTACACAAAAAGGGCATCCTTCACGACCAAAAATAACTGCAAACATAGTAATCTCACTTTCATTAGATGCTTATATCTTACATCGGTTCAATAAAGTTAAAAAATAGATTAATTCGATGTTTGTCATCAATTAAATCGATACTCCTAAAATGACAAGTTGGACAAGAAGCCCAGTAGTTCCGATAGCTATGCTTGTAGTAACAGATTCACCTGATGGGAGAGCTATGGTAAGTTCGAAATATTGTGTTTTTTCATGTGGTTAGCTTATGTTTTACGCGGTCTACCGACTTGTTTAGGATAATAATATCGGAGGCATAAATGTAATTTTGATTTAGTCATGTGTTCAGGTAAATACGCCTGATGGGCTCGATATTACTCATCTATACTTCCTGTTTAGCAGGCTGGTTAAATGATCACAGATCGTGAATAGCTGTAAAAGTAGTGTTTATTTTGTTGTAGAATAGTCGACTGTCGGAAAACGACAGCGGTGTGTTATCGCAGTAAATACAGAGTGTATTAAGAATAATAAAAAAGGGTTTATATGGGACCGTTAATGCTGGATTTATCCGGCTATGAATTAACTCAGGAAGAACAAGAAATTTTGCAACATCCACTGGTTGGTGGTGTTATCTATTTCACCCGCAATTTTCATGATGCCAAGCAGATAGAAGAACTTGTACGACACACCAGAGAAGCTGCCAAACAACCACTAATGCTGGCTGTTGACCACGAAGGTGGACGAGTACAACGCTTTCGAAATGGGTTTACGCATATTCCAGCAATGGCTGACTTTGAAGCTGTGAAGGATCTGCCGCAACAACAAAAATTGATCCATGCTGCTGGCTGGCTAATGGCTGCGGAAGTATTGTCTGTTGGTATTGATATCAGTTTTGCACCCGTGTTGGATATTCATGGTATATCCGATGTTATTGGTGACCGCAGCTTTTCAGCAGATGCGCAAACAATTAAAACACTGGCGAAACAATTTATTCTGGGAATGAAGTTAGCTGGTATGCAAGCCACAGGCAAACATTTTCCGGGGCATGGGAATGTCAAAGAAGATTCGCATATTGCGTTACCTGTCGATAAGCGATCATTGCAGGAAATCCTGGATCTTGATGCGGAAATATTTGCTGACCTTATTCAGAATGAGTTGCTGCAAGGTATTATGCCAGCGCACGTTATATATTCCGAAGCAGATGATATGCCCGCCGGCTTTTCAAAATACTGGGTGCAAACTATTCTGCGTAAGAAAATGAGTTTTAATGGCGTCATTTTCTCGGATGATTTGGCTATGCAAGGGGCGGTTCATTTGGGTACGCCAGCAGAGAGGGCGACAAAGGCCATGGATGCAGGATGTGATATGGTGCTTATGTGTAATGACCGGGCTGGAGCTGTGCACATTTTGGATAACCTCTCTCATCAATATGCAGGTCAGCAGCGTTTGGCACAAATGTGTGTTGCACAATTTCCGCACCGTTCGTTGAATGAACTGCAAAAAACAACAGCATGGGCTGAGGCGAAGTCTTTATTAGAGAGTCGTCATGAAATTTAAGCCGCAGATTATTATAGGGGCTTTGATTGTTTCACTGGCGCTAAAAGCTTTTTTGCATTTCAGTCATGTTGATGCTGCGATTTCCTGGACTGCTGCAATTACTTTATTTACTGCGATTTTGTGGGTGACCGAAGCGTTGCCGATCCCGGCGACATCGTTGATTCCATTTTTTGCTTTCCCGATAACGGGGGTGTTAACGCATAAAGAAGCCGCTTCCGCTTTGGGTAGTCACGTCATTTTATTACTGATGGGGGCCTTTATGCTCTCCAAAGCTGTCGAAGTGTCCGGTGTACATCGACGATTCGCCATAAAGATGTTACGCGTAACAGGTGGCAACTCAGAGAAAAAGCTGGTTTTAGCATTTATGTTGACTGCCGCAATTCTGAGTATGTGGATCTCCAATACTGCCACAACCCTAATGCTTTTACCCATCGCACTGGCGATTCTTGAGGGTACCCAGAGTAAAAAACTGGCAACGGCATTACTGCTGGGCATAGCCTATGCAGCGAGCCTCGGGGGCGTTGGAACACCAGTAGGAACACCGCCTAATATAATATTTATAAGCGTATATTCGGAAACTCAATCTATTGAGTATACCTTTTTACAGTGGATGAAAACGGGCGTGCCGATTGTAATCATTGCCATTCCGCTAATGGCGCTATGGCTTACGAGAAACTTATCCGCATTGGAGAAAATTGAATTGCCCGAGTCGGGCGCATGGCGGGCCGCCGAAAAGCGTGTTTTGTGGGTTTTTGCTGTCGTTGTCATGGCATGGATGTTTCGGCCATACTGGACCGCTGCACTCGGATTACAGACAATAGGTGATAGCACAATAGCCTTAGCGGGTGTGATTGCAATGTTTCTGGTACCTTCAGGTAATGAGAAAAAAGAAACACTACTGACCTGGGAAAAAGCTGCGGATATCCCGTGGGGAATGCTTCTGCTTTTTGCCGGTGGTATATGCATTGCCAAAGCCTTTATGGCGTCAGGATTGAGTGAGCAGGCAGGTGAGCTACTGCAGTTCTTACAGAATGTACCTTTATTTGTACTAATCTTGTGTTTGTGCCTGTTTGTTACCTTTCTTACTGAGATTACATCCAATACTGCGACTGCAACCTTGCTAATGCCAATTCTGGCTGTAAGTGCCACGGCAATCGACGTAGATCCGGCATTATTGATGATTCCAGCTGCAATAAGCGCCAGCTGTGCATTTATGTTGCCCGTGGCAACCGCACCCAATGCAATTGTCTATAGTACCGACAAATTCAGCATCAGCGATATGGCGAAAGAAGGTTTTGTACTAAATATCATCGTGGCTGTCGTAATCACGGCAGTTGCTTACACGACGTTAAGCTGAGGACGTTTTTATGAAGCACATGAGGCGAATTCTTTTGGCAATGCTACTCAGTATATTCGCAGTGGCTTGCGCCCCGAAAATAGGGAGCAAGGAGTGGTGCGAAGATATGAAAGAAAAACCCAAAGGTGACTGGACGGCTAGCGAAGCGGGCGCCTATGCCAAACACTGTATTTTTAGTGATGGTGAAGAGAGTTGAGCTTTATCAACTAACTTTGTGTGGCCGTTTATTTGTACATGAATAGTTCTGTAACTCACAATTTCTACGTTTCATTTGACTGACATCAATTTCACGGTATTTGCATAACCAAAGATAAAACGCATGTTTTCTCTGCTGAGCCAGGTCTTGATACCCTGCAACAAGTCAAACAATCTCAATTTATATCTAATCTCTTACACAAATTTCAGTAAATAGCGCCAAACCATACTTCGGTCAAAGTAGCGCTTCCAGGTTTGGATTTTACACAAGCTTTTTCTCTCTAAGTTATTGTTATAAATAATATATTATTCATTTCTTGTTGCGAGGAGGAAAGTTTTTCAGCCCCCTGCTTACTGTTCAATATCATTTTGTGCAATCTGACAAGATGCAATTTATGTGTAATATTATTACCGTCTTAATTGCCCAGTGTTTGTATCGGTTAGAAAAATGACATGAGGGCAACTCATTAAATAGCACAAAACAAAATAAATTGATGACAAAGCATGCCGGGGAGGCAACATGTATAACATTCCAATCGTTCGACATATAAGGGGTAAAGGACTTCTGTCGCTTTTGATGATCGCAACGCTTGTTTCATTTAGTAGCACTGCAAGCAGCGAAGAGATTTGTGAAGCAGATCCAGCCTGGTTTCCACATAATCAAACACCAAGACCTGATGACGCTGCTTTTAAAAGTGTCAGCAATTGTGTTTTTCACCAATGGTCATGGCAAATGTTTTTATGGCTAACGCAAGATGTCGATGGTAAACCACGCTTTCTTTCTTTCGAATCACCGCAGTCATTGATAGGTCTGGAAGGTCGGGGGTTAATGCCAAGACGAACCAAGCACGCTAACCCTTTGTCTTTCGATGAATTTCTACAGGCAGGAACAGATGGCATTCTTATCGATCACAATGGAAAGGCCGTTTATTACTCACAATATGTAAACCCGACCTTTTCTAACTTTATTCAGGGGATTGACGCACAAGGCAAGTATGTACCAGAAAAAGATTTTCGTAATCCTCAGAATGTCTTGAATATGGCCAAGTCAGATCCTAACACTGAGTTTCCAATTTATGGCACAAAAGGCGCAATAGAATTAAAGGCTTCCTGGCGAATTGTTAAGGACGGAGAGGACACCAGTGATGTGTATACGATGAAAACTCAGTTATCTAAGCTCATCAACACGGGAAGTGGTATTCAAGTAAGTCACTCCGAGAGTTATGAAGCGACTGTTGCACTGGTAGGCTTTCACATTGGTGGCATAGTGGAAGGGCATCCCGAAATGATCTGGGCTACTTTTGAGCATAAAAGCAACGCTCCTGATGTAAAACCTGGTACTGGGATGAATGATCCGGTTTCCCCTGACAATTTTACGTTTTATCAGGCTAATACCAAATTAAAGGACTGTAATATTAACCCTGCAAAGGACGGGTTAAGACTTAATGAAGATAGCCAGACTTTCACCCCTATTACTCAAGTTTGTCGTCGCTATCCTTTTGGCAACAGCCCTGATGTCGATAAGCAGAATACGGCCAATATAATATCAATGAATGCAAGTGTTCATAATCATCTGAACAAAAATGATTTATGGAACAATTACCATGAAATTGGAGCTATCTGGTTTTTGCAGTCAAATAATCTTGTGCCCGGCTTGGCGCTGGCAACTGACGAAAGGTTAACCGGGTCATTAAAGTTATCCAACAGTACTATCGAAACCTTTACGCAACAGGCTTCTGCCATGAACAATTGTTTTCGTTGCCACAATACTGAGCAAGAATTCCCACCAAAAATGAGTCTTGATCCGCTACCCGCCACGAATCTTAATATCAGTCATGCTTTTCAAAATATTTTCTTCTGGTCACAGGAGTTAGATGACATCAAAACCTACTTAAACAGCACAGGAGAAAAGAAATGAGTTACTTTAGAGTGCATCCGACCATCAATTTTGCCCGTGTTGGTAATAGTGAAGAGTATTACCTTGCGCCTGAAACAGCCGCAGGCGAGTTAATTGACGAAGAAACTGGTATGTTCGGTGGATTGCCAGTGAAGCCGAACACAGAAAGTACCCCCATTGATGAAAGTGATTTTCGCGATGTAGGCGGAAAAGTAAAACGTCAGGCAGCGCGATTTAGACTGTTCGCTTATGATAAGGGGCAAACTCAATATCCGGCAGAAGATAAGGGGCGGGAGATAAAAATTGGAGATAGTGTTGGTGGTAAAAAAATCCAGGACATAGTTTGGCAAGTACATCTCGCCAATAAAAAGAACAATAACTTTTCAATTACCTCTAGCAATGGAGAAGAAGAGGGTATTGTAGCTTATGAAAACAACCAAACCCCTCCGGTTCGAAATCCACAATATGGTAGTGACCTGGCAAATTCTGATCGTTTAAATAAGCTGGTCATAGATGCTGGACCTCGAGCAATGTCAGTGGCGAATAGTGCACAAAAAACACTGCATTTCAGCCAAACCGGCCAAGCTTGTTACGTCCAAAACGATGGCACAATAGCATCACAGCCAGATTACCCGATTAGTTTCCCAAATCAGCATTTTAATATGTTCGAGCCACTGGGGGTTATTGATAGTTTGGGTGAAATGCTTATAGAACAGGGCTCAGGTCGACTGATTGTCACAGGTGGCTATGGCAAAGCCAGTGGCATTAAAGATAGTGCAGGCAATCCACCTAAGCTTAATGATGCCATCGACAATGATGATTGGTTTGACGACACCTCAGATGGCCCCGTTACTGCCACTATTATTTTCGAAGATGGAACTATCGAGCAAGCAGTACATGGTTGGGTGGTATGCACTGATCCGGGGTATGCGCCGCAAACCCGAAATGTGGTTTCCACATGGGACGACGTATATGATACATGGATTCAACATCTGTCACTGCAGCCAGAGATTTTTAATAATGGCTTTCAGGATAACTATGTCGCTTCTTTCTACGGAGATGTTATCCCCGTGTTTCATGGCGCATTTTTACAACGATGGAATACGGCTCTGCCGAATAAGGGGGTAAATGGTCATAACTTTATAGCCATGATTAAACCGACCGATGATCCCACGGCGAAGATCCCTTCCTTCAAGCAACTGATCAGAAAACCATCACCTCCAGGTACTAAAGATGAACCGAATAACGAGGATGGGGTTCCGGGTAAAATGCCTTTAGCATTAGGTGATGCAATGAAGAGTTTTCTTTCTGTCACCGAAACCCAATACTTTCTGATGAATCAATGGTATGACGGAAAGTCCGTGGCATCCCATGAACCGCTAGGTGAAGGTGAATACATGGACAAAATGGTATTGGAAAATTGCCTCGGAGGTCGCTATTCACCCGGAATTGACCTGACGTTTGTCGTCCGTGATGTCAACCTATACGAGCAGAACTGGCAGGGAGAGACTGGGCCATTTCGTGTCAATATGCAATTACTGGATTACAGTACTGCCAGTAAAGATCAGCATTTTCTGAATGTTGGTTATATCCCTTTAAGAACGGCGCAAGTCGAACCGGGAGATTTGTGCAAGTTTATGTCACAACCCTGGCATACTGACTACAATAGCTGTGCGACACACACACCAGATCCCAATCCATCAGAAAACAATACATTGTATTGGTCTTGGCCAGCTCAACGTCCGGTTTCTGTCTATCCGAAAGAGGCCTGTAAGTACGACAGTAAAACGAACACCTGGAGTATCGGGGATACTTGGTTTAGTGTAAGAGGTGATGGCACTGAAACACCTTATCCGCAGCAGCAGGGCAGATATCAATGCTACTTCGACTTTGTTGAGAACTGGCACAAAGTAGGCTTCGTAATTCAGGGCTTACAGATCCCCGATGCTGAGCATGGCACTAATTACGGTGCGGATAAGTTTTTGGAGGTATCGAGTCAGTTTACCAGTCATGGCAATACTGTAGAACCCTGGCCTACAGCGGAGGAGGTGGGTTATAAAGCGCCTGCTGACTGTGGACCTAAATAGCTGACATGGTATATGAATAAGCCTGGTTAGATAGCAAATAGACGGGAAATGTATTTTGACGCAATCTAACCTGAGCATTTATATCATCGGTGGCGGCCCTGCGGGGTGTGCCACCGCTCTTGCTTTACACCAGCAAGCTTTGAACAGTCGACATGAACTTCATATTACCCTCTGTGATGCGCCCAATAAATCCGCTCCTGCAATAGGGGAAACAGTTCCACCAATGCTAACGCAATACCTGAATGAGTTGAATATTGCTTCCATTCTTGAGACTACAGATCATCTAATATGCCCTGGAAGCATTTCTAAATGGCAGGACGATACCCCCGGTTACAACGACTTCTTTTTCACACCAGTAGGCAACGGTTTCCATCTGAATAGAACAACATTTAACGCTCAGTTACAGGATGCCTGTCGAGAGAGAAAAATAAAGGTCATTAATGATACTCGGTTGTCTGAAGTACGAATTCAGCAACAGAAGCTTGAATTAACATTGAAAACTGATGGTAAACAAAAGCAACATTATTGCGACTTTGTTGTGGATGCAAGTGGGCACAGCCGCAGTGTCACCAATAGACTCAACATTGCTCAAAACAATCTTGATCATGTAGTTTCAATATGTGCATTTTACGACCTGAAAGGAACACCCAAAAATGCCGCTCATACCTTGGTAAGCAGTGCTGAAAAGGGATGGTGGTACGGTACACGGTTGCCAGATGATAAAGCTCTCGTCAGCCTATGTACCGATACCAAAGCACTCAAAGAGAATAACTTCAATTCTATTGAGAATTGGTATCAATATTTTTCTACTACCGATTGGTTTTATCAACAGTGCTGCAAACAGTTTGGTGGTCTTTTAGGAGTGCCAGAAGAAATTCATCTGCGACCTTCTTCATCGAGTATTTTGTCCAATGTAGTTGGGCAAAATTGGCTTGCTGTTGGTGATGCAGCCTCAAGTTATGATTCGATTTCTTCGGCAGGAATAACTAAATCGGTTTATCACGGAATTAAAGCCGGCCACGCCCTTGCTAATCTCATCTGGACAGGATCCAATAAAGCCCTGAGCAACTATCAGGAAACGGTTTTTTCCGACTTTAATCAGTACTTACAGCAACACCAAATGCATTATCATGCTGGCGGAGGTAAATTTAATCATAAAGGATTCTGGGGGCGGAGGTTATTAGCTTAACAGGTCAAAGTTGGTACCCAAGAAAACGTCTAAAAGTATTGCAAAGTGGGTGAGCTGCAGCGTACATTGATTATTATCCGTATATTAAACTGTCCCTTGATAAACAAGACTTTGCGCGCTTAAAATTTTCCTTTGCACATCCTTTAAAAAGTGCTGAGGATAGTTTTGAGTGTTTTGTATCGCAAAAGAACAAGTTGTTTATCCAGTGGTTAAACAGAGAAGTAAGCACGTTAAAAAAGTCTGGTAGCATGAGAGTGTTGTTAGCGGATTACTACAATAATGAGTGACTTAAACAAAACACAGAGAATCGTAAAATTGCAGCCATAACAACTGTGATGTTAATGGCGACTTTCTAATCGCTTGCACATTCGTATTAAGAAAAATAAGACTAACCAATAAGATTAGCGTAAAGAGGTATCATGGAGAACACAAAAAATTGGGCCTTGTATCAGGGGCACTTGATATGGATTGTCTCAATCATCAATATCGGTATTGGGCTTTTAATACCGGGATTTGATGTGTTTGCCAAAAGCATCAGTCATGTGGCGATGGAGGCCCCGGTGTTTGCCATTACGCATCGAGCAGCTGATATTATTATTGGTCTATCAATGTGTATTTTCAGCATAGGTATTTATCGCCTTACCAAGGCGACGTTTTCGGTCGCGGCCCTGACCGTCATGCTGCTCGGTGCGAGCATGATAAGTGCCGGTGTCTGGACTCTAAACAGTCCTCTGCATCTGTTATACAACCTATCTATATTCATGATCCTTATTCCTGTGTGTACTGCTCTGGAATTTAAAGGGGAAGTCAATTCCCGTAGGTTTGAGCGACTGTCGGTGATGCTCTCGTTTATCCATGTCTTGATGTTTTGGCTGATATACGCAGGTTTTATACCTGCTTCTTACAACGGTTTAGTTCAGCGTATGTGGGCAATACCTACGATGGCCTGGTTCGGTTATGCCGCCTTTGTTTTGCTAAATAATCGAACGCAGCCAGGGCATAGTCCAAAAGGCGCGGCTACTCGCGGTGAAAGTTAGTTTTTTTAATGGCGCAATTATTGATCATTGTGGGCACTTCGATTTTTGGTGAGGGAAGCCAATTTTCCACATAGTACTAAACCTTATGATGAAGATGGAAAATTCCATGAACATTATTGCCATCCTGCAGGTTTATGTGTAAGCGGAATCCAAAGTGAAAAACGGGTGAGCGACGTTGAGGGATAGGCTAGGATGGCACACAATCCAGTTGCCTGATAATCACTTGGTTGGTAATAGTGGAGGCAACTGAAAAGCAGTATCACTGGCTTATTATTACGAGAACAGTGGCTGTCTCTGTTAAGTATTTAGAACGGGCAAAGTTGTATGGGCAGCAGAGAAGTGTTATTCGGTTAAATGGCGGTAAATCTTTCTAAGTTTTATACCGAAATTGACTTGAAAGGACTGCTTTCATTCGAGTTGCTTCGGGCAAATTATTGTTAATTGCCCGAAGTGTAAACAGTAATTTAAAATTTTAACTCCCTATTCTGCCACCGCCTTTTCGGGTAATAACCACAACCGAAGGACGGGGTGGTATTGCGGGATCGAAATCGGGCCAGCGGGTAACGGGGGCATCAAAGGTACTGCCTTCACCTGGATGCTGCACCGCGCAGAAAAAGTTTTCGGAATCTGGTGTAAAAAACGGTCCGCATAATTCTGCTCCAACAGGCGTACGCAAAAACCTTTTGGTGAGACCGCGATTGGGCCCTGACACTTCGGTAGCCCAGACGCCATCGGCAACACCGAAATGTTCTGCGCCATCAGTGGAGATCCATAGGTTCCCAAGTTTATCGAAAGCACAGTTGTCCGGACAGGCTAGCCAGCCGTTGTCGCTCATGGCGGGATGATACTGAGTCCCAGCTTCTTCTTTGGGGCCCGCTACCAGGAGCAAATCCCAGTCAAACTCATCAGCGCAGTGATCACCATCTACTGGCGCCAATTCCAAAATCTGACCACCATGATTCTCTGCTCGGGGGTTTGGACCATCGGTTTGTGTTGCCTGGCGACGGCTGTTATTGGTAAGCATCACATACACCCGACCTGTAACCGGGTTCACTTCCACATCTTCGGGTCTGTCCATTTGAGTTGCACCCAGCAGATCGGCAGCTTTACGGCAATCCAGCTGCACATCAGCCTGGCTGTGGAAGCCATTCTCCGCAGTTAATGGTCCCTGACCATACACCATGGGCAGCCAACGTATTTTGCCCTCAGCATCAAATTTGGCGCAATACAATATACCGTCATCAAGTAAGGTCATGTTTGCTTCACGATTGTCTGGCTGGTAACGTCCGGAACTGACAAAACGGTACAGATATTCAAAACGCTGATCATCCCCGGTGTAGGCAACAACCCGGTTGTCAGCATTGATGAAAATATTGGCGCCTTCATGTTTAAAGCGACCTAGGGTAGTGCGTTTTTTCGGAATGGAGTCAGGATCATAAGGGTCTATTTCTACCACCCAGCCAGCATGTAAAGGCTCAGCTGGTGTTTTACTCATGTCAAACCGATCATGATGCAATCCCCAACTGCCGCGAAACTCGGAACGCATGCCAAAGCGCTCGTAGTTTTCTTGCTCTCCACTGGCGGAAAAGTCACCGCCAAACATATAATCGATATTTTCTTCACCAGTGAGGATTGTACCCCAGGGCGTGACGCCACCGGCGCAATTTCCGTAAGTACCAAAGGTGCGCTTGCCATCGGGTGAATCGGGGGTTTTCAGCCGCTGGCTACCAGCCGCCGGGCCGGTCATCATCATTTCGGTTTCTGGTGTGATCCTGCGAGTGTACTGGGACTCTTTAAGCAATTGCCAGTTGCCCGAGCTGTCTTTACGTATTTCAACCACACTCAGGCCATGAGCCATCATGTTGGTACGTGCCTGTTCCCGAGTCAGCTCAATTTCGGCTGGTGAGCCGGGGAACATCATGCTGGAGCGGCAGTATTCATGATTAACCACCAGCAGGCCGTGATCAGAATTGTTGCTGCCTAACGGTAATGATACAAAGCCGATGAAGTCATTATTGAAGCCAAACTGCTGCACCTGGGTGTGTTCCGATTGGTTGTGCGGATCAAAATCCGGGGCATCCGCGAAGATAGGATCGCCCCAGCGCACCAGTACCTGTGGATGGTAGCCTTCAGCCACCTTGAGATCGGTATCCAGGCCATGGGGTAACTCTGTAAAGTTGAGAGAATCAACTGCGCCATTGGATTGTCTGTCTGCTTGGTATGAGATCCCACAGCCAGCTATCATCACTGCTGCACTGCTTGCGCCCAAACCTTTTAAGGCCTGTCTTCTGGATAATCTGGCAGACAGTACCGCTTGAAAAACTGGCGAGGTGTTGTGTTGTTTGGTCATTTAATAATTCCGGGCTTAATGTCAAATGCGCTATGGCTGGATAAACTACGCTACTCGATCCTTGCATTGATTCATTCTGCAATTTCAAGCTTATCTGTAATTTCAGCTTATATAATGTCGATGTTTAAAGCTAATGACAAGCGCCTCGTTGGGTTACTTTGGGCAATTGACCTGTCTATGCAGGGGACGAGAAGAGCATTCGCACTACTTCGCAGCGTGAAGGGCTAAAAACGGTTTTACTACAGAGAAGCGTCCATATACGTCTCTGTTAACTACGTTAGCTGGAAAGCAGTCTCACTGGCTTAAGGTTACGAGAACAGTGGTGATGGAGTCATGGTATTCTTCAATGTACCAAAAAAAGCTGGCATTGTAGCCATGATTAATGCGCTAAAGCTGCTCGATCCAGATTCACCTGAATTACTCGGATATAAAATGCGTCTGGCACGATGCAGTTAATTGGCAACAGCTATAAACAAAGCACAGTGCGGTTAGTCATTGGTTATTTCTGGTTCATCTGATTCAGGTTCTGGCCTCTCATAACGCCTGACCTGAATAACAAACCCGAAAGCTGGATGATCAAAATAATGAATCTCGGTACTGATAACCCGTCGTAATTGCGAAAAACGAAGGCTGTGTTGTTCGGTATTAGCGTCATTATTAACCGCAACATCAAATATGCTGTCTATATGTAAATATGGTGTACCACCGATATATTCTATAAAGACCTTTAAAAGACCATCTATTGGCCATTCTGCGCTGCGAAGATTGGTTTTCTCGGTTTGCTGTTCCTGAACTGTAAAATCTTCTGAAAGTGCATATTCAATAACCGCCAGAGGATCATCGAATGTGGGTTGGGGTGTGACGATGCCATCTTGTTTTTGCTGTTCTGTGACAAACTTCTGTCCCGCAAAAATATGGTAGAAAGGAGCGTTGTCTCTTCCGGTTGCAACGTTTTGACGCCATGCCATATGCAGGAGAGGTTTTAAATCACGGCTATTGCGCATATGGCGATAAACCTCGGTCAGTTCAAGCTCACTGTCTGGAAGGACATAAGCTTGTTCGCTGAAAGGAAACTCAATACCGTTTAATATTCTTGGTACGACGGAAACATCCACTTGGTTGCGCCATTGATATTCAGTGTCATCGAAATAGACTTCGGCTTCAACCGGCCATTGGCAATGAAGCGCTTCGGGGAGGACAATGGCATTCGCGCTATCTGCAATTAGCCAAGCAATTGGAGGATGTGTTGCAGCGACGGGCGGTTCATTGTTAAAGGTAGTGTAATCGACAGTGTTCAAATCAACTTCAGTGATTTCAAGTGCACTGTCATTTAGCCTGCTGTTGTTTTGGCTTTGCAAATCAAACCGACCCGAATCAATTGTGCTGCGGGCAAAGTCCTGAGAATTCATGGATTCGGTTTGCTGCTCTTCAAACAGCTGCAGGTTGTCAATAATATCTATTCGTTTATCGAGCTTCTCAAGGTAACTATTAAGATCACCATGAATTAGGTCCTGTGATATTTCTGGTGCTGGAACAGTTTGTAATGGCAGTGCTGGCAGGGCATCCCGTTCACTGCATATCGGCAATGACTGTCTGAGTAAGCGAATATCCGGTGCCAGTAGTGAGCGCACAAAACTGGGGTATACATCAGACTCTATGGCATCAAAATCATCGATAAATTTTTCCTGCAACTGCTCTATGGTTACATCACGCGTAAAGAACAGAGCCTCAACTTCAAACCACCATGGATCCCCCGGCTGCCGAGTTTGTGCCGTCGCCATGCTTGATGCGGCAAATAATAAGGTTATACACAACCCTCGTATCATTAAGCTACTTTCCTTTGCCTGTTAAAGTCCTGCAACATGCTATCAACCAATTTTATCCGGTGTTCATATTTTTCGATATTTTTGACGAATTTCAGTTTTTGTGGACCGTCAAATTTATACACTTTCGGCTGCGATTGAATCAACTTAATAATAAAACCGGGATCAATGTCTGTTTTCTCCGAGAACTCAACAAATCCACCTTGCGCGTGGGCTTCAATGCGTTGTATGCCCAGTGGTCTTGCCATTAACTTCAACTCACTCACGGCGAACAGATTTTTAGCTGAGTCAGGTAGTAAACCAAATCGGTCAATAAGTTCAATGCGTACATCGTCCAAATCATCATGATTTTTACATGAGGCAATTTTCTTGTATAGCGACAACCGAATATTCACGTCGGGAACGTAATCTTCCGGGATAAGTGCAGGTAATCGGAGATCGATTTCTGTTTGCTCTGATAATAAATTCTCCAGTGCCGGCTCTTTACCTTCTTTAATGGCCTCCACTGCCTGTTCCAGCATGTCCATATACAGGCTGAAGCCCACAGTACTGATTTGACCTGATTGTTCTTCTCCGAGCAATTCACCGGCCCCTCTGATTTCCAGATCATGTGTTGCCAGCGCAAACCCAGCGCCTAAATCTTCAAGGTTAGCAATAGCTTCCAGTCGCTTGGTCGCATCTCTGGTCATGCGTTTTGGATGCGGTGTCAGCATATATGCATAGGCCTGATGGTGAGAGCGACCCACGCGTCCTCTCAGCTGATGCATTTGAGCTAAACCCAGATGGTCTGCGCGATCCATCAAAATGGTGTTGGCTGAAGGGATGTCGATGCCGGTTTCTATGATGGTCGTACAGACCAGTACATTAAAGCGCTGATGATAAAAATCAGACATCATGCGTTCCAGTTCTCGCTCACGCATCTGACCATGTGCAATACTGACTTTGGCCTCAGGCACGATGCGACGGATCTCTTCTGCGGTGCGTTCGATGGTTTCAACTTCATTGTGCAAAAAATAAACCTGACCGCCACGCAGAATCTCCCGCATTATCGCCTCACGAATCAATTTTTCGTCGCGCTGACGCACAAAAGTTTTGATGGCCAGACGTTTTGCTGGGGGCGTTGCAATAATCGACAAATCTCTCATGCCGCTTAATGCCATATTCAATGTGCGCGGAATAGGGGTTGCAGTCAGGGTCAGGATATCAACATTGGCTCGTAATGACTTGATACGCTCTTTTTGCTGCACACCAAATCGGTGTTCCTCATCGATGATCAATAAGCCTAAATCAGCAAACTTAATATCCTTTTGCAACAGTTTATGGGTACCGACAACAATCTCCACTTTACCTTCTTCCAGGGCACTCATGACAGATTTCTGTTCTTTCGCAGTTTTAAAGCGGGACATCACTTCTATATTAAACGGCCAATCGGCAAATCTATCTTTAAAGTTCTCATAGTGCTGTTGGGCGAGCAGGGTGGTTGGCACTAATACCGCGACCTGCTTACCCTGATAGGCTGCTAGAAATGCTGCTCGCATGGCAACTTCGGTTTTGCCGAAGCCTACGTCACCACATACCAACCGGTCCATTGCCCGATTGGTGCCCATGTCATTGATGACCGCATTGATCGCCTGTTCCTGATCGGGGGTTTCTTCAAAAGGAAAACTGTCAGCAAATTGCTGATAATGCTGCCAGTCTATTTTATAAGCGTGACCCGGTTTAGATTCTCGTTGAGCGTACACCTCCAGCAACTGAGCTGCCACATCACGAACTTTTTCTGCTGCTTTCTGTTTTGCTTTGCTCCAGGTGTCGTTGCCAAGAGAATGCAATGGCGCATTTTCAGACTGACCACCGCTGTAGCGATTGATCAGATGCAAGGAGGCGACAGGAACATACAGTTTTGCCTTTTTGGCATACTCGATAGTCAGGTATTCGGTATTGATGCCACCCACATCCAGTGTTTGCATGCCGATAAAGCGTCCGATACCATGCTCCAAGTGGACCACAGGCTGACCGGGAGACAGCTCAGCAAGATTTTTGATAACCGCAGACTCATCGGTCGCTTCGTGCTTTTTACGCATGCGCCGTTGACTAACTTTGTGGCCCAGTAATTCTGCTTCGGTAATAAAGGCAAAAGCACCGTCGCTGGCTTCGTAAATAAAACTGGTTTCAACTGGACTGGTGGTAATCCCTATACTGTCATGGCTCCCCAAAAAATCATCTAGTGTAGCAAACGACTCTGGCACCACCTGGGCTTTTTTTAGTAAGGTAGTCAGTGTCTCTTTTCGACCTGCGGACTCCGAGCAGAACAAAACTTTCACTGCGTTTTTCTGCCAGACTTTGAGTTGCTCCTGTAACTTGACATGCGGTACTTGCAAGCCAGAGTTAATAGTTACATCCGGTAATTTAGACACTGGATAGTTGACTGACCCGACACGTTCTTCAATGTCGTTGTCATGAAGAGTGATACGTGGCCACTTTTTTAGTTGTTGAAATAACTCTTCAATTCTTAAAAATAAAGACTCTGGTGGCACAAGAGGCTTTAGGGGATCCCAGCGATATTGTTCATATCGGTCTGCAACATCAGCCCAGTAGAATTCACTGGCATTTTTTATATCACCATAGACCGCAAATAAGGTGTCCTCATGGAGGTAGTCGAAAATTGTGCCTGTCTGTTCAAAAAAGAGCGGCAGATAGTATTCAATACCGGCAGGCATTATTCCTGAAACGACATCGGCGAAAATACTGCCTTTGCCTACAGGCGCATCAAAGAGCGATTTGTAATTTTCTTTGAAGGTGTTGATACCTGCTTCATCTATGGGGAATTCATGCGCGGGCAACAGCCTTATTTCTTTGACTTTATCCCCGGAACGCTGCGTCTCCGGGTCAAACTCTCGGATTGACTCAACTTCATCATCGAATAAGTCAATACGGTAGGGCACCTTTGAGCCCATCGGGTAGAGGTCGATGATACCGCCGCGGATTGATACTTCACCATGCTGCATAACCTGATTAACGGTGCTATAACCGGCTTTACTAAAGCGCTGGCGAAAGTTGTCTAGGTTAATCTGCTGCCCAGTTTTTAGGATCAGTAAATATTTACCGAGGAAATCCGTAGGTGACAGCTTTTGTAAAAGTGTCGTGACCGGCATGATGAAAATATCATGACCCGGTTGACTCAATTCATACAGGGTTTCTAACCGCTGGGAGACAATATCCTGATGAGGTGAAAAAGTATCATATGCCAATGTTTCCCAGTCTGGGAAAACATTGACTGATAAGTCAGAACCTTTCAGGAAATAGCGTATTTCGCGTTCCAGTTTATAGGCTGTAGGTGTATCAGCCGTAACCAGAACTAGACGCTGTGCTGATGTGCGTGCGGTAGAGGCGATGGTCAGCGGCAAGCTGCCACCAATAAGTCTGCCCCAAAAACGTTGCTCACCCTGCTTTGAGGGCAAAGCAGGGGTAAAGATACTACTTTTATTCATGTGTTATTGACTGGAACGGCTCTGCGATCGCTTTTTAAGTTGTTTGGTTTGAAGATGCAAACTTGCCTTGACCAATAGTTCCTGGTCTTGTTCGCGAATTCGACTAAAGATTAAAGTAATATCAAATCCGTCTTCCGATGGATCACACGCAATGACTTCGCCGTAGCAAAATACAGCAGTCGCTTCTTCTTCGAGGAATAATTTTAATTGAAAATGTTTTCCCAATTCAAATGCTTCTGTGGATCTGACGATAATGCCACCACCACCAAAACGTCTGGCAATAAAGCGTTTGTCATGGTCGTCCTGCTGGTGCAAAACGTAGGACATCATCAAATCAATTTTTTTCGACAACTGAGTCAGGTAAGCCGCTAACTCAGAAGCGTGGTCACTGATGTTACGCAGTGGCCGGATGGCCTTGCTTTCAATGGTGGAAATTTCGCTGGCCATGCGAAAAGCATAAGGCATATGCTGCTCGATGTCTTCGATTTCAGGAAGTTCAAATTCAGGCGCTAAAGGAACTATATTGACATTAATATCATGTTCAATATTAAAGAATTCATTAAATTGTTGTTTCTTAGCGTCCTGTTCGTTTTCCGTCATGTTTTAGTTTCACTGTCCAGAGGTTTATGGAGTGCAAAGGATCAAGATAGCAACGAAATGAGCTCTTGCGGTTCTTGTAATGCATAGCCTTGTGCATAGTCTACACGGATGTTCTGCAATGTCTGCAGAATCGACTCAGTTTCGACTGCCTCAGCTACCACCTGCATGTTGTTTTCTTTTGCCAAAGAATATATTGAGGTTACCATCATGCGACTGATTTTTTCGTTTTCAATGTGTTGAATAAAACTACCATCAATTTTGACAAACTGAACGTTTAACGACTTTAAAAAACCGTAAGAAGATGTGCCAGTGCCAAAGTCATCAAGCGCAAACTCACAACCAAACTGTCCTATTTTCTCAATAAAATTTTCGGTGGCGTCAATATTAGTCAGGGCGGCTGTTTCATTAATTTCAAAACACAGACGCTGTCCTAATTGAGGGGCGTCGCAAAGCCTGCCACTGATATATTCCAGATAACTGTCTTTGTGCAACGACTCGCCGGAGACATTGATGGCTAGTTTGAAATCGGTGTTTGGATGCTCCAAAAGCATCTGAAAGGTTTCATTAAAGACCCATTTATCAATTTGTGAAATTAAATGAAACCGCTCTGCAATGGGCACAAATAAGGGCGGTAGCACCAGGCCATCGTCAGTTTGCATACGCACCAGTACTTCATAGCGCTCGGGGCGCCCGCCATCCAGTGGAAAAATACCTTGCCCAAATAAAACAAAGTTATTGTGTTCCAGTGCATGTTGAATGGCGGGTACCCAGCGAATTTCTTTACTGTTGCTTTGCACCAGATCTTTGACATTTTCATAGATAAGCAGCTCGCCACCACCACGAATCTTCGATTCATAAGTCAGTTTTTCGGCAACGCCCATGACGTGGTTCGCATCTTGAAAATCAGCGGTCAATTCCACTAAACCGATACTAACATCGATATTCAGTGGGTTATTTTCCCATTGAAACCCTGCCTGTTTTAGTTTTTCTCTTAGTTTTTCAGCTCTTACTTTGGCGTGGGTGACATCTGATTCGCTGAAAATCATGGAAAACTCATCGCCCCCCATGCGTGCTACGACATCCTCTTCCCGCGCCATGCCTTTGAATATAGACACTAAATCTAAAATAAGTTTGTCGCCAGCGTCATGACCAAATGAATCATTAATCACTTTTAACTGGTCGACATCAAGGAACATGTAAAACAATGGAAACTCAGGCAGCATCTGACTTTCTAACAATTTGATATCGATAAACTCTTGCATTGCCAAACGATTATGCATACCAGTGACGACGTCATATTTGGACAGCTGTTGCAACTGCTCGCGTAGTTCCTGTTTTTCATTAATTTCTGCGCGTAGCTTTTCATTGGCCAGCGTCAATTCATTGGTTCTTTCTTTGACTTTCATTTCCAGTGAATTGGTCAGCGCTGCTAATGCCTTATTGGTATTAGCAATAGACTCCATTAATCGCGCGTTTCTGGCGTGAACATTGACACGGGCCAACACTTCTGTGACGTTGAACGGTTTTAGCACATAATCAACTGCACCGGCATTGAATGCTTCTGCAAGGTCATTTTGGCTTGCCGTAAGAAAGATAATGGGAATGGCTTCTGTTTCCGGGCTGGCTTTTAATAGTTTGCAGACATCCAGTCCATTCATGCCCGGCATGTTAATATCCAGCAGCATGACGTCCGGGTTTTGTTCTGTTGCGATGTTTAATGCTTCTTCACCATGCTGTGCCTGTAAAACCTGATAGTCTTCTTCTTCAAGTGCATGGCTTATTGCAGTCAGGCTGATAGGTTCATCGTCAACGACCAATACGGTAGCGTGGTTACTTTCGGAAACTTCTTTCGTCACGATGAGAGTCCGGTTATGTCAGATAAACAGATAATTGAATATCTTTAAAACTTAGTCAAATTATTCTCCGGGCTGGTTAAGTGAAGAATAAAAAAAGGGGCAAATTTGCCCCTGATTATCTTTCAAATTGTTTAGTTTACGCTGCGATGGATTTTTTCACGCGTTTTTTCGTGGTTTTGGCGGTTCCTGCAACAAGTTCTTCATTGTCAAAATCGTCGACATTGATGGTACGCAGGCGTCCTTTTTCCGCACGTCTCAGCAAAGCTGCTTCCTGCTCGGAAATTATAGCCAGTTCCAAACCTTTATCCGCCAGTTTATCCAGTTGCGTAAATGGGGGTTTACTACCCAGTTTTTCGCAGATGCGATCGTATACTGGTTCACAGGCGATAATATCTTTAAGGGTTTGCTCCAGCAGCCCCAATGGGTTTTTGTCTGTTTCCGCCAGATACTGGCCATGACCTAAGCGAGAGCGCGCCGCCCCCGGGGTCTGCAACAATACGGCGATCTGATGATCTAACTTGTCACTGGGACGTTTAAACCTGCGACCATAGGGCATCACCATAAATTTCAGTGCCTTGCCAATAAGCGCATTAGGGAAGTTATCCAGTAACTCAACCATAGCCACTTCTATATTGTGCAGTGTATCTTGCATCGCCCAATGCAATAGCGGTAAGTCTTCTTGCAAACGGCCATCATCGTCAAAGCGTTTCAGGGTAGCTGATCCCAGGTACAGACCACTGAGAATATCACCAAGTCGCGCGGAAATACGCTCTTTACGTTTTAAATCACCACCCAGCAACGCCATGCATATATCTGACAACATCGCCAGATTGGCACTGAAGGCACTTAACGCTTGATAGTACTTTTTAGTTTCATCTCCATAGGGAGCCCGAGTGAATTTAGCGGCAGTAAACCCCATCCATTTGCTACGAACAACATTACTGATGGCAAAACCAATGTGCCCGAACAACGCATCATCAAACTGTTCTAATGCTTCGTTTTGATCTTCAAGACCGGCAGCGCGCAATTCTTTTAAAACAAAAGGATGGCAGCGCATAGCACCCTGACCATATATCATCATATTGCGGGTCAGAATGTTGGCACCCTCAACTGTAATTGCGATGGGTGCTCCCTGATAACCGCGACCAAGGTAGTTATTTGGCCCTAGCATAATGCCTTTTCCGCCATGAATATCCATCGCGTCGTTAACACAAATGCGCATTTTTTCAGTTAAGTGGTATTTACATATGGCAGAGATAACCGAAGGCTTTTCACCTAAGTCGACGCCTTTGGTCGACATTTTTGTCACGGCATCCATCAGATAGGCGTTACCACCAATTCGCCCAAGCATTTCTTCAATGCCTTCCATTTTTCCTATGGGAAGTTTGAACTGACGTCTGATCCGAGCGTATGCACCCGTGGCCATGGCCACCGTTTTGATGCCACCTGCAGCATTCGAGGGTAGGGTGATGCAGCGACCCACGGATAAGCACTCAACCAGCATCCGCCAACCTTGCCCTGCCATTTCAGCCCCACCGATAATGAAATCAAGCGGCACAAAAATGTCTTTGCCACGCAAAGGACCATTTTGAAAGGGGACATTTAACGGGAAATGACGACGCCCAATCTCCAATCCATCTGTATCTCTTGGAATAAGGGCACAGGTGATACCCAATTCTTTTTCGCTACCCAACAAACCATCGGGGTCATATAATTTAAAGGCTAAACCAACCACGGTTGCGATAGGCGCCAGCGTTATGTAGCGTTTATCGAAGGTGAGTTTCATGCCAATAACTTCTTCGCCATTCCATTGACCTTTACACACAATACCTTGGTCGGGAATTGCGCCTGCATCCGATCCTGCCTCAGGACTGGTCAATGCGAAACACGGAATTTCTTTGCCTTCTGCAAGGCCGGGAAGATAATGTTGCTGCTGCTCAGGAGTTCCATAATGTTGCAACAGTTCACCGGGACCAAGAGAGTTTGGTACACCCACGGTACTGGCAAGTACGGTGCTGCAACCCGCTAATTTTTGTAGAACACGCGATTGTGCGTAAGCAGAAAAATCCAGTCCACCAAACTCTTTTTTAATGATCATGGCAAAGAATTTGTTGTCTTTAAGATATTGCCAGACTTCGGGAGGCAAATCGGCAAGCTCATGGTTCACTTGCCACTCTTCAACCATTTCGCAAACTGTTTCAACAGGGCCATCAAGAAAGGCTTGTTCCTCGGCGCTCAGGCGCGCTGGTGGGATATTGTGTAAATGTTCCCAGTCAGGTTGGCCACTAAAAATTTCACCGTCCCACCAGACTGTTCCGGCATCAACCGCATCTTGCTCGGTCTTGGACATCTCCGGCATGATTTTCTTGTACATTTTTAGCAGCGGTTTGGTGAGATACTGTTTGCGGATATCTTTGGCATTAAGTGGTACAGCTATCACTGCGAATGCTATCCAGGCAAACAGCGATACTATGTCCAGTGCCGTGCCCACCAGCATCACTGTTGCAGCAGCGACAGTCGTGTGGAGTAACTTAATACGCAGATAACTACAGGCTGTCAAAACGGCGATCAGCGCGAGTACCCAAATCAATAATTGCATAGAGCCCCCTTAAAAATTGGTGGTGTTGGTACGGGTCGTGACCACCAATTTGGTGAAGTTGTTATTTTAATTTATCGCACTTTAACAAATATTCAAACGCGCGTTTAAATATTTTTCATTATCAAAGTCAAAAATTTTTAGTATTTTGGATATAAACACGTAATAGGGCATGACACACTGGTCACTTAAAAAGTTGACGTTGGCCCAAAATGAGAGGTGAAAATGTGTGAATTGCTGGGGATGTCTGCCAATGTTCCTACTGATATTTGTTTTAGTTTCAGCGGACTGATGGAGCGCGGTGGCAGGACAGGACCTCATAAAGATGGTTGGGGAATTACCTTCTATGAAGGTAAAGGTTGCCGTAGTTTTAAAGATCCATTACCAAGTTGTGATTCGGAAATAGCTCAACTGGTCAAAAGCTATCCGATAAAGTCAAAGGCTGTTATCAGTCATATCAGGCAGGCAAACCGAGGTCGAGTCTGTCTTGAAAATACCCATCCGTTTGTCAGACAGTTGTGGGGACGAAACTGGACCTTTGCTCATAATGGCCAACTGACTGGGTACAATCAGGGCTTACCCATTAAATATCACAAGCCGATAGGCAACACCGACAGCGAAAGAGCGTTTTGTTATTTGTTGGATCAGTTATTTATCAAATACCAAAATGCCCCTCGGAACTGGGCTTCTGCGTTTCGCTACGTCGCCAAGCTTTGCCATAGCATACGAGAGCTTGGCATTTATAATATGCTGCTGACGGACGGTGTTTATGTCTTAGCATACTGCGGCAAAAATTTGCATTACATTACACGCAAAGCACCTTTTGGAGAAGCTCATCTCATCGATGCCGAAATGGCGGTGGACTTTCAAAAAGAAACTACGCCCGATGACATAGTGACCGTCATTGCGACAAGACCACTAACCAATAACGAACAATGGCATAAGATGAACCCGGGGGAGTTTGCACTTTTTAAAAATGGGGTGTTACTCTGAAGAGACCGTTAAAGATGACAACTGAATATCACCTTGTTCGTCGCCTTTTTTGAATTGCTGCAATCGCACTAACAAGTAGTCCAGGTCGGGGGCAAACCAGGAGTATGTCAGCCGTTTTGTATTGGAACGAATCGTTTTGACTTTAATGGCATTGATTTGACCGTAAGGTAACTGCAGCATTTCTTCAGAAATGACTTCAAAACCGTATTGTTTCTTCTGACCGCGATAATTGATTAAGTCATATTGGATATCTTCTGCTTTTTGCCGTAACTGGGATTGCAAATCAAAGCGATATAACTGGTTGTCCCACTCTCCATTCCAGTTAATTGTGGATTTTTTATTTATTGTGATTTCGTTGGTTTTTTCGTTGAACGTAAGTGACAGTGATTTATCGCGGCCGGTGCCAGTGCGTTTGTAATGATACTGCCAGGGTAACAACCGACCTTCGTCGCTCAGTTTAAAGATACTGGTTTCTTCGCGTTTATCTGACAAGAAAAAGATAGAAACGTCACTTTTATAATAAAGCTTGTACTGGTTGTTGTCGGTTTTGCTCAATTGCATTACCGCATAACCCAGTTTGCTGCCGTTTCTATAAGCATCATATTTAGCTTCGAATGGCGTCAGTTGTTTTGCATAGGGAAAAGAACAAAACAGGGCGAGTACGCAACAAACGATTATTCGCATAGCACATTGACCTCTATTTATTTTGTTAATCAAGGGCTTGCAACCGGAAACCTGATTCAGACAAAAGTGTACTATCCAGTGTAACGCCTTGCGCTGTTAAAGCAATGCGATCTTCACAGAGCCACTTTATTGCTTCCGGGTAGATTTGATGCTCCACTTTGAAGACCTTTTTTTGCAGACTATCAGCTGTATCCTGCATATCAATTCTGACCGCAGCCTGAATTATCACCGGACCATCATCTAAAGCAGGAGTAACAAAGTGGACGGACGCACCATGTTCTTTTTCACCTGCTTCAATGGCCCGTTTGTGGGTATGGAGCCCCTTAAATTTAGGTAACAAAGAAGGGTGGATATTGATCATTCGACCAAGGTAATGTTCTACAAATTCATCCGTTAAGATGCGCATAAATCCTGCCAAAACGACTATGTCAGGATTGGCTTTGTCTATGCTTTTCATCAAAGCCTGGTCAAAGGCTTGTCTGGACTCAAATTTACGATGGTCTATGCACTCGTCGGGTATGCCTGATTTAAATGCCCGAATTAAGCCATACGCCTCTGGTTTGTTGCTAATTACCTTTTTAATCGAGCCATTAATTTGTTGGGCATTAATGGCATCGATAATTGCTTGTAAATTTGAACCGCTACCGGATATCAGGACAACGATGTTTTTACTCATTGTTGCACTCAATCGATGATAACGTGGGGCTGTTCAGCTTCTCTCTCATTGATGTGACCAATGACCCATGCCTGTTCACCTGCAGCATTTAGCATGGTCACAGCATCTTGCGCTTTTTCCTGTGGAACGACAATGATCATACCTACGCCACAGTTAAAAGTACGGTACATCTCATGGGTTTCAACATTGCCACTTTCCTGTAACCAATTGAAAATCTCTGGCCATTGCCAACTATTACCGTCAATGTGGGCTTGTAGATTTTCCGGTAAAACACGTGGGATATTTTCCCAGAAGCCACCTCCAGTGATGTGGCTCAACGCGTGAACGGGCATATTGGCGATTAATTCCAGCACTGACTTCACATAAATGCGCGTCGGCTCCAACAGGTGTTCTGCAATTGTTTTACCATTTAGCTGGGTCGCGGGATCGGTCTCTGACACTTCCAGAATTTTGCGAATCAACGAAAAGCCATTCGAGTGAGGACCACTGGAGGCTAACGCAATCAGGGCGTCGCCCGCGGCGACTTTGCTGCCATCTATGACCTCATCGGCTTCAACAACACCAACACAAAACCCGGCAATGTCATAATCATTGCCATGATACATTCCCGGCATTTCAGCGGTCTCACCACCGATTAGAGCACAGCCAGACAATTCGCATCCCTGTCCGATGCCAGCTACAACGTCTGTGGCAACATCCACATCCAGTTTACCCGTGGCGTAGTAGTCGAGGAAAAACAAAGGCTCAGCGCCCTGAACTATCAGGTCATTCACGCACATTGCGACAAGATCGATACCGACACTATCGTGTTTTTGCAAATCCATCGCCAATCTCAGCTTGGTGCCCACTCCATCGGTACCTGAAACTAACAGTGGCTTATTGTACTTTTCCGGGATAGCACATAATGCACCGAATCCACCGATGTTGCCTTTTACTTCAGGGCGATGGGTTTTTTTGGTGACGCTTTTGATTCTGTCAACCAAACGATTGCCAGCGTCAATATCGACACCCGCGTCTTTGTAACTGAGAGATTGCTTGCTCAAACCTGATTCATTCCAGCTGTAGAAATTGCAGCGCATATTATCAATTTCATGCAGATTTGAATACTCTGATTGGGGCATTTTGCTCGGAAATCACGCAACTAGCTTGAAAAATGTGTTCAGAGAGATGATCTTTTTGTCGCTTTACAGGACAATGGCGCTTCCGCAACGACTTCAATTGGATTTGATTGAGTGCAAAGAATATCAAAAATCAGCTGTTTGCTAACACTGTTGTTAGTGTGTATGCGTTTGGCTCATGGCAGCATTATTGATGATCTTTACCAAACTCGGGTTGAGGTTAGCAATCAAACAACAGCAGAGCAACGGCGCGCTTTTCAGGAATCGTTGAAACAGGTCCTGGTAAAAGTCAGTGGCGATACCAGTATTGTTGATCATGCTTTTGTCGCACAACAATCACAACGGGCCAGAGACTTTATTCGTTCCTATCGCTATGAAGTAGATAAAAATTTGTATCTGGTGGCAGATTTTGACGAAACAGCCGTAAACAATATTGTGACTAATTCCGATTTCCCCATTTGGGGAAAACGGCGACCAACTGCCCTGGTTTGGTTGGCTTTTGAAAATACTCAAGAGCGCCGATTAGTCTCCGCACTGGAACCGGGAGACGTGAAGAGCGAGTTGGACCGTTTTGCTCAGCGTCGTGGTATTAGACTGACATATCCATTGATGGACATTGAAGATCTGTCTGTGGTGAATGTTTATGATGTGTGGGGCCGATTCGACGATGTAATGCGGGAAGCCAGCCAGCGATATTTGCCGGAAGCGACCTTTTCCGCTCGTTTGTATAAAACCGACAACACTGCATCCGAGGGTGATATCCAATGGCAACTGGACTGGCAAATATTAGAGTCCGAAATAGCTCAGCAGGGTTTGTTTTTCGCGGATCAACAGGCACTTGTGTTGCAGGAGTTTGCCGACATGATTGCTGATTATCTTGCTGAACGTTATGCCGTAGACATGTCGGATTTGGCCATGAATAGTGGGCAAGTGCCGTTATATATTTTGAATCTTGACTCCATTGAAGCCTACGCTAATGTGGTGCGATTCTTTAAATCCCTGACTATGGTCAGCGACATAAAGCTTACTCGGCTAAACGGGTCTACCGGTGAGTTTTCGTTAACTTTGATTGGTGCGCCAGACGATTTAATTGCTACCCTGGCTTTGGATGGCAATATTCGACGAAAAACCGACGCTTTTGGCAGAGTCGGTGAGCAGTTGGAGTATTTTTGGAATCCATGACGCAGGAACAATTAGTCTTTCCATTCCCCAAGAATGAGCATTTTACCTTCGATAACTTTCTGGCCGGCAGTAATCAGGAACCCGTGAACTATTTAACTGCATTGAGCAATGGCGAATTTTCCGGCTCACAGCAAATTAATTTGCTGGTTGGCGCCACAGGAATGGGCAAAAGCCACTTGCTTACGGCTACCTTCACTGAATCATTAAAACATGATGTCTCTAGTCTGTATTTAAGTATGTCAGATGCACTGGCACTTGGCCCCGACGTGTTAAAAGAAACTGGTCATGTAACGCTATTGTGCCTGGATGATATAGAGCAACTGGCTGCTCAGCGAGAATGGGAAATCGCGCTATTTGACCTGATCAACCGTGTGCTCGAACAAGGTCACTGTTACTTGCTGATGTCAGCTCGTCAGTTGCCCAAAGATATTGGTTATGGCTTGCCGGATCTGGTGTCCAGACTACAGTGGGGACAATGTATGCAGCTAAAAGACTTATCAGAACAGGACAAAGTCGCCTTTTTAATGAGAAAGGCAGCTGAGCGCGGCTTTGATCTACCAAAAGAAGTCGCGCGTTTTTTGCTGTTGCGATTACCCAGAGATTTACGTTCTTTGCAGGAAATATTAGAGAAATTGGACAAACTTTCGCTGCAATCACAGCGAAAGTTAACCATTCCTTTTGTTAAAGAGATTTTCGACAATATTCCGACAGGGAGTAATTAACCTTAGTTCTGGATAAGGGAAAAATTAAATAAAATCAAAGTATTAGAAATGTCCCACATGAATGTATCAAGCCACTACAGAGGTCGATTAAGTGACTTGTTGTGCCGTGTTGCCGACATTCGCATCTTTGGTAAGCCTCGTTTACAATAGTCGTTTAAAGCCAAGTAAGGGAACTTCGCACCAAACCTAATCGCAGGTATGACATCATTTAAAATCAGACGTTACTCATTCACATTTTTATCGCTAATTTTATTGACGCTAGTCGGATGTGAATGCGATTCGATTTGCAAATCGAACATTGAAACCCAGGATTTGCTTTCATCCTACTCAGAAGAATCTGAAATTATTCACTTCTTATCGAATTATGACGGAGAAGCGACTGGACTAGCTAAGTATTCAACTTTCGTTAAGTGGGGGATTAATTATCCTCGAAAATACTTAGCAATAATCCAGCACAATACGATTTCACAAGAAATAATAGATCGTGTTTTCTACTCAATTTCGGATATGGGACTTAGCGAGGAATATTGCCTTGTGTATCGAAAAGCGAAAGACTCAGCCCATGTGTTGCATATGCGCAATTCAATTCTGGGATGCCCAAATCAAAACTACCTTTAAACCAGATGCTTGATATTTGTTATTCTTACCTTCAGAATTAGCCAAAGTGCAGAAGTTCTTCGAATCATGTTTGAACTGGTTTAACATCCAACGAAAGCAGACTGAAAGTTAATTCAATATAGGATTTCAATGGAAGATATATTAGGGATATTCGGAGAAATTCTAAAAGGTTTTTTCAGAGCAATCGGATACCTTATAGCCGAAGTGTTTTTTAAAACAATTTGTTTTTGGGTAGGTTGGCCTCTTTGTAAAATAATTACTCTTGGCAGTTATCCAAGACCACGCCAAAGAATCACCTTAAATGATGAAATTAACTCCGAGTTTTGGTGCAGTTTTCTTGGTATGATTATTCTGTTAGCTTGCGGTATATACTATGTGATTAATATCGCTTAAAGCCAAATAACTGACCGATTCCTCGTAACTCAGAAACTGGTTTAATTTCTGCTATAAGAAGACTGTCAAGTTAGCAACATGCAACTATTCGGTTTACTCTGGTCATTTGAGGAAATACAAGTTAAACGCTTCCATAGGAACCCAATCAGAAAATGCTCTTTACAATTGCATTGTTTTTAGGTGGTTTGGGATTAGCTATTGCTATTCTCACAACACTCCTAGCGTTTGTATTTAAAAACCCAGAAGTATCAAACTTAGACATTTTTATGATGGGAAGTAAGATTTTGTCTCAAACTGAAAAGTATATTAAACAGGAATGGGCTGCCTTGATAAAGACGCTAAATTGGTTAGGGGTTTCAATGTTCTTTTCTGCAGCCGTACTTATATTTGTGGAAACTATAGTTAATTTTTAATAAATAGGAAAGAATCCGAAGTGCTAATGATTAAGTAGAACTTAAGGTCTGATAATTGATGGCTATTCGTAAGCAATTAAACTTTATAGGAAGTATTCTGTTTGCAACTGTTTTTACAGTTTTGTTTGGTGAAGTAGCGATATCAAATTCGTTTTCAAAAGAGAAAGTTGTTGTTGGAACGCTTAAAGAGTTTAGTTGTGGTTTTGCGGATAAGTACAGAATAAATAATGCCTTCTATTTTACGTTGAATAGTGGTAAACGCTATCACAATAGTGACTACAGTTTTGACTGCTCCTATTTGGATTGGCTGCAACCCAATACTGAAGTAAAAATGACAATAAAGAACAAAAGGGTTCTTCAGTTAGAAGTATCTGGAACGAAGTATTTTCACTATTGGTATTCCCGAAAAAGGATGAGACAGTCTAACCTGACCAATGCTGTCCTAGCGCTTTGTTTTCCTTTATTGGGTATCTGGATTTATTTTAAAAGAAGGTTTAAAAAGACATAGATTTTGTAAAGTCATGCACTTTAAAGTCTGCTTTAGATAAATACCAACACCTGTTAATAAGAGTTTGCAAGTTCTGCAATGGACGAGTAACGGACCTCAGAGAAATGCCAATCCGACCGACCGCAATCTGAAAGGCTCTGACGTTCTGTACCGACTTTTCGGGTTTCTGTTGATTCCGTATTTCGGGCAGTCAGGAGTAAAGACGGGGGCTCTGAGCGGTCTGAACTAAGATTTCTTAACACCGTAGTGAGTGTTAATTCTTCGTCCCTGGAACGCCTGGCCTTCCAGTGTGTAAATGATGTACACCTTCCATTAGTTCTGAGGTCGCCCCGGGCGTTCTTGTCGTGCTCCTTTTTTGCTGATTGTCTAATATGAGATTATCGAACCAGCTAGTATCAGGTGTCATTAATTGCGCTGGCGGAAATTCAGCTAATATTTGCTGGGCTGGCAGCTCTGGATAGATATTTTCTACACTATACAGCGTGCGAGGTTGAATACGCTGTTCCATGATGCGATTGCGTTGCCCCCAGGTGACCAAGAACTCGGGATTATTGTCTTTTGCCATTATGGCGGTATCGGCATAGGCTTCAAATCGATAAGCCATCATGAAACGTTCAAATAACGTCGCATAGTCTTCGCGCGTGGTCAGGTAACTATAAAACATCGCGGCATCATCAGGCCTAAAAAACAGTTCAACATCATCTGCGGTATAGGCCTTTTGTGTGGCATTGGCCGCATTGCCTCTAAACCTGACATCAGCCAAAGAATTCATTTCCTGTGACCTCAGAGGGTATTGTTCAGAAAATGCACTGGAGCGGGCATCATTGTTATTGAAGTAACCCAGTGGTGAGGTATTCAGAGTTAACGTGGTACGGACATCTGGGGGGAAAAAATCATTGGCATGGGCCAGTTCATGGTACATCAGCCAGGTGATATCTGCCTCAACATCGGTAAAGGTGCGGGACAGTCGCTGTTCTTGTGGATAGTCGCTGCGATTCAGATAATTAGCCCCGTTTTTTACATAGCGCCAAGGCATGATAAATTGTAAATCATTACCGAAATCAGAACGGTAGTCAGGTATATCGTTGAGTGTGTCCCGTTCTTCTGGGGTTACCCAAAAATTACGGGCATCAAGATAGATGGCCCCTGTGGCTACCCAGTAAAAAGACGGCCTGACTTCGTAAGATATCACCACCGCTGTCACACCTCGCAGCAGAGCCAGCATATCCGGTGCGGCAATAGAGTTCTCCAGATACTCTTTAAATCTGTCACCCATCCATTGATGTGAGACCAATAGCCTGCTTAATACATCTTCAATGGTAGGGGATTCTGTGACCTGTCCGATTAACGGCAGCTGTGAAAAATTGCAGGAAGCATCAATTTGGTTATTGTATACGCAGTTCTGTAATGCGGTGGCGTAGGGAGAGGCATTTCTATATGGGAACATCTCGCTGTATACCACGGATTCGGCTACTCCTGGAAAGTAACCATTGCTGTTCACAGTGGTGTTTTTGATTAACACCATGGAGCTATCACTATCGTTTATTCCGCTTGCTGTTGTAATCGTCGCTTCAAATTGCACGATCTGATCACTGGTTACGCTGGGTGCCGTAAAAAATAAAAACTGCTCTTGCTGGGTAATGGAACTGGCGGATACAGTTGGACCGGCCGTCTGACGCCAGGTGATTGAGCTAATTCTTTCATTCTCCGGCACATCGACCCGTAATGAAACTGGGCCCTGTTCTACGACTGCATGGTCAAGGCGTACCTGAGCGGTTTTTGTCTCTTCTGCAACAGAAAAAGCAAAGGATTCGGCGACTTGTTCGCTGGTTGTTTTGTGGGTCGCTGTGACTTCAAAACTGTAGTCACCAGACTCTTCAACATCAAAGCCGATTGCCTGGCTATGGGCCGCCAAAATGGTGACGCTGGGCCCCGATATTTGTTGCCATTGGAACTGGTAGTTTTCTGACTGTGTATTAAGTAGGGCTGCAAGACCAACGGCTTCACCGCGTTTAGCAGCAGTGGGGCCGCTGACTGATATTGCCACCTCATCAGACACCGGAGGAGCAGGGGAAGGTGCAGGTGAGGGGGCGGGTATATTACTCCCTGTCCCAGAACCACCACCGCAGGCGGTTAACAATATCAAACAAATTATGGTGCCAAATACTCGCATGACTACTCACTCTCAGACAGCTTCTTTAATCCAAGACCTAATTCCCGGCCTCTAAATTTCGCGTAATAACTACAACCAATAAACATTGACGTCGCCAGAACTAATTCTATTAATGCATACCACCACTCATCTGTTTCGGTGTAAATAGCGGTTAGACTATGCAGTAGATAGATCATGACAATGAAATTCGCCCAGGCGTGGGTATAAGGTTTCCCCTTAAACATGCCAACCATTGGGAAGAGCAGTGGTAATACCCAGAACAAAAACAAAAATACATTGCTGTATTGCTGATTCGCGGAAAGCAAAAAGTGCCAGGTAATGACCCATACTAATAGACCGGTATAGCTAAAAAGGGCAAGTAACCTGAAAAAGCGGGTTTTGGAAGCCATTTATGTTCCTTGTTTTAGTTTTCTGGCTGAAACAGCGAGTCGTTTGCCAAGCGCAAAGGCCAACTTTTTTTCTTCATCACTGAGCTTATTGGAAAAGTCTTTGGCAACATGTGAGGCTCCGTATGGTGTGCCCCCACTTTGCGTACTATGCAATTCTGGTTCACTGTATGGAATGCCTAACAGCAGCATGCCGTGGTGTATCAGCGGTAGCGCCATGGACAACAACGTGCTTTCCTGACCACCGTGCATAGAACTGCTGGATGTAAAAACACAAGCGGGTTTATCTACCAAATCCCCGCGCAACCAGATGTCTGATGTGGTTTCCATAAACTGTTTTAGTTCAACCGCCATTTGTCCAAAGCGCGTTGCGCTGCCCAGCGCCAGTCCATCACAGTTCTGCAGTTCCTGTTTTGTCACTGGCACATCCTGGTTGGCACTATCTTGACCAGACAATGGCGGAGGACAACGCAAAACCGCCTGCGCGCCTACGGATTCAGCGCCAAGTGCGATTTGTTGTGCCAATTTGCGAGTGCTGCCATGCTGACTATGGAATAACACCAATATTGAGGTATTTGTCATTATAATATGGTTAATACGTTTTCTGGAGGGCGACCGATCATTGCTTTATTACCGTTGATTACCACCGGACGTTCTAATAATTTTGGCGTATTTAATAGCGCCGTTAACAGTTCTTTTTCGGTGCTTTCTTTATTCAACCCTAGCGCTTTAAACTCCGCTTCTTTTGGACGCATCATTTCCAGATAACTGCTAACGCCGAGTTTATTTTTGAGATCAACAAGCTCGACTTCTTCCAGTGGTTTCTTTAGATAGTCAATCACTTCCGGCTCAATGCTGTTTTCCTGCAGCAGTTGCAGAGTTTGTCTGCTTTTAGAACATCTGGGATTGTGTAGAATTTGCACGTTTGACATCGAATACTCCTTTAACCTAATTTAATCAGTTGACCGCTTTAACATTATTTTTTGTCTAACGCCGATTGTATCGTATTATACCAGCCAGTAATATTAAGTCATCGCTCCGCGCAATCTCAAAGACCTTTAGGTCGAGGCGCACTCATGGAGCCATTCGGATTGGTATAGGGTCCCCTCGCAGTGAATCGTATCTACTTTAAATTTCTGGCGCTTTTCTTTTTGGTTTGTACATCCGCCGTTGCTGGCTATTTTGCTTATGATTATTCCAAAGCAGATTTTAAAACTATTGCAGGGCAGAAGCATCATTGGAGAGCGCTGCAAGGAGACTGGGTCGTGGTCAACTATTTTGCAGAGTGGTGCGCACCCTGTTTACGCGAAGTGCCTGAATTAAACGAATTCCATCAACAAATCAGTAGCAAACCAATCCAATTATTTGCGGTCAGTTTTGATAATGAACCGGACGACATACTGTTAAACCTGCAACAAAAATACGCAATGGATTTTCCTGTTATCAGTAGTGAAAAACAGCATGATTTAAAAGTTCCACGTCCTAACTCCCTGCCTGCAACATATATTATATCCCCAGAAGGGGAAGTTAAGAAGCGACTCTTAGGAGAACAAACCGCTGTGCAGTTGTTGGCAGTCATTGAACAATTAAAGGGTCTCTAGGCGCTTTTGCTCCGTTCGTAACTGCTCTATCCTGGCGCGAATGCGTTGCTTTTCGATATTGCTGTCACCAGTATAATTGTATGCGGTTTGTAGCTCATCAATGGCGTTAGGATAGGCGGCGTACAAGGCGAGCCACTCCGCCTTAGCCTGATGCATTTGCAAAAATGCTTTTTTCCCGCCATACGCGTCAGTTAGCAGCTGATACGACAACATATGGTCAGGATTAACTAAAAGATAATCTTTCAAAACCGCTATCGCTTTATCGTAGTCACCTGCTTTTATCGCTGCATTGGCGAGGTTCAGGCTGATTACTTGATTTTTAGGAATCTTTTTATCCAGTTTACTTAGATTAGACACGGCCAATGCCGCCCGATCCTGACTGATCGCAATGTCTGTCGCCAAATCTACGTAAAATAAATTCTCAGGGTCTTTTTGTAATAAAGGTTGTAACGTCTCATGGGCTTTATCAACCTCCTCATTTTCATAATAAGCAATCGCTAATCCGTACATTGCAGCTTCTTTTAAGACATAGGTTTTTTTATCAATCAGGGATTGATAATGTGCAATATTGTATTTTGCATCGTAGGTGTAGCGGGACTGTATCCGAGCTTTTACCAGATGAAACGGCAAGCTGGGAGGCAGTTGCTTGCGTTGGTAAAGGTTTTCTCTTGCTCTGGCATCAGCCACCCGAGACTCAGGCAGGGGGTGAGTTAATAAGAATGCCGGTGGTTTGGATTGCACCCGGTGTTTCTCTACCAATTTACCAAAAAATGCCGATGCGCCGGCGGTTTCAAACCCGGCTAAATCCATCATACGGAACGCAACCCTATCTGCCTCTTGTTCATTTGAGCGGGTATAGTTGATGGAAAATTGTTGGCTGGCGGCGTTACCTACTGATATCGCTGCAAACCCAGCTTCTGGATCTGCCATGGCTAACAGGATGCCACCTAGCATTGACGCTATTTGCAATGGGCTTGCTTTTTTTTGTGCGGCTATTCGTCGGGCAATATGCCTTTGGGTTACGTGCGATACTTCATGAGCAAGTACCGATGCCAGTTCACTCTCCGTATCGGCATAATTTATCAGTCCGGTATGGACGCCAACATGCCCGCCAAAAAAAGCAAAGGCATTTATTTCTGAGTTCTTAATCCAGAAAAACGAAAATGGGAACTTAACATTATCAGCTTGTGCAACCAGTCGGTTGCCTAAGTCATTTAAATATTCCTCCAGTACCGGGTCATAAACGATAGGGGCCTGTCCGCGCATTTGCATCATTAGAACGTCGCCGATTTGCAGTTCTTTATCAATGCTTATTGCATCCGAAGCAACCACACCAATCTCAGGTAAAGCATTTCGGCTTTGTTGCGCTGATGCAGTGCTGAATATCAATATGGCTAGAAAAAAGCAGATTACTATGTTTTTCATTTAACTCTATATGTGAGGAAGATAACAATGAGATTGAATACTCTTTGAATCAATCAAGGCGATTAAGTTCCATCATTTGATTAGTGGCTTACTGAGGATGCTGCAAGTTCAGTTAACATAACTCTGCAAGCCCTGTATTAAATAAAACCTTCTTCTTGAATGCGTTTAATAATGCTTTTAATAGAAGAACCTTTCAAAGAAATGATTTTCACCTCTTCGTTCAAATCTCGCAGTGTGTTATCAAGCAATTCAGATGCAAACTCTACCAGCAATTTGTCTGCTTCATCACCGCGGGTGTAGGCATATTGCATAAACTCAGTAAAATCAGGGAGCTTTAACAGACATTGCATGGTGGAGGGATCCCAGACTTTAAAATCGATTTCCGCACTGTTTTTCTTGAATAGCAGTAAGGGTTCATCGTGAATCAATGGATAACAATGCAATTCGTAATTTTTACCAACAAAGCGTCTTTGCACAGCAACTTCTGGCTGACGTTCCACGTATATCTCACCAGACATCGTTACGCGTCCATTTAACCGGCGCAAATTCCAGTTTGAACGGTCAGTCAAGCGCTTAAAAGAATTATCAAAACCATGCACATTAAAACCCTGGATGTCTGATAAGCTAGTTGAAACCATGTGAAAAAACGGCGGAATCTCACCCCAGTTTAACCGTCTTTTGTAGGTGTTAATTTCTTTTAAACTTAGCCTTTCAGTCATAGGCTCCTCCGACCGCAATCCATTTTCAATTTTAGCTGTTAAGCTATATCATGCCACCGATGGCAATAAAGTGTCACACATTTCTCAGAATCATGTGCATTGACTGTGCATAAACTAGGCTCGCTCACACGTAAGGAATTTAAATGTTCAGTGTTTTTGACCGTTGGTATAAACGCAAATTTTCTGATCCAGATGCGGTTATGTTGCTACTTTTACTTTTGGCCGTTTCGCTGTTCCTGCTTTTTTGGGGCAGTATGCTCGCACCAGTTATGGTATCAGTCGCGCTAGCCTACCTTTTAGACTGGCCTGTAACCAAAATGGAAAATTTAAATTGGTCGCGAACGGCCAGTAGTGGGGTAGTTACCATTCTGTTCATAGGGATTATGGTGTTGGTGTCCATTGGCTTGTTACCCGTCGTATGGAACCAAAGTATAAATCTTATCAATGAAGCACCGGAAATCTGGTCTAAAACGCAACAATGGATTGTCTCATTGCCAGAGCATTACCCTAATTTGGTAAAAGGTGAGCAAATTGAAAAAATGTTAGTTGGCGTCGATGAACGCATTGTTGCATTAGGTGAAAATTTAATTTCCGCGTCGTTTAGTTCTTTATTTGGACTTGGGGCGCTGCTTATATACGCCATTCTTGTGCCGCTGATGATGTTTTTCATGTTAAAAGACAAGCCACTGTTATTGCAGCATGTATCACGATTTTTGCCACAACAACGCCGGTTGATATTGCAGGTAGGTCAAGAGATGAATGGCCAGATTATCAATTATATTCGTGGAAAAGTGATTGAGATTCTTATTGTTGGAACGGTATCTGTGATTACGTTTTTAGTCATGGACCTACGCTATGCGTTGTTATTAGGTATATTGGTGGGGTTTTCGGTGTTGATTCCTTATATAGGTGCAGCTGTTATTACCATTCCTATCGCGGCAGTGGCATTGTTCCAGTGGGGAGTCAGCCCTGAGTTTTGGTACATCATGGTGGTTTACGCCATTATCCAGGCACTTGATGGTAACCTGCTGGTACCTATTCTGTTTTCTGAAGCAGTAAATCTCCACCCACTCTACATTATTATTGCTGTGCTGTTCTTTGGTGGTCTCTGGGGTTTTTGGGGGGTGTTTTTTGCCATTCCTCTGGCAACCTTAGTTAGCGCGTTATTCCGTGCCTGGTCTTCTCCGGTATTGACAGAAAAAGCGCCGTTGCAAATCAGTGAAGAATAAAAAAGGGAGCGGTCTGCTCCCTTTAAATTTTTATATGGTATAGCGTATTTACAAGCTACTCACTCTTTAAATAATCAAGCACCACCTGATGGTGGTCTTTGGTTTTAAACTTGTTGAATACCTTTTCTATCTTTCCTTCGGCATCAATCAGGAAGCTGATACGATGCAAACCATCGTATTCTTTACCCATAAACTTTTTAAGACCCCAAACACCGAAGGCTTCAGCTGCCTGATGCTCTTCGTCCGATAACAGGTCAAAATTCAATTGGTCACGCTCGATAAATTTACCCAGTCTTTTAACAGGGTCGATACTGATCCCGTAGACTTTGATCCCAAGCTCCTGCAATGCATCTTTGCTATCACGTAAACCTTGTGCCTGAACAGTGCAACCAGGCGTCATTGCCTTTGGATAAAAATAAAACAGGGTACGTTGCCCTAATAAATCTCTATCAGTAACTGCATCACCGTTTTGGTCCAGGAGGCTAAACGATGGAATTTGAGCACCTTCTGTTAATGGATTGGCGTTCATAAGTCTCCTTAGTTTTTTTTCACAATTGAGCCTTCTAAATCGTATTTTTGTACGAAAGCTTCAAAAAGTGGCTTTATGGTTTCAAAAGGAAGTGCTTGGGGCATGCTGACCACCATTTTGCACTCAACACTGCGGCTATCGTCCTGCCCCTCGGTTTTTTGTCGAAAAGCATTGATTTGGATGTTGTGATCAACAAAAAATTGCGTGATATCTTTTATGATGCCAACAGCATCTTTGCCATGGAATTCGACATCGGCCAGATGTACCAGATGTTGTTTATTATGCTGCTTGGTACGTTTTACCATGCACAAAAGATCAAGCTTTTGACTCAGCTGTGGTATTTCAAACTCAGCGCGAGTGATGCTGGCAAGAGAACCTTCTAAAATGAGTGTGAGAGAGAAATCTTCACCATAGTGAGCCTGCCGACTGTCTAAAATGTTGCATTTCAGGTTGCAAACTAAATTGGCGATCTCTCCGAGAATGCCAACTTTATCTGCCCCCAAAAAGGTAATAATTAACTGATGTTGCATAGTTTTAAATCAATGATCTCTGTTTCGCATGTTTAATTGCTGTAATAAGCATGATAAAAGCTGTCGACACCTTGTTTTTAGTTCGCTAGGTCATTACCATTAAGCGCTATTTTTCAAGGGGGCACATATGTTCAAAGGCAGTATTGTTGCGCTAGTCACTCCGATGGATCAATCCGGAGCCGTGGATTATGCGTCATTGCAAAGGTTAGTGCAATTCCACATTGAAAACGGTACCGATGCGATCGTCGCCGTTGGTACTACTGGGGAATCTGCAACATTACCGGTTGAACAACATGTGGAAGTTGTTAAGCAAACAGTGTTGTTTGCTGAAGGCAAAATTCCAGTCATTGCCGGGACGGGTGCTAACTCAACTGATGAAGCCATAGAACTAGGTTACAAGGTGCAAGAGTTGGGTATCGCAGGCATGTTAAGTGTGGTGCCTTACTACAATAAACCCCAACAACGTGGCATCGCTAAGCATTTTGTTGCCATTGCGGATGCCGCCACGGTGCCTGTTATCTTGTACAACGTTCCGGGGCGGACAGTAGCTGACATGCTGCCGGAAACCGTAGCGCAGATTGCCACTCATCCCAATATTGTTGCGTTAAAAGACGCCACGGGAGATTTGCAACGCTTACAACAAATGGTGCCCTTGCTCCCTGCTGATTTCACCTTACTGAGTGGTGATGATCCGTCATCTTGTGAGTTTTTGTTGCAAGGTGGTCATGGCGTGATTTCAGTCACTGCAAATATCGTCCCTAAATTGATGGCCGATATGTGTAAAGCCGCGGCTCAAGGGGATAAAGCACTCGCCAAAGAAATTGATAAATCAATTGCGGAACTTCATCAGCAATTGTTTATCGAACCTAATCCAGTGATGCCTAAATGGGCATTATATAAAATGGGGTTAATACCAACACCTGTGCTCAGGTTGCCGATGGTGGAACCCAAACAACAAAGTCAGCAGATAATCGAGTCATTGCTGACCAAAATGGCTTTGATGTGATTCCAGAGGGAAGATAGTTGAAAAAGAATTTTTTACTCGCTTCATTAATCGTAACCCTAAGTGGTTGCAGCCTATTTAGTGATGATAAAGCGGAAGTAAGCGCAAGATACGCTTATGTCGAAACAACACAACAAGCAGGAATCAAGCTACCTGACGGGGCGGATTCACCACAATATAGTGACGAATTTCGTGTTCCTGAGTTAGGCGGCAAGGCACCTAGAAATGCATTGGGTGAAAATCTGGATATCGTGTCACCCAGACTTGTATTACCGGTAGTGACCGGCTCGAGAGTGGTCGCAGGCTCCAGAGAAGCGGTTGTGGAATTTGATCAAGTTGATGATTCGCAGCCATTGGATGTCACTATTTGGAATTCTTTGATTGGGTTCCTTGATGACCGTGGTATAGGTGTTGTTGATTTTGATAATGAGCAACAAGCATTGAAAACTGACTGGATGATTATCGAACCCGAAGATGACAGTCCATGGTACAGCTGGAACACCACAGAAAGAAGTGTTGGGCAACGTTTTGAGTTTCGCTTGGACGTTAAGCCACATGGTCGCTCCGCATCTTTGTTTGTTGATTTGGTCGACTACCTTGAAACCGTTGATGAAAATGTAAAAGCAGAGATCAGCAGTGCTGAAGAGCGCCGTAATGAGATTGATATATTGAATAACGTGATCAGCCATTACGAATCGCTATTGCGAATTGCTGATGCGCGCCGATTGAAGCAAATCCAAACGGGTGTAGCCATGCAAATGGGCTTCAATGCCAATGGAGACGCCGCATTTATTGTTGAGTCTAACTATGATGTCGCTTGGCCACGTATGTTGCTGGTGCTAAGGAAGTTGGGTTTCAATGTGAAAGATCTGGATAAATCCACTGGCCTGATATTCGTAAGCTACGCTGGTTCAGATGAAGGGTGGTGGTCAGGATTGTTTGGTGGCAAGGAAGAGTTACGGATTGATAAAACGGATTATCGTATTTTTGCCTCTCCACAAGGCGATGTAACCAGCGTGACGTGGAAAGATGCGGAAAACAATGTGTTAACCGCAAAAACAATAACTGAAATTTTTGATCCTTTCGCCACTGTTATGGCGCAGGACGATCTGGATATTCAATAACTTAAGAACTGGATTATGCAGAAACAGCAAGAGCTTTATCGCGGCAAGGCGAAAACAGTCTACACCACAGAAGATGAAAATCGTTTGGTATTGGAATTTCGCAACGATACGTCCGCATTTGACGGCCAGAAAGTAGAGCAATTGGCTCGCAAAGGCATGGTAAACAACAAATTTAACCATTTTATCATGGGGCAATTGGAAGCTGCAGGTATCCCAACGCAGCTAGAAAAATTGTTGTCCGATAATGAGTCGTTGGTTAAAAAGTTGGATATGATCCCCGTAGAGTGTGTAGTAAGAAATATTGCCGCAGGCTCAATTTGTCGTCGTCTTGGCATTGAAGAGGGCCGTGAACTTACTCCGCCTACGTTTGAGTTTTTCCTGAAAAATGATGAATTACATGATCCCATGGTAAATGAATATCATGTGCAATCATTTGGTTGGGCAACTCACGAACAAATCGTGCGCATGAAGGAACTTACTTTCAAAGTAAACGATGTGCTTAAAGGATTGTTTGATAAAGCCGGTATGTTGTTGGTGGATTATAAGCTTGAATTTGGTGTATTCGACGGAGAAATCGTCCTGGGCGATGAGTTTACGCCAGATGGCTGTCGCTTATGGGACAAGGCGACTCGCGAGAAACTCGACAAAGATCGATTCCGCCAGGGGTTAGGAGGCGTAGTTGAAGCCTACGAAGAGGTGGCACACCGCCTAGGTGTCAATTTAGACTAAATAAAAAAACCGCACTTTGTGTAATGCCGATCAGTTAAGAAGTTGACATTCGGTATAAGAAGATCAAAATCCGATGATCGTAAGGTCATCGGATTTTTTTATGGAGCTTTCAGAAGCCCTCGCGCGTACCTCAATCAATCGTCTCACTGAGTTTCGTTGTCTGGCAGATATTTTAGACTCAGATATTATCGAGTCTTGCCTTGCCTCCAATGGCGTTGCCACTCTGCGTAAACGCAAGCTACCAATGGATGCGATGATTTGGGCAGTGATAGGCATGTCGTTATTCAGAACGGAATCTGTTCGTCAGTTGATCAACAAGCTGGATATTGTTTTACCACAAGATGTTGATTATGTAGCTCGTAGTGCCGTGACGCAGGCCAGGAAAAAGTTAGGCTCTGAAGTCGTCAAAGATGCATTTCATCTGTCGGCAAATCGTTGGCATCAGCGAGCTGAACATCCTCAGTGGTGTGGCTTATCCCTATACGGTGTTGATGGTGTGGTCTGGCGTACACCAGATACCCCTGCCAATAGTGAAGCATTTGCCCGAACCGCTAATAAATCCTATGAAGCGGCCTATCCTCAGGTACGCATGGTGTGCATGATGGAGCTAAGCAGTCACCTGATACTGAATAGTGCGTTCGACAGCGTGGCAGAAAATGAAATGAACCTGGCGTCGAAGTTGATTGAAACGATACCAGACAATAGCCTGACACTGTTTGATAAAGGATTTTATTCTTTGGGGCTGCTTCATGACTGGCATACAAAAGGAACGAATACTCACTGGTTACTTCCGCTGAAAAAAGGCACTCAATATGAAGTGATACAGCGGATGGGAAAACAAGATATGCTGATTCGATTGCATACCACACCTCAATCCCGAAAGCGTCGCTCTCATTTACCACAAACTATCGAGGCCAGGCTGTTAACCAAAACCATTAAAGGTAAAACCGTCCAGATATTGACTTCAATGACAGACTGTATGGCGTATCCGGCCGCTGAAATTGTTGACTTGTATTCTCATCGTTGGGAAATCGAACTGGGCTACCGTGAAATGAAACAGCACATGCTGGAGAGTCGTTTTACCTTGCGTAGTAACACCCCTGAGCTTATCGTTCAGGAATTATGGGGCGTTCTGTTAGCCTATAATCTTATCCGATACAAAATGATTCTTATGGCTCATTCACTACAAGGGGTGTTTCCAAATCAGCTGAGCTTCCGCGATGCGTCATCCCACATTATACATACATTAACCATGATGCCGCTCTATGCACCGGGCAATGTGCCCAGGATTGTTTTGGATATTGAAAGGAATGCCGCCCAATTTAAACTGGATGGGCGACGAGAAAGGAGCTATCCACGATGCTTAAAAGCATCGAAAAACCGATACCCTATCGCCAGAAAAAGAAATGCCGCTCACCTTAAGTGAACGGCATTAGCACTTTGTGCGGTTTTTTGGTTGTTCCACAATAATTTGTGACTCTATTGTTTCTGTATTAAGCCGTACCGGATTTTTGCAGTATAATGCCGCTATCAACCGCAGGCTGCGCATATCTTGCAAGTACTGAGTATAGTTTTTGCATCGAAACGGGTTTTTCAACGCAATCGTCAAACCCTGCATCAGCATATAGATTAATTTGGTCTGACAGAACATTGGCTGTCAATGCCACAATTTTAACCTGTGGCTCGACCTCCTTTATTATTTTACAGGCTGCCACACCGTCCATAACGGGCATTTGTATATCCATTAGTACAACGCGTGGTTTGAAAACGCCACACATGTCCACCGCTTCTTTACCATTTGAAGCAATTTTAAAGTCTACGCCTGCTTGATCCAGCATGGAATCAATGACCACTTGATTAATTTCATTATCTTCGGCCACCAGAACTTTAAGATCATTGAGATCAGGAGTTTGTGTATGCTCAATATCTTTACCTTCAATGCCACCGCAATTGTGGGGTTGTATTGGTAAATTCACTATAAATTTTGTTCCGGTTTTGACGATACTGCGCACTTCGATTGTGCCCTCCATCATTTCAATCAGACTTTTGCATATCGTCATTCCTAACCCCGTACCGCCATATTTTCTCCTCGTCGAACTATCAGCCTGGTCGAACCGATTAAACAAACGCGTTACCTGTTCTTGCGTCATGCCAATGCCGGTATCTCTGATGGTAAATTGCAATGTGCGAGAAATCCCCTTTCTACCATTACTGACATCTATGGCAATCTCACCACCTTCAGTAAACTTGACTGCATTTGAGGCAATGTTGAGCAATATCTGCTTTACTCTAATGGGGTCACCGGTCCAACCATCATCAAATTCATCATCAAAATGAATAGAAAAGGTGTTGTTTCGAGCAAGGGCGACAGGGCGTAGTTCTGTTGTGATATTGTCAATAATTTCACTAAACAGGAAATGCGTCGTTTCAATAGACAACATGCCTGCTTCAATCTTCGAAAAGTCTAAAATGTCGTTAATGATAGTTAACAGACTTTTTGCAGATGTAAGGGCATCATTAATTAAAGATTTTTGTTTTTTGTCTTTTATATTTTGTTGCAATACCTGAAGCACACCGAACACCCCATTCATAGGTGTTCTTATTTCGTGGCTCATATTTGCGAGAAATTCGCTTTTCGCCGCATTTGCAGCATCCGCTTGCTCTTTCATGTGTGTCAGCGTTTGTTGCAGTTCTTTTTGTTGTGTTACGTCGGTATTTGTACCTACCATTTTTAGCGGTGAGCCAGCATCATCACGAACAACAATGCCATTGGCTTTCAAATATTTAACCTTACCGTCCTGGACCACAATCCGAAATTCGTCAGCCCAAAACGTATTTCCGGATGAAATAGTTTGCAAAAGGTTCTTTTCAGCTGCCTCAATGTCGTCTGGATGAACACATTGGCGCCAGAATTCAAAATACATACCACCGCAATCTTTGGGCTCTTTGATTTCATAAATGTCTTTTAATCTATTGTCCCAAACTAATTTATCTGACTCAAAATCCCATTCCCATGTACCCAGTTTTACCGATTCCGCCGCGAGTTCTAAGCGCGAATTAACTTCTGAGTATGCAATTTTTTTCTGACGTAAACTTCGGGCATGATTTCTCGCTATTTGCCAAAAGTGAAGTGCAATTAGAATGGCCGCCATCATTGCTAAACCAACAAGGACGGCCAGTTGTGGAAGGCCACTTTTAATGCTGCTAATCATAGCAGCATTGGGGTAGGTACTGATTACCCATCCATTAATACTGGTGTTTGTCACAGCCCCCCATTGCTCTTCCAGTGAACTGTCTATGCGACTCACCGAAAATAATGTAGTTTGCCCTTTTCTGATAATGGTATTAAAGCCAATTTCTCGACTGTATTCTTTTAACTGTTCCAGGAAACTCGGAAGATGCGCTGCTGCAACAATCGTATAATTTTGGTTATTCAGTGCTGATCCTTTGCTTGGTAGAATAAAATAAAACAATTCTCCGTTTTGCTTGTCACCTCTAATAATAATTTCATGTTCACGATTTAGAGGCGTCAGGAGTTGTGTGATATGTTCTGGTTGATAAAAACGTTCGGCATCCATTAAATTTGATAATTTTTCTTTGGAGAATACCGGTTCGTTGTCTTGGTCAAAAACGGAAAGGTTAAGAAAGGCAGAATTGTGAGTCAGAAAAATATTTGAATCTTCTATCAGCCATTTCTCATTGAAACTTGAAGCAAATCTGAGACGGTCTTTAAAGCTCACTAAGGTCAGTTCATTCAGGTCAATTAACCTGCGGAATTGCTCCAGCATATTAGAATGTGCCACACCAGCAGTTTGTTTAATTGCATTGGCTTCTCGTTCAGTCAGCGCTTGCCATACCAGATATCCCAGGGTAAATAGACCTAAAAAAACGGCTAAGAGGATCTGTCTATCTCGGTCAAACATCAGTTTGTTGTTCATGGTTGCATACCTGGAATTGTGCCCAGTAACGTGCATCTTCCGGTCTCCAAAACACGGCTAGATAAGCGTTAAGTGCACAACCAAGTGTGCGTAAGGGCTTTCTCAATAGCTATGAAGTTTAGCACCGTCAAAAAATAAACCATCTGCTACTTTAGTCTAAAAAATCTACAGTAATTCGTTGTAGCCCTTTAATTACCTGTTATGAGAGCCTACAGTTCAAGGGGGTGAGGAGGGGTGGAAAGATGTTTCTGTCAAATTTCTGGCAAGTACCTTTGTATCAGAAAGGAGAGGGGACTCTCTGGTGTTAAGCAACCGTACATATTAAAACGATTAACCAAACGGTTAGCAATATAGGTGTTTGCTACTTTGTTATCGCCATACCTCAAAAGAGTTGCTGCCTGCCAGGCAATAGCCAGTTTCTCAGTCAGTTGCCGTGCATGAGCTTCAAAGTTGCTAACATCGTTTATCTGTATTGAGAGGGACTCAACATAGGACAGGAGTTCCGATGAGCTTTGAGCGCACTTCAAAAGCTCATCAATGAAATGCTTTGCGTCGTCAGGCTCTTTGACAATGGCACGCATAATATCGAGGCATTGGATATTGCCAGAGCCTTCCCAAATAGCATTAATCGGTGCCTCAGCGTATAGTCTGGCTAAAACATTATCTTTTACTACCGCTACACCGCCAATACATTCCATTGCCTCATAGGTAAATTGAGGGGTACGTTTACAAATCCAGTACTTACCAATAGCTGTTCCCAAACGGACAACGCTGTTTTCGATTGGGTTTTCGAGATTTTCCAGTGCTTTTGCAATGCGCATTGAGATTGCCAATGCCGCTTCTGCCTCTAGTGCAAGGTCAGCCAACACATTTTGCATAATTAGCTGTTCGTGCAAGTTTTTACCAAAGGCACGTCTACCTGACGTATGGTGAATTGCCTGTCTGACAGCTTGCGCCATCAGTGCGGATGAACCTAACATGCAATCATATCGAGTCAGTGCCACCATTTGTAATATAGTTTTCACACCGCGGCCGGGTTCTCCAACAATCCAGCCTTGAGCACCGCGTAACTCTATTTCAGAAGACGCATTGGAGACATTCCCCACTTTGTCTTTTAAACGTTGTATGTGAATAGGGTTTTTACTGCCGTCTTCCCGCCAACGTGGCACCAGGAAACAGCTCAACCCACTTTCTGTTTGAGCCAGCATTAAGAATGCGTCACACATTGGAGCAGAGCAAAACCATTTGTGCCCCACTAGTTCGTAGACAGCACCATATTTATGGTCCTGTAAAAACTGTGCTGTCGTCGTGTTGGCACGAACATCAGACCCGCCTTGCTTTTCTGTCATGGCCATTCCAATGGTGACGCCCTGTTTTTCAAAGTAAGGTTTGTTTTCTGGGTCGTAGTGGTTACTCAGGACTTTTGGCAGCCAATAGTCGGCTAATGCAGGTTGCTGTTGCAGGGCAGGGATGCTGGCAAAAGTCATTGTCAGAGGACAACCCGAACCTGGATCGGCTTGCGTGTGCAAATATGCCATTGCGGCACGCACCACATGCCTGCCATTGTCATCGCTGCTCCAGGGTAAGCTGTGATGACCGTTGCAAATGGCATGCTGCATAATTTGATGGTAAGCAGGATGATAGCTGACTTCATCAATCCGATGGCCGAAACGGTCATGTGGTGCAAATTCAGGTTTAAATTTATTGGCATCAAATCCGGCTTTTAACAACGGCCCGCCGATTTGCTTCCCAAAGTCAGTAAGCAGAGCTTGTCCCCAGTTCCCACCAAATTGTTGAGCCCAATATTGCAGCACTTGATCGCTGCGATAGGCGTTATAGTGTTCAAGCGGAGTGGGTTGGTTAAATACTTGATGTGTTTCAGCGTGATTGGCGTCAGAGGCTGAATTTTTATCTGCCATAGGGACAAGTTATGTAAGTTAGTTCGTCCCCTAGTATTACCACAGTGTTAATAACTATCCAAGTGGTCAGATCTCTTTGTGCTTTTTAATCGATGCTGAGCGATTACTGTCGCGTCTACTCTTTTTCCGAAGTCTGGCTGGCACCAAAGTCAAAAAAACTGCCCCAACCGTACTGGCAAACAGCGGATAAGCCGATCATGATGAAGCCCAAGATCTGGAATTCAAAATAAAAAAATGCGATTGCGCTAATAATACACAACACACTTAAACAGTTTTTCATCAAATGTAGTCCAAATTATTGGTTAACAAAGGTGGTTTCATCGGTGCCATGTTTTAAAGTGCATGGCGAACATGCCCTAGGTTACTCGATGAGTGTTATTGCAAGCAAACATTAAGCAAACATCGCCCTGTGAGGACGTCCTTATAATTACTTACAAATTTTCCACATCTTAACACCACTTAAGTCGGTTTTTATTCATACACTTTAGATGGGCAATGAACGTTTTTGCCCTATGTTCGAACGAACTATCAATCAAGTTGGTCCGTTTTACGCTGTTTGATAGTCATCTCAGGAAGACAAAAATGCGTCAATTTCAGAGCATCACCTTTATCAACGCAATCGTTGGCGTGCTTGTATTGATGTGTTCTTGTTTTGGCGTTGCGGAAGAAATGCGCAACCGCGTTATTATCAGTGATGACGCTAAATTGCAGAGTTTAAATAAAACCGAATTGTTCACTCTTTATTCGGAAATAACCAAACAGGAGTATTATCTTCATATCAACGCCCCTGGTATTGCATCCGGTGCTAAACATTACCCGGTTGTGTTTCTGTTAGATGGCGGACTGACCTTTCCGATGTTAACTGCGTATCACCATACCCTGGCATTACTGGAAGAGTTGCCTGCGATGATTATCGTTGGTATTGGTTACGGTACCGACAACTGGCAAGAAGGAAACTCACGAAGCAGGGATTTTACTGCTCCTTCAGGTGAGCGGGAACATTGGGGTGGTGCAAAAGAATTCCTCAGCATTCTGGACTCAGAAATATTGCCGTTTGTAGCGTCACGATATGCAGTAGATAGCCAGCATCAGTTGCTGTTCGGTCATTCATTAGGAGGGCAGTTTGGGCTGTATGCAGCAAGCCACAGGCCAGATCTATTTGATGCTATTATTGTGAATAATCCGGCAATTCACACCAATACCCAATACTTTATCGAGCGATTGCCTGCATTAAAGCCGACGTCCGACTTGATGTTGTTTGTGGGTATCGCTGAAAACGATACCAACCACTTTATTGAGGCCCGACAGCAATGGTTGGATGCCTTAGCTACATTATCTGCCGCACCCTGGCAAATGCAAACCCAACAATTCCAGAAGCATAGCCACATGTCGTCTATCCCGGTGACATTTCGCAGTGGGTTGTTATGGTATTTTGCGCAGCGGCAGCCGTAATCGTGGTGATAACGATGTTATTCAATCGTTAGTGAGACATCGGTAAGGGGAACGCAACAACAGGGTAGTATTTCATCATCGTCAATGTAGGCCAAAGGATCAGTTGTATACTCCACTTCACCACTTACCAATTTTGTTCGACAAGCGCCACAAAAGCCCTCTCGGCAATGAAAATGCACTTCGACATTTTCTGCTTCAAGGGACTCAAGAATGGTTTTTTCTGGTAGATGGGGGATATCCAGACCAGACGAGGTTTTAATACGCACAAGAAAAGTACAGCGCGATCTCTAAACCTGACGGCTTAAAGATCGAAGTCACCAAAATCGTCTGCATTTACTTCGCTGTCGATTTGACCAACCAGATAAGAGCTGATTTCCGCTTCCTGCGGCGCAACCTGAACATTGTCGGAGTTAAGATAGTTGTTCATCCATGGTAGTGGATTACTTTTGACATCATAAGGTTGTCCCATGCCAATTGCCGACATTCTATGATTAGCAATGTACTCCACATATTGACACAAAATATCTTTGTTCAAGCCAATCATCGAGCCATGTTGGAACAAGTATTCTGCCCATTGCTTTTCCTGTTCCACTGCTTTCATAAAGATGGCTTTCGCTTCTTCTTGACACTCTTCGGCAATTTCTGCCATTTCCGGGTCATCTTTTCCTTTTGCCCAAATATTCAGAATATGCTGGGTTGATGTCAGGTGCAGGTTTTCATCCCGTGCGATAAGACGGATAATTTTAGAGTTACCTTCCATCAATTCGCGTTCAGCGAAAGCAAATGTGCAGGCAAAAGAAACATAAAACCGTATGGCTTCCAACGCATTCACAGAGTTCATACACAGATACAGTTTCTTCTTCAGTTCCCGCATATTGATCAGGTACTTTTCGCCGTTAACAATATGCTGTCCTTCTCCCTGGGTCTGCCACAACTGAGTGGCAAAAATCAGGTCATCATAGTATCGGGAGATATCGGTTGCCCGGCGTTGAATCTCATCATTGACAACGATATCTTCAAATACTTCGCTGGGGTCTGAGAACAGGTTGCGCAAAATGTGCGTGTAAGAGCGGGAATGAATCGTTTCGTAAAACGACCATGTCTCAATCCAGGTCTCCAGCTCAGGCAACGACACAATTGGCAAAAAGGCAATGTTGGGGCTACGTCCCTGAACAGAATCCAGCAGCGTCTGATACTTCAAGTTAGAAACAAAAATATGTTTTTCCGAATCGCTCAACGCTTGAAAGTCGATGCGATCTTTACTTACATCCACCTCTTCAGGTCGCCAGAAAAATGAGATTTGTTTTTCGATCAATTTTTCAAAAATGGCATGCTTTTGCTGGTCGTAACGGGCTACGTTTACCGGATTGCCAAAAAACATCGGTTCCAAAAGCGGGTTTGTCGTATGTTGATTAAAAGTGGTGTATTTCATTCTTATTGTTCGTCAAAAAGTACAAGGTGAAAAGACAGCATGGCAAAAATCGCCATGCTATATTTTGCAAGCTCCACCAGCGCAATCGTCATCTTCCTGTATGACAACTTCCTGCGCCTTTGGTTTCTCGCTCGCTTGTGTTTCATTCTTGCTGGACTCGTCAGTATTACCGTCACGTGTATTGTGGTAGTACAGTGTTTTTACACCTAATTTGTACGCGGTTAACAAGTCTTTGATCAGTAACTTCATTGGGACTTTGCCGGCAGCATGTTTACCCGGATCATAATTGGTGTTGGCAGAAATCGTCTGATCGATAAATTTCTGCATAATCGCTACCAATTGCAGGTAACCATCATTCGAAGGTATATCCCATAGCAGTTCATATTGTGCTTTGAGTCGCTCGTACTCAGGTACAACTTGCTTAAGAATACCGTCTTTGCTGGCCTTTACGCTGATATGTCCGCGAGGGGGCTCAATACCGTTTGTCGCATTAGAAATCTGCGAAGACGTTTCTGAAGGCATGAGTGCAGATAACGTGGAGTTACGTAAGCCATGCTGTTGAATGTCTTTACGCAGTGCTTCCCAGTCGTACTTCAGGGTGCCGTCACAAATTCCATCCAGATCTTTCTTGTAGGTATCGATGGGGAGAATACCTTCAGCGTAAGTGGTTTCATTAAATTTCGGACAAGCCCCTTTTTCTTTCGCCAAACCAACCGATGCTTTCAATAAATAATACTGCATTGCTTCGAAGGTCTGGTGAGTCAGGTCGTTGGCACTTCCATCGGAATATTTAACACCATTCTTGGCAAGATAATAGGCATAGTTGATCACGCCAATGCCAAGAGTACGTCTTCCCATGGTGGCGTTATATGCAGCTATCACCGGGTAGTCCTGATAGTCCAATAAACTATCAAGCGCCCTGACGGCCAAATCAGCTAATTCCTCAAAGTCGTCGAGTGAATCGATTGTGCCAAGGTTGAATGCCGACAGTGTACATAGCGCAATTTCACCATTCTCGTCATTGACATGTTCAAGTGGCTTTGTTGGCAAGGCTATTTCAAGGCACAGATTGCTCTGTTTGATAGGTGCATATTGCGGGTTAAATGGGCTATGCGTATTGCAATGGTCAACGTTTTGCAAATAAATACGACCCGTGCTGGCACGCTCTTGCATAAACAGACTAAACAACTCGATTGCTTTTATTTGTTTCTTACGAATCGACGCATCCTGTTCGTATTTTACGTACAGTGCTTCGAATTTGTCCTGATCGGCAAAGAATGCATCATACAATCCAGGTACATCCGAAGGACTAAACAGCGTGATGTGCTGATCTTTAATCAAGCGTTGGTACATTAACTTGTTGAACTGTACACCGTAATCTAGATGGCGAACGCGGTTTTCTTCTACACCGCGGTTATTCTTGAGCACCAGTAAAGATTCTACTTCCATATGCCATAATGGATAAAACAAAGTGGCTGCACCGCCACGTACGCCGCCCTGAGAGCAACTTTTAACTGCCGTCTGGAAGTATTTGTAGAATGGTATGCAACCCGTGTGATAAGCCTCACCACCTCTGATTGGGCTGCCTAACGCGCGAATTTTACCTGCATTAACACCAATCCCGGCTCGTTGGCTGACATATTTAACAATTGCGCTTGCGGTTGCGTTGATAGAGTCCAGACTGTCACCGGTTTCGATCAATACGCAAGAGCTGAATTGACGGGTAGGGGTACGCACACCTGACATGATGGGGGTTGGCAAGGAAATCTTGAACTTTGAAGTCGCATCGTAAAAACGCTTCACATAGCTCATTCGTGTTTCTGCCGGGTACTTGGCAAATAAAGATGCTGCTACCAATATATACAGAAACTGTGCACTTTCGTATATCTCGCCAGTTACCCGGTTTTGTACCAGGTATTTGCCTTCCAACTGCTTAACTGCTGCGTAGCTGAAATCCATATCACGCCAATGGTCGAGATATTCATCCATTTGTTCGATTTCTGCCTGGCTATAGTCTTGCAGCAAATGCTCGTCGTATTTGCCCAGTTCAACCATTTTGGTCAGATGCTCGTATAAGCGAGGCGGCTCAAATCGGCCGTAGGCTTTTTTACGTAAATGAAATATTGCCAGGCGAGCGGCTAAATACTGGTAGTCTGGGCTATCAGTAGAAATAAGATCCGCAGCTGATTTAATCAGAGTTTCATGAATGTCTTCGGTCTTGATGCCATCATAAAACTGAATGTGGGCTTTGATTTCTACCTGAGAAACAGACACGTCTTTGAGGTCTTTTGCTGCCCATGTGATTACACGGTGAATTTTGTCCAGATCGATCGGCTCACGTTCACCATTACGTTTAGTGACGTATAGAGTATTATTCATGCTGTATATAGCCAGTTTTATTATTATGTTAAGCGCTAGCGGAGTCAGGAATTGTATTCTTGACTCACCATCCCCCTACTAAAAAGCTAAACTGCTTGGTAATTTTTCTTCTTGTGCCCGTTTAGCCTTGAAACACAAGATAATGAGGTTTTGGTGCGAATGCAACCCAATATCTGGTGTTTTGGAGGTGTGAGCGCTGTGTGTTTTTTACCCCTGTTAGTAGCGACTCACTGGTAAAATCGCAACAACCCTGTGTCATAGAAATCGCAAACAAAACTTTTGGCCTAAATTACAAATTAAATCAATTTGTAATAAGTTTTCATGGTTTATATTGAAGTGATATATAGCCAATTAATGCTTGATTTTCTGTAGGGAAATGTGTTGTTCTAAACGGCCAACCCCGACACATCCGCTGTCACTTTCAAATTTCTGTCAAAAATGATTTTAATTCAGGGACGCTGTTGCAGGTTTTATTCGCGATTTTAGTTAACTCCGCGATCTGTGATTGCGACAAGTAACCATAACCCGCCAGAACACTTATCATATTTGCCTGATTTGCGGCTTCAATATCCCGTAGTGCATCACCGACATAAATGCAGGCTTCTGGTGCACAACCAATGATTTCTGCGGCATGTAACAGGGGAACAGGTGAAGGTTTGCGCTCAGGTAAGGTATCACCGGCTACAACCACACCTGAACTGTTCATCACAGGAAAGAAGGGCAATAACTGTTTGGTCAAATCTTCCGGTTTATTAGTGACTATTCCCCAAGGTATCCCTTGTTCATCAAGATAACTGATAATCTCTTCTATACCAGGAAATACCGACGTATCTTTGCAAATATTGTGATGGTATATATCCAAAAATTCTTGCCGCAGGTCGCTTTCCTGATAATCATTGTAGACATCGGCAAACCCAAGTTTTAGCAATCCAATCGAGCCGTTAGACGCTTCTATCCGATAGCGCTCGTATTCCACCTCTGGCAAATTATAGCGATTGAGCATTACGTTAAGTGCGCCACCGAGGTCACGTGCGGTATCCAATAGGGTGCCGTCAAGATCAAACAATACGCCTTTGGTCATCAAAGAGTCCTTTTAAATTTTTTTACATACAACGATGTAGTTAACATCCACGTTTTGGTCAGACAGATAATATTCACCGCTTAAAGGTTGATAGTGTAATCCTGTCATGGCAATTGCTTTCAAGCCGGCATTATCTGCATATTTCAATAGTTCGGATGGTTTGATGAATTTGCGAAAGTCATGAGTGCCCTTGGGCACCAGGCCCATGACATACTCTGCAGCCACGATGGCCATGCCAAAGGATTTAATATTGCGGTTTAACGTAGAAAACGCGACGATGCCGTCTTCTTTTACCAGCTTGCTGCAAGCTTGTACGACTGATGCCGGGTCCGGCACATGCTCCAGCATTTCCAGACAAGTCACTACATCAAAGCTATTTTCGTGCTGCATGGCAAATTCTTCCGCAGTGGAACACTGATACTCAACTTTTACGCCTGACTCCAGGCCATGCAGCTTTGCCACTTGCAATGATTCCTGTGCCATATCGATGCCAGTGACATGTGCGCCGGCTTTAGCCATTGCTTCACTTAATATGCCACCACCACAACCCACATCTAATGCTGTCTTATCAAATAAACCATTGGTCGCGTCCATGATAAATTGCAGACGCAACGGATTGATTTGATGCAAGGGTTTAAATTCTCCTTCAAGATCCCACCAACGAGAAGCTAATTCGGAAAACTTGGCGATTTCTTGTTCATCAAGATTATGATGCTTGGCTGCAGACATATATAAGAGATATCCATTTTTGCTGAATTGTTACATTATCGACTTAGTATAAACCGCTTGAATATCTAAAAGTAAGTTTGATATGTCAAAGTTAATAAAACATAGCCTCCTGACAACCGTTATTACAAATAATGAGCTGATAGGTTGAATCATGTACCGCAGAGTTACACTGGCCTCTATTGAAATGGGATTTAATAGCTTTTCTTTTTAAACGGCAATGATAGAATCGTGGATTGATTATAAATGCCATTTTATTACGTCAAGTAATGACCATCAGCAGCAAAGTGGCAGAAGTTTCGCTGAATAATAACTACAAGGCCGTATATGACCGATAACGCCAAAGAAATCCTTCCAATTAACATCGAAGAAGAATTAAAGAACTCTTATCTTGATTACGCCATGAGCGTCATCGTAGGGCGAGCCCTTCCAGATGTCCGTGATGGATTGAAGCCCGTCCACCGTCGTGTGCTTTTCGCCATGAATGAGCTAAAAAACGACTTCAATAAACCTTACAAGAAGTCAGCACGTATCGTTGGGGACGTTATAGGTAAATATCACCCTCATGGTGATTCCGCTGTGTACGACACTATTGTGCGTATGGCTCAACCGTTCTCACTACGATACATGTTGGTAGATGGGCAAGGTAACTTCGGATCAGTTGATGGTGACTCGGCAGCTGCCATGCGTTATACCGAAATCCGTATGGCCAAAATAGCCCACGAGATGCTGGCAGATCTTGAAAAAGAAACAGTAGATTTTGTGGATAACTACGACGGCACTGAACGAATACCTGACGTATTACCTACAAAGATTCCAAGCCTACTTGTTAATGGTTCTTCAGGGATTGCTGTTGGGATGGCCACAAATATCCCTCCCCACAATTTACGTGAAGTGATTAACGGTTGTATTGCATTAATTGAGAACGAAGACGTTACCATTGATGAGTTGATGCAACATATCCCAGGACCGGATTTCCCCACAGCTGCAATGATCAGCGGCCGCAAAGGTATAGATGATGCCTATCGCACAGGCAGGGGCAAAATTTACATGCGTGCCCGTGCCGAGATTGAAACCGAGGATAATGGCAAAGAAACCATTATTGTTAATGAAATACCTTATCAGGTAAACAAAGCGAGACTGATAGAAAAGATCGCGGAACTGGTCAAAGAAAAGAAAATTGAAGGTATTTCTGCGTTGCGCGATGAGTCTGACAAAGACGGAATGCGTATTGTTATTGAAGTTAAGCGCAGCGAATCAGCAGAAGTATTACTTAATCAACTGTACTCCAATACGCAATTACAAACGGTATTCGGTATAAACGTTGTTGCTTTGGATGGTGGCCAGCCAAAAACACTTAACCTGAAAGAGTTGCTGGAAGCCTTTGTACGTCATCGTCGTGAAGTTGTTACCCGTCGTACGGTGTTTGATTTACGCAAAGCCCGAGACCGTGCTCATATTCTGGAAGGTCTGGCAGTAGCACTAGCAAATATTGACCCGATCATCGAGCTAATCAAAGCCTCACCAAGTCCAGCGGAAGCGAAACTTGGATTGGTGGCACAGGGCTGGAGTCTGGGCAATGTTGAAGAAATGTTGGCAAGGGCTGGGGTTGACGCTGCACGGCCGGAGTGGTTGGAGCCAGAATTTGGTATCCGTGACGGCAAGTATTTTCTAACAGAACAACAAGCTCAGGCAATTCTCGACCTGCGCTTGCATAAATTGACAGGTCTGGAACATGAAAAAATTCTGGGCGAATACAAAGAATTGCTGGATCTTATTGCAGAATTGATGGAGATCCTGGCCAATCCTGATCGTTTGATGGAAGTTATTCGCGAAGAGCTGGAACTGATCCGAGATGAGTTTGGTGATGAGCGCAGAACCGAGATCACGGCAGCGACACATGATATCGATTATGAAGATTTGATCGAGCGTGAAGATGTGGTGGTTACCTTATCCCGCGAAGGGTATGTGAAGTACCAGAAGCTTTCCGACTATGAAGCGCAACGTCGTGGTGGTAAAGGTAAATCTGCTACTAAGATGAAAGATGAAGACTATATCGAACGATTGCTCGTGGCGAATACCCACGATCACATATTGTGCTTCTCAACGCGCGGTCGTTTGTATTGGTTAAAAGTTTATCAATTGCCATTTGCCAGCCGAAACGCCCGTGGACGACCGATCGTTAATATACTGCCGTTAGAGAAAGACGAACGAATTACGGCCATCCTACCGATTCAGGAATTTGTCGATGACCGTTTTGTATTAATGGCGACTGCCAACGGTACGGTGAAGAAGACTGCATTGACTCAATATTCCCGTCCTCGTTCAAACGGCATCATTGCGGTAAATCTCAACGATGGTGATGAACTCATTGGCGTCGCGCTGACGAATGGTGAGAATGACGTCATGCTGTTCTCTGATGCAGGTAAAGTGGTTCGCTTTAATGAATCGCAAGTTCGCGCCATGGGGCGTACCGCAACCGGTGTGCGTGGTATTAAGATGCAAGGTGAGCAACGTGTTGTTTCCCTGATTATCGCAGAGGAAGAGACGGCTATTCTGACCGTGACTGAGAATGGATACGGTAAACGAACTAAGCTCGAAGATTACCCAGCGAAGAGTCGTGCTACCCAGGGTGTAGTTTCCATTAAAGTCAGTGAACGTAATGGTGCTGTGGTTGGTGCGGTACAGGTTCATGATGACAATGAAATCATGTTGATCAGTGATGCCGGTACTCTAGTGCGAACTCGAGTCAATGAGGTTTCAATGGTTGGCCGTAATACTCAAGGGGTGACGATTATTCGCACCGCAGAAGATGAAAAGGTAGTTGGACTGCAGCGCATCGAAGAAGTGATAGCCGATGAATTGCTGGAGCTTGATGAAGACGGCAATCCAGTAGAACAGCCAGAAGCGGTTGAATCGGATAACGAAGAAGCAACTGACGAATAAGGAACAAGTAGTTGGAACAGTTGAAGTTAGCGCCAATATCCGGCGTAAATGGTGAAGTGAATGTGCCTGGCTCTAAAAGTTTGTCAAACAGAGCATTGTTACTGGCGGCTCTCAGTGAAGGTACAACCAAACTGACGAACTTGTTGGATAGTGACGATATTCGTCACATGTTGAACGCACTAACTCAACTGGGTGTCGATTACACTCTTTCTTCTGATAAAACCCAGTGCTGTGTACATGGTATTGGTTCTGCTTTTCAGGTGTCGCAAAAACAAGAGCTGTTTTTAGGCAATGCCGGTACTGCCATGAGGCCGCTGTGTGCGGCGCTCGCTGCAAGTGCAGGGGAATTTATGTTAACCGGTGAGCCGCGCATGTACGAGCGCCCAATAGGGGCATTGGTCGATGCAATGCGGGAAGCGGGAGCAGATATTGACTATTTAGGAGAGCAGGGCTTTCCGCCCCTGAATATCAACGGGAAATCATTGCAGGGTGGTGATATCTATGTGGATGGCAGCGTTTCCAGTCAATTCCTGACCGCGGTATTAATGGCCGCACCTTTATTTGATGGCGATACTACGATTCATGTGACAGGTGAGTTAGTCTCAAAACCTTATATAGCCATTACGCTGGCTATTATGGCGGAATTTGGTGTTGCGGTTGAGAATTCCAATTATCAGTCATTTACCATACGCCAAAATGCAAGCTACAAAAGCCCTGGGACTTATATGGTTGAAGGGGATGCCAGCTCCGCGTCATATTTCCTCGCCGCAGCGGCTATCAAAGGTGGTAAGGTGACGGTTACTGGAGTTGGTAAGAAATCAGTGCAGGGTGATGTGCGCTTTGCTGATGTATTGGAAGCAATGGGGGCGCAGATTACCTGGCATGACAACGCGATTGAAGTGTCTGGTGCACCGCTTAAAGCGGTTGATTTAGATTTAAATCATATTCCTGATGCTGCTATGACGATCGCAACGACAGCGTTGTTTGCAGATGGCACCACAAGTATTCGCAATATTTACAACTGGCGAGTCAAAGAAACAGACCGTCTTGCCGCAATGGCGACAGAGTTGCGCAAAGTAGGGGCTGAGGTCGATGAGGGCCATGATTATATCAGTGTGACCCCACCTGCCAAATTAACAGAAGCAGCCATTGATACTTATAACGACCATAGAATTGCCATGTGCTTTTCCTTGGTGGCCCTTAGTGATACTCCTGTAGTAATTAATGATCCTGGTTGCACGGCAAAAACCTTTCCAGATTACTTTGAGCGATTTGCCTCTATTTGCCAGGCGTAATTTCGACTATTTTTACGGCGAGTGCGCAGGAATTTCGCCCCTTAGAGAGGGTATTTCATCCTATCTTCGTTGCTTGGCAATAATATCTGCGTATAATGTCGCGCATTTTTGACTGAAGTCATTCATGGAGCAATTGCATGCAACATATTCCGGTGGTCACCGTTGATGGCCCTAGTGGCGCGGGAAAAGGTACCATCAGCCACCTGTTGGCGAAGCACAAAGGCTGGCATTTCTTAGATAGCGGTGCGATATATCGCGTACTTGCTGTCGCTTCTTTGCATCATGGCATGGAGCCTGAAGACGAAGACGCAATCGTCCCTCTGGCGACAGGTCTGGATGTAAGTTTTGAGTTTTCCTCCGATGGTTCATCGCAAATAATTCTCGAAGGTGAAGATGTTACTTCGACCATTCGTACCGAAGAAGTAGGGGCGGTAGCGTCTAAAGTCGCCTCATTACCACGAGTGCGCGAAGCGCTTTTAAGAAGACAACGGGGTTTCCAACTTGAACCTGGTCTGGTAGCTGATGGCAGAGACATGGGAACGGTCGTGTTCCCTAATGCGGATGCCAAAGTATTCTTGACTGCCTCTGCTGAAGCCAGAGCAGAAAGACGACGTTTACAGTTGCAAGATAAGGGGCATGATGTTAGCATATCGCGCCTTTTGGCTGACATAGAAGCCAGAGACGATAGGGACAAGAACCGGTCTGTCGCACCACTGGTGCCTGCTGAAGACGCGTTCGTAATAGATTCGACTGCCTTGACCATTGAACAAGTAATGGTCGAGGTTATTGCATTTGTTGAACAAAAATTAAGTAGTTAACAGCTGTTTTTTGTTTGGTTGCGCCTGTAAGGATACGAGGTGCTATTATTAATAACCCCATTTTGGCGGATGCAAAGTGGATATTACTCAAATTAAAAAGTGATTATGACTGAAAGTTTTGCTGAACTTTTTGAAGAAAGTTTAAAAGAGTTAGAAACTCGCCCTGGTGCCATCGTTCGTGGAACCATTGTATCAATCGACAAAGATATTGTACTTGTAGACGCTGGTCTGAAATCTGAAAGTGCAATCCCTGCCGAACAGTTTAAAAATTCTCATGGTGATCTGGAAATCGCCGTGGGTGATCAAGTTGATGTAGCCCTTGACGCAGTAGAAGATGGCTTCGGTGAAACAATTCTTTCACGCGAAAAAGCCAAGCGTCACGAAGCATGGGTTGAGCTGGAAAAAGCTTACGAAGAAAAAGCATCTGTTATTGGTGTTATCAACGGTAAAGTTAAGGGTGGCTTCACAGTTGAAGTTAACTCGGTACGCGCGTTCCTGCCAGGTTCTTTGGTAGACGTTCGCCCAGTACGTGATACTGCTCATCTTGAAGGTAAAGAGCTTGAATTCAAAGTTATCAAGCTTGATGCAAAACGTAATAACGTTGTTGTTTCTCGCCGTGCTGTAATCGAAGAAGAAAACAGTGCAGAGCGCGAAAACTTACTGCAAGAGTTGGATGAAGGCGTTGAAGTTAAAGGTATCGTTAAGAACCTGACTGACTACGGTGCGTTCGTTGACTTAGGTGGTGTAGATGGTCTTCTGCACATCACTGATATGGCTTGGAAGCGTGTGAAGCACCCAAGTGAAATTGTATCAGTTGGTGACGAGATCAACGTTAAAGTATTGAAGTTCGACAAAGAGAAACAACGTGTATCTCTTGGTATGAAGCAAATGGGCAACGATCCTTGGGAAGAGATTGCAAATCGCTACCCAGAAGGTTCTCGTTTGTCTGGTCAAGTAACTAACTTGACTGACTACGGCTGCTTCGTAGAAATCCAGGAAGGTGTTGAAGGTTTGGTCCACGTATCTGAAATGGATTGGACTAACAAAAACATCCACCCATCTAAAGTGGTTAACCTGGGTGATACAGTTGACGTTATGGTTCTTGAAATCGATGAAGAGCGTCGTCGTATTTCTCTGGGTCTTAAGCAATGTAAAGCTAACCCATGGGAAGAGTTTGCCAAGTCTTATAACAAAGGTGACAAAGTCTCCGGTAAGATCAAGTCAATTACTGACTTCGGTATCTTTATCGGTCTGGATGGCGGCATCGATGGTTTGGTTCACTTATCTGATATCTCTTGGAACAAAGCAGGTGAAGACGCCGTTCGTGACTATAAGAAAGGCGACGAAATCACAGCTATCGTTTTACAGGTCGATGCAGAGCGTGAACGTATTTCACTTGGCGTGAAACAAATCGACGAAGATCCTTTCAATAAGTATCTGACAGATAAGAAGAAAGGTGCTATCGTTACTGGTACAGTTACCGCTGTTGATGCCAAAGGCGCGACAGTACAACTTGCTGAAGAAGTTGAAGGTTATATCCGTGTTGCAGATTTGGCGCGTGAGCGTATTGAAGATGCATCAACTGTACTGAGTGAAGGCGAAACGCTGGAAGCGAAGTACATCGGTGTAGACCGTAAGAACCGCGTAATCAACTTGTCGATTAAAGCAAAAGACGAAGCTGACGAAAAAGAAGCGTTGGCTCGTGTTAATAATCAACAAGAAGATACAGGTTTCGCAAGCGCCATGGCAGAAGCATTTAAAGCTGCCAAAGGCGAGGAATAAGTTGTATACGGGGAGTGTAAATCGCTCCCCATTCGGTAACGTCTGATTGTTTCAGTTGAGGGCGAGGTTGTTATGACCAAATCACAGCTTATTGAAAGACTTGCCGAACGCGCCAGACATATTCCGGCTAAGGATGTCGAAGTGGCGGTAAAAGAGCTGTTAGAACAGATGGCGCAAACTCTGCAAAAGGGTGAGCGAATAGAGATTCGTGGTTTTGGCAGTTTTTCATTGCACTTTAGGGCACCCAGAGTTGGGCGTAATCCAAAGACAGGGGAAACCGTGAAATTGGATGGTAAATACGTTCCACACTTTAAACCCGGAAAAGAATTACGCGAACGCGTAAATGAAGTGGCGATGAAACACTAAATCCTTTTATAATAGAGGCACCCAATTAGGGTGCCTTTTTATTTGTCGCCTGTTTGCAATGGAAGTACACGTTTGAAATTCGTTATCTATCTAATCATTTTCATAGCGGTCGCATTTTTGGCTATCATCTTCGGTGCGGAAAATGAGCAGGTAACTGAAATTAACTATTTGCTGGCCAAGTCAGAAGTACGTGTTTCCACGCTGTTGGCAATCTCCATACTTATCGGTAGTATTTTTGCATCCGCATTTTGGTTGATTTACGCACTCAATTTGCGTGTTCGAATTGTCAGCTTAAGAAGACAATTGAATAAATCCCTGAAAAAGCCTTCTTAAATCATGCTGGAGCTATTGTTCCTGTTATTACCGATTGCTGCTGGTTATGGCTATATCATGGGCCGCAACAGTGTGCGGCAGGCACAACAAAAGACCTCTAGTATTCTTTCCCGCCACTATTTTAAAGGTCTGAATTTTCTATTGTCCGATCAGCCGGATAAAGCGGTTGATACTCTGATTAAAATGGTAGATATCAACAACGATAACGTAGATACCCATATTGCCATGGGAAACTTCTTCCGTCATCGTGGCGAGCTGGATCGTGCCATCAAAGTGCACCAAAATCTGGTGGACAAAAAAGACATTGAAATTAAACAAAGAGAACAGGCTTTATTTGAGCTTGGTCGAGATTTCGCACTTGCAGGGTTTCTGGAAAGAGCGGAAAACGCCTTTTTAAGCCTGCTTAAGAGCGAGAAATACTTCCTACAGGCACAGCAGCAGTTGTTTGGTATCTACCAGACAACCAAGGAGTGGGATCGTGCCGTCGAGCTGGCTGAAAGCATGGTCAATAGCCATGGCGATTCTGAGGAACTGGCGCAACGTATTGCGCATTTCTATTGTGAGCAGGCGGAAATACTGGCAGATCATGAAGAATTAAAAGAAGCAGAAAAATGCCTGCAAAAAGCGATTTTTTCTGATGAACATTGTGTTCGCCCCTGGCTGAAACTGGCCGAATTAGCCATGTCTGAGGGAAAATATGACAACGCGTTTAGTTATTTAGAGCAGGTACCCCAGCGTGATGTCGTTTGGTTCAGTGAAGCAGTGCCTATGCTCTGGGAGTGTGCAGAGAAAACTGGCAACTGGCCTCAGTTAAAACAGCTTTTAGAAGCTTATTCAGAAAGATGTGCTACTGCCTATTTGGCCACCGTGAAATTATTGTCTAAAGATCAATCTGCCGAAGCTGCTGCGGAATTTTTATTACAGCAAATCAAGAAAAGCCCATCAATGAAAGGATTTCACACTTTATTGGGTTTGTATGCACAGCGTAAAAATATGGCTACAGAAACCTTAGAAAGTCTGACCATGCTGCAAGAATTGATACAAGTACAGTTAGATATGCGTCCCAAGTATCGCTGCCACAATTGCGGCTTTTCGGGACGAAAAGTTCACTGGCTTTGCCCCTCCTGTAAACACTGGGGCTTGATGAAACCGATTAAAGGGCTGGATGGAGATTAAGAGGCATGCAAGATAGTAAAGTAATCATAGCGCTGGATTTTGATGATCAAGGTAAAATGCTGGATCTGGTAGGGAAGCTCTCTCCACAGCAATGTAAACTGAAAGTGGGCAAGGAAATGTTTACTTTGTTTGGTCCGGATCTGGTTAAAAACCTCATCGATAGAGGCTTTGATGTTTTTCTGGATTTAAAATTCCATGATATTCCTAATACCGTTGCAAAAGCCTGCAAGGCGGCAGCTGAAATTGGTGTGTGGATGCTCAATGTACACGCATCAGGTGGACCAAAAATGATGGCGGCGGCAAGAGCGGCTGTTGATGACATTGGCGGTAAAAAACCAAAATTGATAGCCGTTACGGTATTAACCAGTATGGATTCGGAGCAACTTTCCGCTACAGGTATTCACCAAACGCCACAGTTACATGTTTTGCAACTGGCTAAATTAGCTAAAAACTCTGGCATGGATGGGGTGGTGTGTTCCGCACAGGAAGCAGCAATCCTGAAAAAAGAAGTGGCTCAGAATTTTTGTTTGGTAACACCGGGTATTAGACCTGTTGGTGCAGATGCCGGTGATCAGTCACGTATTATGACGCCAGAACAGGCTATTCAGGTGGGGGTTGATTACATGGTGATAGGAAGACCAATCACAAAGGCAGATGACCCCGTGGCCGCACTGGCTGCGATCAATGCATCTATTGGTCTGTGACTGAATAATGGTCAAATAATTACGTTTTATCAAAGTAAACGTTATGACTCCAGCAATAAATGCCGCACAAAAAGCAAACATTAGTTACAAGGTACATGAGTATCAGCATGATTCCAATGCAGAATCCTTCGGTTTAGAGGCTGCTGCTAAATTAGGCGTAGCAATGGACATCGTTTTTAAAACCCTGGTTGTGCAAGCCGATAGCAACAGGCTGGCTGTCGCGGTAATCCCGGTATCTTCACAACTTAGTATGAAATTAATTGCCAAGGCAGTTGGCGCGAAAAAAGTGATGATGGCAGACAAAGGTGATGTCATGCGCTCAACGGGCTATGTTTTAGGGGGTGTCAGTCCGTTAGGGCAAAAGAAACGCCTTTGCACCATAATCGACTCATCAGCGATTGCTTATGATTCTATATTCGTCAGTGCTGGTAGACGAGGATTGGAAATAGAATTGACCCCTGATGATTTACGAGAGTTAGTCAAAGGTACGTTTCACGACATCTGCCAGTGATTTTGGAAACAGGGTTAAAGTTGCGTAGTGCTGCAAATTTTTTGAATTGGCGTTGAAGTTAAGGAGAAAGGGACTTGAGTTTAGCCTTTGAAGTGTTCTACATGAGCCTGTTTATATTCGCTTGTGGTTTTTGCCTGCATTGTATCGGTTATGTCAGAGAACTGGCCGATGAAAACTATGCACTACAAACAAAATTATTGCGAAAGTTAGTGAAAGGTCGAAAATTGAATTATCGGACAGGTAATTCGGTGTTTGATAAGTGGATGGACTTCGGAGGTGGCTATTATGGAACAATGGCTTTTATCCAGTTTATTTTCATAGAGCTTGAACAAATACGTGATTTTCTAGCTGATTTCCCGGGGGTAAATGAATTTATTCAGAGCCTTGGCATTGGCACAATTATTAACTTTTTTGTTGAGCAAATAATGAATTTTGTCGCCGCTATAATTTGGCCTGTAGAGTATCTGGAGCGTTATGATTTGACGCAGATGGCGATTTTAATCGGGTTCACATATCTGGCATACGAGGTGTCACGAAAACTCGCAAAGGTCGGTGTCTATAAGATGCTTAATGATTAAAGCAAAGGCTACGGCTGCTGCAAAAATTGTTTGTAAACGTAAACCGTCGCAAGCCTTTCCTACATAGCCAAAAGTAAAACACACCTTAGTTTTTATGTCTGGCTTCCGGGCGATTAGTTTTAACCATGCCTTGTAAAAAGTTACGTAACAGCTGGTCGCCACAGACCCGATAGCTGCGATGATCAGGTTTTCTGAACAGGGCAGTTAATTCGCTTTTACCAACGGGAAACCCAGCAGTGTTTAGAATTTTCATCATATCTTCTTGTTGATAGCTCATGGCGATTTTGATTTTGCGCAAAATATCATTGTTAGTAAGACGCTCTCCCGACTTAAGTTGAGGCGGCGTTACGCCATTCTGTTTACCTCGATTTTTAATGATCAGACCATCCAAAAACATTGCGAGGATTTTATCACGGCATGGTACGAAGCCGGGTTCATCTTCCTTACGCATCATACCCATCAGATATTCTTCTTCCAGAGTGTAATCCACCAATTTAAAAACACTGATCGTGGCTGAATTATCCATACCAAGGGCATAGCGCAATCGGCGTAGTACGTCATTTAATAGCATGTAGTTCGGTCTCTTGTCGGAGGTTCATCAACTATTGATAAAGATGATAAGTATATATCGCTGTGTCTGTTTTGGGTAAGTTGTGCCAAAACACCGTTGTTCAAAATAAAAAAGGGTACTCGGAAGTACCCTTTACTTATTTGCAACCGTTATGCTTAAACAGACTCAGGGCGCGCCATTGGTGCATTTGCTGAGCTATTCGCGCTCATGGATGCTGCTGGCTTGCCGCTGGTTCGTATATCAGGTCGCAGTGCTGCATCTCTTACCAACATTTCAATATCACCAATATCCTGTGGCAATGATTGTGGACGCGTAGTAGGCGCAGATGCTTTTAAGGTTTTTGCAAGCGTAACGCTGATGGTACTGGACGCTGCCAAAGATTGTTTTGGCGAAGTTTCAGTTTTCTTGGGCGCATCTTGCTTACTTTCTTCACTGGTGGAGTCCACATTCGTTGCATCGTCTATTGGCAACGTTTGTTGCTGCACCTGAACATCTTCTTTGTTAGTTGCAACTTCATCTGATGTTTCAGATGTGTCTGCCGCTTCTGCTGCTTTGCTTGCTTCGTCTTCTTTAGGTGCATTGGCATCTTCAAAGCTTAGCTGTGTTTGCAAAGAGGCATCAGCCTGTTCCTGCGTTGGTTGACTGTCAGATGAAGTCTGTTCTTTCGCTTCAACTACTGGCTTGGTCGGCTTATCTGATTTGGCCGCAGCTGTTTGCTGGTGTTCAACCTTTTCTGCTGGAACATTCTGGTTGTCATTTTGTTTTTCCGCAGACTGTTCTTTTACTTTTGGCGATGTTGTCGTTTCAGTCTGAGGAGCTTTTGCTTGCTTGGTCTCAGCTGTATCCAGAATCGGACTATCCACCGGTGCTGCTGGTGCATCAACACGCACACTACGACGATTCTCTCGACGCTTTCTGCGTTCTGCTACTTTACGCTCAGCTGGTTTCTCACTGGCTTTTTTAGGCTCGCTCTGTTCCGATTTATCCTGAACTTTATTCTCAGGTTGCTGACCACGTGGTTTATTGCGGTTGTTTTTGCGACGGTTTTGACTTCTGTTGTCGCTATCCGTTGCTTTTTCCACTTTCTGTTCAGCTGGTTTGTCGTCGGGCTTTGCCTGTCTGCGACGCTGATTATTGCGGCCTTTTTGAGGTTTACCTTGCCCACGTCTGTTACGGCTCTGGTGTGCTTTTTTCTGCTTCTTAGGCTTCTTAGAAGGTGTAAATAATGCAACCAACCAGGCGATAAACACGCTAACCACGCTCGGTTCTGCTTTCGGTTGCACCACAGGTGCCGCGGTAGATGGTGCACTAAAACCGGCTAAGGCTGGCTCTTGTTTCTCTACTTTGACAGGAGCAGCAACAATCAATTGTTCCTGCTGATCAACAGATTCAGATGCCAGGCGGTAACTGGCTTCCCCTGATGCCTCTTCAGCTCTGAATCGCACCACTTCATAATGAGGCGTGTCCAGGTTAGGGTCAGGAATGATCATCAAATTAACGTTATGGCGTTTTTCGATGTATTGAATTGCTTTGCGCTTTTCATTCAGCAAGTAGGTCGCCACAGCAACTGGAACTTTCGCATGTACCTGATGGGTATTTTCTTTGATGCCTTCTTCTTCCAATAAACGAAGAATAGAGAGCGCTAAAGACTCTGTGCTGCGAATGGTCCCTTGACCGTCACAACGGGGGCATACATGACTGGCAGCTTCGCCCAGAGAAGGTCTCAATCGTTGACGAGACATTTCCAGCAAACCAAAGCGAGAAATGCGACCCAACTGTACACGAGCACGATCGTTTTCTACTGCCGCTTTCATACGGTTTTCTACTTCACGCTGGTGCTTAACAGGCGTCATATCGATAAAGTCGATAACCACCAATCCACCTAAGTCACGCAAGCGCAATTGTCGAGCTATCTCGTCTGCGGCTTCCAGGTTGGTGTTAAGTGCCGTTTCTTCAATATCTCCGCCTTTTGTTGCTCTGGCCGAGTTAATATCGATTGAAGTCAGTGCTTCAGTTGGGTCAATAACAATTGAACCACCAGATGGCAAACGTACTTCACGTTGGAAAGCCGATTCGATCTGGCTTTCGATCTGGAAGTGATTAAACAATGGCACGTCGCTGTTATAACGCTTTACACGACTAGCAAAATCAGGCCTTACCAGCTGAATGTGTTCCAGTGCTTGTTCAAACACTTTGGGGTGATCGATAAGAATTTCACCCACATCACGACGCAGATAGTCACGAATCGCTCTGACGATAACATTGCTTTCCTGATGAATCAGGAAAGGTGCCGAACGTGAAGCTGAAACCTCTTCAATGGCCTTCCAGTGGGTTAATAGAACATTCAAATCCCACTCAAGTTCTTCGTATGACTTACCGACACCAGCAGTGCGAACAATCAAACCCATGCCTTTAGGCAGGTCCAATTTGTTCAGTGCATCTTTTAATTCTGTGCGCTCATCACCTTCGATGCGACGAGAAATTCCGCCGGCTCTTGGGTTATTTGGCATTAAGACCAGGTAGCTTCCCGCGAGACTGAGGAATGTGGTAAGTGCTGCACCTTTTTGGCCTCGTTCTTCTTTATCAATCTGAACGATAACTTCCTGGCCTTCTTTGATGACGTCCTTAATATTCGGGCGACCTTCAAATTTATAGTTGTTAGGGAAGTAGGTTTTAGCAATTTCTTTAAGAGGAAGGAAACCGTGTCTATCGGCTCCGTAGTCGACAAAAGCCGCCTCAAGGCTGGGTTCTACACGGGTAATAGTCCCTTTGTAGATATTCGCTTTTTTCTGCTCATGGCCCGGGCTTTCTATATCCAGGTCGTACAGTCGTTGGCCATCGACTAGTGCGACACGCAACTCTTCAGACTGGGTTGCGTTTATTAGCATTCTTTTCATATTGTTACTCAGTAATTTTTACTCAGCACAATACAAATGCAGGAGGCCGAATCGGTCTCACCATTTTCTGTTTATATGCGGTCTCACGACCGTATCCTCTTAAGCAAGCCTTTCTGACGAGTTTGCTATGGGTGAATTGTTTTCTTTTAAGCCTTACATTGTCTCTACTTACTTAAGTATTTTGACAATGTTTTGTCCTGATTCTGTACTGTGCAAAAACATTTTTTGCTTATTGCGTCTGTCTCAGGTGCACCTGCCATGAACTTTTACACTCTTCATGGTTGCACATCACCTTGGTTGTTTTGGTATCTGTAGACAGTGACGCATGTTATAAAGTGAACGAATATATATTTTGGTTCACCTTACGATTATGGCATTAATCAAAAAAATGTGGAAGGAATAACGATTAATTGCTGTGAATTATTTTCAATAAGTTAAAATACGCGGACTTATGAGTGAAGAAATACAACAAAAAGTACGCTTTATCACCATTGAAAAGCACCAGTCTGGGCAAAGAATAGATAACTTTTTGCGCACTTTCCTTAAAGGAGTGCCTAAAAGCATGATTTATCGTATTTTGCGCAAAGGTGAGGTCAGGGTGAATAAAAAGCGCATTAAACCAGAGTACCGCCTGGAAGACCAGGATTTGGTGCGTGTCCCACCTGTTAGAACCAGTGCTGAAAAGCCTGTTCCTTCCGCTAATCTGGATAATATCAAGCGATTAGAGTCGGCAATTATTTATGAAGATAATCAACTCATCGTCTTAAATAAGCCGTCTGGCATGGCTGTGCATGGAGGTAGCGGCTTAAGTTACGGAGTTATAGAAGGTTTAAGAGCCTTAAGACCAGACACTAAATTTTTGGAACTTGTGCATCGTTTGGACAGAGACACGTCAGGTTGTTTGCTGATCGCGAAAAAACGCTCAGTATTAAAACATTTGCACGAACAACTCCGTGAAAAAGAGACTGATAAGCGCTATTTCGCCTTGGTAAGAGGGCAATGGCCTAAAAAACGCAATAAAGTGACGGCACCATTACAAAAAAACACCCTGCAATCGGGGGAGCGTATGGTGAGAGTCTCTAAAGACGGAAAAGCATCAGAGACACGCTTCAATATTGTGCGAGAATTTGACCGTGCAACGCTGGTTGAGGCAATACCTGTTACCGGGAGAACGCATCAAATTCGCGTCCATTGCCTGCATGCAGGCCACCCGATTCTGGGAGATGATAAATATTGTGATAGTGAGAGTAATGGCTGGGCTAAATCAAAGGGACTTACGAGATTATTTTTGCATGCTCATCAAATTGCTTTTAATGAATATGGTTCAGAAAACGAATTACAGTTTAAAGCACCTCTTGATGCGGATCTTGAAAAGGTGCTCAAGGAATTAGATAAAGATGTTGGATAAATATGAGTTGATCGTCTTTGATTGGGACGGAACGTTGATGGACTCGATTGGACTGATTGTCGAAACAGTGCAGAAAACCGCTTCTGCACATGGACTACCGGTTCCTCAAGAGAATGAAGTTCGGGATATCATTGGATTGAGTCTGGAAATTGCGTTAAAGCAGTTGTTTCCGAGTATTACCAATCAAGAGATTGAAGATATTCGTTTAACTTACAAGTCGCATTATTTTGCACAGCGTGATCAGGTCTTACCGATATTTGATCATGTTGAATCATTGCTACAACATTTGACCCAATCAGGTAAAAAAATAGCGGTGGCAACGGGAAAAGGCCGTCCAGGACTGGAAAAAGCCATGCAGGATGCGGGGCTTAGTCATTATTTTAGCGCTTATCGGACATCAGATGATGCTGAAAGCAAACCTTCTCCGGATATGTTGTTGCAAATTTTAACTGAATTGGATGTAGCACCAGACAAGGCCATTATGTTTGGCGATAGCATTCACGATCTGGAAATGGCCACAAGGGCGGGCATGCACAGCATAGGTGTCGATTTTGGTGCCCATGACCGCGAGACCTTGCAGAGTAAATCTCCACTGCGTGTCATTTCCTGTTATTCGGAACTGCTGCAATAGCAGAAGTTCCGATACCTTATATATAGCATACTAGATTCCTGTGAATGCTATATACCCTAATTGTTAAAGCGTTGAAGCTGTTGGCATTGCTTTAACATGGTCCAGTAAGTCCACGCCAAATCCCAGTAAGACTTCATTAAGCGCGATCAATGGCAGACCGACCAGACTGTTAATATCCCGACCTTCCATGGTTTGAAACAACAAAATACCCTTACCTTCACATTTAAAACTCCCGGCGCAGTCATAGGGTTCTTCAGATAACAAATATTGATGAATCTGATGGGCCGACAATTCTCTAAATTTCACTTTGTAGGTTTCTATCACTGTTTTTGCCGGAAACTGAGGGTGGATAACCGTCATAGCTGAATAAAACGTAACGGTATTATTGCTAAAACGAGCAAGTTGTCTGGAGGCATTTTCATAGTTGCCAGGTTTCCCCAGATTTTTATTGGCGTGACTGGCAACCTGATCCACCGCGACTATGATTGGGGCGGCCTGTTCTGAATGGTTATTTTCCTGCCATAATGCTTTTACTTTATTTGCCTTTGCTAAAGCCAGTCTGGCTGACAATGCTTCTGCATCTTCATCTGGTTTAGCTGATTCATCTATGTCCGGTGAAATGCAGGAAAACGGTATGCCCAATTTAGTTAAAATTGCTTTTTTGTAGCGAGAGCCACTCGCGAGGATGATATTCATGAAAAGGTGCCTTAATATTTAAGTTTCTTTTGACTAAAGCCTTATAAATCTATAAGATGCGCGCGCTATGCCAATTGTCAAGCTACCAAAACAGATAGAACCGCATAAAAGCGCGCAGAAACGTTCCGACTACGTTGGCGTTTTTGTTGCCAGTGATATGCAAAGACTGGATGAGATGGTAGTCAGTATTTTGGCTGATATTAGTGTGGATGTGAAGTTCGAAACCGACGCGCAGGGTTTAACTTTCTTCCATGGTAATTTGCAAACCAAAGTTTCTTTGGAATGCCAAAGGTGTAATGAACCTTTTGACTTCCCTGTAGATGTTGCTTTTTGCTATAGCCCAATTAAAACGGGTGAGTCTACAGATGAACTTCCGGAGGCTTACGAACCGGTAGAGCTCAATGAGCATGGAGAAATCAATTTAATGGCATTGTTCGAGGACGAAATTATTTTGTCCCTACCCATTGTAGCCATGCATGATGAAAATTTGTGTAAGGTGAAAGGAAATGAACTAAGCTATGGAAAAATTGAACCGGCCGTAAAGCAGCCAAACCCATTTGCGGTGTTAAAAGAACTTAAGCAGAATCAGGAGTAATCTATGGCGGTACAACAGAATCGTAAAACTCGCTCCAAGCGTGGCATGCGTCGTTCGCACGATGCGCTGGGTGGTGCGACTTTGTCTATCGACGCAACTTCAGGTGAGACTCATCGTCGTCACCATATGACTGCAGACGGCTTTTACAAAGGTAAAAAAGTCGTAGATAGATAAGCAGGCAGTTCTTGAAAGAACTCACCCTGTCTATTGATGTAATGGGGGGCGATTCAGGCCCCTCTGTTACTATTCCTGCAGCCATTCAGGCTTGCAAGATTTATCCCAACCTCATTTTATACCTATGCGGCAACGAAGCCGAAATTATTCCCCATATCCGTTATGTTGAAGGCTATGTACGCAGAAGAATGCGTGTCGTGCATTGTCCTGATGTAATTCGTATGGATGAAAATCCATCTGCAGCTATCAAAAAGAAATCCGAAACCTCCATGAAAAAAACCTTGGAGTTGGTTAAAGAAGGCACCACACAAGCCTGCGTCAGTGCCGGTAATACCGGAGCGTTGTTCGCGATGTCTTATTTTATGCTGAAACCGCTGGAAGGGGTAAAACGGCCCGCTTTAGTTTCCTCCTTACCCAAAGGTCGCAATAAACGGGTGTTCTTACTTGACCTTGGTGCCAATGTCGACAGTGATGCTAATACCCTTTGTCAGTTTGCCTTAATGGGAGCTGTTGTGGCGGAAGAAGTTGATGGCATGGCAAGACCTAAAATTGCTTTAATGAATGTTGGTGTAGAACAAAACAAAGGCAGCGCTGTTATTAAAGCCACCGACGAGCTGCTTCGTCAAACTGATCTGAACTATGTCGGCTATGTCGAAGGGGACGGTCTATTTAATGCTGATGTAGATGTCATTGTGACTGACGGATTCGTTGGCAACGTTGTGCTTAAAGCGTCTGAAGGTCTGGCAAAATTCTTAATTAGAGAAGCAAAACGCATATCAGAAAAAAACTTCGGCACAAAAATACTGGCCGCATTTGCCTTACCGTTACTCAAGAAAATCTACAATAAAGTGAACCCCGACCAGTATAATGGTGCCAGTCTGTTAGGATTGCGCGGAATTGTAGTTAAAAGTCATGGGAATGCGTCTGCAGACGCGTTCTTGTATGCAATCAAAGAAGCTATTCGTGAAGTGGATAGACAAGTTCCAGAAAAGATTGAAAAACGACTGAATCAGGTGTTGTTGCATAGGACGGAATAAATGTATTCAAGAATTATAGGTACTGGTAGCTATTTCCCCAGTGAAGTCAGAAGTAATACTGACTTGGAAAAAATGGTAGATACCACTGATGAATGGATCACCGACAGAACAGGGATAAAAGAACGTCGCATAATTGGGGCAGATGAGACGGCTTCCACAATGGGATTTGAAGCCTCTAAAAAGGCGTTGGAGATGGCGGATATCGATCCCAGCTCCATTGATATGATCGTGTGTGGTACGACTTCGGCTCCCAACTCTTTCCCCAGTGCTGCTTGTGAGATACAAAAATCATTAGGTATCACTGATATAGCTGCATTTGATGTTGCAGCGGCTTGTGCCGGGTTTTGTTACGCATTGAGTGTGGCAGACCAATACATTCGCTCAGGCATGTGCAAACGCATTCTGGTGGTTGGAACTGATTGTTTATCACAGTTGGTCGATCCCCAAGACCGTTCAATGGTTATTCTGTTCGGTGATGGTGCAGGTGCGGTCATTATTGAAGCCAGTGAAGAGCCTGGTATTCTATCCAGTCACTTGCACGCGTCAGGCGCTCACGGAGACTTATTGTATGCACCTCTGCCTACTCGCGGTGACGAAGCATCCGTGCATACTTCATGGGGCTCAATGAAGGGCAACGAAGTTTTCAAAGTGGCGGTGACTAAATTAAGTGAAGTGGTAGAAAAAACCCTACAGGCCAACAATATGGACAAGTCAGAACTGGACTGGTTGGTGCCACATCAGGCCAATTTCAGAATTATTAAGGCTACCGCTAAGAAGTTGAATATGTCGATGGACCAGGTTGTCGTTACCTTGCAGGATTATGGTAATACGTCCGCAGCGACCGTTCCGACAGCGTTGGACGCAGCCATCAGGGATGGGCGTATCAAACGAGGCCAAAACCTATTATTGGAAGCCTTCGGTGCTGGATTTGCCTGGGCATCATTATTAGTTAAATATTAAGAGAGATTTATGTCAAAAACTGCATTTGTATTTCCGGGGCAGGGTTCTCAATCATTGGGAATGCTGTCTGAATTACACACTGAATCTGACGTAGTTCGCACAACATTCGAAGAAGCATCAGAAGCGTTGTCTTTTAATCTGTGGAACCTTGTGGCCAATGGACCCGAAGATGAGTTAAACAGAACTGACAACACACAGCCTGCGCTTTTAGCAGCCAGCGTTGCATTATGGCGATATTATTTGTCATTAGATGGTGCAAAACCTGATGTTATGGCAGGTCATAGTCTGGGTGAGTATTCAGCATTAACTTGCGCTGGTGTTATTTCTTTTGCCGATGGTTTGCGCTTAGTAAAAGCTCGTGGTGAATTTATGCAGGCTGCGGTTCCACAAGGCATTGGTTCAATGGCTGCGATCATCGGTCTGGATGATGACAAGGTCATCAAGGCTTGTACTGAGGCCGCGCAGCAAGAGATTGTCTCAGCGGTGAATTTCAATTCACCGGGCCAGGTGGTTATTGCGGGCAATAAGGACGCTGTAGACAGAGCTTCCGCACTTTGCAAAGAATATGGTGCCAAGCGTGCTTTACCCTTGGCGGTTAGTGTGCCATCTCACTGTGCATTAATGCAGCCAGCGGCCGAAAAGTTAGCGCAGCGCCTGAATGATACGGCATTGTCGGCCGCACAAATACCTGTCATTAATAATGTTGACGTCAATATTGAATCAGACAGCAACAAGGTTAAAGATGCTTTAGTCAGACAACTGTATTGTCCAGTACGCTGGACCGAAACGGTGCAGAAAATGGCTTCAGATTCAGTAACAACGTTGGCGGAATGTGGACCTGGAAAAGTATTAACAGGACTAACAAAACGTATTGATAAATCACTTAGCAGTGTCGCTATCAATACACATGACGCTATAGCAGCCTTTATTGCAGATCAAAAAGGGTAAAAAGAATGAGTGATTTTTCAGGAAAAATTGCACTTGTAACAGGCGCTAGTCGTGGCATTGGTAAAGCCATTGCGACGATGTTTGCGCAACAGGGTGCGAAAGTGATTGGTACTGCAACGTCGGAATCTGGCGCAGCGGCAATCAGTGACTATTTGGGCGATGCGGGTAAAGGCCTGGTCCTTAATGTTGCTGAACAATCTTCGATTGAAGAAACGCTGAAAACAATCAAAGAAGAATTTGGTGATATTGATATTCTGGTTAACAACGCCGGGATCACCCGTGATAATTTGCTAATGCGTATGAAAGATGACGAATGGCAAAGCATTATGGATACCAACCTGACATCTATCTTTAAAATGTCAAAAGCAGTATTGCGGCCAATGATGAAAAAGCGAAATGGCCGTATAATCAATATCGGCTCAGTGGTTGGTAGTAGCGGTAATCCTGGACAAACAAATTATGCTGCTGCGAAAGCCGGTGTCATTGGTTTTAGCAAGTCGATGGCTCGAGAAATCGCTTCTCGTGGTATAACCGTGAATGTCGTGGCTCCGGGTTTTATCGATACTGATATGACAAAAGCCCTCACAGATGAGCAAAAGCAGGCTATTATGAAAGATGTGCCCGCTGAGCGTCTGGGTAAACCGGAAGAAATAGCAGCAACAGTGGCGTTTCTGGCTTCTGACAATGCTGCTTACATAACCGGTGAGACGATTCATGTAAATGGTGGTATGTTCATGGTGTAAGCTTCGCGCTATAACACTGAGAATTTTTAAAAGACACTTTGTTTAACTTAAATATGTGATAAATTGTGGTTAGACCAGACAAAAACTTGGCATACACACTTGCATGGTCTGGTATTGAAGAATAGACTACCCGCAGTTTAAAAACGTGCGACACGTAAGGATAATTAAAACTATGAGTATTGAAGATCGCGTAACTAAAATCATCGTAGAGCAATTGGGTGTAAAAGAAGAGGAAGTTAAATCTGAAGCTTCTTTTGTAGATGACCTTGGTGCGGATTCTCTGGATACAGTAGAATTGGTAATGGCGTTGGAAGAAGAGTTTGACACTGAGATCCCAGATGAAGAAGCTGAAAAGATCACAACTGTTCAAGCTGCTGTTGACTACATTAACGCTAACAAAGACGCTTAAATACAGCTTTGTGTAACAAGAGCGGCTCGAAGCAGCCGCTTTTTTGTGTCTATAGATAAACACTTCGCGGAGGCTACCATGTCTAAACGACGCGTCGTAATAACCGGATTTGGCATGCTTACCCCTGTAGGTAACGATACTGACTCAACATGGTCGGCAGTGTTACAGGGTCAAAGCGGCATCGGTGCTATCGACAGGTTTGACGTCACTGAGTTTTCTACCCGATTTGCGGGTCAGGTAAAAGATTTTGACGTCGAAGCCTATATCCCTAAAAAAGAAACCAAAAAAATGGACTTGTTTATTCAGTACGGCATAGCCGCTGGCAAACAAGCATTGCAAGACTCTGGACTGGCAGTTACTGCAGACAATGCGCACCGCATTGGTGTAGCGATTGGCTCCGGTATTGGTGGGCTTGGTTTAATCGAAGAGAACCATACAAAACTCACCAACTCAGGGCCCAGACGTATTTCTCCATTTTTTGTTCCGTCAACTATCACAAATATGATCTCTGGCTTTTTGTCCATTATGGAAGGCCTCAAAGGTCCTAATTTAAATATAGTGACGGCTTGTACAACAGGCGTTCACAATATTGGGATTGCTGCCCGCAACATTGCCTACGGCGATGCCGATGCAATGCTGGCTGGCGGTGCTGAAGCTGCTATCACACCTTTAGGGTTAGGCGGCTTTGCTGCGGCTCGTGCATTGTCCTCTAAAAACGATTCGCCTCAACAGGCCAGTCGTCCGTGGGACAAAGACAGAGACGGTTTTGTTATGGGCGAAGGCGCTGGTGTGGTTATGTTGGAAGAATATGAGCATGCGACAGCGCGTGGTGCCAAGATTTATGCTGAACTGGTTGGCTTCGGTATGAGTGGTGATGCTTACCACATGACGTCTCCACCTGAAAATGGTGAGGGTGGTGCCGCAGCTATGAGCAACGCTTTAAATGATGCGGGTGTAGATCCCTCGGTAGTGGGTTACATAAATGCACATGGAACATCAACGCCTGCTGGCGATGTAGCGGAAGTCAATGGCATTAAAACGGTCTTTGGTGAGCATGCTGATAAGTTACTGGTGAGTTCTACTAAATCAATGATTGGCCATCTGTTAGGGGCGGCTGGATCAGTAGAAACCATTTTTACGGCGTTAGCCCTACGCGATAAAATAGCGCCACCTACCATTAACCATGATAATCCGGGTGATGGTTGTGATTTGGACTTCGTTGCTAATAAAGCTAAGCCTTTCACCGAAGAATACGCGTTATGTAATTCTTTTGGTTTTGGTGGCACAAACGGGTCTATTTTGCTAAAACGCATTTAAACCTGATGTAAAACCTGACAAAATAAAAGCCTGTTGTAACAGGCTTTTTTTATGCATATTCATATTAACCCCGCCACAATTCATGCATTTGACCGTCTTGCCCATTATGGTGATGGCTGTTTCACCACGGCTGCATTTTCGAATGGACATGTTGAGTATTTGCCAGCGCATCTTGCCCGGTTGGAACGGGATGCTCAATCATTGGCCTTGCCTTTTCGTTCAGAATCAATCCAAAAATTGCACACCGTGTTAGTTGAATTGGCGGCTAAACACCGCGATGGGACATTGAAGGTGTTAATCTCCAGTGGTCTGAGTGAACGCGGATACCAAAGAGCGGAAGCACCGGTTATTCAGGCATATGTGTTTATATTGCCCAAAGTTGCCCGCTATGATGATTGGCGGGAAAATGGTATCAGCGTTGCCTTGGCGACAACCCCGCTTAACCATAGTCCTGAGTATGCTGGCCACAAACACGCTAACCGATTAGAGCAAGTTTTGCTAAAAGAGCAAATCCCGGCAGGTTGTGATGATGCTCTGGTATTGAACGAGGAAGGTCACCTGGTTGAAACAACTGCGGCCAATGTATTTTTTCGGATTGGCCAGTGCTGGTACACACCAGAGATTATAAAATGTGGCGTTAACGGAGTTATGCGTAACCGAGTGATGCAGCTTATGGGAGATAATAAGCAACCGGTTCAGGAAATAATGATGGCATCATCAGAGCTCAAGCGAGTCAACGCAATGTTTATATGTAACTCCTTAATGCGGATCGTGCCGGTCCATCGTTTAAGCCTCGGAAAAGATGAATCCTTTAAGTTAGATATCGCCAGGGTATCATCCATCCAACAGCTAGTAGATCACGATATTTCTTAATGCAATCAATTAAAAAGCGAATTTGGTTTGTTCTCGTCGTTGCTGCAACTGCACTGATCTCAATTTATATTGGTATTTTGCAATTGAATTCGGCGGCACAACAAGAGCTGGTATTGTCGCAACCACAATTATTGGAAGTTTCCCAAGGAGATAGCCTGCATCAGATTCTGTTGCGGCTACATAATCAGAAAATCATTAACCGAAATCTTTGGTTGCGTGCCCACATAAAATTGTTTCAACAACAGCGTAACATCCATACTGGGGCCTATGAGCTGATGCCTGGTATGGCCCTCAATGAGCTTATTCAAAATATGATTAATGGCAGAGTCAAACAGTTCGAGATCACCTTAATCGAAGGGCAAACCTGGTCAGTATGGAAACAAATTATTTTGCAAAGCCTGGCAATTACCGATGATTTAAATGAATCTACCCTGATCGAAGAGTTGGCGATTCCAGGGAATTCATTGGAAGGCTGGTTGTTGCCGGATACCTATTTAGTCACCTGGAATACCAGCGCTACTGAATTCGTCAGGCGTTTGTATCAAAATATGCAAGAGTATTTGCAGTCGCAGTGGCAGCAACGAGTTCCATTATTACCTTACAACAATGCTTATGAGGCTCTAATCCTGGCGTCCATTATTGAAAAAGAAACTGGGCTGGCATCCGAACGTCCAAGAATTGCCGGCGTATTTGTGAACCGTTTGGAGCAGGGCATGCGTTTGCAGACCGACCCTACGGTAATCTACGGCCTTGGCGAGCTTTTTGATGGTAACTTAACCCGACAACACTTGCGTCAAAGAACAGCGTATAATACGTACGTGATCAATGGTTTGCCACCCACACCAATTGCCATGCCCAGTAAAGCTGCCGTCAAGGCGGCACTTAATCCGCAAACCACCGAAGAAGTCTATTTTGTGGCCAAAGGTGATGGTAGCCATCACTTTTCAGTCACTCTGGCAGAACACAATGCCGCCGTAAGAAAGTATCAACTTGGGAAAAGTGAATGAAAGGAAAGTTTATTGTCGTAGAAGGGTTAGAAGGTGCGGGTAAAAGTAGCGCTGTTGCGACATGTAAAGATGTCTTTAAAAAGGCTGGGATTGATGTAGTAGCCACAAGAGAGCCCGGCGGCACACCATTGGCAGAAGCCATTAGAGATTGCGTGAAGGGGCACTGGCACGAACCGGTTTCTCCAGTAACCGAGCTGCTACTTATGTATGCAGCCAGAAAACAACTGATTGACAATGTTATTGTGCCATCTCTACAGAATGGAACATGGGTATTAGGTGACCGACATGATCATTCTACGTTGGCCTATCAGGGCGGTGGTCGGCAAATAGCAGACAGCGTTATCGAACCGATACGTCAGGTCGCACTTTCTGGGCTTGCCCCTGATTTGGTGTTGTATCTGGATATCGATCCGCAAGTGGGTTTAGAGAGAGCACGGGGGCGAGGAGAGTTGGATCGCATTGAAGTATCCGGACTGGATTTTTTCCGACGAACTCGGGAAAAATACCTGAATCTCGCAAGTAAAAACGACAACATCAAGGTAATAGACGCCAGTTTACCCATGGTCGAAGTACATCAGCACATCGAAACAGCGCTGCAGGGATTTATTGCGTCATGTTAGATTGGTTACGTCTACTCTATAGCGATATTCAAACGCGGATGCAGCGTGGCAAGTTACATCATGGATTGATTTTCCATGGTAAACAGGGGGTGGGCAAGGCAGAGTTATGCAAATCTCTGGCAAAACTTTTGTTGTGTAAAGGGACAGAAGCGAATAAGCCCTGCGGAACATGCCAGTCATGCAAGCTTTTTGTGGCTGAGAATCATCCAGATTTCATACAGGTTGTTGCCGACAAATCCATTGGGGTTGACGCTGTGAGAGGCGCGATTTCGCAACTACTGCACACGTCACAACTCAGTGGCAGCAAAGTATTGTTTGTTGATCAGGCGCAACTCATGACAGTGGCCGCCGCAAATGCATTGTTAAAAACGCTCGAAGAACCTACAGCTAATACCTATATTCTGCTTACCTGTCAGTCTTTACATGAATTATTGCCAACAGTATTGAGTCGCTGTGAAAAGCATGCCGTTGCGGTAACCGATAAAGGTCAGGTCATTAACTGGTTACAACAGAATCACGTTTCTGTGGAGCAGCAACTTATTGATTTATACTGGCAGAGGCCCCTGTTTTTGAGGGATTTATCAAATAATGAGACCGCCAGTAATCTGGAAATCTTAGCCAATATCAGTCAAGGTCAGTCGATCACTCAGTTTCCAGTTTCTTTCTTTGAGCAACCTGAGCTGGTGATCAGCTGGATACAGCAATGGTTGTCCCAGCGCATGAAAGAAGCGTTGGATAATAGGCTGCACCTGGAACAACTACTGCAGTTTTCGCAACAACTGCAAGGCTATAAAAGCAGATGTAACCAGCAAGGGAGCAACAAAAAGTTGCAGTTATCACTGTGTATGGCAGACTTCGCCCAAATTTCATCATTGCTCGTCGAAAAGAGGTAGTTAGAACTTCATGTTAGTAGATTCACACTGTCATTTGGATAGGCTGGATAAAACACCAGAAGAGTTACGGGAAGTTATCGCAGACGCGACAGCGTTGGGCGTATCCCATTTGTTGTGTGTTTGTGTATCCGTGAATGATTTTCATTCTATGCTGGAAACCATTAAGCCATTTGACAATGTTTATGCTACTTGTGGTGTGCATCCTCTGCACCAGGATGAAGCCTGTAGCAAAGACGAGTTATTAAAAGCAGCAGACAATGACGCGGTTGTCGCCATTGGTGAAACCGGTCTGGATTACTTTTACAGTGAAGAAACCCGCGCCGTGCAATTACGTTCTTTTGTTGATCATATCGAAGTGGCGAATGAGTTAAATAAACCGTTAGTAATCCACACGCGTGACGCCAGAGAAGATACCATTAACTTGTTAAAACAACATAAGGCATCTCATACAAATGGTGTTCTACATTGTTTTACAGAATCTTTGGAAATGGCCGAAGCGGCGATGGAGCTTGGATTCTATATCTCAATTTCGGGCATTGTCACCTTTAACAGTGCCAAAGAGTTACGCGAAGTCGTCAAAGCAGTTCCCTTAGATCGTTTGTTGGTTGAAACTGATTCTCCCTGGTTGGCGCCTGTCCCTCATCGTGGCAAGCAAAACCAACCGGCCTATGTCAAAGAAGTCGCCCAATTTGTTGCCGATTTAAAAGGCATTTCGTTGCCTGAATTGGCGCAAATCACCACTGACAATTTCTTTAAGCTATTTTCGCAAGCGAAACGGTAATGGTTACTCAGCGAGCATCACTAGCAAAAGCCGTGGTTATGGTGCCACCTCGTGCTTTCCAGTTTAATGCAGAAACGGGGCAGGACAACGAGTTCCAGCAGCGCTTAGCCTTGGATGATGATGCTCTCAAGGCGACTGTAATGACGGAGTTTCAAGCAATGAGCGATAAGCTCCGTCAGCTCGGTGTTGACGTCATTGTTTTTGATAATGGCCGCGCTGATACGCCTGATGCCGTTTTTCCCAATAATTGGTTTGCCACGGATAAACGCGGGCACCTCTTTATTTTTCCAATGTTGTGTGCCAACCGACAAAGGGAAGTAATGCCAGAACAGTTAAGTCAAACATTGAGCGATAGCGGGTACGATGTGAGGCAAGTGGTTGATTTAAGAGACGGCTCTCATATTTTTGAAGGAACGGGCGCGTTGATAATTGATCATCTGCAAAATGTCGGATATTGCGCTCTATCGCATCGAGCTGATCGGCAGTTATTGCCAAAAGTCGAAGTAGCATTGGGCCTTGATGCGATCCATTATTTTGAAACCTGCTCGTCGTCTGGTGGCGCAGTTTATCATAGCAACGTATTAATGAGTGTCGGGCCTGAATACGCAATCGTCTGTACCGAAGTGGTGCTACCTGCGCACCGCACTGCGCTTATGGATAAATTAAAAGACAAAGTAGTCATTGAGATTACCGAAGCGCAAATGCAAAACTTTTGTGGCAATGTACTTCAGATAGGTGATAAACATGGCAACTCTCATATCGTCATGTCCTCCTCTGCATACAGTGCATTTCGAGCAGAGCAACTTGCGCAACTTGCGCAGTTTGGTGAGATACAGCACTTCAATGTCAGTGTGATAGAACAGGTTGGTGGTGGCAGTGTACGCTGTATGTTGGCCGAAGTGTTTTTGCCCGCAGCCTGACAGAGTCAACCCTGACAGACTAAATCCCCACTTATTAAGTCGCGCAATAGCACCCGTTTGCTTCCATTAACACCGTGGCTGCTATCTGCGGTGATATTTGACCCGCAATGAATTTTTCCACAAGCCCATTCGACTGAGTACAAAACAACCCTGTTGAATAGGGGCCGAAATATACCAGCTGCTCCTGTTTATTAAAAACAGCAACGGCAGGTGTCGCTGGTATAAACGATGTTATCTGTGGTGTACCCGAAATTTTGATATCAATATTTTTACCGTTCTGCTCTTGTGTGAGTTGTTTGACTGAGTTGATATGAGGCGCAGCAATATGTTCACACCAACAGTCGCCCGCAGTGAAATGCACGGTGGTATCTCTAAGATCTGGACTATACTGCTTCACCCATCCAGTAAAATGCGCATCAAACTTTGCTTTGGAAGCTGCTAAAGCCAGTCTGCCATCAGTATCAAAGGCTGTCGTTTTGTTGCTGCTAAAGGACCATAGTGCCAAAAAAGACAGCATCAGCCAAATAAAGGTAAACAAAACGGGCTTTTGAGTTAACACTCGCATTTCTCTGCTACCAAAGTCTAATTTGCATAAAAGTCTGCTGATCTATACTGCCATTGTAGAAGTAAAGATTACGTTTTACTTTAAAATTTAGGTTACTCCATGAAAAATCAGTGGTTGGATAAAGCAAACGGTGTTTTTAAAGCCGTACTGCTCGGTCAGTTTGTACTTTCTTTTTTAATCGCTTACTTCACGGATACCTGGCTCGAAGCCCTGATTGGTGGGCTGCTAATTGTTTCTTTACCAATGTTTCTGCTGGTTACTCAACCCTATGCCACAATAACCAGAATAGTGATGGGGATTGCTATACAGCTATTTGCCGCTTTGCATATCCAACAAAGCTACGGATTGCCTGAGATGCATTTTGAGATATTTGCAGTGATGGCGTTTTTAGTTTTATACCGGGACTGGAGAGTTGTTCTGGCTTCGGTCATCACAGTTGCTGTTCATCACATTAGCTTCTTCATTTTACAATCGTCCGGTGCGGGCGTTTACGTGTTTGCAGAGGGATACGTCAAGCTTTACATCCTGGTTATCCATGCTGCGTTTGCCGTGGCAGAAGGTGCGATTTTGATGTACATCTCCAACATCAGCCAGCGGGAGGCCGCTTTCAGCGATGCTATCATCGAATCCGTTGCAAAAATGTTATCCGATCCAAATAAGGTTAACCTGCGGATTGATTTGGATGAGAAAAATGAAGATTTGAAATCGTTCAATTCCATGCTCAATGCATTTCGAAATCTTACTACACAGGCAACTGATATCGCCCAGCAAGTCGGTACCGTGAGCGCAACAGTACAAAACAACATAAGCCAAATTCGCAAGCTATCAGGCAACACAACGTCTGAGGCGCAAAACATTTCTTCATCTACGGAAGAACTGTCATACACCAATGCAGAGGTATCTCAGCGTGCGCAGGAAGTAAATGAGCTGGCCCGCCAGGCAAAAACCAAAACGTTGGATGCAGCAAGTCGAATCGACGAATCCGCCTCCGAAACACAAATGTTGAATAGCGAATTACACGCTACATCTAAGACGATTGATAATCTTTCAGCACAAAGCGCCAAAATTGAAACGGTCATGGATTCGATTCGCAAAATATCGGAACAAACGAATCTGCTTGCCCTTAATGCGGCAATCGAGTCTGCACGAGCGGGTGAGCACGGTCGCGGCTTTGCTGTCGTTGCTGATGAAGTGCGACAACTGGCCATTAAAACACGCGAAAACACGGAATCTATCTCTGATATTACTATGGGCTTGATTGATGACTCCAAAGCGTCTGTAGATGCAATGGCCACCTGTGTTGAAAAAGTAAGTAAAGTCGTAGAATTATCGTCTGAAACTAAAGAAGCAATGCAAACCGTTGTAGATAGCATTGATTTGCTTGCCGAAAACATGGCCTCTGTTGCGACCTCGATTGAAGAACAATCAACCGTGTCGACGAATATCTCCTCATCCATTGCCTCTTTGACCACGTCATCCGAAGAGCAATTTACTGAAGTGCAAAACAATTCGAAACTCATTGACGAGTTAGCCGTCGCCTCAGGTCGCTTGGAGAAAAGTCTGAACAAGTTTGCTGTTTAATTGCAAAAGTAATATTTCTGAAATCTGAATATGGCGCGAGAGCATGCTTTTAATCATCTCAAACCTCTTATTTGCATGGATGCGCCATTTCCGCTAGAATCCGCGCCGCTTAGTACAGTTACTATATTTCTTTCATCTTGAGCAACACGCTCTCTTTTGCACTGGTTTTACGTTCCAGTTAGCGAGGAAAATATGTCGAATATCGTTATTTGTGCCATGTATAAGTTCGTCACCCTTGAGAACTTTGAAGATATGCGCACACCTCTTTTAGAAGCCATGGAAAACTATGGCATTAAAGGCACCTTGTTGCTTGCCAAAGAAGGCATTAATGGCACTGTTTCTGGCTCCAGAGAAGGCATAGACGCACTACTGTCTTATCTCAACCAAGACCCCCGAATTGATCCCATTTCGTTCAAAGAATCCTTTGATACGGAACAACCGTTTTATCGCACTAAAGTAAAACTCAAAAAAGAAATTGTCACCATGGGGGTTGAAGGTATCGATCCACGTCGAACTGTGGGAAGTTATGTCAAACCTCAGGATTGGAATGAGCTGATCTCCGATCCGGATGTCACGGTTATCGATACACGCAATGATTATGAAATCGAAATTGGTACCTTTAAAAATGCTGTAAACCCAAATACAGAGTCGTTCCGAGAGTTTCCGGAATATGTCGCTAAGGAATTGGATCCTTCCAGGAATAAAAAAGTCGCGATGTTCTGTACTGGTGGTATTCGTTGTGAAAAGTCTACGGCATATTTGAAAGAGCAGGGCTTTGACGAAGTGTATCATCTGGAAGGCGGTATTCTTAAATATCTGGAAGATGTGCCAAAAGAGCAATCTCTTTGGGAAGGCGACTGTTTTGTTTTTGATAATCGGGTTGCGGTAAATCATGATCTGGAAAAAAGTGATTACGATCAGTGCTATGCCTGCCGTTTGCCAATCACGGAAGAAGACAAGCAGAGTGATAAATATGAAAAAGGCGTAAGCTGCCCAAGGTGTTTTGGTACTCATACTGATGAGCAAATCGCCCGATTCAGAGAGCGTGAAAAACAGGTAAACCTAGCCAAACAACGTCAGGAAGAACATCTGGGTAACGAAGCGCGAGACATTATGCAAAAGCGTCGCCGCATGAAAGGCGATGAACGACGAGCACAGGCGCGACAGGCCAAAGCTAATTAACGAGTTGTTACCGATTCCTGGAAATTAAAACACGCAACCATCTGGTTGCGTGTTTTAGGGTTCAAAAAAGGCAATTTGCACCTGATCCCGGCCATTTTCTTTAGCTTTATACAGCAGGTTATCCGCAAACAGTCTGGCATCATCACATAGGATACTCTGTTTTGCCTCGACCACGCTGCAGCCGACACTGATACTGACAACGTTAGACGCCGATGAATTGATATTTTCTATATTCAAATCCCGAACCGCTTTGCAACACTTGTCCATTACAAAGGCGGCGCCTTCGATATCAGTATCCGGCAGAACAATGCAAAACTCCTCACCACCATAACGTGCAATGACATCTCTGGGACGGTGTAATTGCACTTCCAGGACATTGGCGATGCGCTTTAAAACTTGGTCACCAGCGGCATGACCATAATGATCGTTGTAGATTTTGAAGTGATCGACATCGAGCATGGCGATGGCGATGGATTGCCCCGTACGTACTGAGTTGGTCCATTCGCTTTCCAGCTTCTGTTCCAAATGACGACGGTTAGGAATGGCTGTTAAGGCATCAAAGTTAACCAGCTTTTCCAGCATTTTTCGATGTTTTGCCAATTCCAGATGGGTTTTAACCCGAGCTACGACAATATCGGGGTGAAATGGCTTATGAATATAGTCACAAGCCCCCATTCGAAGTCCTTTGGCTTCATCCTTGTGATTGTCCAATGCAGTGATAAACAATATAGCGATATTTTTAGTTCGTTCATTCGCTTTGAGTTTTTCCAGAACCTGAAAGCCATTGATATCTGGCATCAGGATATCCATTAGGATCACAGTCGGATTACATTTATTGACCAGTTCTAAAGCTTGCTGGCCATTCTTTGCAAGCACTATTTTGGCGTCACTTTTGAGTAAGTCATTTAGCAGCTTGCGGCCATGCTTGTCGTCATCAACAATGAGAATTGTCGGTTGTTCTAATTGCATACCGTTATCCCAGTCTCTGTTCCAGTAGCTTCAGATCATGAAGCGCCGAATCATACTCAATATCTTCCAGTAGCTCTGCGATACCCGATGCCAGTTCGTTAAATTCGGAATTCTGACAGACCTGCAACAGCGCTGGAATCAAATCTTCTGCGCGCGCATCCAGACTCTCAACCAGCGGTAATAATCGATTAACGATCCCTTTCGCTGTTTGCACATCAAAGGCTTCAAAAGAGATTTCATTGCCAGAAAATTGCACAAGGCATTTTTCAATTGGCGCAATCACTGACGTAGTGAGCTCGACTACAACATAAATCTTGGCTTCTACGTCTTTCATTCGGGATGCTGCTTGTTCCAGCTCTGCTGCCGCATTAGACACCATTGAAGCCCCCACGTAAGAGGCATTAGATTTCAAAGAGTGGGCATAACGATTGATATCTTCATATTGCTTTTTAAACAACAGATTTTTTAAATTATTGCCAATATCTTTGTGGTCTTTAACAAAATCCCTGAGCAGATTGACGTAAAGATTGGTTTTTCCATGCATATTGCGAAGTGCTGTTTCTACCTGCAGAGGGGTTTGTTTATGTAGCAACCCGATTAATTCCCGGTTCTCTTCGCTGCCAACCATATGAGCATTCAAAACTCTGGTATTTTTACGGTGAGCGATTTCTTTTACATTAAGCCACTGGAATATTTTGCGCAGAAGTTCATCCGGACTGACCGGTTTGCTTATAAAATCGTTCATACCCACAGACAGACTTTGCTCTTTCATGCTGGATAAAGCATGAGCCGTCATGGCGATTATGGGAATCTCTTTGCCTTTTTCCAGTTGACGAATTTCCTTTGTAGTCTGCAGACCATCTTTCACCGGCATCTGAATGTCCATTAGCACCAGGTCATAATGGTTGTCTTTGACACGTTCAACCGCGATTTCACCATTTTCTGCAATATCGATAGTCACGCCAGTGTCTTTCAAAAAGCCACTGGTAACCTGACGATTTATGCGATTGTCTTCCACTAACAGAATATTCGCACCGGATAAATCGACATATCCCATATCACTGTAGTTATTGCAAACTTCGGGGGACGTTTTTTCGTCCAGACAGCTGTTAACTGCTTTTACCAGAGTAAAGGAGCTTACTGGTTTTTCTATAAAGCCGGCGATGCCAATCTTAGCCGCTGCGTTTTTGAGTTTAGCGTCGGTATACGCTGTCACCATTAGAATTTTAGGGGGCGTCTGTTGTTCTTCGAATTTAAAGATATGCTTTGCCGTTTCGATTCCATCCAGACCCGGCATTTTCCAATCCAGTATGATCAGGTCATAACCACTGTCACTGGCATTTTGTACCTTATCTATCGCCTGTCTACCTGAATCTGCGGAATCTGTCTTTGCGCCTTTTTCAGAAAGCATGTTACACATTAATTCTCTGGCGATTTCGTTATCATCTGCTACCAGGATTCGCTTCCCTTCAAGCAGTTTACTGTCGATAAGGGTTTGCTCTGCCGCTTTTTCTTCTATGATGGTAAATGTAAATGAGGTCGGTGTCGCACCCGGCGCCATTGTACCTCCCATGGCATCAAGCAATAGTCTCACCATGGTTAAATCGATATCCTGGCGTTCTTCAGATGAGTCAACATCTGGCTTCGCATCGGTTTCTTTGCCAGTCGTGCCTGAAGGGGACTCTGCAACGGTGAAAATTAACTTTAGACGATTATCTTCAGGAATGTCAGTCGAGCGCTGTACAGATATGCTGAGTGCATTAGTGTGAGCATGGCGTAACACAAACTTGCTTAAATATACCAATATCTGCTGTAAACGAACGTGATCTCCGATAAGTGACAGCGGTACATCAGGCTGTATATCGATACTATATTCTGCATTACAGTTGTGAATTTTAAGCGCGCTGATACTGACTGCCGTATTAATCACTTTCTCAAGGTTGAACTGTTCTCTTTCAATGTGAAGTTCCCCGAATTCCAATTGCGAATAATCGAGCAGGTCGCTAACCAGGGCTAATAGTGACTCTGAAGAGTCCAGAATCTTTTCCAGGTAGTCTTTTTGTTCATTGGTCAGGGTTGTTTTTAAGGCCAAACGGCTGAGGCCAATGATGCCATTCATTGGGGTGCGAATTTCATGGCTTATTTTGGTGATAAATGCCGATTTATTTGTACTGTCGTCCGTTGTAGTCATGGCGGCTGATAAGTAGTCCTACTTATGTATAAGGTAACCTAAAATGCGTAAAATGTTTAGCATAAATGGTTAAAAATCATACTTCTTTATTTGTCAGAGCGTTGCTCTCACCATAGACAAGTGAGGCGCTCGCTTTTATCATGTAGCGCAATAGAGAAAATAAGAGCAAAAGCATGTCACAAAACAATACGTTAACGTCTGAAAAAGTTGCTGAAATCAAAAAAGAGTTCGACTTTTTTGATAATGATAAAAACGGTGAAATTGATCTCGGAGAATTTTGGGAGCTTCTTAAAATTTTGTCGCCGAAAGCGACGGAAGAACAAGCAACCGAAGGCTTCGGCATAATCGACGAAAATAGCGACGGTAGTATCGACTTTGATGAGTTTTTGTCGTGGTGGCAAAATAATTGGTGGGAATACTAGTCGTTTTCACTTTACAAAACTCAGTCCATATAAAAAAGCCCCGATTAATCGAGGCTTTTTAGTTGTATTAATTTTAGTAACATCAAAAATTAACTTAAAAGTTTTTCAATGCTTCACTGGCTTCAACGAATTCCAATCCCAGTTTTTCACCTAAGGCATCGGTAACCGCTTTGTAGGTCACTTTGCCCTTGTGCACATTCAGACCATTCAACAGGTGCGGATCACTCAACATTGCCTGTTTGGGACCTTTATTCGCCAATGCGATACCAAAAGGCAAGGTTGCGTTATTTAGTGCCATAGTAGATGTTCTGGCAACACCGCCTGGCATATTGGCAACACAATAGTGAACAACACCATCAACGACGTAGACCGGATCCTGATGGGTTGTGGCTTTTGACGTTTCAAAACATCCACCCTGATCGATGGCGACATCCACAACTACAGAACCTTCTTTCATTGCTTTGATATGTTCGCGTGTCAACAACTTAGGCGCTGCCGCACCGGGTATTAGTACTGCGCCAACAACCAAGTCAGCTTTGGAGGAATAATATTCAATTGCATCAACAGTCGAGAATACTGTTTTAACGTGGCCATTAAAAATATCATCTAAATCTCTTAGACGTGGCAAAGAGCGATCCAGAATAGTTACATCTGCCCCCATTCCCAATGCCATTTTTGCTGCATTTGTACCAACAACACCACCACCGATGACAACTACTTTGCCTGGGGCGACGCCCGGTACACCACCTAGGAGTGTACCACTACCACCTTGTGCTTTTTCTAAGAAGTGGGCGCCAGCCTGAACCGACATACGTCCGGCAACCTCACTCATTGGTGCCAAAAGGGGTAAAGCGTTCTTATTATCCGTTACGGTTTCATAAGCAATACAGGTTGCACCTGAGGCGACTAAAAGTTCTGTTTGGGTTGGATCGGGTGCAAGATGCAGGTAAGTGTATAGTGTTTGCCCTGCTGACAGCATTCTACATTCGTTAGGCTGAGGTTCTTTTACTTTGACGATCATCTCAGCCTTTTCAAATATCTTTTCCGGTGTATCGTAAATATCTGCACCAGAAGCAACATATTGGTCATCGGTAAAGCCAATGGCAGAGCCAGCGTCTTTTTCAACAACCACCTGATGTCCATGAGCAACAAATTCTTTAACTGCCGCCGGAGTTAGACCGACGCGGTACTCATGGTTTTTAATTTCTTTTGGTACACCTATTAACATTTTCTGACATTCCTGAAATTAATATAAACCACAAGTATAGGTAAAAATAGCCAGAATAAATCACTGTAATTAGTGTTAATGCAATATATAATGCTAAAAAGTGACATTAATGCAAAATAATATATGCTTGTAAAAACGCCAAAAGAGCTCGATCGCATTGATAGACGTATTCTCAATGAGTTGCAACATGATGGCAGGTTATCCAACGTGGAGTTGTCGCGTCGTGTTGGATTAAGCCCCACACCATGTCTGGAACGGGTGCGTCGATTGGAAACCCAGGGATATATTTCCGGATACGAAGCCCGCTTAGCGCCAGAAAAGCTCGGTGCTGCCATGTTGGTATTTGTTGAAATTACACTGGTTAAAACCTCAGTGGATATATTTGAAGAGTTTTCTGCTGCAGTGCGCAAATTGGAAGATATTCAGGAATGCCATCTGGTCTCAGGAAATTTTGATTACCTGTTGAAGACCCGAGTTGCGGATATGTCCAGTTATCGTAAACTGCTGGGAGATATTTTGCTGCGTTTACCAGGTGTGAGCGAGTCGAGAACTTATGTTGTGATGGAAGAAGTAAAACATTCTTCTTATGTTAAAATAAACGCCAGATAAACATGCAGGGATAACCATTCATAGACAACAACGAGGCGTTTATTGTTAAATGAGGGGGAAGCGCTTGGACCTGTTTATTATTGCTGCGGAATATTGCATAGGTGAAATAGCAGAACTAAATGCAATAGAACCTGTAAGAATACGCTGAGCACAAGTTGCCCGTCGTTATCTTTGGGTGGGCATTATCTATTGTGTAGTCATTATCTTTTGGATAGTCATTGTCTTGTAGCTTCAGGAAGCTTTGACCAGTACTAAAGATAATCGGCAACGATATACAGGCTCTGTTAAGGCTAATAAAGCCAAAATATAATAATAATGACCATTAAGATGTATATAGATGGAAGAAATTGAGGATATGGCACGCTTAAGCGGTATACAAAGGATACTGGAAGTTGGCCTTATCCTGACGACTGTATTTGCGTTGTTCCTGTTTATTTCAGTGGCAACTTTTCATTCTGCTGATCCGGGTTGGAGTCAGACAGGGTTCAGTGCCAATGTGCAGAATGCCGCGGGTCCGGTTGGAGCATTTGTCGCTGATATTATGCTATGGTCTTTTGGTTATCTCGCGTACGTTTTCCCTTTCGCTATCGCGCTTATTGGCTGGTTCATATTTCAAACCAGCAAATCAATATTACAGTTCGATTATCTCACTATTGGATTGCGACTTATCGGCTCACTGCTTATGTTGATAGGCATTGGTGGCTTGTTAAGCCTCAATGTTGACGATATGACAACGGTCACCAGTGGCGGTATGGTGGGGGATGCCATTAGCAGTGCTCTGTTGCCTTACTTTAGTTCTGTGGGTACCAACCTGTTGTTACTATGTTTTGCCTGTACAGGCTTTACTTTGGTAACGGGTATTTCATGGTTTAGCATTATTGATGGGCTTGGATTCGCCGCGATCTTTTCATTCAAAAAGACCAAAGAAGTGCCGAAACTTATCGGTTTTGAAAGTTATCCAAGTTTGCCCAGATTGGGCATAGGGCAATCTACGTCAACCGAAAAGAAGACAAGCCGTAATATTGAAATTACCAGTATGCGCCCCGAGATGGATGATGAAGAGCATGTTTCAGCATCTAATAATGATGATGTCGTCACTGAGGATTACGAACAACCCAAAACGAAATTCAAAACAGCACCTGTGACGGTCGAAGTTGTTTCCGAAAAAGATGCAAAGCCAGATGCTGCGCCGGCGGTAAGTCAATCGGTACCGGGTGCAAAGGCGGTTAGGCCCTTTAAGCAGAACGCGCAATTGGAAGGCGAGGTACCGTTTTTTGATTTACTGGATAGACCCAATAAAAAAGAAAATCCTATTTCAGAGGATGAGCTGAATCAATTAGCTCGGTTGGTAGAAGATAAACTGGCAGACTTTAATGTCGAGGCGAAAGTTGTTGGTGTTTATCCCGGCCCCGTCATAACCCGGTTCGAGCTGGATTTAGCTCCAGGCGTAAAAGTAAGTAAAATCTCTGGTTTATCAAAAGATTTGGCACGTGCAATGTCGGCGATGTCAGTGCGAGTGGTTGAAGTTATTCCAGGAAAATCGGTGATCGGTCTGGAGCTGCCTAATAAACATCGTGAGACCGTATTCTTAAGTGAAGTCATTGGCTGCAATAAATTTCAGGGTGCGCAAAGTCATCTAACGATGGTCTTAGGGGCTGATATTTCAGGTAATCCTGTGGTTGTCGATCTAGCTAAAATGCCACACTTATTAGTGGCCGGAACAACAGGTTCAGGTAAGTCAGTTGGGGTGAATGTCATGATCCTTAGCCTGTTATACAAATCGACCCCTGAAGATGTGCGTTTCATCATGATTGACCCTAAAATGCTCGAATTATCCGTGTATGAGGGCATTCCGCACCTGTTAGCCGAGGTGGTCACGGATATGAAAGAGGCGGCGAATGCCTTGCGTTGGTGTGTTGGTGAGATGGAACGACGCTACAGATTGATGTCGGCCATTGGTGTACGTAACCTTAAAGGCTACAACGCCAAAGTTAAAAAAGCGGAAGAAGAGGGGATGCCCATTCTTGATCCCTTGTGGCAGTCAGAGCACAGTATGGAAACTGAACCGCCCAAACTGGAAAAATTACCGTCCATTGTTGTTGTCGTGGATGAGTTCGCCGACATGATGATGATTGTTGGCAAAAAAGTTGAAGAGTTGATAGCACGCATTGCCCAAAAGGCGAGGGCGGCCGGCATTCATCTGATTCTGGCGACACAACGTCCATCAGTTGATGTTATTACAGGTCTGATAAAAGCTAACATTCCCACTCGAATTGCGTTTCAGGTGTCATCCAAAATAGATTCGCGCACCATACTGGATCAACAAGGGGCGGAAGCTCTCCTTGGTATGGGGGACATGCTCTACTTGCCACCTGGCTCAGGTGTGCCAACACGTGTTCATGGTGCATTTGTGGATGATCATGAGGTCCATGCCGTTGTAGCCGATTGGAAATTACGAGGCGAACCTGAATATATCGATGAAATTCTGAATGGCGAGGCCACATCTGATGTGGTGCTACCTGGCGAACTGCCGACCGACGGGGAAGGCCAGGAATACGACGCGTTTTATGATGAAGCGGTAGCATTTGTCACGGAAACAAGACGAGCGTCAGTGTCCGGCGTACAACGCAAATTTCGCATTGGTTATAACCGAGCCGCACGTTTAGTTGAACAAATGGAACAAAACGGTGTGGTTTCTTCTCCGGGGCATAATGGCAATCGCGACGTTCTCGCCCAGCCACCTCCAAAGGACTAACAAATTGAAAAATATACGATTACTACTGTGTTGTTGCATTTTTGCAGTGTTCACAAGCAATGCAGAAAAGCAACCGGAACCACAGATGGCGGAAGCCGAGCAGCAACTAAAAAGTCTGCTTGCGAATTTTACTTCATTTAGTGCTGAGTTCCGACAGACGGTTACGGATGCCTTGGGTGAAGAATTGCAAAGCGCCGAAGGGAAATTATTTTTACAGCGCCCTAATTTGTTGCATTGGCAGAGTTTACCGCCAAATGAATTAACATTGATAGCTGACGGTGAAACGGTCTGGTATGCCGACCCATTTGCTGAACAAGTCATCGCAATGGACCAGAATCAAGCGGCCGCAAATCACCCGATTATGCTACTGGCAGATGTAACGGCAACGCAATGGGCAGACTACACTGTCACTTCAGTCAAAAATCAGCAATTTCAGTTATCTGCAAAATCAGAGCAATCCGACGTGATAGAGATGCGTGTGCTATTCAATGAAGGGCAGCTTGCCGAAATCCGTATCCTGGACCGTATGGAACAAACCAACCGCCTGCAATTTAACTCTCCGTTAAGTAATGTACAGTTATCCCCTGACTTGTTTGTGTTTTCATTGCCAGAAGGTTTCGATTTGGATGACCAGCGCAATTCCACGACTCCTTAGGATAGGCTGACTATGACACCTTTGGCGGCCAGAATGCGGCCCGCTACAATAGAAGAGTACGTCGGGCAAGAGCACATCTTGCAGCCCGGCAAGCCACTGTACGAAGCAATATCCGCACAAAAATTGCATTCTATGATCTTTTGGGGACCCCCGGGGACGGGCAAGACCACTCTTGCTGAAATGGTTGCGTCTCATAATGATGCCCACTTAGTCCGATTGTCAGCAGTCACCTCAGGTGTAAAAGATATTAGGGAGGCCGTTGCACAAGCAAAAGCCAATCGAGATCAGTTTGCACAACGTACTATTTTGTTTGTCGATGAGGTTCATCGTTTTAACAAAGCGCAGCAGGATGCGTTTCTTCCACACATTGAAGATGGCACTATCACCTTTATCGGAGCGACAACTGAGAACCCAGGTTTCGAATTAAACCGGGCTCTGCTATCCAGAGTCAGGTTATATACATTGCATAAACTCAGTGCCGAGCATATCAGGGTATTACTTAGTCAAACACTCGATAAAGTGAATGCGAGTGTTACAGATAAACTTGTCAGTATCAACGAAGACGCCAGAACATTGCTCATAGAGTACAGCTCAGGTGATGCCCGACGTTCATTAAACTGCTTAGAATTAGCGATGTCACTGACAACGGATGGGCTAATCGAAAAACATCATATTGCGGAGGCCATCGAAGGGCGAGTGGTGCAATTTGATAAACAGGGCGACCACTTCTACGACTTAATCTCTGCCTTTCACAAATCAGTACGTGGATCCGCTCCTGATGCTGCTTTGTATTGGTATTGCCGGATGATAGAAGCAGGAGCAGAACCGCTTTATGTGGCGAGACGGTTACTGGCTATTGCTTCCGAAGACATTGGCAATGCCGATCCCCGGGCTTTGCAAATAACCATGAACGCCTGGGATATCTTTCATCGTGTTGGGCCTGCAGAAGGGGAAAGAGCCATTGCCCAAGCAGCGGTTTATTGTGCCTGTGCGCCGAAAAGTAATGCATTGTACAAAGCATTTTCTGCGGCGCGTCAGCTGGCGAAAGACACCAGTGATTTAGATGTACCATTGCATTTACGTAATGCCCCCACCAGCGTCGCGAAGTCTTTAGGGCACGGTGATAGTTATCGCTATGCCCATAACGAACCTTATGCGTTTGCCGCAGGCGAAGCCTACTTCCCTGAAGAGATTAAAGACCAGAAATTGTATGCTCCGGTTGAGCGGGGCTTAGAGATCAAAATAAAAGAAAAACTGCGTTTCCTGGATGAATTGAATCACGGGAGTCAGAACAAACGTTATGACTAGTTGGGCAACTTATAGCATGATCGCAATTGGTGGTGCTGCCGGGGCTTCGTTGCGATTTTTTATCTCACAAATAATGCTGCAATGGCTTGGCAAAGGTTTTCCTTTTGGTACACTGCTGGTCAATATTTCAGGGTCATTTTTGTTGGGGCTGGTTTACGCCTTAGTGGAGCAGGGGCAGGTTGAAATAATTCCCTGGCGAACACTGGTTATCATTGGTTTTCTGGGCGCATTTACGACCTTTTCCACCTTCTCTCTTGATAGCCTTTTATTGCTCCAACAAGGACAAACGTGGAAAGGCCTCGCAAACATTTTTTTAAATATGACGCTCTGTCTGGCTGCTGCCTGGGTAGGGCTTAATTTGGTAAAGGGTTAAAAGACACCAATATGTTGGATGCAAAATACTTAAGAACGGACGTGCAAACCACTGCTGATAAGTTGGCGACCAGAGGATTTACGCTGGATGTGGCGCAATTATCGCAATTGGAAGAAAAACGCAAATCACTGCAAATAAAAACGCAAGAGTTGCAAAATGAACGTAACGTCCGCTCCAAGTCTATCGGCAAAGCTAAAGCTGCTGGGGAAGATATTCAACCATTATTGGCGCATGTTGGTGAATTAGGTGAGCAGCTGGACGCTGCAAAAGCTGAGCTAGCAGAGTTGCTGGAAGAAATTAAGCATATCAGCGAAGCAGTCCCAAATATCCCGGATGATTCGGTGCCTGTAGGGAAAGATGAAGCAGAAAATCTCGAAGTGCTGAAGTGGGGCACACCCCGTGAATTCGACTTTGAAGTTAAAGATCATGTGGATGTCGCGACCGGACTTGATAAAGGACTGGATTTTGAAACAGCGACCAAATTAAGCGGCTCACGCTTTATATTAATGAATGGTGATATTGCCAGGATGCATAGAGCAATTGCGCAGTTTATGCTGAACTTGCATGCAGACGAGCATGGCTATCAGGAATGTTACGTGCCATACCTTGTCAACGCCGATTCTCTTTATGGCACAGGGCAATTACCGAAATTTGGTGAAGACTTGTTTCACACCGGTCCAGCAACGGAAGAGGGGGTCGGTATGGCGCTTATTCCAACCGCTGAAGTGCCGTTAACCAATGTTGCTCGTGATGTGATCTACGATGCCAAAGAATTACCGGTAAAAATGACCGCGCATACACCTTGCTTTCGCAGTGAAGCCGGGAGTTATGGCCGCGATACGCGAGGCCTGATACGTCAACATCAGTTTGATAAAGTAGAACTGGTACAGTTAGTGAAGCCAGAAGATTCATTTCAGGCACTGGAAGAGCTAACGGGACATGCTGAGAAAGTCCTGCAGTTATTAAACTTACCTTATCGTAAGATGCTGCTGTGCACCGGCGATATGGGATTTTCTGCGTGCAAAACCTATGATTTGGAAGTATGGTTGCCAGCGCAAAATACTTACCGTGAAATTTCCAGCTGCTCTAATATGCTGGATTTCCAGGCAAGAAGAATGCAGGCGCGTTTTCGTTCACCAGATAACAAAAAGCCTGAGCTTATCCATACGCTTAACGGCTCAGGTCTGGCAGTTGGACGCACATTGGTTGCCATATTAGAAAACTATCAACAGGCAGACGGAAGTGTTGTCATCCCGGAGGCATTGCGTCCTTACATGGGTGGAAAAGAGGTAATAGTTGCTAGCTGAGAGGTAGGCAGATGAAAAAAGAAATGAATTACACCATGAAAGTGGTTTATTGGATCGCTATATTGGGTCTGATCAGTTTTGTTGCTTTTATTGGATGGGAATTGTTTGTCACGATCTATGGTGGTATCAAACACTAACCGTCTATAAGCATTTGGCGGGCTTGGGTAAGCCTGCCAATTTAGTCGCTTGTTTTGCCGCTCCTTTGGGAAACAATCGATGTAAATAGCGGCTATTGCCTTTGTCGGCGCCTAATTTGTCTTTCATTGCATTGACTAGCATGCGAATTGCCGGACTGGTTTGATATTCCTGATAAAAAGCCCGCACAAAATGAATGACTTCCCAATGATTGTCAGTTAACGCGATGTTCTCTGATTCGGCCAGCACCGGGACAAGTTGTTCATGCCAGTCATCCATATTCAACAGGTAGCCCTGTTTATCAGTGGGGATATGTTGGTTCTCAAACTGAATGTAAAACTGTTCCGTCATAATTTACCAGGTTAACGACTTGTCATACGTTAACGTAAGATCCACAAGTTCGTCGTAACTAATCGCCTGCAAATGGGATAAAAGTTTTTTAGTAAACCCTCTGAGTCGTGCGTCTTCTTTAAGATAATAGACATTGTTCTGCAACGCTGAATAATGTTTTAACTGTGCAAGTGACTGATAACCATAGATACCATCACCTATCAACACAAAACCATCCTGATCTTCTGTCATCTCCAGTAAACGATTGATCGTTTCATTGTTTAGTTTTTGGCTAATAATGTGCAGCATAATCAAAATTGGATGATCTGGTCGTAACGGTTCATGAGGGGGCGCAATTCGTGGTTTTCATGTATGAGGATAAAGTCGGGTAGCGCATTAATATTTATATTGCGTAAATTCATGCTTTCTCTACATACGTATACGTCTTCAATATCATAAAACTTCAGCGAATTGAGAAGTTTTATGGGTAATTTCACATTGGAATCACTTGTATCAATATCGGGGTTTAAATGAAATACGCCATCATCTATAAAAAATATCGCCGCAGGTAACTCAAAATTCCCCAGTGCCATCAGCATATCGATCGCATCGGCAATGTTATGGCCGGAAAAAGGTACACTTCTTTGAATAATTGCAGTTTTACGAGGCATCAGAACTGGACCAACCGATGAGCCGACTGGCTGAACTGCGCAAACTCAGCTAATCCACCAGCGTGAAACGGTGACGCAATATTATAACCCAGTTGGTGTTGCTCTTCTTGAGCCAGCAGGCCTCGACGATTAGCCGCAGTGTTGCACACTATTAACTGAATGTTGTTATGTTCAGACTTAAGTTTAGCGAATTCCGCTGTTAGGTTTGTTTCATCTGAGGCAGTAGTGGTAAATGCATTTGCTATATGTGCCGCTGAAGAGTAGAAAAACACGATCACTTCGTGCTGCTTTTTGACCGCCGTCTGACAATAACGTAATGCACTGAACCCATTTGCGGACTCGCCTGGGCCTGATGTAACTAAAACCAATATTTGCGCCATGCGTTTACTAATCAGTGAGAAATAAAAAGATTGTACTTTATTATGCCGCTAAATAAAAAACACCCCGCAGTTGCGAGGTGTTTTTTTATTCAGGGAGAGGCTTAGTCGTCGCCGCCAAACGCTCCCAACAGGTGCAGGATAGCTGTGAACAGGTTATAGATGTTCAAATATAACGACACTGTTGCTCTGATATAGTTGGTTTCACCACCGTGAATGATGCGGCTGGTATCAAACAGGATTAACCCACTCATGATAAACACGATGGCTGAGCTAATTGCTAATGACACCGCAGGAATGGCAAAGAAGATATTAGCCAGTGCTGCAACCAAAACAACAACCAGACCGACCATTAAGAAACCACCCATGAAAGAGAAATCTTTCTTAGTCGTTAAAACATAGCCAGATAAAGCAAAGAACACTAAAGCTGTCGCGCCAAGGGCCTGGAAGATTAATCCACCCATACCTGCAGCGACATACGCATTTAGCATTGGCGCCAGAGCACCACCTAACAAACCAGTGAACAAAAAGATCCAGCCGATACCAGAGGCTTTATCAGCTTTCTTGTGGATCACAAACAAAACACCAAATGCAGCTAATGACATGACAATACCGGCCATTCTTGGCAAATTCATCATCATTGCGACACCAGCACACACAGCACTGAACAATAGCGTCATCGACAACAGCATGTAGGTATTGCGCAACACCTTGTTGGTTTCTAATACCGAAGGTCTCGCACCAGCGGTGTACACAGTTCTTTCTTGCATCATAAACTCCAGAGTTTTGGACAAGTAAATTAAAAAAATCTTTATAGCTCTATTGTTAGGGATTATGACCCCTGTTTTCAATAGAAATTGCATTACAAGGCAAATAAAAATAGTAAATAGTTGTTAAAAACAGCAAATTGCCTAAAGATGAAGCAAACAGGTAAACTAATAACAATTTGGGCTTTACAAGCCGCGAATTCACCATTAATATGCGCCCCACATTTCGGAGAGATGGCAGAGCTCGGTTGAATGCACCTGACTTGAAATCAGGCGTGGGGTTAAACCCACCGGGGGTTCGAATCCCTCTCTCTCCGCCAAATTCGAGAAAACCCGCCTTTATGGCGGGTTTTTTCGTTTCCGGGACAGAGGTCCTGGTGAGAACGCCGTTCGGTAATTTAATCAGCAATGAATTTGGACATCGAGTTGGTCAGGGCCGGCAATACGAAATGCAGAATGTAATTCGCTTTTCCTTTTGCTAGTTCGCCTGATTCCTGCTCATAGTATGGCGGGATTGTCATTTGTAGCAGGGAGATTTTATCGGCATTCAATTCGACGTAATTTACAATGAGGGAATTAGAGCGCTTTCGTTCTCCCGGCAACATACCCGCACAAATTACATTGGTTTTTAGTTTCTCCTTAGGTTAAAAATATTGACAAGTATAAATAATTGACCATATTTATACAGGTTAACAATTGACCGAGTCAGGACGATGACCATCAAAAATAAGCCGCTGGTTGGCAAGGATAGAGACTGGACTAAATTGGCGATTAGTTCGGTTGCAACAGTGTTGTTGGGCGTTGGCGGAACGGCGACCTTCAGCAATAAATTAGATGCCTACCTTCCAAATGTACTAATTCAGACAGAGCAGCAACAAAGCCCAGCAGTTGATAAACCACCTAAAGAAACCCCTCCCGGAACCGAATCCGATAAGGCAGGAACTGGTTCCACCAAATTATCTTCAACCGAAAAAGACCAGTCCTTAGTAACAATGCTCACGTCTACCGAAGGGCTGACTGGCTTATTAATCTCGTTATTGGGTGGCGGCACCTTGGGCCAGGCTTTCCGGCGCAGAGTGAAAACCAAAGGGCGTGAGCCTGTTAGTTTTTCATTGTTGCAGACAAAAGGCTTTGAAAAAGCGACAGACATTCCTCTTGATCGCAATGGTTATAGTGACAGAGCCGCTTACACGATGGCTGAACTGTCAGAATTGGCATACTGGGACATTGAGCCGCCCAGCAATATCATTTATGGAATAATGAGTGTATTCAAAGAAAAACTGAAATTAACAGATGAAGACCTGCAAGAGTTTAAGACTCGCTCAAATCAACAATTAGATGCGACAACCACAAAACGCAAGCAGGATATTATCGACATTCTGAATGCTGCAGGTTTTACGTTTCTGGATTATTTCGATCTCAACGATGTGCAAGGATTTATCTGTGTAAAACGCTCGCCAGATCCGTATATTGTTGTCGCATTTCGTGGCAGTGAGCAAAATGTCAAAGACTGGCTGACGAATCTTGAAGCGGTACCTAAAACGCCAGATATTGGTAAGGGTGAAGTACATACTGGCTTCTATGAACAATTTCTCAGAGTAAAACAGCAAATTAATAAGGCGTTAGAATCTGGTGACACCATCATTGGTAAATCAGATTTGCCCGTATATTACACCGGGCACTCTCAAGGTGGCGCGCTAGCCATTATTGCAGCTCGTATGCTGGAGTACGAAAGAAGAATACAGGGCCAGCGGCCCAGAATGGGCAGTTGTGTGTACACCTTTGGCGCTCCCCGCGTTGCTGATTATGCTTTTTTTGAGCACATGAAAACACCAGTTTACCGTGTTGTAAACTCATCGGATGTTGTACCCAGAGTGCCGCCCGGGGTTCTTTCCAGTGTCTTCACACTATTTATTAACTTCATCTCACAGTTTTTGCCCGACTCTTTTTTCAAGCAGCGACTTATGGATGCGCACGGTGTCCTGGATCATTTAAAAAACTACCGCCATTCAGGGGATTTGCGTTATTTAACCGATGCGGCCAGCGAAAAGATAGAAACCGATTCAATGTCGGCGGCGTTTGGCAATGTTAATACTGCCCACGTGCAACTTCTTCGCAATCCCAACCAGTTAGATACCTCTATTTGGTTTTGGCGTCATATTGCCATTACCTATGGCCTCGCAGGGGTGAAAAGCCACTCTATGCGTTTGTATCTGAAAAAGCTAAAGACATTGGTGAAACGACGAAATCAGCCAATTTCGCCGGAATAGTTAATCCTGCGTAACGGTATTCGTTCACTTAAAAACAAGGAATTATCATGACACTCTTTTATAACGTAACGGATAAATTCACTTCGCTGGTAATGCAAAACCCAATTGAATTGCTTAATACTCTGCTGCAGATGAGTCAAACCTATCAGACCTTAACGGGTGAAGACATCCAGTCCACCATAGACAAACTGACATCTATGCAAAATGCCTTAGAGAATGGTCAGGAAATAATGCAGGTGCTTGAAGGGCAGGGATTATCGCAGGATCAAAGTCTTAAACTTGTCGCACTCTTAGCAAACTTTGGACTTGATGATTCCGAGCAAGAAATCGCAAAAACAATTACCTACTTGCTAACGGATGTTGCCAATTTACCTCATCCGGTCAATTGGCCATTAAATGTTGCTGATACAGGTCAACTTGCCAATCCACCTGAGGGGTTGGCACTGTCAGGCAATTTTAGTCTAAATGCCGGTCTTACCATGCAATACCGGGGTACCGTACACGAACTGGCAGGGAAGTTATCTGACAACACCTCAAAGCTGGAATATGGTATACAGGCCAAAGTTCATGCAGGGGCTGACTTGGCATTCAGCGGTCATCTGAGTAACCTACCTGTTGGGATCAGTGCTGGCGCCAATGCCCGGGCAGGGGCTCAAGTCAGACTGTTCACGCCGACTCGACCTGGCACCGCACTTTTTCGTTCACTGATCGATGACTTTAGTGTGTTTGATGAAATACCAGGGCTTGAGGCATTTCTGAATGGTAAAGTGGAAGCCTTAACCCTTGATTTCAACGGAGCATTAACTGCTCACGCTGACATGACACTGGGGTATCAGTGGCAGGCGTCAGATAAAGTCTCACAACCCTTGGTCAAAAACCTCTCTGCTGAAATCAATGTTGGGGCTGGGATGAAGTGGCAGCTGGAAGGACAGTATCAGCTGTTAAGCTATATAACCTCCGAAGGAAAGCTTGCCGTAGAAATTCAGTGCAGTACTACCGAGTCACAAAACCGCTATTTGTCTGTTGCTGCCAACGTAAGCACACCTGGACTTAAAGCCGTCGCAGCGAAACAGTTGCAGCAATTAACGGGTTACACTGAGGAACTGGAAGAATTTTTAGAGCAGTTTTCCAATCCTAAAGAACACATTCAAACGCTTATCAAAGCACAACTTACTGAGCAACCAGACTGGCAACAAGAATTAGTTAATGTGGCTATTGGCACCAGTGATGACGATGCACTTCGAACACGATTGTCAGAGCAGTTATCCAGCGCTATGGATGAACCTTTATCGAGATTTTATGACTGGTTTAACGATGAAAAAGCGAGGGCAAACGAAATAGCGCTGATGGCCAAAACATTGGGTTTTCCGCAAGTTGGGGATGCTGTCGATACGTTGTCAGCATTAGTTAAAACTACCGTTGATAATTGGCATCTGGAATTAAAAACGAAGCTTTTAGCAATGGCAAATACGGGTGCCAGCAATGTCTTAGCGCCAATACAGAGCTTTGGACTAAAAGTGGATGCGACGTTAAATGACGTCAATAGCTTTACCGAGGAGAAATTACAACCGGTATACCGGTTTCTCAAACAATTTAAGTCAAAATTACGAGTGTTTGAAGACTTTGTCGAAAACACCATGATTGAAAATATAGGTTTTGAGTTTAATCGTATCGCAACCCATGCCGATTCGGAGCAAGCGGTTTTTGCCATTGAATTTGACCTGACAAATGAGTCACGTCGGTCAGACATAGCCAAGCTCTATGCGCAATGTTTGATTGGTGATCTCAGTCATGTTATTCAATTACACAAACAGAATAAGGTGTCGGGGGTATTTACGCTGGGTAACTCGCTGTTAACCAGTATGCAGGAAAATACTCTAACTACCTCCTTAGCTTTCAATCTGTTTGGGCTGCACTCATTGCAGCGAACCATTATGTCGGAAAAAGTGAAGTTCCAGCGCAATGGCTTTGGGGAGCTGATTATCGCATCTGCAGATAGTGAATTTACGCTAGAGGAGTCGGCAGCAGATGAATCAAACAAAATTGTGGTGAGCACACTATCTGATTTACTCGGCAACAACGAAGATGCCAGCCGCTGCACAATTAACTATATATATTCTGATAAAGACCTGGAAAAGTCAGAACTATTTGGGTTTCTCAATGCATTTGAAGAGTTAAAGCTTATACCAGCGCATACATCCCAAAAAAGTTATGAGGTTTTAAAAGATAGTGCGTTGCTGGATAGCAAAAAAGCGATAAACATTCAGATTCAACTATCAATGATCCTGAATCGCAGCATGATTGTGCATGCAGCAACTAATGACAGCGATACGGTGTATCAGATTGCATTAAACAACTATATTGCCGGTTACGAGGCGTATGTGAATCTTGAATCAGGTCATATTCGTTCGGCCTATCTGGACATTATGGGGTGTTACCCGGGCGAATCCTTTAAAAACGCTGTAGTTAAATTATTAAATATGAGTTCCCGACAGGCTCGCAAGAAAATTGAAAACGTATTGGAACAGCAAGGATATAGGTTTAACGCCCGCGGCGCTAACAGGGGTCGATCCAAAGTCAATAATGCCTTATATATTTTGAATTATTGTGAGAAAGCGGCCACAGCAACCGTCGATTATGTGAGCAGTCTGGCACATTTGGTACAAGGCGTTAATTTTACAGCGTTAGATGATCAACAGGTAGTTTCCTTAAAGGCTGAAAAAGCGCAAGAGTTAAGAGAGCTGAATGAGTTGCTGGAAAATATGGTTAGAGAGTCACATTCAACCTATACCTGGAATCTGGATGCCGTGCACCCGGTTTCTCTTGGCTTTGTAAAAACCATGCAACAATTGACCGGGGAAGGTATGATGATCCCAGTGATTTACAAAGCTACGGATGATAACACCATGAAGCCCTTGCTGGTTATCTAGGGCGCTATTATTCCGAAACCCAAGGGCCAGATGGAGCCGTATTGCTTTGGTTTTTGAACTATAGAAGCTGATCGATAAGGTGTACTACTCTTAATTGGTGGTACGCCTTTTTTGTAGAAAAAACCGCTAAATACATTGAAAATCAACCAGTTTTATCGTTACATTCGTTATTATCTTTTTGTCAGATGTAGTCCCTATGAGCAAAATAAAGTTAAGTGTTATTTGTTTTTTTCTGGTTATCTGGGGAACAGGCAACGTTTTTGGGGCTGACCTTCGTGTTGCTTACACAGAATGGTGCCCTTACATGTGTACCAAAGAAGCGGCTAATGTCGGTTATGGTGTTGAGTTATCCCGACTGGCACTAGCGGAAGCTGATGTTAAAGTCAGTATGCAGCAATTACCTTATCGCAAAGCTGTGCAAATGCTAAATGCCGGTGAAATAGATATGATACCGGTAATGTATGACTATGACCTTGATGAAGCTACCGCTGCTGCGCACATCATGGGTATCAAAGAAAATCAGTATTTTATTCTTTCCGGCACCGATTGGTATTACACCAACCCAGTATCACTAGAACGCTTAAATTCGTTAGGTTTGCTGCAAGGGCAGCGGTACCATCCAGTGGTCGAGTTATTCAAACGCAAGAACAGAAGTAATGTCACGATTCTCTCAGAAGAAGAGGGCACAAGCGGATTGATTAATTTATTGATAGAGAAAAAAGTGACAGCCATATTGCAGGACAGCAATGCTGTAGCTTTTTATAAATCTAAACTTGCAAATGCCGGAGAAGTGAAATTAGTTGGTACAATGCCTAACCCTCAAAAGCTGGTTACCGGGTTTTCTGATAAATTAAATAATCAGGCAGAATTAATTAAAAAATTTGATGAAAGCCTTGCGGCGTTAAAAGAATCGGGAAAGTATCAGGCGGTGTTGGCTAAATATAATGTTAAAGACTGGCAATAGAAAAGCGGGCGAAGTCACCCGCTAAAGTATTGGGTGGATAGCTTATTGCTATACCGCCGCAGACATCAAATCTACTTCGTCTTCTGCGTCAACGCGCTCAACAAACATCTTGATTAACGCTGCAGGCTGGAACCCACAGGCGTGCGCCATAGCGATAAACTGGTTCATTGACGGTGAACCAACATTCTTCTCCCAATTTTCATAAGTCTTGCGAGTTTTAACACCGGCAAACTCTGCCATTTGAACTGTAGTTTTGCCTGCTTTCAAGCGCATTCTGCGTAAATCAGTACCAGATATAAACATCATAAAATACCTCGTTGGACAATTTAATTGCTTTATTTATTCGCGATTACGAATATACTGGTAATATATCTCCCCTCTAGGGGAATAATATCCACATAATGGGAAATATTTTTATTTTGACATTATACTTTAGTCGTAAATTGGTAGGATTTTTTCACTATGACAGAAGATCAAGCTTTACGAGCAGCACTCGCGTATGAATTAAAAACGTTAGTTGATGAGTCAGGCAAAACCTACAAGGAAGTATATGAGCATTTAGGGGTTGATCGTAAAACCTTTTACAATTACCTCAACGGCATCACTGACGTAAAAGCCATTCACGAGCGCAAAATTAAATCATTTTGTGGCAAAGGCTCAGTGAAAGAACTCGCAAGAGAACAACTTAACTCCTGGGTAACGTCGATACGCAAAGTTTTTGAATGACGAAGTTCATATTCTTTGGCTTAATTGCAATCATTCTGATTGCACAAATCGATCAGTTCCATGCCAGAGATTTAATATTTGTAGCCTGTGGGTGTATTGCATACATATATAACAGGCTCGAACCTAACATATCGAGTTTGATATTGATTCTCGTATGCATTAAGGCTGTGGAGATACTGTGTTGGCAATTTCTCAATATGTCTAATGCTTATCTTGCTTATCCAGTAATCATTTTACTTGACGTTACCGCACTAATTTTTATAGCGAAACGAAATAAAATTTTAGTTAAGTTAGAGTATCGTCGCACAGGTAAAGTAACGCCATATAAATATTTGTATTCTAATGCAGATTATACACTGGGGCTTATATACAAGACTTACCTAGCATTAACTGTTTTCATGCTCGTTGAGCATTTATTGAGGCATCCTGATGATTTGGGATTGCCAGTAGAATGGGCTCTCAATCTTCGCTATGTTTATGATGCTTACCCGACAATTAAAATGACTTTGAATATTTTCGAGTATGTGGCTATTCTTGCAACTGCTCACAAACTCATGCGTTCTGAACGATATGTAACCGCTTAGCGGTAAAATAAAAACCCGCAACTGTAGTAAATCAAACAAATTCTGCGCAATAAATAGACGGAGAACATCACATAACTTATATTTGAGTGGGGAATATAAACCCCGTCAAGTTTAAATAAGAGGTTGATGTTATGAAAAGTCGTATTAAATTATTGAGCATTGTTTTTGTTTCTGTTTTCGCTATTAGCACTCCAGCGCAAGCTTTTAGCTTTGATCTAAGTATTATAATCGATATCATTACCCAGTCGAGTGAATGCGACAAAGATAGAACGGGTGGCTGCCGTCCAGATCCCAGCTAATAAAAGTCTTCGTTACTGATTAAAAGCGCCGCTGGTATCCAAGTCTTTTCCTGACAGCATAAAGTCTCGAAAAGACTTGCCCATTTCAATCCGTTTCATGGAGTTGTTCCATGAACGCACGGTAGCCCCTTGCTGTATGATTGTACAAGGCAGTCTGGCAAAAAAATCTAATACCGCCTCTAACGATAAAAGATAAAAGTCCCAGTATAACTTGGCTCTGTAACCTATTGATGCATTGTGTTCCATAATTCTACTCTCCAGACTCACAACTCCCACTTTAGCAAAGTGTCGAAATTTTCCCAGTACTAATGTGGAATAAATTCCCTATTTCTTATGACTAAATATGCGTGTAAAAGTATGATTATTGTTCAGTTTATAACATCTTTCTAACATTATCAGAACGCCCAGCAGTGTAATCTGAGAAAAGAGACAAAGACTATCTTGAATAAGTCTCATCAGACGCTAAGCTACGAAGAAAAGCCTTTGATGTCTCAGGATTACTATTGCTTGACCCAAAATTAAATACGTTGTTGCCAAAGCTGAATAAGTGTCGTTGCGGTGCAGAAGCAATAGAACCCATCTTGGACAAGGTTTGTGACGACCGTTGGATCATTACCTGTAGCAGCCCTCGTTGTCAGGCACTGAATAAAGGGCAGGGCTTGTTACACACCATCATTGGTTGGAATAGACTTTGCAGTGGTTTTTACCGGTGAAGCACAAAAAAATCGCTATATCACTTGCGTTTTAACTGTGTTCCTTTAAATTTCTACTGTTAATAATAAAAAAGAGTCTGGATCCTTCAGACCCAAACTGGAGCTATTGCTTGATAAAACTTCTATTAGTTGATGACCACGATCTGGTCAGGACTGGGATTCGTCGAATACTTGATGATGTTGAAGATTTCAAGGTGATAGGAGAAGCACAAAGCGGCGAACAAGCTGTTAAATTGTGTAGAAAAGATGCCCCGGATATCGTGCTTATGGATATGAGCATGCCAGGAATCGGTGGCCTTGAAGCAACAAAACAAATTCTCAGAATAAGCGAAGATATTCGCGTAGTCGCGCTGTCTGTACACAAAGAGAATCCTTTCCCTGCCAAAGTTATGCAAATGGGAGCATTTGGCTATCTGACTAAAGATGCTGATCCAGAAGAAATGATCCGTGCTATTCAGAAAGTGGCGGTCGGTCAAAAATACATTGCCCCCGAAATCGCCCAGCAAATCGCACTTGGGCAACTGGATTTAAACGAAAATGATCCGTTTCAATCGCTATCTGAACGCGAATTGCAGATCATGATTATGCTGACTAAAGGCATCAAAGTTCCTGATATCGCTGTGCAATTAAGTATCAGTGCGAAAACTGTCAATACTTATCGTTATCGCATGTTTGAAAAGTTAAATGTCTCTTCAGATGTTGAGTTAACGCATTTAGCATTGCGCCACAACCTTATAAAAACTGACAATATGTAGAGATGGTGGAGAAGAGCAGTACCGACACCACACAATCGTTTGATTCCAAAAGTTTCCTACAAGACCTGACACAGCAACCAGGTGTTTATCGTATGTATAACGATAAGGCTGAGGTGATCTATGTCGGTAAGGCTAAAAACTTAAAAAATCGCGTTAGCAGTTATTTTAAAGGAACGCACGATAGCCCCAAGACTCGTTCGTTGGTCAAAAACATTCGGAACATGGACGTAACGGTTACGCGTACCGAGGCTGAAGCCCTGATTCTTGAGAATAACTTCATTAAGAAGTACCGACCCCGCTACAACGTCCTGTTGCGGGACGATAAATCATACCCCTATATCTTTTTGTCTAGCCACGACCATCCAAGATTAGCTTTTCACCGCGGGGCTCGTCGGGACAAAGGCGAATATTTTGGTCCGTATCCCAGTTCCTGGGCCGTTCGGGAAAGCTTGCGGTTGATGCAAAAGATATTTCCGGTCCGCCAGTGTGAAGATACCTATTATCGGGCGCGCTCACGACCTTGTCTGCAATATCAGCTAAAACGCTGCTCGGCACCTTGTGTTGAGGGCCATGTCTCTGATGAAGATTACCAACAGCAGGTAGACCTTGTTCGCTTGTTTTTAAAAGGAAAAAGTAAACAAGTTGTAGATATGCTGGCAAACAAAATGGAAAGCGCCAGTCAAAATCTGGATTTTGAGTCAGCGGCGCGATTTCGCGATCAAATAACGGCGCTGAATAAAGTACAGGAACAGCAATGGGTAAGCGGTGAACAGGACGAAATGGATGTCTTCGGACTGGCATATCGAAATGGCTTTGCCTGTATTCAAGGCTTTTTTATCCGGGATAACAAGCTGTTAGGCAATAAAAGCTTCTCTCCGAAAGTACCGTCCAACTCGGATATTGAGGAGGTCATGCAGTCGTTTTTGCTGCAGTATTATCTATCAGGCAGTAAAAGCATCCCGAAACAGATTGTTTTACCCGTAAAGCTCACTGACAAAGAGGCGATTGAGTCGGCCTTAAGTCAGGAGGCCGGCAAAAAAGTACAACTTTATCAAGGGGCTCGGGATGAGAAAAAACGCTATCTCGAATTGGCCAATACCAATGCTGAGAACACACTGCAAACACAGCAGTCTCACAAAATGTCGGTGCATGCCAGGTATCTGGCCCTGGAAAACGTTCTGGAATTAGAGAAACCCGTTCAACGTATGGAGTGTTTTGATATTTCTCATACGTCAGGTCAGCAAACGGTGGCGTCTTGTGTTGTCTTTAATCGCGAAGGACCGTTTAAATCGGATTATCGCCGTTACAATATCGAAGGGATAACGCCCGGTGATGACTATGCTGCGATGGCCCAGGTGTTAGCACGGCGATTTAAATCCAACTGTGATCCGGAAAAGATCCCCGATATCCTGTTTATTGACGGTGGCAAAGGCCAACTGGCACAAGCTGAAGCACATTTTGACAACTGGCAAGGAGAGAAAATGCCGATGTTGATTGGTGTCGCTAAAGGCACTTCTCGCAAACCCGGATTGGAAACTCTCATTCTTGCTGGTAGCCATCAAAGCATATCAATGGAACCCGACTCCGAAGCTTTACACCTGATCCAGCATATCCGTGATGAATCTCACCGATTCGCCATAGCAGGACACCGTAATCGTCGCCAAAAAGCGAAGAAACGCTCGAAACTTGAAGATATCGCGGGTGTGGGCAATAAACGCCGTCAGGCACTGTTAAGGTATTTAGGGGGCTTACAGGAAGTCATGAATGCCAGTATTGATAGTCTGGCACAAGTACCCGGTATCAGTCAGGAATTAGCGGAAAAGATTCACGACCATTTTCATAATTAGGTATACTGGCGACCAATAAAAGAAATTCACCTGCAAAAAAGGACGACAACAGCCTCAATGTTTACGCTTCCCAATATTCTTACCATGTTCCGTATGTTTATCATCCCGGTATTCGTTGTTGTTTATTTTCTGGATTGGAAGTGGGCGCATCAGGCAGCAGCATTTTTATTTTGGTTAGCTGCTGTCACTGATTATTTTGATGGTTTGTTGGCTCGGAAATTGAACCAGTCGACACCATTTGGTGCGTTTCTTGATCCTGTTGCCGATAAATTGATCGTTACCGCCGCGTTGTTACTAATAACTCATAGTTACAATACGATCTGGATTACGATCCCGGCTATATTGTTACTGTCGCGCGAGATCTTGGTATCTTCGCTTCGGGAGTGGATGGCGAAACATGGACAATCTGATACTGTGAAAGTGTCATTTTGGGGCAAGGCAAAAACAATGGCCCAGATGTTAGCACTTATTGGTTTGTTGTCAGAACAGGAAGAAATTCTTTATTGGGTGACTTTGGGCTATATTTTATTGTATATCGCCGCAATATTGTCGGTGTTTTCCATGTTGCAATATTTGGCTGCCGCCTGGCGCCATATAAGAAGGACATCAAGTATGTCCTAAACTCATGCAGGATGAGCAATGCAAGGGATAGAATTAACATTAAATGAAGAAACTGGTGTAGTAACTGCTCGCATTAATGTGCAGGAGTTAAATGGCAAGATCACAAGCAAAGCGTTAATTCAGGAAGTCCAGCGCAAGCACCCTGAATTTGACATTGAGCAGAAGGATGACGTCGATAAAATTATCGAAAAGGTAGAAGCGACGAAGCCGGATGATGAGCGTCAAACTATAGAGGGAGTCGTCGCATTTCGGCGCGATGCTAAAATCGAAGTAACCATCGCTGACGATGAAATGTCAGCCAAACTCTCCTTTACAGCTGCCTACGGTGGTTCAACTCCAACGGCTGCCGAAATTAAACAAATCGCCAAAAAAAACAAGATCACGAAAGGGGTAAGCGATAAAGCCATCGAAGAACTCTTAATTAAAGCCAAGAGTTTGCCCAAAGGAGCCGAAATAGAACAGGATTTTGCCAAAGGACTGCCACCCAAGAACGGCAAACCCTCAACGGCAAAGCCGTTATTTGAAAGTGTTCAGGAACGTATCCTCAAACCTAGAGAAAAAGATAAAGGTAAAGTGGATATGCGTGACCTGGGCGATATCCTATCGGTAAAAGCGGGGACACCAGTCCTTGAATTCATCCCACCCACGAATGGTCGTGCGGGTTACACCGTGCTGGGTACGGTTATCCCTGCTGAAGCCGGAGAATGGTGTAGCAAAGAAATCGGGCCCGGTACTGAGTTTAGCCCCGATAATGATTGCCTGGTGATTGCATCTGAAGAAGGCGTACCTAAGTTTGAAAACGGCGTAGTATCGGTTGAAGACATTTACATGAGTCCTGGTTGTAACGTCTCTACAGGTAATATTAAGTACGATGGTGATGTCATGATAAATGGTGACGTCACCGAACAAATGATGATAGAGGCAACAGGGGATGTCACTGTAACCGGTTTTGTTGAGTCCGCCACCATTAAAGCCGGTGGCACAATCACGCTTGTTGATGGGGCGACTGGTAGAATGGAAGAAGATCTCTCTCACTCAACTTGCCAATTATACGCAGATGGCGGAGTGCATATTCAAAGAGGGCGAGGATTGTATATAAAAACTCAGGGACAGGTAACCATTACCAAAGAACTGGCATTCTCTCACGTTGTGGCGGCTGGTGATATTGTTGCCGGCGATGGTGATGTACCTGCAGGCACGATTTATGCCAGTAAACTGGTACCCATGCAAAAAGTAAGAGCAGGAAAGCTAGGGGCCGTTTCAGGAAGCCGACTGACAATTGATTTTACCGCCAGCGTTTATAATCTAGAGACTAAAATAGGTAACCTAAGTGCACTAGACAGCAAGTTGTCTGATAATGTGCAGCAGTTGCAAGAAAAACTAAAACTGTTTGCTGATAAAAAACTGTCAGAGCAGCAACAAGCGGCTTATCAAGAATTAAAAGCGATTTATGCGACACAAAAGAAAACCTCGGCGCGCATTCAACTTGAACTGAAACGCAACGAGGAAGTGCTGGACGTTTTCACACAGCATATTGGTGTGCAAACCTATTCAAAACTTTACCCCGGAGTAAGAATACAGTTTCATAAAAAAACCTGGGAAACTAAAGATGAATTGTCTCGTGCCAATATCACCTTCCAGGATGAAAAATGGCACTATGAGCCGTTAGTTTAAATGGTTCATATTGCGAGATTTGGTTGAAAAAAAGCCAGAATAGTCAAAATTCAAGCGATCGTCGCTATTTCGTAATATTTGCTGTTGACAGTTTTTATCTTGACTGTACAATCCTGCCTCACGTTTGGCCAAGAGCCAAAACAAACAAGTAAAGACAGTCGTGACGACTTTGCTCAATAAAATAAACGTCGCGTTGCTAGAATTGCAAAAAGCGGGAATAGCTCAGCTGGTAGAGCACAACCTTGCCAAGGTTGGGGTCGCGAGTTCGAATCTCGTTTCCCGCTCCAAATTCTGGCGGGTTGGCAGAGTGGCTATGCAGCGGATTGCAAATCCGTGGACCTCGGTTCGACTCCGGGACCCGCCTCCATACTTTTTGGAAGGCTCACAACTAAATCCCCCCGATGCCCGGGTGGTGAAATTGGTAGACACAAGGGATTTAAAATCCCTCGATCGTAAGATCGTGCCGGTTCAAGTCCGGCCCCGGGCACCATTCATGATTGCCGTTGTTGTGATTGATGTATGTGAAAGAGCGGTTTGCTATTCCTTTCTAATTTTGGAAGTCCACGTATCATTCACTTATTGCATAAACTAAGCTTTATTTCTTTCATTATCCTTAGTTAAAAAGCTAACGTGGGATAATATTTTTCCTACTTTTGCAAGAAGATAACCGAAAAGTACACCGTTAATCCCCATTCCTACATAAAGAATTACGGTACCTGGGACCCAAACTTCCTTTCCATATCCGGTTTCGATTTTTCCAAACGTGAATACCAGAATAATGCAGCTAATTACACTGAGCCAGACTATAATCCACCCTAAGTTTTCAGTGGCTTTTCCTTCATCAGAATTGGGAGTGTCTGGAACCGAACTAATTTCAGATTCGTTTTGTTTTACAGATACTGTTGCATTAGACGATTCAATATTTTTTTTAAAACGTATGTCCATGCAGACTTGACACTCTTTAGATAAAAAGGCTGCTTCTCTCTCATTACATGTAATGCATAAAGTCATAAACTACTCCCTGCTACTACCGCTGACTACTTATCAATAAGAATTGCTGAAATATTAAACTTATATTACGAACGGTTATTTCATTGTCGTTTTTAAGTTTTCTATGATAGGTGTTACGCTGATGTTAATTGACCGTTTTACATTAAACTGCAGAACTCTAATACTAGATGCGTATTTCGGTGAATTCGGTCAGCCGTTTCGGAGTTATCCGGCCAGTCCCTTTTAGTCCTTTTTCTTCTTCGTTATTTTTACTCTAAGTGGCCGGATTGATCCAGTTTTCTCATTGATTCGCCCTGTAATTCGATTCGGTGACTATTGTGTAGAAGTCGGTCAAGCAGAGCGTCTGCAACTGTCGGATTGTTTATCAGTTTGTACCATTCATTTACGGGGAGCTGGCTGGCAATGATCGTGCTGCCTCGTTGATAGCGCTCTTCCATGACATCCAGCAGATCATTGGCCTGCCTGGCTGTTAGTTTTTCCATTCCCCAGTCATCCAGCACCAGAAGCTTCTTTCTGGACAGCGTATTGAGTTGGTGGCGATAGCTGCCGTCGGCATGACCCGTTGATAAATCGTCGAGTAAGTGACCCAGGCGATAATAGCGAACGGTATGATGTTGCTGGCAGGCCTGTTCGGCTAAGGCACACGCAAGGTACGTTTTACCGCATCCGGTGGCCCCCGTGAGTAAGATGTTATGACCATGGTGCAGGTACTGACCGTTTAACAGAGAAGCCATTTTGTCTTTTCTGAGCCCACGCTCTGCGCGGTAATCAATGTGATTGGGTTGAGCCTCCAGCCGCAGTTTCGCCTGACGCTTCAGCCGTTTTATTTTGTTGTTATCCCGGCATTGAAGTTCGTAGTCAGCCAGTAAGCCGAGACGTTCCTCGAAGCTCATGTCGCTGTAAGTGGTGGGTTGTGCCTGCTGTTGTTCCAGAGCCTGACAGAAGTGGCTCAGTCGCAGTGAGCGTAATTGTTCATTTAATGCCGAATGCATTTTTTTCTCCTATTGGTAGTAGTGGTGTCCACGTACATTGGGATGGTTGATGGGCGTGTCGTTATCCTGTTGCGGATGGTCAGACGCTTGTTCTTTGTGATGTTTCAGTAAATTGGATATCACCGTGTAGTAAGGTCTCTCCAGCAATAAAGCTTTCTGACAGGCCGCTTCCAGGCGTGCATCGCCATAGTGCTTCGAGAGGTTCAGGATACCTAAACAACTTTTGATGGCCTGCTCAGGATGCTCACGGCGTTGGAACTGACACTGAATGACAGCATGCACTCCACAACCGATATTCTGTCCCCAGTTGAGCAACCGGGACTGACTCCAGCGCTGTTTAACATGCGCTTGTGGCATGTGTTCCCGGAGTGTTGTGAAGCCGCCCTGTTTTGCGCTTTTGGGATGCTGCGCTACGATTTCGCCCTTATGGTAAATGCGAACCAGGCGCTGTGTAGCATCAATCTGTAACTGCTCTCCAACCAGCTGATGGGGAACTGAGTAGGCGTGTTTGTCATAGAGTACATGGTAATCCGGCCCGACTCTGGCACGTCTGGTATCCACATATTCATAAGCGTGATGCGGCAGTGGCATCAGGGCGGGTTTATCCAGCTTTTCATACAGATGATGGCGTGAACCGGGATGCATCTTTTGCTGTCTGTGGTTTAAATCGTTGAGTAATGCTTTAATCGCGGCATTCAGTCCGGACAGGGTATGAAATACCTGATGTCTGAGCCGCATTAATATCCACCGCTCCACAATCAGCACCGCGTTCTCCGCTTTGCTTTTGTCCTTCGGTTTATAAGGTCTGGCGGGCATGACGGCAGTGTTGTAGTGGCGGGCCATGCGGGCGTAATTTTCATTAATAGTGGGCTGGTAGCGATGGGTTTTGGTCACTGCCGCTTTGAGGTTATCCGGCACCAGCAATTTGGGTACACCGCCAAAAAATTCGAATGCCCGGACATGGGCCATCAGCCAGTCCTGAGACTGCTGCGAATGACAGGCTTCCACGTAGGTATAGTTTGAGGCACCGAGGGTTGCCACGAAGATTTGGGCAACACGCACTTCCCCGGTATCGGGGTTAACAATGGGCACCGTTGGCCCGCAGTAATCAATGAACAACTTGTCTCCAGCAATATGGTGCTGACGCATGCTGCGCTTTTGCTTTTTAAGCCAGCGCTGATAATGTTCGCAGAACTGTGTGTAACCGTAGGCCGTTTCAGGTGCAGTTTCTCGATACTCCTCCCACAGCAGTAACTTCGTCATGCCTTTGCGTTTTAACTCCTGATGCATGTCGACAAAGTCAGGCGTGCGCTTCCGCTTACCGGATTGACGGCCAGGATAAAGGGTATTTTCCAGCTGTGACTGAGTGAGTTCATCCGGCAGCGGCCAGGCTAAATCAGAACGATTAAAACTGGTGAGGAGATCCGTGACGGTGGAGGTGCCCATCCCCAGGCACTTAGCGATATTTCGATTGCTGAGTCCCGCCTCAAACTTCAATCGCAATACATCGTAAATCTTATTCATATTGGTTCTCTTTCTGGGCATCAACTGGCTTCCTTAATCTTTAACGGACTAAGAAGAGCTTAATGATTGATTTAATTAGAAAAAGAACGTTCTTTCGGGATTTCGGTCATCGATTTCGGAAAACGGCTGATTTTGGCCGGATAAAACCGAAATGCATGACCGGATTAAACCGAAATAGGTGGTCGGATTAAACCGAAATAAGTGGACGGATTGCTCCGAAATATGCACTTATCAGGGAAGCTTACATGCAGAACAATGTTAATTTCAAAAAGGCTGCAAAGAAAGCAGTTAAAGACCTCGTTCTGGAAATAAAGGAACAACAAAGTAAAATTGGTATATTCTCAACTAGCGCCAATCCTCAAGAGTTGAGCGATTCTATTCCTCCGCACTTTACTAATATGTTGATGTGGGCGCACTACGGTGACTCTTTTAAGGGATTTGCCATCTGTTTTGACTCAGATCTTTTTTACAATTCTCTTCAAGAAATAAATCAGGATAAAAAAATAGCTTACTCTAAAGTGGATTATGTCGATGCCCCTGTTGACTTAGAAAAGGCGTTCGATGGTGACTTGCGTCAGGCTTCCAGTAACATGTTGAAGTCTTTACAATACAAGCATCAATCTTGGGGTTATGAATGCGAATATCGTTATTTATCTAACTCTATCGGTCTGCATTCTTATAGTCCAGAATCGGTTAAGTGTATTTTTCTTGGTGAAAAAATGCCGCCTGAACAAAAGATATTAATCAAGAGAATAGCTGATAGTATTAGCGAAAGTATAAAAGTTTATGACTTGAGCATAGTTAGGAATAGCACGAAATTTGAAATCCAAAGGTCAATTTGTGAAGGCTAAATTAAAAATGCCTACCAAGGCTAGGTGATAAAAGGTTCAAAGAGGTTTAAATTCTAATTTTATCAAGGAGATATCTTCTAACTGTCTGTTTTACAAGGGTTTTAAAAAGGATGTAAAATCCCTCGATCGTAAGAGAGGGTTGGTTCTGTTAAATGATGGCAAACCTTTCTAACACCAAACATCTTTGAAAAAGATTTAACAGGATTGTTCCATATAGGTTCCCGTTGCCAGATAGCCTAAAAAGCGAAAGTCAGTGTGTTGTCATTCTTCCAATGAGTGCATTGGCTTTTTTATTTACCGTCTGTGTGATGTATATTCGATTGACGGAGCGATGCCCAAAAGAATGTGCTCACTGTTGCGGTGTTTAGTTGCTATAGTAGGCTAAAAAAATACCGCTCGGGTCGAGATCTGTGGAAGAACTGGTTAAACAGCTAGACACTAATAATATCTTTCAACGCTTTGTCGTATCTTTGTTGGAAAGCGAAACGCTTGAAGATGTGGTGTGGAATATCGCTAAAGATGCTGTCGGGCAGTTGGGTTTTGAAGATTGTATCGTTTACATTCTGGAAGATCAGGACACGCTAGTCCAAAAATCGGCGCATGGCCCTAAAAATCCGGCTGGCCGTACCATTAAAACACCTATTACGATACCCGTCGGCCAGGGGATTGTTGGTACGGTGGCAAAAACGGGCTGTCCCGAACGCATCAATGATACTCGCCTTGACCCTCGATATATTGTAGATGACGAAGTACGTCTTTCAGAGCTGACGGTTCCGATTATTTATAACGACAAAGTTATCGGAGTTCTGGATTCAGAGCATAGTACTGCCAATTACTTTACTGACACCCATGTTGCGCAATTTACCGCTATCGCCAAATTAGCAGCTCCAAAAATCTTTCACGCTCTGGCACGTGAGCATCTAACGCAATTAAATAGCACACTACAAGATAGTAATACGCGTTACCGACAATTAATTGAACAATGTCCCGATGCGATAGTGGTGCATCAAAATGAACAGATTGTTTATCATAATGCAGCGTTTGCCAGTCTGGTCCTAAGCAGTCATGGAAGGCCGTTAAATGAAACAGACATAATGTCATTTATTCCAGAGGAGCACTATGAAGCATTTTGTGCTTCGCTTGCAAAATGCCCCGACAATGCTGCCTGGAGCGAGATTGAAGTAACGACTCGATACTGCACAAGAGTCAGCGTTGCTACATCCAGTCTGCCCATTCCATTTCAGGATGGCGAGGCTGTGCAGACAATCTTTCATGATATAACGGCGTATAAGCGTAAAGAACAAGAGTTGGAGGCTGCGATAAAGCGTGCAGAAGCGGCCAATCAGGCTAAAAGTCAGTTTTTATCGCGTGTTAGTCATGAGTTTAGAACCCCATTGAATGCCATTATCGGGTTTGCGCAAATTCAACAAATGATGTTCCCAGATTCACCCAACGATGCAAAACATGGCATTAAGGAAATCTATCGTGCTGGCGAACATTTACTGGCATTGGTCAATGATATTTTGGACATCAGCCAGATAGAGCAGAAAAAACTGCCAATTAGAATGCACAGTTGCGATCTATATAGCGTTCTGCAAGCTAGCATATCGCTGGTAAAACCTGAGGCTGACAAGCAGGAAATCGTTATTCGAGCTCAACCGTTTGACTATGTCGTGTTGGCTGACCAGACAAGATTAAAGCAAGTGATAGTCAATCTGCTTAATAATGCTGTGAAATATAACTACATCGGCGGGGAGATTTCAATTGAGGCTGGGCACATATCGGGGCAAAAAATTGAGCTGCGCGTATCTGATTCTGGTATTGGTATTGCGTCCGAAGAATTGGAATTGATTTTTGAGCCATTTACCCGGCTAAAACAGGCAGAACAACACCATTTTGAGGGGGCCGGGGTAGGGTTGAGTTTGGTTCGCACATTATTGCAGGAAATGGATGGTGCTATTCGGGTTGAAAGTAATCCTGATCGCGGCAGTACGTTCATTGTTTCACTGCAGACGGCAGAACAAATTGCAGAACCGAAAGTTGCACATGATCCGAACGAAGAATTGAGTCTTATTACTCAGATTTCCATGTCTATCCTGTATATTGAAGATGATCGGGCAAGTGCTGAAGTTGTGAACAGAATTTTTGCGACGTTTCCTAATGTTACACTTTATTCTGCTGAATCTGGTGCTGAAGGTATTGTGTTAGCGACTGAGCATAAGTTTGATCTCATCTTGCTGGATATGCATCTTCCCGATATGAGTGGTATCGACGTCTTACAAAAATTACGTCAGGCCGGCGTCAGAGCTAAAGTGATTGCTTTAAGCGCAGATGTTCAACCACAGCAGATCGAGCGAGCGATCTCTGCAGGGGTGGAGTTTTACTTAACTAAGCCTTTGCATTTACCAGAATTGATGTCTTGTTTACGTCTAATTAATAAGACGACATCTCAGGTATAACGAAAATTTAAAGACATCAGAAAATCGTAAGTACCCTCGGCTACATGATCCGTGTACATAAATTACCTTTATTGACAGTGTTTTGTTACACATGACGAAGATTAATTGCAAATACTCCCGGATCTGCTTTTCTTGATATATAGACGTGCGTTTGTGCTTCCATCGTGTCAACAATTGTCACGTTGTGATACGTCTTAATCTGGGAAGTATATGGGCTCATTAAAGACCACTTTTTCGATATTATTGCTGCTTTTTATCTGCTGCAATACCTCATTTGCCCAAGAAAAAGACCAACCGTATGTCATTAATGTGGCAGAAAGCATTCAGTCTGAATGGCGAAGAGAATTAGTTGAACAGGTCTTCACAGACATCTATGGACAAATTGGCATAACGCCGGATTTTGTTTTTTTTCCGTCATTACGAGGGTTAAAAATGGTGGATGAAGGCATTCTAAGTGCAGAGGCCTGGCGAGTTGAAGAGGTCGGGGCACAGTTCTCAAATCTGATTCAAATTAAACCGCATCTTCTAAAATTGGAAATAGGGGTATTTTGCGTTAGCGAAAATGCCTGCACTATCACTGAAAATAGTAATGTTGCCACCGTGGCCGGTTTTATAAAAGGGTTGAGCATTTGTGAGGAGTTGCAAGCCTCCTGCATTGTAGGTAAACGCCAAGCTGATATAACTAGACTTTTGGAAGACAATATCGTCGACGCGATCTTGTTACCCCTAAATGCCTCACATAATTTTTTATGTGATCTAGAAAGCAATATGATTTCTTATCGTATTCTTAATAACACAGAGATAAACGTGTTTCATTACATCCATAAACAACATGAAGAGCTTGCCGATTCTTTAAGTACCGCGATCACGAATACAATGGAAAAAGGATTAATGGATCCCTTCCAAAACGAGTGGCGTTTCAAGTTCAAAGATGATTGCAGCAAGCACCTGGTGTTGTTAGAGGATTAAGCTGCCTCCACCGATAATACCCTTTCCACTTTGTCAATCAGACTTTTTGCAGTGAAAGGTTTTACAACGTAATCGTCAACACCTTCTTCAATTGCCCGCTTTACCAGTCTTTCAGAACTGTTCGCGGTAACCATAATAAAAGGTACGTCGGGTGCGATTTGTTTGGCTTTTTTCAGAAACTCCAAACCGTTAAGGCCGGGAACGTCCCAATCACTAATGATGATATCGTAGTAGTCGGGCTTTTTCTGTAGTTTCGCAAGCGCAGAAAAACAGCGTTCATCAATATCCACATGCCTGGGTTCGAGATTTTTCAGCATGTGTCGGATAAGGTCGAGAATCAGTTCTTCGTCATCGACAAGCAAAACCTTGGGACCTTTTGGCCCAGGTGGAGCGAGCATTGAAGTTGTAATCATTATTATTTTTTGTCATCACGGAAACAGGGTTCAGGGTGTTTTTGCGTCAGTCACCGAAATAGTAAGCTATTGTCACATAGTTGCTATTGGACTTTAGTCTAATGTTAACAAAAAATGATTTGAAATCAGAACATTATCTATTGATTTGCAACTGCAGTCTCCAATTGCGGCGTTATCATCCAAAAATCATTTAAGCATTTCGCCAGAGAATAGGTCTCTGCGGGTGTATCTGGCATTTTACAAAAGGCATTGCCGTGAAAATGATAACAGATACTGCGCTTGTCTTTGTCGCTGTTGTCCCCGAGTAAGATAATAGGGATATCTTGGAAGAACGAGTGTTTTTTCGCACAATACAAAAAGTCAAATGCCGCCAAATTAGGCAACGTCGCATCAACAAGTATGAGGTCAGGGGACGGGCTATGTTGTTCGAGATTGACTTCAAGCAACTGAAATGCACTCTCAAGATTATCGTGGCTTTCAATACGCCACGGCAATTCTAAATCAGGAATCGCATGTTGCAGCTTTTCAGCTATCTTTTGTTGACCATCAAATACGACGATCAGTTGATGTTGCTTCATCTTGTCTTCATGGTAGTAATTAAATTTTATAGTGGAATTGTGGCAGGTATGTAGCCTTTCGCCATTATACTTTAGGCTATAAGGCAACTTGGGCTAAAACGGTGGGATTGTTCTGATTATTTAAAAATACTGCGGTTGCGACCAGCCAGTTTGGCTTCGTATAGTGCATCATCACTGCGTTTTAAAAGCGATTGCAACGAGTCATTCTTGTCTGCCTGTGATATACCGATACTAACAGTAATAGAGAAGCTTTCCCCTGAGGCCGTTAAAGGCAGACCGCCAATTCGTTGGTTAATCCGTTGCCCAAGATTTAATGCAATTTGCTTCGTGGCGTTGGTTATCAGTAAGACAAACTCTTCGCCGCCCCAGCGTGCAGCGATGTCTTCTGTACGAGAAATTTTGTTGAGTGTTTGACCTACCTGTCGGAGTACTTCGTCACCAACATCATGCCCATGTTTATCGTTGATTTGTTTAAAATAATCTAAATCCAACATCAGCAAACAACAGGGTTGGTCTTGATTTTGACTTTCTTTCAAAATTTGTTCTGCAACGATAGAGAAGTGTCTGCGATTGGCCATGTTAGTTAGTAAGTCAATCGAGGCTAATTGGTGTTTCTGTCGAAGTTGCAGGCTTAACTTTGAGGTATGATTTTTTAAATCCCGGAAACGAAACTCCAGACTGGAGCGTTGCGTAGAAAGGCGAATGAGGAGATGTTTCGGTGGCACAGTATCGCTACTGCGAATATTTGAACAATGAATAGTATATCTTTTGGCCTGCTCTGTGCCAGGTTCACGCATTTCAATCTTGGAGGGGATTACGCCACTTTGGCTAAGACAAAGATTCACCAGGTTTTTAAATTTAATCTCGTTAACGGGCAAACATGTGGCTAGATGAATTTCTTTTTCATGAAAGTTGATAGCCAGTTTTTCCAATAGCTTTCTGGCACGCTGGTTCATGATCAGCACACGCGTATCTTTTTCGCAGATAAATACCGGTTCGTTGAATGCATTTAAAATGCATTGCAACGAGAGTCCATCAGCAAAGGTTAAGGATTCAGTCGCTGCTGGCATAATATTCCCGAACATTCTCCGCATGTAAGGGTTCGTTTTCTGGTGAGAGATGAATGACAACAAGGCAGCCGGGATCACCCTTGGCTATGGTTTTGTCTAATTCTATTCTTGCATAGCCAAGACTGTCGGCAACGATACGACCAAATACATTTGAGGTCATCATGCACAGTGAAGGCCGATTTAATACGCTATCTCCAAAAGGGCACTTTCGGTTCATCAATACAATCTTATCTTTTGACGCTTCCGCGAGGTAAAAATCTCCTCCTATGCGGCGTTTGAGATCAATCAAAACCTCAATGACGGACGATCTATCCAATGAGTCAGTATTAAGTGCCTCGCAATAAGTATTTTTTATGTGGCTGCCTAACGCAGCGCCAACAATGCTGATAAACCCAGAAGCCTCCTCAATCCCTATTACGTCTTCCAGTGTGCCACTGATGTGCCGAATGGTATGTCGGAAGAAGCTGTCCCTATCATGGGCCACGTCAATTTCCTGGATTTTGATTCGCCCACCTTCGTTTTCAGAAGTCACCATACTACGTACTCCTACTGATGCCTTAAATGGCAATTTAATTATAGCAGTGTCCTATTTGTACTGTGGTCGTTGCCTGTAGGAGATCAACGACACTTTTAGTAAGTGATTGTTTTACGCCGCGTGTAGATGCGGCTGGCACAGTAGGGTTTACTTACATACTTCGCGTGCGTAATTTAATGCTTCACATGCGAAGCAAAGTTCGATAGGCTAGATAAAAATAGAAAAGGAAGGAACATATGTCGTTTACAAATTCACTTAGTCGAATAGTGGCAAAATTGGATAAATTCCCTAAGTTCATGCGCTCATGGGTATTAACAAAAGCCATTGGTAATAAAGTAAAAATGATCGGTGCCTGCAAAGTCGATATAGAATATATGCGCTTCGAGGAATCACGTTTACGGCTAAAGAATCGCACCAGGGTCCAAAACCATATTGGTGGCATTCATGCTTGCGGTGCGACACTGTTAGCGGAGTCTGCTACGGGACTAGTGGTCGGAATGAATGTACCGGATTCGTCAGTTCCGGTGATTAAGTCAATAAACGTTAAGTTTGTGAAACGGATGCAAGGCAACCTGTTAGCCGTGGCGTCCTTATCTGAACAGCAAATGCAACAAGTCAGGACGACTGAAAAAGGGGAAATGACAATTCCGATAAAAATTACTGATGACTCTGGTCAGGAGCCCGTCATTTGTGACATGGTATGGGCTTGGGTGCCAAAAAAGCAAAATTAAAATAAGAGTCAGAAATGTACACAATACACGTCGAGAAAACACTAGATATGCCGATTGAAAAGGCCTTTGAAGCGATAACCGATCATCAAAACTACAGCCTGTATGTTGGTATCAAAGAAGCTAATTTATTGCGTTCTGGTGACAATGAGAAAAATGGGACTGGCGCAATCCGACAGATTAAAGCGGGTGGGATGACGTTACAGGAGGAGATTACCGAATTCCAAAAACCGACACGTATGGCGTACCGCATAATCAGCGCTAAACCCGTAGGTATGATTCATCCAGTAGGAACCATTAATTTGTCACCGGTTGGCGACAAAACCAAAGTTGTCTGGCATTCCGAGTTTGGTTTTAGGTTTCCGGTCATCGGGCAATGGTTAGACAACTGGTTTGGTCCAAAATTTTCCAAAGCCTTTTCCGTCTTACTTCGGGGCATGGAAAAACGCTATCACTTTTTTAATAGGTAGTCGTTAATGCAGGAACAACGACTCTTTTACCTTTTGCACAAGGCGCATCGGCATCTATTTAAGCATGCCGATACGATTTGTCTTGAAGAACTGGGTGTCACCTCCACCCAGCTCAGTGCTATTTTTTATTTAATGCAACATGATGGTTGCCTTTTGAAGGAGTTGGGGCGGGGCTTGTCGCTTAATAATTCGGGTATCTCCGGATTAGTTACGCGTATGGAAAAGTTGCAATTAGTAGCGCGCAAACCTTGTGAACTCGACGCGCGAGGATTCCGTATTTATCTGACTGACAAGGCAAAATTGCTTATTCCAGACGGGTATCGCTTACTAAATCAGCTAAACGGAGAAATCGAAAAGGATTTTTCTCAAGATGAACGCGATACTGTTTTACGATTTCTCGATAGAATTGCTAATTTACAGCGTTAGCAAACCATTTTTGCAATTGTCCCGACGATTTCCATTGCTGGATTTTTATATTGATATAGTCAACAAAACCAACGTGCTCCGGGTGACAAACAAAAGCATCAGGGGCTTCATAAATGACTTGTTCCTGTAAATAAAATGCTCTGGGGGACATTTTTATTTGATGCTGCGCCGCCAGGGCATCAGGCAAATATGCGACAACACCATCCAAGCGTTCTTTGTGCAGCATAGTGAATGCAGTAACATCGTTGGGCAGATCAACAAAATTGCCACTAAATCGTTCTCGAAAACTGCCAAAAGTGAATCCTCGTCGTATTCCCAGTACCGATTCATTGAGTTGGTTAATATTGCTGTAAGGCCGCATAGTAAAAATAAACGCCTGAACTTTTTGCACGGGATCACTTTGTAATAACTGGTCGCCACCTGGCATGGATTTAACACTCCCTGGGAAGAGACAATTGGCATTTTTACTCCTAAATTCAACTTCAACTCGTGCAGGTGGAACAAAAATCACTTCTATTTCTTGCAGTGAATTAAGTAAATGGTTATAGGCAGCAGGTTGCGCAACTTTGTGATTGAGTAGAGATGGAATTTCAGACACCACCACTGATGTTTTTGCCATCGCAGCAGGCATCAAAGCTAAAATACCCAGAGCGAATAAAGTCAGCAATGCGTTCAATGGTATTCTCCTAGAACCAGGTCTTCATACATTGACTCAAGTTCTCCGGATATCGCCATTTCCGTTAACCCTTGATTAAAGCGTTCCAGATAATATTGACTTCGCTCCGCTGATTTTGGAAAAAACAAATGTGCCGATTTAGTCATGAGTGGCTCATCGGCTATCTCCAATTTTTTTACTTGTTCCTGTGGAAAATGTTTATTGAGGATGTACCATCCTGTGACTTCTTCGATGGGAAAGGCATCGATACGTTTTAACATCAGCATTTTTAAGTTCTGCATGTCAGTATTTACAATTGAAACTAAATCAGGCCTTGATTCTGCGTACCGCCAGGTCTCCTGCGTATAGGTATAGCCGCGGGTTAACCCCATTTTTAGTTGCTTTCTGCGTACGTCGTCAAAGTTATTCCAGTCTCCAACCAAAGATACTCTTCTTTTAAAAAATACGGTGTTTTCTTCGGAAAGCGGTTTGCTAAAGTAAAAGTGCGTTTTATGTCTGGGGTCGGAAAACCAATACGACGTCGCTGCAAAACTACCTTGTTTGGCTTCAAGATAAGCTCGTGACCAAGGCATAAATACAAATGTAGTTTGGATACCAACTTTACTGAATGCTCGACTTACCACATGATTCATATAGCCCATGTGTTTGATATTTTGTGAAGTGTAGGGCGGGGTTTCACCGGTTGCGATAGTAATGGTATTGGGCTCCGGTGGCTCTGCTGGAACAGGCAGACTTTGTAAGATCAACGCCGTCAGAATTACACGAATTAGCATACCAATGAGCCTCTGGCTAGTACTTAAATTGTTTGAGAGTTGCCTCGACTTCTCTGGTGAGCTTATCCAGCTCCTGATTATGCTGATTATTTTCTCTCGCAAAATCAGAGACTTGTCGTACTGCTTCATTGATATTGCTGATATTTGTCGAAATTATCGTAGTGACCTGGTTTTGTTCCTCAACCGCGGCGGCGATCGAATTTGATGCGTCACTGATTTGTTTAGTTGTCACTACTACCTTTTGCAGTTGCTTTTGAGATTCCTGGGCTTTGTCCATATTTGCCTCACAGAGTTCTCTGCCTCTATGTGTGGTTTCAACAACCTTGGCGGAATTTTCTGTCAATGACTCGATTAGCGTGTGAATTTCAATAGTTGATTCTTTGGTCCGGTTTGCCAGGTTTCTCACTTCGTCTGCCACGACTGAAAATCCCCGGCCATGCTCTCCCGCACGAGCTGCCTCGATAGCTGCATTAAGCGCTAATAGATTAGTTTGCTCTGAAATCGCCTGAATGACTTCGACAATCTGATTGATGCCTCCTGTGGCTTTTTCCAAAGAATCGACCAATTCTGATGATACATGCATGTTTTTGGTCAGCGTCTTCATATCACTGACAGTTTCCACCAAATTCTTTTCACATTGCGTAATGATTTCCAATGCGTCCTGTGCCGAATCAGCGGTATTGGCGCAGTTGTTGGCAACTTCATGAGATGCTTTAGACGTGTCTTCGACCGCACTGCTGACTTCACTTAACTCTTTTTCCTGTCGTGCCACACTGTTTTGTGTTTTTGCTGATAACTCTTTGCTAAATTCAGATGCCCGGCGCATCTGGGTTACCTTGTCACAGGTCTCTTTCACAATATTGTGGGTCTTGTCTAAAAATGAGTTGAGGTGTGTCGACATTTGACCGATTTCATTGTCCGTTTTCACTCTGATGCGCTTAGTGAGATCACCTTCAGATTGGGATAATTCAGATACCAGTTGCGATGCCCGACGAACCGGAGAGGCAATTTGTTTCGATACGATAAACACCATAGCAAAACCCAAAAGGCCGACAACAAGACCAGAAATTAATTGTCCAGTGAGGCTGACCGAGAAGTCATTTTTTAAATGGGTATTAAGCTGCTCAACTTGTTGTAATGCGACTTCTGTCGGAATAGTGAGAACAACCGACCAGGGTTTCTCTACTTGTTTAAATTTTAAAGGCAGTAATAGCTCAATAGCAGTATCACTATGGGAAAGTTGTTCTTGTCCAGCTTGGATATGCGATTTTAGCGTTTGCCATTCAGTATTATCCAGTTCTTCACCCACAGCCTGAGGCGCACGCGTGTCTGCAATAATGTAACCATGATAACTAATCAGTTTTAATCGACCGGCTCCCTGGTAGATGTTTTTATTAACCTTTTCGATGAGTTGCTGTATGAACGACATTGAAAGATCCACTCCTGCCAAGCCGACAAGATTGTTTTGCCAGACAATGGGTGAAGTAATAGACGTCATCAAAGTCGGTTTTCCCTGCACATCCCAAACTGCTGGATCGCTGACACAGGACTTTAAGTTTTCGGCAGAACAAAGATACCATTCACCACCGCGCACTCCTCTGGCATTGGGGGTTGTGCCATTGTATGCAGAAGCCATACTGGCGGGACGAACATCCAATGTGCCATTGGCTGCACGGGTCCAGTAGGGGGCAAACTGGCCATCTGATGTAGAGTGAGAAATATTCTCGGCAGTATAATTTGTATCAGAGTCAATGCGATTTTTTTCCCAGGTAATATAGGCTCCCAATAAATTACTATTGCTAGCGAGCATATGCCTGACGTAGTCACTGGTGTCATCTCGGCTGAATTGAGCCATCTTGCCAGATTCGAGCAGATAGATCTGATTGCTCGCCATATCCTGAGTAATCCGAACAGCGTCAGAAATAGTTTGTTCTACAACGTTTAAATCACTGGCGACTCTTTTTAATGATTCCCCTATCAATTGTTCTGCGTATTCTGACGTCGTTTCTGACGCATTCCTATAAAGGTTATTGCCAAAAACAACACCCACAACAACCATAACAGTTATCGCCGCCCCGAGACTTATTCCGCTGGCGACATTGATTTGCTTTTTGATGGATCTAAATTTGAAAAACATCAACGAATTCAGGTTTTTGCTCTTGCCTATATTAAAGGTAAACCCTAAGGGGGGTTTTGCAACTTGATCGGTGAACAGTTTCGATTAGCAAGGAAAAAGTATGAACAGGGAGCCTGAAGCTCCCTGAAGGAAGGTTATTGTGTTGCCCGTAGCATCCAGGCCGTTTTTTCGTGGACACGCATACGATCTGAAATCAATGCAGCAGAAGATTCGTCATCGGCTTCCTGGGCGAGTTTCAGGGCCTCTCGACAGGTCCTGACCAGCGCTTCATGATTTTGCGTCAGAATAATCACCATTTCTCTGGCAGCTGGCACACCTTCTACCTCCGACAAACAAGTTAACTCAGAGAATGCTTTGTAGGTGCCGGGTGCGGCGACATCCAACGAGCGTATTCTTTCTGCAATATCATCTACTGCCACAGCCAGCTCAGTGTAATGTTCTTCAAACATCAGGTGCAGGTCACGAAAGCGCTCACCGGTCACATTCCAGTGAAAATTATGGGTTTGCAGATAAAGCGTATACGAGTCAGCGAGCAGACGTTTTAAGCCTTCAGCAACCGCCAGTCGATCACTTTCACTAATGCCAATATCAATTTCTGTTTCTGTCATAAGAATCTCCCAATCATTTTACATCAAGGTATAGCCTATCCATCAGACTTTGCCATATTGTAGAAGTAGTCTCATTAACTGAACTGAGGACGAACATCACTAATTCAAGCGCGCAGCAAAAGTGGTAATTTTTAGGAGAAATGAAAAAGCCTGTTCAGAGGCTGGAGTTAAGAAACCTAAATACTTATGTATAGGTTCATCTGATGAGGTCTGTATAATCCCTTCAACAGATTTAAATCCCAAATAACTGTAAAGACAATACTGAGTCAAGGGAAGTGGAATGACAAAAACAGATGGTGGCTTCTGGTCGCTACCTTTACTGGGGCTGCTGGTTGGCAGAATTAGTGCCACATTAACGAATTCGATATTGGCAGTCGCTGTCGGATGGCACCTTTATCAGGCGACTGGCAATGCTTTTGATTTAGCGTTAGTTGGCCTATTTCAGGTGAGTCCGATTCTGGCGTTGTTTTTACTCACGGGTTGGGTTGCTGATAACTTCTCTCGACGCAATATCTTAGTGGCGTCAGCCGCTTTACAAATTGTCGTCGCAATAGCCGTGGCAATTGTCATGAATCAGGCAGAGTTTAATAAATGGTTTTTGTATATTGCGTTATTGTTTTCCGGTGTTGCACGGGCTTTTTTCAGTCCAGCCATTCAATCCGCCCTTGTTAATATCGTTAATCCTGCACATTTAAACCGAGCCATTGCTCTCAATAGTGTTTGCTGGAATGCGGCGTTAATTGTAGGTCCATTCGTCGCTGGTCTGTTAGTCGCACTATTGGACACGCAACTCTATTGGGGCTTAGTCCTGCTAGGCGGGTTCACAATACTTGGGTTCTCTGTATTGCCAGCATTAAAAATCTGCAATCGAAAAACCATTAGTCTTGATGATTTGTTAGGGGGTATTCGTTATCTAAAAGCGAACCAAAATGTCTTTGGTTGTATGATGCTGGATCTGTTGATCGTATTGTTTGGCAGTGTCATGGCTATTTTACCGATGTTTGTTAGTGATGTGATGCAGGAAGGGCCAGAAATATTGGGACTTTTGCGCGCTATGCCTGCTTTGGGCGCTACGATAATTGGCTTGTATCTGACTCGATCAAGTGGACAATTTCGGCAAACAGGTAAAGTATTGTTCAGAGCGCTTACCGTATTTGCCTGTTCAATTTTATTATTCTCGGTGTCAACCACGACCATTGTGGCGGCGTTTGCACTGTTTGTTTATGGTGGAAGCGATATGTTCAGTGTGGTAATTCGAAGTTCCATTGTGCAACTCTTAACGCCGGATAATTTACGAGGACGTGTGAGCGCCTTGAACGGAATATTTATCGCCTCTTCCAATGAGTTGGGTGATTTTCGATCCGGCAGTGCGGCTGCGCTGCTTGGTCCAGTTTACGGCGTGTTGCTGGGAGGCTTTATGGCCCTGGGTGTTGTTTGGGGGGGCAGGTTGTGGTTTAGGTCCTTGAGCGAGTTGCAAGAGATTCAACCAGATAATGTAACCAAATAGTCGCTTTACGGGTCGTCAGAGCCTCCTAAAATACTCATTACGTTTGCGCCTTTGATATACTCGCGTCACAAGCATTCCATCTTTTAATTATCAGACTAAAGTTGCCACGCAAATTGACGAACAATAACAAACCGACAACAACAGATTTGCTACCAATACATAATGTCATTCCTGAAATATGTGCAGCGTTAACTGCGCACCACAATGTGGTTTTAAGCGCTGAACCTGGCGCCGGTAAGTCGACAGCTGTACCCTTGGCATTGCTCAATCAAAAGTGGCTGGGGCAACGCAAAATTATGATGTTGCAGCCACGCAGAATTGCCGCCAAATCGATAGCACATTACCTGGCTAAATATCTGGGTGAACGCGTTGGTGAAACTATTGGTTATCAGGTGCGTCATGAAAACCGGGTTTCCAAGGCGAGCAAACTGGTCATTGTTACAGAGGGGATTCTGACCCGCAAAATGCAACAGGATCCTGAACTGTCAGATGTCGCATTAATTATTTTTGATGAATTCCATGAACGCTCAATTCACGGTGATTTAGGCCTGATGTTCAGTGCCGAGATCCAACAAAGTTTACGTGAAGATTTGCGTTTGTTGGTGATGTCAGCAACCGTCGATACAAAGCTTGTCTCGGACTATTTGGAGGACGTCGTAACCGTTTCATGCCCTGGTAGAACCTTTCCAGTAGACATTAGTCACCAACCGCCGGACAAGTCGTCAACCAATTTGCAATCTGGAGTATCAAGATTACTTGCGTTCTCGGTACTAAAGGCGGTAAAAGCACTGTTGGCGAAACCTGACACACGGGATATTTTGGTGTTTTTACCGGGACAGGGTGAAATTAAACGCTGTATAGAGGTGGTGCAGGAGCAACTCAGTGTCAACAGTGAGGAAGACAGGACACCGCATTTAGTGCCGCTTTATGGAGCGCTAAGTCTGCAAGAACAACAAAAAGCACTGCTACCAGATGACACTGGTCGCCAAAAAATAATTTTCAGTACCAATATTGCAGAAACCAGCTTAACCGTAGAGGGGATCAGCGCGGTTATAGACAGTGGTCTGGAAAAACGCATTCAATTTGATCCTGCCAGCGGTTTAAACAGGCTTGTTACTGGATGGATTGCGAAATCTTCAGCGCAGCAACGAAGCGGACGAGCAGGGCGTTTAGGACCCGGAAGTTGTATTAGGTTGTGGAGTGAGGAACAGGAAAAACAATTTATTGCGTTTCAACATCCTGAGATAGAAAGTACCGATTTATCATCATTGATCATGCAGCTATCTGTCTGGGGTAGCCCCGATTACGCAAGTACAAACTGGTTAAGCCAACCCAAAAAGGCGCATTACGATCAGGCTCGGGAGCTGCTTCAGCGTTTGGATCTAATTGATGAAAGCGCAAAACTGACGGCGACGGGAAGACTAGCCGCCAATTTGCCGCTCACACCAAGATTAGCAAAGATGTTGGTGTGTGCAGGCAAATCTGTAACGTTAGCCTGCTGGCTGGCTTCACTTTTAGACGTCAGGGATATTCTTGTTAATGCCGACAGTGTTGATTTGCACTTGAGGATCAACGTGCTAGAGACGTTTTTAACGCAAAGACAGCGTGCGGTCGGCAGGCAGGGTATCAATCATGCTCTGTTGCATCAGGTCAAAACACAGGTGAGTGCGTTGCACCGACAAGTTTCCGATAGTCCAGGAGTTACTGATAAAAATGCATCCCACAGTGCGGCAGAGCTACTGTTGATGGCCTTTCCTGACCGGTTGGCAAAACAACGTCCAGGTAGCCCACACCGCTATATCCTGGCCAATGGTAAAGGTGTGAGTTTGCAAGAGCACGATCCGTTAACGGCACATCAGTGGCTGGTTGTGACTGACTGTGATATTAAGGCCAGAGATGGACGTATTTTTGCCGCTATTGGCATAAATGAGACGGAAATCAGAGCTGTATTAGAATCCCAGTTAACCACGGTGGAAGTCGTCGGACCGGATAAACAGCAACGCCTCTGTGTCAAAAGCATAACTCGTTACCAGCAAATCGATATTGATGAAGAAGTTTCGTATCAGATTTCCAAGGAGCATCGTCAATGTTACCTCGAAGACTACTTGCTGGAAAAAGGATTAGATTGCCTCAATTGGAATTCGCGCTGCGAGACCTGGTTACGCAGAGCTTCGTGGCTGGGCCAATACAGCGATGAATTTCCGCAATTAAATGAGACGACACTGACCCAATCTATTCGAGATTGGTTACTCCCCTATATAGCGGAACTGCAAGATCCCAAGGAATTACCAAAGGTTGACGTGTATCCGTTGTTAAAAGCGGTGTTGAATTGGGAGCAGCAACAAGAATTGGCTGCTCATGCTCCTGAATTTTACCAGGCACCCAGTGGGAAGCAGGTTAAAATTATCTATGATTTGCAGCAAGGACCTATAGTGTCATTGCAGTTGCAGGAAGTCTTTGGGGAATTGCAATCACCGCTACTGGGTTTTGGCAAAGTCCCTTTAAGATTTGAGTTGTTATCCCCGGCCCGGCGACCTATTCAAACCACCAGTGATTTAGCCGGGTTTTGGCGCACTTCTTATTTTGACGTCGCTAAAGAAATGCGTGGCCGCTACCCAAAACATCGTTGGCCAGAAGAGCCACTCATCGAAAAAGCGGGACGTTCTATAAAGGCGAAAAAGTAGATATTTATTGAAATAAAAGACAGATGAATATTGCCTGTAATTCCACCTGTGAAAGTACAAAAAATAACCACTGTAAACTATAATTAGAGCACGATAATTGTTTAACGTTTTGGTGTTGAGCAGTAACGAAACAAACCCTTCCGGGAGGTGTTATGGAAAGTTCAAATCGCGTGACTCATTATCTGGATAGCCAGAAAATTACCTACAATTTAGTATCGCATCCCCACAGCAAAAGCTCGTTAGGCAGTGCTATTGGCGCCTCTATTCCACTCCACCAACTGGCTAAAGCGGTGATACTGGAAGATCATGAGGGCAGGAGCATGATGGCAATTTTGCCAGCGGATCATAAAGTCCGTATCAAAAAACTGAATGAAACCCTTAATCGCAATTTTAAGTTAGTCAAAGAAGCAAAAATCTATCAGATGTTTACCGATTGCGATGCCGGTGCTGTTCCACCTATACCTTCTGCCTATCATATGGATGCAATTTATGAGGATGAATTGGCCAGTGAACCAGTGGTATTCTTAGAGTGTGGCGATCATGAAACCTTAATTCGCCTGAGCCGAACCAATTTTCTGGAAATAATGGCCTCTTATAAACACGGCGAGTTTAGCGAACGGGTATTTCACTAGACTGGACACTAAATTCTGTGTGAAAAATGCAGCAATCAGAGGCAAACCTGGCTGCTGCATGCGGTTGGTATTGGTTGCGAGTTATTGAGCCAAATGCTGATGATGAAACGCTAAATGGTCATCAATGAAGCTGGCAATGAAAAAGTAACTGTGATCATAACCAGATTGCATTCTTAGGTTTAATTCAACGTTTCTATTCTGTGCTGCTGCAATCAGTGCCTGCGGTTGCAGCTGTTCTTCCAGAAAATTATCCGCATCTCCCTGATCCACTAATATCGGTAACTTCACATCTACTGTTTTGATTAATTCACATGCGTCGTGCGCTTTCCATTGATTAACATCACTGCCTAAATAAGCTGCAAATGCCTTTTTTCCCCAGGGGCATTTGCTGGGATTCGTGATCGGGCTAAACGCGGAAATCGATGTATATTTTTGCTGATTTTTCAAACCAATTGTCAGCGCGCCGTGACCGCCCATACTGTGACCTGCAATTGCACGTTTTCCGGAAACGGGGAAATTCGCTTCGATAATGTCTGGTAGCTCCTGAGTGATGTAGTCATACATCTGATAATGAGGTGCCCAGGGTGCTTGTGTGGCGTTGACATAAAACCCGGCACCCTGACCTAAATCGTACCCCTCATCATCGGCAACCTCATTGCCTCTTGGGCTGGTATCCGGAATAACGATAGCCATTCCCAGTTCTTCTGCTTTACGGAAAGCTCCGGCCTTATGGACAAAGTTTTCGTCGGTACAAGTCAGGCCTGAGAGCCAGTAAAGTACCGGCACCTTTCGTTGTTCGGACGCACATGAAGGCAAAAAGATCGCTAATCGCATAGCACAGTTTAGCGTTTTGGCTGTGTGGCGGTATTGTTTGTGCCAGCCACCAAAAACCTTGTTCTGACTCAGTATCTCAATGGTCACCTTATCTCCTTCAGATATCCGGACGAATTGAACTTGGTGTTTTAATCAGGCGAATGGGAGCTTAAGCCCACGCAATCGAAATTGATTTTCTTGCACTGATGCATGCTACATGTGCACGACTGAACGAATACTCTTGCCTTGATGCATCAGTTCAAATGCTGTGTTCACTGCATCAAGCGACATGGTATGGGTGATAAACTCCTGCAATCCAAATTCACCCGCCATATAGCGCTCAACGATATCAGGCAGTTCACTGCGACCTTTGACGCCACCAAAAGCGGTGCCGCGCCAGACTCTGCCGGTTACTAACTGGAAAGGCCGTGTCGAAATTTCCTGACCCGCACCGGCAACACCTATAATGACCGATTCTCCCCAGCCTTTATGACAACATTCAAGCGCTTGCCGCATGACATTGACGTTTCCAATACATTCAAATGAATAATCTACGCCACCGTCGGTCATGGCAATGATTACGTCTTGAATGGGCTTATCATGCTCACTGGGATCTATCACATCCGTTGCACCAAGTTGTTTTGCCAGGGCAAACTTACTGTCATTGATATCGATGCCAATGATGCGACTGGCACCTGCCATACGCGCGCCAATGATGGCTGATAAACCTATACCACCAAGACCAAATATCGCGACGCTATCGCCTTTTTGAACTTTTGCTGTGTTTAGCACCGCCCCCATACCTGTAGTCACACCACAACCCAGTAGACATATCTCTTCCAGTGGGGCCTCTTTATTAACTTTGGCGAGTGAAATTTCGGGGAGTACGGTAAATTCCGAAAATGTAGAGCACCCCATGTAATGGAAAATAGTCTCGCCATTAATTGAGAAGCGGGAGGTACCATCAGGCATCAGGCCTTTGCCTTGTGTTTCTCGCACTGCCTGACAAAGGTTGGTTTTGCCACTGGTGCAGAACTTACATTTTCCGCACTCGGCAGTGTACAGCGGAATAACATGATCACCCACTGCAACACTGGTAACGCCTTCTCCTACCATCTCCACAATACCGCCACCTTCGTGACCCAGAATGGCCGGGAAAATGCCCTCAGGGTCGTCACCGGATAGCGTAAATGCATCTGTATGACACACACCTGTTGCCACGATACGTACTAAAACTTCGCCTTTTTTCGGCAGTTCAACGTCGACTTCTTCAATTTTTAATGGTTCACCAGCCGCCCATGCGACGGCAGCTTTGGATTTAATCGAGGTTTGACCGGATTTGATGTTTAAGCTCATTGTCATCGCTCTCGCTAATGTTTTCGTAGCATATTTGCCAGTTCATAGTCCCTATTATATGTTCTATGGGTAGAGATGATAATAGGTGCAAAATTAAAAACCGTATTACTTATTGGTAATAATGGCAGGGTAGGTTGTCATCTTAGAAATCCAAATGGTCGATAATCTGCATCATGAGTCCATTTTGATACAAACTTCAACATTTCAAGTATGGTGAACAGCATTATTCTTTCCAGACAGAGAAATGAGATAAGAGGTGATCGATGGCCATTCTCGCCCGCGTAGGTAAGAACTGTCTGTTTTGATAAACAATCCAACTGCCCGTTCCTTTGCTCCAAAAAGGTTCTAATACTGGCAATAAAGCACCGGCCTCGAGCAATTCAGTAAAGTTTGATTTTGGCATATAGGCAATCCCTAAGCCCTTCTCGCAACTTTTGACGACGGCATGGGCGTTGTTGCATCGCCAGCGTCCGCTCACTTTGACATTCAGGCTTTTGTTATTTTCCTGAAACGTCCAGTGATCATTATTGGAAATGATACAACTGTGATACTTTAAATTTTCGGGATGTGATGGGGCACCGAATTGCTCAATGTACGCTTTACTGGCCACAGCGATCAACGGACGATCAACCAGTTTTCTGGCAATTAATGTCGAATCCGCTAGCTGACCATATCTGATCGCAAAATCAATGTCTTCTTCAACAAAGTTAACATTACGACTATTAAAATCCATCTCGATACTCAAGCCAGGATGACGCAATGCAAACTCCATCAATACGGGGGCTACAAACTTTTCAGCAAAGGTCCCCGCAGCACTGACTCTCAAGGTCCCCTTGAGCTGAAACTGTTGTTTTCTTACCTGCTCGTTTGCTTGTTCAAGGCCAGTGACAAGGTCTTTGCACTGCTGATAGTAAGCTCGTCCATTAGATGTCAGACTCACTTGCCTCGTGGTACGGGCAAACAGAACGCTGCCCAATCTTTCTTCCAAACGAGATATTTGTCTGCTGACATGGCTGGTGCTGCATCCGAGGCGTTTAGCTGCAGGCGCAAACCCCTGTAGCTCAGCCACCGCGACGAACTCAATAATACCGTCGAAACTATCCATTACGCTCCTTATTGTTGCAGTTTAGCAATAATGATTTGTCATTAAGACCTATTATCATCTAAATGTGAAGCAAATATAATGGAGTTAATCAACAGTTAGTGCAAACACGATTGACTTAGACTGTTTTTATAATTTAGGAGGTACTGAATATGAAAAAGATACTTATTCCCGTCACTAACCATGCATTCTTAGGCGAAACTAAAGAAGAAAATGGTACTTACTCACCAGAATTAACACACGCGATTGATGTGTTCTTAAAGGCGGGATTCGATTACGACATTGCATCCATCAAAGGAGGCAAAGCGCCGATCTATGGTATTGACATCGAAGATGATGAGGTGAACAGTAAGATCCTGGGCGATAGTGACTTTCAGAAACGGATTAACAATACCATTCCGGTATCTGATATCAATGTCGACGATTATCATGGCATATTTTATCCAGGCGGATTTGGCTTGCTATCGGATTTATACGCAAACGACGATTTTGCCACAGTCGCAGCTGCTCATTATGAGAACGGGGGCGTGTTGGGCGCGGTATGCCATGGACCAGCGGCACTATTGCCCATAATACTTAGCGATGGTAAAAAGCTGTTGGCCGATAAATCAGTCACTGCCTTTACGCGCGAAGAAGAAATTGATTATGGCACTATTGATAATATTCCCTATTTGTTGGAAGAACATCTGGCGCGCAATGCGGCTCGTTACAGCAAGGTACAGCCTTGGGGTGAATACGTGGTTGAAGATGGTCGACTGATCACCGGTCAAAATCCTGCCAGTGCCCATGCGGTAGGGGCAGCCATGGTAAGACAAATTTCTCTCCAGTAGCTTTGTTAAAAGGGCTGCGCCGGTTGATTGCTGACGCAGCCTTATCTTGCGAACACTGTTGGAGCATAAAGTATGTCAACAACGTGCCCAATTCAATCGCCAATAAAAAGATGCAGAAAAGATGAGCAGGGTTGAGTGCGCTACACTGCAGTAATCCAAAATAGTTGACCTGGTCAACTATTACTCAGAGAAGATACAGTATTGATCTTTACCTGATGTTTTTGCTTTGTACATCGCCATATCGGCATGTTTGACTTCTTGCTCAAGGTCCGTATTTGAATCTGGTTGGGTGATTTTAATACCTAAACTGGCAGTAATGTTGATCAGGTTTTTGTTTTCGGATTGCACAGTAATGCTCCTAATCGCGCTTAATAATCTGTCTGCAACAACCTCTACGTCTGTATTTTGTTTAATCGAAAATGCGAAAGCAAACTCTTCACCACCATAACGACAAAAAGCGTCATCAGACCGAAATATATGCGTCAGGGCATTGGCAAGTTCGACAAGCACAGCGTCACCAACATCATGACCATGGCTATCATTTAATTGCTTAAAGTTATCAATATCGAGTAAGCCGAAGGCTACTGCAAAATCATGGCGACTGCTGCTTTTAACCAGTTTGTTGGCCTGATCAATAAAGAAGCGTCGATTCGGAATATTGGTTAAGGGATCAAAAAACGCGATCGTCTCTAATTGAGCTTTTGCTTTTTGCAGCTCCATAGTGCGCTCTTCGACAATAAGTTCCAGGTTTTGTTTAAGCACCTTCAGGTCTTTATTGCGTTTTTCCAACTGTTCCTGTTGAAACTTACGTTCTGAAACGTCCCGTTCAATGGCTGCAAAATGGGTCACCTCATTGTATTTATTTCTGAGCGGAATGATATTCATCTCTATCCAGTAGGGTCGGCCAGAGCTATCGTAGTTTAGCAGGGTTTCGGTAATGGCCTTTTGTTCCTGCAACGCATTGTGGATTCGAGTGGTTGCCTCTTTGTCCGTCAGGTCTCCTTGCAGTATGCGCGGAGACTCGCCAATCACCTCACTTTGTTTATACCCGGTAAGTTCTTCAAATGCTTTATTAACATAGATTATTTTGGGGCCTGTAGGGTAGTTGATATCGTTCGCTTCAGTGACAATGACGATATCCTGCGTGTTTTCAACAATATCCTGAAAAGAAAACAGGTCACGCATTTCAGAAATATCATTAAAAGTGATAATGATAAATCCAACATCACCAGCATTGCCTTCAAAATAGGCGTTAATCATAAACCAGCTTATATCTTCACTAGTGCTATCAATTACACCCATGATTTCATTGTTTAATCGACCTTTTGATTGTTTGACTTTGCTTACTGGAAATTCTTCAACCGGGAGCTTTTTGCCGGCTTCATCCAAAAAACTCCATTGGGGATCGTACGCATCTTTTCCAATGATTTGTTCGTGTGTTAAGCGCAGGAGTTTCAGCGCAGTTGGATTTGCGTAAACCACGGAGGTGTCCCAGCGATGTATAACAACACCGATATGAGCATGTTCAAGAAGGGTCTTTAAATTTAGCTCAGCAGAAAAATCTGTCATCAGAAACCTGTCACTAATTCTGTGGCTTTTTTGCGTCTTAAAGCGGCACAGATTGTTTTGTTCCCAGTATTTTATGATACTAAGAACAGCGATTATCATTACTCAGTATAGACCGATACACACGGAAAGCAGCAACGCATTGTTTGTCGATTGAAGCGACAAAATGGATGGGTGATAATTTTACTCGAGAATTGAGGGATATACTTTTCGGAGAAATTTTGAAGCCGCTGAAACTCCTACACAAACTGGTTTAAGGGCTAGTCATAACATTGAATAGTTGTATCGGAAGTATTATTCACCGGTAGAAAATGTCGCTCGGTTTGTATTTCTAATAATTGTAAACTGAGCTAGTCTGATATTATCCTTTTGAGCACACTTTTGGCTTTCACCAGCTGTCTTTGTACCTTTCTTGGGCACAATCCCATGTTATCTGCAATTTCGTAAGTTGAAAGTCCGGCAAAGAAGCGCAACTCAAGAAGATCCGCAGTTTCTTCATCAATTTTCCTTACTTTCTCAATTGCATCACCAACCGTTAGCACGGTTTCCATATCCGATATTTCGATGTCATCATCTGTATCTGATTCAGGGAATTTTTGAGTCCGTTTTTGGGCGTTTTTCATCCTTACATAGTCGACAATAATACAGCGTAAAACAGCAAAGTAATGATTGAAAAAATGCTTCCTGTCTTCCCAGCTTTTTAATTGTTTGATTTTGTACTGTTTGAGGTAGGCCTCATGAACTAACTGCGTTGGGCCTAGAGTATATTGCAGCTGATTATTAGTAAGCAGGTAACGAGCGATTCTTTTCAATTCAAGATATATAGCCGCATAGGCTTTGCTTTCATCGACCCCTTCAGACATTCGTTGTATGCCTGAATTAATAAGTTGTGTTAACTCCAGATTATCAACAGACGCTCCTACTGCGTACTGTTTATTTTGGCAAGGGGCGGGGGACTGGGCCATAATATGGAACTCACTACTTAGTACTACAATCCGAAATTAGCATGGCAGAATTGTCGTTGCAATTAATTGTTCCAGGCGCTGAATTGTCTCAGCAAGACCAAATTGACTTCCCGTCCAGTCACAATTTAACTGATACTCATTGCCCATCGTGTTGTATTTTATTAAACACTCTAAAGCATCATTATCGTCATATTCTTTAAAAATTTTTAGAAAATTGACGCAATCCTCAGTGTAATTTCGTTATCCCTATTTTTTGCAGTTGCATTCTGACTATAAATGTTAGGAGAGCGTAAATAACGCCAAAATTACTTGCGTTTTAGTGCCCAAAAAACGCCTGTCCATTGGCTGGAGTGTGACTGCTAAATGGTTTTTTACACAGTTTGAATGTTGTGGAGTTGCGCAACAGTTTCAACTGTGAATTTCATTGATTCCGCGATAAGAGTAGTAACTATGATGAAATCGAAAATGCGCTATGACCTGTTGGATGGTATTAGAGGGGCATCCTTATTTGGCATTTTCCTCGCCAACATTCCTTTCTTCGCCGGTTGGGATTTTTTATCTCCGACTGAAAAGAGCCTGATTTGGGGAGCTGGCTTTTTTGATGTACTTAAACTTTTAGTCTTTGACGGCAGGTTTTATACCATCTTTTGTTTTCTATTTGGGATCGGATTGGCGCTGCAGTTTTCGCAAATGGTAAATAATGAAAATCCGGTACTAACAAAGCGACACTTCAGACGAATGGGATTGCTATTGGTGATCGGTGTCTTGCATACGTTTTTCTTGTGGTTGGGGGATATTCTCATGCTATATGCATTGCTGGGTATCTTGCTGTATTTTGTGCGCAACTTAACCGATAAGACGTTGTTAACCCTTGCTAGTATAATGTTGCTATTGCCGGTGCCAGGTTACATTGTATTTATGTACTTAGGTATAGATCCGGATCTTGGATTTTATGAGTTATCTGGCGGGGTAAATGTATTTTTTAACACGCTGATTGAAAATAAAACAACGGACAGTTTATTGCTGTTCTTTCAGTCAAATGTGACAGTTGGTTTTGTAAAGTTCGGATATTATCTGGACACCTGGAGAATTCCTAAAGTACTGGGCATTATGCTAATAGGTTTGTGGTTCGGACGACAGATTATAAATGGTCGACTATCACACTTACAGGTGCCGTTCAGACGATATGCGGGCATGATGTTGATGGTTGGCTGTTGCGCGAGTATTGTTTATGCAATACTTGGTGGTTTGCACGCATTTGGACCTTACACCTCAAAAGGTTTGTTAGCCATTATTATCTACCCATTTGCCGCCTTTTGTATGGGATTTGCGTATATAGGTGGGTTTACCTTGCTCTGGCTAAAGAGCGATAGAATACTTCACCTGTTTGTCGCACCGGGAAGAATGGCGTTAACAAACTATCTAACTCAAACACTCATTAGCATTGCCGTGTTTTATGAAATTGGTTTGGGACTTGGTACAAAAGGAGCGCCTTGGTCGTTGCTAATATTAGGCATTCTAATCGTGACTTGCCAAACGATAATATCCAATATCTGGTTGTCTTATTTCTCCTACGGTCCACTTGAATGGGTGTGGCGAATGTTCACATATGGAAAATGGATTAAACTTAAAAAACAGAGTTTAGAATATGCTGGCACGGTTTCTGGCAGGTAAGGATTCTATCAGGATTAGCAAAGAGATTTTTTTAGGTCAGCGGTGGCAGATATAGGTACAGGCCATTTCTCGGGATCATATGGGCTTTAGGTTGTGATATTTCCAGCTTATTAGCTACCGCCACTCTTTTGTAAATTGTCATTAGTATGGGTAGGGGGCGGTAGCAACGCTGACAGGGTTTGTAGCCGTTGTTCCAGCAAATCGTTTCTACCAGCAAAAGCGCGTTTGGCTGCTTGTAATAATTTACTGCGAATTTCAGGATGCTTATTTTGATGAAATAAACTTCTCGCTTGCTCCATTCGCGCTTCATTTAATCTAAGATGTGATTCAGCATAGTCTTTCTCCATTAAAGGTATAACACGTCGCAACAGCATTTCGGCTTCACGAAAACGTCCTTGCTCATTTAAATAACGGGCATATCTTATGTTAACCGCCGTGTTTCTTCGATGTTCGAAAGGAAATAACGATGCAAAGCCTTCTTTGGCTTTTAACAGAGGGGGCTCAACAAGTTTTATCTTCCCCATATTTAAGTAAAGCTCAGCCAACATCATGTAGTCCAGATAAACAAACTCGTGGTGTTCGCCTGTTGCAGAGATATCGAGTTGTAGTAGACGCTGATAGGCTTCTTCGACGCCGTCAAACCTGCCTTGCAATTGCCAGAAAGTGGCTTGATTGAATTGAAAATCCGTCACCCTGGGGTGGTCCGGTCCGTATTTTTTGGTCGCTGATACAATTATTTCATCAACTAATTCTTCCGCGTATGAAAGGTTTCCTTGTGACCACGCAAGACGCGACTTTAGAAGTTTGAGATAGGTAGGGGTTGGGCTATTATCACTTAATTTTGGCAAAATATTTTCAATTTCCACTATTAAATCGCCGACTCCTTCAATAAATCCTCTTTCTACCTGCATCGTGGCATAATTTCTCAACAGACTGGCTCTGAGAGCGAGAAAATCTTCGGAGGATTCTCCAGCTACAAGATTCAGAGCTTGATCAAAGTATTCTGCAGCCTGAACAAAATCGCCATGCCGCCATATTGTTAATGCAGCATTACTAAAACTTTCGGCAACGTTGTATGGCTGACTTTGTTTTCTAGCAACCTCTAGCGAAGCGTTTAAGCTGTCAGTGGCTTGTTCAATTTGACCTAATTGCCTTTGGGTCCATGATAAACGATTAAGCGTGTGGGAAAGGCTTTGCTGTGCATTTTCAGACAACTGACGCTGCAATGAAATAGACTTTTGCAGTGCTTTTTCAGCTTGAAAATACAATCCAAGTGACAAATACGCATTCCCTATTACCAGAAGCATCTCGGCGCTGGCCTCTGGTGGGTGTGTTGATTCGTCAGAAATAAGGTTGTTGTATCCGTTGTCCAACAATTCTCTGGCTGTGATGGTTTCGCCTCTGCCTTGACCTTCATCAGTGTGCGAGACATTAAAAATATTGACCAGAAAGTCGACGATTTGATCGGATTTGTCCGCTTCTTTTTCCGCTCTGATGGCTGCCTCGATCGCCTTTACCTTTTCGCTGTTAATTGAATCGATGTAAAAGCTACTGCCTGCAATTGCAATCATGCTAAAACCCATCACTAAAGCGCTGATTGCAGGCTGCCGCTGGACCAGTTTACGTAGACGGTAGTGAAATCGTTTTGCCTGTGAGTACGCTGTTACAGGTTCTCGATTACAGAAGGCTAATACGTCGTCCAGAAGTGCTTGCACCGAATCATAGCGTTCTTGGCGGTCATGACGTAAACATTTGGCAATGATGGCATCCAGTTCTGCATTAACGTGCTTGTATCCTGCATAGCGTTCCGAAATTGGGAGCTGCCTCACTCGTTGACTGGCTGGCTCTATGTGTTGCTGCGTTTGGGACCATGCCATGATCTCCTCAAGGTTCTTGTGTTGCAAAAGATGTTGCTCGGTAAGCAAAATATGCAGAATGAAACCCAGTTGAAAGATGTCCGAACGATAGGATACTTGTTGACCCATAATTTGTTCCGGGCTGGCAAATCTGTAAGTCAGCGGGGTTTCTTCTTCATCTATGGCGTTGTTGTCGGCTTCGGCCAACTCTGCGATGCCAAAATCCAGCAATTTAGGCACGCCATTGTCATCTACCAGGATATTGGAGGGCTTTATATCACGATGAATGATACGATTCTCATGGGCATAAATAACAGCTTGCAGTAACTGACGAAATAACGCAATGCGTTGCAAAAAGGAAGGTTTCGACGCTTTTAGGAAGTCATCAAGGTGTTTTCCCTCAATGTATTCCATGATGAAGTAAGCCGTACCTTCTTCGGTGAATCCGCCATCATACAAATGTGCAATATTGGGATGTGACAGGGTGGATAAAATCTGACGCTCCAGGATAAAGCGCATTTGAAAAGAAGGTGTCAGCAATTTAGAGTGAATGATTTTGATTGCCGCAGGGCGTTCAAATACCCCATCAGAACGGTGTGCATGATAGATTTGGGCCATGCTGCCATTATAGATATTCTTGTCCAGCGTATAGCCAGAGATTTGTTTCCCTTCAAAGTTAGCCTCAAAGGCACCAATCAATGCATTGTCGATTAGCGCTTTACCTGCATAAGTTTTTAGCAAAGCAGTAATGTCCATATGCATCCCCACATGATCTAAGCTTCAGGCACCTGACAAGCATACTGCAATTCTCTATGTAAATGTATCCGTTTCCTTGTTGTAGCACCATGCAGGTCAGCATTGGTAATAACCCTGCAATAGAATTTACCTCTAGTAACTTCAACGATGCAAAAAAATGTCGCAATTTATGCAGTGAATACGTCTTGTGCAATGTAGTTCGTGTTATGCCCCAAATCCTTCTGTATTTGGGGTAAGAACGAACCACATTGATTAACTATTTAGGGAGACAACGCGTATGCGATTGAAATTTACCACGTATCGGGCAAGGGGCGCATTGATAACAATGTTGGCGCTTTTGGTTTCCGGAAGTTGCATAGCAGATGAAAAAATACCAGACACTCCACAAGGCACCACTGTCTTGGACTTGATTGATGATAGCGGGTTCGAAACATCTTTTGGTGGCTTTAGCTCAAATGTCGCAGACGATGTGACTACGACGGAAAATGCAATTATAGGCAATCAAAGTCTGCAAGTACGTCTGGCGGGATACCGTCGAGTGACACACAAAAAGGATTATTCCTGGGGGAAGGGGCCGAATGCGCATTCTTTGTCTATCAGCGCCAAAGTAAGAGTCGATGAAACTACTTCTCAGACAAGTAAATTTAACATTTGTGCCGTGGCCTACGTGCAAAATGATTCGAAACGGTATAGCGAGTGTGAAGAGGCCGTCGCGGAGGTAGGAAACGTTTACAACGTGATGAAAACCTTAGCACTTAATGGCAAGCAGGTTCGCAGACTTCGATTTGAGTTGCGTCATCCGGGAAACAACGAAATAGTGGTTGCTGTAGATGATGCACATCTTTTTTTAGCGACCGAAAACCAGTCTGAACCGGATGATCCTGATAGTGGTGTGCCTGGGCAACCGGGTGATGCCCCTTCAAATCAGCCGCTTCCGGAGGTTCCTGAAGGAGCTGTACTTAGTGATCTTATAGACGATAGCGGGTTTGAATCCTCTGCTGCGGGCTTCTACTCTAAAACGACTGAAGATCTGAGTCTGACGAATAATGCTATTTTTGAGCAGCAAAGTCTTTCCGTGAGATTGACCGATTATCGCAGAATCATGAAGAAAGTTGATTATGGCTGGGAAGAAGGCCCTGTAGCGCATTCAATTTCTGTAAGTACAACGGTCAGGGTGGATGATTCTACTAAAGAGAATAGTCGTTTTGATGTATGTGCAGTTGCCTATTTGCAAGGTGACTCCACCAGATTCGAACAATGTCAAAAACTCACCGCAACGGTAGGAGCTGAGTATGAAGTATTTGAGACACTTAACTTACCAGATGCACAAGCACGTCGAATTCGTTTTGAATTGAGACATCCTGGAAACGAGGAAATCAATATATCGATCGATGATGCGCACCTTTATTTAGTGTCACAAGCGCAAAACGAAGATCCTGGCAATGGCGATCCCGGCAATGGTGATCCAGGAAATGATGATCCAGGTGATGATGATCCTGGCGATGACGAACACGATTTGTCAAAGGTTGGTTTTAGCAAGACACCTTCGAAATATCGTAAAATTTCAGAGGAAATTGACAAGAGCAATGACCTTAGTGCATACGGTTCAGCTGCAAATAACGTAGCTAAAACGGTCGCTGTTGATTTGCTTCCATCGACCGATGTCATCGATAACGGATCTACGTTAGTCTCCTTTGGTCTTCCACTTGCTCCGGGTACATTGATTAACAGCGAACAGGTGAAAGTGTTTAATGATATAGGAGAAGAAGTGCCAGCCTATGTTTCAAGTTTAGGTAAATGGCAAAACATGCCGTCAGAAGAATTGCTTTGTGAAGGATTAAAATCTGAAGGTAATCCTGGTATCCGTTCAGTGTTAGTGCAATTGGAGGTTGCGTTTACGTCTAACGAAAAACGCCAGTTCACAGTACAATTGAACAACGGTGCACGAACTCAAAGTCTGGGACAGAAACAGGATATCCGTACCACATATCGAAAAGTGGAGGAGGGAACTTACGATCCTGAAAAAAACACAACCGGTTTGTCCATATATGAACCTGCTGTTTTGGTCGCCATTGATAACCATCATCTAGTTTGTTCTGGCGTATTGCCAATGACAACAGCAACGGGTGAAAGGGACTATATGGAGGACATTGATCAAGCCACAGACGACTTCTTTTATTCTGTGGTTAATCAACATAAACAAGAGTGGCCAATGACTCATGAAGGCGACAACATTGATTTCTACAGTGGCACCAGTACCTGGCTGTATGGCCGTCCACAAACTTTCTATGCTGGCTATATTCGCACTGGCAACACAGATTTTTTGAGGGAGGCCCATAGAGCCACTGACCACTATAGCCACAACATTTATGAGCCGAAGGACTGTAAAGGCACTACATACCCATACTGTGTTGGTATGTTTAAGATGAAAAATCCAAATCCATCGACACCTTATCCTGATGCAAAATATTCAAATGCACGTCCATTTTATACCTACTATTTATTGACGGGTGATGAGACTCATTTGGATAAAATTGGGTACATCGCTTACGGGTCGGAGTTTCATGTTAATCTGGAAGGCAACTCACAGACGGCAAGACATCGTGCTTATGCACTGGATGCCCACAATGTGGATTATGCACTGACAGGAAACAGTCATCAATTAGGTAAAACGGACTCGGCCATTACAGCAATGGTCACCGGACAACAGTCTGGAATAGATGGCTACGGCCCAAATGGCTGCTTTAACTACAGTCCAGAAGGTGGTGACATACCTTCATTCTCACCTTGGATGTTGAACTTGTTGACCAATGTGATGGTAAATACGTTGCAAGAAACCGGCAATATGAGCATTCCGCAGTCATTAGTTGATGTGGCTCAGTGCGAAATTGATAGAGCAATAGTGACGTTGCAAGAAGGTGAAAATGGACCGATGAGTCAAGGTCGCTATTATCCATTTTATATTGCACGTAGTTACGGTCCTAAAGAGGATTTAGATGGCAATAATCCTTATAACGGATTTGAGCATGCTATTGATGTTGCCACGGCAGTAGCGCTAGGCGCTTACTTTAGTGTGGACGGTCAACAGAAAAATGAGTTAACCAGAATTGCGAAGGAGTTATTGCTAACCCATTCTGAAAATATCGAATACTGGACAAGAGGAACTCAGGGGCGGGCAAAGTACCGGGTTAACCCAGGCCGAAAATATGCGTGGCAGTATAAACATGCTGGAAAGTTAGGCTGGGCATTGGGTGATGTGTCAGGACTCTCCGGAAAAAGTCGCTACTAAGTAGTGCGTAACATAAAACCAGGGGGACTTTCAGTTTACCCCTGGTTTTTTATTTTAACCTGGTTGCAGTTTATCCATTATTTTTAACTTGAATTATGAAGCTCCCATAGGCTAGGGCACACCCTAGTGAAGGTTTCGTCAAGTACTTGCGACTACATGCGAGGCACTTTCAATAGCAACCCACTGCTTTGGTAAGGTCACACACGCATCAGTGCAGCAAAAATATGCTGGAGATAAGTCTTTAGATACTCGAGCGAAGGGTAAAAGAACATCAGGAAGATAATGATGGTCATAATTTTTAAAAAAGACCTGTTACCACCATTTCGGTAAGTAACAGGTCCAGGGTGACGCAGACGTATTTAGTCGTGATCGTGTTCTTCTTCAGCTATACCCAACCAGGTAATGGCCGCAGGCATGAAGTCCAGCTCGATATCACCTTCAATTTCCTGATCTTCCAGGTGGATTTGTAATACGTGTTGAGCAATTGGATCGGCTACATAGGCGTAGTGGCCATTTTGCGCTACCGTCATGCTGAACGATATACCTTCAGGCATAGTGGATACCTCTTCTTCGGAGATATCTAATCGGGTTTCCAGTTCCCAATGCATATGACCGTCGTGCTCATGGGCACTGAGAATATTCAGATAACCCTCAGCGTCCAATACCAGAAAATGTTCCCCTTCGTAAGCGAAGGCATAGGCCACGGGACGGGCTTCGGGCTGCCATTCCAGTATTTCCATTTCATTATCTTCCGGATTGACACTGACCAGAATGGAATTTTCACCGCCATGCTGCGATGCTACACCAATGAAAGAATCGCTTTCTTCATGACCATACAAGTTACCTATACGCAGGCCGTCCAGTTCGTCTATATTGGCGATCTTTTCTGCTTCGTATTCGTCGTCATGTTGGTGGGCAACTAACACACCGTCACTGCACCCGAAAACAACAAATTCATGATTCTGAGCGGCACCGTGTAAGTCTGGACATGTCAACTCTAGCACTTGCTCCAGTTCATACTCGTCATCGTGTAAGTGGTACACCCCTACCTGATCTGGCAGTATCTTGTTGCCAGAAGTACTTGCTGCATCATCGCGACGAACGGTTGCCAGCAGGTGCTCTCCTCTTGGCTCCGCCACACCGTGCATGTTGATACTGTATTCTACGGTTGGCAGCGCAGAAGCTTCGTTTGCAATATCTGTGTCTGTTGCCACTTGCACAGATGCCGGGATATTGGCATCGGCGTCACCGTCAAAAAATACTGCCATCTGCCCTTCGTGCCTTACAATGTGAGTAGGGCGGCTACCTGTCATTTCAAAATTGCTTATATCTGGAGCTTGCTGGTAATCATGTAGATGCTCACCATGGTCCTCACGCCATAAGCCGCCATCAATAAATCCTACATAATCCTGACCACGACTAGCGATAACAGCAAAGCGATAATCGCCAGAGGCTTTTAGGGCATTGGATTCATGCACCAGAGAAAAAGTATCTAAGGCATCACTATCGTCCAGGTCGAATACGGTTAATTGGGCACTTTCAGAAGACAGCACGGCCAAACGGCCTAAGGATTCTATGGTAAAGCCATCATCACCATGTTCGTCACCGTCGTCATGACCTTCATCAGGGATTTCGATGGGATCTTTTTCGATAATGTTGGTTTCTGCGTCACCACAGCCGGAGAGCAGCAGTGTGCCAATAGCAGCTGCAAGCAGGTTGAGTTGAAAAGATTTAGTCATTGTAGGTTCCTTTTGATGTTTCAATATTTGTTAATTTAGAAATAGCCTCTAATGCCAACAGCTATATTGCGACCCGGGCGAGGGGCAATGTCTTTAAGGAAAGAACTATGAACTCGGGCTTCTGTGTCTGTCAGGTTGTTACCTTTCAGATACACAGCAATATCCTGACCTGATAGCGGTAAGTCATAAGATATGCTGGCGTCTATCATGGTGTAGCCATCGGTTTCGGTTTCTTGTGAAGAAATACGGTCCTGTTCCTGATAGCGGGTGATATCCAGGTGGGCGCTGATGTTTTCATTTTCATAGCTGAACTGGGTACCAAAACGCAGTGGAGGTGTGCGTGGAAGGTCACCACCGTCCTGTAAACGAGCGCGAACATAATCAGAAAACAGCGCAGCTTTAAAGCTATCGGTAGCCTGCCAGGCAACCTGAGCTTCAAAACCGTGCAAAATTACATCGTCAGTCTTAAATATAAATACTGGAAGTTCGCCTTCCTGCTCTTCGTGACCATGTTCGTCTTCGGCGCCGTGATCGTGTCCGTCTTCGTCACCGTGATCATGAGCACTTTCTGCGAACAGGCCGGTAGAGGTTTGATAGTAATAGTTGTCTACCCGGTTATAGAAGGCGTTAAAGACAAAGCCCACATCACCCTGAGTTTTACGGAAAGTCAGGTCGATATTATTGGCGGTTTCAAGATCAATAGTTTCTTCCGACAGACCAATATGCAATTCGTCTTCTTCGTCGTGCAATGCGAACAATGCACCAATTTCATAGCTACCGGTACCGATGTGCGGACCGAAAGAAAATAACTCGGACGCAGAAGGTGCGCGCTCAGAACGGGAAACAGACAACCCAATGTTATAGCCCGGCGTAAAATCCCACACCAACCCTGCTGAGAGGCTGACCGGAGTGAATTCATGATCGACAGAAAACACCCTGATAAAACTACTTTCTGGGCCATGGTCGAGATCATGATTGTGGTCATGGTCATGGTCATGGTCGTCTTCGCCTTCGTCGTGATCGTGTGCTTCAAGCTCTGGTAACAATACGTTGTCTGCCGTCAAGGTTACGCGCTCGATCCTTGCTCCCAGTTGCACCAGTACATTACCAAAGTGCTTTTCTTCCATCACGGCTAACGCCAGGGTTTCTGACTCAGATGGCGGGGTAAATGCTTCTTCCCCTTGTGCTGCTACTTCGCTGATTTTATAGTGCAGACTGATGCCACCTTTCCAGTGGTTGAATGGGGTGTGCAGCAGATCGACTTTTAATTCCTGAGTTTCGTTTACAAACTGAGTGCCTACAGAGCCATGCTCAATCTCGACGTGTTTATAGTCGGTAAAGCCACCGCGCAGATTTACCTGGCTAAGCCAGTCGCCATCGACATTAAACTCTCCTAAAAGCTGAACCCGGGTTTGTTCCAGATCGGCAAAGACACTTTCTTCTTCTCCGTGTTCTTCTTCCTCTTCACCACCGTGGCTATGGCCGGGAATACCGTACTCACGGTTGAACTGTTCAACCGCAACACCCAAGTAGCCTTTTTCAAACAGGTAGCTGGCACCCAGAGTAAAGCCATTGGATTCTTCAGCACTGTTTTCTACCACTAATTCATGAGAATCGTGTTGATCATGTTCTTCATGGTTAGCTTCTGGAGCAACAGGCACTTCATAGTCTTCGGTATCACGCCAATAGCCATCGGCATAAAAGGCGAAATTTTCTGTACCTGTGGTGGCATTGAAAGACGCGAGTTTTTGATCGTTAACTGAGCCTGACTCCAGTAACCATTCAGCACGGGGGGTGCTGTCTACGGGTACCCGTCCGTCAACAACATTTACTACACCGCCTATGGCGCCACTGCCATAAAACAGGGTTGCCGGACCACGAAGAACTTCGATTTGCTGTGCCGTAGATGATTCTGATGCCACTGAGTGATCCGGTCCTACCCGTGATACATCACTGACGTCCAATCCATTCTGGGCAATCATTACCCGTGGGCCACTTAAGCCGCGAATAATAGGGGTACTGGCGACATTGCCGTGAAAATTACTATGGACACCGGTAACCTTTTCCAGGCTGTCGCCCAGGGTAGCGGCTTGTTGCCGACGCAATGTTTCTCCGGCTAATACACTGACCGGAGACGCCGATTCCATGATCGACAAATGAATAGGGGTTGCTATTACATCCATCACTTCGATAGGAGACCGGCGAAGCGTAAAGGTAGCTTGTTTTACGTCGTCTTGCGTTAGGTGAATGTCCTGATGCAGGTGAGCATAACCAGGTGCAGTAATATGTAGTTCGCTAGTGCCTGAGCTTAGGCCAGATACCACAAAATTACCGTTACTGTCGGTGATTGTTCTAATCCCGGTGCCTTCAACCTCTACTTTGGCTCCGTTAACACCTTTGCCGCTGTTGTTTAACACAACGCCTTCAATAGATTGTGCCAGCACGCTGGCCGGTAATAGCGTCGCAACCAAGGTTGCCACTCGCGTGATCTTATACATTTTACGCTCCAGTGTAATGTTATATTGTATCAATTGGGTGTGTGATGTTATATTGTATCAATTGCGGGGGCAATTATGCGTTTGCAATTGTTGTTACTAAGTCAGGAGTTGAGTGCCATGAATAAACGGTATCTGCAGGTGAAAATGTTGTTGCTATGGGTACTAAGTTTTCACGTCAGCGCTCAGCAACATGTGCATGGGCATGGACAATTGCTGATTGCGCAGGAGCAACAAAAATGGCACCTCAAGTTTATTTTACCTGCCGCAGATATACTTGGGTTTGAACACAAACCCGAAACGGAGGAACAAAAGCATTTACTTAAAGAGGTTACAAAGCGCTTTGAGAGCGCTGATGAAGTCGTTGAGCTTAAGGGTAGTTGCAGATTGGATCGGGTAAAAAACGTGTTGCCCCAACAGGAGGACGATAATAAAGCTCATAGTGATAGAGAGGAGGATGATCACCATCATCATTCCAGGCATGAGCAAGAAAATAAACACAGCGATATTGAGGTAGAGTATTTCTTCATCTGCGAATCAAAGGTAACCGCTATATCGGTAAAACTGTTTGACTGGGCCAGGACTTTGCAACATATAAAAACCCAATGGATCCGTGATAACGGACAGGGCGTGGCTGAGCTTAATGGCAACCAGCCATTTATTGAGTGGTTGTAATGGAGCATAAACTGTTGCAAAGCACACTGCTATCTGCGAGGCAGGCATGCGAATCCTCAGGAAAGAAGCTGACGGAAAAGCGGCAACGCGTTCTAGAAATATTGTTGAAAGCGGAAGGCCCTATGTCTGCTTACGAACTTATCGATGCTTATAATCAGGTGACGGAATCTCCCATCATGGCAATGTCGGTTTACCGCATTCTGGATTTTCTAGAATCTGTCCGTTTAGTGCATCGCTTGCATTCAGCCAATAAATACATGCCTTGCAATAGTAGTTGCGGCTCCTGCCAACATCTGGTGTCGGCTTTTCTGATTTGCAAATCCTGCCAGAAGGTAAGTGAAGTGGAAACCTCAGAGAACATTGTCAGTGAACTGCTTAAAATCGCCGGTAAAAAGGGCTACTCGCTGTCAGAAACACAACTTGAACTTGCTGGTGTTTGTCAAAATTGTCACTCAACTGCTGACCTAAATAGCAATTAAGAACCAAAGTGAATAGTAACAGTGCCCTGGCCAACTTAATGGCTATGCGCAGAAAAAGACTGGCTTTTTGGGCCAAGTGATATTTTAGGAGGGGCCGATTTAGGCGCCCAATTTAACAGGAGTAAGGTTAATGAAAACAGCGCAGAGTATTACAGATAAATTTGCCATAGGGCTTTCACTAATGTGTGCAGTCCACTGTCTGTTGGTGCCAATACTTCTGGTGTTTCTCCCCAGTCTGGCCATTCTGCAACTAGATAGCGAACAATTTCATTTGTGGTTGGTAGTTGCAGTAATACCCAGCAGTGTTTTTGCTTTGACTCTGGGCTGCAAGCAACACAAGCGCTATCAATTATTAGGGATGGGGGCTATTGGTCTTATTTTGCTGATATTGGCTTTGTTATTAGGTGAAAAGCGAATTGGCGAAACAGGTGAGAAAACACTGACGGTTTTGGGTTCTGCTTGTGTGGCCATTGGCCATTGGATTAACTATCGCTTGTGTCGTGTGAAAGATAACCAGCACTGCCCCTGCCCCAATGACAACAAGCAACCTGAGTAGGGTTATCAATTGAAGGCTTTTTTACCTTGGGAGTATTGGATATGAATACGTCAGTCGCTTTTAACGATTTGGATATAACGGAAACGAAAGCCATTGGTATGGCGGAATCTCTCAACCCCGCAGTGTTGACTGATATTTATCAGCAGCACAACAATATCGTCATCTGGAAGCGTGAACAGCCTGAAGTTATTCAGCAACAAGCTGCGTTGTTAATAGAACAGCAGCCGAAACTGAATATTTCCAGAGCTATATATGCTAGTCGCATAGAGACTGATGTTAATGATACGCTGCCAGATTTATCCAATGCCCGGGAATTACAAAACCGTATCTCCGAATTAGTGAATATGTTCAGCTGCTTGTTTGATTTGCCCAAGGTAGGGTTGCGTCTGTCTGTGTTGGATAGGGCCATGTGCCCACGTTTTCATGTGGATAGAGTGCCATGTCGACTGGTGACCACTTTTTATGGTGTAGGCTCTCAATGGTTGCCCCATCAATGGGTAAATCGTCAGAAACTGGGCCATGGAAGCAAGGGGCTATCAGATGAGGAATCAGGCCTTTATCCGAACACCGACTGTATTCAGACATTGAATTGTGGCGACGTTGCACTGTTAAAAGGGGAATTGTGGGAAAGCAATGAAGGGGCCGGTTTAGTGCACCGTTCACCACCGGTGCCGGAGGATGAAAAACGCCTGTTGATGACACTGGATTTTTTACTTTGAGACACACAAATACATGATGCAGACACTCAGTAAAGATTCCCGGGTTAGCACCGTTGGTAAGTCATTTTCTGCAGTTGTAAGAATTCGAGAGCAAAGAATTGAAAGTATTAATACTGCTATGCCTTTGCTCTTCAACCGATAAAGGAATAACACGTGAATATGTCTATAAATTTAAATTTGCCCGATATTGCTTCAAAGCAAAGCGCCGCCACGTCCTTACCATTGAAGTGGGTTGGCATGGAGCAAATTGCTGTGCCGATAGAGGTGCCGATTTCGGATTTCAAAACGCAGCACACTACTGCTAAGGCCGATGTTTTTGTAAGCCTGGATCAGCCCGAAGCTAAAGGTATTCATATGTCGCGCTTGTACATCAGGTTGAAGAATACCCTAAGTACCCGCCCGTTCAGTTCCGAAGTACTAGCGGAACTGCTGAAGGATTTAGTAGAGTCTCAGCAAGGATTGAGCTACTCCGCCAGACTTCAGCTGCAGTTTGAACTCAACTTACGTAAGCCTGCTTTGCAGAGCGAAGAGTTTGGTTATCAGAGCTACCCGGTGTCTTTGTGCTGTGAGTATATCAATGGGCAGATGACCGCTGAGCTATCCCTGACTATTTCCTATTCAAGCACCTGTCCCTGCTCTGCGGCGTTATCTCGCCAGGCCTTAGGAGATGCGATTAAACAGCAATTCGGTGAGGACAGCATTTCACGGGATGCATTGGTGGAGTGGATCACGTCAGAACAAGGATCTATCGCTACGCCTCATAGTCAACGCTCCTATGCCTATATTAAACTCAACCTTCGGCAAGGTTTTATCCCTGTTATTTCCACATTAATTGCAGAGTTGGAGCAGGTGTTGGGTACGCCGGTGCAAACAGCGGTAAAACGCGAGGATGAACAAGCCTTTGCCCGATTGAATGCTGAAAACCTGATGTTCTGTGAAGATGCAGGCAGACGATTAAAGCAGGCGTTGGAAGCAAATACCTTGTTTAGCGACTACTGGTTCAAAGTGGAACACCAGGAAAGTCTGCACGCTCACAATGCCGTGGTTATTGATCAAAAGTTTCCGCAGAACATGGCAAATGTATGACCATAGAACAGCTCATGCAGTCAAACCCTGTGATAACCAAAGTTGAACATTGAAATCTGATTAATTAAGAGAGAAATCCATGTTACGAAAAAATCCAAGTGGCCATATGCCTGAGGTTGCTGAAAGTGCCTTTATCGATCCTACGGCAATTATCTGCGGCAAAGTAATTATTGAAGATAATGTCTTTATCGGGCCTTATGCAGTGATCCGCGCCGACGAAGTTGATGAAGAAGGTGATATGCAAGCCATTATCATCAAACAGGATTCAAATATTCAGGACGGGGTTGTCATTCACTCCAAATCCGGTGCAGCAGTCACCATAGGAGCGCGCACTTCAATTGCTCATCGCTCCATTATTCACGGCCCCTGTCAAGTTGGCGACGACGTTTTTATCGGCTTTAATTCTGTGGTGTTCAGAACACAAATAGGTGATGGCTGTGTGGTCAGGCATAACTGTGTTATCGATGGCTTGGACTTGCCACAGAAATTTCATGTGCCGCCAATGACCAATATCGAGCCTGGTTTTGATCTGGATAGTATTTCAAAAGTGCCACCTGAGTATTCGACATTCTCTGAATCGGTAGTATCTGCTAATCATTATTTGGTAAAAGGTTATAAAAAATTAGCCAATGAACTCTAACGTAGAGAAGATCCAATCAATACCCACTAATATTATTACCGGGTTTCTAGGTGTAGGGAAAACCACAGCGATTTTGTCATTACTAAAATCAAAACCTGAATCAGAAAACTGGGCCATATTAGTCAACGAGTTTGGCGAAATAGGCATCGACGGTGGTTTTATGGAAGGCCAACAGAGGGCTGACAGCGGTGTGTTTATCCGTGAAGTGCCCGGCGGCTGCATGTGTTGCACTGCGGGTTTACCCATGCAAATTGCGCTAAATCAATTACTTCGGAGCGCTAATCCGGATCGATTGCTCATCGAGCCGACCGGCCTCGGCCATCCAAAAGAAGTGTTGCAGGTATTAACTTCTGAGCATTACCGTGAAGTGTTGGATATTCAAAAAACGGTAACTCTGGTGGATGCCCGAAAGTTAACTGACCCTCGTTACACCAAACACGATACTTTTAATCAGCAGATTGATATTGCCGACATTATTGTTGGTAACAAGCTCGACTTGTACAAGCCAGCAGATAAGGCGCGGTTAGCGGAATTTGTAATCGAGCGCAAAGGGCAACATGTTTGTATCGAGTTCAGCGAGCATGGCAATCTGAACCCGGCTATTTTGGTGGGTGATTCACAAATTGCAGCATCGTTAACAATGCAGGGACCTCACCATCATCACCCGCAAAAATCGACAAATATCAATGACAAAGCTATTCCTGAGTGTGGTTACCTTAAAGTAGAAAACAACGGCGAAGGATATAACAGTGTAGGGTGGCGCTTTTCGCCGGTTAAGGTGTTTGACCGCAACAAGCTGCTTGCGCTATTTGCTAGCCTGAACGCCGAGCGAATGAAGGCGGTAATGATCACCTCAGAAGGCGTATTTGGCTATAACCTGGTCGATGATGGACTGACAGAAGTTGAGTTGGATGACTGTCAGGAAAGTCGAATTGAAATTATTGCCGATAACACTGACGATGCCTGGCAGGCAAAGTTACTGGATAGTTTAGTTGAGGTCGATAAATTCAGGGTGTGAGCATTGTTATTCCCCTTAAACATGGAATGAATCAATTAAAGTGAGTCAAAATGAAAAAGTTAAATTTATTAGCGGTCGCGGCGGTTGCCATCTGGTGCACAGGTTGTGCGATAAAGCCTAATTCTATAGCGGCTCAAAGCGTGTCCAGTGCAACTAATGTCTCTGCACCAGCACCGACTCCAGTGATGAAGGTAGCTACTTGGAATGCCGAGCATTTTGCGTTTCCAATTGATGCGGGCTGTAAACCGAGAACTGACGCCGAAATCACTGCAATGCAAGACTACGCCAAGAGCCTTGATGCGAAAATTATTGCTTTGCAGGAAGTGGCTTCTGAGCAGGCGTTACGACTTATTTTTCCCGAGGATAAGTGGCAATTAGTCCTTTCAGAACGTCCTGACAGCCCCACTTATGAGTGTCGAGAGAGCGGTTTTACTTCAACTCAGCAGAAGGTAGCCTTTGCCATCGATAAATCGGTTGAATTATTAAAAGTCACCAACAATGATGATTTGGGTCTTGATATTCCAGGCTTGCGTTATGGCCTGGTTGTAACTGTAGAAACGCCAATTGGTGTTACCGATGTTCTCAATGTTCATATGAAAAGTGGCTGCTTTGTCGATGATTTCTCGCAAAGTGACAAAGAGGCTTGTTTAGTTCTTGCCAAGCAAATTCCATTGCTTGAGCAATGGGTCGCAAAGCGGGAAGAGGGCGGTAAACCTTATATTATTTTGGGTGATTTTAATCACCGTCTTTCAGCACCCTATAACCGGCTAACTCGTATTTTAAATCGCCATTCATCATTGAATATTACCACTAAACATTTAATTGGTTGTCATCCTCGTTATCCGGCACTTATTGACCATATTATCGTTGGTGGCACAAATAGTGATTTCATTTCCAGGTCAGCCCAAACACATCATTATGACGATATGAATGAAAAGGCGATGTTGAGCGATCATTGCGCGGTATCCGTCTCTCTGCAAGATGCTGGACAACTACTGACACCAGCAGAGAAATGACAAAGGACCAGTAAAGAGGAACAGTTATTGGCTATAGCATAATCAGCAAGCTGCAAAAGCATTGGTGAAAATATAACACCATTGATAGTCGTTATGGATATAGATTAAATCGTATTAGACAATACGGGGTATCAGGTACAGGTGCCAAAACCGGGCAGACATATTCGTCCTATGGATGGAATCATTGGGTCACAAGCAACAGGCAACTCGGCTAAAGCCACATCGTATTGCCATGCAGATTGGTGACAATATCGAAGATGTTCAAGGCATTACTCAGGTTAGCGCCAATGTGGAAGCATGGCTACCGAGCTTGGGTAAAGATAACTTTTTGTTACCCAATGCTGTGTATGGTTCGTGGTGACGATCAGTGTTGTCTGAAGTCATCAGGCTGCCCTTCAAATGAGGTAATACTCACAGCTTCCAGTATGTACGCTGATGTCCCCATGGGATCTTCAAACATGCCTTTGCGGAGAATGCCTTCTATCGTAAAGGCGTTTTCCATTTTGTATTGAGTTAAGCTACCTTCCAACTGGACGTAAATAATTTGGTTCGGTGGAGGAGGGGGATAGTGAATACATGCGCCATAATATGGTACTAGAAAGAAGCTCTTGATACTGCGATCAGCCTTTAGGTCAAGAGGAACAATAAAACCAGATATAGATACTGAACGGTCAATTACGTCTTCTACTACATTCGTTGAGATCAATGCGGATTGATACTCATCGTCTGAATTTGCTTGGAATACCAGCAATAATTGTTCGCTGAAAGCTTCCGGGCGCGGCCCTTGGTATTTCTCCAACAATGCTTTTTCAGTTTGCGGGATAAGTTCATCCCATCGCAAACGATAGGTGTTTTCTGTGGAAAAGCGATTTATAAGTTGCTGATTCGTTGTAATGTATAGCTCAGACCGAAACAGTGAATCCAGTTCTTGATACAACTTTCCCGCCACGACGCCAGAAACGAATACCACGAACAATAAAATAGCGGCATAAATGAACGAACGCATTGCAAAGTTATATGTTTAAAGTTGCTGGTGCAGGGTTAAGCTGAGACCACGCTGATGCGCTGTTCCTTAGTATACGGCTTGTCATTGGATATCGCGTCAATTTGAATATCAATTTGAAGAGTTCCCGATTTATTAGCTTTGTACTTTAATTTGTAGACACCAAACTTGTTGTTCAGTGAAAGAGTTGAAGAATCAACAAACTCTATTCCTTCGCTTCCACTAAAAGAGACTTTTACATTTCTGTAGTTTTTAGGTATGCGATAAGAAATATTTATGTATGATTGCCCACCGGACTCAACGTAAGCTGTATTCGGGTGCATGATGGATAGAGGTTGATTGGTGGCGGGGTTGAAATGCTGAAAGGCAAGTGGGTTAAAGCTGCCGAATCGCCCAAATTCTGCGCCATCATGACGTTCACAAGCGATTGCGTTTGTTGCCAGGCTGGCAAATATCACCAGTATAATTACTACAAAAGAACGCAAGCTTTTCATTTATTCGCCCTCAAATGGAAAGGCTCTATCAAGTTTGAGCTTGTAGGCAGCGGTACCCATGTCATGTGTTTGCAGGCTGATCTCAAGCGTTCCCTCAAACCAGAATGGATCGTATAGATTCTTTAACTCAATACCATCGGCGTGACTTGCATAGATGATCTGGTTGGGTGGTGGTGGCATATGTAGGCAGGCACCAAAATACGGCACAATAAAAAACTCGGTCACACGTTGTTGTTCATCTGACTGAAGAGGTACTATAAACCCGGGAATACGAATTGCTTCGTCCTTAAAAGTCGGGACAATCTGGGCAGACACCAGAGCCTCCTGAAAACGGCGAGCTCGCTCGTCTTCTAATGGTTTATCCGTAAACGCTTTCACCGAATCCAATTTTGAGCCATCGGGGATCTCCGTAAGGTACTCCGGTGGATTCATCAGTGCTTCTAAGTCTTCATGTGGCATCAGAGCAATCCACTCTATTTCCTGATAAGTAGGGGTTTTACTGTCGGCAGATAAGGGCAATGCAAAGGTTATTGCCAGAGTCGTTAAAAGTAGCAGCATGAAACTGCCTAATGAGCACTTCGTCATTGTATGAAAACCAGGAATTGATTTAACGGAACCTGTGCGCATGTTATAACATATCAGTAAAAGTTTGTATATATAGAGAACATGTGACGGAGATTAGAGGTTTCAATTGGCACAGACAATGACGGAAGGGCGAAAACCCGATGCGATTTATATTGAGCAATTGTTTCATTGCTATAAAAAAGGATTTCCTGGAATTTTTGTTCCTGAGTGGAAAGTGAGTCAAGGACAGCGTGTGTTTTTACATGGTGAATCTGGCTCCGGTAAAACCACCTTACTGAATTTGCTGGCCGGTGTATTGGCCCCGAATCAAGGCAGCATAGAGTTGTCTGGCTGTTCCTTTTCCTCATTATCAGCCCGCAAGCGAGACAAGTTCAGGGCACAGCACATTGGTGTGGTGTTTCAGCAATTTAATCTTATACCCTATCTGAGTGTTGTTAAGAATATTGAACTGGCTGTTTATTTCAACCACTCTCACCAAAGGGATGTTGAAGTGGCAGCAGCAGAGCTGATCTCCGCGCTGAAATTGCCCTCTGTGGCACTGCATCAATCTGCAGGAACCTTAAGTGTGGGTCAGCAGCAGAGGGTTGCCATTGCTCGGGCGTTAGTTAACCAACCAGAATTACTGTTAGTTGACGAGCCGACATCTGCGCTGGATGCTTCGGCCAGGGATGCGTTTATGCAGATTCTGATTGAAATGTGTGAGAACACGGGTACCACTTTGGTATTTGTCAGTCACGACATGCAGTTGCAGCAGTACTTTGAAACCAGTGTTGAAATGTCAGCCCTTTGCCAGCAGGAGGTACGTGAATGTTGATTTCTCTTGCCTGGGGCAGTTTAGTCAGTCGTCGGAAGTCGGTAATTTTAACTTTTATCTCGCTGGTGATTAGTATCACTGTGCTACTGAGCGTTGAACATATTCGTCTGCAAGCTAAGGACAGCTTTAACAGGACTATTTCCGGTGTTGATTTGATTGTTGGTGCGCCAAGCGGACAACTAAATTTGCTGTTGTACTCTGTCTTCAGAATGGGCAGTCCGACCAATAATATATCCTACGATAGCTTTATTATGCTGCAGAACAACCCTCTAGTTGAATGGGCTATACCTATTTCATTGGGAGACTCCCATCGGGGATTCCGGGTAATGGGCACCGGCAGTAGCTATTTTGCTCACTATCAGTACGGCAATAAGCATCGGCTGGATTTTTCACAGGGCAAGGAGTTTGGTGGTTTGTTTGAAGCCGTTGTTGGCTATGATGTGGCTCGTCAATTACAATACAAAGTAGGGGATAAAGTGGTGATTGCCCATGGTATTGGTAATACCAGTTTTAGTAACCACGACAATGCACCATTTGTTATTAGCGGCATACTTGCGCCAACAGGTACGCCAGTCGACAAAACAGTACATGTCAGCCTACCTGCGATCGAGGCGATACATCTGCCTGCGTCGAAACTAAAAAAATTACTGCAAGATGGTGAAACAACATCCTTAAAACCGGATAGTATCACTGGCGTAATGTTGGGACTAAAATCCAAGTTTGCTACTTTTACATTACAACGGGAACTGAACAACTACAAACACGACCGGTTGATGGCGATTCTTCCCGGCGTTGCCATGACAGAACTATGGCAGATGATGGCAACGGTGGAGAACTTGTTGCGAGCGATCAGTGTACTGGTTTTGATTTCATCTTTGTTTGGTCTATCAACAATGTTGCTGGCATCGATGCAACAGAGGCAACGAGAAATTGCAGTACTGCGAGTTCTTGGCTCTGGACCGAATTTTCTGTTTTTTCTAGTGCTTGTTGAGGCATTGATCATCGTTTTGCTATCCATGTTCGCCGCAGTTGTCATTGTGAGTTTAATATTAACCAGTATGAGTGATTGGCTGGCGTCGAGTTATGGATTGTTCTTGGACGGAAATCTTTTCAACTGGCAGCTGCTAGAGGTTGCAATGATCATTGTCACGGCTTCTGTTGTTACCTCGATAATTCCGGCGTTTGACGCATACAGAACAGCATTACATTCTTCGTTATCTGTTAAATGAATATAAGGTAACAAGTAACAAGGAGCGATAGATTTGCAGCTTTAGCTGTGTTTTTTGTGGCTTACAAAAGTGACAGAAATAAAGCGTTGATAGACAAATAAAGGCGAGATATCCAAAACCATAAGATATCCCGCCTTTTTTTATCCACATAATATAAAGAGTTCGCATAATGTATATTATGTTAAATATAATATGGATCCACATTTGGTACAGTGCTTTATCCACAGGTTCATATAAGTAATTGTTTTAATTCGAGTTCCACCCTGCTTGAAATTTATTCCCGTCTAAGCTTTTTTGTTGCTTGGGATAAATGTAGGAATACAAAATACTGAGTAACGTATCTGTTAATACAATTGTTTTTACTTTGACCCTATACATGTCTTGGTGCTGAACCACCCAATCCATTTAAAGTATCGATACGATTCTAGTGAGCATGTAAACAACAAACGCTTTGGGGCCGTGTGTACTATTAACTCAAATAAAACGCATTTTGCTATTCCTTACTAGCTCCTACCAGCTTTCTTTAAAGGGTCTTATGACAATTTCGGAACACCATGTGGATTTTGGTTGATGAGCAATGTGGAAGCATTCATTTGCAATATCTTCGGGTTTGGCAAAAAAGTCATCAGGCTGATCAGGTGCCATCTTTCTAACCCAAGGGACATCAATCGCTGCATCTATGGCTATGTAGGCGGCATGTACGCCTTTCGGGCCGGCATGTCTGGCAATACTTTCAATTAGTATCCGTTGCGCTGCTTTTGTCGGTGCAAAACCAGCAAAATTGGCTTTACCGCGGTAGGCTGAGGTGTTTCCGGTTGTTAGAATCACGCCACTACCCGATTCAATCATATTCGGAACCAAAAGTTGAGCAAGCTGAAGTAATGCCGTTGTGTTGATTTTAAAATTTTTTTCTAAAAGAGGCTCCGACGGGATTACTGATTTTTTCGCCAAAAACGTCTTAAGTCACTGAAATAATGTGAATATTTTAAGTTTATTTGAGACTTTTACTTATGGAGTTAACTTAAATTCAAACGGACTCGTGACTCTCTCAATGTCTACTGTATAGTCGCCCAGCCTGTTAAAATGTGCTTTCCTGTACGGTGAAAAATGACTCAGTATTTCAGGAGTAATCTGCTCCCCAATTTCCTTCAGCTCTCGTAAGATTCTGGTGAGTTTATCCGTGTTATACAGGATCATCATATTTGCAATGAGATGGTTGTACTTAACGATTTTCAACTGCTCATGACGCAGGTTTTCAGAAATAATCCCCTTGTCACCAAAGAAAAACCATTTAATGAAATCGTTGAACTCCTCACTCTTGTTGGTCTCTGCGTTGATGGTGTGGCGTAATTCTGGCTTGTCGATGTAGTCCAAAAGAAACAAAGTACGGATGACTTTACCAAGTTCTCTGAAAGCAAAATACACTTTATTTTTTCGGCTGTAGGTTCCCAGTCTTTTCAACAAGGTTGATGGAGTTAATACCCCTAACTTTATAGAGATGGCCACCTGCAACATGTCTGGTAGATGCTTTTCTATTAAGTTGAAATCAATGCTACCACTGAACAGATCTTCGATGTTATCGTATTTAGCCAGCTTGTCCGGTTTGTATAAATTCAAATCCTGAATATTTCTGATGCGTGGCATCAGTTTTATCCCAAGCAAATGAGATAATCCAAATACCGGGAAACTCTGAGCCTGGGTATCTCCATGAATAGTATCCGGTTGAATATCTGATTCGTTTTTCAATAAACCATCCAGGATATATACCGCCTCGTAAACGCCACAAGGAATAAAGTGACTAAACAATGCAATGTAAGTGTCCGATACATGATAATAGCCAATTCCGCCATAACCACCGTAACGGATGTGGTAGCTGCTGATCATGTTTTGTTCATACAACTCCCACTTGGTTCCATCGACCGAAGCTGATTTTCCGGTTCCCCAGTAATTGGGCAAATCAAATTTTTTATAAGCATTGATGACGTCTTTTAGTGCAACGTCTAACCGGTCTTCTGTGACGTATTTAATATTGAGCCATGCCAGTTGTCTGGCCGAAAGCAAACCTTTTATACTGTTAGCTGTCTGAGTCGGTCCCAGGTTGCAGCCATAACAGAACAGATTCGTGATGAAGCGGAATTCAGGATCTTCCAGCTTTCCTTCATGCCCCGACACCGGATAAAAGTGTTTCTTCAGATTGAGTCGATGTTCTACATCAATGAGCGCATCAAGAATACTGACCTGTTCCAGCTTCTCATCAATAACATCATTGATGTGTCTCACCAGACCCGGTGCCACCTTTTTGCGCAGTTGCTTCAGGCTTATTTTCCCATCTTCAATAGTAGCGTGACTATTAGCTGGAAACCGTTTGTTTACTTCCTTACATTTTGTCGACAGCAAATCCCTTAAATATCGAATGTATGCTCCGGGTTCAGTGAGTGGAAGCTGGACCTGAGCAGCGTAATTTGGCAACTCTGCCTTGACTCGCTCTGGCGACACATAGCGGTTGCGATAATTGTCATACTCACTGCCATTGACCACATGCAAATCACCGGACTGAAGCTCCTGTTTAATCGTGATGAGTATCGCCAACTCAAGAAATTTTCGATGAAGCGCATACACTTTGTCCTCATCCCTGTGTTTGAGTACGATCAACTTCATCCACGCATGCGTTGTCCACCGCGAAGCTTTATCTTCACTGTTAAAAAATCGAGTCAAAAAGTCTGCATCAAGCCGCTCTTTTCGTGTATCTTTGAGACCTCTCAGTAAGCAGATAAGTTTCTCTGTGGTTGTATCTGATGTGGAGCTTTTTAGCGTTAATATCTGAAGACAGCCAAATAATAGTGACCGTTTAGATTTATAAGGTGACAACAAAAATGGCAGGTAATTACTACCAGAATGCGCAAGATGTTCATCACATTTATTAAGAAGTGTGTCCGGGTCCGGTACGATAGCATTTCCCATTTCAGCCAGTTTTTCTTTCACCTCGATGGGTTTTGCATAGGCCAGCAACATGTCTCTTAATGTTGATACCAGTTGATCCACCGTTTTTTGTTGGCTAAGAATGTAAGTTTGCAGTGCTTCCTGCGCTGACTTTTCCATCTTTCTGATAATTCGGGTAAAGATATCTGCAATATCGTCAAGGGATTTAGCATGAGCAGTACGTATCATGATCGCGGCCAATGCGTACCGTTTGCGAGGTCTAAGCTGGGCCATCTCATCAGCGTTAAGCGCTCTAGCCTCCAGCATGTATTGCCTCAATTTTGCACTGGGAATGGTGAATGATGAAATGTGAGTTTTTAATTCAAGAAGCCATGCCACATGCTGAAGGAAGTTTCTTATTTCAGGAACAGTTGGCTTTTTAGGTTCCCGTTTTAGCTGATGCCAGCCACTGTAAGTGTCGCCACTATTGACTTTCAGAAGTTCATCAATTTGAGATCTGGCATCTCGTGATAAACTGTCGTTGATCTGTTTGAAGTATCCATCATTGACGTCTTTTCTGGCTTTACGGGCAATACGTTCCAAAAACGTCAGTCCGGGTAGCTCAAAGTGATGGTGGACCAATTCTTCGAGCATAACATTGATAATATCCTGCACTGCTTCTTTGGTCTGCGCTGCATTCTTAGCGAGCTTTGTCAGCCACTGTTTGTCTGTTTCACTAAACTCTCTGATAGCCAATTGCTCGCGGATAAGTTTAATTGCCCGGCTTTTCGCGCCAGATTTATCGTACCCCTGCAATTCCTTTTTTAACGGTAGTTTTAACAATCCCAGGGAATCACATACTGTTTTAACAACGGGTTCAGGGCAATCTGCAATGGTTGTAAACCGGCCCAGTTTTTGAAACAGTTTGAGTTGCAGTAGAAATCCGACGCGATTAGTCATGCTTTTTGACTGGCGTGCCCATTCCAGCTCTTCATCTGTAGGCGTGTAATGATGCGACAGAATATGTGGGCTGAAGGATTCTTCGAGTACCGGATAAGCTGTTCCCTCAATCATCTATATTAATCCCATGTTTGTGCCGTTACTGGATCACTGACCACCAATTCAACCATATGCTTTTTTTCGTTTGCCTGTTGGTGAACCGCAGCAATCAAATCGTGAATTACCTCCTCAAAGTCATCATCCTCTCGCAATTCCCATATGTAGTTCTGATCCTGGTTGTTGATGATACCCATTGGTTTAAAGCAAAGTCGTTCAATATCAGAGCGCACTGTATGGCTATTCCTGACTTTCTTTGTGAACGGTAACAGTGAGAGTTCTATGGCAAGATGTCTGACCGGAATCGGTTGAGTAACTGGTGTCTCTGACAATTCTGCTGTATTCGGTATGGTAAGCGTTGAGCCTGAAAACGGCGTTGTAGTATCCATGTATCTCATGGCCGTTTTAACGTCCCGCCAGCCCACATATTCCATAAGCGTTTTCAGGTCCCAGCCATTACCTGTCGCCCAGTTAGCAAATCCCCGACGAAGTGAATGACTCCCATAGTTCTCTGCATCATTTATACTGGCTTTTGTCAGGATATTTCTGATCAAAGGTAAAATACTGCCGGGAGCCATAGCCTTATCAGCGACTTTTCCCCATTTATTAATTCTCCTGAAAATCGGACCTGAATTAATATCAGCCAGTTCCAACCACTGAGTTAGCGCAGTGACAGGACAAAGTCTGCTCAGCGCTGGCATTTTGTATTCTTTGCCTAACGTATTGCGGTCCCCCTTACTTTTATGGAGATAAAATACTGCTCCTTCTTCCGGAAGGATGGTGGTGCAGTCTCTGTCCAGACGACATAACTCATCACTGCGGAATCCGCGCCAGAACCCTACCAACAACAAAGCTTTATCGCGATAGGACGCCAGTGAAGCACCTGTATTATGTTCTGATATTCGAGCATCCAACCAATTTATGGTCTGTTCAAGTTCCTTTAGAGGCAGTCCAGGTGATACTTTAGGAGTAAATGGGTGGACTTCCCGAATGCCCTTTAGGACCTTCTTTACCACTGGTGCTTTAGTCGGATCGGGAAAACCCTGTTCACTATGCCAGCTAGCCAGCGCAGAAAGTCGTTGTTTTAGTGTCGAAGCAGACAGCTTGTCTGCGTATTCAGTGAGATAGAGGGCAATCTGATTTGATGTTGCAGGGAGTAAACCGCCCCAATGCACCTCAAAGTGGTCAATAGCAGAGCGATAACTCTTCCGGGTGTTATCGCGTGTAGCGGCGGCAATATATCGTTGTACTTTGTCTTTAGTCATCTCGATTTTTAACCCTTCTACAACGCTACAAATATATACCTATTCTCATGATTCATACCACATTTTTACACTCGCTTCTTTTAACCAGAACGCATTTCCGTTGATTACGATATTACATACTAAAAAAACGATACTGCCGTATTTTGTGAGTCTCTCTTATAGATATCTTTTCAATCGTACTGCCACAACCCCAAGTATAGCGGCTTTTTCATGTAACATTGAATAATTATAGATTATCCAATGTGATAGTTTAGCAATTATTGACTATTTTTAATTCATATTATAATGTGTATTTACATATTACGTAATATGGTATGAAAGGGTAATGTTATGGCAAGAACAGGTATTTCTAAACAACAGGTCAAAGAAGCCCTTCTTACTCTGGAGAGCCGCAATGCAGCGGTCACGATTGATGCTGTCAGAGTTGAGCTGGGAAATACCGGCTCAAAGACTACCATCAGCCGATATATGTCGGAGCTGGCGGATGAAAAAGCCGCACGAATGGATAAAGAGTCATATGTCGGGGATAAGTTAATGGTTCTTGTGGGAGAACTTGCCAAAGGTCTGAATGATGATGCCAGAGCAATAGTGGAACAAACGGAAAAACGCCACAAAGTCCAGACTACAGCGCTTGAAGAACGAAACCAAAAGTTACAGGAAGAACTGACTGCTTCTCAGGAACACGTCGCCATACTTCTTGCCACCATCGCAAAAATGGAAGAAGACGCAGAAAAATCGGCTACGAAGATTACAGCTCTTGAGCTGGACAAAGTCAGGTTCAGTGAAAAGGAAACGTCCCTTAAGACTCAGCTAAAACTTAAAAATGATCAGATTACTTCTCTTGAAGATAAACATCAGCATGCCCGTGACAGCCTGGAGCATTACAGGGAATCCGTTCAGACGCAGCGGGAACAGGAACAAACCCGCCATGAAAGCCAGGTTCAACAAATCTCCGTTGAGCTGCAAAAATGTCAAAATCTGTTGAGTATCAAGCAGGAGGAAACTAGTCAGTTAAGTAACGCTCTCACACGTGAAAAAACACAGCACAAAACGACGACTGAACAAAAACAGTTAGTTGATTCAGAACTGAAAAATGCTCTGTCTGAATTGCACGCAGTGAGACTCAGTGAGCAGTCTCATAAATCCTCACTGCTCCAACTGGCCGAGGAAAATCAGGGAATAACCAGACAAAATGCCAGACTGGATAAAGTCCTTGAGGAAAAAACACAAAAATTGGCCGAGATCCAAAAAGAGAATACGCAACTGCACTCACAACTGGAGACAAAAGATCTTCTGTATACGCAATTAATGACTGGACTGGCAAAACTTAAACCGTCTTCTACTGCGACGGCAAATCCAGAAGGTTAACTCACAACATAAGCGCCTGCACCTGAGTGATATACGTTCCGGAAATCTGGATCTGATGAATAAACTGGTCAAATAGCGAGTTCTCAGGCCCAACGGGAGTATGATCATTTACCGCATTGAGAGTGTAAAAAGATCTGTGGTGCGCATTCTTAACTTATTGAAAGGAATAAAGAATGCCAATTTCAGACAAATTAATAGACCTGTTACTTGAGGGTAACAGCTCACCTGAAGATCTTTTTGGGGATTCAGGTTTACTCAAACAACTTACCAAAAAGATCACTGAACGCGCTTTAGATGCCGAGATATTACAACATCTGGGTTATGCCAGACATGATCCTGCAGGCACCAATAGCGGTAATTCCAGGAACGGTAAAAGTACTAAAGTTCATGACAAGAACAAAATCACAATAAAGAGAAAGGATGTCGACTTTACACTCCTAGCCGTGAAGAGCGTGAGCAAATCGCATGGCCAGGGAATCAATAATCGGTGGTTAAAAGCAACACAGCTATTAGAATCGCCATAATTAGGCTCTAAAAATGTGTTATCCTGCCGATAATCGGGAGAGCGATATGAGCACCGATACTAGGGGCTGTTGATCTTTGTACATATAACGTTCAACAATTCATTGGTAGCCACATATAAGCAAATGCTAATGACACCATTGATGCATAATTTCTTTGTAGCTTATCGTATCTTGTTGAAATTGCTCTAAAGTGTTTAATTCTGGCAAAAGCATTCTCAACCAAATGACGATATTTATATAAACCCCAGTCCATCTCTTTGTTTTTCTTCGTATTATCTTTACGCCGAGGGATGACAGCTTTACCGTCAGTTTGCTCTGTCACAAAGTCTCTAATTGATTGACTGTCATAACCTTTGTCCGCAATAACGTAGTCACTTACCGGAGAGTTGGCGATCAGGCTTTCAGCCATCACGAAATCATTTCTCTGACCACCTGTTATCTCAAAATGAACCGGATAACCATAACTATCAACGGCTAAATGAATTTTCGTAGAAAAACCGCCGCGGCTCTTTCCAATCGATTCATCATCCCGGCTCTGTGCCCCACTACTATGCTGGTGTGCCCGCACAATACTTCCATCAATAAACAACCATTCACAGTCCGTTACAGAAGACAATGCTTTGAATATTTTGTTTAACACGCCTTTTCGAGACCATAGATTAAATCGCCTAAAAACAGTGTTCCAGTGACCAAAGTCAGGGGGTAAGTCTCGCCAGGGAATACCTGTGCGCATTCGGTATAATATACCTTCAAGCGTCGTTCTGTGGTCGACCTTATTATAGACTCGACCACTATCAATCAGTAATTCTTTGAGCTTTAACCAGCTCTTATCTGTTAACATTGTCCTTGGCATAGCAGCAATTGGGGTTATTGTTTTTTGGCGAAACTAATTATACCTCGTTGCTATGCCGATTACTTTTCAAACAAAGATCAACAACCCCTAGTACATACTGAGAAAAATAGTTAAAAATGAAATGAGAAACAATTTGAATTTAGTTCAGGGGGCTTATAAATCCTTTAGCGATGGGGACATTCCAGCAGTTTTGGCAATCATGAATGACGCAATCGAATGGCACGAACCAAAGGGCTTCATATACAACGGCACTTTTTGTGGTCAGGAAGATATTTTGAATAACGTGTTCCTAAAACTTGGAACGGAGTGGACAAATTGGCAAGCCACACCCGAGGAATTCATTGAGGGTGGTGAAACTAATGTGGTACTTGGCCACTATAGCGGAACTTTCAATGAAACGGGAAAAAACGCCCTTGCTCCGTTTGCTCATATATGGAAAATCAAGAATGGGAAAGTAATTAAGTTTCGGACCTATATGGATACCGTAATGATTCAACGTACTACCGGCTAATATGAGAATTTCGAGAAAACCAAATAAAGACAAATCAATGAGAGATTGCGTAGACACGAAGAGCGCTGTTCAATGCGTTGGTAGCAAAAGGAATTCAAAGTGACGGAATCTGTAAATCTTCTTTATCGAGCAGTGGATAAGATTTTTATTTTCTATATGTGGGTCCTATAGGATTTAGGGATATCCGTTTCGGATCCGCAGTTTGTTATCATTGTGACTGAGTTTGGAATACATTTGTCAAGCATTGTAACGTGGTGGTGCTTAACATGCATTTAGTATTGTTGGTATGGGTTTATTGTGTTGTTTTTGCTAGCTATTCTGTCGCATCGAATGTAATCGTTGCACAGAGCGAGCAACAGTCTGAGGTTCTTAATAAGACAAATGACGATACTTTTAAGTACCGAGATAAATTAAGAGAACAGCTCAATGGCAGAAAATCCATCAGCATAAGGCGCACTACTGGGGGCTGGGGTGTTGGTCGCTCTTATATGATTGAAGTCTTCAGCGATGGTGAGTTAAGACATTGGGGGTTGCCGAGATTAAACGAGACTAAAGAAAATGGAGAAGAAAACTCTAAGATTGATCCCAAGGCTTATGACCGGATAGAAGAAGAGTTTTTAAGGCTTCAAGATGAACACTGTAGTGGTTATTTTATTACAGATCAAGGCTGGATCCATTACCGAATGTTGAGTGAATCAGAAACAATTGAATTTAGTGTATATACTGGTTGTTTTTCCCTGGAAGACAGTGGACAACGGTTGAGTGAGGTTATTAAAGACGCAATAGGATTACCGAAATCCTCTCAAAAATTTGAATACTAAGTTTTTTATGGGATTGTCAACACTTGTTCTCAGAATTACCGAACTTAAGTGAGCCTCGTGATACTCTTAATGGTGTGATTCTATTTTAGTTTATTAAAATCAACGGTCAGAATGATTGCTTCTTGTATATAGTCCCATTTTGGGTGTATACGATTACATTCCGGGTTCAGAATCAGCCACTGTTTAATTTGTTTTTTGGGGCTATATGGGCAGAAATAACGTGGTGGGTACAGTCTTCTTTTTGAATGGTTAATGAAGGGGGGGCAGATAACCTGACAGTGTCACTGCTCCCAAAGCAACCACTAAAATAGGAAGATATTGTCGGGTAACTTTTTCGTTGTTTAGCGAATCTCATGGCAAACCTTAAAAAATAATTTATTGAGGAATTGATATCACCATTCACCACTGGTATATTTTAAAGATTGTATAATATTTATACACAAGAGAACGTATACACAAGAGAACGATAATGCGGGATCGGAATCTACTAAGTCGTTTACTTACATACCTCTCACTGTGTGTTGTCCTTCATAGTGCCTGTGCATATGCAAAACCACTCTTTACTAAAGAAGGCATCACTGTCTCAGATTTGAACAACAGCTGCCAATCCCACATGGAAGTGAAAATGGAGGCGAAAGATCCTGATTTCTTTTCCCTAAATCGCCTGAAAGTAGAGCGTATTGCGAATCTTGCCAAAACTTATTTGTGGCTGAATTGCAATGAAATTGCATCTTTGGATATTCTTGGCTTCGGCGAGCATGCACAACACCCCAGCTATCGCGGTAACATTTCTGCTCAACGCGACTGGAAGCTAATTGCTTCTCACGAAGAGGAAGACAGTACCGGGTTACCAGAGGAAACTGAGGCAGGTAAACCTGACACTGAAATTTCAACTGAAGTTGATGATTTCACTGACGAACATGAACTGGAACAGGAACAGGAGCATTATTCTTCAGCTCAGGAACTACGCACCAGAGCCAACGAATCCGTTGAAGCGAAGCTGGAATTAGCGAGACAATTATTGGATTTGCCCGGCAAGCAGGCCAATATTACGCTTGAAGAAAATCAGCAGGAAGGCGTAAACATTCTCCAGCAACTTGCTGAAGAAGAAAATGCTGATGCGATACATTTGCTGGCTGAAACCTACGCGCTAAAACCCAAAGTTCCGATTAACCGACCTTTGGTATCCAGATTAAGTGGCAATGTGGTGACACCAGGCATGAAACGTGGCTACATCGGTACTTTGTTATCCAGTTCCGCACTTGCAGCAGGTAGTCAACTGGCTGCAACCAGTTTTTACAATGCAGGAATGATGGGATCGGGTTCATCATTTTATATGCTTGGCAACAGCTATTTGCTGGATCGTCGAAGAGCTATGCCCTACCGCCGCAGATTTTTGCGACGCTCCTATGGTATGCGGTCAAGAGGAGCCGGTGGTAATCGCTTCAGAGCGGCAGCAGGTTCCGGCAGGTTCAGCAATAGTGGTATAGGAACTCATTTTATGGGCATGGCAGCAGGTCTTGGACATATGGGTGCCTCGGGTTTTCTCACCAGTATGGGTATTATGGGTATGTCACCAATACCGGCCACCTCAGCCTCAACAGGAGGGATGTCTGGCGCTTCAATGAGCAATTCAGGCTCAACCCAAAGCAACCAGAATTCACCAACATCTGGCCCCGTTTCTTTTACGCAACCTCAGATACACTCAGGAAGAGGTCCCGGTCCGGGAGGGCCGTTTGATTCCATTGTCGCTCAGTTTGCTCAGGAACTGGATTCCTCCGGCCAGTTCGAGCAAATTCTGACTGCGCGCCTAGAGCAATCCGAACTGGACGGTGAAGGTAACCAAACGGCACAAAACTCAGGCGCCGCAGGAACTTTACCTGAAAATGGCATTAGTCTAAAGGATGACGAACAGGTTGGCGAAGAAGAAGAAGAGACTATCATCGACTAAACACAAGATGAAATAATCTACACAATGGTTCGCACCAGGAATTAAATAAGGAGCAGAAGAGAGTGTCAAACTACAAAACAAACTCCGTGTCTTCGATGTCGGGTATTGAAACATGGATGATCTGGCTGGGCATAATGATGTTAGTCAGTATCGTTATCGCCAGCGCATTCTTTTTAAGTGCTAAATATGGCGGACTCATTAATCTCGCTATGTATGCTGTTATCGCATTATTGGGGTTTGGGTTAATTTTAAAGGGTTATAGCGACGCAAGATTTATACAACAGCAATCTAACCTGGCGTCGGAGCAAATCCAAATTTTGGAGTGCGTTGATAACATGGAAGACTTCCTCCGTCAGGCATCATCAAGCCTGTTTCGTTCTCATATTGAAAATCTCCACACAATTGCCAGTTCCCATGTTGAAGTAAGTCAGGACAATCTCATTGAAATATTACATGCCCGACTGGTGGCGCGTAACAAAGTGGTTGAGTTATTTTCCAGCATTTTAATCACCCTTGGGTTGATTGGTACTATCCTTGGTTTGATCCTGATGATGGATGGGCTCACTGCGGTCATGAGTAATCCAGCCAACGAAGATAATCTCATGTCAGAGTTGGTGAGCGCCGATGGTCCGTTGTCAGGATTAGGTGTCGCATTTGTGACGACATTATTGGGGGCTACGTTAGGTGGCGTTATTCTCAGAGTACTCACCAGTGTCGTAGATGCCAATATTATGAACTATATTGCACATATCTCTGAATTGACTGAGGTATATGTACTCCCCCACTTGAGAAATGTCGCCGCTGATAATGGACCGACAAGCGCGGATAATGGGAAAGTTTAGTTTATGAAAATCACGCAATCAGCAAGTAAAACCAGTTTCTATGAGACCTTTAGCGATCTGATCTTCGCTACACTGGCAATTTTTGTCTTGCTGATGTCTGTTTTTCTGGTGCAGGTGAATGTTGAAACTGGCTTGGATGAACTACTCAAAGAAATTGAAACACAGTCAGCGAAGCGAGACGCAGAGGAGCAGCGTCTTGCCTCTCGCAAGGAGGAGTTAAACAAACTGGAACAGCAGGCTCAAAGCCTCGCACAGTATAATTTTGAAGTGGTGATAGCGGTAGACACTACCGGTAGCATGCAGCTGGAATTGGACAGACTCACAGAGACCATTGCATTAATTGCTCGTGTACTGCCTCAGATAGCAGACAGCGCTAAAATCGGCGTTGTGGCTTATCGCAAAAACGAACAGGATCAACTGGATATTAAAGAATTCCCATTACAACAAATTCTGCCGGAAGAGCAGGATAACGGGCGCAGTCTCAGGCAAATCAGCCGCTTTATCAGTAACCTCAGAGCACAACCGGGTTCAGCACCGCTGGAAAGGGCTATTGACAGAGCACTAAGAATGTTTACTTCACCAAATCTGTTTACTGGTCATCAAACCTTTATGCTATTGGGCGACGTTGGACCCTATGAAGATCGTTACAGAGACCAGGCAATAGACGCCGTCAATCGACAACAAGAACAATCCATCATTGCCCAATTGAAAAACTGGAAACAAGCCAGCTTTTCCAGGAATCCGCTTATTTTGTTTTCAGGATTGGACGAAATTAATAAAACCACCGGCACACAAAACCTCAAGTTCCGTGAAAGTAGAAAGTTTTTTGCACGTATTGCGCAAGAAATGGGTTCGCCAGAAGCCTATACAGAGGATTCCGGCGAAATGATACCCAGCTTGTTGGGCGCCATTTTGGGGTAACCTGATGCATATTCAACAAGGATCAGCCAACACCAATTTTTACGAGTTCTTCAGCGATATCATCTTCGCCACCATGGCTATTTTTGTATTGCTGATGACCATCTTCATTGCGTTGATTAATGAGCAAAGTCCCGTTCGCCAGGCAAAAAAGCAAATCGCAGAACTCGAGCAGCATATACAGGACTTACGCCGCGATGACGCAGAAATTCAGCAAAACATGGCAAATGTGCAGGCCCAGGTGTCAGACATGGAAAAGCGAGACGTCGAAATATTTATTATTGTGGACCGCTCAGGCAGCATGGAACAAGAGCTATACAACCTGAAAAATGCCGTGCAGCGGTTAGCGCTGATTCTTCCCAAGGTTACCGACAGTTTGCGAATTGGTGTGGCCAGCTATTGGGCTGACACCGATACAAACACGGCTGATATTCGTACTTTCCCTTTACAATTAATTTATTCACCCGTCGAAGACAACGGCCGTTCTTACAACCAGTTAAAACGTTTTATGGACGCACAAAACCATGAAAGTGGACATGCCCCCATATTAAAGGCCACAAATCTCGCATTACAACAATTTTCCAGTGCTGCTAACTATAGCGGGCATCAGGTTTTCATGATTCTGGGCGATGTAGGGCCTTATGAAGAACAACGTGATGATTTGACTATCTCTTCCGCCGGTGTAGCACGTGCTGAACAGCTTACCGCAAAGGTAAGCCAGTGGATCCAGGCGCGGGAGAACAGGAACCTGATTGCGCTCTTCTCCGGCAGGGATGAAATTGGCAACGCCGCTCGCAGCAGTCTCGACAAACAAAAATACCGAACCAGTCAACAACTCTTCAAAAACATTGCAAGCTCTGCGGGCCAGCCTGATGCCTACACTGAAAATCAGAATACTATGCTGACCGACTTCATTGTCGCCGCACTGAAAAGAAAATAACCGGAACAGAAATCGTAAAGGTCTGACTCAATGGCAATCATCAATAAATCTAACTCACCAGAAGAAACACCAGAAACGCCCAAGCAAGGTATAATCCCCGGCCGCTCGTTTGCTCCGGAGGAAAGTGAAGATAAACCGCAACGCTCGTCACAGGATGCGTCTCCGGCAACTGAAAACAACCTCTCTCAGCGAAAATCTAAAACGCCACTTGTGGTGATACTGTTTGTGTTCGTTATCGCCGCAGCCTATGGTCTTTACAACGCGCTTCCCAGCAAGGAAAAGCAGCAGAAGATAGCATTCGACAAAGAAAAGGTAGAGCTTACTTTCGACAGAGCAGTAAGAATTTACTCCCTTATTGAGCTTCTTAACAAACGCATTGACAACAGCGCGACAACACTTGAGGTCGCAGAGCAACGAAATGACGATGTGTTAACAAATACGCTCCGGGTCACCTTGCAACAAAATATCAGTGACAGAGCGGAACATCTGCAGAAGTATGCCGACGCGCTTCTCGAACTCAACTCATTGTATCTCACTGAAAACGCGATTTTTGAGAAGGTTATCAAAGACTATATCGACGCAGCTGAGGAGCAATATAAAGTTGGTCGTATTCAGGCTGCAGGTCACCTTCTGCCGATATTGCAAAGCATTCCTTCAGAAATGGAGGCCAAAACGCACATTGAAAAAGCGATTGGTCTTACACCCTAAATGGTAAACAAACAGGAGAATAAAATGAAACGTCAATGGTTAGTCTGTTTTTGTGTCATTAGTGCGGTTGCCATGGCACACCCGGCAAACGCACAACTAAAAGATCTTTGGGAAGAAGCCAAGAAACTGGTGGACGATAAAGACAAAGATAAAGACAAAGATAAAGATAAAGATAAAAAGGAAGGCGAACAAGGATACGATGGAGAAGAAATTGCCAGATCCGGGATATTCGGTGCCGCAGTCTGCGGCACCCTGAGCAATTTGCTGGGATACGACAATGAAAAATCAGCTATCGCCGGTGTAGTCTGTGGAGCTGCTGCAGCCGGATACGAAGCACTGGCACAAAAAGGAGAAAATGAATATGCACAACGTTATAAGGAAATAAATGACAATATTCTTGCCTCCGAAGAACAATTAGAAAAGATTGAAGGCGATATTGCGAAAGCCAGGAAGAGTAATGTTGATCACAAATCCGACATCGTAAAATTAATGAAACAGGAGCAGGACGCAACCAGCTTTATCGAAAAGGCAGCGGTAATCCGGGAGCAATTGGATGATGAAATCCGCGTAACCCGTCAGGCGAGAATATCCGCAGAAGCAAGGTTAACTGTAGTTGAAGACGAGTTAACAGAGCTGGAACAAATGCTGGCGCAATATCCGGATATCGAGGAACTCAAAGCCACACAGGGAGCATTGCAGAATCAAAAGGAGCATTTATTAGATTCAATTATGGCCTCCAACGGTGTGGAAAGGAACCTGACCGCAAGCATTGAAACTATCGACGCTGAAATTATTGATCGGAGTTAACACAATGAGAACGAACGGAATAATCCCTGGCCTGTGTTTGTACATTACGCTGGTTGTTTCAGGATGTGCAACAACCGATTGCGCCACCGAAGCGGGAAAGCAAAGCAAATGGTGTTCTGCGACATATGCATTAGGCATGAATCAGACGATGGAGCAACATCTGGACGAAAAGCAGTCCGAAGCAGATGCCCTGGAACAAGAGGTGATTGATGCATTGTCACAATTGAGTGAGAGTGAAGCCAGGTTATTGGAGACTAAGGACAAATTAGCGGCTGTCAAACAATCCAGTGAAGAAGCGCAAGCGTTGGCACGCAAAGTTTCAGCAGAGTTGACTATTAAGCGCCTGGATCTCAAAAGTAAAAAGAAGGACCTGATCACAGTACAAAATCGATTACAAAGTATCAGCCAGAAAACACAAAAAAGTGAGGTTGATATTGCGGAAATTGACCGACTTAAAACGGAGCTGAATGAGACAAAATCTGAAATCACTTCTATCGAAGATTACATATATAAAGACTTACTAGTACGTGCAGAAAACGCAGCATTGTTTGACCTGTAAATGGACAACATTGTAGTTCAGCAACACCTGTGAGTGAATTTGGATGGGATGCATGGCTTTTTACTGTTCGATATGAGGAAAAAAACGGAGCCGAATCTTACCAGACTGTAATGCACTGATATATTTCGGGTTTAGTAAAAAATTACTTGCGGGTAGCCCCTAAAATTTGTTAATGAACGTAGTATTTTTTTTAAATGAAAAATCTGGCAGTTTATCTTTTTAGGGCATTTGAGCGCATTTTTGATTTGGAGTATTTGCTTTTTTCTCAGTAATTCAGAAAGATAGCTCATTTTTTGATTAGCGTTACTGGCATTTTTAGTAACGCTAACAAAGTCTGTTCTCGACCCAACAATATGGACTTCCATCTCTGCTCTGGTAATAGCAGAGTAGGGCCATGTCCTGTCCAAAATGGAGCTTGTTTGTAACGCGATGATGATACGAAGAAGCTGGGACCCCTGAGCCTTGTGCAGCGTGATAGCGTAACCCAATTCCATACAATCCAGTACCGATTCATTGATGAGGATTTTGTCGTTCGTATCCAATGTCACTTCACCGAAGTAATCACCATTGGACTCAACGTTAGTAAGCGTTCCAGGAGGGAATGTCTGCAGGACCCCAAGTAGGAAGCAGATTGAATCGCCCCGGTAAATTCGGAGGCGGATTTGTTTGAGTCATGCTGCCGCATTGTCGTTTAACTGTCGATAATAATTTTCTTCATTTTTGGCAGGCGGAATATCATTGATTGAGCTAAGCAGTCGTTTGTTATTGAACCAGTCAACCCAAACCAATGTGGCATATTCGACCTGCTCCATGCCTTTCCAGGGGCCGTCTTTATATATGACTTCGGTTTTGTACAAGCCATTAATGGTTTCAGCCAGTGCGTTATCATAAGAATCTTCCACAGTTAATGTTAATATATTTTCATTAATTCAGTGACTTAAGCCGTTTTTGGCGAAAAAATCAGTAATCCCGTTGGAGCCTCTAAAACACCAATATCCACCTCCATAAAGTTCCCGAAAGTACCTCCGATAGCGTTATGGATGACAACACTGATGCTCCCCAATTCAGATTGAACTGCTTTTACCGCTTGTTCTAACTTGCTTGGTTCAGAAACATCACAAGGAAACGCATACGCATTTGCGTGTTTTTTTGAAATTTGTTCTAGTTTTTCACTACTGCGCGCCATCATGGCTACTCGGTATCCACCTTTTAAAAAGCGCTCAACTAATGCGGTGCCTGTTCCCGGCCCTACACCTGTTATTAGACAGATTGGTAACGCATTTGCATTGGTGTTATTCATAATGAAATAGCTTCTTTGAGAAAATCAAGGCGGTCATTACCAAAGTACAATCCACCATCGAAAACAAAGCTGGGAACCCCAAAAACGCCGGCGGATATCGCTTCTTTTTGCATCTGGTCGAGTTCGTCAGATAACACTTTCGAGTGATTCCAAATGCTTTCTGCTTGCCGTATACCATTACGCTTTAAAATATCAATTATTTCCTGGTCTTCTGTCAAAGCTTCCTTCTCGACCCAAAGCGCTTTAAAAATAGCATTGTTGTAGGATTCCATTTCTTTGTGGTTTGAGGCCGATAGCGCGCCTAGCAGAAGTGGTCTACTGTCAATACTACGAAAGTTTGGATTAGGCACCAACGGAACTCGATAGCGTTTGCACCAGCGCGTGAGGTCAGACATGGCGTATTTTCCTTTGGCAGCGCACTCTACGGTTGTCGGTCTATTTCCAACCGACGCCATCACACTTAGAATATGAATGGGTTTGTAAGCAATAGAAACTTCATGACCCTTTACTACGTTTGATAGTTGGGTGTTAGCAAGGTATGAATATGGGCTTATAAAATCGTAGAAAAAATTTATATTTCGCGTCATGTTAAGTACCTATTTAATCTATATTGGTATATCCACCATCGAGCGGAATCGTTGTGCCAGTAATGTAATCGCTGGCTTGAGATGCAAGAAAGAGCGACAAGCCAATGATGTCGTCTGTTTGGCCTAACCGTTTGAGTGGGATTTTTTTTGTCACGTAATCCCGGCCGGTTTCAGTAGACAGGGCAAACCGTGTCATTTTTGTCTCGAATGGTCCTGGTGCTATAGCATTGACGGTAATTTGCTCTTGCGCGAGACGAGCAGCAAGTACTCTAGTTAAGTGGTGAACCGCCGCCTTGCTGGCTGGATATGCGTAATTTTCAATCTCCATAGGGGTTTTTAAGCCCTCTATCGAACCGATATTAATTATTCTGCCTCGGCCTGTTTCCTTAACTCCTTTTCTCAACAATTCCAAAAGCGCCTGGCTTAAAAAAAATAAGGACTTTACGTTTAAATCCATCACTCTGTCCCAACCTTCTTCGGGAAATGTTTCTAACTTGTCGCCCCATGTAGCGCCAGCATTGTTTACGAGTATATCAATGGCTGTTTCACGCTTTTTTAACCAATCACTAAAACGCCTTACACCGTCAATGTTTGATAAGTCCGATGCAATAGCAACGCATTCTCCTACCTGGTTGAGCCTATTCTGGGCTTCAACACAGGCGTCTTCGTTGCGAGAAGTGATATAGACTTTTGCACCACTTCTCAAAAAGCCATTAGCGATCATCTCGCCAATTCCGCGAGTTCCACCCGTTACAACAGCTGTTGTTCCAGCCAAACTAAAAAGTTGATTTACCGAATTCATTAATGCCCCTTAAACTTAATGGAACCAGAGGCAAAAGCCTTTGCTCCATGCTTGAGAAAAGTAGCAACACCCTGCTTCTTATCAATTGTTTCGAATACCTGAGGTGCAGCGCTCATAACAACTTGATCGGCTGGGCCTAAGCATGCCCCTGCAAATGCATTTATCGCCGTTTTTCCAACGGACAACGCGACAGTTGGTCCCGCTGCAAGTTTCTTTGTGTAGGCTAAAGCTGCTTTGTCTAGTTCGTTGTCTGGCACCACCATATTTACAACGTTCCATCGCTCTAGTGTTTGAGCATCATACATGCGACCTTCAAACACCATTTGTTTTGCGCGAGCAATACCAACACGTGCGGCAAGTCGTTGTGCGCCGCCCGCGAGCGTGGCAGTGCCGATTAATGCTTCAGTTTGGCCAATTTGGGCTGATTCACCAACTATCGCGATGTCATGTGCCATCATAATTTCCATTCCGGCGGCGATCGCTATGCCGTTAACTGAGCAGACAGTCGGAATGGGTAGACTTTCGATCAAATTCATCATGTTGATTGCACTACTGACTAATCCACTGGCGTGCCTACGGTCCTTATCGACAAACATGTTTACATCTGCTCCAGCACAAAAGTTGGGGCCCTCTGCGCGAGTTAACAAAGCCCTACAATTGTCATTCATCGCTTTCAAAATATGTTCGCGATAAAGTGATTCAAAGGTACGTGAAAATGCATTTACCGGGGCATTATTGAACGTGATTATGGCGACGTCTCCATCGCGCGAATATGTGATTTCTGACATTATCAAGCCTATATGTTGCATTGAATAGGCCCAAATAGAGATAAACAAAATTCTATGTGGGCATCAATTGTTCGTTGATTAGATGATGCTCTAATCAATATCGAACGACTGCTCTACCAGCTGTTTCTTCCGGATATCCCGCCTGATCGTACCAACGGCCTTTGGCGTCTAAGTATGCGCGGGTGTAAACAAGAATCTCTGACTGGGGCGTAAGTCCTGCCACCTTCGCTATACCCATTACGCCAGCGGTTTTGCCACTTGTACCCCAGTGTCCTTCTGGTATTTCGATTACCTGAACCCACACCGAACGCCCTGCACCTACTTTGCCTTCTGTATTGGTCACTTTCAAAATGCTGTCGTTAACCGCTTTGTGTACCAGTGACTTACGCTCTTTGTTCATAGAGCCTTCAGGAACAGTAACAACAACAAGGAATTTTCCAGCCTCGGAAACGTATTGATTGTCTGTTCTGCCGCCAACGAACCACGACTCTGGTTCCATTTCATTAAACATAACCCATGCGATGGACCTTCCACCTTCAGTGTCTTGTCCCCCTTCGATCATAAGTAAAACGTTCGTCATTTCTTCACCTAATGCTGTTTTTTGTGCGCTGGTTAAAGAACCTTTCACACAGTGTACGGTTACCATTGGCATAATCATTTCTCCATTTTTTATCAAGCTCATTTTCAAAAGTCGATTCGCTAATTTGTCTACTATTTTAAAAGCGGTAGAAAAGCTGATTCGACCCATATGGTATCTTAAAGATACTCAATTATTTTGGTATTGTAAAGATACCAATATGAAATTTATTTTTCCTGCTGCCAACGCATTGAAGACCAATGTTACTAATAATGCTAGAAGCTGGTTAGTTGATGCGTAGTTCTTTATTTGTTATTTTAGTCCTATAAAGCTACTACTATAGTGATTTGAATTAATGCCAAGAACATCTCTAGAGTCTTTTAACTGCTCTCTTGCTAGAACTGTTGACATAATTGGTGATCAATGGACGCTATTAATTTTGCGGGATGCATTTTATGGTATCTCGTCATTTTCTGACTTTTCTAAGCGTTTAGGCTTAGCACGCACTGTGCTAACTGATCGTCTAAACAGACTTGTAGAACACGAGATCCTCAGGAAAGAACAAACAAAGCCAGGAGTAGATCGTTATCGTTATAAGTTAACAACAAAAGGTAAAGACCTATTTCCTGTGATAGTCAGCCTTGTTAACTGGGGGGATAGATGGATTTTTGGTGCAGATAACGAGCCAATTAGAATTTTTGATAAACGAACGCAATCACCTGTGCAAAACGTAAAAGTACAAGCGAGAGATGGGCATGTTTTAGAGCCGCACGAAGTGACTTTTGGGCCTGGGCCTGGTGCTTCATCAGAGACCTTGTTGGCATTTAAAAAAGCCAATGAAAGACTAAACGTCATTAAACCCGATTAAACATTTCAATCACGACTCCACAAAAGTGGCATGTGCAGTAACTGGTCTTGTCAGCAAGTCATTTGTCGATTGTGCATTGTAGCAGGAAGTCCCTGTCGTTATGTTTTGATAAAAAACTACTCAAGTGTTTAAGGACCTATGGAAAGACTATTCAAAGTTTTAGCGGGAATCTGGTTAGTTTTAACGACTGCAGCATATGCCAGTGATGTGGAACAGGAAGTTATCTCAAAAGTTATTAAAGCCTATGGTGGTGAATCATTAACCTCCATGAAATCTTTAATTGTCCGTGACAGATACAAAACTATTACTCGAGATGGTGGTGTTCGGCCTGGGCTTGACGCAGTTTCAAGGTTGCATTCGACCCTGATAATTGATTATGTGCATGGCCGAAAATCCGTGAAGAACTGGCGAGTAGATGCCACTGGAAAGCGTTTAGGGCAAATCATGTTTGATGGTACGTCGGGTTGGAGCATCAATTATTTACGTGGGTCCCACGTAATGCGAGAGGATCTTACTCACAAACGCGTGGGTGCGGGGATGATGCGGCTGTTGGACACAACATTGGTCCGGCTTTTGACAGATGCGGTTGATACTGCAAACTATGAAGGACAAACTACGCTTTTGGGGCGAGTTCATGACAAATTGAGTTTTAAAATTAACGGCTCCGTTGATGTCACACTTTATATTGACAATACGACTGGATTAATTACACAAATGGAGCGTACTAATGGTGTTCACTATGTGTATTCGGAGCACCGAATAAAGGATGGAATAACCTACGCGTCCGACACCAATCAGTTCCGCCATGGGCGCCCTGCCACCATAACACTTTCACGAGAAATTGAGGTAAACCCGGATGTATCTAAGGCCTTTATCTTACCCAAAGACACCAAACCGCTTGAGGGCATGCGTGATGTTTCGAAAATGCAGGTCAAGACAATCGGAGAAGATGTCTACCTTGTTGGAAAAGGGGTTCGCTCGTCAATTTTTGTGGATACCGGGGACTATTTTATAGCTGCAGGCAGTCTCTCAGGTTTTGAAGCACGAATGAAAGCAGTCAATGAGAAGATTGGTGCGGAAAAATCCGTTCGCTACTTTGTTGTCCCTGAGCACCACCCTGGACACATGGGAGATATTAAAAAGATAGCAACAATGGGTGTGCAGTTTGTTACTGTTGACAGCCACCTTTTATCTCTCAAAAAACGCATCGGCAATGAACTGTCCGATGATAGATTTATCCTGGTAGATGGTGTTCTTGATCTAGCCGATGGTAAGGTTCAGTTGCACGACATTTCGACTATTACGTCCGAGCATTTTCTACTGTTTTACATTCCCGGCACCAAATTGGTCTATACGATGGATGAATTTGGCGCCAACTTATTAAATTCAGTTCCGTCAGCAGATAAAAGAATGCTCTCATTCAGAGATGCAATCGAAGCAATAGACATTGATGTTCAGCAGTTTGCTCACGTTCACGGCACTGGCGTATTGACGTTAGAACAGTTTCGACAGGTAACTGATGCTTACCAGGAAGGATTCTGTCCCGATGGTCACACAATTTGCGCCGAGTATTGAGCGTCACAGTGGAGCCTGGGAAAAGACTTAAAGTTACAAGTATGCGAGTTTACGGGCTCTTGTCATTATGCCCTGCTCTCGCATAATGTCTGTTCCTAAAACACTTTCCCAAAATACATGTAGATATGCAGTTCTCAGATCATAAAGTTGATCTGTATCCCTAAAAACACCCGAGGAATTGTCAAAACACAATGTCATTACCTATCAATATCAAAACTCTCCTTGGGAGTGGGAGTTTAAACATTAAAAACAACACCAGAAAATTGCTGTTCAAAGTACGATCCAAATGAATAATAGTCTGGCGATTCGTGAAGCCGTATTGGCAGGAGCTGGGGTATCGCGAATGCCAACCTTTGTTGTTGGCGATGATTTAAAACAAAAGCGACTTGTTCAGTTATTACCTGAGTACAAAATGCTGGAGTTATCTATCTACCTAATCTTTGCTGGTAAGGAACATCTTGCACCTAAAGTGCGTTCATTTATTGAGTTCATGGCGGCGCGTTTTGCAGGTACACCGAGTTGGGATACATTTTAGAACAGCTCTCCAAGGGATTCTTCTTTTGTCTTTTTAATGCTTCCGCTCATTGGCAGTCAATGTAGCCCACTTTGCAAAACTTGCCGTTGTTTGTAAGGATGGTCCACGTTGTCACCCCTTTATCGATATCAAGTACTCCTGTGCCTTGAAAGTACTTCACCCCCAATTCGCAGACGCAATCTCTAATTGCAGTTAACGCATGATAGGGTCTGCCGTAGCCATCACAACGGCACTATAAACCGCCAACACAACCGGAGATCTGGTTCGGAAGGACTAATGTAGCGTATTTTTCCCTATTATTTTTTCCTGTCGATTGCTGTCTAATGATAACGTTATTATAATTAAATTATCATGCTATTAATGCGTAGATCACAATCATGTTAGCGATTTTGGAAGCAAAAAAAGCAGGGCTCTTTAAGCGAAGTCAATGGTTGAACAATATTGTGGCGGGTGCGATTGTTGGCATTGTTGCTTTACCTCTTGCTATGGCATTTTCAATTGCATCAGGCGCTAAACCTGAACAAGGGATATATACCGCAATTATTGCCGGACTGTTTGTCTCAATTTTTGGGGGAACTAGACTTCAAATTGCTGGCCCCACTGGGGCATTTATTGTTGTTTTATCGGGGGTCACCGCAAAATATGGTATTGAAGGTTTGCAGATCGCTAGCCTGATGGCGGGTGTAATGTTGTTGCTCCTTGGAATGGCGAAAATGGGAGGTGTTATTAAGTTTATCCCTGATCCTGTAATCGTAGGGTTTACAGCTGGAATTGGCGTCGTTATCTGGGTCGGGCAATGGAAAGATTTTTTTGGACTACCCGCAGTAGTCGGTGAGCACTTTCACATTAAACTATATAACTTACTTCTAGCACTTCCACAGTTTCACATCGCATCCACCATATTAGCATTTCTTGCAATTTCGTTAGTCCTCTACAGCCCAAAACTACCGGGATTTAAACGTATTCCAGGCCCTTTGGTAGCACTACTTGCAACTACCTTGATTCAGGTAACTTTTCAGTTTGAAGGCATAAAAACGATTGGTACGGCTTTCGGTGGTATTCCGCAAGGATTACCGGAGTTTACCGCTCCTTCCATTACGTGGGGAAAAGCAATTGAATTGATGGGGCCGGCATTTACAATAGCCATGTTGGGCGCTATAGAATCCTTGTTATCAGCCGTAGTAGCAGACGGAATGGCTGGCACTCGGCATGACTCCAACCAGGAATTGCTTGGTCAGGGGCTGGCAAATATTGTTGCTCCTTTTTTTGGCGGATTTGCTGCGACTGGCGCAATTGCAAGAACAGCGACGAATATTCGTAATGGTGGTACGAGTCCTATAGCCGGAATTGTTCACTCGATTACCTTGATTGTTATCTTGTTAGTGCTTTCTCCTTTGGCTGTACATATTCCACTTGCAACATTGGCGGCCATTCTATTTGTTGTGGCTTGGAATATGAGTGAAGCCAAGCACTTTGTTAAAATTGTACGTCGGGCTCCTCAAGCAGATGTTGTTATCTTACTCGTTACTTTTACCTTAACCGTGTTTGTTGATCTTGTTGTCGCGGTCAACATGGGTGTTATTTTGGCAACACTCCATTTTCTTAGAAGAATGGCTACTAGTGTCGAAGTTCGTCAAGCAACAGAACAAGAATTGACACATGAATTTTCTCATAAAGGATTTATTAACCTTCCACCAGGCATGTTGGTTTTTGCTGTGGAAGGACCATTTTTCTTTGGTGCAGTGGAAAATTTTGAACGGGCGTTGGCTGGCACACATACGGATCCGCAGCATTTGATCATTCGTTTAAAATGGGTCCCGTTTATTGATATAACGGGATTGCAAACACTGGAAGAAGTTATCAGGGATCTTCAAAAACGCGGGGTTAATATTATGCTTTCTGGCGCTAACAGTCGTGTCAGGGCAAAATTAATTAAGGCTGGGATCATCGATTTAATAGGTGAATCGAATCATTTCTCTAGTTTTGATGAAACGTTGGATTTTCTGAAAGCACATGGCGTTGAAAGTTCGGGAGAACAAAGCAGTCAGAAAGTAGCTGAATGCGATCTTGTTCAGAAAATGCTTAATACCAGCCGCGAATATTTTTTGTCATCATCTGAACAACGAAGTAAAGGAGATTGTGACTAAATTTTTACCTTCGGATTATTGGTCGCATTTGACCCTTCCTCCAAGTAACTCACATTGTGCTTCTCAAGGTATTCACGGATCAATTGCCTGACTACCTGCGACGGGGTTAAATCCTGGGAAGCACACAGACCTTCAAAGGCTTGCTTTTTTCGCGGATCCATTAATACAGTAAAACGTGCAGTTTTAGTTTCCACCTACGTGTTCCTCACTTTATGACTATGATAATTAAATTATAATCTAATTCTAATATTAATAGAACACTATGAACCACTGTAGGGTAAATACTCCATCGCTTTATTAACTGCCATTCACAAACATTGAATTTCCAGAGCAATTGAATTTTATATAGTCAGTTAATAATCCAGCGTTAATATATATCATAGAATTACGAGTTAATTAACTTTTACCAGCGGTGACCGGGGGGCAACCGCATATACTGTATACTTTCTCAAGTGAATGAGAAGTACACGCGGATTGGCTGTACGTGAATCTTGGCTGTCAATCAAAACCTCAACGTGCAACGGTTGCCGAGCGTTTAGCCGTATGCATTGTAAGAGATCTGAACATGACCACTCGATCAAGTGAAACTGATAGAATTCTCAAATAACTTCATCGTATGAATTACCTAGATCTGTTTGCTACTTTTCTTTCCTCAATCGAGGAATTGTGAAAGTGAAAAGTATACTTAGTAAAAATGCGAAACCGGTACCTACTTCATGTTTTATCAAAACCGAATGAAAATTAATAAACTGGATAAATCCAACCGTGCTTAATGCCGCCAAAATGCTAGCTACAACAAAGGTGAATTGATCCCCCCTATTTTTCTGCCATTTAGATAAATTCAGCACCATGCAGATATGTGCTGTTAATAACAAATAGGCCATTAATTGGTTTGCGATTTCGGTCGTAGAAATACCATGGAGAACTTCGTTCACTTTATCTTTTCCTGCTGTATTCAGTCATTCGTTTTAGAAACCTGTTTGCGCTAATCAGGCCCTACTTTAATTCAATATATTTCCGCATCAATTTGCGGATTTTTTGGGAAGATGCCGTCAGGTCTGCATTGCGGAACTTTTCAAATACCGCTTTCTTTTTGCTTCACCAAATAATGTAAGCCGCGTACTTCGCTTTTCCACTGGCTATCTTTAAATTTTATTGCATTATCATGTGGCACACATATTATGATAATCAGAAATAAATATAATGCACGCAATATATGCATTTGTTGACCATTTTTCAGAAGGCAGTAAACATGCGAATTATCCGTTTGCTCACAATGCTAGCGACAATCATCAATCCCTCAGTCTGCTTGAGCGCAGAACACCTATCATTCAATGTGCTTGACTTGACAACGAGTTGGGTAGGCATCAGTGCGGTTATCGTGTTCTGTATGGCTTATATATTAGTCATTTTCGAAGAGCAGCTTCACTTGAGAAAGTCGAAACCTGTGCTCCTCGCGGCTGGAATAATCTGGATGATGATTGCACTGACATATAAAAACACTGCGGACATTCATGTTGTAGAAGCGGCTATTCGCCATAACTTACTGGAATACGCTGAACTGTTCTTCTTTCTTCTAGTGGCAATGACGTATATAAGTGCCATGTTGGAACGGAATGTTTTCGAAGCCTTGAGAAACTGGCTTATACAAAAAGGGTTCAGTTACAAATCGTTATTTTGGCTCACAGGTATCCTTGCATTTGTGATATCCCCCATAGCAGATAATCTAACCACGGCACTCATTATGTGTGCGGTGATTATGGCTGTTGGAGAAGGAAAGCCACAATTTGTTGCAATTGCCTGCATTAACATCGTCGTTGCCGCAAATGCAGGTGGTGCTTTTAGTCCATTTGGTGATATCACGACATTGATGGTGTGGCAAAAAGGAATAATTGAATTCTCTGGTTTTTTTGCGTTATTCATTCCCTCTCTAGTTAATTTTCTTATTCCGGCGTTGTTGATGCAATTCTTTCTACCTGGAAGTAAACCGGCGTCGGTAACTTCTAGTAAAGACGATTTAAAATACGGTGGTCTGGTGATTGTTGGTTTGTTTATATTGACGATCATCACTGCAATCAGTTTTCATAACTTTCTTCATTTGCCACCCGTTTTTGGCATGATGACTGGCTTGGCTTATTTAAAATTCTATGGCTACTACCTAAGAAGAAAGTCTAAAGAATGGACGCAGTTAACCGAAAACCCGCCGGCTTCCAAAGATGACCCTTATGATTTCGATGTCTTTGAAAAAATAGCCCATGCTGAATGGGATACCCTATTTTTCTTTTACGGTGTCATTCTTGCCGTGGGCGGACTTGGTTTCCTTGGGTATCTGGGGCTCGCATCCAACTTTATCTATGGTGAGTTAGGTCCTACTACAGCAAACATTCTGGTTGGTATCATGTCTGCAATTGTTGACAATATTCCGGTTATGTTTGCTGTACTTACGATGAATCCAGAGATGTCGCAAACGCAATGGTTATTAGTGACGTTAACTGCAGGTGTTGGAGGAAGCCTTTTGTCTATTGGATCAGCCGCTGGTGTAGCACTGATGGGACAGGCACGTGGTCAGTATACATTTTTTAGTCATTTGAAGTGGACACCGGTGATAGCTTTAGGTTACGGAGCGAGCATTTGGGTTCATCTCTTAGTAAACGGTTAAGTGGGAGTTTAAGCATCAAAACCAACGCCAGAAAATTGCTGTTCAAGGTGCGATCCAAATGAATAATAGTCTGGCTATTCGTGAAGCTGTATTGGCAGGAGCTGGGGTATCGCGAATGCCAACCTTTGTTGTTGGCGATGATTTAAAACAGAATCGACTTGTTCAGTTATTGCCTGAGTACAAAATGCTGGAGTTATCTATCTACCTGATTTTTGCGGGTAGAGAACATCTTGCACCTAAAGTGCGTTCAGTCATTGATTTTATGGCGGCGCGTTTTGCAGGTACACCGAGTTGGGATACATTTTAGAACAGCTCTCTAAAGGACTCTTCTTTTGTCTTTTTAATGCTTCCGCTCATTGGCAGGTAATGTAGCTCGCTTCAAAAGCGATCGATATTAAACGGCTCTATCGGAAAAGAAGTCTGCCCATCGATGACCAGCTCAGACATTATTTGCCCTACCACGGGAGATAATTGAAAACCATGGGCGGAAAATCCAAAGCAATGAAAAACCTGACTTGCTGTTGTACTTGGGCAAATGATAGGTAATGAGTCAGGAGTGAAAGCTTCAATACCTGCCCAGGTTCGCACGATATGGACGTTTTTCAGTTGTGGAAACAACGCTAAAACGCTTCTGGCGCTCACAGCCAGTTTTCGCCAGTTCATTTGTGTGCTTTCCTGTTCCATATCCAGCGTTGCTAAATGGGCACCGCCAATCAGTAGCGTACCGTTTTGCATTTGTTTGAATGACAGTTTGCGGCTTGCCGCACCGACCACAGGCTCAATGAAATGAGGTAGCCGTTCGGTGACCATCATCATGGGAGCTTTAGGGGTAATTGGGGCACTATCACCGACTTTTTCCGCTATTTTATGCGCCCAGGCACCAGCACAATTTAACAATACGTCACTGCTAAACTTGCCATTGTTTGTATGGATGGTCCACGTGATTGGCCCTTTATCGATATCAAGTACTTCAGTGCCTTGAAAGTACTTCACCCCCAATTCGCAGGCGCGATCTCTAAATGCAGTTAACGCATGAAAAGGTCTGGCGTAGCCGTCACCCCGACACAATAAACCACCAACGCAACCGGGTATCAGATTTGGAAGCATCTGATATAGCGTATTTTTCCCAATAATTTCTTCGTGTTGGTAACCTATATTCTGCACCACCTCCGCTCTGCTAAAAAGCTTTGCCAAATCATCGTCATTCTCAGCAACTCTTATTTGCCCGGGAAAAACCGCATCACAATGTGAGCCAACCAAAGCCGCAATGTTTTGCCATTTCTCTGCCGCTGCTACTGCCAACGGAATTTCCGCAGGATGACGGTTTAACCGTCTTAAACCTCCAGCATTCACGCCCGAGGCATGCCGACCGGGGCTGTCTTTTTCTATGACAACACAAGATTTTCCGCGTAGCGCCAAATGCAAGGCACTGGAAAATCCCATCAGTCCACCACCTATTATGAGAACATCTGCCTTCATTCTTGTTCCTCCGGATATAAAGACGCCAGTTCTCCTAATGAGAGTCGATTGCTTGGGGAGCGTGCTCGGTAAGTGCCGACATGCTCTACCTTTTTGCCAGATTCCGCCGCCACAATATGACTTACCGCTTGTGCACACTGCCTGCCCTGACAAGGCCCCATGCCGCAGCGAGTCAGAAATTTCACTTGATTACAATCGGTATGCCCTGCTCTTACGGCATCCCGAATGTTCAATGCCGTCACTTCTTCACAACGGCAAACCAGGGTGTCATCTGGAAGATCGCGAAATAGCGATGTGGGCACACGAAAGTATGCCTCTAAAAATGGACGAATTCTTTGATCCTTAGCCTTTGACCGGTATAGCGGTTCAGATAATGTTCGATGCTCTGAGGCACTTATTTTGCCGGTTTTTGATAAGCAATCCAAAGCCGCTATTTCACCTGAATATTGGGCGCTAACTGCGCCATTGATACCCGCACCGTCTCCTGCAATGTAGATGCCTGTTAAATTTGTCTCACCAGATTCAGTTAGTTTAGGACGCCAACATTGTTGTCCTTTGTCCCAGAGATGTTCACAGCCAATTGACTGGCTCAATTGAATAGAGGGAATAACACCAAAATGGACCAAAAGGTGTTGAGTATTGAGAGCGTATCGAACCCCTTTTACTAAAAATGATACGCTGGACAACTCCTGTTCGCCACATGCTTGCAAGTTACTGACGTTACGAAAAAAAGGAATGCCGGCACGCTTTAATTGCCATTCATAAACCAAACCTTTGCGTAAATAAGAAAAGGCCAGTAACGCTTTGGGTAAATGCTTAATCGCCTGAAAGTGATTTTCCCCTGGCGTTAAATCTAAAACCGCCTGGACCTTTATCCCCGCCTGCAGGTATTGCCAGGCTAAAAGTAAAAGGAGTGGACCAGAGCCCGCCAATATAACATCTTCACTGGGTGCTAATTCATGGGCTTTGAATAACACCTGGCCTGCCCCGGCATTCATAACACCTGGCAGGGTCCAACCCGGAAACGGTACCGGTCGTTCCATTGCACCTGTCGCTAAAATGACGTTCTCAGCATGCACAGTTTGCGCCTTAGAAACAGTAGAGTATGCAATTTCCTTGTTGTCATCGATGTGCCAGACTCGGGCTTTCGGGACATAAGTAGCCGAACAGTTTTTAAAAGCTTCTGCTATTTTTTTACCTTTTTGGTAGTCCGGTCCCAACAACTTTTGGTGAGTAAGGGAACTGTGCTCAATGTGTCTGTAAATCTGGCCACCCACGGCATTTTGTTCATCGAACAGGATGACATTTGCGCCGTGATTGGCACATAGTGTGGCGGCGGATAATCCCGCAGGACCGGCGCCAATAATCGCCACATCATACTTTTCAAGGGTCATCTAATCATTCCTGCGCCGATTTGGCTTTTGATCTCCATCCCAGGCTCTACTGTAGTCATGCAAGCGCGTTGGTTGAATTCACCATTAATTGTCACAAGACACTCAAAGCATACCCCCATAAGACAAAAAGGACCTCTGGGAGAATCCGATACCGGAGTTGTGCGCGTTGTTCGTATGCCACTGTTCAAAATGGCAGCAGCTACAGTATCCGTGGCGCGTGCTTCGACGGGCTCGCCATTAATAATCACAGTTACCGTTTTTTCATCGTTGTTAGTTTTGCGAGTGAACATGGTGATAAACCAGTTAAAGCCGAATATTATCGGCAATATTTTGATGTTCAAAAATCATACAAGATTGCAGTTCCAATTTAGTACCCTCCTCGGACTTTATTGCGCGTTTATACATTGCCAGCGCAATAGCAACATCTAAATAGGCTAACCCGACTGCATTAAAATAGATTCGTTCCTGTTCATGTTCGCGTCCGGATTTATGACCGGAAACAAGCTCATGAAGATCTGCATGGATATCTGAGGAGGTTATTAGCCCTTCTTTAAACATCCGGCTTAGAGTTTGAGTGCGATGCATAACAGTGTGCCAGTCGTCGCAAACAATCTTGTCACATTGCTGTGCAACCGCGTATTCATCTTCCCAACCGCCAACATGGCTGTAGAACGCCCCCGGTTTCATCCATTCGGCTTTTAGTAATGGTGATTGCGCACTAGTGGCTGTCACTAAAATGTCTGCATCAATCATCGCCGAGCGCATGTTGGTATTGGTGGCTTCAAACTTCATATCCGGTAGCAATGGCGCAAGTTCTTCAACAAACTGCTTTTCTGCATTGGCATCCATATCAGACACGCGACATATTTTAAGAGAGGGTCTCACTACTTTCATTGCCAATAAATGCATCTTGGCTTGCTCACCGGCACCAATAAAACCAATGCTGGTACTGTATTGTCTTGCTAAATGCTTGGCTGAAATTGCGCCGACAGCTGCTACGCGCATATTTGAAGCCAAGGTGCCTTCCATCACCGCAACAGGAAAGCCTTTTTCAATTTCGGATAAGACAAAGATCGCCGAAAGGTTTTGCGCATCAAATTGTTTTGGGTTACGAGGAAAGACCGATACCCATTTAACGCCGCAGATTTTTTCATCCAATAATGTCGCTGGTAGACAATTGATGCGTTCCTGCGACGCTGGGTTGAATATCTGGACAATTTTCTCTGGGAAAAGGATCTTATGATCCTCAAAATCCAAAAGGGCTTTTTCTGCCGTTGCAATGGCCATGGGCAAATCAAAAGCGCCAGCGTGAAGGAGATCATCTTGTGACAAATAGGAAAATCCAACCTGATGTTTATTCATATCACGTACTCAGTGAGCTGATTATCTTTTAAGTGTATGAATATAAATGGATGAGAATATTGATCGAGCGCAATGGAAAGCGAAAAAGCTGACAGTTTAAATGGTGCATGATTAGCGTGTGTTGATAAGAGCCCGCTTAGAGATAGATTTAAGCGGGCCTGATTAGGGCTAGATTATCTCAGTTAATCTCGTTTCACCGCGTTGGGTGCCTGACTTGCCGCGACTTTCTCTAGCGCATGGAACATCGGCTGAAATGCTGGGCGTTTAATATAGTTCCCTTTGCCTTGTTCAACACGTAAGTCACCATCTTTATATTTCAAAATGCCATCAGAAATCGTATGGGTAGCTAACCCTTTAACTTTCATTCCTTCGAAGATATTAAAATCGATATTCTGTTTATGGGTTTCTACTGAAATTGTTTTGGTTGCTTCCGGATCCCACAGAACTATATCCGCATCGCCCCCAACGGCAATTTTACCTTTACGTGGGTAAATGTTGAAAATGCGGGCAGCATTGGCTGAAGTCACTCCAACGAATTCTTCTGGTGTCATACGTCCGGTATTGACGCCATGACTCCAGAGTACGGTCATTCTGTCTTCTATCCCTGCGGTGCCGTTTGGTATCTTAGTAAAATCATCTTTACCAGCGGCTTTTTGTGGCGCACAAAAACAACAATGATCAGTTGCCGTGGTTTGTAAACTACCTGCCTGTAATCCTTTCCACAGTGCATCCTGATGATGTTTTTCCCGGAATGGCGGCGACATTACATGAGCGGCTGCACGGGTAAAATCCGGATCCCGGTAAACACTTTCATCTACCAATAAGTGCCCTGCCAGTACTTCCCCAAATACACGTTGACCGTTATTCCTGGCGCGGATAATTTCATCCAGCGCATCTTTCGTGGAAACATGCACTAAATACAACGGCACACCTATCACTTCAGCTAAACGAATAGCACGATTCGCGGCTTCACCTTCCGCTGCCGGTGGACGAGATAACGGATGGGCTTCCGGACCGGTGATGCCCATTTCCAATAATTTTTTCTGAAGCTGGAATACCAGTTCACCATTTTCGGCGTGGACCGTAGTGATTGCGCCTAACTCCAGAGCACGGGTGAAACTGTTATACAGGGTTTCATCTTCTGCCATGATAGCGTTTTTGTAGGCCATAAAGTGCTTAAAGCTGTTAACGCCCTCTTCCCTTACCAGTTTTCCCATATCCTCACCGACAGAATCATCCCACCAGGTCACCGCTACGTGAAAGCTGTAGTCTGCACAAGCCTTTTCTGACCAGCCTCTCCAGGTCTGATAAGCATCCATCAACGGTTGTTGCGGATTGGGAATAACAAAATCGATAATACTGGTGGTGCCACCGGCCAGCCCTGCAGCGGTGCCAGTAAAAAAATCTTCGGATGCTACTGTTCCCATAAACGGAAGTTGCATATGGGTATGGGGATCAATTCCCCCGGGCATAACCAATTGTCCGCTGGCATCTAAAATTTCTGTGCCCGCTGGCACATCAAGATCAGTGCCTACGGCAGCAATTTTGTTGCCATGAATATAGACATCGGCTTTTTGGCTGGCATCAGCATTGACCACTGTCCCGCCTCTAATCAAGATAGACATATTAATCCCCCTTTTTTGCCAGCAGCATATAAATACCACCCGCAACAAATAGTCCTACAAACCAGGCATAGCTGTATAACGTATTAAAAATAGCGGGGACAGATTCAACCGCCCCTGCCGCCTGTAGAAACCCCGGTACATTAGGTATCACACCCAATACCAGTGCAATTAAACCTGCTCGATTCCAGCCATTACCTGCACCGTACTTACCATCATGGCGGAATAGATCCTCGACATCCAAATGGCATTTGCGCAAGATAAAATAGTCTGCAATTAAGATCCCTGCTATCGGTCCCAACAGCGCCGAGTAGCCAATCAACCAGGTAAACAGGTAGCCGCCGGCTGTTTCCAGAAGTTTCCATGGAAAGATAGCCACACCAATACCGGCAGTTATATAACCGCCCATTTTGAAACTGATTTTTTCGGGACTGAGATTAGAAAACCCATAGGCAGGAGCGACGATATTCGCCGCTAAATTAGTGGTCAGTGTCGCGATAGCCAATGCGACCAGTGCCACCACGATACCCATGCCGCCCAAGCGTCCAGCCAGTGCCACCGGATCCCAAATGGCTTCACCATAGATAGTAACCGTAGCGGACGTCACCGCGACACCAATAAAAGCGAACAATGCCATGGGTACCGGTAGCCCAATAGCCTGTCCTAAAATTTGATCTTTTTGTGATTTAGCGAAGCGTGTAAAGTCAGGAATGTTTAACGCCATCGTTGCCCAAAACCCCACCATCGCGGTTAAACCAGCGATAAAGGTTGTGGCAAACTGCCCTTCCTTAGCGCCCCCTGGCCCGAATTGAGACGGTGCTGACAGCATGTTACCAAAGCCACCCGCTTTGACATATGCCCAGTATAACAATGCCAGCCCCATTAAAATAAGAAATGGCGCTGCATAGCTTTCTAACCATCGGATGGACTCAGTGCCGTATTTAATAAACACCAGATGCAATGCCCAGAACGCTAGGAAACACAACGTCTGTGCCAGATCGATGGCTAAAAAGGGTAAAGGCTCACCAGCAAAGGCATTACCACTTAGGTTATTTAAAATAACGTAGATGGCGCTGCCGCCGACCCATGTTTGAATACCAAACCAGCCACAGGCGACCAGCCCTCTGGCAATAGCCGGGATTTTCGCCCCCTTAGTGCCAAAGGCTGAACGTAATAATACCGGGAAAGGTACGCCGTATTTGGTGCCGGCATGACCGATCAGGATCATCGGAACTAAGACAATGACGTTACCCAGTAATACCGTAATGATCGCCTGCCACCAGGCCATCCCCTCAGAAACCAATCCAGCAGCGAGCATATAAGTTGGTACACAAACAACCATGGCAATCCATAATGCCGCGAAGTGAAACCAGTTCCAGGTTCTTGTTTGTTCTGTGGTGGGGGCTAAATCTTCATTCCAGAGATCAGCGTCATAGCCAGTTCCAGCAGATTGCTGCTCTGCCATTGCAGCACTGTCTTCTACCACTTGTTCACTCATATGCTCACCTTTATTTATTATTTTTATTCACCGTCCGTCAGACGAGTATAGGTGCTGGGGCGACGATCACGGAAAAATTGCCAGGTATTTCTCACTTCCTGAACCATTCCCATATCCATATCATGAATAATCAGCTCATCCTGATCACGGCTGGCTTGCTTTTCGATTTGTCCACGTGGATTCACAAAATAACTCTGGCCATAAAACTCGCCTATATCCCAGGGTTGTTCACGTCCTACACGGTTAATGGCCCCAATCCAACAACCATTGGCCGCTGCCGCCGCGGGTTGTTCCAGTTTCCATAAATATTCAGACAATCCAGCGACGGTCGCCGACGGGTTAACGATATATTCAGCACCATTTAATGCCAGTGCACGCCAGCCTTCCGGAAAATGGCGGTCATAACAAATATACACACCTAATTTGCAATACTGGGTATCAAAAACAGGCCAGTCGGAAGCACCCGGTTTAAAGAAAAACTTCTCCCAGAATCCAGCGACTTGCGGAATATGGGTTTTGCGATATTTACCCAGATAGCTGCCATCTGCATCTATTACCGCAGCAGTGTTGTAGTACACACCTGTCACATCGTCCTGCTCATAGATGGGTACAACTATGACCATTTTGTATTTTTTAGCGTATTCCTGCATTAGTGTCACGGTAGGACCATCCGGAATGCGTTCAGCGCTTTCGTACCATTTGGTATCCTGACTGGGGCAAAAATACGGTTGGGTAAATACTTCCTGGAAGCATAAAACCTGCACCCCTTGTTTACCAGCTTCATCAATTAACGGTAAATGAGCTTCGATCATAGCCTGACGAATCATTTCTGGTTCATTATCTGTAGAGGCTTTTAAGCCCATCTGTATCAAGCCACTGCGCAATGTCGACATGTGTTGTTCTCCTTGCCTTTGTTATTGTTAGAATCTGTTTGCAGCCACTGTGCTAAATGACAGTAGCGCATAACAGACTCTAGTGTTTCATGCTGGGAAAGTTAAATTCTGCTCCGCTGCGAATACCTGTTGGCCAGCGGGTCGTTATGGTTTTTAACTTGGTGTAAAAATGCACTGCTTCAGGTCCGTAGATGCCATGACTGCCAAATAAGGAGCGTTTCCAGCCACCAAAACTATGAAATGCCACCGGCACGGGTATCGGCACATTCACCCCCACCATGCCCACCTGAATATTCGCTGCGAAATCCCGCGCGGCATCGCCATCGCGAGTGAAAATAGCGGTACCATTGCCATATTCATGGGCATTTATCATATCTACCGCTTGCGCATAATCGTCAGCTCTCACCACCGACAGGACGGGACCAAAGATTTCCTGTTGGTAGACACTCATTTCTGTCGTAACATGATCCAGCAGCGTACCACCCACCCAAAAGCCCTGCTCGTAGCCAGCAAGCGTGAATTCACGGCCATCTACTGCGACCGTTGCCCCTTCTTTTTCGCCCTGACTGATCAGATCACAAATGCGTCTTTGGGCATCACGGGTGATCACTGGGCCCATTTCAGCATCCTGTTGAGAACAGGGACCAATCTTCAGTGCTTTAATGCGCGGAATTAATCGTTCTACTAGGGCGTCGGCTGTCTCCTGACCAATCGGCACGGCCACACTGATGGCCATACAGCGCTCTCCTGCTGAGCCAAAACCAGCCCCCATCAAAGCATCCGCAGCCTGATCAAGGTCGGCATCCGGTAGCACTACCATGTGATTTTTTGCGCCGCCTAGCGCTTGTACGCGTTTTCCGGACGCACAGCCGCGCGTGTAAATGTATTCAGCGATTGCCGTAGAGCCAACAAAGCTCACTGCTTGCACGTCTTTATGGTCCAATATTGCATCCACTGCATCTTTACCACCATGCACAACATTGAGTACGCCATCAGGTAAGCCAGCTTCTTTAAATAGTGCGTGAATTAAATTGGCGCTTGAAGGATCCCGTTCTGAAGGTTTGAGCACAAATGTGTTGCCGCAGGCTAACGCCATGGGAATCATCCAAAGCGGTACCATTGCCGGAAAATTAAACGGGGTGATACCAGCAACCACACCAAGTGCCTGACGTTCGCCACATACATCAATCCCAGAGGCGGCATCACGAGAAAACTCGCCTTTAAGTTTTTCCGCTATACCGCAAGCATAATCGATGACATCGAGGGCACGCGTAACCTCGCCTAACGCGTCATCATGGGTCTTCCCGTGCTCTGCTGAAATGGTACTGGCCACCAAATCCCGCTTATCATTCAGAATCTGGCGCAGATTAAACATGATGCCGGCACGTTTTGTTGCTGGCGTTTTTGACCAAGCAGGAAAGGCCTCTTTGGCAGCAGTCACCGCGAGATTAACATCCTGAACCGTGCCTGACAGCACTTCGGCTTGTTGCTCTCCGGTGGCAGGGTCATAAACTGCGGAAGTTAATTCAGACTGGCCGCGCGTTTCCTGGCCAGCGATAATATGTTTAATAAGTTTCATGGTCTTTTCCTAATCCAGCGAGGTAATGATGTCGCGCAGGGTATTAAAGGCAAAATCTATGTGACTTTTCTCAATGATAAGTGGTGGTGACAATGCCAGCGTGTCGCCTGTCGTACGGATCAACAAGCCCGCCTCATAGGCTTTAAGAAAGACTTCAAAGGCTCTTTTCGTCGGTGCACCAGGAATAGGTTCAAGTTCAATACCAGCAATTAAACCAAGATTGCGTAGATCTTTCACCAAAGGTAGGTCAGCCAGCGAATGCAGTGCTTCCTGCCAGTAATCTGATAACTCAGCGCCACGCGTAAGCAGACCATCTTCTTCATAGGTATCGAGCGTCGCCAGTGCGGCAGCACAAGCCATCGGATTGCCTGAAAAGGTGTAACCATGGAAAAATTCCACCATGTTTTCCGGCCCTTGCATGAAGGCGTCGTATATTTTATCTTGCGCAAACACTGCGCCCATCGGAATAACCCCATTGGTCAGGGCTTTTGCGGTGGTGACGATATCGGGCTCGATACCAAAATAACTGGTGGCAAAAGGTGAACCCAGGCGACCAAATGCGGTGATTACTTCGTCAAAGATCAACAATATGCCATGCTCATCACAAATCTGTCGCAGTCGTTCCAGATAACCTTTTGGTGGCAGAATCACTCCTGCAGAACCCGCTAACGGCTCCACAATGACAGCAGCTATGGTCGAAGGATCGTGCAATTCACATAATCTGACTAAATCTTCCGCCAGTTCAGCGCCATGTTCAGGTTGCCCTTTGGAGAACCTGTTGGCTTCAATACCGTGGGTGTGACGTAAATGGTCGACGCCAGATACTAAAGTGCCAAACATCTTACGGTTAGCAGGCATGCCGCCAACCGACATGCCACCGAAGTTGACGCCGTGATAGCCTTTTTCACGCCCGATAAGCCGGGTGCGATGCCCTTCACCTCTGGCTCTATGATAGGCAATCGCCATTTTAAGGGCGGTTTCGCAGGATTCAGAGCCAGAATTAGTAAAAAATACTTTATTTAAATTGCCCGGCATCATACGTGCCAGTCGACTGGCCAGCTCGAATTGTTTCGGGTGACCCATTTGGAACGCGGGCGCGTAATCCAGTTCGGCAGCTTGTTTTTGTATTGCCTCGACAATTCTCGGACGATTATGGCCAGCATTGCAGCACCACAAACCCGCGATACCATCCAGCAACGAACGGCCATCGGCAAGGGTAAAGTGCATACGATCTGCCCCAACAACCAAGCGAGGGTTTGCCTTGAATTGCCGATTAGCAGTAAACGGCATCCAGTAGGCCTGCAGATCTTCCTGACTCATTTCATGCTTAAAAGATGACATGGCATTCTCCCATTAAGGCTTGCTGCGCATTGGATTTGCCGGATGTTCGGGCCATGTCATGGGAGGTTTACCGTTATCAACGGTGACCATGTCAATACAGTCCGGTACCGGGCAAACATGCGCACATAAGTTACAACCCACACATTTATCATTTACCACCGTAAATTTACGGCTATCATCTTCTCTCACATCTATACGAATGGCTTGATGTGAGGTGTCTTCACAGGCTATATGGCAGCGACCACATTCAATGCATTTATCTTCTTTGATCACCGCTTTGGTATCAAAATTCATGTTCAGGGCATTCCAGTCCACCGTATTTGGAATGGCCTTACCCCGAAAATCTTCAATTGTGCGATAACCTTTTTGGTCCATAAAATTGCCAAGTCCGGCAATCATGTCGTCTACTATTCTAAAGCCATACAACATGGCAGCCGTGCACACCTGTAGCGCATTGGCACCTAAGGCGATAAACTCCGCGGCATCCTTCCAGGTTTCGATGCCACCTATAGCAGATATATGCAAGTCTCTGGTTGCGGGATTGCGGGCAATTTCGGCCACCATATTTAAGGCAATGGGTTTAACCGCAGCGCCACAATAACCACCATGAGTACCCTTACCATCAACAGTAGGTGTGGGAGCCATACTGTCCAGATCTACTGAAGTTATGGAGTTCACGGTATTAATTAACGATACGGCATGCGCTCCACCCTGCATCGCTGCTTCAGCAGCCCAGACAATATTGGTGATATTCGGAGTCAGCTTAGTAAATACCGGAATATCCACCGCCTCTCTGACCCAGCGAGTCGTCTTTTCTACCATTTCCGGTACCTGACCAATGGCACTGCCCATTCCACGCTCGCACATGCCATGAGGGCAACCTAAATTCAGTTCGATACCATGCACACCTGTGTTAGCAATCTTGATTGCTAACTCTTTCCAGGCGTGCTCATCAATGGGCGCCATCATAGAGCCGATAATGACCCGATCTGGCCATTCTTTTCGGCACTGTTCAATTTCCCGTAAATTGACTTCAAGAGGACGATCCGAAATCAACTCAATATTATTGATCCCTATGACATTTCTTGAGCGATCGTGATGGACACCGTAGCGACTGGCAACATTCACCACGGGAGGATCTTCACCCAGTGTTTTCCAAACGACGCCACCCCACCCGGCCTGAAATGCTCTCACCACGTTATAATATTTGTCAGTTGGCGGTGCAGATGCCAACCAGAAAGGATTAATACTGTCTATTCCTGCAATGGTGCAACCTAAATCACGCATAATTGATCTCCTTAATATCGATCCCAAACAGGCTGCGCCCCATGGCATGGGCTGCTCGCTTACCGTCTTCTACTGCCTGAACAGTCAGGTCTTCTCCTGATGCAATGCAATCGCCACCGGCAAACACATCTGGCAGACTGGTGCGAAACTGCTTGTCTATGGCAATTTTTCCGCTTGTGATTTCCAACCCATCAAGGTCCGCAGTTTTAAGGGTCTGACCTATGGCCTTCAGCACATGATCAGCCTCAAGGCGAAAGGTCACTCCGGTTCCCGTTAAACGCCCGTTTTCCACTTTAGTGCGTTCGAACGTCATGCCCGTCACTTTGTCACTGCCCTCGATGGCAACCGGCATAGCCCATAATCTGATCATCACACCATTTTTACGCGCCAATTCAATTTCGTAATCTGTTGCACTCATACTGTGCTCACCACGACGATAAACCAACGTGACTTGTTCTGCTCCCAGACGTTTTGCCTGCACTGCAGCATCAATCGCCGTATTCCCACCACCAATTACGATGACATTCTGGCCTAGTAACATCTGACCTTTATCTTCTTGCTGACGCAATTCATCAATAAACTCTATGGCATCATCAACACCGGCCAGTTGCTCATTATCCAGGCCGAGGCGATTCGTGCTGCCTAAGCCAACGCCAATAAATACCGCATCGTAATCTTGGCGAAGCTGTTTAAGTGACAGGTTGTCGCCAAGACGTTGACCATATTCAATATTGATCCCACCTACACCTAACAGAAATTCCACTTCTTTTTGTGCGAAGTCATCCACCATCTTATAGGCCGCCAAACCATATTCGTTTAGACCACCCGGCTTAGGGCGGGCTTCAAACACCGTTACAGTGTGGCCAATCAATGCACTGCGATGGGCACAGGACAGACCGGCCGGCCCCGCGCCAATAACCGCAATACGTTTACCCGTTTCCGGTGCCCGAATAAAAGGATGTTGCTTTGAGTTTTCCATCAGGTCATCAACGGCAAAACGCTGCAATAAGCCAATCTCGACAGGTTTACCCTGATCATGATTGCGTACGCAGGCTTTTTCACACAGGATTTCTGTCGGGCAGGCTCTGGCACAGGTGCCACCCATGATATTTTCAGCCAGTATGGTTTTAGCCGCCCCGGTGACATTGTCGGTTCTGATTTGATGAATGAATGTCGGAATATCAATGCCAGTCGGACACGCCTTTATACAGGGAGCGTCGTAACAATAAGTACAGCGTGCAGCTTCCGTGATTGCCTGCAAGCGATTAAGAGGTTGATGTAAATCTGAAAAATTTTCGTCAATTTGCTGTTTTGACAGTGTCTCAGAGGCACGTCGGAAATGACTCATAAACCTTACCTTTTGATTCTATAGTCCAATGCTGCGCAAACTTAGATGTCGATGACGTTGGAACAGCCGGTGATATGCATCGCGCTTAAGCAATGACTATTCATATTTATCGTGGCAAAAATTGCAGATAATGCAAAAAATGTTTAATAAACACCTGAATGTGAAACAAAAGTTACACTCATGTTAAACAAATGTAAACTAATTATAGTAAGTTAAACCACAGGTAACTATGTTACACAACAAATAGTGCAACAAATGCTTAAAAAACAAACTCTACCGCGTCAGACCGGGCGATCTATGTTGGGTGATATTTGTTTAGTGGGGACATGAATTGTTGAGGCTTGTTATGATGAAGGGAATTGGCGTTTTCTATTAGTAAAATAGATAAAGTGACAGACTGCAAACACAGCTTTACTGTCAATCGGGCAATGTGCTTTGTGCGACAAAAGCATTCAGGAAGCTGCCGTTCAACAACCCAGTTAGGGCACCAATATTTAGGCTAAAACCCATCAATTAATAGATCGATACCCGCTTTTATGGAATTTCTAAGGTGAGAAAGGTCTGTATCTTTATTGGTTTTGAGTAATCGTCTCGAAACTGTTGCTATATCCAACAAATCAATAAAGTAGTCTTGTTTATCTATCCTGCAAGGTATTTGTAAATCGTTGACCAATCGTCTGCTTTGTGAAGATTTGACTGGTGCAATTAAGATACTTTCGACGTCATTGAAAACAGTGTTTGTGAGTACAACGACAAGTGATGACGAATAAGAGCAGACGCTAAATTGCTCAATCATCTAACTGTCCAATCATTTCTGAAAATGTACCTGATTTTTTAATTTCGTCGTTATGTTGAGCAATTGCATCAGAGTTATTGTGCAGCCATTTCTCTTTTCGTTTTTCTGCTACCGCTAGCGACAGTGCACTCTCAAAGACTTCTGACAGTTTAATATCGAGATGCTTTGCTTCATTTAAAAGGTTGCGATTGATAGTGGTATTGCAAGAAACTTTTTGCCGCATGGGTATGTACTTAAATTGACAAGCTTACTATCTATTATGCGCGTGATTAATGCGCATGACAAATGTTTTGTAGTTATGTGTGTAGTAACTTTAAAACTCAGATTCAAGCTTCTTTTATTAAAGCCGTTCAACCACCGTTAATGCGATACAGTAAATCCTGATTTTTATCAGGACGACAAGCAGTATTCTGTACAAATCACAAGTGAACATAAAAAATGGTTGAATGACTATAATACCGTATTTACCGACCAGAAGTCGATCGACGGGAGTTTTCAGGAAGCAGTCGGTCATAAAACTGAAATTTTACTGGTACTTTAGTAGCAATTTTGACTTTAATTATTCTTTAACAGCAGCTTTTGTTAACTCAATCTTTTTAGCTTCTTCATGCCCCAGTTCAGCAGCTCTTTTTATCCAACCCTCTGATTTCATTTTCAATTTTTCGTCTTGTCTGTCTTCTGCTACCAAAGAAATTAGAACTCCCAAGTGATACATCGCTTCAATATCACCACTTAACGCAGCCTTCTCTAGATAAGTTTGACCTTTTTCTAAATTCTTAACATCTTCTGAAAAGTTAGAAAGTAAAGTCATACCATGAATTCTCATGGCGTCGATATGTTCTTTCTTCGCTGCTTTTTCCATATACTCATCGCCCAACATTTCAAGCCTCTGGGCTTCATCTTGGTTACCTTTTTCCAATTCAATGAGTGAATGCTTTGTTAGGATTATTCCGAGTGCGAAATCTGCCTCGACACTTCCATTTCTTGAAGCTTTTTCAAGCCAGAATTGAGACTCCTTATCATTCTTTTCAGCTAATTTACCCTCAGACAACAGGTAACCAAGATTGTACTGCGCATCTGCGTTACCGTTATTTGCTGCTTCTATGAGAAAATCAAAAGCTTCTTGACCAGAATCTTTTAAAATTGGAAATGTTTTGTAAAAAACAAGGAAAACTTCGTGTTTTGCTTCAACATTACCATTATTAGCTAAACACAAAATCGATTTATAGGCTCTTTTGATGTTCCCATCTGAAGGTTTCTCCACATAGAGGTTTATAGCTTCATCTAATTGCATATCGCAGCCTACATTCACCATTGAGTAAGTGCTCAACGGAAATGCAAAAATCAACGAGAAAATTATTGGTTTATTACTAAATCTCATCTCTGTTTCTTGGATTGATACGACTGATTTTATAGGGTCACAGCTAAATTTATCTCTATGATTTCCAAATGACAACTGTCGGCAACACGGTAATAGCCGAAATATTCCATATTTTTCTGTATGACAAAATTCACACCATTGCTGCCAATCAGGCAAAGAGCTTTGTAGGACAAACTTTTCAATTGTAGAGGTTCAAATGACTCGGATTTCTGAGTCTTTGCAGGCTGCTATTCATTCAAAGGGGTGTAGTCATGGACGTAAGTAGGGAGAATGAGGCTTTTTTGCGTTGCGCTATGACCTGTTTGCTTCTCATTGTGACCTCCTCCCTCGGCTTTGTCACTTTACTAAACTGAAGGTGCTAAAACCAACAGGAGAAGACCCCAAAAAAATTCTATTTGAAAAAACTCCCCCATAGCATTACTCACCCTACTCGCGCCCTACATACGAAATATTATTGTAGGAGTTGAACACATTTATTGCTGGTACTGGATTAAATTCTTTTGTGTCTTAAAAATCTACTTAAAGGCAATTGCTGCACTTGTTGGACCCGCCAGATTTATAATCTCGAAACGCTGAAAACCTGCCTTACTGCACCATGCCCGAAAATCTGCGCCTGTGTAATCAAAAGCGTCACCGAATTCAATGAGCATGTTTAATGACATCAACAGTCCAAAAGCATTTTCTCGTCGGGCATCATCAATTAAATTCTCGATAACGATAAAAGCGCCGCCGTCCGGAAGAGCGTCGTATGCCTTTTTAATCAGGATCTTTTTATTTTCAAGATTCCAGTCGTGCAATATATTGCCCATGGTGATGACATCTGCTCTGGGAAGATCATCCTTGAAAAAGTCTCCCGAAACCACTTTGATTCTGTCGGTCATACCCGACGCATCGATATGTTTTTGGGCATGTGGTGCAACTGTGGGTAGGTCAAAACTATTAAAACGAAGATGTTCATGACGTTTTGCAACAATTCGAGACAATAAAGCTAACGCACCACCAATATCGCTAACGGTGTTGTATTGGCTAAAGTTAACTTTCTCTGCCAGCAAAGTAAAATTTGCAGCCTGAAATCCAGTCATGGCGTCAAGAAATTCACCTAGCCGAACATTATCAGAGTACAGTTCCTCGAACATAGATTTGCCGTTGTGTTTTATTTCACTTTGAGGTTGACCTGTTTTTAGTGCAGTGCCCAGGTCATTCCAGAAACCAAACAGTCTTGAATTTAGCATTTCGGCCAACCCGCCAATATAAGCAGGACTTTTTTTATTTAAAAATGCAAAAGTATCTGGGGTGTTCTTATACTTGCCGCTGGGACCGTCACCATTGCGATCCAGAAATTTAAGTGCAACCAGAGCATCAAAGAAGTCATAAGTGCCACGTGCGTGGAGTCCGAGTGCTTCACCCAGTTGTGTCGCTGTCATCGCGCCATCATTGATTGTTGTAAACAGATCAAGTTCAACGGCTGTCAGCAATACTTTAGATGCCCAAAAGCCTGTTGCAGTTTGCATTATGTAACTTGGGTTTGGTTGATTGTTCATTGTATTTCCTTCTCAACATTCACATCAGTTTTTAGCATTAACTAAGTAAACCAGTACGTGAACTTGGAGATAATGTCCCATGCACAATTTGCATACGCAACAAATTTGTAACTACAAACAAACCCCAGGCCATGCCCGGGGTTCAATTCTGTTTAGCTAAAGCTGTTGTAACTTCGAGGTGACTTCTTCATAAGTTGGTGGGTGACAGCCCACTTTAGCAACATTCATGGCGGCGGCTAATGAGCCAAACTTCAGGGCATAACTAAATGCTTTATGCTGCGCTGATATTTCTGATGCTGACTCTTTCAGCAACTGCTCTCTGAGCATTTGCGCTAACATGGCTGAGAAGAAGGTATCCCCTGCCCCCACTGTGTCGCTGAAATGCTCTAATCGATATATATCCTGCTGGATGCAGGTTTGCTCAGCAATCAAATAAGCTCCTTTCTCGCCCAGGGTCAACACCACCAAGCCATTGTCCATGTTGTCGAGCATCGCTTTTGATTGTGCTATCGGGTCGTCAGTTAATCCCATTAATGAAAAGTCTTCGTCACTGACTTTGACGATATCTGCCAAATCTATTATTCGCCAAATAGTATCAACATAACGCTGGTGATCCAGCTCCACACCAGTACGGACGTTAACGTCCACTGATATTTTACAGCCACGACGTTTCAGTTCCTCTAATACCGGAATTAATACCGGCTCCATCGCGGGCACCAAAGCCAGCGAACCAGTATGAAACAATTCTAAATCCGGAGGGAGCATTGCTAAAAGCTGCGCTGCTGTCACGTCCAGATCGGCGACGTCATTACGATATAATCGATAATCAGGTTGTCCTTGCTCATCTCGGTAAACTAACGCCAGAGATGTGACTTTTGCAGAGCGATTATTTTCAGGGATCGAAATCCCCTCGTCTGCTATGGATTGAAATATCTGGCTGCCGAAATGGTCCGTTGATACCGGCGATAAATACTGGCAATCCAGTCCCTGTCTGACAAATCCCCGTGCGACATTAAACGGTGAGCCACCGATAAAGGGACGATAGTCACCATTTTCCTGCTGAATTAAATCAATCAACGCTTCGCCAAATACGGCAACTTTATGATTCATGAAACACCTTAATACCTAGGTTGAAAATAATATAAATCAGGCATCAGGGCCTGACTTATATTGAAATAATTGTGCTTACTTTTAGTCTAAAATACGATATTTAACACCCATATTCAGGATTAAACTAACTAAAACCTGACGGCAACCTCAGCTGAAAAGCCATCAAAACCACCACCGATTTGACCACCCGAATTGGCCTCCTCGTTTTGATTGACATATTCAAACTTGATTAAGGTATTGTCAAATAACCAGTAACCCGCGCTTAACTGAATACGATCCAGTGTATCCTCGTTACTGACACCCGGTGAATTATTCGTTGAGTTTGCGTACCTTGCGGCTACATAAAGCTTTTCCGGGAGCACATAATGGGTAGCTTCAAGAACATAAAAGTCAATTTCACTATCCTGTCTGACAATCCCGACCGCACCGCCAGTCGCCCCCTGAAAAGCGGTGATGTCACCGTTTGCATCAACAAATGAAAAATCGTCTTTTGCTGTGCCTACTCTACCGATAAACGTAGTATTACTGGTGGGTCTGTAACGCACATTTAGCGCTAGTGTCTCTAGCTCAAGACCCGGGCTCAGACCCACATGGGTTTCTCTGGAACTGGTCGCAGAAGAGCTGAAGTTGTAGTTTTCACCATCACCAAAACGGTAGCCCGGTGTCACCAGCCCTTCCAAACCTGCGATTTCGCTTCCGGAAATATCGACTTGACCGCCTTGATTGGCTTTTTGGTAGTTAATACCAAAGTCTATGCCGTAGGATGTTTCAATGGTACCGGTAAGAAACAGATTGTGGCCGACATTACTTTTAAAGGTTTCACCAAATGTGGAACCCGTAATTGCTCCTGATACCCGCCAGTTGGTGATCGTGTGATTATCAATACTTTGACTATAGGCAAGTTGAGCACCCGACTCCGCAGTGGCAAAATCGACTGGTGAGTTACCAATAACCGGGTTGCTTTGGGAAGCTGCACCATCCTGAAAACCGGTGAATTGAAACGTCGACTGACCGATGTTCCCCAGACTCAGTATCAAAGACTCGTTTGTGCTCTTAACCCCTCCTATTCCCAGTAATTCGAAGTCAATTCCTCCGAAGTCCTGATTGATGGTAAATCCGACATCATTTGGGTTGTCAAAATCATTGGGTTCTTCCGCCAAATCAACATAGGCCCGAATGTGATCAGTGATTTGAAAAGATAATTCGAGATTCGCTCGAAGGCGCAAGAAGTTGGCCTCCTGGTCCAGATCTTCAGGACGAAACGCCCCTTCTTTTGCTTGAATGGACTGAAAGCCTTGCGCAAGATAAAAGTTAACCTTAAGTCGGTCACCAAACAGCGTATTTTCTGCGCTGGCACTATTACTGGTGCAGGCAATCAGCATCACTGCACCTGTTGTTAAATATTTGTTCATCGTTTTAAAACTGAATATGTTCATTTTTTCACTCGGCTGGGTGTTGTCAAAATTCTTAAGCAACATTTTTTCTACATATTGCTTACATTTACTTCACCACATCCGATGGCTGGCGAACAAATACGCATATCATCGAATTTATATACATTTTTGCCATTTAGTGGCACAAATTAGAGGTATTTACTATATTTAAGGCAAGAAAATAGATAATGTGCGACAGGCAAAAACGAACAAGAAAATGCTCCATGTCTTTTTATTATGCCGCACGCCCATTCTCAGTACTTATTAAGCACCGAAAACAATGTTATCAAAGCGCAAATTAAAACCGGAAATTGAACGAGTCTCGCAGTTTTCAGCTGAGTCAATCAGGTATCTGCAACATGGCTATCCTTGCGAGTTAGTGCGGTGGCATTGTCACGAAGAATACGAACTTCACTACATTACAGAAACCCGTGGTAAAGCCTTTATCGGGGATTATATTGGCAACTTCAATGCTAACAGCCTGTATCTGGTGGGACCAAACTTACCCCATAACTGGGTCAGTGAGTTAGATTCAGACAAACAGGTTGAAGTACGTGATCTTGTAGTGAACTTTAGCCACGATTTTGTTCAGAATTGCGAGGCGAACTTTCCGGAAATGCAAAGTATGCAGCAGATGTGGGAGAACGCGAAATACGGCATTGAATTTCTTGATCCCACCATTATTGAGATCGCCCATCAGTATTTTCTGGAGATTGCTCAGTATCGTGGGTTTAAACGCCTGACACGGTTCTGGAGCTTAATGGAGCTGCTGTCATCCAGTACGGATATTCGTACGTTATCCCGTGCATCTCAACATAGCGCGACTGGCAAAAAAGTACTTAAGCAGATGAGTAAAGCCATTACTTTCATCACAGAGAATTTTGAAAAAGACATCAGTCAGGAAGAAGTCGCAGAGTTAGTCAATATGGGAACCACGTATTTTTCCAAACTATTCAAAAAAACCACCGGACATAAGTTTGTGCGGTTTGTTAATGGATGCCGAATCGATATGGCTTGTGAGTTATTGACTGAAAGTGACGAACCCGTTACCGAAATTTGTTTTAAAGTCGGCTTCAACAACATCTCTAACTTCAACCGTCAGTTTTATAATATCAAAGGCATGACCCCTTCTGATTACCGCAAATCAGCTCTGGATGCCATTTATCAGGTCAGCGTTTAGTAAAGCCAAAGGATTGCTGCAGTTTAGTTTTCACTGGTAAGTTTATTAACATAAATCAACATTTTTATACTTTAAAATCGGCGACGCCCAGGTTTTCATCTAAAAAAGTGGCAAAAAAGTACATGTTATAAATTTGTTATGTATTTGTTTCCGCTTTGTATCTCCTGTCTAATGCTTAACAACAACGGCAAGACCCCATGATTTATTGCTGTTATGTCCACACCCCTATGGAGATTTTAAGATGAAAAATCTGATGAAGTTTTTAGCCATGGCAGCCGTTGCAGTGACATGTTTGCCGCTGACCCTGGCGGCACAAACCAAAATCACAATTGGCACTGTTAATAATGGCGATATGATTCGAATGCAAAAACTTGCTGATGTATTCGAACAGCAACACCCGAATATTACTGTCGACTGGGTCATCCTCGAAGAAAACACATTGCGTCAACGACTCACCACAGATATCGCAACTCAGGGGGGGCAGTTTGATGTCGTCACCATCGGCATGTACGAAACCCCCATCTGGGGACAAAAAGGCTGGTTGCAGGCGATTGATAACCTGCCTGAGGACTATGACAAAGCGGATATATTTCCTTCAGTGATCGAAGGGTTGTCAACGGATGGCTCTCTTTATGCCCTTCCCTTTTATGGTGAAGGTTCCATGACCTATTACCGTACAGATGTATTCGAAAAGCATAACTTAGATATGCCACAGCAACCGTCATGGGATCAAATCATGACGTTCGCCAAAAACATTCATAACCCAAAAGAGGGTACTTATGGTGTCTGTCTGCGGGGTAAGGCCGGTTGGGGCGAAAATATGGCACTGGTGACGACTATCGCCAATACCTTCGGCGCTCGCTGGTTTGATGAACAGTGGAAACCTGAATTCAACGGTGACGCCTGGCAAAAGGCGGTGAGTTTTTATGTGGATTTACTAGGCAATTACGGGCCTCCAGGTGCATCTTCTAATGGTTTTAACGAAAACCTGGCATTATTCAACAGCGGTAAATGTGGCATGTGGATAGATGCGACGGTGGCAGGTAGCTTTTTAACGGACGCCAGCCAAAGTGTGGTAGCCGACAAAGTAGGATTTGCCTTGGCGCCTACTCAAACAACAGATAAAGGGGCCAGCTGGTTATGGGCCTGGGCGCTGGCTATTCCTGAAACGTCTGACGCAAAAGCAGCAGCACGCAAATTTATCTTCTGGGCAACATCAAAAGATTACGCCAATCTTGTTGCAGAATCCTATGGTATTGCTGCAATGCCTCCAGGGACACGTAAATCAACGTATGCCAACAGCGAGTACATCGAGAAAGCACCCTTTGCAAAGATGACCCTGCTGTCAATGGAAAAAGCCAATCCTAAACAACCTACTCTAAAGCCTGTGCCTTATGTTGGTGTGCAGTTTGCCGCGATTCCTGAATTTCAGTCTGTCGCTACACAAGTCGGCAAATTTGTATCTGGTGCCTTGGCAGGTTCGATGACGGTAGATCAGGCAATGAAGAGTTCGCAGCGTACTACGGAACGCGTTATGAAACGCGCCCGCTATTACCGTTAATCACAGCAGTACGTCAATTTAATATCTATGTAAGCCGGTAACTTGTTTGGATGCCGGCCGTTACCAAAAAGGTAATCAAAATGAACACAGAACCTAAAGCTGCTGATGTCACTCTGACTAGTGGCGAGGCTAAACGTAACAAGAAGCAAACCAATCTAATGAGTCGCCTATTGGTCATGCCTTCTGTATCCGTGTTACTGCTATGGATGATAGTGCCATTATCCATGACACTGTACTTCTCTCTAATTCGATACAACTTAATGTATCCGGGAGACAATGGCTTTGTCGGCCTGGAAAACTACAGCTACTTTATTGACGACCCCGGCTTTTGGCCCGGGATCTCCAATACCCTGATTTTAGTTGGTTCGGTTTTACTTATCACTGTGGTTTTTGGGGTACTGATATCAATTCTGGTGAATGCTGCATTTTGGGGTCAGGGAATTGTCAGAGTCATACTCATTTCTCCTTTCTTTATCATGCCCACTGTGAATGCTTTGGTCTGGAAAAACCTGCTATTGCATCCTGTCTCCGGAATTTTTGCCAGTGTCTGGCGATTTTTTGGTGCTGAACCTATCGACTGGTTCACAGAACTGCCGTTGTTTTCCATCATTATGATTGTGTCATGGCAGTGGCTACCGTTCGCTATATTACTGTTAATGACGGCATTACAGTCCCTTGATCAAGAGCAGCAAGAAGCGGCCAGACTAGATGGCGCGGGTCCTTGGGCGATTTTTTATCACCTGACGCTGCCTCATTTGGCAAGACCCATCACCGTTGTGGTCATGATTGAAACCATCTTCCTACTATCCCTATTTGCAGAGATATTTACTACCACGGGCGGTGGTCCAGGCTATGAAACGACCAATCTGGCTTATCTGATTTATGACCAGGCCTTATTGCAATATGACGTAGGTATGGCATCTGCCGGTGGCCTTGTAGCCGTAGTGCTGGCCAATATTGCCGCATTTTTCCTAATACGGGCTGTGGGTAAAAACCTGACAGACAACAAATAAGGGCACGAACAATGAATATGACACTTAGCGCACAGCGCAAATTAAAAATGGTGTTAACAGGCTCACTGGCCTGGGGAGTTGCACTGTTACTGTTTTTCCCTATCTTTTGGATGTTAATTACCAGCTTTAAAACAGAGATTGATGCGTTCTCAACGCCACCTACTTTGTTTTTCACACCAACTCTGGAAAACTACCTGACAATCAATGAGAGAAGCGACTACTTTCATTTCGCCTGGAATTCCATCGTTGTTTCCGTTTTATCGACGGCACTAGGTATGTTGATCGCGGTACCAGCCGCTTATTCAATGGCGTTTTTTGAAACCAAACGCACCAAGTCGACACTATTGTGGATGCTATCTACAAAAATGTTGCCGCCAGTTGGCGTTTTGGTACCCATTTATTTGCTGGTTAAAGACACTGGTTTGTTAGATACCAAAACCGCTCTGACCATCATATATACGCTGATAAATCTGCCTATCATGGTGTGGATGATATACACCTATTTTAAGGAGATCCCTAAAGATATTCTGGAAGCTGCTCGCATGGATGGGGCGACACTGCTTCAGGAAGTCACCGCGGTTTTGCTTCCAATGAGTAAAGGCGGTCTGGCCTCGACCATTCTATTGTCCTTGATCCTGTGTTGGAACGAAGCGTTCTGGTCACTCAATTTAACATCATCGGAAGCTGCTCCGCTAACCGCGTTAGTCGCTTCTTACTCCAGTCCAGAAGGTTTGTTCTGGGCAAAATTATCCGCCGTTTCCACTCTGGCCTGCGCCCCTATCGTGATTATAGGTTGGTTTAGTCAAAAGCAATTGGTGCGTGGATTATCCTTCGGCGCAGTTAAGTAATTAAGAGAATATTATGGCAAATTTAAAGATTACCCAATTACGTAAAGCGTATGACAATGTTGAAATTTTAAAAGGCATCGATCTGGAAATTAAAGATCACGAGTTTGTGGTATTTGTCGGCCCTTCGGGTTGCGGCAAATCTACTCTGCTACGCACAATTGCAGGCTTGGAAGATGTAAACAGTGGTCATATTCATTTAGATGACAAAGAGATAACCGAACTGGCACCAGCTAAGCGCGATTTGGCAATGGTATTCCAAAGTTATGCGCTTTATCCCCATATGAGTGTGAAAAAGAACATGTCTTTTGCTCTGGAACTGGCAGGCGTAAACAAACGTACCATCGAAGATAAAGTCAAAGGCGCTGCGGATATTCTGGAGCTGACACACCTGCTTGATCGCAAACCCAAAGATCTGTCTGGCGGTCAGCGTCAACGTGTCGCTATTGGCCGCAGTATCGTCCGCAACCCGAAAATCTTTTTGTTTGATGAGCCTCTGTCTAATCTGGATGCGGCATTACGAGTGCAAATGCGTCTTGAATTGGCCCGGTTACATCGAGACCTAAGAGCCACCATGATCTATGTTACTCATGATCAGGTTGAAGCGATGACGCTTGCCGACAAAGTTGTGGTGCTAAATCAGGGACAAATCGAACAGGTTGGGGCCCCAATTGACCTCTACGAACGCCCCAAAAACACCTTTGTTGCAGGGTTTCTTGGTATGCCTCGAATGAGCTTTCTAAAGGCTTCTGTTGTGGAACAAAGTGCCGAGAGCATTGAAGTGCAACTGGAAAGCGGCGCAAAACTGGTGTTACCCATTCAGACAGAAGCGCTTAAGGGGGGCAGTTCAGTTACATTCGGCGTACGGCCCGAACATATCAGCCTGTGTGGCAAAGACACTGGCGCTATGAATATCACCCTGGATGTTGCGGAGCACCTTGGTAGCGATACGTTCTGCTATGCAAAAGCCGGCAATGGGGAAACCCTGACCATTAGAGTTAACAGCGAAACCGAAGCAGACGCAGGGCAAACCGTTGGGGTGAATTTCAAACTCGACAAATGCCACCTGTTCGATGCACAAGGCAATGCTGTTGGCTACGCCAACTAGACTCATTCTTTCGAGTAGACGTATAGCATGAAACTACATCGTAAAAACCTATCATATCTTGGGCAGCAGCCAATTAGTGTACCTGCCTATCAGGAGCCAATTGGTAAACCCGCTATAGCGCATATTGGTGTGGGTGGTTTTCATCGGGCACATATGGCTCGCTACTGTGACCTGCTATTAAATTTAGAACCACATAGCGAATGGCATATTTGCGGTATTGGCGTGCTGCCACAGGACAAAGTGCTCCAGCAAAAACTGCTTGAACAGGATTGTTTATACAGTCTGATGGAGCTTAAAGAAGATCCCAAAGTGTCAGTTATCGGGTCCATTAGCGACTTTGTTTTAGCGCCAGAGAATCCAAAGCAGGTCATGGAAATTCTCAGCGCACCGGAAACAAAAATCGTCTCTTTGACAATAACAGAAAGTGGTTATCCGTTTAACAAGGCTACCCAGCAACTGATGAAAGATTTGCCCGATGTCGCCCATGATTTAGCGGATCCGGACACCCCTAAAACCGCTTTTGGCCTGATTCTGTCTGGTTTAATGCTGCGTAAACAAGCCGGATTACCTGGCTTTACTGTACTCTCTTGCGATAATTTGCCACACAACGGCGATGTCGCAAAAAAAGTGCTGTTGGCCTACGCAGAGCATCAATCACAGGACTTGGCAGACTGGGTAGCGCGTAATGTGACATTTCCCAACTCTATGGTCGACCGAATTACCCCAGTCACAACGGATGAACATAAATCGCAATTACAACAGCTGTGCGACATTGAAGATCAATGCCCTGTCGTGTGTGAAGAGTTCAGTATGTGGATTATGGAAGATAACTATATTTCCGGACGCCCTGCCTGGGAAAAAGTCGGGGTAACCTTTACCGATAACGTTGTGCCATTTGAGACAATGAAACTTAGCCTGTTGAACGCCACCCATTCTGCTATGGCATATATGGGACTAATGGCAGGATTCACCTACACCTACGAGGTAACTGAAAACGAGGCGTTTTGCACTTTCTTGCAAGACTTTATGGATAAAGACGTTACTCCAATTCTGCCAAATATACCGGGGATCGATTTGACGGAATACAAAGCCCAATTGATGGCACGATTTGGTAATCGTCATTGCCCAGACCTACTGGTGCGATTGAGTTTTGATGGTTCCGGAAAACTCCCGCAGTTTTTGATACCCACCATTGAAGCGATACTGACTAATGATGGCGACCTGCATCGGGTTGCGCTAATCATTGCCAGTTGGGCCTACTACCTGAAGACGCGACCGTCTGACCAAATCGCCGATCCAAGAGCACAAGAGTTGACCGCACTGCGCGATTCTCCGGTGTTTTATCGTCAGTTACTGCAAAAGTTTGACATTTTTGGTGACGTTTTAGGGAAGTCTCACGAGTTTGAAACAGCGTATTTGTATTGGCTTAAAAAACTGGAAGAGACTTCTGTTAAAGACATATTAAAAGAACTGACGACGGGAAATTACTCCTTTTAATACACCAAAACACAGTAATGTTGCTGCTTTGTGGATATGCAGTATCAGACACAGGCTGCATCTCAAGATGCAGCCTGTGCTTTAACTATGGTTGATATGGAGGCTGACAACCTCGAATTCATGCTGATTTAAGATACCAGGAACCCCTTAAAACTTGCACTGTTCTTTCCTTTACTGAAAACCGCAGATTATTTTGATGGCAATCGTTATGGCTTTAATCCTCACTAATTAAATTCTATAAGAACTGTATGGCAGTACTCCCCATCCTGGCATTAAATATTGGATACAGGTGTATCTCCTGCTGCCATCTTAGTAATGGGTGCGCTATGGCGTAATGCGACTGTATTAGCCGGTGTATTTGCCAGGAATACTGTTTGGGCACCCTCTGTAAAGCTGTCGTTGTGAATACATTGTGGACGAATAGCTAAGGTACTGCCATCCAGTGGAATTTCGAACATAGTGAAATGAAATTGCTGAGTCTCAACAGTGCGATAGTAACCGTCTTCCTGGCTATTATCCTGGCGCCTGCCCAGTAATATTCGGGAAACAGTTTCTTTGCCAAACACGGGGTCTTTACCCTGTGCTGGTAACCATATATGAGGGAATGGATGATGTTCGACAAATAGTCCACCACCTTTAGTTGGTCCAAATTGATACTCAGTGATGTACTCTGGTAATTTCTGATCGTATTGAATTCCCCAGAGATCCTGAGTAAATCCTAATGCAAATTTTTCTCCTGGTTTTAATAGTTTGCCGCCATAGTAAGCCAGGGTTTCGTTGAATTCCTGTTTTGAAGCTTCGGTATCACCGTATTTTAACAACGGAAAATCCAAATGTGCTTCATGACATATCAATTGTCCGGTGCTGCCGAATACATTGGCTGAATTGTCTAATCCTGTTATTCCCGCACCGTTAACCGCCGCAGTCCAGTAGCCTTTTACCGTTAACGCATGTTTTTCCGATGAAGGGTGACCTGTTCGTTCTTTATGTAGCAAATTCAGGTGAGAAATTAAAGAATCATCAGGATGTCTGGGAGCAAGGTCACTTTGTACAATTAGGTCAGGGCTATTTACGTCCAAATGGACTACAGTGCCCGTCCGGATCGGACCAAAGAGACCAGTTGTAGAGAGCAGCAATTCACCTTCGGCGCTGCGATTTAGCACCGCTCCGTTTAAAAATTCGAAATTGCTGTCTAAATCCTGCTTCGACACTCCTTGAGTAACGTATTCCCAGCGAAGTTCAGACATTTGTCTTTTACGGTATTCGGCTAGCGTTTCGCCATGTTGAGAATGCGTTGCTCTAAGTTGTACATGGGCCATTATTTTGCTCCTGAATAGACATTTCCTTTAATTTATTCAGCCCGATATCGATTTAAAACTGACATTGATATTGGAAAAATAAGTTACCACACTGAAATATAGCTACTGAGTATGTAACGAGCAAATATATTACCCGAAAAATTTTAAGGGATTGTGAAGTAAGGTCCATATGAGTCAGTGCTGAAAATTACACTCTGACTGGAAGTTGGAAGTCACGGACTTGAAGCCGTACAATCGAAACGGGGCGGGAATTCATTGCGGGGACTTGTTCCGCAACGCCGATATCACTTTTATGGACTTTTGGTTTAATATGGCTATATGGACAATGATTATTCGATCTTCTGAGGTGCTCAGTGCGTTCAAAACAAAAAATTGACTGGCTAAATCATGGTCTTGAGTTTGTAGTCGTCGTAGTCGGTATCTTGCTGGCTTTTCAGCTCAACCAATGGTCTGAAGAACGTAAGCAAGGCGAGCTTATTGATCAACACATCGCAAATCTGCTCGAAGAAACCCGTTTCAACAGCATGATGTTGGAAGGAGCGATAAAACGACATGAACGCAACCTTGAGTTGGCCGAATCATTTTTGGAGAAACAGTTAGTCTCACAGGACGCAGAGGAACTTAATCAGATGGTAATCAGCCTTCTAGCAGCCGATTCCGTCTATATTAAGCGTAACGCCTATACCAGTCTGATGGATTCAGGCGACGTGCGTTTTATACAAGACTTCTCGTTAAAAAATGAAATCGTTACTTTGTATGAATACTACCTTTGGATCAAAGGACTCGATGAAGGGGACTTCAAGTTCAAGTTAGAGTATTTCAACCCTTTCGCCATGCGCCACTTTGATCTTGCAGAAGGCACAGCACAGCCACTTTCGACATACACAGGTAAAGAAATGCGCAATATTGTTGGCAGTCTCAGGTTTATACTCAGCATCCGTATTGAAAAGTACAAAGAATGTCAGCAAAAAGCAGAAGCAATGATTAGAAAGTTAACAACGCCTTGAAATAAGCGCGCTAGACTTTGTGTATCTGTTTAGGCGAGATTCACTCTCAAGAGAACCCGCCCCAAATGTCACTACTTAATGTAACGCTCTAATAATGCTTTTGCTCTTTCTTTGTCTAACTCATCTACCGAATTAATATCGGCACTCAGTTCGGATAACAAGCGTTTGTGAATTTCTCCTAATGCTTGTGCTTCGGCATAAGGCATTCGATGAAACATCACCATTGAATAACGGGGAGTAAACTGCTCGGGGAACCATTGCTCCAATTGAAATGCGATTTGCTTTTGCAACAGGTAGTTGGGATCGCGCACTGAGTCGCGCATTTCGATATAGTTATCCAATGCCAGATCGGCAATTGCATCGGCATTCGGTTTGCGTATGGCAGCGACACTTTTGAATAATTCTTCCCAGGAGCTGAAGTTGTCCATGCATTGATTAAAGTCATGGCAATCTTCAAAACCACAATTCATGCCTTGCCCATGGAATGGCACGATAGCATGGGCGGCATCCCCTAAAATCAGACCTTTCCCTTGGTAGTGCCAGGGAGCACAGCGAACTGTTGCTAATTTACTGGTGGGATTCTCAAAAAACTCCTGAGTTAAATTGCTGATCAATGGCACGACATCGGGAAATTGCTGTTCAAAAAAAGACAGCATTTTCGCCTCATTGTCTAGTTCGGCAAAGCTGACTTTCCCCTCTCCCGGCATAAACAACGTAAGTGTAAAACTGGCATCCGGATTGGGTAAGGCAATCAACATAAAGCCACCGCGTGGCCAAATGTGCAGGGCTTCCTTCTCCAACTGAAACTCACCATTGGGTCCCGGTGGAATATTCAGCTCTTTATAACAATGCCCCAGAGGCTCAATACTATCCTGTTCGCATTCTTGTGCCAGAATGGCTTTTCTCACGACAGAACCCGCACCATCGGTACCAATGAGATGTTCAAAGTTAACGCTTTGAGTTTGTTTTGTAACGCCAGAAAGAACTTGCAACGATGACTGCTGCCAATCAATAGCTGATATCTGGCTTTCAAAGTGAAAATTTACCTTGCCAGTCGACTCAGCGGCATTCATCAAAATCTTGTTCAGGCCTGCCCGAGAGACGGAATAAATCACCTCATTTGGTTTTTGGCCGTATGGCTGAAAATTAGTGTTGCCCTGTTGATCATGTATCATGCGGCCTTTCATGGTAATAAGCGACGGCCTGACATCATCCATTACGCCGACTTCTTCAAGAGGATGTATGCCACGATTGGCCAGTGCCAGGTTTATCGAGCGCCCGGCAGAAATGGCAACTTTGCGCATATCCTGACGGTTTTCAAACACCTCGACCTGATAGCCTCTTTTTGCCAAATACACGGCCAATAAGGAGCCAACCAGCCCCGCCCCGGCTAATGTGATGGTATCACTCATAAGTCCAGGCTCTCCTTTAGAATATTCACAAACTGATAGACGTCATTAAAGCTGTTGTATAGCGGCACAGGTGCTGTTCGGATCACATTGGGTTCTCGCCAGTCGGTGGTGACACCGCGTTGTTCGAGCCTTTGGAATAACTGTTTACCATCCAAATTCGGGACATTGACCGTTAAAGACAACTGACAACCGCGCCACTTTGTGTCTGCAGGGGTAATAACATGAATTTTATCGCCTAATTCATAATCCAACAGATAATCCAGATAGCCAGTCAGTTTTATTGCTTTCTCTCGCAGCGCAGCGACACCGCCAGCTTGTTTAAACACATCTAGCGAAGCGCGGATAGCTGCCAGAGATAAGATTGGCGGGTTGGAGAGTTGCCAGCCCTCAGCGGTCGGAATAGCCCGAAACTCATTGCCCATCAAGAAGCGGGTATCTTTTTGATGTCCCCACCATCCGGCGAACCTGACTTTATCCGTGTCTTTTGCGTGGCGTTCGTGAATAAAGCAACCACCCACTGAGCCGGGGCCTGAATTCAAATATTTGTAAGTACACCAACAGGCAAAATCGACATTCCAGTCATGCAATTGCATGGGGATATTGCCCACCGCGTGCGCAAGGTCAAAACCCACATTACAGCCCTGTTTGTGACCAGCTTCGGTGATGGTTTGCATATCCAGGACCTGCCCCGTGTAATACTGCACGCCAGGCAACATGACCAGCGCAATCTGGTCACCTTCTCTTTCTATAATCTCAAGGATATCTTCGGTTCTGAGTAACTCTTCACCAGTACGGGGTTTGACAGTGATGAGACTTTCCTGCACATCAAAACCGTGGGCTTTTATCTGACTTTCTACGGCATAGTGATCAGATGGAAACGCATGGTCTTCGATTAGAATCTTGAAGCGCTCAGGAGTCGGGCGATAAAAACTGACCATCATAAAGTGTAAATTGGCGGTCAGTGAATTCATCACGACCACTTCACTGCTATGTGCCCCAACCATATCGGCCGAGCCCTCTAGCAAGAATTCGTGATAAGGCATCCACGGATATTCGCAATCAAAATGGCCTTTTACACCCAGTTTTTGCCATTTTACCAGTTCATCATTGACGTATTGGGCAGTGAGCTTGGGTTGCAACCCTAATGAATTGCCAGTGAAGTAATATTCGTTGTTGCCGTTCTCCTGCTTCGGAATATGGAACTGGTCACGAAAATGGGCAAAAGCATCCTCTTTGTCCATTTGCGCGGCAAAATCTTTTGTGGCTCGATATTCATGTGGTTGATACGTCATAACTTCTCCAACCTGTATAAAAGCGGTTTTGAAGGTGCGGCATCAGACATAAACGCAGGCACCTGTAAATCAAGTAAATAGAATCCATCAGCAACCTCATCGGCAATATAGACCATTTCGGTGATGGTGCGATGTACGGCAGAATCTGGATGAAGATGATGAGTTTCTTCTTCCACCTGCCAGAACCGATGATGCACTGTTAGCAATCCTTCATCGTACATTTTGTCAACAGAAGGTATGTCTACGATAAGGTGTTGTACGCCGCGGCTAACCAAATAATCTATCGCATCGATTGAAAGAAAAGGCGGGTCTATGCCATCACCATACTTCGCCGTTAGCTTTTCATCCTGATGACTGAGCGTGCGGATAACCACCGCCTGCAACTGAGTATTATTATAATGTTGTAAGGCTTGTTCGATGGCTTGCCTGGTGATTAAACAATCCTTCGTTTCAGGTGCTGGCCGATACTGTTCATCAACATCACACTGGGCTTTTGGCGATACAGAGATAAGGGCTGCTGGCATCAAACCATTATTAATGACCTCCGCAACACCCTGCTTTTCATCGACGATATGGCCGATACTTTCGGTGTGTGTGCCATTACAATGAGGAATAAAAGTAATCTCCGATACATTGCAGCTGCCACCTTCGCGCGTATCCCCGACAAAGTCCCCTTCTTTTATCGCTCTTTCCTTTGCCTCGGGTACGCCAAAGTGATTAGGTTGCTGGCCATTAAAATGGACTGGAATCGCCAGGCTTATAGGATCATTTACATCCACAGCATAATGTTCACCCTGAAGTGTCATCGTCAGCTTCATAAAAAGTCCTTGATATCGCGTCCTAACCATTCCAGCGCAGTGCCATGCAGCAAGCGTGCACGGATACTCTCATCCTGAACAGACGTCTGTATCAACTTGCCTGGCTCTAATTCCCCAAGAGGAAATGGATAGTCTGTGCCTAATGCCAGTCGTTCTGGACCCATTAACTTCAGCAAATAATCCAGCATTAAGGGGTCATGTACCAAGGTATCAAGGTAAATGCGGTTCAAGTAGTCTCTGGGATTGACAGGGTTGTCCACGGCACATAAATCGGGACGGACATTAAAGCCGTGCTCAATACGACCTATAGTGGATGGGAAAGCTCCACCACCGTGGGCAAAAGCAACTTTAAGATTGGGTAAGCGTTCCAGGACACCACCAAAAATCATCGAGCATATCGCCAGGCTAGACTCGGCTGGCATACCCACCAACCACGGAAGCCAATATTTCGGCATTTTTTCTTTACCGACCATATCCCATGGGTGTACAAAAACAGCAGCACCCAAGTCCTGCGCGGCCTCAAAAATTGGAAATAATTCCGCCTGATCCAGGTTCCATTCATTGATATGAGAGCCGATTTGAATACCCGCCAATCCGATATCGTTAACGCAACGTTCTAATTCCTGAATGGCTAACTCCGGCGCCTGCATTGGCACCGTGCCCAAGCCAATAAAACGGTCGGGGTAGTCCTGACAAATACCAGCAATGTGGTCATTGAGAATCTTTGAGAGATCCAGAGTATCTTCGGGCCTGGCCCAATAATTAAACATGACTGGCACTGTCGATAGTACCTGCACATTGACCGCGTGTTTTTCACAGTCTTTCAAACGTACGTTGGGATCCCAGCAATTGTCTTCAATTTCACGAAAAAAACGGTCGTCAATCATCATCCGGGCACAGCCACATTTGTGGTGGTCCAGACTTACAAAACCGCCGTAACCATAACGTTCTTTTAGATTTGGCCAGTGCTTCGGGAGAATGTGGGTATGGATATCTATTTTGAGCATTGGATTGTTCATCTTGCTTCCATCACAGTACCGCATTTATCACAGGTTCTATTGCTTTCATCGCCATAAAAGTTATCAAAAATCTTCGGCAAATCCTGTTCGATGTCATCCATCATAAAAGACTCATCGTAAAGCTTGTGATGGCAATTCTGACAAAACCAGAACAACGCATCTTTTTGATGGGGTAAGCGCTTTTGCTCTACTACAAGACCAATGCTATGTGCCATCCGTTGTGGTGAATGCAATACTTTAGGTGGCAACAAAAACATTTCACCGGCTTTAATGGGAACATCCTTGAACTCACCATCATCGATAACACCAAGTACCATTTCGCCCTCTAATTGGTAGAACAATTCTGGTCCTTCGTTGTAGTGATAATCGGTGCGGTTATTCGGGCCGCCGACCACCATGACAATAAAATCATCGAGTTCAAATACTTGTTTATTGCACACCGGCGGCTTTAACACCTCACGATGGTCTTCTATCCATTTTTGTAAATTAAGGGGGGGAATAAGCTGTGACATTGAAAACTCCTGGCCGCAAATAGACAACGTCTATTCTTCAATGGTGGCAATGCATTTAAGTTCGATGGCAATGGGCGTGGGCAAAGAACTGATCTCGACCGTCGTGCGACAAGGCTGATTACCGGCAAAATACTCGGCATAAATACGATTGTAGGTCGCAAAATCATCCTTCATATTGGTCAAAAACACCGTAACATCGACCAACTGTTCCCAAGAGGAGCCCGCATCTTCCAGTATGGTGCGAACATTGGAAAAAACGCTATGGCATTGTGCTTCAATATCATATTCAGTTATTTCCCCTGCTTCATTTAAGGTCACACCGGGTATGGCTTTTGTCCCTTTTTGTCTTGGCCCTACCCCGGATAAAAACAGTAAATTGCCAACTTTACGTGCGTGTGGATATAAACCTACTGGCTCAGGTGCAGAAGAAGAACGTTTGATGGAGTCAGTTTCTAGATGATTATCTGACATGCTGTAAATTCCTTAATAACTAATACAAATATTTTTCGGTTCGGTAAAAAAGCGCAAGGCTTCAAGACCGCCTTCTCGCCCAACACCGGATGACTTCATGCCACCAAAAGGGGTGCGCAGGTCTCTCAACAACCAGCAGTTCACCCAGACGATCCCGGTTTGTAACTCTCTTCCCAGCTTATGCGCCCGCGTTAAATCATTGGTCCACACCGAAGCGGCCAATCCATACTGACTGTCATTGGCCAGTGCAATGGCTTCATCATCATTATCAAACGGTTGCAACGTCGCCACTGGACCAAATATTTCTTCCTGATTAGTGCGGCAGCGGTTGTCGAGGCCCTCAAATAAAGTGGGTTCAACGAAATAACCGTCACGGCAGCGTCCATGCAGTTGCAGTTGCACTTGCTCGCCGCCACAGAGCAGTTGACCGCCCTCCTCTTTTGCCAACTGGATGTAGGACATCACCTTGTGCATATGAGGCTTAGATACAAGCGCGCCGACATGGGTAGAATTATCTTGCGGATCCCCAACGTTTAACGCTTTAACCCGTTTAACAAATTGTTTTTTAAACGCCTCATAGATACTGCGCTCGATATAAATTCGTGAACCACATAGACAAATCTGGCCTTGATTGGCGAAGGCCGACTTGATGACCCCATCGATGGTTTTATCCATATCGCAATCAGCAAAGATCAAAGTTGGATTTTTGCCCCCTAATTCCAGAGATAACTTTTTAAATTGCGGCGCTGCGACGGAAGCAATGTGTTTCCCGGTTTGCGTGCCCCCGGTGAAGGAAATCGCTTTGACTTTGGAGTGTTGGCATAAGGCATCCCCAATTTCAGGTCCCAAGCCGTGCAAAATGTTAAGGACGCCCGGTGGCAATCCGGCCTCGATACAAATTTCTGATAATAGGTACGCCGTCATGGGCGTAACTTCAGAGGGCTTAGCAATCACACAGTTCCCTGCTGCAATGGCCGGCGCTATTTTCCAGGTGAACAAATATAAAGGCAGATTCCATGGGGATATGCAGGCAACCGTGCCGATAGGAGCTCGAAGGGTATAGTTGATCGCTTGTCCCGGCATCTGGTGTGATTCACTGGAAAATTGCGTTAAAGCATGAGCAAAAAACCGAAAGTTAGCCGCAGCTCGGGGGATATCGATGGCTTTGGCGAGGGACACAGGCTTACCGTTGTCTTTAGATTCTGATTGCGCCAGTTCATCCAGCCGTGATTCGATCAAATCGGCAATTTTCATCAGAATGGCAGAACGTGTTTCTAAGGAAGCGTTTTGCCACTCAGTAAACGCCTTGTCACAGGCGGCAACGGCAAGTTCCAAATCGTCGCTGCATGACGATGGGATATAGCTATAAACCTGCCCCGTGGCAGGTTCAATGTTATCCAGATATCGCCCGGAACTTGGTTCCTGGAGCTGCCCATCGATATAGTTTAACAACCTTTGCATGGTGTCGGTTTCCTCTCCACCTTTTCATTAACCTGAAATAATCAGGTTTAAGCTGTGACTAAATCCATGTTGAGTTAACAACTGGTTCAGACAGTTAGATATAACCTGGGTTCATCAAACTACAGACAAGCAGTACGACCGCCATCAACCGGCAAACTTACACCGTTGATATAGGCTGCGGCTGGAGACGCTAAAAAGGCCACGGCAGCCGCCAACTCTTCAGCCTTGCCAAAGCGTCTGGCCGGAATGGACGACTTTTCGTCTTCCGTAACCTGCTCAATTGATTTATCAAATTTCGCGGCTTTGTTTGCGATGATGGCATCCAGTCGCCCGGTATGCGTGGCACCCGGCAGGACATTGTTAACTGTAATACCAAACTGCCCCAACTCATTAGCGAGGGTTTTCGACCAGCTTGCGACAGCGCCTCTGACGGTGTTGGATACACCAAGGCCAGGAATAGGTTGTTTAACCGAGGTGGAAATCACATTAATGATGCGACCAAACCCAGTGGTCTTCATTGCGGGCAATAGCGCCTGAACTAAAACCTGATTGCTAATTAAATGCAGATTTAAAGCCGATAAATAGTCTTCCGCGGATGCTATGCTCGCCGGGCCAGGTGCAGGTCCGCCTGTGTTATTAATCAAAATTTCAATAGCGCCGATATCTGCTACGTGTTGTTCAATAGCGGTTTTGACTTGCGATGGCTCGCTAAAATCCGCAGTAAGGATATGATGTTGTTGCCCCTGGCTGGTATCTAACTCTTGCAACACTAACTCAAGCTTTTCCTGATTTCGGGCAAACAATGTAACGTTGGCACCCATTTTCGCAAGTTCAATGGCGCATGCACGACCGATGCCCTGGCTGCTGCCACATACCAGAGCGTGTTTTCCAGAAAGGTTTAAATCCACGTATTAACTCTCTATTCGTTGTTTTTATTAGGGTTAAAGGCGTGTTTATCTATGCTCACTTTCAGGGCGCAACCAGCAAATCATCTGGAATCCTTAGTCGTAAGATGAAAAACGAAAAAAATGAACCAAGCTAAACAGCCGTTAGTAACAGAGTTTTAACATACGGGCATCATAACTGTAATAGCTTCAGGTACTTCTTTTGCGGTTATTTTTCTACTAAATGTAATTGCAGGCTTACATTTTTAACAATGCCGTAGTTTCATATTTTGCCGGCGATGTTATTAAGAACCCGCTTTAATCTGTCGCCATCAAACAAGACTTCGTTCTGAACCGATTGATACAGCTGTTCAATCTCATTGTCGAGCTTGCTTTGCTGATTGAGTGTCGTAACCAGAATATCAATCGCCATGACCGCCTGTTCCGCCGCAATGTAATCATAGAACTGCCCTGCGCCGCCCATATCCAGGATTTGCACTAGTATTTGATGGGCCTTAGTCTCCATTGGAATATTCTGACGCTGTGTTATGTCACCTGATACCTGTACCAGCAGACGCCTTAGTTCAGAAGTATGTTGAGTGACAGCGGCTTTGTTATGAATGTTGCTTTTCAGTTTTTTGATGGTGGCCTGCAGTGATGAATTCAGCTCATGACTAAACACACGGGTTATGATCGTAACGATTTTCAAATGAGCGTCATTTAACCTGATATCACCGGGTTTCATGCCACCCCCTTTGGCCTTATTCCATTTGATATCTTCCATAGAGTGGTGACAGGAATGACAATCGAATAGCGCTACTTCAGGAAACAAGCTGTCATCCAGATACAATCGGGTTTCAATATTTTCCAGTGTCGAAATAGCCGTTTGTAATTGGCCCAGCACCCATGTATGGAAATTATCACTATGTACTTTGTTCGCGCGGTAATCCTCATCGATTTCAAAGTGCAGTGGTTGCAAGATAGTAAACGTATCCAGCTCAAACGATAGCCTGGGATGACCAGCGCCCATAATGGTGTGAGTAGCAAATTTGGTTTCATTGCCCAGGTGACAGGATAAACACAACATGGCTCTGTCAGTTGGATTATCAGTGGGATACAAGCCGTTTGCTATATTTTCCGCGTGGGTTGTATCCGGATTGGTATGACTGTCCAGATAGTTTTCGGCACCACCATGACAGGCTTCACAGCCAACGCCATCAGCTAATACAAATCGTTCACCATGCTGATTCTCAGCGACATTATCGGCATGACAATCGAGACAAATCCCGGCTTCATGGGCGTTAGGCAGCCCCAGTTTTTCAGCGATTAACTTTGATTCTTCAGTCAATAATGTCTTGTACGCCTGCGCATGGGCGTCATGTCGACTCCAGGTCACATATTCATTTTGAGCAACTTTGCTGGCGGCTCTTGGAAATACCGAGCCGTGGCAGGTTGATGAAGCACAACTGGCCACACCTTCTCGTTTTAAACCGTCATATTGAGGAACCGGTGCAGCTTGTGACATGCTCGATATAATAAACAGGCCAGCAAAAACAAACGATAGCGACTTACTCATCGCTGACCTCCTGTTTGTGGGGATTGTCCGGCAGTTCATCCTGTACAAACCACGGATGTCCTTTCACATCTAAATATAGACTTTGCATATCTTTTTGCGACAACGGACCGGCTCCCAGTCGACTGAAAACCGCCACTTGTCCTCCTGTTTCATCTACCGCCCTGTCTCGTTCCAATCCTCGTGACAATGACAATGCTGCAACATCGGTATCAAAACGCGCGACTAATTCCGGTTTTGGGTCCGGGCTAAAGCCGTAAAAGCGTGGCTGTGATTCCGGAGAGGTAAGTTGCACAACTTTCAGTCCAGCGCTGCCGTCTGCAATATACGCAAACAATGAAGCATTTGTGGTGGCGACAACCACATCCTGTGCATCCTGTATGATGCCGTTTGCGTTAAACGTTTGGTATAGCTTAGGTGTTTTGGGTTGCGTAATATCAATAATTTTTAACCCTTCATTACCGGCAGCAACGTAGGCAAAGGTGCGAGCGACAAAAAGATGATTCGCCTGAGCAATCGGAACCGTGCTGCCTTGTACTTCAAACGCCTTTGCTGGCTTCGTAATATCAATGGTTTTTAGGCCATCATCATCGGTAACAAACAGGAAGCGGAACTGCTGGACCACAGACTTGCCATTCTTAAGCGGAACGGTAGTCAAATATTGGGGAGATAACGGCTCATTCAGATCAAGCACAATCAGACCAGCGTCTGCCACGACATATACATAACGCCCGCCAACCGTCAAATGGCGAGCTCCTTTTAAGACATTATCTTTATTCCAGGTTAAGGCGCGTTTTAAGAAGTTGTTACGGGGTTCTCCGTCCATCAGGGTATCGATATCCGTTAATATCAACCCTTCTTCGGCATCGGTGATCAGGGCATAGTTATAAATTGGATGGAAGGGCTTTTCCTGATTCACTTCCCGCATCAGTTCCCCTTCATTACGTGAAGGATGCACCGGCTGTGTCGTCACTAACGACAGACAAGTTGCATTCTTGCTGGTGATACGAGTGTCGTGACCTAAGGGAGAAAACGGTGCTGTAATGATACGCTGGCTGACACCTTTGTTGGCAATCGAGGCCACATCATACACCACCATGCCCTGTTCACCTGCGGCTGCAAACAGGTATTCTCCCCGTAATTGCAGGCAATTTACTTCACCGGAATCATGGGAATGAGCTTCGGTTAAATAGCGTTCTTTTTCCAGGTGGTTTTGATAATAGTCAGGATAGGCATAGCGATGCAGGTAACTGCCTTTGACCGCTTGCGGCTCATCCCATTCTGTTACCTGCACGGCGGTCACGGCACCTGCTCCACCTAACCAGGCGTTGTAACCTATAAAGTCGATAAAGTCAGTACCAAACCCAAGGGTTTGCGCCATGATAGCGTTATTATCACCCGATTCTGACAAGTGACAATCACTGCATACCCGTGTTTCTTCTTTTCTCACAGTATGCGCAAAATGGGGATTGATAGCCTGAGAGCTATAACCACTTGCCGAAATTGGCGGCTGCTGAATATATATTTTTTCCCGGTTGGCGTTGGTTGAAGATAACACCAGTGCCGATGTTGAGCGAAGTGGTGCGATACGCCCACCATTGATTGGACCACGACGACCTAACATAAAAATCTGGTCCCGGGCCACTTGGGGGTTGTAAGTGGCATAATTGCGGGTTTCACCACCCTCGTAGTGATAACGTTCCGTTTTCCAGTTAGATTCAATGGGCAAGTGACAACCACCACAACTGGTAGTCCATGATTGATGACAGGTGTAGCACTCCATATCATCATTGCTGTGGGCCAGCATATCCCAGGTTACATCCATTCCCCAATGCTGCTCCTTAATATCCTTTTTCATCATTTTTGCGCGGGAAGCTTTTGGATTGAACTCTTCATGTTCGGGATTCACCACGTCTTTAAGCAGGCTTAACGTCCACTCTTTTTCCGGCCACAACAGGCTCCGCTGGATTAATTTTCCATCTATCCATTCGAACCGTTTTTGGCCATCAGGATTACGCAGCAATGACAGATCCGTGCCACCAGGAGGGGCCGCCGGACCACTGGTTTTTAAGGTGGGATAGTCTTTCACGGTGCCATGACAATCGACGCAATCAATTTCCACGGCGTTTGCGACTTCACCGTAAATATGACCATTACCATGACTATCCTGAGAGAAGTGACAGTCAACACAATGCATACCGACATCTAAATGTACCGAAGACATATGTACGGCTTTGTCGAATTTATCCGGATCATCCGGCGGTACAATATTATTCTCGGCGTCTAACAAATTACCTTTTCGGTCTTTTTTGAATACAGCTCGAAAATTCCAACCGTGGCCATGGTAATCAGCAAACTGAGTATTATTCAGCGTTGGATTTAGCTCAGACACGTTTCGCAGGAATTCCTGATCTGACCATAATCCGCGTACCGCTGCACCTTCAGGATTATTTTGCTGAATTTTGCGCATCTCTTCGTCACTGGGATAGCGCTGTTTTTCCGGAAACATCGACGGTGCATCCGCTTCATAGTCCCACATGGTGTAGCCTAAGAATGTGTTCACAAACATATTAGGCTGGTGCATATGACAGGACATGCACTGGGCCGTGGGAATAGCCCTACTGAATACGTGTTTCAGCGGGTGTCCCTCTTCCTCTTTGGAAATAGTGGGATCAACTGTTTGTGTTTTTCCGGTATGTCCATATTGCGCATAAGGGCCGGAGTGTCTGGGCTCCCGGTCATTGGCATACACTACATGACATGAGCCACAACCAGAGGTGCGAAAATCGCCTGGATTGTCATTGGTGCCCAAAAACCACATAAGCGGATCATTTAGTCGAGTCTTGTGAATATTGATCAGCGGCACAGAAATGCGACCACCCGTACCCGGCCCACGGTTGGACTGACGAAAATCAGGACGGCCCGGTTCTTCCAAGCGCTGCAATTGTCCCAGCGCATTCGGCAGACCTGTCTCAGGGAACAGATTAGTTAAGTTGCGTCCTCCCCGTTCAAAGACCCGAAAAATATCCCCGGGAGGTACAGTTTCCCATGCAGGCAACGGGTATAGCATGGGCAATACACCATGCTCTTTTTGGGCTTCTTCGGGGAGTGTCAGTGGTGGCCCTGCAATAGCAGAGGGTTCACCATCCGGTGTATATGCTTCACCGAGAATATAATTTTTATACGGCAATATGTTATTGGCATAAGATGCCGCACCAAACAACATGGCGCCTGTTGCCATAATACTGCGTTTTGCTGCCTGCACCGTCGGCAAATGGCAGGCGCCACAGGATTCTTCTGCCACTCTTAAATCAGATGGGTTGATAAAACGTACAAACTCTTTCGCTTCACGATTGAGCAGCGTGTAGCTGATTTGCGGATTGGCACTGCTGGGATAATTCCAATCATCAGGATATTGTGGCAGCACATGAGCGCGTTCCATGGCTTGATGATAGGTCGATGATTCCGGGAGCGCAGCTTCAGGTTTAAACACTTGCGCATTGCCTCCATGACAATCCGTACAGCCTAAAACCACCGCAGGGCTGGCGTGCATGGTCTGACTGTCAGTTTCGGAGTGACAGGACATACAGCCCGCGGTCTTAGCGCTGGCCTGTTCCTGGGTTTGTGCCACCGGTGCCGGTGGTGTGTAGCTGTAGTCCCGTTCAACCTTAGTTGAAGATGACTCGGCAAGGCTCATCACATGCCACATCGATGTAACAAAAATGAGGGTGAGTAAAAATACATTTCGTGGCATATAGACTTCTCTAATACGTCAGGATCGCATTGAACAGGACGGAGTAAGGGGTCTGTGCGTCACTGCCATACAGATCTTCAAATCCGGACCCGGGCAGTAAAACAGCAGCGGACAAACGCAATACAATGTTTTGACTCTGGTACGGACGCCAAATTAACGCAGCAGATATATCCTGACCGAAATTGCGATCAATTTCAGACTGTTGCCGCAGTTTTTGTAGCACCTGGGTGTCATCAAACCATAATTGGTTAGCATTCATGGATAGGCGTAATTCGGGCAAAATATCCGCATCAAAACCGACACCTAATAACTGTAATCCGGGGTTAATGAAATTGGACTGACCTTGTTCTTTACTTGGGCGCAATGAAGGGATCAAGCCATTGCGCCCTGATAACACAACACTCCCCCCGCCGATTAATGGTACTGTCTGACGAATGAAATAGCTGGTATCAGCACCGGCAAATTGTGGGTTTTCAAAGATTGCGTCAAAGCCTGTGGCTTTGTCATCAAAGGCATCATCATCCCCGGAAGACCACAATACAGAGGCTTTTAAACGCAACCAGTCGTAATCAATTGATAGCTCGTTGGCAGTAAAAAAAGCACTGATTTCATCTTCCGCATCCGGATATCGTGTGCTGCTTTGCTCACCTATTGCGTAATACCATGACGTAGTGAAATTGAGTCGGCCGAAATGACCGTCTCCGTTATAACCCAGGTACGTGACGTCATAATCTCTGGAAAAACGTTCTTCAAATAAAGATGCCGGGCGCACAATAAAGCCATTTTTATCATACTCAAACTGGCCTTTTTCCCGGTTGCGGTTATACACCACGGTTGCCTGGCTAAAAAAGCCTTTGCTTGGGAAGTCTTGCCAGTACAGGTTTGCTGCGAATATGTCATCATCCCTGAGCCCCTGACCAATATCATTCAATCCACTGTTCGTATCTTTCTCTACTCGCCTGAACCACGCCAGGTTGTATTGGAATATGTTGTTGTTGCGCGTCCCGAACAGACGCACACCAAATTGAGAATCCTGAAACAAAAACCCCCTGAAGTCAGACGAAAACGGCTGGATGCCGATACGCAAACTATCAAAATCGTAGCGATCAGACACATTGCGCAAATGCTTGTCGTAAAACGCCGCCTGTATCCCTAAAAACTGGTCCGAACGACGCCGTCCATCATCCCCACCCAAATTAGGATCGATATTAAGAATGCCACGTTCATCGGCATGTACGCGATTATAGTTAAAGACAGTCGTTAGCCGAAATTCATGATCGGGTGGCTTAAAGACGGTGTCACCTTTATACACCACATTTTCAACAATAAAAGATTGGCTAAAAACGGTGGTATCACCTAATCCGATAGTATCCAGTGAATCCGGGCGTGTGGTTGTAGCGACGCCTACCGGAACCGGGAAGTTTCTGGGTTCGATTACCGAGTCTGAGATGGCTAAGAGATTGTAGAACCAGTCTTTGCCCCAGATTGGCATATCGCCTTTTAATGGATTATGAGGGCCATAAGGATCCAGTAAATTACTGGTGATACCGATATTTTCAACGATACGCCACCTATCTGGCACCACTGGCCCCAACTCAATTGGACGATACCAGGGAGTGATTTTTTGTTCGGTGTCGCAGGGTGGCAAAACATATTCATCAACGGCATGACCGGGTCGCACCCGCTGCGCTTTAACCGGGGCATCGCTACACAGTTGGTGTGCCGGAGTAATCGCCTTTCGTTCCTGTGGATCATTATCCTGCGCAAATGCCGAACTAGCCAGCAATGATACCAGCACAGAAAACGAGAAATGTGTTGCAGATTTGTGCCGAAGTGTGGTGTTAAATCCCATTACACACTCCGGTAACTGAACTATTTAAAAACGGTGCTTGTGGGCAGTTGATATAGCGCAATCGGATGTCCTGCTCTGGAATGTCGATTTTATCTGCCCGTTGCTCAGCGGGTGCATTTTGAATTCCGGTATTGAGCAATAATCCGGCACGATGTAACCCCAAAAATGCAATCATGTCATCCTGATCAACACCATCACCGGAAACCCCGATACCGCCAACCAATTGATTTCCACGGTATATGGGAACACTTCCTGGGAAAATCTGGATACCGTTTGCCAGTCCGGCAATGGCATTTTCAACCTGAAACAGATTATCGAAATCCAGTCCGCTATTGCCAGTGCAATTTCTGGGAACATCCGGCACCACCCCCAGCGTATAGGCCACATGTTGAATGACACTGTTATAAATCAGATCAGATTGCAGCCCGACATTAAACACACTCCATTGTTCAATGGGTTTGCTAAGCGGTCCAGTGGGGCCGGCTGCGGGGCCATCCGGAAAGTGGGGCCGTGACAGGTTTCCACCGGCCCTATCAGAAAAGGCGACATTTTGTCCCAACGCTTCCAGCGCGTCTGTTAAGCCTAAAAAGGACTGTAGTTGGGTGACATAATCACCCAACTGAATCTCTTCAGGTAATGTCGCTAATTGCGACAAATCGACAGGCTCAGGTAATGGTGCAACGTATTTGGTGGTTGCCAGTGCCCGTAATTGCGCTGCTGGCGCTAAGGATTCCCCGGTTTTCGAGAAAAAAGTGGCGGTTCGGGCTTTTTGTAACGAAACGTCGGCACCAAACACCGGGGCATCTCTGGTTCTTGCCATCCCTAAAATAGTGCCCTCAGTGTCGACGATAGAAACCGTCACTCTTGCTTGTGAACCCTCAGGCTGTCGAATTTGCGCCCGGCTGTCATTGGCAACCTGCAATGCCTGATTTAATATCGACTGCACTTCTTCTGCAGTAAGCCGGTTGGCTTCATTGCCCCCTGGTGCATCGACAGCATCAACAGCCGGAAAACGATTCACATTGGCATTATCGGCGAAAATAAAGGCATCCAGTGGCGTACCATCACTATCGGTAAACACCGCACTGTCGGCAGCGATAATTCCCGAATTTTCATGACCAAAAGCCTTACCGGCATAAATCTGTAATTGCGTATCGTCAGGGTTCATACTTTCCGCTGGATAGTAGCCCGTTACGGCAACCAACTGGCCCAATTGGTTATTAATCTCAGAAAATGAGGCAACGGTGCTGCTTTTAAGGTTGGCCACCACCGCATCACTGAATCGCCCGGTCTTGCCAACAATAGTTATGACATCGGCACGCCTTGCAAGTGGTGCCGCGTAACCTACGGAGCCTGCGAGTGCTATGTATTCATCGATATCCTCATCAAAGCCATTGATATTCTTGTCCAGACCGTAAATGCCATCCGCGATCACCCCAATTCCGCCAACGGGAGTACCGGCTTTGTACAAAGGAAACCCGCCCGGATCGGCGGATAAGCCCAACGGCGACCGTTTAGGGCCTGCATCAATCTGGCCATCAAATCGCAGATTAAAATCACTGCAGGGTAATTGGCTAAACTGCACCCCAAACAAAGGACCTGACGGTGTATTTTCCTCACCGGGATTAAAGTTTTCCTGCACAATTTGACTGGCGGTGCGAGTTGAAAAAGCATTTCCCTCGGAGGAGATATAGGCGGCAGTTATCGCCTTTGCGATAGCGGCAAGACTATCCGGGATAATGTTAACCTGCTCCAGGCCACCAGACAGCGCCGTTAGCCCGGTATTGTGAGTGGAGCTGATGGTCACAAAGGGGTCGGCATCATTCATTCTGAATACTGCCAAGACATTACCTACACGATCCACAACCGCGATAGTGGCGGAAACATCTCGCGCGTTGGCTTCTGCGACGGCTTGGGCAATAATTTGTTGTACATCGGACACCGTAAGAAAAGAAGCCTCATCGGCACATTGCCCGGTGCACTGCTCGGCAACAGGGGGCGTCGTGTCAACACTTTGCTGTTCCTGCTCGACAGTCTGCCCGCCTCCACAGGACGTTAATAATCCCAATAGCCAACTTAATAGCAAAATCCGTTTAATCATTCCCAGATTTCACTCCCTGTGATGACGCGTGCTGCAACCCAGTCACTGTGTCAGGGATCAGGCTGCCAACATCAAAGTGGTACTGGTGACATTCAGTACATGAGCTGGGAATCAGATTGCGGCTTTGTTCCCCACCGTGACACTGACGACAGTTTTGAATATCAGGCATCAACACATCGTGGGCAGATTGTGAAGCTTGTGCATCGTGGCAATCGGCACATTGCATCAGTTCGTGTTTTTCATGTGAAAAACGCGCCAGTGGAAACCACTGCTTAGTCAGTTGTATTGGTTTAACTTTCCAGGGAATTGTGCCATTGGCTACATTGCTAATTTCGTGACAGGTGACACAGGCTTGTTTTTCAAACAAATTACTGGCGGCACTAAAGGCTTTACTCTCTGCCCATTGCAACGCGTCTGTGCGCACCCCTTGTTTGGTTAAGTCTTCAATTGTTTTGGCAGTCTCTGCATTTAAGACTTCCTGACTGTCTTTTCTTAATCGATTTTCTTTGCCGGGGCGTCTCGCTTCTCTGATTTGAAACAGCTCACCGACATCTGATTCATCCATTTGATTGTCAGCCAGTAGGTGCCGGTAGACATACCGAAACCCATAATATTCCCGCAACATAATAAGAACTTCGTTGGCTGGACCATGGGGTACGGAGCGGGTTGGATCATCGGGGTCAAAACTGAGCTGATGGCACTGTACGCAATGTTTATCCATACTGATAGGCAGCATGGTTGTGCCGCCCGGCTCTGGAGCGTGGCAATCCACACATTGCAATACTTGTTTACCCTCAGGGCTGTTCAACCCGTCGCTGGAAAGGTGCAACTGATGGGAAAACTTCAGGTGTGACACCTCCTTCAGATCAGGGGCTGTCAGAGGCAGTCTTTTGATCATCCATTGCACTACATCCGGATCGCTGACCGGTGACAACATACTGACTTTGAAGCCGCCATGATGAGACTCAAAATCACTGGCGGCGTGGTAATTTATGCTGTTGAGTCCATGTTGCTCAAGATCTTCATGGCAGTCGGCACAAATTTTCTGGGACTGTGCGCTTAAATCGAAGGATTCACTGTGTTCCTTATGACAGTCCGTACACTCATCATATTCCGCTTGTTTTGGGTAATACTGCACATCAAGGTGATGTTCTGTTACCTGATGACAGGCTTTACATTGCTTATCCGTCACCTGCGCAAAAGGTTCGGAATGACAGGCGTCGCATTGATCACCAATAAATCGGTGGGAACGATGCAAATCACCCGCTAGCCATAGCGAGTCATCAGGTAGCGCACTATCTCGAACAATGTCCATCCACAAAGGTGAAAGCTGGCCTGATAAAGGAATCGCTAGTCCTATGGTTAAGATGACGCTAAACAGAATCCAACTCCAACCACGTTTACTAATATTGAGGTCGGCAATTTGGGTTTTAAAACGATCTTGTAGTTTTTCCGCTGAATCGGTAGCAACGTGTAGCTCCAGCAATAAATCTACACCCTGTTCTGCACCATCGGATAATTTAATGATGTGACCGGATATGCCAAATTGCTGGCCAACTTCAATGTTAAAACTCTCAAGCAGCCGTCCATTGAAGATACATTGGTTGCCTTTGAGGGCGGTCACCTTAAAACCGGATTTAGTACTCGTCAGCTGTGCATGAGAAAGTGCAACGGCAATCCCAGGCAAATGGACATCCTGGTCTGTACCGCGCCCAATGTTAATCCGATCGCCATTGTAAGAGGTTTGTTCTATCTCCTCTCCTTGCCCTTTGCTACGAATGTAACGAATTAATATCTGCAACTATTGACTCCCTGTTCCTTACCAATAGATAAACACAGCAAAAATATGTGCAACTAATGCAGCCAACAATGCGATGGACACTGGAATATGAAAAAACAGCCAGATTTGCATCAGTGCGTTACATTTGATGTCGTGCCTGATTTTGATAAGAATATTCTTACGCTGAGTAAATAGATCGATTAGCACTTTAGTTTGCTGGATTTTATCTGGCTCGGTTAGCGCAGAAAGCTCTGTAACCAAAAGAGAAATACAGCTTTGTTGATCCTCGTTGTCCTGTAATCTGCCGTCTATATACAATTTCGATTTATCCCTGGCTGACACTTGCTCCCAAAATGAGCCTCCTACCTCGGTTCGCTCAATCGAACTATTTACAACGGCATTGATATGTTGCGGCAAACCTTCGGTGGTATTGCGAATTAAACGGTCAACATCTTCGACACTGCGAAAATGCTCTTCCAGGGTTCGACCATCAAGATTATTACGCTTTTTGACAGGGTATGTAACATAGGCCCAGGCACCATAAAATCCACTAAAAATGGCCAGGCACATCAACACGTACGCCAAAGTATGAATATTCAACCCAAATTGAAATCCCGTATGCAAAGTGGCCAGAATTAAAAGCGAAGAGCCAAGATAGACATGCGCTGACAACCAACCTCGGATGGTGCCATTCGTCGAGGTGTAATCGCGTTTTCTGCGTCCATAATAAATCAGCCAGATAATTAACAATGCAGAAACAGTCCCCAGCAGGTAGCCTAACCACGTCCCGCCGTTGGGTTCCTGTTGAGGTTGATGAAAGATGTACAGTAACGTGCCTAGCATCGTAACGATGCCAGCCAGCTTAAAATATTTAAAATGTTGATGAGTTAAAAAGCCGTCCATGATTATTTATTTACCACATGTATAAAGTCTTCCGGGCTAATACGCTGTGCCGCACCGGTAGGACAGGCTCTGACGCAGGCGGCGCCGCCTTTGACGTCTTTACACATATCGCATTTTACCGCTTTTTTAACTGTTGCTGTGGTGTCCACTTCACTATTGCCGGGAGCCGGTCCCTTACCTGTTAACATCCACTGCCAAAAACCGGATGGTTTCTTTTTCGGGTACGCCATCTGGATGACACCATAAGGGCAATTCACCTCACAATTGCCACACCCAATACAACTATCATCGATATAGACCTCGCCCCCCAGGCCACCGCGATGAATCGCATCAGGTGGACAATCTTTCATACAACTGGGATCTTCACAATGACGACAGGAAGTCGGCACATGCACATGCGCAAACGTTGGACCCGCTTTTCTATTCAGGCGCGACGTTCCGCCATGAGTTGCAGCGCAGGCAGTTTCGCAATTATCACAACTGACGCAGGCATCTTCATTAATCAGCAATACATCAGTGGCTTCACCCAATCCCTGCTGCATTAAAAACGATAACAGGTCCCCGGCTTCTTTATTGGCTTCCAGCTGTGCGTTCTGTAAGAAACGCTCTTTCATCTGTTCTTCCAACTGCTCCCTTAGCCCAGGAGACTTCTCCAGCAGTTCGTAAAATGAATCACTGTCTATGGAAATCGTCTCGGTCCGTACTGCCGCCCTCACTGTGGCGGAGCGCTTTGAATGTCCGAGCAACCCCATTTCTCCTACGACGTTGTTTGCAGCAACATAACTCATTGGGATTTCTTTCCCACCTACCTCTTTAGCAACGGTGACTGAGCCACTGCGGATAAGATGCAGGCTATTGGCGTCTTCACCCTCTTCAAACAACGCCTCTTTTGCCTGATATTGATTTAATTTAGCCTGACTGGCGATTGGGGCTAATTCTTCCAGCGGCACATTGGCTGCAAAACGGTTTTGGATGGTCCGTAGAATAAAGGTTTCGTCTAATGTGCGTTTAACGCTATCAATGGAGGTGATCAGCTTATTCATTGTGCGCCGTGGTGTTTCGATCAAGACACAGTTATTTCCTGCAATTGCCGTGGCAGAGCGACGGCGACCAGAAATCAAGCTAAGCTCTCCAAAAAAGTCGCCTTTTTTACTGGTAAATTCAATATCTCCGACAATCAGTCTGACCTGGCCATCCAGCACCGTATAAAAACTATTGCTGTAGTCGTTGCGCTTGAATATTTCGCTGTCTTTTTGCAACACATGTACCTGACTGTCCAGCATTAACTCCCGGAACAACAAGGGGTTTATTTCTGAAAATATGGGAATGGAAGACTGAATTAAACTGAGGGTTTCATCGACATTTAAGTCGAACGGCATGTCTTTGAATTTATCTTCAAGCAATGGATGGTCGGCTGGTTCAATATCATTGCCGAGAATATACTCCACCACCTCATATCCCTGATTCATCGCCTGTTTTATCAATGGATAGCCACCCAGTGCGCCGATAACATAGATACCTGGCACATTGGATTCGTACTGTTGGGTCAATTTGGGAATAGCGGTGGGATCATCATTGGGGAACTCGATTCCGAATGACTCCACCAGACCACGCGGTGGGATTGCCCCCAATCTTGCAATGATGCGATTAACCGGCACCTGAGCTTCACCGGAAGCCGTTTTTAATACTAAAACGCCGGGAAACTCGTCTTGCGTGCCGAGTTGTATTGCATCAGGAGTGGAGTCGTAAAAACACTGCAGTTCTTTGCGTTCAATTGCCTGGGTAATTAAGTTGAGGTTGTTTTCTTTGGCTCTTGCAAATTCTGAACGACGATTGACGATATAGACTTTATTTTTTGCTGACAATGCCAGGGCGTTTTCAATTGCAGCATCACCTGCACCAATAACCACAATGGTTTCATTCTGATATTCATCGGGATCATCGAGAGTGTACTGAACCAGGTCACACTCGCCATTTTCGATATTGCTCAGTTTTCGCGGATTACCCTGCAGACCAATACCAAGGATGACACTTTCGGCAATCACCTGCTTACCACCCTGTAATGACAGAGTGAAATTCCCCTTTCCCCCCTCAATACCAGTGACAGCCGATTTGTACTGGATATTAACGTTCAGGCTTTCAACGTCTTTTTGCCACTGGGATAATATCGCTTCCCGAGTACCAGCACTAAAATCTACCGGACTGCGCAAAGGCAATATCCCCGGCTCGGCCATGACATGCTTGCCTTTCTGGTATTTTTGGATGGTATTGGCAATTTTCGGACTGGCTTCCAGCAAAACGTGGCTTTCACCCAATTCAGCCGCGTGCGCAGCCGCGCTCAACCCACCGGGGCCAGCACCGATAACCGCAATCTTATAATTATCCGCCAAAGCACTATCCTTTTACTTGTTGTGCTTGTTCCTGTTAATAGGTTAGTCCAATTTTCGTCAAAAAATAACAATTAAAATCAATTTCTTGCGTGCATTTTTAAGTTTTGTCTGAAAAACAGTCGTTGTACTAAAAGTTTACTCGTTTGCCATCGTCAGGAGGCTATCCAGTAAGACATTGGCCCCCATTTCAATATGATTCCAATGAGTCCATTCATCAGGTGCGTGACTGACACCAGCAACACTGGGCACAAAAATCATTCCCGTCGGACAAACTTTGGCCATATGTTGTGCGTCATGCCCTGCTCCACTTGGCATCACCAGGTTAGGATAGTGGCGAGCAGATGCTCTATTGGCAATTAAATCCATGATTTGCTGATTCATCGGCTGGGGTTTTAACCAGCTCATTTGTTCGAACTCAAACATTAAATGATGGCGTCTGGCTATCGACGATAGAACCTTACGACAGCTATCCGCAATATTGACCATGATGTCATTATCAACATCTCGTCCAACCAGAGTGAACTCTGCTTCTCCAGGAACAGTATGAGCCTGCCCCGGTTTCAGTTCCACTTTCCCCACGGTCAAGCGGGACTTGTCAGAGCCCTCTTCGTCAATGATTCGTGGAATTTCATGGGCAAAATCAGCCAGCCCCATAAAGGCATCGCTGCGCATATCCATCGGTGCCGTTCCAGCATGGTTTGACTTACCTTTTAGCCGCACGATCCATTTAAACACCCCTGAAATCGACTCGACCACACCTATCGGAATATCCTTTTTATCCAACACTGGTCCTTGTTCAATATGCAATTCCACAAAGGATTTAAAGTACTCGGGCGGCACATGTGCATTGAGCACATCCATCGGATCATAACCACATTTTTGCATCTCGTCTTTGAGCAGCACCTTGTTTACATCGTGTGCCGACAGTAGCCACTCAGGAGTAATTTCACCAATCAGTGCCTGCACTCCCATCATGCCCCCAAATCGCCCTTCCTCTTCAGCAAAAGCGTAAACTTCTATCGGTGTTTTTAGTTTTATATCATTTTCTTTAATCACCCGTAGACACTCCAGTCCGGCGAGTACCCCAAGCGTGCCGTCAAACATACCGCCATCAATAACTGAGTCGATATGGGAACCGGTGGCTACCACTTGTTTGGGTTTGCTTTCCTGCATTCTACCAACTACGTTCGTGGCAGCGTCCAAGTGAGCGTACATACCGGCTTTTTCAAACTGGGTAATTAACCACTGCTTTGCTTTTACATCTTCTTCACTAAAAGCAATGCGCGTTACACCATTACTATTCTTATCTCTACCAATTTCAAACAGGGACAGCAAATCGGACTTTAGTCGCTCCGGATTAATATGAAGTTCTGACATAAAACACCTGCAATTTTTCGCTACACATTTGAATATAATTCTAACCTTTGATACGTTGTATTCAAATTAATTACGGTAAGGACCGATGCAAAACGCAAAGTGCCTTTTACTGCTGGTAATTTTACTGAGTTACTTTTTTGCTCAGCCCGCCTCTGCGCAGACTTTGAATAGCCGCGAGGGATTCCAGAAAATTGTCTGGCAGGACGACTTTGCTGAGTTTTCTCATCTGGTGCTGTTGCAAGGAAGCGAGTCTTACGTGTATCCACTCACCCAAGGTCAACATCTTACTATCTCAGGACTCCCCAACGGTCATTATGAGTTCTATGGGAAGAATAGAAGCACGGGAGAAATGCAACTCGTTGATATGCGCCTTACGGTTGAACACTACCCCCTCAATATTGCATTTAGCTTATTTATTATCGGTTTGGCGGTTTTCGCCTATTTAATTATATTGCTGCGGCAATATTCTCGCCTGGAAGGTATTTCTCCTGACCCGAGAAATGGCTAACGAATTATGAACGAATTTCAGATTTCTGGTGCCACGGCACTGATCATCCTCGTTGCGTTTGGTGTCTTCTGGCTACTCTGGGGCTGGTTACTTGGCAGAGGTAATAAATCAATCACTGACCACGCGCTAGCTGGGCGAAACGTCGGTTTTGCCTTTGCCACTGCCACTGCTATGGCCACCTGGATTACCAGTAATACCACACTGGTAGCACCACAATTAACTTATCAGTTTGGTATCTGGGGCATGCTGGGCTACAGCATGGCAGCGTTGGGGTTGATCCTCTTTGCCCCGCTGGCCGCACGTATTAAAACCCTGATGCCCAGTGGCTTCACCAGCGGCGATTTTATGTTTGCCCGCTTTGGTAAACCAGCCTGGTGGATATTTTTGATCATCTCTTTGTGTTATGCCCTTGGCTGGTTAGTCAGTCTGGCCATGGCCGGCGGCTTGTTGTTATCGGCATTGTCAGAACTGTCTTACCTGACCGGCATGTCTGCCATTCTGATCATCTGTGTTGGTTACACCTTGCTGGGTGGTTTAAAAGCCGTTATCGCCACTGACTTTATTCAGACCATCATTATCATTGTCGGAGTAGTCATCATTGCGGTGGTGTGTATTGATCAAGTGGGTTTTTCAACGATTCATCAGAATATTGAAGTGCAACAACCAGAATTACTCAATCTGCTGTTCCCTGCCGCCATCATGTTTTTCTTTAATAATGTGTTTTTTGGTATTGGTGAGATTTTCCACAGCAACGTCTGGTGGTCCCGAGCCTATGCGTTTGCCAACGGCATAGGCAAAAAAGCTTATTTGTGGGCCGGGTTAATGTGGTTACCCATTCCTATTGTTACTGGGTTTATTGCCCTGGCTGCCATGTCACTGGATATTGTGCCGCCTAGCGCAGATATGGTTGGACCGCTAGTGGCAGCAAAACTGCTGGGAAGTGCTGGTGCGGTGTTTGTGTTTATTATTGTGTTTGCGGCATTGGCGTCCAGTATGGACTCCTTACTGGCGGCTACCTCAGACCTGTTCACTCAGGATATCTATAAAAAACTGCTACAACCTGACGCGTCAGACAACCATTTGTTGCTGGCCAACAAAACTATTGTTGTTGTTTTGGGGATTGTCGCCTGGATTCTGGCGTCCTTTAAACTCGCAACACTGGGTGCGTTACTCAACTTCACTGGCGCATTTGTGGCATCCACCATCTGGCCAATTGTGTTTGGCTTATACGATACGCGACTCAGCGGTAAATTCGCTGGCCTGGCGATGTTCTTCGGCACAGCATTAGGTTTGGTAGCTTATTTTATGGTGGGTTTTTATGTGGCTGCCATAACGGCGTGTGTCATTTCTCTGGTGATTTGTCGCATTGCAATACACGCATTCCCTGTTGCTTATGACTGGGACCAATTACGAGGACGTTAAAATGTACGTTGGCGTACTGTTGTTATCTCTGCTGGTTCTCATCGCCACGGCTGTAGCGGCTGTGATACCAATCGTCTTGATAATAAATCTAATAAAAGACTTACATGGAAAAACATTATGGTAGATTCTGAACTCGAAAATGTGATCCACTTCAGCCGAAACAGGCCTGATGTTTACGGTTGTGCCCACCCGAAAAGTCTGCTGAGAGCCATCGTGGAAGATGGTGAACATCTGGCTAAGCTAACTAACCAACATATCTGCAGTGCAGATCAGTTTGATCGCGATACCTTGCTGCAACTGTTCCGATTGGCGGCAAAATACGAAGCCAATCCAGACCGTTTTAATACTTCGTTGCAGGGTAAAATTCTGATTTCAGCCTTTTATGAACCCAGCACCCGCACGCGCCTGTCTTTTGAAAGTGCCTGGCACCGACTCGGTGGCGATATAATGTCTATCACGGATCGCTCTACTACCGGGATCGCCAAAGGGGAATCATTAACGGACATCGGTGAGATGTTTAACAATTACGGTGATTGTGTGGTCCTTCGGGACACCAATGAAAAGTCAGTGATTGAAATGATGAATGCCTTGCGTATTCCCATTATCAATGCCGGCAATGGCACCGATGAACACCCGACTCAGGCACTTGCTGATTTATACACTATTCTCAAATGGCAACCCGCATTAATTGCAGGCGATGACTTCAATAAAGTCAATCTCTGTATTATTGGCATCCCACGTATCATGCGGACAGTGCGCTCACTGTTAAAGCTGTTTGTTATCTTTCCGGAAATCATCGACAAAATCACCATTGTCAGTGATCAGCCCAAAGATGAATTGTTTTGTGAAGGCCAGCTTAAACAGTTAGAGGAAGCGGGATTACGCATCGATACCAGTGATGATCTTGATGCTGTATTGCCGGAAGCCGACGTCGTGTATATCAACGCCATTGCCTGGGAAGGCGAAACTTTTCAGGAATATGGCATGAAATACTGCATTAACTCCAATTCGCCACTAAAAGAGAACGCCATCATTATGCATCCGTTGGCGCGAGGCGAAGAATTATCCAGTGATTTGGATGATACCGTACACAATTGGTACTTCGCACAGGCCAGAGGTGCAGTATTTCTGCGGCAGGCTTTACTCACCTGTCTGGTGAGGCGGGCCGAACGTGTACTGGATATCGTTTAACCAGGCACAATCACTGTATTTGCCTACTTTGCAATAGGTAATGTTTTAGTCAGACTATTGAGCAGGAGTAAAGTTTATGTGTGGAATTGCGGGTATCTTTACACGCGCTTCTTCAGACCATATTAACCCACAAACCCTAGTTAATATGGCTGCTATTATGCATCATCGCGGTCCGGACAATTATGGTTATTGCAACCCGGCGGCGATGGGTGTCGGGATGGCCCATGCCCGTCTATCGATTATCGACTTGGATGAGGAGCGTGGTCGACAACCCTTCCTGATGGACGATAAACGCTCCATGTTCGTGCATAATGGCGAGTTTTATAACTACCAGTTTATCCGCAGTAATTTAGAAGCTGCTGGTAAACATTTTCATACCAAAAGTGACTCCGAGATTGTGCCTCATCTGTATCGTAGCTATGGCATAGATGAAACCTTAAAAATGTTGCGAGGCGAGTTTTCATTTGCCTTGTATGACGCAGACGAAGATGCCATGTACCTGGTACGAGACCGGTTTGGTATCAAACCCCTGTACTGGACCATGACCGACAACGAACTGGTATTCGGTTCAGAAGTAAAGGTGGTATTGGCACATCCAGATGTCACCCCAGAGTTGGACACCAAAGGTTTATTTCACCAGCTTATACAGGTGATGGTACCAGGGACCACTGCGTTTAAAGGCATTCAGCAAGTTGAACCCGGTCATATGCTGAAAATCACACGTAAACACTGCCAGTTACAGGTAGAAACCACAAAATACTGGGATATGGACTTTCCTGAAATTGGCGAACGTGAAGAATACCCGCCTGAATTTTACATCAATGGCGTGCGCGAAAAGTTACTGGAAGCAGTACAATTGCGCCTCAACGCCGATGTGCCTGTTGGCTGTTATTTATCGGGTGGAATAGACTCCTGTGCAATTCTGGGGCTTGCCTCCAGTTACTCTCAGGAACGACTGAAAGCGTTTACCATCAGCTTTGATAACAAAGCCTATGATGAAGCCGTTATCGCCACGGAAATGGCAGAAAGTATCAATGCTGATCAGGATATTCTGGAGCTTAATGCTGACCTGTTGTACGACAATTTCTCCCGCACGATATGGCATACCGAGCGTACTATCTACAACACACTGGCGGTAGCCAAATTGATGATGAGTCAGCATGTGCGACACGTAAATTATAAAGTCGTGTTGACCGGGGAAGGCTCAGACGAACTGTTTGGTGGTTATCCGGCATTCAGAAAGGACATGTTTCTGCATGGTCTTGAAGGGCTTGATGAGGCGCAGACCAAAGCCTGGCGAGAAACGCTGGAAACGAACAATAAGTTGTTTAGCGGGGCCATGTTACCCAAAGATGAATACGACTCTCCCCACATCAATGACAAAGTCGGCTTTACGCCGAGTTGTCTGCAACCCTGGCTGGGATGTTCTGAGTACGCGAAAAACCTTATCCACCCTGCCCGTCGCAGCGAAATCGAACATTATCAACCGGGTGAGGCCATTGCAGACCGACTTGATGAAGGATTTTTAGAAAACCGACATCCTTTGGATAAGGCCCAGTATGTGTGGATAAAAACCATGCTGGAAGGACAGATCCTTACCTGGGGTGGTGACCGTGTCGATATGGCGAATTCCATGGAAGCCCGACCGGCATTTTTAGATCATGAACTGGCGGAATTTGCCTGCAAAGTACCGCCGGAAATGCGCATCAAAGGCAACAAAGAAAAATACGTTTTGCGGGAAGCCATGAAAGGCGTTTTGCCAGAAACGCTTTATAAACGCGAAAAGTTTGCCTTTATGGCACCACCGGCCCATACCGATGATGCAAAATGGAAAAAATTAAAAGCGTTGCTGGATAAGTATGCTTCTAAGGAAAAAATGGAAAATGCGCAGCTTATTGACTGGGAATACCTGCAGTTACTGATGACTAAACAGGAAAGCCCTGACACCCCGGACGCGGATAAAGTTCAAATTGATGCGGTACTAAACCACGTGTTGGGGGTGATGATTTTACATCATCATTTTATCGCCCAAAGTATCCCGGAATTGGCCTATGAGAAAGCACAAACACTGGGTTGGGTGGTTTAAAGTTGGGTTGTTAAAAACAAGTCAAAGTACCAAAGACGCCACAATTGGCAGAACAATCACAATCAATGTTGGTGGTGCCTGCCATTTTAACAAAGCGAGCAGCGCCCCTGCGGCCAGGATAAATGCAGGGGCACTGTTCACAGAACTGGTCCAGATAGGATCGTAAAACGCCGCCAGTAGCAAACCAACGACACTGGCGTTGATACCAATCAGCGCCTTTTTCATATGTTGATTATGTTGCAGTTGTTGCCAAATGGGTAACGCGCCTAATAACAGCAGCCAGGCAGGCAGGAAAATAGCAGCGACAGCGATAAATCCGCCGCTCCAGCCATTGGGAGCGAGTTGATTTGCCGCGCCGAGATAGGCAGCAAAAGTAAAAAGTGGCCCCGGAACAGCTTGCGCAGCGCCATAGCCAGCAAGAAAACGTTCCTGACCCACCATGCCAGCGATCACCACCTCATTTTGCAGCAAAGGCAAGACTACATGCCCACCACCAAACACTAGCGCCCCTGAACGATAAAATTTTTCAATTAATTCAACTACGGGATAAGGCATCATCTGGGACATCACAGGCAACAATAACAACAACACCAAAAACAGACCTAAACAACCCCAGGTGATCATGTTTCCTGTTGCTGTTGTTTGCGCTGAATCAGGCTCCGAGGATGTTGAGTCAGGAGCGATTGCATAAGCAATAACTCCCGCTAAAACAATACAGATCACCTGAATGTAGACAGATGGAATGAGTAGCACCAAAGAGCAGGTGATGATGGCGATAGTGGCACCCAATCGTGTTGTGCAAAAGCTTTTGGCCATCCCCAAAAGGGCCTGAGCTACAACAGCAACCGCCACGAGCTTAAGTCCCTGTAGCCAGCCACTACCGACAGATTCAGTAATAAAATCAACATTTAACGCAAATAGAATCAGCAACAGGACGGATGGTAAGGTAAAGCCAATGAACGCAACTGCGGCTCCGGCATAGCCAGCAAAACGTAAACCAAGCCCAAGCCCCACCTGACTGCTGGCGGGACCAGGCAAAAACTGACTTAACGCTACCAAACTGGTGTATTCACTGTCACTGATCCAGCTCCGCTGATTGACAAACTCCTGACGAAAATAGCTGAGGTGCGCTATTGGTCCACCAAAGGACGTACAACCAAGACGAAGGAAAATAAAAAATAATTTGAATAACGTTGTAGGTCGTTCAGTATATGACATGGCAGTTGAATATTTTTTATTATTACGCGATGTTGCCTGTTGCACACCATTATGCCAGATTAGATTACGCCAACCCCAATAAATATTGACCTCTTAGCATCAGTTTTTAGATGCAATGTTCATTGGCGTTGATATCACTGAGGTTCTCTCTGGAATGGCAGTATTTCTGGATGACTTATGGATAATAATTAAGGACTGAGAAGACGCACATGCATTTTAGACAACTCATTATAATCTTTTTTATCGGCGCCATTACGGCATGTGGGGGAGGCGGTAACAATAACAGCACAGGTTCATTGCCTTTACCTCCAGAATCATCTCCAGCGACTGACTATAAACAAGCAGAATTAGACTTTATTCAGGGAGAACTAAAAGCTCGCCACCCTAACCTGTTTTTTAAACGCTCAGAAACGGAATTTGATAACGACGTAGAAACATTGCGCCAGTCTGCAAACACCTTATCGGATATCGAATTTCGTTTGGAATCAACAAAGCTGGTTGCCACCATCGGCGATCAGCATACCTATATGATCATGCATGAGCCAAGCTTGTTAACATTCCCGGTTGAAGTTTGGTGGGTCGGTGAACGTGCCATAGTGACTAAAGCGACGGATGACTATCAGCATTTATTAGGTCAGGAACTGCTCAGTATTGATGGTATAGCCACTATCGATATGCAGGATACGGCGATGCAATACCTTGCGTATGAAAACCCGCATTGGAAAGATGCGTTATCACCGCGATTTCTAAAATACGCTGAATTGTTAGCTCATGAAGGCTCTATTGCTAGCGCAGAATCGGCCGCATTCACCTTTGTTGACGGTAACGGGAATCAATCACAGGAACTTATCTCCAGCCTTTATCAGCCTGAATGGACCTCCATCGAGTCAACCCGTTCGACGGAGCCAGTTTATGCTCAACAAACAGACAACTACTGGGCCACGATGACAGATGATGTCCTGTTTATTCAATATAACAGTTGTTTTGATATCAGCGGTTATCCGCTGACCGCCTTTGTTAACGATCTTGCGGAATTGATTGGCTCCCACCAACCCCAAAAAGTCGCAGTCGATCTTCGTTTTAATCACGGCGGTAGGATCAACCACTTTTTACCTGTTATCGACTATCTGGCTGATACAGAATTTAATCAAGAGGACAGGTTATTTGTGATTACTGGTCGCCATACCTTTTCTTCTGGCGTGGGCACAACCTACAGCTTTCTCGATTCAACCAATGCCACCTTTATCGGCATGCCAACCGGCGGCAAGCCCAACAGTTATTCACATGTCATTGGCTACAGCCTGTCAGGCAGTTTAAATAGCTTGTATATGGCCACAAATTATCTGGCAGTCAGCCCGGTAGACGTCGAAACATTCACTCCTGATGCATTGACGCCATTTACACAGGAAGACTTTCTCAATGGCAGCGACCCTGCGCTAAGGTATGTTATCAATGGGATCACCAATTGAAACTCATCAAAACTAACTGATTTCCTGAAGATGTAACTCCGTCAATGGCTGACACTGACAGGCTAGTGTTATTCCAAGGGCTTGTTCGTCTCGGGTAATAGCAGGCACTGTATCAGCGATAGGTTTCGCCCTGCCCTTAGTGATTTTGCATTTGCAGGAGCCACAGGTTCCAGTACCACAAGCATGCTGCATGGTTACGCCCTGTGATTTTGCGACATCCAAAACGGTTTGGTTTGAAGCAACTGAAAGAGAATCAGTTTGACCATTGATGAGATGTAACAACACTTGATGGCCATTGCCTTGGGGTGCTTGCTGCACTGTTTGGAAGCGTTCCCGGTGGATACGCAGCGGCTCGACCTTTATTTCCCGAAGCGCCTGATAAACATCTTCGCACAATCTATCCGGACCACAGAGGTAGAATTCCGACTCTGTCTGGTTCAGCCTGTTATTTTCCTGCAATGCTTCCAGCAACAGACCTTTGTTTAAACGTTTACCACAGACAACGGAAATACCATCCGATATTGGTTTTGGTCTTGTCCTTTCCTGCGACAATACATACTGAATGGTCAGGCGATTGCTGTACTGCTGTAATAAGTCTTGCAACTCTGTGTTAAACATCATAGTGGCGACATTGCTGGCACAGTAAATTAGCTTGATACTGGGGCAATCCTGACCATTGAGTGCTGCCCTTAGGATGGCCATAATCGGGGTAATGCCGCTGCCGGCGGCGATAAGTGTCAAACCATTCACTGCTTTTGAATGTTGCGGTGGATAAACAAAATCACCAAAAGGACCTTTAACGATCAGCGTTTGGTTGACCTTTAATTGGTGGTTGATAAAAGACGACATTAATCCTTCAGGCTCGAGGCGTACTGCAATCTTAAGGGTGTGTGATGTCGGCGGTTCATACAATGAGTAACAACGGGTGTGCAGTGCACCTGCCAGATAATGACTGACCGTAATATATTGTCCGGCCTGATAGGCAAAAGACACGTTAGATGGTAATAACAACTCGACGCTGACAACCCCTTTACACAGTTTCTTTAACCCAACCACTTTCGCCACATGATTAATAGTACCAGGCATGGACTCGCTAGAGTGCTGTGGATCAAATAGCCGGTCAATTCGCGCTTGGTTGGCAATAAGTTCAGGTTCGATAAGATGGTACAGTCGTTGGTACATATACCAAGGCACTTTCGGATACAAATGATGTACCAGATGGTAATTTTGCCCCAGTAACAGCAAATTCAACAATTTACTGGGTACGATTCGTGCGTTGTTATAGCGATCCAAAGCGGTATGAGGACGATGAGGTAAATAATCGAAAAACAACGCCAGCGCAAACAAAGCGACTAAACTCGGTATCAGAATCAGATACAAAACTGCTTTGCCATAACCCAGCAACACTGCTGCGGAAAAAGTGATTGTTAGTAGCGCTACATAAGCGATTGTTAAAGGAATTTTGCGTCGGATGCTGGCATCGCTTCGAAGCGTTGTAAAAGTCAGCTTATAGTATCTGATGGGGATATAAAAACAGTGCAGAATTATCTGATACCAACGGCCACCTTCTTCACAATAATCTGGGTCCCGATAGGGATCATTGGTGAAGGCATGGTGCCTGTCGTGCAACAATTTAAACAACGGAAAAGGCACAAGAAGCAACGGCAAGCTAGCGCACCAGCCCAAAACATTTTCTAGCGGCTTCAGCGCCGAGCCGCTTTTAACAATGGCACCGTGCCCAGCGTCATGGCCAATAGTAAAACCAATGTAGACAAGTACACTGCAAATCACACTCGCCCAACCATAGGCAAGGTTGCCACTTAGTACTAAAGGAATAACCAGTAAATAACCACCTAAAAATAATGTGAACAAGGCAATGGTACCCCATGCAATATCGGGAACCAGTGCCTGCCAGCTCGAAGGTATGTGTGCCAGAGTTTGCCCAGTCATAATATCTATCTACTTCATATTACAAAGGGATAATTTACCGCTGCATATGCCACCTTGCGTTTTCTTTTAATGACATTATTCTTGTCATTTACTGACATCGAATAGAAAACACATTGTGTCTGACACGCCTACCATCAATAAAGCTTATGTGTTATTGGCCCTGAATTTAGGGCTGGTAAGCAGTGAGCGAATGTTACAGGGCACAAACAAGTCGCTTGCTGATTTGGAGGCCATCAATGACATTGACGTATCTCTTGCGGTTCAGTTAGTGAAAAATATGGCTTTGTTTAGCCCTGATCCTAATTGGCCAAGCACCTTTGGCACGCGCCTGGGAGCTGCAAGTCATGGTGCAGTTGGGTATGCCACACTCAGTGCTGCCACAGTTGGATTGGCAATTAAGACCTTTTGTGAATGGTTCAGACTACGCTGTGATGTTTATGATTATTCCATTACCCAAGACAGGCAGCAGGTCTGCGTCGCAGTGCAGGACACCACACAGGACACACTATTTCAGAGCTTTTTCTTCGAAGCGTTCTCGCGGGCACTGGAAGTACTTTTGGAACTATTAGTAGGAGCCGAGCAAAGCAAACACATAAACATCGAATTTATTGATACCGCAGCTGAGCGCCACCACAGCATGGCAAAGATGTACTTATCCAGCATAAAATTGGGTGGTGGCAAAAATGCTATCCTCATTCCAAACACCATCTGGTATCAAAGTTCTCCCTTGAGTGACCGGAACGCTTACGAATTTAACATCAGACAATGCCAACAATTGTTAGCCGAAAAACAACTTTCAGGGCGCATTGACCTGCAAGTTAAGCAATTGCTGAAACAGCATTTTGCGCTTGCAATTGCGCAGCAGTCGGCCGTACCGCTACCACCAAGTCAGGAGCAAATTTGCCAAAAGCTACATATCACACCACGCACTCTGATCCGCAAACTAAAAATACAAAAACAGAGTTACCAAGCGATACTGGATCAGGAACGCCAGCAGTTAGCGGAGGCTATGCTGACGGATGCCCGTTTTAGTATTTATCAGGTAGCGGAACGCCTTGGTTACAAAGAGCCTGCCAACTTTTGTCGAGCATTTAAACGCTGGACCGGCAAAAGCCCCAGTCAATATCGAAGGGGGCCGGAAAATTAGCGCAAAAGCATCTCAAAGTTAAACCATGGTAAGGATCTGCCATTGTCTCCCTGCTAAACTACTGCTACGGTCAAAAAACCAACTTCCCAATTGAGCGGTACAACAAGCCCTATAACTTAAAAGATGAATCAACATATCAATAAGCAATTGCTATTGTGGTGCATCGCAATCATTGCGGTTGTAAGTGTGGGATTAATTCCACCGATTGCCCAGGACCTAAATTACCATTATTTCGCCGATACTCGTTCGCTCTGGGGTATCCCTAATGGTTGCAATGTTCTGTCTAATATCCCGTTTTTCCTTGTAGGGCTATATGGATTGCACTTTGTCTTACATCATAAAACCCAGTTGCAATCATTGTACTGGGGAGCATTTACGTTTGTTATAGGTGTGTCTCTTGTATCGCTTGGCTCCGGGTATTATCACTGGTCACCCAACAACGACACGCTGGTGTGGGACCGATTGCCCATGACCATCGCATTTATGGGATTATATGCCATGGTAGTTTCTGCTTTTGTCCATGCAGAATCCGGGGTTCGGTTGCTCCCCTGGCTATTGCTAGCGGGATTTGCCAGCGTAATTTACTGGATAGTCACAGAGACTGCCGGACAAGGTGATCTAAGATGGTACGCACTGGTCCAGTTTTTACCTATGATACTGACCCTGGTCACACTGATGATTTTTCAGTCTAAGGGCATTAACAAAAGCAATTTAATAGCTGCACTTGTTTGTTACACCTTTGCCAAATTATTCGAATTCGGGGACAGTTTCATTTTCGAGTTCACTGGTATTGTCAGTGGCCACTGTTTAAAACACCTCGCCGCAGCGGTTGCCAGTTATTTTGTTATTAACTGGATTAGTGCAGCTGGGGCACGAAATTAGTAGAAATATTTTGACTCCCAGCCCTGCGGATATATTGGGTCTGCAACTTAGAATAAACCTGAATTTCCCTCTTTCACCAACAAGCTAAATTAGTATCAAGCTTTGGACATAACGCATTTTTCACGCTCCAGGTTAGTCAAGCAAAATAACGTTATATGGTCGATAAGATGCGGAGTTGATAGGCAACTCAGAGCATTCGATGCTGGGCGTACCGCTGTAGACTACACTTAATTTTTGCCCCGATGTTTTGGCAATCTGCGCGTAGCTGAGCCATGACTTGCAGGTGTCAGATGATACACCTTCCCAACTGCCATCAAGTTTACAAAGATATGCTTTCTGTGGAGCTCCGCTGGTTGTGCTGACTCTTACAATTCCCGTATAAAGTGTTTCAACGGCATTTACGTTGCCAGTACAAACCAGTGCGTTTGCGAGACAAGGAATTAGCAAGGTGATATAGACAAATATTTTATTTAGGTTCATTAAAATGCTCATAAATTCTGGTTCTTAATCGCAATTGTGGTGACCTGGCAATGCGTTCCGCCAATTTTGGGCAGGCTATCGTCAACTCGCACCAAAACCTGATTACCCGAAGTCAGAGCAGCAAGCGCAATACCAAAACCGATGCTGTCATTTTTTTGCAGTGCGACCCAGTCATCCATGCAGTCTCCACCCGACCATTTTGGTACTGTGCTTAACTTCACAAAAATATTGTTAGAGTAAGCAGGGTTTTTAGGGCGTTCTGCCGTTCGGTCAATCATTTCAATAAAAGCACCGTCTTTACGGTACTCAGCAGCCAAAGATGAATTGATGGTAAATAGCAATACTAGTATGCCCATTCTTTTCATAACATTTCCTTGTTTTGCGTGACGATAAACTCAATTGTGAACCGTGGTTAATCTGGGGATTAATCAGGTTGTAAAACGATCTGAGTGATCAACGGATACCTGGCACCGTCACATTTCACATGAATATTAACGTTCTTGTTTGCGGTATAGGCCGTTAGTGCCAACGAAAGCATTTCTTTGCTGTATACAGCGTTGAGATCATGTTTGTAATAATTCGGTACCTGGCCACACCCTCAATCAACCATGACACTGTGAAAAATCAAAAAATCCTGATTATCAGGGCGTAAATGCAGTGTCGTGATTTTACCTTGTCCTATCCAGCCGTCGGCCTGCACTGCGCCTGAAAAAACCAGGAAGATAAAAATTGAGATGATGTAGATTTTTTTCATATTTTATTTTCTTAAAATTGAGTAAATAGTCTGTTCGTACAGGTAAATTCTTGTTTGGTTACAATGGGTGTCTCATAAAGTTTTTTAAACGAAACTAAACCCGTTTAGGCGTAATTCCCCGGACGCTCACGGTCGTCCATATATGTCTAGTTAATTTAGGCTAGGCTGGTCAGGTTTCAATTTAACCAGACCCCTTTGGTGTGCCTTTGGTGTTGGTTAGCCGTCGTCGTCTTCGTCTTCTTCGTCGGGGCCGTCAAAACGTTTTTTCAGCTTCACTTTTTTGACGGAGACATTGGGGTCCATCACCTGACAGGACTCATGGTAGCCCTTGGGGAAAACCAGTTGTACATAGCGGTCTTTGCGCTCGGCTTTGCGAATTTTCTTTAACTTCTTATCCAGGTCACTGTCCCCTTCATAGCCCAGTATATGCCAGCTTTGACCGGTCAGTTGCACAAACACCTTGCCGTCAGAGCGATATAAGCGCTCATACTTTGCCGGGTCGCATTTAACTTTGGCGGCCAAGGCGTAGCTGCTTAGCAGCGAAAAAAGCGCCAAAGTGATTGTTATTACTACCTTTTTCATTTTCTTTTCCGTTAATTCTTAGCTCAATATACCTGCTTAATTCAGCTTGATTTTTGTATTCTTATGATGGATGTCCATTTAAGTTTTTTTTAGATAAATCACTGTCGCCCTCGTAGCCCAGCACATGCCAGCTTTGCCCGGAGAGTTGCACAAACACCTTGCCATCCGAGCGATATAAGCGCTCAAACTTGGCCGGTTCGCATTTAACTTTGGCGGCAAAAGCGTGGCTGCTAAGCAAAGTACTCGAGGCCAGCAACATCATTAATAATAATTTTTTCATTCTCATTCCTAATTTCTTACACATATCCCTGCCAGTCAGCATTTAATTCGGATCTGATCCCTTTTATTAAGGGCACTACCACTATTTACTTACTTTAAGGAAAGTCCACGCCAGTACAATGCTTAGAATTAACGCAAAACTCTCGCCTAGCTCATCTTTACTTGGCAGGGTGAGTAACTTCGAAAGATGCGAAGGGGAATACACAATTGATATTGCCAACACTAAGCTTAATACAGTAGCTAACAGTACATACGGTAGCCCTCTGTGTAAGCTAAAATGCGCCAAAGCCACAAGCAAAGCAACCTGAATGAAAATCTGTAAGGATATTACTCGCCAAAACACTTCGGCTCCACCTTTCGCGGCAGACTCCATGATTGGAAACCCTTTAAATAAAAGACTGTGGGCAAAAAATAAAGCAAAAAATATGAAAACATCTAGTGCCAGCAAGTTCGCCAAGTAAGGCATGGCTTCAGTTATTTTTTTCATTATCTATCTCCCATGTCTTGCTTGTGACATCATTGCTTGCCCCAATTCAATACGGTGGTACGTGTCCCAAAAATTGAATTTACCGTTGTACTTCTTATCAATATATTGAAGACTGTTTTGCATTATTTTAGGCATAAACTGTCGCCCAGCAAGGAATGTAGAGTTCAATAATATTCGGCTAGATGCTGGAGCATTTGTACCAAATCTATTAACAGTAAAACTCTCGACAAACCCTTGCTCCCTCCTAACTAGGAAGTTATCTAGAGCGTGTTGATCTTTGCTGTACATGTTCTAATCAACCCACATTGGTAACCACATGAGTGAGAAAGCTAGTGCGACTACACTGTGGTAGTTTCTGGCTAACTTGTCATATCGAGTGGCTATAGCTCGATATTTCTTTATTTTCAAAAAGGCATTCTCAACCAAGTGACGATATCGGTACATAGCCCAATCAATATCATCGTTGCCTGTTTTGCTGTTTCCTTTTCTTGGTATTACTTGCTTAGCATTACGACTGCTCACAAGCTCACGTAGAGCTTGACTGTCATAGCCTTTGTCAGCAACCACCACTTCAGCTTCTGGTGATGATTCAACCAAAGATTGACCGTGTCTGACATCATGAGCCTGTCCTCCTGACAGCTCGAAATATACAGGTAAACCTCCACTATCAACCGCTAAATGTATCTTGGTTGATTTACCTCCGCGACTTTTCCCGATAGCTTGCTCTGCCTGGTCACCGATGTTAGCTCCATCCTGATGAGCTTTAACAATACTGCCATCAATGAATAGCCACTGAGGGTCATTGAGACGTGATAAAAACTGGAAAATATCAGTCATGACGCCTTTCTTTGACCATAAATTGAAGCGCCTGAAGACAGCACTCCAATCTCCAAACTCCCTTGGTAAGTCTCGCCACGGGATACCCGTCCGCATTCGGTACAAAATACCTTCAAGTGTCATTCGGTGTTCAGGTTTATTATAAATTCGGCCTGTTAAATACATAATTCTGGATAGCAGTTTCCAGCTATCATCTGTTAGCATGAGTCTCGGCATTTGGGGACGTTAAATTGTTTTTTGGCGAAATCATTATAACCGACCCATTTGCTGATTACTTTTCATACCACAAAGATCAACACGCTCTAGCTTTTGACCTCGAATACTTATAGCTCCAGACATCAAATCATTGAATGCAGCCTTATTTTTATCGTATAGGTCCACACCCAAATCATTCAAATAATCATGAGTATCGCCAGCAGTAAAGAAATCTCCTATTTTTAACATTGTTTCTTGCTGAGCAAAAAAGTCATTTAAGTCACCAGCAACACCAAACCAAACAGTATCTATTCCTGCCTCATCAAGCTTACCTTGCATTTGCTTGTATAGCTCAGCCCTGCCTTCAAAAGTGCTTATTTGTTCTGATGTTTCGTTTTCTAAAGAAATGTTAGGACTTTGATTGGTACCTTTTGTTGCAGCAAGATCCTCTTGTGAATTGATATCTACAACACTTGTATCAGAATTACTTGCAGCTTCCTCATCTTTATCAGAACCATTGTCTGTGTGCTTGCTACCTGATCCAAATGAGGTAGATCCAGCTAAGCAGCCACCTCTAGGATCACAGCGCTTAACTTTATCAAGACCAGACTCACGCATAATGTCATCAGGAATGCCATCTCGATTTGCGATATACCCCGTCGGATCCGTCCCACTTAACGGATTATTCATGATGTACGAATACGGATTAATACTCTGGCTGTTAGTTGGTGACTGAATCACCGGATCCACCGACATAAACCGCCCAACGTTATAGTCATACACCCGACCGTTCATATGAATCAGCTCAGCTTCGTCCAGATGCTCGTGGTCAGTAAAGCCGCGGCGTGTGGCCATCTCTGAATCAAAGCTACCTAACTGTGCGGGTAAGCCAAAGGACTCCAGTTGATCCCAGCTGCTATGACGGGGCTTACAAATGGGTCAAAATGACGGGTTGAAATGAGTTTGTCGTTTTCATCCGTCATCGACGTGGCACTGCCTAACCGATCACGATGGGTAAATGCTATCTCTGCCCCCTGACCATCTTTTTCCGTCAAAATGGCAATATCTGAGATATAACTCTTATAGGTATTGCCGCTAGCGCGCTGCTCTACCTCAACAAGCTTACCGATATAGAAAGTCGTCACCGCTTCACCTTCGCCGCCACGCACCTGTTTATAGCGCATTAAATCCGCACCATAGGACAAGTTTATGTTGGCACCGTTTTTCTCAATGGTGGTTGGCTTATTAAACACATTGTAGGTGACCGATGATACCGTTTCCGCGCCCCGTTTGATGAGGGTTTGGTTACCCTTATTGTCATAAGTAAAGACATCGGTCTCGGCTGACTTCAACAGGATAGAGGCAAGCTTATTGCTACCTGATGAGTATTGATAGGCATCAGTACTATTGGCAGAGTGGTCTGACTTTTTCAACATATTACCGACAGCATCGTAGCCATAATAGATGGTATCGGAAGCGCCATTGACCGTAATCGTGGACTGCGTTAAGCGATGTAGTTTGTCGTACTGATAACTATCATTGGTGGTACCGACTTTATAGTTAGACCGGTTTTCCTGCAGTGTTAAGTTACCGTAACTGTCGTACTGACTGTAGTGAATATACTGAACGATATCCGTCGGGCTTGCTTCTACCTTAGTCGACAACATCTGCCCAGTCGCACCATGATAAGTGTATTCACCGGTAATGCCGCCTGCATTGATATCGGCACCGGTTATATTCCCGAAGGCATCCTGTGCAGTGATTTCACGATACACATGTTTGCTGCTGGCATTACGCTCATGGGTTAAATAGCCATTGCTATTGTAACGGTACTCAATTTTTAAGGCCTCGGTGGCGCTCCCTAATTTGGGATAAGTCATTAATGTTGGACGGCCATAATTGGTGTCATAGGCCGTTTCCGTAACATACATATCACCGTCGATAGTCACTGTGGAAGTGGTCACGCGTGCGGCACTGTCATAAGTGTATTCCGTACTGTGGCCAGTGATGGACTGTTTGGTTAACAGACCTTCCTTTTCTGTATCCCACAAGAAACTGGCAGCCGCCCCATTGTCGCCTGAACGACTGGTGACCCGCCCAAGTAAATCCATATCGTAATAGATGTTGTCGCCATTGGCGTCTTTTTCGCGCTCCAGCTCACCAAAGTCATTGTAGGTGAACTCGGTTTTGCCCTGGTTAGGGTCATCCACCCATGCCTTGCGGCCCAGCGCATCATATCTGGCGATGATGCGGTTGTTTTTGGCATCTTCAATGACAATCGGGTTGCCGCTACCGTCGTAGGCGTATTCAGTCACGCCGCCAATGGCGTCGGTCGTCCGCATGAGCCGAAATACTTGGACACACACAATATCTGTACCTGAGTACAGTATCATTTTTGTGCGGATGTGGTAGAAATAAACAAAAGGACAATGATTCAGGATGAGTCTCTATGCCAAGAGCACGGAAAACACTGGTGTGTACCGCAGACACACCCTATTACCACTGCGTATCACGCTGCGTCAGGCGGGCATTTTTATGTGGTGAGGATAACGTCACTGGCAACAACTATGAGCATCGTCGCCAATGGGTGGAAGACAGACTGCATTTACTGGCTGAGGTATTTAGCATTGACGTTTGTGCGTATGCAGTAATGAGTAACCATACCCATGTTGTCCTGCATATTCATGAGCCACAGGCGCAACACTGGTCAGTTGAAGAAGTGCTTAACCGCTGGCACAGGCTGTATAAAGGAACGTTGCTGACACGACAATACACAAACCCTGCCCAACGGCCTGCTATGCCGGCAGTATTGATTAAAACCGTTCAGGATATCGCCGAGGTCTGGCGACAACGATTATGCAGTATCAGCTGGTTTATGCGGGCTTTAAATGAGCCGATTGCCAGACAAGCCAACCAGGAAGATAACTGTACTGGAAGGTTCTGGGAAGGTCGCTTTAAATCTCAGGCATTGTTAGATGAAACCGCACTGGCTGCCTGCATGGCCTATGTTGACCTCAATCCCATACGGGCCAGAATGGCCAAAACACCGGAAACCTCTGACCATACCAGTATTCAGTATCGTATTCATGCCGCGAAAGCAGGGAAAGTGCCTAAACGACTGATGCCCTTTGCCGGTTATCCCAGAAAGAAGATGTCTCACGGCATTCCGTTAAAGTTAACCGATTACCTGTCACTGGTGGATTTAACCGGCAGACACATGGCCAAGAACAAAAAAGGCTGTATTGAGGATGCAGAGCTACCCATTTTGACCAGACTCAACATCAATGCAGCGCAATGGGAAGAGCTAACCCATCATTTTGAACGCTGCTTTTATCAAGCAGCAGGCAGTGAAGAACACCTAATCAGATATCAGCAGAATAACGGTTTGCAACGCATCCGGGGCAGAACCAATGCAAGGCGGTTGTTAAGCTCTGGCTGAACATTTAATCTTATCAATATCCTGTTGCCATGCTTGTTCTGAGCTTTAACTTTTCAGTTACAATGGAAGTCACTTTAAATTAAGTTTTCCAATGTAGCCTATATTCGTTTAATCGCTATCTTGTATACCTGATTCCGCTCTCGCTTTCCGACTGCAACCACGGATACAACTAACTCAGTATCTCTGACCTGATATACCAATCTGTAACCAGCACTGCGTAACTTAATCTTATAGCAGTCCTGCATTCCGTTGACCCTTGATGACTCAACCCTTGGATTTGATAATCTCTCCCTGAGCTTTTTGGCAAATTGTTGTCTGATTGAACCGTCAAGCTTAGACCACTCTTTTTCAGCATCTCGCTTAAAGACCAGTTTATAAGTCGTCAATGTTTACCTCGACTTCGTCCTGATCCATCCTCTCTTTAACTATCTGAGCCAGTTCAATGTCTTCTAACTTGTCCAGCATAGCTTCATAAGCATCCGCGGGAATGCAATAAAACTCAGGTTTATTCCTGTTTAAAACGGCAACAGGAAAACCGTCACCTTGCTCTATCACCGCCATAGGATTCTTTTTAAGTTCAGAAATACTGGTTGTGTTGTCTGCTAATATGGGTCTTACACTCATTTCAACGCCTCAATAAAACCTGTTAATGGCACTTAAAATAAGTCTTGTAAGTATCAAAGTCAAATAAAAAGACCTGTTAAAAGGTCTTGTAAATGGGAAAACTATCCAGCCTGCAATATTAGGACAAACACTCGGTTAAAAGAAATGAAAAACCCGCCGGAGCGGGTTTGGTTGCAATGGGTGTCTCATAAAGTTCAATGTTTGTTCTAAGCTTTGAATGTTCAGTTACAATGCATTTTAGACGAGTACCTTTAGCCCTTTATGAGCAACGAGGTTAAGTAGTTTTAATGATGTACCACGCGGTTTTTTTCCTCCTTGCTCCCACTGTTTTACTGTCGATGGGCTAGTGTTTAAGTAAGCCGCAAACACTGCCTGGCTTACGTGTGCTTTCTCACGGATCGCCTTGATATGAGCTGCGTCATACTGTTCAATTTCAGGCAAGCATAATGCGTCGAACTCACGCATAGTTTGCACGTCCATAACACCTGCATCTGTTAAGTCTCTTGCTGTTTCATGCATTACATCTAAGATACTTTCTTTCATATCATTCTGCCTCTATTAAGCTACCCGCTTTAACAGCTTGCTCTAGCTGTTCAACGCTATAACCCAGTAATTCTTTTGCCAGGCGTTTTAATGCTTTCAGCTCTTTCGAACTGATGTTATCTCGCTCATTTTTAGCAAAGCCATAAATGAAGAAGGCTTTATTGCCGATCTTGAACGCAAGTATGGTTCTCAACCCTTTGCTCTTACCTTGTCCTTCGATGGGTGCGCGTTTCTTATATACATGCCCCCCTAATTCAGCATCGATTAAGCCAACTTCCATTTCATCGACTGCTATTCTCAAAGCATCATCCGTTAATCCTTCTTTCCCTGCCCACTTATGGAACAGTTTTGATTTATATATGTGCATTCATTCCCCTTCCATAGGTCAAAATATAACACTTAGTGGCATATATACCACCTTGCTTTGAAAGTTTCAATGGATCATTTTAAGTTAAAAGAAATGAAAAACCCGCCGAAGCGGGTTTGGTTACAATGGGTGTCTCATAAAGTTTCAATCAGAGGTTTATTGGTGGATTTTGGCATCTTTATCCCCAAAGGGCGAGTGGCATTTGAAAATGCCATGCTGGACGTTTTTGATGATAGCAATCAACGACCAATCATCAGGCTTGTTGTGGATGATATATTTCGGGAGTACCAGGGGCTTAATGCTCGAATTAAACGTTTAGAATCTTTGTTTAAACAGAGCGTCGATAACCATTCAAGTGGTCATATTCTCCTTAGCATTCCAGGCATAGGCCCGCTTATCGCGTCGGCTTTTCTGGCTTCTATTGATAAAGGGCAAGCCTTCGGTTCAGCAAAAGAATTTGCTGTCTGGCTGGGTATTACACCCAGACAATACGCCTCGGGGAATAAGTCGGTCATGGCAGGTATCACGAAGCGTGGAGATGGATATCTCAGAAAGCAGCTGATACACGGTGCCAGAACGGTGGTTACCAGAGCAAAGCACAGAGACGATGCCCTGAGCCATTGGATAGCACAGCTTAAACAGCGAAAAAGTATCTGCTGTGTCACAGTCGCTACCGCACATAAGTTGGCAAGGTTGATGTGGGTGCTGTTGCAAAAACAACAGGAATATCAGCCTCAGCTGATTAGCGACAGATTAAAAAGTTAGTTTCGCTGCCTGACTAGCCCGTACTGGACAAGGGCCGTGAGCCCGAGTGGGTGTTTAGGACGGTCAGGCAGCACCTGTTCTAGCCATTGTTGTCAGTAAACATAATGAAAAGAATGCAACGCAACCAGGACCAAACCCGACATGGGCACGGGATCTAATCCCGATTGGGTGACCAACTTTAGGGCGTACTGGTACGGAACTCATTAGGGGCAAGCGATACGCTTTAGCCCGGATATATGTCAGTACAACGCATTTACATTACTGTTACAGCAACATGGACAATTTAAATGACCAAAAACTTCGTGGTCAGGGCATTCTATGTCTTGATCTTTCCGGGGCGTCCATATATGTCCCTATAAAGTTCTACCGGCGCGATTCAAAGAGTGCAACTATTCCTTATCAGCGTCTAAATAGCCCTTTGAAACTCCCCAAATAGTTCCAAAAACTAAAAATGCCACAAATATCGAAGCCTTCCAAATGAAGGTGTCTGGAATAATCGTTTGCAGTGAAGCAATTACAATCAAAATAGACAATATTGATGTCCATATAACCCATCGCTTTAATATTTCCGATATTTTACGAACGAAGTTCAGTTTCAATAAAGTCAAAGTTACCGCAACCAAATACACAATGTTGATTAGTGTAAGGGTGTAAAGCGCTATTAAAATTAAAGGGATTTGTCCGTCCATAAATTTTTCAAATCAATTATTGATTCCAGAACTTCCGCCATCAAGAAAATTACCCATCCTATCCACTATATTGTTTATAAGCTCAGAATTAGCTTTCAAAGCTTCTAAGTTTTCTTCCGTTGCGGTTCCTATACCAAAAACACGATAATTATCTCCGTGCCTTGGAAGTTGGCTACTATCCCACTTTTGAAACCCCTCGTGAGCAGGGGACATATTATCCATAACGGTATGCAATGCCTGCCCAATATTGTGATAAGCCGAGTATTCATTTGTACTCATAAGGGCAGCGGCTTTATCCATCTTGTCTTGAATATACCCTTCAGCCAATTCCTTTGTGGCAGCAATATCTGTATTCACGTCGGAAGTCATAGCATGAATGTGACTTTGTGACGCACTTTGTTTGCCCCTAAAGAAGTTGTCCGCATATTTACTGCCATGTCTTACAGCTTGCGTTTGTGTCGCTGTCCATCCCCTCCTTTCACCTAACAGGTTTATTAAGTGGTTATGCGCAGAAGTGCTAAATTGTCCATCAGGATCAATATATTTATAGGGATTATTGTTAGCATAGGCATAACGATTAAAGTTATAAACATTCTTAAAACCTACCGGATCATTCGAATAAAACCGCCCAATCACCGGATCATAGTATCGTGCCTGCATATAACTCAATTCAAGATCTGTATCGAATTTGTGTCCGGTAAACCCGACATCATCGGAAGGGTCTTCTACCGTTTCTCCGTATGGTTCGTAATGTCTTCGGGAGCCCTGTTTAACATCTTCTTCGGTTATTTTTGCAATGAGTTTTTTACCCAGGTAAACATAGTTAGTTGCTTTGCCAGACCCGGAAACTACGTCGCTCTCCCGGTACAATAAAGTACCATCCTGACTGTACATGCTGTAACTGGTTCCGTTAGCATCAATTTGCTTAACTCGCCGATTGAAACCATCATAAAAATACCTGTTGCCGTCATCGGTACTATATAGTTGATTTGCAAGGTTATAATTCATCAAACGATGACTATTGAATGTCACATTCCCTCTGTTATCGTAATCAAAACCTTCATAGTTTTTCGTACCACTAACACTTGCCAGTCTATTTTTAGAGTAGTCGATGGTATAGTCTAAGACAGAGTTTCTACTCTTATAGTAGGTAATATTATTCAAGCCATCATAACTAATCTGACTTATAACAATATCAGAGTTGTTATCACCTTTGGCTTCAGTTTGGATTAATCTATCCAGTCCGTCATATTTTAATGATGAAAGGCTGTATGTTGGATCCTGAAAATCAGTTATCGAAGAAATATTCTGATTATAATCGTATGTATAACCAAGTTTGGCTACCACACTACTGCTGTCATCCAGATAACTTAGTTGTGTTGGAAAGTTAGTCTGTTCATGTCGGGTCATTTTGAAAGACACATCATTGCCATAAACAAAACTGTCTACCTGTCCATCACTATAATGTTCCACCATTTTCGCAAAAATATCTTCAACCGTATCTTCATCAAACGATTTCACTTCCGTCGGCCAACCAAATGCATTAGTGGCATACCGGATATTAGTTTCATCAGGATATTCAATCCAATTACGATGCAGCATATCTGTATAACCGTATTGGAGTGATAGTGTTACTTCACCTGCCAGGGACAGTGTCTCACTTGTAAGCAGATTCTGATTGTTATAGCTGTACATATGGTGTATGGCATTTTGAGAGTCAAACAGAAGTTCTCCCTCTTCATTATAGCTAATTGAAGATGTTGTTAATTCAAGTAAGTTCCCAAAGTTATTTCTTTTGTACTGAACATCGCGAGAATTCTCATCTGGATAATCCACATAACGAAGTTCCCCATGGTTATCCAGAATGTAGGACACTGCTGTAGCCGGCTCTTCACTTAAACATCCTTCACTAGGTGGTGATGCTACTCCTTCTGCAACCCATACATTTTCTCCCAAAGCATTCTTTAAGTAAGCACGATTACCTACATCGATTCTCTTTACCAGACATAATTGGTTATGATCATCGTAATAACGACTCTCCGTCATAGATGTCAACGTGACGCCGTCTTTCTTATATCCTGATTGGGTTATGCTTTCTATTTGCCCGTACACATTGACGTTTATAGCAGTAGTCACATTTTCCGGAGACGCTATCAATACTTCTTGTTCGTAGGAGGGTTGGCCGTAGGCTAGGTAGGTTGTGGTCGTTTCATTGCTCTCTGTCAACGAAACCTGATCGGTAACCCTAACTCTATTTCCCGAGAGATATTCATAATTGACAGTTCCCTGACCACTTACTTCACTTAATTCAAGGCGCCCCAATATATCGAAATGCGAACTTGTTCCCCTTAATTCTGATGTGCTGTCACTCCAGAAAGAAGCAAAAGTCTGATTGTTATAACGATCACACATTCTTATCATGGCTGTCCATGTAACTTCGTGTACCATGGCCACATTCTTATCATGGCTGTCCATGTAACTTCGATGTAAATTCCATGTGATTTCTCAATTCTGTCGTGGATTTTTAAACTCAAGGTCATAGAGCCGTTGGCATGATTCAAAAAATGTATATGCGTATTCTGTAGACTCAATCTTTGGGCGCAGCTTTTCTTTTATTTTAATCGCAGCATCACTATAAACCTCGCTATTTAGTAAACCAAACTCCATTGCTTTTAGTTGTAATTCACAAATTGAGTTGACTTGCCCCGACCTCAACGATTGTGGATCAAATTCTAACGATGCAACCTCTAGAATTTTTTCTCCAACATACAATTCATTTTCCTCAGTTTTCTTCATTTCATGAATACCATTCATACTTAGTCCCAATGTTAATGAATCAATCTGACTAAAACTGTCATCTCTATCGTCGCATGCCACTATTGAAATAAGACAAACAATTAAAACGATAACTTTTCTAATACTATTTAAATCCATAAAGATCCTTTACAAACTCTCTATCAAAAATTAATTCTCGACGATTGGCATTTATTTCAATAGCTTGTGGTATGAACTCGTACATTTCACTCTTAGAGAATAAAAACTGAACATCCGAAACCATTTTAAGAGAAGTACTTCCCATCCCTATATATCTGAGAGCATAAGACTGTAGTTGCCCCTTAATTTCACCAGGAATTGCATCAATACCCTCGCTAGCTATCAAGGAAAGTGGATAGTAAAGTGCTTTGTTCATAGCAAATTTTTCAAATTCCAATAAATAGCTTCCTTCCAGAAGAAGACCTATTTCACCATTGGGCCACAATTCTGTAGTGAAATACTTGGACACACACAATATCTGTACCGGAGTGGCTCTTCGTCGTTTCTAGTGGGTTAATTTTAAATTTCCATAATGGAACATAATGGCTGTTTTGAATCGTTCCTTGTTTCTGAATCCCATTGCCCTAATACGGAGTTGTCTGATTTTGCCATTGATAGCTTCGGCCAGTGCATTTGAAACACCAAAGCGCATTGCGTTCAGGATCCCCCATAGTTTTTCTTTGATAGTGCTGGCTGCTGTTTTCAGTGGGAGCAGATCCGTTACCTCAACCAGCTCCAACCATTCATCCCAGTTTTTTCGCGCTCCTTTAACCCTGTAACCATGCCACAGGAGATATCTTGACATCCAAAATATCGGTAAAAGCAAATTAATAGCAGCACTTGTTTGTTACACCTTTGCCCCTTTTTATTCTCGTCATTTATGCCAGGCTGCATAAGCGATTGGATCCCTAAACCTTTTGTGTCAGCATAGCGTTATTACTAAGTTCTTTGAACGAACAACCGTAAATGAATTGAGGTTTTCTCAAGACCTTTGATTATGCTTTACCAATTTAGTCATTGTTTCGCTCAAACGCCAAAGGACTGCATATAAATGGAAGCTTTCTAATAGGTCTTAAATGAAGGTCACAACTCCTGACAGCTCGTATGATTCTGCCGTATTAATTGAACAAACCAGAGCATTATATGGCTCGCTAAATTTGGCATTGATAGCCACTGTTATCAATAGTGCTGTTTTGTTTTTTGTGCTTAATGCGGTGATCCCCGAAAATCCGTTGCTTATATGGATGACGGTATTATATGTGCTGTGCTTTGTGCGGTGGCTGCTAGGGATGCGTTATAACCGGCTGGATACCAAAGGTCGGGAAGATCTCAAATGGTACCGTTTTTTTACGATAGGTGCGTGTTTTTCTGGTCTCGTTTGGGGCAGCGCGGCGATTTGGTTATACCCTGCGGAAGGCATTGCCAATCAAATTTTCTTTACCTTCGTTCTTGGCGGGATGGCCGCTGGATCGCTCACATCGCTGGCCTATGAAAGAATAGTCAGCATCGTCTTTTTAACTTTGTTAATGGTGCCATTGGTAGTTCGGGTAGTCATATCACAAGAGCAATTGAGTGTTGTGATGGGGTTGATGCTGGCGTACTTTCTCTTAAACTTTCTGGTTGCTGCTACTCGGATAAGTAATAACACGCGCCAAAATATCTTTTACGAAATGGAATTATCCCGGAAACAAAAACGCATAGAGCAAAGCGAGCAATATAATCAGGTGTTATTAAAAAGCGTGTCAGATGCATTTTTTCTGCATGACTTAAACGGTCGAATAATTGACGTTAACAGACATGCCTGTGACAGTCTCGGCTACACTCGAGAAGAGTTGTTGGGGATGGCCATGCCAGACATTGAGAAAGGAGCGAGTCGTGAGTTTCTCAATGAATTTTGGCCAACGCTTAAGAAAGCTGGCAAATTAGAACTCGAATGTATTCACCAGTGTAAAAATGGCGAAACCTTTCCAGTAGACGTGCACCTTGGCCCGGTAGAAATTGGAGACCAATCATATGTTTTGGCGTTGGTGCGTGATATCACCGTACATAAAAAAGCCCTGGAAGCGTCTAATGAGGCCAAACTGGCCGCAGAGAGATTAAGCGAGTCGAAATCGCGATTTCTTTCCCATATGAGTCATGAATTACGTACTCCACTCAATGCTATTATGGGGTTCACACAAATTTTGCAATTTAACAACAGTAACTTTACGGAACAGCAAAATACACAGCTGAATGAGATCTTTAAAAGCAGTCAATATTTGCTGGAAATGATCACCGAAATTCTGGATCTCAGTGCCATTGAATCCGGCAAGATTGAAATGAACTTTCAACAAATAAATTTTTCCGACATTTTGTCTGAAACTGTGGTTTTGGTCAGCGGGCTAGCAGACAAGTATCAAGTAACCATTGTAAATCAAAGCGAGGATGCAGATTTTTGCATATGGGCAGATCGAAAGCGTGTTAAACAGGTTTTGCTCAACTTATTGTCCAACGGGATAAAGTACAATCGTCACCCCGGAGAATTGCGAGTGAAGTACTGGCAGTTGGATGACAATTTAATGAGAGTGATGGTAAGCGATGACGGCGATGGCATGTCTAAAGACGAAGCCGCAAAATTATTTAGGCCTTTTGAACGCAGAGATAATAACCCCACTATTGAAGGCACTGGCATTGGTCTGGTCATGACAAAACGTCTGATTGCTGAAATGGGCGGAAGCCTCGATTTTAACACTGTAAAGGGTAAAGGGAGTGATTTTTGGTTAGACTTTGTATTGTCAAAAGATGCCCCAAAAGAGTAGCCAAAACATGGCAAAAATGAACAGCTCCAAAAGAACGAAATATGGGGATCTACATTATTTGTATTTGGAAAATGTAATTTCAAAGAGGCAATGCCGACTATAGTTATCCCTGTGGACAACTGGAAACTGAACCATTCGCAGTATTTTTTTAATTTGGTTCATTTATTTGCCAGGACGGAGAAATTTATAAAGTTCACGATCGGAACAGATTAACTTAACGTTTTAACTTAACCTGCCCCGCCTCTGATGGAAGACGCAAAATCAACTGTTAAACAGCGCCTTATGCAGCACCTGTATTGCCTGTTCGCTGTCGGTTTTATCCATTAGGAATGAGATATTATGAGGGTTGGCGCCATAACAAATCATGCGCACTCTGAAGGATTGCAGTGCTGAAAAGATGGTGCTGGATATTCCTTTGCTTTCATGCAGTTTGTTGCCTACCAGGGTAATCAAATCTAATCCCTCGTCGACCTGTACATCGCAAATTTGTTTAAGATCTTCGATGGCCTGCTGATTTAGGTGAGAAAGCGTCGTATTTTCTGGATCATTAAAGGTCAGTGAGATGGATGTTTCTGATGTGGTGATAAGGTCGATACTCAGGCCATGTTTGTCTAAAACATTAAATACGTGGCCGATAAACTTGCTGGTTCGCAGCATTTTGGGGGTATGCAGTGTCACCAAGTCCTGTTCGCGACGGCGTGTAATCGCGCGAAACGGGGGTTCTTCAATACAATCTTTAACAATCAGTGTGCCGCCTTGCTCCGGGTGTCTGCTGGAACCGACAAACACCGGGATGTTTTTTCTAAGGGTCGGTGCCAAGGTTGCTGGATGCAGTACTTTAGCACCAAAGTTTGCCATTTCGGCGGCTTCGTCGTAACTCAGCTCCTGCAATGGAAACGCCTGCTCCACCAGGCGTGGATCGGTCGTAAACACGCCGGGAACATCTGTCCATATCTCACAACGTTCGGCATGCAATGCTTCTGCCAGTAACGCCGCACTATAGTCTGATCCTCCGCGTCCCAGAGTGGTGGTTTTACCATTGGGGGCACGGCCTATAAACCCTTGAGTAACAACATAGTGTTGGCCAAGATGTGGTAGTAATACATTGCTACAGGCATCAGCGACAGCCTCTGTGTCAGGTGCGGCCTGACCGAACTGATCGTCGGTTAACATGACATTGCGTACATCGAAGTTCACTGCCTCATGTCCGGCTTCGATTAACATTTGGGTGAATAAAAGCGTAGAAAAACGCTCACCAAAGGATAACAGCTGGTCTTTGATATCGGCATTAAACTGCGCGGATGGATGATTTGCGGTCACAGTTAATTCATCGATAAGCAGCTGAATCTGTTTTAGTAATTTGTCTGATGAATGGCACTGCATAGCGATGCCAGTTACCTGAGTCTGAATTTGACTGATTATATCAGTCCGCTGGGTATCGGTAAGCGCTTCGGCACCTAAGGTTACCAGATGATTAGTCACACCTGCTGGTGCACTTAACACGGTCAGAACAGGTTTGGGGTGGTTGGTGATGATCTTCAGGCAGTTTTGCATGGCAGCATAATTTGCCACGCTGGTACCACCAAATTTAGCCACAATTAACTTCATGTAATAAGGGACCGATTTGAATACGTTCCCTCAAGTCTAAAAGTTGTTGCTACATTTGCAAACCGCTAATTGTGATTTGTTTACAGGTCTTGCCCTTTGTCATGATTTAACAGAATCTGTGCTGCAAGAATCAACTCAGGATCATTTGTCTGCAACAGTGCCTGTAGCTGTTCATTCACTACTTGCTGTTCATTTTTGGTCAGTTCATGGGTGTGCAATACAGCGTGATCTTGATGCTCTAAAGGACAGGCTTTGGCATTGTCACTTTGTTCTGAAGAAAAACCACTGGTATTGGCCAGCAGGCACATGGTCACCACAATACTGAATTTGGCTAATGTCGTTCTCATGGTTCGCTCTCCTGTGTAGGTTCACCTTGAGAATAAGACAAAACCCGGAATAGAAAAGCGTGATAGTTGGATGTCGTGAACCACTTATCACTAATAGGTATTAATTGTGATAACTAGCTCACATTTTTAATAACGACGAGCGATCCAAAACGTTGAAACGATATTACATCCGCGTTCAACTGCGGCAAAATATGCTTATTTAATGATTGCGGGTTCTTTCTTGTACTCAATAAACCTTATTGCGATCACAATGACTAACGCGATGGGTAACAGGGATACGAGACCAAAAATATAATTGCCGCTGACAAAAATAAGTACAGTAGACAGTCCAAAAGCCACAATTGTAATGGCAACACCAATCATTCGTGATTTGGGGATGCTCAAAAGCAGGCCAGCTGACACTTGGATCACTCCGTACAGAGAAATGGCCAAGGCGTTAAAGCCAAATTGCTGAAGAAATTGTACTTCTTCGGGAACGGCCATAAGTTTCGCCAAACCCGCGGCGATACTTAACAGCGCAACGATAGCAATTAATGCAATAGTTAAAATCTTCATAGGGTTCCAAAATATCCATCAATTTATGGTTTAACGTGCTGCGTCACCTCAGCAGCAGGTTATTAGTCATGCGGTGTTTTGTTCTTTATTGATAAAGATAGCATAGTTAGGGCATAACAACGGCTGATTGAATATACTCCATTGATACTCTCTGCTGTGATTGAACAAGTTTGTTCTGATTACTTTTGAGTCACCGTAGCCAAATGCAAACGTATTCATTGCTGATTACCACAAATCCGATTGCGTCGCGACGCCCTGCTTTAGTAACCTGCTTTTGTTAATTAATTGTTAAGCACGACGCCTTGAGTCGAAACAAATACTGACGAGTGCTATGAAAAAGACCCGGATTTTGATTTTGAGCAGCCTGTTGTGCTGTCTTTTACTGCCAGTTGCAAATGCTGTCACTGTTCGAACTAACCTGGTTCCGGAAGGTGCCAGAGAACAATATCCACTGCAGCTCATTGAGATGGCATTTTCATATTTCCCCGATGAAGATTTTGTGCATGTGCAACATCATGAAAATGTTAACCAGGCCAGACTAAAGCAAATGATTGCCGATGGTCAGTTAGATCTAATGTGGGCAGGCACCACACCCGAGCTAGAAACCAACTTTATTCCCATTCGTGTGCCACTGTTTAAGGGGCTTTTGGGACACCGTATCTTTATTATTCGTAATGGAGAACAAACAAAATTCAGCAGTATTCACAATTTTACCGACTTGTTACGCTTCAAAGCGGGTCAGGGTCGTTCATGGGGGGATACCCCAATTTTAGAATATGCCGGCATTGATGTCGTCAAACCCGTAAATTACCCAAACCTGTTTTATATGTTAGATGGCGAACGCTTTGACTATTTTCCACGGGCAGTGCATGAACCTTGGCCGGAAGTAGATAGTCGACCAGAATTAAACCTCGCCATCGAACGGGAGTTGATGCTGGTATATCCAATGCCATTATATTTCTTTACCAACAAAGATAACCACAAACTAGCATCTATTCTGAAAGAAGGATTATTAAAGGGTATCGATGAAGGTAAATTCGATGACATATTTTTCAGTAATGAAGATATAAAAACAGCGATTGAAAAAACCAACATGCAGAACCGCCGGGTGTTTCGCATAAACAATCCAGCGTTATCCAGTGACACGCCTTTAGACGATAAACGACTGTGGATTGATATTAACGCGATATAGCCCTGCAAATCTGTCTAGCTGAGCAAAGTTGCTTATGGTGAGAAATTACGGCAATCTCGACAGATATGAGCTTGCCTTCAACTACGACAGCGAATCCATTGTCTTCCAATTCCAATTCCAATTCCAATGAAGTGATCGTCGCGACATTCAATATCGGATTCGATCAGGAAACCGCCTTCGGCGCTCTTCGAGAACGATTAGAAGACGGGGAAGATGAACAGGCACGAAAAATTGCCGAAATCATACAAATTGTCCGACCAGATATCATTTTACTTAATGAAATTGATGCTAACGACAGGAGCGCCGTACTTACTGTATTCAAACAGAAGTATCTTGAAATCGCCCAGGGGGCACAGTCAGCCATTCGTTATCCCTATGGCTACCAGCCAGCGACTAACACGGGAGTTAATGCCCCATATCAACTATCTGAATTTGATCAGCACAATCAATTTGGATTCGGCAATTATAGTGGTCAGTACGGCATGGCACTATTATCGAAATATCCGTTAGTCACTGAAAAGATTCGCACATTCCAACACTTTTTGTGGAAAGATAAGCCTGATCATCAGAAACCTCAATGTCAAAAAGGCCCCTATTATTCTGAAATGGGATGGCAAAGGATGCGTTTATCCTCAAAGAATCACGCCGTTATCCCTGTAGACATTAATGATTGTGTACTTAACCTGGTAATCGCTCATCCTACCCCTCCGGTTTTTGATGGAGAGGAGCAACGCAATGCAAAACGCAATTATGATGAAATTGGTTTACTGAAAGACATCGTTGAAGGCAATAATTATCTTTACGACGATGCTGATACCCCCTTTCATACACCGTTGGCCGAACCTTTCTGCATCATGGGTGACCTGAATGCCTCCACTTCTGAAGGCGATGCATTTGTCTTTAATGGACAACGGGCAATATCGCACTTATTAGCGTCAAAACGTGTTACCCCAGGACTTGATGAATGTCTGGACAATAACATCGTACCGCAAAGTGAAGGTGGCAGTTTACGTAACGTTGAAAGCCAATACCGTCGTTACCATACTACCGATTGGGGCATGCGTGCGGATTACATTATTGCTTCAGCTCAGGGCATAGAATATCTGGATTCCGGTGTTTACTGGCCAACACAGCAGGACAGCGCGCATTCGCTGGTCTCATCATCAGGCAATTCGCCGTCAAGTTCTGATCATCGTTTAGTATGGGCCAGGCTTACACTTCTTTAATATTTACCCTGCGAAACGCAGATTTTGCTTATTTTGGTTACGCATAACCATTTGCAGCACATATAGATGCGTGGTTTTAAGTAAAATCGCTTCACACACCAAGCAGCACCCCAATCACGTATTTAAGGCGTTGAATTTATTAAATATTTAACTCAATTGCTAAAATAAATTGCGTTTTTAAACGATGACTTATGTTAATACAATGTTGCGAATTAGTGCTTTGACGCTTTGCATTGCTCATTTTTTGGCTTAATATGCAGAAGTTTAGTCATTTTTAGCTTAAAGTTAATGTAGATGTCGGATGTTGCCGATATGGGTATTACTAAGAAAGCGCTAGTTTCGGTATTTAGGTAAGATGTTCAATAAAAAACTTCAAGTTGAAAAAGTGGAAATGGTGAAGAAGATCATACGCAAGTATGATTATTCTAATTTTGAGCAAACTCACAAAGAGTGTGTCGAAATGGGACTCAAAGTTAATCGCCCTGCCCTGGATCGACTTGGCGAAAGACTGCAACAGTTGGATAATAAAGCGAAAGCCAAGTTGGAGTTTGATGAACACCATGACGACTCCCCCGGTATAGAGCTATCACCTGACTATCACAGTGATGAGCCTACGATCATCACAGAAACACAAGAAGCGCCACAAGCTGCGCCGCAACCCGTACTGCAACCAACCACGACAGATTTTAAACAGTTTAAAGATAGAGCAGACGAAATTACCTTTGAACTGGGGTCACTGCGTATTCGCGAGAATGAACTACTGACAGAGCTATCTTCTATTAAAAAAAAACGCAGTAACTAAGCCAGGCTAAGCGTACTAACCCTCTACCTTATTATTTAGTCAATATAATCATCAGCGAATCCCCTTACCATCAGAGTTCACTTGCAAAAGCGCATAATAAAAAAGGTATTAACGAGAACCATTAGCATTTCCTATCTTATTGTTATATAAAGCTTTTTCTTTATTTAAAGGTTTTCAACGTCTATACTTTCGCTATCGTTTACCAACGTGTTGGAAGTATGAAAGGCGACAAATCCATTAATGTGATGCTCAATGATGTACTGACCTCAGAATTGACATCGATCAACCAATATTTTTTGCATGCGCGTATGTACAAAAATTGGGGATTATCTGAACTGAATGAAGTTTGTTATAAAAAGTCTATTCTGGACATGAAGCAGGCCGACAAACTGATTGAGCGAATCTTATTTTTAGAAGGCATTCCAAATCTGCAACATCTCGGAAAACTGCTTATTGGTGAGGAAACCGAAGAAATGTTGCAGTGCGATATGGACTTTCAGGTGCCGCAAATCAAATTACTCAAGAAGGTCATTAAGGCCTGTGAAGATGCCAAAGATTTTGTCAGTAGAGACATATTGGTAGAAATCCTGGAGAAAGAAGAAGAGCATATCGACTGGATTGAAACGCAACAGTACCAAATCAGTAACATGGGCATCAAAAATTATCTGCAGGCACAAATTTCAGGAGACGAATAATGAAAGGCAGTAGCAAAGTTATTAAAGCGTTGAATGAATTGCTCAGCAATGAATTGACCGCAATGGATCAGTATTTTATTCATTCCAGAATGTATCAGGACTGGGGACTGAACAAGCTTTATGAACGAATTGATCATGAGTTTGATGATGAGAAACAACACGCATCGTTATTAATTGAGCGTATTTTGTTTTTGGAAGGCACCCCTGATTTAAGTAAACGTGACCCGCTCTTGGTGGGTAAAGATGTGCCGGAAATGTTGGCCAACGACCTGAAAATAGAATATCAGGTAGACACCATGCTTAAAGACACCATGGCCATGTGCGAGCAGGAAAAAGATTTTGTTACTCGTAATATTTTACAAACCCTTATTGACGATACCGAAATGGATCATGCCTACTGGCTGGAACAACAACTTGGGCTCATCAATAAAATCGGATTGGAAAATTACTTGCAAAGCCAAATGTAATCACCCTCTTGTCGGAGCAAATTGCTATTTCTGTGCAATTTTCGCTCCGGCAAGTCAATCATTGGGTACAGATCTTCACCGCTTTAAAACATTTTTTTAACATTATATTTTCAACTAATTATCAATAACTTAGAAATTATTTGATCAAGGTCAAAGTTACCTTAAGGTAACTATCTTTTTGATACCAAAACCATTATTATCCCACCGTTTTTTCGCGCGTCGTTAAACCGATTAATTTACGTACAATGTTGTCGAATGATGACTTGTTATCTATGTTTATACGAATACGCAGAACATCGACACAGCACAACAACTAGGAAGACGGTAATAACATGAGTGAAGCAACTCAATCTCATCCTGAATACAACTACGATGTTGTCAGAAAATTCGCCGTTATGGCAGTTATCTGGGGAATCATCGGCATGGGTCTGGGTGTCTTAATTGCTGCGCAGTTAATTTGGCCAGCATTGAACTTTGATACTCCATGGTTAACATTTTCTCGCTTGAGACCTCTGCATACTAATGCAGTGATTTTTGCATTCGGTGGATGCTCTTTGTTTGCAACGTCATATTACGTCGTACAGCGTACCTCTCAGGTGAGATTGTTCAGCGATAAACTCGCTAATTTTACCTTCTGGGGCTGGCAGGCAGTCATCGTTGCAGCGGTTATAACCCTGCCGTTGGGCCTGACTTCATCCAAAGAATATGCCGAATTAGAATGGCCCATCGATATATTAATCACGCTGGTGTGGCTGGCTTACCTGATTACCTTCTTCGGCACCATGATAGTGCGACGTGTGTCACACATTTATGTGGCTAACTGGTTCTTTGGCGCCTTTATTATCACCGTGGCAGTGTTACATATCGGCAATAGCATGGCTGTGCCGGTATCCCTGACGAAGTCTTATTCCATGTATGGTGGCGCCGTCGACGCCATGATGCAGTGGTGGTACGGTCATAACGCGGTAGGCTTCTTCCTGACTGCCGGATTCCTAGGCATGATGTACTATTTTGTACCAAAACAAGCAGGTCGCCCTGTTTATTCTTACCGTCTTTCTGTGATTCACTTTTGGGCGCTGGTATCACTTTATATCTGGGCCGGTCCTCACCATTTGCATTATACTGCGCTACCCGACTGGACTCAGTCATTGGGCATGGTGATGTCTGTTGTATTGTTTGTCCCTTCCTGGGGCGGCATGATAAACGGCATCATGACCTTGTCAGGGGCTTGGCATAAATTGCGTTCTGATCCTATTCTGCGCTTCCTGATTGTGTCCTTGTCTTTTTACGGCATGTCAACTTTTGAAGGTCCGATGATGGCGATCAAGACCGTTAATGCCCTGTCCCACTACACGGACTGGACAATAGGTCACGTGCATTCTGGTGCATTAGGCTGGGTTGCTATGGTGTCTATCGGTTCTATTTATCACTTGATACCTATTCTGTTTAATAAACCGAAAATGTACAGTATTTACCTGGTTAATGTGCATTTCTGGTTAGCCACAATTGGCGTGGTGCTTTATATCGTGGCAATGTGGATTTCTGGTGTTATGCAGGGCCTGATGTGGCGAGCAGTCAATGCCGATGGCACTCTGACCTACAGCTTTGTAGAAAGTCTGGAAGCGTCAATGCCATTCTACTTCGTTAGATTCTTGGGTGGTGTGTTTGTCGTAACCGGTATGCTTATCATGGCGTATAACGTGTACAAAACTATCACAATGAAAGAGCAGGCAGCATCTGATGATGCCGTCGCACCCGCTCAAACTCAGCCAGCATAAGGAATCGCCATGAAGAACGTACATGAACTCGTTGAAAAGAATACTGGTTTACTGGCGATTTTCGTTTTAGTCGCCATCAGTTTTGGTGCCATGGTGGAAATCGGACCGCTTATGTACCAACAGCAAACAATGACGCCGGTTGACGGTTTGAAGCCCTACTCTGCGCTGGAATTGGAAGGACGTGATATCTATATCCGTGAAGGATGTGTCGGTTGTCACAGCCAAATGATTCGCCCATTCCGCTCAGAGACAGAGCGTTACGGCCATTACTCAGTGGCGGGAGAATCAGTTTGGGAGCATCCATTCTTATGGGGTTCTAAACGTACTGGTCCGGATCTGGCCCGTGTGGGTGGTCGGTATAGTGATGACTGGCACTATGCTCATCTGATGGATCCAAGATCAGTAGTGCCCGAGTCGAACATGCCCGGATTTCCCTGGTTAGATGAAAATGTCCTTGATGGTGAGCTGACCGCTAAGAAAATGGAAGTGTTCCGAGGCTTTGGCGTGCCCTACACAGACGAAGATATTGCCGGTGCCCAGCAAGCTGTTGCCGGTAAAACCGAAATGGAGGCACTCATCGCCTATCTGCAAGTGTTAGGGACGGCATTAAAATGATTGATTACGGTACAGTTGGCAGCATTTTTACAGTTGTCGTTTTTGTTTCCTTCGTAGGAATCGTGATCTGGGCGTTCAGCGCCAAGAGAAAGTCCGGCTTCGATGAGGCGGCAAACCTGGTGTTTGATGACGAAAGCACCAAAGGAACAGTAAAAACAACAAAACAACAGGAGTCATCCGGCAATGAGTAGCTTTTGGAGCATATTCGTCAGTGTCATTAGTTTAGGTACTATACTCGGCTGCTTTTTGTTATTGAGATGGTGCCTTAGCAACAAAACCGGCGTTGAAGAAGGCGATGATATGCATCACGAGTTTGATGGTATTATCGAAATCAACAATGGCTTGCCAAAATGGTGGACGTACATGTTTTACATGGTCATCGTTTGGGCACTTTTGTATTTATTGTTATATCCGGGTTTAGGTAACTTTCAGGGAATACTGGGTTGGAAGAGTTCTAACCAGGATATTCGTTCCTTGCAGGAATCACGCGATGCGGTGGTCCAAGCCAAAGAAGACGCCAAAAACAGCTTATTTGGTGTTGGTGTACAATATGACCGCGAACTGGAGTTTGCTGCGGAAAGATTTGATCCGGTATTTGATGCCTTGGCAGCGCGTCCGGTAGAAGATCTCATTCAGGATCCAGAAGCATTAAAAGTGGGTCAGCGCCTGTTTTTGCAAAACTGTTCAATGTGCCACGGCTCCGATGCCCGTGGCACCACCGGCTTTCCTGACCTGACAGATAACGATTGGTTGTACGGCGGTTCATTCGACAAAATCAAAGAAACCCTGCATTTGGGTCGTCAAGGACAAATGCCCGGTTGGTTAGATGCCTTTGGTGAGCAGGGTATTAAAGAAATCGTGGCTTACGCACTGAGCTTGAGCGGCCGTAAAGTCGACCAATCTCTAGCGGAAGCTGGATCGGCACGTTACGCAACCTGTGCAGCCTGTCATGGTCCAGAGGGTAAAGGTAATCAGGCACTGGGCGCGCCTAACCTGACAGACAACATCTGGTTATACGGTGGCAGCGAAAGAGCTGTGACCGAAACACTCAATTATGGTCGTGCCGGCGTGATGCCAGCATTTGAGCAGCGTCTGGGTGAAGAGAAGATCCACGTTGTCGCCGCTTACGTATACAGCCTGTCACATCAACAATAATAATAAATAGCCCTGAGCTCGCCTCAGGGCTATTTTCCACCCAATCGAACCTCCTAATGCAGCAAAAGTGGTATAAACAGTTCTGGCCCTGGTTTTTAATCGTCATTCCTTTGTCTTCCATGATAGTAGGTACATTAGTTGTGTATCTGGCTACCACAGGTCAGGATTCGTTAGTATCCGATGACTATTACAAGGAAGGCAAAGCTATAAACCTTGATATTACTAAGGTGAAAAAAGCCCGGCAGTTGGGCTTGGTTGGCTTAATGCGAATATCTGAGGATAATCTGTCTCTGGAGTTTGAAAGCCGCTTACCGCCGGATAGCGCCGCAATTAAAGCACAATTTTTTCATACCACGCTGGCCACCGAGGACTTTTCAGTCATGTTAACGAAAGATGCTAAAAATCGCTTTTCCGGGACGCTCCCAACGAATCTCAACGGCAAGTGGCGTGTGACTATCAGTGCATTTGATGATAGCTGGAAAATTCAAAAACGCGTTGGATTACCTAACTCCTCAGTAATCCGATTTGAGCCTTAGGGCGGCTGTATGTTGAGCCCCCAACCCGGTCATTGTTTTCATTGTCATTTACCGGTTCCTGACGGCATCTCACTGCATTCTGACTTATTTGAACAGCGACTGGCATTTTGTTGTCCCGGATGTCAGGCAGTATGCGAAACCATTGTGGATAATGGGCTCGGTGACTACTATAAATACCGCACTGAGGCCGCCGAGCAAGCGTCAGATTTACCCGACGATTTATTTGAACAACATCGCATCTTCGATGAGCCTGCCGTTCAGGACGATTTTGTTGCACATCACCCCAACCATGTGGATGATATCGAGTTAACTATCGAAGGTTTGAACTGCCCTGCCTGCGCCTGGCTTATTGAAAGGCAACTGGCAAAAACTAACGGCATCTTACAAATTGGTGTGGATGCCAGTGCCAGAAGGGCCACTGTGAAATGGCACAACCAAGAATTGAAGTTGAGTCAGATTCTCGATCAGTTAGCCAAGCTCGGTTATAGGGCTCACCCTTTTAGTCCTGATCATTACGAAGCCATCTACCAAAAAGAGAATAAACGATTCCTCAAGAAGTTGGGGCTCGCAGGTTTGATGACGATGCAGGTAATGATGATTGCCTTCGCGTTGTATTTTGGTGTTTTTGGTGACTTAGATCCCGAGATAAAGCATTTTTTCCATTGGGTCAGCGCCATTTTAACGACACCTGTTGTGTTGTATTCGGCCTCAGGCTTTTTTGTCAGTGCCCTTAATGGTTTATCTGTTCGCACGCTGAATATGGATCTTCCCATCAGCATTGCCATTATTCTCACTTATATTTCCAGTTGCTACGCGACTTTCACCAACAGTGGCAGGGTATTTTTCGAATCAATCTGTATGTTCATCTTTCTGTTACTGATTGGCCGTTATCTGGAGCTGAAAGGCAGAGAAAAAGCGGTACGTATCGCTAACAATATCAATAAACAGATCCCCACTATGGCGCAGGTACAGCAGGAAGATGGTCATTATCAGCCACTTCCAGCAAAGTTAGTCAAACCAGGACAAATCATAAAAATTCGTCCCGGAGATACTATCCCTGTCGATGCATTGATTACAGACGGCCAGAGCCAGGTGGATGAATCGCTGCTGACAGGAGAGGCGACACCAATCAGTAAGTCTGCGGGTCAGACCGTTTATGGTGGTACCACTAATCAGGATGGTGTGTTATTCGCCAGTGTCAGTGAGAAGTTATCAAACTCGGCGATCTTCCAGATTATGAAATTGCAGCGTCTGGCAGCAACACAAAAACCCGCTTTTGCCCTCTTGGTCGATCAATTTGCCAGCTATTTTGTCGCTGCGGTTTTGCTCATTTCTGTTGCAACCTTTGGCTATTGGTATGTGACCGAACCGCAACAAGCGGTGTGGATAACGGTGACGGTGTTGGTGGCCACCTGCCCCTGTGCACTGGGACTTGCAACACCCACGGCATTTTCTGCCGCACTGGCAAAACTGAATCAATCGGGGTTTCTACTTAAACGCGCAGATGTCCTGGAAACATTAAATAACATTGATACCATCGCATTCGATAAAACCGGTACATTGACTCAGGGGAATTTTGAATTAAGCAGAGTGCACAATGTTAGCGACGCCTCAGACGAAGAAATCCTGAATATTGCTGCCAATCTGGAACAAGTATCAGAGCATCCCATTGCCACAGCCTTTAAGGTAAGCCAGCCACTATCCATGACAGAGGTTACGAATCATCCCGGCGCTGGTGTGGCAGCAAAATTAAACGACAACAGTTATCGTATCGGGAGTTATGCTTTTGCGGTTGCTGAAAACGCACCACCTGACAACCAAAAAGGCTATCGTGTGTTTTTGAGTTCAGTGCAAGATGAACAGTACCAGTTGCTTGCCGCATTTGACGTTGTCGATCAGGCGCGCGATGGTGCCAAAACATTGCGCGCTGCACTGCAACACCAGCAATTGATGTTATTAAGCGGAGATCGCAATGAAAATGTGCAGCGACTGGCATCAGAGCTATCATTTCAGCAATACTATGGTCAGTGTCTCCCCGAAGATAAACTGAAAATAGTAGATGATTTGCAGCAGCAACATCATAAGGTCATGATGATTGGTGATGGTATGAATGATTCTCCCGTACTGGCCAAAGCTGATGTCTCTTTGGCGGTATCGGGTGCCACCGATTTTGCTCGCCAGTCAGCCGATGTCGTCATGTTGAATGAACAAATCGAGCAAATCCCCATGCTATTTTTAACTGCTGCCAAAACATTCCGGATTATTAAACAAAACATGCTTTGGGCAGTTGGATACAATTTGGTGGTGTTGCCTATGGCAGTCTCTGGTATGCTTTCACCATGGATGGCAGTACTAGGTATGTCACTTAGCTCGCTCATCGTAACGTACAACAGTACGCGCATAATAACTTAATTAACAACCAATTAGAGACGCCCGATTTGAGTATCATTTACGTTCTGATCCCATTGGCCATCATTTTAGTGCTTATTGCTATCGGCGTATTCTTTTGGGCGGTGAAAAGTGAACAGTTCAAAGACCTGGAACGTCACGGCTCCAGCATTCTGTTCGATGATGATGTTGATAAATCGAAAGATTCTCAATCAAAATAGTCGCAATCAATGGAGCTATCACTCTTTTCCGCATTTCTGATTGGACTCGCTGGCAGCGTTCATTGTTTTGCTATGTGTGGTGGTATCGTTGCCGGTCTGCAGGTTGCCATCCCTAAAACAGCGGCAGCTTTCCCTTATATGCTAACTTATAACACCGGGCGTATACTAAGTTACATTATTGCCGGTTCACTGGCAGGTGCATTGGGCTCAGTTTTTGCCTTGCACGTCGCCAGCGGCATTATCATCTTAAAGCTCATCAGTGGTTTGTTTCTTATCGCATTGGCAGCGTATATTGGCCAGTGGTGGATGGGATTAATCCATTTAGAGTCCGCCGGTAAACACCTGTGGAAATTCATCGCTCCGTTAGGAAAACGCTTCCTGCCATTTCAATCCCCCGTAAGTGCTCTGCCATACGGCATCGTTTGGGGCTGGCTACCTTGTGGTCTGGTGTACTCGACTTTGACCTGGAGCCTGTCAAGTGGTTCCAGCATCCAAGGTGCCTTAATTATGGCCTGTTTTGGGCTGGGCACCCTGCCCGCCATCCTGCTTACGGCGCTTGGTAGTAAAGGGCTAACACAGAAAATCAGCCAACCACAAACACGTCAGGCAATTGCTATACTGTTGTTACTCGCAGGCTTGTATACCCTAATCAATAGTTTACGGGGCATGGTGATTTAATTAGACTGGTGCCTGTACCCGTTTATCCATAGGTAGTAATCAGTGACTCAGGCCAATTATTCTTTGCATTGTCAAAATTGCAGTTTTAGTCAATTATGCCTGCCGTTCAATCTATCGGATTCTGAATTAAACCGCCTTGATGACATTATCAAACGAAAGCAGCCATATCACAAAGGCGAAAATCTGTTTGAACTGCACGCCCCACTTAAAGCGTTGTATGCCATCCGATCGGGCTCTTTTAAATCCTATACCCTCAATACTGAAGGTGATGAGCAAATCATTGCTTTTCATTTGCCGGGTGAAATTATTGGTTTTGATAGTGTTGCTCATGAATTACATCAAAGCGTCGCCCAGGCTTTAGAGACTTCCATGGTATGTGAGATTCCGTTTGACGTGATGGATACCCTATCATCTGAAGTGCCCGCATTGCGACGCCAGGTGATGCGGTTAATGAGTGAAGAAATCAAACAAGATCAACAAATGTTTATGTTGCTCAATCAACGCACTGCTGAAGAGCGGATGGCCTACTTTTTGATGTCGATGTCTTCCCGATTTAAAAATCGAGGTTTTGCCAGTCATGAATTTCGATTAACAATGACGCGAGCAGAAATTGGTAATTATCTGGGTTTAACGGTGGAAACAATCAGTCGCCTGCTAACCAAATTTCAAAAAGAAAACCTGATTGACGTAAAGGGTAAACTTATTACGCTTAACGATCTGGACACTCTCTCTCGCCGCAGTAAAACATTGATGCCCTCCTGTCTGTAAATATTTAGAAAGTTCTTTGCCAAATTATTGATCTGAAACAAAGCACTTTGGTGGCATTTCAACTAATCTCTTCATACACTTGATACTGAAAAGCGCTAAAAAGGTAAATATGTATGGCCGACTATAAACGTATTCTTGCTGTTATTGACCCTGCAGAAGAGCAACAAAAATCGCTGCGCCGAGCATTAGAATTGGCGGATAAAACGGGCGGGAAGGTAACGGCATTCTTAACTATTTACGACTTTTCCTATGACATGACTACCATGTTATCGGTTGAAGAGCGTGAAATGATGCGCCAGGCCGTAGTGGATGACCGCATTGAGTGGCTATCTGGTGTAGTTGAAGCAGAATTTCCAGATACGAAAAATGCCGTTGAAGTCAAAGTGGTTTGGCACAACAGACCCTATGAAAGCATCATCATTGAAGCGATTGAAGGATTCTATGACTTGATCGTTAAAGGCACTAACCGACATGACACCCTAAAATCGGTAATATTTACACCAACTGACTGGCATTTGTTGCGAAAATCTCCGACTTCGGTGTTATTAGTCAAAGATCATGACTGGCCGGAGAATGGTCAGGTTCTGGGCTGTGTCAACGCTGGCAGTGAAGATGAGGCGCACCGCTCATTAAACAACAAGATCATCAATACCGCACACATCATGGCGAAACTGTTGAAATCCAATGTTCATTTGGTTAATTCGTATCCCGGCACCCCAGTCAACATTGCTATTGAGATTCCGGAATTTGATCCCGCCAGCTATAACGAAAGCGTTAAGAATTATCATCAGGAAAACATGATGAAGTTAGCCAAAGAGCATGCAGTGGCAGAAGAAAACTGCCATGTCAGGGAAGGTTTGCCTGAAGACGCTATTCCTGCTGTTGCGCGTTTATTAGATGCGGAATTAGTGGTTATCGGGACTGTGGGCAGACAAGGTATTTCTGCGGCATTAATTGGAAACACAGCAGAGCATGTTATTGATATGCTCAACTGTGACGTATTGGCACTGAAGCCTGCTGATTTCAAATCCCCCATTAAGCCCTGATACCCGATTTACGTAAAGACTTCAAATGCAACCTTAGGGTTGCATTTTCTTTTCTACATCGAGACAAATTATAATGCTTTTAGCCAGTCATTCATTTTGATTATTTGTCATTCTGGCCGGACATTAAAAAGACGACCTCTGAGCGACCTTCTATTTATTGCTGTTGAATAACAATAGTCGAAAAGCGTTTCCGGCTTTAGTATAATCCGCGCACTTTTTTAGCAGTGGGTGGTAATCGCGTGGATCACGCCAGTAAAAGCAAACAACAGTACAGCTTCAATAAATTGCAAAAACGCTTGCGCCGATGTGTCGGTAAAGCCATTGCTGATTTCAATATGATTGAAGACAACGATAAAGTGATGGTATGTCTGTCTGGCGGCAAAGACAGCTATACTATGCTGGATATACTGCTGTTCTTACGCAATATTGCACCGATCCACTTCGATATTGTCGCGGTGAACCTGGATCAGAAACAACCCGGATTCCCAGAACATGTCCTACCTGAATATTTAACGCAGTTGGGCGTCGATTATCGCATTGTTGAAGAAGATACCTACGCGATCGTGAAAGAAAAGATCCCTGAAGGTAAAACCACCTGTTCACTTTGCTCACGTTTACGTCGCGGTATTTTATATCGCACTGCCAGTGAATTGGGCGCAACTAAAATAGCCTTAGGGCATCATCGCGATGATATGCTGGAAACGCTGTTTTTAAATATGTTTCACGGTGGCAAATTAAAATCGATGCCACCCAAGTTGATCAGTGATGATGGCAAACATATTGTGATACGCCCGCTTGCCTATGCCAACGAAAAAGACATCGCCAGATACTCAGAGCATATGGCCTTTCCAATAATCCCCTGTAACTTGTGTGGCTCGCAGGACAATCTGCAACGTCAGGTCATTAAAGAGATGCTACAGGGCTGGCAAAAACAACATCCGGGGCGTATTGAGAATATGTTTCGGGCGATGCAAAATGTCGTTCCCTCGCATCTTGCCGATCCAGATTTGCACAACTTTATCGATATTCAAAGAGCGGAAGGCCCAGTAGTAGATGGTGACACCGCGTTTGATCAGGTGAGCTTCGAAGATCAGACAGAAACACAGCAATCACCGGTGCAAATTATTAACTTATAAAAACGTTGCGTGTGCCTTGGCCGGGAACACATCCCGGCCAGCAAGACTCTGTCACCGAGACAGGGTAGTTCTACCGAAACGGCTATTATTCCGCCATTTGCGCAGTAATATGGCTGACTGAGGCACTATTCAGAGAAGAAAATGCTATTGTTTCCAGACCTGTCTCGCTTATAAGCAGTTTGGTTTGTGTATTGGGTCGGATGTTCACATTTTTCTTGATTCTTGCACAATGTCTTTAATTGCTTTAATTACAATATGTGGCTCATCATTCTGCACGAAGTGCCCGCTTTCCTTCGCTATCACATGCGTGCTATGGGAAGTATAGGATGCTAAATCATTTTGTAATTCTGGCCAAACCCATTGGACGCCTTCAGGTCCTGTGGCGACATCTTTACCACGAGTTATTACGACATATGGAATATCGTGTAACCTGCCTGCGTTAATAACTTCTTTTCCAGAATCAGCTATTCCTTTGAATTCGGCGTACATATCTGGATGTAGGACACGCATTAGAGAATCGATATAAGCCGGGGGATCGCATTTATCCTTACTAAAACGCTCATAGCATTTTTCCAGCTGCATTGGGTGCGTTGAGTCTACCAATACCAACCCAGATACTTCTTGTGGATATCTCTTTGCAAAGTATAAACTGCTAAGCCCTCCTAACGAATGCCCTACTAACACGTACGGTGGTTCTATGTTCTTTGCCTTCAAAACACGACGCAATTCTTCAACCATGGTCGATACTGTGCGCTTGTCTAATACTTTTGGTGCGTCATCCTCCAGGTCTCCAATTGAAGACGCGACACTAATTGCGGTTGATGCTCCAGGAATAACAGAATCAATGGCCTGGCCTCCAGCAAAATACAACGCTTCTTCCAGCATTCCACCTTTTTGGGATTCACTCTCACTTACACTACCCTCATAACCTCTCCGGTTGTAAGCAAAAACGCTACTAAACTTTGCAACTTCTGGAAATACCTTGGACCAGTTACTCATTGGTGCACCAAACCCTGATTCAAATATAACAGTCGGCGTGCCTGATCCTGATATCGCGTATTCAACTACGTATTCATCAACAATTACGGACTGGGTATTTGGTAAAGTTGCACAAGCGCTTAGTGCCAAAATGAGAACGACGGATTGTGCTTGCACAAATATAGACGATTTTGTCATGACGACCTACCTACAAAATATGGACTTATTGGATTGGGAACAAACCTAACATCATCGAATAAATAGTCGTTCACAGTTATAAAAACGTACAATTAAACATTGAATAAACAAGATTTAGAGCCAGTGACCAAGAATAACAAGTAGAGATTTGGCAATCTTCGTCACTGCCATTTACTCAAGGCCGATTTACATTTCTGATTCGAAGTTTAATCACAATGTTTTAGTTCACCTTCATAATCCTGAACTACAAACAATTTCTTAATCTGCATACTTCCTTAGAAACACCATTCAAGCAAACGAGAGGTATGCAAACGTGATATTTAATACAAAAACTTTATCCTTCAATCGAACCATAATATGTGCAATCTATGTGTCCGCACTCGGCCTATTCGGGTGTGGTAGTGACAAAAATATAACAATACCTGTTACTCCGAATCAGTCGCCCCCGCTGGTTGAGCAACTATTTGATATTGGTATTGCATCTGACGGACGATTGAATGAGGTAATCGAACACTATAGAAACAAAGAAGACTTGCCTGCACTAGCTGCAGTTTTGATTCACGACGGACAAATAGTTGAAATTGGTGCAACCGGAGTGCGCGCATCTGACGACACTGTTCAGGTTTCAACTAATGATTTGTGGCATTTGGGTTCAATATCAAAATCTATGACGGCGACCCTCGCAGCAACGCTAGTACGTGATGGACTGATCCGTTGGGATTCAACTATGGCTGAAGTATTCCCTGAATTAGTAGGCAAAATGCAACCTGCTCACGAAGATATACGGCTGGAAGAATTACTCGCTCATACGTCTGGACTAAAGTTTGACTATGAGGATATCCCAGGAATTGAAGCCTATTTTACTGATGATCGAAATATAGCCATTCAACGATATGAAGTATTGCAAAAGATGTCTGTATTTGAAGCCCCTGCTCCACGTGGAGAATATGCTTATAGCAACGGAGGATATATAATTGCCGGTGCTATGTTAGAAAGAGTCGCGGACAGCAGTTGGGAAACGTTGATGCAAGAGTATGTGTTTTCGCCCCTTGCAATGAACCAAGCTGGTTTTGGTGCCCCCGACACTCACGGAATATTGGCTCAACCTGTTGGTCATGCGTCTGATGAAGACGGTGGGCGCTGGCATCCTGTCGATCCGACTACAGAAGTGATCTCCGACAACGCACCGATCGCAGGCCCAGCCAATAGTGTTCACGCTTCACTAAACGATATGGCTAATTACCTGTCAGCACACCTGCAAGGTGCAAGAGGTGAAGGTGTGCCTGGTTTTTTAGCAGCCGAGGATTTTACGTTTTTACACGAGTCTAAATCAGACGACCAGTATGCATTGGGTTGGGTAGTAAATGACGAAAGACTTTTCCATGATGGTAGCAATACAATCTGGTATGCGTTTGAATCAATCAATATCGAGAAAAATATTGCAATATTTGTCGCTACTAATTCCTATGATACACAAAACACTGACAATACATCGATTACAGGTGTACAGGAGCTTGTGATCGCACTTGAATCCAGGTTTGATGCATCACTACAATAATCGTTATTTTAAAATCACCTTCTATTTTTCAGGTTGACTAAAAACACATTCAGGCTTCTCCAATAGAGGCCTGTTCTTGCTTATCCCTTTAACCTCTCTATAATCAAAATTGCTATTGTATTCAAGGTGATGTAGGCGTGACGCAAGTCAGTTATTCTCTTTTTTCTTTATTACTCGCCGTTGGTTTTTTTCACGCTTTGTTTATGTCCTTCAGTTTGGCAACGACAGTTAAAGAGGGAAGAAATGCAAATATTGCCCTCGCATTCATACTCGCGTTTTTTGCTTATGATATGTTTATCGAGTTTTTTCTTGAAACTGGGCTTATTACATATGCTCCGAAATTAGCGGCGTTTCATCACATTACACAATTTATCTATGGGCCTCTTGTCTATCTTTACATTCTTAAAATAATCGGCGTCAGAAAAAACAACTGGATAAAGTGGTTACTACCACAAATGATCCCGGCCGCAATTTCTTTGTTCGTCACTATCCTCATTACGCAAAATTACTCGTCAGATGAAATACTTTTTTATTCTCTGACTGAAGACATAGAAGGTGATGCATATATAGGATTAGCATTAAACGAATTTTTTGGATTAGTGCTTGGTGTTATTGTAATTGGAGGCTACGTAATAGCGGGGTTTAAAGCACTTTACAAGCACGAAAAAGTCGTTGACAACAGCTACTCTTATCACGAATCGATCGACTTTAAATGGTTAAGAAGAGTTCTGTGGTTTATGACCTCTTTGTTCCTGATACTTTTACTTTTTGTCGTCTCTTCAATTTTCCTACAGCAAAACAATGAATTTGCAGGGGAGGTATTATACTTTTTCATGATTCTCGGTATTTTTTATCTTGGATTTAAAGGTTTAAAGCAACCGCAGGTATTTACAGAAGCCAACTCGCCTTATGCTTTATTAGCGCCTGCAAAACCAGAATTAGACGAAACTATCGATCTTCCCGATGTCAATTCTACTGCTCAAACAGAAGAAAAAAGCTATCAAAATACCGCGCTCAGCAAAGAAGACAGCAAACTTATATGTGAAGAGGTGAAAAACCTCATTGCAGAAAAGCAATTGTTCTTAAGGCCTAAGTTTTCACTTTTTGAACTTGCAGACATTTCCGGGTTTAGACACCACTATATTTCGCAGGCCATTAACCAAAACGAAAACGTTAACTTTTTCAACTTTATTAATGCCTATCGAATTGACTACGCCAAAGATTTACTCACTCAAGACCTAACGAAGCCTATCAACATTTTAGAGGTAGCAATGAATTCTGGGTTTAACTCGAAAACCTCCTTCTATTCGGCTTTCAAAAAACTCACTAACCAAACGCCAACAGAATTCAGAGAAGCCAGTAAAAAGCGATAAAGGCGAGTCCGAATTTATCACAGTGAACGATATAAATTAGAAATAAGATACAGTATTAAGCACCCCAACAGCCGGGAGTTTTACGTGACCAGGTTCCTGCGTATTGTTACGTTGACTACATTTTATTTGTTTGTATTTTTAGGTGTTATCTGGCTACTCAATGAGCTTTTATTTGGCTAACGAAAAACGCCTTTTTGAAATTATCTAACTCGTTATTTCGAGTATCAGATGCCTTCCAAATTCTCTTCATTTTAATAAATGAGTGTGCTCCTGTTTTTCAATCCACTCACTAGGATGGAACAACCTATCGGCAATAGAAGTAAATTAGCCATCCACTCGGTAGCACATGTTTAAATATGCTCCACATGGGCACTAAACTGAACAACAATTTCAAACCAAATCCATTTTTATCGTTCTTGTTGATAAAGTCAGAATTAAAAAACCGGGTTAGGCTAAGAAACCGTCATCTAAGAATTCGACTTTATCAGCACGGACGATAGTCGAAAGAAATAGCCGTATGTTTCCCAGGAACCAGAACTTCATGAGGAAATAGAATGGTTAACTTTCGACAATCAAATATAGTCCGTATTTGTATAGGGTGTTTATGGCTGAGTGTACTGACAAGCGGTTGCTCTGACGACAATAAGATAGATGAAATTGTCCCCACTCCAATTCCGATCCCCATACAATTACCCGCTGAAGAAGTTTTAGAAAATGCAATTCAATCAGAGTTTGAACAAAGCCGTATTCCCGGCATCTCTGTCGGTGTAATAAAAAATGGCGCTTTAGTCTGGGCAAAAGGATTTGGTGTAGGCAACTTTGAAAATCAGCTAACAATTGATGCCAATTCGGTTTTTAATGTTGCCTCAATTGCTAAAACCTTTGTCGGTGTTGCACTAATGAAGGCTGTTGAAGATTACAATATTTCAATCGACGAAGATGTGAATAGATTCGGTCTTCCCTACTTAATAGATAATCCAAATCTGAACGGTGAAGAAATCACGTTACGCCATTTAGCGACCCATACATCTGGCATCCGGGATAATGAATCCGCATACATGTGTGGTTTTATTATTAAAGGAACTGAATTAAATCTATTTGAGGCACTTGGATTAGAGCCAGGATGTGCGAATCCTCTCATTACTGACTTTTCTTCCTACCTGGAAGCCTACCTTGATTCCGAGGGGTTTTACTATGACCCAGAACAAAACTATGCAGCGTCGGGTTCGTTTCCAGGAGACACGTTTGAGTATAGTAATGTGGGAGCTGCTCTTGCTGCTAAGGTAGTTAGCAATATTGTTGGTATGGAATTTGACGCCTTTACAAGAGAGGCCATTTTTAAACCGTTGGGCTTAGAGAACACCTACTGGGAATATCCTAACGTAAACGCACCTGAAAACAGCCCAGTGAGCGGTGCTGTTGAACCTCCTGAGGTTGTTAGCCACTATTTTGTTGATGACGAAGGTGTCATGCACGAAATTCCTAATTACTACGCAGCCACATACCCTGACGGAAGCTTAAAAAGTAGTGTCAGTGATCTAGCGAAATTCATGATAGAAATCATGAACCAAGGTGGGGATTTGTTATCTAGTGAATCGGTTAATCAATTATTATCCGATGAGGTAATAATCCAAGAAGGGAGAAGATACGGATTGTTTTGGGATCGGATAGGTGACCACTGGGGACATGATGGTAGTGATCCGGGAAGTTTCAGCATGATGTATTTTCATCCGGAGTTGAAAAGCGGCTTTATTGTTCTTTCCAATACTGAGCCCGATTCTTTCCCAGATGGCAGCTTTGACAATGCAATGGCTAGCATTCTAGTCGCCATTACTGAATATATTGAAAATTAAAGCTCTTAGAGCTCTGCAGGGAACACATACCGGCAAGAAAGTATCTTGCACCGAGACAGGGTAGTTCTACCGAAACGGCTATTATTGCGCCATTTGCGCAGTAATATGGCTGACTGAGGCGCTATCCAGGGCAGAAAAAGAAATTGTTTCCAGCTCTGTCTTGTTTATGAGTAGTTTTTTCTGTGAGGAATCCAAATGCTGTCGCCACGGATCTTGCAGGCTACTGGTGTCATTGAGATAAATAATCAGACCATCCGGACTGGGCATTAGAAAAGATAACATGCCACCCATCTCCTTGAAAAAAGCGGCAAATGCAGCGAAATAACGTCTAAGTTCTTTGATACCAATGCTTTCCGTAAGCGCATCAGGGGATACTTCTAACTGAACAGAAAGATCGCATTTGTTTGCCGCGGGTAGTAAATCGATGACCACGACAGCCTGAGCTAACTTCAGCGCTTTTTCCGTTGGTAAGACAAACCGATTGCGGGTGTCGACTACAACGGGAATATCCAGCTTGTCAGTGTGAACATAAACCTCTTCTACTGTGCACAGTTCCTGACTATTGACCAATTTGAAGCCAAAGGCGAATTGCAAATCTGATAGTTGTTCATCATCTAATTGGCGCAGGTGACTATAAAAACTTTTGTAATCTAAACGTAGTTGTTCTGCTGCATTAGCAGAATTGTTCAGTGCCACAATCAAAAAGCACGCTGCCACTATTATTATTTTCAAGTTTATCAATATCCATGTGTTTGTAGTTGAACCGAATCATAGCCTGCAATTCATCAACATACGCCTGTCCGCGTTCAGAGTAATGCAATAAGCCTTCGGCAAGCAGCTCGGCTGTGATGGGTTGTTGCGATTTACGCAGTACTTCCCGAATATTTCTGAGATCAGAGTAGGCATAATGCCGATTCAGGTTATTGAGATAGGCTTTGACACCCGCGGGTAAACTTTTGTACCTGGCGACTTCATGATTCATGTCATCATCACGGCGCTTCGGCACAAAGCCACAGCCTTTGCGAAAACACCACATCCCAAAAAAGTTGTATCCAAGGCGCGCAAACCTGGACGTTCCCCAGGCAGATTCATTGGCCGCTTGGACCAATACCAGTGGCACAGGAATAATATCTACTCGACGCAATAACCGCTCAAAAAACCGTTCATCTAACTCAGTGCTGCTAACATTATATTGTTTTGCAATGCGTCGCAGGCGTTTCAGGTCTGGATCGTTTGCATCGATGCCCTGATCTGAAAATTGAATACGGTCACGAATTGCAAGTACGAAGCTGCGCTGATTCAGAATCGCCTTATTCTGTTTTTCGACTTCAGGTCTCAGATAAGAGAAAAATGCGCGCTTCTTTTTCTTCACCGACTTGAAGCGATTAAAATCAGGTACAGGTTGCACCGAATCGGCAACTTCAACCTCATCGACTTTCGGTGGCAAAGGTGGGAAAAACACTGGGTAAAGGAATGATACACAGCCGATAGCAGTGACGGTAGCAATCCATAATCGCGTTCGAAACGACTTATACATACAACCCTTTAGGCGTCGAAAACATCATCGCGAGCTTGGCCCACAGTGGTATCGTCGGCAATAGGCGTTTGAGCGTAAACACCAAATATTTCCCGATAAAGTACCCCTTTCACATTATAGTAAAATGGCGCTACCCATATAAGCGCAATGCCAAAAGTCACGATGACAAGTACTGCCAATAAGAAAAACATGGCATATAACTTCACAAATTCAAGCCATTGATGATTAACTACTTTTATAGACGTCATGATAGCTTGCGCAGGCAATAGTTTGCGGTCCAACACCAAAGGCACTGCAAAGCCGGTTGCGATAATCATATATAAACCGGGAATAATAAATAACAGCAAGCCGATCTGCACAATGGCACTGGTTAAAATCGCTGTTATGGTCAATATCACTGTTTTTGAGACAAATTGGAAAACATCAGCGACACGAGTCGCCTTACCGATACTTGTATCCACTCCCATCATGACCAGAGCCGCAGCAAATGGCGCAACCAGTGCGGTTAGCAACAAATTTGTGATGAGCTGTACATTAAAAGCGTCTTTGTCCAAACCATTTTGTACCGTAAAGGCTTCAATCAGCAAAAGCAGCATAATGGAAATCACGATGACGACAGCGAGCCCCTGAAGCATAGCACCACGGCTGATGCCGGTCTTTTCCCAGCCCTCTTTCATCGCAGCTTTGATATCGATTTTATATTCACCCGCCAGAGCGTGTTCTAAACGTGTGTCAGTATTTTTTTGCAATGGTTTAAACCTTCCTCATTATTCACGCGACTATTATATCCATATGCATCACACAAATAAAAAATATGTTACGCCAAATATTAGCGAAATTGACCAGATTGGAATTACTGGAGTTCTAACCGGAGCACCTATCTATTTGTTTTATAGGGAATTTTTAGTTGGCATTGGTTTTGCGTTACTAAAAATTAACAGCATGACATATTTCAGGAACATTAATATGAACAAACACATCATCGCCACCACCTTTGTGACACTGTTTGCAGCGCCAGTAATGGCAAAAGACAGCGTTGTTATTGAAGAGCGCTTTACCGTTGATTCTGACAGCCGCATTCAGTTTGAAATTCCAGTTGGCAAACTGGATTTGCAGACCCATGACAGTGATGAAGTGATCATCGAGGTAAAAGTAAAAGACCAGGAAGACAACTGGTTCGCCTCACCTGATTTAGATGAAGTGTATTTAGATAAACGCGTTTCTGGCAATCGAGTGATATTAGAAATAGACGCCAACGATACTATACAGGACTGGGAAGTGTATGTGCCAAAGTCCGCACATATCGATGTGTCGCTGGGTGTTGGTGAAGTGGATCTGGAAGACCTGACACGCGACATTTTCGTTGAAGTGGGTGTTGGCGAAGTAGATATCCGTCTTGGCGAAGATGATTATGGACGCATTGAATTAGAAAGCGGTGTGGGGGCAGCTGATTTGTCTGGATTTAAGAATATTGAGAATGAACGTCATTTCATTAGCGAATCCAGTAACTGGCGAGGCGCGGGCCGCTATGACATTCTGGTTGAAGTTGGTGTAGGTGATGTCGACGTTGATTACTAATTCGTGTTGCGTGTAGAGACATTTCCCGTCTTGCACAACAGCCCTTTCCCGTAAAAACGTCTCCCTGGACGTTTCCATTTACAGCCTCTGTTACAGAGGCTTTTTTTATCTACTACATGAGATCCTTAAAAATCTGATAACACGAGTTTTATAGCTAGTGAGATAAGGGCAACCCCCATTACTCGGTCAAACCAATGACCGTTGCGCCCAATAAACGTTCTTACCTGTCTGGAACTTAACACATAAGCTAAGAAGCAAAACCAAAGTCCAGTGGCAAGCGCCAGATAGATACCATAAAAAGCCTTAATCTCCATTGGAGTTTGCGTCGATACAATGACCGCAAACAATGATAAGAAAAACAACGTGGCTTTGGGGTTTAGACCATTAGTTAGAAAGCCAACAAACAGGGCTTTTTTGTCACTGAGGCCACTATCTGAGGCGGCAACATTAAGCTGAGAATCAGCAGGCATAGGCTGACTTCGTAACGCCATAATCCCGATATAGGTCAAATATAGTGCTGCTGCGATGCTGAACGCCCGAAATAGCCATGGGGTTGTTTGGATTAGAATACCGATCCCCAACAACGAATAGGCGACGTGCACCAAAATACCCAACCCAACGCCAATGGCAGTAATCACCCCCGCTCGTCTGCCAAAACTGACACTATTTTTTAGTACAACGGCAAAATCAGGCCCGGGACTGGCAACTGCCAATAAATGTACTGATGCAATGGTTAAAAACTCAATCCAATATAACTGTACGTATTCCATTCGTTATTTCGCTAGCATTGATTTGACAAACTCCGGCACCACGCTGGACGCGGGGCCATAATACTGCTCACTAAAACTTGAGCATACTTCACTGGGCTCCATATTGAGCTCGACGGTTGTTGCACCGTGAAACGCCGCTTCCTGCACGAATCCGGCAGCCGGATATACATGGCCTGAAGTCCCAACGGCAATAAACACTGTGGCATCCTGTAATGCCTGGTAGATGGTTTCCATGTGATATGGCATTTCACCAAACCAGACAATATCTGGCCGCAGTGAATTTGCTGGTACACAACAATGACACAAATTGTGTTCATTTAAATCACCGCGCCACTCTTTGCGTCTGCCCGTGTCTGGGCATTTGGCACTGAGCAACTCGCCATGCATGTGCAGCACCCTTTTGGACCCCGCTCGCTCATGCAAGTCATCAACATTTTGAGTAACTAACAAAAAGTTGTCACCGTAGGCAGCTTCTAATTCGGCTAACGCCAGATGAGCATCGTTGGGATGAACCTGGCCAGAAGTTAACTGCGCCCGACGCAAATTATAGAATCGATAAACCAGATCAGGATTCGCTGTAAAGGCTTCAGGTGTGGCTACCTCTTCAACACGGTGATTTTCCCACAAGCCATTGTTATCTCTAAATGTTTTTAAACCAGACTCCGCAGAGATGCCTGCGCCGGTCAAAACCACTATTTTATCCAATTTACGACATCCTTCTCTATTAGGAATTTTTTGTTGATTATGTTATCACTGCATACAACATTGTTTAAAAACATATTGCCGTGAGTAACTATACCCCATTCCTGAAACGCGTTGAGCAGCATTTTTCGGAGCTGCCACCCAGTGCCCGTGAGGTGGCTGGTTACCTGCAACACAATCCACTGCACATTCTGACACTATCTGTCGCAGAAATAGCAGAACGTTGTCAAACATCTAAGGCTACCGTGAGTCGTTTGTTTCGGCAACTGGGCTACGACAATCATTTAGCCGTTAAACAGGAGCTTCGCGAACAAGGACATCCGGTGATGTCTAAGTCCGATGATGCTTCTTTTATTGATGGTGAGTATGAACGCATCAAACAAGCCTGGGACTATTTAAAGCGACACGACTTACCCGCCATTACTGACAAAATATGCGACGCGCAACGGATCAGCATTATTGGTTACCGAAATAGTTACCCATTGGCCATGCACTTACACCGCCAGCTTCTACAATTAAGAGACCGGGTTCGACTACTCCCCCTTCCGGGGCAGACCATTAGCGAAGAGATGCAGGGTATCGTGTCTAATGAAGTGGCAATTGTTATCGGGTTTCGCAGACGGCCACGGGTGTTTAAACAGCTACTGGCGCAACTGCAAAAATGTACCACAATTTTGGTAACCGATTCATCCGGACAAATCTACTCTGATGTAGTGGACCATATTTTGGTCTGTTCACTTGGAGAAGAATTAGCCATGGACAGCTATGCTGCGCCGATGAGCATGTTATCCATGTTGTGTCATGCCGTTTATCAGAATGTTGAAAAAGAGGCACAGGAACGCAGCAGTGCTATCAGTCGCGGTTACGACGAACTCGGTGAACTGGAGGATTTGTAAAAAAGACTTGTGTAACACCTGTTTCATGATAAAGTCATTTGGTAACTTTAGTTCCAGCTACTAAACTCCTTCTTAGACGTTGTCCTCTGCATGAGGCCTGTTAATCGTTGAACCTGGCAATAGAGAATTGTGACAAAGAGCATCAGTGATCCTTATATCTTTCGCCCACCGCAATCTCTGGTCACCCATCATAGTGGACCATTGAGCGGCAAATCAGTGGCAGTAAAAGACCTGTTTCATATTGCAGGCTGGCCTACTGGTGCTGGCAATCCGGACTGGTTGAAAAGCCATACTACCCCAGACGAGACACAAAGCAGCGTAGCCGCCCTTTTGCGACAAGGTGCCAAAGTCATTGGCAAAACCCACACTGATGAACTGGCCTATAGCCTGAATGGTCAAAATGAGCACTATGGCACACTTATCAACCCCAAAGCGCCAGATAGATTACCCGGCGGATCGAGCAGTGGTTCGGCAATTGCTGTCGCGGATGGTTCTGCTGATATTGGATTGGGTACTGATACTGGCGGCTCTATTCGGGTTCCAGCGGCTTATAACGGCCTTTATGGTTTGCGCCCTACTCACGGTATGTTGCCGATGCAGAACATGGTGCCACTGGCACCATCGTATGACACCATCAGTTGGTTAACACGAGATCTCGCTTTGTGTGCCGAGGTTTCTACACAGTTATTGCCCGCTGATAATACGCATCAAACCGCTAAAGCACTGGTATTTTTAACCGATATCATGTCATTTTCTCAGCTAAGCGAACCAACACTCAGCTGGTTTTCAGATGTTGGGCTGCCCCTCGAGCAGGTCAGTTTAGGATTAGACTTAATCACATTGGGTGATAGTTTTCGTATTCTACAAGGATTTGAAATCTGGCAGACTCATGGCCAGTGGATAACCTCGCAACAACCGAATTTTGCCTCCGATATCGAACAACGCCTGAAATGGTGCGCTTCTTTAACACTTGAAGATAAACAACAGGCAGAGACAATACGAGCGGCGTTTAATGACAAGCTAACTGAATTGTTGCACCAATATATAATCGTTTTACCCACAACACCGGGACCTGCACCATTATTAGAGAGCTCAGCTGAGTATTTGGCACAATATCGTAATCAGTTGATGTGCCTGACCTGTCTGGCGGGCTTAACCGGAACGCCGCAACTTCATCTACCATTTTTGACTGTCGACAAAGCTCCGGCGGGTTTTTCGTTGCTTGGTAGTCGGCATAGTGAGCAGCATTTGTTTAAACAGGCACACATTCTGTTGGAGAAAACACCATGATTGCCATGACTGCACCTCACAGTGCTGCCGCTGAAGCGGGATACCAGATTCTGGAATCAGGGGGCACTGCAATCGAAGCGATGGTAGCAGCGGCCGCAACCATCGCAGTCGTTTACCCACATATGAATGGATTGGGCGGTGATGGTTTTTGGTTAATCAGTGAACCGGGTAAAACTCCGGTTGCCATTGATGCGTCAGGTTGCGCCGCGCAACTGGCTTCAGCAGACTTTTATGGCAGTGCTGACAGCATTCCAGCGAGAGGTGGCAAAGCAGCATTAACCATGGCTGGCGCTGTATCAGGTTGGGATCTTGCCCTGCAATTAAGTCACCAGAGGCAGTCAGCCATCCCCTTAACAACCTTGTTTGACAATGCCATTCAACATGCGCGCAACGGCATTGAAGTGACACAGAGTTTACAGGATGCCAGCCAAAAAACCTTGCAGGAATTCGCTGAGTTTACCGCTTTTGAGGTCTTTCGTAATACTTCAGGCGCAAACGAATCTCAGGCATTAGTGAAGGGACAGCGCTTAAAACTCGATAAACTCGGACAAACCCTTGCGCACCTGGCTGATGCTGGACTAAATGATTTTTACCAGGGAGATATCGGCAGAAACCTGGCTGCTGATCTAAGTCAATCTGGCTCACCACTGCGCATCCAGGATTTTGAAAGATATCAAGCGAAACAAGTCACACCACTGCGATTGGATATCAGTGCCGGCGCTCTATTCAATTTACCAGAGCCCACTCAGGGACTGGCATCGCTTATGATCCTGGGCCTGTATGATCGGCTTCGTAGCAAAGTCCACAATGAAGCGGATTTCGTTCACCTCTTCATTGAATGCACTAAACGCGCATTCATTGATCGCAACAAACACATTACTGACAGTGCCAGATTAAGCACTCCCTTGACGGATTTTTTACAGGATACATATCTGGATAAGCTGGCAGCATCGATAGATATGCAATCAGCTCTTCCATGGCCCCATGTCGCCAAACCAGGTGACACCGTCTGGATGGGTGCTTGCGACAGTCAGGGTCGAATGGTCAGTTATATTCAAAGTCTCTATTGGGAGTTTGGGAGTGGCATTGTTGCCCCTTCAACTGGCATCGTGTGGAACAATCGAGGCACATCGTTCTCACTGGATCCCTCATCGAACCAGTATTTGCAACCGGGGTTAAAACCATTCCATACCCTCAACCCTGCTTATGCTGAGTTGCAGGATGGTAGCCGCATGGTATATGGCACGATGGGTGGTGAAGGCCAGCCTCAAACTCAGGGCACACTGTTCTGCCGTCATATTTATCAAAAGGATACATTGGCTCAGGCAATCGCAAAGCCACGGTGGTTACTGGGTCGAACCTGGGGGGATGTCAGTCATAATTTGAAGATTGAAGACAACACAGACTCCGCAGTAACAGATAAGTTACGGTCACTCGGTCATGATATTGCACTGATTGCAGAAAACGCAGAAATGATGGGGCATGCCGGCGCCATTCGGCTCTTCCCTAACAGTATTGATGCCGCATCCGATCCGCGCAGTGATGGTCAGGCAATTAGAAAAGGAATCAACCAATGATTGAATTAATTGTGGAAAACGGTGCGACAATCCTGGCACTGGCAGCAACAGGTGTTTTTGCTGGATTGCTAGCGGGGTTGCTGGGTGTGGGTGGTGGCATGATCATCGTCCCCGTACTGTTTTTCCTATTTCAGGGATTTGGTGTCTCACCGGATAGCGCCATGGTCATCGCAACGGCTACGTCTTTAGCCACCATTATTCCAACATCACTCAGTTCGATTAATGCCCATCATAAAAACGGCAATGTCGATTTTCAGTTGCTACGTTACTGGGGGTGGTTTGTCATCTTAGGTGTGTTTCTTGGAAGCTGGCTGGTCACGATTGTCAATGGTCAAAGCCTGACCTTACTATTTGGCATCATTGCCAGTTTATCGGCACTCAACATGTTGTTCCGTACCAACAAGTCCGTGCTTTATGCAAGCTTGCCGGGCAAACCCGGGCAAGCCGGACTTGCCGGCATTATTGGCTCATTAAGCACAATGATTGGAATTGGTGGCGGTACGTTATCGGTGCCGATTTTAACATCCTGTAATTATCCAGCCCATAAGGCCGTTGGCACATCAGCCGCTATTGGCTTATTGATTTCTTTGCCAGGAGCATTGTCACTGCTGTTTTTTGCCTCGACGCCCACCGATGCACCAGTGGCCACTGTTGGCTTTGTTAACTTTTTAGCGTTCATATGTATTGTGCCTTTGACAGTGTTGTGCGCACCACTGGGTGCGGCCCTGGCGCAAAAATTAGATGCTGCAAAACTGAAAAAGGTCTTTGCCGTTGTGTTGTTTATCACTGGCGTAAGAATGCTGGCACAGCAATTCCTGTGAGTTATCTGGGAGAATGAACATGACACGATTAAATCCACCACCGCGCTTATTAATGGGGCCTGGACCAATTAACTGTTATCCACGTGTATTGAATGCCATGTCAACACAACTTATTGGCCAGTATGATCCGGTGATGACGGGCTACATGAATGAAGTGATGGCCCTGTACCGTCGTGTTTTTAACACCGAAAACCAGGCGACCTTACTCATCGACGGAACATCACGGGCAGGCATTGAGGCGGTTCTGGTGTCCTGCATAGAACCCGGTGACAAAGTACTTGTCCCCATTTTTGGTCGCTTTGGGCATTTATTAAAAGAAATTGCCGAACGCGCAGGAGCACAAGTTCATTCCATCGAAGTTCCGTGGGGAGAAGTGTTCGAGCCGGAGCAAATCGAAACTGCTATTAAATCTGTTCAGCCCAAAGTACTTGCCATCGTGCAGGGAGACACCTCCACCACAATGCTGCAACCTCTGGAAGAACTTGGGGCAATTTGTCGTAAACATGATGTACTTTTCTATTGTGATGCGACTGCGTCCATCGCAGGCAACCCTTTTGAGACAGACACTTGGCAACTGGATGCAGTGTCTGTTGGATTACAAAAATGCTTAGGTGGTCCTTCTGGCAGTGCGCCTATCACTTTAAGCCCGCGCTATGTTGATAGCGTTAGACAGCGACATCATGTAGAAGCCGGGATCCGTACCGAAGCCCATCATGACGGTCAGCGTCCTCGCATCCGCTCAAATTATTTTGATATTCCGATGATTCTGGATTACTGGGGTGAAGAACGGCTCAATCACCATACTGAAGCCACTTCCATGCTTTATTGTGCCAGAGAATGTGCCATCAATTTATTGGAAGAAGGCCAAGAGCAGTGTATCGCCAGACATCAGCTCCACGGTGATGCTATGGTGGCCGGCGCAAAAGGGCTCAATCTTAAGTTATTTGGCAATCAGCAACATAAAATGACCAACGTGGTTGGCGTGTATATTCCTGACAATGTTGACGGCGAAGGGATACGTCAGCAAATGTTGCTGGATTTTAATATCGAAATTGGCACCAGTTTTGGGCCTTTACATGGAAAAATATGGCGATTGGGCACAATGGGCTATAACGCCAGGAAGGATGCTGTACTGCACACTCTGCAGTCTCTTGAAAGTACACTTCGCCGTGCTGGCCACCGCTTTTCAGCGGGAGAAGCCGTGGACAATGCCTTAATGGTATACAGCAACCATGCAGAATAACATCACCAGTTTTTCCGATTATGCACAACGGGTGTATCAGCGTTGCGATGCGCTGGCGCTGCATAGCCAGTCCTATTCGGGAATGGATCGCCGCTATCTGACCTCCGAACATGCGATGGCAAATATGCAGCTGGTCAACTGGATGGAACAGTGTGGCATGCGGACCTGGATGGATGCCGCGGGTAATCAGTGGGGCCGATACGAAGCGGTTACACCTGATGCCCCTACCCTGATGATGGGTAGTCACATCGATACGGTTCCCGACGGAGGTAAATATGATGGGATATTAGGGGTTTTATTGCCTATCACCCTTATCGAAACTCTGCATGCAGATCGCATTCGATTGCCTTTTAATATTGATATTGTAGCTTTTGGCGATGAAGAGGGCACACGCTTCAATACTACATTGCTGGGAAGCCGTGCGGTTACAGGTAACTGGAAGCCTGAATGGTTAGATTTAACTGACCCTCAGGGTACAACCCTGCGAGATGCCCTGGCCCACTTCGGCGGGGATCCTGATGATATGGCTTCGGCCTCTCGCCGTGGTGACAACTTGTTAGGTTTTTTAGAAACGCATATTGAGCAAGGTCCTGTTCTGGAAGCTGAAAATCTGCCTGTCGGCGTGGTTTCCAGTATCAATGGTGCTAAACGTTACAGTCTTACACTGAAAGGCTCCGCAGGCCATGCAGGCACCGTTCCGATGCATATGCGCAATGATGCGCTGGTGGCTGCTGCAGAAATGATTTATGCAGTTGAAGAAGTTGCGATAGAAACCGGTGTGGTTGCAACGGTAGGAAAGATAATTAACTCACCCAATGCCGTTAATGTGATTTCAGGAGAAGTTCGATTTTCTCTTGATGTGCGCAGCGAGCTGGATAGCCGTCGCGACACCGCTGTTGAGATCCTGCGTCAGGTTTTAAATAAAATCGCCAACCGCAGAAATGTCGAAATGGAATGGCGCATGACCCACAGCGCACAGGCGGTAGAATGCGATGCGCGTTTCCAACATCTGTTAGCAGAATCGATTGCACGCAGTCAGTATGGTCGCACTACATTACCGTCTGGTGCTGGTCACGATGCCATGGAAATGGCGAATATCTGCAGTATCGGCATGCTGTTCGTGCGATGTGATAGAGGCATAAGTCACCACCCTGCAGAAGCGGTCAAAGTTGAGGATATCGAGGCCGCATTGCGGGTTTTAAGTCAATTTGTCGATGTTTTGGCACAAGATTTGGCTGAAAATTAACGAGTTGAATAGCAATTTGGCCTGCCGTAAAAACGCCCCTAAACACAAAGAGGACGGGCTATGCCGACTAATTTAGTTATCAGTAACAAACTGCTCTCCCTGCGAGGCAGAATGGAGATAACCGACGAGAACGGAATTTTACTGTATGACGCGGTTGGTGAACTGGCCTTATTTAGCCCGACATGGCGCATTACTAAAGGCCAGGAACAGGTCGCCTCAGTAAAACGGAAAACCTTTTCTTTTGCACCAACCTACTTTGTAAAAAGTAAACTGGGTGACTTTGTGATTAAAAGAAAAGTGTTCTCCCTCAGCCGAAGATACCATATCTTAGGTGGCCCATTTAACGGTGCGGTCATCTCAGGTAACTTGCTGGATTTAAAATTTAATATCAATCACGGCACACAAACCCTTGCCAGAGCATCAGGTAATGTATTGAGTTTGCGAGACCGCCACAATATTGAAGTCACCAGCACCCAACCCGAGGCTGAACTAATGACAGTTATTGCCATGGTGACCTTAAATCTGGATAAAAAATCAGACAGCAGTTCAGGCTCGATTGGCAGCGGTGATTGATAAAGGTGCCTTCTTTAATTTGTCATTGTATCTGGCATTAACCATAAACATGTAACCTTTCCGAAACAGATCACAGGTGCACTCACGACTAGACCCGTTTCCCAAGAGTACAGTGACAACATTTCCTGCAGAAATTGCTTCCGAGGAAAGTGAATTGTCCTACAGGCTTAGTTCCTGCTCGTCTACTGTGAATCGAACTAACCGTGCTTAAGTTGGTCATTTTCACCGATACCAGGAAGCTACCCGATATCAATCAAATCACAAGGCCGATCGTGGATGATTAGGCTAAAAATAAGTCACTGCTACAGACCATATAAGACAAGAGGGCTGACCTACCCCAGATGAGAAATAAAGAAGTGGCGAATACCCTACAATCATTCGCCACTTCTTCACTCGCCATTTCTCACCTTCGCAACTTTTAACTGAAACGCCATATTTTTTCGCCGTTTTTTTCTATTAACAGAATAAATTGATATTATTGAGTGGGTAAGATTTCTTACAAAACCCATTAAAATCAATGTATTAGATTTATAATCTGACAATGGCCTAATTCCTGCAAGCTAGACATGAGAGACACCGATGCTGTGATTTGGAGAAAAATATGATGATGTTACTTTGCCAAAGACATCGAATTCCTGGTAAAGCGCTAATTGCCATAGCCGCCGTTACTATTCTTACGGCTGTCGCAATATTTACTAACTATCACGCTAAAGCAACTCATGCATTGCTTTTGACCAACTCGCAACAGAATTCCTCATTTATACTGCAAGGTGCCAGCAAAACAGAGTTGGTGCAGGCCGTACAATCAGTAGGTGCCGAAGTTATCAAGAAGTTTACGGTGATTAATGCGATTTCCGCCGAACTCAGTGAAACTCAAAAGCGACAAATCGCTGAGCGCCACCCAAAGATCACTTTCTTTGCTGACAATTCAGTCGAGTTAAGCAGCCATGTGGGCAATCTGAACATTAATAACAAAAAGCTAAAATGGAAAGTAGCCAATAATTCTGGAAATGACATTGATATCGTTGGCATACAACTGCAATGGCCCGCAGGTAATGGCACCCTAAAAATCGCCAAAATTAACGGCACTCGTGTCGCAAAGAACATCAGCGCAGACTATGTTGAAGTGTCCACAGAGAACGGTAATAAGATAACCATTCCAAATGGCAAAAAAATCAATCTGGTGATGAAATTTGCCGACAACGCGAGTTCCAGTGCATCAGACTATGATTTTACTTTGCTGGCTGCAGACGGAAGCAGGCTGAATCTTCATACAGGCGTGTCTGATGGCGCTCCTCAACCAGACCAACCGGGCACCGAACCGCAGCCAGGTACAGATCCCGCACCACAACCGGGTACCACGCCGGATAATAATGCCCCAGGCGTTGATAACAATGGGGAAAACGCACCACCCGTGCACTTTAGCCTGAGCCAAACAGAAATTGCATGGGAGCTTGAAAACCCATTCCAGCAGCAAAAAGATGTATCCCAGATAGAAATCTTTTGGCCTGAGTCAGAAGGAACTCTGGACCATGCTGATGTGGCAGACGTGAAAGTTGCGGATCTGCAAAGCGGCGGTTACTACCTCTCCACACCTGAACAGTGGCAGTGGCCGGTGGTGATCAACCAACCCTTTAAAGTGCTGATGAAGTTTAAGCAGGAGATCGATATAAACGCCGGTCATTTTGTCGTCAAAATGCACTTTACCGATGACACTCAATACACCATCTCTACCGAGAAGAGCATGCCCATCCAGAGTGATAAGCGTGACCCCTTCTATCCTGAGTTAGTAGGAGCGGCGCAACTGCACGAACAGGGAGTGACTGGCAGAGGTATCGGCGTCGCCATCATCGATAGTGGTGCTGCCCACGAAACTGCACTGATGGAAAACCTGCGGGGTAATGCGAAAATGCATTTTCACAGTGTAATTGACGAAACTGGCCCCAACGCGCCACCGATCAACCCTGATGAGAACGGTCACGGTACACACGTTACCAGTATAATTGCCAATAACAGACAAGCCTACGATCTGTATGGCAAGGAAAAAAACAGCTACACCGGCATAGCGCCGAATGCCAACCTGATGGTGGTGAAAGCCTTTGACAAAACCGGTCAGGCCACTTACAGCGATGTATTAATGGCGATTGAGTACGTACTGGCGAACAAAGACCGTCACAATATTCGTGTCATCAATATGTCCTTCAGTGCTCCGGCTCGCTCGTTCTATTGGAACGATCCAATCAACCAAGCCGTTATGGAAGCCTGGCGTCAGGGTATCGTGGTGGTAGCTGCCGCAGGCAACCGTGGTCCGGATGCGATGACCATAGGTGTACCGGGCAATACACCGTACGTGATTACGGTGGGCGCTATCTCTGATGCCTATACGCCAAATAACCAAAGCGATGATTTTGTTACGACGTTTTCAAGTGCGGGTCCCACAGTGGAAGGCTTTGTAAAACCAGAACTGGTGGCACCAGGTGGTCATATCAGTGGATTTATGCCGAGTGATGCTCACATCTATCGCAACCATGACAAATACCAGGATTTTGATAAGTACTTTGTGTTGTCAGGCACTTCTCAATCTACCGCTATTGTCAGTGGCGTAGCGGCGTTGCTGCTGGAGCAGGACCCCTCACTAACGCCAGACGAAATCAAATGCAAATTGGTACACTCGGCGCAAATCGGCACCAACGACAAAGGCGACCTTGTGTTCAGTGTGTTCCAACAAGGCGCTGGCCTGGTGAATGCCCAGACCGCCAGAGCGGATAACGTCACCGGCTGTGCCAATCGTGGCATGGATGTCGCCAGCGACATAAATGGTGATGCTCATTACGTCGGCCCAGCGCGCCGCCACGAGAATAGCGGTGATTACTACATCCTGGGAAGAGATGGATTTGAATGGAATGGCATGTACAGTGATGCCAACCTGTGGAGTGATGCCAACTTATGGTCCGATGCCAATCTGTGGTCAGATGCACAACTGTGGAGTGATGCCAACCTTTGGTCTGATGCCATGCTATGGTCGGACGCGAACTTGTGGAGCGATGCAAACCTCTGGAGCGACGCAAATCTCTGGTCAGATTCTAACCTTTGGGGTGATGCCAACATCTGGAGCGATGCTCAACTTTGGAGCGATAGTAATTTCTTCGAAGGCAATAGCAACGCTGCTTCCAGTATTACTAACTTTTGGGTGCCGCAAGAGTGACGCCATACGTCATCTGATTTTAAGTTGTTCTCATTTGCCGCTACCTGTGTAGCGGCTTTTTTTTCGGAAAATCGTTTCACTTCCAACTCCAGACGAATGCTGCTACTAGACATTCGCCATAATTTCACGCGCCGCTATTCTTCATTCGTCGTTTTTTCATATTATTCGTTATGTTTTTTCGCCAAAATTTTCGCTCAACTTAAGATTTTAATTAGCCTGATGAAAAAACGCATGTATTTCAGTGAGTTACAACCGATGTGAATGTTGGAACAGTTTCTGCACTGTATATATTGAATTTCTAGACAGGGTGATGCTTCCGTGAAAACGCCAAATTTTTCGTTAGTCTTTGATTTACACCACTTACTGCAGCAACGCTCAGTACAATTTGGCTTGGCTGGAAGCGTGTTATTAGCTTGTATCGCATGGGTTTTGCAATCACCCCCTGCACAGCAGCGCGCTTATATTCTTCAAGGCGCTAACAGTGAATATATTGCAAGTGTCGTTACAGAAGCTGGCGGTACAGTCACCCATCAGCTATCCCTTATCAGCGCCGTTGGCGCCATCCTCACCCAGGCCCAGCTGAATGAATTACAATCACAGGGTATTAAGGCCTTTGCGGATACCAAACTGGTGACCAATGGCAGCAATACCACCGCTACCCATGTTACCCGCCAGATCGGCGCCCATCAGTTACATCAAGAGGGCATTAACGGTGCAGGCGTGACCATAGCGGTTATTGATACAGGCATCGGCTATCGCACCGCGCGTGGAAGACATTTGCGAGAAGATCCGGATGGTACCCATCGCGTGCTGGCGCAGTATGATGCTATCAATGACGTAATGTTTTCGTTAACCAAAAATACCGATGATCACGGCCATGGTGGACACGTCGCAGGGATCGCGGTCAGCAGCCGCATGGATGACAACGGCGAATATAACGGTGTTGCCCCGTTTGCCAATCTGGTGTCAGTGAAAGCCTTTGATGAGCAGGGTCAGGGCACTTATCTAGATGTAATTCAGGCGTTGAGCTGGGTGGTGGCGAATAAAATCATCTATAATATTGGTGTGGTGAACTTATCATTTGGTGCGCCGCCTCAGTCATATTATTGGGAAGACCCACTGAATCAGGCGGTTATGGCCGCATGGCAAGCCGGTATCGTGGTGGTCACTTCAGCCGGCAATACTGGGCCGGATTATATGTCCATTTCAGTACCGGGCAATACCCCTTATGTGATTACCGTCGGCGCGGTAACTGACCACTACACCCCTGATGATTATAGCGATGACAGATTGACCTCTTTCTCAGCTGTCGGCCCGACCCATGAAGGATTTATTAAGCCTGATATGGTGGCCTGGGGAGGTCATGTGTTAAGTAAAATTCACGATGCCACCAACCCGACGTTAATTCAGATACATCCGGAATCCCATATGGGACAAGACTATTATGAAATCTCGGGAACCTCTCAGGCAGCTGCCGTGGTTACCGGGGTCGTGGCGCTAATGCTGGACAACGACCCGACATTAACCCCGGATGACGTCAAATGCCGCTTAATGAGCACCGCCAATGCGGCATCTGTGAATGGCAAATTGGCCTATAGCCCGTTTCATCAAGGTGCAGGTTTGGTGGATGCCTACGCTGCGGCACATAGCACAACCTCTGGATGTGCCAATACCAGCCTGGATATTGCTGCCGATTTAGCGGGATTACAGCACTTCCAGGGGCCAGCCCGCGTGGATGCCAACGAAAACTTATATATCATCGCACCAGATGGCAGCACCTGGAACGAGGGCAGCACCTGGAACGAAGGCAGCACCTGGAACGAGGGCACTACCTGGAATGAAGGCAGCACCTGGAACGAAGGAACTACCTGGAATGAAGGCACCAGTTGGAACGAAGGCACCAGTTGGAATGAGGGAAGTACCTGGAACGAAGGCAGCACCTGGAATGAAGGTACCACCTGGAATGAAGGCAGTACCTGGAATGAAGGTACGACTTGGAATGAAAGTATCACCCCTGCCGCAGTTAATGCCTGGGTTGAGCAAGAATAGCGTTAAAAACCCGCCCAAACCGACTACCACCTTGTCTGATTGAAGCCTCCATTACGGGGGCTTCGGTTTATCTGAGGCACTGGCATTTCGCCAGGATTTTCTCGTCGATTAAAGTACGCCCAACGGAATAAATTAATTTTGACAAATCACTAACCTATGAATAACGCACCAATTAGTATGGTTCCTGCTAACCTGCACATTGAATTTTAAACCCTGCCCTAGCCGGAAAATTTAACATCAGAAGTGTAATTATTGAAAAATCTATTAGGCTCATAACTGAGTACAACTAACCTATAAACAATTCAATAAGGCCCTGCTATGGAATTTGAACCGATCTTCGTGCTGGTTTTGATTGGCGCGTTTTCAATCGTCAGTCAGCTGCTTGCATATCGCATGAAGATCCCATCGATATTGCTGCTGTTGTTAAGTGGCGTATTGCTTGGACCGGGCCTTGGCATTCTTGATAGTGATCTGATATTCGGCAATTTACTGTTCCCCATTGTGACGCTATCCGTCGCTATTATCCTGTTTGAAGGGGCTTTATCTTTAAATTTCACGGATTTAGGTAGCCACGGCAAAACAGTACGCAATTTATGCACCCTTGGCACCCTTGTGACCTGGATTATTGTCGCCCCGGCAGCACACTATATTGTCGGCATCTCCTGGGAGCTGGCATTTTTGTTCAGCGCTATTGTCACGGTCACCGGCCCCACTGTCGTTATCCCCATGATCCGTGCGGTTCGTCCCAGTAAAAACGTCGCTCAAATTTTACGCTGGGAAGGCATCATTATCGACCCCATTGGGGCGATTCTGGCGGTACTGGTATTTGAATTTATCGTGGTAAGTCAAAATGCGCTGACCCATACACTATTTGTATTCGGTAAAACCGTTTTGATTGGTACCGCTATCGGTGTTGCGTCTGGCTTTTTACTGGGTCGCGTTTTGCATAAAGGTTTGATACCTGCCTATCTGGTCAATACGGCGGTTTTGATAGTTGTGCTGGTCAGCTTTGAACTGTCTAATTTGATGGCCCATGAAAGCGGCCTGTTAGCTGTCACCGTGATGGGTGTATGGCTAGCCAATCATCGTAATATCGAAATCGATAGCATTCTGGAGTTCAAAGAGACTCTCTCGGTCCTGTTGATATCGGGACTCTTTATCATTTTAGCCGCGCGCATTGAGTTAGATGCATTAACCGCCATCAGTATATCGGGCGCCGTGCTGTTGCTGGTCATCATGTTTGTGGCACGGCCCATCAATGTGCTGCTTTCTACCAAGGGTTCGAAGCTACGTTTTAAAGAAAAAATATTACTGATATGGATGGCACCAAGAGGCATAGTCGCAGCGGCCGTATCAGCCTTGTTTGCTCTTAAGCTGGAATTAGCTGGCTTTGAGAATGCCGGCATGCTGGTCACGTTGGTCTTTTTTGTGATTGTTACCACCGTAACCTTGCAAAGTCTTACCTCTGCAACTATTGCTGGCATGCTGAAAGAGCGCGAACCGGAAGCCAATGGCTATCTGGTATTCGGAGGCAATGAATTCGGCATCCAGATATGTAAAGAAATTGGGCAGCTGGGCTATATCGTTAAATACGCAGATACCAACTGGGCTGCAGTTTCAGCCGCCCGTATGGAGGGTATCCCGGCGTATTTTGGCAACCCCAGTTCAGAGCACGCCAGACGCACCATGAACCTGACTGGAATCGGTCACGTCTTGGTGCTGTCACCCTACAAGCAGCTTAACCCGCTGGTCACCCAATACTTTCAATATGTGTTTGGTGACGATAAAGTCATGGGCATTTCTTTGCTCAACCAAAAAGGATATGAAAGTCACCATCTAAGTGAACGCTATGCCCGTACACTGGGCTTGTTTGGCAACATCACCTATTCAAAAGTAGCCAGCAAAGTCGCTAAAGGGGCCATCATTAAACGCACTTCCCTGACGGAGTCTTTTACCTATGAAGATTATCAGAACGAGTATAAAGACGGGTTTGTGCCATTGTTTATCATTAACCCTAAGGGCAATATCAGCTTTTTTAGCAGTAATAAACCGGTAGAGCCGGTTGCGGGTTGCCAGTTAGTCAGTCTGGTGGTCACATAACTAGAGCTTTAAGCTGGATACTGCGATTGCCAGTGTGTAGCGATATCTTCGCGAGTACAAACCCAGACGTTTTCTTTTTGCTCAATATATTCCACAAATTTTTGCAAGGCTGCAAAGCGTCCAGGGCGACCGATAATGCGATTGTGTAAACCAATCGACAGCATTTTGGGTGCGCTCTTGCCTTCTTCATAGAGCACGTCAAAACTGTCTTTAAGATACTGGAAGAACTGTTCTCCGCTATTAAAACCTTGTGGTGAAGCAAAACGCATGTCGTTTGCGTCCAGCGTATAGGGCACCATTAGCACAGGTTTTTGGTAGTGTTTATCGTAGTAAGGTAAATCATCAGCGTAACTATCAGCGCAATATAAGATGTCATCTCGTTCGGCTAGCAACGCAATGGTATTTGGACTGGTTCGCCCCGTGTACCACCCTGCTGGCTTTTTGCCAGTGAGTTTTTGATGCAAGCTGATAGCCTTATCCATCATTTGGGCTTCGGTTTTTTTATCCATATGCTGATAATGAATCCAACGCAAACCATGGCAGGCAATTTCCCAGTTCGCCTTGTGCATTGCGTCAATAACATCTGGATTACGCTGAAGTGCTTCTGTGACCGCAAACACGGTAACTGGCAAGTTATGTTTTTGAAATAAACGATGAATACGCCAGAAACCGCAGCGACTGCCATATTCATAGATTGATTCCATGGATAAATGTCGGTCTTGGTATGGTTGTGCCACAATTATCTCCGACAGAAATACTTCAGAATGCGCATCACCATGCAGAACGCAGTTTTCACCGCCCTCTTCGTAATTCAAGACGAACTGTACCGCAATACGGGCATTGTCAGGCCAGTTTGGATTTGGGGGATTATTACCGTATCCCGTCAAGTCTCTGGGGTAATTCGTTGTCATCAATGCCTCTCCAACTAATCTGACGAAATGGTTAATCCGCACCCTGATAATATGGAACGGCACAAATAGTCACTGGCGTGTTGAAACTCATTTTTGGTTAACGGCTGGTTATCGCGTAGTAAACTAATTTGTGCAGCAAAATCGGCATAATGTTGCGTGGAAGACCAAATCTGAAACAACAAAAATTCCGGATCTACCGGTTGCATTTTATCTTGCTTTATCCAAGCGTTTATCAGTGCCTTGCGGTCCGAAAACCACTCGCGCATTTGGGCCTGCATGCTTTCGGATAAGTGTGGTGCGCCATTGATCATTTCCATGGCGAATATCTTGGAGGCATTAGGATGCGTCCGAGACAGCTCCATTTTTTCCGAAATATATTTTGTTAATGACTCCGCAGGATCATCATCTTCTGTGGCATTATCAAAAGAAGAATTCCAAAGTCTTAGGATGCGTGTCAGTAACTCTGTATATAAAATCCGCTTTGACTTATAGTAATAAAGCACATTCGCTTTGGGCAGGTCTGCTACTTCAGCAATTTCCTGCACTGTGGCGCCGTTGAAACCTTTAAGCGCAAATAATTGTGCGGCTGCTTCCAGAATCCGTGTCTGATTCTCATTGCGAATAGCGGATTTAGAACGTTTATTTTTGCTGTTGCTTTGCGTGTCGCTCACCACGTCCATTGCTCCCAATACGTTTCCCATAGCCATTAGGGTGAGTTATCTTTGCCGATTATTTTTCGACAATTTATAGACCCTGAATTCGCATCATAGGATATCAAACCTATGAATGGTAGTCGGCATAGATATGAATTTCCCAGCCCTGGCTATTTCTCAGCTATATTTATTATTGTTTTCTCATTTCGTACATCATATATTGACCACTTGGTCAGGTTTATTCAACTTTTTTGTGTGGGGTCATCACCATGATCAGCTTTTTGCTGAATGATAAAGAGATTAATATCTCATCCGGGGATAATAATCAGACTGTGCTTGAATGGTTACGTGACAGTCAGAAGCTCACAGGCACTAAAGAGGGATGTGGCTCTGGTGATTGTGGTGCCTGCACTGTTGTTATAGCTGAAGTCAATAAAACGGCTGATGGATTGGAATACCGTCCAATCAATAGCTGTATTACCTTTATGTCTGCCCTGGCTGGAAAACAATTAATAACTGTCGAACATTTGCGCGATAAGGACCTGCACCCGGTACAACAGGCTATGGTAGATAGCCACGGCTCTCAATGTGGATTCTGCACACCAGGCTTTGTGATGTCGATGTTTGCTATGTACCAGAATCAGATAAATGAGCCTCAAACACTTGATCGTCACAGTATTAATAAACATCTTTCCGGAAATCTTTGCCGCTGTACTGGCTACCGCCCTATTGTCGACGCGTGCAAAACAGCTTGTGAAAAGCCTACAGCAGATAAATTCTCATCCCGAACCAAAGAAACCATTCAGCAATTAACCGCGTTAAGTCATCCTAAAGGTATCCATGGTCTGCACATTCCACTTAGTCGAAAAGAGTTAAAAGACTGCCTGGCCACCTGCCCTGATGCCGTATTGCTGGCTGGCAGTACCGATCTGGGATTAGAGGTCACTCAGAAACATGTCCATTTTGAACATCTTGTTGCTCTTTCACATGTACCGGAGCTGATTCAGATAAAGGAAGAAGCTGATAAGTTAATTGTGGGAGCGGCAGTCACCTATCAACAATTGGAACCACTTCTGCTCAAACATTTTCCAGAAGCTGAAGAGTGGCTGGATCGTTTGGGCTCGCTACCGATTCGTCAACAAGGCACAATGGGGGGTAACGTCGCTAACGCTTCTCCAATAGGCGATTGTCCACCATTGTTACTTGCCTTAGATGCGGTTTGCGTGATTGACGACGGTGACAGGCAACAAGACATTCCCATCGGCGAGTTTTTTACTGGCTATCGACAAACTAAACTCGCCCCCGGACAATGGCTCAGCCATCTCTATATTCCTTATAAAGCCCCAGACGCGCTATTGCGAGTTTATAAGGTATCCAAACGCATAGAAGACGACATATCTGCCGTTTGTGCGGCATTCTATCTGGAACTGAAAAATAACAAAGTGAGCCGGTTTCGAAGTGGATTCGGCGGCGTTGCAGCGACCCCGGTTGGTGCACATGAATTGCAAATGCAGCTATTAGGGATGACCTGGGACAATAAAACAATTGAGCTGGGGGCAAGTATCCTGGCCAAATCTTTTTCGCCAATCAGTGATGTGCGCGGATCGGCTGAGTATCGCAACCAGATTATCCAGAATCTTTGGCGTCGTTTTGCAATTGAAACAACAAACCAACGGCAGCCAATAAAAGTGAGGGTTGAACATGCGTAAACTCACTGAACAGGTAAATAGCAAACAACATAAAGGTAGCATTGGCATTGACCTGCAACACGAAAGTGCAGTACGGCATGTCAGTGGCGAAGCTCGCTACGTTGATGACATTCCTGAACCTGCAGATCTTTTGCACGCAGCAATCGGCCCGATGGATTTACCCGTCGGTAGAATCACAAAATGTGATCTCAAATCAGTGCGGATACAACCCGGAATAGTGGATGTCATTACCATTGATGAAGTCCCTGGTCATACTGATATTGCCCCAGTGTTTGATGGCGATCCCGTTCTCGCCGAGCAGAATATTTTATTTCGTGGTCAACCTGTTTTTGCCACGCTTGCGCACTCCGCTAAACAAGCCAGAATGGCAGCCATGCATGCCCACATTGAGGTTGATGCGAAAGCGGCTTCAATGACGGCAGCTCAGGCCCACGAAGAACAAAACTTTGTCAGACCCACACATGTTATGCGCTCAGGAGACGCGCCGCAGTCCATGGACAAGGCTGCCATCAATATCAAAGGTGAAGTACACATTGGCGGCCAGGAACATCTGTATCTAGAAGGTCAGGTAGCACTGGCCATTCCTGAAGAAGAAGATCGTATTTGCATTTATACCTCATCACAACATCCCAGCGAAGTTCAGAAGCTGGTGGCTGAAGTCTTAGGTATAGGCCTGCATAAAGTTACCGTTGATATGCGTCGTATGGGCGGTGGTTTTGGCGGGAAAGAAACGCAGGCGGCGCAATGGGCCTGCCTTGCAGCTATTCTGGCTAAGCGAAATAACAAGCCAGTCAAGCTAAGAGTGCCTCGCATGCAGGACATGATTACGACCGGAAAACGCCACCCCTTTTACAATCAGTTCAATGTGGGTACCGATGCACAGGGCGTGATTGCCAGCAGTATTATCGATATCAACGGACTTTGTGGCCACTCTGCCGATTTATCTGAAGCCATTGTTGATCGAGCCATGTTCCATTGCGACAACGCCTATAGTCTGGGGGAAGCATTAGTGACCGGGTACCGCTGCCGAACAGACACAGTTTCTCATACAGCGTTTCGAGGCTTTGGTGGGCCTCAAGGCATGGTTGTCGGCGAAGCCATGATGGATGCGATCGCCCGCAGATTACGAATTGATCCCCTTACGGTGCGTAAACGCAATCTTTACGGCGAATCCAGTCGCAATGTTACCCACTATGGCATGACCATCCCGGAGAATATTCTGCCGGAGTTAATAGCACAACTTGAAGCAAGTTCCGACTATTGGCAGCGCCGGGAAGAAATCACTCGGTTTAATCAGAGCAATACAATTCTAAAAAAAGGACTGGCCCTGACACCAGTCAAATTTGGTATTTCATTTACCGCAAAACATCTCAATCAGGCCGGTGCACTGGTACATGTCTACACGGACGGCACCATACAGGTCAACCATGGCGGCACTGAAATGGGGCAAGGGCTACACACCAAAATTCAACAAATTGCGGCCCAGGAATTTGGTCTGCCAGTGACCCAGATTGAAGTGACCTCGACTCGCACAGACAAGGTGCCGAACACCTCACCAACAGCGGCATCCAGTGGCACAGACATCAATGGTAAGGCCGTGCAAAACGCTTGTGTCGAAATTAAACAACGACTTTGTGAATACTGGCTGGAAGAAATTAAACAACAAGGTTCCTCACAACACGTGCATTTTGAAGATGGTCAGGTACGTTGCGATAGTCATACTATTGCTTTCAGTGAACTTATCCAGCAGGCTTACATGAACCGGGTATCCCTGTCGGCAACAGGTTTTTATAGAACACCAAAAATTCATTACAACAGGGAAACCGGCAAAGGCCGACCATTCTTTTATTTTGCTAATGGTGCCGCTGTTTCTGAAGTCACAGTGGATACTCTAACTGGCGAATACAAAGTAAATCGTGTAGATATCTTGCACGATGTTGGCGCCAGCTTAAATCCGGCGATTGATAAAGGTCAGATCGAAGGTGGTTTTATTCAGGGCATGGGCTGGTTAACAACCGAGGAGCTGATATGGTCGGAAGACGGCAAGTTGCTCAGTAATAATCCCGCGACCTACAAAATCCCGGCTATTGGCGATTTGCCTGAAGAGTTCAACGTCGCGCTTTTCGATCGGGCTAACAGCGAAGATGCCATCTATGCCTCAAAAGCGGTTGGAGAACCTCCTTTGATGCTCGCTATCAGCGTATGGTGCGCCCTGAAAGACGCAATCGCCAGCCTTCAGGATTATAAAGTTGATCCGGTCTTACATCCTCCGGCCACACCGGAGAAAGTACTCTGGTCCATTCAACAGCTCAAAGGAGTGACGCAATGAACAAACACAACTGGATAGATGCACTGAGTTTATGTCAGAAACAGGCACAGTCATATGTCCTGATTACCGTATTAGAACAGAGCGGATCAGCACCGCGCAATGCCGGTACTAAAATGCTGGTCACAGACGACGATGTATACGACACCATAGGCGGTGGCAACCTGGAATTTCAGGTTATGCGTAACGCTCGCGAACTGCTAAATAAAAAAGAATCTGGGATATTTCAGGAAAACTATCCTCTGTCGGCAAAACTAGGACAATGTTGTGGTGGCGCCGTCACTGTTTTATTCGAAGTGCAAATAAAACAACGGCAGCATATCGCTCTTTTTGGTGCGGGTCATGTCGCTCAGGCGCTGATACCCATTCTGGTACAATTACCAGTGCACATCCATTGGTTCGATGAGCGCGAGGAAATGCCGATGCAAGCGCCAGCCAATAATGTATCGGGATATTTAACCGATAGCAGTGCCGATGAAATTAAATACCTGCCAGAAAATACCCTTGTTTTAGTGATGACTCATAACCACCAACTGGACTTCGACATTGTACATGCCGCTGTCGCCCGTCCTGATATACATTTTGTTGGAATGATTGGCAGTCAAACCAAAGCAAAACGCTTTACCTACCGTTTACGACAACGTGAAGTGAGTGAAGACAATATCAAGAAGCTAATTTGTCCGGTAGGTAATCTGGATGTACCAGGAAAATCACCGATTGAAGTGGCTGTCTCCATCTCAGCTCAAATTATCGCGTATCGACATCAGGCTATTGTTCACGAAAGTGCCACTCCCGCAGAGAGTCAGTTATGTTGACCATTAAACAGGTCAATGACATGGCCACTGCTGAATTAACTGAATTGCTGGGCCAATGTTGCGCGGCACAAAACTGGGTGAATCGATTAGCAGAGGCTCGTCCTTTTACATCTCTGGAGGATATGCAAACCGAGGCAGCCGCTATCTGGCAAAACCTGAACAGCGATGATTACCTTGAGGCGTTTAGCGCTCATCCCATGATTGGTGACCTGACATCATTACAAAAAAAGTTTGCCAATACTGCAAGCACTGCGGCATCGGAACAGGCCGCTACCACCGAAGCCGATGACGCTACGCTGCAAAAGCTGCACCAGTTGAACCATGAATACAAAGACAAGCATGGCTTTATTTTTATTATTTTCGCCAGCGGCAAGTCGGCAAACGAAATGCTAACGGCATTAGAAAGTCGATTAAACAATGATAGCGCAACGGAAATTGCCAATGCGGCCGCGGAGCAATTAAACATTACCCAACTGAGAATCAGAAAATTGTTTTCTATGGAGTCATTATGATTTCACTTTCAAGTCACGTCCTGGACACAACCCTGGGGAAACCTGTTGCGGGTCTGTCCGTCACCCTGACAGCGCCTGACGGTGAACAGGTCAGTGCCGAAACAAATGCAGATGGCCGCATTACTGATTGGCAGTACCCGTTTCAACAATCCGGTGTATACCAATTGCGATTTACGACCGCTCCCTATTTGATGCAAACACACGGCGCCAGTTTTTATCCTTTTGTTGATATCCATTTTGAGCTGGAAGCAGATGGCGGGCATTACCACGTACCATTGCTGCTTTCTCCTTTTGGATTCAGCAGTTATAGAGGCAGTTAGTCAGGAACGCGTATGCAAAAACTTATAAAAGGCAAAATCCTCCATTTCGCGCGAGCCACGGCTACTCCGGAAAATGATTACACATTTATAGCCGATGGAGCGCTGCTCGTTGAGTCAGGTAAGATTGCCGCGATAGGCACGGCACCTGAGTTACAGCAACAATTCCCAAATGCCCTGCAGGTGGACTATAGCGAACACTATATTCTGCCTGGATTTATCGATTCGCATATTCACATGCCACAAACAGAAATGATCGCCAGCTACGGTGAACAACTATTGGATTGGTTAAACAAGTATACCTTTCCAACTGAGCGTCAGTTTGAAAATGCGGAATATGCTGACAGGATTTCTCGATTTTTTCTAAAACAGCTTTGGCAAAATGGTACAACATCGGCCATGGCATATGCCACAGTGCACCCAACCAGCGTGAATGCTCTGTTTAATGCCGCCTCAGAGCACGATATGGCTATTTGGACTGGGAAGGTCTGTATGGACCGCCATAGTCCCGAGTGGCTGCAGGATACCGCTCAGACCGCTTATAGCGAGTCAGCTGAACTCATTGAAAAATGGCATCATCAGGGCCGGAACCGCTATGTGATAACACCGCGTTTTGCCCCGACCAGTACCCCAGAGCAATTGGCTGCTATCGGTAAGCTACAGAAAGAATATCCTGACACCTATCTACAAACACATTTGAGCGAAAACACTGACGAGGTGGAATGGGTAAAGTCGTTGTTTCCAGAAGCCAAAAATTATCTGGATGTCTATGACCAATATGGTCTTGTACACGATAGAGCGTTTTTTGGACATTGCATTTATCTGGATGACGATTCCTGGCAAACACTGGCGGATAGAAAAGCCAAAGTTTCGTTTTGCCCGAGGTCGAATACATTCCTGGGCAGTGGCCTTTATCCACTACACAAAGCAAAACAATATGGTGTTGTATCAACTCTCGCTACAGATGTCGCAGGTGGCGACAGCTTTAATATGTTGCGCACCCTGGGCGAAGCCTACAAGGTCTGTCAATTACAAGGAGAAACACTGGATGCTATGAGTGGCCTGTATATGATGACGATGGGAAGCGCTATTGCGCTGGGTGCTGACAAAGAAATTGGTAATTTAAGCCCGCAGAGTGCAGCAGATTTTGTGGTCCTTGACCCGCACTTTAGTGACTTAAGTCAACTGCGTATAACAGACACGAATGCGCCTGAGGATGTCATTTTTGCACTCAGCATGCTTGCCGACGAGCGCACAACCGTTGCCACCTGGATCGCAGGCAACCCGGTTTTTGAACAAGAAAAAAGATAAAACAAAAAATAATAAGAATAGATATGAACTGGGGGGACGCATGTATTGGCATGATTGGATTGCGCTATTTTTAAGATGGTTTCACGTTATTGCTGGTATTGCCTGGATTGGCGCGTCTTTCTACTTTATCTGGCTGGACAACAGCCTGCGTACTCCGCCAAAGTGGAAACAGGACAAGGGTATAAAAGGCGATTTGTGGGCTGTTCATGGCGGCGGTTTTTACGAAGTCGCAAAATATCAGTATGGCCCGGATACCGTACCGGAAAAACTCCACTGGTTTAAATGGGAAGCCTACACCACCTGGATAACCGGTATGTTATTGATGATCTGGGTATATTACGCTGGCGCTGAGGCGTATCTGATAGATACGCGTGTTTACGATTTTTCTGCAAACGAAGCCATTTTGGCTGGATTAGGTTTTATTGTGTCTGGCTTAGTGGTTTATGAAATCGCCTGCCGTAGCCCATTAAGTAAAAACGCAGGGGTATTCGGTGTCTTTTTAGTATTGCTCCTGACGGCTTACAGTTGGGGCGCGGCGCAGTTGTTTTCCGGACGCGGTGCCTATATGCATATTGGTGCGTTGATTGGCACCATCATGGCAGGCAATGTTCTGTTTAATATTATTCCGTCACAACGGAAAATGGTAGAAGCGGTAAAGCTTAATGCAACCATAGACCCGAGCTGGGGGGCAGGCGCCAAGTTGCGCTCAGTGCACAACAATTATCTGACTCTGCCAATTATCTTTATCATGATCAGCAATCATTATCCGATGACTTATCAGCATCCCGACAATTGGCTGGTTTTAGTCTGTATAGCCCTGGTCTCGGCCTGGATTAGACATTATTTTAATTTGAAGCATTTAGGCATTTCCCGACCCAGCATTTTGATTTTTGGGGCAATATTGATGGCAGCGATTGCCTTTTGGGTTTCTAAGCCAACAACCACCCAAGAGACTCCTATCACCTCTTCAACAAAAACAGTTTCGAAACCCATGCCTGATGTAGTTGAGGTTATTCAGCAACATTGCACAGGTTGCCACAGTAAAACTCCCTCAGACGAAATTTTTGTAATTGCGCCACTCGGCATCACTCTGGACACCTGGCAAGAAATCGACCGCTGGGCACCCCAAATCTATCGCAGGACGGTGGTCACGCAAGATATGCCGATGATGAACAAAACCAATATGCAGGCTGAAGAAAGACTGGTGATTGCGGACTGGTTTGAATCCCGTAGCGAATAACCACCCTATCCTCGGGAAAGCAATACACCAGAAGCCGATAACGCGCACTGCCAGACTGTTGGCATTGAATAAAGATATTTTTGCCAACAGTCAACAAGGTGCTTAAACAATCCGGTTTAGGGCAGCGCTTCCCCTCTCGCGGAGACATATAATTGATACCAGTGTTCACGACTAAGCTGGACTTTCTCTGCCTCCTGACAGGCTCTGATCCTATCCGGGTTTGTCGTTCCGATCACTGGCTGAATATTCGCTGGATGACGCATCAACCAGGCTAACACTATTGCCTCTTTACTCACCTGATGCTCACCCGCTAGTCTGGCGACCAACTCAGCAGTATCTTTTATATGTTGAGGCCGGTCACTGATATCACGACCGCTAAATAACCCTTGAGCCAAACAACCCCATGCCTGAATTTGCATTTTGTTGCTACGGCAATACTCGATGACACCGGGGGAAAAATGCAGATCGTTTCCTTCCCGCATGCCAGCAGAAACACTTTCATTCAACCAATCCAGATTAGCCAGGCTCATTTGCATCTGGTTAGCTACCAGAGGTGTATGCAAAGCAGATTGCAGATACTGTATTTGATGTACGTGCATATTTGACACCCCAAAGTGCGCCACTTTGCCACTGGTATTTAGCTGAAACATGGCATCCGCCAGCTCGTCTAACTCCATAAGAGGATCGGGGCGATGGAGCAGCAACACATCCAACTGTTCGATATTCAAACGCTGTAAGATGCCGTCCACTGACTGCAAGACCCAGGCTTTAGAAAAATCGTAGCGCCCCGGCATTTCATCCTCTGGCAATCGAATGCCACATTTACTTTGAATTACCAACTGCTCTTTCAGTTCCGGTCTTTGTTTTACTACATCACCAAAAACCTGCTCTGCCCGGCCTTTACTGTAGATATCTGCATGGTCCAGAACATTAATACCGACATCCAGGGCGGCATCAAGGGCTTTGTGCATCTGGTCCACATGACTTGTATCATACTGAGTTGCATTCCAATCGCCACCAAATCCCATACAACCGAGAGCAATTCTACTGACATCGTCAAAATACTGCGATAATGGAAAACTCATCACTTAAACTCCTTACTTCTCATTTGATTTAAGCCATTGATTTAACAACTTAATTTGACCGCATTTATAGGCAGCATAAGTTACCCGTAAGCTATTACTGAGCAACTCACTGTCGGTCCACCCTGTTTTTTCCCGTAATTCGTCATAACACTGCACAGCATCGGGTTTTAAGTAACCTCGCACCTGCTTTTTGCCTTCCGCCTTTTTCCGATCACGAAAACGTTTTTGCTTTTCTGCATTGGCCGCTTTTTGTTGTTTGCCATTTAATTTCATTGATTAACCTATGCATTGCACTGAATCGACAGCAAATTTTATTTCTGCAAATCTTGGGGCATTTGTGCTTCATACAATCGACATACTGCTACTATATGTTAATTATTAACGAAAATTAACTGTTCAGAGTTGTTAAGCGTACAAGTGTTCGCTAAATTAGCGCTCTTTGATTCAGGAAGCCGTAAAAAGTATATGATCGATAGAAAACATAGTTTCGACAAAGAAGACCTGCTCGCGTGTTCACGAGGAGAATTATTTGGACCGGGTAACAGCCAGTTGCCTGCCCCTAATATGCTGATGATGGACCGCATCGCACAAATCTCCGAAGATGGCGGTGAAAGTGGTAAAGGTTATATCGAAGCTGAGCTTGATATAACACCGGACCTATGGTTTTTTGACTGTCACTTCCCGGGAGACCCAGTTATGCCCGGTTGCCTTGGATTAGATGCAATGTGGCAACTAGTGGGTTTCTTTCTTGGTTGGAGCGGTGGTCCCGGAAAAGGCCGCGCATTAGGTGTTGGCGAAGTAAAATTTACTGGTCAAATATTACCTACGGCGAAAAAAGTGACTTATAAGATTACGATGAAGCGTGTTATCAAACGCAAGCTGTTTATGGGTATTGGAGATGGCATTGTTGAAGTTGATGGTCGCCAGATTTATCAGGCTAAAGATTTGAAAGTGGGATTATTTCAAGACACTAGTAAGTTCTAAAACCGTTTGCCTGACAGACGATTTCCCGTTAAATTTTTAGCGGACATTAAAAAGCCCCTTCTTGGGGCTTTTTTGCAATTGGATAAAGCACTGCTATTTAATTAACCCCAAATTTCGATCTTCAATTGCAGCTCTCCATCCCCCTAACCACTGGGAACGGGCTTCTACTGCTTGGAATGGACATTGTTCTTTAGTTCGGCCTGTGATGCCTGCTTGGTAGCCTTTTGAATGAGCACGGGAAAGTTTATCGCGTTTTTGTCTTTTCATTTTCACCTCTTGCAGTATGGGTTGGTGATCGTTGCGACCACATCATATGAAATAGTGGATCTTGTCCAATGGTTCAAGAATTAAAAAAAACTTTCTCGATTGACTTTTCTTAACTACATGAAAAAACAATGACTTTTTCTTTACAATATTTTTTCATATTCATGACGATTTTTATTACCTGTTTATAAAACAATCAATTATTAAATGATTTGGCTATTTAAAACAGCCAACTTGGTCTGCGTGTGCGCCTCACAAAATTATAGCCTTTGATTGGACACGTGATTGTATTGATTCCTTTTATATCGCCATTTTTTTCTTCGCGAAACTGCATTTGAAGCCTCCATCAAGTTTCCGCAAAACGGTCTGGGGCAGCAATTACTCTCGTCATGCTTGTGACGAAAAGCCCTCTTTGATGACGGATATCACCCTGTTTTCAATTTTAAAATCCCGCGATACTAAGTTGTCTGAGAAAGTGTTGATGTCCAGTATTTAAAGACGTTCTGATAGTACTAAAGCGCAAGGCTTTAGCTCAGACGACAACTCAGAACTGCAGCGCAGAAAACCAACAATAACGTCATTTTTCATGAGCATAGAACCTTTATTCAGGGAACGGGAACAGGTTGTTGCTCGTCTTAAAGCAAACAAGAACTGCAACATACTCACCTGAACGCAAAAACTTTTGTAGCCTCATTTTATTCACGAGGCTGTTGAACAGAGAAATAGGCAAATGATGAAATCTGCACGAACTTATTTAAATGTATTTGAAGATGGCGCCGATCTTGAGTGGCAGGAGGTAGAGGGTACGAATGGATTAGTCTCTTTCACAATATTAACCGAGGATAGTTATACCGGAGTATTCACTTGCCTAACCAGATTTAAAGCGGGAGCAAATACTGCTGCACACGGCACCTCGGTTCACGATTATTGGGAAAAGACAATCGTACTATCAGGCAGTTTGTATGATGAGGGACAAAAAGTTTGGCTCAATGCCGAGGATTATGTATGTAGACCACCGGGTGAAATCCATGGGCCATTTATCACAATCGGTGAATGTTTGGTTATCTGTGTCGTTTTGGTAGGAGTAAAAACGTCTATTAAAAATAATGTAGAGCAAAGTGAAGGCAACAAAAATGATCAATGTAAAACAATATAGAGACGTTACACCTGGTTGTAGCAACGTGTTGCACTTCGACAATGCGGGAGCGGCTTTGATGCCCGACCCGGTTTTTGATGCGATGCACAACCATCTCTTAATCGAGAGAAATATTGGGGGGCAAGAAGCTGCACGACAGGCTAAACCAGTGTTAGAGAGTTTCTATGATGAATTTGCCATGCTCCTCAATGCCAAACCAAGCGAGATTGCATACGTAGAAAATGCAACAAGAGCCTGGGATATGGCCTTTTATGGCTTGCCTCTGAAAGCCGGAGATCGGATCACTACTCACGCTCAGAATATGCTTCAAATTTTCTGGCATGTCTGCACCTTGCCAAAATGCGACATGTCGAACTTGATATCGTACCTTCTGACAAGTAGTACAGCGAATAAATGAGGTAAAACGATATGAATCGGAAACATCACACAATTTCTCTCGCCAACGCGAAATTATGGCCCGCATTGAGTTTAAGGAGTAACGTTAGAAACCAAATTAAGTATCTGATTATTTTTTGCTTTGGATGTCAGCCATTCAATTTGGCCAATGGGTCGTCAAACGAATCTGTTTCTGATTCAGACAATAAATATTCTGTCGTTTTCCATCGCCCCGGAAAATGGTGGGACCAGCGATCAACGTTAAAAGAAATTGTCGCGCAGCATGTCGAGATATATAAATCATTGGCACACAGTTGCGACATTATTTTGTCTGGGCGTTTCGAAGGGAGTCCAGTGCTGGGTATGTCGGTGTTTAGTCACGCTGCAGATATGTCTGAAATACAGCCTGTTCTTGAACGCGATCCCGCCGTGACCGCAGGAATAGTGCAACTGGAGTTTCGACGTCTCAGCATGCAGTTTGGGCAAGCCCCAGCTTGTCAGCATAGTCAAGAAAACAAAGCAAAATACCATGCTAGTGGTGAAACAAAACGAAAAAGATTTATTAACTGAGGACAATTAACATGACATCAATAAGTAAAACAGCAAGCCTTCTGTTGTGGGCTGGTCTCTATATATCTATTTGTTTTCCTGGAATGAGCTTAGCTTCGGAAGAGGACAATATGACCTACTTAAAAATAGATTTCTCTGTGCAGGAAAAACATCTGACAGAGTTTATGGGTATTATGCGCGGATTGAATTCCGCTATGGCTAGTGAAAAAGGGTTTGTAAATGCCTCCGTTTTTGTCGATGAGGATGATGCGACCAAAATCACTTTAATCGAAGCTTGGACCAGCAGAAAGGTACATATGGAACATTACGACCATATCGTAGCAGACGGTACCTGGGCCGGTGTTTTACTTATGTTAAATGATGAGCCTGAAATGTCTTACAATCGTGCGGTTGCAGTGGAATAAATCCACTGCTTCTCCTGCCTTAATGTTCTATATCTAAACGCAGTATTGCCTTGAGTGAATGGACATTTTCGACGATTTTCAAACTACCTTTAAGTTATTGTTACCGTTAGTGTTTACTATATTTTGCGCACAAAATAATTCGCTTTGTCGATAGTATAAGTACATTTCAAGCTTGATTTTTCTCCGTAATGATACTATTTTAGTACCATTCGATATGAGAATAATTATGTTTAAACAACGTAGAATATTTATCCTCGCTTTGCCTGAAACGGTTGCAACTCCGCTCGTTGGGATTTCGGACATTCTTAATGCAATTCCATCTTTGAATCAACTTGATCCTAGTGTACCGAGCCAGGCACCATATAATGTATCTTTTGTTTCTGAGTCAGGCGCAGAAGTTTGCACGGCGAGTAATATCACGGTGAAAACGGATTATAAGCTCACTGATATGCCTAAAGCGGACGCAATTATTTTACCGTCAATTGTTTTGCCTGATAACAAGATGTGGGTCTCTGGCAGATACCCTGCATTAACGAACTGGCTCAAAAATATGCACTTTCAAGGTGCAGAAATTTACACGGCCTGCTCTGGCGTTTTTCTTTTGGCAGAAACCGGCTTACTCGACGGCAAGGAAGCTACCTTACACTGGGCCCACACCGATGCATTTAGTCAGGCATTTCCAAACGTCAGGGTAAATAAACGCAAGATGATCGTTTATTCCGGAGGCAGAGCAGGATTTGTGATGTCAGGTGCTGCGTCTTCCTGGCAAGATCTGGTATTACATATGGTCGCGCGCCATCTCGGTTCATCCGTCTCTTATATTTTGTCTAAGTTTTTTGCGTTGCAGTGGCAAAGTGACGGTCAGTCACCGTTTGAAGTATTCCTGCCCAATTTCGACCACGACGATGCTGTCATTTTAAGAGCTCAGGAATGGTTAGCAGAACATTTCTCATTCCCTAATCCCGTTGAAGAAATGGTACGTGTGTCTGGTATTTCAGAACGTTCATTTACCCGAAGATTTGACGCAGCGCTATCGTTAACACCGATCAAATATGTGCAACATCTTCGAATCGAACAAGCTAAACGACAACTGGAGAGTGGAACCGTATCTATTGAGGATATAAGTTGGCGTGTTGGCTACGAAGACCCTGCTTTTTTCAGGCGTCTGTTTAAGCGAATAACCGGCTTAACACCAGGGATGTATCGGAAAAATTATGCTACCATCATATAGACTACCTGCCGGTGCATGATGACTGTCCAAAAGATTCCAATTAGTTTTTATATTATTGAGTGCGAATTATATGCCTGAGAACCCAAAGTTTAAGAGCGGTATCCCTTTACCCGGAGCGCCGGTTCGTGGTTCCGCCACAGGTAGGCCGGTCATGGCGGCCATGGATTTGTTAGGACGACGCTGGGCTTTAAGACTGATTTGGGAAATGAGCGCCCAATCCAGAGGCTTTCGCGAACTCAGGACCATCTGTGGTGGTTTATCTCCAAGCGTTTTGAGCAATAAGCTAAAAGAGCTTCAGGCTGCAGGCATCGTTATGCAGGATGAAAATAGTCAATGGCGCTTGACACCTCTGGGACACAAACTACAACCCGTCATCCTATCTTTAAATGATTGGTCCCAAGAGTGGGCTCGGGAGTTAGCAAAAGAATGATCTATTGAAGTAATGGTTACTTAACAAAAAGCCGCTCTGTAGAGCTAATGCCGATCAGTTAAGAAGTTGACATTCGGTATAAGAAGATCAAAATCCGATGATCGTAAGGTCATCGGATTTTTTTATGGAGCTTTCAGAAGCCCTCGCGCGTACCTCAATCAATCGTCTCACTGAGTTTCGTTGTCTGGCAGATATTTTAGACTCAGATATTATCGAGTCTTGCCTTGCCTCTAATGGCGTTGCCACTCTGCGTAAACGCAAGCTACCAATGGATGCGATGATTTGGGCAGTGATAGGCATGTCGTTATTCAGAACTGAATCTGTTCGTCAGTTGATCAACAAGCTGGATATTGTTTTACCACAAGATGTTGATTATGTAGCTCGTAGTGCCGTGACGCAGGCCAGGAAAAAGTTAGGCTCTGAAGTCGTCAAAGATGCATTTCATCTGTCGGCAAATCGTTGGCATCAGCGAGCTGAACATCCTCAGTGGTGTGGCTTATCCCTATACGGTGTTGATGGTGTGGTCTGGCGTACACCAGATACCCCTGCCAATAGTGAAGCATTTGCCCGAACCGCTAATAAATCCTATGAAGCGGCCTATCCTCAGGTACGCATGGTGTGCATGATGGAGCTAAGCAGTCACCTGATACTGAATAGTGCGTTCGACAGCGTGGCAGAAAATGAAATGAACCTGGCGTCGAAGTTGATTGAAACGATACCAGACAATAGCCTGACACTGTTTGATAAAGGATTTTATTCTTTGGGGCTGCTTCATGACTGGCATACAAAAGGAACGAATACTCACTGGTTACTTCCGCTGAAAAAAGGCACTCAATATGAAGTGATACAGCGGATGGGAAAACAAGATATGCTGATTCGATTGCATACCACACCTCAATCCCGAAAGCGTCGCTCTCATTTACCACAAACTATCGAGGCCAGGCTGTTAACCAAAACCATTAAAGGTAAAACCGTCCAGATATTGACTTCAATGACAGACTGTATGGCGTATCCGGCCGCTGAAATTGTTGACTTGTATTCTCATCGTTGGGAAATCGAACTGGGCTACCGTGAAATGAAACAGCACATGCTGGAGAGTCGTTTTACCTTGCGTAGTAACACCCCTGAGCTTATCGTTCAGGAATTATGGGGCGTTCTGTTAGCCTATAATCTTATCCGATACAAAATGATTCTTATGGCTCATTCACTACAAGGGGTGTTTCCAAATCAGCTGAGCTTCCGCGATGCGTCATCCCACATTATACATACATTAACCATGATGCCGCTCTATGCACCGGGCAATGTGCCCAGGATTGTTTTGGATATTGAAAGGAATGCCGCCCAATTTAAACTGGAGGGGCGACGAGAAAGGAGCTATCCACGATGCTTAAAAGCATCGAAAAACCGATACCCTATCGCCAGAAAAAGAAATGCCGCTCACCTTAAGTGAACGGCATTACTCTGTAGAGCGGCTTTTCAGTATCATGCAGAGAGTTTAGAAGCGCATTCTTCTCAATCCAGCTAAACCGGCAAGCCCAAACATCAACCAAACTGGCATACTACCCCCCTTTCGTTCTTGAGCTTCTTCCGGCGGCACTTCACAGTCATCAACACTGCCTGCTGGAATCGGGTCAAGCAAAACGCTGACCACAACATCCTGAAAAACCGGGTCACCGTTGTCATCAAGTTGTGGTGAACCGGTAATGTCAAGAACTTGTTTGTTGACGACTGCTGTGGCTGCTATTTGGCCAGAATCATTGATGTCGTTTGCCTGCACAATGGTGTAGGGAGAGTTACAGGCCACCAAATCGTTCAAATCCTGAAACAGATCTTCATTAATGTCGTATATAAACCCGTGTTTACGCCTGGCTGACGTATTGGATGTCGTATCAACATCACCTTCACCCACAACGATACCCTGATCATTTATGGCTCTGGAAACAGTGTTCGCGCCAGAGAAAAAGTCATTGGGATAAGTCAGAGACTCGTTATTGATATCATAAACAAAAAACTTGGTTCGTGTTCTGTCATCGATGCTGATTGAACTATAGCCAACCACCTGTCCATTATTATTTATGTCCACAGCAGCACCACCACCATCCTCATTCACATCAACAATAGTGGTGACCTCCCCTGCAGAGAACAAGGTGGGATATAAGCGCGGAAATGATGTATTTTCCTGTAAATAGTTGGTTGCGGTCCCTACCGCGACACCACTTTCATTGACAGCAAGCGCACGGCTAATAAATTGACTGGTTGAATCTTCTGCTACGGTAATAGGCAAGCCTAGCTGCGTTTTTTCGATAACGTTTCCTTGCTGATCCAATTGCCACAACACGCCACGAACCTGGTGATTGTTTTCAGGGCCAGAATTTATGCGTTGCTGTAAACACACTTCTACGGGCAAATCACCACGAACTTCATCATCACTGCAATTTTCTACGGCTGTTTCAAAGCTTTCTAAAGGATCACTGATTTCTGCACCAGCAACCAGCAATCCGTTATTCACATCGTATGCTTCGGTATATCCACCTGCCAGCATTGATTCAGATTCCAGCCCGATTGTCGTACCATTTACATTAACAAACCCACGAGCGCCGAAGTCCTGAATAACATAGGTTAATTCATCGCCATTCTCATTGGTGTATTCAAGTTTGTATGTCTTTCCCTCACTGATACCAACCGTTACACCAGAATCATTAATACCCAGCACTTGCGTCTCTGTACTTTGTGAGAAGCCTCCAAAATCTGGATCAAGCTCATCGAAACCTGGTTCGGCAAGTAACACTCCACTTTCGTAGGTATAACTCTGATAACTCGCTAACTGCTGCGCTAAGGTTGAACCCTGCTGATTTCTCACGAACTGTGCAATTATAAAATAATCTTCTGCGTTAAAATTCCCATTTTGCGCTGCATCGATATCGGTCAGATTGTCTTGAAAAAAATCAGATTCAAAATCAATCAGTTCCAGATCAATTGGAGGATTGTAGGTGGTTTGTACCACGACCGAAACATCACCTGCGGAGTTGATACCAGTAGAAAACGCATTTAATGCCTTCTCATAAGTATCGATTTCGGTAATTTCGTAAACTGCGGTGAAGGCGCTTGTGCTAAATATTGCGGCACTAATGGCAGCAATGGGTGCGATTTTGAATTGTTTTAACATCAACTCGTTAATTCCTGTTTCATACTTTCCAGCTCATCCCACCTGGCATAAGCAATTTCTAATTTTTCTTCTGTCCCTGCGAGTGACGCCAGTGTGGCATTGATGCTCTCTGCGTCCTGTTGATAAAAACCAGGGTCATTGACTGTCTGTTGCAACGATTCAAGTGCAACTTCCATCGATTCAATATCTTTTGGAAGCTGTTCTAATTCCAACTGCAACTTATATGATAACTTTTTATTGCGACTTTCAGAAGACGCAGACTTTCGACTCTTTGATTTTCCTGAAGTTTCACTAGACTCGCTGTTTTTTTCCTGAGTACCATACCACGATTCAATATCGCTATATCCCCCCACAAAATGCTTTACGTTTCCTTTACCTTCAAAGAATAAACTTTGAGTAACGACATTATCCACAAATTCACGATCATGAGATACCAGAATCAGTGTGCCTTCATAATTACACAAGGTTTCTTCCAGCAGCTCCAGGGTTTCTACATCCAGGTCATTGGTGGGTTCGTCCAGAATCAACAAATTACTGGGTTTGGACAGAATCTTAGCCAAAAGCAAGCGATTCTTTTCACCGCCAGACAACGACTTTACAGGTGCCTGCACTCTATCAGGGGCGAACAAAAAGTCCTGTAAATAACTAATGACATGTTTGCTCCTTCCACCAAAGGCTATTTCCCTTTTGCCGTCAGCGACGACATCGATAACCGGCTTTTCTAAATCCAACTGGTCCCGATGCTGATCAAAATAGGCAACTTCCAGATTCGTGCCGGTTTTCACTGTGCCTTGATAATTTTCCAAGTCCCCTAATAAAGCTTTGATCAGAGTGCTTTTGCCACAACCATTTGGACCGATAAGCGCCAGACGGTCACGGCGCAACAAGGTCAAATCCAGATGCTTTACAATCAGGTTATCATCAAATGCGATGCTTAGGTCTTTGGTTTCGAAGACAACTTTACCTGATTTTTGCGCATCGGCAGTTGTAATAGTCGCTTTGCCCTGAACATTGCGTCGTTGCGCGTATTCATCACGCATCGCTTTTAGCGCCCTAACACGCCCTTCATTACGGGTTCGTCTTGCTTTTATGCCTTGTCGGATCCACTTTTCTTCATCACTTAGCTTTTTATCAAACAGGGCATTTTGGGTTTCTTCAGCGGCTATATCCTCCGCCTTTCTATCAAGATATTGCTGGTAATTGCCGGGATAACTCACCAATTTACCACGATCCAGATCGATAATTCTGGTCGCCAGCGCCCTGATAAATGCTCTGTCATGACTAACAAATACTAACGCACCGTTAAATGCCAACATCTGTTCTTCCAGCCACTTGATCATGCTGATATCCAGATGGTTAGTTGGCTCATCAAGCAACAGAATATCGGGTGCCTTTACCAGTGCCCTTGCTAAAGCCGCCTTGCGTCGCCAGCCCCCGGATAAAGACGCCAATGTGGCATCACCATTTAATGCCATTTGGCTGATGACCTGCTCTATTCGCTGTTCAAATTGCCAGGCATTTTTGGCTTCAAGTTGTTTCTGCAGGTTGTCCAGCTTTTGCAGGTTTTTGTCGGAAGGATCTTTGCTGACCAGTGTCAGCGTATGGTGGTACTGTTTAAGTAATTCACCTTGCTCCTGAAGCCCCTCGGCGATGTAATCAAACACAGAAACCTGATCCAGTGCAGGAGGATCTTGAGGTAACACCGCGATGTTCACTTCACTGTTGCACAGACGTTGCCCATCATCCAATGGCACATCACCCGCTATCACCTTGAGTAGTGTGGATTTCCCAGTACCGTTTCGCCCGACCAGACAAACACGCTCACCCGCATCTAACGTAAGATTACTGTGGTCTAATAAAGGTCTATCACCGAATGCAATATCGGCATCTTTTAGTTGTAAAATCATAAATGGCGGTTCCGTTTAATCCTTTAAAAACACTGACAACTGGTCAGGATCAAATGGCCATGGCAATTCTTCTCCAGTCGCTGCCTTAGTCAACACAGGAATCCGCGCGCCATATTCATGGAAGTATTCACGCTGCTGTTTTACGTTGATCTCGGTAATTCGGTAATCGTTAGCGATATTTTGCAATAAACCCTTTGCAAGGTCACACAAATGGCAATCAGTGCCGGTATAAAGGGTAAGTTGTCCTTTTGCGTTCATCTTTATTTCGCCCTCAACATCCAACAATGATGAATCTTTTGGTTACGCTTGAAGTCTTCAGGTATGGTATCGCTTGTGATGTTTTCAACCTCTACGTTTAACTCTTCAGCAATGTTTTCGTCCAACTTGAACGAGCGTAAATTGTTGGAAAAAATGATTATGCCGTCAGGATTGAGGCATTTTCGAGCATCTTTAAGTAACTTTTTGTAATCCCGCTGTACATCCCAAGTGCCAGTCATGCTCTTTGAATTTGAAAATGAAGGCGGATCAATAAAAATCACATCATATTTTTCGTTATGTTGGTGTAGCCATTCGGTGCAATCGGCTTTGATAAAATGATAGCCATACCTTAACTGATTTAAAGCGAAGTTTTTCTTTGCCCATTCCAAATAAGTATTGGACATATCAACAGTCGTCACGGATTTCGCACCGCCCTTGGCGGCGTATACAGATACCGCACCGGTATAGGCAAATAAATTTAATACGGTTTTGTCTTTGCTCATCTGCATGATGCGCTGTCTGATAAGGCGGTGGTCTAAAAATAAGCCGGTATCCAGATAATCATGCAGGTTCACCTGAAACGTTAAGCCATGCTCCTGCACCGTCATAAATTGCTGTTTGCGACCGACTTTTTCGTATTGGGATTTACCTTTTTTGACCTCTCTTACTTTCAACTGGATTTTACTTGCATCTACACCAGTAAGTTCAGGCAAACACGCCATAACTTCATGTAAACGCCTTGTCGTTTTACTTTGCGGAATATTTTTAGGCGCAGCGTATTCCTGAACAACTAACCAATCCGCGTAACGGTCTACGGCAACATTGTATTCCGGTAAATCTGCATCATAGAGTCGATAACATTCAATGTCGTTGTTTTTTGCCCATTTATCGAGCCGCTTTAAGTTCTTTTTTAAACGATTCGCAAAATCATGATTAGCGTCATTTTGGACTTCCATCACCAGACAATTTCGCTCATCCATTTTGTACAGTGCCAACTCACAGTCCAGGTTGGCATTTTTAAACTTGTAGGCTTTGTCTGAGACCAGTCTTAATTGCCGAAGCAGATCACGGTTAGAGGTTAATAAGGCCAGTTGCCAGTCAGCAAAATGGGTTTTGAGATGATGTCCCCACTCCTGATACAGCGGAATTAAGCTGGTCAATTCACCAAGACGCTCTCCATAGGGCGGATTACTCACCATAAATCCCGGGGTGACAGACGTTAAATCAATTTTCTGAGCCGGCTTCACAGTAAACTGTATTTGCTCTGCAACCCCTGCGTTCTGCGCGTTTGTTTTAGCAATCGCAATCATGCGGGGATTGACATCAGATGCGTAGATTGCAGTTGCAGGCTGGGTCTGAGCGTCTTTAGCTTCGGTTAATAGTCGCTCCCACAAACCGCTATCATGTTGCACCCAGGATCCAAACCCCCAATGTTGATGCGCCGACCCAGGTGCAATATTAGCTTTAAACATGGCAGCTTCAATGGCGATGGTTCCAGAGCCACACATGGGGTCACAGAGAGGCAGTTCCGGTGATTTGGTCCAGCCACTTCTGACCAACATGGCATAGGCCAGATTCTCACGTATCGGTGCCTGTCCTTTATCTTCACGGTAATGACGCTGATGCAGACTATGGCCTGACAAATCCAGATAACAAGTCGCAACATCCCGCTGCAACCTGACCTGAATGCGTAGATCTGGATCCCGTTTATCGACATCGGGGCGTTTTTGGAATTCACGTTGAAAATTATCGACAATCCCATCCTTGACTTTCACAGCACCAAACTGGGTATTCTTAATCAGTCGATTGGTGCCAAAAAAATCGACAGCAAAAGTCTGAGTTACTTTAAAATGTTCCGACCAGTCAACATCGAACGCCATATAATACAGTTCATCAACGGTCGTTACCTTGGCTTCGGTAATCTGCCACAACACCCGATTAGCCAATCTGGACCAGAGACAAAGTCGATAGGCATCCTGTAACCCGCCAGTAAAACTGACCTGTCCGGGTTTCATTTTAATTTGCTCAGTTCCAGTTAGTTGCTTTACCTCATCGGCGAGCAGCTCTTCCAAACCGAGTGCGGTGGTGGTGAGAATTCTTGGCATGAAAATCCGATTCCAAATTGAAAAGAAGGCATGAATTGTGTGTGCTTGAGCACATTCACGATATTGTCGCCCGAAGGACGGAAATTAGCAAATTTCAAAGGCCGTACCAGGATACGGCCTGAGTTGAAACTAACTTTTGTATTTCACTGAACAACCATAAGGTGGTGTTTTTTTTATCTCAACTGTACCGCTGGATAACAAGGCACGCATATTAACATCCAGATAATTGGTGGCTTTAGCGATATCAGCCGGGTTGGCAGATTTAATACTGTCGATAGCGCCTGCGTAACGCAGTACTCCCTGAGGATCAATAATGTACATATGGGGTGTTGTTTTGGCGTCATAGCGTTTGCCAACATCTCCGTCTTCATCAAACAGAACGTAGCTTGGGGCTGCATTACGCTCTTGCGTTAAAGACTTTGCCTGTTCAACTGATACATGGCCTTGTTTGCCCGGCGCCGATGATATAATACTCAACCATACAACATCCTGTTCTGTGTATTTTCGCTGTAGAGCCTGCATATTGTCGCTGTTGTAATGTTTTTGTACATATGGACAAAGGTGATTGGTCCATTCCAAAACCACATACTGACCCCGATAGTCCGAGAGACTGACCGCTTCCCCGTCAGTATTGACTAACGTAAAATCTGGGGCGGCCACATCTATTTCTACTGCACTGACAGCAAAAAATATCCCAAAGGTAAACAAAATGGTGGCAATTAGGGGTTTCAAATAGCGCATAATTAAAGCTCCAGTTAACGGTTAACGGCATTAATGACGATTTCAGGTGTCAGAATTTGAGGTAAGACAACACCCTCGCCCTCACCTTTGTATATGACATAAAGCGGCACACCTGAACGGTTGAACTGCTGTAAATAGTTCAAAATCTGGTCATTTTTATTGGTCCAGTCTCCAACAAGGTAACTGACGTTTTCACTCGCAAGTAGACGTTTGACTCGTTCATCCTGAAAAGCAACCTGCTCGTTAACCTTACAGGTAATACACCAGTCGGCGGTCATATTTACCAGCACAGTTTTGCCATTGTCACGCAGCTGCGCTAGCTTGTCGGCGCTGAATGGTGTCGCTATGGGCAATTCCCCTTCATCTGATGAGGGTGACTGTATTGCGACATATACGATCACACCAGCAATGACCATAAATATATTTCGGTATTGGTGTTTTAAGATAGCGTAGCTCCATAAACATAGAGCGAATAACAGCAGCGCTATCGATAAATAAAATTGCGCTAACGTGCTTGTTTGGCTTTGATATATCCATACCAGCCAAATCACCGTGGCAAGCACTGGAAATACCAAAAACTGACGAAATCTGACCATCCAGTTACCCGGTTTCGGTATCCAGCGAGTCATTGCGGGAACATAAGAAATTAAACTCAATGGTAATGCGAACCCGAGCGCCAACCCTGTAAAGATTAGCATTGTAATCCAATCGCTACTAATGAATGCAATCCCCATCGCAGCAGCCATAAACGGGGCGGTACAAGGGGAAGCAACAACAACCGCCAACACACCAGTAAAAAACTGATGATGAAATTGGTTTCCTTGGGTCAACTGTTGTCCTGCGTTTGCCAATCCAACACCAGCAGGCGCCAGATCCAACAACAGCATCGCAATAAACACAAACAAAAATGCCAATAGCGCAATTAACCAGGGCTCCTGCATATGAAAGCCCCAACCAATACTTTCTCCGGTTGCTCTTAACAGAATAATCGTCAATGCAAATAACCAAAAACTTACCATGACACCAAGCGGATAACCTAAGCGGCCGGGGGCACTGGCGGTGTGCCGCAGAGACAGCGCTTTTAATGAAATAACGGGTAGGACACAAGGCATCAGATTTAGCATCAATCCACCAAGGAAAGCTAATGCAATAAATTTCGCGATGGCACTGCCGCTAAGTTCAGCCTGAGCATTGCTCCCCGAACTATTTATCTGACTTTGTACATAGACGGCATTTTGACCATCAGTAACCAGCCAGTTTGTTGCATCTAACGAGGCCGGAAAATATTCTGAACGCTTGACCGTGACCAAAAGAGTGTCATCTGCTGCTACCTTTGTCTGCGTGCTACTGTGCTGGATAACGTCATTTCGAAATGGCAACAGTTGCAAGGATGAAATATCAAACGACTCAACCAGTTCCATAGGGAGTGCGATAACGATATGCTCGTCAGTGATTTCAAATGTGGCCGATTCAGTAAGCCATTTGGGCAGATTATCTCTGGTTTGTTGAAATAACGCCTGCCAATGGGTAACAACCCGATTTTGAGTCACTGGCAGCTCAATACTCAGTGTCGCCCAACCTGGTATACAGTCGTCTTTACATACCAGCCAGGACAAGTCGGCCGTTATTGCAACACGTTTTGCAGATAAGTTTTCAGGTAGGAAGACGTCCACCATCAATAGATTCGCCCCTTCGTAGCCATAGTTGACCAGATGGGCGACTGGAATAGCTTTTGGTAAAGTCCATTGAATAGCACCAAATTCAGCAGCGGAGTCGCTGGTCCAGGTTACCTTAGGGGCTTCCCCTGAATCTCCTGGATTACGCCAATAAGTATGCCAGAGCTCTTCCGGCTCCAGTAAAATTCCTATGGAATTTGCTTGTCCTGCTATCAATCCCTCATATTCATGTACCAGCGAAACCTGAATATGGGGACCTGTCGCCTGTTGAGAATGGGGTTGAGGCAACGACATAAATGGACAAATAAGTAAAATCAGAGCCACTATAAAATATCGGTGATGGCCAAAAGTCATAACGAAATCAGGTGATTGATTTTGCTCTATACTAACGTTCTAAATTCTGAATGCGATCAAAATCATCGGCACAAATGAAGAATTCGTCGCATTGCTACAGCGCATCTGCCGCCTGGATTCAATTGTCTAATGGAAAGAGACGATTGATGGCGACACGTTGTGCACTGAACTGCGCTAACTGTTTGTTATCGTTTATCGTCAGGGTATCCAGCAGCATGATGTCTACTGAGTCACCATCGGTGGCCAGTACCACTGATTCACAGCTATCTGATTCTGATTTTACCTTAAACAAAAATCCTGCTGTTGGCTGCATCGGATTCTTAACAAAATACCAGTTTTTGGCTGGCAAGAGTTTATGAAACTGCTTTATCGCGACCGCGTTAATCAGGCAAACAAAGCTAAACTGTTGCTCTTGCCAGAAATAACACTTTTCCAATAGCTCTCGGTAATACTGATAGGTGTCGGTATCAGAAACCGAAAACCGCCGATTCACATCGGCAACATCAAGCACATTGACGATATTCAGTTTAGTTTTAATAAACCCTAACTCAGCCAGCTCCAGACACACGCGTCCATTGCGCTCATCAACAAACCAACGCCATTGGGGGTTCGCCTCTGGTATCAGCAGTTCGGGCATTATTACAACGCTTTGACCAGTTTTTTAATCAGTGGTGGCCCCTGATAAATAAAGGCGGAATATATTTGTACGAGAGTTGCCCCTGCCTCAATTCTGGCTTTTGCTGCTTCTGGCGAATCAATACCACCGACTGAAATAATCGGCATTTCAGCCGCTAACGATTCCGCTAAGACTCTGGTCACATGTAGGCTTTGTTGGGTAAGTGGGCTACCACTTAACCCGCCAGCCTCTTTTGCGTACTGCAGTCCTTCCACGCCTTTTCTGGACAGTGTGGTGTTTGTCGCAATAACCCCATCCACCTGCGCTTTCTTAAACGAATCTGCAATACTGTGCACTTCCTCGTCACTTAAATCCGGAGCAATTTTCACCAACAACGGTACATATTTACCGAATTTATCGGCCAACACAGTTTGCTGCTGTTTCAGTCCGGCTAACAATGACTCCAGCGCTTCCCCATATTGTAGATTGCGTAAACCCGGGGTATTAGGAGAGGATATGTTGATAGTGATGTAACTGGCATGGTCATAGACTTTGTCCATGCATTTGATGTAGTCACTTAAGGCATCTTCTTCAGGTGTTACTTTATTTTTGCCAATGTTAATGCCAAGCACACCTTTGTATTTTGATTCCTTGACCCGCTCTACCAGGTAATCGACACCTTTGTTATTGAATCCCATCCGATTGATGATGGCATTGGCGTCTTTTAATCTGAATAGTCTGGGTTGTTCATTTCCCGGCTGAGGCAATGGCGTGACAGTTCCGACTTCAATAAAACCAAAGCCCATTTGGTCAAACGCATCAATGCATTCACCGTTTTTGTCCAAGCCAGCAGCTAATCCCACCGGATTTTTAAAGGTCATCCCTAAACACTCAACAGGGCGGTCAGGCACATACTGAGCATAAACTCCCTGCAGCGCAGTGCGTTGGGAAGACTTCAAAAATCCAATAGACAAGTCATGGCTCGTCTCGGCATCAAGGCAAAACAAAAACTTTTGTGCTAAACCGTACATGCAATTTCCTAAAACATAAAAAAGCCCGGGAGCTACCGGGCTTAATTTTAATCTTCTAAATGCTATTTAGAGCAATTCAAACTTAATAACATCAACTCTCGCAGTGCGACTGAGAATTTAGCAAACTCATGTGTCGTACTGGTCTTAAACTCAGCCATCATATGATACCAGCGTTCCAACAGAATTTGATGATCTTCTATCCATTTGTTCAAAATGACTTCGGCGTCCGTATCGTCTTTGTCATAGCTCAGAATGACGCGCGTCAATACTCGTTGCTGCCAGTCCAGTTCTTCTCGATAAGACGCTCTGGCCAGCGCCTGCCAATGGTTAGACACTGATTGTTTGTTGATTTGATCCAGGAACCAATGTAATTCCAGTTTTGATCCCAACACAAAATACAGTTTCGCGATCATACTGATATTTCTATCATCATCTTCTGCAAGTTGCGCCAAGTCCAATGATGGGAACAGATTGCTCATTGCAGCCACCGTTTTCGCTGTCTCTTCAGGCACAGCAGCGTCCGTAAGCGATTTAACGTTAGACATCAGCACTGCATACTCATCTTTGACCAGGAATTGATCGAGGTTTTTACGCAGCGCTTTAAAGGTCGGTAGATAACTATCGATACATTTTTGTAGTGGTTGACCTTTCTTACCATGACGAAGATACCAACGAGTACCCCGACGCAAGGTGCGACGCAAAGTATCAAGCATTTTTAACTGCACATCGGCGGATACTTTATTATCAAGATCTTCAACCTCAGACCAAAGCTCATCAATACCAAACACGCCTTTAATGACGGCGTAAGCATTACAGACTTCCTGAACAGTCGCACCGGTTTCTTCCTGCATTCTAAACAAGAAGTTCAGCCCCATGTCGTTGATCATATTGTTGGTCAACTTTGTGGCGATAATCTCGGCCCGCAGCGGATGGTCTTCCATGTGTTTGGCAAACCTGTCCTGCAACACTTTCGGGAACGCAGAGACCAATAACTTTCCGTGATAGGGATTACTAGTGATTTCCGGAATGTCCAGTTTCTCTTTCAATACCATTTTACTGTATGAGATCAGTACCGATAATTCTGGACGCGTAAATCCGCGGCCTTTGGCTAGTCGGTCGGATAATTCGTCATCACTGGGGATAAATTCCAGTTCACGATTTAATGTACCTTCTCTTTCCAATCCATGCACAAAACGCATTTGCTCTTTTAAGGAACTGGCACCACCCTGCTCGGTAATCGATATAGACAGCGTTTGACGATAGCAGTCCTGAATTACCAGTTCGGCAACATCATCCGTCATGTCGTACAGCAGCTTATTGCGTTGTTTTACTGTGAGTTCGCCGGCATTGACCAGCGAGTTAAGCAAAATTTTGATATTAACTTCGTTATCTGAGCAATCTACGCCACCAACGTTATCGATAAAGTCGGTGTTAACTCGACCACCATGAGCGGCATATTCGATACGGCCCAACTGCGTTACACCCAGATTGCCACCTTCTCCGACAACCTTCGCCTGCACTTCCTTGCCATTGACACGTACGTCATCGTTAGCGCGATCACCACAGTCAGCATGACTTTCTTTCGAACTCTTTATGTAAGTGCCGATACCACCGTTCCAGAACAGATCGACGGGCATCTTCAAGGCATTTCGAATCATCTCATTCGGTGTCATTGAGTCTTGTGTGGTATTCAGCCATTTTTTCATTGGCGCCGTCAGTTTGATCGACTTTGCAGAACGAGAAAACACACCGCCACCTTTAGAGATCAGTCCTTTGTCGTAGTCATCCCAGGTCAAAGAGGGATTTTCAAACAAACGTTGGCGTTCCACGTACGACTTGGCAGCATCCGGCGAAGGATCGAAGAATATATGCATATGGTTAAAGGCAAATATCAGACGCGTATGCTTAGATAACAACATTCCGTTACCAAATACATCACCCGCCATATCGCCTACCGCCAAGCAAGTAAAATCGGTGGTCTGACAGTCTATATCCATTTCACGGAAATGGCGTTTAACCGACTCCCATGCGCCACGAGCCGTAATACCCATTCCTTTGTGATCATAACCGACACTACCACCAGAGGCGAACGCGTCACCTAACCAGAAGTTATATTCATCGGAAATAGAATTAGCAATATCCGAAAACGTCGCCGTGCCTTTGTCAGCCGCAACAACCAAATACGGATCATCATCGTCATGACGCACGACCCGATCTGGGTGAACAACGTTTCCATCTACTATGTTATCTGTCACATCCAACAGACTGCGAATAAAGATACGATAGCAATCCTGTCCTGCTTTAAAGATAGCTTCACGACCTTGATCAACTGGTAACTTTTTACAAACGAAGCCACCTTTTGCACCTACTGGAACGATAACGGTATTTTTAACTTGCTGGGCTTTAACCAAACCAAGCACTTCTGTGCGGAAATCTTCTTGACGATCCGACCAGCGTAGTCCGCCACGAGCAACTTTGCCGCCACGTAAATGCACACCTTCCACCAATGGCGAATAGACGAAAATCTCGAATTTCGGCAATGGTAATGGCATTTCCGGAATTTTTTCCGGTAAAAACTTAAATGACACATAGGGTTTATCATTGCCACTGGCGGCGGTCTGATAGAAGTTTGTCCGCAATGTCGCCAACATCATATCTAAATAACGACGTATGATACGGTCATCATCCAGGTTCGCGACCATGTCCAGCTTCGATTTGATTTCTTTGAGCAACGCTTTTTGCTTTTCCGCTTCTTGCTCAATATCCGGATCAAAGCGAGCAGCAAACAAATCAATCAGTAATTTTGCAATATCAGGGTACCGATCCAGTGTTCGGGCGACATAAGTATTACTGAACGAGCTGCCGGTCTGGCGCATGTACTTGGCATAAGCGCGCAGAATAGTAACATTTCGTCCGGTTAAACCTGCCCCTAACACCAAACGGTTGAAGGCATCATCTTCTAACTGTTGATACCAGACTTTGGAGAACGCATCTTGAAACAGCTCTTGTGCCTGCTCCATTTCCATTTTGTTTGTATTGCTGTGCAACATGGAAAAATCCATGATCCAGTTCACTTCTCCATCTGAGGTTTTTACCTCGTATGGGCTTTCGTCAATGACACGCAAACCAAAGTTTTCCAGCATGGGTAGCACAGCTGATAAATGAATAGGTTCTTTTTTATGAAACAGTTTTAGTCGAACCGCATCACTATCACGGGTTTCTTCCTGTGGACGATAAAACAACATATCCAGTGTATGGTTTTCATCCAACAGCTCTAATTTTTCGATATCAACGACAGAAACTGTAGGCAAGTTATTTTCTTTGTAACTACGAGGAAATGCCCCTTCGTATTTGTTTTCCAAGTGTTTGCCTTTAGATTCGCCATGGCTGGCCCGAATGGCGGTTGCCAATCTGTCATTCCAACTCTTTGTGAGTTCGATGATATTCTTTTCAATATCCTTCACATCAACTTCCACATTATTGTTATTTACTCGGACGATGTAGTGAGTTCGGGCATAAACAGACTCAGAGAAATATGTCGTGAACTCTACGGTTTGGTCACTTCCAAATGACTTTTGTAATAGCGTTTGGGTATCTTTCCGCAATTGTGTGTTATAGCGTTCTCTGGGCACGTACACCATACAAGTAAAGAATCGCCCAAAGGTATCTTTCCGGACAAACAGACGAGAAATCCCACGCTCCTGCATTTGGAAGATCCCGGTGACTATTTTCAGCAGCTCATCTTCAGAGGCTTGCAGAACTTCATCCCTCGGGTAGGTTTCCAGAATATTCAGTAAGGCTTTATAAGCATGGCTCCCTTTTTCAAACTCAGAGCTGTCACAGATACGTTCAATTTTATCTTTGAGTACCGGCAATTGCATGGCACTGGAGTTATAAAATGACGCAGAATATAAACCAATAAACCGGTCTTCGGCTATGACATTGCCTTTGCTGTCGAACGACTTGATACCCACATAGTCCATGTATGCTGGTCGATGGACTCTGGATTTGCTATTGGTTTTGGTCAGGATTAACGGCTTGGTACTCAGGGTTTCCGCGCGGGCAGACGGTGGTAAATTGGACAACAGACGATCCCTGTTACTAACAGAGTTTTTCATTAACCCAAGACTGGATTCGCTGTCTGAAACCCAGCGGTGATCACCTTTGATTGCCTTTGCTTCATAATGGCGATATCCCATCAAAGTAAAGTTGTGATCCTGAACCCACTTTAGAAAGGTTTCAGCTTGCGCCTTTTCCTGCGCGCCGCAAGGCATCTCGCCGTTTGGAAACTGCTCAATAATATCATTTAAGCGTTTTCGCATTGCCTGCCAATCAGTCACCGCAAGTGAAACTTCATCAACTACGGAATGCAGTTCTGTGGTCAATGCATCTATATCTTTTTTACTGGTTTGACGATCAACTTCAATCAGGAAAATGGTATTTTTAATGGCACCTTTGACGTCATCATTGGGATCACAAAACCCGGTCAATTGATGTTTCGCATCCCGAGTCAATGTCACTGGACTATGTAACAACAGGTGTGAAGTAATCCCCAGTCGATTCAGTGACATGCGCACTGAATCAACTAAAAACGGCATATCCTTAACAATAATCTCTACAATCGTATGGGTTGATTTCCAACCATGTTTTGCCACTTCAGGATTGAATGCGCGAATAAATGGCTGCTCACTATCAAATTGTGTGAATTCGTTCCATAGACTCAAGGCTGCGCCGTAAAGGTCGCTATCGCTTCGGTTTTGTAAATCCTCACTGGGGATATTCTGGAATAAGATACGGGCAAACTGGTCTAGCAAATCTCGATGTTGCTTATCCACTTTTTGTTTTATGAGGGTATATACATTATCTAAAAGAACGGAATGTTGGGTCTTATTAACCGTCATTTTTATACCTTGTTATGTGTAGGGTGTGGGCCGCTCAGCAAATCTAACGCCAAGAACGCGGTTGTCTGTCATATATTGTAAACATAGATGTCTAAAAATTCCTCAATCAAGGCATTAATAGCGAAATTTAGTGTGTTAAGAGCGCAATGAACAACTCCAAATTGAAGGATTATTAACCATTACTCACCAGGCTGGTATATTTCTCCTCGGTCTTGTTGTCTGTCGCTCGCTAAAACCCCCTAAATTTTTTCACTACACCTTGCTGTAAACAAACACTTTAGCCACTGCTGAAATATATGATTGTCTAACTCACTCTCTGCAAAGGTCTGAGATATATAAATTTTTTGTGTATTCTCTCTAAATAAAACTGTTTTTAAAAGGATAATTTTCTAACTGCTTAAGGTAGAAAATAGTTATTCAGGAACGTCAAATAAAAAGCGCTCAAATGAGCGCTTTATGGTTGTATTTGGAATGATTATGCAGAAAATATTTTTATGAGGATTTGTCTTGTTTATGCCAAAACACAGCTGCAATTGCAGGTAACACCAAAATTGCCCCTAACATATTCACAACAAACATGAATGTCAGGAGAATCCCCATATCCATCTGGAACTTAAGCGATGAGAATACCCAGGTACTCACACCTACCGCTAAGGTAATACCGGTAAACAATACCGCACTACCCCGTTCTTTTAATGCTTCAAAATAAGCATCTCGGCAGGCCATACCCGATTTAAGTTTTATGCTCATAGTAGACAGAATATAGATTCCATAATCAACACCGATGCCGACACCGAGCGCAATAACCGGTAAGGTAGACACCGTTAAACCAATCTCCAGATAGGTCATTAACGCTTGTGCCAACACAGACACCACATACAGCGGTAATACCACAGACATTGTAGCTCGTAAGGACTTGAAGCTAAGCAGACACAATATAATCACCGCTCCAAATACATATAACATCATTGGATCTTGTGCGGCACTGACGGCTTCGTTGGTCGCAGCCATCACGCCAACAGGACCGGAAGCCAGTTTAAACTGAAGATCGTCGGTTTCATACTCGGCACGAAACTCTTTTACTTTCGCAACGACATGACTGATGGTTTCCGCTTTATGATCTTCCATAAACAGAATAACCGGCATCACCGAACAATTACTGTTTAATAACCCAGAGGACGTTGGCACCCTTGAGATGGCTTGTACCAGAGTTTGCTGATTGCGCGGTAATTCTTGCCACTTAGGGTTACCCTCGTTGTAACCGGCGTTTACACGCTTAGCAACCGACGCCAGACTGATAGCCGATTGGACACCTTTGACGTTCGTCATTTTCCACTGAAAATCATCAATCGCATCCATGACACTATGTGACGTACAGGCTTCTGGCGAGGCTTCTACCAACACCGACATGTAGTCGACAGTTATTTCAAACTTATCGGTAATTAAGAAAGTATCCTGATTATAACGGGAGGTCTCATGCAATGCCGGCGCACCTGCATGTAAATCGCCAATCTTCATTTGTTTTGATTGAATCCAACCAAAAACAAACAACACAATGGTAATCACCAGAATGTATTTCGCAGTAGACATGGTTGAACAGCTGGCAACTTTGTCCCAAATTTGATCTGCAGATTTGCGATTTTGAATCAGCGTTTTGTACTTCTCACTGAATGATAAGTATGACATCAGGACGGGTAACAGGATCAAATTAGTTAAAATGATCACCGCCACACCTAAACTGGCTGTTATCGCCAATTCCCGGATTATACCGATATCAATAACCAACAAAGTCATAAAGCCAACGGTATCGGACAATAACGCAATGCCCCCGGGAATCAATAGATTTCGGAATGCCGACTGCGCCGCCATTTTAGCATTGGCTCCACCGGCTACTTCCTTTCCGACAGCATTTATCATTTGCACGCCATGGCTGACACCAATGGCAAATACCAGGAACGGCACGAGAATCGACATAGGATCCAGACCGAAGCCGATAATGGTTAACAGTCCCATTTGCCAGACAACAGCGACTATGGAACAGACCAATGGCAGCAGAGTTAACATAAAGGACTTGCAAAAGAAAAAGACCATGACAGCAGTAATGGCAATAGCAATAGAAAAGAACAGGACAACGTCTTTTGCACCATTGGCGACATCGCCAATCATCTTGGCAAAACCAATCACATGAACAGTGATACCGTCTTTTTCGTATTTACCACGTAATTCTTCTTCAAGTTGCGCTGCGAATTTAAGCGTATCCAGCTTTTCCCCGGTCTCGGGATCTAACTCCAGCAACTGTGCGGTCACCATCGCACATTCAAAATCGCTGGACACCTGTCTACCGACGATGCCTGCTTTGGCAATATTTTGCGATACTAAATCGAGCGCATCTGGACTACTGGGAGAGAAATCAGCAGGTATTACCGGACCACCGGCAAAACCACCTTCCACGATTTCAGTAAAACGGGTTGAAGGTGAATATAGCGAGATTACCTGAGACCGATTGACGCCAGGAATAAAAAAGAACTGATCATGAATATTCTTGAGTGACACGAAAAAATCTTCATTGAAGATATTACCTGATTCATCACATACCGCGACCAATACACTATTGGCCCCACCAAAATCTTTTTGGTGCTTCATGTAATTCTTCATGTATTCATGATTTAAGGGGATGTTTTTGGTAAAGCCAGCATCCAGCTTAAGATTGGTCGCCTGATAGAAAAGATAGCCAGTCGCCAACGAGAACAGAAGAATCACTAAAATCCGGTGCCTGAATATAATTAGCTCCAGAAGGTCGATAATTTTACTCATAATTCACTCTGTTCCTTGTTACTGAGACAACGATTTAATGCCCACAGCGGTCACTGCGGTAATGTTTCCGTTAGCAGCGACGGCGTTTAGCACGCTCTTGCCATGTTTCAATTTTTGTAAGCGTTTTTCATCTTCACCGTACCACAATAAGGTACCATTGTTACCCACCATCAGATACTTTTGGTTATTTAATTTCACTATGGAATTAAAGGTTGCCGTTGTACCTGTTTTAACATTTTGCCAGTTTTCAAAACTGGCATCAGATTCGTATAGGTTACCGCGTAGACCCGCAGCCAAAATGCCACCGTTGTCTAACAGGGTTATGTCGAAAAATGAACCCATATAGCCTGGCTCAAGGCGCTGCCAGGAAAGCCCCTTATCGTCACTGTAGGCGAGCAACCCCGACTCCCCGGCCAAGAACAACTGCTCTCCTTCCTGAGTAATACGATTCAGGTGGGGCATAATGGCCGCCAGCTCTTGCTGGTAGAAGGCTTCGTCCTCTTCTTTTAACTCTTCTAAATACTCTTGGTCGTAAGGATCTAACAGACTGACATGGTATTCCCTTGCCCAGGACTCACCACCGTCCTGAGTACGGAAGAAGGCACCATATGCCCCAATTGCAACTCCATGGGATTGATCAAAAAACAGCACATCTAACAGCGGTCGTTGTATTTCTGGTAGGTACTGTTGTCTGGACCAGGTGTCACCACCATCATCTGAAGAAACTATCACTGAGTCATGGCCCACCGCCCAGATATTGTCACCGAGACTAACCACGGCGGTTAACATGGACACAGTAGGAATGGATTTTTGTTCCCAGCTATCACCAGCATCATTGGAAATCAAAAGATGGCCACGTTCCCCCACTGCGATCAAACGATCATTTTCAGCAACGATATCTACTAACAGAGACTTGGTCGCCAATGGAGCAATATAAGAGCTATCTTGAGATTGGGCACTGAGGGTGGATACAGATAGAAATACAGCTAAAACGAGGTTTTTAATTTTCATAGCCCAACTTACTGAAAAGAGCGGCCACAGATTTTGTGGCCGCTTTAGTTTTAATGTTTATTTTTAACGACGACCTTCCCTTCTAAGCGCCTGCTGAGTGAACTCTACATCGGAAAGCTCAACAGAAAAGTCATACATTTTCTCTTCGTTATCAAGGCCAACGGCCAAATAACGGCGTGAATTCAAATCATGGTTAACATCAAGCGTAGACCAATGTGTAGGAACTTCATAATAATTTACGCCATGAGCGATATTGACGCGATAAAGTTCTCCACGCGCATCATACATATCGGCGACCTGTACTTGCCAGCTATCCTCATCAATGTAGAACACCCGTTTTGCATAGATGTGGCGTACGCCCTCTTTCAGCGTTGCCTCCACAACCCAAACACGGTGTTTTTCAAAGCGAGTTAAGTCAGGGTTAATATGACCAGGCTTTAAGATGTCTGAGTATGCCACATCACCACTATGCAACTTATAATTATTGTAGGCAACATACATTTCTTTCTTGCCTTTCAATTCCCAGTTGTAACGATCTGGCGCGCCATTAAACATATCCAGGTCATCACTGGTACGCAAACCATCTGCCGCTGTTCCTGGTGCATCGTAAGCAACATTAGGTGCCAAACGTACACGACGTTGACCGGTATTGTAAGTCCAGGCTTTACGAGGTTCTTTCACCTGATCCATCGTTTCCCAGACCAGTAGCGCGGTACCCGCTAAACGCGCTGGCACAGTCACTTTCTGTTTAAATTTGAACAACACATTATCTTCAAATAGCTGTTCCGGCGTGATGCCATCCTGGGCATATTTGATCATCAGCACGTCATCAAAACCGATAACGGTGTAATCACCGCTCGCAGTAGGTGCGGCTTGTCCACCAAAGCGCTGTACAGCCTGACCACGATAACGCAACAGGTGGTTCCAGATAGCTTCTACACCCGATTGTGGAATCGGGAATGGAACTCCGATGGCCGCATTCTTGATGCCGTTACCACCCTGTACCAATTCCGCTCGTGTGGCATTTGCCCTCACAGCTTCATAAACCCGTTCTGGGTTCGCAGCGCTTCTGTGAGTTTTGTACACTGGCATTTTGTAGGTATCAGGATAGGTCTCAAATAACTTTTTCTGACCGTCTGACAAAAATTGTTCGTACTGTGCAACATTTGCGCTGGTAATTTCGAACAACGGTTGCTCACCCGCATAAGGATCAGGATGAAAATCACCTACTGTGTATCCAGCAGGCGGTTTAGTGATGCCCCCTGTGTACGCAGGAATACTGCCATCAGCATTGCCTGCCATTTCACCACCTAGAGGGGTCAAATCCTTGCCTAATCTCGCCGCTTCTGCTTCTGATACTTTAGCTTGTGCAACACCAACGCTAAGACAAAGCGATATGGCCGATGCAACTAGGGCTAATTTTTTCATGTAGTTTCTCTCCCCTAGATCGAATATTTAAAATCGAATGAAATAAAGTCTCTGTCAGACAACCCGTTGGCAGCACCGCCACCCCAGAACGCGTTGTAAGAGAAAGAGGCGGACATCTTGCTCAAATAATCGAAAGTGAACGAAACACTGGACGATTTTCTATCTTCTACGAACAAGAACATTGGATTTGGTGTTGTACCCTCAACGTCATGTGCAAATGTCGCACGGACTCTCAGGTTAACACCACTGTATACGTTGTTGAAATCAGCAACACCCAACAAGCGATAACCCCAGGCGTCATCCGTAGCAAACTGAGAATCGACTTCAGGACCATTGGATAACCCAACATGCAATCCTGTACGACTGGTAACTGACCCATCAGGATTGGTTAACGGTACCAGCGGCACAGAACGATGCGTGCCCGGCGCTTCCAAAGCTAAGACGCTTGGGTCAGGCATGTCATTAATCTGGACATAACCGACTTCAACCAAACCAATTAGATTATCTGTACCCAACACTGGACCAAATATGTGTGATGCACTACCTTGAATTTGTAAGGTATCCAACTCAATTACACCGTCGATTCGCTCTCCCGGCACAGGGGCACGGCCGATGTATTGGTCATATTGCGAAATACCCGCCAAATCAGGACGCAACCCGGCAGCGGCAAGTTGCTCTGGGAATGCAGCATATAGCAACGTTACATCATCCATTTGCAAGGGTTCATCTTTACGATAGGTAATTTCACCTGCAATGGCCGTTTCACCAACACTAGTGTTAAAGCTGATACCGTAAAGTTTAATATCTTCCGGGAAAATCGCTTCGGCTTTCGCGAATGAGGTTAAATCTGTGACGTTATCCGCTGTCACCTGGTTTGAAGCGAGATACGCTACATCATGCGCAAGTGAAGCATTGGTATAGTCTGCTGACAAACCCACTAAAAGAGGGCGTTTAGAGTGATAATTAAGATGGTAAAAACCAAATTCTGTGTTGTTCAGCTCTTCAGAGAAATACGAAAGTTTAATACCGTATTGGCCGTTATCTTCTGCATCTTTGTAAAAGCGGTCGCCTTTTTCACGCAAAGCCACTTTGGTCGAGTGTCCAAGCACTGCCGCAGCCATTTGGGCTGGGTCTGCCCCAGCTCGAGTTGCATCACCAACGTTGTTTAATGACCAAAGCAAATAATCTAAATCCAGGTCAGGGTTCCGAGTGAAACTGAGTTGGATATTATTCAAATAACCACCATCACCCGCAAAGTCGTTGGTTGCGAAGTAACTGCCAGCCACGGGTAAGATACTCTTTTCCCACTCGTACTGATAATACACCGAAATACCCAGTGTATCGGTTAAACTGGCGTTAGCAAAAACAGTTCCTACAGGAATAAAAACTTCTTTTAATTCCGCACCGGGTGCTCTCGCTCGAGTAACATCAACCGGGTTAATGTTGTTAATACCATGCTGAATGAACGTACTTTCACCCCACGATATCACCTGGTCACCTAAACGAAATGTCACCGGCACATCACCCAACCAAAAGTCTGCGTAAAAGAAGGCATCGAGTAAACGCACATCTTTACACAGGTTTTCTTCGGCTCTGGCGTCACGACACGGGTCGTTAGGTCGATCAAAAGCATTAATTTGAGAAGAAATCTGGTTTTTCCAAGGGCGCTCACCATCCATCATTTCAAAATCGTAGTAATACATACCACGCATGAAGAATCCGTAGTCACCCCAGTTCAAATCTAATTCATGAACACCTTTGAATACAGTTGAAAATGCTTCGCCGTTGTCAAAGTTAAGGTTACCCAAGTCACCATTGGCTGAATAAGCACCGGTATCGGCATTGATTCGCCAAATGTCCTCACCCTCATACACAACATTGCTGAGAATGTTGTATCCGGACCAGTCCAAATTCGGCTGGCTGCTTTTCGCAATCTTATCAAAATCGCGGTCTTCAGCCCGAATACTGGTACCGATAGAGAAGGTAGAGTCAAATGTGATGTTGAGGTCACCATAAGACCAGCTAGCACTCTGTGCAGGCATCGATGCCGCAAAAGCAGTCATCAAGCCCACAGCCAAAGGCGACTTTTTGAAGATACGAGGCCCTTTATTCATAGTTTTTATTCTCCCCTGTCTGAGCAGGTTGCTATCGTGTGTGCCTTAAGTTACTGAGCTTTAAAGCTTAATTCATAACCAAGCTTGATTATTAACAATAATGATTACATCATTTTAATGCTGAAGCAAGAACAAATCGTACCAGTTGTAAATCCGTATAAAAAAACAACATTTTTGTCCTGCCTGTTAAACCTGTTTTGAGCGTGCCGGACTTCAGGTTATATCATTCAAAGTTTACTGGGTATTGGAACCTGTTTATCTTTTCAGTATTTATTTTGTTATCAGCCAAAGCGTTCTGATCGTGTGGCATAATTAAAGATTCAGTAACCGCTGCAAGATTACCTAAACCGTAACTCTGAAAATTACGACAAAGATCAACACGCTCTAATGTAATAGTTCAGCTATGCGATTTTTTCAAAGGATTTCAGTTTGTTATTTTTATCTGTAATAAGTCGAAAGCGCCCTTTTATTCCCAGACTGGTGACAAAAGGGCGAAGGTTTTTAGAGGGCACCTGAATTCGGGCGCCATTTTCGGCCCTCATCAAGCAGGTATTGTTACCCGGCATATAAAGCCGTTCACATTCCTGATAAGTGACATTTAATTGAAAATAGTAGGCTTGCAATTCCTGAGCGTTATTATCTTTGTTCATACTGTGTATAAAAAACTAAAATGTTTCCAACCAGGTCAAAACATCACTTGGTTATCCCAACAGACCTTTCATGAAACACAATGTTGTATATCCATTGTCGGCCTGTCGCTCTTTTTTAAACGCTCTATTAGCGCTAGTAACCCAAAGATTTACTCACTTTTTCATACAAGTCACGACTTATCGACGGAACATCAGCAATACGCATTAGCTGTGTTTTCATTAGGTCTTGTCTGTGAGCATCAAATTTCTGCCAGGAAAGCAATGGTGTAACAACGCGTGCTGCCACCTGTGGATTGACCTCATTTAACTTAATTAAATAATCAGCGACATAGCGATACCCACTGCCATCCTCTTTGTGAAAACCATCCGTATTATAAAATGCAAAGGTACCAACCAGAGCTCTGACTCTGTTAGGGTTCGCGATATCGAAAGACTGATGTCCCGACAGCAAATCCAATCTGGCCAGTATGTCGTGTCGTTCCGTACTGGCGTGCAACGACATCCATTTATCCAGCACCTGGACTTCGCTACGCCAGTTCTTCTCAAATTCACACATAGCATTGTCAAATTGCGCAATATCTGCCAGCTGCAGTGCCCTCAAGGCCGCTAGCGTATCGGTCATATTATCTGCCTGGTGAAATTGCTGTTCCGCCATTTTAGTATCCAGCCCTGAGAGCGTGACATGGAACAAGCATTTAGCTGCAAGCGTCCTGCGAGCAACATCTTCCGCATTATAGTGATACGCCTTATGCTGCAAAGAAGACAAAAACTTCAGGCACTGCTCTGCTACATTTTGACTAAACGCCGCTAACAATGATTTTCTGGCCAGCAGCAATTTGCCGATATCCAGTTGCTCCCGTTGCCCCATTAAATTTTCTATTGAGGGTAAGGTGAGCATTTCAGCAAGCAAGGTCAGATCGTCATACTTTGCCTCAAAAAGTGGCCGACTGAATTCTGAAATTAGGGCATTTGCATCAACCGTCATCTCACCCTTATCGTAACCATCCCAGATGAGCCGGCTGTAGAGTTGTTGTGTAGCGTCCCATCTGGCTAGCTCATTTCCACTGTGTAATGCGGTATAAACCAGATCTTCATCCGTTGCCCGAAAGTCCAGTTTCACCGGTGCCGAAAATCCTGTAAGCAAAACCGGTACTGGCTTATCCAATTGGCCAGACAAGGAAATTGTTGCAGTTGTAGATTTAAGATTAAGTACATCGGATGCCACAACTTGCTCTGTACTTTTATCTATTAATTCATAGGCAATAGGAATATGCAGTGTCTCTTTTTGCTTTTGATCAGCAGTTGCAAAGTGTTGTTGCTCAAGCGCGATATGATACTGCCCGGATTCGGCATCAAAGTTTTCACTTGCTTTAATCACTGGAGTACCAGATTGTTGATACCAACGTTTGAATAGCCCCAGATCGACGTCATTTGCATCCTGCATGGCGTTAACAAAGTCATCACAAGTAACTGCCTGACCATCATGACGCTCAAAATACAAATTCATGCCCTGCACAAAGCCCTGATGTCCGAGAACTGTGTGCATCATGCGAATAACTTCGGCACCTTTATCGTAGACGGTGACCGTGTAAAAGTTGTTCATTTCAATGACAGATTGGGGACGAATCGGATGCGACATGGGGCTGGCATCTTCAGCAAACTGGTGCTCTTTAATGCGTTTAACCTGATCGATACGAGTTGCCAGTGCCGAGCCCATATCTTCACTGAACTTTTGGTCCCTGAAAACCGTTAGCCCCTCTTTCAGACTTAACTGGAACCAGTCACGACAGGTCACTCTGTTCCCTGTCCAATTGTGAAAATACTCATGTGCGATTATGGATTCGATATTAAAAAAGTCCTGATCCGTCGCAGTTTCGGCATTGGCCAATACAAATTTACTGTTGAAGACATTGAGGCCTTTGTTTTCCATCGCCCCCATATTGAAAAAATCGACCGCGACAATCATGTAAATATCGAGATCATATTCAAGTCCGAAAACATCTTCGTCCCACTTCATCGCTTTTTTCAAAGAATCAAGAGCGTGTTGTCCTTTTGCCGCCTGGCCTTTTTCCACAAATAATTCCAGTGCAACATTATTACCACTGCGGGTAATGAACTCATCTGTTAACTTATCAAAATCACCTGCGACAACCGCGAACAAATAACTCGGTTTTTTATGGGGGTCCTGCCATTCAATCCAGTGACGGGATTCATCATAGTCTCCGGATCCTATGCAGTTACCATTACTTAATAAAAATGGATAGCGCTGTTTATCTGCAATCAGTTTTACCTGATATCGGGTAAGCACATCAGGACGGTCTAAAAAATAGGTGATTTTACGGAAGCCTTCAGCTTCACATTGGGTGCAAAACGCACCGTTGGCATAATATAAGCCTTCCAGGCTGGTATTTTTATTGGGGGCGCAAAAGCTGACAATCTCAATATCTGCCTTGTCATTCTCGATAACAAGATGTAGAGCATTTTCAGTTTTTGTGAAGTTTTGAGTATCCTTGCCGTTGATGGCAACCGACTGTAATTCAAGGTCTTCGCCATCCAGCACCAGCGAAGTTGCTGTGCTATCCAATCGCTCCACAGAGAAGCGACTGATAACCTTGGTTTTGTCAGGATCGAGATGAAATTCTAAATTAAGGTGCCCGACACTGAATGTTGGCGGGCGATAGTCACTTAACTTCTTGGCGACAGGCTTTGTCATAACACCTCTACTTTATTTTATTTACTTGGCTCCACTTTTGGCATGACTGATTCAGGTGGGTCCAGTTTAAGAATTTTTATCCCCAATATTGCATAAATGATAGCTAATACCGGATTGATCAGATTGAAAAACGCATACGCGACATACTCAAATGGGTGCACTAATAACACAGAATGCATATACGCACCGCAGGTATTCCACGGAATAAGCGGTGAAGTAATGGTTCCCCCATCCTCAAGCGAGCGAGAAAGATTTAACTGATGCAGTCCCCGTTTTTTAAACTCGTCTTTGTACATTCGCCCTGGCATGACAATAGAAATGTATTGATCAGCCGTTATAAGGTTCGAACCGAAGCAGGTAAGTATAGTCCGGGTCACCATGTCTCCGGCCGATTTTGCCCCTTTAAGAATAGCACTGACAGCACGCTTCAACAGTCCGACTTTTTCCAATACTGCACCAAAACACATCGCACAAATAATAAGCCAAATAGTATTCAGCATGCTGGACATGCCACCACCGCTAAGTAAATCGTTGAGATTTTCGTTAGTGGTAGTAAATGCCACACCATCATACAACGCCACCCAAACGACTTTAAACGACTCCGCAATGCTGGCTGAATCCTTGTCGATGAGATTGGCAATGGCTTCCGGTTGGAAAATAACCGCCCAGACACCACCAAGCAACGCCCCAATACCAACAGAAGGAAACGCCGGCACCTTCATTACTGCCATTGTTAACAATACTATGAGAGGCACTAACATTTCGGGGCCAAGATTGAATTGCTGGTTAAGTAGCATTTGCATCTCGGCAATTTTTTCATTGTCAGCAATACCAGCAGAATTAAATCCTAGAAACAAAAACAAGATCAACGCAATCACGATACTCGGTACCGTCGTCCACAACATATAACGGATATGTTCAAATAAATCTGTACCTGCAACAGCCGGTGCTAAATTCGTTGTTTCTGATAATGGCGAAATTTTGTCACCAAAATAGGCACCAGAAATGATCGCTCCGGCAGTGACCGTTTCCGATACTCCCATACCATTGGCGACGCCGATAAGTGCCACACCTACTGTCGCCGCAGTCGTCCAGCTGCTACCTATACTCATGGCGACCACAGCACAAATAATCACTGATGCAGCATAAAAGATAGAGGGATTAAGTAATTCCAGCCCGTAGTAAATCAAGGTGGGTACTGTACCGGACAATAACCAGGTACCAATTAAAGAACCTACTGCCAGAAGGATTAAGATGGCTCCCAACGAAATAGAAATGCCATTTATCATGCCCTGTTCTATTTCTTTCCAGGTAAAGCCATTTTTCAGACCGACGATAGCAGTAACCGCCATCCCTAACATTAACGCTATTTGGTTAGGACCACTGGACGAGTCGCTGCCGTATACCATAACGGATGTAAATAGCAGTCCTATCAGGACCACAATTGGTACAATCGAATCTAACAGGGACGGATCTCTGGGTTGTGCTGTACTCATGCAAATTGCTCTTTGTTATTTGACTTGAATCAACCGAAAGATCGGTAACAGATAAGAATAATAATGACCGGGCATACAAATTTTACGTACCAGGGCCATATCTTCCAGAACAGTGTCTGCTCGCAATGTTCATTACCCTTGCGCAACTCCTGTAATATATCATTGCGATGCCACATCCAGCCGGCAAATACACATAACGCCAACCCTAATAATGGCTGACTGTATTTTGTGGTCGCCGTGACGACTAAGCCAAATAGCGTATCAAAGTTACTGATGATAACGCTACTGGTTATAAAGATAGAAATGGCTATTAACCAAACGGATTTATTTCTGGATACGCCTTTATTTTCGACGATATAAGCCACCGGGACTTCCAGCATGGAAATTGAAGAGGTCAGCGCGGCAATCACCATCAGCGCAAAAAAGGCTAAGGCGACAACCATCCCGATACCACCCATAGTGTCAAAAAGTTCGGGTAACACCGTGAAAATCAGCCTATCACCTTCGATCAGCACACCAGCTTCATCGAAAATAGTCACACCATTGTGAAGCGCCACGTACATTGCTGGAATGATCAATAAGCCTGCAAGAATTGCCACACCGATATCGACTAAGGCCACTGAAGCACCTAAAGTCGGTAAGTTTTCTTTTTCACTGACATAGGAGCCATAAACCAGCATTGTGCCGACACCCAAGGACATCGAGAAAAACGCCTGACCCATGGCACTGATCAACAGATCAGGCTTGAAGATTACGCTGAAATCCGGCACAAGATAAACCGCCAGTCCTTCACCGGCCCCTTCCTGCAGCGCTACGTAAACAATTAAAATACCCACAATAATGAACAGTGTCGGCATCAAACGAACCGACCATTTCTCAATACCGCCGCTGACACCTCCCATGACGATCAATGAGGTAAGCCCCATAAACAGGCCACAAAAGATAATGTTACGTGCAACTGAGAAGTTGACCAGCCATTCGGCAAACGTATCCATTCCGACAATTGTCGCTAATGCTTCCACACAATGAGCGATCATCCAGCCCGCAACAATAGCGTAAAACGACAAAATTAGAGAAACGGTAATAAAGCCCCAGATACCGACTATGCGACCGGAGATGTTCCCGGTCACCTTGCCTAGAGCGTCTACCATATTACTGCGCGTGGAGCGGCCTATGATTAATTCGGCCATTAATACCGGATAGGCCAGTACGAAAGCCAAAACCATGTACATCAGTACAAAGGCGGCACCACCATTACTGGCAACCTGAGTTGGAAATCCCCAGATATTCCCTAGACCAACCGCAGACCCTGCAGCGGCTAATATGAATCCGATTCTCGACGAAAATTCACCACGATTATTCATGGGTTTATCCTTAACTTATTATTCTTATAGTTATAAAAAAGGTTCCAGTTGTTAACTGAAACCCCTTGTTCTAAGTTTTGTAAAAATCACTCTGTAGCATTAATTTCGGTTAATGGCGTATTTACCAGAGCTAACGACATCAAAGGAAATTTGGATGGCTTCCTCAAGGAACGGATCACCCATTTCCAAATCTTCTGGAACATCGTCCAGTTTAGTCACGGGCTCCATACCCATGCGCTTCAGACGTTCATTGACTCTGGTAAGTTGCTTATCATCCTGTTTCGCTTTCTCAGCCAAACGCTCCGATTCTACCAGACTGATAAAGGTCTTATCCTTATTCTTTTTATATTCTTTAATATCATCAAAGATATAGGCAAACTCAGGGTCATCTTTCACTCGCGCTTGATATTGCTCATTGACCAGCGACACTGTGGCATCGGTATTGCCAAACGTTGTATAGCTGGCGCGACTGATACTGTCCCAGGGTAAGGCATTTTCTTCCTGACTTTCTCCCCACTCTTCCGCTTCAATAGGCGATGGGAACAAAATATCAGGTACGACCCCTTTGTGCTGAGTGCTGCCACCGTTGATACGATAAAACTTCGCAATGGTGAACTGAACACTGCCTAACGGGTTGTCATAAAAATCGTAAATACGCCCTAAGCCACGATGTTGTTGCACGGTGCCTTTGCCGAATGTTTGTTCTCCAACAATCAGCGCACGACCATAGTCCTGCATTGCAGCGGCAAATATCTCAGACGCAGAGGCACTGTAGCGGTCAACTAAAACTGTTAGCGGACCATCATAATAAGTCACACCATCGGTATCACGATTAACGCTGATTTTGCCAGTATTATAACGAACCTGCACTACAGGACCTTCATCAAAAAACAAACCAGAAACCAGCGTCGCTTCCATCAAGGAACCACCACCATTACCACGCAAATCGATGATAATGCCTTCCACATTTTGTTCTTGCAGATTTGTCAGTTCGTTGCGTACATCCTGGCTCAGGTTGTTGTAAAACGAGGGAATGGTAATCACCCCCATTTTTTTACCTTTATGCATGCCTTTCTCAGGTACATGTACCTCGGATTTAGCGGCTCGGTCTTCCAGCTTAATTTTGTCTCTGACAATTGACACAATCATCGGCTCTGAGGCATCAGACGTTGCCTTTACAACCTGTAAGCGAACTTCGGTACCTTTAGGGCCCTTAATAAGCTCAACCACTTCATCCAGACGCCAGCCAATAACATCAATAAACTCTTCATCACCCTGGGCTACACCGATGATTTTATCTTCTGGCTTTATCTTTTCTGTCAAGTCCGCAGGGCCGCCCGGCACAATACTGCGAATCACTGTAAAATCGTCTTCTAATTGCAGAACTGCTCCTATCCCCTCAAAGGACAGGTTCATTTCCATCTGGAATCGTTCTGCATTACGGGGCGACAAGTAGCTGGTATGCGCTTCTATGGAGCGTGCAAACGCATTCATGACGGTCTGAAAAACATCTTCACTTTGGGTCTGTTGCAAACGTTTGATCGCCCGGGTGTAACGTTTCTCCAGAAGCTCTTTTGCTTTGGCGGGTTCTTTTCCGGCTAACTTGAGATTTAACGCGTCATATTTAACCCGCTGTCGCCACAGCTCATCCAGTTCAGCATTTGTCGTTGCCCACTGCGCGTCTTCACGGTCAAAATAATATCTATCGCCTTCTTTTTCGAAGTCAAAGTTCGACTCTAACAATGATAAGGCATATTGATATCTGTCCAGACGTTTCTTGAGATTCAACTTGTACATGTCATAAGCCATCGACATGTTACCTTTTTTCAACGCTTCATCGAAATCGTCTTTGTATGAAGCCAGCTTCTCAACGTCACTGGCTAGAAAGATATTCTTGGCGGGATCTAAAGAACGGATAAATCTGTCATAGACTTTGGTCGATACAGCATCATCCAGTTCGACTTCTTTGTAGTGCGCGCGCGTGAAAAGATCACTAATGCGTTTGGCCGCGACTGTGTGTTGACCTTCTTGCTGTAACTCTGGCAATTCTGCAACGGATTCAACCGCTGTTGACGAAACACTAAAACTGAGCAGCGCAGCACTAACGGAAAGACGAACAAAATTCTTCATAAAACTACCTTTTTTTCATTGCCAATCTCAAACTAGATTCAGGTACTTTCATTTGCATACCGGATGCCAAAATAACCTGAACACCATCTTTTGCCACTTCAGAAATTGTTGCAAACATAGGTGCTTTACCTACTTTGACCGTCACTTCTGTGCCTGGAGTCAACTGCTCTTGTGTCAACTTTTGTGGTTTAGGCTTATGAGATCTTGGTGCTTTGTTTTTAACGTTAGTTCCGTTAAGTGTAGTTTGGCTAGTATATTTTGTCTTTTTTTTGTAATTTTTCTTGTCGTCGTTCTGGCCTTTTTCTTTAGCTTCAAGCTTACGCTTTTCAGCGACTTTCTGCTTACTTTGTGCCAGTTGCTCCTGAGCGTGGGTTTCGTGCTCTTTCTCCACAACAGCGTCTGGATCACCCTCAAGGTTTACCCGCGACACACCAGCTTTAACAGAGTGAAGGTACCGCCAGCTATTGGTGTAATGGCGCAATGAAGAGCGCAGCAAGGTTTTGCTGACACGAGGCTCTTCCTCTAACGCAACTGCCAAATCTTGAAAGATGCCAATTTTAAGAGGCTTTGCCTCTCCTTCCAAGGAGAAACAAGCAGGAAATGTTTCGCTTAAAAAAGCGATCACGTCTTTGGTATTTGAAAATTTTTCCGAGCTTTCCATTAAATGGTATTAATCTATGATACTACTGAGACTGCGCATCATCCCAAGTTGCTATCAATTGGTCAACCCAATCACTGAGATCAATTTCGTCTAATGCGACCAATTGCTGATCTTCAAGCCATGTTTCCCAGCAATGTTGGATCATATTTTCCAGCGTTTCAGTTGCTATATCTTGATCAACCCGGTCATACAGCATATGCAGAATCGAATTCAACGCATCGGCCGCCACCTCGGCACTTTCAGGGTCAAAGACGTCCATGTCTTCCGGTGTTGCCAAGACAACCTGAATATCAATCAACTCTTTCAATGCAGACTATCCTGAAGATGATTTACGACTTGTTGCAACCCTGCTAAATCTACTTTGTCGAAACGGTCATATTTTGGGCTATCCAGATCCAAAACGCCTTTTAATTCACCATTTACCACAATCGGAATAACAATTTCTGATTTGGACGCGTAATCGCAAGCAATGTGCCCTTCAAATTCGTGTACATCTTTGACGACTTGTGGATGTCGGGTTTTGGCTGCCGCGCCGCACACGCCTCTTCCTACCGGAATACGCACACAGGCAGGTTTACCCTGAAATGGCCCCAACACTAACTCGTCACCTTTTAACAGATAAAAACCCGCCCAGTTAACGTCTGGCAATTTATTCCACACCAACGCACTGACATTTGCCAAATTGGCGATCTCATCTGTTTCACCTTCCAGAATTGCCGCAACCTCTTGGGTCAACTCGCTGTATAATTGTTCTTTGTCTTTCGCCATCTGACTACTCCGCGATCTTTGAAAAGGCGCTAAACATATCTTTTTTTAGGCAAATAGCAATCAAATAATAGCTATGAATTCGTATGTAACTTCTAGCAATAAATAAAATGAGAAATAAATGTCACATTCTCTCTTACTTTACCACCAGTCATCTGCAATCAATGACAGAGTTCGTCAGTCCTGCAATAAAAACTCCACCTGAACCGAAGCCGATACCGTCATTTGCCCTTCGGAATAAGGTGACTGAGATTCTGCCATCGCGTAACCGACCCGCATTGGATATGACTGATGTTGAGAAATTTGCTGTAAACTTACCACTGAACCAAGTTTTTTATGCACAACACTCACCATTGCTTGGGCATTTTCTTTAGCATTTAGCACCGCTTTAGCTAACGCCTTTTGGTAAACCTCCTGCTGATTTTTTACGCTGTGGTTAAAGCCGCCAACAGACTTTACACCAACACGTAATATTTTATCAATCAAGCCATCAAGTGCAGTAAAGTCCTCCAGCAAGACGTTGATCTGACGAAATACCACAAAGCCTTTTTGTACTTGTTGGTTGTCTTCCCTTTCATACCAGGGATGTACAGAAATATTTAACGATTGAATATGCTGTTTTGGAATTCCACTATCCAAAAGCTCATCAATCGCTTTCTGGCTTTTTGTATCAAGGGTTTTAGATAACTTGGTCAATAAGTTGCCTTTTTCTTCGATAATGACATGAAAATTCAGCACATCTGGTGTCACCGCTATATTTGCCTCACCATTCACAATAATGGTTTGCTGCGCATAAGTTGCAAAACAGCAGCCTATCGACAAAGTAATTAATAAGACAAGTTGTTTGATAACCATTGTTGTTCTCCAGAATTATTCGTTTGCATTTAGCTTAACCTAAGTCGAATTTCTATGCTGACAAATGCATCCTGAACCGCCATTGAATTTCACACCTCATTCATAAAGCCACCAAAAACCCCTAACCCTTGACTTTTGCAATCGATTGCAGTTTAAATACAACAACAAAAGAACAGAGAGACTCGCAATGCGAAAAACCTATCTTGTCGGAATGCTTTTCATCAATTTTCTGTTCTTAGGGAATCTCCAGGCACAAAAAACCTTAATCTATTCTTTGACGGAAAACCCGACGGAAACCCTGATCGTATCGCTGTTGGAACTTGGATTCGAAAATAGCCACAATTCTCAACGCTATCAATTACAAGCCAACAGGGATCCGGTCAACGAGGCGCGTAAGATACAAATGTTAAAAGATGGTCAGTTGGATATTGTCTGGATGGGCACCCAAAAGCAATATGAAGACGAGCTTTACCCTATTCGCATTCCTATTTTAAAAGGCATGCTGGGCCATCGAATCTTTATTATTCGACAGGGTGAGCAAGCCAGCTTTAATGCCATCAGTTCTTTTGAAAACTTACGATCTATACCTGTCGGGCAAGGCAAATTCTGGGGAGATACTGGTGTATTAAAGCATGCCGGCATGAACGTTGTTGATCCAGTAAAATACGAGAGCTTATTCCATATGCTGGAAGGTGGTCGATTTGATTATTTCCCGAGAGCACTACATGAACCCTGGTCTGAAGTAGCTAACCGAGGCGAATTGAACCTCACAATTGAAGCCAGGCACCTTCTGATATACCCCTTCGCCTTGTATTTTTTCGTTTCGAAAGACAATCAGGCATTGGGGGAGCTTATTCACGACGGTTTGCGCCGTGCTATTGATAAAGGCAGCTACGATACTGCCTTTTACCAACACCCAGTCATTAAAGAGACACTGCAGCGTTCAAAACTCGCGAAACGAATAGTTCATCGCCTGGATAATCCAAATATGTCTCACCTCACCCCAGTTCACGACAAGTCGTTGTGGCTAGATATTCAAAACTTTTAATGGCAGTCAATTTGAGTACTTGCAGCGGCAATACGGAAAGTACGTTGAAGGGTTTGTAATTCTCCCGAGCAGTGCAGACTAACATATTGTGCATCAAAATATGCCTTCAACTCATTTCCTTTATCAGAATTAGCAAAAGCCCAATACAACTCCGCGGTGAATATGACTTCTGTCTGAAATTGCCCTTTTTGTTGCGGAGAGATGTATTTCTCAGTTAACCAAGCAATATTATACAGGCTATCCAGATAATAGTCGGGCACTGGCCGGTGCAAAAACAGTTGAAAGGCCTTCTCTCGCCCCTCAAAATCCATGCCTTTCAACGCTTTTCTCAGCTCTTGCGGAAATTCATCTATATAGCCTGGGGGCCAGATACCTTTGTGTCGTCGCAAACTTTCGATGCCTAACCAATCAATATCAGATTTCTTAAACACTACGGCTTCCTGATTGATCAAAACTGGATAATGAGACTGATTCAACTCGGCACTCTTATCAGTTGCTCCTGTCATATCTGCTCTGGCGCTTTTCAACATCATAAGAGACCGTTTCCATGGTGTACTTTGCTTTACCACCTTAAATTCAGAGGAAGGAAAAATCGATAGCATGAGAGCGTCAAAGTACCCTTTGTCAGGTCCATCAGTAAATCCAGGCCAAATAGGGGTGGCCCATAATATCGACTCTCTGGATTTAGCGGCAGTGGCATCGCCACAAAACAACAAAAAGCAGGAGCAGTAGGTAAGCAACAATTTCAAGAATGTCATTATTCCGAAGTTTGCTTTTAGTCTAGATAATAAGTTCTGATACGCATAGTAGACATATAAAAGATCAACTGCGTAGCGTTCATGGGAAAAAAAGGGATCGGTTTCGTTGTGAAAGGACCAACCCCATTTTCAACGAATTAACTATCGTTCTGGTTCCGAGAGAAAAACCAGCAGCATTGGCAGAATTTGCTGATGCACTTTATCTCGGTCTACTCCGTCGCGATCTTCGCAAAGTGATACACCCATGGCGCGATACTGATGAGTGCAGGTGTCCAGATAGACAAAATGCCCTTCTCCTTTATCAAGCTCGTGGCTGATTACAACAGGTAGCCTGGCGGCATATTGCGCACCATGATTTTGATGAATGAGAAAATCATTGTGTTTAGAACTTATCAACAATACGTGGGAATTGATGTTAGCTACACTGTTTTCATTTATCATATGTCCCATCGCCGGATCCAGTGCAACAATTTTATTAATGCGGTCATCCTGCCAATTTTGCTGTGTTGGGAAATCGTGGCTTGATTGCGTATCCAGAGTTGCGGAATAACCACAACTGCGATCAGCTTGATGCGCCGGCATCTCACAATAACTTGCCGCATTTTTCCACTCAAGCTGCATTCCGGCAAGCGCAAGCGCTGTAGCCGCGCCAGATGAATGACCTATCGCAGTAACAGCTGTAAGATTAACTTGGTAATTAAAAATATCGGAGCGCTGCGACAGCATATCCAGGGTGGCACTGATATCCTGAGGTCGTAACCAAAATTGGGTCACCGTTTTGGGATTTACTTGTTCTTTGCCATACACCCATGATTCGCCAAAGTGATTGATGCCAAGGGTTATATAACCATGACTCGCCAAATTGCGACCTATCCAGCTGTACCCTTTGGCGGCTCCCATCGCACCATGAGAAAAAACGATCGGTTGTTGAGTCTTGCTCTCCTGAGCCAGGCAAATCTGTGCTTTTTGGCAACCTTTACCTTCGGGATACCAAACTGTCACTTTAATCGGACGTTGACGTTTCTGATCAAATAAATTCAGCTCCTGTGATGCCACACTAAATTGTTCACTTTGCCGAGCTTCTGTTATGGCATTAACCGCAGAGCCAGAAAAACAAAGATAAAAAGCAACACTTGCTAAAATTCCGCGAACTCGATTTTTCATGTTGGTATCCGTTATATATTTTATTCGAATACCAGTTTACTTATGCCCGTTCTAAATACATGTGCCAGAAGTCATGGAACGTTGGAATCATTCTTTTACTTCATTGCATCATTATTTGTAAGTCACCCCGGAATCCTTCTCTGGCTCTTTAGATTCGCCGAGAACCAAGTTTTGGGTACCTCTTAACAACCGGCCTAAAATATCGGCACCAGTAATTATTCGCATACTGTCAGTCCAAACAAGTACAACATCAACTTCGATGTCGCCATCATGATCCAAATCCAGTGATTCATTGTTTTTTAGATGCATGATGACTTCGCCCAAACTGGTCTCAGGATCTTTAACAATCAGGGGCCGAAAGCAGTAACTATAAGGGTCGAATGGCTCATCTTGATCGAATATAGCCGCACGCAGCAAACCATCAGCATCCATTACCAGATGAGGTTCACCCTCTTTATCGGCTAACACCACCCATTTGCGACCGCTGTCGTGAACTTTATGTAAAAACGGGTCCGACATATCGCGAGTGATGTCCGGAATAAGTGGAAAATCGACTTTCACAGGTAATTTAATGATGGAACGCTGGTCAACTCGTTCTCCTTCCGCCATCACACTCACATCGTCAATGGTAAGGAAGTTCACAGCACCAATACCTTCCAGTCGGTCAACTTCGGCATTCTCTGCTTCAACGTGCTTCTCAATAACATGTTTAATATCACTTTCCCGCATGTAACTGATTCCCTCTTTACCCAGCCACCCGTCTAACACCAGCGCCGATGGTCTGGCAACCGGATACAATAAAAACTGATAAAACTTGAGTACCGGGGAGAGAAAAGACGCCATATTCATGGCATTGCGTGAGAAATAGGCTTGCGGCATGATCTCACCAAATAAGGTGATAAAAACGGTCGAAAAGGCAAACGCTGAAATACCAGCCAGTACCGAATCGGACAGTAACGTAAGGAGGACATTAATACCTACATTGCCCCACAGAATAGTCGTCAACAAGAAATTAGAATCCTGACGTAAAAACAGGATTTTTTCTGCTTTCTTATTACCTTGTGAAACCTCCACTTCCAACTGAAGTCGATTTAGGCTAAAAAACGCCAGATTCAAACCGGAAAACATCGCAGATTGCGATATACAAAACACAATTCCGCACCAGATGATGGTGTTGGCATTTAGTGTGGTGAAAAACTCGATCATATCGCAACCTTTATTTTGTTAGAGCTAATGGACTTAACTACCGCAATAGATCAACAGTATAGGAGAGATAATCGAGAGAAAAGGCAGAAAACTATAAATTCCAGGTACAAAAAAACCACCCTAAGGTGGCTTATGTTTGATAGTGGCGGAGTGGACGGGACTCGAACCCGCGACCCCCGGCGTGACAGGCCGGTATTCTAACCAACTGAACTACCACTCCGCAGTATCAAAATTGTTGAAGCAAAATGTTGGCGGAGTGGACGGGACTCGAACCCGCGACCCCCGGCGTGACAGGCCGGTATTCTAACCAACTGAACTACCACTCCGCAAAACGCTTTGCTTTTCAACAAGTTACGTAAGAATGTTATATACTACCCCGTAACTGCGGCGCAGATGATACGGTGTGGTGCCCTGTGAGTCAACGGTTTTTTTACAGATATTTGTCATTTTTAGGTCAAGAGATGGAAAAACAGACAAATTGATTTCTATTCCGGCATCGACAAATCGATAACGTCAGAATCGTCTTCTTTCTCTTCTTTTTTATCTTTCTTCTTACCGGCAATCATACCTTTAACCATCCGGAATAATTTCATAACAGAAGATTCCGGCTCGTTCTCAGGTTTCTCTCTAAACATTGTGTACCAGATAATGACCCCTGCCAGTATGACCAGGAAATTGACGATAATGATGATCCTGATGATCGTCGCCCGAGTCATGCCTTCTTCTTCAGGAGCTTTATTCAGGTGTTGATCTCTGAGTTCTTTTAGTGCCAGCGCTTCTGCAGATAACACATCATCTGGTAGTGCCGTTAATTCTTGCGCCTGCTCTACTACAGGCTCTTCAAAGACAAAGGTATATTCCGGCACATCAAGTATAAAGTCACGTCCTTCAACAATGTTGCCATAGGCGGTTAACTTTACCCGAAACACTCCATATTCATAGTTGATAATCTCATGTGTTCTTGCATCATTGCTCACTTGGGTGATAGAAAAGTTTTGCACATCACCATTTGGAAAACGCACTTTCCCGTCTATTAGCAAGCTGCGGATATCTACTTTGTCCCTTTCAGCATCAACGACTAATAAGTGATGGCCTTTTTCGTTGCCTTCATCTAATACATGATCGATGGTGATGGGGTTTTTCAACAGAATAACGTTCTTTGCTTCCCGCTCTCTGGTGAACATGGGGGTTTTAACGGTGAAAATGGGTTTCCACTCCCCTGGCGCGATACGCAGGTTAAACTGCCCCGTAAAGGTGCCATCCAGCGGTGCTTCATCCATCCCCTTACCGTTATCTTCAAATATGGCAATCAACTCAGATTGAGCACCGAAATTTTCATAGTTCGGGTTGTTGGTACTGTGGAATTCCATCGCCAGTTCTACAACATCACGAAATTCGTTGTAATTAATGGGTTCGCCAGCATTGGTCAGATATGCAGTCTGTTTCAGGATCTCCCCGGAGAATATGATGTCGGGCAACGGTTTGGTTTCCAACTGAATATCGCTGATCACCATCACTTTGCTTCCGGGCAGAATTTGCCCAACTGCCTGCCAAGGACCCGGCATGGGATTGAAGATTTTAATCATGTCAAAGGTCGGTGCGTCATACCATTCAACGTCGGCTTTGCCTGGTTCTTTGACAAAGATTTTAGAGCCGTCAGGTCTCACCAAAACCACCGGTTGCGAGCCAAACTCACGGAAAAACACCATGGTGAGTTCGTCCACTTTGTAGTCAATGCGGAATCGGTTTTGTAATAATTTGATGCTGTTGTAATAACGATCGCCCAGCTCTTTCAGCGGAGTATCGTCGATAATGACCGGTTCATTTTTTTTATTTTGCGCCATTGCAGGCAAAGCTAGCGCGCCTCCTAACAAGCAGCAGAAGGTGCACGACCATAATAAATGGGTTATCCGGCTTCTATTTCTCGCCAAAGACATTTTCCTCCAGCCTGTTCAACGATATCCAGTCTTTCCTGATGGCTCTTTAGTTCATCGGCACTTGCCTGAATTACCTTTAATGGTTTTCGGTCTTCTGCCAATCTGATGATTTGCTCCGCCTGATTGTGACTGTTTTCATTGCCTGTCAGATTAAGTTTAGTCTGGCCACCTGTCATGTACAGATAGACGTCCGCCAGAATTTCCGAGTCGAGCAATGCCCCGTGCAGTTCTCGATGAGAGTTATCTATGCCGTATCTTTTACACAGCGCATCAAGATTGTTCTTTTGTCCCGGATGCAAATCTCTGGCGAGAACCAGCGTGTCCAGCACGGTACATATATCCGCGATGTTACGTGCCGGGGATACGGTCAACAAAGACAACTCATGGTCTAAAAACCCCACGTCAAATGGTGCATTGTGAATCACCAACTGGGCACCTTTTACAAAGGCGACAAACTCCTGAGCAATTTCCGAGAATTTGGGCTTATCAACTAGAAACTCATTAGTAATGCCGTGAACTTCGATGGCTTCCTGTTCAACTTCTCTATCCGGGTTGATGTAAACGTGATAATGGTTGCCGGTTAATCGACGGTTTATCATCTCAACACAGCCTATTTCGATTACCTTATGGCCTTGCCTTGGATCAATACCTGTTGTTTCGGTATCAAGAACGATTTGACGCACTGGACTCCCCAATTCAATCTAAAAGATGAAGCTTGCTTCAATAAAACATACAATTTGCAAAACTATAACAAATATTCACGGAGATATTGATTGAAATCAGTTGCAATTTTTACTGATGGTTCCTGCCTTGGTAATCCAGGTCCCGGTGGTTACGGCACAGTTATGCGCTATGGCAAACATAGCAAAGAGTTGTCCGGCGGCTTTAGGCTGACTACTAACAACCGGATGGAACTCTTAGCGGCAATTATTGGTCTTGAGGCATTGAAGTCGCCATGTGAGGTGACATTAACAACTGATAGCCAGTATGTCAGAAAAGGCATCACGGAGTGGATCTCCAACTGGAAACGCCGAGACTGGCGTACTGCTGACAAAAAACCTGTGAAAAATAAAGACTTGTGGCAACGGCTGGATAAGGCGACTGAAAGCCACAAGATCCAATGGAACTGGGTCAAAGGTCATTCTGGCCATCCTGAGAATGAACGCTGTGATGAACTTGCCCGCGGCGCTGCTGAGAGTGAGGCACTTTCAGAAGACACAGGATTTGTGGCTTCAAACGGTTAGCCCAGTGTCGTTTTGTTGTTACCAAGTGACTACAAGTTTGCCCTTAGTTTGGTTGTTGCGCATCAGGCTATGGGCTTGCTCAATATCAGTGATGGCAAAAATACGATCAATCGCCGGGTCCAGTTTTTTCTGTACAAACAGCGGTAGTACTTCCTGATTAAAGTAATCGACTAATCTGGATTTGTACTGGTCGTCTCTGTTGCGCAATGTTGAACCATGAATATTAACCCGTTTACCTAACAGTTTTGCCAGATCCAGTGGTTCAGAATATCGCCCTTTCATCATGGCCAGTTGCACAATGTGACCATCCTGATTCACGATGTTGATATTTTTGTTAAGGTAATTTTCTCCAACAACATCTAAAATGATATCCGGATAAAATTTCTGGGCTTTGAGCTCGCTCTCAAAATCATCGGTCTGGTAATCTACCACCAGATCCGCCCCAAGTTGCTGACAGTATCCGACTTTTCCAGAAGAGCAGGTCACGGCAACTTTGCCACCTAGTGCCTTAACCAGTTGCATGCCGGCACTTCCTACACCACTGGCCCCGGCGTGAATCAAGACTTTATGTCCCGGCTGCAATTTAGCGATAAATACCAGACTTTGGATCACAGTAAGATAAACTTCCGGAACGGCCGCAAACTGCGCGTCAGTTAACTGTTCAGGAATACAGATTAAATGAGCCAGTGGGATCGTGACATACTCAGCGTAGCCCCCACCGGCGAGCATCGCTGCAACACGCCTGCCTTGCCAACGACTATCACAGCCACTGCCACATTCGACGACTTCACCGGCCACTTCCAGCCCCAAAATATCCGACGCGCCCGGCGGTGGTGGGTAGTTACCATCTCGTTGCAATAAGTCGGCGCGGTTTATCCCAAAGGCGCTGACCTTTACCAGCACTTCATCAGGTTTAGGGGTAGGAGTATCGCTTTGGGTCAGGGTCAAAACATCGGCTTCGACACGGATACAACGCATATTCATTTGGTATAGAACCCCGATTGTTTGTCAATATCTGAGGCTTCTGCGGGTATATCATCGTGGCGTTCGACTCTGGATACTTTAGCCATAGGAGAGCCCTGCCACAGCCAGTTTTCCAGCTTATCAATGGCATGGCCAGAGGCATATGCAATCACCTGCACTGAGCCATCCGGCATATTCCTGGCCTCACCAACGATACCGAGGGATAGCGCTTTTTGTTGCGTATACTTGCGGAAAAATACCCCTTGAACGCGACCGGATACAATAAATTTTACTTTTTTCATGGGGACAGCATAGCGGGTCAAATCGCAGATTCAAATCCGACCGGTTGAGCGTTTGTTAGAGAGCAAAGCCTACCTGCTTTACCTCTCGGCTTAGCACAATGATGTGTTTATACGCAACCCTAGGGTTGCATTACATCATTTTGATAACTTCAGCACCTACTACAAAGTTGCCATCTCGTTGTTCATAGGCTCGAACAACTTTAACGATGGCAGACAATGAGGAAATTGAGTCACTTGTAGATTCAATCGCCACTTCCATTTCAGTACCAATATCAATCAATTCATCCAGCTCAAAAGACATACCAGTCGCGCTGATATCGCGACACAAGGCAGAATACCTTTGGTTGGATTCAATATTCTTGATGGTGATACTGCACGGAGAGTTCATCATCATTCGGAAGAAAGCGCGTTTATCGTCGTATCCCAGCATGACATTACCTCTTACATGAAACATCGACTGTTTATTATTATGAATAATCGGTCTATCCGATTAAAAATCATTCTTACATGAAAGCGATGTTCACTCACGCATTTCGCTAGAACTTGTCTAAATAATTTTCCACCCTTTTAGACGAAATCGGCATATTCGTCCCAAGCTGCTGAGCAAACAGTGACACCTTTAATTCTTCGATTTGCCAGCGTACTTCCTGCAATTCTTCCGGAACAGCCTGATTGCTCGGGATTTTTTTCAATTTTGCCTGATACAAATCATTAAGCTTATCGAGCGTAAGCTGGTTGAGTCGATCCTTATTTGGATCAATGGGAATTTTTTCAACGCGTTTTACCAGTGCTTCCACGTAACGCGCCCAGTCATTTAACCTCATCACCCCAAAGTCACTGACAAACCCCGGATAAACCAATGATTCCAAATGACTTTTGGCGTTGGCATAAGCATTGATCATGTTAAGCGGCGTATTCCCCTTTAACTTTTTACTCACACTATGGGCTTTGGTAAGCCCCTGCTCGACAATTTTAGCAGCTTCCAAAGTCTGCTCATTTAAATCAGTTTTGATCTCTGTAAGCAACTGCTTGAAGCTATCTTCATTCGCCACTCTTCCCGGATATTCAGTCACTCGGTGTAAAACCACCGAAAAAATAATATCGTTGATCAACGGTTTAATTTGACCGAACGGATTGAAGTAAAGCCCGAGTTTCGCTTTGTTTGGCAACTTTTCGTGCAGGTACTTTGTCGGTGACGGCAGTTGGTTAATGATTAACTGTGTCACACCTTGCACATGCTGGGCTTGCGCTTTGTGTTCGCTGTCAAACAGCTTCAAATGCACATTTACGCCGTCTTTTTGCATCGCCGGATAGGCAATCACAGCAAACTCTGAGTGGTTATCCTGCCAGTGACTGGGTAACTCTCCTACATCCCAGTTTTGTAGTTTTTCTTTTTCCAAGCCTGGTTTGGCAACTTTTTTAAGTGCTTTTTTTAGCCTTGATTTAAACGTGGTTTTCAGACTATCTAAATTTCTCGACTGGCCAACGACCTTGTCTTTTTCAACAATTTTAAAGTTAAACTGCAGATGCTCAGGCAATGTAACTTGCTCAAAATCCTCAGGGACGGTAACCACGCCCGACATCTTCGTTAACTTACCGGCAAAACAAGCCAGAAATTCACCATCTTGTGGCTGAATATCGGAAATCGCAGCTTTGGCATAATCAGGGGCAGGCACAAAATTGCGACGTTTGGCTTTCGGCAAGCCTTTGATAAGCGCAATCGCTTTGTCTTCTATAAAACCCGGAACCAGCCAATCAAAACCGGTATCTTCTATCTGATTTAACACCGACAACGGAATATGAAGGCTGACCCCGTCATCCTCTTTTCCCGGCTCAAATTCATAACTCAGTGGTAATGTCATGTTACTGATCGTCCAGGTGTCAGGGTACTCATAATCAGTAACTGATTGCGCCCCGTCCTTTATCAGCATGTCTTCGGTAAAATGCCAGGCGTTTTTCTGTTCCGAAGATTGGTTGCGCCACCATTTTTTGAAACTGACCTCAGTCGCTATATCTTTGGGCAACAATGCGTCATAAAACTGCTCCAATTCTTCTTCATCTACCAGGATATCCCTTCGCCGGGTTTTCTCCTCCATGGTTTCAACGTTGGCGATTAATGCCAGATTATCTTGCAGAAAGGGGGCAGTCAGCTTGGTTTCCCCTTCTACAAGCGCATCCCGAATAAACATTTGGCGACAGGCTACTGGGTCAATATCGGTATACAACACATTGCGTTTGTTAACGATTGGCAAACCTAATAAAGTCGCAAACTCCTGGGCTTTGCAGGCGCCTGCCTTTTTGCTCCAGTAAGGTTCAGCATAACGGTATTTGCACAGGTGCTGCCCGGCAATCTCAAGCCACTGAGGTTGAATTTTGGCGATGGTTCTGGCGTATAATTTACTGGTTTCTACCAGTTCGGCTGCGACCACCCATTTTGGCGACTTTTTGAATAAAGGTGACCCTGGAAACAAGTAAAAGCGCATATTTCGGGCACCCAGGTACTCTTTTCCTGTATCGATAATCCCCGCATGAGACAACAAGCCAGAAACTAAAGCCTGATGAATCGCATCATAATCGGCATTCTGCTGGCTTAGTCGCCAACTCAATTGCACTACAGATTGCTTGAGCTGACTAACGATATCCTGCCACTCTCGCATGCGCAGATAGTTGATGAAATTGTCTTTGCACCAGCGGCGCAACTGATTGCCAGAGAGTTCGTTTTGCTTTGCCCGAAACCCCTGCCACAGATTCAGCAATGCAATAAAATCTGAGTCTTCGTCGTGCCACTGCTGATGGCACTCATCAGCCTTTTGCTGCGCTTCCCGCGGCCGCTCTCTTGGGTCCTGAATGGATAACCCGGCAGTAATAATAATGACTTCCCGTAAACAGTTGTGAGATTGGGCAGCAGCTATCATTCGCCCATAACGGGGATCAACCGGTAATCTCGACAATGAGCGACCAATATTGGTTAGACGTAAACCGTTCTTAGCCTTCTTAACGGCTTCCAGCTCTTCCAAAAGCTTGATGCCATCAGCAATATGTTTGCCTTCTGGCGGCTGCACAAACGGAAAGTCTTCAATGTTCCCCATTCGAAGTGATGTGAGCTGTAAAATAACAGAAGCGAGATTGGTTCTGAGAATTTCTGGATCTGTAAATTCAGGACGAGATAAATAATCCTGTTCATCGTAAAGACGAATACATACACCTGCAGCAACCCGACCACAACGCCCTGCCCTTTGGTTGGCACTGGCCTGTGATATTGCTTCAATGGGTAATCGCTGTACTTTACTGCGCACACTATAGCGGGATATTCGCGCGGTACCGGTATCAATGACATAACGTATACCGGGAACGGTCAATGATGTTTCAGCAACATTGGTCGATAATACGATACGTCTGCCGCTATGGGACTGGAAAATACGATTTTGCTCACTGGAAGATAACCGCGCATACAATGGCAAGATATCAGTATGACGTAATTTAGCTCGGTTGAGAAACTCAGCGCAGTCCCGTATTTCACGCTCCCCGCTTAAAAATACCAGAATATCCCCCTGACCTTCACCGTTTAGCTCATGCACAGCATCTAGAATCGCTTCGTTTTGGTCACGAATATCATTGTTTTCATCCTGCAACGGGCGATAGCGCACCTCAACTGGGTAGCTGCGGCCTTCAATCTGCAGCATCGGTGCATCATCAAAGTGTTTGGAGAATCTTTCCGGGTCAATTGTCGCCGATGTAATAATGACTTTAAGATCCGGTCTTTTTGGGAGCAGCGTTTTTAAATACCCCAGTATGAAATCGATATTCAGGCTACGTTCGTGTGCCTCATCAATAATCAGCACTTCATACTGATTTAAAAACCGGTCTTCCTGAATTTCAGCTAATAATATACCGTCGGTCATCAGTTTAACTAGCGACATGTCAGACACCTGGTCGGAAAAGCGGATTTTAAACCCAACCGTGGCACCGATTTGGCTTTTCAACTCTTCGGCAATGCGGGCAGCAACACTACGTGCCGCCAGCCTGCGCGGCTGTGTGTGCCCAATAGTACCGGCTCTACCAAACCCGGCTTCTAAACAAATTTTGGGCAGCTGAGTGGTTTTCCCTGAACCGGTCTCACCCGCGACTATAACCACTTGATGAGACCGAAGGGCCGCGATGATGTCATCTTTTTTAGTGGATACGGGTAGATCTGGGTATTCAATATCGGGAACGGTATTTGCCCGCTGCTGAACCTGATTGGCCGATTTGATAATATCATTGGTTAGTGCAGCAAACGCGGTGTCCGACTCGGAAAAGTTCTTGATTTTTTTGGCGCGCAGCCGAAAAGCATGCCGATCTTTTAACAGACAACCATCAATAAGCGAAAAAAGTTGTGAACGAGTTAAGGGTTCTTGCAATTGGGTACCGTATTTCCAGCCGATTTCAAAAGGCTGGAAATACTAAATAAGTTCACTGCAGAAAGCCAGTAAAGGCTTAAGACTTAATTTATTGTTTGTAGCCGTCTCTTAGTTGCACATCAATTGCGGTCAGTACCAGAGTCCGGTTGATGGTGCCCATCAGAACACCGTCATCATCGACCACAGGATAGACTTTAGGTTTGTCCTTGGTCATCATTTGCGCCACTTCCAACACCGAATCATAGGGCTTAACCGAAAGCACATCTGTTCTCATAATATCTTTCACCCGGGCGACCTGTTCTCGATAGTAGCTGGACTCAATCATTTGACGAAGACAATCCTGCTCAGACAAAAAACCAACTAACTGCCGTTTTTCATTGATGACAGGACCGCCAGTTTGATGACTTTGAATCAACCTTTCTACCGCCTCGGCTACAGGCATTTCTGTATTAAACATGACCGGTCTTTGATTCAAGTAATCTCCTACTTGTAATGACTCCATTATGCCTCCTCAGCTAATTTGTATAGGGTCAGACTCTTTTTCTTTTGGTTCTACCTTAAAGATAGCGCTAAGTGCAGAAGATGCCTAAAATTTTTAGTAAATACTTACGCTAATCTTCCCGCTTTTATCAATACTTGCCCGATACATGCCTTCGGTATTAAATGGCATGGCAATATTGCCTTGTTTATCCAGTGCAACCACACCGCCATCACCACCCACACTTTTTAAGGTTTTATTAATAACTGTCTCTGCAGATTGCTGTAAAGATTCGTTGGCATACTGCATTCTGGCACAAATCGTCGCCGCAACATTGTAACGTATAAAAAACTCGCCATGCCCTGTTGCCGATACTGCACAGCTTTCGTTGTTTGCATAAGTCCCTGCGCCAATCACCGGACTATCGCCCACTCGGCCCCAGCGTTTCCCAGTCATACCACCTGTCGATGTACCGGCCGCAATATTTCCCTGTTTGTCCAGGGCAACAGCACCAACGGTACCAAATTTGTAATCTGCCCGGTTTATCGCTCCACGATAGGCCTGTTTGTCACGCTTTTGCTCAGCCATAAAACGCTGCCAGGCCGCATGACGAAATGGTGTGTCAAAATAACCATTGTCAACTTGTTCATATCCAAGTGATTCGGCAAATTGCTCTGCACCGATACCCGATAACATGACATGAGGGGATTTATTCATTACATCGATGGCCAGTGAAATAGGGTTTTTTATGGTTTTGACACCGGCTATCGCACCTGCATTCAGCGTTTTGCCGTCCATCACTGATGCATCCAGCTCGTGACCACCATTATAGGTATAAACAGCGCCTTTCCCGGCATTGAACAAAGGCGAATCCTCTAACATCACAATGGCAGTTTGTACTGCTTCCAAACTGCTAGCCCCCGCTTGTAATTGGCTGTATGCAGCTGTGATCGCTGTTTTCAGGGTATCTTTGTACTGTGTTTCCTGTTCGGAGCTTAAATTGGCTTTGGTAATGGTCCCTGCCCCACCATGAATTGCAATGGCGACATCGCCTTCACTGGCATTTACCGAGACACAAAAACTGGTCATAACGGCTAACAATAGTCGTTTCATCTATATTCCTTTTTAAGTTTGAGAATTGTCTTAGTCTAATGTAAAACCGACTTTTAATGTCACCTGCCAATGGGCAACCTTGCCATTTTCTATGTGTCCACGCGTCTCGGTCACTTCAAACCAACGCATATGGTGCAAGCTTTCGCTGGCTTTGGCCACGGCATTATTCACAGCATCTTCAATGCCTGATTTAGACGAGCCTGTCAGTTCAATCAATTTATAAACATGGTCACTCATTTGATTCTCCCAGTTGTTTAAATACAACTATAGATGACTGAGTTTGCCTTGCGTAAAAATAAGGGCATTTATTGATGCCTTATTTGACCGTAATAATTTTATAGGGACCAAAACCGGCTGCGTTTTGTGACTGCCTTTGATACCATCGCAACAACTTAACATTTGAATTTCACGACTACTTGCAACATAACAACACATTCTTGTGGCATGACTACGAAGCCTGGGGTGCTGATCCACACAAAGATCACCCGTGTCAATTTGCTGCAATTCGTACTGACGAAGATCTTAACCCCATTGGCAAACCCATCGATTGGATGTGCCAGATCCCCAATGATTATTTGCCCCACCCCATGGCTTGCCTGATAACAGGTATAACGCCGCAGCAAAGTTTGCACTATGGCATGCTTGAATATGAGTTTATGAATAAAGTTCAGGCAGAAATGTCAATTCCAGGAACCTGCAGCGTCGGGTACAACAGCATTCGCTATGATGACGAATTAACACGATTCAGTTTATATCGGAATTTTCACGATCCATATGCCAGAGAGTGGCAACAGGGTAACAGTCGTTGGGATATTATCGATCTGGTTCGCGCAACTTATGCTTTACGACCGGAAGGCATCGAGTGGGTGTATGACGAAGCAGGATCACCACGATTCAAATTAGAGCTGTTAAGTCAAGCCAACGATATTGAACATCTTTCTGCACACGATGCGTTATCGGATGTAAGAGCAACAATCGGATTAGCCAAAAAGATCAAGGAAGCGCAGCCAAAACTATTTCACTTTGTATTGTCTTTACGTAATAAGCACGCTGTAAATCAGCAACTGCGACTGGGTGATGGTGTTCCTGTAGTTCACATTTCATCCAAGTTCCCGGCCACTCACGGATGTTGCTCCTGGGTGTTGCCAATAGTCCAGCATCCTGTTAATAAAAACGCGGTTATTGCCATCGATTTGCAGCATTCACCAGAATCGATACTGGACAACACTGCTGAAGATGTGCGGCAGTTACTCTACACCCGACAGGACGAACTTCCCAAAGGGGTTAACAGACCTCCAATTAAGCAAATTCACAGCAACAAATGCCCGGTAGTGGCCCCTGCCAAAACGTTGGATGAGCAAAATGCTGAGCGCCTGGGCATCGATCGAGAGGCTTGCCTGCGGCATTTGGATACAGCTAAACAACACTTTGGGGCATTGCGTGACAAGCTGATTGACGTTCATTCGGAACAAAGCCAAAATGACCAAGACGCAGATTCGGCCCTATATTCCGGTGGATTTATCTCCAACGCTGACCGAAAACTATGCCAGCAACTCCTTGAAGATAAGCCTGACAATCTAAGTAATTATGCTGCGCGTTTTTCTGACACACGGCTGAAGACTTTGCTTTTCAGGTATCGAGCACGAAACTTTCCTCACACTTTATCAGATGAAGAGGTGCAAAAGTGGCAAAGACACAGGTATTATAAACTGCACGATGCATCATCTCCGGCAAGTATCAAGCTCGATGAGTTTGCGTTACAGCTGGAACATTTGAGTCAGGAATATCAAAATGATGCAAAGAAAGTCGCGATACTGAAAAACCTTTATCAATACGCTGAACAATTGTAAATTACATATTCGCAACCAAAACATCTATGGGTTGTATGGCTTATAAATTCAACAACTCTATAATAAATAACAAGTTTTCATGTATCTCAAAAGTTCGCCGATAAACTTAAAACCAGATAACAACAAATAGTGGTGCTGTAATGGAAGGAATTCATTTTAATCTCGATAGTTCGGGTCAATATCTTGATCTTATGATCATGCCGGCTGAGATTGAGGTCAGAGTCGACTCCAAGAGCATCGAGAAGCTGTTTAAAGAAAGCGAATACAAAGACTTTTTTGTTTTTGAGGACGCCTTAGCAACGGCCCTGGAAAACTTCAAAACAGCGCAAAAAACAGATAGTTTTGATCCCATTACAGAGCGCATTGCCGAAAAACGGGATTTCACCGCCAAATACCGTTTATCGGAAGATGAGATGTCGGCACATCTGGTGTTGACCAGTGCTTTTGGTGGTAAACAGGCCACCGTGAAAGACTTACGTAAACAAGCTAAAAAAATTGGTATAAAACGTGGCCTGAGTAAGAACAAACTACAAACTATTGTGGCAGAAGCAAGATGCTCTCTTCCGGGTACCGTATTCGACGAGTTAGTCGCAAAGGGATTGCCACCAAGACACGGTAAAAACTCCCGCCTCAGTCCGCTGGTTCCGAATGCATTGGAACGCATTCTTAAACCCAGAGAAAAGAACGATGACAAGGTCGATATGCGCGATCTTGGTGATATTATCTGTGTAAAAGCCGGAACACCTGTGGTGCGCAGAATGCCGCCTTCAGATGGTCGAAAAGGATATACCGTTACCGGCACACCAATTGAAGCCACACCTGGACAATGGGTTAAGCTCACAGCCGGCTCGGGAACAATGGAAAGCCCGGACGATGACAATATTTTGCTTGCCGAAATAAATGGCATGCCAAAATTCAAAGACGAACGTATGTGGGTGGATGATACCTTCATATGTAAAGGCTGTAATGTTGGTACAGGAAACATCAATTACGATGGTGCGGTACTGGTCAATGGCGATGTCACCGAAAAAATGCAAATAGTGGCAACCGGTGATATTACTATCAACGGATTTGTCGAGTCAGCGATGCTCCAGGCCGGGGGTGATATTATTATCACTGAAGGTGCGATGGGCAAAGTGAATGAACAAAACGATACTTATAGCACCCTTTTAGAAGCCCATGGTGGCATACACGTGGCCCATGGACAGGGACTGGATATTCGCTGCAACGGTAACGTGACCGTCGGACGCCAGTTGGCGTACAGTCGGATAAACTGTCGAGGTACAGTGACTGCCGGTCCCATCGACCGCCCAAATGGTAACCTGTTTGCCTGCGAAGTCAGCTGCTACGGTAAAATCCGTGCGGGTACCATAGGTGCTGTTTCAGGCAGCACTCTTTCCGTTGATTTCAGCAGCGGCCTTAATCAGCTGATGGAGAAAAAAGACCAATTAGACGAACTTTGGGTCCAGTTGCAGCAAAACACCCGAGCTCACGAAACCAAGATCAATTTCATCAAGAGTAAGAAGATTCCGTTTGATTTGCTGGAAGACGTCAACATGGCGATATCGTTGTATAAAAACGAGCGGCGCACGTTGGATTGGTTAGAAGAAAAAATCAGTCAGATTAAACTAGCCAAAGATCAATACATGGGCATTATTGGCATTGAAGCCAGAGATAAAATCTTTCCAGGTGTGGTGTTAAAGCTAAACAACCGTACCTGGAAAGCAGAGCGCGAATATCAGCGCGCTCAAATCCTTTACGAAGGGCACAAGTGGCAATTTGAGCCCCTTACTCGCAAATCCTAGCTAAGAGACTGGACGTGTCCCAGCGTCCACCACCCAGTTTTTGCACATCGGCGTAATATTGATCGACCAGCGCCGTTAACGCTAGCGTAGAGCCGTTCGTTCTCGCCTCATCCAGTGCAATTTGCAAATCCTTACGCATCCAGTCTACAGCAAAACCAAACTCATACTCCCCCTGCAACATGGTTTGATAGCGATTTTCCATCTGCCAGGATTGTGCTGCACCTTTTGAAATGACTTCAACTACTTCAGCACAGTCCAGACCGGCATTTTTGCCAAAACTGAGCGCTTCGGCCAAACCCTGAACTACCCCGGCAATACAGATCTGATTCATCATTTTGGCCAATTGTCCGCTACCTGCTTTACCAAGTAATTTATGAAAACGAGAATAGCTATTTAAAATCGGGGTCACTTTCTGATATACAGCTGCATCCCCTCCCATCATCACTGTCAACTGGCCGTTTTCTGCCCCAGCTTGACCACCTGATACCGGTGCATCCAGAAAATGCGCTCCTTTATCCGCACAAACATCCGCCATTTCCCGAGCCACCTTTGCAGACGTAGTAGTGTGGTCAATAACGACATCGCCGGACTGTAATCCGGCAATCACTCCCTCCTCACCATACATCACCGAACGAAGATCATCGTCGTTACCAACACACAAACAAACGACAGAGGCTTTGCTGGCAGCTTGTTTTGGCGTATTTACATATTCGCCGTCAAATTCACTTTGCCATTTTTGTGCTTTCTCCAACGTTCGATTGTATACAACCACATCAAAATCATGTTTAGTCAGGTGTCCAGCCATGGGATAACCCATCACCCCCAACCCAAGGAATGCTATCTTTGTCATTTTTTCTACTTTAATCGTGATTTTCTGCTGCAATATCTTCGCAGTTTCGTATAGTTAATCCAATGAAAATTTCTTTCCCTGCATTAGGAGAATAAAACGTGAGTAATTCCATCTATGACTTTCAAGTCACACGAAATAATGGCGAAAAAGCCTCAATGGGTGAGTACAAGGGTAAAGTATTGCTGGTGGTGAATACCGCGAGCAAATGTGGATTCACACCACAATATGAAGGACTTCAATCAGTTTACGAAAAATACCAGGAACAAGGATTTGAAGTGCTTGGTTTTCCCTGTGATCAATTCGGTCATCAGGAGCCTGGCTCTGATGAAGAAATACAGGAATTTTGTACCTTAAACTTCAACGTTAAATTTCCCATGTTTAAAAAGATTGACGTCAATGGTGACAATGCCGACCCGCTCTATAGCTATCTGAAAACAGAAGCACCAGGGTTATTGGGCAGTAAAAGCATTAAATGGAATTTCACTAAGTTTCTGGTAGGTCGCGACGGCAACGTCATCGAACGCTATGGCTCTCAAACCAAGCCGGAAAAAATCACCGGTGACATAGAGAAAGCACTGGCTAGTTAGACATGAAGGCAATAAAAGTCGCGATGTTTAGTGCAAAAACCTATGATCAGGAGTTTTTTGCGCAGTACTGCTCACAGCATTGTCAAATTGACTACTTTGAGTCTTCTTTGAATGAACAGACGGTGTCGTTGGCCACTGGCTACGATACTGTCTGTGTATTTGTAAACGATGACATCACTGTGGCTGTTATAAAAAACCTTCATGAGCTTAAGGTGTCACATATCGCGTTGCGCTGTGCAGGCTTTAACAATGTCGATATTGAAGCAGCAAAGTCATATGGTATCCGGGTCTCAAGAGTGCCAGCCTACTCTCCTGAGGCCGTTGCTGAGCACACGCTGGCGCTAATGCTGGCGCTTGGCAGAAAACTGCACAAAGCCTACAACAGAGTCAAAGAAGCCAACTTTTCTCTGACGGGGTTGTTAGGCTTTACTTTTCATGGGAAGACCGCAGGCATCGTCGGTACGGGAAAAATAGGCAGTGTCTTAGCGAGGATACTGCATGGCATGGGTGTGAAGGTGCTTTGTTTCGACCCTATGCCAGACAATGACCTAGTATCAGCGGGGTTTGAATATTGTTCCTTTGAACAGTTAATCAAACAGTCCGACGTAATCAGTTTACACTGTCCACTTAATAACGATACCCAGCATTTAATAAGTAAAAACACCATCGATAACATGAAGCATGGTGTCATGCTCATCAACACCTCAAGAGGCGGGTTGGTTGATACCAAAGCCATAATTGCTGGGCTTAAGACGGGGCAAATTGGGCACCTTGGACTGGATGTGTACGAAATGGAATCAGAATTATTCTTCCAGGATTTATCCTGTGAAATCGTCCAAGATGATGTATTTCAGCGCCTGATGACCTTTCCAAACGTGCTTATTACCGGTCATCAGGGCTTCTTTACTCAAGAAGCCCTACAGGAAATAGCCAGTTCAACCATGACCTCCATTGAACAAGCACACTCGGTTTCAGCAGATAACCCAAGCTTTATTGTCTGATATTAAAACAACTGATGATGCAGGTGCGCCACTACCGCTCCTGCATCTTTACTTTTGACCAGAAAGCACAAGTTATGGGGGCTGGCACCGTGGCAAATCATCCGCAGGTTATAGCTTTGTAAGGCCGACAGCACCTCACCACCTACACCATCTGTAACTTGCAAATGGTTACCGATAATAGCCACCAGAGAAAGGTCACGCTCTATTTTTACTTCCCCTACTGCCGACAGTTCAGCCAGCAGTGCATCACTGAGATTCTGTTTATTGGCGTTGCTTGGCTCATCCAGTGTCAATGCCACACTGATCTCAGAAGTGGTTATCAGATCGACACTGATTTTGTGTTTAGCCAGTATGGTAAACACCTCGGCAAGAAAGCCCGTTGCATGCAGCATGTTGGGGCTTTTTAAAGTGAGCAGCACTTGTTCTTTACGTAATGCGATGGCCCGGTAAGCTGGTTTATCTTCTACTTGCCGTAATATCCAGGTGCCCCCTTTTTCAGGCGCTCTGCTGCTACCGACAAACACTTTTGTACCCGTGCGCATCGCCGGGATAAGCGTTGCAGGGTGTAAGATCTTGGCACCAAACGTGGCCATTTCAGCTGCTTCATCAAAGCTGATTTCAGGAATAGGTTTCGCACGTTCAGTCAGTCGCGGGTCGGTAGTATAAATGCCGTCGACATCGGTCCAGATTTCCAGTACTTCGGCGTTTAGCGCCTCGGCCAGCAATGCCGCACTGTAGTCGCTACCGCCCCGCCCTAAGGTGGTCGTTCTGTTTTGGACATCAGCACCGATGAAGCCCTGCGTCACAATCACATGTTGCAGCAGTTCAGGCAAAATATGTGTCGCACAAAGACTCTTTATTTGCTCGATTTCAGGGGTTGCTTTACCAAATGAGTCATCCGTGCGCATTACCTGACGTGCGTCGAAATTAACAGCGGACAAGCCTTTTTGTCGCAATAGTTCAGCAAACAATAACGTAGACATTCTCTCGCCATAAGAAAGCAATTGATCTTTAAGCGCGGGGGATTCAAATAATTGCTGATGCTGACTGACTTCATTCAGTTCAGACAACAAAAGCTCCATTGCCTTCGCCAACTCAGGCTTTTTACCTAATAACTTTAAAATTGAAAACTGAATATCAGCAATATGTTGTAGGATCGCGTCGCGCTCATTGGCTGGTAAATGAGGCTGGGTTAAACGAACAAGATAGTTGGTAACGCCTGAAGAGGCACTGACGACAACAACGCGGGTATTAGGACGCTGCAAAACAATGTCTGCGCAGCGAGTCATCGCTTCAAAATCAGCGACGCTGGTGCCACCAAATTTGGCAACCGTTAATGATTCCATGACATCTTTCCAGTTAATTAAACCAACAACTGGCGAGCCTAAAGTGCACCACCAGAAGTACTCCACTCAAAGAGTGACAGTTACAGGGTTTCACCCCAGATAACCGAACGACATACTGCCAAACGGTATGCGTCCTCGGCATTCGTCCCCCTTAAACACTGGTCATTGCAAATCAATCTAGTAAATTCGCAATGTATGTTTGGCCATAACCAATGTTTGCCCTGGCGAATGCTCCTCTCCTGCGCATTGCGCACAATACGCAACGCAGCCCGTGATTAAACGAAAAACAACGGCCAAGTACAAGGCCAATTGTTTATAAGTCCTGTTTTTTTATTATGACTTGAAAATATTTCCCCAGCCACTTGTATGGTTCTCGAGTGGAGAATCGTTTTTCCGCTGCAAGCAACGCAGGGTATTCGGACTCTTGTTGTGACTTATCGCGCAGGTAATCATGAAAGCAGCGCACACCTGCACTCTCAACAACTTGTACCGGCAGTGTATTAAGCACATCCAGGATCTTATGCGGAGACAATGGTCGATGGTTGGCTAATTGTAGACGGTTCTTCTGCTGCATGTCATTTGCCACCAATTCAAAATTTCCATACAACAGATTACCAAATACGTTGGCATCGGCATTAAAGAAGCTCAAGGAAATAATGCCCCCGGGTTTTACCAACTGCACGAGTTTTCGAATCGCGTCCTCTGGTTCGACAAGCCACTCCAGAACAGCGTGACAGGCGATAAAGTCAAATAATTGAGCATCAGAGACAGCGGCTATTTCACCACAATGAAAATTGATTTTAGGTGACAACTCGGGGCGTTTATCCCGCAATTTCGATCTGGCGATATCCAGCGTATCCTGAGAAATATCGTTCAGCAGCACATCAAAGCCATGCTCTGCCAGTGTCAGCGCAAACTCGCCTGTTCCACCACCGGCATCCAATGCGCGTTTCCCTTGGCCATCTTTGATAAAGGGAGCCAGATGATGGCAGAGCATTTCGTGGCGTAATTTTCCTTTGCTGGTACCATAGATATTCTTATCAAATTTTGCTGCAATACCATCGAAGCTTCTATCTTTCACTCTACTACCCGGAACATAACGTCAATATGATTGGATTTTACATCAAGAAGACCCTGGGCGCGCTGTTACAGCCACTCCCATTACTAATAATTTTTTTGATTCTGGGTATTTTTTATTTATCTAGGCGGCAATATCGCAAAGCCTTGACCATTAACATACTGGCCGTGACCACTTTGTTCTTTCTTAGCACTCCCTGGGGGCCAAATTCACTTCTGGGTCCTCTGGAAAGACAATACCACCAATTTGATATCACCCAATCCGTAGATTACGTCGTGGTGTTGGGTTGTGGTCACAGCAATGACGGTCAATTACCAATAACAGCTCAGGTAGACGCTTGTTCACTGTTCCGCATCGCCGAAGGTATACGGATTTACCTTAACAACCCACAGGCAAAATTGATCACCTCTGGTTACGGTGGCACCGAGCCCTTTAGCAACGCCCGCACCAACATGGAACTGGCGATTGCGCTGGGTGTCCCCACAAACAACATATTAATAGAAGAGCGTCCCAAAGATACGGAAGAGGAAGCGCAGCTTTTGCATTCGATATTAGCTGGCAAACGGTTTGCCTTAGTGACCTCTGCCAGCCATATGCCAAGAGCCATGAAATATTTCAGAGCAGTAGGGCTCAACCCCATTGCGGCACCGACAGGTCATGTCTTAAAAGATGAAAGTCGCGATCCTTTTTGGCATGATTTTCCAAAATCAAAGAACCTGTACAAAATGGAGCGCGTCATTTACGAATACCTTGGCCAGCTTTGGCAATGGTTGCGGAATTAATGACCTGAGTTGACTACCCGAGTTAACAACCTGAGTTATGCCGGATTAGGTACATCAATAAAGCTCACCTCTAATCCGGTTTCCTCTGCCAGTTTTTCGCCGAGCGCCTTTACCCCATAGCGTTCAGTGGCATGATGCCCTGCAGCAATAAAATTGACGGCACATTCGCGTGCAGTGTGAATGGTTTGCTCAGAGACTTCTCCGCTTATGAAAGTATCTACACCGTGTTCAATAACTGCTTCAATAAAACTTTGACCACCGCCAGTGCACCAGGCCACCTTAGAAACCAGGTTACTACCACTTTCCTCTACCAGCGCTTTACGACTCAGACTATGCATCAGCTCATCGCAAAATTCTGTGAGGAGTTTCTCACCCGTCACCCGACCTGTCATCACTATACCCTCAGGTTTTTGTCCGGGTAGTGCTTGAATGTCCGTCAGACCTAATATTTTTCCTAACATGGCGTTATTGCCCACTTCAGGGTGCACATCTAATGGCAAATGATAGGCAAATAAATTGATATCATGCTCTAACAATAGTTTTAACCGCTGTTTTTTCATGCCTGTCACCGATTGCGGTTCACCTTTCCAAAAATAGCCATGATGTACCACAATGGCATCAGCTTGCGATTCTATTGCTTTTTCAATTAGTGCCTTGGATGCTGTCACGCCGGTGACTACTTTGTTTACGGTTTCCTTACCTTCAACTTGTAGACCATTGGGGCAATAATCTTTGATAAGTTGTGGCTGTAGAATGCGCTCAAACCAGGCAGTTAATTGTTGTCTTTGCATCATTTCTGCTTATTATCCTGTCGTTTAGTGCGAAAATTAGACTTTTATGTAAAAAATCTGTATAAAGGCCGACTGTATTTTCGCATTCAATTAAACTTAAAGAAACAAGATATGAGTAAACTGGACAAAGACCAAGTTATCGCTGACTTCACTGAAGCCTACAAAGCCGCAAACGGTAAAGAACCATCAATCGAAGCAAAAAGTGGCTGGTACAGTGTCGACGGTGGGAAAAACATTCGTCTGGCTCAGCTTGAAGAAATGACTGCAGAGCTGAAAGGCGGTAAAGCTAAGCAAGCCGAAGAAAAGCCAGCAGCCAAGAAAGCAGCACCGAAAAAAGCTGCTGAGAAAAAAGCTGAAGAGCCTAAAAAAGCAGAAAAGAAAGTAGAGAAAAAAGCCTCTGCTCCTAAGAAAGCTAAAGCACCAGCTAAAAAATCATCAGGTTTTTCAGTTAAGCAATGGTGGAACGAGAAGCTGGACACTGAAAACCCAGGTTCAACATTGCCTCGCTAAGAGCGCATTTCGTAAGATACAAAGATTAAAAAAGCGGCTTTAAGCCGCTTTTTTATTGGGTTTGCGTACTGTCTTCATTTTCATTACGCGTTCAATCCCAACTCCATTGGATACGGCTGAAAGTAAACCTGGCTCTCCAGGTATTCATCCGGATATTTGCGCCGGAAGTGATTCAATAACGTCACGGGTGCCATAAGCGGAACCAGGCCCTTGCGATATTGCTCAATCTGTTCCGTCAGTTCAGACTTGTCTTCTTTATCAAGTTGTTGCTTGAAAAAGCCCTGAATGTGCATCAGCACATTGGTATGCTTTTTACGATTTGTTGGCTTTGATAATACCGACATTAACTGTTCAAGATACTGTAATAGTCCATCCTCTAAGTCATTATCATCCACGTTAGCGACAAACCTTCCCAGCGACTGATAAGTCTGGGGGCTGTAAGCCATTACCAGAAACTTATAGCGGCTATGAAACTGTATCAGCGCGTGTTTACTTTTTTGTGGCAGTACATTCTGGCGAAAATCATGAAACGCGGAGACTTTGGTAAAAAAGCATTCTCTGAGTCCCTGATCATTTAATCTACCGTCTTCTTCTAGTGGCAACAGCGGGAAATGCGCTTGTAACAAGCGAGCGAACATGCCCGTCCCTTTCCGGTGCTGCAGCTTTCCTTCGGCATCATAAACTTTGATGCGCTCTAATCCACATGTAGGCGATTTAGCGGCCAGAATAAAACCGTCCAGAGTCGCTAAACGCCCTCTGATCTGTTCAAAGAAGCCATTATTTTTTTCAGTGTGATCGATATTGGCATCTTTGCTGTCAACCAAGCGCAACTGTTCATTGATTTCCCTGATGTGAATAGTCGGTCGGGGTACTGACATCCCCATACCTACTTCGGGACAGAATGGCATCAGCTCATAATGTTGAGAAACATGCTTATCAACAAAAGCAGACCGCTTGTGGCCGCCATCGTAACGTACTTTTTGCCCCAGTACACAAGCACTGGTGCCTAATTTAATTTTATCCATAAGTTCCAATAAAAAAGCCAGAATTGTCATTCTGGCTTTATACGTTATCGAATAGGTTTCAGTTTATCAATCTACTGGTTTAGAGCCTTCAACCCGACTTTTGAGTTTTTGGCCCGGTCTGAAAGTCACCACCCGCCTTGCTTTGATGGGGATGTCTTCACCAGTTTTGGGATTTCTACCTGGGCGCTCATTCTTCTTGCGAAGGTCAAAGTTTCCAAATCCAGATAATTTCACCTGTTCACCAGCCTCAAGGGCTTCCCGCATTTCTTCGAAAAAGTGTTCAACGAGATCTTTGGCATCCCGCTTATTCATGCCCAGCTTTTCAAAGAGATGTTCTGCCATTTCAGCTTTTGTCAGGGCCATAGATTAATCCCTCAGAGATGCACCAAACTGTTCTTTCAATTGAGACACCACATTATTGACCAGCGACTGAATTTCCGCTTCTTCCAACGTTCTGTTAGTGTCCTGTAAATGCAAGGAAAGCGCTAAGCTCTTCTTACCTTCGCCGACGTTTTCGCCTCGGTATACATCAAACAAGTTTAGGTCAATCAAAAGGTTTGTGCCAGCCTTTTCAATGACTTGCATCACTTCGCCTGCGCATACGTGCTCATCAACAATAATAGCAATGTCTCGCCGATTTGCAGGGAATTTTGAAATTTCTTTGCTTTTCGGTAAATCCATTTCCAAAATGTGCGACAAAACCAGCTCAAAAACGAAAACTCGGGTATTAATACCCAGCGGCTTTTCATGCACCGGGTGCAATGCACCGACGTGCCCAACCAGTTGCTCACCGAGATAGATTGCAGCACTTTGACCGGGATGCAACGCTGAATGGTCAGCGGTTTCGAATCTGATCTGCTGAGACTTGTTGGTCAACTGTAATAACGCTTCTACGTCGCCTTTTACATCGAAAAAGTCGACTTTACGTTTTTCATTACACCAACGCTCTTCAAAACGCTCCCCGGTGATGATACCTGCCAGCATCGCTTCTTGACGGACACCCACTTTTTCACTGTTATCAGGAACAAATCGCAAGCCCGTTTCAAATAAACGCACTCGCTGCTGCTGGCGGTTTTGATTATATTCCAGCGCCTGTAACAAACCTGGTAACAAACTCACGCGCATCACCGACATATCAGATGATATTGGATGAGGTAACACCATACCGTTTGATTCAGGGAACAAAGTATTCTGGATCTTAGGATCAACAAATGAATAAGTGATAGCTTCCTGAAAGTCACGTTTCACCAGCACATCTTTGAACCTATCTAATGCTAATACTGATTCTTGATGGGGCGGCATTTCCAGGCTGGCCTGTGGTGCAACATTCGGAATGTTGTTGTAACCATAGATGCGCGCAACCTCTTCAATCAAATCTTCTTCGATAGCAATATCGAACCGGTAAGAGGGTACTTCTACCTTCCAAACGTCATCCTGGCGATTGCCCACCATTCCCAAGCGCTGAAATATGTCATCGACTTTTTCAGCTGCGATGTCTACCCCAATCACCTTAATAATTCGACTGTGACGCACTTCCACTGTTTTGCCAGCCGGAATATGTTGTTCGGAAACCGCCTCAAATACCGGGCCGCATTCGCCACCTACAATGTCCAATAGTAATTGTGTCGCTCTTTCCATGGCTTGATGTTGCAGTTGCGGATCGACACCACGTTCATATCGATGCGAGGCGTCAGTATGTAAACCATACTGTCTTGCTTTACCTGCAATCGCTAACGGGGCGAAAAAGGCACTTTCTAGAAAGATGTGTTGGGTATTTTCGGCAACACCTGAATCCAAACCGCCAAAAATCCCGGCCATAGCAAGGGCTTTGTGCTCATCAGCAATCAACAAGGTATCTGATTTCAGCTCAACCTCGTTACCATCGAGCAATGTCAGCTTTTCACCGGCATTGGGATAACGCACATGAATATTGCCCTGCAATTTATCCAGGTCAAAGGCATGCATTGGGTGGCCGAGTTCCAACAAAATAAAATTAGTGACATCCACAACCGGATCGATACTGCGCACACCACAACGTCGTAACTTCTCTTTCAGCCACAGAGGTGATGACCTGGACAGGTCTACATTGCGAATAACCCGACCTAAATAGCGAGGACAACCTTCCGGGGCGTCCAGCACAATCTCTCTTTGTTCATCTAGCTGAGGGGCAACAGGTTCAACTGTGGGTTCACACACGTCGGCACTATTTAATACCCCAACTTCCCGTGCCAGCCCTCTTATCCCTAAACAATCGGCTCGATTTGGTGTTAAGTCGACTTCTATTGTCACATCATCCAAGCCCAGATAATCGCGAAAATCTGTCCCAACCGGCGCATCTAAAGGCAGCTCCATAATGCCATCGCTCTCGTCGGACAATTGCAATTCCGACGCAGAACACAGCATGCCATGAGATGGCTGGCCTCTGAGTTTTGCTTTCTTGATTTTAAAGTTGCCCGGTAGCATTGCACCCACGGTAGCAACAGCCACTTTAATGCCTTGGCGACAATTAGGTGCACCACACACGATATCCAATAACTCATCACCGCCGACATTAATCTTGGTAACGCGCAATTTATCTGCGTCCGGATGTTGGCCACATTCCACAACCTCACCAACAACAACACCGGCGAACTCACCTGCAACTGGATCAACGCCGTCAACTTCCAGACCGGCCATGGTAATTTGTTCTGCTAGTTCCTGGGTTGAAATTTGTGGGTTAACCCATTCCCGTAACCACTTTTCACTGAATTTCATGGTAACCCTTATTTAAACTGTTTCAAAAAACGCAAATCGTTCTCAAAGAAGGAGCGTAAGTCATTGACACCGTAGCGCAGCATTGTCAGACGCTCTACTCCCATACCAAAAGCAAAACCAGTGTACTGCTCTGGATCGATATTGACCGCTTTGAGAACATTTGGGTGCACCATGCCGCAACCTAACACTTCAAGCCACTTGCCGTTTTCGCCCATGACGTCTACTTCGGCAGACGGCTCAGTAAAAGGGAAATAAGAAGGTCGGAATCGGACCTGCAAATCCTTCTCAAAAAAGTTTCGTAAAAAGTCGTGCAAAATGCCTTTGAGTTCGGTGAATTTCACGTTTTTGTCGACCATCAAACCTTCCACCTGATGAAACATCGGCGTGTGAGTTTGGTCATAATCGTTACGATAAACTCTACCCGGTGAAATAATACGAAGTGGCGGCTGCTCAGTTTCCATGGTCCGTATTTGTACACCGGATGTTTGCGTTCTCAACATCACATCAGGGTTAAAATAAAAGGTATCATGATCGGCTCTGGCTGGATGATGAGCGGGAATATTCAACGCATCAAAATTATGGAAACTATCTTCAACTTCTGGGCCTTGTTTAACTTCGAACCCCAACTCCCCAAAAAATTGCTCAATGCGTTTAATAGTACGGGAAACAGGATGCAAACCACCCAGATTCTCAGTTCTGCCAGGTAACGTTACATCGATACTTTCTTTGGCCAGTTTGGCATTTAATTCTTCGGTTTTAAGGGCATCACTACGCAAACTGATAGCTTGCTGCACGGCTTGTTTTGCCTGATTGATTTTTTGCCCCATTAACGGTCGTTCTTCTGGAGACAGCCCACCTAACCCCTTCAATAAAGCGGTTAGTTCGCCTTTCTTCCCCATGTAGTTGACCCGTACTTCGTCTAATTGCGCCACAGAAGTACTTTGCTGAATTTCATCTTCAGCTTTTTTGACAATGGCTTCGAGATCCATACTTTCCCCGAATGCTTGGTTAATGCGTTAGCGTATATACACTGGTGAACCGCGAATTCTACACGATTTGTGCGAATTTCGGCTAGTGATAACAAGGAAAATTATGGAGATTTAAGCACTTAGCAGCAAAAACGATGGCAATTTGTCATTTTCAGGTGATATTAGTGTGAAATATTATACTTTTTGCGCTCAATACTCGGTGCTTTTATCACTATTTTGCTAGACTTCAGGAAAAGCAATATTTTCAACCCAATGTGGTCTGCATTCTTTTAGAAACCGTAACAAGGAAGAGTGACATCAATATTTACTGTCCTGGCCAGGGTGCCAAAATGAGTCTGATATGCAAGTTCATGTAGCTCGACAAGCCATACTCAATCGCAAAGAGCAAACTGTCGCATACGAATTGTTATTTCGTGAAGGTGTCAGCAATGTCTTCCCAGTGGGAACTGATCCGGTTGTGGCTACGTCTAAACTGGTCACCAATCATCATTTAAATGTCGGTTTCAAAAATCTGACTCGAGGTAAAAAGGCGCTCATCAATTTTTCTGAACAGGCCATTTTGGATGGTACCCCGTCTTTATTACCCTTTAAAGATGTGGTCATCGAAATTCTTGAACATACCTCTCCTACTCAGGAAGTTTATGAAGCCTGTAAACAGCTGCACGAAAAAGGATTTCGATTAGCGCTGGATGACTTCCAATATCACCACGGTTGGGAGCGCTTTTTACCTTTCACCAGTCTCATTAAATTCGATATCCAGGCAATTCCGTTAGCACAGGCAAAAGAATCACTGGCGCAGATTAAACCCAAGCGTCACATCAAACTGCTGGCGGAAAAGGTAGAAACTGTCGAGGAGTATAAAGAAGCCTATGCTCTTGGATTTCACTATTTTCAAGGCTATTATTTCCGCAAACCCGAAATGTTGCAACATCGTGATATTGAGGCACAGGCCTTAGTCGTCATGGCGATCTACAAAGAAGTGATGAGCAAAAACATCAATTTCAACAGGGTTGCGAAGCATTTTGAAAAAGATATGTCGCTTACCTATAAGTTATTACGCCTGATCAACTCCGGCGCATTTCAGTTGCAAAGTAAAATCAGCTCCATAAAACAAGCCTTGGTGTATCTGGGTGATACTGAAGCCAGAAAGTTTATCATTCTGATAGCAACCGCGCATTTGGGAGAACATACGCCAATAGAATTAGTGCGTTCCTCGGTCATTCGCGCTCGGCTGTGTGAAGCCATAATGGAAAAGAAGAATAGCAAGAATCCCGGACAGGCTTTCCTGCTGGGATTATTCTCATTGATTGATGCGATTTTGGGTAAACCTATGGAAGAGGTGATCCTGCGCCTGCCTTTAGAAGATGACATCAGAGAAGCGTTACTGGGTTTTAAAAATGACCTGTTCCACTTGCTGGAACTGGTGAAAGCCTATGAGGCTGGCAGTTGGTACAACACACAAAAGATGGCCAACGTTGTCGGGATTAATGAGTGTGACATGACGGACTTGTATATGGACGCCTTAGAATGGTCAGAAACCTATGATGTCTGTGTTGATAAATAGTGCTAGCTGAACATGGCACGTATTACCTGAAATCACCGGGTAGCTCGCCATTAGAAGACTCAAGAAACGGCGGAAAATGCAGAGCCTGGCTATTAAACTTTGTTCCACGGTGACGGCTTTTCAAATGTGCTGATATACAAATCCTCCACCTTATCTCTGGCCCACTGCGTCTTACGCAGAAACTTTAATGATGACTTGACCGATGGATTGCTCTTAAAGCAATTAATATCGATTTTTCTGGCTAATCCATCCCAGCCGTAATGCTGCTCTAACCGAGTAACTATCTTTTCTAGAGTGACTCCATGGAGCGGATTGTTGGGTTGTTGGTTACTCATAATTTAGGACACTATTATTTATTATTGTTTGCCTTTCAATTTCTACATTATACCTTTTAGTCAGACTCGTTTTTAAGCCGTGTTGCCAAGTTAAACACACGTCTTGCCAGGTATTTTGCACTTTTGATATCAGCGTTGTGCACAGAGCCGTCTTTGCTATGTGCGGTTACTCCCAAGTGACAACCTAGTCGATTTACACCTTTGTTTTCGTCATTAAATGGGGCATCCAGACTCACCCACAGCATGCCATGTTGACTCGCTAACAACTGTAAGTACGCTAACGTTGCACCCTGATCTCCATTTAAGCCAGTTCCAGAAGTGACACCCGCTGCGAGTTTACCTGCCCACTTTTGCTGCTGCCAAAACTCGCTTGTAGCATCTGCAAAGGCTTTGAACTGTGCGGATACGCCCCCCATATAAGTCGGCGAACCAAATATTATTGCCTGACAAGCATGCAGCTCAGGGAATAGCTCCTCTACGACAAACCGCCCGTGCACAATCTCACTGCCAACTATCAAATGCTCGACCACGGTACACCCGCATTTTTCTAATTCTTTCTTCACTGCAGACATCAGTGTTCCTGTAACATCAGTATTAGAAAAATAGACAACGCCAACTTTTATCACGTCAAAAAGTTTCCATTATTTGAATGTTAATTGCTTAGACCTCACCCTATGTAGGGCTGCGGCAATTATGCAGGTCAATAAACTTAAAAGCGAATCAATGAATATTCACTTGGGCGTCTTGGCAGTACCAGACAACGTTTTTTCCAGCCAGGGCACAATGTCGTTGATACTTTCACGGACTTGGCTATTCAAATTATTATGTCCCCCGCGTTCGCGGGGAATCACTTTTTTTTGCTTTCCAGAACCTTATCCAGCATCGCGATAACTTTTGTCATGTTATAGGGTTTCACGATAAATCCTTTAGCGCCGAGTTTTAATGCTTCTTTAACATTTTCCTTTTTGCTTTCACCACTGACAATGACGACAAATGCGCTTGGATCTTTATGTTTGACCGACCGTAACATAGCCAAACCACTAATATCAGGCATATCGAGATCTAAAAAAACAATGTCGGGACGTTTCTCCTGATACATTCGCATGCCTTCTGCTGCGTTAGCAGCATCCCGCAGATGCAACATATCAATTGAGCGCAGAGAACTCATTAAAAAACTGCGCATGTTAGCAACATCATCAACAATTAAGGCACTGATATTTTTGTACTTCTGCATACTGTTTTCCTTATTCTCCTGACTGAGCCTCGGAAACTTGCGTTATCAAGTCATCCAAAGCTGCAATTTTTGCTTCATCGTCACCTTCAATTATGGCACTTTCGGACTGGCGAGCCGTACTTCCAAGCACTTCAAAACCATAAAGCCCTGCATTGCCCTTTAGCTGGTGACATAACGATTTTGCCAAAGACCAATCATGATGTTCCTTCGCTTGCTGCAGTTGTTGCAGATAATCACTGAGGCCTGTGACAAACTGCGCCTTAAGCTCGCTTAACTCCTCATTATCTGCCAGAACGACCAACTTACTGTCGTCGGGAGCAGTCAAATACTGACTTAACATTGTATAAAATTTCTGTGTGTCGATCGGTTTTGCAAAATAACCATCAGCACCAGCGTCTTCGATTTCCTGACGACTGCTTGAGTCAACATTCGCTGTCAGCATAACGATTGGACTTGGGCATCCGGCACCTTTGAGTAATTCGGTTGCTTCGGTTCCCGACATGACCGGCATTTGCATGTCCATCAAGATAAGATCATGGTCATTAACCATGGCGTCTTCAAACGCCTGTTCACCATCGCTAACCAATGTCAATTGGGCACCGGTTTTACTGATCAAATATTCGGCTAAGCGTAAATTATCTGCATTGTCATCGGCACATAGGATTGACCCTGATAATTGTGGGACCTGAATGACATCTTTTTTGCTTTGCTCCATGAGTGCTTTAAGGTGATTTTCATCTGACACCTGCTCAGTGTTTTCAGTCGCTTTGAATGGGACCAAAAGGGTGAAGGTGCTACCCTGCCCGGCTTCACTCGACACTGAGATATTGCCGCCCATCATTTCCGTCAATTGTTTACTGATAAACAAACCTAAACCGGTGCCACCATGTTGTCTTGTCGTGCTCTGATCCGCCTGAGAAAATGCCGCAAACAGTTTTTTCTGTTGCTCCTCAGACATCCCAATACCCGTATCAACCACATCAAAACGCAACAACTCCTCCGCAGGGACGTAGCTAACATTTAGGGTCACAGCTCCTTCTTCGGTAAACTTAATCGCATTGTTACACAAATTAACCAAAGCCTGCTTTAAACGCGTTGGATCGATAGAAAACGCAATGGGAAGGGGCAACTGGTATTTGACCTTCATTGCTATGCACTTTTTCTCTGCCGCCTGCTGAACGATCGTCTTAATTTCCTGGGCGAAACCGATAAGGTCTGTATCGAGCCACTCCAACTCAATTTTATTCGCTTCTATTTTGGATACATCTAAAATGTCATTGATGATATTAAGCAAATGCTTGCCACAAATATTGATTGTTTCCGCTGCCGAACTTTTATCATCCTCTTTAAGGTCTTCGTCATTCAGCATTTCTGAATAACCGATAATCGAGTTTAGCGGCGTTCTGATCTCATGACTCATATTAGCCAGAAACTGACTTTTCGCTTTTGTCGCCGCTTCAGCTACTTGTTTTTCCTGTCGCGCAATTGCGGCTTCGTATTTTGCCTGACTGGCCCGCGCTAACTCTTCACCCTGGCTTTTGATCTTTCTTTCACGTTGCATCACAGCAGTCTGCATGTTCGCAAATTCGCCTGCCAATTCACCCAGTTCGCCGCGGTCTTCAACCACGATTTGCTCCGAGTATTGCCCTCCGGAAACTGACCTGACTGCCTTTAACAGCGCTGCGACCGGACGAGTAATCCCTCGCGCTATCGCATATGACCCTAATATGGCAAGCAGCACACCAAGAAGAAAATAGGGAACTATATCAATCAAAAACTTGTTCAAAGGTACCAGTACGGCATCTGCATTTTCATGCAACAGCACAAAATACTGCAAGATATGATTGCCTGATAACGAAAACGGCAGAATTGCCATAGGAATGCCCTCAAGTGCTATTACTTGTACGGTCACATCTGACGGCTTGGCTTGAATTAGATGCTTGGATTCAAGAGTGTTACTAACTTGATTATGGTAGTCACTGAACGACAATATATGCTCAATATTCTGAGTATCGGATACAGCGATGACACTCACTTCGAGTTCAGTGAGCCCTGCGAGTTGCTGCAACAAAGCTGTATCTATTTCCTGCCCGATTAATAGCCAACCAATGACGCGGGGGGCTCTGACAGATTCCAGCGACATTAAATAGTGCCGCTGATTAAACGTCATGATTTTTAAGCCTGCATCGCCGGTTAAATAGCGCAATTGCTCTCGATTCAATGAAACGTTAGCTTCCAGATTAGTTTGCGCAACGATATTTAATCCTGGGTCAAATAACCAAACCAGATCAGACTCAATCCTGCGTCCATGATTCTTAAGAATACTGACTATAGATTCAGTGTCTTGCTGCTCCCCAATTGCTTTTCGAAGAGCCCAGTCCTTAGCAACGGTACTTAGATTTCCGTCCAAATGCTGCTGCAAAAGCTCAAGCTTGTTGCTGATTACCTTTTTTCCCACCTCCAATCGGGTCTGCAACTGTTGTTCAGACTGGTTTTTCGCGGCAGTATAAATACTTAATAAGGTTAGCAACAGGACCAGTGAAAACAGCCCAATGACCAGAATAAATATCTTGTTTTGCAGGCCGTACCAACGCATTACTGATGTTGTTCCTTTTCAGTGAGTTAAAGAAAATATTAGCAGCACAATCCCCTTTCCCCAATCTAATCGGAACGTTTTCTTACCTTTATCAACTGTTGGGACTAGAAAGCACTATGAAAAACGAGTGTCATTGATTAGAACTTAACAGCGAGGGATTAATTTCACTTGGGTTTCAGGCTCAAAGTTTCTCCAGACGCGATAACAGAAACGGAGTGAAATGTTGAATCACGAAAATAACTCATTTAGGAATCACCATTTTATCAGGATGAGTCTGGTAGTGACTTTTTAATGCAATCTATTTTTAACTTTTCTGATGATTGTGATTAAATACGCGAGTTCTCACGAAAAGCGAAAAGAAGGCCTACCACGGTTTTGTATAAATCACCGACGATTGAAGCGCAAGCTCGATATATTCAGATCTAAGGACATCCGAAAATGACCTCTACACAGGCAAAGCGCCTCAACAAATATATTAGTGATACCGGACTGTGCTCCAGACGAGAAGCGGATAAACTGATCGAGCAAAATCGCGTAACCATTAATGACAAATTGCCCGAATTAGGCACTAAAGTGAATCCTGGGGACAGGGTTAAAGTTGACGGTAAACCGGTAAAAGCCGTAGCTGAAGATAAATCCGATCGCATCTATTTAGTCTATAACAAACCCATTGGTATCACCTGTACTACAGAGCGCCATGTCAAAGGCAATATCATTGATGCTATCGGCCACAAGCAACGAATCTTCCCCATCGGACGACTAGACAAGCCATCCGAAGGGCTAATCCTGCTCACCAGCGACGGTGATATAGTGAATAAGATATTACGGGCCGAAAATGCCCACGATAAAGAGTATGAAGTAACCGTCAATCAACCAATTAGCGAACGATTTTTACAGAAAATGGCAAAAGGCGTACCTATACTTGGTGTGGTAACAAAACCCTGCAAGGTAAGAGCTCGCGGCAAATTCCAGTTTACAATTATCTTAACCCAGGGGCTAAATCGTCAGATCAGACGTATGTGCGAGTTTTTGGGATATGAGGTCACCAAATTAAAACGTACTCGAATTATGCATTTCGAATTGGGTAAGCTAAAACCTGGTCAATGGCGAAACGTCACCGACAAAGAACTCAAACAACTAAACGCTGCGGTGAAACATTCGACAAAAACTGCCAGTTAATGCAGTCCTCTGCTCATTACTTAAAGTAAGCAACTCAGTCGTTATCAGTGACCGATAAGCATCAAACTAAATATAATGAGACGACTGTTAACTGCTCACATTATTGACCGTTTTTTTACAGGTTCAATTACCTCTTTTGACTCAATTTAATCATTTCGACATCGATCCTGGACGCTTTACGTATTAGGCAGATTTGTACAAAGTAAAGTGAATTAGCATGGTTGCGCTTAAAGAAAAGCACTTTCTTTCAATAAAATTAAAATTGAGGCGCAAATGCACACATACAACAAGTTAAGCAAGGCAATTCTTCTTAGCCTGCTATCTGGCACAACTGTTTTATCGTCAGGACAATTGTCCGCGCAGGAATCGGCACAAGAAGACTCTGTCGAAAAGATTGCCGTGACGGGTTCTCGTATCCGCAAGAATGACTTTATTTCAAATGCACCTGTTGCAACAATCGGTGAAGAGCAATTTCAATTATCTGCAACTGTGAACACTGAGTCACTACTGAATACTTTACCTCAAGTATTACCTGGACTTGACCGTACATCCAATAACCCCGGTAACGGCACCGCAACGGTTGACCTGCGCGGATTAGGAACAAATCGGACACTGGTGTTAATCGACGGAGTCCGTGCAGTTCCAACAACGTCTACGGGGACTGTTGATATCAACTCAATTCCAACAGCATTGATCGAAGATGTTGAAGTACTAACAGGTGGCGCATCCGCTGTATATGGATCCGACGCTGTTGCTGGTGTAATTAACTTTATCCTCAAAGATGACTTTGAAGGGGTGGAAGTCTCAGCAGGCTACGAGTCAACGGAACAGGGTGATGCAGAAATCTACAGCGCCGATGTAACTTTGGGCGGTAACTTTGCAGATGGCCGTGGAAACGTTGTTTTTAACATGTCCTACACCGAGCGTAGTGAATTATTTCAGGCCGACAGAGACTTTGCATCCACCACCTTTGTCGATGATGGAGACCAACTTGCTCCAGGAGGCTCACCCGGCATTCCTCAAGGTCACTTGTTTAGCTTTTTTGGTAACTGGAGTGATTCTGCCACGCCGGGAGGAGCCGTTTTCAACCCCGATGGTTCTTATAGAGAATTCATTGAATCAGGTCCAAGCAATGACCAATTCAACTTTGCGCCTGAAAACTACATTCAGTTGCCTCAACACCGTCATCAGATTACCGCTTTAGGGCACTACGAAATCTCGGAAAATGCAGATCTTTATACGCGGGCGATGTTTACCGATTCATTAGTTCCGCAGCAATTAGCTCCAACACCATACTATGACGTAATTCAGTTTAACCTGGATGGCAACCCCTGGCTATCCGAGGAAGCTCAGGCTTCTTTGACGCCTATTTTGGGTGATGGCGTGGATACTGATGGCGACGGCATTGATGATACAGGGACAGGTTTTATTGGTCGCCGTATGGAAGAAGTCGGTGTTCGTCGCGCCATTAGTACCTTTACCTCGTTTTCACTATTAACTGGCATTCGAGGCGCAATAGGTGATTCGAACTGGACCTATGACGTGTTTTATCAAACAGGGAAGGTGCAAAGTAGCGAATCTCAGGAAGGCAACATCAATGCAGATAGAGCGCAACAGGCCGTATTGCTCGAGATGGACCCCACAACCGGTGAAGTTGTTATCAATGAAGATGGTACAGTTAACTGCGCCGATCCGAATGCTAACGGCGCGTTGACCAATTGTTCCCCAATGAATGTCTTTGGTCAGGGCAATATTTCGGACGAAGCAGCCGCTTTCGTTACCACATTAGTGAGTTCTGTAGCCATATTTGACCAAAAATTAATTGGGGCATCGGTTGCCGGTAATTCCGAAGGCTGGTTTGAATTACCCGGCGGCCCCTTGGGTATTGCATTGGGTTACGAGCACAGACAAGAATCGTTTGAATTTCTGCCATCACAGGATTTGGCTGCGGGTACTATTTCTGGCTTCAACGGTAGACCGCCAGTACAGGGAGGCTACACAACATCAGAGTGGTTTGCAGAACTTTACTTACCAATTCTTGAAGGTGTAAAAATGGCCGAGTTGCTGGATTTAGAGCTTGCCTATCGCCGGGCAGACTATTCCACTGCGGGTGAAATGGACAGTTATAAGATTGCAGGTTCCTGGCAACCGATCGAAGAGTTACGTTTCCGCGCAGGTTTCAACACAGCGGTTCGAGCGCCAAATGTTGCCGAGTTATTTTCACCATCCGGTATCGGATTCCCTGCAGCAGATGACCCTTGTTCAGCTAGGGGGTCAGATCAGTCTGAAGCAGTGCGTGCCTTATGTATTGCCACTGGCGTTCCTGCTGATAAAGTATTTTCTGAATCTCTGAATACACGCTCTGGCCAGGTGGAAGAGTTTAGCGGGGGTAACCCGAATCTCCAGGAAGAAGAAGCCGATACCATGACGGTTGGTATGGTCATTACGCCATCTGACGATCTGTCAATCAGTTTTGACTATTTCGACATTGAAATCACAGACTACATTACTGATTTTGGAGGCGGGGCCGCAAATGTCTTGAAGAACTGCTATTCTCCTGAGAACACCGAAGGTGCGGATTCGCCATTCTGCAGCGTTATCAACCGCTTTAACCAGGGGCCAATCGACAACATTACAATCTCCGCTCAAAACGTTGCTACCCAAACTTTAAAAGGATACGACCTAATCATTAACTACAACACTGACTTGTGGGGGGGCACAGCATCTATTGACTACCTCGGTACCTACACGGACGAGTTTAACTTCACGGCATTTTCTGGTGACGATACATTAGCATGTGCCGGTAAATTTGGTAAAGTGTGTCGCGAGCCGTTACCTGAATACAAGCATAGAACAACGTTTAAATTTAGTACTGATGACTATACTGTGCAATTATTGTGGCGACATGTGGGTAAAGTGGAAGATGAACCGAGTTTCACTGTAAACAGCATTGGCGGTCAAAATTATTTTGATCTCCAGGGTTCATACTACATCAATGATCAGTATCGAATCACTGCTGGTATTGATAATCTGCTGGATAAAGAGCCACCTATAGTGGGTTCAAACGATGAGCAGTCTAACACCTGGCCTGCTACCTATGATGTGTTTGGCAGAACTTATTTTGTTAACTTAAAGGCGACATTTTAATTCTATAACAAGCCAATAATAAAGGGGCTGCTCATCTGAACAGCCCCGACTCATTCAGAAAACGAGCTGCCACCAGCAATAATTTATTGAGGTTGGCAGAAAAGGACCGTTTACATCTTATTCCCCCCTGTTTCTCAGGTCACCATTCCACAATAATGGACGTCAAATTTAGACAACGACAAACCCGGTCTAGCACAACCTAATTGATAAGGCACAGGAACAGTTTGTTACCAAAAACATGATGAATTCACCGGGTGCGCATTTGGAAATATTAGCGGAAAGCATCGGCACAGACCTGATGAAAATAATGAGCTGAAACAAATTATCATCGATTTGTAAGATAAAAAACACTGTGTAACAGAATCACAACGTCTATTGGTTATTGGGTTTACTTCTTTGCCACTTATACAGTTTTGCTCACATCTCAATGGAGAAGCAGGCCTGTATATAATTACCCGATTTTCATCAAACTGAGGTGCAAGCATGAGTAATTTTTTAGTTTTGAAAGACAGCAGTAGAATTCGCATACTTCGCCATGAAGAAATTGACATAATTAATGCTGCTGGAAACTATATCGAAATATCCAAACCTTGTGGAACGAAGCTACTTCATAGAGAGTCCCTTAAAAACATTCAAGCCAAACTGCCCAGAGAACGGTTTTGCAGAATTCATAAATCCACTATTGTAAGGTTAGATTTGATAGAAGAACTCAGACCAATTCATGCTGGCGACTATGAAGTAAAGTTAAAAAACGGTAATAAAGTTGTCTTAACCAGACGATTTAAAAACGAATTTCCATTGTTTAATGACTAATACCAAATCCAATATATATTTGATTTGGTATAAATACACTGGAGCAGTCTACTACATATTTCCGGTTATTTTGGCTAATTGTGGTATGGCAGTAAAACCCATTTACGCCATTTTCCTTCATTCTTTTCCGATAAAGTATCACATAGCACCGAGCAACCTTTGATATCGTTATCTTCTGGCAACATAAACCAAATACCCAGCTGAGAAGAGTTGAACCGCATCAAACAATCGAGGTGGAAGCATGTCAAATTTTCTAGTTTTGAAAGACAGCAGTAGAATTCGCATACTTCGCCATGAAGAAATTGACATAATCAACGCTGCTGGAAACTATATCGAAATCTCCAAACCTTGTGGAACAAAGTTACTTCATAGAGCGTCCCTTAAAAACATTCAAGCCAAATTGCCCAGAGAACGGTTTTGCAGAATTCATAAATCCACAATTGTAAGGTTAGATTTGATAGAAGAGCTCAGGCCAATTCATGCCGGCGACTATGAAGTAAAGTTAAAAAACGGCAATAAATTAGTGTTAACCAGGCGATTTAAAAATGAATTTCCGTTTTTCAACGAATAAGATACATATGCCTGCGGGTAGCCACAGCAATAGCCTGACAAATTATGGTCTCGACCTTCACGACCCATGATTAACTCACAAAGGTCCATTTCTAAATTATTCAAGCACCAAAAAAAGATTGTTCGCCAAGCGCCTTCAGACAATCATCTGCATGACTGGTAACTAAAAAGTGACTCGCCCCTTCAATGATATATTTTTTGCTGTGTGGTATTTGCTTATTTAATTGTTCACATATCGCGTGCGCCACAGGATTCGATCTTGTACCACAAACCAAACGAGTTGGAATTGCAAGGTTTTGTAAATCAACAGCCTTGCAATCCAAAGCAGCCGAAATATCCCAGTGACGAATATTGTTGGCAACCAAAGGCTCCATCCCTGCTTTTATCGCATCCGGCAAGGACTCAAAAGCGGCTTTACCGCCCCAAAAGTCGATAACTTGTCCACATACAAATGGAACGTTAGTTGATACATCGTGTCGATATTTAGCAAGAAACTTTTGTACTACAGCATTCATTTCTCCGTTCAACACTGATACGGCGACAGGTTCAAACAATGACAACTGACTAATATTCAGATTACCTTTAAGCGCTTGAGCCAATGCAATGACACCACCGAAAGAGTGACCTACTAAATGAATCGGCTCGTCCGGCAATAAACTAGCTACCTGTTCGACAATCGCCAGCTCAGTTTCAATGGTGGGATTAGCAAAGTCATCAGGATCAGTCGTCCCGCAATGCCCCGGAAGCTTTATCAGGATACAACGATGACTGGCGGCTAACTGCTCTACCATTTTTTTCCATGTTGCAGTCGTTGCATAAGAGCCATGAATAAATATGATTGGCGGCCCACTACCCTGCTCACTAAAATAATTATTAACATTCATATTTTTACCTTAAAACTAGAGTCTAGCGGCTAGTTTAAGCCAACCTCTCAGGCCTTAAAAGTATAAGTGTGAGTGCAGCCAACGAGCCGTATTCATTTGATAACTTACTTAGAAAGGATTATTAGACAGACCTGTAGGAAATAATACTGAATACGCTAAAGAAAAAACACTTGTTGGATTAGATATTTGCGGGAATGATTGTGAGGGTTTTCTTTTTAAAGCACTGCTGCATGTAGATTTTATCAGCCCAGAAAGAAAAACGGGATGCATCCTGCATCCCGTTTCAAATAAGAACTTAAGCTGTGTTTTTAAAAGATATTAAGCTAACGCGCCTTTGGCTGTGTCAACTAGCGCAGTGAAAGCTGCTTTGTCATGTACCGCGATATCCGCAAGGATTTTACGATCGATTTCAACAGATGCTTTCTTTAAGCCGTTAATGAAGCGGCTGTAAGACATACCGTTTTGACGTGCCGCTGCGTTGATACGGGCAATCCACAATTGGCGGAATTGACGCTTACGCTGACGACGGTCACGATACGCATATTGACCAGCTTTGGTTACTGCCTGGAACGCGACGCGATAAACACGACTGCGTGCACCATAATAACCTTTAGCTTGCTTTAGTACCTTTTTATGACGGGCACGGGCAATTGTACCACGTTTTACTCTAGCCATTATTCAGTCTCCTCTTTACACGTAAGGCAACATGCGTTGAATCAACGCAGTATCTGCATCATGAACAAGCTTCTTGCCACGCAAATGGCGTTTACGCTTGGTGCTTTTCTTGGTCAAAATGTGACGCAAGTGAGACTGTTTACTCTTGAAGCGACCAGAAGCGGTTTTTCTAAAACGCTTCGCTGCTCCTCGATTAGTTTTAATTTTGGGCATGATTACATACTCCGCATTTCTCTCTGACAATAGTCAGTTCTTGTTTACAACATTAGTTGCAAGGCGAACGTTACCGTTACTTGAATGCCTTACCACCTACTTCTTGGTGGGTGCTAACACCATGATCATCTGTCGACCTTCCACCCTTCTGGGGAAAGATTCACAGTTCGATATATCTTCCAAATCGGTTTTAATGCGATTTAAGAGTTCAATACCGATCTCCTGGTGTGCCATTTCACGACCGCGGAAGCGGATCGTCACTTTGGCTTTGTCACCACCTTCTAAAAAGCGACGCAGGTTGCGCAGTTTTACCTGGTAGTCGCCAATATCAGTGCCAGGGCGGAATTTCACCTCCTTGACCTGAATTTGTTTCTGCTTTTTCTTCTGCTCTTTAAGAGCTTTACTCTTCTCGAACAGGAACTTCCCATAGTCCATTATTTTGCAAACCGGTGGGTTTGCATTTGGACTGATTTCAACCAGATCTAGTTCTGATTGAGAGGCTTTATCAAGTGCTTCTGTGATGGATACAACACCAAGCTGATCACCATCTGGCCCGATTAGACGCACTTCATTCGATGTAATATCGTGATTAATGCGATCTTTATTCGTATCAGGTTTATTATTACCTCTTTTAATAGGTTATTCCTCCGAGAAAATTAGCAAATCTTTTTATGGTGAACCTCGTCTGTAAGTTTATTGATGAAATCTTCTAACTTAAACTTACCCAGGTCTTCACCTTTCCGAGTTCGAACGGCAACCTCTCCCGCTTCGACCTCTTTATCCCCAACTACTAACATGTAAGGAACACGCTTAATAGTGTGCTCGCGGATTTTAAAGCCTATCTTCTCATTTCTCAAGTCAGACTTGACCCTAAATCCAGCTAAACGGACCTTTTTTTCAATATTTTTGACATATTCGGCCTGATTATCCGTAATATTCATCACAACAGCCTGAACAGGCGATAACCATGTTGGAAATAATCCAGCATATTCTTCAGTCAAAATACCGATAAATCGTTCCAATGATCCCAATATTGCACGGTGAATCATGACCGGAACTTTGCGTTCACCATCTTCAGCAACATAAGTTGATCCTAAACGGTCCGGCATGGAGAAATCCAATTGGATGGTGCCACATTGCCATTCACGATCTAAGCAATCGTGTAAAGTGAACTCGATTTTGGGGCCGTAGAAGGCACCTTCACCCGGTTGTAATTGGAATTCCAGGCCATTGACTTCAAGAGCCTCAGCCAGCGCTTTTTCGGATTTATCCCAAATCTCGTCGTCACCCACCCGTTTCTCGGGGCGTGTCGACAGTTTCACGTCTATATTTTCAAATCCGAAAGTGTTGTATGTCTCGTAAACCATTTTAATACAGCCAGAAACTTCTTCGAGAATCTGCTCTTCCGTACAGAAAATATGGGCGTCGTCCTGAGTAAAGCCACGAACGCGCATTAAGCCATGTAGCGCACCGGAAGGTTCATTACGGTGACAGCTACCAAACTCAGCCATACGCAATGGTAAATCACGGTAGGACTTTAAGCCCTGATTAAAAATCTGCACATGACCCGGGCAATTCATCGGCTTGACGGCATATTCACGGTTTTCTGATTGCGTCGTGAACATGTTTTCAGCATATTTGTCCCAGTGACCCGATTTTTCCCATAATGAGCGGTCCATCATTAATGGCCCTTTTACCTCGTCGTAGTGGTAATCGGTCAGCTTCTCGCGCACATACTGTTCTAGTTCTTTATAAATAGCCCAGCCATCGTTATGCCAGAACACCATACCAGGCGCTTCTTCCTGCCAGTGCCAAAGGTTCAGCGCTTTTCCGATTTTACGGTGGTCGCGTTTTTCTGCTTCTTCTAAACGCTGCAAATAGGCTTTTAACTGTTTTTTATCTGCCCAGGCAGTCCCATAAACGCGTTGCAACATTTTGTTTTCACTGTCACCACGCCAATAGGCACCCGCCACTTTCATTAATTTAAAGTGATGGCAGAACTTCATGTTGGGCACATGAGGGCCGCGGCACATGTCGACATATTCTTGATGGTGATATAACCCGGGCTTATCATCCTTACTGATATTCTCATCAAGGATTTCCATCTTATAGCTCTCGCCACGTGCTTCGAATGTGTCGCGAGCGGTTTGCCAATCAACAGTCTTTTTAACAACTTCGTAATTGCTTTTGGCCAGTTCCAGCATACGCTTTTCCAGCTTTTCGATATCTTCCTGCGTGAGCGAATGCTCCATATCAACATCATAATAAAAGCCGTTGTCGATCACCGGACCAATGGCCATTTTGGTGTCTGGCCAAAGCTGTTTAATGGCATGACCTAATAGGTGAGCACAGGAGTGGCGAAGAATTTCTAATCCTTCATCATCTTTTGTGGTGATGATACGCAATTCAGCGTCTTGCTCGATTTTCTCACAAGCATCGACCAGTTTACCATTTATCGCACCGGCAATCGTAGCCTTAGCCAATCCAGGCCCAATATCCATGGCGACATCTATTACGGAGGGTGCATTTTCAAATTGACGTTGACTACCGTCAGGAAGTGTTACTACAGGCATGGGATTTCCTATCTACAGTGGTGACGCCTACCAAACGCCACTTGTTAAACAAAAAGAACGGCAAAAGGCCGTAAAAAAACTGCGGGGATACTACCAATTGCCCGCGTAATTTGCCAGTTGAATATTTGCATAATACAGTGAAGACTAAGTCCTGTTTCAGTCGTGGACCACAAATTGCGCAAAGTACTGATTTTATCTTTCATTATTGTCACTAGCTTTACTGTGTATTCGCAGGAATGGCAGCTGAAAAAAGCACAAGACCATGTACGTGTTTATTTGGAAGATACAGACAACTCGGTAAAAGCAGTAAAAGCAGAAATGACCGTTACTGACACATCCATCTATGCTTTGGTAAACCTGCTGCGGGATATTGATAAGGTGACTAGCTGGATGGACTCAATAGAAGAAGTGCGCTTGTTGCAGCAGGAAGCGGAAGACACGGATATTGTTGCTACTGTTCTTGATGTACCCTGGCCATTTACAGATAGAATCATGGTGACCCGCTCAAGAATTTGCATTGCAGGTAACACGCTTATCATTCAAGTCAATGATGCCTTGGATGTGCAAATAGACAATACCGAATATATCCGCATGACCGAAGTTACCGGTCGGTGGCAGATCACTCAACTAGCACGTGATCAAACTCACATTACTTATCAGGGACGCGGTGATCCCAGTGGTGCTATTCCCAATTGGCTTGCCCGAAGCAAGCTTGTGCATTCGACTTTTAAGACGTTTTTGCAGCTAAAACAAAAAATTGTCGCAACTAAATATCAAGGCAAACCATTAGGTTACGAACTTATGAACGGTTCGTCTGCCTGTACACTCCAAGATCCCCAGAAATGAACCATAATTAAGCAAGTTGGGTAAAATTCCGAGTCTTTAAATAACATTTCATTTGGTCACTCGGGATTCTACAATCTTGAGGCAGTGTATTGTGTGGCATTTTGTCAGCGAAAAAATAAGTGAGACCATTGATTACGATTTTATCTGCGATGACATTCGTGCAGTTGAAGGTGGCGATACCCATCAGGCTTTCAAAATCTCTGATGGTAAAAAGCGTTTTTTTGTAAAAACTAACCGTGCAGAATTTATCAATAACTTCCAATGCGAGGCTGCCGGGCTGGAGCGCCTACGAGATACTGACATTGTTCGTATACCCCGTCCTATTTGCCACGGCATTGCTGAGCAGCAAAGTTTTTTGGTACTGGAGCATATCACGCTAAAAGAAGCGGATGAAAAGTCCTGGTTTGACCTGGGTTGTGCTCTGGCTAAACTCCACCAGCAAACACACCAGCAGTATGGTGCCGATACAAATAACTATTTAGGACCAACCCAACAACCTAATGGCTGGTGCGATGACTGGTCGGCATTTTTTGCTGAGCACCGCATCGGTTACATGTTGCAAAAGCTGGCTGAACACGCTATCCGTTTCGTTGATATTGATCAGGCGGTATCGTCAGTTAAAACACATTTAAAAGACCATCAGCCAAAACCATCGCTGTTGCATGGTGATCTCTGGGTTGGCAATGTTGGCTTTCACAATCATCAACCGGTGATATTTGATCCAGCGTATTATTTTGGAGACCGCGAAACCGATCTGGCAATGACCGAACTGTTTGCAGGATTTCCACCTGCTTTTTATGATGGATACCAACAAACCTGGCCTCTTGATAGTGGCTATCAACAGCGTAAAATTATTTACCAGCTGTACCATATTTTGAATCATGCATTACTTTTTGGGGGACACTACACAAAATCTGCGAAATCGACTTTTGAACAACTTGTTCATTAAGTAGGTATCTCAAAGAGCGAGTCGCGTGGCGTTTAAGGAGACTAATATGCAAGACGATAAAATCTTAAAACATACTGATATTCAGTGCCCACATTGTGGTCACCCAGTGCACGTTGATTTAGATTGCAGCAATGGGGATCAGGATTACATCGAAGATTGCGCAAATTGCTGTAATCCAATCCACCTCAATATGCATATTGACGAACTAAATCGTAAAATAGAGCTGAATGTCAGCGCGGATGACGAACAATTTTATTAATCTACGTTATATCGTTTATTCACCACTATTGTGGCTGTGTTCCGCTTGTTCGTTTTACAACGGTCCGGAAGTTATTTTTCAGGATTACCAACAGCGGCTGGAGAATGTTTTAGCACAGCAGATAAATGCTGACGCCAACCCTCTGACTTTTGCGACATTTCTCCCCGGAACAACGCAGCCCGAGGAAAGGCAAATAAAGCTCAACGAGTTTTATCAACTACCTGAATGCGGTATCAAACCGTTGATAGCCGAGCGCAACACCTCTTTGGGTAAACTGCATTCACCTTCTATCAGGCTTCACTATGAAGTAAAACTGCACATGGCATTAACCAGATGTGTAGCAATAACGTCCGGTAATGAACAAATGCAGGTGAAACAGCTACGTGAAAAGAAAGTTGAGGACTTGCTTGCGGCACGAAAAACACTCTTAAATGCCAGTTCTGAAATCCGCCAGAGTATCAATACAATGGGTGTATTTTTAGAAAATGACGCTAAATATCGCTCTTCCGAAGTGGCCTGGAAACAAATTGCAAATTTGCTTAGTTCCATACAATCCCGGGACGTAACGATTACCAGTTGGGAGCAAGCCGACCTCGAAACGCAGCTAAAAACATTATCAGAACAAAAGTGGCTTGCCCGTACGATCAACACAATGGCGCTGTTTAATCATTATTTACCCGGGATTACCCGTGACTTGATAACGGCAACCAGACCAATAACCTGTCACAGTCTCAAAGAAAAAACACAGGTGGAATATTTACGCAATATTTTCCAGATGTTCTTTATTGAGCAGCTGCAACCTATGGCCAGTCAGATCAATGATGGATACTACGGTTTGTATGACACTATCAGAATATTATATCTTGCTGAGGATAGTCCAAAACAGGCACAGCACTACATCAAAATCGACTATGTTGAAGCGTTTCAGCAATTTCGAAAAAATTTACAGGCACATGTTACGTTTTGGCAGGGGTTATTTGCCACATGTGCCATACAACCAACGGTCTAGGCTTCTTGCTCGGCCCACTTATTCAATGCCGAGCGCATAGTGTAGTTTATAGGGAACAGTAAGAAATAACTGAATCCGGTAAAACCGATATAGTTGCCGGGCACAACCAGACAAAGCACCAGCGCTAAAACACTCACGATCCCCGCCGCGAACCAAACCAGCACCTCGGTGCGAGTTTCCTTAAGCTCCGCCGCAGTTAAGTTTAATTCCTCATGCAGTTTTAGGACATGCCCATACAAGCCGATAAAAGTCAGGCTTAGCAACAAGAATCCAACAGCATAAAATCCAAACAAAAAACGTACCTGCCACAAAGCTTTAAATTCCATATCGAATGGAAAGAAACCCTGACTAATAAAGCCAAACAACCCCTGCATCATCAGGCGTAGAGGATAAATATAGACAAGTACTAAAAAAATTAAGACACAACTCAAGAATACCGAAAGGTTGTTCTAGCCCAAACTTACGACACCATGTGGCATGTTCAAACCAAATCCAGGTAATAATGGCAAAGCTGGCAGCGAAGGCAGGAATGTCCATTGCCGCTTGTTGCAATTCACTGAACGTACCAGGAATTGAATCCACTGAGATAACCAGCATTGTTACCGCAAATGCAAATGCAGCCGCCACAAACGTCTCGATGCGGTTCATGGTTTCACCACGAAGCCTACTCATGCTCATTCTCCTTTACAAAAATGGGATTATGCCGCAGGAGAATATTTTTCGATAGTTTGACGTAAAATTTCTAAGGAAATGGGTTTTGACAAATAATCTGTCATACCAATGTCTAAGCACTTTTCTTTGTCACCTTTCATGGCGTTTGCAGTTAAAGCAATAATGACCATATCACGCAGTGCTGCACCGGCTTCGCCAGCCCTTATGCGCTGAGTTGTCTCATAGCCGTCCATTTCCGGCATTTGACAATCCATCAAAACGACGTCATAGGGTCGTTTCGCAGACTTCAGTTTTGCCATCGCTCGCAAGCCGTTGTCAGCCGTATCCACTTTGCAATTAAAAGTCTCCAGCATATTCTGTGCGATTTGTTGATTGATCGGGTTATCTTCCACTAACAACACTTTTAGCTTTGACAGCGGTGTCTCTGGTAAATTTGAGAACTGCTGAATTGCTAACTTTGGCTTCCCTGTCAATGCATGATGAAACTGAACGGGTGTTACCGGTTCATTGATGATAGCCGTTTTCTCAAACTCATCTACATCGACTTGCTGATCAATGGAGCGAATGACCGCAACGACATCTCCTCGTGTTTTGATCGTATTTTTTAATTCGTTACTTAAATGTGTTAACTGTTCAGCATAAAAGACACACAAACAAGGAAGCTCTGAATCGCACTGTCCTGATCTCGTGTAGGCTTTTGAGAAGTCCGCAGCGTCATTAATAAAAAGAGGTTTTTTATGACTACGTTTTATCAGATTACGAATATGTTGGTCATTTCCTGATTTTAAGTAATAAATCGCATGATAACTTTGTTCTAAAGAATCAGGGACAAATAAGACATCAGCGACGTCAGCATTCAATGTCACGGTGAAACGACTGCCTTCACCTGCTGCGCTTTCTAATTGCAGGCTTCCACCCATTACTCCACAAAGTCGCTGAGATATAGCCAAACCTAGCCCTGTACCACCAAAGTTTCGGGTTGTAGAACTGTCGGCCTGAGTAAATGGATCAAATAAATGGGGGACCATATCTTCTGGAATACCGATTCCCGTATCAACAACGTCAATGGTGATATCAGCTCTGCCCTGCCGTAAACTCGTTTCACAAATGACAGTAACTGTTCCCTCTTTGGTAAATTTCAAAGCATTGCTTACCAGGTTGGTGATCACTTGTCGTAACCGAGTTGGATCCGCATTAATCCGGTCAACCTGAACCTTTTCAGTATCTAAAATCAACTTTAATTGGCGCTCTTGCGCTTTCACACCAAACGATTGAATAATGTCACTAATCAGTGCAATTAAAGAAAATTCAATGACTTCCAATGCTATTTTATCTGCTTCAATTTTTGAAAAATCGAGTACATCGTTGATCAAAGAAAGTAACGAACGCGCACTGGACTCTGCTATTGAAACTTTGTTTTCCTGATCAGGTTGTAAATCTGTATGCCTAAGCAATTCCAGCATCCCCAACACGCCGTTCATTGGGGTTCTGATTTCATGACTCATGGTGGCCAAAAATTCCGATTTTGCCCGATTTGCGTTATTGGCGTCGTATAGTGCTTCACGGATCTTCTTAGTTTGCTCTGCCACAAGAAACGACAAATTCTGATTCATATTGGCAAGTTTGGCGTTAGCTTCATTGGTTTGCAGATTGGCATCGCTCAATGAACTCAATGTCTGATTCAACTTTTCAGAAAACAGTTCTATCATCTTCGCCAGTTGATTTACCTCCTCAATATTTGAGGGCCGCATATCAAGTTCAAAGTGACCAAATTGGGACTGTGAATTTAATAGCTTGAGCTGCTTTGTCAGATACACAAATGGGGCTGCAAGTTTTCCTGCCAGATTAACCGTATAGATGCCTGTCACTAACAGTAGAAAAATCACCAAAGACAAAGAAGTGATGACGTATTTTGCGATTTGCGTTTCATACACTAAACGGGGAATGAATGTCGCTACTTGCCAATTCAATGACTCTATCGACTCATAACTGGCGATCAGATACTCTCTTTGATGATTAATAAAAAAATAGCTATAGGGTTCATCTCTATGGTGCAACACCGGCAGGTCACTCAAAGGCTGCAAGAATGTGTAACCTAAGCCTTCAGAAGCATAAATAACTCGATTATTTTTATCAAAAATTAACACCATTTCATCTGAATGAAAGCGCTTAGTATCTAAGTCCTTAAGCTTGATCAAGTCTAGTGAAGCTTCTATTACTCCAGCAAACCTGCCATCCTCATAGTATGGGGTTGACAATGCAACTATTGGATCATTGCCAAATCCTCGCCCCTGAAACACATCCGAAACAAATGATTGCTGCAAATCTTTTACTTCATAGAAGTACGGTCTGTCGGCAACGGAAATAACGTCGTCATTATCTCCTCGCAGCGCTGCCAGCAATGTATTTGGGGAACTATGTGTAATTAGCCCCTGAGCATCAGTCGCTAATAGTGTTAAAACACTAGGATATTGTCTTGCCAATTTATCCAAATACAGTTGCATGTTTTGCCGGGATGCGTCGTCTGAATACAATTGACTGGTTAGCTCCAGGGCACTAAGGTGCTCAAGCAGGTGCTCCTGTAACGCATTGCCAATCACTTGAGCGTCAGTGCTCAATTCGTTTCTAATTTGATTTAGAGAATCGTTTTGAGTAACACGCAACCAAAAGAATGTAATAGCTAACGCGCCAAAGGTAATGATGATAAAAAAAGTGGTTGAGACGTAATGACGCAGTTGCTGCGCCTCATGCCATGCAGACACGCTATAGGGTCGCAATATCCTGGCAAGGATATAACCGGCTAAAATATTTAGTCCACCATTGACCACATACTTGATGACGATGGCAATCTTAGTGGTAACCTGATAATCGGTAAATATCATATACTCAAGTGCTACAATCACCCAACCAAGTAACAACCAATAAGCAATGCCATACAGAATAAAGCTTTTTCCGCGCTGCACGGCATAGGCGATAATCAGTACCTCAAGGGCGTGAGGCAACATCGCCAAAACATGCCCCCATGTGAAGTAGCAGACAGCACTTGCAAGAACAGAACAGATCAAACCGCAGCGCCACCCGAACAGGATGGTGATCGCGATAGCAATGGCATTGCCGAAAATAAGCTCTGAACCGGTGAAAAATGGGACGGGGTAATAATTAATCATACAGGCAACGAAGCTTCCCAATAAGAACATGGTGACTTCATTGATCTGTACGCGTGCCATAGGAGAGATTATCTGTCTAAAATTGATAGTGATTAAAGCACCGCTTGGTGCAGATTTCCCTCATACTTTGGTCTAACTTTTTACGACTTAACTGCTTGTCGTACCAGTCATTTTTTGTAACTGTTGGTCAAGTAATACCAAATCCAATAAATATTTGATCTACTCAGTGGGATTTGAAAAGCTTTTAGGCAAGGCAGATGTTTGCAGGTCTAGTGGGGCTCGATAACTGCTCCTGCGTTATTCTAATCACCTACGTCCATGTAGGGATAAATCAAAAACATCTAACGCAGCATAAAAGCTTTTCAAACCCATCTTCGACGTCGCTCATAGCCACGCTCTCTTTGTTGCGTGACATTCGAAAGACCACCAGTATTTCTTCAGTCACGCGCCGCGATACCGTGGCTATGAGACTGACGCTGAGCGATCAAATATTTATTGGATTTGGTATAAGCCACTTTCTGAACAATATGTGTTGGTTTACGTCATAGCACAACCAGACTCACTGGAGTGTTTTGCTTACCATTCTGTTGTTATATTGAACAATTAATAGCAATAGCGGGGTTGATGCTGTATGCTCTGGCACCCTTCACCTATTGTGCGGGCTCATCCACGTACAGCGCGGCAACTTTCTTACAGAAGTAAATACATATAAATGACATTTGAATCTCTATCTCTTTGCAAGCCACTTCTATCAGCACTAAAACAAAATGGGTACACGACACCCTCAGAAATTCAGGCCAAAGCCATACCGGCGGTTTTATCAGGTCAAGACGTTATGGCAGCAGCGCAGACAGGTACCGGCAAAACAGCCGCTTTTACCCTGCCACTGTTGCACAATCTCAGTAGTAAAGAGCGTAAGGTTCGCGCTAATCGCGTTCGAGCCTTGGTGTTGACACCTACCAGAGAATTAGCTGCGCAAGTTGCAGATAATGTTGCAAAATACGGTAAAGAGCTACGTTTAAATTACAACGTCGTTTTTGGTGGTGTTAAAATTAATCCACAAATGATGAAGCTTCGCAGAGGTACAGACGTACTCATAGCGACACCAGGACGCTTATTAGATCTCTATCAGCAAAATGCCGTCAAATTTGACGATCTTGAAGTGCTGGTTCTGGACGAAGCTGATCGCATGCTGGATATGGGCTTTATCCATGACATTAAGAAAATCCTGGCTTTGCTACCTAAGAAGCGTCAAAACCTGTTGTTTTCAGCCACCTTTTCCAACGAGATACGCACTCTGGCAAAACGTTTTGTGCACAACCCCGTTGAAGTATCCGTTGCTGCAGCCAACACGACTGTAGATCGCATTGCGCAAAGCGTACATCCGGTTGATAAGAATAAGAAGACCAAACTCTTGGTCCATCTGGTCAGCAGTGAAAACTGGTATCAGGTGCTGGTATTTTGCCGTACCAAACACGGTGCCAACAGACTTACCACGGATTTAAATAAGCGTGACATCAGTGCCTCTGCAATTCATGGCAACAAAAGTCAGAATGTGCGAACTAAAGCATTAGCAGACTTTAAACAAAATAAGATTCAGGTACTGGTTGCCACAGATATTGCCGCTCGAGGTATTGATATCGCTGAATTGCCACACGTGGTTAATTTTGATTTACCTAATGTTGCGGAAGATTATGTTCATCGCATTGGTCGTACGGGCCGAGCAGGAAAGAGTGGCAAAGCCATTTCTTTTGTTTGTCATGCTGAGAATGACCAACTGAAGAGTATTGAACGCTTTATTAACCTGAAGATCCCAAAAGAAATTATTCCGGGTTTTGAACCTGGTCATGCGATCCCTGCCAGCGAAACAAAAACCAAAGCAAATCCAGCAACGAAAGCTCGCCGACCTAAAAAAGTGCGTAAAGCAGCTCATAGTCATTCTGGACCTGCGAAACGCAATACCGGTGACAATCCCTGGAAAGCTAACAACCGATCCGAACAGCGATAACTGTTCGGATCTTCTCTGCTTTAATACTTAGCAAACAACTGCAACCAGAATTTACGGGTATCTGTGGCATGTTCGTCGGCCTGATAGTCAGCATATTTAGCCGTTAACTTTACGTTCTTGTTGAATGGATAATTAGCGACAATATTGACTTCACTACCGAGATCTCTGTCACCTTCATCAGACTGATAATCATGATAAGCAAGCGACAGGGCTAACTTGTCGATTTTTCCTGACACTGACATCCAGCTGTCTTCAATACCATCCGCTGGGGTTGCTAAAAACTTGTCTGCCCAGCCCTGAAACTTATGCAGGGTTGCCAACGGTGTAGTAAATGCTTTGCCGTTATCACTGCCTAATACTTCATAGCCGGCGCTGATAGTGACAGGCTGAAACTGGATGCTGCCGTCTAGTACAAAATAATTAGCACTGTAATCAGTGTTGTCGCCCACATCTTGTTGCGCAGCATAACCTACATGGAGCTTCAAGCCTGATTTACTATTGAAGAGGTATTCCACCCCCATAGTTTGACTGGATAGCGCCGCCAATTGCTCAAAGTCCAAATAATAGAAGTACCCAGTGACGCGGTGATTTTCTCTAAATTGATACTGACCATTTATCAGGTGCAAATCACCATCAACATCTCCAAGTGGATGACTACTTCCAAATATGCGGTTCACCCGGGATGAGTAGGCATAGTCGACTTTTAAACTGCTGGTTAATGTCGACTGAACTCTTACAGCATCAAAGGTTTGTTCGTTCTGACGCCATGCGACACCACCCACGAAGCGTTGATTGTTGTGCACAATGCGCTGCCGGCCAAAAGTAAGCATAGTACTGTCTGTGGCTTTGTAAGATAACGAAAACTGATTCAAATCGGCGCCGGATGGATCCGCAACCACGGGGAAGTCACTTCTGCCATTGACGGTACTGTTGAAGTCTTCATCAAATAAATCCGCGACATAGTCAAACTCGATCAGTCCTGACCATTTCCCGTAAGCACCCGTTTTCGCCGTGAGTCTACCTTTGAGGGTATTGGCCGTCGCATCTTCCTCAAATCCTGTTTGATCAACCGTTTCCAGACGATAGCGCAAGCTCATGGCTACTGTGGTTTCATTTAAAGCTTCACGGAGAGTTGAATCTTCAGTGTTATTCTCCCGTGCAGCTCCCTGCGAGGATGCAATTGAGGCAAGGATGCCCAGGCATAAAATTGTTCTTGATGTGCGCATAGTGTGTTCCCCTAAAAAGGTGTGTTGACTCTTAATTCAGATAAAAGCGTGAGAGCGAATAATTCATACTCGGTGTCCGCTTTTCACTTTGGCGTCCAGCCAGTAGCACATCTCCTTTGAGCACATCCTGCGCTTTGTACTACGTTGTCATTGGGTGTCTTTTCAAGGAAAAATTTTTGTTGTGTCGTCGTGCCCTCCAATTATTACCTGATTGTTGTGTGTTGATGACTCAGCAATTCCGCGGCAACTGAAAATGACTGGCGAGCGGTTTCACCCACTATGATTAGTGCGGGCCCTGCCAAATTGGCTTCGAGCAGGCGTTGCTCAATATTGGCTAAGGTGCCACTAAGGACCTGCTGCGTTGGCAGGCAGGCTTGATCCACAAGAGCAATTGCCGTGTCAGGCGGCATGTTATGTTGCCGCAGCCTGGCTACTATCTTTGATACTTTCTTCAGTCCCATGTAGAACACCAGGGTGTCTTGCTTCTGAGCATCTTGTGCCACCATATTTTGCCATTCTGGCTCTGCATCCGGATGTTTTAATGATGCAGTAATCAATCTGACTGACTGAGCAAAGCGCCTGTCAGTTAACGGCATTCCAGTGTACGCTGCCATGCCTGTTGCAGCGGTGATCCCCGGCACTATAGCAAAGGGAATATCAGCAGCCTGCAACGCCTGACACTCTTCACTGACCCGACCAAATACGCTCGGATCCCCCCCTTTTAAGCGCACTACGTTTCGGCCAAAAGACGCGTGTTGCACCATAAGATTGCAAATCATTTCCTGCGGGCAGGAATGCTGACCACAGCGCTTGCCGACAAACTGGCGGATAGCATTGCGCGGCGCGAGGTTGAGTAATTCCTCCGATACCAGCCAGTCAAACAGTACGACGTCTGCATTTTGCAATAATCGATGGGCTTTCATGGTCAACAACTCCGGGTCACCAGGACCGGCACCAATAATATAAACTTTGCCGTTGGCACTGCGTTCGTTAGTGTTTGCAGAGCTATTCCACCAGGAGGACAAGTCAATTTTACGTTTGGTTAATCCGTCAAACTTTCTAAACAGGGCCATGACTGACGCCAAGCCATTGCTCAGGGAAATACTACTCATATCTTGCCTCCAACACTCGTGGCCTGCTGACACTCAGAGATCATGCCTGCCAGTTCTGATTTACATGACCCACAATTGGTACCGCATTGCAGTGCCTGACCCAACTTTTCCACTGAGTCACAACCATCTACAATGGCTTGCTGTATGGATTTTTCCCGAACGCTAAAGCAACTGCACACAAGTCGCCCTTGTTTGAATTCATCTGAAGGTTCTCGTGCAACGATGTGTTGCAGCGCTTGTTGCTCATCAAACTCGTTGCTTAACAGATGTTGATACCAAGGCAGAGAAATCGTCATTGGCCGCTTTGACATCCAGCCAGCCAATTGAAGTTGCTGGTGTTGTTCTGTTGCCAACCAACAGCCCATATTAGGTGTGGTGACCTCTATCAAAGAACAGGCTTTATCAACTAGAGTGCTCAATAACCCTTGCCAGGAGTCAGGCGCTTCATCCAAACCGATAAAGTAATGGAAGCCACCGATAATTTTTTGCTTTAACCAGTAATCTACATGTTCGGTCAACTCATCGCGGTTAATTTCCTGCCGCACGCAAAGCGACAGATAATATGGTTTGCTATAGGACTGCAACGCGACGGCACCCTGTTTTAACTCTGGCTGACCTGATATCGGATCGGCTACGGATGCAAATAAATTATTGATATGACAATGGGAACCAAACTCCTGATTCCAGTGCATTGGGGCGAACAATTCTCCCTTGCGCTGCTTGGTATTGATCCTGACATGCAGGACACAAGTTTGGGTGCTGACGGAGGAAGAAATCTGAACCAAATCATCGGGTGACAGGTTAAGTGCCTGGGCATCTGCGGGATGAATATCCAGATAGGGTTTATCGTTATGGGTGCTAAGCTCTGCAACTTTGCCAGTGCGGGTCATGGTATGCCATTGATCCCGAATTCGTCCTGAGTTTAATAGAAAGGGATATGTTTCATTAGTTTGTTGTGTTGGATTTTGCGGATCAACCGCAATAAATTGCGCTTTTTTAGACGCTGTAAAGAATTGTCCATCGCTAAATAGCCGTTTGGTGCCCTGGGGATGAGCTGTATTCACCGGCCATTGAACAGGCGCCATGGCATCATATTGCGTCATCGACATGCCCGCTAAGGCGGAAATATCGAAGTCGCGAGAATTATCGTTGCGGTAGCCCGACAACCCTGCATATTCATTAAATATCTGATGAGGATGTTGGAAATTAAAACCCGAAAACCCCATTGCTTTAGCCACATCACATATGATTTGCCAGTCGTGACGGGATTCACCTGCAGGACTGAGTAAACCTCGTTGTCTTGAAATGCGTCTTTCTGAATTTGTCACTGTGCCATTTTTCTCTGACCAACCTGTTGCCGGTAAAACTACATCAGCGTGCGCCAGCGTATCGTTACTATTGGCGCAATCGGAAACCACCACTAACTCGCAATTTTTAAGGGCACGTTCTATAAGTGCACGATTGGGCATGCTGACCACTGGGTTGGTGGCCATGATCCATACCGCTTTGACTTTTCCAGTATCGATGGCATCAAACAGATCTAACGCTAGATAACCAGGTTTATCTGCTATTTCCGGGCTTTGCCAATATGACTGCACTATGTCTCTATGAGTGGTGTTTGCTAAATCCATATGACAGGCAAGTAAATTGGCAAGCCCCCCCACTTCTCTCCCACCCATGGCATTTGGTTGGCCAGTCATGGAGAAAGGCCCGCTGCCGGGTTTACCTATTTTCCCCGTAGCTAAATGACAGTTGATAATCGCGTTGGATTTGTCAACGCCCGATGTAGACTGATTCACCCCCATGGAGTAAACCGTCACACTGGACTGAGTAAAGGCAAAACTGCGGTAAAATGCCCTTAAATCGGTCAATGGCACATCGCAATATTCGGCAACCCGCTCCTCACACCAACGGGAGGCTCGCTTTATGCACTCCGCAAATTTTTCGGTATGTTGAGTGACAAAGGCTTCGTCGATCGCATTGTGCTTTTCAACAAAGCGCAGTAACCCGTTAAATAACGCCACATCAGAGCCAGGGCGGATTTGCAAATGCACATCTGCAATGGCACAACTGTCTGTTGCCCGTGGGTCTACAACAACTACTTTCATGCCTGGATTAAGCTGTTTAGCACGTTCGATTCTTTGGTACAAAACTGGGTGGGTCCAGGCGGCATTGGAACCAACCAGCACCACCAGTTGAGATTGTTCCAGATCGTCGTAGCTGCAAGGTACGGCATCGGCACCAAAAGCGCGTTTGTACCCCGCGACGGCTGATGACATACACAGTCTTGAATTAGTATCAATATTGGCACTGCCTATGTACCCTTTCATCAGCTTATTGGCGACGTAGTAGTCCTCGGTCAATAGCTGGCCCGAGACATAAAATGCCACCGAGTCCTTACCATATTTAGCGATACATTCTTTAAATCCGGTAGCCACCTTATCAATGGCCATTTCCCAATTGACAGGCACGCCCGCCACTTTAGGCTGCAGTAGACGCCCTTCCAATTGATTGCTTTCCACCAAACGACTGCCTTTGACACACAGCCTGCCATAATTAGCTGGGTGCTCAGGTGTACCACTTACGGCCAGTAAACGTGGATTTGGTTTGCCATTTTCACCTAGCTCAAACTGCATGGAGGCGTCAACACCACACCCTACCCCACAATACGGACAAGTTGTTTGTCTCAGAGTCGGAAACGTCTTTATGACCTGATTTTGTCTGGTAGGTAGGTTCATCATGGTTACTCGACTAATAATTCAACATTGCCCTGATTGCAGCGCACCTGATAAACCGGTACGTATACATCATCCTGTTCCAGACATTTCCCTGTTTTTAGGCAAAAGTGCTGTTTATACAGAGGCGAGGCCACGACCAGCGATTCTCCCAGAGAACCGAGGATCCCCCGGCTCAATACATTCGCCTCGCCGATGGGGTCCCAGTTATGTAAGGCATAAATCTGCTCTTCCTGTGCTTGTTGGACACAGAATATTGCAATTTGCTGCTCCTCATATTTGGCGCAAACACCTGCATTTTTAACCAGTTTTGATGTTGAAAATAATGGGATCCAGCTCATATCAGTCCTCCAATACGGCAACGGGTAAACGTTCAAGTTCCGGTTTCACTGGTGACTTCGGAACAATGTGGGGCCCATTCAATTGGACTTTTTCATCCTTGTTGGCAGGTCTGATTTGTTGTCTCTCTTCAACAAACACCACGTTTTCATCTTCATCAGGGGAATTGACAAACTGTTGAAAACGCGCCAATGCCTGTGGGTCTTCGATGGTGGTTTTCCACTCGCACTGATAGGTCCCCACAATGCTATGCATTTGGCTTTCCAACTCTGCAGCTAAACCTAAGGAATCATTGATGATGACGTCCTGCAAATAGGCCAGTCCACCATCCAGGTTTTCCAGCCAGACAGAGGTACGCTGTAACCTGTCTGCGGTTTTGATGTAAAACATGAGGAAGCGATCTATGTACTTGACCAGTGTTTCGGTATCAAGGTCCGTGGCAAACAGGTCGGCGTGTCTGGGTTTCATACCGCCATTTCCGCCAACAAACAAATTCCAGCCGTTCTCAGTGGCAATGACGCCCACATCTTTGCTTTGTGCTTCGGCACATTCTCGCGTACAGCCGGATACAGCCATCTTAATTTTATGAGGTGAACGCAGTCCTTTATAGCGGTTCTCAATATTTATGGCGGTACCGACACTGTCCTGCACACCATAACGACACCAGGTGCTGCCAACGCAGGACTTCACCGTTCTTAGTGATTTGCCGTAAGCATGACCGGTTTCAAAACCTGCCGAGACCAGTTTTTTCCAGATGATGGGGAGTTCTTCCAAACGGGCACCAAATAAATCGATGCGCTGCCCACCTGTTACTTTGCAATACAGGCCGAATTCTTTTGCTACTTCGCCAAGGGCAATCAATTTGTCCGCGGTAATTTCACCGCCAGCCACTCTTGGTACAACAGAATAGGTACCGTCTTTTTGCATATTGGCTAGATAACGGTCGTTGGTATCCTGCAGGCCAATATGTTGAGGTTCCAGAATATAATCATTCCAGTTTGAAGCCAGGATGGAGGCAACAGCAGGTTTGCAGATATCGCACCCCAGTCCTTTACCATGCTGAGATAACAGCTGCTCGAAACTGCGAATATTGTCGATTTTCATTAGGTGGAACAGCTCCTGTCTGCTGTAAGGAAAGTGTTCGCAAATATCCTTTTTCACTTCAATGCCCCGGCTTTCCAACTCGATATCGACAACCGATTTCAATAAGGCAGAACATCCCCCGCATCCCGTGCTGGCCTTGGTACACTGCTTGATATCCGGCAAACTGCAGGCACCATCATTCATGGCACCCACAATGTCGCCTTTGGATACGTTGTGACAGGAACAGACCGTGGCGTTGTCGGGTAACATGCCCGCCGATAAGCCACCACCTTCACCCTCAGATGTTGGTAAAATCAGAGCTTCCGGTTGTTCAGGCAATTCAATGCCGTTTAGTGCATATTGCAACAACGTGTCGTAATCGCTGACATCCCCGACTAATACTGCGCCTAAAACATGTTTTTGCTGCGCATCCACGACCAGCTTTTTGTACACTTGTGCAGGCTGATTATGATAGGTATACGCAAGGGCACCTGGTGTTCTGGCATGAGCATCCCCAATCGACCCAACGTCGACACCCAACAGTTTTAGCTTGGTGCTCATATCAGCACCAGTAAAGGTCCTATCGCCTCCTGCGATGTGACTGGCGGCTGCTCGTGCCATTTGGTAACCAGGTGCCACTAAACCAAAAATCTGTTCATTCCATAAAGCACATTCCCCTATGGCGTATATATCGTTATCAGAGGTTTGACACTGATCATTGACAATGACTCCACCGCGAGGACCAATCTCTAAATCATGCTCTCTAGCAAGATTATCCTGTGGTCTGATACCTGCGGAGAACAAGATCATATCTGTAGGTAATATATCGCCGTCTTTAAAACGTAATTCGTAACGAGCTTTGTCTGACTCAGCGATCATCTCAGTCACTTTGTTGGTGTGAACCGTCACACCCAATTCCTGAATTTTATCCCGAAGTAAATTTCCTCCTGCTAAGTCCAGCTGTACAGCCATCAGTTGCGGTGCAAATTCCACAACATGGGTTTCCAGACCAGCTTGCTTTAGGGCATTTGCGGCTTCCAGTCCCAGTAAACCTCCCCCAATAACTACGCCGGTTTTACTCTGGCTTGCGGAGGATTGGATTGCTTCTAAATCCTCAATGGTGCGATACACTAGGCAATGGGGTTGCTCATGTCCGGGAATGGGAGGGACGAATGGAAAAGAACCTGTGGCCAACACTAATTTGTCATAGCTAAAACTCAATCCGCTTTGGGTATTCACCTGTTGTTTCTGACGATCAATGCCTGTCACTTTTGCATTGGTATAAAATTCAACATCTAATGCCTGATACGCTTCTGGTGTGGTTAACGCCAGTTCTTCAGCGGTTTTACCAGAAAAGAACTCAGACAAGTGCACCCGGTCATAAGCTAGACGGGGTTCTGCACTGAGCACAATGATATGGGCACTCGGCATCTCAGTGCGTAGCGCTTCAACAAAGTGATGGCCCACCATACCGTTTCCAACAACAACTACTTTAAATGAAGAACTCATGATTTAATCTCCTATGCCGCATCTGAAGACGGTACAGATTTAACGTCAGAACTTGTTGCCATAACAGGTTCAATCTTGCGCTGTTTCTCATACAGGAAACTCAACACTTCATGTCGATAATGGTTGTATTTAGCATCATCAGACAGTGCGATACGATTGCGGGGACGCGCCAAGGAAATATCCAGGATTTCGCCGATAGTGGCAGAAGGACCATTGGTCATCATCACGATGCGGTCAGATAATAAAACCGCCTCGTCAACATCATGGGTAATCATAATGACGGTATTGCCAAGCTTTGCGTGAATCTCCATAACGGAGTCCTGTAAATGAGCGCGGGTTAACGCATCTAATGCACCAAATGGCTCATCCATCAGCAGCACAGATGGTTCCATTGACAATGCTCGAGCGATGCCGACACGCTGTTTCATGCCACCGGAAATTTCACTGGGTAACTTGTCTTTAGCGTGTGTCATATGCACCAATTCCAGGTTGTGCATTACCCAGTCGTGTTGTTGTGACTTGTCCATGTGCTTACAGGTTTGTTTTACCGCAAGGTGCACATTCTGATAGGTCGAAAGCCAGGGCAACAAAGAATGGTTTTGAAACACAACCGCACGTTCCGGTCCCGGTGAATTTACTTCTTTACCCGCCAGAATGACGCCACCTTCCGTTGCCTGATAGAGACCTGCAACCAGATTTAACACCGTGGATTTACCACAACCTGAATGTCCAATCAGTGAGATGAACTGGCCTTCTGTAATTTTTAAATTGACATCCTTAAGCGCCACAAAAGGCCCTTTGGGAGTGGGAAACTCCATGCCAATCTGACTTAATTCTAAATGTGCTTTCATTGTATTCTTTCCTCTGATTTCTGCTTAAGAGCGTCAGCGTTTAGCGTATGGTGGCGCTTTTGTCCCAACTGATATGGCGTTGTATCAACAGCATTCCCCTATCCAGAACAAAGCCGATTAAACCAATCACCAACACGGCAACCATGATGCGAGCCAGTGAGTCAGAACTGCCATTTTGAAATTCATCCCAGACAAACTTGCCAAGTCCTGGATTCTGCGCCAGCATTTCTGCCGCAATCAACACCATCCAGCCGATACCCAGCGACAATCGAAGCCCAGTGAAAATCATCGGTACAGATGCGGGTAGCACAATTTTGATAACGTGTGCCAATGCATTCAGTCGCAGTACTTTACTCACATTAACCAAATCATTTGGTATCCCCGACACACCGACCGCGGTATTGATAAGCGTTGGCCATAAACAACACAAAGCGACAGTGACAGCAGAGGTTACAAACGACTTTGCAAATAACGGCTCATCAGTAACGTACACCGCACTGACGATCATTGTGACCAGTGGTAACCAGGCCAGTGGCGACACTGGTTTAAATATTTGAATAAGCGGATTGATCGCGACGTAGACCGATTTGCTTAAGCCGCAGACGATTCCCAGCGGCACAGCGATAACGGACGCCAACAAGAAGCCCACTGTAACGGTGTAAAGACTCGTCCAAATTTGTGCAAAAAATGTCGGGGCACCGGTGTACTTTCTGATTTTCGCCTCATAACTGGGATCCAGTTTCTGGCGCTGTGCATTACGTACTTCCTGACGTTCAAAGAACGCCTGCGCTTTCACCTGTTCTGACTGGTGCTCTTTCCATAATTGGACACTTTGGCTATAGACTTGAACAGGTCCCGGAAATTGCCCCAACGAAGTTTCTATGCGACTGGCACTACCATGCCAGATAGCCACAAACAGTATTAATCCCAGCAAAGGTAGCAATGCTTTGCGCAAACCTGCGGTGACACTTTGGTGCGCAATTGGATTCGGCAGTTTTAACAACGTAACCTTGTCTAATACAGCACTTTTCATTCTATTCTCCACTCAAATTCCGGTGACTATTTCCATGTCTTAAAAAGCATTCACATCCTTGTGAGCACATGTAAAAACTACTTACTTGCTTCAGTCGTTAAAGCTTTTCAGGCCCTTTCAATCCAATCTTAAATTTGTCGATGTAGGCGTTGGGTTGGCGACCATCAAATACCAGATTGTCAATAAAATGGGTTTGAGGAGCTCTGAAGCCTTGTTCTTTTGCAAAGTCTGGGAATTGTTCCGCTTTGGCCTTGCCTTCTTTGATAAGGTCCTGTGCAGCAGCGACGTATATATCGGGACGATAAACCTGCTTTGCGATATCGAAATACCAATCGTCAGATTGCTGCTCGCTGATCTGTCCCCAGCGACGCATTTGAGTGAGATACCAAATAGCATCCGAGTAATACGGGTAAGTAGCGAAATAACGGAAGAACACGTTAAAATCGGGTACGTCTCGCTTATCCCCCTTTTCGTATTCAAAGGTGCCCGTCATGCTGTTGGCAATGACCTTTTCATCAGCACCAACGTATTGGGGGCGCGCCAGGATTTTTACCGCTTCCGGGCGATTGGCATTATCATTCTCATCTAACCAGATCGCAGCTCGAATGAGCGCTTTAACCACACGTTTATGGGTATTAGGATACTTTTCCGCCCAGGTCTTACTTACACCAAATACTTTTTCCGGGTTGTTCTTCCAGATTTCATAATCAGTAATCACGGGGACACCAATACCTTTAAATACGGCTTGTTGATTCCAGGGTTCGCCTACGCAATAGCCATAAATGGTTCCGGCTTCCATCGTAGCCGGCATTTGCGGAGGCGGCGTCACGGATAACAAGGCTTCGGCGTCTATCTGGCCACTGATATCACCTTTATGGGGTGCGTAGAACCCTGGATGAATGTTTCCCGCGGCTAACCAATAACGTAATTCATAATTGTGCGTGGACACCGGGAAAACCATACCCATGTTGAATGGTTGACCTTTGGCACGGTAGCTATCTACCACTGGTTTTAACGCATCCGCTTTGATTGGATGAACTGGCTTACCATCCTCATGGGGAATATTCGGCTTCATTTGTCGCCAGATATCATTGGATACGGTAATACCGTTACCGTTAAGATCCATGCTGAACGCAGTGATAATGTCGGCTTGAGTACCAAACCCAATCGTTGCACCCAGTGGCTGGCCTGCCAACATATGTGCTCCATCTAACTGGCCATCGATAACCCGGTCTAATAGCACTTTCCAGTTTGCTTGTGCTTCCAAGGTCACGTAGAGACCTTCGTCTTCGAAGTAACCCTTTTCATACGCGATGGCCAATGGCGCCATATCGGTTAATTTAATAAAACCGAATTTAAGCTCTTCTTTTTCTGGCCAGTCACCCGCGGAATAGCCAGGCATTGCCACCAACATCAATAAAGAAATACTTAAAGTAAAAGTGCTTTTAAATCGTTTTCGCCAGTGCGTAATGTCCATGGTAAGCCTCTTCGTTTGCCAAAAAAAAACCCACACATTGGTTCGCATACAGGTGCAAACTCATGTGTGGGCTACTTTGCCGATCCTCAGTCAAAACGCTCTTTGCTTAGACTGATTCTAATGTCCTGTTAATAAAGCACAGATAGTGCCAACATTAATTTCTTATATTTTTCAATGCTTTAGTGATTGGTGAAGGGTTATTAACAAAGGTTATCAAATCAAAACAGTGCAATCTGGCACTAAAAGTGTGCACAGTCATACACGGTCAGCCGATGCTGAATAGATATTATTCACTACTTCATCCATATTCGTATCCAGATTAATGTGAGCGGCTGTGATCATATGCTGCATGGTCCATCTTCCCTGTGTTAACTGAGGTCGATTACCATGTTGCTGATCTAAGAACTCAATATACTGTGGCACCAAGCGGGGATTATCGGTGTTGGATGTCAGGCAACTATTGAGTAAGGCTGGTGTGACGACGTCCAGGCTAACATTGAGATATTGTTGCTTCGCCAGAATGCGAGCGCCTTCAAATCGATTAGGAATGGAGTCAAGCCAATTAACCGCTTGCTCTAATCCGATCAGAAGGGCTTTTAGCGTATTCGGATGTTGTTGTTGCCACTTTGCTGTCATGCCCAGGACTTTCTCTGGCATCTTAGGCCAAAGATCATTGCTGGTTGTGACCGTAGCCCCAAGTTGTTGCCGCACAGCCGCGGCGTTCCAGGGACTGCCAACACAAAAACCATCTATATCATTAGACGCTAAGGCCGGCACCATATCCGTTGGTGGGATCACCAAAACGTCCACATCAGACGCTGTGATCTCAGCTTGAGCTAACCAGCTTTGTAGCTGATAAAAATGATGGCTAAAATGAAAAACGGTTGCGAAAATCAATTTTTTTTGAGCTTTTGACCGCCGCGTTTCAATAATAGGTTTTAACAACGCCGCACTCAAAGGCTCCTGCAACGCCACAGCCTGTGCATTCTGATCAGCACCAAACATTTCGTCAAGCAGTCTGTTGGATAGTGTTACGCCGTTGCCGTTATAACTCAACACAAACGGCACTTTCATAGCAGTAGCATCGACACCGATTCCTAAATGACTGGCAATGGGCATGGGGGCTAACATTTGCGCTGCATCTAAATAACCACTGTGGACTTTGTCTCTTAATGTCGCCCAGGAATTCTGTTTATGCAGGCGAACGTCGAGTCCCTGTGCCGAGAAAAACCCCTTTTCCTTGCCTACGACTAACGGAAGACAGTCAGTTAAAGGCATAAAGCCGATATCAAGGTTCTTTTTTTCCGGGATGTTGTTCATTGGCCCCTCTACCCTGTTAAAGTGCGAATAATATCGATAATATTTTTCGCAACCTGTTCAATTCGCTGACCATTATCCATGGCAATCTTTCTGATATGTTGATATGCCTCTTTCTCCGAAATATTTTTGGTCTCCATTAAAAGCACTTTGGCCTGCTCCACGATTTTACGTTGTTCTAGCTCCTGTTTAGTGTCATGTAGTTGTCCTTTAAGGTCCTGTAACTGATCAAACCGAGCCACGGCGGCATCGAGAATTGCCCTCACACGAGTCTGGCTGACTTCTTCAGCAACAACATAGGCACTGACACCTGAACGGACTGTTTGATTGATAATGTCGGCATCATCCTTTTCCGAAAACATCACAATAGGCTTTGGATTAACTGCATTAAGCACATGTAAGCTTTCGAGGATATCCCGACTCGGTGATTCGACATCGATAATGATGATATCGGGCTGTAACTTATCGACTTCTTTCAATAAAGAAGACTTGGAACTCACCAGATGACCAACATGGTAACGACTTTCGTCCAATGCACTGGATAACGCATCAGCTCTTCGTTTATCGTCATCGATAAGCAATATCGATAAAGGTGCGTTTTTCAATGATTATGCTTAACTACTGATTGTGGCATAACTAATTACAGCAACTTTTAAGCCACTACGATTATTCTATATATATCAGTATCTTAGAATATTTTTAAAAACAAAATCCTGGTTGCAACGCACTACGTTGGTGCAATTACTATCATTAAGCAACTTTACTCGTCGTTCTGAGTAATCTGGATAGGGGTTAAGAAATGTGGTTCATCTTCTAACCAAGCAAGGTCGTGTCTTGCATTCGGACAGGGGCGATACTTGGCATGACTGTCAACGGTTCACGTTGATTGCTTTAAACGCGCCAGTACTTTCTGCCAGTCATCTGGCGTGTTGGCATTAAAAAAGCTATCGGGATTTTTTGCGACGATACTGGAAGCACTTAGAAGATGACACAGCTTCCAAATCGAGGGGGAACGAGGTTGCTCAAACAATTGACCAATGTTGTCAAGATCAACATCATGTGGGTGAATAAAAAGCGGTAGGCATTGTTCCTGAAAATGACAACTAGTGATATTTTCGCATCCAAAATCAACCAAATCTCTTAGCACCTCAACTGGCATACACGGCATATCGACTGGCATTACCAGCAAATGCTGATTTGCTACTTCATGCAATGCTGAGAGAATACCTGAAACCGGACCTGCGTTGGGGTGTATATCTGATACGGCTTTGTACTGCCTTTGACTATAACCACTGACCAAAAGGTCATCTACACCACAGGCTAGCAAAGATTGACAGGTGTGTTGCAACAACGTTTGCCCATCGGGTAAGCGTTTCGATGCTTTGTCTTCTCCCATACGAGAAGAGCTCCCCCCAGCAAGGACTAACCCGATCAGCAAAGCGAATACCCAAAAAATAAATTTGTGATTGGCGCTACATTAATGCCAACGAAAAACTGACGCAAGAGGTTATCTTTAGGATTTTATGACTTAACGGAATAACTAGGACTGGATTGGAAAATGAAGAATGGTGCGTCCGAGTAGACTCGAACTACCGACCCCCACCATGTCAAGGTGGTGCTCTAACCAACTGAGCTACGGACGCACATTGTATTTCATTGTTAGTTCTTGCGAACAACACTTCCTGTGGCTTAGTTCCAGCTCAGACTTCCTGTCTTCGCGTGAATTTCTCTCGGCGTGATTACCTATCACCCCTCGCCTTCTTCGAAGGCCGAAATTGCACCCAACTGAGCTACGGACGCACATTGTATTTCATTGTTAGTTCTTGCGAACAACACTTCCTGTGGCTTGGTTCCAGCTCAGACTTCCTGTCTTCGCGTGAATTTCTCTCGGCGTGATTACCTATCACCCCTCGCCTTCTTTGAAGGCCGAAATTGCACCCAACTGAGCTACGGACGCACATTGTATTTCATTGTTAGTTCTTGCGAACAACACTTCCTGTGGCTTGGTTCCAGCTCAGACTTCCTGTCTTCGCGTGAATTTCTCTCGGCGTGATTACCTATCACCCCTCGCCTTCTTCGAAGGCCGAAATTGCACCCAACTTAGCTACGGACGAACATTGTATTTCATTGTAAGTTCTTGCGAACTTAAGAAACACACTTTCCGTTCAATGAAAGCGGCGCGTATCTTAGCTATCTGCCTCCCTTAGCGCAAGTGCTTTTTTACATTTTTGTGTCTGTTTGCTGGCTAATTCGCCAATGCAAAGGGGAGTGGTTTCAGACTTTTTAGTAGTGTCTCTTTACTTTGCAATGCTAAAAAGGCTTCGCCCAACCGATCAGATTCACTCAACACTGTTCGCCAATAGGGCAAACGCTGTTCTGGAGACATATTCACAAAGTCGTGCCGGTCTGGAATTTTGCAATAAGGCAGTCCCTGAATGAAGTCATCAGAGGGCACCACCATCACCACATCATCATAACTGCTCTTGTGAGGACGGCGCCAGGAGATCATTTTATCAAACCAACCTGGCGCGGGTCGGGAGAAGAAATGGGGATATAACACTAATCCATCTTTGTTCGGCAAGCCCAAATCAAAATGATAATCAGTAACCCCACCATCGCGATACATCCCTTTGGGAGCCCCTGTGATCTCGTTGATGCCCCTTAATACACCGGGAATCGCACCTGATGCTAGCAAAGCATCAATCATATTATTGGCAGACAGTTTTATTTTCGCTGTTGGTAAATTATAAGGATCATCTAATGGTAAATGACGTTCGTCTACTGAGAATATAACGCGTTCAAAAAACGCACCGAGCAACTTCCGGGAACAGGCATTTGCTACAGCACTCATTAATAACCCAGTATTTTGCAGCAATTTATTCTCGTGAACTGTTAATCCCCGGCACCTGGCCACGATAAAATTCGCCTTGTAGCGAGGGTTATCCAACACTTCCTGAACCTTGTCCTGCGGCAAGATCGTGTTGATCAGCAGCTCGGCTTTATCTGAGATTTCCTTGACCGTGGGTTTGTCGCTATAAACCGTTTCTGAATAGTGCTTAGCCAAGAGATTAATGGCGTTTACAGGATCTTTTTGGGTCAGACAACCAAAACGAAAAGCACCCGCAGATGAGCCTATAAAATCGATTTTTTGCGCTGACTTGTCCAGAAACTCAGTGACCATTACCCGATCTATTCCGGCAAGGACAAACCATTTAGGTCCCCCTGACGCACCAAGAACGGTATGAAACAAGCCAGGATGAAAGCCCTCATCACTGAGTTTTTCTAACGCATTATTTCCTGCATAAATCGATAACAATAGCCATCTCCGATATATTTTTATCTGATAAACGCACTAAAGGTTACTATATTTACCATAAATACCAACACGTTCAAATCATCGACAAGACAAATTTTCCTTTATATTTCATCCGCTTGTGGACAAACACAGTGGTTAACCCCAGACTTATCCACAATATTTGTGCATAAGTGTGAGTAGAAAGACAATATCAAAGCAATTAAAATCTTTCCTTGCAACCCCTTAAAAGGTTGCGCAAAATTCAGGGGAATGCACAAAAGGATAATTTATGCCAAAGCAGACGCTCGCCACCCTGCCACAAAGATTTACCGTTCACAGCCTCAATGCCAGTGCGGAGATACCATCTCAAGTAACTAACGCACCCGTGTATTTTATTGGGAAAACCAATGAAGAGTTATCCATTGTTGTGCCTGACACTGTACCAGTTGATTCGGATGAATCGGACGGAGATTGGCGAGCATTGGAAGTGCTTGGCCCGCTACAATTGTCTATGGTGGGCATTATGGCGCAAATAGGCTCTGTTCTTGCTGCGGCAAAAGTCAGTATATTTGTGGTATCCACTTTTGAAACGGACTACTTTCTGGTCAAAGAAAAAGATCTGAATGCAGCCGCAGAAGCTCTGGAAAATGACGGCTACAAAGTTATCCTGTAGCGTGTGAACTACTTTCAGATGCAAGATTTCTGTTGTCAACATGGTCGTTGGGCAGGGCCCAAGCGGTGAATCATCTGCTAAACAAACTCTGTGAAGGTGAACTTCCAGCGCACGCAAAACAATTTCGGATACTGAGTCCGGTCAATGGCCGGGTCAAACCATTAGATTCATTCCCATCTAAAGTGATTGCACAGCGCTATCTGGGCGAAGGGGTTGTTGTAGAAGCCAGTGGCTTTCAGGTAATAGCCCCCTTTGATGGCATGGTAGAAAGACTGAATCCGACGTGCGAAGAAGTAAGACTAACCAGTACCGCGGGGATTAAGATGCGCATTCAGTTTGGCCTGAACGCCCATCATTTGATGGCTGACGGATTTCGTATTAAGGTGCCAGAAAACGTCCCTTTTAAACGAGGACAGGTCATTGTTGAATTTGACCTAAGAAAGATGAAAATGGCATTGAAATCGACATTATTTGCCATCACCATCTTAAACAGTCAAAAACTAAAAGGCATTGTCCCAAATTACCGACAAGTCATAGCAGGTGAAGACCATCTCTTTACTCTTTTGATTTAATGACACTTTGATTATTAACTTTATTTTGAATATTTAATATGCTGACGATTTACGGAATTAAAAACTGCGACACAATTAAAAAAGCGAAAAAATGGCTGGATGAAAATAGCCAACCATACCAGTTTCATGATTACCGCGTTGATGGTATTGATAAAAACTGGCTAATAAATGCAGTAGAAAACCTTGGTTGGGATCTGGTGCTGAATAAACGTGGAACGACCTATCGCCAGTTGTCTGATGAGCAAAAGCAGCAGCTAGAGAGTCCTGCTGGAATCGACTTGCTAGTGACGAACCCTGCGATGATAAAGCGCCCCATATTGCAACAAGACGATAAAATGTTGATTGGCTTTAAAGTACCGCAATGGGAAGTATTTATCCATGGATAATCCTGTTGTCAGTCTTACCAAAGCCTTAATTAATCGCAAATCAGTGACACCAGAAGATGCTGACTGTCAGGCGTTAATGGCCAGCCGCCTCGCACCACTAGGATTTGAAATTGAATCGATGGTGTTTGAAGACACGACAAATATGTGGGCTAGAAAAGGTAGCTCGGGGCCGGTTTTTTGTTTTGCTGGTCACACTGATGTCGTGCCCAGTGGCCCGGAAGAAAATTGGAAATATCCCCCGTTTAACGCCACTGAAGAAGGTGACTTACTGTATGGTCGCGGTGCGGCAGATATGAAAGGCAGCCTTGCTGCGATGATCGTCGCTACCGAACGTTTCACTGCAAAATTTCCCAATCACAAAGGTTCAATCGCATTTTTAATCACCAGCGATGAAGAAGGTCCCTTTATTAATGGTACCACCAGAGTCATCGATACACTGGAGGCCCGCAATGAAAAAATTGATATGTGCATTGTTGGGGAACCCTCCAGCACTCATCTGATTGGCGATATTGTCAAGAATGGGCGTCGTGGCTCATTGACCGGGAATTTGATTGTTAAAGGCGTCCAAGGCCATGTCGCTTACCCTCATCTAGCCAAAAACCCCGTGCATCTCGCAGCCCCGGCATTAGCTGAACTGGCAAACGAACACTGGGATGATGGTAATGAATTTTTTCCACCAACCAGTTTCCAAATTTCTAACATTCATGCTGGAACAGGAGCGGGGAACGTTATTCCTGGGCATCTGGACATTTGTTTTAACTTTCGCTTTTCCACTGAAGTGACCAATGAAGATCTGATAAATCGCACTATTGCGATTTTAGACAAACATCAATTGGATTTTGACATTCAGTGGACCTTTAATGGTCAACCCTTTATTACAGAATCAGGTAAGCTGGTAGAGGCAACTAGGGCAGCCATCACCCATGTGACTTCTCGAGAGACCCAGTTATCAACAGCTGGTGGTACATCGGACGGCCGGTTTATCGCACCAACAGGGGCACAGGTGGTCGAATTAGGACCTGTTAATGCCACGATACATAAAGTAGATGAGTGCATATCCATGTCAGATATAACCGTATTGGCTGATATCTATGAAGAGATATTGGTGCGTACCTTAGCGTAAAATATGGACTGGTTAATCACCCCACCCCCACTTGTTGAAATTGAATCTGGTCAGTTTATTCATGAAGCCATTGTTGACGATGTACAAAATCTCCAGCAGCAGGCCGCTTTACAAGGAGTTAATGTCAATATTGCCAGTGGCTATAGAAGCATTGAAAGGCAACTTGCTATCTGGAATGCAAAGTGGAGCGGAACACGCGCCTTAATTTCAAGAGATGGACAAGCGCTTAACCCACAACAGTTAACTGATCGTGAGAAGTTACAGGCAATCCTGACCTGGTCTGCATTGCCCGGTGCCAGTCGGCACCATTGGGGCACAGACTTTGATGTATACGACAAGTTTGCGATGGACAAAGCCGGCACAAAGCTACAACTTGTTGTACCAGAGTTCGAAAATGGCGGTCCTTGCGCGCCCCTTTCAGATTGGCTAAGTCACCACGCGTACAACCTGAAATTTGCCCGACCTTACATAGAGGATAAAGGCGGCATTGCGAAAGAACCCTGGCATTTAAGTCACTTTGAATCGGCGAAACAATTTGAGGCACAACTCGACTTAGAGTCCCTGACTGATTTTATTACCGGCATTGATATTGCTGGAAAATCGGCGATCTTGCAAAACATTGGTTGGATTTTTCCGCGATATGTATTGAATAAAGGTGATCGAACCTGATATGAACAGCACTTTTATCGTCGTATTGCTTTTGGTTTTCGCGCTGGTTATCGGCAATATTTTATTTATCAGGCACTTAATGCCGATGAGTAAAAAGAAAGAGGACGCTTCAGAATCTGTTAAAGATAAAGAAGCGCCAAAGAGTGAACAAGAAAAGAATTAGCGCTGAAGCGCGACTTGTCTGAATGAATTCAGCTTTTGCCAATATTCATCGACGTTGATTTTTACAGTGTCTTTTAAACGCTTCTGTAGCTTGGGATCCATCCCCTTGTAAAAGGCAATGGAGGACAGTAGTAACAGGCCAAGGATTGTCACTTTGGCGATTTTTATCGTGGTAATTGCGGACAACAGTAACATAAATACACTGGCCATAATCCCTAGTGTGCCAACCGTTAACATTACGTCACGCCATGTATCTCTTCTGTCTTTTGTTTTTATATTCATCGTTCCCACTCATGCGAAAGTCTGTCGCAGATTAAATTAATAGTAGACGTATACCCAGCAAGTATAGCCAAATAGTGACACAGTTAAGTAATTGTGTTGTAAATAAGTGTTTCAATCCAAACAATTCCGTAATACCGGGCAAGACAATTCTTTATGTTATGTCATGTTTAGTGCTCGCATTGGTTGTGGTGGCAGCTTCCTGCTCGACAAATTGTTTTGGAGTTACCCCAACCTCGGCTTTAAAGCAGCTTGTAAAATAAGATGCCGATGTAAAGCCGATATCATAGGCAACTTGTGTTATTTGCTGCCCCTCAAGCAAGGCTTCTTTTGCCCTTTGCAATCGGTACTTTCGTAAATACTCGGCAAAATTAAAATCAACCAGTGCTGATAATTTCCGATTTAACTGTCTTTCACTCATAGCCAGTTCGCTGGCCGCGAAGGTACGATTAAAATCCTCGTCCTGGTAATGGTTGGCAATAATATCTTCAAACTTTTGGAAAAACTCCATATCTTTCTTGGATTGGAAGCTGATTGGATTTTTGTTTTTAGTAGCTAAATTATTTGATACTTCCTGTGAAAAACGTTTTTTCAGTATTTCTCGAATCGATAACAACCGATTAATGCGCAGTTTTAACTCTTCGACATTAAATGGTTTGGCTATAAAATCATCAACATTTTCACGCCAGCCGGTCATACGACTTTCATCATCACCTTTTGCTGTCAGTAATATTATCGGAACATGACTTGTACTCTGTTCTTCCCGAAGTGCCCGGGACAGTTCGAAACCATCCATTCTTGGCATCAGTACATCTGAGATAATCAGGTCTGGAATATTAGATATGGATTTTTTAAAGCCTTCTTCACCATCTTTAGCTGTAGTGATAGTAAAATCCTGAGAAAGGTTTTCAGCAATATATTCTCTAAGATCTTTATTATCTTCTACGACAAGTATATTCGCAGCGACATCCTTTTTAGCTTCCTGAATACTATCTGTTTTCGCATTGGTGGCGTTTTCAGAGTCTGTTGCATCTTCCTCAATCGACGTATAAAAGTCGACTGAGGCATTGACCTGAGCAATCTTGCTGTTCTGGTCAGTTGCAAGCGGCAAATACACAGTAAAACTTGCACCCTGCCCCGGTTCAGACTCAAGCAGAATTTTACCTTTGTTACTGACCACCAGTTCATTGACCAAGGCTAAACCAATACCCGCACCCTGGATATGTTCACCGGCATCTAAACGAGTGAATCGCTCAAAAACGCGCTTCTTATTTTCTTCGGAAATCCCCGGACCATCATCGGTTACGGTCATGACCAGATAATCATCTTCAATTGCAGTATTGATACTAATCGTGGCACCGACTGGACAATACTTAACGGCGTTGCTGATAAGGTTGCCAAGAATACGCTCAAATGAGTCGACAATTAATTCCACTTTGGCATCTACCAGGTTTTTTATTTCGATTTTCTGCCTCTTGTCAGCAACCAAAGATTCAAAACTTTGCACCAGGACATTTACACTATCGGAAACAGAATATACCTGCTTATCAATGGACTTCGCAGTCTCAAGTCGGGCCAATTCCAGAATCTGATCAACCATGTGTTTTAAACGTCTCGCATTTCGGGTGACGACTTCTAATTGCGACTTAATTTCGTGCTCTGAGACCTTCTTATAAATAGCCTCTAACGGACCAAGTATAAGCGTCAACGGTGTTCGGAATTCATGAGACACATTGGCAAAAAAGTGCTGTTTTTGCTCCAGTAAGTCTTTGATGGTGGCCGTTCGTTCCTTCACGATATGTTCAAGGTAGATATTTTGCTTTCTTAATTTACGAGTTCGATACAAGTAAAGTAGATAGGCTAAGGTTACTATTGTGAACGCATAAGCCAGATAGGCCTGCCACGACAGCCACCAGGGCGGTAGCACCGTGAGACGTAAGGTACTGACAGGCTGTTCAACAATGCTGCGAGGATCTACAGCTCTTGACTGAAAGACATAATCTCCCGGTGGTAAGGTGGTATAGGTCACGGAATCTCGGTCTTGGGGCAATCGACGCCAATTATCATTGAGTCCGACCATACGCACTTCAAAGCCGACATGATGTCTGTCTTCAAAGTTATTGTGCTGCAAATCGAATTCCATGATGACTGAATCATGCGTTAACTCCAGTGCTTTGTCCTGTTTATCATCAAACCAGTGAAATCGTTCCACAGCATCCAGACTGTCTCCCTGAGATGACTGTGCACTAACATTGATCGCGGTTACCGCCGTTTCACGGGCACGCACTCTATCCATATAGGCTTTAGCTTTGACAAAATCGATTTTGAAAAGACCTTTATTACCCGCAAACAACGCCTCGTGATCATTAATTTTTAAGGAAGCATTTTCAGAAAAGTCGGTACTATCAATACCGTCATATTTAGAGAATGGAAATACCGTTTTGTCTTCAAGATATAACGCTTTGAGTCCGTCTCCGGTTGAAAGCCAGACAACGCCGTCGCCGGTGTTTAATATGTCGCGAATTTGGGTTACACCCTCTTCAACCGAATAAACAAAGGTTTTCAATGATTTATCAAAAATCATCACGCCTTTTTGCCGAGTACATAGAAGGAACTGAAGGTTTTTTATTCTTTCTGTACAGATAAAACCAATACGTTCGCCAGAATATATTTTTTGAGATATTGATCCATTTGAATCCAACTCTAACAAATACCCGTCAATCGTCGTAGCTAAATACTTATGCTCGTCAATAGAATCTATTTTGCTAATCCAATGCGTATCGAATATTTTTTTGTAACCAGTCTCTGCATTACCATAATGCAACCCTCTTTCTTTGCCTCCATAAGTTCCAACGAAAAATGTACTTTCATCTATAACGACGATTTGAGATAGCTCGGTTGTTCTATAGTCCGGAAAGCCTGCCCATGTCGTAGATGGCCTTAGTACTCTTCCTGATTCGTCAATAGTAAGAGCTCCGTTTTCCACTGTAGCAACAATGTATCCACCAGAATATTCATCCAAATCCACTGAATATCCAACACTCGGTGCAAACGGAATTGTCAGTCCCCCTGTGGCGATATAAACACCTTTATCGGTCAGAACGAAACTTTTGCCATTAATTGACTTTAGCGCCCATATTTCAGAGTACTTTTCACTCTCTTCAAAACTTTGCAGAAACTCAAAAAAGCTTGGTAATATAACCAACCCACCTAAATGCGAAGAAATTAAAATTTCACCATTGACCGAGTAATAAATAGACCTTACATCCCTGAGATGATTTTTATAGTCTCTATTAATGTTTAACTCGACAAATGTTCTCTCTTTCAGGTTGAACGAATAAAGGCCATTTGAGTATGTACTTATCCAGAGTTCAGATTGTGAATATTCAAACGAAAAAATTGTTTCATCATGCGATACATCAGTCAGTTTAGATGGCTGCACCTGATCAACTAAATTTAGATCATAGTCAAATAAGAATGTTCCTCTCGAAGAGTTAACAATAAAATTCTGTGTTGTTGAAGTAATGGAGTTGACCTTAAAAAAATTTCCATCCGTTAAGTTTCTTAAGTTATTTGTTTTGAAAGAATAGACGAAGACCCCGTGACTTGCCGAACCAATTAATATCTGAGTTTCATTGATAGCTTCGATTTTTTTAAAAGCTATATTTTTTACATCTGTATAAATTTCATTTAATTTTATAGTTTTAGTTATTTTTGAGTCAGAATCATAAGTTATAAGTGCATTTTCACAAATAAAATAATATTTTTGTTGGAAACTACTAATGCCATCGCATCTATTGCTGGCAGTTTTATCGGCCTTGAGAAAAGAAGCCTTTTCTGTAGCAAGTTCGTATATCAATATACCAGAACCAGTGGTTGTGGCATAAATAACATTACTAGAAGTGACAAAAACGTCTGATATCGAGTTAGTTTTTAAGTGCGTATTGTCAGAGTTAATATGTTTAACTCTGCTTCCATTTATGACATATAAACCGTCAAGAGAAGCTAATGCTATCGTTGTTTCGTTGCCATGCATTGCTCCTACGGAGGGGCTTTTACGTGATAATGTTTTATATTCCTCCAACACTTTTACAGCGCTTATCGCTCGCGCTGCCATAAATAAATGACTTAGGGAAACAAGAAATAGGCAAAAAGTCCCAAATTTTATAACTTTATTCGCAGAATTCATATTCACAACTTTCATCCAAAGTTATAATTTTTTACCATACATAGCACAGTTTGAAAATATTTGAATATAAACGGAGGAAGTTATGAACAAATCAATAAAGAGATTATTAACCGAAAAAGATTTGGATAATGTCGTAGGCGGAGTAACAACATATCCTGAAGGCACTATAGTGTGGAGGGATGGTTTTCCGTGGCTTTATGAAGATGGAAGATGGATACCAATGAGGCGCGATAGCCCCGGAAAGCCTGATGACAAAGAATAATTAATGAAATTTAGTCTACCCCCTCTTCGCATTCGGCAACTTGTTATCGATTTCGGTTTCAAGGTCGCCGATGCGCTTTAGCAGGCGTTCTCGTTCTTCTTCGGCTTTAATAAACTGATCGTTGTGTCGTGAAATACGTTCTACGAGACCGGCAATGATTTTATCTTTAATGGCGTCACGGATGCGCACTGGCAAACGTCTGAATGCTTCATAGTCAATTTTCATAACGACCATTTCATCGACAGCCGATACAGTAGCTGAACGGGGCTCACGACAGATAAAACCAACTTCACCGATAAACTGGCCGGGAACGAGCTGACCGAGCACACGACCACGATGACTCACCTCTGCTTTGCCAGCCAAAATAATGTAAAACCATGGTTCCTGAGAGCCCTCTTTTATAAAGATATCTTTAGCTCTAATAGGTGAAAATACGGCTTTCATTTGCACAACTTGCTGGCGCTCTACTGGCTGCAAATCTTTAAAGAGCGGCACTCGCGACAGTATTTCCATGATTTTGAGATTATTCAACGTTCCTTACCCTATCTGATTGCTTCAGTCTCAGTTGCGACTATATTAACTCATATTCTGCGTACTTTTCATCTAAAGTCGACTGCGACAAAGGATCACTTTGTAATTCGGCAACCGTGCTATTTACTTTTTTCAAGCGCGCAACTAATCCAGCAATAATCTTATCTTTGATGGTCTCCCTAATGCTACTGGGCAGTTTTAAGAAGTTGTGTTTGTCGACTTTCATTGCCATCACTTTTTCTTTGGCAGTGACAGTCGCAATGCGAGGTTCGTTACATATGAACCCAACTTCACCAATAAATTGCGGTGGCGTCACAGTCGCAAGCAACTGCCCTTTGTGCATGACAACTGCTTCCCCTGTTAACAATATATAAAAATACGGAGATTGCTCACCTTCAAGTACGATATTTTGCCCATCTTCATACATTTCATAAGCCTTGGGCATTGCGAGGATTTTCTTTTTTTCTTCGGTGTTGAGATCTTTAAAGAGCGGAATACGGCCCAGAATTGACAGCAGTTTATGATTTTCCATAACATCCCACCTCATGGATACTCCACCGAAGTATAGTGTGGCTTTCACCAAACAGGGGATTAAATAGTTGAAACAGCTCTCAATTAGGAAAAATATAATTTAGCACAAGACTAACCTCACAAACGGTATAGCGTGGTAGTGTTTAGAAATCTGGAACGTTACTCTATTTGCAAAATCAAAAACTCATTCATCATCAAGGTCAGCCTTTTGCAGCAATTTATCGTCCAGTTTCTTATTGCTTTGCACACCCATTTTGCGGAAGTCTTCTACCTTTTTCACCAAGTTACCGCGCCCCTGATAAAGTTTATTGGTTAGTTTTTCATAGGTTGTGCCGACAGTTTTCAGGTTTCCACCTAGCTTTTCGACATCCTCCACCATGCCATGAAACTTGTCGTACAAGTCAGCAGCTTTTTTAGCAATCAACTGGGCATTTTGATTTTGATATTCATACTGCCAGATATTATTTATGGTGCGTAATGCCACCAACAAATTAGTAGGACTGACCAACAAAATATTGTTATCAAATGCCAGTTTCACCAAATCTGGCGATTTATCCATTGCCAATAAAAACGCTGCTTCAATAGGCACAAACATCAGTACATAGTCCAGTGTACGTACCCCTTCCAGTGACTGATATTCCTTTTTTCCTAATTCTTTGATGTGAGTGCGGATAGATGCGATATGCTCTTTGAGGAAGCGAGCTTTCTCAACGTCATCTTCAGTATTAAAATACTGCTCGTAAGCAGACAACGACACTTTAGAGTCGATAATGACGTCTTTTTCCTGTGGTAAATGCACTATCACATCAGGTTGATAAGCTTTGCCCGATGAATTTTTAAATTGTTCCTGAACCTGATACTCATGTCCTTCCCGCAACCCGGACTCAGCAAGAATTTTATCCAGCACCATTTCACCCCAGTTACCTTGTTGCTTATTGTCACCTTTAAGGGCTCGGGTCAATGCAGCCGCTTCTTCGGTGATTTTTTGATTGAGCTGTTGCAGGCCTAAGATTTCTGTTTTCAGGGAAGCCCGTTCCTGGCCTTCTTTTGCGTATTGATCACCTATTTGGCGCCGAAAACCTTCTATTTGTTCCTTCAACGGATTGAGCAGAGCGTCCAGGCCCTGTTTATTACTTTCGACAAATTTGTCCGACTTGGTTTGGAATATTTTGTTAGCCAGATTCTCAAACTGGGTTTGCAGCCTTGCTTCTGCTTCTTTTAACAGGCTTAGCTTCTCGTCGCTGGCCTTTTGCTCTTCTGACCGTCTTGCCTTCTCTGATTCAAATTCGTTGCTGAGGCTGGCATGCTTTTCCTGCAGGGATTCATACTTTTGCTGCCATTGCTGCAGCTCTAAGAGCTTTTCGCCCTGACTATTAAGTTGCTCTTCCTGCCGGGCTTGTTTCAATTGGGAAATTTGCAGCTGTTCTAATAATGCTTCGATGCGGCTTTCAGCCCCGTCTAACTCTTTCTGCAATGTTTCGTTCGTCGTTGTTGCTGAATTAATTTGTTGTTGTAACAAATTAATCTCGGCTTCTCGTTGTTGCATTTGCAGCTGATGTTCGTGTTCAACCTCGTGCAGCTGATGTTCGTTTCCTTTGGCAAACACCATTCGGATAATATAACCAACAACAACACCCGCAATCAGCGCCCCAACAAGAAAAATATCCATCAATACTCCTTTTAACCCTTTTGGTAAGACAAAAAAGGCGCATTACTGCGCCTTCTAGAGCCGTTTATATTAGGCGTTTTCCATCTCGGCGATTTTTACTTTCCATGTTTGCGGTCCAGTTTCATGAGCGTTATTCCCCATCGAATCCACCGCAACGGTAACCGGCATATCTTCCACTTCAAATTCATAAATGGCTTCCATACCTAAGTCTTCAAAGGCTACAACTCGCGCTTTTTTAATGGCTTTTGAGACAAGATATGCCGCGCCACCTACAGCCATCAAGTAAACTGACTTGTGTTTTGCTATGCTTTTGACCGTAGCTGGACCACGTTCAGCTTTACCAATCATGCCTATTAATCCGGTTTGTTCCAACATCATGTCAGTGAATTTATCCATACGTGTCGCGGTTGTTGGGCCTGCGGGACCAACCGCTTCTTTACCAATGGCATCTACCGGACCCACGTAGTAAATCATTTTATTTGTGAGATCCACTCCGTCAGGTAATCCCTCTCCATTGTCCAACATGGTTTGAATGCGTTTATGGGCCGCATCCCGTCCGGTGAGTAACTTACCGGACAATAATACCGTTTCACCCATTTTCCATTCCTGGATGTCTTCTTTTGTTAACTCATCGAGATTCACACGGCGGGTGTTTTCGCCCACTTCCCAAGTGACATCAGGCCAGTCTTCAAGTTTGGGGGCTTTTAATTCTGCCGGACCACTGCCATCCAGATAAAAATGGGCATGTCGGGTCGCAGCACAATTTGGGATCATGGCAACGGGCTTGGAGGCTGCATGAGTCGGTAATGACTTTATTTTTATATCCACTACTGTGGTTAGTCCGCCTAAGCCTTGTGCTCCGATACCGAGTTTGTTGACTCTATCAAAAATTTCTAATCGCAGTTTTTCATCTGTCGTTTCCGGACCACGATCGATCAACTCCTGAATATCAACCGGATCCATTAAACTCTCTTTAGCCAATACGGCGGCTTTTTCAGCTGTACCACCAATGCCAATACCCAACATACCTGGAGGGCACCACCCGGCACCCATGGTCGGCAATGTTTTCACAACCCAGTCGGCAATGGAGTCGCTGGGATTTAACATTACCATCTTGGATTTATTTTCCGAACCACCACCTTTAGCAGCAATCATGACTTCTATTTTATCACCTGATACCATATCAATGTGTACTACAGCAGGAGTGTTGTCTTTGGTATTTTTACGCGCGCCGGCTGGATCTGCCACGATTGATGCGCGTAACGGATTATCGGGATTCAGGTAAGCGCGACGTGTGCCTTCATCTACCATTTCCTGAACGGTCAAGTCTGTTTTATCCCAACTAACATCCATACCAATCTTGACGAAACAAGTAACAATGCCGGTATCCTGACAAATTGGTCGTTTACCTTCTGCAGACATTCTGGAATTGATCAGAATTTGAGCCATCGCATCTTTAGCGGCCTGACTCTGTTCTTTGTTATAAGCCGCCTCAACCGCTTTCACGTAATCCAAAGGATGGTAATAAGAGATGAACTGCAAAGCATCTTCAATGCTGTCAATAAAGTCTTGTTGACGAATAACGGTCATAGTTACCTCTGTAAATATTTGGGCATGTTAGATATCAATTAATTGCCACTGAAATTGATGTATCACTACTGGCTAATATGGTACTCTCCCTGCCCCGCAAACGGCAAACAAATAACAGTAAAAATCAATTAATAGTCAGAGAATTTAGCGGTAATGTACAAAATTTGTATCGAACGATTATCCATTCCCAGCGATATTTCTATTTCTGCTCTATTTGAAACCTATGCACACTTGCCGTTTGCCATGTTGCTGGATTCCGGCAATACACCGCATATGAACGCCAAATACGATATTTTTGTGGCCAACCCCATCGACACAATATCTCTTGTTGGTGACACCCATTCTGCAGACAACCTGTTTAATCAGACACATTCTGCCACGCAACAACACTTTGCTAAGCATGAAATACCCCTAAGTCCTTTACCATTTTTAGTTGGTGCGATCGGGTACGCCAGTTACGATTACGGTCGTCATCTGGAAGTGCTGCCAGAGTTAAATGAACCCGAATATCACGCGTCAGAATTCGCCGTCGGCATATACAGCTGGTCAGTGATCAAAGATAAAGAATCCGGTAGTTTTTATCTTTGCTACTCAAACAAGTATCCACATCCAGACGCGGCGAAACTATCCCAGGTCGATAGTTCAAAAGTGGACAATTTTGCATTAACCTCAGACTGGAAAAGCAATGTTGATGTCCAGCAATACCATAGCGACATCGCGACTATTCACGACTACCTTAAGGCGGGTGATTGCTATCAAATAAATTATGCTCAACGATTTAATGCTCAGTATCAGGGGGACGAATGGCAGGCGTATGCGAAGTTACAGCACCACAATCAATCCCCTTTCTCGGCTTTTTTGAGATTCGATAATTATGCCATTGTCAGTTGTTCACCAGAGCGATTTTTGCTCTGCCAGAACGGAAAAGTAGAAACCAAGCCCATAAAAGGAACGATGCCTCGCAGCAATGCTGTCGAACAAGACAATGCAATAAAACAGCAACTACAACACTCGGAAAAGGATCGGGCTGAAAACCTGATGATAGTGGACCTGTTGCGAAATGATTTGAGTAAAAATTGTCAGCCCCACAGTGTTAAAGTTGAAAAGTTATTTGAAATTGAGAGTTTTGCCGCCGTTCATCATTTAGTCAGCACCATCACGGCACAATTGAACGAGAATGTAACACCGCTACACTTGTTGAAAGATGCCTTCCCCGGTGGCTCTATTACCGGCGCTCCGAAAATTAGGGCGATGGAAATTATCGAAGAGTTAGAGGGTAACAGGCGTCATGTATATTGCGGTTCCATTTTTTATTATGGCATCAGAGGCGATTTAGACAGTAATATATGTATTCGAACACTATTGTTCGAAAACAATACCGTTTATTGCTGGGCGGGTGGCGGCATAGTTGTAGACTCTATCGCTGAACACGAGTACCAGGAAACGCTGGATAAGGTAAACAAGATACTCCCCATATTGGCTGATTAAACTGACCTGAGAACATGAACAAACAACAGTTTATTGAAAAGTTTCAATCACTGGGAACATTGCCAGAACAAATTGATTTTCCTTTGCGCTCCAAAGGAAAAACAGCGGCAGTGCTTATTCCTATTGTTGAACGGGATGAGTTGCAAGTATTGTTTACCGTTCGCTCCATGCATCTGAAGCATCACGCTGGTCAGGTAAGCTTCCCTGGAGGCCGCATGGAACCAACCGATCCCGATTTGCGTAGCACGGCGTTACGGGAAACCCATGAAGAAATTGGCGTACCGGAACATGCTGTTACCGTACTCGGTCACCTTTTGCCATATCGCACCATTTCACGCTATGAGATGACGCCATTTCTGGGTTTCATCGACGGTCCTTTTGATCTGCGTCTGGACAAAAATGAAGTCAGTCAGTGTTTCGAAGTTCCCCTTAGTTATTTATTGAATATGGATAACCATCTGCTGCATTGGGTGAGAAGAGGACAACATCAACACCCTGTGGTTTTTATTCCCTGGGGGGACCAATATATTTGGGGGGCCACGGCCGCTATCATTCGCAACCTCGCCACCTATTTGCAGCGCAATTAAACAGGGGCATTCTGTTTACATTACCGCAACAGAAGATTCTTGACTTCACTTGCTTCGCCAGCAAGTTATTGCCAAACTTCCGACATCAACGTTAACCATTATAAGTGAGAAATAGATGATCAGTGTTTTCGACATGTTCAGCATTGGTATTGGCCCTTCCAGCTCCCATACAGTGGGTCCAATGCGAGCGGCGAAAGACTTCACTCAGCTTTTAAGAAAGTCTGAGCATTTTTTGCATACAACATCGGTCGTAACCGAATTATTTGGTTCACTTGGCCAAACAGGTAAAGGTCATGGCACCGGAAAAGCCGTCATACTTGGATTACTGGGGGAATTACCCGAAACGGTAGATGTTGAACAAGTAGACGATATGCTGCGCAAAGTTGAACAGGAACAAAAGCTTCTGTTAGATAATGAGCAGCTAGTCGACTTCCCAAACAAAGACGCCATTATTTTTCATCGTCGTAAATTTCTAAAACTGCATTCTAATGGCATGACATTGCATGCCTATAACGGTGACGAGTTACTGCTGAGTCAGACCTACTACAGTATCGGTGGTGGTTTCATTATCAAAGAGCAGGACTTTGAAAAAGAGAAGGTTACAGCGCTTAAGCACGCTGCCAAAGAAGTCCCCTATCCTTTTGATACGGCGGAAGAGTTATTGCTGCAGTGCAAATCCAGCGGTCTCAGTATCAGCAGCTTGATGCTGGAAAACGAAAAAGTATTTCAGCCCAAAGCCGAAATTATTCGTAAGTTATGGGAAATCTGGCAAGTCATGAAAGCGTGCATTAAGCGCGGTATTAATACCGAAGGTATTTTACCTGGAGGCTTGAAAGTGACTCGTAGGGCGCCGGCATTGTATCGGCGTTTGCAGTGTGAAAAAACTCAGGACCCTATGCTGGCAATGGATTGGGTAAACCTGTTTGCTTTAGCCGTAAATGAAGAAAATGCTGCGGGTGGCAAAGTCGTGACTGCCCCGACCAACGGTGCTGCCGGAATTATTCCCTCTGTATTGAGTTATTACGACAAGTTTGTTCGGGAAGTTGACGAAGAAACGGCCTATCGCTTTCTATTAACCGCCGCCGCCATTGGTATTTTGTATAAGAAAAATGCTTCAATTTCTGGGGCAGAAGTCGGTTGTCAGGGAGAAGTAGGTGTGGCGTGTTCCATGGCTGCCGGTGCATTAACGGAAATAATGGGTGGCTCAGTAGCCTCTGTCGAAAACGCCGCAGAAATTGGTATGGAGCATAACCTCGGTTTAACCTGTGACCCTGTTGGCGGACTTGTACAGGTGCCTTGTATCGAACGCAATGCGATGGGTGCTGTAAAAGCAATTAACGCCTCTCGTCTTGCGTTACGTGGTACGGGTGTTCAGAAAGTGTCTCTGGATAAAGTCATCAAAACGATGTGGGATACCGGCAATGACATGAAGTCCAAATACAAAGAAACCGCACGAGGCGGTTTGGCAGTCAATATCACCGAATGTTAGTTTGAATTAAGATCCCTGACGCTATCGAACTGGTAGCGTCAGATCCTTAAACATCCTCTCGATATCATCATTGCTTTTCTGCATCATGGCGCGTTCCACCACATCCTTGGTCAAATGCGGTGCAAACCGCTCAATGAAGTCATACATATAACTGCGCAGGAAAGACCCTTTTCTAAAGCCAATTTTTGTTGTGCTGTAGTTAAACAGATGACTGGCGTCGATTTTCACTAAATCCGTATCCAGATCATCGTCAATTGCCATTGAAGCAATCACCCCTATGCCTACACCTAATCGCACATAGGTTTTAATCACATCCGCATCGGTCGCGGTAAACACAATTTTTGGTTCGAGCCCTGCACGGTTAAAGGCTTCATCCAATTCTGAACGTCCTGTAAACCCAAATACATAAGTAACTAATGGGTATTGTGCAATATCCTCAATACTGATGGATTGGGATTTCGCCAGCGGATGTTCTTGGTTGACGATGATGCTGCGGTTCCAGTGATAACAAGGCAACATCACTAAATCATTGTACAAATGCAGTGATTCAGTCGCGATAGCAAAATCTGCTTCCCCTTTCGCCGCCAAATCACTAATCTGTGACGGTGTACCCTGATGCATATGCAGAGAAACACGGGGAAACTTCTTCATAAAACCTTTAATGACGTCAGGCAACGCATAGCGAGCTTGAGTATGGGTCGTGGCAATATTCAATTTACCCTGATCGGGCAGATTGTGTTCACGCGCAACGGCTTTGATACTTTCAACTTTGGCTAAAATCTCACTAGCAATATTGATGATATCATTGCCAGCTTCAGTAACATGGGTCAAATGCTTGCCACTTCGACCAAAGATTTGCACTCCTAACTCATCTTCCAGCATCCTGACCTGCTTGCTAATACCTGGTTGACTCGTATAGAGGCTCTCGGCAGTAGCGGACACATTTAGATTATTATTGAGTACCTCGACGATATAGCGAAGCTGTTGTAATTTCATAAGCAGTCAGAGTTGTACCAGTTGAAGCGTTGCTTTCTTATAAGAAATGTATATACCTTTGCTGACATTAATTCCATAAAATTTTAGTAAAAACGTCAATTAGGTCACAAGAATAGCATCGTCTGTTGTTTTTTTAGGCGACTTTTTATAATCAGAATACTAGATTGTGAACGCTTTTCAATACCTTAAGTTATAAATGATTTTCTACTCGCCATTTATTAAGTAGTGATGGTAAGGTATTCACAGAGGTTATTGCTTTCTGGGACAACATGTTGAAAGCACGCAAGAATACAATCGATTTTTCTACTGTGCTGGCCTCAGCAGTGCACGACATGAAAAACTCATTAAGTTTGCTTATTCAAACTATTGAAGAGCTAGAAAAGCAACTTTACGACAGCGGTATCGGCACGGATAAAGCCGCGACGATCCATTATCAGGCTGCCAGGCTCAATACCGGGCTTATGCAATTGCTGTCTCTATACCGTGTACAGTTGGATCATCTCCCTCTAAATATTGATGAACATTATATGGAAGATGTTATCGATGAACTGCTCGCCACAAACCACAATCACATTTCCACGCGTAATATTGAAGTAATCGTCAATCAGTCACCTGACCTGCTTTGGTATTTCGATGTCGACCTTATCTCTGTCGTATTAAACGATATGCTGGTCAATGCCACGCGTTATGGGAAAAAGAAACTGTTGATAAACGTTTGGGAAGACGATAACTTGCTACACTTTAGTGTAGAAGATGATGGTCCTGGCTTTCCTCAAGCTATGAGGAATATGACCGATAAGAATTTGGCGGATTTGGATTTAAGTGCAGGTAGAACTGGACTTGGGTTGTTTTTTGCCCGATTGATTGCCGAAGCACACCAAGTGTCCGGTAACAAAGGCAAAATTAGGTTAGAAAATGGTGGAAAATTGGGTGGCGGCGTTTTCACTCTTATTTTGCCGTAATTTGTATATAATGGTTTTATGGTCCCATACGAAATAATCAAAATAATTAAAGGGAATCACATCCAATGATGTTTACGATTGTTATCGTCCTCGTTGTGCTTTTGCTCATTCTGGCGATAGTCATCAATGGCTATCAACAGCATCGCGAAAAGTTAGAAGCTGAAAAACGCACAGAAATGACTAAGCAAAAGTCAATTATTGACGAAACTGAAGATGTCATCATGGCATCGGCGAATTTGCCAACGTCGCCGAAACTATTTGAAGTCATGCAACGACGTGTCGTTAATGCACTTAAAGTTATTTACGACCTTGACCCCAAAGCGACTGGGGTTAAACAACGTCTGAAAGATGCCGAAGCGCAACTAAAACAACTCTGCAACGCTGCTGATAGTGGTGAGCAAGGAAACATTTCCTTACCAGACAATGATAAGCAAATCATCGTCTTTATTCAGTGCCTGAAAAAGCAACGGGCTATTTTAAGAGCCGAACATGGTAAGGGTAAAGTAGATACACAGTCTTTTTCCAAAGAAGACAAACGCATTGATCAACTGCAGTTACGTGTCAATGTAGAAACGTTGGAACGCCGAGCCAAAGCAGCATTAAGTGGTGGCATGGTAGGCTCGGCCAGACAATATCTCGAAAAAGCCATTGCGGCATTATCAGCAACACCTATCAATGACGAATATGTCGCGACCGCCAAAGCCAGACTTGACGAAAAACTCTACAATATTCAGGAAAACCTGTCTAAAGCCAATGCCGATGATGCTGCGAAGCGTGCAGAAGAAGAGCGCGACGAGCTTGATGAGCTATTCGCCCCTAAGAAAAAGTGGTAAACATTTATTAAGTTAATAACTGTGGTGAAGGTTTATTTTCAGCCACATGTTGCCAAAATGCCTGTGCCGCCTGCGATAAATTGCTGCGGCTTTGGCGAATAACGCCAATTTCTTTTCTTAGTTGCTCGTCCAGCAACCGCACACAGCACAGTCCTTTTGACAACATTTGTGCACGACACAATGACGGAACAATTGCGATCCCTAAATCAACACTTACCAATTGACCTAACGTGTCCAATTGTGCCGCTTCAGCAACGACCTTAACCGACACTCCCTGCTCTACCATTGCTTCATCGACCCATTTGCGGATCGCCGCACCACGATTCATGGCGACCATTTTAAAGCCCTGAAGCAACTGCCATTGCAATTCTTTATGTTGCGCTAATGCGTGTTGTGCAGGACACACAACAATAAAATCACTTTGTAGCAAAGGTAGAAAATCCAATCCTTCAGTTAAATCCGGACGGAAAACAAATCCCAATTCTGATTGCCCACGCAATACCCCATTGACCACTTCTTCCATAACGGCATCCTGCACAATAACTTTCACCATTGGATAGTGATTTGCGAACTGGGCAATCAATCCAGGTAGCATGCTACTGGCAAATGATGGCATGGCAGCAAGACTAAGACTGCCCTGCTGCAAGGCAAACAGGCTATGAATATCCTGAAAAGCACCATCCCATTCATTCAACAAGCGTTTCGCTCTAGCCAGAAAATGTTTCCCCTCTGGCGTCAAACCCACTTGTCTGGTTGAACGCACCAGCAGTTTACCACCTACCAGATCTTCCAACGTTTTGACGCTCATAGACAATGCCGGCTGGGTAATATGCAGACGTTGAGCCGCGATGGCGTAACTTTGTACTGTTGCGACGGTGACAAACGCCTGCAGTTGTTTGTAAGTAAAACTCATAAACCATTAATCAATTATATTTATTAATTGAATAATATTTTAAATTTTACATATTGCCAAATCTCAACAATAATTTAACAACTTTTGCACATTGAGAGAAACTATGGCTGGATTTGACAAAGTTGTTGCTTCCTATGAAGAAGCATTGCAAGGCCTCGAGAACGATATGACCATAATTGCCGGTGGCTTTGGTCTGTGTGGTATTCCAGAAGGCTGTATTGCACAAATAAAAAAGATGGGGACAAGTGGTTTAACAATCGTCTCTAACAATTGCGGTGTCGACGGTTTTGGTTTAGGCGTGCTTTTAGAAGAGCGGCAAATCAAAAAAATGGTGTCCTCATACGTTGGCGAAAATGCCCTTTTCGAGAAACAACTATTGGCTGGCGAGTTGGAAGTAGAATTAACACCGCAAGGTACCCTGGCTGAAAAAATGCGCGCCGGCGGTGCCGGTATTCCAGCGTTTTATACCGCAACAGGCTACGGCACTCCCGTTGCTGAAGGCAAAGAGACCCGTGAATTTAACGGTCGCGGTTATGTTTTGGAAGAGTCCATCACCGGTGATTTTGCCATCGTCAAAGCCTGGAAAGCTGACCGTTATGGTAATTGTCTGTACCGCGACACGGCTATGAACTTCAATCCTATGGCAGCCACAGCAGGTAAAATTACCATTGTGGAAGTTGAAGAAATCGTCGAGCCAGGAGAAATCCCACCGACGCAAATACACACACCTGGTATTTTCGTAGATCGCTTGATCCAGGGAACATTTGAAAAGCGCATTGAGCGTCGAGTAACCAGCGACGGAGGAGCAGCGTAATGGCATTATCCAGAGACCAGATCGCTATGCGTGTAGCGAAAGAATTCAAAGATGGTGACTATGTTAATTTAGGCATTGGTATCCCTACCCTTGCCGCCAACTTTATTCCAGATGATGTATCGGTGATGCTTCAGTCCGAAAATGGATTACTTGGCATGGGTCCATACCCGACTGAAGAACAAGTTGATGCTGATATGATTAACGCCGGTAAAGAAACGGTTACTGCGATAACCGGTGCGTCTATCTTTAACTCCGCTGACAGCTTCGCGATGATTCGGGGTGGTCACGTGGATATCACTGTGCTTGGCGCTTTCGAAGTTGACGTGAACGGCAATATCGCCTCATGGATGATCCCAGGTAAACTGGTGAAAGGTATGGGTGGAGCTATGGATCTTGTGGCTGGTGCGAAGAACATAATTGTCACCATGACCCACGCCAATAAAAAGGGCGAGTCAAAGTTACTTCAAGCTTGTACTTTGCCGCTCACAGGTGTTAATTGCATTACCCGAATTATCACCGACCTGGCAGTTCTGGAAGTGAAAAATGGGGCTTTTGTGCTAAAAGAAAGAGCACCCGGCGTCACAGCCGACGAAATAAGAGCAAAAACAGCAGGTGAACTGGTCGTCGAAGGCGATGTCCCAGAAATGCAGTTTTAACTGAACAATTGTTATTATTTCATAGTTGTTACTGAATAAAGGCACTTGCATGGAAACAGGTGCCTTTTTTTTATATCCCGATATAATCCCCACATCACTTTTCAAAACAGGTTGTGTCATTGCAATTCTCCGATTTCCCTCTTGATCACCGTATTTTAAAAACACTGGCAGTGCATCAGTTCGAAACACCAACACCAGTGCAAGTAAATGCGATTCCACCTGCCATTACCGGAAAAGATCTATTAGCCTGTTCTAAGACTGGCTCAGGCAAAACACTAGCCTATCTTATTCCCGCGATCCACAACGTCCTAAAAAACAAGGCGTTAAGCAAACGGGATCCCCGAGTTTTGATTGTCAGCCCAACCAGAGAGTTAGCCAAGCAAGTCTGGATTGAACTGCGCAACCTTCTGCCAAACCGCACTGAAAAACCGGTGTTGCTGGTAGGTGGCGAGAATTTCAATGACCAGGTGAAGTTATTAAAGCGTGATCCCGATTTTATCGTCGGTACACCGGGACGCATTGCAGATCATGTGGAAGATAAGAGCTTATTTTTGCAAGGGCTGGAAATGCTCATTCTGGATGAAGCGGACCGGATTCTTGATCTGGGTTTCAGAACCCAGTTGGATATCATTAATCAGGCGGCTAACCATCGCAAACGGCAAACCTTATTTTTCTCAGCGACGCTGGATAACAACGATGTATTGCAATCTGCCAGTCAATTGTTGAACTCTCCGGTCAAGTTCATGCTGGATGACTTCAGCAAACTACATGAAGATATCGATCAGGCATTTTTATATGCCGATGATGTTCAGCACAAAGAACGGTTACTGCTGGCGCTTCTAAATGAAATTGGAAAGCGCGAACAGGCCATTGTTTTTACAGCAACCCGCGATGATACCGAGCGACTCGCAGTATTGCTGCACGAATCTGGAATAAGCAGCATTGCGTTACATGGCGATATGCTTCAGTCACAACGCAACCAAACGATGCAAGCATTTGGTGTAAACAAACATGCCTGTCTGGTAACCACCGATGTCGCATCTCGTGGTTTGGATATCCCAACGGTTAAATGGGTCATTAACTTTGATTTGCCTATTAAGGCAACAGAATATATTCATCGCATTGGTAGGACAGGACGCGCTGGTGAAACGGGTTTTGGCCGTTCATTTGTCAGCAAAAAGGACTGGAATAGTTTTATTGCTTTACGTCAATTGATTAACGACGAACCGAAATTTATCGAAATCGATAAACTGCAGGCCAAATTCAAAGGGTTCGCGTTTAACAAATCGAAAGGGGTCGCTCACAGCGATACTCAAAAGAAAAGTAAACACACCAAACCTCAGGCAAAAACGAAAAAGAAAAAATTCGATGCATTGCAGGGACAAGATATTGGCCACGCTCCGATAAAGAAAAAGCCGAGGCAAATAGACCTGAAAGACGACGATGAAGACTCATCCAGTACATAGCGAATAAAGTATAAAAGAACGTCTTGATTCCCATAAAAAAAGCCAGCATTGCTGGCTTTTTGTATTTTAAAATAGTTGCTGGCAGTTTAAAGCGCCGCTTCCAGCTCCGGTAGGATTTCAAAAAGGTCACCAACAAGACCATAGTCAGCCACCTGAAATATCGGAGCTTCTTCGTCTTTATTGATTGCCACAATGACTTTTGAGTCCTTCATACCAGCCAAATGCTGGATAGCTCCGGAAATACCAACAGCAATGTACAACTGAGGAGCAACAATTTTACCCGTCTGCCCCACCTGCATATCGTTTGGTACAAACCCAGCATCAACGGCAGCACGAGAGGCACCAATCGCAGCGCCTAACTTGTCGGCAATACCATTAAGCAGTGCAAAGTTCTCACCATTTTGCATGCCACGGCCACCGGAGATAATGACTTCGGCTGCGGTGAGTTCAGGGCGTTCAGACTCTGTCAACTGCGCCGAAACAAAACTGACTTTGTCAGACTGATGGACACTCTCAAGAGTTTCAACCGTAGCACTGTTGTTAGCTGTTGCTGCGTCAAAGGCGCTGGCTCTCACAGTAATGACCTGTTTGGCTTCGTCATTCTGGACAGTTGCAATCGCATTACCTGCGTAAATGGGTCTGACGTAAGTATTAGCATTCTCAACCGCAATAATGTCACTTACTTGCGCTACATCTAATATTGCAGCTACACGAGGCATAAAGTTCTTACCCGTGGTTGTCGCTGCAGCAACTAAATGGCTGTAATCATCTGCCAATTCCAATACCAAAGCCGCTACATTTTCCGCAAGCTGATGTTCGTAAGCGACATGGTCAGCCACCATCACTTTGTTAACACCATCTAACTTTGCGGCATCTTCAGCAATCCCGCTGACATCTAAACCAGCAACCAATACATCTACGGTATCACCCATTTGAGCAGCTGCAGCTACCAGTTTTGCTGTTTCACTTTTCAAATGTGCATTGTCATGTTCTGCGTATACTAAAACAGCCATCTAAATCACCTTTGCTTCGTTTTTCAGTTTTGCCACCAACTCGGCGACATCAGCCACTTTGACTCCACCCTGACGTTCTGCAGGAGGTGTCACTTTCAACGTTTTGATATTAGAGGTCAGGCTTACACCAAACTCTTCTGCTGATTTAACATCAAGCGGCTTGCGTTTGGCTTTCATGATATTCGGCAACGACGCGTAACGAGGTTCATTCAAACGCAAATCAGTAGTCACAATCGCAGGCAAAGACAGGGAAATAGTCTGTAAACCGCCATCGATCTCTCGAGTCACCTGTAGCTTATCACCTTCAATAACCACTTCAGATGCAAATGTACCTTGCGGCATACCGGTTAGAGCGGACAGCATCTGTCCCGTTTGATTGTTATCAGAGTCGATTGACTGTTTACCCAGAATCACCATTTGTGGTGCTTCCTGTTCAATCACTTTCTGCAGCAATTTAGCGACTTGCAATGAGTCAGGGACAGTTTCAGCTTCGATATGGATAGCACGGTCGGCGCCTAAGGCTAACGCTGTACGTAATTGTTCCTGGCAGCTTTTATCACCGATAGATACTGCGATAACTTCTGTCGCTGTGCCTTTTTCTTTTAGCCTTACCGCTTCTTCAACTGCGATTTCACAAAAGGGATTAATGGACATTTTCGTGTTTGCCAGATCAACAGCAGAATTGTCAGGCTTGACGCGAACTTTGACGTTGTAGTCGATAACACGTTTAATGGGGACTAAGATCTTCATTGTCACCTCGTTTAGATGCATACCTCTCCGATAACTCATATCAGGAAAAGGTACTTGTAGGGTTTTTGTTAAGATATTGGTTGCGCAATGTACTTCCTGTTTACGTAAACGTCAACCTTATAGACGTATTCCTAGGGAGTATAGTAAGCTGTTTAATTATCAATTAAGAAACAAATTCTTTACACTTATTTTGAGAATTAATTCCGTTACAACCTGGTAGCGAGAAAAAGAATAATGAGGAGAGCCCCTTGGAACGCGAATCGATGGAATTTGACGTAGTAATTGTTGGTGCTGGCCCATCAGGCTTGGCGACAGCCTGCAAGCTTATGCAAATGGCGAATGAGCAAAATCAGGAATTAATGGTCTGTGTCGTCGAAAAAGGTTCTGAGGTCGGGGCTCACATTCTGTCCGGTGCCGTATTTGAGACAAAAGCCCTGGATGAACTTTTCCCTGACTGGAAGGAGCGAGGCGCTCCTATAAAGACAGCCGTCACTGAAGATCATATCTATTTACTGAAAGACGAACAAAAGGCCACCAAGTTACCAAACTTCATGGTCCCTAAAACCATGCACAATAAAGACAATTTTATTGTCAGCATGGGTAATATTTGCCGATGGTTAGCTGAACAGGCGGAACAACTAGGCGTTGAAGTTTTTCCAGGATTTGCCGCCTCTGATATTTTATATGATGAAACCGGCGCTGTCGCAGGTGTGATAACCGGTGATATGGGTATTTCAGCGAGTGGTGAAGAAAAAGACTCCTATATGCCAGGCATGGAATTGCGTGCCAAATACACCGTATTCGCTGAGGGCGCGCGTGGTCATCTAGGTAAACAGCTAATCAGCAAGTTCCAGTTAGATAAAGATAAGTCACCGCAACATTACGCGATAGGATTTAAGGAAATCTGGGATATCCCACCCGAGCAACATCAAGAGGGACTGGTTGTACATGCTGCAGGCTGGCCACTGACTGAAGAAAGCGGCGGTTCATATCTTTACCATGCGGAGAATAATCAAGTATTAGTTGGACTGATAATCGACTTAAATTATGCGAATTCATATCTCAGTCCTTTTGATGAATTCCAGCGAATGAAACACCACCCTGTTTTTAAACAGTATTTAGAAAATGGTAAACGAGTTTGTTATGGTGCAAGAGCCTTGGCGAAAGGGGGGTTTAACTCCTTACCTAAAATGACATTTCCCGGGGGTTTTCTCGCGGGTTGTGATGCTGGCACATTAAATTTTGCCAAAATTAAAGGTAATCATACCGCGATGAAGTCAGGAATGCTGATCGCAGAAACAGTGTTCGACGCGTTGCAGAATAATCAGGCGTCTGGGGGGCAGGATCTGTCTAACTTCGAGGACAGATTCAAGCAGTCCTGGCTTTACGACGAACTTTATCGCTCGCGTAATTTTGGTCCAGCCATTCACAAATATGGCAGTTTCATGGGTGGTGCGTTTAATACCCTGGACCAAAATATTTTTGGCGGCAAAATCCCACTGACCCTCAAAGATCAAGCTATAGACCATAACAGTCTGAAACCCGTATCTGAATGTGAGGCAATCACGTATCCTAAGCCAGACGGTAAGCTTAGCTTTGACAAGCTGTCTTCGGTATTTTTGTCCAATACCAATCACGAGGAAGATCAGCCCTGTCATTTGAAGCTACAGGATGCCAATATCCCTATCCAGAAGAACTTACCTACCTATGCCGAACCGGCGCAGCGCTATTGTCCGGCAGGAGTATATGAAGTTGTCGAAGATGAAAACAAGAATCCAGTTTTTCAGATTAATGCTCAAAACTGTATTCATTGTAAAACCTGCGACATCAAAGATCCGGCACAAAATATTCAGTGGGTGACACCGGAAGGTGCCGGTGGACCAAATTATCCCAACATGTAAAACTAATTAAAGACAGTAAAAAGCGAGCCCAGTGCTCGCTTTTTTATTTACAAAAGTTCTATTTGTTTTTATATTCAGCGTGGAAAAATTATAAATAAATTAAATATAGGTGAATTTAATGAATGACTTTTTAAGTATTCTTACTCACGGACGAAGATTGCAGGGCGCAGTAAAAGATCTTTCAATGGAAGAATTAGAAGAAGTATTAGTTAAATTAAAAAATATTATTGAAACCAGAAAATTAAAAGAAGAAAAGAAGAAAGAAGAAGAAGAAGCTAAAAAAGCTAAGATCAAAGAAATTCAGGAGCAGCTTGCTGCTGCAGGTATCTCTTACGAAGATTTGACCGAATTAGCAGAAAAAAGCGTATCAAAACGTGTCGGTCAAAAGCGTCCGGTCAAGTACCGTCTTGAAGATAAAGACGGCGAAGTTCATAACTGGACCGGCATAGGACGTATGCCTCGTGTATTCAAGGATGTTGTAGATAGTGGCAAAAACCTGGAAGACTATCGTATTTAAATAAATGACCAATGTAGAGTGGACAACAGACTGATAACAAGGAAAGACAGCAAGCGATAGGCTAAGCTAATATAGATAGACAGGTTATTCGATAGCAGGCGGTAACATGCTAGACAAAATCCAACATGCAATATCACACATCGCGAAAGTAGTCATCGGTAAAGAACAACAGATTAAGTTGGCCTTTACCTGCCTTCTGTGTCGTGGACACTTGTTGATAGAAGATTTGCCTGGCATGGGTAAAACCAGTCTCTCTCACGCTCTTGCAACGTCTTTAGGCTTGGACTTCTCGCGGGTGCAATTTACTTCCGATCTGCTGCCAGCCGACATTCTGGGAGTCAATATTTTTGACTCCACTGCGAGAAAGTTTGTCTTCCATCAGGGACCTGTATTCTCACAATTGCTTCTGGCTGACGAAATCAACCGGGCCAGTCCAAAAACCCAAAGTGCGTTGCTGGAAGCCATGGAAGAAAAGCAGGTGAGCATAGATGGTGAAACCCACCCTTTACCGACACCATTTTTTGTAATTGCGACGCAAAACCCGATGCATCAGTCAGGTACCTATCCATTACCTGAGTCACAACTGGATCGTTTTTTTATGCGTATCCAATTAGGGTATCCCGATTGGCAGTCGGAAAAATCCATGCTCCAGGGCATGACTAACGACAGCGAAGTTCAGTTACCTACCCTGCTCTCCACAAAAGAATTGATTGCCCTGCAAAATAGCGTCATGGCAGTGACGACCTCAAACTCTATTATTGAATATGTTCTGAGACTGGTCACATTGAGTAGAGAGTCAGACAATTTTCCTAATCCACTTTCTCCCCGTGCCAGTAAAGCCATACTGCATGCAGCAAAGGCCTGGGCATTGCTTAATGGTCGCGAGTTTGTCATTCCGGAGGATGTACAAGCCGTTTTACCGTCCGTTGCAGAACACCGTCTAAGAAGTACCCATGCTGATCTGGCAGGACAAAATAACCTCAGTTCAAAACTGATTGAACAAATTGATACGCTGGCCGCTTAAGATGGTCCGGCGCGGCATTTAATGGCTATCAGTCAATTCGCAGGTTACCCACACCATGCTGCTTAAGTATTCGAGGGATTTCTGGAACCGTCGAATGGAACGATGGTTATCCCGGCGTATTCCGGATAACCGCCAGTTTAAGATGGATATGTCCAACATTTTTATCTTTCCATCTAAATTTGGCATCTGGTTTCTACTCTTAAGTTTTACCCTTTTCATTCTTGGCAGTAATTATCGAAACAATTTAATGCTGCTGCTTAGCTTCTTTTTAGTATCATTATTTTTAGTCACCCTGATGAGCAGTTTTGCCAACTTTGCACGACTCAAAGTGCAGCTTGGCAGAATTAACCCGGTATTTGCTGGAGAACAGATATTGGTGCCATTGTGGTTAAGCAACAACGCCAATAGTGCCGACAGCAACGAACTGCCAGAAGGTAAATTGCACTTCCGATTCTGGCAACAGGCAATACAAACCTCTATTGACCCTGCTTCTCACAATAACCCAGTCACGATGCTACTTGAGCCGAAAGTTCGCGGTTTACACGATATCCCCAGAGTCACCATTGAAGCCTATTACCCATTAGGGCTGTATCGCTGCTGGACACACTTACGCTTCTCAGCAAAGGCGGTTGTTTACCCAAAACCCATTCCCTGTGATATTCGCACCCTGACGTCTGATAGCGAAGGCCAGGATGGCAGCAGTAGCAAAAGTATGACGGGTATTGATGATTTCGATAGCCTGAAGAATTATGTTCAAGGTGAGCCTCTGCACCGTATCGCCTGGAAACAGGTTGCCAAAGGACGGGGTATGGTAAGCAAACAGTTTTCGGGCGAGTCCCCCGATATACACTGGATATCTCCGGCGCTATTCGAGCAGGATAAAACCGAAACCGTGCTTGGAAAATTGTGTCATTTGGTACTGACCCTCAGCAGTCAGCAGCAATATTTCGGTTTGACTATTGGCGGCATGCGTATTGAGCCCGGTACGGGAGAGCATCACAAAGAACAATGCCTGTATGCCTTGGCAACGTTTGAATTAGAAACAAACGACCATGGCTGAAATTAAATATAACAACAGAGCCCATCTGGCGTTGGCCCTTTGCTATTTAATGCTGTCATTGTCGCTGGTCAAGCCCCTGATGATCTGGATCATGGTCTTGGTATTTATCAGTGTCAGCATGCGTATTGCCTATTTTTGGAATTGGCATTATCACTTACCTTCAGTGCGTACCATCAACCTGTTTGCCATTCTATGTGCCGTTATCCTGGCCTATACCGGTTTACAAATCGGGCTCTTACTGAGCATGGTAAATATGCTGGTAATGGCGTCAGCTCTGAAGTTGATGCAAATGCGCACGGCCCGTGACTATTTTCTTTTGGTCTGCGCCCAGTTTTTTATTATTGGCTGTGGTCTGATATTTGAACAAAGTATTGCCTACAGCCTGTTTTATGCTGCTACTACTCTCTTTTTGCTGTTATCACTGGCCTATAAGATTGCCCCAACCAAACCTATCATCAGTCAGGTTAGACTGGTGAGTAAATTGTCATTGCAAGCTCTGCCAATATGTCTTCTATTGTTTCTCGTCCTGCCCAAAATTGAACCGCTGTGGAAAATGCCAAGAGGGAAAGGTGCTGAAACCGGTTTATCTGAAATTATCACTCCAGGTTCAATTGCCAATCTCTCTCAGTCAGATGAATTGGCCTTTCGTGCGGAGTTTGAAGGGGATATTCCTCCAGCAAAAGAACGATATTGGCGGGCACTGGTGTTTGAAGAGTTTGATGGCACGTCATGGCAAGTGGCGGAAATTCGGAAAAAAGTGAAGCGCAATCTGGTGCGAGCACGGGACTGGTTTCGACCGGAATATGCGGGTGATCCGGTGTACCAGTATGATGTGATTGTTGAGCCTACTGAACAGGTATGGTTATTCTCACTCGATGTCCCTTTGTCCTTAACAGATGGTGTGTGGCTTAGCCATGACTTTCAATTGCAGCACAGGCACCCGGTGGTCAGCAAATTGAAATACAGTGTGCATTCTTACCCTCAGACGCCACGTATTACACCACTTACCTATCTGGATACCAATATTAATTTAATGCTACCTGATAGCGGGAACCCAGAAACCGTTGAATGGGTCAGTGACATGCGGCGACGCTTCCCGGATCGAGCAAGATTTATAAATGAAGTAGAGCGCTTTTTTGTTAAAGAGAACTATAGCTACACCTTGAGACCCGCCCCTATGTTATATAACCCGATAGATAAGCTTTTGTTTGAACAGAAATCCGGGTTTTGTGCTCACTACGCCAGTGCCTATGCCTACATAATGAGATTGGCAGGCATACCCGCTCGCGTTGTGGGTGGTTATCAAGGAGGCGAAATGCGAGGAGAGCGTTATTTGAGCGTTTATCAATACGATGCGCATGCGTGGGTTGAAATTTGGGACCCAACACAGGGTTGGGTGAAGAAAGATCCGACCGGATTAATTGCCCCGGAACGCATAGAGTTTGGATTGGAATTTGCCGTAGCCTACGAAGACAGCTTTTTAGAAAACTCGCCTTTTGCCTTGGCACGCCTAAAAGACTTTGCGTTATTCAATCAAGTGAGGTTGCTACTGGCAGACATGGACTTTTTGTGGAGCAGCATGATTCTGGGTTTCGATAAAGAAATGCAACTGGCCATGTTTTCAGAATTAGTGGGAGATTTGAAGCGAAGTAAAATTGCCATGTTGCTATTCGCTGCTTTTATTCTGGTTGGGGTGTTGCTACTGATTTTTAACTATCGTTTGTGGTTTCCGCAAATCACTAATCTGCCGCTGCACTATTATAAAAAGCTGTTATTCAAGCTGGATAAAAAAGGTTTTAAAAGACAGCCCGAAGAAGGTCCTTTACAATTTGCCGGACGGATCGGCAAGCAGTTACCAAAGCAACAAAGTCATGCTTTGACGATGCTTACTGAGTGTTTTGTAGCCTTACAGTACAACAATACGGCCCCACCCACAAAACAACAGCTAGCGCAGTTTCGCCAACAGATAAAATCCTTTTTAAAGCAACTTTGACAATGCTGTCAGCTCGGGTAGCACGGTCGTCGCCAATGTGAAATCATGCTCAAGCGTATATTGATTTGGCACGGCTATCACCTCTATACCCGCTGCATGTGCCGCTTGGACTCCATGCTCTGTATCTTCAATGGCGATGCAATCGCTGGCCTGCAATTCCATTTGTTGCAAACAATAAAGATACACATCCGGCGCAGGTTTATTGTTGGTAACCTGGTCGCCAGTTGCTATCACCTCAAACATGCCCTCAAAACCGTGTCCTACAACCGTATCAAGTACCGCTTTTCGTTCAGATCCGGAAACCACAGCCATTCTGATATTCTGCTGCTTGAACAAAGCCAGGATCTCGTTTGCTCCTGACATCATAGGAAAAGGTTGTTGTGCTAGATAGGCATCACTTAATGCACCGCGCCCAGCTACCAGTTCATCTCTGGATGACGTTAAAGAAAACCGCTCAATCAGATAGTCCGCATTACCCAATATTGGGATCCCGACACAATGTTTTTTGTACATCTCCGGCGTAAACTGCTCGGAAGTAAGTTTTAATAACTGCCGCCACAATTGGTAATAGATCCCCTCAGAGTCAACCAGAGTACCGTCATGATCAAACAAAATGGCTTTTTTATTGCGCAATAAGCTCATCAACGCTTCCTTGTGGTTTGGTCCGGCATTTTTCTCAATAAAACCGTCACTTCTTCTCTGTCGTGATACAGATGCCTGGCCTTTATCTCAAATCGTTTTATGCCATTGTCACGAAGCATGTCTTTTATAATGCCCAAACATTCCTGTACACATTCATAACGCTTCTTCATGGGCAATTTCAGATTAAAAACAGCTTCTTTACACCATTCTTTGATTATCCATGCTGTCATCAATTCAGCGACGCGCTGTGGCTTTTCTATCATGTCGCAGACAAGCCAGGTGACATTCTTCTTCTTCGGCTCGTAACTGAAACCGTCCTCCTGATAGTGTTTTACTTGCCCTGTTTCCATTACTACATCAGCCATCATGCCATTGTCGATAGCTTGAACAAACATACCATGCCGTACTAACTGATATGTCCAGCCACCAGGGCATGCGCCCAAATCAACAGCGTGCATGCCTGATTTGACACGTTCTTCCCATTCCTTTTTAGGCACAAACATCTGCAATGCTTCGTCAAGTTTTAATGTAGAGCGACTGGGGGCGTTATTCGGCTGTTTTAAGCGCAGTATGCCTAATGGTAGTGCTGAACAATTTTGAGCTTTGCCATACCCCACGAAGCAATGGGTACTGCTGACGAAAAAAAGGAAGATAACAAACTCACTGTCAGAAAACTTATTCTCCTTTTTGACTGCCTGCCTAAAGGGCACCATAAACTTTCGACAAAATCGCGACAATTCTTTTCCCTGGTTTGTATCGGGGTGTTCGATACGTATATCGCTTGCTGAAGGCAAACCTGACAGAACCGGGCGAATAGCACTCAACCGGTCCTCAGAATCTAACTGGGGGAATTCATTTTCGACTATAAAGCACTGGCGTATAAATATGCATTTATCGACCGAAAGTTTTTGCAGCAGAATGTTATAGTGTTCCGCCTGGTAGCACTCAAATAAAATCCAACCCGTATTATTTTTGGCACGAAAAAAACCAAAACAGCCTAATGCCCCAGCAGTTTCCTGAATTTCGACTCCAGCATCTTTCTCAAACCCTGCTCGGCAATATGCAATGATACCCTTCATGACAACGCACCTGATTTAACAACTGCCATCAAAAATAGTATCCAACCAACAATAAATGCCAACCCACCTATAGGCGTAATTGGTCCAAACCATTTTATACCTGTCAGTGCCAGCATATACAGACTGCCTGAAAACAACAGTACCCCAATTGCCATGGCTACACCGGCCCATTGCCACATTCCATGAGGGAACAGCTTGGCCAGTATCACAATCCCCATGACCGCTAACCCATGGATAAACTGGTAATGAACCCCTGTTTCAAAAGCACTTAATAGATTTACTGGTAACCTGGTTTTTAACGCATGTGCTGCGAATGCACCAAGCACTACTCCCAGCCCACAGTAGACACCGGAAACCAATAATAATGCGCCATGCAAATTCATCATAAAACCCCTAATTTGGTTCTGATAAAGTCAGCAGCTAATGCCACTGCACGTTGTATATTCTGTACACTACTGATTTGGCTTTTTTTGGGTGTTGTAAAACTATGGTCTCCCTGCTCCAAGATATGCACCTGAACTGCATCACTTAAGCAATAGCTGGCTATTTCTTCCGGTTTTCCAAAAGGATCTCGCTGTCCTTGCACTATACACAGGGGCTTTTGTAATTCCTTTAAATGTTCCGTGCGGGTTTTTTCGGGCTTCCCTGGTGGATGGAATGGATAACCGAAACAAATGCCTCCCTGAACTTCAGATTCCTCAAGGATCATACTGGCAACACGACCGCCCATAGATTTCCCACCAATAAACAGCGGTAAATCACTATCGATGAATTTAGCGATTTCCTGTTGAAAAGAGTCGATAAGTCTGTCCATCTTATCGGGTGGGCGTCGTTTGCCTAAGGCTCTTGCTTTTTCCATATAGGGAAAATCAAACAAATGGCAATGAATTCCTTGTTCTGCGAACACTAATTTACAGCTTTGCATAAATTCACTGTACTGATCATTCCCTGCACCGTGGGCTAAAATCACATTAGCAGCCACTTTAGGTGACGTTGCTTGCGCTGTATCATTCAAATTGATCACTCCTCCTGAACTACTGACAGCAACCACTCTTTAAATGCCTGAATCTTGCCAAGTTCTGCGTGAGCTTCACGGCATACAAGGTAGTAGGCTTTTTGAGTCGTCAGGCGTTCTTCAAATGGACAAATTAAGCGTCCAAGCGCGATTTCCGGTCTTGCCAGTGCACTATCAACTAATGCAATGCCCTGCCCAAGGGCTGCAGCCTGCAAAATCATCATGCTATGAGAAAAAATCGGCCCCTGATTGACATTTACGCCTAAAATATTGAAATGGCGGATCCATGTTTTCCATTGTTCGCGGGACGTGTCGTGTAGTAACTGATGAAATTTCAAATCATCCAGTTTTTCTAATGGCTTATCACCACTTAATAACATCGGCGAACAAACGGGTGTCAAATATTCCGCATACAGTTTATCTGCATGTAAACCGCTCCAGCGACCTCTACCGTAAAAAATGGCTAAATCGACATCGTCCAATAAAAAGCCATCATCGGAGTCTACTGCTTTGATCCGCACATCTATGTCGGGGTTTTTGCTGGAAAAGTCGGATAGTTTAGGAACCAGCCATTGCACCGCCAGACTGGGGGGCAATGCAACTGTAATAGAGCCTTTCGCCCCCATTGCATGTAAGCGTTTAGTGGCCTCATGCAATTGATTGAAGACTTCTTTGATATCAAGAAAGTAACTTTGTCCCTCCTCTGTCAATAACAGGGTGCGGTTCTTTCTTAAGAACAGTTTCATTCCCAAGAAATCTTCAAGTGCTTTTATTTGGTGACTGACAGCTGCCTGGGTAACAAACAGCTCTTCAGAAGCCCGGGTGAAGCTTAAGTGTCTGGCAGCTGCTTCAAAGGCTTTCAGGGCATTTAATGGGGGTAATCGTGTTGTCACGTCATCTACATTCAGGTGTTATGGAGCAATGAGTTCAATCATTAGTTTTTCTAATGGGTTTAACATACTTTTTCTCGTTTTTAATATCATCCTTAAACCACTATAGTATCCACGCTGGCTTCTAAACCTGCATTTTTAAAGATGATTGTGAAATGCAAGTAAAAATGTCAGTAACAAATGTGTCATTTTTAACATTATTTTTACTTTAGGTGAATATTATGAAACAGATTAACAAATTTTTCATTGGCAGTGTAGCTTCTTTATTGTTCTTTGGTCAGGCAGTCGCAGAGCAAAACAGCATAGACAAAGCAGAAATTAAACTCGAAATTGCACAGCAACTTAATATTGCTATTGCACAAATTGATTCTACCGGCGTAGAAGCAATTGCCAAAATCCAATTAGACGAGATGACGTTCAAACAAAATGTTGAACAGTTTCTTGTACACGCTAATTACAACGAAGAAACCAAATCAGTTGCGCCTGCAATCGCTGCTGAATAAGCTTTAAGGTATCGCAAAGCGCCATTTATCCCAGATTCAGACTGCGCTTTTGCCTAAAGCTAATAAAAAAAGACACGACGGCGCCCGTCAGATTGTCGGGCGCTCAGACTGCTCTTACGATATCTTTAAGTCTGGAAACCCTTTCACCAGATCATCTAATTGCTTCATTTGAGTCAAATAACCTTCCAGTTTGTCTAAAGGCAAAGCACATGGTCCGTCACATTTCGCGTTTTCCGGTTCAGGATGCGATTCGATAAATAATCCTGCTAAACCTAACGCCATTCCCGAACGCGCTAATTCGACTGCTTGAGCTCGTCTACCATCGGCAGAATCCGATCTTGCCCCAGGTCTTTGGAGTGCATGCGTTGCATCAAAGATGACGGGAGCAAAGGCTTTCATCTCGTCCATACCAAGCATATCAACAACAAGATTGTTGTAACCAAAACAAGAACCGCGTTCACATAGCAATATTTTGTTATTCCCGGCTTCCAGAAACTTTTTAATGATATGACGCATTTCATGGGGAGCTAAAAACTGTGGTTTCTTCACATTAATAATGGCGCCAGTCTTAGCCATGGCACTTACCAAATCAGTTTGTCTCGCCAAAAAGGCCGGTAGCTGAATGACGTCAACAACTTCCGCAACCGGCTGCGCCTGATGCGGTTCATGGACATCGGTAATAATCGGTACAGAAAACTGCTCCTTAATCTCTTCAAATATTTTTAAGCCTTTTTCCATTCCCGGACCACGATAAGAATGGATAGATGAACGGTTGGCTTTGTCAAAAGACGCCTTAAAAACAAAAGGAATGCCGAGTTTTGCTGTCACCTCTTTGTAGGTCTCAGCGATCCTGAGCGCCAGATCACGCGACTCCAGTACATTCATCCCACCAAACAAAACAAATGGCAGCGAATTTCCTACCTGAATTTGACCTATTTGGATTTGATGTAGGTTATCCATTGATACTCCAATTCGATACCGCGTCTACCATAGACGCAGATTTCATTCATGAGCAATAAGATAACAGAATTTGCGGTGTTCTGCCCTGTTTAGGGCAGACGGAAGTAGGACGTGCTCTAGTGCAGAACGATGGTTTGCTGCTGCATGTTTTTCAGTTGCATTTTCAACAAGGAGGCACTGGGATCTTTGGGGCATTGCTTAATAAAATATTCATAGTCCGCACGGGCAACCTGAGGGCACTCTAACTGGTGCAATAAAAAGCCTCTGTCGCGCCGTTCGTAAGGATCTTCCGGGCATAAGTTCACTAATAAATCCACAGTAGCCAAGGCAAACTGGTACTGTTCTTCATTGATATATGAAGCTTTTAAATTATGGAGCAGGCGCACCACAGTTTCATCACAGCCGACGGAGTCAAGTGTCTCTACAGGCATTTGTTCTTCAGCCTGATCGCCAAGAATACTAAAATACATGTTTTGCAATTTAGCCCAATCGAGCAGTTGGCCATTCAATGGATCCATAAACACACTACGAGAGTCGTTGATTTTGCACTTCACCAGATAATGCCCGGGAAAGTTAACACCCTGTAGTTTCAGGCCCAGCGCATTGCCAATCTGACAAAATACCATCGCCAGCGTGACCGGAATACCTGTTCTGTAATCAATGACTTTGTCGATAAGATTATATCTGGAAGCGAAGTAATTACGGTCATCTCCGCTAAAGGCCAGTTCCTTATAAAAATAATCGGACAGTTTTGCCAAAGTCATCATGGGGTCACGCTGTTGACCAACAAATTTGCCGGCATCAACGATAAAACCTTCGACCCGTTCCAGCGTTACCGCAATATTGAGTTCAGGGCGAAAGTGTTTTGCCACAATTAACCCAGACATTATCAAATTATCATGTTGGATCGCTTGTCTTAATTCCAGCAACTGCCTTTCTCCCATCAATAGCCGACTGATTCTGTTTTGGTTATCGGAAAATTGCAGCAAAGCTTTACTCAAAATGTGGGATTAAAAGAAAAAGGACTGTTTCGTCACAGCGATTTTGGCTATGGCCATCAACGTAGCCAGTCCCCCAATCATTGCGACACTTCTAACAGCGTTAGTTTTGGCTTTCTTCAATGCAACCAGTCCCAAAAAGATATAGAGCACAACACCCAGTACTTTCTCCGTTACCCAGCCATGCACAAATGGGTATTGGGCAATCATGACGCACAATGTCAGTGCCGACGCCAAGAGAACAGTATCAACAATATGTGGTGTGATCTTCACCCACTTGCGAGACATCATCTGGTTTTCAGTCACGACCCAGAAAAACCGAAGGAGTAGCAATGCGACACTGATTGCAATCGCAGTAAGGTGGATATGTTTAACAGCAAAATACATAGCGCAGACTTTTTATTTATTGTTATTTGGCGCCAGACTTTACAGCGCTACACTGCAAAATTCGAGGGGAATTTGAATGCTAAGCGCTAAACGTATGAAGATTAAGCGCTTTTAGTTGAAATTGTAATACTCGTGAAATCCCAAGGGATCCGTCTATGTGATCCCGATTCAAAGGGCGATATTAGCGCCCTACTTTAAACTGCGGTTCGCTATCAGGATAGGCAAAAATGACCGCCTCAAATTTGTTGATGTTGTTCAGCAACACATCCACCAAATTAGGATCAAACTGCCTGCCCCGTTCCTGCTGAAATTTCTCTACCACTTTTTCCACAGGCCACGGTTCTTTATAACAACGAGAGCCCCTCAGTGCATCATATACGTCAGCAATAGCAGCTATGCGGGAATAAATATTAATTTGACTGCCGGACAAACCGTCAGGATAGCCAGATCCGTCCCAGCGCTCATGATGCTGTTTCGCGAGCAAAGCGGCCGTCTGGATAATTGGCTTGTCGGAATCCTTGAGCAGTTCATAACCCGCTTCAGCGTGTTGTTTTACTATAGCAATCTCATCTTGCGTGAGCTCACTGGGCTTAGTGAGAATTTCAACGGGCACTTTAAGTTTACCGATATCATGCAGCGGCACCGCCAGAGAAATCACTTCAACTTCATCTTCAGCCAATCCATATTCCCGCGCCAAAAGTTCACACAGAATGGTCATACGCTGAATATGACGTCCACCGCTTAATTGACATTCCATCGCCTGACCAACCCGATTAAGGATTTCTTTTTGTGTATCTTCAACATCTTTGGTGAGTAAGACATTTTCGAAAGCAATTTGCACGTTGGTGGCAAATAGCTCTATCAGGTGTTTGTCATTCGCATTTAACACACGTGGTAGCCCGGATAAGTAAAGCAACGATCCCGGCTCGGTATTACTTTGGCAATAGGCGACAACGTAATCTTCCGAGTAAACCACTTCACGCATAGACAATGCCTTTTTACAGGCACCTAAGACCTCTTCGGACATAACCTCTTTTAACGGTTTAGCGATTTTTTCTTCACTATTCTCACGCCCCGAAAATACCACAAAATCTTTGATATCTCGGGAAAATGCCCGACCGTTATCGCTACCAACTGCACTGGTAATATAAGCGGCGTCGGCCGTCCCACCCAACAGGGAGCTTAATTGTTGAATAATGCCATCAATAAAGTTTTCCAAAGAATGGATGCTGAATAAATCCGCTGAAGCACTGATAATTTTCTCCAATCCTTTGCGGCTTTCTTCGATTGAGATAATATCGCGATAAGAGCGCAACGTAGCAATAACCACAGTGAACAGTTTTTGCGCGGTAAGCTCCGTTTTGGATTTATAATCATTAATATCGTAATTAACAATGACATCTTTCTCCGGCGCCTGACCTGGTTGCCCGGTACGCAAGATGATGCGTGTAAAATAATTATTGGCTTCGTTTCGAATAAACTCGGCGACTTTTAACCCCGCGTCGTCTGTTTCCATCACCACATCCAATAAAACAACGGCGATATCATTGTGTGTTCGAAACATCTCTTTCGCTTCAGCGCCACTATGGGCACTGATAAACTCAAGCTTTTTCTCCTGAAAAACAAAGTCACTCAATGCCAGTTTAGTCACGGCGTGTACTTCAGGTTCATCATCTACGACGAGAATTTTCCAGGATTCACGCTGCTCTTCGATTTCTTCTTCGGTATCTTCAGCAAACAGAAAGTCGTCAGACATAAAAGGTCCTTAATGCCGTCCTGATAATCTACGGTTGGATTGGAACGAATGAAAATGTCATTCATCCGATACGATATTATTGCGCCTTAGCTATTAACCTAGCGCAATCTTCAGGATATGCAACTTACAATTGTGCGTAGGTGACTCTGTCCAATTGCGCTAAATCTTGCAATGTCGTGATATTTTTGAAGTTTTGAGAAGTGAAAATCGCCGCGACAGACTGTGCTTGATTGAAACCATGTTCCAAAAACACATAGCCATCCCGGGTCAAATACTGATGACTGTCAGCGATAATAGTTTTGATGTCGTTCAAACCATCACGCCCTGAGGTCAAAGCGCTTTTGGGTTCAAACCTGACGTCTCCCCTGTGTAAATAAGGGCTTTCGTCTTCAACATAGGGTGGATTACTGACAATTACGTCAAAATTCCCTGACTCCAGTTCTGTAAACCAATCGCTTTGTACAAAAGTGACATTAGCAATCCCTAAACTTTGCTTATTTTGCTTAGCTAAATTAACCGCTTCAGTCATTTTATCGCAACCCATTACCTGCCATGTTGGCCGCTCACTGGCAAGAGCCAGCGCAATAGCCCCCGTTCCAGTACCAAGATCCAATACGCGAGCTTCCTCGGGTAACTGTAGTGACAACACAGTTTCAACCAGCAATTCAGTTTCAGGTCTGGGAATTAAGGTACTTGGAGCCACGTGAAGTGGTAAAGACCAAAATTCCTGCTGCCCGATGATATACGCCACTGGCTCACCAGCTTTGCGTTTTGCAATTAACTCACGAAATGCCCGAATCTGTGTTTCATCCAGTTTTTTTTCGGGCCAGGTATGCAGATACGTGGTGTTGCGATCCAGCACGTGGCTCAGCAATACCTTGCTGTCTAACGCTGCAGAATCACTTTGATGCAGCTGTGCTTTAGCCCACTGTAGTGCAGTTTGAATAGTCTCAGCTGAGTCCATTTCAGCGTCTGCTACTGTCCATCATCTGAAAGTGAGGCTAACAAGTCCGCCTGATGCTCCTGACGAATCGGTTCTAATACCGCGTCCAAATCCCCTTCAATAACTTCTTCGAGTTTGTACAACGTCAGATTGATTCGATGATCTGTTAAGCGGCCCTGTGGAAAGTTATAGGTTCTTATGCGTTCCGAGCGGTCACCGCTGCCCACCAGACTTTTACGTGTGGACGCTTCCTCAGCAGCACGTTTCTCCTGTTCGATTTGATTCAAACGGGCATTCAATACTGACATCGCTTTGGCACGATTTTTATGTTGTGAGCGTTCATCCTGACATTCCACCACAATCCCCGTTGGCAAGTGAGTAAGACGAATAGCGGAATCGGTTTTATTAACGTGCTGACCTCCAGCTCCACTGGCACGAAAAGTATCGATGCGCAGGTCAGCCGGGTTAATTTCAATCGCTTCTGACTCAGGGACTTCCGGCAATACAGCCACCGTGCAGGCTGAAGTATGGATTCGTCCCTGCGACTCGGTTTCTGGTACGCGTTGAACACGGTGACCGCCTGATTCAAATTTCAAAATACCATAGGCACCATCACCTACCACATTAGCGATCACTTCTTTAAACCCACCGTGCTCTCCCTCATTGGCAGACACGGTTTCAACACGCCACCCCGTTTTTTCTGCATACCGGGAATACATACGGAACAAATCTCCCGCAAAAATCGCGGCTTCGTCTCCACCGGCTCCGGCACGAATTTCCAGAAAACACGACATATCATCGTTGGGATCTTTGGGTAGCAACAGGATTTGCAATTGTTGCTCCAGTTCCGCAATACTGGTTTTGGCCAGCTTATATTCCTCCTGCGCCATTTCCTGCATTTCAGGGTCGTTTTCCTGCATCATTTCTTGTGCTGCGGCAAGATCTTCTTCCGCCTGTTGAGATGCGCGAAATCCTTTAACAACCTCTTCCAGCTGCGCATATTCTTTTGACAACGCTCTGAATTTATCCTGATCAGCGATGATTTCTGGCGCACTTAACATGGCTTGCAATTCTTCGAAGCGTTCGATCAGACTTTCCAGTTTTCTAACTACAGACTCTTTCATTACTCTCACTTATCAGTATCAATGCCGAAGGACGAGATCAGTTTATCCAGCATTTCTTTGTCATGACGCTCCGCCGCTGTTCTCAGCGCTTTTGTTGGAGCATGTATTAAGCTATTTGTCAGTTTATTGGCCAATTCACTCAGAACCGCATCTCCACTTTGACCATCATTAAGTTGCTGTTGAGCCCGGGCCAATAACCGTTGTTTTTCCAACTCAGCCTGTTGACGAAAAGATTTTACGATGTCGATATGGTGTTGTGCTTGTTGCCAACTGATAAACCCTTTTACCTGCTGATCAATGAGCTTTCTGGCCTGTTCCGCGGCCTGTTCCCGTGATGCCATATTTTGCTGCACAATGCTTTGCAAATCATCAATGGTATACAAAAACGCCCCTTCCAGGTCATCAACTTCCTGCTCGATATCACGCGGTACGGCCAGATCGATAAACAACATAGGCTGATTCTTTCGTGTTTTAAGCGCTGTTTCCACCATACCTTTGCCAATCAAGGGTAGCTGACTTGCGGTGGAACTGATAACAATATCGGCACTGGGTAGTTCACTGTGTAAATGCGAAAGTGTGACTGTTCGGGCATTAAACTTATTACCCAGCTCCACGCCTTTAGCAATGGTGCGATTGGCCACCACCATATTGTTGTTGCCGTGTTGTTGTATATGTGTGGCAACCAGTTCAATCGTCTCCCCCGCGCCAACTAACAGCACACGACTGTTCACTAAATCAGAAAAGATATGTTTTGCCAGTTGCACAGAAGAATATGCGACAGATACGGCATTCGCACCAATATCCGTCTCTGTGCGGACTTGTTTGGCAGTTGCAAATGTTGTCTGAAACAACCGCTCCAGAAAGGTGGAAACGGTGCCAACACATTTCGCCCGCGTAAAAGCTTGCTTTAACTGCCCGAGTATCTGAGGCTCACCGAGGATCAGCGAATCCAGCCCACAAGCCACTGACATCAAATGTTCAATTGAATGTTCACCATCATAAAAATAACAAATATCGTTCAAGTAATCGCTGGGCAATTGATGGAATTCAGCTAACCAGCATTGTAAATCCTGTGGCGACAAATCTTCACCACAAATGTAAACTTCGGTGCGATTACAGGTAGATAAAATAACATTTTCACTGTTTTCAAAGCGATGACTCAAAGACTGCATTGCCTCAAGAATACCGTCAGGAGAAAAAGCGACCTTCTCCCTGATATCAACGGGTGCAGTTTTATGATTAATACCAAATGTGATCAGTGACATGGGGCCTGAGTCAGTTTGAATAAAAGTTGTGGTGAACAATAAAAAAGCGCTGCATTTTACGAAAATCGCAGCCTAATTGAAAGTATCGTGATTTTTATCTGCCAACCATGTTAAAAATGTAATATTCAGGTAGCCTTGGCAACCTGAATAATCCTAAGAGCCTCAATTGATTGCGTCACGAAAGTGCTTATCATGCAGAAATTTCGTTGCAGATAATGTCGGAAGCGTTCGCAGTAGTTTTCAACCTGGGTTTTAAGGATAATACATCCATATTGCTTGGCTGCGAGCAAATTATCCACAAAACGATTTAGGAAATATTTTGACTATATCTCGTTATCCACTTTTTGTCCTGTGTATTCTTGCCCTTCTTTCGGGGTGTACCAGCGTAACTCAACCAACACAACAACAGCAGTCCAAACTCCCCTTAAACCATTGGCAAATAAATGCAAGAATGGCATTTAAAAGTCCGGAAGAAAGCTTCAGCGCAACGCTGCACTGGCGGCACAATCAGAATAGTTCACATATGCGCCTTTCGAAGCTACTAGGTGGTACGCTTTTCACACTGGATATGGACCAAACAGGTGCAACCCTGGTTCTTGATGGCAATACCTACCATGATGACAACGCCCAGCGTATGATTTACCAACTGACTGGATGGCTGATCCCAATAGCTCAGTTGCAGCAGTGGGTGCAAGGATTATCGGGGCCAGAATCCCGCTATAAAAGCATTGAAAAACACCCATCGGGGACATTACTAAAATTACAAAGCAACAATGGCTGGCAGGTAAGCTACCAAAACTATCAAACAGTGGGCACCTTATCACTACCTGAAAATTTATCCATTAAACGCAATGGCCTGCGCATTAAGTTGCGTATTAACGACTGGTATATTTGAGACAAACAATGAAGGACACTTACTTTAATTGGCCCAGCCCAGCCAAATTAAACCTTTTCTTACATATTCTGGGTAAACGCGCAGATGGTTATCATGAACTACAAAGTCTGTTTCAGATACTGGATTTCGGTGATGAAATCAGCCTCCGTATACGCCAGGATAATCAGATTAATTTACTGACCGACTTTAATGGTGTGCCAAGCCAGGAAAATTTGATTGTCAAAGCAGCTAAGCTCCTCAAAAGTGCAAGTAACAGTCGGTTGGGCTGCGACATCAAGGTCAATAAGCGACTACCAATGGGCGGTGGAATAGGCGGTGGCTCCTCTAATGCCGCGACCACGTTAGTGGCTTTAAACGCGATGTGGCGATGCGGCAAGTCCCAATCGGAATTAATGGAACTTGGATTAATACTTGGGGCCGATGTTCCGGTATTTGTCCATGGTAAAACCGCTTTTGCAACCGGTGTTGGCGAGCAACTCCAAGCCCATTTTTTGCCAGAGAAATCCTTTTTGGTAGTAAATCCTGGTGTACACGTAAGCACAGCTGAGATGTTTAAACACCCAGAGCTCCCGAGAAATACCCCCAAAATAAACTGGCAGGACTATCACTTTGAGACAACCAGTAACGATTTCCAAAAGTTGGCCTGTCAATTGTTTCCGGATATTGCAAATTCATTACACTGGTTGTTACAATACGCGCCGTCGAGAATGACCGGCACAGGTGCATGCCTGTTTGGTGTATTTGATGACAGTGAAGCGGCTGAACAAGTATTGGCGAAATTACCCGCCAACATGACAGGTTTTATCGCAAGCGGGTGCAATCAATCCCCTTTGCTTACTTGTCTTGATGACTTTCAGCAACTTGCACTAACAAACACAACGAAACACACTTAATGCTGTAATTTACAGCTAAATAGCCCGTCGGCAGCAGGTTTTTCCATGAATCATTGGCGAAAATCACGCTTCCCGACCGATAATCAGTAACACTACTGCAAGGATTGTCGGCTCGGGAAAACTCATAAACGCGTTTGCGTGTTTCCTCGACCCCGTCAATAATTGCCATAAACAACTTCCGAGGAACACACAGTGCCGGATATGAAGCTTTTTGCTGGCAATGCCACACCAGAACTAGCTCAAAAGGTCGCAGATCGACTTTACACTAAATTGGGTCACGCCAGCGTAGGTCGATTCAGCGATGGTGAAATCAGTGTTGAAATTCATGAGAACGTGCGCGGAGCAGATGTTTTCATCATTCAATCCACGTGCGCACCTACCAATGACAACCTGATGGAACTGATTGTTATGATTGACGCGCTTCGCCGAGCATCGTCAGGTCGTATTACAGCCGTTATCCCCTATTTCGGCTACGCTCGTCAGGATAGACGAGTACGTTCAGCACGTGTACCCATTACAGCGAAAGTTGTTGCCGACTTCCTGTCAAATGTAGGCGTTGATCGGGTACTAACTATCGATTTACATGCAGAGCAGATTCAGGGATTTTTTGATGTGCCAGTAGACAATGCTTTTGGTACTCCTATCCTGTTGGAAGATATGCGCAAGCGCGAATTTCATAACCCTGTAGTTGTCTCACCAGACATCGGTGGTGTTGTGCGCGCCAGAGCGGTTGCAAAACTGATGAACGATATAGATTTGGCCATCATCGATAAAAGACGTCCAAAAGCCAATGTCTCGCAGGTTATGCATATCATTGGTGATGTAAAAGATCGTGACTGTATTATCGTCGATGACATGATTGATACTGGTGGCACCCTGGCCAAGGCTGCAGATGCGTTAAAAGCCCACGGTGCAAGAAAAGTATATGCATATGCCACTCATGCTATATTCTCAGGTAATGCTCCTGAAAATCTGCAGAACTCTGTCATTGATGAAATCATCGTTACTGATAGTATTCCGCTTGCACCAGATATGGTCAAAGTGGAAAAAGTTAAACAGCTCAGTCTGTCAAAAATGTTAGCAGAAGCGATTCGTCGCTTAAGCAACGAAGAATCAATATCAGCGATGTTTGATGTTTAGATTTGTTGCATTCACCAACTAAAACAATAGCGAGGATATGACAATGGATTCCCTGACACTTCCGAATTCTGTAAGAAATTGCCATTTCCTCGCTGTTGCTTGCCTGGTTCTGCTAACTGCCGCATGTGGAGAAGACTCAGCGTCTATGACTGTAACTGAAGTTCAGCCGATAGAAACCGCCAAACCAGTAACTTCTGAACCCAAAAAGGCAAAATTCGTGGAATTATCAGGCAAAGTCGTTTTCAAAACATTTGAAGGTGGTTTTTATGCCATCGATGGTGATGATGGTAAAAAGTATCTACCACTCAATCTGCCAGAGCATGCCCAAAAGGCCGGTATTAAAGTCGCCATGCAAGTGGAAATTAAGGCCGGCATCATGACTATCTACAACTATGGCATTCCGATTGAAATACAGGAACTGACTATCACTGACGCAAACCCGCAAGACGACAACGTGATGTGAATTCGCTTCGATGGCATTCGTGCCTCGGAACCAATTTTCGACTTTAATCCGTCCTACTTTCCTGCATGCTGAAATAAAATAACGCTTTCCGTTGCCTACCAGGCAGCCTAGTGTTAGAATTCGCCGCCTTTTTTATTGGGGTAACTGCCTCATAATTTTGGTCATTTGACCAAGGTAGCCCGAGGAAAAGCTCGTGGATGGTTCTGGTCGCAAGAATCATCTTTATTCATTTTTTGGAGATTTATCATGTCAGATGCGATTTTTAATCTAGACGCAGAAGTCCGTACGGACATAGGGAAAGGTGCGAGCCGCCGCCTACGCCGTGCAGACAAAGTACCTGCCGTCTTATACGGTGCAGACAAAGAGCCTGTATCTTTAACACTAGACCATAACAAAGTTATTCAAGCGCAAGAGTTTGAAGCGTTTTACAGCCACGTTCTTACTTTGAACATCGGTGGCGAAAAAGTTGAAGCTTTGATAAAAGACATGCAGCGTCACCCATACAAGCCAAAAGTCCTGCATATGGACTTCTTGCGCGTTGACGCCAGCCATGAATTAACAACTAACGTACCGTTACACTTCATCAACGAAGAGCAAACGGATGCGATCAAGCTTCACGGTGGTCATGCAGAACACCACATGAACGACGTTGAAATCAGCTGTTTACCAGCAAACTTACCAGAATTCCTGGAAGTTGACCTGATGGGCGTTGCACTGGATCAGACACTACACTTATCTGACATCAAATTACCAGAAGGTGTTGCGTTAGTAGAACTGCAAAAAGGTGAAGATCACGACCAGGCAGTTGTTACTATCAAAGCAGCTAAAGGCGGCAGCGAAGAAGAAAGCGAAGACGCCCCAGCTGCTGAAGGTGAAGCAGACTCAGCGGAATAATCTGCTTGTCAGACATTCAGCTTATAGTGGGCCTGGGTAATCCAGGCCCTGAATACCAAAACACTCGTCACAATGCTGGCAGTTGGTTCGTAGAACGACTCGCCAAACTTCATAATATCCCTCTGAAACTCGACAACAAATTTTTCGGCTACACCGGACGCGGCATCATTGCGGGTCAGAATGTTCGCTTGTTGTTACCGACCACATTTATGAATAAAAGTGGTCAATCAGTCGCTGCTATTATGCAGTTTTATAAGTACCAATTGGGTAACCTGTTAGTGGCATTTGATGAGTTAGATTTAGAACCGGGAATCGCCAAATTTAAAATTGGCGGGAGCTCCAGTCAGAATGGTATTCGCGATATAGTGAGAGCTTCTGGAAATCAGAAAGATTTTCTGCGGCTACGCATCGGCATAGGTCATCCTGGACACAAACAACAGGTGACTGGTCATGTGTTAGGAAAAGCTTCAGCGGCGGATCAAGAAAAGATCGACGCCGCTATAGACGAAGCAACCCGAAGTTTAGATATTCTATTAAAGCAGGATTTGACTGCAGCTATGCAGCGACTGCATTCGTTCAAAGTCTGATAAGACGAGTAGAAACTTAAGGAATTAGCATGGGATTCAAATGTGGTATCGTTGGATTACCAAATGTTGGTAAATCAACCCTTTTCAACGCATTGACGAAAGCCGGTATCGAAGCCGCAAACTTTCCATTTTGTACCATCGAACCCAATACCGGCGTTGTTCCAGTACCGGATTTACGCTTGGACAAACTAGCCAGTATCGTGAACCCGAAGAAAGTTATTGCCACAACCATGGAGTTTGTGGATATTGCGGGCCTGGTCGCAGGAGCCTCAAAAGGTGAAGGTCTGGGTAATAAGTTTCTAGCCAACATTCGTGAAACTGATGCTATCGGTCATGTTGTTCGCTGTTTCGAAAACGATAATATTGTGCACGTTGCAGGCCAGGTTAGCCCTCAAGACGACATTGACGTCATTAATACCGAATTAGCGCTCGCCGATATGGAAACCACGGAAAAAGCCCTGATCCGTGTTGGTAAACGCGCCAAAGGCGGTGATAAAGATGCCAAATTTGAGTTGGCCGTGTTGGAAAAAATAAAGCCACATCTTGACGAAGGATTGGCGCTACGTGCTTTTCCTTTGGAAAAAGAGGAAAAGGCAGCAATCAGTTACATGAACTTCCTGACGATCAAACCGACGATGTACATCGCCAACGTCAATGAAGATGGATTTGAAAATAATCCGTATTTGAAACAGGTAGAAGAAATTGCAGCGGCAGAAAACGCCGTTGTGGTGCCAGTTTGTGCCGCAATTGAGTCTGAAATAGCTGAGTTAGAAGACGAAGAAAAATCCGACTTTCTGGAAGAAATGGGCTTATCTGAGCCAGGATTAAACCGCGTGATCCGTGGTGGTTACGAGCTGCTCAACTTGCAGACGTACTTTACTGCTGGGGTAAAAGAAGTGCGTGCATGGACCTATCCTGAAGGATCAACCGCACCACAGGCTGCCGGAAAAATTCACACTGATTTTGAAAAAGGCTTTATTCGCGCAGAAGTTGTTTCATTTGACGATTTTGTTGCGAACAACGGCGAACAAGGTGCGAAAGACGCAGGAAAGTGGCGTTTAGAAGGCAAAGAATATCTGGTTAAAGATGGAGACGTTATTCACTTTCGTTTCAACGTTTAACCATACGCCAAATCTTTTATTATTCACAAAGGCCTGTATAAGGCCTTTGTCGTTTCTATTTATCTCATTCCATTGACGCCAATAAATATTTTTTATCACATTTAGCTGATTTAGCTGATATCGCCGCCATATTTTGCTACCGTAGCCAAACATAACGAAATTTATTTACCGTTCTAATGGCTTGGTTTGAGGTTGCGTATTACTTAAGCATCGGTTTCGCTGGATTTGGAGCCATCACATTTGGTGCCTTCAGTACTTTTGAGCAAACCCGCGAGCTGAAAAAACAATATCAGGTCTTCAGTTGTGCCTGTTTTTTTATTTCGATTTACCAGTATTTTGTTGTATATCCGCTAGCTATCAATGACTTAGCACTTCATATTCAATACCTGTCATGGCGCACAACCACTGCCAATATTACCATTTTTCTGGTGGTTATTTTCTTTGCAATTTATACCGGGCAAAGCAATAAGAAATGGATTCTGGTCCCCAGTTTTGTTTTGCTGAGTATCTTCACCGTTATTGAGTTGAACAATCCCGGTTTTATTAAGTTTAATACGATTCATGCGCTGGAAGAGGTAAATACAGACATGAATTTTCGCTTCCACCGCCTTACTGGTGAGCCGAGTTCAATCTCTTACATCAGACATGGTTTCTTTCTACTGTTAATTGGCTGGGTATGTTTTCGTGCCATAAAGTTATGGATTGAGCAACGCAGTATTACCTGTATCGCTATACTCGGCTATGCGCTATTGCAATTTACAACCATTTTTGTCGAAGCGTACTTCGTTACTCAGGGCCAACCCATTCCGATTATCTCGGGCTTTGGTTTTTGTATGATGATAGCCATTTTTGGTTTTATGATGGTCATTTCCGCAAGTAAAAGTCAGCAGTTACTAGACCTCTCCAATAGCATGTTGAAAACGACATTGCAGGAGAAATCAAAGGTAGAAAGAAGAGAAAAGTTGCTCACTCAAATTTTTGATAATTCAGGTATTGCAACGCTTATTATTGATGACCTGGGGGATATAATTGAACGCAATAGCGCATTCCAGTCACTGTTTGAAGATGCAAATCCAGACGCAATAGAAAACTTGGCGCAATTATTCCAATCTGTGCCTATGGTGTACAAGGAGTTGGAAGGTGCGATAGCCAACAATATCCCGGCAACTGTTGCGCCATTCGAAATGAACATAGGGAGAGCAGATAGGAGCTGGCTTGAAGCAACACTGTCACCTGTCGGACAAGGTGGCTCTGCGGAATTGTATGTCTTATGGTTCAACGATGTTTCAGAAAATGTCTATGTAGATAATGCGATTAAGTTGATAGCTAGAGGCTTGTCAAAGAATACAGGACAAGCTTTCTATGAAGACGCTCTGATTCACTTACAAAAACTATTGAAAACGGACTTTGTATTACTCGGTGAATCTAATTGCCAAGAAACGGCTGAAACTATATCCACACTTGCGGTATGTCACAAAGGACAAATCATTGAAAACTTTCAATATGATTTGCAAAACCCCCCCTGCTCCGACGTTTCTTCTGGCATCACCTGTTGTTACCCCTCTGATATTCAAATCCTGTATCCAAAAGATGCATTACTCAAAGAAATGAAAATCGAAAGTTATGTTGGCAGTGCATTACTTAATCCAGCGGGTCAGACTATTGGCATATTGGTCGCCCTGCATACCAGCAGACTTGAACGGCCAGAGAAATCCAGAGAAATCATTGAAATATTTGCAGCCCACATCAGTAACGAAATGGCCAGAGTGAATGCCGAAAATGAAATTCGTCAACTGGCATTTAATGACCAATTAACCGGACTTCCCAACAAAGCATCCAGCCATGATTATCTGAAAAGCTTTCTACGGCGATTACAGAAATATGGTCAATCAGCCTGGATGGCACTGATCGACATAGATCATTTAAAACGCATAAACGACGCCTTGGGGTATGTTGTTGGCGACGAGGTAATTAAAAATCTAAGCACGCGCCTGGTACAGCAACTTGCTTCAGACTTTTTTATTGCCAGGATCAGCGGCGACGAATTTTTACTGCTGTCAGGCGCATTTAGCAGCGAACAAACGCTCGAGCAGCACATGCGAGAAACCTTAGAAAAGACGGTAGCCCACCTAAATGACTCCATTACTGTGGGTGACCATGTGCTCGATATCTCCGTTTCAGCGGGTGCGGTCAGAATACCCAATGGCATTCATGACCACTTGGATGCCATCAGAGCGGCCGAGATCGCCGTCTATAAAGCGAAGGAAGCAGGACGCAACAACTTTGTAGAGTACGCAACAGGATTACAAAAACTTGCGGAACGTAAACTCGCGATGGAAAAAGAAATTAGAGGGGCAATAGCACAAGAGCAATTCTCATTGTTTTATCAACCTCAGTTCTCAATAGATGAGCAAATGGTAGGCTCTGAAGCATTGATTAGATGGGTCCATCCAGACAAAGGTATGATAGCGCCTGATGACTTTATCCCCATTGCGGAAGAAGCTGGATTGATCCACCAGATTGGCCGTTTTGTCCAAACCAAAGCCTGCCAATTTTTAGCGAATCATCAAGACCTGTTAAGCAGGCAAAAACAGCCACAACACCTGGCCATTAACATATCTGCATGGGAGTTTTCCCGAGCCCAGTTCGTAAACAACTTATTGGATATTGTTCGCCACTATGGCATTTCACCACAACAACTTACCCTAGAGCTGACTGAATCTTCTTTACTATCCGATATTAATGATGCACGTCAAAAACTGGAACGACTTCGCGCCAACGGATTTAGTATTTCATTGGACGATTTCGGTACCGGCTATTCGTCATTAGCGTATTTGCGACAACTCCCCGTCGATAGCCTGAAAATCGATAAAGCCTTTGTTGATAAAGTGGAACTAAATCAGAGCAACCCACTGGTAGAGTCGATGATTGCCATCGGTAGAAACATGGGCATTAACGTCGTGGCGGAAGGCGTAGAAACCCAGTCACAAATGAAGCAGCTCAGCTTGTGGGGATGCGAATGCTTTCAAGGTTACTATTTCGACAAACCCCTGCCAGAGAAAGATTACCTACAACGACTCAAAGGCGACCCTAGCCAGAATTCATCCGTTAACTTCACTAATCAGGTGTGAAATCGATAAACCACATATTATTACATTAGCCTGGTTTGATAGACAGTTGCTAAATCATTGCAGCCGATCGGCGATTTCTGTTGTATAACAGCTTTTTTAAGTTAGCCGCCGGTCAACAACGTCAAAGTTAGCGACATTCTACGGCAGCAATTATTAACAATGCGGTCGTTGGGATAATGCAAATTAGTCATAGTTTTTTGTTGGAGGGTAACTATATAACCGAATATTCCTTACCTGAAAAGTCGTCTACACTGTAGGGAGATAACAAACCTTAAGGACAGCCCATGCCGCAAAATGGATTGCTTATCGCCGCGGGATTTACTCTTCTAAGCATCATCTTCGCTTGGATCGGCGTTTATAATTATTACCGCGCACACAAAAAGAAAAAAGAGACTGAGAATCGGACGCGCATTCTAAGTCAGCAAAGTGCGCAGCAGCGCGAATCTGACATTCGAGCCAAAATATCGGACACCCAATCGAGGTTAGAGAAAAGCACAGAGCCCTTCGACGCGCTTTGGGAGGCCATTTGTAAACTCAAAGACCAAACCAAGTATGTTGATTTTGGTTTGCCTATTCCGTCATTTCAACTCGATCATGATGAAGATCTCAAAGCCAAAATATATGAATGCAGAGATGAGCAATACTCGCTGATCAAAAAGGGAAAAGCCACAAACTCGTTCTCGAATTGGACATGGTTTGGCAGTGCCAAAAAAGGCGCAGAAATGGTGAAAATGTATTGTTATCTTTTAGTTCGGGCATACAACACTGAGTTTGAAATGATTCGAAGTAAAATGCGGCACAATTCGTTTGATATCGCTCAGGAAAAGTTAAACAAATTAAGTGAGCAGCTGACAAAACTAGCCGAGACAGTCGGCGCCTCGGTCTCCGTCGAATATAGGATGTTGAAACATCAAGAATTGGCAGTATGGCATGACGATTTGCTTGAGAAAGAGCGCGCGAAACAAGCGCGGAAAGAGCAGCGGGAACTACTTAGACAGCAAAATAAGGACCTGGGAAAAGACGACACCGAAGAACTTGATGAGGAGATTGCTCTGAGAGAATCACTTCTTAAGAAAGCAAAAAAAGCGGCTCTTGAGAAGCATGGACAGAGCCAAGCTGCCTATGAACTCCAAATTCAGAAGATGCAACAAGAAATCGATGAGCTTAATAAGGAATTTGAACGAGCTCAGTCACAGGCGCAAGTCACAAGGGCCGGATATATCTACGTCATATCCAACTTGGGAAGTTTCGGTAAAGATGTGGTGAAAATCGGCATGACTCGGCGGCTGGAGCCCATGGAGCGAGTTAAAGAGCTGGGTGATGCCAGCGTACCATTTACGTTTGATGTACATACCCTCGCATTCGTAGAGGATGCCCCCCAAGTTGAACGCGCTCTTCATGAAAAGTTCGATGCACATCGAGTGAATACCGAAAACCTTAGAAAAGAATTTTTTCGAGTTAGTGTTACCGAGGTCAAAGCTGCGGTAGAGGAAATGGGCATTGACGCGGATTGGTTCTATGACGTGGAAGCGAAAGACTATCGAGAAAGTCAGGTAATGAGACTCGCACTCGAGAAACAAGCAGCCGACAAGCCGGAAGTGACAGACTTCCCAAGCGATATCTAGGATGGAAGTCAACATGCAAGAAATGACAACCTATATTCCGTACTTCGCTGGAGTATTGTGCGCCTTATCCTTCATTATGTTTTGGTTTAGCCGGCAGTATTACTCAAAGATGGTCACTGACAGCGAGAGCATAGATGCCGAATACCTACCAGTCCAACAAGCAGAGGAGGAGTATGAACGGATAGAGGCTAAGTACCAAAGAAAGCGGAAAACCTACAAAGAAAATCTAGCGAAGCTAGAAGAATTGCAAGAAAAGCTGCACCTGCACCAATTGGGAGTGGGGACTGTGGACAGCAAATTTTATGAGTTTAAATATACACCCGATTCCTTAACCGCCCTCGAGGCGGCTGCGTCAAGGTCAAAAGACATTGCCAAAGAAATGGTGAGGGAAAAAGTAGCATGCACTTGTGATTTGGGCGATGACATCGTTGTTAACGGTAAGCGCTCAGAAGCGAAAAAATTGATTAATCGTGAAATCAAACTACGGCTAAGGTGTATCGACAACGAATTTAAAGCCGCAGACGCTATTGCTGATTGGAATAACATTAATCGCCTTAAGCAACGATTAACCGATACGCATCGTCAAATAAACGAGTCCGGCAAGGTAGTGAAAACCTATATTTCCCAAAAGTATCTGAATGTAAAGATTGAGGAGCTTATATGCAATTACAGCATCCGCCATTTAAAGGAAGATATCAAAGAGACAGAGCGAGATGAACGTCGACTAGCGAGGGAAGCGGAGCGTGAAGAAAAACGCATCAAGCGGGCTATAGAAAGGGCTGAAAAAGAGCGCGTAATGATGGAAAAGCTGGTCGCCGAAGAGCTAAGTAAATTAGATACGGCCACCGAGGAGCAAAAAGCATTACTTGCACTTCATAAAGAGGAGTTGGAGTTACTGAAACAGCGTGAAACACGCGCAAAATCCTTGGCTCAAACAACTCGTGCAGGGTATGTGTATGTTATTTCAAATCCAACCTCATTCGGGGAAGGTGTTTGTAAGATTGGAATGACACGCAGAGCGGATCCGAATGATCGCGTTAAGGAACTTGGCGATGCATCTGTACCAGAGCTTTTTGATGTCCATTTATTTGTTTTTACTGAGGATGCGCCAGCGCTGGAGTCGTTCTTACATAAGGAGTTCGATAATAAAAGAGTGAATCTGGTAAACAAGCGAAAAGAGTTCTTTTTTGTTGAACCAACAGAAGTGGCCACTATGCTCAAGGAATATGAACAGGCAATTGAGATCACAGAAAACAACTTACCCTAAAGGCGAACTCCATGTGGTATCCAGAAAACAATGCGCAGCGATGTTGTGTCTACTTGGCAAGGCAATAAAGTTGGATCGAAACTGAGTGCGTCAGCATCAATAAAACTTTTTATAGCGACCGGTCGTGATATCAGGTTGTGAGACTACTTTAGCGACAAAGCAGTCATCGCTTTGATCTTACAGGCGGAGGGAAAATAATGTAAACCGCCTTTTTTGTGTTTAGTTTGTTCACCAATAAATCGTCAACTTTGTTTGTCTGTATAACCGGTTGTAAGTTAATAATCGCTAAATGAGTTGGGAAACTTTCACTTTCTAAAAGTGCTTCGGAAAAATTTATTCTGGTAGAGGCCAATCAGCTATTGGTATGCTTGAGACAATTATTACCATGTTGTGAATTTTGGATTCACGGTTAATCGAGAATACGCGGAATTCGCAGGTTAAACTATTTGAACTAAATCAAAGTAAGGAGAAAACGCGTCATGGCAAGATGTACTGCACCAGTGAGAGGACACAGTTCGGCAGCCGCTGCAGCAAATTGTCCTGCGTGTCGTTATAAAAGTCGCGGGTACGGTGGCTATAGCGGTTACAGTTCTTCATACCCATCGTATTCTAACACGAGCAGCTATTCTAATACCGGTGGTGGCAGCTCCAGAATTTCAAAACCCCGCTGGTCTAAGTCAAGCTCATCAGTTTCTTATACTTCCTCCCAAATTCAATCATTGACCCCCATAAGAGAAGCGGTTGAAGTTAAAGTTGCTGTTCAACCAGATGTTCGAGATGCTTTCTTATGCCATGCATGGGCTGATCGTAAAGAGTCAGCTAAGGAGCTACATGATTTACTTGAAGCTAATGGTGTAAAAGTTTGGTTCAGTGAAAAAGACCTTGGGCTGGGTGTACCCATGATGCGAGCCATTGACAAGGGCTTAGCAAATTCCAAATTGGGGCTTGTTTTGGTAACTCCCGCGATGTTAGAGCGTCTTCCAAAAGAAAGTGTTGCAGATAAAGAGCTTTCTGCTTTGCTAGCAGGTAACCGACTCGTTCCTATCGTACACAATACGACTTATGAAGCTCTTCGTAATGTAAGCCCTTTGCTTGCATCAAGATCTGGTTTAGACACTTCGGAAGATTCAATGGCTGAGATCGCTGAAAAAATTGCTGAATTGGTGGATATTTAATTCAGTGCAGTATAACTTTTAACAAGCTACTCTAGCCAACGTTTTGGTCTACTCTCCGTTTTGGAGTGGTTCCGCCACTGTATTCCAAAAAGTCCGCTTCTACTAAACCGCCGCTGAGTAAGGCGTTTCCAACATGAGTACAACATATGGAAATAGCAAAGCTAATTCTGGAATATTTAAAAGTGCTAGCATGGCCTTCGGTAACTATTTTCCTTAGTTTTTACCTGAAAGAGCATCTTGAAGGCATATTTTCGCGGCTTAAAAGCGCAAAACTGCCTGGTGGCGTTTCGTTTGAGCTAGCAAATAATATCAAGGAAGTGGAGAAGCTAGCAGATAAAGTTCAAAAAGAGACTATAGAAAAGAAGAAAGAACATAAAAACTCGCAGCCTATCGAATATACAAAAGCCAACTTGAGGTTGGTTGAGTTAGGTTTGCGTCCTTCTCCAAGTGGATTAGATATGAACTATTACAGGGATATAGTAAATGGCAATCCAAACTTGGCTTTAGCTGGACTAAGGATGGAGGTAGAAGTGCTTATCAAAAATTTAGCTACCGGATTCAAATTAGAATTTGACGAGCGAAGGTTGTCGGGAGTTCGACTACTGAAAATGCTATTGGAAAACCACGCTATTCTGGAAAGTCAGTATCAATTAGCTGTAAAGGTATTATCCTTATGTAATAAGGCCGTTCATGGAGAGATAATTACTCAAGATCAAGCAAATTCAATATTGGATTCCGTGGATGTGCTAATAGAAGACTACTTGGCTTGGCTAAGCTGGGGATTCGACGGTAATTGGCAGTCAGATAATAGTTAGGGCTTACAAATTTCTGTACCGGGCTTCGCTGGTGATCAAGGGGTTATCGACCGGCTGCTTTGCTCAAAGACTGGCCAGCTAAGCAAGAAAATCTCGAAGGACCGCTGAACGGTAAATTCGGTCAGTCGGCCCTATTTATCGAATGACCGAAAAGCTTAGTTTAATTACTTTGATGACAGATCACCAATACTCTATTACTCCGTTAACTTTGGGGTAACCCTTACGCCAAAGACATAAGGTGTGACTGATTTCTGTCTTCTACTGATTTTGTTTTAACAGCACTGCGGTTGTCCTGTTCGGCAGGTTTGTTCGTTGCGTTACGGTCCATCTATTCCACACCCAAACCGATTTCTTAGGATATTTACAAAAGCTCCGAAATACCTTCCGATAAGCCTGCCAATGTCATAGGAAACATTCTGTTCTCCATGATATCTCGCATAATTTTAATCGATGCATGGTATTCCCAATATTGCTCCGGTTGTGGGTTAATCCAAATGGCTTTTGGGAAATGCGTGAGCAGCCTTTGCATCGATACGGCACCGGCTTCTTCATTCCAGTGCTCGACACTCCCTCCGGGATAGGTGATTTCATAAGGTCCCATCGTGGCGTCACCAACGAATATCACTTTATAGTCCTTACCGTATTTATTAATGACCTGTTGCAAAGGCATGGATTCATTGTGTCGACGTTTATTGTCCTGCCACACCGACTCATAGACGCAATTATGGAAATAGAAATATTCCAGATGTTTGAATTCGGTGTGGGCAGCAGAAAATAACTCTTCACATTGTTGAATGTAGCCATCCATTGAGCCGCCGACATCAAAAAATAATAATACTTTTACGGCGTTATGGCGCTCAGGAATCATTTTAATATTGAGATAGCCACCGTTACGGGCAGTCGCACCTATCGTGCCTTTTAAATCAAGTTCATCAGCACTGCCAGCACGGGCAAACTGGCGTAATTTACGCAGAGCAAGTTTGATATTTCGTGTGCCTAACTCAACATCATTAGCGAAGTTTTTATACTCTCGCTTATCCCAGACCTTAGCGGCAGAAAATTGTCGATTACCGTCCTGCCCTATCCTTACACCTTCCGGGTTGTAACCATAGGCACCAAAAGGCGATGTACCGCCTGTACCAATCCACTTATTGCCCCCCTGATGTCTGGATTGCTGTTCTTCAAGACGCTCTTTCAGGGTTTGTAACAATTTGTCCAAGCCGCCCAGCTTTTCAATTTTGGCTTTTTCTTCCTCGCTGAAAAAGCGCTCAATCTCTTTTCTTAACCAGTCATCCGGAATGTCACCCGAAAATAAATCCAGTGTCGAAACACCTTTAAAATAATCCGCAAACGCCCGGTCAAAACGATCGTAATAGGCTTCGTCTTTTACCAGACAAAGTCGTGACAGGTAATAAAACGCATCGATATCTGAAAAGGCCAGATTAGCATCCAGCGCGGCTAACAGGTCCAGCAATTCTTTGATGGTAGCAGGAACCTGATACTCACGAAGTTTAAAAAAGAAAGGAACCAGCATTAACGCCTCGCCATAAAGGCCAGTTTTTCAAACAGGTGGATGTCCTGCTCATTTTTCAATAGTGCACCATACAAAGGTGGAATAGCTTTCTTACTGGTTGCTTCCTGCAACACCTCTGCCGGGATATCATCGGCGACCAATAATTTGAGCCAATCGAGCAACTCAGACGTTGATGGTTTTTTCTTTAGTCCGGGAATTTCCCTTAGATCAAAAAAGCTCTGTAGTGCCCGGTTTAACAGTGATTGTTTTAGATCAGGATAGTGCAATGCCACTATTTCGCGCATTTCCGCTTCTGTCGGAAAATTAATGTAGTGGAAAAAGCAACGTCTCAAGAAGGCATCGGGCAGTTCTTTCTCATTATTTGAAGTAATAATGACGATGGGACGATGCTGGGCTTTGATGTTTTCCTGCGTTTCATATACAAAAAACTCCATGCGGTCCAGTTCCAGCAACAGATCATTAGGGAACTCAATATCCGCTTTATCCACTTCATCAATCAGCAGCACAACTCTTTTTTCGGCGGTAAACGCCTGCCAAAGCTTGCCTTTCACAATGTAGTTACTGATGTCATGCACCCTATCATCGCCTAATTGCGAATCCCGCAGGCGCGATACTGCATCATATTCGTACAACCCCTGCTGTGCCTTGGTGGTTGATTTGATGTGCCATTGAATCAACTCTGTTCCAAGGCTATCAGCCAGCTCTTTGGCCAACACGGTTTTGCCCGTACCAGGCTCACCTTTGATCAAAAGAGGCTTTTCCAGATTAACGGCAGCATTCACTGCCATTTGCAATTCCTGACTCGCAAGGTAGTTACTTGAACCGGTAAATGTCATGCGTACTCCTACACCCGATTTATAAAATTCTAAGAACAAGAAATATCAATATCATATAGCAAAAAGCACTTTATATTTAGGGTAAAGTCGATACTCTTGTAGAAGTAAAAGACTAATAAAGTGAATGGAAGGTAATCTGATGAATTTCTACGAAGACAATTCCCAATCAATAGGCCACACGCCGTTGGTGAAGCTTAATCGCGTAGTGAAGGGCAATGTGTTTGCCAAGATGGAATCACGCAACCCTAGTTTCAGCGTTAAATGCCGAATTGGCGCCAATATGATTTGGGATGCTGAAAAACGAGGCGTGCTTAAAGAAGGCGTAGAGCTTGTTGAGCCGACTTCTGGTAATACCGGAATTGCGCTGGCATTCGTAGCAGCCTCCAGAGGTTATAAATTGACACTGACAATGCCTGCAAGCATGAGCCTGGAGCGTCGCAAACTGTTAAAAGCACTGGGAGCCAATCTGGTGCTGACTGAACCGGCAAAAGGCATGAAAGGTGCCGTAGCAAAAGCACAGGAAATTGTTGACTCAGATCCCGGCAAGTATCTGTTATTACAGCAGTTTAATAACCCGGCCAACCCTGAAATTCATGAGAAAACAACAGGCCCCGAAATCTGGGAAGATTTGGAAGGTAACGTTGATATTTTCATCGCTGGTGTGGGTACAGGCGGTACTATCACGGGTGTAAGTCGCTATTTCAAACAGCAAAAAGGCAAAGATATTGTCTCAGTAGCAGTGGAACCCACTGACTCGCCAGTCATTTCGCAGGCAAAAGCAGGTAAGGAACTCACCCCCGGCCCCCACAAAATTCAGGGTATTGGTGCAGGATTCATTCCCGGCAACCTGGATTTGGAATTGGTTGACGAAGTCGAGCTGGTCAGCAATGAAGACGCAATTGAAATGGCTCATACACTAATGAAAGAAGAGGGTATTCTTGCCGGAATCTCTTCAGGTGCAGCAGTCGTTGCAGCAAAACGCATTGCGGAACGCCCGGAAAATGAAGGCAAAAACATCGTTGTTATTATGCCAAGTTCAGCAGAACGTTACCTCACCAGCCCATTGTTTGCGGGATTATTCAGTGAGCAGGAATTGCAACAATAACACCTAAAGTGAAATGATTTGAAAAGGGAGGCAATGCCTCCCTTTACTTTTTGCAGTAAAAAAATCTAGACTAGGCACTAGTTCGTTGTTAAGGATGCAGTACTAAAATGAAATTTAAAATATTTCTGATTGTCGTCGTGTTTGGCCTATTTGGTTGCATGGACAAGAAGCCAGCTCAGGAAGAAGAAGGTGGTGGCCGTTATGGCATGATGAGTGGTGACTCAGCAGATATGGCTGCGTTGAAGTTTTTTGACGCCATATACAATGACAATGATATGGACGTTGCCCTGTACTACGCAACAGATCGTATGTCCCGTCTGTTAAAGTCATATCATACCCCCAAGGCCGTGGCTCGCCACATTATTAACCTTCGCTATGAAGGCAAAGTAATAATGGAGATTGATGCCGGAGATACAGTGGGCAGACAGGAGTTTGCAACGAAACAACGTGTTTCTGTGTATTTTTCAGGTCACTATCAGGGTGATTTGATAGACGAACTTCGCACCGTACAGATGCTCCGTGAAGATGGCGAATGGCGTGTGGACTCCATCCTCACGGATAAATTTCTATAATACCAAATCAAATATTTATTGGATTTGGTATAAGACTAACGTCCTACTGCAATTCCCTCGCGGCGCGGGTCAGCGCCGCCAATCAGCACACCGTCTTTCAGTTGCACACCGTGTAAACCACTATTCAAGTCGATAATTTTCACATTGTGCCCCAGTTTTTTAAGCGGCTCCTGTAACGCCTCGATACCTGTACCTCTTTCAAGCGCGGTATAATCGTTGCGGTTCGTCACTTTAGGTAGATTTATTGCTTGCTGAATATCCAAGCCCCAGTCAAGCACAGCTATAATCGTTTGCGCTACATAGCTGATAATGCGGCTACCACCAGGTGAACCAATGACCAACACTAATTTGCCTTTATCATCGAAGACCATCGTTGGCGACATTGAACTGCGGGGTCGTTTCCCCGGCTCTACACGATTTAAGACACGATAACCTCCCCGACTGGGTGAAAACGCAAAATCCGTCAACTGATTATTCAGTAAAAACCCTTCAACCATCAAACCAGAGCCGAACGCGTATTCAATACTACTGGTCATGCTAACCGCGTTCCCCTCTTTATCAACAATGGCGATATGAGAGGTGTTAGGCAGTTCATAACTATCATCTTTTTGCAAAAACACACCGGCATAGGCTTCACCGGGTTTTGCCCAACGGATGCTTTTGTCTTTGGCAATATATTCGGCACGACGACTTAGATAAGAGCTATTGATCAAAGCCGCAAAGGGAATATTGGTAAAATCGGTATCTGCAATATACATATCACGATCGGCGTAAGCCAGTTTCGAGGCCTGCGTAAACAGATGTATGGCTTCGGCCTCATTGGGCTCATATTGCTGCATGTTAAACGGCTCTAACATTTTTAAGATTTGCAGAACCGATATCCCGCCCGACGCAGGTGGTGCCATGCCACAAATCCGATAAGTTCGGTAGGTTCCGCAGACCGGATCGCGCTTTTTGGCACGATAGTTACTGATATCTTCTTTGGTCAGTAAACCGGGATTAATTGGCGATTTCTGGACTTTTTCTGCAATGCGTTTAGCCACTTCGCCTTCATAAAAGTAGTCTGCACCTTCGCTGGCTATGCGATTAAGTGTCTTTGCCAAACGTCGGTTTTTCCTGACAAAGCCGGCTTTAATGGGTTTACCCGCAGGATGGAAGTACATTTTTGATTCAATAAATTCATGCAAGCCCGGATGCATGTCCAGTGCTACCAGTTTTTCAAGCCTTGGGGTGACCTCAAAGCCATTTTCGGCGGTCAATGCTGCATCGGCGAACAGTTTATCCCAGGAAATGCGGCCAAATTCACTGTGAGCCAATTCCAAAGCCCGCAATACGCCAGGCACCCCGACTGAACGACCACCGACGACAGCATCACGCCAGGGAATCTTTCTGGTCCCCTGCATAAACAAAAACGCATTGGCTGCCTGAGGGGCGGTTTCACGTCCATCAAAGGTATGTAGCGTTTTGGTTTTGTTATCAAAATATAAAATAAAGGCGCCCCCACCCAATCCGGATGATTGCGGCTCTACCAGTGTCAACATGGCCTGTACGGCAATGGCAGCATCAATGGCACTGCCACCTTGATCTATGATTCGCCGCCCTGCCCAAGATGCATAAGGGTGCGCCGCAGTCACCATGAAGGACGTACCTTTGCGCGCTTTTTTCTCACTTACTCCCGTTGCGGCTTCCGGTTCACGGTCTTCTCGAACTTTACTCTGCTCATCAGCAAATGACAGAGATGACAAAAACAGCGATGCGACAACAACATGTATAAGATTCATTAGTTCCTTGTGCTACTTGTATTTTTCAGGATCTGGTTTTCGTTTTTCCAAAAATGCGGCAAACGCTTCTTTCGCGGCAACCGATTGTAAGTGCCGGAAAAATAAAACCAACTCATTTTCCATAGCCAGTTTAATAGACTCAAGGTCTTTTTTCATTAAGCCTTTAGTCGCAGTTAGGGATAAACGCGGTTTGCCACTGAGCTTATTAAGCAAAATATCGACATCGACGGACAATTCCTCAGAGCCACAGACTTTATTGGCCAAGCCCGCGTTTAGTGCCTCTTCAGCACCAAAAGGTTCACCCAGCATAAGCCATTCGGCCGCTTTGGCATGCCCGACCAGTTTAGGTAAAATCAAAGATGAAGCATATTCTGGTACTAACCCAAGATTAACAAATGGTAATGAAAATTTGGCAGTGTCCGATGCATACACAAAATCACAGTGCATCAACAGTGTGGTACCGATCCCGACCGCTAAACCCTGCACTTTTGCGACAACAGGAACCGGACAATCCATCAAGGCGTACATAAAATTAATCGTACTTTGTAACTGGGATTTGTCAGATATTGATGCAAACTGGCTTAGATCGTTTCCCGCAGTAAAGTGCTCCCCTTCAGCCTGTAATAACACAACTTTAATGGGGCTATCAGAATCCACTGAATTCAGCGCATCTGCCATCGCCTGATAAATTTCACTGGTCAACGCATTGCGTTTTTCTGGTCGATTTATAGTAATAATCAGTTTATCTTGCTGAGTATTAACAACTAGCTTATCCAAAACATACTCCATTTAGTTTTATTTGAACTCATCGGACCATTATAAAAAGAAAAAATCAATAATGCTTTCACGATTCCCAGTTAAGATTTATCAATTTGGCCCCCCTTTGGCGTTACTTTGCATCGCGCTGATTGTCTTTTTATTCCCAGACAATTGGCAACTGGCGCTGCGCTATGATGTGGACCAATTGCAGGCAGGTCAGCTATGGCGAGTCATGACGGGTCACATTTTACATACCAACTATTGGCATCTGCTTCTCAACTGTCTGGGTATTATCTTGCTTTGGTCATTGCATGGTGATTACTACGACTGGCGAGTATTTCTGCTTGTTACTTTAGGACTTATATTAGGTTGTTCGGTTGGTCTGTGGTTTTTCAGTCCGGAAATGACTGTCTATGTCGGTTTATCAGGGGCGTTACATGGTCTGTTTGTCTGGGGAAGTTGCTCCGATATTCAGCACAAACTGCATTCTGGCTGGGTATTGCTACTCGGAATTGCCGTTAAGATTTATTATGAACAAATCGACGGTGCCAGCGAACATGTCAGCCAGCTGATTGACGCTGAAGTGGCAATAGATGCTCACCTTTACGGTGCTATTGTGGGTCTGGTCATGTTTGCACTTGTCAGAAAAAAAACGCCGCAATGAGGTTCTCATAACGGCGCTTTGCTACTTCAATACCAATAAACTTTATTTCACATTTTCCTCAAATAATTTATAGATACGGCGATATTCATCGAGCCAGGAACTGGGCTCCTTAAAGCCATGTGGCTCAACCGGATAAATTGCAGTTTCGAAATCTTCTTTTTCTAACTCGATCAAACGCTGTACTAAACGCACCACATCGACAAAAAATACATTGTCATCAACCATCGGTGCGTTTATCAACAAAGGCTTTTCCAATCCTTCCGCAAAATAGATGGGCGAGCTACGTTCATAGGCAATCGGATCGACATCCGGCACGTTCAGTATATTAGAAGTGTAACCATGATTATAATGGGCCCAATCAGAAACCGGTCGCAGTGCAGCGCCCGCCTGAAATAGATCCGGCGCAGTGAATAGTGCCATAAACGTCATAAAGCCACCGTAGGAGCCGCCGTAAGTGCCTACACGCTGGCGATCTACCTGTACATTTTCAACTAGCCATTCTACTCCATCTTTCAGGTCTTCTATTTCTGGTGTCCCCATACGGCGATAAATCGCGGTACGCCAATCCCGGCCGTAGCCCATTGAGGCACGATAATCCATATCCATTACGATGTAGCCTTGTTGGACAAGAAAACTATGGAACATAAACTCGCGGAAATAGCCCGACCACCCCATATGAGAATTTTGCAGGTAACCTGCGCCATGATTAAAAATAACGGCTGGGTAAGATTTATCCGGCTCAATGACTGCAGGAGTATAGACGCGAGAGTATATGGGTTGCTCTGCATTACTGGACGACACAGGTACAATTTGCGGCGTCACCCAGTCATAGGCATTAAACTCATCGCTAACGGTTTGCGTCAGTTGCACCACCGCTTTTTTGCCAATTTCGGACAGGTATAACTCTGGCGGTCGCGTCAGCTTCGAGTGGGTTAACAATAGTTTTTGTTCATCCGGACTCAACTGATATTCGCTCATACCAAACAGTTCAGTTAACTGCTCAATGGCGCCAGACTGGGTATTCACACGATATATCTCATAGATTCCAGGGTGCGGTTTATTGGCCTGATAATAAATAAAATTATCGTCCTTACTTAGGGTAAGCTCGTCTACTTCAAAGCTGCCAGTTACTAATCCTTGCAGCTTGCCATCCAGCGGTTTCACATAGAGGTTTGCATAGCCACTTTGCTCTGATATTAAATACAACATGTCACTGTTATTGAACCAACCAAAACTATTAAACTTGTAGTTAATCCAGGCGTCATCATGCAGTCGATGTTGTTGTTCCAGCGACTTTCTGCCCCAGTCAACTGTGGCAATCCAACGATCTTTGTTGTCCCAGGCTTCAAGCATAATGGCGACGTTGCCACCATCGCGGTGCCACTGAATGGCACTTTGACTCCAATACCAATCGTTCATTAGCCTGATATCACGAGGTAAGCGATTTACATCATAGTCTTTGCCTTCGCGCGCGGCATTTTCCTGTTTGACGTCGGCCAATACATCTTCGTTATAGCCTTCAAGTACGGAAAAAGATAACTCGTATTGCTTATGAGCATTGAGATCCAGGTACCAGACATCATGATTGACAGGTTCGGCATCTGCTACGCGACGTCGAACACTTTCGGCCGCAATTCGCCCATTTTCTTTTATGTAATTTGGCATGATGTCAGTGTCATCCCGAGTATCTCGCTGCTCGGTTGTCACCAAAATTGCCCTGTCTAGAGTAGGCGCTACACTCACTTCTACCAGCCGGTGCATGGCATCAAAGTAAAAAGGTCTGGCTGGCAAGGTGTCATTCTCTTCTGCCAATAGCGCATCGTATTTAAATTTTTGCTCGGCCTTATCCCGATTTTTAGCAATGTATTCGATTAACTTAATTTGTTCTTCGGCAATGTAATCTGCAGGTGCTTGTGTTGCAGCAGGTACATCCGCAAACTCCCAGGAAAACAGTTTTTCCATGAAACGCGTCTGAATATCGAGTGAAAAGATCGCAGAGTCGGACTGGAAAACCAACTTATTGCCTTTGGCAAAACGCAGATTTCGGGGAGAAGCCACACCTTTAGTTAATTGCGTCAGCTTGGCATTGGCCAGCTCAAACAGATAGATACTGCCTTCATATAGCCATGCTGCGAACTTGCCATCCTGGCTATGCACCGCATTTTTTTGCGCGCCAATATGCATGTTTGCCAACGCCACCAATTTGCCATTACCCTGATCATTGCCGGGTTCAATTTGCCATAGATCTTCAAGCGCAGAGCCTGCTCTTTTACGTTCGTAAAAGACTGTTTTACCATCGGCAGACCAGTAGGGGCTTTGTGGCTGTCTACCTAGCCAGTCAGGATCAGACATGATCTTTTCCAACGTGATATCGGCAGGCTGCTGTTTGTTTGTCAACTTTTCTATGACAGGCGGCATTGCTGTCACGGCGCGATAATCTCTGGCCTGACCGTCAGGAACTGAGGCGGTTGTGGCACCACAGGCCGTCACTAAGAATGCACCAGGGACCAAAAGAAACTTGGTTAGTACAATCTTTAGGCCAGTATGTTTGGTAAATACGGGTAGTTTCATCTATTGTTCCTTGCAACGTTAAGCGTTGTTCTCTGTCTAATACCTTTGGACAATAAAAATTGAGCTATGCAAAGGTGTTGGAGCGTGTTTTTTAATTAAATACTAATGTTGGGTTGCCACGCAATCGTTACTGATCCGATAACCTGTTAATACAGTAAATATTGCAGAACAAACCGAAGGAATTTATCGATGTTGAAAAAGTACTTAGTATCTCTGGCGTTGTTGCTATCTGCAGGTGCAATGGCGCAGGAATGTCCAACAGAATTGAAACATATGAAACGCAAACTCAATTCGCAAGAAACGGTTAACTTGTGTAATGAGTATGCGGGAAAAGCCGTTCTGTTTGTTAATACTGCCAGTTATTGCGGTTTCACCAAACAATTTGAAGGTCTGGAGCAGCTCTACTCGGACTACAAAGATAAAGGCTTAGTGGTTTTGGGTTTTCCTTCACATGATTTCAACCAGGAAGACCAAGATGAAGCTAAAACCGCAGAATTGTGCGAGCTGACATATGGTGTGCAGTTTCCTATGTTTGAACCGACGCACGTAACAGGTGACGATATTGATCCCCTGTTTCGTTCCTTAACCAGTAAAACCGGAACGGAAGTCAAATGGAACTTTTACAAGTATTTGATGAGTAAAGACGGTAAAACATTAAAAGGTTATTCGTCTTACACTAAACCAACCGATGCCGAGTTTATTCAGGATATCGAAGTGGCACTCAACCAGTAGCGCACCTCGTAGCAGTGGACCTTTTCCTGAGGTCCACGTCTTTTTTCTTATCCAACTTTTTTTCTGCTGTACCCACAAAAAATTGACTTATTCCCAAATTGGCATTTAGATAATACCTAACGAAAATTTAATACCTCAAAGTGCAACGGCTTATGCTTTTAAGAAAACACTCTGCGCGCTTATTATTTCTCGTCTTTGCAATAACATTGTCGGGTGTCACTTCGGCTAATGAATGTCCCTCTTTGCTTAAACATATCAAACGGAAACTCAATTCGCAGGAAACGGTGAACCTGTGCAGCGCCTACAAAGGCAAAACCCTGCTCATCGTGAACACCGCCAGTTATTGTAATTTCACACCACAATACGATGGTTTGGAAGATCTTTATAAAGACTATTTGGATAAAGGTCTGGTGGTACTTGGCTTTCCTTCCCACGATTTCGAACAGGAAGACCGTGATGAAGCAAAAATTGAACGCCTCTGTCGTCTTACCTATGGGGTGAAGTTTCCTATGTTTGAGCCGGTTAGTGTAAAGGGCGACAACGCGGATGTGTTGTTTCGTCAACTGGCGAATATTTCTGGCACCGTTCCGCGCTGGAATTTCTATAAATATCTGGTGACAGCCGACGGTAAATCAGTCAAGGCTTACACTTCAATCGATAAACCCTGGGATCAGGAATTCCGGCAAGAAGTGGAACTCGCATTGGCAAGTGTCAGTCATTAATCATAATTTCCACTAATCATGATTTCACTTATCATGATTTCATAAAAAAAGCCCCGCACGGGGCGGGGCAATAAGCACACTCAACTTGGAACACACTTTAGCTTACGAAAATGTTGTCGGGAGACAACAAAGTCGGTTTGCTAACTGCATAGATTTAGGCAGCGATGCTATCAATTAGTTCAATAATTTTTTCATTTGCTGACAAAAAAGCATTGTCATAAGACGCCTCTCCCATCGCTAACCCTTCCGCATAAACAAACTCAAGTTGTTCAATGCCTATGAATTGAAATACGTCCTTTAAATACTGTGTTTGAGAGTCTTTTACGGTTCCCTGATACATACCACCTCGCGCTGCAAGTACGAAAACTTTTTTATTGTCCAACAGCCCAATGGGTCCATCTGGTGTATATTTGAACGTTATACCAGCACGCGCAATCCGGTCAATCCAGGCTTTGAAAACTGATGGTACACCAAAGTTGTACATCGGCATCCCAACCACAATGATGTCAGCTGCCTTAACTTGTTCAATAAACCCATCTGATAAAGCAGCCAGCAGTTTTTGCTCCTTCGAACGTTCCGACGCTGGTGTCATCCAGGCCTGCATTTCTTCACTGCTCAAGTGTGGTAATTCAATCGCTGATAAATCCAGCGCATTAACTTCCAGGTTATCACCCCGCCCTAGTTGTTGCGCAAAGGTCTGAGTGAGTTTGTTTGAGTTGCCATGGTTACTATTTAAACTCGAATTGATAATAAGTACGTTAGTCATGTGAATCCTCCTAAATCTGATAGCCCTCATTTTAATTCCATTTTTTAAAATTAAAATCACAATAAATCGCGGTTTTCATTCGATTTATTAGAAACCTATTATGTGAATTCTATTTGAATTAAGTCCCTTCTTGAACCATAGTTAGGATGCAAAATTATTTGATTTAACAGCGAAAAATTTTAATAAGGGCCTGTTTTGAATCGATTCCGGAAAGTACGATTGTTTAATCTGCTCAGTAAGGGGCTCTACGGTATTGCCGGCCTTTTAGGTCTGATGGTTATGCTTGGCTGGTTTTTGGATATTCGAGCTCTGATCCAAGTTCACCCGAGTTATGTTCCGATGCAATTCAACACAGCACTGTGTTTTGCATTAATAGCACTGGGGTTTATAACTAGTCGCAAATTGCCTCCCTATTTGTTGAAGATAATCATCGCTGTACCACTTTTCATCGCAGGCATCACTCTTTTACAGTATCTATTGAATGCTAACTTTGGTCTTGATGAGTTGTTTTTTGCTCACCATTTGGACATCAAAACCTCGCACCCTGGTCGAATGGCTCCAAATACTGCGATTTGTTTTGTGTTGATGTCGTTGAATTACCTGTGCTTGTCTTCGAATCGTCCCTCTCAAACTCAACATATTATCGCCGGCTCATTGGCAATATTAACTTTAGCTCTGGCTGTAGTTGCTGCAATTGGCTATTTGTTAGAAATAGAGCAAACCTACGGCTGGGCGCAATTTACTCGCATGGCTATGCATACCAGCATAGGTTTCATCATTTTAAGCTGCGGGTTTTTCATACAATACCTTTTACATTGTGAACGTCAGATTCCAAACGTCATTTTGTCGGTGCAAGTGGGGTTTCTATCACTGGTGGTAACCCTAGTACTTTGGCAAGCACTGAATATTCGGGAGAAAGATTATGAAAACCAACAAGTTGTCACAGAATTGGATTATTTTATTCAAAATATCAATACAGAAATAAGCAATTATTATGACGCTAGCATTCGGTTTTCCAAAGTAATAGAAATAGTCCCGCAACAATTCCAAGCAACGTTAAAAACACAATTAAATGAATCGTTGCAGCAATACAGTGCCTTGATTGGCGTAGCCCGAGCAAACTCGGATGGCGCTATTGTTTGGCACTACCCCGAATCAATAGATCGATCAGTAATACTGCAGTCATTCGATCCAAATTTGATAGCTCTCCCCCAAAGCAATGAACTCGTCCTGGGACACATTCAACAGGCCCCTGATATGGGAGCACTTGCCGCTGCACACAAGCCAAATTTTGGCGCTGCAAATACAACAGGCGTAAAATACCTGGCGCTGCTGGATGTCACGCAATTAATTTCTACAATGGTAGATAAATTTCTGCATCAGGATTTAAATATAAGCATAAATGACACTAACTCAAAACTGGAATTGTTTAAAAAAGGAAGCTTTGAAGACAATGCACCCACCCATTTTGTTCTGCTCAATTTAGGGCATCAACGTTGGCAAATAAGTGTACAACAATCCACATCGGCACCACTTGCACCGGTAAGCACGTTGTCCGTCCTGGTTCTCCTATTTGGCCTGCTTTTATCAATCCTGTTTGTTGCCCTGACCCACACGTTGCTGGTTCACAGAGGAACAAATAAGAAACTAATTCAGCAATACAGAGAAAACAATGAAGCGCTTAAACAAGTCTCTGAAACCCAGAAGCGCTTAAAGTTATCATCTGAAGTTTCCGGGTTAGGAACCTGGGTTTGGTACATAAATGAAGGCAAGATCGAGTGGGACGAACAAATGTATCACATTTATGAGCTCGACAATGTCACGCAGAAAGAACAATTGCTATACGACCATTGGTTCCAAAGCCTGCATCCAGATGACAAAGAAGCCACGGTAGAAAGTCTGCAAAATGCAGTTGCCAGCAAAACCCCCTGGCATGAAGAATTCCGTATCATTATCAATGGTAAACAGGAAAAGTTTATTTTGGCCTCCGCCACTTATGAATTGGATGATAACGGCGAAGTTACCACTGTGATTGGCAGCAACAAAGATATTACGGAACAAAAAAGCACTGAAAAGAGGCTAAATGAACTGCGCATTAAGTCGGAACAGAATAGCATTGCTAAAAGCCAGTTTTTAGCCAATATGAGCCACGAAATACGCACCCCTATGAACGGCGTACTTGGTATCGCAGACCTGTTGCAGCAAACCGAACTGAATAAAGTGCAAGACGAATACGTCGGGCTTATAACCCGTTCAGCAAAATCGTTATTAGGTATTTTAAACGATATTCTTGATCACTCGAAAATTGAAGCTGGGATGTTAGATCTGCATTACGAAACGATCTCACTGGACAGCTTTTTCGGTGACCTGCTTAAAGGTTTTGCCATCAGTGCACATCAAAAAGGTGTGGATCTCTATCACCATATTGATACTAATACACCAGATTGTGTAATTACGGACCCGGTTCGTCTGCGTCAGATTATATACAATTTAGTGGGCAACGCATTGAAGTTCACTGACACTGGCCATGTAAACATAGAAGTATTTCATCCCATTAACCAACCGGTATCGGCAGGTACCGTATTTAATCTCATCGTAAAAATCAGCGATACTGGCTGCGGTATTGCGCCGGATAAACTACAACATGTTTTTGAGTCGTTTACTCAGGAAGACGGTTCAACCACCAGAAAATACGGCGGTACCGGGCTGGGTCTGCCCATTTCTCAAAAACTAGCGCAACTGATGGATGGGAATATTGAAGTAGAAAGCCAACCCGCTAAAGGCAGTACATTCAAACTCCAGGTTCAAGTGAAAGCCGGCAATATTGCCGATTTACCCATCACCGAAGATACACAGCATTTACTCTCAAATGCGAACTTTAAAGAGCTAAATTGTCTGGCGGTTGACGATAATGCCATCAACAGAAGATGGTTGCAGGATATGGTGATTTCCTGGGGGGGTAAAATTCAGCTGGCCAATAGTGCAGATGAAGCATTAAACATCCTTAAAAACAAGGAGTTCGATGTCATGCTTGTTGACCATAATATGCCAGAAAAAGATGGGCTTGACCTGATACATGAACTAAAACATCTACAAGTGAAAAAACCAGAGATCGTCATAATGTTAAGTTCATCAGACTTTGATGTAAACGTATCAAAAGTCAAAGAACTGGGTATTGATCATTATCTGATGAAACCAGTTAAGCAATCGGAGGTATTCAATACCATTCAGGAAGCCATCTTTAAAAACAATGGAATCTCTGACAATCCCCCAGTTGAAGCACCTGTGAAGATGCCCAAAGCGGAAAGAGAACTGTTTGTTTTAATCGCGGAAGATAACCCGGTTAACTCTCGATTAGTTCAGGACATACTAAAGTTTCGTGGTCATAATTTTGATATCGCGGTTGATGGATTGGAAGCGTTGGAAAAAGTGAAACAAAAGGAATTCGACCTGATTTTGATGGATGTGCAAATGCCCAATATGGATGGCCTGGAAGCCACCAGGTTAATTCGCCAATATGAACATTCAGAAAATAAAGCCCCTGTATTTATTATTGGTTTGACTGCGCATGCACTAACTGGTGATCGGGATGTTTGCATTGAGGCCGGTATGAATGACTACCTAACCAAACCCATTATCAGTGACGAGTTAATCGCTGCAATTGAGACTGAAAAATCGGGTTCTAGAGCAGTTCAAGAAAAAAGTAAGGAGCACTTAAAGCCAACACAAAAAAGCAAATATACCTGGTTTGATCGCGATCAAGGAATGAAAATCACAGGTAACAACAGTGATACTTTAAAAGCTATGGCGGATCTGACAATACGTATTTTGCCGGAAGAGTTAGACAAGATAGATTTCGCGCATATGGAACTGCAAGATATCGCTAAAACTATGCATAAAATAAGAGGCATGGTTTCAAATTTTTCCGTTCCAGAACTACCGAACAGCATTTTCAAATTGGAAAAGTCATTAGAGGACAACCCAAAAGAGAAAAACGCCGCAGAATGGACTCGCCTGGCCCTGCACCTCGAAGCCCTGCTAGAGGACCTTCAAACCTTCCTTCAATCAGACCAAAGCTAAAGAATGATCGCTGTAAAGACGGAATGGCGCTAATAAACCCAGCAAAAAATAGCAGTTTAGCTATTATTAACCTAATACGACTTATCAAGCTAATAGCACTGTATAGGAATGATTTACAATAAATGGTCTATCAACTTGTTTATATGAGCAAAGCAACAATAACTTTTGACGATGCTCAGTTGAAAAAGTTAATGGTGACTTGTGAAAAAAATAATGCAGAGTTTGAAATTACTGGGTTGCTCGTTTTTTGTAATGGTTACTTTATGCAACTCATAGAGGGTGAAGAGCACCATGTCACCTCACTGTTCAATGTCATAAAACAAGATCCTCGGCACACTGATGTGTCGATAATACTCAGCAAAGTTGGTCAAGAGCGATTGGCGCAAGAATGGAGTATGGGTCTTTATAAATTAGATAAGAATACACTTCGAGAAAGCGAAATTCAGGAGTTCACTCTGGAAAATTGCCGCGCATTAAAAATTAAATCGCCGAATATGTTATGGAACATGGTTTACCGTTTTATCGATGCTATGAGGGAACAACCAGTGTAAGGATATTCACTGCTAAATTATGCAGTTGATAAATAATACGCTATTAAGTGCCAGACTATTTACGTTGTTCTCCAGGAGCATACAATTCGAATGAGAATATTGGTAGTAGAAGACGACCCAGTAACACGCCTGTTAATAGTTCGTTCATTGTCCCAGTGGGGACATGAAACAGTTGAAACAGAAACAGCGGAAGATGCAATCAAGCTCATCAGCGAGAATATAGAACAGGTTCCTAATCTGATAATAACTGATTGGTCGTTACCTGGGAAAAGTGGCCTTGAACTGTGTCACTATTTAAAAAACAACATAGGCGATCATCTTTTTTATATCATTATGTTATCCCGTAAGGCGGAAGTAGAAGATCTGGTAAATGCCATGGATAGTGGCCTGGACGACTACATCGTAAAGCCATTTATTCCAGAGGAACTCAGAGTGCGGGTAAGAGCGGGTGTTCGGATAATCGAACAGGCCAAAAAACTGCAGTTTTTAGCCAGCCATGACGAACTGACTCAAACCTGGAACCGGCGGATGTTCAATAAGCACTTGGAAATGGAGTGGGAACAAAGTAAACGTGATGGTCATCCGCTAAGTGTTTTATTAATGGATATTGATCATTTTAAGAGCATCAATGACAAGCACGGGCATTTGATTGGCGATATGGCTTTACAGCACTTTACTCGGATAGTGAAAAGCTTATTGCGCCCATACGATATTTTTGGTCGCTACGGAGGGGAAGAATTTGTAGCAATGTTACCCGAGACCGACAACAAAACGGCAAAACTAGTAGCTGAACGATTAAGAGAAACGCTGGAACAGACACCTTTGCAACTTAATGCTTCTACCGATGTGAAATTCACGGTTAGCATAGGCGTGGCCCAGACTCAGCCCTACTTTCATGATGTTAACTGCATCCTGTCAGCAGCAGATGAAGCGATGTATAAGGCGAAAAGAACTGGTCGGAATAAAGTGATCGTCGGTGGCACATTATAAAAGATTGGCGCTTTTGCCAGACGATTAAGGCATCTTAAGACAGTAAGACGCTAACTTGCACCCAGATTGTCACATTGTCAGACTAAATCCGCACAAGAAGCACTCAATTTGATTACGATATAGTCAGTTAATAAATTTGTCATAAAAAGGGGTTGACCTGATAGGGTCAGATACGCATAATACGCGCCACTCGACGGGAGTCGGGTTGGATGGCTAAGTAGCTCAGCTGGTTAGAGCACAGCACTCATAATGCTGGGGTCGCAGGTTCGAGTCCCGCCTTAGCCACCATATATACTTGCGGAAGTGGTGGAATTGGTAGACACGCTGGATTTAGGTTCCAGTGCTTCACGGCGTGAGAGTTCAAGTCTCTCCTTCCGCACCATATTCTGCTGGGGTATAGCCAAGCGGTAAGGCAGCGGGTTTTGATCCCGCCATTCGTTGGTTCAAATCCAGCTACCCCAGCCATCTTTTTAAGCAGAATATGACCTCTCGACTGGGGTATAGCCAAGCGGTAAGGCAGCGGGTTTTGATCCCGCCATTCGTTGGTTCAAATCCAGCTACCCCAGCCATCTTCTTTATTCTTATTTCTCATTTGCTTACAACGGTCTTTCCCGTTATTGTTGTGTCCGGTTTTGCTGCATTTAGCTACCCAAAGCCAATCATCCTGAAATAATCAGTTGGACAACTTGCCGAGTGGTTCTGGCAGCAATGCATGTTGTAGCAGATTCATCTGATGGGTGAACTGTGGCGCATTCGAAATATTGTTTATTTTCATGCGGTTACCTTGTATTTAGAACGGTCAAATGATTAATTCAGGATCATTATAATAACGTCAAAAGGAAAGCATCTTGGTCAATGATATCGTCGCAGCCATAAACAGTTTTTTATGGGGAAATGCTATCGAGCTACCTTATATTGGTGGCGTCCCAATCCTTATCCCTATGCTGGTTTTCGCCGGTTTCTGGTTTACAACCAAACTAAGGTTCGTTCAGTTTAGACACTTTTTCCACATGTTTGCTGTGATGAAAGGCAGCTTAAAATCCGATAAATCTGGCATTAGTTCCTTTGCTGCATTATGCACCAGTCTATCGGCAAGAGTTGGCACAGGTAATCTGGCCGGTGTAGCTGTAGCAATTTCTCTGGGTGGTGCAGGTGCGATATTTTGGATGTGGGTCATCGCAGTGTTGGGTATGGCGACCGGATTCGCTGAAAGTTTATTAGGCCAGCTTTATAAAGTACGCGACGATCATGGTGAGTTTCGTGGTGGCCCTGCTTACTACATCCGTCAGGGGTTAAACAAAACCTGGTTGGCGGTACTTTTTTCCTTATGTTTGTTCTTAGGTTACGGGTTTATCTTCAGTGCCGTGCAAGCCAATACTATTACCGATGCGCTCGCCAATGCGTACCAAATCGATACGTTTTATAGTGGTCTAGTGATTATTTTTGTCGCTGGTCTTATTGTTGTAGGAGGCCTGCGTCGTATCGCCTATTTTGCCGAATGGATAGTACCCTTTATGGCGGTCGGTTACGTTGTTGTTGCGGTTGGTATCACGATTATCAATATAGAGCACGTACCGGGATTATTGTGGGATATTATCAGTTCCGCATTTGGTCTGCAGGAAGCCGGAAGTGGCGCGCTGGCAGCTGCGATTAAAAACGGTATACAACGTGGACTTTATTCAAACGAAGCCGGTTCAGGCTCTGTACCTCATGCCGCGGCGGGTGCCTCACCCACTCCAAATCATCCGGTTGCACAAGGTTATGTACAGATGCTTGGGGTGTTTATTGACACTATGATCCTGTGTACTTGTACTGCCGTTATAATCTTATTGGCGGGTGGCTCACAAAGTGATCAAATGGAAGGTATAAGGCTCACCCAATCAGCCATGACCAGCCATCTTGGTGAGGTTGGTAGTGATTTTGTCGCCGCCGCAATCAGTTTATTTGCCTTCACATCCGTAGTGGCAAACTATGCTTATGGTGAAAGCAATCTGCACATGTTTAAGCTGGATAATAAAGTTGGTCGAACATTCTATACCACAGGCTACCTGGCTATGATTCTATGGGGATCGCAAGCGGCATTGCCGGATGTCTGGGCTATGGCCGATATGGCTCTTGGGATGATGACTGTCATCAATATTATCGCCATTACTCTGCTAACTCCGACCATCGTATCTATTACTAATGATTATTTTGAGCAAAGACGTAATGGACAAACTCCGCTATACAAAAACGGCAACTGTGAAATTCAGGGAGATACTGAAAAAGGGATTTGGTGATCACGGCAAACACCAGATTCCTAATCTCAAGCTGGATTACAGATAAATACTTATTACACCCTTGATGGGTAAACTATATTACCTATAATTAATCCTGATGTGATCGCGTCCTGTTGTCTGCCCCATGACGGCAATTTCAGTGACAAAGGACGTGCTGTGTAAAAAGACGATTACGTCAGGTTAAATCAATGAGTAATAAAGAGGTGCGATTACTGTATGACGGCACAACATCATTTAGACCAACACATTCCGTCATTCCCGCCTCAGACTCTTCAGCAACTCAGAATTGTCTTTAGCCAAATCAAATCAGGTCAACTCAATCTCGCGATCGGAAAACGCAGTTACTCTGTGCTTGAAGCAATGCTATCTCAACCAAACAATGTTGCCTTGTGTAACATTGTGGACTTGTCGAAAAAGTTTAATGTGAGTCCAGCAACGATAACTCGCCTATCCAAGTTACTGGGTTTTAATGGCTTTAACAGTCTACAGAATGTCTTTAAACAAATAGACGCTCCCAACAATCGCTTTTATACCGAAAGCCTGGAGTCGTTACTGGCAAATAAAGGAGACGACACACGCGAATATCTGCGTTCTCAGGCGCAATTATTATGTAGAGGATTAACCGAACTTGTTGAAACGACCAGCCCCCAAACTATTGAGCAAGCTGCTCATTATTTAAGTCAGGAAAAGCGCGTTTTCGTTTACGGTCATCGACAACCGTCAGCCATGGCAAATATGCTAAGCTACGGCTTAACCTTAATTAGACAAAACGTGTATGTCTTCTCTCCTGGAGGACATGGAGAGGCATTGGCTGTTACGCAGCTCAATCATACTGATATGCTGGTTTTGTTTAGTTTTTCTCCCTATTCCGAGATCACTTTGAGCATCGCCAATCTGGCAAAAGCACAGGGTGTAAAACTATTGGTAATTACTGATTCGTTGCACTCTCCGCTGGTTGATCAGGCAGCGGTGTCATTATTTGTGCCCGCTATTGCGCATTTTTATGTCAACAGCCAGATTCTTTCCTGTTTTCTAATAGAGAATTTATTAAATTTAACGGCTGCATTAATTGGCGAAACAGCAATGGCTAACCTGAGCCAATACGAGCATATTCTAAAACAATTAAATATTAACCGATGACCCGTGTATGTGTTTTTTGATGTAACATTTTGCTGATTCCTATCAATAAGTTTTAACAGACTGAAGCGTAAAAGTGCCAAGGGACTACAACACAAGACTCCGAAAGGAGATAACAATCAGGTTAAATTCAAGTTTATGCAATTTTTCGAATCCAGTGAGGTATGTTCTGCCAGTAGTCTGGTGCGTAACCACCGATAAAATACCTGCACTTTATTCATGCCCACCTTATAACTTGGTGCTTGCCAGAAATAGCCGAATCCCGTATCGATAGACATATCGAGAATACCGGTAACTTCATTCGTCCCTTGTGCCTTTCTTAGTAAAAACTCAGGTACTAAACAAAGTCCAAAACCGTTTTGCGCGGCCAACAGCGTCAAAAAGAAATGATCAAAGCACGCCGTCAATTGATGGCTGGGTTCAGGTAGATTGTGATGTTCAAATAGTCGATGCCAAATATAAGGTCTTGTGGTGTGTGGAATTAATCGGTGTTTCTGCAGATCCTTCACTTCATAGATTGGATTGTCTTTATAAAGTGCCTTGCTTGCAACACATTGCAGCCTTTCCCGAAATAGCAGTTCACTCTGTTTCGGCGCAGCTGATGACGGTAGGCATCGAAATGCGCAATCTGCCTGGGAATTGGCAAAATTAATCGCGCCTTTACCTGTCATCACCTCAACATAAATATTGGCGTGTTTCTTGTTAAAATCTCTGAGATTTGGCAACAACCAAAGGCTCGCAAACGAAGGGGATACATCGACAGTTAAAACTTCTTCTGTTGACGGCAAGTGCTTTAGTTTCTTGGTTGCCTGTCCAAGTCGATCTAAAACATCACCACAATCATAAAGGTAACGTTGCCCTTCTGATGTGAGACTAATCCCACCCACTTTGCGAGTAAATAACTCAGTGTTTAAATAAGCTTCTAAAGACTGAATTTGTTTGGAAACAGCGCCTTGTGTCACATTAAGCTCATCTGCAGCTTGTGAAACACTGCGTAACCTTCCAGCCGCCTCAAAAGCTTTAATGGCATTCAGCGGAGGCAATAATCTTTTCATAGGTTTCTGTTCACAGAGATCACACCGAAATAGATAAATTTGTTAACTGTCATTGCAAGTAAATCTTATATCATTTACGGGTGTTTTTTTAACCCTTTATTTGAAAATATATTTTCATCGCCTCCCATAATTAGTAAGCCCCCCTACTACGAAGATTCAATTCCAAACTCACACAAGCCCACTCATTGAAATAAATTAAAAATACATGCTGGGACATGAAATTGGCTCATGGCTATGAGGTTTTCTCTTTTGCCCTCCTTTGTTATCGAGCCTAATTTATTTACCTCTAGGTAAGAGACGATTCGATGCGAAAGACAACTCTTCAAGCAGTGTGTGAAACATCGAATTGAAAAGTAAAAGCCACGGAACATACAGGTCTGTTTAATTTGTGCATTGCCCAGGCAAATACACAGTGACACGCCTCTCATGTCAGGAAGCAACTAGATAAATCGTAACGATAAACTCAACTCATTAATCTGAAAAAGAGAAACTATCTATGAAACACTTTAGAACTGCCGTCGGTATCACATTGCTTACATCTCTAAGCTGTGTTGCTCAGCCAGATGTCGATCAGAGCAAGGAATTGAAATTAGATTCTGCCTTTTCGATATTACCTATTACTTCTTCCGGAAGGTCATTTGTACTAAACAATCTGGAAGATAAACACAAGGTCGTATCAAGTCTGACTACCGATACAGTCCAAAATAAAGACATAACAACAACCATTGCAAAACACCAGGCGGTGTTCCTCAATGCTGAATATTTAACGTCAGGCAACCAGGTAGCTGATGCCTATTTGGCAGAAGCTTATAAACAAGGCAAAGCAATCATTATTGAAAATGCCAATGCCCTTTCTGACAAGGAGCTTGATGCTTTGCCTGCACTATCTGCCGGTGATGTAGTATTGATTCACCCCTCTCATACAGACGCGCCAGATAAATTGTTTACCTATAGCGCGATTTCGCCTATGAGTGAGAGCTCTTCTGGTAGCACTGAATTTAAACGTCAGGGAAAAACAGGAGACTTTGAAAAAGTCGATACAGCCACCCTTAACAAACCCAGCGCACCAATTGCGAGCAAACAACTCGCGGTGTCTCTCAACTCAATGGATGGAGAAAAACGCCGTGCAATGCTGACACAGCTAATGCACGACCTTCTGACACCGGATCAGTCAGAAATCGCAAAAACAAACACCAAGTCACATGCTCAATTTACGCCAAATGCTGAAGAAGAACTGATCACCGCCAATAGTGTGGGTGGTTTTAGCTTTGCATATCCTTGTCCGCAAAACTTAAAAGATGCCTACGAGTGTTATGCGGCTGTCGCCATAAATTACTTGTTCAACTATGATGACGGCGAAAAGATATTTAATGGCACTCGTCACCGAGCCTATGCAATGTATAAAGCTGATGGTATCAAATACGTGGCATTTAGCATGCATGGTAGCGCCAACCCTACCATGACCAAAGATGACTGCTGTGAAAAGCGCTGGTATCTTGAGTATGTCGATTTGAATATGGATACCAAAGATCCTGATAGCACCTATGCCAGCGTTGCAATAGCGAGTCGACTGCCTGGAAATGAAGCAGATACTGTGGCTCTCACCTCCACCAGCGGCCTGAGTGTCACCTCCAGTTTAGACAGTTCCGGTGTGCTAACATCAGGGGTGTCATTTGATCAAAGTAACTCCGTGCGCAAAGATATCACTGACTGGGAAAGTTATACCACTTCTCCAAATGGCAGAGATGCCGGCTGGCGTTACGAAATAAAATATCCGGGTTCGGACAGCGACTGGGTAAGTACACCATTCTTCCAAAAACCACATTATAAGGACGTGCCGACCATTTCCAAGTATGGCCTACAATATGTATCTGAGGGTATTTGGACGGCTCAGGTAAGTGACAACAGACGCTTTCATGTCGACCTGACAACCAAATATCAGGTGAAAAAGCGTAAAATAACAGACCGCAGTATCTTTCACTACGATCAAAGCTGGTGGTGGACATGGTGGTCAAGAAGCGGCTGGACGTGGTTAAACCTTGGGTGGTTACAATAACCAAATCATCAATCAAAGTGACGTGAGTAACACGGCTGGAATAATTTCCACCGTGTTGCTTTTATTTAAAGGTAAACAAAAAGAAAGGTTTAGCTGAAAAAAGCCATCTTAATCAGTTGGGCAACTAGCAACAGCATCACTAAAGGCCAAATCCAACGACTTATTTTACTCAATTCTTCCGGGCTATGGCGTTTGCCGTACTTTTCAATTAAGGGCACCACCAGCACCAACGCAAGTAACAAGACACCAAGAATTATAAATACATTCATATCAGACTAAATTTATCCCAATTATACACCGGCAGCGTACTTTAATACCTGCTGTTTTGCGAACGTTTGCTTATCAGCCATGCTCAATGCGCTATTGCGTAGGAATTTTAACAATGAATTGTCATTGCTAAACAGCGCATAAAAGCCATCCATCGCCAACATCATTAGTAAGTTGTCAGGACGACGCTGCCGTGCATAGGCTGTTAATAACTTATCTGGTTCGCTGATCAGTTTGGCATCTTCACGCAGTAAATCCAGCAAACACTGCACATCTTTAAAACCAAGGTTCACCCCTTGCCCGGCAAGCGGATTAATTGCATGTGCGGCATCTCCTATCAGCAGCACGCGTCCCTTGCCGTAACGGTTTGCATGCATACGCGTGATAGGGAATGTAGCCGTAGCATTAATTGACAGCTCCTTTGACAGTTGCGGAAAGGCTTGCACAATTTGTGCTCTAAAATCATTCTCGGATAATGTTAGTAAGGTACGGATTTCTTCCTTTGGTCCATACCATACTAAAGAAGCATGATTAGCGAATAACGGCAAAAAACCTTTGGGGCCGGTGGGTGTAAACTGTTGCCAGGTGTGATGACCACTGTCGTGTGGTAGAGTCACCGATATCCCCAGAACTTGCTGCTGATACTGCCAACCAGTAGCGCCTAGTCCAACCTTGTCTCTGGTTTTGGATTGCGCGCCCTCCGCTACAAGTAACAGTTGGGCTGCTACTCGCTCCCCTTCATCAACCTCCACCTCACCTGAATTAGCATCAATAATGTTGCCGTGTCGAAACCAGACGACATCACTAAATTGCCGGAGCTGCTCAACCAGACTTACCTGTAATAATCTGTTTTCGAGAATATGGCCGAGTCGATGCTCGCCAATAAGGTCGGCACTAAAGGTGGTTTTGGAAGACTCGTTTTCCCAGACCGAAAGTTGTGTATAAGTATTAAGTCTATTATCCGAAAGGGCTTGCCAGGCACCCAAATCATTTAGCAATCTTTGCGAGCCCAGGCTGACTGCAGAAACGCGTAAGTCCGGCAATTCGGAAAAATCATCATCAGGCAAATTGGGTTCTATTATGGCGATACGCTTATGCTGCTTTGCCAGACCAAGAGCAGCCGCCGCGCCAACCATCCCGGCACCAAATATGATGACATCAAAGTTTTGCATGCTGGCCATTACTCTCCTAAATCATTCACAGCTTTTATGGAGATGGTCGTCTTGGAATTCAACAAATTAGCGGCCAATTCACAAATTTTCTTTTCCGATAGCGAACAGCAATTGCGCCCGGGCAATTTGGTAGGCACCTCGCGCCGCCAAAAGATCATTTCGAGTGCTGGTCAACAGATCTTGTGCATCGAGCACGTCATTAGCGGTACTCAGCTGCTCTTTGTAGCGAATTTGTGTCACTCTGAAGTTTTCTTCTGCTTGTGATACTGCTTTTTGCAATACTTCAATATTGTGTTTCGCCTCTTGCTCTGCCAGCCAGGCAACATGCGTTTCCTGTTGTACAATTTCCCGTAATTTATCGTAATTTCTCAGCGCAATTTGCACATCATGCTTCGCACTTCTGTATCGACTTCTATTCGATAATGTGTCCCATAACGTCCAGCTAAAATTCAGATTGAGTTGGCTACTATCTCTGGAATTTGAAAAATCGAAATTATCTGATGAGGCACTATGACTCAATCTTGCTGTTACCGTAGGCAAATAACCGGCAAAGGCAATATCGGAGTCACGTCTGGATATTTTCACTCTCAAGCCCTGTTGCACAATATCCGGACGTGACTCTATCGCCATCACCAAACACTGCGCCAATGTGGGTACGTCGGTTGGTGCACCAATTGTGGTATCGGGTTGGATCTCTGTAAGAATATTTTGATTTAATAATATGTTTAAATCAGTCTGACTGCGTTTCACAATATTTTTTGCTTGCAGTAGCGTCTGTTCACCTCTGGCTACACGGACGTCCGCCTGCAACAAATCGTTTCGCCATATAGAGCCATTTTCGTACAGGTGTAATGCGTTCTTACGGTGTTGCTTGAGCCGCTCAAGTGATTCTTCTGCTTCTTTGGCAAGCGCCAAATTCGTTATGTAGCTGTACCAGCTCTGCCTTACCTGGAAGGTTAATAGTTGTTTTTGCCGTACATAACTCAATTCACTGATGGTTAAACTAAGTTCACTTTTTTTCCACTCTTCCCAGACGCTGGGATCATAAATCGTTTGGGCAACCGTTAGTCCTCCAGAATAACTGCTGTCACGCGGTAAATCCTGATTATTGTCCAGTTGCTCAGTACGCCCCGCATTCATTGATAAGCTTGGATATAAGCGTGCATAAGCAATATGTTCGGATTCACGCGCTTTCATCACTTGTTCAGCGGCGATCAAATAATCCAGATTTTGTTGATAGGCTCTTTCTAGTGCCTGTTGCACCGTCATTGTTGTCGCATGAGCGACACCAATAAAAAGCGACAGGAATAAGACCAATATGCGACGATTCAAAACCATGGTGCTAATTCAACGTATCGACCAGAAACAAGTAACGATTGTTCAGTGTCAACAGACCAAACAACGCGACGCAGACCACTGGCTGGTTGCAACATTGGATACAATCGTCTTACGGTAGCTCGACCAATCTTTTGTCCTTGAAAGATGATGTCAGTTGCGGTGCCTTTTACCAAGGTGTCAGTCAATTCGGGGGGAATATCCGTCGACATCATCAGTGCCTCCAGACTGGCAAAGGAGATAACCGGATCGGCTTTTTGTGCCCACTCCCCTTCCTGTACTGTCGTTTCCGCTACGACACCATCAAATGGCGCTAATAATTTAGCCTGCGATAAGGCCAACTTGGCCAAATGGTACTTAGATCGATTAACCTCTACTGCGGCCCGTGCTGTCTGAACTGAAAATTGTGCTTCGGTATAAGCGATATCAGACAATATATCTTCGTCCACTAAACGTTTGGTCTTTTGTAAACTGTGATTAGCCGCGGCTAAATCCGCCTTAGCCGAAGTAAACACAGCCTTAGCTTGTTGATATTGCGCCTCCAGTTCTTCTGTGCGGATTTGCGCGATAATACCGCCCTTTTCCACCACGCTGCCACTGGGAGCGATAAAGTCAATTACCCCGGTTTGGTTAAGGGCCATATTAATCTGACGTTCCGGGACCACCACACCTCGTAAGTGGACATTACTGGTTTCCGCACTTACCATCTGTGGTAGAAAAATAGCCACAACCAGCAAATATTTAATACCGTATTTAAACATCGTCATAGCCATAGATCCGCCCTAAAGAATTTACGAATATTAAACACTGCGTGCTGCCACAGCGGCATTTCAGCTCCATACAATTTAGTTTCCCCAGTTAATCCAATTGGTAAATACTCGTTCTTTTCCCAGTTAATCAAACGTGTTCGTACTTTAACTTTTTGTTCTACTCCGGAGGCTTTTGCCAATGCCGAAATCGACTGGACTTCGGCCCGATAAATCTTACTCCAATCGGCATTGAGCCGAATCAAGGCCTCGTCACCCACCTTCAAATAAGACACATCTCGTTGATCGACAATGGCGTCAAAGAAGCGTTGCTCATCGGAGACCAGCCTGATGACTTCCTGTTCTTGTGAGAAAAATCTTCCTTGCAGCATGTCTGGTGGCAATCCATCAACTGACCATTCTCCCCTTGGTTTACGAACAAAAAGTTGTTGTTGTGTCTTGCGGGCAGATATTAACTGCTCCTGAATTAGGGAGATTTCAATCGCTAAGCGAGCCAATGAAGCTGAGTCGCTATCAATTGATGCTGTGACTTTTTGGGTCTCTAATTGTTTTAGCTTTGAAGATAATTCTTGTATCAGTAAGTTAAGTTGTGGTGAACGCATATTGATCACCACCCCATTGTCGTCGGCAACGACTCGTCTGGATTCATCGTAATGGACTTCGTCTATATAAGCGTTGGTCGGAGCATATATCGTAACCAGCTCAGATGACACTTCACCTTCTGCTTTTAACAAAATGGGCGGACTGTAAAAGATTGAAATGAGCAACAACACAAAAACCCCCGCAAGCGTTCGGATCTTTGTTTGCTGAGTGGACCACAAATGGTTTTTAAGAAATTGCATCATGACACTAAGCCAGGTTCCTGTGATACTTTTTAGAAATCGGAAAATTAGATAGATAAAACCGATTATGGCCAGAAAACCAAATTGGGCATACATGAACTGATAACCTATCCATGCAATAAAAGATAGCATCAATGTCATGTAAATCACGACCAAAGTGCCATAAAGCCAATAAACCCGCTTTTCTTTTTCACTTGGGGTAAAGGGCTTCTCTTCATCAGAGTTAAATAACCATACTTTGAGATTCCAGGAAAACCAGGCCAGGGCATTTTGTCTGAGATTTTGCATCTCTAACCAGTCCGTTAAGATGTAGTATCCATCAAACTTTAATAATGGATTCAGATTAACAAACAATGAGCTGGCGGTGCCGATGGTCATTAACACAAAGGCCACATACCCGACTGGATTATTAACGTCCACCAGTAGCCACACGATAGTGGCAGTCGCAGCCAATAACATCTCAACCCAGACTCCAGCTAATGCGACCTGGATCTTATGTTGTTTATTTTCAAACAACCAAGCGTCATTTACGTTGCAGTACAAGCAAGGTTGAAATGCTAACAGTAAAAACCCCATTTCATGCACATCCCCGCCATAGTACTTGCAGGTAAGCCCATGCCCGCACTCATGCAAGGCAATCGCACATAACGCGATAATCCAGATATAAAGTACGCCGGAAAACTGTGTTTGCAAATAAACCTGGCTAAAGTCCTGAACAAACCTGTCTGCGTTGAACACGATGATCAGCAAAGCCAGTGCAATAAAAGACGCCTGAATTCTTAATGCTGTAGGGTGCCAGAAAAAACGCAGGCTATCGATAACACGATCAAATAGTTCATTGGGATTGACCAATTGAAAGCGCATCATTAACACGCTGCCCTTGGCCTGTAATAAACTTTTTTTTCGTTCTTCTTTTATACGCTCTAACAGGGCGGCATTTTCTTCCTGTTTCGTACGTTTTAAGACCTGATAGTCTTTACAGGCATTGAAAACTGATTCAGCCGCTTCGACGTCAAACTCATATAGCTCTGATTCTTCATTAAATTTGTCGACAATCTGTGAAATATCGTGAACACCATCAAACAATTCAATAAGCTGATATTGTGGTTCACTGAATCGAAAGTAAGCCTGCTTATCAGGTTCCTTTAAGACATAACTGCACTCACCTTGCTGCACCAGTTTTCGGACTTTAACATCGTCCCTTAAGGGGGCCGGTATGACACTCATTACAAACCAAGCGTGAAGATGAAAAAGTTTTTAATGCGCCGCCATTGTCTCTCTACCACCGAAGACTCTGGCGTATAAATCAGCGCTTTTCCTGTCATGCCGGGCAATAGTTCGTAGGGACTTTCTTGTAACAGCACCTCTACAACAAATCCGGTTTCCAGTTCACTTTTATCTACCTCCTCCTCTGCTTCAAGGATAGTCGTAGGCACATCGTAACTTCGCCCAACATGAATAACGGTACCGTAGATATAATCACCGGGACGAGCTCTCAGCACAGCACGGACTTTTTGTCCAACAACGACATCCATGACATCCTCTTCCGCGACGTGCACCACAAGACGAAATTTGCTCGGATCAGCAATTCTCATCATCTCTGTACCCAAAGCAAAATGGCGCCCAATCAGTTCAGAAAGATTGGTATTGAGTACCACACCAGATATTGGAGCGGTAATACTGGCGTTAGCCAGATCAGATTGCAGCTTGGCAAGTTTGGCAAGGTGCGTCTCCCGCTCTATTACGGCACTGGACATGGCATAACTGTCTTTTTCTGCTCGCGCTTCAACAATCTTACGTTCAGAAATAGCTAATTGTGCTTCTGCTTCTTTGAGCAACAACTGTAAGGCAGACACATCCATTTCAGCGACAGGATCACCTTTACTGATTTTCGAACCCTCTCCGACGAGTAAAGATGCAACGCGTCCATCTATCGGTGCAAAAATCCCCTGCCCAAGCTGGGTTTCAACCGTTGTCGGTGCAGATACCCATCGTAATACGGGCAAAAAGTGCAGTGATAGAATCAACGTAAGTGTTGCGCCGGCAATCAATCCAACGCGTTTGCCTTTGCGTTGCCACCATTTAATCGAATTTTCTTTGATACCTTTTAAAGAGGTCTTATTGGTAATGCTCTTAAACAGACTGGCATTGCGCAGTGCCACTGTTGCCTGTGAGGTCATGATTTGCAACAAATCACCCTTGCCTTTATTGGCAAAACCAGACTCCTCACTCTCAAACCAAATAACCCCTAGTACGCCTTCTTCATCCCGCAAAGGGCAACACCAGATGCCGATGACGTCTGAGAAGTCTTTGAGATACTGAGTCCAATCTGTCTCCTCTTTCTGGCTATTAAGATAACGATTTCTTTCGGGGACATAAGCACTGCGCTGCAGATTCTGCACCTGAGCCATCAATTTTAAAATCCCCTGTTGTTTCGGGTTATCAGCTTCAATTTTTTGCCCCCCCGAAATAACGTTCAACGTCAAAGAACCATCAATTTCATCAATTAAAGCTATTGTGGCAAAGTTGATATCCACCAATTCATTGGTACGGTTAACAACTAAATGCAACACTTGATCAACATCTAATGTTGAAACAACCTCGTTGGAAATTGACATCAAGGCATGCATTTCTTTGACTTTGCTTTCCATCTCCATTAACCGTGCATTTTTCATGGAGATAGCGGCGCTGATGGCTAAATCCTGGACCAGCTCACAGTCATCATTGTCGAATTGTCCATCGACGCCACGTTTTTTATTTACAACCTGAATCGCGCCATATGATTCCCCATCAATGATGAGTGGCACACAAATCATTGAACGGGTCATAAAGCCAGTTTTCTGATCAACAGACTGTGTAAATTCTTTACTTTCGGAGGTATCCAGTATGATTTTGGTTTTACCGGACTCTATAACATTGCCTACTACACCAACGCCAAAATCCAGTCTTAAGCCTATAACATTTTTTTTCACTGGCCCTTCAGCCAGATGACAGATATTTTTTTTCAGATTGTTGTCTTTTATCCATAACGACCCTGCCTCTGCGTCCAGTGCATGGAGTATCCGGTCAAACACCAATTGCATAAGCTTCTTAACATCATAGGCCTCACCTATGAACTCATGAGAAAGCTTACGGGAAATGGAAAGAATATTTATTTTTCGTTTTAATTCACCGACTTCTTTACTGGTTCTATTAGAACGGGTGCGCGTTACCCTGGTTGCCATTTGTGAAGTTTTTAGTTCCCTGATAAGTCAGATGGGTCGTAAAGACCCATCTGATGTTTAGTTAGTTAGATTTTGCTCTGGCTTTGGCGGTTTGAGCCATCGCTGCCAGTTTTAAACCTTTTACTCTTGCCTGCGCTACTGCAGATTGCGCTTTTTGTTTCACTTTATCAGCTTTAGTAATTGTAGCCATTATGTATCTCCAGATAATGTTATTAACAGTTGTATCATCAGAATAGTCCGGTATCGCGCCCCTTTCAATTATCCAAAGCGAGATACCAAGTTCATGGACAGGGTTGTGTCTTATCCAACCCTGCCCTATATGGAATTAACCACCCTCGTCATGCATTGGATCGTCAGGATGTTCACCTGGTCCCCAGGTTTCAGTAGTTCCATCTGGGTAGGTCACCGAACCCGAGCCATCAGCATTCATCACATAGGTGGTGCCATCAGCTTCAGTGAATGTTCCAGAACCATCAGCATTCCAGGAGCCATAACTGCCATCGGCACCGGTGAATGAACCAGAACCATCAGGATTATAGGTACCTGTACTGCCATCTGAATCTGTCCAGGAGCCAGAACCATCTGCATTCCAGGTGCAGGTATTACCCTGACCATCGTCATAAGTTCCGCCGCCCTGGCCATCCCAGGTTTCTACGGCACCATCAGCGTAAGCAATAGAGCCTGAGCCATCGGCATTCCAGGTTTCTACCGTACCGTCAGCGTAGGTGACTGAACCGGAGCCATCTTCATTGAATTGCTCATCAACGACACCACCATGATCATCACCGTCAGGGTGCCATTCTTCACCGCCGTCATATTCACCACCATCACCTGGTTCACCACCCGGGTCACCGCCTGGGTCACCATGGTAAGTACCATCTGCATCCCAGGTTTCCGTGGTACCATCTGGATAGGTAATGCTTCCTGAACCATCCGCATTTTGCTGATAAACCGTTCCATCCGGATCGGTATGGGTATAAGACCCATCTGCACCGTAGGATCCATGGCTACCATCTGAATTGGAGTAGCTGCCAGAACCATCCGCATTATGACTGCCGCTGCTGCCATCGGACGAAGTCCAGCTACCAGAGCCGTCTGCGTTCCATGAGTAAGAGTTACCCTGACCATCATCCCAGGTGCCGCCACCTTGACCATCCCAGGTTTCGGTTGATCCATCCGGGAAGACCACAGATCCTGAACCATCATCATTTAGGGTTTCAACGGTACCATCGGCATAGGTGAATACTGTTGAACCGTCGTCGTTAACCTGCTCATCAACTATCTCACCCCATGGGCCTTCGCCATGTTCATCACCCATGCCCCCATCGCCATGTTCTCCTGCCGGACCATCATCAGGATCGCCAGAGTAATTGCCCTGGGCATCCCAGGACTCTGTCGTACCATCAGGGTATGTTACTGAACCTGAACCATCGGCGTTAAACGCGTAGTGGGTACCATCAGCTTCGGTATGTGAACCTGAGCCATCAGCATTCCAATAACCGTAACTTCCATCAGAATTGGTGTAGCTACCCGAGCCGTCAGCATTGTAAGTACCACTGCTACCATCAGATGATGTCCAGCTTCCTGAGCCGTCTGCATTCCAGGCACAAGTATTACCCTGACCATCATCCCAGGTGCCACCGCCCTGGCCATCCCAGGTTTCAGTAGAACCATCAGGATAAACAATCGAACCAGAACCGTCTTCATTCCAGGTTTCAACCGTACCGTCATCATGGGTTACGGTGCCAGATTCAGCGCCGGCAGGGTCGTCTGCTCCTGGGTCACCGCCCATGTCGTCACCAGGCTCCCCCCCCATATCATCGCCACCAACCGGGTTACCATTTGAATCCCATTCATCTACCGAACCATCTGGGTAGGTAACACTGCCAGATCCATCAGGATTCTGCTGATAGGTCGTACCATCTGCTTCTGTATGAGAGTAAGATCCATCGGCGTAATAATTACCATGGCTACCGTCGGCATTGGTATAGCCGCCAGAGCCATCGGCATTATGATAACCACTGCTGCCATCGGCATTGGTCCAGGAGCCAGAGCCATCGGCTTCCCAGGTACTGCTATTGCCCTGGCCATCATCCCAGCTGCCACCACCCTGGCCATCCCAGGATTCAGATGCTCCATCTGCGTATGAAACGCTTCCGGAGCCATCGGCATTCCATTGATAGGTCGTACCGTCCGCTTCGGTATGAGTTCCAGAGCCATCCGCGTGATACTCACCATGACTGCCATCGGAATTGTTATAGGAACCAGAGCCGTCGGCATTATACGTGCCACCGGAACCGTCTGCATTTGTCCAGGAACCTGAACCATCGGCATTCCAGGTTGAAGTATTACCTTGACCATCATCCCAGGTTCCACCGCCCTGACCATCCCAGGTTTCTGAGGAGCCATCAGGCCAGGTTCGTGAGCCAGAACCATCTTCGTTCCAGGTTTCTGTCGAACCGTCATCATGAGTTACCGTACCGGTGCCATCACCAGGATCGGCACCTGGGTCACCGGCACCAGGATCGGTACCCGGGTCACCCGCACCGGGATCAGTTTCACCACCGACTGGATTACCTTGCGAATCCCATTCTTCTACTGAACCATCAGCATAAGTGATGCTGCCTGAGCCGTCAGCATTACCCTGATAAGTCGTGCCATCTGCTTCAGTATGAGAATACGAACCATCTGAACCGTAAGAACCATGACTGCCATCGGCATTATTATAACCACCTGAGCCATCAGCATTATGATAACCACTGCTACCGTCGGATGAAGACCAGGAGCCCGAACCATCCGCATTCCAGGTTGCGGTATTGCCTTGACCGTCATCCCAGCTACCACCACCTTGACCATCCCAGGTCTCAGTAGCACCATCGGGATACGTTACTGAGCCAGAACCATCCGGGTTATGGGTTTCGACAGTGCCGTCAGGATGAGTGACCGAGCCGCCGCCGTCACCTTCAGGAGGATGATCACCGCCTTCATCATGGGGAGGTGGTGCGCCACCTTCATCGGGTGGGGGCCCGCCATCATCTGGCGGAGGTGCCCCTGTATCATCTAATGAACTGACACCGCCGTCGACCCCAAGGTCTCCAACAATGCCACCGATTCCGCCCGGTGCTATCCGGTCTTCGAGTTGCTCGATTTTACTATCGACCACCTTTTTCTTTTTTGAGCTCTTATCATCCGCCATTTTACCTGCTCCTGAGAATGAAGGTTAAAAACTATCTGAAGTTTTATCCACTACAGGGACCATTGATTTATGAAGAGAAACACCTTCCCACAAGCCCAACAGCCCGTTTAAATTACGTATCCATAGAAGAAAACAACAACGATGCCGGATTAAGTTGCGCGCGGTGGGCACCATGATTTCCTAACCTGAAATCTAGCCCATTGATTTTAAATTGCCAGTAAGTGTGTAGAACAAATTTCATAATTGCGAACGGGTTCACGATACCTATGTATAATTGCGCATACTTTTTCCCGATTGGTAACTATATTACCCAGTGCATTTTGATTATCCGCTTTTTGCTCGATTGTTGATTCCTAAACTTAAAGCAAACGCATTAAAGCTGGCATCTAAGGGCAATTGTCGATAAAATACGCGCCCTTTTTAGCACGCATCCATGTTTTCAGGAGAGTAGTAGGTCACAATGAGTAAAAAGCTGTATATCAAAACCTGGGGTTGTCAGATGAATGAATACGACTCCGAGAAAATGGCAGATTTGCTAGACAGCACTCATGGCTATTCATTAGCGAGTGAAGCTGAAGAAGCGGATGTTATCTTGCTCAATACCTGTTCCATACGCGAAAAAGCGCAGGAAAAAGTCTTCCACCAGTTAGGTCGCTGGAAAAACCTGAAAAATAATAAACCTGATCTGATTATCGGCGTTGGTGGTTGTGTCGCGTCTCAGGAAGGTGAAGCGATTCGTAAACGTGCGCCATTTGTGGACATTGTATTCGGGCCTCAAACTTTGCACCGTTTGCCCGAAATGATTAATCAGGTCAGCAGTGATGCTTCCAGCGTTGTCGATATCAGCTTTCCGGAAATAGAGAAGTTTGACCGTTTACCAGAACCCCGTGCTGAAGGTCCTTCCGCTTTTGTATCGATCATGGAAGGCTGCTCAAAATACTGTAGTTTTTGTGTCGTACCCTACACGCGCGGTGAAGAGGTCTCTCGCCCAGTTGATGATGTACTTTTTGAAATCGCACAACTGGCAGAACAAGGTGTTCGTGAAGTTAATTTATTAGGTCAGAATGTTAACGCGTTCTTAGGTGAGCACCATGACGGTAGCCAGTGCCGCTTCGCAGAGCTGTTACATTTGGTGGCCGCAATTGACGGTATCGATCGCATTCGTTACACGACCTCTCATCCTGTGGAGTTTACCGATGACATTATTGATGCCTACGATACCATTCCAGAATTAGTCGATCATTTGCATCTTCCGGTACAAAGCGGCTCCGACATGGTCTTGACCATGATGAAGCGTGGTCACACTGCATTGGAGTATAAATCCAAGATCCGTAAGCTGAAAAAGATCCGCCCCAATCTGAGCATGTCTTCCGATTTCATTATTGGCTTTCCCGGTGAAACTGATCAGGACTTTGAAGCGACCATGAATCTTATCAAGGATATTGATTTTGATTTGAGCTTCAGCTTTATTTACAGTGCTCGTCCAGGCACACCTGCGGCGGATCTGCCAGATGATGTATCTGAAGACACTAAAAAGCAGCGCTTGTATATCCTGCAGCAGCGTATTAATCAGCAAGCCCAGCGTATTGCACGCAATATGGTCGGCACAGTGCAGCGTGTGTTAGTCGAAGGGCCATCGAAAAAGAACCTGATGGAACTGTGCGGACGAACAGAAAACAATCGCGTTGTAAACTTTGAAGGTTCACCGGATATGGTAGGTGGCTTTGTTGATATCGAAATTACTGATGTTTTCGCTAATTCTTTGCGAGGCAACGTAATTCGTACCGAAGCTGAGATGGATTTACGTATCGCCACCGCGCCTGCAATCATCATTGGTAGCCGTGCAGCAGAGTCAGCGAACGACATTGGCGTTGCACAATTTAAGCCATAAGCCAAACCAAGAGGCAATCATTGAGTCAAATTATTAAAACTGAAGAAGTCACACTGGATCCGATTGACAATAAGCGACTGTCCAGTTTGTGTGGCCCGTTCGACGAACATATCAAGCTCATCGAGCGTCGACTGGGTGTGGAAATCAGTTACAAGGGTAATCAGTTTAAAGTTGTCGGCAAAAACACCCACGCTGAAGCGGCAAGTGAAGCTTTAAAGTCACTTTATGTCGACACTCAGCCAGTGAAAGGAAAAGCCGTTGAGTTAGATACTCAGCACGTACACCTTGCCCTGCAGGAAATGCAGGTACTGGAACAGGATGCCGAGCAACATTATGGCAAGGAAGTTCATATAAAAACCAAACGTGGTGTAGTCAAACCTCGTAATCCCAATCAGTCTCAATATGTTATGAATATTGTGCATCATGACATCACCTTCGGTGTTGGCCCTGCGGGTACAGGAAAAACCTATCTTGCCGTTGCCTGTGCTGTTGACGCACTTGAAAGGCAGGAAATTCGCCGCATACTGCTAACTCGACCAGCTGTCGAGGCTGGCGAGAAACTGGGTTTTCTGCCAGGTGACCTGGCGCAAAAGGTCGATCCCTATTTACGACCACTTTACGATGCTTTATTCGAAATGCTGGGTTTTGAAAAGGTCGAAAAACTTATTGAACGCAATGTGATTGAAGTCGCGCCATTAGCTTATATGCGAGGCCGTACGTTAAATGACGCCTTTATCATTCTGGATGAGAGCCAAAATACGACAGTCGAGCAGATGAAAATGTTTCTGACCCGAATTGGCTTTAATTCCAAGGCTGTCATCACCGGCGATATTACCCAAATAGATTTACCTCGCGGTGCCCGTTCCGGCTTGCGTCACGCCATCGAAGTATTGAAAGATGTCCCCGATATTTCAATAAACTTTTTTACCGCGCAAGACGTCGTTCGTCATCCAGTTGTTGCTAAAATTGTTCAGGCTTATGAAAGCTTTGAAAAAGTAGAACAACAACACAAAATTGAAAAGAAAAACAACGGCGAATGACAAATCCATCCCTTATTGTGGACGTGCAAATTGCGCTTGAAAACGACCATGACCTGCCTGATGAATTACAGCTACAGACTTGGGTAGCGTTGGCACTGTCCCATGCAGAAACAGAACAGACGAAGGAAACCGCAGAGTTAACCCTTCGCTTTGTAGAACCACAAGAAATTCAGCAACTGAATCGTGACTATCGGGGTAAAGATAAGCCTACCAATGTCTTATCATTTCCTTTTGAGGCTATCCCGGGAATTGAGCTCAATTTATTGGGGGATGTGGTCATCTGTCCGCAGATAATGCGACAGGAAGCAAACGAGCAACAGAAAAATCCAGCACACCATTATGCACATTTAGTTGTACACGGTGTCTTGCATTTACTGGGTTATGACCATATTGACGAAGAAGAGGCAGAACACATGGAAAGCCTTGAAGTTGAAATTTTAACCAAATTAGGTATTGACGATCCCTATCAAGATCTACAATGATAGGCGACTCGCTGTTATTTACACGACATAGAAAAGGTATATGAACAACGACGACCATCCCCACTCTACGAGCGGTTCTTCTGGTAAAAGTTGGTTAGACAAAATTGTCCAAACCTTCACGGGAGAGCCAAAAAGCGTAGAAGAGCTTGTTGAAGTAATCAACGAAGCAGAACTACAGGAAGTAATCGACCCAGGCACCAGAGAAATGATTGAGGGTGTGCTGGAAGTGGGTGAAATGCGGGTACGAGATATAATGATCCCCCGTGCTCAGATGGTGACTATCGACATTGATCAAAATGTTGAACAGTTCCTTCCCATTGTTTTAAGCACTGCCCATTCGCGTTTTCCAGTAGTTAACGAAAACAAGGATCACGTCGAAGGCATTCTTTTAGCCAAAGATCTGCTGAAATTCAGCTTTGGTGAAACTGCCGAATTTTCGCTAAAAGATATCATTCGACCTGCTGTAATCGTTCCTGAAAGTAAACGTGTTGACGTCTTGCTTCGAGAATTTCGCCAACATCGCTACCATATGGCCATTGTCATTGACGAATATGGTGGTGTGTCTGGTCTGGTGACTATTGAAGATATTTTGGAACTTATCGTTGGTGAAATTGAAGACGAGCACGATGCTGACGACATGGACGGTGAAGACATTCGCGTACTCAATACCTACACGTACTCAGTAAAGGCACTGACATCAGTTGAAGACTTTAATCGCTACTTCCGTACCGACTTCGATGAAGAACAGGCTGACACTATTGGTGGCATCGTGTTAAACAGTTTCGGTCACATGCCTGCAAAAGATGAAACTATTATCATCAATGATATTGAGTTTAAAGTGAATAATGCTGACGGTAGACGCCTGATTCAACTGAAAGTCACACTACCTAAATCCGAAACAGATGCGGTCGCCAGCGTGTAGACTGCATTCATAATGAGCAAGTATCTGCCCTGTTTTATCGCGCTGCTATGCGGCGCGATCCTTACTTTGAGTTTTGCCCCTTTTTCTCATTGGTGGATAACACCTTTGAGTTTAACCTGCCTTTTTTTCATATACCTGCAAAAACAGCCTAATGGCTTTTGGTACGGTTTGAGTTTTGGCTTAGGTTGGTTCGGTGCAGGTATCAGTTGGGTGCATGTCAGTATTGCTGATTTTGGTGGCCTGCCGTTGGCAGGGTCATTGGCATTAATGTTACTGCTTAGTGCCTATTTAGCGCTCTTCCCTGCCCTGTTTTTTATATTGCTCAGTAAATATCAGCGTCGCTTTCCTTTGCTGTTGACAGCAATGCCGCTGTGGTGGATTTTGGAGTGGCTGCGTAGCTGGTTTTTAACCGGCTTTCCCTGGTTATCTTTAGGTTACAGTCAGATTGGAGGCCCATTTTCGGGTTTTGCACCGATTATCGGGGAAAGCGGTATTTCAGTGTTGTTGGTTATCAGTTCTTTATGGCTTGCACAGCACCTTTGCCATAAGCACAAACCAGAAAATTTGACTGCGAGCATAGCTAAAACGGTTATTCCAACCGTTTTTCTTTTTTGTTTAGGCTACCTTTTAACGTTCGTAGACTGGGTCTCAAAAGACAATAATGCACCAACAATTACCATGGTACAGGGGAATATCAAACAAGAGCTGCGCTGGATCCCTGAACAAGACAAGCCCACCATGGAAAAGTATTTACAGTTAACCGAACCCCATTGGGACAGTGATTTTATTATCTGGCCAGAAGCGGCTATTCCGAAGCTCGAACCACTAGCCCAGGACTACTTGTATCGATTGGATAAAAGGGCACGTGCAGCCAATACTGCACTGGTTACTGGAATCGTTAATTACAATTTTGAAACCGCACAGGCTTTTAACAACCTTATTGTTGTTGGCAATGAACAGCAACGCGAAGAGTCAGACAAGGCGACAGAAGCATCAGAGGGATATCGATACTTGCACGCCAACCGTTATGCGAAACATCATTTACTGCCCATAGGTGAGTTTATTCCATTGGAAAGCTGGTTGCGTGGTCTGGCACCTATATTTGATCTACCTATGTCTTCATTTTCCCGTGGAGATTATCGCCAGACGAATTTGAATGTAAATGGCTGGCAACTGGCCCCTGCTATCTGTTTTGAGATCGCCTTTCCGCGTCAGATCAGGGCAAACATCCACAGTACCACTGACTTTATCATTACGGTTAGCAATGATGCCTGGTTTGGCCGTTCACATGGTCCGGCACAACATCTGGAAATCGCCCAGATGCGGGCACTGGAAATGGGATTACCAATTATTAGAGCAACAAATAATGGTATCACCGCATTTATCAATCATCGCGGAGCCATCGTCAAAGCCGCGCCTCAATTTGAGGATGCCGTTATCCGTCACAGTCTGACCACCACATCCGGTATGACCCCCTACCGGTATTGGGGAGACGCCTTGCTTTGGCTATTCACAGCGATATGTGTCAGTCTGGCGCTATGGCAAGCGAGAAATTACCGGAAGGAAATCGTCGCCGAGTAAGGTACTTGTGTATCTACAATTTGGCAGTGAGCAGGTTTACTTCTACTATCTGTAATACGTTATTTGTTGATAATCGGGGATGCATCATGAATAAATATACTACCGTACTCCTGTTTTGTTTTGTCACGTTGAGTACGCTCACATGCGCTAAAACTGACGTATTGACAGCGTCTGCAATGGTGGACGTTGAGCAAGGCCAGCTGCTTCAAAACCCCGTCATCACCATCGAAGATGGTGTCATTACCAACGTGGTTAGTAACCGCACCCCAGATATACCTGATAATGCCACACATATTGATCTCTCCGGCATGACTATCCTGCCGGGATTAATGGACATGCACGTTCACTTGACGTCTGACGCTGATAAACACGGTTATAAAAGACTGGCCTACTCCGTCCCTTGCAAAGCCATTGCGGGAGTGGTTAACGCTAACAAGACATTAATGGCAGGGTTCACGACAGTGCGAAATGTCGGTGCGCCTGCCTACACTGATGTTGCGCTGCGTGATGCTATCAATGATGGTCTGGTGCCAGGCCCCCGCATGTATGTTTCTGGTCCATCTTTAGGCGTGACTGGTGGGCATTGTGATAGCAACCTGCTGCCATTTGACTACAACGTAAAAGCAGAAGGCGTCGCGGATGGTCCATGGGCAGTAAGGGAAAAAATGCGCCAAAATATCAAGTATGGTGCTGATGTCATCAAACTGTGCGCCACCGGAGGCGTATTATCTAAGGGTACCAAGGTAGGCGCGCAACAGTACAGTTTAGAAGAAATGCAGGCCATTGCCGCGGAGGCGAAATTGCGTGGCATCGTGACAGCCGCTCATGCCCATGGCAACGAGGGGATTAAAACCGCCATTAAAGCCGGTATAAATTCAATCGAACATGCCAGCTTTCTGGATGACGAAGCGATTCAACTAGCCGTAAAACACGGCACCTACTTTTCCATGGATATTTACACTACCGAGTACATATTAGGTGAAGGTGAAAAGGCCGGCATATTACAAGAAAGTCTGGACAAAGAACGCAAGGTTGGAAAAACTCAACGAGACAGCTTTAGTGCCGCTGTTAAAGCAGGTGTAAAAATGGTGTTTGGTTCGGATGCCGGCGTCTATCCTCATGGCACTAATGGTCAACAGTTTTCTCGTATGGTGCAGTTCGGTATGTCACCAATGCAAGCCATACAGGCATCGACAATTAACGCTGCGACCTTATTGCGTAAAGAACAGGAAATCGGCAGTATAAGCGTCGGAAAATATGCCGATATTGTTGCAGTACCGGGTGACCCGATAGAAAATATCAGTTTATTGGCAGACATTCCCTTCGTAATGAAATCGGGAACGATATATAAACACAGCAGCGAATAACAACAACGGGTTTATCCGTAAAGAAGGACGTGTGATATGTGGATAAACCTGAAAAACCTGAGAGAAAGTAAACAAGGGGTATGGTTTGCCATAGACCTGTTTATGATGGTCTTGTTGGCCATCAATCTTCTGCTCATCATATTTGACTCTCTTTATGCAGTCAGTGCCATACGCAGTGCCATACAATTGCAAGCGGATTGGCTTATTCACAGCTACCAGCCCATCCATGACAATTTTCTATTGGTAGATCTGGTATTTATCAGCATCTTTTTATCGGAATTTATGTTGCGCTGGATAGTGGCGGTTATCAATAAGGAGTATATGCGTTGGTACTTCTTTCCATTTATTCACTGGTATGATTTATTAGGTTGTATCCCAGCTGAATCGGCACGTATCCTGCGTTTGCTAAGAATCATATCGATATTACACAGGCTACATAAATATCGAGTGATAAACCTTAAAAACACAGCGATCTATCGCTTTTTTGCTTTCTACTACAATGTTTTTATCGAGGAGCTGAGTGATCGTATAGTCGTAAAAGTGCTGACTGACGCGCAGGAAGATATTGCCACCGGTTCACAGCTTTTGCATGACATTACAGATCAGGTGCTAGCACCGAGGCGGGAAACCCTGACTGAGTGGATCGCAGAAACGCTGCAACATTATGGCCGTTCCATAGCGGATCCAGAAGTGGGTAGCGTTTTACGCAGTCACATCGCCGGCAGCGTCGCCAAGGCGGTCAAAGATGATCCCCAGGTGGGCATCTTAAGCGCAGTACCAGTGTTTGGTGGTAATCTGGAAAAGCGCCTTGAAACGGCAGTGGCCAATATCGTGATCCAGTCAATTGTAAATTTATTGACTGATATCAATACAGCCCGCGTCGATAGCATCGTTGCAAAAGGACTCACTGCCCCGAGCCTGACCGAGCAGCGCTTGGATGAAGAAGTACTGAGTATTGTCAACGAGTCTTTAGAGTTAGTGAAAGTTCACATTGGGCAACAGCGTTGGAAAGCGAAATTGTAATGACTATGTGTCTCTACTCAGTGCCATATATGTTGGCAAATCAGCGCTTCACCAGACCATCACAGACAGCAGTTAATGACTGAGGCTAAATATATTCACTTTCAGCATTATTTAACACTATACTGACAACTGATATCAGAATTTTTGTCACAGGATAAATAACGGCTTGAAAGGGACGGTGCGAGGACAAATCAGGTTACTAGGTCTTTTAGCTGCAGCCCTGTTCATCGGGCTTGTCACGCCTGTTAATGCCAATGAAGAACAGGAGATTCTGGTACGCAACGGTCTAAAGATGTTTCGTACCATCCTCACTGCGGATCAGGATATTGAGCACAAACATAATGAAGATAACGGTATCGATATTATCTTCATCTATACCGACAATCTCAGCAGAGCACAACATTTAGCCCGTAAATTCGTTTTAATGGGTCGCGGTGCCACAAAAGGCAAAATTAAAGATCGGCCAATTTCCGTTCATATCACCACCAGTCTGACACAAATTCGCCAACAACAACTTCGCCCCGCAGGCTTGTTTATTCTGGATAAGGTCGACAATGACACTCTGCTGGATGCAGTTCAGTATGGTTTGGAACACAAGATTGTCACTTATTCACCTTTTAAAGGGGATGTTGAGAAAGGTGTGCTGGGAGGCATCGTTATCGGCACCCGTCCGCGACCGTTTATCAATAACATCACCCTGCAAAATTCTGACTTAAAGATTAAATCGTTTTTCCTGAAAGTGGCAGAGCTCTATGAACCTTGATCCTAGCGGCTTTATTCGCCGTGCCCCGAAAAGTATCTCGGCCGTCTTCATATTATTAGCGGTATCATTACAGTTGTCGTTGGCTATTTATTGGTCGCAAGTCCTGCAACCCAAGTTACGCAGCGAGGCCGAAGCAGATTCAAAAATCATAGCCGAATCTCAATCTGCGCATCTGTTAAACGCGTTATTAGATGTGCAGGAAATGGACGAGCTAACCATTCTGGAAGACGCGCTGGATAAGCTTATGCTTTATCAGGAGCCAACATCTGGTAGAGCATTTTTTAATGCAATTGAATTAGAGCTCGACAGCGATACATTTGGCGACATTGACAATATCCAGCGCGGTGAATCTCGGTGTGAGAGCTGTTTTTCGGTGGATGTCGCTCTGTATTCTCCGGATAACTTCGCCTTATTAGGCATCGCGCACTTTAAAGTATCAGACAGCTTTTTTCAGGTACTGGCAAAAGATATTCGCAACCAACTCTTTATACAGGGCGGCATAACGCTGCTGCTTTTGTTGCTTGCCTGGTTTACTGCCGTTTTACTTATCCGTTCATTACAAAAAGAAACTCTGCGTCGGGAAGCATCTGAGATTGCGTTAAGTGAGAATCAGAAAAAATACCATCGCCTGATAAGTAATCTCAGCCAGTATTTTGTGTATACCCGCGACAAAGATGGCAAAATCACCTATATCGCCGATTCCGTTAATGAACTCTACGGTTATCGTCCCCGGCAGATGCTGAAATTGCATGAACTGCTCACACCCAACCCTATTAATAATATTGCACGACGATACTTAAAAACTCCCACCAAAAATGTGCCGCAGTTAGAGTTTGAGATTGAGATCCTTGATAAACATGGTGACAACCGCTGGATTCTTCTGTCTGAAATTAATCTCTTTGACGATGATAACGATTTCGTAGGGGTTGAAGGCTTGGGTCGAGACATTACTAAACAGAAACAAATAGAAGCAGACCTGCTGGAAGCCAAGGAGCAAGCAGAAATAGCCAACAAAGCCAAAGGATTGTTTTTAGCAAATATGAGTCATGAAATTCGGACTCCAATGAATGCGATAGTTGGCAATATTTATCTAATGCAAAAAACCTCACTGGACATCCGGCAAACACAATTTGCCAAACGAATTGAGTCTTCCTCTCAGGTCTTATTACAACTGGTGAATGATATTTTGGATATTTCCAAAATCGAAGCCGGTAAAATGGAGCTTGAAGATACCGAATTTACCCTGTCTGATGTGTTCGATAATCTATCCAATGTAGTGGTCAGTCAGGCACAAAAGAAAAAGCTGGATATTTTGTATGACATCGCACCAGAAGTCCCGCAACACCTTAAAGGTGATCCGTATCGATTGAATCAGATCCTGCTCAATCTGGTTAATAATGCCATCAAGTTCACGGAAAAAGGGGAGATAGTGGTACAGGTGCAGATGCAATCACGGCTCGACGATAAAGCCTGCCTGTTGTTTTCTGTGCAAGACGAGGGAATCGGCATTTCAGAATCCAAGCAATCACAATTATTCCATTCGTTTAACCAGGTCGATAACTCCGTGACCCGTCGCTTTGGAGGCACCGGCTTAGGACTGTCAATTTGCCAACACTTAGTCAATTTAATGGGGGGGAAAATTGGTGTTGAGAGTGAATTTGGTAAAGGCAGCACATTCTTTTTCTCAATCGATATGGATATTGATGCTGACGCCGTGGCTCAAAGCAGCCTGCAACAACATGAGCTTGCTGCCCTTATCATTGATGATTCCCTCAATACTACCCGTGTTCTGCAATTGATGTTGCAGCAGATAGGTGCCACTGTGACAGTCGCTCACTCACCTGAACATGGATTGGAACTTCTATCTGCCAACGACAATACATTGAACTATGATGTCATCTTCATCAATTACAATATGCCTAATTTAAGTGGTATTGAGACCGCCGAGCAACTCCAGCAACTGCCAGATAAACCTGACGCAAAGTTGATATTGATAACCGCTTGCGATTTGGAAGAACTCGATAAAAACAACGTTGATAGGTTGTTTTCAGACATCCTGTTTAAACCGTTTACGCAATCCTCTTTGCAAGATACGTTAGCGACCTCAGGCATCATCAATTACCAACCTGCATCTACTGAGATTCCCGCTCAACCTGAAAGCCTTCGAGGCAACAAAGTGTTGTTGGTCGAGGATAACCACATTAATCAAGAAGTCGCTGTGGCGTTGTTAGAAGATATCAGCGTAGAGGTGATACTGGCGGAAAATGGTCAACGGGCTCTGGACAAACTGGCACAAGAATCCTTCGATCTTATATTGATGGATGTGCAAATGCCGGTGATGGACGGATTAACAGCCACGCGAAAAATTAAAAAAGAATTAAACATTGATACCCCCATCATCGCCATGACCGCAAATGCCATGGATGAAGATCGGGAAAAAGCGACACAAGCAGGAATGCAAGACTTTATCACTAAACCCATAGATGTAGTGACATTTTATAAAACCCTGGGTAAATGGCTTGGTAATGATGATTCGGTTACGGCTCATCAGGATATTACCCCCGATGACCTGCCAAATATTCCGGAAATTAACGTCTCGGAAGCGATCAAACGGGTCGGCAACAAAACAACGCTCTTGCTATCTCTGCTAAAAGAATTTGTGCGCAGCTATGGTGATTTTTCAGAACAACTCAAACATGCTGTCAGAGTGCAGGATACCGAACAGCAACTGGCTCTATTGCACAAGTTAAAAGGTGAATCAGGTAATATCTCCGCCACTAAAGTTCATCAAGCCACATCGCATCTGGAATCACAAATAAAACAAGGGCAATTATTAAACGAGCTGCAATTACTGGAATTTGAACTATTGTTAAACACAACACTGGAAACTATTTCAGCTGGATTGCCTGCTGTTTCAATCGACCCAGCAGTGGTTGTTGAAAACTCAGCACAACAGCTATCACAAGCGCATTTGGAGCATTTGGTTGAGCAATTGATTTTGCAATTGCAGCGACAGGAATTAGGTGCCGTGGAGTCAGGTGAAAAACTGTTGGCCCAATTACCTGAACAAGTAAATAGCAGACTAAAAGATGATTTTTTGAACCATTTACAACAACTGGATTTTAGTGAAGCCGAGACGTTATTGGGCGAGATTAAACAACAGCTAAGCAATAAACAGTAGGCCGTTGATGAATATTGAGAATTATACAGGCATTGAAAGTGAAGAGCCCCAAACAGTGCTCGTTGTCGATGATGCGGTTAGCAATATTAAAATGCTCGGAGAAATTCTAAGCAATGAATGTAATGTCGTCTTTGCTACTTCTGGAAAAATGGCCCTGCAACAAGCAGAGCGGTTGCAGCCGGATCTGATATTGCTGGATATTGTAATGCCAGAGATGGATGGTTACGAAGTATGCCAGCTACTGCGACAAAATCGTCAAACAAACCATATACCGATTATTTTCGTTACGGCGTTGGATAATATCCACGATGAAGAAAAAGGCCTGGAATTAGGCGCAATTGATTATATTTCCAAACCGTTTCATCCCCCCATCGTCAAAATGCGGATCCGCAATCATCTGGAGTTAGTGCGACATCGTAAACGCCTTAACATGTTATCTACAACCGACGGTTTGACTGGTATTGCCAACCGTCGTCGTTTCGATGATTTGCTGTTAAAAGAATGGGGCAGAGCCCAACGTGAACAGGAAGCCATCAGCATCATGTTGATCGATATTGATAACTTTAAAAAATATAACGACCAATATGGCCATTTACAGGGTGACGAATGCTTACGCACGGTGGCACATGCTTTAAAAACGGCCAGCAAACGACAAACCGATGTCATGGCCAGGTACGGTGGCGAAGAGTTTGCTGCTGTGCTGCCCAAAACCGACCTCCCCGGCGCCAAAGCATTTGCGCAAAAAATATTGCGTATTATTAACGAGTTAGATATTGCTCACGAGCAAAATACAGATTTTGGCAATGTAACCGTCAGCATCGGTGTCACATCGGTTATTCCTTCAGAAGATCTCACTTCAGTCGAAGCTATCGATTTCGCCGACGGCTGCCTGTATGAGGCGAAAGAGACGGGTAAAAACACCTTTGTTGCCAGAGAAATGACCAGTTAAATAACCTCATAGTGTGTGATGCTTGCTATTCGCGACGCTAATGAGGAATGGCGCCCAATTTCGCCTGAATAAAGTCACTGTGGGACAAATACAGCAAATCGGAAAATTTGCGAATTAAGTGCTCTTCATGCGGATCAATATGGCCATCGGCAGCCGCTAAATGCCATAACAACCCAATGATTTTGCGTTTTTCTTCAAAAGAGCAGTTTTCGTGAATCAGTCGGGTGAATTGCATATAGTCGACAGATTCACTGATTTTTTGTTCCACTTTCTGCAGCATTTCTTTCACCTGCCCTGATTCAACATCCATTTCTTTCATCACTGTTGTTCTAAATGCTTCAATTTCTTTGGGATTAATCACGTGGTCCGCTCGCATCACCTCGTAAAACAATACGGCGGTAGCCAACGGCACCGTCAACTCTTCTTGGGATTCAAGTTCGGGTTTTTCTATCTCCAGAAATGTAAGCAGTTTTTTGATCATTACTCCCCCAACAATTCAACTCAGCATTAATAATTCAGCGCTTAATGATTATTACATTGTGCTCTGAATGCAACTTACAATTAAAATTCGCTTAATATTTCGGCAACCAGCCCAAACTTAACCTAAATGATATTGATTATCATTAATACTTCTGTTGTAATCTCACCACGTTTGAAACATAAGATTTAAAAAACCTTTAAGAATATGAAAAAAGAATTACTCAGCGTAGCAATCTCAGCCGCACTTATGCATAACATCGCAATCGCAGAAGATAATGTCGAGCAAATTACGATATTTGGCTCCAATGAAGCGGTGAATGAAGTTCCTGGTTCTGCTGTCTATATCGATGGCGTGGAATTAGCAGACTATGCCGTTACGGATATTATGCGTGTACTGTCTACTGCTCCGGGTGTCTACTTTATGGAAGAAGATGGTTACGGTCTTCGTCCCAACATTGGAATGCGCGGTAATTCTTCAGACCGTTCTGAAAAGATTACCGTAATGGAAGATGGCGTACTTGCCGCTCCAGCGCCGTATGCTTCTCCTTCTGCCTATTATTTTCCAACCGTTGGAAGAATGTCAGCTATCGAGATTCTTAAAGGTTCCTCAGCCGTAAAATATGGCCCAAGAAGCTCCGGTGGTGTACTTAATCTGGTATCCACTCCCTTACCAAAGTCTGATTTAGAAGGTAAATTTGATATATCTGCAGGAACAGACCAATTTCGCAAATTGCATTCCGTTGTGGGTGGAACCGGTGAGCGTGTCAGCGGTGTGTTCGATATTTTTCATTACGCCGCAGATGGCTTCAAAGAACTACCGGGTGGACAAAACACTGGATTCGAAAAAACCGATCTGTTAAGTAAGTTTAGTGTTGACCTTGATGCGCAAGGTAAGCACAACCTTGAAATAAAATTAAAATACTCTGATGAAGTTTCAGATGAGACCTATGTTGGTATTACAGATGAGGATTTTTTAAATAATCCCTTCCAACGCTACTCCGCTTCTCAGCTCGATCAAATGAATACTGAGCATAAACATATCTCACTTCACTACGACTTTATTATCAATAATAACGTCGATTTGAGCGTAATCGGTTATCACAACGATTTTCACAGAAATTGGTATAAAGTCAGCAAAGTTGGTGGCCTAAGTCTTGGCAGCGGTGCTGAAGAACTGGCCAGCCTTCTTGATAGTAACAGTACCGAAGCACTTCAGGGAGCTGAGTTTATCGAGGTGGGTATTAAAGCCAATAACCGTGATTATCTCTCACAGGGTGTGCAAGCCGAATTGGGTTGGTTAACTGGTAATCATGAACTCAGTTTTGGCTTACGTGTTCATGAAGATGAAATGGACCGTTTTCAATGGGTAGACACTTATAGCTTAAATGCGAGTCAACAAATGAGCTTACTGGAAGCAGGTACGCCAGGAACAGATTCAAACCGCATTGATTCTGCAAACGCCTTAAGTCTGTTTGTACATGATCAATATACGCTTGGCGATCTGGTTATCTCTGGTGGTTTACGTTTTGAAGATATTACTTTAGAACGCCACGATTGGGGAAAAACGGATCCTTCTCGAGATGCAACACCCGCTCATCGTGAAAATGACGTTAGCGCACTTCTGCCATCCATTGGATTTACTTATCAGGTTTGGCAGGACGTAATGCTGTTAGCGGGCGTACAAAAGGCTTTTGCTCCCCCCTCACCTGGCAACAATAATGCGCAGGAAGAAGAAGGCTGGAATTATGAAGCAGGAATGCGCTTCGATGTGAATGGCTGGCGCGGTGAAGCGATTGGTTTCTACACGAGGCTGGATAACCTGCATGGCAACTGTACGGCAAGCCAGGGGTGTAGCGATGACCTTATTGGACAGCAGTATAACGCAGGTAAAGTGACGATCGCCGGTGCCGAATTCAGCATAGGCAAAACCTTTTCCTACAATGGTTATGAATTCCCACTTAATGCCAACTACACCTATTCAAATGCAGAGTTCGATGAAAGCTTTTCATCCGAATTAGATTTTTGGGGAGATGTAACCGCAGGTGACGAGCTTCCTTACCTGCCGCAGCAAACCGCGCAAGTAGAAGTTGGAGTTCAGCAGAATAACTGGCATGTTAAGGTAGCTGTCAAATATACCGATGACATGAGAACCTCAGCTGGAAATGAAACTATTACCAGTCTAAACGGTATTGAAAGCAGAACGATTGCAGATGTTTCTGCTAACTATTCTGTCGCTGACAACCAACAAATTTACGCGGTAATCGATAATTTATTCGATAAAGAATACGTCGCAACGCGTCGTCATGGTGGTATACAGGTAGGCAAGCCCAGGACAATTCAAATAGGTTACCGCTATCAATTCTAAACAGAATAATGTTATTAGAAGAAGGATGCTTTAAGCATCCTTTTTTGTTTAAAAACAAATGACGTGCTGTAAGTCGAATTTGATACCAATTGATTCACCAGGTTTGTGATCGTGATGACTCAAAGAGATACAATGCACAACCATATTCTCATTGCATCCTTCAATCGGGACTTCCAATCGAAACAATATATCCGCACCTCTGAATTGTCGGCTGATGACTTTGGCTTTCAAGGTACTATCATCATCATGCACAATATCATCCGGGCGCAATAACACGCGCACTTTTTCTCCCAGTGCTTTTTGCTGAGGGTGCAATGTGGTTAGTTCACCAAAGACTGTATTGACTGTGGTAGTAGAAGTGATTTCGCCTTCGATAAAACGCCCTTTCCCGACAAACTCAGCGACATACGGGGTTTCTGGACGGTGATACACATTAAATCCGGTGTCCCATTGTTGGATACTGCCCTGCTGTAACACACCGATTTTATCGGCAAATAGAAACGCTTCCTGGTGATCATGTGTCACCAGAATCGCCGTCATTTGGCGCTCGTTCAAAATACGTTTGACCTGAGTCGCCAGCTCCAGTCGCAATTCTGTATCCAGACTGGAAAACGGCTCATCAAATAAAATCAGGTCCGGTTCCGGCGCTATGGCTCTTGCAACCGCGACTCGCTGTTGTTGCCCGCCAGATAACTGATGAATAGCTCGTGAAGCAAATCCCGAAAGCCCTACCAGTGACAACAACTCATCCACAATCTGTTGTTTTTGGGTCGCGGACTTACCAGACAAACCAAAGGCAATATTATCTGCAACACTGAGATGCGGGAACAGTGCAAAGTCCTGAAACACCATTGCCACATTACGTTTATTGGGGGCAACATTTATCGAATCACTTGCGACGACTCGGTCACGCAAGGTAATTTCACCACGGTCAAGCGCTTTAAATCCCGCAATTGCCTGCAGTAATGTGGATTTTCCAGAGCCAGAAGCACCTAACAAGCAGCCTATTTCCCCTTGTTTTAATCTCAGGGTTAAGTCTTTGACTACGGTATTGTCATCATAAGATATGGCGATGTTTTTTAAATTAATCATTCTATTTTTCGGACTGCATTTTACTGATAACTAACACTGGAATCAGACTAACCAGAATAATCAGCAACGCTGGCACTGCTGCGTCTGTCAAGCGTTCATCTTTGGCAAATTCATAAGTCTTAACTGCCAGCGTATCGAAGTTAAAGGGTCTTAATATCAGTGTTGCTGGTAGCTCCTTTATAATATCAACAAACACCACCAATAAAGCCATTAGGGCACTGCCTCGTAACAACGGCAAATGCACACGCCACAGCAAAGTGCTTTGATTAGCTCCTAACGAGCGAGCCGCATTGTCAATAGACGGTGTTATCCGCTCCAGGCCGTTCTGAATATAGTGCAAACCCACAGTAGAAAAACGAACTGTATAGGCAAACACCAAAGCAAAAGCACTGCCAGAAAGAACCAGACCAACGGGTTTGTCATTAAACCAGATAAAAACGTCATTAATTCGATGATCCAGCCAGCCCAGCGCCATCACACTGCCTACCGCAATCACTGTACCGGGAAAAGCATAGCCAGACCCAACAAGCTGCAACTTGGTCTGTGCCCATTTACCTGGTTTTAATCTGGCGCAATAACATAACAATAAGGCTCCCATAACAATGATCAGAGCAGCTGTTCCGGCGACCAAAAAGGTATTTTTAATCTGGCCAAGCAGACGCATGTCAAAACCACTTTGTAGGCTTAAGTAGCCCCAATACCCCAACAAGCTAAGTGGCGTAATGAATGCAATCAAGAACAAACAAGTCAATGCCGAACTGATGGTCAGCGCTTTCCCTCGACTTAGATTGATACGTTGGTAACCTGCAGAAGTGTTGCTAAAATAGCGTTGTTTACGTCGGCTCCAACGCTCCAGCGCCAATAATATAATGACAAATAGCACTAAAGTGGATGCCAGTTGCGAAGCGGCTGCAATATTGTTCATGCCATACCAGGTACGGAATATGCCTGTTGTAAAAGTCACCACACCCATATATTCCACCGTACCAAAATCCGCCATGGCTTCCATCATGGTAAGAGAAGTCCCAGCCAAAATTGCGGGCAATGCCATCGGTAACGCCAGTTTCGTAAAAAATTTGGACTCAGAAAAGCCGTTGCTTTGGGCAACTTTACGATAATTTGCGGACTGTGAGCTAAAACTGACTTTAGCGATGGCAAAAACATAGGGGTACAGCACCAACGACATCACCACGCAGGTACCAAACAAATTTTGAATATCCGGTAAGTACTGTGAACCAGACAAACCTATACTGGACAGCAAGCGATCAATTGGACCGGCGAAATCCAGCAGGCCAACATAAACGTAAGCACCGATGTAACTGGGAATAGCCAATGGCAGTAAAAGCGCCCAGTTAAAAAAGCGACGCAATGGAAAGTGATACTGACTCACCCACCATGCAGGAAGAACCGCAAAAACGCAGCTAAAAAAGCCGACTCCGACAGCAAGCAAAATTGTATTAGTTACGTATTCAGCAAAAAATGTATCTAGCAGATGTTGCCACTGCTGCCACTGCGGCTGCAGCCAACTGAGCAACACCACCAACATAGGCAGCACCAGCAGCGCTACCCATATGTTCGTGGCAATATTGAACGTTCGAAAAGAAGTATTCAAACCTGAAGAAATGTCAGACTGGAATTATTTCCAGCCCGCCTTATCCATAATAGCGACCGCTTTGGCTGTATTTTCACCCACCAAATCAAGTGCAACCGATTCAGCTTCAAATTCACCAAAACTCTGCAATACGGCGCTTACTGGCACATTATCCATAACCGGATACTCGTGATTGTGCTCCGCGTACCATTGCTGACTATCTTTCTTCACAAGAAATTCAAGTAGAGCAATCGCACTTTCTTTATTTGGCGCATGTTGTGCAACGGCTGCACCAGAAATATTAACATGGGTGCCTTTATCAGCGTCTGCAGGCCAAAACACGCTAACCTGTTTGGCAATGTCGACGTTTGCCATATTGCTGTCCCTCAACATACCGGCAAGATAATAGCTGTTTGCAATAGCCACATCACATTCGCCTGCAACAACCGCCTTTATCTGGTCACGATCCCCCCCTTTCGGAGAACGTGCGAAATTAGAGACAAACTGTTCAGCCCATTGAGTTACCGTTGCCTCGTCATGTTTAATCAACATGGCTGAAACCAATGATTGGTTATAAATATTATTTGAAGAACGCACACAAATACGCCCTTTCCACTTTTCATCGGCAAGATCGAGAATCCCATTTAGTTCAGCAACCTTTACTCTTTCTGGATGATACATAATGGTGCGGGCGCGTTTGGTTAGTGCATACCAGTAACCCTCAGAGTCACGAAAATTCTTAGCAATCGCTTTTTCAAGAACATCAGAGTTAACGCTTTGTATTAAAGACAATGCTTTGGCTCTTTCCAGTCGCCCAACGTCAGTAGTTAACAACACGTCTACCGGGCTATATTCGCCTTCGGATTGCATGCGGGAGAGTAGTGCGTCAGCTTTCCCTGTGACCAAATTAACCTCGATGCCAGTTGCCTTTTCAAACTTATCCAGCAAGGGTTTAATTAATTCATCTTTTCTGGCGGAATACACATTGACTTCAGCCGCCTGAGCCAACGAACACACTGTCAATAAAGAACAAACAAGTGTGCGAATCATCATCGATTTCATGTAATACCTTTTTTTTCGTTGTTAATGGGTTGGAGTCGCAATGTAATTGAGAACGATTCTCAATTCAAATGAATTTTTGTAAGATCGCTTAATTACCTCAGGAATTAGGCAGTTGTGACAAAAGCTCCTCTTTGGATTTGTTCGTTTCCAATAAGAACCACGTTGTGACACTGGTTCCATTATTTTCAAAGCTGACTTTGTCAGTTAGTTCCTTCACCAGTGCAATACCTCTGCCATAGGGGTTATCCGAATCCACTTTGGATACCATCTTATCTGCATTAAAACCCGTACCCGAATCTGTGACATTAAATATTAAACAGGCAGGTTCAGGAATATAACGCAGGGTTAGTTTGATTTCGCCAGATATCAACTTGGCAAGACGCTTTTCTCTTTCTTCAAAATACGCCATAAATCCATCAGGCGTATCCTTCAACTTAGAGTCTAGTTGCAGTACCCCGTGATCTAAAGCATTGGTATAAATTTCACTAAACACGGTAAATAAAGCAGAACGAACACCATCAAAAGACTGGTGACCAGATAATAAATCTACCAGTTCAGAGACTGGACTTTCGTTAGCCAATTGCTTGTCTTTTAGCAGCAGCTCAACACTAAAAGGGTTTTTGGGTAAGCTACGTACTTTTCTTTCCAGTCCCAAATCCCGGGCTTGATAAATAAAAATGCTAATGTCATCTGCCTGTTCCGTGCCCCCTTGAATCTGCCTGACTTGTTGCATGATTTGTGCAGTGGTCACCTGAGAATTTTGTGTCAACCAGCGTTCAAGTCCTGCTTCTCCCAGCATCTCACCTGAATCGTCGTGCAGCTCAATCACGCCATCGGTGTAACCACACAACCGATCGCCATTTTGCAAATCATAACGCACAGTATCACTGGCAAATTCATCAGGCTCCAGAATGCCCAGTGCCATATGCCGTGATTCAAAACGTTCCTTCAGGTTGCCTGCCTTATCCACCAGGATCAGATGGGGTAAGCCGCCATTCCAAATATCCATGGTTCTGCCATTATTGGCTACTTCAATCACCGTGCAGGCAAAGAACATACCACCGGGTAAAAAGTCCAGCAAAATTCCATTTAAGGTTTCGGCTATTTCCCCTACAGGTACGCCTCTGTCAGCCATTGTTTGGAACGCACGGGATACGGGTATCGCACCAATGGCAGATGCCAGTCCATGACCAGTAAAATCCCCGAGCAATATATATAACCCCGCGTTAGGACTTCGCTCTACCAGCAATACATCGCCATTAAAATTGGTAGCTGGTGCCAGGTGGTAATCTATAAAACGTGATACCAAAGCATCTAAATTCAGAACATTGTCAAAAATGTGTTCGACGATGGTATGTTCTCGCTCAATATGACTTTGGTGGTAACTTAATATCTGATTTTGTTGATAAGTTTTTTTACTAAGATAGCGCGTGCGAGCATGGGCTTTTAACTTAGCGGCTAATACCACTTTGTTAAAGGGTTTAGAGACAAAGTCATCACCTCCGACTTCCAGACCCACCGCAAGGCTTTCATCATCTTCCAATGAGGTGATATAGATAATTGGCAGGTACAGGTCCTGCTGTTGATATTTTAAAATGGGGGCAACTTCAATTCCGGACATTCCCGGCATCATCACATCTAATAACACCAGATCGGGCGGATTGTCCTTTGCTTTTTGTATCGCCTCTTCGCCATTTTCAGCTTCAGTACAATTTTGGTATCCGTTTTCTTCCAACATATGCAGCAGCATAACGCGATTAATCGACTCGTCGTCTACGACGAGTACATTCATGGAAGTATCTAACATTACCGATCAGCGAATAGTGAATTTTTTGTCGAAGCGAGAAATTTCCAGAATTTTTTTAACCTGAGGACGGCTATTGATGATTTCAAACGTGGTCACCCTTTCCTTCAGTGCTTTTTGCATATTCAGCAACATACCTAACGCCGAGCTGTCCATATATTCGGTTCGGCTAAGATCAATTACCACAGTTTCCACCTTGTCCATATCTTCCGCGTAGGTGGCTTTAAACTCCTGAACAGACGCAAAATCAAACTTTTCGCTCGGGGAAATGGTTAAAGTTGCATCATTTTCAGAAAAGTGCTTTTCCACGGTCATGATAAGTGCTCCAATATACTGATCGTTTTTTTAGAATTTGGTCATATCAAATCCAGCTATTTTTTACTAAGATCACGGCTAGATAGTATCTTTCCGAAAATTCTTAGGTAAAGCACTAACAGTATGGCAAATAATCCTTTAGTTTACAGTACCGACTTTGGTCGAATAGCAAAAGAAGCAAAAACATCAGACACTCCCAAAGGAGACGGTGTTGTGCGAATTCGTCGTGAAACAAAAGGACGAAAAGGAAAAGGCGTTACCACGGTCTCTGGATTAACAGTGACAGAATCTGAACTAAAAGATTTGGCCAAACAGCTTAAAAAATTGTGTGGCACTGGTGGCTCGGTGAAAGACCACGTTATCGAGATACAGGGTGATAATCGCGATAAGATTAAAACCTTCTTAGAACAAAAGAAATTTACGGTGAAATTGGCCGGCGGCTAATCGCTAGAGAATAAGTGACCCAAACATGCATAATATTACACTTTCTGATTTAAACATCCTGTTGGTTGAGCCATCGGATACGCAACGAAAAATTATCACCCAGCTTTTATTAAAAGAAAATGTCGGTGAGATCGATGCTGTATCCAGTATTGGTGAAGCAAAAACAGCATTGAAAGCACACGGCGCCGATTTAGTTGTCAGTACTATGTACTTCGCCGACGGTACAGCGCTTGAACTGCTGAAGTTCATGAAAGAATCCACAGAACATTCCTCGATACCTTTCATGCTCGTCTCGAGTGAAACCAAGGTCGCCAAATTGGAAGAGTTTAAACAGGCCGGGATAGCAGCCATTCTACCCAAGCCTTTCAAACCAATACATTTATCCAAAGCGTTAAAAGCGTCAATTGATATGATCAACGAAGAAGAGCTGGAACTGACGCTGTTTGACGTTGTCGATGTGCGCGTACTTTTAGTTGACGATAGCCGGTTAGCCAGAAACCACATTCGCCGTGTTTTGGAAAATATGGGCCTGAAGAAAATCGATGAAGCGGAAAACGGCGCGATGGCATTGTCACTGATCAAAGACAATGAGTATGATCTGGTAGTAACTGACTACAATATGCCTGAAATGGATGGTCGAGAATTATCTGAATTTGTGCGCTTCAACCCAAGCACTGCGCATATCCCTATTATTATGGTCACATCAGAAGCGCAAAACAGTGCTCATATGGCGAATATTCAGCAAACCGGGGTAAACGCTTTGTGTGATAAGCCTTTCGAGCCTGCTGAAGTGAAAAAAATGCTGGCTACTCTGCTGAGCGATTAAAACTCATAAGATATATTAAGAGGGTATGAGTAGCCTGCCCTCAAAGCAGTTGACATAAACGCAGCAGCACAGTAACTTCAATGCTATGAAAATAACAAACACACTTTTTACCTTTTTTACCTCATCCTGAATCGGGAGGCCTGTGTTTGTGTGAACATTTTCCAAAAACCTCCCAAGTGGGAGGTTTTTTTTTAAAGCTGCGATTCAAAATAAAAGTAAGCCAGAGTGAAGCCAATGACAATTGATTTGAACACGTTAAGAGAAGAGATTTCCACGATAGACGAGCAGCTATTAAGTCTTGTCGCAAAACGTCAAAAATGCACCACCATGGTGGCCGAAACCAAAATTCTACAACATAAAAACGTCAGAGATGAAGCCAGAGAAGAGGCCTTGCTGGTCAATCTGGTAAAAAAAGGCCAAAAACTGGGGCTTTCTCCACAATTTGTCACGGCGCTATTTCATACCATTATCGAAGACTCAGTCTTAAATCAGCAGGCATTGTTAGCAGAGCGCGCTAACCCTGAAAACATTCGACCTTTACATCGAGTCGCATATTTAGGTGATAAAGGCAGCTACAGTTATCTGGCAACCCAGAAATACTTCTCTCGTCGCCCGGGAGAACTCTTGGAAATCGGTTGCCAAAGCTTTGCTGAAATCATTCAAAAAGTCGAAAGTAACGAAGCAGATTTCGCCGTATTACCGATTGAAAACACTTCGTCTGGCAGTATCAATGAAGTCTACGACCAGCTACAGCACTCCAGTATTGCCATCGTTGGTGAATTAACTCATCCGGTACGTCATTCGGTATTGACTGTCGAAGAGAGCGATTTAAGCAATATCAAAGTACTTTACGGACACCCACAGGTGTTTGCGCAGTGCAGTCAGTTTATATCTCAACTCGGTGATATCAAAAAGCATTTGTGTGACAGCACGTCCCATGCCATGCAATTAGTGTCTGAGTCGCAACGATTCGATATTGCCGCATTAGGTAGCGCCGAAGGCGGCAAAGTCTATGGCCTTAATGCAGTGCGCAATAATATTGCCAATCAGCAGGAAAACCATAGTCGCTTTATTGTTATCGCAAGAAAAGCCGCTAAAGTACCGCTACAGATCCCAGCCAAAACCACCATCGTGATGTCTACCGTGCAAAAACCAGGGGCCTTGGTTGAGGCATTATTGGTATTCAAAGAGAATGAAATCAATATGACTAAACTGGAGTCTCGCCCAATTAACGGCAACCCTTGGGAGGAAATGTTTTATATCGATGTTGATGGCAATATAGATGATGGACCAATGGAAAAGGCGATTGAAACCTTACGAGGTATGACCCGATACCTAAAAATCTTAGGCTGCTATCCCAGTGAATCGATTAAAAACACCAAAGTCCCCATGGTTCAGGCTCTGCAAAATCCAGACGTCGATGAGGGTTAGCATAATTCGCCTTTTTATAATCCTGAAAAGTGGGAAGTGAGTTTACAACCAGTTTGTTGCATAACAATCCGGTTGTTGACCTGCTATGTCACTGTTATCAATAAAGCTGTCGGTCACCTTGTTCATTTGACTGACAGAAAGTTTCAGGAAGCGGACAGTAACGCCTCTATTAAACGGCCCAGACTTGATGGCTATACTGGGAACGAAGTGAACCCAGCCAGTGAATATGGGGCCGGTTGAATGGTTTGTTATAAGCACACATATATTTTTGTCCGATTCTCTTTAAAGGGAGGTTGCACAATCTCTGACATCCAATTTGGTTTGCTTAACTTAATAGAATCTTGCATTGACTGTAAAAACTCATTGTAGCCAAGTAACTCTTCATGAATTGTAACGGTATTGCCTGAAGTTAAACGGAAATCAAGGCAAACTAAATCAGTAGTAATTTCGTCAATTTTGTACGCTTCAATTGATACAACATCAACCCAGCTAAAAAGTAAATCATCGCCAATAAGTATTGAGCCAGCTTTGCATGACAAACATTTAGGTACGTTTTTAGTGAACAATTCTCGAATGATATCAATCATGCTTCAAGTGCTCATACAGTGTTTTACTGCGAATTCCGTGTAAACCCAAACAGCTTTAGCTTCAAAATTCGCAATAAAATAAAAATTTGCCCAAGAATACCAATGACTTGCTGTATTTTGCCAGACAAAATTGCCTGAATCATCCTGTGGGAAGTGAACCTCCGGTTTTGCTGAAACCCCAGTATGTAAACAGTATTTAAGGTTAAATCTTTTAACGTCGCTTTTGATTAGGTGCGCTGTTTTACGGTACCAACAGATACTCAAAAAGTCGTACAGACCGTCAAAACCTTTTCTGACATTGAAGAAACTAAATTTAAATCTAGGTTATTCATCCAACAGAATAACGTAGATAATTTTGCAGTGTTGTGAGGTACCTTCTGCATTATATATTCGTACTTTTGTTTTGGACATTTTGGCGGCCAATAAAACACTAGTGAAGGTATCGTAATTACTGTAGCTTTCATTAATGTATGCTTGTCTGCTTCCGCTACCGCATTCAAAGTCTACGTCTTTGAGAAGCACCCTAAATCCCATATTTTCGCCAGCGGATACGTCTATCTGCTGAATATAACCTGTTTTTGGATCGTAAGGTGCACCAGTGGATAAACATGGAAGCAACATCGCCAACAATAATACGCCAAGCATTCTTTTCATTAGGTATTCCAATTAAACGTTTTTCGACTGTCCGCTCTGGAAGCTTTTACAGATCGCAATATTAATTACTTATTGTCCCTTTTTTGGCTTTAGGAGCCTATCATAATCGAAGAATTTTAGGATTCTGACTGTCGGCAAAACGGTACCAACAGAAACCCAAAAAGTCGATACAGACGGTCAAAACCTTTTATAGAGCGGTCATTGATTACAACAGCTATTAAAAACTGGACTCAGGTACAGTATTAAATTATTTCATCAATGTTTAATGTATTGTTTTTTCGTCGTCCTGCGGCTCGACCGCAGGATCCAGAAGGAACATGTATGGAAAAGGAATTTTATATTTATATAGTGGCGAACAAAAGAAATGGCACACTTTATATTGGTGTAACATCAAATCTTATCAAACGAATCTACGAACATCGAACAAATGCAGTCCAGGGGTTTACGCGAAAGTATTCGGTTCACAGATTGGTATATTTTGAAAAGCATGAATCATCCATTTCAGCCATTAACAGAGAAAAAAGGCTTAAATTTTGGAAACGCAAATGGAAACTGGCGCTGATTGAAAAGTTTAATCCAGACTGGCGAGATCTTTACTTCGACATCACTGGATCCTGCGGTCAAGCCGCTGGACGACGGTAGAGTCAACGATGTCTACTATGTATACCGAGAATTCAATTCTTTTCTTGAATTAAAAATTGGGGGGGAATAGCAATAAAACAGTATCAACAGAAGCCCAACAGTCGATTCAGAGCAACAACTAAATACGAGTTCTAGCCAAGCATCTCAAAGCCTAATCAAACACCTGTTTCCAAAGTCCTGTCGTCGTCTGCTTTGAGCAATAGCTTTTTACTTTCTGCGAGACTGGTTTGAGCAAAATCACCAAACCAATCTGATATCTGCTTAAACTGTTTTATGAAACTGGCTTTATCACCACATTTCAGCAGTTCTAGGGCCTCACCAAAGCGCTCGTGAAATCGGACAAGAAGCTCTTTACCAAATTCGCTGTCAAAAATTATATCGGCGTAAAGAACCGGATCCTGCGCAAACAATCGCCCTACCATTGCCAATTCTAAACGATAAATAGGCGAGCTGAACTTTACCAGTTGTTCAAGTGAAGGGTTTTCTTTACTTAAATGTGCACCGTACACGTAACTACTAAAGTGACGCATGACCTGAATAAAGGCCATCGCTTTATCATGTTCTTGGGGACAGGAATCAATCAGTGCTGCGCCCCAAATTCGGAACTGTTCCAGCAACCACTCGTAGTTTTCCTGATTGCGACCGTGGCTGACAACAATCACCTGTTTTACCAAACCCGGCACATCGGGACCAAACATGGGGTGCAACCCTACCACAGGGCCGCTATGGACGTCCTGCATCGCCTGCAGCGGTGCCTCTTTAATACTGGTGACATCTGCGAGGACGCAGTCATCAGGCAGATACTGTAAACCCTTTATCACGTCAACGGTATCCCTGATAGGGACACAAACCAGGACCAGTCCGGCATTATTAAAAATATCTTTTGCTCGAGGCCAATCTTCTTTTTCCAATGCTTCTGTGGTGTAACCACTGCGAAGAAACATCTTGTCAAAAACCTGACCTAACGCGCCCTTGCCCCCAACAATAACCACTTTGCCCAGATCGGGACGGGTGCAAAGATATTGATTATTCTGAGTTTGGTAAGACTCACGCATAATACGGCGCAACAGATCCTCAACAAGATCCGGGGAAATCCCCTCGTGCTCGGCCTGCTCACGACGTTTCTTTAACAGCTCGGCTTCGCGACTCGGTACATAAATAGGTAATCCTGTCCGACTTTTATAGGCTCCGACCTGACTGGTTAATTTACTGCGTTTGGAAAGTAACTGCACCAACTGGCTGTCTAAGGCATCAATCTCACGCCGTAACGCGCTTAAGTCTGGTGCATCTGAAGACTGTCCCGATTCGTCTGTCATTCACTAGCTCGCTTGTTGCAACTTGTTTAACCTTAATGGTAGTACGGTTATCAGTTTATCTCTTATTTCCTGAAGCAAGGCTTCAGTGGCTTCCCAACTGATACAACCATCTGTGATGGATACACCGTATTCGAGTTCTTCTTTTCTCTTGCCGCTGGAAGATTGATTGCCTTCTTTAAGGTGGCTTTCTAACATAATGCCTATGATAGACTGATTCCCTTCCAGTATTTGGTTTGCTACATTTTTAGCAACTGGCGGCTGACGACGATAATCTTTGCCTGAGTTTGCATGACTGCAATCTACGACTAATCCTGCTTCCAGTTTTGCCTCACGTAATTGCTCATCGCACTCTGCGACACAAACTGAATCATAGTTTGGCTGCTTGCCACCGCGCAAAATAACATGACCATCTGGGTTGCCCTGAGTCTGAATGATACTCACTTGGCCGGACTTGTTTATCCCCATAAAATTGTGTGGGGATGCGGCAGATTTAAGTGCATTTAAGGCAATATCCAAACTGCCATCTGTACCATTTTTAAAGCCGACTGGCATTGATAATCCACTGGCCATTTCCCGGTGCGTTTGTGACTCTGAAGTACGGGCACCTATCGCTACCCAACTGAAGAATTCTGCCAGATATTGCGGACTGATGGGATCAAGCGCTTCTGTCGCTACCGGTAACTCCAGTTCAGCTAGCCAAATCAAAAGCTCGCGAGCGGCACGTAACCCTGTTTCGATATCGAAAGTATCATCGATGTGCGGGTCATTAATCAGACCTTTCCAACCAACAGTGGTACGAGGTTTTTCAAAGTACACACGCATCACAATATAAAGACTATCAGCACAGGATTCCTGCAGTTCCTTGAGCTTCAATGCATATTCTTTTGCAGACTGCGGATCATGAATTGAACACGGACCACAGATAACCAACAGACGATGATCCCGACGGTGGATGATGTCTGAAATAGTCTGGCGAGCCTCGACGACCTTTTGCAGTGCGTGTTGTGAAACAGGCAATTCTTTTTGTAGCTCTTCTGGAGTAATGAGTACTCTCTCGGAGGCCACGTGAACGTTATCAATAGAATCCTTGTGCATAATATACCTAACAAAACTGAGAAAAATTAAAAAAAAGGGAACGAAGTGGTGCTAGTTATTGACTAGCAATAATAGTAGTAGAAGGGCAATCTTCCGACTGAACTAAATACAAAAAATTGTTTGAGATTGAATCTTTTGTAAAGCATGAGTTACAACTTAAGGGTTAATAGCATGTGCGATTTCTTGACTTTTTAACATCTCACGTTCTCACGTACAAGCTATTTTTTTGTATATCTCAGATTGATCATTTACTTCGTCAAAAAAGGTACTGAATTCAAAGGCTATTTTTCGTAAGCACAGCGTAATATTTCGAAATGCGCCTGTGCTGATTGCGCGTCATTTTTGACACCGCCTTTGTCAGGATGTATGGCATGCATTTTTTTCCGGTAACGTTGCTTGATTACAGACCATTCAACATCATGGTGAGCGACGTCAAAAAAGGCCAATGCCTGTGCGATCGCATCTGCATCAGGCATGACTTCCTGAACACGGCCCATCCTGCGCCAAAAATCATCCAGGAGCGCCTGTACATCTTGTTCACTGGTTGACTGTAATTGCTGGAGATCCAGATAGTAGTCTCGCAATTTTGTATCTTCTGCGTTCATCGGGTGCAAATGCGAAGCGTCCTGTCGTTCGATATGCAGTGCAGATATTGTTAAATAGCCTGCGCCCTCTTTCAGATAGCGAGCTTGTAATTGATAGAGACAGTGATAAACCAAAAAGTGTGTTTTAAACAGCGTTAGATTGTCTGAGAACGCCGTGGGGTTAAATAACTCAAAAGGTGCATTTTGGAGCCGTTGAATCAACTCAAACTCGGAGAATTTATCACCCGATTGAAGCAAGACATCGAGTGCCGTTAATAACGCATCAATGTGTTTTTCTGAGGGCATTTAAAACAGATAATCCAACTTTAACCAGGTTGTTCGTCGTTGCCCCGGCATGATGTTTTGCGCCACTCTTGGCTCATAGACATGATAATCTTTGTCAAACAGATTTTGGCTTTGCAAGGTAATTGATGTTGCACTGGACAGCGGATAAATCAGTTTAGCCTGCCAAAGAGCATAGCTGCCAAATTCAAATTGTTGTTCAACCGTCAGGGCATCTCGCCAGATGGCATCGACCTGCATCACCACATCATTGATCAGCCATTTCCCACCCACGCTGGCAAAACGTTTGTAGCTGGGGTTAATGGGCTCATCGAATAGTTGCGTAAAGCTGCCCCACAGCTCAAAGTCATCATTAACTCGCCAGTTACTGTCCAGTTCGATACCTTGAATACGTCTGTCTATATCGTTTTCAAAAGTAAACTGCGTCAACGAGTTCTGTAACGGCACTTTATTGACAAAGCCTTCCAGTTTATTACTAAACAACACCATTTCGGTTCGATACTGTTCAGCCGTTTGCTGCCAGATAAACTCCAGGGTATCAATTCGCTCAGGTTTTAAGTCTGGGTTGCCTACGGTGACCAAATCTTCCGAATACAGCTCATTGGTTACTGGAGTACGAAATGCCTCTCCGTACTGCAATTTAAAACGTTGTTGCTGGTTATACTGGTAGTTAAAAGCCAGTCTCGGCGACAAGTTAGTATCAATGGGGTCAACGTCGTCATAACGCGCTCCGATATAGGCGCTAATCTTATCGGTCAGGTCAAATGCATATTGCGCATACAGACTCAATGTCTCCTGATCAGATAATAGTGGAGAACGAGCATTAGCTCCCTGCGTAGCAAATGATTGAGGACTACCCAGGAAATACTCGTCAAGCAACGCAATATCACCAGTTTGAGGGTTCTGATAATTGGTTACGGTGCCAGCCTGGGTTTGCTCTGACTTACGATAGCCAACCCCCCAATTAATATGACTGTCACCATAATCGTGGTTGACGTCAAGATTGAGTTCAGAATCTTCTGTTATCCAAAAAGGGCCAGTCAGAAAATCCCGACTGATAAAATCAACATTGTCGGCATCCAGCACGTTTCCGGCAGATTCGATTTCGTGTTCTACGTGGGAAGCATTGAGCGCAACCTTGCTGGCCTCCCCAAATTCAAACTGATAGCGTGCCGAAAACGCGATGTTTTCTGAACGATGGTAATTATCGTCATTCACACCACCCAAATTAACAAACTGTTCCAGTTCTGATTCATTCCATCGCAGAGAAAACACAAAATTATCCACTTCCAACAATCCATTAAACCAGGCATGGTGATGTGGGTCGACCGTTTGTTGTCCCTGAAATAGGTAATCCGCACCATCAGTATTGGTGTAATCGAATAACAGGCTTAAACGCCAGTCCCCTTCCCCTTCATGAGCCAAGCCTAATGAACTGCCTATCGCACCATGTTCGCCAATGCTGCCTTGCAAGTAATTGTCAGTTTTACGGGTGATGATATTCACCACACCCATAAATGCATTGCTGCCATAAAGAGCTGAACCAGGACCACGAATCACTTCGATGCGCTTGACAATATTCAGGGGGATATAGGGCTGGTATACCGATGCCTTACCAAATGACAATTCGTTTAGTCGCTCGCCATTGACCAAAAACAGAATATAGCCATTGTCCAGAAACACGCCTCTTGCGTGTTCTTTTGGCACTGCACCAACCCAGTCACCACGGGTGACCTGAAAACCCGGGACATAGTTCAGAACGTCATAAACGTTGTTTATGGCGAAGCTTTCTAATTGAGTACGGGTAAACACACTGACGGTGGAAGGTGCGTCAGCAAGCGATTGAGCGTTTCTGCTGGCTACGGTGACTTCCAGTTCCAGCAGTTCGTCAAAAGATAATTCCAATAATTGTGATGCGTCCTGTTGTTCCGCCTGAACCGCGAAACAACAGGTTATCCCTAACATGGCACCGTGAATAAACTTCATCACATTAGTATATTTACTTTTGCTGATACAGCAAAAGTAAAGGACAAAAGTTTAATAATTCTCTAACCCGGATAAACGTAACTGGATTGCAAGCCAAGCGGGAATCCAAGCCCCCAGTAAATCAGCAGGAATAGGGTCCACAGGGTGATAATCGTCACAGCGAATGGCAGCATTAACGACAACAAGGTGCCGATGCCCGTGCCTTTAACGTAGCGCTGACAATAAACGACAACCAATGGGAAGTACGGCATTAGTGGCGTAATAATATTGGATGATGAATCCCCCAACCGGTAGGCCGCCTGCGTTAAATCAGGGGAAATATTCAACTGCATTAACATAGGTACAAAAATAGGACCTAACAGCGCCCACTTTGCAGAGGAGGAGCCCACAAACAAGTTAACAAATGCAGTCAGGAAGATAAGGCCGACAATTGTCACCATGCTGGGCAGCGCCAGCGATTTCAAAACCTGAGCACCTTCAATGGCCAACAATGCGCCGAGGTTAGATTTACCAAAGGCATCAATGAACAAGGCACAGAAAAACGCCATGACCACATAGTACGCCATTCCTTCCATTGCTTTGGACATACTCATGATGACATCTTTGGTGGTCTTAAAGGTGCCAGACATGTAGCCATAAATCACCCCTGGGATAACAAACAACAAGAATATCAGTGGCACAATCGAGCGCATAATTGGCGCAGTAAAGGAGGTTAACTCACCTGTTGGAGAGCGCAGTGGAGAATCATCAGACCAGGCGGCAAATATCAATAAACCAACACCCGCCAACATAGCCGCAGTAGCAACTCTCAGCGCTTTTGACTGACGTGCATCCAGCTCTTCGAATTTTGGGATCTCGTCTGGGTCACCATCGACTGGTGTATCTTTTAAACGCGGTTCAATGACTTTATCGGTTAAATACCAACCTACCAGGACAATCAACAAACACGAGGAGGAGTTGAAAAACCAGTTATTCAATGGGTTTATTTGAATTGCTGGATCAATCAACTGTGCCGCACTTTGCGTAAAACTTTGTAATAGCGGGTCAATTGCAGAAGGAATAAAGTTGGCACTAAAACCACCGCTTACGCCAGCAAACGCCGCCGCGATACCGGCCAATGGATGTCGGCCCATCGCATAGAAAATCACCCCGGCTAACGGAATAACCAATACATAACCCGCGTCAGTGGCTGTGTGGGAAACAATGGCCACCAAAATGATTGACGGGGTGAGAAACTTCTGCGGTGTCACATCCAACATGCGTTTTAAACCGGCACTGATATAGCCGGAATGTTCCGCAACACCGACCCCTAACATGGCAACAAGCACTACGCCTAAAGGAGCAAAGCCAGTGAATATCGTTACCATGCGCGACATAAAATCGGCTAACGAATCTCCCGTCAACAGATTATTCACCACAACCGGGGCATCTGTTCTGGGATCAATTGAAGAGAAGCTAACGTTTGACAGCAGTGCTGAAAGCACCCAAACAATGATAAGACTGATTAAAAATATAATTGCCGGGTCTGGTAATTTATTACCGACACGCTCTATTTTATCCAGTGAGCGTGTAACCCAAGTTCCACTAGACATGAAATACTCCGTTTTTAATTATTATTTTTGCAGTCGTGATTCTGTCACAGAAGAGGCAATTGCTAAAGTCATTCGTTTAGAGCAGGCATAAAAAAAACGGGGTATAAAGACCCCGTTCAACCTAAATTAAGCCGAAATCGCTAATTGTTTTGCGCGATCTCAGTTTGTTCAACGTAACGCACCTGCTGTCCCGGGCGCAGTCTCTCTGCACCCCGAATCACGACATTATCAGCAGAGGTAATTTCACCAAATATTTCTACTCGCTGGCCAAGGCCGATACCGGTTTTGACCGGTACCTGATGGGCTTTATTTTCCGCATCCACCATAAAAACAAAGGTCCCGGCCTGGCGCAACACCAGGGCATCTCGCATCACTGTTATCGCTTCGTGGGTATCACTGTTGGGTAAAGCAACTCTAACAGCACTGCCTATTGGAAAGTCACCAGGCTGCAATGCCACACGAATTTCCATCATGCGGGAATTAGCGTTACCTACAGGAACGATTGCGCGAATGGTTTCAGACTTTTCATTAGCACCATTTTTAACCATAACCTGCATGCCTTTAGCAATGAATGGCACAGCTGAAAGCGGCGCCTTTATACTGGCCTCGATATTGGCAGTGTCTACTATGCGCAGCAGATCATTGCCAACTGAAGTAAATTCACCGGGGGTTTGTAGCCGGGCAACAACCAAAGCAGTAAATGGCGCTTTAACTGCAGTTTGAGATAAACGATATTGGGTCTGGCGCTTGTTGATTTTAGCCTGCTGCACTTCCTGTCGGGCAATCTCAAGCTCTGAAATGATTTCATCCAGTTCATCCCGGGATGAATTATTCAGTTTTGCCATTTCGCTGATGCGTTGCTGTTTTCTTTGCAGCAGCGACACTCGCGCTTCCCATTTGGCGATATCCGTCAGATTTTGTTCCAGTTCCAGCTTCAGTAATTGATCATCCAATTTCGCCAGAACATCACCTTTCTCAACAATATCACCAACATCGGCAATCCAGTTGATTCGACCAGCGACTTCCGAAGAAATTTGAGAATCGGTGCGACTCATCACGGTACCGGGCACCCAGATACGCTCTGCCACCATTTCCTTTTTAACTTCATCCACTTCCACTAGTGCCGGAGGCGGACCTGACGGTGCATCCTGAGCATTGGCTAGAGCGCCAACACCAGCAAGCGCTACGGCTATTGCAAATTTATTAAATAATTTCATGGTTCGGTTCCCGTATTAAAACTTGTTATTCAGTTTCTGGTTTTTCGCCAGCAGATTGCCAGCGCCAGTGCCATCAGTTGTGACGACATTGCGTGACAACGAGGGCAACGTAATTTGTAAAAGTGTGGGTAGCAAAATAAGTGTAAACAGCGTACTGACGGTCATACCGCCCACAATCACCGCCGCCATACCGCGATAAATTACGCTACCGGCGCCCGGTATCAGCAATAGCGGTAACATGCCAAATATGGATGTTAATGTGCTCATAAAGATTGGGCGTAAGCGCAGGAGTAATGCCTCATGGACCGCCTCACGGCGGGTGGCACCTCCCTGCTCTGCCAGTCTGGTCTGATGCACCAACAAAATGGCGTTATTCACGACGAGCCCTAGCGAAATGATAAAGCCAATCATGGTGAGCAAATCCAACGGCTGGAAAGACACCAGGTTCAAAATGCGAATCGCAATGACCCCACCTACCATCGCCAGCGGAATACTGAGGACCACCATCAGGCTATCTTTAGCTGAACGGAACAAACCGGCCATCAGGATGAACAGCAACGCCATGGCAAATAAGAAGTTTTGACTCATTGTGCTAACGACTTTTTTCAGACTATCGGCACTACCACCGTAGTTGATCGCGCCATCCGCCGGCATCAGCGCCATAATCTCTGGTTCAACTTTCTCTTTCACCAGCGCCATGGCTTCTTCCAATGACATATCATCAGGTGGATTCAAGGATAATGTCAGGGTTCTGCGACGGTCTATCCGCTGGATTTGGCTTGGGCCAACCTTTCGATTAACTTCCACCAGCTCACCTAACTGCACCATCTCACCCGATGGTGTCATGATTGGCATAACAGATAGTTCTTCCGGTGTTTGCCACTGCTGAGAACGGAAGATGATGTTCATCCGTTTAATACCATCGAAGTATTCTCCGACATACATGCCATCCCCCATCGTACGCACAATATTCGCCAGTCTGGGGCGGTCGTAACCGACTTCCATCATGCGGGCATCGTTAGGTATTAAACTAATTTGGGGTTCAGACTGTTCCAGTGCAGGGTTCGCTCGCACATTTGCGCCTGGGAAAACTTCTTCCAATACATCCATACCACGCAAAGCGGCGGCGGTTACCCCGACTTCATCGGTAGATTGCAAACGCAAATCAATACTCCGGCCATTGCCAAAGCCACCAAATAAGTTGCCTTGCATCGCAAACGCCTGGGTATCGGGCAAATCCTTCAGAATGTCGTTACGCATGAGGTTCTCAAGCTCTTTCACCCGCGATTGGTCTTTGGCTCGCACGCCAATTGTGCCGCCATTGGGCCAGGTAATGATGTAGTAGTTTTTCAGTGCGGGTTCTTTCTCGCCATCCATATAAGGCTGAATACGTTGAACCACCAGATCCATGACTTCTTTTTCAATGAACTCATTACTGGCACCTGCCGGGAAATTAAAAAAGGCATCCACTGCATCTCGTTTCACTGGGGGCAGATAATCCAGTTTCGGTAACAACAGATAGGTCGCTAACAAGGGCACTGTCATTAACGTGGCAGCTACTGCGACACGTTTTTTATTGGTTTCGGTTAACTTCATGACAGTATTAGCTATCTTGTGCCAAACCGGCTCCAGTCTGTCGTTTGGCATTTCTTTGTTAAGCCAACGACTTGCCGCAACAGGCAGAATCGAAACAGCTACAACAAAAGAGATAAACACTGCGATGGCGATGGTTAAGGCCAAATCAGCAAAGAGCTGCCCTTCTACATCACGTAAAAAGATAACCGGAATAAAGATAGCTACTGTGGTCGCTGTCGATGCCATCAAGGCTCCAAACACCTGCTTCGTAGCCTTTTCCGCCGCTTCTACGGCATTGGATGTCTGCTTTTTATGCCGTACGATATTCTCCAGCACGACAATGGCGGCATCTAGTACCATCCCGACAGCGAACGCCAGTCCCGCTAAAGAGATCACATTTAACGAACGTCCGGTAATCTGCAGCACCACAAACGTACTCAGCAAACAAATCGGGATCGATAGCGCGACAATCAATGTTGCCCGGCGCTGACGCATAAACCACCACAATATCGCTACCGCCAGGAATACACCTACCACCAGGTTACTGGTCACCAGATTAACGGCGCGGTAAATAAATACAGAAGCGTCAAAAGACTGCACCATGGTCATTTGTTGCGGATTTAGGACCTGTTCATTAACTTCCTGAACTTTGGCTTTTACCCGCTCTAACGTGGCCAGTACATTGGCTTTATTTTCCCGGTCAATACGTACGGAGATTGCCGGGTTGCCATTTTGCACACTGACGTAGTTTTCGTCACCGCCTTGAATTCGGATATCAGCAATATCACTGAGTTTAATAGGGCTGCCGTTGCGCCATTCGAGAATCATCTCCCCCATTTCCTGTGGCTGATATTTACCTTCGAAACGCAGGGTGTACTTACGACGACCTACATCCACAAACCCACCAGAAACGTCATTGGCTGAACCAAGAAGTCGCGCAATGTTAGTTATGTCGATTCCCAGCTCGGCGGCTCGATAGGGGTCAAAAACGATTTGAAACTCTTCATCAGAGCCACGACCACTTTCCATGCGCACTCGAGACACGCCTGGAATAGACTCCAGTTCGGGACGGATAGCATCCTGGAAGTAATTGATGAATTCTTTAATGTCTCTGTCATTGCCTGGCAGCTTTTGCAAAAAGAAATAGGTCAGTGCTGGTGTTCCACCACCCCAGCCACCCAACATAATATTAGGTGCCAGTGCATCGCGAGGTAAGGGCGGAATGCGGTTCATGCGGCTGATCACTTCAATCAGCGTCTTTTGCATATCTGTTTCCAGACCGAATTCAAGATTAATCCAGGCATTGCCCTGATTGGCATATGCCGACATTCTTGCCATTCCCGGCAGACCCTGCAGCACTTCTTCTTGCGGCTCCAGAATTTCTGATTCAATTTCCTGGGGAGAAGCGGCGCGCCATGAGGTTTGAATGCTGATGCGTGGCCGCTCAATATCTGGAAATAACTGTACTGGAAGCTTGAACAAACTGTATATACCCAGAAACGCAATAATACCGACAACGATAGCGACGCCGGAGGCATTTTTTAATGCAGACTTGGTGATGTCCATGATTGGCTCATTAGAAGTTGAAATTATTTGGCTTAACTATAGGTCGTTATGAGATGCAAAAAAGTTTAAATCCGTTAGCAGTCGATTAATTACGATAAGCTGCAATAGTGCTGAAAGTTGTTACAAAACGTGTCGCTGAAAATGACTTAAAATTAGCCTGTACGCCTTATATTGCGGGATGATTGTTATGTTGTGAAAAATTAAAAAAGCCCACCGGGAAGTGGGCTCATTTTGAGACAAATTGATTCAATTGAACTTATAAATTGATCATCGACTTTACTCTGTCTCGATGACTACGGCTAACTTTTAATTCCGTACCATTATGAAGCACTAAATGATATTCACCACTAATATGGCTGACCATTTTATTGACAAAATTGATGTTAACTATGGCGGAACGATGGGCACGAACAAATTTCTTCGGATCTAGTTCATCTTCCAGCTCTTTCATGGTGCGACGCATAATGTGGGTACCATCCTGCGCATGGACACACATATAGTCACCGGCAGCATCGATCCATTGAATCTGGTCAATTGGTACTCGTGTTACTTCTGAACCATCTTTAATGGCCAATACCGAGGGATACGGGTTAGTTGAGATGGGCTCACCCTCAGCCAACTTGCGCAAAATATCTTCGCAATCATCACCGGTAAAATCGGCAATCAGGCTCACCAACTTGTCTTTGTGAGAGCCTTCGTTTTTCAAATCCAATGTCTTCTCGACTTTTTCCAACGCTTCTTGCAGGCGGCTGTCATCTACTGGCTTCAACACATAATCCAATGCATGGATATCGAAGGCTTTAATTGCATAGCTATCGAAAGCAGTAACAAAAACAATTAACGGCAGTGGCACATTTTGCTCACGTAATTTGTTAATCACCTGAAAACCATTTAATCCTGGCATCTGGATATCTAAAAACACGAGGTCGGGATTAAACTGCGGAATCTTTTCCAGCGCATCAATGCCACTGCTGCATTGACCTAACACCTCAATATTTTCAAATCCACCCAGCCTGATTGCCAGTCCTTTTCTTGCCAATGGCTCGTCATCGACGATGACTGCTGTTATTTTTCTAACCATGTTCACTTATTTCGTATGGGATCCTGATGCTCACTTTAACGCCAGCCGGGTCATTATGTGAAACGACAAAAGAATAATTGTTACCGTAAAGAGAATGTAGACGCTCCTGAATATTGGTCAAGCCTACGCCGTTTTTGCGATGTAGCTGCCCATTCACGATATCCGCGCCCGGTCCATTATCGGCTACTTCCAACAATAAATCACGTCCAAACAATTTCGTTGAGACGGTGATTTCGCCCCCCTGCTCCATTTTAGAAATGGCATATTTAATGGCATTTTCTATTAGTGGCTGCAGAATGAGACTGGGCACCAAAGCGCGATTGGTATCATCATCGATGTGCCAGGAAACTGTTAGCCGTTCATCAAAACGCACTTTCTCGATATCCAGATACAGCTCCAGAGCCTGTATCTCCTGTTGCAATTGCACTTTTTTAATGGGGTCTTTGTCCAGCGAGTAACGCAGGAAGTCACTCAAACGACTGACCATACTTTCTGCCGTTTTATTATCCTGCATCAGTATCAATGTCGAGATGGCATTCAAGGTATTAAACAGAAAATGGGGATTAAGTTGGTAACGCAGCATCTTGATATGTGCCTGATGCGCCATGGCACTGGCCTTAAGTGCGTTTTGTTTTTCTTTTTGCAGCATCTGGTAGTTTTTAATACCAAAGTACAATCCACTCCAGCACATAAATATGAAAAATGCATCCAGACTGCTGGTGAGGTACATGTACCATTCGTCAGGACGGTAACCATGCTTATAAATCTCCCAGTAATGGACATTTTTAAGCACCTGCCAGAACATTCCCAAACCATAACTGGCGGTCAGCACAGTGACAACCATTTGCCAGGGTTTCATTTTCCAGACATTACGATAGATATAACGCAACGGAATACTGATTAACCAACCCGCAATCGCATTGAGAAAGATGACAAATATCCATACTGCGCGCATGTCATGCAGAAAAGAACCGATGTAATACACCAAAGCAAAGCCCAACCAGCCTCCGGTGTGCAGGGTCCAAAACAGCCTTTCCCGGTCTTCAAAAACCTTTTGCCACTGAATCACTTACAGTTACCTAATTTCATTCGTTAACTGGATTATACGCACTCAAACAAATTCAGCATTGTCACTAATCGTAGGACAAACGTCATCCACCGCATCTGCGGCGCTCTTTTCCGGTGTCCGTCACAATTGCATGTATGAAACGTGCTGCCAACAACTCATGTTGCTATGCAGATTAAACGCTGATTTGCCTGTTCGGAGGTGAACTAATAACGAATATCCATACGTTTTAACCAATGTACCCACCACCAGGCGGGACCAACCAGTAAAAACTGAATATCTTTTAAAAAAGACGGTTTTTTGCCTTCAATGTGGTGCCCAATAAATTGCAGGATCCACATGACAACAAACAACACCAAACTGAATTGCCATACCGTTACCCCAGTTGCAGCAACCCAGCCAATACTGACGAAAGTCACGATGGTTAGTAACGTCATTGCCGCACCGATAGGTCCACTTAACATAAAGTAGTAATAAAGTACCGGCAGCATAAATACATGCGCCCAGGTAATATCAAAGAAACCCAGGATTTCAGGCGTTGGGATGGACCAGATTAACGCCACTGTCACCCAAAATATTGCAGGAACTGCGATGGCGTGAATAAGTTTGTTGGTTTTATTTTGGTGACTTTCACCGTACTCAGCCAATAGCTGATCTATCTGTCTTGCATTCGCTTGTTGTAACACGCTTGTTTACCACTTGTTGCATTATTGTTAATTTTATCACATAACAATTATCAAAATTCGTTTTTGTGGGCAAGTAGTAAAGAATTTATTCATCATCAATTAAAAATGAAATCCCCTATACTTCAGTGCCAAGACAAGGTAATTTTTGGTATACGGACCTTTTTTGACTGTTCATCTTTTGCATTAGCTGTGTCGCGGGTGATTTATCAGCCTAAAAACCGCAGATGCAAATCGAAGAGTAACGCGAATTAAAGTATGCAGTTATGCTTTCGACGGAACAGCGACTGATCTGAGAAACCTACAATAAAAACATAAAAAATAACCTGGCAAAGAGAGTGTCAATGAGTCATCAGGAAAGCGACTGCCCCATTTTTTTTCAAGTGGAAGTCGATGCGATAACCACCCACACCTACTCAGTGCAACTTGCAGTTGCGCGCAGCGGCACGAATATTCTGACGTTGAGTTTCCCATCGTGGATACCAGGCAGTTACATGATTCGTGACTTTGCTAAGAACATCATTCATATGGAAGCTCAAAACAGCGCAGGCGAACCTCTGACCCTGAGTAAAATAGATAAGCAAACTTATCAAATAGACAATTGCGATGATCTGACTACCATCACCTATCAGGTATATGCATTTGATCTTTCTGTGCGTGCCGCATTTTTGGACAAGGAATTTGGATTTATCAATGGTACCAGCCTGTTCCCTCATATAGCCGAACTGCAGGACAGTCCAATACAAGTGAAATTTTCTCCTGTGGAAAGCATGCCCGGCTGGCAGCTTTACACCACTATGCCAGCGTTATTTGCTTCCAGCCATGGTTATGGTTTGTATAAAGTGCCTGATTATCAAACGCTAATAGAACATCCGGTTCTTTTTGCACAAGCCAATCGTGTCAATTTTGAAGTGAATGACATTGAGTTTGAGCTGATCATGGCAGGTGGCCATGATGCCGACATGACACGCATACAGAACGACCTTTATAAATTGGTCGAGCATCACTTTAATTTGTTCGGAAACGATTTAGGTATCGAGCGTTACCAGTTTCAGACTATGCTGACTGAGGAAGATTTTGGCGGATTGGAGCATACGCATTCCACGGCTCTTATGTTCAGTCGCCATGATTTGCCGACCCTCGCCCAACGACAACAAGTACCGGACGGTTACAAACTATTTTTGAGTCTGTGCAGCCATGAGTTTTTTCACACCTGGCATGTCAAACGGATAAAACCGGAAGTGTTGGTTTCCCCTGATTTATCGTCTGAGGTGTACACCCGACAACTTTGGATATTTGAGGGATTCACCTCTTACTACGACGATTTTTCGCTACAACGCACAGGCATTTTATCTAGTGTTGAATATCTGGAAATTTTGGGTCAAAACCTGACACGACTGAAGCGTAATCCCGGGCAATTTATGCAGTCGGTAGCAGAGTCGAGTTTTGATGCCTGGACCAAATTTTATAAACAGGATGAAAACGCGGCCAACGCCATCGTCAGTTACTATACAAAAGGGGCCATAATTGGCTTGTGTCTCGACCTCAAGATCCGATTGGTCAGTGAGCACAAATATTGTCTTGATGATGTTATGCGGTGCTTGTGGGAAAAATACGGTAAAACAGGAATAGGTACCCGTGATCATGTGGTCCACGATATTTTGCGTAACGAACTGGCAATACCCATGGACGAATTTGTCGACAGCCTGATCAATGAACGTGGCGAGTTACCCACCGAAACATTGTTATCTGAATTCGGTGTTGAATTACATTCGCGGGCCAGTAAAGGCAAAGAAGATAAAGGCGGCACACCTTGCGACAAGGCAGCTACGCGAGATTTGGGAGCCGATTATCAAATAACACCCGAGGGTTATAAGATTCAACGTGTAATTAACGGTAGGGCGGCTCAAAAAGCAGGTTTACAGAAAGGCGATGTGTTGATCGCTTTGAATGGCTGGCGACTTAACGGTAAACCTTTGGAGAGCCTGTTGGAACGTGAGGCAGAACATTCAACCGTGTGTTTTACGCTGTTTCGCAGAGGACGATTAATGGACCAATCATTCCGAGTAGAGCCAGCAGAGGCAGATACCGTATACCTCACCATCAGCGACATCGAGAAAAGCCAGAAATGGCTCAAACCCTGTGTAGATTAGTACGGAAAACCCTGCACATTGAGTCTGGTGGTATAAATTCCCGCCTTCATACAGGGTAACTGACCGCAGCGTCTTTGCTTGTCACCGTCCATTGGCACTGTTAGTCCTGTGACAAACAACGTTTTATTGTCTACACCACCAAAGGCGATATTGGTGACAATATGGATGCCTGCAACAACCAAAGCGCCTATCTCCTTATAGTGTTTATCGAGAACGACAACATATTGTTCATCAGCTCTGTTGGACGACTTTCGTGTCGTTGTGACATAGATATTACCGCTACAGTCTTTGCCCAGCCCATCAATTGGTGTCGCCATCAATTTTTCAGGTGCGCTGACTTTGCCGTTATGCAATCTAAATGACCATAACCCTCTGAGTCCCCCAACAATGAGATGCTGCTGATCTAGCGACAATGCAATGCCATTGGGCTTGTCACGCAGTTCAGGAACTAATTCGGTGACATCGGTCGCAACAACGGTGCCGTTACTGTCTACCTTGTAGATTCGTTGACCAGGTTGCATCGAGCCGGGTTCGCCACCCCCTTGCAACATTTTACCATCAATATTTGAAGGGACGTTCCAATTCGGATCAGTGAAATAAATCATGTCGTCAAACGCAATGGTCAAATCATTCGGCGAGTTAAATCGTTTCCCCTGAAAACCAGTCGCCAAGGGCTGAATCTTTTTACTCTGCCAGTCAATGTACGATATAGAGCCATCCAATTGCCGGGTCACCACCAACCTTTCAGCACTATCCAGTGCGAGTCCATTTGTGCCGGCCAGGGTATCTTGCAACCAGATTTGTGGTTCATTGCCTGGTACCCATTTCCAGATAGTGGATTGATTAGTAAGTTGAAATCCATCTTCGTCCGGTTGCTGGGAGCCCATGTTGGAATAGTACAAAGCCCCGTTATACCAAACCGGCCCTTCAAGATTATTGTAGCCCTGATACATCAGAGGAATGTTCGATGCTCTTGCGAGCGTCACTCCCGTCAAATCCAACTGAGCGTCGGTGGCATCGCTACAATACTGCTGGTTGTAACGTTTAACCTGCGCTACTGAGTAATGACTTTCAGCTTCTTTAATCGGGCTTGAATGATTGACTTCAGCAGCGACACTCGCACCAAGCCCACAGACAGTCGAAACGAAAAAGAGGAATAACTTCTGTAGGCGCAAAATCCTGATAAAACCGTTGTTCGCCTCGGTCTCATCGCCGAGACCAAATCTAAACATCAATTGCGCTCGGGCACGAGTAATGCCGGGTCGACTCTTTCTTTGAGCCAGTTCATGCGCCAATCCAGATGTGGCCCTGTTGCTCTTCCTGTCGCACCAATTTCAGCAATAAGCTCCCCTTGATTAACCCATTGTCCTTCTTTTACATGGCCTTTGCTGAGATGCAAGAATGTCGAGGAAATACCGTGGCCATGGTCAATGATCAGTGTTCCCCCGGAATAATACATATCGGGCACAAACAGGGTAACCATGCCAGAAGCAGGTGCGTAAACGGGTTGCCCCACTGGTCCTCCAACGTCGACCCCAAAATGGGGTCTCTTGGGGGTACCGTTGAGCACTCTTTGGCTACCATAAACGCCTGTAATAGGACCTTCTGCCGGCCAGATAAAGGCTTCCATAAAGGCAGTGTTATTATCAATTAATGATCTGGCTTGCCGAACTTGCTGAGCGTCCTGACGGATGCGGGCCAGGACACTCTCTGGAGGTGTCACCATCTTTTGCGGCAAGCCCTCTATAGCCTGAATATTGTATTCGCGTTCTGTTAGCGTTAACGATTGGCTTTCTTTGTTTTGCTCTGGCGTTTGCCAGCTAAGCCTGTGGGTTAGTTTGGCATCACGCCCAAAACCAAATGCAAAATACCCTTCTGGCGAGACTTTCACCTCGATATCGTTCAACCACACTTTAGAACCCGGTGCAACTTCGCCACGGATAAGGCTGCCTTGCGTCATCTCTCCAATCAGCTCAATGGCTTGCGTCGAGAAAACCGATAACATACCAATCAAAATTAAAAGTCTACGCATAGGCTATTGCCCCTTTACCCACACCTTCATACGCGGCAACCCGAATTTTATTATCTGGGGTCAAAGACTTTTGCTGATCAGCGACATATTGAGCAAGACATTCTACTGTCGAATCGGTTCCCACGATTTCACACTCACTTCTTGGCATGAGAAGTTCAAAGCGACCCTGGGTCGATTCATAAGAAAAACACAGCACTTCGTTCTCTTCCACCTTCTTGGTAATAGGGCCCAGTAGCTCGGTGAACGTAACAATATCTTCTTCAGAGCCAATGTATATATCTTGCCAACGATCAGCCCAGTAGGATTGATATTTCAGGCTTTCCTGCTGATCCAGTTGAATACTGATTTTGGAACGGTGGCCATGGGCAATACGCTGACAGTTACCGTCATGTTTCTTCAAACCATGGCTGTAATGATAAAACGGTGTTGTTATCTCTTCAGCGCGCAGATTGAGTTCGATATCATCAACGTTTTCAGGCAGATGTGTTGCGATAACTTCTTTCAGATATTGGCTGACAGACGCCATATTTACACTGGTGTCATAAACAAACGCGTAGGCATCCGCCGGACAATTTAACCAGATTAATTTTTCCGGCCTTTGAAAGTGCACCAAAACATTATCGGATGTGTTGTCCGGTTGGATATGAGTAAAAGGATGTTCAGCGGGGATCAGCAGTTTATGATCAACATACTCATCAATAAGGTATTTCAATTCCTTTTTAACTTTCCCGAAATCCAGAACCATACTCTCTTCATTCAGAGCACCATTCAACACCACATCGACAATCCAACTCTCCCCCACCATGCCCCGCTCCGGGCAAAGATATGAAAAGTCCATTACTGTGAGGTCATTAACAAAAAGCTGCATTGTAATTACGTACCCTGAATATAATCGCGCTATTATAGCGCCGGCTGCTCAAAAGCGAAAACGGCTTAGATGAAATTGATGAATTTGAATCAGGATTTACTCCCTTAGTCTTTCCACTTGCTTAACTGGTCTTTTAAATTAGGTGGCAAACCGCGAATGATAAGCGTATCTGAATCAGCTTGATAAGATACTCGCTCTCCGAGTAGTTTTCGATCGAAACTCAAAGACAAACCACCCCCTTGCCCCGAAAATTTACTCAGTGATTTTATTGCCGCTCGGTCTGCTTGAAAGCTGTCTTCCACCGGAGATTCAGTCTGTTGATTAAAGGCACTAAAGTCCTGTTTCTGATCATCAAAGCTGAGGGTTTGTGTCACTTCTGAAATATTAATTTCTTCGCCAGAGTCGACTTTCTCTTTATAATAGTCGACCAGTTTGGAGCGGGTTTCTGTTTTTTCTTCAGGCTGGAGCTGTTCGCTGTCCATGTACTGCTCAACTTGCTCTAACAGCATTTTATTCTGCTGTTTGACATCCAATTGCTCTTCGCAACCCAAAAAAGTTAAAAAGAAATCCGCTATTTTTCTGCCAGCGCGCCCTTTGACAAAACTGATATAACGTTGATTGTCTGCTTGAGTTTGCAACATCGTTAAATCAATTCGTGCCGCCAATTGCATCTTGGCTAAGTCCAGATGATTCGCGACATTGATATTCAATTGCGGAGTGATTTCAACATGCTCCTTGGTATCCAGCACTGCAATCAGCAGGTAATCAGTAGCAAGAAACTGATACTGACTAACCACCACAAAGCCAGTTTCAACACTGCCTTGCTCAATCAGTGTGTTTATTAACCGTTCACACACCGACACACTGAATGATAAAAATGAGTCATCGCCGTTTAAGTACTGCTGCAAGCTATCTGAGAAACTGCTGGTTTCTTCCTCTGGTTCAGAAAAACCCGCGATACCACGCACTGGCTTGTTATTAAAGGTATGATTTAATTGCTGCGCGAACAATTCTAAATCCGCGTTCACTTCAAAAATATCGTTCCGGGTTCTGGCCTTTAGTTTTTCACCCTCAATGTAAAGTTGATGGATAATGAAGTTTTGAATAATTGCAGACATTAATTAATGAATTCCTATTTTATTCTGGTAGCTCAATAATATTATTGAGTAATGATACAAAAGATGGATTAGCGAATTGCCCGATTAAATACGCAAATATTTTAAGCAAATCACGCTAATGACCCGCTACCTTGTTGGAGCAAATTAAAAATACTGCTACCATCTTGTCTGATCTGAGTTTGAGACCCTTTTATGCCGCAACAGTCTAAATATTCCAACGCACAATTTGAAGCCTTATTATCAGAAGTCTGTGCCGTTTTTGAAAAACAAGAAGTCACTGCTGATTTGTCTCTTATGGTTTTAGGGAATGCCGTTACCCATTTGTTGCATACGCGTGTTCCGGAGAGTATGCGTGAAGAACTGGCTGAAAAATTCAGTCAGGCTCTATTGAAAAGCGTTAAATGATCAGTCAGCCATGATCCTGACTGAAACACCCAGACGTCAAAAAATCACCAAGCTTGTTTCCTGGGGACATTGGTTTTCTTTGTGCAATATAGCCATTGCAATAGTCATAGCAGGTATATACTTATTCAGTTCGTCTTTGCCAGACACCGCACTGGGCTTAGTATATCTCATTGCCAACTGGTTTAGCCATATTGGATTTTTGACCTTTTTTGGCTTTGTGATATTTATTCTCCCCTTGTGTTACCTGTTACCCAACAGTCGCTTTTTGAGGGGGTATAGCTCAGCAGTCGCAGCACTGGGACTGGCATTTCTTGCACTCGATGCGCTGCTTTATACGCAGTATGGCTTGCACATTTCCGTTAATACTGCAGCTCTCGTTAAACAACAAACCTTTCATGTAGTCAGCGAATTTGGTTGGCGCCAGTGGAGTTTTCTCGGTGTGTTGTTCGTCATCTGGTTTTTGTTTCAGCTGATGTTGGCCAATGCTATCTTTAAACGGCTGGAACGACTTCAAAAGCTCAAAATTGCGCTGCCTGTCAGCACTGCCTTTGTTGTCTGTTTTATGTTTAGCCATATCACTCATATATGGGCGGATGCCAAACTGTATAGCCCCATCATCAATCAGGATGACATGTTTCCGCTTTCCTACCCCGCCACGGCTAAAACCCTGATGTCCAAATATGGACTATTCAATATGGAAGATTACCAAAATAAAAAACAGTTAAAATTTGATCGAATGTTCGACCGCGTCACCTACCCAAAAGAGCCGCTATACTGCACATTAGACACGTCCCAAAAGATGTTACTTCTGGTCAGTCTCGATGACATAAGCGACGACCTCGGCTTTGATGGTGTGCTCCCATTGCCGAATCACTGGGACATGTCTACAGATATGGAAGCAGGTCAAACTACGCTGCTTTATGGATTACCTGATCTTTACCACCGAGAAGTCCGCAAAGAAAAACCACTGCTTCTGGATATTCCTGCTAAATTGGGATTACCGGTCTATTTATACAGCGACAATGACCTGAATGTTATTGGTCAACCAGAATCATCGGATTGGGAAACATTCAAGGATAATGTAAACGAAAGTAGTTCAGGGCTAATTGTCGCGTTCACAAACCGTGCCCGCTTAGGCCAATTACGCGACGCCATTAAGCCTGGTGACAAGATTTTCCTGGCACAACTGGCTGCCAATCAGAAAGTCAGCGCGTTTAGCAATTTTATCAACAACGCACCGGCCATCAGTAACCATCAGGACGTCGCCAACACGGTGTTGTCGGCCATGGGTTGCAAGCTGGATGTTATCAAACATTCCACTGGCCGGGATTTAAATCAAACCAGTCGCACCTGGTTGGTGTCCAGCCAGATGGATAAAATTGTTGTGTTCAACAACGGTCTGCGTACTGAAGTTGATAGAAATGGGAACTATCAGGTATTCGAGTTAGACGGAACACCCCGCAATAACGAAAACCTGGATATTGGTTTGCTGGGTCAGGCGATAAAGCTCATAAGTAGTTTTGCATTAACAGAATAATTTTAATTACAAGCCTGCAAGCTATTGTTATTATTCCAGTTTAGGGAAGCGTTTGGATAAGTTTGTCATGCCGCGTAAGCTGACGCAGGTCATTTTCAGTATTGTTGTTATCCTGGCATGCTCAGACTCGCATGCTGATGACGTGCTATCAGTGCTGTATCCTGAAGTTCCCTCTCCCTACGACCAAATTTTCTCCGAAATCATTGCAGGTATTGAAAGCGAATATGCCGGCGATGTCTCTTCTCTTTCTCTTGAAAAGTCAGACTCTGTTTCAGAATCCGTAAGTTGGGTGCAACAACAAAACACCAAGATGCTGATTGCGCTCGGTGGTAGAGGTTATAAAGTTGCCAAGCAAATCTCCGTAGATACACCAACCGTCATCGGTGCCTTGCCCATCAGACCAAACGGATTGTCCGGCGTCAGTTTACTTGCAGACCCAGAGGTCCTGTTTACCACACTAAAGCAGTTAGCCCCCAAGATTAAACGGGTCCACGTCGTATACAGTCCAGAAAACCGCTGGTTGATTGAGTTAGCCACTGTGCAAGCGGGCTTATTGGGGCTGGAGCTCAATAATATTGAAGTAAAAAGTATCAAGAATGCGGCCGTGAGTTACGAGTCACTGCTAAATGATATTAATCCCGCTACTGATGCGGTGTGGTTGCCGTTGGACCGATACACTGCTCATGAGCAGGCAATTCTACCAAACTTACTGGAAAAATCCTGGGAACAAAACCTAGTGCTGTTTTCCAGTAAACCAGAACACGCAAAACGTGGTGCATTATTCTCACTATTTCCTGATCATTATGCATTGGGAAAACAGTTAGTGAAGATGGTGACCGCAATGCATGCGGATCGAAGAGTCAAAGGCGTTATACCATTAAAAGAAATGAAGCTGGCGGTAAACCTAAGAACTGCAGCACATTTGGGACTGGATTATGAGTCCCAGAAAAAAGAAACCTTTCACCTGACTTTTCCACAATAAACTATGACGCCAATCATCGACAGTGCCAGAATAGCTCAGCAAAAAGCGCGTAAGCGGAAGCACCCGCCCAGTGTACGCAAACAGCTATTGACCTATATCGTCATGGGTGTATGCATTTTATTAATACTGTTTAGCCTGACCGTCAGTTGGTTGGCAGGCAAACAAACCAGCAACCTGATGACGGACAACGCACAACAAGTTGCGCGCGCGTTATCCAGCCAGGCAATCTTAGCCTTGTTGACGGAAAGTGAAGAAAACATCCGCCCGACGATTCAGCAAATTATGGCCTTTCCAGACGTTCTAGGGGCCGGGCTGGTAACACAAGATGGCCGAATATTTGCCTGGCAGGGAGATGCCCAGGCGGAACAATATTTCAAGCAAATAAATTGGGCAGAGATGCGCAGCTACCTTGTTCAGTTAGAAGACACCGAACATTGGTATATCGCCTCGGCTGTTATTCTCAGCAATAGTCAGGATGCCGAATCCGAGACCCAGCTATTTGACGCTGAAGAAGAAAAACTGGGCTATGCCATTATCTCCTTCAGTAAAGAGAGTCTGTCTGAGATCAACGCCAATATTATTCTGACTATTGTGGTCACAGGTGCCATTGTGATTGTGGCATTGGTATTTATTGTGGGAAGTGCCATCCAGCGCTTACTTTCCCCCTTGCAAAGCCTATCGGAAGTCATGGTTTACAATCATGAAACTGGCGACCATATGAAATCCCATGTACAGGGCTCCAGAGAAATTGAGCAAATGGCACAATCATTCAATGCCATGATGGATACTCTGGACGAACAGGATGAAAAGTTACGCAGTCATCGGGACAAGCTGGAAGCGGAAGTGAAAATACGAACTCAGGAGCTCGTAGTTGCAAGAGACGCCGCTTTAAGCTCCAGTCGTCACAAATCTGAGTTCCTGGCGAACATGACCCATGAATTGCGTACCCCTATCCAATCAATTATTGGTTATGTTGACCTCGCTAAGGAAGAGGCAGAAAACGAAGGCTTCTACGACATTGTCCCGGACCTGGACCGTGTCACACGCAACGCTGATCGACTTCTCGGTATGATCAATTGTGTACTGGATTTGTCAAAAATCGAAGCCGGGCGTATGGAATTAAATTTAAAAAGTGTCTATCTGCATGATTTGATTGAGGGCGTGCAAGAAGCAACCTCCCCATTGATCCCCAGTAATAACAATCAGTTTAAATTGGAACAGAAGTGTGACAATTTGTTAATGCGGGTTGATCATGAGAAGCTTCTGCAGGTATTAATCAACCTGGTCAGCAATGCTTGCAAATTTACCGAGAATGGCACAATTTTGCTAAGAGTCTCTGCAGAAAATGACATGATGACCTTCAGTGTCCAGGATACGGGGATCGGTATCCCTGAAGAACAACAACAACGAATTTTTCAGCAGTTTAAACAGGTAGATGGAAGTGAAACGCGAAAATTTGCTGGCACCGGACTTGGACTTGCCATTTCAAAACAATTCTGTGACTTGATGAATGCCAGTATTTCAGTACACAGCATTCCGGGAGAAGGCTCGTGTTTTACTGTAAAAATTCCACTTTCACAATAAAACTTGTTAAAACTCAAATGCATAATACACTTTCGATAACAACAGGTGAGCAGTTAAAGGATGTAACGCAACCCAAATTAACAGCTAACTGTATATGACCCACATGAAAACAACACTGCTAGCAAGCTGCATATTTTTCGCCCTGACATCAACAGGCAGCTGGGCAAATGCCAACCAAACCTACGACGATCCACCCGATGAATTTGAAGACGAGTTTTCTGATGAAAGTTTTGATTATTATGGTGGTGAAGAGTTTATCAGTATTGCGACTGGTACGAAAAAGGCAATTAGTAAAGCCCCCTCCATCGCAGAGGTGATAACGTCTGATGATATTAAAGTGATTGGTGCAAATAATTTTCATCAGATTTTAGAACATGTAACGGGGTTGCATGTTTACCCTTCTAACTTTAATAGAATGAATCCTTCATATTCTATTCGTGGCATCCATACAAGACAAAATACACAGGTATTGCTTTTAGTAAATGGTGTTAGAACAACTTCAAACTGGGTAGGAGCAAAGTGGGATGGATAACTTCAATCTTAGTGTGGATTTGATTGACAGAATTGAGGTTATAAAAGGGCCGGGCTCTGCCGTCCACGGTGCAGATGCGTTTTCTGGAGTGATAAATGTCGTAACCAAAGGGTATGATGCAGATACGAGTTCTGACATTGGTTTAATGACAGGTTCTTTTGGATACAAATCTGCATGGGTGAACAGCGGCTTCACAAAAGATAACTTTAAATTCGCCATAAACGCTCAGGCTACATCTACGGATGGAGATAGTAGTCGTATAGTAGAGGAAGATGCTCTATACGGATTGGGATTGGGTGCTATTTCACACGCTCCAGGTCCATTGGATACTAAGTTAGATACAGAAGAACTGCATTTGAAATTGCAGATAGACGGCCTAGAGACCAGTTTCTGGTACCTTAAAAATGATGGTGGAACTGGTGCAGGAGGCGCCCAGGCGATACCTCGAAATGATCAAAGCACTCACGAAGCATATAACTTTAGAATCGCGTATAACGGTAAATTAGGAAAAAACTGGACGATTTCATCAAGTGCTACCTATCAGGATTATAAAGGAGATACCCGATTTGAAATATTTCCCCCAGGTATGGCCCTGCCGCGGCAGTTTGACGAAAATGGTGTTCCAATTGCCTTTACCATATTCCCGGATGGCATCATTGGTAAGCCAATAACAAAAGATAGTAACATTGAACTTGATTTAACAGCGTTTTACTACGGGTGGAGCAATCACAGTATACGAATGTCATTCGGCTTGCTTAAAAATGACTTTGAGGTCGAAGAATATAAAAACTTTGGCCCATTGGCGCAAACTTTTACTGAAGACTTTAGAGATGGCTCTTTGGTTGATGTCACCGGGACTCCCTTTATTTATTCTCCAGATGCGGAGAGAGATGTCGTTTATGTGTCGCTGCAGGACGAGTGGTCCTTGGCTAAAGATTGGGAGTTAACAGCTGGAATTCGATTTGATGATTACTCGGACTTTGGCTCAACAATTAATCCTAGATTGGCGCTAGTTTGGCAAGCGAGACACAACCTAACAATAAAATCACTCTATGGGAAAGCATTTAGAGCGCCTTCTTTTGGCGAACTATACGCAATTAATAATCCTATTATTCTTGGAAACGAAAACTTGGATGCTGAGGAAATCGATACATTCGAGTTAGCATTGGACTACCGCCCAAATTTTGATTGGAAGCTCTTATTCAATGTCTTTAAGTACCGAGCGGATAATTTAATCGTCTATACGCCTCAATCTGATGGCTCGCAACAAGCAAATAATGCGGCAGCCCAAGAAGGATTAGGATTTGAAGCACTTGCTAGTTGGCAAGCCTCAGATAATGTGGAACTTAAGCTTTCTTACGCGTGGCAAAAACCCGAAGACGCTGATACTGGTGAGTATATCGCTGACGCCCCCAAAGATTTATTATATTTCGCGGTGAATTGGGAGCTCAATGACGATTTTACGTTCCATTTTGATTCCAAGTGGATTAAGGATCGTGCACGACTACCATCAGACACAAGAACTCAAATTGCCGACTACAACTGGAGCAACGCCAACTTAAATTATCACCTCAGTAAGAATATTGATCTTTCACTACTAATTAGAAATATTTTTGATGAAAATGCACGAGAGCCGTCTGATGGTCAAATTCCAAATGACTATCCACTTGAAGAAAGTGGTTATTGGTTGAAAGCGAGCTATACATTTTGACCGAAAAGAAGATTAAGCAACAAGAAAAATCTAAGGGTGATGAATTTACTTCCGCCATCCCAAATGGTATCTGGATGGAGGAAGAATCTGAGGAAAACCCTTACTTAGCGGAAAAATCCTATCTATATGGCTACAACTTTGAAGAACTTGTCAAAGCCAAATCCTATGTTGAGATGCTTTTTCTGATGTTAAAAGGCGACCTACCTAACGCCCAACAAAGTAGATTACTCGAGTTCCTTCTTAAAGCATTTATTACCCCCGGCATAAGGCATCCGGCAACCCGGGCTGCGATGAATGCAGGTATTGGCAGAACTGAGATCAGTCATATTTTGCCCATAGGTTTGCAGGTTCTATCAAGCGATTATTTAGGAAGCAAAGAAGTCGCAAATTGTATGCAATTTTTAGAAAAAAGCATTGAAAAAAGCCCTTTGGAAATAGTGCGAAAAGTGGAATGTGAAAGCAATAAACCTAATCCCATTCCTGGATTTGGAACAATTTATAACGGATTTGATATTCTAACGCAAAATTTGGCCAATCACATTGATGACACAGGATTACCCTATGTCAAATGGGCAAACGAATTTGTTGCACTGCTTAATTTGCATCAACCAGGGAAACTATCCTGGTTACCGACAGGCCTTGCTGCAACGATAATGTGTGATTTAGGCTTGAACTACCGGATTGGTTGTGGGCTTTTTCAAATATTACAAGCCCCCGGATTAATGATGCATGGGGTAGAGAAAGCGAACAAAGCCTTAACTGAAATGCCATTTATTTCTGAGGACAAATATGTCATCACAACTTAATGATACGCATATTTGGGATGCACTGAGAAACAAGGTAGTCAGTAAGAAGGGTGGCTGGCGTATCGGAGAAGCCGTCTATAATCATGGCTACGATATGATGAATGAATTAGTTGGTCACCGAAGCTATTTTCAAGTATTAGTTTTGAATGTTACAGGTAAATTACCTTCAGAGTCCGTTGCAAAATGGTTAGAGGCTGGATTTATCTGTTTAAGCTGGCCTGACCCCAGGATATGGTGCAACCAAATTGGTGCATTAGCGGGGACTATCAAAGCGTCATGCCCATCTGCTGTAGCGGGAGGCATTTTAGCTGCCGATTCCAGAATGTACGGTTCCGGAACCATGAAAGCTTGTATCGACTTCATAAAGAAAGCCAGGGTTCAACAGTTGGAGGGGATGTCTATAGACGCAATCGTAGAGTGCGAACTGGCGGCTCGTTCGAAATTGCTGAAATCAAAGCCTGTAATAGTTGGGTATTCTAGGCCGATTGCATCGGGGGATGAGAGAGTCTCAGCGATGCAAAGAGTCGGACAACAATTAGGTTTCGTTCCAGGTTCACATGAGCAAATAGCGATAGATATTCACAATTATTTAAATACTCACCATAACGAAGGCTTTAACGTAGCTGGCTATATGGCAGCCGTACTTTCTGATTTGGGATATGATGGAAAAAATGTAGAAAGACTATTTTCAAGTTGGGTTCAGTCAGGTGTGCATGCATGTTATGCAGAGGCGGCAGATAACACGGAATTAAGCTTTTTACCCCTTAGATGCTCTGACATAAAGTATACGGGACCCGCAAAAAGAAAGATTACTCAGTGAGAGATTATGAATGGCGAATAAAGTATTAATAACAGGTGGCAATTCAGGTATCGGCTTTGCGACAGCGATAAAAATGAAAAACGAGGGTTTAGATGTCATTATTTCAGGTCGCTCAACAGAGAGGCTTGAAAAGGCTGCGAAAGAGATAGGATGTGATTTCTTTAAAGCTGACATAAGCAAACTTAATGAAATAGAGTTACTGGCAGAATACGTTAAAAGAAAAGGTATAAATTTCGTTGTATTGAATGCCGCTGCAGCAGTTTTTAAACCAATTGAAGAAACAGATGAATCAGATTTTGAGTATTTCATCAATGCCAATATCAAAGGTTCTTATTTTTTGATCAAATGGTTATTGCCAACCCTGTCACTTTCCAAAGGAGCTATTACAATTGTTACTTCTGCTGTAGTCGAAAATGGACTTCCAAATGCGAGCCTTTATGCGCTAACGAAAGGTGCTATGGACTCACTAGTTAAAAGCCTGGCTGTAGAAACAGCTGCAAAAGGTGTAAGAATAAACGCTGTTGCTCCAGGTGCCATTGATACTCCTATTTTAGATAAATTAGGTATACCGAAAGAAGCAATGGCGGAAATCAGAAGTCAACAAGAACAAATGATCCCATTGAAAAGATATGGATATGCTTCAGAAATCGCTGATGTTATTTATGGACAATTACATTGCACCTATGTAACAGGTGCAACTTGGGAAGCTGATGGTGGTGTAAACGCTATATAATACTATGTATCACCCACCAGGTGTCGCTGAAGTACTGCCATTTGTAGCGATACCTTTAACGCGATCGGCCATAGGTGGAACGGCTTCTTTATCAACGCGCACGTCAATTAATGTGGGGGCCTGTTTATTAAATAATCTTTTGTAATCAATGGCTTCTAATTCCTCAACGGTATTGATCACTATCCCTTCAATCCCCATGCCTTCGGCGATCATAGCGTAATTAATTTCGCCCAATTCAAATCCCGTCTGGGCGGCTCCACCTAAGCGTTGACCGTGCATCACCATACCCAATACACCATCATTTAAAATGATGTATACAATAGGCAGTTCCTGCTGTTTTGCTACGGTGATTTCCTGCGACCCCATAAGATAACTACCATCGCCTGTAATACAGACATGAGCATTTCGTTTTGGATCACCCATTGCTGAGCCGATAACAGACCCAATGGCCCACGCCATTGAACCCAGCCCCATTGCAATATGGAATTTACCGTCATGCTCCTTACGCTGATAATACTGAATTGACCATGACCAGGCATTACCAGCATCGACAAATAATCGTGTGTCTAGCGGCAGCTCACGGCTTAAATGAGTAAATAAACGCTGTGGTTTAATTGGATTGTCTTCACTGAGGCACAAATCTTCCTGATATAAAGTGGTGCTACAACCGTTTATATTCTGCTTTTGCGGCATCTCCATACCACTCCACACTTTATCCCAGTAGCGCTGTGCTCTATTGAGTTTTTCATTAACGATGCGAAAAATGGTAGGAAGGTGGCCACAAACATGTAATTTTGCCATATGCGAGCGTGTGAAATGCTCAATTCTCGAATCCACATGAATCAGCTTGTTGTTGATCAGCTCCTGAGACCAACCTCTTGTACCCAATTCACCCAGCGCTGCGCCAATCGCGATCACCAAATCAATTTCTTTGTTCTTGTCGGCTAACAGTTCTTTTGCGCTATCATGCCCTGCAAACCCGAATACTCCGCGATACAGCGGATGGGTTTCATCGACCCAGCGTTTGCCCATTGGGCCGGTAACAAAAGGCGCGTTAATCATTTCAGCAAATCGCATAATATCTGTAGAGGCCCCTTCACAGCCATCCCCGATAAATAGCGCCACTTTATTTACTGACTTCAATTCAATGACAAGTTGGTCCATTGCCCCTTGATCCGTTAGTGTGTAACGGGCTCTAAGGGTTCTGGGTTCTGAAGCCATGGGCTTTTCAGCGATAGTTCTTAATACGTCAGAGGGAATACTGATGTGCACCGGGCCAGCAGGCTCGTTGCGTGCAGTCATAAGCGCGGAAACCAATTTGGTTTCCAGTTGTTCATGGTGACTGACAAGTGTTGAATACTTGCAGCAGTGGTTGAACATACTGACGGTATCAATTGCAGTGCAAGAAGAGTCTTGTAGTGCGCGTCGACCGAATTTTGGCAGTGGTGTCTGGGCAGTGATGACCAGCAACGGAATATTATCAGCAAACGCGCCTGATACGCCGGTTATCAGGTTAGTAGCACCGGGACCTGTCGTGGCGCAACATACGCCGATCCTGCCGGTTTCACGTGCATACCCATCAGCCATAAAAGCGGCACCTGACTCATGTCTGGCGACAACTGATTTTACGCCACCATGCTGGGCAGATGTTGCCATGGCGTTATATAGAGGTTCTATTGCACCACCCGGTACACCAAACACATACTCGATACCTAATTGATGAAGGTAATCAACAATCAAATCCGCGTATGTAAAGACCTCCATATCTACATTTGATTCTTTTTTTGAATCCGCCATAGACATATTTTATCCACCTGCACACTGTTAAAAAACCGTAAAGCGGCGCACAATGTACACAAAATATTTAGGTATGAATAGCAAATTGGTCAAAAATCTATCAATTTTGGCAAATTAATGCTTTACAGGATATTTAATTTACCTTAAATTAGTAGGCTTTTGTTTTTGAACAGGTTTATACAGCTTCCGCGTACGTTTCCTGGGTAGTTTTAATATCCAATGGACGGCTTAGATGGTAACCCTGCAGATAATCCACACCAAGTGCCCGTAAAGCGACTGCCGTTTGTTCATTCTCAACGAACTCCGCAACGGTGGTTTTCTGGAGTGCTGTGGCTACCTCACAAATAGATTTAACCAACGCTTTATCTATTGGGTTTTCCACCATATCTTTTACAAAAGAACCGTCTATCTTGACGCTGTTTGCAGGCAATTGTTTTAAGTAACTGAACGTACTAAAACCGGTCCCAAAGTCATCAATAGAAAACTCACAGCCTAGCTCCATCAGCTTATTGATCATGCCTCTGGTAGCGTCCAGATTGGTTAAACTGGCACTTTCGGTTACCTCAAATATGATTTGCCCTGCACTTACACCATATTGCGCCAGTTTTTCTTGTACCAGTGGCAACAAATTGTCATCGCTGAATGCTTGTGCCGACAGGTTGATCGCGACCTTTTCTAAAACGTCAAACTCACTAATCATGCTGATTGCTTTAGAAACTACCTGATGATCCAACAAGTTGGTATCTTCGACCCGCTCTAGAGCGGGGATAAATTCGCCAGGCATGATTATGCGGTCATCTACCACTAAACGAACCAGTGCTTCGAAATAGGCAACGCTGCCAGTCACAGCATCAAAAACAGGTTGGAAGTGCAAGATTAATTGATCGTTTACTATCGCTTTTTGCAGTATATGCACCCATTGTACAGAGGCTTTAAAGTCCTCGGTATCACGGTCCTCCAACCCATAAGTATGCACCTGATTGCGACCACGACGTTTTGCGACGTAGAGGGCAATATCCGCCTGTTGCAAATAGGTTTCAGGCAGGATTTCGACTCCGCTGATTTCGGTCATCCCGATGCTGCAACTGATTTTAAATATCCGATCATCGAACTGATAATGACCATTTTGCAACATCGTACAGATGCGCTGAGCAAACTGCTCCGCATCGGCTAGTTCTGTTCTGGGTAGCAATAAGGCGAATTCATCGCCGCCGACTCGACAATACACGTCCCCTTCACGTTTCATTGCCAGCAACTTGTCTGCCACGTCCTTAATGACCTGATCTCCCTGATGATGACCTTGGGTATCGTTGATGACCTTAAAGTGGTCCAAGTCCAGATACAGTAGACAATGGGTATGCTTGTTGATAAGGGCGGTATCTGCCAGTCGTCGTAACTCTGAATCGAAATAGTGGCGATTAAAGAGGTTGGTGAGAGTATCATGAGACGCTAAATGGCTTAGCTCCAGCTCTGCTTTTTTGCGGTCATCAATGTTGTCCATCGTCACGGTAACGCCGACCAATTCACCATGTCGATGCAAATCATTAAATTGGACTTCAACCCAAATCGAACTCAAAGACTTGGTGCTGACCTGATATTCAATTTTGTTGTAGTCAACCTCACCACTAATCACTTTATCCAAATGATGTCTAACATATTGAGTTGTCTCACCATCATCACCATACCCAAATGACTCCAGCAATTCCCCAATCGTTTCTGAATCCCGGTAACCTGTCAGGTCTCGCCACGCCCGGTTTACGAATTTTATTCGCCCTTCACCATCCAACTCCATGACGACCGTAGAAAGGTGATTAAGCAAGCGCGTATGGGCCTCAGACAATTCCTTGTACTGATGTTCACGTTGTTCGATGGTGAGTACTTTGTCTTCGAATTGACTATTACTGATTAAATAATTTTCACGTTGGGCAGCAATCGCGATAACAGCACGTAATTGATCACCTTTAAAAGGCTTGGGAATAAAGTCCACGGCCCCTTTTATCAGCAGCTCTTCAGCGACATCAGTGCCGCCATGAGCGGTCATGATTACAACGGCCTGTTGCGGATTATGGGCCATAATGGCATCGAGCACCTGATGCCCTGACATTTCCGGCAATTGCACGTCTAGTAACACAATATCGAACTGCCCATTCAAATATTTATCGAGCCCCCTGGTGCCTGTGTCAGCAGTTTCGACACGATAGGACACTTTTAACAAGCGTGAAGCTAATTCTGAAATGTCGTGATCGTCTTCAATCACTAATACCGCTGGCTTATTTAAGCCGGTTTGTGACGCCAAAGAGTGTTTCTCTACGACACTGGGCAGCTCATCCAGATGATCCTGTGCCACTACCTGGTCTATGGCAAAAGCCGCCGCGGTGGTTTGCGCGATGTGCTCACAATAGGTATCAGAAATTAAGATAAATGGGGCGTCAGCATCCGTCACGAAGAGATTGGCACGCAGCATTCGCACTAAACGCCAGGCATCGATGTCGCCAATTTCGGTATCGGAGACAATACATTCAAAAGGTTTTATTTTTAATTTGGAAATGGCGCTGCCACTATCGCTGGCATGCTCTATGGTACGAAACTGATTTTTTAACTTAGATCTGATTTTCTGATAGCGCTCGGCGCTTGCCGTCACTACCAGCATACTTGCATTTTCTGCCATGCTTGTCACTAAACCTTCATGCCTTCGTCTATGGCACAAATTGCTTTATTTGCTTTTTCGAACATGCATGTTAACCATATTCTGGGAAAACTAAAATACTCTTTTAGTTCAAGTGGTTAAATTCTGACATGCATTAGGGCTTTTGCGACATCATCTACAGCAGGATGCTGCATTTTATCTTTTACGTCAGATTCTTCAATCAGGATACATTTTTTCACGCCCGCGGCCCTGCCCGCTTCCATGTCGCTGATTTTATCGCCTATCATAATAGACTGACTTAAGTCGATATTATGTTCACTCGCCGCCGCCAACAACATACCTGGCTTGGGTTTGCGACAATTACAATCTTTGCGGAATTCGCCCTGTCCTTCGGTGGCGTGGTGTGGACAATGATAGATGGCAGTAAGATCAACATCTTCCTGTAAAAATTGATTTAGCATCCAATCACATAAGATTTCAAAATCAGCTTCCGAGTAATACCCTCTGGCAATTCCAGATTGATTGGTTACTACAACCAACGCATATCCCAAACTTTGAAAACGGCGGCAAGCGGCGAATACGCCTTCGTAGAAGTTAAAGTCTTCAGGTGTTGAGGTGTAACCAAAATCGATATTGATGACACCGTCTCTATCGAGAAATATAGCTTTTTTCTTCATACTACTTCAAAAAATAAGGCAGCTTCAGAATTGAATGCTGCCCTATATATTTTAGATGGGTGGTGTGTCTTTGGCTATGTGTTATTTTTTACACTATACCCGAGTACCGCCATCAAGCTCTAATACACGCCCCGTGAAATAGTCGTTTTCAAAGATAAACCGGGCAGCATGGCCCAGCTCTTCCACTTCGGCTAAGCGACGTAATGGTACTGAGCTTAAAAACTTTTCCTGCATTTCCGGGCGCATTTGCGCTGCCATTGCCGTATTAACTAAGCCTGGCGCTATACATGCAGCACGAATGCCGAAACGGGCCAACTCTTTTGCCCAGGTTACCGTCATAGTCGCTACCGCAGCTTTGGATGCTGAGTAGTTGCTTTGTCCCATATTGCCACCACGAGAAACAGAAGACAGGTTGATGATAACGCCCTGACTGCCCGTCTCCACCATTTGTGCAGCAGCTTCTCTGGCACATAAAAAGGTACCTGTGACATTAACGTCCAACACACTTTGAAATTGCGATTTCGACATCTTCTTCACAACTTTGCCGTCCTGCACTTTGAGAAACATGCCATCCCTCATGATGCCAGCACTGTTGATCAAACCATTTATCTGGCCAAAATCCGCTGCGATCTGAGCAAACGTCGACTCGACCTGCTCTTCATCAGTCACATTCAAACTATACGCTTTAGCAGTAATCCCTTTTTCCGCTAACTCAATGGCTGCCTGGTTCAGTGCATCTTCCTGCATGTCCAATAGCGCAATATGGGCACCCGCATCAGCTAAGCAATCTGCCATCGCACGACCCAACCCCTGCGCCGCACCAGTAATTGCAATGACTTTATCTTGTAAATTCATATTATTTCCCCTGATTTTGCGTCGCTAACATCTCAAAGATACTGGAAAAGTCCTTTTGACCATTGCCATGAGCAGAGTGAATGTTATACAGACTGGCAGCCAATGCTCCCATCGGTGTCATTGATTGACTTTGATTGGCAGCATCCATTGCTAATCCAAGATCTTTTTTCATCAGGTCCACTAAAAAACCGCCCTGATAATTGTTTGATGAAGGCACATTTGGCATCACATCAGGGCAAGGGTTATAAAGCTCCAGTGTCCAGTTTCGACCTGAGCTCTGTAACATGATATCCGACATGACTTTCGGGTCCAGACCATTATTGATAGCCATTTGCAAGGCTTCGGAGGTCCCTGTCATCAGTACTGCCAGTAACATGTTATTGCATATTTTAGCAATTTGTCCGGCCCCAATGTCCCCCGCATGGAAGATGTTCTTACCCATTGCAGAAAGCACTGGCTCAACCTGAGTGAAAACGGTTTTCACGCCCCCTACAATAAAGGTCAACGTACCCGCGACCGCACCACCGACACCACCTGAAACCGGTGCATCTACAAAACGAATGCCCGCTTCATGTAACGCAGCGCCAACATCTCTTGCCAATTCAGCGTCAATCGTGCTGGAATCAATTACGATGCAGTCTTTGTGAAGACTGTTCACCAAGCCGTCTTCACCAAGGTACAACTGTTTAACATGTTTGCTGGCGGGCAACATGGAGATGACAAATTCCGCATCTTGCGCAGCAATCTTTGCGCTATCTGCTTGTTTTGCGCCCGCTTCGACCAGTTTTGCCACCTGCGAAGGTACCAAATCAAAAACCGACACCTCATGTCCGGCTTTGATCAGGTTTATGGCCATTGGCCCACCCATGTTACCAAGACCTATAAATGCAACAGATGCCATGCTACAACTCCTTCAAGTTGGCCAGGGGATGCCCTTCTGGCCAGTGTTCTTTGAAAAACCCTGCAATAACTTCATCAGGAACCTGCTCCGGCGTTGCAAATTGCCACGCTGGTTTTCCATCTTTATCAATCAATAAGGCTCTGACACCTTCCTGAAACTCACCCACAGCAGTGCATTCGCAAGCCATATTCAGTTCCATTTTGAAACAATCCAGCAGCGACAACGCTTTGGCACGTCGCAATTGTTCCATCACTAATCGAATGGTAATGGGTGAACCAGACTTAAAGGTTTTGCCCGCTCTTTGCAGCCACTTGTCGTCACTGTCTGCCAGTTCACAGATATTCGCAAACAAGCTGTTATCGGTTTCGGCTGCCATCACATCAGATATAACAGCCTGATGTGATTGTAGTTTTGACTCGGGTAAATCACCAAAAGCCTGTTGTAATTTATCCAATGAGTCCGACACTAACTGGTTGTTTTTAGCAATATCAGCTGACCAACTCTGGCTTGTCAGGGTGTTTAGTATCATCTCAGCAGAGGCGCTGGCGATGCCAAAGTCTGCTAGACCAATGTGTAATGCATCAGCACCATTAAATTGCACACCCGTTAATCCTAGAAACAGTCCCAGATTATCGGGCATTCTGTTTAAAAAGTAGCTTCCGCCAACATCCGGGAACAACCCTATTGTCACTTCGGGCATCGCCATTCTGGTAGTTTCCGTGACAACTCGATGACTTGCGCCAGCAAACAGTCCCATACCCCCGCCCATGACAATCCCGGTACCCACAACAATGAACGGTTTGCCAAAAGTGTGGATCAGATAATCGAGTGTATATTCCTGAGTAAAAAAGGCCTTGGCTTCATCTGGTATTTGCTTTGGGTTGCGCTTCATAGCATTGTGCAATGACACTACGTCGCCACCGGCACAGAAGGCTTTTTCACCCTCACCGGAAAGCACTACCGCGACAATATTATCGTCTCGTTGCCACTTTCCTAACTGAGCCAGAAGTTGCTCTACCATTTCAAGGTTTAATGCATTTAACGACTTTGGCAAATTTAGCATCGCGTGACCGATAGCACGGCCATCGCTAAGTTCGTTTGTACTGAATATGACCGATTGGTTTCCCGAATTCATTTGGGCCCCCTCACTCATAACAACTCACCCGCACCTTCGGCCAGCACCCTGCGACCAATAATCAGACGCATGATTTCATTCGTACCTTCCAGAATCTGGTGAACGCGCACGTCTCTGACGTGACGTTCCAAAGGATACTCCTGAATATAACCATACCCGCCATGGATCTGTAACGCCTCATCACAGACTTTAAAGCCGATATCAGTAGCGAAACGTTTGGCCATGGCACAGTATGCTGTCTTTTCCGGATCATTATTATCCAGTTTAAACGCCGCCAAACGCACCATTTGGCGTGCTGCCACTAATTCCGTGGTCATGTCGGCGATCTTAAATTGCAGCGCCTGAAAAGCCGCTAATGGTTTGCCAAATTGCTGTCTTTCATGCATGTAGGCCTTAGCAGTATTTAATGCCTGCTGGGCCGTACCGATGGAGCAAGTAGCGATATTTATTCGACCACCGTCCAAACCTTTCATGGCAAATGAAAATCCTTGTCCTTCTTCGCCCAAAAGGTGATTTACTGGAATACGCACGTCCTCAAACGTGACCAATCGCGTTGGCTGAGCATTCCAACCCATTTTTTCTTCTGCTTTCCCGTAAATAATACCGTCGGCATCAGCAGGCACGACTACAGCAGAGATACCTTTCGGACCAGCCTCACCGGTGCGCACCATGACCACCAGCACATCGGTTTCGCCCGCACCTGAAATAAACATCTTAGAGCCATTCAACACATAGTGATCGCCGTCTTTTTTGGCGGTGGTTCGCAATGCTGCTGCGTCGGAGCCAGAGCCTGGCTCTGTTAAACAATAAGAAGCCAGCTTTTCACCTGTTACCAATGAATCACACCAGATGTTTTTTACATCCTCAGTGCCCCATGAAGCAATCATCCAGGTTGCCATATTGTGGATGGTCATCATAGCGGTGGTCGCTGTACACCCCATAGATAGATGCTCAAAAATAATGGACGTGTCCAAACGGGATAGTCCTAAACCACCCGCTTCTTCTGGGGTGTATAATCCACAAAAGCCAAGCTCTCCGGCTTTTTGAATTACTTCCTTCGGAAAATAGTGTTCTTTATCCCATTTCGCCGCGTGTGGCGCTAATTCCTGGTCAGCAAATTGTTTTGCGGTTTCAGCAAAAGCAAGCTGGTCTTCAGTAAAGTCAAAATTCACGTCTTTATCCTCTTATACGTTTCGCGGTTAGCGCAAATGAATCGTCATGTTCGGACCGGTCGGAATATCATCTTCAAACCAACGCGCGGTAACAGTTTTGGTTTCAGTGTAAAAACGCACAGCCTGCTTACCATAAGCATGTAAATCACCAAAGAAGGAATTTTTCCAACCTGTGAATGAAAAGAACGGCAGTGGCACAGGAATGGGGACATTGATTCCAACCTGACCGACTTCAATTTCATGCTGATATTTTCTGGCGGCCGCCCCGCTGGCGGTAAAGATAGACGTTCCGTTGCCATATGGATTAGCATTGACCAATGCGATGGCTTCTTCCAGTGTATCTACGCGCATACAGCACAAAACCGGGCCGAAGATTTCGTCTTTATAAATGGTCATGTCCGGCTTTACGTCTGAAAACAGCGTTGGCCCTAACCAGTTTCCCTGCTCATAACCTTCCAGCGCAAAATCACTGCCGTTGACCAGACAAGTCGCACCCTGTTCAATACCCTGACGAATATAATCCTGTACTTTCGCTTTCGCTTTTGGACTAATGAGTGGCCCATAAGAAGCAGACTCGTCGTCCCACAAACCAGGCTTAACCTGTTCAAATAGTGGTACCAGCTCTTCAATCCAGTCTTGTGCTGAACCAACAAAAACAGCTACAGATATCGCCATACAGCGCTGACCGGCAGCACCAACAGAAGAACCAACCAGATTATTCAATACCTGCGCTTTGTTGGCGTCTGGCATAATAACACTGTGGTTTTTCGCGCCTGCAAAACATTGAGCACGCTTCATATTCTCAGTTGCCGTTTTATAAATGTATTGCCCTACCGGCACAGAACCAACAAAGGATACGGCTCTAACGTCTTCGTGATGCAGCAGGCCATCAACGGTGGATTTATCACCGTGCACAACATTCAGGACACCTTTTGGCGCACCGGCTTTCATAAACAAATCCGCCAGCATCATTGGCGTCATAGGATCTTGCTCAGACGGTTTTAATACAAAGGTATTCCCCGCCGCAATAGCCATTGGAAACATCCACAAAGGGATCATGGCTGGAAAATTAAATGGGGTAATGCCGGTGCATACACCCAATGGTTGAATATAACTATAGGTGTCAATGCCACGGGCAACGTTTTCCACCGTTTCACCCATCATCAATGCCGGCATATTGATTGCCTGCTCAACAACTTCAATACCACGCCAGACGTCACCTTTTGCATCCGCAAAAGTCTTGCCGGTTTCTTTGCTTAATACTTTAGCAATTTCATCATGGTTTTCTTTTAATAGCGCCTGATAACGCATCATCACACGGGCTCTTTCAGAGACCGGTACTTCGCGCCAGCTTTCAAAAGCCTGCTTGGCAGCCGCCACTGCTTTTTCCACTTCCATTGCCGTCGCAATTGGCGCAAGCGCAATGGTGGAGTTATCGGCAGGGTTAGTAACATCAATATTTTGGGAGCTTTCAGAGGTGATAAATTCACCGTCAATCAACATAGGAACAGTTTGCATAGGGTACACTCGAAATCTGTTGTTAATTATCTGTGAAATACAGTAACAGAGTTATAACCTTTACGTTAACGTAAAGGTATTATTTCATTTTATAAAACTGCCAACTAGAGCTTACATTTTAGTTGGCAGTGAAGAATTTTGAGACATTTTAATCTCAGATTAGACCGGCTTTCTTACAGCAGTTCCACGGCGATTGCAGTCGCTTCACCACCACCAATGCATAAAGAAGCCACACCTTTTTGTTTGTTGAGACGTTTAAGTGCATGCAGCAGTGTCACGATAAGGCGGGCACCTGATGCGCCAATTGGGTGGCCCAATGCACAAGCACCGCCATTGACGTTGACCTTGGCAGGATCCAGATCCAGGTGTTTAATTGCCAACATCGTCACCATGGCAAATGCTTCATTGATTTCGAACAGGTCTACATCACTGTTTTTCCAATTGATTTTATCCAGCAATTTCTGCATTGCGCCTACGGGAGCAACGGTAAAGTTTTCTGGTTCAATTGAATGGGTTGCATGACCCACGATACGTGCCAGTGGTGTCAACCCCTGCGCTTTCGCTTGTGCTTCTGTCATCACTAGTAATGCAGCGGCACCATCTGAGATGGAGCTGGAATTGGCAGCAGTCACTGTACCATCTTTTTTAAATGCTGGACGCAGATTAGGGATCTTTTCTGGCATCGCTTTACTGGGACTTTCGTCTTCAGAGACAACAACATCACCCTTACGGCCGACAATTGTTACCGCAGAAACTTCATTTTCGAAATATCCTTGTGCAATAGCGGTTTTGGCACGATCTAATGACGTTAATGCAAACTCATCCATTTGTTCACGAGTAATCGCTTCAGCGTCTGCGGTTGCCTGAGCAAAGCAGCCCATTGCCTGACCATCGTAAGCATTTTCCAATCCGTCCAGCATCATGTGATCCTGCACCTGACCGTGCCCCATGCGATAACCACCCCGTGCCTTTGGTAATAAATAAGGCGCGTTGCTCATGCTTTCCATTCCACCGGCAACTACGGCTTGTGCACTGCCGGCTTTGATAAGATCATGAGCCATCATGACAGCCTTCATACCCGAACCACATACTTTATTGATGGTGGTCACGCCTGCCGACAATGGCAACCCTGCACCTAGTGATGCTTGACGCGCAGGTGATTGACCAAGGCCAGCTGGGAGAACACATCCCATTATCACTTCATCGATTTTATTGCCGTCAGCGCCAGCTTCAGACACAGCAGATTTTATAGCCTGACTACCTAACTCAGTTGCAGACAGGGGTGACAATGCCCCCATAAATGCTCCCATTGGGGTGCGCTTTGCGGAAACGATGACGATATTTTCAGCACTCATAATAACGGGTTCTCCCAGTTTAATTTGGATTATCAGACACTATAGTCGCTTCCAATACTAAAAGGTATGTAGCCTACATCCTACTTTCGTACAGGATTCTGGACGACTCACTATAGCCAATCTGAATTAACATCCCAAGGTATGTTGACGAGATGTTACGGTTACTTTACCTTTACGTTAACTTAATCCTTACGCTAACGTAAAGGTAAACCTGATGGGAGAACGCACATATTCCATCGGCGAACTGTCAAAAGAGTTTGACATTACGCCCCGATCAATTCGGTTTTACGAAGAACAGGGCCTATTAAGCCCGACTCGAAATGGTCAAAATAGAATATACAGCAATAAAGACAGAGTCAGACTAAAGTTAATTCTACGCGGTAAACGCTTAGGCTTTTCTTTAGCAGAGACTAAGACACTGTTTGATTTATACGACAGCAATCAAAATTCCATTGCACAACTGGAAGCTATGCTGCGTATGACAGAAAGCAAACGACAAGTCATGTTGCAGCAAATGGACGATATCAAGATGTTGATGTCAGAACTCCATGAAGTTGAATCACGATGTCGAGATGAATTGAAAGAATTAATGAGAGGCAAAGAATAATGAATGCACCTTACCCTACCCTGAATTTTGGTCTTGGCGAAGAGATCGATATGTTGCGCGATCACATCTACTCATTTGCACAAGGCGAAATCGCTCCTTTGGCTGAAAAAGCCGATGAAGACAACTGTTTTCCCAATGAACTATGGCCAAAACTCGGTGAAATGGGTTTGTTGGGTGTTACCGTAGCAGAAGAATACGGTGGCGTTGATATGGGTTATCTGGCCCATACCATAGCAATGGAAGAAATCAGCCGCGCATCGGCAGGTATCGGTTTAAGTTACGGCGCACACTCTAACTTATGTGTTAACCAAATTCACAAAAACGGTACACATGAGCAAAAACTGAAGTATTTACCCAAGTTAGTCAGCGGGGAACACATTGGTGCATTAGCGATGAGTGAACCGAATGCCGGCTCCGATGTAGTGAGCATGAAGCTAAGAGCCGACAAAAAAGGTGACCGTTATATTCTAAACGGCAATAAGATGTGGATCACCAATGGTCCCGACGCCGAAACGTTTGTCATCTACGCTAAAACTGATGTCAATGGTGGCTCTAAAGGCATTACAGCCTTTATTGTCGAAAAAGGTTTTAAAGGTTTTTCGCAAGCCCAAAAACTCGACAAACTAGGTATGCGCTCGTCTAACACCTGTGAGCTGGTGTTTGAAGATTGTGAAGTTCCGGAAGAAAATATTTTGGGCACTGAAGGCGGCGGTGTGCGTGTTCTGATGAGTGGCCTGGATTACGAACGACTGGTTCTATCCGGTGGCCCACTAGGCATTATGCAATCCTGTATGGATGCGGTAGTTCCCTATATTCATGACCGTAAGCAGTTTGGTCAGTCAATTGGAGAGTTCCAATTGGTGCAAGGCAAAGTGGCCGATATGTATACACAAATGAATGCCGCTCGAGCTTATGTGTATGCGGTGGCCAAGTCATGTGACCGTGGTGAAACTACGCGTAAAGATGCAGCAGGTGCTATCCTTTACTCTGCCGAACTGGCCACAAAAATGGCGCTGGATGCCATCCAGTTATTAGGTGGTAATGGTTATATCAACGAGTATCCAACTGGACGCTTGTTGCGCGATGCCAAATTATATGAAATTGGTGCCGGCACGTCTGAAATCAGACGCATGTTGATTGGCCGCGAACTATTTAAAGAATCTGCGTAATAACAATACATTGTCAGTAACCGCCACACAGATGGCGGTTTTTCCATATGGAGCCCTACGTGACAAAAATACAATCTAAAATTAATGTTAAGAGTCAGGACTTCGCAGACAATGCAGCCCACATGCAAAATCAAGTGGATGATCTGCGAGACAAAATTGCTCAAATAAAAACGGGTGGCGGTGAAAAAGCGAACCAGCGTCATACTGATCGAGGAAAATTGCTACCCAGAGAGCGTATCAATGCCCTGATCGATCCAGGCTCTCCCTTTCTGGAGTTATCCCAACTTGCTGCCTGGAATGTTTATGAAGACTATGTGCCAGCAGCCGGAATCATTACCGGAATTGGTCGTGTATCAGGGCAAGAGTGCATGATAGTCGCCAATGATGCGACGGTAAAAGGGGGTACTTATTATCCGCTGACGGTGAAAAAACACCTGCGGGCACAAACCATTGCACATCAGAACAACCTGCCTTGCATTTATCTGGTGGATTCAGGCGGTGCTAATCTTCCTCGTCAGGATGATGTTTTCCCGGATAAAGAGCACTTTGGTCGCATTTTCTATAATCAGGCCAATTTGTCAGCACAGAATATTCCGCAGATCGCGGTAGTGATGGGCTCCTGTACAGCCGGTGGAGCATACGTTCCAGCCATGGCTGATGAGTCCATCATTGTGAAAAATCAGGGCACGATCTTTTTAGGTGGTCCACCGCTGGTGAAAGCGGCCACAGGCGAAGTGGTCAGCGCGGAAGATTTGGGTGGTGGCGACGTCCACTGTCGTACTTCAGGCGTGGTTGACCACCTTGCCAATAACGACCACCACGCACTGCAAATTGCCCGTGATGCAGTGGCGCGTTTGAATCGTGTCAAGCGACCGAACATCGATGTCATCAGCAGTGTTGAACCCGCTTACAAATGCGAAGAAATTTATGGGGTCATCCCCAAAGACGCTCGCCAGCCTTACGACGTTCGAGAAATTATCGCGCGCATCGTGGATGGTTCTGAATTCGACGAATTCAAAGCATTGTATGGCAATACTTTAGTCTGTGGTTTTGCTCGTATTTTCGGATATCCGGTGGGAATCGTAGCCAACAACGGTATTTTATTCAGCGACTCGGCATTAAAAGGGGCCCACTTCATTGAATTATGCGCGCAGCGAAAAATTCCTCTGGTTTTTCTGCAAAACATCACCGGTTTTATGGTCGGTAAACAGTACGAATCTGGCGGTATTGCGAAAAATGGTGCCAAGATGGTAACAGCGGTAGCCTGTGCCAATGTCCCTAAATTTACGGTACTGATTGGCGGCAGCTTTGGCGCAGGTAACTACGGCATGTGCGGTCGCGCTTACGACCCTCGCTTTATGTTTATGTGGCCCAACTCACGTATTTCAGTCATGGGTGGCGAACAAGCCGCGGGTGTACTGGCAACGGTGAAACGGGACCAAATAGAGCGTAAAGGAGAAAGTTGGAGCGATGCAGAAGAAGCTGAATTTAAACAGCCCATCATTGATACCTATGAAGAACAGGGTCACCCATATTATGCCTCGGCAAGATTATGGGACGACGGTGTTATCGATCCGGCGGATACACGATTTGTATTGGGGTTGAGTATTTCCTCTGCCTTAAATAAACCTGTAGAAGAGACGCAGTTTGGCGTCTTCAGAATGTAAGGGAGTAGCAACATGTCAGATTCCGTATTATTTAATGTAGACGAGCGCGGCGTTGCCACTGTCACCCTGAATCGTCCCGAAAAACACAATGCTTTTGACGATGTACTCATCGCCGAGCTGACTGGTCTGTTCAAGAAAGTAGGTGAAGATAAAAACATTCGCGCCATGATCCTTGCGGCCAAGGGTAAAAGTTTTTGTGCCGGTGCAGACGTCAACTGGATGCGTCGGATGGCCGAATATTCATTTGAAGAAAATGTCGCTGATGCCAATGCACTGGCAAATATGCTGTGGCAACTTAACTATATGCCAAAGCCCACAATCGCCCGCGTGCAAGGGGCCGCTTTCGGTGGTGCAGTAGGGCTGGTCGCCTGTTGTGATATGGCAGTCGGTAGCAAATTAAGTAAGTTCTGTTTAAGTGAAGTGAAACTAGGCCTCATCCCTGCCACCATCAGTCCTTACGTGATTGATGCCATGGGTGCCAGAGTAGCGCGTCGCTATTTCACAACTGCAGAAGTATTTTCAGCAAGACGTGCTCGGCGCTTAGGTTTACTGAGTGAGACCGTCACAGAAGAAGAGATGGATTCAACCATCGAAGACATGCTGCAAAATATTCTTAGAAATGGCCCTGCAGCAACCGCGGCTGCCAAACAACTGGTGTTTGATGTCAGTAATCAGCCAGCTGAAGAAGAGTTATTGGAAAAAACCAGTTTGCGCATTGCCACTATCCGTGTTTCTGAAGAGGGACAGGAAGGATTAAAAGCATTTCTGGAAAAACGCGCGCCTAATTGGCGTAAGGACCAGTAATATTATGTTTAAGAAACTACTAATCGCAAACCGTGGTGAAATTAGCTGCCGCGTTATTAAAACCGCTAAGAAACTGGGGATCAGCACAGTTGCTGTATACTCTGATGCCGATGCGAATGCCTTGCATGTCAGCATGGCTGACGAAGCCCTGTACCTTGGTGCATCGCCCGCCAAAGAGAGTTATTTGCGTGGTGAGCACATCATTGAGTTGGCCAAAAGCATCGACGTTGATGCCATTCATCCCGGCTATGGCTTTTTGTCAGAAAATGCCACTTTCGCCCGACTTTGTGAAAAGAATAACATTGCTTTTGTAGGGCCACCTGTCGGTGCTATTGAAGCCATGGGTAGTAAAAGTGCTGCCAAGACCATAATGGAAAAAGCCGGTGTCCCCCTGGTACCGGGATATCACGGTGATGACCAAAACCCCGCTATTATAAAAGCCGCCGCCGACGATATGGGTTACCCAGTATTATTGAAAGCCGCAGCTGGTGGGGGCGGTAAAGGTATGCGTCAGGTATGGGCAGAAAAGGAATTTGACGAAGCATTAGCAGCGGCAAAACGCGAGTCCTTATCCAGCTTTGGTGATGACACCATGCTCGTGGAAAAATACCTGACACAGCCCCGGCATGTCGAAATTCAAGTGTTTTGTGATACTCATGGTAATGGTGTTTATCTGTTCGAGCGCGATTGTTCGGTCCAGCGTCGTCATCAAAAGATCATTGAAGAAGCACCAGCGCCAGGGATGACAGAAGACCTGCGTAAACAAATGGGTGACGCGGCATTGAAAGCTGCCAAAGCCATCAATTACGTTGGTGCCGGCACTGTGGAATTTTTGCTCGACGCTGACGGCAGTTTCTATTTCATGGAAATGAATACCCGTTTGCAGGTAGAGCACCCTGTGACCGAAATGATCACAGGTCAGGATTTAGTCGCGTGGCAATTGCAGGTCGCCAATGGCGAAACGCTGCCTTTGACGCAAGATCAATTATCCATTAGGGGTCATGCATTTGAAGCACGTGTTTATGCTGAAGATCCAGAGAACGACTTTTTGCCTGCCACAGGTACGCTGACGTTCTTACAGCCGCCAGCAGAAAGTCGTCATGTTCGCGTCGATACCGGCGTTTTGCAAGGCGACGAAGTATCTGTTTATTACGATCCAATGATCGCCAAGCTTATCGTATGGGATGAAGATCGAGACAAAGCGTTATTTCGTATGGCGAATGCCCTTAAAGAGTATCGGGTCAACGGACTAACGACAAACTTGTCATTTCTTTACAATCTTGCCAGCAGTCCTTCTTTCCAAAAAGCAGAGCTGGATACCGGATTTATCGAAAAACACCGTGAACAGTTGTTTTTTGATGAAGCAACCGATGTATCCGAACAACTCCCCTTAATGGTGTTGAGCCTGTTATTGCGCAAACAGGCATTACAGAAAAACCAAAATAATTTTGATAATGCTTCTCCCTGGCACTCCACTAACGCCTGGCGTATGAATGAACAGCATCAACAGATGATCGTTGTTGAAGTTGCTGGAGAACAGTTCAGCATCAATATTACGCATATGGATGCGATGCAGCCAAATCAATTCCAAATGGAGTTAGATGGCAAAATCGTGAGAGTTTCTGGGGAGCTGAAAGGTGAACAGCTTAAAGCCAATATTAATGGTCACCGTTTAAGTGCAACTTTTGTGGTAAATGATATTGATGCATCGCTATATATGCATAATAAAGCCATCCACTTTAAAGAAATCCTGCCTGATCTGGGTATTGATGATGCACAGGATGAGGCTGGTGGTTTTACCGCGCCTATGAATGGTACCGTCATCAAACTATTGGCCAGTACCAATCAGGAACTGGAAGCAGGAACGCCTCTGTTAATAATGGAAGCGATGAAAATGGAACACACGATTAAAGCACCTGTTAAAGGCACCGTTTCAGAGTTCTATTATCAAGAAGGGGATCTGGTAGATGGTGGTGCAGAATTGTTGTCGTTCACTGCGACAGAATAATATCAGGTAAATACCTTAGGAGAATTGGTTTGACGTATCCGGAATCGGTAAGAATTGTCGAAGTTGGCCCTCGGGACGGTTTACAAAACGAAAAGGGCGAAATAGCGCTTGCGGATAAAATCGCGTTAGTCGACGGGCTGGCAGAAGCTGGCCTGTCAGTGATTGAAACCGGAAGCTTCGTTTCCCCGAAATGGGTGCCACAAATGGCCGATAGTGCTGCGGTTTTCGATGGCATTCAGCGTAAAATGGGGGTCACCTACTCCGCCCTGACACCCAATATGAAAGGATTTGATGCAGCCATGCTGGCAAAAGCCGACGAAGTGGCCATTTTTGGTGCCGCATCCGAAGCGTTTTCGCAAAAGAACATCAACTGCTCGATTGAAGAAAGTCTGGCGCGTTTTGCCCCCATCATGGAAGCCGCGCAGCAACATGAAATACCTGTCCGTGGCTATGTTTCATGTGTGTTAGGTTGTCCCTATGATGGTGATATTGCGCCTGAAAAAGTCGCCTGGGTCACCAGAAAGCTGCTCGACATGGGCTGTTACGAAGTTTCTTTAGGAGACACCATTGGCGTTGGTACTCCGCTCAAAACAGAGCAGATGCTACGTGAAGTGTTAGCCATAGCCCCAGTCGAAAAGCTGGCTGTGCATTTTCATGATACTTATGGGCAGGCACTGGCAAATATCCTCATTGCCTTGCAAAACGGCATTGCGGTCATTGATGCTGCTGTCGCTGGTCTGGGTGGTTGCCCTTATGCAAAAGGTGCATCTGGCAATGTTGCAACCGAAGATGTGGTGTATATGCTAAATGGAATGGGCATTGAAAGCGGTGTTGATCTTGATTTGTTAACGCAATGCGGTAATAGGATCACCAAAAGTCTGGGACGCAAAAGTAACTCAAAAGTGGCTGTGGCATTGTCCTGATATTTGCTATCTGCCATATACCAGGGTGGCGGGTATCATCACCCGCCCCATCCTTCAAAACCAACGGTGCACCTCACCTTACAAAATACCCAGCCACTTTCCACTCACCATCTGTTTTCATCAGCGTGACCGTTTCAATGGCTTCCCTTTTGTTTTGATAGGTCGCATTGAATTGCGCAACATAATACTGACCATCAGGCACATTCGGCAATGATGTATACTCAGAAGCCTCACGCAACTCACGTTGCTTTAATTCTCCCAATGGCCCTCTGGTCAAACTAACCAAGTGTTGCCATTTTTCGGCAGAGACTTGTTGCTTAAATAATGGCGCGGCAACTTGCCAGCTTTTATCGACTTTTCCAGTGTCCACAAGATGTAACCAGTTCTTCACAACGACGTCCTTATTTGAGTTTGCCGCCACAGTGAAACTCAGCAATAAGAGACATGCGATAAACGTTCTCATAGGTACTACTCCTGCGTTACGTTTTTAAAATGTTTTTAAGTAAAGAAAATCTATTCAGGCCGAGCCCTAATTACAATCAGTATGCAATAGTGTTTACTCCAGCTCTTCGACGCGGTTAATTATATTGCCATTGAATAATAAAGCCAATGCAGACTTTCAAGCCCGATTAGATTGTGGCAGACTCATTATTGTTTAATTCCAAAGGTGATCTTAATCACGCTCTATGAGTAACCAGTATTTCATTAAACGTGGTCTGAAAATTCCAGATAAATTGCGAATTGCCAGATATGAACGCTCCCCAGAAATGGGCCCCAGCATATTATTTTTTAGTGGGGGAACTGCGTTAAACGATCTCAGTAAAAAGCTTAAAAAGTTCACTCACAACTCTATTCATATGATGACTCCTTTTGACTCTGGGGGGAGCTCAGCAGTACTCAGACAATCATTCGATATGCCAGCCATTGGCGATTTACGGGCCAGACTAATGGCATTGGCAGATGACAGTGTTAAAGGATTACCTGACGTATTTGCGCTGTTTTCTCACCGTTTGTCAAAAACCTCACCGCATCCAGTGCTGGAAAAACAGCTATTCGATATGACTCAGGGTGTACATTCCTTGGTAGCAGCCATCCCAGAGCCAATGCGCCAGTTAATTTGTAATCAGCTGGCCTTTTTTCAAAGCCACAAACCGGATAATTTCAATTTGAGGGGTGCCAGCGTTGGCAACCTTATCCTCTCCGGTGGTTATCTGAATAATACCCGCCACTTGGAACCTATAGTCTTTCTGTTTTCCAAGCTGGTAGAAGTTCGAGGAACTGTGCGTCTGACCGTTGATGATAACTTTCATCTTGCAGTAGAACTGGAAAATGGTGATGTTATTGTTGGTCAGCACCGCATGACCGGCAAGGAAAAACCGCCGATAAGCAAGCGTATAAAACGCATGTTTTTGTCTCGTAATATTGACCAGTTGCAGCCTGTTGAGTCAGTACTGTGTGAGCGTCAAAAACAACTTATCATCAATGCCGACATGATATGTTTCCCACCCGGCAGTTATTATTCTAGTGTGCTCGCCAGTCTGCTGCCCAAAGGCGTAGGTAAGGCGATATATAGTAATCAGGGACCAAAAGTATTCATTCCAAACCTGGGTGAAGACCCGGAAATGCTGGGCATGGATGTTAACGACGCGATTCAAACATTGCTGGATTACATTCAACAGGATTTGGAACACCCGGTCCCGGAAAATAGACTGCTGTCACACATTGTGATAGATAAAAATAATGAGCAGCAGCAGGAAACAATTGATAGGGTGCGATGGCAACAACATGGTATGCAGATAGTAGAAACCAATATTATCAGTAAATCCAGCGCGCCATTCTATGACACGGATGCCTTATTGAGTGTCCTTTTGTCGTTTTGTTAAGTACATACAAGTGTTAGCCCCGTTAAAGTGTTTGGCTAATCTTTTTGAAATTCCGGGGCTTAAGTGCAGGTCATGTAATAACTCGGAACAATTATTTACCAGAACTAATAACAATGAATGAAGTGAAACTGGTTTCTTCCGAGCAAAAGTCAAACAAAGGCACCACCTTATTAGCGGTGTTTTTGTTTAACCTAACGTTACTATCTCCCTGTGCGGCTTCTGCTCAAGTGCAATTTGACATCAAAGGGCTCATTCAATCTCAGTTAACGCTTAATGCCGATGATGAAACGTCCTATTTGAATAGAGGCACAGGTCTCCTGCGTTATGACGACAGTGATAAATTCACGTTGGCTCATACCCTGTTGCAACTTAACGCTGATTTCAATGGCACAACGAGTTTTCACGCGACAATTAACAGCGTTGAAGACCCAAAGCACCATATCGGATTTACCCAGCTTTTTTTCAAATACTCTCCTCTGTGGTCAAAGGGCTATCGTTGGCGATTCAGAACTGGCATGTTCTATCCCGAGATTGGTTTTGAAAATCCGGATATCGGCTGGCTTTCACCCTTTCACTACAGCAACTCGGCAATAAACAGTTGGATAGGGGAAGAAGTCAGAACGCTGGGCGGTGAAGTTAAGGTAACACGATTAGGCCGAGCACATGGTTTCAGTCCTCACAATTTTTCCGCCAGTTTCGCACTTTATAAAGGCAACGATACCGCGGGAACCTTGTTAGCCTGGCGCGGCTGGGCCATCCATGATCGACAATCACTGACGAATGAAAGAATATTCTTTGCTCGTTATCCATCCATTGGTCCCAACTCGGCGTTACCGCTGCAGGCAGCCTGGGTAGAACCCTATAGAGAGGTAGATGGTCGGTTCGGATATCAGTTTGGATTACATTGGGATTATCAAAAGCAGACCCAGGTCAAGTATCTTTATTATAACAACAATGGAGATGACAGCATCGTAGCGCGCGGCGGCCAGTACGCCTGGAACACCCTGTTTAGCTCGTTGTCACTGCAGCATAAGTTTAACGCCCAATGGCGCCTAATTGCACATGCCATGGTCGGGAAAACAGCGATGGGCACAGGCAAGGTAGAAGTGGACTTTGATGCCTGGTATGCATCTTTAGTCTATCGCCAGGGTCCTAACATACTCTCCTTGCGCTATGATAATTATGCAACTACTGACACCGATTATATGCAACTGATCGATAACAATAATGGTCATGGTTGGGCTGCGACAGCTACCTATCGGCGGACGTTAAACAAACACTGGCAGGTGGGCGTAGAATGGTTGTACGTGGATTCATTTCAGGCCAGCAGAGGTCAATGGCCAGACATATCAACAGACATTACACAGCAACAACTTTTGGCAATTGTGCAATTTCGCTTCTAGATATGAAAGGATTCTTAGCCTAAGTCTTCAGATAAAGCTACGTTAGCCCGACTATAAATCGCAATATGTTGCTTTACAGCAGCAACTTGATTTCAGTAAGATGGGTCAAACATACAAAAAAATCGAACGATTAATGTATCGCCCCAAAACAACGCTGGAACAATGGCGAATATTGCAAGCAGTAGTAGACCATGGTGGCTACGCCCATGCGGCTAAACAGCTCAATAAAAGTCAGTCTTCACTTAACCATGCAGTTGCCAAGCTACAATCTCAACTCGGAGTGCAGTTACTGGAAGTCAAAGGTCGAAAAGCTTTTCTGACCAAAGCGGGTGAAGTCATGCTGCGGCGCTCAAGATTGTTGAGTAAAAATGCCGAAGATCTGGAGGAGCTGGCCAGAAATATAAATCAAAATTGGGAACCCGAAATCAATATCGCTGTTGAATTGGCATTTCCGGATGAATTTCTCTTACCTATCTGGTCCGAATTTTACCCTCATAGCAGGGGCAGTCGCTTAAATATTGTGGACTCGGTATTGACCGGCACAGAGGAGCTTATCAGCTCTGGTTGGGCAGATCTGGCGCTTACCGCATCTATCCCTAAAGGCATATTAAGTGAACCGATATTGCATGTGCAATTTGTCGCAGTATGTTCACCTGACCATGAGCTGGCGTCATTAGGCAATGAAATTGATCCGGAAATTCTGGCACAACATCTGCAGATAGTGATCAAGGATACTGGCCGCTCACCAATTGAAAAACAAGGTTGGTTAAAAGCAGAACAACGCTGGACAGTGAGTAAGTTTGAAGCAGCAATTAAGCTGTTGCGTCAGGGACTGGGATTTTGTTGGCTTCCCATTCATGACGTACAGCCTTATGTTGACTCAGGTGAGCTAAGCTGTTTTAAAATTAAAGGCAGTAACTTTCGTTCAGTTACCATGTCGCTAGTTACCCCACATTCAGATAGAATGGGGCCAGGAACACAATTGTTGACTGAGCTGATTTTGCAGCACAGAATAATTGAGCAGCAATAACAAACAGACAATAATAACGCTAAGGTTGCACCATGTTGATGACGCATGAAGAATTACACGAACTGATGAAAGACAGTGCTCAAAATGCCATTTTGACCACTAAAGATGAGTTTCGTATTGATCTCGATGGTTCTGCCGATAGCATTGCTAAGGTTGATGAAGTGATTCTTCGCTGGATTGAAAGGTACAAGGACCAGGCGCTAGAAGACAAAGCGGTATTTACCTTATGTAATATCTACGGCGCTTATGTTGGCGAGGTGTTTCGTTCCGTGGTAGGTGGTAATTGGACCTATGACGAATCTGATCCCGAAGCTCCATATGTACTTTTAGAGTATGGCGGTCATTCTTACGCCTTTGCCGGAATCTGTTTCCAGCGTTTGGTCAATGATAGTCAAATCAGCGTGCAAAAATACTTTGAGCAGGCAATCGCTAACAATACTCAATAAATATTGACAAAATAAAGGTGGGTTGTGAAGCACACCGAAGTGTACTCACAACAACCCTGATTTGTCGGTGCTCAACGTCCTGTATTCTCCCTGGGAATCGCTATCCATAAATCGTCCATGCTTCTCCCAAACACTGACAGTCCTTGTTCACAAAACGTCCTGTTTCGGTTGTTGTCTATTTCCTTATGGCAAACTCCATTGCACATTACCATTCCATGGTGCTAATAAACTCCGCATTCCTTGCTGGCGTCCTTGCTACCCTTTTCCAATCAACAATTTGTCGTCCTTCAGATTGTCTGTATCCCGCGGTCTTCCCTGCGCAGTAATATTCAATCCTGTTGAATAACCAAACAATATAATTCACTTTAAAGCAGCAATATGACAACTAAATTGCACTACAACCTATTACAAATGTTTTTAGTGTCTTGTCAGGACAGGGACAGAATACGCTAAAAAGCACTGGCGTCCTTAAAATTGCAAGTCAGGGACTAACTAATTTAGGACAGAGTAGATAAATTCGCATTGAAATGCCGTTAAGAGATAAATGAATGGCGCCCATTTAAACGCAGACATGCCAAACCGAGGTGCCCTAATGGACACCTATTCCGGAAAGGTTCGTGTTACTCGTAATTACGCTTACGTTTAGTTTCAATAGTGTCAATGTAACTATGCCAGGTAGCGTAACCAATCAGTGGCATCAGGAAAACAAAGCTGCCGAAACCAAGAATAAAATCAATCATCACACCAACAACAAATCCAAAACCAACACACAATGCAATGAACGCGTACCAGACAAACATTACTTTTTTGTTTACCCAAACGGTGTTGACACTTGTTAACACTGCAGTAGCCAAATCAACTTTACGCTCCATCAGAATGGGTTGCGTGAAGGCGCTAATGAAAAACACAACTACTGAGAAAAACGCGCCTGCAGCCGTGCCAACTGCTAAGAAAGGTAACAAATTCATAAAGCTATCGTCGAGATAAGAAGGGTATAGTGCATGGATCAGGGCAGCGACACGCAACCAAAAAATCATAATTACAGTCAGTAGAATACCAAATGCCCATTCGTTAACCGCATTGCGGGTTATGGCTTTTATACTGTGCCAGATACTGGGTGAATGCCCTTTTTCCAGTTCCCAGGATACGTCATACATCCCGGCAGCTAAAAATGGACCAATTAACATAAAACACACCAGAGATGGCAAAATGACCAAATGCCAACCGGTTTGCATCACAAGATAGGTGATCAACCAAGGTACAAAAGCAAAAATCAGCCCAAAAAACAAAGTTAGAAGGGGCGCTTTCAACATATCTTTCACGCCCAGTTTTAACCATTTTAAGGGGTCTCCCCAATCAAGTTCTTTACAAGGAATTACGCGGGCAATGTGGCTATCAGTGATAGCATTGTGAGGCTGTTCCTTGAACGAATGCGACATAGTCTCTCCTAATGTTCCAGTTCTTCTATTTTTTCGTTTTTAAGCGGATTATCAATCGCAGAATCTTTACCTAGATAACGACCGCCAGACTCAGTCTTCGTCACTATCTGTTTTGCCTTATCGGCATGTTCATCATCAGTATAGACAAGCATAATGGCTTTACCACGTTTTAAATCAACTTCATGTTTACTAAGACGATAGTTTCGCGAGCTGATCCCAATCATGCCACCTATCCAACCTCCAAAACCAATAAATAACAGCATTAACAGAACAACATTTATCAATTCAATCTGCCAGCCATAAGGTTGAATAAAATAAATTCCGATATTGACCACTGCACCAACAGCTGCGCCTAAGGTAGCGGTTCGTATAGAGCTGTGAATTAAGTCTCGCTCTTCGAAAATTGAGGCTTCATGTATATGATGTCCGGCAAAATCCGCACTGTTTTCACTGACAAAATGAATATCATTTTCATCAATGCCCGTTGCGACTAATTGTGACTGCAGAACATCGCTATTGCTTAAATTATTGAGTAGAAATTTGTGGAGCATAACCATACCCTCATCATGTAATTAATTTAAGAGCTTAATTTTTGCTATAGAGGGTGTTTATCTTCATTCAGTTTTTCATAAACACATTCTATACACATCATGAGTATACGAGAACATATTTGCCTTAGCATTTTCATATGCAGAAATAGTCTAAAGGCGATTTTTTAATCACTTCCTAATCTAGAAAAGAGAAATGGGGTGCCAACTGACAGTTTCACCATGAATATTGGCCAACTGTCTATTCAATTGGCTAAATCGCCCTACTCTTTGTCCGTCCTGAGCAAGCATCTCCCAGACAAAATGGTGACAGTTATTCCGCAGGATGTCGTAGGGCCGATAAGTATAAATATTCGCTGCAGCGCGTTCTGCAGTAGCGTCACTGTTAAATGAGGTATGCTCGCTACCACACGCCACATAGACTGTGCGGCCAGAACGTTCCTGCAAAAAGCGTTGTGGTGAGATAGAACGAACCAAGCCAGAACCGCTAAGCTCAATGATATAGTCATCCACCCAGATACCAGTATGATCCAGTACCCCGTATACTTCGCAGCAGACGATGGCACCATTGCCCGGTTTCACAGGGATTTCAGTTTGGCCGGGGAAGTGCTTTACCGTACTTTTGGTGTGTTCAAGTCGGTCACTATACTTCACTCCCGCGTAGGTCGCGACAGCAGCGGCACCAATCCACAACAAAGGAATAGCCATGATAGGCGACACACTCCAATTTTATTCGTAATATCATATTTAGCGTTTTTTAATATGAAGTAAAAAATGGAGTGTAAAAAGTTATGTCAAAAGTCAGCTTGTTCACTTACAAAACGCACAAAGTCTGACTTTATCTGTGTTGCTCGTTCATCGTGATATGGCTCTGGAGGGTACTTACCCCACACTGGCGCAGGCCAGGCAGCATCTGCTTCAAATCGCGCTATATGATGCAAGTGCAACTGCGGTACAACGTTTCCCAAGGCCGCGACATTTAATTTATCGGGCTGGAAATACGTCTGTAAGAATTGGCTAAGCAGATTTGATTCGTCCCATAAACGCTGTTGTTGCCCCAATTTCAGATCAATTAATTCTCTGACATGTTCTATTCGAGGCACCAGAATAAACCACGGATAACGGGATTCATTCATCAATAACACTTTGCACAAAGGCAAGTCCATTATCTCAATACAATCGTTTTGTAACCGGCTGTCCAGTGAAAAGCTCATGGTTTACTTACTCATTTAGTGATGCAGGAACAACTGTGAGTAATGCACGTTGTCCCAATGCTACTTTGGCATTAGGGAAGACTATGGCTTCCCCATCTTGTTGCGCGACATAATTTTTCTTACCATCACGAGCCAGTATCGTACCTTTCTGGTAATCAGTAAAATTTGGCGTATCGTCATTGAAACATAATTCAAAATCGTCTGTTTCACGATTAATGATTTGATTAACGGTGTAGATGTCAAAGTTTGCCGAATCAAAACCAGATAAATCCATATCGTCAACACTAACTAATTGCGTTAGCGTGGCCTTTGCCTGACTAAAACGACTCATGTCGTTTTGACCAAAGGGTCTTACCTTGCCTAATTCTACAGTAAACGCATGTGCACCAAACTGACGAGCACTAAAATAACTGAAAGTTGTAGTTGGTGACTCTGACAACAGAATAGTTTCCACACCACACTTTTGCAGAAATACAAGCTGTTCTGAGCTTCTGGGCGCGCCATGCGTAAAGGGGTAAACGGCGAACTTTTCATTCTTGGAATCTCTAATTGCAGTATGCAGATCGTAATGAAAACGTTGCCGGTTTCCATCTGCTGCGCCATCAAAAAACTGTTTCACCTGTTCTTCTAATAGCGCAGCTCTGCGACGTTCAGCATTGACAGGTATATTCGGATTCGCATGCTCACCAGAAAACAGGCGATTCATATTTTCTTCCACGAATCGCTCTGCAATATCCATCGCTGGAAGATTGCCAAAAATCACCATTAATCGATGACGTAAAACCACTTCTTCTTTGAAGATACGCTGGACTAATTCATCACATATTTCAATCGGCGCGGTCTCGTTGCCGTGTATACCACAGGAATAGACGACATCTTTACAGCCGGCATCCTCTGGCTCAAAACAAATCACCCCCGGCGCTTTAACTGTCACCAGCGTTTGATTGGACAAGGTTAATTGGAATGGTTGCTCAACCAGCTCTGGGTGGCGGCGAGAAATTTGCAGGAATTGTTGTATATCCTGAATCGATGTTTGTTGGGTCAACATGGGTGTTTTACTTTTCAGACTTAATTAAAATGTGGGTACTCTCGCCTATTATAGCGAATCTGTTGTCGGGACTTAAGCGCGTTGTCTGAAAGAGTACGAGCCACCAACACTCAGGTCACTTTGCAGTAATTCTATAAAGGCATTAAATGGTACAGCTTGTGAAAATAAAAAGCCCTGACCAGATTGGACACCTAATTTACGCAAAATATGAAGGTGGTCGACAGACTCGATACCTTCCGCTACAACTTTGCATTGCAGAGACTTGGCAATAACTTGCGTCGCTTGCACTATCGCCTCGTTCACGGGATTTTCGAGCAATTGCATAACAAAGGTCTTATCTATTTTAATGGTATCGATGGATAAATCTCTGATATAGGCAAGGTTAGAATAGCCTTTACCAAAGTCATCAATCGCCACTTCAAAGCCTAACTTTCTTGCTTCCGCTAATTGCCGGCTCACCAGCAGTGAGTTCGACATGGCAATATCTTCTGTCAATTCCAGTTCAACATTGCCAAGATTAATACACATTTGCTCGCCTAAGGCTCTTAACTTAGGAATAAACTGTGAATCATACAGCTGAGTCGGAGAAATATTGACCGCCAATTGCAAATCATAACCCAATGCCTGCAACCTTAAAGACGATTCAAACGCCTGCTGAATGGCCCAATACCCCAGTTCATTCATCATATTGTACGACTCAGCCGCTTCGATGAGGCTACCGGGAAACAATACGCCATCAAGCGGATGATTCCAGCGCAGCAGACATTCCGCACCAATAATTTGCAATGAACGCAAATCCACTTTTGGTTGGAAATACAACTCCAATTCATTGTTAGTCAGGGCACGCTTGAGGTCTGCTTTTAATGCCAAAGCGCGACCCGAGGTAACTTCCTGCTTCAAATTCACATGCGCAAAGTTATCGTATTTATTACTTTTGGCTTTTTTTAACGCCGCTTCAGCAGCAGAGAAAAGCTTATTGACGTCTGTATTGCGATCCGGATTGGCAATTGCCCCAACATTAAAGTCTGCTGCGAACGCATGATCACCGACAGAAATGGGGGTTTTAAAATGTTCATTGAGATGGACATAGAGCGCTTTGAGTTTGCGTTCGTCGTGGGTGCCAGGGATAACTAAGCAAAAAATATCACCACTGATTCGCCCTAGTGAAACGCGTTTTCCGAATATTGCCTGAATACGCCGAGCGATTTCAGCGAGGATGTAATCCCCAGCCTGATAACCAAAACTGGTACTGACGTCAGAAAATCGAACAACGTCGATGAGAAATAGAGACACTCGGGAATCTTCATCCAGGCACCGCTGCACTTTGTCGAGAAACGCATATCGATTAGGGATCATCGATAAGGTCCGATGAAATACACTCACAAGTTAGAAACTACCTCTACTGCCACACTCAACGAATCTATCCTGTTTACAGGCAAAAAAAAAGCCTCAACAAATGTTATTGGGGCTTTTTTTCACAAAAACGCATTAATTGTTTATTTATTGAACATTACAGGGGGTTAATTTCCATATTTTGCTGACATAATCCTGTATAGAACGGTCAGATGTGAATTTCCCCATATTAGCGGTATTGATTATCGCCTTACGCGCCCATCCTGCTTTATCCCTGTAAGCTTCGTCAACTTTCTGTTGTGCCTCGGAATATGATTCGTAATCGGCCAATACTAAGTAAGGATCACCACCGTCCAATAAGCTTCGTTTAATTGACGCTAATTCACCTGGTTTTCCTGGTGTGAAGAAGTCACTTTCCAGCCAATCCAGGATAGATTTAAGCTCCTGATTTTTATAGTAATAATCATATGGATTGTAACCATTTCGCTTGGTTTCGACCACTTCATCTACCGTTAACCCGAAGATAAAGATATTGTCATCACCGACTTCTTCAGCGATCTCAATATTAGCACCGTCCAAGGTACCAACAGTTAAAGCACCATTTAGGGCTAACTTCATGTTACCCGTACCGGAAGCTTCCTTACCTGCAGTGGAAATCTGCTCGGAAACATCGGCTGCCGGAATCATTTTTTCTGCCAGACTGACCCGGTAGTTAGGCAAAAATACCACTTTCAGCTTACTGTTAACGCGATTGTCATTATTTATCTTGTCCGCCACCATGTTAATGGCATAAATGATGTCTTTTGCTAACTTGTACCCCGGCGCAGCCTTCGCCCCAAACAAAAATACTCTGGGTTCCATTTGGTAATTTGGGTTTTCTAATAAGCGTTTATACAACGCCATGATATGCAAAAGATTCAGATGTTGGCGCTTATATTCATGTAAGCGCTTGATTTGAATATCAAAAATTGCATCCGGGTTAATTTCAACGCCAGTCAGCTTTAATACTTCTTCAGCTAAATCAACCTTGTTCTGACGCTTAATTGCCATAAATTCTTTTTGGAATGCAGCATTATCAGCAAACTCGTTCAAACCTTGCAATTTGTTCAAATTTGTTGGCCAGTCATTACCGACTTTCTCGTCGATTAATGCTGACAATCTCGGGTTACAGGCTTTTAGCCATCTTCTGGGTGTAATACCGTTGGTGACATTGGTGAATTTCCCCGGCCACAGTTGGTCAAATTCCGGGAACAAATTAGCTTTGACAAGCTTCGAGTGAATCTCTGCCACACCATTCACTGCAAACGAGCCAATAACACTCAAATGGCCCATGCGCACCATTTTCTCACTACCCTCTTCGATGATAGATAGTTTCGATTTGATGTCAGATTGATTTGGCCATTTCTTATCAACTTCCTGCATAAAACGGTGGTTGATTTCGTAAATGATTTCCAGGTGACGCGGCAGGATCTTTTCGATCATGCGCGCGGGCCATTTCTCCAGGGCTTCTGGAAGTAAAGTATGGTTGGTATAGGCGAATACTTTGGAACTGATCGCCCAGGCATCTTCCCAGGACATTTCAGCGCGATCCAAAAGAATCCGCATCAATTCAGGAATAGCGATTGCTGGGTGCGTATCGTTTAACTGAATAACCACTTGCTCGGCAAAACGGCTCCAGTCGTCACCATGGGCACGTTTATAACGGCGAACAATATCTTTTAATGAACAGGCACAAAAGAAGTATTGCTGGATAAGACGTAACTCTTTGCCCGCTTCAGTTTCGTCATTGGGATACAATACTTTCGAGATAGTTTCTGACTGCACGGTCTCGGCGTGTGAATCGATATAGCCACCGGCATTAAACACATCCCAGTTAAAATAGTCAGAAGACTGTGCTTCCCATAGTCTCAAGACATTTACCGTTTTACCTTCATAACCGACAACCGGAATGTCCCAGGGCAGACCTTTGACAATAGAGCCAGGGTGCCATTCTTTTTGAATTTTACCGTGCTCACCGTATTTAGTTTCAACATAACCATACAGTGGAATTTCCTGAATAGATTCAGGACGACAGATTTCCCATGGGTTACCGTAGTCACGCCAGCTGTCAGGTCGCTCAATTTGCTTGCCGTTTTGAATCTCCTGACGAAACAGGCCATGCTCGTAATGCAAACCATAACCCAGAGCTGGATACTCCAGTGTCGCCAATGAGTCAATATAGCATGCGGCTAAGCGTCCTAGACCACCATTACCCAATGCCATATCAGGTTCTTTCTCCATCACATCAGTGAGGTCGACACCGAGTTCCTGAAGCGCTTCTTTTGTCGTTTCAAACAGCCCCAGATTATGCATGTTATTGGACATCAGTCGGCCCATCAGGAACTCTGCGGAGAAGTAATGTACGGCGCGCGTATCATTGAAATAATGGGATTTCTGGGTTTTGCGCAACCCTTCGAGTACATGCTCATTTACAGCAGAGCTTGCCGCTTTCAGCCAAGCGTGTTTGTTCGCTTTGTTTTCATCAGTACCCAAGGTGCAGTGCAGATGCCTGACAATGGCGTTCTTGATTGCCGTTTTATCGGCAAGCAGTGGTGCGTCTACACCACTGATGCCATTCTTGATCGTGTTTTTCTTAGTCTTTGTTTTTAGCGTCATATATCACCTCAACGTGAACATTCTGAGTTCAACTACCAATTGGTTTTACGTGGACCAACTCAGTAATAAAAATGTAATTAAATTACACAAACAACAGTAAACCACGTTTTAATGACAAATATAAGACCTCAAATGTTATTTATTTGTTAACATTTAGCAACTTTTTTGAAAATAACTTCCAAAACACTAATAAAGTAACATTTCGCTAACGATTTATTTACACTTAATTAACATTTAACTTTCAAAGGCAGCGTCGACTACACCTTGTGCTTCAGTTAACAGCTCGTCGAGATGCCCTTCACCCAAAAAACTTTCAGCGTAAATTTTGTAGATATTTTCAGTTCCTGAAGGTCTCGCAGCGAACCATCCGTTTTCGGTACTCACCTTAACTCCGCCAATGGCTGCATTGTTGCCTGAAGCATGTGTTTGCACTGACATAATGGGTTCACCAGCCAATTGCTCCGACTTGATGTTTTCTTTGCTTAACGATTTGAGTTTCGCTTTTTGACTCGGCGTGGCAGCGACATCTACGCGTTTATATGCAGGTGCGCCAAACTTCTCCGTTAAGGCCTGATAGTGCTCACCCGGATCTCTCCCTGTTTTAGCTAAAATCTCAGCACCTAATAAACACAGAATGATACCGTCTTTATCGGTCGCCCAGACTTTCCCGTTGCGGCGTAGGAAGATGCCTCCGGCACTTTCTTCGCCGGCAAAGCCCAACTCACTATTTAACATCCCTTGGACAAACCATTTGAAGCCAACTGGCATTTCGGCGACGTCCCTACCCAGAGAGGCGGCGACGCGATCTATCATGGAACTAGAGACCAGCGTTTTGCCTATTTTTAATGATTGAGACCAATCTGGACGATTCTGATAAAGATAGTTAATCGCAACGGCCAAATAATGATTAGGGTTCATGAGCCCGACGGATTTGGTGACTATGCCATGGCGGTCAAAATCAGGATCATTGCCAAATGCCAAATCGTACTTATCCTTTAAATCAATCAGCCCAGCCATTGCATAAGGGGAGGAACAATCCATGCGCAGTTTACCGTCTTTGTCGCGACGCATAAATGAGAATGTCGGATCTACATTTTTGTTGACAACATCGATATTCAAACCATATCTGTCTGCGATGCGATCCCAATAACCTAATCCTGCACCACCCAGCGGATCGGTGCCCAACTGTAAGTTGGCCTGACTGATGATATCCATATCTACGACATCATTGAGTTGACTGACATAATTCTCTACAAAATCGAATTCACTGCACAAATCACTATTTAATGCGGCTTTGAAATCAATCCGCTTTACGGTTTTATTGTGCTCAGCAATGATGTTGTTAGCCTGCCTTTGAATAATATCTGTGACGTCACTGTCGGCTGGGCCGCCATTTGGCGGGTTATATTTAAAGCCGCCATCCTCAGGGGGATTGTGAGATGGTGTAATGACAACACCGTCTGCCAAACCATCGGTTTTGTTTTGATTAAAGGTTAAAATAGCATGGGAAACGGCTGGCGTTGGTGTGTATCCTCTGCCCTGCTGAATGCATACGTGTACGCCATTCGCCACTAATACCTCAACGGCAGTAATAAATGCCGCTTCTGATAAGGCGTGAGTATCCATACCAACATACATTGGACCTGTGATTGATTTGGACTGGCGATACTCAGCTAAGGCCTGGCAAATCGCAGCAATATGCGTTTCCGTAAAGGTGCTAAGTAATGATGTTCCACGGTGACCTGAAGTACCAAATGCCACTAATTGTTCGGGATTATTCACTTGCGGTTTATTGGTATAATACTCGCTCATTAAACGAGGAACATTGGCTAACTGGGACTTGTCAGCAGGTTTACCTGCTTCTGGATGCAACGCCATGATGAATTTCCTTAACTGTCGGGAAGTATTGTTGAACACATTTAACGATTATACTATTTGCGATTTCGCTCAAAGTATCATCGAATGAAAACGACTACGTTAGCGGATAATAGCGGCTTTTCAATCAAAATATGGTCGGACCCGCATCAATGGTAATAAATAAACCAATAATTTAGGAGAATTATGCTGCTTAACTACACTATTGCAGGACAAGGTGAACCGCTGATCCTAATGCACGGCTTATTTGGTAGTCTTGAGAATCTCGGCGTTATCGCCAAACAACTGCAACAGCAGTTCCAGGTGATCAGTATTGATTTGCCAGATCATGGCCGTTCACCCCATTCGAACCAGTTTAGCTATCAGCAGTACGCGCAATCCATTGTGGACACGCTGGACAGTCTGCAAATTGGTGAATGCCATTTACTTGGTCATTCTATGGGGGGCAAAGTGGCCATGACTATTGCCCTTTCAAATGCCAAGAGGGTCAAAAAACTGTTGGTTGCCGATATCGCCCCTGTAAAGTATGAACCACGGCATGACAATGTATTCAAGGCATTGACCGCTGTTGACCTTGATAATATAAGTAGCCGCACTGAGGCGGACAAACAGATGGCGCAGTACGTTGAGGAAATCGGTGTGCGTCAGTTTTTATTGAAAAGTTTGGAAAAAACAGACACAGGTTTTCGTTGGCGTTTTAACCTTAACATGCTGCAACGTGACTATGAGTCACTCTCAGCAGGGATGGATAGCTCAAATAGCTTTGATAAACCAACCCTGTTCGTGAAAGGCGGTAACTCGAATTACATCAGCGAAGCTCATCAGCAAGCAATCTTACAATTATTCCCTAGAGCTAACGCAAAGATCATTAACGATACAGGTCATTGGTTGCACGCAGAAAAACCCTTTGTTTTCGCCGGAATTGCCGAACGCTTCTTCAAAGATGAACATTAATGTCACGCATTGGCTAATGGCATCAACCCCGCAGCTATGCTATAGTGCGCGCCGTTAAACAACCAAGCAATTGAAGCGATGTTAGCTGAGTATTACGAGCAAATTGAAACCATTTTTCTGAATCTGTCCCTTGCGGCACTTTTCGTTTTGATGGGATTTGCCGTTCATGATGTTTTAAAAAAGAATGATGTACCTAAACTGGGTCGTGTTGCGGTTTATTTTGTTTTATTTCTCGGCACAGTTGGATTTCTCGCAAAAGGCATTATTCAGGTAATAGTAGAGTAACCAGACTCTAATCGGTTTGTGTCTGCGTATCGTAGTATATTTAATGAATTTATAGGTAAGAGACAGAGTTATGGCATTAGTTGGATTGTTTTTTGGCAGTGATACAGGCAACACAGAACATGTGGCCAAAATGATTCAAAAAGAATTAGGTAAACATGTTGTTGATGTCTTCGATATTGCTAAAAGCACAAAAGAAGATATCGCCAAATATGATTTCCTGTTGTTTGGTATTCCCACCTGGTATTACGGTGAAGCCCAATGTGATTGGGATGACTTTTTCCCTGAATTGGAAGAGTTGGATTTCACCGATAAATTAGTCGGTATTTTTGGCTGTGGCGATCAGGAAGATTACGCCGAGTACTTTCTGGATGCGATGGGCATGGTACGCGATATTGTGGAAGCAAAAGGTGCGATTATCGTTGGCCATTGGCCGACGGAAAGTTACGAATTTGAAGCATCTAAAGGCATGGTAGACGATAATCATTTTGTTGGCCTGGGTGTAGACGAAGACAGACAACCCGAATTGACGGAAGTGCGCGTAAAATCGTGGTCCAAACAAATTCATGATGAAATGTGTTTAGCTGAACTGGCCTGACCAGTTAAATCCGCGTTATTTTGAAAGGAGCCACGCGCTCCTTTTTTTATTTTTTGGGCTAGACTATATAAGAGTAATATCAAACGAGGGAAAAAAATGGCCCAGGTAGCAAATCAGAGTCTTAGCACTAAAATCCTTGGTGAATGGAGTTGGTCACGTAATATATTGTGGCTTATCAGTATGCTTTGTTTAGCGGACGCGCTTTACGTATCAGGTACCGATTATCAAATGTTCATCAGAGATGGGGCATTTCACTCGGCATTGCTGATTGGCATGGCAGGATATTTATCCGAGATGCGTTATCGTTGGTTTAAAGACCAGCGCGCTGACCCTCAAAGGGCTCATGACGATTAAAGCATGTCCCGCAACGAGCACACTACGGTGCTCGTTGTTACACTTTAAATTCTGACACCGCCCCTTTCATTTTATCCATTAGCGCTTTTACTTCATTGGTAGCTGAATTCGACTGCATCGTCGTGTCTGCACTCTTCTCAGCCAGAGACACAATGGTATTTAACCTGTCAGCCACAGATTGCAACAAGTTATCCTGATCGTTACTGTCCTGCACGATTTGCATATTAATTTGCGACAATTCTTCAATAATGTACGTAATTTCACCTACATTTTTATTCACGTCCTGAATAATTTCGACGCTTTGTTCTGACAGATGTTTCCCTTCTTCGATCGTGCTGACCGCGCGCTGTGCATCCGACTGCAGGCTACCGATCATCTTCTCAATTTCTTCGGTCGAATTTTGAGTCCGGTTCGCCAGCGTTCTGACTTCATCAGCTACCACCGCAAACCCACGACCTTGTTCCCCTGCGCGAGCAGCCTCAATAGCTGCATTCAAGGCCAGCAAATTGGTTTGCTCTGCGATGGTTTTTATGACGTCCAGAATCCCCCCAATATTGCGGCTATTTTCCGCCAGGTTTGAAATCACCTGAGAAGATTCCTCTGCCTGTGCCGCTTGCTCCCGAATTTGTTTTTCACCCCGTTTCACAAGTTGACTGGCTTCATTTGACTTGGCCGTCACTTCGTTAAGCTTTTCCATACCATAATTAATTTGCTCAACATTATTGTGTGACGTTCTGCGCACTGATTCGGTATTCTCCGCAGTCAAACGAATTTGTTCACGTTGCTTGTCGACTTGTCCCAGTGTTTCTCTTCCCAGTTCAGAGCTGGTTTCGGTGGCATTTTGCAAGCTCATCTGAGCTTCATGAATATGTTCAACAAGCTCGTGCAGATTTTCAGACAGAGAGTTAACCTGGCGCGCCAGATCGCCGAACTCACAGTGGCTGCGTGCATCCGCTTTATGGGTGAGATCACCGCTACTGATGACTTGCAAGCTCCGAGAAATTCTCCCGATAGGGACAGAAATGCTTAACGACACAAAATATCCAATCACGGCAGCCGCAACCAGACCACCTAACATGATGGCAAGACCAATAGCAATATTAGTATCAACTGATTCCAGGATCTGGTTTTGTCCTTCAGCTGTACTATCACTTACTTGAGAAAACAAGCTGTCAAACCTGTCTATCGCACGAGTAAGGGCATTTTCAGAGGCCAACATCGCTTGCCTGGATTGCTCAGCATAGTCCAGAGACGTCATGTGCGTAGATACAATACCACTTGGACCAAATACTTTTTGCTTTAAGATTTCAAACTGTTCAAAGTAACTGTCTACCAAGCCATCCGTATCAACAGCCTCAGCTAATCGGGTAACAAAGGTGTTATTTTCTTCTATGTTACTGACTGAGAACTGCATAGTATCGACGATATCTTTGCTACTTTGTGCTGACGTGCTTGCTACCAGCTCCTGAATGCCATTGAGCATGGTGATTAATTGCGTATCTATATTGTTACCAGCACCGGCAAGCGCTTTAATATCGGGATTTTCATCGGCCCCATCCATGTAAGCCAAATCGAGCAGTGGCGCGCTGGTGTCATCTATGGCGTAAGTCACATCTTCCAGTTGTTGCGCAATGGCTTCTCGCTGGCTTAGAAAATCCCGCTTAAGACGATACATCTCTTTGACGTGCGACAGGTACTCATTCGCAGCAGACTGTGCCTGTTCAAAGCTGCGCTTGGCATCTGATTGCATAGGCAAACGGGAGAGATTACTCATTTGCTGTTCAAATTCTTCTCTGGCCTTATCGTAGGTAGCCTGATTGGCATTCAGGTTATTTAGATTATCGACAAAAAAATCTTTCAAGGACGCTTTACCGAGCGTAAGAATTTCAGTTTGAACCGTTAATACCTGACTTTGTAAGGGCATCTTTTCATTAATGACAGATTCAGCTGAGGCTCTTATATCCGAAAGCCCCCAGTAAGAAATGATATTGGTGACCAATAACAACAAGCCGAGGACTATAAAGCCACCGATTGTCTTAAGTACGACCGTAAATCTCATATACGCCCCTGTTTTTGCTATTGTTATGTTATCGTCGCCACACAAAGAATCCATTAACCCTTAGTTTAGTCGGAATTCCCTTGTCCATAGATAAAATCGCTTAACAAGCACTGTGGTTGTACCAGTTAACAATTCCTTCACATTCTAGCAATATTACTAATATTCTCAATTATTTATGCCATACTTTTATTCCCTGTTGATATGCCTATAATATGGCAACCTTAAAATCCAAAAGCAAGCGAATGGATCAAAATCAAGAATTGAAAAAAGCAGGACTGAAAGTCACCCTGCCCCGCCTCAAAATATTAGAGATTCTGAAATCGCCTAATAATCAGCATATTAGCGCTGAAGACGTGTACAAAATATTGTTGGAACATGGAGAAGATATTGGTTTAGCGACGGTCTATCGCGTCCTGAACCAATTTGACGACGCCGGACTGTTAAATCGCCATCACTTTGAAGGTGGTAAATCTGTATTTGAAATAAGTAATAAAGACCACCACGATCATTTAGTTTGTTTAAGTTGCGGCAAAGTATTTGAATTTGAAGATGACGTTATCGAGCGACGGCAACAGGAAGTGGCTGAAAAAAATGGTATTGAGCTAACCAACCACAGCCTTTACCTGTACGGGAAATGTACACGCAAAAATTGCGAAAATAAAGAAGATTAGGCATTACCAGTAGATGGTTATCAATTAACCCTTAGCGGGGTTAGTTGATGTAGTGTTTGGGTACACGTATCGGCATGCGAGTTACCAGTTCATAACCAATAGTATCGGCATGCTGTGCCACTTCGTTGGCATTTAAGTTATTTCCCCACAACTCTACTGCGTCGCCAATTTGCACTTCCATTAAATCGGTGACATCCACTGACAACATATCCATTGAAACGCGCCCTGCGAGCGCTCCCCGCTGTCCATTAATTAATACTGGTGTGCCACTTTTAGCATTTCTTGGATAGCCATCACCATAACCAATGGCAACAGTCGCAATTCTTGATTGACGAGAAGCAGTCCAGGTGCTGCCATAGCCCACTTTCTCCCCCTTCTCAATGGTGCGCAGCGCAATCACTTCGGACTCCAGTGCCATAACGGGTCTTAATTTATCGGCGTGTGGATGGGGTTCAGCAAATGGAGATAATCCGTACAACATAATGCCGGGACGGCTCCAGTCAGAATCAATGCCATCCCACCCCATGATAGTGCCAGAATTACCGATACTGGTTTGGGCAGTCAGTCCTTCTTGTCCCAATCGAGACTGCAACCCACAAAAGCGCTGATGCTGTTCGGGAGTATAATTGGCATCCAATAAATCGGCGCTGGCCATATGCGTCATCAGGACGGGTGTTGCGGAAACATTTTTATGGCCTAACAGATTTTTGAACGTGGCATACGCCTGGTCTTCATTCATTCCTAAGCGATGCATGCCAGTATCGACTTTTATCCAGACTCTCAAAGGTGTCAATAAAACAGCGGCCCGCAACTCATCCACTTGTGTTTGTGAATGCACGACTATGTCAAATTGCTGTTGTTGGCAAATTAATAGCTCCGAGGCACTGAAGCAGCCCTCTAACAGCAAAATACTACTAGTAATTCCGGCTTCTCTTAATTGCAATGCTTCTTCAATACTGGAGACCGCAAATTTACTTACACTTGTCTGCAATGCATTGGCGACCTCAATAGCACCATGACCATAGGCATTGGCTTTCAGGACAGCCACTATCTCACTATTTGGTGAACAGCGTTTTGCGACCACAAGGTTTTGGCGCAACGCGGACAGGTCTATCGTGACTTTTGCAGGACGAGGCATAAATTAGCCAACTATTTTAATATTCAAAAAGGTGCTCACAGTACAAACAAGCCAGTTCTTTAGCCACCGGGCCCACTTTGCCATCCGACAATACTTTACCATCACACTCAGTAATCGGTACGACACCGCGACTGGAACTGGTTATCCAACATTCATCAGCCTGATATAGGGTGTCGAGGCTAATTGGCTGTTCTACGAGTTGATAGGACGTATGCTGTTGAATGATGTGCAATAAGATATCACGCGTAATTCCCGGTAATAACTCATTGCTGAGTGGCGGGGTAACTATCGTGCCATCTTTAACAATAAAGACATTGCTGGTGCTGGCCTCAGTGACATGATTTTTGTCATCCACCAGCAGCGTTTCCTGCAAGCCTTTTTCTTGCGCAGACTGAAAGTGCAATACACTTCCCAACAATGAAACTGATTTCAGATCACAACGTTTCCAACGAATATCCTGTTCTGTCTGCACGGCGCTGCCAATCATGTCTTGTGGATTTGTCGCCAAACCAGGAATGGCAAAACATGTCATAAACAGTGTCGGCTCAATGTTTTCTGGAAATGAATGCTTACGCACAGGTGCCGCACCGCGCGTAACCTGAATATACAAACCAACATCCGCATCGCTGCTTGCAGCAACAATTTGGTTGGCGATATCGCGTAATTCAGTTGCCGATTTGCCTAAGTCTATTTGCAACTGAGCAAGCCCATGCTGCATACGGGTAATATGTTGTTGCCAACCAACAAACCGCTTGTCATAACAAGGAATGACTTCATAAACACCATCACCAAACAAAAATCCTCTGTCCAGTGGGGAAATTCGGGCTTCATCAAGCGTTGAGTATTGCCCATTCAGATAAGCTTGGTTCATGCGTAACTTCTTTTTTTGACGGTGAATGTAATGACGTTGAAGATTTATATCAGTTCAGGCGGTGGATTATGCCACAAGCTATGCCGCAATATCATGTAATTTTACGCCTTCAATCTGCTCCAGCAGTGACCTGTATGCGTTTTGCGCACATGACAATCGCAAAATTTCCAAGGTCACAGAAATTCCCGGTTTTCTTTGCGCCAGCGCCCAGCAGTCGGGAGTGTAAATCACACCTAATTTAGGATAACCACCCAATGTTTGCCTTTCATTTAACATCACGATCAGCTCTTCACCGCTTGGTACCTGAACTGCACCGTATGCAACTGGCTCAGATAGAATTGATGGGTTGGCAACTTCGACCGCTGCACTATTTTTCAAGCGATATCCCATGCGATTACTATGCGGATGGATTTGATAGCGGCTGTTCAATAAAGCACGCTTATCCGCCGCAGTGTAGTGCCTATACTGGCTACCGGGAATTAAGCGAAGCCGAATAGGGCTGTTGCTATATACTGGTCTGAAACTGACTGGTAATTCCAACATGACTCGCTGTTCACTTGGGTAAGCAGGTAACTGGTCTCCTACCGCTAACCGTTTACCATCACCGCGAAGCCCTCCCAACCCTTCTCTTGCAGATGTAGACATGCTGTTCAATACAGGGGTTACCTGAAAGCCACCTCTGACGGCCAAGTAGTTAAAGATACCTTTTGCTGGACTGCCTATCAACAACTCGTCTCCGGGTCTGATCGCGACACTTCGCCAAAGAGACAGTTGCTCGCCATTGAGTAATACGTCATTTCTGGCACCAGTGACGACAATAGTAGTAGCAATGTGTGAGCGTAATACAATTCCGCCATTAGCGATTTCCAATTGACTGCAAATTAATGGATTGGCAAGCAATTTATTGGCCCAGTAAAAGGCAAGGTAGTCCGCCGGACCAGACTCCGTAACGCCAATTTGACTATAACCCCGGCGACCGACATCCTGTATTTGGGTGGTTAGTCCTCCGCGAATAATTTCGAATCCAGATATCATGATGCGCTTAATTCCTGCTCCATTGCTTTATATTCGTCCAGCTCAATCACATCAAACTTGACCGTGGCGCCGACAGATAACAAGCAAGGCGGGACAATGGCAGGATTAAACAGGCTTATCGGTGTTTTCCCCACCAACGACCAACCTCCAGGCGATGTTTGTGGATAAACGGCCGAGTACTGATCCGCTATTGCAATGCTGCCTCTGGGAACGGATACGCGAGGGGATTTTAATCGGGGTAATTGCAGTTCCTCAGGCAATCCTTGCAAATAACCAAATCCCGGTGCGAAGCCAATCATGGCAACGGAATACTCCGTGCGACTGTGTAACTGTTTAAATGCATCTTCACTCAATGCACATTGTTGTAATACTCTTTCCAGATCAGGTGCCAAAGAGGGATGATAACAAACGGGAATACGCACTTTTTTGATATTGGATACAACTGTTTGCTCACCTTCAAAGCTCTGCAATGCTTGTTTTATATCGTTTTTTGCATCGTGATATAGTCGCTCCAGAATGTTGTAACGGCATTGAATCGCTTCTTGGGAAACCGTCAGGTCGATTATCCATGACAGGGACGCTTGCAAATGCGCCGCTACGTGAGCAAGTAATCTTGGGGCGACATTTTGCCCAGGCCATGACACCATAATCGTATCAAGACCACTGTTGTGCAGTTGATAGTTATTCTTTATAGCCTGACCTGTCATTCCGCTTCCCGTATACCCTGCACAATATCAAGGGCATCCTGAGTATCGCCATGAATGCAAATACTGTCGACCTGCAAGCTCAGAAGCTTATTAGAAACCGTTCTCACCTGCCCATTTGCCATTAAAGCCTGGCATTGCGCAATAGCCGCACCTTTATCTAAAACGGCCCCTGGCTCAGTACGCGGTACTAAACACCCGTTGTCTAAATAACCTCGGTCGGAAAAGGCTTCAGTTCGCAGAGCAAGATTGTATTCTTGTGCGATATTACTGTGGGTTGCATAACTTTCGGTCGCCTGAATCATGAGTTGCAGTGGCACAGGGTAAGCCGACACTGCTGACATAATTACCCGCATTAGCTTTTCATCTTGCATCATCTGGTTATACATAGCGCCATGAGGTTTTACATAGCTGACCTGTACACCAACGATATTCGCCATGCCACATAGCGCGGCAATCTGATAATGCAGGCAATCGCGCATTTCAGCGGCCGATAAATGCATTTTGCGTCGCCCAAAACCCTGTAAATCCGGATAACCCGGATGCGCGCCGACTTCGACGTTATGTGCTTTCGCCAATTCCAAGGTGTGGCGCATAACACTTGGATCACCTGCATGAAAGCCACAGGCAATATTGGCGCAATCAATATAGGGCATCAATTGTTCATCCTGCCCCATCGACCAGGAACCAAACGCCTCCCCCATATCACAATTTAATAATATTGTTTTTGAGTTATCAGGCGGCATCACTACTTCCTTGTTTGGTATCAATCTCAGCAATCAATTCTGCCAGTAACTGCGCCGTTTGTTGCGGCTTTTCGAGCGGAAACATATGCCCAACTTTGGGTATCACATGATACTTCATGCCGGGATGGCAACGCTGGAAGCGCCTCGCGATATACGGAAAACAGACATTCGTATGCTCTGCGGTATACAGGTATGCAGGCACTTTTAGCTTTCCATCAAAGTGATGAATGTTGTGGGGAATGTAGCGAAATATCTGGGTTTCGATGGCGACCTTATAGATCAATCTGGCACCTTCTTTATCTTTGACTGTCGCTGAACGAATGTAATCCGCCAAACATTCTTCATCGAAGTAACGGAACAACGCTTTGGGTTTAAAATAAGCATGTAAATCCTCATCGGGTTGCCATTCGGATTTACGATATTTCGATTTACCAGAGGGCACTACTGAGTCTATAAGGGGGGTCTTTTTTAATACACGGAACAAACGCGATACCATGCCGGCGACAATGGGAGGGTCAAGCATGATCAACCCTTTAAACAGCTCAGGAGCCTGACAGCAAGCCATAAAAGAGATAACACCACCAAATGAATGGCCAACAGCAATCACAGGTTCATCAGCATTTGTCTTAACAAATGCCAGCAGCTCCTCCACCTGATTCTGCCAATTATCTGATACCGGACGATGCTCGTCATGACCATACATGGGCTTTGCAATTATCTGATGATCACCGGGCAACAACCGCCACAACTTATTGTAACTTGGAGCTGGAAAACCATTCGCATGCGCAAAATTAATAATCGCCAAAACAACTCCTATGTGATTCTAAATTATACTGTTGACCGCTCAAGATATAGGGTAACAGCATGAAAATATAAACTATTTTGAATACGCTGCAGTAACTCAGAAATTTTTCAGATTTAGTATATCAGTTTAAAAAGCAATAATAATCATCGCCTGTCAGTCTGTAACATGCGATAAACCATTGCCTAACCAAATAAATTGCTATAACCCATACTATAATCAATTAACCTTAGCTCTTTTGGAATCCTAATCCGTCCTTATCTATGCTAGATGGCACTTTATGGACTTCTAATGCAAACTAATCATCAAACCGCTCATCCCTCATTAAGCAGCAGTCTATGGGCAGCGACACTATTTATTGCTGTACTATGGTGCATCAAAAGCGCGGAAGTGCTTTTCGGGTTTTCACTGCACAGTCTGGGGGTATATCCCGGGGAGTATTCAGGATTACTTGGGATCTTGACCGCACCGTTAATCCATGGTTCTTATGAACACCTTACCGGCAACAGTATGGCACTGTTTTTATTGGTCAGTGCGTTGTTTTACGGTTATCCCCGTTCAAAACTGTGGGTATTTGCCATTGTCTGGTTATTTTCGGGTATGGGGACCTGGATATTTGCCAGAGAATCGTTCCATTTTGGCGCCAGCGGCCTGACCCATGGCTTATTTTTCTATCTATTGACCATCAGTATTTTACGGCGCGATAAACGTTCCATTTTGCTGATGATGATTGCCTTCTTTATGTACGGGGGCATGGTCATGACAATATTCCCCCGAGAAGAACACATTTCTTTTGAGTATCATTTCTTCGGCGCCGTAGCGGGATTTATTTGTGCATTTCTATTTCGTCGTGTTGATCCAACGCCTGTTGAAAAACAATACACGTGGGAAAAACATCCTGACATAGAAGATCAGGTTATTGGCGATGAGTGGCGAGTAAATCAAGATACAGTGCACTCAGATAACGATGACGAGATTAGCGAGGTAAACAACGCGGATGATCCACGTAAGAGATTTCATTAACAGTGACTTTGATGCCGTAGCAACAATTTATCAGCAAGGCATCGATACTGGCATCGCAACCTTTCAAACCCAGTGTAAAAGCTTTGGCGAATGGGATGCATCTCTATTGCCTGAATGCCGACTCGTGGCTGCGAATCCGGACAACGCCGTCTTAGGATGGGCAGGATTATCTTCCGTATCAAGCCGCTGCGTTTACGCCGGGGTTGCTGAAGTGACGATATACATTGCGCAGTCGGCACGTGGACAGGGGGTTGGCTTTAGACTGTTGGCAGCTTTGGTAGATGCCTCTGAAAAACAGGGTATCTGGTCTTTAAAAGCCGGGATATTTCCAGAGAATCGGGCCAGCATCGCACTACATGAAAAATGTGGATTTCGTCAAATTGGCATTCAGGAAAAGTTAGGGAAGCTCAAGGGAAAATGGCAGGATGTATTGTTAATGGAGCGCCGCAGCAAGACCGTTGGTGTTGATTAGGACCAACGGTCTACGAGACACTTATTGATAGACAATGTCTGACTTCAGCGGTGCAAGTTGTTTTATAATCAGGTTTTCCTGCTGGTAAGTTAACCCTACATCCCGCATCGCTTGCTGCACATGCTCGACCAATGCAAACATGTCAGCATCGGTGATCCCGAGGTCCTGATGGGATGCCTGCATCGAACGTCCTGTGTACTCACAGGGTCCCCCTATCAGCTCACATGTTTGGTCGGTCAGGTGCTTGACCAGTTCCTTTTTCGGAAAGCCCTTAAAAAAGTGATTGATTCGAGGATCATTATAGATTCGCTGAACAGCAATGATATAAACACGAACCAACGTTTTCTTGCCGCCAATATCCTCATATAATGTTGCCGCTGACTGCGTGCTGGTACAGGACACATTTAACAGTACCAGCGCGAATACCAATAGCGACACAACAATTCTTTTAAAATTTTTGATTTGCATTTCTACCAATTCCCCGTGATCGAAAGATAGACACCGTTTGCATTTGTCTCAAACGGCAGAGAACCCAGATCGACATAGGCCAAAGTCAGTGACCAGTGTTTGTTGGGAAGGTATGCAACAAAAAAGTCATATACCGTTTTCTCTGCTGCCAGCCCACCTAGCCTGTCGCTTTGCGTTCGCCATTCCACGCCCATTGCGGTGTGTGGTGAAGGCAACATAACAAGAGAACCCTCAAACTCAATATCATAGTTATCATTAGTCGCAGACTCAAAACCCAACAGACCAAAGGTGTTAGCCTTTGTCGCTCTTGCAGTTAAATTCAGCAACAGGTTGTTACCCATAACACCGCCCAACCACAATTTGCTGGCACTGAGATAAATGTCTGTTCCGGAGTCTTTGGTTGCACCTAAAATCAAGGGAATGCCTTGATCAGGTAAAACAACGCTGCCATCCGACAACGTGAGTGAGGTAGCGAAGTCACGATTCTTTTTGTACTGGATGCCGGCTGATATTTGTGGTGCCCAGCGGCTTTTAGAAAACACTAAATCCCCGTAAAGTTTGGCCTTTAAACCAATTACGTCTTGTTGTATTTCCGTGCCTGCCGCGGTTGTTATCGCACCATCGGTTAACAGATTAAATGCATTGCTGGTAATGCCAGATGACACATCGAGGGTTTGTCGTTGCACTGTCAACTCAAATCGGTCATAGACTCCCACTAGTGCGCCGACCGTGGTTAACTGATATTCACCCAACTGCAAAGTTTGCAAGGATGCAGTGCCATTAATTTCTTCTTTGCTACCATAACCGCCTATCACTGCCCAGGGAGTGATACCTCCACCTGCGCTGCCTTCAAAGCCGGTTATCCCGCCCGTCGCCAAAAGACTGCTACCCGTGTCACCCTGAACTGAGGGTACGGATACTACCAGAGTTATTAAAAAAGAAGTAAAAAGATGTCGCATAAGGCCTGCTAAGTTATTGTTTTAATGTGACTTAGTTACCTTATACGACTAAGAGTACAAAATCGATCTCACTTTACAAAAATGGCCACACTTAACGCCGGCACTGTAAACCCATCCGACGTTGCCGTGGCGGTTTTCACGACAGGATCCGCCCCCTGTTGCTGGCGTGGGTGCAGTTGGTAATGTTGCGCATCTTTGAAGGGAAACGATTGCGCCTTAATATGATTGTTAAACACAACCACCATGTCGTTCACTTCTGCATCGATATTCTGCTCATCGGAATAGTCGCTGACTTGCATCACGATAAGGCCGATAGTTTGTTCCGGCCCGGTATTATGAAACTTCACGCGATCAATCACTTGTTCAGCTGTTTGAAGGCTAAACAAACCGGAACCGGAACGAATAGCCATAAAATCCATAAATACATTTGCGGCAAATTCGATATCGCTGGGTTTAACAATATCTCGACCCTGGTTATTTCTCAGGATTGTATGAATGATGTCCCAATTGGCACCGTCTTTAACTTCGGGGGGTAATCCAACGTGATAATTATTAGATTGTTTGGAAAAATCGACGGCATTAAACCAGTCACCATAATCATAGCTGTCACGCAAATAAGATTTAGATCGTAAAAGTTCCCCGCCCATATGTAAAAACGGGATGCCCTGCGCCAGTAAAGGATACGCCAAAGACAGATTATGCATGCGTACACGCTGCTCAGTAGTCGCCTCATAGGCAAATCGGTAGCTGTTATTGTCCCAAAGGGTTTGATTATCATGTTTCGATACGTAATTAATGGTATCGGCGGGATCTAATGCATAGCCGGTAGGCGCATCACCATAGGGGATGTCCTTACCTTTGACACTTTCCCCCTGGGCATTGACCAACGGAAACTCACTCAAATTCCCCGCCAGACCGACCCGAATTTGGTCCATCGATAGATAATATTCCGCCATGATCGCGGCGTGTTGTTCTGCTGTTTGCAGGTCATTTGGCTGTGTAACAAGACCATTACCAATGCCCTGCCCAAAGCGCAGTTCTTCAGCTGAGACAAAAGATGAACCACCGCGCACGGCATCACGCAAGCGATCAGTAAAGGTGCCAATCTCCGTACCCGCTAATGGGATCTGAGCTGCCTGTACGAAACGGGCATTATTGGCCACTTCCCCAAAATTCCAGCCTTCACCATAAAAGTACGTATCAGGATCGACCTGGCGCACGGCTTCCCGCGCTTCCAGCATCTCTGCCTTCGGTTGATGCCCCATTAGATCAAAGCGGAATCCGTCAATTTTATAATCACGTGCCCACACCACTAACGAGTCAATCATCAACTTAGCCATCATACGATGTTCAGTTGCGGAGTTCTCACAACAAGTTGAGGTTTCAACATTGCCGGTAATGGGGTTTAACCGGTGGTAATAGTTAGGGACAACTTTATCCAGGACTGATTTTTCCGCGAGGCCGGATGCAAAAGTATGGTTGTACACCACATCCATAATGACTCTAAAGCCTTTATTGTGCAGACTTTGCACCATCTCCCGGAATTCGATGATTCGAGGAATACCGTCCGGATTGATGGCGTAACTACCTTCAGGCACCGTGTAATGATAAGGATCGTATCCCCAGTTATAGGGATCCTGTGGACGAATTACTTCCAGCACTGCCTGAGCCTTAGCAGACATTGGATCATAACTTTGCAATAGTTCCTGCACGGTTTGCTGCAGGTTAATATCTGTACTACACAGTTCAAGCTCGGCTGCTAGTCGACACATTTTGGCTACAGTGTCTTTGGGATAAATAACCTTCTCAGGATCTTCATTGACGGTGCTGATGTCATAAGTTGGTAAAAGATGGACGGTATTAAGTCCTGCATCACGCAACGCCTCTAAATGCTTAGCACCGTCGCTATCGGTTTCCGAAAACGCTTTATATTTCCCCGCATAATCCGGGTTAGACAGGTTTCTATCTGACGCACTAAAATCACGGATATGTGATTCATACAAAATCAGTGATTCAGGGTGTGATAAGGTTTCGTCTTGCTGTGTATTCCATCCCTCAGGCTGAGTTTTGGAGCTACTCATATCCACCACCTGACTATACTGACTGTTACGCGACAAACTCAAAGAATACGGGTCTGTTACCTGATAAGTTTCAATGGCCTGCGTTCGGGGGTGGTATAGCGTCATTTCATAGCGATAGAAAACGCCTTGAGACGCCTGCTCACTTTTGGCCCGCCATATACCGTGCTCATCTTCCTGCATGGCAAGTTTTGCCGTTTGATTTTTGTCTTTATCGAACAAAAGGACGCTGACATTTTGCGCCGTGGGCGCCCATAAAACGAATTGACCACCATCTTCAGTGACAGTCGCACCAAAATCAGCCACTTCGTCAGCATCACCCGATTCCGCAGTAAACAAGGTATCCAGTAAGTTAGGGATTTGCAGATACGATGTATGGATAACCTGATTATTTTCATCCAACTGCACAACCGCTAACTGAGATTTAACTAATTTTCGTAAATCTTCAGTCGGTGCAACACGATACACGCTAAGATCAGCCAGATGCGGCACATTGTCATACAGCCCTTCCGTACTCTTTTCAGCGGAGAGCCAAACAATGTGATCAGCGGCACTGCCCTCATCCAGTTTGGCTTCACGGGAAGCCACAAGAGCGACATGAGTGACACCAGCTTTGGAATCCAACAAAATATTCTCTTCATTAATCCAATGGGCAGCAAAATCGCTGTCAGCATCTGAAGCAACAGTAATATCAGCTGGCGTTGTGGCTGAATCGCAGCCTGCCAGACAAAGTAGTGACAAAGCACCTATGGCTAAATATTTCACAGGAAAGTCCTCTTTAAATTGATATTGAAATTATTCGCTTAATGCGCGCAAATTTTGTTCATGTGACTGGAAATTAAGTGCACATCCTTGTAAAAACCGACTAATGTCCTGCTCCTGATACAAATCACCTTTACCGGGCTGATTGGGTGCTAGCGGTGGATAGGCACCATAACCAGATAACAGGCAGTGCCATGATATGGGGTCCCAGTGCATGGCAATATTCTGGCGATTGATTTCGGCGGTCACATCTTCTCGTCGAAACCACTTGTCTAACACATGGCTGAGTGATGCGGAAATATGGCGATTTTCTCGATTGTCTCGCCAATAGTCACTATCGTCCCGAGTATTCAGCTTATAGTGAGCCACAATGTAATCTCGTACCCGATCGAAGCGCTCTTTGGCAAACCCATTAAAGGCATCTCGATGCTGAGCAGTAAAATTTCCTTTTTGATATTTTTCGATAAACATCTCAAGACATATCTGCACCAAGTGTAACGCCGTGGCCTCCAGCGGCTCAATAAACCCCTGTGACAAACCTATAGCCAAACAATTTTTAGCCCAGTGCTGTTCAACCTGTCCCACTTTCATTTTTAAATGACGACATTCAGTGTCACTGTCTAACATCCCCAAATGGGCACGAAACTCCTGCTCAGCGCGATCACTGTCGATGTAATCAGAACTGTAGACATAGCCATTGCCGTAACGATTCTGCAACGGAATTTTCCAGCACCAACCAGAAGACAGAGCCGTAGATTTCGTTTCAGGCGGAATCGCATCATCAACAGCTGTAGGCATAACCACGGCCGAATCGTTAAACAGGTTGTCCTTGTAAGAATGAAACTTTATACCCAGTGTTTTCTGCAACAGCAGGCTATTAAAACCAGTACAATCCACAAAAAAATCGCCTTCAAAGACGTCTCCGTTGTCACTGTGCAATGACTTTATCTGGCCATCGGGATGCTGGCTTACATCGACTATACGTTGTGACAGATGCTCGACACCATTCTCCACAGCCACATCTCGTAAAAACTGCCCCAATAAACCGCTATCAAAGTGGTACCCGTATTCCATTCTGAATGGAAAATTCTCAGGCGTAACAGGTCCTTTATGACTTTTTGCCAACATCCCGTTAATAAGAAAATCTTCCGGATTTGTGTGCGTATCCAACCCCATGCGACGGGTACGACAATTCACTTCAAATGCTTTTTGAGTAAATGTATCTATTTGTGAAATAAAGGGATGACGATAAGAATCATTGCCGGATGCCGGACTCCAGCCTTCAAACTGAATACTGACTTTATAGGTCGCATTACAGGCATTCATCCAACGCGATTCGGGCACATCAATGGATTCAAAAAAGCGCTTTAACGTTGGGGTTGAACCTTCGCCGACACCAATGATGCCGATATCCGGTGACTCAATCAGGGTCGTCTGTACCGTTTTCTGGTCGAATCGTTTAGCAAACAGATTGGCCGCCATCCACCCTGCGGTGCCGCCACCTAAAATAATTATTTTTACCGGTTTAGTCACATTAACGTCCACAGAACTGGCTGATGAATTCGTCATGACTGGCGATTTTTGAGATCGGGTCATTTTTCACTTTGATCAGATTTTTCATGAGATCCAGTAACTTATTTTCCGGCATGGCATTGGCCAGTGGATGATAATCCTGAGGCTGAATTCCCTGTCCCATCATCACCTGCAGCCATGACGGCTCCAGAAACAGGTCATTTTGCTCTCTGAATAACATGCCATTGCTGCGGAACAACTCAATCTTATGGGTAAGAGACTCTGGTACGTCCATATTGCGCACATCTTTCCAGAATTGGCTGTCATCACGCTCGTTCAAATGGTAATGCAGGATGATAAAGTCTCGCACCTGCTCGTACTCGATTTGCGACTGCTTGTTGTATTCTTCCACCAGCTTTTGTTCCACACCAGCATGCGGAAACAGATGAATAAGACGCACAATACCTGACTGAATAAGATGAATACTGGTTGATTCCAGAGGCTCCAGGAATCCGCTGGCAAGGCCGATAGCCACGACGTTTCGGTTCCATTGTTTTCTGCGACGTCCGGTTTTGAAGCGAATAAAATTAGGTTCACCGATTGCTTCAGTGTCCAGGTTCGACATCAATGTCTGTAGCGCTGCATCGTCACTACAGTGATTACTGCTATATACCAGCCCGTTACCATTGCGATGTTGCAATGGAATACGCCACTGCCAGCCGGCTGAATGAGCAATCGAACGAGTGTATGGCAGGGTCTTTTCAAGCCTTTTCGAAGGCACGGCAACTGCTCTATCGCAAGGCAACCAGTGCGTCCAGTCTTCGTACCCAGTACCCAGCTTTTGCTGAATGAGCAAACCTCTGAAACCAGAACAATCGATAAAAAGATCACCTTCAATCTGCTGACCACTCTGTAAGACCACAGAAGTAATGAAGCCGTTAAGTTCATCCTGATTCACTGACTCGATGAGCCCTTCAGTTCGCACAACGCCCATTTGCTCGCTTTTCTTGCGTAAAAATTTGGCATACAACGAGGCATCGAAATGATAGGCGTAAGGCATTTCAATCACCGGATCCGGACTTTTAATATGGGCAAACTTCCCGGCTTCGCAAGCCAGATAATTTAAGTCAAAATCCCACAGCGATTCTTTCAGGCCCAGACCTTGGGCGCGTTTAAAATAATGATGAAAATGACAGAAAGCAAAGCTTTTACCCGGGGCTCCAAAGGTATGGTAATAGCTTTCTCCCTTGACACGCCAGTTTTCAAATTTGATGGCCAACTTCATTGTCGCATTGGTTTCTCTTAAAAACTCACGCTCATCCAGTCCCAATAAGTTATTCAGTAACATGATGGGCGGAATGGTAGCTTCACCAACCCCCACCGTACCGATGCTTTCAGACTCTACCAGTTCAACATCAATCGTATTGCCCAACATCCGCTTTAAGACTGCAGCTGACATCCAGCCTGCAGTACCACCACCGACGACGACGACTTTCTTGACCACTTTATTCATATCAACTAATGCTTTACGCAACTCTTTTAAGTAAAAAAACCCCAGATAGTATAGCTAACTGGGGTTTGCAAAATGTATTTTTGATCACAAATCTAACTAAATACAGATGCCACAGAAACAGTGGCACCTGCATAGAGATTAGAATTCGTAATTCAGACCTATCAGGAAGTTACGCCCGAAAGACTGGTAATTGGTGATTTGACGACCATCACCAGGATTAGCCTGAACCGTGTCTTCATCGGTCAGATTCTGACCCTGTAAGGTGATGCGCAGGCCATGCAGAGATTCGATATTCGATTCACTGAAGTCATAGCCAATCTGGGCATCCCATAACTCACCACCACGGTCATCAATTTGAGCCAATGACAGGCTGATGGCACGGGTTTCGGTACTGAATGGGTCACGTTTAGTTCCGGATACTCGTACTTCAAAACCGGCATTTTCATAGTACATCGTCAGTGAATATGACTCTTCAGAAAGACCCGGTACGGCACTACCATTGTCGAACTCCCCGTCAAGGAAAGTCGCACTGGCAAAGGCACCAAAACCATCCAATGATTCGTGAATCAAATCAAATGGTACACTTGCCTGAAGCTCCCAGCCTCTGACAAATCCCTGCAAGCCATCCTGACGGTAGTTAACCACACCTTGGAATAGACTAGGGCCAACGATATCGTTTTCATCTATCACACCATCGCCATTGATATCCGTTTCGCCTGACGTTTGGTGGAATCCAGGGATATAGGCTGCAGTGAAATCACCAATAGTGACACCAGAATCATGCCAGTTTTTCAAATCTTTGTAGAAGAAGCTGATGGCATAGTAGCCGCTGTCCGAAAAGTAATTTTCATAGGACAAGTCAAACTGATTAGCTTCCAGCGGTTGCAGTCTGGCGTTACCTGCATTAGCTTCCCAAGGACCATTTGCAATTGAATTAGAAATAATTCGCTGATCATTGAATGCGAAAGTAACCTGATTGTTCGGTCTCATGTCATCCATACGGGGACGACTTATCACTTTACCTAACGCAGCTCTGATAAACTGGTTTTCCGCGACTTCTAAGCCCAAATTAAGTGTCGGCAACACATCTGTATAGGAATCACCATCCGTGATTGGGGTAGCAGCTGTGAACCCGGTTGGCCCAGTTGTTGTATTGAAACCTGAACCTGTTTGGTCAACATCTATAAGTTGCACACCCAGGTTACCGCGTAAGAACATGCCACCAATTTCAGTGTCAATGTCTAACTTGGTGTAGAGAGTCAAGAGCTCTTCTTCAATCTTATAAGAATCACCCAGACGACCATTTTCCACCAATTCCGCAGGCGTTTCGATGTAATAACCGCTTTCGTACAAGCCGATACCATCATAAGCTACAACACCATTTATACCGATAAAGCTCAGATCCGCAACACCCAGTGGGTTAGGAATAGGACCATCACTTGGCCAGTCCGGTGAGGTTAAGTAGGCACCAGTATTGGTTTTGGTTTTTTCGCGTTCGGCGTAATTGATACCAGCGGTGAATTTATTAAATACACCCCATTCCACCAGACCTTCAATATCCAGACGGAACGCATCTAAGGTTTCTTCAAAGATGGGTTTGTTAACAAAGCCGTCCTGAGCAGTATTTGGCCCAAAGCCGTCAACACCCTGAAATCTCTCAATGGGTGTTAAACTGCCACCCCAAGCCTGAGGACCCGCCAGACGAACAACATTAGGGTCAGCAAGGTTGACATCAGCTATAGTTGGATGGCTACCGTACACCGCACCAGTGGAAGTCATCGTCCATGAACGAGCAGTCAACGGACGTCCGTCAATACCGGCTCGACCCACACCCGAGTAGCTTTCAACATCGGTAATGGTTTTATCTACTTCACCGGCTGACAAATCGACGGTCGCAGTCCAGTCATCGTTGATGGCGTATTCAATATTCAGACCAAAAGTAGTTAATTCTGAATCCTGGTTTCTGGCGTCGTTACGAATAACAGAGTGGAAACCGTCATAGTAACCTGCGGTAACCAAACCATCTTCTACTGCAGTAATGGTGTAATCACCCGTACCCCACTCAGCGCCACCTTCTTCGATACCACGCTTTACATCATTTTCTTCAAAATCGATGTATAAGGCATCAAATTGTAATTTAAGGTTGTCATTGGGCGCATATTCGATGACGGCCGCTACAGAAGTACGTTCAAGCAATGCAGAACGTGTGAAAGAATCATGTCCACCGAGTATTACTGTGCCTTCAGGAACAGACACACCTTCTGCTGCACGGTCAGGGTTAGCTGTTGCATATCCCCAGCCTCGGAATTGTGTTTCCTGACGCGGTGACTCAATCGTCGCTAGGGTTAATGCTACACCTAAAGTGTCGTCTGCGAACTGATCAACAAAGTTAAATGATACCCGATGTCCTTCGTTATCGAAGTCCGGGTTACCTGCATCTTCCTGGTTGCGTTCAAAGTTGGCATTTATTGCAAACGTTGGATCAGCATTTAAAGGGCTGACAGTCTGCATATCAATCGTACCACCGATGCCCTGAGTCATCAGTCCGGCTTCAGGTGTTTTGTAAACAAGAATATTGGCAACAATTTCAGACGGATACAAGTCATATTCAACACCACGGTTGTCACCCATACCGAGCAACTCACGCCCGTTTAATGAGGTACCAACGTAGTTTTCGTTAAAACCACGAACTGAAAGCCCAGAAGTACGGCCGTTACGTCGCTCACCGGCCAAACCAGGTAAACGCGCTAATGATTCTGCAACTGAGGTGTCAGGTAGCTTACCAATATCTTCAGCAGACAACGCTTCAACGATGGAGCTTTGCTCCATTTTGATCGCCTGTGCACGTTGTAGTGCACCTCGAATACCTGTTACTTGAATGACCTCAGTGTTGTCAGCTGCTTCCTCTGCTTCTTGTGCAACAGCACCGAAGCCGGTCATCGCAGCTGTCACCGAAAAGGCCAACATGCTTTTTTTGAATTGTGACATTGTGTTTTCCCGTTTTGTTTCCAAGTGTAGATAGCCAGTGTGTGGGTCCGTATTGACTTGATTGATGTCAGACTACGCACAACAGCCCCTATTTGTTGTTGAGTTCATACTAGCTCGTTGTTTACATATAAAAAACTGCTTGCATACGTATTCATTACGCTCGAACCACATTTATTTAACATTCTGGTAACAGCAAAACGCACCGTATTTTTCTTTTTGACTCCCCCGAAAACCCTTTAATTTCAACACCTAAAGAAGATTTTATAGCTAAAGTCTAGTCCAAAACCACTGCTTAACAAGAAGTTTTGTAATAAAACTACGATTCACTTATTTACAATTTTTTAACCTATCTATGCATAGCATTATGCATAATAATATGGTAATTTTATTCACCGTGCGTAATTTTTTAACAGATTGTTTTCTTGAATAGATAGTTGAATTAGTGTTGTAAGTGCGGGATTAATTCTTTTCTCCATCGCTCAAATTTTATTCCGAGCCGTGCTTTGAATCTTATTGCGTAGTTCAGGTATCTTGCCCATAATTTGGATTACTTTTACTCCACCTTCCCCCTCATATGCGCCTGTTTAATTGTCCGAAGTGTCGTAACGTACTGTATTTTGAGAATGTCACCTGTACGCAATGCGATAGTGAGCTAGGTTTTATTCCCGAATTGCTGGCTTTGGTCGCGATTAGCTCGCGTGAAGAAGCCCAAGTCAGTGTAGTCGGTGACAAGGTCGGCTATCATAAATGTGCCAACTACAAAGAACATAATGTCTGTAACTGGCTCGTAGCAGAGACAGATAATGTTGAATACTGTCGTGCCTGTCGTTTAAACGATACCATTCCGAATCTGTCAATCGAGGGCAACACGACGTTATGGCACACCATGGAAAAAGAAAAACGCCGCTTAATATATAGCCTGATGCAATTGCGATTACCTATATTGACCAAAGAACAAGATGAAAAAAAAGGCTTGTCATTCTCTTTTCTTAGCGACAGTCCTGCCGAGTTCTCCGAACGCAACCGTGTTTTAACCGGACACAACCAAGGGCATATCACTATCAATCTTGCCGAAGCAGATCCATCGGAACGAGAGCGGATGCGCAACCAGATGGCTGAACCGTATCGCACCATTCTCGGTCATTTCCGTCATGAGTCAGGTCACTACTATTGGGATCGTTTGATTGCACAAAGTAAATGGTTGAGCCCTTGCCGCGAATTATTCGGTGATGATACTGAGAACTACTCTGATGCCCTAAAACAACATTATGAAATTGGGCCTCCTAAAAACTGGCAAGAGAATTATGTAAGCAGTTACGCCAGTAGCCATGCCTGGGAAGACTGGGCAGAAAGCTGGGCACATTATCTTCATATCGTGGATACACTGGAAACGGCTTACCAATTTGATTTAAAAGTCAGCCCACTTGCTGCCAAGGAGGATGGTTATGAAATGGATGTTGGCTTTAACCCTTACAAACAGAAAAGTTTTCAACCCATTATCGACCATTGGCTGCCGTTAACGTTTGCCTTAAATAGCCTGAACCGCAGTATGGGACACAGCCATGTGTATCCATTCGTATTATCTGCCAAAGTGATTGAAAAGCTGGCATTTGTGCATGAGGTTGTCAGAGACAGCCGACGCTAACTTGTAGTGGCTCTAACTAAATAAAAAGGCGAGGTATTCCCTCGCCTTTTTAACGTTTTCGTTATTTAAACTATTTCAATGGATTATTTAAGATTCACCAAAATGACTGGATTGTCTTTGTCCGGCCCTAATAGTGCAAATTCATAGGTACCTGCTGTTGCTATGGATAAGCTCAGATCGCCACCAACCGCACCCAGAATAAGACGTTCCCCCAGATTTACTTGATTGCCATCAGTCCCGGCGCCAAAATCAACGGTCGACCAGTTTGCATCCGCAACTTTAAATTCATAGTCACCCGGTTGCAGTTCCAGCTCATAACTGTAGCGTTTTACTCCATCAAACGTCATTGGCTCTGATGCGGCCCAGTCATTCATTGTGCCTCTGATGAAAATGTCCGTATTGCCATACATACCACCTTTAAATAATGACAATGATACGTTTTCACTGTCACCGGCATAAAGGGTAAATACGTAAGTTGCCTGCTCCGCAATGGATAGATTGATATTTCCAGCACCGCTTTCCAGACCTATTTGGCTCCCTTCTGATATGGCGTCGTTTGCGCCAAAATTCACTGTTTCCCAATCGTTGGAGGCAACTTTGAACTCATAATTTCCAACCTCAAGGTCAAGTGCGATGCTGTAGACTCCTTCGCCCTCATATACAAAAGCATCACTTTCACCCCACCCGTTCATTGAACCTCTGAGCAACACAGTTGTGCCAGGAAAGGGCTCTTCTACGTTAACCGTTAACACGGGTTGTTCGGCATTGGAAGCATCAATGGTAAACAAGTACGCTTCGCTGCTGTCGGGTGTAAAACGCAGATCCGAACCGTTACCTAGATCCAACATTTCTCCTGCTGTGACCACTTCTCCTGCGCTTCCCGCACCAAAATTGACGGTTGACCAATCTTCACTGGCAAACTTAAAGGCATACTCAATTCCGGCTTCCAACGACATACGAGTCTGATAGATGCCCTGTCCTTCGTAGGACATTTCATTGCTTAAACCCCAATCATTCATACTTCCGCGAATGTAAACAGCGGTGTCACCATAAGTTGCGAAATCAGGATTGCCGATTGTGGCATACGGTGACAAACCGGTTCCTTGTGAGCCAGCTTGCGTTTTCACAAACACCGCCAGAGAATAGGCTGGAACGGAAAAGGTTCCTGTATCACTGTTTGCTGTGAAGCTCGCTTGCGCTACATTGTTGTCCACGGAGTTTTGCTGCAGTTGATGTAACACAAACTCGCTGGCGGAAGGAATGCCATGACTGACTTCATTTGCCGTTCCGTTTACCACCACTACAATCGCATCAACATTAGCATCCAGGTCAACAAGGCCCTCACCATCATCAATGCTCATTACCACCAGGCCGCCTTGTTGCTCAGATCCTACATTGTGAAAGCCAATGCGATCACTGATATCCTGTGCACTTTGCAATCTGAATAAGGGGCTGGATTGACGCAGTTGCAGGAACTCCTTAAACACTTGACCAGCAAACTGAATATCGGATGCCGATACGGCTCTATTTGAATCAGCCAACAAAGGACGCATTTCATCCCAGCGCCCACTGTTTTCCGACGCCAGAGGTATACCGACATTCCAGTTGTTATGCATCTTGCTGAAGTCGACGCGATTAAACCAGTCACCTGCATCATAGGTATTACGATCCATTGATTTGGAGCGCAATAAATCTCCACCTTGCTGTAAGAAAGGGATTCCCTGACTCAACAGCGTGATACCCATCGCCATATTTTGAATACGTACCCGCTCAAGCACAGTGATGTCATCAGGCAAACTGTAGTTAAATTGATCCCATAGGGTTTCATTGTCATGTTTAGACACATAGTTAATGATATCCGCTGGATCATGAGCATAGCCACCCAGAGAATCGGCGCTGATAAAGGCATTATTGGACGATAAAAACTGAAAATCAGTGAGCGTACCCGCCAAAGACATGCGAATTTTATCCTGCACCCGCAAAGTACCCTGACTGCTGTCACCACTGAATAACGCTCCACCGCGAACCGCCTCCCGTATTTGGTCATTAAAGGTGCCAACTTCGGTTCCCGCCATATTCTTTTGAGTAGCCTGCTCAAACAGCCGGTCACCCGCTACTTCGCCAAAGTCCCAGCCTTCACCATAAAAATAGGTGTCGGGATCAACGGCCTTCACGGCTTCAAACGAAGCGAGTATCTCAGCTTTGGGAATATGGCCCATTAAATCAAAACGGAAAGCGTCAAAACCATAGACGGCAGACCACAATGTTAATGAGTCCTGCATTAGCTTAGCCATCATTCGATTTTCTGTGGCGGTATTTTCACAACATGTTGAGCGCTCTATTTGCCCCGTCGTTTGACTGTATCGATGGTAGTAACCAGGCACCACTTTATCTAATACGGAGTTGTCGTTCAGACCAGAGGCATTGGTGTGATTAAACACCACGTCAAGCGCGACTCGAAGCCCTAAGTCATGCAACGCTTTGACCATCGCTCGCGTTTCCAAAATACGTTGAGTACCCTCTGGATCAGATGCGTATGCACCATCGGGAACGTTGAAGTGGTGAGGATCATAACCCCAGTTGAACTGATCAATATTTCTCAATGCATTGGTCAGCGCTTGTGCATCTTCGCTCGCCGGATCGTAAGATTCAAAAACCGCCAACAAACGACTATTGTCATCTTCAACACCGCAGACCGGTAAGTTGCTATCTAAGGCACAAGCTTCTGCCACGGTGTTAAACAGATTAATTGTTTCACTTTGATCTTCATTGATGCTGGCTATGTCATTCAAGGGCAACAAATGATACATATTCAGTCCCGCATCAACCAAAGACTGTAAATGCGCGACGGGCAAGGAATTGCTTTCAGTATAGGCAAGATAGCGGCCTCGATTCGCTTCCGAAACGGTTTCGTCTAGCGCGCTAAAATCCCTGACATGACCTTCGTAAATCACCAGGTCCTCAAAGGCAGCAACTTCCGGTACACTGTGATCGTCCCAACCTACAGGTTTTAAATCATCGTCTTGTAAATTGACGAGTTGCGAATATCGTCCGTTGGTCGAGACACTCACTGAGTACGGATCGGTGACTGCAACAGTCACCACATCATCTGCGGATGGATGGTAAACAGTGACCTCAAAACGATAATACAATCGGTCTGAAGCCGATTCGAGTGCTGTTTGCCAAATACCAGTTTCACTGTCTAATGCCATTTCCTGGCGGGTCAACAGAGTTTTATCGGCATCATACAGGTTTAGTGCGACCATCTGTGCGGTAGGTGCCCAAAGCGATAGTTCGATGCCATTGGCACTGTAAACCGGACCGTAGTCAGCCTCATCGGCGTCATTCTCGCCTGCCGTATATATCGCATCCAAAACCCGGGCGGTCTGCACTTTAGTGGCAGCTAACGGTTTTTGTTGGTCATCGTAAGCGACGACAATTAACTGTCCTTTCAATGCTTCTTTGACCTGGCTCACGTCTGCATCAATCTGGAGAGCATCCCAACTGGATTGATTTAACGCCTGAGCTTGTTCTGAATCCTGTGTGGCAATCGTTGTCAGGGTATAATAATTACCTGAATCAATACCTGCTTCACTATCAAAAGCCAAATCAGCTGTTTGTGAATAGTACAGGCGCATATCGGCAAATTGAGTAGTGTCTTCACCCCAAACCAGGGTGTCGGCCGCTACCCAATGAACAGCTCTATCGGATACCGTGATCGGTACTTCCACAATGGCAACATCGAATACCGACTCGACACCAGATAGGGTCCAGGCAATACGCTCACCTGAAAGGTCCATTTTCAGATCCTGTTGAGAGATGTCCTTGTTGCCATCAGCATCATGAACAATAAAATTCATACAATCAGAATGGTCAGGTAATAAGGGGACAATAAAGTAACCACCATATACCGGGTCTATCCCCGATACAGTGGGTCCTTCTGGCCAGTTGGTTGGCTCAGCAACGGTGTCAGGGCATTGTTCATTATTCCATAAATGTAATACCCAGCCTTCGTATTCGGCATCTTCGCGGTTGTAATAAATGACAGCTTCGTTTTCTTCTGGTGTGACTGAAGGCGGTGGCAGTTCACAGGCATCTTCGGTGTCGTTAAGTACCTCAGGAGCATCACACGAAAGTGCGGGAGGCGCAGGCTCAGGCAGAGTTCCTGCATCTACGGGCTCGGGTAACTCCAGTCCATCCGGTGAAAAACATCCTAATAATACAAGGCTGGATATAGCCACTCCCCAGCTTTGCCACCATAACCTTTTTCTATGCACCATTTTGCTCTCCACGTAAATGCACAGCAACACCACGAGACCTGCTTATTCAGCGATTGGATGCTGCACCGACGAGATACAGTTGACTAACCAATCACAACGAGGATTTTGTGGAAGTTGCTAGAGTCTGTTAATTATTTGTAAATACAGCGGGCAAAATTAGAGATTATTGGTAAGACAAACAAGTACATTTAAACTGAATACGTATGCATGGTTATGCAAAATTGGTTTGTATTGCAGCACAAAAAACCCGCCATATTGGCGGGTTTTTAACTTTAAATAAGGCTGGTACTTGTTACCAACCTGTAATTTCGCGTAGCGCTTTACCGATTTCAGCAAGTGAACGTACGGTTTTCACTCCAGCTTCCTCCAGTGCCGCAAACTTCTCGTCAGCAGTACCTTTACCACCGGCGATAATGGCACCAGCATGGCCCATCCGTTTACCCGGAGGTGCAGTAACACCGGCAATGTAAGAAACAACCGGCTTGGTGACATTTTCTTTGATGAATGCCGCAGCTTCTTCTTCCGCCGTACCACCGATTTCCCCGATCATGACAATCGCTTCGGTTGCAGGGTCTTTCTGGAACATATCCAGAACATCGATGAAGTTAGAGCCTGGAATAGGATCACCACCAATACCAACACAAGTCGACTGGCCGAAACCTTCGTCCGTAGTCTGCTTAACGGCTTCGTAAGTCAATGTACCAGAACGAGATACAATGCCCACTTTACCAGGTAGATGGATATGACCAGGCATAATACCTATCTTACACTCACCCGGAGTGATAACACCTGGGCAGTTTGGACCTATCATGCGTACGCCTTTAGAATTAACGTATTCTTTCACGTACAGCATATCCAGCGTAGGAATACCTTCAGTGATACAAACAATCAGTTCGATACCAGCATCAGCGGCTTCAACGATAGAATCTTTACAGAATGGAGCTGGTACATAGATAACGGACGCGGTTGCTCCCGTCGCTTCAACAGCTTCACGAACGGTATTGAATACCGGTAAACCTAAATGCTCAGTGCCACCTTTGCCAGGAGTTACACCACCAACCATCTGTGTACCGTAAGCAAGTGCTTGTTCTGAGTGGAAAGTCCCCTGACCACCAGTGAAGCCCTGACAAATAACTTTCGTATCTTTATTGATTAAAATAGACATTATTTGCCCTCCGCTGCTTTAACAACCTGCTGTGCGGCATCAGTCAAGCTGGATGCTGCAATAATATCCAGATCAGATTCATCCAATACTTTGCGACCCAAATCAGAGTTAGTACCTTCAAGACGAACCACAACCGGCACGTTAACGCCAACTTCTTTAACAGCGCCGATAATACCTTCAGCAATCATGTCACAGCGTACGATACCGCCAAAGATGTTAACCAATACAGCTTTCACATTGGAATCAGACAAGATGATCTTGAATGCTTCAGCAACACGCTCTTTCGTCGCGCCGCCACCTACATCCAGGAAGTTGGCCGGGCTGCCACCGTGTAGATTGACGATGTCCATGGTGCCCATTGCCAAACCAGCCCCGTTAACCATACAACCTACGTTGCCATCAAGTGCTACGTAGTTCAGTTCCCATTTTGCCGCTTCTGCTTCACGTGCATCTTCCTGTGAAGGATCGTGCATTTCCTGCAGTTTTGGTTGACGGTACATAGCATTGCTATCAATTGCCACTTTGGCATCAAGACAGTGCAAATCACCATCGGCCTTAATGACCAATGGATTGATTTCAATCAGCGCAACATCTAATTCTTCAAACATTTTCGCCAAACCCAGGAAGATTTTTACGAATTGCTTGATTTGAACGCCTTGCAAACCTAACTTAAAGGCCATTTCGCGTGCTTGATACGGCTGAGGCCCAACAATAGGGTCAATCTCTGCTTTCAAGATTTTCTCTGGCGTTTCCTCTGCTACGGTCTCGATTTCTACACCACCTTCGGTAGAAGCCATAAACACAACGCGACGTGTAGTGCGATCAACAACCGCACCCAGATACAACTCATTAGCGATATCTGTGCAAGTTTCAACTAAGATTTTGCTAACCGGCTGACCATTCTCGTCTGTTTGAAACGTAACCAGGTTTTTACCTAACCAGTTTTGCGCAAATGCTCTGATATCGTCTTTGTTTTTGACGAGTTTAACACCGCCAGCTTTACCACGTCCGCCTGCGTGGACCTGACATTTAACAACCCATTCATCGCCGCCAATACGCTCGGCTGCTTCTACAGCGGCTTGTGGAGAATCGGCTGCATACCCTTCTGATACAGGCAAGCCATACTCTTTGAACAGCTGCTTACCCTGATATTCATGCAAATTCATGGTGAGATTTCCGTTTTTAAGTGAAATGTGTGCCGAGTAAACGGCAGAATTATGTCAATTCCCCTAACATAGTTGAGGCAACTCCCTGTTGCCCAAAATAATGAGCTGCCATTGGCAGCTCAGTAAAGTTTATACATCCAACAATAAGCGAGTAGGATCTTCCAGCATCTCTTTGACAGTCACTAAGAAGCCAACCGACTCTTTACCATCAACAATTCGATGATCATAAGATAACGCCAGATACATCATTGGCAGGATTTCGATCTTCCCGTCAATCACCATGGCTCTATCCTGAATCTTATGCATTCCTAATATCGCGCTTTGTGGTGGGTTAATTATCGGCGTGGACATTAATGAACCAAATACACCGCCATTGGTGATGGTAAAGTTGCCACCCGTTAATTCCGCCATACTCAACTTGCCGTCACGACCTTTTAAGGCGAGCGCTTTAATGCCTTTTTCTACACCAGCCAGCGACAGTTGATCACAGTCTTTCAAGACGGGTGTCACCAAGCCGCGCGGTGTCGAAACCGCAATAGAGATGTCAAAGTAGTTGTGATAGCAAATGTCATCGCCGTCAATAGAGGCGTTTACTTCAGGGAAGCGCTTCAACGCTTCAGTCACTGCCTTCACATAAAAAGACATAAATCCAAGGCGAATACCATGACGCTCTTCAAACGAGTCACGATATTTCTTGCGTAAATCCATGATGGGTTTCATGTTGACTTCATTGAACGTAGTCAACATGGCAGTAGAATTTTTGGCTTCCAATAAACGGTTTGCAATAGTCTTACGTAAGCGCGTCATTGGTACACGTTTTTCAGTTCGATCCGCCATGACAGTGGCCGGTGCTTCTTCACCAGCGGTAGCTGCTGCAGCTGGGGTTGGCTGACTGCCACCTTTAAGATGCTTCTCAACATCTTCTTTGGTGATTCGACCATTTTTGCCCGTGCCTTTCACTTTGGCAGGATCAATGTCTTTTTCAGCCAATAAGCGTCTCACTGACGGACTCAATACGTCGTCAGTACTGTCTTCATCGGAGGCTTCTGCCTTCTCTGCTGGTGCGGCGCCCGCCCCTGCAGTGAACTTAGCAATTATCTGTTCTGCAGTAACGGTTTCGCCTTCTGGAGCCAGGATTTCGCTGAGAGACCCATCTGCAGGCGCCACAACTTCGAGCACGACTTTATCAGTCTCAATATCCACAAGATTTTGATCTCTAGATACTGCTTCGCCCGGTTGTGCATGCCAGGTAGCAATGGTTGCGTCAGCCACCGACTCAGGTAGCACTGGTACTTTAATTTCCACTGATTCACCCTTTGCGTTTGATGTCTGTTCTGTTTTAGATTCTTTTTCTGGTTCAGGGGAACTTGCTTCGGCACCCTGAGCGTCAACTTTTGCAATTAGTTGTTCTGCGAGGACAGTATCGCCCTCGGCGCAGACGATTTCAGTTACTACACCATCATGTGGCGCAACAACTTCAAGAACAACCTTGTCTGTTTCAATATCCACAAGATTCTGATCGCGAGACACTTTATCTCCGGCTTTTACATGCCAGGTAGCGATAGTCGCATCAGCGACAGATTCGGGAAGGACAGGAACTTTTATTTCGGTGGCCATATTTTTCCTTATTTAATCTCAAGTGCCTCTTCAACCAGCTTTCTCTGTTGCTGATTGTGAATAGATAGATAACCAACGGCAGGCGCAGAAGACGCTGCTCTGCCGGAATAAGTAACTTTCGCGCCCTTCGGCACTGAACTCCAGAAATGGTGTTGGCTACAATACCATGCACCCTGATTCTGAGGTTCTTCCTGACACCACACCCAATCCTTCACATGCTTATATCGCTCGACAATGCTTTCGATTTCGGCATGGGGGAAAGGATACAGTTGCTCAATACGAATAATGGCAACATTGTCCAGCTCATTCTTGCGGCGGTAATCCAACAGATCGTAATAGACTTTGCCGGAGCACATAACAACACGTTTCACTTTGGCAGGTTTAATATCATCAACTTCATCGATAACATTGTGGAACACCCCGTCGGCGAGCTCATCCAGTTGCGAAACCGCCATTGGATGTCTCAAAAGTGACTTTGGTGACATCACGATCAACGGACGTCGCATTGGTCGGATTGCCTGTCTACGCAACATGTTATAGACCTGCGCAGGTGTGGAAGGTACGCAGACCTGCCAGTTATGGTCGCCACACAATTGCAAGAATCTTTCTAAGCGTGCCGAACTATGCTCAGGCCCCTGTCCTTCATAACCGTGAGGTAACAATAAAGTCAGGCCACAAAGACGACCCCACTTGTGTTCACCAGAGCTTAGGAATTGGTCGATTACAACTTGAGCACCGTTGGCAAAATCACCAAACTGCGCTTCCCAAATGGTAAGCGTTCCAGGTTCTGCTGTCGCATAACCAAATTCGAATGCCATTGCGGCTTCTTCGGATAATACCGAGTCAAATATCTCAAACTTACCCTGATCTTCACTGATATGTTGCAGTGGTAAATATTCAGAGCCATCTTTCTGATGGTGCAAAACAGCATGTCGGTGGAAGAATGTCCCCCGTCCTGCATCCTGACCTGTAAAGCGAATATCTTCGCCCCGAGCCAATAATGTTGCATAGGCCAGCGTTTCTGCCGCACCCCAGTCCAATGGTTTTTCACCACACATCATCGCTTTGCGGTCAGTGTAGAGTTTCTTAACGCGTGACTGAAGCGGGTAGTCGTCAGGGTAATCGCAGGCTTTTTTGCCGATTTCCATTAATCTGTCAACACTGATTGCGCCGTCATAAGGAACATCCCAGTCATGTCCTATATAAGGGGACCAATCTACTGAATGCTCCGTCATTGGACGCCATTCTTCAACAACGCAGGCGCCATGATCCAGGGCGGCACGATAATCGCTAATTAACTTTTTAACTTCATGATCACCAATCGCACCCTCTGTTATTAGCTGGTCGGCATAAATTTGACGGGGTACTGGGTGCTTCTTGATTTTTTGATACATCAAAGGCTGCGTGGCATTAGGCTCATCAGCCTCATTGTGTCCATGGCGGCGATAGCACACCAAATCGATAACCACATCACGACGGAATTTATTGCGGTAATCCAGTGCCAGCTTAGACACAAACATAACTGCTTCAGGATCATCTGAGTTGACATGGAAAATAGGTGCCTGAACCATCTTGGCAATATCAGTACAATATTGCGTAGAGCGGGTATCAACTGTTTTCGAAGTAGTAAAACCTACCTGATTGTTGATCACAATTCGCACTGTTCCACCGACCTGAAAGCCGCGTGTTTGAGACATATTAAATGTCTCCTGCACCACACCCTGACCAGCGATTGCGGAATCCCCATGGATGGTAATGGGCAAGCACATAGTGCCATCTACGCAACCTCGACGGTCTAATCTTGCACGAACCGAGCCCATCACGACCGGGTTAACAATTTCAAGATGCGATGGATTAAAGGCCAGAGCCAAGTGGACCGGCCCCCCCGGCGTAGCGAAGTCTGATGAGAAGCCCATGTGATATTTAACATCACCTGAACCAAGGGATTCATCGTGAACGCCTGAAAACTCATCAAATAATACCGATGGGTTTTTACCCAACACATTGACTAGCACATTTAAACGACCACGGTGTGCCATGCCTATAACCACTTCTTTTGAGCCAGCGGCACCGGCATTGGTAATCAGATTTTTTAACATCGGCACTAACGCATCACCACCTTCCAGTGAGAAGCGCTTGGCACCCGGGAATTTGGATCCCAGGTATTTTTCCATACCATCGGCGGCAACCAATCCTTTAAGTACCGATACTTTTTCGTCGCGGTTTAATTCTGGTTTGGCTTGATTGGACTCCAGATAATTCTGAATCCAGCGTTTTTCTTCTGTGTTGGTGATGTGCATGTACTCAGCACCAATTGAGCCACAGTATGTTCTATTCAGGGATTTAAACAGTTCGCCAAGAGACATTTTCTCTGTACTTACTGCATAAGAACCGACATTAAAAACCGTGTCGAAGTCCTGTTCGGAAAGATTATGGTGAGACAGTTCTAAATCTCGTACGCGGGGCTGTTGCCAAAGTCCAAGCGGATCGAGATTGGCATGCTGATGCCCGCGAAAACGATAAGCATTAATAAGCTGTAAAACTTTAACCTGTTTCTGGTCGCCTAGCTCGCCTACCGCACCAGCATTGGCGGGTGCTCTAGCGGCTAATCCCATAGCGGCAACACGTCGAAACTCCTCTCGAACATCGCTGTGCTTGGCTTCTAGATCTACGCCATCAACTTTAGGTAATTTATCAAATACACTTCGCCATTCTTCAGAGACATTTTTCGGGTCATCCAAATAGGCTTCATAAACCTCTTCCACGTAAGCAGCGTTTCCACCTGCCATGTGTGAAGATTCCCACCACGCTTTCATGACGCTTTCGTGCATTGTCGGGCCTTTATCCTCGTCTTTTCGATAAATGGTGTACTTTATCAAAGTACTTTTAAAAAAATAGCCATCTTTTCACGGATGGCTATTTATTGCTCAATAAAATAGATATTTTTTTAAAAAATATAACTATCTAGCATTAAACAGCACGTTGTAGCAGCATCGACTTGATATGGCCGATGGCTTTTGTCGGGTTCAATCCTTTAGGACACACGTTAACGCAATTCATAATGCCATGACAGCGGAACACACTAAATGCATCATCTAATTCACCCAATCGCTCTTCTGTCGCGGTATCCCGGCTATCCGCCAGAAAACGATACGCATGTAACAATCCCGCAGGTCCGATAAATTTATCCGGATTCCACCAGAATGAAGGACAGGAAGTTGAACAACATGCACACAAAATGCATTCATATAGACCATCAAGCTTTTCACGCTCTTCCGGCGACTGCAGATGTTCACGCGCAGGAGGCTGCTTGCTATCATTGATCAGGTACGGTTTAACTTTCTCGTATTGAGTGTAGAACTGAGTCATGTCAACTACAAGGTCCCGCACTACTGGTAGGCCCGGTAAAGGACGAACCACGATCTTACCATTACCCAGCTCAGAAAGCGGTGTAATACAGGCCAGACCATTTTTACCATTCATATTCACACCGTCAGAACCGCACACACCTTCGCGGCATGAGCGACGGAAAGACAATGTTGGGTCCTGTTCTTTTAGCGCTATCAAGGCATCCAGAACCATCATGTCCTGGCCTTCTTCAACCTCCAGCTTGTAGTCCTGCATTTTTGGTGCGTCATCTACATCAGGGTTGTATCGATATATAGAAATTTCACGAATCATCAGTCAACACCTCTTAATACGTACGTGCTTTTGGAGGGAAAGCTTCGCGTAGTTTTGGCTCCATATTCACTTCACGGCGAGTCATTTCTTCAGACTCAGGCATGTAAATTGAATGGCACAACCAGTTTTCATCATCGCGATCCGGATAATCAAAACGGCTGTGAGCACCGCGGCTTTCAGTACGGAAATTAGCGGCCACCGCTGTTGAATAAGCAGTTTCCATTAGGTTCTCTAACTCCAGACACTCAATTCGTTGAGTATTAAAGTCGCTGCTCTTGTCATCCAAACGCGCATGTTTCAGACGTTCACGAATTTCTTGTAACTCTTTGAGACCCTGTGCCATGGCATCACCTTCTCGGAATACTGAGAAGTTTAATTGCATGCACTCTTGCATATCTTTTTTGATTTGCACCGGATCTTCGCCCTTACCAGGTTCTGAACTTTCCCAACGGCTGTAACGGCTTAAGGATGCCTCTAAGTCAGAGTCTGACGCATCTCGAGATGCATCCACTTCGTTTAATGCTGCACCAAGATGTAAGCCTGTTGCACGACCAAACACCACCAGGTCTAATAGCGAGTTGCCCCCTAATCGGTTCGCACCGTGGACAGAGACACAGGCAATTTCACCACAGGCAAATAAGCCCTTCACTGGTGTAGTCGAACCTGCTTTATCGACGTTAATCACCTGGCCATCTACATTGGTTGGGATCCCCCCCATCATATAGTGACAGGTAGGAATTACCGGTATCGGTTCTTTCACTGGATCAACGTGAGCAAATGTTCTGGATAACTCCAGAATGCCCGGCAGCCTCGACTCCAACACATCTTTACCTAAGTGATCCAGCTTCAATTTAATGTGAGTACCCCAGGGGCCTTCACAGCCTCGACCTTTACGGATTTCAGTCATCATCGACCGAGCTACCACGTCGCGTCCTGCCAGGTCTTTGGCATTCGGGGCATAACGCTCCATAAAGCGTTCACCATCCTTATTCAACAGATAACCACCTTCACCACGGCACCCTTCAGTAACCAGCGTACCGGCTCCTGCAATCCCGGTCGGGTGGAATTGCCACATTTCCATGTCCTGCATGCAAACACCAGCACGCAATGCCATGCCAACACCATCACCGGTATTAATGTGCGCATTCGTGGTAGACGCAAAGATACGGCCTGCACCACCTGTTGCCAGAACCACAGCACGGGATTTGAAATAAACCACTTCGCCGGTTTCAATATCAATTGCAGTACAGCCAACCACATCGCCATCCTGGTTTTTTACCAGATCAAGCGCATACCATTCGCTGAATACTTTGGTCTTGTTCTTAACATTTTGTTGGTACAACAAATGCAACAAAGCATGACCTGTACGGTCCGCTGCCGCAGCTGTTCTGGCGCCTTGTTCACCACCAAAATTTCTTGACTGTCCACCAAATGGACGCTGGTAAATTTTGCCGTTTTCGAAGCGAGAAAATGGTAAACCCATGTTTTCCATTTCAATGATTGCTTCCGGTCCGGTCTTACACATGTACTCGATCGCGTCCTGGTCACCGATATAGTCGGAACCCTTAACGGTATCGTACATGTGCCATTCCCAGTTATCTTCATGGGCATTACCCAGAGCTACTGTTATGCCCCCCTGAGCGGACACTGTATGAGATCGGGTAGGAAATACTTTTGACAACAGTGCACAACTTTTGCCCGATTGAGATATTTGCAAAGCGGCTCTCATTCCGGCGCCACCGGCACCGATTACAACCGCGTCGAATTCATGAATAGCTACTTTCACTTAGGCACCCCACAAAACAAATAAACCGACAGCAACGTATGCAAATGCGATTAGATTTAAAACATACTGCAACGTTACTCTTAAGCGAGTTGATTTGACGTAATCCGTCAGCACCTGCCACAAGCCGATGCGCACGTGAATCATTACTGAAACCAACGTTGCCAATGTGAACACCTTCATCCAAATCGATGCGAACAAACCAGACCACACTTCATAGGTGACCGTTGGCGTGGCTAAAAAGAACCATGCCATGTAAAGGCTGTACGCCAATATCACAACAGCAGTGGTGCGCAACGACACAAAATCCTGTATCCCGTTACGTTTAAAACTTGCCTGATTTGTTACCATAATACGACTCCCACTACGATAGTCAGCACCACCCATAAACCAATAATCAGCTTGGCACTGGTGTTGCCTGACTCGAGTTCTTCAAAATAGCCCATATCCATAAACATGTGACGTACGCCACCGAGAATGTGATAGATAAGTGCTGATAATGTGCCAATAGTGATGATTTTTCCTAACACTCCACTCATCAATTCCGTCGCAGTAGCAAAGCCATCTGCGCCAGTGAGTGAAATCGCCCATGCTGCAATCACAAACAATAGTGCAAAGAACATTGCCACGCCGGTGACACGATGCAAGATTGACGAAACTGCTGCTGGCGGAAAACTAATCGTATTGAGGTCTAAGTTTACTGGTCTTTGTTTTTTCACGATTTGTTGCCCTTTGGACTGGATTCCAGTTGTTCCACACGTTTTGTTACTACGGTAGCAAAAGTGAAGTAGATCCAAGTTGTAATGTTTGTTGTAGTCGCAATTCAGCAATTACAAAAAACCACTGAATTTTAACACTTTATTTACCTTAAGCCCTATTACCTTAATTTGATGTTCTACAATAGGTTACTTAAGGTTCAACCCTGTGAAAGTATATCCACGAGATGACATAAATACAATTTTTGTAAGCATAAATGACTTTGGCAACACCACAGTAACAATTGTCACATGACATTAACAAAAATGAATAGATATTGGGCATTTCTGCATTAAAATTGACTTATTATACTATTCTAGTTACAACTACCGAACTTTTTTACGCTCGGGTCGTGTACCCGTTGAAACGTTCCCCGCGAAAAGCAAGCGAAAGGAGAATATATATGGCTGCTGATAAAGCCGTCCTGAAAGTTGGTGATAAAGAAATCGAACTTCCTGTTTTACAAGGCACTGCCGGCCAAGACGTCATTGACGTCAGAGCTCTGGGAGGCAATGGCTACTTCACTTTCGACCCAGGTTTTATGGCAACAGGGTCATGCGAATCTCAAATTACCTTCATTGATGGAGCAAAAGGTGTTCTCTTACACCGGGGTTATTCAATTGAAGAATTAGCTCGTGATGCCGACTACCTCGAAGTGTGCCACATGCTGTTGCATGGTGAGGCGCCAAACGAGCAAGATTACAAAGAGTTTAAAACCACGATCACCAGACATACGATGGTGCATGAAAGTGTGCACCACTTTTTTCAAGGTTTTCGCGAAGACGCACACCCCATGGCCATGTTGTGTGGAACTGTAGGTGCGCTCTCGTCTTTCTACCATGACGATCTAGATGTCAGTGATGAGAAGAAGCGTTTACGCAGCGCATATCGCTTAGTGGCTAAGATGCCGACTCTTGTGGCGATGTGTTACAAATATAACATTGGGCAACCCTTTGTTTATCCACGCAACGATTTGTCGTATGCAGAAAACTTTTTGAATATGATGTTTTCTGTTCCCGCTGAAGAATACAAGATAAGTCCCGCAGTTGCGCGTGCGGTTGATCGTATTTTCACTTTGCATGCCGACCATGAACAAAATGCCTCAACCTCCACAGTGCGCTTAGCTGGCTCTTCTGGTGCTAACCCCTATGCCTGTATCGCGGCGGGTGTTGCATCTCTATGGGGTCCTGCTCATGGTGGCGCTAATGAGGCTTGTTTGAACATGTTGCAGGAAATCGGCTCTGTTGACCGAATTCCAGAGTTTATCGAGCGCGCCAAAGATAAAGAAGACCCATTCCGCTTGATGGGCTTCGGTCACCGGGTTTACAAAAATTATGATCCACGTGCGACGGTGATGCGTGAGAGTTGCCACGAAGTTCTGCAAGAATTGCAACTTGATGATCCATTACTGGATGTCGCGATGGAACTGGAGAAAATCGCCCTGGAAGATGAATACTTCAAGTCGAAAAAACTGTTCCCGAATGTTGATTTCTACTCAGGTATTATTCTTAAAGCTATTGGTATTCCTACCAATATGTTTACCTGTATTTTTGCCTTGGCAAGGACAGTAGGTTGGATCTCCCATTGGCACGAGATGTTAAGTCAGCCTGGCCAGAAAATCGGGCGTCCTCGCCAACTTTATACCGGTGAGCAACAGCGCTCATTCAAGCCAATTAAAAAATAGTGAATAAAAAAGCGCCTTAGGCGCTTTTTTTGGTTATAACAATACCTTAAGCACAAGAATCGGAAGATTTTTTTCTGACACGCTATTAATATGCTCGTTTTCTTATGCTAACTTGCTATATTAGATAGAGGTCTAAAGACCACAATAAATTGCGGGACGCTCCTGCAAAATAATAAAACAGAACGGTTACCCTAACGCTATAAAATAATTCGGTACCCGCAACTTGCACACACATACGGTAAGCTTATGAAGATGATAAAAAAAGCCTCACTCGCCTTGTGTATTAATGCGGCGCTCATGAGCGCTGCGGTCAATGCTCAAGAAGCTGCAGAAGAAGAAAAGTCACAAGAGCTTGAAACCATCATGGTTACAGCTCAGAAAAGAACACAGAATGTTCAGGAAGTGCCTATTTCCGTTGCAGCCCTGACACCAAAACAATTGGATATAATTGGCTCTGCCGCGCTTGATATTCGCGCACTTTCCTCCAGAGTTCCTAGTTTATTAATCGAATCATCATTCGGGCGAACCTTTCCACGCTTTTATATCCGTGGATTAGGGAATACCGATTTTGATTTATTGGCATCTCAGCCAGTATCTTTGGTTTATGACGATGTTGTGCTTGAAAATGCCCTGACCAAAGGCTTCCCAATGTTCGATATGGAACAGGTGGAAGTTCTGAGAGGTCCACAAGGAACACTGTTTGGTCGTAATACGCCAGCAGGTATTATTAAAGTCGCGTCAGCGCGTCCCACTCAGGATTTTGATGCCCACTTCAACGTCAGCTACGGAACAAACAGTACGCGCGACTTTGACATTGCCTTGGGTGGCGGTTTAACCGATACGTTATCTGCTCGTATTTCATTATTGTCACAAAATCGTTCTGACTACATCGATAACAAAGCCCCCGGTTTTGAAGAAGACGATGTATTGGGTGGCTTTGACGAAAAAGCGGCTAAATTCCAGCTGTTATACGAACCAAATAATGATTTCTCTGCACATTTTATCTACAAAATGCGCAATGCAGAAGCTGATGCCCGTTTGTTCCGCGCTAATATCATTAAACCGGGTACCAACGACATCATTGACAACTTCAATTTTGAAACCGTTTTTCAGGATGCGGCCTCTCGTAACAAACAAACCGTTGACTCAGATGGCTTCAGCCTAAAACTCGAATACGATATGGGCAGCCATACCCTGACTTCAATTACTGCGCAAGAAGAAGCGAAAATCTTCTCGGTTGGTGATATCGACGGTGGTTACGGCGCTTCATTCCTTGGCGCAATGGGACCCGGGTTCATCCCCTTCCCTTCTGAGACAGGTGCCAGAATGCCTGACCACAAGCAAATTACGCAAGAGCTGCGTATTGCTTCTAACGAGTTAGGTCAATGGGACTATCAATTTGGTTTCTTTTACTTCGGTGAAGATTTAACCATTGAGAATCTGAGCTTCAATACCTTGGCTGGTGGCGCACAAAACGGTCTGTCTGTGCAGGAAATGCATTCAACCGCATGGGCCATATATGGGTCAACGGACTATGAGTATTCCGATCGATTAACGATTACTGCAGGTTTGCGTTACTCTGATGATGAGCGTGACTGGGATGGTACTTTGGTACAATCTCCATTTGGTGCCCCATCATTCACAGCAGAGTCAGAAGTTGATGATTCCCAAATTAGCTGGGATATCAGCGCATCGTACGAATACACCGATGACACGAACATCTATGGTCGTTTAGCACGTGGTTACCGTTCCCCTTCTATCCAGGGTCGTAACCTGTTGTTCAGTGGTACACCTACGACCGCTGACTCTGAAACCATGGTTTCTGCGGAAACTGGCTTTAAATCGAAGCTTTGGGGTAATACAGCACGTTGGAATGCCAGTGTATTCTATTATCAAGTGAGTGATCAGCAGTTAACCGCTGTTGGTGGTGCAACCAATACAGCACAGCTTCTTAACGCTGACGAGTCCATTGGCTACGGTTTTGAAACTGATATAGAAGCGATGATTGCTGATAATTGGCTCGTTACCGCAGGCTTAAGTTACAACCATACTGAGTTGAACGATAGCGCAATCTCTGTCGACCCATGTGGAGCAGGCTGTACAGTGCTTGATCCACTGGATGCCAATGGTCGTGCCTTAATCGATGGCAACCCATTACCGCAGGCACCAGAGTGGATTGCCAACTTCACTGCGCGTTATACTTACGAAATTGGTGAAGGCGCATTTTTCGCCTATACCGATTGGGCATATCGTTCTGAAGTGAACTTCTTCTTGTATGAATCAGCGGAGTTCAAGGGTGACGCACTGGTAGAAGGCGGTTTACGATTAGGTTATGAATGGTATGGAGATTCAGCGGACTACGAGATCGCCATATTCGGCCGCAACATAACTGGTGAAGAGCAGCTAACAGGTGCCATTGACTTCAATAACCTGACAGGTTACGTCAATGAACCTCGCTTCTTTGGTATTGAGTTTGTTTCAAACTTCTACTAAGTAATAAGCTAAGCTAGAAAAGCCGCGATAACTCGCGGCTTTTTTCTTTATGGCAACACTTCATAATCAACAGTGATAACCTGCGCTATAAAAGCTCTTCCCTGAAATAATTTGTCGTCAGTTTTTCTGCTTCGCTGTTAATGTGGATGCTTTCATCTTGCCTCAACTCTAAATAGAGCGAAATAGATAGTTGATAAGCTTGAATCAATCGATTTCTTTCTGGTGGCACGACCGTGTCTTTTAGGCGTTGTGCAAAATCAGGTAATCGAGCTTCTAATTTTCGAACGCCGGAGGGTGTCATAGCAGCTTGACGTAATGCCATCGGAGACAGCACCGTGGTTCGTAAGAAAGACAGAAACTCTGTGGCTTCGAAATACTCACCTCTGGCGATTTTGGTTGCTCCATAGTGTAGCCAGATCCAAAATCGGTCTTCAATCCACTGACCATCTGGTTGAGGATATTGGTAGTCACTGCTGCGCAAAACGCTTGATAGCAGCCCATCTCGTTCCCACAACACTTTGTTTTCATCCACTCTTATTGCCGCATCCGCTAAAACGACAAACTTAAAATCCACATGAATACAATCAGGTGCATATAGAGAGATAACTAACCTTGGTTCACCGACATGTTCACCAGTAAACGCAGCGACCTTGCCTGGTATTTTTTCTACCAGATTAAATCTATCATTCATCACCTCATCAAAACACTCTTGTCGAACAGCAATTACCAGATCAAGATCGCTGTATTTATCCATAGAGTCAGATGCAAATGAGCCACTTGCCCCAATCCCTACGATCCGCTGATCCGAAGAGAATGAATCAATTATTTTTAATAATAGTCTTTGATGAGTTGCTGGGAGGCTGGTTGGATACATTTTAATTTACCTGCATACGTAAAAGTTTAGAACTGCTATAGCAGTTAGTGCGGTAAAATTAACGCAGCATTTTAGTATAAATCGGTATTTATTGATGTTCAACAAATGACTAGGGCGTGAATCTGGTCTCCTCCAACATTGCAAGAGTAAACCAAAATATTTTAGGTTATCAGCATTGTGAATTACTGTTTGGTCTTTGCTGACTAACCCCCATACTAAATGCTTTACGTTTTTAAGGAATAAGTTCTATGAGCAGACATTTTGAAAAGGCCGAAGGTTTATGCGAAACAAAAGACACTACCACTGAGGGTTATGTTTTCAATCAAACCATGTTACGGATTGCAGAGCCGGCTCGCTCTTTGGATTTTTATACTCGGGTATTGGGCATGACTCTGTTAAAGCGACTGGATTTTGCAGAGATGAAATTTAGTTTGTACTTTTTAACAACAGGTGAGGACTTCTCCGATATCAGTGAAGATGAACGCACGCGCAGTGCACAAACATTTGGCCGTCCCGCCATGCTCGAGCTCACTCATAATTGGAGTGATAATGCGGATAGCGCAGAATACCACAATGGTAACAGCGAGCCACGTGGCTTCGGTCATATCGGCTTTCACGTGCCGGATATTGACGCTGCATGTCAGCGCTTTGAAGAACTAAATGTGCCCTTTCAAAAACGACCAACAGATGGCGCAATGCAGGGCATTGCTTTTATCAAAGATCCTGACGGCTACTGGATTGAGATTTTTGATGCCGCCCAAGTTGGACAAATATGTGCGCCTCATCTTAAAAACCAGTCATAAGGTTTGTACGTCGTAAAGTATTCTTTGAATACAAAGAATGATATTCAATGACAGTTAGCATCCCTTTTTATTGTCATCAATCATGCGGGTCATAGTGCAGGCTTTTTAGTCATGGGTTGTGTATTGCAGCCCCGCATCAATATAAACCTGCTCTTGCCAATAGTTGGTTACAAATGTCCTGTATTCGCCACTAGCAATGAATTGCTCTAAAGCTTCATCAAATCTTTCAATAAACCTATCACTATCAGGAAAATTCTTTCTGAATTTTTTGCTGTAGCCAATATATCCACGTTGTTGCAATAATACTGTGGTTTCCTGAATAGGATGCAGAAGGTGCTCTCGCCCCTGCTCCGTCAGTTTTTGTTCAAGCTTTTTTAACCCCAAAGTAATCGAATTTCGATCGTTCGCGTAACAGTCGGCGAGTCCCGTAACAGCCAGTTGAAACAAGTTTTCATCGGTTCCCTGAAACTCAACATGGCTTATATCCCCTGATTTAAATGGTTCCCACATTTCCTTTTTAAATAACTTGAAGCCCAGGTTTGTGGATATCGTCTTGCCATAATAATCGCTGGGCCATTGACCATTAAAGCTATCTTGCAAAACGTCTGAACGGCAAAAGACCGTCACTTCTTCGGTAAAAAGGGGATAAGAATAGGGACGGATAAAAGGCCGTTCTTTTTCAAAAAGATAAGGGGGAAACAAACCCAATCCAGTACCGTTTTCCATTCTTTTTAAGCCGCGTTTCCATGGGATAGGAGCGAGCCTGACTCTATACTCCGGGAGCCCTTCCGCAACCCGGTTTATTAAAGACGGATAGAAACCAACGAGCCCATCATGATTAACATAGGAATATGGAACATAGCTATCATCTCCAAACAGGACGATGTCTATTTTTTCATTGATGTTGGGTGCATGTTCGGTTAATTTTTTATTATCTGAAGGAACTTGTGCAGGGACATTTAAAATGTAGAAAAACATTGGTATAGAACAACAAATCGTTAGCCAATGTTTGAGTTTTTTGATGCCCACAATCGGAAAATCCAGAGTTTAATGAAAAAAGGGAGTTCTCTTTTCAACATATCCTCGCTTTAGTGATATTAGCACAAATTGATATGTACAGTTTATTGAGCTGTCATCCAACCCTTATCTCCTCCCTCATACTGAATCTAAACCCCAACGTGAGTGAGTTTATATTTTTTGATTTGCGCTGCTACCTGTTGCTGAGTCATATCCCAATAAGCTACCACAGACAGCTCTTTCATTAATTTAAGTAAGTTAACTTGAAATGGATAATCCGTCACACAATGTGAAAACACAAAGGCATACTTATCCAATGCCCAGAATGGTTTGTTTTTCTCAATGTAGTGCGCCGATATTTTTGTCAGGTGCTCAAACACCATTTCTTTGCTCATTAACTTTTGAATTAAAAGCTGCTGAGTTAACAAATAAGCCAGTTTGATGCCATGCACATCCATTCCTGAAATGGCCTCATCAAGCCTTTTATGAATAGTGAATGCAGCATCCTGCCTGCCCAACTTTAAGGCAGCAAACAATAAGATTGATAGTTGCAACGGAGACAACCCAGGCAAATATTTATAAAGCAGTTCGAAATAGCCCTCAGTCGAATCGCCGTTTTTAAATACCAGTAACATTAATTGCAAAAAGGGACGATGTGTTTTGAGCTGAAGTTCTTCGTATGTCAGCGCTTTGCCCTCTGTGTAACTTTTAATAGCCGCACCAAGCTCCTTTATTGGAATGTTACCCTCTTTTCCCAAGATAAAAGCCAAAAGAAAAATATGTATGTAAGACTTCTCAAGCAAGTAAAAAGTAAGTGTCTTTGGACTTTGTTTGGATTTTTCGCCCTCCAGGAACGCCAGTGCTTTGGATATTCCTTCATTGAACGCGATGAGTACGGTGCCAAGTAAAATGTCGGAGAACTTCTTATCTTTTTGAATGTTCTCCCGAAATTTTACCAGTGCCTTTTTGTTGTCACCGTTATATATTGCTTTTAATATCGCGCCTTGGTGGCAGGTATCAACATAAAGACGTTGATTGAGAAGCTCTTTGGAAATCTCTGTAAATTCACCTTGTTCACCCTTCTCAAGCGCCAGGTTTAACTTTTGCTCGAGTTTGCATTCCTGATTTTTCATTTGTTGCATCGCCGAAGTAGCTAGCCCAGTAGCACGGTTTCGCATGAACAAGTCGACTTTTAATCTATCAAGGTGTTCTTTAAATGGTTCAGCAGTGGCATTGAAATTAAGTTTATTCATTTCGCCCGCCAACTGTCTGGGTCCAAGTTTTTCTATCTTCTGCCATACTGGCTTAAACAATTTTAAGCTGGCCAAATTGGCATTTACCAAGTCTCTTAGCGCTTTTGATGACAACGGGGCATGAATAAGTTTTACATGCACAAGTGATTGAAACGTCGCGGCGGGTTTGGATTTGCCTGAACTACACAACACCACGAACTGGCACCACAAAGGGACCATCCTCTCCATGCGTAAGTAGCGGATCAATTCATAACCACTGATTTGAGGTTCTAAGTCAGCCGCGACAAAGACAAGATCAACATCAAAGTGTTGTTTTTTTGAAAACAAAGCAATGAGGTCGGATTGCCACTGCACATTGGGCCGACCGATCAACGAAAAGAGGCTGCGCCAAGTACCACGTGATTCTTGTTGTGTATCAACAACCAAAATACGTTCCTGCATCCCACCTCTTTTAGCTTAATTCTTAGTAACAATTACGAAACGAACAAGAATTTCGATCATAGTTTCAGTGTAATACATAAAACTGAAAACCCTAGGGAGGGCGGCTCTTTATGTGGTTTTTAGCGTTTATGCCTGAAACTGGCGAATGAAAATTTAAAGGTGTTATTGCCGCCACTCAACTACCAGATTCAAATATTCTTGCTCTATTACTTGAAAACGGATTTCCAGCTAACGCTCAGGAATTACAGGGCATGCAAGCAACAGCGCTTATGTATGCTGCTTATACAAACAATATCAATATGCTGGAATTGCTGGTCGCTAATAAAGCAGATATCAACCTGAGAGATGTTAATGGCGATCCAGCCGTTAATTGGGCTGTTTATGCGGGCTGTTTATGCGGGCCATTTTGAGGCAACAGACTGGTTGTTAAGAAAAAATGCTGATATCTCTCTTGTCGGTCATGGAAACGCCGTTCAAATTGCCAAACGAAGAGGTTTCCCTAAGCTGATTACATTGCTTTGCAAACAAGCAAACTGCAACGACAGCATTTCTAAAAATGTAGATACGCTAGCTTCACAGATTGAATCGGGAGAAGTTTCTAGCACTTCAGTATTAGCGCAACTTGTTAAGAATGCCCACTTGTTAGACGAAACAGGTAGGCCGCTATTACATAGGGCAGCAAGACTTAACCGGACACAGATTGTGAAGGCCATGCTATCAAGAAAAAATCTTGTCAATTTAAAAGACGATATAGGCTTTACACCGTTAATGGAAGCAGCTCGAAATGGTCATTTGGACATGGTGAAGCTGCTAATTTCAAAAGGGGCCTCTGTCGATTCAATAGCTGACAAAAGTGCCTTGAATCTCACAGCTTTGCATTTGGCAGCAATAACCGGACACTTGGAAATTATCGAAGTTCTTTTTAAAACTGAAGCAAATCTAAATGCCGTAGATACTAATAATTCAACTGCAATGCTTTGGGCAATCTTCGAAGGCCAAATCCAAGCCGCACAAAAACTAAAAGCTTTGGGGGCAGATGCAACAATTGAAAACAAACATGGTATGAGTGCCAGTCAATTTATCAAACAATAGTTTTAAGAGTTTTTATTTTTTAACAAACTCATCGTTTAGTGTAGCTCAAATTCCGACTTCCCATTTGAGAAGTTTACTTTCCGGAAGGAATTTGCAACGCAAGCTAAGCGATGAAAATATTCTATATTAATCAAACTGTTAAAATCAGATACCTACAAAGGCTATCCGTTTTAATTTCTGAATTTTGGATTACGCTAAGTACTAAATAAGCGATTTCCCTGCTAATAGAACTAGCAGCTCAATCAGTTCATTTTCATAACTATGAACTACAACAACTTATAACATCCGCATACTTCGACTCGTACATTATTTATGCAATCAAGAGGTATGCTATTATGTTCTCGAACACTCAAAAATTCTCTTTTAAACAAACAATTTCAAGTCTTGCACTTATTTCTATCTTAGGGCTGTCCGGTTGTGGGAGTGACGACAAGGCCAGCGAGATTGTTGACACACCACAACCATCACCGCCACCAGCAGAACAGCCATTCGACATTGGCGTAGCGGGCGACGGACGTCTGGACGATGTTGTAGAATACTTTAGAAAAGAACATGACTTACCAGCGTTAGCCACAGTTCTTGTTCATAATGGACTAATAGTCGAACAAAGCGCCATGGGATTGCGCTCTACAAATGACTCCATTCAAGTCACCAAAGACGATTTATGGCACCTGGGTTCAGTTTCAAAGTCCATGACCGCCACATTAGCAGCTACATTGGTGCGTGATGGTCTGATCCGCTGGGATTCGACGCTTGCCGAAATATTTCCTGAATTAGTGGGAACCATGATTCAAGCCCACGAGGACATCAGGCTTGAGGAGCTATTGGCACATACCTCAGGACTGCAATTTGATTATGACGATATTCCGGGTCTTGAAAGCTATTTTGATGATGACAGAGATATAGCAGCCCAGCGTTATGAAGTGTTGCAAAAAATGGCGGTTTTCGACGCAACTGCTACAAGAGGCGAGTATGCCTACAGCAATGGAGGCTACATAATTGCTGGAGCCATGTTGGAAAGAGCTGGCGGATTTAGTTGGGAATCACTCATGGAAAATTATGTATTTGCACCACTTGCAATGAATAATTCTGGCTTTGGCGCCCCCGACACTCAAGGCATTTTAGCTCAACCAGTAGGACACGCTTCTGACGAAGATGGAGGCCGCTGGTATCCGGTAGATCCAACAACAGAAGTAGTATCAGATAATGCACCTATCGCTGGTCCGGCCAACAGTGTGCACGCATCACTAACTGATATGGCAAATTACCTTGCTGCACATTTACAAGGGGCAATAGACGAAGATGTTGCTGGATTTTTATCTGCGGAAGATTTTGATTTTCTACACGAATCCAAGTCTGCTGATCAATATGCGCTGGGATGGGTCGTCAGTGAAGAAAGGTTATTTCACAATGGTAGCAATTCCATATGGTATGCATTTGCATCAATCAATACCGATAAAAATATTGCTATGTTTGTGGTGACCAATTCCTATGACACACAAAATGAAGAAAGCACCTCGGTTGCAGGTGTTCATGAATTAGCATTGGCATTAGAAACCAGATTCGACGCTTCTCAAAGCCAATAATACAGAACATACGCCCTATAACCTTGTAATTTAACAAATAATTACGATTTCAGCCCCTTTGCGAAGGGGCCTTTTCTTGCTTCTCGACCTTACCGCTCTATAATCAAACCTGTTATTCGATTTAGGATTTATTGAGCGTGACGCAAGTTAGCTATTCTCTTTTTTCCATGGTGCTTGCTGTCGGGATATTTCACGCTTTGTTTATGTCAATTAGTTTGGCTAGTACCGTTAAGCAAGGTAAGTTTGCCAATGTGGCGCTTACCGCCGTGTTGGCCCTGTTTGCCTATGACATGCTGTTGGAATTTGCCTTAGAATCAAGGCTAATTACTTACCTACCAAAACTCGCCATTTTTCATCACATCACCCAGTTTTTATATGGCCCGTTGATTTATTTCTATATTCTGAAACTAATAGGTGTCGTCAAAAAAAATTGGAGTAATTGGTTAATTGTACATTTTATTCCGGCGTCTATTTCACTCTTTATCGCCATTCTTCTCACATTTAACTACGGGGCAGAAGATGTGTTGTTCTACTCACTTTCAGAAAATGTTGAAGGAGACGCCTATCTCGGGTTAGCACTCTATGAATTTTTTGGCTTGGTACTTGGCGTCATTTCAATTGGTAGTTACGTTTTTGCAAGTTTTAAAACCCTTTACCGACATGAGAAAATAATTGATGACGCTTATTCGTATCACGAATCTATCGATTTCAAGTGGGTACGCGGTGTACTTTGGTTTATGACATCTCTATTTTTGCTGGTGTTCTTTTTTGTAGCCTCATCGATTTACATGCAAGAAAACAACGAGTTTGTTGGCAAACTTTTGTACGTCTGTATTGTTTTGGGTATTTTCTATTTGGGCTTTAAAGGATTAAAGCAACCACAAGTTTTCTCTGATGCCAATTCCCCGTATCAACTGCTTACTGAAGAAACAACAGAAAAGGATACAGATGACGAGCAGAGTCCAAACACACCAGAACAAGAGAAATCAAAGGATGATGAAAATAAGAGTTATCAAAAAACTGCACTCAGTGAAGAGGAAAGCAAACTCATTTGTGAAGAAGTTAAAAAACTCATCGTAGAGGAAGAGCTATTTCTAAGACCTAAATTTTCTCTGTTTGAATTGGCAGAGATATCCGGATTCAGGCACCATTATATTTCCCAGGCGATAAACCAAAATGAAAACCTCAACTTTTTCAATTTTATCAACGCATACAGAATTGACTACGCTAAAAAACTATTGACTCAGAACCTGGATGCGCCGGTCAACATTTTAGATGTAGCCATGAATTCCGGATTTAACTCAAAAACCTCCTTTTATTCGGCTTTTAAGAAACAAACCTACCAAACACCCACGGCCTATAGAGAAGCTTGCAAGCAAAACATATAATGTGTCCAAATTTATCACTATGAACGATATTTATTAAGGACACTCTACACTAGTCTTAATCCTAAAAAACCGGACTTAACAGATGAATAAGTTGCTGCGCTTTCTGGCGATAGCTAGCTTCTACGCATTTATATTCCTAAGCATTACCTGGTTGATTTATGAAGTTTTATTTTGCTGAGACAAAAGCTGATTTGAATTTCATTCATAACCTCAAGTTTCATTTTAAACAGGGAAAATTCACAACTATTTTATAAAACAGGAGTCAGCTAACCAAACTTAATATTTAAGCTTTGCACCCTTAAATAATAAACCATCTCTTTGCTGTTCAGTTTTATAACTAAGAACGACCAACCATAGGTTTACTGACCATATTCTGACCTTTCAGATGAGTTTTTAGTCAGACACAGCCATACAAGAATGAGTACAACACATTGAAAAAGTGGTTTTAGCTGGCCTGCATAACTCTGTGCTTCAGAGGTTGAAGCAAATACTGAGATCTAAACATGCAAGTGTTATTGGTAAATATACTTTTGTAAAACCAATGCCTTGTGGGAGTAATTCATCCGTTAGGAGAATAAAAGTGATAACCACCTATGCGAAAACCGGGCATCCGCTGAGCCAACCCGGTGGAAATTCTGACCACCAAAAAATAACATTTGGATGTTTGTCCATATTTGCTTCATACGAATTTGCGGTTTTGCCTAAATCAGGGCGACAGGAGCGACACCTATGAAAAATGTAAAAGGTATGCTACCCGTAAAAAATTGGAGTTTTAATCCACTAAAGACTCAGTCAAGCGTTTCTTCTGCTGTGCACCAGGCTATATCTTTTGATTCCACCCTGGCATCCGATGACTTTTTTTCACTCAGAAAGATAAAATCAAATATAACCAAATCGCTATATCCCTTGCTTGTTGGAGGTATAACGCTAGCCCTTGGGTTTCAACTGTCGCATTTCGTTACAGAAAGTCCTATTGGCTCTGAATCGGCCCCCACGTTGCCTTTGTCAATCACACCAGAATTTGTAGAAAACGCTATTGAATCAGCTCACCAGGCTGGTTCGGTTCAATATGTTGCACCCGCAAAAACAGAAAACCTCCAAACACTGATGTCTCCGTGGGCAAATGTAGTTAATCATGAAATAAACTGGGCGGAACAAACACCATTAGTCAATGGTTTTTCGGCAAACACCTTCAAAACCCTGAGCTTTGACGAAGGGAAAGTGAATATCATTATGGAGCCGGGAGCTTTTGCTGAACCGGTCAATATTCATTTTACGCCTGTAAAAGAAAACACTAACGCAAGCCAGATGCCATTCAAGGGTGCCGCGGGTCAAATCACCTACCAGCAAGGAGCACATCTAATAGAGTTTCAACTGGAAGCGACACGCAAGAGTGACGGAAGCATTGTCGACTCATTTGAAAAACCCGTTCGAATTGCAGTGGATGTCCGTGATTTCGGATTTGACTTAAACAAAGGTGGACATTTTTACCTCGCTTATGAAGATGAAACCCAACCGGGAACGTGGATTGAGGTACCTACCACGGTGCATCATGAAACCGGTTTATTAAGTACCGAAACGATACACTTTTCAGAATGGACAACGGGATGGCGACCAGATTCATGGACGCCGCAGTGGCAATTACCCACCCCCGCTTTATTCAGTGGTGATGCCAGTTACAGCTATCAATTTGATGTACCCAAAGGTAGAAATGGCATGCAACCAGGAGTGGGTATTTCCTATTCCAGTGGTAGCCTGAAGGGCGCTTCGAGGAATGCGCCACAAGGGGTGTTTGGCACCGGCTGGTCAATGAGTGGCACCAGCATCACACGTACTGGTGTAAAAATGAATGGTAACGGCACCGGATTTATCTACCCTGAACAATACAGGTTAACCCTAAATGGCGCGGGTTATCGAATGATTGAGTCCAACGTTGAAGGCGAAGGTGGGCGCTATTATGTCGAAGACATGCCATCTGTTTATGTTTCTTATAACGGCATCGATGGCAGCTGGAAAGTAAAAACCGGCGACGGGACTACATATCATCTGGGTACAGACGAAGGTGCCTCACGCACAGTGCACTGGTTTAACTACAATGGCCAGGGTGATTCGCAAAAAACGGCCACTGCCTGGCATATCGATACCGTGACAGACGTGTTTGGCAACCGCATCCAATATAACTATGTAAATCCGACAGAGTATCTGCCCACCTATGAAACGATGGGCTGTGGGGGCATCTGTACCATGCAGGTATGGACGGATGAAAAGCGTGTCAGTGAGATAGATTATAACTTTGCCGACTCTTTTTATACTGACAATGCCAGTCGGGTTGCATTTGATTATGCGCCAGATGGCACTGGTATTACGGTTTCGACCTATCACGCCGGCGATATGACACAACCTATTCGACAATACGACCTTGTTATCGAAGGCGCTGGAATTGAAAACTTTTTTGGTTGCACAACCAATGGTACTAACCGCCTTACTTATACCCGTAAAATAAAGAGTATCACTGAAACAGGCTTTTATCGCCAAAGTGATGGCACTTACCTGCCAGCAACAAAAAATCCAATCAACTTAGACTATGAAACGAAATACAATTACGTAAAGGATGGTGAAAGTTGTTTTGAATATCAGTACCTGAGCACCGTGGATAACGGCTACGGCGGCGTCACAACCTTTGATTACGGACACGACAATCGCATTGTCGGAAGCTATTCCGATAATGGAGGGGGCGATTATCCCGCCGCAGTCTACAATTACTATGTTAGTAGAGTATCGCATGACAATGGTGAGAATTCATACAGCATAGATTATCACCGCAAAGGAGTCTGTTACAACCAAACCGATATTCAAGTGCCAAATCGCTGTGCCCAAAAGGATGCGCCACTTATCGGTACACTGGCAGGATTTGAGGAAGTAGCAGTCACCCGAGAAGATTTTGACGGCGGACTATTAACGCGTAAATACACCAAATTCAGTATCTCAGAAGATGATGACTTGGCCTTGTTTGGTAAGCCATTAATGTCTTTAAGTGGTTTACCAGTAGAGGGAGTCGGTAACGAATATCAAGTAGACCAATCTAATCTAGTATCTGTCGTTAATGAATACACAACCGAGATATATGCCAACAATAACGAATATCCGGTCAATACTGAAGACGATGTCAGATTCACCTACCTACACCAAACAGAAACCAAACGCTATGGGGGAGACCCACAAAACAACGATCATCTATACAATAAAGTAACATATACTTATGACATTTTAGGTCAGGGCGGACAACAGCTCGGAAACTTAACCAGGGTCAATGAGTACAATGATGAAACTGCGACTGAGCCCTTTAAGGTTGCCAGCCATTATTTTGTACCAAACACGGACTCATCTGTATGGATAGTCAATAAACCTGCCAGTAGTGGTATTTACGACGGTCCTGTTGATATCTCTAATCTCCGTACCGCAAGCTGGATTTATTATGACAACCAGGATTTGATGCAGCCACCTATTAAAGGCATTGCCGGACGCACCCGTCAGGGCATTCCATGCCCTACCCCAGGATGTAGTTTCGACTATCAAACCATCGATACTGTCATGAGCCATAACTGGGATAACGGCAACCTGAATTCAACTACCACTTATAATGATTATGGCCATATTTCTTTTGCTGCCGACGGCACAGTTTCAGCAAACCAATTCCCCAATGATGAACGTCAGAAAACGGTGGTTTACTACGACAGCGATTACGAACTTTATCCGGTCCAGGTACATGATAACGTGTTAAACCAAAATACGTTTTTTGAAATCTACGGCTTTAACGATGTACCTCTGGATGGCTATCAGAGCCAGACCGGCTTATTGAAGAAAGTGACTAATGCTAATGAGCAGGAAGTCATTTACGAATATGATCCCTTCGGCCGTTTATATGCGACCTATGAACAAGAAGAAGACCGTTATGATGATCCTGAAGCCCCAAACTTGTACAGTTGGGTGGACGGCGAGCCGTTAAAACGTACTCTGTATTGGGATAGCACCTGGCAAGGTATATCCACACCTTTTGCCATTACTCAGGAGACTTATCCAACTTATGCCCCCAATGACGCGCCTGAATCGTCCTGGCAGGCCAGCACGATCACCTATTATGACGGCTTTGGAAAGGTATTTCAAAATCGTACTCGGTTAGCTGAAATCGATGGTGTAGCAGATAAAGATACCATCACCACAACTTCAGTATCATACAATGACGATGGAAAAGTCGTTTGTACAACGCTCCCTTTTGCGGTGACTACTGGCGACACCATGAACACCACCACCTGCGATTCCCAGCCCCACTCGTTAACTCAATATGACAAGCTTGGGCTTCAGACCCAGATAACGTCACCCAGTGGTGATATTACGCAGTTTAAGCGCTGGTTGCAGGAACCCACAGGATATACCGGTGTATACCGTATCGAGCAAACCATTGACGCTAACGGGCACCTGAAGAATATGCTTTATAACCACCTCGACCAGCTAAAATTCGTTGAGGAGTACAAGGATCCTACATCAGAGGCATACGCCACAACTGAATACCACTACGACAACCTTGGCAACCTGACCAATGTTACTGATGCCAAAGGTAACAATTCTAATATTAAATACAATAGTTGGGGCCACAAGGTCGAAATGACCGACCCGGATATGGGCATTTGGAAATACCAATATAATGCCGCTGGTTTAATGACTCGCCAGGAAGCAAACAATGGTTCAGGCACTGGCAATGTTTTGTGCTTATACTACGATGATGCAAGTCGGATGTTGCGTAAAGTAGCTGATGATACACCATCCACTGCTTGCCCAGACTATGCTGCATCGCCTGTTAATGGTGAATTTCACCTAGCCAGTTACGAATACTATGACAATGCGGCTCCAGCGGGTAGTCGCGGACAAGTCCGCAAGGTCAGTTGGGGAACAGATCCTGATAATAACTATGATCAGTTTACATACGATCATAAGGGTCGAAGCGTAAAACAAACGCGAGTTATCAATGGCCGTTCTTTTACATTGGAAACCTTAAGTTTCGACAAAGCAAATCGTCCATTAGTTACCCGTTATCCGAACGGCGAAATCGTGACAGCTGAATACGACCGAGGCGGCCAGAATAAGTTGACTGCCGGTACAGATGTATTACTGACTGACGTACAACTTAATGCTCATGGTCAAATGACCCTGATTAGTCGTGGTAATGGTGTGGATACAACATTCAACTACTACACACAATCTGGAGCTAAAGGAAATAACAACTTTCGTTTGCAAAGCATAAATCACGGTGCAAATTTGCCTGATTTCGCCTACGAGTACGATAAAGTCGGCAACATCGAAAAAATCACTAGCAACGGCGACATCCAACACTTTAGATATGATGAACTGAACCGCCTGAAAAGCGCATGGACAACGCCAGGCAGCGTATCCGACTATGTGATCACATACGAGTATGACGAAATCGGAAATATTGATCGGATAAACAGAGGCTCTGGCTGGGAAGATTACGTTTACAGTGCTTTCTATCAACCACATGCCGTCAGTTCAATCAGTGGCGGCGGAAAGTCTGGCTCGTTCAATTATGACGTCCATGGCAACATGACCACACGAATTTTAGACGGTAAAGAATATACTCAAGGTTTCGATGTAGAAAACCGATTGATTGCCGTTACCAATAATAGCAATGGCGACCAAACAGTATTTCAGTATGACTCAACTGGACAGCGAACCCTAACGATAGAACCTAATGGAACAGTGACTTACTTTCCATTTTCCGGTTACCAGGAAATCGTAAGGCCCCTGCCACCGACCATCAATATCGCATCCTCAACGCCATTTATTTTACCAACTGATACAGTGAATTTGAACTGGACTTCAGAAAATTCAACGTCTTGTTCTGCTTCAGGTGATTGGACCGGCAATAAAAACCTAATTGGTGAAGAGTCGATCGTTCCTCAAGGCTCATGGAGCGGAAACGCATTAACGTTTACCCTAAAATGCACAAACGAGAGTGGCTTAAATACGGAAGCAACGGTCGCCGTGGCTATCGGTGATCTAGCCATCACCATAGACAAGCAAAGTATAAGTATATTTCCATTTGATCCAGTGACACTAACCTGGAATAGCACGGGTATGTTGTCGTGTGATGCGACAGGTAACTGGGCTGGCAATAAACCACTGAATGGAAGTGAAATCATCTATCCGGTAGGACAATGGCCAACCGGAATATTGCGTTTCGATTTATCGTGTAGTCATGAAGCCACCGGCAATCACAGTGTATCAGTCACTTCTACAGTACTTGATCCTTTACCGACGCCAAACGCCCTTACCGCTGAATACTCCGCTACAGGCGTCCAATTAATCTGGAATCAAATATCAGGTTCAAACGAACCACCGGGTACCACCTACAACGTATATCGCAGCAATACTTTGCCTGTGCAGGTTGCCCCTGCAAACTTGGTGGCCAATTCAGCTAGCACCTCATATTTGGATAATAGAGGAACAACAGGCGACTACTATGTGGTCACTGCCACTAACACCTATGGAGAGAGTACACCTTCAAATACCGCACAGGCGGAAGATAATTAACTTGAGGAGTCACGACCATGACTTTACCCTATTCTAACCGAGGAAAGGCGCGTATAGCGCCTCCCACAGTAGTTTTCTCTAGTCTTGCATTGCTGGTTGCTCAAAACTGTTTTGCCGGCATCGCAACTGAAACGCAGATTCGCACCCACTACAGCAGTACAGGTCAATCGTTAGCCGTTCGCAATAGTACCCAGCTATTGAAGGACAACTTTGAGGATGGATATGCGCAGGGATGGAGCCCAAAAACCGGTGTCTGGAATGTAGTGACAGGTGGCAGCAATGCCACCTACCGCCAGACAGTGATGGGTCTTAATTACAGTAGCTTTAATTTGCCCCAATCCAATCAAGTCACATATGATTGGGAGATGACCTTCAAAGACGGTGGTTCGACATCCACCACTAAAGCAGGTTTGCGATTTTTGGCCAAGAACGGCCAAAATACCAACAATAATTCCTACCTGCTATGGCAAACCCCTACCCAGCTAAAGCTACTTCGCTACAAAAACAATCAGTTGCAAGGGCAAAAGATAACATATGGCGTTACCGCCAATACTAACCAAAAATACGCATACCGGGTGTCATTTGATGAAGGTGTGATTAATGTTTGGCGGGACGGTGAACTGGTCTTGACTTGGACGGACCCATCGCCCAAAGTGAGTGGCTCCTACATTGGACTACGAACCAATAACAGTAAAGTAGTATTTGATAATGTTCGCGTCACCAGTGACGACGGGTTGACGTTTTTGCATGCTGACGTCCTAGGCAGTGCCAATGCTTTAAGTGACGCCAAAGGCAATGCAATAGGCCAGGTTAATCGATTTTATCCCTTTGGCGAATACCGTACTGGTGGAAAAAACGAATATACCGAAAAAGGCTTTACCGGGCATAAAGAAAACCGGGATATCGGACTAACCTATATGAACGCCCGATTCTATATCCCCGGAACAGGTCGTTTTGCCACTGCAGACTCCGTTATTCCTGGGCCTACAGACCCTCAGGCATATAATCGTTATTCCTATGTTCGTAATAATCCCATATTACTGACTGACCCTTCAGGTCACTGTATTCTGGGAGCTCCATGCCCACAATGGGTAGAAGATACTAAGGAAAGTTTAACTGAAGGCGCTAGAGAACTCGCTGTTGGTGCTGCTGAAGGTGGATTGAGAGCACTTGACGCTATCACTAATTTGTCAGAGTCAGAAGGGTATCAGAACTTTACAACAGGAGTGTCAGTTTTACCTATCGTTGGTGATGGCATGGATGTCATGGACATTGGTATTGCACTTTATGAACAAGACTACCAAGAAGCAGGCACAATTGCTGCTCTTGCCCTGGTTCCGGGTTCATCTCGTATTCTTCGGGAAGGCGGAGATTTAATACAGGCTAGTGTGAAAAACCAATCTCACATAAGTGGAGGCATATTGACAATATGGGAAAAATCTGTTGGCCAGCTCACCGGAGGAGCAGACGTACTTAGTGATTACGCTCTTGGAAAACGACTAAACAACCTGACAACAGGATTAAGCTGGAAAATGGAAGATGCCGTGGGAGATTTTCTTGTCGACGTATTTGATCTTGAAGAGATGAAGCAATTTGCTTTTGATTTAGGAATAAATGACAACATAATAGGCCATAGTGGAAGCACATCACTATTAGCTGAAGGAATTATGAAAATAGTTAACAACAGAGGGCAATGGCATTCATTTTTAGAAACTCTTGCGCAAGAGCGAGCGTATAGAATAGATGAACTAGGTCACACTATCCAAAATCTTTCTGATTAGAGAGCAGGATATAGATGTATCAATCTGATATCTTGCAATAAAAAAGAGAGAGTTACCAGTTTAAGAGCTGAATGTAGAATCTTCCTTAAACATAAGGTAACTCTCATATCATATACTTATAATCCTGTCATTGAATAAGTCATATTGGCCACGGGTTTATAGTTAAGCTGGTATTTTTTTTCTGACTCATTTGGACTCAACCCACTGTTGTAATGATGGGGACGAGTCTTACTTTAATAACCAACCAGATAACCCGTTATTGCCAGTTTAGCTTCAGTAAAACTTCTGTAGCCCTTTTCAGGGATCCATTCAGTCTTCAGGCTTCTGGAATACCCTTCCATTGGACTATTATCCTGGCAGTTTCCAAGGCGACTCATGCTTTGGAGCATTTGAAATCGCAATAACTGCTGCCAGAATGAGCGGCTAGTGTAGTGGCTGCCCTGATCACTATGGAACATCACCTTCTTAGGCTTGCCTCGTCGTTTATATGCCATGCTCAGTGTTTGCTTTGTCAGTTCGCTATTTGGTGACCAAGACAGTGCCTAACGGTTAAAGTGTGCAAAAGCCCACAATGATATTCAGGTAAGACCAACAGTTGCCAGTCCTGAATAAAGTAAGAGACCAAGCGAAGTCGAACTTAGTTTTCAGCCTCTCCGAACCGGATGAGCATCTTTCAGCGCATCCGGCTCTCCATTTAATTGCGATCGACGGCCATAGCAACATCTTTATACTTGGATGTAACCGTGTTACGCGTTTCAACGCGACCATAAGGATTAGGTCCAGGTAATCGCCAGCGGAATTGTCTTTTAGTACTGCTCACTAGTCGAAACAGTGAAGCGCCAGTGACAACGCCGTTGTTCGTTTTACCGAAGTAAGTCCATGTTTTAGCCATGTCTGGCAATGGTCTGCTTATCAACGTTTTCATTAACCCTTAACAAGAATAAAATATCAATGCCGTTGTGGAAGTGAGTGAATCCACGAAATGTATGAATTATACAGTGAATCTGGCACACCATAGGTATTTTGCCCTTGGAGGAATACATTTTTGGCGGAAAAATCGGCCAGATGTTCTTCAGAGGCACCAGCTCTCATACTTGATACCGCAGTATTTGAAGTTGCATTAGCATAATCTGTCGCCAATGGAGAAACAGCATTCCAAGTTTGGGAATAGTAGTCCAAATCCCAACCAGAAAACGATTCCCATTCTGGTAACACATTGTAATTAGAAGCTACATAAACATGCATTAATTCATGATATATAGTTTCCACAAATTCAGAGTCCCCATAATTTAAACTTGTTAAAGTCATAGGGAACGCTACTGGAAATGGTTGGCTGTAACTTATTTGACAAATGGAGCCATAGCACCCTAATGCACCAATGGGAGAGTTGCCCTCCAGGTATATTGCATCTAAGAATGTTCCAAACTCTCCATTGACAACATTGTCTATACCGCCAGCCCAGCTGACAAAATCCCGAAATGCCGCTGAAAAGGCCATAATTTGATCTAACCGCCACTCTCCTTCAATCGGAATCCCAAAGTCGTTAAGTAACTGATCCCTGATTAATACACATTCTTCATTCAGGATCGTATTTGGAACCGTTTCCCCAGTGTCATCGTTTACTTCAATAACATCAGCACCACAATGCCCACTTGGGTCTATTAAGTTTAACGGAGAATTATTAACATAAGAAAAACGACTAAACGTCTGAGGATTTTGCTGGTCCGGGACTATGGAATCGGCACTGGCAAAACGCCCAATGCCAGGCACATAGAATCGGGCATTCATATAGGTCAGCCCGATATCCCGGTTTTCCTTATGCCCGGTAAAGCCTTGGTCGGTATATTCACTTTCACCGCCGGTACGATATTCGCCAAAGGGGTAAAACCGGTTGATTTCACCTGTCTTGTTGCCACCCGTATCACTCATGGCGGTGGCACCACCCAGATGGTCACTGTGAAGGTACACCAGATTGTTTTCCTGTGTTACCCGGATGTTGTCAAACACCACCTTACTGTTACTGGTGCGTAATCCAATATAACTGCCACCGGTTTTGGGATTCGGGTCCGTCCAGGTCAAGACCAGTTCGCCGTCCCGCCAGACATTGATCGTGCCTGCTTCAAAACTGACACGGTATGCATAAGATTGGTTCAGTGTGGCACCTACTTCATACGCTACCTTTTGACCAGCTACCGCATTATCTTTATAGCGTATGAGTTTTAATGCTGAAGGAGTTTGCCAGAGTAAATATGAATTCCCGTGATTGGTATGTCCTTTGTTAGCTAAAAATCGCATACCTGCTTTCGTGGTGGAAGAAGTGCCACCGTCTTTAAACTTCATATTCCAATTGATAGCCAGCTTTCCAGATTGCTCTATTTTGTAGCTTGTGTAGCTTTCCCCCATGATGACCTGGCGGTAGGTGGTATTGCTGCCACTGGAAACGACATTCCATATTCCTGTTTTTGGAGACCAACCCAATGCATCACCATCTTCAAAATCATCAACCAGAAGCTGAGTGCTATTGCGTACAGCTAGTGACTGTCCTCCCCCCTGGAATGTCGTTCGAACAATGGTTTCAGTGTCTGTGCTGCCAAAAGAAGCAGACTGAGCGCCAACTAACAACAGAATAAAAGTAATTAGATACAGAAGGCGCTTGCCTGTCCCGAAAACCGTGTTCACTAAGGTCAAAGTGCGTCGCATTTTTCTCCCCCTTTAAGCCAGAAGCGTTGTCCCGTTCCGCAATGCATCCCTATTCTTTCGCTTCTGAATGTTTACTGATTAAATTCATTATTTGGATTAGGGATTTCAGTGTTTATTCGAGGAGAAATCGTTCTGATGTATAAAGTAGAACCGGAAACCCTAGGAAAAACTGGCTGTTGAATTTTGACAAACAGTCTTTTTAGTTATTGAGGACTATTGATGTACAAAAGCAGAATAGGCGGAAATAACCTCATTTCTTGGAAGTGGATTATTTGTCGACTTAACGAATGTCTTTCCTTCTGGCCAAATAGCAATGTCCCAATCAAATTCGCCTTGTGCAGAATCAAATGGGATTGTCCTTACATATTCTTGAACAATGCCGTCATTGTCTCTTTGCCAGACTGAAAATTTAGCGTAGCTACCAAACATATATGCGGACTTTGCTAAGATAGGACTGTTATTGGGTAAACCAGCATCAGCAGGACGAGAGGGGCCAGACCAAGTCGATGGATTGTCCCAATCTACATTACCACTTGGTAAAATGGGAATTTTACGATGGTAACCATAAGCTTGGTTATTGTGCGCTAACCAAAGAGTCTGTTCGACATTGTTGTTATATACGAACGTAGATTGGGCAGATACTTTTCCTGGTCCTGGTAAATTTTGCACAGGAAAAGGGCCTATTTCCTGATGATTACTCCAGTCTACAGTTTCATTTGCTACATTGTAAATTCGATGAATAGCCTGTTGTGTACCAGATGGGTCAGTATAGAAAAGTGAAAATTCTAACTTGTTGTTATGTAAAAATGTTGATTGTGCCTCATAACGGATGTATGAATAACTGGGCGCCTGCCAATTCTTTAAAATATTATTCTTATAATAGCCAATAGTGTTAATGGCTCGCTTGAAATAGACGAGTTCTTCAAGCTTGGCCTTTTTGACATTGCTAGGAGTAATTGCAGCATACGTATTCCCTAAGGGTGTGAATTCTCCAGTGTACTTATTGACCAAATGAAAAGGCATGACGCCAATTTCTTCTTGGGCTTCATATGCAGCGTACCATGCATATCGATCAACCCATTGACCTGCTCCATCAAAATAGTCCCCTAGTTGATTTGCCAATCCGCTAATATCATTCGGGCAATGATTATGTAAACATCCAATCTCGGTAATCCATACTTCATCATTTAGCGTTCCGTATTTTTCTATCCAACCTTTAACTGCTTCTAGCTCCAATACAAAATGTTCGAACTGGGCTTTGTAGTTTGGATTCGCATTAATACGGGATTCATGCGGATATACGTGAAAGTGCCAACCAGCTCTTGGCACATCTTTTTCTTTGCGCAAGCGATACAATTCCACAAAGTCCCGCATCCATGGTAGTCCACCAATAATGTCGTAGTTGCTTCTCGGTATTAGCTCATTGGCTTGACCGCCACCTACGATGAGTTTTCCTTTCGGTTTTACACTTAAAAAATCTCGCTCAAGTCCTTCATAATGATCGACAGCAAAATATGCGCTAACCGCACATTGAGGTGGATAGTGGTGGCACTCGTTGTAGACTGTCGCATAGTCAGTTTCATTTGCCTGCATTTCTTCCAATGACGGATTGTCATGTGGGCTATGAGCTAACATTGGCACAATTTCGAAGTTATTAAGCGGAGTACTTTGCGGATGATCAATCCACCAAGCATATGACCAATTTCCTAGCTCCGTGTGTTCCACTGGTATATCTGTTTTAGGGTAGCCAATTCCTTTCCTGTAGTTCTGCGCTTCTGCGTATACTGCTGATAAACACAATCCAAGTAATACTGTCGTTTTAATTTTCATAAGGACTCCATATATAGTTGTTTGTATAACAATCAAATTCGATGCACCTAGTGCCTCTGGATTTTTGGCAAAAACATTTTTATTGGCTAAGTCCTGCTTGATAAATACTTGCTATTTCAGTTGTCGAAAGTGCTCTACCCAAGATTTTGATTTCATCAATATCGCCCTTCATATGAGCTGGCATCCCTATGGTGGAACGACCTATCCGGAGTGTGCCTGACGCCGTTAATAAACCAGATTCCAGGCTTTCTCCGACTTCCTCACCATTAAAATAAAGCTTGGCTGAACTACCATCCCAAACACCGGCAATATGCATCCACTGATTCTCTGTTAATACCGATTGAGTAACAGAAGCACCTGCCACTTTGAATATAAGCTGCCTGTCATGACCTTTACGAAGAGTTACCTGACGTTGCGGAAGCTCGATAAGTATTTGATGATCTGATTCAATTTGTGGGAGCTTTACCCACATACTGATGGTGAGAGCAGAATTTGTGCTCAGATTGAAGTTGGGCACCTCAATATAGTCATCAATACCATCCAATTGAACAGCACCATTGGAAATACCATCTGTCCATTGGGCGCCATTTTTTAGTTCACCATCAAAGTGGTTGTCAGAAGCATCATTGGTGGTAGTTCCTGCATTTTCATCAAATGCCCAGTTGGCTGTGAGGCTTGGTTGTGATGGACCGGGCTGAATCGTAATCAAAATAGAGTGTTCTCCTGACAAGCCTTCATTGTCAGTGACCACCAAATCGATTTGATGTTGGCCCACCTCCAAACCTACTGTTGTGATGAGGCCATTTGCGATCAGTGTATCTCCTTCAAACCACTGGACGTCCACAATCTCCCCATCTGGGTCGTAGCTTGTCGATGCATCCAAATTCACGGTTTCAACACCGTTACCGTCTGAGTCGGCAATTGTCTGGTTTGGTCCAGCATCTGCAATCGGCGGCTGATTCCCTGTCAGTGCAGTAATTTCCATGTAATTAAGGTTAAAACCACCGGAGTCAATAACAGTTCGGATCTGATGTATGCCTGCGTCCAATTGAATTTGAATCCCGGTTACATTCGTCCAGTTCTGCCAACCTCCTGTGCCACTAAAGATAACTGGCCCAGAAATGTCCGCGCCATCAAGCTCTAGGTGGAGAGAGTGATTCGCAGTACCCGACGCCGCCACTCTGAGTGACACCTCATACAAGCCACTTTGAGCCACTGAAAGGTTATGAACCAGCCATTCCCCACTGCGGATCCAGCCAACGTTATAACCGCCACCAATATCCGTTGTGGTCTGAATATCCACGTCATCGTTTCGATAACCGCCGCCATTATTTCCTGAACTGTCATCGTGATATCCAACTCCTTGGCCACCATCTGCATAGTCTTCGGTTTCCACCCGGCCAGGGACAGAAATTAAAGGTGAATAACTTACATCTGGTGTTGTTACTGTCGCTACATTTGAGTTTGTGCTTCTACCTGTAATATTGATAGCACTTACCTGATAGTAATATTGGGTGAGTGGCGCTAAGTCTTGGTGATTAAAGCTGGTAACGTTTTCTGGTAATGTCGTTAATGATGACCAATTCACTCCATCACTGCTCACTTCAACAATAAAGCTTTCTTCACTATCAGATTGATCTTGCCAACTTAGATTGACTTGATTCCAGATAGATGCAGACGCGATCAGGTTTGTCGGGGCATCTGGAATCGCTGGCGGGGATAATGTAGTTCCACTAACAATATTGCTGTAAGCAGACTCACCTGCACTATTTATTGCTCTAATTCTATATTCGTAGCTAGTCTCAGGTGTGATAGCGCTATCAACATAGTTAGTCGTATTTGTATCAACCGTTGCAACAGGCACAAAGCTTTCACCCGTTAATCTGCGTTCGATTTCAAATGCATCCTCGTTGTTAGCGTTATCTTGCCAAGCAATGCCAATCGAATTCCAAGAAGAACTCGTTACCATAGAGTTAGACGGGGCTACCGGCGGTGAAGATGGCGGCGCAAAATAGGGATCTTTGGGCCAGAAAGTGTACTCGGGGGGCGACCTTTGCTCAGTGGCATTATCCAGCCAAACCCAGCTCATGCCTAACAATTCAACATCTTCGGTTACAGACTCATGATCGCCGCCAGTTGGGCCGCCACCAATTTCACCATTCATCATGGGATATTGGTTTTTCATCCATTCCACCGTGTTATAGTCGTATCCCCAATACATGTGAATGGAAATGACATTGTTACTCCAATCTATGTCTGACAGTTCACTATTGGTGGATTGAATGAGTTGCGTGCCCCAGTCTCCTACGACTTTTCCGATACTCCACCAAACTGCCATAGTATCCGGGGCGTTTGGCAAAATTGATTGTTGATACACTCTTTTTAAATAGCGTGCCGTCGCCCAGTTGGGGCCTCCGGGTTCATTATTGATTTCATATATAACATGAGTTCTATCTTTGAACGCTGTGGAAACAGCATTCCACCATGCATGAGCATCTGTCTCGTTTCTGCCGCCAAGCGGAATTGAGTGGTAGTCAATAATGACATAAAAACCGTGCTCTTCAGCTCTATCTATCCACTCACCAAGATGAAATAGGCTATCCGCTATTGAGGTATAGCTACCATCCACGCGATAACACAAAATGCGCACTGTGTTTAAATGATAGTCATCTCGCAGACTAGCCCACCAATTTGGGTCGTTACGAGATACAGTATCTCTTTCTCGAGGGTTTTCAGCCCGAAGAGGGACAAGAGTATCCCCAGTGTGAATAGTATTTTGCATGATTACCGGTCTCGGTCTGTCACTGGCTTCTGCCACCGATATCTGAACGCAAAATAAAATGCCCAGGAAGCTTATCAATCGTTTATTCATCTGCCGTCTCCGAGTGAGGTGCTTGTGTCTTATTTATTGCTTTTTTTGTGCTGCTGGGACTATATTGAAAGAATACAAACGAAGTAGTTCGGAGTTATAAAGTGGAACCGAAAATAGTCAGGCTGGAATCGAAACAGCCTTACTAAGCGGTTCTACAACAACAACTTTCTAGCTTTTTTTAAGCAGTACAGCTTTACCATTTAGGCCGTTTTTTCAGAAGGGAACCCTCAAATTCAGGACGTTCTTTTGCCCTACAACAAAGTTTCAGAATTACGCTAAGACTACCGTTTTATAAGCCTGGACGAAGTCTGATTAAGATAAATTTATCCTGTCTCCATTGTTCGTACATTTGGAGAAATAAAGATGATAAAACAATCTACATTTAAGTTATCCAGGCTATATATAGGCCTGTTCACCTTATCCGGATTTTTATTGGGTTGCTCTGGTAGTGACAACGAACCCGTTGTTGTTGAAGAACCAACTCCTGTTGTAGTGGAAAAAACACCTGAAGAGGTGCTGGAAGAACACATTCAGGCACAACTTGAACCAGGCAATATCCCGGGAATCGCTGCCGGAGTAATTAAAAATGGGCGTCTGGCTTGGTCAAAGGGATTTGGATACAGCAATTTAGCCACACAAGTACCAGTAACCGCCGATACACCATTTACTATCGCCTCAACCGGTAAAGCAGTGATAGGCGTTGCATTAATGAAAGCAGTAGAAGATTATAATATCTCATTGGATGACGATATAAATAGCTACGGCCTGCCATATCTGATTGACAATCCCAATATTAACGGCGAGGTCATCACCTTAAGGCATTTGGCAACACACACGTCAGGTATTATTGATAACGACTCAACCTATCCTTGTGGGTTCGTTATCGAAGGAACCGATCTCAACCTGTTCGAAGCAGTTGGATTGGACCTAAACTGTCCACGCCCCCTAATAACAGACTTGCCCGAGTTTATGGAAGCGTATTTTGAACCGACAGGTATCTACTATGATGCAAACCTAAACTTTGATAATAGCGGTGCTATGCCTGGTGAAAACTTTAACTATAGCAATGTAGCTTCCTCTCTTGCGGCCAGAGTAATTGGCCATGTATCAGGATCAGGCTTTGATGTTTTTACAGAAAACAACATATTTTCACCACTAGAAATGACAAATACCCATTGGCATTATGATGATTATCCAGCTGACACTGAAATAGCTACTCAGTATTATGTTGACAGTGACGGGGACGGGGACGGGGAAGTGAATGAAATACCTCGCTATCTTATCGCAACATATCCAGATAGCAGCCTGAAAAGCACAGTAAACGACCTGGCTAAATTTTTACTAACCATGATGCACCAGGGTGAATACAACGGAAACTTTCTGTTAAGCAGTGAATCGATCAATGAAATAATGTCGGACGCGGCACAAGTAGCTGAAAATCGTCATTATGGTCTATTTTGGGACCATTTAGGGCAACTTTGGGGGCATGACGGTAGTGACCCAGGCAATCACAGCCTAATGTATTTTCATCCAGAACAACAAACCGGATTCATTGTGTTACTTAACATTGAAATAGACGCTTTTCCCGATGGCAGGGTAGATTCCGCTTTAGCCGAAATTACCAACGGAATATTGCAATACCTCGAAAATTAGTTGGAATGAAATACCGTGTTCCCTGTAATCCTTCTGGTTTACAGGGAACTAATATGAGGAACATTTTAATTATAAAATCCTTATAAACACTTCAAGAGGTGACTTCCTTTTAATTTAAAGATCTAGCCTATCCTGTTCATAAAGCTCAATATGCGCTTGCAGCTCAGTTTTCACTTCATTAAGCTTCCAACCCTGGTTCAGAAGCGATAACTCAGTAGGGAAACAGTCATAGTTATTAAAGGATAGATAAAAATAGCCACTGAAGTCAACCAAACTGGGGCAATGTGTTAATCGTCGCCATTTAAGCTTGTCCCATTCAGCATTTAGGGTTAGATGCACGCCCACGTCAATTTCAGGATGTTCTTTTAAAAGCGTTACAGCCCCTTCAAACCAGGGGCAAGGAACCATAATTTCAGTAGTCGTTGCGATACCATTTGCGCATGATCCAATACAGGCAAGATTGGCAGAATGACTAGAGCCGATATCATCGGCCCGTATGATGAGCTGTATATTTTCTCAATAACAATAAACGATTATTGTTTCGCAGAAACCAAAGTAAAACCGGCGTAGTTGATTACCCGCTTACCTTCTTTGCTCTCAAACAGAAGCCTGTCTCCCGTATTTCTACCAATTCCATGAACTACGGCTTTGTTGCTATCAAGTGGTGAGAGAATAAAAGAATGGATATCGGGCTCATTGGGGTACTGTTGGTATTCAAGCTCAGCGATCAAAAAGCCATCTTTAATTAGTAACTCCATCTCGTGGACTTTGATATCACCTGTGTTGTTGATTGGTTTGTAACTTCCAACAACCGACGCCCAACTTTCATCAAATGCATTGGGTATTGCTTTTTCCGCAAAGATTTTCACCGGCATGCCTTTTCTGTGGGCAATCAGAAATTCTCTATCTGCTATATTTTGGTATGCAAAACCCAGTTTACCGAACCTTCCTAAGTCTACTTTGATAAGCCCTATTACAGAGTATTGTAAGTAGTATAAGCCGTCAGAGTGCCTAACCATATTGAGTGTTTGGCCGTCTGCTTTGATGACAAGCTGGTTATCATCATCATAGATTTTGATAGGTCCAAACAATGAAGACCAAGTACCCGGAATTCTCTGCAAATCATCTGGTGTAGCGTCTTGTTCTTCAATCGTCAGCTTTACTTCAGGAACACTTATGCCAGTTTTTGATTCAAGCATTAGCTTTAGTGCAGCTCTGGCAACCTCTTTTGCAGCGTTAGCGCCACTGGCACTGTTATTCATTACAACAACTGCCAATTTATGTTTAGGTAACGCAAGTAACTCACTGTTAAACAATAAAGTAGCACCACCATGTCGCACAAGCGGACCAGCTTCTACTCCAAAGCCTTGGTCAATAAACCAAGCCAGCCCCATCGATTTATTTACGTCAAATAAGCCATTGCCGTCTTGATAGCGAAGCATCGCATCTAGGGAATCTTTATTAAGTATTTGCTTACCGTTTAAAATGCCATCGTTGAATAGCAATTTGGCGAGCTTGGCTAAGTCCAGCACATTTGCGTTTAATCCCCCTGCAGGAACATCCCGTATGTGGGGAACTTGTTGTTCTTCACCTAATGAGTATCCTTTTGAAGATTCAGCGGCATTAGATAATACGTGACCGAAATCAGAGCTCGTCATTCCCATCGGCAGCAATAAGTTTTGCCTGACATAGTCTGCATATTTTTGTCCACTTACCCTTTCAATTATTAATCCAAGTAGTGTGAAACCAATATTTGAATAGGCATGAACAGAATTAGGCGTATGCGCCAATGCAGTATTTGCAATTAACTCAGGCAGTTGTTTATAACTTGACGAATTATCTCCCCACATGCCATTGATATGGTCCGAAGGCAGACCGGAGTGATGAGTCATAATATTTCGGATTGTAATAGGCGCTGAGTTTTGTTCTGGGTAATTGAGTTTTAACTCAGGAAGGTAGTGCTCTATTGGTGTGTCTAAATTCAGCTTTCCCTTTTCAACCAATTGCATCGCCGCCATTGCTGTAACAATTTTAGCAATTGAGCCAGCGCGATATATCGTTGTGTCTTTCGCTTTTACCTGAGCTTTTTGGTCAGCGTATCCAAATCCTTGACTCCACACTATTTCTTGGTCATCAACTAGAGCGATGCTCATTCCCGTCAAATCAGCTTGGTCCATCGCTTCTCCAATCTGCCAAGCAATCTTTTCTTTGGTATATTCGTAATTATCACCAAACGTTACATCGGGCTTTTTCGGGGAACTGGCACACCCCAATAATAAGGAACAAGCTAATGCGCCAAAAATCGTATTTGTCAGCCTCATTTCGCCACCTAAAACGTATATTTGATAGCGGCGAAAGCACTTAATTCGTGGCTTTCTTCGATGATAGGACTATTCTTAATCTCGCTGCCCAACGCGGTATAAGAAGCGCCACTTAGCAGTTGCCAATTTCTATTTAGCTGGTAACCCACCATAATTTCTGCGTACGGAATCAGCGTTGAATCAGCAGAATACTCGGCACGTTCTGCGGTTGCCTCTTGTGGTTTCACACCATAATAGTAAGTAACAAGTTCTTCGCTTTGCCATGCCACACCGATTGAAGGAATGACGATTAAGTTACCCATTGGAAAGGGGTACTGATAAGCAAGACTCAACTCGTATCCATCATGAGTACCGGTGACATCTTTGAGTGCTCGTGCGGTAACGCCGCCCCATTCACCAAAAAACTCACCGGAAATTCCAGCATCAAATGCAAAGTCCCTGTCTTCCATTCCATTCAGTGCAGCACTCTCACTCGCTTCATATCCGTTGAATCTCACCTGCCCATCAACACTCAATCGTAAATGTTCTGAAGACACAATATGAAAGCTTATTGAACCTAACCCTATATCCATATCTTCACCTTCATAGGTGAAAAAAGGCACTGGAAGTACCTCACTCGAAACACCTACCTGCGGAGCCTGGTACGCTACCACGCCGACACCAGCTCCCCACTCACCAGCGTGCACTTGGAAAGCCAGCAAACTAATAAATGACATAGATAAACACCTTGAACTCATTAAACGCTCCTCTAAATTACAACTTGGAAAAATTTAAGAGTGGTACTTTATGGATTTGTCAGTTCACATCGTCCGTAAAGATAAATAAGGACTGTTTTTCTTGTTCCCCTCTACACTAGTTTAATAACTTACCTGGCAATATGATGAATTTAGAATTACCGCTTGTTAGATGAACAGCGCTCATTTACTAGCATTAATTAGTCTTATTGAATTCAACTAATTGTTTTTCAAGCTGCGACCATATAAACCCTACAGTGAATGATCAGCAGATGTGCAGCGTCCGACCTTATATGTATGAACGACACCTTTTATAGAACAACATATTCTGGCTTTAAGAGATTCGAAAAAGTATTCCAATAGCAAGACAAAGATGCTTGAAGTCTATAACTGTTGAAATACCGGGTCGTATATTTCTGGTGGGTTTAACGCAATAAATAATACAGTTCCATTAAAAGAGAATATTCCACACGTTAACATTATTTGAGAATCTGGAAGGGGCAACACACTCTAAAACACACATTTGCACTTAATCCAGAGGTGCACTTCGGACTATTCCAAAACTAATTAAAACGAGGAGGTGATGAAGAAGAGTTAACACAAAATCATAGAAAATTTATGACTTACACTCATTTTAGCCACAGGGATTTGTGGCATTTTGTACGCTAATCCAGTCTTTACAAAATTCCCTTTACCTAAAAAACTTGGTTTTCTAATACTGTTTTAACCTTCAGTATCTGCAATAAATGTCTGTCAATACTATTCTGCTGTTTCAGATTCAATTCGAATTGCACTTTGATACAAATACCAAGCAATCGCTATACGTGTAGCGGGTTGTAGAATCGGGTAAATGTATTCGTATCCCCATGAAACAACAATAGAAAGTTGATTAAGAGACAAATAGTGTCCTAAAAACACGCTCAAACTTAAACACCCAATAAAAATACTGGCCGCCCCAATTGCTTTGGCAAGTCCGCGCTCTTTATACAAGGCCATACCGGAAACTAATGCCCCCATCCCAAACGAGTAGATTACTATGAAGTAGTAGCTGTCTGATATGCCCTTAGCACCTTCAATCAGCGTATAAAATGTGCTTTTTGAATTGCTATCTAAAGCGGACATATAAGCAGGTCGCCAAAATTGATTAAGTGCATCAATCAGGAACGCTTGCTGCGACATTTCAGTGTATGTCCAAATGAAGAAAAATATTCCCGCAATACAAATGTGAAATGGATATTTCCTGACAAACAGGCAAGAAATACCCAAAAAGGCAATGAAGTTCAATTGTGAGTGGAAGAACAATGTCCATGACTTGAGTATATAAGGTAAGTTTTCATGAAGTCGCATTTCGCTGTCAAAATCAGCAGTTGCTTTACTGTGGAGAAATATCAAAATGATAGTCGTCAATGCGCCCAAAATTGAACATAAAGCAGCCAATCCCAAGAAACGAGAAGTTGTTTTCCCTCCTTCCAGATCTAAAATCACTTCATTCTTACTGAGGGCATCATCGAATGTTTTTTTGACTGCCATTAGGTTCAACCTTCCGACTTTGTTTGATTGTGAGTCGTTGGAAACAACCCCTTAAGTTTACGCTTATATTCATTGGAGACTTTTCTCGCCTCATCACCAGTGTCGATTACCGTAGGTGTTATTAGCATGACCAACTCTTTGCGGTTACTATCGTTTTTGTTTGAACCAAATAGTCCGCCCAAAACCGGAATTTTTGATAGTACCGGCAAGCCGGAAGAGCTCTGGCGTTTAGTTTCAGAAATAAGGCCTCCCAATATGATGGTTTGGCCGCTCTGTACAGCGATTTCAGTATTTAAACTACGTCTTGATATAGGAACATTTCCCTGACCGTCTACATCTGCACCTGGCTCACTTAACTCTTGTGCAACTTCCATAAACACCAATCCACCTGGATTGACTCTCGGCGTTACATTTAATGTAATTCCGGTATCGCGAAACTGTACTTGGTTTATTTGTTGTTGTTGCCCAGCAGTCGGATTAATACTGGTTGTAATTACGGGAATTTGGTCACCGACATTGATAGTCGCCGCTTTATTATTTAGCACCAGTAAAGAAGGAGAAGAGAGAATATTAAGTTCAGTGTAGTTTTCTAACATTTGGACGATTGCGCCGGCATTTAGATTGGCATAGACGTATTTCAAACCACTTTCTGTTAACGTCCCCAATTGATCGTCCACATCGAATAAGCCGCTTCCGGTCCTCACTGAGCCGTTGTCATCAAAATTCGCATTCAAACTATTGACCGCAGATTCGAAAAACCACTGTACACCGTGACTCAGTGAGTCATTTAAACTGACTTCCATTATTTGCACTTCCACTAGTACTTGTAATGGCATTACATCCAGCCGATTGATGGCACTCAACAGCATGCGATATTGGGTAGGGGTCGCCTGGATCAATAAGGCATTATTTTCGTCTACTGCATTGATTCGAATAGCGTTGTCATGATGCGAAAGGCCTGGCTTAGAAAGATTTGTAACGTGACTTTGATTCGATTTATTACCAGAACTCAATGTAGTTGATGCCAATGCTGGTGCTATCTGCCCGATGCTTCGGTTTCGATTGTTTCCTGAGGTTATATTTGAAGAATTTACCCCTGAAAACATGCTGTTAAGCGTGTTAGCCAAAGAGACAGCTTTTACGTTTTTTACCGTATAAATATAGAGCCTGGAATCAATTTGAGTTCCAGACTCTCCAGTCTGTCGGTCTAATCGCTGGATCCAATCTTCCACTTTTGACAAGTATTCCTGCTGAGGAGAAACCACCATGATGGCGTTTAACCTTTCAATCGGTGTAAATCGCAAGAGTCCTGAAACAGGTGCTTGACCATTGTTGCTGAACACTTTCTCAAGTTCAGTTGATATGGTACTCGCTTCCGCTATTTCGACTGGAAAAATACCAACTGACATGCCTGCTAGCCAATCAACATCAAAAATACTGATAGTATGGACATAGTTGTTCAGCTCATGAGAGGTACCTGTCAACATCATGATATTGCGTTGATCATCTATATGCACAATCGCGCCTGATTTCGCGATAGGCATCAGTATTTTTTGCATTTCAGAAGGTGGAATAAAGGAAAGTGGCACAATTCGGATTTCGTTCCCTCTTTGGGCTGATTGTTCCAAACTGGGAACCAAATAACCTTTTGATGCTTGTACAGCAGGTAAAATCCGGTAGTGTCCATCTATAAATACCATGGCAGCATTCAGGCTATTGAGTAGGCTCTCTAAAACCACTGTTACTTGCTCTTGAGTAATCGCTTTTACAGTAGAAAACGTGATTTGTCCCTGCACGGCGGGATCGACAACATAGTTCTCTTTAAGAATCTCTCCAATAATGGTCTGTAGCACCTGACGAATTTCCACCTGCTGAAAATTCAGTGTGACCTCTCCTTGTTGGTTAACGGACACCTTACGATTCCCGGCTAGCTCCGGATTGATAAACCAGCCAGAACCAACAAGCACCTCTCGTTCTAATCCTTCTTTGTTTTGCCGAAGCATGCCTGAAGGATTTTTTGCGTTGCTATCTGATAAATTGAAGCTTATCGAATCTTCACTGGCGTTCGTCGAACTGAGGTGTATTTCGCCTGCCTCGAGGCGCTTATTGCCTATTTGTCCAGTATCAGTATGAACCGCATCGTTAGTCGCACTGCATGAGATCAGTAGGGTTATCAACACCAATACTGTTGATCTTCGCTGAAGGCACTGACCCTTTTTACAGAACCTAGACCTACTAAACCAATTAAGTAAAGTGGGTTCAGCAGATATAAATTTTATTAGCGAGTATTTGAACTTATTCATAAAACGACACCATTGTTTACTTCTTTTCATCCATTCGAATTTCAACTGTCTGGTCGCTACCACGCCGCTGAAAAACCGCACTTCTTGAATGCAACGTTGCCAATACCCAACTTTGACCGGGTGCAGGCAACGAATTACCAATATTTAATTTAAACAATTCTGAAGAATGGTCATCTTTGACCAGTGCAACCTGCTGCTCATCGGTCAGCACCACTCCCATCAAATTTAAGTCACCTGGAAATGCGGAATGATGTGCATTGTTGGACGGTTTAACTTCTACATTTGTCTCTGTCGCCAGTGGCAGTCTATCTTCATTAAACAAAGGCCTCTTCACAAACGTCTGCATTTCTCTTAAGGAAGGGATCGTTGATTGGTATGCCTGGTTGTTTGGTTCAATAGACGGCTGGATGATGGTCGTTGCTGGTATTTCCGATATTTCTTCCAAACTGTCCAAGACTTCGGCACCCCTCATTTGCAGCAAGGCCCCAAAGCCATAAATAGCAATGACCAATACATACCCAATGCAAATTGAGTAACGATATACGTACAATGGCGTTAACTTCTTCATTGTTCGCTGTCCGTATCGGCTGACGCTAAATAACCTTGCACATCGATTCGCGCTTGCAAAACGTTGCTTGGTTGCGCCATTCGCCGCCGAGATTTCTGAATATCAATGTTGTGAACGATAAGTCTGGGATGTTGCGTTTCCAGTGCATATATCAGCCGTTGTATAATTTCGAGATCACAGCTTAATGTAGAACTGACAGCAATCTTCGCGAAAGGTCCATCATGCCGATAATTGAGCTTCCTTTGAGATATCACGTTGCACTGTTTATCCTCTGTTTGCAGCTGCAGTACTGACTGTTTGATACGATTCTGCAAATCGGCAACTGCCAGGCTTGGAGTAGATTGTTGCAGGAAATTAGGATTATCTGTTCTACGTGTTAACGATATGCGTAGCTGCTCAGCAACATGAGGGCGAGAAGCAATTGTTCTCGTTAAACGCAATTTCTCGCGCATCAAGCCCTCTAACTGTTCTTCATTTTCCATGGACTGCAAAACAAACCAGTGAAAAAACAGCCAGTAAATGGCCAGCGCAAAAATAGTAAAAAAAGAAACAGCCAAAAACCGGCTATTTTTATTGGTGGCAAATGTGGGAATATAGTGATTGTTTTGCACGTTATTCCCCGACGCTGGTTTTGACAGGAGCAACGATTTGAAGAACAGAAGTTTCTGTCGAAGATCCTACGTTCATTTGCGTTTTATTTGATTGTTCTTTTGAAGGTTCACTTGCTTTTTCAATCATTGCTTTTAGGGTAAATTTTTCTTTACTGCTGTTATGGGCGACTGTGATGGAAGATTGAAATGCGACATGACCGAACCAAGGAGATGCCGTTAACAAATTGACCAGGGAAGAGGCATTCTCGGAATGTCCTTCCAACACCAGTTCGTTTTCATTTATTCTTAGTTTGTCCAGATAAGTATGGTCAGGTAACACCTCCGCGATTTGCCAAATCACTTCGCTGATTGAGGGTTGACCTATTAACTTCTCTGCTAACCAGCGTTCATTTTTATAATGTTCCTTTAGCTGATTTCGTAGCTTTGTGACTTCTTTGGCTTCTCTTCGTTGATTTTCGATTTGCTGACGAAGCCTTTCGGTTTCCTGCTCTTGGTTTTCCAACACGAGGTTCATCAGGAAAAGAAGCGACAATACAGCAAAAGCTGTCATAACCAGGTTTATCAAAAGGCCATGATAGTTTCTTTTTCGACGCATAGAAGAGGGTAAGAGATTCAGTGGTTCTGATACTCCTTCACTGCCTAAAGACGTCATTTCGTCTAATTCTGCTAGCGCCAGTTCGCTACTCAATGCAGGTCGACAATCAATGGCATCCAATTGTAGTCCTACCTTTTCAAGTAGTTGCAGTGTATTTTCAATTGTTGATTTCGGCGTAAAACAAATTTGAGATTCAATAATATTATTGTCGGGTAGTTTTTTCGTGACACTGGCATCGTAAAATACTTGATCAACTCTAAATGGAGTGAATCGATCAAATTCGTATCCAACCGCACGTCGTAAACTGGTTTCAACTGCAATTGGAAAGTACAATTTATGAGTTAACAAATGGCATTCTGGAATAAACAGCTTTCGTCGGTAATCGCTGTCAATAAATTCCTGCTGCAGAAGATGGAACTGTTTCTGTAGTATTTCCGGATCGGCATCACACTTCCAAGTTTGTAATATTCGAACGCGAACCTGATCAAAATGCATGAGAAACAATGCATCTCCCGTCAAATGAATTTGGAGTTCTTCTTGTGCAAAATGCAAATGTTGCCGAATTCGGTTTGGAAGCAACGCAATCAGCTCATTGCGCCACCACATGAAGAATCCTGGAACGGGACTATTTTTGTAAATTTGCGACGCTACTAACAAATAACGGTTCAACCAATTAATCAACGTCCCCCCCTACCAATAGTAAGTTTTGAAAACTATCTAATGGTCTACTGAATGGAGTTGGTTTTGCGCCTATTAAATCGTTCAACCTGCCATCATCAATCTTGGGCGCATCATTCCACCTCAACACCTTAAACGGATATGCACGATTGTTTTTTGTCAGCCTGATGGTTGCTGATAACTTATCGAGATGTTGTCCATTATCCACAAACTGCACTTCGACCGTATAAGTGTGTTCCAGGCTATTATTGACACCTTCATTAACGTTAAACCACTGTGGTTGCGTCGCTTCTGCTACCTGTAGAACCTCCCCAAACAAATTACCAACGCCTGATCTCGAGGCATTCATCAATGTTTCGTCTCTTAATGCTACAAAAGCCTGAATCTCTTGATGTGAAACACCGGTAAGCATTTGCAATAGGCGAGCTGAAGCATATCGAACATCAACTGAAGACCTGCCAGAAAAGACTGTAATAAAAGGTTCAATGCGGCGATACAGGCTAAACGTGATACCCAAAACTTGTTGGAGTTCTTCTATTTGGCGAAAAGGGGCGTTTCTGGGGCCGTGGTTCAACCCCGCAGCTAGATATTCGGGGAATTCCGCACCATTTAAATGTACATAGTCATCTGAATCTCGCCAGTCCTGCATTGCTGCAACGATTGATTGCGATTGAGATTCAGACGCCCCTGAGGAGCGTAAAACTTGTTGCAGTATTTCCGGTGAAGCGTGATTAATATCGATTTTACCCAGTTCATGGAAGATACGAATTTTCAGCATTGATTTCTCAAAGCGAACTTCATAACTACGCCCGTCGGGAATCCAGCGTTCAGTCAATCCGTTGTCCATGCCACGGCCTGAGCTACTTTGTGAGATACCTTCTAATAGATTTGCCGCTGCGATGTGAACACCAGCAATTGCAGCATGTGTAACTTTGGTTTGATCCACCAGAAATCTTGTTTGCGCAGCTTCAATTCTTGCTGACGCAATGTAGCTACCAATTAACACGGTGAGTAACACCAATATCCATAATACGAGGACTAGCACTACACCACTCTGCGTATTTATAGTGGTTGCAACGGGAGAATGGTCAACGGCCATACTTCTGCAACCTCATCGACAAATTCGACATCTATGCGAATTAGATCGGGTAATTGTTGGGATGCGGACCAATCGGTTAGCCAATCCTGGCTGGTACTTGTTTGGTTACTCCTCAAATACAAAAATTGACCGGCTTTAATATTATCCAGCAACGTAACTGGCTCAATTTGCTGAGTATTTACTGATGTATGTTCCTGAAATTTCGCATGTGCAACACCATGCTGATAAAAACGCAGAACAAAATTCTCTTCACTGGGTTCGAATACCAAGCTTTGCAGGTGTGGCCCCCCTTGGGTTAAAAACCCTGGTAGGTTGGCAACAAAAACCAGTTTGTTGTTACTTCCAATAAAGACCTCACGATTAGCATCAGGTTGAGACAGAACGCCAATTTGCTGAACTTGTTTGCGCAAAAATCGATTAGCAACTCGCAATTGATAAAGACGATCAATTTTAATTTCGCCTTTATGAGATATCCGCCTGGCAGAAGATATGCCACTGTATACGGCTGCCAGAATAAGTGAGAGCAAGGTCATGCTCAGCAACAACTCGACGAGAGTAAACCCTAAATTATTAGTTTGGACCGGCTCAGCTAATACTTCCTTATGGTGCACCTTACAGTTGCTTTGTGGAGATGCTTTTACGTATAAATTCATGCCACTGTAATTCATTGAGCACCCAACTTGTCTGACAACCCGAAGCGTAGTGTGGAGAGCGTAATATTGCGCTTTTCTTGTCGCCAAAACACTTGAAGCTGCACCAGGAATAACTGAAATCCAGGATCAGAATAACTTGCAGGCAAAGTACTACCTAGCTCATGTTTATCACCAATTAAAACTGTATCTGAGTAACCGGGTTGGTAGGGTGTAACATGCAATTGCCAGCGCATGCCATTGCCAAACTCACCCTCAAAGTATCCTGAGTCCATTGGTAAAAAAGTGCCCAGCGCCGCTAATTTCGACTCAGCAAAAAACATCGCCTGAGCATATTCTTCAGAGCCACCAGTCATCCTTAATGCACTACTTAAAACTTGTAAAATAGTTGAAAAAGCGAGTGCAAATATCACGAATCCGGATAACACCTCCACTAGGGTAAAACCTTTTACGCAACCATTGATTTGTTGTCTTGGAATTAGCCTAAGCATGCACTTGTTGTTCCAACGTGATTTCACCTGTCAACCAGGTAATGCCAATCAACCAAGCCTTGTCATCGCTGTTTAATTTAATACGACCGCCTGAAGAACTTCCGTCTGGGAAAAACAACACAATACCCATACTATCCCTTTCCTTTCCGGAAATAGCAGCGGTAAATGTCACCTTCAAAGAACGTGGCAGCGAGATTGTTTGTTGCTTTTGTGGGATATAGAACGTCTTATCTTCAAGGTCTAAAACCAGTTTTTGAGGTTCTCTGGTCAACATTGCCTGGCCACGTGTGTATTTGAGTGCCTGTGCCAGCTCATTCACCCTGTTTTGAACCATACTTCGTTTAGTAGATTTTGCAGCTGATACCAAAACAATTCCGCTGAGCAGACTGATCAGTAAAATAACCATTAACAATTCAATTAAACTAAAACCGGACATTTTTGGACTCTCCTGGCACATTGCTACTGCCAATTGCCAAGGTCTTCATTGACTCCCTCTCCCCCAGGGGTGTCGTCGGCACCATATGTAAATATGTCGTAGTCTCCGTTTTCACCGGGAAACTGGTAGCGAAAACTCCTTCCCCACGGATCTTTGATCTGAGATGGCTTGACATATCCCGGCACTAACTCTTCCAGCTCTTTTGGCGCATGACCGTTGTCGAGATAGTACTCTTCGACAGCCATCGCCACTCGCTGTATTTGGGTACTCGCTGTTTTTGCTTTGGCTTTTTCAGTTTTCCCCATAAGGCCAGGCACAATCAGGGACGCCAACATTCCAAGCACCACCAACACCACCAATATTTCGATAAGGGTGAACCCTTTACTTTTGATGTGGAAATTGCCTACCTTATCCTGTTTAATATTTTCCGCTTTTTCATTTGTCATGGACTTACCTCTTCTGTCAGACACGACATAGTTGCTTTTCAGCAGGTTAAAGAATCAAATCATTCATACTCATAATGGCCATTAGCATTGAAGTCACAATTAACCCTATGATGGCCGCCAGGCCTAAAGTAACAAGCGGTACTAACAACGCTAACATGCGCTCCAGCGCTACTTGCACCTCTTCGTCATACACGTCAGCGATTTCACCGAGGGAGCTACCCAGATTGCCGGTTTCCTCACCAACCTGCATCATCTGTAATGCCATCTTGGGAAACGCAGCGTGTTGTTGCAGAGATTTGCTTAATGAACAGCCACTTTTTACCTGAACTCGAGCCTTATCGACGATGTCTTTGAGTGCCAGGTTATCAATCACATCACGAGCAATTGTTAACGCTTTTAAAAGAGAAACGCCGTTAATTAGCAGTGCCCCAAATGTACGGGTAAATCGTGTTACTTCGGTCTTTGTCACGACATCACCCAATAACGCCTGATTTAGGCACCAGTTGTGCCACCAATGCCGGTTAGCTGGCACCGCCATAAAACGTCTAATACCTACCGGTATCACGATTAGGAGCAGGGCGAACAACCACCAAAACGACTGTAGAATCTGCCCCGATGACAAAACGATTTGGGTTAATAACGGCATTTCTCCACCCATATCTTGAAACATGGGTACAAATTTGGGGATCACATACATCATTAGCAGCAACAACGAGCTTCCTGCTAAGACCAATAGTAATAATGGATAAATCAATGCTGTTTTAATTCTGCTTTTTAACTTATTGGATTTTTGCAGGTGAACGGCCAGTGCAGCTAAGGTTTTCTCAAGCGCACCGCTCGCTTCCCCCGCCCTCACCAAACTGATGTACAAACCAGAAAACATTTGTGACTGCATGTTTAAAGCATCAGAAAAGCGTTCACCTTGCTTCACTTTCTCCAAAATGGCCGACACGACTTTTTTCGTGGACGCCTGATCGTTTAGTTCAACGACCATTTGCAAGGCGCGATCCAAAGGCATTCCAGCATTTAGCAATCGAGCCAACTGTTGGGTAAACAAAATCAGTGTTTTTCCGTTATTTCTGGAACGCGCCCGGAATTCCAGCTGTTGCCTGATACCACCATTTTCCTGGCTTGATACGTGAAGCGGGATCTGTCCAGATTCCTGAAGTTTGGAAACAACCTCCGCTTCGCAGCTCAATTCCATTTCACCAACAACAGTTTCCCCGTTGGCAGAAACAGCCTTATAACTGAATAATGTCATGAAGCATCTACCGTCACAGTTGTTTCCTGTGTCACTCTCAATACTTCGTCAATGGTGGTGAGTCCGGCAAGGCACTTTTTGATGCCATCCTGAAACAAGCTCAACATACCATTGCTCAAGGCATGATTTTCAATAGTTGTGGCATCAGCGTCATTCAGAATTAATTGTTTTATGCTATCGGTAACCGGCAAGTATTCAACGATGGAAATACGCCCCAGAAAACCTGTATGACCACAATTTTCACATCCTTGAGCCTTGAAAAACTGATAGTTTGCATACTGCTGAACGTAGTTGTTGTCTGACTCTGGCGCCTGAGCCGGCAGCATTGAGTATGGCACTTTACATTGGTCGCATAGTTTGCGGACAAGTCGCTGCGCCACAATACCGTTGAGAGTTGCACTAAGTAAGAAGTTCTCTATACCCAGATCACGCAGGCGGATAATACCGCCCGCGGCGTCATTGGTATGGACTGTAGATAAAACCAAATGGCCAGTCAGTGAAGCCTGCATGGCGATGTTGGCCGTTTCTTTATCTCGCATCTCCCCGATCATAATCACGTCCGGATCCTGCCTGACAATGGAGCGCAATGCGTTGGCAAACCCAAGGCCTATAGAAGATTTAACCTGTATCTGATTAATACCCTCCAACTCATACTCGACCGGGTCCTCCACCGATATGATTTTTCTGCCGGGTGTATTGAGTTTTGAAAGCGCAGTATAAAGCGTTGTAGATTTGCCACTGCCTGTTGGTCCGGTAACCAAAAAAATACCGTGAGGCAAGCTCAACGACTGGATAAAATTCTTTGCATTATTGCTGGTAAAACCAAGTTGTGCGAAGTCTAATGACAGTTGATCTCGGTCTAACAAGCGCAGTACAACACTTTCCCCATGCAGTGTCGGCACAGTAGACACTCGCATATCCAGATCCCGCCCCTGAATCTTCAACATTACGCGACCATCTTGAGGCAGGCGCCGCTCAGCAATATTTAGCTTGGCCATGATTTTTACTCGACTAGTGACGGCTGCAGCAGATTGTGCCGGAGGTGCTTCTACCTCCGTCAACACACCATCAATCCGGTACCGCACCTTTAAGCGGTTTTCGAAGGGCTCAATATGGATGTCGGAAGCCCTGAGTTCCAGCGCTCGTTGAAATATCAGATTCACCACTCGGATAACAGGCGCTTCAGAAGCCAGATCCCGTAGGTGTTCAACGTCATCGTCAGCCTCTGCATCAGACACCGAAATGGCTTCTACGATTTCTCCCATGGCAGAACGGCCTTCGCCATATAATCGCTCTATCGCCGCATCAATGTCAGACAACAAACCCACGCGAATGATAATTTGTTTTTGATAGGCAAGCTCCATTGCCTTGATAACAAATACATTTTGTGGATTTTGCATCGCGACAGTAATAGCTTCACCACTCGTGGCGATGGGAATAAGGTGCTGATGTTTAAAAAAACGGACTTGGGATAGGTCATCGGTAACCGCAATTTCTGGATATTCATCTGAGGCTAAAACTGGCAATTGACACAGGTTCGAAAGCACCTCAGCAACATCACTTTCGGATACTAATCCCAATTTAACTACTAAAGTGGCAAGCGCTTCATTATCATGAAGCTTTAATATTCGCTCACTGTCTTCAGGACTCAGTAAACTTTCATCAAGTAGTTTCTTCAGAAAGTCATCAGTTACCGATTGAAAATTCAGGTGCAAAATTGAAGTTACATCTGATTTTTGTTCACCCGAGATAGAATGGCTGTGATGTGCGACATCTAATGCACAATTGCTGTCACTCTGCATACTACTGATTCCAATTACACAACTACTAGATTCGTCAGATTCAGATACTCGGAGATATTGTCGTTTTTCTGACCTGTTTCATTCTGATAGTAATACCCAGAAGCAGATGGTCGTCCTGACTTATAAGGTTGGATAGAAGCAGCGCGGATTAATACAGAAAAGACAAAAAAGAAGAGGAGTAACCCCGCAACAACGCTTAGAGTATCGTTAATAGACCCTATCGAATACTGATAGAAACTAATGAAACGACTGAACCAAGGAATAAATGAATACAGGACATTAAGCCTCAGAAGGAAAAAGGATTGTCACTGCGACAATCCTTTGGAATATTGAATGCATCTAACAAGTCAAATCAATATCTGCACAAGCGCTGCTTAAAGCATGCCCTGAATAAGTTCCGTTTGCTGGAGGACCAATTAAATAGCCATTACCAATTGGTCCCGGCAAACTATCAATTAGATTTTGAACATAAGTCAGTTCATCGTTTCGTGTGTAGTAATAGTTGATTTTACTTACGTCAGTTGTAAGTTGAATATCATATTTGTCTTCAAGTTGAGCAAGAACATCAGGATGAACCCCGGCGGGATTGATATTAGTAGCGTCAAAGTCACCGAAAAGAGCCGCAATTCCGGCTAATCCAGCTCCCAAAGAATGCCCTCCTACAGTTACATCGTATAATAATTCCCTAGCCTTTAATCCTAGCTCTGCTGCGGCGATATATTGTTCATCTAAAATGCCAATTGCCTGCCTAGCATCTGTATACAAATCGTTTATAAATTTGTCTGTAGCGCCAATTTCAGTTCCAGCAAATGCGATAAAGAACTCTCCAGTTTCGACATTTCTAAACAGGCCAGCGTTAAACCCAAACTCATTTTGAAAGTCAGCCTCCGTGAACCCATAACGTCTAAGATTATCTCCCAATTCTCTTTTCCAATTGTTAACTCGTACACACCCATTAAGGTATACACATTTAGCAAGTAATAAGTGGTCTCGTTCTGGATGCTGATGGGCTGCACCTGATGACTCATTAACAATTTGGCCTTCAATATAGCGTTTAATATCACCTGCGGTTTTCTCTATAAATTCGGGACACTGTGCACCCGCAACACAATGCCCTGTTGGATCTGTAAATAGAGTCGGATTATTCAAGACATAACTGTACCGATTAAATTGCTGTGAATTACCCGGGTCGGGCACAATGGTGTCCGCAGACGCAAACCGTCCTAAGCCAGCTACAAAGTAACGAGCATTCATATAGGTTAGACCAATATCCCGGTTTTCCTTATGACCGGTAAACCCAGTATCTACGATTGAAGACTGCCCACCCGTTCGGTATTCACCAAAGGGATAAAAACGCTCCTCTTCACCTGACAACTCGCCATTTTTATCACTCATGGCATTAGTGCTACCTAAATGATCACTATGCAGGTAGACCAGGCTGTCTTGCTTTTCAACTCTAACATTATCAAAATCAACGATGGAATAGTTGGTGCGAAGACCTATAAACTGGCCTTCAGTTAATGGATCGATATCAACCCAACTGATAACAAGATTCTCCTCTCTCCAAACATCAATATGTCCTGACTCAGTATCAAATTCTACTCGATAAGCATAGAGGGTGTTGTGATTTGCAGATAAGGGGGCTGATACCAATGACACCCGATTATTTGCCAGATACTTGTAGATTCTAATTTCACTTGGTGCCTGCCACACCATATAAGAATCTCCATGATTGCGATTGTTGGTGTCACTGGCCATAAACAGCATACCGGCTTTTTTATTGCCCTTGTCGTCAAAGCGCATTTGCCAAGAAAATGACATTTTTCCCGTTTGCGCGAGGGGATAACTGCTGTATTTGGTACCGGATGTCCACGACTGTCGATAGACGTTATTATTTCCCTGCTGAATTACCTGCCAACTTCCCCCAAAGGCGGATTGCCAGTTGTTCACGCCAGTTTCAAAATCGCTGGATAGAGTCTGCACGGTATTGCGAACAGCTACACTTTGGTTAGCTCCTGCATAAGTGGTTCTGATAATAGATTGCATGTCATTTGCTGCCTGCGCAGCGCTACAAAAAATGAATAACAGTGTGAAAAACAACCAATGTTGCTTTTGTTTATTGCGCTTTAACTTTCTTTGAAAAGTCTTGATGGAATTCATATCTACCTCATATATTACCTTCGTCATAAGCTGTCTTCTGCATTTTTGTGAGTGGTTCTGCAGCTTTTAACGAACACCAATAACACACAGAAATAATCCCAGCCTATAAGTGCGGATAAGTACATTGGACCGAAAAAAGTTCTCAATGCGTATAACTAGATTACGTTCCGGAAAAACTCTACGGGGGGATTACCATCAAAGCAAAATGTCAAAGTCAGAAAGCAAATGGAAACATCGCTTGATGTAAAATGGGTTTGGGTAAAAAAGAATTTAGCTCGACTCTAAGCTGACAAGGTATTGTCAAGAAGCTGGTAACCCTAGGGTTCTTTGATAATCACACTACTTCATATTATCTCTAGTGTTCAATGAATCACAGTGAAAGTTATTGTTGTAATCTATCTACCTTGTTTGCTCGAAAATGTTAGCATCTGCAATTGGAACCTAAAGTCCAATGTTGCCGATAGACGTTATTAATTCCTTGTTGAATAGTTGGCCACTTTCTCCAATATACGAGCTATCAGTCTTGTTCCTCATTTTCATAATCACTGCCCAATATCTGCATGTTGTTCAGGTTATTGTTTGTGGATAAGTACTTATTGCAGATGCTTTTTATTAACCCAATTAACAAAAATGTACCAACTATAAAATCTTAAGTTGATGCAGAGCGAAAAATAATATCCATTTTTATGCATCGTTTCATATTCTCTACAAAGGGGTTTACAACATAAATTCAATTTCTAAAATTCATACATTGATACCTTTTTAATGCACTAGCTCAACTAATCTAATAAGAGGATAAAAAGGATAGAAGAGATTTCACTCTATCTACCCTCTTAAAAATCTTACTGGCTTATCTTAAATATTGAGTTAGCAAAGTGGAAGGACTGCAGTTCTATCTTCCATAATAGACACCTCTTTTCCACAAATCATCAAGAAGTATCCACTCAGCAGAAGCCTCAAATGGCCCTAAAAAGGCCCCCATAGCCTAATGCCGATCAGTTAAGAAGTTGACATTCGGTATAAGAAGATCAAAATCCGATGATCGTAAGGTCATCGGATTTTTTTATGGAGCTTTCAGAAGCCCTCGCGCGTACCTCAATCAATCGTCTCACTGAGTTTCGTTGTCTGGCAGATATTTTAGACTCAGATATTATCGAGTTTTGCCTTGCCTCTAATGGCGTTGCCACTCTGCGTAAACGCAAGCTGCCAATGGATGCGATGATTTGGGCAGTGATAGGCATGTCGTTATTCAGAACTGAATCTGTTCGTCAGTTGATCAACAAGCTGGATATTGTTTTACCACAAGATGTTGATTATGTAGCTCGTAGTGCCGTGACGCAGGCCAGGAAAAAGTTAGGCTCTGAAGTCGTCAAAGATGCATTTCATCTGTCGGCAAATCGTTGGCATCAGCGTGCTGAACATCCTCAGTGGTGTGGCTTATCCCTATACGGTGTTGATGGTGTGGTCTGGCGTACACCAGATACCCCTGCCAATAGTGAAGCATTTGCCCGAACCGCTAATAAATCCTATGAAGCGGCCTATCCTCAGGTACGCATGGTGTGCATGATGGAGCTAAGCAGTCACCTGATACTGAATAGTGCGTTCGACAGCGTGGCAGAAAATGAAATGAACCTGGCGTCGAAGTTGATTGAAACGATACCAGACAATAGCCTGACACTGTTTGATAAAGGATTTTATTCTTTGGGGCTGCTTCATGACTGGCATACAAAAGGAACGAATACTCACTGGTTACTTCCGCTGAAAAAAGGCACTCAATATGAAGTGATACAGCGGATGGGAAAACAAGATATGCTGATTCGATTGCATACCACACCTCAATCCCGAAAGCGTCGCTCTCATTTACCACAAACTATCGAGGCCAGGCTGTTAACCAAAACCATTAAAGGTAAAACCGTCCAGATATTGACTTCAATGACAGACTGTATGGCGTATCCGGCCGCTGAAATTGTTGACTTGTATTCTCATCGTTGGGAAATCGAACTGGGCTACCGTGAAATGAAACAGCACATGCTGGAGAGTCGTTTTACCTTGCGTAGTAACACCCCTGAGCTTATCGTTCAGGAATTATGGGGCGTTCTGTTAGCCTATAATCTTATCCGATACAAAATGATTCTTATGGCTCATTCACTACAAGGGGTGTTTCCAAATCAGCTGAGCTTCCGCGATGCGTCATCCCACATTATACATACATTAACCATGATGCCGCTCTATGCACCGGGCAATGTGCCCAGGATTGTTTTGGATATTGAAAGGAATGCCGCCCAATTTAAACTGGAGGGGCGACGAGAAAGGAGCTATCCACGATGCTTAAAAGCATCGAAAAACCGATACCCTATCGCCAGAAAAAGAAATGCCGCTCACCTTAAGTGAACGGCATTACCCCATAGCCCATCTACTATTTGTCTCGTAGTTAGTTATTCCCCAATTTGTTTTAGGACCCATGTAGAATCCCAGACGAAGAGGAATTTTAAATACTTCTATATCGACAGCTAATCCAATACCGGTAAGCGATTCATCATAATGTTTAGCTGTACCTTCTACCCCTTCCCTTGGTATTTCCGCAGTCCGTTTAGTAAGGATTGTATAATCAGCGTGGTTACTTGCCGATTATGCGGTCAGTCTGCATGTATCCAGGCAAAAAGAAATACCAGAATACTTAATCGAAATTTGATACGAAAACGCCGAGTACAAATGACATTTTTGCCCCGGCGTATGTTTTAAATATGAGTCGCTAGACGCAGTTATTGAATTACCGTTTTGCCGCGTACAGCGCTTGTCTTTCACTGTCATTTAGGAATGCCGCTTTAACGCCATTTTCCTGAACCAGCCTTAGTTGCTCATCGTTCAATCCAATAACTTCTTTGGCAACGCGATATTCATTTTCCAAAGTGATATTAGACACTGCAGGGTCGTCTGTATTCAAACACACCAACAGTTCATTCTTTAAGAAGATAGGAAGCGGATGTTGTGTTAAATCTTTTATCGTTGCTGTTTGATAGTTTGAGGTCGGGCATGACTCAACAGCAATGTGATTGTCACGCATGTAATCTAATAATTTTTGGTCGTGGATCGCATTTGCAGCGTGACCTATGCGAGTCGCACCCAACAAATTGATGGCGTTCCAAATACTTTCTGGACCATCAGCTTCTCCGGCATGCACAGAAATATGCCATCCGGCATCACGCGCTTTTTTGAAATGCTCTTCAAACATCGGGGCGGGATAATTGAGCTCATCCCCAGCCAAATCCAACGCAGTGATTTTATCTTTGTTATCCAACAGTGACTGTAATTCCGCCATGCAGGTTTCAGCACCAAAGGTACGACTTAAAATCCCAATTAGCTTAACCTTGACACCCGTATCTGCGCTTCCCGCGGCAACACCGTCCGCGACAGCCGCCACGACGTCTGCCATATTCAGGTTATGGTTCATCGACATGTAGTACGGCGAAAAGCGCAGTTCAGTGTAGTCTATACCCTGCGCTTTGGCATCAAGCATGTTTTCGTAAGCCACTTCACGACAATCTTCAACATTTGCGAGCACAGAGACGCCGTAATCGAGCTTCTCCAAAAACGCCAATAAATCACTTGTTTGATCTTGAATTTGCGTTAATGGAATGAGTTCTTGCAACGAATCAACGGGCAGTTTTATGCCATTACGTTGAGCTATTTTCCAAATTAGATGTGGATGAATATTACCATCCAAATGACGATGCAAATCCACTAGTGGGATTTTCGGATCAATCATGAATACTCCGGTATTATAATAAAGGGGCTAGTTTAACTGCAATTTCTCAGCTATCAAAACTGCTTGTGTGCGGTTGGTCACTTCCAGTTTTTTAAATATGGCACTGATGTGAGCCTTTACTGTAGCTTCAGTAATATTTAAATCGTATGCAATTTGCTTATTAAGCAAACCGGCTTGTAACTGTTTCAGAACCTGAAACTGTTTTGGGGTTAACTCGGCCATTCTTGAAGCAATATCGATTTCTTCTTTATCGACCTTGACGAGACTTTGCTGCATCTCTTCTGGTAGCCAGTTGTTACCGGCCATAATCTCTTGAACAGCAGCGGCGGTTACCTTGGAAGGAGTCGTTTTAGGAATAAAACCTTTTGCGCCAAACGCCATGACTTTTGAAACGACATGTATTGAATCATCGCCAGACACCACTGCAACGGGAACGTCAGGATAATCCTCGGTCACTCTGATAATGCCGTAAAAGTCTTCACTACCGGGCATGTGCAGATCCAGAAGCACAAGATCAATGTCCTTCTGCTCTTGCAACGCATTTAGTGTGTCATCCAAGGTGCCCGTCTGCACTAGCGTTAAATCGTCCAACAATGGTTGCAGCGCCGCTACTAGTGCTTCACGGAACAAGGGATGGTCATCCGCAATAAGTACTTTTGGCATAGTCTTCCTTTTACTTTTTGAACAGAGTGGCTCCTCAAAGAGAAACCACTGGTTCAAAGACTAATACTTTAGTCTAATAATAGCCAGTTTAGTTGAAAAAAGGGTACTATTTTCTACCTATTTACTCTATTTTCGATCAGCTCTGGTACGACCTCCGGATCTGCTAATGTCGATGTATCCCCTAACTCTGCGTAATCATTTGCTGCTATTTTGCGCAATATTCTCCGCATGATTTTACCGGAACGGGTTTTCGGCAGTCCAGTCGTCCATTGCAGCAAATCTGGTGCGGCAATAGGGCTTAAATCTTTGCGCACCCATGAAATAACCGCTTTACTGAGCTCTTGGGTAATCTCAACGCCATCATTGGGCAACAAATAGGCGTAAATTCCCTGTCCTTTAATGTCATGGGGATAACCAACAACTGCCGCCTCTGCAATAGCTTCATGAGCAACCAACGAGCTTTCAATTTCTGCGGTACCCAAGCGGTGACCAGAGACGTTTAATACATCATCCACTCGGCCGGTAATCCAAAAATAATTGTCTTCGTCACGTTTGGCGCCATCGCCAGTAAAATAATAGCCGTCAAATTGACTGAAATACGTCTCTATAAAGCGTGCATGGTTATTCCACACCGTTCTGGCCTGTCCCGGCCAGGAGGCTGAAATGGCCAGGCTACCTTCAGCTGCACCCTGAAGCTCATTTCCCTGTGCATCCAATAAAACCGCTTTAACGCCGAAGAATGGCTTTGTCGCAGAACCCGGTTTCAGGCCTATGGCCCCCGCCAATGGGGTTATCATGACGCCACCGGTCTCAGTTTGCCACCAGGTATCCATAATTGGGCACTGATTATTACCAATATGTTCGTAATACCAGTGCCATGCCTCTGGATTTATAGGCTCACCTACACTGCCCAGTAATCTTAAGCTAGATCGCTGCGAGGTTGCCGTTGGTTCGTCACCCTTTGCCATCAGGGCCCGAATGGCAGTCGGTGCGGTATATAGAATATTGACGTTATGTTTATCGACTATGCGACCTATACGCCCACTATCCGGATAAGTCGGCACACCTTCGAACATTAGCGTTGTCGCGCAATTGGCCAAGGGACCATAAACGATATAGCTATGCCCCGTAATCCAACCAACATCCGCAGCACACCAATAGATATCCTCTGGTCGATAATCAAAAACAAATTGATGGGTCAAAGAAGCATACAGGAGATAACCGGCAGTGGTGTGAACTAAACCTTTAGGTTTACCGGTTGAGCCCGAGGTGTAGAGAATAAACAGCGGATCTTCTGCATCCATCCATTCTGGTTCGCACATTGGAGGCAATTCAGAGACAAGATCTTGCCAACTCACGTCCCTGCCTTCTTGCCAATCAATTTCGTTATTGGTGTAACGGTAAACAATGACCGATTCAATTGACTCTGTGCCTGGTTTACTTAACGCTTCATCAACATTCGCTTTTAACCCTACTGTCCTGCCGCCTCGGATCCCCTCATCAGCGGTGACAATGACTTTCGCACCACAGTCTTCTATTCGACCCGCTATTGCGTTAGGAGAAAAGCCTCCAAAAACCACACTATGCACGGCACCAATGCGCGCACACGCCAGCATGATGTATGTGGCTTGAGGGATCATAGGCATGTAAATAATGACACGGTCACCTTTTTTAACGCCTTGAGCTTTTAACCCGTTAGCGATTTTTGCGACTTCGTCATGTAACTGCTGATAACTGATATGTGCTTGTTGATCTTCTTCATCACCTTCCCAGATGATTGCCGTTCGCTCGGCACGCTGCGCCAGATGACGATCAATACAATTGTAGGCGACATTCAATTTGCCTCCGGCAAACCAGTTAATATCCACTTGATTGACAGAAAAATGCGTTTGTTTGACCTGTTCAAACGGTTGGAACCAGTGCAATCTTTCCGCTTGGTCAGCCCAGAAACCATCTGGGTCATCAATCGATTGCTCGTATAATGCTTGGTACGTCTGCTCTGTTACCAATGCAGAATCACGATAACTGGCAGGAACGGGATAAAACTGGTTTTCCATTTGAACTCCTTCAGGCAAGTTTTTGGGTCGCCTTTTACAGTAAACGACAACGCTGTCATTCTCAACAAAAAATTAACAGACTTGGCGCGGCTAGTGGTTTTGGGTACTATGCCGCTGAATTTCTAAATTTCGAGTTTTGGCATTGAATAAAGACCTGATTTACTCCCAACCGCAAAGCAACGTTGCCGATTTTCAGTTTGATAGACATGTTGTTGATGTCTTTCCGGACATGATCCAACGGTCTGTCCCAGGCTATGCAACCATTGTTGATAGCATTGGTCAATTGTGCGCTCGATATGCACAGAATGACAGTATTATCTATGATCTGGGCTGTTCGTTGGGCGAGGCAACATTGGCTGCACGACGTTACTTGGGTGAGTCAAAGGTAAGCATGATAGCGATCGACAACTCTAAAGCCATGATAGAACGCTGTCAGATGCATCTGGCCGCATTTAAGTCAGATATCCCAGTCACCGTATTGGAACAGGATATTCTGGATACCGAGATCAAGCAGGCGTCAGTGGTGATCATGAACTTCACTTTGCAGTTCATTGCGCCGGAGAAGCGTGAAGCTTTGCTGCAAAAGATCTTTGATGGGTTGTTACCCGGTGGTGTTCTGATATTGTCTGAAAAAGTGTCTGTTGAAGGGGGTTCAATTAACGCCACGCTGGTTGAGTTGCATCACGAGTTTAAGCGCCGTAACGGCTACAGTGAATTGGAAATCAGTCAAAAGCGCACGGCGTTGGAAAAAGTAATGCGATTGGAAGATCAGGAAATGCACTTAGAGCGATTAAAACAGTTAGGATTTGCAGAAGCCCATACCTGGTTTCAATGTTTTAATTTTAGCTCAATGTTGGCGTTAAAAAAGGTAACAGACTGACATGCAATGGTTCAATCAGTTTTACCGTGAAATAGCGCTGTCTCCATTATCAGACTGGCTCAATACGCTGCCAGCCTCCCTGCATCAATGGCACAAAGAAGCCTTGCATGGTGATTTTAAGAAATGGTGCAAATTAGTCGAACAATTACCCAAAACCAACCCATCGCAAATTTCTTTTGAAAACGCGGTAAACATTGGCTGCAGTGATGATATCGATGACTACACCAGTAAAAAGATCACCGGCTTGTTAAAGCAATTTATGCCGTGGCGAAAAGGCCCCTACTTCATCCATGACATTCATCTGGATACCGAATGGCGCTCAGACTGGAAATGGCAGCGAGTGGCGCCTCATATCAGTAGCTTAAAAGGCAAACAGATATTGGATGTAGGTTGTGGCAGTGGTTATCACATGTGGCGAATGTTGCATCAGGATCCTGATATGGTTGTAGGCATTGATCCCACGCAATTATTCTTAATTCAATTTCAGGCGATCAAACATTTTGCCCCTGATTATCCTATCCATTTATTACCACTTGGAATTGAGCAAATGCCAGCTCTGGGGGCTTTTGACAGCGTATTTTCGATGGGTGTTTTATATCACAGAAAAAGCCCTTTTGAATTTTTACAGCAATTAAAAAATCAGTTGAAACCCGGTGGTGAACTGATCCTGGAAACACTGGTTGTTGATGGTGATGAAAATACGGTGTTAGTGCCCGGTGAACGATACGCGCAAATGCGCAATGTCTGGTTTATACCCAGCGTAGCGGCATTGCAACATTGGTTGCTGCGGGCCGGTTTCAAAAATGTGCGCTGTGTTGATGAGGATATCACCAGTTTAGAGGAACAACGGGCGACAGAATGGATGACTAACCATTCCTTAAAAGACTTTCTGGATGCTGACGATATCACGCAGACCATTGAAGGTTACCCCGCACCGAAAAGAGCGACACTTATCGCCAACCGATAAACCAGACAAAGGAATAGCACTATTCCATATTATTTTTGCCAGCGCTGCGCCCGGTGTACATCACTCTCTTTGGCTTCGACCCAGTTGTCGCCGGCTTTGGTCATCGCTTTTTTCCAAAACGGCGCTTTCGTTTTTAAGTAGTCCATAAGATATTCACAGGCGGCGAATGCCTCTGCCCTGTGGGCGCTGGTGACGCCGACGAAAACGATATTTTCACCCAATTCAATACGTCCAACACGATGAATAATAGTAATGCGGTTAATAGCCCAGCGCTGTGCGGCTTGCTGAGCAAATTGTTGCAAGGCGTTTTCGGTCATCCCCGGATAGTGCTCCAACTCCAGGGCCTCTGTTTGTTCCTGATTATCTCTGACTTTACCGATAAAGGTACACAGCGCCCCGTCTGTATAAGGTGGTCGAGACAACCACTCAATCTCATCAGTAATTGCAATTTCTGCTGAGTCCACCAAAATTCGCAACTGTTGAGCTTGCACGAGCTAACCTCCTGTCACTGGTGGGAAAAACGCGACTTCATCGTTTTCGCTCAATTTGTGCTGCTCATCCACAACGCTTTGATTTACGGCGACCAGCTTGCCATAGCTAGCCAATGCGTCCTGCCACTTTTCACCACGGGCAGACAACCTGATTCGCAGTTGTGCAACGGTTTCCGGGACATCCTCTAATACTATCTGGTCACATTCCAGCGACTCCCTAAGAATGGCAAAAAATTTAACCATTAACATGATTGCTCTGCCTTACGTTGCCAGTCACCAGTTTTTCCACCTCGTTTAGTAAGAACTTTGATGTCCGCAATGATCATTTCCGGATCAACAGCTTTACACATATCGAATAAGGTTAAGGCAGCGACAGAAACAGCGGTCAATGCTTCCATTTCAACCCCTGTTTGACCTGCCAGCTTACACCAGCTTTTGACGTAAACCCGGCATTGTTGTTCATCCAATTCAAAGTCGACGGCGACTTTGCTTAGCATTAACGGATGGCACAAAGGTATTAAATCACTGCACTTCTTGGCAGCCTGAATGCCGGCAATTCTAGCCACCGACAACACATCACCTTTTTTGTGATCGCCGGATTGCAACAATTCAAAGCACCGCCGGCTCATTGCGACATAACCGATGGCGTTTGCTTCCCTGCTGGTGACAGATTTTTCAGAGACATCCACCATATTGGCTTCGCCTCGTTCATTGAGGTGTGAAAATTGTGTCATTGAGTAAAATGTCCAACAAAATTACATGGTCGATGGGTGGCATCCAGCTGTTCTTTTAATATGCCATTCCAGCCAGTTTTGCAGGCACCAGTTGAGCCCGGTAAACAGAATACGCCGGTGTTGTTGGCAATACCGGCGAATACCCTGGATTGTACCGTCGACGTACCTATCTCTTCATAAGACAAATGTCGGAATAGTTCGCCAAAACCTTCAACATGTTTGTCAAACAATACAGTGAGCGCTTCTGGTGTACTGTCTCTGCCTGTAAAACCGGTACCACCTGTAGAAATAACAACGTTTATATCTGGGTTGGCTATCCACTGAGATACCAAAGCACGCAGTTGATACTTATCGTCTTTCACGATTTGTTTAGCGACCATCTTATGTCCTGCGGCCTTAACTGCCTCAACCAGATAAGCTCCAGAAGTGTCAGTTGCCTCGTCGCGCGTATCGGAAATGGTCAAAATAGCGATATTAAGCGGTTTAAAGTGTTCACTCATATAAAACTGTTCCTGTCCTGCTAGCCACCTAACATAGCGAGGTGTTTGGTGGCCCCGGTATAACCATCATTAAGCCAGTGTGTGGCCTGTTTATTTTGCAATAACGTCTGTAATTGCTGTTGTAACGCTGCGGCATCCTGTTCCTGCATATAGGGCCTTAGGTCCAGCCCTTGTTCAGCGAACAGGCATAAATGCAACTTGCCAGTCGCTGAAATCCGCAGACGATTACAGGTTTGGCAAAAGTCTTTGCTGTAAGGCATAATCAGCCCGATGCGACCAGCATATTCCGGATGCTGGAATTCCTGTGCGGGTCCTGCTGCTTTGTCTCGAATTACGCGGGTCCACCCCTGTTCCAGTAATGTGTCTTTGAGCGGTTCACCCGATAGATGTTCTTTGTTGAAATAAAGCTGGTTGTCACCTGTTTGCATCAGTTCGATAAAACGCAAGGTCACCTTTGAGTTTTTCAGCCAATCCAGAAAGGGGGTGAGTTGATAGGCCGATTTCAACAACACGGCGTTGACTTTCACCTTTAAATTCATTGCCAATGCATTCTCTACCCCCGTCAGAATGGTCTTAAGTTTGTCCTGCCCTGTGATGCTGGAGAAAACCTTTGGATCAAGACTATCTATGCTCACATTTAAACTGGTTAATCCGGCACTCTTCCAGTCCTCAACGACCTGCGGTAGCCGATAGCCGTTGGTCGTGATGGCCACCTGCTCAATACCAGAAGTATTGGCGGCAGTTGCAATTATGTCAGGCAGATCTTTACGCAGAGTTGGCTCACCACCGGTGATACGCACTTTGGATGTACCCAGGCCGGCAAAAGCTGACAAGATGGTTTTGATTTCGGGTAATGTAAGAAACTGTTGTTTTTCTGTCGTGCACTCGTAACCATCTGGGAGACAATAGTCACAACGAAAATTACAGACATCAGTAATAGACAGGCGCAAATAATGAAAACGCCTGCCATGCAGATCTTGCAACATATAACACCTTTCCAAATTAAAGTCCGTTAGGACTTTCGGGAGGCTGAACAATTTCTCATTCAACCCTGGCCAATAGCGCATATCATGTGGACGTAGCGATAGTGGCTCGGAGTTATTTCACAATACCTGCAGGCAAGGTGAATTACAAATAGCAAAACGTGATAAATGTGCGATTTATCGCATGTACACTACTTTTCCAGTGTTGGACTGATGTCCAAAACAGGTGATGCATCCAACTCATCAGCGTCCATCATGCTGGCGATACGCTGCATCGTAGCCACCATTTGGCTCTGCTCCCATTCCTGTAGTTTTGAGAAGCGATTGATAAAGTGCTCTTGCAGTGGCAACGGGGCTGAGGTCAACGCCTTTTCACCATCTTCGGTTAAAAATACACCGACTCTGCGTTTGTCTTCCGTACTTCTGACTCGCTGAGCCAGCTCTCTGGCTTCCAGACGGTCCAAAATACTGGTGACCGTAGCTGGACTCAAATTAATGTTTTCGGCGATCTGGCGCACCATGATACCCGGTGTTTTCCCGATATTTTGCAATACCAGCAGTTGAGGTCCAGTAAGGCCAACCTCTTTACTCAATTGTTTAGAACGCAAATCAATCGCGCGGATAACTCGGCGTAATGCGACCAACAATTCTTCATCTCGTTGCATATTCAATTTCCAGAACTCATTCCCGACGTTTTTTACCTGTTTTGTCCAATCAACGCAACAAGTGCAGGAAATGTTGGTGTTTGTGATACTGATCAATGACGTCATTGATAATGGCTAATTTTGACCAACCCATAATGTCGTAATCCTGGCCACCTTCTCGCAAATGTACCTCGGCTCTATAATAAGCGGTTTCATCTTCTGTTTCAGACTCCGGGGATGCGTAATCCGGTTGCACATAACGACGGCGATGCACTCCATAGATAAAGGGATATTCATCACCATGTTCGATTTTCAGGGCAATTGATTCTTCTCCAGTCTCGATATGGACGTCAATGTCGTGTTTTGAGAATTCTTCTTCTAACTGCTTAAACGCCGCAAGCACATCTTTCTGAATAAACTTTTGCACAACCGCCTTGCTGGGGAAATCAACAATGGTTTCCAATCGTTCTCGCCAGGCGTCTTTATTATTTGCCAATGTGGCGGGGGATGTTGAAAAGTTAAGCGAGTCGCGTTTACACAAATCGACCCGCAATGCCCGCATCAGGCCGTAGCAGGCAATCAGAATAATTATGGCAAATGGTAACGCCGACGCGATTGTCATGGTTTGTAGCGCTGACAGACCACCTGCCAGTAACAAAATAGAGGCGACAATTCCGATACCCACAGCCCAATAGATACGTTGCCACAGAGGGGTATTGTTGTTTCCGTGGGAACAGAGCATATCCACCACCATGGCTCCGGAGTCACAGGAGGTGACAAAAAACACCACCACCATCAAAATGGCGATAGCAGACAAAACGTCAGAGAATGGAAAATGTTGTAAGAATACAAACAAAGCAACGGAAGAGTTCTCTTTCGCCAATGACCCCAGGTTGCTGGGCTCAGTCGCGACAATATCGATGGCGGAAGATCCGAATACCGTCATCCACAGTAAAGTGAAGGCCGCAGGTACAATCATCACCCCGAAGACAAACTCGTTAATAGTCCTGCCTTTGGAGATACGCGCGATAAATAAGCCAACAAAAGGTGCCCAGGCCAACCACCATCCCCAGTAAAAAATAGTCCAGCCGCCAATCCATTCTGTTTTGGCATAGGTGTATAAATTGAAGGTGTTGCGCACCAAATCCGACAGATAGGCCCCGGTATTCTGTAAATAGGCTTTCAATAAAAACACCGTTGGTCCAAGTGCCAGAATAAAAATTAATAAAGCAATCGCCATAATCATGTTCAGTTCCGACAAACGGCGAATCCCCTTCTCCAAACCTGTCGCAACAGAAACAACAGCAATCGCGACAATCGCAATCATTAAAATAATCTGATTCGAATTACTGACTGCAAACCCGAACAAAAAATCAAGCCCGGAATTGACCTGGGACGCCCCCAGTCCTAACGAGGTCGCGACCCCAAAAATCGTACTGATTACGGCAAAGGTATCGACAACATCCCCCGGCCAGCCATAAATCCTTTCGCCAATCAGAGGGTATAACGCAGAGCGCAAGGTTAACGGTAAGCGATGGCGAAAACTGAAATAGGCCAAAATAAGCGCGACAACGGCGTATATCGCCCAGGCATGCAAGCCCCAGTGAAAAAATGTGGTTTTCATCGCTTCTCTGGCGGCATCTATTGACTGTGGTTCTGCCGTCGGAGGTGCCAGATAATGCATTAACGGTTCGGCTACGCCAAAAAACATCAAACCAATGCCCATTCCTGCAGCAAATAACATTGGCAACCAGGTGGCATAACTAAATTCAGGCTTAGCATGGTCTGGTCCCAAACGAATTTCACCGTAACGGGATAATCCCAAAAACACCACAAGCAATAAAATAATGGCGACTGTCAGGACATAAAACCAACTGCCATTGTCGATTATACTGTTTTGCACCGCCTCAAAAATATCAGCGGCTAGCTCAGGAGCAAAAAGGGAAAACAACAGCAATAAAACGATCAGACAGGAAGAAGTAATGAAGACGTTGGGATTCAGCGATGAACTATTGCTTTGAGGTTGCAACCTACACTCCTTTGACTCTAATTGCTGACACGCAATGTATCTCATTTAAAATTCGATCTAAAACTACTTCAATACTTTCCAAATTGCTAATTAATTATGGACAATTATTCGAATTCACACTGTTGAACGTACGGAATTCAACCACTTTTATGCAAGCCAAGTTAAATAATTTAGTTTGTATTAAATGTAATTTGCGCTTTCAAGATAATGATTTATGATCATATATAACAAATTAAGCGATTTTGTCCCTCCCTCAGTGGGTTTAAGTAATAAAAATAAACATATTTGGGGCATGGGAAATAACAATAAACAGTTCACTCACACTGAATACACTTAAGGTACTTACGAATGAAAAAAACACCGTTAAGTTGTGCAGTTATTGCTGCGCTTGCAGCAAACACAGCTTTTGCACAGGAGACTTCCGGCAAAGCAAAGTTGGAAACCATTGAAGTTACCGCGACAAAACGGACTGAGTCCATTCAGGATGTGCCAGTAGCGGTGACCGCCATAAATGGTCAGGCACTGGAAAACCTGGGCATTGATAACTTTGGTGACTATGTAGAATTTTTGCCAAACGTTGTCTTTCAGGGAACAGGTCCTGGTCAAAATGAAATCTACATCCGTGGTGCTGCGACGTCTCAGACCAACATTGCGGTTTCTTCCGTTCAGGCATTACAACCATCTGTTGCCCTATATTTAGATGAACAGCCAGTCGCTCTTCAGGGGCGTAACCTGGATATCTATGCCGTTGATATGGAGCGAGTCGAGGTGCTGCCGGGCCCACAAGGGACGTTGTTTGGTGCCAGCTCCCAGTCTGGTACAGTGCGCTTAATTACTAAAAAACCCGACCACGCAGGTTTTTCTGCCGGATTTGATACCAGCATGAGTTTCACCAAAGGGGGTGAAATGAGTACTTCAGCCGAGTCATTTTTCAACTTTACACCGAGTGACGACTTAGCGGTTCGTTTGGTGGGTTATACTGATCGTCAGGGTGGTTGGATTGATAATATTCTGAATGAGCCAGGTAATGGCGGTTACACCGGCAGTGCTGTGGTTATAGACCGTATCTCTGGTGGCCCGTTAACTGATCCTGAAAATACCCCTGTTGTGCCACCACAAAACGATGCATTGGTGGAAGATGACGCCAATGATGCTGTATATTCCGGTGTGCGTCTTGGTTTGTCTTACCTGATCAATAACGACTGGAGTATATTATTTCAGCACACGCAACAAAGTCTGACGACAGAAGGTGTATTCGCTTATGACCCGAATCTGGAAGGCGAAAGCTCCGTCAATCGCTTCCAGCCAGAAGACAACGATGACGTATTCGGTTTAACCACCTGGACTCTGGAAGGCCGGTTGGATCAACTAGAGTTGGTCTACACCGGTGGCTACATTAACCGAGAAATAGATACCACCGTAGACTATACCGGCTACACCAACGGCGGTTTGTTCGCGGCTTACTATGTTTGTAACCACTATGAAGCTGCGACTCCTGCGGATGAACAATGCCTTGACCCCACGAAATTTTACAAAGAAGACACCACAGCAACACGATTAACCCATGAGTTTCGCGTCAATACCGATGCTGCAAAATCATGGCGCTTGACTGCAGGTATCTTCCTGGATGAGCAATCGCTAGAGACGGTGGGTAAATTTAAAATCGGCAACACGGATCTTGGTTTCTTTCAGAATCTTGGCAGAACCACTGTTGGTACTGAGGGCATAAATTCCGATGGTGGTCCATTTGAGTCAGAAGTCAGCTTTGTTAATGATATCACCCATGATATCAACCAAATTGCGGTATTCGGCCAGTTGGAATTCGATATAACCGACACGCTGACAGCGGCTATCGGCGCTCGCTGGTACGAAATTGAAGACATTTACAAAGGTTCAACGACAACAGTTGATGTGAGTCGACGTGTTCGTGCCTTCGGTACATTAGATCCAGACGAGCTGACAGCTGTCGGTGAAGATCCCGCACTGGTTGCAGAAGCTATTGCCAATGGTCAGTTAGAAGTAGGTCTATTAGATGATGGCGGTGATCTGACCGTTGATGACACAATTTTGAAAGCCTCACTCGATTGGAAAGTTAATGATGACGTGTTGCTCTTTGCAACCTACTCTGAAGGCTTTAGACCACCTGTGACCAACCGTGTTGGTGGTGGCTTGGCAACCAACCAACAGGGAGCATTTGATGGCTTTCGCATTCCAGTGTATTCCACTACAGATAACCTGGATAACTACGAGCTAGGGATCAAAGGCGACTTTTTGGATGGGATACTGCGGGTAAACGCGACCTGGTTTTACAGCGAAATTACCGAGCTCCAAACTTCACGGTTTGATCCAACCAACATTAGCTTTTTGGTATTCACAGATAACGTTGGTGATGCAGAGATTCAGGGGATTGACGCAGATATAACCTGGCTGGCCTCAGAAAATCTGGTCATTGACGCCGCATTTAGTGTGTTAGACACCGAACTGACCCGAATCAACGCTGAACTTCAGGGTATCGCTCCGCCAGTAGGCAGTGAACTACCTTACTCTTCCGACTTCTCCGGGAATATTCGTGCACGTTACTATCACGAGCTGGAAAATGGCCTAACCGCCTATGTTAACGGTTCAATAGCTTATACGGGTGACCGATTGGCGAGCATGAAGATGGATGCATATGTACTGGAAGATACTACAAGGCTCGTTTACGGCGTAGGTTCCGGCTTAACTATCCGAGACGAAGCGGCACTGTACGACGGTGTTACCTATACGGACTCGAATGGTCAGCCTTTCAGGGGTGGTCGTTACGTTCAGGATAGTTACATTCTGGCGAATCTGGCATTTGGTATCACCAATGACGAATGGAAAGTAGAGCTGTTTATCGACAACCTGACCGATGAAAATGCCAACCTACATATCGACAATCAACAATTTACTCCTAAAGTGGTGACCAACAGGCCACGTACAATAGGCGTAAGGTACTCGTACGATTTCTTTTAATCGTTAATGTTGGTGGCGGGACTCTCCTGCCACCAATTGACTATTCCACATTTTATTCTGCTACGTTAAGGTAGTGCAATTAATCAAAATTTTTCCCGAGACTCATTATCGTGCAAGTCGCGCAAGAATCACTTTCTGACGCCTTTCAAACAAAAATCCGTCAATTTCAACAACGCATTCAACAGCAGCCAAACGATGCCTTATTGGATGACATTCAATTACAGGTATCTGAGGCAGAAAACACTGGCCAAAAGATAGAATTATTGTATCTCATGGTAGTAACACAGCGCATTTTACAGCGTTTTCAGGACGCGATCACGAGTGCAAATGCCCTTCTCGCGTTGCACTCTGAACATGCTCGCACCTATCAGGAACTGGGACACATTCAGCTAGCCCTTGGACAGAATGACGCCAGTGCTGCCGGGTTTCAAAAAGCCGTGCAGTTCAACCCCACGCTGTTAGCGAGTTGGAAAAGTCTGGAAGCACTCAGCAACGAAGTTGCCAGCGTCGATAAACATCACGTTGCAGAGCAAATCAAAAAACTGGCCCAACTACCCAAACAACTATTTGGTGCCATGGACTTGTTTTACGAAGGCAAGTTATATCTGGCGGAACAAGTGTGTCGACTCTTTCTGCAAAACAACAAACACCATCCGGATGCGATGTTATTGCTGGCAGACATTGGAATTCAGTTAAAAATTTACGGTGAGGCAGAGTTTCTGTTGGAGAGCTGTGTGGAGCTTTATCCAGAACATCTGGAGGCACGTGAAAAATTCCTGTTTATCCTGAGTAAAACCGGCAAATTCGAGCAAGCTTCACAACAGGCGGATGCGTTGCTTGCGATGCAACCGGAAGAAACACGATTTCAGGTTGCTAAAGCCACCGCGTTAGTCGGCATTGGAGACATTGAACCTGCCATCAATATTTATGAGTCGGTCATTCAGAGCAACACCGCCTATCCCGGTATATATCTTTTGTTGGGACATGCTTACAAAGCTTTAGGCGACAGGCAAAAGGCAATTGAAAGCTATCAGAAAGCGTATCATTTGGCGCCTCAATTTGGCGACGCTTTCTGGAGTCTGGCTAATACTAAAACCTATCGCTTTAGTGCTGCAGAAATCACACAAATGGAGCAACAGTTAGACGAAAACAATCCTTACAAACTGCGCGCTGAAGATATAGTCCACTTTCATTTTGCCTTGGCGAAAGCCTTTGAAGACACTGAGGATTACGATAAGGCTTTTTATCATTACCAGCAGGGTAACAAGCAACAAGAGAGCGCTGGTCAATACAGTCCGGATATGACCCATCGCCAGGTCACTCGTCAAAAGCAATATTGCACAGCATCGTTGTTTGCAGCGAATGAAGGTCATGGACATGATGCACCTGATCCCATATTTATTACTGGATTGCCGCGCTCCGGATCAACCTTACTGGAACAGATTTTGGCTTCACATTCTATGATTGACGGCACAATGGAGCTACACAATATTCTCGGGTTTGCCGCCCGTCTGACACAATCTGGCTACCCTGAAAACCTCTCTAAACTGCCCGAAAAAACACGCAAAGCCATGGGTCAGGCGTATATTGAACAAACTCGAGTATATCGACAAGACGCACCTTTTTTCATCGATAAAATGCCCAATAACTTTTTGCATATCGGTTTAATTAAGCTGATATTACCTAAGGCAAAAATCATTGACGCCAGACGCCATCCTATGGCCTGTTGTTTTAGTGGTTACAAGCAGTTGTTTGCCGAGGGCCAGGATTTTTCATATAACCTGGAGCATATTGCACGCTACTATCAGGATTACGTGTCATTAATGAACCACTGGCACCAAGTGCTACCCGGCCAGATATTGACAGTAAAACACGAAGATGTGGTTGCCGATTTGCCGTCACAGCTGCAACGCATGCTGGATTATCTTGGCTTGCCATTTGAACAACAGTGCCTGAGTTTTTATGAGACTAAGCGTTTAGTAAAAACCCCCAGTTCAGAGCAGGTGCGCCAACCCATTTATCAATCCGGGCTTGAGCAATGGAAACACTTTTCTGGACATCTGAGTGGATTGGAAGCTCAATTAAAGAATGAAATTGAGCGTTACTAATAGCCGCTGAGCATCAGAAAGCTCAGTGTTTAACCTGTAATATTTTCAAAGACAAATTTACAGTTAAGCCTGTGTTGCTTCGGCGATGCCTTTGATTTTACCTACGATGGCGCGTAGTCCATTGCCTCTGGTAGGACTGATATGACGCTCTAAATCCAATTGGTTGAAATAGCCATCAATATCAAAAGATAAAATTTCTTTCGGTGATTTTTCATTATAGGCTGCCAGCACCAGTACCAACAAGCCTTTGACAATAACCGCGTCGCTATCCACTAAAAATGACAGCTTTTCCCGACTACCCTCAATCTCCAGCCAGACATTACTCTGGCAACCTTTGACAAGACGTTCGGGGGTTTGTAATTCAGTTGGAAACGGTGGCAGCTCTTTGCCCAGGTCGATGATATATTTGTAACGCTCTTCCCAGGAGTCAAAAAACGCTAAATCATCCAAAATAGTTTCAGTAGTGGGTAAACTCATATTTGACTCGTATTAAAAAAATAATCCAGCTTCTAATTGCGCTTCTTCTGACATCATGTCTTTGTTCCAGGGCGGATCAAAAACTAAATTAACCTCCACCTCTTGCACATTAGGTACCTTGGCCACGCGGTATTTTACGTCACTGACTAATACCGGGCCCATGCCACAACCAGGTGCGGTAAGGGTCATATCGATGGCGACTTTGCCTTGGTCCTGCTGGATGTCTACCTTATAGATCAGTCCTAAAGACATCAGGCTGATGGGAATTTCCGGATCATAGATAGAATCCAGAGCCTGCTCTACCTGCTCGGTTTTAATACCCTCGTGTTCCGTGGAATCAAATGTCAGAGATTCTGGTTTCATGCCGATGGCATCACCATCCGTCCCATCTATGCGCAACATATTGCCCATGAAAGTTACGGTATAATTGCCACCCAGAGCCTGATTGATAGTTACGAATTGCCCTTCAGGAATTGTGGCTTTCTCACCCGAAGGCACCCGCCGCGCTGGACATTCGCGGGTAGTCACCACCATTTTCTTTTGCATTATTTATCCTACGTTGAAGCTCTCACCGCAGCCACACTCACTAACCACATTTGGATTTCTGAAGCGAACTTCACCGTTGATGCCCACCTGCACGTAATCAATCTCGGTGTCTCTAACCAATGTAATCGCATCATCAGCGATCAATATGGTTAATCCTTCACCTAAATCAACGGCAAGATCATTATCTTTAGCATCGCCAACGGCTTCTAACACATAGGCATAGCCAGAACAGCCGCTTACTTTAGTGCTTAAGCGGATTTTTTGATTGGTATCTGATGCCAGCATTTTATGGAAATGCTGTTTTGCCGCATCAGTCACCGTCACCAATGCGGATTTGGGATCAAATGTTGATACAGCCATAATCTTCTCTTTCCTGATTTTTATTACATTAACATAGTTTGGACTTTCTTGAGTCCAAGAAACAATTTATCAACTTCTTCAAGGGTCGTATAGAGCGAAAATGACGCTCGAGCGGTTCCTGGTACAGCTAAACGACCCATAAGCGGTTGTGCGCAGTGATCACCTGTCCGAATTGCGATTCCTTGTTTATCCAGCAAAAATCCAATATCGGCAGGGTGCGTGCCTTCAAGCACAAAACTCAAGACCGCAATTTTATTCGGAGCATTGCCCTTAATCATAAGACCATCAAACGCTTCGGCCTGTTCCACTGCTGAGGCCATTATTTGCTGTTCATGTTGCTGTACAGCGTCAAAGTCAAGAGCGGTAAACCACTTGATGGCAGCAGCCATGCCAATAGATCCGGCAATATTTGGTGTACCCGCTTCCAATCGATTGGGTAATTCCCCCCAAGTGGCAGACTGATAGGTCACTTCTTTAATCATTTCGCCACCGGTTTGCCAAACGGGCCAATCCTTCAAGACTTCTGCTTTGCCCCACAAAACACCCACGCCGGTGGGCGCGAACAACTTGTGACCGGAAAATACATAAAAATCACAACCCAGTTGCTGAACGTCGACACGCTCATGCGCTATTCCCTGTGCGCCATCAACTAATACCCAGGCGTTGACCTGCTTGGCAGCGGTGATCAACTCCTTGATTGGATTTATGGTCCCCAGCGCGTTGGAAATATGGGGAAATGCAACAAACTTTGTGCGTTGGTTTAAATTAGCTAAAAACTGCTCTTTGTCCAGTTCGCCATTGTCCTTAATTGGAGAAACCACCAAGGTGGCGCCCGCCACTTTACAAACTTGTTGCCAGGTGACTAAATTCGCATGGTGTTCCATTTCGGTAACCATGACTTCATCGCCTTCCGACAACAACTGCTTAGCACCGTTGGCGACGATATTAATAGATTCAGTGGTCCCGGAAGTCCAAATGATTTCTCTGCTGGCCGCAGCGTTAATAAACTGTGCAACGGTATCCCGAGCCCCTTCGTACATGCGAGTCGCTTCATCAGCCAAAACGTGGGCGCCACGATGCACATTGCTATTGTGATTAACATAATAGTTGTACATGGCATCCAGTACCGCTTTGGGCTTTTGAGTCGTAGCGGCATTATCCAGATAGACCAATGGCTGACCGTCAATTTTGCGCTGCAGGATTGGGAATTCCTGACGGATACTGTTTACGTCAAACGCCATATCAGCCTACCTGCATTTGTGCAAATCGGTTTTGTAACTGCGGTCTGAGCCATTCAGCCAAATGCTGATTAGGCATTTCATCAACCAGGGCATTAACAAAGCCGAAATTCAGCATAATCAACGCCTGCTCTTTACTGATACCGCGACTGGTTAAATAGTAAAGTGCAGCTTTGTCTAGTTCGGCGACTGTTGCTCCGTGTGCGCAGCGCACATCATCAGCATAGATTTCCAATTCCGGCTTGGTATTAACCTGCGCGGTATCCGCCAATAAAAGGTTTTTATTACTCAATTCTGCCAGTGTTTTTTGCGCATCTCGGTGTATATGAATGCGACCATTGAACACCGCTTTGGCCTTGCCACCCACTATTCCACGCACGGTTTCATCCGTCACACAATGTCCAATTTCATGCTCGATATTGCTATGTAAATCGAAGATTTCCTCTCCGTCTAACAAATAAATCGCATTGATTTTGGCAAACGCATTTTCGCCACAGTGCATGACATCAACATCTAAACGAGACAACACACTGCCGAAACCTACAACGGTGCTATTCAATTGCGCTTCTTTTTGCAATTTAAAATGACTGCCCCCCACTGAGATAGCGTCGCGAATGCGCAGTGCAAATCGATAATGTTCCAGTTTGGCGGACGCGCCGACAAAGTATTCGGCAAACGCCGTCAGCAAACTACTCTCATTGCCCTCAGCCTGTTCAATAACAGACACAGATGCCCCGTCGCCTACTCGCACCAACACGCGGTTATGTACCTCCGCATCCTGGCTGACGACATTGATGATACGCAAAGGTAACGCAATTTTGGATTCTGTGGCGATATCGATAATCACGCCATTATCAGCGAGACAATCGTTGACTAAACCAAATAAATGGCGGTCCGGCTTACATTGCGCAAAATAATCAGCCGCCCAACCTGCTTGTGCATGCTCAGTCAGCGAATGAATACTTAATCCTGCTGGCAATGATTGAGGCTGAGACTGCAATTCACCGTTAACAAAAACGATATCGAGCGTCTCCTGGCCTGCCAATGGCGAAACTTGCGCTGCAAACGCAGGCTTTTGGGCAAACGCTCCACGTTCAATGGCATTAACCGGCGTATACTTCCACTGCTCAACTTTTCTTGAGGGCCAGGGTCTGGTTTGTAACTGTTGTAGCGCTAGTTTTTGTTGTGGCGACCAAAAGTGCTGTTGCTCTGCTCGCGCTTTTGCGTGTTGAAGCCAGTCGCTCATGCACTGACCTCTTCTTCAACATCATAGCCCGCCAACCAGGCATACCCTTCGGCTTCTAATTCTTTAGCCAGACTGGCATCACCACTTTTCACAATCTTACCGTCAGACAAGACATGCACGTAATCGGGCTTAATATAATCTAATAAGCGCTGATAGTGAGTAACTACGATGAAACTGCGTTCACCGTCTCGCTGGCTGTTGACACCATCTGCGACGACTTTCAACGCGTCGATATCCAGTCCGGAGTCAGACTCATCTAAAATGCTCAGCGCTGGTGATAACAACAACATTTGCATGATTTCATTGCGCTTTTTCTCACCACCAGAGAAACCTTCGTTCACTCCACGCTTAAGAAACTCAATCGGAAGATTTACTTTTTTGCAGGCTTCTTTCGCCAGTTTCAGAAATTCCGCGGAGCTTAACGCTTCTTCACCTTTGGCCTCGCGAATGGCATCAACTGACGCCTTCATAAATTCTAAATTGCTGACACCTGGAATTTCTACTGGGTATTGGAACGCCAAAAACAGCCCTAATCTAGCGCGTTCTTCCGGATCCATATCCAACAGATCCTGCTCATTGAACGTCGCGTTGCCACCTGTTACTTCGTAGCCTTCGCGACCGGACAGTACGTATCCAAGGGTACTTTTTCCCGCACCATTGGGTCCCATGATGGCGTGGACTTCACCCGGTTTTACTTGCAGACTTAACCCCTTCAGAATGGTTTTGTCTTCGACTTGCGCCTGTAAATTCTCAATTTTAAGCATTGTATGAATATCCTGAATTCTTTGTCGTCTGGAACGATGGGTTACCCCACTGACCCTTCCAGACTGATTTCCAGTAATTTGCCCGCTTCAACGGCAAATTCCATTGGTAGTTCTTTGAAGACTTCTTTGCAGAAGCCATTGACGATCATCGAAACGGCCTTTTCCGGGTCAAGACCGCGTTGTTGACACAAAAACATCTGTTCATCGCTGACTTTGGACGTCGTTGCTTCGTGTTCAACAATAGCAGCGGGATTGCTGCTTTCGATATAAGGGAATGTATGCGCGCCGCACTGATCACCAATAAGCAACGAGTCACATTGCGTGAAATTACGCGCTTTTTCCGCGCTGGAATGCATTTGTACTAAACCGCGGTAGCTGTTGTTGCTGCGACCTGCGGAAATCCCTTTAGAGATGATTGTAGACTTGGTGTTTTTACCAATATGAATCATCTTGGTACCGGTATCCGCCTGCTGTCTGCCACGTGTTAACGCTACTGAATAAAATTCGCCTATGCTGTTATCCCCTTTCAGGATGCAGCTTGGATATTTCCAGGTAATAGCAGAGCCCGTTTCTACTTGTGTCCAGGAAATCTTGGCGTTGGTATGGCAAATACCACGTTTAGTCACGAAGTTATATATACCGCCTTTACCGTTTTCATCGCCGGGATACCAGTTTTGTACCGTTGAGTACTTAATTTCGGCATCGTCTAAAGCGACCAGCTCGACGACCGCGGCATGCAATTGATTTTCGTCACGTTGTGGTGCTGTACAACCCTCCAAATAGCTCACGTGGCTACCTTCGTCGGCGACGATAAGGGTTCGCTCGAACTGTCCGGTATTTTGCTCGTTTATGCGGAAATATGTTGATAATTCCATTGGGCAACGCACGCCCTTGGGAATATAAACAAAGGAACCATCGGTAAATACCGCGCAGTTTAATGTGGCAAAATAATTATCATGCTGGGGCACGACTTTACCCAGATACTTCTTCACAAGATCCGGATATTTGTGAACCGCCTCTGAGATAGGACAAAATATCACGCCCGCTTCTTCCAGCTTTGAGCGGAATGTTGTGACAACTGACACCGAGTCAAATACCGCGTCTACTGCAACACCCGCCAGCATTTCCTGCTCATGCAGCGGAATACCCAGCTTTTCGTAGGTACGCAGCAGTTCTGGATCGACTTCATCCAAAGATTGGGGTTTGTCCGCCATGCTTTTCGGGGCAGAATAATATGATACCGCCTGATAATCGATTTTTGGGTAGTGAAGATGTGCCCATTCAGGCTCTTCCATCTTCTGCCAGATACGAAAGGCCTTGAGACGCCAGTTAAGCATCCACTCTGGTTCGCCTTTCACCGCAGAAATGCGGCGTACCACCTCTTCGTCGAGGCCCGGCGGGAACGTTTCCGACTCAATGCTGGAGATAAATCCAGCGGAATATTCTCTTTTTAACGCGTCTTGTATTTCTTCAGACATGAGCACCCAATCATTTTTTACAATCAGTCGCGACACCACAGAACAGCTGCAGGTCAAACTTTTACAGGTGCAATGGTAAATTACCTGAGTATTTTACTCAAGTATATACTTGACAAAATTAGTCAAGTATTCAAAACACCTCGGAAAAGGGGGGACCGAGATTATACGGATTCTTACGCAAAATGATAAATAAAGATCTTGGCTATCTCCATTAGGTCATGTCAATGGCACTAAGGTGTTAGATATGTATTAGAATTAGATCATTTATTGCACAGCTATCGTGCAAAGCACATTGCACCATTTTCGGGCATGGCACCATGTTAAAGCAATATATCCCGCTGATGATTGCTCGAAAAACACCATGCCGCACTTTGTTATATGCTTCATCAGAAACTATAACAAACTGAAATTATTAGTTTTTTTATGCATATCCAAACGATTGTCGTGATACTGAAAAAGCTTGGCATGTTAGTTGAACCATTAGATGAAAGATAACCAGATTGCCGTTTGTTGGAGAATATTATCTACCCCAACTATCTGAATGCATTTATGCATGAATATCGCTTACCGCCAGAGTTCGCTGAAACAGCGATGCAATATTATGTGCCACTGGCAAAACAGCTCCGGAGAAAAATGGAAGGGACAACAGGGACGTTCTTTCTCGGTGTGAATGGTTGCCAGGGCTCGGGAAAGTCGACGATGAGTGCCTTTCTAGCCACTTTCCTGCAACAAGAGTTCGGTTTATCCGTTGCCGTCATGTCCCTGGATGACTTCTACTTAACCAGAAAGCAGCGCCAGGATATGGCGGTCAAAGTACACCCTTTATTTGCGACCAGAGGCGTACCTGGTACTCACAATACCGATTTACTCAATGCTGTTTTATCTTCCTTAAGTGGACAAAAAGGCACGCTTTGTCTACCCAAATTCGATAAAGCCAATGACAACTCGCTACCCCAATCGGCATGGCCAAAACAAACGTTGCCTGTGGATGTTGTGATTATGGAAGGTTGGTGCTGGGGAGTAGAGCCACAAAATCGGCAGGCACTCAAACAGCCCATTAATCAGCTGGAAGAACAACAGGATGCACTCGGTGTGTGGCGCAATTACGTCAATAAAACGCTCGCACAACAATACCAGCACCTTTATGACTACATGGACTATTGGGTTATGTTGCGTGCACCAGGCTTTACCAAAGTCTTTGACTGGCGATTGGAACAAGAGCAGAAGCTGGCAGAGAAAGTGGCTGAAGAAAACGCCAAACATCTCATGTCAGCCGACGACATTGCGCAGTTTATCCAATACTACCAACGCTTAACAGAACATGGATTGAGCAGCTTGCCGCAAAAATGTGATGTGGTATTTCAATTGGACGCCCAACGTCACATTGAAAATGTTCAGGGTCTGGAATAAATGCAGCGGCGAACATTTCTCATTTTCACTGATTTGGATGGCACCCTGCTGGATCATCATACTTATTCGTATGATGCCGCTTTGCCAGTTTTACGAGAATTGCAGAAGCAAGACCATGTCATTATTCCCAATACCAGTAAAACCTTTGCGGAATTGAGCAAATTTTGCCAACAAATTCCCATGACCACGCCCTTTGTCGTAGAGAATGGTGCAGCGGCCTATGTTTCGATGGGACATTTACCCAATCAACCCGCTGGTGCTACCCAGTTTGGTGAGTTTTGGCGCAAGTCATTTACAAAAGAAAAAGCACACTGGCTGGCTCTACTAAACGCCTACGGTGAGGAGTTTCGTGATTGCTACACAGGATTCTCAGCAATGACACTACAACAAATTGCTGATGAAACCTCACTTTCGCTGGCAGACGCCAAACTTGCGACCCAAAGACAATTTGGCGAACCCTTACTTTGGCACGGCACTAAACAACAGCTAACCAAATTTGAAAAAACTCTGACCGCCGCTGGGGCGACTATCCTTCAGGGAGGTCGATTTGTTCATGTTTGTGGCCAGTGTGATAAAGGTTCAGCGATGCAGTGGTTGCTGGATTGCTTTGTAGACGCTTATCCAGATATTCAGTTCACATCCGTTGCCCTTGGTGACAGCGGCAACGACACGGCGATGCTGGAAGCTGCCGATATTGCAATACAGATAAGAGCGCCGGAACGCCCTTTTCCCAAAATCAATAAAAAACAACACCTCTACCAAAGTACCCTTTGTGGCCCAGAAGGCTGGGCCGAGACCCTATCATCATTGATATTACACCCGTCCCGTGGAGGATTTTAGCATGGCCGATTTTTATCAAAACGGTATTATTACGACACTGCACAACCTTTCTGACCGCAGCATTGAAGAACTCGAAGCAGAGCTAAAATCATTTAGCCATTCACGGCCACTTGGGTTGTTATTGCCCTCGTTATATTCGGAGCTACAAACCAAGGCGCTGCCTGACATTATCGAAAAAATTGCCAAGGTTGATTACCTCAACGAAATTGTCATTGGTCTGGACCGGGCGTCTGAGGAAGAGTATCGCCACGCACTATCATTCTTTAAACAGTTACCACAACATTTTCGAGTCTTGTGGAACGACGGTCCACGGTTAAAAGCCATTGATGCCAAGCTTCAGGCGCTGAATCTGGCACCGACAGAACTGGGTAAAGGTCGAAATGTCTGGTACTGCATGGGCTATATTTTGGCGTCTGGCCGTGCTGAATCCGTTGCGTTGCATGATTGTGACATTCTGACTTATGACCGGAGTTTACTGGCAAGGCTACTCTACCCCGTCGCCAATCCAAATTTTAACTTCGAATTTGCCAAGGGCTATTACGCCCGAGTGGCTGATGGCAAAATTAATGGCCGTGTATCCCGATTATTGGTGACACCACTGATCAAAGCGCTTAAACGCGTCGTGGGTTATAACGACTATCTGGAATTTATGGACAGCTTCAGATACTCCCTGGCAGGTGAGTTTTCATTTCGTCGTGATGTACTAAATGATCTGCGTATTCCAAGCGACTGGGGATTGGAGATTGGCGTCTTGTCGGAAATGAATCGTAACTACTCCAATAACCGCTTGTGTCAGGTAGATATCGCCAAAACCTATGATCACAAACATCAGGACTTGTCGCTGGATAATCAGCAGGCGGGACTGTCCAAAATGTCCATTGATATCACCAAAGCCCTGTTTCGAAAGCTGGCGACCCAGGGTCAGACATTCAGTTCTGAGACTTTCCGCTCTATAAAAGCCACCTACTATCGTATCGCCCTGGATTTTGTAGAGCGTTATCATCAGGATGCTGTTATGAATGGCCTAACGCTGGATATACACAAAGAGGAAGCCGCTGTTGAGATGTTTGCTCAAAATATAATGAGTGCCGGTCAGCAGTTTCTGGAAAACCCGATGGAAACCCCCTTTATCCCTACCTGGAACCGGGTGGTGAGTGCGGTGCCGAATATTTTGAGTGAAATCAAAGAAGCCGTAGAGTTAGACTTTCAGGAATTCAGCCAGGATTAAAACCGATGCATGACACTTTAGAGAATCTAAGACAGATACTGCAGCGACAGTTAGAAGTCATTTATGACGGCATTGTGCTGGACCGTTCTCATGAAGTGCTGGCAGATGAATTACTGCGCCTTATGCGTCTTGAGCAAAAGATAGAAACACCTAAGGCGCACTACAACAACTGGGACCAGCAGGATGTTATTCTCATCACTTACGGGGACAGTGTGCTGGAAGATGGAGAAATGCCGTTAAAGTCGCTGGATCATTTTATCGATACCTATCTGGGCGACAGTATAAACAGCGTACATATTCTGCCGTTTTTTCCTTACAGTTCAGACGATGGCTTTGCGGTAATTGATTACTCCAGTGTCAATGAGTCCCTTGGTAACTGGCACGATATACAGGATATCGCCGCCAAACGGCGGCTTATGTCGGATCTGGTTATCAACCACTGCTCAGCGCGCAGCGCCTGGTTCCAAAACTTTATTGCCTGTGAAGGTGTCGGGCACGACTACTTCTTTACTGCCTCTCCTGATGAGGATTTATCCGATGTAGTTCGTCCCCGGACTTCGCCACTGCTAAAGGCAGTAGAAACCAAAAAAGGTACACAATATGTCTGGTGTACCTTTAGTCATGATCAAGTCGACTTTGATTTTCGTAATCCAGAAGTGCTCAAGGCATTTGTCAGTATTATTCGCCAATATCTGGACTCAGGTGTACGCATTTTTCGTATGGATGCCGTGGCATTTTTGTGGAAAGTCATTGGTACACCTTCGATCAACCTGTTACAGACCCATAAAATTATTCGCCTGTTGCGCTCCCTGATTGAACACGCCCAACCTGACGCAGTGATCATTACTGAAACCAATATTCCAAATACACAAAATCTCACCTATTTCGGGAATGCTAACGAAGCACATTGCATCTACAACTTTAGCTTGCCACCTTTGCTGGTCAACACCCTTGTAACAGGGAACTGTTTGTACCTGAAACGCTGGTTAATGAGCATGCCACCAGCACAAAACGGCACCACCTATTTTAATTTTATCGCCTCACATGATGGAATTGGACTGCGCCCGGCAGAAGGACTGCTCAGTGAAGAAGAAATCACAACGTTGATCGAAACCATGAAAGATTTTGGTGGTCGCATTTCCTGGCGCACTACTGAAGCTGGGACACAAAAAGCCTATGAAATTAACATCGCGCTTTTCGACGCTTTACAGGGCACCACCAAAGGAACCGATAAATGGGGAATGGAACGCTTCTTATGTGCTCATGCCATCATGCTGGGATTGGAAGGTATTCCAGGCATTTACATTCATTCCATGCTGGGAACACATAACGATTACGAGAAGCTAAAAAACACTCACCATAACCGCTCTATCAACCGTCACCGCTGGGACTATAAAGCCTTACAGGAAGCACTCGATTCCGAACATACGCAGCATTACCGGGTGTTAAAACAGATGAAAGCCCTTATCGACGTGCGTAAACATCAAGCAGCCTTTCATCCTAACGCGATTCAGTTTACCTTGCACCTGGGCTTACAGTTGTTCGGCTTCTGGCGGCAGAGTCTGGATCGGCGACAAAGCATTTTTTGTGTCAGTAATATTTCTGATGAACCGCAAATTCTGCGACTGGGAGAGCTCAATCTGGTGGCCACTGAGCCCTGGCAAGATCTGCTTACCGGTGCCCAGATAGATGACATCACCCAAGAAGTAACACTGATGCCCTATCAGACGATTTGGTTAAGCAATCGATTTTAAAATATCCTCTGCTCTGGATAAGATAAACCGCTTAGAAGCTGGATCCGGGTTGTTTCAAAAAGGCTATTTCATCAGATGTAGATGGACGTCCTAAAATGGCATTACGATGGGGATAGCGACCAAACCTGTCGATAATGGCTTTGTGTCTGAGCTCAAATTCCAGACTATCTTTTACCGCAAATGTCTCATATAGCTTCACCGCTTCTTGATGGATAACTTTTGATTCACTGTGCATAAACGGCAAATACAAAAAGCTACGTTCAGCTTCCGAAAGTTCAAGATCAAATCCTTTTGCGATTGCCGTTTGCGCCAATGCCAACGCCAGGGGATCACAGGCAAACGATGCAGGCTTGTCGCGGTAAATATTTCGGGAAAACTGATCCAACACAATGACTTCAGCCAGACTGCCAAGTGGGCTCGTTCGCCAGGCAAATAATTCGCCCGCTTTGGCCTGGCCATGCAACGCCCCAAATCGACGCTCAATTAATAGGTCAAACTCTTCATCCTTTTGCCACCATTGCTTTGGTTCAATCTCTGAGAACCAAAAATTCATCACCTCTTTATACATCGTATTCCCCCATAAACTTACAGCAATCATCACCAAAATACGCTGATGATAAAAATCGAATTGGATGCTTTTTGGATCCGTAGATTTATTGCAAGTCATAAACTCGCAAAAAACATTTTTTCCGCGACTATTGAAACACCAGATCTTGAAGCTGGCATCTGCTTTTCTGGATAATCTGGCACCTTAAAAATCACACGACATTGCAATTTTAGTCAACAAGCAATTGGTGCTTAACTGTCGTTATCGGTAACATGGCGCAATCCAAACTGTTCCCGTATCTAATAGTAAAATGAAAAGTAGAAGAATACATAAAATAATCGGCTTGATTTTAGTCTTACCGATGCTTGGTTGGACTATTACCGGGTTAATCTTTTTTATTAAACCTGGGTACCAAGAGGCTTACGAGCAAGTCGCTTTAAAAACCTATCCTCTTGAGCAACAGCTAACAATAAAACCAGCGAGCCAATGGGAAGATGTCAGGCTAATTAAAACCATTCTTGGCCACCACTTACTGGTAAAAATCAATGGACAGGTTGAACATTTGGATCCTGTTTCATTAGAAGCAAAAACTGCTCCTTCAAACACCGACCTCAAACTCCTTGTTGAAGACGCTCTGTCTTCCAACAAAAGCCGTTACGGGGACGTTGTTTTGATCGATGGAACCCATGCCCAAACGAGCACAGGTATCGATATCAACTTAGATTGGTCTAGTTTAAGACTGAGCCAGAACGGTGATGACACAAAGCTAATCAATCTTTTATATAAAATTCACTATCTCCAGTGGTCACCATTTAAAGGAGTAAACCAAATTCTGGGAATTATGGGCTTATTGTTATTGATCACTTTGACTGTATTAGGCATAAAACTTTACATTAAAGCCCGCTAAGAAATTCTTCGGTCGCACTTGCAACTGCGCTTTTAAAGGAAATATACCTATGCGATTAGTTTTACAGCTTTTCACCTGCTGCCTGTTATTGGTTAGCGCCGCTACGCTGGCAAAAAGCTCAGTCTGGAAAGCGCAAAAGCAAGGGCAAGTTCTCTATTTAGGCGGTACTGTCCATTTACTGACCAAGCAGGACTTTCCCTTACCCAGGGAGTTTACGCACGCTTACGAGGTCGCCGACACTATCGTTTTCGAAATAGATATTGATGAGCTGAGCGACCCCAAACTACAACAACAGATGCTAGAGATACAACTGCTCTCAGAGGGTACAATCTTTGATGTCATCAATGATAAAACCCAACAGGATTTAACAGGTTTCTTCACGTCTCGGGGACTGGATTTTAAACAACTGCAACGATATAAGCCTGGGTTCATTGCCATGACGATGCACATGCAGGCACTGCGAAGCATTGGCTTTACACAGGAAGGTGTAGACCAGTACTTTTTCAACCTGGCAGGAAAAGATGGTAAACCAAGGCAATACCTTGAAACAGCCATCCAACAGATCAAAATGCTGGCAGGAATGGGGGTCGGATACGAAAATGACTTCTTTCAATTTACATTACGGGACATCAATAATATTGAACTTGAGATCACTCCCTTGGTGACTGCCTGGCGTTCAGGTGATATAAACGAACTGAAGAACTTGTCTCTTGCTGAAATGGAAAAAGATTTTCCAAAGGTATATCAACAGTTAGTTGTTGACCGCAACCATAAATGGCTGCAGAAGTTACAGGCCATGGCACAAACAAAAGAAATAGAATTTGTCCTCGGAGGAGTGTTGCACTTTCCTGGGCAAGACGGCATTTTAAACTTGCTGCAACAGCAAGGATTCACCATCACACAGGTGCACTTGTAGTTAGCAACCACGTTATTTGACAGTTTTGTCGTAGCAAATGGCTTCGATGATGGTAGATAGAGGTTTCAATGGATAATTGTGCAGCACCGGGCCTGATCCCCTTGCCAGAAGCGCTTAACAAACAATTGGAAAAAATCACTGCGACTCGCGCCACGGAAGTAGTACCAATAGATAAGGCACTCGATCGTATAATAGCGCTACCTGCGCGTGCCGACGTCAATGTTCCTCCTACAGATAACTCAGCGATGGATGGCTATGCCATATGCTTAACGGAAGACACATCACATTCATCTTACCGGCTAGTAGGTGACGCACTCGCCGGTCACCCTTTTCAGCAAAAAGTGTCCTTGGGAGAGACTGTAAGAATTATGACAGGGGCCACAATTCCTGAAGGGGCAAATTGTGTCATCATGCAGGAAAACAGTACCGTCGAAGGTGATCAGGTTACATTTTCAGATGGTTTCACAGTAGGTAAAAATATCCGGCCGGCAGGTTCTGACATTCAAAAAGGCAGTCAACTGATCGATGCTGGTACCAGACTAACTGCAGCTCATCTGGCCATGATTGCATCACTTGGTATCGCCTCAGTTACTGTTTATAAAAAGCTTAAAGTCGGTGTGGTTTCTACAGGTGATGAATTGCAGCAACCGGGAAACCCTCTTGCCGAAGGTCAGTTATATGAAAGTAATCGCTTTGGGCTAAAAGCAATGCTTGCGCGGCTGCCCATAGAGGTAATTGACTATGGTATTTTACCTGATGAACCAGAGGTAATTGAACGAGTCTTTTTGACTGCTGCCAGGGAATGTGATTGGTTGCTGAGCTCCGGTGGTGTTTCTGTGGGGGATGCCGATTATGTCAAACAGGTTCTGGATAAAATCGGCGATATTGGCTTTTGGAAAGTCGCCATCAAACCGGGTAAGCCCTATGCCTTTGGTAAGATACATGAATGCTGGTTTTCCGGGTTGCCCGGTAATCCGGTCTCGACCTTTGTGACTTTCTTACAGTTGGTTGTGCCGTGCCTGAGAGTCATGGCGGGTGAACAAGCAGTACAAACACAAAAGTGGCGAGCTAAATTGACAAAAACGATTCGGCGACGCGCTGGCCGTCTGGACTTTCAGCGTGGAATATTTGAACAGCGTGATGATGGTAGCTTTGTTGCTAGCCCCTGTGCTCAGCAAAGCTCAGGGGTCATGACGTCTTTTTTACAGGCCAACTGCTTTATATTGTTGCCTGCTGATGCAGCCCAACTGGAGGAAAACTGTCTGGTGGAAATAATCCCTTTTGATCGATACTTAGACTAATGCAGCTAATCAGTGAATTTAAACCTCTTGTAAAGTTGGCCTGGCCTCTGTTGATTGCCCAGCTCACGCAAATGCTGATGAGCGTTTCCGACACCATCATGGCAGGACGAGTATCACCAACCGATATGGCAGGCGTCGCTATTGCTGCCAGTATTTTCCTGCCTATCACTATATTTATTCAAGGTGTCATTATGGCGGTGCCCCCCATCATTTCACGTCTTGATGGGGGTAAATTACACAAGAAAATACCCGAAGCGGGCCAGCAGGCATTTTGGCTGGCACTGATGATTTCCATTCCTGTTGCATGCGCCAATGGTTTGACTTATGACCTGTTGGGTTTAATTGATATGGAAATACCGTTACGCAATGTCGCAGCCGAATATCTGCAATATGTGTTGGTCTGTGTGCCAGCTTTTGCTCTCTATCAGGTTTTTCGCCAGTATTGTGAAGGCATGTCAATTACCAAACCCAGCATGATCATCATGGGTATCGGGCTGTTAATAAATATTCCCGCCAATTATGTATTCATTTATGGCGAGTTGGGTGTCCCTGCCTATGGTGGTGCGGGTTGTGGCATTGCCAGTGCGCTGGTGTTTGTGATTATGATGATCAGCACCTGGCTATATGTGCGATTTGCTGACAAATTACGTCATGTTTGTTTTTTCAGTTCGATGTACAAACCCCGCTGGGAGGGTATAAAAGAAATTTTGCATTTGGGCATTCCCATCGCATTGGCACTGCTTTTTGAAGTGACACTTTTTTCTGTGGTAGCCATTCTTTTGTCACCGCTGGGTCCGAAAGTTGTTGCAGCACACCAGATTGCGCTGAATTTCTCCGGTCTGTTGTTTATGATTCCACTTAGTATCGGCTTTGCTACGACCATTCGCATTGGTAACTTATTGGGTGATGGACAGCCTTTGCGTGCTCAGCATGCGGCCCATAGTGCGATACTGTTAGGGCTTATTTTGGCCACTTTTAATGCCACGGTTTCCATCGTGTTCAAAACTCAAATTGCGCAGCTTTACACGGAAGAAAAGATGGTTATTGAGATGGCAGCAGACTTGCTGATGCTGGCTGCCGTATTCCAGTTCTCAGACGCAGCACAGGTAATATCTGGGTGTGCTTTACGCGGCTACAAGGACACTAAAGCTATGTTTTATATCACCTTGACCACTTACTGGGGTGTGGGACTGACCAGCGGTTATTTGCTGGCACTGACAGATATAATTATTCCTGCATTAGGTGCTGCTGGTTTCTGGATTGGATTTATCGTAGGCCTCACCAGTGCAGGCATTTTACTGACCGCCAGAATGTTAATCATCCAAAAACGTCACTTTCAGTTACAACCGGCTTAGGCGAATGCGACAATGGTCTATTAGACTAATGTCGCATATACCAGACGGTCTTTTCTTCGTAAGCTACGCGTGAACTAGTAATTAGCTACGTTCCTTCCACGTTTGTTTGGCCGCCAGTTTCTGGCGGCTTTTTTTATGTCCGTCTAGATAACCGTCAATACGATACGCCAACAGTCAAACTTGCAGATGCTTGTTCACTGGCAAATCGCGAATCCGAGGTCCACCAGCTCGTGCAATAGCATTGGCCAAAGCGGCGGCCACCGGAGGTGTACCGGGCTCACCGACACCCCCCGCGGGTGCGTCAGAATCAATAATATACGATTTGATTTCCGGGCACTGATTCATGCGCAGCACTTGATAATCATGATAGTTGGACTGTTGCACAGCGCCGTCTTTAAAGCTTATTTCTCCCAGCATTGCCAAGGACAACCCAAAGATCATCGAACCTTCCTGTTGTGACCGAACCCGGTCAGGATTGACAACGGTGCCACAATCTATTGCGGAGTGCACTTCCAGAACCTGAATCTTATTTTTTTCCAGACGCACCTTAATGGCGACAGCGACATAAGATACAAAACTACGATGCACACTGATGCCCCACCCCTCATTGTCCGCAGTTGCATTATTGGCACCTGATTCATCGGTGACCTTTTTTAGGACATTTTTCAGGCGCGCGGTATCAATGGGGAATGTTTCGTAAGGATCGCCATAATTACTGAATTCAAACCCCTGCTTACGAGGATCGACATGACGGTCCTCTCCCAACAGCGTCATCCAGGTTTCGTAAGCCGGTTGGTCAGCGGCTATGGCCACTTCATCCACAAAGGAACCAATAGCAAAAGCATGATGAATGTTACTCACTGAACGCACCCAACCTATACGAGCATGGGCAGTTGCTTTATGCGTTTCACAAGATAGATTATCAAGCGCAAAGGGAAGATCCCCAAAACCCAGTGACAATTCAAAATCTCCTGGCTCATCTGTGGTTCCATTAAATGTCCAGGAAATGCTCGGAAACGCGGTACGTTGAATCCAGCCTGCTACCCGACCATTAGCATCCAGTCCTGCTTCAAATTGTTGTGCACTGATTGCGTGGTAATATCCGTGCCTTATATCATCTTCGCGACTCCACAATACCTTTACTGGTTTGCCTGCCTGTTTCGCTAGAATCGCCGCTTCCACCGAATAATCAGGTTTGGATTTACGCCCAAAGCCGCCTCCTAGCAAAGTAACATTAACCTTCACTTTACTGGCATCGACTCCTAACATCTGGGCGACAGTTCCCTGGGTAGATTGCGGTGTCTGTGTACAGGCCCAAATTTCAATGCCATCTTCTGTTACCACAGCAGTTGCCGCAGGTGGCTCCATAGGTGCGTGTACAAGATAAGGAACCGTATACTGGGCTGAGACTTTTTTATCTGCCTTAGCAATAGCGTCATAAGCATCACCGGCGGTACGTTTCACGGTACCCTTAGCTTTGATGCGGGTCTGCAACTCTGCCAGATATTCATCTGAGTTATGGCTTTGATTGGCGTGCTCCGTCCATTCAATTTTAAGCTTTTTCGCCGCCTGTTGCGCTGCCCAGGTGTTGGTCGCCAGTACCGCGACCCCGGGCAATGAGGCAAATCCAACAGGAAACTGACGTTCCGGCATAGTGATGATATCCACTACCCCCTTTACTTTTTCAGCTTCTGTTTTATCAACACTCTTCACATTCGCCCCAACCACTGGCGGACGTACAATACTGGCAATCAGCATATCGGGGAGTTGAACATCGTGACCAAAGGTGGTGTTGCCGGTAACGATGTCCTGCATATCAACGATCGTGACATCCTTACCAATAAGATTGAAGTCCGATTTATCCTTCAGTTTTAACTGTTCTAGCGTTGGCGCTTTCACGCCCGTTGCCACTGCGGCAAGTTCACCATAGCCAAGCATTTTGCCTGAACCTTTGTGGTGCACTTTATGCTGTTTTGCGTACACTTCTGAGACCGGAACCTGCCAAACTTCAGCAGCGGCCTGCTCCAACATATTCTTCGCCATCGCCCCCATTTGCCGCATCGTGGTATAGAAGCGACGAATAGAACGTGAGCCGTCGGTATTCTGGCTCCCGTATTCTGAATTCGCCAGCCCTTGCACAACATGCACTTGCTGCCAATCAGCCTCTAATTCATCAGCAACAATTTGGGGAATACCGGTACGCACACCCTGTCCCATTTCTGAGCGATGGCAAACGATGTTGACCACACCTGATTCCTGAATGCTGACAAATAAATTCAATGTATGATCGCTGGACTCTGCTGCAAATAACGGAGAAACATTGGGTATTGTTGCACCGAGTACCAAACCACCGCCTGTAAGTCCGACACCTTTAAGAAACGATCTACGGCTAACATTTTGAATAGTCGACATTATTTTGCCTCCACGAATTTTGCTGCAGTTTTAATCGCCGCTCTGATTCGCGGATAGGTACCACATCGACAGATATTACCTTGCATATAATTGTCGATATCTTGATCGGATGGATTTTGATTGCTCTGCAGCAATGCGGCGGCACTCATGATTTGTCCCGACTGACAATAGCCGCATTGCGGCACATTGTGCTGGGTCCACGCTTTTTGCAATGGGTGTTCGCCATCCGGATCCAGTCCTTCGATGGTTTTTACTGCTTTTCCGCTGGCGACAGATAGGGGTGTGGCACAAGCTCTAATCGGCTGCCCGTCCAGGTGCACTGTGCAGGCACCGCACAAGCCCATGCCGCAACCGTATTTTGTGCCAGTCATCGCTAACAAATCCCGTATTACCCAAAGTAGCGGCATTTGCGGATCGGCGTCCACTTCGGTTTTCTCACCATTTAATTCGAATGTAATCATTACTGGTCCTATGTTGCTTGTTGCCAATTCGTAAGTTGTTCTTGTGTATCGATATCGTAAGCAGCCTCTGGCATCGAAACACTGATATATGATTCATTTTCAATGATCGCTTTCGCTCCTTTGTCGCCGGACAAAGCACGTAAACGGGGCAAAAAAAAGCCAGGAAAAATAGCTGGAACTCCCATACGTTGCTCATACGCGCTGCAAACTATTCTTTCCTGATGACGTTGCGATTGGGTGATGAGTGCTTGATAGTGTGCCTCGGTCAAGGCTACTTGGTCCGCCAGTAGGATGAGAATGTGCGTGGCCTCCTGATGAATAAGGTTACACCCATTGGCGATACTGTTCCCTAGTCCTTGGTGCCAGTCTGCCGACAAACACACTTCCATTTCAAGTGGCAGTTGAATCGCCTTTTGTATTTCAGCAGCAGCGTTACCCAGCACAACCACACACTGTGCACAGTGTAGTTTAGCCATCTGATTAATCGCACGCTGGAGCAAATTTGAATCACCCACCATTGCCAACTGCTTGATGCCATTGAAGCGTTTGCTTGCTCCAGCGGCCATCAACAAAATACTTAAGCGGTAATTTGCAGACATGCGGTTAACTCTTTAAAGGAGTTGAGGGTATGGGGTTCAACATTGTGCAGGTGCGCGTGGACTTCGGCTATAATGGCCAACGCTATGGATTCTGGCAGTTCGCCGCCAAGAGCTAATCCAACTGGGTTTGCGACATGTCCGGTAAAGTCCTGAGGTGTTAATCCTGCGGCTTTCAATACTCGCACAGTGCGATGGTTCGGTCCCAGAATACCAATGTAAGGTACTTCCGCTATCTGCGCCGCTTTTAACGCCTCGGCGTCCATCATGATATTGTGATTCATTACGATCACGGCATTACAGCTTGCTAAGGCTAAACGCGGTTCTAATTCGCAATATTTATCTCTGATTATGTGACATTTATCAGGGAAGTAAGACGCTTTTGCGTAACTTAATCGCTCATCAAACAGCTTCACCTGCCAACCTAACACATCCGCGAGTTTCGCCAAGGGTTGGGCGTCCACACCACCACCAAAAATTGCGAGTCTGATCAGAGGATTGTGTTTGGCGATAAAGCATTGGGACTCATCGGTTTGATAAATCTGATTGCGTTGAAAAAAATCAGGCGCAATGTCTAAACAGGTATTTTCGGATTCATTGAGGTCAAGTCGTTGTGAGTAGTAGACCGTTTCAGCACTGTTAAGTTTTGCCAGCAAGGTATTCAATTCAAGATAGTTATTCTCAGCAGTTATTGGTTGCAACAAAATATCAACTCTGCCACCACAACCGATACCCAGTTTCCAGGCAAAGTCATCTTCATCCTGCATATCGTAAACCACATGTCGCTGGGTACCATCTAACCAGCACTTTCGTGCCTGGCGCATGATGTCAGATTCCAGACAACCACCACTGACTAGCCCGAAATATTGTCCTAAGCTATTAATGAGCATCATCGCTCCAGGCTTTCGGTACGATGACCCCTGTGTCGCTATGACCGTTGCCAGCACCCAGTCCAAATTATCTTTTTGCGGGTGCCATTGGGTCAACACTGAAACAATATGATTTGCCATACTAATCCTATCGGTAAATCACCAAGGTCCACTTTAAACGGGAATCAAGGACAATTGGATGACCGAAAAGACGAATTCCCGTTATTATGCGATTAAAGGAAATGACGATACTTATCGCTCAACCCGACTTTTTAAATTCGCTAATCCAGCCTCAAAATCTGGGCCAATCATAGAGTCCATCAAGGCAGCAAAATAATGATTAATTGGATTACTGCCGACATCGCCATAATCGCGCCAATTAATGACAGTTTGTGTCCCAAGGGGCTCAATGGTAATTTCACCGGTACTGCCCATATCAAAATCGGGGAAATACAGGCTATATACCACTTTATGATTCTCCACTAGATCAATGATAGTCATCTCTCCAGAGCCTTCCTGCTCACTTTCCCATTGAGACTTCATACCAATGGCCATTTCAGGCCCACTGTAGGTTACTTTCATATTTGGATCACGTTCGAACCAGACACCCCAATGGCGCCACTTTTTAAGGTTGGCTACCTGCTGGTAAACTTCTTCTGGTGGCGCGTTGACCACAATATGACGCTCTACATCAAATTCGGAGGGCAAAATAAACCCGACACCAACAAACACCACTACCAAGATGAGCAACGCAATCGCTGCTTTTTTGAATGTTCCCATGTTCCTTCCAACGTTATTCGTTTTTTATCGATTTTATAGATGACTGAGAGGGTCTGCGCTCTGCTGTAAAGTCAAACAGAAATGCTGGTCACACCCTGCAAATCGCTTAGCGTCATCACTGGTTACAAAGTTTAGTTCAAATAATTGGATTATTGGTTCAAATGAGAAAATAATTATCAGGTTATAGTCATTGGGAATATAACGTACGTTTTAGTAATTAAAACCACCAACTTTTGGCCTATTTTACTAATTATTGATTTCGGCACAGCACATTAGAACAACAAAAATTACATAACACATTGTTTTACATGGATTTTATTTGGTGGCACAAGTCATGCAAACCAAAGAGCTGTTTGACAATTTCACATATTTAAATGCAGGGGACGACCATGAGATACACACAAATTTTTAAGCACTTGTTTTTGGCTGGCGGCATTGCAGCATCAAGCGCTTTGCTCACAGGGTGTGGTGAAGCAGAAGCGACCAACAGTGCTGAACAGGAAGAAGAAGTGATTTCGATTCCCGTTGAAGTTGCGGCATTGCTCAATGGCGATATCTCATCAAATTACGAAACAACTGCAGTATTAGAAGCAAAAGAAGAAGCTTTCGTGGTTGCCCGAGCCTCTGGCATTATCGAGGAGATTTTTGTCGAAGAAGGTGATTATGTCGAAAAAGGTCAGGCGTTAGCCAAGCTGGAGACCGAGCGTTATATTCTGAATTTACAAAAAGCCAAGGCCAACCTGAAAGGGATTCAACAAGAGTTGGATAAAATAGATAAGGTCTACAACAAAAAGCTGGTTAGTGAAGATTCTTACGACAAACTAAAATCACAGTTTGAATCTGCACAAGCATCGTTAGAAATTGCCAAACTGGATTTAGAAGAAACCACCATTGTCGCCCCTATCTCCGGTTTTATTGCCGAGCGAAATGCCAAAGTAGGCAACCTGACCGAATCTTTTCAGCGTCAGCGCATGTTCCATATTGTCGAACAAAAAGAACTTTATGGCATTGTGCATTTGCCGGAAAAAGAGCTGTCCCGGGTCCATAAAGATCAGGGTGCTGCGCTGGCGTTAACCGCTTTGGGCGACAAAAATGTTGCTGCCTTTGTTGAGCGCATTAGTCCTGTCATCGATTCGGCTACTGGCACGTTCAAAGTCACATTGCGCGTACCCAATGAGTCAAACCATCTCAAGGCCGGCATGTTTGCCAAAGTAAAACTGAATTACGATACCCGCCAGAACGCGACGTTGTTGCCCCGCCGTGCTTTGTTACAAATTGACGATCAGGTCAACGTATTTGTGGTGAAAGATGGTAAAGCGTCAAAAGTTGCTGTGAAAATCGGCTATCAGGAAGGCGATTACGTGGAAGTACTGGAAGGCTTATCTGGTGACGAACAAGTGGTCATTACCGGTCACCACAACCTGAAAGATCACGCTGACGTTGAAGTCGTAAACAGCTAAGCCGGAGATTCACATGAACATTATTGATATTGCGGTACGGCGCCCCGTCACCGTCTGGATGTTTACGTTTGCGATTGTGCTGTTTGGTATTGTGTCTTTGTCCAGACTGTCGATTAACCTGCTACCAGAGTTGTCCTATCCCACTCTGACGATACGCACCGATTATGTTGGCGCAGCACCTGGTGAAGTAGAACAACTGGTATCCAAACCCATCGAAGAAGCCATTGGTGTAGTGAAGGGCGTACGTCATGTGCAGTCTACCTCCAAGGCCGGTCAATCTGACGTAGTCCTGGAATTCGAATGGGGAACGGAAATGGATCTTGCCTCCCTGGAGGTCAGAGAGAAACTGGATATTCTGCAACTACCATTGGACGTCAGCAAACCCCTGCTGCTGCGCTTTAATCCGTCGCTGGATCCCATCATGCGCTTTGGGCTTGGTGGTACTGTCCCCTCTGAGCAAAACAGTGACAACAATCAGATGATTTCACTGGATAAGCAAAGCATGAAACGGCTGCGTACTTACGCTGAAGAGCAGGTAAAACGCAAATTAGAATCCGTTGAAGGTGTCGCGTCCGTCAAAGTGGGCGGTGGCCTGGAAAATGAAATACAAGTGCTCATTAATCAGGAACGTACCAGCCAGTTAGATATCACCATTGATGAGATCATTCAGCGTTTACAGCAGGAGAATGTCAATACCTCGGGTGGCCGGGTTGAAGATGGCTCGCAGGAATACCTGGTTCGAACGCTAAATGAATTTGAAACACTTGACGATATTCGCAATGTGTTTATCGCCACTCGGAATCAACGCCATATTCGATTGGGTGATATTGCCGAAGTACAGGATGCCCACAAGGAACGCACTTCGATCACGCGCTTTGCGGGAATGGAAGGGGTAGAAATCGCTATCTACAAAGAAGGTGATGCCAATACGGTGAAAGTCGCTGAGAATATTCAACGTCGTTTGCAATCCGTGCGGGATGAAATGCCTGATAACTATAAATTGCAAATGGTCTACGACCAGTCCACCTTTATCGCCAATGCCATTGATGAAGTAAAATCCGCAGCCATTATCGGTGGTCTGTTAGCCATGATAATTCTGTATATGTTTTTAAAGAATATCTGGCCAACCTTTATCATCTCTATTTCCATCCCTGTCTCCATTATTGCCACCTTTAACCTGATGTATGGCAACGATATTTCGTTGAACATCATGAGTCTGGGTGGAATCGCACTGGCTATCGGTTTATTGGTGGACAATTCCATCGTAGTACTGGAAAACATTGATCGGCGCAAGAAGCTGGACGGTAATATTAAAAAATCCGCCGCAATTGGTACCAAAGAAGTATCGATGGCCATCGTGGCATCAACGTTAACGACGATGGCGGTCTTCTTTCCACTGGTTTTCGTGGAGGGCATTGCCGGTCAATTGTTCAGCGATCAGGCAATGACGGTCACCTTCGCTTTAGCCGCCTCATTGTTGGTGGCATTGACCATTATTCCGATGCTGGCGGCCCGGGAAAAGCACAAGGAAGAAATTAGCGTATTGGGGGACATCGAAGCGAATGACAAAGAATTGGATTTGGGTCCGTCTAAAGTTCGCCAGAAACCCACCACCTGGTATGGCAAAGGATTCTACTATCTGATGTGGTTACCGAAGAAATTAGTCAGTGTCGTTTTCTATTACGTACCTCTGATGTTGACCACCGTCACCCTGTTCTCTTTTCGGGGTTTAAGAACGTTAATGACTTACCTGATGAAGCCATTTATGTGGGTGTTCGACAAATTTTATTACGCTGTTGAAGGTGGCTACCGCTCTTTATTGGCGTTTTCATTGAGAAAGCGTGGTGCCGTGGTTGCCTTAATATTGGCGCTGTCTCTGGGTTCGCTGGGATTATTATCAAAATTAGGCATTGAGCTTATCCCATCAATGGCTCAGGGGGAATTTTATGTTGAGATCAATCTTCCGACAGGTTCCCGTCTGGAAACAACTGATAAAATCCTGACTGATCTGGCAAGATTTACCGAGGAGCTTCCGGGAGTAACCCGCACCTATTCCATTGCGGGTACAGGTACCCTGATGAATGCTTCTCCCAGTCAGGGTGGCGAATATTGGGGCAAACTCAATGTAGTGTTGAATAGCAGCAGCGGCATTGAAGATGAACTTGCCACAAAAGCGGCAATGCGTGAGTTTTTGTTAAATACGCCAGGTGTCGAGAGTAAGTTTGGCGAGCCGGAATTATTCAGTTTCAGTACGCCTCTGGAAATTGAGTTAGTGGGTTATGACCTCAACATGCTGCGTCGTTACGGCGATGACATGGTCAAACTGTTAGAAGCCAATGACCGTTTTGCCGACGTAAAATCCTCTTTGCAAAGTGGCAATCCAGAGTTAAAAGTCCATTTTGACCATGCCAAGCTGGCCCAGCTAGGCCTGTCATCACCTGAAGTGGCGAAGCTCGTCGCGGCAAAAATTGGTGGTGAAGTGGCGACTAAATACTCCATCAATGACCGCAAAGTGGATATCCTGGTACGTACCATGGAGCAGCAACGTGACTCATCTGCCGATGTATCACAAATCATTGTTAATCCGGGTGCCACTCGTGCCATCACGCTTGATGCAGTAGCCGACATAGAAACGTCCATCGGTCCAAGTGAAATCACCCGCGTTGGACAGGAACGCGTCGCTATTATCTCCGCCAATCTGGCCTACGGCGACTTAGGTGAAGCCGTGCAGGAAGCTCAGCAAATATTACCCAAGTTGAATCTGCCATTGTCAATGCAGGCGAAAGTTGCAGGACAAAATGAAGAAATGGAAGTGTCATTCAACTCCCTGAAATTTGCTCTGGCTTTGGCGGTGTTTATGGTTTATCTGGTCATGGCCTCTCAATTTGAATCTTTGCTGCATCCCTTTTTGATTCTGTTCACCGTACCACTGGCTTGTGCGGGTTCTATTTATGGTTTGTATTTAACCGGAACAACAATCAGCGTTGTGGTGTTCATCGGGCTAATCATGTTGGCCGGAATCGTTGTGAACAATGCCATTGTGCTAGTGGATCGGATTAATCAGTTGCGGGAAGCCGGAAGTGAAAAATTCGACGCTATCAAAGAAGCCGCCGAATCCCGGTTCCGGCCTATTTTAATGACCACATTAACCACGACCCTTGGCCTGTTACCAATGATGATCGGCCTGGGAGAAGGTGCTGAAATACGCAAGCCCATGGCCATTACCGTCATCTTTGGATTGCTGTTTGCCACGTTACTTACATTATTCCTGATACCTGTACTGTACAGTGTGTTTGACCGTAAACGCTTTGCCACTGTCGACAACGCATCCGGTGTGGATAATCAAACATTAGAGGCGCCTCATCATGGCTAATTCACCTGATAAATTTGAGGCAATGGGTGCGGGACTGGCAAACTTCGCGCTAAAGCGCCCTGTCACGGTCTGTATGCTGTTCTTTTCAATGTTATTACTGGGGCTAATTGCCAGTCGCCTGTTGCCACTGGAGAAGTGGCCCGGCATCGACATCCCCGAGATCTGGATCAACATCCCTTATCAGGATGCGACACCCACTGAAGTCGAACGCATGATCACCCGACCAGTGGAGGAGGCACTTGCCACCATGTCGGGCGTACAGCGATTACAGTCTCAGTCAGATGATAATGGCGCAAACATTAATCTGGAATTTAAGTGGGACGAAAATATCAATGCCAAAAGCATTGAAGCTCGCGAGAAAATTGATGCCATCAGACACCTGCTACCCAGCGATGTGGAGCGCATTCTGGTGTATCAGTTCAACACTAATGACCTGCCAATATTCCAGCTACGGGTGTCCAGTGACCGTGATCTGTCCAATGCTTATGACTTACTGGATCGCAATCTTAAACGTCCTATTGAGCGGGTGGAAGGTGTTTCCAGAGTTGAACTCTATGGCGTCCTGAAAAAACAAATCTCGATTCGTCTTAGTCAGGAACGGATGGCGGCTCTCAATGTTGATGCCTCTGAACTGGTGCGCACCTTAAATGAAGCTAACTTCTCCATGAGTGCCGGCCATATTTTTGAGGGTAACGAAAAGATCACCGTCAACCCCGTAGGGGAATACCGCACCGTAGAAGAAATCGGAGACCTGTATATCAAACGCGGCGTTCGCCTACAGGATGTGGCAGAGATTCAATTTGAAACACCGCGACGTGCTGAAGGTCGTCATCTTGATCAAACCTATGCGGTCGGCTTCAATATTTACCGGGAATCTGGCGTTAATCTGGTAGAGGTATCCAAAAAAGTCATGGCGGTTGTTGATGAGGCGGACGAAAATCCGGCATTCAATGGTATTAATCTGTTCGTGATGCAGGATGAAGCAGAAAGTGTCACTTCTTCACTGGAAGATTTACTGAATGCTGGATTATTGGGTGCTCTGTTGTCTATTACTGTGCTATATGCCTTTTTACGTCAGTTTAAAACCACCATGATCGTAGTGCTATCAGTACCTTTCTCTCTGTGTATTACACTGGGTTTTATGTTTTTCTTTGGTTACAGCATTAACATCTTATCGTTGATGGGTTTGATGCTGGCAGTCGGTATGTTGGTGGATAATGCAGTGGTCGTCACCGAAAGCATTACCCAGGAAAAACTAACGATAAAAGATCCGATTGCAGCCACGAAAGCGGGTGTCAGCAAAGTCAGTCTGGCGGTCATTGCCGGAACGGCTACCACTGCGATTGTATTCTTGCCCAACATTATCGGTAAAAAGATCAGTCTGACCATTTTTCTGGAGCATGTAGCCATCGCAATCTGTATTTCGCTGTTTGCATCATTGTTGATTGCCCAGACACTGATTCCGCTATTGACCACCAAAGTTCACAGCAAGCCAAAAGCACCAATTAAGAGTACTCAACGGTTAAAGAAACGCTATGAGCGATTCCTACGCTGGACACTGGCAAATCAGGGTAAAACCAGCCTTATCGCGGTCGCTATATTAGCCAGTACAGCACTGCCTCTTGGTTCGGTTTCCAACAACGAACCGGAAAACCCCAATCCGCAAATGTGGATGAACTACAACATCAATGGCAATTACACGCTGGATGAAGTAGAAAAAACCGTGACCAAAATGGAAGAGTTCCTGTATGCCAACAAGGAAAAATTCTACATAGAATCGGTATACAGCTACTACACTCCCGGTTTTGCGGTGTCCGGCATTACCCATATTGAAGATCTTCCAGTGAAAAAGGCAGAACTGAAAGAAATGATCCGGGAGGCCATGCCGAAGTTCGCTCGCGCAGAACCTAATTTCCGCTGGGAAGAAGGTACGGGAGGCGGTGTACGTATGACCCTGTTGGGGCCGTCATCGGATAGCCTGCTGCGCATTGCCGATCAAATAGTGCCGGTGCTGGCCAATATCAAAGAACTCACCGATGTACGCACTGATATTGATGCCAACCAGCGAGAATTACAAATCACAGTTGACCGACGCAAAGCCTATCGCTTTGGCTTAAATTCACAGGATATCGGCAGCATTGTCGCCACAGCACTGCGTGGTAATAACCTGAGAACGTTTCGTCATGATGCCACAGGTGAAATTGATATACGCCTGATGTTCGATGAAGCACTACAACACAGTATTGAGCAACTGCGTACCTTACCTGTAGGTCGGGATGGTGCTAAAACCGTGACACTGGATATGGTGGCCGAGCTGGAGATCAAACCACGTTTGTCACAGGTTCGTCGTTACTATCGTCAGACAGCGATAGCAATTGGCGCCAACCTGGCGGATGAGGCAACACTGGAAGAAGCACAGGAAAGAATCGAAGCGATTATGGAAAGCATTGAGCTGCCCACTGGCTACAGTTGGTCACTGGATGGCAGTTTCCGTCGTCAGCAAGAATCAGAAGCCGTAATGCAAACTAATATGCTGTTGGCCGTTTGTATGATTTATGTGGTCATGGCGGCGTTATTTGAGTCATTGTTGTTGCCCACGGCTGTTATCACCTCACTGTTGTTCTCATTTACTGGCGTTTTCTGGGCCTTTTTCCTGACAGGCACTCCGATGTCTATTATGGGTATGATTGGTATGCTAATACTGATGGGGATCGTGGTGAACAACGGCATTGTGCTGGTAGACAGGATAAACCAGTTAGTCAACGCTGGTCTAAAAGTGCCCGACGCCATTGTTGAAGGCTGTTTAACCCGTGTGAAACCAATATTGATGACAGTCGCCACGACGGTTCTGGGATTGGTGCCTCTGGCGGTTGGCAGTACTCAGATTGGTGGTGACGGCCCTCCGTATTCACCCATGGCCATCGCGATTATTGGTGGTTTGATATTCTCCACCATGACCAGTCTGTTTTTAGTCCCCCTGGCCTACTTGCTGCTGCTCAAGATGCGTCGCAATACGCGCAATATGATCAAAGACAGCAAAGCACTGGTATCGAGAGTCTTCAAAGAAGCATAAATAGGATAGCTGAATTCCAATAAATAGCCGCAGAATTCTGCGGCTTTTTTATCTTGTAGGCAATCGTGAAAATCCGACCGTAATGCCCTGGTCGGTAAAAATGGAAGACTGACCTTGCGCAAGTGGCACCGTTTTGCTGATATCAATCCCCTCACCCGATGACAGCCGCGTTCGCAGTTTAAGGGTAAAGTCACCCTGGCTGTTCGGTTCAGCCAACACCAGGCCAGTGCTACGATTACGACCATTTGGATCAACAGGCAGTTTTAATTTAGACAGCCCCCCTGAAGGCGCACTGTGGGCATGTTGACTGCGATCATGTAATTGCGTGTACATCACTTCAAACAGTGTCGGATTTTGCTCCTTGCAAATCACAACAGTAAACAACGCGTTGGATGACGGAAACATTTGTGCCGCCGTTTTCAAGGCATCATTTTGCTGTTGAATCAAACTGTGACAGGCAGCAGTCGCAACACCTGAAACCAACAACAATGTCGAAGCCGTCAGTGTTTTTAGCATTATGTACTCCCGTTAAAACAGACAGGTAAAAAGACAAAGTATGGATTGCATACACCTGAAATGTGGCATCAAAGTCACGCCCATTGCTGTGAATCGCTTAAGCTTAGCAGTCAGGGTCTCGGGTAGCGAATTTCATAGTACTTTACGCTTTTCCCAGGCCCAGATTGCGTTTTCTCATATAGGCAAGCAATGCCTGAGCGTCATCAAATTCACTTTCCGACAATCCCTGCACCACACCCTGCTGATCTTCACTCTTGCGCTGCTGCCCAAGTTTTTCTTTTGCCTGAATATCGCTAACGGCAATTTTAAATCCGACCACCGCCTTTACTAACTTTTGCCGATAATCCGCGGGCATAACACCTTGATTATTGAGCAACTCAGGCTCATATTTTTGCACCAGCCAATCCATTGAGACTGTGGTTTGTTGCTCATCCAATAAACTGACCGAACCATAACAATGTACTGCCGCATAGTTCCAGGTGGGAACCGCCGGGCCTGCGGCGTACCAGGTCGGAGAGATATAACTGTGTGGCCCTGAAAAAACACACAACACATCGGCACCTGATAATTCACGCCACTGCGGATTGGCACGTGCCATATGGCCATATAGTGTACCATTTGGTCCTTCGTCTGCCTGATAAATCAGTGGCAAATGACTCGCCTGCATATCAGGTGAAACCATCAAGGCAAAGCCGAATTCAGCAATAAACTGCGTGATCTCGGCTCGGTCCTGCAACTGCATATTCTTTGGCACGTACATCGTCTTAGCCTTTTGTACTGATACTATTGCAATAACATCCTATTGCATCCGTAATTACAACTGCACCCGGCAGCGTTTGGCGTTTTCCCTTGATAAAGGGTTCTACCAACCCATTGTCTGCAGTACAAAATGCACCACTGCTGTAGGGGCCAAAATACGCTAGTCGACCATTGTCCGAGATGACGACTACCGCAGGCGAGGCTGGCACATAGTCGCTCATCGCTTCATTCCAGTCTATATGCTGATTTTCAAAATTATATGTTGTCGCCAGCGCTGCCACACTTTTTCTGTGGGGCTGACTAATTGCAAAACAGGGACAATCTGGCTCTGTTATGTGGATGACTGTACTGTGAGTTTTCAGCCCCTGTTTGTTCAACCAAAACAGAAATTGTTGGTCAAAGTCCATGCTGGCCGCTTTCTGTCCTAAATGCCCCTGAGGGTCAAAACTGATCAGTTTCGTCGCGTTAGAAAAATATAATAAGCCTCCCGCAATCAGTGCCCAAACAGAGAATACAAAACCACCAATATGTCTGCGCTGAATTTTCATGAGGTTACTGTTGCGAGTGTAGCGCGGTAATTGCGGCGACTATCTCAGATATTGAATGATTGGCAATACAGTTATCCTCTACACGATTTCCTGAAACCGTTGCAGCACGAGTATAGGTTTGTGCCGATATTGCCTGTCCAGATGTGACCTGCACATTTACGGTTTCCAGATGATAGCGAGTCACATCTTCCCACATGTCAGCCAGGGCAATCTGGCGCTGATTTAACGCTATAATTTGACCTTTCACCTCACTATTTGCGTCAGGCACAATAAACAAATAACCATCATCAGCCATGCGTCTTTGCCAACCCAAAAGCGTAGCTGGCTGCGCCTCAACCACTTGATTAAACAAAACCTCACGAATCTCTGGATGGGTTAAGGTGCCATAAACAAAAAATGGCTGGCTAGAGTTCAATCGCTGCAATCTCCTTTTGATACATCATGACCCGTTTACCTTCCGGGTGCAGCACCGCTTCGATTTCGTCAAATCCCATATCTTTATGGAATTGATGGGAAACTGGGTTGTCGGGTTCCAAATTGACTTCACAGGTCATCATCTTTAACCCCTGCTTGCGACAAAAATCTTCCGTCTCGGAATAGATCTTACGGCCAACACCCTGGCCACGATAACTCGGGTTAACCACAATGCGATCAATATATAAAAAGTCGGAAAAACGCGCTTTAAACCAACTGTAATTAAACCCCTGATAATCAGCATCTTGCTTAAATGCCAGAATAAACCCTGCAACCGCATATTCATCCGCGACGACCTGGGCATACGCAGATTCGTTTACCAGCTTTTCTAGTTCATCGAGTTGCAACTCGTTCACAGCAGGCACTGCAAGATTATTTAATCGCAGTAATTCAGGTAAATGTCGGTCTTCAATATAGCTTAAGTTCATGACTCACCAGGTTGCATTTTTAAATATTGTATTATAGGAGGCTGTCTGAGAATAGAGAGACTACTATGGTAACGTTCAATTCTGGAACAATCTCCTGATGAACATCTCATCAGGTCTCTATGGTTTTATTTCAGCTTCATAACAATTTTGTTTGACCATATTTTCACAATTCAAAGCAAGACACACTTTGTAACATCCTTTAGACAAAAAAATACGCCATGATTTAAACCTTTTCCTATCACATCGCGACATACGACTTGATTGTGATTGTTTCAGGAAAATTCAATGAAGATCTCCGATACCAGCGGACAGGATGTGGCTGTCGCACCAAAAAACAAAAATAAACTATGGATCGCTGGCAGCATTGCTGCCGCAATTATTGTTACCACCATTGGCGTTGTTGCCCCGTCCTACAGTGACTATGTCAGTTCGGATATCTCTATATCAAGAGATCGTTTACGGATTGGTTCAGTGACCCGTGGTGATTTTATCCGTGACTTGTCGGTACAGGGCCGGGTTGTCGCTGCTGTAAGCCCAAGATTATACAGCCCTTCGCAGGGCACCATCACCTATGAAGTCGATGCCGGTGACTCCGTAGTAAAAGGTCAGACATTGGCAAAAATAGACTCTCCGGAACTGACCAACCAATTGCAACAAGAAGAAGCAACTCTCCAAAGCCTGCAAATCGAACTGGATCGCAACAAGATTCAGGCAAAACAGCAATTTTTACAGGACCAAAAAGCCGTCGACATCGCTAAAGTCTCACTGACTGCGGCAGATCGGGAAAAACGCCGGGCAGATAAAGCCTATTCCTCAAACAGCATCAGTGCAATTGATTTTGAGAAGGCACAGGATGATCTGGAAAACGCCAAACTGGAACATAAACACGCGGTAGATGATGCCAATTTAAGCAAAGAAAGTCTGGAGTTTGAAATTAAAACCCGACAGTTATCGGTAGACCGTCAGGCGTTAATGGTACAGGACTTAAAACGTCGGGTTGAAGAACTGACCGTACGCTCGCCGGTTAGCGGTATCGTTGGCAATCTTGCGGTACAACAAAAGAATCAGGTGGCACAGAACCAGGCCATCTTATCAGTTGTTGACCTGACCGAATTCGAATTGGAAGTGCAAATCCCGGAGAGTTATGCCGACGATTTGGCGATCGGTATGGATGCCGAAATACAAGTTAACGGTGAAACGTACCCTGCAAAACTCGTCACAATTTCCCCTGAAATTGTCAACAATCAAGTGACGGGTCGGGTACGTTTCGCCGACTCCAATGCACCAGCCTTGCGTCAGAACCAACGACTCACCACACGCATTCTCATGGAGAACAAATCCGATGTTTTGATGGTGCAACGTGGCCAGTTTCTGGAAAGCGGTAGTGGCCGAATTGCCTATCTGGTTCGAGACAACATGGCCGTGCGCACCAGCATCAATACCGGAGCCCGCAGCTTGTCCAGCGTCGAAGTTCTCAGTGGTCTGCAAGAGGGCGACCAAATCATTATTTCCAGCACTGAAGCGTTCCGTGGTGCGGAAAACGTCTTACTCACTCAATAGAGGAATCCAAACATGTTAAAGATGGATAATGTCACCAAAGTATTTCGCACCGAAGTTGTGGAAACACACGCATTACGAGATTTCAACCTGCAGGTAGATGAAGGCGACTTTGTTGCTGTGACCGGCCCTTCAGGCTCAGGCAAAACCACATTCCTGAATATTGCAGGTCTTTTAGAAACCTATTCCAGTGGTCAATATTTTCTGGATGGACAGGATGTATCCGGGCTTGGCGATAAGGATCGCAGCCGTTTGCGCAACGAGAAAATCGGTTTTATTTTTCAGAGTTTTAACCTTATTCCGGATCTAAATTTGTTTGATAACGTTGATGTTCCTTTGCGGTATCGAGGCTTTAACAGTAAAGAGCGAAAACAGCGCATTGAGCAGAGTCTGGAAACAGTTGGTCTGGCAAATAGAATGAAGCATTTGCCCGCCCAGCTATCTGGCGGACAGCAGCAGCGTGTTGCAATTGCCCGGGCTTTGGCAGGTGAACCTCGTTTCCTGCTTGCCGACGAACCGACCGGCAACCTCGACACCAAAATGGCCCACAGCGTGATGGAGCTATTGCATGAGATTAACAGCAATGGCACAACCATTATCATGGTGACCCATGATGCGGGGCTGGCAAAACAGGCGAAACGCAATATTTACGTGCGTGATGGCAAAGTCAGTGAGCTGCATGAAGTGACTCAGGATATTGCAGAAGCGGTTAACGCTTAGGAGAACAGCATGTTTGGTTACTATATTAAGCTGGCAATGCTCAGCATCAAACGCAACCCGATTCTCAGCGCGCTAATGGTCACTGCTATTGCCCTGGGGATTGGTGCCTGCATGACGACGATTACCGTCAATTACCTGATGTCGAACAACCCAATTAAACACAAAAGTGACGTGTTATTTCACGTGCAACTGGATAACTGGAGCCCTTACGAAGCCGCACGGGAGCCCAATGAGCCTCCGACTCAATTAACCTGGACAGATGCCAATAACCTGATGAAAGCCAAAAAAGGATTTCGTCAAGCAGCAATGGCCCGTTCTGGTGGTGTCATTGAACCTGAAGATCCAGACGTAAAACCCTATCAATCTTCAATTCGCCTCACCTATGGTGATTTTTTCAGCATGTTTGACGTACCTTTTATTTATGGCACTGGCTGGAGCGAAAGCGCCGATGTAAATCACGAACAGGTCGTCGTCATTGACCGTGAAACCAATGATGAAATCTTTGGTGGTGAAAATTCCGTTGGTCGCAATCTGGTAATTGCCGGTTCGACATTTCGTATCGTCGGCGTAATTGACGACTGGCATCCGGTACCTAAGTTTTTCGATTTGAACAACGATGATTTTGGCGGACCAGCGGCAATATTTATGCCGCTTAGCCTAAAACTGCCTTTAGCACTGCCCAGTTGGGGCAATGTAAACTGCTGGAAGTCGCCTGAAGGTGAAGGGTTTATTGCCTTTCTTAACTCTGAATGTATCAACTTTCAGTTCTGGGTAGAGTTAAAAAGTCCCGACGAACGTGAACAATACATGGATTTTTTAAACAATTATGTCACTGACCAAAAAGAGTTCGGTCGCTTCCCTCGTCCGTTAAATAATCGCATGAACAATGTTCAGGAGTGGCTGGAATACAATGAAGTGGTCGCCGATGATGCCCAAATCATGATGTGGCTGTCACTGATGTTTTTAGCGGTGTGTTTGCTAAACACGATTGGCTTGATGCTGTCGAAATTTATGGGTAAATCCAGCGAGATTGGTCTGCGCAGAGCCGTTGGCGCGACCAAGCGCGACCTGTTTATCCAGCATATCGTCGAAACCGCCTGCATCGGTCTGGCTGGCGGTGTGGTCGGTCTGGTAATGTCCTATTTTGGATTACAGGGGATCCGAGCGCTATACGGCGAGTTTGCTGACAAACTGACATCCTTGGATACCAATATGGTGTTACTGGCAATGGGTGTATCCCTGATCGCCACCATCATTGCTGGTATATACCCCACCTGGCGGGCATGTTCAATTGCCCCTGCCGGTCAATTGAAAAGTCAATAAGGAGCTACGCATGTTCAGTTCATTAGAATTTGGTCCTATCCTGCGTACTCTGATGCGCAACAAAGTCGGGGCGCTATTGATAGCCCTGCAAATCGCGGTCACCATGACAATCGTGGTCAATGCGGTATTCATTATCGGTGAACGCACCGATCTAATGGCTCGGGATAGCGGTGTCGATGAATTAAATAGCTTTCATATTACCAGTATGGGCTACGCCAATGATTTTAATCATAAGCAATCCATTGAAGAAGACTTGCTGGCGATTAGAAACACCCCTGGCGTACTCAACGCCACAACCATCAATTCCGTTCCAATAAGTGGTGGTGGCTGGTCAATGAGTTTACAAGTGGAATCAGGGGAAAACAAAGATGATACACCTACAGCGGTGTACATGGTCGACGAGCAGGCAATCGAAACACTCGATGTGGAACTTATTGCTGGTAGTAACTTTACCGCAGAGGAAATCCGTGATCGCGATGGAGACGCCCCAGGGTGGCCGCAAAATATCATCATCACAAAAGCGCTGGCGAATTCTATATTTCCCGATATTCCGGTAGCAGACGTGGTGGGTAAAACCCTGTTTATCGAGAACATCGAGCCGATACAGGTCATTGGCATTATCGACAAATTACAAGCCCCATGGATTGGTTGGGATTCGCTGGAAAGTGTCATGCTGTCTCCTGAGCGCATTATGTACGATACCAATACTCGCTACTTTATTCGCACCGAACCGGGTATGCGAGACCAACTGATGCCTGAGATTGAAGAATTGCTGGCAACCCGTATGCAAGGCAGAATAGTTGAAGATTTGCGCAGTTTTGAAGAAGTGCGAGAACGCAGCTATCAGCGCCACGCTGCCATGATCAAAATCCTGACTGCAGTGATGATCACCCTGGTTATCATCACTGGGTTAGGCATCATTGGTTTAGCCAGCTTTAACGTCAACCGCCGTAAAAAACAAATCGGAACAAGACGCGCACTGGGTGCCAGCCAGCTTAATATCATCCGGTATTTTATGCTGGAGAACTTCATTATCACGACCATGGGAGTATTAGTCGGCGCCGGACTTACCATTGGCCTCAACATGACACTGGTGAGCATGTTTGAGCTGGGAAGAATGGACTGGTTTTACATTCCGCTGGGTATGGCATGTTTATGGGTTTTAGGACAGATAGCGGTTTTTGGTCCAGCTAAAAAAGCCGCAGGTATCCCACCCGCACTGGCGACCCGGACTGTGTAAAAGGAAGATATTAGCTATTCACTAATCCAAACGACTGGGAGGGCAATAAGCCCTCTCCTTTTGCAGCCTGCGTTAAAAAGACAAAATCCCTTCAGTAGCAACCTAAATATTCAAGTCGTGTCGTGACTTGTTTAATTCAAGTACCTCCGGTCACCCACAATTGCATTTCACTCTGGAAAGCCGTTAAAGTTTTTCACTTCCGAATCTGCACTTAATCGACACACTTTTTCGGATACGAAAATATTGGCCTCAAGCGGTATAGTCGTATCAGAATCAAGTGAACCCGCTGGCACGATAAGTGAAGTTTCTGATTTATTGATAAATGGGACGGCAGATCCGCAAGACTTACAGAATGATTTTGAAAATTCTCGGGTAAGATGTTCATATTCAGATATAGAGTCCTGCCCTTTTAGCCACGTTATATTCTCTGGACGAGTTAAAAGATTAGATGCAAAGGCCGAACCTGTTAATGTCTGACATTGCTTACAATGACAGTGATAAAACGTTTTAAAGTCTTCGTAAAGCTCAAAGGTGATTGCGCCGCATAAACACCCACCACGTATCTTGTTATTCATGTTAAGAATTCCTGTTATTGCAAAGACCATAATTAATGGAGAGAAAACGATCTGATATTACCGCAGTACAAACACATGTCGAAAGTATGACCAGCCTATTCTATATATCTCTCTGTAGTTAAAAAATAACAACGCGAACTTCGCTTACCTTGTCTATAATGGTAGATTAATTAACCTTTCTTGAGATGATTACAATGGCCACTGAAACCAAAAGTGTCGATTGGGAAGAGAACAAGGTCATGGATAAGTTTGCGTATCTCAAAGTCGCAACAGTCACCTGGGAATGTTCTCATTCACAGGAAGGCTGTGTATTTTCTTATAGTTACGCCGTCGTATTCAAAAAACGTAAATGCCCGAGAAATATGGGGCACCTTAATACGCAAGCAGGAAAATGGTTTTGGGGTGGTGTTGCTGCCGTCGCCGCGATAGTAGCCATCATTGCCACAGGCGGTGCTGTTCTCGGTATTTCTGCTGCTGCCTGGGCGGCTATCGCGGCAGTGACAGGCGGTGTTGCGGCTCTTTCCGGGATCGTCAACGAGTTTCAGGAAAAGTACCGGGACTGCAAACCCGCCCCCGCGCCTGATCCGGAAACAAAATCCGACTCCATCACAGGTGCTGGGCCGGATTGTAATCTGTTTTGTGCCAAAGAACTTTCGACGCTTTGGGCTAAGCTTCTTGAAAAAAATGCGTTTTGAGCTAGATAATCTCTTAACTTAAACCAGCCTCCTATGTGCAATCTGAGGCTGCGGGATCCAAGGCAAAAGTAGCCTCTGGAGACATACACACTAGACTAACCACTAGTCGTATCGGAGAACGACAATGCCAGTATCTATACTGCCCAAAGAAAACGGAATTAGAACTCTTATAATATGCTTAGTGGTTTATGCGTTCCTCGTCATGGCCTTCGCCGTGACTTATGGTTATCACATTTCACCAGAGCCAGAACCTGAGGGATATAAAGCCTATTTTGATAAGTGGAACTGGTTTCCCTACCCCATATTCTTCCTGGTGCTTGGTGCAATAGTGCAAATGACCTGGGAACCTTTTCAAAGGGCCTGGTACAGATCGGCAGAAGTAACACCATCGGTGATCGTGAGCAAACAAGGCACTCCCCTCAGCACCGCAGAAGCTGCAGATATTATAAGGCATATAAATAAGCTCCGAGTGTTAGCCATTATTATCGCAATTGCACTTGGCTTTTTTTGGGGTGTTTTTGACGGGGCTCAGACAAGAACAATTTATTTTTCCCAGAGTTTTGCAGAACAACTGCAACTGGCAAATGTGGCACCCGATTTTACTGTAAAATGGATTTATAGCGCACCGGAAAGCCCCAACGATTTGGCTGCACAAGCACCCTGGCATCAAATAGCGTTCTATATGATGCTTGAGATTGAGCAGGCATTTTTAATTGGGCTGGGGTTTTTCGTATTGCTTCAGGTTTTGCTGCAAGCCACGGTATTTGCCTGTCTGGATAAGTTGAACATTGTTGGGAAATCGTTTACGCCACAGCTGATTTACAATAGCGCATCCCGTGACTTTGGTCTGGGTGCCTGGAATCGGGCAATAGATATGTTTTACTGGGTGATATCCTTTGGTTTGGTCATCGCCGTTATCTCCAGGTTCTCACAACCTTCCGGTGACCCGGATACCGGACAAGTCATGGGTCAATGGGCGTTGGGCGCGCTGCTTGCTCTGCCCTTTCTGGTCACGATTGCTGGCAGAATTCGTATGATAAGGAAACTAGACAGGTACCTTGAAAAACATGGAAGCGAAGAAGACTGGGAAGCCCGCAACAATCAAAATGGCTGGCCAATGGATCCAAAACGCATGCAAAAAGTGGGTTTTTTGATTTGTATGGCGTTATACACTGTTTTCGCTGGCAAAGACGTAGCTACTCTGGTTAAAAGCCTAATTGGTTAATTGGACAACCGCATTTGGGAAACCCACCCTCTTTTATTGAATACCTGAACTCGTTGATTCTTGAACCAGCTAATAACTATCGAACCATATGTTTAAGACGTTTCATTGTAGGATCTTACTCTTTTTTGCGCGAACACATTTGAATACTTTACCAACTGCATCATTGAAGTTATATAATGAAGCTTTGATGACATTTGATTTTTGATAATAATAATCTTTCCAACAACCGACTCAATCACAGGTAAATCATGCTAAAAACTATCGTTGGCTTTCTCTTGTTCATCACACTGAGTTCCTTTGCAAATGAAGATATCACTTCAAAGGTGCAATGGCTGTCCGTTTACACAGAATATGGCAATGGTGACGTCGGCTTTCTAACGCAGGAAAAAGGCACGATCTGCTATGGCTACTGGATAAGTGGTGATGCTCCTGGGCTTAACCAGGCTTATAGCACTTTGTTATCGGCCTATCACTCGGATTCACCTGTGCAGCTCAACGTAAGCCCTGCTGAGTCAGAAAAATGGCCAGCATCTTCCAATCACTACTGCAAGGTAATAAGACTCGCGTTAGCCAAAAATTAAAGGCACTCTTATTTCAACAGGTAGTGCCTGTCAGGCTTGCAATATTCACTCAATTTCGGATTTAACATGAGAAAAACGCTACTCCTATCTTTATTACTATCTATGTTTTTTGGTGCTGCAAACGCTGTCGAGTCTCATCAAGGAAAGATTAAGATTTTGAGACAAACTCAAGGTGACATCTACTTTAGTTTAGACACGATGCCTGCTGGAATTGCCTGGTTTTTCATGAACCCAACAACAACCGGCACCTTCGGAAATTGCGACAGATCAGCACCTGGGGAAGAGGCAGTGTCCAGAATGTTTTCGCTGCTGCTGTCCTCAAAAGTTTCCCAGAGTACTGTTAAGGTTTCATACTGTCAGCAAGGGTCTTATGGGCTGATAACCACACCTGGTGGTTATGTAGAATCTAAAGACTAATACTATTTTTCGGAAAATATTAACCTATACTAAAATTCCTGACTAAACCGATGGAATATGTATGAGCGTTGAATATAAAACTGTGGCTCTCAAGTTCAAAAATCGTTGGACGCGTTCGGATCTGAATACCGAAGAATTAGACAATGCAATTAATAGTCAAGTGTCTGCCGGTTGGCAATTTGTCAGTGTAAGTTTGACGACATTTTTCGGTTACCCTCAGTCAGCATTGTGTGTCTATAAAAAAGAAAGTCGCATTTAAATTGATTTTGGACTTGAAGATGCTGGATCAGATGCGTTATCGAATGGCGCTGGTGTTAGGTGTCAGTAAGTGATGCAAACCATGTTGTATGTCGCTGCTATTCTGACGATAGTAATTGGTGTAATACATTCGGTCCTGGGTGAAAAATACATACTGACCCGGTTGTTTCGCCGTGACAATCTGCCAAAACTCTTTGGCAGTAGCGATTTCACTATCAACACGCTGCGCTTCGCCTGGCATATCACAACCATTGCCTGGTGGGGATTTGCGGCCATTCTGGTTTTATTAGCCAATCCCCCCGTTAGTAGTGATACCTTGGGAGCAGTCATTGCTGTGACATTTACGGTGCACTTTTTAATTGCTGCAATAGCGTCAAAAGGGAAGCATCTATCCTGGATCGTCTTTTTGCTGATTGGCCTGTTTACTTACATTGCCACTCGTCACTGATTCATTCATCCTTTTCGTAGCGAAACTTCCATAAAAATATTCCTCAACAGTAAAGTACTTTTCTGACACTGCTCTAAAATGACCAATAAAATAAAGGTTAGAAATTGAGAGCTAAAAATGAATGATTCGGAAAACTGGCGTGTCAGAAGCGTCATGCCAATATTAGGGGTGCCGGATTTAGAAGCCGCATCACAATACTACGAGAAATTAGGGTTCAAAGAACAATGGCGCTACCCCGATGCCAAACAGGCAACCCATTTAGGAATGAGCTTCAGCGAGTTGTCTTTTATGTTTTCACACTGTGAAGATAGCTTGAGAGACAGGCAAAATCTGTACATAACCATGGAAAACCTGTCCAGCTATTATGAGCATCTAAGCACTGTATTACCCGATATTGGTGCCATAGTCGAAACCGACTACGGCATGAAGGATATTTCTATCACCGACCCCTGGGGCCATATACTCACCTTTGGAGAGCCTGAAAACGAATAAGTCTGGTTACAAGAGTGGCCAATTCTTAGGATGCGGAAGCAGCTTCTTTGTGTAATATAGGGTCATCACGTTGCCTGGAGAACTAAGTGAATAGCAATTATCGCGCTGTCAAAGCCCTATTCGTCCAACGATTACTGCTAAGTGGCATTATTGCCGCTCATGGTTGGGCGAGATTTCTATCTGATGCTGTTGCACCATTTGGTGGTTGGTTGGATTCACAGGGATTTCCCTTTGGATTTGCCATTGCGAGCTTAATCACAGCAATTGAAATCCTGGGTACACCACTATTGGCCGCTGGCAAGTTCACCGTTCACCTTTGTATTGCGTTTGCCGCCATCTATATTTGCGGAATTGTACTGGTGCACGCACCTGTAGGCTGGTTTGTTGTGGGACTGGGTCGTAACGGAATGGAATACAGCGTATTGCTGGTTGTATGCCTGTTGAGTATCGCGTACCAGCATTTTCCAGACAAAAATACGGCAACCTGAAAATTGACTCTTCTTGTTAAAAAGGTATTGATAAATGAACATAGAAACAGTTGATAAAAACAACTATCAAGAGCTGATTGAAGTCTGGGAATCTTCGGTACGAGCGACCCATGACTTTCTCCCGGAAGAAAAAATCATCGAGTTTAAACCGCTGATTTTAAAACATTATTTTGACGCTGTTGATTTGCGTTGTTGCAAAAATAGTAACGGCAAAATAACCGGATTTGTTGGCGTAGCCGAAGGTAATATTGAGATGTTATTTGTGGATGCCAATTACTTCGGTCAGGCAATAGGTCGACAACTAACTGAGTATGCCATCACCCATATGGCTGCGACAAAAGTAGATGTGAACGAGCAAAACCCCGGTGCTATCGGCTTCTATGAACGACTGGGATTTGTCGCCATTGGTCGCTCTGAGCTGGATGGACAGGGTAACCCATTCCCTTTGATTCATATGCAATTGCAGCGCTAAGCGAGTAAAGTCCTCTGGGGCGAGCCTTAGTTATAGGTATTAATCTTTCTTCGGCTCCATCACGCTCTAAACATTTTTCGCGCTCATACTTGCTAAGCACCTCCAAAAAACGCTTTAATGATTAAATAGTAAAACAGGATTTAAAAACGGCCAATTGGACACTAAATGATCGAGTTAACCACCAAGGAATGGATCAGCCTCGCTTCTCACATAAAAAAGTGGATTACCAACTTAAAGCGTGCCAAAACGCAACGTAAAAATCAGTCAAAAAAGGCGCTGCGTGATGTTATCAAGGCAAGCCAACAGACCACTATTTACCTGCGCATGATACGAGAAACAGGGGATAAATCTCTGGACAGAGAAGCCGAGTTGGCAATGCTATGGACTGATTTGTCATTTGAATTGGAAGATATCAACTTATTAGCCCTTGCCCAGAAATGTCGACTGAAAGGAAAGTACTGGGCAGATCCAGAAAAGATAACTTCCCAATCGACTGCAAATAATCAATTGCAAATCGTCAGTTCAAAACTTGACGATGTTGAAAAAAACGCCTCTGCTTTGCTCAAAGAGCTACTAACAAAGGCCTAACAGACCCAAACAGAATAAACTAACAGTAAGGACGCGTGATGAAAAAACAAATAAAACACTTATCCCCTCACCAAAACGGTAAAGTATTTGGCATTCTAATGGCGGTAGCCACGTTACCTTTTCTTATTCTGATGATGCTTATGATGAGCTTTAGTGCGCCACAAGTGGGCCCGGACGGGAATGAAGTTGACTTCCCCTATATGATGTTTGCTTTGTTCCCAGTGATGTACCTTTTATTTGGTTACCTTTCGGTGCTAGTCGGCTGCTATTTCTACAATTTGCTTAATCGCTTTATCGGGGGCTTTGAATTTACCATTGAGGACATTTCGAATTCAGCGCCTAACGACAGCAACGAATAATCTGAATATTTTGGGACGGGCACCATGAATCTAAATACGACACTTGTCGGTCAATTAGTAATAGTGTTGGCAATCTTGATGCTACCCATCAGCTACTATCTTGGCAAACGCAAAACACAGACACCCAAAATGACCGCATTAATCGGATTTTTGTCAGCGATTATGCCACCACTGGCCATTATCTTTCTAATGGCTCTGGTGTTAAAAGATGATGTTAATAACCCACGCCAATAAATATTGGGTCAGATGGAGTTGATGATGCACGTTGGTATTTTTATTTATGACAATGCGGAAGTACTGGATTTCTCAGGGCCATTTGAAGTTTTCGCCACAGCGGCACGGTTAGCAGATGCGAATACCCAAATTAATGTCAGCCTGATTGGGGAAACTGCACACCCGATATCTGCAAGAGCCGGATTCAGGGTTACACCCCATTTTAGTTTTCAGAACCACCCTCCCCTCAACATCTTGATTGTCGTTGGCGGCGAACACCACGAAGAAATGAAAAAGCCTGCGGTATTGCAATGGATTTTAGAACAATCCCAACAGGTCGACATCATTGCTTCGGTCTGTACCGGCGCATTTTTATTGGCTGAGGCAGGCGTACTAAGCAATCACAAGGTCACTACACACTGGGAAGATATTCCGGAATTGCGAGCACTTTATCCGCAGTTAACGGTCATCGACAGGCAACGCTGGGTTGATGAAGGCAACATCATCACCTCAGCCGGCATTTCGGCTGGTATTGATATGAGCCTGCACTTGCTGGCAAAAATAACGGAGCCAATGCTTGCCGAAAAAACGGCCAGGCAAATGGAGTTTGATTGAACTACACGGGATAGTAATCCGAGAGTTTTAAGCCACATTATTGTTAATTGAAAAATGGAATATTTATGAGATTCACCTTACTTTGCCTATGGATGTTAACGGTCTCACTTAGCAGTTATGCTGATGACACACATCTCCAAAACTCCCTTCAGAAAGTCGTCGACGAAGCGATAGCAGACAGTGGTTTTAATGGAGGTATTGTTGTTGCCAGACAAAACCAAACTGTATTGCAGGCGTTTTCTGGATTTGCGGATGAGAATGAAGAAGTCAAATTAGGCAAAGAACATCAATTTAGTCCGGGTTCCGTTGGGAAGGAATTTACCACCATTTCCATTATGCAATTAGTTGAACAGGGCAAAATCAACTATCAGGACAGAATCGCTACGTACATCAATGGCTTGCCAAGCTGGTCTGAGCAAGTGACTGTTGAGAACCTGATGGACCACACCTCCGGACTGCCCAGAATAAAGTGGAAAAAAGGCATTACTACTGCTGATGTCGTCCACCAGATAAAACAGGCTACGTTGGCATTTGAACCTGGGCGTGACTATTTATATTCCAATATCAATGTTGTTCTTCGGGCGCTGATTGTTGAGACTGTCAGTAATATGACTTTTCAGGATTATTTAAATAAGGCCATTTTCCAGATTGCAGGAATGACCAATTCCTACCAACAAGTTAACGTTGATGGCACTTCTCCGATGCTGGTTTCCGGGGATTATCCAACAGCGATAAAGGGCGTGACTATTTATGTGACACCTTTAGATTTATTAAGGTTTGAACAGGCTTTACACAGCGGAAAACTGCTGCCGCTGCAAGCTATCTACAACAGTGTAAGCGGTGATTCGGTTTCCGGAAAGCCAAACCGGGCCAGATTCGATTTCGGTCTGTATCTCCATGATCAAAATGGCAAACTCACCTACTGGGAACATGATGGTTCAAACCCAAGCCACCATACCCTTAAGTTTCATGATTTTGAACAGGATATCACCGTTGTCATGATGTCCAGTGATGGCAATAAATCGACCTTGTTTGGTATAAAAGAGCGTATCGTTGATTACTTGAAAGCAAAAAGTGGCTAACTTTCCGAAATATAAGGGGATCTCACATGTCTGTAGAACTGAGTAGCAATGCACAAAAGGTGCAGGAATATTTGCAGCAACGGGGGTTTGACTGCAATGTAAAGGAACTGCCGGGCTCAACCAGAACCGCGCAGGAAGCAGCAGATAGTATTGGCTGCAGTGTCGCCCAGATTGCCAAGTCTATTATTTTTAAGAATGCAGCAACTGACGCTCCGGTGTTGGTTATCGCCTCTGGTGAAAACCGTATTGATACTCAGAAGATTGAACAGCAATTGAACATAACGCTGGGCAAAGCCGATGGTAAGTTTGTCAAACAACGTACTGGCTTTGCCATTGGTGGTGTGCCACCTGTAGCACATAAAGAACCCTTGTTGACACTGCTGGATGAAGACTTAAAAGCCTATGATGCTATCTGGGCAGCCGCAGGTACACCCTTTTCAGTGTTTGAGCTCAAGCCGATTAACTTACCGCTACTCACCGAGGGGCAATGGATGGATGTCTCTGAAAAGTGCGACGCATAAGCAAAATATGTATCACCTGGAAAATAGCCGATTGTGAGCATTAAAAATTCTTTCATCGCATTATTCACCGCAGTATTTCTGCTGGGCTGCGCTGAACGCAGCTTATATATTTATGATAAGGAAGATAAAATTGTTGGCGAGTGTAGTGCAGGATACGACTGGCACTTATACGGCATACAGGATTCCATTGACTACATATTGCATAAATGCGCCAAAGGGCATGTCGACAATGGCTACCGCATTAGCGACGAAACAATTCTAAGCAAAGACTTTTCTTTGCCAGTAGCGCCACCAGGAAAAACCTGGAATAAAAAACTTGCGATGCAGGAATTCAAAGCGGGTCGAATAACAGAAAAAAAGCTGGGTTATATTCTGGCCGAGATCGAATACCGCCACATAATGACACGACGAGCAGCAGAGAAACAGTTGGCGAAAAAGGAAATAACTCAGGCACAATTCGACCAAATTGTAGCTGATTCCAAACGGATTTGGCAGGGAGAGTAAACCATCGTGAGTTCCTCCAGAGATTCAGCAACCAAACCAGTCGTTTTAAAAACAAAAACCGACCTCCAACGAGTGCGCCGTCTGGCGCTATCGTCGCAGGGATTATTGCACAAATCCCCTTTTGGTAAAGGACAGCAAGGTGCGCGCAGCGCAATTGAACACATAGGCTACGTACAGATTGATACTATATCTGTCATTGAGCGAGCCCATCATCATGCATTGTATACCCGTGTGCCCGGCTACCAACCCAAAATGCTCAATAACCTGCTTAAAAAACGTGATATTTTCGAATACTGGTCTCACGCAGCAGCCTTTTTACCGATACGGGATTTTCGATTTTCATTGCCCTATAAACAAGCCATCAAAAGCGGTCAGACACACTGGTATAAAAACACCGACAGAAAGCTCATGGCGAATATCATAAAACGGATCCGGGATGAAGGCCCCCTGCGCTCACGCGACCTGGAAAGTCATCCCAATAAAAAGCAGGGCTGGTGGGACTGGAAACCCGCCAAGAAAGCCATTGAACAGTTATACATGGAAGGTGACTTAATGGTGTGTGATCGAGAAGGATTTCAAAAGACTTACGATTTAACAGAGCGGGTTTTACCTTCTGATATCAGTACCGAGATGCCAAACATGGACGAACTTGCCGACCATTTGCTGGAGCAGAAACTACGCTGCCATGGTTTGGTCACCCTCAAAGGATTAACTTATCTGAGGCGCAATGGTGAGCTGCGCAAAGCGATGAAAACACGGGTTGATGAATATCTGTCCCAGCAACGACTTGAACAAATGGAATTACCCAATGGCGAAATATTTTTCGTAAAATCAGGGGCATTAGAACAGACACTGCCACGCAGCCACAACAGGCTTATCATCCTCTCCCCCTTTGACAACAGTGTTATTCAACGGGACAGACTCAGTGCATTATTTGAATACAACTATCAAATAGAATGTTATGTGCCTGAGCCCAAAAGGCAGTTCGGTTATTTTTGTTTGCCACTGCTATTTCGTAATACCTTTATTGGACGCATGGATTGCAAAGCCCACAGAAAGAACAAGCATCTGGAAATTAAATCTCTGCATCTTGAAGAAGCCGTCAACAATACTGAAGAACTGGCCAATGCCTTTGCAGAGGCAATGGTTGATTTTTGCCGCTTTCAGAACTGCGAAACCGTGTCACTGTCCAAAATAAATATCGAGCCATTGTCCCACTCTTTTCATCAGGCGCTGGACGCTCACTTTCATTGAGGCGGAATGTATGCGTGCCAATTCGTCAACCAGCTATACTTAAAACAGAGTATTCCCATATAACTTGGCGAACCTGCGAGTAATTGACTATTCTTTGATTTTTAAAGCAACTTTTGCATTAAAGTTTTGAAATCGGACCAGTTAGCTGGCTATACTAGGATATTACCTTTTTAAGGTAAATAACCTTGGCATCCTACAAAACTACAGGACACACAGGAATGACTGATAGAGACAATATTCGTATCCCACGCTCCAAAGAAAACGACTACTCCCCGGAAATGGCAGCGGAACGACGCAAGTTTATCGAAGAGAAAACAGGCGAGCCGATGACGCTGACAGGTCAATACACTATTGACACCAGTGTATTGCCAGGGAACATAGAAAACTTTATCGGTATCTGCCAGATGCCAGTGGGTGTAGCAGGCCCAATGCTGATCAATGGTGAAGATGCCAAGGGTTTATTCTATATACCTCTGGCGACAACAGAAGGCACATTGGTTGCCAGTTATAGTCGTGGTATGCGCGTTATAACTGAAAGTGGCGGTGTGACCACCACTGTTGTTGAGCAATTTATGCAGCGTGCCCCAGCGTTTTTGTTTGAAAACGCCAGAGAAGCCCGAGTGTTTGGCGAATGGGTAAAAGAAAACTTCGACAATATTAAAGCCGCCGCGGAATCAACCACCAGCGTAGGTAAACTAAAACACATTCATCAGTGGTCGGTTGCTAAATCCCGTTACCTGCGATTTAACTACACAACTGGCGATGCTGCTGGTCAAAACATGGTGGGTAAAGCCACATTAATGGCCTGTGAATGGATCAAGCGCAATTATCCAGGCGGTGCCAATTACCTGTTGTCCGGCAATATGGATACAGATAAAAAACACTCACACCTGAATATGCTGCATTCTCGTGGTAAACGCGTAATCGCAGAAATTACGATTAAAAAAGAAATCTTGAAAGCTATCATGGGTGTTGATACTAAAATGCTGGCCAAGGCAACGGTATTAGCTAATACTGGCGCACTTATGGCTGGTGCTGCTTATAACGGCCCTCACGCAGCCAATGGTATTGCATCACTGTTTATTGCCACAGGTCAGGATGAAGCAAACGTTGTGGAATCTCATGCTGGTTTGTTCTCACACGAACTTTTGGACAATGGTGATATTTATCTTGCCGTCACATTGCCTTCATTAATTTGCGCAACCTTTGGTGGCGGTACGGGTTTACCCACTCAGCGCGAATGTTTGAATATGTTAGGTTGTGTAGGTAAAGGTAAAGCCAATAAGTTTGCTGAAATTGTGGCTGCCACGGTATTGGCGGGTGATATTTCGCTAGGCTGTGCCGTTATCGCCGGTGACTGGGTAACCAGCCACGACGCTCTGGGTCGTAATCGTAACTAACGACTCTCCTGCATTACAAGCCTTTAACAGCCGGACAAATTACCTAATTTGTCCGGCTTTTTATTCTGATACTATCATCCTAAATTAATCAGTTGACCGCACTAAACATAAGGTAACCGCATGAAAATACACAATATTTTGAATGCGCCGCAGTTCACCTATCAGGTGAGTCTGCTACAACATGCATAGCGGCCCTGGCAATTTGACTGGTTATACCAAAAAAACAGCAAGGGAGCGGCCATTCCTTTATTTTTTGGCTACACCATTCAAGCTGCCAGGACCACTTTACAAGTTGTCCAACTGATTAATTTAGGATCATCTGAAAGCCGCCATAAATCATGCGCTTTCCATCGAAAGGCATTTTAACCATCTCCGATTCCATGCGCGGATCCGCCATCACTTTCTTCATACCTTCGTTCCTTGCATCCTTCGAGGGCCAGGTAATCCAGGAAAAACAAACAACTTCATCAGGTTCACACTTCACCGCCATAGGAAAGGATGTGACTTCTCCTTCAGGTACATCATCTCCCCAACACTCAACCAGTGCTAGTGCTCCATGGTCTTTAAAAATCGCCGCAGCATATTTTGCATGTTCGATATAGCGTGCTTTGTTATCTTTTGGAACCGCAAGGACAAAACCGTCTACATAATTCATCACATTCTCGACAAATACGTTAAAAATAAAAGCGTAGTCGTAATTTTGAATTTATAAATATTTCGATAGCACTGAATATGCTTGGTGTTGAAGCTCAAATCTATTGCGTCAAGAAAGTCTGTTTCAACTTAACTGCCCAACAATCGACTGATTGCGTTAAAGTGCTCAAGCGCCTTTTTGAGATCTTCTGGGGTGTCTATGCCCGCCGGGGGCGCGACTTTGGCCTCTTCGATGTGAATCGACTCGCCATGCCACAGTACCCGCAGTTGCTCTAAAGATTCCAGTTGTTCCAATGGTGAGGGTTGCCATTTTATGTATTGCTGCACAAACCCAGCCCTATAGGCGTAAATTCCGATATGCCGCTGGTAAATATCAGCAAATTCCTCAATCTCTGTTTTGCCTAAAAATCGTTCCCGATCATAGGGTATAGTCGAACGACTGAAATAAAGCGCATGTCCGCTTTTATCACTGACCACTTTAACCGCGTTCGGATTAAACAACTCTTCTGCTTCTTTGATACGTACTGACAACGTCGCCATCGGCGTATCCGGATTTTCTTCCAGATTCTGCGCAACCTGAGTTATATTTTCGCTGGGAATAAAAGGCTCATCCCCCTGTACATTGACAACAATGGTATCGCTCGGCAGTGCCATTGTTTCAATAACTTCGGCCAGGCGTTCCGTGCCACTTTCGTGGTCCGGTCGCGTCATTACCACCTGTCCTCCAAAACCTTTCACTTCCTGTTCAATACGGGCATCGTCTGTTGCCACCACCACATTTGCAGCGCCTGCAGCCATGGATTTTTCGTGCACTCTCTGAATCATGGACTTGCCAGCAATATCCGCCAGCGGTTTTCCGGGAAATCGACTGGATTGAAAGCGAGCCGGGATAATGACAACGAAACTCATGTTATTTCCTTAATGCCTCGACTTCTTCAAGATCCATTTTACGAGCTTCCGACTCCAGCATCACAGGAATGTTTTCTTGCACTGGGAAGGCCAGCTTATCAGCCAGACATACCAGCTCTTCTTTCTCTTTATTATATATGATACTGCCGGTACATACCGGACACGCCAGAATCTCTAATAATTTACTATCTATTGCCATAATTGCTCCTGCATATCAGCGTTATCGCACTCACCTCGGTAACCCCAATTACTTTTTTATTTGTTTTAATTTTTCTAATAACTTGGTCTTAAATTGTGCTGTCAGATTGGCGCTCACAGGTAAAAACCACCAATTATCACTGGCAAATGCCTGACATTTCACGGCATCTTTTTCTGTCATCAGTACCGTATCTTCGGGTAAATCCCCAGTTTTATACTGGTAGTGGTCAGGAAATGACAGCGTTTGTTTGATTTTAACGCCTTTGCCTCGCAATACACTAAAAAAACGCTCTGGATGACCAATCCCGGCGGCGATTGTCACTGCTGTATTGATATCGCTTATAGAGCGACTCTGTGTGGGAAACTTAACATTGACCAATCGACCAGACTCCAGAGACATTCGATATTCACCATTTTGGGTTTCGCCACCATTGATCACCACAAAATCAGCCTGCTTCAAACGCCACGGTCCCTCTCTCAACGGACCCACAGGCAACAGCTGCCCATTTCCTAATCGGCGCTGCCCATCCATTACAATAATTTCAATATCCCGTTGCAACGCATAATGCTGCAAGCCGTCGTCGCATATAATGATATTACAATGATGATCCTCAATCAGACTTTGTGCGCCTCGCGGTCGTTTTGGATCAACAACAACAGGACAATTAACGCGCTTCTTAATAAGCAATGGTTCATCACCCACTTCATCACTATGGGTATGTGCACCAACTGCCAGGGGATATTGTCGTGATTTGCCACCATAGCCGCGTGACAGCACGCCAGGATAATAACCTTGCTGACGCAACAGGTCACAAAGATAAACAACCAGGGGGGTTTTACCGTTACCTCCCACCGAAATATTGCCAACAACGATAACAGGTACCGACATCTTGTGAGACGCGTAAATACCATTTCGATAAGCCAGTCTTCGCAACCAGGATAATAATGCAAATAACGCCATTAAAGGCGCCAATAGCCATACCCATATATGCCTTGAGTCATACCAGGCCCTTTGCAGCATTTAGCCTACCTCTGAAAATTGCATTTTGTGGAGTTGCGCGTACATACCTTCTTTCGCTAATAGCTCAGCATGTTTGCCTTGTTCCAGTATCTCTCCGTTTTCGATCACCAGAATTTGATCGGCATTTTCAATAGTAGACAGTCTATGTGCTACGACGATACTGGTACGATTCTTCTGCAATTGTTCCAAGGCATCCTGAATCAAACGTTCTGATTCCGTATCCAGTGCGGATGTTGCCTCATCTAAAATTAGAATCGGGGCATCTTTTAGGACAGCTCGCGCAATTGCGATACGCTGCCTTTGGCCACCGGACAGCATCAATCCATTTTCTCCGACGACGGTGTCCAGCCCATCATTTAATTGTTCAACAAATTCCAATACATGTGCCACTTTGGCGGCATGCTCAATTTGTTCGCTCGTCACTTTTTCTTCAACGCCGTAGGCAATGTTATTGGCAATCGAGTCATTAAATAGCGTGACATGCTGCGATACGACGGCGAACTGTTTACGCAAGGCTTTGAGTTCAATATCTTCCAGTGGCATACCATCCAGCGTAATACGCCCTTGTTGCACCTGATAAAAACGCGTCAACAAATTTGAAATAGTGGATTTACCACTTCCCGAACGGCCAACCAGCGCCATGGTTTGTCCAGCTTTTGCCTTAAAGTTAAGTGATTTTAAAACCGGCTCTCCGGGCTTGTAACCAAAGGTGACATCTTCAAAACTGATTTCACCTTTGACGCGCTTTGGTTGCTCTGCACCGGCATTTGGCTCCGTTTGTTCATCCAGCACTTTGAAAATACTTTCGCAGGCAGCCATACCTTTCTGGAATTCACTATTTACCGTGGTAAGTTGTTTAAGGGGTTTAAGTAACATGGTCATGCTGACCACAATTGAAGTGAACACGCCGGCCGTCAGGTTATCCACCATTTCAGGGATACTGGCGATATACAGAACAACCGCCAATGCAATCGAGGCTATCACCTGAATGGTTGAGACCGATAACAGTTTTGCCACAATCAGTTTCATATTGTGTTGACGATTGCTGTTATTCTTTTCAGCGAAGCGTTGTTCTTCTTTTTCCTGACCATCAAACATCAATACCACTTTGTGACCTTTGATGATTTGCTCGACGGAGGTCGTCAATCCCCCCATAGCCCGCTGGATATTGTTGCTGACCATTCTGAATCTCTTACTGACCACCGCCACAATGACCGCAACTACGGGACCAATTAACAAAAACACCAGACTCAACTGCCAGGATTTGTAAAACATTATGCCCAACAATCCGATGACCAGCGCTCCTTCTCGCACCAGCGTAAGCAGAGCCTTACTGGCAGCATTTGCTACTTGTTCGGTATCAAAGGTCACTTTTGAAATCAGATTACCGGTGGAGTGCTCATCATGAAATGACACCGGCAAGTAAACATAACGGCTGAATAACTGCTGTCTCATGCGCATTACCACCATGCTACCAATCCAGGAAAGCGTGTAAGAGCCCATAAAATTACACAGGCCGCGTAACAAAAAGATAGGGACAACAGCATAGGCCGCAAGACGCAGATAATCGTGATCGCCATTAACCAGACTGCGATCAATAACGGTCTCTAAGTGGGAGATAAAAAAAACATCAATGGCGGAATAGCCAATCATGCCGACTAAAGCCAGCACAAAGGCGAGCCTGAATTCTTTTAGATAATGGCTAAAGCGGGAAAATACGCTCATTGTTGAGGCGTGTTGAGTCATGCATTCTCTTTTTTGCGGAAATCGGTTCTATAGACAATTGTACTTGGAAACAAAATCAATATCAGTAATTTACAGAATATCCTGAATTTTGAGATTTTTTAATTGTTAGCTGGCAAATACCAGCGTGGCATCCTGTCCTGACGCTGACGAATTATCTTCATCGGCTGCTGAGGCACAAATACCAGGGTAATCTGTCCATTAAATGAAGTACGCAATGTTTTAATGTCCAACTGTTGGTAGCGCGCTATCACTTCTTTTGCTGGAAACCCCCAACGATTGCCAAAACCTTGTGCAAATACCGCCAAATCAGGTGCAACAGCTTTAAGAAAAGCCGATGAGGATGATGTGTTGCTGCCGTGATGGGGTGCGATTAAAACATTCGCCCGCAAGTTTCCGGAGTTACGTTGCAGCAGCAGTTTCTCCGCGCGTTTTTCGATATCACCTGGTAATAGAATACTGTGTTGTCCATCACTGATTTTCAAAACACAAGAATGGTGGTTGTCTATCTTCCCTGATGCAACCTCTGGCCAAAGATAAATTATCTCCAAACCGTGCCATTGCTCGCTGCTGCCAGCATTACACCCCTGACCAGAACGAATGATTTTCGCAACTGGATACACCTGGAGTAGGTCTTCTAATCCACCAGCGTGGTCATTGTCATCATGACTGACAATCAATCCAGGAAGATAATGCACGCCACGAGCCTTAAGAAAAGGGATTAGAACCGCGTTACTCATGGAAAAACCGCTAGGGAAACTCGCCCCCGTGTCCACCAATAAAATGTGAGGCCCTCGCTCAATCGCCATTGCAAGCCCCTGCCCAACATCAAAAACATGTAATTTCCAAATTGATTGCAGCTGATTTTTGGAAGGCACATATTGACCAGAGGTGGCAAATTGCGATAGAGCTGGCACAACAAACACCAGCGCCCACCATCTTGGCCAAAGCCCCGTCGGAAGCACTAGCAATATACAGGCAATGGCCAAACAAAGCGTTTGCGACAGACTAAGGCTCACTGATGCAAACCAAGCGGGACTTTTCTCCACAGCAACCTCCAGGGCCTGCTGACTGAGTTCAAATAGAGCAAGAGTCAGCTCCGTCAACAAAGGAGCAAGTTCAAACTGCAGTGCCATTAAACCTGTGCTAAGCAGGGATAAAGGCAGCAACACAAAGGTAACCAGAGGCACTGCAATTATGTTCACAACAGGCGCAATGACACTGATGCCACCAAACTGATAAACCACCAGCGGCATCATAAGCACACTTAATAGTGCCTGTAGTTTCGCTAACTGCCATAGGATGGCACCGAATGTGCGTTTACCGTTGTTAATAAAACGCCAGCCAATAATAGTAAGGCAAAGTATGGCACCATAACTTAGCCAAAAGCTCATTTGCCAGGGAGACAACGGCATAACGATCAAAACAGAAAATAGCGAGCTCAAAACAATTCGCCGAACACTCCAGTTCAGATTGCAAAGCAATAACATAGTGAGCACAGCTTGCAGCACCAAAGCCCGCAGTGTGGGAATTGCAAACCCAGACAGATAACAAAACCCAGCACTGCCGAACAACGCAATAATCAGCGCACAACGGCGCAGATGAAAGCGGTTGATGTCCGTTAGCAAGGGCATCACCAAAAGCAGTAAAAATCCTGCCAGCAAGTAACAGTTTGCGGCAACCATCCCAAGATGCAGCCCGGAAATAGCAAACAGATGCGACGTTCCCGTGGCCTGCAACAGCTGCCAGTCTTCGTCACTGAAGCCCTCCCTGAAACCCAGAGACATCGCCATTAACCAGCGCTTGTTGTCGTCCGGCAGGATATCGATTCGATTGAGCAAATCCTGACGAATAGAAAAAGGCTCAGACAGTACCTTATTCTCAGCAGACGCTTTAACATATCCCGTGGCATTGATCCGCCTGGAAAATAACCATTGTTGATAGTTAAAACCAAATTGGTTGGCCAGACCATACGGCGGTTTCAGCTTCACCAGGAGTTTGACTTCCTGGCCTTGCTGTACGATGAAGTCAGGACGATACCAGCTCAGCCTTATCCTGGGTTGGAACCAGGAGAAACAATCTGACTCTGAACATAACACCTGGGCATCAAACTTGGTGACCTTGCCCGGCAACACTGCGGACAGTATTTTGACCTTCACGGTCACGGGTTTTGAAAAAGCAGCATTCGGTAGTTGCCATAAACTGATAGAATGACCTACACTCGCCATCCATAGGACACCTGACAGGCATCCACAAATCAGCCACTTACGATGATACAAGCTTATTGCTGTCATAATAAGTAGCAGCAAGCACCACCACAGAGATGGTAGAATTGGCCAGCACAAAGAAGATAGCGCGGCGGTAATAAAACTGAGAAGATACCTGTCCATAGTATTAACGCATCCGGCGAACAAACAATTAGATACTCATGCCAAAAAAACTGATAAAACGATTTTTACCTGACCACCAGAAGATCAAGGAACAAAAGGCCTTGTCCTTATTCGGTAGTCTGCTGCATGACGCCAATCTTTGGCATTTAAATCGCAAATCAGCATGTGGCGCCTTTGGTGTCGGGTTATTCTTTGCCTTTTGGCCGGTACCATTTCAAATGTGGTTGGCTGCCGCACTGGCGATCCCTTTACGGGTCAATCTGCCGTTATCCGTTGCTACTGTGTGGATAACGAATCCCTTTACCATGCCTCCTATATTTTACGGGGCATATATGGTGGGGACTTTCATTGTTGGGACACCGACTCAGGAATTTGAGTTCGAATTGAGTTGGGAATGGGTTGTGCAGAGTATCAATACCATAGGACCGGCATTTTTACTCGGCTGTCTGGTGTGCTCGACCGTATTTGGTCTGGCCGGCTATTTTGGTCTCAACTATGTATGGCGTTTTTCTGTGCGCAAGGCATGGCAGCAACGCAAGATCCTTCGTCGCAAGTCAAAAAACCCGTCCTGAAATTACTCCGCTAAGTGCTGGTAAATATCGGGGCGGTATATCTCCATATAACGCTGCATATCTTTCGGTCTGGCAAATCCAAATTGTGCGTAAAGCTCATGGCAATCTGAGGTGGTTAATGAGAAACGTCTTAAGTTTTGCAGGTGAGGATGGTTCATTGTAAACCGCAACATAGCTTTCGCAATACCATTGCCGCGGTACTCGGGCACAACAAAAACATCCAGTAAATTAGCAAATGTCGCATAATCGGTAACCACACGACAGAAGGCAACTTGTTGTTCCCCCAGATAAGCGCCGATGCATAGGGAGTTTTCTAACGCCACAACAACTCTTTCAAGAGAGATACCTTTGCACCAATAACTGTCTTGGCTCAAAAATTTATGTATTAATTCAGCATCGAGTAACTGCTTGTCATCACTCAACTCAAGTTTTTGTTCTTCTGCCATACCATCCTTTCACTATGACTGCTCGCGTAGCTGCAAGCGTAAAAGGAATTATCATCCGATGCCAGCAGAATTGAAGAGAATATCAGTCTTTTGGGCTGTTTCGACATAGCTCGTTATAGGATATTTTCAGAATCTCTTGTAAGACTTCTACACCTTGTTGCACGTATTCATTCACTAAGTCTTTGAATTGGCTTTTATTCCACTTTTGGCATAGCGGAAATGACAGCCACACATGCCATCCACCGTACTAAACTTATACCCTACACAGACCCTATCCAATTTCAGAATAACATTCGCGTGAGCATCACTGAGGAATAAGAAACTAATGGTCGAGCCAAGTGCAGGTTATGATTTCATCATCGAAGGTCAGGTACTGACGACCCAGTACTACGGTGATGTCTCGGCCGAAACAATTATTCAGGTGATAGAAAAGTGGTCTGAGTATAAGCAGCGCCTCAACGAACTTACGATCTTTGTGTTTGACTACAGTCAGGCCAGGATGCGCTCCGTAGCGAGCAACGACGCGGTCGGCATCGCTAACGAGCCGATATTTGCATCGGATTTACTAAATGACATCTACATAATTGGCATACTAAAAGAACCACGGGATTATGCTTTGTCCTGTTTGTGGGCCACATGGCTTGTTAAGTCTAATACTTTTCCGCGTGAGAATGTGTTTTTATTTCGCTCCAAAAAGCGAGCAGAAGCAAAAATCAAGTCACTTGTTCAACAACTTGAGCTGAAATCTGTCAGTTAGCCCAGGAGTTGTAATGCGATCTGTGGTGAATTGTTGGCTTGAGAAAGGATAGCTGTCCCCGCCTGCAGAATGATCTGATTCCGAGTGAGAGTCGCGGTTTCCCCGGCATAATCGGCGTCTTCAATACGGGTTCTTGCAGACGCTAGATTGGACTCGGTATTGGAAAAGTTTCGAATGAGAGACTGAAAGCGATTTTCAGTGGCACCAATATCTGCCCGTTCACGACCAATAGATGACAGAGCCGTATCAACGGCCGTCAATGCTGCGGATGCCAACGCATCTGTGGCCACTGAAATCCCACCAACACCTAAGCCCGATGCACCGTAGCCACCCGTTCGAGATAAGTTAATGGAAAGCGACTGACCGGCATTTGCACCAATTTGAAAGGTTGCAGAATAAGAGCCATTTAACAAGTAAAAACCTGCGAACTGGGTCTCTGAACCAATTCGACTAAGTTCACTGGTTAACGCGGCCACTTCTTGTTGCAGCGCTGCCCGATCTGCTGAATTATTTATGCCACTTTGTGCCTGTACAGCCAATACCCTGATGCGTTGCAATGCGGTGGTGGACTCCTGCAATGCCCCCTCTGCGGATTGCAAAAGTGAAATACCGTCATTGGCGTTTCGTAAGCCTTGTCTTAAACCGACCATTTGGCTTTCAAAAGCGTCGACTATCTTTACGCCTGCAGCATCGTCAGCAGCACTGTTTATGCGCAAACCTGACGATAATCGTTCAAACGATTTTTCCAGTGCGATATTAGCGTCAAAGATACGGGAACCGGCCGTTAAAGCAGTCACGTTCGTATTCACGAACAGGCCCATCCTGAACCTCCAGGTTACCTCAAAAATTTCGTGATGAAATCACCTCACATGCCTGAATAAAATACCCGGATTATTCTGGACACAATCTCTCCCCTCAATTTTTTATCGGCATGAAAAACCCTACTTTAGTCTAAGACCTGAAATTTTTTATATCCAAAATCAGCTTATAAAGCAGGGTTTATTGGGCGGTGTGACTTAAGGTAGGGTCGCTGAATACTGTTCAAACAGCGCCAACATATCCTCTTCGGTCATGATAGCGACACCGAGGTCCTGGGCCTTGGTAAGTTTGGAGCCTGCTTTTTCACCGGCCACCAGAAAGTCGGTTTTTGCGGAAACACTGCCGGCCACTTTCGCGCCTAGTGACTGCAAAATGGCTTTTGCTTCATTGCGCCCCATGGAGGTGAGAGTGCCGGTTAGTACAAAGGTTTTGTCCAGTAGAGGTTGTGCGTTCTCGTCTGGTTTTTCTATATCTGGCCAGCTAACGCCGTTCTCCTGTAAGCGCTTGATGACGTCTAGATTATGCTCTTCGCGGAAAAAGTGATAGATGTGCGTGGCAACAACGATGCCGACATCATTGACGGATTGCAGTGCCTCTAAATCCGCTTCGATAATCGCCGGTAGTGAGCCAAAATGCATCGCCAAATTGTTCGCCGTCGCTTCTCCAACTTCTCGAATACCCAATGCATAAAGAAACCTTGGTAATGTTGTCTGAGTGGATTTTTGTAGCGAATTCACCAGATTGACGGCTGATTTGTCCCCCATTCGTTCCAAGGATGCAATAGTGACAGCGTCCAGGGTAAAAAAGTCTGCGGGCGTTTTAACGTGACCTGAATCCACGAGTTGGTCGACAATTTTGTCTCCCAGACCATCTACATCAAGTGCTTTACGGGAGGCAAAATGTTTGAGAGATTCTTTCAGCTGCGCAGGACAGATCAATCCCCCAGTGCAGCGACTAACCGCCTCTTGCTCCAGTCGCTCTATCTGTGAGTCACATTCAGGACAGGTGTCTGGAAAGACAATCTCTTTTGCATCTTCAGGACGGTTTGCCAGTACCACTGATACTACTTGCGGAATAACATCGCCTGCTCGTCGGACTACAACCGTATCTCCAACTTTGATTCCTAAACGGTTTATTTCATCCTGATTATGCAAAGTTGCATTGGAGACGGTAACACCACCGACAAACACCGGGTCCAGTTTCGCAACCGGGGTAATCGCCCCCGTTCGACCAACCTGAAATTCTACGGCCAATAAACGCGTCACCTCTTCCTGCGCGGGAAACTTCTGGGCAATCGCCCAGCGCGGCGCTCTGGCGACAAATCCCAGCTCTTGCTGCAGGTCGATATCATCAACTTTAAACACGACACCATCTATTTCATAAGGCAGATTGGGGCGCTTTTCCTGAAGTCCGTCATAATAGTCAAGACATTCATCAACACCATCAGCCGTACTTATCTCTGGACATAAAGGCAAGCCCCATTGATGCAATTGTTGTAATCGCTCATGGTGCGAATCTGGCAGTGGCTTCGACTCTCCCGTTACCAAGCCTAATGAATAAGCATAAAATTTTAGCGGTCTGCTGGCTGTAATACGAGAATCCAATTGTCGTAAACTGCCCGCCGCCGCATTACGCGGATTAACAAATACCTTTTTACCGGCGGCTTTTTGTTTCTCATTCAACTGCGCAAATCCGGCCACGGGCATAAATACTTCGCCTCGCACTTCCAGACGGTCAGGAATATCATCACCACGCAAGCGCAGCGGTATATTGTCAATGGTACGCACATTATGAGTAATGTTTTCGCCTGTGGCTCCATCTCCACGGGTGGCGCCGCGCACCAACGAACCATTTTCGTAGAGCAAACTGATCGCCAAGCCATCCAGCTTCGGTTCACAGCTGTAATGAATCTTCACCTCGCGCTTTAACCTGTCTTTCAGGCGCTTTTCAAAAGCATGCATTTCTTCAGGTGAAAAAGCGTTATCCAGCGATAGCATGGGCACTTCGTGGCTAACGGTTTCAAACACATCCAGAGGCTCGCCACCGACCCGTTGTGATGGAGAATCTACAGTAATAAGATCCGGGTATTGCTTTTCAAGAGCAATTAACTCCTGCATTAAACGATCATACGTCGCATCAGGTACGGTGGGATTGTCTAATACATAATATTGGTGATTATACTCGTCAAGCTGTTCACGCAGTTGCGCTACTTTGCTTTCGATTTCCACTCTGGATAACATATTTTAAACTCAATTGCGGTGCGATAAAGACAGGTAAACGGGCGCGCTTTGATTAAGCGCGCTTGATCATTCGACGGCGTTCAAACTCTCTGATTTTTTCAACGTACTGCTGCAGACTTTGTTTAGTCAAAGCACTACGGCGACCATCAAGAATTTGTAAATCAAACTCATCTGCCAATTTACGGGCAGCGTTGTGCATCATATTAAATACCTGATGCGGATCCGCTTCAATGGGCAAAATCATAAACAGAGATAATCCAGCGGTACTGAATTTTTCCATGTTATCTATATCAAATGTCCCGGGGTTGAACATATTGGCCAAACTAAACAGTTTCGGTCCTTTGCCATTTGAATTGGCATGTCGGTGAAACATGTTGTGTTCACCAAATTTAAATCCCAGCGTCAGTAATGCTGGTAACAGTGCGGCTCCGGGTATTGCTTTTCCTTCAGGTGCGCGGATACTGATAATCAGCACTTCCTGATCAGCAGCCTCGGGCTCTTTTTGCGAGGATTGCTCAGCATCGATATCAACTTTGTCATCCAAATCTAAACGAATCTGGTCTTTCTCCGCTTTTTTAGCGGTATCTGAACGCCCCACCATTTTTCTGGCACGTTCTGCGATACCCCCTTTCTTACCGCCTACTTTTTTGGTTTCAGTGGTCACTTTAGGTTCAGGCGTCGCGCGTTTGACAGGTTTGTCATCAATATCGATTGAAGTATCAATCTTCATTTCTGGTTCTTGATCTTTTTTCAGCAACGAGCTGGGGGGCTCCGGTAATGGCTCACTTTCCGGTTCCGGTGTGCTTTCTTTTATCGTCGCTTTAACACTGGCAGGTTCCTGGCGGCCTACTAACCTCACTTCTCCAATATCATCTTCGTCAAAGCGATGTGCGGTTGTTTCTGGTACAGGGGATTGTTCTTGCGGTGTCAGCGTATCCGATTGTGACGTTGCAGGGGAATGAGAGGACACCTCTTCAACACGACCACTTTGCCTTTTAAGGGTATCTGGCTGTGCCGGTTCAGGTTGCAAATCACTTTGATCATACAGCGGTTTGTCACCTAATAACGGGTCAACTTCAGGTACATCTGCTCCATTAGAATCTGCAGTACCTTCATTTCTGGATGGTACGTCATCCAGAAGCGGATCATCTATACTGATTTTTATATAGTGTTCTTCGCTATCTGAGCCATAGTGTTGCCCAGCGTGACCACGAACAGGATCGCTCTCGGTATCCGCTTTATCCTGTTTATTATTTTTTCGGATGGTCCAAATACCATGCACTAACACGCCAAAAATGGCGAATACACCCAGTACTATTATCGCGAGTCGTAAATCTTCCATCAACCAGCTAACCCTTCGTTATGCATTTGCAATTGCTACAGCCTCTTCAACATCTACCGCCACGATACGTGAAACGCCGGCCTCTGCCATTGTGACACCTGTCAGGTGGTGAGCCATTTCCATTGCAATTTTATTATGGGAGATAAATATAAACTGCACCGTTTTAGACATCTCGCTCACCAGTTTACAAAATCGGCCAACGTTTGCATCATCTAATGGTGCATCCACTTCATCCAGCAAACAAAACGGCGCTGGATTCAATCGGAAAATTGCGAATACCAATGATAAAGCGGTCAGGGCTTTTTCTCCACCAGAAAGCAAATGAATTGTGCTATTTTTCTTGCCTGGTGGTCGCGCCATGATAGTTACACCAGTTTCCAGCAAATCTTCACCTGTCAGTTCCAAATAGGCGGCACCGCCTCCAAACACTTTTGGAAAAAGCATTTTGACATCTTCATTGACTCTTTCAAAGGTATCTTTGAAGCGTGATTTCGTTTCTTTGTCTATTTTCCTGATCGCCGTTTCCAATGTTTCTAACGCGGCTTCCAAATCATCATTTTGAGTATCGAGATGCTGTTTTCGTTCCGATTGAATGTCATATTCTTCTACAGCTGCCAGATTGACCGCCCCCAGACGAGATAGTCCGGAAGTGGTTTTATCCAATTCAGCCTGCCATTCTTTTTCGTCATACTGCTCGGGTAGATTCTCGAGAATGGTTTTCAATGATTGCTGCATTTCTTGTAGTTGTTCAACAAATCCATTGGCGCGGGTTTGATTACGCTCTCGTTCCAACTCCAGACTCTGCACCTGCTCGCGCATTCGTCCAACCTCTTGCATGACCCCCACCTGATCTTTTTCTGCATCGGCTAATGACTGCTCAATTGTGGCCAACTGAGATTGAATCCCCTGTTGGGCGTGGCGAAACTGTTCCTGCTTTTCCAGTAATTCTGCGAGTCGTTGTTTTTGCTCTTCCCCTGGTGCCTGAATGGAATGCAGTTCAATGCGCAAGGATTCCTGCTTTTCAACTATAGATGCAATATCATCATCAGTGCGTGTGCGGTTGGTTTCCAGACTTTGTTTTTGGTGCTGTAAATTCTGCAGAGATAAGGCAATCTGATGCTGTTTCGATTTAAATTCTTCCAGTTGTTGTTGCGCCGTGCGGATGGCATTTTCCATGCGCTCTCGCTCAGCTTCTGAGTCACCGTTATCTTCCTCCAGGATCAATAACTGTTCTTCCAACTCCTCGACCTGCAAAGACAGCTCTTCCAACTGTTCTTTTTCCAGCGCCAGTTGTTCCTGATACTGAATGATTTCTAACTGACTTTTTTCTTTGTTGGCCTGAGCTTTTTGCAACTGCTGTTGAATAAACTGGCGTTTTTTATCACAGTGCTGTTTTTCAATATCACTTTGCTGCACCTGGCCTGACAGCGACTGCACAGTATCTTGTTGCTGTTGCAATGTCTGCTCTGCATCCTCCACCTTCTCAAACAACACGTCCACTGATTGCTGTTGTTGTGCTAGTTGCAACTCTAGTTCCTGCACCTCCTGAATGCGTTGCAATTTGCTCTCCTGTCCGGCTTCCAATCCTGCAATCAACCAATCCTCACCTAACCACATTCCTTCTCTGGTAATTACACTGAATCCTGCTGGTAGCTCCACCACTCTGCGTTTAGCCTGGGCCAATGAGTCAGCGATCTCTATTCTTGCTAACCACTCGGGGACCTGGGCATTATGACACTGCTGCGCGAGCGTATTGTCAGGCTTAAAATTCTCAAATTGCGCAGCAAAAAACAAAGCCATTCCTTTGGCATAACTGTCCTGATGTTGCCCGGTGAACACCAGACTGTTTTGCCACTGTTGCATCGCGGTTTCAACCGCATACTGCCATTCTTCATTTACTTGCAGATAATCCCAGATGTGCTGACTATCACCCTCCTGATTGGCCAACCAGTCGGTGACTTGCTGATTGCTTTCCTGTTGATTTGCCAACCACTCTCTCAGGTTTTGCACTTTTGCTTCCAAACTGTGCAGTGTTCTTAAACCTTGCTGATATTCTTTAGTGACCTTTTCTAAAAACAGCCGCTGTTCACTGAGTGCTGACTTGCTGCTTTCCAGCGTCTCCGAGGCGTTCAGGTGTTTTTCACTGATAGCGTCAAACTCGTCGTCCAACTCATCGAGTTCCTGTTGCAGTTCGTCTAACTCAGTTGAGTCCAGTAACCCCTGCAATTCAGTTAACCGCTGCTCAGTGCGCAACTGCACTTGTAGCAGGGTTTGAATTTCACCATGTTTGCCCTGGACCTGTTGCTTAAGTTGATTCTCTTGCTGGTCTTTTTGTCGCCACTGCTGTTGTTTATCCTGCCATTGCTCCTGAAGAGTCTGATACCGCATGTCCGCTTCTTCTAACTGCTCCTCCAGCATCAACTGCTCTGGAGCCAACAGTTCCAGTTGTGCTTCTACCTGTTCAATCTCGGCGTCGCTTATGCCTAACTGCTCTTGCAAGGTATCCAATTGCGTAGCTAATCGCTGCAGCTCTTCTTCTATTTGTCGTTTACGTTGCTGTGTAAATTGCTGATTTTGTTCCAGCTTAGTAATCTCATTACCCACCAGGTAAAACTCGTGCTGGGTATCTGATAGTTGCTGCTTTAAGTCTGCCTGCTGCTCTTTTAACAGCGTGATTTCTTTCTCATCACCGCGTTGCTTAGCGATGTAAGACTCAATGGCTGTTTGTTGTTGTTGAATTCGTTGTTCGACATCGGCAATGACATCATTCAAATGCAACCAGCGAATAGCGGCTAATTCGCCTTTATATCGACGTTCTTTGGCTTTAAGTTCTTTGTACCGTTTTGCGGCACTGGCTTGACGCTGTAACTTATCCAGTTGTTGCCCAAGCTCCGCCCGAACATCTCCTAGTCTTTCCAGATTTTCTCGGGTATGTTTAATCCGGTTTTCCGTTTCACGTCGGCGTTCTTTGTATTTAGAAATACCTGCCGCTTCTTCGATAAACACCCGCAATTCCTGAGGCTTCGACTCAATAAGTCGGGAGATCATACCTTGTTCAATAATGGCATAGCTGCGTGGTCCAAGCCCGGTCCCGAGAAATAACTCGGTAACATCTTTTCGACGACATTTGGTGTTGTTGAGAAAGTAGTTTGATTGTGCGTCGCGGGTGACCACGCGTTTAATAGAAATTTCATTGAATGCCGCGAACTCGCCCTGAATACGCTGACTGGTATTATCAAAAACTAACTCAACGCTGCATTGTGAAACGGGTTTGCGGGAAGTCGAACCGTTAAAGATTACGTCTGTCATGGCATCACCGCGCAAATTCTTAGCAGAGCTTTCGCCTAATACCCAACGTACAGCATCAATAACGTTCGATTTGCCACAGCCATTAGGCCCAACGATGGCGGTCATATCGTCAGGAAAAGGTATAGTTGTAGGATCGACAAATGATTTAAATCCGGCTAAGCGGATTTTTTTCAATCGCATTGTTGTTATTATGCCCCTGTTTCAGGTGTTATTTGCGCTGCGCACCTTCCCATATTAATCATTTGCCATGCGCTGACAACACGTTCAGTGAAATTTCTGCTGTGTGGCAACAACAAACAGTCTCGCTGTTCACACTTTCTGTAACAATGCGTTGATTCGCTTGTATTGACGCTTTCAAAGCAAATACGTACCTTATGCTGCAATGACATAGTGAGATTACGGAGAATTATGAAGCACAAGTCCGGTTTGGATTATTTTTTTGAAGGTCTGCACCTGGTAACAAAACCCGGTGTGCGGACTTTCGTATTATTTCCATTAATTATTAATGTTCTGCTATTTGGCTCCGCATTCTGGTATTTGTTTGGACAAATCGACTTGTTAGTGCAAGAAGTCATCGACTGGATCCCTGACTGGCTGGAATGGCTAAAAGAAAGTATCGCGTTTTTTGTCTGGCCAATTGCTGTATTTATTATTTTATTATTTTCTGCGTATATTTTTGGCACATTAGCGAACTGGATCGCCGCACCTTTTAACGGTTTGTTGTCAGAACGAATTGAAATGATTCTGACAGGTGAGGAACCACCATCCGGACAGTTTTGGCAGGTTTTTAAAGATATTCCTCGAACGCTAGGGCGAGAAGTGCAGAAGCTGGGTTATTATTTGCCTCGGGCTATTGGCTATTTACTGCTGTTTTTTCTGTTGCCGGTTGTCGGGCAAGTAATCTGGTTTTTATTCACCGCCTGGATGATGGCGGTTCAGTATTGTGACTACCCGTTTGATAATCATAAAGTCCCCTTTAAAACGATGCGTAGAGAATTAATGCAAACGAAAACCGATAGTTTTTCCTTTGGCATTATGGTGACCTTCTGCTCGATGATCCCCATAGTTAACTTCATCGTGATGCCAGTGGCTATCTGTGGTGCAACGTCCATGTGGGTGGATAAATACCGTCAGCATTATCGCATTGCCTGAAGTTAGTGGCCGCACTATGCGCGGCCAACCACATCCCTGTGGATTCGTCGTATGAAGAAGCACTTAACGACTTCCCCCTGCAATTAATTTTACTTTGGCCCATAGCGTTAACCAGCGCTCACGTTTATCTACTGCACTGAGTAATTTTGGTGATACAGGTGAAGACGTTGCCAATTGATAATGCTTTGCAAATAGCCTCGAGGAAGCAGCACCCCGTAACTCCGTTTCATACTGACAGGTCACAGCAACTACTTGATCACAACCCAAGCATTGTAAAAATGATGCCTGATTAGAGCCTTGCTTTAGTGCTTTAAGTGGTTTTTCTGAAGTGATGGTTAACAACCCATTAGGATCAGAGAGATACGCCAAGCCTCGAGCCATACAAAAATCGCAATCACATTGTCGTGGCTCATAAGCTTCGATTGGATTAGGCAGCGAGATCTGAACTGTTACTTCGCCACAAGAGCAGCATGCGGAATAATGCATAGCGTTAATTTCCAGTAAACGTTAGATTTTCATTAAGTATAGAATGCTGTGTGGAATGGCGATTAAATTCAAATATTAGTGATGCATGGATTCGCAGGAGAGAAAAAGGGTAACTATTTAACCATAAAGAAGTAAATCTTTCACATTTAAATTCATTTACATTCTCGCCATCGCTTATTCCATATGAGTTTGACTTAATATTTAAATTAATAATAATTTCATCAATTTTTTGTTGCTTTTTTTCTTAATACATCCGAGACTTTCAAGGAATTTGTTTGGTGCATGGGTCGCATCAGGCACGGCATTGGGACGTTCGGACTGTTGGCGCCTATATGACGATGAGATACATCAGTCAAAGAGATTAATGTCATGAAATTGTATGTTGGAAACTTATCCTATCGGTTAACTGATGCCGAGTTGGAAGACGCGTTTGCCCCTTTTGGTAATGTTTTATCAGCAAAAATTATTATGGAAAGGGAAACTAATCGCTCAAAAGGATTTGGATTTGTAGAGTTTGAGAGCAAAGAAGATGGTGAACAAGCGATCGAAGGTCTCAATGGTAAAGATCTCGGCGGACGCAGCGTTGTTGTGAATGAAGCTCGCCCCCCTAAACCACGCACAAATAACGGTGGTGGTCAAAGAAGACGCTTTTAAGTGTATTATCGAATTTATTAAAAACGCCCGAATGGGCGTTTTTTCATCAGTCAGAATTTCTTTCTACATTCATCGTATTTTTCCTGCTACTTGTCGCGTTTTACCTTCTGTCATCCAGCAATTCTGTTGGAAATAACGTATAAGCCTGCACGAACCCAACTGCTGATAGTTGACCAGTATTCATATATATAAAGTCAGCAGTGATGACGTGTATAGTTTTTATCTCACTACGTTGAATTGAAAAAGGACCTATAGTTAAGGTTTCACCTTTTTCGATCTAAGGTTAGATCATCTGGTAACAATTGCAGAGATAAAAATTAACCCGGCCCGGATATAAGGATAGATAATGCGGAAAACGCGCCCACTTTTACTTTCTGCAGCTTTGCTGTTTAGCTCATTGGCTGATGCCTCTTTGACAGACATTCCTCGTTTCACTTCTCCAGTGACGATTGACGGCGTACTTGATGAAGATGTTTGGCAACAAGCCGCTGTTAAAGAGCTCAATACAGTCACCTGGCCTCATGAAAATACCCAGTCTCCAGTCAAAACTACTGTGCGCTATTTTGATAATGGTGACACTCTGTTTGTCGCGTTCGAAGCTCAGGACCCTGAACCCGAAAAAATCCGGGCATACTATAACGATAGGGATGATATCTGGCGTGACGATATGATTGGCATAAAGTTGGACCCATATAACGACCATCGTCTCGTTTTTCAGTTCTTTGTTAACCCTTTTGGTGTGCAAGGAGATAGTACCGAAAACGTCGTAGGAAACTTTGAAGATTCGGCCTGGGATGGTATCTGGGAATCAGCGGGACAAATCACCGATACGGGTTATCAGGTGGAAGTGGCCATTCCCTTGCGCAACTTTAATTTTAACCCCAGTGCAGGCAAACAGACCTGGGCTGTGGAATTCTTGCGATTCTACCCAAGAAGCGACCGATTGCGCATTTCCAATATGGCTATTGACCGCAATAATGACTGCTGGGCTTGTCAAATGCGACCTATCTCCGGTTTGGAAAATCTGCAACAGGGTAAGGATTTGGCGATTGTACCCACCTTAGTTTTGGGGCAGTCAGAAACAAGAGAGCTTCCTGATGATTTTAATTGGGAAAAAGAAAGCATTATCGAACCTGGGCTTGATATTAAATGGGGGATCAGTTCAGATATCTTTTTAAATGCCACATTTAATCCTGACTTTTCCCAAGTAGAGGCTGATGCCGGTCAGTTAGGGATCAACAATAACTTCACTTTATTCTTTCCTGAAAAAAGGCCCTTCTTTTTAGAGAATCAGGATACCTTCTCCACTGATTTTAATCTGGTGTATACCCGCAATATCGGCGCTCCAGATATCGGCGCGAAGTTAACCGGAAAGATGGGCAAACACTCTTTTGGAGTGTTCGCGACAAACGACGAAAATACCACGTTTTTGGTACCCGGTAATTTAAGCTCCAGCGTTGCAGTGCTGGAACAGGAAAGCAAAAATACCGCTCTGCGTTACCGCTTTGACGCCAATAGCAAATTATCCGTTGGCTTTCTTGGCACCCTCAGAACATCTGACGGTTATCATAATTATGTGGGCTCTATTGATGCCAACTATCGCATCACCGATCAGGATGAACTCACAGTACAGGTGATCCAATCCGATACTCAGTACCCTGAGTGGCTGGCAAATGACTTTTGTAATGAAGACGAATGTGAAGAAGTCCCAGACGACTGTTCCTTTAACGACTGCGCCTTCAACGAACAGGTATTACGCTTGAACGGCGATGACAGCTTAAATGACCACGCTCTTCGCGTAACCTATTCCCATGAAGAACGAAATTGGTTTGCGGACGCCCGCTACTATGAACTGGGCAAAGACTTTCGCGCTGACCTGGGTTTTGAAAGTCAGGTGGATATCACACGCGCCATCATTGGTGGTGGCTATCTTATCTATGGCGAAGAAGACGACTGGTACAACCGCTGGAGAATAAGGGGTGACTGGGACATCATGCATGATTCTAATGGCGATGTGATTGAGCGCGAACTCGAAGCTCAAATCAGTGTCACTGGTCCATTGCAATCCTATTTAGAGCTTGGCTGCACCGCCAATGACCATGTCGGTCAGCGATTTGATGAGCGAACACTACGCATTCGCGGCAATACCCAAATGTTTAGCCGCAACTATTGTTTTATTTACGGTGATTTTCAGCCCATTTCCGGGTTGTTTTTGCAGAATGAAATCCTTACCGGCACCCAAATTGATTTTAGAAACAACCGCCTGGCCGATCGTTTTGTGCTGCGCCCTGGCTTTGAGTACAGTATCAATGAGCATTTGCGGGCTGAACTGAAATACCGCTATGAAAAGCTGGAAACCGACGGACAAGAAGTATTCACGGCCAATCTGGCTGACTTGCGCTTGAAGTACAATTTCGATGCCCGTAACTCAATTAAACTCAGCCTGATTTACACTGATATCCATCAGAATCTGGATAATCAACCTGCTGTTGCAATCGATGATTTACCGTCAGAGAACTTTATCGATGTATCCATGCAGCTGATATACAGCTATAAGATTAATCCTCAGACCGTATTTTTCGCAGGTTATTCAGACCATGCCTATGAAGACGAGGATCTTACCAGGCTGGAAAAAGATAACCGAAACCTGTTTATGAAATTCAGTTACGCCTGGCTGATGTAAATAACCATCGATTTATCGCCAATTTTGACTGTTTCGACAGAGATCGGAGCAGTCAAACCCCGCTTTGGCAACAGACTTGCAATCTTTCCTTCATAGAATACGTATTCAGCAACAACATGTACTTTTATTACAGCTCATATCATGGTAAAACTGCGCCATGACGGTTTTTTAACCCTTTTCTGTAACTTTATTACTACTGAACACACTTGAGGAACACAACATGGCACTAACCAAAAAGTTTTTAAAATCTAAACCCGTTTGCAAAGTCACCTTCAAATTGACCCAGGAAGAAGCAAAAAGCGCTAAAAAAGTGCAACTGGTGGGTGAATTCAACGACTGGGATCCGAAGTCATCTCCAATGAAGAAACTGAAAAGCGGGGGATTCACCCAAACTGTCGATTTAGAAGCCGGAAAAGAATACCGCTTCCGCTATTTGCTGGATGGTGAAACCTGGGAAAACGATTGGTCCGCAGATAAGTACATACCTTCTCAGGTGAGTGTTGAAGACGACTCTGTCGTGGCCTGCTGATCTAAATTGTAAAACTTGTTAGCCACCCAATACAGCAATGGGTGGCTGCATCTCTATACTTTCCCAAGGAATCTTTCGTGCTACAATTATACGAATTGCTCATATCTACAATCGACTATAAAAAATCGATGTGCACTGAAATCTCGCAGTAGTCTTCTTAGCTACCTAAACCACCATTTTGTGCCTGGATTTGGTACTGTAATGGTGCCCCCATTCTTCAGATAACTAATTGGTAATATCAATGTCGCACTGTGCCGATGTTGTTCTCACACCACAACACGTAAGTTCAATCAATTTACATCGAGCTCCCTTTCCGAGCAATGTTTCGCAATTATAAGTTTTGTCTTCGTATGAAGAACAATTGGGGGAAATGACTTTTTCATTCAATGTCACTCCATCTTTTGGAAAACACTCATCCACAGCACGCCCAGTAATTCCACCGCCACATGCGGGAAATTCATAAAGACAAGCACATCCAGGTTTGAGGGGATCATCTCCCTTATCCAGAGTTTCCATCCATCGCTTTGGTGCTCCTTTTTTAAATTCTGCAATCTCTGTAATTGGTGCTCCTAAGAATTGCGCTTCTTTTATACGACCAGAAGAGATATCGACTTTTTCATTGGCCATATTATCGGAGATGGTCACACAACCAATGCTGAACAAACAGATGAATGCGATTCCAATTATCTTGGTCGCAGTTAATGAATTTCCGGTATTAAGATTGATTAAAAAGCTGTTCATGTTGCTTCTCGCTCTATGCATTTGAACGTGCGTGAATCCTTGCAACTCAACCACAGCGCTTTTATCGGGAAAGCTTATCTGAACATACTTAAACTGCGATTGCACAAGGTACTGCCGTTAATAAAATGATAGTGGATTTTCAAGAAATATCTCAAGACTTTACTGTATTATCTTTCTCATAGAGAGCCTTTTGCCCCTATTCCTACAGACTGACCTAGATATTCCAATCTGACACTGCGGTCAGCGAGACCAGCTATGCCGAGTTAAGTTTTGTCAGTCCAAACCATCATGTTGCGCTGGAGTTTATAAGATGCATCCTGGATTCTAAATATTAAACGTCGAGGGTGCCGGTTGCCTTCCATGATGGATCTCAAGCATCTGCATTCTAAACTCACATTGGAATAGCAGGTATTTTCTACAAGTTATTCACGATTAAACTCTGACCTTTAATACATGTTCAAGCACAACTTAATCAGACGGCAAGCTCTATAAAACGTCACAAGCGTTTATCTGAAAGTAACTGGGCTTTCTTTGAAACAGAATAATTGGTTCAGAGATAAAGCCTTTGCTGGTTGCTATTTCTCGATAAAAGCTGGCAGGATTCTTTCTGCCGTCATCTGCAAGACGCTGATCTCTAGTCTGTGAACCGTGGTCACAACAATTAGATCAAGCTCTTCTATTAAAATGATGGTTTGGCCGCTGCCTCCCTGAGCAGATGTACTAAAAAAGCTTTTATTCCCACTAGAGCGTGTTGATCTTTGATCATCTTTTGATCAGCCATACATTGGTAACCAGACCATGACAAAGGCCAACGCCACTGTGCTGTTGTAGTTTCGTTCTAATTTATCGTATCGGGTTGCTACAGCCCGGTACTTTTTAATTTTCAAAAAGATATTTTCGACCAGGTGCCGATATTTGTATAAACACCAGTCCATATGGTCATTTCCCTTTTTTCGACTCGTCTTTCTGGGAATATTCGCTACACCACCATTCTCTTCAATATAGTCTCTGAAAATGTCACTGTCATATCCTTTATCTGCTGTCACACAAGTGGCTTCAGGACTGTGCTCAACAAGGCTCTGTGCATGAGTAATATCATGTACCTGACCACCGGAGAGTTCAAAGTAGACGGGAAGCCCGCCACTATCGACAGCGACATGGATTTTGGTGGAGTTACCACCACGGCTTCTCCCAATGGCTTCATCTGAATCCCCAACGGCACCAGTACTATCCTGATGAGCTTTGACAATACTGCCATCAATAAACAACCATTCAGAATCATGTTCAGCGGCTAATTGCTCAAAGAGCTTTTGAAGTATCCCTTTCTTTGACCAGAGATTAAAGCGCCTGAAAACCGTATTCCAAAGCCCAAACTCTGGGGGTAAGTCTCGCCACTGGACCCCTGTTCTCATGCGATACAAAATCCCTTCTAAGGTATTGCGATGTTCGTATTTGTTGTAAACACGACCACTGTCTTTTAGGACTTGTTTTAGCTTTTTCCAGTCTTTATCTGATAACATTGTTCTTGGCATGGCAGCGTCAGGCATTTTTATTTTTGGCGAAACAATTATACCTCGTTGCCATGCCGATTGCTTTTTCAACAAAGATCAACAGCCTCTAGTCAGGTCGGCCTGCCACCAGAAATAACCATAGCCGATATTTGTGACGTCACCTTTGGCGGAAAAATTTTCATCATCGCTATGGTGAACAATTCTATTGATGGCTTTGGCAATAAACGTTTCTGGGATGAGCTGTTCACCATTCCATTTTCCTTTGTTCATGGCCAGAGTTCCTAGTTTAATCATTGCGCGTGATGTCATGCTTGAACGGGAACCCGCTTTGGGCAGGCCGCTAACATCAATCCTCCAGCGATAATTCGTAATGCCCAACTTATCGAGTAGCTCGTTTTTGATGAAGTCCTCAGCCGTCCCAGGTACAACAGCTTCAATGACTTGCATCACCAACATCGGATCGAACTTGTATTCAAAAATCTGAGAATCGTCGGTTATTGGCGCGCTATGCTCAAGATAAACCTGAACTTGCCCCTGCCCTTTTAACTGTGCTGGGTTGTTCTCAAATTCATCCCTCTGTTCCCTGCTGATGCGGATACCTGAGCGCATGGTCATGGCCTTATGTAGCGTGATTTTTTCTGCCCCCTCAACCAGATCAGCAGGCTCCAGATCCGGTAAAAAGCTGACCAACGGCTTATCCAAATCTTCCATAGTCAAATAACCTAGCTGAATGGCCCGGCCGAGGGCCAAACTGGTATAAACTTTCGTCGCGGACGCTTGCGGATGGGGTAAATCGATACGACCACGTAAATAGTAAGATTCAAATAAAAGTTTGCCTTTATGAGCGATTAGCAGACTGTCGAAATTACCGTGCTTCCCATCTGCGATTTCCTGAGCCAGCTTTAGGATCATCTGTTTATTCCCGCCATCTACACCCAATTTACCTACGGCTAAGGCATCTTTTTTATCTGCAGGGGTGCCATCAATTAAGGCATTCTCAAGATAGGGAATATCTCTGAATGACTGGGCTATTTCGGCAGTTGTTGCTTTCGGTGCGAGGTCACTCGTATCTGAGTTGAGTGCTGCACTAAAACTGCTGTAGTAAATTAAAAATCCGACAGCGAGTATGTACTTAAATTTTACATCAATGGTCATATCATCATTCCTGCTATCAACAAGCCTTGCTGCAAGTAAAATCGACCTACTGAGCAAGACGTTGTTCACACCATTTATATCGCTATTATTTTAGCCTAAGGTCTTCGATGAACTTCACATCAATCCAGAACAAGTCAGATTGACGCTCGGTGTTACCAGTCGCTGGCGCGACCATTCTGTTAAAGAACAGGTATTTCCCGTCAGGCGTGATTTGTGGCCCCCCTTCTTCAGCTTCTGTGTTGACCTTATCGCCTAAGTTAATCGCATCTCCCCAAGAACCATCGGGTTGCCGAAAACTGATATAAAGATCTGAACTTCCGAAGCCTGTTTCCCTCTCCCCGTCCCACATAATGTATGACTCGTCAGGTGCAATGAAGGGATGGGCATTCCATGTGCCCGTGTTAATCTCTTTGCCAAAGGGTTGTGGATCTTGGCGTTTACCATCTACCCATCGTGAATACCGAATGACTCCGTTACCGTTTGTGCCTACCTCATCAAAAACATAGGTACCTTGAGCGGAAACAGTGAGGCCCATTATGCGTATTTCCTCAAAAGGGGAGCCCAGACTTTTCATCTCCGACCAACCATTATTAGTTCGCTCCTTATAGCGCTTGCCAAAATGCAAAGTATTGCCGTCGGGAGCGAAAAACGGAATACTACCTCTACCCGGATCAGCGACCTCATACCATTTGTTATTCTTTTGTTTAAACGTGACGGACTCTGTTTCTCTTTTATCATCGTGTATACGCCACCTTTGGACATAAAACTCAGTCATATCTGGCGAAAAACGACCGGCATCCCCCCAACTGTCAGTGGACACTATGCCAGGCGCAAAAACGGTAGCAGTTAGGCCGGGAGGCGTTTGTCCCAGATAAGGTCCTTTAAGTACGGGAAATTCATCATGACCATAACTTTGCTCCGTCATCAGCAGAATAGAAGACAGCACAATTGCGTTGTATATAGACTTCATATGTTATCTTTGATTTGTGTTCCGCGAACTGTCGAACATCGCAGAAATGTGAATGAACAAGCAGTTACGTTATGCAAATGAGCGTCAAAACACCTGACGTTTATATGATTTTTTGGTGATTTTGCGCTGACGACAATACAAGCGAAAGTATTCATCATTAATCGGCTGCGTGTATTTCTTCTTCACTTCACGTAAGTAGAAACCTTCAATATTGGTGATCGGAAAAAGAGCAAAACGCTCCACCAGAAATTGAGAAGTAAATCTAAGGGGATTTTAAGGAAATTAAAGGGATTTTATCGTTTACTAATTTGAACAAAGGGCTGGATTGTTACACGACTTACGAAGCGAAACATTGTCGCCATCGTAAGCCGCAAAGATGAGTTTGTTCTATATTGTTGGATCAGGCCAAAGCCTGATCAAAGTCGGCTAGTAGATCATTAATATCTTCGATACCCACACTCAATCTGACCATATTATCGCTGATCCCCATCTGTTCACGAGTTTCTGCGCCCATTTCATAATAAATGGTATGGGCAACTGGGATTGCCAATGTTCTGGTATCGCCTAAATGAGTCGCATTGAGCACCAATTGCAAGCGGTTCATAAAAGCAAAACAATCAACATCATCTCGTAGGTCAAAACTCAGGATCCCACCGAATTGACTAAAATGCTGTTTCGCCAGTTGATGTTGCGGATGTTTTTCCATACCCGGATAAAAAACCCGCGCAATTTTGGGGTGACTATCCAAATATTCAGCAAGGGCAGATGCATTTTGACAGGTTCTCTCGATACGCAGCGCCAATGTTTCCATACCGATTGAAATGGCATGGGCGGATTCTGCCGTTAAACAGCCTCCCATATCACGAAGACCTTTCTTTTTAATCTGCATCAATCCCTGCATATTTTCAGGCAGTGCCCGGAACATTTCCTGAATACCCGGAAACACTGACCAGGGATACAGCCCGGTATCAACGACTACACCGCCCAGGACATGACCATGACCTGCCATGTATTTGGTTAATGAGCCCACCAACAATGATGCATGCACCGCCTTTGCATCAAATATAAACGCCGGTGTCATGGTATTATCTACCATGTATAACACGTTTTTCGCTTTACATATTTCACCGATGCGTGTCAGGTCGGCAACCTGAGTAACCGGATTCGCAATGGTCTCAACGTATACCGCTCGGGTATTTTCCTGAATGGCTGCCTCAACATTTTTCGCTTCAGTAACATCCACTAAGGTGACTTCAATACCATATCGGCGCAATGAACCCACAAAGCTATTGGTATTACCAAAAACAAAGTGGCTCATGATCAAATGATCGCCCGCTTGCAGAAGCGATAAAAATACGGTGGTGATTGCCGCCATGCCAGAGGCAAAGGTCAAAGCGCCAACCCCCTGTTCTAATTCGGTCACCATATTTTGCAAGGCATCAATGGATGCGGAAGACTGCCGGGAATAGGCATGCCCTGCGACTCGTCCCTGAAATATATCCACCAGATCTTCGATTTTTTCGTAATCGAATAGAACAGAGTTATTTGTTGCCTGATGCACTGCACCATCTTGCGGTTTATTCAACAGGCGATCAGCGTGCACAAGTCGGGTTGTAAACCCTTTATTTTTCAATATATCGGACATAGGCTCAGGAAAGTAATGTTGTGTTAATGACGTCTATAATCCTGAAATAATCAGTTGTCCAACTGATTATTTCAGGTTAATGCTTATTGCGCATCCTACCACAAGGTCAATGGTTTATTGCACTAGCAACGGGAATAAATTGCTATAGCATAGAAAGCCATCAACAGCTTTTTTCTGCGGCTTTACTTTTTAGCGCATTATCGCCAATGATACTGCTGATGTTAATAATCAGCCCCTGCTCAGTCGTGGCTAGCATGACAGCTTCGCCTACCTTTAAGTCGGGTTTGATTTGATGCATGCGTTGTAAATGCTGTAAGAGATTTTTAGATAACTGCACTTTGGTATCGTTACAGGTAATGAGTTGCAGCTCGCCATTATCCAGAGCGCTGACGGTTGCCGATGTCAGTCGAGCAGCTTTCGCCATTAAATTTACAGACTCGCTGTACTGCTGATGGACAACCGCATATTGTTCCGACCTTGAGTCATCATGTTCATCATACATTTGGTGGTATTCAATAACGGCCAATTGTTCATCAGAAGAATTGGTAAAAACCGAAAACTCCAGCAAACCAAATACAATAAGCAACGTAGCTGCCGCAGCAAATAATCCCTGAATGGATGAAGAGTCCCCGTTTGGCATCTTGCTTCTTGCCCGCGCCAAAACATTGCGTTTTATTGACGTTGGCGCCTTTATCTTGCGTTTGCGCTGCTGCATAAGCTCGTTAAGCTCTTGCTCAAAATCATTCGATTGACTACTCATGATACTTACTCATCATCGTTTTCAGTTTCTGCTTTGCATAGCGAATGCGACTCTTCACCGTTTCGGTATCTACTTCGGTAATCGCGCTGATTTCCAGTAGCCCAAATCCTTCCTGCATCAATATAAGCGCTTCACGTTGAAAAAACGGTAGCGCTTCAAGCGCAACATTAAATGCCTGTGCCTTTTGTAGTTTATCCAGATTTGAGAATTCGCAAAAAATGGTTTGTTCTTCATCCTGAAGTTCAACGAGTTTTTTATTGCGGCGGAATTCATCAATCAATAAATTTCGCCCTAATGTAAACAGCCAATTTTTGAACTTTCCTCCTTGCTGAAATTGATTGCGTTTTTCCATGACCTTCACCCAGGCTAAATGCGTTATCTCTTTCGCCATGTCAGGTTCAGATTGAGTCAGCAAAAAGTGGTACAGATCATCAGCACAGTTTTTATAAAGCTGCTCTAAAAACTTGGGTTCCTGACTCAAACGATATTGCAACATCAACCACTCGTTGGTTGCTTTGCTGTAGCGCATATTTTTGAGGCTGATAACAAACGCCACAGGCAATCCCTATTGTTGTTGCAATGAAAAAGTCAGTTCTACCGTCATATTGTGTTGCGCAATTGGCTTACCATCAACAACTTTTGGCTGATATTTCCATTTTCGCAATGCTCTGCGAGCCTCTCTCTCAAAAACCCGTTTTGGTTCGGCGTCAATAATTTCGATATTTTCGACCGAGCCTGTCGGTGAAATCGAGAACCTGAGCCTGACCCAACCCTCAATACCGTCTCGCGCTGCCGTGTTGGGGTAATTGGGTTCAATCCTGACGATGGGACGAGCGTCACCACCACCACTGTCGAGCATGGTTGGGCCTGAGGTTTGTACATCAATTTTATCTAAATTCAACTTGCCCGGATTGTAGCCTGGAATATTGTCATCAAGCGGCTCGTCAGTGGGCACATCCTGCCTTGGTGGCTGCGGTTTGACGATAGGTGGTTCGGGTAATCTATCTTCTATGTGAGTTGTTTCATCACGCTCCTCAAAGACGATAATTATCGGCTCCCAAGGTATCGGGTCGCCTCCCGAATTGGCTTCCTGTTTCACCAGAACACTCATCAGCCAGAATAGTGCTAATGTCGTGGCAGAAGCGGCGGCAACAAAGCCAAAGGCTCTGGATAACGAATATGTGATGGGTGTTGAATAGTGTAATGTCTGCATAACATCCCCTTGATTGCTGTTTTTAACTAAACGAAACAGGGCACAAAAAAGGGTTAACTATTTTGCATTTACGTTTAATGCGCTCCAAATCAGTAAAGCCTCAGAGAATTAACGCTGTGTAAGTTGGGATATGTGAAATCACAGTGTACTATGCACGACAATGCAGCTATTTAAATAGAACCCTTACTATTCAGCCATATGTGTATTCTTTTTATCGCAGTCAACAAACACCCCAAATATCCGTTAATCATTGCTGCCAATCGCGATGAGTTTTACCAACGTGCCACTGAGCCTTCATACTTTTGGTCGACGCAACCGAAGCTGCTTGCCGGTTTAGACCTTGAAGCAGGGGGAACCTGGATGGGCATAAATGAACACGGATTTATCAGCGCAATTACCAATATTCGTGCGCCACATATGCAAAAACAAGATGCCATTAGCCGCGGCTTTTTAGCGAGAGACTATCTACTTGATACTCCAGAATTAAAACAGTTCGAACAACAATTGCATCAATCGCGGGAACGGTATAATGGCTATAACCTGTTGTATGGACCCTGGCAAAACTTACGTGTGTATAACAATTTTGACGATTCGGTGGCATTACTGAGTGATGGTTTTTACGGCTTATCCAACGCTAATTTGAATAGTCCCTGGCCAAAAATTAACAAAGGCGTGCAAGCGTTGCAATCTTATTGTCTTACCCACGACACTTTAAATGACGATGCCTTGTTTGATTTACTGCGGGATGAAAACAAAGCTGAAGACCACTTGTTACCGCAAACCGGCGTACCCTATGAATGGGAAAAACATCTGTCATCCATCTTTATTCAGATGGATGGCTACGGTACTCGCAGCTCAACATTGTTAACCATCAACCATGATAATGAAGTTTCCTGGCAAGAACGGTGCTTCGACAACAAAGGTGTTTTATTTTCTGAACAAAAATTCCACTTTCAAATCGCCAATAAGTAGTTCTTTAATGCCCGTAACAGTGCCATAATAAGCGTTTTAATCAGCAACGACTTAACAAAGGAAAATCATGTTCGACGTATTGCTCCAACTTCCTGCCGACCCTATTCTAGGACTATCTGCCGCGTACCGCGAAGACACGAACCCCAACAAAATTGATTTGGGTGTGGGTGTATATAAGGATGAAAATGGCAATACGCCTATTCTGACGTCAGTTGCAAAAGCACAAACCATTTTGCTAGGCAAAGAAACCTCTAAAACCTATATCACTCCGCAAGGTGTGCAAGGTTATATTGATGGCATGTTAACCCTGTTATTCGGCAGTGAGCATCAGGTTATTCGTGATAACCGTGTCGCCGCGGTGCAAGCGCCCGGGGGCTGTGGCGCTCTGCGTATTCTGGCTGAACTGGTTAATCGCTGTAAGGCGGGTGCCACTGTTTGGGTGAGCGACCCGACCTGGGCTAATCACATACCGTTAATGGAAAGTGCCGGCCTTAAAATCGCCAAATACCCTTACTTTGACAAAGCATCACGCGGTATCAATTTTGATGGAATGGCGGACTGCCTGAAGCAGGTAAAACAAGGGGACATCGTTCTTCTGCACGGTTGTTGCCACAATCCAACGGGCGCTGATCTGACTAACGAGCAGTGGCAAACTGTTCTGCAAATAGCACAGCAAACCGGCTTTACGCCGTTTATCGACACTGCTTATCAGGGCTTCGGTGATGGGTTGGACGAAGACGCTTATGGTCTGCGTTTATTGGCTGATAACCTGCCAGAGGTCATTATTGCGGCATCTTGCTCGAAAAACTTTGGTTTATATCGCGAACGCGTGGGTTTGGCAGCCATTATTTGCAACAAACCTGAACAGCGTCAAATAGTACAATCGCAATTACAATCTGTTGCACGCGGCAGCTACTCAATGCCACCTTCCTACGGCGGTGCGTTAGTGGATATCATTTTGAACGACAACGCCTTGAAAGAGGAATGGCAAAGTGAAGTTGCCATGATGCGCGGTCGCATGCAGGACTTGAGAGCCTTGTTAGTGAGCAAGTTAAACGAGCGCAACGCCAGCTTCGATTTTAGCTTTGTCACGCAACAAAAAGGCATGTTCTCATTTTTATGTATCACACCAGAGCAAGTTCAAAAAATGCGTAGTGAACACGCCATCTACTTTGTGGACTCCAGCCGCGTGAATATCGCAGGGATATCAAAAACCAATGTTGATACTCTGGCTGACGCACTGATTTCAGTACTGTAACATTTCAAAGCCCGGAGTCACCGGGCTTTCTTATATCCGCATTTAATATTTGATTTACGATGCTATTTCCTAAACAACGTCATTCCTAAAGAGTCTGAACCGTTCCCAGTAAAATTAATGGTTTAATTCGGTTGAATCAAGAAAAGTGCCCCATAAACAGACTCCAGCTTTTCCCCGAGTAAACGCTTTAGCTAAATCGATGGCGCAATGCCTGGCTTTTCCTGTTCTGGTTCGTTTTCTACGACCACCAAACGAAAACGCTTATAGCGTTTGGCCAAGGTGTCGCGAAGAATGAGAAATGACAACAAACACCCTATAAATCCACCCGTCAATTGTAGCCATACACCGTAGTCTTCAACATTGCCGCCGGAAGTGCCGATTGCAAAACCGGCAATACCGCCGATAACAAAAGTACAAGGCAGAATAATCGCGATACATCGCCAGGTGTAGCTCCACCATATTCGAAGTGCGATTTTCCAGGTTAATTCAATTTCTTTCATTGGACATTCCTTGTTTAAGTTGCGTAGTTAATTACTGTTTAAAATATCAATACTTAATAATGGAGTAGCGGGCTGATATCCAGATAATGTCGCGCTTCTTTGGGACTTAACACCATCGGAACTTCACCCAAAAATGGGGCATCAATCAACGATTTTAATGTCTGAATATTTTCGGTAAGAAAAGGCATACTGTTGTCGCGGTGATTAGCAATCCAACCGGCGATTTTAAGTCCATCTTTTTGAATACTTTCCATGGTCAAACAGGCGTGATTTAAACACCCTAGTCGCACACCGACGACCAGAATGACGGGGAGTTCATGTGAGATAACAAAGTCCGACATAAACTGACCATCCCCTAATGGCAATCGCCAGCCACCAGCACCTTCGACAAACAATAAATCCGGCTCTTTGCGGCGCAATCGTTCGTAACCATCGGCAATGGTTTTGAGGCAGATTTTCTCTTTGACGCGTTCAGCCGCCAAATGCGGCGCAGCCGGCTCTTCGAAAGCATATGGGTTTATCTGGTCGTAAGGAATACGAAAACTGCTGGATTGCTGCAAACACACGGCATCTTCATTGCGCAGGCCATGTTCCGTCACTACGCATCCGGCGGCAACTGGCTTATAGCCAACCACTGTTTTACGAAGTTGCAGGGCAATTTGCATCATTGCCTGTGTCATAAAGGTTTTACCAACTTCGGTATCTGTACCAGTGACAAAATAACCACGTACCACTTATTTACCCTTCTCCATATGAATCAGACTCACTCTGTAGGTTAACGGCAGTCCACGTTCACCACCAAATCGATGCCGATACGTACTTTCCAGTTGCCGCAATTGTCCACGGGTTAACCGCAATGATTTCGACTCCGTATTAACACCAGCCCCAACGTCTTTGATTGAGTGCAGCACACCGAATAGATTTGGGTGCCAATCAACATATCGCTTTTCGTCAATCGATACTTCAATATTATGATGCAATAACGCGTTGCGCCATTGATCGCTGCCTAAAAAGCGATTCACTGTGGGTGGAATATTGAGTTCCTGCCAAGTGTCCGCCAGTTCAAATAAAGAACCTGCTGTTAAAATGGCTAAAAAACCCTGCCCTTTATCACTCAGAACACGAGCACATTCCTGTGCAAATGCATCGGCACTGTCGAGCCACTGCAATGCCATACAGGAATAGAGAAAGTCGACACTATTATCACTCACCGGTAGTTCTTCAGCATCTCCCACCATCCAGTTGATATCTGACAAACCGTGCTGACGCATTGCATATTTGACCATACCTGGCGCAATATCGATGCCAGTTAGATTAGCGGTCTCACTGCGCAAATCCACTGTTGCTGAACCGGTGCCACAACCAATATCTAAACAGTTTTGCGGAGTGACCTGTCGCATCAAGTTTCGTGCCCGCTGTAAGGCTTCTTTGGCAATGAGTTTCTGGATACAGGCCTGCTTGTCGTATTGTTCAGCAGCCGCACCAAATGCTTTTGCGATGGTATACTTGGTCGCGTTCATCGCATTCATGCTTGCAACACCTCTTGCAGACAGCGCAATAGATAATCAACATCTTTGGCATCATGGTTGGCCGTCAACGTCACCCGTAACCGATCAGAGCCAACAGGCACGGTAGGTGAACGAATGGCGCTGACCCAAATGCCTTTTTGTTGTAGTTTTTCACTGGCCAGCAGTGCTTCATTGGGCTCACCGATGATAACCGGCTGTATCGCGGTTGATGATGGCAAAACATTGAAACCAAATCGTGATGCCCCTTCCTGAAATTGCGCAATAAGCCCCTGCAATTTCTCACGACGCCACGTTTCCTGCGTCATCAGTTGTAAACTGTGCAGGGTCAGCTGCGCTTGTAAAGGCGACATCGCGGTGCTGTAAATATAATGACGGGCAAAATTGTTCAGGTACTGGATAAGTGTTTTACTGCCGCAGATAATAGCACCGCTTGTGCCAACACCTTTGCCAAAGGTCGCCATCCAGACAGGTAATTCCGCCTGAGATAAACCATCTGAATCGGCATGGCCAAAGCCTTGTTTTCCCGTGACGCCAATAGCATGAGCATCATCCACCATTAACCAGGCATTGTGACTGGCACAGACAGGGGCAATACTTGTTAGCGGCGCTTTATCGCCATCCATGCTAAATACGCCTTCAGTGACCACCAGACAATTATCCGCAGTCTGCGCTTCAAGTTTTGCCGTCAGATGGGCAACATCGTTGTGACGAAAACGCTGAATTCGCCCTTCAGAAGCCAATGCACCATCGATCATAGAAGCATGGGAGAGCTTATCCATTAAGGCGATATCCTTTTTGGACAGTAAAAGGCTTTGCAGAATCGAGAAATTGGCGGCAAACCCGGAATTGCATAGTAACCCGGCCTCACGCTGCGTTTGCTCACAGATATAATCGATAAGTGCCTGGTGACTGCTTGAATGGCCAGTAACCAATGGTGAACCACCACTGCCAGCGATCACATCTGCACCGTTATTTGACGCCTTTGCCAGCAATTGAGGATGTTGAGCAAGGCCCAAATAGTCGTTGCTGGAAAAGTTAATGTATGAACGCCCAGCCACCAAAATATATTGCTGCTGGTACGTCTGCACCTCTACGGGAGCGCGCAACAATCCTTGCTGTCGACGCTCCTGCAGACGCTCTGCCAGAAACTCAAACGCCATGCTAACTAGACAGTAGCATCATAAAACAGCTCATCTTGCTGTTGTGCCTGCACCGCTTCTTTCAATACCGCCTCGTGAGCTTCATCAGAATAATCGCGGCTACGCTCTGCATTGATACCCAATTTTCTAAACAACAACATATCCTGATCCGTTTCCGGATTAGGCGTCGTCAGCAGTTTACAACCATAAAAGATTGAATTGGCACCTGCCATAAAACATAGCGCCTGCATTTGTTCATTCATCGCTTCACGGCCAGCTGACAAACGCACATAGGATTTTGGCATCATGATTCGCGCCACAGCAATAGTGCGCACAAAATCAAATGCATCCAGGTCTTCCTGATCCTGAAGCGGTGTGCCTTCAACTTTGACCAGCATATTGATGGGGACACTTTCTGGATGTTGCTCAAGGTTTGCCAATTGCATTAGCAAGCCAGAACGGTCATTGTCACTTTCACCCATGCCTACAATACCACCGGAGCAAACATTCATACCGGCTTCACGTACATTGGTAAGGGTATCCAAACGGTCCTGATAAGTGCGAGTGGTGATGATTTCACCATAAAACTCCGGGGACGTATCCAGATTGTGATTGTAATAATCCAGGCCGGCTTGTTTTAATTGCAGCGCCTGCTCACGATCTAACATGCCCAGTGTCATACAGGTTTCCAGCCCTAAATCCTTGACACCTTCTATCATTTTCACCAAATACGGCATGTCACGTTGTTTCGGATTTCGCCAGGCGGCTCCCATACAAAAACGGGTAGAACCTGTCGCTTTCGCGTGTCTGGCAGTTTCCAGTACTTTGTCTACTTCCAGCAAACGCTCTTTTTCCAGGCCGGTGTCATATCGGGCACTTTGTGGGCAATACTTGCAATCTTCAGGACAGGCACCGGTTTTTATGGACAACAAGGTGCTGACTTGCACTTGATTAGGATCAAAATGCTTTCTGTGAACCGTTTGGGCGCGAAAAAGCAGGTCATTAAAAGGTAATGCAAATAGTCTGTTTACTTCTTCTAACGTCCAGTCATGTCTCACTTGTGCCTGCATTTGGTGTGCCCTTTACTTCAGAATTAATTGCGCTTAGTCTAGGTTTGGCTGACATTTTGTCAACCAAATTTATTACACGAAGTTTACATCTGGTCACTTTTTAACCTATAGGATATCTCCTTCCCCCATGATTGCCCCGCAAATTGATTTAGATTTCGACCAACAACACATTTGGCACCCTTACACGTCGGCAATAAATCCGCTTCCCTGCTATCCCGTTATTTCCGCGGAAGGATGCAGAATTACGCTGGAAACAGGTGAGTCACTGATCGATGGCATGTCTTCCTGGTGGGCCGCAATTCACGGTTACAACCACCCGACGCTGAATGAAGCGACGAAAGCGCAGTTGGAAAAAATGTCTCATGTTATGTTTGGCGGTCTGACGCATGCACCTGCTATCGAATTGAGTAAAAAGCTGATCAGTATGGCGCCTGCTGGTCTTAACCGGGTTTTTCTGGCAGATAGTGGCTCTGTGTCCGTCGAAGTGGCGATGAAAATGGCACTGCAATACTGGGCCTGTCAGGGTTCACCGCAAAAAAACAAGTTTGTGACGGTTCGCAATGGTTACCACGGAGATACTTTTGCAGCGATGTCGGTTTGTGATCCGGTAAACGGAATGCATTCTCTGTTCCAGGGGGTATTGCAACAGCAACTTTTCGCCCCCGCCCCACAAACCCGCTTTGATTGCAGTTGGAACGAGGATGATGTGGCCCCGATGGCGGAGCTATTGGAAAAACATCATCACGAAGTGGCAGCCCTAATCATCGAACCTGTCGTGCAAGGTGCTGGCGGGATGCGTATTTACCATCCTGAATACCTGCGTCGCTGCCGAGAGCTATGCAATGAATATAATGTGTTGCTGGTGTGCGATGAGATAGCGACTGGATTTGGTCGCACTGGCAAATTGTTTGCGTGTGAGCATGCCGACATCAGCCCGGATATCATGTGTGTTGGCAAAGCGCTAACCGGAGGTTATATGACACTTGCTGCAGCGTTATGCACAGACGATGTCGCTATAGGCGTTTGTCAGGATTCTCCCGGTGTATTTATGCATGGCCCTACATACATGGGTAACCCTTTAGCCTGTGCCGTGGCAAATGCCAGTCTATCACTCATTGAAGAAGGTCATTGGCGGTCTCAGGTTGAGGCCATCGAGGTTCAGTTAAAAGCAGAGTTGCCCCGCTGCAAGTCACTTGCGCAAGTTGCAGACGTCAGAATTTTAGGTGCTATCGGTGTGGTAGAAACTAAAACCGCGGTTGATGTCGCCAGCCTGCAAGCCCGCTTTGTTAAACACGGTATTTGGGTGCGACCCTTTGGCAAACTCATTTATATCATGCCACCTTATGTTATCAGCCCAGATGAATTATCGGCGCTAACAACGGGTATTTATACGGCACTTACCTGAAGAAACACTTTATACACCCAAACTAAACCTGCTGACGCAACCACCGTTAGCAGGAAAATGTTGAAGGCAAAACTATCCTGTTTGCGACGACTGCGACGACGTCGCAATATCATCGCCACCAGACTCAATAAGGTGCAGGACGCCAACAGTATAAGTAAGCTGGGCAGATAATCAGCGTGCCATTCGGTGCGCACTTCAACGCCCCAGAATCTGTGCATCCCGGTTTCCTGCTCTGGACGCGCAAAATGAAAAATAACCATAGAAGCGACAAATGCAAGCCACGCCAGTACGTTGCCAACCATAGCAAAGCGATATACTGCATCTTTATTTTTGGGTTTTTCCCGACGATCAACACCATCCCAGGGTTTCTTCTTCTTAGAGACATTGTGGGGTTCCTTCAACGTAAGTTCATTGAGGTTCAGTTCCCCCGGTTTCTTTTCTGTTGCTTTGTCGTCAGCCAATAGGTTTTCCCCTTAGTACTGCAAAGAGACTGTTGTTCTTATTTAACGGCCGTTACGGCTTTAATTTAAGTTTACAACGGCTGTAACGGCGTTCAGCCAGCCAGGATTCACAGATATGGCAATTTTACGCAGTGGTAGTGACATTTTTACTTGTTAATCTGCGCTCAGCAAGTAACATTACGCTCTTAAATTTCGCATGATGGGCAGGATGCGAATTGCGCACAAGCTGTATTGCCAATCCTCCCCCGTCAGCATATCCGAATAAACATCAAAGAAGTGGAGATTTTAATGGCACACGTCACTGTCGTTGACGTCCTGTCTGGAAAACACCAGGTAGGTGATACTGTAATCGTAAAAGGCTGGGTTCGCACCCGTCGAGACTCAAAAGCGGGGCTATCATTTATTGCTGTGCATGATGGTAGTTGCTTCGATCCGGTACAGGTCATTGCCCTTAATAATCTGAATAATTACGACGATATCGTTAAGTTAACGGCCGGGTGCTCTATCTCGGTAACAGGTACGGTAAAAGCCTCTGAAGGTAAAGGTCAGGCGCTGGAAATTGAAGCGCAACACGTTGAGGTGCTGGGATGGGTAGAAAATCCAGATACCTACCCGATGGCCGCTAAGCGTCATAGTATCGAGTTTTTGCGGGAGCATGCACATTTGCGAGCACGCACCAATGTGATTGGCGCGGTGACTCGTGTACGCAACTGCTTATCACAGGCGATTCACCGCTTTTTCCATGAGCGCGGTTACTACTGGATCAGCACTCCGATCATTACCGCCAGCGACACTGAAGGGGCTGGTGAAATGTTCAGAGTGTCAACGCTGGATATGATGAATCTGCCGAAAACCGATAAAGGTGAAGTAGATTACTCCCAGGACTTTTTTGGTAATGAAGCATTCTTAACGGTATCGGGTCAGTTAAACGTCGAAACCTACTGCTGTGCGCTCTCCAAAGTATACACATTTGGTCCAACCTTCCGTGCCGAAAACTCTAATACCAGTCGCCACCTGGCAGAATTCTGGATGATTGAACCGGAAGTAGCATTTGCTGACCTGGCCGACATTGCACAATTGTCCGAAGATATGTTGAAGTACGTATTTAAAGCCGTTTTGGAAGAACGTGCCGACGATATGGCGTTTTTTGCGCAGCGAATCAATAAAGATGCGGTTTCTCGTCTGGAAAAAGTGGTCACCCAGGACTTTGTGCGAATGGACTACACAGATGCTATTGATATTCTGCAAAAATCTGGCAAAAGCTTCGAGTTCCCTGTGGAATGGGGTATCGATTTAGCCTCTGAGCATGAACGCTATCTGGCAGAGGAGCATGTGGGCGCGCCGATTATTATGCAAAACTACCCGAAGGACATTAAAGCCTTCTATATGCGTATGAATGAAGATGGCAAAACGGTCGCAGCTATGGATGTACTGGCACCGGGAATCGGAGAAATCATTGGTGGTTCTCAACGTGAAGAGCGCCTTGATGTGCTCGATGCACGCATGGAAGAGATGGATTTGGTAAAAGAAGACTACAGCTGGTATCGCGACCTGCGTCGTTATGGCACTGTGCCCCATTCAGGATTTGGTCTTGGCTTCGAGCGATTGGTGGCATACGTCACCGGCATGCAGAATGTGCGGGATGTCATCCCATTCCCTCGTTCACCTGGCAATGCCGAGTATTAAATATTTCTGAAACTCAGTTCAAAAGCGCTCCTGAAGGAGCGTTTTTTTTATTCTCCTTTATAGCGTCTGATCCGGTCTTTAGTGCGCGCTGATGGCACATCTCGAGCATCTGCTTTTAGCCATTCATCAATCACTACCGCGATACTTTTAAGGTCGTCATCGGCAAACTGGCGTAAGACATTGGAAACGTTTTTCTTAGCTCGCACTTTCTGTTTCTGTCGGTTGAACAGTTTACTGAACACGCTTTTCTTATCTGTTTCGGGTTGATTCATGGTTTTCGACAATGCCATTGAAATTATTAGGGTCTACACTCGTTCTATGAGCATGAAGAATGTGAACGAGAATCCTTTAATATGAATATAGTACAAACCTACTACTCACTCCAAGCATGGCTGGATAAAACGCAGATAGCTGACGGCATCGCGCCGCTATTGCTTCGATTATATCTGGCACCGGTGCTAATGCAGGCTGGTTGGAATAAACTGCAGCACTTTGAAGATACGGTAGCCTGGTTTGGCAATGCTGATTGGGGGTTGGGTTTGCCAATGCCAGGATTACTCGCCGCATTGGCCGTTGCAGCGGAGTTCTTTGGCGCGATATTGTTGCTCATAGGTCTGGCAACACGCTGGGTATCAATCCCGTTAATGATCACTATGTTGGTAGCGGCCATCACAACCCATTGGCACAATGGTTGGCTGGCGATAGCCGATAGCAGTAGTTGGTTTGCTGACGGAACGATTCTTCATAATGAATCCGTCATGGCGGCGTCTGAAAAGCTGGACAGTGCCAAGGCACTACTACAACAATACGGCGATTATGAATGGCTTACGGCAAACGGCAATTTTGTTATTCTTAACAACGGTATAGAGTTTGCTATCACGTATTTTGTGATGTTACTGGTGCTGTTTTTCACCGGTGGAGGTCGATTCACCAGTATCGATTATTTCCTTGCCAGAAAATTCCCCAACAACAAATAGTACTTGATTCATGGCGGGCTTTTTCTTAGCGTAGGCGGCATCGAATAAATATCCATTATCCTGAAATAATCAGTTGGACAACTTGCAGAGTGGTTCTGGCAGCTTGAATGGTGTAGCAGACTTACCTGATGGGTGAACTGCGGCACATTCGAAATATTGCGAATTTTCATGCGGTTACATTGTATTTTGAGCGGTCAACTGATTAATCCAGGATTATTCAACCATTGGAGTAAAAATGGAAGCTCTTTCGTTATTGCTAAATCGTATGTCGCTACCGCGTTTGACGGAGCCAGCGCCCTCAGGTGAAACTCTGGAGAATATTAAAAAAGCGGCTCTACGGGCGCCGGATCATGCGGCATTAAAACCCTGGAAGTTTATCGTCTGCGAAGGTGCTGGCCTGAAAAAGTTAGGGGATATCTTCGAACAGGCCGCTATTGAGTCAGATATGAGTGAGCGGGATGTTGAGCGAGCACCAGAACTGCCATTGCGCGCACCTATGGTGATCATTGCGATATGCAAACATCAGGAACACCCCAAAGTCCCGTGGATTGAGCAGGTAGCTTCAACTTCTTGTGCGGTACAAGCCATGCAAATGGCAGCCGTTGCCCAGGGTTTTCAGGGAATGTGGCGTACAGGTAGTTATGCATCTAATGAAGCGGTCAAATCCGCTTTGTTTTTGGAAGAACAGGATGAAATTGTAGGTTTTTTATATCTCGGCACTGCCGCTTGTACACCAGCGGCAGAACGCCCGGAACACCCACCAGAGCAATATTTTGAACACTGGAGCTAACCCCAGAGTCTGGGGTTAGCTAATTAAGTCGCCAGCTCAGGGGGCTTTGCGCAGAAACTCACTGAGCAAGGTATCCAAGTGGTTTGCAAATGCCTGTTTGTCTGCCTGACTCATCGCTGGTTGTCCGCCAGTCTGGACACCACTTGCCCGCATGGTATCCATAAAATCCCGAATATTCAGCCGAGTTTTAATGTTGTTCTCGGTATACAACTCCCCTCTTGGATTTAAGGCCATGGCCCCTTTATCCAACACTTCCGCTGCCAAAGGAATGTCTGCCGTGATCACTAAGTCATCGGGTTGCGCTCGCCGCACAATCTCGTTGTCGGCAACATCAAAGCCACTGCTCACCTGAATGGCATTGATATACCTCGAAGGTGGAGTCCGCAGATATTGGTTTGCCACCAGCGTAACCGGGATTTTGGTGCGATCGGCAGCCCTGAACAAAATTTCTTTAATTGCCGTGGGACAGGCATCGGCATCAACCCAGATATGCATAAACAGTTATTTCCCCTGATGCCTTGACGGCTCATGTTCTTCGTAATGCGGTAATGTTTCGTTAAGGCTATCCCAATTCGCTTTGGAGGTCACAAAATTATGGGAAATTGGCCGTTCTTCTATATCAGAATCCAGAATGCCCAACCGCAAACGGATCCGTGTTGGGTCCTGGGCATTGGAGCTGAAAATCGGTGATGCGCAGCGTTGGCAAAAATGGCGCTTTTTGCCGGGCCTTAATTCGAACGCAGCCAACAGGGCATCGCCAGTCACGATGGAAAAATCCTGTCGCTTAACAAATCCGTTGGTAGCAAATGCAGTACCACTGGATTTGCGGCATAACGAACAATGACAATGAATAATATCCGTTATTTCACCTGTTATTTGAACTTGAATAGCGCCACACAAGCAACTGCCGTTGTACATGAATACCTCTACAAATCGTTGTCTATTTTATAAGTCTTGCCACGCGTTTAGTGTGCCGCGTAAAAAGCAAAAACCAAGCAGTAAACAAATGCAGGAACTGACCATCCAAAATGTCGTTGTGTTTTGCGCAATTGCCGGATGCGATGTCACAAATGGCAGTATTAGTCCGGCCAAGGCACGCACGGTAAACAGCGCAGTGATCAGTAGCAGAGCGGCTTTACGAAATGGCAATGCCGGCACATATCCTGCGCCAGAAATAGCATAAAGCGCAAAGCCAGCAAGCACAGCGGCAATAAACAGCGTAATCAAGGTAGGTCGCATGCTGCCTTGCTCTGCCATTTGAGCCATGCCTTCACCCGCGCCAAAAAATCGATACCAGTCGGCTCCACCAAAGATGATGGCAATATGTAACAAAGATGCGATAACGCTGGCGACTGCTGCGGCTAGCAGCCAAGGGTGTTTTACGACATCCATTTCAAACATAGTTAGCTATTCTGCAGAAAAAATTATATTGCAGAAGTTTGCCATGAATGCGGCACAACTTCGACGATTTTTGGACTGAAGCGGGTTAGTTCTGTCTGTGATTGCCTGCCTATGGCAAACGGGTAATAAAGTTAAAACTTGCGTTTTAATTTTTTGCGTAATTCCTGCTGTTCCGCAACTTCCTGATTAGCTCTTTTTTCGGCCAGATAGTCCAGGCATTCCAGCTTTTTCTCCTCTAGCATACCCAGAATATCGTAATCATGACATTTCTGCAGTAGTGCCTGTCGTTTTTGACTGTATTCCTGTGCCTTGGTCTTCATAACCTCTAAACGCTTCGCCTGTTGCGCCTGCGCTTCCCGTATCTCATCGGCATCTGCAGCCTCTCTTGCAACAGCTGTGATATCTCTTGGAGCAAGCACTTTTGTTGTTTGGTTCTTCTCAGTACCTACAGTGACAGAGGGATTGCTCCCCGACGAGTGATTCTCCGCCGTTTTTAATGCTGGCATATTATGCGCGTTCGTTTGCTCAGAAACAGATGCTGGGGGTTTACCTACAAGCAGCCAAATGCCGCCAGCGCTTAACAAAACAACCAGAGCAGCAATCAGCATTTTGCCGCTCTGGAGATGGATGTTTGATGTTGATTTTAAATGTCTCATCACTAGATTGTAGCGGCGAGTTCTGCTCCTTGTCGAATTGCGCGTTTAGCATCCAATTCTGCGGCCACATCTGCACCACCAATTAAATGAGCTGAAATGCCAGAATCAATCAGTTCCTGAAAAAAGGAACGATTCGGTTCTTGCCCAGCACATATGATGACGTTGTCGACTGCCAGCAACTTCTGCTCTTCGCCTATCTTTACATGCAGGCCGGCGTCATCAATTTTTTCGTAGCTCACGCCCGGTATCATTTGCACGCCTTTTTGCTGCAATGATGCTCTGTGGGCCCAACCGGTTGTTTTACCTAATCCTTTACCAACCCGAGTTGTTTTACGCTGTAAAAGATAGATTTCGCGTACAGACGGTTCCACTTCACGTTCTGTCAAGGCACCACGTTCGGTATAGTTTTTATCGACACCCCAGGATTTCAGCCACTCTTCAGGCTTGGTCGTTAATGACTCATCTTCAGAAATAAATTCGGCCACATCAAAACCAATACCTCCGGCTCCAATTATCGCGACCTTGTCACCAACGGGCTTGTCATCGCGCAAAACGTCCAGATAACTCATGACTTTTTGGTGATCTATCCCTGGGATATTCAGTTGTCGCGGACTGATGCCTGTCGCCAGAACAACTTCGTCAAAGCCCTGCGCTTTGATCGACTCAACACTCTGTTCTGAGTTTAAGTGCACATGCACGCCCGCATCAGCAAGGCGGTTATCAAAGTAGCGCAAGGTTTCGTAAAACTCTTCCTTGCCGGGTATTCGCTTCGCGTAATTAAACTGGCCGCCTATCTTGTCTCGTTTATCGAATAAATGTACTTCATGGCCACGATCCGCCGCATAGCAACTAAATGCCAGACCAGCAGGACCTGCACCCACGACGGCTATTTTCTTTTTGTGGTTTGTCAGTGGGAAGTTTAGTTCAGTTTCATAGCCCGCTCGGGGATTGACTAAACAACTGGCGCGTTTTTTCTGAAATACATGGTCTAAACAAGCCTGATTACAGGCGATACAGGTATTAATGCGATCGGACTTACCCTGCTCTGCTTTTTTTACAAAATCCGCATCTGCAAGGAATGGACGCGCCATAGACACCATATCAGCATGCCCGTCAGCTAATACCTTTTCGGCAATTTCCGGGGTATTGATTCGGTTGGTCGTCACTAATGGAATGGAAACTTCCGATTTGAGTCGCTGGGTAATCCAGGTAAAAGCGGCCCTTGGCACAAGAGTGGAAATCGTCGGCACTTTGGATTCATGCCAACCGATACCGGTATTAATAATGGTCGCACCGGCTTCTTCAATCCATTTGGCCAGTGCTACAACTTCTTGCCACTCATTCCCACCTTCCACCAGATCCAGCATGGATAAGCGATAAATGATAATAAAATCTTTGCCGACTCTTTCTCTCACTGCTTTTACGGTTTCCACAGCAAAACGAGCCCGATTTTCAAAACTGCCACCCCATTCATCGGTGCGGTGGTTGGTTCTGGGGCAAATAAACTGGTTTATTAAGTATCCCTCCGACCCCATGACTTCAACACCATCATAACCGGCTTTTTTTGCCATCAATGCGCTGTTGGCATAATCGTCGATAGTGTTGCGAATACCGCGATTGCTTAATTCTTTGGGCTTAAACATGTTGATCGGCGCTTTAAGCGCCGAAGGTGCAACAATAAAAGGATGATAACCGTAACGCCCGGTATGCAGGATTTGCATACAGATCTTACTACCATGTTGATGCACGGCATCGGTAATAACACGATGCTTTTTAGCGTGGCCAGAGCGGCTCATACGTGATGCAAATGGCATCACCCAGCCTCTGAAATTAGGTGCGACTCCACCTGTTACTATGATACCAACACCACCTTCAGCGCGCTCAGCATAGAAGGCAGCCAGTTTTTCGTGGCCATCTTTCTCTTCTTCCAGGCCGACGTGCATACTGCCCATCAGAGTACGGTTTTTAATTGTCGTAAACCCCAAATCTAAAGGTTCAAACAAATGTGGAAAGTAAGGATTCTTGCTCATAACTTAACTGGTCCTACCTGTTTAATGGTAAGAGTGTAACGCATTCAGAAAATGATTAAAGTAGCTTTCACACAAAAAATTACATTTCATACTGGGTTCCCTCCTTGAGTTCCGGTAGGATCGAACCAACTATTTTACATTGTGTTTGTGATTACCAGACTAGAGTTCACTATCAGACAGTCCTGTATTTAGGCAAAAGGACAAAAGAATGTGCTAGTTCAGGTAGTCTCTTTTTATGCAGAGTACGTATATGAATATAGGTACGGCAACAAGTGAGCAATATGGCAACAGGTAAAAGCTGGACAGCATCGTTCTTTTTGGGGATTTGGAATACTCTTAATTTCACCCGCAAATTATTTTTTAACTTTATATTCATTCTTATCATCGTAGGCATTGTCATCGCTTTAACTTCTGATGATGGCAAAGTATCGGTTCCCAAAGGCGCGGCACTTGTCCTGAATCCCTTTGGTGACATTGTGATTCAGGAGCATGCGGTCGAACCTTTTGATAAATTCCTGCAAGAAGCATTTGATCAACAGGAAGAGCAGCCAGAAGTGCTGTTGCAAGACATTATTCTGGCCATAGATAATGCCAAACAGGATAATCGCATCAAAGCGTTGGTTCTTAATCTGCATGGCGTTCAGGGTGGTGGACTGGATAAGCTTAAACAAATTGCCACAAGTATCGAGTCCTTCAAAGAAAGTGGTAAGCCTGTATACGCTGTTGGTGACTACTACACTCAAACCCAATACTACCTGGCCAGTCACGCCGATCATCTTTATTTGAATCCGATGGGAATGATGTTTCTGGATGGCTTTGGTCGCTACCGCATGTATTACAAGGACGCGCTGGAAAAACTCAAAGCCAATACTCACGTTTTTCGCGTTGGCACCTTTAAATCCGCTGTGGAACCAGTTCTGCGCAACGATATGTCGGATGAAGCCAGAGAAGCCAATGAGGCCTGGTTAAATAGCCTGTGGTCGCAATACAAACAGGATGTGGCTATTGCGAGGCAAATGCCATTGGACAACTTCGATGAAAAAGTGGCTGATTTCATGGCCAAGTTTAAAGCCGTCGATGGCGATTTTGCACAATACGCATTGTCTAACAATTGGGTGGATGAACTTAAGACCCGTGAACAGGTGCGTGAAGAATTGATTGCCTTGCTGGGCAGCAACAAAAATCAGATGAGCTTCAACAGCATCGACTTTGAAGATTATTTAAAGGTGATAAAACCCCCATTCCCAATTGAAATGCCAGGCAGTAATAAAGTGGGTGTCGTAGTAGCGAAAGGCACGATTCTCAATGGCAATCAAAAGCCAGGAACCATCGGTGGCGATAGCACCGCGAAGCTGCTGCGCAAAGCACGCATGGATGACACCGTTAAAGCCGTTGTACTGTATGTCGACTCTCCTGGCGGAAGCGCCTTCGCCTCTGAAGTGATTAGACAAGAGATTGAACAATTGCGTAAAGCAGGTAAACCGGTGGTCGCCGCCATGAGTACCTATGCAGCATCGGGAGGTTACTGGATCTCTGCCAGTGCTGATGAAATTTGGGCCGCCCCCTCCACTATCACCGGGTCTATCGGGATATTTGGCATGTTTATGACCTATGAAGACAGCCTCTCTTATTTAGGTATCAATACCGACGGAGTCGGCACAACAGAGTTTGCTGGTATTTCTCCATTCCGTACACTGGATCCGAAAGTGGCAGACGTCTTTCAAACCAGCATTGAGCACGGCTATAAACAATTTTTAAATCTCGTGGCCGAGTCGCGTGATATGGACGTGAACAGTGTCGACAATATCGCTCAAGGCCGTGTCTGGACTGGTGAAAAGGCATACGAGTTAGGCTTAGTGGATAATCTTGGTTATCTTGAAGATGCCATTCATTCTGCTGCCCAGTTGGCAGGACTGGAAACCTTTGACAGTAAATATATTGAACGCTCGCTGACACCGCAGGAACTGTTTTGGAAAGAGTTTTTTGGTAACGCAGCAGGTATGGTCGTTAAAACAGCTGCGGCTGATAGCGAAACGCGATTGATGAATATGGTGAAACAGTTGCTTAGCGAGTATAACGAAATAACTCGCCTAAACGATCCGATGGGCATGTATGCTTACTGTTTCTTCTGTGAATATTGATAACTTGTGATCGAGAGGGTCGCTTCGGCGACCTTTTTTAGTTGACATATTTTCACACACTCCTAACTCGCATCGCCTGTCTCAATATGCTTCAATACCGTCACATTAATCCTCTCATACCCGGACGATTCGCTTATGAATAACAATAAAAAATTACTGGCGTTGGCAGTGGCACTAGCCATATCTTCTGGAATCACTGCCTGTAATGCAATTAACGGCAGCAAAAAAGACAATACCAGTTCCGTTGCCGCATCTTCCAAGCAACAAACCGAGTCAGCCAAACTCAATAGCTTGCTGACTGAACACTTTAATGAATCCTTAAAGCGCAATCCCGTGTATGCGACATTTGTGGGTGTTCACGACTATAACGATCAATTTGGTTTACCCATTTCAGATGAGAACAGGGCAAACGATTTGGCTTTTGAGAAGCGCTACTTAAAAGCCATTAATGATATCGATGAGACACCGTTAACCGGACAGGACTGGCTGAGCTATAAGATATTCAAAAGAGATCGTGAGATGGCTATCAAAGGTAGTCAGTTCGATACCCATTTAACCCCCTTTAATCAAATGTGGGGAGTGCATAACTTTTTTGCCATGCTTGGCTCGGGTAGCAGCGCCCAACCTTTTAACACTTACCAGAACTTTAAAGACTTTGAAAAGCGCGCCGCTGGATTTGCCATCTATATGGATAGCGCCATTGCTGCAATGCGGGAAGGCATGGAAAAAGGCGTAGTATTACCCAAGCCCATAGTGAATAAAATCATCCCACAATTACAAGCGCATATAGTAGAGGATGTGACAGAGAGTGTTTTTTATGGTCCTTTAAATGCACTGGAAGAAAACAGTGATATCAGCGACCAGCAAAAGCAGGAACTGCAAAAAAGTTATCCTGGCGTGATTAAAAATACCATTATCCCTGCCTATCAACGTACTTATGATTTTATCGTTAACGAATATCAACAGGCAGCACGTGATAGCGTTGGGTTATCGGCATTGCCCAACGGCAAAGCCCGCTATGAGCATCGCATCGCCATTAATACAACTTTATCCCTATCAGCTGAAGAAATTCACGAATTTGGCCTACAGGAAGTCGAGCGAATATTATCTGAAATGACAAAAGTCAAAGAACAGGTGGGTTTTGATGGTGACTTACAGGCCTTTTTCCAGTATCTAAAAGAAGATGAACAGTTTTATTGGAGTTCTGAACAAGAAGTCATTGATGCCTATACCAATGTGAAGAATGATATTAACCAACGCGTTGGTAAGCTGTTTGAAGTATTTCCAAAATCTGACTATGAGGTCCGCGCGGTGGAGGCTTATCGCGCGGCGTCATCAGCGGGGGCCAGTTACCAGCGCCCTGCCCCGGATGGCTCGCGCCCCGGTATATTTTACATCAATACCCATAACTTAAAGGCACAGCCTAAATTCTTAATGGAAACGCTGAGTATCCATGAAGCGGCACCCGGACATCATTTTCAGATTGCTATACAACAGGAAGTAGAAGGCCTGCCTAAATTCCGCAAATTTGGTGGTTATACGGTTTTCTCAGAAGGTTGGGCATTGTATGCCGAAAGTCTTGGCAAAGAGCTAGGTCTGTTTACCGACCCTTATCAGTGGTACGGCAGATTAGCCGATGAACAGCTAAGAGCCATGAGACTGGTGGTGGACACTGGTTTGCACGCTTTTGGCTGGACAAGAGAACAGGCAATCGATTTTATGCAGGAAAACTCGTCGATGGCTGAGAGTGACATTGTATCCGAGGTTGAGCGCTACATTGCGATCCCCGGACAAGCTCTGTCTTATAAAGTTGGCGAGAGAAAAATCAGGCAGCTACGTGAAGCCATACGAGAAAAGCTGGGTGATAAGTTTGATATCAAAAAATTCCACACTCAGGTACTTATCGATGGCGCCGTCCCAATGCCCATCCTGGAAGCGAAACTGCAACGCTGGGCGGATAGTGTTTAGCTATTCCTATGACCCTTTGTATCGTAAGCGTCCGGTCAAATACACCTGCCAGTTGAATACCTCTACCGCTAATCTGTCGCCATCAAACCCACAAGAGGAAGTAAGATGGCAACCCGTAAAACTAAAACCCAATGGCTGGCATTGTTTGCTGAGCAGGAAAACAGTGGACTCAGTGCTGCTGAGTTTTGTCGAAAACACAATCTCAGTGAACCCTATTTTTACCTCAAACGAAAAAAGCTCAGAACATCGTCAGATAAACTTTCGACGTTCGTTGCTGCAAGAGCCGAGCGGCAGGTGGTATCGGGTAATGCCGCACTGCGCTTTGGGAGCTGTCAGTTAGATGTGCCGGCAGGCGCTGATCCACAGTGGCTGGCGCAACTGATGAAATCCTTATCATGATCCAGTGGCAATGTGATCGGGTGCTGCTGCATCGTCAGCCGGTAGATTTTCGTAAATCCATTAACGGACTGAGTGCCATTGTCGAACAGGCGCTGGAGCAGGATGTGTTTGGTGGGCAGGTTTTCGTCTTCTGCAATAAACACCGTAACAAGATAAAAGTGCTGTACTGGGATAAAACCGGCTTTGCCTTGTGGTACAAGCGCCTGGAGAAAGAGCGATTTAAATGGCCCGATAAGGAGACCGGTGACGTTCTCTCACTGGGTCATGAACAGTGGCAATGGTTGTTATCCGGTCTCTCTGTTATCGCCCACAAGCCGCTACAGTATGGGCCTTCGGCCTTATAACCTGTGATCATAACAGGCATTTAACGATCACCGAATAATCTAAATAAAGTCAATAAGTTAGCGTGGTTATTGGGTAAAATGGGTTTCATGGATGAAGCACAATTACATCAACGTATCCGGGAACTGGAAAGCCAACTGGCGCAAAAAGATGCCAGAATTAACTGGCTGCAAGAGCAGTTCCGTCTGGCACAGCAGAAGGCCTTTGGTGCCAGCAGTGAAGGCCATCCCGGTCAGGGCGAGCTGTTTGATGAAGCGGAATCTGTTGTGGCTGAGCCGGAAACGAAATCGACACAGGTTGGCAGCCATGTGCGCAATAAGCCGGTTCGCAAACCCTTACCCAAATCATTGCCCCGAGAAACGGTGGTACTGGATTTAGCGGAAGATGAAAAAATCTGTGACTGCTGTCAGGGGCAGTTACATAAAATTGGTGAAGATACGGCTGAAAAGCTGGAGTTCATTCCGGCACAGGTTAAAGTCATTGAAACCATCCGCCCTAAATATGCCTGCCGGGCCTGTGACAAAGACGGTACAACAGGCCAGATAAAACAGACACCGCCAGCACCCGCCATTATCCCTAAAGGCATTGCCACCCCGAGTCTGTTGAGTCAGATAGTCACCAGCAAATACCAGTATGGATTACCCCTCTACCGGCAGGAGTCGATGTTCAGTCAGTACGGTATTGAACTGAGCCGTAAGACCATGGCCGACTGGATGATACGTTGCGCACAGTCACTGGAAATCATTTATGTTCTGTTGCGGCAGATATTGCTGCAACAGGCCGTCATTCAGGCGGATGAAACTACGCTGAAAGTGGTCAAAGAAGACAAAAATACCTGTTATATGTGGCTGTATTGCACAGGCTCCGACTCGCCCGTGCCTGACAGTCCGATACCCAATATCGTATTGTACGATTATCAGCGCTCCCGCTCCGGGCAGTGTGCCGTCGAGTTCCTTGATGGGTTCAGTCAGTTCCTGCAGGTGGACGGTTATCAGGGGTATGAACAGACTCAGGCAACCCTTGTGGGCTGTATGGCTCATGCCCGACGCAAATTCATGGAAGCAAAGCAATCACAGGTGAAAGGTAAATCCGGTAAAGCAGATATGGCCCTGAACCAGATACAGCAATTGTATGCCATTGAAAGGCGCATCACGGACAAAACCCCGGAGGAAAAGCAGGCGATACGACTGGAAAAGGCCGTGCCACTGCTGACTAAATTCCGCACCTGGCTGGAAAAGTCATCTTTGCAGGTGCCACCCAAATCTAAAATGGGTGATGCTGTAAACTACAGCCTGAACCAGTGGGAGAAGCTTATCCATTATACGCAGGATGGCCGACTCAGCATTGATAATAACCGCGCAGAAAGAGCAATAAAGCCTTTCGTCATCGGCCGGAAAAACTGGCTGTTCAGCAACACCGCCAGTGGTGCGAAAGCCAGTGCAACACTCTACAGCATCATTGAAACTGCCAAAGCCAACGACCTGGTGCCGTTTGACTACCTGAAGATGCTGTTTGAAGAGTTACCGAAAAGAAAATCAGATCACGATCTGTCAGATCTCTTGCCGTGGGAAATCTTACCAAACGAAACTACACCCGTTTAGGCGTAATTCCCCGGACGCTCACCTTGTTTCTTCGTCATACGCTCCTGGATAGAGCAAGTCATCAGATTCGTAGAACTTTGGCTTCTCTAATACTTCATTGAGTTGCTTAATCTTCGTGGCGTTTATTTCGAGTTTTTGGTCAGGAAAGCTGGTAGGCCATATTGGAAAAAACCAACCTTTGAGTCCGGCAACAATCACAAAAACTAGTGTAATTATAATTCCGAGTATTATTTTGAGCACAACCATCCTTGAATCTTGACCCTGTGTATGTCCGTAATAGGCAGTTATTGAACCAGTTGAGTTTGAAAGGGCTAACTTCCCGTTCTTGGCTATTTGAGCCACCTATCTATCATATCTTTTAATATTGACCTAGTTGTAAACCCATAATATACAAAGATTACTCCCATTAAAAATTGTGTTATTGCTCCCCACAAACTGGCGAGTTCTCCAAGATACATTAATGGGCTTGTTAAGAGAAAAGCAAAACCTACTATAAAGCCCAAAGTCCTGATTAGAGTTTTCTTGAATCTCATCCGAGTCAATTAGATATAAAGGTCCGTTATACATAGTTGGAAGAGAACTAATCTCCTCCACTACCACCATCTGCACCGCCAGGATCACTAGAAGAGTAACTGAACACCGCAGACTCCATTGAAGAAACTACACCCCCGAAGAACGATTCAGCAATTTCGTTTCTCATTTCATAGTAATCACAGTTTTCACCTTGCTCCTGATGCAGCTTGTCAAACTGTTTCATACTCGTATACAACGCATGTGCATAACAGATGTGCCGCCAATTGTAGCCTTCATCCTGGACTGTTTTAATAACTTGTCCAGAAGTATATTCCTTGCTTTTACCATAGCGCCTGGCTAGATCTTTGCCTAACCGTCTTATATAGCTTTTAATAGCTCTCTTCTTTATCAAATTTGCAAACATTCAATTATCCTTTTATCGGTCTGCTTTTCAGAGATATTGAACCAGTAAAATAGAGATTTTATTTGGTCTCTAATTTGGCTTTTCCGGCAGTCTATAGTTTGCGGCTAGAAACTTAAAGTGTCTACCTTACAACCATTGTGAAACCGCTCCTCATCATTGACGCCGATAGTGATAACATTATTTTGAGACCTAGCGTTCATTGCGGAGCTTAAAATGAAATGATCTTCTTCTGGAATGTAAAAGACCAACCCAGTCCCAGCTAAAGAAGGACAATTACCTAAAGAACCAAGCCCACTAATTTTTATCCAAGCATCGCCTTCAATTTTTTGGCACTCTCCGGGAAAAGATGTACAACTGTTAGAAAATACTCTCATTTTTTCAATCGTTCCTGTCGCTTCTTTATAAGCTGCATTTGCGAATGAAGATGAAATAAGAAATATGGGTAAAAGAATTTTTTTCATGTCTATTGAAGGTCTTTATTTAGTTGAAGTTGTAAAAGCTAAGGCGGAACAGCGCTACTTCCGTTGTTTGGCTTTAAACGACTATTCCGGCTCTTGGACATTGCAAAATATCCTATTAATGCTTCAACGATACTTTAATTTTAAAACTCCATGTGCAATCTGTTGACGTAACAATAATTGGTAACTGTTTCAAAATTTACCGAAATTTCCTTCCCACTCATAGCGGCAGCAAGAGCCACACTAAACATTTTATCTTGTGCCTCCTGAGTCACATCATCCTCACCAACTTTAACGTAGAAATACTTAGGTGAACCACCGTTTTTGCAATCAGCATGATCTGTTTTGAAGGATATGACAAATGCTCCATCCTTAAGTGGATATATCCTCTTAATGTTAGACTTATGCCACTCGCCAGCAAATGAACTAATAGAAAAAAAACTAGAGCGTGTTGATCTTTGTGGTATGAAAAGTAATCAGCAAATGGGTCGGTTATAATGATTTCGCCAAAAAACAATTTAACGTCCCCAAATGCCGAGACTCATGCTAACAGATGATAGCTGGAAACTGCTATCCAGAATTATGTATTTAACAGGCCGAATTTATAATAAACCTGAACACCGAATGACACTTGAAGGTATTTTGTACCGAATGCGGACGGGTATCCCGTGGCGAGACTTACCAAGGGAGTTTGGAGATTGGAGTGCTGTCTTCAGGCGCTTCAATTTATGGTCAAAGAAAGGCGTCATGACTGATATTTTCCAGTTTTTATCACGTCTCAATGACCCTCAGTGGCTATTCATTGATGGCAGTATTGTTAAAGCTCATCAGGATGGAGCTAACATCGGTGACCAGGCAGAGCAAGCTATCGGGAAAAGTCGCGGAGGTAAATCAACCAAGATACATTTAGCGGTTGATAGTGGAGGTTTACCTGTATATTTCGAGCTGTCAGGAGGACAGGCTCATGATGTCAGACACGGTCAATCTTTGGTTGAATCATCACCAGAAGCTGAAGTGGTGGTTGCTGACAAAGGCTATGACAGTCAAGCTCTACGTGAGCTTGTGAGCAGTCGTAATGCTAAGCAAGTAATACCAAGAAAAGGAAACAGCAAAACAGGCAACGATGATATTGATTGGGCTATGTACCGATATCGTCACTTGGTTGAGAATGCCTTTTTGAAAATAAAGAAATATCGAGCTATAGCCACTCGATATGACAAGTTAGCCAGAAACTACCACAGTGTAGTCGCACTAGCTTTCTCACTCATGTGGTTACCAATGTGGGTTGATTAGAACATGTACAGCAAAGATCAACACGCTCTAATTGCAATCAAAGCAAGATATTTAATAATTAATTCAAGCATAAACTTTTTCACAATTGCCCCTTTTCAGAATTCAGTCCTTAAACGCCTGCATGCAGGGGATTTAATCAGGACAGCCATCATAACTGTACCTCAGTACAGTATTCAAACACATTATTGTGTGCAAAATAGGTGTTTTGTTTTTCAGACTCAGGAGGAGTTCTCATGCCAAAGGCCAGGAAGGCACAAATCAGTCTGGCGGATACGCCGTATTATCATTGTGTTTCGCGCTGTGTGCGCAGAGCATATTTGTGCGGTGAAGACAGGCAGACCGGCATTAGTTATGAACACCGCCGCCAGTGGGTACAGGACCGTATTCATTTTTTATCGCAGATTTTTGCAATTGATGTCTGTGCCTATGCCGTCATGAGTAACCACACCCATCTGGTTTTGCATGTACACCAGGAATTATCAGACAGCTGGAATACCCAAGAGATAATTCGCCGCTGGCACACTCTGCACAAAGGCACACTGCTCAGCCATCAATACCTGCATCCGGAGCAGCGACAGCATTTGCATGAATCGCAGTTAGTGATTTAATCAGGACAGCCATCATAACTGTACCTCAGTACAGTATTCAAACACATTATTGTGTGCAAAATAGGTGTTTTGTTTTTCAGACTCAGGAGGAGTTCTCATGCCAAAGGCCAGGAAGGCACAAATCAGTCTGGCGGATACGCCGTATTATCATTGTGTTTCGCGCTGTGTGCGCAGAGCATATTTGTGCGGTGAAGACAGGCAGACCGGCATTAGTTATGAACACCGCCGCCAGTGGGTACAGGACCGTATTCATTTTTTATCGCAGATTTTTGCAATTGATGTCTGTGCCTATGCCGTCATGAGTAACCACACCCATCTGGTTTTACATGTACACCAGGAATTATCAGACAGCTGGAATACCAAAGAGATAATTCGCCGCTGGCACACTCTGCACAAAGGCACACTGCTCAGCCATCAATACCTGCATCCGGAGCAGCGACAGCATTTGCATGAATCGCAGTTAGTTACCATTGAAGAAACCGCAGAGATATGGCGCAAGCGCCTGACAGATATCAGCTGGTTTATGCGTTCACTGAATGAATATATTGCCAGAGAAGCCAACAAAGAAGATAACTGTACCGGCAGGTTCTGGGAAGGCCGGTTTAAGTCTCAGGCATTACTGGACGAAGCCGCTCTTGCGGCCTGCATGGCCTATGTGGATTTAAACCCCATCCGGGCCGGCATGGCAAAAACACCGGAACACTCAGACCATACCAGTGTCCAGTACCGCATTAATGCGGCTAAAACAGGTAAACAGCCTCAATATTTAATGCCATTTGCAGGCAGTACCAAAGAGAACATGCCACATGGATTACCCTTTCACCTGAGGGATTACCTGGAACTGGTGGACGTCACCGGCAGAGCCATCCTGCCCAATAAACGCGGCGCGATTGATGAGGCGACACCAGCATTTCTGGCACGTCTTAATCTCAATGCCGACCAGTGGCAGGAGCTGACCACAAAATTTGAAACCTGCTTTCACCACGCTGCCGGCAGTGCGTCTTATTTAGAAGCCTGGCAACACCGCCACCATCTTAAACGGCTCAGGGATAAACACAGCGCTGTACGACTATTTGGCTAATTAGCTCTGTCCTAATCAACACAACACCGAATTACCGCCTGGTAAGGACAGGGCGTGTCTGAGTGTGGCTGCTTTTCCTGTTTTGAGAGTAAAGACGCTACTTTAAAGCGCTAATCCACCCAATGAGCAGCCACCAAATAAAGATTTAACGAATTGCTGGTGGCAAGCCCACTGGCTGAAGAAGGAAAATTTTTACGATTTTTAGAATGGGTGTCTTTTATAATTTTGTTTTCAGAGACCAGACAATCGTTAACACCTCTATCGGATTCATGAGATTCCAAGTGCACTTGAAATCAGTATCTCGGCTAACTCAAAATGCACTACATACTTTTATGACTTCTGTAGGCTCTGTCACGCGCTCTTTCTATTTGCTTCTGCGTACTCTTTACTGAAGGTTATTTTTTCATGGCATGATTTGCAGTGGCAATACCCAGCAAAGTACTCATCATCAATCATAAATGATAAAGGGCGCAATATTGTAGGTGTTGCTTTATCTACCTTCGGTTCTTTGGAACGATCCATATTGAAACGTAGGGCTTGCTCACAGCAATGAGGACAATCTACAAAGTAACTCAAGCTTAACCAAAGCACTACGGACCCAATCACCAATCCTACGATGAGGTATCTAACAACGGTTAGCGCTGTTCGATCAATTGTTACAAAGCTTGTAACTATCCAATAAGAAATAACTAGTGCGAGTAAGAAGACATTGAAAACGGATATCCCATAAAATAATTTAAACTTCATATATATTCCTTGTCAGAAACCTTTGTTCAATATCACAGTTTCCAGTTCTGCTTTTAGTTTCTTGTTAAACCAGGATGGTCCAATCCACATATAAGCAACTATTCCCAGCCAAAGCATTGATACGGTAGATCCTATCGACTCAAATCCTGCATCGGCAAGGGCAATGGCAGTGACTTTAAACAAAATATATGCAGATATTAAAAGCAGAATCGTTCTAGCGTTATTGCCACTAATTAGCCAAGTGTTTAAGCGCCACCACCCCCCCATTAACGGGTTTTGTCTTGCCTTTATGTTTGTTAAAAGGCCTAACGCAGAGTTGTTATTCGGATCTTGTTGCAATGCCCAAACAGCATGCTCCTTAGATTCTGAAATATCACCTTGTCTCAGCAACAACTGGCCTTTCCCAATTAATGAGTTCATATGTTGAGGTTCAATATTTAGAGCTTCATTGTAATAGTTTTCAGCTTCTTTTAGGTTGTTCAACTCGTACCAATAATCACCAAACTGACTGAGGATATGCGGATCATCTGAAGCTAGCTCTAAAGCCCTTTCTAACGTTTCTTTCGCTTCAGAAGTTTGACCTTTCCCTAACTGGATCTCGCTCAGAAGTTCCATGAAGCTTACGTTTTCTGGGTCAATAGCCAGTGCCTGTTCCAGGTGGATTAAAGCTGCTTTAAAATTTCTCTTTACATGGAGCAGGCTTCCCAGCGTGTAATGTGCGTAAGCGGAATTTGGTTCTAATTCCAAACCAATTTGAGCTTCGTATTGTGCAGCAACAATTCGCTTTTGCTTAACCAAACCGAAAGACAGGTAACTATGCAAAAAACCATTATCTGGTGCAACGGACAGAGCAGCTTTCAATGCTTCGATACCCCCGTTGTAGTCTCCATAACGGTATCTTTGTGAGGCTTGTTCAATCAACCGATCAATAGAATTAGCATCGTAATCCATTATCCCATCCCCGCTAGCAATGTGCCTATTGCGAATGCTTCGACTTTTCGGCCTACCATAAAGGCTACTAGTAACCCAATCACTGGACTTGCTGCTTCTCTATTGAAGTATTCATAAACGTCAAAGCTGTTACGTTGCATTAGAAAGAGTTTGTAGCAAAAGATGAGCTCTATACTGACGATTGCCATCTTAATATATTGAATATTGATTCCTTCGAGTGAACCGTTGGCAATAAGAAGACCCAGGCTCATGTACATGGCTATGAATACCGAAAATGCCATAGAAACAACTACTAGCTCTCTATTGCGGCAGGGACTGTTTAAAGCAACGCTATTGATTACAGACCAAAGCCAACTAAACAAAGCGCCACCTAACATAAAACCAAACAAAGGCCACATAGGATCTACAGTCGCTTTTGACAGGCGACTTCCTTGAGGCTCATCTATTATTTGATAAGTACTCATACTGTCATTTCCCATATTTTTTTAGAAAAGCAACCACTTCATCGTATTGGCCAGCATCATTTGCGTATTTAGCGTAATTACGAGCCATTGTAAGCCACTCTAATGTGGTCGCCTTGCTGGTGCCGATTGCTTCACTTATATGACTCTTGTTAAGGGGGACTTCTTCACCGTTAGAAATAGAATCTTCAATTGCTTCGTCCACAGCTGATTCAACCAAGTTCATTAAATCGGCCCCAGAAAAACCACTGGTTTTCTTGGCAATGTTTTCTGCATCTATTGATTCACCTCCTGGACGGCCTTTTAAGAGACCCTTTAGAATGTCAGTTCTGGCATCCTGATCAGGTGGAGCGATGAAGACTACTCGGTCAAAACGACCTGGTCTACGAAAAGCTGGGTCTAGAGCCCAGGGTACGTTAGTAGCGCCTAGAATTAGTACACCTTGGTTATCTTGAGCAAACCCATCTAATTCTGAAAGGAACTGACTTACCAACTTTGACGAGGTTGCTTCTCGGGTGTGTTGACGCTTTGCAGCCAACGCTTCAATTTCATCGAAAAATATTACTGCTGGAGTATTTGATCTTGCTTGTTCAAAAATCGCATGTAACTTTCTTTCTGACTCTCCAATGTACATATCCAATATGTCTGATATAGCCACATTGTAAAATTCAGCATTGCATTCTCCAGCCGTAGCTCTGGCTAATAATGTCTTACCGCAGCCAGGAGGACCATAAAGTAGAATTCCACCACCTATCCTTTTACGAAATCTATTGAAGAGTGAAGGTTTTTGAAAAGGGGTGATAATCTTTTTGCGTATTTGTTTTTTAACGATTTCAAGCCCACCAACATCTGCAAAGGTAACTTTTTCTTCTTGCGGTTGGATAAGACGAGTAATCTCAATTGAATCCGTATCATCATTTGAAATAACACGCAGCTTCATTTCTTTATCTTTTGCAGCGACTACACCCGTTGAGTTCAATAACTTAGCATACTCAAGATCTTCCAAAGCAGGATTTTCCGATATGGCCTTTTCATATGAGAATTCCGCGTCACTAATTTTATTTAAAGCGTAGTGAGCTTTAGAACGAATTAATTCGATATTAGGTGTATCATCAGTTAGCGCAGCCAATGCAGCTTCAGGTTTGTCTAAGGCCAGATATACCTGAGCTGCCAAAGTTTGTTGATCGTTATCTAGGGATTTAAAATCAACTTCTTCCAACAATTCATGAGAGCGTTGCAGTACCTTTGCCTCATAGTAAGCCTTAATTAAGGTAAACCTCAGAGCTAAGTTATCTGAGCTTTGTGTTAAAGCAGTTTCTAGGCTGCTTAAAAAGCTTTTGTCCATATAATTCTTCTACTTATTATTCTTTCGTGTATAGCCGATAGACACATCACAGTAGGAATGCAATTGAGAATAGAGCTTAGGTAAGACCAAATTCCTTTTTCACGAATCCGTATTTACACGGCTGAAATGCCTACTTAAGATTCTAACTAATTTCAAGACAGAAGAAAATTCGATTTTAACTATCGAAGATCAAATTCATCGAGAGCTGTAACTAATAGGGAAGCTCCATCTTTCGGGGCTGCTTGCAGCACAAAGTGACCAGTCTCTAGTTCATGGGTATTAGAGTTTTTAAGAATACGCGAAATTGAGTCAGCTTTTCAAAGGCATTGCACCAGCAGGATTGAAACTATACAAGGTCTGTAAATTGGTTTTTTGAGGCATTTATTATTCATTGCTTACAGAAATGAAGTTGGCGCCAAGGCAGGAGTCATCCTCAAAATTATAAATTCTTACTTTCTTACCAGTAGCTAATCCCATCATAGCCATAGAAAAAGCATGATCAAATGACTTCGAAGACTGTGATTGAAACTTGATTTCTGGAAAAACAATTTTATAGACCCCAGAAGTACTGCAAGTCCCGATTCCACCTTTCAAAAACAGTGCGAAATCAGGTGAGTTATTATTTGTATTTCCCATGTCAACTATCGTTGCGCCACTTACCAACTCACCAGCGGAAACTTGTGATGAGATTAGTAGCAAAGCTATTAAATACTTCTTCATTATTTACTCCGTTATTCTATGCAGTGAACGCACCCTAACTTCCGCTATTTGGTGAAGACAAACCAGCATTATAACAAAAAAATCCCTTTCCTTATTTGGCTGTTTCAGCTCTTAGAGTTTTCACACACCCTCTGGCTAATCTTGACGTTTAAAACCCCAAATTTCAAGGCTTACTTTTTCGGTTTAAAAGTCGCTGGATTTAATAAATACTCCAGTATAGACTTTCGATTCGGCCCTAATAATATCCAATTGTCATGCTGTTTCACTCACGCCCTCGAGGATGGATCAAAGAAATAGAGAGCGCTTTGATAAAAGCTGAAAAAAAACACCTAAAAGCTGGTGAAGAACTCTCCAACTTGTATAAGTTAGCTCCCGAGATTGTTGCTCGAAAACGACGGATAAAGTCAAAAAAAACAATTCAAAAAATTATAGCTATGGCTGAATTGCGTGTTCAAGAAGATTGGAATTTAGATCCTGATTCAAGAAAACAATATGCATTTCATTTTGTGTCTTCCTATGTTTATTGCCATGTCGATTCGGGGCTAATGACAGAGCTAGAGGGAGATAGACTGATGGATATAGTAGTTGGTGGGCTTGACATTTTTATAGATTGAATTGGGGGACGTCTCCCCCAATAATTAAGCATCGATTTTCTCCGAAATCTCCAAGGCATCATCAACCTCAATACCCAAATACCTCACAGTGCTTTCAAGTTTTTGATGCCCCAACAACAACTGAACTACCCTTAGGTTCTTGGTTTTTTTGTAGATAAGCGACGGTTTAGTTCTTCTTAGAGAATGCGTCCCGTATAGCGTATGATCTAAACCAATTGACATTGCCCAGTTATGAACGATTCGACTGTACTGCCTTGTCGTGATGTGTTCCGAATCCTTAACCCTGCTTTTGAACAAGAAATCGTTAGGATATATTCCCGCTTCTTCTATCCAAGTTTGTAGTGATTTTTTTGTGTTTTTTGTAATTTCAAACTGTACTGAACCTCCGGTTTTCTTCTGAACTATAATGGCTCTTGACTGGATAGTTCCACCTTGTGAAATATCTCTGAGTCGAAGAGAGACTAAATCACATGCTCTTAGCTTATTATCTATTGCCAGATTGAATAATGCCAAATCTCGAGTCTTACCTGATAACTCCAATCGAATTCGGATGGCCCAGATTTCTGGCAGTTTGAAAGGTTGTTTCTGTCCTATGATTTTGTTTTTGTTCCATGGGATTTGTGAGATGATTTTATTGACCATTGTTAATACTCCAGTGTCATGGATGCATAAGTATGGTTTGGGGCTGGCTCTTCTGGAACAACTAAACAAGAGCCGTTCAAGTAAAATAATTGACTGACAGCAACATGGCACTTTGCAGACTGTCAGAATATGTCAGCCTATGTCTTACTTTCTATCAGATGCGTCTAAGCCGATTCACGAAAGCCGATGCAATACGAAAACACCTAGCCATCTCTCGCCTTCATCACAATTATTCGTTAAAGTCGGCAAAAGGTTTCAATCACATCTGGTCCTATGCAAAGAAAACGAATTTATGTTGCCTACACAGGCGGTACAATTGGCATGCGCCCTTCCAGCAAAGGCTATGTTCCTGTAGCGGGTTTTTTATCACAAACCCTGCGGGGTATGCCGGAATTTCATCGCCCGGAAATGCCAGAATTCGATATTCACGAATATGATGAACTCATTGATTCTTCAGATATGGCACCGCATCACTGGCAACAAATCGCCAATGATATCGCTGCTCACTATGAGGAATATGACGGTTTTATCATATTGCATGGTACCGATACGATGGCCTATACGGCATCCGCCTTATCTTTTTTATTCAATGATCTCGATAAACCTGTGATTGTGACAGGGTCGCAAATCCCATTAGCTGAATTGCGTTCAGATGGTCAGGTAAACTTGCTGAATGCATTATATCTGGCGGCCAATTATCCTATTCCGGAAGTGTCATTGTTCTTTAACAACAAGTTACTGCGTGGCAATCGCAGCCGTAAAACGGACGCCGATGGATTTGATGCATTTACATCACCCAATTATCCGCCACTGCTCGAAGCAGGCATCAACATCGAACTGGTAACCGGAAAAGTGGTTCCCGCGCAAGGCAAGTCATTATCGGTTCAACAAGTGATTCCTCAGCCAATAGGTGTAGTTACCTTGTACCCTGGCATTAGCGTAGAAGTTATCCGCAATACCCTGCAACAGCCAGTCAACGCGCTTATTCTGCTAAGTTATGGTGTTGGCAATGCACCTCAGAATGACGCGGTATTGAGTTTGCTGCAGGAGGCCTATGAAAACAATACGATTGTCGTCAATTGCACGCAATGTATGCACGGCAAGGTCAATATGGAAGGCTATGCAACCGGCAAAGCTCTGCAGCAGGTGGGGGTGGTTTCCGGCATGGATATGACCCTGGAAGCCACGCTGGCTAAATTACACTGCCTGTTGAGTATGAATATCAGTGCCGATGAGGTGCGCCAGAAAATGACCCTGAATTTACGCGGAGAGTTAACTCCCTAATTGCTTTTTCAGGGATTTCATACCATAACTATCAAGGGTGCACTTAACTCTACGAAATCGTTGTGCGGCGGCTGATCAGTAATATGTGAGTAGTAATATCCTTATAACCAAAAAGGCCAGTCTAAACAGCTTCATAAGCAGAACAAGTCGCTGATTTACGCTGCTAGTCGAGATTTGCATTCATGTGCGCCGACGCCAGTAGGCCCCTTTTTAATACGTCCAGTGGAGAAAAATATGGGAAATCCCGTTGGTTGGTTTGAGATCTATGTTGATGATATGGCGCGTGCCAAAGCGTTCTATGAACAGGTATTTGGATATACTTTCACCCGCTTTGAAGAATTTGATATTGAAATGCTGGGATTTCCGTCTGATCAGGATGGTTACGGTATTTCAGGTTCACTGATAAAAGAAGCCAGCATGCCAGCAGGTCAAAACAGTTCTGTGGTGTATTTTATGTGTGATGACTGCGCGGTCGAAGAAGCCAAAGTAGAGCCCGCAGGAGGTAAAATACATCGCAAGAAAATGTCTATTGGAAATCATGGGTTCTGCTCTACCGTGTATGATACTGAAGGTAATCTAATCGGTTTACATTCGATGAAATAGTGCCAAAAAACGCTATGATACGATTGCCCCTGAGTTCAGCCTGTGCCTTTCTACTGATATTCCTATTATCAGATAGCGTTTCTGCGAGGGAAAACCGAACCTTAAAAGTTGGCATAGAAGACATTGACTACTACCCGCATCTATCCATTGGCTACAAAGACAATAGTTTTGCACAAGTCGTTCTGGAGCGCTTTTTTAGAGAACAAGGCTACGATGTTGTGTTTGTACCTTTGCCGGTCAAACGCTTTAATGATTGGTTTCTTACCAAAGAGGTCGACTTTAAATATCCCGACAACCCTGTTTGGCGAATGGATGAAAAACATGGCACAGACATCACCTACAGCCTGCCGTTAGTGCATTCTGTCGCTGGCGTAATTCGCACCAGAGAAAACCTGGGCAAACCTTTATCTCAAATTCGCCATGTTGCCACTATGTTGGTTTTTTTCCCGCAACTATGGGTTGAGTATATTCAGCGTGGCGAAATGGAGCTACTGGAAGAAAGCAACCCACGCACGATTGTGCAATTACCGCTCAAAGGCTTAGTTGATGCGATTGAGATTGATTTCTCAGTCGTTAATTTTTATCTTGGTGAACTAGGTCAACAAAATCAGTTGTTGATGGATGCAAGCCTGCCCAATGAACGTATTGGTTTCAGTCTTTCCACCATTGATGAAAAGGAAATAATTAAGGCGTTTGATAAGTTTATCACTGACAACCAAACCTTTTTGCAGACACTAAAAGAAGAAATCGGCATCATTGATGACCCTATCGCCTACAGCAAACATCAATTAGAAAAATAACCCTTGCTCTCCCTGATTTTCCATTGTCATTGTATTGTTCATAATGAATGATATGCAAAAACTAACGCAGCTCATTAGACGGGATCCAGTGCGATTTAATGCCCTGCAATGTCTGTCGCAATTACAATTACCAGACAGCTATATCGGCGCAGGATTTATCAGAAATATGGTGTGGGATGCATTACACGATAAATCCACGCCATTGACAGATGTCGATGTCGTTTACTTTAAAACCGGTGAAGATCCGGAAGCAGAAAAGCAATATGAAGCCAGACTCAGGGCGTTAATGCCTGAACTACATTGGGAGGTACGCAATCAGGCCAGAATGCACGAAAAACACAATCATAAGGCGTATTCAAGCACACTGGACGCCATTAGCTACTGGGTCGAATGCGAAACAGCCATTGCAGTTCGACTGTTAAATAGTGGCGAGCTTGATGTGCTCGCACCATTTGGATTGCATAGCCTGTTTGCCGGGCAACTCACACCCAACCCAAATCGAAACGAAGCGCTTTTCCGGAAGCGTCTGAAACAAAAAAAGTGGCTCAGTAACTGGCCACTTTTAACAATTATTCACGACTGAATTTATTGGAAACAACGTTTCAATCGGGGTAACTGTGCCACATCCTCAGGTTCCAATGGCCCTCGCTGTATCCACTCAAGCAATAATTCATCATTATCCAGATGTGTTCCTTCCTGGAGCTTAAGCGCCATCATCTTGAGTTGTGAAGCCTTCTTCAAACTCTCTTCGGCGGCGGGACTGTCGATTTGACATTGAGCTTCAAGCAACAATGTAATCTGCTGACGACTTAGTTCTGCCAACACCGATTCATCGACATTAGTGGTATAAAAAGCCTGACGCCAGGAGTTCGGCAGTTCAGAGGCCTCTTCTGGTAAGGTTGCAGTACGCCACTTATCCAACACCTCAAACACCGCCTCATATTGGGCGTTTCTTTCTGAGTCATCCAGATAGAGTAGTTTCTCTTCCAACTTCCTACGCAATCCATTAATTTCCTGAATAGCCTTATCCGCCGACTTTTTAGGCAACTGGGATAACTTATTAAGTGCAGGCTTAATAACATTATTTAGAATATCGGTAAGTTCAGCTCTGGAGCTCGAGGACGTAATCGTTGACTCAACAGCCGTCACGGCATCAACCTGGATTCTAATTTCTTCTTGCAGTGCATCTTGTTGTTCTGACAATGCCTGCTCTCGCTTGGCGAAGATTTTGTCATTCATTTTTCGAAAATCTGACCAAAGTCGATTCTCCAGTTTCTGACCGGCAAATTCCACTTGCCGCCACTGTTCCTGAAGTTTTTTAGCCGCGTCTGTGGCCTCGCGCCAGTTGTCCAACTGAAGTAATGCTTCCGCCTGACGTAATAAGTTTTGCTTGGCTTCTGCGTTTTGTTGATAAAAAGCAGATACTTTATCTTTAATGGGGTTTACCACCGACTGATATTGTTCGTTAAGGCTATCCAACTGTTTATAGTCAACACCGCCGACATTTCGCCACTGTTGCTGCATGTCTCGCAGTGCTTTGGCCAAGTGCACCACATCACCGTCTGCCAGGTCACTTATTTCTTGCAACAGTTTTTGCTTGATCTGCAGATTTTTCTCACGCTCCTGTTCCAGCTCTGCATAATATTCCCGACAAGGCTTAAACGCCTCTTCGCAGGCTAAATCGAAAGCGTGATTCATGGCTTCATCTGCTTCGTTTTCCACTTTACCGAGACTGTTCCATTCCCGTCGCAACTCTTTCACTCTGTCCGCCTGTTGCTTGGGCTCCAATGGATTAAACACCAATTGTTCAATATCTTTGAGGATCTCTGGCTTACGAGGCATCGCAATATACGCCTGCCAATCTTTGAGGTTTTCAATCTGATTCTTTACTTTTTCAAACTGACGACTCAAACGCGCCTGATATTGCTCTGGCAGTGCCAAATAATCTTTTTTAACATGCTCGTAATTACGGATAGCATTGCGAAAACGGCCGTGATCTACGGCCTTATCGATGCCATTGAGACGGCGACGCACCGAAGTTACTGCATTTTGCATTGAATCACGGATATGTTTAAGGGACTTGTGCCACTCTTTTACTTGTGCCTGCCATTGTTGCTGAAGGTTACTGGGCCAGATGGCTTCATAAGGGGCCGTTAACTCTTTCCAGCGTAATTTCATATCGTCCAAATACTCACCAGCCGCTTCCACCTGACTACTATCGTCAGGTAAAGGCAACTCACGAAACTGGAGCAACAAGTCTTTGCCTTGTTGAATTGCGGTTTGCAAAGCAGGCAGTGATTCAAGGCTAGTACGACTGGCTAACAGACGATTAACCAGATGTTCAATACCTCTGAATTCTGCCTCTGACAGGTTAGCTTCCAGCATTTTATTGAGTTTGGTTTCGGCATGCTGAATATCCTGATTAAAAGTTTCCAGTTGCCCTAAGGTAATACTTTCTACTTCACTGGTCAGTGCCTCACCGACTTTATCCAACACTTCATGGCAGGTGCTTTTCGCTTCTTTTAAAGCCTGGCTGGTTCGCTCTAATTCCTGCTGCGCATCCCAGTCTGATTGCAATGCAGAGACTTTTTTATTGAGTCTGTTCTGAATGCTTTCAAATTTTTCGTTATAGGTGTTGCGGTCATCTTCTTCCAAAATAAGGAATTGCGCTTGTTGTTGCTGAAACTGGTCTTCTAATTCCTTGCGTTGCGAAACAAAGATCTCAAAATCGGCTTCATCTAATAACGCCAATAGTTTAGACAGAATCAGGGTGGTTTCTTTTGCCAGTTTCAGGGGTTTTTCGCGTTCTTCTGCAATAGCATCGAGTCGAGCTTGTGCTTTTTCAACCAGCGTAGAATCTTCAGATTTCTTAATGATCTTCTGTAATTCTGGCTCTTCCCGAACTGCATCAAATAAGCTTTGTTGTAACTCTTTATTGGCAGTATTAAGCAAATACCGCAGAGATACCTGTGGCTTGTTGAGCTTATTCAGCACACACACCATCAGCTCCGTGTCTTGCTCATCAAGCGCGTTTTTCTGTAGTAACTTTTCCAATAATGGCGCCTGACGACACTCTTTGATAAAGGTTCGTCTGGTGCTGTCCTGTAGCGGAATGTCCTCTTCACCTAAGAGTGTGGCTTCCACTTTGTTTCTGGCATGTCTGGCAATTCGCTCATCTTTGGCGGTATCCGCCATTTTCCACCAAAGATCAAAATTATTGAGTCGATTCAACGCTGCCAAAGCAACCCGCGCATCAGCATCATTAAAAGCCAGTTCATGTAAAATCGATTTATCCTGACTTTGTGATGGCTCCAGAGCTTCTATCGCCTGAATGCGCACCAGTGCATCTTTATGTTTGTATTTCGGTTGAAATAATTTGCTAAATATCATTTTGCTTAAACCGTGCAATTTCATTTTGCTCGCTTAATGCGCGCCGCAATTCCTGTTTACTTCGATGCACCACTTCACCGTGTTCGTTCACCGTCATATGTTCTGACGATTTCAGTACTTTAGCTTGATACATCATGACTGCCTGCAAGCTGGTTTCTTTCTGTTGCTCGTCCAGCAGCGTACCATCCGGCCACTTTCCGGTTTCTACTGCGGTTCTCAGACGCTCATACACTTCAGGCGTCATTGCTTGTATCATTTGCTCTGGTCGCATTTACTTGGACTTCTTTAAAAGAATCATTCTGACGCGATTGACGATATACCATACAAAACCAATTGCAGATACCGACATCGCGATATAGTACTCTGTTTGTGAAGGACGAATCCCTTCCCAATACATATAGCCAAATCCTACAACAAACAAGAGCATCGCAATCATTGATTGATTATTTATAGACTGCATTTTGAGATAGCGTCGATGCTTCTTTTTGCGCAGTTCGTCTTCTTTTGTCATGCCATGCTGTGAAAAACCACAATGTGGGCAGCTTTCGGCTTTGTCAGATATTTTTTTATTACATGAAGGACAATTGGTAATTGCCATCAACTACTCCTCTATATCTGGTGGGGCTGGCACCCCACACGGTGATATAAACTATCTAAATTGTATAGGTGTGAATCTCACACCTTACTTGCTCTCAGAGGGCAACTCTTGTGCTTGTTCCTGCTCTTCTTTTTTGAAGTCAATCCAATACTCCTTGACCGTTTCACGCATTTCTTTGTGTAACATCAGGATGCCGAACAGGTTTGGCAATGTCATCACCACAATCGCTACGTAGGACAAGTACCACACCAGCGTTGTATCGGAAATTGCCGCCCAGAAAAAGCCGGCCACATAAAAAATCCGATATGGCATAATGGAGCGTGGTCCTAGCAAGTATGTCATGGCACGATCGCCATAATAAGACCAGGATATCGCTGTTGAAAACGCAAAGAGTAACAGGCCGATGGACACGATGTACTGCCCTGAGTCCCCCATAAATCCTTTAGTAAACGCTTTAGCCGTCAGATTTGCTGAGTGCAATAATGACTTTCCTGTGACGACTATATTTTCTTTTACAAGTCGACCATCCACCACTTGCAGTGTCCCTGAATAGGCGTCGTCGGTCCCACCGATACTGAAGCGCACATTTTCAGCAATCGAGCGGGCATTAATAATAGTGAATCCCGTCGAAACCGCTTTACCGGCAATGACTTCGATTGCACCACTATATGACTCAACATTGTGCTCACCAGCGCTGTTCAGGTACTTATACAACTCAACACGGTTTGCCTCACTTTCCTGTTCATAAGTACCTGCCAGAATTACCATGTCGGTACGATCAAACTCGTTTTCAAACTTTTCCTGCCATACACCAGACGACAAGATAACCAAGCCGGTCAACGTACAAATAATAATGGTGTCAATAAACGGCTCTAGAATGGATACCATACCTTCGGAAACCGGCTCGTGGGCTCTTGCTGATGCGTGGGCAATAGGTGCTGAACCCTGCCCGGCTTCATTTGAGAACAAACCGCGATTAACACCCCGGTTGAATGCGTAAGCAAAGCTGGCGCCGAGAAAACCACCAACGGCAGCGGAACCAGTAAAGGCATATTGGAAAATAGAAAGGAATGAAGGAACAATATTCTCAACATTATAAAAAATAACCCCCAACGCACCCAGCACATAAATGGTGGCCATAAGGGGAACAATTCTAGACGTTACCGCAGCAATACGGCGGATACCACCAATAACGACTAACGCAAGCAGAATGGCAAGTATAAAACCAGTGACCCAGGGGTCGATGCCAAAGGTTGATTCAATACTGGTAGCGATACTGTTACTTTGTGGCAGGCTTCCGGTGCCAAACGAGCTAATCACCGTGGCAATTGCAAAACCAACAGCCAGCCATTTCATATTCAGGCGACGGTCCATGTAATACATGGGGCCCCCAGCCATGGTGCCATCTTCAGTTTTAACCCGATATTTATGGGACAGCGTCACCTCAACAAACTTAGTGGTCATACCGAGAAATGCCGTAAGCCACATCCAAAACAACGCCGCTGGTCCACCTAAGAATATAGCCAGTGCCACACCACTGATATTACCGGTACCCACGGTACCTGAAAGTGCCGTCGACAGTGCCTGAAAGTGCGAGGTATCACCCTGATCGCCTTTCTTGTCAAACTTCCCGGTGACAACCTTACAAGCGTGCCGAAAGTAGCGCACCTGTGGAAATTTCAGGTAGATGGTAAAAAACAAGCCTGTACCTAACAGCACATAAGGGAACCATGCAGAGCTTCCCAGATAGCTATCCAATAAAAGAAAAAAGTTGCCTAAAGATTCCAAACCATGATCCTCAGTTATTATTTTTATAATGTTTAAAAGTTAACGTAATTCATTGATGACGTTGTGAACCGCAACCAGGACATCCTCACCCAGCTTTTTGCTGCGCTCAGGTGACCAGCCGAATGCTGGGTCAGGTAGCTGTTCATTGTCTTTAAAAGGCATTTCCAGTGTATAGGAAAGGCAATCAAATCGTTCTCCAATGGCATTGGCCGCAATAGTTAAATCGGCTTTACCTGATTCATCTTTCGGGTAGCCATGTTGATCCTGAAACTCAGGTGTAATAGTGAGTAACGCATCAGAAAAAGCTTTTTCCAGGTCCGCAATCCGGGGGGAATACCCGGGATTGCCTTCGCAACCCGCTAAAAAGTTATAAGGAATCGCTTCATCACCATGCATGTCCAGAAATAGATCTACGCCAGTTGATTGCATTTTGTTCAATACGTAAAAGACTTCCGGGCTTTTTTCTTCAGAAGGTGCATGCCACTCCCGGTTCAGATTCACTCCGATTGCATTGGTACGCAAATGCCCGCGACAGGCGCCATCAGGGTTCATGTTAGGTACGACATAAAATACCGCCTTTCTCCGCAGTGCGCTACTTAACGGATCATCTTCATCTAACAATCGCTCCAGTAGTCCTTCAACGAGCCACTCAGCCATGGTCTCACCTGGATGCTGACGCGCCGTAATCCAGATATTTCGTTTACCTTCTTCAGGCTGACCAATTTGCAACATCGTCATGTCACGTCCATCCAGTGTTTCACCTAAATGAATCGCCTGACAATCAAACTGCGCCTGACACCAGGCAATTAAATCCAGATGTCGATCATAACTGTAAGGGGCAAAGTAGGCATAATAAACACAGCCATGTTCTGGGGTATGGTAAATATTTAACGTACCGTCTGCGAATTCACTATCTACTCTGAACCACTCTTCTCTATCGTAAGAAGCAACGGCCTGATAACCACTCCAGGCATCAGGATAAGCGGATTTGGTGAGATCTTCGATGCAAATGTGATGTTCGAGCATGGATTGGGTTTCTAAGCGAAAATGAAACCACTGATAAAACTCGGATTGATTGTCTTTGCGGATGCGAAGTCTGATAGCATCGGGTTGGCTGGCATCAATGACCTCGATATTTCCGCTATCAAAATTGCTGCTTATTCTCATGCCTGATTGTCCATATCTATTTTGACTGCACAATCTACCACAGTTAGTCCTCGAGTCCCATGCTTTAAGGTGGCTTTTTGATAACCTGTTAGACCTTTGATTTGCAAAGCCTGCAGCAACTATTAGCGCGTAAGCCAATCCTTGATTTTTATTCCAAATGACGTATTCAGTCCAAATGATTTGGCTACCACATTACCTTGCTCGTCGAATAGATAGTAACTCGGATATCCTGGCACTTTAAATTGCTGACGAGTTTCCTGGGTACCTAATAATACCAGCTTACGCAATTGATGTTCATTCACGAAGGCTTTTACCGACTCAATATTTTGATAATCCAGCGCGACTGCCACAACGTCAAGCGATGGATCCTGCAACTTATTCAGACTCCCGATACTCAATGCACAAATACGACACCAGGGTGCAAAGAAATAAACTAGTGTACGCCTGTCCGGTTGCACCAGTGGGTGCACGTCTCCTTCCAGGGAAACTAAAGCCTGTTGCAATTGCGGGATGTCATTTTCCGGGCCCAGCATGCCTCTGGTCTGATACCCATCGACAATCATGAAAACTGCAACAAATAACAGTACCTGGATCGCGTACTTCCACCAGGATCTATACCAATTCAACATACTCTGCACTCTTGTATACCAACTCCAGTAATTGTCCGACAATCAGACCTGGAAAATAATGGAAAATTTCACTAAGTGTGTGATTTCAATGGACGTAAGTCATAAAAAAAGGCGCTGTTGCAGCGCCTTTTTAAAGAGTTTGGGTGCTTACCAGTTCGGCATAATATTATATGTTAAGCCAGACATCGCCAGCGCAACACGCATAACCTGGCACGAATAGCCGAATTCATTGTCATACCAGACATAAAGGGTGACACGATCGCCAGAGGTGATCGTCGCTTGCGAGTCGACAACAGACGCGGCTCTTGAACCAACTAAATCGGTCGATACAATTTCAGTCGATGCTGTGTAGTCGATTTGCTCTTCTAACGTAGAATGCAGTGCAGTTTGTTTTAGAAACTCGTTTACATCCGCTCTGTCCACTTCTTCATTCAAATTCAGGTTCAATATCGCCAGCGAAACGTTAGGGGTCGGGACACGGATAGCGTTTCCGGTCAGCTTGCCTGCCAGTTTCGGGTAGGCCTTGGCTACTGCCTTGGCCGCACCGGTTTCGGTGATAACCATATTCAGTGAAGCACTGCGGCCACGGCGCTCAGCTTTGTGAAAGTTATCAATCAGATTCTGGTCGTTAGTATAGGAATGCACCGTTTCCACGTGACCATTGTTGATACCGTATTTTTCATCCAATGCTTTTAACACCGGGGTGATGGCGTTAGTCGTGCAACTGGCGGCTGACATGATTTGGTCATCACGAGTGATATCACCACTATTCACGCCAAATACGATGTTTTTGATGTCACCTTTACCCGGTGCCGTCAACAACACTTTGCTGGCACCTTTGGACTCAAGATGCTGACTCAGACCATCACGATCACGCCAGACGCCGGTATTGTCGATAACCAGCGCATTGTTGATGCCGTATTGTTCATAATCAACTTCGGTTGGGTTATTAGCATAAATGACCTGAATAAAAGAACCATTGGCTTTTAGCGCATTTCGTTCATGATCAACGGTGATGCTCCCATTAAACGGACCATGCACTGAATCGCGACGCAACAGACTGGCACGTTTTTCAAGGTCCCCTTCTTTACCGCCACGCACAACAATGGCGCGTAATCGTAACTTATTGTTGGCCCCCTGACGCTCTATGAGCAATCTCGCTAAAATACGACCTATACGTCCAAAACCATACAGCACAACATCCTGTGGCTCATGGCTATCCGTCGAACCAACAACACCCTGCAGTTCTTTACGCAGATATGCCTCAATGTCTTCTGACTCGGCGCGCCCTTCATGATAAAAACCGTAAGCCAGCTTACCGATGTCAATTTTTGCCGGTGTCAGCTGCATGGTAGACAGGACTTCTAACAGAGCAAAGCTGTAACGCACCTTGAGTTTTTGCTCACGGTACAAACGAACACTGCGATGTGCCTTAATTATATCAATGACACTTGCGCCCATCAGTGGTTTACCGAAAACCGTAATTTCCACGGCATATTCCCGGTATAGCTTGCCCAGGAGCGGTAGTATTTGCTCGGCATATTCCTGACGCTCTTGCCAACTGCTCAATAACGCTTGTTCGTGTTGCTGATTCATGTTTTTACAAAACCTCACTAAGTTACTGTGCCCTTCCAGTAAAAATGGGCGGTTTACGTTGCGCTTCCCGCGAAGGGCGGCTATTTTATGGAAATAAATGCAAACGACCAAACTGTCTATAAATTACAAAAAACACGAGTTATTTAGCTTTCAAGACTTTATTTTGGTAAATTTTCATCAGTAGCGAACAGCAGGAAAGCCCCATGCGCTTCTTATTTATAATGATTCTTCCGTTGTTACTTGCAGGATGCAACGCGTTTTCGAGTAAATCCGTAGCCAGCATATGCGAGGATTATCCCCCCATGTGCAACGATCTTAATAAGGATGGTTGGTGCCGCAGTGAAAAGGCGGAAATTATCACCACCCGCTATGAGCACTTGCAGGACCCTTCCGCTGCGAATAAATATAAGCTGATGTTATTGTTTGAGGATTATAAGGTCTGTGTCACCAAAGCATCAGGCATTGAACACATCAAATACAAAGATAAAAAAACCGGACGAGTTGAAGGAATCGCAACAGCCAGAAGACAATTAGCCCAGTTAGCCAGAGATACCGTAGAATCCGAGGATCCTCATCTACTGCACTATCACTGGACCCGTTTTGGCAGACAGGAATCGCTACAACGCTTCTTAGAATTAGAGAACGAAGGTAAGTTGGAAACACCAGAATTACAGATGTTCCTCGCCGAATATTACGTAAAATCCGATCTGGAACGTACCGTTGGCATCTTGCACCACGCACTTGAATTGCATAAACCAGATGAAGAAATCAACCCCGAAATTTTCTATACCTTGTCTACTATTTATCTCAAATTAGAGAAGTTTCCGAAAGCTTACCTTTGGGGTTACATCGCAAAACAATACGATGTTAAGGACCTTGATCTAAGCCAGATAGAAGGCTTGGTTAGACAGGTAGGCAAGAATCCGGGCCGTATTGAGAGCATTGCGGACGACTATATCAGTGCCATACAGTCTGGCGAATTTCGTGCACCACGGGTCTGACACCTGACATGACTTTCAATGTTTACTGAAAATTAGTTACATAAATATTTTTTAGAACCTTTTGTTATAAAACGTAAAGTTTTGTTGTCAAATGAGTGCTTCTACCATTCGGACTATTGGTCAGTTCAACGAACCGCTGAGTGTGCAGTTGACTGCAGGAAAGTCGTAATTGTATTCAAAACCGTCTCTGCGCCCGGTGCCGCCAATTCGATATCATGCATAACACTATATAAGACTTCATGAACGGGATTTAACAGTTGGTGAGCAGTGATACTTTGCTGTTGTTGAAAATGGCTAACCGCGAACTGCGGCAACACTGTAAATCCCAATCCAAGGCTGACCGGTTGCAAAATCATACTTATCTGATTGGAAAAGCCCCGCTTCCGAAACTGATGAATGTGTCGGAATTGCTGGAAGTTCGCACTTAGTAACTTAGTGGCATGCAACCCACCATCTGGATGATCAATAAACCCCAGTTCATTTAACGTCTCCCAATCTGGATTAGATACCGAAGTAGGAGTGACCAAAAGCAACGGCTCCTGACCAATAGCTCTGAAACTTAACTGTTTATCTGCGGGCACGTTGGTCATAATGCCGATATCGATATGATTTGTGGCGATCGCTATTTCGATGTCGTTGTTCGGAGCAAAACGAAAATCTATTACCAATTCTGGATTTTCAGCCTGTAGTTCAAGCAAGTGCGGATATAAGGCCAAGCCGATACTACCCGGAGACATTAACTTTACAGTCCCCCGACAGGCAACCTTAGTCGATTGCTTTCTATCCAAGTCACTCAACGCCAGAAGAATCCTTCGACCTTCGAGGTACAGGTTCTCACCGGCAGGCGTTACTGTGAATTGTTTTCCTTGTCGCTCAAGCAAGACACCATCCATATAGTCTTCAAGCTTTTTAACGTGTTGACTTACTCCTGACTGCGTCATGTGCAACTTTTCTGCAGTTTTGGTGAAATGTCCGGTCTCAACGAGGGTACAAAAACTTTTTAGCCAGCCAGGATTAATCATTACGTTTTATACTCATAATCATGATATTTGATAATTTCAAATGATGACCATTAATGAACTATCATACAAGCAGTTCATTAATCAGGAGAGATAAATATATGCAAAATACTTATCCAAGAACTTTTTCTCATATCGGAATATCAGTTCCGGATCTGGAAAGGGCTGTCGAGTTCTACACCAATGTATTGGGCTGGTACCTAATAATGAAACCCACGGAAATTGTCGAAGATGACAGCGCCATCGGGGCCATGTGCACTGATGTATTTGGTGCAGGCTGGGATAAATTCCGAATCGCCCATTTATCAACGGGTGACAGAATCGGTGTGGAAATCTTTGAGTTTAAAAACCAGATTAACCCGGAAGACAATTTTGAATACTGGAAAACCGGCATATTCCATTTCTGCGTACAAGATCCCAATGTAGAAGAGTTAGCCGATAAAATCGTCGCGGCAGGTGGTAAAAAGCGAATGGAAAAGCCTCGCTATTACTACCCGGGAGAGAAACCTTACAGAATGATTTACATGGAAGACCCGTTTGGCAATATCCTTGAAATATACAGCCACAGCTACGAGCTAATCTACAGCGCAGGCGCTTATTAGGCCTCACCATCACATGGGTTGTCCGGCTTTTATAGCCGAACAATCCATACTATCCTTTAACGTCTTTTTTGAATGCCAGTGAAACTGAATTGACACAATAACGTTTTCCGGTGGGCTGTGGTCCATCTGGAAATACATGTCCTAAATGGGCACTGCATTGTTTGCAGACTATTTCAACCCGCTGCATGCCATGACTCATATCTTCATGGTAACCGACATTTCCCTGTTCAGCTTCTTCATAAAATGATGGCCAGCCACAACCGGCATCAAATTTGTGTTCAGACGAAAACAGTGGCGCACCACAGCATTTACACAAATAATCACCATCGTCGTTAACGTCGAGTAACTCTCCTGTAAATGGCCGCTCTGTACCTTTTTCACGGCAAACCCGGTATTCTTCATCGGTAAGCTTTTCGCGCCATTGCTGGTCAGTGAGTTTCATGCAATTCCACCTTTAGCCGCTATTTTTTAATCTTTACCTGTGGCTGGCCCGGCTGGCTCCACTCTGTGTGGTATTTTTTGCCAGGCGTTTTATCCACACGCTCATAGGTATGAGCACCGAAATAATCTCGTTGCCCTTGTAATAGATTAGCAGGTAACGTTTCAGAGCGATAAGAATCGTAATAGTTTAATGCTGAAGACATCGCAGCGCAGGGAATGCCCGCCAAGGTTGCGTTAGCGATGGTTTTCCGCCAGTTCATTTGATACTGGTTGATTTGTTCACTGAAAAAAGGATCCAGCAATAAATTCACCAGTTCATCATTTTTCATGTAGGCATTGGTGATGGATTGCAAAAATCCTGCTCTGATAATACAACCGGCACGCCAGATCTTTGCGATTTCGGCAAAATCCAATTGCCAGCCATGCTCTTTTGCTGCCATTTCCATCAACTGAAAGCCCTGCGCATAAGCGCAAATTTTTGAACAATACAAAGCGTCACGCAGTGCCTCTATCGCGAGCTGTTGCTCTTCTTTGATACGACTGCTCTGGGGCCCGGACAGCACTTTTGAGGCTTCAACACGTTCATGTTTAAGACTGGATATACTGCGAGCAAATACTGCCTGAGTAATGGTTTGGGTAGGTGCACCCACCTGTAGTGCGCTGACTGCCGTCCATAACCCAGTACCTTTTTGCCCTGCCCGGTCCATGATCATTTCAACCAATGGTTTGCCGGTTTCGTCATCGACTTTACGCAGCACCTCGGCGCTAATTTCCATCAAATAACTATTCAGAATACCGTCATTCCACTCATCGAAAATATCGGCAATCGCTGCCGCAGTTAACGCAAAACCGTTCTTTAGAAAATCATAGGCTTCGCAAATAAGCTGCATATCCGCATATTCGATACCGTTATGCACCATTTTGACATAGTGACCAGCACCGATTGGGCCTATATAGGTAGCACAAGGCTCCCCTTCTTTTACGGGCTTACCGGGAGTATTAGAAACGATAGGTTTGCCTGTCTGGGGATCGACTTTAGCCGCAATAGCGGTTAATACCGGTTCAATGCGTGTCCAGGCGTAAGGGTCGCCGGAGGGCATCAGCGAAGGACCAAATCTGGCACCGACTTCACCACCGGAAACGGCGGTTGAGAAAAAGATAAATTTCCCTTTATAGGTTTTCTCCCGCGCCACTGAATCCGTCCACAAACTGTTGCCGGTATCTATGACGATATCATCTGGCGCAATTCCCGCATCAATCAAATGGTGGCAAACATGATCCACAGGTTCACCAGCAGGAACAGACAGGATAATAAGATGAGGGGCGGCAAGCTTACTTAATAATTCAGTGTAGGAGCGACAACCTACTGTCCGGGGTTCACCATCAGGGCTTTCCAGACGGTCAGTTTCCAAAATGGCATCCACCTTTGCCTGGTCCAGGTCAAAACAGGCGATTTTGAAACCGTTATCAGCTAGATTTAACGTCAGGTTTTTACCCATGACTCCCAAACCAATAAACCCAATATCACACAATGAATCGTTTGCCATGCTCAAACCTTTTAAAAGAAGCGGTGCACCTATAAAGTTGGCGCATTTGATTTGGGACGCGATTATACCCGGCAAATGCCGCTAGCAAAACCGCTTGCTGCGATTTCCCAAAAAGATGCGTTTGCTAAGTTTTACGTTTGCGAAATACGCTGACTGTTTTATGAGATTGTAAAAACTTCTCACAGATGGAAATATCTGGCATCTCTCTTATTTTCTGATAGCGAGTATCCAGCACCAGGCGCCACTGGTGGCAGTCTGGTAATGCAGGCAAACAAAAGCGTACATCATGATCACTGGCGTTAAACACCAGCAACCAATGCTCGGAGAAAGAACCTTCTCCTTTTAATTCCACCGCAAACGCCTGATTGTCTTCATCATGCCAATCGTCGACAACCTTGTTTCTGCCATCCGGGCGATACCAGCCAACTTGGGTGACATTGAAATGATTGTAATAATTGTCGTCTTCCAAATTCAGATTACGCAGTAACTGACTCTCTTTGCGCAACGATATGGCAGTTTGGCAAAACTCCAGAAAGTCATTCTTCCGTTCATTTAATTTCCAGTCGTACCAGCTGATTTCATTATCCTGACAATAGGCGTTGTTATTACCCTTTTGAGACCGGCTTATTTCATCACCACCCAACATATGGGGAACGCCCTGAGACAACATCAAGGTAGTAAACAGATTGCGCTTCTGACGCTCACGTAATTCATTGACTGCGGCTTTACGGGTTTCCCCTTCCACACCATAATTATGGGACACATTGTGACCATGACCATCACGGTTTTGCTCACCATTGGCTTCATTGTGGCGCTCTCGATAGGTCACCAAATCATGCAGCGTAAAACCATCGTGGTAGCTGATATAATTAACGCTTGCATGCACTGGACGGTGCCCCTTAAGAAATACATCCCTCGAAGCCAGAAGACGGGTTGCAAATTCCCCCGTTAAGCCTTTGTCGCCGCGCCAAAATGCCCGTACATTGTCTCGGTATTTATCATTACACTCATGCCAATGACTGGGAAACTGCCCTAATCTGTATCCACCATGGCCTATATCCCAGGGCTCCGCAATCAACCTTACCTGAGATAACACCGGATCTTGTCTGATGGCTCTGAAAAATCCAGAAGTGCTAGTGAATTCATGAGGATCACGCCCCAGACTAGCTGCTAAGTCAAAACGAAAACCATCTACGCCCATCTCTTCAACCCAATACCGCAATGAATCCATAATCATTCGCATCATATAGGGGTGAGAAGCATCGACACTGTTGCCGCAGCCAGAATTATTGGTGTAATTTTGAAAGTCCAGCGCTCCCTGCTCATTTGTCTCAAACAGGTAAGATGCAGTATTATCGAATCCTTTAAAACACAGGGTCTGTCCCTGATCACCACTTTCCGCCGTGTGGTTGTATACCACATCAAGAATCACTTCAATGCCTTCTGCATGAAGGGTTCGTACCATGGTTTTAAACTCAGTGACCGGATCTTCCAGCGCAAAACGGCTATCAGGAGCAAAAAAGCTAACAGGGTTATAACCCCAATAGTTACCAAGTCCTTTTTCTGCAATATAGGGTTCTGACATTGACGCCATAACCGGTAAAAACTGTATTGAGGTAATTCCCAGTCGTTTCAAATGTCTGATAACAGCAGGGCTGCACGCCCCTAAAAACGTCCCTCTTAACCGTTTTGGTACGTCTGGGTGACGCATTGTCAGACCTTTGACATGCGCTTCATAAAGAATCACATCTTCAATGGGGTAATCAGGCTTTTCAATCCCCTGCCAGTCGAATTGTTCATCAATTACCACGCACTTTGGTATCATTTCGGCACTGTCACCCTGATACTTGTCGTGGTCCCACTCAACGTAGCGACTTAGTCTTTTGCCATAAGGGTCGATCAATAATTTTTGTGGATCGAAGCGAAACCCTATTAATGGCTGATTTACGCCGCTGGTTCGATAACCATATAATTGCCCGGCTTTGATGTTCTCGATATGACAATGCCAGATCTTGCCGGATTTCGCTGGCATAGGAACAACACCAATTTGTTCCTCGTTGCTGTTAAACAGGCACAGTTCGACACTTTCGGCGTCTGGTGCATGGACCGCAAAATTACATCCACTGTCCGTTAACTGCGCACCGAACGGGAACGATCTGCCATTGGATATTTGCCAGGCCTGAACCATCATTAAGACGTTTTGTACTCAATAAGCACGGTAGCCAGAGGAGGCAACACCGTTCGGATTGAATAAGGTCGATCATTCCACGGCTGTTCGTCGGTGCTCATGACAGTATCCATTTCATAGTCACTGCCCCAGAATTCCGCAGAGTCAGTACTCAATAACACCTCATATTCACCTTCATCAAGTACTCCGATCCTGAAGTTTTCACGTGGTATAGGTGTAAAATTACACACGACATAAATTTTACTTTCGCTGCTCTTTGCCTTGCGCACAAAGGATAAAACGCTTTGTTCCGCATTCTGGTGATCAATCCATTCAAAACCTTCACTGCTACAGTCTAATTCATGCAGAGCGGGCTTTTGCACGTACAGCTTGTTCAGCTGTTTGTAGAGATTTTGAATCCCTTTGTGTTTTTCGAACTCCAGCAAATGCCAATTGATTGAACTGTCATGATTCCACTCTGTTGCCTGGCCGATTTCATTGCCCATGAAATTTAGTTTCTTTCCGGGGTGACCGTACATAAATGCCGCATAACAACGCTGATTAGCGGCCTGCTGCCATTCATCACCAGGCATTTTACGCAATAGTGAACCTTTGCCGTGTACGACTTCGTCATGAGAAATCGGCAACACAAAATTTTCATCAAAGGCATATACCATACTGAAAGTAATTTCATTGTGATGGTATCTGCGATAGGCCGGATCTTTCGTCACGTAATGCAAGGTATCGTGCATCCAGCCCATATTCCATTTGAAGCCAAATCCCAGACCACCGTCATATATAGGGCGGGATACCTTTGGAAAGGATGTAGACTCTTCAGCAATAGTCATGGCATTGGGGAATTTTTCATATACTTCCCTGTTCATCCACTGTAACAGGCTGATTGCTTCATAATTTTTATTGCCACCATCAACATTTGGGATCCATTCTCCGTCTTTCCGTGAATAGTCCAGGTAAAGCATAGAAGCAACGGCGTCAACGCGCAGTCCGTCAACATGAAATTTATCGACCCAATACAAGGCATTCGCCACCAAAAACTGACGGACGGTGTCTTTGCCAAAATCGTAAATACAGGAATTCCAGTCTGGATGCCACCCTTTGCGAGGGTCTTCGTATTCGTATACATGCGTACCATCAAACCTGGCCAACCCATGCCCGTCCTCGGGAAAGTGAGCTGGGACCCAGTCAATGATCACACCAATACCGGCCTGGTGACATTTATCAACAAAATACTTAAAGTCATCCGGGTTACCAAAACGACTGGTTGGCGCAAATAAGCCAACGGGCTGATAACCCCAGGAACCGTCAAACGGATGCTCATGCACTGGCAACACTTCAACATGGGTGTAGCCCATTTCTGTCAAGTAAGGGATCAGTGTGTCTGCGAGTTCATGGTAACTGAGGTAATCGAAGTTGCCGTTTTTATCCACATTCTTGCGCCAGGAACCAAGATGAACCTCATAGATACTCATTGGCTGTTCGTATACATCTCCAGGACGCCTGCCTGTCCAGTCATCGTCCTGCCATTCATAGGCATTGTGGTCATAGATAATCGAAGCATGAGACGGATATTGTTCCGCGTGGAAACCTACCGGATCCGCTTTATGAGGTAAGCCATTGCCGTGACTATCTTTAATATGGAATTTGTATTTTATGCCCGCCGCTAAACCCGGTATGAACAATACCCAAAAGCCCATGCTTGTACGTTGCATCGGGTGTGCAGAGCCATTCCACCAGTTGAAGTCACCTACCACAGCGACTGACGAGGCATTTGGCGCATACACAGAAAATCGGGTGCCTGAAATATTGCCTTTGCTGCCCGCTTCTACTTCAACTAACTGCGCGCCCAGTTGATTGTATATATTCTCCGGCTGGTGATCGACAAAGTGCACGGCATGATAGGCTTGTTCCTGAAACTGGTAGGGATCTACCTCATTGTAGTCACCTTCATCAGAGTTGACGGATAGCTGGTAGGGAAACTCTTTGCCATCCGGTAATGCCAGCGTGAACAATTCAGCCTGAGCCTCACGAGACATTTCCCCTAAAACTTCATTCGTATCCAGTCGAGTAACTTGCACAGCATTCGCACCGGGCTTCCAAACCCGCAATATGCCAGCGTCCTCAAGCTCATGAATGCCTAAAAATTCGAAAGGCGTAGCACAATTTGCTACCGCCAGTTGTTGCTCATGTTCCATATCATTACCTATCTTTTGATAGCGATACGTGCGGTATTTTTATTGTTCTGATGCACGCTTACGAGTTTCAGTTAACCCTAAGGCTAGACTATTTAACACCGGATCTGTGAAAATTTGCTCAAGATTCCGCGTGAGTTTGCGTTTCCAGTTTGGATACTCATTTGAGGTGCCAGGAACATTTACTGGCTTATCCATTTCCAGCCAATCTTCAAGCTGCAGACTCAGCAAAGCACTGCTACCTTTGGCCATATGATATTGCATACCATGATTAAGCTCTTTGTGCATGGCGACATCATCGACATAGCGTCCCATCCAGTCGGGAACAGATTTATGACCATGTAATGTATCCAGTATCTTCTGTTTATGATCGTGACGGTCGGTGAAAAGCCCTTGCAAAACTTCGTCGCTATTATATAGCCCAAGCTCTTTACCCAGTTCCAAATCCAGACAATGCCAATAACCGATCAATGTCGGCATATCATGTGTTGTTAATGTTGACATGGATTGTTCAGGATAATGATGAGGAGAATAAAAACCTCCGTCTTTAGCTTGTTCGAAAAAGAACACGCGATAGGAATGTACCCCATTTTCGGCCAGCTTGACTCGAATTTCCTCGGGAACGGTACCTAAGTCCTCACCGATGACCAGACTTTGATGGCGATGACTTTCCAAAGCAAGGATGCCCAGTAAGTCATCCACCGGATAATATACGTAGCCACCTTCTTTCGCAGATAATCCTTTAGGCACCCACCATAGACGCAGCAACGCCATCACGTGATCAATACGTAAAGCGCCACATGACTGCATATTCGAATCGAAAAGATCGATAATTGGCTGATATTGCTGCTGATAAAGTATTTCCGGATCCATCGGAGGCAACCCCCAATCCTGACCCAACGGCCCAAGCCTGTCGGGGGGAGCGCCGACTGACGCATCAGTGACATACAAGTCCCGATTTCCCCAAATCTCGGCGCTGCCGCCACTGACACCTACCGCCAAATCACGATAAATGCCAATGCACATCCCTGAGTCATAAGCGGTTTGTTGCGCGGCTTCTAATTGCAAAGCTGCCTGCCATTGCAGGAACATATAAAACAAGATGGCGTCTTGATGCTTTTGTTTGAATTTACCAACGGCGTCTTTATGAAATTCGTTTAGTTCTTCCGGAAACACTGGCCAGCCCCAGCTTTCTTTGCCTTCAGCCGAGAGTACCTCTTGCATCGCATCATAAGTTGCTAACATATCGAGACTTTCGCCGCCCTGCTCGATAAATGCTGCAAAGGCTTTACCTTGCTTGTTGTCCTTTTTACTTAACTGTGCTTTTTGTGTTTCAAAAATAGCTTTTAACGCACGCAGTTTTAATTGGATAACGGCTTCGTAATCAACATAGTCGACGTTTCGAGCATGTTGTAACGATGACTGGAACTCATGGCTGGTGACAATATCCTGCACTGATTCCTGTTCATAACCGGCGACTTGGGAAACGTCAATATAAATGAAATTAAGCCAACGTCTTGATGACGGTCCATATGGACTGCAGTCATGATGATTAGCCGGATATAAGGCGTGAATAGGGTTCAAGCCTACAAACTGCGCCCCTTGCCTGCCCGACTGCTGAATGAGATAGGTCAGGTCTGTAAAGTCACCTACACCCCAGTTTTTCTCGCTACGCACACAGTATAGCTGAACACTTAGGCCCCAGACTTTTCTGCCTTTGGCTATCTCATCAGGTTTGTAACAGGAAAGTGGAGCAATGATGAGACGCATTGAGGCGAGACTATCACCATCTTTCGCCTGAAGATTCAGATTGTGGTAGCCCAGTGGCAACGCTTCAGTGACACTAATGATATATTCCTGAAATTCCACATCATCTATGTGGGTCACATTAATGAGTTCACCGTCTGATGGAACTACCTGCTGTTTGACAATTTTTCCGTCTTCCAACGTGATAGCGAAGTCATAACTGTCGTTAACCAATTCGATTGGCAAACGAACCGCGATAACCAGTTCTTCTCCTTCACGATTTACTTGCACAGGATTAAGAGGCTGCATCCAATTATCAGCAATTTGTTGTTGTAGTTCCTTTTCCAACTTTTCCGTGTCTTCAACACTATATTCCATAGCTGCAAGAAGTTTCGCCTTTGAGGCGTCACTCACCACTGTAGGTTTACCCCAGGCATCCAAGAAATTAGACTCGATGCCTCGAAGTTCAACTAATTTTTCAATTACAGGAGATGTCATTTAGGTCTGTTTTCCTTAATTGGGTCTGTTCTTCCGGGATTCCAGTTAGACATTGTGCAATACGCATTTTTCGCGCACGCAACGAAGCTCAATAGCATCTAACATTATCCAATGTGCAGAAATCATCAAATTCAACCCACATAAAATAGACGAATTTTAGTCATTTTGCACGAAAGAAATCTGTAATTTAACAACATTTTACGAATTTATTTTGCTATTTACCCTGTTATGTACCATAATTTCTGTAATTTATTTTCATTTTCGACAGCATTACGAGGTTTTCTCATGGCAATAAAAATTGGCATCAATGGTTTCGGTCGCATCGGGCGATTTGTATTCAGAGCCGCATGCGAACGTGATGATATTGAAGTCGTCGGTATCAACGATCTGCTTGACGCAGAATATATGGCCTACATGTTGAAGTATGACTCAACTCACGGTCGTTTTAAGGGCACAGTAGATGTTGAAGGTGGTCAGCTCATCGTAAACGGTAAAAGCATCCGTGTAACCGCAGAGCGTGATCCTGCGGATTTAGCATGGGGTGATTTGGGTGTAGACGTTGTTGTTGAATCGACAGGTTTGTTCCTGACTGATGAAACGGCGCGTAAACATATTCAGGCAGGCGCGAAAAAAGTGGTTCTATCTGCGCCTTCCAAGGACAGCACTCCAATGTTCGTCATGGGTGTTAACCATGAATCTTACGCGGGGCAAGATATCGTTTCCAATGCATCCTGTACAACCAATTGTCTGGCACCATTAGCCAAAGTCATTAATGATAACTTTGGAATTGTAGACGGATTGATGACCACTGTTCATGCTGCAACAGCAACCCAAAAAACCGTTGATGGTCCATCAATGAAAGACTGGCGTGGTGGTCGTGGAGCATTCCAAAACATCATCCCATCCTCTACCGGAGCAGCAAAAGCAGTAGGTAAAGTGATTCCAGAACTGAACGGCAAATTGACGGGTATGGCCTTCCGAGTGCCGACGCCTGACGTATCTGTCGTAGACTTGACCGTAAACCTGGCTAAGGCAGCCAGTTATGAAGAGATTTGCGCGGCAATTAAATCTGCTTCAGAGAATGAACTGGCAGGCATTTTGGGTTACACCGAAGATGCGGTGGTATCGAATGACTTTGTGGGTGATACCCGCACGTCCATATTTGATGCCGGTGCAGGTATCGCGTTAACTGACAAGTTTGTCAAACTGGTATCCTGGTATGACAATGAAATTGGTTACTCAAACAAAGTGTTGGATTTAGCCAAACATATTGCATAAAGTAACTGTATTCTAGGACGTACTGACTTGCTCGGAGATGTTTATAGCAGTTGGTCAGCCCTGATAAAAAGAGGCAACTTGTTAGCCTCTTTTTTGTTGGCACCTTTAGGGCGTGCCCTAGTATCCTCAGAACAACCTTAAACCAACCTCAGTGACAGTCTTATGGCAGTACAGCATTTTTCACTCAACATTGCGCATCATGGTGAGAATCAAATTTTAACCATCGAAAACCCTCTGGCAACAATGTCTTTGTCGTTGCGCGGCGCACAAATCATCAGCTTTATCCCTAAAAAAGATCAGCGCGAGCGACTATGGATGAGCCCCATAAATGACTTTGGCACCAAACGCAGCATTCGAGGCGGTATTCCGGTTTGCTGGCCATGGTTTGCGAATCAGCGGCCCAATAATGACGAATCATTGCCAATGCACGGATTTTTGAGAACAGGAATGTGGCAGCTCCTCGAAATCAGCTCTTTGGCGGGTGGCGGCTCACTCATAAAGCTGAAGTACGATGTGCAACCACAGGCAGGTTTCGAATATCATGCCAACGTGACTCTGACAATCACGCTAAATGAACAATTAAAAGTAGAGCTAAACACGAAAAATGCCGGCAGTGAAGCCTTTCCGGTCACTATGGCGCTGCATAGCTATTTTGCTGTCAGGCAACTCAACAATATCGAACTTCAGGGCGTTTCAGGCAGCTATCGTGACAAAAACCGAGAACTAAATACCTTTAATACCCCTTCGCCTTACTTCATACATCGAGCAACAGATAGTATTCACGATGGTGACGTTGCCAATATCAGAATTGTCGAAGAAAGCGATATTACCGGTATTCAAAATGACGGACATGACAGTGCCGTTATCTGGAACCCGGGTAAAGAAGGGGCAAAGTCTGTAGCCAATATCCCAGATGAAGACTACCAGCATTTTATTTGTATTGAATCAGCGCTCACCAAAATGAAAATGATTGACGCGGGTGAAAACCACACACTCACTCAGATTATTTCCTAAGCCAATAGAGCTTCAAAGACGCTGGCAAGGTTGTTCCTTCTGCAACCGACATTGCCAGCCCAAACCTGCCGCTTTTTACCGTCAAAAAAATGAACTCAATGAAACGCCGTAAAATTTTATTACCTAAGCGGCAAACTCAGCAGGTTTCCTCCGTCACACCGAACACCTAATATTATTCTTTAATATCAATATCTTAATGTGTTCCTTTGTGTTATTTCCGATTTAAAACGAAAGTTGGCCTAACACTTGCAAAACCCGAGTGGCTTTCCAAAAAGATGTGACAATATAGGGTACAAAGATGACGAAGCTAACAAAAAAAATAACCGTCTTATCAGCGCTAATCGCACTCAACGCAGGTGCCATTTCCGTCTCTGATACAGAACAGACTTCATTTGAAATAGGTGGCGAAATCCTTTCAGAGTGTAAGGTTTCGAATCAAACATTATCTGGTGCCAGTGCACTGGATTTAACTAGCGCTTCAGCGCAGGCTGCAGCTAACGTATCAATCTGGTGTAACACCGGTCAGAGCACCGCAACGACGACTTACTCTTCTGAGAACCTGGGTAAGTTAGTCCATGAAACAGCCACTCATGAAATTGGCTATGAATTGGAAATTGGCGGTCAAACACTGGATTTATCACAAGATCGTTCACTCAGCCAAAATGCGGGTTCAGGTACCGACGGTGCTGACCAATCTACCACCGTTGCATATTCTGGCCCATTGGGATCACCTTTTCTGGCCGGTTGGGATCGGTGATTCTGGGTTCATCAGGATCACCTATTCCGGTTTTATCGGGATCGCTTTTGAGATGTCACCAGAATGATGACATGAACCAATTTGAGTCTTTTTTGACGCATTGATTTTCAACAGATTTGCTAGCCTTGTTCCTTTTTGATCGGAACAGACATGGCTACAAAGAGGTTAACAATGCGTAATATCAGAGAAATACTTCGACTTCATTTTGAAGCCAAACTTAGTCTGCGAAAAATAAGCATCTGTACTAAAGCCAGTGTGGGTGGCGTGCAAAAGCTGCTCGCTAAGGTTAAGCAATGCGAACTCACTTGGCCTTTACCGGATACTATGGATGATGTGCAACTCGCGAGGCTGCTTTATCCAAAGTCCGATCCCAGGCCGTCAAAACGCTTTGCATTGCCCAATTGGGTTGAGGTACATCAAGAGCTAAAAGCAAGAGCTACCTCCAAACAATTATTATGGGAAGAGTACACTCAGCAGTATCCAAATCGTAGTTATAGCTACTCGCAGTATTGTCATCATTATGAAGCGTGGCGTGCGAAACAGCGCCGCTCAATGCGGCAGACTCACAAGGCGGGCGAGAAATTGTTTGTCGACTATGCAGGCCAGACGGTGCCCGTAGTCAATGGCAGTACCGGTGAAGTACGCACCGCTCAGATATTCGTGGCGGTCATGGGGGCATCCAATTACACTTTCGCTGAAGCGACCTACAGCCAAAGCTTACCCGATTGGCTGGGGAGCCATGCCAGAGCGTTTGCCTTCTTGGGTGGCGTACCGGAATTGATCATACCGGATAACCTAAAAAGCGGGGTGACTAAAGCCTGTCGGTACGATCCCGATGTGAATCCCTCCTACCAGCAATTAGCCGCACACTATGGCGTAGCGATTATGCCAGCCAGACCTTATAAGCCAAAAGATAAGTCCAAGGCGGAAGTGGGCGTGCAAATCATCGAGCGCTGGATATTGGCGCGGCTTCGCCACCACACCTTCTTCTCATTGGCGGAGTTGAACACCTGCATCAAAGCCTTGTTGGTTGACGTTAACAACAAGCCCTTTAAACAGTTCAAAGGCTCACGGATAACCTGGTTCAAGTCCATCGATAAACCGGTATTAGCACCACTGCCTAAGCATCCTTATCAGTACACCAATATCAAACAGGTCAAAGTGAATATCGACTACCACGTCCAGTATGATGAGCACCTGTACTCGGTGCCGCACCACCTGGTTGGCGAACGTATTGAGCTGCATGCCAAGGCCAATGTGATTGAACTACTGTTCCACAACAATCTGGTTGCCAGTCACGCTCGGCAATACCGTGCGGGCATGACAACCACGCCCAGCCACATGCCCACCCAACATGAGAAACATCATCAATGGTCAGCAGGCAGATTAATGAACTGGGCGAAAGACATTGGTGATGAGGTATTAGTTTGGGTTAAAACCCAACTGCAACGTAAACAGCATGAGCAACAAGCGTATCGCGTGTGTTTAGGATTGCTGAATCTGTCCCGCCAGTATCCACAAAAACGCATCAACAATGCCTGTGCCATTGCTAATCAACACAGCCTGTACCGGCTTAAACATATCAAAGATATCCTCACCAGCAACCAAGACAAATTGCACCCTGATGCACCAGAACAAGCTTCATTGCTTCCACAATCCCACGAGAATATCCGTGGCCCACAAAGCTTCCACTAACAGGACAATAGCATGATAAATCACACACTATCCCAACTTCGCCAGTTGAAACTCACCGGCATGGCAAATGCACTAACAATGCAAACCGAACAACCGGGTAACTACGACAGCTTAAGCTTCGATGAGCGACTCCAACTACTGACCGACAGCGAACAACATGAGCGCGAGCAGCGTAAACAACAACGTCTACTCAAAGCCGCCAAACTTAAAATAGACGCCAAGGCACGGGACATCGACTACGCCCAGCCCAGAGGCTTGAACCAATCCATAATGGCCTCTCTGCTGCAATGCGACTGGATAAACAAACACCAGAACCTGTTACTCACAGGCCCTTGCGGCAGCGGTAAAACCTATCTGGCTTGTGCATTGGCACATACGGCCTGTACCAAGGGTTATAGTGCCAAATATTACCGCATCTCTCGACTAATGTTGGAACTCACACAAGCTAAAGCCGATGGCACTTACAGCAAAACGCTACAGCAGCTTGCACGCATGGATATGCTCATTCTGGACGACTGGGGATTGGAACCTCTGAAAGCTGTTCACAGAAATGATCTAATGGAAATCATGGACGACAGAAACGGCAGTTCATCCACCGTAATCATCAGCCAATTACCGACAGATGAGTGGTATCAATCCATCGGCGATAACACATTAGCAGATGCAATCTTAGATCGGCTTATGCACAATGCTCACCGGATAAATTTAAAAGGGGAATCAATGCGAAAAATACAGTCTGAGTTGACCCATCGGGATCACTTAGGGTAAAACACACACTCGTGCAATGCGTCAAAGATTAGTGATCCTGATGAAACCAGAATTACTGATCCCCATCACCGGAATATGCAACCGTATCAATCAAGCCTTTAGTTAACGGTTTTGAGTATTCAGGTGCGTATGCAGATACGATTTCAGTAACGGTTTCATTTAACTGATTGTCCCGGCCGACCTAGGGATTGTTTAACTTTATTCATTATTAAGAAAGACAAGTACCACGACCCATAGAAACAATGAATAAAGATAAACAATCCTTACTGTATCGGCCTTTTTTTAATCAATTTTAGTTGTTCAAACAGGAGAATTTAGCAGGTTAGGATAAAGCTTTCTTTTTTTCACAAATTGCCTCATTTGTACTTGAATTGCGCTATTCCCTCTGGGTATAGTCCAAAAGTGTGAGGGTCTGGTTAATTCTTATACCAGAACTTTTGAATCGTCGATTACTGGTTGGCCTGGTCCAATACGGGAAGATTGGCGACATACTTGAGGTTTGTGTTAATGAAAGGTTGGCTCGTAGTAAGTGCGCTTGCGTTACTTACAGTAGCAAAAACGGCAAACGCTAATATCAGTGTGACGGACGGAAGTTCGACATCATTTGATATTCGTGGAGAAATCCAGCCTGAATGCAAAGTAGCAAACCAGTCATCAAACCAAGCCACGCAACTCAATCTGCAATCTCAGGAAGCACAAGCCGCTGGAAGCGTCGCAATTTGGTGTAATACAGGACAGGATACAGCAAGCGCAACTTATCGATCAGACAACGATGGTTATCTGGTAAACGATGATGGCAGCCGTATCGCTTACAACCTTTCCATAGAAAGCAATAATAGTGACTTGAATCTGAAGAGCCCACAAACCATAGAGCAGCAAGTAGGCGCTGGGTTTGAAGGTGACGCAATTACAAGACAACTATCGGTCCTACCGCAAGTGACAGGTTTTGAATCGGCGGGTAACTACCGCGATACCATTCAGGTCACCGTCTCCTACAACTAATTAAGTGTTACAAATGCGTCTCGATTGACGTCGTCAATTTTTTGGCGGAATTTTCGCGTGTCATGTTTTTGTCAAGCGAAGGGATTCTATTGCCCGTCAAAAATTTGTAAGTGTCCAATGAAATTGAAAAAACAGATGTAATCAAGGTGCCAAAAACAAAGTGAATGAAAATATTTTTAATTAAAAGTTTAAATTTTTTAAGGTGATTTAATCCTTTAATTTCAATAGGTTAAGCAAGAAAAACCAAAATACAACACAGCGCAGACTGTGTTTTATTGCTGCTTTTTTAAAAGTTGGCACCCCGTATGCATTATCTAAATCACAGTGACACAAAAACAATAAAAACAGTCACAACACTAAAAACAATAACTAACGATTTATCTAAAAATTTTACGGGACAAATAAAATGAAAACTTTCACTAAAACTATCGCATTACTTTCTACTGTTGTTGCTTTAACTGCACAAGCTGATATCGCTGTGTCTGACACCGACAGCACCTCTTTTGATATCGGTGGCGAAATTCAGCCGGAGTGCAAGGTATCAAACTCAGCCTTAAATACAGCAACAGCACTGGACTTGAGCTCAACTGATGCGCAAACCGCAGCCAACGTTTCCATCTGGTGTAACACCGGACAAGGTACAGCCAGCACGACTTATAGCTCTCAAAACGCCGGTTTCCTGGTCAACGAAAGTGGCAAGAAAATCGCCTATAAGATTGATATCGATGGCACCGCGAACGACTTAGCATTAACCTCAGACCAAACCGTTGCCCAGCAATCAGGTCAGGGTGTTGAAGGAGCCGATGCCACCAAAGCGGTTAGCATCAAACCGGTTGTCACTGGATTTGAATTTGCAGGTACTTACTCAGATACTATTGAGGTCACCGTCGCTTACAATTAAGATAGATACCTGAACATAATGTTGAAAAAGCCGACATCATGTCGGCTTTTTTGTGGCAGATCCGTTGCCTCTAACAATAACAATATTTGCGTCGGAGCAAACCTTCTATGTCCAGGGTTACTATTTCTAGATTCTTCCTTGCTGTTTCGTTCACCTTTCTGGCATTCATCACGCATGCTTATCAGGTGCAGCCCATGGTCGCAGAGCTCTATACTACCAGCGGAAAATCGGCTATCACCTATCGAGTGATCAATCCGAGTGATATTTCACTGCCTATCGAAGTGGAAGTATATAAACGTTCATTCGATGAAGATATGAAAGAAGTATTAGAGCCGAGTGAGGAAGACTTTATCGTGCTGCCGCCGCAGATAGAAGTCCCAGCCAACGGCTATCAGGTATTTCGTGCCCAATATATCGGTGATGGTGATTTCGACACAACACAATCATATCGAATTGTTTTCAAGCAGCTGCCCCTGCAATCTGAGCAAAACCAGTCTCAGGTTAATATGATTTTTAATTTTGCCACTTTAGTTTTTGTTTCGCCACCTGACACTAAAGGTGAATTGACGCAAAATCTCAGCTGTGATGAAAATCAGTCATGCCATTTGCATATCGAAAACACGGGTAATCAGGTGGTGAACCTGGTACAGAGCAGCATAAAAATGAACGATGAAGTAAAAGGTGATTGGCAATGGTTACAAAAACAAATTCCTGTGACCTTTTTGATGCCAAAACACAAACTGCAAGTGCCACTAAATGACATTATTGACAATCCGCAATCTCAACAAGGTGTAAAACTGGTTACCGCCAATAATGCGCAATAAGATTTGGCTTTGGTTATGCCTCTTCAGTTTTGAAGCAACGGCCGCCATCTACTCTTTGGATCTGCCGGTTATCTGGCAAAACAAGCCTGTTGGAAGTGTCACCTTTGTGCTTGAAAACTTTGACCTGCAGGCCGCAAACACGACTTCACTGAGTGCCGCATTGGAAGATCTGATCAATAATGAAGTGAAGGCACGTTTGACCCATTACCCGAGTGCGGATATCGAGATAGAAAATCTGGCGTTGATGGGCATTAATCTGGAACTCAACGCTCAGGATCTTAACGTGGTTATGGAGTTATTGCCTGAAGCCTTGAGTGTCGATGATCTTACTTATGGCGACCGCAATTATCTTGCAAAACCAACCCCAAGTGCCTCCTGGGCGATGTTAAACAACTTCAGCCTGAGATACGACAGAACTTCCGATGGTGACAATGAATATTCTGTTGATTGGTTAGCTGATCTTAACATCGGTGGACACGATGGCCTTAATGGTGAATTTTCGGTGTTTTTTGACAAGTCAGCACTCCGCACAGAAACTTACAGAGGTGATATCCGCTTTTACTATGACAGACATACTGTTCCGGCGCGCTATGAATTTGGCGATGTAAACGCGTTTAGCCGAGGTCACCTGAACTCTGCGAATTTAGGCGGCATCGGTTATTCGCGCTCCTATCGCGATTTGCAGCCTCTGACCAAAATCACACCATCGAACAGTCAGGAATTTTACCTTAAGCAGTCTGCCGAGGTGAAAGTCATCGTCAATAACAATATCATTGCTAAGGTTCGCCTTGCCCCTGGTCGCTATGACTTAAATGATTTGCCGCTAACGACGGGCGAAAATAACGTTCAAGTCAGCGCCACATACGTCAATGGTGAACAGGAAAACTTTAGTTTCAGCACGTTTTACAATTCTCAGTTGCTGGAAGCTGGACGTAGTGACTTTACCTTTAATGTGGGATATCCCAGCACATTTACTAACTTTGAATACGATTACGATAGCCACCTTCTGGCAACCGGATTTTATGAATATGGCATTACCGACAATTTTACCGGGGGACTCAATGGTCTCTACTACGAAGGCCAATATTTGCTAGGAGCAACGGCGGTATTTGGCAGCGCTTACGGCAATTTATCAATGCGGGCAACGCAAAGTGAACTGGATGCCGAACAAGGCTATTCACTTTCAATCGATAGTGAACACAGCATTTGGGGTGGCTCTCGTTATGGTATACCTAATTTGCGCTTAAGCTACGAAAAACGAGACAATTTCAGTGCCACTCCCTGGTTGCAAAATAGTTTTTTCAACAGCGACGAAAGTATGGCCATTAATTACACCTACTTTTTTTCTGACTCACTGGATTTAAATATCACAGGCCGCAAAACCAGAACGTCTCAGTCCAGCAGCTCTCGTAATGGCACGGTACAATTAAACTGGCGGAAACAAGGCTGGCGAGTCAGTGCCGAATATCGTTATCAATCTCAAGCTGGCAATGTAGATCTCGATGAGCACAATGTTTATGTTAATGTCAGTTGGACACTGTTCAGGCCCGCCAGCCGAAGCAGAACCCGGTTAGATTTTCTCGGCCGAAGTGATACTTTTAGAGCCAACTACACCAAGGTCAATCGCAACTTTTTACACGATTATGGCTATGCCGTAGATTTTCAACGAAGCCCCGATATTAAAACCACGACTTTATCAGGCAGCTATACCGGTAATTACTTCCGAGCCGATATGACTTCCCGCTATCAGGACCGTGACGCCCTCTCAAGTAGTGATGACCATCGAGTCAACGTATCCACTTCGGTTGGTATTGCTGATGGCAATATTGGAATCGGACAAAATGTGCGCGCGCCCTTTGTCATCGTCAATACCCACCGAACCCTGGCAGAAAAAGAAGTGCAGATTAACCCCACCCCGCAGGGTGACTACCTGGCTAATGCAGGCAGTCAAATAGGTGGTCTGGTCTCGTTGGGAACGCCATTTACCGATAGCGGGCTAGCCGTAGATGTACAGAACGCACCACTGGGTTACGACTGGGGCCCAGGAGCCTATAATATGGTGGGTGGAACGGCGACCGGCCATAATGTATTAATAGGGTCTGATCTGTCATACACCATCATTGGTTATCTAAACGATCAAGAGAATAATCCCATGGCTCTTAAACGCGGTGAAATGCGCAATGATGACTATAAGGCCAGCTTCTTTACCAATCGCAAAGGGCGATTCGTTGTGGAGGGAATAGGTACAGGTGACTATACCTTGACTATCGGCGAAAAAACCGTTCAAGTAACCGTAGTTGAATCAGATAAAAGTTTGATTCGACTGGGAATTATTAAATTACCGTAGAGCCTCCAGGAGCCTCATGTTCGCTTTTTGCACAACCATTTGCAGGATAAAAATAGTAACAGTATGCTTTTTGCTGTTGTCTGCTATTCCCTTAAAGGCGAGCGCAAACTGGTGGTATTGTTATACCGACTTTCGAGCGGATACAAAAACCCTAACCTGGAAAGCCAATAAGCGTAATCTGCAAACCATCCGCATGGACATCCGTTTTGATCGCCGGACGGATGAGTGTGTCACCGAGTTGCTGGTTTTTACCGACAATGACCCTAATATTCGCCTTTACTCCTCAAGCGACAGTGTCGGTTCAGAGTTAGTCAATAAACAGCGTCAAATCTATCCGCAATATGTCATAAATGGTCGAATTGCTTATGTCATTCCCGTTTATCGCGACAAAAAAATTCGGGTTTTCGCTGAGCTAACCACGAACGAAGCGCTCATTGCAGGTGATTATCAGGGGCACGTCAGCATTATCGCTTCTTCTTACGGCTATGCGGCCAGTCGCGAAGTCGTTGCCACTTTCAACATGGAAGTACCTTCGATTCTCAGTGTGGATGTGCAAACTCGCGGTAATTCTGCGGTATATGGGAATAATGGCTACTACCACGTGGATTTAGGTCGTATGTATCAGGGAAAACGTATTGACTGGAATATCGAAATTTACAGTAATGCCCATTATGATATCTCCGTCGCTTCAGAGTACAAAGGACTACGCCACCGCGGCAGCGGTGAAATAGTCCATTATGATGTCATTATGGATGGTGTCCGCTTTGGTGCTGCCAGCGGCTACCGACGACGCTATACCAACTACAATCCGTTAACCGACACTACTATTGGTTTTGCCGTAGAAGTCGGAAACACCGACTTTAAACCTGCCGGAAAATATGTCGATTACCTGATGGTCACAGTTAGCGCACGTTAAGCACGATCAAAAAAGCCAGCTTTCGCTGGCTCTATGTGAATTCAAACGAGGATTTAGCTGGCTTTATCCAGTCGGTGAGCGCCCTCAACTGCTTCTTTTGCTAATTGCGTGATGCGTTCCCAATTCCCCGATGCCAAAGCATCATCAGGGGCTAACCATGAGCCGCCAACACACTTGATGTTGGGCAAGGCCAGATAATCCAGATAATTATTCGGACCAATGCCACCTGTTGGACAAAACGTTACGTGTGGAAAAGGTCCAGAGATTGATTTGATGGCTTTGATACCACCCGACGCCTCAGCTGGGAAAAATTTGAAATGATCATAGCCTAAATCCAGACCTTCCATCAGCTCAGAGATAGAGGCAATACCTGGGATCAAGGCAATTTTGCCTTCCTGACCAGCCTGCAACAGTTCTGTGGTTAACCCGGGACTAATGGCAAATTGCGCGCCAGCGTCTGTCACTTGCTGCAATTGTTCGCGATTGGTGACTGTACCTGCACCGATAACGGCTTCAGGTACTTCTTGCGCTATTTTACGAATGACATCAATCGCAATCGGTGTGCGCAAGGTAACTTCCAGTACTTTTATACCGCCGGCTAATAAGGCTTTGGCAAGTGGCACTGCATGTTCAATATCTTTGATCACCAATACTGGCACTACCGGCCCTTGGGCGAAAATGTCTGCTGATGATTTAATCCAATTTTTACTCATACTAATTAACCTTTAAAATTCTGGGCCAGATAAGCGGCAGCGCCGATTAAACCGTGATCAGGTTCCGTTATTACAAACGTAGGGATATCCGCTACGTACTGTTGAAAACGCCCTTTCGCCTCAAACCGGGTTCGAAAATCGCTTTGTTTTAAAAATTCCACAAATCGTTGTGCAATGCCGCCAGCAATATAAACGCCGCCATGTGCACCAACATTCAACGCCAGATTCCCGGCAAATGTTCCCATCAAGGCACAAAAGCGGGATAGCGCTGCAACACATAAGGTGCAACTACCATCCAGTGCTCGTTGAGTGATGTCCGACGGCTCAGTGAACTCGACAGGCTGATTTTTGTGTTCTGCCAACGCCTGATAAATCTGAGCAATGCCTCGCCCTGATAACGCTTCTTCGGCTGAAGCATAACCGTACTTTTCTCTCAGGAATTCCCAGACGATTAGGTCTTCTTTGTTGTAAACCGGCAAGTCTACATGACCACCTTCACCATCAAGACACTGCCAGCCATCAACTGTGGGTACCAAGTGCCCTACGCCAAGTCCGGTTCCTGGACCAAACACAGCGATATTTTCTCTAGGCTTAATTTCGCCAGGACCAATCTGGATTTTCTGGCTATCGCTCAGCACTGGCAACGACATAGACACGGCAGTGTAGTCATTAATCACATGCAACCACTTCAACCCCAGTTGCTGCTGCAGTTCTTTCACCGAAAAACGCCAGGTATGGTTGGTCATAATGATCAAGTCATTATTGACTGGGCAGGCAATGCCAATACAGCCTGCTTCAAAGATCAAATCCGGGAAGTCAGCCATATAGGCTTTGATGGCATCTGCTATAGTTTCATAGTCATTGCACAGGTACTTTTTAATACCCACCAACTTGCCTTCGACCTCTCTGGCCAAACGGATATTAGTACCGCCAACATCAGCGACAAAACGGGCAGCCATTATTCCTGCTCCTGAGTATGGAAAAGTGAACAGGCACCCTGCTCTGCGCCCGTAAGGTTCATCCGCACACCAGCAAATAACTCTCGTCCCATGCCCACTTGATGGTGAGCAATATCCGCCAGTTTATTATCCCGACTCGCCAACTCCTCATCAGAAACATGCAGTACCAGTTGCCCAGTCTTGATATTAAGCTCTATTAAATCGCCATTCTGCACTTTACACAGTAAACCGCCGTCATAGGCTTCAGGTGTCACATGTATTGCAGCAGGAACCTTCCCTGATGCACCTGACATGCGTCCATCTGTGACTAAAGCCACTTTAAAACCCTTATCCTGCAGCACACCCAGAGGAGGTGTCAGACGGTGCAATTCCGGCATACCAATCGCTTTTGGTCCCTGAAAACGCACTACAACAATACAATCCTTATCCAAATCCCCTGCTTTAAATGCAGCATCTAATTCGAATTGGTCTTCAAACACCACTGCCGGCGCTTTTATTAAGTCCGTACCTGGGCGCATTGCTGAGGTTTTAATCACACCGCGACCAAGATTACCTTCCAGTACAGTTAAACCGCCGTTGGGTTTAAAAGGTTCGGCTACCGTTGACAAGACTTCTGGATCAGAAGACTTTGACGGTCCATCTACCCAGGTCAGTTCACCGTCCAGGATCTTCGGCTCCTGGGTATATTTATCCAGTCCATGTCCGCAAATCGTCTGCACATCATTGTGCAGTAACTTAGCGTCCAGTAATTCTTTAAATAGCAGCGACATGCCGCCTGCTGCTGTGAAGTGGTTAATATCAGCTGAGCCATTAGGATAAATACGCGTTAACAAGGGAACCGCGTTAGAAATATCAGAGAAGTCATCCCAGTTGATCAAAAATCCAGCGGCACGGGCCACGGCAACTAAATGCATCGTGTGGTTTGTCGAGCCCCCGGTCGCTAACAAGCCGACTAAGCCATTAACCACTGATTTGGCATCAACCATTTGACCGATTGGCGTATAGTTATCACCCAAGTCGGTTAATCGTGTCACTTGACGAGCCGCGGCGTCCGTTAATGCGTCACGCAGCTCAGTACCGGGATTGACAAATGATGCTCCAGGCAAATGCAGCCCCATCATTTCGACAACCAACTGATTACTGTTGGCTGTGCCATAAAATGTGCAGGTACCCGCCGAGTGATATGATTCCGATTCCGCTTTAAGCAGTTCATCACGGCCGACTTTACCTTGGGCAAATAATTGCCGAACGCGGGCTTTTTCTTTATTTGGAAGACCAGAAGGCATAGGGCCAGCTGGTACAAAAACCGTTGGCAAATGACCAAAGGCTAAACAGCCGATCAAAAGCCCTGGAACAATTTTATCGCAAATTCCAAGGGCCAGCGTGCCATCAAACATGTTGTGCGAGAGTGCTACAGCCGTCGCCTGGGCAATAATATCCCGGCTCATCAGGCTTAAATCCATACCGGCATTGCCCTGTGTTACACCGTCACACATCGCAGGTACACCACCAGCGAACTGAGCAACACTGCCAATCGCCGCTATGGCCTCTTTAATCCGTTGAGGATAACTTTCATAGGGCTGGTGAGCCAACAGCATGTCATTGTATGACGACACAATCGCAATATTGGATTTTATCATGCTGGTCAAAGACGTTTTGTCTTCTTTGTTACAGGCCGCGAATCCATGCGCCAAATTACCGCATGACAGAGTGCCCCGATGCGGACCCTGAATACGTGCTTTCTCAATCTTTTCCAGATAAGATTTACGGGTATCCTGGCTGCGTTCAATAATTCGCTCGGTGACTTCCTGAATAACGGAATTCATATTGCTCTCCTATGGTGCCCAGACAAGTTCGACATTTGCGTTTTGCAACACGGCGCGAATGGGCATTTCTGTTGGATCCTGGCCCGCAAGTGCTTGCTCTAACACGGCTTTTTTACGATCGCCGGTGAGATGCAGGAAGATATTTTGACTATTAAGCAGGCCTTTCAAGGTGAAGGACATACGTTGATGTGGTGCGCTTGTAGGCTGCACAGCGATAAACTCTGCGTCGCTGTTCAAACCTTCATTAATTTCTGCTGAGCAAGGGAATAGTGATGCAGTATGACCATCTTCTCCCATCCCCAAAATCAGTACATCAAATGGTTTGTGTACTTTGCTAAAACGTTCAGTAATCTCTGACACTGCATCATTGGCGTCATTATCTGAGGTTGTCAGACTGATAAAATTTGCCACAGCAGCGCGATTTTGCAGTAGATTGTCACGTACCAGTTTTTCATTACTGGCTTCATGATCTGCTGCTACCCAACGTTCATCCGCCAGACTGACATTAATTTTACGCCAGTCCAACGGAGCTTTAGACAAGGTTTTAAATAAGGCCACAGGTGTTCTACCACCAGAAACTAAGATACTTGCCGTGCCACGTTTTTCGACAGCCTCCAGCAAGATGTCGGCAATGGTTTGGGCAAACGCCTCATTTAACTCGTCTGTACTCGTAAATTCTGTCTGTTTCATAATGTTTACTTCGTGGGTTTGCTTTTGCTTTCGTACCAGGCGCGATCATCACGCGCCATGAGTGCGATCGACGACACCGGCCCCCATGTTCCAGCCTGATAAGTTTCGGGCTTTTCTTTGGTCGCTTTCCACGCTTCCAAAATGCCATCTACCCAGGTCCAGGCCTGCTCTATCTCATCGCGACGTACGAATAAAGACTGGTCACCCAATGTGACCTCTAACAATAATTTTTCGTAGGCATCCGGAATACGATCGTTGGCAAATTCTTCAGAGAAACTCAAATCCAGCTTGGATTTTTGCAGATCCATCGAACCGGAACTTTTTAATCCCGGTACTTTATTCATCACCGTGACCTCAACACCTTCGTCCGGTTGCAATCTGATAGTCAGCTTGTTCGGTGGTAACTGATGGAAGCTCTCTTTAAATAAATTGTGTGGCTGAGGTTTAAAATAGATAACCACTTCACTCACCTTGCGTGGCATACGCTTACCGGTACGTAAGTAAAACGGTACCCCCGCCCAGCGCCAGTTATCCAATTCAACTTTAAGCGCTACAAAAGTCTCTGTTTCACTTTTTGTATTGGCATCTTCTTCTTCCAGATAACCAGGTACTTCCTGACCTTTAACAAAGCCTGTGGAATATTGCGCTCTTACAGCATTATCCCGCACATTTGCCAACGTAATTGGGCGAAGTGACTTCAATACTTTCAACTTCTCGTCTCGGATACTGTTGGCATCGAGACTGGTAGGCGGCTCCATCGCGATCAGCGTCAGGATTTGCAACAGGTGGTTTTGTACCATGTCGCGCATTTGACCAGCTTCGTCGAAATATCCCCAACGCCCCTCTATACCTACTGACTCAGCAACCGTAATTTGTACATGATCAACACAGTTGTGATCCCAGTTAGTGGCAAAAATGGAGTTAGCGAAACGCAGCGCTATCAGATTCAATACCGTTTCTTTTCCAAGGTAATGGTCAATACGATAAATCTGGTTTTCATTAAAATACTCGGCAACCTGATTGTTGATCACTTTGGAAGATTCCAAATCGTGACCTATGGGCTTTTCAAGTACCACCCGAACACTCGGGTCGATAATACCTGCGTGGTCCAGGCCCTTACAGATATCACCATAGATTGTGGGTGGCGTGGCCAGATAACATACCATCGTACGGCTATCATCAACATGAGACTGCAAGGCGTCGTAGCTGGCATAATCCAGCATATCAATTTTGACATAATCTAGTTTGCTGGAAAAACGTTCCCAGGTTTCTGTGCACAGCTCTTCAGAAGAAAATTTTTCGATGTTTTCCTGTACCATTGCCACATAGTCGGCAACAGATAGTTCATTGCGAGCAACACCGATGAGTCGAGTGTTTTCATGCAGCAAGTTCGCTTTTTCAAGCTGGTATAGTGATGGCAATAGTTTGCGTCGAGCCAAATCGCCTTTGGTTCCAAACAATACGAAATCACAAGGCTCAATTACTTTATTCGGCGCCATAAGATTAAAACCTTTTTCAATGAGACAATTAAGTGTATGGCAAATTGCTGTAAAATTACTATATTTATACAACTCAATTGAGAATATGCGTTACAGTAAACAATATTTGTAGTAATTTTACAACTTATTGCAAATATTTTTGACGTTAAATGGGTTTCCTGTCAGCCTTGCGTTGTAATTTTTACACACCAGACTGTCAAAAAGTTACAGAGAACCAGAACAATAAGTATAAATTAAAATTCCGAGACCGCATGAATATTCTAGAGAAGATCGCCCAGCATAAAGGTGCGTTTAGTAAATCAGAACGTAAGGTGGCTGAAATCATTTTAGCCAATCCCCAAACTGCTATTCACTCTAGCATCGCTACTTTGGCTAAAATGTCGGATGTCAGCGAACCCACCGTTAACCGCTTTTGTCGTCGTCTGGACACCAAAGGGTATCCCGATTTCAAACTTCACTTAGCTCAAAGCCTGGCTAATGGTACTCCTTATGTGAATCGCCACGTTGAAGAAGACGATACTCCTGAGGAGTATACCAAAAAGATTTTTGAATCAACAATGGCCGCGCTTGAAGTAGCCAGGCAATCCGTTGACACCAATGCGATCAATCGCGCTGTGGACTTGCTAACACAAGCGAAAAAGATTTCCTTCTTCGGGCTGGGTGCCTCAGCATCAGTGGCCCACGATGCATTAAACAAGTTTTTCCGTTTTAACGTACCTGTGGTCTATTTTGAAGATATCCTGATGCAGCGTATGAGCTGCATGAACTCGACAGAAGGCGATGTTATCGTGCTTATCTCTCATACCGGGCGCACCAAAAGTCTGGTGGAACTGGCACAACTAGCCAAAGGGAATGATGCTACTGTTGTCGGTATTACCGCTGAAAACAGCCCGTTGGCCTCCGAATGCACCATGGTTTTATCTTTAGAGGTGCCTGAAGACACTGATATGTATATGCCGATGGCATCACGTATCGCTCAGTTAACGTTGATTGATATTCTGGCCACAGGATTCACACTGCGTCGCGGTTCCAAGTTTCGGGAAAATCTTAAACGAGTCAAAGATTCACTACGTGATTCCCGTTACGATAAGCGTTAAAGCGATGGTAATTTATGCCAGGAAACAACTGGTCGGACAGGTTTTTTTGTTAAGAAATTTCACAATTCCTTCATTTTAGACTAGTATTTTGTAATAAAATTACATTTCATTCAGCGTTTTTCTTGAAAGAAGAGAGAAAAACGCTGCATTTCGTATACAAACAGGTTAATGAGCACTGCTATGTTAAGACGCACCAAGATACTCGCTACGCTAGGGCCCGCTACCGATAGCGCAGAAAAAATCGAAGCCATTATCAATGCAGGTGCGAACGTCGTTCGCATGAACTTCAGTCACGGTAGCGCTGAAGACCATATTCAACGTGCACAGCGTGTCAGAAGTGTTGCCAAAAAATTAGGAAAGTACGTTGCCATTTTAGGCGATTTACAAGGCCCTAAGATTCGCGTGGCAAAATTCAAAGATGGCGCTATTCAGCTTGCTGTAGGCGACACATTTATTCTCGATGCCCAACTCGACAAGGACGCCGGCGATCAAGAGCGCGTAGGGATTGATTACAAAGCGTTACCGCAAGACGTTGGACCAAATGATTTACTATTGCTGGACGATGGCCGTATTCAATTGCGTGTTAGCCATGTTGCAGGCAGTTGCGTACATACAGAAGTCGTAGTTGGCGGTAAATTATCAAATAATAAAGGCATCAATCGTCAGGGCGGCGGTTTATCTGCCGAGGCACTGACTGACAAGGATAAGGCCGACATAGTCACTGCAGCCAAGATGCAAGTTGACTATTTAGCGGTAAGCTTTCCTCGCACAGGCGATGACTTGCGCTATGCCAGACAGCTGGCAGAAGCCGCCGGTTGTTACGCTAAAATATGCGCGAAAGTTGAACGTGCGGAGACAGTCGCATCAGATGAGGCAATCGATGACATTATTCTTGCCAGTGATGCGGTCATGGTCGCTCGTGGTGATTTGGGTGTCGAAATTGGTGACGCCGAACTGGTTGGGGTTCAGAAAAAACTGATTTCCCGCTCTCGTCAGCTAAATAAACTGGTGATTACCGCAACACAAATGATGGAATCGATGATTACCAATCCGATGCCAACCCGTGCAGAAGTCATGGATGTAGCAAACGCGGTGTTGGATGGTACCGATGCCGTGATGCTTTCTGCAGAAACCGCCGCGGGCAGTTATCCGGTTGAAACCGTGGCAGCCATGGCACGCGTATGTGAAGGCGCAGAAACCCACCCAAGTGTCAAAATATCAAAACACCGAATCAGTGAACAGTTCAGTACCATCAGTGAAACGACAGCCTTATCCGCAGTCTATGCGGCTAATCACCTGTCGACCATAAAAGCCATTGTCGCCTTAACGGAAAGTGGCAATACTGCACGTCTGATGTCACGCATCACCAGTTACCTGCCGATTTATGGTCTGTCACGCCACGAAAGTTCACTGAATGAAATGGCATTGTTCCGAGGTGTAAAACCGGTGTACTTTGATTCGACTGATTGCCAGCCCGGTCAGCTGAAACACGATGTTATCCGTTGTTTACGTGAACAAGATTTAGTTCAGTCGGGTGACCAATTCATCATGACTTATGGCGATGAGATGGAAACTATTGGTGCGACTAATGGTTGCAAAATCGTGACCGTACCCTGACCAATAAGGATTCAGGCTGCCAGCTACGGTGGCAGCCTTTGCTTAAAAGCAGACTTTCCTGCAGTAAAAATTTACCTGTCGCTTCAATCTGTTACACTCAATCCATGTGTTTAAACCAGCGATTCACTGAGCAGTGACTGAGGCCTCCAACAACATCCACTGCCACGAATGTGGCTTATCGGTGCGGGTGCCAAGTGTGCCACACTGTCATCGGGCGATTTGTCCTCGGTGCGGTTATCGATTGTTTGAATTTCGTCACGATGCGGAAGAAAAGCTTCTGGTTTATGGTGCTACCGCACTCATTTTTCTGATTTTGTCTTTACCTTTTGATTTTATGGCGTTTAGAGCCGCTGGACGTGAGCAGGTCATCTCGATTCCAGAAAGTATCGCCATTCTTGCTAACAACGACTACTGGCCGTTAGCGATTTTACAATCACTGGTCATTTTGATTTTGCCTGCCACCATTTTGCTCTGTGTCATTTTTTTGGTGACCTGTAAAAAACTGGCAAAAAAGCCTAAGCATGCTGATAGGGTGATTAATCTGTTATTTAAACTCCTTCCTTGGAGCATGGCAGAAATATTTTTGATTGGCGTATTTGTCAGTCTGATCAAAATTTTATCGCTCGCGGACATCAGTCTGGGTTTGTCCTTTTATACTTTTATGGCGTTTATTTTGTTTAAAACCATTATGTTGTTGCACTTGGACAAATATCAAATGCAACAATGGTTTGCCCTACACCATGAGCCTGGTGGCAGCAAAGTGAACATCCAGCATAGTGTGCAATCTACTTGGGCTTTACTGTTGACTGCAGTGTTACTTTATATCCCTGCTAATGCGTGGCCGATCATGCAAACCAGCTTGTTAGGTCAAACTGAGCCCAGTACCATAATCGGGGGCGTGATTCTGTTGTGGAAGTCTGGCTCAATTCCCATCGCGCTGATCATTTTTGTATTTAGTGTGGTTATTCCAACGGCCAAGCTATTGGTGCTGGCGTGGTTAAATTATACAGTACAGAACAATAATCTTGCGCAGCCTGCACAAAAGATCCGCTGGTATCGCATTACGGAATTTGTCGGCAAATGGTCTATGTTAGATGTGTTTGTGGTTGCTATTCTGGTGAGTCTGGTGCAACTGGGGAATACTATGGCCATATACCCAGGCCCAGCAGCACTCGCGTTTGCAGGAGTGGTTATAACCACTATGCTGGCAGCTCACAGCTTCGAACCCAGAGCAATTTGGATTGATAATAATAAAACATCGGTAATTTCATGAGTAACGACACTTTTCCAGAAGCGGAAATTGAGCCTGTAAAAACCATTTCCAAGATCTGGGTCATCCCAATCATCGCCATTTTAGTGGGTGCCTGGATGATTTATTTCCAGCTATCTAACAAAGGCACTGAGATCACCATTTACTTCAGTTCCGCGGAGGGACTTGAAGCGGGTAAAACAAAAATTCGCACACGCTATGTTGATGTTGGCGAAGTCACGGATATTCAACTTCGTAAACAAGAGCCCGGTGTAGCTGTGAAAGCCAGAATTTATACCGATGCCGAGTACCTGCTTAGGGAAGACAGCAACTTTTGGATAGTCACGCCCAAAATATCGCTATCGGGTATCTCGGGATTAGGCACGATATTGTCAGGCCCATATATAGAAATGGCACCTGGTATGTCGGGCGTATTAATCAAGCAGTTTGAGGGATTGGAAGAGTCGCCTGTGACACCAGCGGGCACACCGGGCTTGCATGTAACACTGAATAGCGATGCTGAATTTGCCTATAAAGAAGGCGACCCCATAATTTATAAGGGGCTGAATGTTGGCAAATTCGAAGATATCTATTTTAATTTTGAAGAGCGCGTCGTTTATTACAATGCCTTCATCCGTGCACCATACCACGAACTGATCACCACCACGACACGCTTTTGGGATGTCAGCGGAGTACGTTTAAATCTCACTGCTGATGGTGTCAGTGTGCATACTGGCAGTGCCGAAACTCTGTTAACCAATGGCGTAGCGTTTGGCATTCCCGAGGGCAGTCCGCGTGGTGAAGTGATTGACGAACGGGCTTATTTCGATATTCACGAAAATTACAAAGACGCAGTATCACAGCGCTACAGAAGAGCCGCCCAGTTTGTGATGCTAGTGCAGGATACGGTGCGGGGATTGCGCATTGGTGCGCCGGTTGAGTATCGGGGACTGAAGATCGGTGAAGTGCTGGACATCAATATTCCAGATTCAGCTCCGTACAGCGTGTTAGAAGAAAGCTATAAAATTCCGATTTTATTTTCCATTCAGCCTGGCCGGGTTGGTTTACCTGATACCCCTGAGGGTGTAGCCATGGTCAATAAACAAATCGAAACCTGGGTGCGAAGAGGTTTGCGAGCATCATTAAAAACCGGCAACCTCATTACCGGAGGTCAATTTGTTGATTTACAAAATTACCTACAAGTGGAACCTGAAATTCTGGGGGATTTTCAGGGCTACAATGTCATTCCAGCGATATCAAATGAGTTTACCCAAATCACCCAAAAATTGTCTTCCATTCTGGATAAGATTAATGAGTTACCACTGCAATCTGTGGCAGACAACCTTGACACGACGCTAACAGAGCTTGGTAATACGGCGACCACTATTGATGATACGGCAACGCAGTTGCAGCAAGTCATCACGCAACTGGATCAGGAGCAATTAGTTGTGTCGCTAAACAAAACAATACAATCTTTCCAATTACTCGCTGATAGCTATGCCGAGGACTCCCACACCAATCAGGCATTAAATGAAATATTACTGGAACTACAAACAACCATGCTGGAACTGAAACCCATTTTAAACCAGCTGAATCAGGCACCAAATAGCCTTATATTTGCACCAGAAAACGAAGGTGAGCATGTATACCCAAAAGCGAAACAATAAGATGACATTCATCAGCAAAGCACTATTAGTCTCCTTTTGCTCGCTGGCATTAGTAGCGTGCAGTAACTCTCCTATGCCGATGTATCATTATCAACTGGATGAAGCCAGCGACAGCAAAATTAAACATATTAACTTCGCTGAGCGAAACATTGTCACACTATCTCGACTAGAGGTTCCGGGCTATCTGAAACAGTCCAGTCTAGTATTAAAACAGGCAGACCAACAACTCCATTTTTCCACCTCACACCTATGGGCTGAAGTACCACAGCTGGCCATTTATAACGCTCTATTGGAAGACCTGAATAATCAAAGTGACACATTGCATTTTATTTCCTGGCACAACAAACACAAAGTGAATCAACAAATGTCAGTAAAAGTGGTAATCAGGCACTTCTACCCTACCGAAGGTGGCGACGTAGTGTTATCAGGTTATGCAGAACTGACCAACAGCGAAAAAAACAGCGTAGCAATGAAGGAGTTTTATATTCAGTCAGATTTAAAGTCTGACGGCTTTGCTCATGCGGTTGCCGTGATGCGTCAGCAGCTGACACAGATGGCCGATGAGATTTTGCAGCTCACAATACAATAGATTTTTACCGCTACAAGCATGCAGCTTGGCATAAATCGCATTATACTAATAAGGCGGCAGCATTGAGGTTGCCCTAAAAAATTGCCATCGGAATAATTAACCAAACAAAGGTATTCACGCCCGACGACACCATTACTATGCTCAATTCGTCTCTCCTCAATCAATATTTAAACACCGGCGTGTCTGACAGTCAGGACTACGAGACCAATAGACGGATTTTCATGGTAAATCTGTTTGGGCTGGTGGGGATCTGCATAACCTTTGCCATGGGCACCGGGCAACTGATTCAAGAAAACTGGACGCAAACGACGGTTATGTATTCAGCTTCGTTAGTTTATTTTCTGGGACACTACTATCAAAAGCACACTGGCAATTTTGAGATTGCCTCCAACATAATCTTGTTGTCTCTTTATCTTCTTATGATTTATCTGGTCTATAGCGGCGGGGTCAGCAACACCGGACCGCTGTGGATATTCATGATAGCCCCCGTTTCACTTTTTTTCGGTGGTCTGGTCAAGGGGCTACGTGATACCAGTATTTTTGTGGTGATCATTTCAATCATGCTGTTTGCACCGGATAACATGTTTTTAGCGACCAGTTACACCTTCGAATTTAAAAGCCGATTGTTGTTGTCATTTATTACGGTAGCGTTCTTATCTGCTTTCTATGAGTATTCACGACAACAATCTTTCCAGTTTATGCAAGAACTGTCTGAAAAGTATGAACAGTTAGCGAAACTGGACCCATTAACGAAACTGTCAAACCGACGCGATGCAATGGATAAAATCGAGTATGAACTGCGCGGTGTTGAACGCAATAACAGTTCGATTGCACTTATCCTGTGTGATATTGACCACTTCAAAAAGGTAAACGATGACTATGGTCATGAAGTGGGTGATCTGGTCCTTGTAGAGCTTGCCTTTGCCTTTAATGAAACCCTTCGCAAGCAAGACACCGTATGCCGCTGGGGTGGAGAAGAGTTTCTAATCATCTTACCTAAAACGACCGCAATGCAAGCGCAAGTGGTTGCCAATAAACTTAGAGACCGGGTAAATGAGCTACGCGTCAGCCATCAAAGTGATGTACTAAACATCACCGTCAGCATGGGCCTCTCAGAACTGACTAAAGTCAATAAAATAATCAGTCGAGCAGTGGCAGAAGCAGACAAACATCTATATCAGGCCAAAGCAGCAGGGAGGGATTGCATTTATCCTCTTGCTCCCGCCAGCAATAGCGAATCTATGAATAAAAACCTGTCCGCTTGATTTATCAGGGCCAGTTTTATTTAGAAAACCCGGAATTGTTCACTTTTCAAGCACTTGCGAAGACTACCTTTTAGTACGGCTTTCAAATGTGATCTAAATGTAAAAAAACATCAGTAAATTGCTCTGCAACGCTTGTTAAATCTGGTCAGATGGTTACTATGTCGCTTGAAATTTTTGAGCGAAACTTTTTTTGGAGTGGCAATGGCCAAAATCGAGCAAATTAATAACGAATCCCACAAGAATCTGAAAATTAAAAAAACACCAGACGTTTCAGATTTGGCAGAGCAAAATATCTTACCCGTTGTAGTCGGTGAGTTTTCCCACGCTGCTACTGAATTCCCCATCTGCTTTATCAAAAATCCACAAAACGACGAGTTTCAAGTTGTTGTATTGATGGGTATTGAGCGTAAAGAAAACCTTTTCGTAGAAAATGACCAATGGACTGGCAGCTACATGCCTGCGCGATACACCCACAAGCCATTTGGTTTGGTTAGTAATCCAAACAATGACCAAGAGTTTGGCTTAGCGATGGATGTTGAACACCCATTAGTGTCTGAAACGGAAGGTGAAGCCCTGTTTAATGAGGACGGCACGGAAAGTGAGTTTCTTGAGAAGCAGAAAAAAGGTATGTCAAACTACCTGGAGCAGGAACATTTAACGAAATTATTCGCTAAAGAACTGGGTGAAAAAGAACTGCTAATCCACCGTCAAATCAACGTCAAGTTAGACGGCAAGCAAATGGATATCGACGGCGTTTACATGGTAGACGAAGAGAAATTTAATCAGTTGTCCGATGAAGACTTTCTGAGCATGCGCAAGCGCGGCATGCTATCTGCAATCTACACTCACTTGTTGTCAATGCGTCAAATGAACAATCTGATGCGTCGCAAATCAGAAAGAATGGCTAAAGAAAAAGCATAATAAGCTTTTATCTATTATCTAATCATAAAAAACGCAGCTTCAGCTGCGTTTTTTATACCAAATCCAATAACTACTTTAACTGTATTAGCTGACATGTATAATCAGCTTCGATTATTTTGATGAAGTTGATTTTGATGGCCAAAGACGAAGAAAAGAAAAAAAGTAAAGCAGAGAAAGCCCTCGATAAAGCCGCAGCAATTGAAATTAAGCGCTTTATTAAATCAGAGATGGCATTGACAGGCTTGACTTATAAAGACCTTGCAGAGCAGCTTACAGAGTCTGGTCGCCCAATTTCAGAGCAAAGCTTGCGTAATAAAGTCAGTAAAGGCTCTCATCGCACCACTTGGTATTGGGATTTAATGAAAGTCATCAAGCAAAATAAATAATTCCGGAATCAAATTTAATTACTACCAGTTTACCCTCCCCCATTTGAAAAGGTTTTGTCTGAGGTAAGCTTGGTCAGAATGGACAACATCTTGGGATCAGAGTCCTTGTTCGCCGCCAAATACAACACTTGTTCTACTTCATCTAAATCAATGACTTTATCGAATTGCGATGTCTGACACTGCAACACCAGACAATAGTGATGAAGCTGTTCTTCGCTCGTTGGAATCAAATCCACTCGGCCAAAAATCAACATTCTGACCGAATCACTGGTGGTGATGTTTTCCTGAAAGTTGGAAAGTGGCAACTTTCCTTTTAAATATTTTGCGACAACGTCACCGCGAGTCACACCAATAAGTTCTCTATGTATATCTGACAAACTATTGAGTTGTAACCCATGGTTCGAACGCAGTTTAAATAAACTCGTCGTCGTCATACCAATTGCACCAACCCAATGAAATTGATCTTCTCTCTTTTGGGTGCGTAACATGGAATATATCAATGTATTCGGTCTGTTTTTGGCCATATGCTCAGCCCTGGCCCAGGGCATGATCACAATATCCGCGTCAAGCTCCGTTTCCTGTAGAATATCCCGCACCACATTGGTCATCGTACCGGTAATGTGCCCATTTTCGGTGGGGTATTGGAATGGTGGCAGATATTCGGTGACCACCAGCCACGGCTCCTCTGAATTACCAGCAAAACTAATCAGCCACGACAGTAGCATCGCCCATTTTAAGCACCTGAGTTTATGGCAACACAAAAATCTACCTCTCCATGCGGTGAAAATACTCCGCAACGACCCGATTACGCCCTTCTCGCTTCGCCTGATACAACAATCGGTCGGCTGCTGACAACAGAAACTCTTGATCGTCTATTTCAGGAGATGCAGTACATACCCCAATACTCAGTGTCACAATATTGCCCACAGCTGAAGCCTCATGTTGAACGGCCAGTTTTGCCACTGCTTCTTGAAGGGTTTGCATGACACTCTGGGCATGATCCAGGTCACAGTCAAACAGCAGTGCTGCAAACTCTTCACCACCAATTCGCGCTATATGATCTGAGCCGCGTCTGATAACCGAATGCATACATTGCGCAACTTGCTTAAGGCAATAGTCCCCTTCAGGATGTCCATATAGGTCATTAAACTGTTTAAAAAAGTCGATATCGATAACCGCCAATGAAACGGGAACCGACATGCGCCGGGCATGATTCCATGTACGCATTAGATGGTCATCAAAAGCACGTCGGTTGGGAATCTCCGTCAGTGCATCAATACGAGCCAGCTCGGCAAGCAACTGGGTTTTGCGTAATAATTGTACCTGTAACTTCACTCTAGCAGATAACACAGGGGCATGTATCGGTTTAGAAATATAGTCATTTGCACCAAGTTTGAGGCCTTCAACTTCTAATCCGGGATCATTAAGACCTGTGATGATGATTGCGGCAATGTCACCGTAGCGTTCCTGATCGGCTTTGATATCGCGTAAAATATCTAACCCATTGCCATCAGGTAATCCTATATCCAAAAGCAATAAGTGCACCGTTTCCGATTGCAGAACTGCCATTGCTTCACTTTTACAGGATGCAAAAGTTAGTAAGTATTGTTCCTGTAACTGACTCTTAATGATTTCACTACAGGTGGATTCGTCTTCAACCACCAAAATATGGTATAACAATTTTTCGGTCATAATAATCCTCGTCACATGCGTATAGTCAGTCTAACGAGGTTTATCAAGGACACAACTATTCTTTAGTTGTATTAAGCGCTTGTAGCTGTTTTTCATCTATTGACGGCCATCCATTCATGGTATTCACGACATTAACCAGCAAAACACATGGCGTCGACAAAGTACTTCAATAGACCCTGACGCTTTGAGAGCCTGTCTATTCTGCAATCTACTATAGATTTGCGCCCATGAAACAAGGCTTACTTAAAAAGCTAATCACCATGCTGGATCTCGAATGACGCCGACTGCTTGCATACCTTGAAATTATGACCAAACTACCGTTTTATCTGGCATTTCAAGGGAAAGCCACATCAAGCTATCGCAAATGTAAAATGCTACAAAACTACTACCTGTTTGCAACGACTGGAGTACATGATAATGGCTCAGTAAAGTAAGCAGGGCTAGCTAGCCCCCTCAAGATCTTAATCTTACTCTGGATCTGGTTTGTTATCTCCGTGGCGGCTTTCTATAGTGGCTTTATTGGGATCTGGCTTATTGTCACCATGTCTGGCAACAACTCCACCAAAAAAATAATTTACAATAGAGTCATACAAAGAAACCTCACCGGCATTCACGGGCGAAGAAATTGCTGCTGATAAAGTTGCGACTACCAAGATCTTTTTAACTGATTTCATGACAAATTCCTCATAATTATACGAAACAAAAAATTGGCGAAATATATTTCGCCAATCAATTATGATGAATTGTGAGTCAATCGTCTAATTATTAGCTCTTAAGCATGGATGAATCTTTGTGAACGGAAATATCTATCTGCCATTAACAAGATTAATGCGTACTGCCAATAGCTCAATACAAACTTTACTACATCAAGATTGTTATAAATATACAGAGCATTTGGGAGCGCCCATTCTTTGGGTAGATTTAAAACATAAGGGTGCCTGACTAAATGTTCCACAAAGCCAAAGAACGCGAGAGCCGCATAGCACATGTAGACCTGAATCAAAAAAAAGTCAGCATTTGTAAAGACAATATCCTTCACCGAAGCTTTATTGTTAATCTTCAAATAGAAAAGCCACCGATTACTTATCAAATAAATGGCGAGCAAGTCCATACAGAACTGAAGAGGATAAATAACATACGCAGACTTGCCCGTATAAATCATCCATATCAAAGCTTCCAATGCCCTTACCCCAATAATAATGACTATAAGACCAACAATATTAGGATGATGCCTGTTGGCCACATAAGCGATGAAACCGACAAAAATAAAAAGTGCATCCGTAATCCTATAGGAACCCAAATATTCCAGACAAATCATTGCACTTAAAAAAACTAATATGGATAGATACTTAATCACAGTCCAATTAGCTTTCTAATATTCTTTACGCCTCGAGTCACAAACTCGAACCTCTCCAATTCACTCTCGGCAGCCTTGTCAGCGCTCATAGCTTTGATTTTCCAATAAGTTGAAGCCGGCGGCTCAGTTACACCGTTTCGATAGTTCATAAGCGTCCTGTCAGAACAACCCAGCTCGTCAGTTATATCTTTAACCTTAACTCCTCTTTCCAAAAGTTGGACAACTATCTGATCTATTTCAGCCGCCATAAGCGCTACTGCATAAGAATCTTTACGAGATTTCAATAAAAGTTCTCCTTATTTCCCATTAGCCAAAAGTATTAGTATTTTTTTTACCTGACCGAAGATTTTTTCGCTGCTTTGTTGATATTTTTACCCCTATCAACTTGTTTATCAAGTCATACTTTAGTCCAATGAGGTAGAAAAATGATTATATCCGGAACAGATTTACGAAGAATGCGCCTTAAAGCAGGTAAAACCACCGTGCAAATGGCCGAGTTCGCTGGCGTTAAGACGCGCAAGACTTATGAAAACTGGGAAAAAAATGTCGGTGCTCCTTCAATGAACCAGTTTATCGCCATGTCACAAGCTTGCGGTTACCATCCTTCAACATTGGTAAAAATGTTCGTTGAGCGCACCGATGCGGAAGACGAAATCGATTTACTCAGCGCGGCAGTTTAACTGTTTTAATTGCTCTTAAGCACATTTCTTTATTTTAAAACCTGTCAATTAACCATTGGCAGGTTTTTTTATGCGTCAAGAAGCTAAATTCAGTTTCATTGAGCGTTCCCAGCATCGCCTTTGAGTTCGCTTTCTCTTGTGATCAAGTCCGTACTCAGTTGAATTGTTAGCTAAGTTTTAATCGATGCCGACTGCCCGTTTACGGAAGCAGCCTTCGTTAAATTTCTATTTTCCCTCGTCATTCATTGGCTTGACCAAAGAATCCAGATCTTACTTTGAAGTGTAAAATGCGCGCTGGTTCCTGCGGTCAAGCCGCAGGATGACGTGCTTATGGTAAACGTCAGCTGATTTCAGATTGCGGTCAGTAGAAGATTAATCTTCATTTACTTGTTCCTCATCCAGAACGGAATTCTATGAACTTTGAATTCTGTGCAATCTGCATGAAATTTCTAACGAGTTGCCAAAGCTCTCAAAATACAATTTGAACCTACCTTTTGAGTACTATCAGCATAAAGTTTTAACGGTTTTTTCATTGCATAAGCCTGTATAGCAATAGAGATTAGGTGTTTGTCTTGATTCCTGATAGCAACTCCACCAATACTACAACCTTCTCCACCAACCCAATTAATATTCGAAGTAAATGTAAGCTGGGTCATTCCAGCCCATTGCGGAACTAAATTATCTTCTGATGAAAACGCTAAGATCTCTTCTATATGATTTTCGAATCCGTTTGTGTACGTGTTTTCAGCGAAAGCTTCAGAACCAAATACTGATGTAACTAAAGCAACAATATAAACTTTGTATTTCTTCATAAAATCTCTTCTTAACGAACAAATTAATCGTGAATCATAGAAACAAAATCATTATTGCAATTCTGCTTTTTACTATTGGAACCCGATCATACATTGGAATATTCGGGATGACGACTGTCGGCAAAACGGTATTACCCGGCGATCAATCACCACATACAAAAAAGGAGAATTCAAGGACGTTTATCCTTTTATTCTCCCCTTATTCTCCCCTCGGACCAGCTTGGTTGGTAATGACTACCACTACTCGCCTTTGGCATGTTTTGGTGCACCAAACCGAAGTAAATTCGAACCAAATCTTGGACAGATTACTTGATTGGGAAATGTACTTGAAAGAATAAGATATTAAATTGGACTATATCTCATGCCTATACAGCTCTGTCACCTCATGGGGTAATAGTCCAATGTAGCGCAAAGTCTGCGCTTCGGAGGTATGCCCTAAAGCTCGTGAAATCAACACCAGCGGCTCGTTAAACGTGACGCGCTGGTGATAGCCCCAAGTTTTGCGCAGGGTATGCGATCCAAATTGTCCATTTGCGCCAGCCCCCTTGCACCATTGTTTCACTAAATTACAGAGTGCTGGCACACCTAATCGCCCAAATTGCCGTGATGGAAACAATGCGGAGTTATCGCCTGATTTACATGGGTGATAACACAACCATAACTGAATAGCTTCAATTGCTGTTTGATTAAGTGCAACAGCACGATATTGACCAGTTTTGGATTGCTTGAGGTCTAAAACATCACCAGCATTTAGTTGCCTGACCCGTCCAACGTCAAGCGAGAGTATTTCGTTTGCTCGCCATGCCGTATTAATGCCCAACGTGAACAAACAGTAGTTACGAAATTGTCGAGCTTCAAGCAGGTTGTTCTTTATTCGCGCAATCACTTCAAGCTCACGGATAGGCTCAACCTTGATAGATGCTCCTTTTCTCGGATGATTGGGGTTTTGCCCTGTCTTGAACGCCATTGTATTTACCTTTCACCCATTCACTAACTTTTCTCCATTCGTTAGTCAAGTTTCGCGTTCATACGGGGTTAGGCGTGTCTTTTTAGCAAGGCGCGGTCGCGATTTTGCGGGCTAATGTGGCGTAATTCCTAGCCCCATTAAGGATTGGAGAAAGATTAATATTTACATATCAAATTGAAGTATAGCTGAACCATAAACCGATGGATAACGCACCCAATTCAAGTGGAATAGAATTTCCCATATGCGGTTTTTACTTGCTCTATATTTCAGGAATATGATAAGTGTTATTTAACTATAACAATAAATTATAAAAAATATTCGTAACAGGTAGAGGGTGCAAAGAGGTTGGTATGTCTTTGCAAGGTATAAAAAACAAGTTTAAAAGCACAACGGCAGCAGCCATGCTTGCCAGCGCTGTTATGTTGCCTTTCTCTATGGCTTCAGCGAATCCACAAGATCACGGCATCACAAAGGCAGAGTTTGACGCACATTGCACGCCTCAATTCGCGGAAGGCTATCATTGCGCAACCCGCGGCTATACAAAGTTAATGACCGACCAAGAGATTATTGATAGCGGCATTGGTAAAAATATTGTGATTTTTCATTTTGGTAAAAATTTCCAGATGGCGGGAGGTGCCGCGTTAGCTAGCAACAGGGACGGTGTCCCAGCACTTGCAATTCCTGGTGGCCCTGATGGACTTATGGAAGTATTTATAGATGGTAAAAAATTGAACAAGCAATTTACTCACACTCACATGGATCGTGGCACTCTTGTGGGCGTAGACCTATTGTACAAAGGTTATATGAAGAAAAAAGGTGTCATACCACCTGTATTAGATTTTTCAACATCAGAAGTCACGCAAGCGACATATAGCCAAGATGATAATTTGTTGGCATCGAACAACACTCCATCGCAAGAATAATATTTTCAAAAAATATTCCTATCCCTTACAAACCGTTGACACTTACTTGAACGGTAGTGGCTGCTTTGGTTATTTCATTGCCTTGTTGTTCATGGTCGACTTTTGGTTCAACGCCATCATCAAAATCTAAATCATCCAAGTCCAATCCTAAATCGGCAGCCAAATCACCAAGTTCAACTTCGATTTCAGCCATTTCAGCTTGTGTTTGTCCCAATTCTTTTTGCGCTTTTTGAATTTCTCTATTATCTAGATAACTTGCCATGTGATTTAAAGCGTTACCCTCATAATCTGAGTTGAATCCATTTGCCTCTCTCAAATTAATACTTAATTGCTGCCCTTGATCGATTTTTCTTTTAGTTTCTTCAAACTCAGTTTCTTGAGCACTTAACGTGGTCATTTCGCGCTGCAATTCAGCAAGAACAAGAATTTGAACGGCATTTGTTTGATCCGCAGTAACGGGCTTACCACCGTTTTTGTTATTTTGGTCTATCAGTTTATTAATTACAGCCTGTTCTTCTGGGTCAAGCTCTTCCCCGTCTGCCAGCTTGTCTAAAATGTCACGTAAACCATGAATTCTATTTTTAGTTTTCTGAATATCTTCGGCCAATTCAACCAAGCGTTCAGCCATTAGTTCTAGCCACTCTTCAAGATCTTTTAACGCTTGCGCTAGCCGCGCTCGCTCTTCTTTCTTTTTCTTTTCTTCAGGACTCAAGCCAAGCTCTTCAATGGCTGTTAGGACAAAATATGGTATTGCCAAGCCAGATTGACTGGATTGTCCTTGAGACGTTAAATCTCCCTTCAGCAATTGCAAAATTTGCTTGGACTCTTCCGTGATTTTTTCAGCCGATGAGTTTGTTTGCGAATTGGTCGGCTCAGCCGAATAGCGATCAATTTTATTCTCATCCAGAGCAATAAAGTAATCTCGCTTCCCAGTTGGAATGTCTTTATCAGCTACCCCTGTATAAATAGCCTTTAAGTACGTCATTTTGTGTCCCCTAACTCAAATCCTGTTCTTAGCTCATGTTTACTGTCGTTTTTTGCAGTGCAGCTTTTTACGCTCGTTATCCATAGTAAACTTAAAAAGTAAACGGAGAGTTAACCAAAAATTATTATTTCAAAGATAAAGTTATTTATGATTCGTATGACCTGAGCGGATATGTTTTTATAGACAGAGAATAAGGAAGTTTTTGATATGAGCCTGTCTGCATTAAAGCTTTTCAAACCTCACTTAAAGCTATTCGTGGCACGAGACGCTTTCACTAAACATATTCAACATTCAGTGCTACGGCAGGCCAGATTTTTTGTTGCGCTTAACCATCTTCTGAAAAACGGTATCACTGGCTTCAGACCTAACATAATCCGCTGGAAAAATAATCCAGATAAAGCATACAGTTCTTTTTCATTTATTTTAAACGATAGCCCTTACAACACCGAGCAAATTGATGGGCTTATTTTCCATTGTATTTTAGATCCGAACAAAAAAGCGTATATCATTTACGAGATCCATAGCCATTGTTCTCACGGATTAATGGTAATGCACTCAGTGCCAAATGAGGAAATTTATAAAGATGTTCCTTATATCGAGATTACATCTGCATGGGTAGCAGAACAGCAAAATCTGCTTTTAGATGAAGCCTTGGAAATGATTAATAAAGGAAAAGGTAAGGCTTTAAAGACTTTGCTAGGTTTTATGGAGCAAGGCATGTTCTACAGCTTGGAATGTATTCACAGTCATATCGCCTATCTAAAAGAATATTCATCAGGTGGCATCTTCGATGGGCTTACTGACCGTATTGCTACTCAAATCATTGATGACGATGGCGAACAGATAAAATATATCAATGAACTGATTGAACAATACGAAACCATGAAGAACGAAGGCAAAATATTGTTTGTTAACTTTATTGATGAGAGTAGTCCATTTTCAATAGCCCAAGCACTATACGCAAAATTTGCAATTGATGGGCTGTCATATGTTTTCAATAAGGAAGAATTTCAGGTGCTTAATGTCATTGTTAAAGACGGTGACGGTAAACAGACCCCGTACTTTGACATCATGCTTAAAAACACTGAAAAAGCACCATTGTTTCATTCAGGTAAATGCCGTACAGAAGCGCCAGAAACATTTAGCATGTGTCTTGGTAAAAGCAATCCCGCAACGGATATGCTCAGAGGTTACAAAACTAAACATCCGAACCATCTTATGCATTTTTATGTGCTACACGGATTATGTGAGGATGCTAGAGGGGTAAAATATAAAAGAGAGTACCACGCATTATGCGGCATGGTTTCTCATCAGCTTGCCGCAATGGTTGGCAGTGTATCGACAGCCAGCAAACCGCAATTAGTTAACCTTCAAGGATTAGAAGAAAGAGATGCTATATTGCGACAACTGCAATTGCAAAGTAAAGGAGTTGTCATTTTATATGCATCGGATGAATCCTTACAGTTAGCCGCCGATGCGGCGGCAGCACTTCAGCTAACAGGTTTACCATTTGTTACTATTGCAAAAATAGATCCTGATAAAAACAGCAATTTTGAGATTGAACTCATTGTTGACTATAAAGAATTTGATTACGTTGGATGGACAAAATCTGAAATCAAGAAGAATGGGCATGAGCTTATGCAAGCCACTATCGCCAAATATGCAGCAGATTCATACCAAGCCAACGATAAACTAAATCAATACGCACCGTATGGATTTAAAGATATATTCGAAGTGACTGATGCGAGGCACTTAGGTATGGCTTAAAAAAACACGGCCTGACTTAATTTTTATTAATTCTTCATACTTAATGAACTATCCCGCCGATGTGCGGGATTTTTTGTTTGCGCTCATGACAGTTTTAGCACCTGTTGATTGCAGTCTCTTGTCTTAGCCTTTTCCAAGCGTTGTGGGCGCGAAAAGGCTGCGGCCTTCGCCTGACATCAACAGGAGGCACAATGAAACTGTCGAATACATTTAACGGAAAACAATTAAGCAATGCGCAATTACAGGGTTTATACAGGCGTTTATTCAATCAATTTGCATTGATGAAACAAAACGCTGGCTATCTGCCAGCCATGCAGTCAGCATTGACTGCTATTAAACATGAAATACATATGCGGCCTTAGCCGCATATACAATTGCGTATTCCGACGTACCCGATCAGTAATTCTGGATAACCCGATCACCTCCATTCCGGCCACCCGATCATAGAACTTTTCTGGTCCACCCGATCAGCCATTTATGCTTGTTAGCTTCTTTTAATTTTTAAAGAGGAAACAAGTATGTCAAAACCTACTGACATTGAACGTGTCAAAGCCGTTCTTCGCCTGAAGTTTGACGAAAATGTGGGTAACCGGGATATCGCCAGACGACTGAACGTTGGTGCAGCGACGATCTCAGATATTCTCGGTAAATTTAAAAATCTGAATTGCGGCTGGCCTTTGCCAGAGCATATCACTGATTCATGGCTCCATCAGTCACTTTACCCCGACAGGAAAGCGGGTCGTGTAAAACCTGATTACGCACTCATTGATATCGAACTGAGGCGCAAAGGCGTTACCAAAATCCTTTTGTGGGAGGAGTATCAGGCAGCCAATCCGGGGGCCTGTTATTGCTACAGTCAGTTCTGTGATAACTATCGTGAGTGGAAATCACAACAAAAACGTTCCATGCGCTTTACGCATAAGGCTGGCGAAAAGGTCTTCATCGACTTCTGTGGGCCAACACTGCCAGTGGTAAACCCTGATACCGGAGAAGTGCGTGATGTGCAGGTGTTTGTTGCTGTACTGGGCGCATCCAACTACACCTTTGCCATTGCCACAAAAAACCAGAAACTGGAAAGCTGGCTGGAGGCACATGTGGCTATGTTTGCCTTCTTTGGTGGTGTGCCGCAATTACTGGTGCCGGACAATCTTAAGTCAGCGGTGACCAAAGCCTGTCGGTTTGAGCCTCAACTGAACACTGCTTATCAGTCACTGGCAAACCACTATGGCTGCGCGGTCATGCCTGCCAGACCACTAAAACCAAAGGATAAAGCCAAAGCAGAAAATGCGGTTCTGATCGTTGAGCGTTGGATTATGGCAAGACTGAGACATCAGGTATTCCATACGTTATCTGGACTAAACGTTGCCATACGGGAATTGCTGCATGAACTGAATCAAAAGCCATTCCAGCGGTTACCGGGAAACCGTCAGTCCCTGTTTGAGTCACTGGATAAACCTGAACTGGCACCATTGCCGTCAACGCCGTGGGAATATACTGATATCCATATCGCTAAAGTCGGTATTGATTATCATGTACTTCACAAAGACCACTTCTACTCTGTACCTCACCTGTTCGTCGGTAAATCCGTTGAAGTCCACGCCTCACCGCGTCTGATTCGAATTTACTACCAACGGGAATGCATTGCCCAACACGTGCGTAGTGAGCGAAAAGGCGGCTTCACCTGCGTTGATGAACATATGCCTGCCAACCATCAACACCAGAAATGGTCACCGGGAAGGCTCAAGAACTGGGCGAAACAAATAGGTCAGTCAACACTTGAAGTGACTGATGCCATTCTTAAAAGCAAGCCCCATCCTGAGCAAAGTTACCGGGCCTGTCTTGGACTGCTCAATCTTGCAAAGAAGTACGGTGAAAGTCGTCTGGAGCTGGCCTGTAGCCGCGCTATCGACATTGGTAACCCCTGTCGTGCCAGCGTGAAATCGCTGTTGCAAACACACCTTGATAATGCGCCGAAAGAGGATGAAGTCGAAACGCCAAATCTCACTCATCACAACATCCGTGGCCCCAAATACTACAAATAAGGAACCAGCATGAACGATTTACTCATACAACAATTACAACAACTGCGCATGACAGGGATTGCGGATATGTTAAAGCAGCAACGTACCCAACCCAACACCTACAGTGAACTGGCATTCGAAGAACGGCTCTCATTGTTGGTCGACCATGAAATGAACCAGAGGCGGACAAACCGCATCAACCGACTCCGTAAACAGGCGAGACTAAGGTTAAGTGCCACACCGGAAGAGCTGAGTTATAGCAACGGAAGAGGTCTTGATAAATCCAGAATGGCAGATTTACTGGCAGGTGGATACCTGAACCACCACCAGAATATCATCATTACTGGTGCCACCGGAGGCGGTAAAACTTATGTAGCCTGTGCGCTTGCAGAGCAGGCTTGTCGTCAGAGTATCAGGGCCAGATACTGGCGATTACCACGCCTCAATGAACATCTGCACATTGGTCATGCTGACGGCAGTTACACAAAGCAGTTAGCTCACATAGCCAAACAACAATTACTCATTCTGGATGACTGGGGATTGGAAAAGCTCACTATTAAACAGGCAACTGACCTTCTGGAAGTGGTTGAAGACAGACATGGAGTCAGCAGCACTATCATCTGTAGCCAGTTACCTGTGGAGCAATGGCACTCAATGATAAGTAACGGCACTGTAGCAGATGCATTACTAGATCGTCTTATACACAACGCCCACCGGATAACTCTGTCTGGTGAATCCATGAGAAAACAACAAAATATGAGGTAAAAACACCAGTGGCAGACCATCGTCTGCCACAGCTGATCGGGCAAATCAGAATACCAGTGATCGGGTGTAGCAGAATTTAGGTGATCGGGTGGCCGGAATAAGTGATCGGGTAATACCTAATACGCATACAATATTGAAACAGACGACAGTGAGAGTCTTTTTACGAATTGTTGGATGAGAGAAATGGCAGCGCCGTGGCGCATCCTTATTCCGCCGCCTATTCAAAGCTAAAACATGATGGAGCTTGCAACAATACCGCTACAAGCCCCGATACAATTAAATATTGCTAAATACATGCAATTCATCATGGACTAATTCGATGGTGAATATATCGCCAGACATATCCCAATCCCGCGCCATACTCTCATAATCAATATAGTATTGCAGGTGCTGCGGTATGGTTGTGCAATCTTCTGTTACCTGTTGCGCATAATCAGCAAGTGATTCATAGCAACCATGATAGCCGTCATCTATTGCTTTAATCGCAGTGTCTACGTCATCAAAATGATTAATTAATCCAGCCGCTAAAGCGCCGTGTTCTTCAATAAAGTTCGCCATTTGATGAACAGAGTCCAATCCTTCCCATTCACTCAAAGATACACCTTCAAACCCTTCATAATCATGAATAGCATATTCTTCTGCATCGCTTACCGGACTTTTAGCAAGCATAGCTTGAATTTCGTTTTGGATGTCATCAGTGGATAATGTGGCATCAATCCATACGCCATGTAAGTATCCTGCATTGTAAGCGGCTAAGTCAGCTACATAAATTTGAATGTCATGGCTCATAGTCTTGTCCTTTTCGTTCGGTGTTGGAGCTATGCGACAGCACGAAGTGCGCGCGTCATGGCTTCTGCCGACTAGGGCGACTAGGCGTTGGGGAAAAAATCATGAAAAATCGTGGCAATGGTGCGGCACACAGCGAGCCTGAGAGCGAGTACACGGTTGACATTATTTTTCTTGATTTTGGGCGAACAAGAGCGCCGATTACCTGAGAAGTCCAGATCTGCGATCTGGTTGTGGTTCAGCAGCAACATCGCTGACGGAGCGTTACGAGGCTGGCCTCGTTAGAATGGGTGGCGTAAAACGCGAAGCGGTTGCAGACAGGGAAAGCCTTTTCCCTTTTGTGTCAATATTGATACTTTTAACAACTAACAGAAGGATGCTGAGGCACTCGTCACTCAGTCGCTCGATGAACTGGATGTATAACTAATTTCTGGGAAGCGAGATTCTATTTTATCAATAAATTTTTGTACGTTATTAACGCCCCAATTCCGAGCAATATAATAACCAGCCCCGTCAAAAGTCATTTCAGGCTCTTTGTTAAAACGATACTTCGAATATCGTTTCTCTGTGTCCGTCATTTCATCTAATAGTTTCAGTAGTTTGAAACTACATGAAGTATCTTCTCTCAAAAACTCGAAAACTTCCTTATTAATGAGGTTCTTGCCCTGCAAAAGCATAATTGTGTAGTAAGCAATATCAGATTTTTTAAAATCTTCCTCGAAGGGCTCTCCTGAAAAAGAAATTGAAAATAGCGATCGATCTTTTTTCTCACTCCGTGAGACCCGTTCTTCACGACGCTTCTGCTTAACTTCAATTTGGTAGCTTTCCGCTTCAGGCAGAGGAATGATCTGGTCGGCGCTTAGTACCAACTTATCATCAATTTTATGCAGAGATAGCCTTACACAACTGATATCCAAGTCGCGCTCATTCAACCATAATACCGACGTAGTTATCTCTTTTGAAAAATTGGCGGAGGCTAAAACAATTCTAACGCTCTGGGCAAAGTCATCTTCTCTTGGGCTTGACCAACCCAAAAACTCACAAAGCCGAGACTCTGCGTCCGCATCAATTTGGTTTTCTGAAAGATATTTCTGGAAAGCAAACTTAGCTTGATCCCATGTCATATTCGCAACCATCGCAGCGTAGCGAATGGCCTGCAACTCCATATGCCCGCCGTCATCGGTGCGTTTAAGTTCTATGACTACCAAATTCGCATCTCTATCAATAGCTAAAAGATCAATTCTTCTACCACTCTCGCTCCAATCGCCAAATTCTTCAGCGATAACCATAACGTTCTCATCGACAGCCTGAATATTTGCTTTCAAAAGACGCTGTAAGTCACGACGCTCCCATAAGCTTTCCTGCTGAAAGGAAGTAGAAGGTAATTCTAAAAGAGTATCATTTGTAATTTGGTATAGAGGCATCTCAAATCCTTTTAGTCCTCTGATAGAGGTAATAGAGGTAACAGCGGCAAACCAAGTTCTTCTAAAAATTTGTTATGTTTAGCAGTCGCAGCAACAATATCCTTTTCTAAATCAACAAGCTCTTGATTCACAGCATGCAAATCAACCTTTTCCTCTGGCTTGGCAGTACTCACATATCTTGAAATATTGAGATTGAAGTCGTTTTTCTCGATTTCTTCCATCGATACACGACGAGAGTAACGCTCTTCTTCCTTACGGAATTGGTAGGTATCGATAATTTTATCGATATGCTCTGGTAAAAGGCGGTTTTGACGTTTCCCTTTTTCAAAATGATCTTCATCACTTGCATTGATAAAAAGAACGTCATCAGGCTTCTTGCATTTTTTCAATACAAGAATACAGACCGGAATTCCTGTTGAGAAAAACAAATTTGCAGGTAAGCCAATTACCGTATCAATATTATTATCCTTTAAAAGTTTGGTACGGATTCGAGCTTCTGCGCCGCCACGGAACAGCACACCGTGCGGCAAGATAATCGCCATGGTGCCTTCGTCACCCAAAAAGTGAAAGCCGTGCAAAAGAAAAGCAAAATCCGCCGCTGATTTAGGCGCAAGGCCGTGACTTTTGAAACGGAAGTCTTCGCCTAGCGCTTCTGTTGGCTCCCACCGATAACTAAATGGAGGGTTAGCAACAACGGCATCACATTGCAGTTTTTTAGCGGGATTCATTTCATTGAGTAAATCCCAGTCATTCAGAAGTGAATCTCCATGATGAATTTCAAACTCGGAATCTTTAATTCCGTGCAAGAGCATGTTCATGCGAGCAAGGTTGTAAGTGGTGATGTTCTTTTCTTGCCCGTAAATTCGGCCAACATTACCACCAGCGTCTTTTAGCTTATTGCGAACATTCAGTAAGAGCGAACCGGAGCCACATGCAAAATCCAATACGTTATTCAGTTTCTTTTTCTTACCTGTAGCAGGTTCTTGACTATCCAGCGATACGATCTCGGACAATATGGTTGAGATTTGTTGCGGTGTATAAAACTCACCTGCTTTTTTACCAGAGCCTGCGGCGAATTGGCCGATCAAATACTCATAAGCATCCCCTAGGGTATCGCTGTCCGTTGAAAACCCTGATATTCCCTCGGCGATTTTGGTAATGATAGTGCAAAGTTTGGCGTTTCTAAGGCTGTAATTCTTGCCTAGCTTTTCTGAATCCAGATTGATTTCTGAGAATAGTCCCTGAAAGCTATTTTCAAAGGATTTGTTTTCGATGTATTTAAAACCTTGCTGCAAGGTAAGCAGAAGATCATCATGTTGCGTTCTAGCAAGTTCTGCGATGCTGCTCCATAAATGTGCTGGTTCAATCACATAATGCACTTTACGGCGCATCTGTTTCTCAAAGGCAGGAACGTCTTCTTCATTTTTCTCGTACCACACACTTAACGGAGCACGTTTATCATCATCGTCGAGCGTTGGATAATCCGATCCAAGTTCTTTTTTTGCTGCGGCCTCGTAATTATCTGACAGATAGCGTAAAAACAGGAAGGACAGCATATAATCACGGAAATCATCCGCGTTCATAGCGCCGCGTAAGTTATCGGCTATATCCCATAGGGTTTTACCTAGGTCTTTTAATTGTTGTTCTGTCATGGCGTTGCCCTTCTAGTATTCTCGCTTAGTATTTCCGGCAGATAAAATTGAAAACTGGTAACAAACGCTCTTAGGATTTGCCGAAATAAATCCTGATTGTCTTCGCCCATAGGAGTTGGCTCATGAATAGCGTATTTTCCATGACTCAAAAGATTGAGCGCACGGTTAAATAATGCGCTATTTTCATCGTCGTCAATGGCCTTTAAGCAAAAGCTAATATCGGCATGGCCGAAAAAGGCAGCAGTCTTCTCCATAATGCTGCGCAGGGCATTGAAGTGGAATGTATAAAGCGTACCGTTATCAGGATCAGCGGCTTTTTGTAGCTCTGAAAGCGTTGCCACATGATGAAAGTATGGCGTGTCTTCAGTGGCACGAAGTGTGTATCGATTATCACTGTTAGGACGATGAAGAAAATACCGTTTATGCCTTACCTTTGGCTCATTCTCTTTCGCTCTGCCTATCTCATTACACATGACATTGAAAAAGAGTGAATGATGCGAAGAGACCACGATTTTCATGGCATTAGGCGTACCGTCATCATTCTTACGGCTAGTCGCTCTGCGGAGAAGTTTAGCCAGATCACAAGCAACGGAAATTGCATTATTGTCGTCAAGCGATGACACAGGATCATCAATGTAGATGTATTTTACCCAATGATATGACTCCTGACCGTCAAGCACTCGCTCGCAGATGGCCATAAACATACACCAGATAAAAATGCTTTCTTCACCTCTTGATATCTTTATATTTTCTTGACCGTCTTTGCTGAATTTTACAAAGTGAGGCTTGGTGAAAGTTTCAGTGCCTTGTTGGATTTCTTTATATTCAAAGTCAAAACCGAAATCGGCATATCGACTAAGGTATTCGTCAATCGTTGGCTCAAGACCTAAGTTAGTAAATCCATCAAAAAACTTGGAAAATTGATTTACTTTTAGTCCGCGAGAGGTATCGTTTTCTAAGTCGTTTTCCCAAGTAAATAAGTCCTCAGTAAATGCATTAAAATAGAGTGTGTCAGGCTTACCACCGTTATTGCGCCTGCCTCGATCTTTAAAATCCATCGAAAGCCTAGTCTTCCCAGTGCGATTGTACGCATAGAGAAGAACAAGCTCTTTGTCATTTAAGTCATCTCGCAGGCGAGTAACAAGTCCTCTTAAGTTTTGATAGGTGTGAATGCCAGTCATGCCCCAACCTCATCCACGGAAGGGAAAAGCTTTTGCATCAATCCTTTTTTATGAGCTTTTAGTTCTTCTATTTTTTGCGCTTGTGCTCTTATCAGGTCATCAATGGAGGATAGACATTCAGCAATTTTATGTTGCTCATCTGGATTTGGCACTGCAATTGGGTACTCCTTCATGAGGTCAATATCGCCTCTTGGCATTTTTACACCTTTCGCCCCTTGCATTACATAATTTATAAAAGCTTCATTTCTTAAAATACAGGATAAAAAAGCGTTGCCTTTCTTAGGCCGAACAACAACCACATCATTTGACGCTCCGCCACTTCTATTGGCCACCCAAACCTTTTTCAAGTACGGGCGAATATTCGCAATTAAAATGTCACCACTTTTATAGGCTGTAAAGGAACCGGAAGGCGGTAACTTTGATGCTTTTGCAATCCCTCCAAAATTTGCCAAGATATTTTCGGTACTGACATAGGTTTCTATAGAAAGATCACTTAAGGAGATTCTCTTCTTTACAAAATCAGATATATCTTTATCTCCAAGCTTTCCGGGTTTCCAATCACCTGAACCTCGAAACTCGGCAAATCGTAATGCCGGAACGCTTTCACCCTCTGCGGGGAAAAGGTTTTGCAGCATACCCTTTTTATAAGATTGAAGCGCTTCGTGCTTTTGGGTATGCGCGATAATCAGCTCATCGAGAGAAGACAGGCATTCGGATACTTTTTGTTGTTCTTTCAGTTGTGGTATATAGAGTGAAAGGTTTGAAACATCTTCCTTCGTAAATCCTTTAATAGCCATTCCTTGGCAGAGATTATCAAGTTTTCTGCTGTTTGCTTTCAAGTAATAACCCAAAAACATCGAGTTATCTTTAGAAGTGATTAAGCTTGTAAAATCTTGACTCGTACATAATGGTTCTTCACTAACAGCCAACTTTCCAACACCAACACGAGAAACAAGCAAAATGCTCCCTTTAGGAATAAGTTTTGTAGCTGAGTTCTTTATTGCCTCATTCGTAATGAATCTTGTAATAGTGTAGTTACTTATCGACTCATCAGAAATATCAGAACTTGATATCCAAGGAATATGGCCTTGCCAATACTCTGGCTCAGTTTTGCTTGGAGTGCCGCCACCAATGAAGTTACCTAGATCACCAAGTAAGGCTTCTTCCCAACTGCCAGCCTCCCTAAATTCAGGAAAACGAAGCGCTGGCACCAATCCTTGTTTCATATTTTTACTCATATGCCGCTAACCCCGAAATCTCACGCCCTTGAGCGAGTTTATTGAGTAATGGCACTAATTCCTCCATTAACGCCAACTCGGCCTGTGTTCGCGCTTTCCAGCCTAAATCTAATGGCTCTAATAATTCGCTGAGCTGTTCGCCATCGAATATCATGCGGTCCAAGATACGATCAACGAAACCTTGCAGAGCTTCATGAGCAATGTTGTGGCTATCTGCTATGGCGGCAAGTTCTTTGGCTGATTTTTCAGCCTTGAACTTTTGATACCCTTCTCGAATAGCTTTTTCATTCAAACTTTGGTCGGTCGGCAGGCTGTTGATGTAATCAACAATATCACCGCGCTCGTCCATCAAATTGGCGCTAGAGCTAATCAAGTCGATCAGTTGCTGGCGGCTCATTTTGTGCTTGCTGGGTTTGTTGTCATCCGTAGATTTAGCGATTAAACCCATAATGTAGTCGTAATCAATCACGGCAGAAGCAAAGAGCACTAATTCAAATTCTAACTGCTGCACTGGATCATTAGGGTCATCGCTACCTTTGGCTTGTTGCGCTTTCAATCGTTGTGCCGTTTCCAGATACATTCCACGGAAGCCGCGCAATTGCTCTTCGGGTAGCAAAGTATTAACGCTTGCTACCTGTTCGTCATTCAGGTCGGTGTATTGATCGAGTTGGGTTTTTAAGCGCTGAACCTCTTTGAAACGGTTTATAAATTCGCTTCTGGCGGCATCACCTTTGAGGTTATTTACGTTCTCAGGCGTGCAAGCTAGCCCTTGAGAGTCCATGAATTTCTGAAGGTCACTGACAGCACCATCTAACTTTTCGATAACCTGTGGCGCGGGGTCAACCAACCAGATTTCTTTGGCTCGTTCTTTGTCCTGCCCTGAAAAACGAGCAATCGCAGTGTTTACAGCATCTTCCTGATAACGGAAATCCAAGACGTTGCCGTATGGTTTCGTATCGTTGAGCACACGGTTAGTGCGTGAAAAGGCTTGTATCAAGCCGTGATACTTGAGGTTTTTATCTACATACAGAGTGTTTAGATATTTGGAATCAAATCCCGTCAGCAACATATCCACCACGATCACAATGTCGATTTTGTTTTTATGTGGGTAATCCTTGTTACTGTATTTCTGGTCTTTGATGCGTTGCTGCACATCCTGATAATACAAGTCGAATTCACTGATCGTGTGGTTTGTATCGTATTGCGCGTTGTAATCAGCAATAATGGCTTTCAGTGCGGCCTTTTTCTCATCAGGCGCTTGCTGGTTGTCTTCCTTTTCTTGCGGCAAGTCTTCCTGTATCTGCTGCACATCTTTATTGCCTTCTGCTGGCGGCGAGAATACGCAGGCAATATTCAAGGGTGTATAGCTATCATCTTCGGCCAGTTTTTCCGCCTGTGCCTGTTTGAATAGCTGATAGTATTCAATAGCATTATTAATAGAGGCTGTGGCTAATACCGCGTTAAATCGCCTTTGGTTAGTAGCGGAATCGTGCTTTTTAAGTATTTCTCCAACAACAGATTCAGGCGATGGCAGTTTGGGTTTTGACTTTTTCTTTTTCTCGCCTGTATCGTCTTTTGGCTTCTCACCGAAATAGTCGATGTGGAAGCGCAATACATTTCGGTCGTCAATGGCGTTAGTAATGGTGTAGGCGTGCAACTGCTTTTGGAAAATATCTTCGGTGGTTTTGTATGAACCGATTGTCCCATCAATTTTCTTATAGGTAGCGTTATCTTCAAAGATCGGCGTACCCGTAAAGCCGAATAACTGCGCTTTAGGGAAAAAGGCTTTAATGGCCTGATGGTTATCACCGAATTGAGAGCGGTGACATTCATCAAATATGAAGACAATCCTTTGATCGCGCAGTGGCTCAAGGCGCTCTTTGTAGGTCTGTTTGCCGTTTTGCTTGTGTTGTTGATTGCGTTTACTGTTTTCATCTAGCGCAAGGCCAAGTTTTTGGATGGTTGTGACGATGACTTTATCGGCATAGTCATCCGAAAGCATACGGCGAACCAAGGCCTCAGTATTGGTGTTTTCTTCAACGCAGCCTTCTTGAAACTTATTGAATTCCTCACGAGTTTGACGATCAAGGTCTTTGCGGTCTACGACAAACAAGCATTTATCAATGTCAGGGTTGTCTTTCAATAAAGTGGAAGCCTTGAAAGATGTGAGCGTTTTACCGCTTCCTGTTGTGTGCCAGATATAACCATTGCCGCGATTTTGATGAATACAATCGACAATCGCCTTTACCGCATAGATTTGGTACGGGCGCATAATCATGAGCTTCTGCTCGCTAGCTACCAGCACCATATAGCGACTGATCATTTGGCCTAAGGTACATTTGGCTAAGAAGTTATCGGCAAAGTCGTCAAGATGGGTGATTTTAGTATTGTCTTCTTTGGCGAGCTGATAAATAGGCAAAAAACGCTCATCAGCGTTAAAACTGAAGTGCTGGTTGTGGTTATTGGCAAAATAGAGCGTGTTGTCACGGTTGCTGACAATAAAGAGCTGCATAAAACATAGCAGCGTATTGGCATAGCCATTGCCCACGTCATTCTTGTATTCGACAATTTGCTCCATCGCGCGGCGTGGTGTGAGGCCAAGGGTCTTCAGCTCTACCTGAACCACGGGAACGCCGTTAATCAGCAAAATAACGTCGTAACGGTGATGGCTGTTGTCGGTATTAATGCGTAATTGGTTAATTACTTCGAATTCGTTTTTGCACCAGTCTTTGATGTTGACCAAGGTGTATTGCAATGGAGTGCCATCTTCACGCTGAAAAGTATTTCGTTCACGCAGGGTTTTAGCTGCGGCAAAAACATCTGAATTGACGATTTCATCGCGTAGACGAGCAAACTCAGAATCAGTCAGCCGAACGTGGTTAAGGACTTCAAACTTTTCGCGAAAATTCTGCTCAAGACTGGCCTTGTCGCGTATATCTTCGCGATAGGTATATTTAAGGTCTTGAAGCTTAGCTATCAAAGCATCTTCTATTTGTTGTTCTTTAGTCATACAACTTCCCTAACATAACATTGAAGCTAGTTCTCATTATTAAGCCTCTTTGTTTTTCTGCTTTTCAATCCACATAAGGACATCTTCACGTTTAAATCGCCAGCTTCCACCAACCTTAAATCCTGGCAGTTTACCTTCAGATGCAAGTCGATATGCTGTTTTTTCAGCCAATTTGAGATAATCAGCAACCTCTTTCAAGGTTAGAATTTCATCAACCATAGATCTATCCACCATGAGACTAAAGGGTAGGATATGAGAAAATTGGGGAATTCACAACCATAGAGGCAGCTATACATAGTTTTTTGCATATGCTTTGGCATCCAAGGACAATCCTTGGTCGTTGTTCAATGGCGAAACAGTGATCGAAATTCAACAGCGAAATGTTGATCGAGGGTTGCAAGGGGCTATGACATGCCCATTGCTCGATGGGGTTATCAGGGGTAGCGCGAATGCTCCCTTGATTGCAGATGAAACATGCAGTTGTTTCCAGCGGTGACAGTTTTTCAAACCGACACCACCGCTGCATTTTTCTTAGTGACGTTGTACGAGCTTAGAAAAAGCCCAAAGGGATGCAACGGGAAAGCGCAGCAGTTTCCCTTGCCAAGATCGCCCCGACTACGGAAAAAACGTGTTTTTGTAGTACAAAGGGGACATCTTGCGGAGCGTGGGAAAGGTATAATCCTAAATACCCACGTGAAGATTTTAGTTGCTTTCTAAGTACCACTGATTGTTTCCAGTTGGCTTTCCAGCATTACTATTGGAGCAACAATATGTGTAAAGTCGTCCACCGTCACATTGAGATTGAGATTGAGATTGTCACTAAGACTATTACACCATTTAAGTGCAACCTGACTTTCAAATTGGCTTCCGTCATCAGGTATAAGTTCGCGAAAGCACTCGCATAGTTTCCGTACCAGTTTCTCATCAAAATTAGGTTGAGAGCTTAAAATATTGCTTGCTTGAGATAAGAAGCCAATCATTATAATGGGTTGAATGTCTAAAGTTTGGTGTTTATCTAAAATATAAGCAAGATGACTAAGCATTTCTTGAGTGTATTTCTCGCAAGCATCATCATTTAGAAAAGCCGTACTATGAATACATAAACAATGAATATTAGCTAAACTGTTAACGGTCGAAAAATACTGATTAAACGTTGCAGAAGAACCGTCTTCCCATGACTTTTTGTAGACATCGGCGGCTTTTAAATAAACAAAAAACAAAATGGATTCAGCAAATATATCATCTACCCATGAAGGGTAAACTACAGCAGCATCAAACGGCTGGAACGATGCATCGACTTTATTACCTTCTTGGCAAGAATAGTCTAAGAATTCTTTGAACAATGTTTCCAGCTTTTCAAGCGTCAAAGTAAGTAAAGCTGGATCGTTAAATTCTTCAATGGCGTTCATGTACCAACACACGCTTGAAATACGCGCGTTTAGAGCGCTTTCGGTGAAACCAGTATTTATTAATCTGTCAACAACGGTGTTAAGTGCATTTGCATACGATGTTTGGTGAAATTTTAATGTTATCTTACATGTCTTATAACCTAGAATTGACTTTATAGACGCTTCGAATGACCTTTCGAATTGAGATGCCATGTTCAGGCGTACAGAGAAATTATTTAGCAGAGAAGCAAAATATATTTGACCATCATTGTCTAAGTGAATTGTTTCTCCAACTTGAATGGCTTCTTCGGTTAAACGCAGGGACTCATTTATGTCTCCAGAAAGCATCTGGATGTATGCCAGCTTCTCGATTTGCTTTATCAAATCCATGTAATACGCTGGCGAATCGGATACCTGTAACAGCTTTTTCAATGCGCTAATTAGCTTTTCCAGATATTTCACCCTCTTATCATATGGGTAGCCAGATTTTTCACTCACTAAAATAATATTCATAAGGTTGGTTCTATAGCAATGAAGCAGCATTGAATTAGACAGCGTTGCATTGCACAACGGCTCATAAATTCTAAGCGCTTGTAGATAGAACATTTCAGCTTGTTTTATCTTGCCTAACTTAAATTCATGGCTCCCCGTCCTATCAAGAGAACGTGCATAATCTAAAGAATATGTATTTGGCGCATTGGTGTATAGATTCTCATATATTGCCAGTGAATCGCGGGAAGCTATGCAAGCCTCTTCGTAACGTTTCTGAGCATAGAAACAATCTGATAGAGAGCTAAGATACGATGCATATACATGACAATGTTTTTGACTGCCAGTTAGAGCCAGATGCTTTTGAATTTCGCACGCATCTAGGCTAAGGCCAAGAGCCTTTTCCTGATCACCTAACCAATACCAAATAATCGAGTATTGGTTCAGTATATGCGCTAAATTCGAATCCCTTTTGACAGGGTCTGTATATTCAAAGGTTTCATGTAGAGCCAGTGCTTTATTTAGGCAATCACAAGCTTCGGCATAATCCTTATGCTGGGTAAGATAGACAGCCCTGTTAATGAAAAGTGCGATTAGATTTGGCTGATATTCAGTATTGGCTTCGGCTATTCGGGAAACCCTTGCAAATGCTTCATCAAACGCCGCTTTGGCTTTAGATGACCGCTGGTTCGTCAAAAGACCACATAAGTTGGTATAGAAATTTGTGGTCACAAAATCAGGTAAAGGTTGGGTTAAACTTGTTTCGAACGCCGTAATATCAATCTCTGATACGGTAAAATTTATTCCGATTATAAAGGTCGAAGATTTTGCGATTTTATAACTTAAATACGTGTCGTCCTTCACTTTTTGTGCGATGTTTTTAATAGGCCATTGCCAGCGAGAAGTCTGGTTGTTAAGCGAATTATAATCAAACACTAACTTACTAAATCGCGTGTAGTTTTGAAGGAACTTTGAGTCTTCGGTGTTTTCATCCGAGAAACCTCCTAGATTCAACACATTGATAACCCAAATATACTCTTGGTTATCAGCAAAATTTTCTAAACAATACGCTAGAAAATCAGCGGCCAGAAGATCTGGCTTCAAAGGGGTAATATGTTTGTCAGCCCACAAACTCAGTCGCTTAATATCTTTTACTTGTGGCAATACATAGTCCACAGGTTCACTGCTTATGGATTGAAACAATTCCCGAATTTCTTGGCTATTAAGTCCACCGTTTATTGCTGAAACAGCGATTAACAAAAGTAGAGCTTCAATATCATAATTGATGGTTATCGTGGGTTCTGCGAAGAGTTCAGCCCTTATGCGGTAAGCCTCCCGTTTAGAAATGTGTCGCAGAATTTTCTGATTATTTAAAGAGGCATCAAGACCAACCAGTTCTCCTTCATCAATAAAATAAAGCGATAAAGCAATTAATATCAATGGTGTGCTATGCATACCATTAATTTCAAGCCAACGCGAAAATGTGCTTTTATCTATATTGGATAAAGCATTGTCAGTATCGCATAGGTTTGATATTTCCTGATATGCGACATTGAACAATTCCCAAGCTTGGGCGGTCAACCCTTGTAAGGGTAGCTCTGCTGAGAAAAGGGATTCATTTTCTAAGTAAGCCTCATTGACAAATTCACTGTTGCGACATGTAAGAAGAATTCGTATTTTGTAATGCTTACAGTGAAGATTTTTCAGCGAAGTAAGGGATTTACAAATTGTCGCAACGGGGCTGTGTGCCTCATCAATAATGAGTACCAGACCTTTATGCTGTAGCTTGCAAACACCAATTTGGTCAAATGCTATCTGGCCTGCGCTCCAGCCTTTATCTTTGAGCTGTTCGGCAAAATGAAAAGCAAGGCGTGTTTTACCCACTCCACCAGCACCGCTGATGATTTTGATGCTTTTTTCTGCTTCGCTTTCCGCCCAGTCATGCAGTTCTGTAAGTTCATTATCACGGCCAATGAGCGGTGTTAACTGACAGTCCCAAGTCAGGATGCTGGCAACATTATCAATATTTTTAGCAGCGCTGTTATTGGGAATATTAGGTTCAAAAGTATGGGGGTCGGTTGTTAGTGATAACGAGCCTTTGTTCCAGCTTAGATTGAATGGCTCAACAGAAGGGGCTAATCCGCTTTCCAGATCCGAGATATATGAATCAAGCTCGCTTTTTGAGGAAAAAACTCTTAGCGGTAAATGTTTCTCTCGACAAAATTTTAAAAATTGTAAGAAGCATTCTGGTAATTCAACGTTTCTGGCTTTTGCCAGTATTTTAAATATTTCTGCTGTTGCTTCTTTGCTATAGCTTTTTTCTGAAGCTATTTTGGTGATTTCTGCTTGTGATTTGGGTTTTGTTTCTCGGCCTTTAAACTCTCTAATAAGATTTTTACCTGCCCCGTCAAGTTTTTTAGTGTCAGTGTAGAACTTGATAATATGGTAGGCTTCAAAAACCTTAATGCCATCGACCTCTAGCGATTTCAGGTCTACAGTTTCAATATCGTCATCAATATTTTTGACATATTGCTGCTTCAGCTCATTACGCTTTGCGGTTGTTAACAACCCGCAAAATGCATCAAAAACGGCTTTTTGCTCTTCAGTGAAACCAATCGCTTCATCATCCATAACGCCATACGCTTACTCAATGATAGTATTGACGCTATGCTAACACTGATGCAATGTGCCATAAAGCACGGCACAAGTGTCTCAGAGCCTAAAAAAGCAGTTTAAGGATATATTTCTGGGTCAGGGTCGAGTGTCAATCCGTCGACGCTCATTCCCATGTCAACAAATGATTCTAGTTGATTGTTTAATTGAGCTTCAGTCCAGCCTAATTCATTAATATAGTAACTACTCACCATTTCGTTGAATACATCATTGGCTTTTCTAGGTTCTCCACTTCGACCTGTTCGATGGTATCTTGCATCCTCAAATAGCTTAGCGAATGCACTAGGCACATCTTTAATTGCTTTATTGACTGTTATTTTTCCCTGATACGTAGCCGTTTTCATTGAAAATCCTTTCGTTGCAGAGTTCTTACAACGAAAATGATTTTTATGTCAAATAAAAAGTGCGCCTCATTTAAACGAGAAAACTAAGTTTTTCTGATTATTCCGATTAAAACTTACAAAATCTGAGTGGATTCTGAGCTGAATTCCGAGTTTCTAATATTCAATAATTGCTCTCGAAAAGTTCAACCAACTTTAGAGGTCGCAATCATGAAACAGGAAACCTTCAGAGCAGTATTAGCAAGCTCGTTATTTATTACTCTGATGCTCGCTTCTTTGGCGGGGATTGCTTGGTCAGTATATAAGGGTGATGAATTATTTGCACTTTCTTTTGCCAGTTATATTTTGCAAATAGTCTGGATGCTAGTGTTGACGTTTAAAACACCAGCTTCTGCCTCTCAAGGAGATCAGTCATGATCTCCGCTCTTCAACAGATTGCCCTTTGGCCTGCCGAATGTATTGTTCGGTTGATATTGATGCTTTTCAACCTTGAGCTGGAATATCTGCCCTATGAGTGGCAAGTGATTAGCGTTGGATTTGTTGCCTTTCTGTTTTGGGGGCATCTAATCAAAGGCGTCATTATTTTTGTCCAGCGCCATGTCTTTGGCTATTACAGCAATGGAGGTTGATATGAATAGCCTCCAGTTAGGGCAACAGCATTTTCCTGAAACTGTTGAATTGATACTGCATCTGCAATCAATGACACCGCAAGAGATGACAGAACTAGCGGCTGTAATGGGGTTAAGTTACGTCTTTACCTGTTTTGTTGTGAAGTCTTTGCTATTAGGGCTATTGCGCAAGTTTGGCCTGTATAGCCCCAACCTTTATCAGGCGCTTCCAAGCGTTTTCCCATACTGGCGCAATGTTTATCGCCTGAAGATGCTATTCGACCGTTTTAGAGAAACGATTTTCCGTTTTGGAAAATACCCCACAGCAGGATTTGCTTCGGCGCTGGCAACAATGACACTGATGTATGACTGCAACAAAGTCATACTGGGTCGTGCATGGTGGGCAGGTATCGGTTTGATTCAGCCTGTCGGGGTAACAATTCAGCGCCATATTATGGCCTATGCCATGACTGGCGCAGGTAAAACGACCTGGCTTATTACCTTACTGGCACTTTACAGTGGCAGCGCCTGTATTATCGACCCTAAAGGCCAGATTACGGATGCATTATCGTTAAATGACAGCCGTGAATGGGTGACTTACTACCCCTATGATCCTGAAAAATCTGCCCAGTGGATTCCGCTAGATGACATTAAAGCGGCCATGCAGCGCGAAGGTGAAGATGCAGCCGTAAAATGGGCGCAACGCCTGTCGGAAAGCCTGATTGTTACACCATCAGGCAGCAAAGTACCATTCTTTGCCGACACCGCGCGTGGTTATATGACGGGACTTATTTTACATGTACTGTCGGCTCATACTGAGGACGCGCACACATTACCTTTCGCTTATCAGCTAATAACTCATGGCTATCGTGTTTACAATGATGATGGCTCATTGGAGAGTACCCCCGAAGCAGCCAGAGAAATATTAGACCAACGATTACTTAATAATCCTGCGTTTTACGGCTCAGTTGCTGAATCAGCAAGCGCCTTTATTAACGCGTCAGGAGACACCAAAGGGTCATTGGTAGCGACATTATTAGATCAGCTAAAATGGCTGGCACTGCCTTCAGTGAAGTATATGTTGTCAGCTACGACCAAGCCGTTATCTGAGGCTAAAACCCGAGATGATGTCGTATTTTCCTTTGTCACACCCGTGCTGTCATTGCGAGAGGAGCTGCGCCCGTTATTTCGCGCATTCACGAATTTTGTCAATTACACCTTCGAGGCCGTACAGCAAAAGAAAGGCCAGTGTCTTTTCATCATCGATGAGATACAGGCTATGGGGTACAACGCGACACTTGAAGTTGCATTGCCAGTTGCACGTTCTTACGGGTTATCTGTTGTCGCTATTGCCCAAGACCGCGAAGGAATGAAATCTTCGTACCCTAAGACCTTTGGCAGTTTTGAGGGCAATGCCGATGTGGTGCTGTTTATGGCAACCAACCATCCAGACAATTACAACTATGTCAGCGAAGCATTGGGCAAACGTACTCATATTCAAATCGATCCCAGAACGGGTAAGAAGTCCTACCGCGAAAGCGAGGTGATGACACCCGATCAGGTGAAACGCTTTTTATCACCTGATACTGGCAACCTGATTGCCATTCGCGCAGGTGCTAGAGCCTTGCGATTGAAAATAGCCCCGTATTTTAACGAATTGCCTGTCACGGCATACGTTGCCGACCCAGATCATCGAGAACCAATATTACGCAAGGTTTCTCGGTTGGTTTTCAACAGGAAATCAATGCAACGCTTACGCGATGCAGCCCCAAAACAGCGTGATGCAGAATGAGCATAAATTCGACACAGGAGAACAACAGTATGAAGACACTTGACGAGAATACCAATGCGGTATTGAAGCACATCATGGCTGCCGTGAATGCACATCAAATACCCGATTTAACACTGGTAAAAAGCCTGCGTTTAGCACGTCAACGCGAGCAAAACGAAATGCTTAGCAAGCTGGAATTAAAAAAGCAGCACTGCAAGAGCCGCGCTGAACAAGCCGCCAGTGCCATGTATCAACGTCATCATTACGCCGCAGACAATGCTTCGCTACATGACGTAACCAGCCCGTACCACCCATTTACACAACATACAGGGGAATAACATGAACCAGTCAATATTTGATTCGGGCGTAGCCGTGACCTTGGAGGCGCTACGCCAACCAAGCGCGGCTGCGGCAAAAAAACTGTTTGCCATTGTCGCCACCTTTGCAGCCTATGCATTGGTTGCCTTAATGGTAACAGGGTTCGAAACCCACATTGTTTACGCCACTTTTGAGTTTGTATTTGGCGATGACGATAAGGTTTGGAAACCGTGGATTATGGCTTTAGCCAGTCTGATTTTGGTGCTGGCAGTCCATTTTATGGCTCAAAAGAATGCGCAGCACCCAGCCATAGCCTTTATCAATCGTCTGGCTGGGGTGTTAATTCCTGTTTATCTGATTGGTATAGGCATTTTGATTGTTGTGAGCCTGTATAACGGCGGCTTAGGCGATATGTTGTCTTCGGCAGATATTAGCCTGCAACCCGATTTATTAACTGCACCTGCGGATGAACCCATGGCGCAATGGATGTCTGAGGTGCTTTCGCCTCTGGCAGGGGTGCTGTTTTCAGTGGGTATAGGATCACTTGCCATTGTGTCGGTTTTTGTTGCGAACCATGCCCTTAATCAAGCTGAGCAGAGTTTCCACAAAGCCACAACCATTCATAGCGCAGCCAAGCATGACAATGATGATATGGCTGAGTATCAGGCTGCCAAGCGCGAGCATGACGCCCTACAAAAAGAAATAGACAGCCTTTTGATGCGCGATGAAAACGCCATTTGTGACGAAATTGCCGATGAGGTGTTGCTGACCATTCAAAAAGGCTTAGCACCTACGGTGAGCCTGCTGAACAAAGAAAAATATATTCAGCGTCCAGCAGGTCTGATGCCGCCCAATCAAATCAATATTACCGCACTGGAAAAAGCGATTAAGCCTATTCAGTCCATTACCCGTGACGACATTCTTAAACACATGAAATAACTGGAGAGCCAATATGAAAGCATTGAAAACAACCTTACTGTCCACCCTCGTTGCTGCCAGCTTATCCGTTTCAGTAAGTGCCAAAGAGCTGAGCGTGCTGGTTGATGTCAGCCAATCCAACCCGATGTTGGTTGATACCGCCTTTAATAAACGTGCCGCTGAGTTTGTGATTAGTGAAGTTCAGTCCCTGAAAAAAGGTGATACGGTCACAATACAGACCTTTGGCACATTACAAGATTCTGAAAATCTGACGGTGCAGACACTACAGGTCAGCCGCCATAACCAGAAAAAGGTAGCAGCGGCGGTTGCTAAATATCTGCTGTCATTACCTGAATTAATTAAACCACAAGGCAGCACTAACTTGCTGGCTTGGTTTAATCGCAACCCACAAAACTGTGACCAGCAACCAGAGAAAATTCTTATTTTAAGTGATGCCATTGAAGCATCCGAATACGTGAACCCCAACTTATTGCTGTCAGGCAAACAATCACTGCCTGTCCCCAGCGAGTACGTGAACATCAATGGCTGTGATGTGGTGATGTTTGGTATTGGCTCTGGGCGTATGGATCAGGAAACCACCCGTTTGCGCAAAGCGTGGGAGCAGTATTTTGAACATGCTGATGCCCGTTTTACGGCTGTGCCTTTATAGGTAACCCATGTGACGGTCACCAGAGATGAACTGGACGTTTTGCGTTCCAGATTGAAAACGCCTGAGCCAGCCTTGGTGCTTAGACCAGAAGGCTGGATGGTTCAACAGACCCAGCAGGCACATTTTAATTATCAACTCAAACAATTGCAGACAGGTGAAAAGTCATTGGCAGATGCACAAGAAAAATTACGCGCAGAGTTGGAAGACGTTCGCAGTCGGGGACAACATCGCGCGCAATTTAACGTCATGAACCACACCAACGCATGCAATTTAAAGTTGTGATTAAGAAAGTTTTAACCCTGCATCCTTAATCAGGATGCCGCTCGTCAAGGGGCTGATATTTAACACTTAATTTACGATTTTAACGACTGAATGAAAGAGTAAACCGCAACCAAAAAGTTAGGAGATAACCATGTTTACAGATGAATTTAACGAAGCCGAAAACGCAGTTTCTTTGAAAGGCAAACCAACCCATGTGGTTAATCAGGTAATTGAGTACGAAGGGCAAACGTATCGCATTCCAGTCGGCAATGGCTGGTTGGAAGGCAAGCTTGAAGGTCGAATGGAGTTGATGACAGCTTTAGGTGATTTGGAAGTTGTCCCTTGTGAAGCCATGCCACAGCCACCGATCCATAAAATGGCTGAACAGCTTGAGCTGTCACCTGAGCAATACCTTCACTGAAATGCGCAACAGGCACTGAAAGTTTTAACCCAAACCAAAAGGAGTCAGATATGACGACACAAAACACGACCCCACAATCAGCAACCCCAGCACGCGGTAAAGGCCGTGAGCCTGACTACGATGTGTTTCAGGAAATGGGAGACGGTAGAAATACCCGTTTACACAACATCGGCGCAGTCTGGAAAAGCAACCGCTCCGAGAGCCTGATTGGGGAAACTGTACATACACAAAGGATTGTACTTATTCCTCGCGCCTCGAAAGAGGACTTGGATGCGTTGCGCGATAACAAGCAACAAAAGGAACAACCTCAACAGGACAAAGGCATTAGCCATTAACAACTTTGTCGGACTGGGTTTCCAGTCCGACATCCTGTTTTTCACAGTGTTAAGTTAAACGAGAGATTTTATGAATAGCAATCCACCATATTCAATACGGTTTACCCAAGAGCAGCGAGAATATATCCGCGCTCAGGCACAAGCAATGAATTGGAGTGAAGCAAGATGGATTCGCTACCGTGTATTTCACGACATGACTTCAACAGAAGCCGCCCAGATATTGCAATTGCTTGGTAAATCCCGAATTGCCAATAACCTGAATCAGATAGCCAAAGAGTTAAATACAGGGACATTCATTGATAGTCCTGATGTGCAGGCAAAACTTGATGAGTCCTATTGGGAAATCAAGGATATGCGCAGTAAGTTAATCAAGGCGTTGGGGTTAAGAGCATGATCTTAAAAGCCTCACAGCGCAGTGGTGCAAAACAACTGGCATTGCATCTGCTCAATTCAGCAGATAATGAGCATGTCACCGTTCATGAGCTAAAAGGATTTATCAGCGATAACGTTGTTGAAGCCTTTCAGGAAGTTCAGGCTGTTGCCAGAGCTACCAAATGCACCAAGTTTTTGTTTTCATTATCGCTTAATCCACCGTCACAGGAACAAGCATCGATTCAGGATTTTGAAGAAGCAATTGCTCGTATTGAAAATGAACTGAATATCAAAGACCAACCCCGCGCCATTGTCTTTCATGAGAAAGAAGGTCGCCGCCATGGGCATTGCGTCTGGTCTCGTATTGATGGTGACAATATGAAGGCCATCAAATTACCGTATTTTAAAAAACGTCTAAACGGCATCGCTAAAGACTTGTTTATCGAACATGGCTGGGATTTACCCAAGGGATTTATTTCGCCGTTATTGCGCGACCCACTTAATTTTTCCCTTGCTGAATGGCAACAAGCAAAACGTCACGGTATCGACCCTCGAGAAACCCGACATGCTATTCAAACTTGCTGGAAAATGTCTGACAGCAAACTTGCCCTGCGTCATGCCCTTAATGAAAAAGGTTTCTTCCTTGCGCAAGGTGACAGACGTGGTTTTGTGGTGCTGGATTGGCGTGGTGAAGTCTATTCATTATCACGCTCTCTTGGGATAAAAGCGAAAGAAATAAAAACTCGCTTAGGCGATCATAGCGATCTGCCATCGGTGGAAGAAACGCACATCATGATTGCTGATCAATACCATGAATTACATCAAAAATTTACGAAAGAACTGAGCATCAAGCACGAATTCAATATAACGCCATTAAAAGGCAAGCGCAGTGAACTGCAAAAAGCCCATAGCCAAGCTCGTGCAACACTAAAAACTGAACACAATCACAGAGCCAATATTGAACGACAGGCACGTCAAAGCAAAATTCGTAAAGGTTTTTTGGGTCTATGGGATTTTCTGACAGGAAAATCCAGCAAACAGCGAAAACAAAACGAACTCGAAACCAAAGCCGCTATGCAGCGTGACAGAAAAGAAAAAGAAGCATTGATTTTACGTCAGCTTGAAGAACGCCAAAAGCTGCAACAGCAGCTAAGAGAGCTACGCGAAAAACATCAACGGGATATTCAGCAATTAAGCGATGACATGTCCAAAGACATCAATCCTGAATTGCTGGCACAGATCCGTAATCAACAACGTAACCGCAATACACTCGGACTATAGGAGGTTTTAATGTCACCTGATGAATTAGAAAAATTACTTCCCTATACCGATAAAATGAATTTATCAAAAGCACAGCGAATAGAAATCGTTAAAACCGTCTGGGGATTAATGGAATCCTTCGTAGATGAGGCGTTAGGGTTACATCCAGTACAATTAACCTGTGAACAACTTGAACCCGATCATTTACAGAGTCACAATCATGACTCAAAAATAAATAGTAGTGCTTACGAAAAATCTAAATAATCAGGAGGTAAGACATGAAGGATAAACAACCTGCCAATGCCGTTATCTATGCGCGGGTCTCTTCTGTCAAACAGATGACAGAAGGTAGCGGCTTATCTTCCCAGCAAGTACGCTGCGAGCAGTTCGCTCAGCATAAGGGTTTGGATGTAATACAGGTGTTTTATGATGAAGGCGTTTCAGGCTCACTTGTAGAGCGCGCTGGCATGAAATCGTTGCTGGAATTTCTCAAATCGCGCTCCGAGTATACCGCAGTAATCGTTGACGATATTTCACGTCTGGCGCGTGGCCTGCAAGCACATATAGAGCTTAGAACAACGATTGAAGCAGCAGGCGGCAAATTGATGTCACCGTCCATTGAGTTTGGCTCTTCACCTGATGAAGTCTTGGTTGAAAACCTTATGGCCTCAGTTTCCCAACATTTCAGAGATAAAAACCGTGAACAAAGCATTAACCGTACAAATGCACGGCTAATGCAAGGTTACTGTGTAGCAAGTATTCCCGCAGCAGGATACAAATATCAAAATATTTCAGGTCATGGAAAGTTATTGGTCAGAGATGAGCCTACTGCGACCATAGTCCAGCATACATTGGAATCTTTTGCATGTGGTCGCTTTGAAACGCAAACAGAAGTGAAGGCCTTTTTAGATAAGCAAGACTGTTTTCCAAAAGGAAAGAACGGTCAAATCGCTTACCAGCGTATAAAGCGATTACTCGATAATGTGATATATGCAGGTTATATCCACTTTCCAGAACGCGGCATTAATATGGTGCAAGGTAAACATGAGCCATTAATATCTTATGAAACGTATCTGGCAATACAACAACGGCTAAATGGTCAGGCAAAAGCGCCAACGCGCAAAGATTTAAAACTGGAATTCCCATTGCGAGGCTTTATTACCTGCACTGGATGCGGAGAACCGCTAACATCAGCAAAAAGTAAAGGACGCTCACAATATTACGCTTATTATCACTGCCACCGCAAAGGGTGTTCCCAATACGGAAAATCTGTTCGTGCTGAAAAAGTAGAAAGCGAGTTTGAGAAAATGTTGATAACCCTTAAACCCTCGAAAGACGTCTTTGAGTTAGCGCTGAATAGCCTAAAAATCATTTGGGATAAGCGTAGAAGTCATCAACAGTTAAACCACTCCTCAACGCTAGAAACACGAGAAGAGCTTGAATCAAAAATTGAGAAGCTGGTTAACCGTGTTTTAAACACGGAAAGTCCAACATTGATACGAACTTATGAAACATCCATTCAAGAGCTTGAGCGTAAGAAAATTGAATTGGATGAAAAAATCAAGAATTGTGGCAAACCTATGTTAGATTTCGATTCAACCTTTCGAACCGCAATGGGATTTTTTGCGAACCCGCATAAACTATGGCTTGCAGACGAGTTGACCAAGAAGAGAACTGTACTGAAACTAGCATTTACAGAGAGGTTGCCGTATGACCTAAAAAAGGGTTTTCGAACCGCCCCAATCGCCCAGCCATTCAGGCTTCTAGGCCAATTGAGTAACGGTAACTATGATTTGGTGCGGAAGGCGGGACTTGAACCCGCACGAGCTATGCTCACCACCCCCTCAAGATGGCGTGTCTACCAATTCCACCACTTCCGCGAATTTTTAATTAAACAGTGTGTTACTGATCATCACCAGATGTACTGTCTTGCTTAGGCTCTTCTTCAGTGGCTGCTGGTACATCGCTACCGGTATTTTCTGTCGCCAATGCAGGTACGTCACTATCGCCCGGCACAACTTCAGCTTCGGCAACGGGTACTTCCAACCCTTCAAACTCGTTCAGCGGTGCTTCTTTAGAAGCTGAGAGATTACCTAATACCAAGCTGACGATGAAAAAGATGGTCGCCAGAACGGCAGTTGTACGCGTCAGGAAATTACCTGAACCGCTGGCACCAAATACTGTATTTGAGCCACCACCACCAAAGGATGCACCCATATCAGCGCCTTTACCTTGTTGGACAAGAATAAGACCAACAAGCGCAATAGCCACCAATAAATCAACAACTAACAATACTTCGTATAACATCAACTAATACTCACTTTTTCAGCAGCAGTACAAATCGCCAAAAAATCATCTGGCTTTAAACTTGCGCCACCTATTAATCCACCGTCTACATCCGGCTTGGAAAACAGCTGTTCGGCATTGTCTGCCTTAACACTACCGCCATATAAAATCTGTATATTTTCCGCCAATTCGCTGTTGTGTGTTGCCAACATAGTACGAATTTCGCTATGCACTTCCTGAGCCTGCTCAGGTGTCGCCGTTTTACCTGTACCAATGGCCCAGATAGGCTCGTAAGCTAAGACCATTTGGTTGGCATCATCGGCTAATGATTCAACGACATATTTGACCTGCTTTACCACATGGGCAATATGGTCACCTGCCTCTCGCACTTCCAACGGTTCACCGAAACAAACGATAGGGGTTATCCCCTCGGCAATTGCGGCTTTTGCTTTAGCAGCCACAACAGCGTCTGTTTCCGTGTGATATTCACGTCGTTCAGAGTGCCCAACAATGGCATAACGACAGGAAAATTCCCGAAGTTGCGCCGCAGAAACTTCACCGGTAAACGCGCCATTGGCATGGGCACTTATGTCCTGAGCCCCGACAATCAAGTCACCATCAGCAAAACTGCTCAGGTATGGGAAAGGAGGACAAACTACCGTTTCAACCTTGCTCAATCCGCTAGCCTGAAACTTCGTCTTCATACTCGCTACCAGCGATAATTCGCCGTTTAGCTTCCAATTACCTACAACCAGTTTTTTGCGACCCATTCGACTGTTCAATCTCCGGTTTTCGTGCCCGCAATTTTGCGGAGCGAGATATTAACCAACCCGCGTGAAACTTACAAGCGGATTCGAAAAATAAAGTCCATAAATATAGCGTGAAAACGGCGTTAAAAGCTAGCTTTAACTGCCTCAGCAATATGCTCTGACCATTGCAACGCCATCGCCTGTTCCTGTGCTTCTACCATGACTCTGATAAGGGGTTCGGTACCGCTTTTACGCAACAGGACGCGACCTTTTTCACCCAGTGCCTGCTCTGCTTCTTTAACGGCATCTTTCACAACCTGAGCTTCCAGTGGTTTGGATCCCGATTTAAAGCGCACATTGATAAGGTTCTGCGGAAACTTCTCCATACCACGCGATAAATCATACAAACTCATTCCTGAGTGCAACATGGAGGTTAATACCTGCAACCCGGAAATAATGCCATCACCTGTAGATGCAAGATTCAGATTAAGCACATGGCCAGAGCTTTCACCACCAATGTACCAGCCTTTTTCCTGCAGCAGCTCCATGACATAGCGGTCACCCACTTTACTGCGCGCAAAGGGTACACCTAAGTTTGTCAGCGCCATTTCCAGGCCGAGGTTACTCATCGAAGTGCCAACGACTCCGCCTTTTAAATTCCCTGATTTGAGGGCATCTCTCGCTATAATATAAACGATTTGATCACCATCGATCACGTTCCCTTTGTTGTCCACCAACATAATGCGATCGCCATCGCCATCAAGGGCAAAGCCTAAATCTGCACCACTTTCCAGAACTTTGGCTTTGATGGCATCCAAAGATGTCGCACCGACCTTATCATTGATATTCAGGCCGTCTGGTGCCGTCCCTAATTCGATTACATCTGCACCTAATTCGCGCAGTACATTAGGTGCGATATGGTAAGTAGCGCCATGGGCACAATCCACCACAATTTTCATGCCGTGCAATGACAAGTCAGATGGAAAACAGGCTTTACAATATTCGATGTAACGACCTGATGCATCACTAATACGACTCGCTTTTCCGAGCTTATCTGATTCTACGCAGGTCATGGGTTTTTCCATCTGGGCTTCGATAGCCAATTCAATGTCATCGTCCAGCTTGAACCCGTCGGCAGAGAAAAACTTAATCCCGTTATCGTAATAAGGGTTGTGAGACGCTGATATTACAATGCCTGCCTCGGAACGAAATGTTTTAGTTAAGTAGGCAATTGCCGGGGTCGGCATTGGTCCCAACAGACCGATATTGATCCCTGCTGCGGATAATCCCGCCTCAAGCGAAGATTCCAGCATATAACCTGAGATTCGCGTGTCTTTGCCGATCAATACCTTGTTAGTGCCGCGTCCCGCTAATACCTTTCCAGCGGCCCAACCTAACTTAGTCACAAACTCAGGGTTTATCAGACTCTCGCCGACCTTTCCCCGAATACCATCGGTCCCAAAATATTTTCTCATTATGGTTCTCTAATTAAATTTTTGTTCTTGTACTTTTTGTAAAACAGTCAGTGCGTCTACCGTTTCTTTGACATCATGTACGCGAATAATAGCAGCCCCCGATTGCGCTGCAATCACCGCGCCTGCCAGGCTTCCCGCGAGACGCTCAGTAACCTCTCGCTGCAGTAAATTTCCGAACATGGATTTTCGTGACAACCCAGCCAGTATTGGCAGCGAAAAATGGTCAAAGTGTTGCAGATTGCTGAGTAATTGAAAATTGTGGTCCAGTGTTTTACCAAAACCAAACCCCGGATCTAAAATCAAACGTTGCCGAGCAATACCTGCTTGCTCACAAGCCTGAATACGCTCAACAAAGAAGCTATCCAATTCCTGCAGAATATCCTGATATTGAGGATTTTTCTGCATATTTTGTGGAGCTCCTTGCATGTGCATCAGACAAACAGGCAGCTCTGTTGCAGCGGCGGCCTGCAACGCCCCCTCTGCGCGGAGCGCTTTTACATCATTAATCAAATCCGCGCCGGCATTGGCGGCTTCAGTCATCACAACTGCTTTATACGTGTCGATAGACAGGTACACATCAAAACGGGCTTTAATCGCCTCTATGACGGGAAGGGTGCGTTGCAGCTCTTCGTCGAGTGAAACGACATCTGCACCCGGCCGGGTGGATTCCCCCCCAACGTCGATGATATCGACCCCACACCCTACCATATCGGCAACAGCATCAATCGCGGACTGCAATTGCTGATTTTTGCCGCCGTCCGAAAACGAATCTGGGGTAGTGTTCAGGATCCCCATCACGAGTGGGCGTTTTGAGTTCTCAATGGTGTGAAGTAATGTCATAAGAAAAACGCCTCATTCACTGAGGCGTTGTGGATTCTCGAAATTGCTGTCGATTAACTGGGCAGATCGCCCGGCTTGCCTACTTTCGGCTCTTTGTCGTCATCGTCAGAGAGTTTTGCTTCATCCTCGTCTGCTTTGACTGTCGCACCGCCCGTAGGGTTGTTGTCTTTATCGTTATCCTTATCCCAATCAGCAGGAGGACGAACTTCTCGTCGTTCCATCAAATCGTCGATTTGTTTAGCATCAATGGTTTCATATTTCATCAAGGCATCTTTCATCGAATGCAGGATATCCATATTTTCCATCAAGATATTTTCAGCACGCTCATAGTTGCGATCGATAACAGCTTTAATCTCTGCGTCAATAGCCCGAGCGGTGTCATCTGACATATGTTTGACCTGTGCGGCACTTCTACCTAAGAAGACTTCGCCTTCTTCCTCGGCATATAGCATCGGCCCCATTTTGTCTGAAAGACCCCATTGAGTTACCATTTTACGGGCAATGTCCGTGGCTCTTTCAATATCATTTGATGCCCCAGTAGTGACTTTATCAACCCCGTAAATGATCTTCTCGGCCAATCGCCCACCAAACAGGCTGGAAATCATACTTTCCAAGTGTTGCTTGCTGTGACTGACCCGATCTTGCTCCGGCAGATACATGGTGACACCCAACGCTCTGCCTCGCGGAATAATAGATACTTTGTAGACAGGATCATGTTCTGGTACCAGACGACCAACGATGGCGTGACCGGCTTCATGATAGGCGGTCATGGCTTTTTCGTCTTCGGTCATCACCATAGAACGACGCTCTGTACCCATCATTATCTTGTCTTTGGCTTTGTCAAATTCGTCCATCGACACAACGCGCTTGTTAGAGCGCGCAGCAAACAGCGCTGCTTCGTTAACCAGATTCGCCAAATCAGCACCAGAGAAGCCAGGTGTACCGCGAGCAATGACAGACGCTTCGACGTTGTCAGAAATCGGTACCTTACGCATGTGGACTTTCAAAATTTGCTCACGACCACGAATATCCGGTAAGCCAACAACTACCTGACGGTCAAATCGTCCAGGACGCAACAATGCCGGGTCAAGTACATCAGGACGGTTCGTTGCAGCAATCACGATAATACCCTCGTGACCTTCGAAGCCATCCATTTCTACCAGCATCTGGTTTAATGTCTGCTCGCGCTCGTCGTGTCCACCACCAAGGCCAGCGCCCCGCTGACGACCGACTGCGTCAATTTCGTCGATAAAAATGATACAAGGCGCGGATTTCTTCGCTTGTTCAAACATATCGCGCACACGAGAGGCACCGACACCAACAAACATTTCCACAAAATCCGAACCTGAAATCGTAAAGAACGGTACTTTCGCCTCACCCGCGATTGCTTTAGCAAGCAGGGTTTTACCGGTACCCGGAGGGCCAACCATCAAGACGCCTTTCGGGATTTTGCCACCCAGCTTTTGAAACTTTGAGGGATCGCGCAAAAAGTCTACCAGCTCAGAAACTTCTTCTTTCGCTTCGTCGCAACCTGCAACGTCTGAAAAAGTTGTTTTAATCTGATCTTCACCCAGCAGCCTGGCTTTTGACTTACCAAACGACATGGCGCCACGTCCGCCACCGCCCTGCATTTGACGCATGAAGAAAATCCATACACCAATTAGCAACAGCATTGGGAACCAGGAAATGAATATAGAGGTTAATATGGACTGTTCCGCTGGCGGTGCACCTTTGACGGCGACATTATTCTTGACCAGATCGGAAACCAATTGATCATCGAAATACGGAATGTAAGTAACAAACGTTTCACCGGTGCGTTTAAGACCGGAGATTTCCCGTTTCTCACTATCGATATTAACTTCGCGAATGAGTCCCTGATTAACTTCTTGAATAAATTTTGTGTAGTCAGTCTGGCGCTGAGAGGAATCCCCCGGCGTAAAACTCTGGAAAACGGACATCAAAACGACCGCTATCACTAACCACAGAATCAGGTTTTTTGCCATATCACTCAATGTTGTAACCTCTATTAAACGAAATGAGTTTCTATCTCTTAATAATCTCAGCGTAGACTACTATAGTTTCCAGCCCGTCGCTACCAAATACGCTTCTCTGGACAGTGCTCTGAAGGAGTCCGGTGTCCGAGTTTTTATCGTGGTAAAAGAATCTCTCATGGCACGGAAATACTCATCAAATCCTGCCCCTTGTTATACTTTGACCACCATACTGCCATTTTGCTTCAAAACCTGATGGCAAATATCTAACGCCAGTTCTACCAGATACATCGACCTTGAATTATCAACCGTAGCATTACCGCTCATACCAGGCATCAAATCTGACATCACAATTTCTACGTTCATTGCACCGATTCTGTTCAATAAAGCGTCTAAAACAGCCTCATCGGTGACATCCCCTTGCAAAAAAGCAACTCCGGCAGTGGAGTCCATCGGCAAAATATCACTTGCAATGACTTGGTCGTACTCACCGACCACCGCTAACCGTGGGTGGAATCCTTCTTCTTGGTCGTGCTTTGTTTAGTATGCGCTTCAGTGCATGAGATGGGCGTAGACTAGCGGTTTTCAACCCAGGCTGCAGGAAATAATTGTAAATTAATATAAAACCACAAGATAACCAGCGCCTGATTTGCAGCAACTAACTCGCAATCACTGCAAGATTTTTCCTTTGCACCGCGAACTGTGCCAGATAATCCAAAAGTTGATGTTGCGGTAAAGGCCTGGAAAAATAGTAGCCCTGCATCTTATGGGATTCAATATCAGCACAAAGCTTCCTCTGCCACTCATACTCTATCCCCTCAGTCACTACCCGCGCCCCGACTGATTTACACATTTGTACCAAACTGGAAATCAAATTAATTCTTTTCTCATCCGCGATATCTTCGGGCACAACAGAGCGGTCAATCTTCACCTGATGTATGGGATAATTTAGCAGGTGAGATATAGAAGAGTAGCCGGTACCAAAATCATCCAGAGAGATAGTGAACCCTGCTTCTGCCAATTCCCCTAGCACTTTGGTAGTGGTGTAATCGTTATTTAACAAAGCGGTTTCGGTAATTTCCAAAACCACATCGGCCGGTGGCATTTGATGCTTGTCACAAAGCGCTTTAAGACTTTCGCAAAGATCCCATTGATTTAACTGAATCGGTGACAGGTTGACCGACACTGTCATAGGTAAGCCCATCTCTTCAGTAACACGTTTCAGGGTTTTGACGGCTTCGGTGAACACAAAACTCCCCAGTCGGTTAATGTCATTTGATTGCTCTGCGATCGGAATAAACTCGTCGGGTCCAAAGCTTCCTTCTTCACTAATCGTCGGCCATCTGACTAACGCTTCGAAGGATACTGGCACTTCATTCTGGTTTAATATTGGTTGATAGGCGACGCTAAAGTCTTTTTTCTCTAGATGTTTGCGGATCCCTTCTTTTATCTTGCGAAAACGCTCAATCTCATCCAACAAGCTATCGTCAAATTCACTTACCGACATGCCGAAACGTTGTTTCGCCTTAGCCAGCGCGATATTTGCAGATTTAATAACATCGTTTTTGTCTTCATTGTTCTTTTGAACATGCACATACCCGACACTAAATGTACAATTGATCTCTCTACCATCAACGTAAAAAGTGCCAGATAAAATTTTCAGAATGGAATTTAATGTGACTTTAGCAGCATCATCGCCATGTTCCGTCTGTAAAATAACCGCAAACTCGTTCGATCCAACACGTGATACGTCAATTTTATCGCGATAAGTATCAGGCAGTTTCTTCGCCACTTGCTTTAGCAGACCATCACCGACCTCATGACCGTAACTCTGGTTAAAAAACTTAAAGTTATCAATATCCAGGAATATTAGAGCGGTACCGATATCTCGATCGTTTCTGGAAATGAATTTAGACAGTGACTCTTCAAACGAGTAACGGTTCTTGAGCCCGGTCAACACATCTGTTTTTGACAAATATTTGCTATGCTCGACACTCTTTCGTACATAATATTCAAGCTCAAAACGCTTTCTTGTGAGTAGAATGCAACGCTTCAATTTTGCCGCATTAATTTCTCGTTTGGAAATGAAGTCTTGAGCGCCAAATTGCAAACAATTTTCCAACAGCGACTCGTCTTCCAGATTGCTCATCATGACAATACCGCAAGGTCTGGGCAAATTGAGGTTTTGAACTTCAGCGAGAACTTCTAAACCGTCTTTATCGGGCAACATATAGTCAAGCAACACAACATCGAATTCGATATTCATGATCATAAATAATGCTTCACTGGCTGACGTAGCCTCTTTTATGACCGAACCGATATGTTTGCTTAGTGCCCGTTTTATGTCCTGGCGATCTACTGCATCATCATCAACAATCAGGATTCTCATATTTACCTCTCGTTCGCCATATGTGGCAGATGTACTACCTGCCAATAACCATCCAACATCCGAGTAAGTTTCTCAAAGTTTTCACCGACGTTATTTTTGGTGATATAACCTGCGACATTCGCTTGATAAGCCTCACTGATATCTTCCTGCGCATTTGAAGTCGTCAAGATAAAAACGATGGCTTCTTTTAAATTTTTATCTTGTCTGATTTTGTTCAGAAACTCGATGCCATTCATTCTCGGCATTTGTAAATCCAACAGAATAATCATGGTGTTACTGATCACTTTATCTCGCAGATAGCACAGCGCGTCTAACCCGTCCTTCGCCCTGACAATAGGGTTTTGAAGTTTCTGCTTCTTAAATGCGCGTTTGACTGCGATGGCATCAACGTCGTCGTCTTCAACCAACAATAATTCGACCTGTTTTTCAACATTGTTCTTACATTCCATAAGTAACCTCACTATCTTTGCACTTGGGCCACGTCAATTGAATACGTGCACCACCAAGAGGACTATCCAATATATCCAATGTGCCGCCAAGGGACTCTATCGATTTGGTAACAATGGCCAGTCCAAGACCAGAGCCTTCCACAACATCTCTGGGTTTAAGCGTTTGAAAAATCTGCTTAGCTTTTTCCCGATACTGGGCTTCGATACCGGGCCCATCGTCATCAACATTTATCACATAGTGGTGTGCATTTTCTTCGACACTAATGTGCACTTCGCCGTTACCTTTGTGATGATGTTTGACCGCATTTTGAATCAAGTTACGAAGTACCATCTCAAATGGGATTTTATGTATGTGTAACGTGCAGGTATCGGCGGACACATTAAAATTGTCAATATTCAGCAAATCGGTTATTTCACAGACTTTTTCCACCAGATTGATTTCGTGCTGGTCGTTTGCAATGCGAGCTACACGTGAATACTCTAATAAATCGTCTAGCAAACCCCGCATCCGATTGATGCGTCCTTTGAGCAGCGTAAAATGCTCTGCCACATCTGGAGTAATACTTTCTTGCAGATCTTCTTCGATCCAAGAGCAAATTTTTTCAACACCATTAAGCGGTGCTTTTAAATCGTGTGAGGCGATATAGGCAAAGCTATCCAACTCCTGATAGGATTGCTTAAGTTTTTTATTAGTACCCTCCAGCTCGCTCACATCACGGCTGATGCAAAGTATGCACGGGCGCCCATCTGTGCCAATAAAACGTGTTTTTCTGGTCAACATCACACGTTTGACACCATCGGGGGTCAAAATTGTTTCGAAGGCTTCACTTTTGCCCTTTTCAAAGGCCTCATCATCCTGGGCAAGAAAACTCCTGGCGTCTTTTTCTGTGTATTTTTCAACTAAAGTTGAGCCCAACACGTCAGACAATGATTTATTGCGCTGCAGCTTCATAAATGCCGGGTTGGCAAAAATAATTCTATGATGTTCATCTTTGGCAAAAATGTGGTCATCGAAGTTGTTAATTAGCAATTGCTGAATCTGGCTACCAATCGCCTGGTTACATGTATCACTTTTGTTTTTGAGATACAGACTAATGACGTTTGCCATAGTGATGAAAAAGTGTTGCTGGGCTGCGGTTAAACGCTGACTTCGCTGATCCATCACACACAATGTACCGATGGCCTGACCATTTACTCCCAATAGAGCATGCCCTGCGTAGAAGCGAATTTTGGGTTCGCCAGATACCATGGGGTTGTCATCCAGTTCTGCATGCTTACACAGATTACTGACTTCTATCACCCCATCGTGCTGCAACGTTTCATTGCAAAGTGACAGCGCTCTGGGAATATCAGAGAAGGGCAGCTCAGTCCCGGCAATCACCCACTGACGCTCTTCATCTACTAGCGTTATCAAACAGGTTGGGACCCCACATACCTGAATGATTTGCTCAACCAAATCATTCAGGTAAGCATCTGCATAAGAATTGATGGTATCGCGAGAGTTTAGAGACTCTATTTGACGGTTTGAAACTGCACCTTCGTTGCCCATTAAACTAACCGAGAAATTATTTATGACCTTAAGGTTAGTATTATTAAGCAAATATAAAATTAGACTTTAGTCTATAATTTCCCACTGATTCCCCAAGAACTCATCCTCATAGACACCATGTTCTACATGACGTGTAGGAGATATCATACAACCAGACAAAACCTCCCGCTGTTAATATTATCTGCCTTCGAAGAGACAATTTCAGATCGAATTTACAATAACAATAAAATATAATTTATTTACCTTTAAAATTGAATAACCAATTGTAAGCGATTGTTATTCAATTATTTTTTACGATTGCCAATGGATGGCTTCAGCTGGAAAGCAGAAACATGATATTATCTGCCTCAGACAAAAACCTGTCATGCAGAGCGATCACGCATACGCAATACTTTGGACAAAAAATGCAATTGACGAACAAACAAAAGCAACACCTTAAGGGTTTAGCACATTCATTGAAACCGGTGGTATTACTAGGTAGCAATGGCCTGACTGAAGGGGTAATGGCAGAAATTGACCTGGCCCTGAATCATCACGAACTGATTAAGGTTAGAGTGCCTAGTGAAGACCGAGAGGAAAAGAAGCTGATAATGGACGCTATCGTCCGGGAAAGTGGTGCTGAAAAGTTACAGGTAATTGGTCACACTCTGGTTCTGTACCGGCAAAGTGAAGAAGCCAAAATCGACCTGCCCAGAAAATAGAAAAGCCGCAAACGCGGCTTTTTTAAGCTTATTTAACTTTGCTATCTAGCGATATTCAACATCAGTAATTTCATATTCTACCGTCCCGGCAGGTGTGCGAATATTCACAACGTCATCCAATTCCTTACCGATCAAGCCCCTAGCTATTGGGGAATTAACTGATATCAAATTGTTTTTAATATCAGCTTCATCATCACCCACGATCTTGTAAGACGTCTCTTCGTCATTACTCACATTTAACAGCGTTACGGTCACACCAAAAATGACTTTACCATTGTTAGGCATCTTGGTGACATCGATAATTTGTGCATTGCTAAGCTTTGCTTCTATCTCCTGAATTCGGCCTTCACAGAAGCTTTGTTGTTCACGCGCAGCATGGTACTCCGCGTTTTCTTTCAGGTCACCGTGTTCTCTGGCATCCGCAATGGCCGCTACTATTTGAGGGCGTTTTACAGATTTCAATTCTTTGAGCTCTTCTCTGAGCATGTCAGCGCCGTGCGCCGTCATAGGAACTTTATTCATTAACAATTCTCTGGTGTAATTCTTGTACTGAACTTACTGACTTTCTGTCATCCGTTGCATGGGAGTTAACCGTTGCAAAAGCCCCGTTCATTGTCGTGGTATAGGCCACTTTATTGAGTAGTGCTTCTTTGCGGATATATACGGAATCTTCAATCGCCTGGCGTCCGTCAGTAGTATTGATAATGTAACAATATTCGCCGTTTTTAATGGCATCCACAATATTAGGACGCCCTTCAGACAGCTTATTGACTACATGGCAATCGACATTCGCCTCATTCAAGATTGTAGCGGTTCCTCGCGTCGCTTCAAGGGTGAACCCTTTTTGCAACATTGCGCGAGCTAATTCAACGGCGCGATTTTTATCATTGCTGCGCAACGATAGTAATACCTTACCTTTGTCAGGAACCGGTGTACCTGCCCCCAAATTAGCCTTGGCATATGCCTCAACGAAGGTTTCACCAACCCCCATCACTTCACCAGTGGAGCGCATTTCTGGCCCAATAAGAGGATCAACCCCCTGGAACTTGGCGAAAGGAATAACCACTTCTTTGACCGAATAATATGGCGGAATAATTTCTTTTGCTATCCCTTGTTCACGCAAAGATTGACCAGCCATGGCTCTGGCGGCAATTTTCGCCAGCGGACGGCTTGTGGCTTTTGAGACAAAAGGCACTGTCCGAGCGGCACGAGGATTCACTTCAATCAGGTACACTTCACCATCTTTTACCGCAAACTGGGTATTCATCAAGCCAACAACCCCTAATTCCAATGCCATGGCGGTTACCTGTTCACGCATCGTGTCCTGAACGCCGCGCGGCAGACTAAATGCAGGTAATGAGCAGGCTGAATCACCAGAGTGAACACCAGCTTGCTCAATGTGCTCCATAATACCGCCAATCACCACTTCTTTACCGTCACAGATTGCATCCACGTCCACCTCAATGGCGTCATCCAGAAAACGATCCAGCAGTACCGGCGAATCATTGGACACACTTACGGCTTCCGTCAAATAGCGCTTAAGATCATCCATGTCATAGACGATTTCCATGGCTCTACCGCCCAACACATAGGATGGGCGTACTACCATTGGAAAACCAATAACTTCCGCTTTTTCTAATGCTTGCTGCCAGTTACTGACGGTCGCATTAGCGGGTTGCTTCAAATTCAGCTTGTGTACCATGTGTTGGAAGCGCTCTCGGTCTTCCGCCCGGTCAATCGCGTCAGGTGAGGTACCGATGATCGGCACGCCAGCGTCTTCTAATGCTCTGGCTAATTTCAATGGCGTCTGGCCGCCATACTGGACGATCACGCCCTTGGGCTTTTCAACCCGGACAATCTCCAGTACGTCTTCGAGTGTCACCGGTTCAAAGTACAGCCGATCAGACGTATCGTAATCAGTGGACACTGTTTCCGGGTTGCAGTTAACCATAATGGTTTCATAACCGTCTTCCCTAAGAGCAAGTGCCGCATGAACACAACAATAATCAAACTCAATGCCCTGACCAATACGGTTTGGGCCACCACCTAGCACGATAATTTTATCTTTGTCGCTTGGGCCAGCCTCACATTCTTCATCGTATGCGGAATACATATACGCAGTTGCTGTGGAAAATTCTGCCGCACAGGTATCGACACGCTTATAAACTGGGAATATCTGATGCTTCTCGCGTAAAGAGCGAATATCCGCCTCTTCTACGCTTAGAATGTCGGCTAGACGAGCATCTCCAAAGCCTTTGCGTTTTAGACGACGTAAGGAAGCCTCATCAAGAGAGCCTACGCCGCTTTCTTTGAGTCGGTTTTCATCCTTGATGATGTCTTCGATTTGCACCAGAAACCAAGGATCAACTTTGGTGAAACTAAATACTTCATCGACCGTCATGCCCATACGGAAGGCATCAGCGATGTAAAAAATACGTTCACAGCCAGGCTCTTTCAACTCTCTAATCAGTTTTTTACGAGCCCCTTTTTGGGACAGATCCAACACAGGATCAAATCCATTAGCCCCAATCTCCAGACCACGCAAAGCTTTTTGCAGTGACTCCTGTTGATTCCGACCTATCGCCATTACCTCACCTACTGACTTCATTTGAGTCGTCAGTCGGTCGTTTGCACCTGCAAATTTCTCGAAGTTGAAACGTGGGATCTTGGTTACAACATAATCAATAGCGGGTTCAAACGATGCTGGAGTCGCCCCTCCCGTGATTTCGTTGGCGAGTTCATCAAGCGTGTAACCAACAGCTAACTTGGCAGCAACCTTAGCAATGGGAAATCCGGTCGCTTTGGAAGCTAACGCTGAAGAACGAGAAACCCGTGGGTTCATCTCGATAATGACCAAGCGGCCATCATCTGGATTGACACCAAACTGTACGTTGGAGCCACCTGTTTCGACCCCTATCTCACGCAATACAGCCTGTGCAGCATTACGCATGATTTGAAATTCTTTATCTGTTAGGGTCTGTGCCGGTGCGACCGTAATTGAGTCCCCGGTGTGTACACCCATTGGGTCGAAATTTTCAATGGTACAAACGATAATACAGTTGTCGTTTTTATCCCGCACCACTTCCATTTCGTATTCTTTCCAACCTATCAATGATTCATCGATAAGGAGTTCGTTTGTAGGGGATAAATCCAGACCACGATGGCAAATCTCATTAAACTCATCGATATTGTAAGCAATACCACCACCCGTGCCGCCCATGGTAAATGAGGGACGGATGATACACGGGAAGCCGATGCGGCTTAACACATCATGTGCCTGCTCCATATCATGGGCAATTTCCGCCCGTGGACATTCCAGTCCAATGGATTTCATGGCCTTATCAAAGCGTTCACGATCTTCTGCTTTGTCAATTGCGTCGGCAGAGGCGCCTATCATCTCTACGCCAAATTCTTTTAATACGCCATGCTTGTTCAAATCCAACGCACAATTCAATGCGGTTTGACCACCCATAGTCGGTAAAATGGCATCAGGACGTTCTTTGGCAATGATGTTTTTCACCACTTCCCAATGAATTGGCTCAATGTAAGTGGCATCGGCCATTTCTGGATCAGTCATAATGGTGGCTGGATTAGAGTTTACCAAAATGACGCGGTAACCCTCTTCGCGCAGTGCCTTACACGCCTGCGCACCAGAATAGTCGAACTCGCACGCCTGACCGATGATAATAGGGCCAGCGCCCAATATAAGAATGCTTTTTATGTCTGTACGTTTCGGCATAGTAATAATCCTGACTATTTTCTTGCTTGCATTAATTCAATGAAGTGATCGAAAAGCGGTGCAGCATCGTGCGGCCCGGGACTGGCTTCAGGGTGTCCCTGAAAGCTAAATGCCGGCTTATCTTTTCGATGAATACCTTGCAATGATCCGTCAAACAATGAGACGTGAGTCACTTCCAAAGTGTCAGGTAAATCTTTCTCTGAGATCGCAAAACCGTGGTTTTGGCTGGTAATCATCACAACTTCACGCTTCAAATCTTTGACCGGATGGTTAGCACCATGATGACCAAATTTCATTTTTTCCGTGGTAGCGCCACTGGCAAGCCCCAATAATTGATGGCCAAGGCAAATACCAAAAATTGGTAGGTCTTTATCCAGCAAAGTCTTGATCGCTGTTATTGCGTAATCGCAGGGTTCTGGATCTCCCGGTCCATTAGACAGAAAAACACCATCCGGTGACATGGCCAGGACATCTTCCGCGGGGGTATTGGCAGGGACAACCGTTAGCCTGCAGCCACGCGCTACCAACATACGCAAAATATTTCGCTTGGCACCAAAGTCATAAGCCACAACATGAAAATCAGCGTCGCCCTGCAATGATGTGTGCCCTTTGCCCAATTCCCAAACACTGTCATTCCAGAGATACTGAGCCTTGGTGCTCACCACCTTAGCGAGGTCCATACCTTTAAGACCCGGGAACGCTTTGGCCAGCGCTAATGCTTTATCGGCGTCCAGGTCATCACCGGCCATAATACAACCGTTTTGAGCCCCTTTATCTCTTAAGATGCGGGTGAGCCTACGTGTATCGATATCTGCGATGCCAAGGATATTATTGCTTTGAAGGTAGTCAGAAAGGGTTCTTTCACAACGAAAGTTGCTGGCGAGTATTGGTAAATCTCTGATGATTAACCCTTTAGCCCAAATCTGAGCGGATTCTTCATCTTCAGAGTTGACCCCAGTATTACCAATGTGAGGGTAAGTCAGTGTGACTATTTGCTCTGCATAGGAAGGGTCGGTAAGAATTTCCTGATAGCCTGTCATTGAAGTGTTGAATACCACTTCACCAACAGAAACGCCAGTCGCACCAAAAGCAGTGCCTTTAAATATGGACCCATCTTCAAGGACCAAAAGCGCCGAATGCGTCAAGTTAACCTCCATAATCGTGATCAGTTAACGTAGCCAGTCTGCCAAACACCCATAAAAAACGGGCTGCAAATGTGATTATCTACACCCCGTTTTTCTGGCTAATCTGTAATAAGTTTCTGAGTTCAACCTAGGTTCTACCTAAATTTTGGCAAATTCCAAGCATTGTAGACGAATTGTTCTTTTCGGTCTAGGGGGATTTCACAAAACTACTGAAAACTCGCATTTAAACTAAAAAACAATGTTAAAGCGCCAAAACTCTATTTTTAACTAGTACACTTTGTGCCTCGGCAAACCATGCAACTCCTTAGCATGTGCAATCCAGCATGTCTTAACACTTTTGTTATGCCTGTATATAATAAATAGCTGGATATCAGAATATGTAGTAGCCATCCTCAAAACTCCCAATTAGAAAGTTTTTTGATATGTGGCGCTTTTTGGACCATCTCGTTATGTTCATCTTTGATGGCCCCTCTTGCGGAGGATTTAACCACAACCGCGGGATCAGGGGCCGAATGAGTATAACCTGCTTTTCTGCTTCCACCGGTCATTGGTGTAGGTTGCGCATTAAGGATTAGCGTCTTTTCCAGTAATGTGCAGCTTTCCGGTATTGCTCAACAATGACATTGTGTCGTGGGGGTTGAAATTGTAAGGGTTAACCGCACGTGTTTCTCTGAATTTGCCAGTTGGGGAAAGTTTCTGCATTGTTACAGGATCCGTTGCGTCGGCTTTCATTGCGACTGGTTTGTCATGCTTCGGTAATCTTGGGAGCTTGAGTGCGGGTGCCGTACTTTTACCTGCTTTTACAACATCTGGCTGGTCAACAATATATACATTGACGGTCGCCCCCCTGGGACCGGCAAAATCACCTGGTGCTTTTAAAGGAACATTCCCCGAGCCTAGGTTCACGCCTCATCTTCCCGTGACAAAACATACTGATTAAACAATCCGCTGCCCGCCTGTCCCTATTCAATTTGACGAAGAACCCCTTTTAATCAGGAGTAAAATATTTACCCTTTAAAATCCCTGTGCTATATTTGAACCGTTGTTTATTAGAGAACTCCAATGATGAATAGTGATTCCTCTGCCTCATTGGACATGGAAGTGACCAACGGCAGCCAAAAACCACCCAAAATGCAAAAGTTTGCAGGTGGAAGCAAGTTGACAAAAGCTGATAATGAAATCCTGGTTGTTGATGAAAACCTGGCAGTGGTTGAAACCAAAAACGCAGATTCCTATGCCGGCTTAGGTGTTGCCTTAGCATTACTGGCATTTTGCATTTATAAGATGGCTAACCTAAAACGGTAACGTCTCTCTTGGTCAATAGGATAAATCAAACATTGATATTTGGTTTGTTGAAGTGGTTTAAGGTCGGCTCCAGTTGGCCTTAATTCCCAAATTGGGATTAGCTTTACCGACCCCTTCTCTATTGCTAAATGCTTCAACTCCGTTGATGAGTTATTGTTATCGCTTGCCGAACAACATCCTTTTGTTAAGCACTTGCAGCATATCCTTGATTACCTGTAGCTCTGGCATTCATTATACTTTACTGTCCAGTTAAAGGAGTACGGGGACCCGGATGCCCAAGCCTCTCAGCCTATCTTGTTATGCTTTAAGAAAGCCTCGTAATATCCAGAAGGCTAAAACGACGCAACAACGCCTAACGAGCAAAATATAAAATTTCCCCTTTCGGGCCATTTTTTACTTTAAGCTCAAAACGTCCTGCATGTCATACAGCCCGACAGGCTGATTCACTAACCACTCTGCAGCTCTTACAGCACCTTGCGCAAAGGTTAGTCGACTCGATGCTTTATGGGTTATTTCAATTCGTTCCCCCAACTCCGCAAACATTGCGGTATGTTCACCCACAATGTCACCCGCGCGAATTGTGGCAAAACCGATAGTGTTGGGGTCTCGCTCTCCGGTATCCCCTTCTCGGCCATATACCGCACATTTCTGCAGATCACGGCCTAACTCATCAGCGATCACTTCCCCTATCGCCACGGCTGTGCCAGAAGGCGCGTCTTTCTTGAAGCGATGATGCGCTTCCCATATTTCAATATCTGCTGTTTTGCCCATTACTCTTGCAGTCTGTCGCACCAGATTGAACAGCAGATTAACGCCAATACTCATGTTCGCGGCGAAGACAATAGGAATGTGCTGCGCTGCAGTCTGAATCAGTTGTTTTTGTTCTGAATTAAGGCCAGTCGTACCAATTACTAATGGCAAGTTTTGTGTTTTACACAACTCCAAATGCGCGGGTAGTACCTCAGGCAAGGTAAAATCAATCATGACATCTACTTGCTGGTGTAATTGATGATAATCTACCTGCGTATTCACGCCCAGCTTACCAATACCTGCCAACTCGCCAATATCCACTTCTTTAAATGGTGAGGCGGCGCGCACCAATGCTGCTGCTATCTGGACATTTTCCACTTGGGAGTGGGCCTCTATTAACGCACGCCCCATTCTGCCATTGGCACCAAAAATACCTGTTTTAATCTGCTTATCTGTCATAACTGCTGCTGGATGTTGTTGCTGGAAACTTGCAATGCTCAATATCAACAATCAGAAAATTGTTTTATATTGGCGACTTCGGCGAACAATAATACATGATTCAAACGGACCTGCATGCACAAATCACTTATATGGGATATTTATACCCGCATTTTCCATTGGTTGTTGGTGGTATGTATCGGCTTGCAATGGCTCACTGGCGAGTTGGGCGGAAGCTGGATGAACTGGCATGCCTATGTAGGTTATTTTACGTTGGGGTTAATTCTCTTTCGGCTGATTTGGGGGCTTGTCGGGGCCGACTATGCTCGCTTTAAACGATTCTTTCCTGGCTTTGACGACATAAAACAATGCGTGCGCGGTGAAAACCGTACTTATCTTAGTCATAATCCTCTTGGTGCGGTCATGGTTTTTGCTTTACTGCTGATAATCTTGATACAGGCTATCAGTGGATTATTTAGCAGCGATGATGTGTTTTTCGATGGGCCCTTGCGCAGTTTGGCCAATGAGCAGTGGCAGCAACTGGCAGATAAAATCCACCACAACGGTTTTACCGTAATCCAGATATTAGCAGCCGTACATATTATCGCGGCGTTCTATTACTTGTTTGGTAAAAAACAGAATTTGATTTCACCTTTGTTTCACGGATACAAAAACACAGAACAAGATCGCTCAATCAAACATCAGTATCATTGGCGAGCTCTATTGATTGCACTTCTGGTAGCAGCTGCTATCTATTTTCTGGTCACTGTGCTGCCGCCAGAAGTAGTAGAGGAAGTATATTTCTAAGATTTATTCTTCTTTATACTCATCATGGCAACCTTTGCAGGCACGGCCAACCTGACCTATAGCCCCTTTAAACTGGCTTTCATCGCCATCACTAGCGACCACTTGCAAGTTTCTGGCAGCTGAAATCAAATCGTTGATTTTGCCAGTGAAGTCCTCATGGTTTTGCCAAATGTCCGCTTTCGCATCAGTAGGCATTTTGTAGGCACTGGTATCAATAGCAAAATAGTCTGGCATCATGGTAGCCAATTGTTCTATCCGCATGCCGTTTTTTTCCATTTTTTGCGCGTCAAATGGGATATGTCCTTTCGCCATTGCCCCCAATGCCCCCATATTGCTCCTTATCACCTGCAATAAAGCTTGGCGATATTGTATCGCCGCCTTAGCCTGTTTTTCGGATTTCGCTTCATTAGCAAAAGAAATGGGAGTGGATAACAAGCCGGCAATGACCAGCGCAATAAGGGGCTTTTTCATGACAGTATTCCGTAGTTTTCGATTTTTTATCTGCTGCAATCCCTAGCATAGCTAAATTTGATATAAAAAAAATCCCTCTTTCGAGGGATTTCTTGAAATCATAATCCTAAAATAATCAGTTGGACAACTTACAGAGCGGTCAACTGATTAATTTAGGGTAATTAATCAACCTTTCAGATCATCAAAAAACTGTTTAACGCTATCAAAGAAGCCCTTTTCTCTTGGGCGATAGCGCGCCGAGTCTGACCCCATTGAGGTTTCAAACTCCTGCAACAGTTCTTTTTGCTTGCTGGTCAGATTTACGGGTGTCTCAACAACCACTTTACACATCAGGTCACCAATGGCTCCCGTGCGCACCGATTTAACCCCTTTGCCGCGCAGACGGAACATCTTGCCGGTTTGGGTTTCAGCTGGGACTTTTAACTTCACCTGACCATCCAGAGTTGGCACTTCCAGCTCTCCACCAAGTGCTGCCAGAGTAAAGCCAAGGGGTACTTCACAGTACAGGTTGTTCTCATCACGTTTAAAGATCTCATGTTCTCGTACGTGAACCTGCACATATAAATCACCTGGAGGCGCACCCGCTTCTCCGGCTTCCCCTTCACCCGTCAGGCGAATACGATCACCGGTATCCACGCCCGCAGGGATCTTAACTGACAAGGTCTTGGTCTTTTCAGTACGACCCTGACCATGGCAGCTACGGCATGGATCTGCAATGATTTTGCCTGTCCCGGAACAAGTAGGACAGGTCTGTTGGACAGCGAAAAAGCCCTGGCGCATTTGAACCTGACCATTACCATGACAGGTTGGACAGGTTGTCGCTGACGTCCCTTTTTTAGCACCTGAGCCATCACAGCTTTCACAAGCAACCAGTGTCGGCACTTGAATCTCGACAGATTTGCCACGAACGGCTTCTTCCAGCGACATTTCAAGGTTGTAGCGTAAATCAGCACCTTGACGCGCTCGGCGACGACCACCGCCACCGCGGCCACCACCAAAAATATCACCGAAAACGTCGCCGAAGATATCGCCAAAATCAGCCGCACCAGCGCCTGCTCCGCGATTTGGATCAACGCCGGCATGACCAAACTGGTCATATGCTGCACGTTTGTCGGAGTCGCATAAGATCTCATAGGCTTCCTGGATTTCTTTGAACTTCTCTTCCAGGTCTTTATCACCAGATGTTCTGTCTGGGTGATATTTCATGGCAAGACGTTTGTACGCCTTTTTAATATCACGTTCGGCAGCGTCTTTGGCGACACCTAATACTTCATAATAATCTCTTTTAGACATAGAGATACGGTTTCCTGCACTATCTTCGGTTTATTATCTATTGTTCTTGGACAGCTCAACCTGACACGAACAAGGGCGCAAACTGCGCCCATGTTATTGGATAAGCCTATCCTGTCGACTTAATCGCTATTCAGGCGATTATTTTTTGTCGTCTTTCACTTCCTCAAACTCAGCGTCAACTACGTCGTCATCACCCTTCTTAGATGCAGAAGCACCTTCTTCAGCACCACCTGCAGCTTCGGCTGCTTGTGCCGCCTGGGCTGCTTCCATCAATTTCCCAGAAGCCTGGATAAGCTCTTGTGTTTTTGCTTCGATTTCAGCTTTGTCATCGCCTTTTATCGCTGTTTCCAGCGCGGTCAATGCGGTTTCAATAGCGGCTTTGTCTTCATCGCTCAAGCCGCTGCCAACTTCTTCGATTTGTTTGCGCGTACTGTGAACCATAGCGTCGCCCTGGTTACGTGCTTGCACAAGCTCTTCAAACTTCTTATCTTCAGCTGCGTTGTCTTCCGCGTCACGCACCATTTTTTCGACTTCGTCTTCACTCAAACCAGAGGATGCCTGAATCGTGATCTTCTGTTCTTTACCAGTGTCTTTGTCTTTCGCTGATACGTGCAGGATACCGTCCGCATCAATATCGAATGTTACTTCGATTTGTGGTGCACCACGTTGCGCCGGACGGATTCCTTCAAGATTGAACTGACCTAACGACTTGTTACCCTGAGCCTGTTTACGCTCACCCTGCAACACGTGCACGGTTACCGCAGACTGATTGTCTTCAGCTGTTGAGAAAACCTGCGACTTCTTAGTAGGAATAGTCGTGTTCTTTTCAATCAACGCAGTCATCACGCCGCCCATGGTTTCGATACCCAAGGACAGAGGCGTCACGTCAAGTAACAATACGTCTTTAACATCACCCGACAGTACACCACCCTGAATCGCTGCACCTATGGCCACTGCTTCATCTGGGTTAACGTCTTTACGAGCTTCTTTTCCGAAGAATTCCGTCACATACTTTTGGACCAGTGGCATACGGGTTTGGCCACCCACCATGATAACGTCATGGATATCACCGACTGACAAATCCGCATCTGCTAACGCCTGTTTGACCGGGCCAAGTGATTGCTTAACCATATCTTCAACTAACGATTCCAGCTTGGCACGGGTCACCTTGATGACCAAGTGCTTAGGACCAGACGCATCAGCAGTAATGTAAGGCAGGTTCACTTCTGTTTGTTGTGCAGAAGACAATTCGATTTTCGCCTTCTCACCCGCTTCTTTCAAACGCTGCATAGCCAATGGATCTTTGCGTAGATCCAGCCCCTGGTCTTTCTTAAATTCTTCAACAAGGTAGTTAATAACACGGTTGTCAAAGTCTTCACCACCTAAGTGAGTGTCACCGTTGGTAGCTAAAACTTCAAACGTGTGCTCGCCTTCAACTTCATCAATCTCGATGATTGAGATATCAAACGTACCACCACCCAAGTCATAAACAGCAACAATATTGTCGCCCTTTTTCTTGTCCATACCATAGGCCAGTGCCGCAGCAGTTGGCTCATTGATAATACGTTTTACTTCCAATCCGGCGATACGACCAGCATCTTTAGTCGCCTGACGCTGAGAATCATTGAAGTAAGCCGGTACGGTGATAACCGCAGCGTCGACTTTTTCGCCCAGATAATCTTCGGCGGTCTTCTTCATTTTTTTCAGGACTTCAGCAGAAACCTGAGGAGGTGCCATTTTTTCGCCTTTGGCAGCAACCCATGCGTCACCGTTATCCGCCTTAACAATTTCGAAAGGCATAATATCAATGTCACGCTGAACTTCTTTATCTTCCCAACGACGTCCAATCAATCGCTTGATTGCGAACAATGTGTTTTTCGGATTCGTAACAGCCTGACGCTTAGCGGGTTGACCAACCAAAGTCTCGCCGTCATTTGTGTAAGCAATAATCGAAGGTGTAGTACGATCACCCTCTGCATTTTCGATTACTTTTGGTTTGTCACCGTCAAGCACTGCTACGCATGAATTGGTTGTACCCAAATCGATGCCGATGATTCTACCCATTAGATGTTCTCCAACTTATAAATTCTATTAACTACTACTTTTAGTGGGGTTATGTTGATTTTTTTCAATAAAGGAAATCAGCAAAACCAAAAATTCTTGATTGAAACCCTTAAGCTTCAATATCAACGCCGCCAGAAGCCCCTTCTTCAGCAGCTTTTGCAACCGATACCATCGCTGGCCGAACCAAGCGCCCATTTAATTGATATCCTTTTTGCATCACCATCAGTACTGTATTGGGTTCCGCGTCCGGAGATTCCACCATGGCCATTGCCTGATGTAACTCTGGATTAAATGCTTCCCCTTCTGGGTTGATGACTTCCAAACCGTATTTTTCGACGGTGCTGACAAATGATTTCAGGGTCAGCTCGACACCTTCGATAATTGGTTTCATTTCTTCATTGCCCGCGTCTGCCGCTTGCAATGCACGCTCCAGATTGTCGATCACAGGCAATAAGTCACCCGAGAATCGCTCCAATGCGAATTTTTTCGCTTTATCGACTTCCGCTTCAGCACGACGGCGAATGTTTTCCGAATCAGCTTTCGCGCGCAATACCGCATCTTTCTGTTCTTCGATGGTGGCTTGTGCTTTGGCCAATTCCGCCTCTAGTGTCTGAACGTTGTCATCGTTCAGCGAATCCAATGCTGCATCCACGGTTTCGCCATCAGACTGCACCGCTTCATTCTCTGCTTCCGGATTCTGCTGGGGTTCAATATTGTCGTTTTGTTTAACGTCGTTACTCATGCTTCAGCATTCCATGAAAGTGGTCGAAAAAAGTTAGCTGAGTAGATGGGGATAGTTAACGATGATTCAAGCAAATGCCGTCATATTTTTTTACATATTGCGTAATTCCGCAATTTAGAGGCATTTCTTGCCCCCATCAGGGTGCTGAAGCAGCAAAAAAATCTTCGCTTGTTAGGCGATTTCTGTTTGAATGGCAGAATATTTCCACTAGTCTAAAGGACATTAACTTCTGACCTCATTCTCTATGCCGAACCAGCTCAATACAATCGGACTCATTGGCAAACCCAACCATCCCGGCGCAAATGACAGTTTGCGAATCCTGCTAGCATATTTACGTGCAAAACAATGCCGTATTCTGATTGAAGAACGGGTGGCGCTTGAATTGGAAGTTGATGATCTGGAAGTTATGGATCTGGTTTCAATTGGTCGTGAGGCACAATTGGCAATAGTCGTTGGTGGTGACGGCAATATGTTGGGAGCAGCGCGAGTACTGTCACGATTTGATATTGCAGTGGTAGGTGTCAACCGCGGGAATCTCGGATTTCTAACCGATATCAGCCCGGATGATATAGAGCATCAGCTGGATCTTATATTTTCTGGCCGCTATGAAATGGAGCAACGCTTCCTGCTGGAAGTAAAAGTACTAAGAGACGGCAAACTAAAAAGCAGCAACGCCGCGATCAACGAAGCAGTACTTCACCATACTAAAGTCGCCCACATGATGGAGTTTGATCTGTACATGAATGACAAATTTGTCTTTACTCAGCGCTCGGACGGACTAATTGTTGCCACACCGACAGGCTCTACAGCCTATTCCTTATCTGGGGGTGGCCCCATTTTGACCCCCAACCTCGATGCTTTAGCCATCGTCCCTATGTTCCCACACACGTTGAGCAATCGCCCCATCGTCGTGGACGCCAATAGTGATCTGAGATTAAAAGTATCCGAATCCAATACCGAAAGTCTGCAGGTAAGTTGTGATGGACATGTAGTACTTGCCGTCAATCCTGGTGATGAGATTATGATTCATAAAAACCCCAGTCGCCTGTCGCTTATCCACCCTGAAGACTACAGTTATTTTCACGTTCTGCGCACCAAGCTTAACTGGAGTAACAAGCTCTTCTAAACGATTTTACTCAAAATCGGAACACAAACCTTTACAAGCAAAAACAACTGTATACAATCACAGTATGCTGTATATATAACCATATAGGTGTACTATGCTTGTCAACTTGTCGGTGCGTAACTTTGTTATCGTTAAAAAGCTGGATATCGATTTCAAACAAGGGATGACTGCGGTCACGGGTGAAACCGGTGCAGGTAAATCCATCGCCATAGATGCCCTGGGATTGTGTTTAGGCAATCGCGCCGAAGCGGCTATGGTGCGTACGGGCGAAAGTAAAGCGGAAATTATTGCCACGTTCGGCATCAAAGAAAAGTCGTTGGCCGCCCGTTGGCTTAACGATAATGACTTTGGTATTGAAGATGGGCAGTGCCTCGTCAGACGAATTATTACCGATGAAGGCCGTTCCCGGGCCTATATCAATGGTACACCGGTGCCATTGCAGCAATTACGTGAGCTGGGCGCTAAGCTGGTCACAATTCATGGCCAGCATGCACAGCAAGGCCTATTGAAACCTGAGAATCAGCGTCGCTTGCTAGACAGCAAACCCGTCATTCAAACCCAGTTGAGCAAGGTTGCAGAGCTCAGTAAAAACTATCAACAGATTCAAAAGCAAATCCAGCAATTAAGTGCCGAACAGCAACAAAGGGAAGATAGAAAGACACTGTTGTCGTATCAGTTAGCAGAGCTGGATGAATTCGCTTTGGATGAAGATGAGTTTGAAAAGCTGGAAGCTGAGTTTAAAAAACTCAGTCACGGTCAGTCTATTCTTGAAGAGTCGCAATATGCCTATCATTTTTTATGGGAAGCCAATGATGCCAACGTTAATGATCTATTGCAGTTGGCCCATGGAAAATTGGAAGCGTTGGTTGATCACGACCCACAATTGCAACCCGTCGTGCAAATGTTATCCGAAGCGCAAATCAATATATCAGAAGCTTCTGCGGAATTGCGTGACTATCTTGATCAGTTAGAGATGGATCCTATCCGCATGCAACAAATTGAAGCGCGTTACAACAAGGCAAATGAATTAGCGAGAAAGCATACTGTAAGGCCCGAAGCGCTGTACCAGCACCAGCAGGAGCTGCAACAGGAATTACATGGTCTCGACTCAGCCAGCAACACGTTAGAAGAACTTGGTCTGCAATTGGATGCTGTATTGCAAGAGTATAAAGTCGCGGCGGATTGCCTGCACCAATTACGGCAAAAGCAAGCGTCCTGGCTAGAAAAACAAGTAACCTGCGAAATCAAAAAAATGAATATGCCAGATGCCATTTTTGAGATTCGTATTGATGACAGCCAACGCCATATTGTGTCAGGCAAGGGTCATGACATTGTCGAATTCTATTTATGTAGTAATAAAGGCATGCATATGGATAAACTGGAAAAAGCCGCTTCCGGTGGAGAGTTATCACGTATAGGTCTGGCGCTGCATGTATTGGGTAATAGTAATCACGCCGTTCCTACCCTTATCTTTGATGAAGTGGATACCGGCATCAGTGGGCCCACTGCTTCAGTGGTTGGGCAACTGCTGCGTACCTTAGGAAGTACTGAAGCACAGGTTCTGTGTGTAACCCACTTACCTCAAGTAGCTGCAAAAGGACATAATCAGATGCTGGTCACTAAGTTCACTGATGGCGATACCACCTCAACATTGATGCAACCTTTAGATGAGAAAAATCGAGTGGAAGAAATTGCTCGATTGCTGGCTGGAGATACGTTAACAGACTCAGCAATCAATAATGCCAAAGCCTTGTTGGAACATTAAGTAATTTACATTGTCAGAGTGTTTGCAAAACAATCGGGAGATGATTATTAGCCGGTTCAGATTAAGCAAGCGGCGCAATTATCTAAGTAAAAATGACAATCTGTGGAATAATGCGTTGATGATTTGCATTATAGACAGTAGGATTCGCATCCCAGAATAAATAGAAGATGAAGACAAGCACTTTGAAACCAATTGCTATATTTTTAATGTTATTGCTCGGTGCCAGCGTGACTGGTTGCTCTAGCTGGGTTTTCCGTATTGATGTATCACAAGGCAACTTTGTAGATCAGGATGATGTCGACAAACTGCGGGTTGGTATGACCAAAGAGCAGGTCATGTACGTACTAGGCAAACCTGTGATGCGCGACACTTTCGATAGTGACACGTTTTATTATTTCTATGATATGAAAGCAGGCTCTCTGTCACAGCGTGATTATCGCAAAGAGTTTTATGTCTATTTTGAAGATGACAAGCTGACGCGTATTGAGGGTGACTACAAAGCGTCTGAAGATTTTAACACGCCTTTAGACCAGTAAGCAGAACACTCAAAAGGCTGAGGCTGCTTTACTCTGACTCAGTCTTTCGCTCTTTTGGGCGCCCCCCCGTTACTTTATCTGCACGGCCTTCAGATTTTGCTTTTTCTGCTCGTAAACGCCTGGCTTCTTTAGGATCGGCGATCAACGGACGATAGATTTCAATACGGTCGCCATCGACGGGAACTGCATCCAGTTTACAGGTTCGATTCCAAATTCCGACGGCATTTTGTTCCAAATCAATGTCACTGTACCTATCCATAATCCCCGACGCGATAATTGCTTCTTTTACTGTTGTACCGGGCTCCACCGTCACCTGTAATAACGTCTGTTTATTGGGCAATGCAAAAGCCACCTCTAGCTTTACCTGCTTATCTGTCACTGTAGATATCCTTTGCGCGATTAGTGAACGCTTTCACCATATTGTTGGCAAGACTACTGAAAACCTTACCAAAAGCCATTTCCACAATTCGATTGGAAAACTCAAATTCCAGATTTAACTCAATCTTACAGGCGTCCGTATCCAGCTCGGTAAATACCCAGCCACCAAACAGCTTTTTAAACGGGCCGTCTTTTAAGTTCATGATGATATGCTTACCCGGCTTCAACTGATTCTTGGTTGTAAACCATTGTCTCACACCCGCTTTACTGATCAGCAGCGATGCCTCCATTGAGGTGTCTTGTTGATGCAGTATTTTAACATCTTCGCATCCCGGCAAAAAAGCCGGATACTGGGCAACGTCATTGACTAAATGGAACATTTTTTCTGCGCTAAATGGTACCAGCGCACTTCTATTTACACTTGGCATAGTTCTCCTATCCGCCAAATTCTCTCTATTTCAGCAAACTGCAATTTTAAAAGCGCGAATAGTAGCACAACGCATTTGGTCTCTCACAAACCTTTGTCAGTTAAAAGCAGTTACACGATTAAACGAGACAATTTTGCATACGTCAGTATAATACGCCGCCATGAGTAAAAAGAACAAAAAGCCAAATACCGGCGGCACGATTGCGCTGAATAAAAAAGCCAAACACGACTATTTCCTGGAAGAAAAGTTTGAGGCTGGCGTCGCACTGCAAGGCTGGGAAATAAAAAGTATTCGCGCAGGTAAAGTTAACCTGAGCGACGTATACGTGCATGTTCAGAATGGTGAAGCCAGTCTGTTAAATTGCCGCATAACACCGCTTAATTCAGCGTCGACTCACGTCATCTGTGATCCAGTGCGCCCTAAAAAGCTGTTATTGCATCGTCGTGAGTTAAATAAACTGATCGGCAGTGTCGAACGCCAAAGCTACACATTGGTCGCTACGGCCATGTACTGGAAAAAGTGTTACGTGAAAGTGGAAATTTGTCTTGCCAAAGGTAAACAAAGCCACGACAAGCGCGATACCATAAAGGACAGGGACTGGGATCGACAAAAAGCTAGAGTAATGAAACACAAGGTTTAAATTCAATGACCTAGCCCTTATATATTGTTATAATGGCTAGCTAGATTGGTAGCTAGCCAATCATAACTTGGTGCGAGTGTATAACATCAACCTCAATCAAAAGATTGAGGACCAGTCAAAAACCAAAGACATAACAGTTTTCGGGGCAGATTAGGATTCGACGGGATACACGAAACCCAAGGTGCATGTCGAGGGGCGGTTGGCCTCGTAAAAAGCCGCAAAAAAATAGTCGCAAACGACGAAAACTACGCACTAGCAGCTTAATAACCTGCATAGGCCCTCCCACTTCAGCCGTTGTCTTTTCGTGAAGGCTCGGGAGGTCATACTAAAAGACTAGCGAGGGAAACCTGTCTGGGGTTGAACCGCGAAATAGTACCAGGCCAGCCACGAGAAATCCTGTTTGTCGGAGTTCAACTGGTTAAATAAAAGACAGACTAAACATGTAGTACCGAGGATGTAGGTATTGCGGACGCGGGTTCAAATCCCGCCTGCTCCACCAAATAAAAGCCCGTTAAATCAATGATTTACGGGCTTTTCTCTTTTGCAGAGTCCACAAAATGTCCTTTCTGACTTCATATATGAATGTCAATAAAACTACCAAACTCAGGATTACAGTATGCTGCTGTACGCGATACACTATCGAAAAAGATTCAGGACTACAGAATGGACATAAAATCAGCAAGTTGTATCGTTACAGGCGGCAGTATGGGAATTGGCCTGGCCGTTGCAAAACGTTTTAGTGATGCCGGTTATCAGGTGCGTAATCTCGATTTACGGGACTTTTCAGAGCCTGTGGCAAATGCCACCTGGCATGATTGTAACGTCGCTGATGTAAGTCAGGTTAAAGCCACTATCTCTAGAATAATTGAATCATCTGATGGAATTCATGCCTTAGTTTGCAACGCCGGAATACATGTATCTGCCAATATTGAAGATACAGACGAAGCCTTGTTGGATAAGGTATTTTCAATCAATGTAAAAGGTGCCTATGGGGCGATTCAGGCAGCACTAGAGCCCATGAAACGTCAGCAAAATGGGGCTATTATACTGATGGCGTCTGACCAGGCGTTGGTAGCAAAGTCAAATTCGTTTGCCTATAACTTGAGCAAGGCCGCACTCGCCTCTATGGCCAAAACCACGGCATTGGACTATGCCAAGTACAATATCCGAACAAATGCCGTTTGCCCCGGCACCATTGAAACGCCGTTATTTCACAATGCAATTGACAAATTCGCAGAAAAATCCGGGCGTGATAAACAGCAAATCATTGCTGAGGAAGCCAATGAACAACCATTAGGCCGACTCGGAAAACCAGATGAAGTGGCTGAACTTGTATATTTTTTAACGACCGACAAAGCCAGTTTTATTACTGGTAGTCTCTATAGTATTGACGGTGGTTACACTGCTGGCTAAAGCAGATAATATACTTAGATTTACAGCGCCACCTTAATGAACTTTTAAAGCATACTTAGAGACAATTGCAAAAGTAATAAAAAATCAAACCAGAGCCTATGACAGACAGTTTATCGATTCGCTCTTACAGTTCAAAACCGATGAATCATGCCCATGACTTTCATCAGTTGGTGCTGCCTTTGCGAGGCGTTATTTCGATTCAAGTAGGCCAATTTAATGGCAAAGTCGCACCCGGTGAATGCGTTATTGTCAGAGCTAGAGAAGAGCATTTATTTACCGCCAATCCAGAAGCCCGGTTTGTTGTTGCCGACATGCAAACATTACCAGACAATCTATATTCTTATCAGGGTGTTGTTTTCGCAGTGAAAAAATCTCTTTCCAGCTACATGACATTTGTCGAAGAGCAACTGGAGCAGCAGCTCAACCCAACTCTCGAAAACGCCATGTTTGAAACATTCGCCCTCTTGCTTTCAAACCAGATCCTCATGCCGAAGGTAGATAACCGGATAGCAACGGCCATGATGTTTATTGAGCAAAATATTCAAGAAAGATTGAATATCAATATGTTAGCCGACGCGGCATGTTTGAGCAGTACACAGTTTAAATTATTATTCAGAAAGCAAACCGGGCTCCCTCCTATGAGCTATGTCACCCAGATGCGTATGGAAAAAGCGCAGGCCCTGCTGACGCATACTGACTACCCACTGCAAATGATTGGAGAGATGGTTGGCTACCCTGACCTATCTACATTTAGTCGAAACTTTTCACAATATTACGGCCTGCCCCCGACTAAATTTAAAAAGTAAGATCCGGCTTAATAGTCAAAAGAACCGTCCTGTTCATCAAGTCAATTGTCCAGATTGCACTTACCATATTGAGCATTGATTATGCTTATATTTGGATAGCCGGAATGGTTAATTTTAATTCAAGTTACAATGGCATGCTCGCCATCTTAGTCGCCAGTTTTTTGTGGGGAACCACAGGTACGGTTGCAAGTTACGCTCCAGATGTCAGCCCTTTGGCTATCGGTGCATTTGCAATGGGATTTGGAGGCATTCTGCTATTGTATTCTGCACGAAGATGTCTTCTGCAGGACTACTCCATCATGTTCAGGCAGCCTAGGCTTGTCGTATTGGGTGGACTGTGTGTTGCTATATACCCACTGGCTTTCTACAGTTCCATGCGCTTTTCTGGTGTCGCAATCGGCACCGTCGTATCGCTTGCAAGTGCCCCATGCTTTGCTGCGATACTAGACCGTTTTCTCAGCAAAAAGACCATATCAATGCAATGGTTGCTGTCCTTTGCAATGGGTGCCATTGGTATTGTCATGTTAGCAATGGGGAAAGCCGCTGGCGATATTGCTAAAAGTGATGACACTTTGCAAATGACAGGCATTCTGTTGGGTCTTGTGGCAGGTCTGACTTATGCGGGTTATTCCTGGGCGGCAAAGCATCTAATAGACAATGGAGTCAGTTCAAAGTCCGCTGTGGCTGGATTATTTGGCTGTGCAGCAATGTTACTTTTGCCATCACTGCTGCTTACTGGTAATAACCTCTTCACCAATAAGGTCAATATTGCGGTGTCTTTATATATGGCGATCATCCCTATGTTTTTAGGGTATTTGCTATTTGGATTTGGCCTAAAATCAATTGATGCCAGTAAAGCAACACTGCTCACATTAACCGAGCCACTTATTGCGACTGTTCTCGCTGTTTTTATCGTAGGTGAGGAGTTTCAGGTGATTGGGTGGCTAGGCATGGTAATGGTCAGTTTATGCCTTGTTGTGCAGTCGATAAAAATACCTCCAAAAAACGTAGCGCTGCCTTCCGAACATAAAAAGTGGGCCTGTTCTGATTAACTGAGAAATGCACAACCAGCAGCGCAAAGAAGCTCTCTATTGAAACAATCTTAAAAGATTTTGCATCAAGGCCAAAGCAATTGGAATGTCCGCTGTGTTATTCTGTTGATAGGTCGAATGGAAGAACGAAAAGATGCTATTCACGAAGATTCAGAGTATTAAAACCAGGTTTTGGCGGTTTCATCTGTCATTTTGGCTGGTTGCCTTTTTAGTTTTGTTTTTATCTGGGCTAAGCCAGTCAATGACAGTTGAAATGGCCTTGAGCAGGAATTTGATTTATTTATTTTTAGGGCTAACTTGCTGCTTATTCTTTCTGCCTTTATGGGAATACGTTGGTAACTTATCCTATAAATCCATTATTCCGACACTACTTCTTTATGCTTATGGTGTGGGTCTTATATGCTCTGTAATTGTAAACTACTGGATACTGTTTGCATTTGATATCGTTTTAACAGGCTCACGATCCGGATATATCTATGGAGGTGCGCTAAACTTTTCGTTGGTCATCTTGGTCTGGTGTGGATTTTATTTATCCCTTAAAACGGGGTTGAATTTTGAACAAGGGGCTGAAGAAAAAAAGGCAGCTGAGGCTATTGCATCAATCAGCAGTTTGACGACCTACCCGGAATATATTGCCTTAGAACGGTTAAACAAGATCAGCTTGCTACCGGTGAGCAAAATATCCCTCATTAAAGCCGCTGGTGATTATGTCGAACTCACTTGCGACAGTGAGACATATCTAAAACGAGAAACCCTTTCTAATATTCACAAAATACTCAATCCAAAAACGTTTCAGCGCATACACCGCTCTGCAATAGTCAATCTAAATGAGATCCGTGAAATGGAGGCCAAAGGACGGGGTGATTTCAACATTATTCTGCAGTCTGGAGAAAATGTAGCCAGCAGCCGCACCTATATGAATGCGCTCAAAAACCGTATTGATATTGCTATTTAATTTCATTCAAAAATCGTTTCCGACTCACCTTATCTAAAGCATAATTTATCTCGTTATTGTCCAACTTGGCGATCATCTATTGAAACTCTCATCGTGGAATTTTAAAAGTACATTACTTATTTTCGAAACGAGATATAAAAATGTACAGAATAAAATATGTGCTGTTGATTGGGGTACTGGTATCAGTGATTTTAAGTATTTCTTCCTGTGCCAATTATCTAGTCGCCATTCAGATGGTCAGCGCCCCAAATGACTCTCTTTTAGGAACCACTGTCAATCAACAATTTGAAGAAATAAACCGAGCAACAGATCGCCTGATTGAAATAAATGGCTTTGAGCGACAGCACATCAACCTGCATGAAGAAGGTATTGAGATCAGCTATTTTGATATACCGGCTGGCGACTATGGTTACACCACTGATACCGCAAAAGTAAGAAGAGAAGATAATAGTGTTCGCTGGATAAAAACCCACTGGCAGTGGAAAGATAAAAGTTGCTTTACTGCAACAATCGATAATTCGGCTAAAGGGACGCTACTTATGCTACATGGGTGGGCGAGGGACAATCGCAGTCTTATCAGTCTTGCAGTTGAATTTGCCCAATTAGGCTATCGGGTTGTCGTCCCTGATCTTCGAGGACATGGACAAAGTAGTGGAGAGTGGCTATCTTTCGGTGAACAAGAAAGTACCGATATCATTCGTCTTGCAGACCGCTTAGATTTAAAAAGTTTCGACATTCTGGGCTTTTCACTGGGTGCCAGCACAGCACTCCAAATGGCAAGTCGGGATCATAGAGTCAATCGAGTTATCTCAATAGCCGCTATGCACTCGATTGAAGAAACCATACCTAAGTTTGGTGCTAGATCCCGTCCCTGGATAGCCAGTCTTCTAAAAGAAAACGAAAAATCTATTGTATCTTCTGCGTCAGAACTGACGGGTATCAACTATCAGGTGACATCAGATACTTTGCGTGCCGCACAAAGAATTCGCATTCCGACACTATTGGTCTACGGTGAAAAGGACCAAATGAGTGACAAACATCTAAACACATTAATTTTCGATAGCCTTTCCGGACAAAAACAACTTTATGAAGTATCGGAATTAAGACACACATTTGTATTGCAGCACCAGTCAGAACTTTTAAACGTCGCTGTAAATTGGCTAGGACTGAGGAATCCAAAGGACAATTTGCAAGACAGTACCTGCCCAGTTGATGAGTTCAAACAAGGGTTTATGTAGGTGCAATCGGTCAAATTTCTAATTGTCATAAAAGGTACCCCAATGACTCAACCTCCAAACAAATTCTTTAATTTGTCTTTGATTTTGTCTTTTACTTTATCTTTCAGTTCTGAGCTGACATCAGGCTTTATTTTGACATCATGAAACGGCCCATAAATTTTAATGGGTATGTTGACACCGGATTCATCAACCTTGCCGCCCTGCCCTTCTATTGTGGAAACTAGTCGGGTGTCGGATCTCAAATCCAGTCTGGTTTCGGGTAGATTTACACTGCCTGTTGCACTCACTCTAACCAGAGGATTAAGCAGCAGGATATCGCTGGTTGTTCCCTTACCATTCTGAAACACAAAAGAGCCAACCAGGGAAGCAAAATCGGTCTTATCTGCCTTATTGAAGTTTTTATCCAGGCTAACATCAGACAACTTGCCTGACATGACATTGGCTGCACTTTTGGCAATGGCGGCGATATTCACACCTTTCACTGCACCGTCTTTTACATCAAAGCTCATCTCACCGTGCAGCGCTTCAACAAAGTCTTTTTGACTTAGCCCGCTAGTCTTCAGTTGCCACTGAAACTGCCCCTTGCCGAGCACTTTGTCAAAACCCACTGCATCAGTCAAAAGTGGTTCAAAATCAATATCAGACAACCTGAATTGGGTATCTAATTGATAAGGCTTTGAGGAAGCGTCAAGGTTAACTTCGCCGGTGCCACTGCCTTTGTAGGCATTAAACTGATCCATACTCAGTGCCACCACTGAATCCCGAAGTTTGAGTGTAAACTGGTTATTACCGAGCTTTATATCCCTGGCCTGTAAACTGGTAGCCGCAATGACTAAGTCAAGATTCAGGGAAGACAGCAATCCTAAGTCTATTGCTGATTCATCCCAGACAATCGGTGTAGATTCCTCTGAATCACTAACTTCTGGCTTATCTACGGGTTCAGGTAAATAAGGATTAAGATTAAGCTCTCCCAGAGTCACATTCGCTTCAACGCTTGGAATGCCTGTCAACAAGGCACTGGCTTGCCCCTTAATATCAAGCTCATCGAGTCTGAACTGCAAATCACTAACCCTAAAAGTATCACTATCATATTGCAGTTGTGCAGCCAGCGAGAACTGGTTCAGAGCGTTATCAGCGGCGGAGATTTGTTGCCCTTGCCAGTGCAGTATTTGCTTTACTGAATCGCCCGATATATCAAGAAGACCGTCAACTCTGACAGGGTTCTGTTCAACGACACCACGATAATCGACATTGATAAGTGCCGATTCCAACGCCACTTCAGTATTAAATTGCTCTCCATTAATCGCTTGAGCTGGGGTATCTAAAGCAATACGCAAACTGAATTGCTGTTGCTTATATTTCACTTTGCCCTTCACCTGCAATTGCTCTCGCAAAGAAGGCAACTGCACGTCAATTGCCAATCCCTCCAGCTCTTCCGTTGTTTGATTCTGGTGGTCTAATAATGTGATTGTCCCGTTATTAATTTGTACTTTTCCAAAACTAATATCGAAACTCTCAGGAAGTGTTGAGGCGTCTTCTGATCGCGTTGTCGATGATTCAGATTTCTTCTTATCGGTCATTTGCCAGTTAGAAAGGCCGTTACTGGTGGTTTCCAGAAGAAGATCTAAATCATCTATCACAAATCGGTCAATATTTAAGTCGCCACTGATTAATGACGTCCAGGGTATGTGCAATGATAGCTTTGTCATTGATGCCATACTGGGCCGACTGCCTTGCTCAAAGTTAGCAAACTTAACGTCATTGAGCTCCAGCAACAAAGAAGGGAAGACTCGCAGCTCATACTCGCCGTCCACGGTAAGTTGCCGGTTGGTTGACTCTGCCACTTTGGCGCTCACCTGAGCCAATACATCTTCTTTGGAGACCAGCGACGAAACCAGCACCAGGACCAAGACCACTACCGATAGAACTATTCCTGCGATTTTGACGATGACGCGCATGACATCCTTCCTTTTGAGTTGCTATCAGCTCAACAACGAGCCGACGTATTCTGTGTATTGCATTGAGTTGTAAGGATAGCAAATTGTCAGACTTATCCTCAGATTTGCAGCTTTGTGGTTAAATAGTCAATCGACTAAAGGTGTCCATTAACAGCGTTTTGGCCTGTTGCCCTTCCGGTGTATCCAGATATTCATTAATTTGAGCAATATATTGGGGAATTATCTGCGGGTCCAGGCCAATAGCTTCAAACTGCATTTTCAGATCATTTAAACCCTTAAGCGTTTCACTATATTCAGCCGCTTTACTCAGTAAACTATCTAACCCACCGATTTGACCGGTTGGTGTGGAAACCTTAGGTACGGCAGCGAGCAATGCATCCATCCCAGGAAGTGATTGAGTAATACTTTGAAATTGCTCACTATCTGCTGCGTTTTTTGCGTAGTTCATCAGTGCCGCAAGGCCACCTGTGGCCTGTTGCTCCGTCACACCCAGTTTTTCAGCTACCTGCTTTGTTAAGCCATTCAGACTGAGGTTTTCATTCTGAGTAACGGTTTCTTCCCCCAGACCCAACATCGATTTCAACGTGTCCAGCCAGGACTCTTGCGCATAAGTCTGGGCACTTATCATTGTCAAACCCACTATTAGCAACAGCTTTCTCATTTTAATTTCTCTTCGATATCCTAAACCATCAGTCTATCTTAGATATTGGCCCGCGCTATTCGCCTTTAGTTGTATAAAAATTCGTGAGCCTAATAATGAATGGATGCAGTTCTCTATTCGTCCAACCTCTTAACTTATAAGACTAATCACATTGGATCTAAGGCACTATTTTCTATCTTTTAAATTAAGTCTGATTAACAGAGATTCCTATGGGATTTAATAAGTCATATTTCGTCCTATTGCCATGTTTAGCAAGTATCCTCATGTCTGCAATTGCAAAAGCCGATGAGACGATTCCTTTGGAACAATTTTGTCTGACGGGTGAGTTCAATCTCGGTGCGCGATTACAGGGTATGACGCCCGAGCAAGACGAGTTCTATCCAATGACCTGGTGTATTACCACAGAATCAAACTCCGGCAATATTACTTTTTATGCCGAGGGAAAATCTAATCCGGATATGGAAGGTAGCTATCATGTCAAGTTTATCCCCCCTGACAAGGTGCAGTTGTTGGCTGAAAATGGCAACGTCGAACTCCAGTTTGACGGTGCTATCATTGCTAATGAAGCCTTACGCCATCAACGCATGAATCCGGACTTTTTACTTAAAGAACTAGAAGATAATCCAGACTGGATTCTGTCATCCAATTCCAATAACGGTGAGCAGATTTATAAAGTACGCTATCCTGACAATGGATTTATCCATACAGTCAGCGTGAAATCTCATCGCCTGAACTCTGTAAAGACTTGGGCAGATATCCCTCTTCGAGGTCGTGTGCCTGTTGTATGGCAGTGGCATTGGAATACGGATCAAGCAACGCTCACTATCCTATTGGCAGACCAGCTATTAATGCGCGCTACCGCAAGCAGAAATACGTTGCATTATCAGCCCCGGCAGGGAATCATTAATTCACCGCATCAACTCCCCGGAAAAGCCTGGCCATCCAGACAGGCAATGTCGATCAATACGCTCGCTGATGATGTGTTTATGGTCACTAACGTGAGAACAGGATTCCACCATTTAGTGGTAAAAACCCAAAAGGGATTAGTGATTGCAGATGCACCCGCTGGCTGGGTCGAAGTTCACCAAATCCCACCAACAGATTTAGTTCCTGAACAGGGAATAAGCGGATTATCGGAATCCTTTATTGGTTTTTTAAAGCAGCAATGGCCTGATTCGCCAATTGCTGCGGTTATTTTGACCCATTTTCACGATGACCATGCGGGAGGCGCAAGAGCCTTCGCAGCCCACGGTGCAGAAGTGTATAGCCATGCTACCAATCAGGCTTTTCTGGAAAAGGCTTTCAACAGCCCAGCGATGCCATCGGATCAATTGAGTATGAAAGGCGAAAAAGTAAAAGTTTTGGGGATTTCACAGCCAGTAAATATTGCTTCTACAGACAACCGCCTGGTGGCATATCCGATCCCTAAAAGTCCCCATGCAAATGCCGGTTTGGCTGTTTATGTGGAACAGCATCAGATTCTGTTTGTCAGCGATATTCATGTGCCTTCAGGTGACAGTAGCACCCCAAGGCAGGACAAATTAATAACCGACTGCTGGTTTGCTAATTGGGCTGCAGAAAACTTCCCTAAGCAAACCCGAATTTACAACAGTCATAATATGCGCACGACACCAATGACAACTCTCTATGGTTACCGTGTATCAGAAGCTTGTCGTAGCATGGAATAACAGTCGGCTATTTTGTCAACATCGCTTTTGCCAATAGCGCCGAAAAGTCGCCTTGCGGAACAGGGCGGCTGTAATAATAGCCTTGTACGTAATCACAGTCTTGCTCTTTCAGGAAATGTCCTTGCTCGGCTGACTCGACACCTTCAGCAACAACTTTCAATCCCAGGCTATGGGAAAGTGTAATCATCGCGCTGACCATTTCACGGTCCGCTTTATCCTGCAATATGTCGCGTACAAAACTGCGATCAATTTTAAGGATGTCAAAGGGATAGCTTCGCAAATAACTCATTGACGAGTATCCCGTTCCGAAGTCATCCATCGCTAGCCTGACCCCCATAGAATTCAATTCATTAAGAGACGTTTTTATCGATGCATGACCACTTAAAAGGACGCCCTCTGTGACTTCCAACTCCAATGATTCGCTGCTGATTTTCGCCTCGGCAAGGCATTGTTGGATAAATGGTATCAGATTCGAATCCCGAAACTGACGGGGCGATACATTAACCGCAATGCGAAAGTTATCGGAGAAGTCCTGTTGCCATTGTGCCGCCTGCTGTAAGGCACTTGAAATCACAAACTCACCGATATTGACGATATCTCCGGTCTGCTCTGCAACGGCAATAAATTCATCGGGTGTGACATTGCCAAGGCTGTTGTTATGCCAACGCAATAACGCCTCGGCACCAACAATGGTTTGCTCGGAATTTTTGAGCAATGGCTGATAATGTAAACTGAATTCACCCCGCTCAAGCGCGCCGTGCAGATGTTGTTCGATTAACAGTTTGCGCTGGGCCTCTTTGTTCATTTGCGAAGTGAAAAAATGAAAGCTATTGCGGCCAGCATGTTTGGAGTGGTACATAGCCGTATCGGCTAAACGTAACAAGTCACTGCTATTTTGGGCGTCATCAGGGTAACAAGCGATGCCTATGCTGGCAGTCAAAGTGAGTTCCCGCTGATCTAAACAAAACGGTACTTGGAAGTGTTCTACTAAGTGCCCCGCCAAAACACCGATATCCGTCGGATCGTCTACCTGCCCCAGCAGAATAATAAACTCGTCACCGCCCAAGCGCCCAACTGTATCAGCTTCCCTGACCGCTCCTGACAAGCGCTTGGCAGTTTCTTCCAGAATTTTATCACCCCACTCATGACCCAGGGTATCATTCACTTTTTTGAAGTTATCCAGATCAAGAAACAACACCGCCACTTTTTTATCGTTGCGCTGCGCCTTTTTCAGCAGTTGCTGTAATCGGTCCAATGCCAGAAAGCGATTTGGTAATCCAGTCAAACTATCATAGTGTGCTTGATAGAGAATCTGATCACGTTGTTGTTTTTGAACCGTGATGTCTCGCCAAACGGTATGAATTACCTGAACCCCTTTTTCGGTAACCAGAGGCGTTAACAACACTTCGACTGGAAATACTTCACCATTGGCGCGGACATGATCCCATTCAAATCGATTACTACCTTCTCTCAAGGCAATTTCCATCATCTCATCGGCTTTTTCAACCGAGTCACGACCATCCGGCTGTTTCGGGGGTGACAGTCTGGAAGGATGTTGCTGTAAAAATTCCTTTTTATCTTTGTAACCCAGCATATCCAGCGTCGCTTGATTACATTCCACAAACATCTCATTTTCAATGATCAAAATAGCGTCCCGGGAATTCTCGAAAAGGTCCCGATATTTTTTTTCACTGCGTTTCAGGGTTTCCTGTGTTTGTTTTTTATCTGTTATATCCTCAAGCAGTGAAATCCAGACATCACCATAATCAGGGTGCTCCAAAGCCGAGATCACAACGTCGGACCAAAACATGGTGCCATCGATTCGTCGGTTCAGCACTTCTCCACGCCATATCCCAAAGCGAGATATACTGGAAAACACGAGTTCCTTAGAGACCGGTTTAAAACCCTTATGCTGAGTTCCGAAAATATTAAAATGCTCATTCAGCAAGTTACTTGCCGAACAGCCAAACAAAGCACCAAATTTCTGATTGGCATAAATAACGGCATTATTCTCGGCGTTCAATAAACAAACACCTTTGGCCGCATGGGAAAGAATATCCCGATGAAACAGATAATCACGTTTTAGCGATTGAATATCGGTGATATCCATCACTAACACGACATATCGACTCGGATTACCCGACGAATCCTGTTGTAATGAACAATCTATTTTTAGATCGATTAATCTGCCGTCAGCTTTCTGAAAACGCGATGTCAGAGTGGCATCACGAGATTGTTGAAACGTCTTGACAGAAGACCAGAGAAACTGCACAAATGTTGGCAGTTCTTCCTGACCACAAATGCTGGCAAAACTGGCATTGCTATAGAGTGTTTCACCGTCAAGATCAAATTCGATCATTCCCAACGGTAAATCCCTTAAAACTTGTGCTGAATCTTTACTTGATAGTAATGCTGGATTCATAAGGAAAACATATCCAATTCTATTTAATTATTTGCCGCTGGAAGGTAAGTTAATTCAACTTACAGTATTAACCAAAGTCTAGGCGATATAGGGGACGCCTGCAAATCCTATAGTCTGCAGATATGGGGTTCTTATGCCATATCGCTAGACTGCAAATTGGATGGCAGTGCAAACGAATTAAGTCCAAAGTAATCCTCTCCCTCTCGCAGTTAACTCGACAGATTTAAGCGAAAGTCAGACCAAAGTCTAATTTGCTTTTTCAAACAAAAATGCCACTCTTAATGAGAAGATATATCCTCATGGAACACTGAAATGGACTCTAACAGCCGACTGCATGCCTCATCTAGAAGGCGGTTTTTAAAAGGATCTGCAGCGACCGTCGCAGCAAGCTATTTACCTTTTGCCATTGGCAAACCCAAGCCCATTTTACGTGTATTAGGCACGCATGTGACGTTGCGCGAGGCTCTGCGTAAGCGGGCAATGGAAGATCTTGGTATAGATGTTCGGTTTGAGCCCAAAGGCAGCGCTGCAGTTTTGCAAAAAGCCTCAACCAATCCAGATAGCTTTGATTTGTATGAACAATGGTCCAATAGCATCAATGTGTTGTGGCGTTCAAAAGCAATTCAAGCTATTGATAAAAAAAGACTTAACTATTGGGATGAAATTAATGATCTGACCAAGACCGGCAAAGTGACCGCTGATGCCAGAATTGGTGCAGGTGATGCGCCCCACAAAATTCTGCATATTCAAAGGAACGGGGAATTAGGAATTGAACATACTGACCAGATCAGTTTTCTGCCTTATGTACACAATGTCGACTCGTTTGGCTATGACACCAGAAATATGCCCACGCAGTTTTCGCCCGATCAGGAAAGCTGGGGCTGGTTATTGGACGAGGCGCTACATGGCAAAGTGGGTATTGTAAACGACCCGACCATCGGCTTGTTTGATCTGGCATTAGCTGCCCAATCACGGGGGTTAGTCTCTTTTGAGGATATAGGCTCCATCACTAAAACAGAAATGGATAGTCTCTTTGAATTACTATTAGACTTGAAAATTCAGGGACACTTTAGTGGATTTTGGACATCAGTACCGGAATCCGTAGAGTTCATGCGCACCGGTCGGGTCTTAATCGAGAGTATGTTTTCACCTGCGGTTTCGAGCTTAAATGGCCAGAATATCCCGGTTCGATTTGCCGTCCCAAGAGAAGGATATCGCGGCTGGCATGGTGTAATGTGTTTATCGACCAAAACGCAAGGCCGTATTCAGGATGTGGCTTATGAGTACATGAATTGGTGGTTATCCGGTTGGCCAGGCGCCTTTATCGCCAGACAGGGTTATTATATATCCAATCCATTACGCTCCGCGCGTTATCTAAGCAAAGCGGAATGGGACTACTGGTACGGTGGCCAACCAGCAACAGAACCTCTTAGAGGCCACAATAACAAAATAACGGTCAGGCCAGGTCAAATACGAACCGGTGGGAGCTATGAGGATCGCCTCAGCAATGTTGCAGTGTGGAATACCGTTATGCCCACCTATGAATACAGCTTACAAAAATGGTATGAATTGATTACAGCCTAACTCTGATAACATTGCACAATGAAATCTATCCGCTCACAACTTATTCTGGTAATTACCGCACTGATTGTGTTGTTGTTGACCCAAAGTGTGCTTAATCAGCAAAGCCAGCAAGAACTTAGTGCCGTATTGGATGCCAATAGCACCACCATTAGTGATGTGCGCCGTGTTAAACAAATCGAATATGATATCCTCAATTTACAACGCAATGTCTTGGTATTTATTAGCTCTGGCAGTCAGTCCGCGGTCATTCGGTTCTCCCGATTGATGGACAATATCGATGACAATATAAATTATCTGGAAGACTCAACAACATCCTCAATCACCCGGTTCACACAAGAAAACGAGCTAAACCGGATGCGTTCGCATCTGCAGGACTATCAGGAGAATTTCCAGCAGGTGGTAGCATCCCGAAAAAAACGGGAAACATTGCTAAGCAACGGCAGCATTGCCAAACTGGACGAGCTAAAAACACAGATAAGTGGCCCGGCTTTAACCAATCAATTACCCGCAGAAGACATTAACATGCTCCTACTCTATGCAGACGAAGCAGAGCTGGCGTCCTTGCGTTATGCTTTGCAGCCAGGGGCCGAATATACTGAGCAATTTAATAACTCCATGGATAAAATCAGCGCTTTGATATTAGATAAAAAAACTTCACTTGATGAGCAGTTAACTGAGCTTATTGAACGAGCAAAAGAAGATTTTTTTGCCTTAACGCAGCTCATTCAAGGTAATCTCTTTTTGGTGAATGTCGTCATGGCTGGTTCTGCCAATGAATTTCTCTATTTGAGCAGCAAACTGGTTAGTGATGTTACGGCCGACGCAGAGTTAATAAAACAAGAAACACAGCAGCGAATCGAAGCGGCCAATACCAGAGGCTATCTGTTTTCACTGGTCGCCATCGTATTGGCAGTTATTGCCGCTTTGTTCTCGGTACTGCGGATTTTAACGCCCATCCGGATTATAACGGACGTCTTCCAGAAATTAGCCAAAGGTGACAAAGTTAACACCATTCCGGGTCTGCAGCGTTCTGATGAAATAGGCGCACTGGCAAATGCCGCCAATGTATTCAGTGGCAAGAACCGGCAAACTCAGATGCTACTGGCTGAAACCCAACAAGCTAATGTTAAAATGGAAGCGTTAAATCAGGAACTCAATGCCTCTAAACAAAAAGCTGAGCAGGCAACAGCTTCAAAAAGCATGTTTCTGGCTAACATGAGTCATGAAATCCGTACTCCCATGAATGGCGTAATCGGTCTAATCGACCTGGCGAGGAAACATCAGCTCCCGATAGAGGTTTCGAATTATCTGGATAAAGCCGCCTACTCCAGCCAAATACTGATGACGGTAATCAACGACATTCTCGATTTCTCAAAAATTGAAGCCGGTAAATTAGAAATCGAGAAAGTCAGTTTTTCGCTGCACTCATTGATGGATAATTTAGTATCGATAACCACTCTTCGGGCTAAAGAAAAGAACCTCAATGTACATTTAGATATTGACCCATATTTGCCTCCCCTGGTGGTGGGTGATCCGCTTAGGATCTCGCAGATATTGATGAATCTAACAAACAATGCCATTAAGTTTACTGAATCCGGCACGATTACAGTGCGCTTTTTGGGTACCATGAACGAAAAGGGAAACCAGCTAAACCTGACACTCGAAGTGCAGGACACTGGTATCGGTATGGCAAATCACCAACTGGAAAGAATATTCACACCTTTTGAACAGGCAGACGGCTCAACGGACAGGAAGTATGGCGGCACGGGACTGGGGCTGGCGATTGTTACGCAACTGGTAGATTTAATGGAAGGCACGATAAGTGCAGAGTCCGTTCCTGGCCAGGGAAGTACATTTCAAGTTAGATTATCGTTAGGCGCCTTCAAAAATCAGCCCGGCATCCTTGACGAGTTACCCAGATTACCGGAAACAGCGCGATATTATACCGAAAAGCAGTTGCTGACTTCGTCTTATCAGAAAATGGTGGGATTGCGTGACCATCAACTGGTAGACAAAACCAATCTGTTTGATGAATCGACTGAAGTCACTCACTTGTTGGTAGATATTAACTCTAATAATGAATACAAAAAGCTGGCACCACGGCTTGATGAAATAGCGCTATCCGGGCAACGCATTGCACTCATTATTCCCTATATCATAGGGGCCTCTTTAAAAATGGAAAACAGCCGTTTTAATGTGCTAAATAGCCCCTACACGCCACAACAATTTAAACGCTTTATTGAAGACATTACCCAATCAAAGACGCCAAGCAACATTCAGGATACCAACACTGAACAAGCACTGGAAGGACATGTTTTATTGGTGGAAGATAATGAAATTAATCAGGTTGTGACCGGTGAATTATTAAAAAGTATTGGTTTAACCTTCGACATTGCTGAAAACGGGGCGTTGGCAGTAAGCAAAGTGCTCAATCACCCCGACTATGATTTGATACTAATGGATGTTCAAATGCCGATAATGGATGGATATACCGCTACACAGACAATTCGGCAAAAAGCCTTATCCAGCATTCCCATCATAGGTTTATCGGCGAATGCTATGAAAGAGGACAAAACCAAAGGTGAGATGGTCGGTATGAATGACTATTTAACCAAACCAATCCAACGCCAAACCCTGATTGAAAAACTGACAGTGTATTTAAGTTAATTGCTTAACCTAACGATAGCCACATCTAGGATTTGAAGCTCTCTGATAACAAAATGATGGGTTGTTGATTTACCTGAATAAAGCCTCTTTTGGGACGATCCAAATCCAGTATGATAAATACAATCAGTGCGATCAAAAATGAAACCATCACCGTTGGAGCGACTACACGAGTTCCATTCAATCCGCTCGAATAACCTAATATGCCGCCCGAAGCTATAAATACCAAAAACAGTAAAAAGGTGACGGTTTCAGGTACGTGCATTTGCTGCAACGCATTGCGTTTGCCCTGACTGTCAAACATGTTGTTTAATGCCCCGATAAACAGACTTGCAGCGGCCGGATTGGAGTTGTTGTGGGCAATTGCTACCGCGATCTTCCATAAATCGTTTTGAATTATATTTACCTTGTTGTTGTAGCTTTTTCTTTCTTCACGTTGGGTCATGTCAACTTGCCCCATATCCTTGCGCACGTTTACATAGTCTTCAAGCAGTAGATACAAGTCTTGCTGATGTTCAGCCGGTAGCAATTGCACCCGTAAAATAACAGTGTCTATTGTATTCGCCTCTGATATCACCGCCTGGCTACGTCCGTCAAAACGTTGCATTGACATACTGAAAGTAAAACCCAATAACAAGGCCAGTAACCCCAAAATACTTGCCTGTATCGAACCGGTAAGAGTTTTAACTTCGTCTGCCGTTTTGTACTGGATAAATCGCCCAACACGGAATCCCATTTCATTCAAAATGATGATCAGCACAAAAAGGGTCACCGTTATGGCGATACTGCTAAAATCATAAAACATTAAAATTTCCTTGAGCGTTACGCTGTCGTCTATCAATCATAAAAACTAAGGTAGAGCATGTTGTCGCTTAATCAATTGGTCACATACGGCTTTGTCAGCAAAAAAATCACCGTCAGGGGAAGCAAAGCCTACTTCCCCTTAACAGCATATTCCTCTAAATAAGACTGTTCGACTTTTTCAGAAAAAATAAATAGTGATGTCGATGGCGATCAAAATAATGATGATCCACTCAAGAAAAGCTGAATGTTTGTGGTACTGCTCTCCTGCTAACATATCCAGCAATCCTTGAATGTTTTCCAGCTTTTTATTGAGAATTTCAATACGTGGCTGCAGATCCAGATACTTAGCCAACTTCAGATACTCCGCTTCTAATTCTGGATAATCCCAAAAGAATTCGGGGGTATCCAGCAAGTTAAAATGCAAAGTTATGTCACTGCTAGTATCAAACAGCACACCCCGCAGTTTGGACAAATCACGTCGCGTTAATGCCACTTTACCGGTCTTTGCTAACTGCTTGGAAATGTGTGCATTTTCCTGAATTACCCGCATCGCTTTGTCTTCAAAAAACTCCAGTTTTGCAGCTTGCGCGAATGCATGACTCAATGCCAGTCGAGTCAATTCTTCCTGATTTGGGATCACCAGAAAATCATGATGGATAGAAAAAGGCTGTCCCAGTTCAACCTTGTAACCATAGTGATCTATTGGTGTCCGGACAATGGGCTCATCAATGATTTCAGCCAGCTCAAAACACAACTGTTGACGATCATTTTCGGGCAAATCCCACCCCACCAGCACACCGTAGTCAAACAGCCAGGCCTCACCACTAAATTTATCTATTCGGTAGGCATCCCGGCATCGCGTCGCACCCAATTGGGTAATGAGCACCTCTTCCACCAGTTCAGGTTTAATACCATCTCCCAATATCGCAATGGTGATACGTTTAGCATTGTCGTTGTCTTTAGTAGACATAAATTTACTCAGTTAATATGAAATAGAGCGTGTTGCATTTAGCTGGCTGCGGCCTGTTTAATGGCAACAGCAGCGCGTAATCGGTTACTGCCAAAGGCAGACATTTTTTCAACATCAGAACGTGCAATTGGAACGTGCTGACAATCAATTGCCAACTGCGACTGTTCGTCAACATCTGGATCATGAAGATAGAAACAGTGATCATCCATTCCGGTAACAACCACCCAGTGAGGGGCCTTTTTGCCGTCAAGTCGGTAAGTACTGATCAACATCAACACGGCATAGTCGTCCTGTAACCAGATTTCGATCTTTTGTTGGGTCAGGTCATCGTACTCGACGCTCACACCTGCCTGCTGACAGCGCGCCAGAAACTGCTCATGTACCAGTTGCATGACCTGTTTCTTCTCCGCATTGCGCACACCATCCAGAAACAGAGCCCCTTGCTGGTTCACCATCACTGAGGCATTAAACCCTCTGCTTTGCGCAGCCAGTGCCAGCCCAAAGGGGTGGCAACCACCATGTCCGGACGTCATAAAAATACTGGTTGCTTCGCGCCACAAATCCAACTCTAAGCCCTGTTCACATTGCCAGGACTCATTCAAACTCGCCATCGCCATCATTAAAGAGGCTGGACCACAACTAAAGTCAGTGGTCTGCTGGAACCAGGGCGTGTTGCGACGTACTGCTTCTGACGAGCCATGTCGAATGGTTTTTTGCATTCTTAAGGCATCGGACTGGTCGGCATAATAGTGGTTGTACTCACCAAAAATGCGATAACCGCGTTTTTTGTAAAGTTGAATCGCCGCTTCGTTATTTTCCGCCACTTCCAGACGCATAAACAATCGTCCTCGATGCGCAGCCTGCTGTTCCAGAGCGTCCATTAGCTTGCCAGCCAAACCCAATCCTCTGGCTTGTGGATGCACAGCTAAAGAATACAAACGTGCCAGTCGCGTTCCCTTATGGCACCAGATCAGCCCATACCCCAGTAATGAAGTGTCACCACTTTCGTCTGTTTTCTCTGCGACTAACAGTTCGCTATGCTCCGCCTTGATATAGTGGCGCATACTCCTTTGACTGAGTCGGTCGGTGCTAAAGCAGGCCTGTTCTAAAGACACTAGTGCATTCAAATCCTTCAACACTGAAGGGCGAACAGTAATATTCGACGCGTTGCTCATCGACCTCTCAGCTCTAAGCGACGGGCAAATTCTGCCATCACCTGCATATATAGCTCGTCTCGCAAGTAGTCATCTTCTATTTTATGGTCAATGTTTGGATTGTCATTGACTTCCAGCACATAGGCTTTGCTGTCCTTTTCTTTAACATCTACCCCATACAGGCCATCACCGATAATTTTTGACGCTTTTAAAGCGGCATCTAATACCGGTTTTGGCACCTCAAAGGTCGGTAACGTCTCAAAGCCACCCGAGGAATTCCGTTTCGAACCATGATTGTAGATTTGCCAGTGATTGCGGGCCATTTCATAACGACAGGCATAGATAGCGCGACCATTAAGAACCCCAATACGCCAATCAAAGTCCGTGAATAAAAATTCCTGTGCTAATACTAATGCACTTTGTTGCAATAACTCAGATAGCTTGGTTTGCAATTCAGCCCGGTCTTTAACTTTGAATACACCTTTGGAGAAGGAGCTTTCCGGCATTTTTAACACCAGCGGAAAGCCAAAGTCTCGTTGCAACTGTGATAACGTTTCTTCACTGGCGTCATGGATGACCAGCGTGCGCAAACTGGGTACTTTTTGGTAACTGAAGGCATCATGTAAAAATACTTTATTGCAACAGCGCAAAATAGACACCGGGTCATCTATCACTACCAGTCCATTGCGTTCAGCTTTGCTGGCTAAACGATAGGTATGGTGATCAATCGCTGTTGTTTCCCGAATAAACAGCGCATCGTAATAGGCAATGTTCTGAATATCTTTTACCGAGACAACTTCACCGTTGATACCATTTTTCGCTGCCGCTTTGACAAATTTGGCTATCGCCTCTTTGTTACTGGGCGGCAATTGTTCTTCTTTGTCGACCAATATTGCCATATCCCAGCGATAACGTTTACGAGAAGAAGAAACACGCCACACTTGTTGCGTGAACTGCGTTAGTTCGGCTTTGAACTTCTCTAGCTGTTTATCATTCAGGGCATGAATACCCTGCTGCTGCACAGACAATTGCCAGTTGCCGTCCTTATGACGCAACGTCAATAACAAAATTGGCGATCCAAAATCTTTAAACAGTCTTTTGGCCAGTGGTGCAAGTGCGTCTTTCTGGCATTTACCAAAATACACAAAATGTTGTTCTTTCTGACTTTCCGACTGATAGTCCAGTAAGTAGCTCTTGTAAGACAATAACGCATCATCTTCAGCGTTGGCATGACGCAACGCGTTGATGGTTTTAACGCTGGGTAATACCGAGTGATTGCGGGCTTCCGCCAACAGTGAACAATAGTAGCCTTCACTGAGATACCTTTCGGTATCACACAGGTTAATGATCCGTGTTCTCGGTTCATTTAATTTCGGGTAGGAGTCCAGATAGGTGTCAAAGCTGACAACATCCGAAAATTCATCCGTTAATGCAGTCTGATGGCTATCAATAACAATCAGAGTTTTAATCATGTTTAAGCAACCTGTTCAAAAGAGCGAGTGATTTCTGTCAGCACATTTAAAAAAGCCACAACAGAGCGCGCTGGTGCAGTTTCCTGCATAGTGTGATAACCCGAAGATGGAACCTGTAACGTCGTGCCATCCACCAGTCCATTAGAAGCCGCAATAATTCGTCCAAGCTCAGTTGAGCCTAACGACATTAAAGGTTCATTACGAGCTGATAAATCCTTATTCATCGCTTCAACATAGGCATCTTTAAACTGATAACTGTAGTTAAATCGCTCACATATACCCTGTAATTGCTCAGTCAAAGGTGAGTGAAATTCGGCATTGGCATCCTTATGACGCAGCACCAGATGTTGACTGGACGCTAATTCAAAACTCGGATACGGACTGGTATCCACAACCACCAATTCATTGGTGGCATTACCAAATCGACGAAACCATTCCAGTAGAAATCGCCAGCTTTTTCCTGCCTCTTCCTGCGCCGTAAAAAACGCCGTTCCCTGAAAACCGTTTTCGAATAGATAAACCAGTGCAGCAGCACCCAGAACGTTATCCAACTGCCCCTGCAAAGCACCATCAACCTGCAACAGCTTATCCAAAAACGCAACCGGCGTTCCGGCTACTAGATGTGCCAGCCCTTCCAGTTCAAAAATCAAGTTATTGCGATATTCACAAATGCGAGTCTTGGTAATTTTACCGCTGCCGCAATACGCACCAGACCAGGGTTCATAGGCATAAACCTCTTCGCCCTGAAAACGCGCGACGATCTTATTGATAAGTTGTTCGGACACTGAGTTACCCAGCAGATCTGAGCGAGAGCCCGCCACAAAAGCGGCGTACTGAAACTCATTAGGGCCAGTGCAAATTAATCCATGACGATCGATGTGCGCAGACAAAAAGATGCTGTTTGGCTGTTTGCCCTGCGCAACTAAGAGCCCTTCATACCAGGTCACTTTAGCGCCGCGCTCCTCCAGTTCACGTTGTAATACGCGAAAGAAAGCATGCTCAGCACCAACAACTGACGGCTGGCGCATCAAGGTCGCTAAAATATTCAGAAATGCCTCGGGAATCGCTGCGTTGTCAGCATCCGTCGGAGTGGAACCAATTGTATTCTTCATAGTACCTACCCAGGCACAAAATGTTGGGTGATGCTTGGCACATCAGGTACTGACGGTTTAGGCACCCCAACCATTGGGGAATGGGTGACTATATAGGCTCAATTTGTTAAATGAGCAAGTTTTATTTAGTCGTATTAGACTAGAGCGTGTTGATCTTTGTGGTATGAAAAGTAATCAGCAAATGGGTCGGTTATAATGATTTCGCCAAAAAACAATTTAACGTCCCCAAATGCCGAGACTCATGCTAACAGATGATAGCTGGAAACTGCTATCCAGAATTATGTATTTAACAGGCCGAATTTATAATAAACCTGAACACCGAATGACACTTGAAGGTATTTTGTACCGAATGCGGACGGGTATCCCGTGGCGAGACTTACCAAGGGAGTTTGGAGATTGGAGTGCTGTCTTCAGGCGCTTCAATTTATGGTCAAAGAAAGGCGTCATGACTGATATTTTCCAGTTTTTATCACGTCTCAATGACCCTCAGTGGCTATTCATTGATGGCAGTATTGTTAAAGCTCATCAGGATGGAGCTAACATCGGTGACCAGGCAGAGCAAGCTATCGGGAAAAGTCGCGGAGGTAAATCAACCAAGATACATTTAGCGGTTGATAGTGGAGGTTTACCTGTATATTTCGAGCTGTCAGGAGGACAGGCTCATGATGTCAGACACGGTCAATCTTTGGTCGAATCATCACCAGAAGCTGAAGTGGTGGTTGCTGACAAAGGCTATGACAGTCAAGCTCTACGTGAGCTTGTGAGCAGTCGTAATGCTAAGCAAGTAATACCAAGAAAAGGAAACAGCAAAACAGGCAACGATGATATTGATTGGGCTATGTACCGATATCGTCACTTGGTTGAGAATGCCTTTTTGAAAATAAAGAAATATCGAGCTATAGCCACTCGATATGACAAGTTAGCCAGAAACTACCACAGTGTAGTCGCACTAGCTTTCTCACTCATGTGGTTACCAATGTGGGTTGATTAGAACATGTACAGCAAAGATCAACACGCTCTAATTAATGAGTAAAAATTAGGGGGAATGGTTCCCCCTACTGTAAAAACGGTGATTTTGCTGGTCCCGGTATTGCGTTTAGCGTCTCTTCACTTTCACAGACCCTCCACTGGTTCGCAGACTTAGCTCAGGCCCGCCACCATTAATCTCGCCTTTGATGCTATTTTTCTTTATGCGACCATTGACATCAAAATCAGAACGAACTTGACCGCCACTGGTAGACGCATTCAAATCAACTTTAATATCGGCAGGTAAGTAGGCCGTAATTGAGCCGCCTGAGGTGCTGAGTGAGGCATTCTTTTTAATCTGTTCGGCAAACCGCACAGTGACACTGCCACCTGACGTGTGGGCGTCAATCTCACCGTAGATATTTTCGGTACTGATTGAACCTCCTGATGTGTGTAACTCCACATCACCTCTGACATCACCAATACTGATAGACCCCCCGGATGTTTTGGCATCGATATCACCCTGAAGGTCCGAAATCGATATTGAACCCCCGGATGTTTGCAATTCCAAATCATAGTTTTCCGGTACAGTAAGGAAAAAGTGCACTCTCAGACCGTTGCCCCACTTTCTGCGGTTCTCTAACTCCCCTACAACATCCAGATCGTCACCGGACACTTTGTAGGTCACTTCGAACTCATCTTCTCGTTCACCTCTAATATCGACTTCCATTTCAATGGTTTCTTTGTCATGGGTGCGAATATCCAACGCACCAACATCAGTGCGCAGATCGAGAGTCCCACCGTTGGCGACGGTAAATTCTTTTTCAATCACAATAGCCTGAGATAAACCGCTCCAGCCAAGAATGACTGCGAGTAATGACGCACGGATAGAGGTATGGGCAATGTTTGCAATGTTCATAGTGATGTCCTTGATGTCTAATTTATAAGTGTGTCGCCCACAGATATAAAAAGGTTTAAACCGAATTGCAAAAATTTTAAATTTTTTGCTCTGGTTGCAGGGAAACCATGTCAGGATGGATGGATGGCAGAATATCCTGCCGCAATTGCCCTATACACCAGATAAAGTCTTTATGGGGTTCTCCCGGATACATGTACTCAACAACATTCAGCAGTTCCAACAGGCTCAGTTCACCAAAGAACTGGTCCCGGTGCAGCTCTAGAAGTTCTTCATACAACAACTGACACTTCACAGAACGCGACTTATCGTCGGCAAAAACGGGATTAACCGCGGATAACGTCAACACAATGGCAAACAAAACAGATTTCATTGTTGCGAGAGTTCCGCTGGTTTATCTTCCCATTAGTATAGTTGTTTCTGGAAAAACGGCATTTACCTGTACATAACCATGATTTGGCATGAAAAAGTGATAGGTTCGCGTCGTTGACGGAATAGTCTGAAATGCATGACATGCCGCGAGATCGCGTTGACATTTGCTACAACTAAAGTTGGATGGTTAAACAGCCCCGCATAATTGATACTGGGAGTAATGTAGTGCAGAGTCGATTAATTCATGCAATCGTTTGCTAAAATATTACTGTGTATCCTGTTTTTGACCTACAGTCTCAATGTAAAAGCAGCAAATCAACTGGTTTTAGCCGCCGATCCCTGGTGCCCCTACAACTGTGAAGTTAACGAGAAGAAACAGGGCTTTATGCTCGATATAGCAAAACAGGTTTTTAAGAGGACCAATTACCGAATCGAATATGTCACTATGCCCTGGGCCAGAGCGATTCAGTTGGTCAGGCTGGGAACCATTGATGGCCTGGTAGGTGTTGGCCGACAGGAAGTGAAAGAACTTGTATTTCCAGACATGCCATTAGGTGTTGCCTCCCACACATTTTATACGTTGCCGCAATCAGCGTGGCACTACCAAGGACTGGAGAGTCTTGAACAGATAAAATTAGGTGTCATTCAAAGCTACTCCTATGGTGACCTGAATAAAAGATACATTGAAAATAACCGGCACGATAAATCAAGGATTCAAACAGCTACCAGTGCTCGTGGATTGGCTCAGAACATCGGCATGCTGCGCAAAGGCAGAGTTGACGTTATTGTGGAAGACAGCAATGTATTGAGCCACTATTTTAAGCGGCAAAACCGAAAAATTGAGTTAAAAGCTGCAGGTATAGTTTGTGACGAAGAAGTGTTTATCGCCTTCAGCCCTCACCGCAAAGACGCAAAGAAACTGGCACAACGACTCAGCAAGCATCTTAGCATCATGCGCCGCTCCGGAAACCTATCGAGTATGCTTGCGTCGTATGGCATCCGTGACTGGCACAATAGACAGCTCACACCCTGTTTTTCTTAGATTCCAGTCCAGACTAAATTATTGGCGTTGGCAATATTATTCGTTTTATTTGATGCCCCGTCTTTTTATTAGCGAAATGGTTTAAGCTTGCTTTCACACTCTCGCTGGTTTGTTGTTGTTTTTGTAGCAGCGCCATAATAAGCGCTCCAACTGACATATGAAGCTGCGTGATGTCTTTAGCCTCTGACAAATAGTGGCGCAAGGTCTTCTGCTGAACTGCATAATCATTAAAGTCCCCTAAGACCGTTTGCAGACTCTTCAGCTTTTTCAATACGTTGATACAGGGTTTTTCAGGTAAAATTTCACTGAACAGATCTAATAAATAGCGAAGCTTTTTGCACTGCAAGCGCAGATTGTGCAATTCCTTATCGGTAGCGCTGGAAGTGATGTCTGCACCTGTCTTACAGACTTTTTGGTAGCTTTTACCGATCAAATTACACACCACTGGCTGAATACTCTCCTGTGCCTGAGGTGCCATCTGGTCTTGGTGAAGATTATTCAGAATGTTGCGTAACGCTTCCCGCTCCAACTGGTAACTTCTGCTGCGAAAGCGTTGATTGAGTTGTCTGATTTGCTGCTTTTGTTCTTGTTCAAAATCAGCAAACATGATCGGCAGCCCCACTGACAAATAATTGGGCAGCAAACGGGTAAGGGTATTTTGCTTCTGCAAATACACATCGAGATCACGAAGCCGATTGGTTGGTCGCATCATTTCTGCCAGACGCTTGCGTAATTGACGCTGCACATCTACCGGAAAAGCCTCTTTCAGTAAACTGATGACGGAGCGCGCCTTGCGCAAAACTACCCGGTAGTTGTGAAGATGTTCAGTCTCCTCAGGATGGCGCAAAAAACCTTCTTCGTGCTGCTGCGACAGATTAAGCATTGTCGTTGCTAACAGTTTAACAACCTGCCCTGTTGCAGTATGTGGCTGCCATTGCGGTACGGGTTTAACTCTGGAATTTAACATCATGTTGTTGATAGCCTTCTGCCAGCCCCTCCTGAAATCTACTGCAGATGTGTTAATCACCTTGTAAAAGCTTGGTGTGATGACACCTTTATGTCAAACAACCAACGTCACAAAGTCATACGCTGACAGTTTTGGCACTTGGACTAAGCTGCTACACTGCCACATATTCTCAAATTTCTGTTGTTGCAATCATGTTAAGCTACCAACATCACTACCACGTCGGTAATCACGGCGATGTGCTCAAACATTGGGTGCTGTACGAAGTTTTCTGTTACTTACAAAAAAAACCAAAACCCTTTGACTATATCGATACCCATGCAGGGGCCGGTTTATATCAACTCAATGATGGCAAAACCCTTAAACTCAAAGAGTATGAGTCCGGCATAGCGCGACTGTTAAATAATCCCCCAAATTCCATGTCCGCATTCTGCGAGTTAATGGCAAGCTACACTAAACAGGGTTTGTATCCCGGTTCCAGTTATCTGGCCAATAGTCTACTGCGCCGTGGTGATCGTAGCTGGCTGTATGAGTTACATCCGGCAACGTTTAAGGAATTGGAGCAACATTGTCCGAAACGTCGCTACTGTTTTCCGCGTAATGAAGATGGCTTTACGGGATTGCTGGGATTACTGCCCAATCAAGCAAAGCGTGCTGTGGTACTTATTGACCCTTCTTACGAATTAAAAGAGGATTACCAAAAAGTTGTCAGTATTGCTGAAAAATCCCTGCAAAAAATGCCCAATACAGTCGTATTGATTTGGTATCCTGTTGTTAACAGACAGCATATAGAAGAGCTGCTGAAAGCAATCAGACATAGTACGCTGAATAACGTTTTAAACATTGAACTGCGCACCACGTCGGATGGTGATGCAAAAGGCATGACCGGTTCGGGGATGATTGTTATAAACCCACCCTGGACGTTAAAATCAATAGCGCAAGAAGTATTGCCAGCACTAAGCGACGTTTTAGCCGCTGATGAAGGTGCAGGATACGATGTGCAGCAATTAGTAGAAGAATAAACACCTGGTAGGCTGGCTAATATGTTGGGAAAACTGATCTCCTGGTTGACTAACCAGAAAACGACAGAACACCTTGAAGTGATTGATGCCAGTCAAGTGAGCCCTTCGTCACAAAAGAAACCGGCAAAACCCCACGAGCAGCCCAGCGCTATGGAGCTGTTTGAAAAAAAATATCAGGAAATTACAGACGCCGATATCGCTCAGGCCAGTCAGTTTTTAGACAGAAAAGATTTTATGTTTTACGACTTCTTATTAGGCAAGTCACAAAAACAAAAAGACATTAATCCGTTGGAACGCAAAATACTGAGCGACACCAACAAACTGTTAGATAAACCCGACGTTATTATCAAGTTGTTGCCGCAGTTACCGCAGTCAGTCCTGAAACTCAAAAATATGCTGGGCAAAGATGACTTTAATGTCCATGAATTTACCAGCCTGATAGATAAAGAGCCGGGCATGGCCAGTCACCTTATTAAAGTCGCAAACAGTCCTCTTTACAATCACAGCAAAAAAGAAATCAGTGACTTAACCCATGCCTTTATGATGTTGGGGGCTGAAGCGGTTAAAGAGCATGTATTGATGCGGTTTTTTAACCAGATTATTCGCATCCAGCCTATCTACTTTAAGATGTTTGGCGAAAAACTTTGGGCACACAGCCTGCTTACCGCCAATCTGGCCAAACAGTTAGCGTCCAATTACAAGGTTAACCCGGAAACTGCCTATCTAACCGGGCTAGTGCACGATTTAGGCAAGTTATTAATATTCCAGTTAATGGTCAATGCATTCAAAAGTGCCAACCCAGATGAAAAACCGGAATCGCTATTGTTTAAAAAAATCATCAATGCAAAATCCATGACCATCAGCATTATGGTGGTTTCACAATGGCAAATGCCGCAGGATTTAGTCACCGCGGTCGTAGAGCTTTCCAAGTCGCGTCAGAAGGAACCCGAGTCACCACTCGGGAAAACGCTATTTGAAGCGAATCTGGTCAGTGAATTGAGCGTGATGAAATCTGCAAAAACGATCACGCCCGAACATTATCTAGTGATGGCCAAAGAATCCCATTTAAGCGATATGGCCACCACATTGTTGCTGCAGCAGGTCATGGAAGAAAAAACACAGGCCTAAAACAAAGTCGTTATTTACACCTTAAATTGTCCAGCAATACCACTTAATTCATTGGAAACCAAGGTTAAATCATTGGACGCAGAGCGCGTTTCTTTGCTGCTCTCAGTAACATGCTCGCTGGCGTCCTGAATCTGGTCAACGCTAATGCGCATTGCACTGGCATTGGACTTAATGTCTTGTCCCAAATTAGCCAACTCTTTATTCTCTCGGCTTAACTGAATGACGGTATCTTTAATATCATCCAGCGAGGTCACTGTTGTTTGTGCCAACTCAACCGCCTCTGTGGCTTTGACTTTGTTGGACTCCATCGAAGTCACCGTTGAAGATATCGAATCGACAATAGTCTCCAGAATTTTATTAATTTCGTGGGTTGAATCATGGGTTCTGGAAGCCAGCGTTCTTACTTCATCCGCGACCACCGCAAATCCTCTACCAGACTCACCTGCACGCGCCGCTTCAATTGCCGCGTTTAGTGCCAGCAAGTTTGTCTGTTCGGCAATCTCGGCAATGGTTTTTACTACGGAGCTGACTTGATCCCCGGCGTTTTTAAGGCTCAGTAACATCTCCGCAGATTTTTCAACATCTTTTGCCAACGCCTCAATACTGTTGGATGTCAGGCTGACATTCGATGCCCCAGTGCGCGCCTGTTCTGCCCCAGTTAGGGCAATATCAGATGCGCCAGCGGAGCGATTGGCACTATCTTCGATTGAGTCTTCCAGATCGGAAATTTTTTCCAAAAGTTCCTGAATATGCGTAGTAAAGGTATTCACCTGCTCTTCTGAAACTTCTGCCGAATGATTTAACTGACTTACCGATTCTACTAATGCCGCCGCAGAACGTTGAATTTTAGTATTACCATTGCGGAAGGCGACTAACAGTTTGTTGACGCTGGAAGCAGCAATACCAATCTCGTCGCTACAGCGGATCTGTACATCGTTCGACAAATCATTTTCAACAGCAATGCGATCCAGTTGCGATGACAAGGATTTAACTGGTTTTGTGATGTTCTGTTGCGCCATTAAAAAGGAGCCGACTGTAATGCCTGATATCAGCAGTACCGAAACGATTATCAGGGTCCGCATACTACCGATTTCATCCGAAATGGCATCAGATGAGTCCTGGGCCTGTGTCGACGCGGCGGCATTTACGGTAGCGATTAATTCGTTCAAAGCGGTCATTTCTTTTTGAATGCTGGCTAACGCTTCTCTGGCACCATCCCAGTCCACACCATCGGCTGCCATGATGTTTTTTAAATTATCCACTTGTTGCCAGGCTTTTTGTTTTGCCTGGGTAATTCCGCTGCTATTCCCCAGATTTGCCCGTTCCAGTTCTTTCAGCTTTTCAGTAACGATGGCTTCCTGATTGCGTAATTGCGTATTGAAATCATTTAAGGTCAGGGTTGTACCGTAAAGACCAAATGCGGCAATCTGTACTTTGTTCAACGCCGACGACACTTGTTCTGCGGCTCTCAACGTAGGTAATGTCTGATCCACAAAGACCTGTTTCTGGTCATTTATGGCGCTGGACTCCTGATACAATAGCGTTGCTATCACCAGTAAGACCACGACGATACCTACGTATCCCACCATTACCTTTTTACTGATGGAGTTGAGAATATCCATTGAACCCTCTTTTTGTTCTATTGGCTGTGTGCAAAATGCATTACAACTGGATAAAAATATACACTGGAAAGCGGCATTATACACTTCTAGCTTAGTCAAAAAATTTAACTTTATCTTGGGTATTTCCCATTCCAATAAAGATTTAGACGAGTACTCTACTGGCCCTGCTATATTAACCGGATAAAACCGATTTATATTTCGTTCATAAGTGAGTTTATGCTATTTGAGCTATCGAATTGTTCAATAGTGATTAAGATTTCCCATCGAAAACCTACCCAATATGCACACAGAGTTGCGTGATAAATGCTGTTAGCGTGCCAAACAGTGTATGACTGTTACGGCAAAACAGGGGATATTTAGAATCAATGTATTAGAATAGCTTATTAAGCGGCTAAGACGTTTTCTTTAATGTCATTTTTGAATTCTGTTGATAACCAATTTTCCAGAAAAATCTCATCAAAGAAAAAGTGTGTTTTTATATGATTTGTCTCACAATCCTTTAAAAACGCCAGATATTCAGGCGTCGCATTGGCGCAGCAGGTGACTATATTGCGCACACCGATGGCATCAAGAAAATAAAGATAATCAGGCAGGGTCTGTTTTAGCACCTGAAGCTCCGCATCATTTGAACAGTTTTCAATGAGTAAAACATAAGCCAGATGCTCTGCTTTGGTCAGATGAGTCTTCAAGTATTGGAATTGCTCGCGAACATCAGCTGCACTAGCAGCCTCGTGAAACTGAAATTTAACGATTCGACCACTTTGTTCAAGGGTGCTGTGCTGACCTGACATTCCAAATGAAGTTTCCACGGCATTTTCTCTCAACGGCAGAAAGGAAGCTCTTACCTTAAGCATAGTGCAAGGGTATAATTTTAACCATTAGACTTTGGTCTAAGATCCTGCATTTATGCAGAGATAGAATTATTTCGTGTTTTGAGGCAGGCCATTGCTGGTGAAGCATAATAACCGTCATTGTTTCCAGGCACTGGCCCCGAGGGGCCAGTTCAGCGCGATTACATTTTTTCGAACAATAATGTCATACGGTTAGATTCGCCGATTTTCTTATATTTTTCCTGATTCTCTTCATCTCGCAAAGATGGCGGTAATGCCCAAACGCCTATCTTATGGTTGTCCTGGATGATGGTATCTTTTGGGTTGTTGTGAAAATACGCTTCTGCAACTAGTTTGAATCCGGCTTTTTGGGCCACTTCAATTACATAAGATTTAGGTAGATAGCCTTTTTTGGCTGTCGCGACTGGATCATGCCCTTCAGGCGCCTGATGCTGGACGACGCCTAACTTACCACCTGTTTTAAGCATCTCATTGAAGCGTTGAAATGCGTCATTCAACTCACCACCATTTTGCAAACCATGCAATCCGCGAAAGGTGAGTACCACATCAGCATATTTTGCCTCTTCGGCCGTTGCCTGCGCAGGTACAAAATCAACAATCTTTGTCTTGCCATACAGTTTCGGCATTTCTGCCAATTTTTCTTCAAACCCCTTTCGAGAACGGCCGCGATAACCTTCGCTGTCCGCAGGATAGTGAGCTGCAATCAACTGTCCTTTTTCCATTAGCATAGGAGCAAGGATTTCAGTATACCACCCCCCTCCGGGCATAATTTCAACCACCTTGTGATTCTCCTCCACACCAAAGAAATTGAGGGTTCTGAAGGGTTGACGGTACATATCACGTTGCTGATTTTTCTCACTGCGATGGCTGTGATCAAACGCCATATCCTTTTGTTCATGATGTCCGGCCGACGCTGTGAGGCTTACCACTGTAGAGCAAACCGCCAGTACACTCACAAGCATTTTTGTTGCTTTCATTGTTATCTCCATGATTTTCTTTTTAAGCCCCTAATTTATAGAGCTGGTTGTTACGCAAAAATGACAATTCCAGATGACATTTTGTGACGAGGTAAAAACATTATTTATTGAATAATTCCATTTTGCTTGCCAATTTGAAATCCAGCTCTGAAATACCGCCGGCATCATGTGTCGTTAGTTGCACTTCAACCCGATTGTATACATTGAACCACTCGGGGTGATGATTCAGCTTCTCCGCCCATATAGCGATTTGTGACATCCAGCCAAACGCTCGAATAAAGCTTTTGAACTTGAAGGTTTTGATAAGTTTATCCCCTTCAATTTGCCACTGGCTATCCAAACCTTCATTTAATTCTGCTAAAGCTACGTTGATCTGTTCTTGAGAGTATTTTTCTGCCATATTGCTCTATACCTAATAGTTAAAAATTGCTCAGAGTATGCGCTTTAGTTGCCTACTGATTCAACTATAGTTGTGAAAATGAGCTACAGTTAACGTCATATTCTTTATACACATAAATGACTTAGCCACACTATATGATTAAAAGTCGCTCAGCAATTACAGATTTGTTACGTCTTATTTTCAGCATCGTTATCAGCTTCATGCTACTTTGGCAATCACAGGTTTTGGCCGATACTTTGCGCGTGACTGCCAATCATTTACCGCCTTACATGATCATTTCCAATGATCCGGAAAAGCCAAGATACTCTGGATTTGAATACGATTTAACCCATTTACTGGCAGATAAACTGGGACTTGATGTGTACTTTGTGGAATGTGGTTGGGCGGGGTGCGTGGATGCCCTCGAAAAAGGGCATATTGATATTGTCCACTCGCTGCTTTATACCGAAGTGCGCAATAGATATCTCGAATACCTTCAACCTGCATATATCCGCGGAGAGTACACGACCGTCTTTTATCAGCGTTTTGATGACCCACGGGTTATTGAGAGTTTCAACGATATGGTTGAACAGGAAATGGTTGTGGGTTATTTAGGCAGTACCGTATATTTCCCACAATTTGAAAACACCGAGAAGCTCATCAAAGTTGATGTGAAGAACATTGATATTGGGCTGAAGTTGCTGGCCAGCAATCGGATCGACACGCTGGCAGGGTTTGAAGAGCTGTTAAACGAGATTGAAGAAAACCACCCCAACTGGTTACGCATCCTGAAACACGGCACATATCACCCGACAGCGACTATGCAATCTTACACGGCGATCAGTCGCAAGAGCCCACGCTATCATCTAAAGACTCCGATGCAAAACGCGCTTAAAGCCTTAACAGATAACGGGGAAATTCAGCGCTTAAAACACAAATGGATTAAAACCATTAAAGAAAAATAAAAGTGGTCTACAGGCTGGTGCGAAATCAACTATCAAAGACTAAGCATTGGGTGTGGCAATCACCACGCTTTGCCCATCACGCAGTCGTTCAGCACCTCGTGTCGCAACTCGATCTCCGGCTTGAATCGCATCACTGCTGATACTCACTTTATCGCGCTGACCTTCTCCCACTTCAACCGCATGTCGGTGCGCTTTATTCTCTTCATCAATGACCACGACAAAAGTACCATCACTGCGCAAAATAAGTGCGTCCCGGTGCACGGTCAGGGTTTCCTGCGGAGCACGCACGGGAATCGTGGCCTTAATCAACTGACCACTGGTCCAGTCCCTATTGGCGCTGGCAGGTAAACTAACCCGCAATTCGAAAGACTGTGATTGTACATCTGCGGCAGGGATAATAGCCTTTATTTGCGCACTAAGCTGATGTGTCTCGGATGCAATAACCACTTCTTTACTGGTACGTAAAAACGGCAAATACTTAACGGGAATAAACACCCGTCCTTCCAGATTCTCTGTATCCAACATGTTCACCAAAACTTCCGCTCGACTGACATCACTACCCGCTTCTCGCAATCGTTCAGTGACGACACCGTCAAACGGTGCTTTGACAACAGATCGACTGAGCTGATCATTTATTTGATTTAATCTGACCTGAGCGATTTCTAGATCAGCCTGGGCCAGATCGTATTGTGATTGAGTTTGGTCCAGTTGAAATACAGAGGCACTATTGCTGAGTCGCAGTTCCTTTAGGCGGTTAAGCTCCCGATTGAGGTACTCAAGATTAATTCTGGCACGCTTAATGTTGGCTTCCTGCTCGGCTTGCTGTAATTGCAAAGGTAAAGGATCGATACGTGCCACCTCTTCCCCTTTAACCAGAAAGGTGCCAGGTTCAGCGACATAGTCCAAACGACCACCTACGCCGGCCGTGAGTTTAACGTTATTGCGACTATAAATGGTACCGACTATATCCACCGTCGGTACAAAAATAGTTTTTTCAACTTCAGTGACCTGCACTGGGCTGGGTGGCGGTGCATTTTGTGCCAGCGCAGCAGGTAACAACAACGCCCCTAGCAGGCCGAGAATTCCAGATATTCTTGAACTATGCATAATCAATTACTCCTGTGAGACTATGTCATGTTGCACTAACACGTCGGGGGTCGTTTCTTTTTCTTCCCCTATTCGCAATAAAGACGGCAGCAGTATCAATGTAAACATCGCGCTAATTGCCATGCCTCCGACGATAACCGTTGCCAGCCCCCGGTAGATTTCTGAACCTACCCCGGGCATCAACATGAGCGGTAACATGCCAAACAAACTGGTTAAGGTACTCATGTAGACGGGTCTGGCTCTTATACGTACCGCCTGGCGGACGGCATCGGCCTGACTCAAACCTTCACGCTGTCCGAAGCGGGTCTGGTCTACCAGTAAAATGGCATTATTCACCACCAAGCCTAATAAGATAATAAAGCCAATCATAGTCAATAAATCCAGCGACTGAAACGCGAACAGGTTCAATACCCAAAGACCAATGACACCCCCGCCTACGGCCAGAGGCATGACCATTAACACCAAAAGAGAATCTCGTGCCGAACGAAACAGAGCAGTCATTAACAAGAATAAAATGACTAATGCCAGTACAAAGTTATTTGCCATATCCACAATCGCTGCCTTCATACGATTGGCATTACCATTGATATTCAGACTTCCCCCTTGCGGCAACTGCGCTTTGATAATGGGAATGACATGCTCTTCCAGTTGTTGCATGGCCTCATCCAGTGACAGCGTCTCCGGCGGGCGTACGATCAGCGAAACGGTGCGTTTCCCATCTACCCGTCGCAGCTGGCTTGGTCCTACTGTCCGGGTAACATGAGCAAGTTCCCCGAGGGTTTGAATGCCCGCTCTTGGTGTGGCAATAGGTAAGGCCGCCAATTCATCCGGATTGCTCCAATCGCTTCCCCGCAAAATAACATTCATCCGATCGTTACCATCAAAATATTCAGATACGAATAGCCCGTCTGTAAACGCCCGTACCGCGTTGGCCACATCAGCTCGGTTTAACCCTGCCTGAGTAATCCGACGATCATTGGGTATCAAACGTAATTCCGGCTCTGCCATCGACAGCGCCGGTACAGGCTGTGCACTGCTGTTTTGCATATGTTCACTAATCGCCCCAATACCCGCCTGAGCTGCAGCCATAAGGGCATCCATATCAGGCCCCTGCAAGTCCAGATTAATGGAGCGCCCGTTCCCGCCACCTGTGACATTGATCATTGAACCTCGAAACAAGAACACTTGAGTATCAGGCAATCCCGCCAGGACTTCCTCTTGCACTACGGTCATCAACTCTTCTACCCGAGTAGGATCATCAGCGTAAATGAAGCCGCCAGTGGCGTTTGGTCCATAGCTATAAAAATTATAGCTTTTGACCTTTGGTAACTTTTCGCCCGCGGCATAGGGTGCAATACGGCGTTTAAATCGCTCCGCCATTTCAACATCAAGAAATTCGATGTTGCCTCCCGGAGGTAAATTCAATGAAAAGAAAAAGCCATCAATTGGGGCGCGGGGCATGAAATCGGTACGCGGTAACAAAACCAATGTCACCAAAACAGCACTTCCCAGCAGGCCAGCGATCCAGCCGAGACGTTTAGATTGAGTGTCGGTCAACCTCATAATGAGATTGGTTATTTTATGCCAGTAAGCTTCATGCGGATCCTGCTTGGGCGCTTCACTCAATAAAAACTGGCTGGCAATGGGTAAAATCGTGATGGCTGATACCAGCGACGCTATGACGGCAATCGAGAGGGTCAGCGCCAAATCAGAGAAAAGTTGTCCTTCAATGCCTTCCATAAACAAAATGGGCAGGAAAATAGCAACACTGGTGGATGTAGAAGCAAATAAAGCACCGGTTACTTGCGTTGCCCCGCGTAACACGGCTTTTTTCCGGTCAAGTCCCTCACTGCGCAAACGTACAATGTTTTCCTGCACGATTATCGCGGCGTCTAATACAAGGCCTACTGCGAAGGCAATCCCTGCCAATGAGATGACATTAAGACTTCTTTCCAACATGCTAAGCGCCAGAAACGAAGCCATTATTGATAGGGGGATTGTCCCCGCAATAATAAAGGTCGCCTTCCAGCCCCGTAAAAACATCCACAAAATACCCAGCGCCAGAAAAACGCCCAGACCAAGGTTACTTTTAACCAAAATCAGGGCATTGCGAATATGTACGGACGAATCAAAACTCAGGTCTATCATTAATCCGACATCAGCCAAAGGACCTTCATTGAGTTCTTTAATCGCTTTGTTAATGTCATCTAACAATGCAACCGTATTTGCCTCGTTGCCCCTACTGATGGTGATGTAGTAGGCTGGCGCACCATTACGCAAGGTAAAACCAAAACGGTCTACCAAAGTATTTTCCACCGTGGCAACATCCTTTAAGAACACCGGACGATCGCCGCTATAAGAAATGATCATTTCCGACAGGTCCTGCATGTCATACTGCCCGGCAAAACGCACGGTGTACTGACGCCGGCCGACATCGGCAAATCCACCAGAGACATCAGAAGCACGAGACACTGTCGCAGCCACCTGACCGATCGGAATATTCAGCGCTGCAAGCTTATGAGGATCAAAGGTAATACGCAGTTCTCTGGGACGCTGGCTGTTAAGATTGACCTGCCCTACACCTTGAATTCGCGCTAACCGCGGTTGAACAACATCTTCAATCAGATCCTGATGCTGAGCTAAATCGGGGAGATCACTGCCTGGTACCGGCCGCACTAATAACGAGGCGGCATTTGGACCTCCGCGCCCGCCACCAGCCGCAACGACAGGTTCGAAGACATCAAGCGGCAATGGCGGCGCTTGATTGAGATTATTGATGACATCTAACATTGCCTGTTGCATATCCGTGCCAACATCAAAAGTCAGAGTAATATTACCAAAGCCACGCTGGATATTAGTCGTTACGTCAGTGACGCCTCGGGTATTTTTGACCACATTTTCCTGTGGCTCAATAATGACGGACTCCACCTCTTCCGGGGCTGCAGCTCGCCAGCCGGTGGAAATGGTAATTTGTGGTTGTTCAATATCGGGTGTTAACTGAATCGGCAGCTTCATCATGGCGATCAGGCCGAATATAAATACCAGTGCGACGATAACCAGCACAGCGGCCGGATTCTTCACTGATGCGCGCGTTACGTTCATAGCTGCCTCGATATCCAGATTGTCAGAGAAACGTGAATTTAAGTATGGCGTATTTTGGCGGAATTAGACTGTAGAGAGGGCATATTGACCAGTCAAAAGAGGTAGAAGGCATAATAAATAAGATAAAAGAAAAAAACCGACAAATCGCACTGATGCAATCTGTCGGCCCTTTGAAATTATTCGCTTCTCGAGCTTAAGTAAAAATCAGGTGTCTAAGATGAGCTCATAAATTCAATAAGGATTATTGGGGTTATAAAAATTATTGTCTCGGCCATCAATATCCAGGCGGGTTGGATTGATACTAGTTGCCCCAGTCAACACATTAAAACTGTCACCCGGCGTTAGACGATAGTTAAGTAAGTCCTCAATGATGACAGGGTTTCCACATGATGTTTGGGTGAAACGGGTTTGACTGTCTGTCGTCAATATATAAACGTTTCCACTGCCATCAACAAGACCATTACCATCCTCAGTCACAAATAGAGCACTGTCTTCTGAGACACCTATTGCCATCTTGCCGATCCCTATGTGGGACAAGAAAACAGCCATCCGCCCCATACGATCGCGTTCAGCGAAATGGGTATCAGTAATCACATTGGCCAATACCGGAGTTGTCAAGAAACCAGAGGAAATATTGATAGTCTCGTGACAAAAATCTGTTACCACTTCCTCACTAATTGCGCCTAAGACACCATCAGGATCATAGATATACTCACCCTGCACGGCGTTCCCTGCTGAGGTACCACCAATAACACCATTTTTCTGATAAACGTGTTGTAAAGCGGATTGCACCTTGGTGCCCAACCACTGATTCAAATAATCGGATTGATCTCCACCTGCGATAAACACAAACTCAGCAGATCGGATAACCCAATCCGCATAGTCGCTATCGGCTTTACTGCGGGTATTTAGGATTAAGGTTTCGACTGAATCGGCGCCAGTCAAAGGCAATAGGTAATCATTGTATGCATCAGTACCTGAGGTTCGAATGACCACGACATCACCACCGTTAATATGGGGACTTACTCGTTGGCTAAATGAGGCATCTACATCTGGCCCGCCCCCCATCAATAGAACCGCTCCTTGACTGGCGGTGACCGGGCATACATCCTGTGACTGACCGACAGTCCAGGCTTGCAGATTTCCGGGTTTTGAAGGTCGGGGACCATACTCATTGCAAGCGGTACCGCCGCCCCCACCTGATGTTGGAAAGTCGATCTGTAAATCGTACCAGCCAGTGCCAGAGTATCGACTGACCTTGACAAAGTAATCTCCGGCGGGACCACTGTAGCTGCCAGTTTCTGGGACTGAACTCGTTGCACCTGACGCTACCGCAGGACCTGACGTAGTGTATAAATCCCAGTCAAAGTCATCGCTACCACTATGATCCAGAGAAATATCAATCGTTCCCGAAGCAGGCACAGTTAAGCTGAACCAATCCACATCCCTTCGAGACCCAATGGAGCCTGCGATAATATCACCAGAACAAACCGGGCCATCAGCCCTTGATTCGGAATTATTATTTTCTGACTCTGAGGTGATACACGCATAAGCATTACTACCACACAATAGCGCTACGAGCGCCAAAGTACGCATTGAAGTATTCATATCGTTTCCTGTACTTGTTGTTTTTATGTTGAGTTAAATCATTTACATGATTTAAAAATTGAAAAGAATTTCTGTGGGCTATTCGTCAAACCATTCAGACAAATGAAAATCAACACTACATTCCCGTTGCAGGTATGCAGAGACAATTGCAATGTCGTGGTGTTGCTGATTCATAATATGGTGAAAACGGTATAAAAATACGTCAAGTATTGTTCAATTAAACACCATCGATTTTAGAATGACAACCCCCAAACATGACAGCAAATGAAATTTTACTATTACATTACCGTAATTATTAGATGATTTATCCTAATTGACGGTAAAATTAATCATTCTTATTGAATAATTATGCAAACACCAACATCCCCACATAAGCTTATTCTCGGGCAGTCATTTGCTCGTTTGGCAAATGAGCCAATCAACATAATTATTCCTTGATGTTTAGCTCAAATTTTTTAACATTTTTTTTACAATCATGCCTGTCGCTACAGAAAGCTTTTAAATAAAAAGGTTCAATGCCGTTTGTTTCTGTCTGGTGCTGATAAGGGTGATTATCTTCTCCTGCCGAAAATAAATAACAATACATGTCCTAGAATCATCATTCATTGCTTGATTTTTGCGCACCTGTTGCATATGTTACTTTTTGTTACAAATAATAATAACTCCATTGGTAACAGGAAAAGACGATGAATTCTGTAGTACAAAATTACGATGTGCAGCCGCTATTTGCGATACCTTACTTCCGTACCAACTTCAAAAACCTTATCAGTGCAGAACAGGTTGCATTTATCAAGAATTTGAAGATGGTTCAGAATCAGCAAAACCTCATTTCTGAAAACCTCTATATATTTGAAGAACCGGAACTCAAAGGTATCAAGGACGCTGTGCAGGAAGCGCTGAACATTTACGCTAAAGAGGTCATGGGTATAGAGCAACAATTGTATGTCACACAATCCTGGTCTCTGGTTAATCAACCCGGCATTGGCATGCACACCCATTCACACTCAAACTCTATTGTCTCTGGTTCATTGTACTTTGCAGAGTTGCCCAGTCCGGTATCCAGAATGGTATTTGACAAACATATAAGTTATCGACGACTGGAAATCAATCCCTCTAAAGAACGTCAAAATGTGTTTAATACGCCGATCAATGTCGTTGTGCCAAAGACCCACGATTTATTGCTGTTCCCCTCCGAATTAAACCATATGGTTGAACCCAATATGTCTAATCAACCCCGATATTCAATCGCCTTTAATTGTTTTATTCGAGGTAAATTGGGGCATTATCGTGACGTATCCGAGCTGATTCTGGAATAGCGTCAAAGCTCTACGGATAAAGGCGGATGAACAAATAAAACCAGAGCAGCGAGTGCTACTCTGGCACGTCAGAATCAGGATTGAAATTCACTTTGTTTAGTTCATCCCAAAGCTCGACTGCCCGGTCGATAGCATAGCGCATATCTTCTTTGACCTCCGGGTTGGCAAACATGGCAGCGTATATTTGCGCTGCCGTGTCGTAGACAAAGGCTTTTTCTGATTTCATGTTGGGGTCCTGCTGTACATTGTAGGTCCCCAAAGTGTAGACCTTTGCGCCGCTTTTTAAACCATTTTACGCAGCAAATGACTGGTATTGAGCGACAACAACCGCCAGCAACTTATTGCGCCAAGGATACCCACAACCGTCGCGCCAACAGCTGGTGCAATCAGCCAATAATCCAGATGCAAGGTGGCGTCCATATTGAATATTTGGGTTTGCAGTAAATACAGCGTTAACTCATTTGCTATTGCGGCCATAAATCCTGCGACAGTGCCGATGATAATAAACTCAAATATCACACTGCTGCGGATCATGATGCCTTTAGCTCCTAGCGTTCTGAGAATCGCCAACTCCTGCTGACGCTCATCCATACTGGCCTGAACTTGTGCCACCAGCACCAACGCTCCCGCAACTAAAACCAGGATTAAGATAAACTCCACGGCCATCGACACCTGATCAACAATATCCCGTAATTGATTGATACGCTGGTCAACATCAAATAAGGTCACAGTTGGAAATGGCGCCATCATGGCGGCAATATCCTTTTTACGCTCCCCTTCGAGATGAAAGCTTGTAATGTAGGTTGGCGAAAACTCCTGCATTACTTCTGGCTGCAAAACAAAAAAGAAGTTGGGTTGCATGGTTTGCCAATTGACCGAACGAATGCTGGTCACCGTGGTTTTGACCACCTCACTACCGATGTTAAATGTCAGCACATCGCCCAGTACGATTTCCATGCGCTCAGCAGCTCTTTCTTCCACCGACACCTCATACGGCTGTCCAGGCACGTGAGGACGATGCCATTTGCCCAGAACGATTTTATTTTCATATTGTAATTGGTTGCTCCAGGTCAGGTTAGCTTCCCGACCCAGCCCCTGACGCTGATTAGCATTTTCAGCGTTGTCTTCTTCCTTGGTGACATCGGTACTCACACGTTCATCGTTTACCGCAACAAAACGACCACGGACAACGGGATAGAACTCCTCAATATTCGCATCATAGCGGGCAAAGTGCTGTTCCAGTTGCGGTAATTGCGTTTGGGTAATATTAGCCATAAAGTAATTGGGCGTTCCCTCTGGTAATTGGTCCCGCCATTGTTTGACCATATCGTTGCGCATTACCAAAACGACTAACAGCAGCATGATGGTGACCGAAAAGCTGATAAGCTGCACACTGTTGTCCATCGCTCTGCGCTGAATTCGCGCCCATGCCAGTTGCCAGGCCCCCATGCGCCCCTGACCAAGATGTCTGCCCAGCCAGATAAGACCATAGGTCACAAGTAACAAGGCAATCACCAGTACAATTCCCGATGAAAACAAAATAGCACTTATCTTAAGATTCTGACTATAAACCCACATCAGCAGGAATATGGCCCCCCCAGCCGCAAGAAACTGGATGGCACGTGAACTGATACTGGCTCCCAGATCTTTGCGTAGCACTCTGAGCGGAGGAACGGAAAATAGTTTTAACAGCGGATACAATGAAAACAGCATGGCACAGGTCACGCCAGTGAACACCGCAATCCAAACAGGCCCCCAGTACCAGCTTTGTAGGGACACACTGACCTGATCCTGCACCAGGGACACGACGAGTTGCTGGATACCATAGCCCACTGCACTACCAAGAAAAATGCCCAGTAAGGTAATAAAAGTAATTTGCAGTAAATAGACTTTTTGCACAGTCTTGCGACTGGCACCCAGTGTTTTCATAATTGCAACTGGATCATAGTGCCGTTGACTGTAGCGCTGTGCGGCTACCGCGATTGCCACCGACGCCAGCACTATGGCCAGTAAACTGGCTAATAAAAAATACTGTTCTGCCCGACCTATTGAACGACCAATAGGTGACTCTTCATCCTCGACCGACATCCACCAATGAATTTCATCATCCATTTGCGGTGCCAGCCAATCATAGTAGTCATCCAGAACATCACTTTCGCCTGACAGAAATAACGTGTAATAGCCACGGCTTCCTGGTCCCTGAATATTGGTGGCAGGCAAATCCTGCAGTCGCATTAGCACCATTGGGGCCGCACCAAACAAAGAAAACCCCTGATCTGGTACTTCTGACAAAACTCGGGAAATCGTTAACGGTTTATCACCGATCTCAATCACATCGCCTAGTTTCACACCCAACTGCTGGAAGATTTGCGAGTCGATCCAGGCTTCTCCGGATGCAGGCAACTCATCGGTCGCCTGACCGATGCCAAAAGGTGTGTCTGTTACTTTAACTTCACCTTTCAGTGGATAGGTTTGGTTGGTCGCTCGCACTCTGACCAACAACATATTGTTGTTGCCAAATGCCATGGAGCGTGAGCCGAAGCCCTGTGCAGTTTCCAGGCCCATGCTCTGCGCTTTTTCCAGCCAGGATGCTGGTAATGGATTATCCCCCTCAACAATGCGATCAGCGGCCAGATATTGAGCGGTACGATCGGTTAACGCCTGCTGTAATCGTTCACTGAATAGCGACAATGACAAAACAGCGGCCACAGACAACACAATAGACGCCAGAATGATGGTGAGTTCGCCACGACGGGCTTCATGACGAAATAGTCGCCAGGCTAAGTTCCAGCCCATACTAAATCGCCTTCAGTTTGGGTTTGGACTCGGCAACGCCGTTTTGCGATTCGGTTAGCTCCCCCGCGTGCATTATCAATTGACGCTCACATTTATCGGCTAACTCGGTATCGTGGGTGACCAGCACCAAAGTGGTGTGCGCTGATTCATTGAGTTCGAACAGTAATTTTTCAACTTTGTCACCGTTGGCTGCATCGAGATTACCAGTAGGCTCATCAGCAAATAAAATCTTCGGCTGCGTGATAAATGCGCGAGCAATTGCCGCTCGCTGTTGTTCACCACCGGACAATTGGTTGGGATAATGCCCAGCCCGGTGTTCTAGACCGACTTTGACTAAAAGCTCTTCAGCAAGCTCTCTTGGATTATCCAATCCGGCAATCTCTGCCGGCAGCATTACATTCTCCAATGCGGTCAAACTTTGCACCAACATAAAGGACTGAAAAATAAAACCAACTTTTTCCCCTCTAATCCTGGCCCGTTGTTCTTCATCCATGGCATGCAATGGTGCACCATCCAGATAAATTTCCCCCTCAGTGACTTCATCCAGCCCGGCCAATAGTCCTAGTAATGTGGATTTACCGGAGCCGGACGCACCTACCACGGCAATTGTCTCACCTGGCTTGACATCAAAACTAATTGGTTGAAGGATCTGTAGCGGTCCCTCAGACGTACTGACGACTTTGGTTATCTGCTTCGCTGAAATCATATTTTTGGAGAATCACTCATTTTGAAGTTTAAAAACATACTCATTATTGTGCTTATACCTCTGATGATCTATTCAGATCAACTTTTTGCACAGAATATACGCTTATTAGTCTTAGGTGATAGCCTAAGCGCTGGCTACAACCTGAGACAAGAGCAAGGCTGGGTTTCTTTGTTACAAAATGCGTGGCAGGAGAAACACATCGACGTAGTTAACGCCGCCATTTCCGGTGAGACATCCGACGGTGGACTGGCGCGCTTACCTCGCTTGCTGGCGCAACACCACCCCACTCACCTCTACCTTGAGCTGGGAGCGAATGATGGCCTACGAGGCTACCCGGTCAACAAAATGCAGCAAAATCTGGCGGAAATAGTACGTCTGGCGCAAGCGGACGGCGTTGCTGTCATCATTCAGGAAATGCGTATCCCTACTAATTTCGGTGCGCGCTACAGCAATATGTTTACCGGTGTATACAGCGAATTGGCAGAACAATTCGACGTACCTTTGATCCCTTTCTTCTTACAAGACATCGCACTTAAACCTGAATTGATGCAAAGAGATGGTCTGCACCCAAATGCTGATGCGCAACCTATACTGGCACAATGGATGGGTGAGCAGCTTTTGCCACTGATGAAAGATTAAATTTTAAGCATCTGAATAGTTTTTGAGCTAAACTTGGTCATATGAGGTAGCGTCTATGAAGTATCAGGACTTAAGTGAGGTAAATTATGGGAATTGAAGCAACAGGTTCACCCGGTTCGTTGCAAAGTTTCGTTTCTCAGCAATCGGGCAATGCAGAAGCGCAGCAGCGACCAGAGAGGCAAGAACGTCAACAACTGGAACAGAATGCTGAGCAATCTGAGCGTGACGATAATGTTCAGCAGCGGCAGGACCAACAACAAACCGACCGAGCGGAACAACAGCAGTCTGGACAACAGAGTTTACAGGCAAGTCAGGCAGAACGAACTGAGCAGCAAGAAAATGTTGCCACATCGCAGGAAACTGCCCGATTAGAAACCCAGAGTCAGAACACTGCCGGCGATGCTGCCAATGCTGGGCAAGGCAACCCTGGACAGCGTGTGGGATCGATAATTAATACGCAAGTGTGAGTATATAGACCAGTGTGAGCTATCAAGCTTAAACATAAAAAGGCCGGGAAATATCTTATTTCCCGGCCTTTTTTGTTAGCTCTAACTTCTATGGTTTGATATAGCGGTACGGTTTGTCGCTTTGCATGTTCAGATAACGGTCCCGCAGCTTGGTTTGGCGAGACGTTAACGGAATTTCTTCACCCTTTATGATGACATGTTCCGCCTGGCTCATCACTTCTAAAGGATCACCAGACCAAACAACCACATCGGCCTGCTTACCTTTTTCCAATGAACCAATACGGTCATCGACACCAAACATTTCGGCAACGTTAATGGTGATAGCGGCTAAGCCTTTCTCCCAGGGTAAGCCATGGGCAACAGCGTTGCCGGCCTGCTGAGGGGCTAACCTTGGATTGTGGGTATTCACGCCACTGGTTGCACCAAATGCGACTTTAACGCCCGCCGCATCAAGACGTGCAGCCGCGCTTAATGTGGCACCCAATTGGCCAAAATCATAGGGCAAATTGATTTGCGGATTAAATACTACACCAATGTCATGATTCGCCAATTCCTCAGCGACACGCCAGGCTTCAGTTGCCTGCAACAAGATCATGTTTACCTTGCTGTATTGTTGTTTCAGCTTTATCAGATGACGAATATCAATCAGGCGGTGTACCGATACCAATAACGGCATCTCACCATTAATAACCGGAACCAAGGCATTGATATCATTCTTATCAAAGTCTCCATCCCAATCATCACCTACTTTGATTTTACGTCCTTTAGTCATCGCTGCTTCAGCAAATACTTTCATGACCTTTGGCCACAGTGCAGCACGCGAGCCACCATTTTCTTCGGCAACACCACCTGTAATATCCAAGGTCATGACGGCATTGGACTTCATGATTGGGTTTACTTTGTCACCCAGCGTAATGACCGCACCCTGACCACCAAAGATCGTGTCAAAATACGCCAAACCGGACACCGCAGATGTCACTCCATCAATACGGGTTATATTCATCAGGCTGGAATCCGGATTTACGGCATACTGCACATCAGGAATAGTCCCCAATGAATCATCATCCAGTTTAGTGGTGTTGTCGGCAATACCTGCAGAATATTCCACTTCCACCAACCCCAATGAGGTAAAGGCGGCAATAATTCCAGGCGTTACGACTTTGCCGCTGGCATCAATTTGGCGATAGCCGCTGGGTACTCTGCCATCTTGACGAACCGATTTGATCTCGCCATCTTCCAGCAATACCGTGGCATTTTCGATGGTGCCGTCATCACTCATGGTGTGCACCGTACCACCAACAATAGCGATGTTTTCTGCCTGTACGAAAGCAGAAACACACAGTGACAGTGCCGCTAACGCCAGTTTTGTTTTATTAAAGACTTTCATTAGCGTTCTCCTTCACCTGGTTGTCCAAGCTCAAAATCACTGACAGGCCAAAGTTCTTCATTACCTCGCTCGTAAACGAGCACACCGTCAATATAGACTTGGTCTGGATTGCTGTAGGTAGAATACGGGTCACCATTCCATAGCACGATATCAGCGTCTTTACCCGGTTCAATTGAACCTGTTTGCTCAAACACACCCAGGGCTTTTGCCGGATTTGCTGACAGCCATTGCCAGGCATCTGCTTTACTGATATCAATTCCGACTTGTTGACCATTACTTAGCGCTTTGGCGGCTTCCTGGTTCAGCCGCTGAATATCCAGATCGCTGTCAGAGTGCACGATGGCGCAACCGCCAGCTTTGTGAACCATCGGGATATTTTCCTGAATGCCGTCGTAAGCTTCCATTTTGAAACCCCACCAGTCTGCCCACATAGAGCCGCATACTTCACTCTCGGCTAGTAGATCGGCGATTTTGTATGCTTCGACTGCATGGTGAAAGCTGGTGATTTTGTAATCAAACTCTTTAGCAACATCCAGCATCACGCTCATTTCATCCGCTCGATAGCAATGCATATGCACAAGAATCTCACCTTCAAGCACACCGGCTAAGGTTTCCAGTTTCAAATCACGCGTTGGTGGTGTTGGATTTTCACCCTTCTCGTACTCTGCTCGATATTTCTCCCATTTTTCTTTGTAGGCCTGAGCGTCTATCCAGCTGGAGCGATAGCCAGCAACATTACCCATACGTGTGCCTGGACCACCTTTCTTTCCGTAAACTCGTTTAGGATTCTCACCGCACGCCATTTTCATGCCGTATGGCGCATCAGGAAACTTCATATCCTGAACGTTACGATTAGGTACGTTCTTCAGTGTCACACCTCGGCCACCAACCAGATTGGCTGAGCCAGGTAAGATTTGCAGACTGGTGATACCACCTGCCAGCGCTGCGGCAAATCCCGCATCCTGTGGCCATACTGAATGCTCTGCCCACACTTCAGCCGTGACAGGCTTGGTCATTTCGTTGCCATCAGCATGAGAGTCCACATCTGGAGTGGGATACACACCCAAATGACTGTGTGTATCAATGATGCCAGGTGTCAACCAACGACCCGCGCCATCAACAACGGTAGCCCCTGAGGGTGCCGACAAATCAGTACCAATGGCTTTAATATCGCCATTTTCGACCAACACTGAGGTGTCTTTATACTCACCACCAATACCATCCAATACATGTACATTCTGAATTAATGTCACACCCTGATTAGCAGGTTGATAAGTACTGGGAAACGGATCTTTATTTATTTCAACGAACGGATCTTGTGGTTTTTTTTCTTCGTGGTCGTCGGCAATTGCGCTGATACTTACACCTGTCGACAATGCGACGGCCATCAACGTAGCTAACTTCCCTTTGAAGAACCACTTCTGAGGAAATGTCTTCATAGATGTTCTACTTGTTGTTGAGTTGGATTACTTCGATTGGTTTGCCGCAAATGAGCGCACTACCAATACTTCTTGTCGTTAGGCAATAACAACGTCAGTTGTGTCACTGACGTTACTTATTTCCCGTAAGCCTTAAGGCTAGCAGGAGTCTATGAGAATGTCATATTTTGCGGAGCAGCTGTCATTTCATCTTTGTAAACAAGCGGATAGTTGGCGGCCGCGTGTTCCAGCAAGGCGACAATGTCACTGGATTTACGTAGCGTTCTTATCTCTTTGAACAACTCAGCGGCTTGTGGATATTGCATTAGCAGGTATTTCAACCATTGCTTTATGCGATTGGGAAAGTACTTACCTTTGTCACCGTAAAGTTCAAAGCCAGAATATCGAATGAGCAAAGAGAGTACGTCTTGCCATGGCATAGGGGACTGCTCCCCTTTGATGACCCTGGCAAGGTTTGGCATGGCTAGGGCGCCACGACCAAGCATGACATCCTGGCACTGAGACTGAGCCAAACATTGCCTGGCATCTGCAGCCGTCCATATTTCACCGTTGGCAATGACAGGGATCTTCACGGCCTGTTTTATTTTAGCAATCCAGTCCCAATAGGCAGGTGGTTTATAGCCCTCGACTTTAGTGCGAGCATGGACCACGAGTGAACTTGCTCCCCCCGCTTCTAGCGCTAATGCATTGTCGATAGCCAATGATTTGTCTTCAAAGCCAAGACGCATCTTCGCTGTGACTGCATGCTCTTTCGGTACAGCGCTTCTTACCGCCAACAAAATTTGGTATAGAGTTTCGGTTTCCTTTAGAAGTACCGCTCCTCCTTTGCTCTTGTTTACCGTTTTCGCAGGACATCCAAAATTAAGATCTACACCATGGGAGCCCAATTCAGCAGCGCGCATGGCGTTTTCTGCCAACCATTCCGGCGACTGTCCTAATAGCTGAACCCGTACCTTAGTGCCTGATGGCGTTAAACCGCCATGGTCCAGTTCAGGGCAAATACGTTTGTAGGTCCGAGGTGGCAACAGTTGGTCCACAATGCGCACAAACTCCGTCACACACAGGTCAAACCCGCCAATGTGACTCAGCATATCTCGCATCAGATGATCAACAACACCTTCCATCGGTGCCAAATAAACGCGCATAAAATAGATTGGTTTTTGAACAATGAATAAGGGCCGGGGATAGTAACCGAAAGTAGTGTTGTGTCAACCAAAGACTGCAATCAGTCTTTGCATTGCTTTACTCAGAGAACTGTAGTTTGTGGTTTTCACTGCGCTTTTTACAACGCGCTAATATTTCCGCTCGTTGTTGCTCAGTTACCGTTGTCCAACTGGTGATTTCTGAAATATGGCGAAAGCAACCCACACAAATATCCTTGTCGTCCAGACAACAATTTCTAATACAGGGAGAGGTGATTTTACTCTCGGTTATCATTCAGCTGTGTTTCCTCGATTTGATCTGACATACCCGCTGTCGTTGGCCTAAATCTAATCTAATACCTTGCCTCGCATAGCTTTAATCTGCGATTTTTGCTTTTTCGCCTTGATACGACGTTGCACCGAACCTTTCGTGGGTTTCGTGGCTTTGCGTTTTTTGGGTACATGGGCCGCTTTGTTGACAATTTCCTGAAGGCGCTGCCTGGCATCTTCCCGATTCTGTTCTTGAGTACGAAATTGCTGCGCTTTGATCACCAATACACCATCATCTGTAATACGTGAATCGTTCATATTCAATAAGCGGTGTTTTATCTCTTCCGGCAATGAGGAGTTGCGGATATCGAAACGCAAGTGAATAGCGCTGGCGACCTTATTGACATTTTGCCCACCCGCTCCTTGCGCTCGAATAGCATTATATACGATTTCAGATTCGTCTATTTTAACCTGCATCATCAGTGTTTCGGGTAATGCCTCCGATGTTATTGCAATAACTCATGGTCTTTAGGTAACTGCCCCATTATCCACTTAACAAGCCTGTGGCGCATATTTACCTGGTTTTCCTGATCTCCAGGTAACGGGATAATCAATTTGTCATTCACCAGCAACCGATAAATTGATTCTGTTTTTGCATCTGCCGATGTCGTCTCATCAAACGTCTTGTAACCACGTTTCTTCGCGTATACCTGACCAACCTGAATGGCCTTTTTTAGCAACTCTTTTTCATGTTTTATTTTTTTCACTAACAGCCCCTTATAGAATATTTGGCTCCACACACTAACACTGTTTACTACTGACTGACTACACTTTGGGGATGCTGTTCTCTATTTATTAATCGCTGTCGCTATTGTCTTTACCATTAACCAACAGATAGCTGTTTTTGTTTCGACTTGGGGAGCTTGGCCACTACCAGCTCATAAGAAGTTAGAATATAGTTATGCAGCGTTTGTTCCTTAAAATTGCCCAGATTGGCAATAGTTACCCAGCCATGTCTGGCTAAATACGGCGCTGGTGTCATATCCGGTTGCTCAGTCAACGCTAAAAACTGTTCTTTTGGCACTTTGACGGTCAAATCGGCACACTCTGGCAGGATAAAAACACAAAACATTTTGTCGAAAACGGAAAACACCAAATCATTGCCCCATTTGACATCTTCCTCGGCACCAGGCAACGAATGGCAATAACGAATAAGTGCATTTTCGGTCAAGTTCATCATATACTCACTAAAAAACAAGGTGCAATTAAATAGGGACAACGTGTGAAGCTTTTAGCTACAGTGTTATTCATATCGCTAGTGAGTTCAATTGCCTTAAATGTTTATCTGTTCGGTCGTCTTCATATCTCGGAAGTGGAATTTATCCAATCGGAAACCACAGCAGAACAACAAGCTTTGTTACAAAAACCAGTTGTCCCCGCCATTGAGTCTGACGACCCCATTGATATTGCCTTTAACAACAGAGAAATAAGCGCTGTATTGTCGCAATTTGCCGCTCTTCACCAAAGCGATCCTGACAATGCGCTAATCAAAAAAAACGCATGGTTTGATACTCTCTATGGACGAATTAATGCCCGACAACACCGCACTGACGACATACAATTTATCCAAAGATATTTAAAACAATACCCCTATGATAAAGCGTTTTTATTTTTGGAAATTATCGCTAACGCTCACCGTGATGAACCAGCAGAACAATTAGCCTCACTTTATGAACTAGCCAATGATAATGACAATCCGGAATTGGCCGCTCTGCTGCAAACCCAAATAAACGAGCGATTGAGATACAGCGTTGAACGTCTTATTCAAATTTCTGCATGGGACATTCTGGCAGCCATGCTGGAATCTTTGGTGAGTTATGACCCAGAAAATCGTTACATACTCATCCGTCTAGCCACTGCCTATGCCGAAACCAGACAATTCAGTTTAATGGAAAGCACCCTGGCTTATCTGCCGTACGATGATAAAGAAGCTTTGCGCCTGAAAGAAAAAATGCGCCAACAATTAGCGCAGCCAGAACCCGACAGACAGATTACTGCAGGAATTCCCCTGCAAAAATCCGGTGACCATTTTACGGTTGCAACGCTTCTCAATAACTTATCGCCAGCACAGCTAATGATCGATACGGGAGCGTCCACCAGCGTTATTTCGCAGACAGTGTTTGACAACTTGCCCGCCAGCCTGAATCCCAGATTTATTGGAAAATATCCGGTTAACACTGCTGGAGGGCGTGTCATGGCGCCCATTTATCGTTTTCGTGCTTTATCTATAGAACAATTTTCGGTACCCAACATCGCCCTGGTTGTGCTACCTATAGAGGGGCTGCAAGCAGACGGCTTATTGGGCATGAACTTCTTACGTGAATTCCACTTCCAATTAGATCAGGAAAACAGTGAACTGTTTTTATCACATCGTATTGCGAATTAACGGATATTCCCACTTTTTATACAGACCGAATAAACCGTTCTAAATGGTGACGAAATTTAACCGCCCCCCTGAGACTAATCCTCATCAGCATCCAGAGCGGCTTCATATTTGGTCTTAGCTTTATTTAATGCGATAAGCTTTTCGCGTAATTCCGGATGACTTTGCACTAAGATTTCAGCTCTTCAAGTTGTGCTATGTGCTGTTTTTTCTGCTTTTTGTATATAGCTATATCGCCAGGGTTGTGGGTCAGATTGCCAAGAGCTTTATTGCGTGGAGATATTGACTGAAATGCCCGTTGTGTGCCGCGATATTGCTCCTCACTGATAAATCCGAATTCACAAACACGTTTTGTTAATCTGGAAAAGGCGCTTATCGGTTTGCGCTTGCAAGTGATCTTAAACTCATCGTTGTCAGTCAATTGATTATAAGAGTCAAAAAATGCCAGTTGTGCTTTGATCATTTCTTCTTTATAAAAGCTGGCTGGTCGCGCACCCACTACCTGAATCTGCTCCATTGATTCAGTGTTTTTTGCAATCTTGCCTTCCCAGGCGACGCTCTAATTGACAAAACTAAACAGTATCAGCGTTGTTATTAGCCGCTTATTTATTTTCATTCTTCTTACTTTTGTTACATCCGCACCAGCCTGGATAGTGCATTAAACCTCCATAATCGGCAAACTTTTTTCACGTGTTCCGGAATGAGATCAGAAAACCCGCACAAAGCGGGGTTTCTGACGTGATGAGAAATCTTAAAAAGATCGCTAAATTTGCGGGGTGATACTTTTAACATCTGCGTTTTGGGCACGATGTCGCAACAAATGATCCATTAAGACCAGCGCCAACATGGCTTCTGCAATAGGTACCGCCCGGATACCAACACAGGGATCATGCCTGCCTTTGGTAATGACTTCAGCTGATTTACCTTCAATATCAATGGTTTCACCCGGAATGCTGATACTGGAAGTGGGTTTTAATGCCATGTGTGCAACGATATCCTGCCCCGTACTGATACCCCCAAGCACGCCACCGGAGCGGTTTGAAGTAAAACCGTCTGGCGTCATGACATCACGATGTTCACTGCCTTTTTGGTTCACCACTGCAAAACCATCTCCCATTTCAACACCTTTCACCGCGTTGATCCCCATCATTGCGTGGGCAATGTCGGCATCCAGCCGATCAAACACCGGTTCGCCTAAACCAACGGGCACATTACTGGCCATGACACTGACTTTAGCACCAATGGAGTCTCCGGATTTTTTCAAATCACGCATATACTCGTCCAATGCAGCTAGTTTATCTGGCTCTGGACAGAAAAACGGGTTGTCATTGACACCTGCCAAATCAACCGGCTGCAACTCGATGGGTCCAAGCTGAGATAAATAACCGTGAATTTCAATCCCAAAGCACGCCTGCAAATATTTTTTGGCTATACCACCCGCGGCAACTCTGATTGCCGTTTCACGCGCTGAAGAACGTCCACCACCGCGATAATCACGAATGCCATACTTCTGTTGATAGGTGTAGTCGGCATGGCCGGGACGAAAGATATCTTTAATTTTTGAGTAATCTTTAGAACGCTGGTCCTGATTGTGGATCAATAGTCCAATCGAGGTACCCGTCGTTTTGCCTTCAAAGACACCCGAGAGAATTTGCACTTTATCTTCTTCTCTGCGCGCTGTGGTATAACGAGACGTACCCGGTTTGCGTCGATCCAGATCGACTTGTAAATCGGCCTCAGTTAACGGCAATCCAGGAGGACAACCATCAACGACACCACCAATGGCAATACCATGGCTTTCACCAAACGTACTCACCGTAAACAACTTTCCAAAGGTATTGCCTGACATTATTGCTGCTGCTCTCCTGAAAAATATTCACTTAACTGTTGTTTATTTATTGCCAAAATACCGTGCCCACCTTTATGCAGATTAACCCAAACGATAGGTAATTCTGGAAAACGTGAAAGCATATGGACCTGACTATTGCCGACTTCAATAAATAGCCAACCACCCTCATTTAAATGCTTGTTTGCCCCCCGCAATATAGCGGGTATCAAGTCCAGACCATCTTGCCCTGCAGCTAAACCCAGTCGAGGCTCATGGTGAAACTCTTCTGGCAGATCATCCATATCTTCGGCGTCGACGTAGGGCGGATTACAAATAATCAGGTCGTAATGCTGGCCCTCCAACTGTTCGAATAAATTCGACTCTATGGGAAAGACCCGCTCAGCCAGTTGGTGTTCCTGAATATTAATATCAGCAACCTGCAAGGCCTCGTTGCTTATATCGACCGCATCCACATGCGCTCCCGGGAACGCGTGTGCCGCAGCGATTGCAATACAGGCGCTGCCTGTGCACATATCCAGAATATTTTGCGGTGCCGATTCAAGATAGTTCTCAAAGCGGTTATCTATTAATTCAGAGAAGGGTGAGCGTGGAATAAGTACACGCTCGTCTACATAAAATGGCAAGCCACAAAACCAGGCTTCATTGGTTAGGTAAGCCAAAGGCAGGCGTTCATCAATCCGACGTTGGACAAACTCCAAAATAGCGAGACGCTCCTGACGAGTCGTTCGGGCTTTGAAAAAATCCTGATGCAATGGTTGCGGTAAATGCAATACATGTGCAAGTAGAGACAACGCCTCGTCCCACCCATTGTCGGTGCCGTGTCCCAGATACACGTCGGCCCGATTAAATTGCGTAAAAGACCAGCGAGCCATATCCAGAACGGTCGATAACTCCTGTTGAGCATCTTCCAGTTCTTCTGGCATAAAAAATACGGGGTGGCTCATAGCTGTTCCTCGAAATTTAAAATAAGGCATTGATGATAAATGCGTGCCAAGTAAAATTAAACTGCTTATTTAAGGGGAATTGTTCTTTGTTGGATGATTTTGCTCTAACTGGCGAGATAGTTTGCCCTTCTTAACTGATTTATTTGTGAAATATAATGACCGACGACAAAGATCCTGACGATGATATACAGCTTTTTTATGATGCGATTAAAGGTGTGAAGCCCCTCGTTCAGGACAAATTGCCGCCACATTCAACGGTTAACAGAAAAGACAAACGCAGAATTCAAAAAAGCAAAGTGGCGTCCCATGAACAACAACGATTAAGAGCCAGCTTTCAATTTTCCGATGGTTATGAGGCTTACTTTGCCCCCGACCAACCGTTGCAATTCTCCCGCGACAAAACTATTTCTGGCGAAGTCAAACGACTAAGACGTGGCGAGTACCCACCCGACATGACACTGGACCTGCATGGTTACACCCGGGACAATGCGAAATGGACCCTGGCTGAATTTCTGCATGAAGCGAAAAAGTATCATAGTCACTGTGTCTGCATCATTCATGGCAGAAGCGGTGGCGTATTGCGTAAACAGCTGCCCAACTGGCTGGTACAACATCCGGATGTGCTGGGCTTTCATGAAGCTCCGCTATTGTGGGGCGGTAAAGGCGCACTATTAGTGTTATTGCAGATGCATCAATAAACTTGACTTGCTCTGGAAATAAACCATTAAAAAATCAAACGCCAGAACCAGCCTCGTTGTAGGTCTTCTTCACAGGATTTTAGTTGTTTTGCATAGGTAAAAGAGCGGCTTTTAACGCGTCCAGCGACTTTTAACAGCCACTTTTTCTTGTTATAGGTTTTACGTTTATAGCCACCCCAGCCTTCGTGGTAATTCAGGTATTGTGAATACGCATCCCATTTGGACACTCCATTGATTTTATAGGTTTTGCTGATAAACCAACCCATAAAATCAATAGCATCTTCAAAGTCATCCCGGTCAGCCCCGCTGTTGCCCGTCTCTCTCATGTAGTCTTGCCAGGTGGGTGTCTTCGCCTGTGAATAGCCGTAGGCAGAACTTATTCTTCCCCAGGGGATTAGACCAAACAGGATATAGTCGCGTGGAGGGGTGGCATCGTCACGGAAAGAACTTTCCTGATACATCATCGCCATTGGTACATGAATCGGCACTCCCCAATTGTCGCGCATATCAGCTGCAGCATCATACCAATCACTTTTTTCTTCAAAAATATCGCACAGATTGTGTGCGTTTTTCGGTGGCGATGTGCTGCAAGCCTGCGTCATTAAAGCAATGCAGGAAATAAGGCCGATTTTTTTGCATTTTTTTAAAATTAATTTGAACTTATTAGCCACTTCTGACGTCCTAACAAATGTGTGTTCTAGTTTTGTGTTTTCCCTGGAAGTAACTTATGCCTGGCGCCTGCCAGGCTTTTTTTATGGCTATGCAAAATACTGCTGGTCGGCTATTTCCCAAATTGCTGCAGCAGAAAGGTATCAAAGTCGACTTTGTCATTGGCCTCAATCTGATGCTGTAAATCCCATGAATGCAGCGCCTGCTCCTTAAAGAACTGCGCATCATGGATTTTATATTCTGCTGCTAACAAAGCCGCTTTATGTTCTTCTGCTAGTTTCAAAGCCAGTTCACCGTTGTCCAGCTTTTCTTCCTTCAACGTTTTTAATATACGCCCTGATACCGTAAGTTCCGGCTCCTGCACTTGCTGCTGCGCTGCGGCAATTGCCTTACTGTATACTTTCGTCTGGTGCACATCATCCATTATGCCCGCAATATCCTGCATCTGGGCCAACAATTCATTAGCCCAGGAATGCAACGCGACTGGCCGGTTATCTTTTGTTAACGAGCATGCCGGGTCGCGTCCATAGGCAACAACTTGACGCAGATTACTCTCAGATTGTACGAATTCGTCACGGGGCATCTGCAAACCCGGAGTGATCAGGCAATGCACCATAAACACATCCAAAAAGTGAATTTGTTCAGGCTCTATACCCACAGGTGAAAAAGGGTTGACGTCAAGGGCTCTGACTTCGACGTAGCTGACCCCTCTTTCCGCTAACGCATCTGAAGGTTTTTCCAGACTGCGAGTGGGCTGTTTAGGTCGGACCGGGGAATACAGTTCATTTTCTATTTGCAGCACATTACTGTTGAGCTGTTGATATTGACCATCAATCTTCCCTGCAAATTTGGCAAAACGTTCTGAGGGTGTATTGATCGCTCGCCGCAATGATTCCACATAAGAATCAATATGGTTATAGCAGATATTCAAGTTGGATTGAGCGCTGTTAGTGTAACCCAGATCACTCATACGCAATGATGTGGCATAAGGCGAATAAATCGTTCCCTCACCCAACTTGCTAAACTGCAACGGACTGCTTTTACCTTCTAAAAATGAGCTGCATAGCGCTGGGGAAGCACCAAAAAAGAAAGGCAACATCCAGCAATGTCGACGATAATTGCGCACCATGCCAAAGTAGGCGTCAGATACGTTTTGCTGGCTCTCCTTGCAGTGACGGGTCAGCTCAAACCAGGGTTGCCAGAAATTAACCGGCATGGAGAAGTTAAAATGCACACCTGCTATTGCTTGCATCATACTGCCATAGCGATTTTTAAGCCCCTGACGATACAAGGTTTTCATTTTCCCAACGTTAGAGGTGCCATATTGCGCTAAGCGGATCTCATTCTGATCCCGAATAAAACAGGGCATACTCATCGGCCATAATCGTTCCTCACCGATGGTTTGCAGCACAAATTTATGAATATCAAATAACTGCGCCATGGTTTTTGGAATTTTACGCTCGGGAGGCGTGATAAATTCCAATAACGACTCTGAAAAGTCCGTGGTGATAAAATGATGGGTTAATGATGAACCCAGTTCACGATGATGGTCAGTCTGAGCCAGAGAACCATCGGCATTGACACGCAATGCTTCCCTCTCTATGCCATGCTGTATATCCGTAAGAAGAGGCTTAACACTTTGATCTGAAAGGAATGTTAAGCGAGTATCAAATTGCCTGTTATGTTCTTGCAAAGTCTGTCCTATTGCCGACTACCGGGCTTCTGTCAATGCCTGGGATTATGGGGAGCATAATGCGCTTTTCAAGCAAAAGCCACCCGCTTTAAAGCAGTTGGCTCGTAAATTATGCAATTACCAGGTTAATTCAATTAGTTCTCTGTCAATTGAGGCGGCGAATTCTGCTAATTCTTCCCCCAAATCAGCTTTGTTGCCCACCAGAATGATTTCCATATCCTGCAATTGCAGTTGCTCCTTAGCGAGTTGATTCAACTCCCGTGCACTTATGGTGTTAATAATCGCATTTTGCTTGTCTGCATAAGAGTTATCTAGCTGATAAATCATTAAATGCCGTAAAAACCCAGCCTTTTTCATCGGTGTTTCAAACTTTAGCGCATCACCCTGAGTGTAGGCATTGCGCATCAGTTGCATTTCGGCTTCGCTAATACCGTATTTGCGGAATTGCTCAAGCTCATTAAGCACCTCCTGCAATGTGGCCACCGTATGCTGTTTATTCACTGCCGAAGAAAACTCAAACATACCTAGCGTCTTGCCTCCTAAGAAGTTGGTACGTGCACCGTAGGTATAGCCTTTGTCTTCACGCAAATTTAGATTCAGGCGACTGTTAAAATGCCCTCCAAGCGGGAAGTTCATCAACTTAGTTTTGAAGTGCTCACCCAGCGCATCATAAGGTAATGACCGTTTTACGACTTTTACTATCGTTTGCGCAGATTGTTCATCATCCACCAGATAGACTTTGTCCGTTGATGGGGCTGGAAAGGTATTATAGTCAGGTATTTGATAACGATTCGGTTGCCACTCACGGAGGAATGCGAGTTTTTCTAGCACGTCGTTTTGTGCTATCTCCCCCACCACTATAGCGCTTGCCAGGTAAGGATTATAAAAATTTTGGTAGAAGCTTTTTACATCTCCCAGGGTGATGTTACTAAGCGTCGCTAAACTTCCGCTATCTGGCAAAGCAATCCGGTTTTGCGAACCATATAGCACCTGTTTCACCGCATGTGATGCAAGGACTTCCGGATTTTTTAAGGATTGTTGCAAGCCCTGAATAGAGCGTTGTTGCAAGCGCACAAAATCCGCTTCGTCAAATGCAGGATTAAGCAGTTTTTCTTTTAGCAGTGCCAGTGTCTCATCAAGGTTCTCGGTCAAACTGTTAACTTGCACAAAAGTGAAACGTCCAGCGGCAGAAAAGTGAATCGAACTCCCCAATTTGCGTAGCGCATTTTCCATTTCTTCATTACTGAAGTTTTTGGTCGCTTCCTGCATCATGCCTGCGGTCATCACGGCCAATCCAGATTTATCTATCGGATCAAGCAGGGGGCCGCCTTCGATATTCAATGAAATGGAAACGGTCGGGGTTTCTGATGTGCGATGACCAATCAGCTTCAAGCCATTGTCAAATTCTGATTGCCAGTACGCTGGCACCGAAATAACAGGATTGGGACCCACGCCTGGAATCTTGCTACGATCAAACGAATCAGCTTTTACCTTTGGCGCTTTAAACGGTTTATCAATGTTTTGATTATTAGTCAGCTGCCGCTCTGGGATCTCAAAGTTTGCGGCTTTCGCTTCGATGTCTGACTGACCATTCGGTACAATACTGAGTACGATACTGGACTTGTTTTTGATATAGCGGCGATAGACACGCATCACATCTTCTTTGTTGACGTTTTCATATCGTTCAATATCGTATTGCACTAAATCAGGCTCACCAGCAAATGTCTCATTGTAAGCTAGGGTGCTGACTTTACCCGCAACACTTTGCAAGCCGTAAATAGTGCCAGAACGAATAGATGCCTTTGTTCGAGCCAGATCATCTTCATTAACACCACGCTGCTCAAACTCAGCCAGCGTAGCGCGAATAATGCCTTCCAACTCAGACAAATGAGCAACGCGCTGGGGATTGGGCAACGCCACCAATTCAAAATTACAAGCCAATTCCATACAAGGGTGACCTACTCCAGCGTGCACGGCGTAGCCATCTTTTACCAGATTTTTATAAAACAAAGAGGTCTTGCCGCCGCCGAGAATATCCGCCAGCACATCCAATGGCGCCTCATCGCCATGACGTACATGCACCGTCGGAAAAGTGAGTTGTAATAAGGGTAGATGCACATCGTCTTCGATTGTCAGATAACGATCCTCAGATAACGAGACTGGCTTTTTCGCCATATCCTTGACAATGGGGCCAGCAGGAATAGTCCCGAAATATTTGACGACCCATCGCAATACCTGCTGTTGATTAATTGCACCACCGATGGTGAGTACCGCATTATTCGGGCCATACCAACGTTGAAAAAACCGTTTTAAATCTTCTACATCAACCCTGTTCAGATCCTCAATATAACCGATCACCGGCCAGGAATAAGGGTGCTCCTGCGGATATAGAGCCTCCATAATCCGTTCACGACGCAAACCATAAGGTTGGTTATCAACTCGCTGGGCTCGTTCATTCTTAACCGTTTCCCGCTGAACCTCGAATTTCTCCTGAGTGACCGCCGGCAGCAAATACCCCATGCGATCTGCTTCCAGCCAGAGAACTTTCTCTAATTGATTTGCCGGCACTGTTTGATAGTAATTAGTTCTATCGTTGTTGGTTGTGCCATTCATGTCACCACCGGCTTCTGTGATCAATTCAAAATGCTGTTCATCTGCAACATGCTTTGACCCCTGAAACATCATGTGCTCAAAGAAATGGGCAAAGCCAGACTTACCCGGCTCTTCACGCGCAGATCCAACATGATAGGTAACGTCCACATGCACCATAGGATCGGAATGATCCTCGTGCAATATGACGGTTAAGCCGTTATCAAGACGATACTTGTTATAGTCCAGTCCCAATCCCTGTTGCGCTCTATGGGAAGAAACCAGCGTAATACCCTGAGGTAATTTCAGAGTTGTTTCAGCTGGTGTATTGCTCGTTTGCTGACATCCAGCCAGTACTGCCAAAAAAGCAAAAACAAGTAACAATCTCATTAAGTATTCCTTGCAAATTTAAACACGAAGTATCAATCAGTCGTAGATAATGACACGAACCGTGCCTAAATTAGAACCCAAAAAATGTAACGCTTTTTTCTTTACATTAGACTTGTGGTTATAAGGCCATTGATTTATGTTTGGGTTCTCTATGTTTGCGGCAAGGTAAATGCATGGCACAAGATAGCAACGTGATCTTCGACAGGGAGTTTGCCCTTAACCAACTAAGTGGCAATGCCGAGTTACTACAAAAAATGCTGGAACGTTTTTGTAATGATTACGCAGGCATGGCGGATGAGGTGAAAACGGTTATCGAAAGTGCTGATTTTGCCGAAGTCCGCAGAAAGGCACATACAATTAAAGGGGTTGCCGGAAACCTGGGTTTCTGGAATCTGCACCTTCAGGCAAAGCTCCTGGAGGACGCGGCAAAACAAGATGGGGCTGACTTATCTGCAGCTTATCACGACTTCAATACTTCATTGCTTGCATCCATGGATGAAATTAGAGCGGATGGTAAGTTAGATACGGGTAGTTCTGAACAAACTGCTTCCGATAAACCTGCCCGTGATGTGTTACATGACTTGCTTAATGCCTTTGAATTCATTGAGCCAGAAAAACTGGATCAGTTGCTGGATGAATCCGGTATAGACTCTACAAAGAAAACGGACATCATCAATGCAGTCAATGATTTGGACTACCCTGCAGCGCTATCACTATTAGAAAATAACTGAGTATTTTGGCAACTGTACCTATCGTTGCACAGCATGATGACTTTTTCGTTGTGGATAAGCCGACGGGGATGCATATGCACAGTCAACACCAGCAAACGGGTATCATTCCCCATCTGCAACAGCAACTGAATTGTGATTCATTATGGCCGGTACACAGGCTCGACGCTGACACGTCAGGATTGTTGTTGATTGCCCGCAACCAGAAATCTGCGGCTGAGCTATCTCAGGCTTTTGCAACGCGACAAACAGTAAAATATTATTTGGCACTGAGCAGCAGCAAACCACAAAAAAAACAAGGTAGTATTGTCGGCGATATGCAATCCAGCCGCAATGGCAATTACAAACTGCTGAAATCAAAGTCCAATCCGGCGGTTACCCATTTTTTCAGTCATTCCATACAACCCGGTTTGCGGCTATTTTTATTGAAGCCTTACAGCGGAAAAACCCATCAACTTAGGGTTGCATTGAAAAGTATTGGCGCCGCCATTTTGGGAGACAACCGTTATGGCGGAGAAAAAGCAGACAGGCTGTATCTGCATGCCTGGCACCTGGCTTTTACATTCCAGCAGCAGTTGTTCTGCTATTCCCAGCTTCCTACTACAGGTCTCTATTTTAATGACAGGTTTCGCGAAGCCGTCACGGTAATGACACCTGGCAATAAGCACCCCTGGCCAGATACGAAACTACAGCCTTTGGTGATGCCCTGATATGCGAATCCATATTGTTGGTAAAGGTGCCATCGGATTGCTCATTGCAAAAGACTTGCAATTATCGAACGCTGAATGTCAGCTGATGGTCAGAGACATCAGCACATCGCCGATAACCGTCACGGATTTAATGGCGAAAGACTGGGCCATCAGCGCCACACAAATAACCGTTGAGCAGCAGGAAAAGGCCGACCACAGCGCCGATATACTATTGCTTCCGGTCAAGACTTTTCAAGTGTTAGAAGCGCTTAAACAATGGCGAGCATGCATTGGGAAAGATACCCTTATCGTGATTTTGTGTAACGGCATTGGGGTGGAGTCTGCCGTTGTCGATATGTTCCCTGACAATGCAATTGCCAGAGGCATTACTAATCGAGCAGCTCTCAAGAAGTCTGAGCAACATGTCATTGAAAAAGGATTGGGTGAGACGTTTCTTGGCTGGTTGCAACCTGGTAAAAACAAGGAAGAATCAGAACAACTTATCAGTAATATATTTCCCGGGATTACCTGGCAAAATAGTGTACTTGAAACTCTTTGGAAAAAGGTTGCCATTAACGCCATAATCAATCCGCTAACCGCTATCAAAGATATCCCCAATGGCAGTTTAAGCGAACCTCGATTTCAACCCATCATCACTGAGTTGCTCACTGAAATTGCCAGTTTATTTTTGGCAAAATCAATCTCCCTCAGTAAAACTGACTTAACCAACATCATAGCTAAAGTGATTACCAATACTGCAGATAATTATTCGTCTATGCATCAGGATATTGCCCAACATAAGCGCACCGAAATAGATTACATTACGGGCCAATTGCTGTTGGAAGCTAAGAAGCACGGGGTGTTGATGCCGCGTAACCAAGACCTCTATCAACAAGTCAAATCCTTAGAAACCAGAGTTTTTTAGCGACTTATGGCGTATATACCTATAATGCTTAGAAGTAATCACACGCAAGAACAATAATAGGCAAAACACCTTAATAAGAGTGTTTTATAGAGCGGTAATAATATGCACACCATTTTGATAATTGACGATGAGACAAGCAACATAAAAATACTCAGCGCTGAGCTAAAATCTGACTACAATATTATCGTTGCAAAATCAGGCCAACGTGGACTGGATGCCATTGAAACTCATAAACCCGATCTGGTGCTACTGGATATTATCATGCCTGAAATGGACGGTTTCTCTGTCATTAAACACATTAAAAGCAGGCCCGAAATTAAAGATACACCGGTCATTTTTATTTCTGGTCTTGATGGCGGCAAAAAAGAAGAATTTGGTTTAACCCTGGGGGCTGCAGATTACATATATAAACCATTTAGCATGCCAGTAGTGAAAGCTCGAATTAACAACCAACTTGAAGTGGTAAAACTCAAACGCGAACTGGCTAAAGTTAAAGCATTATTAGCCAAGCAATCGTAGGGAAACAGTGTTTTTGGCGGTTAGACAACTCAGCAATAGTCAGTCAATTACATCGGGCCTATAAAGCCCGATGTTATAAACCTGTTCAGAATTTAACGACGATCTTCCCGTTAGCGGTTCCATCATCCAATTTTCTATGAGCCGCCTGAATGTCGGACATATCAAACACTGTATCTGCGATTTACAGATATTCTTTTAAAGACGGCAGCTTTTTGAAAGCAGGAGGATAACCTATTTACCGTCATTTTCACGAGTAATGATTTTGCAAAAAGCTAACTCAATCAACGTTTATATGTTCCCTAATGAATACCTTCAACAAAACGTTTTAAACCGCTCTGAAACATTTCTCGCCAGCCATTTTTAGCGCTTTTGGCAGATCCCTCAGTGACATTTCCAACCAGCGCATCAGATACCGTTAAAACGCAGGTGTCACCCTCTTCAGCTAACGATAGTTTGAGCATGGATGTCGTCGGCCCCCCCCAATCGGGAGCCAGGTAACCCACCAAATGCAATGATTTATTTGGAATACACATTTGCACGCGATACCACTCCAATGTTGCACCATCACCGCTACTTTCGAGCAAAGTGCCACCCGGTTGCGGCTGCAGAGATATCACAGAGTCACTTCCCAGCGCACGGTAATCACCCATCCACCATTCGTTGATTTGATCGAACATCACTGCCCAAACTTTGTTCACCGATTGGTTGATAGCAATATCAAATTGGTACTTGAATATATTTGCGCTACTTTGTTCAATTTCCATTTTAACTGCCCTCTTTTGATCTGATAAATATCATTCTTTCTCAGCAAGTTGCTTTAAGCTTTGAATAGATGATGTTACGCCTTGCGTATGCCTCAAAAGCCAACCACTGCAAACTGACTCAAGGGGTTTTGTGTTGATATAATTCCAACGCGTTCGACCTTCTCGTTTAACTTTGATCAGATCTGCGTCATGCAATATTCCGATGTGTTTGAGTACCGCGGTTCGGCCAATAGTTGGAAACATTTCAACCAACTGCCCAGTCGACATCGGTTGTCCGGACAACGCATCCAAAATCGACCGCCGCTTGCCATCAGAAATCGCTTTCCAAACTCGATCGCTTAAATGATTATTATATGTCACCATATGGTGACATTAGTAAGAAGATAAATATTTGTCAAATTTTTAGATAGCAATGTGGATTGGCTACAGACCAGATTTTGTATTCTGATATCTGACTTTGAGAGTGAGGTTTCATTGTGAACTAATTGCAGAATATCCAAGTTTACAAATTGGAATTCGAGTCTTAGCAGGAAGTAACCGAGAACAGTTAATAAAGCTTAATAATAATCGATTAGTAATGGGCTAAAATAAAGAAACCACAAAATTAGTTACAGTCTCCAGATCGTCAAAACCTTACTCGTTGTGGTCAGTTATTAATATTCCACTAGGTTATGAGTAACCGTTGCTTGATTTGTGTAGCGATGCGAAATTGAGCCAACAGAAACGAACCGCGCTTCAGCGGCCTGTTATAAACCACTTGTTACGTGGTAGTCTGCAACTAAACCTACATTCTCTATTGGTGAAGGCAGAATATCATCGGATGTGTTGATTATACCATCACGACCATAAGATCGAATATGATATGAGCTTTCATCAATCAGCTTGTAATAATAGAGTTTCCCTTCTGCATTTACTTGCGCAGCATCATGAAGGAAAACCATAGAATTCTCTGGTAAGGATTTTTGCAACAATTCTAATGACTCTGGGTACTGTCCATTTTGGACTTTATAAAACTCAATTGCTTGTACAGCACTTGTTAACTGAGTTTTAGTGAGTTCACCACGCAAATCATCATAAACACCACCTTCTTGTACAAAGCCGAAGTAACCCACTACACTATAAAGAATAATAGTGAACGCTATTCCGCAAACACCAACTATTTTTAATTTTGTATGTTTTATAGTAAATCCCCAAATAATGGCTATGATCCCAAACAGAACACCAATAAGTGGAATGAATGACAGCCCACCAATGGTATAGCCTAAGCATCCGGGTTCCTTTGCACTTTCTTGTTTATTTTCCATAGCACACCGATATTTCTTGTGGTTTATAATAGTTTAATATCGACCCAATGAGTCGTTTTTTACGAGTGATTTGGGCGCTTCATCCTTTTGCGAGTTGATAACAATTTTGACCTACAAAAATCAGTTTTGGCTTCCAATATTTTTCGTCCAAATTTCATTTTGTGTCGGCCATTATTATCTAACTCCCCGATTCCTAACTCTTGCAATTACAATGTTTGAGTCAGTTGAAATAACACTTTCGACCGGCAGTAGTTCAAAAAATCGCGACAGTTCAGAGTACAGTATCAACCGACACATAATGCAGAAATTTTAAATGATAAGTCTCTCTGGATTAGGGTTAGTCGATAGGTGTATTAGCCAGCACTCTGGTCAGACGTTTTGTTTTGAGCGATTTTCCTAATAACCACAGTACCAGCCATGAAATCATGCAACGCTCTACGTTTTTTATTGGTAAGCATTACTATAAACTCACTCCAAATCCAGATATTCACTGCAACATTCACTATATCCAGCATTCCTAGAGAGTTCTCTTGTAAGTATCTACTTCTTTCAACCAAATCCATAGAAAAGTACTGAGCATCCGTCATTCCCAAGTATGTTGGTAATAACGCTAAAGTCGACATTGTTGAAAGTATAAATAGCACGGAATACCTTAGCATTGCCTGTCCAAATGAAACGTGGGCTCCGTCTAGGTCTGTTATCCGTATATTCAATAATAATTTGCCTGGAGTACCGCCATAACGGTGAACGAGGTAAACATGAAACCACAATCCTATAAGCGCTCCGGGTACAAGCCAATACAATTGGAATAACCTAAATTGCTGCTCTCCCCATATAACAATTAAAATGACGGGGAGCAGTGCTATGACGTCTATCCAGAAAGCAAAGAACCTTTTCCAAAATCCCGCATACAACAATTCGGTCTTCTCTTCTTCTACTGATTTTGGAGAAGCTTTTTGTTTTTCTTCGATTAATCTTTTAATTCGGTAAGCTCTATGTGGAAACCGAGCACTGTCAATAGAACTTTGCACATCATATAATTCTTCAAGGCTATACGATTCCAGATCTGGAGAGTTTTCTGCGAGCATAAATCATCCCTAATTAATTTTTAGCAGTAGGTGCCTATAATAATCATAATTTCCTAAAATTACGACTGTCTCTTTGGGCTACCAGTAAAGAGCAAAATTGTCGTTACAAATCGGTTAAACCGTTCTTAAATAGGACAAAGAGACCGATATTTCATGTGTGAAAATAGCTTAAGTTAGCAGTGGGAGACTAAACTCGACTATTTTTTGTTCTTACTAACCTTCTGGTTAGCGCCATACACAGCAAAGCCACGAAGTAAAAGCTGGTTGATCCGCCAGAATAACCTTCTCGATGTTCAACTTTAGCAATCTTCTCTTCTTTAATTCTGGTTTTAAATCGAGCAAGTTCGGCCTCTAAATTGTTGGACATGTCTGTAACCGCTAAACCAAAGCCTTCAAGTGACTTTTGAGATAATGTGTCATCAATACCTACAGCCGTCGTTCTCTTTTCAAGTCTATTGATACCAGGCGCCCTGAAAAGCATCTTTCTACTCTTAATGTCGAAAACAGCGGTATCAACAAATGTTTGTACAGTATTTTCATTCCCAGGAATAATATACATGCCAACTATTGTCCAATATAGTAACGCAGCATTATTCTCAAGTGATTGGGACACTTGGTCGTAGGAAACTAAAGCCATTACATCTACATCATAAAGCCTTCCTACTTGCTCCAACGTCGAAAAGCCTTCTCCACCATTTAAGTAGGTACTTGGTATTACTTCAATACGTCCAACGTAATCGTATTTTAGGAAAGATTTTTTCACTTTTTCGAGGAGTTCAACTTGATCCTTTCCGTGGATACCATCTCTTTGCCAACTTTTAGATGGAACAAAAGCTAACCCAACATTCACAGGCAATTTCAAAACGGGAATTTCTGGTTTATGTTCTGTCCTGCTTTCTTGGTTTGGATACAAGAAATCCATCAAACTGCTAGATTGCGTTTTTTTACCTGTATTATTACTCATAATTGCGCTGCAGGATGTCAGCAAACTTAGACTTAAAACGATGATAAATATATTGGTTCTCATGGGCAGTCCTAACACTGGAGTTAAAGCGAAATCTTATTCTGCCCACAATGTAGCATCACCAAATCACGCAATAAATTCAATTTGACTCTATCAAGTAAGAGTAAACTCTTCATCAAAGCAGCGCCAGCCTGTTGTCTGGCAGACTACGCTATCAACAGAAGCCCCAAAAATCGATATTGACCTTCAAACCCTGTCAGGTTAAGTGCAATCAATAATGCTTGCCTAAAAATTGATTAATAATGGGCTAAAATAAAGAATACTGGGAATAGCCTATTGTTCATTGCTCTAGCGAGTAAATTAGCTTTGATTATTTACTTTACGGTGCTCTGACTAGATGATTGATGCAACGCCCGAAAGCCTCCATAGACCATTCGTTCAGCATCAAAAATCACTCTTTTTCGGTCGGTCAACGGGGCAACTAATTCTGCCATCCTTGGGTCATTGGGTACTTGCTTATTCGCTAAATCGCGAGTCTCTTTCGAAGGAAACACAACCCAGCCAAATACAATGACCTCATCTTCCTTCAAATCAACTACTTCTGTGAAAGACCGCGTGCCTTCCAGGTTTAAATCTTCGCCAACATACTCGCAGTAAGCCAGGGCACCATATTCTTGCCAAATTTCAGCGACTTTCTCAGCTACACTCTTGTATTCGTTAAGATGAATTCGTCGAACCGGAAAGAAAAACCCATCAATAAATTGTGTCATGTTGCCCCCAATTTAGGTGCTGAAGCTCGCCTTACTCTGCGATTTTAAGAATGGCGATTGTCCGCATCAGCTTATCAACAGAAGCCCAATAAGTCGATTCAGCCCCTTAAGTTCTAACAGGTCGCTAACGGTCAGTGATTGCCAAATTGTAAAGCCAAGTGAGAGCGGGATTACGGGTAGCAATCTCACTTTATTGCCTCGTTAGCTTTTACTTGTCTTGAGCATGGCTGCACCCAACCAAGAAAACCATACAATCTGGCTTACTCCAAATATTTCCGTCAGGACTTCCGCTGGATAAATGGTGAGCACACCGACAGTACCAACAAAAACACCTAAGTAATTAAGTGATTTAGGTAGTTCATTACCCTTTAATGCGGCACAACTTAACAGCAGAACCCACAGTCCTCCTACAATTTCGTTTCCACCACCTAATCCTTCGACGACAGAGTAGACAGCTCGCCAGACTGTGAAAGCCTGTTCAGGGTCTGTAGCTGCTACTTCCAGGACCGCTGCCAGGCTGATATTTGCAATCATGCCACTGGCAATGACTAATCCGACCCAAATAGTGCCAAATATGGTAGCGATTTGTGCAAGGGTTGCGGCATGCCCTTTTAATCGCTCATGCAGCGCCAGCACTATGACGGCCAGTAAAACCCCAAATAGTACATACATAATGAGATTTACAACCGACAGGACACCCTGATTGTCAGCCATGAAAGAAAGTTTTTGCACTGCATCGGCATCAGCAGGAAAATTCCAGAATACACCAAAAAAAACGAAAGCTGAGACATAAATAAGGGCCTCAGTAAGTGCCGCAATACCACCTGCTTTTTGTAAATTATTCAAGACGTTATCCCTAAACGAAAAGATTAAACCTAGCATAAAGTCTAGTCATTAAAGACGTCAATATGTAACAAAAGGCTAAGCACGCATAACGATTAACAACACATTATCTGACCTGATGTCTTGGTGAAATCAAAACCAACAAAATTACCAGATTGCGTCTTAGTTTAAGGTCTAAACACCTTTATGTTGGGGAAGCCTTTCTCAATCAGAATAAGTGCCTGCATTCGGCTCATGACACCGCGATCACAATATAAGTAATACTGCTCTTCCTTTTGCAGACTATCTGATTGACCGGCCAACTGATAAAACGGAATGTGGCGTACGTCTCTATTACCCAAATCTAATGGTTTATGTTCCGCTTCTACAGGGCTGCGTATATCCAATACCACGGCATCTTCTGGCAGGGAGTCGCTGACTTCAACGGCCGCAACCTGATGCTCGGCCTGCTCCCCCAGCTTTTTAATATCTTTAACGTCGGCTTCGCGTACGACCTTTTCTATCAATGATAAGTCACATTTCGCTTCTTCTTCCAACACCCGTTCTAGCGGTGCTTTGATATTAGGTTTGATAGAAATGACACCGCAATATTCCGGCATGGACGCAGCGAAGTCTTCCGTTCCAATTTCTCTGGCAATATTAATAATTTCGGATTTATCAGAGCAGATCAGGGGTCTTAAAACGATTTTTTGGGTTACTTGATCGATTACGTGCAAGTTGCTCAGTGTCTGGCTGGATACCTGTCCTAAACACTCCCCAGTAACCAGGCCATTGATTTGTAAATTGTCAGCGACAATCTCCGCAGCGCGCAACATCATACGTTTGAGAACCACACCCATCAGACTGTTCTCAACGTTTTGCAGGATATCGGCCACAATTGGCTCAAAATCAACTGCAATAAACTTAACGCGATGGGACGGACTGTAAGTCTTCCAAAGATAGTGACTGACTTCCTGAACCCCAATCTCGTGCTCTTTGCCACCGAGATTAAAAAAACAAAAATGCGTCTTAGCTCCGCGGCGTATCATTTGAAAACTGGCCACACCAGAGTCAAATCCACCCGACATCAGTGACAACACATCTTCCTGAGTAGGAAGAGGCATTCCTCCTAGCCCTTTAAAGCGCTGGTTAACTAAAGCGACTTTATTGTTTTCAACTTCCAGTTGAATAGTGACATCCGGATTTTTCAGGTTAACGCCACCCGTCGCCGCTCGCGTGAATAACTCACCACCAATAAATCGAGCTAAATCGGTAGAACTGAAGTCATGGTTTCCTTTGCGCTTTACTCGTACGGCAAACGTTTTCCCTGCTAATTTATCGCCCCAGTTGTCAGCGACTCTGGTGTAAATATCTTCCTTGTCGATGAAATCAAAGTCGATAACCCGATAAAACTGCTCAATCCCTGGGATCCGCTGTAATAGCTGCTCGGCCAAAGCAATTTTCTCAGGATGATCCGATTTGAGCCGTAACTCCAATTTATCCCAAAAATTGCGCAGTGCGATATCTATCTGATTTTGTTCGAAAATCAAACGTGCATTTGACTCCACGAGGCGAGTAAATCGACGTCTAACATCGCGACTTTTGACATTAATTTCCGGGTGTAATTTGATGATGTAGTTCATTGGCTGGCCGCGGGTTGAAAGCAAAGCGCGGAATTATACTGGAACCGCCCTGACAGGCAAGTTTAGCGCATAAAGGTATTAACTATCATCTTGTATTGCCTGAATCGGGTCTGAGAACTTGGGTTTACCCTGGTTTATGGCAATCTCGACACGGCGGTTTCTCGCCTGATTATCCGGATCTTCCGTTAATGGTTTGGTATAGGCCATGCCCACAACCTGCATACGGCCTTCATCGAATCCAGAGACGGTACGCATCACTTCTGCAACAGCAACGGCACGCTGCGCGGACAAATCCCAGTTAGAGCGGTACAACTCGTTAGAAATATTCTGACTGTCACTGTGACCGGAAATCGTGACTTCACCCGGCATATCAATAACCAGATTCGCGATTTTCTCCAAAATTGGCTCAAACTGCGGTTGCAAAAATGCCGAACCGGCAGAAAACGACCCATTTTCTCGAATGCGTATCACAATTTGCTGGCCTAACGCTTCCATTTCTATGGAGCCATCAACGATTTCTTTTTCCAGCTGCTCAGCAGCTTTCTTCATCATCTCGTTAACCTGCTCCTGAGTCGCCTGAGTCGTTGGGGTTGCAGCAGACTGCTCAGTAGCCGTTTGCTGTGCCTGGCCACCACGTTGCTGTCCTCGCTGTTTCTGACGACCACCGGCTGAGTCTTCATCACCCGCCTGAAACTCCAGCATTTGCTGAGTTACTTCGATAGTTTGTTGTTGAATATTTTCAATCGGTGTGGGGTCGGGTCTACCAGGACGAAATTCCATGGCAATTACACTGGTTCCTTTGGGGATATCCTTCACTTCAATTTTGTTCTGAACACCAAAAGCAAATTTCATTGAGCCGGCAATCTGCTTAAATTTCAGCACATCCATTTCGGAGAAAGCGAGCAGTAGTACAAAAAAGCACATCAGAAGGGACATCAGATCGGCAAACGTCCCCATCCAGGGGGGCAAGCCCTCCGGGGGACATTTGGGACATTCTAACTCTTCTTCATCAGCCATTAATATTCGCCTGACTAGTCTTCTTTACCAGGTTGGCCACGTTTACTGGCAGCCAGATAATTTTTCAAAATACCTTCGATAACTCGAGGGTTTTGACCATCGGCAATACCAATAATTCCATCCAGTACCAGTGCCTGGTTTAATTTTTCTTCATCTTTACGGTTATTCAATTTGATGGAAATGGGCATGCACACCACGTTTGCAAAAAACGCACCATACAAGGTCGTTAAGAGTGCCACCGCCATAGCAGGACCGATAGCTTTAGGGTCATCCATATTAGATAACATCGCCACCAATCCGATAAGCGTACCAATCATTCCCATTGCTGGCGCCACATCCCCCATACCTTTAAAGATAGAGGCCCCAAACTCATGTCGCTCGGTGGTTAAAGAAATATCTTTGGATAATGTCGAGCGAACCACCTCAATATCGTGACCGTCGACCAGCATATCGACGCCTTTTTGCATAAACTGATTTTCAATTTCGGCCTCTTCGAGCGCCAAAAACCCACCTTTACGTGCAGCATCAGCCATTTCAACAATTTTTTGGATAAGTTCTTCAGGTGGCTCTATTTTAAACATAAACGCTTTGGCAGCGATTTTGCCGGCACCAAAAAACTGACCCAGGCTGTAGTAAGATAGAACCACAAAGATGGTGCCGCCGAATACGATCAGGATTGAAGGTACGTTGACAAACATACCTAAATCACCGCCAAGCACCATGGCCATGACGACGAACCCTATCGCGCCAAGCATTCCAATGAGCGTAGCTAAATCCACCTTAATCCTCCTAAAGCACCACGTCTGCTAAATAACGTGCCATAAAAAAGCAACTCGCAATATTATATCGATGCGCTAAGTTGCTGACTTTTCAATCATTCTATCGACATACCGGTTTTTTTCTACAGTAATAATTTTACTTTACTGCAATTCTGGCAGGAATCCAGCACCAATTTTCCCTTCTCTTTCCGCAAAAGCCATTGACCCAAAATCGACTGTTCGGTAATGTGCCAACCGATTCTAGCCTAGTTAAATTATAAGTTCATGACAAACAACACATCCTCGGAGCAGCCGAGCTTTGAAGCAGCAATGAAAGAATTGGAAGACATTGTGCAGGCCATGGAACAAGGCGATCTGCCATTGGAAGAAGCCCTGACCAAATTTGAACGTGGCATCCATTTGGTAAAAAGCGGGCAGGAAAAGTTAAAAAACGCCGAGCAAAAGGTCCAGATGCTGATGCAAAAAGCCGGGCAACAGGAGCTTGTTGATTTTCAACCGGATGGCGAATAATGCAGAAAAATCAGGATTGGCAGATATTTCATAAAGATATTTCGGTGCATGTAGAACAACTATTGCACAAGACTGTCTCTGCTCTGCCAAACCACGATGCACCATTAAAAGATGCCATGCACTACAGCCTAATGGCTGGAGGCAAACGGATTCGCCCCTTTCTAGTTTATGCCACAGGTGCCCTGTTCGACTTACCACGAAAGCAATTAGATCCTTTGGCGATGGCGATAGAGGCAATCCACACTTATTCACTGATTCATGACGATTTACCGGCAATGGATGATGATGATTTGCGACGCGGAAAAGCCACTTGTCATATTGCGTTTGATGAAGCGACGGCCATACTCGCTGGGGACGCTCTGCAAACACTGGCCTTTGATGTTGTTGCCCACAACGACGCACTGTCACCAGAACATCGCATTAAGGTAATACAAATTTTGTCACGTGCCAGTGGTTATCATGGTATGTGCGGCGGTCAGGCAATTGATCTCGCCTACACCGAAAAACAGACATCACTCGCTACGCTGGAAAACCTGCATCACCTAAAGACAGGGGCGCTTATTCGCGCCAGTGTTGAGATGCCTTGTGCACTATTGACCGAGATATCAGCAGAAGTTCTGCATTCGTTAGTCGCCTACGCGACTACTATAGGTCTGGCATTCCAGGTTCAGGATGACATTCTGGATGTTACCAGCAGTACGGAACAGCTGGGTAAACCACAAGGTTCGGATAAAGATGGATTAAAATGCACCTACCCCGACCTGCTGGGTTTAGACGAAGCACATGACTATTTAGCAAAACTATTTGAACAAGCACTACACGCGCTTGACGCAATACCTTACAATACCCTCATTTTGCAGTCATTTACCCAATATTTGGCTGAACGTCGCCACTAACTATATAAAGAACATAATTTAAAAGATGACCCTGGACCTACAGCATTACCCTTTGCTCGCGCAGGTGGATACGCCTGAGCAATTACGCGAGATCGCCAAAGACAGTTTAAAACAACTGGCAGATGAGCTGCGCAGCTATTTATTGGCCAGCGTGAGTCAATCCAGTGGGCATTTCGCTTCAGGTTTAGGCACTGTTGAACTGACGGTTGCGCTGCACTATGTCTACAACACACCATTTGATCGTTTAATTTGGGACGTTGGTCATCAAGCCTACCCCCACAAAATCCTGACTGGGCGCAGAGATAGCATTACCACCATCAGACAAAAAGGTGGCTTGCATCCTTTTCCATGGCCACCAGAAAGTGAGTTCGATACCTTTGCCGTTGGCCATTCATCCACCTCCATCAGTGCTGCATTAGGAATGGCAGTTGCCGCTGAAAAAGAGCAACTGGGGCGTAAAATCGTTGCTGTCATTGGTGATGGCGCTATGACTGCGGGTATGGCGTTTGAAGCACTGAATCATGGTGGTGACATAGATAAAGATTTGTTAGTGATTCTGAACGACAACGAAATGTCGATTTCGGAGAATGTTGGTGCGTTAAATAGTCACTTGGCACGACTACTCACAGGGCAATTCTTCAATTCGATTCGTGACGGAGGTAAAAAACTGCTATCCAATGTTCCTCCAATCAAAGAGTTTGCCAGCCGTGCCGAAGAACATATCAAGGGCATGGTCGTACCGGGCACTATTTTTGAAGAGCTAGGTTTTAATTATATCGGTCCTATTGACGGTCACGATGTAGATGGCATGGTTGATACGCTAAAAAACATGCGCAGTCTGTCCGGACCACAAATTCTGCATGTTGTGACCAAAAAAGGGAAAGGTTACGAGTCGGCTGAGAAAGATCCTATTAAATTTCATGCGGTGCCAAAATTTAATCCGGAAGATAACAAACTGCCTAAAAGCGCAGTAACCAAACCCACTTACTCCAAGATTTTTGGAGACTGGTTATGCGATATGGCAGAACAAGATCCAAAACTAATGGGAATTACACCCGCCATGCGGGAAGGTTCTGGGTTGGTAGAATTCTCACAGCGTTTTCCAGAACAGTATTTTGATGTCGCTATTGCAGAACAGCATGCCGTTACCTTTGCTGCCGGGCTAGCCAAAGAAGGTTTAAATGCCGTTGTGGCGATTTACTCCACATTTTTGCAACGCGCTTATGATCAGCTGATTCACGATGTAGCAATACAAAACTTACCGGTATTGTTTGCGATTGACCGTGCCGGCATTGTAGGAGCAGATGGTCCTACCCATCAGGGAGCCTTTGACATCAGTTATCTGCGCTGTATCCCCAATATGGTGCTCATGACACCAGGTGATGAGCAGGAATGTCGCGACATGCTTTACACGGGTCATTTGCTCCAACAGCCCGCAGCGGTGCGATACCCGAGGGGGGCAGGGAAAGGTATCGAAATACAAAAGGCAATGACCCAGCTAAGCATTGGAAAATCCAGGACGCTACGTCAAGGCAAACAAGTGGCGATTTTAAATTTTGGGACCTTACTCCCCTATGCCGAAGAAGCAGCCCAACGACTGGATGCCAGCTTGATCGATATGCGTTTTGTCAAACCGCTGGATAAAGACGCCATCAAAGAAGCTGCAGCACAACACGATTTGTTAGTGACCCTAGAAGACAATGCTATTGCTGGCGGCGCTGGAAGCGCAGTGACTGAGTTTCTCAACAGTGAAGGAATATGCAAGCCAATACTGTTTATTGGCTTGCCTGATAGCTTTATATTGCAAGGCACGCAGCAAGAAATGTATGCGGAACTGGGTTTAGATGGCGATGGAATTGAGCAAAAAGTAACACATTTCTTTCAAAACAAAACGACCGCGTAAAATTGCAGGGCGTGCAGCCCTGCCAGTGCAAATAAACCAGCTACCACGTCATCTAACATAATCCCCAGGCCACCATGCAGGTTTTTATCCAGAAAGCTGATGGGCCAGGGTTTCCAGATATCAAATATCCGAAAAAGCAAAAACCCCAGCACCAGATTGGACAGGGTTAATGGAATGGCGATGAAGGTTAACAACATGCCCGCGACTTCATCCCATACGATGGCCGAATGGTCATGCACTTGCATGTCTCGTGAAGTACGATCACATATTTGGATGCCGATCAGAGTGGCTATCAACGCCACAACAAGTTGCCCTGCAACCGGCAGCCACAAGTAGCTCAATACCAGAGGAATTGCTGCAATGGAGCCAGCGGTACCGGGCATAAATGGCGACAGCCCGGAACCAAAACCCAATGCGAGAAAATGCCAGGGGTTGCGCAAGCTAACACGCGCAAGCGCAGCTTTATTATCTGACATTTGAATTGCTAGGCGAAATGTTGAAAGCCAACAGAATTAAATTCATAAGGCTTTTCATCAAGGCGCAATTCCAGCTTTTCGGACACGCCGTTGATCCGACCAATACAGGTAGCACTGACGTTACAATTCGCCAGAGCAACTTCCAGATTACCTTTTTGTTCCTCTGAAATAGTGAACAATAATTCGTAATCATCGCCCCCGGTCAACCCCAGACGATAGGCCTGTTCCTGCGGCACGGTTTCTAACACCGCTTCAGACAACGGCAGGTTATCAACATCTACCGTAGCTCCCACCTGTGAGGCAAACAGAATATGCTGCAAATCAGATAACACACCATCGGAGATATCAATGCAGGAATTGGCAATACGACGCAAAGTCGTCCCGACTAATAGTCTGGGTGTCGGGAAATTTAACCTATCCAGTAAATAACTATGGTGTTGCAAAACCGCTCTTTCTTCAGCTTTTACCAGCTTTAATCCCAGCGCGGCATCACCGACTGTACCGGTTATGTAGATCCAGTCACCCGGCTTAGCTCGTGATCGTGTCAGTGCCTGATCTTTCGGGACAAAACCTTGTGCGGTGATGGTAATGGACAATGGTCCTTGCACCGTATCGCCGCCGATAAGCTGAATACCATAATACTCTGACAGTTCCTGCAGCGTGCCGGAAAACTCGTGTAGCCAGGCGTCGTCAAACTTTGGTAACGATAACGACAGGCTGATCCACGCGGGCTCGGCTCCCATTGCCGCTAAATCACTTAAGTTAACAGCAAGCGACTTATGCGCCACGGCTCTACCTGATGTGCCTTTGGGAAAATGCACACCTTCCACCAACGTATCCGTTGTTGTCACCAGTTGCTGACCGTCAGGAACAGTTGTCACTGCACAATCATCACCGATACCGAGTTGTACATCTTTACGTTGATGACTTCGGGATAAGAAGTAGTTTTTTATTATTTCAAATTCTTTCACGACGTTAGGCTATTTCGTCTTTGCGCAAAATCCGTACGGCTTTGTCCAGCACACCGTTAACAAACTTGTGGCTGTCCGCGGCACCGAATGATTTGCTTAGTTCGATAGCTTCGTTAATGACGACCTTATATGGGACATCAATACGCTGCATTAGTTCGTAAGTTGCGAGACGTAAAATGGCTCGCTCGATCAGATCAATCTCGTCTTCGTCACGATCTGTCACGTAAGGCATATAAGCCGCATCTATGGTAGCGAAGTTATTCACTACGTAACGCAACATATCCTGAAAGAAGGTCATATCGACCTTTTTCATATCATTTTGGGTCGCAATATTGAGTTCAACTTCCTCAACTGCATTATTGGTCATTTGCCAGGAGTAAACTGCCTGAACAGCTAATTCTCTAGCACGACGACGAGCTGAAACTTTCACAATTAAGCCCCTATCTGATCGATAACATTCACCATTTCTAATGCTGAATGTGCGGCTTCTGCACCTTTATTTCCGGCCTTTGTTCCAGAACGTTCGATAGCCTGCTCGATGCTGTCGACGGTAATGACACCAAATGCGACTGGAATTCCATATTCCAATGAAACCTGCGCTAAACCTTTGTTGCATTCACCGGCAACAAAATCAAAATGAGGTGTGCCACCACGAATAACGGCACCAATGGCAATAATGGCATCAAACTTTTGGCTGGCAGCTGCTTTTTTGGCTACCAGAGGCAATTCGTACGCTCCAGGGACTTTAATCACAGTGATATCTTGTTCATTCACTTCACCATGGCGCTCCAGTGTATCGATAGCACCTTCAACCAGATGATCAACAACAAAGCTGTTAAAACGCGAAACCACAATGGCAAACTTCTTACCAGTGGCACGAATATTACCTTCAATAATGTTCATAAAAATGCTTCCTCAAAATTGGCGGGGGATTCTAGCACATCCACCAGCACAACGCAGCTTAGAAACCATAGTTGTACCTTAAGTATTTTTCCAAGCTGATTTGTAACAAGACTTCGATTTAATCTGAAATAGTTTCGACCACTTCCAGACCGTAACCTGATAATGCGTGATATTTAATGGGCTTGCTCAACAAGCGCATTTTTCTTACACCAAGGGACTTTAATATCTGGCAACCAACACCAATGGTTCGGGAAGAGCCTTTCCAGGTATTGCCTGTGGTCGACTGACCTTGATCTTCCGCCTGAAATTGCTGTACGACGTTGATAATCTCGTCGTTACTCTCATCTCGTCCCAAAATCACCAATACACCATCATCTTTGGCGATCCTCTGCATGGCTTGTTGCAGATTCATGCTGCGCTCGATAGCTCGGTGCGATCCCAGCATGTCACTGAATGTGTTTTTCAGGTGAACCCGAACCAGCGTGGGTTGCTCAGGGTCAATTTCGCCATGGGTCATCGCAAAATGCAGTTGGTTATCAACCGTGTCACGAAATGTGGTTAGTTGAAAATCCCCAGCATCAGTAGGCAGTTTGCAGGTCGCTATTTGTTCAACAGTGGTTTCATTAAGGTTCCGGTATTCAATCAAATCCGCAATGGTACCAATTTTCAGATCATGCTTTTTCGCAAAGGTCTCCAACTCTGGACGTCGGGCCATAGTGCCATCGTCGTTAAGGATCTCGACAATAACCGCAGCCGGCTCACAATCGGCCAGGCGCGCCAGGTCAACACCTGCCTCTGTGTGTCCTGCACGATTTAAAACACCACCCTGTTTCGCAATTAACGGAAAAATATGTCCGGGTTGTACGATATCAGAGGGCTTCGCGTTTTTGTCCGCAGCTTTAAGGATAGTTGTCGCTCTATCGGCTGCTGAAATCCCAGTAGTGACGCCCTCTGCGGCTTCAATTGACACCGTGAAGTTTGTAGAGAATTGGGCACCATTATTATCTACCATCAAAGGCAGGTTTAAGCGCTCACAACGCTCTTGCGTCATTGGTAAACAGACTAAACCGCGTGCATGAGTTACCATAAAATTGATAGCTTCAGGGGTAACGTGTTCCGCCGCCATAATCAGATCGCCTTCGTTCTCGCGATCTTCATCATCCATCAGGATGACCATTTTCCCTTGTCGGATATCTTCGATGATTTCCTGTGTGGTGTGTAAGGTCATAGTATTCTTAATGTCTTTTGTAGGGTTAATTATTATTACTTTCGTAAATAGCCATGTTCTGCAAGAAAACTTTCACTAATGGAAGATGGCTGACTTTGCGCTGCGTGTTCACCTAGCATCAGTCTCTCCAGATAACGAGCAATTACATCGACTTCCAGATTCACTTTTGTACCGCAGCGATAGTGTTGAATAACTGTTTCTTGCAGGGTATGTGGTACCAATGTCAATTTAAAACGCGCCCCATCAACATCATTCACTGTCAAGCTGGTTCCATCAACGGTAATGGAGCCTTTTTCAGCAATGTACTTGGCTAAATTATCCGGCGCTTGCACCCAGATTTCCCAGGTTTGTCCTAATTCATCCACTTGCACGATTTCGCCAACACCGTCAACGTGTCCACTCACGATGTGGCCACCAAAGCGCGAAGTCGCCTGCATGGCTTTTTCCAAGTTGACGGGATGGCCGGCCTGGTAATCCACAAAACCTGTTCGTTTAATGGTTTCAATAGATACATCAGCGTCAAAAAACTGCTCACCAAAACTCACCACGGTCAGGCAAACACCGTTAGTGGCGATACTGTCACCCAGTTGCACATCGTCCATCGCCAACTTACCGGTGGCAATACGCACTCGCATATCATTGCCTCTGGGTTGTAATTCGCTGATACTGCCAACAGATTCAATTATTCCGGTAAACACATACTGCTCCTGATCTTCATTGGGGTTTATATATAGGTACGGCAACCAATTTCAGGTCATTTCCGACTTGCATTTGTTGCTGCCAACGCAACTCCTGGCACTGCTCCATTGCCACAATATCCTGCAAATACACCAGTTCCCGCCCCTCGTGCCCTAATAATTTCGGGGCAACATATACAATCAATTCATCCACCAACTGCTTTGCTAATAAAGCACCTGCCAGTCGAGCACCGGCCTCAACCCAGATATGGTTGTATTGTTGCTCCGCCAAAAGTGACAGCGCAACCGCTAAATTAATTTTTCCGCCGTCTAATTCAGTCTGCCACTGGGTAATGTTACCGGGTAAATTCGGATTATGACGCGTGTTAAATACCGTGACGCTGCCGGGTAAGTGGTAAAGTTTGCGAGTGTCAGGTAATTGGTTTTTACTATCGATTATGATTCTTGCTGGCTGCCGAAGCTCAGTGTCATTGATTAACGACTGTGCGTAACCCAGCTCTTGATAGCGCACGTTAAGCGAAGGATCATCTGACAGGACGGTGCCCGATCCAGTTAAAATAGCACAGGCCTCAGCACGATGTCGTTGCACGTCTTGTCTGGCTTGTGGTCCTGTAATCCACTGACTGATGCCATTTTTTAAGGCAATTCTGCCATCCAGACTCATAGCCAGCTTTACTGTGACATAGGGTCGTTGCTTTTCAAAACGGCTGACAAACCCTTTATTCAGCTGTATTGCCTGAGACGCTAACACACCACATTGCACCTCAATGCCGGCATCCTGCAGCAGCTTAAACCCCTTCCCCGCCACTTTAGGATTAGGGTCCTGCATAGCAACAACTACTCTTTTTACGCCTGCCTCAATCAAGGCATTCGCACAGGGCGGTGTGCGCCCAAAATGACTGCAAGGCTCTAGCGTGACATAAGCAGTACCATCTTGCGCGGCTGATTTTGCTTGCGCCAACGCATTGACCTCAGCGTGCCCCAGGCCGGCTTTAAAGTGAAATCCTTCACCGACAATGTGCCCTTTCGAATTGGTTATAACACAACCAACATTGGGGTTGGGTGAAGTGGTAAATCGTCCTTTTTTGGCGAGCTGGATTGCTCGTGCCATCATTTCCGCATCTCTTGCATCGACTGTAACCGAAGCTTGCGGCGACAAACTCATTGATGATCACCCAATTTGGCGATTTCTTCACCAAATTCTTTGATATCTTCAAATGAACGATACACCGACGCAAATCTGACATAGGCCACTTTGTCCAGATCGCGTAATTCAGACATGATAAAATTACCAATCAATTCGCTGCCAACTTCACGCTCACCTGTCGCTCGAATCGATGACTTAATGCGGTCGATACTTTTCTCAATATCTTCAGTACTGACAGGCCGCTTCTCCAGTGCCCGCAACATGCCAGCCCGGAGCTTGTCTTCATTAAAGGGTTCACGATTACCGTCGCGCTTGACGATGCGTGGCATGACCAGCTCAGCAGCTTCAAACGTAGTAAATCGTTCTTTGCAATTGACACACTCTCGGCGCCGCCGAATCTGATGACCTTCAGATACCAGTCTGGAGTCTATAACTTTGGTATCCTGGGCAGCGCAAAATGGACATAACATGGCTTTTCTCGAACAGTGGATTAAACTGACAGTGAATTACTTTTTCACGACAGGTAAATATGGCTGATTGTAATATTTTTCAAGGGCTGACCGACCTAAAAGCCCGCCAATCATCGCGCCATTATAGCGCAACTCGATGTGTTTACCGATCTTTGATGTTGTGTCTGACTATGATGACTTTCACTGCTACTGCTGAACAACCATGTCAGGACCTCAAGCAATTGCATTGGCTAAATGGTGCATGGCAACAACAAACCAGCAAAAAACGTATTCTTGAGACATGGGAGATGGTTAGCCCACAGTCCATGGAAGGGATATCGACAACCCAAACGTTTGCTGATGATGAGGTAATATCTCACTTTGAAGAGCATTTGAGGCTAGTACAAATGTTAGATGGTGTGTTTTTTATTGCCAAAGTGCCAGAAAATGCTTTGCCGGTAGCCTTTAAGGCGACAACATGTCAGAACAGCGAAGTTGTATTCGAAAATGCTAATCATGACTTTCCACAACGCCTGCACTATAAAATGCAGGAAGGCAGATTACACATTCGGGTGGTAAACCTTGAAGGGAAAGGCTTCGAACTATTGATGCAAAAAGTGAATGACTAAACGGGTTCAGGTGCCTCTGCTGGCATCCTCATCCCAGAACTTATCGACCAACTCCGCGATCAGGTCGTGTAGTTCTTCTTCAAAATCATCCAGGCATTGGTCAAAATGATCAAGATAGCGCGCAGCTTTATCATGAGTGAGGTTTTTGTTACCTACTTTGTACTGCATTTCTGGCAGTTTTTTGTTCATGCGCGCGACAATTTCCCAATGTACGAATTCAGGATGAAATCGTTCTACCTCATCCTGTGCAAATTTAATGAACTCCTGTATATGGTCGAGTCCCGCTGGGCCCATGCATCCGGGTTCAACTCGGAATAACACATGCAATTTTTTGTCCTGCGGTAATGATGTCGCTACGTTCATATTTGTTCGTTATTATTTGTGTTTAATAGATTATCGGTCGATATTAAAATCAGTTTAAGAGTAATTCACTGCCAAATACCAGCGTTTTGTGTCCCCATTCACCTAAAGTATTAGAGGCTATTGAGTAAACTGCAAAGAATACACAGGAAAGAAAAGGATAATTTTACAGGCAATAAAAAACCGGCTTTCGCCGGTTTTTTGAAAAAGCAGGTTTACTTAGGCATAAACCGGGAAGCGTTCACAAAGCGCTATGACTTGCTCTTTCACAGCAGCAATCACACTTTCGTCTTCGATATTATCCAGTACATCGCACATCCAGTTTGCCGTTTGTTTCGTTTCTTCTAAACCAAAACCACGACGTGTAATAGCTGGCGTACCAATACGTAAACCACTAGTCACGAATGGAGATCGTGGATCATTCGGCACTGAGTTTTTATTCACGGTGATAAATGCTCGACCTAAAGCGGCATCTGCATCTTTACCGGTAATATCTTTGTCGATGAGATCCAGCAGAAACAGGTGGTTATCTGTGCCATCAGAGACAATCTTGTAACCACGCTCCTGAAATACTGACACCATCGCCTTGGCGTTTTGCACTACTTGTTGCTGATACGCTTTGAACTCAGGCTGCAATGCTTCTTTGAACGCAACGGCCTTTGCCGCAATAACGTGACACAAAGGACCACCCTGCCCACCAGGGAATACAGCACTGTTGAACTTCTTGTACAGTGCTTCATCGCCACAGGCTGAAATAATCAGTCCACCACGTGGACCCGCCAACGTTTTGTGAGTGGTTGTTGTGACAACATGGGCATGAGGAACAGGATTAGGATAAACACCTGCCGCAACAAGACCTGCTACGTGAGCCATGTCTACCAGTAAATAAGCACCGACACTGTCCGCGATTTGACGAAAACGCGCCCAGTCGACAATTCCAGAATACGCTGAAAAACCACCGATAATCATTTTAGGTTTATGTTCGTTGGCAAGCGCCTGCACTTGCTCATAGTCAATTTCACCGGTTTCTTCATTGAGACCGTACTGAACGGCGTTATAAAGCTTACCAGAGAAACTCACGTGAGAACCGTGGGTCAAGTGACCACCGTGGGCGAGACTCATACCCAATACCGTATCATTGGCTTCCAACAACGCCATAAATACCGCGGAATTTGCCTGCGAACCAGAGTGCGGTTGTACGTTTGCATAGTCTGCACCGAATAGCTGCTTGGCACGTTCGATTGCTAACTCTTCTGCTTTATCAACATATTCACAACCACCGTAGTAACGCTTACCTGGGTAGCCTTCTGCATATTTATTGGTTAACTGTGAACCCTGAGCCTGCAATACCCGTGGGCTGGTATAGTTCTCTGATGCGATAAGTTCAATATGTTGTTCCTGACGCACTGTTTCTGCCTGCATGGCATCCCACAGTTCAGGATCGAAATCAGCAATATTCATGTCTCGTGACAGCATTACTCTTCCTCTGGTTGGGGGCTGAAAATTCGCTCATAATAGCGGTTTCTTGGGATTTGTACACTGCATGTTTTGTTCTTGTCCATTACAATTTTTTATAGTTAATGCACTCTTATAAATGCAATAGTGCGAAACCCAGTACAACGAAGCCACCGTAACGGTAAAAAGTATTATTGATGATTACCGGTTTCACCCTTCACTCATCGCTTTCCCTGCATTAGAATGCCTGCATCATTGATTGGAATAAGAAGAGTTATGTCTCAGTACGTATACACAATGCTTCGCGTGGGCAAAATCGTGCCCCCAAAACGTCAGATATTAAAAGATATATCGTTAAGCTTTTTCCCGGGCGCCAAAATTGGTGTGTTAGGTCTTAACGGTGCAGGTAAATCAACCTTATTGCGCATCATGGCTGGGGTCGACACCGAGTTTGAAGGTGAAGCCAGACCACAACAAGACTTAAAAGTCGGCTACTTGCCACAGGAACCCAAACTTGACGAAAGTAAAGATGTCAGAGGAAATATCGAAGAAGCCGTTGCTGACGTTGTGCATGCGATAAAACGTCTTGATGAAGTTTATGCCGAATATGCTGATCCAGATGCTGACTTTGATGCCCTGGCAAAAGAACAGGGAGAGCTGGAAGCAATCATTCAAAGTAAAGATGGTCACAACCTGGACAATGCTCTCGAACGTGCCGCGGATGCATTACGTCTGCCACCATGGGACGCCGATGTCAGCAACTTATCCGGTGGTGAACGCAGACGCGTTGCGTTATGTCGATTATTACTGGAAAAACCAGACATGCTGCTTCTCGATGAGCCGACCAACCATCTGGATGCAGAATCTGTGGCATGGCTGGAGCGATTCTTACACGACTATGAAGGTACAGTAGTAGCCATAACCCACGATAGATACTTCCTTGACAATGTCGCTGGCTGGATTCTGGAATTGGACCGTGGTCATGGTATTCCATGGGAAGGCAACTACTCCAGTTGGCTGGAACAAAAAGAGAAACGCCTGGAACAGGAAGAGCGCAGCGAAAATGCCCGCATGAAGTCCATGAAACAGGAGCTTGAATGGGTACGTAGCAACCCCAAAGGTCGTCAGGCGAAAAGTAAAGCCAGAATGTCCCGCTTTGAAGAAATGGCGACGTCTGACTATCAAAAGCGCAATGAAACCAACGAGCTATTTATTCCACCAGGTGAACGACTGGGGGATCAGGTTGTTGAAGTTAAAAACCTGAATAAATCTTACGGCGACCGAGTCTTAATCGATGACCTGAGTTTCAATATGCCCAAAGGTGCTATCGTCGGTATTATCGGCCCCAATGGCGCAGGTAAATCAACTCTGTTCAGAATGCTATCAGGTCAGGAACAACCTGATTCCGGTGAGATCATTATCGGGGATTCGGTTCGTATAGCCAGCGTCGAACAGTTCCGAGACCATATGGATGGTGACAAAACGGTTTGGCAGGAGCTGTCAGAAGAACAGGATATGATCCGCATCGGTAACTTCGAAATCAATAGCCGAGCCTACTGCAGTCGGTTTAATTTCAAAGGCAATGATCAACAGAAATATGTGAAAGATCTATCTGGTGGTGAGCGTAACCGGGTACATTTAGCCAAGTTATTGAAGGCCGGCGGTAACGTGCTGTTGCTGGATGAGCCAACCAATGACCTTGACGTAGAAACCCTGCGAGCATTAGAAAATGCATTACTGGAATTTCCTGGCTGCGCCATGGTTATTTCCCACGATAGATGGTTCCTTGACCGTGTGGCAACCCACATTCTGGATTACCGCGACGAAGGTAAAATCAACTTCTACGAAGGTAATTACACCGACTATGCCGACTGGCTAAAAGCCAATTTCGGTCAGGATGTGGTTGAACCGCATCGCTTGAAGTACAAAAAAATCAGTAAATAAACATGAACGAGGCAGCCAACTGGCTGCCTTTTTTAATTCAAGAAGAAATGTTCGAGATCACAACGCTTCCAGCGCTTCTTGCAATTTGGACACACCAATTACTTCCATGCCATTGGTGTTTTTCGGCACATTGCCTTTAGGCACGATGGCACGCGTGAAGCCATGCTTACGCGCCTCTGCAATACGCTCTGTACCGTTGGCAACAGGTCGTATCTCACCAGACAATCCGACTTCACCGAATACGATCAAATCTCGTGCTAAAGGCTGGTTTTTAAAGCTGGACAACAAAGCCAGCAACAGCGCCAGGTCGGCACCGGTTTCGGTTACCCGAATCCCACCCACGACGTTTACAAAGACATCCTGATCATTCATTTGTACCTGACCGTGGCGGTGCAATACTGCTAGCAACATGGCCAGACGATTTTGCTCCAGGCCCACTGCCAGTCTGCGTGGGTTGGCCATTTGGCTGTAATCTACCAACCCCTGAATTTCTACCAATAGTGGTCGTGTTCCTTCCCAAACGACCATAACCGTGCTGCCCGGTGACACTTCTTCACTTCGGTTTAAAAAAATAGCCGATGGATTTTTAACTTCCTTTAATCCGGTTTCAGTCATGGCAAAGACACCCAATTCATTGACGGCACCAAAGCGATTTTTATGTCCTCGCATGGTGCGGTAACGACCATCTGCATCACCATCGAGCATCAGAGAACAATCGATACAATGCTCCAACACTTTTGGACCTGCCAATGAGCCATCCTTGGTGACATGGCCGACGATAAACATGGCAACATGATGTTGTTTCGCAAAGCGGGTCAACTGCGCTGCGCACTCTCGTACCTGAGCCACACCACCTGGAGCGGATTGGACATCAGGTTGATGCATCACCTGGATAGAATCAATCACCATCACGTCAGGCTTTTCCTGCAGCGCAAGTTGACAGATAAGGTCAACATCGGTTTCGGCCAATACTCGTACCTTATCGCTGGGTAGGCCTAAACGCTTTGCCCGCATTGCCACTTGCTGCAATGATTCTTCACCGGTGACATATAAAATGTTTTTTTGTTGCGCCAAGAAACAAACAGATTGCAACAACAATGTACTTTTACCCGCACCTGGTGAGCCACCAATCAAAATGGCAGAACCAGGGACAATACCCCCACCAAGGACTCTGTCCAATTCAGTAAACCCTGATGAAAAGCGTGGCAGTTTTTGTAAATCAATATCCGCCAGCGTTTCCACTTTGGCTTCCGTTAATCCGGCGAAACCCGATCGTCCAGATGAGGTGGATTTATTGCCCAACCTCATTTCCACAATGGAATTCCAGGCACCACAATCGTTGCATTGACCTTGCCATCTGGGGAAATCTGAACCACATTCATTACAGACAAATGTGGTTTTTTGCTTTTTTGCACTCATAAGGTAATTTTTACTCGGCTTTCGGCCTGTTTTAATTGTGTTATCCAGGGGGATTTTATACAGTTACGCAAATAATAAAAATTTAAAATACTCAATGTTTTAGCCCGATCGGCCGAAACACAGGGTAGCGCTAAGAAAATTAGAGGTCACAGTATAATAAATGGACAAAGTTCTCGAACAATACAGCGATGTTGTTGAAAAGCTTAAACCATTTGTAAATAAACCGAACTTTTCACAAATGGTGAACAAGTTTGGTGCTGGTGTGCCTAAACAAAAAATTTTCCTCATAAAAATGGAATTAAAACGCCTCGCGCAACCGACCCACCGCCCGGTGGATCTTCGAGGCAAAGTTGATGGTGAATGTAAACCATTTGAATATCAAGGCGTCACTCACTTTCTTGATGAAGCTGCTAAACAGGAATTTGCACAACAAACCATGGCCTACGGTGGGTACACTGTTGGAGTTTGGGAAGCGGTAAATAACAGCGAGAATACCTATAGGGTCAAGTATCAGAAAGAAAAAGAAGCCCTTCTGCAAAGCAAAGAAAAAGAAAGCCGCTCCTTAGAAGCTGAAGTTAAACAGAAAAAACCCGAACACCTCATAGCGGGTACGTTGTTTTCTCGCGTCATTAGTCGAAAAGAAGAACGCATGAACTATGCCATCTCGATCGAGGTGGTAGGAGAGGATGACCGCAAAATTAAAGGCACTACCATTGATATATCCGTCAGTGGTATGCGAGCTAAATTCGAAGCGGACGAAGAGTTCATCAAGAATCAACAGTACGGAATCTTCTTGCGAGGACTGGAGCAGGAATACGCATTAGACAGAAAAAACCCTGTAATTTACGAATGCATGCGCATTGAAGTAGAAGGCTTTGAACAGCGAGTAAACTTTAAGCGTGTCATCGACAATAGCCCGCAAGAAGTGCATGCCTTTTTACAGCGTTTTATCCACGGCTATAAGCGCCGTTATAAAATTAACATGGAAAACACCGAAGAAGCGGTGGTTGGGAAGATATACGAGCAATATTACACGCCAAATATCGAAGCGACACCGGTGTTTTTAGGCATCAGCAAAGGCAAACTCATGCCTAAATTCTTGCTGACCAATAATCTCAATAAAGAGTTCGTCAAATACTGGACCGATGAAACTGACAATGTGCGCATTGAGAGCTTATTAAACGCTTCCAGAATCAAACGTGCGATGCAGAAAGAAACCAGTGAATTTTATGTATTCTGTTTCAAACAAGTGAAAAACGACAAGGTCTTTTTCTGTTCCGCGACTCTCGATGAACTGAACAAGTATCCGTCATTGAGAGGCTCATATCTGGCATTAGGGGCAAAACGAGATAGCTGGCGCGTATACAAGGTTCAGCTATCAGATATTAATGCCGAACAGGCACATATCCCTCTGACAATTCCTGAATCCGTCAGCGAGAAAGTTAAGAAATTAAATATGCCACCAGCGCCCCGGGTGATGGCAGATCTGCGCACATTAAAATTTATCGCTTTAATTACTGACATTACTTCTGAAGATGGCACTCAGCTGTACCAAAACTTCCCGGTTGAAAAAGCGGATGTTGCCAAGATAAGTAAGTTGATTCACCCTCGTTCACACCTGCCGTCAGCACTGACCGTTCACCCTTATAAGTACATCGATAATCGCATTGAGCAACGCTTTTTTCTGAGCGAAAAAGCCAAGATCGAATGGAATGACGGATTTTATGATGGCAAAGTTGTCGATTTTTCCTACAGCGGCATGATGATTCGATTGGATGAAGAAATTGAAGCGCGAAAAGGGGCATTGATAAAAGTAACCTTGCCTAATCTGCAAAAAATGACCTCTCAATACAATCTTGATCGGTTAAGTTATAAACTGGTGGGCCTCACTGAGCACGGTACGCAGTTGCACATGAAAGCGCTGGAAAACAAAGATAAAGAACAGAAACCTCATCACGGCAAACTATTCTTCACCGATCTGATTAGGCAAAACCGGGAAAAACTGGAAACAAAAATTACAGAAGATACCAGTAATTACAGTACTGCATTGCGCAATATCTTTTCAGCAAACATCTTTAACATGGCGCTGTTTTGGGCCAAAGATGGCATTCACCTCAAACATGACACCATGGTTTGTGGTGACGTACCCAATACCCTGTGGCCACTATTCACTCATGGTGAATTGGAGCGCAACGAGTTTAATCTTCTTCCCCTGTTTGGTCAGGATAATATTCGGGCCAACTGGCTGACTCGGGCGATGCGTGAATTGAAGGGCGACAGTCCAAAAATGTCGCATGAACTGTTTATCGCATTCAATCCAGAGATAGACGGTGCCGAAGCATTTGATGTGGAGCCTGACGTCCATTTAAAAAGTGCCAAGAGCCGCATAGACTTTATTAAAAGCGCTCAGGAAAAAGCACAGTTTTTTGCCGTCAAATTGTTTTTTGTGAAAGTTGGCAAACCTGATCCTGAAAGCTTGAGCGCTGAGCTAAACTATATAAAAGTATATGCCCCACACAAGGCACAATCGATTCAAAATCATATTTGGGAAATTATGAGTTTTGTCGATATCGTCGATATTACCGACGAAGTGTTGTTGCGATACGGATTAAATAAACCCGCTTCGGAGCAATAAGGAACGTTAAACTTTTCCACAACCGGTAAAATCAGCATGACTCAACAGTTTGAAGATTACAGCGAAATCATTGAACAATTGAAGTCATATGTAAATGAACCGGACTTCGCACAAACCCTGCTCGATGTAGCAAAAGACCTGCCGAAACCAAAGGTCTTCCTGCTGAAAATGGAACTTAAGCGCATCGCCAGGCCATGCAAAAAAATCATCGATTTACGGGAAAAAGTAGAAAGCACCTGCTCCCCTGTTGAATACGAAGGCCTGACCCACTACCTGGATGATTTAGCTCAGGAAGTCTTTGATAAGCAGTTCCGAATATTTGGCCGCTATACCGTAGGTGTATATGAAGCGGTATACCCTACTAACATTAATGGCGACTTTGTGCGAGACAGTGATCCGCAGGAAGAAAAGAAACGTCGCCTTCAAGAAGCACGTAAAGCAAGACAGGTTGCCGATTCCGGTGAAATTAATTATACCGTACCACTTTTCCAGTTTGCTGACGCCGAACATCGAAATGAAGAACGTATGAACTTTATTTCGCCGGTAGAATTGGAAGCGCCAGACAAGACCATGCTCAAAGCCACAACGATTGATATATCAGTCAATGGCATCCAAGTAAAAACATTGCAAGAGCATGAGTTTAAATTCGATGACCGCTTTTTTGTCTACTTTCGGGGACTTGAAAAAGAATTTTCACTCGACCGTAAAAAAGGCATTAGCTATCGTGTGGTCAAATATGAGAAGACCAAAGAAGACCACAGAATCGCCTTCCAGCGGGACGTAACCGCACCCGATGATAAGTTCGATGGCTTTATGCGCAACTTTATCAAAGGCAATAAGGCTCGCTATAAGGTCAATATCGACAATACTCTGCATGCTATCAAAAGCAAAACCTACGAACAATATTATGTCCCTTACTTTACTTCATTGCCCATTTATATTGAAAAGGTGAGTAAGGAATATCGCCCAACTTACATACTGAATAATGATAACAACCGTGATGCGGTGTATTACTGGACGGATGAAGACAACCATATCGTGTTAGGCCAAGTGCTAAATGATAGACGTATTAATGAGTTGTTGGAAAACCCCATCAGGGAAACCTATTTGTTTTGTTTTAATCATGTCAGGGATGGCAAAGTTTACTTTTACTCGGCAACGGAAGAAGAATTAGAGCGCAGCCGAGTCGCAAAGAATCCGTTTTTTGGATTTGGTTCACGAAAAGCAAGTTGGCGTGTCTTCAAATTGCAGATCGAGCCGGTCAATGCTCAGGAAGAATGTTTTCGACCGTTGTCGGTTCCAGACGATGTCAGCGAAGATATCAGAAAGATAAATACGCCACCGTCATCCACATTAATGGCTAAAATCCAAAACATTAGCTATGTGCTACTGATGACCAATGTTGCCGACGCCCTGAGCACACTGGCTTATCAACGTCGCTCCGTAGGTCAGGAGCACCTGACCGCACTTCAGGATTTTGCCCACCCTAAAATTGATAAGCATCTGCCGATCGCGATGCACCGTTTTAAATACCAGAATTTACGCAATGAAGTGCGTTATCAACTACGGACTAAGGTGGTTATTCGACAACAAAAACTGCTCTATGAGGGTATTACAGAAGACGTATCCACGGGCGGTCTTAGCATCGAACTGTCTAAGAAATTCATGGGTGAGAAAAACACAGTAGTAGGCATCAGCTTTCCAGACCTACAGGAAAATACCACGGAGTTTCAACTTAAAAATTTACCTTATGAAATACGGAACGTGTCCAGTGACAGAATTGTTATTAAACTCAAAACCTTTACTCCCAGCAACCACCAGGGACCGCATGTAGGTAGTGTTTTCTTTGACGGCCTGATTAAATCCAATCGCAATAGTTTACGCATGGAAAATGAAGGGGATGATGACAGCAGTTCTGGCATTGGTGAAGCCCTGAGAAACATTTATTGCTCTAACGTGCTCAATATCGCCTTTTTTATGAGTAAAGAAGGTAGTCGCTTTTACCCGAACGCGATGACTGAACCTAACTCACACCATCGTTTGAAGAATCTTTTCGCATACGGTGTCTATAAACCCGGTGAAGAAATGAACTCTTTCCCGCTCTTTGCCGCAGATGGTCGCTTTAAAACGTTTATAGAAGACAATTTGAAACGTCTAAAAGCAGAGTCTGCGCCGGTAATGCGCGAGTTATTTATTCGTTATAAACCCGACGAAAAAAACCCGGAAGAAGCAATAAAATGCAAATTCTCAGAGCAGTTTCGTAATGACCATGACAGGCGTTCATTTATTGTTGAGGCGATTGGAGATGGGCGTTTTTACGCGGTTAAATTAATCATGTCCCGAACCGGAAGGCCCGATCAGGAAATTTTACGTACTGAGCTGGGTTATGTCTCGGTTTATGCAGCCCATAAGGCCAAGGCGATAGAAGAAGAACTCTGGAAAATTGCAGGAGCCGGCGACATTATTGATATCACTGATGAAGCCGTCAGGCGATATGGTTTTACTGAACAACATGTTATGCAAAATCAGGAAGGCGACAAACAAATTTATCTGAATCCCGCCCCGGAGGAGTAATTCTGCTTTTAAAATAATTCCAAATTAGGAAAAACAGATTAGCACCTATATAGCGGGTCTTTGCTTCGGCTTGCCAAAGTTTATGTCGGCACGTTTCAGGACGGTTTCGAAGGATTTGAAGTTAAACGGTTTAGCCAGGATGCCATCTGCTCCCATTTCCAGCGCCGCAGTGACATTCTCTCTGGATACATTCCCGGAACAGACCAGCACCTTACATTTAGGGTGTTTCTTCTTAATAAGCTCCATGAGCTGCAATCCGTTACCGTCCTGGAGATGAATATCCAGAATAACGACATCGAACGTTTTATTCGCAATTTGCTCTTCTGCATTCTTATATGTTGAGCTCACTATGAAACTGGAAAATCCGTAGCGCAACAAGCACTGTCGCAACAGATCAACCATTTGCACGTCGTCTTCTATAATGTGGGCTGATTGTGCCTGCAAAAGCCTTCTCTCTATTTATCGTTGCTCAATTAGAAGAAATATCGACAATAATTGCCCCTTATCATTTCCACTACCCCACGGGTTTTAACGAAAACGAAACAGAAAAGGTGAGTCGACTACAGTGAATATAGATCGCGAAAAGCAATGCAGCTAGTTTTTAAATAAACTAGCTGCATTTAGTTATAACAAATTTATGACATTCAAGAACAACAAAACCTGCTTACTCTTTCACTACTGCGTTATGGTAAATATTCTGCACATCATCACAGTCATTCAACATATCCATAAACTTTTCGAACATGGGAATATCATCCCCCGTGATATCGGCATTGGTTTGCGGCACAAAAGTGATTTCTTCAACATCAAATTCAATTTCAGAAAACGCTTCCTGAAGCGCTGTTTTGGTTTTGAAAAACTCTGTATGAGGCGCAAAAACCGTTACCTGTTCACCTTCGCTTTCCACCTCAGAGACATCTACATCAGCCTCCATTAGCTCTTCTAATACGGTGTCTTCATCAGGACCAGAGAACACAAACACTGCGAAGTGGTCAAACATGTGGGCCACAGCACCGGGAGCACCAATTTTAGAATTGGTTTTCGTAAAACAATTGCGAACATCGGTAATAGTGCGGTTATTGTTATCGGTCAAACAATCCACAATCACCATGCAATTGCCGGGACCGAAACCCTCGTAGCGCGCGGGTGCATAATCTTCACCCACTCCGCCTGAGGCTTTATCTATCGCTTTTTCAATGACGTGACTGGGGACCTGATCTTTTTTCGCTTTATCAATCAACTGTCTCAGTGACAGGTTTGCATCTGGATCGGCACCACCATTTTTGGCACAAACGTAAATTTCTTTTCCGTACTTGGAGTAGACTTTGGTCTTCGCTGCCGCCGTCTTCGCCATAGAGGCTTTTCGGACTTCAAAACTTCTTCCCATAATTCGCTCTGTCTTTTTCTATTAATATTTAATTCTGTGAGTCACTGGACATATTATGCATATCCAGATTACTTAAGCCATCGGATGACTGTTTTGTTTTTGTTGAATCATTGCGCAACTTATCCAGGGCTTCCAAATAATCCTGTGTCACATCTCCTGTGACATATTCACCATTGAAAACCGACATCTCAAACTGGCCGATAGCGGGGTTCAACTCTCGAACGGCTTCGCGTAGATCTTCGATTTCCTGATAAATCAACCCATCGGCCTTAATAGATTCGCAGATAGATTCGACTTCGCGACCATGAGCAATGAGTTCATTTGCAGATGGCATATCAATGCCATACACATTTGGAAACCGAATCTCTGGGGCAGCAGACGCAAAATACACTTTTTTTGCTCCGGCTTCGCGTGCCATCTCAATAATCTGCTCTGATGTGGTACCACGTACAATGGAATCATCAACTAATAGTACATTCTTTCCTTCAAACTCGGATTTGATGGCATTTAGTTTACGGCGCACGGACTTGCGACGCTGGGTTTGGCCCGGCATGATAAAAGTGCGACCGATATAACGGTTTTTCACGAAACCCTGTCGGTATGGCAGGTCCAGTTCCTGAGCAATTTGTAAGGCGATATCAATTGATGTTTCTGGTACGGGAATGACGACATCAATATCCAGCTCTCCCCACTCTTTAGCAATTTTGCGACCCAGCTTCTTACCCATATTCACTCGAGATGCATAGACCGAAATCCCGTCAATGAATGAATCAGGACGAGCAAAATAAACAAACTCAAAAATACAAGGAACATGCGCTGGTTTTTCAGCACATTGTTGCGTATACAGTTGCCCCTGCTCAGTGATGTAAACCGCTTCACCCGGTGCGACGTCACGAATAAATTCAAATTCCGCGGCATCAAGGGCGACACTCTCTGAGGCCACCATATATTCATCACCTTTGTCACTTGAGCGTTTGCCAATCACCAGTGGTCGAATACCATTTGGATCCCTGAAGGCCAACACACCATTTCCAATAATGACCGCAACAACGGCGTAAGCACCTTTCACGGTCTTGTGCACATTCGCAACCGCAGTAAACACTTCTTGTGGTTTCAGTGTCAGTCCATCGGCCTTTTGCAACTCATGAGCAAGGATATTCAATAACATTTCTGAATCTGAACTGGTATTGATATGCCGTTTTGCCATTCGCAGAACCATTTCCTGCAAATCACCTGAGTTGGTAAGATTGCCATTGTGAGCCAGGGCAATCCCATAGGGCGAGTTCACGTAAAATGGCTGAGCTTCCGCCGAGCTGGAAGAACCTGCTGTCGGATATCTAACGTGAGCAATGCCCGTAGTTCCAGTGAGTCGCTGCATATGGCGATTACGGAACACGTCCCGCACCAGGCCATTCGCCTTACGTAAGTGGAACATGCCATCATCAACCGTGATCATACCCGCCGCGTCCTGGCCGCGATGTTGTAATACGGTTAATGCATCAAAAAGTTCCTGAGCTACGGCACTATGCCCAACGATACCAACGATTCCGCACATGAAAATGTCCTAAGTTGAAGGAGTTATAAAACTAGACGATTGCTGTAAATATTCGAAAAACCACTGAATAATATAAGAAAATTCAGGAATTAAAGCAGATTGACGCCACAATTCGCTACCCGGTGCGGGCGTGAACGCGTCCAGACCAAATAAAATAGCACTGACAACCAATACACCTCTTAATGCACCAAAAACAGCGCCAAGTACCCTATCGGTGCCACTTAAACCAGTAAAAACAACTAACCGGCCAATCAAATAATTAATAAGACCACCAAGCAACAATGTGACAACAAATAAAATGGCAATAGCAGCCGCATTGCGCACCATAGCATCACTAAAATAAGTTAGAAAAACGGCTAAGTCTTGATAAAACTGACTGGCGATCATAAACGCGGTAAACCACACCACCAGCGAAATCGCTTCTTTCATAAATCCGCGTAGCAGACTGATTGCTGTGGAGAGCAATACAATGACAATGATAGCTACATCAATCCAGTTCATATCAATCTACACGAAACTGCGTCAAGCGACCCTGAAGACCGGTTACTTCTTTTAAGTGAGGAACCGCGTCTTCCAGCTTTGATTTTTGCAAATCCGGTCCAACAAATACCTTGGTAAGAACACCAGCGCTGGTTTCAACCGGACGACTGAAGGCCCGATAGCCCGCCTGCTCCAACTTGGTCAACAAATCCCGAACATTTTTCTGATGACGAAAAGTTCCTAATTGAACAACCCAGCCGGCATTTACTGTTTCTTCTTTAGGTTCAATTTCCGGGATTTGAGTAGCGGTATTTTGTTCGTTCTGAGAAGTGGACTCCTGCGATGTTGCTGTTTGAGAGGCGATAGCGACATTGCTGTCCGGATCATCTACAATCGGTTCGTTTATCACCTCGACAGTACGGGTAACCGCATCTCGAACTTCTTGTTCCGGGAAGGATTCAGGCTCTGTCAGTTCTTTCATTGCCGGACGAGCTGGAATTGCTTCAAACCTGTCCTGCGTGCGACGCTTTTCGCCATCGAGTAACTCTGGAAGAAAAATAACGGCCAATGCCACCAAAATAATGGTGCCCACTAGTCTGTTTTGAAATGCCGAAGCCAATTTATTATTCCTGTTTGGATTCCTGTTGCTCGCCTAGGAAAGCAAAAACTTCTGCCACTGTAAAAAAAGAACCAAATACCACAATCAGGTCTTCCGGTTCGGCGTTAGTCAGGGCTTCACTATACGCCTCAGAGATTGACACAAAATCTTCAACCTCTTGGTTTTCAGAAAGGCAGGATTTTAACACTTCAACCTTCGCACTGCGAGGGGAATTCACTTCAGCCAGATACCATTTTGCAGCCAGAGATGTAAATGGTTGTAAACTGGCCTGAGAATCTTTATCACAAAGCATACCGCAGACCAGATGCAAACAGCCAAAGGTTCTTTCCATAACTTGCTGTAACAGGTAATGGGTTGCTTGAGGATTATGAGCAACATCTACAATGACATCGGGGTTTTGCCGCACCAATTGACAACGTCCGGGTAACGTCAAGTTGCTAAAAGCGGTATTAACCAGTTCCTGTTCTACTGGCCATCCCAAAGCGCGCCCGGCAGCGATAGCTGTCGCCATATTCTGTAACGGAAAGTTGCAGTCAGGCAATTCCACGTCACGATTACCACGTTGCCACACCAACGTCTTACCAGAATCGTTTTTTACTCCGAAGTCTTGCCCCTGCCAAACAGCAGCACAGCCAAGACTTTCCGTTTTTTGGAACAATGACTCTGGCGGTTGCAATTCACCAATGATTGCCGGCTTGCCATGGCGCAAGATTCCAGCTTTTTCCGTCGCGATCTTGTCTCTGGAGTTGCCCAGCCAATCCTGATGGTCTAAATCGATGGTGGTAATTACTGCCACATCCGGGTCCACTATATTAACAGCATCCAACCGTCCCCCCAGACCAACTTCAAGAATTATCAGGTCCAGATTCTGTTTCGCCAGCAAGACCAGCGCCGCCAGTGTGCCGAACTCAAAATACGTCAATGAGGTATTGGTGCGGCAATTTTCAACTTGTTGAAACGCCCAACAATGTTCCGCTTCGGATAACAATTGATCATTGACCCGGACTCTTTCTCGATAATCGATCAGATGCGGTGATGAATAAACGCCGACGCTTACTCCCTGCGCGATGGCCATTGCTTCTATCGCTCGACAGGTCGTGCCCTTGCCATTCGTACCAGCCACCGTGATCACACGATTGAAGCCCGGTAAGGATAGTTGACCATACACAGATTGGGTGCGTTCCAAGCCTAACTCAATAGTGCTAGGATGAATTTGCTCAAGGTAAGAAAGCCACTCTGGCAAATTGCGCAGAGTGGCTGAATCTGATCTTTTCACTAAATATTATTGCAGATGATGATGATGAAGTTTACTTAGAATACCATACAAACGGTCACGCATTTGACGACGATCGACAATCATATCAATGGCACCTTTATCCAGCAGAAACTCACTACGCTGGAAACCTTCAGGCAAAGTTTCACGTACCGTCTGCTCGATAACGCGAGGCCCGGCAAAACCAATCAAGGCATTGGGTTCTGCGACGTTAATATCACCTAACATAGCTAAACTAGCGGAAACGCCCCCCATGGTCGGGTCTGTTAACACTGAAATAAAAGGCAGTCCCTGATCACTCATGCGTCTTAATGCTGCGCTGGTTTTTGCCATTTGCATCAGAGATAGCAATGCTTCCTGCATTCGTGCACCGCCGCTGGCAGAAAAACAGACCAATGGCATATTATTCGCCAGACAAGCTTCTGCGGCTTTGACAAACCGAGCACCCACGACAGAGGCCATTGAACCGCCCATAAAACTAAACTCAAAAGACGCCGCGACAATCGGCATACCTTTAAGTTTTCCTTGTAATACCACCAATGCGTCTTTTTCGTTCGTTGCTTTTTGTGCCGCCGCAATACGATCTTTGTAACGCTTGGAATCTTTAAATTTGAGGATATCCTGTGGCTCAAGTTCGGCACCGAGTTCCTTTCTGTCACCCTGATCCAGAAAATGATTTAAGCGAGCGCGGGCTGTAATACGCATGTGATGGTCGCACTTAGGACAAACCTCTAACTGCTTTTCAAGCTCAGTTTTGTAAAGCACTGCACTACAGCTCGAACACTTAGTCCAAATTCCTTCCGGCACGTTACTCTTAGTTGACGACTGTGTGCGGGGGAGAATCTTTTCAATCCAGCTCATTAATTCTTATCTCTCATTAATCGCCATGAATAAATATTCATGTGAAGATGTTTTAGCCTTATATTAAAGCACATAATATCAGTATTAAGAACCGCAAGTGGTCTAAGAAGCCACACCGTTATCCATCTAATTTTTGAGGCAAAAATATCGGTCCCAGAGGACTGACAGGAATCTGCCATTGCGGCGGATAGTCTACGGCCACCAAATAAAGACCGTGTGGTTTTGCTGTTGCGGCGGCCTTAGTGCGGTCCTTTTCTGTCAAAAGTTCCTGCATCCAGTCAACTGATTGTTCGCCTGCGCCAATTTCACAAAGCGATCCAGTAATATTTCTCACCATGTGATGTAAAAAGGCATTGGCCTTAATATCAATGATGACATAGTCACCTGTGCGGAAAACATTGATAAACTCCACTTTGCGGTACGGCGTATTAGACTGACAGAGCGAGGCTCTAAACGCAGTAAAATCCTGTTCACCAATAAGACATTGTGCCGCTTCATGCATTTTGGCATGGTCGAGTGGGCGATAAAAATGGGTGAGCCCACGGTTGAAAATCCCGGGGCGGAATCTGGTGTTATAAATCACATATCGATAACGGCGAGCTGTTGCGGAAAAACGGGCATGAAAGTCTGAAGGTGTTTCAGTTGCCCACCTGACGGCAACACTGTCTGGTAAATTCGCATTAACGCCCATGATCCAGGCTTTAAAGGGTCGCTCATTGTTCGCATCAAAGTGTACCACCTGATTTGTCGCATGGACACCAGCATCTGTTCTGCCAGCACACTGCACATCAATCTTTTCATCAGCGATTTTACTCAGTGCTTTTTCAAGTACTTCCTGAACGCTGAGGACATTTTGCTGACGTTGCCAGCCATAAAAGGCCGCGCCATCATATTCGATACCTAAAGCTATTCGTTTCATTTTTCGGCCAATTACAAAAACGCGCGCATTTTAGGTGATACCGAGGAGAAATACAAAAATGACATTTCTGTTCGGACTCAGACCCGTCGCTTGCGGAGAGTACTTAAGATAAGTTTTACAACATGTTGGATAAAAGCAGCGCAATCTTTTTGACGATTTCATCCAAATGTTATGACTCCTCAAACCTAAATTGGATTAGTCGGCATTCAATCTTACGACCTTATACAATAGGGACTAATTTGAACTGACAGACTTTTAGACTGAATAATGGGTGAAAACAGTTTGGCAGTTTTATTGCGCTGTTTGCAACTAAAAATGACAAGCCAGTTTTATCACTTTCATGCCCTTGTTAGCTATATTAAAGCTGCGACAACAGATATCGCCTTAAATCTCTCTCTTGTCGCAATACATGTAAAATGAATACACTCTCGCCTTCATACTTGTAAAATATCCGACAAGGATTAACTAATATTTCACGGTAATTAAGGTTTTTTATTTCCAGAGGCTTCTTACCCGACTCTGGATTAAGCTCTAGTCGTTCTACTTTTTCAAAAATGAGTTGAATCAGTTTTTTTGCTGCTGTGGGATTCGAGATAGCTATATACTCTGCTATTTTATCTAAGTCGTCTAATGCTGCACCAGTCCAAATTATTTCAACCATTTAGCCATTTTCTCTTTAGCCTCATCGTTAGAAAAAGTATTACCGTTAGCTATAGATTGTTCTCCTCTGGCAATACCTTCTAATATTGCCATCCGTTTTTGCATTAGCTCATAATCCTCAACATCAACCAAATAAGCCGAAGGTTGACCGTGCTCAGTAATTAAAACAGGTTCTTTTGAAACATGAAGATCCGCTAATATTTTTGTAGCTTGACGCTTTAATGTTGTAACCAATTCAACTTTCATGAAACTATACCAGCAACCAAAAGTAACACTATAGTATCACTTAAGGTGGAAAGTTCAATTGTCTAGTTCGAGAATGGGCTAATACAGCTAAATTTGTTAACACCAAAATTAATCACCAACTGATTATTTTTGGTTAAAGGAAGCTAAGAGCTGCTTTGCTTCTTCCTGCTGCTCTGCAGAACCGCCCTCAATCACTGCAAGTAACAGCTCTTCTGCGGCTTCAAGATCATCTATTTCAATATAAGCACTGGCGAGATCAAGCTTTGCATTGAAGCCCTGATCGTCATCAACATCAATAACATCGTCATCATCACTAACCCCTGTAAACTCATCGAGGTTAACATCAATATTCAGTTCTTTTTCTGGCTGATCCTGGCTTTCTGCATCGAGACTATCTTCCAACAAGGAATCCACATCGAGGAAATCTTCTTCGAGGTCCGGTTCATCATCACTTTCAAGCGTTATTTCGTCTATATCATCTAGCGATACATCATCATCCTCTTCGCTCAATAGCGCTTCTAAATCAATATCTGGATTTTCAGGGAATACTGGCGTTTTCCCGGTAGTTTCATCAGCAACAGAAACTGCAGCGTCATCGCTATCATCATCCAGGCTACTTAGCAGTTCGTCAAAGTCAGTATTTTCCAGCTCTTCAAGGACTTGTTCGTCATCGTTATCGGAGGCATCTTCAAAGTCACTTTCCAGCGAAGATTCGGTTTCCAGTTGGGGCTCATCATCATCTGTCAGCGCTTCTTCAAGATCTTCAACGTCAAACTCGTCTTCATCAAACCCCTGAATATCGTCTTCTTCAAATGAGGCTGCTAAAAGCTCGTCGTCAGATACGCCTTCTTCATCATCTTCAACCGGAATTTCTGGCTCAGATGTTTCTTCAGCCTCAACAGACGGAACTTGCTCAGCAACGTCTTTTGCAGCCTGTTCTTTTGGAGTGTCAACCAGAGACGGGATATCATCCAACAAATCCTCGGTTGTCGCTTCTTTCTTGTCTGTCTTTGTCGGCTTCTCGTCGTTTAACCAATCATCCAGCTGTGGTACCGGAATATCATCATCCGGATCATGGGATTCTTCTGCATCATCGCTACCCAACCAGTCATCCAGTCCCGGAAGATCTCCTAACTCGTCAGTTTCCTCAGTTTCCGGCGAAGCTGAATCTTTTTCCTCTTTCTCTGACTCTCGAGAATCCTGCACAGATTCATCAGCTACATTAGGTTCAATCTCTCGCGTTTCTTGAATCAATGCTTCGTCAGTGGGTTCTGAACCGTCCTCAATAACAAGCGAATCTGATTCGTCGAGAGATAGTTCTTCGGAAATTTCGGGGACGAGGTCATCTACCGAGTAATCAGCGTCGAGGCTGTCACCCAGTAACTCTCTTTCATCTTCAGTAACTTCAAAAGGGTTCGCTCTTTCTTCTGCGCCCTCAGAGAATTCAGCCAAAGCAGCATCAAATTCATCATCTTCAGAAACGTCACTTAATTCAAAGGGCTCTTCTAATTCGAGAGTGTCTTCTGGCTCTGGTGCCTCTTCTGGCTCTGGTGCCTCTTCTGGCTCTGGTGCCTCTTCTGGCTCTGAAGCCTCTTCCAGCTCTGGCGTCTCTTCCAGCTCTGGCGTCTCTTCTGGCTCTGGTGCCTCATCTAGCTCTGAAATTTCTTCTGGATCTGGTGTCTCTTCTGGCTCAGTGATCTCTTCCGGTTCAAAAGCCTCTTCTGGTTCAGATGTATCTTCTAAATCTGGAATTTCTTCTAAATCAATTGACTGTGTTGGTTCGGGAGATTCTTGAGGTTCAAGTGCTTCATCCAACTCGGACTCGAGAGCATCAAAATCTTCTTCAGATCGGGCAAGATCATCATCCAATGATGACAGTAAAGCCTGATAATCCTCTTCGTTGATATTGTCGATCGGCTTTGGTTCGCTGTCAGATTCAGGCTCAACCTGCTCATTGGCCGAATCTATTTCATCCTGAAGGGCAAACTCTTCTTCTGAATCTATTTCTTCAGGTGTAACGTCCGACTCAGGAGTTTCGTCGAGTTCAGTCTCTACAATTTCGTCAACAGGTTCATCCAACTCTGCAGATGCAATATCATCTTGTTCTGCAAGGTCGCTGACCTCCGGTTGCTCCGCCTCAGCAATTTCTTCTATATCGTCTTGTTTAAATTGCTCGAGTTCCGGGCTATCAAGATCAAAATCAGGTTCAATCAACCCTTCTTCTTCACCAGTATCTTCTGCAATTTCGATGTCTGGCTCTGAGGACTCTGGCGCTTCTTCTACAGGCTCTTCTAGTTCAGCATCTTCAACATCTGCCAGTTCGTCAACCGGTTCCTCTAACTCGATAGATGCTGCAGCGTCTTGTGCTTCAAGATCGCCAGCTTCTGGCTCCAGTAGCTCTTCAGTCGCTTGCTCTTCAGCATCAGGTTCGGCTGCCTGGTCTGACGATGCAAGTTCGTCAGCAACATCCTCCAAATCAAAATCAGGTTCAATTAACCCTTCTTCTTCAGCAGCGTCTTCTGCAATTTCGATGTCTTGCTCTGGGGGCTCTGGGGGCTCTGGGGGCTCTGGGGACTCTGGCGCTTCTTCTACAGGCTCTTCTAGCTCTGCATCTTCAACTTCGGCCAGTTCGTCAACCGGTTCCTCTAACTCGATAGATGCTGCAGCGTCTTGCGCTTCAAGATCGCCAGCTTCTGGCTCCAGCAGCTCTTCAGTCGCTTGCTCTTCAGCATCAGGTTCGGCTGTCTGGTCTGACGGTGCAAGTTCATCTGCAACATCCTCCAAATCAAAATCAGGTTCAATTAACCCTTCTTCTTCAGCAGCGTCTTCTGCAATTTCGATGTCTGGCTCTGGGGACTCTGGGGACTCTGGGGACTCTGGGGACTCTGGCTGTTCCGCTATGGGCTCTTCTAGTTCAGCATCTTCAACTTCTGCCAGTTCGTCAACCGGTTCCTCTATCTCGATAGATACTGCATCGTCTTGTGCTTCAAGATCACCGTCTTCTGGCTCCAGCAGCTCTTCAGTCGCTTGCTCTTCGGCATCGGGTTCGGCTGTCTGGTCTGACTGTGCAAGTTCGTCAGCAACATCCTCCAAATCAAAATCAGGTTCAATTAACCCTTCGTCTTCAGCAGCGTCTTCTGCAATTTCGATGTCTGGCTCTGGGGATTCTGGCTCTTCCGCTATTGGCGCCGCTAATTCTTCAGCGTCTAGTTCGGCCCCTTCAACTTCTGCCAGTTCGTCAACCGGTTCCTCTAACTCGATAGAAGCTGCATCGTCTTGCGCTTCAAGATCACTCGCTTCTGGCTCTAATAGGTCATCTGTCTCTTGCTCTTCAGCATCAGGTTCGGATGTCTGGTCAGACTGTGCAAGTTCATCTGCAATATCCTCCAAATCAAAATCGGGTTCAATTAACCCATCATCATCGGCAATCTCCAGTTCAACAGACTTCTCCGGCTGTTCAGCTAAGCTGTCCGCAGCTTCTTCCAGTTCTGCATCTGTGCCATCACCGGAATCGGCGCCACCAGACTCCATAATTTGTTCAATTTCATCATCAATACTGAGGTCATCAGGCGAGACATCTTCTTCTAAGGACTGATCTTCAGCTTCCTTGGATGATTCAGGTTCGCTTTGGGCTGGTTCGTCTTCTTTCTCAACCGCAGTGTCTGACTCATCTTTTACGCCCAATTCATCCATTAATGCGTCACCTAAGAACTCCTTATCTGAATGTCCTTCAGAAATAAGTTGTGGTTCCGGTTCTTCATCATTTTCCAGTTCACTTAGCAATTCATCCGAAAGTGTTTCCTGATCAACAGGTTCTGGCTGACCTTCTGATTCTTGCTCAAGTTCCCCCAAGAGCTCATCTGCAAGCGAGTCCTGATCGAAGTCATCGTCGGATTCTTGAGCCAACTCTTCTAATAGTTCATCGGATAAGTCGTCCTGACTGGGAATATCATCCCCTTCATCTGCTCCTTCATCTTCGATACCCAGTTCTGCAAGCAATTCATCGGCCAGGGCATCCTGTGCACCATCACCTTCTTCACTGGCGACTTCTGATTCTGACGTATCTTCATTGCGTTCTTCAATACCAAGCTCTTCCAACAGTTCATCTGTTAGCTCGTCCTGCACTTCTTCTATCGGAGTGTCAGGTTCTTCAACCTCAATATCATCGCCATCTATGCCTTTGTCCTGAAGCAAGTCATCGTCGGGTGATAGCTCTGCATCTAATCCGCTAATATCGTCATCCACAACATCAAATGCGGTCTCGTCATCTTCAGCAGACTCAGCCTCTACTTCATCAAAAATTGTGTCTTCAAGAGCGGCATCTTCAGATAAAAGGTCTTCTTCTGAGGGCTCGGAAACCTCAACTGAATCAGCTTCATCACTGGATTCGTCGGGCAATGGCATATCGTCCGAAAGAGCAACATCATCAGATAACGGCGTGTCATCGGATATTGGCACCTCATCCCCAAAGGCTTCATCTTCCGGCGCACCAACAACAGCAATATCTGGATCCCCGGGATCTTTGTCAGGCGCATTTTGCAGCTCATTAGTTAGCTGGTCGGTTAGTGCATTTATCTTGTTATTTTGTTCATTAATGTTGTCACCGATCTTATCTATCGCTTCTTCTGACAACACTTTTTCGTCTTCGATGCCCAACTCTTCCATAGCATCGAAAGCAGGTTCCTGACTCTCATAAATTTTATTTATTGGTGCAGGTTTTTCTTCTTCTGCCTCTTCTGGTTCTGACTCAGCTGGTTCAGGTGCTGGCTCTGATTCTGGCTCCTCTTCTTCAAGGGCGTCCAGATCTGCCTCATCCTCCATTTCTTCGTCTGTTGTTTCTAATTCTGTAAGCAGCTCTGCTTCTTCATCAACTTCCAGGTCCGGAGCATCTTCTTCCAGATCATCCCCTTCCGACAACTCAATACCATCATCACCATCATCACTGGCAAAGAGATCATCTAAGTCATCCTGTTCCAGAAGTTCGGAATCAGATGCTTCAAAATCATCTTCGTCCTCTTCTGAAACCAACATATCGTCATCTAGTTCATCAAATTCGCTTAACTCACTTTCCAGTACATCATCCAGTGAATCATCCAGCTCCTCGGCAAATTCATCCTGCAATAAATCATCGTCGCCAAACAGATCATCATCCGCCCAATCGTCATCGGCAAGTTCGTCAGTAAGGCTATCACCAAGCTCATCAACGGAATCACCACCAGCGATATCCGCATCCATCGCCACATCCGTGTCGGCTAACTCAGTAGGGGCCGAGATTTCTTCATCTTTTTTCGCTGGCGCACCACCACGGCGGCGCATTAGCAGCGCGACAATGACACCCAGAATTGTAATGGGTACCAGTGTGCCTACCACAATCAGAAAGATATCAGAACTGAGGATGTCTTTGAGCGGGTTTGTTCCCTCTTCTTGAACCGGTGGTGCGGTCCTTACCAGTAATTCATCAACGTCTCGACGAATTTGATTTTGGGCGACTTTTTCCTGATTAATTTCGTCCTGAATGGCATTAATATCTGAACTGACAGAATCGAGACGATCAAAGATCTTGCGATTTTCATCGAGCAGTGCCTGAACATTATCTATCGATTCTGCAAATTGCTGCTTTATTTCTTCAAACTGTGCTCTTTGTACGGTATCGATTTCATTCAATCGATTTTCAATTTCCACTTTGGTTTGGCTTAAATCGTCGGCATTGACCAGTTTGACAGCGGGTTTGATGTTCTCAGGCCCGATGGTTTCTTTGAGATTGGTTTCCCAGGCATCATCGTCAAGATCTGACTTTACTTTGGCTTCGAGAGGATCAATACGCGCGATAAAGCGCTCAGATGGCATTTGTAGTATTACGCCATTGCGCAATGTATTTAGGTTTTCACTATTAAAGGCGTCTTTATTGACTTCAAAAATTGCCACCATGACCTGATAAATAGAAAGATTGGGATTGGGTCGGTAGCGGTCGGCGATACGCCATAAAGTGTCGTCGGAATCGACTGGGCCGTAGGTCACGCCAGAAAATTGCTCTGTCGAGTTTTTGGCGCCTTTAATTTCTATTTTTTGCGAGCTATCAAGAGTTTGAGCAGAAACGCCGACACAAAAAATGAGAAGCAACGCCATTAAAAACGGAGCATTGCGGACATTGGAGCGTCCTCTCCGATTTAGCGCTTTTATAAAATTGTTGGCGTTATTTAGATAGTGCACTGAACTCGTTTGCCGTCTAATTTATTATATTTTTTGATAAAACAAGCAAGACCTATTCCAGTTCTACTATAAACCTTTGATCTTGCATAATCTATCAATGATAGCGAAAAAGCACAGGAAATGATTGTATAATTTCTAAGACTTGCTTGTAAGCATTGAAATCACTTAAAAGCATAATCCTAAAAACCTCAGTTGAAAACTAATGCGGAAGCTTCCTGCTTGATACTTAAAGAGATTTTCGAACATTTGCTCTCACCATTTGAGTGATGCCGCAGTCGGGTCACATGCCCTAAACTCTCTTTAATTATCGGCTTTTTAAGCGCCCTTGCTACTCATTCTACTGATTCTTTCAGGATAATCATCCAACGACGAAAATACGCTATATCCTATTTGCTCAAGTACGAGCATACAAAAAATTCACTCGCACTTCTTCATCGGCGGAAATCAAAAAAACTTAAAAAGCAGTGAGTTAGGCCTGATTATTGGCCTAACTCTGTGGATGGGTATTATAGATAATCCCTTACCAGTACTTCCGCGATTTGAATGCTGTTAGTTGCAGCACCTTTACGTACGTTGTCAGACACGACCCACATATTCAAGCCGTTTGGATGTGTAATATCTTTGCGGATACGTCCAACAAAAACGTCATCTTTTCCGCTGGCATCAGATACCTGGGTTGGGAACGCCTCCCGGTCTTCCATTAATGTTACACCTTCGGCATTGGCTAACAGCTGTTTCGCTGCTTCAGCCTCCAAAGGCTGCACGGTTTCAATATGAATAGCTTCTCCGTGACCAAAGAATACTGGTACACGCACGGCTGTGGCATTCACCAGAATACTGTCATCACCCATTATTTTTTGAGTTTCCCAACTCATTTTCATTTCTTCTTTGGTGTAATCATTGTCCATAAAGACATCGATTTGCGGGATGCAATTAAAGGCAATCTGACGGCTAAACGCCTCTATGTTTACTTGTCTGCCGTTCAATAGGTCTGCAGTTTGCTTCGCCAGTTCGTCCATTGCGGATTTACCTGCACCAGAAACAGACTGATAAGTAGAAACATTGATACGGGCAATGCCAACCGCGTCCTGAATAGGTTTAAGTGCCACCAACATTTGAATTGTCGAACAATTGGGATTGGCGATAATGTTGCGGTTTCTAAAATCTGCCAAGGCGCTAGCATTGACCTCAGGAACAACAAGCGGAATATCCGGCTCATAACGAAAATGCGAGGTGTTATCGATAACGATACAACCCTGCTCAGCAGCAAGGGGAGCAAATTTTGCTGAGATACTGCCACCAGCTGAAAAGAAACCCAGTTGAACCTGACTCCAGTCAAATTTATCTGCATCCTGAACGGTGACATCTTCACCTTTAAACGTAATGGTTTCACCTGCTGAGCGTGCACTTGCTAAGGGATAAAGATTATTAATTGGAAATTTTCTGTCTTCCAGAATTTCAATCATATGTTTGCCCACAAGACCTGTTGCACCTAATACAGCAACATCGAACGCACGTGACATGGTGACTCCTTACTTTAAAGTTGATAGACGATAATAAACATCAGATTTCTGACGAAAATCCAAGCCTGTAGATTGCCTCTGAATGCTCTGATTTTCCAGCATTAACTTGCATTGCGGCAAATTCTCTTCGAATAGCATAGTTTTTCCGGCTATATCGGAAGCCCGCAGCGTCATTCACATGTGCAATAAATTGCTTTGAGTCCTTTGCAATATCATATACCTGACGCACCAGCGTGCAAATATCAGATTCAGTAAATTGCTGCTGTAATGGCGACTTGGGGAACCTGGCCTTGGGCAGAAAATCCCAAATGGTTTTAGTGGCTACCAGCCCCAAGTGTTGAGCCGCAAACTGATACACCATTTCGGTGCCGCGAGCTTTTCCTTCTATGGTATGGCCTGCGATATGTGGTGTTGCAATATCCACCCTACCCGCAAGGTCAAAATCAATGTCGGGTTCATTATCCCAGACATCCATAACCAATGCCGGACGTGCTGTGGCTAAACTTATTTCACTTAATGTTTTGGGGCACAGCACTTCTCCACGACTGGCATTAATCAACACCTGTTGCGGTGAAAGCTGCAATAAACGCTTAGCATCAAGCAAATTACGGGTTTGATGTGGACCCGATTCAATCAATGGCACATGCAATGTGATAATGTCAGCCTGCAAGACCTCATCCAGACCAACAAATTGACGCGGATCGTTACCTTGCGCTAACGGAGGGTCACACAACAAGGTTTGAATCCCAAGCGCTTTTAGCTTCTTATCCAGGCAACTACCCACATTTCCTGCACCGATAATACCTACGCTGAGGTTAAAAAGCGGCTTATTGTGATGAGGCAAAGTGTGTAGAATCGCCGCAATGACATATTCTGCTACGGCTATGGCGTTGCACCCCGGTGCAGCAGTAAAAGCAATGTTCTTTGAGCGCAGGTAGTTGCTATCGACATGCTCCTGTCCAGATGTCGCGGTAGCAACGAGCTTTAATTTCCCGGCTTTTGCCAGTAACGCAGGTGTGACCTTTGTGGTCGAACGGACAAATAACAAATCAGCATCTTGAATATCTTCAGCAGTTAACTTGTTGCCAGAAAATGGTGTCACAGTTCCCCAATCGGAAAAGAACTCATTTCCATAAAGTAAGGTATCTTCACAAAATATGTTCATAGTGATAAATCCACTGACGCCCTTTACAACAAAATAGAGCGCAGACAATACAGCGAATCGTCTGCAAAGTTAACTGACAATCAACAAGAACTTATAAGACGGGCTTGAGTGAGTTAGATAGTTGAAGATCCGGGGCAATCACCTCCTAAAGCGATGGCCCCAAATTACATTGTTGATATAAGACCGGTTTACTGCATAAGCCACATACGAGCTTCTCTGGCTGGCAAGTAAAATTTGTGCCATTGACTGGTGATGTATTGCACATCATTACTGAGCGTGTCAGCATAATTACGATACCACCAAAGATTATCGACCTGTGTATCTACCCAAACGTCGATACCATTGCCACATTTGTTAATGCCTACGACCCCTTCGTGATTGCGCTTGAATAGTAAATGGCAATCGCTGTAGCTTATAATTTGCATACCGTTGCCTTGCACTGCATTGTGAAAATCAATCATGCCCTGAATGTCGCCGTCTTTGTACATATCCATCCAGCGATTGTCGCCACTTTCATTGTGGTCCGAATAGACCATTGGTACACCACCATTGCGGCCAAACAGATAGGCGTTGGCCAGATATTCATCAGTTGGGTCCATGATTTGATAGCGAAAACCATCGTTCAGCGGAATATCATGAGTGACACTAAAGGTGACAGCAATTGAACCCGGTAGCGCCTGACCATAAGCCTCTGGATCCACCAGCTGATTCATAGAACCTCCAAAGCCCAATGCACTGCGTATCTGTGCAAAAAGCGGAAAATCGTATGCTGAATGGCCCGTCGCGCTGATATAGGGAGCTAAAAAGTTATCGTACTCGGCGTTCCCAGCGCCGCCAGAGGTAATAATTTCGCCAAATACATGCATACCAGACTTGATGTTGTTATCAAACACGGCGTTTATATGGTAATTGGTCATATGTTTTGCGGCATCAACACGAAAACCTTTGACCCCCATGTTTTTTAGCGCTTGCAAATAGGATTTTTGCTGCGCAATTATCCAGTTATTGGCGTCCAGATCGGGCAAACCTGTATCACCATTGCCGCCACATAAGCGCCAATACTGCACATGTCCGGGATCATTCCAATTGGTGATACAGCCGGGGGAATGAAAGTCCCAGGGGGCAATAAAGTTGTCAGTCAGGTCACCAAACAATTTGATACTGTTAAAATACGACATGTTGCCAGCGTACTCATCCAGCACTATTTGTCCGGGATAATTTAAATCTGAACGAATAGCCGCCTCATTGGCCATATGGTTGAACACGATATCGGCATAAACATCCACCCCTACTGCTTGCAGGGCATTGATCATATTCTGGAAATCCTGAGTGTCACCTAATGGTGTATCAATCACCCGATAATCCTGTGGCTGATAACGAGCCCACCATTGCGAACCAGTTGATTTATAGGCGGGTGAAACCAGCACTTTCTTGTAACCAAGATTCGCTATTTCCTGAGCCTTACTTGCCACTTCGCTATATTGCCAATTAAACGCATGCAATATGACATCCGAGAAAACACTGCTTGAATAAAGCAGCGTTGCGAAGAGTAACGCGAGATAGCCTTTGAGATTCATAATCATTATCCACAACTGTAGGTTATTGGTTTTAAATGTTTACTCGTTGGACAACACCGGATATTTACACTTTGTTAACATTTTTTGAACAACCTGCATACGTATTCATTGCAATTACAACAATTGAAACTGCGACTTCTTTGATGCAGAACAAAACCTTGATCTAGATCAGAACAGACCGGCAGCAGATAAATAAAATAGCGCTCACAAAATCAAATATGAGAAAGACAATGCTCACAATGTTATTGAATGACCCGGTCGTATGGGGCTCCTTATTGGGCTTAACGATAGTTGTTGCCCTTTGCGGCTATTACACCTATTTGATAGTGCACAACACCCATGAAAATAAGTAGCCCACTTCCATGCGGCAGAATGGCAGTGATTGATTGGCGATTATTAACAATGCAAATCGGGAAGACCACTGCGAGTAACATTGTCACGATCGGACAGAATATCCGATCGGCATAGCGGAATGCTTAACCTGAGTGAAGGTCATTGCTTTAAAAACTGTTGCAGAGCTTTATTGACCTGCTCCGGTGCCTCTAATTGCGGATAATGGCCTACATCCAATAAGATAGTGTGGACTTCAGGTACTAACTCCCGCAAACGCTGCGCCATATGCTCGCCCGAAATCGGATCCAAGCGCCCATTGATAAACTGCATCGGTACCGACGTCGCCCTAATCGCCTGCAACCAATCTTCACGACGTATTGTTCGCTCACTAATATACTGCAAAATCGCGGGCATACATCGTTTACCATTGTGATGGTTCAATAACTGCCAAATTGTGTTTAATTCTTGCGCTGACGGAGGGGTATTTGCACCAAACACCTTCTTTAACCCGTTTCCCAGGCTGCGCTCACTCAGGAAAGGGATTAGCCACTGACCAACCGGGCTTTTTAGTATCTTTTGTATCAACAAGGGACGATGTGCCTCACTAAATAAGCCACCATTGAGAAAGCTGATGGACCGGATTTCACATGGCAACTGTTGTTGTTCTTGCATATACAACAACTGTTGTGCCACCGAGTCGCCATAATCATGCGCGACAATATGGCAGTGTTGCCATTTCTTGTGTTCGAGTAAACGTGACACCAGGTGAGCTTGCTCTGCCAAAGTATATTCATGAGGAAAGGGTTTCGCCGACAAACCAAATCCCAGCATATCCATAGCCAGTAAATTAGCTTCCCCCTTGAGTGCATGCCACTGATGGTACCAATCGCACGAAGCACTTGGAAAACCATGAATAAACAACACATTTTTTCGCGATTCACACTCCGCTTGCCAGAATGCGATTTGATGCTCATCTAAGGAAACAAAATTTGCAGCATGGGTATAATCGTTGATATTGATTGAGGGCATTTTTCCTCTCTAATGTAATTCAGATTTTATAGTGTCTGTTAAGCTGCGCTCAGTTGACAGCGAATGGACATATTCACTATGGTGATAGCTCATGCCTGTTAATTCAGTTTAAAGGCGATGGCGCTCACAAACTGTCGGGTAAACGACATATTATGAATTACGAAAAGTTTAGACCAGTACTATTGGCTAATCCGTGGTTTGCACACCTACCACAAAAGACCACTGAAAGACTGCTATCCTTGTGCACTGAGAAATCCTTGTCTGACGGGCAGATCATTCATGCCAAAGGTGATCCCTGTGATGGTCTGTATTGTGTTGTTGAGGGCCGCATCCGTATCAGCAATTACACTGAAGATGGCAAAGAGTTTATTCTAACCTGGTTGCATCCGGGTGTTTGGTTTGGTGAGATTGGCTTGTTTGATGGTCTGCCGCGCACTCACTTCGCGACTGCGGAACAAGACAGCAAAGTGATTCTATTGCCCCGCAGACAATTTCATGAGCTGTTGTCGGCCGAACCGGAACTTTACCAACACTTTATTCCGCTATTATGTCAGCGTATCCGGGCCTTGTTTTCGTTGATCGATGACACCCACTTTCTTTCACCAAAAGAACAGCTAGTGCAACGCTTGCTGTTATTGTCCAACGAATTCAGCGCACCGGTACTGGAAAAAACCGTGTCTTTGCACATCTCACAGGAATCTCTCGCCATGATGCTCGACACCTCGCGCCAGACCATAAATAAATGGCTAAATGAACTACAGGCTGATGGCCTGATCAAACTGAATTACGGACAAGTGCAATTAGTAGACTTAGGTGCCTTATCTAAACTGGTGTCTGTGCAAAACGGCGATGGTAATGAGTAGAACTGAGTGAATTTTCACCCTGTTTTTGTACGAGAACCAAAAATAAAAAGACCCGAAATTCGGGTCTAATCAATAGTAAAACGTTTAATACCAATTCCAATTCATAGAAATTGTTTTAAAACGCTTCGCCGTCATTTAGCAGTATTAAATTAGATGACAGGGGTGAAGAATTGTGTGACCGCAGGGTTGCAACCAGGGCTTCTTCCAGGCAGCTCTCAGCATACCATGATAGCTTGCCGACATTGACAGAGCGCACACCGTCATCATGAATATTAATTTCACCCATTTCACCTGGTTGCAGAACCGCACCGGACTGCAAATTTACCGGTGTGTTATTGGCAGAGAAGTTCTCTGCGTAATAAATGGTTGTTGGTGCATAGGGATTACCGCTGGTATTTGTAAACTCCATTTTCACGGTGACAGGCTGGTCACTGATATTGGTAATGTGGAAGTAACCAAACCAATTCCCAACCGTAAAAAACGGGGGTGTTCTGATACTGTTTGAAGATGAGCAATAATTAGTAGCCAGCGATGATGCGCTGAATAAACCCAGTAGTAAAACGAGTAAATATTTTTTCATTCAGATTATCCAATGTTGAGTCACGTTAAGAGGTGAAAAATATTACACTGAATTATCTTGGTTTTCTTGTTTTTTCAAAACAAGGTACTCTCAGGCTTCAATTCAATTGCCCATTTACCTTTACTGGTAGGGGGATTTGACAGACATCTAAAACAGCGGGGGGCGTTTTAAAGAAGAATGCATGGCTGCGGTGCTTTCTGGATGCAATCCGCGTTGCAAATGCTTCACCAGCCGTTTTTAAGACTTCAACTTTCGGTTGTAGTGTCTTGTCCAGATCTGTAACCAAGGTCATTTGCTTGATGTGTGTCCGTTTTTCTTTATCCTGAATAATGCCGTTTGCTGACGATTTGCCACGCTTTATTTGCTGTACTTTATCAAAGCCAAATACAACACGACCGAATACCGTCATAATGCGATCCAGATAGCGAGGTGCTTGCCCAATAACAATGTAAAAATCACTGGTAGCAGAGTTTGCATCAGTGCCTCTTGCCATTGCTATTGTTCCGGGACAATGAGTCAACCAGGCTTGTTGTTTGTCAGGATCAGCGGCCGCGGCAAAACCCTCCATGAAACCGGTCACCGGGGCAAATAGGTCCGCCTCCTGAACTTTGGTAAAGTCTTCGGGGACGTAAGGAAACTCGGCCTCTATTGGCAAGCTGGCAACGTCTTTGTCATTTTCTAATCCTCCCTGGGCAACAAATCCTTCAATTACCCGATAGAACGATTTGCCATCGTACTTCCCTTCTTTCAGCAACGATTTAAATTGAGCTACATGTTTGGGGGCAATATCTGGCGCAAGTTGAATTAATACCAGTCCACTATCCAACTCCATTTTGACCAGATTCTCCGGCGCAACCTGCTGATATTCATCGGCTGAAATTATCTGACTTAGCGCTAGTAGACATATCAATAAAATAGCTCTCATTGGCTTTCCCTGTTTTATTGTTTTGCCAAATTAAACACGTTTTCCTGTGTAGTGTCATCTATGCTACCTTTGCAATTGAAAAAAGGCGCCCATTGGACGCCTGTAACCTACATTATGTTGTTTTAGTTTTGAGTCACCTGCCAGATAGTCACAGTACCACTGACTTCGTTACCCACGACCAACAAAGCCTGACCAGTTGGGCTGTTCTCAGCAGCTACAAAAACCATACCTTCTGGAGCAGAATCACCTGTAATATCAGCGCCTTCGGTCAAATCCCGGTTATTCACATATTCAACAAAACCAGCGTCGTAGGGGTTGGTGATGTCGTAGACAAATATGCCACCCATACGCTCAAGTCCGATAAAAGCATAGGTGCGGTCTCCCACCTGACCAATAGTCAGTGCTTCCGGTTCTGGCCCTTTGTTGGAAGAACGGGCATCGCCCTCATTCTCATCGTCATTATTGTTAAACAGATCGCCGTGGACTGATGCAGTAATGCGTTCAAAATCATCACCCGAATCAAATACCACAAGACCATTGCTATCCCAGATGGTGAACGAACGGGCACCATAAGCGTATAGTTGTTCATGGTTACCATCACCGTCGGTGTCGCCCAGCTCAGAAGTGACATTCAGACGCCCTAACGGGAATGCAGCGAAATCAACGTCTTCCGGATCATCACCGGCAAGAGATTCAAGTTCTGATCCAGTATCATAATCCAGTTTGCGACCCTGGGTCTCATCGGTATAGGAGAGACAGCCATCATCCTCATCAAAATCCTGACCACCTGCAGCCTCACATAAAGCTTCACTTTGATTGCCGTTGGCGTCTAATGTGTCAAAGAAGTATTCACGTGCATCCCCTTCGTTGGCAGTCAGCACAAATTCTGCCCCTTTCCATTCGTATGCCGCAATGGTATCCGGCATATACACACCGAACAGGTTGTCATACTGACCGAAACTGACGGTTCCGTCTTCATACGTATCAATCAGGTAGTCACTCCAGTCTTTGAACCCAAGACCGACAATTTCAACGCTGTTGTCTGTCAGATCAATAATTGCCAGACCATTGTTTTCCTGAAGTGCGACATAGGCTGTGTTATTGATTGCTGCTATGTATTCCGGCTCCAGATCCTGTGCCACTGTGGTACTGATCAAATTGCCATTGATAGTGCGACCATCCGGATTCGGAAAATGCATGCCCTGGGCTTCCAGAGACGCCTGCATCCCATTAAACGCGCTGAAGGTAATTTGTGTCGCCGTATCACTCGGCATGCCATCGGTCATTTCAATAACGGATACCGAACCTTCTGGATCTACCGAATAATCGCCTGAAGGTTCTCCCTCATTCGCTACGATTACTCTGCTGCCATCCGGCGTGAAAGTCAGCATATCTGGCAGGTTACCTACAGTTACGGCTTTCACAAATACCGGTACAGCCGAATTCACTCCGTTGTAAAACAATACGACGCCATTGTCGGCATGGGCATCAGCGGCCACCGCGACAGCCATCCAATCATCATAAATAGCGATACTGTTTGGGCTACCCAGAACGATGCCATTGGCAGTGGATTCCAAAATCAAAGCAACGGAGGTAAGATTGAGATCCGTTAGCGGATTGCTTAAAGCAACTGGCGTCAGGCCAGATGCATCAATCATTTCCACTGTTGGCGCAGCTGCGGCACTATTAATTGCATAAACCATTTGAGTGGCGGCATGATACTGGACAATTTCTGCAGCGCCTTCCGGATCTGCCGGATTGAGCAGTGCCCGACCAACAACCGACAATGTCACACCTAAAGACGCATCATTACCATCTGAACCCGTAGGTCCCTGGGTTCCTGTTGCGCCCTGAGCACCGACAGCACCATCCTGACCATCATCCCCCTCTAAAAAGCACCCGGTAAGTGCACTGCTAATCGCCACAACAATAGCGGCACGTGAGAACAGCGTTGTAATTGTCATTTGTATATTCCTTCCTGTTTTTATGTGATTCTGGACCTGATGGTCGCGTCGTAAACGCAAAATGGTGGCGTTGTTCTGTGACAGCGCTGTGACTACATTGTGAAAATAATTTGAAGGAATTAAGACATCACACTTTTCATCCAAATCCGCTATAAACGAATATTGTGGTTAAAAAAATGACTAATGGCACATGTGGACAATTGCGGCCGTCATGATAATAAAGTGATTCAAATAACTGGCGAGCAACAATGACCAAGACATTCACTACAGATGCCAAATCGGAACGCTTCGTTGCCATGGATGTGCTCAGAGGATTCGCTCTTCTCGGCATTCTATTGCTTAACATTCAATCTTTTGCGATGCCTAGTGCGGCTTATCTAAATCCGACCGCGTTTGGCGATTTGTCCGGTGTAAACGCCCTCGTGTGGCAGGTTTCACACCTTTTGGCTGATCAAAAGTTTATGAGCATTTTTTCCATGCTGTTCGGCGCTGGTATAATACTGTTTGCTGACAATGCGGAAAGAAAACACGGGAGTTCCGCAGCGCTACATTACCGCCGTACCTTTTGGTTATTATGTTTTGGTTTGATGCACGGTTACTTATTCTGGTATGGCGATATTCTTTACGCCTACGCCATGAGTGGCTTTCTGGTCTACTTATTACGAAGAAAATCGACAACAACCTTACTTATCGTTGCCGCTGTTTTGCTGATTATAGCCAGTGGCTATAGCTTACTGATAGGTATGAGTCTTCCCTATTTTCCGCCTGAGGCAATAGCAGGCATGAAAGATTCATGGGCACCAGATACTGCTGAGCTTACAAAAGAAATCAGTGCCTTTCAGGGCAGCTTTATTGCGGCATTAGAACATCGAGCTGGTGAAACCTTTTTTATGCAAACTTACGTTTTTTTGACCGTGTTTATTTGGCGTGCCAGTGCCATGATGCTCATTGGTATGGCACTCTATAAATCGGGCTTTTTCCAATTGTCCTGGTCAACATCGCAGTATCGTAATGTCGCCCTGACCTGCTTACCTTTGGGGCTGATTATCGTGGCGGTCGGCATGACGCAAAACACAGCCAACGGCTTTACGTTGGAATACAGTATGTTTTTAGGCAGCCAGTTCAACTACTGGGGCAGCATTTTAGTGGCTTTGAGTTATGCCAGCCTGATCATGATTGTGGTCAAAAAGGGGCTGTTTACAGGCGCGCAGAAACGACTTGCCGCCATCGGTAAAACCGCTTTTAGCAATTACATTATGCATACTTTGATCTGCACTACCGTGTTCTACGGTTATGGCCTTGGGTTATTTAGCGAAATTGAACGTTGGCAACAACTATTAATGGTATTTGCTATCTGGGCGATACAACTATGGCTGGCACCACTGTGGTTGAAACACTATCAGTTTGGTCCGTTGGAATGGGCATGGCGCTCATTGACCTACTGGCAACGTCAGCCGATACGCAATTTAGAAAACAACTAAAAAAGGGGCCGAGCGGCCCCTGTTTGCTAAAAACGTTTTACTTCTTAAACTTTTCCATTACCAGCGTTGCGTTCGTGCCGCCAAAGCCGAAGCTGTTGGACATTACACGATTTAATTCTGCTTTACGGTTTTCGGTCACGATATCCATGCCTTGCGCTGCCTCATCGAGGTTGTCAACGTTAATGGAAGGTGCAATAAAATCGTTTTCCATCATCAATAAGGAATATATTGCCTCGTTCACTCCCGCCGCGCCTAAGGCGTGCCCTGTCATGGCCTTGGTTGCACTTATTGCTGGCGTATCATTACCAAACACTTCGCGAATGGCTTTTAGCTCCTGTACGTCACCTACTGGCGTTGAGGTGCCATGGGTATTGAGATAATCAATTGGTCCATCGCAAGTTGCCATCGCTTGTTGCATACAGCGCACCGCACCCTCGCCTGATGGTGCGACCATATCGTAGCCATCAGAAGTGGCGCCATAACCGGTGATTTCTGCGTATATATTGGCACCGCGCGCAAGCGCATGTTCCAATTCTTCTACCACGACCATACCGCCACCACCTGAAATAACAAAACCATCTCTATCCGCGTCATAAGTACGGGAAGCGAGCGTAGGATTGTCATTATATTTGGTAGACAAGGCCCCCATGGCGTCAAATTCCATCGCTAATGTCCAGTGTACTTCTTCACCGCCACCGGCGAAGACCACATCCTGTTTGCCCAGTTGAATTTGTTCAACAGCTGCACCGATACAGTGGGCACTGGTTGCGCAGGCAGAGCTGATGGAATAGTTCACACCTTTGATTTTAAATGGTGTTGCCAAACAAGCTGATACTGTGCTGCTCATGGTTTTGGTCACCATGTAAGGCCCGACACGCTTGACCCCTTTTTCTCTTAATATATCAGCAGCTGCGACTTGATTTTCAGAAGATGCACCGCCCGAACCAGCAATCAACCCGGTGCGCACATTGGATACTACATCTTCACTTAAACCCGCATCTTCGATAGCTTGCTGCATCGCTATATAAGCATATGCGGCAGCGTCCCCCATAAATCGTAATACCTTACGATCAATCAGTGCTTTGGTGTCAATATTAATATCACCCCACACATGACTGCGTAAATTCAGATCAATGAATTCTTGCGCATTGGTAATGCCAGAGCGTCCTTCCTGTAAAGCCTGCAACACTTCCTGTTTATTGTTACCAATACTGGATACTATACCCAATCCGGTGATGACCGCTCGTCTCATATTTATACCTTCTTTGAAAATCTTGTCGCTATTGTAATGATTTCAATTTAAAAACTGGTCTGCTCTTTAGAGTACAAGTGTACGCTAAAATTCATTGGTGGGTAATACTATGCTTGATGTTTGTGACGATTTGCCTACACTGCCCAAAATTTTGAGGTGATTTTACGTGCCAGTTAAGTCTGCGAATTTACATTTTAATGAACAGGGAACCCCTGTGTCCTCTGACTTTGGAGATGTTTATTTTTCCAATGACGATGGTCTGAAAGAATCTCAGTATGTATTTTTACAGCACAATGATATCCCTGCTCGGTGGGCGACACATAATCGACCGGAATTTGTCATTCTTGAAACAGGATTTGGTACTGGCCTGAATTTTTTACTGACCTGGGCGGCGTTTCGCCAAGTAACCACAGAGCAGCAATTCAGGTTACATTTTATCAGTACCGAAAAATTTCCTATTGCCCGATCGGATTTACAAAGTGCGTTGCAAAGCTGGCCCGAATTGGCGCTGCTGTCAGACGCATTACTAGATCAATACCCCATGCATGAAAGCGGTTGTCACCGATTATTATTTGATAATGGTGATATCATCCTGGACTTGTGGATAGGAGATATTCTGGACAGTTTGCCTAAGCTCAGCAGCCCTAGTGATGGCTTGGTGGATGCCTGGTATCTAGACGGCTTTGCTCCAAGCAAAAACCCACAGATGTGGACCGATGAATTATTTCGTCAAATGTGTCGACTAAGTCGCAATGAGTGCACTGTAGCAACATTTACTGCCGCTGGAGTCGTGAAAAGAGGATTGATAAGTGCTGGCTTCAATGTCACAAAAGCGCCGGGATTTGGTCGCAAACGGGACATGCTGCAAGGTATTTGGCAGCCAAAGCTGCCGCCCACCCCACGGATGCGAAAACTTTGGCTGGAACGTCATTTAGGTCCATGGCAGCGAAGTGCGCTTAATGCCGCTAGAAGCCCTGATGGCCAACCCTCCGAACAACCTATCAGTATCATAGGGGCCGGTATCGCGGGGGCCAGTCTCGCTCTGGCGCTGACTGAACTGGGCAAAACTGTCACTTTGTACTGGCAGGATAAGGAACCCGCACAGGGTGCCTCCGGGAATATCTCGGGAGGGTTCTATCCCTTACTTACTGCCGATCATTCTATTCAGGCACAGTTTTATACCCTGGCGTTTCAATTTGCGTTGAATCGTTACAGGCAACTGATGTCGGCAGGATATGTGTTTGACCATGATTTTTGTGGTGTGTACTTTCCCTCGTTCCGTGAGCCTGTCGCTAAAAGACAGCAAAATCTGCTCGACAAAGATGTCTGGAGTCACGATCTGGTACACTATGTCCCAGCGCAACAAGCCAGTTCACTCGTTGGGCTGCATATGCCCTATGAAGGTTTGTTCATTCCTAATGGAGGTTGGATCAATCCGCCTTCACTGGTGCGTGCTTATCTCGATAAAGCCAAATCAACCGGTTTGTTGCAATTGCTCCCCAACCATCAACTGCAATCACTACAATCGGATAATGGCTGGCGGTTGCATTGGCAGGATGGCTCCTCTTCCTTTGCTCAATCCGTAATAATAGCCAATGGGCACCAATCCAGAACATTGCCCGAATTACAAGAATTGCCCTTGAGTATTACTCGGGGCCAGGTTGAATATGTCCCTTCCCAAGGAGCGATCAGCAAGGTTAAGAGGGTTGTCTGTCATAAAGGTTATCTAACGCCTGCCTGCAATGGCTTCCACGCTCTAGGTTCCACCTACATAAAAGATGATGACTCAGTAAGGTACCGCATGGAAGAACAACACATGAATATCGCAACCTTGCAATCCGCGTTACAGCAATGTGATTGGGTTAACGGCATTCCAACAATAGAGCATGGACGAGCGGCTATCCGCTGCACCACCCCAGATCATTTGCCTTTGGTGGGTGCCGTGCCGGATATTGCAGCTCAAAAGGTACAGTACGCCGAATTGAGTAAAAAGAAACAACCACAGAATAACAGTCCAATTGAGTTGCGTGGTTTGTATATGTTCACCGGACTAGGCTCGAGGGGTTTGTGTACCGCCCCAATTCTGGCTGAACTGTTAGCCAGTCAAATCTGTGGCAAACCTTTGCCGTTATCGACTGATATGCAGGCAATGGTTAGCCCCAATCGTTTTTTAATTCGGGATTTGATAAGAGGAAAAATTTAGCCAGCAAAAAACAATTGTGCTAATTCAACAGCACATACTCAGGAGTCAGAGAGGAGACCACAAAATGCGGAATAAAACCTTTTGCACTGGCAACCACTACTTTATCATTTAGCTGGATAATTCGCGCATTGACTTGCACACCGCGTTGAGATTGTTGCAATGTCCCCGACAAAACATAATCCATATCCGGATCTGACAGGCTGCCAAAACGGCTAAAAATATAGTCGCCATTGTCCGCTACCGTGACACCATCCATTGTTTTGAAATCAACAACCGAAACGCCGTAAGACTGGATCTCATTCATAAAGCTTTCCGCCAGTTGATTCCCTAACACAGAGGTGGTTTGCAGATTCTTGTTGAGCATCACAAACGACCCTACCCCCAACGTTGAATGCGTCATCAGTTTCTTGGCTTTTTGCATCAATTGCATGGTGATTTGTTCGGCGTAATCATTTAGCAGTTTATGGGTATAACGTGGCTGATAGGCTGATCCAGGTACCCGCAGCATCGGCTGATTGGCCCGAGTCGAATAGTGTTTATCTGTTACCAGATTACGGGTATGACTGACCACTTGGTGCTCTGACATCATTTGTGCAGGCGTTTGCATAGGCGTCTCCTCAGCAATGGTCAAAAAGGTTGTTTGACATGCCGAAAGCATCGAACACGAAAGCACTGCCAGGATAAGCCGAAACATACATTATTCTCCCTGAATCAGACGAACACCATCAACACGTTGCTCATTGGTGGGCAACAATGCCTCTGCAACATAAAATGGGATCAACATCTGGGCACTGGCAACAACGGCTTTGGTCTCAAGTCCCAGAATTCTGGCGTTGACCAGATATCCACCCTGATGTTTAGTCATTGTACCGGTGAGCACATACTCCATCGGCACTTTATGTTTTAATTCCAGGAAATCACGGCTAAGCAAAAAATCACCGGTATCGGTTACTCGAATGTAGTCAGTTGCTTTAAAATCTAAAACGGGAATACGGAATTTATGTAACTCGTGGATAAAGGACTCTGCTATCTGATAGCCAAGAATATTGGTGGTGTTCAGGTCACTGTCTGTTACTGCAAAATGGGTCACACCGACAGGCGTTTTATCGGTGACATATTCCATGTTATTAATGAGATCCTGCGCCATATTTTGCACATAGTCACCAATGTGCTTGTTAAGCATCTGGCCACTGAAACGCGCTCTGTCATGTTGGTAAATAGGCTCTTTTGACAATGCTCCAAACTCATCAAAAACCGGCATTTCCTGATTGGCCATGGCCATTTCGTTACTGGCTCGGACATCCAATACCACGCCTTTGGAAACGGTATACCCGGGCTTTGGCTTTACGACGCAACCGCTCAGTAACAAACTGGCTAATGTTATCCCAATTACAATTCTCATTGCCTTACTCCAACTAATCTGAGGTACGATAAATCATACCACCACGCGTTGTGACTCTACCTTCCTGCCAGAATAACTCTGCCGGGAAATAACGGGTTGCAGCGGCCACAACATCTTTGGTTTCCACATGAATAATTCGGGCATTAACTACCGCACCTTTCTCAGTTTCGGTAATGGTGCCGGATAAATAAAAATCGATATTGTGATGATGAGCGTTAAGTTCCTCAACATCACGACTGAAAACACGGTCAGCGCTGTCTTCAATGATAATATTGTTTGTCGCTTTATAATCCTGTGCGATAAACCCGCGTCGGGCTAACTCGGTCATCATCCCTTGTTCCAGCTGATGGCCTAACAACTCCAAGTGATGTTTTTGTTTTGGATCAACTTGCAAAGTTGCAACGGGTACGAAGGTCGCAACAGCAAAACGAAATTGGTTTCTGGCCTTGGCGCGATACCGAAATGTCCCGAACAGTTCATCAGCAAATTCTGAAGTGTGCAATTCAACATTGCCCAACGCAGCGGGTAACGATTGCACCTTGACGTCGGCAGGCTTCATTGTAACGACTTTGCTCTGCGGTATTTTTTGCGTAGCACATCCCGCTAACAGTAGAACTGCCAACAATACGCCGACCTGGCGTGTCAGGTAAACTGTTTTGGTACTGCTTGTTGCGCAGGCAAAAACCATGTTCATTACATTTTTCATATTAAGACCTTCTCTCTATCGGTCAGATGTGCAAATAACTTTAATTATCTAAAGAGCACATTCTCTTGACGCTGTCATGAACCAAGCAAGGAATGTGCCTAAAAGTAGAGAGAGTTTCGGGCGAGTTAGCCCTGAGTAATAAACAAATTTCCGGTGGGAATACCAGAGCACACAATATATTAATACAGGGTGTTAAGGCAGTTTGCAGGCCCTAAATACAAACGTACTGATAGCAGCTTTGCCAGAATCGCAGTGCCTGTTCAAAGTCGTCACCGTCGAGTTCCTTTTTGGCAGATTCCAGACTGTTGCGCATATGCTGGTCCAACGTCGATAAACTGGCGCCTGGACTTTCCAAACAGCGCGCAACGGCTAAATCAAAATGGCCATTCACGTAGGCAGAAATAAACAGCTCCTGATCGTTGCCATTTTCCACCATACTTTCGATAAATTGTTGTATATGATCCGCCTGAGCTATCAGGCCAGCAGAGTTGTGATTCGTTGAGGTCAATTTATTACCTGTTGCCAGAAATAATAATATTGTACCGTTTCATTCGCGGAATTTCTTCCCCGAGTTTATCTTCTATACCGTCCAGCTCACGCATTTTGTTGCAAAACCATTCCGCTTTTTTGCGTAAAGTATCAGACTTGGGTCCTACAGTGCGTTCGATTTCGGCCCCCATCATCTCCAGCTTTTGAGACAAGCTTTCCATTTTTGCTTCCATATCTTCGTCATTCCCGGTTGCCAGACCACCTATCGCCGATAAGATGCCACCTAAAGAGGTATTGATCGCTTGTTCTATTTGCTCTTCTAACTCACGATCAACCAGGTCATCTACTTTCTCTAAGCTGCCCGGACCGATGTAATAATTTTCGTTAGAATGAATAAATTTGCTTTTGACTTTCCAATGCACTCTTTTCAGCGCTTTTTCCAGTTTTTCGAAAGATTTGTGATCGCTGCCAACTAATCCGGTATAGACATGTTCCACGGTTTCGATGGCCAGCTCTACGCCTTCTGTTGCCAGAATGATCATTTTCGGGACGGAGTAGTGAATACCTCGGGAAAACTCCGCTAACAGCGCAGCTTGTTTTTCATTTACTTCAATCCAATGACCACCAATTATAAGTTGTGAGTCACCATTGATTTGGTAAACCGTGCGAGATTCGTCCGTCACACGGATCCGGCCGTCACTGACCAGTAATCCGTAATCCAGATCGACTTTACACTGGAGGTCTGCCTGAGCGTTAAACGCTAACAGCAACATTAGGAAAAAGACAAAACGCAATGCCATACCTTTCTTTTTTATCAATTTTGACGGTTAGATTGTGTCTTAAAATAATCAAGATTGCATGTGACATCCGATAAGCACAGCAATATTCGGGGCAAAATGCAGACTCCCTTTACTAACGTACCACCTTTTCCCTTAGTTCATTTAGCGAAACTTCCACTGCTTCAGCTCGCTTTTTATGGGCAGCAACATCAGTGACGTCGTATAACATGATACATAAATGATCGACTTTGCCTGTTAAACCAGTAAGTGGGGACAAAGTAATGTTTTGGTACATAAAGTCTTCGGTACCGGTAATCGGCCGATAATTGGCAAAACGAAATATGTAAGGCCGCTGCTCCCAGGTGATAAACGCTCGATTCTTCAATTCAAAAACCGGTTTGCATTTATTCTGGAACCATTTGCTATCCACCTCAGGAAATAACTGGAAGAGATCACGATCTCTTACATCACTGGGTAATAACCCACTGTGACTTTCCATAAATGCATTCCAGACCCGCACTTTATATTGCCGATCAACAACCACAATCCCAACATCAACTGTCTGTAGCATGTCCATCATCCAATGGAATTCGGCTAAGTCATCTAAATCATCCATTTCTTCAGCCATCTTAATCCTCCAACAGATGAGAAAGTTTATAATTCATGACTTTCATGGATTCTTCGGTAATTAACAGCACTAGATCACAGTGCACGTTGTAGCCTTCCAGACCGTAGCTCAGTTCTATCGCCAATGTCCGGCGCCAACGCATGCGATTCTGTGATATTAATTCAGAAATACTGCGATGTTGACCTAAAACAACCGGGTGGCCCTGACTGAAGTATAAGTCCAACTGTGATGACAAACCATTTAAGCAAGTCCCAATCAGGATGTTGGCCATATCCATAAGCAGTTCCAACTGTACTTGATCGTCGACTTTCTCTTTGATATCCAGGATTCTGGCGACATCGTCAAAACTGCTATCGCTCAAGATAAACAACGCTTCACCCGCAACACCTGGTCCTATGAAGCCCTGACAGATACCAGAAATGGAGTCTTTTAGCTCGATATCCTGCAGCATCATGTGTAATTCACTGACTTCAATAAGGTTCACGTGAGGAATCGGCAATCTGACAAAGACATTCAAAATTCGGGCTAAATGGTCTCCCGCCTGCCCCATAGCGATATTAACTATCTCCTGATAGCAGTCCCGGATGTCCGGATCCAGTTCCGTAACCTCTTCTTTTTCCTCTTCTTCCTTAAGATCTTCCAAAATACCGCACTGCAACAATATTTCTTTTAATTTGGCCGGTTTAACTGGCTTATGAATAAAGTCCAACGCACCGAGCGCTTTTACGCGTTCATGCGCTTCTGGCTGAACATCCCCTGAGATAACAATGACTTTCGTTTCCAGACTCTCCTTTACGATCGCTTCGAGTGTCTGGTAACCATCCATCACAGGCATATTCAGATCAAGCAACAACAGTTGTCCTTTACCAGCTTTAAGCGCCTCTATAGCCTCACCACCGTGTTTAGCAAAGTGCACAGCAACTTCCCAATTGTCCGGCAGACATTTAGCGGCTTGTTTTCTTGCTACGGTTGAATCATCACAAATCAATACGGAAAACATAATTGAGTTGGTCGCTGCGTCCTGGTTAGCTAATTATTCGAATTCGAAGGTCTTCACCCTATTATAGATAGCAGGTAAATACCGTTTATCCAATTACAATTACATGGAAATCAAAGACTTTTGAGTATTGCGCTGGTCATTATTCATTTTTTAACTTCGATCAGCGCGGATAGGGTAAAGGGTATCAGGCAACACCCCCCGCTTGCATTTAAACTTTAGTCTATAAGACATAAGTTATTCAGTAAACAGCAACCCACCCATGCGACGCAGCAAGATCAGGCTCTTAATTCATCAAGTTTGAATTTGTATTTACGCGATACTTTGACCTTGGCCCCGGACTTGAGATGAGCGTGATACTCACCATTAGAATTAGGTGTCAACTTGCAGACTTGCTGAATATTGACCATCGCAGAGCGATTTACCCGCGGAAACATATGGGGGCTGAGTTCCTGTTCCAGTTGTTTCATGGTTTTGCGAATAATATGTTGCTCATCCCGCAAATGCAGGCACATATAATCACCCGCGGCCTCAACCCAAAAAATGTCATGCAGGGGGATCTTGATCCATTCAGTGCCAACTTTAAAAGAGACCTGTTTCTGCAACTCAGATATCTGGCACTGACTGGACTCTTGTAAATTTTTAATCAGCCCCGCGAGCGTATTCCCTGTCCTGCGGCTTAATAATGAATCCAACTCTTCCGTCTTTTGCGCCAACCGCTGAGTGTTTAAAAAATTGCTTAGGCGCTCTATGCAAAGTTGCAGGCGCTGTTGCTCAATCGGTTTTAATAAATAGTCACAGGGCTCAAAATCAAAAGCCTGAAGCGCAAAATCCTGATACGCCGTCGTAAAAATAATATACGGCATCGGTATTTGCTCCTTTTGCATGGTCTGGAGCAATTCGATACCGGTCATACCCGGCATTTCGATATCGAGGAATATGGCGTCCAATGATTGTGCTTTGATGGATGACAGTGCGTCGTGTGCATGTGGGCATATTTTGCTGATTTGGAGTTGCGGGTAAGACTCAAGTCGTTTTGCTAACCCCTGTCGAGCCAATTGCTCGTCATCAACAATGATGACATTTATGGGATCAGGGTCTGTTCTTTGCTGCAACATGTATCACTCCAGAAAACCAATTGAGCTTATGCATACTGTGGTTGTCATCTGATAATTGTGCAAACGTGCAGTGTAACAAGGTGTAATAATCCATACTTTCAGCAGTATTTACTTACAAAGGGAGTGCTGTGCTGTTTTTCTCTTCGCAGAAAAAAGGGTGGCAAAGCCACCCAACAGATTACAAGGGAACAACACAGGTAATGAACAACATTACAACGGTCAGATTCACTACATCCAACTCTGTGTTTAATTGCCAGAATGGGATTCCGGCGGGAGTAAAGTTGCTTGAAACTGCAAGCAACTTAATTTTTAGTCACCTTTTTATTAGTGCTAAAAAAGTCAAGCGACCAGTGCTTGCCTGGCCGCTTTCATACTTAAGTATTTAGTTTTTACTCAACATGATGTAATCAACTTTGCCTTGGCGAGTTTCCAGCAGACCGGCAATTTTGTCGGCACCATTGGCCTTCGCAAAACTCACTACATCCATGCCGTTGCAAACTAAACCATCACTTACGTGGTTTAATCGCAGATTGCGTTTCTTAATCTCGGTTATCAATTTGATCTTGCTATCAGATTTAGCAATCTCACAAAGACGAACCAATTTTTCATCTTCTAGCCACCCTCCGGCAAAAACCGACTGAGAAAGAAGTAATGTACTTGTTGCCAATGCAGATATTAGTAGCTTTTTCATAACAGTGTCCTCGGTACTCAACGTTTTTGGGGTTCTTTCAATGCGATAACTATTTTTTATCGATGGTTAAAATTTAGAATTTTTCTCCTGTCATTTCGTTATATTTAGGACACGATGCGGAACAATGCGTTAAGGCGATAGATGGTCAATAATTCGCGATAAATTATCCGATTTACTGGGTTATTCGTCGCGCTGGTAAGTTTTGAACTCATCAACTAAGGTAGTTTTAGAAGGTTCCAACAGGACACCACAATGGAGAAACAACTAAAGCCGTATCGAGAAGTACGTGAACAAATGCGGCCTGGTGACATTATTGCTTTCGGTGGTAGAAGTCGTTTTAGCGAACTTATCAAATTCTCTACACGTTCCAACGTGTCTCATGTAGCAATGGTTTTCCAAAGCAAGATGCTCAATGACAATAAAGATCGCTATTTTAATCAAGTCATGGAGGCAACCACTTACCAGCAATTCTCTGGTGTTATGGTAAACCGCCTAAGTGAACGAATAGCTAACTACAATGGAGAAGTGTGGTGGTTACCCTTAGGTGAATCCGCCAGACAGCAGTTCAATGATGAACAGGAAGCCTGCTTTGAATTCGCGATGTCACAAGAGCGCAAACCTTATGATATGCCACAGGCGCTGCGCAGCGCCATTGATATAGATAAGGACTGGGGAATATTTGATCTGCTCTCAAGAAATAATGAAGACTTCACCAGCTTTTTTTGCTCAGAGTTGTCTTCAGCGATGTTAGAAGCCGCAAAGGTATTGCCCACAATCAACGCGTCTGAAATTACACCGATTGACTTATGTCGATTTGATATCTTTGCTGAACGCTATGTGCAATTGAAAGGCGAACCAAAGCCGATCCGTGGTTACAACTCTATTTGTCCGACTTGGTGGCAAGATTCTGTAACCTAAAATCAAAAAGGCTCCAACGGAGCCTTTTTTCAAATCTGCTGGATTAGCAATTAGATAACGCTGTCCTGATGGATTTTAATAAACAGTTCAGTATCAGATTTGCTGTAGTCAACTTTATATTCTTTGCCATTAATGGTCTGGATAAACAGCAATGTCTTCTCGTCACCAAATACTTCACCTAAGGTAACATCAACCAGTTCAGCATCCATCATCTTAGCTTCGCGTTTGTTTTCAGGAACTTTCCCAGTGAAACGCTTCACGCCTTTGTGCGTTACAATGATTGGCGGCATATCATCATTATCACCATTGACGATAATCAAATCCAGTTTACGAATTTTATGAATAATGGTGTTGCGTCCGCTAATCAAATAGGGCCTTTCAGTCATCTTTAACTCCGCACTAAAGTACTTTTATTGTTCGTTTAACAACCCAAAACAGGCATATAAACGAAAGATAGCAAATAAATCTTATCATATCACTTATTAATTAACACAAACGCCTTGTTTTTGCTCAATAAATTGAGCCGTCAATCAACCACTGTAGTAGATCAATGTTGATATATTGACACCTTAGTTGTGAAACAATTCACACATTTAACCGTTCTACTTATACGCATCTGGTACGAATAGTGCTGCGTTTTATCAATAGGTTTATAGAAAGCTATAAAACGGAAAACCTAACGGACCAAAGAAACGCAGCTGGAAATAAACCCATTAATGATTTTGTTTTGATCGTGCTTTCGTTCGGATTATCGTAAATACTTTAGGACGAAATAGCGAGTTTGTGAAACAAGCCGCGAAATCGCAAGTTTGCGCTTGAGTACATTTGAACACAATCTATATTAGTGAAAAGGCAGAATTGGCGAAAAAATGAGCTCCCACTGCTATATTTAAAGGATTGCATTGCAACAAAGCTTGGTATGCAAAGCAACCATATCATCGGGTAGGTTACACCATGAGAAAATCGCTATTTGGGTCGGCAAAACAAAGAGGCATTATCGCCACTATTTTGCTTTTTAGTGGCTGCATTACAACGTTTGATATTTATGCTAATAGCACAGGCATTTCAGGGCGCTCTGGAAAACAGGGGATAACTTGTGCCGCTGCAGGTTGCCATTCAGGCTCAGATTACCGTTCCACGCTTGAATATAATGGTGATACAACCGTTATTCCCGGAAGCAGCAATGAAATAGAGCTTATACTATCCTTTACTGCCCCATTTACCGTGTCGTCACCTCATGCCGGCATTAATATTGCGGTATCGGATAATGGTGGCTCACTGAGTGCGGGGTCCACCACTAAACCAGATAATTTTAATTCAGAAGAGCTGACTCATACTTCACCACAATCCACCAGCAATGGCTCTTTTACCTGGCGATTTACCTGGCAAGCACCAGAAGAAGAAGGCGAAGTGACCATTTTTGCCTGTAGCGAAACAGTAAACCGCGACTTTACCAATAGTAACGATGATAACTCCCCGGCGTGCATCCGTCAGACGATTACTGTGATGGCCGAAGAAGAACCCGAGCCAGAGCCTGAACCGGAACCAGAACCGGAGCCAGAGCCTGAGCCCGAGCCTGAGCCAACTACGCCAATCGGAGATGTGGACGGAGATGGTGATGCAGAATTTGCCATTTGGCGCCCCTCTAATCTCACGTTTTATACTAAAACAGCTGATTCCTTTGACGTCATTCACAGAGAAGTAATCGGCAGCAGCGAATATGAAGTGCCTCTGATGGGCGATGTGGACGGTAATGGCAGTAATGACCTGGTAACCTGGAATCCGGTTACCGGTGTATGGAGCATTATATACGACGATGGTTCAACAGACAGCTATACGTTAGGTCAGGAAGGTGACTATCCTTTTGTAGCTGACCGTGATGGTGATGGAAAGGCAGACTTAATTGTCAGACGGCCTGATGAAGGTATGTGGTATTACCTGGCGTCTGACAGTGGCTATGCACAGCAAAGTTTTTCCTTCAGCAACCGTGCTACCGACGTTCCGGCCATCGGTGATTATGATGGTGACAGAATAGTCGATTTTGCGGTGTTCCGTGAAGGCACCTGGTTTCTGCGTCACTCTTCGGACAATGTGACCTATCGTCATAGCCTCGGTCCACGGGAAACGGATGTGGCAGTTCCGGCTGACTACGATGGTGACGGGCGGACAGATCGCGCTATATGGCGTCAAGATACAGGTTTTTGGTATATAGATTATGCCGATGGCAGTGAAAGGTTTTCACGTAAATTTGGTAACCGCAGCACCGATATTCCTGTTCCTGCCGATTACGACGGTGACGGCAAAGCTGACCTCGCAATTCGCCGCCCTGATACCGGAGAGTTTATTTACTCTTCCAGTTTAACTGGCGAAACCATCAGGAACACCTTTGGTACACGAGATACCGATATTCCTGTGCTGGCTGCTTGGCAGTTGAAACAAACATTATTGCAGGATATTCCAGACAACTCTCCTGCTGAACCAACTACACCAATCGGAGATGTGGACGGAGATGGTGATGCAGAATTTGCCATTTGGCGGCCCTCTAATCTCACGTTTTATACTAAAACAGCTGATTCCTTTGACGTCATTCACAGAGAAGTAATCGGCAGCAGCGAATATGAAGTGCCTCTGATGGGCGATGTGGACGGTAATGGCAGTAATGACCTGGTAACCTGGAATCCGGTTACCGGTGCATGGAGCATTATATACGACGATGGTTCAACAGACAGCTATACGTTAGGTCAGGAAGGTGACTATCCTTTTGTAGCTGACCGTGATGGTGATGGAAAGGCAGACTTAATTGTCAGACGGCCTGATGAAGGTATGTGGTATTACCTGGCGTCTGACAGTGGCTATGCACAGCAAAGTTTTTCCTTCAGCAACCGTGCTACCGACGTTCCGGCCATCGGTGATTATGATGGTGACAGAATAGTCGATTTTGCGGTGTTCCGTGAAGGCACCTGGTTTCTGCGTCACTCTTCGGACAATGTGACCTATCGTCATAGCCTCGGTCCACGGGAAACGGATGTGGCAGTTCCGGCTGACTACGATGGTGACGGGCGGACAGATCGCGCTATATGGCGTCAAGATACAGGTTTTTGGTATATAGATTATGCCGATGGCAGTGAAAGGTTTTCACGTAAATTTGGTAACCGCAGCACCGATATTCCTGTTCCTGCCGATTACGACGGTGACGGCAAAGCTGACCTCGCAATTCGCCGCCCTGATACCGGAGAGTTTATTTACTCTTCCAGTTTAACTGGCGAAACCATCAGGAACACCTTTGGTACACGAGATACCGATATTCCTGTGCTGGCTGCTTGGCAGTTGAAACAAACATTATTGCAGGATATTCCTGAGGATCCCGCCCCAGAACCAATCGAACCTGACGCAGAACAGTATTACAGTGATAATATTTCAGCGTCAATCGTACAAAGTCGCTGTATCAACTGTCACGTAGACGGCGGCGTTGCAGATGGTGTCTCCAGACTTAAGTTTGTCCCCAGCAGTGAAGCCAATTATCTGGCATTAAATCAACAGGCAATCAGTGACTTGCTGAGTTTTAGTGACGTTGATGCCGATTACATCCTGGCGAAAGCCAGCAACAGTATTGCGCACGTAGGTGGTACACAACTACCTCCCGGTAGCGACGAATATGCCGCATTTGCCGAGTATCTGGCGCTCGTAACTGGCTCAGAGAGCAATGGACCACCAGATGAACCAGGTGCCTTCTGGGACGACATCAGCTTGTTGTCAGCCCCCGATACTCTGCGGCGAGCTGCCATATTGTTAACCGGTAATGTCCCCCAAGAAGCCGCAAGTAGTAGTCTAAGCGATAGTTCAGATGAAGGTTTGCGGGATGCCGTTATTAATCTCATGGAAGGCGATGGTTTCCATCAGTTTTTGATAAGAGCTGCCAATGACCGTCTATTGACGGATAAATGGCTCAACCGCTGGCCAGATGTGTTGGATCCTAACGCGCCGTTTTATCCTGAAGCAACCATCAAGAAATATAATATAGCGGTTCAGGAAGGTAGTGATGGCAGTGACGAATACTGGCAATGGTTTGAAAGTTACCGCTACGGTTTTACTCGCGCACCCTTAGAGCTTATTGCGTACGTCATAGAAAATGATTTGCCTTATACCGATATCATGACTGCTGACTATACCATGTTAAACCCATACACAAATGAAGGTTATCGTGGTACAGCCAGCTTTGATAGCGATGACCCACGCACTTTATTCAAGCCGGGGCAGATCACTGGCTACATGTTGCAGGATGATGGCTTTGAGGCCGAATGGGAAGAAGGTTTTGGGCTAAACATTATCTCGGAGGGTACCAATGTAAATTGGCCTCATTCTGGGATTTTGAATGAGACAGCCTGGTTAAACCGTTACCCCTCTACGGCCACCAATCGAAATCGCGCCCGCTCCCGCTGGACCTATTATCATTTCCTTGATTTCGATATCGAAAAGTCAGCCCAACGTACTCAGGACCCAGATGCCCTGGCAGACACTAATAACCCCACAATGAATAACAGCAACTGTACCGTCTGCCATCAGACACTGGATCCAGTTGCAGGTTCATATCAGGATTATGGTGACTTTGGCGCCTATAAAGACAGTTGGGGCGGCATGGATTCTCTACCTTACACCTATAAATACGAGGAGGATTCACCCTATCAATATGGTGATACCTGGTATCGGGACATGCGTGAACCGGGGTTTGAAAGCAACCTGGCGCCCTCAAATCAAAATTCAATTCAGTGGTTAGCGCAACAAATCGTTGCTGACCCGCGATTCGCACGATCCTCGGTCAAATTCTGGTGGCATGCGTTAATGGGGCAAGCCCCTTTAGAGGCACCACAGGACTCATCTGATTTAGATTACAGCGCTCAACAATCGGCATTTCTGGCCCAAAGTGAGTTTATCAATGAGGTCGCAGAATCATTGCAAAACCACTGGAACATGAAACAGACACTAGCGGATTTAATCACTAGTCCGTGGTTCCGGGCATCGGCGGCCGGACAACAAATTGACGCCGGGCACTCTGTCGCAAGAGTGGGCATTGAAAGGTTATTAACACCGGAAGAACTGGAGTTAAAAACAGCCAATCTCACCGGCATGGTGTGGGGTGAGAACTACTGGAACGGCAATCGTTACTCTGAGCTAAAAGATACCTACAATATAATGTACGGTGGCATAGACTCAGATGGTGTCACATCCCGGTCAACTGAAATGACATCTGTTATGTCGCAAGTTGCATTGACCCATGCGACCGAATTGTCCTGTCCTATAGTGATCACCGAACTGAACACCGATATCGAACAAAGACGTCTGCTCACTGTTGTGGAAAAAACCACAACACCCAATTTAGTTGCTGAAAATGATATTGATGTAGAAGGACTGTGGTCAGAAAACAGTACCGCCTATGACTCTACTTTTAGCGCCAACGCCGGCGAGCTTATATTATCTATTCAAAATAATAACGAATACTGGAGTCCCGAACTCAATCGGGATCTGATCGTCGATCACATCTATGTCACAGACATGACGGGTAATACCGTGTTATCTGTGGCGGCCAATGATATTGAATTAATTGGGGGTGATTTTGGTTACTGCACCTACGATATGTGGAATGAAAGTGAAGACACCCAACAAGGCACGGACAGGGGTTATTGGGGCAATTGTGCAATGACTATCCCCATCAATCTGGAAGAAGGTGGGGATTATATTGTTAGCGTAGAAGCCTATATTGCCGTATGGGACGAAAACGGTGAACACATCACTACCGATACCGGACTGGGCCCTGCCAATATAACAGTTAGCTTTAATGTCAGCGACCCAATCAATCAGCAAAGTGTTGGCGGTGATCTCATCAAAGCTCAGCTTGTGCGATTACATGAAATTCTGCTGGGTGAAAAATTATCGACTGATGATCCTGAAATTACCCGTAGCTATCAGCTGTTTGTTGAAATCTGGCAAGACAGAATGCAACGCAGTGACTATGCCCATATTTGGGAAGATAACACCAGCTGTAACGTCGACTTTTCAGCGTGGGATGATCCAGACAGTGATCTCAACGGTTGGGAAATCGCTGGTACAGATCCTGTATATGCAATGTCTGCCTGGCGCAGCATGCTCGTCTATCTGATGAGCGACTATCAGTACTTACACGAGTAATTAGGGAGCACAAACATGAACAGAAGAAACTTCTTAAAAGCGGCCGGTGCCAGCTCCCTGATCAGTACACTACCAGCGAGCTTTAACCTCTATGCTGCCCCTGCGGATTACAATGGCAAACTTTTAATTACCGTACAGGCTGAAGGTGGCTGGGACGTCACCTCATTTTGTGACCCAAAAATGAACGTCCCTGGTGAACTGGAAATCAACCATTGGGCACGAACAGCTGAAACACAAACCATTGGTGGTTTAAGTTACGCGCCTTTTGCGGCGAACAGCACGTTTTTCCAAAAATACTATCAGGATATTTTGGTAATAAACGGTGTGGACGCGCAAACCAACTCCCATACAGCGGGTGTCGTTCACAACTGGAGCGGCCGAATTTCAGAAGGTTTCCCTTCACTGACCGCTTTGTTTGCCGCGCAACATGGTGCAGGATTGCCTATCGCTTACATTAATAATGGTGGCTATGCTGATACGGGTGGCCTGACCCGTTACACGCGTTTAGAGGAAGCCGGCCCTATCGGTAATATTATCTACCCCAACACCCCGAGATGGGATCCAGAAAACAGCTACCTGCACAATGATGACTGGGCACGAATTAGAGAAGCACAGCAAGGCAGAATGCAATCACTGACTGAGGCACAAAATTTAACACCAAGACAAAGCCTTAATCGTTCGAATTTTGTGTCATCGTTGGATAGCGCCAGTATCCTGACGGATTTTGCCAGTGCGTTGCGTAACGCAGGAGATATTCAGGAACCGGCACAAGGTGGTAACTTCTATTCGACCTTACGGCGACAGGCACAAATGGCGTTGATAGCCATGAGTTCTGGTGTCAGTGTCGCTGCTGATTTAATGCACTGGGGATTTGATACCCACCAAACCCATGATACCGACCACGATTGGCTATTGACTGAGTTAACGGGTGGTCTGGATTATCTGTGGACCTACGCTGAGACGCTGGGTATCGCTGACCGGCTGGTTGTCGTTGTGGCCTCTGATTTTGCCAGAACACCATGGTACAACGACACAGACGGCAAAGATCACTGGCCAATTGGCAGTTTTATGGTGATGGAACGCAACCAAAACTATACCAATCGCACTGTAGGACTTACCAATGATGGACATGAAGTCGTGGCAATCAACCCCGATACTCATGCAGTAGATGACAATGGTGAGATAATATACCCCATGAATGTCATGCAGGAGCTGCGGGAATATCTGGGTGTTGATACCATTGCCAGAGAAAACAGTTTTTCGTTGAACCCGGCCAGTCGTTTCGGGTTCTTTACGGGTTAAGCACAACTGGGGTGACAAGCTTAGGGAAATTTTGGTGCGAACACTAAATATACGAAAGAGTATTGTAGGGATCTCATTACTTGCGCTGCTATTGGCTTGCACAACTGACAAGCAACTTGTTGTCAGCCGCATTATTGACGGCGACACAATCGAAATCACCTTCCCTGACGGTTCAACTGAAAAACTTGACCTGGCACATATAGACGCCCCAGAAAGAGCACAGCCTATGGGCAGACAAGCTACCTTGTATTTACAGAAAAATCTGTTAAAACAAGTAGTAAGCTTTGATGAATATGATCGTATTCTGCTTAGGGGAAAACCTGTTGCACTGTTGATGTTACAGCAGGGACTTGCCTGGGATGCCAGCGAAAAAGCGCCATTTGACGTGCAACTGGCTTATCAGAATGCACATCATCAGGCGCAGGAAAGCGGAGTTGGTTTATGGGGTCTGGAACACGCGTTACGTGTCCCACCATGGCAATGGCGTCAGGATGCAACCCAATTGTCGGAATACAGCCGAGCCAAGCAGCACCGGCGCACAAATAAGGATTCGGCACAAAAACCAAAAGGCCAATAATAATGCGTTATCTCGCTTTTTTTATACTTTTAACTGGACTCACCAATGTTCAGGCTAACACGCTACAAAATGTAAAACTCCATGATTTTTATAACGGCCAACTGCAGGATAACGAACAGTTTCAGGGAAAGGTCATTTATCTGGACTTTTGGGCATCATGGTGCAAGCCCTGCAAAAAATCGTTTCCTTTTATGAATGAGTTAACTAATACCTACCCACCGGACACCTTTCAGGTAATCGCCATCAATATGGATGAACAAAAAGATGAAGCTCAGGCGTTCTTAGAAAAAATTCCGGCCGAATTCAACATTTACACCAACCCGGAAAACACCCTTGCCAAACAACTGGAAGTACCTGGCTTACCGGTAGCCTATATTATTGATAAACAAGGTAATATTGCGGCGCGCCATATTGGTTTTAACGATCGTAAAAAACCCAAAAAACACAAACAAATAAAATACTTACTGGAACAACCATGAAAAAACTGCTGCTATGTATGTTATGCCTGATGGCAACAGGATGTGCCTCCGTACAACCCTGGGAGCGCGGACGATTCGCCAAAATAGAAATGAGCTTTGAACCCGACCCTATGCAAGCGGCATTTCATCGCCATGTGTATTTTAGTAAAGAAGCCTCCTCTGGTGGAACCAGCAATTCTGGCGGCGGGTGCGGCTGTAACTAACAAGGATCCTGAACGATGAAGAATTCAGCGTTACTGGCGTTAACTGCTGCTGCAACGGCGCTGCCCGGTATTGCACAGGCACAACAGATTGCAGAACAATTTGAATTTGGCGTACGGCATCATGCCTATGATGAAGAGCCTATCTCCGCTTCAGAAACTTTGTCCCCGCAGTTGGACCGGTATGATATCGATGTAAATCAGTTTCGCTTGGTGGCACCGTTATCAGAAAACTGGCAATTGAATCTGGATTACCAAAGAGAAACCATGTCCGGGGCTTCTCCCTGGTACACGTTTCAGTTGCCAGGTGAAGGTGTCAAACAGATCATGAGTGGTGCGTCAATTGAAGATACCCGCACCGATGTGTCCGCTTCTGCCACCTATGCATGGGATCGCAAGGGCATCACGTTTGGTATTGCGACCTCAGATGAAGATGATTACGAGTCAACCAGTGCCTCACTCGCTTATTCTTTTGAATCTGAGGACCGACTGCGCACTTACAGTTTTTCCACAGATTACAGTGATGATGAAGTCTCACCTGTGGATGCGGATATCTTTTTGACTCGGCCAACGACCACCCAGGACAAAGAATCCTATTCGTTTTTATTCAGTCTCTCGCAAATTCTGAATAAGAATTCAATTGCCAAATTCAGCGTGAGTGTAGCCCGCAAAAAAGGCTACCTATCCGATCCCTATAAACTGGTTTTTGTTGATAACAACCTCATTGGCGATAGTCGTCCTGACCAGAAGACCTCAAAAACCTTCGCCGTACAATACCGCTATTTTGCCGATGAACTCAACGGCGCGCTGCATGCCGATTATCGCTATTACGACGACAACTGGGATATCAGCTCTAATACCCTGAAATTAGCCTGGTATCAGAACCTGGGAATGGGTTTTCAGTTAGTCCCGTCAATACGCTGGTACAGCCAGGACGAAGCCTATTTTTATCAGACATTTTACACCGACACCCGTGATGACGGCTTTTATTCTACCGATTACCGGCTTTCAGAATATGGTGCAACAACCTATGGGTTAAAACTCAGTAAACGCTTTGATAACTGGTCTTTGAGTCTTTCTGCTGAAAAGTATGAAAGTGGCGGCAGTGACGTTTTGGCGGATGCCAGTATTGAAAACCCGGGATTACTGGACTTTGACCTGATAACCTTTGGTTTTGATATTTATTATTGATTCATCCTGTCTGAGTGAAATTATACCAACACACATTTAAAGCCATGGGCTCGCAATGCAGTATACAACTGTATTGTGAGACCCCGGAACAATACCATGCAGCCAGCTCTGCCAGCCTGGCTGAACTGGAACGACTGGAAGCCAAGTATTCCCGATACCGCCCCCAGAGCCTGCTATCAAAAATCAACGAGCAGGCAGGCATTCAGGCGGTTGAAATAGACGCTGAGACCACCCAACTGTTTCAGTATGCCCACGTTGCATACGCAGAGAGTGATGGCTTATTTGATATCACCAGCGGCGTACTACGCAATATCTGGGATTTCAATACCGGCCGGATTCCGTCCCAACAAGCTATCGAAGAGACCCTGGATTTAATCGGATATGACCGTATTGAAAGGTCCGCAAACCATGTATTTCTGCCGACGAAAAACATGCAGATCGATTTTGGTGGGATCGTCAAAGAGTATGCCGCTGATTGTCTTTCGGCGATAGTCAAAAAGATGGGTATAAATAGTGGTTTGATCAATCTGGCGGGTGATATCCATATCGTTGGGCCATTACCCGACGGCAGTCCCTGGCAAGTCGGTATCAGCCACCCTGCCCAACCTGATAAATCCATCGCTGACATACCGATGCTTTCCGGCGGCCTTGCCAGCAGCGGCGACTATCAGCGCTGTTTTGACATCGATGGTGTGCGTTATTGTCATATATTGAATCCCGAAACCGGCTGGCCGGTACAAGGGTTAGCGGCTGTGAGCGTATGGGCCGAACAATGTGTAGTCGCAGGCACGCTAGCGACCATCGCCATGTTAAAAGGCGAACAAGCAGGCATAGAATGGCTGGCATCCACTGGTGTACCTTATCTGGCCATAGATCAACGATTTGAAGTGCACATACAATCCGATTGAGTAACAATCTACACGGTTTTTATCGGCACACAGGAACCAAATGCAGGATCTGTGACTCCAAGTAGCCAACGCCTTCACCCAGAGAAATAAAAAATGAAAAGAAACCTATATTGCTTAGCGGGCATTATTTGTGGACTAAGCCTGTCCGGTTGTTCCAGCAAACAAATGTATATGGCAGGTCAGGATCTGAAATGCCAAAAACAGGAAAAGCAGGACATCTACAATCAGCAAGACTGTAAACCCGGTGATTACGACACCTACCAGAAGCAATTAGCCGAGCTGGAAGCACAAAAACGCAAAGACACAAATCCTCAGTGAGCATTTTTTATTCACTTAACCGCATTGCAGCGACAAACAGATGACATTAAACAAAAAACTGCTTATACTTCGCACCGCTTTTCTGTTGGCCCGATAGCTCAGATAACCAGCGGTTACCTAAGTTAATGAGACGTGATTTAACATCACACCGAGAGAAATTCAAAAGCAGGCTTCATGGATGAATCAAAGCGCAGGCAATCTGCGATGAAATACAATATGGCCCGATAGCTCAGTTGGGTGAAGGACGCCCGGAAATTGCGAATACGTGGAGCAATTTCAGTCCTGAACGCGAGGTCGTGGATGACCGAGCTGGAATACTGCTTCAGGGATGAAATAATACGCAGGCAATCTGCGATGAAATACAATATGGCCCGATAGCTCAGTTGGTTAAAATACAAGTAACCCCCTAGGGATTTACTAAAAGAACAACCAACCTGTTAGAGTAAAGGGTGTTGGTATAGTAAGTTTACTAAAAGTGATTTACTATTTACCAAAAGAAAGAACTGGTGTTCAGTATTCTCACTAGTATAAATTAAAAAGATACGACAATTTGTAAGAAAGTGGCCCCATAGCTCAGTTGGTTAGAGCATCCGACTCATTGGAAGCCAGTGACCTATAGCAGTAATGCTATATGGAAAAACCGGATGAACTGCTGGAAAGCTTCGTTTCATTAGAAACATGCCAATCAGCAGCCAAGCCTAATAAGCGTATTAGGAAGGTTCAGAGACTAGACGGTTCAGCACGAACTTGCTGTGTAATACGTCACTAGCGTCCGGCACCCCACCATTTCAAAAGATGAGGGTGATGATATAGTCCACGCCTTAGCGAAAGCTATGGATAACGTGAATCGGCAGGTCCCCTGTTCAAGTCAGGGTGGGGCCACCATTTTCTTACTAGATACTTGTTTAGACAAACTACCTTTTAGCTTTTAAAGCTTCGCTGTTTTTAGTGATTCCTTAAACAAGCTCTCCATCCAATCGAATATTGCCAAACTACAAACTGCTGTCATAAACTAACGAACGTAAATTTTGGTTAACGGATATTCAAAGCAAACAGATGTCCAAAAAATCCAAAACACCTCTGTCTCCTAAAGCCTTATGATATAAGGCCTCCAAGCCATCCTGTGTCGCCAAAGGAAAACGTGCTGTTATAAATCATCGAACGCAAATGATGGCCCAATTAGATACGGGTCAAAAAGAAATCTTGAAAAGTCCAAAACACCTCTGCCTCCTAAAGCCTTATGATATAAGGCCTCCAAGCCATCCTGTGTCGCCAAAGGAAAATGTGCTGTTATAAATCATCGAACGCAAATGATGGCCCAATTAGATACGGGTCAAAAAGAAATCTTAAAAAGTCCAAAACACCTCTGTCTCCTAAAGCCTTATGATCTAAGGCCTCCAAGCCATCCTGCGTCGCCAAAGGAAAATGTGCTGTTATAAATCATCGAACGCAAATGATGGCTCAATCAGATACGGGTCAAAAAGAAATCTTAAAAAGTCCAAAACACCTCTGTCTCCTAAAGCCTTATGATATAAGGCCTCCAAGCCATCCTGCGTCGCCAAAGGAAAATGTGCTGTTATAAATCATCGAACGCAAATGATGGCTCAATCAGATACGGGTCAAAAAGAAACCTTAAAAAGTCCAAAACACCTCTGTCTCCTAAAGCCTTATGATATAAGACCTCCAAGCCATCCTGTGTCGCCAAAGGAAAATGTGCTGTTATAAATCATCGAACGCAAATGGTGGCTCAATTAGAGGCTGTTGATCTTTGTTGAAAAAGCAATCGGCATGGCAACGAGGTATAATTGTTTCGCCAAAAATAAAAATGCCTGACGCTGCCATGCCAAGAACAATGTTATCAGATAAAGACTGGAAAAAGCTAAAACAAGTCCTAAAAGACAGTGGTCGTGTTTACAACAAATACGAACATCGCAATACCTTAGAAGGGATTTTGTATCGCATGAGAACAGGGGTCCAGTGGCGAGACTTACCCCCAGAGTTTGGGCTTTGGAATACGGTTTTCAGGCGCTTTAATCTCTGGTCAAAGAAAGGGATACTTCAAAAGCTCTTTGAGCAATTAGCCGCTGAACATGATTCTGAATGGTTGTTTATTGATGGCAGTATTGTCAAAGCTCATCAGGATAGTACTGGTGCCGTTGGGGATTCAGATGAAGCCATTGGGAGAAGCCGTGGTGGTAACTCCACCAAAATCCATGTCGCTGTCGATAGTGGCGGGCTTCCCGTCTACTTTGAACTCTCCGGTGGTCAGGTACATGATATTACTCATGCACAGAGCCTTGTTGAGCACAGTCCTGAAGCCACTTGTGTGACAGCAGATAAAGGATATGACAGTGACATTTTCAGAGACTATATTGAAGAGAATGGTGGTGTAGCGAATATTCCCAGAAAGACGAGTCGAAAAAAGGGAAATGACCATATGGACTGGTGTTTATACAAATATCGGCACCTGGTCGAAAATATCTTTTTGAAAATTAAAAAGTACCGGGCTGTAGCAACCCGATACGATAAATTAGAACGAAACTACAACAGCACAGTGGCGTTGGCCTTTGTCATGGTCTGGTTACCAATGTATGGCTGATCAAAAGATGATCAAAGATCAACACGCTCTAGATACGGGTCAAAAAGAAATCTTAAAAAGTCCAAAACACCTCTGTCTCCTAAAGCCTTATGATATAAGGCCTCCAAGCCATCCTGTGTCGCCAAAGGAAAATGTGCTGTTATAAATCATCGAACGCAAATGATGGCCCAATTAATTGCAGGTTATAAAGGATTTGTAAAAATTCCAAACAACAACACCCAAATTGTCTTTCACTTTTATTGATATAAACTTCAAATTGAGAGATAGGTAACCTTTAAAAATGGTTGGAGGCAATCAGGTGAAAAAGCTAAATGTTGAGATTGATGTCGGTGACCAAGATCCTATGAAGGTGCTGGAAGGCCTTTCAATTGCTAGGTTCGGAGCTTTTCGTGTACTGCCAGTACCAGGCTCAGACACCTACAATATTGATGGTGGATTAAACGATATACGCGCATTGGTGTTAGATCAACGCATACAATTTTTATGTCGATACGACCAAGACCAACTAAAGTATGAGAAAATGGTAAGAGAGCATTGCAAATCAAATACTCTAAACACTTTGGAATTAAGCAAGTAGTGAGACTAGAACGGAAGTTTTAGCAGACTACTCAACTTAAAGCTTATATGCCTAACTCATCAGTGCCGTCTAAAAAAGTCATAATTTTGCCTCCATCTGTAAAGGTTATGGCGGATATTAGCACAAATCAAACAAAAGCTCATATTTTGAGCTTTTTACTATTATTTCGTCGCCTAAGCTAAGACAGGTTCTGCTCCTCCGTGCTGGCCCTGACATAACTTATTCGTCTTGCCATTATCTCTTCAAAGCCCTTAACTTAGGGCCAGAATGGTTTTTTCATCCATCCTGTTACTATTTGAATTTCTTTTTCATTTAGGTGGGCTGCTGCTTCAGTGAAGTCAAAATTAAACTTGTTATCCCCTAGCCAGACCCCCAATACAAATTGAGCCATTATTTTCTGTCCTTGAGAGGCTACATCAAAAAACTCATCAACTTTTTCAGGCTTGTACTGCATACTCTCTAGATCAAAGAGTGCAGATAAATAAGGCATGTCCTTTAGAACCCAAACTGCAAATCTTTCTCCACTGGATAATAAGGTTATATGCTCCATCATTCTCCTCCCTGTGTTGAACTTAAATTATAGATTTACTTGAGGTTACATTAACAGTAGAACTTAATTGATCAACTCTATTTAAAAACATGAACTTACAAGAGTTCATAACTTTAATTCTACAAGAGTCAAAGCCAAAGTGTGAATACTTGATCTATAGTAAAATTTATAAAAAAGGATTTGTATTTGAACGTTGCAGGCATGAAGCGCCTAATCTGAAAATGCGGATCTGCTATTTTTTTCAGCTTCATCAATAGAACAGGAATCAAAAGAATAATTTTCATCGGATTCCTTTATCTTTTTTAATCTTGCTACTGAAATATCCGATATCCTTTTGAACCCTGCTTCGCTGGCTGCATGATTTTCAGGTATAGGTGAATCAGTCTCCATTAGAATGCATTTTCTACTGCCGAGATCTACTTTATTAAGTTCATACGCTGCCTGGGCTGTTGTAGCAGAACCTGCAAAAAAGTCTAATATGAGCGAATCGTTATCTCCACATATATCAATCACCTTTTTAATAAAATCAATAGGTTTTGGGGTATCAAAAACTTTACTTCCAAACATTCCTGTTAATTCGTTGGTTGCTCTTTCAGTATAGAAATTCGTATCAGACCATATTGTCCTTATTTTTCTACGTTTTTGAGCGTTAGCTTCACCGGCATAGTTTTTTACGTAGATAACACCGTTTTTGCTAGCGAACAACTGCCATTGTCTCTCTCTTGCAGTCTCTTTTACCCACAGCCAACGGCGCTCAACCCCTTTCGAGTCTTTTGGAAAAGCAACCTCCCAACCATCTACTGGATCAACGGAAACTCTACCTGTTTTACCGTCATAATACAGAGGGTAATGCATATTCGGTCTGTCAGCCTTGAGACTGGCATCTCCCTTCTTCCTGAACAAACCATCGGTTCGAAATCGACCGTACTCGTCTTCTTTGGGGTACTGACTTTGATCTTGCTCGCCGTTAAGAGATGCCTCTGATGAGTTACCATAAATTAACAAGTATTCATGGTTCGTTGCTACGTTCTTTCGACTTCCCTTTCCGTTTTTAGACCTACAAACAACTATATTTCCAATAAAATTTTGTTCTCCAAAAACTCTATCCATCAAAAGTTTTAGATATGTATATTCATAATCGTCAATGCTAATAGCTATAATGCCGGTCGACTTCAATAATTCCCGAGCATAATAAATCCGAGGAAGCATAAAACTCATCCAAGCTGCATGGCTTCCGAATAAAATATGATTATTTGACTTCCTATTATCTTGGTAAATAAACTTTGAACCTGTATTGTATGGAGGATCGATATAGCAAATATCAACAGCTTTAGAAGAGTGTATAACCAGCCCTCTCAAGTAGCTTAAGTTATCACCAATCATTAGTCGGGCATCTGGTTTGCCGGGCAAAGTGTCATTGAACCCAGCTCGTAGCTCTAGGGGAGCAGGCAGAAAGACCGGAGCCTCAAGGCTCAACCCTTTCGCTAAGTTACTGATTTTTTTGTCTATTAATGATATCATGCCGACTCCTCGTGTTACGGTTATTATACCGATAGGAGCAGATAATAACAAAGGGAAGATAGATGAGATTGCCTCTTGAAAATTTAGATACAGACAAACAATTAGAAGAATTTGATCAATGGATGACCGCCCGGCTGGAACGAATTAAAGACACAGACAAATTTAATTTAGAAATCAACTCAATAACGGCATGTATTGAAAGTTTGGCTTCTCATTTAAACCATTTTGATAAGTTTAGCGATTGCAGTATAGAAAAGCTTTGCTTAGCAGTAATTAATACTTGTAACGAATCACTTTCAGGTGACGACTTTTTTTCAGACGAATCACTGGCATTCAATTTTATAGACTCATTCTTCAACCTTCTATTTCTTACGTCTGGAGCAACCGATAACAATTTAAAAAACCACTTTTTAATCAAGTTAAAAGATGATGAAGTGGTATCTAAGCTACCCAAAAGGGGCACTTCTAGAAGAAGCATCAAATTCAAACTAATTGATTTACCATCCACCACGAAATCAGAACTAATTGCTAAGTTACTTGCAGGTTGCCTTGTTGGATCTAATAGCGCATACCGCGAAGTAGTCCAGACTGAACCATTTTTCGATTTGTATGAATACCTGACTATTTATTTAAAGGAGTACACAAGTTTAATTCTTGAAGACAAAGAAGAGCTAATGCAGTTTTGGGCTGTTTGTAGTTCTTATGTACGTTTAAATCAACTCAAGGAGGGAGAGCACTTAGGAAAGTTCTTAATAAACTCATGTACCATTTTCAAAGTAAGGGGGAGCGTTTCTGCATCAGGTGGCCATATTACAGAAGACATACTTCGAGATAAGCTACTGCGATTAGGACTGAGACCCAACCTAGATTTCAACCTTAATGATGTAACTATCGGTGAACAAGAAGTTCAAGAAGGTGGAAAACGAAAGAAAAAAACCAGGGCATACGATTTTATTTTGCCTTTCGATATTGAGAATTGGGAACCCAAACCTAAACTGTTCGTTCAATCTCAGTTTTACGCGGGTGATTCTGGGAGTGTTTCACACAAAGTTGTAGATCAAACTCAAAGTTCAAGAGCATTTACTTTAGAAAAATATCCAACAGCTAGGTTTATAGAATATTTAGATGGGGCTGGCTATTATGCTTCTTTAAGAGGGGATCTTCAACATATGTTATCCTTCCCCGATACAGCATCCTTTTTTCAGGTACGGAGTATTTTAGTAAGGCTTAGAAGAGAATTTCAATATATTAACTTTTTAACTCCTATTGATATAGAGCACGTACTACTTACAACCACAGCAAACGACAAGAACTCAGTTTCTTCTGAATTACTGTCTCAAAACTATCCAAAAGATGAAGTGGACAGAATTATCGAGGTATGTATTGATGATAGTATTGTTGAATATCGGTCATCATATTTAAACATCAAGCCTGAAAGGGTAGATATCGCAAGGCGATTACTTGTTCTGGACGTTGCAGTAATGAATGCTTCTAGTATTAGTGATGGTCAGCGCTTAACGCAGAAATATCTTCTTGTACCAGGTTATGGACGAAATTTTGGAATACTTGAGTCGGAGCTTTCTAAACAATTTTATGACACCTGTATCAATCACGCTCCATCTGCGCCTACGTTTTCAGAAGATATTGAGTGGCTTTTAGATGAAGGCGTTATGAAACGCAGGTAGTGATTTGTATATAGTCACGAGATGTAAACACGGTTCATTCATTGGGCTAAGGGAGTTGTTCCCTTGTCGTTTCTTAACAAGGAAAGTTAGTGTTAATAAGAAGAATAAGTGATTCAAAGCCTAGTAAATTCTGCATTATATGTGGCGAAAAGCCTGAAAATAAAAATAAAGAGCATATTATTCCCGACTGGCTGATTAAGCAGACTGGTGACCCATCGAGAAAAGTTAATTTTGGAGTTTCCATAGACCCCGAAACTGAAAAGCTTACGTATAGGGAGTTTGCTTTTGATCAGTTTGTATTTCCCGCTTGCGAAGCATGTAATAGTGAGTTTGGCCAGTTGGAGAAGCTTGCAAAAACTCATCTAAATAAACTTATGCTTGGTCAAGAGTTGGAAGCCCAAGATATCTCAATACTATTAGATTGGTTTGACAAAATAAGGGTCGGCTTGTGGTTAGCAATGAGGGTTCATCATACAAACCCTGTTGCTGACAGACCAAATTTTTTTATTCGACAAAGAATGGGGATGTTTGATAGAGCGTTAATTGTTGAAAAGTTAGATACAGATCAGCGGGGAATAACTTTTACTGGTGTTAACACTTATGCATTTCATTATATGCCGTCAGCTTTTTCGCTGCGGATCAATGAGTTTATATTTACCAGTATTTCCACTAACCACTTAATATCTAGACGACTTGGATTTCCGTATAAGACTGATTCTTATATAGACCCATCAAGCGGCATGGAGGTTGCTAATATCTCTATCGGGAAGAAAAGAGTATCCGCTCCAATTTTTCAAAACAGCGTACTTAATAGGGGGATATTATTAGCCCAGCCTATTTACCGAACTGAATTGTCACTATCAAATATGAAAAGTATTTATGAATGTGACTATGTAAGCAAACACAGTTTAGAGGATGGAGTGGGAAACATTTTCGTTCAACGTAATCATGTAATCAAAGAATATTCATCCGGTGAGAAAGTCAGTTTTTCTAACTTCCCCCTATTACCTGAAGAACACTTTCATACCAAAAATATTGATAACGTTTTTGATTGTCAATTGTGGCTTGTTAAAAACTTCACTCCTTCTCCTAAATACCTCAAGCCAGATCAAAAAGCTCACTTTGACGCAAAACTGAAATATATAAAGTACCTTCAAACAGTAATGCATAAACTTAGCCGAGAAGCCTCCTAGAACGAACTATCTGCGCACGATTTCCAAGACTTGAGTTTTTAGATTTTTGGTCTACTTTTATGATTGAAGCTTTGTAGATCAAGCCTTCAGGATAGGGAAGTCAATGCAAAATCAAATCTGCAAAACACTACAAACTCTTGGGCTAGGGGTAGCTCTGTGCCTGGCCCTAGCGTCCTGTGACTCGCCTCAAGAAAAAGAAATAAAAAGTAAAAGTACAGTTGAAATGGAAAAAGTAGGAAGTTACTCCAGAGTAAACAGAATAGAGATTCCTAATCTAAGCAAGCTCGCATTTAAAGAAATGGATGAGCGTAATGAAAAAGAAATAAAGTTCAAGCTTTTTGAGGACATAGAGTTTGAAGGAATCGTAAGAGAACTTAAATTAATAGGTGACGAGTCATATTCGATCAACATTGAACCCAAAGGTGACTACTGGACTTCAGTTAGCTTTTTCAGTAATCGAGGCAACATTAGTGCTAGGCTGGCGCATGATGACAAGGTATATGTGATAACGCCGTCCGACTCACTGGAAAAATACTCTGTTAAAGAATATAAAATGCAATTTTTTGAAAATGAACTTGAGCCGGAAGCCCCAAAGCTCAAAGGCATTGATGACAAAAAACTTAAAAACCAATTGAATTCTTTTGACGAAACATCAGATCACAATATAAAAATATCTGTCTTTTATACCAAATCAGCAGCACTAGAAGGCAATATTGTTCAAGAAATATCAACTGCCGTGTCACAAGCAAATGAATCTACATCATTCAGTGACATCAAAATAAATTTCGAACTAGTTTCCACACATGAAATAAATTATATCGAATCGGGAGATATAAGGCTGGATAGAAACCGCCTACAAAAAAAAGGGGACGGGTTTCTAGATAAAGTTCACTCCATTAGAGAACAAAAAAAATTGATATCATTGCACTTTGGGTTAAGGCAGGTAATGGTTGCGGAATAGCTTACATTATGGAAGAACTGTCCCATTTAAACAGAGATTATGCATTTTTGGTAGTTAGACGCGAGTGTGCAGTCAGCAATCTTAGTTTTGTACACGAGCTAGGGCATTTGTTTGGTGCCCGCCACGACCGTGATGCAGACCCCACAGAAAATAAGCCCTTTCCTTTCAACCATGGATATATACAAAAGCAAAAAAAAGTGCGCTCTCTGATGAGTTACAACAACCAGTGCCAAGCTAGCGGCATATATTGTACTAGAGTTAATAGGTGGTCGGACCCTGATTTGAAATTCAGGGGAAGTAGATTTGGAGTTCCAATCAATGAGGATAAACCTACTGATAACTCCGAAACCTTGCGCAGGACTTCGAGGTATGTTGCTAACTACAATTAGCAAGTAAGGATCAATACGATGAATGTTATCATTAAAAATGCGCTACTGCCCCTAGCGATATGTATTTTTGTTTGTGGACATGCTCTCTCAGCCCCACATATAAATAAAACACTCCAAACTTCCGGTCTTATAGTTTACCAAGACCATTCCGATGAAAATCAATTTTTCTACATACCAGCAAATGTTCCTGTCATATTGGGGAGCACTCTGGAGGATTTTAAGACTACATATTGGGGAATAGCTCGCCCATTTCATGATGAGTCGTCAGGGAAGAGTTTGTTTGGAGCAACAGTCACTGGCAGAGCACAAATATGTGCCTCTGAGTCACAATTAAATAGAGCGACTAATGCCATCAAAAATGCATTTAATGTAGAACGACCAAGAATTTCTCCCATAAGAATGCAAGGCGACGTTCAAGTTCGTCCGGTATGGGCCGCGAGTACTTTGGCAATGGGGTCAACTTCAGATGTAGTCTTCCCAAATCAAGTCGCTTTCTGCCAATCTTTTCAATTCGCTTTTGGAACAGGTAATTCACTTTTTGCTAACTACGTAGCGACGGAGGCGATTGGTAGTAGACAGCAAATTTCAAACCCAGACTTTGGTGTCAATATTGTCGGCAAGGCTCAGTTTGAGACAGACCCATGGAAAGCAAAATGTTCCGCTGATTTAAGCCAGGTGTGGAGTTATATCAGAAGGCAACACTCTGCTAGTGCTAGAGTTGGGTGGTTTAAACTAGGCAGTGCTGATTATCTGAAAATTGTCCAAGATCTTCAAAGAGATGCAAAGATTAGCTGCACATTTTCCGAGGGAGACTGGGATCTCAAACAGTTCGGCTACCAAGTATTCAATATGGTCAAAGATGCATTAACAGAATTGAACACACATGTAGCAGCCGGGGAAGGCTTTTTTAGATTTGAACCACTACCAAATCCAGAAACCGTTTCTGCCGAGGGAGCCTCAGTTGGTTGGGGATGGGGCCTTTCAGTCAACTCTGCGTACTCAGAGAATCATTTTAGTCAAAGTATTACCTGGGAAAAAGAAATTGAATATAGAGGAAGAATTCTACAAGACGTACCAACATCTATGACCTTAGCAGTTAGATGTAATAGAGCGACCGAGAATTATTTTGCCGAGTTGACTGACCCAAGAAATCCTTGTATCTCACCAAGAAAAGCAGAATCTTTTCTCGATCGAAGAGATCGCGAAATGGGATATCAAAATCAGGCGAGGCAAATAGTTCAGGAAAGATACGATAGTGGGCAATATTCGAGAAATGATTTTGAAAGAATTATTGATGAGTTATCCAACAAGTCATTGCAAGAAGATCTACAGCGGAGGACGTTCGACCAGTCAATATTCGGGCAGCAAGCGGCGAGTGTTGATATGGATTCTGAGACTAAATACTTGTTCTCGGAAAGCTTAGATAGTGTTCTTGAAAAGCTGGAAAAAAAAATAAAAGATAAACAGTAAAAATGAATATGAATGCCACATGCAGCTACATCGTTTTCGCTCTAATTTTGAGTGGATGTTGCAGTGTGAGGCAAGCAAACCTACCGACTTTTGATAAATTAGAGTCGAAATTTTTTATTGGAACGGGCAACATTCCAAAATGCTTACTACCACCCCGAAAATATGTTGGAGTCGTGGCGAACGTTAACAAGAAAAAGCTATTTTGGACTGCGAGCACGTATTCAAATGAAATCAATTTTCCGCACGCTAACAAAAAGTTTGAAGTAAGAGTTCTTGATTATTTTGGTGATCCCGTTCCCCCCGAAAATTTTTATCTCAACATTAACGAAGGAACAACTGATTCTAGAGGGTATTTTTTTTCTGATGAAGCATTTTATATCCCCAAAACGATTGGCGTTTATTTATTAGAGGTGAAGTATAGAGACAAGAATACCTACTCTTACAGCTATTCTATTCCAATCATATCGCTTTCTGACGATGAATTTGATGAGGCCGATAGGTTATTTCCAAATTTTCAAATATTAGTCGAAGGTATTGTAACAGATGGCTCTATAGTTAGAATAAAAGGCTAAAAATTATTGAAAAAAGTAATTGCCTGTAGCAGCGAATTCTTTTACAGAAAAACTTGGTTAAAATGGTCGATTATTTAACCAAATTTATCAACATCATATATTATTTGGAATTCCTTATAATCGCCAGAGAGTGTAGTAGATTTATCGCCTTAAAATGTAAAGTCGAACAGCGATCCGGCTTCCGACAGTTGCAACTGACAAACATCTAAAGCTTGTGGCTTGTATTAAGTGAGAATCTGCGAATTTATATGATTAGTCTGAAGAGGAAAGGTCAGTATGACTTAATCTATACCTAAAGCAGGGATAGTCAGTTTTTTCGTCCCCAGTCGTTTTTCCATAAGTTTAGTGTATTCAGGATCATGATCACATAAAATTGCTCGAAAACCATTCAACTTAGCCACCGCGCCAGTGGTTCCCGAGCCAGCCATCGGATCAAAAACCAGACTTTTCGTGTTTGCCGTCATTTTAAACAGTGTATCGTATACTTTTTCCGGTTTCTGCGAAGGATGACCTGTTTGCTCCTTTTTGCCAATAAAACCAATGTTCAATGCAGCCTCGATGACGCTAGAAGGCCCAGGGATATACCTAAGCTTCCCTTCTTTTTGTTTTTTAAGTTGCTTTTCAGTTAAGAAAGGCTCAAGGAAGATCTCAGCTTGGGGCCGAGATAAATGCAAACATGTTTGTTGTGATGATCTCCAACCGCGTATAACCGATGGATTATTTTTGTAATACCAGGTTAGCCAGCAGTTATACTCTAAAGGTGGTGGGATTCTCGATACAAAGTTGGCCACGATTTCTGGAAACCCCCACAAGAAAACATGCTCAGACATGTTTGCAGCTGTTGTTAGAAAACTCACAACAAAGTCAATGTAATCGTCCCTAACCCCTCCAGTGCCCTTGTTGTACCAAGGGTCGAGCATACAGACATCTACGAGTGAGGTATATGACGATAAAAAAGAGAACGACTCAAAAACATCCATTGGAGGTAGTATCACTACACCATTCTTATCGAGTTCTCTATCAATCGTGGCTTTTAGCTCTTTTGTGATGCACCTCTGCTTTTTCAATGAAATTTTCTCCGCATACTTTTAACAATTTCTCTGCATACCTTTGCTATATACAATAAAGTTAACTTATTAATATATTGAGTATCTCTCATTTTAATACTTGCAGAGATATTAGAGATTAGGAAGACCCCAATTAATTGGTCAATTTTTAGAATTTGCCAATATGCGCCCGTAGCTTCTTAAAACCTTTTCCAATACACTTTTTAAATCATCTGATGAAAGGTTTGTATGTCTAGAAATAGTAGTTTTGGTATGTAGTCTTCCGTTGTCATCAAAACCAATGCTGCAATCGCTATTTACAAAGCTCTCAAGTACATCGACCTCATAGTCATTCAGCAAAACATTCTTGGCTTCTAGTTGCTCACACTCTATTGCAGCGACTGTTTGAATAGCGGGTAACTCCTTAATCCTGCGCAACATGTCATTTTGTATGCGTAGGCCTGTGACTTCACCATAAAGCAAACTAACCTTGTACCGTAAAACTGGATCTGTGATTTTTGCTAAGTCGTTATCGGTCACCAACTCTTCTTGAGTACTAATTTCTTTTCTATTAGGCTGTTTATTAGCTCTCTCATAGAGCGCATTTTTTGACCATGCATCCACCAAGCGCCTGTATGGGTTTCGCCCCCCTTCTTTGTTATAGATAGAGCGTGGACTCATGCTAATCCCCTGTTGCATTAATAAATTAACAAGGTTTGTGATTTCAATTGTTAGACCTTTCTTGGCAAGTTTTTCGCATATGCTGTTTATAGCTGAGAGCTTATTAAGTTTAGTGGCCTTACCTTCATTTTCTTTTTCTAGTGAGTTAAATAGCTGTAATACCTGGTCTCTAGTCATCTTACTCTTCTTCATTGTTTTCTAGGGATTTGGTATGCGCTTCAGCCATACTTATAAACTGTTCTGTTGAACTAATTTTCACACCGAGTTGCTTCAAAGTAATTGTATTAGCACCAAGCTGGCTGAGTTCTTGATCGCTAAACTTATACGCTAGGTAAGATGCTAGTGCGTCACTCGCACTCTCAACTTCTTCCTCTGTCAATGTTCCCATCGTTATAGGCTTCATACCAGCGTTTAACATGATCTTATCAATAAAGTGGTTTCGTTCACGTTCTAGGTCGTTATCACGAATATGGGCATATAAACGACTTGCTTGCACTAGCATATCTTGTTGACGGAACTTATTTTGCTCAAAGAACTTAGTTTCTTCCGGACTATCAACGTGACGAATTGGAATATACTTCTCGGCCTCGCACCTATCAAAGTTAGTATTGTCTAAGTAACGAATACCCTCAATCAAGCGATAAGTTGCGTGGGCGTCACAAAGCTTTTGATCAAGTACTTCTGTTTTTCGTGATAACAAAGCTTCAGCACTTTTAATTTCAGCTTTCAAACCTGATGTAATAAAGGCTGGCCCTTTTTCTTTAGCAATACTTTTTCGCTTATTGTATAGAGCTTCAAGCTCTGCACGTGCGGCCTCAACATCGATAGATATCTTTTGGGAATCTGCCAGAAGTTTGTTGCCATGAAGCCATAAAGGAATCAGCCATGGTTTGCCGGAAATGAAGAAACGACAACGCACACAATTACCGGCCCCTCCTGATACTTCACCATACACTTCTTTACCTGCTTTGCTTAGAAGCTCACCGCCAATATTACAGAGCGTACCTGCGTTGGGACAAAGGCCTAATTGATTGCTTTCCCATAACGCTCTAACACCTTGTTCAAATACTTTTTTTGCCGTTTGTTTGTCATTGAAAATGGAATATTCTTGGACGTCTGCCCATGCACTTGATTTGAGCCAATTGACGAAGTCCGCCTGCTGATTATCTTCAATACTTTTTTGTGCTGAAGTTAAAATTTCTGAAACATAAGCAGGCGTATGTTTTATATAATACAAGGTCATTAAAATTGAAGCATGTCCCGCAACAACTTTACTTAATATCTCAATTGGCACACCATTCTCTACAAATGCCGTCAACCCAGTGACTCTGAGGCCATGAGGCGTAAATATAGAAGCTTTAGGTACGCCATTTTTTTCTCTGTCTGAAATTACCATGACATCCTCGCCTTGCTCTTTTAAACGTCTCTCCAACTCGTCCATTAGAGCCAGCCAATAACGATTTAACAGCCAATCTGCCGAAGGTGAATCCACTGAAGTATTTAATGGTGAGCGAAATAGGTAAAATCTGTCTGGTATTATCTCTTTAACTAATTCAGTCGGCCTTGTTGACCAAACATTCTTAGGAATGTCTTTGTACTTTTTGGGAGCGTTGACAGGGTTATATTTTTGTTGCCAAGCTAAAAGTTCATAAGAATATTTAATGATTGATTCGTTATGCCACGGTATTTCATAACCTGATGTTTCAGAAAACCCCTGCGTTCTATCTTGTGTTTTGTTCGTGTTAATATATATTCCAACGCTTTCTTTTCCTTGGCTATATATTTTCCTGATTATGCCACGTTCAGTGACTTTACTACCTAGTTGCTTCCAGTAACCAGCGAGTGGTGAAGTGTTAGTTACCCACTTTTTCTCTTCTTGAGAGTATATTTGATTATCACCTTCGCCTGAGTCTAAAGACTTAACTTGTATTCTGCGTACGGGTAATTCGCACATAAAAAGGTATAGATAGGTGGATACCGGACACCATACACGCTCTACCCTACTGGTTTCTGGGTTTACTCTGTTTACATATTCTTTATCAAGCGACTTAGGCCAAGCGTAGTCATCTTCGGTAAGGATTTCTTTGCAAAGCATTAACCACTTAGTAGGCATGGCCTGCTTTACACTTTCAGATGGTTTAGGCTTATTATCGTACTTGCTCCCGATAACCAGATTTATTTCTTTGGCGGTTAACAAAGGAAAGCCAATACTTGTACCGATATCTTCTTCGTCTTCTTCAATCAAATGCCCTTCAATGATCCAGTTTACAAAATCATTCATCTGAAGAGCTGTAGCTCTTTTGTTGTTAACATCATTGTCAACTAGATACTTCCAAAACGTGTAATTCCTTTCAGATGTAATAAATACGAGTGGATCATTCGAATTTTCAATCGTTTGCAAATAACCTAGCAATTTAGTAAATGAGGCGTTTCTCTCTTTGGTGCTTTTTAGGAGCAATCCATCTCGCCACTCTTCAAAAAAGCTAAACCAATTCTCATACCCATTTACCAATTTCCCAAAATGGTAGTCACTCCTCTTGATCGAAATTACCGAAATGTATTGGTCATTATTATGAAGTTTTGCCAGTGTTTTAGCTAATATTCTTGTTGCGTTAACAAACCTATCAGGTAATTGGTCTCGATAACTTGTGTCGTCATTTTTGAGTTGGCTTACAATTGAAACCCAAACTTTAAGCGTGATCTCTTTTAGAGACTTTAATTGAAAATATTTTTCTAGATAGCTCAGCAAAATTATAAGAGCGTTTCTTTTAGCTGCTTGCTTTGCTTTCAATGTCTCAAAATAATACGCCTGCTGCAAAGCATCTTTTACTAGCTCCTGTAAGCTGTCAGATTCCAAAACTTTTATATTTTCTTTATAGGTTAATTCCCCTCTGAAGGTTAGCACTTCAACTAGTGGCAAGAATTCATCATCTTCTTCATATCGACCATGTAAATAATCAATAACACCCTGATCAACAGGATTATGCTGTAAGGCCAAAAAGCTAATCGCTGTTTCATCTGTTAATCCGCAGATAGCTCCTTCAGTCATGCTTCCACTCCAACTCATCTGCGCCTGGCTTGCCCAACGATGTACAACCATTTATCTCTATTAAGTGTCTAGCTTTTTCTAGTTCGCGCGTAACGTGATCAAAGGTTGGCTCAGTGTATATGCCTTGAGAAAGCACACTACGATGCCTGAGGCTGTTCTGAATGATTTTTGGTGGCACTCCTGATTCAGCCAGCATCTGACCATAAAAATGCCGTGGGCCATGCGGAGATGTACCCTCAAGCTTTCCGTATTTGACTGGTCTACCTAATCGCTTCTCTAAGCGCTTGTATGCACGTTTTAAGGCGTCTTGATAGGCTTTGATACTATATGGTTCTCCTGCGTTGCCAGTTTGCTTCACAAACAGAAATGGGTGATCTGTTCCACATCTATCGGTATAACTTTTCATGAGCCGCTCACGATAGCTTAAATAATATATATACATCTCCCGAAACAAGGATTCAGCAGAAGGATGAATGAAAAAAACAGGAGCTGATAATGTGCTATCAACTTTTAAGTTTTTCCAACCTGCCTTGTAACTCTTAGAATTTCTATCATCATTTCTTGGTTTTAAGTTTCGTTGTGCCAAATAGGTTCGACGCAACATTTTTTGCTCTCCAACCATGTCAGTATAGGCTTCGGATGGGTGCCGCAATAAGACTTTACATGAGCCATCAAATTGAGGAACTACGTCGTTATACCAGATATGAAATGGCTCGCTGATTCTTGTGCCACCAAATAACAGTAGCAAAGTAATCATCTTGGCTGTTAGGTCTTCTCTTTCCTCAGGTAATGTAGCACTCTCTTTTTTTATAAAACCGTATTTCATTAATGGGCTAACAAGCTCAGTTGGAAATTTTTTAGCCTCACCACAAGCTTTTTGGTTTACTCCTAAATCTATAATTTTATTAGCTTGCTTATCTGCGATTCCTCGCGCCAATTCAGATGTAGTCACTGTATGAGATAGGAACATGAAGGCCTTTGCTTTTACAGCTTGGTATAAGAAACGCAAAGTTGTTCTTTCATCTCGCGGGTGAGTTGGGACGTTACTTGGCTGTGGCTCTATTACTCCTTCAACTTCACACCAATCAATAAACGTTTGTAGTGCTGACAATATTGATTTCGTGCTTATCATACTCGCGGGAGGCCAATACAAATTTAACTTGTCACGATGATCTTCAACGTCAATTGTTCCCTTATATAAAGACAAAGCAAACTTTCTAATCAATCGTTTATGAAAGTTAAAAGTTTGTGATGATTGGCGGACAAGGTTGTATGAGATACAAAAGTCGTAAAACAACCCCAATGCTCTAGAGACTTTGCGCTTCCAATTCAAGCTACGCGTAGGATATGCAAGGAAGTAATCAACCAATGAATGAACCAACACCGTTTGATCGCCTACTTTGATATACAGAGCAGGAATTTTTAATTCAGTTGAACCTGCAATGTTCTGGATCACTACTACATGATGTTTAGCAACCGCAGATTGTTGTGATCTAGCCATTCCCCCTCCCTAGTAACTTAGTAAGTAATAGTACGGGGGTTACATAAAGTCAATCACCTATTTTTCAAAATCACTTTTAATACTTCAAGAACACTTTACAGTAACTATTAGTAAGCTTAGATCAGGGTGTTAAATGAGCATCCGACTCATAATCGGCAGGTCCCCTGTTCAAGTCAGGGTCGGGCCACCATTTCTTAAGACTTCAAGGCCGTAAAGCCAAATACGCTTTAAATCTTCCTCGGATTTAACACTAAGTTTATAGCTTGCCACTTTGATGTGCTTCTTCTTTAAAGCTAGCTAATATTTCCTAGGGTGAACGGTCTGAGAAGCCATCTGTTCGGCTTCAATAAGCTTACGTCGTATGACTTCTATATCAGCATTCCGTTGCTGCTCTTTTCTTATTAGGTCCCGCAATAACTCACTATCACTTGCATAGTTACCAGTGGCGAGCTGCTTTTGCATCCACTGTTCTTGCTGATCAGTTACTGTGATACTTTTTTTGACCATTGCCATATGAAACACCTATTGCGGATTTAATCCTACTTAATACTACCACTAACAGTATAGCTTAGAATGAGTCACTATGGTTCAACAAGGTCAGGTTTGCTGACAGCGACCTGTGTTGAAATAGCAATACTAAGCCAATCACTTGCAGTGCTATTCAGAAGGTATTTGCTGATTTACTCTAGCACTACCGGATTGCCCACTATAAGCAACTTCTTCACTGCCACCCGCCCTCTATTCTCAGCTAAATCAACTTCCAAAACATAACGCCTGGCGTTTTTCTCAAAAATTAACGTCGCAGTAGATTCGTCAAAGAACAGCGTGGCACGATCCCGACCATATGGCCCTCCTCTCAGTAATACCTGCTTTAGAAGGGTATCCTCGATATTCAGGCCATCCTGGTAGGTGACTTCGATAATTTTCAAATGTTCAAGGCTAACATCCTGAACCTTTATCCCTGAGTGGACTTTCTGAAATGCATTTAGGCGCACTGAAATGTCGGCATCTTCGTCTCTGCCGCTCTCGCCGGACCTGGAAACGTTGTATTTTTCAATACCCGATTTATGCCGATAAATGACCTCACTTGATAATGCCCTCACTTCGTTTATAAACTGAGTCTCTGTTGCGATTGACTTGAGCTGTACAACCTCCTCTAGCTCGGATTGCTGCGAGTTCAAAGGTTTGACATCCATTGTATGGTGGCTTTCAGATTCTCCTGCAAAACTTAGGGGGACTAAGCCAGAGATGAGCAACACTCCAATATGCTTATAAATTCTGCACAACATTCATTTATCCTTATGGTGTTTGTCCGGCGCAATTTTGCATTGCTATCATCCTGAGATACTAACCAAAACGACCTCGCTGGCGCATACAACCGTAGATATCTCAAGAAAAACAGATTTTTGCAAAGCAAATGTGTGCGGTTTCATCTGCGCAGTAATAGTTATTACGCTCTCAAAATAAGCATCTGATTTCATTACTTTTTTAAACTTTCTGGTAGGACCAGATTAGTAATTGTGGTGGATATTTTGTAATCGAATAGTGCCGCGTTGATGAAAAACTCCACAAAAAATATAATGAAAAAAGCTTGTATCCTCATTTTCTGCAGGTATATTTTATGACCCTCGGTATAATCTGGGGTACAAAAATAAAACAACTAAACATTACTTAATAATAATTAGAATAAATCCTTGTAAGACCTTCATTTGTTGTTTTTCGTTTGCTATATCCTTGTCAACTTATTGATTGATAAGAATAAAATGATTATTGATGGTGTGATCAGCCCTCTTTATTGAGGTGTTGGGATCGGTGCGTCTTGCATTGGATTCGCTCGACGGGACAAATCATGTCAAAAAGAATAACTACATTATCCAAGCTCTCTGTGGCTGTTTCACTTGCAGTTGGAAGCTTTGTTGCTGCCAATGTGCAAGCCAGTGATATCAATGTCGCTGATCAGCAGCCTGAATTCGTAAAACAGGTCAATCCGCTGGGAGAAGACAAAAAGCCGTCATACTCCTCTGTCGGTAAATCCACCTACATCGTTCGATTGCAAAATCCATCGATTGCGCTTTACGGTGGTGGTATCCAAAACATGTCTGCTACCAGTCTCAAAGTTACTGGTAAAAGCAAGCTTGATGCTAAAGCACCAGAACTGCAGCAGTATCATCAGTTCTTAAAATCGCAACAAAGTACGATGTTACAGTCCTCTGAGAAGTTGCTGGGTCGCGTTTTGCAGGCAAAATTTCAGTACACTCACGTGCTCAATGGTATGGCTCTGGAATTAACCGATGCGGAAGCCGAAATGATGCGCAATATGCCGCAGGTTGTCAGCATCGAAAAGGAAACGATTCAACCTTTAAATACTGACTCTGGCCCGGCCTGGATTGGAGCTGATCATTTTTGGGGCATCAATGCTGGTCATGATGATGACGACGATGACGATGATGATGATGACGATTCAAGCCTGAGCGGTAACATGGGCGAAGGCGTTGTTGTCGCCGTGCTGGATACCGGTATCAATCACGATCATCCTTCTTTCGCTGATATTGGCGGTGATGGTTACGACCATATTAACCCGCTGGGCAGTGGTAACTATATTCCAGGCAGCTACTGTGATGTCGTTGACCCAAGTTTTTGTAATGACAAACTAATCGGGGCCTGGGGTCTGGTTGCTGGTCCTACCGATCCAACCTCTCCAGAAGATTCTGATGGTCATGGAAGCCACACCGCTGGCACTGCGGCAGGTAATTTTATTAGTAGTGCGACGTTAGAAGCGGAAACAACTGAACTGGTACGTGATATCTCTGGTGTTGCACCGCATGCCAATATTATCGCCTATGACGTTTGTATCGATAGCTGTCCAGGTGCAGCCTTATTAGCAGCGGTAGAGCAAGTCGTTATCGATTCTTCTGTTTTACCCAATGGTATTCAGGCACTTAACTATTCAATCTCCGGTGGTAACGACCCATACAACGACGCGGTAGAGCTAGGATTCCTTAACGCCACGGCGGCCGGTATTTATGTGGCAACATCTGCAGGTAACAGTGGTCCAGGTGCATCGACGACAGGTCATAACTCACCGTGGGTATCGACTACAGCGGCAATGACTCATGACCGTACTATTGTCAACGCAGTTTCCGATATGACCAGCGATGGCGCGTCACTTGCGAATCTGGAAGGCAAAGGATTTACAGCATCTTATGGCCCAGCCAGCATCGTTTATGCCGGTGACTACCCTACGGCCAATGGTTCTTCCAACGACACAAACCCTGCGCAATGTCTTGAGCCTTTTCCTGCTGGCCATTTCAGCGGTGAGATTGTGATCTGTGACCGTGGTTCTATTGCTCGTGTGGCAAAAGGTGAAAACGTTTTAGCTGGCGGTGCTGGCGGTTTGGTGTTGGCCAATGCTGAAGGTAATGGCGAATCAACAAGTGGTGACGCACACTTCTTACCCGCGGTGCACTTAGGTTATAGCGATGGACAAATCCTGAAAGATTGGGTAGCCAATAACACCAACACAGCTGGTTCAATTACGGGTGCGGTGGTTAAAAGCGATCCTGGCCAGGCCGATATGACGGCCGGCTTCAGTTCACGGGGACCCAATCTGGCAATAGATATCATCAAACCTGATATCGGTGGCCCAGGTGTCGACATATTTGCTGCAGCCCCTACAACTCAGGCTGGTAGCAATGACGAGTATATGTTCTTGTCAGGCACGTCAATGTCCAGTCCGCATAACGCCGGTGCCGGTGCATTGGTGAGTGGCTCAACTGGCTGGACACCATATGAAATTAAGTCTGCCATTATGATGACCGCTGAGACTGATGGTTTGACCAAAGACGACGGTGTCACTGAAGCAGATCCATTTGATGTTGGTGCAGGACGTATTGATTTGCGCCGCGTACTGAATGCAGGTCTGGTTCTGGATGAAACACCAGAAAACTTCCTGGCAGCTAATCCTGATGCAGGTGGCGATCCTAAAACCCTGAACATCGCCAGTATGCAGGACAGCAGTTGCGTACAAAGCTGTTCATGGACGCGTACCGTGAAAAACGTCTCAAACGATGATGGTGAATGGGAATTAAAAGCCAAAACCAATGCCGAAGGTGTCAAAGTGTCAGTTTCACCGCGTGAAATTGAACTGGATCCAGGTGAAACAGCTGAGATCACAGTCACTATGGATACTGCCTTCGCGACTGAAGACTGGACGTTCGCCGAACTATTATTGAAGCCGGACGAAGATGAAATGACCAAGCTACATATGCCAGTTGCGGCGTATGCAGCTAAATCGACGTCACCATTCCTGTCTGCTTCTGTGGATGCACCTCAAGCATGGAAACGTGATGTATTAACTTACAGCATCGATTTATCTAACGGTCCGATTGATGGCACGATAAACCTGAACAACGTGTTGCCTAGTGGTTTAGAGTATGTAGAAGGTTCTGCTACACAAACAATCACTAATGGTACGACTGAATCCGACTTTGGCTTCGATGGTAATGCAATGACCTGGAGTGGTACGTTGGCTAAGTCTGACGTTACACTGGCGGCGACTTTCACGTCCCCAGCAGGTTACTTGCCTTTGTCTATCTTTGGCATCGCACCGCAACCTTGTCCGGATAACTGTGATGACGGTGGTGTAGTATTTAACATCAATCCGTTTAAGTTCAATGGCGAAACCTACAGCTCCGTTCTTTGGTCTGTTAACGGAACGGTTGAAGTAGGGGCAGAAAGTGGTTCAGCCACCAGTGCAGCAAGCCACCAATTGCCAGATGCGGCGACACCAAACAATCTGTTGGCGCCACTTTGGACTGATCTTGACTTAAGCGCCGGCGGTAACTTCTACATTGGTGCTTTGGGCAATGGCGTCACTAGCTGGACAATACTTGAGTGGGAAAATGTACCGCGTTATGGCACCGATCCAAGCGATCCTGCAAACACACATACTTTCCAGGTCTGGATTCAATCTGATGACTCGGGCAATATCTGGTATACCTATGGCCCACAAGGTGATCTAAGCAATGCCAGAGCCACAGTTGGTGTAGAAAACGAAACCGGTACAACAGGTACCAGCGTATTCTACAACGGCACCGGTGTCGCACCTGCCAATGGTTACGAATTGCAGGTACAAAGTGTACTGGGTGGCCAGGCAAACTTCACCTTCGAAGCAGAAGTTAAGAAGTGTAAGAAGAAGAAAGGCTTAGTCAATCGTGTTGAAATCAGCAGTAACGGGGTCTCCGAAACTGCGATTGCTACGACACAATGCACTAAGTAACAACGAAGACTGAAGAAACAAGCCCCGATTTATCGGGGCTTTTTCGTTTTAATACAATGATATCCTTTAGAAATTACGGACAGAGACTACGGATATTGTGTGATTCAACTGCGGCATCCGTCCAGTTGAATTCATCATTGTCACTGAAGTAATAATAGATGGTATCGTTGGGCAACAGTGCCACCGTGATCCCGCCATAGCCAGACATAAATGGCACATACAGATTGCTACAGCCGGTTTCAGAAGACAGATCTTTTGCCCAGAAACCGTTGTTGTAATAATAGCCAGAGGTGGGAACCAGTCCCCGATCACTGCTGATACGCTGTAACGCCGCATCCAGTTCAACGGAATCCAACATTTGCTGACCACTGAGCATGCCATTATCGATCGATAAAAAGCGCGCTAATTTCACAGTATCGTCGGCATTATAGGTCAGCCCCCAACCGGTAAAAGGTTGTTCTACGCTGTCATAGGTGCGTCGGGTTGATAAAGTTGATGCCCCAACCGTCAATGGTTTCCATATCTCGTTGAGCAGGATATCATCAAATATATCCGTGCTGGCACCCTGTTGCTGCTGGACCAGCGCATTCATTGCCGTGCCGGCAATATACGTATCTGAGGTATGGTAAATCCACTTGCTACCGGGAGATGCTTTACGGGGATACTCTGTACAGGAATAACTGATTTTACTGGCATGGTCTTCAGGCAGAAACAGATCATTCGTATGACTGGCACCTTCATCGCTCATGTATCCAGCCAGCTTGTAGTTTCCGGTTGCCATATCCACCGCATTTTCAATGGTCACATCCCCCCAATTGCCGTTGGCATTGCAATCGCTGACATAGCTGTCAATCGTCTGGTTCATCACGTTGCCGTACTTTTCTTCCAGTCGCATCATTGCCACACCGGCAAAATTGCTTTTGGCGGTAGAGTAAGATGGGACACGCAATACATCACAATAAGGATAGGTGCCCTGACGTGTTTCACAACCACCCACATAATTGGTGCCGTCAATATACAATCCAAACAGGGTCATATGATCTGCACTGATACTGTTGCTAAAGTTGGCGACCTGGGTACCTGGGTAATCATTGGCCAGTTCAGCAATGGCTTTGGTGGGAATTCGGGCACCGACTTCCGCCTGATGCGCTGATTTAATAGTTTCGGCATCCGCTATGGCCGTTGGTGTGTAGGTTGCGCCCAGTAATCCCCACATATCCACCTTAAAGTAGAGACAGGTTTCCGATGCTATCTGGTACGCCACCTGCGTAATACTGCCGTCGTCTTTAAAGGCAAACGTCATGACACCATTGTGTACACAGTTCGCATTCTTTTGTTGCAATGCAAAGGGCAACGCTACGCGGGTATAACCACTATCGCCGTTTTCATTCCACACTCGCCCTGGTTCAAGAATATACTCCCATTCCGGATGACTGTTCGCCAGCATGCCGCGTTGCACAGGGACAATATGACTGCCCGTCTGCACAAGTTCATAATCAAATTCAGGTAAATGTTTGCGCGTTGTGTCCTGGCTTCCTGTGTAACGGAAAGTATCTTTAATTTCATCGAAACCACCACTTGTCGCCTCATTATTCAGAACTAGACGCCCTTCGAAGGTATTGGTGGGTGCTGCTGCATTCGCGGGTAACGCATAGGCCGACATATCCACCAGACTACCAGGATCGCTGCCACTGCTTAGCGTCGCAAAGGTCAAGTCATTGCGAGTAACATTGCCATTGCCCGTTAGGGGGTCAAAATCATCCACACCGCCACCGGGTTGATCACTGCCTGTTCCAGACAGAGAAACAACTGTCGGATTCTCATCACTGTCATTCGAACTGATGCTGATACTGTCGCTAAAATATCCAGTACTGGTGGGCGCAAACTCTGCGCTTATCATACAGCTGTTGCCCGCGGCGACTGTCGAGTTGGCACAATTGTCCTGTACAACAGAAAACGGTGTGCCAGGTGAAGTGACGGTGCCAATGATCAAATCAGCATCGCCTGTGTTATGAACGGTAATACTTTTGCTACTGGTTGTGTCAATTTCAACGTTGCCAAAAGTCAGGTTGCCTGTGACATCAATTTCCGGCGCAGGCGTTAGTCCACCGAGGGTACCGGTAACACTGACCTCATCCCCCCAGCAGTAATCCCCTAAGTCATCGGCAACAGAGCGAAAGCGCAGTTGCAAAGCAGGATTATCTTCCAACGAGGAATCGCTGTAACTGGCATTATAAAATGTCGCGTTATCCTGACCATCCACCAGCGTTAACAGTGTTGTCCAATTACTGCCACCATCTGTGGAAACGTCAATATTGCAATTGTCATTGTCATTGGCTTCCAGTGCGGTAGCAGCCATTTGCATTTGCACTGTCACAGCCGAGTAACCAACCGTACTTAGCTGGTAAGTCGCTGAAGCTGTTCTTTTCATGCGTAGCGAATAATTGCCAATAGATTGGGTGCCAGATGTCTTTACATTGCCCGTCAAGGACCAACCATTGGCATTATTATCTTCAAAACCATCGTAAAAAATCACATCAGCTTGAGCGATTGACACACAGGACGACACCATCAGTGCGCCAAGCAGGTGTTTTGTATTCATTGTTATTACCTTTTTTCTGTTGCGCAGGTTCCATTGCAGAGTAAATGTATTGCCCTCGGGCCTACCCCGGCGATCTACTCTAGGTGCTTTTTTGCGCAATCGAATAGGGCCAAAAAGTATCTTTTGATGGAGCCAGTTTGTGTTTTGTTGCTCTGTTCTCCAGAGCCTGACGGGCGACTGTGGCGACGGTTTTCGGCTAATAAGCCCCAAGTAGGGATAACAAAATACCCAGGCAAATTTCTGGCACCATTCTGGCACCACCAATAGTTAAAATCTGGATCTATTGATCTCCGAGATTTACCCATAGGCTAAAAATCAACGTCATAAACATAAAAGGATGGCCAATGAGTCACATGGGTATTGCTGGCTTACAACTGGAACTCACAGCGCAGAATAATCTGGCCTTTATCTGTGGAGAAATAGCCCGGGTGAAGCGTCGTTTTCCTTGGGTTGAAATGTTTGTGGTAGGCGAGCTGGCCTGCCACGGTTTCGATTTGAATAAGGCAGAGAATGCCGGTGGCGAAACGGAACAGACGTTTTGCACGCTCGCAGAAAAATTAGGGGTGTGGATCATCCCCGGTTCTTATTACGAAAAGCACCAAGATAAAGTATTCAATACCACGCCAGTTATCAATCCTGCAGGCGAAGTGGTGACCCGTTATCGCAAAATCTACCCGTTTTTGCCCTATGAAAAAGGTGTTACTTCGGGAGACGAGTTTGTGGTGTTTGATGTACCGAATGTCGGCCGATTTGGGGTTTCTATCTGCTATGACGGTTGGTTCCCCGAAACGACACGCAGTCTGGTGGCCATGGGCGCTGAGGTGATTATTCACCCGACATTGACCAACACTAATGATCGAGAGCAGGAAACCATAATGGCACGTGCAAATGCCATTATGAACCAATGCTACTTCGTGGATATCAACGTCGCTCCGCCTCTTGGAAACGGTGGTTCGATTGTCAGCGATCACAATGGTGATGTTGTCCATCAGGCTGGCAGTAAAGCAGAAGTAATTGCCTTTGAGCTGGATCTCAACGCGCTGCGCCGAGCCAGGGAACGAGGCATTAAGAACCTGGGCCAACCTCTGAAAAGCTTCCGCGACAATGGTGTGAAATTCCCCGCCTACAATGCGTCAGCGGCAAGCTCTGAAACATTAAATGAATTGGGCAAGCTGGAAGTACCAGCAGCGGTAAATAAATAATCAATACATGTTGCAGAATGGGAAACAGGTAATCAACTTTGAGATTTTCATCTGGCTCATTAATGCAATACATTAACAAACTATAAATTGGGTGACACATGAATCAACGCAAATTCACTAAAAGCAAAATAGCTCTGGCCCTTGGAACCATTGTTAACCTCTCGGTTGGTTATGTTGAGGCTCAGGAACAGGACAGCAAAGCGGAAAAAGGGGTGATTGAACGCATCGCCGTAACAGCAACCCAAAGGGAAATGATGCAGGAAGAGTTACCATTCAATATCTCTGCTGTGCAAGGCAGTGAAATTGTCGCTCAGAATATCGTTGATTCGACGGAGTTGCTCCGAACAGTCGCGGGTATTTCTTTAATTGATCGTGGTCACCGTAATTCCGGCACAGCGAACAGCATGGTTATTCGTGGCATCAATGTCGAAGGCAGTATTTCCGGTGCCGATGTTGGCCAGTCAACGGTACCTACCGTGTCAACCTATGTCGATAGTATCCCAATTTACGCTAATTTCCTGTTAAAAGACATCCAACGGGTCGAGGTACTCCGTGGCCCGCAGGGCACCTTATATGGATCAGGTGCGCTGGGTGGTACGGTGCGTTACATCATGAACAAACCCAGCACAGAAATGCGTGAAGGCAGTATTGCTATTGACTGGAGCCAGACCGATGGCTCCGATGGCGACAATGTGGCATTTGATGCGGTATATAACCAACCACTCAGTGATACCGTGGCGTTCCGCGTGTCTTTTGGACAGATGGATAATGACGGTGTAATCGATCAGGTAAATCTTTATCAATTGGACAGTGACGGCATTCCGTTGGTCGCTGCTGATGATGGCTCTTGTCAGTCGGTTAACAGCGGTAGTTTGAGTGCTGATGAACTGGCGTTTAATGGCGCCTGTTACGAATCCGAAAAAGATGTCGATAGCGTCGAAATCTTTTATGCCCGTGCGGGATTAAGCTGGGATGTGACAGAAGACATCAACGTTCTGTTGACTCACAGCTATCAGGACGATGAGGTAGGTGGTCGCCGCGCCGTTACCAATGGTGCTGACTATAATGGCAATGTATATGGTGAGTATGAAAATGGTTCGACATTACGCGAGCCATCAAAGCGAGATGTTAACCTCACCAGCCTGGAAGTATCAGCAGATTTAGGTTTTGCGACGTTAACCTCCAGTACTTCACGCTATAACCATGAAGGCAGTGGCTGGCGTGACAATACCAGCCTTTGGGTAACCGACCGAAGCAATGGTGTGGGTTTTACTAACTGGTTCAACATTCTTTATACCGGTAACCCGCGCCCTGCTGCTCACGTAGAATCTGGATTTAAAGATGAAGCCTTTATTCAGGAGTTTCGCCTGGTATCCAATAGTGACAACAGTCAGTTTGACTGGGTTATCGGTGCATTCTTTATGGATCAGGAACGCACTACCACCAACTTTAGTCACCTTCGGGGACTGGAGCAGTATGGCTTTGCCTGTAATGAAGTGGGTGATGCCTGCCCATCTAACGGCGCCTGGTGGGCTGGTGTAACGCCAGTCAATGACCTGGATTTCAGCTATATTCGAAAGGAAGACTTTGAAGACAAAGCACTGTATGGAGAAGTCACCTATCACGTTTCCGATGATTTTAGGGTTACCGGTGGTTTGCGTTGGTTTGATAACACTCTGAGCAATGAAACCTCGACATTCTTCGCCTATCTGCAACCGGCGGACATTCCCTTTGTGGCATTCCCTACTCAGGATGAAGATGATATTCAGACGAAACTGAATCTGTCTTATGACATTAACGACGGTACCATGTTGTATGCCACCTTTGCAGAAGGATTCCGTCGGGGTGGTTCAAACGCGATTCCCGATAGCGGTCCATTTACGGAGTTAAACCCTGAAAGCGCTTCTTTATACGGCAAAGATACAGTGAAAAACTACGAACTTGGGATCAAGGGTTATACGCGTTCCTTTAGTTATTCAGCCGACATCTATAAAGTAGTATGGGATGATCCTCAGTTGAATACGGCTACAGCCTGGTGGGGCTTCTTTATGGCGCAAAATGGCGAACAGGCGGAAACAACGGGGCTGGAGCTGGAAGCCAATATGGCCGTCACCGATAATTTGAATATTCGAGTGGGCTATTCCTACACAGACGCAGAACTGACAAAAGACCTGATTCAACCACAAACCGGTGGTGTGAGCGCTCTGGCGGGAACCCGTCTGCCAGGCGTATCGGAGCATGTAGCCTCGATAAACTTTGTACACAACTCCTCGCTCACTGCGGATATCGATATGGTGAGCCGTTTAACCGGTTATTATCAATCAGACTCCGTCAATACCGTACTGGCGGACAGCCCGGTGCAGGATGAGTTTGGCAGTTTCGCATTGTGGAATGCCTCAGTACAGTTCCTTAAAGGTGAATGGTCAGCCATGCTGTACATCAAGAACATCACCAATGAAGAAGGCATTACCGGTAGTTACCCTGCCACCTATTGGGGCACGGATACGGGTGTTTTTGAAAACTACTACGGAAATAACCAAAAGGATTATATCACCCGTCCACGCACTATCGGTGTCAATGTTAGCTATCAGTTTTGATTCAGGCATTGCTCAGTTGGCAGGAGCGGAGTTATCCTCCGCTCTCTGTCGAACTGCTCAATCAGCATATGCTGAAGTGAATCAAAGAGGATGTGCGCTTAATGTCACAACATCAACAGCTTAGTCGGATTAAACAGTTACTCGCCAACAACCAGCTCGCTGAGGCAGCGAGGGATGCTGGTCGGTTATCTGAAAATCTGCCTGAAGATGCGGCGTGGCATTCTGAACTGGGGTTGATCTTTAATGAGCTTCAGGATCATCAAAAGGCCCTGACCTTCTTTCAAAAGGCCATTGCGCTGGCACCCAGACAAGGTGATCACTATTACAATCTTGCCACTGTGCAGCGCTTTTTAGGGCAACGCGAAACCGCTGAACAAAACCTGTTGCACGCCGTTCGCTTAAACCCGCATGATCATGAAGCCTGGGGATTGCTCTCGCAGCTCAAAACCCAGACTTCAGAAAGCAATCACATTGCCCAGTTACGGGACATTCTCGAGCAGTTGCAACATCCAGCACAACGAGTTGCCATCTTGTTTGCACTGGCTAAGGAACTGGAAGATATTGGCGACTATAACGCCAGTTTTGATGCCTTAAGTCAGGGAGCAAACCTGCGTCGCCAACATATGCAATATGACGTTAATTCGGATATTGCCGTTATGCAGACGATTGCTGAAGCTTTTCCTGCTGAGCATTGTCAGGCAGCGTCAAGGGGATACCACTCGCCGGATCCGATTTTTATCATCGGTTTGCCACGCAGCGGTACAACACTGGTTGAGCGGATTTTGTCCAGCCATTCTGATGTACATTCCTGCGGAGAACTTAATAACTTTGCGCTTTGTATGATGGAACAGATCCAGACGCAGCAGCTGCAAAGTCAGGATCGACTGGGTCTTATCCGGCAATCGGCCAAGCTGAATTTTGCTCCGCTGGGTCAGGCTTATCTGAATTCATTGGGGTCTCTGCGTGGCAGTGAATCGAGAGTCATCGATAAACTGCCCTTCAATTATTTATACGCCGGCCTGATTCATAAAGCGCTGCCTAAGGCAAAAATCATTCACGTGCAGCGCGATCCATTGGACAGTTGTTACGCGATATACAAACAGTTATTCCAAAATGCCTACCCGTTCTCATATCAATTGACAGAACTGGCAGATTATTTCATTGCATATCAACAACTTATGGACCATTGGTACGCTGCGTTGCCGGGGGTTATGCATTCCATAAGCTACGAAAATCTGGTCAACAATACAGAGTCAGAAATTCGCACACTGCTGCAATACTGCGACTTGCCATTTGAGGATGAGTGTCTGCAGTTTTATCAAAATAAAAATGCCTCCACTACAGCCAGCGCAAGTCAAATCCGAACCCCAATTTACAACAGCTCTATTGGCAAATGGCGACACTATCGTCGTCAGTTGCAACCACTGGCGGACAAGCTGCAAAACGCAGGCATCCCCTTTCATACTGAGGAAATACAATGATCACCACAGAAACTGTCGCCCCGGGTTTACCCAGAGTCGCCGCCAATAGTGAAATTGCTCGGGTCTTTCTTGCCTTTCTAGCAACGGCTGGTTTGTTTTACGTCAATATTATGCCTGCGTTGGTGGATGGACTTATCGAGGGTCTGGCCTTTTCCAATAAAGAAGCTGGGCTGGTGAACTCTGCCAATGTCTATGGTGCCGCGGTGGGGGCGTTCTTCATTGTGTTTGTGGTTAAAAAGCTTAACTGGCGAAAAGCAGCCTTCTCTTTACTCGCTGTCCTCATCACTATTGATGTCATCAGTATTTTTCTCACCACCCCTGAAGCACTGATGGCAGTGCGTTTTGTCCATGGTGCCGTTGGGGGTATGTTGGTAGGTATTGGTTTTGCTGTTATGGCCCGCACCGAACAGCCCGATCGTGCCTTTGGTTACTTATTACTTGTTCAGTTTGGCCTGGGTGGCTTCGGTGTCATGTTCTTACCGGGACTTGTGCCACAATTTGGTATTGCTGCACTGTATTTGTCACTGGTCGCCTTTAGCTTAGTGACATTTTGTATGCTGCCTTTTCTGTCTGACTATGAGATTGAACAAGAAGCCAAAACCGCACCTGTATCCCAGATCAACTGGAAAATGCTCAGCCTTGCCTTGCTTGCGACCTTCCTTTTTCAGGCCGCCAATATGGGGTTATATGCCTATATTATCGGTCTTGGAAAAAATGCCGGATTAACCATGGACTTTATTTCGCCGACATTAGGCATATCGGCCTGGATTGGCATCATAGGCTCTGTCGGTGTCATCCTGCTTTCGACGCGGTTTGGACGGGTACTACCTCTGCTTGTCTCGGTATCAGTGACGGCTATTGCGACCTTCGCGTTACATTATTCTCAAAGTGCCTGGGTATTTGCGTTGACGAATGGTTTAATTGGCGCAACCTGGGCCTTTGCCATTTCTTATTTGTTGGGTCTTAACGCCGCTTTTGACAAGACCGGTCAGACAGCGGCTCTTGGTGGCTTCGCGTCGAAAATGGGGTTAGCATCCGGTCCAGCCGTCGCTGCTATGCTTATCAATGACAATAACTATGGTCTGCTGATTAATCTTGCAACCGTGGCATTAATTCTTTGTGCCTTAATTGCTCTCATTCCAGGCTGTGCGATAGACAAAAAGTCTTAGTTGTCATCGTAGCGAAGATTTCCAATGCTTTTACCAACACAGCAATAACTCGCACTCTGGGATTAGCATATCTCTTACAGACATTCATTGTTTATAGGCTTACTTTAGAAGACTGACAAAGTATTGAATGATGATGTGGGAATGCTTGGGTTATCAACAGAACAGCACCCGGTAGAAACTGAATTACGCTATAGCGAACAGGTTATCTACACTGAGTTTACCGGGAGAATCCATAAAGAACAGGTATGCTCTGTTATTCGTGAATGGTCGTATTTGCTGCATCAAACTCCGACTATTCACTGTGCTGTTTTTGATTTCTCCAATGCGCACTTTCAGGGCCATTCACGCCAGGCTCTGTTGGATATAGCAGTGCGCACTCACCTGCTAAATTCGATACGACGCGACCTGAAAGTGATGGGTATTTGCCCATCTAAACACGAATACCTGTTAGCCAAACATTGGGCTGAATATGCCGTAAGCGTGCATTCCATAGATTGTGGGCAGGTAGATTTGTATCGTAGTAAAAGTAAAGCGCTGTCAGATCTTAAGGAATTGACATCCCACGGGTTTGCCCCCGCCACGCATATTTCCCCCGAACTTACACTATAAAGCATATTGGTTTACATCTTTTTACGCTTCTCGTCTGGAAATTGGTCGCCTTTTCAAAAAAGATTCAGTAGCATTGTCAGTCCTGATATTTAGAGCCTTTTCGCAGTATGCCGCAACGTTTTAGCTTTATTTCCACCATATTACTTTTTGCCTCTGTCCCTTTATTCGCCCAAGAGACTCCTGCGCCTTTGGACGCCTACGAGCGAGCCGTTGCAGAGTTACAAGGAGAGAAGTTTACGCAGTGCAAATCGGCATTTTCACTGGAAGCGAGACAAAAAGGGGTATCAGAAAGTACCATTACCGAAGCACTGGATGGTGCCTCTTTGCTGGAACAGGTGATTAAATATGATCGTAACCAGCCGGAGTTCGTGCGTACCTTCCCGGATTATCTTAATAAGCGTGTCAATCAGTGGCGAATTTCCCAAGGTAAAAAGCTACTTAAAGAGCATTACCCCTTGCTTCAGGAATTGTCAGCACAATATGGTATTCCACCACAATACCTGGTGTCTTTCTGGGGCCTGGAGACCAACTTTGGCGCCTACAAGGGTAAGATGCCCATTATTGATGCGCTCGTAACACTGGCTTGTGATACCCGTCGCAGCGATTTTTTTACCAAGGAGCTTATTCAGGCTCTGCTTCTCATTGACCGCGAAAACATCAATTACAAGGAAATGTTGGGCTCCTGGGCTGGCGCCATGGGTCATACACAGTTTATGCCTTCAGCCTATATGCAGTATGCGGTAGATGGTGATGAAGATGGCAGGGCTGATTTATGGAACAGTGTCCCTGACGCCTTGACGTCGGCAGCTAACTTTTTAAGTAATTTAGGGTGGGTTTCTGGTTACCGTTGGGGTCGCGAGATAATGCTTCCTGAAAATTTTGATTTCCAGCAGACAGGACGTGGCATATCTAAAACACTGAGCCAATGGCAAGACATGGGTGTGACTAAAGCCGATGGCAGTGCGTTGGGCAATGTTGAAATTGCGGCTTCGGTTATCGTCCCTTCAGGGCATAAAGGACCTGCTTTTCTGGTATACGACAATTTTAATGTCATTATGAAGTGGAACTATTCGGAATTTTACGCGATTGCCGTTGGCCATCTGGCAGATAGAATTATTGGTGGCGGAGCGTTACAACAACCCCTTCCGGAGCTACCCAATTATTCCATCGCGGAAGTCAAACAAATGCAGTCGCGATTAAATGAGCTTGGCTTTGAAGTAGGTGAGGCTGATGGCATTTTAGGGCCCGCGACACGCAAAGGGATCCAGGGTTTTCAGATTGCCAATAATCTCGTTGCAGATGGGTTTCCTTACCCTCAAATCTTTAAAGCGATACAAGAAGCACCGCTGGATATTTAACTCATTTTGGCAATCACACTGTCTGGTGCTATGCGCATCACCCAGTGTAATAGCGACCAAGGCCAGGACGGCACGTAAGCGTTGGCTTTTTCTTTGTTGATGGCCTTCACCATGGCGCGACAACCGGTTTCCGTATCGACAATAAACGGGACTTTTTTCACTTTTTCATTGATTTCGCTGCGAATAAATCCTGGATGAATACAAGACACTTTAATCGGCGTGTTTTGTACATCGATTCGCATCCCTTCACTTAATGACGTAAGTGCCGCTTTGGTGGCGGCATAGACAGTCATCGCACGGCGGAATCCCCGCACAGCACTGATGGACGATATCGTTACCAAGTGGCCATCATTTTGTTCCCGAAAGATCTCCATGGCCGCTTCACATTGAGCAATCGCCGCGACAAAATTGGTCTCTGCGGTTTGTTTATTAGCATAAAAATAGCCAGTACCGATGGAGGCACCTTTGCCCATTCCGGCATTAACAATTACCCGGTCCAGGCTACCTAAATCCTCCCTGAATCCTTTGAACACCTCAAACACAGCGTCATGTTCATTGACGTCCAGCTCCCTAGTGAAAATCTTTATGTCGGGATTAATAGCCAGTAATTCCGCTTTCAGCTCCTCCAGTCGCTCTGACCGTCTGGCGCATAGCGCCAAATTGCATCCCAGTCTGGCAAACTGCACCGCCATTCCCCATCCCAAACCAGAGCTGGCACCGGTGATCAGTATATTCTTACGTTGCACACCTATTCCCCTTATTTATACGTTATTAGTTCTTTATCAACCATTTGCAGATAGCTGTGTTCATTCATAGATGACACAAAGGTACCAAACGAACTTTGTATGATTTTATGATACCCGGCATTAACTAACGTCCAGTTCATTGCTAGCCATTTACTTTCATCGGCGTGCAGTAATCGGTTCAAAATCCAGGAGATCGGTCCCCCGGATGAAAAAATCACAATATCCTGCCCTTTGGCTAGCTGTTCAATCGCCTCTTTTAGTGCCTGTTCAACGCGAGCCTTGAAATGCTGCCAACTTTCCGGGTAATTATCAAACTCTCCAGTTTGCCAGCGAGCGATGGCAGCGGCAAAGGTTGCGGCCAATGCACTTTTGGGTTCTGATTGTTTCGCAAGCCAGACTGCCATTGCCTCAGCGCCATCAAGACTTGGGTCGTACGCGGCGAAGATTGCCTCATGGTCGTATTCGTTCCAGGCTGACACAACGCTGTGGGCGGCAAACTGACAATGCTGACTGGCATACTCAAAGGTCTGCAGATGACGCTGCATATCGCCTGAAATAACGATCGCTCCGTCACGACAAAGGCGGGATAATTGCTGTCCACACAACGATGCTTGCTTGATTCCCAACTCGGATAGTGCATCATAATCGCTGGCACCAAAGCTGGCTTGTCCATGTCTGACTAAATAGATAGCAGCCATTAAACTCTGCCCGTTTTAATGGTGCGTTTACATCGCCAGAGCAAATAGTGGACAAACAACCAGAAATTCTTAAACGCCGGGTTGCGTGTCTGTTTGTGGTGATAGCGGTAATAAATCTGCTGTGCAATGCCAGCCAGGCGAAATAACCCATAGACGGCGTAAAAGCGAAAATCATCAGTCTCCAGATTCATCTTTTCACTGTAGTAATCAATAACCTGCTGACGAGTCATCATTCCGGCCAGGTGCGTTGGCTGACGTCGGGTCATTTGCGCCAGGAAGTCATCTTCTGCCTCCACCCAGTACGCCAGACTATTGCCTAAGTCCATCAACGGATCCCCCAGTGTCGCCAACTCCCAGTCCAATACCCCCAGAATTCGGGTTGGATCATTGACATCAAGCACCACATTATCGAAGCGAAAGTCATTGTGGGTCAGGCAAATACGTTCATTTGCGGGTATATTGTCTTCCAACCAACGCATCACAAACTTGGCAGACGGCACATTCCAGGTTTTAGCATTTTGGTAGCGTTTGCTCCAGCCGCTGATTTGTCGTTCTGTGTAGCCTTCCCCTTTCGCCAGCGTATCCAAACCCGCAGACTGATAATCCACCTGATGCAGTTCAACAAGACTATCCAGCACATTAACGCATAGTTGCTGCGTGGTTTCAGGGGTCAGGGTCAGACCACGAGGCATATTTTTGCGCGGAATGATGCCGTTTAGCTTTTCCATTACATAAAAATCGGTGCCTATGACAGACTCATCATCACAAAAACCTATCATTTCTGGTACGTAGCCATACACCGGTTTTAGTGCTTTTTGCAGACGGTACTCTCGCCCCATGTCATGTGCACCCTTGGCTTTGGTGCCTGCCGGTGCACGACGTAATATCAGTGATTTGTCCGGATACGCCAGACAATAGGTCCAGTTGGATGCACCACCGGCATATTGGGTCACCTCCGGTGTATCCTTCAGATCAGGTCGTAACGACTGTAACCAGTTTTGCACCGTTTCTATATCCAGTTCCTCTCCAGGACGCACCGTGGACGCTTTGTCTAGCAAGGGTTGTGTCATGGTCTTTCCTTATTTGCCCATATTGCGAAACTTTTCGGTATGTTTGATCATCATTTTGAAGTAGTAATTCGGTATCCAGCGTTTGATTCTGTGGGCTTTTTTGCCGTCATAATGACTCAAAATCATAAATTGATTTTTTTGCACTGCATCAAATGCACATTGGGCTACCTGTTCCGCACTGACATTAGAACGCTCCAGCAATTTGCTAACCACACTTTTCATCGCCGGGTTATGGCTCCTGACTGACTCATCCAGATGGGTCTTAAAAAAACCTGGGCACAAAACACTCACACCAATGTTCTCGTCCACTAATTCCAGCTTCATGGTCTCTGAAAAACTCACAACCGCAGCCTTGCTGGCACTGTAAGATGCCATCAGTGGTGCTGGTGTAATGCCGGCCTGTGAAGCCACATTTAACAAGTACCCGCCTCCCTGCTTTTGCATTATCGGTACAAAAGCACGAGCCATTCGGACCACACCGAGCACATTGATATCCAATACCCAGCGCCACTGTTCAATATCTTCTTCCTGCAAACTGCCTGCGGTAGCGACACCGGCATTATTGACCAACAAATCAATACCCCCCATGCTTTCCATTACGGCATTTTTCAGGGCATCCACATCGTCATCCTGGGTCACATCACAGCGGTGAAAATAGGCTTGTTGTCCCAGTTCTTGAATTTCCGCAACCGTTTCCACCCCTCTTTCCTGATGCAGGTCTGCGATGACAATATCTGCGCCAGATTTCGCCCAACACAGCGCAATGGCTTTGCCTAGTCCAGACGCACCACCTGTGACCAATACTCGTTTTTGCATTGTCTGTGCTCCTATTTGTACTTCGCTAATTCCAATCTGGATACCATGCCTTTGTGCACCTCATCTGGCCCATCAGCAAGTCGCAGGCTTCTGGCCATAGCCGCAAATCCAGCGAGTGGGAAATCGTGGCACATGCCCGCCCCACCGTGTATCTGAATCGCCATGTCCACCACTTGTTGCAACATGTTAGGGACGACGACCTTGATTGCAGAGATTTCCGTCATGGCTTGTTTGACGCCAAATTCGTCTATTTTCCAGGCCGCATTCAGGGTTAACAACCGCGCTTGATCAATCATCATTCTGGCTTCCGCCACCCTTTCCAGATTGCCACCAAGCTTTATCAGTGGCTTGCCAAAGGCTTCACGACTGCTGCCGCGCTGTATCATCATCTTTAACGCGCGCTCTGCGGCACCAATTGCACGCATGCAATGATGAATACGTCCTGGCCCCAGTCTCCCCTGAGCGATAGCAAATCCTTTTCCGAGTCCTACAATAAGATGACTTTTAGGCACCCTGACATTGTCCAAAACCATCTCACCATGGCCATAGGGGGCATCATAATCACCAAAGGCTGTGAGCATACGTTCTATCGTCAATCCCGGACTGTCCAGCGGTACCAACACCATACTGTGACGACTGTGCTTTTCCGCATCAGGATTTGATAATCCCATCACGATAGCAATTTTGGCATCTGGATGCCCAAGCCCGGTCGTCCACCACTTACGCCCATTGATGACCAACTCATCACCTTCTTCAATAATCGAGGCTTGCATATTGGTCGCATCTGACGATGCGACATCCGGCTCTGTCATACCGAAAACGGAACGTATTTCTCCTGCCAACAGAGGTGCCAGCCACTGGGACTTTTGCGCTTCATCGCCGAAGTGATAAAGCACTTCCATATTGCCGGTGTCGGGGGCATTACAGTTAAATATTTCGGGAGCGAATACACATTGCCCCATGAGCTCTGCAAGTGGTGCGTAGTCAACACAACTTAGTCCTTGGCCAAGCTCAGCGTCAGGCAGAAATAGGTTCCATAGTCCCAATGCTTTAGCTTGCTGTTTCAGCCCGGTAATTTGTGCCGGAACTTGCCACTCTTGCCAGTTACCACCGTCATTTAAACGGCGATTTTCTGCCATAATTTCGGCTTCAATCGGAAATACCTGTTCATTCAAGAAGTGATTTAGTTGCTGTTGCAACGCGAGACTTTGTTGGCTGTGTTGAAAATTCATAGTGGCTCCTGCGCCTTAGACATTGGACCAGTTTAGAGAATACTGCAAGTTGAATGAAGTGAAATTTATTTTGCGTAAACTATGAATTTGATTCATAGTTATTGACTGGCAATATCTGTAGGTCGTGATATGAAAACGTCATCCAATTTGCATTTGGACCTCAATTTACTGAAAGTCTTCGAAGTATTGTTTGTAGAGCAAAATATGACCCGCGCCGCGGAAGTGCTGTTCATGACACCATCCGCTGTCAGTCACGCGATAAAGCGCCTCAGGGAGGCATTGCAGGACCCACTTTTTGAACGCAAAGGTCACAAGATGCTGCCAACTCCAGTGTGTCGCCGTATTGCGCCACAGCTGCTTGATCATTTGTCAGGATTACGCACTTCGTTGCAGCAATTCACTGAATTTTCGCCCACCAGCTCTCCGTACACCTTTCGCATCAGTATTCATGACGCGCTCGAATCCTTATATGTACCCCAGTTATTTGGTCAACTGCAGTCAGTATCACCGGAACTGCATCTTGATTGTGTCCAGTTAGATCGGCAGCAAGTTCCCAGGCAGCTGGCCTCCGGACAAGTGGATGTTGCGATCGATGTGGCATTACCCATACAGGCACCCATCAATCATATGCACCTAAATAGCGATAAATTTGCGGTTCTTGCGAATCAACAGCACTTCGCAGAGGCGATGCTGGACCGTTCAGCATATTTGCAAGCAGAGCATATTGCCGTAAGCAATCGACCCAGTGGCCGGGTCATTGAAGACATCCACCTGTTGAAACTAGGATATGAGCGCAGGATAGCGTTGCGCTGTCAGAATTTTCATACTGCCAAAGCGCTTCTAAAAGACAGCAGTATGCTGCTAACCGCCCCTTTTTCGATCGCCACCATGCTGGCGGATGATGATCTAATCCAGCTTCCCATACCTTTTGAATTGCCAGAAATTGACATCCACCTGTATTGGCATAAACAAACAGAAAATGACAGCGCTACTAAGTGGCTACGGAAGCAAATTTTTAACCTGTTGCAGGCGTAAAACTACTTGGGAAAAACCGTCACACAGAAATTATCTGGTGACGGGTTTTGTTTACTTTTCAGGCGAACGTATCAGGCGAAGTGCTTTTCTAGCTCTTCACTGCCACCGATGTGTTGCCCACCAATAAATACCTGAGGCACAGTTTCCCGGCCGGAGATAGCTTTTAATGACGTTAGGGTGGCATCGGAACCCAACTCGATTTCTTCGAAACTCAACCCTCGCTCCGTTAACATACTTTTCGCTTTGGCACAGAACGGACATCCCGGCTTGGTAAAGACGCTGATAGGTTGCGGTTTTTCCGCTTCCGGATTGATATATTCCAGCATGGTGTCTGCGTCTGACACTTCAAATGGGTCGCCAGGCACATCTGGTTCGATAAACATTTTTTCGATAACACCGTCTTTTACCAGCATGGAGTAGCGCCAACTGCGCTTGCCAAAACCAAGGTCGGCTTTATCGACCAGCATGCCCATGCCATCAGAAAATTCGCCGTTACCATCTGGAACCAGTGTAATATTGTCCGCTTCCTGAGCACTTGCCCAAGCATTCATCACAAACGTATCGTTAACCGACAAGCACACAATTTCGTCAACACCGTTTTTCTCAAATACGTTTGCCAATTGATTGAAACGTGGTAAATGGGTCGAAGAGCAGGTTGGCGTAAACGCCCCAGGCAGTGAGAAAACCACGACAGTGCGACCCGCAAATATATCGTCTGTACTGCGCGTCACCCACTGATTATCACGTTGCATTCTAAAAGTGACGTTAGGGATACGTTGCCCTTCTCTATTTTCTAAACTCATAATTACTCCTGTTGGGTTAATTTCTGCAGTCACTTTAGCGCTGACAGAACAGCAAATAAAGCAATGAATAACAATCACAATAATCGTTTTTTACGATTAACGTTATTTTTCCGATCAAGTTTAATTTGCGAATTTTAGATTTGCTGCATAACGTTAATGGAGGTTCAGTAAGGGGATACGCATGGCAACACTGGTAGTAGGGTTTGACGAGTTTGTTGGGGCAGCTGTCACAGACCTGTTATTAAACAGAGGTGAACAGGTGTTAGGCTCGTCGCTGGAATCAGACGATATGGCATTACAGTTGGTCAGAAAAAACCGACTGCTGGCTCACAACAATGCTCACCACCTTGAAGATCTGGGCATGTTTAATTTGCTGCAGTTTTCTACTTCACACTTTCAGATACCAGTGCAAAAAGTGTTGTTTTTACCCAACTTTGCATTCATTCACAACAATAAGGCGCAGTTACTCGCTGATACACTGACTGTTATTGCACTTTGTAAACAGCTTAAACCGGCACATTTAGTGGTGGCATCTCACCACTCCATTTATTACCCGCACGGCCATAGCAGCATGAGTTGTCAGGAGTCGTTAAACCACCCCATCAATCTGGAAGCGGCCACTTGCCGCTCTATGGAACTGCTGCTACATGGTTTGAGTGCCAGTTCTGACATTCCCTGCAGCATCGTCAGGTTATTTGATGCCTATGGGCAGGACGCCGATAGCAATAACATCATAAATAAACTCTATAGCCACTTAACTGATGAAACCGAGGATGAATCTCTTGAGTTAAATAACGATATTCGAGATTTCGTTTACATTGATGATGCTGCACAGGGTATCTGTCGCATCCTGGACCATACCGCCCTGCCTTCTCCAGATTGGCAAAGCGATACTGAACGCGCCGATATCAGTGAACATCGGTTTGTCATATATAATCTTGGTACCGGCGACGGAACCGCTATATCTGGAGTCCTGCAAGCACTTAGAAAACAACTCAAACACTCAAGAAGCGCCGGCATAACCATTAATAATCAAAGTAAAAAAATCGTTGCCGACATAGACAAACTAAGACATCAAATCGGCTTTGTTCCGAGTACCAGATTAGAGGAGGGCATTGCCGCTTTGGCAGCGCAGCTGAATGTCACTGAAAACGTATAGAACGTATAGTAAGCGTTCAACCACTCGGTAGCGCGGGACCTTGATCTATTGCGTTAGTCCTTTGCGTTAATCTTAGCAATAATGCCCGTGGTAGAGACTCCGTCTTCAAAGTTTAATACTTTGACTTCCCCGCCATTGGCAATGACTTGTGAACCACCGGCAATCTCTTCCGGCTTATAATCACCACCCTTTACTAGAATATCAGGCAAAATTTCGGATATCAGTCTTTCTGGTGTGTCTTCGTCGAAATCAACAACCCAGTCTACAGACGCCAACGCTGCCAGCACTGCCATGCGTCTTTCCAGGTGATTAATAGGCCGCCCCTCACCTTTTAAGGTTTTCACAGAGGCATCGCTGTTTACGGCGACAATTAACCTGTCGCCCAGCTTGCGGGCATTGCTCAAATATGACACATGACCGGCATGCAAAATATCAAAGCAACCATTGGTCATGACGACTTTTTCGCCTCGGGCTTTGGCTTCTTTCACTGCCAAATGCAGTTGTTCTTCAGACAAAACGCCCAGGCCTAAATCCGCATCATCACGCAGCATTTGTCGTAATTCCTGCACGCTTACCGTCGATGTGCCTAACTTACCTACCACAATACCCGCCGCAATATTCGCCAGCGTACAGGCTGATTTTAAAGACTGTCCAGCCGCTAATGCAGATGCCAACGTAGCCACTACCGTATCACCCGCACCCGTAACATCGTAGACTTCTCTCGCTATGGCCGGTAAATGGAATTCTGGTTGGCCTTTTTGTAATAATGTCATGCCGTGTTCAGAACGCGTCACCAGCAAGGCTTGTAAATCCAGCGATTGCATCAGTTCTTCAGCTTTGGCCACAATTTCGCTTTCATTATGGCAGGGGCCAACGATGGCTTGAAACTCACCCATATTCGGCGTCAGTAATGTCGCCCCGCGATAGCGTTCAAAGTCGTCTCCTTTAGGATCAACAACAACAGGGATATTGTGTTGTTTCGCTAGCTGGATTAGTGTCTGAGGATCACTTAACGCACCCTTGGCATAATCGGACAGGACCAGAACACCGCACTCTTCTATCGCCCCTGACACCTGGTGCACTAATGCCGATTTGTCGACATCGGCAAAACTTTTCTCAAAGTCGAGTCGGATCAGTTGCTGATTGCGACTTAATACCCGCAGTTTAGTAATTGTATCCATGCCGGGCACAGACACTAATTCAGCGGTGACACCGACTCCCTGTAATACGCGCGACAGTATACCGGCTGCCTCATCCTGACCACTTAACCCAATGAGTTTAACGCCAGCACCTAACGCTGCGATATTTAACGCCACGTTTGCAGCACCACCAGGACGCTCGTCAGTGTCATCAATTTTCACGACAGGTACTGGAGCTTCAGGGGAAATTCTTGATGTAGGGCCTAACCAGTAACGGTCCAACATGACATCACCAACCACAACCACATTGGCGCTATCAAAACTGGGCACATGCATGTCCATGTCTCTTGCTTAATTTTGCGATGCCGCAAGTTTAACAGGAAACACCTGCCCTGCAATGTTGCTAAATAGACTAAATGGGCAGAATTGTGTCATTAACGGGGAAGTGGACAGTAACTAACTTTTCAAATAATCGGCTAAGACGAGCTGGCTAATCTTGGTGAGGCACGAACTCATCCAGCGAGGTGTGTGGTTTATTTGCCTTGTTGTATGTCGAATTCAATAAGAGCATTTTTCAATTACTTGATTCATAAACTTTTTCGATAGTTGAAAAGACTTTTGGGTAAACACTTCATGACTATCAGCTGAATCTGTGCCATCAACAGTTAAATTGTAGAAAGTGATTTTACCTGCGGTCTTTTCTAAATCGAGCGATAACGAGTAATGTGTTGATTGTTTGAGGTTAATGAATATCTTCTCGAAGCACTGATCATCAACAGCATTGTCTAACTGTTTTCCATAACCTACTTTTTTCATCGATTCAATTTCACAGCCTACTACCATCAGTGCAGCTAATATAATCAATAATTATCTCATAATCTAAAGACACCAACGGCCGCAATAAACGGTGAAAATTTATTGGATATAATGCCCGAGGTACGAGGAGCAGCCAATGGATTTTTGTTCTGTTAGATTGCTTTGTTAGGGCGTTTTAGTTAAATTTGTACTGTGTTTCGGTACAAGTGGTAGGATTTATGGATTCAGTTAGCGTAAACCAATTTAGAGATAAATTGAAAACCTATGTGGAAAAAGTGGTTACAAACCACGAACCAATGAAAGTGACCCGAAGAGCGGGCGCAGCATTTGTGGTTATGAGTGCTGAGGATTGGGAAAGAGAACAAGAAACGCTTTATGTATTGCAAAATACTAGTCTAATGAAGCAGATAGCTGAGTCGACTGCAACGAATGTAAAAGGCAGCGGTTATACTCCAACCAGTGAGGAGCTAAATGAGATCACTGGTATTTGAAGGTAGAACCTGGACAGCCTACGAAGAGTTAAGAGAAAAAGACAAAAAGCTACACAAGGCACTTTGCAAGTTATTAAAGGAAATGCTTCGAGAAGACCCTGGTCAAGGATTAGGAAAACCAGAACAATTAAAGCATAACCTTACCGGTTTCTGGTCTAAACGGATTTCGCAGAAAGACAGGTTAATTTATAAATTCGATGAAAAATCTGTCTATATTTTTGCTATAGGTGGCCATTATGAAGATCACTGATTTGAAGTGAGCCCTTACTTCCCCAATCAGGGGCTTTGAAACGTTGGCTATAATGTGAAGCGAAGCAGAACCCAGCCAACGTTAAAAGTCCCACTGCATTGGTTTGGATGCCACATGAACTATGCAGAAAATCCCCTTCCGCGAATAAATCGCTGGCTTGGCAATATTTATTTCCTTCACGGCAATTGAGTGCAGATCCTGAGACTGGCGAAATAAGACGGCATCATTTTCACCAAACGGGCGTTAGGAAAGCTATCAAAAAAGCGGCGGCAAAGGCACATATCGTAAAACCAATTTCACCTCATACACTAAGTCACTCTTTTGCTACCCATCTATTGCAAAGTGGTGCTGATATTAGAACAGTACAGGCTCAGTTGGGCCATTCTGATGTTAAAACTACGCAACTTTATACCCATGTCCTGTAACAGGGGGCAAACGGTATAGTAAGTCCATTGAGTAAAATTTTTTAATTTTAGAGAGATGTTGCCAGTGCCTGCTTTCTAGCGTGCATAGGTCGATCAAGCTCGCAACACCTATGACACCAATGGAAGAAATAGCGGTTAGTCATTTGAGAAAACATTGAGAGCAAGGAGAACCCTCAGACTGCTTGAAAACTCATTGCTGGTTTGCGACACATTTAACGTCCTGTTTAAAACGCGCCTTACATTTCGAGTACAGTAATAGTCAAACTTAATAAAGTTTACACCTATTGGTGCGATTCATAATCTGTAATGGGGAGTTTTCACACAGCATGGGATGCTCACCTTTCAGCATCTTCATAACTCCATCTAACGTATGGACTGCTCGTTAACTTGTTCCTCTTTTGTTGCCACTATGTGACTCGCAAAACTAGTGTTATTGCAAAGCGCAAGTTTGAGGACTTTGCTGGCCCACTTGGGCATGTCTGGATTGATGCGAAAAAAGCGGTCGAGTTGTTCACGTCGCTCTAATATGAGGCCATTTTTCATCAACAAGGCGAGATGTCGTGAAACCTGACTCTCAGACTGCTGTAAAGTCAGAGCAAGGTGAGTCAAGTTTAACTCGTTGTCGGGCCACAATAAAAACAAGGCTTGCAATCGGACTTGGTCAGCCAGACACCTAAAAAACTGTTCAGTACGCATAATTTAATATGATTGGCATAAACTTTTGGGCAGTATACTGACCGTCTAAAATGACAATATCATGACATTAAAAAGACATCTCAATACAAGATGTAAAAGGCTGACAATCCACTTCAGCATGCATCGTGCGCTAATTGATCAGGCCAGTCAGGATAAGCGCAATACCAACACTCAGTGCTAATTCGATACTGGCTACCCCGACATTATGCTGCTGATCAATTTCTTGCACCAAATCAACATTTGCCAGTATAAAACGGCGGGCCAGTATCACCAAAAACGCAAGTATCATGGCAAGTGCCAGACCGACGATAAGCCAACTGGTCAAATTGGAGACATAACCCACTGGATTGTATACCAGCAAATCTCCTGCTGCGGTGACTGCCAGCGCTGTTCCCAGTAAATGTCCTGAATGTTGCACAGCCAATGCCATTTGACCTTTGGTAAGGGAAGCCTGTAGCGAACCACTGCGGTTATTCTCTGCAAATCGACGTTCATAAATTCGGGTCATGGCCAGCAATATGGCCTGCGACACAACAAACCCTGACAGAATCGCCAGCAAAGCATTTAAATCAAATCCCTCTGCCCAGGCCATCACACTCTGAATAATTAAAGCAGTAGCAATAGAGCTTGAAGCGTCGACCAGCGCAATCGACATATTGCGGTCCCGGATATGAAATTCTTTATCCAATCGATGCAGGACAAATTTGTCATGGGCAAAGCGGCCTACTTTAATCAGAAAAATACCCAGCAAACCATAGCTCAGCGTACCAATTACCGAGCCCAGCAAACTTTCAGAGATGGAATTACTCACCGCAACGGCTAGTACGATCGCCAGAGCCATCATTCTGCCGGCGACACTGATTCCAAACGCAAAATTATCGTGTTTGACTAACTCCTGGTTGTCTTTATCCCCCATCAGACGACCGGAAATCCAGCGCAACATGGTCATTAGAAAGACGGCGATGGCCATATCTATCACCAGAAACAGCCAGAGATCGTCTGATACCGGAATGAGATTAATCAAGGCTTCCATGAATTCACCTTAGGGTTATGCAACTGAACAGACTGTTGTGTAGACTATGTATTATTTTATCCAAAAATCAAAGTGATATAGTCAAACTATCACTTTGTGAATCAGCCTGGACAAGAGATGCAAATGCCTGAAGAACTCCCTCAAACACTGCAATCCGTGGCAGACAATTATTGGCAGCGATTACCTGAAAGCAGGCAAAGCTGGCCGGCTAATACACAGCAGCTTGTCAAACGACTTTTTGGGTTAAGTGACTTCATCGCTGAACAGGTGATTCGTTATCCCGAATGGAGCCAGGTCTGCTGCTCTGAGCCGACTGAGCAAGTTGATTACCAAGCCCAGTTACAACAGCTTGTGCAGTCTATTCTTGATGAAAAGGAGCTGATGCAAAAGTTACGGCAATTTCGCCACAGGGAAATGCTGCGTATTGCAGCCTGGGATCTGCTTAATAAACAAGACATCGAAGTGTCGCTGCAACAAGTTTCTGAACTTGCAGATGCCCTCATTATGTCGGCATATCAATGGCAATATCAGGCGCTGGTGAAGCGCTATGGCGAACCGCTAGGCGAACATGGACCGCAGCCGATGTTAATTATTGCAATGGGAAAATTAGGCGGAAAAGAGCTGAATTTCTCATCCGATATCGATTTAATATTTGTCTATCCCAGCCAGGGAGAAATCCAGAGCAGTCGTAAAACCATTGAACACCAACAGTTTTTTACCAAACTGGGCCAAAAACTGATTTCTTCGTTACACCAAATTACCGCTGACGGTCAGGTATTTCGTGTGGATATGCGTCTACGCCCCTTTGGTGAATCGGGCCCGCTGGTGACCCACTTTGATGCTATTGAAGATTACTATCAGGAACAGGGTCGGGAATGGGAACGTTACGCGATGCTAAAAGGACGGATTCTCAATCCTGATAGCCCATACAAGCAAGAATTAGAGGATATCCTCAAACCCTTTGTGTTTAGACGTTATATCGATTTTAGTGTACTGGACTCATTACGTGACATGAAACGCCTAATTCAACAAGAAATAAGGCGACGTAATCTAAACAACAATATAAAACTGGGTTCCGGTGGCATTCGAGAAATCGAATTTATCGTGCAGTGTTTCCAGCTGACCCGTGGGGGTCGCATCCCTCAGCTACAAACACGCCACCTGATAACCGTGTTAGAGCAACTGCAAACACTCGATATTCTGTCCTCTGAAGATACCCAGAATTTACAAAGCGCTTATCGCTATCTGCGTAAGATTGAACACTGCTTACAACAATTCGACGACAAACAAACGCAAACGCTGCCGGACGATGATATTGATAAACTTCGTTTAGCTCAGATAATGGGCACTCATGATTATGAAGCGACACTAGATAAAATTCGTGAGCATATGACCATTGTAAACGCCCATTTTCAGGAGTTGATTGGGGAGTCGGAGCCAGAGGACATTGATTCGGTCAGCAGCAAACTATGCGATTTATGGCAGTTGCCTTTAAGTGAAGAAGAGGCCAGCAAGCTATTGCAGGATCTTCTTCCCGACGAATGGCATAGTCCTGCGTTTCAGCATTTAACAGCACTGAAGACGGAAGTAAGCAAAAAGCCACTAGCCGCCAGAGGAAGAGATGCTCTGGACAAACTGATGCCACTGACACTGGATGAATGGTTAGCCTTAGAAAGCGAGCAACCCATTGATTTGTTAGCACGCATTATGAATATCATTCGCTCTATTCTGCGTCGCACAGCCTATCTGGATTTATTAATTGAGAATCATGAGGCATTACAGCAACTGGTCAGGTTATGCCAGCACAGCCCCTGGATAGCGGATCAGTTAGCACGATTTCCCTTATTGCTGGACGAATTGATTGACCCGTCATCGCTATATCAACCAACACCATTGTCGGAATATCCTGACATGTTACGTCGGGCACTGTTGCGCGTACCCGAAGAGGATCTGGAACTGTCAATGGAAACACTAAGACAGTTTAAGTTAAGCCAGCAATTACGAGTAGCAGCGGAAGATATTACCGGTCACCTGCCCTTGATGAAAGTCAGCGATCACCTGTCAGCATTAGCCGAAACCATAATTGCAGAAGTGATACAAATGGCCTGGTTCCAGATGTCCGAGAAATATGGCGTGCCAGAAGGCACTGCACCAGACAATATGCAGTTTGCCGTGGTCGGTTACGGTAAACTCGGTGGCCTGGAATTGGGTTATAGTTCAGACCTCGATCTGGTGTTTGTTCACAATTGTCCGCAGTCGGTAAAAACCAATGGCACAAAACAGATAGAAGCGGGCCAGTTTTATCTTAAATTAGCCCAACGCATACTCCATCTGTTCAATACTAAAACCGCGTCAGGTGAATTGTATGAAATCGATATGCGTCTGCGGCCATCTGGCAATGCAGGATTGTTGGTCACGCATATTGATGCCTTTAAGCAATATCAACTGAATGAAGCCTGGACCTGGGAGCATCAGGCATTGCTTCGCAGTCGACCCGTCGCCGGCACACCTGAGTTGTGCCAACTTTATGAAGAAGTGCGTCAGGAAATATTAAGCCAACCCAGAGAACAACCCCCCTTGCAACAGGAAGTGCAAAAGATGCGAAACAAAATGCGTCAGCATTTAGACAAATCGACAGATTCGCAATTCGACTTAAAACAAGGTGAAGGCGGGATTACAGACATTGAATTCCTGACACAATATTGGGGGCTCTATTACGCCAGCCAAAACCCTGAAGTGATCCGCTGGTCTGACAATATTCGAATTCTTGAAACCCTGGCACAACATGGTTTTATCACTAATAAGCAACAGGAAACACTCACCGAGACTTACAAAACATTGAGAGATGCCAGCCATCGCCGGGCTTTGACTTACACCACTAACAGCGTCAGTGCTGATGAATATTTAGAACATCGTAAACAAGTACAAGCCATTTGGCATGAGACGTTGGGTGATGAAGTGAGCCAGCATTAAGCAGTTAGTGCAATTTCTAACAAAAATACGACTTAACCGGAAGACGCTTAACCAGAAGACCTTGCTAGCGTGCAATTTTCTTTTAGATAATCAGAACGGGCTTCGGTGATCACTAGCGAACGTTGTTTCGGACACACATATGCCATTACATCACCACTAAAACTACTATCCACCGCTCTGGCGATTTTGTACAACGAACCGACAATGGTATCGTCCATCTGAAACTGGCTCTTGACGATGAAATCCTGGTCAAGCTCCCAGATAACCTGCATACCTTCTCGCTCTGCATAAGCAGTGATCGCTTCGCGCAATGTTGAACCTTCTTTGAAGGTACGGTATTTGTGCTCACCCACCCAACGTTCGGCAACTGGTGCGGATTGATTCGCTTCCATCATTTGCAAGCGGCGACTTAAAGGCATTTTTTCCTGTTTTACATCGAGGACAAAATCACCTTGTTCTTCTTTGATAGGTTCAGTGTTGGCGTTACGGTGTGCGGCGTAAAAGTCACTAAGATTACGATTGATATTCTTTTCCGGTGGCGCTTTCTTTTCAGCTTCAATTTTTTCATTTTGACTATTTATGAGAAAAGCGGCCCCAACAATCAACACGATTGCCAGACCTATCTGCTTTGCCCAAAATGCCGCCGGATTAAATTGCTTCTTTGCCATCTTTGCGTCTTTTTTAAACCAATCTGCCTTTTATAACCGAAATCACCCGCTAACGCCAGTAATCATCCCCACTCGCGCGTACCAGCTCACAGTTTTTACGGTCTTTGTCACAGCAGATTTAATTATACAACGAGGGTGACTCTGGGTCAGGTCTCGTCTTGAATCTTTTGTGCATCCACAAATACTGTTCTGGTGCTTCAAGAATCATTTTTTCTACTTGCTGATTTAGGCGAGTAATGTCCAGTATATCGTCACCTGATGGAAAATCTTCAAGCCCAGGGTAAAATTTAATCATGTAACCTTTATCAGTGACAATTGGGGCGATGAATAAAGTATCGCAGGTTGCTGCTTTTGCGAACAACAGCGAACCGGTCGTTGTCGATGTCTCTTTGACATCGAAAAAAGGGACAAATTCCGTTTTGTTTCGACCATAGTCCTGATCTGGCAGATAATAGCTGATCTCACCATCGTTTAGCGCTTTAATCATGCCTTTGACGTCGCGCTTGTGGATCATGTATTTATTGGATCTGGCTCGACCGTAATACTGCACATAATCCATTAGTGGATTATCATGTTTGCGATAAAACGCCACCGATGGGTTAGTTAACCCCGCAATGCGACAGGCCAGCTCCAGGCTCATATTATGAATCGCATAAACCAGAATGCCTCTGCCTTTTTCTAAAGCCGCTTCCACGTGTTCATAGCCTTCGACATAACTGATGCGACGTACCCGCCAGTCTGGCCACCACCATCCCATCGCGGTTTCGATAACCGCCATACCAGCCATTTTGATGTTCCCCTGAAGTACTTTTTCCCGCTTTTCTGCACTCCATTCCGGGAAGCAAAGCTGTAAATTACGCTCTGCGACTTTTATTCGCTTTTTGCCAAATACTTTTAATAGCAATGAAAACAAGCGCCCCACCAACTTTAATGCCGGATAAGGTAGCCAGGAAATCGCATAAAGCAGAGCAGCACCTATCCAGGTCGGCCAAAATTTTGGACTTAAAAATCGAAATTCAAAAGGTGGTGCATGTAATTTGCGCAAATCTTAGACTCATTTTTAATTTTTAACCTGTAAGTTAATGATACTCCATGCTAATTTTAAACAACAAGTGTAAGCGCGATTTGACAGGGAGAAATTTGCGTTGAGTAATCAAGAACCACAACAAAACAAGTCGAATTCGACGCACCTGACTGATCTGGTCGCTTGCAGTGTCCTTCAGGTCAAAACCGATGGTTCTATCGTCTACGCTAATCCCGCCGCCGCAAAACTGTTCGAATACTCGCTAAATGAACTGCTCGATACCAACCTGAGCGAATTACTGCCGGGTTTTATTGTGCTCCCGGGAGATGAACTTTATCAGGAATTTCTGGCGCACTATTCTGGTGAAGCCAGTATTGACCAAACCACATTGACTGGCTTTACTCAAGACGGACACATCATCCAACTGAAAGTAGCTGTGACCGAATTGAAACAGAAAGGCGAAATTCACTTACTGTTAACGCTCCAGCGTGCCCAGCCCAATAAGTCTGGCAAAGGTAAAAATGTCGACGACCTCAATCGTAAATTATCAGTCGCTATCGAAGCAGCTGGCATCGGCATTTGGGAAATGAACTTCAAAACGGGTGAGCTTCTCTGGGATGAGAAAATGCACAGTTTATATGGCGTGTCTGAAGAGGACTTTGACAACACTTACGAAAGTTGGTCGAAACATCTGCATCCTGAAGATCTGGCTCCCACGGAATACATGTTCAACTATTCTCTTGAGCATAAGTCAAAATTTGATACCAGTTACCGCATCATCACCCCCGATGGAGAAGAAAAATATCTTAAAGCCCATGCTCAGGTAAATTATGACGATGAAGGGGAGCCGCTGGAAGTTATCGGCGTCAACTTCGATTTTACTGACCGTTATCTGGCTCAAAAGCGGCTCATTCAAAGCTCTGAAGAAAATGCCATGCTGGCTAAATTGGCGCAGGAAACAGATAACGCCGTCATCATCACCAATGAAAATCAGGAAATCACCTGGGCAAACCGCAGTTTTGAAAAAGTGTCTGGCTACAGCATGAAAGAGGTTATTGGCAAAGTGCCGGGACACTTTTTACAAGGGGAATTGTCCGATCCCGAAGTCTGTCGCCGCATGAAAGATGCGATTTCCAATGGTCATGGATTTAGCGAGGAGATCATCAACTATCACAAAGATGGAACCCCTTACTGGCTGAGAATCAATTGCCAACCGTTATACCGAGATGGCAACTTGACCGGGTTTATGGCACTCGAAACAGATATCACAGTAGAAAAAGAAACCGCGTTAAAAATGACCAGTTTGAACAGACTGCAAAAAGCGGTGTTAGACAGTGCCAACCTGATGATGATTGCGCTGGATGTAGACTTTACCGTAAAGACCTTTAATCGCAGCGCTGAGGAACTATTGGGGTATGATGAAGAACAGGTCATTAATCAGCTCAACTTCCAGCAATTCTTCGATCCGGATGAGTTAAACCTTGGGGCGCATCGTCTCGGTAAAGAAACAGGGAAGGTATTAACTCCGGGTATCGATACCTTTTTGGAACTGTCGAAACAGGATTTGAATGCCGAGCATGAATGGCAATTCAGAACCAAAGACGGTGCGTTTTTCCCAGCAATGTTAACTATTACTCCGATAGCAAACGAGGAAAATATAGTCGAAGGATACCTCGCTATTGGCCGTGATATTTCTCAGATGAAACAAATAGAGCTGGAGAAGCAACGTAACCAAAATTTGCTGGAAACAACAGGGAACATGGCTAAATTGGGTGGATGGGAGTTTAACCTGCAAACCAACCAATTATTCTGGACAAAAGAGGTCTATCGCATCCATGAACTTCCGCTGGGTGAAGAAGTAGATATCAGAGATGCCATTGAGTTTTTTGCACCAGAGGCTAAGCCCGTGATCAGTAAAGCCATCGAAGATGGCATTGCGGAAGGAAAGTCCTGGGACCTACAATTGCCCTTTATTACTGCTCGCAACAAACGAATTTGGGTTCGGGCGGTTGGCTTTGTGGAGTATGCCAGTGGCGAACCGATGTTTTTACGAGGTGCTATCCAGGACATTACTCAGTTAAAACGAGCGGAAGAAAAAGCCAAAGAGGCCAGCCGTACCAAAAGCGATTTTTTGGCCAATATGAGTCATGAAATCCGGACACCAATTAACGGCATCATCGGTATGAATGACTTACTGATGAAAACCCATTTGGATAACAAGCAACGTCATTATGTACAATTGGCACAGGCCAGTGGCGAGTCGTTGTTGCACCTTATAAACGACATTCTGGACTTTTCCAAAATTGAAGCCGGCAAATTGGAACTGGAAGAAATTACCTTTGACCTACATAAGCTGATAGGCGAACTCAGCGATACCTTTGCCCTGCGCGCTGAAGAAAAAAGATTAGAATTCATTTGCGATATTGATAAAAGTGTACCGCCGTTGATTAAGGCCGACCCCAGTCGAATCCGCCAAATCATTAATAATCTGTGCAGTAATGCATTGAAGTTTACCGATGAAGGACAAATTATTCTTCGAGTGACGGAAACAGGCCTGAATCGACTGCATTTTGATGTCATTGACTCGGGAATTGGTATTCCGGATACAAAACTACAAAACCTGTTTTCTAAGTTTGTGCAGGTGGATGCCTCTACCACTCGCAAGTTCGGTGGGACCGGTTTGGGGCTGGCAATTTCCAAACAGCTTGCTGAGTTGATGGGTGGTAAAACGGGTGTTAGCAGCACTGTGGGGAAAGGCTCAACTTTTTGGTTTGAAATTCGATATGGCGAGGATTTAGAACAATCCTCAATATCGCAGAAAAACGTAGTTCTGGAAGATAAAAAGATATTATTGGTCGAACCGCACCCTGATATTCAAACTGTCTTTACAAACGTCGTCAGTGATTGTGGAGCTCAGGTTGAGATAGCGCATAATGCGCCAGAGGCAATTAAATTAGCCAGACAAGCAGTTAGTAGTGCTCCCCCATTTGACGCTATCTACATCAGTCAAAACCTGAAAGGAATGGATGGCCTGCAGTTGGCTAAAGCAATCCGTTTTGATAAACAAATCCCACGCCCTGGAATTGTCCTAATGACCTCCATCACAAATCAGGTTGCCAAAGAAGTGGTTAGCGAGCTGAATATCGATCAACAATTCAGTAAACCTGTTAAACGTCATGTGCTTCTGGATTCATTAGCGGTGTTATTTGGTCAACAAAAAGAAACCCAGTTTCAAACACCTGAAGCCCTACCAGAGAAAACGGACACCAGCACTGCGCGTCGTATTTTATTAGTAGAAGATAACTACATTAATCAGCAGGTTGCTGTTGAAATGTTAAAAAGCATGGGGCACTCGGTAGATGTTGCGGAAAACGGCCAGGAAGCTTTGGAAAGCCTGAAAAATGCGGTCGCGCCATTTGATGCGATTTTGATGGACTGCCAGATGCCCGTCATGGATGGCTATGAAGCCAGTCGGGTCATCAGGTCCTCAGCTGATAATGGTGTGGACGCTGGTATTCCAATTATCGCAATGACAGCCCATGCCATGAAAGGTGATGCCGAAAAGTGTTATGATGCGGGTATGGATCGTTATCTAGCCAAACCGATATCTTCCGACTCACTTAAAGCAACACTGGATGAAATGTTTAATAACGGGCTATAAGCAACTTCAGAGGTGTTGATAACTGGAGTGGCAAGCAGGTAATACAGATCATCGTCCCCTGATGAACAAAAATAATCACTTTTTTTATGCAATTTTCTTGAGTGTTGCCGTTAAAAAAAGTAGTAATGTGATTAGAGCAAGGCAGCGCGTCACTCAAACGAAAAATATCGCTGCTCTGCATCCCTGATAATCTGATTGTGGAAAATAATAATGAATTCGATGAGCATCAGAACACGGTTGATGATAAGTATTGGTTTAACCGTCTTTATCCTTGTCACCATAAACGGCTTCTTCAATTATCAGCAAGCACGCTCTGGACTACAGGACAGCGTCAGTGAAATTCTGTCACGTACCGGCGATAGCACAGCTCGCTTTGTGAATAACTGGTTTGAAGTTAAACGCCAGATGGTCTCGGGTGCAGCCCAGTCACTGCAATTAGGCAACGATATCAGCAGCATTGTGCAGCAAGGGCAATTGGCTGGTAAGTTTGAAGTAATGTACATTGGTACCGTTGATGGTCAGATGCTGACATACCCAACGATAAATCTACCTGCCGACTATGACCCACGATCTCGTCCCTGGTATGTGCAGGCACAACAAAAAGGCGGTCAGACTGTTACCCCTCCATACAACGACGCCAGCTCAGATAAAGTAGTCATGACCTTTGCTGAACCGGTTAACGGCAATGTCATCGGTGCCGACGTCGAATTAGGTGCGGTTATTAGTGAGGTGCTGGGGGTCAAAATTGGTGAATCAGGATATGCCGCGTTAATGGACAGTGAAGGTAAGTTTATTGTTCACCCCAATAAATCTATGGTAGGCAAACCAGTCACCCAAATTACCGGACGCACTCGCCTATCAGATCAACCATCACAGGTAACAGTCAATGACGATACCTGGCTGGCTGCTACGTTTGTCGTAACCGGCGCTGATTGGCAGTTATTATTGATGATGAAAGAGTCTGATGCCCTATCCAGCCTTGGCAGCATGGCACTGACCACCACGTTGGTTTCGGCTTTAACTATCTTTGTCGTCACCCTGGTATCGGGATTCGTCATTTCTCATTTGCTGAAACCGTTAGTCGAGCTTAATCAGGCGATGTCAGACATTTCCAAAGGAGATGCCGACTTAACGAAACGTCTCTCGGAAAAATCGCAGGATGAAATAGGCCTATTGAGTCAGTCTTTTAATCGTTTTGTTGCTGCGATACACGAGTTGGTATCAGACAGCATGGCCTCTTCACAACGGCTGACCGCATTATCAAATTCAGCCCGCGAGAATGCCCAGCAGAACAACAGTGCCATTCAAATTCAACAATCCGAGATCAGTCAGGTGGCTGCAGCAATTAACGAAATGTCGACGACTTCATCACAGGTAGCAGAAAATGCCTCAGATACGGCACAAGCTGCTGAAAAAGCGCATGCAGAGGGAAGCAGCGGCATGAGCAATGCGGATGAAAACAAACGTCGCATGAGCAGCCTGACTAATCAAATTGATAGCACCACCAATGCGATTGAGAAACTCGACGGTCAGGTACAACAAATCAACAGCATACTGTCGACTATTCAGGGCATAGCGGAACAGACTAACCTTTTAGCATTGAATGCTGCTATTGAGGCTGCAAGAGCCGGCGAACAAGGTAGGGGTTTTGCGGTAGTTGCTGATGAAGTGCGCGCACTTTCTGCCCGCACTCATGAAGCTACAGGTGAAATTCAGAACGTGATCCAGGAATTGCAGGAACAAACCAAACGAGCCGTCGCTACGATGGAAACCAGCAAGAGTATCACCGCAGAAACAGCAGCCAGTGCCGAAGAAGTGACCAACAGCCTGATGCGCATAGCAGAGGCGGTTGAAGATATCTCGGCACGGGCAAATACCATTGCAAATGCTTCGCGCGAACAATACACCTCTACTGAAGAAATAAACCGTATTGCCACCGCTATCCACGATGCTACAAACAATCTGGCGGACAATGTTCATCAAGCGACAGGACAATCAGATGATTTGCATGCCTTAAGTCAGGAGATTGACCAAAACCTGTCACGCTTTAAAGTCTAGGTTGGCCTTCAGGTCAACCTGGCATCAACATCTATTCGAGCACTCCATTAAAAATCGAGTAAAATGGAAAATGGCCTTGGAGTGCATCTCCACCGTGGTATAAAATTACAAGGCATTGGGTTGCAATTGAGCAAATTAGCTTCGCCACCTGGATCGGGAAATGGAAATGAAATCGTTTTTTAAAAGCAAACTACTCGCAATATTTGCTCCGATTCTCATCATCGGAATTTTTGTCGGTTTCTTTTGGTTAACCAGCCTGCTGTTGCAGATGAATACTGACATCACCTATGTCGTGCTCTTTATCCTGATAATTCTACTGCAGGTTGATTGGGGCGGGCTCGTTAAAAAGTTTCGCAATATTTCAAAAGGGGCAAGCTAGGCTGGTTTTTGACCTAATTGCAATTAGTAACGCTCGTTTATGTTTTGTAGCTTTTTCTGAAATTGTTCCAGATGCTCGCTTTTTTCATAATCAAAATGGTATTGATTATGAAAACCAAAACTCATGGTGACTTGCGCGTCGGTTAAGTAAAGGGTGTAGCCGTCAAAGTCAGTTGAAGCATTGACCCCTTCTAAGAAATATCCGGATTCCGATTGCTTCCCATGCAAACGGATTTTCTCAAACACTTGCAAAACAAACTTACTGTCGACCTCGTTTTTCATAAAACTCCTGTTATTGCATTGCGCAAATGACTTAAAAGTTATATCTCAAGCCCAACTGCACTGTATTAATTTGCACATCGTCTTCACCTCGATAATGATCGATAGCGAATCGCAGCTGTGTTTCATAACCTAGATAGGTATCAAAACCAATTCCAATCATGCCGGCCAACTGGGTATCATCAACAGTGCATAAAGACACGGCCGTTCCATCTGCAGCACTAATTGAGCTGGCTGTACCCGCCTGACAAGCAGCATCTGCTGCAACGAATTGTTCAGTGCTGACATCCAGCGCGGCGATGCCCAAGCGATAGTAGAGCTCACCTTGTTGCCCCTTCGCTTTCCCTAAAAATGCCAGATGCACACCGCTGGCATCGATTCCCGCATCACTGGAAAACGCAGATGCACTATCGGCTGGTTGAGTCAAAGGTACATATCCAGATGCAAAATAGTTCACACCTATTTCGGCATACCATTGACGATGAATTTCAGTACCAAAACTGACATTAAATCCTGCTTCTTTACTGCCACTGCCCACCTTTAGATCAGAATACAGTGGTGCCAAAGAAACATAATTTTTATCAAACAACTGTGCAGAAGCAGAGCCAGAAATAAAGATCATCAATGCGACAGCCGTACTAATCGTGTTCTTAAATTTTGCTACCATGATAAAAAACAACTCCATGCTTAATGCCCTCATTCTTCATGTTTCCAGATGAAAATACAACTTATGAGTAATAATTCATTGGTGATGTAAATTCCGACTAGCAATATTCGTTATGTTGCAGAACTCCATATAAAAATCCGATACAATAGCAGCTTATCTGACAACCCACGTCACCCTGATAAGAGATTAACTGTTTTGTAAAAAGACTCAGGGACGCGCAACAATAATAAGAAAGATGGCACAATTGTACTTCTACTACTCAGCAATGAACGCTGGGAAATCTACGACACTTCTTCAGTCTGCATATAATTACCGGGAACGAGGCATGCACGTGGCGCTGTATACTGCTGCGCTGGATGACCGCTATACCGGTGGTGAAATCACCTCTCGAATTGGCTTAAGCGAAGAAGCGCACCTTTACGATGGCAATACCGATTTATTTAGCCATATCAAAGAACAACATGAACAACAAAAACTGGACTGCGTGTTAGTTGACGAGTGTCAGTTTTTAAAGAAACAGCAAGTCAAACAACTGGCCAAAATCGTCGACGAATTAAGAATACCGATTTTGGCATATGGTTTACGCACTGACTTTATGGGTGAAACATTCGAAGGTAGTCACTATCTGTTGGCGTGGGCAGATAAACTGGAGGAGTTAAAAACGGTTTGTTTTTGCGGCAGAAAAGCTAACTTTGTGGTGCGCAAAGATGCCAGTGGTAAAGTCGCACAGCAGGGTGAGCAAATACAAATTGGTGGCAACGACAGTTACGAGTCCATGTGTCGCAGGCACTTTGCCGAATTAATGTGGTAGCTTGCCAGATGTCTTCAGCTCCGCTGCACAGGTATGCGCAAACGACATCAGATCCGGATAAAAACGGTTAAACGCCTGATGAAAATGCGCCTTGTACTGTACTACGAATAGTTCTGCATCAGATGCAAACTTAATCCGTCCCTGCAGACGTTTTTCGATGGCAGAAAAAGCCATACTGTAAGTTCGTTCATGCTGATAATTAAGCAACCAGCGCTCGTTTAGCAGTGAATGCCGCAACCGTTGAAAGTGACGATGGTCTTCAATCGTCGTTGTCGCCAACGCATCGTAAAATGTATCTAAAAAGTTGGTATCTGTATGCCTATCTGCGACCAGCTGTTTGGCCAGCAGATGATCATAATAAATATCCATGACCACACCAGCCATACGCCTGAGATGTTTGGGAAAATGACTGCGCATTACCTGATTTTCTGGGTGCGCATCGGTATAGGTATCAATTTTTCTGTGCAAGATAATACCCTGCGCGACATTCTCTGGCCACGCCTGATAACCTTTGCCTTTCACAAAGTCGCCAAGGAACGCTCCTAATAACGACGTATCTGTCAGGTTAGCAAGGTGCAGATGGGCCAGATAATTCATCGCTATAGAATGTCGGCCTTGTCTTGCTCAAAAAGTTTCTCAAGATCTTCTCGGTTCTCCTTCGCTCGCAATACTCTCTCTTGTTCGCTGTGTTTTTGATTCACCAGGGAATCCTGCAAAATAGCCTCGTCGTGACGTTTAAATAACTGCACACTGTATTCCGCCTGGCTTTGAGAAAAGCCATATTCCAATAGCACTTTTTCTGCAGCTTCCAGACTGCCGCCAAACATTTCCCGCACTAAATGAATTTGTCCTAAGTCTGCAAAACAATTAACGTTCATACGATTGCGGATACGACAAACCAATTTAACATGAGGAAATTCGCGGTGTACCGTACGGGCAATATTCAGCGCATGGGTTTCATCATCAACAGCAATGAGCATGACCCGCACACTTTCGATGCCAGCCCGTTTTAGCAGTTCTATTCGTGTGGCGTCTCCAAAATACACCTTATTGCCAAACCGAGAGACAAATTCAATATGTTCCGCGTCTTTATCCAGGGCAGTAAAAGGAATTTTCTTGGCTGTCAGAATACGTCCGGTAATCTGACCAAAACGGCCAAAACCCGCTATCAACACCTGCGGTTCGTCATTGACGACATCAGAATCATGCAGCGCTGGGCTGTTCTGGCTGCTAAACCACATGCTGTGGAGAATCACTAATGGCGAAGTCAGCGCCATAGACACACCAACTATCAACGTCACTTCCGCAGAAATAGTGCTGGTTAAAACTCCAGCAGCAGTGGCTTGCGCCATTACAACAAAGGCAAATTCCCCTCCCTGTGACAGCATCAGGGCGATTCTTACCGCATCCGTTTTGCACTCTTTCATTAAAGTTAGCAATGCCACAATGATGCTGGTTTTTATGAACACCAGCAGGACAGCACAACCGATGATAAACAGCGGTTCTGCTATCAGCAGACCCAGATCCAAGTTCATTCCGATAGCGATAAAGAACAGGCCTAACAATAATCCCTTGAAAGGTTCGATTTCCATTTCCAATTGGTGTCTGAAACTAGAGTTAGCCAATAACATGCCAGCGACAAAAGCGCCCATCCCCATCGACAACCCGGCGGCATCCATAATTAGAGCGGTGGCTATGACAATCAGCAGCGCCGCCGCGGTCATGACCTCTGCATTACCATACGAAGAGACCAATCGAAGAAATGGATTGATAAGAAACCGCCCAACAAACAAAACAATTAAAATCGCACCGATCGTGATCCACCAGTCTGGTGCGGTTGAATCGGTTTTCGTAGATAATGTTTCTACCAATAACAAAATTGGGATAACCGCCAGATCCTGCATCAACAGTATGGCAAACCCTTTTTGTCCAGGTGAGGTTTTAAGAATACGGTTATCTGCCATCAGCTGAATGGCGAAGGCAGTTGAAGAAAGTGCAACGGCCAGGGCAATGACCACGGATGAAGTCAGTGCGTAACCAAACGCCAGTAATAAAGCACCAATAACCAGTGCGCTTATCAGCAGTTGTCCGCCACCTGCGAGTAAAATATGATTGCGCATGCGCCATAATTTGGCTGGTTCCAATTCCAGACCAATAACAAACAGAAGCAACACAACCCCTAACTCAGCAAAGTGCAATATGGTATTCGGATCCGAGACCAGATTCAGCACCGAAGGGCCAATCAGCAATCCGGCAACCAGGTACCCCAAAATCGCACCCAGTTTAAATTTTTGAAATATAGGCACGGCGACAACGGCCGCCCCTAAAAATACGACGCCTGTACTCAATGTACTCATATGCTTCCTCTTCGCCTAATCCTGCAACCCACTATTTAAATCCTGGTGCCAAATGAATATTTTCAACGTCCCCTAGCTCACTGTGATTGGCCAGAGCTAACTGACACCCTTGCCCTTTTATACGGTGATCTTTACTGCAATCGACTTGCCATTGGCGCAGAAGGTAACTTGCCAATGCCGCTCTTACCTGCAATACCAGCTGCCCGTCATGCATATCATAATCCAATTCAATAGCTGTGGATTGTTTAATATCAGGATGGGGAATAAGTACCAGGTCTACAATGCGATTCCACTGGCTATCAGCATCGCGGTACTCATGGGCCTCAGCGTTTTCGGAGTTCACACTTATACCGGTAAATCGTGTGCATACAAAATCCCGAAATTGCTGATGGGCCCGATCGAATGCTCTGACATGCCAGCGATGACCGTTATTGACAATAGAATGTGGCACTAGCGTTTTCGTGGTTTCACCGGAGCTAAGGGATACATAATGGCAGTCAATCGCCTGCTTGTTATGAATGGCCCGCATTAGCGCCGCAATAATCGCGGGTTTTGGATGGATAAGGCGCACCGCATCCTGACAGACATCGCTGCTTAACACTTGTTCAGAGATGCCATTACCAAAGCCACGACATAACCCATGCAAAATTGCTTCAGGTTCATGTTCAAATAATGGTCGAAACTCGTTTTGTCGATAATATCGCTTATCTTGATGATTAAGCTGCATATTTTTTGGCGCCAACTCTTTGTAGGTAGCAAAGTCTCGTGTGCACGCAGCAAGCCCCGTTTTAAAACGGGCAATCAAATCATTTCGCGCGATGTGGCCAAAATACTGCAAACTGAAATCAATGAATGCCAGTCGCTCACGAGCAGAGTGACTCAAATCCTGTAATTCTTCTTGCATCTTGTTTCTCCAGCAATCGACAAAAGCACATTAGTGGCGTATGACCATGAAACTAGCATGCAATCATTATGATGTCATCTTTTTAATCGCATTATTTTGATTACTTGAAAAACTGTGTTCGTATTTTAAAGCGTTAAATCCTGTCCCCTAAATACGCTAAATGCTGCACGAAATAATTGCAAGTGCACTGATACAAGGGCATTGATATCACGTTGGTAGCCGCCACCAATGACGGCCATGACCGGTAACTGCCTCGTCATACATTGCTGCAACACCATTACATCCCGCTTAAAGACACCTTCGGTAGTTAAGGACAAGTGTCCTAAGTCGTCATCCTCATGGACATCTACACCGGCGTCATAAATAACCGCATCTGGCTGAGCTTGTGCAAACGCATAAAACAGTGATGTATCCAAGACGTCCAGATACTCCTCATCCTGACAGCCTTTTTGCAACGGTACATCCATATTTGAAACCTGCTTGCGCACTGGAAAATTTTTCTCACCATGCAGGCTCAAGGTAAAAATCTGGGTATCATTTTCCGCCAATAATGCAGTTCCGTCTCCTTGATGCACGTCACAATCGATGATCAGCACGCGCTCAATCCCAGGCTCCTCTATCATCTGGCGGGCCGCTAAATACAGATCGTTAAATATGCAAAACCCCGCCCCCAAATCAGCAAAGGCATGATGATAACCCCCTGTCAGGTTGATCGCGATGTTATGATGAAGCGCCTGCTGTGCTGTTAACAAGGTGCCACCCACAGCAGTCAAACTGCGTTTTACCAATTGTTGCGACCATGGAAAGCCTATTCGCCGCATAGCTTTGGCATCAAGCACTCCATCACAAAACGCATCTACATAGGATGGGGAAAAATACCGACAAAGAATATCTTTGCTGACCGGATCTGGTTGCAAAAACCAGTCTGTTGGAACGCCATTTTCAATGAGAGCAGACTGAATCCCTTGGTATTTCTCTATTGGGAACCGATGCCGTCCTGGCAGCGTCAGTTGACTGTATATTGGATGAAAAATAAAGGGCAGCATATTCACACTTGACTGACGATGGAGAATTTCATCGATTAGGCTTGTTCCTAATTTTCAATTTGAGATTTACTATGCCAGACAACCTATAAGCTTAAAAGTAAAACCCCGTTCAATATCAATTGGCATCTCGGGTAAAATACATGTTGTCGGTCACATCATGAAAACAGGTAAATTGTTTTGTGCAATCTCAAATTAACACGAAGTGGAAAATCACGAAATTATCACCGCCATTAATTCCTGCTGCAAATAATGTAATACAGCTCAGTAGTGGCCAGCAGTGAATATTGTCAGTAGCGTGCTAAAACTAGCAATTGCAATAAATTGAAATCCTGTTTTCTTCTTATCCGGGGCTGTTAATCTGTGTTGTACCGCTTTGCAGCATCACAGTGCAGCTATGCACTGTGATGCTGCAAAGCACAGTTGTTCCAGATCAACGCTTTCAAATCGAAATATCTTATATGTTTGTTTTATAAGGATTAATTGTGATTATGCAGGATTGGCACAATACTTTCTTTCTAATTGGCATAATTCGTTTATCGAATTGTGAGAGGCACGAGGTAGGGGTCAACTTCGAATAATAATAAAAATAAGCCTCTCTCTCTTTCATTTGCACTTTACGCACGCTGAGTGGCAGACCTCTTCTCAGCGGAGAGAGTATCTAAAATGAGCAACCAAAACATTACTTTGCCCGCGCCAGCATTGAAGCGTGGCGATATGCGTTTAATCGCCCAATCGCCGCACCGCCGAAAAGTTTATCGCCCTCAGAGTTCTGCTACTTCACTTAAATCACTTCATGAAGATTTAATGAATTTGCTGGATGAACTTGAATCAACACTGCAGGAAAACGAAAAATAAATTAAGAATCACTACTCCCCTTAAGGGTAATTTATTTTTCCTCAATTATTAATATTTAAACAAATTTAATATTGGCGGGGATTTAATTCCCCGGAACTATAAAAAAGTAAGAAACTTCGTACAAATCTTTGGGATTCGACATACAACTCAATATTTCGTCTACACTAGTATTTAGAGTGACGCATAAAGTTAATGCTACAAGTGTAGTGAATTGCATCAACTTATTTCACGGAACTCTAAGGTGTGAGTATGGTTTCTGATAAATATGAAAGACAATTAAAAATACTAATTGTTGATCAAAATATCACGGCTCGAAGCAAGCTAAAAACAATGCTTGGCACAAAAGGTCAAAGCCAGGTTGATTTGATGCGTGATGGCCGTGATTTGGTTGGCCGAGAACTTGCCTTTAAATACGATTTAATCTTTGTACGAGAAGATCTGGATTACAGTCTTGGTGGCGCAGATTTGGTCCGCTACCTGACCCGAACCAATCTGGTACCCAGATGGAGCAAGTTTGTTTTATTAGCCGAGAATGCTGAAGAGATTTGCTCAACTCCCATATTTCGACACTTGCGAACGGAAATCTGGGAAACCCCCATTAACTACCAAATGGTAGCAAATGTGGTGTCTTCGACTATTCAATCTCTGGATGTCTTCCAGGATATGCTTAAAAACCTCAATCACATTCCCGCCAGTCTTATTATTAGCAAAATGTCAGAACTTAATATCAAGGAATTCGATGATATTCACCGTGATGAATTACTTGAGTTAAAAATCAAATTACTGTTACAAGGCAGAAGACCCGACCTCGCCTGGGATGTGTCAGAAAGAATTAACTATCCTGCAGACAAGTATCGTGAACAACTTTTTATTACCTCTTCAACTGGACAAAAAGAACGCTATCAGGAGACTATGGAAGAAGCTCTCCTTGAGGGAGTTTTAGATAAAGGTTGTACCTATTACCAAACCTATCACGCCGTGATGGAAGGCGAAATTGAGCAAGCCCTGCAACATTTTAAAAGCCTGACCGAGAATGCTCTGCATCCAAATGAAATGGAAACCGAAGCGCTGCTGATGCTAAAGGCACAAGGGCTGAAGAAAGCTATCGAGTACATAGAGAGTAAACTGGACATCCGGTCGGAAGGTTACGATCTTCGCAATATCCTCAGTTTGACACAGCTAAAATGTTATTCATTGGCACTTCTCACAGGGGATTGTGGCGGTCAAAGCAGTTCTTCCATCAATAACGCCATGGTTGATCTGATTGCCAATAACACATGGGGGAAAGGGTCGTTTCAATACAATATATACAAGCCATTTATACTGCTAGGCACGGCACTTTTACAAGGTAAAGAGGTTAATGCCTCATTCGAAAAGCTCTACATGTATCGTCATCAACTGGATGTAACACAGCTAAATATTTTGCTGTTTGTCTCACAGAAGTTGAAACGTGAAGAGCAGTCCTGGGAAATCCAAAAGATTTTGGATAGAAACGTTTCGCGCATGGAAATGTGCCCAGAGCTTATCTCACATGAAATAGTTTACAAGGATGCAATGGAAGCGACGCTCGACAAGCAGCAACTTGCCGACCGTTTTAAACAACTTGCTGAGCATCATAGTAAGTCTGGAAGACTCTATCGCGCCCTCAAAAAATATTACATCTGTCACAAACGATACGGTCTGGACAATGCCTCCAGATTAAAAATGGCTAAGATAATGAAAGCGCTGCATCTGCAACAGTACTGGAGCATTGGCCTGGAAGACCTGGAAGACGCGTCCGTGCCTCCAGACAATGAACTTAAAGAGATTGCTTAGGTCTTTGTATCAATCATAAGAGCCGAGCCTCAAGAGACATCGGCTCTTTAAATCGTTATTGCGTTTCAAACTCGACCGCCGTCAGAGTCTGATTACCCGAAGCTTCGATTGCAAACACTTCCGTCTTATAGCTCGTTTCTAACTGTAGAAAGCCGTCTGGTAGAGTTACCGTGGTTGCGCTAGCAGGCAGGTACACGCTGAAAAACGGGGTGTAAAACCCTTGTGGATACTCAGGGTCTTCATCCGCTTCCACAATAACCTGATAGCCGACTATGGTTACCGAGTTGCCATTCAGGTCTTGTGCAACAGGTTCCCAACTGATCACTAATGTTCCGATGGGAACAACCTGCTCCTGCTCTGGAGTAGTAATCTCCGGCCCTTGAGGAATGGCATGTGAAAACTCTGCAGTTATCGTACTCATGCCAGTATCAATCACATCTGCAGTAAAACTGTAGATTCCTTCCGGCATTCTGGCCAATACTTCAGATATCGCCACTTCAGAATTTTCTGGCTCAGAGGTTTCGAAAAATAATTCGGTTAAACCAAAATTAAACAAACCTCCCTCAGCAGTAGCATTGAGTATGGATTGTCCATCAGGGCCATCGATAACCAGACTATTCCATGGGTCGCCGTCTGCAAATCCCTGAAATCCAGTATCTTCGTCTGTAGCATTATGCTCAATAAGTATTTTCGCATCACGCATTTGCGGCGTTTCATCTTCAGCGGCTTCTTCCCTATCGCAACCTTCCCCCGTTTCAAACTCCACAGCAGTAATAGTCTGATTACCACTCTCCTCTATACTGAGAATCTCCATCTCATAACACTCGTCAGTTTCCATAAATTCTTCTGGTGCAATCAACATTCTGGCATCCGCCGGCATGTAGACACTGAGCACAGGCTCAGCAAATCCGGATGGAAACTCAGGTGTATAATCTGCCTTTTCAACAATTATCTGATATCCCACAATGTTTATTAGATTCCCATCTAAATCGCTGGTTGAAGGTTCCCAGGCGATCAGCAGATTACTCGCATCCAGCCCCTTTGCATCCTCTTGTGGTGAAGTAATCTCCGCACCAACTGGGATCGTATGAGTAAATTCAGCGCTTCGAACCGCTTCTTCTTCATCAATTATGACCGCACTTGCTTGATACTCACCTTGAGGTAACCGCTGCAATACGTCGCTGATAGGTACTTCAGCATTTTCAGGCTCATTCGTTTCAAAAAACAGTTCGGTCACCCCAAAATCCAGAAATCCACCGGCTGTATCGATAGAAATAATAGCCACGTCGTCAGGACCAGTAATAGTTAATGCATTCCAGGGCTCACCATCAGCAAATCCCTGAAACCCAGTATCTTCATCAGCGGCATTGTGCTCAATCAACACTTTTGCATCCTCTACCAGGCTCTCTTCGGTCGTTTCATCTTCGGTGGAATCACTGTTGTCTGTGGTATCGGTGACTTCTGGCACCGCTGGTGGTGTCGGTAGGGTCAGATTACTATCACCACATGCGGTTAATAGTGCCAGTCCTACTGCCCAAAATACTGGCGTTAATACCCTGTTGTTCAATGCTTTAGATTGGTTTTTATTGTAAATCATGATTAATGCCTCAATGGTTAAGCTAATAGCTTTTTAAGAATATGAGGCGAGTCTCACGGGAACCTGATAACAGGCTTACCAATTGGTAATATTAAACAGGATATAAGGGGGATTAAAACTCGATGCTTATTTGTGCAGCCAAAACATGTTCGTGGTCAATCGGTACTTCTTCTTCATCTTCAATTATCTGGTTATATTCTCCGTACAAATAATCAATACCAATACTCATTTGAGGAAAAGCCAACCAGCGAACCCCCATACCGATTCTGGTATGAGGGCTGTCAATTAATTCTCGACTAATTTCATAGCGAATAGCGAGTTGTAAGTTTTCAGATGGGTAATATGCCAATTCGGCATTGTATGCTTTGGGTTTGTTTTGTTGTGCATCGAATTCTTGGAAAGCCTTCAATGCACTGACCATTTCCAGGGTAATTTCAAACTGTTCAAAGCCCCAAAATCCATAGGCAGATATCGCATCTACAGATTGTTGGTAGAATTCGTACTCCTGCAATAAATTCTCGTCGCTTTCAGCCAGATCCGACAGATAACTTAATCCAAAGCGCATAGATTCATCTTCATTGACCCACTCAGTCATTAAGCCCCAGTCAATGTTTCCTGAATTTGTCTGCGTCCCTTTTTGCCCGCGAAATATAAAGGCCCCGATTTCCCAATTGTCTGATAAACCATAATCCACACTGAGTGTTGCTGCACGAGTTTCACCGAATTCCAGTAATGGTCCAACAATCAGATGACTGTAATACTCGCCAAACGAGGGTGACATCATTCCTGCTGAGATACTCCACTCATCTATATCCCAGGTAATCGCGGCTTCATCAACTATACTGCGGGTGAAATCGGTTTTCTCCACTTCCAATACGACTTCGGCTTCCAAATCTTCAGAAATAGTTAAATCAAGCGCAAGTTGGATATTTTTAGATAGCGGTTCTTTTTCAGTAAACTCAACACCATCAATAAGTCGGAATGTTGCTTGTTCACGTTCCAGTTCAATCAGTCCTGAGACTTTGAGCCAATCAGTAATTTGTGTTCCTAATCCTGCTTCACGTCTCTCCTCAGGAGACCGATAGAATTGAGTTCCTGCCTGCTCAATGCCAGCGGGTTCTTCGGAAGCTAACTCTTCCTCCTGTTCATCTTCTGGTTTCTGAGCTACACACAAGCCTGTTACTGAAATCGTCAATAGGAAAAAAAGGATTCGCGAAACCATAGCTGTGTCCAATCATGAGTTAGATCAATAATGGTTAGTTTTTTCAATGCCCGCCAGTTTAATTACTTCTCCTTATCAAATGGTAATACTGGCAAGCACTGGAATACATCATTACATCAGCGCAGCATGTTCCTCATCCGATTCACAATAAGTCAGCGCTATTTGCCTAAAAGACTCGGCAATCTCAACAAATGCCTCCACCATATCTGGATCAAAGTGTGTGCCCTTGCCTTCTTTAATAATACTGACCGCTCGTTGATGAGAAAACGGAGGTTTATAGCAACGGCGGCTGATTAAAGCATCGTATACATCTGCCACAGCCATTAGACGAGCTGACACGGGTATCTCTTCACCTGTCAACCCTTTAGGGTAGCCACTGCCGTCCCATTTTTCCTGATGGTAATAGGCTATCTCCTTAGCAAATCTTAAGAAGGAGTTAGAGCCAAGTTGCTGCTCTGCTGCGGCGAGTGCATCTCCACCCAGGGTTGTGTGGGTTTTCATGATTTCAAACTCATCATCATTTAACTTTCCAGGTTTAAGCAAGATGCTGTCAGGAATACCTACCTTTCCAATGTCATGTAGTGGCGCTGACTTGTACATTTGCTCAATGTTGTCCTGAGATAAGAATGACTGAAATCTGGGGTGAGTGCGCAACGCCTCTGCTAATGTCTTGACGTATGTCTGAGTGCGTTTGATATGCCCGCCAGTTTCAGGATCGCGGGTTTCGGCCAGCGCACCAATCGACATAAATGTAACGTCCTGGGTTTGCATCAATTGCTGTGTCCTTACTTCTACCATTTCCTGTAAATGTTCCTGATACTTCATAGTCACAGCTTCAGCCTGTTCTATGCGAGAGCGCATCAAATTAAACTGTTTGGCAATAAAGCCCCACTCGTCTTTTCTGGCGGCCAGATTGCTGGGCTTGTTCAGTCGCTTAATACCAAATAAATGCATATGCATACTCAGCTTTTGGAGTGGCAACACCAAGTTTCTGTTACTGATAAAGGCTATGCTGGAAAGTATCAGTAGCACCATGCAAAATAAGCCAAGCATCATATGTATATAAATACCGCCAAGAGTTAACTCCATACTTTTGAGTGATAGTTTGATATTAATGGCACCAATACCCTGCTGCTGAAAAAATACAGGTACAAAAATATCGATAATTTGATAACCCGGCTCAAAATGGAAGTCAGGGTGACCCGGTGTTAAGCTCTGCTTATATAACACTTCCCTTTGAAGTTCATCTTCCTCATCATCACCGTCCTCTATGTCCAATTCCATTAAAACCTCACGGCTGGCAACTGCCGCCTCAATCAATGCATGTTCATCTGCATCCGTATCCTCAAGGTTATCCGGATTATTACTGGCTATTACACGCGAGGAACGCCCTGGTTCATCCAGTGTAATAATATTCAGCTCCACATCTTGCTGACCACGAACTTCCAGAAATCCTTGAATAATAGATTGGATCTTTGCAACATCTCGTACAGCCAATGGTTCGGCAATAACAGCGGCGAGACTGTCAGCAAACAGGCGTCCTTCATGCAAGGCATATTCGCTGTTGAAGCGTTTAAATTCAGCCACCATGAGCAAGCTGAATAATGTGCAAAATGTGATCACAATTATTCCTATCGCGAAACTCATTCGAGTTTTAATAGAGTGTTTAAATTTGGTCAGGTACGCTTGTTGCCAACGAAGGTTGTTGTGTGGAATAGCGCTGGTCGCGGTGTTCATAGGCCATCTCCAAAATGCAATTCGTGAACTTAAGCAATGGTGTCATTGCAACCATGAGGCGTTCTTGACTAAAGATTAAGAGATGATTCTTACCTAAACCTGATATAGAGGTGACGAAATGGTAACCTTTAGACAAAACAGCAATTACTATCCCAAAGCAATTTACCCAGGATTAAGTATCTGGAAAAGCGACATTGGATGGTGATTAAGAGGGAAGGAATACTGTAAAGGCGGTTTCTGTATTGGGCACACTTTTACATTTAATATCACCACCGTGAGCTCTTGCAACGGCGCGCGAGTAACTGAGTCCCAGTCCACTTCCATCTAGTGAGCGACTCTGATCACAGCGGAAAAATCGCTCAAACACACGTTGTTGCTCATGGGATGGTATACCGATCCCGCTATCAGTCACGTTAATACGCAAACCGCCACTGTCTTGTTGCAAAAAGACTTTTACCTGACCATTTTCAGGTGTGTATTTTATGGCGTTATCCAACAGGTTGGCGACCATCCTTTGCAGACTGGCCTGACTGCCATGGATAAAGGGGATATCGCAAAGTTCGGTTTCAATCTTTATGTTTTTTTGTTCAGCAACTGGTTCATACATCTCGCAAACATCAGCCACCATGGATTTAATATCCACCTGACTTTTTTCCGTTCTGATAATCCCGGCTTCAACTTCTGCCACATCCAATGTCATATTAATAAGACCAAGCAAACGATCACATTCATTGAGTATATTTTCAAACGCTTCTTGAATTACCGATGGGGATGGTGAAGCCGTCAGTGTCATTTCGGACAGTGCCCGGATGCGACCCAATGGACTGCGCAAATCATGAGCAATATTATCGGTCATTTCACGCATTTCCCGAATCAGCAATTCAATCTTTTCTGCCATCCGATTAAAACTTTTAGCCAATTGCTGGGTTTCTGCTTCAGTCGCTGACTCTGGTACTCTGACAGAAAAATCGCCTGCTCCCATCTCGGTTACAGCGGCACTGATTTGCTTTACATTAAAGGCCAGACGATTAGCCAGAAAGAAAGCCAATACCAAGGATACCGGGATACCAATAATGAGCATCATTGCGCTGTTTATGGACACAATATCCAGTATATCGGAGTGCGTTTCCAACAACTCACCAATTTGAATGAAGAGTTTTTCATTTAACCTTGCCGTAATGACCCTGACTTCATACTCTTTCCCTTCCAAAGAGAGAGTTTCTAACCTTCCGTTATCCCGTAAATTGTCTACAAAATTTGGTTCAGGCAGAGATTGCCAGGAATTCAGTTGGCTACTGTAGATGAGTTCTCCGGAATGGCTATAAAGGCGAACGAACTCCTGTTCTGACTCTTGTTCTGTACTTTCCATTGTCAGACGTTGCAATAGAAAGTGCTGTCCTTCTTCCAACAACACGGAACGAAATTCAAAGACATCTTCCTGTAAGTCTTCATCAAGTTCTTTTGATAATTCTTGTGCAATGGAAAAGTAGAGACTGATAAACAACAGCGCAATAAGACCAGTAAAGGTCACTGTGACAAGCCATGTTATCTTTTTAGTAATACTAATGGGATTGCTGTTAACGTTTGAGGACATAACCTAATCCCCTGACCGTATGAATAAGTTGCTCGTCGAAATCCCGGTCAATTTTGTCTCTGAGTTTGCTGACTCTTGCCTCAACGACATTGGTATTCGGGTCAAAATGATAGTTCCAGACGCGTTCCATAATCATGGTTTTCGAAACAACCCGCTCGGCGCTACGAATTAAATACTCTAACAGTGCAAATTCTTTAGGTTGCAGCACAATATTGATGCCCCGCCTGGTGACAGTTCTGGATAAAAGGTCCAGGCGTATGTCTGCATATTCCAACGATGTAGGTTCTGTCACATTGTTGGCGCGCCTGATTAAGGCTTCCACTCTGGCGAGCAATTCACTGAAAGAAAAGGGCTTAGTCAAATAGTCATCACTACCATGCCGCAAGCCGTTAATGCGATCATCTACATCTCGTTTAGCACTGAGAATAATAATTGGCATTTTAATTCGACGTTCGCGAATTTGATCAATGATCGACAAACCATTAAGTTTTGGCAGCATAATATCAATAATTGCAAGGTCATAACCGCTGCTCAAAGCCAGGTTCAAGCCGCTAATGCCATCACTTGCATGCTCAATAACAAACCCGGATTCTTTCATTCCTTTGACAATTAGATCAGCGATGACGGAATCGTCTTCAATTAAAAGTATACGCATAGTCAGAACTAATTAAGCCTAATGCATATAACTATAGCGACAGTAATCACATAGAGCACTATTGATTACCAAATGATAATCCTAGATTAATCAGTTGAGCACTGGCCGTTTTTGCACAATTTCTGGATTTACGGTGTAAATGATTTACACACCAACAACTCGCCCTGTAAGCTATTTCCAAATGTAATAAATACAAGTTTCAATACGCGCTATATGATCAGTAAAAGCACTGTGGCCTATGGGATTGTAATGGCGGTTCTTGCCTTCTTGTTACACTTACTTGAGCAATACTATGGCATTAAACGTTTTACAACTGAGTCTTATATTATCATTCTGACGGTAGTTTTTGCGATTATAGGCGTTTGGATAGGCTTCCATCTGGCCTCATCACGCTCTTCATCGCCATTTGAATTGAATGAAGAGGCCTTGCAGCAATTGCAGTTAACTGAAAGAGAACTTCAGGTACTGCAACAGTTGGCGCTTGGGCATAGCAATCAGGAAATTGCGGATAATTTGTATGTAGCCACTAGTACTGTTAAAACTCACTTGAACAAATGTTTCCAGAAACTGGACGTTACCAGCAGAACACAAGCCATTAAAAAAGCCCGTCATCTGAGTATTGTTCCATAGCGGTATGTCATGGAATAAATTACCAGTGCCAGTTGAACTAAATCTATACAAAAACCTACAGTTCCTGAACATCGTTCAGTTAAAATCAATCGAATTATTTCAAAATCAACCAAAAGATGGATGCAGATTATGCTGTTAATGGCTAAGTTGTAATGGCAATCCGGGAGACAAAATGAATCAAAAATTGTTTTTATATGGCGCTATCTCTGGCGCAGTGACCATCACCGTTATGATTACGGCGTTAGAGATGGGCTATAGCAGTATGTGGCTTGGATTCCTGACTATGCTGATCGCATTGTCATGTATTTTTGTAGCCATTAAACAGAAAAAAGAAAATGAACTTGGCGGTTTAATCACCTTTAAGCAGGCATTTTCAACGGGCATATCGATAGCGCTTGTGGCGACTGGCATGTATGTCTTTTTATGGGATTTTTATCTGTATATGACAGATTTCAGGTTTCTGGATCTCTATTCACACGCCATTATGGCCGATGCCATAAGCAATGGTTCAACTGACGCTGAAATTGCTCAACTTGAACAAAATATGGCTAAATTTAGTGAGCAATATTATGACCCGATGTTCAGGCTCCCGATGACAGCTACAGAAATATTCCCTATCGGAGCGCTTATTGCGTTAGTTAGCGCACTCGTTTTAAAGAATCACAAATCATAATCAATAGTAGGAGAGCAGCGATGAACGTTGGTGCATTTTCAGTGTCTTTAGCCGTTAGTGATCTACAAAAATCCCTGGTATTTTACAACACTTTAGGTTTTACTCAGATTGCCGGGGATGCCTCGCAGGGCTGGTTGATTCTGCGTAACGGGGGAACCACTATCGGCTTATTTCAAGGGATGTTCGAAGACAACATGCTGACCTTTAATCCCGGCTGGGATCAAGATTGCCAGCCACTCAAAGAATTCGATGATGTCCGTGAAATCGAACAGAAGCTCAAAGCTGCTGGAGCGAAACTGATTGCGACGACGGATGAAAAAGCTGCAGGGCCAGCACACATCATTGTTGAAGATCCTGATGGCAACAAACTCATGTTTGATCAACACGTTTGAGATACAAATTCGATAGTTTAAATGAGTATTGCGCGATTCATCACTGCGCGATGCTCCTCTTTAATGTAAAGCCACTTTCACCAGAGCACTGCGTAGCGTTTTCACTACATCAGAGGGGGTATCCAGACTCATCGCCATGCATCCAGACTGACTGTTCTCAGCCCCAAGTTTAAATACGGATCTGATGTCAGATTTACTTTTGCCAACAATCTCAAGCCGGTTACTGATAAGCTCTGGCTCTTGTACAATCAAATCAATGCGGCCAGCAAACAGTTTTCGAATATTTGCCATTTCATCTTTTACAATATCCAGGTGTTCTCCTGCGACAAACCCATAGAATTTCAAAAACTCATAGGACCAACCACTGCCCAGCACACCAACTGAATATCCTTTCAGGTCATTTAGTGATTCAATTTTAATGTCTTCTCTACTAGCCAAAGCAAAGACTTTCGCTCCACCCGTTTCGATCAGCGGGCATATCCACTGAAAGTCTTCTTCTCGATTTTCCAATTTAAAAATGGTGTAGATGAGCACATTTTTATCATTCTTCGCTCGCTGATATGCACGACTCCAACTTAACAAGGAAATTTCATATGAGTATCCCGCTTCCGTCATGACCTTTTTTACTACGTCAGTTGCAATACCTTCAACTTCACCTTTGTCATTCAGGTAATTAAAAGGTGGCCAGTGTTCAGTAACTATGTGAATTTGCACATCTGCTTCTGCCTGGGCAATCTCGCAAGTCAAAAATAACAAGCAGGTTAAAGAGAAAAAATCAAAGTGACTAAGCCTTGCCCTCATTAAATTTCAACCGATAACCCATCGTAAGCAGATTCAATCCTTAAGCGATGACTATTTTCCATAAGATTTAAATAATTTCTCGCTTCCAGAAGCGTATTGTACAATTGTTCATCGCTGTTTGTCGGATCATGATGAAATAAACACAATTTTTTGGCGTTCGCCCTAAGACACAATTCCACTCCCATCAGGTTGCTGGAATGCCCCCAGTCTTCTTTCAGGGTCACGGAATCCAGTAATGAATACATCGCATCGAATATGACAAAATCTGCGTCACCAATAAACTTCACAAACTCGTTGAGTTCTTCCTGATTGTCGACTTTATGTTCCGAGTCCGTACTGTAAACCACGTCGTTGTCACCATCGCTAATACGATAACCGTAGGAATCACCTTCGTGAAGCTGCAGATAAGCACTGATATTCAGGCCTGCCACTGAAATGGGCTCATCCGGGGAAAACTGAACAAACTCGATATCCGCCCCGAGCGCATCAAACTGTACTGGAAAATTCGGACCGGAATGTTGTCGGCGTATGGTTTCTTCGATTTGATTGTGACATCCGTAAAAAATGATTTTATGTCCGGGAATATAGGCAGGTGTGAAAAAGGGAAAACCCATAATGTGATCCCAGTGCAAATGAGATAACAGAATGTGGAATGTTTTACTTCGGGGAGCGCGCTCCATCATGTAAGCCCCGCCAAAATCCCGAATACCGGTGCCGGCATCAAGCAGAATATAATCTTCCTGGCCGGCCTGTATTTCTACGCAAGACGTATTTCCACCAAAGGAGTGGGTAAGATAAAATGGCAGGTTGTCGCAAAATTGGGAAATTTGTGATTCTTGATGTATTTCTTGTCTGACTGCATCAATCAATACACTTTTTATTCTTTCTTGGAGCTGCGCATTGTCTGGTGCTACAGGGATGGAGCCTCTTGTCCCCCAAAACTTTACCTGCATGAATAAGTCACTCTTACCTCAATACTTTTGCTGAGTATATGATGGTAATAGCAATTTTCCCAATTTCTGGTGCCGTGACTGCCAAAAACCTGTAATTTAGATTATATTGCTAACAAAAATGCACATTAGAATGACATGAACAATACATTGCAGGGAGAGCAGCCAAGCGTGACGACTGCTGAATCGCAAGACCATCTGGATCACGATTTTGACACTAAGGACAACCGTGCTGTTGCTCGTCTTAAAAGGGGTATAAAAAGGATAAAGTCAGGCTTTCGAGACAAATTCTCAAAGCTGACCTTTTCCCAGTGGATGTACTTGCTGGCCTTTTTCACGCTGTTTTTTACGGCTGAAACCGACAGCGAATCCATGGATTCATTCTTAACCGCAGGTATTATCGCAGGTGTCGGCCTTATTCGTGAGCTTTGGTATCTGTTTATGCGGATCTGGGCTCATACTGCCGGCAAAGGCTTACTGTTTGTGCTTTATGCGGCTACTGCTAATTTCGCCTTGGCGGTATCAGCACTGAAAATCAACTCTATATCCGGTGTAGAACCCACAGTTTTTATTTTCACGATGGGATTCACAACATTGCTGATGTTGCCGTTCTGGCTGATACTGGCTTCGATGGTATTTCTGGGTACTGCACTTGTCGTCGGTAACTTTTGGTTATTAATCGCGTTATTATTGCGCCTTGTCGGCATCCGCCTACCTACTCACTGGGAAGATCAATCATTTGCGGTGCTCACACTTATCCTGCGTATTATTTTGATCCCAGCCTTGTTGTGGGCTCTGGCGGCCTTGATAAACCCTTACATCAAACAAATGGATATGTTTAATGACACAATGGGTTTTGAGGTCATTGATACTAGACAACTTTCCTCTGAACAAGTCGAAACAAATGCCCAATCGCCCGAAGCTGAGAGTGGAGCCACCCAGCTTGATGCAAACACCGATGCACAAACCGAATTGCGCACCGATGGTGTTGAAAATATCACGACAGCCAAAGAGCAGGATTTTACCAAAGACCTGACAGCGGAGCAGAAGGAAGCACTGAAAGTGCTCCAGGGGCTGTCTTTTACTAAAAATGGTGCAGAAGTGAAGATTGTTGATAGTACGAGCGACGAGGATGAGGAAAAGGCTGCAGGATTAAAATGGCTGGATTTAATGGTGGCACAGTTTATCTATCGCTTCGAAACCTATCCTTATTCTGCTTGTGCAAAAGAGCCACGGCAAAGAGTGCTGACAATCAATGAAAACCTGGTTTTCGTCGCTGAAAGAGATAAAAACTATGAAACTGGCATTAAGTTTTCGGCGATGGAGTGCGTTCCCCGAAATACTGTGCATGAAAAAGGATTAAAAACCGCACTACCGAGTGATAATAGCCAGCCTGATTCAGTTCCACCCGATCAGGAATAACCCTCCAATATACTGGTGGCCATACTGTGATGGTCACCAGCCGTTGCACCGCCCCCAATATTCCAGCGCAGCATCTTGCTTAGTATCGAGTACTACATAACCTTCATAGGCTGCAGCGGTCATACAAGCGTGATTGGGAAATATTCGTAAGCGCTGTCCTATTGGAAAATGCTCACAGGACAGTTCTGCAGGTAAATGAATGATACCGTGTTCCTGATTGACGTCTGTGACGTTCACAGGCGGTGCAATCGGTTTGCCAGAAAGATCCGCAACCAAACCATAGTGATAGTCTTGTGAAGTGCCTTGAGTGCTTCTGTCTTTAGATAAAGCCAGGCCCCCGGCGTCGACGATAATGCAATTTTCTTCCGTTTTATGAGTAATAACACTGCACAATACAGACAACGCAATCTGCTCCAAAGCACATATACCCAATTGCATTTGAAACAAATCAAAAAACACGAATACACCGGGTCTGATTTCGTCGATATCGTTAAAACCTCTCGCAGCAACAACCGTCGGAGTAGAACCAATAGAGACTGTTGTGATATTCATTCCCGCCTCACGGCAGCGTTTCGCTGCGCGCAAAATTCCGGCTTGCTCCAGATCGGCATGTGTTCGCACTTCTTCGATGGATTGGCAATCGTAACTGCCTCCACCGTGAGTCATCAAACCGGCAAATTGAATATTCGCTGCACTCTCCAGCAGGTTTGCTAACTGTAGCAAACTCTCCGCATCGGGCTTCACGCCTGCCCGATGACCATCAACATCAATTTCTATCATCACCGAGAGGGTCACCTGATGCTCCAGGGCATACTCACAAAGTGCTTGTGCGACGGGCAAGGCATCCAGAATGACAGTGACAACCACACCCCGTTGGTAAAGCTTGCTCAAGCGTGCAAACTTACCCGGCTCTATGCTAACGGCATACAGGATATCGACAAAGCCTGCATCGGCAAAGTACTCGGCTTCACGGAGGGTTGATACGGTAATTGGCTGCTGTTTATTGTCATTGTTGAACATGCTGGCTATAGCCGCACACTTGGCGGTTTTCAGGTGAGGTCGTAAACGCACCCCATGTGCAGCCGCTTTCGCGTTCATCTGCTCAATGTTGTCGGTTAACTTTGCTTTATCCAACATCAAACAGGGTGTGTTGACCTTACTTAACATGTATTAGTGGTGATGGCTGTGATCTGTGGCTTCTGCCTGGGCATCAATGCTGACGTTCACAACTTGTTCTGTACCATCTTCAAAATGCAACGTTAACGGAAATTCAACACCTTTGGATAGCGGGCTTGCCAGTCCAAGCAACATGATGTGCTTTCCGCCAGGCTGCATACTCAACGCTTCTCCTGCGGGAATAGTCACAGGAAGCGTAATCTGTCGCATTCGTGCCATGTCATCTTTGATGATGGTCTCATGTAATTCCACCCGTGAGGCAATTTTTTCATCAACGGATAATCCCGCGATGGCGACATCCTGACCCGACATATTGTGAGCATTAATATACGCTGCACCGTTTACTGCCAGCTTGAAAGTTGCAGGCGCCCAGGCTGACATCATATGCAGTTTATCTTCACTCGCCTGTGCAATTGTCGCGCATAACAATATTGCCAGCGCAAACATCTTTGATTTCATTATAACTCCTTGATAAAAATTAAACGCCTGTTGCGACAGGCAAGTCATCCCGATTGCCCCATTCTGACCAGGAGCCATCATACACACTGAGGGCTACGTAACCGCTCTCTGCAGCAGCAAGCGCTAAAATACAGGCAGTTATCCCTGAACCGCAAGAAAAAATAACGGGGCGTTGGGGATCTGGCAGCTGTTTTGCGACAATTTCGGCTAACTCGACACTGTCTTTTAAAAACAAGTCCTGCAGTAATTCTTTGTAATGTAAATTTTTTGAACGCGGAATATGGCCACTACGCACATTAGGCCTTGGATCTGCTTCTTCGCCACTAAATCGTTGCGGTGAGCGAGCGTCGACGATATCTGCGGAATCACTTTCACTGGCGTGTTTAACTTGCTCTGCGTCGACAAACATAGAGGTATCTTTGGCGACAAAGTTACCTTTGTGTTTCGGCAACTGATAGTCATCTGCCATCGCCCCGCCAGCAAGCATCCAGGCTTGCAAACCACCATTCAAAACGAACACGTCCTCATGCCCCATTGCACGAATCATCCACCAGGCCCTGGGAGCAGAATAAACACCAATGTTATCGTAAACCACTATCTGGCTATCCTGATTTATGCCCAATTGCCGCATATGTTCCTGACATTGCTCCTTTGCAGGCATCATGCAGGAGTATTGGGACTTCCGATCACATATCTGTTGCTCAAAATCGAAATAGCGCGCTCCATCAATACAGCCTTGATCCAACTCATTTTTTAGCCCGGGTAAGGGGTAACGCATACTGGCATCTAATACCACCAGCTTTGGGTTATTCAGGTTTTGTATTAACCAGTCTGCTGTAACCAGGTGTTTCATCTTATTTTCTCAGCATCAGGTTGTGTCAATAGTGGCCATCTAATAAGACCATACCCACACAATATTTCATGTACCATGTAACATACTCCGAATAAATTCTGGCAACAAGGAGCAATCGCCATGAAAAAATTACGTTGGGGCATCATCGCCACGGGCAAAATCGCCCACACCTTTGTTCAGGATCTGCAATTATCTTCCAACAGCCAAATTACTGCGGTAACTTCACGACAGTTACACAGTGCTCAGGCTTTTGCTGAACAGTATGGGATCCCGAACGCCTTTTCTGATATCCAGGAAATGCTGCACCATCCAGAGGTTGATGTCGTTTATGTGGCAACACCCCACCCTTACCACAAAGATGCTGTGCTGACCTCACTGGCCTCTGGTGTACACGTACTCTGTGAAAAGCCACTCACGTTAAACAGTAGTGATACTTATCGCTGTATTGAAGCCGCGCGCAAGCAGCAATTATTTTTAATGGAAGCCGTGTGGATGCGTTTTTTCCCAGCCATTCACAAAGCCAAGCAGTTACTTGAAGATGGTGCAATTGGCACCCCCCAAATGCTTGATGCCGCCTTTTGTTTTAACAAACCATTCGATGCAAAACACCGTCTGTTCTCCCCTGAATTAGGTGGCGGGGCGCTTCTGGATCTGGGTATTTACCCTATCTCACTGGCACAATTCTTATTTGGCAAGCCACTTTCCTGGACGGGACATTGTCTGTTAGGAGAAACGGGTGTAGACGATTTTATGGATGTAACTTTTGAGCATGAAAATAGCGTTAAGGCTTTTTTACGTGCCAGTTCGCGTTTTGATGCGCCGATAACGGCGACGATTGTCGGCACTCAGGGCAACATTTATATCCATGAACGCTTTCATCATCCAGCTAAAATCACCTTGGCAAAACACCACCAGGCCCCGGAGACATTCGATTTTGCGTATTCTGGAAATGGCTATCAATTCGAAATTGCGGAAGTCGAAAGGTGTCTTAAATCTGGCAAAACCGAATCCTCTCTCATGAGCTGGCAAGACACTCTGACTACCATGGAAATAATGGATGATTTGAGAAAACAATGGGGAATCCAGTATCCGGGTGAGTAGTCATCCAATTTGATCAATGCGGCAGTTAGTATCGTATCTGGTAACGCACCGATGTTGGTGTCTGTGATTTGGAAAAATAATGTACTTGAGAATGTTGTTCACCGCGCTATTACTGTTGGCTGTTACTGCTTGTTCAAGCCAATACCCTAACCGGTCACCACTCGGAGAAACTTTCCCCAATGTTGCCGGTGAGTCTCTGGCGCAACAACAAATGCAATTACCAGATGATCTTGTCCAAGAACCGGTGATTTTGCTGCTGGGTTATGTCCAGGATGCCCAGTTCGATATTGATCGCTGGCTTATCGGGCTGGACATGAAACAGGTGCCTGCCACTTTTTACGAACTGCCCACGATTCAGGGGATGTTTCCCAGAATGTTTAAAACGCAAATCAACAATGGTATGCGCAAAGGGATACCAAAAGAATTATGGGGGGGTGTTATTACCATTTATCAGGATGGCGACAGCATTCAAAAGCTAACCGGCAACACTCATCCCAATAACGCTCGGGTCATGCTGCTGGACAGACAGCGTAAAATTATTTACTTCTATGACGAAGGGTTTTCGGTCTCGGCACTGAATGAATTAATAAGCACACTCGACCAATAGACAATTAATGATTACAATCTCTCTATGAAAAAATTGTTGCTTGTAGTTGTGGCTATCTGTTTATTCGCAGGAAACGGCGCGTTTGCCGTTGGCCTGTCGATACCCATGGATAATATGGACATGGGTAATATGGACATCGTGAGTGACTCACAGCAACAAGCTAACGAAACATCCGAACACGACTGCTGTGATGATGATAAGCAAGAGTCTGACTCACTACCGGAACGTTGCTGTGATGGTAGTTGCGATAATTGCGAACAGAACTGCAGTGGTGCCTCGGCAATGCTGGCCATGGTTATTTCGGCTGGTTTTTCTCATGCTGATCCCCCCTCTGATGACGTGGCACAAAACACACAAAAAAGACTCTCTAAGGTAGACCATCCCCCAATACGCTAACTCCGAACCCTTCTTTTATTACTTTTTTCGGAGATATTTAACATGCGTTATTTTTGCCTTTTTATATTACTGGCGTTATCCACTTATTCGGTAACGCCTATTGCTCAGGAAGATGAGCACAATACACATACCAATCCCGTACTTGAGCAGCAGGCCGCCAGCCGTTACGTATGTCCCATGCACAGCCACATCGTGCGAGATCACCCGGGCACCTGCCCCATCTGCGGTATGGATTTAATCCAACGTAACAAACCTTCTCAAACCAATACTGTTGAAGTCTCAGGGGCTTTGCAACAAGCAATGGCCGTGACCACAGAAAAAGCCACGCGCGGAACGCTATGGCGCTTTGTAAAAACCTTTGGTGCGGTGCAACTTGATGAGACCCGAATGCGCCATATTCACCCTCGTACCAATGGCTGGATTGAAAAACTGCAAGTGAATATGCTGGGACAACGAGTCAACAAAGGTGATCTTCTATACGAAATATACTCTCCTGAATTGCTTGTCGCTCAAGAGGATTTTCTGGCTCTGTTACGCAGCAGTGCCGCCAACGACAATCTCCTTTCCCGAGGTAAAACACGATTAGCTTTACTGGGGATGGACCAAAGCCTGATTGCGCAGCTCATTGAAACCAGACAGGTCATCTATACCGTTCCCTATTATGCCCAGGAAAGCGCCGTCGTGACCGCCCTGCATAGTCGGGAAGGCATGTATGTGAAACCCGAGAATGAAATCATGACTTTGGCGAATCTGTCTAGTGTCTGGATTGTTGCCGATGTGCTGGAACAGCAGATTGACTGGGTGACGACTGGGAAATGGGTAGAAATGGATATTCCTGGACTCGGACTGTTTGCCCAGGAAGCACAAATTGAATTTATCTACCCCACTCTCGACAGTCAAACCCGCACATTAAAAGTCAGATTTTCGTTAAAAAATCCGGACGAAAGACTCAAACCCAACATGCTGGCAACTGTCAGAATCTATGGTGGACCATTGCAGGAGGTCATCAATATCCCGGTGCAGGCCCTGATTCAAACCGGCAAGCAAAACCGTGTGATAGTGCGTACTCAAAACCACCAGTTTGAACAACGTGAAGTGACTGTTGGTGCGGTCACTCAGGGGCGCGCCGAAATTATTTCTGGCATCAACGTAGGCGATGACATCGTCACCTCAGGACAGTTTCTGATCGATGCCGAAGCCAGTCTGAGTAATATGTCTATGGCTGGTGACGCAAGTCATCAACATCACTAGAGGACAGCTATCGTGTTACGTTTCTTAATTCAGGCATGTATCAAACATGCTGCGATGGTGCTTTTGGTGGTTGTTTTACTTCTGTTTCTCGCAGTAAAGGCACTGTATAGCACACCCGTTGATGCTATACCGGATCTCAGTGACACTCAGGTCATTGTCAAAATTAATTATCCCGGGCAATCACCAGATGTTGTTGAAGAGCAGATAACTTACCCACTATCGACACTATTAATGTCGGTACCGGGTGCCGAAACCGTGCGCGGTTATTCTTTTTTCGGCGACGCCTATCTGTACATTATTTTTGATGAAGATTCCGATATCTACTGGGCACGCGCAAGAGTCGTCGAATACCTGAATCAGGCTCAGCAGCGTCTGCCAGCAACTGCCACAATGTCGCTCGGCCCGGATGCTTCGGGTGTTGGCTGGATTTTCCAATACGTTTTAACGGCAACCAACGAAGCCCATAATCTGGCTGACCTGACCAGCTTGCAGGATTGGTTTATCGCACCCGAACTACAATCAGTATCCGGCGTCAGTGAAATCGCCAAAGTAGGTGGTATGGTGCAAACCTACCAAGTTGTAGTTGATCCACTTAAGTTACTCCACTTTAACTTGCCAATAGGCATTGTGAGTAAGGCAATACAAGCCGCCAATGGTCAAGTAGGTGGTTCGGTGATAGAAATGGCAGAAGCCGAATACATGGTGAGAAGCAGCGCCTACCTCAGCAGTATCGAAGATATCCAAGCCATTCCATTGCCGGTACAAAATAATCAGGGTACGCCCCTAACGCTGGCTGATATCGCAACGATCAGGTTAGGTCCGGAAACACGACGTGGTGTCGCTGAGTGGAATGGTGAAGGTGAAGTTGTTGGCGGTATCGTGATTATGCGTGATGGCGCCAATGCTCTGACCGTTATCGAAAACATCAAAAGCAAAATTGCCACTCTACAAAGCGCATTACCAAAAGGCGTTACGATAACCACTGCTTATGATCGCTCCTTATTGATAACCAAGGCAATCGACAACATTAAACACCGGCTGATAGAAGAAATTGCACTGGTGTCCATTATTTGCGGGCTGCTGTTGTTTCATGCCAGAGGCACATTCATCATCGTTATTTGTTTACCCACTGCGATGTTAATGGGCTTTTTAATGATGCGCATCTTCGACATCAATGCCAATCTAATGTCGTTAGGCGGGATTGCTATTGCTATCGGAGCACTGGTGGACGCTGCGATAGTCATGGTAGAAAATGTCCATAAAAAGCTGGAAGCAGAATCACCCGAGGCATCACCTCAACATCGCCAACAGATGATCATTGAAGCCTGTCAGGAAGTTGGCCCCACCCTGTTTTTATCGTTGCTGATCATTACCTTGAGTTTTGTTCCGGTATTTAGTCTGGCGGGACAAGAAGGTAAGCTCTTCTCACCCTTGGCCTTTACCAAAACCTTTGTAATGGCGGCAGCGGCAATTCTGTCGATAACCTTAGTCCCGGTGCTTATCAGTTTACTGATGAAAGGCAAAATGCAGTCTGAAGACCGCAATCCACTTAACCGCTGGCTAAAAGCACTTTACCGGCCGTTGCTCAATAGTGCTTTGCGTTTCCCTAAAATGATGATTGTGTTGAGTTTGCTTATTGGCCTGTCTTCCTGGTACCCGCTGTCCAAGCTTGACAGCGAATTTATGCCGACCTTTGATGAAGGTGATTTGTTATACATGCCAACAACCTTGCCGGGTGTTTCCATCCAGGAAGCCGGGCAGATATTGCAACAAACCGATCGACTCATCAAAACCATTCCTGAAGTCAAAAGTGTCTTTGGGAAAGTCGGCCGTGCAGAAACAGCAACCGACCCCGCACCTTTGACCATGATTGAAACCACCATTCAACTTAAACCAAAAAACCAGTGGCGCAGTGGCATGACGCTGGAGGGTATCATTGCTGAACTGGATGCCACAGTGCGTTTTCCCGGCTTAACCAATGCCTGGGTTCAGCCTATAAAGACTCGCATTGATATGCTTTCCACAGGCTTAAAAACCCGGGTTGGACTCAAAGTTGCGGGAGACACACTGGAGTCGATTGAGGACGCGGGTCTTTTGCTGGAAAAACAATTAAAAGGACTCCCCGGCACGCAATCAGTTCTGGCTGAACGCCCCATGCAAGGCCGCTACATCGATATCATTCCGAATCGATTTGCAGCGGCGAAATACGGCGTTTCAATCGCTGAGATTCAGCAGGTGGTGCGACAGGCAATCGGTGGACAAGAAATTACGGAATCAATTCAGGGGAGGCATAGATACCCGATTAACCTGCGCTACCCAAGACACTACCGCGATAATATTGATGCTCTGAAAGCCCTGCCTTTTATCACGGAAAATGGCACCTGGTTAACCTTGTCACAAGTGGCGGATGTGCAGTTAATATCCGGCCCGGCGACGATCAAATCAGAGAACGCCCGAATGATCGGCTGGATTTTCATTGATACTCATCCGGACATGGATTTTAACCACTATCTACTTAGTCTTGAACAAACACTGGCGAGCATCGATGGTTTACCGGCTAAAGTGACAGTCGATAATGTCGGTGAATACCAATATCTGGAACGAGTTAAAGAACAGATGCAATGGATTATCCCGATCACTATCGGCATTATTTTCCTGTTATTAATGATCGCGACCTCCTCGCTTTGGCAATCTGTGCTGGTGCTGTTAACCCTGCCTATCGCCCTGGCAGGCTCACTTTGGCTGGTCTATTGGTTAGGTTATGCCATGTCTGTGGCGATGGCCGTTGGCATGCTCGCGCTTGCCGGTATTGCAGCAGAGTTTGGTTTGATTATGTTGATTTACCTTAATCGCGCCAAGCAACAGACACATGATTCTGCAGATGAGTTTATAGTCTATGGCGCATTACAGCGGGTGCGTCCTAAAGCAATGTCTGTACTGACAATCATAGCCAGTCTGGTTCCTATTATGCTGGTGACCGAAACAGGTAGCGAAGTAATGCATCGTCTAGCAGCACCCATGCTTGGTGGTATGTTGTTATGCCCTGTCATCTCAATGCTGCTGATCCCTGCCGTATATAAAATTATGCATTCCAGGCCCAAAAGCTAATCAGCTAAGGCACCGGTTAGCAATCTTATCGGTGCTTGTTACCTTGTTATTTCCCGGTGGCTATTTGTCGAGAGAAATCAGTGGCAAGATCACCTTGGGGTTTCTCGATAATACGGGCCACCTCTGTTTCTCCCGAAAACACCACAAAGGTTGGTGTATAACGCAACCCCAGTTCTTCGCTCTTCCCGGTTGCATCATTTTTATCACGGTCGACGGCAATCAGTATTACATTGGCATTACTGACTTCACTGGTATCCAGTAATTTAAGTAATCGCGGAACTTCCCTTTCACTGTCATGGCACCAGGACCCGAACATCACATATAGCGCTTTATTGCTGAGGGACTGCATGGCTTGTATTTGTTGCTCATCTGGTTGATATTGCTCATAATTTCGGGCAAAGCTCGGCAACCCTAAAATAGCTGACTTTGTCACCACCCCCTTTAAGTCATTTGCTTCACTGCTACCGGCAAAACAGCCCATACTGATTACGCAAAGAAACAGGCAAATCCAGGACAAGTCTCCTTTTGCTGATAGAACTTGCGGGAACGGGTTAAATATTTTTGCGTATTTCGTCGATTGCATAGCGAAATCCTTGAATTTTGTGTGTAACTCAGAGTTTATATTGGAAAACCTTAACACAGTCAGTATATTAGGCGCCTGTTTGGCTATAAATAAGAATAAAATGAAAAAAAGAGGCCGAATATGGGTAACCTCGCGAGATAATTTCTGCGTATTGCGTGCCCGAGGACCATGGAATAAAGAAAATCTGAAACGTTTCCTGAAATCACTTAATAGTGACATGGACACGCCAAAAGGGTGCGAATGGGGATCGCTTGCGGTGCTTTACGGCGAGAGTCTGCTAACACCTGATGCGCTGACCATCTTTATTCAGGCCCATCAACATATGGTTGAAAACGGCTTAAAATGCGTGGCTGTGGTGCTCTCCGAAGTTGCAGTCCAACCTTTAGTGAAACATCAATTCTCGGGCTTGTACCAGCAATGCGGTATTGAGTATGAGTTTTTTGACAACGAAAGGTCAGCTCTGGAATGGCTTGAAAAACAACAAATTCAGATTAACCCCGCCATGTTATTGCAACATCCGAAAGATAAATTCTGGTAAACACCCCTATATTTACTTATTAGGTCGCAGGTTCTAATCATCATCTGGTATCTTGTAGATAGGTATTATCCGCGAGAGTCGTTATGTTTTGGACGAAATTGGGGTTTCGAGCGCCCCTCAACAAAGCTTCAGCTTTCGCTGAACGACCTGAATGGCAAAATAAACAAATAAGTTTTGATCAGGTATCAGAAAAAATACCCGATGGCAGCCGCATCTACATTGGCAGTACTTCCGCGACCGCCCACGCTACCTTAAATGCCCTGGTCAATGGTGACCGACAAATCCGTGATATCAATATTCTGCAATTCATACCAGGCGGTGAGCTTCCTCATTTGGAAGAACATACCAGTCGCATCAGAACAACGGCCTTTTTTGCTTATGGACAGGCCGCCCGAAAAATTCGCGAAGGCATTGCGGATTATTTGCCAGTTTCCACTGGGCGTATCCATCGCTTGATTAAAGAAAAACGATTGCCGATTGAAGTGGCCATTATCAAAACCACGCCCCCTGACAATTCCGGCTATCTGAATCTCGGAACCGGTGTCGATTTTAGTAATGAAGCCATTGAAGCGGCAGATATTGTTATTGCAGAGGTTTGCGAACACATGCCTTGGACCAAAGGCAGTTCATTGGTACACAGCAGCCAAATTACCTGGTGGACGGAAAATCACAGCGCCATACCTACCACTGAAGAGCTGTTCCCTTGGTTAGGTGAATGGCAAACAGATAAGGCGATAATGGAAAAAATCGCTGAGAATATCATCTTTGAAATCCCGGATGGTGCCACGATAAAGATGGATGCGACAGCACTGATTAACGATTTAGTGCCTTATCTTAGCCGCCGGAAAAACCTGGGTTTACATACCGATATACTGACCGACCAGCTTTTATCGTTAATAAAAAGTGGTGTTATTACTAACGCTAATAAAAACGTCAATACCGGAAAATCCATTGTCTGTCATGCCTATGGCAGCAAAGACTTATACGAATATGTAAATCGTAATGCTGACATCGAGTTTCAGCCAGCTTATCTGGTCAACCGTTTAGACAGACTCGCCCATAACAACAATCTGATCAGCGTAGTCAGTGGCCTAAAAGTGGATTTGAGTGGTCAAGTCGCAGTGGATTCTGTGGGCAATCGCTTTTATGCGGGTATCGGCAGTTCTGATGACTCCATTAAAGCTGCAGGATACTCCCATGGCGGTAAACCGATAGTGGCATTACCCTCCCAAAGTATCAAAGGTAACTCGAACATATTATTGGCACTACCGGAAGGAACGGGGGTGGTGATTACCAGGTACGACGTACACTATGTCATCACGGAATACGGTACGGCGTTTTTATTTGGAAAAACCATTCGGGAACGTTGTCTTGCGTTGATCAAAATTGCCCATCCCAGGTTTCGGGAGAGTTTACTGCAACAGGCGAAAGAAAAGTTTCTCATTCATCCGCAACAACCAGGACACTCATTCAAGTCCGAATATCCGAAACGTTTTGAATGCCATCACCAGACCACAAAAGACAAACGCATTTTCGTACGCCCTATTCAGGCAGTGGATGAAGATTTGTTGCGGGACTTCTTTCACAAACTGTCGGATCAGAATGTCTATATGCGTTATTTCACGCAAATGCGTTCATTGCCACAAAAAGTGTTGAAGCAATACGCAGATATCGATTACAGCAAAGATATGGCACTGGTCGCGGTGTACCCTCCAGAAACAGCCAATCATGCCATTATTGGTATTGCCCAGTGGATCATGGATGATGAAGACAGCACCCCCGAAATCGCTATTCAAATTCGCGATGACTGGCAAGGACATGGTCTGGGGAGATTTTTCACTTGTCGCTTGATGACGATTGCCAAAGAGTATGGCATAAAGCATCTTAAAGCCGATGTATTGGCAGATAACGACGGGATGAACCGTATATTTGAATCCCTCGACATCGACTTTAAGCGCAAACTGGAATTTGGCGTTTATTCTTATCTTTTTAATCTGGATAAATAACAAACACCCAACCAGAGTCGGTTTATTTTTACTTCAGGTGCTGACCTAAAAAGTCCACGACTTTTTCAAAATATTCAGCGCGGTTTTCCTGATTATAAAACCCATGTGCTTCGGTATCTTTAACAAACCAGTCGTAAGGTTTATCCAGTGCTTCCAGACCTTCTTTTAACGCTTCAGCGTGGCTAAAGGGAGCACGGACATCCTGTCTACCGTGGGCAATTAGGACTGGAGCCTTAAGTTTGTCCAGATTATAAACCGGTGAGAACTGTTTCAGTTTTGTTTCTTCCATACCCAGCGCTTTTTCTAAGAAGGCTTCGCCAAAAATCAGTTTTGGGATATCACCCTCATCAAACATCCGTGGCAGGTCGTAAATTCCGGCATTGGCCACTGCACACTTGTATAGGTCAGGGGCTAACAATGACGCTTGCACAGCAGAATATGCACCAAAGCTGGTGCCCATAATGCAAACTTTGTTGGCATCAATACCGCCTTGTGCAATTACCCATTTAGTGCCATCGATTATATCCTGCTGAATAAGATCGCCCCATTTTCCGAAACCGGCATCAAAAAAGGCCTGACCATAGCCACCTGAACCGCGGAAGTTAACACGCAATACCGCGTATCCCTGTGACGCTAACAGCTGAACCTCACGATCAAAGCCCCAATAGTCTCTGACACCGTGCGGCCCCCCATGCACCAATACCACCAGCGGCACACTCTGGCTTTCAGGCACGCCAGCCGGATAAGTCACATAACCATTTACTGTTGCACCATCAGTGGCAGCAAATGAGACAGGAATAGATTGAGACAATAAATTGGGATCAACACCGTGGAAGTTGGCGAACAACAGCTTAAACTGGTTAGATTCGCTGTTGAAAAGATAAAAGCTTCCGGCATTTAAATCATTTCGCGCATAGATAAGCCACTGTTTGCGTTCCCGGTCGCGACTGGTAATGGAAATGCGATAACCCTGAAAGGTTTTAATCAGCTCTTTATATAATTTGGCTTCTGCGGTACTGGTATTAAAAGATACGTAGGCTGGGTAACCATCATCTACCAACAAGGCATATACATCTTCTCTGTCCGAGCTAAACTGCACTTCGGTGATATCCACTTTCTCGTCAGTATAAATGTGTTCACGTTTGCCGGTTTTCAGATCGAGGCTAAATAGTCCAGTGAGATCCTGATTGAGATTATCCAGCACATACAATTTAGACCCATCGCTGTTCAGAGTCAGTGGCTCAAACGCTTCGCCAAAGTCATCAAATGACAGTTCCGTCCAGTTCTGTTCATCATCATACAAAAACACCCGTTTATCTGCGTCACGATTAAGCCCTACAGCAGCAACAACCTCTCCTTGTCGATTGGCATAAAAAGACGTGTAAGCCGAAGGTGCTGTTGCCAGGATACCGCTCATGCGGCCATTGTTAACATTCAATCGATGTACAGTAGAAATAAGACCTTTACTGTCCATGGGCTCTGAAGATATCAAAATATGATCTTCATCATCTGGCATCAAACTGATGATATCCGCCCAGCCTCTGATTCCTTCTTTTTTCTTAATGGCACTGCCTGTTTGCTTTTCGCCAGCGCGATAACCATAAATCAAATCACCATTTCTGCCATCATAATCAATGGCAAACAATTCACCATAATATGCAGGAGCCGCATCCCAGGGCTGGTGTTGCAATACCTTTATGACCAGACGCTCATCGCTCACCCAGTAAAATTGCCCCACTTCCTGTTTGTCGCCGAAATCAGCACCCCCAACTGGTTGGAAATTGCTACTATCCACCACCGCTAATCGGCGTTTACCCTCTTTAATAATGACAATTGCAAGGTGTTTGCCATCAGGTGAGATCTTGGCCTCGTGATACTGCCAGTCAGCAGCAAGCGCTGTCGGATCAATTTTGGCATGCAGTGGCGAATGCCAACTGGTTAACAGCACCAGAAAGGTACTTAAAATTTTGATATATCGCATTGGAAACATCCTTTCCTCTTTATATTTATGTATAACTATTACGAAATGTAACAAAGCATTTCAGCGCGTGAGTTTACAAGCAGAACAATCAATGTTCAATAATTGGGCGACAGGAATTTATAGCAATAACGGCTCTGCATCCTCCGCTTTACTTGATTTAAGTCTGACCCGCTTTTTCTAAAATGAATGAGATTAAAGCTAAACAGTTGTATTGATTATATTAATTTAAAATGTGAAGTGATTTATAAATTTGGGACAGTTAATAAGCAAAGCAGGCCAAAGTTAGACTTCGTGACATAATCTTTTTATGCTTAGGCAAAAATAATCAGGTACATCGATGAATCAAGAAGTTCATTCCGTTCCCAATAACAAAATATACGCCTATGTAATGCCCGGTGTAAAACACGATGTTATGCAGTCAATCAGACCGTGCAGAGTCACACGCGACTGGATGGACGAAACACCCGCCAGATATGCCTATCGCTGCATACCGCTAAGTGCTGCAAACAGCATGGGCTGGGAAATTCTCAATCCAGTTGATGCAACAATTACCTGGACGGGAAAAGATAAGGGAGATCAGTTACAAATAGATCTGGCGAAGAAAAACCCATTTGCACCAGGCCCCCACTTTGGCTCAGGCACCGTCACCTGGTACATACCTTTTTTATTCCGGACCCCACCCGACTACGGATTAATGGTCACCGGACCGGCAAATCACGATAAAACCGTTATTACGCCACTGGATGCGTTTATTCGGAGTGATTGGATCCCGTTTCCATTCACCATGAACTGGCGCATGACCCTTGCCGATACAGCCGTTACATTTAAAGCAGGTGAACCTATTTGCCGTGTTATCCCGTTTCCATTGGCGCTGCTAAACGAGATGGAAATAGAAGTGCGCGATTTACAAGAGGATCCCGCCTTTATGCAACGCGTACAGGACTGGGACAGAAACCGTCAGGCAAACTATCAAAAACAGCGAGAGGCTGAAGCAAAGTGGGCCAGAGAAGGCAAAAAGCCAGATCTAAAAGAACTGTGGAACTCACAATATGCTAAGGGTCAAGGCAGCGATATCGCCACCGAACCCCATCAAAATGCCTTTAAATGCAAACCTGTCATCGATAGCAGAAAATAAAATCTGAGTTGGGTTATTCCTGCAACAACAGAGTTTCCGGTGCCTGCAAATACGCTTCCACTCGCTGGTAAAACAGCCCAACATGTAAACCATCAGCCAGTGCGTGGTGCACCTGCACCGCCAGCGGCATCATAACCGCATCACCTTGCTGACAGTATTTACCCCATGAGTAACGCGGAATGGAGTCTGTCGGATTCAGCCGCATTGCATGAGTAACTGAGGTAAATTTAACCCAGGGCAAGCATGACATGTAAAGATAATGATCGTCATCGTTACCATCGTTTAGTGTGGGTTGTTCCTTGGCGCTATCTATTCTTTGTTGTGCAATAGTAAAAAACTGCTTAGGAGACTCATTAAATGGGGCACTGCAATATGAAAAAGTGTCGTCTTTGCCCATCACCGTAAATGAAGGATGCACGACATCATGCAGCACCACCTCTTCTCCCCGAATTCGGTAACGAAACTCTTCAATGGAATTACTTACTTTGCTGACCAGATAAATAATGGCTGCATAACTGGATATATTGTTGGCTTTGCATACTTTCAAAAGTCGCCCAATATCCACATCCGCCACCACATTAAAATGCGGCGCTTCGTATTCTTTGAAATGCTTAAATTGGGAGCATCGGGACCACGTTGCTATATCTATATTTTTCATGTTTTTCTAATATTCATCTCATAGGCTATGTCGTTGACTACTCAGCGCATTGATCAACCTCAACGACATTAGTAATGCCTTGCGATTGATAACAGTCACCAAGTAATGAGCAGTAACAAAGCTTAGCATTTATCGCAAACCGGACTGTTTCAAATTGTTGCCAGAATGGATGCGAGTTGTCCTGATCGACCACTTCAAAAAACGTCAGCTCCTGCAATCCCGGTAAAATGGCATTTTGTAGAGGCGCGTTCACTGTATAGCGCCGTTTTGCAACATCAGTGGTTGCCAAAAAATCCGTGTAATTTTCCTGACAACACGCTTTGATAATTGCTCTTAAGTCAGCAAACTGTTGCCCCCGATACACAAACTCTGCCCGGTGTAAAATAGCAGGCCCCGCGCCAGCATTAGTAATTTTAAGCTGCAGTCTATAACTATTAGTTTCTGTATCCCAGTTGCTATGCTCAAAGTCCAGCAGTGGTAGAGTCATGGCTTTAACCTGTTTCTCTGAAGACTCTGCCTGCAGATAGGTCGCGTAAAAAGAGGCGGCGGAAATCAATACCGCACAGACTGCAATGATAAAATTTATATTGTCAGACCAGGAACGAGCGCCGTTATTGTTTTCCATTATTAGAGTCCGTTGAACGTTACTGAATGAAATTGCTTTGGGCTATCAACATTACCGATTTTACAGCAATCCTTCAGCTATTATAGAACTTGCCCGTGCTCTGGGACGGCAAAAACAATAAATTGCGTAAAAGTCTTTGACTTTTTCTTTAATAGTAGGCAAAATCCGCACCCTCGAATTTACAGTTGAATCGTTTTTGGGAGTATCATCTTGGCTAACATCAAGTCTGCTAAGAAACGCGCGATACAGGCAGAGAAACGTCGCCAGCATAACGCTAGCCGTCGTTCTATGATGCGTACATATGTTAAAAAAGTACGTACTGCTATCGAATCTGGTGACAAAAGTGCTGCTGAGCAAGCATTTGCTTCTGCATCACCAATTCTAGATCGCATGGCTACTAAAGGTTTGATCCACAAAAACAAAGCTGCTCGTCATAAGAGCCGTCTTGCTGCACAGATCAAAGCTTTAGCGTAAGCGCAAAGTTTCACAAAAAAGGCGTCGCAAGACGCCTTTTTTGTTTCCGTAACATAGCAGACAACCTTAAAATTTTCAGTTAGCATAAGCGCACATTTAATAAAGTATTTGTGTTGCCCATGAAATTGAAACCTATTCTGCGCTCTTCTCTATTGTGTTTATCTGTTTTCGCTTTTTCCAACCTCTCATTTGCAATTGATGAAGCCGACGTTAAAAAACTGCAAGCGGCATCTCAGCAAAGTGAACTTGCTTATGACATTGTGAAATCTCTTACCGTTGAGGTAGGACCTCGCATTGCGGGCAGTGAAGGCGATAAAAAAGCAGTTGCATGGGCTGAGAAGAAATTGCACAGCCTGGGTTTCGATAAAGTATATAAACAACCTGTCCGAGTGAGAAACTGGTCCCGAGGACTGGCTGAAGCGACGGTATTAACCCCATATGAGCAATCAATGGTTGTGACCGCGCTAGGTGGCTCAGTCGCAACACCGGAAGGTGGTTTGAATGCTGAAGTCGTGATGTTTGATTCCTTAGAATCGTTGCAAGAAGCTTCGCCTGAGCAAGTGCAAGACAAGGTCGTGTTCATCAATAAAAAGATGATCCGGGATCGCGCAGGTAAAGGTTATGGTCCGGTGGTGATTGGTCGCTCAAGAGGTGCCATCGAAGCAGCGCGCCTCGGTGCAAAGGCGGTTGTGATCCGCTCGGTAGGCACCGACCAAAGTCGATTTGCTCACACCGGAGCGATGCAATACAGCCCTCAGGTTGAAAAAATTCCTGCCGGTGCATTGTCAAATGCAGATGCTGACACACTGGAATATATGTTTGCGGAAGGAAAACCCGTCACCATTGATTTGAATATTCAGGCCAAAGAGCACGGTTGGCAAACCTCGTACAATGTCATAGGTGAAATCACCGGTAGCGAGAAGCCCGAAGAGATTGTACTTATTGCAGGCCATTTAGATTCTTGGGACGAAGGTACCGGTGCATTAGATGATGGCGCAGGTGTTGGCATCGTTACTGCCGCAGCAAGCCTTATTAAATCAGAACTCGGCTCACTTAAGCGCACTATCCGCGTTATTCTTTATGCCAATGAAGAATTTGGTTTGGTCGGTGCCCGCCAGTACGTCAAAGACAATGCCGATGACCTGAAAAACATTATTGTTGCCGCTGAGTCTGATTTTGGTGCAGGCAGCATTTATCAATTGGATACCCGTTTTGCTGAATCAGCGTTACCCTTTGTGGATACCCTTAATCAATATCTGGCACCATTGGGTATTGCAAAAGGTGACAACAACGCCAGCGGTGGCCCGGATATATCCATGATGCCAGCAAAAGGTGTTCCGGTGGTATCTTTGCGCCAGGATGGTACCCATTATTTCGATTATCATCACACGCCAAACGATACCCTGGACAAGATTGATCCAGAGGCCATTCGACAGAATCAAACTGCCTATGCAATTTTTACTTACCTGATGGCAAACAGCGACGTAGATCCGCGTCCGGCACCTCAGTAAAAGGCGCATAATGAACAAACTTCTGCAACTTCTTCAAGACAAGCAAACGCTCAAGCTACTGGCGGGGGTAATCGTCCTTGTTGTTGCTATCGTGTTTCCAAAACCGCAACAGATCACTTACCGCTATGGGAATCTGATTACAGAGAGTACTTACTGGGACGGCCTGGGTGGCTCGGGGATGCTGTTTGATGCCCGCGCTGACTTCGTTAAGCTGGATGAAGATACCCAAAACCTGAATATTTGTTATTCATTAAAAGATGAAGGAAGTTGCATTACCTATCAGGTCATCGAGAATAAAGGTTTTATGGGCTTTATCAGCTCCTGGTTCTGACCATAGTAATTAGTCATATTCGCGTAATATCAAGGCTGTATTTTGGTATCATGATACAGTCTTCACCCTCCAATAATTCCCCTTTTCTCAATCGCTTATTGCAATAAAATCGACATATAACCGGCTCATTTTCATCACCCGGTAATTAATTGTTCACCCCTCTGTCATGGCTAAAATTTATGATTTCTGAAACTGGGGGAGGAGCCATAAACATGACTATCAAAAAACATTATCGCACTGTCTGGATTTCTGACATTCACTTAGGATCACGAGATTGTAAAGCGGAGTACTTGCTGGATTTCTTGCAAAACTCACAGATTGACAGGCTGTATCTAGTCGGGGATATCGTCGACATGTGGGCGATGAGCAAACAGTTCATGTGGCCCAAAACACACAACGAACTTTTCCATTTTATTCTGGCGTTATCTCATAGTGATACCTGCGTCATCTACTTGCCTGGGAATCATGATGAACCAGCCCAGAAATACGATGGTATGGCGTTTGGTGATATTGAGATTCACCGCGAATACATTCATACCACTGCTGATGGAAAAAAATTACTGCTATTGCACGGTGATGTATTTGACGATGATGTGTGTTTTGGCCCTATACATGCTTGGATTGGTGACAAAGCCTATGAGTTGTTGTTATTTCTGAATCGCTGGTACAACAGAGCCCGCAGCTTGACCGGACTCCCTTACCGATCGCTGGCAGGATATATCAAATCACGTATTTCGGGTGCCAACAAGGCAATTGAACGATATCGTGTCGCCTGCACCGAAAAAGCCAGACAGATGGGATTAGATGGTGTGGTCTGTGGCCACATACACCATCCTGAAGTCGTCAATGTAGATGGCGTCACTTACTTCAACGATGGGGATTGGGTGGAGAACTGTACCGCACTGACCGAAGACGATAGTGGAAACATTAATCTCATCCGCTGGACGACATTGCGTAAAATTGTCAAAGTTCACACCCTTCATGAAGTTCAAAACGAATCACAGAAGGCAGCGTAAATGCTGCGTTCCGAGGAATTGTCATAATTTAGCCATCAAACTGGCACAGGATCGTCACAGTGATAAACTAGACTTGTGCAGTTCGAATTAATAAGGTTGCGCTTCTAGATGTTTTCGGTAAATGAGGTTCTGTCCAGACACTTTCCACAATTAGCTTCCCGCCCAGTGCCGTTTAAATGCTTGAGCTTTATTCTACGACGATTGATGCACGAAAAAGAATTTCAAGCCTTTGAAACTGAGTACCCTCACTTACAAGGTATCGAATTTATTGAGCAAGCCTTTGAATACCTGAATTTCAGCTACTCTGTGCGCGATTCCGAAAAAGACAATATTCCTGCCGAAGGGCCCGTCGTGATTATTGCCAATCATCCGATCGGCTCGGTAGATGGCCTGGCATTGCTTAAAATGGTCAGTGACATCCGTCCCGATGTGAAAGCGGTCGCCAACGAAATGCTGATGGCCGTCAAACCACTGAGAGAAATGCTGCTGCCAGTCAACGTCATGTCCGGTGGAACAGGCAAGAAATACATCGCTCGCATTCAGGCGCATCTCAACGATAAAGGTGCTGTCATCATGTTCCCAGCGGGGGAAGTATCCAGAATGCGCCCGCAAGGGGTACGGGACACCAAATGGAACAGTGGCTTTTTACGCATGGCAAAAGCGGCGAAAGCCCCCATTGTTCCGGTATTCATCGACGGCAAATGCTCCAGACTTTTTTATTCAATATCAATGATTTGGAAGCCATTGGCAACAGGCCTACTGGTAAACGAAATGTTTAAGCAACGTAATAGACACCTGCCAATGCGGGTTGGTCAGCTTATTCCTTATGAATCTTATGGCGAAAATAAACTGAGCAATAAAATTACCACAAAGCTGCTTAAGCAACACTTGTATCGCATTGGCTCAGATAAGAGTGAACTGTTCACAACACATCCCCCCATTGCCGCCCCGGAAGATCGCAGAGAACTGACCAAAGCCATGCAAAAAGAGTGTGAGTTGCTGGGGCAAACTGTGGATGGCAAAGCAATCTACCTGTATCAATTTACTGGCAGCTCCGCCATCATCAGAGAAATTGGTCGTTTGCGTGAAGTCGCCTTCCGAGCTGTGGGTGAAGGTAGCAACAGACGTCGTGATATCGATCATTACGATAACGATTATTTCCATATCATCCTGTGGGACAAGCATGCTCTGGAAATTGTCGGTGCATATCGTTTGGGTGATGCTGAAAAGATTTGTCAGGAAAAGGGACTTAAGGGGTTATATTCGGCTAGTCTGTTTCAATATGAAGAAGCCATGCAACCCTATTTTGACAAAGGTCTGGAATTGGGTCGAAGCTTTGTGCAGCCCAAATACTGGGGCAAGCGCAGTCTCGATTATCTATGGTATGGTATTGGTGCTTTTCTTACACGCTACCCACAGTATCGCTATCTATTCGGTCCGGTTAGCCTAAGCAATAACTTCCCAAAAGCGGCGAAAGATCTACTGGTTGAATTTTACCAATTGTATTTTGGCAATAATGACAATATTGCTCGCTCCAATTATCCCTACAGCCTGCCAAAAGACCTGCAAAACAGCTTTTCCGGAACAGATTACAAAGCCGATTTTGTTACTCTGAAACACCTTCTGGCGAATATGGGTGCAGCTATCCCAACCCTTTACAAACAATATACGGAATTGTGTGAACCTGGTGGTGTTCAGTTCCTGGGGTTCGGTGTTGATCCGGACTTCAATGATTGTATTGATGGCCTAATACTTGTAGATCTGCACAAATTGAAAGACAAAAAGCGTCAACGCTATATGCCTGGTATAGATACCGTATCGACGTTGACAAAGCCACCAGCAATCGTAGTCAGTGAGCAACAAAAACAAACCGTGGTAGAGACAGCAATTACCTAGAAAGAAAAAACAGCAAAGTAGCGTCTCCTTGGTATAACAACAATTCAATTAGGGTGAAAGAAAGTTTTACCTGCTTCTTTAATTACCCTTTTTGAAGCCTTAATTACCGTCTTTGAAGCAAGGTTGCGTCTTTTATCTGCTCTGGCAATAGGCCATCATTTCAGGTTCATCCATAAAAGTCGCAAGGCCAGCAGTGTCAAAACAATACGAAACATCAGCCTAAACTGCTTCTCTGGCAACTTCCCTAATAACTTGAGCCCCAGTTTTGTTCCCAGATACCCACAGGCAATCATCAATGCGATAAGCCATAGCCATTGCCAGAATAGAAATCCAGCAAGTCCAAAAACCACTAGAGCGTGTTGATCTTTGTGGTATGAAAAGTAATCAGCAAATGGGTCGGTTATAATGATTTCGCCAAAAAACAATTTAACGTCCCCAAATGCCGAGACTCATGCTAACAGATGATAGCTGGAAACTGCTATCCAGAATTATGTATTTAACAGGCCGAATTTATAATAAACCTGAACACCGAATGACACTTGAAGGTATTTTGTACCGAATGCGGACGGGTATCCCGTGGCGAGACTTACCAAGGGAGTTTGGAGATTGGAGTGCTGTCTTCAGGCGCTTCAATTTATGGTCAAAGAAAGGCGTCATGACTGATATTTTCCAGTTTTTATCACGTCTCAATGACCCTCAGTGGCTATTCATTGATGGCAGTATTGTTAAAGCTCATCAGGATGGAGCTAACATCGGTGACCAGGCAGAGCAAGCTATCGGGAAAAGTCGCGGAGGTAAATCAACCAAGATACATTTAGCGGTTGATAGTGGAGGTTTACCTGTATATTTCGAGCTGTCAGGAGGACAGGCTCATGATGTCAGACACGGTCAATCTTTGGTTGAATCATCACCAGAAGCTGAAGTGGTGGTTGCTGACAAAGGCTATGACAGTCAAGCTCTACGTGAGCTTGTGAGCAGTCGTAATGCTAAGCAAGTAATACCAAGAAAAGGAAACAGCAAAACAGGCAACGATGATATTGATTGGGCTATGTACCGATATCGTCACTTGGTTGAGAATGCCTTTTTGAAAATAAAGAAATATCGAGCTATAGCCACTCGATATGACAAGTTAGCCAGAAACTACCACAGTGTAGTCGCACTAGCTTTCTCACTCATGTGGTTACCAATGTGGGTTGATTAGAACATGTACAGCAAAGATCAACACGCTCTAGTTTTAGACCATGTTGCAGCGTCATACAGGTGGCAAAGTTCGCTGTATAAGTCCAGCGCTCAGCGTTTTTGGCACCTAACCAGGCAGAAACTAAAGGACCTGAGGCGCCCACCAACATACTGGCTAAGGTAGTCACTGCTCCGCCAGAAAATAACCCGCTACGAGTCGTCCCCAGGCCAATTTCGGGTATTGGCCCCCAGCACAGCCAGAGAATAAAAAAAGCGATGACAAGTGGGATCCAATCAGTATCAAAGTGTTGTAAAAACATGACGGATACAACGCTAGCTACTATTGCCCCACCAAGAAACCAGACGACTTTTTGCCATTGAGTGTGTTTTCGAGTTAATACAGCCCGACTGCCATTGGAGCCGAGTTGCACCAGCCCATGCACCGGGATCAACGCCAGTGGAGGTAATATTTCAGCCATGACGGTGATTAAAAATGCACCACCGCCTACACCCAAAGCGGCTGTCATCAGGGAACCAAGAAAACTGGAAAAGAGCAATATGGCTAAATCAAGATATTCCAAACCCAAGAGCACTTGAATTTCCTTTCATTACATATCAAGAGCATATTCTAAAACAAAGTGCAGTTGGGTAAATCATTATGTTTTCTCCGGTCTTAACTACGGGATCAGCTTCACTCCAAAACGATTTATCCGTTGGTCTACTGCGCCTCAGCAAATTAATTGTGCTAACAAATCGGTGTAGATATCTTCCAGCATTATCAGATCTGATAGGAAAATCCGTTCATTAACCTGATGTATGGTTGTATTCGGTACGCCAATTTCCACTACTTGAGTTTGTTCTCCTGCGAAAAATCGTCCGTCAGAGGTACCACCAGCTGTGGATAACACCGGAAACCGTCCTGTATTGGCATAAATGGCGCGTTCCACAGCAGAAATCAAACTGTTTTGACTGTTGTTATCTGTAAAATATGGTGTGCAGGGCCGTTCCCATTGCAGTGTGAACTGGTCTGTCACAGAGGCTATCTGTCGCTGCACCCGTTTTTCCAGTTCCGGCATCGAATACTTATGGCTGTAACGTATATTGAAGCAGATAGAACAGTTGGCAGGGACGATATTGTCTGTAAATTCCCCGGAATGAATATGAGTGATCTGCAGACTGGTTCCCGGAAAGTCTTCACTCCCCTTGTCCCAATCGATAGCGTTCAAAGCCTCGGTTACCTTCGACATTTTGTGAATCGCGTTATCCGCGTACTGTGGATAGGCAACATGCCCCTGCTTGCCAAAGACATCGATTCGTCCGGAAATCGCACCGCGCCGTCCGACCTTAATAGTATCGCCAGTGGTTGACTTTGCTGTGGGCTCCCCCACCAGACACTGGCTAATATGAATCCCCCGGTTATCCAGATACGTCTTTATTTCCTTACTGCCAAACTCGGCTTCACCCTCTTCATCACTGGTGATTAACCACAGATACTTCTTATCGGGATGGAGTGCGTGCTCAGCCAGCACTCTTTCACTGGCTGCCAGCATCGCTGCTATTCCGGTCTTCATATCTGCTGCGCCGCGCCCGCATAACTCCCCATCCACTACCGCAGGCTGAAAGGGATGCAAACGCCACCTCTCCAGCGGACCAGCCGGCACCACATCAGTATGCCCGGCAAATGCAATGACATCTTCGCCACTGCCCAATTCGGCTATCAGATTCTTTACCCCATTGACCTCAAACTGATGGCAAGTAAAACCCAGCGCTCGGAGTCTGTCCATTAACCAATTCTGACACCCTGCATCATTTGGGGTAATTGATGCGCGAGACATTAATTCCAGGCTATAGATAACGGAATTGGGGTAATGAGCCGTTACCTGATGTAATTCAGAGGTTGACATTCATTCGTGTTCCCATCTACTTTATCATTGATATTAAACGCAATTGCTATTACAAAGAGATTGCAAAAATACTAATCTAATATGATAAAGTGATTCATGAACATGGCTTTCGCGCCCATGAAAACCACAGGAAAAAAACGACTTTGTTAAGAGCTTTATTTTTACTACCTCTCATACTTTGCGTCATCTGGGTTGTTTACCTTCGCTCCAATGGTTTTACTCTTGAACAGGGTAAAAAAGGGTTTGCTTATATCCTGATCTTCTCCTCGGCCATCGCTATTTTTTACGGCATTCTTATTTTCCTGACCCACTAAAACATAAGGGAACTCTGCTTAAATATCCCCCTGCTAAATGGCTGATTTAGCGGGTCTTGCGGGTTATTGCCGCCAGAAAATACATGGCGGTTGCATATATTTTTCTTGCAATATCGTAAAAATGCATACATTATGATATCTAAATGATATCACTTGGAGATGTATCATGGAGTCAAATTACAATACAATGATCAACGAAAAGCCCGCATTCACTATCAATGGATATGTCGCATTTGCGATACTGCTGGTTTTGATCCCGATGTCCATCATCGGCATCAATATCCCAATAAATGGTTTTGAACTGTTCAGAATCATTGTTTTCATTCTAGCCCTGGCCTGTTTACCGGGTTTTTTTATGGTCCAACCTAATCAGGGAAAGGTTCTGACACTATTTGGCAGCTATGTGGGTACAGAGCGCCGCACTGGATTACGCTGGACAATCCCACTGTTCTTGCGACGCACCATTTCATTGCGTATCCGCAACTTTGAGAGTGCCAAAATTAAAGTCAACGACAATCAGGGCAATCCGATTGAGATCGCGACTGTTGTTGTATGGGCAGTAACAGATACAGCAGAAGCGGTGTTTGAAGTAGACGACTACGAAAGCTTTGTCAGTATTCAAAGCGAATCTGCATTGCGAAACCTGGCCAGTAGCCATCCTTATGATCCTCAGGAAGAAGAAGGCGTCGCGTTGCGTAGTCATCCTGTTGCCATCGCAGAAGAATTGAAAAAAGAAGTGCAGGATCGTCTCAATAAAGCTGGTGTCACAGTTCTTGAAGCAAGAATCAGCCATTTAGCCTATGCCCAGGAAATCGCCAGCGCAATGTTACAGCGACAGCAGGCCAGCGCCATCATTGCCGCCAGAAGCAAGATTGTTGAAGGTGCCGTTGGTATGGTCGAAATGGCGTTACAAAAACTTGAACATCAGGGTGTGGTAGAGCTGGATGAAGAGAGAAAAGCCGCCATGGTGAGCAACTTACTGGTGGTGTTGTGTGGCGATAAAAACGCCCATCCCATAGTTAATGCCGGCACGCTCTACTGATCATGGCTAAAAAAGCTTACCCACTGCGCATTAATGAGGATGTACTGGCGGCGATGCAGCGCTGGTCAGATGATGAGCTGCGCAGTCTGAACGCCCAGATTGAGTATGTATTGAGAGATGCCTTGGTCAAAAGCGGTCGGGTCAAACTGGTGCAAAAAACCATTACCATGGTTGAAGAGGAAGGAAAAGAAAACCCGCCAGAGTAATATCTGGCGGTTTCTTTCCTGTTTAAGACTTAGCCCACCAGAGCCAATAAAATACCTGCGGCTACGGCGGAGCCAAGTACCCCCGCAACATTTGGTCCCATAGCGTGCATGAGCAGGAAGTTGTGTGGATTGGCCTCGAGCCCTACCTTATTCACAACTCTGGCTGCCATAGGCACAGCAGACACCCCGGCCGCACCAATCAAGGGGTTGATTTTACCGCCTGAAAGTTTGCTCATCAGTTTTGCCATTAGTACCCCGGTTGCCGTACCAATACCAAAAGCAACGGCCCCTAAGGCCAGAATCCCCAGAGTTTCGACGGTGAGGAACTTATCGGCAGACAACTTTGAGCCGACAGCTAAGCCCAGGAAAATAGTTACGATATTAATCAGTTCGTTTTGGGCGGTTTTGCTGAGCCGATCTACCACACCACATTCACGCATCAGATTACCTAAGCAAAACATCCCTACCAGAGGTGTTGCGGTCGGCAAAAATAAAATAGTCAAACACAGTACAGCCAGTGGAAAAATGATTTTTTCCCGTTTCGACACTTCACGCAGTTGCTGCATTTCTATTTGCCGTTCCGCTTGACTGGTCAGAGCTTTCATTATCGGTGGCTGAATGATTGGCACTAATGCCATGTAAGAATAGGCCGCGACCGCAATCGCCCCCAGTAAATCGGGTGCTAAACGGGAAGCCAAAAATATCGCGGTCGGACCATCAGCACCACCAATAATTGCGATCGCTGACGCGTCTTTTAGGGTAAACTCAAAGCCGGGAACATAATTCAGTGCAATGGCACCAAATAATGTCGCAAAAATACCGAATTGTGCAGCTGCTCCGAGCAACAACATTTTAGGGTTGGCAATCAACGCGCCAAAGTCGGTTAGCGCCCCCACGCCCATAAAAATGAGCAGTGGGAAGACGCCCGTTTCAATCCCCACTTTATAGACGTAATACAACATACCACCCGCCTCAGAAAAACCGGCCAATGGGATATTGGTGAGAATTGCGCCAAAACCGATGGGTAACAGCAGTAGTGGTTCGAATTTTTTAACGATGGCCAGAAAAAGCAGCCCCAATCCGACCAGCATCATGATCAACTGACCCATTTCAAAATTGGCCAGCGCAGTGGTTTCCCACAAGATTCGCAGTTTATCCATATTCCTTATCCGAACACTATTAAGGGTTGCCCGGCCTGAACAGCATCACCTTCTTTTGCTATTACCTGAGTGACTGTACCTGCCCCAGTTGCCCGAACTTCTGTTTCCATTTTCATGGCTTCCATAATAATAACCACGTCACCAGCTGCAACCTGATCGCCACTGTTGACCAGTACCTTAAAAATGTTGCCAGACAACGGTGCATTCAACGGCTCACCACCGCTACTGGCAGGTTCCGCTGCTGCCTGTGGTGCTGTGGTGGACGCTTCGATATTGCTTAACGTACCGTCTGGCGCCACTTCCACACGATAGACTTTGCCATCAACGCGCACAGAGTAGGCGGCGCTTTGACCGTCACCGCTGGCAGCAGGGGCAACTTGAGGTTGTGCTTCTGGCTCGTTACCTGGCGCGGGTTCAAAGGCGTCTGGATTATCTCTGTTTTGTAAAAACTTAAGACCTATTTGCGGAAACAGGGCATAGGTTAAGACATCATCAATCTTTTCATCGGCCAAACGAATATTTTGCTCTGCAGCCAAATTAGTCAGTTCCGATTCCAACGAGGCCAACTCAGCGGCAATTTTATCAGCAGGACGGCAAGTGATCGGCTCGGCGCCATCCAGCACTCGCGCTTGTAATTCCTTGTTAACAGGCGCTGCAGTTGCGCCATATTCCCCTTTTAACACCCCTGCAGTCTCTTTGGTGATGCTTTTATAACGCTCGCCAGTCAAGACGTTCAGTACGGATTGTGTACCTACAATTTGTGATGTGGGTGTTACCAGCGGGATAAAGCCTAAATCTTCTCTCACTTTCGGAATTTCTTTCAGAACTTCGTCCAATCGGTCGGCAGCCCCCTGCTCTTTCAACTGGCTTTCCATGTTTGTCAGCATGCCACCTGGCACCTGAGCAATCAGAATACGACCATCGACGCCTTTTAAACTACCTTCGAATTTGGCGTATTTCTTTCTTACTTCCCGGAAGTACGCGGCAATGTCTTCTAACAATGTTAAATCTAATCCAGTATCCCGTTCCGTTCCCTCGACAATAGAAACCATCGTCTCCGTTGGGCTATGGCCGTAGGTCATACTCATTGAAGAAATCGCACAGTCCAGCATGTCGATGCCGGCATCTATGGCTTTTTGATAGGTGGCTGTACTTAAACCAGTTGTCGCATGGCATTGCATGGCAATTGGCACATTAATGGTTTCTTTAAGTCGCGTGACTAATTCCTCACATTCATAAGGTTTTAACAGTCCCGCCATATCTTTGATGCATATCGAGTGAACGCCTAAATCTTCCAGTTGCTTCGCCATATCCAGCCACAAGTCCAGGGTATGCACTGGACTGACAGTGTAAGACATCGTGCCCTGAGCATGGGCGCCGACCTTTATCGCTGCCTTCACCGCAGTTTGCAGATTACGCATGTCGTTCATGGCGTCAAAAATACGGAATACATCTACACCATTTTCATGGGCCCGTGCTACAAATTTTTCCACCACATCATCAGCATAGTGGCGATAACCTAACAGGTTTTGTCCTCGCAACAGCATTTGTTGTCTGGTGTTGGGCATTGCAGCTTTTAACTGTCGAATACGCTCCCAGGGATCTTCTCCCAAATATCGAATACAGGAATCAAACGTCGCGCCCCCCCAGGACTCCATTGACCAGTAACCTACTTTGTCTAGCTTTTCAGCGATAGGCAACATGTCTTCAATACGCATTCGGGTAGCAAGCAATGACTGATGGGCATCACGCAATACCAGTTCCGTTATGGCAAGCGGTTTACTCATGATTAGCTCCTGTGATTTTCAAGTTGAGATAGTAATTAGCGTTATCGGGCTGAACTATTTAGATGAATTGTTTTGTCTGTACTGATGCACGGCAGCAGAAATGGCCGCAACAACTGAAGGTGACACCTCATCAGGACTTTTTTTATTACTGGACGCACGGTTATTGACTACAACCGGAGCCACCTCAGGCAGCGCCAAATCAAGTTGTCTGATGCCATGAATAACGGTAATGAGAATAGATAAAAATACGAAAACGACAGACATTCCAACGGCTAGCAGTAAAGCGGCGTCCATCAATAATGAGGCGATATCAGTTTGCATAAATTTCGTGCTGAAAAAGTTGTGTGCTGATAAGTATCATGGTGGCGAATAAAATACAACGAACAATCCTCGGACAATATGCATAAAATATAACTTTTTATGCGTCAATGATGCATATTTAACCAACTTGAACCAGAGAATGATTCTTTAAGACAAAATTGAATCGCCTATAACTAGTTTAGCTAAACCTTTATTCAAGCCCCTCTTTCAAAAAACAAACGGCGCCTAAAGGCGCCGTATTAAAGTTTAAGCGGTTATCAAATTAAAATTTGTATGTCGCCTGAGCGTATACAAATCGTCCTTGTCCACTATGAACATTGGTGTTGTAACCAAACAGTTCGTTGTAACTAAAAGGAGGTTCCTCATCAAATAAATTGGTCGCACCTAAAGTAAGCGTGGTATTTTTTAATCCGATATAACTGGCGGTTAAATCAACCGTTGTCATTGAATCAACATCCGGCAAAATGACGGTGTTGCCACTGCCATCTACCTGTTCCCTAACAGAATCGTCTTGACGGTAACCATCAATATGATTGATCGCCAGTGACGCACTCCAGTCATCCTTTTGCCAGGACGCAGATAACGTGGCTCGGTATTCAGGTTGCTCATAATCCCCTTCGACTGATTCGATACGAGGGTCGGAGAAACCATCACCATCGATATCGGCACCAGGTCGAACTTCTTCCCATTTCAGCACGTAGTTCACGACCATGCCAAAATCAAACTCGCCGGCTGTCGTTTCGAGCTGATAACCAAGATCAATGTCCAAGCCTGAAGTTTCCAAATCACCAATGTTCTGGAAAGAATCATTGATTTGTACAATCTCACCCGGATCATTTGGAATGGACGTAGGACGTCTGACTACGACATTAGGATCCAGGCCAAAGGTTTCCAGAACAAACTGCGTGTCTGAATCAATAATGTCTTCAATATCATAATTGTAATAATCGATTGAAAAATCCAGATCATCTGTGATCTCATAGATCATGCCCAGGTTATAACTGGTCGATTCTTCCGGCCCCAGATCCGGGTTACCCGCAAACAATGCGATGTTTTCTTCAGGGAAACAACTACGGTGAGTCGGGTCACCGATCGCATCACAGCGAAGTCTGTCCACCACTTCAGGCGACTCGTCTGTTGCGCCTAAGCCCAATTGATGTAAGGAAGGTGCACGGAATGCCGTTCCCCAGGAACCACGGAATGACAGGTTATCCATTGGTGACCAAAGGAAAGAGACTTTCGGGTCAGTCGTGGTACCGAAATCACTGTAGTCCTCATGTCGCACGGCCAATTGGACTTCTAAATCATCGGTAAAGGGTAAAGCTACCTCAGCAAAAAGTGACGTGCTATCACGCGACCCTCTGGCGGAGGTAGATTCTGTACCGAAAATATCACCTCGTAGAAATTGATCATCAGGATTATCTGTAATGGACTCTTCACGATATTCCGCACCGACAGCCAGCATAACTTCGCCAGCGCCCATCTCCATAACAGGTCCGGAAACGATTGCGTCGATTGACTTGTTTGTGGATTTTCCAACGCGGGTTGTCGTCGTTTCCATATAATCCAACGCTTCCTGCGTATTGGTGGAGGGTTCAAATGGGTTCCATAGGCCAGAATCAATGGCTTCCTGCACTCTGCGAGAATTTGGGAATCCATCTACGCCACGTTCCGTAGATTCACTTTTTATGTAGCTGTAGGCAACTTCCCAGGTCCAGTCCTTGATTTCACCTTCAAATCCAACTATTGCACGGTAGTAGTCGGTATCAACACGCTTTTCACGATGTCCGATTTCGACCATGCGACGTCGCATGGTTAATCGCTGATTGTGAAATGGATGTGAAGGATCGTCTGCAAACGGATGATTTGGGTTGTCTGCTTCCATAAACAGTTCATTAAAACTTGGGCTGGCTGCACCACGGATAATAGACTTCGAATTCTGACCATTCAGTTCCACAAAGGACTTTACTGTTGAAGAGATTTCATAATTACCCATATAGTTGAAACTAAACCGTTCCGTATCAGGGAAAAGCGAACCAAAAGGCCCATAGTCAAAACGACACAGCGTGCCAACTATATCTTCAGGGGCACAAACATCGTTACCGAACGTATCAGGCAAACGGTTAGCAGGATCTGAAGCTAATGCAATCGTTCCCGGAAAGCCCGATGAGCTTCTGAAATCGGTTGCAAATGGCAGACCTGTCAATGCCGCTTGGTTTGCGGAGCGGGAATAGCTTCTGTCGCCATATAGCGTTTCTTCGCGATCAAAATAGTCCATGATGAAAGTGTGATTCGCTTTTTCGCTGTTGCTTCCATAGACAATGCTAAAGTTTTGTTCTTCACCACCACCATCAGCGGTATCACCAACCTTGGCTGAAATCTCCACACCATCAAAATCGTCTTTCAAGATAACATTAATTACACCGGCTATAGCGTCTGAACCGTAGGTAGCGGAGGCGCCGTCTTTCAATATATCAACACGCTTTATCGCCGCAAGTGGAATGTTATTGATGTCGACAAACGCAGTATCGATACCTTTGGCAAAGGGTGATACAGAAACGCGTCGGCCATTAATCAAGATAAGAGTTGAATCAGCGCCAAGGCCACGCAAGGACACGCTGGAGCCACCATTTGCGGTATCATCACTGCTGTTGCCTTGAGTAGAGAACGTACCCTGACCTGAAATCGGTAATTTGGTAAACAGTCCGATTAAATCTGTGACGCCTGTTCTGGCAATTTGTTCAGCGTCGAGACTGGCTATTGGAGAAGGACCTTCCATATCGGTACGACGGATATGGGACCCGGTTACTGCAATCTTTTCAATGTTTTGTTGTTCCTGGGCTATGCTTACCGGCGCGTATAACGCCGCCTGCACAGCCGTTGCCGCAAGGGCGAGTGTGAGTTTTTTGCTGTTGGTCATCTTTTTTCTTTCCGTATTATTATTTGAGTAATAATCAATATTTTTTCTTACCTTCGCGCTTACGCGAAAAATTCTTATACCATATAAAAAATAGAAAAGAAAAATCACCAACTGAAAAAGGGTTACAAGGTGTTGCTCAAATCTTTACACTGTTAACCTATTGATATAAATAATTTTTAGACTGGATACAGAGAAACATTGCGGTAGGCATACATCACAACATCTACACCACACTGAAATACTACTTTACATTTTTAAACGATAGCCATATTTATGCCGATAATGATTGTGCAACATCAATCATACCGAATGATTACAACGCCGAAAGAATGAATTTTGGAATCATCTCATTGGGTGGAGTACTTTTTCCGAAAAGCTGATAAGAGTTGAAATTGCCACCGGTAAATACGGTTATCATATTGTGGGCAGGCCAAACATTTATTTTTTGCCCACCATTACCAGATGCCATAAACGAGTCGTATTGTTTACCATCGACCACAAAGTACTTATGTCGCCACATGTATCCATACTCGCCTTTATCCGCCGTAAACGAGTCCTTTACCCATTGTTGTGTCAAAACTTGTTTTCCTTGCCAGGCCCCCCTATTTAGATACAGCGTTGCAAACTTCAGCATATCTCTGGGTCTAAGATACAGCTGGTTAAATGTTGTTTGACTCGTTTTGTTCGGTGCAAAGCGCCATTGATAATCGCTAATACCGAGTGGAGAAAATAAATGCGTATTTGCGAATGATTCCAGGCCCTTTCCTACCGCTAACTCAGTTAATCGTCCCAGTACCAATGCCGTTCCAGTGCAATATGAAGAACGCTCACCTGGCGTGCCTGCCATGGGTAAATTCAGGGTAAACTTAATCCAGTCATCACTTTGCATCATACTGAGTTCGTTGCCGCGACTTTCAGGATTGTTGTTTTCACAATCTAGCCCATGACGATAACGCAACAGATGCTCAATGCTCACTGCCTGTTTTGCCGACGAGATATGCTGTATATCATTATAAGTGTCGGCAAAATAGGGAAGCACTTTTTCATCAGTACCTTTTATAAATCCTGATTGTTTGGCAATTCCTACCAGAGTACCAAACAGAGTTTTGGTAGCAGATCGCATTTGATGAGGAGTCTCAGCGTCATAGCCATAAAAGTACTCTTCCAAAATCAGTTTATTGTCCTTAAAAATCAAGATGCTATGAACGTCTGGATAATCGCCTCGTATGGTCGCAGTAACCATATCTACTAACTTATTAGGTGAACTAAAATGATGTTTCGCTTCACCGATGGCCAAGCCATCACTTTTCGCTTTGGGGGTCTGGTACTGATAGTTTTCAGGGTTATCCGACAGCTCTCGTCGGGGAAAGAATTCCGACTTGGTGATTTCTCGAGTGAGCAAAGCAAATGACTGTTCATTTACCCGATAACCCGTAATGCGATGATTCTCATCACGATAAAAAATGACGGGAATATCCTGTATATTGCTAAATCTATCACCTTGTTGATGGGTTAATGGGTACTTGGCGTTATCAATTACAGCATACAGCGTGTTATCAAAATCCGAAGCGACAATCTCTAGTGTCATCCCCTGGCTATACTCGTATTTACCCTCGAACTGGGTTAAATATTCATACTCAACTGGCTTGGCAATTGCTCGGCCAAAACCGAGCACATTGAGAATAATCAAAGCGCATAAAATTGTTGCCGAAGAAAAATCCTTATGTCGATTTCGGTTCACTTTAATGGATACTCATGTCCGTTAACCCTGTCTCAGGGTAGCAGTCACCAAGGACACAATTCTACCCGTATTTATTTCCCGTAACGCGCCACTTTGACATAGCCTACTGCAAATATTTCGCTAAGAAGGCTTCCATTTCTTTAAAGACAATATGGCGATTGCGCTGTACGGTTAAATAGTGATTTTCATTCTCAAGTTCGATGTAGCGAACCTCTTTATCTTCGCTTTCCATCTCTGAGTACATGCTTCGACTATGTTCCACATCCACAACCCGATCAATTTCACCGTGAATCAACAGCATCGGCATCTTAATTTTTGCCACATTTTGATACGGTGAGCGTTTCGCCAGGTCACTAAAGTCATCACCTATTTGGTTTTTGACATATTCATTGTTGGTGTAATTTCTGCTTTCAGAAACAACACGCTCCAGATCCATCACCCCGGCAATGCTGATCCCGCACTGAAATAAGTTTGGTGTTTTCACTGCAGCCATAGCTGTTGCATAACCACCGTAACTGGCGCCAACAATACACATTTTACTCTTATCAACGATACCCTCTGAGACCAACCAGTTGGTGGCGTCAGTAATATCATCCTGCATCCTTAAGCCCCAAGACTTCATCTGGCTCTGGGCGAATCGATACCCGTAGCCTGAAGAACCTCTAAAATTTGGACGGAAAACTGCATAACCCTGATTAACAAAAAATGATGTCCAGACATCAAAGCCATCGAAATCCCGAGAACTAGGACCACCATGGGGGTGCATCACTAAAGGATAGGGCTTTTGACCTTCTTTTGGCAAAGTCAGATATCCCTCGATTTCCACTCCATCACTTGCTTTGTACGTAACCAACTGGTGTTTGTTAAAACTACCAAGAGGTATATCGGGATATTCTTGCAGCAAAAACTCTAATCGTTGTGACTTTCGGTCACCAAAAAAATAAGCCCCAGGAATAGCATCTTGTTCTGAGTACAATAGATAACGATTCTCGTCCCGACTAAAGTCAACAAGTGAATTATTTGTATCTGGCAGTGCCTGATCTAGTCCTTTAATAAGCGCCAATCGCTCCTTGTCCCACAATTTTCGCCCGTAACCAACGACTTCGCCGTTTTTTTCCGAATATTTAAGGCTGCCATCAACGTCATAGTTCTCATTAGCGAGTAATAAGGTCTTTTCACCAGACTTGATTTCTATTTTAAACAAGGCTTTTTTATCTTCATGGTAAGCACGATAAAACAGCGTATGGGGAGACGCACCAAACCCCAAAGGTTCGACCCCAGGCTCTTTCATGGCGTTGTATGAAAAAATAGTGGTCATTGCACCAGACTCGTCCAGCCATTTGACTTCGGAATCACCACTTTCAAAGTCATTTGTGATTGCCAGTCTGACATTACCCTGTTGATCGGTAAGCCATTGTCTGACTTTATCTCTGGGTCTCATAACTCTGGTCTTATTGCCATTATAAACATTGACTTTGAAGACAGTTGGCTCATGGGGTTTGTCCATATCCACTGACACTAATACGTGACTATCATCATCTCTCAGGAAATCAATAACATTGTCTTGAAACTGAGCAATATGATCGCTGCCTTTAATAACAAGCCCGGATTTTCTTCCTTTAATTAACATTTTGGGTCCGGCATCTGGCTCGTTCAAGTTGAGAGAAAAAAGCCTGCTTTCAGTAGTATCAATGCCTCTCCGTTTGGAGGCAAAGTATCCTCCCCCAATAACAATATTGTCATTTGCCCAATCGAACCAACGCAAGCGCACATCTTCATTATTCATTTTCATAAGAAATGTTTGCTTTCCGTTGTCCAGGTTATAGACAGTGAGCACACTGATTTCTGGTTTGATAAAATTATGTACATAAGCGACATGTTTGCCATCTGGCGATAACCTGGGATTCTTATGCAGTGGTAAACGACTAAAGGCTTCAGTCGGTATTTTTGAGGTACTTTGAGCAACACTGATGGCTGAAACCAGCCCCAGCGTAATGCACAGAATGAATGGAGTTAAATACTTGAGTTTCATAGTTACCTTCCCTGGAAAATGTCAGCATATTATATCTAATGCAGCTCGACAATTAAATCACCCGTTTTCATCCAGCAATCCAGGATTTTCTATATACACTTGCAAGCGGCGCATTTCAGCAGTTCTTATTTCCCAAATCTGGTCACTTTAACAAAGCCTACTGCAAATATTTCGCTAAGAAGGCTTCCATTTCTTTGAAAACAATATGACGGTTACGCTGAATACTCAGGTAGTGATCACCGTTTTCCAATTCCACGTATTTAACCTTTTTGCCCTCATCTTGCAGCTCGTCATACATTTCGCGGCTATGTTCCACATCAACAATACGGTCATCTTCGCCGTGCAGCAGTAACACAGGCGTCGCAATTTTATCGGTATGGTAATATGGTGAGCGGTTTTTTAAATCTTCGTAATCATCGCCATATTGATGTTTGACAAACTTTTTGTTGGTAAAATGCCTGCTTTTTGACACCATCATTTTCAAGTCCAAAACACCTGCGAAACTCACAGCACACTGAAAGAGCTCAGGCGTTTTTACGGTTGCCATTATCGCCGCGTATCCACCGTAACTGGCTCCGACAATGCACATCTTATCTTTCAAAGCTATGCCTTCTGCCACCAGCCAGTTGGTGGCGTCAGTAATATCGTCCTGCATTTGCAATCCCCATGATTTCACCTGAGCCTGTTCGAATGTGAAACCGTACCCAGTCGAGCCACGAAAATTCGGCCTGAAGACAGCGTACCCTAAATTATTGAAATAGGAGGTCCAGTAATCAAACCCGGAAATATCACGCGCACCAGGCCCACCATGAGGGTGCATCACCAGAGGGTATGGTTTTTCTCCAACAGTTGGCAGTGTCAGATAGCCTTCAATTTCGATACCGTCTCTAGCCTTGTAGCTCAACAAACGGTGGTGCGGTAATACACCGTTTGGTATGTCGGGATATTGTTGCAAAATAAAGGTCATTTTCCCGGTTGTGCGATCCCCAAGGTAATAGACACCAGGAGTACCGTCACTTTCTGAGTAAACAAGATAACGTTTTTCATCACTGCTAAAATCAATCAGATAATTATCAACATCAGGTAAAGCCAGATTGATACTGTCAATAAAATCCTTTCTTTGTTTATCCCAATAGACTCTTCCCGTTGGCGAATTTAAATGCGTCACACCTACGACAGATTTCTTTGTTGCCGAATAAATCAGGTTCCCATCAAAATCATAATCGGGATCTTCAAAGACAAGTTCTGACTGTTTGGTACGTACATCCATTTTGTACAACACTTTACGATCACTTTTATAACCACGGTAATACAGAATATGAGGATCAGTATCAAAACCGATTGGCTCGATACCTTGTTCTGTCATGGCGTTGTAATTAAATAACTCTATCCAGTCCTCTTCTTCATCCGGCAACCAGAATATACTTCTCTCTCCATCTTTGTAGTCGAGTGACACTGCAAGCCTCACCTTATTCTGCCTGTCAGTTATCCAATCTCTGACTTTGCGCTTACCTTTTATCAGACGCTTCTTTTTTCCTGTATTCACATTTATTTTGTATACGGAAGGTTCATTGGCCCTGTCTAAATCAACAGCTACCAAAATATGATCAGGATCACTGAGCATCAGATCGATAACATCATCTCGATACTGTGAATGATTAACGCCATGATTGCCAAAACGCTTTGGTTTAATTAATTCAGTGATTCCCTGCTCAGGACTATTCACGTCTACCGCAAATAACCTCGATTCTGAATATTCCACCCCGAAGTCAGCGGTAGGATATATGATGCCGCCAACAATGGTGGAATTATTCGCCCAGTTAAACCACCTTATCCGCAATTTTTCATTGTCTGATTTCATTAGATAAGTAAGCTTTTGCGATTCAGAGTGATACACCGTCAGAATACTTATTTCCGGTTGCGTGTAATTGTGAATGTAAGCCACTTTACTGCCATCGGGAGACAACACAGGTCGTTCATGAAGTGGTAAACGACTAAATGCTTCAGTCGGTATTTTTGAGGCGCTTTGTGCAACAGTGATGGCTGAAACCAGCCCCAGCGTTACGACCAAAAAGAATGAGGTGAAATACTTGAGCTTCATAGTTACCTTCCCTGGAAAATGTCAGCATATTGTATCTAATGCAGCTCGACAATTAAATCACCCGTTTTCATCCAGTAATCCAGGGTTTTCTATATACACTTGCAAGCGGCGCATTTCATTGGCACTAAACATGTCACTTTTAAGATTCTGCAGTTTTTGCAGTTTGTCTTGTGGCGACAAATTGGGATTGTTCGCAATGCTGTTTTGTTGTTGCAGAAATTCCCTTACTTTATTGCGCCAGCCGTCCTGTTTTTCCTTGTTTGCAACAAACCGCTGGGCAACTTCATCCCCAAATTCTGCTGCAACATTATTATATAAGTGAGATTTGCTTTCTGATTGTGTCATTAAATCGACTAACTTAGCCGCATCAAAACTGGGTTGAAACCCGGATTTTTGCGCCTCAGGCAGACTTGCAAAATGACTTTCCAACAACGCCTGTTTTTGTGCCTTAGACAAATTTTTATCACTGACGATGTGTAATCTAGCCAACGCAGCATCATCAAACTTTTCATCATCTGCAAACAGGTATTGGTACTCTTCCTGTGAAAAGTACTGAGCACGCAAATCTTGCAGCTCCTGCAACCGATATTGAATAGCGAGTAATTCTTTTATGTCAGCCGTTTGAGGTTGTGTAGGTCCGCTATCAACAGGTTGCAACGCTGCCTTGTAATGCACATACCGTTGAAACAAGTCCAGTCCATAGTTGTGCGCTGCATTGGCGTATCCTTCACTCATTAGATAATCTGAATATGCTGCAATTAGATCAGATATATCTGCCCCTTCATGCTTTGCGATAAAACCATCGAAATGTTCTTTCAGACCGGAATACAAAACAAAATCACGTTGTGCTGCGATCTCTTCACGTTTGTTCAAGTTCGCTTCAATTGACTCAGTCACAGGCGCTAGCGGCAGTGAATCAATAGCCGGAACTTCCGGTATGACCACTGCGCTATCGTCTCCGTTTTGCAAAAACCACATCAACAGTGTCACTGACACTGTTAATGTGATGAATACCAAAACCCGCATTTTAGAGGCCTAGTGACTTCAGACGATTAGCCTGGCGAAGGAACACCTGAACCGGATCAGTTTCAAACAAATGGGTAATTCCAAAGGTCTGGTTTACTTCATCCAGATGATTCATCCGATAGTTGTCCTTGATGACATAACCTAGATGAGAGCTGCAAGAGGATACCAGACCGTCATTAGATTCAGAGAACGCCAAGCCCGTCAGTGCTAACGCCGGATCGGCAATATCGAAAATATTGGTGTAAGTGGAACCACCGCTCCAGGAGAAGTAGTAGACACCATTGTCAGCGACCATGTCGCCATCATTAGCGCAGTACGCACTGGGCATTCCTTCCGGGTAGCGCTGATTGAATTCCAGGGTTTTTTCCGTTGTCAGAGCTTCTAATGCGGCAATGGAATCTGTTGGCAATTGTGAAATTCCGGAACCCGAGAGCAACTCAAGTACGTTAGCAAAGGCGTTTACGACAGTCGCGGCAACACCTTCCAATGCTGAACCATCTTCAATACTCTCGCGAACCAGGTCTGCAACCGGACTGCCCCAGTTTACCCCGGCAACGGATGTGGCTGATGCCACTTTTTCAGGTGCGATACTGGCGGCATAACGAATTGTCGGTCCACCATGGCTGTGCCCAATCAGGTTTACTTTGTCAGCACCCGAATGTGCCAATACCGCATCGATATACGCCAGTAATTGCTCACCTCGCACTTCTGTGGCATTCGCTGGAGATACTGTCGCGGTATAAACCAGCGCTCCGTTGTTGCTTAATTTGTGTGGTACTTTGTAGAAATAGTCTACCCATAGTAAATCGTCAAAACCAAATAAACCATGCACTAGTACAATTGGATATTTGGTTTTAGCGTAAGTGCCTGCCTGAACTGTCGACCAGGGAAGGCAAATAACACAAAATATCAATAACAAAGCGATGCGTTTCATAAACAACTCTCCAATAAGGTTAATATTATACTCGTCGTACCAGTTGTTAATGTTATGTAAATTTTGTTAATTAAAAAAGAGGCTGTTTTTGCCATTGTGTTAAGAATGCGAATTAACGCAATTAAAAAGCCCAACATCACTAAGATAAATAAGTTTTAATTATCAATAACTTAAAATATATTTTTGGTTACACAAAACGAGTGAACATTGACGGGTATTTCTATTACCTATACTGGCTATTTTTTAAACTGATGGTTTAAAGCCACACATCCTTTAAAACGACTATCAATTACAACTAAAGGTCTCTTCCGAGACGTTTTTCAATTTCTCGCTTTTCCCATTTAGAGTCAGGTCCGATTGCTTCAAAAAAGCCATAAGCTGCCAGACCATGACAAATAAGGCCGATTGTCCAACCCATAAAGACCCACCAGACCCACGCGTACTGAGGGGAAGTCATGTAATTCACCACAAACAAAATTGGCATGGTAATAACATAACTAAACAGGTGACCGTAAAACTCCTTGAGCTCTTTAACCTGACTGATAATGTTTTGTTCCTGCTCATTGATATGCTCATTTGACATCGTAGGTTCCTCTGGCTGTAGTGTGGCAAAATCGACATTTAACACCGCGGCGATGGATTTTAGTGAATCAACACTGGCATTGCTTCCCTGTTCAATTCGTTGCACTGTGCGAACACTTAAACCACTCATTTCGGCTAACTGCTCCTGTGACCAACCTTCCTGCAATCTCAGCTTTCGAATCAGCATATTTATTCTCCGCGATACTTGTTTCAAACCATACATACTAAACGACCAATGGAACACGTCAGCAACCTGACATAAAGGCGACAATGATTACTTTCATTTACATTACAAGCATAGACAGTATATAGCTGGAAACGTATGCTAGAGAGACGATCGCTACTCTGAGAGGAACTAATAAGCATGACAATCAATAAACGTGTTTCCATGTTGGTAATGCTGGCGTTGACGTTGCCTTTATCAGGTTGTGTTGCTGTTTCTGTGGTGTCCACTGCGGTGGGTGCAACAGTGGCAGTGGTGGAAGGGACCGTTGAAGTTGTTGATGCCGTAACACCAGATGTCTTTTCAGATGACGAAGATGACGATAATGAAGAAGAAGAGAACGAAGAGTAGATTCAGAGGTACAGGAGGTGCTCAGTACAATCCGTATTTCGTTAGACTATTGAGTAACTTCTCAGTCGACACAGGCTTTTGAATAAAATCCAGTGCCCCCAGAGATCTGACACGCTGTTGCATTTTTGGTTGCACATCACCAGACACCACGACTACAAACACTTCCAGTTTTTCATCTTTTATCGCTTCCAATACGGCGACACCATCCATCACTGGCATGGTGAGATCCAAAAATAAAATAGTAATCGGTGTTGAACGTAGCACCGCCATGGCCTCTTCCCCATGCGTAGCAAAATGGATCTCGGAAGCCAGACCGTCAGGCAGACAACGCTTTACCGACTTTCTTCCCATTTTGGAATCGTCACAAATTAATATCGGAAAACTCATGTTTTAAGTGCTTTTCTCTGTCAACTAGTCAAAAAGACTCGCCAATTGTAGCGATTTTTTGATAAAACCCAAGTATTGCTTCACTCACATTTGATTTGGGCAAGAATTTATGGCGAATTCCGCATTAATTACAAAAATTGCTTATGACATACTAAAAGGCTTTGAAAAAAGCTTTAGGCTTTATGTTCGTATTACCTCCCAGGCTAAACATCGCTTTGAAATGGCCGACTGGGCCAGTGTACAAAAAGCCTCAAAAGAACGTATCGATCTGTACGAGCAAAGCCTGATAGAAACGGTCGCCAGTATTTATCATGCCATTTCGCCTCATCAACAGGAGAAAGCGTTCTGGCAGGAACTCAAAATAGAGTACAGTCATCATTTGCAGCAGCATCCGCAATTTGAATTAGCTGAAACATTTTACAACTCGGTTATTGGTCGCTTGTTTAAACATCAGCAGATCGACAACGATATTATGTTTGTATTACCGAGTCAGTGTTATCTACCCGGTCAGGAACGTCCAACTGTCGTCAATACTTTTGATACGCACAGAACAGTAAAATCTACATTACAGAAACTTTTCGGCCATTATCGCCTGAATGTCCCATTTGAAGACTACCAACGTGATTTGCGACAACTGACAAACGAGATTAAAAAACGCTTTAGTGTGCAGCAGCGTCACCATGTTGAGAAAGTGGAAATGCTAAAACCGGCTTTTTTCAGAGGTAAAGCAGCCTATTTGATTGGACGAATCTGTACCAATGAACAATTCATTCCATTTGTTATAGCCCTGCAATTGAATCATAAAAAAGAGTTGTACATTGATGCGTTGCTTACCGAGAAGCGAGATTTAAGCGTCCTGTTTGGTTTCGCCAGAGCCTATTTTATGGCGGATACACAACATCCAGCTGAAGTGGTAGCTTTTTTGCGAGAGCTATTACCGAACAAAAAGCACTTTGAGCTGTATACCAGCATGGGTTTTTACAAGCATGGTAAAACCGTATTTTATCGCAATTTCTTACAGCACCTTGATGAGTCTCAGGATCAATTTGAAATTGCGCCTGGAATAAAAGGGCTGGTCATGATGGTATTTCATCTCCCCTCCTATGGTGTGGTATTTAAGATCATCAAAGATGAATTTGGGGAAAGCAAAAAAATAACACGACAGCATGTGATTGATTGTTACAAACTGGTGAAAACTCATGACCGGGTTGGTCGCATGGCCGACACACATGAGTTTGCTAACTTCCGCTTGCCCAAAGCACGTATCGCTCCTGAATTATTAGCGGAACTGGAAGCGACCTGCAAAAACTCAATCGAAATTAATGAACACGAAATCACCATCAAACACCTTTACATAGAACGCAAAATGCGGCCGCTAAACCTCTACCTGCAAGAGACGGAAGACCCTAACGCCATATCGAATGCCTTACAAGATCTGGGTAAAACCATCAAACAAATCGCTGCGGCCAACATATTTCCGGGGGATATGCTGCTTAAAAACTTCGGAATCACCCGCCATGGTCGTGTGATTTTTTATGACTATGACGAAATTTGTTATATGCATGAACGTAATTTCCGACAATTGCCCAGGTCAGATGACCCCTACGCTCTGGACACACTTTCTGTGGCGCCAAATGATGTCTTTCCAGAGCAGTTTGAGCACTTTATTGTCGCAAAACGCGCATATAAGGATATTTTTAAACAGCACCACTGCGATCTATTTCTGCCTGAATACTGGCAGGAAATTCAGAAAAAAGTCGCAAATGGCGATATTATTCACGTGATCCCTTATCCGGAAACCCGGCGTTTTCCCCGTGAACGATTATCCGGTGGTTAACTCAGTTCGAGTTACTGCCATTGCAACAGGGAATATCATTCTTGCCCGGTCATTTCAACAAACCCGACACCTGTGGATGTACCAACAATGTCGACCGCACCTTCATAATAGGAAAATGTGGCGTCAATAAACTGGTCTTCTTTCATGACGGATAACGTCAAGCGATGACCGTGTTCAGGCAGTGTAATATCCCATTGGGTCGCAAATCGTCTATTGCCAATACTGATAACCGCAGTAGGGTTCACGGTGATTTGCTCATCTTGCAAGACATGCCTCACGCCGTCACGATCAATAAGAACTCCATACCAATAAGCAGGGAGAGATTTAACGCTGCTGTTCAAGGTAAACAGCATTAATTTTTGATTGTCTTCCAGATGCATAGAAAACCAGTCCCAGCCATTAAAACGCTCATCCAGAACCTGTGAACTCCATTCATGATCAAACCAGCCCTTGCCGGCAACCTGTTGACTCTGTCCTTCTAGCGTAATGTCGCCTGTTACCTCTAAATACGGCTGACTGTAGTAATAAGAGGCGAACTTCGAGCCCGGATATTTCAGGCTAAATCCACCGTCACCTTGCAAAACGGGAGCCCTCTTCGAGGACAATTGCAACGAAACCTCGGCATTGTCATTGATAGTAAATTGCAGGATTCCAGGAGCCAGTAGTTGGTTATTTGCGGACTGATATTGCCAGTCATCCATAAACAAAGTCAGTGGTTGCATAGTCACACCAGCATTGCCAACCCCACCTCGGGCAAACTTTTCCTGAAAGTAGTGATTATCGGAACTGTGCACTGAAGCATGCGCCATGTAGAGCTGTTCGTTATTCCATGACTGTTCTGCCACGTCAGCTTTAGGTTGATTGATGTCCGCTGCAGAAGACTGACGAAAACGAAATAAGGTCCATTGCAACCATAGTGGTTGCTGGTGCTGATCCCGCAGGTTTGCAGTAAAGTACCACCACTCAATACCGAACTCTGGATGCTCCCCATGGTCCTGAGGAAAAGTAAGCGTTCTGCCAGGAGTGACAGCAGTGCCATTTTCGCCACCGGTCACAGTCACCACGTAATTTTCAGGTGGCGGTGTGCAGCTAAACAAGACTGCGCTCGCACCCCATAAAAGAATCGCGCTAAGCATGCGTTTGTAATGGGATTGCATCTTCATTGCGTCATACGCTGCACGATGGACTTGCGACTATTCCGCCACAAAGGTAAGAAAACCGAAAGCAACACAATAACAATGCTGATGAGCAAAACCTGCAACACAATCTGAAAATCAAAGCGCAGTGGGTAACTCCAATAAAATGATGCGACATTGATTTTATTGATCAAGATATCACTAAGTAACACCCCAAAAGGTATCGCCAAAACGCAGGTGAGCAAGGCCAGTGTGCCATACTGCAACATGCTTAGACCCAAGAGTTTCCAGCGCCCTACCCCCAACGACCTGATCAGCGCCGAATGAGGACTGTTCTGCAATTCAATAATAATGATGGACGTTGCCAGAGACATCGCCGCTACCATCAAAGTGATGATATTCAGCGCCCCTGTCACGATAAAAGTGCGATCAAAGGTCTGCATAGAAATGGCTAATATCTGCTCAAGGCTTGACACATTGCTACGCTCGTCAATGTCCTTTAGTTCAGCTTTCAGTTGTTCAATTGGCAAATTCATGTCATCCGAGACGTGAATAGCGAATAAGTGGCGCTGCCCCTGATGACTGCTGAGCAATTGACTTGGCAGCAGAACCTGTTTATCCATATTGCCGTAATCGTAATGGATACCGGCGACAACTCTTTTAAGTATCTTATCTTCAACGTACAGCTCTATAGGGTCTTTTAGCTTAAGGTTATGCTGATACGCCAATTGCTCATTGATAAATACACCGTCGTTTAAAAATACATCCCAGGGCGAATCAAGCGCACTCTTTAACCTGAGTGCATCGCGGTACTGAAGTGTTTCCGGGTACCCAATAACATCGACACTTGCACCATTGAAGCTGGCTTTCACCCGTTTACGTTGCCACAGCCATATTTCCGGATGATGCTGTCGAAGATATTGTGTGATGGCTTGAGGTTGTGTTGTCGCCATGTAGTAGTCAGCAACCAAACGGGTTTCCAGCCAGTCCAAAGTCGCACTGCGAAAACTATCCACCATCAGATTCATACCTATATTCGCTGTGACTGCGATAAAAAATGCCGTCATCGCCACCTTACTTCGTTGCGTAATTCTTACGCTATCTGCTGTCGCCAGATTTAACAGAGCATAAGGTTTTGGAATATTCTGCGCCAAAATTTTAATCACCCATGGCAGGATGACTATAAGCATGCTGCATCCAGCCAGAACCACACAGGCGACCGCCAGGAAATACCAGATCAACCCTGAACTACTGGATATAAGGGTAAAGTACGCGACAATCAAAACCAGACTAATGCATAGCCAGATACCGGCAGTGAAGCCCTCACTATGTTGTTGAGCCCGCACATTACTTAGCTCTGAATGGAGTGACAGCAAAGGGTTTAACGCCGCCAATAGCGCTCCAACAAAAGACGCCCCAAAAGCCAGTATAAAAATCACCATTAAATTTGTTGCACCAAAGCTGATATCAAGCTCATAAAGGGCTGTTAATGTCAGTTCGACTGTTGGAGACAGCCATTTTGCCAGGTACATTCCCAACCCTGTCCCCAACAACGAGCAAACCAGACTCAACATGAATAGCTCTAGCAGCAGCGCCCCAAATAAAGTAATTCGTCCTACTCCCAATTGACGCAATATCACTAAATTCTTTTTTCGTTCCGCTAAGACAAGCTGAAATCCATTCATCACAATAAATAAACAGACAATCATCATGAGCAGCGCCATGGCCAACAGATTTAAATGAAAGCTATCGGTCAGCGTAGCCGGATCCTCATAATACACCGGCTCAACGTCATACTTATCTTGCAGCGTACGCAACTGTTCCTGCGTGAGACTATCAAACAACCAGAATTCGTCGGGATGTCCTGAAGCGTAACGGGATTTCAAATCCCCAATATCCATTACTATCAGGTCTTCGCGGGTAATCGAAGTATCGATGACCAGCTTTCCTAATGGTGCTCCTGAGAACAGAGATAGTTTTTCGCCATCAGCAACACCAAGATTGTGGGCCAGTGCCGGACTCACTATCAGATTGCCTTGATTCATGGCAGCCATATCAGTAGAGATTTGAGTAGGTTCGCTTGCGCCAGGCAATGACACAAAATCCAGTGCCAAAATAGCAACCTTGTGCTTGCTGCTCAGAGTCACATTGAGGTTCTGCACAGCAACCCAGTCCAATCCAGCTCTGCGTCCTTGTGCATAATCCGACTTGCTAAGCTGTGCCCCTGTCTTAGCACTAATGCGAAATTGTAACGCGGCAAATAGTGGGGATTGGCTATCCTGGTAACTTTGTTTTGCCGTTTCATTGATAATTAATACACTGCTTAAGCCAGTCACCCCAGCAATCAGCGCTAACAGCAAAAACAGCATTTTGACCCAATGCTGTTGATAACTTGCCAGAATGATTTTGGTGAGCAAAATGTCCTCAGCCTTCAACCTAAAATAATCAGTTGAACATTCAAAATATTGTTTATTTTCATGTGTTTACCTTATATTTAGAGGGGTCAACTGATTATTTTAGGTTCAACGCTGAGTTGGCCATTATGCAAGCTTAATTGACGCTGGGTCATGCTGGCTACCTGTTGACTGTGCGTAACGAGCAACAGCGTGGTTGATAAAGATTCACAGGTTTCTATCAACAGCTTTGCGACATTCAGACTATTTTTTTCGTCCAGATTGCCGGTAGGTTCGTCAGCGAGTAATAACCGGGGTTTGTGTGCCAGCGCGCGAGCAACTGCGATGCGCTGTTGTTCACCACCAGAGGTTTCATAAGGCATTTTTGGAAAATGCGAGCGAATATCCAGCATCTCGCAAACAGATGCAATTAAACCCTCATCGACATTGTTATTAAGACGCGCTGAAAAATAGATGTTGTCTTCAACAGATAAACAATCAATCAGATTGTATTGTTGAAAGACAATCCCAATTTGTTCTCGGCGGTACTGGTCAATTTGTCTTTCCGACAACTGTAAAACATCCATATCACTCAGTAGAATTTGGCCTGAATCGGCGGGCTCTAATCCGGCAATTAGATTTAGCAGCGTTGATTTCCCTGAGCCAGATGCCCCCGTGATTGCAACGCTCTCCCCTGCCTGCACTGACAATTCCAATGCATCTAAAATAGACCTTTCGACCCGGCCATCCAGTCGAGATTTGCACAGATTAGAAATCTTCAGCATAGAAATGTCAGAGGGTTTTCCACCGCATAGTGTGTTCCTGAACTATGGTTACTATAAATTTCGGCAATTAGTTCATTGCTGTGGCAACTGCTACTGCATGCCAGAGGATCATCAGTGACAAGGCAAATCCTGCCAGCCAAAACAGGCTGCGCAGTTTGTCTAAATTAAACCAGTACATGGCCAAATACGCTAACCGGCAGAATACAAACCCAATCGCATAATATTGAATCAGGTCAGTGGCAGCATCAAGTGCGACAACTGCAAGTACGCCCGGCGCATACATTGCCAACGCTTCAAAACTATTTAGGTGAGCCGCCTTAGCACGTAAACCAAAGCCTGTTAACCGATCCTGTTGTTGTCGCGGATGCCTGTTATCGTAACCGCCATCTTTATTCATGGCATATGCCAGAGGTGCTTTTGCTACAATAGGTAGCAGTGTGGTGATAAACAAACTAATAAGTAAGACTTCCACGTATTTTCTCCAAAGAGTTGCAAACATTGTCCAGGCAATGAACAGTACTGCCCTATTGCCAAGACTATTCGTCAGTTGCTACTGTTGCCGCTACAGGATTTATAGGCCGTGTGGCACTGAAGTGCAAGATAATCTACTAAAACAACTTTCAATCTCAGTGCCATCTCCATTGCAACCACTGAGTATAGACGTCAGCTCCTCAGGGCCTGCCATTGCTGTAAAACGGGATGATTTAATCCACCCAGTAATATCAGGGAATAAATGGCGAAAACTGGCGCAAACGCTACAACACATTCAGGATTCGGCTCCAACCGAGCAGGTAAGAATTGTCAGTTTTGGTGGCGGATATTCTAACCACCTGCATGCCCTTTCATACTGCTGCAAGCTCCTGAATTGGCAGCTCATCGCCTGCATCAGAGGTAATTACCTTGGCAACCTGTCACCAATGTTACAGGATATGCATCAATGGGGAAGTGAGCTTGTATGGCTGACTAAAAGCGAATACAAGCAGCGCAGTGAGGCAACATTTGTGGCACAGTTGCAACAGCGATTTCACGCCACAGCAGTTATTCCTGAGGGAGGTTCCGCACGAGATAATCTCGACGGGTTCTTGCCCTTTGTCGACGAAATACCCAACTCAGTTGATGCAATCATTTGCCCTGTTGCCAGTGGCGGCACTATGGCTGGATTACTGCATGCGATATCCAAACGGGAACGCCACATCGACGTGCATGGAATTGCTGTGCTTAAGGGACAGGGATATCTCGAAAAACTGGTTACTGATCTGCTGCCCGGTTCAAAGCAGGATATACACATTCACCATGATTTCCACTTTGGTGGATATGCCAAACACAATGACCAGCTGCAATCATTTTGCCAATCCTTTGGCGCAATACATAACCTGCCACTTGAGCCGGTCTATAGCGGTAAGCTGTTTTACGGTGCGCTGACATTATTGCAAACCCGCCAGCTAGATCAGTACGACAACGTCATTTTTTTGCATACCGGCGGCATGCAAGGTGCCCGACAAGACTGATTCTTATGTATTTTGCATGCGATTTTCCCGGCGCGCTTTTCGTGCAGCTGCCTGTTGGCGCTTTCGCTCGGTATCAGCATACACAGCAGCACCAATGATACCAGCCTCATTGAGCAAAGACGCCGCCACAACGGGTGTATTTAATGCCAGATACTTTTCAAACTTATCCATTTTTTTGCTTGCGCCACCCCCCAAAATAAAAAGATCCGGCCAAAACCATGCTTCGAGATGTTTAAGATATTGATTAAAACGTGGCGCCCATTGTTTCCATTTTAGTTCATTACGCTTGCGAGCCGCATCCGATGCATATTTTTCGCCTTTCTTACCATTATCCAGATAAATGTGTCCTAACTCAGTATTAGGTAGCATATTCCCATGCGTAAATATGGCAGTCCCAAGACCCGTACCTACCGCTACAAAAATGACTGTACCATCCATCCCTTTGCCTTTACCCAGTTTAAACTCCGCCATGCCTGCGGCATCCGCATCGTTTACGCAGTACACATCTAATTTGGTTGCTTTGGTAAAGAGTTGCTCTATATTTTTTCCGATAAAACTGTCATCAATGTTCGCTGCCGTTTTGGCTACCCCATGTTGAATAGCGGCTGGAAAACCACAGCCGATAGGGCCTCGCCAATCAAAGTGAGTCACTAACTCCTTTATCACTGCGGCAACCGCATCAGGCGTTGCCGGCTGAGGCGTTTCGATGCGATGACGTTCCGTTAACATTTCACCGCTCACGGTATCGACCACTGCACCTTTTATTCCGGAACCACCTACATCAATGCCGAGCACTCGCATAATTTCACCTTATAGAGGATATGTTGCAGTTGATTATAGGTCACTTTCAAGAAATTGATTTAACTCGTCAGTGACTTTTGAGGTTGAACCTGGCCTGATAAAAAGCTGACGGCTGCATCTCCTGTAGCTCAGTTTTCAATGTATTAACGATGCGTATATCCGTTTTGAGACTTGCGGCAAGATACAGGTCTTTACTTAACTCAGGGATCCACAACACTTCGGCGATAAGATCGCCGCTAAATCCCAAGTTGTTCAGCCTTTGTCTGACGACAACAGGATCCGTCAATAAGAAATCAACTTTCCTGTTTAAGATCAGATTAACCTGTTCCTGCATGGTTGCGGCCAAAAACAGATTGGAATTGGTTGAAAAGCCTTTCTGGGTCAAGTAATCATAAGAATAAGCACCTCGTATTACCGCAAACAGGTACTTTTGTGTGTCTTGCAACACCCTCACGGATGAGAAATCGCGGTCAGTAAGACCGATAACTGCGACATTTAAGCGACTTACCGGTCCAATCCAATGAAACTTTTCTTCTCTGTTACTGGTTCGAGCTATCGAGTAAATGAGCGTGTTGGGTTGATGCTGAGCCTTATCGTAGGCACGGGCCCACGGAACTAAATGGAACTCTCCTTGCATTTGCGCTTTTGACAATAAGGCCCGAACAATGTCAGTTGCAAATCCTTTTATTTCGTCGTCTTCAAGGTATTGGACAGGGGGATGACTTTCCGTCATGACCTGCAACGTCTGCGCATACGATGCACTCAGCATACAGCTTGTGCATAACAGCATCAGAAATTTTCGCGCAATACCTGACAAGGAGACCATTATTGAACTACTGTGTTTATATTAGCTTAAGTGTAGCAAAGCATTTACAACAGGTTTTTTAGTCTTTCGGAAAAGCAAGCCCATAAATGATTAAAGTAATAATCACAGCCGCATGCATTTGTTGTCTTTGCGGTTTGCCAGCATCAAAATCGATCGCGCAATCTGATACCCGTATTCAGGTAGTGACTGAATTTCTGGCGCCTTATCAGCTGCGAGATCCTGCTGGCAAGGTTTATGGTTTTGCCCCAGAAGTGGTGGACAGATTGTTTGCACTGAGCGGTTATCAGCAGCAACGACAAGCTCTCCCCTGGGCAAGAGCCTATGAGTCGGCTCTGACTGGTCATAATATTATGATATTTTCTATTGCTCGAACCGCACATAGAGAAGATAAGTTTCATTGGATCGGCAGTCTATCGACAGAACGACTACATTTTTGGGGGTTGGCCGCACGTTTCAATCAAAAACTGAACTCTATGGAGGAACTACATAAGTTTCAAATTGCCATTTCATTGGGTACTAATCCGGAGCAGTATCTGACTGCGATCCAACATCCCAAACTCTATCGCGTCGCTGACGCTGAAACGTCCCTGGCGATGTTGCTAAACAATCGAACCGATTTAATCATTGGCAGTGATGTCGAATTTGCCGAGAGGGTTCGCAAATTCGGCAGAAACATTGAGGAGTTCTACCCGGTTTTTGAAATTGATGATTTAAACAGTAACCTAAGCATTGCATTTAGCCTCGATACGGACCCCGACATTCTGCGAAGATTTCGCAGGGCTTATAAGAAATTGGCAGAAGAGGGAGAACTACAAAAACTCAGGGACAAATGGTCAATTCCCGAATAAAACCAAATATTTATTGGATTTGGTATAAACCCGCAATTAAGGTAATGACATGACTCTATCACCTGCGTTAAGCCCATTTTCTGCAAACCACCCCTGATTCATTTCCAGGGCATAACGAACCGGTCCTTTTGACAAAACAGAATTGAGATCAAGTGGTTCCATGGCTTCGATGTTGACAATTTCCCCATCATTGTTGATAAACGCCACATCCAGTGGGATAAGCGTATTTTTCATCCACATGGATGCCTGACGCGCTTTCTCGAACTTAAACAGCATACCGCAATCCGGACACAACTCAGTCCGAAACTGTAAACCCTGAGCTCGCAACTCGAAGGTATTTGCGTATTCAACATTCAGTTGCTTATCGCCAACGGTGATATCTATATGTTCAAATACGAATTCATTTGCTAATACAACGTTGCTTAGCAGAGCCAGCACAGTAGCCACAAAAAATGAAACGTAATTTACGCGTTTTGACGTCGTCAGATGCACGGCGAGGTATCCTTAGTTATCAGTCGATATTGAGGTGTTTCTCATCATATAACAATGACACTGAATCGCCATACTTTATACCATCAACCCAAGGGGCAAGCACTTCAAGTCGCTGAGTATTGTGGAAGTGCTGTGTCTTTGTTTCAGGATCCGGGTAATAGATAAAAGCGGGAATGATTGACTGCCTAAAAAGCAACTCACAAGGTATAAATGAAAAGTTTTCAGGGGAGAAACCGTCTACCCAGTTGACTTGTTCAAAGCGCCAGGGGGCTGATAGCAATGAAAACGAATGCGGTGCGATATCGACATTCAGGGTGCCATCAAAGCAGTGCTCTAAATCTAATCCGAGCTTCTTAAAGACGGGTTTTTGCATAGTAATACTACCTTGAGGATAAGGCGACTCTACGCCCGTACCCGATGCAACCTGGTAGCCCGCGACAACCTTTCCCGTCACTTTTGCTTGATTCATCAGGATGGCTCTTGCAGTGCTTGCAATAGCGCTTCACCACTCACCGCGTTTCGCCCTGAGGCATTCGTCAATGATGTTATCCATTGGCTCACCATTTTATTTGCCGGTGCCGCTATACCCGACTTTTCAGCCAACGCCACCACCGCGCCATTTAGATAATCAATTTCGGTTGCGCGCCCCTGCTGCAAATCTTCCCACATTGACGAGCGCGCAGTGGGATCAATCGCCAACATTTTTTGCGCCACGATTGCAAATAGCCAATCCGGCAGTGACAAAATAGTTGGGATCCAGTGCGGCGCGACTGCCGTCAGCTTAGCTGGTTTTATATTGTTGTGCTTGCAAAGACGTAACATCTCTCGCTGACACGCCGCCAACACCAGCCGATAGGACCGCTTGGATAGTTGTTCCTTCAGTGGGATATCTGATAATGCATTAATTGCATTGTTGAGGTTTAATAATAGCTTGCCCCAGATTACCTCTTCGATATTGCTATTCAATTGACAACCTAAGCCATAAGCCTGAAATGCCGCTTGAAGTGGTAGCAAAGACGAATGAATAGGGAAATGTAAGCCTCCCTCTGTTGCTCTGTGAAAGTGGGCCTCTGTTTGCACAACGTTAAATGGCACAATGCCGCTCAAAACATTGTGTTGTGGCAAAGCTTGCTGCACTTTCTGTTGAACACCTACCCCATTTTGTAAACACACAACCAGTGCAGAAGGTGAGCAAAAGGATTGTAATTCTGCAATGGCGTTTTCCATTGCGGTGCATTTTAGCGTCACCAATACAACATCGGCATCCGTCAACACTTCTGGATGACAGGAAAACGGGACATTCTCAGCTTTGTCATTGCGCTCTTCATAATCACTGATGAATATTGCACCTGCCCGCTCTATATTTTGTTGCACACGAGCGCGCCCAAGCAAATGTACATTTATCTGCTCGAGGTGCAAGATTGCACCGATGTAGCACCCAATCGATCCTGCGCCGTAAATGACGACTTTCATATCATGAAATTCTCATTGCAAAAACTCATCGCATCATACACCGTAAATACTCATCCTGCGCATTCCTGCGTGGTGCAAACTCATGATTATGTTGAAAAGAGATGACTCTGGTTGCAATTTTTACGAGCGAGACGCAAGCCATTCTTTCATTTCGTTTAACGGTATGGGCTTACACAACCAATATCCTTGAATATAGTCAAATCCATCCTCTCTCAGTTGCTCCATGGTTTGTTCATTTTCAACCCCTTCGGCAACAATCTGATAGCCTAAAGCATGAACCATTTCCTTGGAAGTTTTGGCAATAATCGCGGTGCTTTCGGAACTGCAAATATCGCTTACCAGCGACCTATCAAGTTTTATTTCTGATGCCGGTAAGCGTTGTAGGTAAGAAAGAGATGAATAACCGGTACCAAAGTCATCTATCGAAATTCGCAGCCCCAGTTTTGATAGCTCATTCAGCGTTGCTATGCCAGTCTCCGGATCTTCCATTGCCCCTGTTTCCGTCAACTCCAGATAGATTTTTTCAGCGGGTGTCGAATATTTCTCAAGAATAGATTTTAAACTGCGACTTAGATTTCTGACCAGTAAGTCACGAGCCGAGATGTTGACGGATACTGAACCACAGTATCCCTGTTGACACAGTACTTCGAAATCGATAATGGCTTTTTCGAAAGCCCATAGGGTCAACCGAGTAATAAATCCGGCATCTTCTGCAAGTGAAATAAACTCATCGGGTGGCACAAACCCTCTTATTGGATGGATCCATCTTGCCAACGCCTCAAATCCGATAATTTCACCACTTCGCAAATCGAGTTTCGGCTGATAGTATATTTGCAATTCATCTTTTTCTAATGCTTCCCGTAACTCGACAACCAGCATTAAGCGACCTTCGTCATATATGTCTAGTCGCTCATGGAAAATCCCCATCATGTCTTTCGAGTGTCTGGATGCCTCAAGCGCAATAAGGGCGTTTCTAATAAGCTGTGCCGGGGTATCACCGTGTTTAGGGTACAGGGCACTACCAAAAATAGGCGATAAATCGATACAGATATTTTGCACCTCGACAGGTTCGGATGCGCGCCGCAATGCGTTGTAATATTGTTCTGTATTTTGTTCAAATGCCTTTTGTTCTATAAACGCACCGAACGTTTCGCGAGACAATTGAAATACACTTTCTTTTTCTCCATTTTCATTACAATACAGAACCATCCCTTCTAAACGCTCAAACTCAGTGCTCAACTGTTCCGCAACACTCTTCAAGATGCTTTCAACTCTGGAAAGTCCGAGTGTTCGCGTTATGTCATCTATCCGGGTTAATTTGGCAACAGTCAGAATATAACGTTTTTCCGGATCGCGGTTTATTCGGTCTTTTACTAACCACTCAAATCGATTGCGATTCGATAATTTAGTTATGGGATCACGGGACATCGATTCCGTTAATAATGCTTGTGTCATGTTGCGCTGTTTTTCCACATTCAGGCTCTCAGCCTGTGCGTGTATTTTTTGTTCTCGTTCTCGATACAAACGATCCGCCAAGGCAAGCGTTAATACTACAGCTTCAATGCCGGACCCCATTTGCATGGCGTACTCAGTCAGGAAGTTGTTTGGTAAAAAACCCGCGGTACGACCCGATGTCGCAAAAAAGCCAATCGTCAGAGGAGTCCAGGCAACAGTGAAGAACAATCCTGAACGTGGTCTTATGAACAACACCACCGGACCGGCCACGAATAAGACCGAAAAAAGTAATACAGCCCCAATGGCGCTAACCCGAACCACCATGTCATAGTCACCAAATATGGCCAGAATGAGATTAAAGCACTCAAATACAATCATCATGCGAAGCGCAATATCCAGTTTAGGACAGAGTTCTTTGGTCTTTAAAAACTGCCGGGCAAACATCACAGAAAACAGGGCCAATAGCGGCATAGATATCAGAAACAGTCGGCTATTAAGATCAGGAGCATTGGGTAATATCAATTGGTGTAAATACCCTCGGCTTGTAGCGAAGAAGACCAGGTAACCGGCAATTGCAACTGCGTAATAAAGATACAATCGTTCTCTTAACGTAAAGAACACCGCCAAATTAATCAGAATAATGACACTTACCGCACCGTAATAGTAGAAGTGGATTTTCTGTTCTACAGAAGCGATCTCAAAAAATGCACGTTCTTCCCATAGCTTCAGAGGAAGAATCATCGATCCTTCGGTTTGCACGCGAATATAAACTTCTATACGCTCTTGCGGCGCCAGTTGAAAACGTAATAAATTACTCGGATGATCAATATGCCGAGGATAAAATGGCAACGTATCGCCAGTTGAAAATGAAAATGACGTACCAGTGGAATGAATTCCCATAAATGACACACTGTCGAGCAGTGGGTAATCCAACTCCAAAACGAAATTGCTTACTCTTTCGTTGTGGTTGGATATTGATGTGCGAAGCCAAAATGATGACTCGGTAAAACCAAAGCTGGCGCGCTCAGATGACATATCTCTCCAGCGCTCAACGGGTGCTTGAGCGATGGTTTCAAAAATAAATTGGTTGGCGTTATCTTCTAATACCTGAAATTCCGGATTGACCGGATAGCTTTCGTTGACGGAAATGTGATTAACTGGCGTAGTGGCCGTTGCGAAAAACGCAATAATCAGGGGTAGACACAGCAGTCCAATCAACGCGCATATTTTCTTGAAATTATTTATGTGAGGCCAGTACACAAGTCAGGTTTCATACTTTATCTACAATGCTAGTCAGGAATAAAATATCCGTCAATGTATACAAGGGCGTGCTGACCTTTTCTGTATGAATTTTGTTCGCCATAAAAGCGTTTTGATCAAAGATTGAGCTTGCAGGCCTGGTGGGCTCGGCTTTGTCTCCTGAGTCACTCTACCTACTGCTTCCATGTAGTCGTAAGTCAAAAGCTCACGATGCAGAGCAAAACACTTTTATGACGAACCCACAGGTCAGCACGCCCTAGCGAGTGCTGACCTTTTCTGTATGGAATTCCGCCCAAAAAAAAGCCGGGCAAGCCCGGCTTTCTATCAACTATTCACATTACGCGATATTTAGCGTTGGAATAATATCTTTCTTCGCTCTGTCTTCCGCCGCTTTGAAGTCCGGCATTTGATCAAAGTTCAGGTAGCGGAAGATGTCTGAATTCATTGATTCAATCTTACTCGCATATTCCATGTATTCCTGAGTAGTTGGGATTTTACCCAAAATAGCACCAACGGATGCCAGTTCAGCCGAGGTCAAATAGACATTGGCACCATCACCTAAACGATTCGGGAAGTTACGGGTTGAGGTAGATAACACTGTTGCACCGGCTTCCACTCGAGCCTGGTTCCCCATGCACAATGAACATCCTGGCATTTCAGTTCGCACTCCGGCTTTGCCATAGATATTATAGAACCCTTCTTCCATCAACTGTGCCTGGTCCATCTTGGTTGGTGGCGACATCCACAAACGCGTAGCAAGTGGCGCTTTGTTTTGCTCCAGCAATTTACCAGCAGCACGGAAGTGACCTATGTTGGTCATACAAGAGCCGATAAATACTTCATCAACCTTATCACCAGCAACTTCAGATAATACTTTCGCATCATCCGGATCATTCGGACAGCAAACGATAGGCTCTTTAATGTCTTCGAGATCAATTTCGATCACTTCAGCGTATTCGGCATCGGCATCGGCGCGCATCAGTTCTGGTTTCGCCAACCACTCTTCCATCTTGACGGCACGACGCTCAAGTGTACGAGCATCGCCGTATCCTTCAGAAATCATCCAACGCAACATGGTTATGTTCGAGCGCAGGTATTCAGCAATGGTTTCTTCCGACAAGTTGATTGTACAACCCGCCGCAGAGCGTTCCGCTGATGCATCTGACAATTCAAAGGCCTGTTCTACTGTTAAGTCTTCCAAACCTTCAATCTCAAGAATACGACCAGAGAATGCATTGATCTTGCCTTTCTTCTCAACAGTTAACAGACCTTGCTTGATACCGTATAGCGGAATGGCATGCACTAAGTCACGCAGGGTAATGCCAGGCTGCATCTTACCTTTAAAGCGCACCAGGATGGATTCTGGCATGTCCAGCGGCATCACACCCGTTGCCGCTGCAAAGGCCACCAAGCCAGATCCGGCAGGGAAAGAAATACCTAATGGGAAGCGTGTATGGGAATCACCGCCCGTACCAACGGTATCAGGTAACAACATACGGTTTAACCAGCTGTGGATAATGCCGTCGCCTGGACGCAACGAAACACCACCACGATTCATAATGAAGTCGGGTAGAGTGTGCTGTGTATCAATATCTACTGGCTTGGGATAAGCAGCGGTGTGGCAGAATGACTGCATTGTTAAATCCGCAGTAAATCCTAAACAAGCCAAATCTTTCAGCTCGTCACGAGTCATTGGCCCAGTTGTGTCCTGAGAACCAACAGTGGTCATCTTAGGTTCACAGTAGGTACCTGGATGCACACCATCAACACCACATGCGCGACCCACCATTTTCTGCGCCAATGTATAACCCTTATCTGATGCTTTGGGTTGTTCTGGCGTACGGAAAAAGTCTGCAGCTGGTAAGCCTAAGGATTCACGTGCTTTTTCAGTTAAACCACGACCAATAATCATGTTGATTCGACCACCAACACGCACTTCATCCAGAATGACTTTAGATTTTAATTTAAATTCAGATAGTACTTCACCGGTTTCATGATTGGTGATCTTCCCTTCAAATGGGTAAATATCGATAACATCACCCATTTCCAGTTTATCGACGTCTGCTTCGAATACCAACGCACCTGCATCTTCCATGGTATTAAAGAAAATAGGGGCAACTTTGCTACCGATACATACACCACCACCACGCTTGTTAGGCACACCAGGCATGTCTTCACCGAAGTACCACAGTACGGAGTTAGTCGCAGATTTACGTGAAGACCCTGTGCCAACAACATCACCAACAAAAGCGACCGGATGACCTTTTGACTGAACTTCTTCAATTTGTTTAAGTGGGCCGACTTCACCTTGAACTTCTGGCTCAATACCATCTCTGGCCATTTTGTACATAGCGCGGGCATGCAGCGGAATATCGGGACGAGACCAGGCATCAGGGGCTGGAGACAAGTCATCGGTATTGGTTTCACCTGTTACTTTGAATACCGAGTAAGTAATTTTTTCTGCAATTTCAGGACGTGATTTGAACCACTCGGCTTCTGCCCATGACTCAACCACATCTTTGGCGTATTTGTTGCCTGCTTTCATTTTGTCTTCGACATCGTGAAAGGCATCGAACATTAATAACGTATGTTTCAGTTCTTCAGCAGCCAATTCAGCCAAATCATTGTCTTCCAATAAATCAATCAACGTGACAATGTTATAACCCCCATGCATATTGCCTAATAATTGCACGGCTGCTTCTTTGGAAACGATTGGAGATGTTGCTTCACCTTTGACGATTGCGGCCAGAAAACCGGCTTTAACGTACGCGGCTTCATCAACACCCGGAGGCACACGCTCTGCCAGCAGCTCAGCCAGAAAATCTTCTTCTCCAGCTGGTGGGTTTTTCATCAACTCGATTAATTCAGCTGTCTGTTCTGGATTGAGGGGCTTAGGTGGCACACCTTCCGCGGCGCGTTCCTCAACGTGTTTACGATAAGCTTCTAACACAACATGGTCCTCTTGTTAGTTCAACTCTGCTCATCAGCAGTCGTTGCTTGGAGTTCGCCAGCCGATGACCGACGAATTCGTATGAATTGTCTTTACTGGTAACCAATAGATGAATGCTTGTTTTGGCATTCAAATCGCGATGAGACCTTTGCTGGTATCACCCATTTGGCCGCTACTTTATCTTATGTAAGGCATTCATTTGTTACCAAGAGCCGTAATTATAGTGACTTCACGGCATAATTGAAATGCAATGCACCTTTCAATTTTTTATTGTCGCCATAAATTGGAAATATGGTCTTACCAATTAACCCAACACGAGCCCCACAGAAATTAGCTATGATTAAGTTGATATCTTCTTAAATATCAAGTACTTAACCAATATCGCAGGGGTTGCTCATGGGTTTGTTAGTCGTTCAGGATTAATCTCAATTGCGTTGAGGTTGATGCGGCATACTGCGTAAGGTAGCCAACTTAGCGTAGTACAATGAGCGTTCCGACTCTTCAAATGCCTTTTCCGCCGCTATTTCCATTGCTTCAGCCGCTTGCCGAAATTCATTTCGGGCAAAATGACTCTTGGCCAGACCAAAATAAGCATCGTCCAGATACGGCGCATCATCAATTGCTTTCTGGAAATATCGCATAGCAACATGATACTGCTCCTGCTGAAAGGCTTCATGACCAGCCTTTATCCAGGCATAAGGGTTTGGGTCATTCAGTTCTAAAAGCTTTTGCGCCAAAACATGTGCTTTATCTGTTTCACCACGCTGCTCAAGCAACACTTTGTAATTGCTCAATAAATTGATGTTGCTTTCAGTATGAGACAGACCGTGTTCATACCATTGTATCGCCTGTGCAATATTGCCTCTGCGCTTCAGGATTACGGCCATTAAGTTAACATTTTCAGCATTCGCAGGGGCAAGCTCCAACGCCTTCTGAGCGTAGGCAGCGGCAAGATCCAGTTCATTTTTTAGAATATTATCACTGGCAATATTGCGATAATACATTGCTAAAAACTGGCGCTCTGAAATGGCCGAGGCACCGATGTCGCCTCTATCCGGGAAATAATCTACTATCAGTCGGGGACGTCTGAATACCATAACATCATCGCGAGCCTGATAGTCTGGATCAAATAGAAATGCCCTGACATGGTATGAAAGCAGCAGTACATCACTTTGCTTTTTATAGACGGGCGTTGTGTTGATTTTCTGATAACCAATCTCAACCCCTGCCGCTTTAGCTAACGCTGTCGTCAGCAATGCCAGAGACAGGCAATTCCCGGCATTTTTATCCAATGCAACGCTGGCAGAATAAGTATCCCCTCGATAATCAAATCCCCCGACTTTATTGTCTAAATAATCAAACAACCGACGATGCTTAGGAACCGTTTGTAAATCAGGCGATGCCATATAGGTCAAAAACTCCTGTCGCTGTCTGGGAGTAAGCGTGGTCAGTGAAGCCGGCGTCTCAATATTGAACTTCTCTGGGGCTAAATCCAGCATCTCCAAAGAAGGCAAGCTAACATCCACGTGCTTTTTCTGAGCAGCTATGTATTGCTCATGAGTGGCGCAGGATGCAAGTAGTGCAGAAAACAACAGCAACAAACAATAGTGAGTGAGTTTAGAGTTGGAAATATTGACCATGTAATTAATGTTCCGTCCCGGGATGTGTAGATCTGAGTTGTGCGTGAAGCATAATTAGGTTTTTCAGATGCCATAATAATCGGGAATCCCAATTTGTTAAGCCCTTTATGAACATTGTTTGCCGTTATTAATTGCTTTGGACTTCTTCAGGCATTTCCAAATGGTGCTCAACTCTCTGCTGCTAATTTCATCTCTACCGGCCGGTTGTGGTTATTTGGCACACAATATGTAAACAATTTGTTATGAATACGTATGCGAAACGTTGAGTCTGCCCCTCTCTATAGGCTACAAATGTCTCTCAACAAACGAAATCATGCCAACAGGCAAACATCAAGGACGAAATGGCGAAGTATAAACATGTTAATTGACGAAAAATTAGTTCAACAAAGGCTCCGTCAAATTAGAACTTGCATCGAAAATAATGCCAGCGCATTAGCCTTATTTCTCCCTCAGGATGGTCATTCATTCACCACAATTCGACAGAATGACAGTGATATTTCATTCACCCTGGTAGTAGAAACTAATACCAGAGAACCACTTATACGGGATCTGTCCTGGCTAAGCGATATTCAGCACATTGCCTTTAAATACCAGTGCACTGACAACAGTTTCCGATTTATATTTTCCGATGGTATATATTGCCATTTGAGCATTGTGGAAGAATCAGATTTTGAGCAGATTAGTACCGACATGGCTTGCTACTGGTGCCGCCGTCCATTAGACAAAGCGCTACCGAAACTACGGGAATCAAAACCAGCGCACACCCAGCAAAACGTGACCTGGCTTCTTGGTGAAGTATGTACTCACTTACTTACTGGGCTCAGGTGCTGGCATAAAGGGGATAAACTATCAGCATTTTATTACGTGCAACATTATGCGCTTGGACACCTTCTGACACTGATAGATATCTGGGAGTTTAACCAGCAGCATGCAAAAAAAACCTCGTTGGAAGGTGGCTTAGAGAAAGCCTGTCCAATTGCAGCAAAACAAGTCTCTCAGTTTGCACTGGGATACGATCGCACCCCCCACGCAGCAATGGCAATGTTGGATTATATTGAGCAACATCAGCATATTAATTTCTTTTTGAAAGATCAGATCCAAAACCTGCTGGGTAGTCTTGCCGATGCTTGACCAGCCTTTAAATTGGCCTGTCATTTTCAATTATTGATGTTCATGAATATACTTAGCGATATCACTTGATGTTGGAAATGTGTAATGCAACCGCTTTCTGGTCTGGACGCGTCTTTTTTATTTCTTGAGTCACCTAAGATCCCAATGCATATCGGAGGGGTCGCTGTTTTAGAAGGTTCTTTGGATTTTGCGACCTTTCAAAAATTTATTGAAGATCGAATTCATACAGTTGACCGTTTAACAGAAAAACTGGTGTCTTCACCTTTAAATGTTGATCGACCACACTGGTTACATGACAAAGATTTTGATCTTAATTTACACTTATTTCGCACCGCGCTCCCTACACCTGGCGGATAGCGGGAGTTACGCTATCTTGCTTCTAAGATATTTTCCCAAAAACTGGATCGAGAGAGACCTCTTTGGGAATTTACATTTGTAGAGGGCATAGACAATATTGCGCAAGTACCCAAAGGCTCTGTTGCGCTGATTTCAAAAGTTCACCACGCCGCTTTTGATGGTAAATCCGGTGCTCAATTGATGAGCATGTTATACGACTTGTCTCCTAAATCGCGAGCCATTCCCCCGAAACAAGAGAAACACACCGCTGACGCCCCTAGTTCATTGGGCTTGCTGGCAAAAGGTGCCCTGAACCTGGCATCCCGAACCACAAAACTCCCAGGCATACTATGGGAAACAGGCAAAGCAACTCTCAAAACCAGTTACATTTCCAAAGTCTACGGCATAGACATGCCCACCTTGCCATTCAGCGCGCCTAAAACGCGCTTTAATGACATTGTCAGCGCCGAACGAATATGGGATTCATCTATTCTGGATTTGGGTCGAGTCAAAGCCATCCGTAAGTCTGTTAAAGACGCCACCCTCAACGATGTGGTACTGACAATTTGCGCCGGTGCCCTGCGCAAATACCTGCAGGGAAAAAACGAACTACCAGAGAAACCACTGGTTGCAATGGTCCCTGTCTCAACACGAACCCAAGACAGCAAAGATGAAATGGGTAATCAGGTAACAGCCATGTACATTCAGTTGGCGACTGATGAAGAAGACCCAATCGAGCGATTAAAAACTATCCATATCAATACCACCATAGGAAAGCTCTATCAGGACGCTGTTGATGCTAAAAAACTCATGGAAATTGCAGAAGTGATTCCGTTTGGTCTGGCGGGTGTCGCCGCCCGATACTATAGTCGGGCCAATATCGCCAAAAAGCACAACCCTATTTTCAATTTGGTGATAACCAATGTACCTGGGCCGCAAGTGCCTCTTTACATGTCTGGGCATAAATTGCTGTTAAATATGGGGACAGCGCCAATTATTGACGGCATGGGTTTGATTATTCCGGTATTTAGCTATAACGGCACCCTCTCCCTTAGCCCAACCTCATCGGCCAATATCATGCCGGATATGAACCTTTTTACCCGATATATTCGTGAATCAGCCAACGAATTGGAAGAAGCGGCACTGATGCTGCTGAATCAACAAGCGGGTGAAGGTAGTATCTCGCAACAATTGGGTGATGATTAAGATTAATGTCGAGTTTTAAACGCCCAAAGGTCATACATACATTACTGGAAGGCAGAACTTTTTTTGAGTTTAGTGCCAGTACGCTCAGCTTGCCATTCCTGTTGCGCGCACCAACCGGGCCGCGTCATGGCGTGATGGTATTACCTGGCTTTTTAGCCAGTGACACATCAACGGCCGCGATGCGACGCTTCCTGAAAATGAAAGGCTATCAGGTCGAAGGCTGGAAATTAGGCCGTAATTTAGGACAGCATCTGGAAAACTCTAGTCGGCTCATAAATGATGTTTTATTGGAGCGCGTGTTGGACTTTTACCGTGATTCAGAAGGACCTGTATCACTTATCGGATGGAGCCTGGGAGGTATACTCGCCAGAGAAGTGGCGCGATTGATGCCGGAACAGGTGCGACAGGTTATTACCCTTGGTTCACCGTTTCAGTCACCACAAAGCGCAGCCCCGATGGCCGCAAGAATGTTTAGGTTTTTAAATCGCAAACGCATCAGCAAAGACTTCTCTGTGCCTCCTCAAGTCAAAGAAAAGCTTATCGTTCCCTGCACCGCTATTTACTCAAAAACCGACGGCATCGCTCATTGGCACGGTTGTCGACATCATGACATTCATCCCAATGAACGAGCAGAAAATATTGAAGTGAAGGCCAGTCATTTAGGTTATGGCCATCATCCTGGTGTGCTATGGCTGATCGCCAAACGATTATCAATGCCAGCCGAGTCATGGCAACCTATCCCTTCTGATGAGTTACCTATCTGGTTGTATCCCCGGACTGAACATCCATGAGGAATCATGAGAACATTGCTTATCATCAGGAAGAATTAGCGGATTGTGGTGCAGTTCAACTTTGTTACGACAGCTTTGGTGATCCTGCAAACTCTCCAATCTTGCTGATCATGGGCCTGGCGACACAGATGGTGCACTGGCACTCAGAGTTTTGCAAATCATTAGCGGCAAAAGGGTTCTGGGTCATTCGATTTGATAACCGCGATATTGGAAAAAGCACGACCTTGCGGCATCTCCCCCCACCAAGCATGCTTAAATTAGGCGCACATCGCTACTTCAAAACCCCTTTTTCTGCGGCTTATACATTGGACGATATGGCGGAGGATGCAGTGCAACTGATGAACCAGTTAGGGATCTATTCTGCCCATCTCATTGGCGCCTCAATGGGGGGCATGATCAGTCAGCTCATCGCGTTGAATCACCCAGAGCGGGTCATGTCACTCACCTGTATCATGTCATCTACTGGTGAAGCGAAGCTCATGCGCCCGGAAATACAGGTTTTGTTGACGATATTAAAACCCGCAGCGAAGAACCGAGCAGCGCATATTAATCAATCATTGAACATGTGGCGTATATTGCACGGTACACACTTTCCATTTCCTGAGAACGAATTTCGACAAACGATCATCAGCGCCTACGAACGTGGTATATCTGCGGCGGGCATACTCAGGCAAATGGCCGCAATTGCGGTTTCACCTGACCGCACATCACGCCTTAAACAATTGCACATTCCCACTCTAATCATTCATGGCAAAGCAGACAAATTACTCCCGGTGAAAAATGGTCATGCACTGGCGAAAGCCATTCCTGATAGCAAACTACACTTGATAAACGGCATGGGGCACACATTGCCGCAGCAAGTCTGGCCAGAAATAATAATGGCATTCACTGCATTAGTGGCGGCCGCAGAAACGAAGACCGGAAACGAAGGGTAAGCTTTCCCCTAAACACGCCCTACTCCACCGGCTTTCGTTGACGCTGCCCTACAGGAATGCCAAGTGCTATTTCTTTTAGTTCGAAAGTCAGATTACGAATGGGAAATGAGCGAATATTTCCTAAAACTATGACGGTGAGTTTATCGTCGGTGTAACGGTGCAAATTCGCCAGAAAGCCATCCATCGACCCTCCATGTCGGGTCAAAATACCGAAATCCTCTGTCCCGATAGCACGTTGATACGGTTGCACTCGAAATCCATAGCCATAATAGCCAAAGGCTTCTGACTCTTTGCTAAACAACAATGCTTTACTCTGTTGCGTTAAAAAGCCTTCGCCATAAAGTGCCTGATCCCATTTCAACAAATCATCCACGGTGGAGTAGATATCTCCGGAGCCTAATGCATAAGACATCTGGTTTTCATCATGCGAGATACCAAATAACTTTTTGCGATAGCCCTTAGCCCGGTTTTCAGGCAACGCATGGAGTCGTTCAACACCACTGTTAGCCATGTTAAGGGGTGCAAACACCAGCTTTGCCATCGCCTGCACATAACTTAAATTTGTGACATTTTCGATAACCATTGCCGCCAGATGATAATTCAAATTTCCGTACTGATATTGCGAACCCGGCTCGAACTGTAAAGGCGCATCATTGATAACCGCTAATATCTCTTGGGAAGATATTTCAGGTTTGTCAAAACTAATCAACCGTTCCAGGTGATTAGGCAATCCCGACTGATGTTTAAGAAGCAGGTGCAGCGTCAATCGTTCTGCTTTCTGCGGGTCTAAATCAGGTAAATAAAGACTCAACGGCGCATGCAAATCGACTTTTCTCTCTTGTACCAGCCGCATAATTGCAACAGCAGTGAAGGATTTAGTCAGGGAACCAATTAGAAATTGATGGGCAAGCGTATTTTGTTTACGTTGTTCTCTATCTGAATAACCATAGGCATTTTCAAACAAAACCCGCCCTTCAGTAGCCACCAGCACGGCACCTTGAAACTGATGCTTTTCTTCATATAGCTGCATAAGCTCATCATAGGCATTCGATTGGGCATGTGCCAAAAAAGGTAAACACAACATCACAATCAAAAGTAGTCTCTGGGTGAGTAACTCCATTTATATCTCCGGTGTCATATCTTTTGAGTTAATTTGCGCAACCCAGTGTACCGAAAAGCGACAACTTTACTGGTTCGCCAACGGAGAATTTGGTGTATCCATCTGATTTGATAACAAACCACAAGATTAAGTGGGCTCTCAACGATACCTCAAGATGGTATCGTTGAAAGTGAAGAATGAAGACTACGTTCAAGGGCGTGAAAATATTCGACTGATGTTAGCCGTTACCAGCGATTATAAACCACCGGCGATATTCAGTGTTGAGCCAGTAGTAAATGATGACTTTTCTGATAGCAACCAATAGATAGCTTCGGCCACTTCCTGTGGTTGCCCTCCCCTTTGCATAGGTATTTTTGAGGAGAGTCTGGCTACTCGGTCAGCATCCCCACCAGCGGCATGAATATCGGTATAGATTAATCCGGGACGAACTGCATTCACTCTGACGGAGTCGTTTGCCATTTCCTTTGCCAGCCCAATAGTCAGCGTATCGACAGCCCCTTTTGAAGCGGCATAATCTACATACTCATTGGGGGATCCCGTCACAGATGCGACAGATGAAACGTTCACTATGGTTCCTCCTGTGCCGCCGTATCGCAGGGCCATCCTTTTAATCGCCTGCTGACAACAATAAAAAGTTCCCAGTACATTTACCTGCAGTGTTTCTGCAAAGCGTTCCTCGGAAATTCCCATAAAATCGCTTTGTTGGAACAGTACACCGGCATTATTGACCAAGGCACTGACTTTGCCTAACTCTTTGTCGACAATCTCAAACAAACGCTTCACATCTGCAGAGTTACTAATATCGGCTTGAACAACAATGCACCGACCACCCAAGGCGCGGATTTCCGCTGCAACTTTTTCCGCAGCAGCCGCTTGCCCTTTAAAATTAACGCAAACGGCATATCCATTGCGCGCCAACAATTTAGCAGTTTCAGCACCTATTCCACGACTAGCTCCAGTTACCACAGCTACATTTTCATTGGTTCGCATACCACACCTCACATATTGTCGACATAAACCTAATAAATGAGCAATCATCAGCAAGCAATTCTAACATCACCACCCTCATAGTCGACAATATAGGGTTGGTACTATGTGGCTCAATACTCTTAGTTTACTCAATAGTGGACTTGTACTGGTCAGTTTATACGGGATATGCGCGCAATTAAACAGGCTCTGGTTGGGTAGAAAACCAAACCATTGCACCGAGATTTCCGGTGGCGCTTCTCATATTCTTTCTCTCAATCAGTTTACGGTCAGCTTCTACGCATACCTTAGCTTTTTTACTTACGGTGCTATGGTAGAACCATTTAATCATATTATGGTGTGGCCCAGGCTGATTGCGGCATTGCTTCTGGGTTTAATTCTACTTGAAATATGGCGAGACAGAAAAAACAAAATATCTATGCTGTGTTTATTATCTGTTGTTATTTCTCTGATTATCAGCTTGCTATTGCTTATTTTTGGAGATCGCTATCAGGACTCTGGAAAGAACGTGGCCACTCTCATGATAGTCGTTTTCACCGCCTTTCTGGCGCAAGGTTATGCTCATCAGATAGCGCTTGTAATAAAAGCAGGGGATACCGGGGCCATTGATAATAGGGCTTGTTGACCTTTGCTGTATAATTTTGCAGCAGTCTGTAAGCCATTTATACAATGCGGAGACTTTGAGGCTACATAAAAAGGCTCCAAAGCAGTAGAAATGGCTTACAGGTGCTGCCCTGTGGGTTCGTCATAAAAGCGTTTTGCTCTGCATCATGAGCTTTTGACTTAGCCCACTAGGCCTGCAAGCTCATTCTTTGATCAAAACGCTTTTATTTAGAACAAAATTCATACAGCAAAGGTCAACACGCCCTTCAATGAGTCAATTTATTCTGTTGATGGATTTAAGTACGATAGCCTTAGCCTTGGCAATGGGATTCGCGGACGGCTGGCCTCTATTAATGCTTGCCTCAGTTAGTGCCTTAACGAAACTAATTATCTTGTATTTGTTTTATTGGGTGAGGGTAAGTCCGGTTGCTGAGCAGCATCGGCGTTCATAAAAAAAAGGGCGGAGACCGCCCTTTAAAAGACCAAAATGTTGAACATCCCTGATTCAACTCACTTTTAGACAAATATCTTAGTTAAAAGTGATAGTCCAGGAATCGATATAGCCAGTATCACCGCGGGCGTTATCTCTCACTTTTAATTTCCAATCGCCGTTTCTGTCAATTCCACTGGCGTCCAGATTATAAGATTCAAGAATATCGTCTGCTGATCCACCTTCATATTCACGCAGCACTGCAGATGCCCCATTTGGTGCTTCAAGGGTTAGTTTCAAATCACCGACCCAAGTGTGTTTAATATCAACACTGACCGTGATGCTACCTGAATCACCCGATCCGTTTACATCAATAGTGCTGGTACGAGTGCGGAAGTCTTTCAGATTCACATTCGAATCGTTGGTGTATGAGTCACCGCCTGGAGGTGGTGGCGTTCCATCGTTGTAACTACCTACCAGAGTCACACCAGAGAAGCTTGAGTAACCATTCATCATGACATAGTAGGTGCCGTTGGCAGCAGTACCTGGGCATGATTCATTGTTACCCGCAGAGTACGGACGACAATCATAGTCAGAAGTAGTCGGTGCAGAACCAAATTTAACATATAGGTCTGCATCTCCAGTTCCACCGCTCATATCAACACTGATATCGGTAGCACCTGCAGGTACATCCATCGTGAAGTTAAGCTGTTCGCCCGCTGCACCTGAAAGTCCGGTGTGGGGTATACCATTTTCCAGCACGCCAGCTGCAGGGGGTGGTGGCGGAGGCGGAGGAGTGACATTACCACAGCCATTTGCTGCCAATGCGTCATACATTGCTTTAGCCTGTACTAAACCGTAGCCCGTATAGTTATCGCGGCCGGCGCTGCCTAAATCTTCTGCAGTGGCATTCATGGCCTGACGAATATCATCACCGGTACAGCTTGGAAAATGGCTCCATACTAATGCCGCAACACCTGCTGCATGTGGGGTCGCCATTGACGTACCATCCCAGGTTGCATAGCCGTTATTCAGTACTGTTGAAGTAACTGCCACACCTGGCGCTGCGATTTCAACCTGTGAGTTGTATTGTGAAAAAGACGCATGATTCTTGCTCGAATCGATCGCAGCAACAGACATAACTGAATCATATGATGCTGGATACGACATCGTGGAATTGCCGTCGTTACCTGCCGCTGCGATGTTGATAACACCCGCATTAGCCGCAGCGATAAAGGCATTTTCCTCTGTCGTACTTGAGGCACCACCGCCCAAACTCATGCTGATAACTTTGGCACCAGAATCGCGACATTGTTCAACCGCTCTGACCATATCAGAACCATAACCCCAAAGTCCGCTGTTGTTAAACACTTTGACATTATGCAAATCCAACAGACCGCTTGGGTTCACACTGGTAACACCAATGCCGTTGTTACCCAATGCAGCAATAGTACCGGCTACGTGAGTACCGTGAGCGTGCCCCGGCTCCCACCAGTTGCCTGTATCGTTACCGTTACCATCGTTGTCATCACCGGTAATGCCTGCATCAGTGTATGGGCGAAGATCTTCGTGATTGCCTTCATAACCTGTGTCTGTAATACACACTTTAATATTGGTTGTCGCAGCATCACTGACCTGGTCAGCCTGCACCAATGCTACACCATATGGGCTGGTTTCAGCGCTGGGAGATACAGCTTCAGGGTTTATACCATCAAAAGTACGAGTGACCGACTGAATAACTTTACGAACTGGATCTTCTTCTACATATTCAACGTTGTCGTCATCATCAAGGGCATCAATTTGCGCTTGCGTTAAGTGCGCTACAGCAGCATTAGAGCGGTTAAGATAAAACAAAGAATTGATATTATAGGTATTTTGCAAATGCGCTAGATTACTGACACGGCTTTTCTCCGCCGCCTGAGCAGAATACTCATCATCAGACATAACAGACATGCTGTCGCCATTTCTAAATTTGATGATATAGCGTTTCGTCTCTAACTTCTGCAAGGTCAGAGAAGGACTGTTAGCTTCACTATTAGCCTGTACATCTTGAGCAAATACGGCATGAGAAGCTGTGGTCATTGCCAAAGCACTGCTAACTGAAACAGCCAGCAAAGTTTTTCTGTTTACTATGTTCACTTTTATGGGTTCCTCGAATTATTCGCGGACAAGCATCTGCCTCAATAGAGAGCATTGCTGGTCTCACATTTTTTGTTTTTTAGTTACCCACCATGATGGTATTGGAAGGTATGAATGACTGGTTAAAATTTGTCAAATTGTAAAAATTGCGACAAAAGTGACACCTAAAGTGAATATTCGTGCAGTTTTTGCGAATTTAAATGCAAAATGGAATAAGTGATGAATAATTACTATATTTCTTTTAAATCAGATAGTTAGGTGCAAAACACCACCGCAAGGTAAAGTATTTTACCTGATGGCTTTTTCTGCATAAAATTCATTGAAATTTAACTAATGGGTCGGCATAGGTGTCGCAATAGTCACAAAATTAGTCGTCTGATTATAATTCTTTTTCAGCTCAAATCAGAAACGCAGTTTGCGATTCGGCTATATTCTCAAACTGAAACCCTTTTACCTAAGCAAATAAGGATACGAAACCATGTAAATCCGTCTTGAATTTGCTAATAAGTACTTTTCATTCGACTAATGAGACTTGCCCGATTTAAAAACGCAAAAACAGTACCGAATAAAGGATTGTCGCTCCGAAAGGCAAGGCTAAGAGGCCGAATAACCGCACTCGTCGCGTGACAAATGGCACGACAATTTGCGCGAACCGATGGTGAAGCCGCCAGGGAAGCAACAACAACACCCCACTGGTGATGATTACCACCCACCCAAAGATAGAAAAAACTTCCGAATACAACATATAGGGTGCAGCCTCAATCAGCGACCAACCAATAACTAAACGCACAAACATCTCTGTGTAATGGGCAGGGCCAGAACTGGCAAAACTATTTAGAAAGCGCACTGCTACCTTGGGTGCCAAAAATGCTGCACAAGCCAGCCCCAGCATAAATATAGCTGCAAGTGAAACCACTGTAGGGGCAACTACTTCAACCATGATTGCATGTGCATCAGGAAAAATTTAGTCATTTAAACTTAGCTTGCTGAAATCCGCACTAGACTCTCTCTACAGACCCATTCTTGGCTTTTCAACAGATATTATTGAATCGGTTCTTCGTCGAACAGTGTCAATTCGTTATAGCGGATCATGCTACGCAATTCCTGCCCGTATTCAGCGCCCCTTTCTGAATACTTGTTGAGGCCGCTACTTAACGTGATCCCAGTGATGTCTTCACCATTTTCCCGAAGGTTTTCACGAATCAAGCGCAATCTTTTGTAGGCATCGTGGCCGTTTAAGTTGAGCATATAGCTTTTCACTGAATCACTTGGGGAGTGAAATGTGGCCACTTCATGGGCTTTATCTTCATCCCTGTTTTTGGGGACCAGTCCACATCCCGCTTCAAAGCACCATTGTCCAAAAAAGTTATTGCCTTGCTGAGCAAATCTAGAGGTGCCCCAGGCACTTTCGTTAGCGGCCTGTGCTAATGCCAGTGACGGAGGAATAATATCCGCTCTTCGCAATAATAAATCGCACATGGATTCATCCTCCAGATCCGTATCATCGATGCGATATTTTTGTGCAAGGTTGTTTAATGTTGATTCTACTGAGGTCTCAGTTTCGCAGATCTCTTCTACCCGCTTTCGGTCATCCAAAAGCTCCTGATTGACTTCGGTCACAATTGGCTCGAAGTAGCTAAAGAAGGCATCTTTGCGTTCTGGACCCGCTGGATACTGCGAAAAATCGGGCGCTGGCACTCTTGCGAAAAAAGCAAACCAGATACCAACAGCTAATAACACCGCGGCAAGCAGTCCAAATATTACCTTGTGTTGTTTCGCAAATATCATAACGTTCTCATTTACCCTCGCTCTGGATTCACTACTAATAGTGTGGGCAAATGGATTGGTTTTGGCAAATCACTTGCTTCGGTAGACGCCGGTTTAGTCTTTTAATCTGCTTAAAAATCCACTGACGCCTCTGACCAACCACCGAGGGTATAGCTGTGCCCACTGTACTAATAGTTTGTTGTGAAATTTATCTACGTAGAGTGTCTCTCCTTTCATGATAGCCTTGTAGGCATCCCGCACCAGCGACTCGGGTGGTACTTTTAAAAACTGCGGAATAATGGTTTCTAATCCTTTCCCTGCCATTAACATTTGGGTATGGGTAAATCCGGGACAAACACAATGGATAGCCACTCCAATTTCCTTCACCTCTTCCGACAGCGCTTCAGAAAAAGATAAAACGAATGCCTTCGAGGCACCATAAACAGCAAACTTAGGTGTGGGAATAAAGCTTGCAACAGATCCTATATTGACGACCTTTCCCGACTCTCGGAGCACCATGTCCGGTAAAAATGTGCGAGTCATGTTTACCAGCGCCTGAATATTCAATTGCAGTAAACGCTCAAGCTCATTAGGCTCTGCATAAACGAAATCATCGACGCACATAACCCCGGCATTATTGACTAGAATATCGACAAGACCCCCATCTGCCAAAATTTGTTGATAAAGGCTATCAATGGCATCGGCCTGAGTAAGATCACAAGGATAGACGCTAACCTTAACCTGATAATTAATCTGTAGTTCTGTGGCAAGCACTTTTAGTTTTTCGGCTTTGCGAGCTACTTGTATTAAGTCATGACCGTGTTTGGCAAACTCCTCGGCAAAACAACGTCCAATGCCCTCAGAAGCGCCGGTAATAAGTGTGCTATTTAAGGCTCGCATGAATTGTCCTTGTATTACAGATCATTCAACAGGTCACCCTGTTGTGGGGTTTCAGGAGAACTAGAGCCTGTGGACTTGGCAGACGCCAAAGCACGTCGTTTACGTAAACGGCAGGCTTTAATAATCTTACGTTTCACCTCATCATTGACATTGTGCCAGTGCAATCTTTCGTCTCTGGTTCGGTAGCAACCTTTGCAATACCCTTTCGCACCGGATTCACATACACCGATGCAGGGACTGGGGATGTCAAAAAATTCTAGCTGCTCCATATCTGGGTTTATAGCGGCACATCCCTAGAAGCGCAAGTAATACCAATCACAATGTATGGCTATTGCACTGCGATTCCGACCCGACACTTTTATTGCAGGTCATTTTTGTCTACCCTTATTGCGACGTTTTTGAATGAGGTGACATGTGGAAAAAATTCGGGCTGCCGCCATGGGCTATTTTCATGATGCCAGATTAACAAAGGCATGGCTGGAGACTCCTTGTCGAACCTTCAATAATAAGACACCACTGGAATATGCACAAAACCCGGAACAGGAAGCCAAAGTACTTTCGTATTTGGCGGCACTCAACCCAAACTTAAAGTAACCCTGAACATCACCAAATCAGTCAATGCCCATGGAAAATATCCAGTCATCACCGATCTGATGACCCATATTCAAAGTGATAATATTTGAGGCAGAGTATTGGTTCAGCGGAAACGCATTTTCGGTGAGATGATGGTTTTGCATGTAAGCGACAAATTCCCCGGACTCCATCATCGAAATCAAGCCATTACGTAAATTTGAAGCCAGCTCAGGCCTTGCTGAATTAACATAAAAATGCATCGTGAGTTTATAGCGAATTAATGTATCGGTACTGAATACCAAATGGGGGTAAGCTTGATTCCAGGCCGCCAGTTCTGCTGCCCCTTCAAATATGCTCAACGGCAGCAGGTCGCACCGACCTTTGTCAACCATCTCCAGCATTGATTTAAATTGTACAACACGAATTACAGGCAATTGTGAAGATTCAAAGATATCCGCATCAGGCCAGTGACTCCCCTGACAGGACACGTAGCTCTTAAACTTTATAAACGTTGATGTTTTAGCATACTGTTCCTCAAAGTCCCTACGGATAACTGCGCCTCTGATCCCCAGCCCTCCCTTAAACAAAGGAATATCTATCTTGATATGATCCTCGTCTCGCTCAGGTGAGGCCGCTGACCATAACAAATCGAAATATTCACCTGTCGCTAATAGTTTAAATGCCCGACCTTCATTTGGGCCATCTGCGATTACCAATTCATAGTTCTTATTGTGCAGTGCAGCCTTGATCAAGCCAACAAAATAATCATGACTGGGCTGGTGTTCTTGCTGTGCACTGTTGATACGTACTATGCGAGATTCATCAGGCAAATGCGGGTCTGCCAGCAGAGCAACTGACCAGATACAATAGACGAATAAGAAAAACGTTATACGCACAGACGGAATTCAGAATGAATGAATGAATGAATATACTGAGTATAATTTATTTTTTGCGAGGTCTAAAAAAACCGCGCATGATGAGCGTAATGCCGATCAGTTAAGAAGTTGACATTCGGTATAAGAAGATCAAAATCCGATGATCGTAAGGTCATCGGATTTTTTTATGGAGCTTTCAGAAGCCCTCGCGCGTACCTCAATCAATCGTCTCACTGAGTTTCGTTGTCTGGCAGATATTTTAGACTCAGATATTATCGAGTCTTGCCTTGCCTCTAATGGCGTTGCCACTCTGCGTAAACGCAAGCTGCCAATGGATGCGATGATTTGGGCAGTGATAGGCATGTCGTTATTCAGAACTGAATCTGTTCGTCAGTTGATCAACAAGCTGGATATTGTTTTACCACAAGATGTTGATTATGTAGCTCGTAGTGCCGTGACGCAGGCCAGGAAAAAGTTAGGCTCTGAAGTCGTCAAAGATGCATTTCATCTGTCGGCAAATCGTTGGCATCAGCGTGCTGAACATCCTCAGTGGTGTGGCTTATCCCTATACGGTGTTGATGGTGTGGTCTGGCGTACACCAGATACCCCTGCCAATAGTGAAGCATTTGCCCGAACCGCTAATAAATCCTATGAAGCGGCCTATCCTCAGGTACGCATGGTGTGCATGATGGAGCTAAGCAGTCACCTGATACTGAATAGTGCGTTCGACAGCGTGGCAGAAAATGAAATGAACCTGGCGTCGAAGTTGATTGAAACGATACCAGACAATAGCCTGACACTGTTTGATAAAGGATTTTATTCTTTGGGGCTGCTTCATGACTGGCATACAAAAGGAACGAATACTCACTGGTTACTTCCGCTGAAAAAAGGCACTCAATATGAAGTGATACAGCGGATGGGAAAACAAGATATGCTGATTCGATTGCATACCACACCTCAATCCCGAAAGCGTCGCTCTCATTTACCACAAACTATCGAGGCCAGGCTGTTAACCAAAACCATTAAAGGTAAAACCGTCCAGATATTGACTTCAATGACAGACTGTATGGCGTATCCGGCCGCTGAAATTGTTGACTTGTATTCTCATCGTTGGGAAATCGAACTGGGCTACCGTGAAATGAAACAGCACATGCTGGAGAATCGTTTTACCTTGCGTAGTAACACCCCTGAGCTTATCGTTCAGGAATTATGGGGCGTTCTGTTAGCCTATAATCTTATCCGATACAAAATGATTCTTATGGCTCATTCACTACAAGGGGTGTTTCCAAATCAGCTGAGCTTCCGCGATGCGTCATCCCACATTATACATACATTAACCATGATGCCGCTCTATGCACCGGGCAATGTGCCCAGGATTGTTTTGGATATTGAAAGGAATGCCGCCCAATTTAAACTGGAGGGGCGACGAGAAAGGAGCTATCCACGATGCTTAAAAGCATCGAAAAACCGATACCCTATCGCCAGAAAAAGAAATGCCGCTCACCTTAAGTGAACGGCATTACGCATGATGAGCGCGGTTTTTTCTTTTGTTGATAGTTACTTTTTCTTAGCTTTGGGATTGGGTAGATCGGTAATCGACCCTTCGTAGATTTCCGCTGCTAAACCAATGGATTCGTTCAGGGTTGGGTGAGCATGAACGGTTAGTGCCACGTCCTCTGCATCTGCGCCCATTTCTACCGCTAAACCAATTTCACCCAACATTTCTCCGGCATTGATACCCACAATTGCGCCACCAAGGACACGATGGGTTTCTTTGTCGAAAATCAGTTTGGTCATACCTTCAGTACGTCCAGATGCAATGGCACGACCAGAAGCGGCCCAAGGGAATGTCGCTGTTTCAACCTTAACACCCTGCTCCTTGGCTTCTTTTTCGGTGATACCAACCCAGGCTACTTCTGGATCAGTATAAGCAACAGAAGGAATACAACGCGGATCGAAATAATGCTTCATGCCTGAAATGACTTCTGCAGCCACATGACCTTCGTGAACCGCTTTGTGAGCCAACATTGGTTGACCGACCAAATCACCGATAGCGTAAATATTGGAAACGTTAGTACGCATTTGTTTATCAACTTCAATAAAGCCCTGCTCATTTACTTTAACGCCTGCTTTGTCAGCATCCAGCAAACTGCCATTTGGACGACGACCAACAGCTACCAGCACTTTGTCATAGCGCACGGGTTCCGCCGGCGCTTGCTTCCCTTCAAACGTCACATACAGACCGTCTTTTTTGGCTTCAACCGCCGTGACTTTGGTTTGTAACATCACGTTAAATTTATCTTTAACGTACTTCTGGTAAACCTTGATAATGTCTTTATCCGCAGCTGGGATAAGCTGATCAAGGAACTCAACCACATCAATCTGACTTCCCAGTGCACGATAAACCGTACCCATTTCCAGACCGATGATACCACCACCCAATACCAGCATTTTCTCTGGGATATCTTTCATTTCCAGCGCACCGGTAGAATCTATTACGCGCTCGTCATCATGGGGAATGAATGGTAATTGGACTGGCTCAGATCCTGCCGCAATGATGGCGTTTTCAAAAGTAATGGTCGTTTTACCGTCTTTACCTTCTACTTCCAGCTTGTTACTGCCAGTAAATTTGCCATAACCCTGTACGTGCTTCACTTTGCGCATTTTAGACATGCCAGACAAACCTTTAGTCAGTTGTCCAACAACACTGTCTTTCCAGCCGCGTACCTTATCTAAATCAATTTTTGGCTCACCAAAGCTCACGCCATGTGCGGCCATATCTTTGGCATCGTCAATTACTTTCGCAACGTGCAACAATGCTTTGGACGGAATACAACCAACGTTTAAGCAGACTCCGCCAAGCGTTTCACGGGCGTCAACAATAACGGTTTCAATCCCTAAATCTGCTGCACGAAATGCTGCAGAATAACCGCCGGGGCCGGCGCCCAGCACTACCAGCTGAGTTTTCATATCGCTCATGGGTGACCTCTAATTTTTCTTTGATGTTCTAAATATCAGTTCCTAACTAATTCATCACAAAGTACTTGGCGTGCATCCCTTGGAGGCGAGTGCCATGTCGATTTATATGACATGAATGCGTCACAATACTTTCGGATAAAACTTAGTTAATCATGCTTTAACTTTGCTCTAAACTTTCTCGGCCGGGATTTTACCAGCCTTGTTGTTTCGGTAAAGGCAGGAATGCAATTTCCTGCCTTTTCTGTCTGCAACATAGTGTCGAATTGATTGATTACAATATCAATCGACGAATATCCCCTAATACCTGACTTAGGTGCACCGCGAATCTCGCCGCAACTGCACCGTCAATCACTCGGTGATCGTATGACAGTGATAACGGTAACGTTAGACGAGGTTCAAACTCTTTGCCATTCCATTTAGGTTTCATATCGCTACGCGACACCCCAAGAATGGCAACGTCTGGTGCATTCACAATCGGTGTAAACGCCGTACCACCAATACCACCAAGACTGGAGATAGTAAAACAACTGCCCTGCATATCGGCGGCTTTGAGTTTTCCATCTCGTGCCTTTTTAGAGATTTCCATTAATTCAGTCGACAACTCGTAAATACCTTTCTTATCGACGTCGCGTACCACTGGTACCACTAACCCTCCGGGAGTGTCTACCGCAATACCGATATGAAAATACTTTTTCTGAATCAGTGATTCACCGGATTCAGATAGTGATGAATTAAATACCGGGTAAGCCTGCAAAGCACTAGCCGCGGCTTTCATAATAAATACCAGTGGCGTGATTTTCACACCCAGCTTCTGTTTCTCAGCCAGTGCATTTTGGTCTTTGCGGAATTTTTCTAATTCAGTGATATCAGCATCTTCGAACTGGGTTACATGTGGAATCGTTACCCAGTTACGATGCAAATTCGGCCCAGAGATTTTCTGAATACGGGTCAGTGGAATTTCTTCCACTTCACCAAATTTACTAAAATCAACTTTTGGTGGCGCCAATACCTGTAGACCGCCACTGTTACCAGAAGCGACGGACGACCCCGGTGTCATTTTCGGACGAGAAAGTTCGTACTTCACATAGGACTGGACATCTTCTTTAAGAATACGCCCTTTTCGACCAGAGCCGTTAACCTGGGTCAGATCAACACCAAATTCTCGCGCTAAGCGACGAACCGATGGCGATGCGTATACGTGGCCAGATTTCTGCTTTTCACCCGCTGAAGGATGATGTGGTACCGGCGGTGGTTTGACCGCAGGTCCGTCGGATTTAGGCGTCTCAGCCTTCGCCGACGTGCTGCTGGCTGACTCTTTGGATGCTTCGGGCGCTGCACCTTCGGTCACTTCCAAAAGCAACACCAACGAACCCTTGGATACTTTATCACCCACGCTGACCTTCAGCTCTTTTACTTTACCTGCTTTGGGAGCGGGTACGTCCATCGTGGCTTTGTCTGTCTCCAGTGTGATTAAACCAGCTTCCGCTTCAATTTCATCACCTGGACTCACTAAAACTTCAATCACATCAACGTCGGTTGCATCACCGATATCAGGCACTGTCACTTCCATAGTGCTTGAACCACCTGACGCATCAGGCGCCGGCTGTGTTGTTTGGGTCGGTTCTGGTGCCGAATCAGAGGCGGCGGAATCCGTCGAACCTTCAATTGCCAGTATCAATACCAAAGAGCCTTTCGACACTTTGTCACCAACATTCACTTTCAAACTTTTCACTGTACCGGCTTGCGGAGAAGGGACGTCCATCGTCGCTTTATCTGTTTCCAGCGTAATAAGCCCCGTTTCCGCTTCAATGCTATCACCTTCAGCGACCAGCACTTCAATCACGTCAACATTCTCTGCGTCACCAATATCTGGCACCGTTACTTCTATTTCACTGCTATGTGTTGCCTGTGAAGCAGCCTGCCCGGCGGCTTCACCTGGCTCGGTAGGTCCCGACTCCTGCCTGGCAGGCGTCTGTTGCGTCGCAGCTTCTTTAACAGGTTCTTCCTGCGCAGGTTCGGCTTGCGCCTCTCCGGCGGCCAGTTTCATGATCAGTTTGTCCTGAGCAACCTTATCCCCGACCTGCACCATAATTTCGCTTACAGTACCTGAAAAGGGCGCCGGTATATCCATACTGGCCTTGTCACTCTCTACGGTGATCAGCGCATCTTCAGCCTCTACCGAATCACCCACGGCGACACAGACTTCGATAACTTCAACTTCTTCACCGCCCACATCGGGGACTAAAACGTCTTTATTATCTGCCATTTAATCCTCCAGACCTTATGCGTAAAGCGGGTTAGGTTTATTTGTATCAATATCGAATTTCTTGAAAGCGTCGGTCACGACCTTTTCTTTCACATCACCCGCCTTGAACAATTCAACCAGACTTGCCAGAACAATAAACTTGGCATCCACTTCAAAATGATGACGTAAATTGGCGCGACTATCTGAACGCCCAAATCCGTCAGTACCTAACACCTTATAGGGTCCAGGGACAAATGCACGTATCTGGTCGGAAAACGACTTCATATAATCCGTTGCCGCTATCGTCGGTCCCGGCAATCCGGCTTCTAACACTTTTGTTACGTAGGCTTGTTGCGGTTCGTCCGTTGGATGCAACATATTATGTCGCTCCACACTTGCTCCATCACGGCCCAATTCATTAAATGACGTGACACTGTACACTTCAGCGCTTACGCCAAAATCACTGCTTAACATATCAGCCGCTTCACGTACCTGTTCTAAAATCGTACCGCAACCCAACAGTTTGACGGACAACTTAGATTTTGCGGCTTTTTTGGTATCCAGCTTATAGATACCCTTCACGATACCTTCTTGCGAACCTTCCGGCATGGCAGGCTGAACGTAGTTTTCATTCATCACCGTCAGGTAATAGAACACATTTTCCTGTTCCTGGAACATGCGACGCATACCGTCCTGCACTATCACTGCGACTTCATAACCATAGGTCGGGTCGTAGGTAATACAGTTTGGAATGGTGTTCGCCTGAATATGACTGTGACCATCCTGATGCTGTAGGCCTTCGCCGTTTAGTGTCGTTCGACCAGCGGTGCCACCCACTAAAAATCCTCTAGCCTGACTGTCGCCGGCGGCCCATGCCATGTCCCCAACACGTTGGAAACCAAACATCGAGTAATAGATGTAGACCGGAATCATCGGCAGGTCGTTTAATGAGTAAGAGGTACCTGCCGCCAACCATGACGCCATTGAACCCAGTTCATTAATACCTTCCTGTAGAACCTGACCTTTTTTATCTTCACGGTAGTAGGCAACTTGATCAGAGTCCTGTGGCTCGTATTTCTGGCCTTCGTGAGCATAAATACCGACCTGACGGAACAACCCTTCCATACCGAAAGTACGGGCTTCGTCTGGAATAATGGGGACCACGCGTTTGCCGACTTTTTTGTCTTTCAGCATGGCGGTCAACACTCTAACGAATGCCATCGTAGTGGAGATTTCACGGCCATTTGAACCTTTAAGTACCGCGTCAAAGGCGCTAAGAGGAGGCGCTTCCAGCGTCTCACTACAATTATTCAGCCTTCTTGGCATATAACCTTTCAATGCTTCACGGCGAGAGCGCAAGTAGCGCATTTCTTCACTGTCTTCATCAAATTTATAGTACGGCAGATCTTCCAGCTTTTCGTCCGAAATAGGAATATTGAACCGATCGCGAGTTTGTCGCACGGCTTCCAAATCCATTTTCTTAACATTGTGGGCGATGTTCTTCCCTTCGCCTGCTGAGCCTAATCCGTAACCTTTTACCGTTTTAGCCAGAATGACCTGAGGACGGCCTTTGGTTTTTACAGCCTGATCGTAAGCCGCATATACCTTCACTGGATCGTGACCACCTCGGTTTAAGCGCCAAATATCCTCGTCAGACATATTCGCAACCATTTCTTTCAATTCTGGGTATTTCCCAAAGAAATGTTCACGGGTATACGCCCCGCCTTTGGCTTTATAGTTCTGATATTCGCCATCGACAGTTTCGTTCATCAACTGCATCAGTTTGCCAGAGGTATCACGTGCCAGAAGTGGATCCCAGTAGCGTCCCCAGATGACTTTAAATACTTCCCAACCAGCACCACGGAACGTGCCTTCGAGCTCCTGAATGATCTTGCCGTTACCACGCACAGGACCGTCTAAACGCTGCAGATTACAGTTGATGACAAAGGTCAGGTTATCCAGCCCTTCGCGGGATGCAAGACCAATGGCTCCCAAGCTTTCCGGCTCATCAACTTCACCATCTCCCATAAAGCACCAGACGCGCTGGTTAGAGCAATCTTTGATGCCACGATCCGTGAGATATTGCAGGAAGCGAGCAAGGTAAATGGCCTGCATTGGACCAAGCCCCATCGATACCGTTGGGAATTGCCAGAAATCCGGCATCAGCTTCGGATGAGGATAAGACGATATGCCTTTACCATCGACTTCCTGGCGGAAGTTGTTTAGCTGTTCTTCGGACAAACGACCTTCAATGAAGGCTCGGGCATATATACCGGGGGATACGTGTCCCTGAATAAACAGATAGTCACCACCATCCTGGTCATTTGGCGCTCGGAAAAAATGGTTGAAGCCAACATCATATAACATGGCTGAAGAGGCAAAACTGGAAATGTGACCGCCTAAATCCAAATCTTTCTTCGAACCCCGCAATACCATCATCATGGCATTCCAACGGATAGCGCTACGAATTTTTGCTTCAATCGTTTGATCCCCAGGCATGGTCGGTTCCTGACCGGCGGGGATAGTATTGATATAGGCAGTTGTCGGTTTGTGAGGTAGATGAACACCACTTCTACGCGCTTTATCTATCAAGGATTCCAATAAGAAATGGGCTCTCTCTGAACCCTCTTCTTCTAAAACGGCACTAAGGGCTTCGAGCCACTCCTGCGTTTCCTGGGGATCCAGATCAGGTTGCATCATATCAGCCATGCTGTGTTCCTATGTTGTTGTTGCAATCTCCTGGTTTAGCGCCGCAGCCCTAAACCGCTTCATAAGTATTGAACAGGCTAAAGGATTTAGCCATGTCAATTTCGGGACAGTTTGTCCACTTCTATGCGACGCAATGCTCGTTGCGTCTTCAAATCGTCCTGATTAATTTCCAATAGTGTTTTTTCAATATACGCCAGGTGTTGATTCGACTCCTGACGTGCGGTTGCCGGATTTCCTGCAACAATGGCAGCGACTATCTGTTTGCGCTGCTGATGAATCTGTTCGTAGGCCTCTGGTCTTCTGGTCAGCAATTGCAGGTTACTCAAAATGTTCTCCTGCAAAACATCCAGCAAATTACCCATAATGTGCAGTAACACCATGTTTTGCGAACCTTTCGCCATACATAGATAAAACTCCACCAACGCTTCAGCCTGTTCACTGATACTGCCATTCTTGTAAGCCAGTTCAGTTTTACTTAAGGCGTTATTGAGTGACTCAAAGTCATCTACCTCACCGCGCAAAGCGGCGTAGTACGCAGCCATCCCTTCCAATGCGTGGCGAAACTCCAGTAAATCAAACTGACTTTCCGGATTTGACGCAATCAAAGCCATTAACGGGTCGGTAACCTTGGGTGTCAGCTTATCCGACACATAGGTTCCGCCTCCCTGGCGTCGCTGCAACAGACCTCTGGCTTCAAGCTTTTGTATGGCTTCACGCAATGACGGTCTTGACACATTAAACTGCTCTGCCAGTTGTCGCTCTGGTGGCAATTTTTGCCCAGCCAGAAATTGTCCTTCCAGCAACATAGCTTCCAGGCGCTCAACAATAATGTCTGATAATTTTTTATTTTGAATTTTTTGCATCTTTTGGCGCGTCAAAATAGGTAAAATGGTCTTACCAATTTTCAGGAGAATAAACGAAAGCGACGGTCAGGTAAACCGTTTGCCATTGAATATCAACACTAGTTGTAGACCCTAAAACACAAAAAAGCCACGCATTGCGTGACTTTCAAAAGATTTGCGATTGTGGTCCTACCACTAAATTTTTAATGTTTCGAAGCGTCAAATAGAGGATTTTGACAAACTTTTAAAAAATTTCTTTCGTCCGACTATGGATTACTGTAACCATCCGGCCAGGGTCAACACTGCTACCACAGCCAACAGCATCATCACATTGCGTTTAGCCAGCCTTAACAAAGTGCACGGTTCTTCCGTGCAATCTTCTGCTACAGGTTCAACATCTTCACTGGCTTTGGCAACGGTAATTAATAGCCGTCTTGCGTCTGTTTCCAGTTCTGAGGACATCGACAGCCAGATGGGCAGAGCTTTGCTGAAATGACCAACTAATAAAAAACCCAATGCCGCAATTCGCACGGGAATCCAATCCAGCCAATGTTGGCACTGTTGAGCGCTTGCTTTTACCCAATCTGCCTCGGCATTTACGGCAAAGTGTCTGACCACTAAATACGCAGCAACACCTGGAGCACCTAAAAGTACAAACCACACTGCCACAGCGTAATAGTACTTATAATTCAGCCAGATAATATGCTGTCCAAAAGAGACGTCTTTTTCTTCTGCACTGTACCCCAATTGTTCAGCATATAAATCCCGAGCAGCAAAATCGCCGCGATTAGCTGCCTGTAAATACCCTTTGTATTTAGCCCGAATATGAGGGCAACCGGTGGCCACCATTAGTAGCGCAAAACCGGTGACAAAGCTCAGAAGCGTACTGTCGGCGATATCGAGAATTAGCCAGGTGATAATGGCAGGCAAAAACAATGCAAAGTAAACCGACCATTGCCGGCTGGCGTCCACAAGCCACTCCTGACGATGCAAAAACTGCTGATACTGAGACAGATAAAAATCGCTTTGCCACAGTTTTGTTTTGGTCGTCATCCGTTCGATGGCAAGCACTAACAGCAAACTTATGATGGTCATGATGTAAATCAGTCCTTAATGGAAAAAGTATCAAGGGCACTTCTAAAGCGTGCCCAATCAAAAGCCACACCAGGATCCGTCTTACGTCCTGGTGCAATATCGCAGTGTCCCACAATTCTTCCCATTGTAATTTTAGGGAAATAACAACGCAAACAGTCAGTTAGGCTGGTCAATGCAGAATATTGTGCATCAGTGTAGGGGATTTCATCGGTTCCTTCCATCTCTATACCAATACTAAAGTCGTTACACCGAGTAACCCCCTGAAATACTGATACACCTGCATGCCAGGCCCGATCATGAAATGACACAAATTGCATTACCTGTCCCTGACGATCTATGAAACAATGTGCCGATACTCTGAGCTCAGCTATTTCCTGAAAAAACGGGTGCTCCTGCGTTGGTAGGTTACCGGCAAAAAACTGCGGTACATAACCTTTGCCAAATTCACCAGGTGGCAAACTGATATCGTGAACCACCAGGAGTGAGATATCCGTATTATCTGGTCGCTGATCAAAGTGAGGGCATGGTCGCTGCTGTGCAGCATCCAACCAGCCGTTTATTATTTTCAATATGATTTCGTGCGTACTAGTAGCCTTCTAATCAGTATGACACGGCGAATGAAAAAGCGCATCTGGAAACAGGTTTTACCATTGGAAAACACTATGGCAAATGAACAAAACAATTCATCTATTCTAGGCAAAGGCATGTTCATCGCCGCTTGGCTGATAGCGCTAGGATTATTAAGTGTGGTGTTTGACGAGCAATTAATGCAACAATTTAACCCTAATCAACAGCCTGAATCACGCACTGTCAGCAACCGCACAGAAGTGATTTTAAAACGCAATCGACAGGGACATTACGTCACATCCGGGGTTATTAACGGCAAAAACGTCATATTCTTGGTCGATACAGGCGCCACTGATGTATCTGTTCCGGCCCATCTTGCTGAGGATCTGAATCTTCCCCAAGGCAGGCCACTGCGCAGTCGCACTGCCAATGGAACGGTTACTGTTTACGATACCAACATAGAATACCTGGCCATTGCCGAACTCATGCTGCAAGATGTTGATGGTAATATTAATCCTGGCATGCAAGGAAATGAAATTTTATTAGGCATGAGCGTGCTAAAACAGCTAGAATTCACCCAGCGTGGTGACACGCTTATCCTTCGTACCCTATAAACAATGAATTAAAGTAGTTTTCATGCCGTCATTCTCAACTCTGCTCAAAGATGAAATAAAAACCGCCGTGCTCACTTCTCTTGCGCAGGATTTGGGTATTCCCTTATCGAAAGTTATGCAAGAAGGCATAGGTTGCACGGATATTAAACGCTTTTTACATCTGGATATCACCGCGCAATTGCTGCCTGCAGAAAAGCAGGTTTCAGGCTGCATCATTACCAAAGAACCCTGTATTTTTGTTGGAAAACAATGGATACAGGATACTTTCGCCTGTGTTGATGACAACATAAAGCTGAATTGGTCGGCAGAAGATGGGCAGCGATTACAATCGGGGGACACCATCGTTACGTTTTCAGGGGCTGCTCGCAGTATTCTCATTGCGGAGCGATGTGCCTTAAATTTCGCTCAGACCTTGTCGGGCACGGCAACCACGGTTAACCGCTATGCCGAATTGTTGGAGGGAAGCAACACACAAATTCTGGATACGCGAAAAACCATACCGGGTATGCGTTTTGGACAAAAGTATGCCGTAACTTGTGGAGGTGGTGCCAACCATCGCATTGGCCTGTATGACCGATTCTTAATCAAAGAAAATCATATCATGGCCGCAGGCTCAATTGCGGCAGCCATTGCCACCGCAAAACAGATGCAGCCTGAAATTCTTGTAGAGGTTGAGGTTGAAAGCCTGGACGAATTGCAGCAAGCGATAGATGCGAATGCTGACATCGTGATGCTGGATAATTTTCAGTTGGCCGATATCCACACTGCGGTTGAGCTTGTCGCCGGTCGCCTGAAGCTGGAAGTATCAGGAAATGTCGAAGCAGAGCATTTGAAAGAACTGGCAAACACCGGGGTAGATTTCATTTCTTCAGGCGCCTTAACGAAACATGTGCAGGCCACCGATTTATCGTTAAGACTGGATAATTGAACTCTGCAGGCGCATTCGCTCCTGCAACGGATACGCTGCAACAATAACGCCCTGATAGCCTAACAAACTCATCAAAAACAACACAACCTACCCCGTCGACCCTTGTTTTAAGGGCACACATTAGTAAAAATCTCCTAAACTTGTCGCTTTTGAGAAACAGTTATCAGTTTATTGACTATCTATCTTCTTTAATGCAGATTATTTTTGTCGATACAGACTTTAGTATGCATCAAGATACTTGCCAGGTATCAATTGCATTCTATACTGAGTTTGAAAAAGCAATTACCAGTTTGCAGATATTGGTAACTTGCCTACTCTTAACAGTGAAGCTAACAACTTTACAACAGAACAATGCGACTGGAGAAGTGAACATGACTAAACCAATGAAGAACAAGGGCTTTACCCTTATCGAACTGATGATTGTGGTGGCTATAATTGGTATTCTGGCGGCAATTGCTTTGCCTGCGTATCAAAGTTACACCGACAAAGCGTCATTCAGTGAAGTGATTAACCGAACAGCTGGTGTCAAATCAGCGGTTGAGGTATGCGCTCAAGTGAACAATACGGTAACTGGCTGTGACGGTGGAACGAACGGGATCGCGGCTGATGTGGCGGGCGAGTTAACCACTGCAGACGGTGTCATTACCTCTACAGGTACGCAAGGCACCTATACACTAACACCAACGTTGGCAGGCGGATCTGTAACATGGGCTGCTGTATGTAACCCAACAACTCTTTGCTAATACTAGCGTTTTCATCCATAAGCCCAGTCTTCACTGGGCTTTTTTGCTTTAGAGAGATGCCGTGGCACAAGCTAACAATACAGAGTCATTTGTTTGGAACGGAAAAAACCGTAAAGGCCAAAAACAAAAAGGGGAAGTAAACGCCGGCACTGTCAATGATGCCAAAGCCATTCTCAGAAAGCGCGGTATATCTGTTACTAAAATCAAAAAAGCACCCAAGCCCCTATTCGGAATAGGGGGAGGCAAGATAGAGGCTGAGGACATTTGCCTGGTGTCTCGACAAATAGCCACGATGTTGTCCGCCGGTGTTACCCTTATTCAGACATTGGAAATGATCGCTCAGGGAACCGCCAAAGCCCCTATGCGTAAAATGTTGGTTGCGATTTCCGACGAGGTTAAAGCCGGTAATCCTTTATCACAATCACTTAGAAAGCACCCAGATCAATTTGATGACCTGTATTGCGACCTGGTAAAAACAGGGGAGCAATCAGGTTCATTAGAAGGGATCTATGACCGCATCGCAACTTACAAAGAGAAGGCGGAAGCCCTCAAATCTAAAATCAAAAAAGCGATGTTTTATCCCGTTGCAGTCATCGTCGTGGCGTTTATTGTGACGACAGTTTTATTAGTTTTTGTTGTGCCACAATTTGAAGAAATTTTTAATGGATTTGGTGCTGAGCTCCCAGCCTTCACCCAATTTGTATTGGGTATTTCGCAATTTGTGCAGGATTATGGCCCTTTTATTGGGGTAGGCATGGTCATCTTTTTTGTTTTATTTAAAAGAGCACATAAAAACAGTCAAAAACTTCGTGACGCAGTTGACAAACAAATTCTTAAGTTGCCGGTTGTAGGAGACATTCTTATAAAGGCATCCATCGCCCGATTTACCCGCACACTTTCAACCACGTTCGCTGCCGGTGTGCCACTAATTGAAGCATTGGACAGTGCTGCTGGCGCGGCAGGAAACGCTGTTTATCGTGATGCCATTATGTATATCCGTACCGAAGTTGCCGGTGGAGAGCAAATTAATGTTGCCATGCGAGCGACTGAAGTTTTCCCGGATATGGTGACGCAAATGATCGCCATCGGGGAAGAATCAGGCTCGGTTGATGACATGTTGAGTAAAATTGCCATCATCTATGAACGCGAAGTTGATGATATGGTTGATGGCCTGACGGCGCTGCTGGAGCCCATCATCATGGCAGTTTTGGGGGTAGTGATTGGTGGGCTTATCGTCGCCATGTACTTGCCAATATTCCAAATGGGAATGGTTGTCTAGGAAGCGCTCAGAGAATCAAGAGCCTACTAGACCTTCTGTTATGCTTCTGGCACAGTAGCGGCCTTTTTGAGATTGAGAATACCTCTTAATGATTGAAGATATTCAACTTGTTTTTTCTATCTATCCGTTAGCGTTTTACATTGTTGTACTATTGCTGGGATTGATCGTTGGTAGTTTCCTCAATGTCGTCATCCATCGATTGCCAATCATGCTGGAAAATGATTGGAAAGCGGAATATCAGGCGTACTTTGACCCTGCAAGTAGCGTAGAAGATACAAAACCGCCGACTCGCTTTAATCTGGCGTTCCCACCTTCAACCTGCCCCTCTTGTGGTCATCGCATTACTGCATTGGAAAACATTCCTATCATCAGTTGGTTATGGCTGAAAGCCAGATGCAAGTCCTGTCAGTCCCCCATTCACTGGCGCTATCCGCTGGTAGAACTGATTACCGGAGTGATGTCTGTCATCGTCGCCCTCAGCTACGGTGTTAGCTGGGAAACGTTTTTTTTATTGATTTTTTGTTGGAGCCTGATTGCGCTGACTTTTATTGATCTGGACAAAATGTTGCTACCAGACCAGATCACGCTTCCCCTTATGTGGTTGGGATTGTTGCTGAATACCCAGGATATGTTTACCGATAGTCAAAGTGCCCTCTGGGGTGCAGCATTAGGTTATTTAATTCTGTGGGGGATCTATTGGGCATTTAAGTTACTAACCGGAAAAGAAGGTATGGGTTACGGCGACTTCAAACTGCTGGCAGCGTTGGGAGCCTGGCTGGGTGTGTCCAGTTTACCTGTCATCGTTATTTTATCTTCCTTTGTCGGTGCCGCATTTGGCATTGCCCAATTATCGCTGTCCAACACAAAAGAGAGTAAGGCAATCCCTTTTGGCCCTTATCTGGCAATTGCAGGCATCATCGCCTTGTTTTATGGCGATTGGTTAATCAACCAATACTGGCAATTTGTGCTGTCATGAGTCGTTTAATCATTGGCCTGACAGGCGGTATCGGAAGCGGTAAAACAACAGTCTCAGACAGTTTCGCTGAACTGGGCATCGACATTGTGGATGCCGATGTCATTGCCAGGGAAGTTGTTGAACCCGGCACACCCGCATTGCAAGAAATCGTCGCAAAATTTGGTTCTGATGTTATCAACAGTTCAGGTGAACTGGATAGAAGCAAACTGCGACAGCATGTATTTCAAAACGATTCTGATAAGCAATGGCTGAATGCACTGCTGCACCCGATCATTCGTCAGGAAATGCTGCGCCAATGTCAGGCTGCTACATCGCCTTATGTCATATTGTCCGTCCCATTGCTTATTGAGAACAAACTGCAGGCTTTAGTGGATCGCGTATTAGTCGTCGATTGCAGTGAACAGATGCAAATTACGCGAGGAAGTCAGCGGGATGGGGTTGGAGCTGAACAAATAAAACGTATAATGCAGTCTCAATGTTCAAGAGAAACACGGCTACAGTTTGCCGACGATATTGTCGATAACAGTACGACTATTGAGGCAGTAAATCAGCAAGTAAATGCCTTAAATAGGAACTATTTGCAATTAATTGCGGACTAACTACTGATTTTATTGCATTTTTTACCTATATTGATCCCGCTAGAGACGAGAAACGAGTTGCCAGATGCCTAATACGGTTTATGAATTCCCATTAAACGAAAAAGTGCGCACCTACTTGCGTCTTGAGCAACTGTTTAAGCAACTGCATGCCAGCAAAAAATGTGTCGAAGATTGGCAGTTTATTAATTTTTTCGATTGCTATTTTACCTTGCTGGATTTGCTCGAACGCATCGATATGCGCACCGATATACTAAAAGATATAGAAGCCCATGAAAAAAACCTGACGTTATGGGCGGAACATCCCAAGATTGATAAAGAAGCCTTAGACCATGCATTAGCGAAAATTGTAGAGTTGAAAGGCAAACTCAAATCCAGCCAAAAAGTGGGTACAGGATTAAAAGGCGAACGCTTTTTACTCTCCATCAAACAACGGTTTTCCATTCCTGGCGCTACATGCAGTTTTGATTTACCGAATCTGCATTATTGGTTAAAGCAATCAGAGAAGGTTATTCACGCCGATATGGATCGCTGGATATCTGAGTTTGCTCTGATACAGCAAGCCATCGAAATCACGTTGTCTTTTTTACGAGAACGTGGTCGTTTTGAACCCATCAGTGCGCCTAAGGGTTTTTATCAGGGTGTCGCGGATGAAAAAATCGATCTAATACTTATTCATTGCCATACAGAGCTGAATTATTATCCCACGCTAAGCGGCAATAAATATCGTTATGCCATACGATTTATGGTCTTCGACACCGAAGAAGCAGGTCAGTCTTCAGTTGAAGAAGCCGTTGAATTTAAATTGGCTTGTTGTTAAGCCGTTAGCTGTACAAGGTATTCATCATGAAAGTCAGTTGTCCCACTTGTGATAAAGATGTCGAGTGGAGTGACCAGTTTCCCCATCGCCCTTTTTGCAGTAAGCGCTGCCAATTGATTGACCTGGGCGAATGGGCAGAAGAAAATCATACTATCCCGTCTGAACCCGAAAAGTCGGAAATAAATATTGATCCGGAAGATATTGAAGAAATGCTTAGCCAACAAGGTGATCGCTTTTTTAAAGAGTAAACAATGACTTAGTCACTATGAACAAAGAAAAGTATCAGGAAGCACTAACTCATCTGCAAACTGAATTGGTACAGTTGCAGTACACTATTATAGAGAAAGGGTTAAAAGTACTGGTACTTTTCGAGGGACGTGATGCTGCTGGGAAAGGTGGCATCATTAAAACCATTTCACATTGTCTCAATCCGCGCGTTACCCGAGTTGTGGCACTCCCCAAACCCACCACAGTAGAACGCAGTCAATGGTATTTCCAGCGATACACAGAACACCTGCCATCGGCCGGAGAAATGGTCTTATTCGACCGTAGCTGGTATAACCGGGCGGGTGTTGAGAAAGTCATGGGCTACTGCAGCGATGATGAATATCAGGAATTTTTGCGTGCCTGTCCGCTATTCGAAGAAATGCTTTTAAACTCAGGCATTGTGCTGCTCAAATACTGGCTGAGTGTTTCAGATGAGGAACAGGAAAAACGTTTCAAAGAGCGCATCAACAACCCCCTGAAACGCTGGAAGTTCTCCGTCACCGATCTCGAATCACGCACCCGATGGTGTGAATACTCTCAGGCGAAAGACCGGATGTTTGGTCATACCGATACAGTCAAAAGTCCGTGGTATGTCGTTGAGGCTGATGACAAACGCAGAGCGCGATTAAATTGTATTCATCATCTCTTGCAACAGATTCCTTATGAACACAGACCACCCGAAGAAGTAGAATTGCCCCCTATCAGTAAAATCGGTTATAAAAGACCACCGAAACACGATTTTAATTGGGTGAAAAAGGTCTATTAAGCCCACCTTCTCGAAATAGATTTTTCCATTGATTTAGCAACAACAGGATCCACCAATGACTGCAAAATTCAGACGGTACTCCAGTGTTTTCATTAAGCTCTCTTATTGGCTGTTGTTTAGCCTAAGCTGTTCCACATTCGCTGCTGATTTAAGTGGGACATTAGTGGTTGTCAATAAAAAAGCAGACTCCGTCAGTTTCTTAGACTTGACCAGCAAGAAGTTGGTTGCCACGCGCGCTACTGGGAAAGGCCCCCATGAAGTAGTTATTACCCAAGACGGAAAATGGGCTGCGGTAACGGACTATGTGGGTGGAAACAGCCTCAGTGTCTATGACATTGTCGCAGCCAAGAAAGTCCGGGAAATCGACCTGAGTCAATACCCGCAGCCTCACGGTATTCTGTTACTCGCGGATCAACGACGTGTCGCCGTTTCTTCTGAAGGTTCCGACAGCGTTATCATCGCGGATATCCATAGCGGGAACATCACACAAGTACTGCCGACTAAGCAAAAAGGTTCGCATATGGTGGCATTGACGGGTGACACAAAAAAAGTCTATACCACCAATATGAGTGACAACAGTGTCACTGAAATAGCGATAGAATCAAACACTTTGTTGCGGCAGCTGACTATGCCGGACACACCTGAAGCCATCACTATCAATAAAGCAGGCACTGAGTTATGGGTGGGAAGCAATCGGAACGGGCTGGTTACCGTATTTGATATGCAGTCTGAAAAGCCACTGCACCAATGGACTGAATTTAGTTGGCCATATCGAATTCTGCTTACTCAGGATGAAAACTTTGCAGTGGTGCCAGACTTTCGAATGAATACGCTAGATATCATTGATGCGAGACAAAAAACCACGCTAAAACGTCTCAATTTCCCGCAAGGTACAATTCCAAATGGTGTGACATTTTATCCAGACGATAGAACTTTGTTTATGTCCGCATATGGGGCAGATAAGATTTATGCCATCGATATTGCTACCGGTGAAAAGTTATTTACGATAGCGACCGAAGCAGGCCCAGATGGTATTGGTTATTCTCCTTTGCTGGTTCAACCTGTAACCAATGAATGAAGACACTACAGATGTAACTTCATTTCCAGCATATTGGGTATGAATCCTGACTTTTGATAGGCCTTAATGGCAGGTTCGTTGCCGGCATAAACATCCAGATAAAAGTCATTCACACCACGTGATTTACTCCACTTGGTGATACGCTGAATGATCTCTTGATTTACACCCTGTCCACGATTATCAGGCGCTACATACATGAACCCCAAATAACAATGATAGTCATGATTTAAAGACACTTTTGATTTTAATATCTGGCCATATCCTGTCCCAACGATTTCCCCACACGAGTCAGCCACAAGTAACAATGCATTGTCATCGGCGATCAGGGCGGGTAAGTCATAGTAAACCGGCTTCCCGGCTTTTATGGCCGTATTAAATGGACGTTCAGCTTCCACCACGCATTGCTCTAATTTTAATAATTGTGGGACATCATCAGTAAGTGCAGATCTGTACTGCAGCATTTTCACCTCTGCTTGTTACAACTTACGGCAAACGATGACGCCAGTTACCGTCATGTTCATTAAGACAATTTTCTTCAGTATCAAATCCCACATGTTTGTTTATATGCCGGATGTAAAGTCCCATCGCCTGCAAATGCTGCTGGATCAAATCTGAAATTGACTGTCGGTCAGTATCAGCCAGTGAGGCATTGTTATCAAATACACAGATCACCTGCAGCGAATCTGGAAAATTGCGGTAGTCGGCAAAGTGTGTCAACCATTCAAAACCCGGATGCTTTGCTTTTGCTATCTCACAGGCTGCAGTTAATGCCTTTATCAGATTTCGTTCCAGTATTTTGTCGGTCTTCTTCATAGTTCAGTAGGTAATTTCCGCATCTAACTAAGAGATTCGTGGTGGTTCAAATTTCTCACGAGCCTGTTGTGCCTTCGCTCTAAAAACACAGCCTTCAGCGTGATCGTTAATCAATCCCATCGCCTGCATGAATGCATAAACGGTGGTTGGGCCTACGAACTTCCAACCTGCCTTTTTTAAATCCTTAGACAGTCTGATTGAGGCTTCAGAGGTTGAGGCGGTTTGTGGTGTTTCAAGACTGTCTTTATCAGGTTCATAACGCCAGATAAATGCCGCCAGTGACCCAAACTCCTCGACTACCGCCTTCGCACGCTTCGCATTATTGATGACTGCTTCAATTTTGCCACGATGACGCACAATTCCTTCGTTTGCTAACAAGCGTTCGACATCATCCGCAGTGAATTCCGCAACCTGATTGAAATCAAACTGTCTGAATGCTGCCCGAAAGTTATCCCGTTTAGCCAGAATTGTTCGCCAGCTCAGCCCAGACTGAAAGCTCTCCAAACATATTTTTTCAAAAAGTCGGATGTCATCAGCAACCGGATAACCCCATTCATTGTCATGGTAAGCAAAAAATTCAGGCGCCGCAGCACACCAGCCACAACGAGGCTTTCCATCTTCTCCGTTGACTGTTTTAGTCATTAATTTCCCTCTTTTTTAATTATAACTATCGAGTGACCACCTGCGCGATGCACGCAGTGCTATGAAGGGCACTATTTTTCGCCATTGTGCGGCAACTATATACCATAAGAAACAGACGGACAGCAATCGGATAAAACCCAGAATATGCTGGCAGCCTAAAGTGCTTAACTTTGCATGGGGTGATGTCGAATCCGTTTTCCACCGGCGGCCTTTATTGCATTAGCCAGTGCCGGGGCTAAAACCGGAATGGCCATCTCGCCAACGCCGACCGGATCAAGATCGCTGTCGATGATGGTTACCTCTACACTGCGAATTGAATCTGCCATACGCATCATTTTATAGCGGTCAAAATTATCATTGACCACCTGGCCGTCTTCAACCTCAATTTGCTGACCTAGTGCCGTACTCAAGCCATCATTCAGGCCACCTTCGACCTGCGCTTTGATGCCTTCGGGATTGACTACCTGACCAACATCAATGGCTGCATACACTTTATCAACTCTGAATTTATGCTCATCCAGCATGGTAACTTCCACCACGCAGGCACAATAGCCACCAAAGGTAAAATGTCCGGCTATTCCCTGCCCCATTCCTGATGCCATATTCCGGCCCCATTGAGCCTTATCCGCAGCCGCTTGCAGAACAACGGCCAACCGCCCTGTATCAAAGTGAGGACCGCCATGGTTGCTATAGGGTAGTTGTTGTGCTTCTCCAAGCATATTCAGTCTCAATGTCAGCGGATCCTGATGTGTTTGTTCTGCCACTTCATCCAAGAAACTCTCAACGACAAATGCATTGGCCGTATGGGCTGGCGCCCGCCAACTGCCTTGAGGGGCACCGAATATGATTGGAGAATATTGATACTGCAAATTATCAACACGTCCTGAAGGAAAATCATCCACATAAATATCCGCTCTGAAGAGTTCTTCGGGTTTTACGTTGTCTCTGCGATAGTATTTCGGTGTGCCCGCGTAATGATGTGACCAGGCCACCACTTTGCCATCTTTATCGACACCGGCGGTAAGCTGATGGTGTGCCATGGGACGATAATAATCGTGACGCAAATCATCTTCCCGAGTCCACATAAGTTGCACCGGATAGCCACTGAGTTTTGACACCGTCACAGCTTCAGCAACATGATCATTGCTGAGGCGACGACCAAAACCACCGCCCAGACGGGTATAGCGGATATCCATTTTCACCCGGTCATGTCCAGTAATCGCTTCAGCGATTCTGCCAGCCCCACCAGGAGACTGCATCGGACCGATAATCGTACAACTACTGTCTGTCACATGGGCGATACAGTTTTGTGGCTCAAGTTGCGCATGACTGACCAGCGGAATCCTGTAAGTGTGTTGTATTTTGCTTTCAGCATTGTTCAACGCCCCCACAAAGTCACCGTCATTGCGCACAATCTGACCCTGTTGTTTAAGTTGTTCGTCACATTGTTGGTGTAACCGATCTGTGCTGGCATCAGCAAAAGGCCCTTTTTTCCAGGTGATTTTTAAGGCATCCCTTGCCTTTTTGGCATGCCAGAAGGTATCAGCCACCACCGCCACACCAGCAGCTAAATAGGTATACATTTTGGTTGTATCTGGTCTGGGTAACTCCACAATGGAGACAACCCCCGGCATCTTTGCTGCTTGGTTGCTATCCAGGTTCTCTACTTCGCCATCAAAATAAGGAGATCTGGCGATGACGGCTACTTTGGCATCAGGGTAAGTCATATCCATGCCATAAAGCGGCTTACCAGTCACGATCGCCAGTGCGCCTTTGGCATTGTGGGGTTTACCAATCAGTTGCCACTGCTCCTTGGTTTTCAGCTGTGGATTGAATTCATCTGGAAGGGTTTGCTGTGCCGCAAGTTCAGACAATTCAGCAAGTGGAATACTTTTCTTTTCTCCTGGTACGATCAGGTGACTATCGCGAATGGATAATTCATGTTCTGGGCTCCCAAATACCTGCGCAGCGGCTTGAATAAATAACTGCCTTGTGGATGCACCAGCTTGACGCAACAATGGCCAATTACGGGATATACTGGTAGAGCCACCAGCAAATTGCGGTACCGCTTTCCAAGTGACATTGTCCTTTTCATCACGCATGATCGAAAAAGGCAATGGCTCGGAAGACACTCGCGCCATATCTGCCCCTAACTCTTCTGCAAATAACATAGCCAACGCAGTATTAGTGCCCTGCCCCATCTCTGGTGATGGTGAATAGAATGTGATGTGATTGTTCTTATCAATGCGGATCAGGGGTGAAAGTTCAGGTCCTCCGGGCTGGTCAGATTGTTGACTGTTATCGCTGGCCATCCCATAGGGTGCCGCTACCAAAAACGCACCGGAATAAAAGGAGTAGCGTAAAAACTGTCTGCGGTCGATGCTGGCGTTCATGCTTTATCTCCTTCACTTTGCTTGAGTAAAGTGGCGGCATGATGAATTGCCTGACGCATTCGGGTGTAGGTGCCACAGCGGCATAAGTTAGTTAAATGCGTGTCAATGTCGTTATCGGAAGGTTCCGGAAAGCGCTTTAAAAACTCCGTTACGGCCATGATTTGGCCGGCCTGACAATAACCACATTGAGCAACATTAAAGTCCAGCCAGGCTTGTTGTACCGGATGCAATTTGTTCTTCGAAGAAAGACCTTCGATTGTTGTTACGTTAGCATCCTGCAGTGCACCAATAGGTACGCTGCAAGAGCGCACTGCTTTGCCGTTGACGTGCACCGTACAGGCACCACAAGAGCCAATTCCGCAACCAAATTTTGTGCCGGGCAGGCCTATTTGTTCCCGAATAAACCATAACAGTGGCATATCCTCTTCATCAGTAAGGGGATAGGTTTTATTGTTCACAATAACAGTCGGCATGTGGTGGGCTCCAATATGATGCATTAAGACGGCATATTAATAGTGGAACAAATTTCTGAAGAGTAGGATGAATTCGCCCCTAAAAATTGTTGATTCAACGAAAATTCCCAACTTCAATGCGGTTTCAGGGCTCACCAGCAAATCTGACGCGATAACCTACATGTGCCTGACGTGTCACCAAAAGAAGGTGCAGTGTACTGTGTAACACGTTTTCGGTTAGAGCAGTTTCGCCGAACAATTATACATAATTAGTAAAAGTTACCGACGTTAATTTATTAGCGAAAGACTTATCTTTCTAGTATCAACAATATAACGCTTTTCTCTTTAACAACTGAATTGTATGCCCTGCATTTAGCGTGATTGCCAACGGATTATTGTGCATATTTTTCATTTTTATCTGCATACGTATTCATCTGTTGATTTAATTTACCTGCTGCTAGGCTTGCCAAATGTTAATTTTGTGTAACTACCTTGTTAACTAATTTGGCATCACCAAGATTGCAAGTCACTCGGGTTTTGAGTAGAGCAAATCAAGTGATGTCGCGGGAAGCTCCCCTTTCTCAGGAACAAGCAGTCCATTGGCGCAACGCCACTGTCCCGGCCCAGGAGTGCCATCTTCCCCTGAAGTAATTCTAAACAGCAGAGATAACCGGCTTTCATCACGAAAGCAGGAAGGGACTGCTGTGCCTGATAAAAATCGAAAACCGCCCTGATTCAGGCAGCAGGGACAAATCACACTAGCAAATTTAATAGGCAACACACATATGAATTGGAACAAAGCAGCGTTAGTAACATTACTATTGGTGGGCAGCAATGCCTATGCCGATTGGTATTTCAGGGGCACCAGCAACAGTTGGGCGACAACCGCACTTGAGGCTCAGGGCAATGAACAATATTCGACTTGCCAATCCTTTGGTGACGGTGATGGAGGCGGGGGTCCACGTTTTAAAATTGATCGTTTCGGTGACTGGGTCGAGAGCTACCCAGGGACTGATTATATTGTTAACAACCAGACAACGTACCAGATTGACTTTGACGCTGCGACAAAACAAATCACCACAAGCCAGGTCGCAAATTGTGACACAGGGGGCGCGTTCAGCCAACAATTTGCGCAGCTATACTTTAGGGGGACCCCGAACAACTGGTCTACCAGCGCTATGGCATTGGTTGCAGATAATACCTGGCAACTGGATGTAGCATTTGATGGCCAGACGAACCAGCGCTTTAAAGTTGATGTAAATGGTGACTGGTCAGTCAATTACGGGGATAACGATAGTGATGGTGTACTAGACCAAAGCGGCGCCGATATCTACCCCTCTGGCAGTGGCGACTTCCGTCTCACGGTTAATGACCTGACGCTTGCTTACACTCTTGTCCCACTGTCAACCGGCAATCAAGTGCCAAGCGCTACGATTACCCCTGGTGGTCAGGTTGAAGTGATGGTTGGCGATACACTGATTCTGAATGGTGACCGATCCACCGACCCGGACGGCTACATTGCTTCCTACCTTTGGAGTTCCGGTGAAACAACCAGCAGTATCAATGTTGATACATCAGTTGCCGGTAATTTCGACATTCAGTTAACCGTTACAGATGATCAGGGAGCAACTGGCAGTGCCAGCGTCAACGTCAATATTACCGAAGAAGTCGCAGATAGCTGGTATTTCCGCGGCACACCGAACAATTGGGCCGCCACCGCGATGTCGACAGTTGATGGTGAATTATTCTGTACCCAGCAATCCTTTGGTAGCAACAACCCTCGTTTTAAAATTGATCACTATGGTGACTGGAATGAGAGTTATCCAAGTGCTGACTACACGGTAAACCCAAATACGACATACGATATCTGTTTTCATGCCGTCAGCCATGCCATCACTGCTGATGAAGTGGCTGGTGCTGATAATCAGGCACCTGTGGTATCGGCAACACCGAGTGCGGGCAATTATAATGATACCCAATCTATCACTTTAATCATTAGCGACAATCAGGATTCAAATCCAACCTTGTATTACACGCTGGATGGCAGCACTGCAACTGCAAGCTCACCGGTTTATTCCGGCCAGACTATCACGGCAAGTGATGTCTCCAGTGGCACTGATTTAGTCATTCAAACGCTTGCAGTTGACGCCAGCGGCAATCAACAACAGCAAAGTTTTAGTTACCAAATCGGTGCCCTACCTGACAGCGGAGATTTCAGGGATGAAACCATCTACTTTGTTATGACCGCCCGCTTTTATGATGGTGATGCTAACAATAACTACTACAACCGTGATCGATATAAGGCAGGTGACCCGCATTGGCGAGGCGACTTTAAAGGTTTGATCCAACAACTGGATTATATTAAAGATTTAGGATTCACCGCGATATGGATAACGCCGCCTGTAGAAAATCGCTCTGGACTCGATTACCACGGTTATCACGCCTATGACTTTTATACCGTTGATCCCAGGTTGGAATCACCGGATGCCAGCTATCAGGACCTAATCGATGCAGCGCATGCGAAGGGATTAAAAATCATTCAGGATGTGGTGATTAATCACTCCAGCCAATATGGGTTGCGTGGTCAAGTCTGGATTGATCATCTGCCTATCAAATACTACGTGCCTGCTGGCGGGAGTCAGGGACAAATTGATAATGGCCCCTATCAGGGTAACCTCGGCGATTACAGTCGCGTAAATCGTGATGACAACGACAATCCTGTCGCGCCTGACTGGTTTAAAGCGCGTCATAATTCGGATCCTGACGGCACGGTACCTCTGGTGGACCCTAAAACAGGTACGACTGTGCCTCTGGCGGGCTATGATCCAAATCGCTTCTTTGGCATCGATGCTCAGGCACTTGACCCCAACTGGTACCACCTTGATGGTTTTATGGCCGGTGGCGATTGGGAAAATCCTCAGGCACTGCAAAATAAGCATATGGCGGGTGACACCATTGATCTGGCCACAGAGAACCAAAACGTCAAGGACTACATTAATGGTGCGATTCAGATGTACCTTGATATGGGTGTCGACGCTATTCGTCTGGACACGGTAAAACACGTCGAACGTGATGAATTACTATCTTATATACACAACTGGCAGAGTCATAAACCCGGACTGTTTGTATTCGGTGAAAATCTGGTAAAAGGCACGGGTTGGGGCTCAGAGATTGCTAATGATAACGCCTCTGCGGTGATTCGCCCTTGGTGGTACACACGGACCACAACCGATCCTTCAAACCCCAATGGCGGTGGCGACTCAGGTTTAGCGGTTTTAGATTTCTCGTTGTTTTCCACCTTCAGGGACAATGTAACACACGGCCATTTTGGCGGTGTCGGTGGCATTCTTAGCATGGACTGGATTTACGGAGATGCCACGAAACTGGTGACCTTCTTTCAGAACCATGATGTTGGCCCGGATAACGACTTTAAATATCGCTTTGGTGGCGAACAGGCAAACGCAGCACTGGTATATAACCTGATTTGGACTATCCGTGGCATTCCGACTCTGTATTATGGTGAGGAAATTATGTTTCAGGCAGGCCTGCCACAGGACATCGCCAATGCTAACGATACGATAGATCAAACCGGTCGCGCTTATTTTGGGCCCCACCTGGACAACCTGGCGACCACTCAATCCCATCCGTTGTACCAACATATCAAGCGCTTAAATCAAATTCGTAAAGCCATTCCAGCACTGCAAAAAGCAGGCATGTCAAACGTAAACGAATGGGGTTCGGGAATGAGCTTTGTCCGCGATTTATCACAGGAAGGCAGCTACGCCGTGGTCGGATTAGCGGCGAATTCTGGACAAAACATAACAGTTAATAACGTCACGAATGGCACCTATACCGATGCTGTGACTGGCACCAGTATCAACGTTAGCAATGGTAGCCTGCAATTTAGTGTACCAGCATATTCTGCTCGAATATGGGTACTCAATGGTCCGGGCAAAATAGGTACCGACGGTCTGTACCTTAATTAATGATCCTCCCCGGCAACGCGTGCCGGGGGGCATCCAGATGCAACAAAATGAGAATGATCAATATGCAAAAATCAACACTCTTGCTGGCACTTATGGTGACATCCCATATTGCCTCCGCCGATTGGTATTTCCGAGGTACCCCAAATTCATGGGGAACTGCGGCAATGACCAACGAAGGAAATAATATCTATTCAACCTGCCAAACCTTTGCCAGTGGCGACGGTGGTGGAGGCCCGAGATTTAAGATCGATCGCTTTGGCGACTGGAGCGAGAACTACCCTACTTCCGATTATACCGTGAGTGCTAACACCAGTTACGTTATTGAGTTCGATGCGATCAGCCATAATATTACCACCAATGCGGTAAGTGACTGCAACTCGGGCGGCTATGCAAGCCAGTTTTCGCAACTGCACTTTCGTGGCACACCTAACGGCTGGTCGACAACCAGCATGACACTGGTTGATGACTTCACCTGGCAGACAACCATCAATTTTGATGGCCAATCCAATCAACGCTTCAAACTGGATGTGTCAGGCGACTGGTCACAAAACTACGGTGACAATAACGCTGACGGCACTCTGGAACAATCCGGTGCCGATATTTATACGTCAGTGACGGGTGACTATCTGGTGACGGTCAATGATCAGAACTTAACCTACAGTCTTTCGCCAGCTACGGCCTGTACCAGCAATTGTGCTGTCGCCGTCGATATGTTGGGAGCCGAGTACTCGCCTACTGAGACGACTTTCTCGATTTGGTCACCCGACCATAGTGATGTCAAAGTGTCTGTCGACGGCCAGGTACATACCTTAGTCAAAGTGCCAAATTTCAACGGCTACACCGATATCTATCAGGTGACAGTGGCAGGTGATCTGCACCTGTCAGAATACACTTTCCTGATTAATAACATCGAAGTGCGCGACCCCTATGGCAAAATGATTCAGCCACAAAGCCAAAAGAACATCGTTATGGACATGTCCCGGTTAGCGCCTGATGGTGGCTGGGCAGCCAGACCCGCTATGCTGGAGCGAGAAGATGCGGTGATTTATGAAGTGCATGTCAGAGATTTTACTATTGACAGCAGTTCCGGAACAACGCCGGCTAAGCAAGGTAAATATTTGGGAATGGTTGAACCCGGCACGCAATATAATGGCGTTAATACCGGCATTGAACACTTGAAAGAGCTGGGGGTTACCCATGTGCAGTTGCTGCCAGTTTATGATTTTGCTACCTGTGACGGCTTACCCGACAGCAACGATTGTTACAATTGGGGATATGATCCGCGCAACTATAACATTCCGGAAGAGCGCTATTCTCAGACACCAACGGACTATGAGAACCGGGTAAAAGAATTCAAGAACATGGTCAATGAATTCCATAAAGCCGGAATCAGGGTCATCATGGATGTGGTCTATAACCACACCTATGGCAATGAAATGTTCGAAGACATCACCAACCAGTATTTCTATCACCAGAATTTAGTTGTTGGGAATACCATAGATGATGGTGTGCCAATGGTGAGCCGTATGATTCAGGATTCACTGGAATACTGGGCGAGCGAATATGGCATAGATGGTTTCCGGTTTGATTTGGTTGGTGTATTTAGTTATGACAATTTCGCTGACTGGTCACGTAATTTGGAAAACCAGCTGCCCGGAAGGAATATCCTGATGTATGGCGAACCCTGGCCCGGTTGTTTTGGCTGTGTCGATGAACGTGAAGCCAGCCGGGTACGATTGGGTACAATCGGACGCGTACATGATGCTCATGTCGGTATATTTAATCCCAAATATCGTGAGGCAATTAAAGGCCAAAATGATAATGGTGACTGTAATGATGGGGATTGTTATGCATTTAACAACAATCCGGATACCTGGCGAATCGAGGTAGGAAGCAGAGGTGCCATCCGTTATGTTAACGATGCACAAACCGTTATTGATACCTGGGATGCCATGTTTGCCATGGATCCAGAACAAAGCATCAATTATGTTTCTGCCCACGACAATCTGACCTTAAGAGACAAAATTCTGGAATGGGCGACATTAAACGGTGTATCCCATTCATCAGCCTACTTAAAACGCATACAGAATTTTGCCAATGGCGTGGTTTTAACCAGTCAGGGGATCCCTTTCCTGCATGGTGGTGTGGAAATGCTGCGAGACAAGCAGGGTGTTCACAACAGCTACAATGCTGGTGATGCCATCAATAAATATCAATGGCAATGGAAAGTTGATAACGCTGATATCTTTAATTATTACGCCAGTGTTATTACCATGCGCAACGATCACCCGGGATTTAGAATGAATACCTGGGATGAAATAAACAATCATGTCACTTCTTCACGGCCAAGATACGGTGTTGTTGTCAATCATATTAACGCGCAGGCAAATGGTGACAGCTGGTCGGAGATACTGGTGATCTATAACAGTGCAGACAACTACAGCTATAATTTGCCATCAGGTACCTGGAAAGTAGCAATGGAAGGTGGTTTGGGTTACGACCCGAATGGTCGCAGTGTAAGTGGCAATATCATTGCAGAGGGCACTGCAGTAACCGTACTGTATAAAGATTAGTTATGCCAAATTAATCAGATATTAATCTGAACGAGTCAAAGTTGTTCTTAAAGCGGCGTTTTTTCGCCGCTTTTTTTGTGCGCTCTCCCCTCCACTTTAGTTCTATTTTTTAGAACTTTTAAGCCATTTTATTGCGCTTTTTATTCCATTTTAAAGAACTATAATTATCATCGTTGAAGCAATACTTTGAATAACTTGTTGAGGATAGAAATATGAAAACTGAAATTTTAACTTTTGATAATAACGGTCTATTTGCCGCAGCTACCGACTTGTTTGCACGTGTCGCCCTGGTTGCTCTGTTTTTTCTGGCCGGTACAAACAAATTGCAGGGATATGAAGCAACAGCAGGCTGGATGGAATCAATGGGAATCCCCGGAGCCCTATTGCCGTTGGTTATTTTTGCTGAAGTCGGCGGTGCGATCGCCATTGTGATTGGTTATCAAACCCGATTGGCAGCGTTTGGACTGGCGATATTTAGCATTGTGTCTGCACTGATATTCCACAACAATCTGGCGGAACAGGTAGAATTCCTGATGTTTTTCAAAAATATTTCAATCGCTGGTGGATTTCTGGTGCTTGCTATCAGTGGCGCCAAACGCTGGAGTCTGGATGCATTTTTTCGCAAATAATGTGTTGTTGGAAATGCAGTAAATTGAATACCGGTGCAACATCTCCAAGTTGCACCGTTTTTTGTTAGATAAGGGCTTTCTAACTGTCTCCTAAGCCGTTAGCATTGGCATCAAGTATTGACAGCTAATCTCAGCCTAAAAATGCACTCTGATCAGTCTACGCTATCACCAACAATCTTTGATGCAAAAGCCATCCGAAGTGATATTCGTAAAAAAAGAAATGCGTTAAGCAGTGAGCAGCAAAAGCAGGCGTCTCTGCAACTCGCCAGCGGCATCATCCATGATCAGCTGTTTCAAAAGGCTAATACCATTGCCCTATATCTGAGCAATGATGGCGAAATTGACACGACTCCCACGATTAAACAGGCCTGGAAAGCGAAAAAAGGCGTTGCGCTGCCGGTACTCCATCCGTTTTCGAAAAAGCATTTATTGTTTTTACAATATCACCAAAATAGCCGATTGGTTGCCAATCGATTTGGTATTCCAGAACCTGAATCTGAAGTACTCAACATCGTAACTCTGGAATCTTTGGATATTATCTACACCCCTTTGGTTGCGTTTGATAAACATGGAGCACGTATCGGTATGGGGGGGGGCTTTTACGACCGAACCTTAGCCCCGCTTAGCGCGCAGAACCGCCGGTGCCGCATTATTGGACTGGCTCACGATTGTCAGCAAATTACCACGATAGATTCGCAACCCTGGGATATGCCAATGGATGAAATTTTCACACCAAACCAACACATTATCATCACACCTCGCAGATGACTGTTGTACAATGTAAACAAACTCTACCGAAGGCGTTAGCACGCACCACAAAGCGATAACTCAGGACTCATTCATGACTCAAGATCAGAAAAAACAAGCCGCTGCCGAAGCCGCCATTAGCTACCTTGAACCCGATGCAATAATTGGGGTGGGTACCGGCTCCACAGTCAATTACTTTATTGATGCGCTGGCCGAGCATAAAAACAATATTGCTGGTGCGGTTTCCAGTTCGGAAGAGAGCACCAAACGCTTAAAAGCGCTGGGGATTGATGTGCTGGATCTCAATTCAGTGTCAGACTTAAGTATTTACGTCGATGGTGCCGATGAAATCACCGAACACCTGCATATGATCAAGGGAGGGGGCGCAGCGCTGACCCGAGAAAAAATTGTCGCGGCCGTGGCTGACAAGTTTATTTGTATCATTGACGATACTAAGCAGGTACCCATGCTGGGCAGATTTCCGTTGCCAGTTGAAGTCATTCCCATGGCTCGTTCTTATGTCGCCAGAGAATTGGTCAAACTGGGTGGTGATCCGGTATACCGTGAAGGCGTTGTCACCGACAACGGCAATGTCATTTTGGATGTTCACAACCTGAAAATTATGGATCCTGTGGCGCTGGAAAATACCATCAATCAGATTGTCGGTGTGGTTACCAATGGACTGTTTGCCAAACGAGGCGCCAATGTCGTGCTGATTGGAACAGAACAGGGTGTTAAAGAGATAAAAGAGTAATTGCAAACAAATACCAGAATAACGCTTGATAAGCTGAGAAATTCTGGTATTTTGCTATTCCCTGTTTAGACGTCCAGACATCCTTTTCATTCAATTATTATGGCCAATCCCATGAGTAAAATTTCGCTGCCGAAAGACAAAATTAAAATACTGTTGCTGGAAGGTGTGCATCAAAGCGCCCTGGAAACACTCAAGTCGCAAGGCTACAGTAATATTGAGTACCTAAAAACGTCCTTACCGGAAAATGAGCTTATCGAAAAAGTCGCGGACGTGCATTTTATTGGTATTCGCTCGCGCACACAGTTGTCAGAACCAGTGATAGAAGCAGCTTCAAAACTCGTCGCTATTGGCTGTTTTTGTATTGGTACAAATCAGGTCAATCTGGAAGCGGCGCAAGCACGCGGTATCCCGGTTTTTAATGCCCCCTTTTCCAATACGCGCTCTGTAGCGGAATTAGTGTTGGGTGAAATTATTCTGTTATTGCGTGGTATTCCTGCAAAGAACGCGCTGGCACATAAGGGAGGCTGGCTCAAATCTGCGGTTGGCTCATATGAGGCCAGAGGCAAAACTCTCGGAATTATCGGATATGGTCATATAGGCACCCAATTAAGTATTCTGGCGGAACATCTGGGCATGAGAGTGCGCTTCTATGATATCGAAGACAAGCTTGTTCTGGGTAACGCAGAACAAGTTGCAACCTTGTCTGCCCTGCTAAAACAATCAGATGTGGTCAGTTTACATGTACCGGAAACACCGCAAACAAAAAATATGATAGGTGTTGCAGAGCTGGATACCATGAAACAGGGTGCCATCTTAATCAATGCTTCCAGAGGCACTGTCGTAGATATTGATGCCTTGGCAGATGCGATGGCGAATAAAAAGCTCGCAGGGGCTGCAATTGATGTCTTCCCAGTCGAGCCTAAATCCAATGAGGAAGAATTTGTATCGCCATTGAGAGAATTTGACAACGTGATCTTGACGCCTCATGTAGGAGGCAGCACTCACGAGGCACAAGAAAATATTGGTAAAGAAGTGGCAGGTAAACTGGCTAAATACAGTGATAACGGCTCTACTTTATCTGCGGTCAACTTCCCAGAGGTATCATTGCCATCCCACGTTGGTTGTTCAAGGTTGTTACACATCCACAAAAATGCGCCAGGTGTGTTAACTAAGATAAACCAGGCCTTTGCAGCAATGGGTGTCAATATCGCGGCTCAGTTTCTACAAACAAACGGGGATATTGGTTATGTGGTTATTGATGTTGAAACCGATCAAGCGGACATTGCATTCGCAGAGCTAAAAGCCATTGAAGGCACTATCAAAACACGTATCTTGCACTAAACTGAACTCTTCACACCCTGTTTGGCGATGTCTGAAAACATCGCCAGACCTGCTACGAATGTCTTGCCCTTTCGACCTGACTTTTGGGTACCTTATCGGTGATTTACAACACTTCACTTTCGCGCTGAAGATTATAAGATTCAGCATATGATTCCCGACTACACTCCAAGAATAAACATAGTGTTTTGACAAGATTAGGTAAAAGTTGGAATTTTTTTATCATCTCCCGTTATACTGATGGCAACACGTTGCACGCGAACACTCAATTTATGTCAAATATGAAATTTTTCATCGGCTTGATGCTGGTACTGAATATGATGAAGACGATGGCAGCGACCGTCGAAATTCAGGTTGCTGCACCCAATGGAGAAACCGTCCCGGGAGCTGCGGTCATCTTACAGGCCAAGTCTGCGACAGCAATAGCTGCAGACAAAACACTCGCTATCATGGATCAGGTAGACCGTCAGTTTAAACCCCGCATTCTGGTTGTCCCAAAAGGCGCGCCAGTTATGTTCCCAAATTCAGATTCGATCAAACACCATGTTTACTCCTTTTCTCCTGCGAAAGTGTTTGAAATACAGTTGTACAAAGGTTCAGACAATGAACCAGTGATTTTTAATAAAGCAGGCGTAGTGGAATTGGGCTGCAATGTTCACGATTGGATGCTTGGTTATATATATGTCGCGGACTCTCCCTATTTTGCTCAACTCGACGAAAACAATAGCGCCACAATTGACGTACCTGAAGGCGAATATACACTGCGAATCTGGCACCCACGTATTAGCGAAGCTGACCTGCAAAAAAATCAATCGATAACAGTAACTGAAAACGCGCAGATTAGTTTTACATTAGAGCAAAAGCTATCAACCGATCCTTTTGCTGAAGAAGAACTTTCTTTGGACGAATTTGATATTTATGAGTAAAGGTCTTTTTAGCGGGCTGAACACCCTGCGAGTTCGCTTACTGCTGAACTTTTTAATGATGTTAGCCGTTGTTGTCGCTGTTACCTTGTATACGGTTCAATCAGCGACTTACAAACACTCAACCGGAACGCTGCTAGAACATGTCCGCACTTCCTCCAGCGTGGTTGAGGATAAACTCAATAATCAGGTTAACCGCTTAAATGGTTTTTTAACAACGCTTTCAAAAAACTTCAATTTTATTAAATTGGTAGCGACCGCTGCCGACGACAAAGAAAGCCTTGACGTTGCCCTGCTAAACTTTCAAAACCGCATTGATGCAGACCTCGCCTGGGTGCAGGATGCCGATGGTAACGTGGTAACCCATACTCCCGGTATAGATTCAGGGTTATTACCCACCAATACTGAGCTTTTTAATAACGAGCAGCTTACGTGGTGGCGGGTTGGGCAGCAGTTTTATTTACTTAAAACTGTGCCAATGGCATTTACACCGCGGTCTCAGGATATTCAGGCCTGGATAGCTATGGGGATCAGGGCAGATAAACTGATTACCGAAGAATTAGTCAATCTAACAGGAATGGAAGTCAGTTTGTTGCATCTGGACAAACAAAATACCCTGATTGGTTCCACGCATGATGAGAGTACCGCAGCAACATTATTTTCTCAGGCCTTAAACACTACCCCAGGGCTACACTCGTTTAATGGTGATTATAGTCACTGGATATATGCCAGCTCTTCTTTGGGGTTGGTAGGTAACGCCCAGGCACACCTGGTATTAGGTACTGTTGAAGATAAAGCCTACCTGTCATACAACAGCCTGCTATTACAACTAGTAGCTATTCTGGCCATTGCCGCGGTGATGGCACTGGTGGCCGCAATGTTACTGTCAAATGGCATTACACGACCGGTCACTAAGTTGGTCAACGTTACGAGAAAGATACGAGAAGGTCAGTATGTAAAGGATTTCCCAACCTCTGCCACAAGAGAAGTGGACTCACTTTCTACAGCAATCAGCTCCATGCAGGAAGGCATTATTAAGCGTGAGAAAGAAATTCAGTTTTTGGCCTACTATGACTCCTTAACCGAGCTCCCCAACCGCAACCAGTTCCAAAAACACTTAAGTGAATCAATATGCGCCAAGCCTGAGCAGCAGTTTGCGGTATTAACGCTGGATGTTGATCGCTTTAAAGAAATCAACGATACCATTGGGCATGATGCCGGCGATAAGTTACTTAAAGAAATTCCCAATCGTTTAAAGTCATTCGCCCAAAAAGACACCTTTATCGCTCATACTGGCGGGGATGAATTTGCCATAGTCAGCCCGATGATGGATGAGCAATCTGCAGGGAAAATAGCCGAATATTATGCCAGCATGTTTGATAAACCCTTCTTAATCGAACAGTTGGCCCTGGAAGTGCGTCTTAGTATCGGTGTTGCCTGCTATCCACATGATGCCAAAACCGCACTAGGGTTAATGCAATGTGCCGATATTGCGCTGTATAGCGGCAAAGGCAATCATTTTGCTTATACCATTTACCACGACGAATTAAACAAGCACTCGGTGCAGCGATTGAGTTTGATGTCAGAACTGCGGGGAGCCCTTGCTGAAGGACAGTTACAACTTTTTTATCAACCAAAGCTGGCCATCGAAGAAGGCAGAATTACCACGGTTGAATGTCTTATTCGCTGGATTCACCCTACTCATGGCTTTATTCCACCTGATGAGTTTATTCCGCTTGCCGAGCAAACGGGCGCCATACGTGATGTTACCAAGTGGGGCTTACGAACAGGCATGGCACAGCAGAAAAAATGGCAGGATGCCGGATACAATATTGGTATTGCCGTTAATATCTCAGCTGTTGACCTGATAGATATGCAGTTGCCGGCCTATGTGGCTGAATTACTGACGGAGTTTGATACCGCACCCGAGCAACTTACACTCGAGGTTACAGAAAGTGCGGTCATGACCGACCCTACCAGCGCATTGAAAGCCCTCAATACCTTGCAGAAAATGGGTATTGAGTTATCCATCGATGACTTTGGAACTGGCTACTCCTCAATGGCGCAACTGAAAAAAATGCCAGTTAACGAACTGAAGATAGATAAAGCCTTTGTGCTGGAATTAGCCACCAGCGAAGACGATCAAGTGATGGTGCGCACATTGATGTCGCTGGCACAAAACCTGGGGTTGAAAACCGTAGCTGAAGGTGTCGAAGATGCCGCCACCTTGAAATTCCTGCAGGACGTTGGTTGCACTAAGGCACAAGGATTCCATCTGAGCCGCCCGTTGCCTGCAGACAAGTTTGACGAGTGGATAAGCACTTACGATATTGCTCATTACACTGAAGTCGAAGAAAATACTAATTAATCGCGATGATAAGTGTCTGTATGTGGTCTTCACCTGCAGACAGAGCAACTAGCCCAATCGCATTTTTCGCACCAAGATAGCGCAATGCCGTTTTATTGCATACACTGGAGCTATCTGTAGCCTGAATATTAAATAATAACGACGTGAAAGATCAGGAGAAGCTCGCCGCATTTAAAATAGAGACGCTAGGGTTGCTCTCTGGTGGTATCGCCCATGATATCAATAACATCCTGTCTATAATTGAAGGTCATTGCGAAATAATAAAACATCAGTATCCGGATTTTGATGGCTTGGATCATGTCAGAGAAATCAGTGAAGCCGTGATGCGAGGCGCTTCTCTATCCAAACAAATTTTGTCATTCTCTAGAAATCTGCCAAACCGAAGCACATCGGTTCAAGCACGGGAAGTATTAGAAGACGCACTCAATATGGTGCGCTATATGGTGCCATCTCAAGTTAGTCTTGAAGCTGAAATCTTTTCAGAACGCTACATAAAAGCCGATCCGCATTCTCTCATGCAAATTATCGTCAATCTGGTTTCAAACGGTATACACGCACTGCAGGATAGCGAAGGGCATATGGTCGTGCGTCTGGAAGATCAGGACGATATTAAATCAGTGTTGTTAACCATTCAGGATTCCGGCAAAGGTATAGAAAGCGAAGTTTTGTCACAGGTATTCGACCCGTTTTACACCACCAGACATCAAAAAACCGGCATTGGTTTAGGTCTCAGTGTTGTTAAAAATCTCATTAGAGACATGGGCGGCAATATCAATATTGAGAGTCAGGTAGGGGAAGGCACTATTGTCACAGTTACCCTGCCTTATTGCCCTATCATGCATGAATTGGATCTGGACGCCGTCGAATTAGATAAAGACGTCGCCGACATCAACACACTGCTGCTGGTCGAAGATGATGAAACCCTCGCCGCCTTATATCAGGATTTATTGCTGGATGAGGGCTTCGTTGTTACACACGCACAAAATGGTGTGGAAGGTTATCAGATGTATCGTTCGCAGGGTCCATTCGATGTGGTACTCACGGATGAGCACATGCCTATCAGGCGAGGCAGTGAAATGGCTAAACTGATCAAACAACAACAGCCCGAACAGATTATTATTCTATTGTCAGGATTTGACGACGAACAAATCAAACAAGGCCTTGATGAAGGTTATATCGACACCTCATTAATTAAACCAATAAAACTTGTGCAACTTATCGAAACCATTCGCTCTTACCTTTAATCCCATTAGGCAGAGGCCCCAATTCTGCAAAAAACCTTATTTCTTGTGATGCACATTTCGATGTTTGGGCCAAAGATATGATCAATTCTCACGTTCACATGTGGATGTCCAAACCCGTGAACTTGGGCACATGATTGTCAAAAACCTTATTATTGCGTCATTGGCTAAAAAGAAGCGCCTTCATAAACTAATGATTGAAGATAAAGACAATCATCGATTAATTTTCAATCGCGAACAATTGAAGGTGGAAGTTTTTGCCATCTCAACAATGCAATATATGATGATTCAAGGGGCGCTAGTCAGCTCAATACAGGAAATGATGCCCGGGGTATTGTCTTCACTGACGATAACTAAGTTGAATAACTACAACTACGTGTTATGCCGTTCGAAAAACATCGTCAACAACAGTGAAGTCGCAATGATTAGAGCATTAAACTTCAAACTTTGCCATTTCCACTTGCAATAACTGAGAAGAACCGCGGATCCCCTCAGCCTTGTCATGCGCGTGGCGGGAAACTGTCGCGGTTTCATGGCTCATGGTGGCAATATGCTGCACGCGTTTATGTGCTTCCTGCGCTAACTGCACCTGACTTTGAGAGGCTGCAGCGATATTCTCGCTCATTTCGGCAGTTTCATCGATAAGTTGGAACATGGAAGCCAGAGTAACCGACACCTGATTGGATTTTTCCACTGTTGCTTCACTGGTTTTAATGCTTTTTTCCACTGACTCGATGGCTGTACTGGCGACTTTTTGCAAGCGCTCAATCATGTGGTGGATCTCTTGTGTACTTTCAGACGTGCGCTGAGCCAGCTGCCTGACTTCATCTGCAACAACGGCAAATCCGCGCCCCTGCTCTCCGGCCCTGGCGGCTTCAATTGCGGCATTTAATGCGAGTAAATTGGTCTGCTCCGCTATTCCCTGAATCACCGAAAGCACACCTTCGATATTGTGTACCTCAGAGCCCAACGAATGAATGCTCTGGCCAGTATTCTCAATCTGTTTTTCCAATTCTCCAATAGCATTGGCTGACTCATTCGTCAGGGCACTGGCTTCACTGCCTTTATCCGATGCCTGAATCATCGCATTGGTGGTTTTCGAAACCTCTTCATTTGCTTGTTGCGCTGTTACTGACATTTGCTGAATCAGATCATTCACTTGCTCCGTTTCCCGATTAAGCGCCAATGTCAGGGAATCCAGTTCCACTGCCTGCCCTTCAGATTCTGAAACCTGCGAATTCAGTACACCCGCGATATTACTAAGCTGTTTCACCAAAGTAGTTAAAGCACCTTGCATGTAAGAAATTGAACCCATAATGCTATCTTCCTTAGCACGTGCCACATCATGAGACTGATTCAGTTTACCTCGAGATACGTCGCGCACAGCGGCTACCACTTGCCTGACTTCCGCACCCAAAGCTCCCTGCAATCGGATACCAAAGCGAAACAGAAAAGCTGCAATGCCAATCGCGATAAGCACGGATAAACTCACCAGCCATTTAGCAATCGACCAGTAACGTTCATTGACCTCCCTAAAGCTTATTCCCGTGCCGACATACCAGTGCCATACAGGGGATTTCTGAACTACCGATGTTAGCTTTACTACTTCACCATCACGTCTTGAATCCCAGTCATACTGCACCCAATCGCCTGTGCTACGGCGAGTGAGACGCTCCACCATCGCACCGATACTATTACCACTGGCATCGGTGAAATCATGGAAGCTGGTCCCATGCAGTTGCGGATCATGGGGTGCCGCGACAAAATCCAGTTGCTCGTCGACAACATAAACATATTCAGAATCATGATATTTATTTTCACGTAGAATTTGCATCGCAATCTGTTTTGCCTGTTCAGTGGTCAACTCACCGCGATCGGCCATTTTTTCCAGTTGTGCAATTGTTGAATAGGCACTTTTAAATATTTGTTCGATACGCGCTATATTATCCTTTTCGCTGGACACCTTTAGTGCATGCAACCCTAACAAGGCAATGCATGATAAAGAGACGGTAATACATAAGATTAATACAACGACTTTGCTTTTTAATGTGATGTTGGAAAACATAAAACCACCTCTAACGCCTTTAGCCAGCTCATCTTCTCACGCTTTACGACATACTCATTATTAGCAAAACAAAGAATGACAACGCTGTCATTTATATCAATTAAAAATGCGAAACAACAATTTGTTCGCACCAAGCAAAATACAGTAATATGACAACGTTGTCATTTTTCTGTTCAAAATGCAAGCACTTTTAATATTCTGTTAACAAGTTTGGACGATATAGAATCACTCGTCGTTCAAGCCACGACAGTAAATGTATGACAAACACAGGTCAATTGCGTTATTTTACTTGCCGTTGATCTGCCGATATGCAGCGTCAATTCTAGACAATAAATGAACCTAAAACGTTAAAGTTTTGATCAGTGCCGCGTCCTGTTTCTGCCAGATAGGAATCTTTGTTGTGAATCCCTATTAAACCAGATCAACAACATGGGTGAATTGATGAGCATGCTATTGGCAGTTAGTTACCCAACCAAAACCTTTAATAATTACTCTCATAGAACTATTAATGCACGAGCCAAACCTTGATATTCGTGCCCAAGCATTGTTATGGGCAGGCGTGCGTTGCAGCCAGAACAGCTCGTTGACAAGCCGCTCCGAGTGAACCCGTTGCGATCGCCCCAACAGCGGGATGAAATGGCGCTGTCAATGCGGTCAACACAAAAGTTGCTCCGCACGCACCAAGCACAGTTACCATCGCAGCTTGGCAAGCTGGCGTTACCGAAGGAATAATACTCAAGTTTTGATAATCGATACTCATCTCTGCGCCATATGTTGGCTTAACTGAATGATGAACCATATCGAATGACAAAGGTTTTAATGTTTTCATAAACTTGCCATTAATGTTTATTTTGCCTCCATATTACACCTCAAAATGGCAAGATACTTGGCGAAAACCAGTATAAATGCGGACTAGATTACGATACGTAAAGCAAATGGTATTTCTAGTTAGCCCCTAACGCTGTCCATTTTCCCTAAACTGAAACAAACTTAATTAAAGTTCTAGGGAATAATTAGAGCCGAAGAAATCACAAATCTTAAACAGTTGAATGAACATTCTTAATACAACTGACGGTCTCATTCGACTTTTGGGGATTCTGGTGAAAGGGCTTAATGTTCAAACAGGAACAATTTGCTGTTGATATATATAGTTAAGGCGTACTTAATTAGCGGGCCAGAACCCGTCGAATACTGCTCATAACTCGATTTTTTAACGACGGTGACAACTTGGTCAGCCGACCTGTTTCTGATTGAAAATGAACCTCATAACGCACAAACAGCCCCGGGAGGGGCTGTTTGTACTAACTTCAATGATTAAAAATCAGAGATTTCGGCGGTATTGTTGTTGAAATCAAACTTGTTGATTTTGCCGCACTGAGCGAAGTGGTTATTACTGCTATAAGGTGTGCCAGATTGCGCGATATCGCTTTCCCAGCCCTGTCCGTTTTTTACATAGGCTTTAAGCTCGAACCAGCCATTAACTGCTTTGCTGCAATCCATCTGGACATCCAACATCCAATAATGTTGACCCCAGATATTGAGTGGCTCTTCACCATATCCATCATTTGCCACTGTACGTACAGTGCCCCACGAAGGTGGCCAGTAGTCCGTTGTCCAATCTAACGCTGAACCTTCAGCCTGAGTGCTCTGTCCTGCTTCCACACCGTACCAATCCAGATGCGTATCATTACTCTTCCACGGTGCCGTGGTCGCATTAATCAAATTGTTATGCTGAATAGGTAAAGCACATTCAAAGTTAGTGGTTTGACAGTTTCTGCCAAGTACATTGTTGGCATAATCATGGTCAATCCCTCCCCGGATAAACATATCCTGGCCACTCTGCGTCTGAGCACCGATGAAGATCACGGTACGCTGCCAGTCCGGACCTGGGCCACCGGTTATTTTAGCATTCTTGTGAATGGCAAATGCATCCCAGGGCGCCAGAGAGACGTTAATCGTGCCATTGCTGTTGACCGTGATCGTCTCGCCACTGCAGCTATCTCCCTGTGACGACAGTTTGCCTTTGAGAACATTGCAGTATTGACCTTCAGCCATGCCCGTTTGAATGGTCACATTCATGGTGTAGTCTTCTTTATTGATAGCAACGTGACCAGAACTGCCACGACCAAATGCGATTTGATTATTGCCATTATCCCACCAGTCGGTCAAATTCCAGTTGTCATTGACGTTATTGCGGAAATCTACAGCACCGGAAATGTATGACCAGCGATGTTCGCATTTCCAGTTACTGCCAAAACACTCCAGATTGCCACCATTATGGACTGGGACGGATGGGCCACCAGCATCTGTGTCACCATGATAATCATAGCTGGACATGACTTTTGGATAACCATAGGGATAGGCCAGCATAAATACGTTGGCAAGGTCATACAACCGACCATCTTCAAACGTAATAACGTTTCCTGCCCCACCATGGCCACGCTGGTTATCATGGTTATCAACAAAAACAACGGCCTGATAACTTGGCAGGAACCCCCAGCCTTCACCAAAATTACTTAGCCAGGATAACTGGCCATTGCGGAACGTATTGCCTAATTCAGTACTGTATTTAAATTCAGTGACTAATCCAGTACCGGTATATTCAGAAGACGTCACGGCCTCCCCACCCTGATCAATGACTTCCTGAAACACCAATGGCGAGCCATTAACCTTCGATAACACGCCTTGTATATCAGATACTGACATATGTTTGGAGGCATCAAAACGGAATCCAGATACGCCTAAATTAGTAAGATCGTTCAAATAGGCTGCCAATGTGTCCTGCACATATCCAGCACTGGTGTCGAGATCTGGTAGTCCCACTAACTCACAATTTTGCACTCGCCAGCGGTTGCTGCCGTAATCTTCAGGATTAATGGTACAGGTGCTATGAAAATCCTGTGGCCCATAGTCAGGATAGCTTTTGTTGCCATAGCCGCTGCCTGCAACGCCAGTTCCGCTCCCCGCAGCCATATGGTTGATGACGGCATCAACGTATATTTCAACACCTGCTGCGTTACAACGGTTGACCATATCAATAAACTGAGCACGACTTCCACCGCGACTTTCTAATTGGTAGCTCACAGGCTGGTAACGGGTCCACCATTGACTGCCTTGAATATGTTCATTGGGCGGCGATACTTGTACGGCGGCGTACCCCTTGGGCCCCAAGAATGTTTCGCACTCGGTTGCAACATCCTGCCAATTCCATTCAAATAAATGAACAAAGGTTGTATTGGCACTGACAGTCGGCACATACAGTGTGCCTGCCACTAACGAGGAAACAAGGATTTGATTAAGCGATTTCATATTTTCCTTCCACACATTTAATTTACATATTTTTAACAACTTCAGACTGGAGTGTGGTTAAGGTAATTTTTATAAGCAAAATGAATACGTATGCAGTGCTATGCATTCACCAAACATACGTATGCATACTATTTGAACGCTTTATCACTCGTTAAAAACCTGTTGCAATTGTTAACAGACACAAGCAACGTGGCAGATTGACCACTTATTCACAAAATACCCTAATTCAGGTAGGGAAATTCACTAACTCGTTGCGGGATTGTTTTATAAGCTACTGATATTTATGAAATAACAACTTTGGCCTCGCTTTTGCTCCGCTAAACTAAAGGCAATTTGCTAGCTTCCATGAATTACTTTGAGGAAATTAACATGTATTCAGATGAAGAACTCGATAATGCTGTTACAAAAGGCATCTTTAGTAGCGGCAGCGTGCAAGAATTTCGGCAATTCATTGTAGAAACGCGTAATAGTCATCAAGTGGATGAAGAGAACTTTCGATTGCTGAGTGGCTTTAATGATATTTTTGTCATTATCGCCAGCGGCTTGTTGCTGGCATCCGTGGCCTGGCTGGGTTTTGAATATACACCGGTGCTGGGTGGCACTATCTTGGCTGTTGGTTCGTGGGGGTTAGCAGAAATATTTGTGCGCAGAAAGCGCATGGCCTTGCCGGCGATAGGTTTATTACTAAGTTTTCTAGCAGGGCTATTTGCCATCCCAATCAGTGTTTCTGAGCCGGTCTCTGAAATACAGTTCTTCGCTGCTGCGGCATTGACAATCGCAGGTGCATGGGCTCACTGGCAACGATTTAGAGTACCTATCACATTGGCCGCAGGTGTAGTCGCTCTGATCTTAGGTATCTTTGGCATGCTGGTCAATCTGTACCCGATGATGCAGTTTTATTATCAGCCCTACATGGCGGCAGCAGGTGCACTGACGTTCATCATGGCGATGTTTTGGGATACCCAGGATCCTCAAAGAATCACCCGTAATTCTGATGTCGCCTTTTGGTTGCATTTATTATCTGCCCCACTGATTGTACATCCCATATTCAGCAGCCTGGGTGTGTTCTCAGGTATTACCGGCTATTCAACAGCGATTGTGGTTTTAGGTTTATATCTGCTGCTGGCGCTGGTCTCGATTGTCGTAGACAGGAGGGCTATCATGGCATCAGCTCTAGTGTATGTAGTTTATGCACTAAGTGACCTATTAGAAAACGTTGGCTTTGTTAGCTATGGCTTGGCAGTTGCCGGAGTCTTTATCGGTGGCAGCTTATTGTTACTTTCCGCTTATTGGCACCAGACGCGTCAACATGTGGTTCGCATACTGCCACAAGCCACACATCGATTCCTTCCTTCTTTTAACTAAAACGATTGCGCGTTGTCGTAACAAACAGGCAACGCGCATTTCTGATACTCTATTTTTCGAAGAACTTGTCGTATGCCCTTGCAAATAGAAAGTCACCGAACATGATTAGTGATATCTCTTGCACTTTAGCGTTTTGCGCCACTCTTTTCGCTAATCAGCTCTTTTAATTCAACTGCGAGACCAATAATCTCAATCCCTTTCCCTATTTCAAACTGCATAAACGCCAGCACACCATGCATCACTATGAGTAATTGCTGATACGAGTCAGGATGTTGATGCAATTGTGTTTTTGCCGCCTCTAAACCAAACTTCTGGTATGTCTGCAATAATCCAACAGAGTACTCTTCCGGTGTTTTCTTGCGAGGAACAGGCTCATACCCTAGTTCTCGCACTACCATCTCTGCCATGCTCCAGACAGACCAGGGATTTTGACCAGTAATGATTTTGCCATCCTGACTGACCTGGTTAAGATAAGCTGGACCAGCCTGAAATTGTGCCCCCTGGGCAATCAACTTGTCCTGTAAAAGAAACGGAAAAATCTCTGCTGCATCAGGAATAATCAGCAACTCTTCTTCGTTAGTAAATCCGCTGACCTTTTTGTTCGACAGCAGCATCTCACCGTTATCCAATTGCACATTTACCAATGCCGCTGGACCATGGCAAACCGCACTTATGACTTTATCATTCTGGTATAAAGTTTTGGTGATACGCTTAATGTCCTGATTGAACGGAAAATCGAACATAGTGCCTTTACCGCCGACATAGTAAACCGCCTCGTAATCTAAGGGGTCGACATCTGCTAAAGGTATAGAATGTGCAACTTTGTGTTGAATATCCCCGTCATTTAAAAAGGCATAATCGAAGGCCCCCATATCGTCTCCGTCGAGCTTCACGGGTGGTTTACCGCCATTAGGACTGGCAATATCCACTTCGAACCCATTAGCGACAAATACCCAGTAGGCACGCGCCAGCTCAGTGTGTTCATAACCAGTTGTTCGGTTTTCACCAAAGCTATCAACGCTGGTGACTACAGCCAGAATTTTACCGCGATTAGCAGGTAATCTATTGGTTAAGTAAGGTAATTCATCAGGCTGAGTTTTTTGTAATGCCAGGAAATGGGCTTTGTCTGGTAACAGGCTTATGAGCCACTGTTTCCCACCATAAAGTGACGTAGCCGCAATAATAACCAGAATAACCGATGTGATAACAATCTTCTTTAACATGACTTCCACCTCTTTTTATGTGGAATCAGTTTAAAAAGGAGGATGTGAAATCAGCGTGAAATACAGCGGCCTCCCATCAGTTTTAACAATGACGGAATATCTGTTGAGAACGACTCAAACAATTTTACTGGTTCCGCTAACATTAACGGCAAATAGGCATTCAACAAATCAAACTTATTAGAGAATGTTGCCCTAATTGTGCAGCCGTACTATACGTGAGCCGGTCATCGTCAGGCTATCCTGATCGGGATCAGTAAAACTAAATACCCGGGTCATTTTACTTGGGACTTTTTTACCGTTTTCAGTTGCTGCTTCAAAACGCCACTTTGACAATGCCCTGCGAACGGAACTTCGAAAGATACGTTGAGTATCCTGATCAAATTCAATATCAGTTACTTGACCTTGACTAGTCACTACAAAAGAAACCCGAACATCAGCGGTCAGTTTGCGCATAAGTGCCCTGCGGGGGTAATCAGGATGAGCACTTTCGATCAAAACCGGTGCTTTTCTCAAGGACGGTTGTGGTTTAGTGGCTAGCTTTTGCACCGGAATTTCAGCAATTTCAGTCTCGATAATGTTATCTACTCTAAGCGCAAGGGCAGAGTCCGACTCTATTTTAGGTATAGTGTTGGTATCGGGATTGCTCGTCATGTCACGAGAAAGCCCCTTTGATGACACTGTTTGTTCTACTGCAACGACAGCATTTTCGCTAAACGATTTATTCTCTGTTTCAGATTCCACCATCGCGGGTTCTTTTGCGGAATCATTGATGTCGCTCACATTTCCGTTATCAACCGATGTAGGTAATGCGCTATTTGATACAGTGATGTGCTTATCAGTGTTCTGGGAGTCTGATAGCGAACTCTCAACAATATCATCATCTGCATTCTTCGACTGAAGTTGACTTTTGTCTGCACCCAATGCCGATATTTCACCTGTTTCCTGTTGTTCAGAAGCAAGGATGACATTGACGTCTACCGCACTCGGCTTGGCTGTTGATGCTTTTGCAGACTCTATGCTATTTTGTTTTGCCTTGCTAACTTCACCTGCTGGCACTGAAGGCTCAATCAATAGCAACATATCATCTTTGTTTTTGCCGGTGTCCGTATGTGGCATACCCGTCACATCAGGTATTGAAAATACGGAAACAACCACCGTTAATGACACTAATGCCGCCAGCAGCCCGGTAAATTTGTGTTTGGTTGTGCTGGGAGCACAATTGGTTTGCCCTACTACCCTAAAAACACGTTGTTTGAGGTCACTGCCAGATGCAGCCATTGCCAGTTCGGGAATATTTGTAAATCTGGACATCTCCGCTTCAGTGAGGGCCTTTGCGTATGCCACTGCACTACCACAATGAGACACTGCGACATCATCACAGCAGTTTTCTCTTTCCGCCCGTATCTGCTTAGATATCCACTTAATTCCAGGATGGAAGAACAGCATCACTTCTACAAGCGTCTGGATAAAGTTCACGACATAATCGTGTCTCCGGACATGAGCCAGTTCATGTGCAAGTAACATTTCCAGTTGATTCGGAGCCAAACCAACCACGATAGCCGTAGGTAACAAGACAACGGGCTTCAGCCAACCTATCGCCATAGGTACATCGACTTTGGAAGAAATCAATAAGCGTGTTACCGGAGCCACACCCAACTGTTTTATCAGGTTTTCAAACATTGTTTGCAATTGTGCATCAGGAGCACTAGTTCCCTGACGAGGCAACTGGTGAACATTAAACACCTGCAAGATAAGTCTGGCGCTTAGCAGCACAACACCTAGCATCCAGACGATTGCAACCAATGGTAATATTGATTGCAACTGAAACTGGCTTATAGTTTGATTCAACTCGGTCGCAGACAACGTCCACAACAACGAACTGGCATCATTGAAATTAATTAGTGCGGAACCTGCGTGCGCAGCAGTCTCAGACATCTCCGTTATTGCCTGCTGCAAACTGACACTGCTCAACGATGTTTGCGACTCATACACCAGAAAAAAGGTAATAACAGGAGCAATAGCGCAAAGCGACAATATAAATAGGGATACGCAATATCGCATTTCAGAACGACGAGAGTCTATATTCTTCAAGAGAAAATATAGCAATGAAGCCAACACACATCCCTGCCAGGTAAAATGCAGGAGGGTTTCAGCCATGCCAAATATCACTGAGGTATTCAATATAACGTTTAACCAATCCATTGATTTAATCCAATTTAGTATCGCTTTCCAGTGAGTCGAGCAGCGCTCGTATCTCGGCTAATTCATCAGCGCTAGGAGACTCCCCCAAAGCACGTAACACCAAATTTGACTTGGAGCCACCAAACGCTCTGTTCAGCATTTCTTTCACCATAGAACTTTGAGTTTGCTCCTCAGAATAGATAGAGGTATAAATATGCGCCCTGCAGGACTCATCTCGCGCGACCAGACCTTTTTCATGCATAATCTGTAACATCTTCAATACGGTGGTGTAGCCCACTTTTTGAGTCTCGTTCACTTTTTCATGCACATCTTTAACCGTTGAGGGTTCGATAGACCAAAGCACTTTCAACAGATTCAGCTCTGCACTGGTGGGGACTCCCGAAAGATTTTTTCGAGTCATTGTCTTCGCCTTTTTTATCCTCTACCATCAATCGTACGAAAAGTATCGTAGAATGCAAGTTTTTTAGCGCTATTAGAAAAAAGCAGAAACCCCCACACCAAAGGATTCCTGCTAAAACAGATTGAAGGTTACGGTGCGTTGCTAGCTAACACTTTTTAGAAAGTCGTGAGCCGGTGCGACTATCACAAGTGTCACGGCTTTTAGAACGCTTTGATTTTGAAGCACTTTTGTTAGTTTCTTTCGCATCTGCTTTTGCTACATCAGAGGTTGAAGAACAGCCACCTAAACCAAGAAGTAAGGCTGCGAATAATACAAGACTAAGCTTTTTCATGTTTTTTCCTTTAGTAAATAGAGTTTAGTTAACCGTATTCAGAACTTTCGCCAGCTACTCTATAAGCTCGTTGAACAACTTATTAAGATAAAACGGCTGAATTGTACGAAAGTCGTCGTAGAAAGGTTAGATTAAATACGAAACTCATCGTACTTGTCAACAAGAAAAACGAAGGTCTTCGTAGAAGATGTGTTTTTTGCTATACAACTGCGACTCTTTCGCTTGTCTTGCAAACAAAACTCAGGCTTCTTCCCTGCCTTACCATAAGGTAGTTAGCAATGGAGATTCAAAACCACTAACAATTTCTAATGTCAATGGCTCGAATCATTGTGGAAACGTAACTATGCTGATTATTTATATATTGCACGATCACTGGAACTTGAGTCATGAAAACGCTTTTCCTCACCTTTTTTTAACATTCTCTTGCATGATTTCTGCATAGCAGACCTTTCCACATAAACTGTCTCATGAAGCGGAGACTGCACCTGCGAGTGCAAGTCTGGAAGTATTTAGCTGGCTTCAGGGACAATAGTGTGGCTAAGCGTTTGGCAGTATTGTGGATGAACAATGGGCACCGCCCGTAGTTAATAGCTTGATGGGTGCGTTTGTAGCTTCATAGTTAAAGCTCCGCACTGGCTATATCCTTTTAGATGGGATTGAAAGTACTCAAGACGCTAAAACAACGGATTTTTGTCATCTCTTTTCTCAAGTACAATAAACTCCAGACTTATACGACTGCAATTAGTACCTTAATATACTCGAAATCCCAAAATAAAAAGGTCAGTTTACACTGACCTTTTTACTTATCACTTTAAACTGATTACATTACACTAAACTAGCTCTCGAACTCTCGGATAATAGTATTCAGAGTGTCTTTTGCATCACCAAACACCATACGGGTGTTATCTTTGAAGAAGAGTGGGTTGTCGACCCCCGCAAAGCCGGCAGATGCAGAGCGTTTTAACACAAACACATTTCTGGCTCTGTGGGCTTCGATGATTGGCATACCATAAATTGGGCTGCCTTTCATTTCTTTTGCCGCGGGATTAACCACGTCATTGGCACCAATGATGATGGCGACATCAAAGGTTTCCATGCGAGGATTAATCGCATCCATTTCATAAAGCAATTCGTAAGGCACATCGGCTTCTGCCAACAAAACATTCATGTGACCTGGCATACGGCCAGCAACTGGGTGAATAGCATAAGCGACTTCTGCACCTTTGCTTTCCATTAAATCCTGTAATTCTTTAACCGCATGTTGCGCCTGTGCTACCGCCATACCATAACCGGGGATCACCACCACACTTTGTGCGGCTTCAAGCACATAGTAAGCATCTTCTGCCGACAACGACTTAATTTCACCCTCAATTTTTTCCCCCTGCTCAATTGGCTTAGCGAAGCCACTCAATAAAATATTCATTAAAGAACGGTTCATCGCTTTACACATAATCTGGGTTAATATCAGACCACTGGCGCCAACTAATAAACCCGCTACGATAAGAATGTTATTCTGGATAGCTAAACCTGCAGCCGTTGCCGCCACACCGGAATAACTGTTGAGCAATGAAATGACTACGGGCATGTCAGCACCGCCGATAGGAATGGTTGCCAGAATACCAAACAATAATGCTAACCCAATGGCGATATATAACCATTGCATGTCTACCGGCTCCATCGCCACAATAACCCAGAGGGCGATCAGAGCAATAATAACGCCACTGGTAACAAATCGTTGTGCGGGGAAAATCAAAGCCCTCGAAGGCAATTTGCCGCCCAGCTTGCCCCAGGCAATCAAACTACCCGAGAATGTAACACCGCCGACAATGATTGAAAAATAGGCAATGGCTTTCACGACCTCGTTAAGACCCGATGGCTCATTAACGGTTAAAGAGGTTAAACCAAGCAACAGGCTGGCAAGTCCACCAAAACCATTAAACAATGAGACCAGTTCCGGCATCCCGGTCATTTCGACTCGTTTTGCCAGCCAGGCCCCAATCGCCCCACCCAGGACTATACCGCCAATAATATATTCGTAACTGATAATGTCCTGACGAATCAATGTCACAATTACCGCAATGAACATCCCCAGTGCAGAGACTAAATTACCTTTTTTGGCCGTGGATGGATGGCTCAATAACTTTAAACCGAAAATAAATAATACTGCCGCCACTACGTAGGCGAGATTCACGATGGTTACGATATCTAACATAATCTCCTCCTACTTATCTGCGTTTTTCTGTTTAGATTTGAACATTGATAACATTCTATTGGTGACCATATAGCCACCAATCACGTTGATTGTGGCAAACACTACAGAAGCGAATCCCAACCAGGTCGTCAGAGTATTCATCTCAGTTCCAGCGGCCACCAGCGCACCTATCAACGTAACCCCGGATATTGCATTTGCACCTGACATCAAAGGCGTGTGCAACGTAGCGGGTACTTTTTGGATGAGCTCAAAACCTAAAAATGCGGCTAACACCAAAATAAAGGCGAGATAGATAAATTCCATAATTAGGCCTCCTGCTGTTTAGAGTAATGATTGACTAACATGTCATTGCGCAACGTGCCATCATGAACGACTACACAGCCGTCCAGAATGTCATCAGATAAATCCAGATTAAAAACACCTTGTTCGTTATCTATGTAGTCATCCAATAGATTAAATAAATTATTGGCATATAAGTCGGTTGCATCACGCGGCACCTGATTCGCCCAATTACCAGATCCAACGATGGTCACGCCGCCTACGTCAACAATTTCCCCCGGTTTGGAGCCGTCAACATTGCCGCCATTTTCAGCAGCCATATCCACAACAACACTTCCGGGACGCATGGCAGCCACATCTTCTTTAGTAACAATAACGGGGGGCTTGCGGCCAAATAGTTGCGCGGTGGTGATAACAATATCAGCCTCTGCGATTGCCTGATGCTGTCCTTCTTTTTGTTTTTGCACTTGCTCAGGTGTCAACTCGTTGGCATAACCCTGCTCATTTTGTCCGGTATCCCCCAAATCAATATCCAAAAACTTTGCGCCGAGGGAGCGCACCTGCTCAGCCACAACCGGCCGGGTATCAAATGCCGTCACACTGGCACCCAGTCTTTTTGCGGTTGCAATTGCCTGCAGGCCAGCCACACCGGCTCCAATGATAAAGACTTTTGCGGGTTTCACTGTACCAGCGGGTGTCATCATCATGGGCAATATACTGGAGGATTGCTGAGCCGCGTTTAACACCATCACATAACCAGCCAGATTAGTCTGAGAGGACAATGCGTCCATTTTCTGGGAGCGCGTAGTACGAGGTACCATTTCAACGCTGATAACAGTGACACCTTTTTCTTGTAACTCTGTCACCAATGTTTTTTGGAAAAATGGATCAATATGGCCGATAACGACACTGCCCGCTTTCAAGTGAGAGATATCTTCGTTTCTTGGTCGCGTGACATATAAAACGATATCCGCTTGCTGCAATCCAGCTTCCCGCTCAACGATACTTGCCCCGGCCTGTTCATAGTCTTGATCAGCATAGCCAGCCAACTCGCCTGCACCTGACTCGACATTCACTGTCAGCTTTGCCAGCTTAAGTTTTTTTACTGTGGCTGGTGTCCCACCACAGCGGCGTTCCAGTTTATGCGGATGTGTGTTTAATAACGTTTTATCAACTTCATTTATTATAAATACATTCATCATCACTACTATCTACTATTTATCCATGTTGAGAGACTAAGCTAAGCACAAATATTAAAATAATTAATATTTTAGATAGTCGTCATTGATTATAGTGATATTGATACCAGAGCCTGCTTCAAATTAATACAGCAAAGATCAACAGACATTTGGTTGTATTGACCTAAAAGTTAAAAATCAGGAGAAAAATGAAAAAATGAAGCTTAAACCATGCACTCCAGTAAATAGTTGAGTTTGCGTTATTCGTAGATTATCAATCCCGGGTATGGATTGCTTTTGAGCGAGGCCAGCCGGGTGTTTACGTTACCGGCATGTATTTCCAGTTTATTATCCTAAAATAATCAGTTGGACAACTTGCAGAGTGGTTCTGGCAGTTTGAATGGTGTAGCCAAAAAATAAAGGAATGGCTGTTCCCTTGCTGTTTTTTTGGCATAACCAGTCGAGCTGCCAGGGCCGCTATGCATGTTGTAGCGGACTCACCCAATGGGTGAACTGCGGCGCATTCAAAATATTGTGTATTTTCACACTGTTACCTTATATTCAGCGCGGTCAACTGATTAATTTAGGATTATCATCTGGGTCTAAAATATAAATGGAATGCCCTTCGCTGCTATTTTTTTGCCACTGTCGAATGCCTTTTGCTTTCAGTTTTGATGCAAATGCGTCGAATTGGTCCGATTCTATATCAAACGCGATATGACTATAATTGTCACCGGGAGAAGTATTGCCAAGTATCAAGCAATACCATAAGTCTCCCAGTGTTAAGTAGGCACCTTTGTCCCAGCGCGCATGCAAGCGCATTCCCAACAGGTCGCTGTAGAAGCAAATTGATGTCTCAAGATGAGTCACACCAGCGTAATGTGGTTAATGCCCTTTAGGGGGTGTTGACCTTGCATAATCCCTGACTAAATAGCCTGCCTGAGCACCTCTTCTAACTCCTGCCCAAGGGTTTCAAGTTGCGCACCGTCATCAGCCGGCACATTAAGATCGATAATAATCAATGACAGCTCCTGTTCATTTTTGGTAACTGCCAGCAACCAACGTTGCATCAACCCTTCGTCATCAGTGGCGACATTTTTCTCTCTGGTCCAGAAGATACTGTCGGATACCTGCTCTGGCGTGGCGGTATCCAACGCAGACAGCAGTAATTGCTGGCGCTGCTCGGCAGATTTTGCAGCGACTTTCATCAACCGAAATTGAATCTGGCAATTGTCCTCAACCGCGTCCCCGCTATCCTTTGGTACAACTAATACCAGTTCAGCATTTTTTTCCACCACTCTCCAGCTGTCATTTAGTGACAACTTCACTACATCATTAAATGAAATATCAGGCATCTCGTAGGTACTCAAATCTCGGTTTAGTTTCGCCGTTCACAGAGACCGTCTCCATAAACATATCCAGAGGTCGAATCCACAACTTTCGTTCTCCATACAAAGGTCGATAAACGACATAATAGGATTCATCCTCAGAATGCCGGGCGGTATCAATTACCTGGTATTCATTACCTTTATAGTGTTTGTAAATCCCGGGGCTAGGGTGTTTCATTTTTATCCTTCAAATTGTTCTCGCAAGTTAGGTTGTTGCGTTGGTCGCCACCAGAGTAAAAGAGCAACTAATACCATAAGCAGGGGAATACAGACCATCATCATAGTTTGCCAGCCTAACGCAAACAACACCGCGCCAGCAGAAAGTGATGCCAATGCCTGCATGCCAAAGACACACACCTCATTGACTGCCAGCACTTTAAACTTTTCGTTTTGGTGGTGTGATTTAGGCAACAAGCTGGTACCAGCTGAGAATAAGAAATTCCATCCCACCCCAAGCAACACAAGAGCCAGCCAATAAAACCACCAGGTTGCGGCCAGACTAGCGAAAGTTAAAACGGCAGCAAAACTGAAGATTCCGGCCCAAATGATTACACGCTCGCCAAACCGAGTGATTAAATGCCCTGTGAAAAAGCTCGGCAGATACATCGCGATAATATGGCTTTGGATTACTAATTTAGTGTCCGCCAGACTTTGTCCCTCATGGATATGCATATGCAGTGGTGTTGCGGTCATGATAAACGCCATTAATGCATAGCCCAGGCTTGCGGCAGCCACAGCAACAACTAGTTGGGGTTGTTTAAAGATTTCCCCCAATGGACGACTCGACTGGGCTTTTTGATCTTCACTAACCGACTGTTGCATTGGCTGATAAAACAATAACAGTACACCGCTTAAAACCATCAATATCGCAAGTAAATAAAAGCTACCAGCAAATGAATCGGGCGTAAGGAATAGCCCCCATGAGGATAGCTCAGGTCCAAGTATGGCCGCCACTAATCCACCTAACAGTATGTGTGACATTGCTTTTGGGGCTTTGGCGACATCTACAGATTCAATAGCAGCAAAGCGTAACTGCTGAAACCCAGCGACTGCACTTCCAAGTACTGCGGCTGCACCACAAAATAACCAGAATGAAGCACTGTTTATTGCCACGACGGCTACTCCACTGCCCACAATTCCGGCGGCAGAGCATCCCAAGAAAACATTCTTTCTACCAAATTGACGCATTAATAATGTTGCGGGAGCGACCATTGTCGCTGTACCTAATATCATCAATGCCATAGGTAATGTCGCTAAGGTTGCTTCAGGCGCCACACGCGCCCCAAATATGCCAGAGACCAATACCATTAAGGCGCCAGAGGCCATTGCCATGGCCTGGACACAAGCCAGCAACCAAACATTCTTATTCACAATACTTAGCCTTTTCGCAAGGGAATATAATGATTCGCTAGCATCAAGACTGACGCCCCGGTTGGCTTGCCGTGCTGCCAGTCTCCCCCTTCTACCCCACTTCCCGCGATATCGACATGAGTATATGCGACATCGCATTTATCCAGCCCAGAGGCCATGTGTAAAAATGCCATAGGGAATTGATGACCTCGCGCTGTCACGGCAGACGCTGCATTGTTAGAGGACAAAATATCGTCCGCGCTAGTACGAGGACGCACAAAGTCATAATCTTCCCGTCGTGAGCGGGATGCTTCTGCAGGATCCCCAATAGCGTCGCCGGAAGACACTAACTTCGCAGTCACACCATGTTCTCGTGCTTTACCATTCTCAACCAATGCTGTGTACGGTCCAACGGCGCGAGCTGCATGTCCTGTAAGTGTTGCAACTGAGAAAAACTGCGCTTCAGATTCACCTTTGGCAAGTTCAGACAAATGGGTAAGCACATCAGCAAGCAATAGTCGACCTTCCGCATCCGTGTTACCGATACGGACTCTCACCCCAGCACGACTGGTGATGATTTCATCTGCCACAAATGCTTCAGAGCCCAGTGAGTTGCGAACCGCGCCTATTTCAGCGACCACTTTTAACCCTGATGGTTGCAGCTCTGCCAACATTTTCATGAACCCAGCAACTGAAGCTGCTCCTCCTTTGTCCCGGCTCATGCCGGCCATATGGCCACCGGTTTTTAAATCGGCACCACCGGTATCATAGGTAATCCCCTTGCCAGCCAGATAAAGCCGATGCTTAATAGGACCTTCACATTCATATTTTAACGTGATGATCCGCGCGTGGTGACGTTCCACATTCTTAGATGCACGTGCCACGGAATACAACAACGGGTATTCCTGTTCAATTTCTTCCTGCGATACCATCACCTGCACAGACACTTTGGTATCACGGAATGCCTCCTGACAATACAAAGCAAAATTGGGTGGTGACATACGCTCCGGTTCAGTACCACACAAATCACGCGCGACTCGAAGTCCTGATTCTGCGGCATTTAACCAGTCAACATCCACATCTGACATCACGCCAATGCATTCTACCGGCTCAATGTCTTGTTCCGACAAACTCTCTCTGGCTTCCAGAGGTTGCCAGAGCGCCTGTGTCATTCCCAAATAGCAAACTTCAGCCGCCAATTGGTATCGTTTGTCATTAGGCGCCTCAACAACCAACAAGGGGCGACGTGCTCCCGATTGCTTGACAATGTTTGCCGCCTTACGGCCAGCGTCATAGAAACGCCGCACATCATCATAGTAGCGGTCTAGCGGTCCTGTGGCACTGCTAATCAAGCGGTTACCCGGCATATCACTATCGGTGATAAGTAACGCTTCAGAATCCACTCTGGCATCAATTTTCCGATATTCTGTTAGCAACGATCTTAGCTGTGGATGTGACACCTTTCGGATGTCGGCAATGAAAACGACGGCGTCATAGTTATTTTTGACATCTGCAAAATTGGCCTGAGATGCTTCACGTTGTGCTTTTGGAAAAGCCATGATTATCCTCGCTTAAATGATTTGAATACCGGTTCGGTTTCTAAGATAACAATGCCGGAAATGAACAACTGCTCATGTTGCTCTCTTAATGCTGTATTGTGGTGTTAATCCGACGAAGTCTCAAGCTCGTCGAATGAAAACTTTAGCTGCCGATTGTCAGCTTCCGTTGGCAAACTGACATGTAACCCTACCAACCGGATCCCTCGCTGATTTTGTCGACTCATAATTTCAGTTAATAACGCTTTAAAGCAAGATAGATTAAGCTCGCTGGTACGCTTTTCTATAGTCGTTTGCTGAAAATCAGAGAATTTTAGTTTGATGCCTTGGTTGTGAATCAATAATTGGTTATTGGCTTTTTTCAAACGTGTTTTGAGTTTCGGTAACAAACCACTGATAACTTGCCAGACTTGTTCCTGAGTATAAATGTCCTGTGACAACGTGGTTTCTATGCCTACAGATTTTCTGACACGCTCAGTACTGATTCCCCGCTCATCAATGCCATGACAACGATGCCAGAGTACTTTGCCATATTTACCAAAACGTTCTATTAAGGTCTTTTGCTCTGTTTTTTGAATATCTGCGCAAGTATACAGCCCTAAACGATTCAGCTTTTCTTGTGTGACTTTGCCAACACCAGGGATCTTCTTAAGGGGTAACCCTGCCACAAAATCGTCAAGCGTTTCTGGCGTCACCACACAGATGCCGTTTGGTTTATTTTCATCACTGGCCACCTTAGCCACAAATTTTAATGGTGCAACCCCGGCTGAAGCCGTTAATCCGGTTTCAGTTTCAATATCCTGTCTAATTGCTTGGGCTATTCTTGTGGCACTCCCGGCAAACATAGGTGAGTCCGTTACATCGAGGTAGGCTTCATCCAACGACAATGGTTCAATTTTATCGGCATAGCGCAACAGAATAGCCCGTATTCGCTTTGACTCTTCAATATAAACATCCATTCGGCCCTTAACTAAAGTAAGCTGCGGACAGAGTTTCATTGCCTGAGCAGTTGCCATAGCAGAGCGAACCCCATACTGTCGGGCTGGATAATTACAGGTTGCTATCACTCCACGACGATCGGAACTACCGCCAATCGCAATCGGGATATTTTGTAATGCCGGATTGTCCCGCATTTCTACAGCAGCGTAGAAACAATCCATATCGATATGAATGATTTTGCGCATAGGCTAATTCATAGAACACCAAACAACTGTATATTAATACAGTCACCCACCACTAGTCACGCGCTAACCTTAAAATAATCAGTTGGGCAACTGATTCAGTTAGGTTTAAGGGGAAAATGTTTTTAAATGGAATATGGTGCGATCTGACAAATTGCTCTGGTTAACCAGATCGGCATAGATTGCCTCAAATAACAAATCAGTTTTCCCCTCGTTTTGCAGATCCAGCAAGCTCTCGTGAATCTTATCAGCCAGGCCAACCCTGCCCTTGTTAACAAAGTAATAAAAGTTAACCGGATACTGTAGCGCCAGATTGGGTTCAATGACTAAACCCTGGGAAGCAAAATACTGTTGTTCAGCGTCAATTTCAAAAAGACTACGGGGCAAATAGTCCACCCGCTTCTTGGCCAATAACTGAAACAATCCTGCATAAGTGGTTGATCCCTGAACCACGAAATTGTTATTTTTCAAAATACGAAAGTCGGGCCAGTCGTATGCGAGCCCTGCTACTTTTTTGCGCAATAGGTCCGCCCCGCTAATCAATGCGAACTCATCAATATCGGTTTTTCGAATCAGCAATAACCGATAGCCAAACATACCTTTGTAAAGTGGGAACTTCACTGGCTGTAGCTTTTGCAATCGTTCCTGCGAGGCAATTGCCCAGAAAATATCCACCGCGACGCCTTGCTCTAACAGCATCAACGCCCGTCCCCGAGGCATTTTTACATCTGTAGGTGTTAAATGGATATTACTAAGATCAGGGTGACGCTCGAAGGCGAGACGCAACAGTGCTAAAGGGTAACCAGTGCGTTCGTCAAAATTTGCCTCTGGCCTTGGGTAATAAAGTCGGTCAATATTGGCCAGTGCCGGACAAACCAGACATATCAATAAGGGTAGTCCCCAAGCCCACTTCATAATAATGCGCAATCGCAACCTCAAAAAACCGTCAATATTCAAAGTATAGGCTAAAAAATGGAAAGTTATGTTACCAAGTTAAAAGTACGCTACAGTACCTAACTCATTGATGCGACAGTCTTGATTGGCATAGAAAATTGAACAGGTTTTGGTTTAATAAAGTTCCCCAAATAAAAAAGCGCCAATTCTGGCGCTTCAATCATAGCTCGTAACCTAATTAGACTTTAAACTGGGCTAAAACCTTGTCCAGATTAGTTGCCAGTGTTCTCAATTGCGAAATATTGGACTCCACATCGCGACTTTCATTCACCGTCTCATCTGCCAATTCGGTAATATGGCTGACGTTTCTGGCGATTTCTTCGGCCGTTGCCGATTGCTGGGTATTAGCTGCAACAATACTCTGCATTTGCATTTGAATGTTTTCTACACCTTTAAATGCCTGATCTAAAACAGTTTGGATTTCTGTCACTCTGGCAACACCACTTTCAGCCTGTTTATTACTGGTTTGCATAGCGGCACTGGCCTGTTTTGCAGAAGATTGCAGTGCCCCAATAATTTCCTGAATATGTCTGGTAGATTCCTGCGTGCGGCTGGCGAGCGTTCTTACCTCGTCAGCAACAACCGCAAATCCCCGTCCCATTTCCCCAGCGCGGGCTGCTTCAATTGCGGCATTCAATGCCAACAGGTTGGTCTGCTCTGTAATAGCTGATATTACATCCAAAACTTCGCCAATTTTGTCGGTTTCAGCCTCCAAAGCTGATACCACATCTGCGGCACCATTGATTTGGGTAGACAGAGTGTTAATGTCAGACACCGCTGACGTTACAACCTCACTGCCTTTGTCCATTTCCTGTTTGACACCATCGGCAAATTCCATTGCTTCGGCGGTATTACGGGAAACGTCTTTACTGGTTTCAGCCATTTCATAACTGGCACTTGCTACCGATTCAATCTCAACTTTTTCGTTGTTAACCAGATCAACATTGTGCTGCGTTATCTTATTTACATTTTCAGTGGTCTGGGTGACTTCACGGGTGATATCCATAGTCTGTTTAACAAGAGACTGAATTTTATCCATGAAACCATTAAATTCACTGGCTAATTGGCCAATCTCATCGTCTCGCTTAACCTGAATGCGTTTAGTGAGATCGCCTTCTCCTTGAGAAATATCGCGCATGGCATCTAACATGGTGCGCAGGGGCAGCAACATAGGTTTGACCGTGAAAAAAACTAAAACCGCTACAATAACCAGCATGACCAACATATAGAAAAACACCTGCATTATCGCGCTATTCACTGGTTCAGATACTGCCTGGTCAGGTACCAAAAAGCCCAGACGCCAGTTTACGTAAGGGTAGTCGTCTGCGACTTCATCAAATATGACCTGATAATGCTCACCTTTCCAATTAACATCCGCATCACCACTGGATTTACGGGCCAAGATGCCTTTCAGTTTGGCAAAGCCATCTGAGTCAGCAAAGACTTTATCCACTTCGGTAATATCGCTTCCTGGAGGGAACTTCTCGCTGAAACCGGGAAAGTAAACTAAAACCCCTTTATCGGTGACCAAAAAGGCATTACCCATCCCGTTATATTTGATTTTACTCAGCAGTTCTTCACCGATGGTGGTTATCAGGATATCCATACCACCTATTCCAAGAAAACGGCCATCACGCCGAACCACTGTTTTAATTGTTGCTGAAATTGAGCCATCATTGGCATCAACCGCCGGATCGGAGACATACAGGCGATCTTTTTCCTGGGCTTCAAACCACCAGGGGCGCTTATTAGTAAAATAATTTGGATCGCCGTCATAGCGACCGTTTAAATCGAAATATTCGAAAGTATTGGCGGAGCCAAAAAAGACACTTTTGATGGCGGAGTCATTATCGGAAAAATAACGGAAATAGTCCCAGACTTTACGATACCCAGGATCGCCAGATATGTCACTGCGTCGGTCATCGTAAGTCTCAAACCAGTCTAGTACCAGGGGGTTAGCAAATACGCTGTGAATAACTTGACCTTTTGCATCAAAAAAGCCCTGAACTTCGGTGGCCTTTTGCGTGACCAGGTTGGATATATCGCTGTAAACCCGTTCTGTCGTTGTACTTTTTACGGTTTGAACTTGCCAGACGCCATAAGCAATGAGAAGTACAGCAATCCCTGCCACGCAATACGCGATTAGCCTCAGGCTAATTGATTTTTGAAACCACATAGAAGAACCTGTCGTTTATCACTGCCCGGTTAATTCCATTTTTCAATTCTGAAAAGCCTCAAGGCGGCAGTATTTTTTATTATAAAATAGGAAACTCAAGCGGCATTGTCTGAATTTAACGCAGCCCTGTAAAGAGTTATGACAGATTTTTTAATTTCTAGTGACAAGTAAACGTGGCAGCAAGTGAGAGGCTGCCGACATTTAAACAGACCTTATAAGATTTGATCTTTTTGCCATTGAGCCAGTTTTTCCTGGCGAAGTCGTTCTTTTTCCAATCTGGCTTTCTTACGATCACATGGCTCAGGGCAGTCACAGGCTTTCTCAATGCCCAGCGCACCTAGTCCTCCGCATGATCCTGAAATCGTTTTACGTTGTATGATGTAGCCAATCGCCATGGCGGAGACGACAACAAGAAAAAAGGCAAATGCTAATAAAAATGTACTCACGTGGATAACTGCTTAATTGTTAGTTGTTAAGATACTGATCAAATCCGGCGGTAGTATACTCTTTAAACTCGTTATTTTCCCGAGTAATTAGTAATACCGACAATCCTTCTCGCTCCGCCATAGCCAATCCTTTATCTTTGCCCATTACGACCAATGCTGTTGCCAGGCCATCAGCTACCAATGATGACGGATGCACAACAGTAGCCGCAACCAATCGATGGTTTATGGGATAGCCGGTTTTGGGATCAATCAGGTGTGAATACCTGACCCCGTTTTCTTCAAAATAATTTCGATAATCTCCAGCAGTTGCAATAGCATTGTCGCCAATGGTCACTATTCTTTGCACCGCACGCGTTAAGGTGACGGGTTTTTCAATGGCGATTCGCCAGTTACTACCGTTCGCCTTCTTACCGGCAACCCGCATTTCCCCGCCAATTTCCACAAGGTAGTCAGCCAGTCCCTGTTGTTCCAATAACAAAGCAACCTGATCAACTCCATAGCCTTTTGCAACCGTCGACAAATCAACGTACACATCGGGATGAATTTTACTAGCCGTAGAATCGCCTGTAACCAGTTTGTCCAATCCAACGATATCGTGTGCATCCTGCACTTGCTGTGGTGTTGGAATGGTTTCAGGCTTAGCATTGGGACCAAAGCCCCATAGGTTGACCAGCGGACCAACGGTGATATCGAGATAGCCATCGCTCATTTCGCCAATCTTCAATGCTTCTGAGATGACCAGCAATGTCGCATCACTCAATGATTGAGGCTCAGTTGATTTGGTTTGATTGAACACCGACAACTCTGACTGCGGATCATAAGTGGACATGAGTTTATTGACCAATTGCAGCTCGGCATCGATAAGCGATTGCAGTGCCACTGGATCAATAGCGGGCTGGGCGGGATATTTAATATTGTATGTAGTGCCCATCGTCCTGCCAGACAGATGGACCTCACCAGGCGCTTGTGTACAGGCGACCAGTAGCCAGATTGCCAGCGTAATGGCGGCTATGTGTATCAATCTTTGTAAAATCATAACGAATTTTGCTCAGAGAATAAAAAGGGGCGCAATACGCCCCTGTTATTCAAACATAGTTTTAGTGATTAGCCACCAAAATCATCCAGCAGGATGTTGTCATCTTCCACACCCATGTCTTTAAGCATATTGATAACCGCGGCATTCATCATTGGTGGTCCACACATATAGAATTCGCAATCCTCTGGGGCAGGATGATCTCTCAGATAATTCTCCAGCAATACCGAGTGGATAAATCCAGTGTGACCTTCCCAGTTGTCTTCAGGCTGCGGATCTGACAAGGCAACATGCCACTCAAAGTTTTCATTCTCATCCTGCAACATGTCAAAGTCTTCGACATAAAACATCTCACGCAGCGAACGCGCACCATACCAGAATGAAATCTTACGATCCGTTTTGATACGACGCAGCTGGTCAAATATATGAGAACGCATCGGTGCCATACCAGCTCCACCACCAACGAACACCATTTCAGCGTCAGTCTCTTTGGCGAAGAACTCACCAAATGGACCTGAAATAGTCACTTTATCGCCTTCTTTGAGACTCCAGATGTATGATGACATCTTACCTGCAGGTAACGACAAATTATTAGGTGGCGGCGTAGCAATACGCACGTTTAGCATAATAATGCCTTCTTCTTCCGGATAGTTCGCCATGGAATAGGCTCGAATCGTTTCGTCATCTACTTTTGATTCAATGTCAAAGAATCCAAAACGCTCCCAGTCTGGACGATACTCATCTGGAATTTCAAAATCTTTGTATTTCACATGATGAGGTGGTGCCTCGATTTGAATATAACCACCCGCACGGAAAGGTACCGATTCACCATCTGGGATGCGCAACTTCAATTCTTTAATAAATGTCGCTTTGTTATCGTTAGAGATAACTTCACAATCCCACTTTTTGATACCAAAGATTTCTTCCGGCAATTCGATATCCATATCTTGCTTGATTGCCACCTGACAAGATAATCGACAACCCTGTCGCGCTTCCCGTTTGGTAATGTGATCCAGCTCAGTGGGCAGTATTTCGCCGCCGCCTGCGTGGATATCAACGCGGCACTGGCCACAAGAACCACCACCACCACAAGCTGAACTGACGAAAATACCATTTTCTGCCAATGCACCAAGCAACTTGCCGCCTGGCGATGCTTTAATTGCTTTATCAGGATCATTATTGATGGTGATAGTGACATCACCCGATGGGACTAGCTTGGATTTGGCGAACATAATAATGAACACCAGTACCAAAACGATGGCGATAAACATCCCAACGCCGAGGTAAATTTCTGTTGGATTCATGTCCAATTAACTCCTAATTCGTTTCAGCTTAGATGGATACGCCAGAAAATGACTGGAAGCCCAATGCCATTAAACCAGCAATAAAGAAAACTGAGCCCAGTCCTCTTACACCCTCTGGCATATCTGCATATTTAAGCTTCTCGCGCACTGCGGCAAGCAAGGTAATGGCAATCGCCCAACCCGCACCACTACCAACACCGTAGAAGATACTTTCGGTAAAGGTGTATTCTTTTTGAATTGCAAAGGCCACACCACCAAAGATTGCACAGTTCACGGTAATCAACGGCAGGAAAATACCCAAAGCGTTGTACAAAGCTGGGAAAAATTTATCCAGGGTCATTTCCAGGATCTGAACCAAGGCGGCGATAACGCCGATAAAGGTCAAGAAGCTAAGAAAGCTAAGATCAGCTTCAGGGAAGCCTGCCCAGCCTAACGCACCGGGAGCCAGGACATTCGCGTAGACAACCTGATTAACCGGCACTGAAATACCCAGAACAACAATTACCGCGACTCCCAGACCCATCGCTGTTTTTACTTTCTTCGATACTGCTAAAAAAGTACACATACCGAAGAAATAAAACAGCGCCATGTTTTCCAGAAAAATCGAACGGACTAACAAGCTAATATAATGTTCCATATCATTTACTCCTTAGGTTCGACTTGGGCAGGGCGAATGGTACGAATAAACCAAATCAGACCACCAATCAGGAAAAATGAACTGAAAGGCAGGATCATCAAACCATTACCCTGATACCAGCCACCGTTTTGTACCAATGGTAATATTTCATAACCCAGCAGCGTACCAAAACCGGTCAGTTCTTTAATAATACCGATGACAACCAGCACGAATGAGTAACCCAAACCGTTACCAATTCCGTCAAGGAAACTCATCATTGGCGGACTCTTCATGGCAAATGCTTCAGCACGTCCCATAACGATACAGTTAGTAATGATAAGCCCGACAAAAACCGAAAGCTGCTTAGATAACTCATAGGAATAGGCTTTTAATACCTGATCAACAATAATTACCAATGATGCGATAATAGTCATTTGGATGATGATCCGAACACTTGACGGTATCTGATTCCTGATGAGAGAGATGAACAGGTTTGAAAACGCGGTTACGACTGTCAATGCTAATGACATTACCAGTGCCGTTTCCAGTTTTGTGGTCACTGCAAGCGCAGAGCATATGCCCAACACCTGAAGTGCAATTGGGTTATTGTCCAGGATCGGCCCGAACAATACCTTTTTCATTTCTTTTGCATTGCTTGACATAAGAGCCTCCTTAGGACTTCCAGGGTTGCTTGGTTAAGAAGTTTCCAAGGCGTTCTTGCGCCAACCAATAGTCCAGCGTCGCCTGAACGCCATTACTGGTTAACGTAGCCCCGGACAGAGCATCTACAGAATATTCGTTGTTTGGATTTGCATTTTTCTTAATCTGGATGGCTAACTCACCGTCTTTATACAGTTTTTTACCATCCCATTTTGCTTTCCACGCTGGATTCTGTACTTCACCACCAAGTCCTGGTGTTTCCTTGTGATCGTAATACACTAGATTTCGTGTGGTATTGCCATCCCCGTCAAGTGCCAACATGCCATACATGATGTTCCATAGCCCGCTGCCATAGATAGGTAAGACCAAGCGAGTTACCTGTCCTTCGGCATTTTTAATATGATAAACGCTAACAACACTGGCATGACGGAAAATGCCTGCCGGATCAGGATCTGGCCTGACCGCGTACTCAGGGTCTTTGGAGGCTTTGAACATGTCATAATCTTCAGGTACTTCAACGTACTCACCTGAGTTTAAATCAACGAATCGCTCTTCCACCAAACGCTCATAAGTACCGGCAACGTCACCGCCTGCCTGATCAAGCAAACCTGCGGCTTCAAGAATGTTAGTTTGTTTGTCCAGCTCTGCGTTGGCGGTTTGCATACTGCGTAAACCAACAGCAGCAGTTGATACAACTATCGAGCAAGCCAAACAGACCGCTACAACTATACCAACGGTTCTTCCAAAAGTTTCTTTATGCGCTGACACGTGCAATCCTCCGTTTGATGTTGCTTTGTGCGACAAAGTAATCAAATAATGGCGCCCATAAGTTGGCAAACAGAATGGCTAGCATCATGCCTTCTGGGAACGCCGGATTTAGCACCCTAATCATGACACACATCATGCCGATTAAAAGGCCATATGCCCACTTACCCTGATTGGTAAACGAAGCGGATACTGGGTCGGTTGCCATGAAGAACATACCGAATGCAAAGCCACCTGTAACAAGGTGCCAATACCAAGGCATCGCAAACATTGGATTAGTTTCACTGCCAATCAGGTTTAACAGGGTCGCGAATATCGCCGCGCCAATCAGCACGCCTAAGACAATACGCCAGGAAGCAATACGCAAGTAGATAATAAACAAGCCGCCAAGAAGCAGCATCAGAGTGGAGACTTCACCTGCAGATCCCTGAATGTTGCCATAGAAAGCATCCCACCACAGCGCAACATTGGAATAATCCAATGCGCCAGAAGCAGCCTGACTCAACATAGTGGCACCAGAGTAGCCATCAGCAGCCGTCCAAATTGCATCACCAGAAATCTGAGCTGGATAGGCAAAATACAGGAAAGCACGGCCAGACAGTGCGGGATTCAGGAAGTTTCGTCCTGTACCACCAAATACTTCTTTAGCAACAACAACACCAAACGTAATACCCAGAGCGACCTGCCACAACGGAATAGTCGCGGGTAACGTCAAGGCAAACAGCACCGAAGTGACAAAGAAACCTTCGTTGACTTCGTGCTTACGCACCGAGGCAAACAAGACTTCCCAGAAACCACCTACAATAAAGGTCACCGCGTAAATTGGTATAAAGAAACAGGCTCCATAACCCATCATCCCTATCCAGCTGACACCATCTATACCTAGCTGTCCGCCAAATGCGGTAAACAACGCAGCCTGCCAGACATCAGGTAAAGCAACAGCACCAGCGCCGTTAAGTATCGCCAGATGTGCTTGCTGACCAATATTAAACATGCCGTAGAACATGGCCGGGAATGTTGCCATCCACACCAGGATCATTATACGTTTCAGGTCGATGCTGTCTCTGACGTGTGTATTAGACTTTGTGACTTTGCCAGGAGTATAAAAAATAGTCGCGGCAGCTTCATATAAGGCATACCACTTTTCATGTTTCCCACCTGGCTCGAAATCAGGTTCTATTCTTTCTAAATATTCTTTCAATGCCATGATTAACCTTCCTTCTCGATTTTGTCGAGAGTATCGCGCAACACTGGACCGTAATCATATTTGCCTGGGCAGACATAGCTGCACAATGCCAAATCCTCTTCGTCCAATTCGAGACAGCCCATCGACTGAGCACCATCAGTGTCACCAGACAACAAGTCTCTCAATAGCAACGTAGGCAACACATCTAATGGCATAATACGTTCGTAGTTACCGATTGGGACCATCGCTCGATCTGAACCATTGGTTGTTGTTGTCATGTTAAATAAACGCTTCGGATTTAAATGTCCAAGGTAGGCACGCGTGACTGAGTGTTTGTCACCACCTGGCGTGATCCAGCCAAGAAAACGTTTTTCGCGATCTTCCATCAATACCGTCAATTGATTGGTCCAGCGACCCAGGTACGAGTGCACACCATGGGCATGAGTACCATGCAAAACGGAGCCGGATATAGCACGCGTTTCACCGTCAGCGATTTCGCCTTCGGTCAATTCATTGGTATTCGCGCCTAAGGTTGTTCTGATCAGCCTTGGATTTGCAACGGCAGGTCCTGCCAGTGAAATAACCCGAGAGAAGTCCAGCTTGCCAGAAGCAAACAACTTACCGATGGTAATAACGTCTTGATAGCCAAGATGCCAAACCGTTTTGCCAGCGCCAGCAGAATCCAGGAAGTGGATGTGAGTGCCCACCAAACCTGCAGGATGTGGCCCTGCAAACTCGGCCGTCTCTACTTTCGCCGCACCTGCGGAAATGGATGAACCCGACGCTTTTGATAAATAGGTTTTGCCATCAGTTAACAACGCAATGACGGACAAGCCTTTTTCAAAATCAGCAGGACGTTCAGCAATCACCAAAGCTGGATCCGCCGCAAGCGGGTTGGTATCCATGGCATTAACGAATATTGCCGCTGGTGTAGAATCAACTGCTGGAGATTTACTGAATGGCCGGGTACGGAACGAAGTCCATAAACCGGACTCGATCAATAGTTTGGTGGCAGTCTCGCGATTTAACTCCTGTTGCACGGCGTCGTATGCTGGCAAGCTGGCTTGCTCATCACCTTTCACTGCAATGACAACAGATTGTAAAACTCGTTTCGCGCCGCGATTTATTGCGACCACTTCACCTGCAGCTGGTGCGGTGAAAAGGACGCCAGGATTTTTCTTATCCTCAAAAAGCGGTTGCCCTTTTTTAACTGCGTCACCCACCTTGACGAACATGGTAGGACGCATGCCGATGTACTCTTCACCTAACAAAGCAACTGTTGAAACAGCGGCTCCATCATGGATCTGTTGCGTCGGCGCTCCCGAAATAGGGAGATCTAGACCTTTCGTTATTTTAATCATACATACATGCACTAGTTAGAATTAATACTTATCAGGGGTACGTGCTGCTCAAACAGCAAACGTACCCCTGATAAGTATCCTTTTATGAGCGCTTAAGCGACGATCCTGTCGCAAGTTTCTTTTGATGTGTTGCAGTGGATGCAACTTGTTACAAAAGACTGCTCCGCTCAACTTGAGAATTCTAGCATTATCCGCACAAATTGCGCTATGCCTATGTGTTAAATAGGGTTTTTTTGCTAGTTTTTTACGCGAAATTTGGGTGCTGATTAATCAACACCCTAGCAACTGTCTGCGTTTTTGCAAGTTAACTAACGTTAATAGTACTTTTACCAGTTGACCTGTGGGTCAACATCTTTCTCATAGTCAACCGCGTCAAAGTCAAATCCAAAAAGTTTCAAAAACTCATGGTGGTAACCTTTGTAGTCACTTAGTTCATGGAAGTTGTCCTGAGTCACCTGATCCCACAGCGCTTTAATTTTCGCCTGAGTTGCTTCATTGGTTTCTTTGCCATCCATACGCAGACGGTTGACGTCATCGGTCTCGGGATTGTCGAGCAACAACTTCTCACGGAACAGCCCAGCAATTTGTTCAATACAGCCTTCGTGTGTTCCTTCTTCCTTCATTACCCTATAAATCAGGGAGATATATAACGGCATCACCGGAATTGCCGACGACGCTTGCGTGACCAGTGCTTTCAATGATGACACATAGGCTTTTACATTGAGGTTACCGTGCTGCTCAACAATGGCCGTTGCTGCACGATCCAAATCTTCTTTCGCTTTGCCTATTGTGGCATGACCATAGATCGGCCAGGTCAATTCTTTACCGATATATGTATAGGCTGTGGTTTTGGCGTTTTCTGATAAAACATCGGCGTCAGCCAACGCTTTCATCCAACGCTCCCAATCTTCGCCACCCATAACCTTTATGGTATTTTGAATCTCTTCGTCGCTGGCTGGTTCAAGTGAAATTTCATGCACCAGATCTTTATCAGTATCGTAGGTCTTGGTGGTATATGCTTGCCCCACGGGTTTAAGCGTTGATTTGTACACTTCGCCCGTCTCCGGATCGGTGCGCCGTGGTGACGCAAGAGAGTAAATTACTAAATCTACTTTGCCCATATCTGCTTTAATCGCAGCAATGACTTCCTGTTTCATTTCATCTGAAAAGGCATCGCCGTTTAATGACCTGGCGTACAATCCGGCATCTTTTGCTTGTTGATGAAAAGCGGCAGTGTTGTACCAGCCTGCCGTGCCGGTTTTTCTCTCAGTAGGTGATTTTTCAAAACACACACCCAATGTATTCGCACCGTAGCCAAATGCCGACACTATACGCGACGCTAGACCATAACCAGTCGAACAGCCCAGAACCAGGACATTCTTGGGTCCATCAACAAAACCTTCCTGAGACTGCACATAAGCAATTTGCTCAGCCACATTTTGAGCACACCCCGCTGGGTGAGCATTGGTACAAATGAAACCACGAATCTTCGGTTTAATTACCATGTTAAATGTTCCTAATTACGAATTTGTTGTTTATTGTAGCTGTCCTTGGAAAGTGAACACATCTGAACAGCTGGATTGAAGGCTGTCGTGAACAACGACAGCCGAAATTTCATACTATTTTTGGTTGCGGCTCTTATACAGTTGCGCTTCAGTGATCTGATGAAAGTTAGCCACGTTTTTCTGAAATTGCTTATATTCAGCATAAATTTTGGCGAAATTGGGATCGGCCTCAGATTGCTCCTGCAAAACAACGTCTGTTGCGTCACGCAAGGCAGCAATAACCTCTTGAGGAAACTCACGTAACTGTACCCCATGTTCATTAATGAGCGCCTGCAGCGCGTTATTATTTCTGGCGGTATACTCGTCCAGCATATCCTGATTGACGGCTCTCGCTGCAACTTCAACAATCTTTTGCAAATCCCCAGGTAAGGCATTGTAAGCATCCAGATTCACAATAAACTCCAGCGTCGTACCGGTTTCATGCCAACCAAAGGAATAATAATATTCCGCGGCCCGATGCAATCCAAACGCCAGATCATTGTAGGGTCCAACCCACTCGGTGGCATCTATCGCCCCGGTTTGCAACGAGGTAAATAGTTCCCCGCCAGTAAGCGACACCGGCACCGCACCTAATTTTTCCATCACTTCCGCACCAAGACCCGGAATACGCATCTTTAACCCTTGCATATCGTCCAGTGAGGTAATCTCTTTTTTAAACCAACCCGCCATCTGGGTTCCCGTATTACCACCAGCAAATGGCAATAGATTAAACGGCTTATACAATTCCTGCCAAAGTGCTAATCCCCCTCCATAATGCAGCCAGCCATTCATTTCCTGTGCATTCATACCAAAGGGCACACCAGTAAAAATTTGCGCCGCAGGCGCTTTCCCCTTCCAATAGTAGGGACCAGAGTGTCCCATTTGCACCGTTCCCTGAGAGACGGCATCAAATACTTCAAAACCCGGTACGATCTCGCCAGCCCCGTAAACAGTCACATTCAATCTGCCACCCGACATTTCATTGACCATAGAAGCAAAGGTTTCAGGTCCCTTCCCTAATCCCGGAAAATTTTTCGGCCAACTGGTGACAAGCTTCCATTTAAATGTTTGCTGTGGTGTCTGAGCCACTGTTTCCCTGACTTGTTGTTCATTGCCACAACCTGACAGTGCCAGCAAGGTAACAGACAACATCATTAACATTTTTTTCATAAAATTTTCCTTAAAAGGCGATTAACCGTATACCTTATCCGGCAACCATGTGACCAACTCCGGCCAAATTGCCATCAAGATCAAAAGACCTAATTGAATCAATATAAAGGGAATAACCCCGCGATATATTTGCGCTGTTTTTATCTCTTCCGGGGCGACGCCACGAAGATAAAACAGGGCAAAGCCAAATGGTGGTGTTAAAAAAGATGTTTGTAGATTGACCGCTATCATGATACCCAACCAGATTGGATCAACCCCCATGGTCAGTAACACGGGTGCAACCAGGGGCACCACAACGAAAGTTATTTCAATAAAGTCCAGAATAAATCCCAGCACAAAAATCAATGCCATCACAATCAACATGGCGGAGAACAATCCCCCTGGTAGTTGATCAAATAACGAGTGCATTAGCTCTTCGCCACCAAATCCGCGAAATATTAAAGAAAAGATGGATGCACCTATCAGGATCAAAAAGATCATTGATGTCACTTTGGTGGCGTCCATGGCGGCAGCTTTCAATCTATCTGCATCCATACGCTGCTGTGCAAATGCCAGAAGAATAGCGCCGGTAGCACCGACTCCTGCCGCTTCTGTGGGTGTTGCAAACCCCGCCAGTATGGATCCAAGAACGATGATAATTAACATCAATGGCGGGAACAGCGCTCCAAAAACATTAATGTCTTTAGTGACGCGCTTATCATCTTCGGCAGTTTGTGCATTAAGGTGACGCGGCGCAGCGAATAATACATAGATGGCATACAGAAAAACTAATAACAAACCAGGGACAATTGCCCCGACGAACAAATCACCAACGGACACCGAATCCGGTGAGAAGATCCCCATATTCAATTGGGCTTGCTGGTACGCTCCAGAAAGGACATCTCCTAACAATACCAATGCAATCGAGGGAGGGATGATTTGTCCCAGCGTGCCGGTGGCGCAAATACTGCCGCAAGCCATTTCCGCACTGTAGCCCCGCTTCATCATGGACGGTAACGATAACAATCCCATGGTGACCACTGTAGCGCCAACAATGCCGGTGCTGGCGGCCAGTAACATTCCGACCAATATCACCGACAACACCATACCCGACTGAAATTTGCCAAATAACTGTGCCATTGCCGTGAGCAAATCCTCAGCTACTCGGGATTTTTCCAGCACTATGCCCATTAGCACAAACAGTGGCACCGCCAATAAGGTCTGGTTGCTGATAATGCCAAACAGGCGACTGGGTAATGCGGACAAGTAAGATTGATCAAATGTCCCGGTTACAATACCAATACCGGCGAACACCAGAGATGTTCCTGCCAATGTAAATGCGACTGGGTAGCCCAGCAATAATACCAGGCACACAACGAGGAACAATAATAACGCCATAAATTCCATGTTAGCTTTGCTCCTTTTGCACGAGCAAACAGGCACTTTTAGCAATTTCAGAAATGCCCTGCAAAACAAGTGTAACGGCAAACAGCAGGATAAAGCTTTTTAATAAGTATAACGCTGGCAATCCCCCCGCTGCCTGAGATGCTTCCTGCATTTGCCAGGAGCGCATTACATAATCCCAGCTCATCATAAAGATGAAGATACATACAGGGAGCAGTAAAAAGATGCCTCCAAATAAATTTACCCAGGCTTTTCTGCGAACAGACATTTTACGGTAAAAGACATCCACTCTGACGTGACCGTCTGTTTTAAGCGTGAAAGCAGCCCCTAGCATGAAGATTGCCGCGTGCAGATAGATAACCGATTCCTGCATCGCTACCCAGCCCAGATCAAAACCATAACGCAGCACGACTATCAAAAACGTTAGTGCTGTCATTACAATGGTTAATAGGCTGACAAAATCACAAAGTTTGGCGTGAAAGGTATCAATGGCTCGACTTAGCCTCTGCACAAATAACATCCTGCATTATCATTATTCTTGTGGATGCTTGTTGTAACAGAATTTTGCCAAAATGGGAATGGTACGCTGGTAGGATTACCAACGTACAAAAGCGATAAGATTACAGGCTAATTATGAAGCGCGGCGACCACTGCCACCGAGACAGGCAGGTGAATCAGGGCTATCACCGTATAAACGCTCCCATTCCTGCCCAGTATACGTGTGCAGCGCCAGTGCATGTATGTGATTCTCCAGCTCATCTTTGAGCACACTGTTGACCTGTCGGTGACGCATCAGCAACCGTTGGCCCTTAAAGTGAGGGGAAACCAGAACCACCTTAAAATGGGTTGCCGAACCCATGGGAACATTGTGTTGTGAACTCTCATTCGTTACTTCCAGGAAAGAAGGCTCAAAATGTGCCGATAATTTCTTTTCTATATTATTTTGAATGTCCATCTGCTCACTACCTCTGTTTACACTGGCAAATTTCTGCAAACTTGCACTATACATAACCCTTAATTTAGACCGAGTTGCTAAGTTTACACACTCAATTTATACAAAATAGCCCTTGCTTTTCGTTAACTGTTTGAGTGGCAAACATATATTTTTACGGCACCAAATCACCCATATTTATAACTCATTTTTAATTGCTAGAATGTAACGAAATGTCAAATTCATGCGAGCAGCAACAGACCGCTTGGTTTTATTGATGCCATGCTGCCAAAACTGCTGCGTTTTACCTTTCATTACCAATAAACTGCCATTTCCAAGTGGCAAATCAACAACTTCAGCGGTGTGTTTATGCTTCAATTTAAACACCCGTGTCGCGCCTAACGTCAGGGAGGCAATCGTCGGCAATGCCCCGAGTTCAGGCTCATCATCCGAATGCATCCCCATGCTGTCGCTTCCATCTCGATACAAGTTCGCCAGAACACTGTTGAAACGACAATCGCAGCGCTGTTCACAACGCGTTTTTAAGTCGCGCAGCGTGCGGGTCCAATCATGTGGCGTCATCAACAGTCCCGAGTAGGTATATTGTGCTTCGGGCTCACCATACCAGGCCTGCAGTCTTGGTATTAATACATCACGCCCGCAAACTCTGATATGATCCTGACGCCAAGCGAGAGTATCCTGTAATGATTGCATTAAAATGTCCGCTTCCTCACCATTGAGAAAGTCCGGTTCATAAACAATATCGGCATCTGGCAATGCAAGATTGTGCGATTCCGTTGGAAACTCAAATCCTAATGATGATTGAAGCATGACTGAATGACGGACCTCATGAAAACAGACCTGACCTTGGGCGAACAAAGCCGAGCACTTTACCGTTATCCTCCCAAAAGCCAACATAAAAGTTTACAAGCCTGGGATTCAGCAGATGAATTATTAATTCAATACGTTACTGAACATCCTTTGGATTTTAACACCGGCATAACGATTTTAAATGATGACTTTGGCGCTCTTACCTGTTTTTTACACAGTCAGGTCCGGCATTGGTACTCAGATTCACAGGTGGCTCACCTGGCCCTGAGTCACAATCTTACAAAAAATGGGCTGGATGCGTCACATATGACAGTGCACAAAGACTTACAAACACTGAATGGACAGCTCCCAGTTTTGATGAAACTGCCAAAGTCCAACGAATTCCTGACGGAAATCCTTATTCACTTGCGGCAATCATTGCCCGATGGCGCACTCGTTGTTGCTGGTGCCAAAACCACGGCTATCCATACCTCAACATTAAAATTGTTTGAACAACACCTCGGTAAGACAACGACGTCGCTTGCACAGAAAAAGTCTCGACTCATACTGGCCAGAGTGAATAAAGGTTTAACCAGCAAAAGCCACTACCCGGTCATTTGGCCAGTTCCTGATAGTTCGGTGCATTTGGTCAATTTTGCTAATGTTTTTGCTAACCAGCAATTAGATATCGGTGCCAGATTTTTGTTACAACATATGCCCCACTGCAAAGACAAACGCGTTGTCGATCTGGGTTGTGGTAATGGTGTTCTGGGGGTCAGTTGTTTGCACAATGCAGTACAGATGGGCACGCCCAAATCACTCCATTTTGTCGATGAATCCTATATGGCCATTCAATCGGCCAAAGCATCAGTTGAGCTGCTGATAAATAGCCAACCGACGAATAACCAACCGGAAATTTATTATCACCACAGTAACTGTCTGGAAAACGCAGATACCGGCTCGGTTGACGTGATCCTTTGCAATCCTCCATTTCATCAACAACAAACCATTACCGACCATATCGCCTGGCAAATGTTTGTCGAAGCCAAAGAGTCGTTGCAAAAAGGTGGAGAACTGCGAATTGTAGGAAATCGTCACCTGGATTATCATCAAAAATTAAAGCGTCTTTTTGGTGGCTACAGTATGGTGGCCAGCAACAAAAAATTCGTTATTCTATCCAGTAAAAAACGATAAGGAGATAACAACGTGAGTCGATATCAAGGAATTTTGATCAGCTTTATCTTGAGTCTGTCTTTTGCAACGCAGGCAGCAAGTGATGGTTCCCAAATCCAACAAGACAATTTATATCCCCGAGTGCGCATGGAAACGACCATGGGCAACCTCGTTGTTGAACTGGACCGAAACCGAGCACCAATAACCGTTAACAATTTCCTGCGATACGTGGACAAAGGGAGTTATGATGGCACCATCTTCCATCGGGTTGTCAATGGCTTTGTTGTGCAGGGTGGCGGTTACGACAAGGATTTTCGTACTCTGCCGACATTTGGCCAAATATACAATGAGTCAGGCAATGGGCTGCAAAACGATATATATACCATTGCGATGGCCAGAGAAGATGACCCACACAGTGCTACCCGGCAGTTTTATTTTAACGTCACAGATAATGAAAGTTTGAATCCGGGGCGACGTTGGGGATATACGGTTTTTGGCCTGGTTCTGGAAGGTGCAGAAGTAATCGATAAAATTTCTGCCGTAGAAACCGAATACAATATGCAAATGGGTTGGCAAAGTGTTCCAATAGAACCTGTGATGTTAAACAAAGTCGAATTGCTGCCACCACCACAGATTACTTCTGTGGAATAAAGCACCATGATTACAATATCGTAAAGAAAGGGAGATTCTCACAATGAAACAAACGTACCTAATTAAAGCCATTATATTGGCTGCCATAGCCAGTTTATCCGGATGCAGCCTGATTGGCGAAAAAGTACAAGTGCCACCCGCCCATTTAGGCAAAGTGTTAACGAAAGATGGCTACAAAGACGGCAACTATGGCCCTTCACGCTTTCGCCTGGATCCCTGTTTTGCTTACTGCGATTCATTAGTGTTACTGGAAACATCAGATCAGTCCATCAAGGAATCATTCAAATTGTTTATGCCCAAAGATCAGTTAAACATGGGCTTTGACATCCGCATGACAGTGTCAATTGATGAAAGCCAGGTTAACAACATTTATAACAAAGTCCCGGCGCAAAATGGCCTGATAGCATTCAACCGAATTTATCTGACCTATGCCCAGCCCATAATCCGTGATATCGCCAGACAAGTGGTCGCCAAATACAGTATCAATGAAGTGGCCAGCTCCCGTGAACGCATTAGTCTGGAATTACAAAATATGGTTGGCCAGGCATTAGTGGAAACACCGCTAAAATTAAAACGTCTTGGACTCGCTGATGTACAATTTCCAGACATTATTACACGAGCTAAAGAACAGGCTGCAGAGCGCCGTGAGCAAATAGAACGTGAAAGAGCCCAGTTTGAAATTCAAAAAATTCAGCAGGAGCGCCAGTTAGAACAAGCAAAAATGCAACGAGCAATCGATCGCGAAAAAGCAGAAGCGACGCGTGAAGCCAATGAAATTTTATCTAAGTCAGTGACTGATAAATATCTTGCCTACCGCTCTTTGGAAGTGTTGGAAAAAATGGCTCGTTCAGAAAATAAGGTATTTGTCCCGGTTGAGGCGCTTGGTTCACTAGGCTTACAACAAGCGGTTTTCGCTGATCAAGTGCAAAAGACGAGTCGTAAAAAGGACTAAATCATGTTTATCAGTGGCATAACAGAGGCCCTGCCCGAAATACTGATCGCTTGCATCATCGCTGCGGTGGTGTTTTATATCAGTAAAGGTCGGGTCAGGGACGAATTCAGAAAGGCAGGTGTCGGTGTTTTTATCGCCTGCCTGATAATTGTGATCATCATGCTGGGCCAAAGCAACTCTGTGCCTGAACGGCTAAACATTACGGAAAACCCAACCGACTATGACAAACCTCTCAGCGACGTCGTTGACAGTTCACCAGCGCAGATAACTGCCGAGCAAAGCAGCGAACGACTTGAAGCAATGCGGGAAGAACAAAAGCAGGACACTGTGCTTGGGGAAAAAGATAGTGAGTCTGACAGCAAAGAGGATGATCAGGGTTAATATAGCGACTTAAATCAGTCAGTGTTAAATTTTGCAATGGCTGATTTCATTTACAACGTTCAGTCCGGTAGTGCCATTTTGTTGTACTGTTTATGCTTCTTAAAGATCTGCCGTATTTTAGTGTTTTATAAGGAATTCAATGAGTATTAAAGTAAATACCGATATTCAAGAGGCTTATGAAAAGTCACTTGAGGCCAGAGAAAATTCATACTCGCCATATTCCAGATTCAAGGTTGGAGCGGCGGTCAAATTCAAAGGTTTCGAACCTGTGTTTTTAGGCTGCAATGTCGAAAATGCAAGCTTCGGCGCAACCATATGTGCAGAAAGGAATGCCATATGGAGTGGAGTCGCGGCAATTGGAAAACGGGATATTGAGTACCTTATTATCGTTGCAGACCAAAAACAGCCAGTGCCGCCATGCGCTTTGTGTTTGCAGGTTATTTCAGAGTTTTATGACCCCGACTTGCCTGTTTACCTCGGAAATATTGAGGGTCTAAAGAAAAAGTATCTATTAAAAGAAATTTTGCCTGTGCCTTTCAATAACTTCGAGCCGCTATAATACCAGCTCTAATCCGCTGAACTTAATAGTGTTTTTATTGTTGGGTATATGTTGTGGCTGGTGTTATTCAATGCTCTAGCCTCTTATTGGTTTTTGGAAAAGGTTTTATACGCCAGTTGACTTGCTCTAACTCAACTAAAATAAACCGAACACACCTCGCTAGTTGAAATCTTACGTCACTAAATGGAGCCCGCTCGGGTCAATGGAGATTTGATGTGGTATTTATTAAATAACAGGCCTAGCGGCAAACATCCTCAAACAGCTGTTCTGCAAGGGCATTGAGTAATTCTGGATCGCGTTGGGTTTGTGCAAAGGTGCGTAATCCAAATATTCCCATCACCAGGCTTTGCATACGCTGTTCGGGAGAGCGGGAATCACTGATCTCGCCATTGCCGAGCGCCTGTTCGAAAACCTTTACAAAACCACACTGCCACCTGGTCATGCTGGCTTTGATAGCTGCTGCTATTTCAGGTTCGTCTGCGCCCACTTCGCTAAGGGCTTTTTGCGTTAAACAAGCTCGATGGTTTCCCGCGCATTCGGAAGAAACCGACATAACCGTGCACTTCAGGTAGTTTCTAATGCCTTCAAGTATGGCTTTTTTCCCCTCAAACAACGCAGCAAACTCCTCGCTCTTGTCTTTGTCATATTGCGCTATCGCGGCCAGCATCAGCCCTTTTTTACTCTCAAATGCACAATAGATAGAGCCTGGGTGTAATCCCGTAGCGGCTTTAAGATCCTGCATACTGGTTTTGGTATACCCTTTATCGATAAAGGCATCTATGGCACTTCTCAGCACTTGTTCTCTGTCAAATTCTGCGCTTCGCATTGTTCGCTCAAGGGATGAAATTCTCGGTAGTTTACTCTTTATTGAACAACTATTCAAAAATATACTTGAATGGTCATTCAAATTAATGTTATCTTGAATGTACATTCAAATAAGCGAGTAAACCGATGACAGATATTTTATTTGATAGCATTGAACTGAATTCTACGATAACCCTGAACAACCGTATTGTTATGGCCCCGCTAACGCGTTGTATGGCAGATGATGAGCTGGTGCCTACGCAGCAAATGGTGGATTACTATGCTCGTCGCGCCGACAGTGGTCTGATTATTTCCGAAGCTACGATTATCCGTCCTGACGGTCAGGGATACCCTAATACCCCCGGAATTTATTCGTCAGCGCAAATCCAGGGCTGGCGCAAAGTGACTGACGCTGTACATCAAAAAGGTGGCAAGATTTTCCTACAGTTGTGGCACACCGGCCGCGTTGCACATCCTTATTTTTTTGGCGGCGGTGAGGTGCTGGCGCCTTCCGCAGAGAAAGTTGATGGAACGGTGCCGAGAATGCGTGAACTTGAATACCAGACACCTAAACCGCTTAACGATGATGAAATCCATCAGTTAGTTGCTGATTTTGCCACAGCCGCCGAAAATGCCATTGAAGCGGGTTTTGATGGTGTTGAAATCCATGGTGCGAATGGCTACTTGATTGATCAGTTCCTGCATTATGATTCCAACAAACGTCAGGACCAATACGGTGAAACGCCTGAGAATATGGCCCGTTTTCCGCTTGCCGTTGTGGATGCCATTATCGCTCGCGTTGGTGCCCAGCGAACAGCGCTTCGAGTCACACCGGGCGCATACTTCAATATGCAGCCTGACCCTCGTGACCGTGAGGTGTTTGAATATTTTCTATCTGAGTTGGAACACCGAGAACTCGCCTACCTGCACTTAGGACAATTTGATGACCGAATGGAGTTTGACTTCCTTGGCGGCTCTGCCACCGATTTTGTGCGCAAACACTACAGCAAATTACTGATGGGGGTCGGGGGTTTTAGTGCTGAGACTGGCAGTGAAGCGATTAAAAATAATCGATTTGATCTGTTGGCGATTGGTCGTCCATTTATTGCAAATCCGGACTTTGTCGGCAAAGTGAAACAGGGTAAACCACTCACTGAATACAACGATAGTATGTTAGCTGAGCTGGTTTAGGATTAGCAGAAAAAATACGCAGGCAGGTTTAACCTGCCTGTTTTTTAGGTCACGACTTCCAGCGACGCTTCTTACATCCCGATAATGCATAAAACAAAATGAAGGCATAACAGGGGAAAAGCAACGCATATGCATTCTGGCTTGAACTCTCCTCAGCAATAGTGCCATAAACCAGCGGCAATATAGCGCCACCCGAAATTCCCATGATCAGCACCGCTGATCCACGTGCCGTCATTGCCCCCAGATCGGCCAGTGCCAGAGGCCAGATGGCAGGCCACACCATGGCGTTTGCCAGACCAAGTAAGGCAACAAAGGTAAGAATATCTGGCAGGTCATGATATCCGGTCCAAAACCATAACCAACTCATGGCGGTACTATTTACATCGGTGAATAGTATGCACAGTGTCAAAATCAATCCAAACAGCGCAGATGCCATCAACGCTTTTTGCTGGCTGATAAATCTTGGGATCAATACCAGACCGAGTATGTAACCAAACACCATGCCAATCATCGTCAGGGACGTTAATGATGTAGCGTTGCTAATACCCAGTTTCGAGCCGTACAAACCAATGGTATCTCCGGCAATCACTTCTGCCCCGACATAGAAAAACAATGCCAGAGAGCCAAGAATAAGATGCGGATAAGCTAAAATACTGTGTTTCTCAGACATGTCCGACGATTGAGTCTTCTCATCTTCTTTTGCCAATTCAGGCAGCCCGGAAAGTCGCAGTGCAACCGACAAGAAACACAGCGCAACAGCCATGCCGATATAAGGTGTAATCAAGCCATTAGCCAGTTGCTCAATCTGCAGACTGCGCTCTATTTCACTGAGTGACGCAAGAGACGCTGAAGTGACATTGGCAAACTCACCTAATACCAGTGCCGTAAATAACAAAGGCGCCAGTACACCCGCTGCTTTGTTCAATAAGCCCATCACCGCAATCCGGGCAGCGGCGCTTTCCTGTGGACCGATTTTCACAATGTAAGGATTGGATGCTGTTTGTAGAATCGTCAGGCCGGCTCCCATAACAAACTGAGCCAACAGAAATATGGCGAAAAGTCGGGTATTTGCTGCCGGGATAAACATAAATGCGCCCACAGCAATCAGCAGTAACCCAAACACCATACCGTTACGATAACCTATTCGTTCCAACACCCAGGCCATCGGCATGGCCATCACCACATAGGCGACATAGAAACTGAATGCCACCATCAACGCCTGTGTTTCAGTCAACTGACAGACCATTTGCAAAAAGGGTATCAGAGCACCATTGAGCCAGGTGACAAAGCCAAAAATAAAGAACAGCGCACCAATGATGATCATGGGCAACAGGCTGCTCTGAGGTCTAATACTCGACATTTCTTCCACTTTAGTATTCATTGTTTTCCCCATGATTTACTGAGAGTTCACTGATTCGCCATCAATATACACTTGCTGAACCTGACAATCATCGTTCAGCAAAACCATATTTGCCCGATAGCCCCTCTGGATTTTACCCATTTGTTCAGCAAGGCCGATAAATTCTGCCGGTGTAGCACTGGCCATCTGGACCGCCTCTGACAATGTGACACCTAAGCTTCTGCTGGCATTACGAACCGCTGTGGTCATATCCAGACAGGAGCCCGCGAGCGTACCATCCGGTGTGGTTAATCTGTTATTCTCGCGTTTGATTTCTGTATCAAAAAACGGCAACTTCTGGGTGTCGGTACCCACATGCGCCATTGCATCTGTTACCAGCATGATACGATCGACGCCTTTATTTTTGAGCGCGATTTGGCTGGAGGCTGAATGAACATGAAAATGGTCCAGCACCAGTCCGGCATAGGTATCCTGTTGCAAAAATGCTGCCCCTACCATCCCCGGCTCTCTGGATGTAAGCGGTGACATGGCGTTAAACAGATGAGTAAAGCCTTTGGCTCCTGCCTCAATAGCCGCCTGAGTCTGTTCATACGTTGCCGCACTGTGTCCCAGACAGACAATCACCCCTTGTTCAGTCAGTTCCTGCAATATATCTAACGGGAAATGCTCCGGGGCGACAGTGATGACGACCTTACCCAGATCCCTACGAGTCAGCACCGCCAGTTCCTTATCATCTGGAATGCGAATAAATTCGGATTTATGCACCCCTTTTCTGGCTTTGCTGATAAAGGGTCCTTCGAAGTGAATACCCACGATTCCAGAAAGTTTGCTGGTCATCGCCTCTGCCACGGCGTCAGCTGCAGCACTCATCACTGTATATTCGTCGGTGATAAGCGTGGGTAACATCGCAGTGGTGCCATATCTGGCATGGGCCTGCTGCATAATTTTAAGTGTTTTTAAGCAGGGCTCAGCATTGAACAGTAGTCCGCCACCACCATTGACCTGAACATCGATAAAGCCCGGCACCAAATCTCCGGTCAAATGTTCTGTGACATGCTGCGACATTGGCTCTATCCCGGCTATGACACCCTTTTCTATCACCAACATTTTGTCAGTGTGCCATTGGCCGGCTATTAGTATTCGTGTTGCACTTAGTCTCATATTAAATGGTCTCGGTTACCTTGCGCAGGCCCGGAGGTGCATCCGGATCTAAGCCAAACGTCTGTGCTATTGCCTCAACATCCAGGTAAAAACGCAACATTACCAATAGTGGCAATAAGCGCTTGTGTAATTTTGTGGTGTCATGTCCCAGTCTTGACATAATGGCACCACGTCTGGCCACATCAGCCAATTGCGTTTCATGTATCGACGCCGACTCATCCTCCACCGAAACAGCCACAACGTGCAGTGTGCGCTCCGCCAGAGTCACTGGCCCATGAACAAATTCAGCACTGGAGAAAGCCTCTGCATGGATGCCCAGAACTTCTTTGAGCTTTAATGCAATTTCCCTGCTTATGGCATAGCCAAATCCCCGACCTAATACCACCAGATGTTTAACATCCTGAAAATGTTTAGCCGTCAACAGAGCATTGCCTGCAATAATCTCATGAAATGCCTCAGGTAATTTACCCAGATCCTGCAACAACCGCTTATCCCCTTTCCACAATGCGACCAGATTAAGTAAAGCCGTTAAGGTACACAAATAACTTTTAGTTGCCGCCACCGCCAGTTCCGGGCCCGCCCGCAATGGAATCGCAACATCGACCAACTGCGCCAAAGGTGAAGATTCATCATTCACCAGCGCAATACAATAAGCGCCACTATCCTTAATATTTTTAGTTTGCGCCAATAAATCAGGACTTTTTCCCGACTGCGAAATGATAATGGCGACCGCACCTTTTAATTGCAACGAGCGGTTGTATACGGTAACTACAGATGGTGCCGCAAACGTCACAGGTAACCCCAATTCTGTTTCTATCAGATACTTGCCAAATACGCCGGCATGGTCGGACGAACCACGCCCCACCATCATGACAAAACTGGGGTTAATTAATTTCAATGTCGCCACTAACTTATTGATAACAGGGGTATTGGCTTCTATCTGCGCCGCCACTACTTCAGGAACTTGTCTTGCCTCTTCGGCCATGATACTGCTCATCTTCGTTTCCTATGTTTAAAAGAGATTGTCATTTACGTGTACATTTATCGATTTAGGTTGTTTCTAATACCCGTTGTTTCTGGTGCCTGGCGAAATGAATAGCCCCCCATTCCGGCGCCTGAAGCGCTGGTGCGATATGCTGGCGGATATCCGGACTTATCCATTGGCTAATCAGCGGGGTTAATCCCCCCACCAGACTCAGTCGCCCTGGCTGCTGATCCAGCAATTGCTGGCAAATCTTTTCGATATAGCTTTTCCCTTCCAGCACCAAATTGATAGCAGCGGCATCATTTTTTGCCGCCATAGCAAATACTACGGGGGCAAACTGCGCAATGACCTTGGGTAACGCGTTCGAATATTTCTCTACTAACTCTAGTGGTGTTTTACACCTGGCCTGCTGTAACACGGCGTCAGTCAGCAACGTACTTTCGGCCAGTCCGTCTGAAGCTTCCAGAACACGACGCATTGCCTGATTGCCGAACCAGGCACCCGAACCTTTATCACCTAACAGAAAACCATGTCCGCCAATTTCTGTGCGACCGTTGGCACTTAGCGCTAAGCCGCATGACCCCGTGCCAACAATAACGACCGCGCCATTTGCCTGACCATGGGCGGCAATGCAGGCAATATCCAGATCGCTGGTCAGGTGCAAGGCCCTGAATGGGTGTTGCCACGCAGCGACTTTTTGATGCATTGAAGGTATATTCACCCCAGCCAGGCCGATTCCCGCAGTCACATGCTTTAATTGGGTTGGCTGGAGGCTGGCGTTCTGAAGTGCCTGATGTGTTGCATCCATAATTGAAGCAATCGTGGTATCAATACCTCTAAGCGGATTTGCCGCTCCACCCAGCCCTGAACCCAGTAACTGACCCTGTTCATCAACTAATATGGCGCGACATTTACTGCCACCGCCATCTATGCCTAAAAATAATGGGCAATTTCTGTTCACCATACTTCTCCATGCATCTATGCGGTTGATCATAAGCCTTACAGTACTGACTTAATCTTATCGAAAGCCTGAATGACAACGCTGTCATTTTTTACAAAAAATTTTTAAAACGTAACCCGGCGGGATACCTTATCGCTACCTGATAACCGGCTTCTTACTGCTCTGATTTGTTTTTTCGCTACAGGTTCAACATACGGGTGCCAGTTACCTTCACTGTCCTGATATTCCAGCAGAAGTTGCGGCCACAAACTGTTCGCCAGGACCAGACCATCAACGACCTTAATTCCCGGTGGCGGCAAGCGAAATCCCGGCTGATTTGTCGCTAAGCGTGGTAGATGCTTATCCACCAAGACCTGGGAAAAGCGTTGCCAGTCAGCATGTAATTGCGCCTCAATCACAGCGGTTCTTTGTTGTCCTTCCCAGTTTGCGGCATGCCAGGCCCGCTCAGCAAAGGCATGTAATCTGGGAAACAGTAAATACTGAACGGTTGCGTTGGAACGCACCGCTTCAGTCCATATCTGCGCCTGAATGCCAGCATATTCTGGACGGTTTTGCTGCGTTGGCTGTGCTTCATAGGCATTGCCCATTCTGTCCTGCCAGTAATGGCTCATATTGGCCAGATGTTCTGGCTGAATTTGAAATACTTTAAACGTATCGGTTTGTTTAGAGGCCCAGTAATAACCGGTTTCCTCAGGATGATTGAGATATGGAAAATCAAAATAGGTCGCGTCCGGGATCGACAATATGGTTTTCCATTTTTGGCTGGCAAACTCATCCGCTATTTTGTGGCCCTGCCAGAATAAAGCATCCCACACATTAACCTGTTGTCCCTGGAACGTCGGGTCATCAACCAATGCGTGCATACCGTCACTCCAACCTGCCACCAGCACCCCTTTTTCATTGACCATCCTTGCCAGACGTTTTAGAAAATAGGATTTCAGATCATCAATTGAGTTCAGCGAATCAGTATTAGCAATAAAGGCCTTACAGACTGGTGATTTAAGCCAGGCGCCTGCGGTTTCATCTGCACCAATATGGTAAGTATGCAATGGCATTCCCGCCTGCGAATGCAGTACCTGCACTTGCCCTATAACCGTTTCTAAAAATCGGTATGTGGACTCCCGACAGGGGTTGACCGTATTGTCCTTATAAAATTGTACTGACAGATATTCGGTGGTATCGTTAAAATCACTTAACAGGTATTCTTCAGCGGCCGCGGTCTGCTCTACAGCAACTAATCGATGGTAACGGGCTTCCATAGCCTTAACCGCAGCCCGCGCATGTCCTGGCATATCAAATGACGGAATAACATCGATATGCCGCGCTTTTGCATAGGTCAGAATATCCAGATAATCCTGCCCACTGAGATAACCATTCACGTCGGCACTGCGATGTGGGCCGGAACCCAATTGCGGCAACAGGCAACGGGTCTCGCTTAAGTCATGACAGCGATAAGCCCCGACTTGGGTTAACTCCGGTAACTGTGGAATCTCCAGGCGCCAGCCTTCATCATCAGCCAGGTGTAAATGCAACTTGTTCAGTTTCACCAGAAACATCTCATCAATCACCGCGAGTATCTGGTCTTTCCCCATAAAGTTTCTCGCCAGATCCAAATGCAGCCCGCGAAATTCATAACGTGGTGTATCGATAATACGGCCTACCGGAAGTTGCTGTTGCTCATCCAGCAGTTGCCATAAGCTTAACAATGCATAATCAGCCGCAGCAGCGTTACTGGCCTCGATGACTATCTCCTGCTCCGAGATGTCAATTTGATAGTGCGTGTTGATTTTGCCGGTCAGGCTGACGGAGACTGGAACGGGTTGCTTAGTTGGCTTGGGAAAGAGTCTCATGACTAAGTCATTAGAAATGTACTTATCCGATTTCAGAACAACCCCTTCAGCAACAGACAGGACATGATTCGCCTGAAAATCTGACTGTGTGAATTGAGGCAGGACGTGCCAGTTATTGACCTCTGAAACTGGCAACGGGTTTACTGCCTGATAATAGTCATAACGCCATGTGGAATCTGCCAGAGCCTGATTATCCCCTTCCCCGCGACGCCATTGCTCCTTTGCAGCAAAAGGCTCAAGATGAGGAAGTGTCTGCAGGCCAGTGTCCTGTTCTGTATCAGGGCTCGTACTGGCAATCAGCTGAGGTTCCAGCCCCTCCGCCAATAAATAATAATTGGGCATGATGTCGGAATGGCTGGCATGCCAGAACTTTGCTTTAAATTTAACGGAAACAGAGCGGCCACCGGCAAACGCGTCCGCCGCAATCGTCATTCTGTGCAGATCCCCATTGATATGCTCAATATCCGCAATATCGCTGTCATCCCAGGCAATAGGTGCAATATGGCTGAAGTACATCTGCAGTTCCGGGTGCGTTGTCCCTTTTTCCGGCGTCAGTGTTATTTCCGACAGGAAACAGGCAGACTGAAATAGTGCCTCACAGCCTTCAACATTCAGATTGGACACCACCTCGTAGCGGGTTTGCAGCGTTGCTGCAATGGTATTCAATTGATTCTGAGTGAAGGTCGCTATTGCGGACGAAGTGAAGCAGAACCCGATTATGCTTATCAGCAGTAAACACCTGTTACCCATACTTAACCTCCTGGATTTGCGCTAACCCCTGTCCATGTTCATGCAATAATGTCAGTGCCTCGTCATGATAAAAATAGTCGCGGGTACTGGTACCTAATCTGACATCACAGCAGCCCTGCTGTGCAGACATTCCTGCCAGCAGGCATAACCATGATGTCTTAAAATAGGGTTGTGTATGCGCATATTTACGCAGTGCAGAATCAATATTGCGGTTGTTCTGCCAGTCCTGCAGGATAGCTTTCAAAGGCGCACTTTGCCGCGTGTTCAGTCGCACATCCTGCCAGTACTGTGTGTCACTGCGACAGTTCGTAACATAATGGGCCTGAATATAATCCATTGTGCCATCAATCAGACTATTCACTGCCAGATTAAATTCATGTTTGTGTTTCTCAGTCACCCTGGGGTTTTGTAGCGTTGCAACCAGCATATCAATGCTGTGCTGCATGATATTGAGCATCGGTGCTTCTAATGGTTCTAAAAAGCCCTGTGACAAGCCAATCGCCACACAATTGCTGAACCAGTGCTCCTGCAGTCGTCCCGGTTGCCATTTCAGACGTTTAAACCCAACTGAGTCATCCAGCCCCAGTGCGCCACGCATTTCCTGCTCGGCCTCTTCCTGTGTGGTGTGGGCGGAACTAAAGACATAACCATTTCCCATTCTCGACTGTAATGGGATCCGCCACATCCAGCCATGCTGCATTGCTATCGAATCCGTAAACGACGGGAGATGTGACTGACCCGGTTCATGCTCGGTGACAACAGCAATCGCGCTGTCATTCATCAGGCGATGTGTCAGATTCAAAAAGCCACGCTGCAGATGACGCCGAATCAACAGCCCCTGAAATCCGGTACAATCAATAAACAGGTCTCCGATAATCCGGCCGGAGTCTTTGCCCTGCAAGGCCGTTATTGTTTTCCCGGTATCACCGTATACATCAACGACTGTATCTTCGATATGGCTGACCCCAAGTTGAATCGCAACATCACGAAGATAATGCCCAAGTAGCCCCGCATCAAAGTGATAACCATACTCAGCATTGCACGCCGGGGTTTTAAGGTGGATCGGTGATTGATGTTTAAGAGATAGCTGACTGGTCAGGAAATAACCGTCAGGATGGGTATTTCCATCCTTCTGACAATCAGCAAAAAACGTCAGGGCGCCTTCAGTATCTAACTCGTTATAAAATGGATGAAAATAGCTGCTATTGCGTTTATTACCCGTCCAGCCAGGAAAACGAATACCACACTTGTATGTTGCCTGACATGCTGGCATCCAGTCATGCTCTTTTATCTGTAATGTATCAAAAAAATCTTTCAAAAAGGGGGTGGAACCTTCACCGACACCGACCGTCTGGATATCGGGAGACTCCACAACCTGAATAAGAAAGCGACTCGCTTCCAGCTTCTTCGCCAGCAGACATGCACTCATCCAACCGGCAGTGCCACCGCCTACAATCGTGATGATTTGTTGCTGAGACATAGTCACTCCTTAAAAAAACGCAGCACTCTCGATTCAAAGAGACGGTCGTGCTGCTACACACACAAATTACACAGACGTAAGGTTAAAACTTAAAGCTGGCACCTACGTAGAAGCGACGGCCATTGGCACTTTGACTGCCACCCAGTCGCTGCTTGTCGGTGTTTCGCTCATAATAGTTTTCCCAAATCTCGTCAGTTATATTCAGAGCCTCGAACTTAATCGTCGCATAATCTGTTACTTCCCAGCTAAACTGCGCATCCAGTTGCGTCTGCTCATCACGATAGCGATTTCCGATTTCGGTCAATGCCAGAAAATAGCCAGCTCGATAGTTATAATTTAACCGTGCACTGTAATCATCAGTCTCATAATAAACACCCAAGTTATATGAGTCTTTTGATGAGAAAGGAAACTCGAAAGTTTCACCTTCAAATTCTATGTCTTCCAGATCCGAATACGTAATGTTTGCATATCCGCCAAAACCGTTGTCAAATGCATGTTGGACTTGTAATTCAATACCATCCAAAGATGTTGAGGGCCCATTTTGAGGTGAAGTGATATTGTCGTATGGTTCACCGCCTATGAAACCTGGCCCAGTGAGATTAAAAATTACGTTATTTACACTTTTGCTGAAAAATGCAGCACTCAATAATGAGTTTTCACCAAAGTACCATTCACCACTAACTTCAAACTGGTCCGCCGTCATGGGTTCCAGGTCAGGATTTCCCGCCGTCGCCATACTTGTTTCAGGTGTCGTATTGACGGAATAAGCCATTTGAAAAGGAGCTGGCCGAGTAATTACTCTGGATGCCGCAAATCGCAATATAAAATCTTCGGTTGCGTTATACGCAATATTGATACTGGGTAACCAGTTGCTGTAGTCACCACTTGCAGACCCCGGATCACCAGTAGTTGCATCATATCCAGCAGAATAGACATCAGTCTGGACATAGCGCAGACCAATATTACCTCTCATATCTTCTGATTCAAAGTTCGCCATAACGTAGAAGGCAGTAATTTCTTCCTCGACATTAAACGAGCTTAAACTCTGTAGTACATTAGAATTACGACACAATGCTCCTCCCGCACCGCCGTCAGTACACTCAGATGCAGAATAGAGTGCGGCATACATGGTGTCTCGATCGGGCATAAAATAAGACGCTGCAACCCCATTGGTATTGGCATGACCGACGTTGACCATATCACCCGACCAGAATTGGCTTGCAGGACCCAGGCTACCCTCACCAACTGGAGAAAGGTTGGCCAAATCCGTCTTGTATCGTTCCTGTCGGAATGCCCGATCTCGAAATTTAGCTCCACTTTTAATACTGTTAATTGCACCTAGTTCTACTTCAAGTGTGTAGTCTAATTGTAAGTAGTCTTCTGTATCTTCCGCCGTATTTTGCTGATCAAATATACCGCCCAACCACATTTCATCACCGGGATTCTGTAACCAGGGGCTGGCACCCACAAAATCAATACTCGGACTCGCACCGCCTGGGTTTGTAAAGTTAAAGGCAGCACGCGGATCAGTCGCATCTACCCAGAATTCCGTGAAAAAGTCGTTATTCTGACCTTCACCCGTGGTCGTCCCTATCTGCCAGTGAATTGAACCGTTTTCAAGCTGGTAATTACCTTCAAAATCCAACACCTCAGTAGACATTTCTGAGCCATCGCGGTAGATACTGTCATATGCCATATGACGCGCCCAGCCTGGGCGATTATCGACACCGCTCACCTGCAGACTTTCAACGATACCATTGTTGACTGAACCCGGATTAGTGTCTGTTCCAAGGAACGCTATGCCGCGGAATGGGATGCCAATTAAATTAGAGTTAACGTTGTCCGCTTCCATTTTGGAATGCAAATAATGAACAGACATATCGAGCTTATCACTTGGGGCCCATTGCACTGTAACATCCAGACCGACACGTTCACGATCCTGTTCAAATAGTGCAGAACCAATTCCCCATGGAACTGCCCCTTTTTCAGTAGCGCCGAAGGGGGCTTCGATAAGAGGATCTATACGTTCGATAGTCGGTCCAAACCAGCCAAAATCTTCATTGGTTTCACGTTGTACGGTGCGTTTCTGAATGGAGGCAGAAACCAGAAAGCCGAATGTATCTTCATCGTTCTTCCAGCTATACAAGCCGGAGACAGATGGGTCAGTTTCTTCTGAGATATCGTTGTATTGCATCTCTACTGACGCCTGAGCCGTGTTGGCATCCAGCTCAAGTGGTTTGCGGGTACGTAAAATAACGGTACCGCCTAAAGCACCCTCGTCGATATCGGCTTGTGGCGACTTATACACTTCCAGCCCTGCGACCATCTCGGATGCCAGAATCTCATAGTTAAAATTACGAGCAGCATCGGTTAACACAAACCATTGAGAGGTCCCTACTGCCTGACCATTCATTAGCGTAAGGTTCCAGTCTGGCTGTACCCCTCTAATGCTAACCCCCTGACCTTCACCAAAATCACGATCAATGGTAATACCAGGAATACGAGCCAAAGACTCTGCCACGTTTTTATCCGGAAACTTACCGATGTCTTCTGCGGTAATAGCGTCAACAACCGCGTTGGAAAAACGCTTTGCGTTGATGTTTTCACGCTGGCTAGCGCGAATACCTGTAACTTCGATTTTTTCCACGGTATCCGCCTCTTCCTGCGCTAATGCGGCAGGCGCGGTGATGGACATGGTGCTTACCGCAAGTGCCAGTTTGACACCATAAGAAAGCTTATTCAGATGTGTTGTACTCATTTGCTCGTTCCTCGAATGGCCTTTAATGACAACGCTGTCATTTTGATCTTAAAAAATATTGACGCGGTTGTTAAATTTTTGAAAATTTAAAATGACAACGTTGTCAATTTGCATTAACATTAAATCAACAAATTCGTGAATGCAAGTGGAAAATTGATATTTTTTTGAACAACTCTGTTATTCACTTGCCACGGTAAAATTAATATTCTTGATTTATTTAGCCTTAAAGGATTAGTTTGAAAGCCACTATTAAAGATGTTGCCAAACTCGCCGGCGTTTCGATAAAAACCGTATCTCGCGTAATAAACCGTGAGTCTTCCGTTAAACCGGAAACAGAAAAGAAAGTCAGTGAAGCGATTCAGCAATTACAATATCAGCCCAACAGCGCCGCCCGTAATTTGGCCGGAACACAGTCGTTTGCTATCGGTTATGTATACGACAATCCCAACGCCTATTATGTCATTTCCATGCAAAACGGCATCTTAAAAGAATGTCAGAAGAATGGTTTTGAGCTGATTATTCACCCTTGCGATGCTGCCAGCGACAATATCCTCGAAGAGATAAAACTGATGATCAGGCGCTCGCAACTGGCGGGGTTAATCTTATCACCGCCGTTGTCAGAAACACCTAAGGTCATGGAATTTCTTGATGAGATGGGGGTGCATTATGTGAGAGTGTTGTCCGGCTCTCATACCTCAGATGCGAGAACTCCCTGCGTCTATATTGATGACCGCAAAGCTGCTCATGAAATCGGCGAACATATTATTTCAGCCGGTCATGAGCGCATTGCCTTTCTTTCCGGTGATAAACATCACCAATCAACAGGTGAACGTCTGGAAGGGTTCATTACAGCGCTCAAGGAACACAATATCAAAAGCGATAAAAAACTGATTATCGAAGGTGAATACTCATTCCAGTCCGGGGTGGAAGGCGCGAAAAAATTACTGGCGATGAAAAACCCGCCTACTGCTATCTTCGCCTGTAACGATGAGATTGCGGCCGGTGCACTATTTGCCGCACGACTTATGGGTAAAGCCGTGCCTGATGATGTCGCGATTGCAGGGTTCGAGGACAGTCCCTTCTCACGTCAGACCTGGCCAAAGCTCACGACCGCTGCACAACCAATGGATCAGGTTGCGAAACAAGCGGCATCACTATTGATTAAACATATCATCAGCGCCCGTCGCCGCAAAAAAGAACCTGTGCAGCACCATTATTTTGAACCTCAGTTGATCGTGCGGGAATCCACACAACATGATGCCTGAGCAAATTGTTATTGTCGGTGGTGGTAGCGCCGGCTGGATGACCGCGCTCCATTATGCTCATCACCTGCCTCACTGCGATATCACACTCATCGAATCATCAGATGTTGGCATTATCGGCGTTGGTGAAGGCTCTACTCCCTATCTAAAAGCATTTTTTAAACATTTGGGCATTGATGAAAGCGAGTGGATGCACGCCACAGATGCGACGTATAAAACGGGCATTCAGTTCGATAACTGGAGCACCGTGCCAAGTTATACCGGATATTTCCACCCTTTTTTCTCTGCCTTTGACAAAACACCGGCCGAAACATTTTTTAAACACAGTGGATTGCAACGACGTGGTTACGAAGCTGACGCCCTACCTGATCACTATTTTGTCGCGGCAACGTTAGCAGAACAAAAGCGAAGCCCGGTCCCCGATAATTCTGTGCCTTTTGATGTGGACTACGCCTACCACTTTGATGCGGGTAAACTGGGCCAGTTTTTAAAACAAAAAGCCTTGGAGAAAGGCGTAACGCATATCGTTGAACACATACAACAGGTACGCACTGAAGGAGAAAATGTGGTCGCGCTGGAAACAAGCCAGCGCAGACTGGCCGGTGATTTTTTCGTCGACTGCAGCGGCTTTGCCAAAGTGTTGCAACAACATGCGCCACGCAAATGGGTTGATTATTCGGACACCCTGTTTAATGACATGGCTGTTGCCATACCGACCCCGCTTAACCACGCAGTTAATTCGCCGAAAACGATCTCCAAAGCCCTGCGCCATGGCTGGATGTGGCGCATTCCTTTAACGTCCCGCTGGGGCAATGGTTATGTATTTAGCAGTGACTATTGCAGCGTCGACGAGGCAAAACGGGAACTGCAGCAGGAACTGGCACTTAGCGATGACGCCATTGCAAAAGCCAGAGTGTTGCGCATGTCAGTGGGCAGGCTGGAACAGCACTGGTATCACAATACCTTATCAATTGGTTTGTCTCAGGGCTTTATTGAGCCGCTGGAAGCCACCGCGCTTATGCTGGTGCAATTTAGCATTGAAAAGAGCGCCAGCCTGCTGGCTTCGGGTGACTGTTCAGCACAGAATATCGCGCAGTTTAATCAGGAAATAAATACCACTTTCGACGGAGTGAAAGACTATATCTCAATGCATTACATCCTGAATACCCGGAATGACACACCTTATTGGCGGGACGCCCGCGAAAAAACCTATCCCAGCGCTACCGTAAACGCATTGCTTGAAGCCTGGGACAGCGGAGCGGATTTTGAACAAGCATTGAGCCAGCATAAATCATCACTGGTCTATCTTCGCCCCTCCTGGTACTGCATATTATCCGGCATGGGGCGTCATCCAGTGCAACTACAACCTTACGACAGTGGAGATGCGATTAGAAAAGCGCAGGAATATTGTCGGACAATCGCACAGCAACATTTTGATGCATTGTCCTGACCGGTTTTTATTGTTCGCCATCTAAAAATTGGGCAGTATAAATGTCGCCTGCTTTAGAACACACACGAATTAAACCATTTATGGGGAAAGGAGAAGACATGCATCTGGCGCAACTCAATATCGCTCGCGCACGCTTTCCAATGGACTCGCCTGAAATTAAAGAGTTTGTTGATAATCTGGAATACATCAATGGTATCGCTGACCAAAGTGAGGGGTTTATCTGGCGACTACTGGATGAGAATGGCGATGCGACGAGTATTCAGGCCTTTGATGACCCCAATATGCTAATTAACATGTCAGTATGGAAAGATCCGGCGTCATTAAAAGCTTTCCTGTTTGAGTCACCCCACAAGCAGTTTTTAATGCGTCGAAAAGAATGGTTTTTCCCGATAGACAAATCGCCGTACGTTTTGTGGTGGATTGCTGAGGACACAACTCCCGACATTACTGAGGCTAAAGAAAGGTTGTTGCATTTGCATCAAAACGGGGATTCCGCATACGCCTTTACCTTCAGAAAGTTGTTTGCTCCTGAAGAAGCACTAAAACAGCAGGCAGAATGCTGACATTCCACCTGCCGGCTTATCAGAATCAGAAGTGATAACGTAGCCCTAATTGCAAGGTATCTGTATCATCATATTTTTCATAGGCGGCATCAAACGACCAATTTGCAGCATTGCGATAACCCAGACCTACTGCACCGCCAAGCTCAGAGCTGTCATCAGAAAAACTGAAGCTGCTCGAAGAGGCTGAGATATCAAGATTCGCCCAGATAGGCGCAGCATATAGATAAACGTTATTGTCAAAGCTGTACTGCAACCGCACACCAAGTGAGGTAAAGCGATCTATTTCGACGTCCATTCTGCCAGATAATGAATTCACGTCATCTTTATTAGTGCCAATACCTAAACGTACTTCCGGAATCACGGAAAAACGTTCCGTCATTTCAAACTCATAACCTGCGGTGAGGGCCAGTGCGCTTAACCCGATACGCTGACCAGAATCATCAGAGAGATGCAAATATGACGCACCCACTTGCCAGCCATCAGCCGCCACACCACCAGAAACTAACAATGCCGCTGCTGATAATGCTCTAAATAATTTATTCATTTATGTTTTCCTTTTCAAAAGGCCTCCATTACCAGTAAGGAGGGCGGACGGATTCTAATTCCGCGTTGTATTTTGTAAAGCGAATTCCAGTACATTGGCCGTTTTGTAACCAACAAAATTGTAACCTGCCGTAACCGCTTTGTAAGATTGGAAAAGTTGCGTTCAGGCTAAAATTGATACAAGTCAGATAACATTATTCTATTGCTGTCGAACCTTAATTTTACTGTAAGCCATAGTGAATTTCTGGTGTAAGCAATTTCCCACTCACTATTTGCTCTCATTCAACAGGGAAAATTTAATTACCCCCGCGAATAGCCATAGGTCATTGTTTTTTATAGATATTCTAATTAATTGAGTACATGGGACAGATCACTCTCAGAAATAGAGTAATTATTTGACCAACAAAATAGATAGAATATTCTTGCAGGTCAAAAAAACAGCACTACGCTTTATACTAACAGGCTGGCTATTTTTTTAACCTACTCCATGTTCGGTAATGCAGTTGTCTGCCAGGAGGATCTGTGGACCTTACCAATGCCTCGGACCAGTATGAGAATGAAGAAATACAGTTTGTCTATGACTGTAAACTCTTATTTGTCGATGACGAACGGATTACGACGGATATTCTGGAATCCATCTTTTCACCCATTGGTTTTCTCACTAAATCCCTCAACAACAACGAGTACCTCTTCGATACCATTGTCGATTACGAACCGGATTTGATTATCCTTGATATCAATATGCCAGGTAAAAACGGATTTGAGATCAGCAAGGAACTTAAGTCACACAAGCAATTTCGTCATATTGCCATTATTCTTTTAACCTCGATGGACGATAAATCATCTATCGTGCACGGATTGTCGCTGGGCGTAGAAGACTATGTTACCAAACCCTTTTACAAGGGAGAACTCGTAGCGCGTGTGATCAATCATCTGAAACTAAAAAAACAAACCGATTTTTTACGTGCCAACAAACAAGTCTTTGACGGGCAATTCGATAATTTAGGTATTCCTCTTCAGAATACTTTTAATAATCTGTTGCAACGCCGGGCTAACAAAAGTCTTAAGTTCTTAAGTGTCGCACTTGTCAGCGTTGCTAAATTCGACGAAATGGTCGCCTCTATAGAATGTGATGATGGTAAATCCAGGTTAAAAAAAGCCATTTTTGAAAAACTTATTCACCTCGCAGACTCACATGTTTTTATAGGGAGTTGTGGCGACGGCAAATTTGGTCTATTAATCGATTGCCAGTCAATTGACCTAAAGACTTTTCTGCAAACTGTGAAAGAGCACTTGGAGTCAGGGATCATCGTTTCAGACCAGAAAATCAAAATTAAGGTACATATTGGTTACTACCAGTCTTCTCAACATGATGGCCATTGGAAAGATCTTATTGATAAGGCGGAATTAGCCCTGATCGATGCGCGTTCGACAGATACCAACCCGATCATTTCTTACAGTCCCAAGCGGCATGATATGTTCAATGAAAAATGGTGGATATTCCATCATTTGGAAGATGCCATTGCGAAAAAAGAATTTGAGGTTTATTACCAACCGCAATTTAACTTATCTACTCACGAATGCATTGGCTATGAAGCACTTCTTAGATGGATCCATCCTGAAAGAGGGTTTATCAGTCCAGGAAAATTCATTTCTATCGCCGAAGAATATGGCTTAATTCATGAAATCGGAGAATGGGTGATTCACTCGGTTACCCACAACGCAAAAAACCTGCTGCACAGCAACGTTGCATTAAACATATCACCTATTCAATTAATGGATGCGCGTTTGCCTGATAAAATTACAGACATCATTGACGCCGAGCATATTGACATCAATCATATTGAATTGGAGTTAACGGAGTCGGCCATAATGGACAAAGGCTGCTTTAAGAATCTCGAAAGGTTATTTAGTCTTGGTTATAACATTGCCATCGATGATTTTGGTACTGGCTATTCAAACCTCTGCTTATTATCGCAATTACCTTTTAGCAAGATAAAAATCGACCGATCGCTGGTAATGGATATCGAATCAACCGGAAAAACCACGGAAATTATAAGAGCCCTGGTTAACCTGGGACAACAAATGGAACTGTCGATACTGGCGGAAGGGGTCGAAACTAAAGCCCAGGCAGAAATACTAACCGCTTTAGGTGTACAACAAGTGCAAGGCTTCTATTTTGGCAGACCAGTTAATCTTGAGACGATACAAGCACAACTGAAACACAATACAGTGTCTTAATTGTTTTAGAAGTGTCTCCGTCAGCTTTTATCGATTATGTTACTAAGCCACGAGAGGCCAAAATTGCATTTACGATCTCTACATTGGCCTCGGGAAAGTCGACATTTTGCAATTCAGTTACCGATACCCACTGGCTCAACTGGTTTTCATTTGGAGAGGGTTCACCGGTAAATTCCCGCACCCAGTAAACATCCAATAGAACTGCTTTGTCACTGTAATCGTGATGAATGGCAACAAGCGGATCTGCCGCTTGTACTTGGATACCGACTTCTTCCCACAATTCACGAGATAAAGCCTCCACCATCGTTTCATCTGATTCCCGTTTACCGCCCGGGAATTCCCATTTACCACCCTGATGCTGATGTGCAGCTCGTTTGGTAAGAAATATCTGGTCGCCCCTGATGATGACACCAACGGCAACTTCGATGCGTTTCATAACAGTTACCTTGTATTTAGAGTGGTCAACTGATTAATTCAGGATAATGGCTTAACTCAACTTACCGTGACACTGTTTATATTTCTTACCTGAGCCACAGGGGCACGGCTCATTACGGCCAACCTTAGGAGCGCTTTGCGCTGGTTCTTGTGCTTGTGTTTCTGGTTGTGATGGTGACTGATGCTCAAAGTTTTTCGGGCCTTCATCCGCCTTACGACGTTTTTCTTCAACAGCCTCAACATCAGATTCAGCACGTACCTGCACTTTGCTAAGAATTGTGATTACATCGACCTTCAGCGTTTCCAGCATTTCGCTGAACAGCTCGAAAGACTCACGCTTGTATTCCTGTTTCGGATTCTTCTGGGCGTAGCCGCGTAAGTGAATACCTTGACGTAAGTGATCCATCGCCGCCAAATGCTCTTTCCAATGCCCATCCAGACTTTGCAACATTATGGCTTTTTCGAAGTGGCGTAATACACCTTCCCCAACTTGTTTTTCTTTTTCGTCGTAGGCCTCCGTAATTTTCTGATGGATACGCTCGCGCAAAGACTCTTCGAATAACTTATCGTCTTCATCCAGCCACTGCTGAATCGGCAACTCCAACAGAAAATCACCCTTAATTCTTTCTTCCAGGCCAGCAATATCCCACATTTCATCCAGACTTTGTGGTGGGATATATTGGTCAATCAAACTGTCAACGACATCATGACGAACCGCATCAATCGTTTCTTTGATATCACCTTCGTCCAGTAACTCGTTGCGCTGCTCGTAAATAACTTTACGTTGATCGTTGGCAACATCATCAAATTCAAGCAATTGTTTACGAATATCAAAGTTACGGCTTTCAACCTTACGTTGCGCGTTTTCAATCGCTTTGGTTACCCACGGGTGTTCGATAGCTTCACCGCGTTCCATGCCCAGACGCTTCATCATGCCAGCCATGCGCTCTGACGCGAATATACGCATCAAAGGATCTTCCAATGACAGGTAAAAGCGTGATGACCCTGGATCGCCCTGACGACCTGAACGGCCACGCAGCTGATTGTCAATACGTCGTGATTCATGTCGCTCGGTACCAATGATATGCAAACCACCGGCTTTAATAACCGTGTCGTGACGCTTTTTCCATTCTGCTTTGACGTGGTCAATCTGCTGCTCTGTAGGTTTCTTAAGGGCCTCCAGTTCTGCCTGTAAGTTCCCCCCTAAGACGATGTCCGTTCCACGACCCGCCATGTTAGTTGCTATGGTAATCGCACCAGGACGCCCTGCTTGCTCAACAATTTCCGCTTCTTGTGCGTGGAATTTAGCGTTCAATACTTTATGTGGGACTTTATTCTTTTTCAGAAAATTAGATAACAGCTCCGAATTTTCAATAGATACCGTACCCACCAACGCTGGCTGACCGCGTTTCACACAATCGCGAATATCTTCAACGATGGCTTCATACTTCTCTTCCGCCGTCATATAAATCAAGTCCGCCATATCGTTTCGGACCATCGGCTTGTTGGTCGGGATAACAACCGTCTCCAGGCCATAAATGTGCTGGAATTCGAATGCTTCGGTATCGGCAGTACCTGTCATACCTGCCAATTTGTCAAACAACCGGAAGTAGTTCTGGAAAGTGATAGATGCCAGGGTTTGGTTTTCATTCTGAATCTTAACCCCTTCTTTTGCTTCAATCGCCTGATGCAATCCATCTGACCAACGACGGCCTTCCATGGTACGGCCGGTGTGCTCGTCAACAATAACCACGTCATCTTCTTTAACGATGTAATCCACATCACGTTGAAATAGTTTATGGGCACGCAGTGCGGCATTGACGTGGTGTAACAGGGTAATGTTGGCGGCACCATATAACGATTCATTTTCTGGCAACATGCCTATACGGTGCAGAATTTCTTCGATATGTACCTGGCCGTTTTCGGTCAGGTGCACCTGCTTGGCTTTCAGGTCAATCGTGAAATCACCGTCACCATGTTTATCTTCTTCATCTTCCTTTTCCTGCTCTACCAGCTCAGGAATAATGGTGTTGATCTGGCGATAGATTTCAGAGCTGTCTTCAGCCGGACCTGAAATAATAAGAGGAGTTCTTGCTTCATCAATAAGGATTGAGTCAACCTCATCCACTACCGCGAAGTTCAAAGGACGCTGAACCCGATCTTCGGGGCTAAACGCCATATTGTCTCTTAAATAATCGAAACCAAATTCGTTGTTGGTTCCGTAAGTAATATCACACTCGTAGGCTGCTTTTTTGTCTTGATGCGACATGCCGGGAATATTGCAGCCAACGGTCAAACCCAAAAATTCAAATAATGGACGGCTCCAGTCGGCATCACGTTTGGCAAGATAGTCGTTGACGGTTACGATGTGCACACCTTTACCGCTTATGGCATTCAGATAAGCCGGAAGTGTGGCGGTCAGGGTTTTACCTTCACCGGTTCTCATCTCAGCGATACGGCCTTGATTGAGCACCATACCACCTACCATTTGCACATCAAAGTGACGCATTTTGAAAACACGTTTACTGGCTTCTCGCACGACAGCAAATGCTTCAGCTAAGATATCGTCCTGTGACTCACCCGCTTCAAGACGCTTTCTGAACTCTCCGGTTTTGTCACGTAATTGCGTGTCGTTTAAGTCTTCATAGTCCAATTCCAGTGCATTTATCTGCGCGACGATTTTATTTAGTTTTTTAAGTGTTCTGTCGTTTCGACTACCAAAAACTTTTGTTAGGAGGTGTGCAAACATGAATGAATCAATTCCCAAATTTTAGCAATGCAAATTCCACTGCATTGTACTGCTCGGACTCAGTCCGACATGATTTTTTTGAAATACATAAAATAAAACAATCGGCTCTTAGCCGATTGTTTTATATCGAATCTTTTATGTAACTAACGGAGGACTAATCTAGTTCACCGCCTTGCGATAGACAAACTTGAGTGGATCTATCTGGCGACCATTTTGCAACACTTCATAGTGAACGTGCGCCCCGGTCGCTCTGCCAGTATGCCCCATATCAGCTATTAACTGGCCTTTGGTTACAACGTCGCCGATTTTAACATGTAATGAGTGGTTATGCCCATAGCGTGTTATGAGTCCGTTGCCGTGGTCAATTTCAACCAAATTACCGTAACCGTAGCGTGAATCCGCCCAGGTCACGATACCAGCTCCTGTTGCCACCACTGGTGCACCTTCCTGTCCGGCAAAATCCAGCCCTTTATGCATAGCTGGCATACCAGAGAAAGGATCTTTTCTCACACCGTAGTAGGAAGACAACCATCCTGACTCAATCGGTTTTCCCGATATAAAACTCTCATCGCTTATATGGTGATTAAGTAGGATAGATTCAAGCACTTCCAGCTGTTCAGTTTTATTATCCAGCTCATTTAGCATTTGGTCGATACGTACCAGTATATCGTGAGACGTATCTACTCTTGGTAATTCGTCGTTCGAAACGGGACCACCAATGGCTAACTCTTCGTTAAAACGAAATTCATCAATATTTAAATCAGATTCACTGGCCAGCTTTTCACCCAGGGCATTCAAACGTTGCAACTGCCCCTGCATCTCACCCAACTTCAGCATCATGCCAGTCAGTTTATCCTGAGTCTGCAGCTTTAACTGCTCAACTTCCTGACGCTGCATCACTAGTCCTGACTGGGTATAGGCAACATTTTCCGTCGCCTTTAAGGTGTGGTCGTCATTGCCCGAGAAAACAAAAACAACAACGCAGCACAATGCAGCAATAGCCAGTAATTGATTTTTTGAAACGCTGTAGATAAATCTTATCTTCTTACTGCGATACAATACGGTCAAACTCATATGTACTGTCTATTCCTTGTTGCGTATGGGGTAATGTCTGTGAGCAGTCTTAAAATAATAATGCAAAGATCCACAGCGCGCCAAATTTCTAATTGATAATTCCGAATTATTCTATCTTTATAACGGCAAGAGTATCTACAGCTTTAAAGCACAAATCAAGTTTCAGCGGTGTTTGCACTACGCACCATGTCCGGCGCACCCATACAAAAAATGCCGCACAATGCGGCATTTCTCATTTTAACAATTGGTCTATCACGCCCAGCTAGGCGCTGCAAAACTAATAGGCGCTTCCTGCTGATCGTCAAAGGTCACAAATTCATAGCTGGAGGCATCTGCTAACATGGCATTCAACAACTTGTTGTTTAATCCATGCCCGGATTTATAGGCTTTCAATTCGCCAATAATACTATGCCCTGCGAGGTACAAATCACCTACGGCGTCTAAAATCTTGTGCTTTACGAACTCGTCGGCGTAGCGCAGACCTTCCTGATTCAGCACTCGGAATTCATCAAGCGCGACGGCATTTTCCATGCTGCCACCCAAAGCCAAATTGTTGGCATGCATAAATTCCAGTTCTTTAAGAAACCCAAACGTCCGCGCCCGGCTCACTTCATCAATGTAGGACTCACTACTGAATTCCATCACCATGCGTTGTCTTGTCTGGCGAATCACTGGATGATCAAAGTCAATCTCAAAGTCGACTCTAAAACCATTGTGGGGGATAAACTCCGCCCATTTGTCACCGTCTTCCACACGCACAGGCTTTTTGATGCGGATAAAACGTTTAGCAGTACTCAGTTCTTCGATACCAGCCGACTGTAACAGGAAAATAAATGGACTGGCGCTACCGTCCATAATGGGTAATTCATTACTGTCGACTTCAACGATTAGATTATCGATACCAAGACCTGCTAATGCAGATGACAAATGCTCAACCGTCGAAATCGTGTGGCCTTGTTCATTACTCAGGCAGGTACAAAGCATGGTATCGCCAACAGCGTTGGCCCGTGCAGGAATATCCACATGTGGTTGCAGATCAATACGGCGGTATATAACGCCAGTATTGGCTGGAGCAGGTCTAAGTGTCATTTTGACCTTATCCCCTTTATGCAACCCAATCCCTGTCACACTTACCGATTGTTTTATTGTACGTTGAAAAATCATAAGTGCCTTTGTATAATATTTAACCATTCACGCTTTAAAGCGGCGCGCAGTCTACAAAAACTGCCCATCTTTGTCAAATTTCTGTAATTTATTTACAAAAAATTGACTGGCTAGTCAGCTTGTTTACGCAAGAACGCCGGAATATCCAAATACTCCAGGTCGGCGCCACTGTCGGCTTTTTCTTCAGTTTGCCCAATATTGGTCACTTTGGCAGCATCTCCGGCTGCGTTGGCATTTTCTGAACCATTCGCCTGCAACTGAAATTCACCTACATCATTGCTGAACCGATTAGAACGGTTTGAAACAATAGAAATTTCAGGTTTTTTCTCCGCGCCAATACCAGTGGCGACAACAGTGACACGAATTTCGTCCGCCATTTCCATGTCAATCACAGTACCGACGACCACCGTAGCATTTTCAGAAGCAAAGGCTTTCACAGCATTACCTACGGTTTCAAACTCATCAATCGCAAAGTCAGGACCAGCAGTGATATTCACCAGAATACCTCTTGCACCTGACAGGTCAATATCTTCCAACAATGGACAAGCAATGGCGCTTTCTGCGGCTTCTTCAGCACGGTCTTCACCTTTCGCTGAACCACTTCCCATCATCGCTGTACCCATTTCAGACATCACTGTTCTGACATCCGCGAAGTCAACGTTTATGAGTCCTGGACGAGTAATTAGTTCCGCAATACCCTGAACTGCGCCGCGTAATACATCGTTCGCCGCACTAAAGGCTTGCAATAATGGTGTACCACGACCCATCACTTTGAGTAATTTTTCATTCGGAATGGTGATTAAAGAATCAACATATTTTGCTAATTCTGTCATGCCGGAATCGGCGATCGCGCTGCGTTTCTTGCCCTCAAACGGGAATGGTTTAGTAACCACCGCAACGGTCAGAATCCCCAGTTCCTTCGCAATCTTAGCGACTTCTGGCGCTGCACCAGTACCGGTACCGCCCCCCATCCCTGCGGTAATGAACACCATATCCGCACCTTCGATGGCCTGACGAATGGTTTCACGGTCTTCTTCTGCTGCCATCTGCCCCATTTCCGGGTTGGCACCTGCACCCAAACCTTTTGTGACATTTGAGCCTATCTGCAACGTCACATCAGCATTGGAACTACGCAGAACCTGTGCATCTGTGTTAACTGCGATAAACTCAACGCCTTCAATACTTTGCAACACCATGTGTTCGACAGCGTTACCACCGCCACCGCCAACACCGATGACTTTAATTACAGCTTCTTCACTGTGACTATCCATCAATTCAAACATTTGAACTCTCCAAATCTGTTAGCCTGCACTTTCTCATCGTTCCTAGCGCTGAAACGATGCTAAAATTCCCCTTTAAACCAACTTTGTATGCGTTGCCACACACTCTCGTCAGTTTTATTTTTATTATTATTTTTTGCTTGTAACAGCTCGCTGCCATAGTGCAGCAAGCCAACAGCGGTAGAAAATGTTGCATCCTCAACATACTCCGCTAATCCTTTCACATTGAGAGGTGTTCCAACCCTCACGGGCATCTGGAACAACTCTTCAGCAAATTCTACTGCGCCTTCCATTTTGGCCGTACCACCGGTTAATACAATTCCGGCAGCAATATGTTCTTCAAGACCACTGCCTTTAATCTCTTCATGGATTAATTCAAACAGTTCCTGATAACGCGGTTCAATAACTTCAGCCAATGTATGACGAGACATTGTACGAGCTGCTCGACCTCCGACACTCGGTACTTCAATTGTCTCCTCCATGCTGACCATATCCTTCAGGGCACATGCATAATTAATCTTTATTTCTTCAGCATGGCCAATCGGCGTCCTAAAAATCTTGGCAATATCACTGGTAATTTGATTGCCTGCAGCTGGGATAACCGCGGTATGGCGAATCGCCCCGTCGGTATAAATAACCAAATCGATGGTTCCACCACCAATATCCACTACGCAAACGCCCAATTCCTTCTCATCATCGGTCAAAACCGCATAACTGGACGCCAATGCTGAGAATATCATCTGGTCGGCTTGCAGGTCACATCTTTCTATGCATTTTACTAAATTTTTTGCCATATCATCGGCACAAGTCACGATATGGACTTCTGCTTCCATACGTACTCCGGACATCCCTACCGGATTTTTGATGCCTTCCTGCACATCAATGGTAAATTCCTGCGGCAATACATGCAGTAATTTGCGCTCCAGCGCGATTGGCACTGAGCGAGCGGCGTGGATAACATTGTCAACATCTTCCTGAGTTACTTCCTGATTATTGATAGGCACCATGCCATTTTCATTCTGGCACTGCACGTGTCTGCCGGAAATCGACATATACACCGAAGACACCCGACAATCCGCCATCAACTCCAGTTCATTGATAGTGCGCTTAACAGACTTCACCACCAGATCCAGGTCGTTGACACCACCTTTGTCCATACCGCGAGAGGCGTGGCTTCCAACACCTACGACACTGATGGTGCCGTCCTCGATGATTTCTCCGACTACGGCTTTCACATTACTGGTCCCAATATCAAGACCGACTACTAAATTTCTATCCGCCACTTTAGACACGAGTTGATTTGCCTCTCAAAAATATACCAATTAAGTCCAGTTCTGACTCAATCATCCGACCAGCCGACAGCCAGTCCCGTATCATACCTTAAATCCACATAACTGACGCTTTTATTGTGCTTTTTCAACAATGGAAAAACATCGATAAAGCGTTGTAATCTATCCATAAATTCCTGGCGACCCAAGTTTAAGTTAACGCCGTTGTTCAATTTCACATTCCAGGCATAACGTTCACTTAAAAACAGTTCTTCAATCTGTAACCCAGAGCGTTTTAACAGTCCCTGCATGGCTTTATATCCTTGCAACGCCGTGAGTTCGCTGCCACCCGGCCCATAGAGGTTGGGCAACGGCAATTCATTAATATCCATATCCGGTGTAAACGTGCCGCCAAACCGGTTTAATAACGAATCACCATTCCATCGGGCCACAGGTGCCTGCTCGATGACGTACACCTGCAATGTATCAGGCCACTGTTTACGCACCGACGCCTGATACACCCAGGGCAGTTCCTCTATATCCTGATGCGCCTGATTGACATCAATGCGAAAAAAGCTCACCGGTTGCCTGCGGCGTATTTGCTTTTCAATTTTTTCAATATCCAAATAGGTTGTTTGCCCGGATACCAGTACCTGTTGCAATGGCACCCTTTGTTTGTCTTCCAACCAGGTCATAACCTGCCATGCCAACACCACAATCAGCAACACCACCAATATTAAAAACAGCAACCCACCAAGATGTTGGGCTCTACTGGGAATGTTGTGCTCTTCGGTCATGGCAATAGCTGTCATCCAGTTTCCAGTATCGCGCGTACCAAATCCTCAAAACGCATACCGGCTTGTTTCGCGGCCATTGGCACCAGACTTTTTTCTGTCATACCCGGTACCGTATTCACTTCCAGCAAATAAAAGTGCCCGTCTTCATCGCGCATCAAATCAACACGTCCCCAACCACTGGCACCCACTGCTTGAAAGGCTGACAGTGACAATTTACCCAACTCCTGTTCTTCGGTGTCAGACAAGCCACTGGGACAAAAATATTCGGTAGTATCAGACTGATACTTGGCCTGATAGTCATAAAACGTTCGTGGCGTTTGCATACGGATCGAAGGCAAAACCTTATTGGCCACAATACTGACAGTGAACTCCTGACCTTCGACAAAACGCTCAATCAAAATACTGTCGTCATATTTAAAGGCGTTGACCAACGCATCACCTAATTCACTGGCGCTCAGGACTTTTGTCATACCGATGCTGGATCCTTCCAGTGAAGGTTTAACCATCACCGTGCCTCCCAGCTCCGTCATCACCGCAGCCGCATCAATGTCGCGAAAATCATCTCGATGAATGACCCGATAATCAGCTGTAGGTAACTGTAATGATTCAAATATTTGCTTACTGCGAATTTTGTCCATGGCTAATGCCGAACCCAGAACATCACTTCCGGTGTACGCTAACCCCATCGTCTGTAACGCCCCCTGAATTGCCCCGTCTTCTCCACCACGGCCGTGCAACATAATCAGGACTTTAGCGACGTTCATGCTGGCTAACTCGGTGACTGACCGTTCAGCAGGATCAAAACCAGTAGCATTTAAACCCAGGTTTTGCAGGGCTTCCAAAACCGCCTTACCGGAACGCAAAGACACTTCTCTCTCGGCCGAATCGCCTCCATACAAAACGACAATTGTTTTAGCCACGAGCTTCTCCTTTTGCTACTTTCTTAAGCGCATCCACCTGCAGATGTGTGCTTTGCAATGTTTTGGCAAGTGTTCCAATATTTCCCGCCCCTTGTGTCATCAATACATCGCCGGATTGCAACACATTGGCCAATACCCCAGAGACATCTTCTAAATTTTCTACAAACACAGGCTCTAAATCACCACGCTGGCGAATGGAGCGGCATAACGATTTGCTATCCGCGCCATCAATGGGCTCTTCGCCTGCAGAATACACTTCCAATAACAGCAGCACATCCACTTGCGACAATACTTTGACAAAATCTTCGTAGAGATCTTTGGTTCGCGTATACCGGTGAGGTTGATAAGCCATGACCAGACGTCTATCGGGCCAATTATTGCGTGCCACAGCGATGGTCGCGTCCACTTCGGTTGGATGGTGCCCGTAGTCATCGACAAGCGTAATATCCCCACCCTCTCTTGGAAAATCCCCTAAAATCTCAAAGCGGCGACCAATACCTTCAAATTTGCTCAAGGCCTGTTGTATCGCCTCTTGTCCAATACCTTCTTCTAGAGCGACACCAATCGCAGCAAGCGCATTGAGAATATTGTGGCGACCTGGCAGGTTGAGCCGAATGGTCAGGTTGTCACATAACCTACCACGGACGGCAAACGTGCAATGATTCAAGCCTAAATTCACATCCGAGGCAAACACATCCGCATCCTGTGAAAAACCGTAAGTCAAATATTGGCGACCAATTCTGGGGAGCAGGCGCTGGATATTTTCATCATCTATACACAACACCGCTAGGCCATAGAAGGGCAGATTGTGCAAAAACTCAACGTAGGTGTCTTCCATACGAGCAAAGTCACCGCCGTAAGTTTCCATATGATCCGGTTCCATATTGGTCACGACAGCAACCATTGGTTGCAGGTGTAAAAATGACGCATCGCTCTCATCCGCTTCCGCGATTAGATAACGACTGCTGCCCAGACGAGCATTGCTGTCTGCACTATTCAATTTACCGCCGATAACAAAGGTAGGATCGGTATTCGCTTCTGCAAAAATCGAAGCAATAAGACTGGTAGTGGTGGTTTTACCATGTGTTCCGGAAATAGCGATGCCATGACGAAAGCGCATCAATTCGGCCAGCATCTCTGCTCTGCGAATAACAGGTATACGTTTTTGATTGGCTGCAGCCACTTCCGGGTTTGCCGGATCAATTGCACTGGATACAACGACAACATCAACGTGCTCGACAGTATCGGCAGAATGGCCAATAGTGACCTTCGCACCCAATGATGTCAGTCGCTTGGTAAGGTTGTTGGTTTGCAGATCAGAGCCTGTTACCTGATAGCCCTCGTTGAGCAGAACTTCAGCAATACCCGCCATGCCGACGCCACCGATACCAATAAAGTGAATGCATCGAATTCGACGCATTACCGGGCTGTTAAATTTATCCTGCTCCATTAACTTCATGTCGCAATCGCCTCACTTTCACAAATGTTACTCACTCGCTCTGTTGCTGTTCTTTCACCCAATGCACGGGCCTTGTTCGCCACTGCAACAATTTTCTTTGGCTCAATCAGCAACATTTCTATGATTTGTTTTAGTTTGCCAGCGGCAAACTCATGTTGTTGCACACAAAATCCAGCCTCATGCTCTACAAGACTCATGGCATTTTTCGTTTGATGGTCATCTACCGCATAAGGAAGCGGCACAAAAACCGCGCAGCGGCCAGCGATGGCGACTTCAGAAACAGTCAAAGCACCGGCGCGACAAATTACCAGATCGGCCCATGCATAATCCTCAACGATATCATCCAAAAATTCGTGCACCTGCCAATTGGACGATGAGATGCCAGAGGCCTCATAGGCCGACACCACTTCATCCGACTTATTTTTTCCGGCCTGATGGCGTACTTCAAAGGCATGATTTTTCAGTTGCGCCAGTAAAACCGGAATTTCATCATTTAACGCTTTAGCCCCCAAACTGCCACCGCTGACCAAAATACGAACCGGTCGTTCAATCTCCTGCAATGGTGCGATTTGAGCAAAAGCAGCGCGTACTGGATTGCCAACCTGACTTAGCTTATCACCAGAGACAGACCAATCTGCATTATCAAACGCTGTTAGTACCTTTCTGGCCAACGGTGCCAGCATTCTATTGGTGACACCGGGAACCGCATTTTGTTCATGCAAAACCAGGGGTTTATTGAGCAGCCATGCCGCAATACCACCGGGGCCACTGGCATAGCCCCCCATCCCCAGCACCACATGAGGTTGCACACTTTTACAGATTTTCAAGGCCTGTAGAATCGCCCACACTATCTTAAATGGTGCCAGCAACATGGCTTTTAGACCATTACCACGGACCCCTGCAATATCGATAAAATGAATCGGAATCTGATACTGTGGCACCAAATCAGCCTCCATTTTATCTCTGGTGCCTAACCAATGCACTTGCCAGCCTCTGTCCTGCAGCATTTGCGCAACAGCCAAACCCGGGAACACATGACCACCAGTACCACCAGCCATCACTAACAAGCGTCTAGTCATCCAAACCCTCCCGACTCACCGAGCGTTTAGATTTACCAGACTTTTTTAACGCCTGCCGGTCAGACAAGCGCAATTCGAAGTCAACTCGCAGCAGGATAGCAATCGCGACTGTCATAATAATCAGACTGGAACCACCTGAACTCACTAATGGCAGAGTTAAACCTTTAGTAGGCAAAACACCCGCACTGGCACCTACGTTTACGGCCGTTTGGAAACTGATCCAGATCCCGATGGCGTAAGCCATATATGCTTCATAAGCCTGCTCTTTTTTCAGCGCCGCGTTACCCAGTTTCAAGGCTTTGACGACAATCACCAGAAGCAACGCCAGAACCACTACAACGCCGAGTAAGCCAGTCTCTTCAGCAATGATCGACATGATAAAATCAGTATGAGCCTCGGGCAGATATTCCAGTTTTTGCAAACTGTTGCCAAGCCCTTGTCCAAACCAGTCACCACGACCATAGGCCATTAACGATTGTGTCAGCTGATACCCACTACCAAAGGGATCTGCCCATGGATCGAGAAACGCGGTTACCCTTTTCATGCGATATTCTTCAAATACAATGAGAGCAACAACGGCCAAAATTCCGGCAATGGCTAATCCAAAAAACTGCCATAATCTGGCTCCGGCCAGAAATAACAAACCCACGGTCGTGGCAAACATTACGATCACTGTGCCCAGGTCGGGTTGCATCAACAGCAGCATTGCCAAAATAAAGAACACCACCAGAGGCTTAATAAATCCTTTAAGATTTTCCGTCACTTCTTCGTAGCGACGCACTAAATACCCGGATAAATAGCAAAAGAAGAACAGCTTAGCCGGCTCCGCCGCCTGTATAGTAAATGGTCCGATAGCCAACCAGCGAGTACTACCGTTAACCGTTCGGCCTACCAGTAACACAGCGACTAACATCAAAATAGCGAATAGCAATAAATAGGCATTGGTTTTTTGCCACCACGACATTGGGATCATCAGAGTGATGAGCGCTGCACTGCTGGCCAGAATAATATAAATGGCGTGACGCACTGAAAAATGAAAAGGGTTATCAAACAGGCGAGCGGCAACCGGCATGGAAGCAGAAGTCACCATCACCAAACCAATAGACATCAGCGCCGCCGCTGCCATCAGTAATCCTAAGTCGTAGGCTCGATAGTCTTCCGTGCTGCCGTGGCGCAGCGCAAATAATTGTGGCAGAAATGAGCTTTGCATGTTGCTCATATCAACGCTCCTACGGCTTCCTGAAAACAGCGACCACGGTGTGAAAAGTTATCGAACATATCGTAACTGGCGCAGGCCGGTGATAGCAGCACCGCATCGCCCGCCTGAGCAACTTCCGCCGCTTTTTCTACTGCTTGCTGCAATGACTCTGCGGTGCAAAGCGGTGCTTTTAGTTCCGCCAGTAGTGGCGCATCCTTGCCAAATACAATGAGGTGTTTAACATCTTGCTGCAAAATGGGTTGCAGAGGCGACAAGTCGGCTTGCTTACTATCGCCGCCCGCAAGCAAAATAATATCGCCTGTTATGGTGCTTTTAATACCGGTTATGCCGGCAATAGTGGCACCCACGTTAGTTGCTTTAGAATCATCAATCCACAATACATCTCGCCAAGTGCGCACTTTTTGACAACGATGCGGTAAACCAAGATAGTTTTTTATTGATTGGCACGCTTGCGGCAGCGATACATCTGTTAGTAGGCTGATGAGCAACGCGGCCTGAGCATTGAGCAAATTGTGTAAACCCGCCACCTGCAGTTCGCTGCTGGCTATAATAGGTTTGCCATCGAGCGTAATCACGGCATCTTTGACGTTGATGCCTATACCAGCTTCACTTGCCGCACCGATGACATAATCTGCCTCACTTGACACTGGCAGGGTATCGCTGTCCAGCGCATTGGCTACACAAAACCTGGCTTGCTGGTATATGCGTTGTTTTGCGGCACGATACGCGTCTAAATTGCCGTGCCTGTCCAAATGGTCCTCAGAGACATTCAAAATTGAAGCAATATAAGGTTTTAGCGACTGGCAAGTTTCTAGCTGAAAACTGGATAACTCCAGTACGATCAATTGATATTCGTCTGCCAACAAATCCAGTGCCGGAGTACCGATGTTGCCACCCACACCGACATTCATACCCACTTCCAGATATATCCGGCCTAACATGTCCACAACAGTGGATTTGCCGTTTGAGCCGGTGATGGCCACTATCGGGCAGGATGCAAATCTGGCGAATAACTCAATATCGCCAATAACTTCAATGCCCTGATCTTTTGCCCTGACAATGGCCGGCAGCGTCAAACTGACTCCGGGACTGACAATAATCGCATCAAATGTGACCAGCGCGTCAACCGGGATTTCGCCAAGGATTACCGTTACCGGACTTTTGGCCTGAATCAGGTCACGAGTATCGAATACTGTTACATTCGCTTGTTGAGAAAGTAAAAAGCGCGCACAGGACTGTCCGGTCACACCGAATCCGATAACAGCTATATTCTTGCCTGCGAGCTGCATTGTGTTACCTCAACTTCAGGGTCGCCAGACCCACTAACACCAGAATAAGAGAAATAATCCAGAAGCGCACAATAACCCGTGGCTCCGGCCAGCCTTTCAGTTCATAGTGGTGATGAATAGGAGCCATGCGGAAAATACGTTGCCCCCGTAATTTGAAAGAGCCCACCTGCAGGATGACCGAAAGTGTTTCCATCACAAACACGCCCCCCATAATAACCAAGACTAATTCCTGCCTGACCAGTATTGCTAAAATACCCAATGCACCTCCCAGTGCTAATGAACCAACATCCCCCATAAAAACTTGCGCCGGATAGGTGTTAAACCACAAGAACCCCAAGCCCGCACCAACAATCGCCGTACAGACGACAACCAATTCACTGGTTAGGGGAATGTACGGAATATTCAGATACTCGGAGAAGTTCACGTTACCGGTCACGTAAGCGAAAATGGCGAACGCGCCGGCAACCAGTATCGTTGGTACAATGGCCAACCCATCCAGGCCATCGGTGAGGTTGACAGCATTGCTGGTACCGACCAATACGAAATAGGCAACCACCACAAAGAACAACCCTAACTGTGGCATCACTTCCTTAAAGAATGGCACTAATAATGCGGTTTCTGCGGCATTCTGACTACTGGCAAACAAATAAAAGGCAACGACAATGGCCACGACTGACTGCCAAAAATACTTCCACTTTGCTATCAATCCTTTGGCGTCTTTACGGATCACTTTCCGATAATCATCAACGAAGCCAATAACACCATAAGATGCAATTATCGCCAGCGTCACCCAAACATAGCGATTGGATAAATCTGCCCACAACAAAACGCTGATGATAATGGCACCCAATATCAGCACGCCACCCATGGTTGGCGTGCCTGCTTTACTGAGATGCGATTGAGGGCCGTCATCCCGTACTGTTTGACCAATTTGCATGCGCTGCAAATAACGAATCACCTTAGGCCCCATTAAAATCGCAATCAGTAGCGCCGTCAGCGTGCTCAGAATCGCCCGCATAGTCAGATAGGAAAAGACGTTAAACCCAGAATCAAACTGCTGTAACCATTCGGTTAGCCAGATTAGCATGCGATACGCTCCCGAATTCGTTCAAACTTTCCCAATGGCGATTCCTCCATGGCTTGCACAACAAGTTCCATGCGTGCACTGCGACTACCTTTAACCAGAATGCTGATGTCACACTGTTCCGACGCCAGATCCGTCACCATTTGCTCAATTAATCTGGCGACTTCCGTAAAATGCCCTCCCTTATTTTCAAAGGCAGCACTGGCATGCTGACTTAGCACACCTAACGAATAAAATCGGTCAACCTGCTTTTGAAGCGCATACTCACCCACTTTTTCGTGGTAATAGCGCGCCTTTTCCCCCAGTTCACCCATATCACCCAGCACCACTATTTTTCTACCTGGAAAGGTAGCCAGTACATCTATCGCAGCGTTAACTGAGGCAATATTGGCATTGTAGGTATCATCCAGAATGCGTACCTGATTGGTCAGCTTCTTGATGTTCAAACGCCCTTGCACCTGAGCCATGTTCTCAAGGCCCATTTTGATATTTTCCAGCGAGGCCCCGACACCCTGCGCCAGCGCTGCAGAGACCAGGGCATTGCCAACATTGTGAATACCGGGTAATGGCAAATGCACAAAGACACTGCCTTGTGGGGTATTTAGAGAGAATGCAGGGCAACCATCCATATCCAGCTCCACATCGCTGGGATAATAATCTGCGCCAGCATTATCTGGTTTATTACTGAAAGTCAGTGTTTCGCTATCATGCAATTTGCCCAACCAGTAATCGCTGAACTTGCTATCTGCATTAATGATGGCGGTACCTGAGGATGGGATGTGATTGAAGATTTCGCTTTTCGCCCTGGCCACCCCAAGAAGTGAACCAAAGCCTTCCAAATGGGCCGCATCCGCGTTAACAATGGTGGCCACATCTGGTTCCGCCAATCCGCTGGTATAATCAATCTCCCCTAGGTGATTAGCCCCCATTTCGACGACCGCAAACTCATGCTCCCGCTCCAGCTCCAGAAGGGTCAATGGAACACCGATTTCATTATTGAAATTGCCTTTGGTGGCAAGCACACTTCCCCGCTGACTCAGCACACTGGCAACCATCTCTTTGACGGTGGTTTTGCCACAACTGCCGGTAATGCCCACGGTTTTAGGAGCGACTTCTTTTTTAACTGCAGCGGCAAGTAAGCCCAAGGCTTCGCGGGTATCAGCAACTTTAATGCAAATCAGATCGGTCTCAACCTCTTCACTGACAATCGCAGCCACGGCTTGTTGTTTCGCTGTATCTAGAAACTGATGGGCGTTAAAGTTTGGCCCCACCAATGCAATAAACAAGCTGTTTGGTGTTATTGTTCGGGTATCGGTGCTGACACTATCAATGATGATATTTTCCGGCGTAAGAGCCAGTTGCTCTGCCCCGCGTATCTCACCTTTAACTTGCTCAGCAACCCACGCTAGTGATACTTCGATCATGGCAACACCTCATACTTCTCTTCAATGAATTGTCGTTCGTTAAATTGTCGCGTTTCTGCTCCTATCACCTGATAGGTCTCATGACCTTTTCCGGCAAGAAGAACGATATCTTCAGGCATTGCCTGTGCTACTGCCTGACAAATTGCTGTAGCTCTGTTTGGCTCTACTAACACCCTTTCAGGCTGTTCAAATCCTTTTAGAATGTCATCAATAATATGCTCAGGAGATTCACTTCTGGGGTTATCCGAAGTCACCATGACGACATCTGCATACTGCTCTGCCATTTTAGCCATTAAAGGACGCTTACCCTGATCTCGCTCACCACCACAGCCAAACAGGCAGAATATCTTGCCGTCACTGTGACTCCGCAAGGCCTGTAGGATTTTTTCCAGTGCATCCGGCGTGTGGGCATAATCAATGACGACGTTGGCCTGGCCTTTTAAGCGAATTAACTCCGCTCTACCGGTGACCGCTTTGACCTTGTCTAATTGCTCTACCACAACCGATAGTTCGTGTCCCAATGCCACTTGTGCGGCGCAAGCCGCCAACAAATTATAAATATTAAATCGACCCAACAATGGGGTCTCTACTGACCATTTTCCAGACTCGGTGTGCAGGCTAAACTGCATGCCATTGGTTAAGTAGTTGATATCACGAGCAATAAAAAAGGTGTTTTGTGGTGCGCTTTCAGACTCGATACCGATATGGAACGGCTTGCAGGACGGCGGGCACACCGCCAGCCAATTCTGTGCTTCAGGATCGTCAATATTAACAATGACACTGCGCAATCCCGGTTGTTGCAGCAACAATCGTTTTGCGGCCGCATAACTGGCCATATCACCATGATAGTCAAGGTGGTCACGACTTAAATTAGTAAATATCGCCACATCAGTTTTGAAGGCACTGAGTCGATTTTGTACCAATGCATGAGAGGAAGCTTCAAATGCCATGAACTTTGCACCACGCTGCAATGCCTGATAAGCAATGCGTTGCATACTAATGGGATCGGGCGTGGTATTGCGGGTTGTATTCATATTGGCCAACGGCCCTGCACCCAAGGTCCCGACAAATGTTGCGGGCTTGCGCAATAATTCACTAAGCTGGCAGGCGAAATGCGTGGTCGAAGTTTTACCGTTTGTTCCGGTAATGGCGACGGTATCAAGACCGAAGGCAGGTTCGTCAAAAAATACAGCGGCAAGCTTTGACACTTGCTGCTGTAATTCATAAAAGCTGATCAGCAACGTGTGTTCGCGCATTTCCATGTGACCATGCTGACTGGCATCGTCAACGTCTACCAAAATAACTTTGGCGCCTAAACTGATAGCCTGGGGAATAAATTCACGACCATCCAGTGCATGACCTTTTACAGCCAAAAATGCACTATGAATCGCTACATCACGGGAATCTAAAACCAAATCCCGCAGTTCGATTTCCGGCGCCTCAATGGCAAACGGCTGCAACAGCGATTTTAAGTTACAAATCGTCTTATGAGTCATCACGCGCTCTCCTAATGGCAGCAAGTGAAGACACATTTTTATCGTCTGGGGGAATATTGAGTAATTGCAGAGTACCTGACATCACTTTAGAAAAAACCGGGGCAGCAGTATCTCCTGCATAGTAGAGGTCACCACTGGGTTCATTGATAAGCACCACAACCACTACTTCCGGCGCGGACACTGGCGCTAAGCCGGCAAAGATATTAACGTATTCTTCACCGTAACCACCAGCAACGGCTTTACGACTTGTGCCTGTTTTGCCGGCAACCCGATATCCTGGCACCTGAGCTTTTGTCCCTGTTCCGCCATCCAATATGACATGTTCCATCATATCCACCACAGCTCTTGCCGTACTGGTGGACAACGCCCGTTCCCCTTCAACCTCTTGCGAAGATTTGATAATGCTCAATGGTCGACGAATGCCGCCACTGCCCAACGTGGTATACATTCGGGCTAGCTGTAAAGTTGTGACCGATAATCCGTAGCCAAAAGACAAGGTGGCCAGCTCAAAATCAGACCAACGACGACGCTCATGAAAAATGCCGCCACTTTCGCCTAATAGATTACTGCCACTGTCGCCGATTAACCCCAACTCGTAATACAAATCGATGAATTGCTGTTTAGGTACCGAAAGCGCCAACTTGGATGTCCCCATGTTAGACGACTTCTGAATGATATGAGTCAGATCCATTTCGCCGTAATTCCGGGAATCTCTCACGATACTGCCACCCAGGCGCATCCACCCCGGTGCTGTATCTATTTTGGTGTTCATATCTACACTGCCAAATTCCAACGCACTTAGCACAGCTAATGGCTTGATTGTGGATCCGGGTTCAAAAGTATCGGTGATGGCACGGTTACGAATGCGATGGGCTGCCACACCTTTACGATTATTGGGATTAAAAGACGGGCTGTTTACCAGTGCCAGGATTTCACCCGTATGGACATTGGCGACTACAGCTGAGCCGGATGTCGCTCGAAGTGACGCTACAGACTGTTTCAATTCTTTGTAGGTCAGGGCCTGAATACGCTGGTCGATGGTCAGGTGAATATCTTCCGGTTTTTTCCCTTCGGATTCGGTTAATACTTCTACCTGGCGATTTTTGGCATCTTTCAGAATTTTCCGTTTATCGGGTGTACCACTCAAAATGTCGTGATAGATTCTCTCTATGCCTTCCAGTCCTCTATCATCAACATCCGTAAAGCCAATGAGATGAGCAGATACTTCCCCGCTAGGATAGTAACGGCGTGATTCATTGCGTAAATACACACCGGGAATATCCAGCTGTTTGACATAATTCGCCATCGCTGGTGACACCTGACGCTGAATATAGACAAAACGCCGTGCTGGATTTTTAATGCGCTCCAGCACTTTATCGAGATCCTGCCCCAGGACATCTGCTAATGCTTCCCAGCGACGCACATCATTCAGTGCGTTGTGTTTATGAATGGTTTTAGGATCAGCCCAAACTGCGCGTACCGGCACGCTAACCGCCAATTCCTCTCCATTGCGGTCATAAATAATGCCGCGATGCACCATACTTTGGCGCGTTCGAACGACCCGTTTGTCACCCTGTTTAATTAACATATCAGGGTTAATCACCTGAATATATGCAGCGCGCACAGCAAGTCCGCTAAACACGATAGCTACTACCACCAATACGGTAATAAAGCGCCATTGCACAATAGCCGGTGCAGCATTGCCTTTTGCCTGATTTTGTTTTCGAGCCACTACTTCACCCTCACTACAACTTCTTCTTCCGGTGATGGCCGGTACATTTGGAGATTTTCTTTGACTAAGGTTTCAATACGATTGTGCTCAGTTAGTGCACCCTGCTCTAAAATTAAATTGCGCCATTCAACATCAAGACGATCACGTTCCTGCATGGTCTTTTCTAATGCAATTATCATCTGTCGATTGTGGTGAGTACCCAGGATCACAGCTATCGCACTGGCTAACACCGCTAAAAACAACAAAACCCGCAACGGATGGCGAGTCATATCGGTGAGAATGAGTGTCACTAATGTGAAGTTTTGTTTGAGGGTAATCATAGTCTTTCCGCTACCCTCAGAACCGAACTTCGAGAGCGAATGTTGGATTCCAACTCCGCGTCAGATGGCTTTATCGCTTTGCCGACCGCTTTCATTTTTCTGGTTGCCGCTAGCTCAGATTCTAATATAGGCATGCCCGGTGGTACCTGTTTCCCGCGGCTCTGTTCCCGAATAAATCGTTTTACATAACGATCTTCCAGAGAATGGAAGCTGATCACCGCCAATCGGCCACCCGATTTTAATGCCGCAAGCGCATTATTTAGGCCCTCGCGTACTTCGCCAAGTTCGTCGTTTACAAAAATTCGAATAGCCTGAAATGTTCGTGTTGCGGGATGTTTAAACTTATCTTTAACGGGTACTGCTGCATCAACTAACTCAGCCAATTCCGCTGTAGTGGAAAGTGCTTGCTCCTTGCGAGCATTAACTATGGCATGAGCGATACGTTTACCGAATTTCTCTTCACCAAACTCCTTGATGACCCTGGTTATCTCTGTTTCTTCGGCTGTTGCTAACCAGTCCGCAGCACTGATACCTCTGGTGCGATCCATCCGCATATCCAGAGGGCCATTGCGCATGAAGCTGAATCCCCTTTCAGCGTCGTCCAGCTGTGGTGATGAAACCCCTAGGTCCATTAAAATCCCATCAACCTCACCCAGAAGATCCATTCCCTGTAAGACCCGTTTCATTTCTGAAAATGGTTCATGCACAATGGAAAAACGTTGATCTGCACTAAATTTTTGTGCAGCTTCGATTGCTGCCACATCACGGTCGAAGGCGATGAGCCTACCGTCTTGATTGAGATTCTCAAGGATAGCCGCAGAATGACCTCCACGGCCAAATGTCGCGTCAACATACAAGCCATCAGGTTTGATCGCCAATGCAGAAACAGATTCGTGCAGCAGCACTGAAGTGTGGGCAAAAGTGCTGGCGTTCAAAGTGAAAAGTCCTGTAGACGGTCGGTAAGCTCAAACTCACCCACCTGTTCAGTCGCGATATCAGTTTGAACCTGCTGATTCCAGGTATCAGCACTCCAGATTTCAAACTTATTGAGTTGCCCTACTAACATAATTTCCTTGTTAAGAGCAGCGTGTTGACGCAGAGGTGCGGAAAGCAAAAAACGGCCATTTTTATCCATTTCACCTTCCATTGCATAACCCAGCAAAAGTCTTTGCAGACGTCGTTCATGCGGATTCATGCTGGAGAGACGACTAAGTTTCAGTTCGATCTCTTCCCATTCGGAGAGTGGGTAAAGTAGCAAACAGGGCTGCTGAGTATCAATAGTACAGACTAATTGTCCCTGGCAATCATCCAACAGAGCCTGACGATACCGGGTAGGTATCGTTACTCGCCCTTTTGTGTCGAGATTAATTGCGTTAGCGCCGCGGAACATTCCCCTAGCCCAAATGTTGTTGTTATTGTTATTCGACAAGGCAGATACTTACAAGATCCACTTTTTGCCACTTTTACCCACAAATCACAGTTTAGGAACCACCTACCCCTCCTGTCAAGCCTAAAACGATTTAAAAATGGGACGATATCTGGGTGGAAATTTGTGGTTGATACGAAGTAGTTGATATTACTGCGTTTTATCCAGTCGAATGATTTTTGAACAATTCAGGATATTACAAATTAATTTTACTAAGCTGTCAGAATGCATTGTCATTAAGACATAAATCCAGTAGTTTTATATCTTATATAAAACCAGTTTTAAGGATCCTTTTATGCCGTTATCCGGAATTTTGTCAATCGATCAGGGAACCACCTCCAGCCGCGCCATCGTTTTTTCCGTTGCTGGCGATATTATCGCGGTCGCGCAACAGGAGTTTAAGCAGCATTTCCCGGCTGATGGCTGGGTCGAACACGATCCGGAAGAAATCTGGTCCACGACGGTTGCCGTATGCAAAAGCGCTATTGCACAGGCTAAAGAAAAAGGTATCGAAGTGGTCACCGTGGGGATCACCAACCAACGCGAAACAACTGTCGTCTGGGACAAATCAACGGGTAAACCTTTGTATAATGCTATTGTCTGGCAAGATCGCCGCACCGCTGATATCTGCCAAGCATTGAGCAAAGAACAAAGTGCCGCAGAATTGCAGCAAAAAACCGGACTGTTGCTGGATGCCTACTTCTCGGCCACCAAAATTGCCTGGATCCTGGACAATGTCGACGGCGCCAGACAGCTGGCCAATGCAGGCAAACTGGCATTTGGCACCATAGATACCTTCCTGATATGGCGCTTAACCGGTGGTAAGGTACATGCCACTGATGTCACCAACGCCAGCCGCACGAACCTGTTTAATATTCAAACCCTGCAATGGGATGAACATCTGCTGCAATTATTCAATGTACCTGAGTCGCTATTGCCCGAAGTCAAACAAAGTGCAGATGATTTCGGTACGACCACGGCAGATCTGTTTGATCGCCCATTGCCGATTTGTGGTGTAGCTGGTGATCAACAAGCCGCAACTATTGGCCAGTGTTGTTTCAATCCGGGAGATATCAAAAGTACTTATGGTACCGGCTGTTTTGTGCTACTCAATACCGGAAAAACACTCCATTTTTCTAAAAATAACCTGCTGACCACCATCGCATACCAAATCAATGGTGAAGTGCACTACGCCCTGGAAGGATCTATTTTTATTGCCGGAGCGGCAGTTCAGTGGCTGCGGGATGGCATCAAGGTGATTGCTTCCGCACAGGAAACCGAGGCATTAGCGACATCCTTACCTTATCAACACGGTGTCTATCTCGTTCCGGCTTTTGCCGGCTTAGGTGCGCCTTACTGGGATCCCAGTGCCAGAGCAGCTTGTTTTGGTATGACACGAGACACCAGCGAAGCGCACCTTGCCAGAGCCGCTTTGGAAGCCGTCTGTTTTCAAACCCATGACCTATTGCAAGCCATGGCCAGTGATGGAGTCGAACCGTCATTGCTCACTATCGATGGCGGCATGGTGAACAATAACTGGCTGTGTCAATTTATGGCAGACGTATTGTCCGTGGACATTCAACGCCCCACCATTATGGAGACGACAGCCTTAGGTGCTGCCTATTTAGCCGGTTTGCAGCACGGTATCTATGATTCATTTGAAAATATTGCCGCCCAAAGAAGCATAGACAGAACATTTAAGCCGGCGATGGACAATGTCCTGCGGAAGGAATTGTTACAGGGTTGGCAACGAGCGGTTGGTGCCACTCAGCACTTCACGGCTAGATAAGAAAGGGAAATCCAATAAAAATAAGACGTTAAATGTAAGTAATTACTCCCAAACTTTAGATTTTTTCGTTGCATACGATATACTTAAGAGTGCATAGTGTGACCGTAACGATGAAATCTGAATATCTGACAGCCGTGTTAGGACTTGTATTGGCAACCGCAGTACATGCCGATCAAAGTTACTTTCACAGAGAAGAATCCAACACAGAGGTAACCTTGAATTACCGCTGGCTGGATGCTTTTGGCTCTGAACGTAACCTGACATTTGCGCTCGATAAAGAGAAAATGTCCTCGCAACACAAACTCAATAAATCTTTCAAGCCGGAGATTGCGCAGCGTTACGTCTATATTCAGTTGCAAAAAGCCGCGCAAAAAGTCAATCCACGAGAAGCAAGAATTCATTTCCGTCGCCTCAATACAGAAATCCAGATACAGGTCAAAAGCCAGAACGATAAGGTCGCTGATAAGTGGATGCGCGAGATGCAGATCGTTCAGGAGCAGGCGCTGACCGACTATCTGAAACAAAACTACTATGATCGTTACATCGGCCCCTATGGGGAACAAGGCGTCAAACCCGACCATATCCGATTCGTTGATGACAGTGTTCATACGGTATTGCCTGCAGCGCAAGCGATATATGAACAAATCAATGAAGACAGTACCTCTCGAACCTATGTTAATTTATTGCTCAGTTGGGTTCAGAGTATTCCTTACGACACGCTGGAAGATCGATTAACCTCTTATGGCTCAGGTTTTTCGTCGCCTGCAGAAGTATTGACATCCAATCGCGGTGATTGTGACAGCAAAGCCGTACTGACTGCGGCGCTATTGCGCTCTTTGCTGCCAAAACTGCATATGATCATTATATATCTTCCTAATCATGCGCTACTTGGTGCGAACCTGCCGTTCTATGGCGAGTCTGAAGTATCAGTCAATGAGGGGGGAATAGACTATGTGCTGCTTGAACCCACTGGCCCTGCGATAATGAAAATCGGTGAATTAGGGGAAGAGACGGAGCGTTATATTAACAACGGTATGTATACTTACGAAGTGATCCCGAATCGAGATTTAGTTAATCTGGCGCGCAATTAGTTTCTAAACCTCCAACACCGCAGGACTCATCCTTTCATCCTGTGACGCCTCAACACCCATACCATAAAACTTTGTCCCTCTGAATCGCCAAAAATTCAAACGGTCACCTTTAACTCTACAAGCAATGATTTGGAGAAATCAGGACCCAGTTGAGCATGGAATCAATAAAAGACAGGTTGTCCCCATGAATATCGCACGGTGATAATTTGTCAGAAAAACCTATGGATATACTAAATACAAAATGAAGCGAGCAATTCTTGAATAAGGTTTATGCGAAAGTGGAAAATGTTGTCTGACGTTGATGCACATCAGTCGGTGTTGTCATAACAAATTTGATTTCGTCCCGCCTCTTTAGCGCAATAAAGTTGTTCATCGGCTTTATCAAGTAAATCTTTTTTAACACTGGATTGCAAAGGAGAAATACAGGCTATGCCTGCACTGATTGTTACCACGGAAGAAACTTCAGAATATTCATGAGTAACCGCCAATTCTTCGACAGCCGCTCGGGCTCGCTCAGCCATCTTTACAGCGTTCGTCATTTCGCAATTGGGCCAGACAAACACAAACTCTTCGCCACCATATCTTGCCAAGAAGTCTCCGGCTCTGTTGCTCACTGCTGATAGTGCTCTTGCTACTGCCACTAAACAGTCATCACCCGCTGTGTGACCATAATTATCATTAAACTGTTTGAAGTAGTCGATATCCAGCATACAGACGCCAATCGAATATTGGTTGCGCATCGCTCGCCGCCATTCCTGCTCAAAAACATCATCAAAATAACGGCGGTTAGGAATTTCAGTTAAGCCATCGACACTGGCCAATTGCTCTAACAAATCAGTCTTCTTTTTCAGTTGTACCTGATTGCGCACCCGGGCTTTGACCAATGCCATATTGAAAGGCTTAGTAATATAGTCTGAGGCTCCCATTGTGAGCCCCAACACTTCATCTTCATCGGTACACTTACTGGTGGAAAATATGACAGGGATTTTCTGAGTCTGCCGCATACTTTTCAGCTTGCGGCACACTTCATAGCCATCGATATCGGGCATAACGATATCTAACAAAATAGTATCCGGCAGCTCTTTTTCAGCGAGTTCCAATGCCGCATTTCCGGAATCGGCAAGTAAAATGTTGTAGTCAGACTTTAATCCATGGGCCAGTATTTCTTTGTTAATATAGTCGTCATCAACAATAAGAACGGTGGACCTGTTATTTTTACTCACTCGATTTTCCCACTTGCCTATAAGTGCTCTTCTGCAAACTCAGCAAGACGGCTTCGCACCACGCCGTCGAGATTAATTGTAGCGCTACCTGAAAAATATTTAAATTTTTCAACTAAATAAGTCAAACCGGAGGTCACCGGCGTCAGATAGTTGCTGTCAATCTGTGCTAAGTTTCCTCCGCAAATCAGCTTGGTCCCTTCACCACAACGGGTAATGATAGTTTTTAACTGCGATGCGGTCAGGTTTTGCGACTCATCTAATATGACGATGGCGTTTTGTATGCTTCGACCGCGCATAAAGTTCACTGACTTAAACTGAATATTGGCTTTTTCCATGATGTAACTCATTGAGCCTTTTACATTCTCATCATTTTTATGCAGCACTTCTAAACTATCGGTAATTGCGGCTAGCCATGGCGCCATTTTTTCTTCTTCGGTACCCGGTAAAAAGCCGATAGATTCTGCAATTTCGGGGGTACTACGTGTTACGATAATTTTATCGTACATATTTTTCTCAACGACCATTTCCAGCGCCGCAGCAAGGGCTAATAATGTTTTACCGCTTCCCGCCGGACCAGTGAGGATCACCAAGTCAATATGAGGGTCCAGTAGCATATGCAATGCCATAGCCTGACCTATGTTCTTTGGCGAAATTCCCCAGGCACTCTTACCCATAAGACGTTCATAGCCTATATCCAGAACATCGAGGGATGATTCACTAACTGCTTCGACTATCGCCGCGAAATGTTCCGAGTCATCTAACAAAAACTCATTCACGTATGCTTCAGGCAAGACATCTTTGTTCAGGGTGTGAATGGTATCGCGGCCTTCAGTGCGGCTCTCTACAGACCTGACCTTGTCCCAGAATTCCCCTTCAAAGCGATGGAAGCCGCGACTTAAGTATTTAATATCACTGATTAACTGGTCAGTGCGATAGTCTTCAACATGCGCCAGTCCAGCCCCTTTCGCTTTGAGGCGCATATTAATATCTTTGGTCACCAGAATGACATGCTGGTCAGGATTGTCTTTTTGTAAAAACAACGCAGTATTAATAATGCGATTGTCGTTCTCTTTCCCAGCGAAGATATGTTCGTCAATGGGCAGTTGATTATCGACGAATATCGATAGACGCCCAGTCGGCGCGGTTTCTCCGGAACCTATACCTTCCAGTGATACACCACTGGCCATTTGCTCTGGGGTCGCGTCATGTAAGATATCTTCCATGGAGCGAATCGAGACACGGGCATCCCGAGCCACATCTTTTTTGCTGTCTTTAATGTAATCCAGCTCTTCCAACACTGTCATAGGAATAACAACATCGTTTTCTTTGAAGGATAAAAATGCGAAAGGTTCGTGAAGTAGAATATTAGTATCTAGGACATACAACTTGGATTTAGAGGCTTTTTTTTCAGGCATCCGCCACTCCGATTCTGGTTAACCTTGGGCTTCGACCGCTGAGCTTCAGACAACCAACGGTCTGGTTAATTACTCCTCAACTCACAAGCGTTCGCTTTTGAGTTTGTTCACTTCAGCAATGAACAACTTCACAATAGAACACTTTCACAAGACATTCACCTGTTTTTATAAAATAAATCCATTCAGCGACACAAGGATGCTTTTTTCCCGAAAGCTAACCACAATAAAGATAAGTAGGCTGCACAATGAATTGCGTGCAATCGTCGCTGGAGCGCGAGACAAAACTACAGTAAAATCCGCGCCCCAAATTTGGTTAAGGTGAATTTATGTCAGAACTGCGCATACCAGCCCCAGGACAACGTTGGTTAAGTAATACCGAAGTGGAACTCGGACTGGGTACCGTATTGGAGTTAGACGAGAGAACAATAACCGTGATGTTTCCGGCATCCGGTGAAACCCGTCGTTATGCGCGCAAAGAAGCTCCCTTGACCAGAGTCGCATTTAAAGTGGGTGACGAGGCCAGTCATCATGAGGGATGGACGTTTACCATTCGGGACGTCCAGAAAGAACACCAAATTTACCACTATCATGGCGTCAGAAACGACGACCAAAGCGACGTAATCGTAAAAGAAACCTTTTTAGCTCATAACTTCGTGTTATCGGAGCCGCTAGAACGATTATTGTCCGGTCACTACGAAGAACACAAATGGTTTGCGATGCGCAAAGAAAGCACGGAACTGCGCCAACAACACTTATCTTCACCATTGTTGGGCTATCTGGGCGGACGCATGCAACTGATACCGCACCAACTACATATCGCCAAAGAAGTAGGCAAACGCGTTGCTCCACGCGTACTACTTGCGGACGAAGTGGGACTGGGAAAGACCATTGAAGCGGCGTTAATTATTCACCAACAATTGCTCACCGAGCGTGCCCAGCGCGTATTAATAGTGGTACCCGACAGTCTGGTGAATCAATGGCTGGTTGAGATGCTACGCAAATTCAACTTAAGTTTTGCCATTTTTGATGCGGAACGTTGCGAGTCCCTGGCCGATGAGCCCGTTAATCCTTTTGAAACTGAGCAACTGGTGCTATGTAGTCTGAATTTTCTTACCCACAATAGTCGCTATTTTGAACAGGCCCTATCTGCGAGCTGGGATTTGTTGGTAGTAGACGAAGCGCACCATTTACGTTGGTCATCGGGTAACCCATCACAGGAATACGAAGTCATAGAACATCTGTCCGCAAAAACACCGGGGGTCTTGTTGCTTACCGCGACTCCGGATCAATTGGGGCATGAAAGTCATTTTGCCAGATTGCGCTTGTTGGATGCGGATCGTTTCCATGATTATCCTCGCTTTTTAGCCGAAGAACAGACCTATCAAAATCTGGCAGACGCGATTGAACCACTGGTTTCCGGCGCTTCATTAGATGAAGACCAATGGCACAAACTACAACAACTTTTACCCGATGTAGCAGAACGTTTTGCAGATATTAATGAACAACAAGATAACCGCGACGCACTCATCTCGGAACTGCTGGACCGCCACGGTACGGGCCGAATTCTGTTTCGCAATGCTCGCTCTTCCATTTCCGGATTTCCAAAGCGTCGTCTCAACAAAGCAACCTTGCAATTGCCAGAGCAATATCAACAGGCCACAGCAGAAGCCAGCGTTAAAGCGGCTCTGACACCCGAGATTTCTTATGCTGGCAGCGAATTCTGGAGCGACTTCGACCCCCGTATAGATTGGCTGATTGAGTTACTACAGCAATATAAGCAGGAAAAGATCCTGGTAATTTGTGCCAATGCAGTTACCGCAATGGATATTGCCGATGCGATTCGCGTCAAAGCAGGTACCAGAGCGACGGTTTTCCATGAAGAGATGAGCATCCTCGAACGCGACAAGGCAGCAAATTACTTCGCTCAGATTGAAGAAGGCGCGCAGGTACTGTTGGCCAGTGAAATTGGTAGCGAGGGCCGAAATTTTCAGTTCTCCCATCACTTGGTGTTGTTTGACTTGCCATTGAACCCTGATTTGTTGGAACAGCGCATTGGACGTTTGGACCGCATAGGACAACGGTTTGATATTGACCTGCATGTCCCGGTGTTTAGCGGTACCGCACAGGAAGTACTCGTTGATTGGTATGATCAGGGACTCAGTGCGTTTGCTAAAACCTGCCCGATTGGTGCAATGGTATTTGAAGAAGTTGAAGAGCTTTTATTGCAATGTCTTGAGCAACCGGAAGACACCCAGCAAAAAGAACAATTACTGGCGCAAACCGCTGAACTATATCGCATGCTGATGCAAAAAATGGAGCAAGGTCGAGACAAGTTATTGGAGATTAATTCCTCAGGCAAACGCAGTATTGGTCCATTTATCGAACAACTGCAAGATCAGGATGACTCCCCCCGACTGGAAAAGTTTATGGGGCGTCTGTTAGATACCTTGGGTGTAGTTCAGGAAGATAAAGATGAATCCTGTTACCTGTTAAAACCAACAGAGTCGATGGTCAGCCAGATCCCTGGACTGCACGACGAGGGCATGACCGTCACCTACGAACGAGAAACCGCCACACAACTTGAGCATATTCAATACCTGACCTGGGACCATCCACTGGTGCACAATGCGATTGATATGTTACTCAGCGATGTACAGGGTAAATCCAGTCTGGCGTTTGTTGCACAAAAAGAAAAACCTGCCGGTTTTTTCTGGTTGGAATGCTTTTTTGTGTTAGCTCCGTCTGGTAGCAAGGCCTTACAGTTGAATCAATATTTCCCACCACAACCCGTTAGTCTTTGTATTGATGGTAACGGCAAAATGGACTATCCCGAGAGTAAGCACTATGCCTCGGTACCAAAGAAGATCGGTAGTCAACTGCTAAAGGCGCTCACAACGCATATTGAAAAAGCAGCGGCACTTGCCAGAAAACACGCCGAGCATCTTGGCCAAAAGGTAAAAGAAGAAAGACTTCATCATATTGATACCGTGCTGAGCGATGAAATTCTGCGATTACGGCAATTGAGAGAAGTGAACCCAGCCGTGCGTCAGGAGGAAATAGAGGCGCTGGAAGAGCAAAAAACCATGTTGTTGGCTGCTGCTCAATCCGCTAGTTTGCAGTTGGAAGCGATTCAGTTGGTCGTAAATAACCCCTAATGGCGATTCTCAATTATCAGCCGCCGACGTCTCCTTACATTAAAATTGTTTACCGGGATGAAGATATTTTGCTGCTGGATAAACCCAGCGGCTTGCTGACCGTTCCGGGAAAAGCCCCCGAACATAAAGACAGTTTGCAATACAGGGTACAACGGGTATTCCCAACCGCCACCATCGTGCATCGACTGGATATGGCAACCTCCGGTCTATTGTTGATGCCTCTGAATCGACAAAGTCATAAGGTACTGGGGCAACAATTTGAAAAACGGCTTATCAATAAACAGTATCTCGCCCGTGTTGCTGGCGTTCCGGCGCAGCCTGCAGGCAGAGTCGATTTACCCTTGATTTGCGATTGGCCCAATCGTCCGAAACAAAAAGTGGATATGGCAGGCGGCAAATCAGCACAAACAGATTGGCAGTGCTTACATTCTCTGGCAGACGAGAGCCTGATGCTGTTGAAGCCCATTACCGGTCGTTCCCACCAGTTACGGGTTCATATGCAAAGCCTTGGGCATACAATACTGGGGGATCGACTTTATGCCGATGAGGCAACCAAAGCGAAAGCACCGCGCTTACAATTACATGCAACAACGATTGAATTTGCCCACCCCAGCAGCGGTGAACAAGTCAAATTTACCAGTCCCTGCCCATTTTTAAGTCACTACAACAGTTGCCAGTTTGATTTCGGCGCGTTATAAGAGGGGTTCATTGCAGCCTTTACCTGAGAAACCATGATACGAATCTGTTGCTTACTGTTATTCATCTGTGACGTTGCTTTTGCTCAATCAGGTATGAGTGAGACGGAAAAGTTAATCGCTGATGTACAGCGTACTCTGCACCCGGATCGCTTTAAAAAGGTGTTAGTGGGTGAACAGGAAACAGTATTTTTCAGCAACAATGCCAATCTGCCTTTGAATAAAGGCATCATGATTTTGGTCAGTGAAGCGGGCCGAAATGGTGCAAGCAAGATATCTCTGGCACCGATGGCAAGATACTTTAACGATTACGGTTGGGCAACCTTACTAATTACTGCGCCGGACTATCAATGGCAAATGCCCGAAGAACAGGCAACGCAATCTTCCTCCCAACCACAGCCAACAGACAGCGCTCCCGAGACGACAAATGAGGAGATTCCTAAGTCCGTTGATCAAGGTGTACCGGCTTACGATGCAACACCGGTAATAAACCAAACGATGTTTGATGCACAAGAGCAGCAGTTCTTATTGCTTATGAATGCAGCCAATCAGGAGGCAGCTACGTTTCCCGGCTTTATTGTGGTGATCGCTCATGGCACATCCGCGGCATTTCTGGCTAAGTTGTATTCTGAAGATCAATTAATGGCCCCCGATGCATTTGTGGCAATTAGCAGTAACTGGCCGGTTAAATCACTGAATGACCAGATCCCGAATTTGCTTGCTCGGACACCTGCACCTGTAATGGATATTTACAACCAATGGGACAATGATTGGGCTAAAAGTACCGCAAAACAACGCCGAGTCGTTGCCGAAAAGTCATTAAAAATGCATTTCCGTCAGCGTGAAATAATCGGTCAGGCGCTCAACCAAACCCAATATGAGTATATCGCCAAAGAGATCTATGGTTGGCTGAGTTATATGGGTTGGTAGCACATTTCAACCCGGTAATTTATTGACACCAGTCAAAAAAATCATCCGGATTTTCAACGAGATAAATAAGAACGATTCTCGATTCAAGGTAAATTCAGTATTTGCGACTATACTAACCATGTAGTCAAAACATAGAAGTATCTGGAACGCAGTGACCGTCGAACAATTTATCACTCGTAAAGCACCACAACTGGCTTATTACCTGCGCGCTTTCTGGGCGCGGCGTATTCCGTATGCAGAAGTAGACCTCTATTTTTGGGATACAATGGAAGAGTGGACACAGATTGACGCATGCAGTCATGAACCCAGTTCGCAAAAAGAACGTGTCTTTTGGCATCTGCTGCATCAAATGCACTTCTGGGACGAAAAAAAGTTACTGGAAGATCCTTATCTGCACAGTGAATTAGAAGTCTGCGTGGGTTACCTTGAAGGCAATAGCCAGGTGCCTTTTGATTGCATCGGCGTTCGCCCTTAGTCTGTAAATCGTTTTTATTTTAGCTTCAAAGCAATAACCACAATTGCTTTTCAGCCCGCATCATGATCCAATAGCGCCACAAGAATCATAAAAATGACAGTCCATTGCGCAATATTCTAGAGCAACTGCAAGCCTATAAAGACAAACGCATTCTCACCATTTTTATCTTTGGCATGGCCAGTGGTTTTCCCTGGGTAATGATAGGCTCAGCCATGTCAGCCTGGCTGAAAGACGAATCCTTGTCTCGCTCTGCCATTGGTCTGTTTGGCCTTATCTTTGTCGCCTATTCAATCAATTTTCTCTGGTCTCCATTGCTGGACCGTATCAAGTTACCTATGTTGGGAATTCGTCGCGGCTGGATATTGCTTATGCAAATGCTGATCGTGGCGTGTTGTCTTGCCATGGCCACGCTCAACGTTCAGGAACAACTTTGGTATATGGCAGCGATTGGATTCGCCATCGCGCTCAGTTCAGCAACACAGGATATTGCCATCGATGCCTATCGCATAGACACCATTGGCGAACATGAACGCGACAAACTCTCTGCGGCCTCTGCCGTGGCAACGGCAGGATGGTGGACAGGTTACGGTGGAATGGGCGCCATTCCTTTCTTTATCGCCGATTGGGCCGGATGGACATGGAACGATGTATATATTGTACTTGCCGGGTTGATGGCTTGTTTCTCAGTGGCCGTGCTGCTCGCCAAAGAGCCGTCGGTTCATCGCGATAAAGCCCACAACGAAGCTGAAAAGCTGTATGGCAAGCTCATCGGCGGGAACAATCAAGCACCGAGCGTAGCAAGAAAAATTGTTATTTGGCTCATGGTTACGGTGGTGGAACCCTTCCGAGAATTCTTCAGCCGCAATGGCGTTAAGTTTGCGTTGTCGGTTTTATTATTTATTGTCCTGTTCAAGATGGGCGAGGCCTTCTTAGGACGCATGTCCATCGTGTTTTACAAAGAAATAGGTTTCAGTAACACGGAAATTGGCACTTATTCGAAACTGCTAAATTGGTGGGTCACGATATTCTTTGCCATTGTCGGTGGTCTGGTCAATATTCGCTACGGCATACATCGAGGGTTGATGATCAGTGGCATCACCATGGCGCTGAGTAATCTGATGTTTGCTGTGATCGCCATTGTTGGCCCCAATAAAGCCTTATTTGTCTCAGCTATCTTTATTGACGGTTTCACCACCGCCTGGTCGTCGGTGGCAATGGTGGCCTTTATATCGCTGCTATGTAATCGAGCATTTTCAGCAACGCAGTATGCATTAATGGCGTCACTTGGTGTGGTTGGACGCACCAGTCTGTCGTCTGCCAGTGGTTTCATTGTGGACGGAATGGGCGGAAACTGGTCCCTGTTTTTTGTCCTAACCGCAGTTATGGTCATACCCAGTTTGGTGTTTTTATGGAGTATCAAAAGTCAGGTCAATGCACTGGAACAACGCATGCACGCAACTGCCTGACAACTCCCCTAAGCCAAGGACAAACCTTGCGAAACTCAGTAAAGGATACAAAAACTCAGTAAAGGATATGAAAGGAAAAGGCGCTGGTTTTCACCAACGCCCTGCGCCACATATTCAAATGTCTGCGAGGACCAGTTCTGCAAACATCGAACACCTTGAATATATTGCAAATGCGAATGATTTGCAATAACAAAAGTAAAAATAGAACCCGACTTTTTATATTCTCCACTTACAGCACTTTAAATAAGTGCTTCAGTGGTCATAGCTTACGACTCGGTGCAACAACCAGGTGTCATTTACGCGTTTCCAGATATGAGTAAAACCAAAGGTGCCACAATCTAACTTTCCATTTTCCATATGACAAAATTGATGCCTTGCTTGCTGAATCGCGCCAAAATTTTTGATTGGATAAACACGCATGGAACCCGATATTAACGTTCTTTCCAAACCGAGTTTTTTATCGCAATTTTGCCGCGTCGCTCGCAACGTTTCCTCATAGTTCGAAACTCCAGCGGTGTCGTGGTAAAACTCCAAATCCGGTGAGAATATTTGAGCTTGCATCTCGACATCACAGGCATTGAAAGCATCAAATAAACGAGCATCTTGCTGTTCAATCGTGGCAAACAAGTCCCCCTTTGCCGTTACGCCAAATGCAACGAAAAGCAACGCCACAACAGAAATTGACGTGCCCCTGAAATACCTTGTGTTCATGAAATCTCCTAATTATTTGTACTTTGCCCACTTAAAGTAGTCGAATTGACGATTTAAACAGGGTGTAGTGAGCCTTCGGCATCAATTAATCAAGAAACATTCCAATTGAACAATTTTGCAAAGCTAATGAGGGGTAATCTGGTAAGCCGACAGTGTATTGCCAACACGAGGTAAATACAGTCTGTTCTGTGATGGCACGAACTGCATATCTATGCCTTTCAGCTCCTCTTCTGAAAAGGGCTCAGGTGCCTGTCCTACCTGCAACAACCATAACCTCGGATCATCAATCAAAGTCACCATAAAGCTGTTTTCAGTTAGTCTGGTGATGCCATCGATGTCCTTTACGCCACTACCCATCTCCGAAAAAGCGTTCAACAGGTTGTCTACTAGCGATATCATAGGCGGTCCAGTATTCGCCACCGTGCAGCAGAATATTTCCGTGCACCAGAAGACCATTGGCGTTTTTGAGTCGCACGTCGTCTTTCAACCAGATTTCTAATCCTTGCCTGGTCAGATGATAAATTGTGCGACTACGGCTGCCTGAGACATACACATCTCCATCATTTGAAATTGCCACATCATTTAAAACAGGAATAGCGTCGGCATCATTTGCTGGCACTCGCTTTACTATTTGTTCTGTCTGCAAATCGATGATGACCAACGCGTCATAATCAACCACATACAAGGTGTCGCCAAAAACCGTGATCCCTGTAGGGCTGTGTAATCCTTCAATCCATTTCAGATCTAACGTGGCACCGTCATTCGCGACTCTGGAAATAAACCCATTATTGTCCTTGGCATAGTGGTTGACATTAGACACATAAACAACCTGACGCTTGGCATCCCAGGCTGCCGATTCTGGCATATTGAATTTGTTGTCAATACTCCATAGCAACTGTGATTCTGTGGCATAAACCATACAAATAAAGAGTGGCCATAGTGCGACAAAGGAGCCACACAACAGTTTCAATCGGCGTCTGTACATCATCAGCTATTCATCCACCGACGGTTCGACCACAGGAGTGATTTTGATAATGTTCTCGACAGGGATAATGGTCGCTTCACTGCTCTCTACATTGTAGGTAAACACATAATTTGAGGTAGAGCCTAACAGCTTGACTGGTTGCGGTGTTGAGGATACGCCAGACTCCAGGATGACAGTTGCGCCCCCAGCTGACTTGGTTTTGTCACTGCGCCATTCTGCATACAACGAAACGAATACATTGGCATACAAAATAAACATTAGAGCCAGGCCGATGATAATAGCGGCACTGCTTTTGGGAACATAATTCATCGCTAATACAATCGTTCGTTTCTTGCTCTTAGGCTTAGCAAGCCAACGTTGCTGTATACGATAACTGTATTTAAAGAGCAGTTCATAGCCCCATGCGACAATAAGTCCACCACTGAACATCAACATCGCTGCAGGCTCACTAATACCCACAATAAGTAAGTCAGCAACATCAGCCAGCTTCAAAATATCGATGCCAAACTGACCAAAAAAAGCCATGCTGTAAAAAATACCACACAGAGTCAGCAGCACATAACCGACAGAGAGCATCATGCCTGGATTGTGACTAAAATAGTCCCAGATAGCCTTTATCTGACTATTTAACTGTTTTTCTGGCTGCTGTTGCTCTGAGGTATTCGCGACAGAATCTTCCATTTGCCAAGCCACTCTTTATTCTAATTATTATCAGGATGATCCAATAAAAGCAGCTTTATCGTCAAATTGAAACAGACATTGGCCTATTTCTTCCTTTTGTTACCAGTCAGCATATGCACCATAAAGGCAATCATGCCAATGCAAAAAAGCAAAAACGAACCGTAAAAACCGTAATGTAATAGATCCGCGCTCCAGTGACTGTGATCATGACCAGAGTGCGCCAAAACAGAACCTGTTGTATGGCTGCTGAGAATAAATACTGCAAGAATCCGCTTCAAGGTACCTCCTAATTCACGAATTGGGGAGTTGCATTGGCAATGTTTGGGACCAAAAGTTTGTCAGCTGTCCACTTTTGATTCCCATAGCGCTTCATAAAAGCGGTCATAGTTCTGTAGTTACAACGTAAGCCTTGCCTAATGACTTCACAGTAGTCTGGTTGGCCATCACTGACCTGCAAATACCCAGTTAATTTGTCGTGGACACAGGACAACTCCGAGCAGGCTAATTCTGCTTCCTTTTCTACCAAATAAAGATCACAAAGATTGTGATGACATACCAAAAGTGAAGCCACTGCTTTATGAAGTTCATCTTGAGCCTCTATCATTTCTAAAGAAAGTGCTTTTGCGGACTCATAATGGCTTATGGCGATGAGATACAGACCGTCTTCGAAGCATTGATTACCACGAAGAATAAACCGTCGCCACTGCTCATAAAGTGATGCAGAACCGTTCACTACCTCGCTCCCGTCAGCTTTAGTGGATTTAATAAGTCATTTAGTTTCTCTTTGGAGAGATCGGTCATTTCGGCAGCGACATCAATAACAGGACGTTGCTGCTGATAAGCGGCCTTAGCGATTTCCGCCGCTTTGCTATAACCAATAATTGGGTTGAGGGCGGTTACCAAAATGGGATTTCGATCTAGTGCATGATTGAGTGTTTCCTCATTTACGGTAAAGCCCTCAATTGCTTTGTCAGCTAACAGGACTGCACTTTGTCCCATCAGTCGAATACTGTTTAAAAGATTTTTGGCAATCATCGGCAGCATAACATTTAGCTCAAAGTTACCTGCCTGAGCACCAATCGTGATGGCACTGTCATTGCCAATAGTCTGGGCACAGGCCATGGTGACTGCTTCAGGTATCACTGGATTGACTTTACCCGGCATGATGGATGACCCAGGCTGTAATGCCGGCAAGGTGATCTCCCCTAACCCCGCTAATGGCCCGGAATTCATCCAGCGCAAATCATTAGCGATTTTCATAAGCGTGGTCGCTAGTGATTTCAATTGCCCAGACAAACTGACAGCGGTGTCCTGAGAGCCAATAGCCGCAAAAAAATTGCCAGCAGGCGTAAAATCACAACCGCTGAGTAGACGCAGTTGTTGCGTGAATACCCCGGAAAAATCCTCATGGGCATTGACTCCTGTTCCAACCGCCGTGCCACCTTGCGCTAACTGTTGTAAGGCCGGTAACACAGACTCAATGAGTCGTGTTTGTTGTGTAATCTGCGCTTCCCAGCCCTTCAGAACCTGATCAAACCGCACCGGCATAGCATCCATCAAATGAGTACGCCCGGTTTTACATAAATGACTTAGTGATTGTGCTTTGGATTGGAGCGCTGTAGACAAATATTGTAGCGCTGGCAACAAATGCTCCTTTAACCGAATGACCGCGCTGACATGAATGGTCGTTGGAATGACGTCATTGCTACTTTGTCCATAATTCACATGATCATTGGGATGAATGTCCAGCCCAGACTGCTGGCCCGCCAGTCGCGCAATCACTTCATTGGCATTCATATTAGTGCTGGTACCAGATCCAGTCTGAAAGACATCAACCGGAAAATGCTGCAACAGATTTTCCTGCCCCAGTAACGTCTGACAAGCTTTATCAATCGCTTGCCCCTGTTCCAATGACAGACATTGCAGTTCACCATTGGCCTTGGCCGCTGCTTGTTTGACCATGATCAACGCTTGAATAAAAGCCAGTGGCATGGTCTCGCCGGATATCGGGAAATTATTTATAGCCCGTTGGGTTTGCGCCCCGTAGAGTGCCTCGTCCGGTACTTCGAGTTGCCCCATGCTATCTTTCTCAATTCGCTTTTGGGTCATGCTTATCGTCCTGTTTAATATGAGCTTTTGCTTTAATCTGTGAAGACAAAAGATAAAAGACATATCATTTTCAATCGGTACATTTAAAAATAGCGGTATAAGCTCGTCATTTCATGTTTCAGGAAAACAATGACACGCTTTAGTGTGCATTTCTCAATGAGCTTTGAGAGACAGAGGTCATATCCTGAAGATGAAACATCTGCCCCTGATACAAACTCTCCAAACACTGCAAAACAAGCCTTTTATTGTCACCTTCAAACCCGTGCAATGTATTTTGTACTTGCAGATAAACCAGTTGCGCATGCTCTGGACACTCCAACTGAACGAGACATCTTGCCAATGCAACAGTCTGGCTGGTCAGACGCTTTAACAAAAAAGCAATCTCGCTTTGATAAAGATCCACTAATATAGCTGCAGTTTCCCAAGCACATCCCAGAAACGGCAACGCTTCTCGCCACTTATCCTGTTGCAGCAGGATATCGCCGTAATGCCCTGATTGCTCCAGCTTCACCAGCGCCTCCTGAGGATGAAAGTAGACCCAATCCCGATGATGAGAACAGAGGAATTTCAAATGCATGCCGTAACCCTTTTGTTATTGTTAAAGTCACAATAAACCAACCTCACCATTAACGCAAACGATAATCATTATCATTTATATAATAATAACAAATAAAAAACGTTTAAACGTATCAATAAATTGATTACAGATGTTAAACGTTCTCCGTTTGATGGAATTGGAAAACCTGAACCATTAAAAGAAAACTTATCTGGTTTCTGGTCTCGTAGAATTGATGACACAAATCGTTTAGTCTATGCCGTAAGCGACACCGCGATTATAGTTATTTCTTGTCGTTACCATTATTAGTGAGTTGCAGCTAAGAATCGCACTAAATCGATCGTAGCTCCCTAGGATCGTAACACGCGTGCTCTGTCACTTTTTTCCGGTTTTAACCTGCGCATTAATTACTATGAGGATGTTACTGACTATCCGATCTCTTACAGGTTTTGACAGTCTGAATCGACTTTTTGAGTTTCTGTTGATACGGTAGCTTTTGGGCCTTTGCTGCCATTCGAAACTCGAATCTGACTGACAGTTGCCATCTTATAACTGACTGGAATTTTTCAACACGAATTAATAATACTAGTCATGAGCATTCACTGTTTTAAGATGTGGAACAGTGATGGGTATAAATTTATTAAATTAATAAGCACACTTTTTATGTGAGTCTGATTATAGACATGAGTAGTTTTGGGTGGTAAATTTTTCTTTCATCTGGTTAATCATCATTTAAGTTATACGCTTAGTTGTAAAATCAGAAATGTCTTCGGCCAGAAGTGGTTTTCTTTTTCAATGATACGTTCAAATAGGAAAAAAAATGAAAATTGTTGTTAAATTTCTTGGAGTCTTTGTTTTATTATTTTCCCAATTAGCGCTAGCCGGAAGTGGCAAAGCAATCGTCCCACACTGGGCGGGTCAAGCGCCGGGGGCCAGTCCTACAGTAATCTATTTATCAAATATTAGTAATAATAACGTAGACGTTACCGTCACCTTTTACGATAAAATGGGTGTTGCGCTTTCCCCAACAGCTTTTGATAATTTTATTAGTAGTAATACACAGATCGCCGCGGGAAATACCGGAAATGTGCAAATAAAGCCGTCGAGTTTTAATTACGGTTATGCCGTAATTGAATGGAAAAATGAAGGTAATGATGACGATACGGTTGCATTAGTTGCTCACGGGTATAGAAGTACTACCAATTCAAGCACAAGACGCTCGGATTTTGTTATTTCAGTAAATAATGGCCTGCCATTTTAAAACGAGTGTTATAAATACACTCGGACACAAGACAGATTGGCTGATTTTATGTTTTTCATTAATTCAATCAACTGTTATGTGTTGGGTATTTGAAACGTGAAGGGGCCGTTTTCGAATTTCCGTTTTTGGTGGAAAGCGGTCATTCATGTTTCTTGAGCCAACTGACTGCTGAAAAAAAACCGTTGTAGGACAAAGATCCTTCGACCGACGGCAAAGGGAAGACTAATCGTCATTCAATTTACTCAAAGTCAAAACCTGGTGTTTTGAGAATGGGTGACGATTTACGCTTACTAACCTGTTTCAGACAAGACTACTGCATAATGACAGTGCGGTTTCGTCCACCTTCTTTTGCCTCATAAAGGCCTCTGTCGGCTTTCTCAACCCACTGAATGTAGGTTCCAAATGATGAGTGGAACTGCGCAAGACCAACGCTGACTGTGAATTTGAACTGGTGTTCTTCATATTCGATCGGAATATTCTCACAAAGGCGGCGGATACGCTCTGCCACAATCTTGGCATTTTTTATTTCGGTGTCAGGCAATATCACGGTGAACTCTTCCCCCCCATATCGCCCGGCAATATCTGTTTCCCGAATGGCTTTTGCAATGATCTTGGCCAGTGTTTTAATGGTGTGATCCCCGGCAGGATGCCCATAGGTATCATTAATCACTTTAAACTTATCAATGTCCATGATCATCATGGTTGAAGCAATACCAGTACGTAGAGCTCGTTTAAACTCAATTCCGCACTGCTCCTCCCAATAGCGACGATTATACAATCCGGTAAGGCCATCAATGCGACTCATCTGTTCTAATTGCCTGTTAGCAATTTCAAAGCGCTGTTTACTGATTGCCTCATCTGTTACGTCATAAACAACGATGCAGATTTGTTCTACTTCACCAGTTAATGACGTCAATGGGAACATGGTGACATTCTGGAACATTTTCTCTGCCGCTGAAGTTATTGGACGATAAGCTTCAAACTCGAACAAATGTGGCCGTTGCTCCCAAATAATAAAAGCTGGGCTGCGTAATTTAAATACAGGGTCAGTCTTGCGTTTAAACCAATCGGAGTCTATTTCAGGGAAAATATCAAATATGGATTTGTTGCGCACCCTGGCAGGTGACATACCTGAGTGACTTTCCATGAACTGATTCCACAACTGAATACGAAAATCACGATCAACCACCGCGATCCCGACTTCAATAGAGCCCAGCAGATCATGTTTAAGATGTAGGTCTTGTAATTCATCAAGTTGATCTGACATCAATTACTCCACCAAATTAATTAAGCGTTTGAAAATGATTTCCATCGCTTTATCAGGAAACAACAACATCAAATCAAAATGAATGTCCTGATGCTCTATAGAATAGGCTATTTCAATAGCAACCACCTTATTCCAGCGACTGACGTTGGTTTCTAGCAAACTCTCCAGGCCGGTATGTCGGCCCAGTATGATGGGATGATTCTGCCCAAAGCGCACATTTAACTGTTCAGATAACGCATTTAAACATGCCCCAACCAGAATGTTGGAAACGTCCATCAACGCTTCCAGTTCGATTTGTTCTGTTAATTCCTGTTGATCATATTTCAACAATTTAACCATGTTGCTGAAATTAGAGTCATTGAACAACAACAATGCTTCACCGTTGATGCCTGAGCTGATAAAGCCCTGAGATACCGCCGAAACAGAGTCATTTTTGTTGATATCGGCTATGGCCATATGCAATTCGGTAGACTCAATAATATTGACATTCGGGATAGGTAATTCGATGAACAATCCCAGTAGCTGAGCGAGCTTTTCCCCCGCCTGTCCCATAGCGACGTTAGCCATTTCACGATAGGCGTCCAGCTTATCAATGGACTTTTCAGGAGTCGTTATGGTTTTTGATTTGGTATTGGTCGTGTCGCCAGAGTAAATGCCATACTGATCCAGAATTTCGCATAACTTAGCGTTATCGATTGGCTTGCGGATGAAGTCGAGGGCCCCCATCTGCATCATTCTGGAGCGTGCTTCAGGCTGTACGTCACCTGAGACGACGATAACCATCACTGACAAGCCTTCTTCTTTAATGCTGAGCATGGTTTGATAACCATCCAGAACCGGCATGTTCAAATCCAAGAACATCAGTCCTACTTTTCCTGCCCGGATCAGCTCCAGCGCTTCTTCGCCGTTACCTGCATAGCTGATATCCACTTCCCAGCCATCAGGAATGGATCTCGCCATCTGCTTACGGGCAAAGCCAGAGTCATCACATATCAGAATTGAAGTCGTCATTTAATAAATATAATCAATTAGTTGCAGCAACTATGTGCAGTTTTTCTTCAAATTGCAACCGGTGCCTTTATATGAGGATGGCACTGATAGTCCAATAACTCAAAATCATCGAAACTGAAGTCAAAGATATTTTTTACTTTTGGATTCAGTTTCATTGCCGGCACAGGATACGGTTCCCTTGAGAGCTGCTCATCCACTTGTTGCATATGATTGCTATATAAATGCGCATCACCCAGCGTGTGCACAAAATCACCGGGCTGTAAATCGCACACTTGCGCAATCATCATGGTCAATAACGCGTAGCTGGCAATATTAAAGGGGACACCTAAAAATACATCACCGCTGCGTTGATACAGCTGGCAGGACAATTTGCCATCGGCCACATAAAACTGAAACATGGTGTGACATGGTGGCAATGCTTGTTTGCCTGCTTGGGCATTTTCTCTAGGGCTATATGCAGTATCGGGTAAAAACTCCGGGTTCCAGGCACTGACAAGAAGTCGCCGTGAATCCGGATTTTGTTTAATTTGTTCTATCACCTGCGCGATCTGATCAATAGTGGAGCCATCTGAACAGGGCCAACTGCGCCACTGTTTGCCATACACCGGCCCTAGTTCACCTTCCTCGGTCGCCCATTCATCCCATATCGACACACCATTATCTTTTAAATAAGCGATATTCGTTTCGCCTTTTAAAAACCATAACAATTCGTGAATGATAGAGCGTAGATGACACTTTTTCGTAGTTACCAGAGGGAACCCTTCAGACAGATTAAAACGCATCTGATACCCAAAAACACTTAGCGTACCTGTGCCAGTTCGGTCTTCTTTTTTGATGCCACTGGTTTTAATGTGGCGCATTAAATTCAGATATTGTTTCATGCGTTGTTTTGCTTCTTATAACTACGATAAATCATCACAACTCCAATCAGGAACATAGGTAATGATAGCATCTGTCCTTGCGACATCATGCCACCGTAGATGTTATCCAGATGTGCATCCGGTTGTCGGAAATATTCTACGATAAATCGGAATGCACCATAACCTGCCAGAAACAGGCCTGACACTGCACCCACGGGTCTTGGAATTCTGGAGTACCACCACAGTATAATAAACAGAACCAACCCTTCCAGAAAAAACTCATAAAGTTGTGATGGATGTCTTGGCGCCGGACCGGCATTTGGAAAGATAATTGCCCAGGGAACGTCTGTTGTGCGCCCCCAGAGCTCGGCGTTGATAAAGTTGCCGATGCGACCCGCCCCCAAACCAATAGGGACCAATGGAGCAACAAAATCACCCACCTGCATAAGGGTCGTTTTTTGCTTTCTGGCAAACCAGAACATGGCAACAATAACCCCTAGTAAACCGCCATGGAAAGACATTCCACCGGTCCAGATTTTAAGTAAATAAAGTGGGTCAGAAAGGAACAGGTCAAATTGATAAAACAACACATAGCCGATGCGGCCACCTAAAATAACCCCAAGAAAGCCGAAAAACAGCAGGTCACTGAGTTGATCTTTGGTCCAGTCAGTGCGGTCAAGACGTTTATTGGCCAACCAAAATGCAGCGACAAAGCCGATAAGATACATCAGTCCATACCAACGCAAACTAACAGGGCCAATACTGAATATTATCGGGTCAATATCAGGGAAGGTAATAAAACTATCCGCCATGGAGTATCCTTTCTTATTATTGCAGAGTACAAACTTTTATTTGCGATGCGCATCTTACCAGATGCTGCTGAAAGTGTAAGCTTTGAGCAAGAAATCGAGACCTATTTACCGGCCCGAACCAAACCACCCGCACCGAGTTGTTCAAGATGCAAATTGATATGCTCACGCACGTCACTGGCATCCACCAGGCGTAATACCTGTTGCAAAAATTGCTGCAAATAGTCCTTATCTAATTTACGAATGATCCATTTCACTCTGTTTAGGGCATGACCATTGACACTGAGCTTGTTATAACCCATTGCCAGTAGCAATAACACCCCACCCGGATCCCCTGCCAGTTCACCACACACCGTTACGGGTTTATTCAATTGCTGACATTGCTGGGCAATTTGATATAGCGAACGTAGTACCGCTGGATGATAGCTTTGATATAGATCTGACACTCGTGCATTATTGCGGTCTACAGCCAACAAATATTGTGTTAAGTCATTGCTGCCAACAGAGAAAAAGTCGACGATATCCGCAAATTCAGCCATTTGGAAAATCACCGCAGGCACTTCCACCATAATGCCGATACTGGGTTTATAGACCACCTGTTTTTCGCGTGCTGCCTCTTCTGACACTTCGTAGAACGCCTGTCGAATCAGTCGCTTAGCTTCACGGACTTCTTCAGCCGTTGTCACCATGGGTAACATGATATTCAAGTTTTTTTGTCCAAAGCTGGCGCGCAGCATTGCTCTGACCTGCACCAGGAATATCTCTGGATGATCAAGGGTCATTCGAATGCCGCGCCAACCTAAAAACGGGTTTTCTTCCTGAAATGAAAAATACGGCAACGGTTTGTCACCACCGACATCAAGGGTGCGCATGGTGACCGGCTTGCCTTGATAGTGATGCAAAAGATTCTGATAAATGCGAATTTGCTCATTCTCAGTAGGAAAGCGATTGTGCTCCATAAAGGGAATTTCGGTGCGGAATAGTCCAACCCCATCAGCAAACTCACTGGTATGGTACTCAAGTGTCGTAGACAAGCCCACATTAAGTAGTAACTCTATTTTGTCACCATCTTTGGTGACCGCTTCCAGTGCCTGAACTTCTGCCAGTTTTCCGGCTAACTCCTGTTCTTCCTCGACCAGTTTTTGAAAGCTTTTACGCACCGAGGCGTCCGGTGCGACTTTTATTTCACCGGAGTAGCCATCAATAAGGATTTCTTTACCCACCAGCATTGCGACTGGGACTTCCGAAAGGCCCATTACAGCTGGAACACCCATTGCACGAGCCAAGATAGCCGCGTGAGAGTTGGTTGCACCCTGCATGCAGATAATGCCCAGCAACTTGTCCTTATCACAGTCGGCCAACATGGTCGCTGTCACTTCTTTTGCGACCAGTATGGTGTTGTCCGGCATGCTTTCCTGAACATCCCCCTTATTTAAGAGATGTGCGAAGACCCGGTTACCCAAATCCATGACATCAATTGCTCGTTCTCGCATGTAAGCATCTGACATTTGTTGAAACTGATCAAAATAGCCTTCAACAACCTGTTTGAGTGAGGTACAGGCATCCCATCCGGATTTGATCTTGGCTTCAACTTCCCGACCCAGACTGTGCGCATCCAGCAATTGGTCGTAAAGCTTGAAGATGTTCATGACATCTTCCGGCAAATCTTCCCGGATGCGGCTAGTGAGCAAACCAATGTCAGCTTTGGTTTTTATCACTGCCTCACGGTACCGGGATATTTCTCTGGCGGCCTGTTTACTTCGGGTGGAAATATACTCGGTCAGTTTAGGTGCGCTAGGGGGTGCATAGCCGATGCCCATGGCCAGTCCTGGCGACCCAGGTCGACCGTTTAAGCCTTTTTTCCACGCGGGTTGATCTCTATTTAGACTCAACAAGCCCCGCGCTTCAGCATTGGCAACTTCCAGTGCCATTTGCGCAGCCAGCGTAATCAGTAATGAGACTTCCTCTTCGCCAAACCGCCTACGGGATTTCTGCTGAATGGATATAACGCCAAGTACCTTACGCTGGTGTATGATGGGTGTGCCCAAAAAGGCGTGATAACTTTCTTCTTTGACTTCAGGGTAGTGTTTAAAGCGTGGGTGTGATTGGGCATCATCGATATTGATTGGCTCTTCCCGTTGTCCAATCAGACCAATAAGCCCTTCAGAAAAACCAATTCGAACACCGATACCTTCGTTTGCCAAACCATCGGTTGCCACCAGAACAAATTCTTGCTGCTCATAGTCAGCAAGATATATCGTACAACAATCCACTCGCATTGCTTGCGTTAATCGCGCCGCAACACACTGCAGCGCCTCTTCAAGGACGGGTATGCGGCTTAGCTCTTCAACTATCTGTCGCAACGTCGCTAACATGCGCTATTTTACCTTCGTCGCCTTTTTTTCTGGCGATGTTCGAGTGGCGGTTTTTTATTGATGGACATGGCTGTCGTTGCAAAGTCCTTCATCACACGTCGATATACATCGCGTTTAAAAGACACGACATTACGAATTGGATACCAAAAACTGACCCAACGCCAATCATCAAATTCTGGGTGACCCGTATGAAGCAGATCGACATCCTCTTCTTTACAGGTCAGCTGTAACAAGAACCATTTTTGTTTTTGACCAATACAAACCGGATCAGAATCCTGACGAATCAGACGTTTCGGTAAACGATATCTCACCCAGTTTTTGGTACTTCTAAGTATTTTTACCTGTTCCGGTTGTAATCCAACTTCTTCATGAAGTTCTCTGTACATGGCTTGTTCAGCCGTTTCTCCCTCATTTATCCCGCCTTGTGGAAATTGCCAAGAGTGTTGGCCGAATCGTCGCGCCCAAAAAACCTGGCCGTTACGATTACAAATTACAATGCCCACATTTGCGCGGAATCCCTCTGCGTCAATCACTTAGACTCCCGGGCACAAAACTGTTAATGTCTCCATTCTTCCACAATAAACTTAGCTTGCCTAGAACTGTACGTAATAAAAATATCACAAAATTTTTCAAAGCATGATACCACCACAACTGCCTCCTGACTCACCAGATGAACTGCTTGACCGGGCAATATCAATTGCTGGATTAACACTTGGTGATCTGGCTCAGATGGCCAATATTGCTGTGCCTGAAAACTTTAAAAAACACAAAGGATGGTCAGGGCAATTGCTGGAACTGTGGCTTGGCGCTAGTGCCGGTTCGAAACCTACACAGGATTTCCCGGAGTTAGGCATCGAGCTAAAAACCCTGCCAATATCTCAGGATGGCAAACCACTGGAAACCACTTACGTGTGCTTTGCTCCATTAACCAGCATGCATGGCTGGCAATGGCACAGCAGCAACGTTCGCAACAAATTACAACGCGTGTTATGGATCCCCGTGCAAGGCGACCGTGGCATTCCTCCGTCACAACGAGTGGTGGGGACAGGCTTTTTCTGGACCCCCACAATGACACAAGAACAACAGCTACAAGCGGACTGGGAAGAGCTCATGGAACTCATCATGCTCGGTGGCATTGAATCAGTCACCGCGGAACACGGTGAAGTACTACAGTTACGCCCGAAGGCGGCCGATGGCAGTGTTGTAACCGATGCTTTTGGCAGAGACGGCAGTGTTGTTAAAACTCGCCCCAGAGGATTTTACTTGCGCAAAGCCTTTACGCAGCAGATATTGGATGAGCAGTTTGGTGCTTGATTTAACTGATGAAAATACACCTCAAAGTTTGAATTACTACAAAAACGTTTTTTTCAAATTTTGCATCCTGTCATTTTTAATCCGGACATAACTCATTTACGTCTTCAGAGGACAATCATACTCGCCTAATTCCAAGCCCTTCATCTTCTAAGTGACACATTGAATTTTACTAAGCGCCGAATCGGCGATCTGGTCATCCAGCAAATAAGCGATGGCCTCAATAAAATCGGATGGTGCTTTCTGGAACTTGAGGTCCGCTATCAATTTGGTAATAGCGGCTTTTCTGCTACGGGGTGCCAGCGTCAAAATCTTCAGTAATGTTTCTCTAACCGATTTTTCCTCTTCTGCTGCGCGAATCAGGTAGATAAAGGTTTCATTCAACTCTTCTTTAGTGCCTGTCCCTGCAATTTTAAAAAAGTTTATGCGGTTAAGAATGTTCATATGCTATCAATGACTGTCAGATGTTGATGTGAATATTAATGGTATTTCAGCGCATCCTACGATACCTGAATTGCCAACGATGCAATGAAGTTTAAATAAAATCTGGAATGTGCTTCACACTTTTAACATCACCCGCACGGAGTCACTCGAAGTAAAAATGCGAATTCGCTTGTTGCGAAAGGTTCGTGATTAACCTGCTAATTCAGGTTGCCTCACCCTCAATTGACTCATTTTCCATCTGTTCTTTACGTTCCAATTCTTCTTCTGGGCTGGACTTCATATATTTGACAAACATTTCACTGAGTTCTTTTTCTGACGCAAAACCCAGACGTTTGGCAATGGTGGCCAATTTGATATCGGAGCGCATAATAATCTTGCGTGCGTATTGAATACGGTAATGATACATATAAGCGCGAAAATCCCTGTTTAACAGCGTTTTGGTAGCAATAATCAGGTCTTCTGGTTTCAAGTGGGCAATATCGGTTAATTCTTTGAGTCTCAAGCCTAAATGCTTATAGGCTTTATGCACTAGAACAGCTCTTTCCGCCTTGGCGATAATCACTCGCAATTGGTCTTCATTGTACTTTTTGTAGTTCAGCTCATCAAAATCTATCGGCGCGGGGGCATAACGTTGTTTGTGTAGCAGCACATTGACCGAAATATACAAAATAGCAAATTGCAGCAGCGCAATAATGCTTTGCCAGGTATTCACCTCGATTAAGCCCGGAGCAACGACCACTACGAGCATAATGGCACCGAATGACACACTGACCAATGCGCTAAACACTCTTGTGCCTTTTGACAAGCGATAAAACTCTAAGTCGGCTACATGTTCTGCCAGATGGTCATTGTAGTTTCGAACCAGCTCCTCCATTTTCAGGCCATAGGCCATAATGGCTAAACTGCTCAAGATATAAAAAAGGTAGTAAGGCCAATTGCCGAACAAATCGCCGACTATGGCACTGTTGAGAACAGCAATTTTGATGCTTTCATGCTGGATCAAAAAAGGAATTTGCATCAGAAAAAACACACCAGCCAAAGCGTAATGCAATTTTAGATTGGGAATTTCCTTCTGCTGCACCATTTTGTGAATAGCGACATAAACCAGAATAACCACTAATACAGGTACAAAACGAAACATGCCTATCAGATGGGGAAAATACTCATCCAGACCAAAGGTTTTGAGAATATCATCCAGCATGATTAGCGGAATAAACAGGATTGCCAGGAAGATTTCTCTGGCATGAGGCATGCCATCAAATCGGACCCAAATCTTCACCATAGGCACAAGCCAGATCATCAGACCCAGCAACATGGCCAATTGGTAGGGTGAATTCATTGCGTCCATTGATTCAACTTTTCGTTTAAGCGTATATAAAAGAGCCTATTGAACTTTCATGTAAATTTAAACAGTTAAGTTCAATAGGCACCTATATTATCGGACAAGTTAGTGATTTACTTAAATGAAGTCCGACCAGCCAATTTGTGTGGCTGTCGTCAATCGAGCTGGGTACTTAGCACTGATTGCCGGCTAAGCTCCAAAATCTGCACCAGAGACTGTTGCTTTTCCAAACACCACTCTAACAAATCTTCCCTGTCATTGGCGTCAAGCAGTCGCAACTTTTGCTCCAATACATCTAGTAGTTGCAGTTCTGCCACGCCATCTTGAATATCCAACCAGGTGTGCATCAAATTCCGGGTTTTGGAACCCGCGACATTACCCAATAACTGCTGGACTTGTTTCGCACTGATTAGCCCCGGCAATTGATGTAAATACATCTGGCAGCCTGCGGTTTGATCGAACTCAAATGCTTTGCTGAGGGTGGTTAAATGCTGTCGGATGGTCTTTCTGGCAAACTTCGCAACATTGTTGTCCTGCTGGACCTGAGTGGCGACGTCCTTCCAGGGTCTTAACACCAGCATTTCCAACAGTGCCAATTGCACTTTTACATAGTCCTGATGGCGGATTTGTTTTTTCGGCGTGTGTTGATCCAAAAGCGTTTTTTGACGTGACATCAGTACCTTCATCACTTCTGGGTTTTTTACGATACGCTTGCTATACAACCCCTTTTTGGAGGTCAGTTCTTTGATTACCCCTAGCTCTGATACCCAATGCCATGCCTGACGCACCCCCGCGAAGGCATGGGTAATGTCCGCCAATCCATCAATTTGCAATTTGGGAGTAAAGAGATCCAGAGTCATCCCTACCAGTTCTATCGCGGCATACATACCTACAAGATCTTTTACTTTGTGGGATTCGGCATAGCGCTGCTCATGATATTGCCAGTTTTCAAGGTTGTAGCTAAGTAACTGGGTAAAAGCGTCGGTAAGCGATAATTCTTTGGTTAATGGAAATGGTAATGCAATATGGGGCTCTGCTTGCTCCTCACCATTCCACAACTCATAACCGCGTTGCGCTTTACTCTTATAACCCAAACGAAATGGTAATAATGGGAGCAATTCATTGGCGATCTGGAACAGCGACTGAGGGTCACCTTCTTTTAACTCCAGCTCAATTTCAGAGAGATTTTCATGGTGTTTTTGTGTTGCGATTTCACCGCTGTCAAACACCATTTCTACTTTGGACTGATCTTCCAATGTGAGCAAGTAGCTGGTTCGCTGGAACTGCGTGGTAAAGAGCTCACCAAGTTGTGCTTCGACATCGTCAGGAGACAAATCATCTGGCCATATTTCCCTGGGAAATGCATCCAGTTGCAATTCACTGGTGGGAATAGTTACATTGACTTCAGTACGTTTATGCAAACCACCAACCGAGCCATCTCCGGATTTAATAGTTTGCTCAAACTGGCCGTTTTCACCGCGCACCCGCAAACCCATGCCATGCTGACGCAACTGTTGGTCATCGGTATCAAAATAAGAATTGTAAAGCTGTGATGTTTGCTGTTGGCAATCAGCCTTTAATTGAGGAATAAACCGCTTATTGAGTACTTTTTCAGCATTCGATGCCACAAGCAGCTTCAGCTCTATTTCACTTTCCATGGAGGTGGAAAAAACCTTTCTGGGTTGCTAAAAAGCGAAAGATAACTCGCAATTGCGCATTAAGCAATCAACAGACGTAAAAAAATAGTGTTCAAATGTTACGCAAATATGCTGCCAGCGGTTATCCCTCCTACTTATCCCGCAATTAACAGTGACCAAGCAATAATTTGCGTTTGCGGCACTTAGCCCATAAGATTGGTTAAAAAGTTACAAAAAATGCAATAGCGACCAGAAAAATGATAAGAATACTGTCCGTTTACATTTTGTTTACCTTCTCCGTATTTGCTAACGCACAAGAGAGCGAATCTGAACTGAATTCCTCAGCCATGCATTATGTCATTGATGACTTGTTTGTGTACATGCATGCCGGCCCGGGTAGAGAATATCGGATTGTCGGCTCTATAAATGCGGGTACCCCTGTGTCGGTAATCCAGGTAGATGACGAAGCTGAATACACTGAAGTAGAAGATGACCGTGGTCGCACTGGCTGGTTAGAAACCAGATTTGTCACCGCTGAGACTTCGCTGCGACAACAGATCCCACTGTTGCAATCGCAACTATCAGAACAAAACGATCTAATTGCCTCCCGAGAGTCAGACATCATGCGACTGCAACAGGAGATCGCATCGATTCAGGAAGTCGAAACACGGTTGCGTCGTCAGCTTAATGACTTACAGGTAGAAAATACGCAAATCAATGCCAAGCTTCAGGAAAACGACAATGCCGAATTCATGGATTGGTTTATGAAAGGTGGCGGTGTTGCGTTAGGTGGTGTGCTGCTGGGGTTGATCATCAGTGCAGTATTCAAACGCCGCAAGCGCGACCAGTGGATGTAATCCAATATTGCTGAGTCTTATGTGTTATTCGCTTAGTGGTTGGACGGCATCAGCTGGCTGAACTGATAAATGGTGCCGGTAACGAGTAAAAACTGCGCCACGAAATAAGTGACAATGATTAATGTCAATGCTCGTGGCATACCCTTTTTAAACAGCTGCCCTTGAAATTTGTCCAGCGCAATCAGCGAATCCGACAACACAAATATTATCGCCCCCAACAATAACAATAAATTGCTTGTGGATGGAAATGCCTGATAGCGGGCGATTGTGCTTAACAGCATGGCCATAATTACAACAGCGTACAACACTACCGGGATTTTTAACGCCTGTAGTTGCGGCCAGACAAACCATAACAAAGCAACTCCATAAACAATTGGCAAGCTCCATATAATGTCAGGTGCGATGGTGTCCAGACCTGTGACAAATGCTGCAATGTACGCTATGTGGGCCAAAAAGAAGCTCGCCAGTCCTGGAATAAACCGGTCACTTGGCAACATCAAAAAGATATCACCCAACAATGACAAAATCAGTGCAGCAAGGACAAGCTGCACGAATAACCCATTTACACCAACGAAATACAGTAAAAGGATTATCACTGTTACCGTTGCTGCAGGTTTGCAAAAATACGCGATGGCGTTCAACTGCCGTCGTTCTGCCCACAAATAGGCAAATACCAACCCTGCCAACAGCAGCGCAAATAACCAGTAAGCCATCATGATTTAAAAGTGGACTATTTCAAATAATCGGTCGGGTTTGAAAAAAACTCGACAAGCACAGTGACGTTGTTTTCCAACTGGGAATGAATACGCTTTGGCATATACTCTAGCAAATAATCTAAACGGTCATGTTTTTCGTGCCAGATGCGCCCCCATAACGACTCTTTGTCGCGATCGCAGGCGGTCATTTTTTCGGCATCATAACAATCCCAAAGCGCTGGATCGGTGGATTGAGAATAACCGTCATAGCCGTCTTTGCCATTAATCTGAAAGTTGGTGGTTTCGATATACGCAATTGGAACACCATTGCAGGCAAAAGGTTCGTGATCTGACCAATCACCCGTCACGCCTTCAGGATAGCCGGGAAATTCCGGATGTATCTTGTGGGCATCATCACCCAGCTTTGCCGTTGATGCCGCCAATAGCGCTTCGCGCATTGTTATCTCAGAGCTAAATTGACTGTTATCGCCGCCACATTTATAGGCTGTAGTATGAGCACTGTGAACATACAGATAATCGCCGCCGGCGACCGTGTCCAGATTCACCATGCCGACAATGCGCGCAAGTTCCTCTGGCTGCTCACCTTTAAGCATCTCCATATATTTTCTGGATCCCACCAGACCAATTTCCTCTGCACCAAAAGCGACAAAACGCACGCTGTATGGTAAGTCATCCATTTTGCTGATCTGTCGCGCAACGGCTAGTAGCACGGCGCTGCCTGAGCCATTGTCCATAGCCCCCAGACTGCCTTTGTTACTGCCGGTGGAATCAAAATGTGCCCCCAGGACCAACACCTTGTCACTTTGTCCTTTTTTGTCAGCGATAATATTGCTGGAGTGAACAAATTCGTCTTTTTTCTGCAATACAGGGTGCTTAAATTTCTGTTCAGAAACGGTGTAGCCCAGGCTTTTCAGCTCACTGAGTATTAAACTTGCCGCTTTTTGTTCATTTTCAGAACCCGCTTCACGCGCCCCCATACCATTCTCAGGGTTAGACATTTTGTGCAAATAATGGATGACATTGGGATTTTCTTCAGACATTGAAGGTGCAGCAAAGCCACAAAGCAGCGCGAGGCCAAATATTCGTAGAGGTTGTTTTATCATTTTTTTGTCCTGAATACGGATTAAACCCAGACATAGCCAGAATAAGCATTAAGCATAGCCAGAGTCGACAATAAATGTACAGCAATCTGTATAAACCAAGGTTCACTGTACTGAGCAAAACGCTATTTCTTAGAACAAAATACATACAGTAAAGATTTACACACCCTGCTACAATGGGCACTGACCCAAAGAATGCTTCTTGCTAACAATGGAATCACGAGAGTGTGTTGCTCTCATGGAAGAATTGCCATCTTTCGGTGACGACAATGATAACCTGTATTTTCAATTGGAGTTAACGATGCCAACACTTGAAACCCTTCTCACCTTTAGTTTTGCTGCTTTGTTACTGAGTATTTCACCAGGCCCATCAAACTTATACATAATGGCCCGCAGCATGCATCACGGATTTGCCTCAGGCGCAGCCGCAGCTGGCGGCATGGTAGTAGGCTCCTTTATTTACGTCGTAGCGTCTGCACTAGGATTGGCAGCCTTGTTTGAATATGCCCCCATTGCCTACACTGCAATTAAGATTGCTGGTGCAGCTTATCTCATCTGGTTAGGTGTCAGTTATTTGCGCGCCTCACAGCAAGCAATGACCGTTGCCCCTGTGGTGGCGCGACGCTCACTATCCCGGATATTTAAACAAAGTATTGTCGTCGAATTAACCAATCCCAAAACTGCGTTGTTTTTTATTGCCTTCCTACCGCAATTTGTCAATCCGGAGCAAGGTAATGCCACGGTTCAATTTCTCGCTTTAGGGGTGATTTACACTTGTATCGCATTTATTTGTGACCTGTTTGTCGCCGCAGGTTCTGGAAAATTAGGCAAATGGTTGCAACACCACCCTAAATTTAATGCCTATCAGGACAAAGTATCTGGCTCTACGTTATGCGGCATCGGCGGTTACATTGCCTATCAGGAAGTAATACGCTAATCCTGTCCCTGGCTTGCCTAACGTAAGGCAAGTCAGTTATGATCGCCAAAAACAACAATACTAAGTCGATGCGCCATTTTGCTACCACCATTCTGATTGTGCTACTGCTGACTTTGCAGTACCGACTTTGGTTCGGTAAACATAGCATTCCAGACTATTGGCAATTGGAAAAAGACGTGCAGCAACAACAGGTGCAAAATCGCAATCTCAAGCAACGCAATAGTTTACTCATTGCCGATATTCAGGATTTGAAGATTGGGCTTGAGTCGATTGAAGAAAGAGCCCGCAACGAGTTGGGCTTAATTAAACCCGGCGAAACTTTTTATCGCATCCTGCCATCAGACTAAATTATGCCGGACAATTCAGTGCAACAGAGTTTTACTGTAGTGATACCAGCTGCGGGCATTGGCAGCAGAATGCAAGCAGACAGGCCCAAGCAATATTTACCTTTATTCGGGGCTACCGTTATTGAACACACTGCCCGGAGATTATTAACGCATCCGAGGATTGATCATCTGGTCATCGCCCTACATCCTGACGACACAGAGTTCAACACTTTAGCACTTGCCCAATCATCACAAATCACCACAGTTGTGGGTGGTGAGCAGCGTGCTGATTCAGTGCTCAACGGTTTACAGGCCGTTGATAGCAGTGCCTGGGTATTAGTCCATGATGCGGCGCGTCCTTGTATCGTTATTGACGACATTTCTCGGCTTTTGAACATCAAAGACTCAGGCGTTGGGGGTATACTAGCAAAACGTGTAGTGGACACCATGAAACGCAGTGATCCACAGCAATTCATTTTGCACAGCGAAGCCAGAGACAATTTATGGCACGCCCTGACACCACAATTTTTTCCCTGCGCGGCGTTGCGCGAGGCATTGCAACACTGCAAAACCAAGAAGCTGAGCATCACTGACGAAGCCTCCGCGATGGAGTACATTGGCGAGTCAGTGACATTGGTAGAAGGACGTTCAGACAACATCAAAATAACGGTGCCGGAAGATTTGGCGCTGGCAGAGTTTTATCTGCGGCAACAGGAGCAAGCATAATGCGCATAGGTCATGGTTACGATGTCCACAAATTTGGTGGCATTGGTCCCATTATCATGGGTGGTGAGGAGATCGAGTTTGTTCAGGGATTACTGGCGCATTCCGATGGTGATGTGCTGTTGCATGCCATCTGCGATGCTATTCTGGGTGCGCTGGCACTGGGTGATATAGGTCACCACTTTCCTGATACGGATGAACAATTCGCTAATGCCAACAGCCAGGTGTTGCTAAAAACCGTCTATCAGCTGGCGCTTGAACGCAATTTTGAATTAGCCAACCTGGATGCCACAATCGTGGCGCAAGCACCGAAAATGGCGCCTCACGTGGCTGCCATGCGTCACAATATAGCGACGGTATTGAATGTCGATATTTCACAAATTAACGTGAAAGCCACCACCACAGAAAAACTGGGATTTGCCGGACGCAAAGAGGGCATCGCCTGCCATGCTGTGGTTTTGCTGCAAAGCAGCAAAACATGAATGGCTTAGCGCTGACCACAGAACATTGGGCATATCTGCACGGACGACCTGCAAGCACGGGTGAACTGAAGCAACAGCCAGACGATTTTATTGTTGAAGAGCAATTAAGTTTTGCCCCCAGTGGTGAAGGCGAACATCTGTTTTTATACATTGAGAAACAAAATCTGAATACCGGTTTTGTCGCGCAGGCGTTGGCCAAACATTTTAAGTGCAAAGACCGTGATGTTGCCTACGCGGGCCGAAAAGACAAATTCGCCCTGACCCGACAATGGTTTAGTATTTATCTTCCGGGTATCATTAGTGAACAGTTGGCCACATTTGAGCTTCCGCAATGCCGTGTACTTCGAGAAACAAGACACCATAAGAAATTGCGCCTTGGCACAATCGCAGCAAATCATTTCAATCTAACCCTGCGAGAGTGTCAGTTGCAGTCTGATTTTGAGCAGCGCTTGCAGTCGGTGATGGCAACTGGTGTACCAAACTATTTCGGTTCGCAGCGCTTTGGCAATCTTCATCCCGATGGCCGACATGGCAATCTGGCACTGGCCGAGGAGCTTATCAATGGCAACCCTATTCGCAAACGCGACAAACGCAGCATGGCCATTTCTGCCCTGCGTTCCTGGTTGTTCAATGAGTTTGTCAGCCATCGAGTTAGTCAGCAATGCTTCCATCAGGCCATGGCGGGAGACACTTTTATCCTGAGTGGCAGTAACAGCTTTTTCAGCGAAGTAGAGATAGATGACACTCTTGTGTCCCGTCTGCAAAAACGGGATATCCTGTTATCTGCTCCCATGTGGGGGACTGGCGCCCTATCAAGTACAGCGGATGCATTGCAATTTGAACAAAACATCGCTGCACAACATCAAATCCTATGTGACACACTCTGTAGTTTGGGACTGAAGCAAGAGCGCCGACCAATCCAGTTGATTCCAGAAGGGTTGCATTTCGACATAAACAAAAACACAGTTAAGCTGCAATTTTCTTTGCCAAGTGGTTGTTTTGCAACTTCAGTCATTAGAGAATTATTCACTAACATCAACTAAGTCCAAAGCAGACGAACAAGAGGCATTCACGTGAAAATTCTCATCAGCAACGACGACGGTGTTTTTGCAAAGGGGCTTAAGGTATTGCAGCAACATATTGTCGAGCAACATGATTGTGTGGTAGTTGCCCCTGATCGCAATTGCAGTGGTTTTAGTAATGCGTTATCCCTGTCTCAGCCACTGCGAATCAATAAAATGGAAAACAGTTTTTATGCTGTCAATGGTACACCGTCTGATTGTGTTCATGTGGCATTGAACTGCTTTCTGGAGCAAGATCCGCAACTGGTTATTTCCGGCATCAATCATGGTCCAAATCTAGGTGATGATGTCATATATTCAGGAACGGTAGCAGCTGCAACGGAAGGCCGCTACATGGGACTGCCCGCGATTGCGGTGTCACTGGTATCTCATGAAGGAAAGCATTTTGAGACGGCAGCTAAAGTGGTACTGAAAATAGTCAATCGACTTTTCCAACACCCGCTGCCACCAGACCAGATATTAAACATCAATGTCCCGGATATTCCATACGAACAACTTAAAGGCATTCAGGTGACCCGACAAGGCAGACGCCATCGCGCAGAATCTATGGTAAAATCCGAAGATGCATTCGGCCGCGAAATATACTGGTATGGTCGCGTCGGACAGGAACAGGATGCCGGTGAAGGAACTGATTTTTATGCTGTCGCAAACAACTATTGTTCCGTAACACCGCTGAGTGTCGACATGACAGCATATCAAAGCATGGAAACCACCAGAGATTGGATAGAAAAACTATAACAATGCCAAATAACCATTTAACACCATCAAGACGTGGCGAAGGGCTCGCCCAATTGCTACACAGAGAAGGGATTCAGGATCAGGATGTACTCAAAGCCATCGCCTGTACTCCCCGCGAAATTTTTCTTCCGGAAACCTTGCAGCACAAAGCGTATGTCAATACCGCACTCCCTATCGGCCAGGGTCAAACTATATCGCAACCCTACATTGTAGCGCGTATGACAGAGCTGCTGCACAGCCTGACTGACGCCAACCATAATATTTTGGAGATCGGGACGGGGTCGGGCTATCAAACCGCCATTTTAGCGCAACTGTTTGATCAGGTATTTTCTGTTGAACGTATCAAGTCCTTACAGTTCCAGGCTAAACGCAAACTCCAGAAGCTCGATTTGCACAATGTCAAAATGAAACACGGCGACGGCTGGGAAGGTTGGCCTAGCAAAGGACCATTCGACGCTATATTAGTCACAGCGGCGGCTAGCCAGCTACCGGTAAAACTGGTTCAGCAGCTCGCGGATAATGGAAAATTAATTATTCCAATCGGTACCGACTCCCAAAGACTGTGCCTGTATACACGTCATGGAGATGATATTTCTGAAAAAATCATTGAAGCGGTCCGATTTGTGCCACTGGTTCCCGGAGAACTTAGTTGAAAATTTTTGAATACTGCTACGACAAGTCCATGGCCTGGGCACAACATCGCCATGCACAATATTACCTTACCGGCATGAGCTTCGCCGAATCGGTATTTTTTCCAATCCCGCCGGATGTCATGCTGGCCCCAATGACCCTGGCAAAACCGGATAAGGCCTGGCTTTATGCTGCGTTAACCACAATTGGCTCAGTCATTGGCGGTATATTTGGATTCCTGTTGGGTTGGTTTGCATTTGAAGGGTTTATTCAACCCCTTATTGAGCAATGGGGCTACACTGCTAAACTGGATAACGCCATTAGTTGGTTTGAACAATACGGTGTCTGGGTAGTGTTTCTGGCGGGTTTCTCGCCTATTCCTTATAAAGTATTTACCATTAGCGCTGGCTTTTTGAATATGGCCTTTATTCCATTTTTAATTGCTTCAGCCATTGGTCGAGGAATGCGCTTTTATCTGGTTGCCGCATTGATGTTCTGGGGTGGCGAAAAATTTGAGCGACGCTTACGACAACACATCAATACCATCGGCTGGAGTACTGTCGTGCTAGCCATAATTCTCTATTTTTTACTTAAATAGGAGTATTCAGGGTGAATCGTATATTACAAATAACCTGCGCAATTATTTGTATCCTCACCCTGAATTTTTGCACTTCCTACCACACACCTGCCCCGGTAGTAGAACTAAATTCTCATAAAGATTATAGGGAAATAAAAAGGGGTTCTCTTAAAGCAAAAAAATATATTGTCAAAAAAGGGGATACTCTCTACTCGATCGCGTGGGAATCTGGGCAGGATTTTCGTGAAATTGCAAATGTGAATGATATCCCTGCACCTTATGATATCTACCCTGGACAGGAGTTGAGCCTATCAGCGTCAAATACACGACGCAGCGAGAAACGCGCCAGCAAAACTGGTCCGACCTCAAAAAATCAAGCAAATCAAGTAGTTGACCCCCCAAAAAAGCAGGCGTATGGTGGACCTATCAGCAAGCGAAAAGCTTCAGCTCCCGACCTTCCAGACAAGGTAGCTCGGTGGGTCTGGCCAACCTACGGTAAAGTCGTTGGCACCTTTTCCTTAGCCGATGAAGGAAATAAAGGGATTGATATCAGCAATAAACGAGGCACCCCGATTTTGGCTGCCGCTGCTGGTAAGGTTGTATACAGAGGCAACGCTCTACGAGGCTATGGTAACTTGGTAATTATCAAGCATGACGAGTCTTTCTTAAGCGCTTATGCCTTCAACCAGAATATAAAGGTTACGGAACAACAATGGGTAAAAGCCGGAGAGCAGATTGCCCAGATGGGAAGCAACGATGCAGGACAGGTCTTATTGCACTTTGAAATAAGGCATAAAGGCAAATCTGTCAACCCACTGCGTTACTTACCCAAAAGATAATAATAAAAAATTACAATAATGAATGACGTGGGATAGGTATAACTTTTTAATCCATGCAGGAGATTGACTCATGGCCAATGAAAATACCTCAGTCATTGAATTTGTTGCCTCAGATACCCTGGACGATGAAAACGTCTCGGAGATGGAAGTCGAGGAAATAGATCAAGGTGATGCGCTGGAAGAGATTCTGGCGAATCAAGAGGAAATACATAAGAATCTTGATGCAACACAACTCTATCTCGGTGAAATTGGCTTTTCACCCCTACTTACCGCTGAAGAAGAAGTTTATTTTGCACGTCGTGCTCTGAAAGGTTGCGAAGCCTCCAGAAAGCGCATGATTGTTAGCAACCTTCGACTTGTCGTTAAAATCGCTCGCCGTTACAACAATCGAGGTTTAGCGCTGCTTGATCTGATTGAAGAAGGCAATTTAGGGCTGATTCGCGCTGTCGAAAAATTCGATCCTGAACGCGGCTTCCGTTTTTCAACTTATGCCACATGGTGGATTAGACAAACTATTGAACGGGCGATCATGAATCAAACCCGCACAATTCGTTTGCCGATTCACGTTGTGAAAGAGTTGAATGTTTACTTAAGAGCGGCTCGTGAACTGGCACAAAAACTGGATCACGAACCAACAGCAGAAGAAATCGCCCAAGCGCTGGACCGTCCTGTCAAAGATGTAGCCAAAATGCTGCGTCTGAATGAACGTATCACCTCTGTCGATACGCCAATTGGTAGCGAAAACGATAAAGCCTTATTAGATGTCATTGCCGATGAAAAAGGCCATGGTCCTGAAGATGAATTACAGGACAGTGACATTAAGTGCAATATTGTTGAATGGTTAAGTGAACTTAATCCTAAACAGCGTGAGGTCTTAGCACGTCGCTTTGGATTGTTAGGTTACGAACCTTCAACTCTGGAAGATGTCGGTGCTGAAATCGGTTTGACTCGTGAACGCGTGCGTCAGATACAGGTTGAAGCCTTACGTCGCCTTCGTGAAGTGTTGTCTTCGCAAGGGTTAAATCTGGAATCTCTATTCACTAAACTGCATTGTTAACCTGTCCCAAGAGCGCCCTTAAAGGGCGCTTTAACTTTTGGACTTGTTTATTTCCGTTTAGGACAGCGCTCTATTCTACGTAAGTGTCCAACATCCACTGTCTAACCGAATCTGGCTCAGTGCGAGTCGCAGCGGCGCTCGTTGCCCCATTGGTCAGAGCTTCGCCTACCTTACCTTGTAAAAATCGATATAACAGGTTTCCGTCGGTACCTGCAAATACCACCCCATCTCCATCCACGTCAAGGTGACAGCTTGTACCTTGTTGAAAACTACTATCCAGAAAACTGACCACTGACTGCGCATCCCTGCGAGTCGCATTATCCCCGATTCGCCCATCAATAATATCCTGAGGTGCATACTCATCAATGTAGCGATAAAGCAGATAGCCATCGGTTTCGGACAACATCAAGCCATCGCCATCGATGTCCAGGTGACATTGTCTTTGGGGCGCACCGCTCATTGACTGTAACCAGCTCACTATCTCTTCAGGAGTTGTGCGCGTAGCATTAGCAGACACCACACCGTTGGTCAGACGCCAGTCCCTTAATCCCTGCATATATCGGTAAGCGATAAATCCGTCGGTATCAGAAAAGGCCAAACCATCACCATCAATATCCAAATGACACTGCTCTGTAAAAAACGTCTGAAGGTACCAGTCTCGCAATGCCATCGCCGTTGAGCGTGTTGCATCAACAGCAATTCTATCGGCAACCAGAGACTGATCATCCCAGTCAGCCATCAATCGATATAACAAATAACCATCGGTTTCGGCATCAATCATGCCATTGCCATCGACATCGAAGTGACAGCGTGAGCCGGTCAGCAAAAAGCCGGGAAATCCATCATTTTCAGGCACAGGGGCTTCATCTTGCTGGTCCCCATCTCCTGAACCGTATTCCACAGGATAACCATCTACATCCCCAACTTTCCAGACATACACCATGCTTCGGCGTTGATAGCCCTGAATACCGTCAGACGTGTCGGCGTTGGATTGAATCATGTACAAAAAACCATTGTCAGCATCAAATGCGATAGCACCAACATTGGGTTCACGGTCAGATAGTCCGGCCATCAGGTGTTTTTTAACGTCTATAATCCGATAAGGCTGAGGCTCCCAGGGTTGCACCTGATCATTGGCTACGGCAGCAAGGTCAGCAGGATTATAGAGATATAACGACACCTCACGTTGAGTCGCCATGGGTCCTCGAATTTGTTCTCTGCTTGCCCGGGTGACGGGTAAATCCAGATCAGAGGTAAACGTTACTGTCCCATCTTCACCGCCATACCAGGTGTCGCCCAAGGGTCTCGAAACCGCAAATACGACGGCAGATTTCTGACCATCAGTTAACCAGGCCGCGCCTGAGAACCCCATAGTCAATGACCAATTCAGTAGCCATCGATCTGGGTATGAACCATCCGTGCCATAACGCAGTAGCGTGGTGGCATCCATCACGTCGTTGTTTGCAGGAAGCTCACCGGTTTTTTCTGTAGGCGATACAGCAAACACTGTCGGACCATACGAAGGGATCCCCTCTCCGCTTTGATAACCCTGCCCAACGGCCAGACGACGGTTGTCGGCGTTAGTACCGGCCCAAATTTCCGGGAGTGAAAACAGATATCGATCCGTCAATGGCGGAGCCAGATGGCCTTCATGGTTTTCTTTACCGCCTATGTACCAGGCTCCGGTGGCACTGCTAAGATCCAATGAGACATATCCGTGCGCCTTGCTTTCGCCCATCGCATAAGAATTGTAGATACTGTAAAACAAACCACTGGTATCCGCCTCTTCGTGCCAGGTGAGGCCGATCACGGGGTCACCACCACCAGCTGGTTTCCAGCCACCTGTGTAAACTTCAGGCCAGATACTTTCGCTGAAGTCCTGTAATCGTCTGGCACGTCTTAAATCATGAGGATTGTTGCTAATCACTGGTTTTGGAATACTCACCTCAGCAAGTTGCGGTGCATGAGGATGTCCAGTGCCATAAAGAGAGCCTGGCAGCTCGTCACTATTCCGCTCAGGATTTCCACCAGGATAAAACGCCAAACCTGATGAGGCAAAATTCCAGCTGCTGTTCTGCCCGTCGTAATCCCGGGGCAATCGAAAAGCACCAATGTAACGGATATCCTTTTCGGGCAGTAACAACTGCTCTGAGTTCAGTTCCGGTACACGTATATCAACTACGGCCTTTTCACTTTCATTGCCAAAATGCCGGTTGCTGTGGGGCACTCGGTAGTGTCCGGTGACAGCCCCGTCAATTGCGCTAATCTGATATTGATATTCGGTACCAGAGATGACCGCAGCATCTATATATTCAATGCGCCCCGTGTTGGACTCATGAAAATTAACCCAGTCTTTTTCAACTACTGCATAAAATTCATTGTTGCGATATACGGCATACCTGTTTACTCCGCTATTTTGTCCGGGAAGTCCAGAGTCCGTTGCAGGCAACCATGACAACTTCACCGCCGTAGCGCCCGCATCACTGTTTGTCAGTGAGGTCATTTCGGCCTGCAAACCCTTGGGTTTTTCAGGTGGCGTCAAGTCCGCTTCATCGGAGATTTCTATTCTGGTCAGAACAAAAGCTCCATGCCAGGCATTATATCTAGGGTCCATACTGATATTGACGATACTGTGAGCCCCCTCAACAGGTAACGCGTTGGGTGCTGAAACAGACTGTTCATCAGTAATATTGAATACCAGTTGGCCAAACTGACCTGGGCCTACAAAGTCATTGTGGCCCGCATTTTCGGCGTACATGGTATACCAGGGCCGCTGCCAGTCACTGTACATGTCATAATCTGCATCCGGCGCATCATCATCTGTAAAACTAATGCGTGCCTGCAATCGCAGGGTCTGGTCACTGCGATTGTAAAAAGTTGCGATCACCTTATCCCCTTTTTTAAACGCGATAGGTACCTGACCTTTTATACCAGCGAACGTAGATACATAATTATCAGCCGCTGTCAGTTGAGACTCAGCTATACCGGCAGTGTCCGGATCTTCATTTGGTATGACAAATTCCATCAATTGCGGGTGATAGATAAGCTCATTCCAATCCGGATAGGGCATCACGGCTGTTTCTGGGGATTGATTAAAATCGACCAGCAGTTGGGTACCGGCAAATCCCGGCGATATTGTCATGAACATTCCACTCAGTATGGTCAAGACAGACCACCTGAATGTCTGTGGAGGAAAAACGCTAACATATTTCATTGATTACTCCTGATTTGGTGCTTCTAAATGTGCTACCCCCAAAGGCCAGGGACAGTCACACTGCACAACAGCAAGTTGCAAACCAGTTCGGTGAAGATGTCACAATGGTGTTCAAGAATTGATAACCAGTTCACGGAATCTACTTTTTGTCATAAAATTCCGGTGCTATTTAAAATGACTTTTTCACGGCTTTGATACGGTAAATGTTAAAGCGTCAAATTCCAGTCAATCTCGTTGCGACGCGGTTTGGTAAGTACTGCGCCTACCCAGTCCTGCAAAAATCAAACTAAATGATTGCGCAAAAGTTGACTAAACTTGCTAGTACCACAATTGACTTGGGGCATCACAAATGCAATTTGAGATGTTAGGAAATCTAGGTGATTTTGTCGGTGGCATAGCGGTTGTTATCACCCTTGTATATCTTGCCTACCAAATTCGCCAAAACACTAAAGAAGTACGTAATAATTCTATTCGGGCCCTTCTGGACCGCAGTGCCATGATGTTTGATGAAAACATCCACTCACCATTGGGTGAAATATTCGAGAAGATGGACAAAAACGAAACACTGAGTATTGCCGATGAATGGCGACTGGACATGTTTGTCCGGCGCAACTTTCAGCTGTACGAGCTTGTATTTCTGAAACACCGGGACAATCGAATTTCACAACAGGTCATGGATGCCTATGAGCGCCGCATTATCGTCAGCATGGATAGAGATTATTTCCCGACTATTTGGCAGAAAATCAGCCAGTTTTATACCCGTGACTTTGTTGATTATGTGGACTCCCTGAAAACACCTTGAGCTGTATAATCAATCCTTTCTCAACTGCAAATAGCGCTAGTATTCCTGAATCCAACGCTGACAAGCCAATCTCATAGCAGAAGTGCAACGCTTTTTAGGGTGTACAAATTTAAACAGTTTATTACATTATTTGATTTTATTTTTTTGTAGTATTGCTATGTCAAAAAAGATGCCAGAAATCCTTCCAAACTCGGGCTCTTCTTTCTCTTGAACCAACCCGATATGAGGTGAAGTATGATCACAGAAGAAATAGCACAGGCGTTTGCTAACAACTGGATAGCTGCCTGGAATACCCACGATTTAACTCAAATAATTTCCCACTATGATGAAGATGTTGAATATCATAGTATGTTCGTAAAAAAGCTCATCAACGATAGTACTGGCGCCGTCAAGGGCAAAAACAACTTGAAGTATTACCTTGCCAGAGGGTTACTTGCCTATCCAAATCTCAAATTCCAACTACTGAATGTGTTTACTGGCATCTCAAGTATTGTTCTGCAATATCAGAGCGTTAACAATCTGGTTGCCGCAGAAACGTTTGAGTTCAATCAACAGGGTTTAATCAGACGAGTTCAGTGCCACTACTATTAAGCGTGATACTATTAAGCGTGACGTCGACTGCTTTAGAACCTATTAGTCATATCTACTTTCTTTTAAAGCAGATTCTTTCTTGAAGTACTCTTTGCCTGTTATTGTTTCCCCCAAAACAGGCTTCATTTTTGTGGTGTGTTTAGATTGCTAGTTTTAAGCCGAAACAACGCCAGGTTAGTGCCGCTCCCCCGATTGTTCAGAAAGCCCTTCATTTCTCCGATGACCAAGCCCACCAGTATCAGTACAGCGGCAATAATATGAGGAACAGCAACAGTTTCGTCATAAAACAGGAAGCCACCCCATAGTCCAAAAACCGGTACCAGCAATGTCATGGGTGCGACGCTGGAAACACTGTATTTCACAATCATTTTATTCCAAAACCAATAGCCTAGCAGAGTTGTTGGGTAGGCTTGAAACAGCGCTGAAAATATCGCCCAGTGATTCACCGTTGCAGGAAAATTTACAACAGCATCCACTCCATTTGTCATCATGGCTAAAGCAACCAGGGGTAAAGGCGCGAACAACATGGCCCAGATATTAAAGGCGAATATTTCCTGGGTTTGAGCGCGTTTGACAATGACACCGTTAACACTCCAAAAGCAGGACGCAGCAAGCACCAGAATCAGGCCCAATGGTGTAACCACGCCTTCATCAAAATAAATGATAATCGCTAAGCCAATGAGGGCGATAAAAGCACCAGCCAATTTATTCATGGAAATGGACTCACGCAGAATGAAATATCCCACCACCAGGCTACTGACGACACTCATATCTAAAAGAAGCGATGCCATACCAGCCGATGTTCCTGCATCAACCGACAAGGTTGTAAGTCCCCAGACCCCTACTCCAAACGTTAGGCCATAAGCAATGAGATATCGCCATTTAACCTCAGGACGTTTTACAAAGAATATCAATGGAAAGACTGCAAACGTGAAGCGCATTGCTGTCATCAGAAAAGGATCTGCATTGTTCACGCCGAGCTTGATAACACTGAAATTCAGCCCCCAAAGGACCATAAGTGCAAACAACAGAATAAAATCACGATTTTTCATGTTCCCCTCCCAAAGATGAATACCAATTTCTACAGAAACTTTACTTCTCAATCTATTTTGTAAATTGGCAAGAACTCGGGATAGTGTACTTTTCTATTGCAAACGAGGTACAGATACAATTTTTTACTTTTTTTAGTGTACAATTATAGAGTTCTGTATTTGAGGAGCAAGCAATGACGTTATATGAAACACTTGCACAACGATTTATTGACGATATTAAACGCAAACGATTACCTGCGGGTTCTAGATTGCCAGCGATTCGAGTTATGGCGGAACAGAACCAGGTCAGCAGAACCACTGCAATAAAAACCTACGATTATCTGCAGCAAGCTGGATGGATATACGCGCTACCCCAGTCGGGATTCTACGTCGCCAACGAGAGTAGCTTTGCTGCACCCGCTCAATCTTACTCTTTACCGATAGAAAGTCGCAGCCCTAAACAATTTGCCAAAGAGTTCGGTTATACTCTGCAAAAGGAATTTTTCAGTCCGTTGGGCACTTCTCAAATTGCGCCGGCATTGATGCCAGAAACCGCCTTGCAACGAGCTATCAAACGAGTCACCCATCGTTCCACCAGTCCCCTTTTTCATTATCCGGACCCGCAAGGTGAAACCTTGTTGCGACAAGCATTGAGCGAGCATTTTCGACGGGATCACTTCATTTTTAACAAAGAAGAGCTGGTAATAATGCACAGTTGCCTTGATGCTGTTCGCAATGCGGTGGAAACCGTTACTGAAGTGGGTGATTGTATTGCGGTTTGTTCACCATGTTTTAGTGGCCTGCTGGATCTGTTGGCAACTCTTGATCGCAATATTATCGAAATACCAATAAACCAAAGCGGCATTGATCTCGTTGCACTTGAAGCCTGCATGTCACAAGGTAAAGTACGAGCCGCGCTGCTCAGCACAACCAATATAAATCCGTTGGGGCTGACATTGCCGTCAGAAGATAAGCAGGCACTGGCTAAACTGGCTTCAACGTATCAGATCCCTGTTATAGAAGACGACATCTATCTTGAGTTAAGCCCTCAGCGGAGACTTGTACAACCTGCAAAGCACTGGGATAAAGATGGCTTTATCATTTGGTGCAGTTCAATTTCGAAAACGCTGGCACCTGGACTTAGACTGGGATGGTGTTTACCGGGAAGGTACTTTTCAAAATATTTGCAGCGACAGGCCCTCACCAGTCTGGGCATCAATAACCTGGCTCAAGCCAGTATATCTGAGTTTATAAATACCGGAGAATACCGAAGTCACCTCAACAAAATTCGGGTTGTGCTGCAAAACCAACTGCATCTGTATCGAGGATATTTACTTAGACATCTCCCGGAGAATAGCCACATCACCCAACCCGACGGAGGTATAGTGCTGTGGCTCAAAGTACCTGGTTTGAGTGCTACATTGTTAGAGAAACAGGCTAAAAGTCAGAACATTGATATCAGAAGCGGCGCTTGCTTTACTACCCACGAGATTTATCAGGATTGCCTGCGTATAAATTGTGGCTGGCCGCTAACTGAAACTAGAGAGCAGCTCAGAGAACTCTGTCAGTTGATCCAAAAACAACTAAATCGGATTTAAACTAACATTGTTGATGGCTTGAGTGTGAATATGGTCTCCCCAATATTGTAAGAAAAAAAATATTGTGGCTTAAGTGCAGGCCTCATAACGACCTACTTTACCTTCCAACACCCACTCTATCCCTTTTCCAAGTAATTTCAATGCTGCATCGTGCTCAAACGATTCGACATCATGCCCTATCGCTGTATAGAAAACGCGTCCCTGCCCCCACATTTTTGTCCAAGAAACAGGCATTCTGACTTTATGCCAGGGCCGGTTTGAACTGGTGAACACCGTCTCAGCAACCCAGTTAACAGAAGGATCAACGTGCATATAGTACTGTTCTGACTCTAGCTCAAAAACAGGCATATCCACTATAGATATCTGCGGGTTTGTTACTGGAACAACCGGATAATGTACTTTATCTCCGGGATGACTGATAAAAGTTCCTCCCAGCATCATTTTGAATTGTTGATTGCACCTAAAGGCATCCGCACTCCCATGCCAAGCAATTAAACCAAGTCCATAAGAAATAGCAGCCGAAAACGCAGACTCCTGAGCAGGTGATAGCTCCCCCTGAGTCCACAACGGGATAATAGCGTCAAATTCATAAATTTCTGGGCTGAGCAAATAATCCAAACTACTATGTAATTTAATGTCATATTGTCCAGAAAAACGTTGCCTGAATATTTCGGCCATCTTCCGAGGTAAATGCCCCTCCCAACCTCCATATAGCAATAGGAGGCCTGGTTTTTGCGAATTCATATCGTTATCTCAATACGATTACCGTCTGGATCTAATACTGTAAATTCATAATACCCATCTCCGGTAAAATGAGGCTCATCTACCAGAACCAACCCATTTCTTTTCATTTTGGCATAGAGATTGTCAACACCCAATTTACTTCCGACAGCAACCGCAAGATGGATCAAGCCGCTTAATTGCAATGCCGGATCCAGTTCTGGTTTCGACACAATCCCGGGCATTTGCATTAGCTCCAGTCTTGCTCCTTTAGTTAGTTTGCAGAAATACGATTGAAAGCCATTTTCACGATTTTCATACTTCGGTCCGACTTCCGCATTAAAATAATCCACATAAAAATCACGCAGTCGTTCCAGATCAAAAGTCCAAATTGCAATGTGTTCAACAAACATTGCTACCTCCTAATAAATCAAAAGAACTATTGCATCACCTTTCTAAATAACTTAAAAATAGATTATTTACAGATATAAATAGATTTTTTCTATAACATGCACGCACTAATTCCTCACTTGCCATATTTTTCAAGTGTTGCAAAACACCTTAATTTCTCAGCTGCTGCCAGGGACCTGTCGCTAAGCCAAGCCACCATCAGTTATCAGATAAAGTCTCTGGAGGATAAACTGGGATTTTCTGTACTAAATCGTCAAAAAGGGGGGAAAGTAGCACTGACAAAGAAAGGTAGACGATTACTTTTGGAATATCAGCTAGTAGAAAAAAATATGGGTTGTGCCATTCGGGAGTTGACTCCAAATGCGACAAGAACGGAAATAAATATAACTACACCTGTGGATTTTGGTGCTTTGGTAATTGTGCCTCTCATTAAGCGACTTGAGGAGAGAAAGTTAGTTATAAATTTACATCTGGAAGATAAGGTTTGTAACTTCAAAGAAAGTGAATTTGACATTGCAATTCGAGCAAACAAAACAGAAGAACGCATCACTCATAAATTACTGTATCGCTCAGAAAGCATTCTGGTTTGCTCTAAAACCTTGGCTATGGAGTTGACGGACAGAAAGTTGACCGAGTGTCCCGTACTATTGCGGCAAAAAGTGTTTAGCCGAACCTGGCAGCAGATGTTACAAGGCACAGATATGCAATTGAGTCAGTTTAAACGTGTCCGGATAATCAATAATTCATTTGCCTTGTTGGAGGCTGTTATGAATAGTTTGGGTATCGCCTTATTACCGCGATTCATGGTTCAGCCTTACTTGATGACACAGGAACTGGCAGAGTTCCCTGCCAACCGTTGCAACCCGGCATACACCGACTTTTATCTGGCTTACCACGATTCTTACATTGTAAAGGGATGGTGCAACATTATCGATGATGTCCTTCGGCAGTATTTGAGTTCATTAGCATTGAGCGTAAACAATTTAAGTGCCCGTTAGGAATTCTGCCTGAAGCTATTGACATCACCGTGTTTCGTTGGCTGGTATTTTAACCACTGAATATAAAATATTGCGTATTTTCTGCAGTGCAGCTGTCTGATCATCTTTGATATGCCAAAACAATGAGATGTCGTAAGTCGGCAGTTTTATCGGAGGTTGAAAAAGCTTTATGTCATGTTGAAGCTTTAGCCTGGTTAACAGCAGTTCACTGCCCGTGAGGAGCAGATTATCGGTTTTGAGTATTTCTGGAGCACTTAAAAAATATGCGGCTGAAAAAATAACTTCTCTGTTTTTGCCTAATTCTGACAGGGCAATATCAACATCGGAAAGCCCGGAATCAGGAGTCGAAATATTTGCATGTGGGTATTTAACATAATTTTCAACTGTTAAGCCTAAACCTTCTCTGACAATAGGGTGATTAACACCCATCGCTGTAACCAGTCTGTCAGTAAGCAATCTTTTCTTTTTTATATTGCTGGAATTCGGATTCGACACACCGATAGCAAAATGTATCTTTTTGGTATAGAGCGCTTCTTCAATTTCTTCATCTGGAAAATGCACGAATCTGACTTTGATGTTTGCAAATGCAGCTCTTAATGCAGCAAGAATGTCATTACAAAATCGGTATTCACAATAGTCTTCTATTCCTATCCTGACTTCCTGCCATTCAACATCAGGGTTTTCTATTGCTGACAATCCCGTCTCTAATTCGTCAATAACCCGGGAGAGCAATCCTTTTAACAACTCCCCTTTTTCTGTCAGATGGCTCTTACCGCCTACCAGCACGATAAGCTCGTCGTTAAATTGTGCTCGTAATTTCTTAAGCGCGTGACTCGCTGCAGATTGCGTTAAAAAGTGTTCTTGCGCTGCCAGACTGACACTCTGGGTTTTAAGTATCGAATTTAATAGCTGCATGTTATGAATATTATTCATGTAAACATTAAATCTATTAATTACATTAATACTAAAGTTAGCAGTAATATCCGGTATTCACAAACCAATGGGGGATCTCATGATCAAGTATTTAATTTTATTCTTTTTTCTTTTGGGAGGCGCGTCTGTGAACGCTAATAAAATTGCAAATTCGCAACAATCCAAATACTTCAAAGACGTTCAAAGTATCGACAGTATTATGAAGGCCTACTATGAAATTGTCACCGGGCCTGCAGGTGAAAAGCGTAATATCGAACGAGACTTGTACATTCACCATAGCAAGGCCGCTATGCTCTTTCCATTTCGAAGTGACGACAAAGCGGAGAGTTTTGATGTCTGGACCATTCAGCAATTTCATCAATCACAAGCCCAGCAAGAACACGTCAGTGAGGGGTTTTATGAATATGAAATTGGTCGACAGGTTAAGAGATTTGGCAATGCTGCGGTAGTAACTTCTGTTTATGAGTCGAGAAGAACACCGGCCGGAGAACCGTTCGCTCGTGGCGTAAATTTTGTACACCTGTTTTATGGGAAGGACCGTAACGGCAATAATAGGTGGTATGTCACCTCTTCAAGCTTCGATAGAGAATCCGAAGACAATCCTATTCCCGATAGCTGGATCTCGCAATGAATGTTCCGGATTAACAGAGCATCTCAAACACAGGGAATTCATTGACTTAATGGATTCCCTGCATGCTCAAAAGCTTGCCCTGAACATAACAGTTACAATCAAGATTAAGTGATTCAAGTTCTGATGTGTACTCTGTATCTCTTTTTATCTGTCGCTCCCGCCCCCATTTAACACTCAGCAAGAATACCTATTTTATATAACAGACATACAAACTTCCGGTGAGTATAATTAACTCTGGTTATAACCGACGGCGCTGAAATGGACAACTCACAGCAACACAGAAACATCAAGGCAACATCGCTGATGACTGCGGTGGTGGCGCTTTTTGTTTTTCTAAGCCTGGTTGTTGGTGATGGATATAGCTACGATAATGACGCTTCTGCACAACGGCATTCCCATGCCGACCAGATGGTGTACAGCGGTGCTACCGCATTTCGCAAAGAGAGAACAAAACACAGCGAAACTATAGACTGGCTTGAAAACGATCTGGACAACACCGCTTTAGTCACAGATCTTGCCCGGTTGCTCAATGCAACGGTGTATTCCCGAACTGTTTTCGACAGCAATAGATGCTGGTCGAAAATATTCCACCCACATTCTCCAAGAGCCCCGCCTTTACTTCATTCTTAATTTTCTTCAATGGCTTTGATCCTCTGGATTAAGGACTGAATTTGTATTTTTAGGATGATGAAATGAAGGTATTTTCTTACCGAGCTTTAGCATATGTGCTCATCGTGGTACTTGGATTATTAAGTGCTGTGCCAAACATATTGCCACAATCTATGCAGCAACAGCTGCCTGACTGGTACACCCAATCCACCCTGTCACTTGGACTGGATTTGCAGGGCGGCTCTCATCTGTTGCTTGAAGCAGATGCAACTGAATTAAATCAGCGCCATTTGGACGATTTTTTTGAGACATATCTTACAGAATTGCGGGCATACAATATCCGTTATAGCAGAGTAAAAAGCGCCGCTAAAGAGCAACAGGCGGTGTCTTTGAAAAGTTCACAACAAATCAGTGATGCACTTAAGCTGGCAAATAGGCTGACAATTAAACACGCGCGACAAACGGACGGAACCCTGTCTATCGCAATCCAGCAATTGGGTAGTAAATTAGTGTTCTCCCTGACCGATGAATATAAATCCATGCTGCTAAAAGATGCCATTGAGCGCAGTCTGGAAGTGGTCAGAAAAAGACTGGATGAAACCGGATTGACGGAACCCAGCATAACGCGTCAGGGACAAGATGCGATTTTAGTGCAGATGCCAGGAGTCAGCGATCCCCAACAGATCAAATCACTGTTGGGCACTACTGCGCAAATGAACTTTCACTGGCATATGACTCAGGACAGCAGCAAAAAAAGCTTTGTACTACACGATCGGCAAGGTAATCCGTTGCTCCTGGAACAGGAGATTGCACTGGAGGGGGCGCATATCGTTGATGCCACTGCGGCTTTTAGTCAGCAAACTGGCCAGCCTATCGTCACTTTTAAGTTCGATGCTCAGGGCGCCAGCAAGTTTGCTGAAATGACCAAACATAATATTGGCAGAGTGCTGGCAGTAGTGCTGGACAACGAAGTGGTCACCGCGCCCGTTATCCGCAGTATTATTCCTGGTGGCCGAGGTGAAATAAGCGGTAACTTCAGTGTTAAGGAAACCCAGGATGTGGCACTAATGCTACGCACCGGTGCATTACCGATTCCACTGAACATCATTGAAGAGCGCAGTGTTGGACCAGATTTAGGTAGCGATGCCATCGACATGGGTATATACACCGGTGTCTTAGGTGCCGTTCTGGTATTGGTTTTTATGGTGTCGCTGTATGGCCGCTGGGGGTTGATTGCCTGCGCAGGCCTGACGATCAATATGGGGCTGGTATTTGGTCTGTTGAGTGTCTTTGGCGCGACCTTAACTTTACCCGGTATTGCGGGTCTTATCCTGACAATAGGTATGGCCGTGGATGCTAATATCCTTATCAACGAACGGATCCGCGAAGAATCGCATCAAGGACGGCCCGGCGGTTCCGCAATAAATGTCGGCTTTGACAAGGCCTTTGCCACCATTATCGATTCCAACCTGACCACTCTGATAGCCGTTAGCTTGCTGTTTATGTTTGGCAGCGGTCCAATCAAAGGTTTCGCCATCACTATTGCCATAGGGCTGGTCACCTCGATGTTCACCTCCTTCGCTCTTACCCGTCGATTTATGTTGTGGGCGGTCAGGTCTAGAGCGCGCGAAAAATTGCGATTCGGTGGTGCCAAAATTGCTGCCTTTTCACAAAACAAAGCCTTTAACTTTTTACGATTTGGCAAACGCACGGTCACTGCCTCCCTGTTGCTAACAACAATATCCATCGGACTATTCCTTAATCCGGGATTACATTACGGGGTTGATTTCACCGGTGGAACGTTGATTGAAGTGGTCGCCCCTGAAATGGATGTTGAAAACCTGCGGGATGCCTTGCAACCCTTGTCCCATGCCAATATTACCATCCAGGAATACGGCAATGCTCATCACTTCTTACTGCAGGCACCTATGACTGACGAAGGAGCGGAGTCTATGATGTTGCTGGACGGTATCAAGGCAACCATAGTCGACCACAGTCCCGAAGCCAATTTTCTCAAAGTGGACGCCGTCGGCCCCAAAGTCAGTGGCGAGTTTGCGGATCTGTCAATTCTGGCACTGCTAATCGCCAGTACTGGAATGCTAGTGTATCTGTGGATCAGGTTTGAGCAGCATTTTGCATTGGCTGCTATCGTCACCATTGTGCTGGATTTAGCCAAAACCATTGGCTTTTTCGCCCTGTTGGGTCTGGAATTTAACCTGACTGCCATAGCCGCGCTATTGGCCCTCATCGGTTACTCAATTAACGATAAGGTTGTTGTTTTTGACCGGGTACGGGAATTATTTCGATTGCAGCCGGAAGCGCCGATCGCTGATGTCATGAACCGGGCCATAAGTTCAACCCTGACGCGAACACTGTTTACGTCAGTGACCACATTGCTGGCTTTATTGCCGATGGCGGTAGCCGGAGGCGATGCTGTCACAAGCTTTGCCTTACCCATGATTTTCGCCGTTGTTATGGGTACGTCATCCACGATCTTTATCGCCTCACCTATTCTGGCGGCACTGGCAAAAAGACGTGCAGCGCAGGGTAAATCCCAGTTACGACCAACTGCAGAGGAGATACAGCAAGAGCTGGCTCATATGCCATAAACAGTGCACAAGAGACCGGGAAGAGTAGCAATGTTTCGGCCCCTTCCCGGTCTCTACTATAATTAACAACAGGCAGTTACCATGTTCACAGTCGGTAAGGTTATTTTGGTCAGTGCTGCACTGAAACATTGCCTTGGCGCTCGTCAAGCGACAGAAAAACCACATTAACGAATACTACACCCAATGTTTTAGCTTCTTAAGCATGCACGGGATATCACAATATGTGCTATTACTTAATGACTGAGAATTATCAAAACACTGCGCAGGAAGAAGCAACATGCCATTGGTCAGCTATCGCACACAAATCAACACGTCCTTCGATAATCTTTGGCAGCACTTATTAGCGAAAATCGAAAATCCGGAACAGTTTATTCCTGTAGTCACGCGCTCCGAGATACTGGAAAGGCCAGGAGAAAATTGCGTGATTAGATTGATGTATCTGGACGACGGCTCCGGCGAACAACCCACAAAAGAGATCATCAGCCATGATATTCATAGCAAAACAATTATATTCAAAATGACTGATAATCCTGTCTGGAGTGGCTTTGTTGTCAATTCAGTATTAGATGACAATCACGGTCTGGAATTAGACATTACCATGCACTGGCAATCTAAGGTACCGGGCCATCCTGCCGAGAATGCCCCTTGGGCCGAGATTGTTAAAGATGCTGTGCTGCAAACCAAAAAACTTGCTGAAGCGACCTGACTTTACACGCTTCGATGCAATCAGATCTAAGAGTTGCTAACATGCGCCCTTTGAACACACCATAAGCCTGTCATGCTCGTAGCCCCCTTTGAAAGTCTCGCCTGCCCAATTGATAGCTTGAAGCTAACGCAAAGCAATAATCAGCTGTTGTGCCCCAACAATCATAGTTTTGATATTGCTCGGCAACGTTATGTGAATTTACTCCCCATTCAGGATAAACGCTCCAGGCATCCGGGAGACAGCAAAGAAATGATCGATGCCCGGCGTCGTTTTCTTAATACCGGGATTTACGAACCTATATGTGAAAAAGTCAATGCCTTGGCTTTGCAACGGGTTCTGGAAACGCCAGAACACTGCAACATTGTCGATGCAGGGTGCGGCGAGGGCTATTATCTGCAACAACTTTACAATGCCGCACAGGCAAGTCAATCAGCGACCAACGTCTCATTCTTGGGTGTCGACATCTCAAAACCAGCGATAGTCGGTGCCACACAAAGAGAACGAAATAATATCACCTGGGCAGTAGGAACAAATCGCAAGCTGCCAGTTGTAGAAAGCACAACCGATGTACTGCTGTGTATGTTCGGTTTTCCGGTTTTTGACGCCTTTAAACAGTGCCTGAAACCCTCCGGGGCGATGTTACTGGTTGAGTCTGGCCCAGCACACCTGATAGAGCTTCGGGAACTGATTTACGATGAAGTCAAAATCTCTGACCTGCCTTCGCACGAAAAGGCATCGCAGCTTGGTTTTCAGCTATATGCAGAAGACTCACTCACAACAAAATCTGAGCCAATGTCAGCGGCGTGCATTCAGGATTTGTTAGTCATGACTCCACACTTTTTTAAAGTAAAACCGGAAAAAAGAGAACTTATCGCGCAATTGCCGGAACTTACTGTCACCATAGATGTACGTTTCCGGTTATATACCCTGACAAAATAACACTGATCAGTAATTTTAAGCCTTCGCAATAATTCGGTACGTTAGCTTTAAATAACATTGAGATGAAAAGAGTTGTATTTATACTAAGCTTATAGCGTTGATTATATTGGACATTTACAACTTCTCACCGGTAGTCATAGCGAATGTATGCAGATTTGGGGCATTTCAATCCGGTGCACAATAAATCAACTGTTGTCCAATCGCTTCAAGGATGTGCTATACGATGAAAAAAATTATCGATGTTGATGAACTCGCCGTAGGCATGTACGTCACTCGCGTGATCAAAGCCAAAGGAGAAGTGAAAGTTAAGAGCGAAGGGATGCTCAAATGTGATACCGGCATCGCTAAACTCAAGCAGCTCAAAGTGTTGAAAGTCGAAATAGACACGAGAAAATCCGAGTTAAAAGAAGAAGAACCCGAAGAGATTGCACAACCTGAAACAAACCTTGATGGTGATATAGACCAGCAAGCCACTCCCTTAAGTCAGGAACTTAAACGCGCACAGTCATTGTATGCCAGATCACACCAAATACAACGTAATACGTTTGACAAACTGCGTACCACCGGAAAAGTAGATATCAGCCAATACGAAGATATGGCAAAAGAATTCTTCGATTCCATAATGCGAAATCAGGATGCTCTGTTATGCATGACCAAGCTGCAGGATAAAGACCACTATCTTCTTGAACATTCGATGAATGTTGGCATCCTCCTGGCGATTTTTGCAAATCACATCGGCCTGAGTAAAGAAATTGGCCTTAAGCTCACCCTGGCAGGTCTTCTGCACGACATTGGGAAGGTTCTCATCCCAGATGAAATACTGCTAAAGGAGGGCGGCTTAACAAAGGAAGAGTTTGAGCACATTAAAAAGCATACGCTGTACGGTGCCAACATCCTGAAAAAAACCGGTATGGAAGGATTGACCGTTCAAATTGCATTGCAACACCATGAAAGACTTTCCGGCAGTGGTTACCCTCAAGGGTTGACGGCCCATCAATTGAATCAATACGTGCGGATGAGTGCGATTGTAGACGTCTATGATGCTATAACTGCGGAGCGCGTCTACAAAGAGGAAATGACACCACTTCAGGCATTAAAAATCTTGAAAAAGAATGCCGATGTGGAATTTGACGGCCAATTGTTAAATCAGTTTATTGCTGCAGTCGGGTTGTTCCCAATTGGTACACTGGTACTGATGAAAAGTGAAAAACTGGCATTGGTCACCAAATCAAACTATGAAGATCCATTGCGCCCCTGTGTAACACTGTTTTATCACGCAAAATTTAAACGACATATTGAAGCTAAAACACTGGATTTAACATCAAAACGAGCCAATGATGCCATCAATAAATCGGTTAATGCTCGCGACTTTGGTATCGATTTAAACCAAATCATCAAACGTTTTTTATTAGATGACTGACGTGCTCAGGTAAAATTGCCATCAATGACTCCACAATTGGAACACATATGAAAATTGATCATATTAATATCAGTGCGCCTCGAACGGTATTGGACGAGGAAAAGAAGTTCTTCTGCGAAATCATGGGCTTAAAGGAAGGCTTCAGACCTGCATTTTCCAGCAATGGTTACTGGCTCTATAACGATGAACAGGCAATCATCCATCTGGTTGAGAGTGAGCGGCACTTTGCCAGCGACAAACAGGGTTATTTTGACCATGTGGCTTTCCAAATGGAAGGCGCTGAGCGCTTCATCAGTAAACTGATTCGTTCAAACGTAGCGCACCAGGTGAAATTTGTCCCAAAGACAACCACAACACAAGTGTTTGTTAGAACGCCAGCGGGTATCAGGCTGGAAGCGAATTTCAAAAATGAAGAGGTCAACACGGAATAAAAACGCAACTCCTGTTATGGCACTTATTTACCTTTGCGCAGCGAACTGGGCGTACGCTTAAAGGCACGTGAAAATGCTTTATTAAGCGTTCGGGCGTTGGCAAAACCAGTTTCGTCGGCAATATCCTCCAATGGCATACTGGAATACTTGATGAGATTGTGCGCCTTTAACACTCGCCACTGAGCAAGATAGGTCATAGGTGGCACGCCCACAGTATCTTTAAATTGCCGCTGCAATGTAGAAGGTGACATACCGGCCTGCTTTCCCAGTTCTTCAAGGGTCCAGTGATGTTCTGGCCGCGAATGCAAAAGCGACAATGCCTGGCTTACTCTTCGGTTTTGCAGGGCAGCCAGAAAACCCTGTGATGCATTGTGTTCTTTTAAATAGTTATCCAGCAAAAGTAAAAACAAGACTTCCGTCAATCGGTCTATTACTGCTGAGCTGCTGCTTCCAGAGCGTTGTAGCTCCTTTTCGATAACCCTGACTGTCAACCAGATGGGATCAGTATGACTGAACTGAGAAAAATGCAGAAAATGCGGAAGAGCCTCTATCAAGGGATGCGAAACATGCTCATCAAAATTAATGATGCCACAGATAAGCTTGTTACTAATCTCGCCTCGTTGAATAAGGGGTTCAGCAAGCTGGCATAACTTGCCGGCATCATGACTGGGTATGAGATTTCTGTTTTGTTGATCCGCAACCCAATGACTGTCCCCTTGAGGTAAAACAACAATGGCACCTTGTCTAACCTGGACAGCGTCTTCTGAACCGGACACGCCGATAAAAAAGTCCCCCTTCAGATTTATGTGAAACCTTGGGCTGGATGATTCTTCCAGCGCGAGTCCCCAAGGTGCAGCAAGACTGGAGCTAAAAAAGATACTGCCGCGAAAACGAAGCACATTAAATATATCTTCAATCAGGTCGCAAGATACATCAGGTGAATTGACCTTTTGGGTGATACTTTTGACCATCTCGTATACCTCAATAAATAACGCTTTGGGCTAAGCTTTAGCAGATTTTTTAATTGCTACCTGCAGTTCTTAACCCCTGACTAAAAGTGAGACTAACCATGAAACGCCCTAAATACAATCCAATCACATTCACAAAATTAATCTTGATTAGTTTGTTGTTTCAGACTGCATTTTTGACAGAAGCAAAGTCTGATAAGGCATTTGAAATAATAGACGGTGAACTGACGCGTCCGACCAATTACCGGGAATGGATCTATGTAGGTACACCCGTAACACCCAATGATATGAATGGTGGCAAAGCGGCTTTCCCGGAACATCATAATGTATATATCGATCCAGTCAGTTGGGAGCACTGGAAAAACAAAGGTGAATTTCGCGATGGCACGATCCTAATCAAAGAATTGGTGAGCGTCGGCGCCAAAGCAGCCGTCAGTGGACAGGGGTATTTCCAGGGCGAATTCTTAGGCTTGGAAGCGACGATAAAAAGCGCTACTCATTTTCCAAATGAACCCGGCAATTGGGCTTATTTCAGCTTTTCTGGCCCCAAGCATAAGACACTGTCAAAAACGGCCAAACCATTTCCGGCAAAAAGTTGCAATGGCTGCCACCAGGTGTCCGCTGCTGACGACTTTGTATTTACTCAATACTATCCAATATTGTCAGCAGGCAAGGGCATGAAAGAAATTGCAACTGGTGGACACCTTGATGTTCTGCACAATCAGTATGTTGAGCCGAAATAAACAGGACTTATCTGGAGAGAACATGATGCAAATAAATCCTCGTTGTTTGTTGGGCATTGCTGGCCTGATGCTCCTATTTCCTGTGGCTCATGTAGTCGCAGTTACCAAAGAGGCGGGACGTCCTGTAGATGATGCCTACGCAGAAAAAGTGTGGCGATACATGATTGAGAATGAACTTGTCGGCGAATCGCGAATGCGCACTTTTCCGTTTGTTGGCTTGCGCCCCCACGGCAGTATTCAGGACGTCATTACAACGAAAGCGACCATTGCCGGGCATGAAGGTCGGTTAATCGTCAAACACAACTACGGAGCTAAGGACGATCTGACGGTGAAACAGGTTTACGCCAGCGAACAAAAAGAAAACTTGGAAGCCGTCACCATTATGTTTCAACGCGAGACGGGCTATGATGCCGAAAATAACGACTGGTTCTGGGCAGAGTATGAGCCAAATGGCGCCATATTCGTTTATCAGGGTGCACACCTGTCTGGTAGAGCGCCGTTGTGTATTGGCTGTCATGCACCTCTTGGTGGTGAAGATCGAGAGATACTCAATGGCAATAAGCATTAAGCTGACATCTAGAATTGATATGGCCCTGTAACAATCAGGGCCTATTTAAAATAACACAATTGACCTAACACGACTTTGCCCCAAAATTTTGCAGTAACATAACAAGTGCAACACCAATCAAGGTAACCATTTTCTGATTGTATTATGATGCACCGACCATGCTTCCCAAACGCTGTGTGCCCAGTCCCTTACTATTGCTTTGTGTTCTTCGACAGATTTGGCTCCATGCACATCGGCTGCCGTTATTGCTCCAAAACTTTCAGGCGGTTCCAGAAAAGTAAACGTATGTTTTTTCTTGCCTGCCCGTAACATAGCATCATTCGCATTATTCGCCGTCAGGCCATGCTCCAGAAACAGACAAAGCCTGATCAAGTGCACACCAACGGATTGGATACTTTGTCGATCTGTGGAGCCAGGATGTTGAACCGCATAAGCGTCAACGGTTAATCGGTGAATATCAAAGTAAGCTCGATCGCTATATTCCCGTGCCAATACCTCACCGTAAACCGCCCAGCACCCCGGAGAAGCGTGCATATATCGATGCACAGGACCGTCAATATTGGGGAATGCCCCACCACAACTAAAGCATCTGCAAGTATCCATATCTAAAATCTGAATATAGCTTTATTTCTTTACACATAAATGAGGACACCTGTTCGTTAACCATCACAGTAGTGCCGCTCTTGGTGATGTACCATTTCCCCTAATCATGTCTTTTGTTTCTTTGGACCACAGACAATTCGCTCTTCTCCAAGATGATAAATATTATTAATGGCCACGTAAGTCCCGGACACAACACCTGAAATAGGCAAGAGAACAAGTCCGCTGATGGAATAGAAAGTATTAGTTTCTTCAAAACCGTTGATCACTTTGAGCGTTTTGCGATCACTTGAAATTTCGCAGCGATTAACCTTAGTAAAGTCATCTTCGGGCACTACGACACATCCGCTTAGAAGTAGCGGCACTGAAAGCATCCATATTGCTTTTCTCACGGTAATAAATCCTCTTTTTAAACAATCATTATAAAAACGACAGGAACATTGCCTAACGAATATTCCTGCTGTACTAACACAATCAAGACCTGAAAAAAGGTTGGTGAAACCTATCGCGAAACCGAACTGCGCAGCGGTTAGATGGCTTGTTGTGCTTTAAGTTCATTATTTTCCATACTTATCAACCAGTTACTAATTTCAGCCGACGAACTTTCAATCGTGTCGACTTGCTGAACAATAAAGTCGCTACTGGACCGAGTTTGTGCAACTGCATTGATATAGATGTCTCTGAAATGATCGTTATACTTCGACAAATATTTAGGTATAGAAATAAGCGAGTCATTCGAAGGATTGTTCAAATTTCTCATGATCACCCTGGACAGGCAAATTTCCATGGGTACATCCAACAAAACGACATAATCGATGAGTGACGCAATTGAGCCTCTGCATCGACCGAAGGGTTCTTCGATAAAAATATACGGCGCTGTGCATTTTGTTTTCAGGTCTTGAAGTGAATCGACCAATCGAGGTGTCTCAATCTCAGATAAGTCAGCCCCCTTTTGCAACCATAATTTCATATTCTCTGGATAGGTACGTGCATCCGTATGATCATCAAAAAGCAAAAATGGACAAGAAAACTGCTGAGACAATGAACTTATAACTGAGGTTTTACCGCTGCCGGAAGCACCAGCAATTGCGATAACTTTCGGGGCATTCATAGCAATTCTCTACACCTGGATTAAGTGAAAATTGGCAGACCAAAAAGATCCGCAGATGTGCAGGCAGCGATATCTAAATAGTCTGGGGGATTGCCTGTCATTGAAAGAATGTCGAAATCTTAGCTCTGTATTGTAATTTGAACTTTTATTCTCCACCGAAAGCTCCCGGATGCTGCTTCCCGGCTGTGCCTATTTCTTCCCAATTTGCTTTTGAGTCTACGAAGATATGATGCGTAATTTCCAGATTTTCACTTCCAGAATCCAATAAGCTAACAGGGATATAAGAATGTTGTTCATCATTTTTACCCGGCAGCGGCGAACCACAGACTTTACAGAAGTTGGTTAGCCAATCGTGGGCAGGCTTTTGCCATGCTTGAACTTTGTCTAAACCGCTGCCATATACTATAGACTCGCTTGGAACAACGGTAACGGCCAGGCCACCACTGCCCGTCGATTTTCTACAGATTGAACAATGGCAAACATAAACACTGGTAAGCGGAATACTTACCGAAAAGGTGACAGCACCACAATTACATGAACCTTTCGCAAAATTCTGATTCGTCATTTATATTTCCCAATAAAAGGTTATTTTGGCGCTCAATCTAAACCCACATTTAAGAGATTGAACTGAAAACCGTGTGCTTACTTATGTTCCCATCGGCATTACGTAACGCCAGCTTCAATTGTTATGTAGTATGACTAAAACTACCCGGATAAACATTGGCACTGAATATTAACCACTGGTCACTTACTTTGTGACATAAATACAATGTCCGAAATTCAAAACTTGAGTTTACAGTATTTATACACCATCCAATGTTAACAGCCACTTGCTCGCCCCCAAGAGGTTGAATCTCTAATAGATTAAATCTGGCTGATTGATAACCGAAATTGCGCATTGCCTCGCAATTAGCTGCAAACTTATCTGTAAGCTCTGATACTCGGCTATATGTCTGCACGCCATCAGCATCTGATATCGCACAAGGCAGCCTGTATAAGCCGGCAATTGCAACGGCATCAAAAGCGTCAAATGCTGCCGTATATTTTGTGAAAAGCTCTTCCATGTTTAGGTTTTTCCTTTGTTACTGAATACCCTAATCCGGGTTGAAATAGATGTTTTATTCACGAAGTCGTCTAATGTGGTTGCCTCAGGGGGCAGAAGCAACTGAAGACTGCGAAATGCCGTATGACGATTTACCTAATGCAGAAACTTCTTGTGTGTAGCCTGTCTGATGGTAATTTACCGAATGAGGATTCATAAATCCATGGCTATAGGGTACACGTGTTAATGTGACATCGTTTTTTGTATCGAGTTTGCTCATTAGGTCATCGACAGAAAAATGAGGTTCTGAGGCAGGAAAAATAAGCTCTATGGGGAATTGAGGCTGGATATCCACTAGATTTCGAATCTGTGACCCGTAAAAACCTGTCGCACTGCTAACATGATTAAGCTTTGGATTGTCCGAAATTTTCCAGATAGCGGATGCACCAACACTAAAGCCGATAAGCCTTACGGCGGAGTCTATCGCCTGGATACAATGACTGAGACTTTCGGCATAGTTTTCTAAAGTGACATGTTCGGAGAAATACCTATACGCCTCTGCTTCACATTTAAATACTAGATTTTGAGCTGAATAAGGATCGTGAATTCTGCTTGGTTCGGAAAAAACGGTCGCAAATTCCTCTAAGGCTTTTGTTCTCCCAAAAATATCGGCAACGATGAGATTCTGCATAAATTTATATCCTTAATATCGGCAAACCAACAAGCCAAAAAATCTTCTCGACTAAAATCTATTTCTCTTCCATAATTTTGGAGATTATATTTACCATGCTCGTTCATTCCCTTGTGGAAAATGTATTTGGTTGAGGCGGTGAATAGTCAATTAGTCCAACGTTATCAAAAAAAGGAATAGTAAAGATATGTCCAACATTACTCCAGCAAACCCGACCCTTTATCTCAATGGCGATTCATTATACGACAATGCAAATTTCACAAATGAAGTAGAATTAATTGAAATCATTTTTGGCACAGTGTTAAGCGGTAAGCCCGCTGGATATTCACCAGCAACCACCAGCGAACCCAGCGTCTATCGGGTCTACTCAGGCGTTACTCAAGGTCAGCCAGCACTGTCAATCACCATAAACTCTGAAAGCGAAACTATAGAATGTGCTAATTTTGAAGGATTAAAGTTACCCTCTATTTTCACCGTTAACCAAACTCCGACAGGTCAGGCTCCTAATTATGTTTTCACTTTCAACAATGTATCTGCTAACGCATACAATACAGGTTGGGATACCTTTCATTTTGTTTGTCAAAATGGTCGAGCGGTTGACCCTAAAATATCGATTAAGCGTCCCGATTAGTAGTACTAATTTGTACAAATAGTGGTGGCATTGAGTCCACCCATTTGTTTCGCAAACCAAGGGGTGCTGCACATTGGTGTAAACCACGGAATATTAAACCAAAGTGGGCCAATGCCTTGTGACATAGCATCCTGAACATGCACTGCAGCTGAGACAAGTTCACCGACCTGGGTGTAAATCAGCGCCGCAGTATATAGAACTTCTATATTATCGGCGGCGTTTTTTTCTGCTTGGTTAATTGCCGCTATTGCTTCTTGATGCTGACCAAGATGTACCAGAGCCTGCGCTTTTAACAGTAACGCATCGGTGTCATTTTGTTCAACCTGGATTGCCAATACGTCAGAATACAATTCTTGGGCTCTTGCTACATCACCAGAGAAATGCAGTAAATCCGCTAAATTGAGCATTTGAACAGGATTGTTTGGGGCAAGCGCTATTGCCGACTCGGCATAATGTATGCCTTTTGCAAAGTCTCCTTTTAACATATAGGCAATACTCAAATCACTGAGATCCTGACTGTTTTTCTGATGTTTGAATAGCTGCTCGTAAGCGACAATTGCTTTATCCAGTTCTTCCGTTAACAGATATAAACTCGCAAGCAATTGATTTGACATGTAATAATCTGGGTTAATATCCAGCGCTTTTTGCAATGCGTGTTTTGCCTTTTCCACCTCTCCAGCATAATAAAAACTAAGCCCCAGATTGTGCAACAAACTGATACTTTGCCGTTCATTTGCAGCCAATTGGTATTGAATTGCGGCCTGCTCATAGTCTCCCTTTGCGAATAAAAGCCTGGCGTGTAATTCGGATTGGAAGCTGCGGTCAATGCCGCGGTTAATTAGGTCGAGCAGCGCTCTCTGGGACTCTGCGAGTTCCCCTGCGGCCAACGACACCAGGAACCGGTCCGTTAATCCTATTTCACTTTCACGATACAAGGTCGGTGCCCGCTCCAACACATGTAAAAAATCGGCTAAGTAATTCGACTCATTGCTAGCATAATATAAGTCAATCGACAGCTCCCTAAGCAACCAATATGCCGATAGTGCGTCAGGTTGCTTCTGAATTAATCCTAAGAGCGCCCTCCAGGTTTCCGGCTGACGTTTTCCCTGAATTTTAACTTCGTTGAAAATGGCGAGGTAGTCATCGTAATCCTCACCATTAAGCCCAACCTCGTAATCGTATTGCTGCACGGGTGGAAATAACTTCATTAGGTGACTTGTTGTGGCCAGGGCAATAGCCCTGCTGTCCTGAGTTTGCGTCGGCCAGGTTTGTTGTGCAACGATTTGCCACTTGGAGCCAACAAACTCTGTTTTCTCTGCCTCAAATTGCGAAAGACTTGCTATACAACGCCCCTGCTGACAGTCTATCTGGCTGGATATAATATTGTTGATGCCACTACTATCTGCCAATTGCTGGGTACTGTAGTTGTCGGCTTCAATCTCTGATCTCGGCACCAGTCGCAAATTAGGGTGATCGATAACATACTGATAAATGGCATGCTCGATGCTGGCCTGAACTTGCATTTTTTGTTCATCGTTTAATGATTCAGCCCCGTTTGTATTTAGCCTGTCAACGAGAACGTACGTCACTGGTTTTGGCGCTGGTACGCCTTCCCATATATAAACCAACACCAACGCCACAAGCAGAATGACCGACACAAGCCCAAACAATGGGGTACGTTTAATTTGTGGCGCCGCTTCGATGTTTGGCGGATTCGTGGGTTCAATTGGGACAGTAACTTGCGTTAGCAGGTGTTCCTGACTGGCTTGTGCTAAACACCGTTTAAGGCGAATAATGACTTCTTCAAAAGAATTTGGACGATGTTTAACCTCTGTACTTAATAGTTGAACTAACAGTGCACTCAATAGATCTGAGATTTCTGGGCTGATATCCTGCGGTGCAATACTCTGACCTGATTTTATCCGTTCCTGTCTATTGTCAGGCTCCCCAAATGGATGCTGGTTTGTCATCAACTGAAAAGCAATGATACCGAAACTAAACAAGTCCGAACGAAAATCAATAGGCTGCTGAGTGAGTTGCTCCGGAGAAGCGTAATGTGAGTTGGCGTGGGTAGCGACCAGAGGTTTGTCCGAAGAGAGCTTTTGTGCAATGCCAAAGTCTAAAAGCTTAATCTGCTTATCAGCAGTAACAACAATGTTGTTCATCGAAAGGTCGCTATGAACAATTTTTTTGCGATGAATCGCCTCCATTCCTTGGGCGATCTCAAGCAGCCACTTCAATTTTTGGCTTTCGCCAGGTATTTCCACAGCGCAAGCTTTAAGCAGTGAATGACCTTCCACGTACTCCATAACAACCGCGATGAATGCCTCTAATTCGATGACATCGAATATTTGTACAACGTTAATGTGATTAATTTGCGCTTGTATGCTGGCTTCCTGAAGGTACATATTATCAAGATGGGATTTTTCAATTATCTTTATGGCAACCCGCCGCTCCAACCGTAAGTCCTGAGCAACATACACACTTCCCATTCCACCAGTCCCCAGGCAGGCAAGAATTGAATAACCTGGAATGTCTGGAGACACAACTTCATTGACCTGATTCATAGAGAATATCCTTTTTTAGCTATGAAACCGTCCTGTTTTTGCAGCACCGTAGTGTGTTTATTGAATTCGCATTCCAGCATTTTTCCTTTGTACACTCGAAAGTATGAGGCGCCCAGGCGAACCTGCCCTTCCCGGCGCTGAATAAAAAGCTCTGCATCAATTTGTCCCTCCAATGCATTTATTAGCTGCTTTCTGGCCCTATGGATCTGAATATTCAGGTGAGTTTCAGACAGCCCCAAATCCTTCGCTAATTGTTTTGTATAGACCCACCCTTGCTCTGTTTCGTCAACATTATTAACCATAGAATCTGCTCTATACCGGGCAAGATTTAAAGTTAGATAATGATGAGTTCGGGCATCAAGATTTATGATGCCGGCAGGCGAATGTATTGAAAGTGTCGTGTGTTCTTCATCCATACTCAGATTGAAAGTAAATTCAACATCATCCAACGACCACGCATCACGGCGAATCTGTCGCGTTTGCTCCTCGCCACGATTAAGTTTGAGCTGCCAGCGTTGTGACGCAAAAGAAATCAAGTCTTTATCACGCAATATTGACGGAGGAATCGTTGTATCAATGAGCGATTCAACACACCAACTCGCGTTTGGATAAGCTAAAAATAGGGCACATTCGGGGTTTTCACTATCAGGCAGTAAGTTGTAGGCGTTTAGTGGTATGACATCAGCTTGCGTTTGTCCCGAAGTATCTATCGCAACTAAGATATCCTGAGGTGGCGCATTACTTGCGACGACATACTCATTGGCTTGCATCGAACCGAAATGAATAATATCGCCCTGTTTAATTATCTGGGGTTTATCCTTTTCCAGTTGCTTTTGATTTAACCAGGTCCCGTTTTTACCGTAATCGGTGAGTTGCCAATCGCTGTCTACCCACTCTATCACCGCGTGTATTCGTGACACTTCAGGCTGACTTATTACTGTGTTGACAGAATATGCCAAGCGACCAAAGAGATGATGTGCATTGAGGTAAATAGGCAGATCTTTACCCGACTCAATTATATAAGCCATTGTTTTCCCATGTTTTTGCTAAAAGTGAACAGCGCACTTCTTCCTTCCATTGTGAACACCTCAAACTCCCCTTGTGGCAGCAAATAGGTGTCACAACCAAATAGGTGATGAAAACGAACTACTCAGATACTCAGAAAAACCGCAAATATCGTTATTTTCCCCTATTTATCAACATTGAATAATCTAACATCTAAAGGGAGTTTTATTAACCAAATATTGTTGCGCATGAACAAATCAGAATTGTTTTCTCGATTGAGCATTCAATCTTCAGATAATTCAGAGCCTGGTGGCAAGATTATTGTGGGATTGATAGACGGCAGTATTGATACCGCCCACCCTGACTTACTAAATGCCGATATTTCCCTTATTGAGGGCGAGGCATGCCAGTCAAAAGAGAGTGAAGGATGCCGCCATGGTACATTTATGGCGGGCATTATTGTGGCCGCAGCAGATTCTGAAGCACCGGCTCTTTGTCCATCGGCAACGTTAGTGGCACGACCTATTTTTTGCAATGCCAGTGACCTTAACCAGTGCCCACTGGTCTCTGAAGACCACCTTATTGATGCGCTTCAGGATTGCCTGAACAAAGGTGTGAAAATCATCAATCTTAGCCTTGGCATGCATGATCAATCTCACCGGGTGTCTGAAAAGCTAACAAAACTGTATGACACAGCTAAACAGCAAGGCGTTCTTATTATTGCCGCGAGCGGCAATCAAGGCGCTGACGATGTATCGCCTTTATTCCGGCATCCCTGGGTCATACCGGTAGCCGCCTCAAACCATGCAAATGATATCCTCCCTTCCAGTAACAAGGGCGATTTTCTGGTCCGGCAAGGATTATTGGCTCCGGGAGACGACATAGCCAGTTTACGTCCTGAATCCGGTTGCACCACAATGTCTGGTACAAGTGTCGCTGCTGCAATTACCTCTGGAGTTGCCGCCCGTTTGTGGGCGCAATACCCAAATGCCAGTGCGGATGAAATTCGAATTGCGCTGCTTCGACCAGATGAAACGCAACGGCCTGTACACCTAAACGCTCTTCTAAGCACCCAGTACTTGTCGGGAATTCAGCCAGCCAGCACCTGTCTCACCGAAGAAGTGAAACACCCAGTAAACTTTGTCACCCCATTAAATTCACCCACTTTAACACAGGAAAATCAACTCGTTATGCAATCAGTAGAGAATGAAATTATGCCGCAAAGTTGCAGCTGCGGGGGGTTAGGCGGTGGCTGCAGTTGCAGTGGCAATGACGTGCCGAAACAGCGCCATATTTATGCCGTGGGCATAATTAAGCCGGTATTTCCATCACTGGATCTGGAAAAAGAATTTAATAGCGCCGCCGAAGCATTAGGTGTCGCTGAGTCAGATTTCTACAGTGTATTTTCGGCAACTAATAATCCTTATGGTTACATTGCAGAACAAATGTCATGGGTGTTGGTAATCAACAACATCAATGTTTATTCCCTGGTTCCGCGATCGCAAATTGAACTAAATGACATCATTAACTCGCTCAAACCAGCACCTGTCCCAACCGACGAAGTGTTGTCAGTCGCCATTGGATTCGAGCAAGGAACGGGGCCAGCCAGCATGACGGGCGGCTTGACGTTACCGTTACTTGTGTGCAACCAGGTCTACTACTTTACGTTGGCTGAATTGACGAAAAACTTCAGTACTCAAAACATTAATACCGAAGCTATCGCAGATGTCATTAAAACCATCGAATTCAAACCCAACGATGGGGCTTCCGCTGAGGATCGGGCCATTAACTATCTGGCATTCCGTTATCCCGAAATTTACCGTAAAACTGCAAGCATGAAGGATGCCAGCAATAATCCGACGGGTGAGTCGCATTTTCTGGTGGGAATCGAAACAAAAATGTCGGCCATCAGCAGTGACAGGCAACTGGTTGATGTGATCTTTAAATATCAAAGCAAAACCAGTGGAGAGCAATCATTTTGGTATTGCAGTGTTGATGTTACAGGTCAGTTCCCCTTTTTAAATACGCCACTTAGAACTTACGTACCAATTAAGCAGTGAGAAGGTAAAATGAATCCACTCCTGGTCAGCAACAGCACAACCCCTGTAGATACTCGCAATATCGCAAAAACGCAGGGCATCTCTCCGGCATCGGCTCAATCTCGTCCGTTTGTGTATGCAGTGGGCTCAATTGTGCCGGATTTCCCGTCCCTCTGTGTCGAGAAAGAATTTCTACAATCTCTGCCAGCACAGGCTGCCCAACAACTGCATGCTAATACGACCTCAAGTAAAGCGCTGTCAATGGCCTCTCTGACGCCTTATTTTTACGAGGTGTTGAGTACTGAAAGTAACTTTCACCTGGCCAGAGAAATGCAGTGGAATTTTATCAATGCAGACAATAATCAGCTATTTCGCATTATTCCCAGCTCTAATGCACGCTTAAAAGAACTGATCAATGCCACCAAAATCAATCCAGACAAAAAACAGGTTGATCGGCAAGTCCTGGTGGGACGGAAAAAGTCCAGTGCGCACGTTCTGATGACGCGCTTGAGCAGTGTCAGCGAAGCAAAATTAGTAGCAACGGTGTGCGCCAAAAACTCTGCGATAGACCAAACAAAGTTGTTACCCATTATTGAGTTTATTCTCAGCTTACAAGCCAACGATGGTAGCAGTGTAAAGTCCCGTGCCATCAACTATGCGCTTTATTTCAACCCGGAAATCTATATCAAATCCTACGAACTTTTATATGGCACCGCGTCAAATGGCGCGAATCCCAGTGGCTACCAATTACTCGGCATCAAAACCCGTCAACAGGAATACAATGGTGGCCATCAGGTGGACATCGTTTTCGACTACGCCGGCATCAACAGTGGCGCCCCCCAGTCGTGGTATTGCAGTGTCGATGTCAGTGGCGAATTTCCCTATTTGTTAAAAACATTTGCTCGGTTTTTACCGAATGAATAAAGGAAGAAAAATGAAACTGCCAACGCTTTTTTCTAATATTGTAAGTAATACTATTCACTCATCATGTCATGAGATTTCCTTCAATGTCATCTCACCTGAAACACTGAGTGATTGCACATTTAGAGGAACTGACGCGATGTCATATTTCCACTGTCGGCACGACATGGGCAGCTTTACGGTCCCATCCACAGGTGACGTATGGAATCAGAGAGGTACATCATGCGTTTGGACTAGCTCAGCAGTCCCCAATTGGCATTTCACTTCAGCTGTCAATGGTAATTACGACGTGCACATGACCCAACATGGCACCGGGCGAGTGCTGGGTGCGGATATTGTAGGGGGTGGTCGATGTATGGCAACAGATTCAACCCAGACACATGCTACGACCGCCGAAAACACAATGATAGAAGAAGTTTGTGAGGCATTTATTGCGGCAGGTGGCTGCACAGGATAAGGCAAGCGAATGAATAAAAGGGCTGTTTGAAAAGAATAGGATGAGTCAAATGAAAAACATACCCACCACAGCAACACACGCCATTGGCTGCGCTTGTAAGCACTACACAACCACCGAGCGCCTTCCATCAATCTCAGCAGCGTCAGAAGTGTTTGCAATACGCCCCTCTGCTTTGCCTGATAAAGGCTGGTTAACATCAGACATTGCTGATGCCATATGTACTGCTGTGGTAATGGGATACGCAATTCAACTGACGTCAATGGGCTTTGCTGTTGAATTCGGATACGAGAGCGACGATGACGCTGAAAAGCACGAAGAAGTCGAAAGCCTGTTTGACCACCTTGGTGTTACCATCAAGTGTTCTAAGTTAACACAAAAAACAGAAAATCCACTGATTGTGGCAAAAGATTCCTGGGTATCCAGCGGTAAGTCCTCTACTGTACTCAATCACCTTGATGGTGTGGTCAGTGCGGCACATTTCGCCAACCTCCGTCTGGGCCAGCCGAAATACAGTGGAGTGAAGTACTACGGTGCCTATATTGGCGGCACGTATGATGGTTCCACCACGAACCTGATTGGTGTTTCAAAGCTTGATCAATACACAAGTCAGTATCGTAATACAACTCTCTCAGAAAAAATGGACATTGCTAAAAAATTTACGGCGGCAAACGATGTTTCGGTCGCAGTAGACACCTTTCTATCTGAAATAAGTCCGCGCGTCCTAAGCAACAAAAGTATCAGATTGAATAATGCCTCTGGCGGTGCATTTAAAGCGATGACAGATCAGGAATACGATGAGTCAAAGGGCTTGTTCAAAAGCTATCACGGGATGATAAGAGCTTTAAAGTTAGTGCCTAATCCCAGTGCCGCCGACACCACCTATTTTGAAATTTCAGCCGGTGAAGACACCAGTAAAGTCGCGTCATGCTTCCCTTGTGGCACCTACATGCTGGCGGCTGACAGACCCGCCACGGCGGTTCATTTAGGTCGTGGAGACAATTGGAATATTCCTGACTATCGAGTGAATGTGACTATAAATAAACACGAGAGCACTACATTAAAAACCTTGATGACGTCTGATCGCGACACGTGCTGGGCATTTGATATCACGCTTTATTACTTATTAGGTTTAGCAAATCTTAAGCGACATGGGCTATTTGACACCTTGCCATTTTATGAGACGGCAGACAAGGTGAATAGCATGCTCAGTAAAACCAAATCTGGAAAGAACTTTGTCAGAAAACTATCGGGAGAGACAGTGGATTTGCTGGGTGACATCCCGGCGATATTCCTTGAAGCATTAACGTTTGAAAAGTCGTTTACTAACCGAATTTCCAGCACCTTGAAATCATAACAGGAAACAAAATGAAAATACCCCATCACCTTAAAAGCTTCACCAATTTAAATACAAATATGACTTCAGACAACGTTAATACCCATCACCCCATACTGCCCGCCGTTTGGGGATCCGTAGGCAGAAGTGAATGGGGAAATGGCAGATCCGTTATATTGATTGATTCCGATGTATGCACGAGACCAGGTGATCATGTGACATGTTTGCCATCCGGGGTATGTCATGCCACGACACACAGTAGCACTGTCGACGGCTGTAGAGTACACGTCAATGATACTGGCGCCTGGGGTTCACCCAGTTGCCCAAGGCCGTTGCCAGCAGAGGACGTAGCTCATGCAACCGCATTGTGGGATGACTTTAACACCAGTTATACTGGCAGACGAAATTGAATTAGCGTATTTGGTTTTAGCCTCGGCTTTCATTGATATTATCAAGCCCTTCCATAATATCCGGAAGGGTTTTCAGTATATGCACTACGGCAAATACCAGGATGCCATGATGGGCACCAATTGCCACGTCATCGGCTTCCAGATACTCATGCCACACTTCAGCGCCGCTGGTGTAAAGCAGTATAAAACCTACAAGCAATCTCAAGAATGAGCTTTCGACTATTGTTTTAAACATTGGCTATTCCTTTTACTAAAAACAGGCTTAGGCCAATGGCTTATAATCGCCTTCGGCCCATATTTCGTTGTTGGCAAACAGCTTGCTGATTTCCAATGGATGGGAATTGGCCAGCTCTGTAAAGGTGGTCTCCCATGTAAGCTTTTTGTTTCTGACCTTCAATGTGTTTTGGATATCTGACTGCCAGTTGATTGATAAAAACACCGATTTTTCGGGTATGTCAGCGCCATAGATCAGATCATCCGCCCCTAAATAAACGATGCGCCTTTTTCCTGTCACGGTGAGTTCGCTCTCACGAACAAAATAACATAACCGTGACTTCATCCAGCCGGGCATAACCGCTTTAGGTGATTTTGCACAGACGGCATAAGGATTTTTCCCATACAGGCTGTTCCAGTCGATTTGTTGTGCATTATCCTTTTTTGCGTTTTCCTGCCAGCTAGCGACGGCATCCTGATAAGTGCCCTGATATTCAATGGGCGAATTGTCTGTCGATTCACACTGAAATTGCTTGTAGGCCATCCCAAGAAAATGAAATCGCCGATAAAGCAACGCTTCTCTATTGAGCCCAAACAGCTGGATACTTTGATACCCCCGGTACTCAGTCATCTCTTTATTGTTGCACCAACTATCAAACGACTGCTGAACTTCACTGTCTGCCTGTGTAGTGGATTGAGGACACTTAAAGAGATCCGGGATTTGCTTGGGATTCATCAAAAGATAGCCTTTTACGTCAGCTTTAGCGATTTTCTGACTGTCTTCAAAGTAGTCCTGGAGCACATCCAAAGCATAAGCTGCTCCGGTTATTGGTGAGAACCCAATCACGTCATTGGGCTTATCCGTATACGGGTTAAGCAATAAGGCTTTCTCTTGGGCGACTGGAATGGCGGGGAAGCGTTGACCGTTCACTGGAAATTGTGCTTGTTTGTAAGACTCACAACAAGCTGAACAGGCATAATGCAAGTTATTAATGTCATAGGCCAATTTGTAATAGGGAGAGCGGGTAATAACGTGATCTTGTTCTAAAATAGCCACCGGACGAAAGTGAAACACCCGCCCTGCATCTGTTGCCGATAAATGCGATTCGCAAAACGCACACTTCCCCTGATTATTTGTTTCTAGTGCATGAGTGACCGCTGGTGACGCATAGATCGAAGGGTCAATGGCGGCATCGGTGAACCCCGTGACCAACTTATCTGTAAAATCCGATAATCCACCATTTTTGAAACGCTGCGTTTTGTAGACCAGGTTGTTAATCAAGTCTGGTGCGTAACCTTCGTTTTCCAGCAATTTCCTATCTGCGGTTGTCAAAGTTCGATGCAATTGCCCTTTTGCCACCCGTTGCAATAAGTCTGACATTTGTTTATTTGCCGCTGCTTGCTTTGCTGTATCCTCACCTGAAAAGGTCACTGAAGGTGGACGTAGTGCGATCATGTGGCATGCTTACCTTATTCCGGTTGTGCGTTAGGTGATGGGCTCTCAGAAGCTCCCGGATCAGTTGCCGATTCACCCGATTCTGGGGGATGAGCGCTTCCAGTGGCACCATCAGGGGCAGCTTGCGCGACCTGTTGCTGTCCTTGCATCAAGTGTGACAACGCTTGCTCACGCGCGGTATTAGCCTGTTGCATCTGTGTGTTCGCCTGATGCACGCTTTGTTGCACTTGTTGCATCGCCGCTTGCATTTGTTGGCCTAACAACTGGTTTTGTTGCTCAAGTGCTGACGTGACATTGGCTTCTGCAGCAGTTGCTGCCTGCACACCTTGCTGAGTAGACGCATCCGAGTCTTGCCCTTCACTGGACGTGGTACCCGATTGAGCTGCGCTTGTCTCAGGGTCAGCTGTTGGTGCCAGTCCAGCTTGTTGCAAGTGCTGGCCAGCATGCGCGATCAACGTTGCACTTTGCTGAAGGCTTTGCTGAATCGCCTGCTGAGACTGTTGCATGGCGTTATCTACATGCTGCATAGTGGTGTGCAATCCCTGTGGTAGAGAAGCATTCATCAAATCATTTAACGCGTCTTTGGGATTAGTTCCCTTGCTTTCATCGTCTTCCGGAGTGGGGGTTTTATCTGTCATGATATTCTCCAATGTTTGTTACTTTTGATTTGCCCCAGGGTTTTTGCGTCTGGGTGGTTTGTTGGGTTTGTTGTTTTGCGTCTGTTGCGACTTAGCAGGTACCGTTGTTTGTTGCGAGGCCATCGGTGAAAAAGAGTTCAAATACAATGTACCCGAATCAAGCCATTGCAGAGAGCTGACATACTGTTCACTTTTGTATTGATACCGCCAGCCTTGGGCCGTTTGCAGTGGGAATGCATCCTGAGCATTATTGTTGCGAAAAAATTGCTCAATGATCTCTATGGCTTTGCCAATATTGGCAATGGCCTGATCCGGATAATCCGCAGGGAGCGCAATTAATTGAGCGGCGATGCGACAGCCAGTAAAAACATCTTTAAATCCAATAATAGCCTGCTGACTTAACCACTGTGACTGAATGTTTTTCAACTGCATCTCATCAGGGGCCGTCTGGCTGACCGGTGCAGTCAGGTATTTTTCAATTTCTGGCTGAATGGCAGACAGTAATGCGGATATTTTATTCAAACGTTCAGACGCTGCACCCTCTGCAAAATTGGCGGTGTGTCGGTAAAAGGCAATGAGATCCACAAAAGCACTAAATTGATTTGCGTGGGTTTGGGCAAAATCAACAGCCTCCGAGAGATCGGCTTCAGAGGCAGCAATGGCAATAACATCTTTGTAGAATCGGGCCAGGTCTTCAAGGCTTGCTGTTGCAAACAAGGGGCAAGAGCCTAAACCATACTGGGATTTAAACTGCTCAACTTGGTTTAAGGTATCCTCTGTTAACCATTCATATTTATTGGTTAATGTTGTCAGGACATTTTTGTTAGCGTTACTATTCGAATTTTCGCTACTGTCACTTAGGCTAGTTAATTCAGCGGGGGCCAAATAATATAATGTTGTTGGGGTTATCCAGGTTTTTAGTGGCTTTAGAAAACAGGGTCCGGAACCTTGAGTTCCCTGCCAGATATCATCGATAAAGGTGATTTCTGATGGAAAATACATGGATGGTTTTTCGTTTTGTAACAAGCGGGAAAATAGCTGTGTACCGCCAGGTAATAAACCAATGACATTCTGAGCGGATGAACTCAGGTCCGTCAGCTGACTAATGGTTTGTTGATTTATCGAGACCGACATTGTCTTGTCCTTTTAGCTAGATTGATACTGGATACCTGATTACCAGTATCCTTCTAATCCCCAACCGGAAAATTTTGCAACAACTTACCGGCATTGGTACCAATGGTGTTAAAGTTCTCAGCACTCTTTTCCATCATGCTGTTCGCCTGCTCAATTATGGGGCTGTACTTGGCGACATCTCCGGTAGCCAACATTTGTGCCATTGCAACACCCATTGCTGTGGTACTCATAGTAGACACATTACGCAGGCTATCTGTGGCATCCTGCACGGCAATCGCCGTTGATTGGGCGACAGATTGATACGCTTTTCCTGCGCCACTGTGTTTTGAAACTGAGCCTACCAAGGTAGCCTGCTGCAACGCTTCAACTGTGTTTACCGCCTTGGGATTTACCTGGGTCAAATCGGTCATGATCTTGTCCTTCTGGTTGTCGGGTTATTTCGGTTTTGGGTTCATAAAAGCCATTGCGTTATGCAACATATGGCCAATTACTGGCTCCCTGGGTGTTGTTGCTTTTTTACATCAGGATCCTCTTTCTTTTCATTGTCTGTCTTAGGGTCATCGGGACTGCTTGTGGCCGCTGGTTTTTGAAATGCCTGTAGTTTGGTTATCAGGTCTTTGATTTCCTGCTCATTCTCAGACTGGTCAGACTGTTGTTGCGATGTCCCTTCCTGCATCATTTTCAGTGCAGACTCAGCTAAGGTATTGGCGTGCTTCAGCATATCCTCAGCAGACACGGTATTGGTTGGTCCCAAAGGCATAAACGGCGGCGGTGTTGGCTTTTCAGCCGACGGCGATTGTGGTGCTGTCGGATTTACGTTCAACATTTTTGCACAGGCGGCTGTCACCGCCGCAGCTGAAGATATCTGACTGTTGTGCTGACTCGACACGGCATTGTGCATGCCCATGCCCATAGACTCAGCACCAGCAACATCTAACAGCCCCATTGCCTGAGGTGCCGCATTTCCGATTAACAAAGTGCTCATTTGTGATACTGAATCAACCGCTTGGTCATTGACCGTACCCGCCCCGTTGTTATTACTCATGATCGTATTCCTGTATAGCTAATGTTATTGGCATACTACCTATTTAGTAGCCCCCGCCGCACCGGCTGAAATCATCAATGCACAACATTGTGCTGCTGCGGTATTTTGAATTGTTTGCGAATGCTTCTCGGTATCTACAGCGTTATACATCACACCACTGATACTCTGCGCCATCGTTATTTCCGCCATGCCAATTGAGACATAAGGGGGACTCGCCAGATTGCTCATTTGAGCAAGTGCTATTGCGTCATAAACATTGCTCATCGTTAGTTACTCGACTTTGGCTAAGGAGCAGTTGCAATCTAAATTACATAAACCCCTGATATAACAGGGGTAGGAAAAAGCCAACCAATGTCGCCATTAGCTGGCATTTTTCATCACTGAAAAATTTCTTTGGTTGCATGTCCTGCACTAGCAGTATCAATGCTGTAAAGCGTAGAAACGCCTTGCGTCATTGCAGCCTGGGCGGTTACACCAGCTTGTTGCTGACCGCTTGTAGCATTATGCGCTGCATTTGATAGTGCCTGACTGGTGGCAATCATAAAGTTACCCATCGAGCTGGCAGGAGCATCTCCCAGCACTTTGGTGTTAACTTGAGAAACGGAGTCAGTGATTTGACTATTTACTGAAGTTGGATAAGCCATTTATTGCTTCCTCATTGGTTGTTAATGGTTGATTTAGCTTTGCAGTATTGACTTGGTCGCCATACCGGTAGAAGCCGTATCTAGTGAGTACAATACAGCCACTCCCATTGTGGTCGCAGCCTGAGCTGTCACATTGGTTTGTTGCTGTGCGGTAGTAGCGTTATGCGCTGCATTCCCCAATGCCTGCGATGTCGCCTGGAATAAATTTCCCATCGACATTGCGGGAGCATCGCCTAACACCTTTACATTGGCCTGGGTAACAGAATCAGTGATCTGATTATTTACCGAAGTTGGAAACGCCATTGTTTTTCTCCTGTGCAATTAACAAGGCCAGAGCTTATAAACCCTGTACTTTTGAACTTAATATCGCACTCGTTGCTTTACCCGTTGACGCAGTATCAATGGAATACAATGTCGTCACACCCATTGTGGTTGCAGCTTGCGCCGTAACTGCCGTTTGCTGTTGTGCGGTCGTTGAATTGTGAGCCGCATTACCCAAAGCTTGTGATGTTGCCTGAAACAGGTTGCCCATTGATAATGCGGGTGAATCACCCAGTACCTTTACATTGGCCTGAGTTACCGAATCTGTTATTTGATCGTTGACTGAGGTTGGAAATGCCATGGTTGTTCTCCTTAATTATTTGATTAACCTAAGATGGCTTTGGTCGCCATACCTGTTGACGCGGTGTCGATGGAATAAAGGGTCGCAACCCCCATTGTCGTCGCCGCTTGTGCGGTTATATTGGTTTGTTGCTGAGCAGTAGTGGCGTTGTGAGCCGCATTTGCCAGCGCTTGAGAGGTTGCTTGAAACAAGTTACCCATAGCATTCGCTGGGGCAGCCCCCAATGCCTGGACATTTGCTTGTGTAACTGAATCGGTTATTTGTGAATTTACCGAAGTTGGATAAGCCATAATTAACTCCATTTGGATATAATATTAATGCCCCGAGAGGCTGTCTTTGATTTAACTAAGTTCACTATTTTGCTGTCCTGACACTTTGTAGCTTGAGCTTGAACCAAACTGTCGAGTCCTTGATAACAGTTAACTTGAGAATAAATTTAGCCTTAGCTTTCAATAAAAAATTGGGCTTTTCGAGTAAATATTTGGGCTTTCTCATGATTCTTACTGATCGTCTTCAATATTTTCAATTGGCAAAGAAAGGATTAGTACGTCAGGGAAATTGAAAGCTTTTGCTTATGCTTGTCTCTGTATTTGCGAGGGGTTAACCCGGTTATTTTTTTAAAGGTTTTCTCAAAATGACTTAGGTCTAAGAACCCGACATCAATACAAACCTGGGTTATTTGACGAACCGGGAACTCCCGAAGAATCTCTTGGGCTTTTTCAATTCGAAATTCAATCAACAAACCTTTAAATGACTTACCAAAGCGGTTTTTCAATAAGAATGACAAGTGTGAGGGGCTGACGAATGCCTGGTCAGCTAAATCCTGCAGGCTAAAGGAATGCTGATAGTGCTCCGCCATATAGGTGAGTGCTTTCAATATCGCTGGATGTTCTTGCGATGGATTGAGGGATTCAGCAAACTGGCTCGAGTAAAGCTTACCAAGAGGTATAACCAGACCACTTTGCTGAGCTCTAATAGTGGAATCTGTGTCTTTACTTTTATCATTTCTAAACGCGACTTCATCAGCAAACAATCCACGTAAATCATCTACCGACAGCAGGTCTGGTCTTTTTAACTGTCTGAGCTTAGCGATACAGCGATGGACTTGCTCTATCGATTGAAAACACACGGATTTACTAAGCTCAGAATAAATGGATTCACTGAAATCTGTCGCCGGAGTACTGCAATAGCAGAGTAAATATTGAATACAAATGAAGCGTAAATCGGATCTACGCTGTTCGAATGACGGCAAGGTCAACGACTGAAAATGATACTGCAACCAAATGATAATGGCTTCCGCTTCACATTCATCAGAAGCTGCAACAATAACCTGCGTATCCCAGACCTTTTTCTCGCAGTATCGCTTTAATATTTGCCAGGCAGCAAAATCCAGTGATGTGGGTTCTTTGATATACAGCACACCGCCTTGCGCCTCAGACAGCCCGTGACGTAATTCTGCTGCAGTGATATTGATGCTTTGATTGGTCTCGACAAGATCAACAAATGGGAACTTTTCTTTAGCATGTACCGTTGCGGCATACAAGGCAGCAAGCTTTTTCCCGGTGCCACTTTTCCCTCTTATTAAAATTGGTTGGCGACTATTCGATAACTCAGTGAGTTGATGCTCAGCAAGCTGTAACGATTGACAAATACCGCACCACAGACTGGTTTCCCCAAACCACTTTCTCACTTTTTCTTGAGTGATAGCACGTAAAACAAATTGCTCCAACTTCCGTTTTAAATTTTGACTCCCAATCAATGATGCTTCAGGGCACTCAGATACAACTGTAAGTTTGCCAAAAACCCCCAGTTCACAATAAAGGTCAAAGTTATGCTTTATACATGACGTATCGCTTGTCAGTTTTCCTTCGGAATGCTGGTGAGAACCGAAATCGAGTGTTTGACTTTTGTTAGACGTATTATTGAAGTTCAGCACTTTTTTAGATGACAAAAAAGGTGATTCTCCTAAAGCCGGTTCCGCATAGGTGAACAATGCCAGCGCTATAGCTCTGCACTGCAGTTGCTTTTGAGTCATCTCCAGCAGTGCCTTTACCTGCATTGAAAACAGCGTGTCTACCGGCACACTTACCGTGCTGTCAAAGCTGGACGAAGAGGTACTTTTGGCGCTTAATATATTTCCATTACCAGTGCGGTTGTTCGACATTGTCATAATTGCAAAGTCCCGATGCAAACAGACAAAAAAGACTAGGCGCTAAAATGATGATTCGACATTACCTGCTATTACAGGTCGCGTGTAATAAGGTGTAATATCTTACCAGCCGGGCGCCTGCTAATGTTTCTATTTCGATGTTTTTATCTACACAGTAAGAATGAAATATTTACACGAACTGTCCAGAAGGAATGTCACAGTGGGCGTAGTGGTTCTTGTGCTGCTAGTGCTGGCTCGTCCTGCTTTTGAACACCAGCAAGCCACGCTGTCGACGCAAGCAACGCCTACAGATATCATGGGCATTGACGTGTCGCATTATCAAGGTGATATTGACTGGTCGAAAGTCAAAGGCGATGCCGTTCGCTTCGTTTTTGTGAAGGCTACCGAAGGCGTCAGCTATGTCGATCCCTTCAGTAAAAAGAATGCAGCATCATTGCGCTCCAATGGCATACCATTTGGGAACTATCACTTCTTCCACCCAAACGAGGACAGTGAAAGACAAGCCAGATTTTTCTTGAAGCACCTTAGTAAACCGCTATTACTCCCTCCCGTATTAGATATTGAGATAGTGCAGTCCGTTTCTGCAGAAGAGTTACGGGATAAAGCCAAAACCTGGCTAGCGCTGGTAGAAAAGGAAACCGGTTGCACCCCGATCATTTATACCGACTTATCGTTCTGGCAATCCTTTTTTAGCGAATCTTTTGAGCAATATCCATTGTGGTTAGCGGAATATCGGCCGCACCTCTACATTCCGACCGAAATGAAACGTTGGAGCATCTGGCAAAAATCAGAATCCGGCACCATTTCCGGTATCTCAGGAAACGTTGATATAAACCAATTGAATCATAGTCATGTTTCTTTGGAGAATCTGCAATGTTAGATGTCATCAATCGGATTAAAGAGGTGATCACAGCCCACCCGATATGGGCAAAGTGCAACGACAAGTATTTTTACATAGGCATATTGGCGTTTTTGTTGCTGATGGTTTACCAGATATTCGAGCAAAACTTAATTGATACGTTTTTACGTCAGGACAATTTGAACCAGAGCAATACCCAGTATTTGGAAAAATTAAGAAATCACCTGTCAGAAGAATACGTACTCATCTCTGAAGTCCATGCGCTGCTAACGACGATTGAAAGTGGCAGTGTGGGTATCTCCATCATCGTTGATGCCAACATCCAGATTGGCAAAGAAGTCAAATCCTTAACCACCTTAGCAGAGGATGGAAAACAGTATCTGGAGGCCTCCGTTATCGCTACAGAAAGCATCATTTTACTGCTCTACCTGTCTCACTATTTACTACCCGTTTTATTTCAGATTAGCCTTGTACTGACTGTCCTGTTCTGTGCAGCCAAATGGTTAAAAAGGCTCAATGTCCCTCATGTGTTATTCCGACTGCTAAAAGGCAGTATATTGTTACTGTCGATTCTGCATTTTGCTTTACCTTACTCCGTGCATTTAGCAAAGGTGTCGACTGAGTATCTGGATAACCACTATGACTCTGCTATGCACACCTATGCAAAACGTATTCACGAGGAGTATGTAGGACAATCCAAAACCAATGGCAATGATGCAAGAGCCAAATCATTAATGGAACAAAACGAAACCATTACCACTAATACCAGCGACAGAATCTCCTCGTTCTTTCGCTATACAAACCAGAAGCTACTCAGGACACTACTGACCAACACCGTTATCCCAACGTTATTGTTTTTATCATTGTATCTGTTGTTTCGATTTTTTATCGAAAGCACGTTCCAGATACCAGAGGAAATGGCAGTAAAAACCAGACAGGACAAGCCTGTGGTATAAGCCGACGTTCAGACACAAACAGAGTTCTATCGACGCTTTTTACATGCACAAAGCCAACAGTCCAAAAGCGACAAACTGACTTCCATGCCAGAAAATGTTTTGAGCAGTCCTATAGGAACACTTGAGAGTAGCAGAGCGCTCCTGACAGATGCGATAGACTTCACCATTACTGGCATTTAATGGCGTTGTGTACCCAGCAAGTATTAGGGTTTGCCCCCATAAGTAAGCCAACCGCAGCAAAAAAACTATATAACTTTGGAATGAATCGATAGACTATGGGTTTTAGTTTATCGATTAACTCGAATGACAGAACCGTTCCATTTTTCAACAACTTACGTGCTGGATAAAAGCCATTACAGCGAAACGTATGACCAATCCAGCACGAACGCAAATTCCAAAGCTGGCTATATCAAGTCCGTGGCGCTGGCATTGTTCGGTATGGTAGTTCTGTATTTTACCGATATTAGCGCCTATATCGCCTGGTTTATTGTTGGACTTGGTGCGCTGGAAGCGTTGAGTGTACGTTTTCATAAGGCGTGGTGGTTAGCCAGACAAATGATCAGCAAGGCTGCGAATAATAAAGTGACGTTAACCATTGATGAAGACCAGGTGTGCAGCACGTCTATTCATGTCGACAGTAAAATTGCCTGGACCGATATCAGCAAAATTGAACAAACCCAACTGGGTTGGCTACTTTACCATTCTGGTGGCAGGTCTTATCTTTCCAATCGGTGCCTGTCCGATGAAGCTCAGCAATTTGTTAGTTCAAAGAAGGACAAAATCATTCAGGGGCATCACCGAACTTAACCCCCTAGTAGTAATAATCCACCTGCTATGCCGGTAAATTTATACTCAAGCTGGTTTGTCTGGAATGCAACCACTGTGCTCATGCTAAGATACAGCGTCCTTGGCAATAACAATGGCACCCAGCCGTTCTTCTGTCTCCACCTTTCGATGCGCTTCCTGGGCTTGTTCATATGCAAATACGGTATCAACAACAGAGGTGATTTTTCCGGCCTCAATCATGGTTTTCAAAGACTCTAATTCCTCTTCTTTTTCTCCGGCAAAGGCGAAGATAACACTCTTGTTGCTTGTCCTGGATGTGATTACAGCTCTGCACATATCGGATATTTTAGGGTTAGCCAGCAGATATCGTCCATTGGGTTTAAGCACCCTGATACAGCCAGAATAAGAAGTTGTCGCAACCATATTTAAGATCACGTCATATTGCTGTCCGGTGGTACAAAATGATTCTTTGGTGTAATCAATAAAGTGATCAGCCCCTATCTGGCGCAGCATTTTCTCCTTAGGTTGAGAATCAACTGCGGTCACATTAGCACCCATTGCTTTGGCGATTTGTACTGCGAAAATACCGATGCTGCCACCAGCCCCATTGATCAGCACTTTTTCTTCTTGTTTTATCTTTGCTCTATTTAAAAAATGCAAAGCATTCAGGCCTCCTAAGGGAACTGCTGCGGCCTCTGCATAACTCATGTTCTCCGGCATTGTGACAAGCGTATAGTGGTCAGGCACACAAACATATTCACCGTGGGTACCCAAGCGAAGATTGGTGGTGCCAAAGACCTTATCCCCCGCTTTAAACTTCGCATAATCATTGCCAGTTTCTTCAACTTCTCCCACAAAATAACTACCCAATACCTGTCTTTTTGGCTTTGTCAGGCCCAACACGACTCTCAAAGGCAGCCAAAACCATTTCACCGGAAACCTGAAACTGCGCATTTCGCAGTCGGCTTTTGTCACTTCTGAAGCCAGAACGTTAATCAAAGCTTCGTTGCTGGAGGGAGTGGGTTTATCGATTTCGTCTATATGAAGAACAGCGGGAGAACCATATTTTTTGTAGACAATCGCTTTCATAGCATTCCTTTACAATCTGTTTCACCTGACAGAGTTGTCATCCCGAATGAATTACATTGGCCAATGTGCGAAACATTACGAATCTCTCTGTTAGTCATTAAGGACTAGATTGCATCTGGGATGGGGTTTCAGCAGGCTATACTAATTGAGGGAAAAAAAACAGCGCACCTTCACAACTGGTAACACTTTATATTGATATGTCATATGAACATCATAAAGTGAATAAGTTTTGACCAAATATGACAAGGAAAAAAGGGCGTGAAGCGTAATGCCGATCAGTTAAGAAGTTGACATTCGGTATAAGAAGATCAAAATCCGATGATCGTAAGGTCATCGGATTTTTTTATGGAGCTTTCAGAAGCCCTCGCGCGTACCTCAATCAATCGTCTCACTGAGTTTCGTTGTCTGGCAGATATTTTAGACTCAGATATTATCGAGTCTTGCCTTGCCTCTAATGGCGTTGCCACTCTGCGTAAACGCAAGCTGCCAATGGATGCGATGATTTGGGCAGTGATAGGCATGTCGTTATTCAGAACTGAATCTGTTCGTCAGTTGATCAACAAGCTGGATATTGTTTTACCACAAGATGTTGATTATGTAGCTCGTAGTGCCGTGACGCAGGCCAGGAAAAAGTTAGGCTCTGAAGTCGTCAAAGATGCATTTCATCTGTCGGCAAATCGTTGGCATCAGCGTGCTGAACATCCTCAGTGGTGTGGCTTATCCCTATACGGTGTTGATGGTGTGGTCTGGCGTACACCAGATACCCCTGCCAATAGTGAAGCATTTGCCCGAACCGCTAATAAATCCTATGAAGCGGCCTATCCTCAGGTACGCATGGTGTGCATGATGGAGCTAAGCAGTCACCTGATACTGAATAGTGCGTTCGACAGCGTGGCAGAAAATGAAATGAACCTGGCGTCGAAGTTGATTGAAACGATACCAGACAATAGCCTGACACTGTTTGATAAAGGATTTTATTCTTTGGGGCTGCTTCATGACTGGCATACAAAAGGAACGAATACTCACTGGTTACTTCCGCTGAAAAAAGGCACTCAATATGAAGTGATACAGCGGATGGGAAAACAAGATATGCTGATTCGATTGCATACCACACCTCAATCCCGAAAGCGTCGCTCTCATTTACCACAAACTATCGAGGCCAGGCTGTTAACCAAAACCATTAAAGGTAAAACCGTCCAGATATTGACTTCAATGACAGACTGTATGGCGTATCCGGCCGCTGAAATTGTTGACTTGTATTCTCATCGTTGGGAAATCGAACTGGGCTACCGTGAAATGAAACAGCACATGCTGGAGAATCGTTTTACCTTGCGTAGTAACACCCCTGAGCTTATCGTTCAGGAATTATGGGGCGTTCTGTTAGCCTATAATCTTATCCGATACAAAATGATTCTTATGGCTCATTCACTACAAGGGGTGTTTCCAAATCAGCTGAGCTTCCGCGATGCGTCATCCCACATTATACATACATTAACCATGATGCCGCTCTATGCACCGGGCAATGTGCCCAGGATTGTTTTGGATATTGAAAGGAATGCCGCCCAATTTAAACTGGAGGGGCGACGAGAAAGGAGCTATCCACGATGCTTAAAAGCATCGAAAAACCGATACCCTATCGCCAGAAAAAGAAATGCCGCTCACCTTAAGTGAACGGCATTAGGCGTGAAGCGGGCTTTAATGTTTACTCTGCTGCTCTGTTGATAATTGTCAATTCTTTTCTAATTTTCAATGACGCTTTATCTGAATAAAAGAAGTTAGCACTTTATTTTTCAAATTCACCTTTTAGGAAATCAATGAAACATCTTACTCGTGATGGAATATAACTGTTTTGCGCGTAAATAAGATTTAAGGGTAGACAGTTCGAACTATATGACTTTAAAACTTGTACTAACCGCCCTTCATTTAATTCGTTTTGAATCGCCCATAAAGGCAATTGTGTTATTCCTATGTTAGCAAGTGCCATCACTAGGTTCGTTTCACAACTATCACTCCTGAAACTGCCTGAAACCAATACTGATGTATCTTCCTTGGAGTTAGAGAATATCCACTGATTTGAATTGTCCTTCTGTTTGTACGAAATGCAATTATGTTGTCTCAGATCTTTAGGTGTCTTAGGTTCACCATTAGCAGAGAGGTAATCCGGGGAAGCAACCACTATCATGGGATTGTCTGATAATGGAATAGCAATCAGAGAAGAATCTTCGAGTTTTCTTGCTCGTATTGCAACGTCAATTCCTTCAGATATGAGATCAACATGCCTTTCAGAGAGCAACATATCTACTTCGATTCCCGGACAATCTTTGATAAATTTAGCAATAAGTGGCGCGAGCACCATTCGGCTAAAATAAGTTGATGTAGCTATACGCAGTAACCCTTTCGGCGTAGCCGTTTCCGAACGCATGTTATATTCCATTTCGTCTAATTGACCTAAAATACTAATGCAGTGTTCGTAATACTTCGCTCCATTTGTAGTTAAAGATAACTCCCTGCTACTCCGCATTATTAGCTTAATGCCAAGTTCTTTTTCTAATGCTGCTATCTTTTTGCTCACAGTTGCCTGAGAGGTATTCATTTCTCTGGCTGCCGCAGAAAAGCTACCTGATTGAATGACTCGAATGAATGTGCGCATTGCGTCAATCTGATTCATACATTTATTCCTAAAATGAATAGAAGGTATGCATTATAGCCTAGTTCTATAACTTTATTATCATATATATCATAACCTCCATCTTACAAAATTATTGAAATTAATGTTTCGGAGGTACTAAATATGACTGAGAAAATAGCAGAGTTTCTAAGTCCAGTGTTACAGCCATTGTTAGAATCACACTTTAGTGTAGAAATGGCACAGGCAATACTTAACACTTTAAGTCTTTTTATTTTTCTTGCGGTAGAATTGACGATTTTATTCGTAGCAGTTAGCTTTATAATTGGCGTTATTTTAGAATACATGCCAGCGGAAAAAATTCAAAAAATCTTAGGGTCTAAGGGAGGTAGCGGTTACGTATCGGCGGCATTGCTCGGTTCTTTAACACCTTTCTGCAGTTGTTCAACTATCCCTATGTTAACAGGGTTATTAAAAGCACGAGCAGGTTTTGGGCCTACACTTACATTCTTGTTTACGTCACCTTTGTTAAACCCAATTATATTTAGCCTTTTGCTAGTTACTTTTGGTTTAAAAGTTACCTTAGTTTACGCAACGATTGGTTTAGCAGTATCAATCACAAGTGGTTATATGCTTGAAAAAATGGGTTTTCAACGCTACGTGAGGGAAGATGTAGTAAATGGTGATACGGTAAAGACAGCGTGTTCAGCTACAATAGAAAGTACGGTATCGTCTAGTTGTAGTAGTTCTCAAGAACCTCAATTTGCGGCCCCTCATAATGGTGATCTTGCGATGGCCACAGCGACTTGCTCTTCCGCAGCTAGAGATGCAACTCCTAGTTGTGGCCCGTCATCGGCTGGAGCAACTTCTAGTTGTGGGGTTAAATCGAAAAGTGACAGTCGTTGGTCGCGTATTTGGACTGACTCTATAAACCAGTTTAAACGAATATTTCCAATTCTTATGATCGGTGTAGCTATTGGTTCACTAACCTATGGGTTTGTACCTGAAGACTTTATCGTGAAATATGCTGGTCCTGATAACCCATTGGCGATTCCTTTTGCTGCATTTATAGGTGTTCCACTTTATATCAGAGCAGAAGCAGTAATTCCTTTAGCATCTGCTTTAGCTGCAAAGGGCATGGGACTTGGAGCACTAATGGCATTAGTCATTGGTAGCGGTGGAGCAAGTTTGCCGGAAGTTATTTTGTTAAAAAGTTTATTCCGTAACCCACTTATTATTGCTTTTTTGACGGTCGTTTTTAGTATAGCGATTATTGCTGGATTAGTGATGTCAGGTATCTAGAGATGTACCGGAATTGAATTAATCAAAGAAGAGTGAAGAATTTTGCTCTTCTTTTTATGCATTGAAGGCGTTTAATGGCAGCTTTTCTGAAAAAGAAAGACTAAATCTAACTCGGATTAACTGCCTTTTGGGGCGGTTATTCCATTGAATCACGGCACGAGGGCATTCAGAATTCGGTGTGAGTTTATTTACTTATCATTGACCTCACTACTTAATACTAATGTCCGCTCATAGCTGACTACCAAATTAACTCTGAATCTCTGATAGAAAGTGTAAGATCAGGTAAGCGTTCACCATGCTTTATACCAGCGCTATGCGATAAATCCCTGCGCCTATTTCTGGGATTGTTCTCGCATCAATTCCCTAAAGCTTGCCATTGGCATTGGTTTACCAAACAAATAGCCTTGCCCGTACTTAACCTCCAAGTCCAATAAATGTTGCCTCTGCAACGCATTTTCGATGCCCTCTGCGACGACATCGACTTTGATTTCTTTTGCCAATGCAACAACATGGCGAATTAAGGCAGATTTGATTGCACCTTCCTCGATTTCACTGGTATAACTGCGATCGATTTTTATGACATCACACTGCAGTTCCTGCAACTGGGCGATATTGGCATACCCTGTACCAAAGTCATCAACAGCAATACTGACCTTTTTCTCACTTAGCATTTTCAGGTGTTCATTGGCTTGTTGACTGCCAAGTAATTCGTCTTCCGTTATTTCTATCATCAGATTGTAACGTGATTGTAATGCTTCACATTTAGGTAAAAGCTTCAGAACGTCACCATTGTTAATATCCGCAGGGAAAATATTCAGGCTAATGCGAAATCCATCGGGAAAATCCTGACATTGGTCCAAATCTTGTTGTAAAAAGGCAATAATTTGCTCTGTAAATTCCCAGGTTTTTTGCATGTCCTTGATACAGGGAATAAATTGATCCGGGAAGATCACGGTATCCGTATCGCTACAACGCGCCAGCACTTCAAACCCAATAATGGAGTCTGTTTCTAAAGCCACAATGGGCTGATACAAACAATAAAAGTGTTGTTTTTTTAAGGCTCGCTTCACTTTGGTTTGCAGCGACTGACGCCGCCGATACCAGCGTGCTAAATGGATATAGCTAATCATCCAGACCAGAATAGTCGCAACGAGCGCCAGTAGGATATACGCACTGTAGGTCTGCCAGTATTGAGAATTTGATAAACCGCTTGTGACACAGATTAAATCATCAGTTTCGCAACTCTGCGCGATACGCCAATAATCGCTCGCTCTCTGCTGTATTCTTGGACCGGGAGGTAAGTTGTCGGCTATGACTTGAAATTTACCGGGAGAAAACTGCAGTGAGACTTCCCAATCCAGTCCTCCTTCAGAACGTCGATACATATTTTCTGGATCAAGCACCACATTAAACGCATGCAACTTGACGATGATGGCAGCAAAACGTCGGTCAAAAAGTACAAGTTCCTGATCGAAACGTAAATACAGATCGTCTGGCCCGGGCACCAGTAGTCCTGACTCTTTAAAAGGTGAAGGCAGCAAACCTAAACCCGTGGTACAGACGAGTAAATCATCGACGTAAAAGCCGATATCCTTACCATAGCGAGCTTTGAATAGTGCCCGACGCATCTCAACAATGGTTTGTTCATGGCATACTGCTTTATCTTCCACCCGCTGATTGAGATAAACCAGAATTGCACGAACTTCAGCAATAATACTTTGCATTTCTGTTTTTCGCTTAACCACATCATTGTTCAACTGAAACGCAATCTGACGCTGTAAAATTGTGTTAGTCAGCAAAAAGAATACCAGTGCGAGAAGCACCGAATAGAATTTGATCATAGAAAAGCTGAGCAGTCTCTCTAACACGTAATCAGCACCTTTGTTAGTGTGACGCAGTTTACTCTAGTGTAAACTTATCAATTAATTTACCTAACAATTCCGTTTGTTGATGTAACTGCTTAATAGCTTGTTGCGCACTTTCCATCAGCTCCTGTGTCTCCACTGCATCATTAGAGATGGCAACCACGTTTTGGTTAATCTCCGTTGTGGCATGGCGTTGTTCACTGGTTGCCTGTGCCACTTCATCATTGATATCGTTGATTTTTTCCACAACCTGGGAGGCGTCCTGCATTCTCTGACCAGACTGATTCACATATTCCACATTGGCATCAGTTGTGGCCTGGCCACGCTCAATCGCAGACACGGTTTTGGCGGTTTTATCGTTCAGTCGCGAGACCATTTCATTAATTTCTTCAGTGGAATCAGAAGTACGTTGCGCTAACTGTCTGACTTCATCAGCAACCACAGCAAAACCGCGTCCCTGCTCACCAGCCCTGGCAGCTTCAATGGCGGCATTTAGCGCTAAGAGGTTAGTTTGCTCAGAGATACCGCGAATAACGTCCAGTACATGGGTAATCGAGGCAATCTCTTCGGATAATTCTTTCACACTACTGACGGAATCCTGCATCGACTGCGACAATTCCGACATCTGACGAATGGCTTTTTGTAGTTCGTCATTGCCGGTTGTGAGTTCGTTCTGGGCATCTGTCGCGTAGTTAGCCGCATTTTGTGCATTTTCGGAAATTTGCGCCACGGTGGTTTCCATCTGGTTGATCGCCGCGGCAACCGTTAAGGTACTGGAAGATTGATTTTTGGCAACATTGGTTGCCTCAGTTGAGGTATTGCTGACACTTTTGGCGAAACCATTTATTGCATCGGATGCATCGGATACCTGCTTAAACATCAGTTGCAATCGGGCAATAAACTTATTGATTTCCCCAGCCAACATACCCAGTTCGTTTTTGTCGTTCTGGGGTAACCGAGCTGTTAAGTCACCATCTCGCTCTGTAAGTCCGACAATGGCATCAGTGATATCGTCCAGCGGTTTAAATATTTTCGACGCTACCCACCGGACCAAAAAGAACACCGCGACGACGACGATCAAAGACACCAAAATAATTCGCTGGATAGCCGAGCTGATTGCTTCATAAAGTTCATCACTGGGAATTTCGCCAACCAAAATCCAATCGATAGACTGCAGTGGAATATGCGCCGACACATATTCATCATCGTTCTTTTCAATAATGCTAAAGCCACTATTGACGTTTTGGGGTAAACGAATTTTATTGCCAATCTGACCTGAATTGCGGTGCAGTTTTATGGTGGCATCATTGTCCACCAAATAGACCTGACCCGACTGACCTAGTTTGTACTCTTTTATTAATGAGGTCATATCCTCAAGAGCGCGGCCTATGCCACCAATCCCTATGCGCCGACCATTCATCTCAATGGCGTAGTTAATGAACACCACTGGCACTTGTGTGCCTTCATCAATATCGAAGCTCAGCTCAAACGCCAAATCAGACTGCACAAACTCGTTGAACCAGGCATCTTTCACTGGATCCAGCGTGCGTGACAAGCCCGTATGATTGTAATAATTACCACTTTCACCGATGACAACATAGGCTGATATCGCGTTATTCTGACGTTTTAACTCTGCCAGATAATTAATAACGCCAGCTCGTTGTGAAGCTGGCTCACCGGCGGCAATCCAGTCCTTGATCAGACTGTTTTGGGCAACGCTCTGGGACATCACAATAGGTTGTGCCAGTTCCAGTTCGATAGCATTGCGCACTTCCCGCATTGCTGTGGGCAATTCGGTTTCGCTAAGTTTTTCTTCGGCGTGGTTCTTAAGCCCGGAAGAAACGAATATCATTGCCACCATAATGGGAATGACTGCGGCGGCTATAAGACTGCCATATACCTGATGTTTTAATAACATATAAGCCCTACCTATTCGAAGCGAATAATTGTGGGTAATAATAAGCTGCTGACTAGAAGTGCCATTTCAACAACAAATTAACGTTTCGCTCATCAATACCTTGCACGCCAAACTTATCCTGCCAATACACATATTCCACACCTGCATACAACCGTGAACTGAGGCCCAATGACGGCCCCAGATCGTATTTAAGTTGTGATGTGAAGTTGGGTGAAGCAGTAAACGGCTGCCCTAAATCGTTCTTACCAGAGCCGGCGAAGTCAATAAAACCGTCCCATAACAGTGGTCCCAGGGGAATAGCGAAAACCAGGGTTAGTTGCTCAGTTCTTTCGGCAAATTCATTATTGCGTAAATAAAAGTTCGCCTGAAAATAGCGGAATCCGGGTATATCCAGATCCAGACCAAAGCCATATAAATAGTTAGTGAATCCATCACCGACTTCGGTAGAGCCAGCCAATGACAATTTTTTGATAAATTGCTCTGGCCACTCCTTAATGCCATATCTTAGGGTAAATTCACCATAGGTTTCGGTAAAGCCATTACTAGACTCAAGCCGGTCAATAAACAAAAAGGTATCGCCCCAGTCGTGACCGGAAGCATGTTCAAAGGTGACGATAGTGCGGTCTGAATCGCCCAGTTGATAGTTTTCCCCCCGCAGCAGACTAAAACTGGGATCAGTCCAAAGCTGTTTAGCCTCAGTCGCGGGTAATATCAGGCTCCACAACATCAAAGCGCGCCAGAAAAGTGTCGTCATTCGCATGCCAATCATTCCAAAAATAGGAAAATAAAAGGTAACTATTTATTAATTTCCCTTTTCGTGTACGACAAGCAGTCCTTTACACTGCTGAACCAGCCAGCGGCACTAATTACCTGATGTAACTGAATTATTGCAAGTATTGTAACTGTAGAAACAAATCCAGAATTTGTCAAAAAGAAGGGATGCGTAGAATTACAGTGGAAGCTGTAATAAAGGTAACATTCGACCAGGAATACTTTGTGAGGCAATCATCTCCTGTTGCTGTGCCCCCTGCTTTAGATAAAAATTCAATGCATAAGGATCACTGACGATGGTCATTGCCTGGTAGCCATTCGATTGCGCAACAGTGACAGCCTTGCCAAATAAATGTTGGCCTACACCCAGCCCCATAAACTGTGGTAACACAAATAGCGCTTCCAGTTCACAACTAGGTTCATGGTCAAACTGAATAGCGAAAAAGCCAGCGAGCGATTCATCAACTTTTGCTGTCCAAGTTGCACGTCTTTCATCCTGCAGCATGGCGGCTGTTTGCTTGAGTTCTTCTGCACAGGCCAGCATAAATTGCGAATCATATCCCCAATGTTGCTTAGCTATCATGGCGATATCAGTTAGCGCGTTTGCATCTGCTGGTTGTGCTTGTTGCACTGTGATCATTGCAACATAAAATCCACGGCCATCTCACAATGCAGTGTTGTGGTGTCCAACAGCGGTACCTGAGCGTCTTGCGGACGCAACAGTAATCCAATTTCGGTGCAGCCCATGACAATTGCTTTGCACCCCTGTTTCACCAGATCATTGACGGCATCCACATAAATCGCTCTGGAGTCTGAACTGATCGTGCCATGGCACAGTTCATCATAGATGATGCGATGTATATCTGCCCTCCGTGGTGCATCTGGGACTGTCACTGCAATGCCAAACTTTTCCTGCAAACGAATTTTGTAGAAGCCTTTATTCATGGTGAAAGCCGTACCCAACAAGCCTGCATGCTGAACACCGATTTGATTCAGTTTTTGACCTGCGGCATCGGCAATGTGCAAAAGAGGAATATTAATATTTGCTTGCACTTGCTCTGCCAGAAAATGCATCGTATTGGTGCCTATCAGCACAGCTTGTGCACCTGCATTTTCCAGCCGTCGCGCTTCCGTTGTCATCAGCTCACCAAGTTCCGACCATTGTTCATTGGCTTGCTGCGCTGCGATCGGCGCGAAATCGAGACTGGATAACAGTAGTTTTGCCGAATGCAATCCTCCCAGCCGTTGTGCAACCTGTCGGTTAATATGTTGGTAATACCCGGTAGTACTTTGCCAACTCATCCCGCCAATCAATCCAATAGTCTTCATTATCCCTCCTGCTCATTTTTCTTAGTTTGTTGCCAAAGCGACTCCATGTCATCCAGTGACATATCCTGTAAAGACTGTTGCTGACGCTTTGCAGCAGTTTCAATCGAACGGAATCGTCTTTCAAATTTTTGATTAGCCCGAATAAGGGCAGTATCAGGGTCAACCTGACAATGCCTGGCAAGATTGAGAACGGCAAACAACAAATCCCCCACTTCTTCGGTAATATGCGCCTGAGTCTTCTCGGAGTTTTCCAGCGCTTCCAGAATTTCGTCAACTTCTTCGTTGACCTTACTGGCAACAGGCGTCAAATCCTGCCAGTCAAAACCGACCTTAGCGCAACGTTTTTGTAGTTTAATGGCACGCTTCATCGGGGCCATACCGGTAGGAATGTGAGCTAATATACTGTCATCCTGAACCTCTCCTTTGGCTAGCCGTTCCTCGGATTTGATTCTTTCCCATTCGGCATTCAGTTCAGCCTCGCTGCTAATCTCAGTATCAGCAAACACGTGGGGATGACGCCGGATCAGTTTTTCAGCAACCGTCTCAGCAATGGTTTCAAAATCGAAATGATTTTGCTCTTTGCCCAGTTGCGCATAAAACACCACCTGAAATAAAAGATCCCCGAGTTCGTCCTGAATTGCCGCCATATCGCCTGTTTCAATAGCATCAGCGACTTCGTAGGCTTCTTCAATGGTGAATGGCACAATCGTCGAAAACGACTGTTCCCTGTCCCAGGGACAGCCAGTTTCAGGATCACGAAGTTGCTCCATTACCCACAACAATCGAGCGACACCGGGAAATTTATGACTCATAATTAGCGCTTTTTCTTAACGTTTCGTGCATTATTACGTAATCTTGCCATATTGATAAGCGCTATAAGGCAGTTATTCATTGCTAATCCTGAGGAGCCTTTGAGTTTGGTTTTTCGTTTTTTATTCTGCGTCAGTCTGCTGCTATACAGTGGCGTCACTCATGCTGATACAACCGTGAAAATCGGGGTGCAAAATTTTGCCTATTTTCCCCATTATGATTTTACTGATGAGGAATCATCTTCCTTGATTGAAGTCATACTTGAGCGCTGGGCAGAAATCCACGACATCACAATTGAGTTTGTTCCTCTTCCCGCTAAACGTCTGGAGCACGAGTTTTTTGTCAGCAATAATCTGGACTGGATTTTCCCTGCCAATCCCCGCTGGTTTAATCAATACCCAAACGAAGCAATGTACAGCGCACCAATAGTCACCTCATTATCGGGAACCATGATTTTGAGCGAGAATGCATCTGAGTACTCTGAGTGGTTTACTTCCATAAGTGTCCCTTTTGGCTTTGCGCCAGTGAAGTACCAGTCGTTAATAGAACAACGGGACTTAGTCGTCTTTAATACGCCAACGGCAGAGCTGGCATTGCAAATGGTACAGGTGGAACATGTTTCCGGCGCGGATGTGGAGTTTAATGTTGCACAACATTATTTATCGAACTGGCCTAGTGCCAGAGCCATGACCTATGCGCCAACACTGCCCCATCTGCTTATTGACTTTCATATTGCCAGTATCGACAAAAACGCGTTATTGCAGCAATTTAATCACTGGCTCGCGGATAATTCAGACTTTCTGGACAGCACCAAAAAACAACTCAATATAATTGAGTACTGGCCAGACAGAAGCCAGAACCACTAGCACAGTGTAAAGGAATTAGCGCTCCAGACGATTCACCTCCAAAACGCTGCGTAATTGCTCCAGTTTCGTCATCAATCTTGCCAAAGAATTGAGATCTTTGACTTCGACTGTCAGTTTAATCGTGGCCGTCTGATCGCTGGTATCACTCTCACTATGCACTCCAAGCAGAGACACCTTCTCATTGCCCAGAACTGTTGTGATATCCCGTAAAATGCCATCTCTGTCAAAGCACACCACTTCAAGAATGCTTTCAAACGCCCCTTTAACATCGGACGACCAGTTCACTTCAATACCGCGATTAGGGTGTTGCTTGATTAAATTACGCAGTTGATCACACTCTTGTTTGTGAACACTCACTCCTCTTCCAACTGTTATATATCCGTATATTGGATCGCCGGGAAGAGGTTGGCAACAACCAGCAAGCGTACTCATCAGGTGACCTACGCCTTCCACCACAACGTGGTCTTGTTCCTGTTTTCCTCGTGAGGGTTTGCTTCTGACTCTGGGGTCGATTTGCGGTTCTGGTTTGTGCAGCTGCTGCAGGTAATTGATCACTTGCATAATGCGCACGTCACCGCCGCCAATCGCCACAAACAAATCGTCAAGCGTGGTCATATTGAAACGCTCGACCGCTTGCTCTGCCACTTTGAATTCAATACTGGCGCGGGTCATTTCATGCTCGAGCATTTCCCGACCCGCAGCGAGATTTTTGTCGCGATCCAGTTTTTTAAACCAGGTCTGAATTTTGGCGCGCGCTCTGGAAGAATGGACATAACCAGAATGGGGATTCATCCAATCCCGACTGGGATTAGGCTCTTTATTGGTGAGTATTTCCACCTGATCACCGGTTCGCAACTGATAGGTCAGGGGGACAATTCGGCCCGCAATCTTTGCGCCATTGCAGCAATGACCGACATTACTGTGAATATAGTAAGCGAAATCCAGCGGTGTGCTGCCTTTGGGTAAGTCTAATACCTCCCCTTTGGGTGTAAATACGTAGACCCGGTCATCAAATACCTGACTACGAAGTTCTTCCACCAGATCACCGGATTCGGAAACTTCTTCCTGCCACTGCAGGATACGGCGTAACCAATTGATCTTTTCTTCGAAACTGTCCCCAGAGCCGGACTTGCCCTCTTTGTATTTCCAGTGGGCCGCCACACCTAATTCAGCGTCTTCATGCATCTGTTGCGTGCGGATCTGCACTTCTATGGTTTTGCCTTGTGGGCCCACTATTACAGTATGAATAGACTGGTAACCATTAGGTTTTGGGGTGGCAATATAGTCATCAAACTCTCTGGGAATATGTTTCCAGTGGGCGTGCACTGCACCTAAAACGCTGTAACAATCCTGCAAGCGCTCAGCTATAATCCGAACCGCTCGAATATCGAATAACTGTTCAAATGTCAGGCCTTTTTTCTGCATCTTTTTCCAGATGCTATATATATGCTTAGGACGGCCGAAGACCTTTGCTTTAACGCCTTCTTTATCCAGCATTGCTTGTAAACTATCGACAAAGTCAAGGATGTAATCCTGTCTGGTCTGGCGCTTTTCATCGAGTTGCTTGGCAATAATCTTATAGGTATCCGGGCGCAGATAGCGAAAAGACAGATCTTCCAGTTCCCATTTTAACTGACCTATACCCAGGCGATTCGCCAGAGGTGCATATATCTGGGCGCATTCCCGGGCAATCAGTACCCGGGTTTCTTCTTCATCGTTTTTGACCTGCCGTAAGCGACAAATGCGTTCCGCCAGTTTGATGACCACGGCACGCACATCCTGAACCATTGCCAGTAACATGCGGCGAATATTATCAATCTGGGTTTCGCTGGTTTCCACCATTTGACTGGAGTGCAAAACGCGTATCGCACTCATTCGACGCACCCCCATAATTAACTGCTGGATTTGTGCCCCGAACTGCTCGGCGATTTCTTCTTCGCTTAATTTATGGATCTGGCAATAGGGGAATAACAACGCGGCCTGCAGAGTTTCATCATCCATCTGCAGCTCGTGAAGTATCTCCACCATTTCCTGCCCTACAAGCAGAATTTCGGGTGTGTCGGAAACGTTGGCCAGCTTTTGTTTGGTGGCATCACTTAGCTTCAGCTCTGCCAGCCACTCTTCAAATTGTGGACGTTGTGTTTTGTGAACCGTGCGGACAGAAACCATTAATGCGTGTCCTGAACGAATAGTGCCATCACTTCAGTATGGGACGTATAAGGAAACATATCCAATAAACTTATTTTCGCCATGCGATATCGATGTTGCAGTAACAAAGCAATATCTCTGCCGAACGTTGCGGGGTTGCAGGATACATATAAAATCGCGTCTGGTTGATGTTTGATTATTTGTTGAATCGCTTCATAAGCCCCTGCCCGGGCAGGATCCAGCAAAACTTTATTGAAATTAAGACGAGCAAGCTTTTGCAATGTTTGCGCGTCAGATAAGTCACCACACACATATGAAACTGACTCAATGCCATTCAATCGTGCATTTTCTCGGGCCTGTTGCACCATTTCTGCGCTGACTTCAAATCCGGTCACGTTGGTTCCAGTACAGGCCAAAGGCAAGGTAAAATTGCCAATACCACAAAATAAGTCCAAACAATTATCCTGAGTGTTGGGAGCCAGCCAGTCCAATGCCTGCTGCACCATACGCTGATTGACATCGGCATTAACCTGAACAAAGTCGTTGGGCTGCAATCGCAATGTCAGATTTCGCTGACCAACTTGCAAGGAATAACAGGCTTCAGCGCTGTCCTGAGCTACAGAGTGAAACTGATGCTCATTATTTTCCAACAATAATGTGCAGCCCTGTTGTTGCTGAAATTCCTGCAAACGTTGGCGATCCGCTTCTGGTAAATCTCCCGTTATTCGCATCGTCACCTGAACACCGTTATCACCAGAAAACAGGCTGATGTGCCCTAAATGTCGTCTGGCGGACATACTCTGTAGCAGTGTTTTTAGCGGTGCTAACAACTGATCCAGCTCGGGTCGCAGAATGGCACAATGGTTTATATCAACAATCGTTTTACCATCTTTGCCCCGAAACCCCAGTTTAAGATGGTGTTTATCGCGACAATCCAGAGCCAGACGTGCTTTTCTGCGGTAGCGCAAATCGTTGCCGGTAATCGCAGGGAGCCAGGGTATCTGCGCCGATGGTAATTCAGTCAGTTTCTCAATAAGCGAGGTCATCGCCTGTTGCTTTACTGCGAGCATCTTATCTGGCTGGCAATATTGTGTCTGGCAGCCGCCACATTGCTGAAAGTATTCACATGGTGGCGTTTGCCGATACTCACTGGGGCTTAGTATCTTTTCGGCACTGGCAAAACGTACCTGTTTTTGGGATTTAGATATTTTGGCCAGGCATTTTTCCCCCGGCAATGCGCCTTCCACAAAGGTCACCGGTTGACTGCGGGCAATGCCGCGGCCCTGATGATCCACTGCATCAATAGTCAGTTCCACTTCGCGCGGTTGAGACTTGCTGCTTGCTTTGCCCGGTTTGAATACCTTGACCATTAGCTTTCCAGTATGACAGTCGCGATTGCGTAGTGTTGCTCGTCAGATATAGAAATATGTACAGAGGTGACTGCGGCAGCCTGACAAAGTTCCTGCATTTTACCCAACAGCAGTAACTGCGGTTTACCCATATCATTATTAACCACTTCCACGTGATGAAAACTAACCCCATTGCCAATCCCATTACCAATGGCTTTTACCGCAGCTTCTTTGGCAGCAAATCGTTTAGCTAAAAACCGAACCGGGAAATTATGTTGCTGGAATAATGTCAGTTCATTTTCCGTCAGGACCCGTTTTGCCATCCTCTGCAATTTATCTTCAGGCATATCAAAACGTGCTATTTCAACAATATCTGTCCCTATCCCGACTATCGCCACTGCCTGCTCCTAACGCCTTGCTTCTTGCATTAACTGGCGCATATCCCGCACGGCTTTGTCCAGGCCATCAAACGCGGCTCGACCAATAATGGCATGGCCAATATTGAGTTCTACCAATTGCGGAATAGCAGCAACGGGCTTAACGTTGTGATAATGCAATCCGTGGCCGGCATTCACTTTTAGCCCTTGCTCATGGGCATAGGCAATACCTGATTGTAATCGTTGCAGTTCTTGTTGCTGCTGTTGTTCAGTCGTTGCTTCCGCGTACTGACCGGTATGAATTTCTACATATTCCGCCCCGGTTCTTTTAGCGGCATCGATTTGCGCTTTGTCTGCATCGATAAATAACGACACTAAAATCCCTGCACTTTGTAACTGTTCACAGGCAGCGGTAATCGCTTTTTCTCCGGAAACCACATCCAAACCACCTTCTGTGGTCAGTTCTTCCCGTTTTTCAGGCACGAGACAACAAAATGTGGGTTGTACTTCACAGGCAATCGCCAGCATTTCATCGGTAACCGCCATTTCCAGGTTTAACCGAGTATTAATGGTCTCTTTCAGCAATCTGACATCACGGTCTTTGATATGTCGACGGTCTTCGCGCAAGTGTACGGTAATTCCATCGGCACCTGCACGTTCTGCGATATCAGCAGCGTGCACTGGGTCCGGATAATGGGTACCGCGGGCATTTCGTATTGTGGCGATATGGTCAATGTTAACACCCAGCAAAATATCATTGCTCATGGCTGGTGATTCTCCGAATTCTCAAGTTTTGAGTGGTTACTATGTTTCGTAGTTTACCGAAACAACTCCCGGCTTTTTAGTGGTTTATGTCCCAGTAGTGGCGTCAATGCACTTCGCGCCACATATTTAGCCACTTTTAACGCTTCAACCGTCCAATTCTGCCTGGCCACCTGTAAAATTGCCTCCCCCGACAGTGCATCACGGGGTTGCGTGGTCAGGCGAAATCCCAGTTCTGGATGAAACTGGTAGTAATGGTCGGGATTCAGCGGTGTTTGGGAAACTGCATCGCAATTGAAATCGATGGCGTATCCCAATGTTTGCAACAACTTAAATTCGAAATTGCGCAATACAGGTTCAATATCAAGACCGCTCAGCAATGCTCGTAGCGTATCACTGTAGCTGTCATACAATTCGGACATTGATTCTTCAATCGGCAGCGTCCGGATCAGAATTTCGTTCAAATACATGCCAGAATAGAGATGCCTGCCGGTTAATGACAGTGCTTTGCCCTGTAATTCAATCTTGGTGCCGTTTTTTAGTTCACTCTGACCATGCAACTGCAATTGTAAAGGCACAAAGGGTAATAACAAACTGCCAGAAGAGTTTTTTTTGCTGCGAGCGCCTTTCACCACAAAGCTGACTTTCCCCAATTCCCGACTGAACGCCGTCGCAATAATACTGGTTTCCCGATAATGGCGACTATGCAATAGATAACAGTCAATCTGGTATTGGCGCATTGGCTACTCAAATAGTACGAATACGTACAACCTTAAATGTCTCAAACGGAATACCTGCGACGTCTTCAGTATGTGGATAATAGGTCAGATTCACTCTCGCTCCTTGCAATGACCTATAGCGCTTTTTACGTTTGAATTTAAACGGCACACTGACATCTTCCAACATAATGGTATGCAGGATCCAGTCATCCTCTTCACGCTGCACATGACTCACGACCTTCTTATTCTCGGAGTGATTGAGCTGCGGATGTTGCTCTACTAACTTTACGACGTCTTTTTCTGCCATAGATAGCTCGCTTATAAGTCAGACAGTCCCGTTGCTATTTCAGTGAAATTGGCAAGGGCAATACTGACTTTTTCTAATATTGGATAACAAGGATTGGTTTCTCCAAAACCATGGCGCTGTGCCAGATACATCGGATCATTATAGGCCAGTTGAGTTTCGCCATTACTCCCCTGCCAGACCAGCATTTTTTGCGGTAAATCGATGGCAATCCCTGGCTGGCAGAGCATCAGAGGTGTACCGATTTTAGGATTACCAAACAGCAGAACCTGTGTCTCAGGCAGGGTATTACCCACACTCCTTGCGCCTTGAGCATGGTCAATTTTAGTGAATATTGTCATACCGCGGGCCACCAGCACTTTTTCCAGTCGACTCATGGTAGTATCGACATCATGCATACTGGTCATCTGGATCAACCCATCGTCTGCAAATGACCACCAAGAGCAGCCTAGAAATACTATTGCCAGAACCTGTTTTATTACTTTCATCAATCTGTTTCCCTTATTCGTTGGCTGGCGCCAATGCATCAACCAACAGCTGCACGGAACGTCTACCACGGAACTCGTTAACGTCTAATTTATAGACCAGTTGTATCTCTTTCACCTTGGGATTAGGCCATTCCTGCAAGTCAACATTGAAAGCAATGGCATCCAGAACCAACCCATTGCCTGCCTTTATCTGCATTTTCAGGTGATTGCTGCCGACGATACGTTGTTCCAATAATTGGAATACACCATCAAAGGTGGGCTCCGGAAAACCTTGCCCCCAGGGACCGTATTCACGCAACTTTTCAGCAAAGTCCAATGACATCTCTGGCACTGATAACTCGCCATCAGTGAGACATTCGCCACTTAACAGCGTTGGCGCAATGGTTTCATCACAAAGAGCAGCAAAACAGGACTGAAAAGCCGTGAAATTTTCCTGTGCGATACTTAAGCCTGCAGCTGCGGCATGACCACCAAATTTAACGATAAGATCAGGATAGCGACCATTAAGTTCTTCCAGGACATCTCTTATATGCACACCGGGTACTGAGCGAGCCGAACCTTTAAGAAACTGCTCATCCTGACGTGCAAACGCAATTGTCGGACGAAAGTAGCGCTCCTTGATCCGCCCCGCCAGAATACCAACGACTCCCTGATGCCAGTGCTCCTGAAAAAGCGCCAGCCCTGCTGGCAAGCCATCCTCTAAATCCACCTGAGTCAAAAACTGTTCAGCATCCTGCTGCATCTCTGCTTCAACCGCTTTTCTTTCCTGATTAAGATGATCCAACTGAAAAGCCAGTCGCCGTGCCGAGACAGGGTCGGGAGCTGTCAAGCATTGAATCCCGACCGTCATATCATCCAGCCGGCCAGCGGCGTTGAGACGCGGTGCGACGGCAAACCCCAGATCCGCAGCGACCAGTTTTTCCGGCTCACGATTGGCAATTTCAAGAAGGGCCAGAATACCTGGGCGACATTGACGACTGCGGATGCGTTGCAAGCCCTGATGCACCAGAATTCGGTTATTATTATCCAGTGTCACAACATCTGCGACCGTTCCTAGCGCCACCAGATCCAATAGCGTTCCTAAATTGGGCGCAGGTATTTGTTGTTGCTCAAACCAGCCAGCTTTGACTAAGTGGGCGCGATAAGCCACCAAAAGATAAAATGCGACACCCACTCCCGCCAGATTTTTTGAGGCGAAACCACAATCGGGTAGATTAGGATTTAAGATAGCATCGGCTTCGGGCAGCTCTGCAGACGGCAGGTGGTGATCAGTGACTAACAACGTGATTTCTAACGCTTTACAGCGCTGTGCACCCTGCAAACTGGTAATGCCATTATCCACAGTGATGATCATATCGGTGCCCAGTCTGGCCGCTTCATCAACAATTTCCGGGCTCAAACCGTAACCATAATCAAACCGGTTAGGCACCAAAAAGCTCACGTTCTCAAAACCAAATAACGCCAGTCCCTGCAGCAATACCGCCGTGCTGGTCGCGCCATCAGCATCAAAATCGCCGACAATGGTAATACGCCGCTGCGCTAGCCGCGCCTGATGCAATATCTCAACGGCTTTTTCCATTCCCATAAATGCATCAGCACGCAACAACCGGTTGGCCCGATAGTCCAACGCTTCGGGAGAATCAATAGCGCGATTAGCCAGAATTTTTGCAATGATGGGAGGGTAGTGCTGAGCTAAAGAAGGCGCGATTTGTGCATCGCGCCGAGTAATTTTAATGGTCATATCCTCGAATTTTCACGGTCCTGATTAGGTGACGATGAACTGGATAACAAGGCGCGTTTTAGCGCATTGCCAAGACTTTTTCTAATTCACTGGCCGGTTGATAACCCGGAATCATAGAACCATCTTCCAGAATAATAGCCGGCGTCCCAGTGACACCCACCTGCTGGCCAAACTCGTATTGCTCAGCAACGTTAGTTTTACAGTTTTGAGGTGGGATGGAATCCCCGGCCTTCGCTGCTGTCATGGCACTTTGCTGGTCATCGGCACACCATACTGACACCATATCATCATAAGCACGGCTGGAAACCCCACCACGAGGGAAAGCCAGATAGCGCACTGTGATGCCGCGCTTGTTGTATTGTTCAATTTCATTGTGCAACTTGCGGCAGTAGCCACAGGTAATATCGGTGAATACCGAAATCGCATAGCGCTCATTTTCGGCTTTAAATTCGATCATGGCTCCATCAAACTTTTTGACGCCTTCCAGTCGCACCACGCCGAGGGCCTCTTCGGTTTCGTTGCGCATTTGCTCTTCCATGTTATAGATACGGCCATGCACTAAAAATTGGCCATCTTTGGTGACATAGAACAACCCACGATTGGTCATGACTTGTAGCAGGCCTTCCACCGGTGCATCAGCAACGCTGCTGACTGACAGTTGCAGCATGGTCTCAAGACGTGATTTGGCAATAGTTTCCGGTGATTCAGCTTGTTCTGTTTCCTGCGCTACAACTGCGCCAGTAACCATCAGACAAGCCATTACAATGTTTGATATCCAGTTTCTCATATTTTTCCTGTATTTCATGGCATGATGATATAGACCACACCAAACAAAAGAAATTACATAGTTTTTCATAAAGATGCCTGAGTTTATTGCATCTAGCCGCTAATTTCAGCCCCTTGGATGGTGTTTTGCGACTAATTGCTGTAAACGTTCGGTCGCGACATGCGTATATATTTGCGTCGTCGACAGATCACTATGCCCCAATAACATTTGCACAACCCGCAGATCAGCACCGTGATTCAACAGATGTGTAGCAAACGCATGTCTGAGCGTATGCGGTGAAAGTTCTACTTTAATACCTGCTAGTTGTGCATAGTGTTTAATACGGTGCCAGAACGTCTGTCGGGTCATCACCGTGCCACGATTGCTGGGAAATACCACATCAGTTTCTGTTTTCAGCAATAATCCTCGTCCCTTGCGCAAATATTGTTGCAGCCAGTGCGCAGCCTCCTCCCCCATAGGTACCAGGCGCTCTTTATTGCCTTTACCCGTCACCCGCACAACCCCCTGTTGCAAACTCATTTGATTTAGTCGCATTGAAGTCAATTCTGTCACCCGAAGTCCGGTGGCATAAAGCAACTCCAACATGGCTTTGTCTCTTAATTGCAATGGGTCTTCTTCGTCATTTGGTGCCTGTAACAGAGCATCCACCTGTTCCTCGCTCAATGATTTTGGCAGTGCTTTAGGTAATTTAGGATTTTGTATGAGAGCAAGGGGATCATCTTTGCGTCTGTTTTCTGATTGCAGCCAAGCGAAATAAGCCCGGAGGCTGCTCAAAAATCGGGCCGTGCTGCGGACGGATATTCCGGAATCATAACGATGCGCCAGATAATGCTGAATATCTGCCGCCGACAGAAGCGATAACTCATCGCAACAATCAACTTGTTGCTGCACAAATGCTGCGCATTTTTGCAAATCGCTGCGATAGGCATTCAGAGTATGCTCACTCAGGCCTTTCTGTAACCACAGACTATCAATAAAGGATTCAATTTCCTGCAAATTTTTGGCTGACAATTTGATAGGTTTTAGGCGCTTATCCAACTTATGTGCTCTCTTGACGGGCTGAAATCTGCGGTGCAGTTACTGCTAACGAAGTAGATAAAACCACTTTTTAACATAATCCTAAATTAATCAGTTGACCGCTCCGAATAAAAGGTAACCGCATGAAAAATACATAATATTTTGAATGCGCCGCAGTTCAACCATCGGGTGAGTCCGCTACAACATGCATAGCTGCCAGAACCACTCTTCAAGTTGTCCAACTGATTATTTTAGGATAATTAAGCCATCATACCTCGCAAATGACCACGCTTACATTAGGATAAATATTTTAATCTCGTAAAATTTCATTTCATTTGGCAATTACTGCTTGCAAATTAACCAACATTGCTAAGACTTATACGCTCTGGGTGATTAACAAGTAAAAGCAGGATTCGCGGCATGCAACTGGGAAAGTTTTGTTTAAGTTTGACTGTGAAAGATATCGCAGTATCAAAGTCATGGTATGAAAAATTAGGATTTAAAGCCGTCAATGGCTGTGGCTCTATTGAAGATAAATGGCTCATTATGAGCAATGGCAATACCATGTTTGGTTTGTTTCAGGACATGTTCAACGAGAATATCTTAACTTTTAATCCAGAAGATGTGCGCGCCATTCAGGCTGGTTTGCAGGAACAGGGCATCGATATCGAAAAGGAAGCACTAGGTGAATCAGGTCCGGCCCATATCATGTTGCGCGATCCTGATGATAATCTGATTATGCTGGATCAATATTAGGTCGTTTGATTAGGAAACACCTGGAACGTTTCTTCCTACCTGGTTTTTCATTACAATACGCGCCGTGCGTTTTAAGCATGGCCGCTATCCTATATACTGCCGCGCAAAAAACATCCACGATTTTCATTTTTACAACCGAAAGGCTGCACTGGTATTTATGTCAGATAACAAACCGACTATTGGCTTATTTTATGGCTCCACTACCTGTTATACAGAGATGGCAGGCGAAAAAATTTGTGATGCCTTGCCCGAATTCGATGTGCAGATGTTCAATATCAAGGATGTACCTCTGGCGCAGGCAGAGCAGTTCGATATTTTGATCTTTGGCATTTCCACCTGGGATTTTGGTGAATTACAGGAAGACTGGGAATCACAATGGGATGATATCGACAAAGTCGACTTGTCTGGAAAGGTTATTGCCTTATATGGCTTGGGTGATCAGGTTGGCTATGCGGAATGGTTTCAGGACGCATTAGGCATGCTGCACGATGTCATCATCACTCAGGATTGCCAGATTATTGGTTATTGGGAAAACGAAGGGTATGACTTTATCGCATCAAAGGCCTTGTTGGACGGTGATGAATTTTTTGTCGGATTATCATTAGATGACGAAAACCAGTATGACCTGACCGATGAGCGCGTCGCTAACTGGACGACTCAAATAAAAGAAGAATTGACCGCCATATAGCTTGTAGACATAGAATTTATATCGATACGATTTGGGTATAATGCTTAAACATCACTCCATCCTAAACCAGTTTAAATGCCTATTTTAGGCAGTCGATGCTGCGATGTGCTCACTTTTGTTCAGGCGGATTATTCTCTTTCCTGAATGTTTTTGCTCAAAGCTTACCGCGATATATTTGCATCGACACATCAAGTACTCAAGAGAGACTGTTTTCAATAGTCCAATGACTGCGTACTAAATTTAGCAAATTGCGCCTAAGTATGCGTGGCAGAGCTGATTTAGTATCTGCATTCAATAGATTCCTTACCGTTTCTCGTCAGTAGATTGTTTAATGTAACACCGAAACTTCTGAGTCCTTACCATTCGGGTAAGGTCCGTGACTCTGCTCCATCACATCAACTCCTGATTGATGGCGCCATCGAGTTCACTACGTACAGCGTCATGCAACTCCTTTTGAATTCCCTGGAGTGCCAGAACATATTCGCTATCACTAGCAATAATCTGCCCCTCAAATAACTCTGCAACCGTCTGCATTTGGCCGATCAAGTAACGTTGGAATAGCTCGCTGTCTTTCCTCTTTTCCACAAGAGCATTGGTATCAAGGACCGATCCCCATTTTTGAACATTTCTTTTGTCAGTGAACAAGTAAAAGTGCAAACCATCGATATATTTCCAACCCCTGATTCCGGATATGGATGCAAATACCATAAAAAACAAAATATCCGCAAATAAATGGGTTAATTTGACATACTGACCAAGATCTTTAAATTCACCAAAGAACTGTGCAAATACACCAGTTTTCATGTCTCTCTTTGCAAAAGAGAATATAAGTTCATAGAGGCTAACACTCTTCCAAGGTAGTCAACGCCTTTAACGACAATGGAAAAATTTATATTCGTGGTCTCGCCCTGAATAATCCTCGCTTCAATATTTAAACTAATAGTGCTAACTTACTCGCCCGATATTATTTCATATAGCTTATTCGAACAAAAAAGAAGCACAAAAAACAAGCATTGGAGCAAAAAATACCAAATGGAGTCAACAATAAGTAGTGTAAAAAAGCTGAAAATCCTCGTGATTGGAATTGATGGTGCGTCTCACTCCATCGTAGCCAGGATGATTGCCAGTGGTGACCTCCCAAATATGGCCAGGCTTGCCACACAGGGTGGCTTTGGTCCGCTACAGGCAACATTCCCCCCTCACACGGCCCCTGGTTGGGCCTCCATGTTTACCGGAGTACAGCCAGGTGAACATGGTATATTCCAGTTCTGGTCGACGCAGGCAACGGATTACTCCTCCAAAGGCATGAATTCAGGAGACTTTGCCAGAGAACCTATTTGGAAATCACTGGAAAGGAATGGTCTGAGTGTTGGCGCCTATAATATTCCCATGACTCATCCACCCGCAAAGATGAAAAACGGCTACATGATCAGTTGGCCGCTGTCTAAGACCCTGAGGTACTCAGACCCCCCGGAACTCATCTCAGAGTTGGCCCGAAAAGGTCTGCATTACCATTCAGACGTGATTAGTATGTACCGCGGGCAGGAAGATTATCTGAACCAAACCAAAAGCTTCATCAGGAACAAAGTAAAAACCTGCCACTTTTTACAGTCAGAGCGCCCTGTTGATGCCATGATATTGGTATTCACTGAAATTGACAGAATCTCCCATTACTTCTGGGGGGACGAGGTTTTGCCTGGGCAAACCGTGCTGGATGCTTATAAAGAAATCGACACCGCCGTAGGTGATTTGTTGGACCTCACTGACGAGGAAACACTGGTGGTAATCGCTTCTGATCACGGATTTTGCTTGTGTGAAAAAGATTTCAACGTCCATTATTTCCTGGAACAAGCAGGATTGCTGCAATATAAGTATGTTCCCTTGAGCACGGTGAATGGCCTTGCAAGTGATGATACCGACAGCACAGATTGGTTCACTAGCCAAAATGTGTACAAGAAAAAGATTGATTGGGAAAAAACTAAAGTCTACATGCCTACGCCAGGTTGTTTTGGTTTAAATATAAACCTTGCAGATCGCAACGAAATGGGCATAGTGCAACAAAATCAAGTAGATGCAATTGTTGATGAACTCAAAAACAGATTCGCTGAATTTGTAACCCCTGAAGGTAAACCATATTTCGAATTGCGCAAAGGCAAAGATATTTACCAGGGCTGTAAGCAAGATGAAGCTCCCGATCTGTTGCTGGTGCCCGAAAACTGGCGGATTATGCCTTCTGTGGCGCTGGAGGATACGATGTGGTCAACGCCAACTCAACGAGGAGTGCATGAACAAGATGGTATCCTTTTTGTAAAAGGATCAAGTTTTCCTAAAGGTGAAACTCTGACGGCAAGAATTGAAGATGTATACCCCACTCTACTCGCTCATTCTAATCTCCCCGTTCCGGAAAAGCTGGATGGTCACTGGCTAGTCGAACCCAAAGACTCCGTAAAACGAGAATCAGCCGTGATTGACGAATCAGGCAGAAAATTAACAAACAAAGAAAAAGCACTGTTAGACACACAATTACAAAGCATAGGATATTTTTAATCATGGCAGAAGCTCAAACTATTATCCCAATTAAGGAAGTCAAATATAACCCGATCGAGTCAACAGTAGACCTTTCCTCGCCTCGTCAGTTGAAGGTTGCCTTTCCCATCTTATTAGATGGTGACCTGGTTATGAGTACCGAACACCTTGGTGTAGGTTATCTGGTATCGATTCTTCGCAATGCTGGCGCAGAATGCAAAGTGTTCGAAGTTCCGGGCAACTGCAAATTTGATGAAAAGGTCAGCCGCGAAATCGTTGAATGGGATCCAGACCTCATTGGTTTTTCTCTAACAACAGTCACTGTGAGCCACGCTACGGACTTTGGTTCGACTTTGAAGAACTTGTTGAAAGATGACGTATACTTTTTGGCGGGTGGTCCACTGGCGACTTTCCTGGGTCAAGAGCTGCTACTTAATCCAAACTGGTATTTTCTGGACGGGCTAGTGCGAGGGGAAGGCGACATTTCGATGATTCGCTTTGCCGAGGCATTCTGGACAGATAGAGATTACAGCAATGTTCCCAGTCTGAGCTTCAAAGATTCTGGAGGTTCCATTATCAACAACCCTATAGGGGCAGGAGTGGCAGAACTGGATATGTTACCAGAGCCAGGTCGCGATCAGTTTGAAATCAACAATGGTCAACAAGCGTATCTGCGTCTGGCTACAACGCGTGGTTGCACAGCACGGTGTACTTTCTGCAACGCACCACACGCAGACAACAAAATCAATCCCGGTAAATTGTGGCGCGCAAGAAGTGCCGAAAACATAGTGACTGAAATTGAGCGTCTCTATCATAAATACAAATTTAATACCTTCGATTTTGTTGATTCAACCTTTGAAGATCCGGGCTCTCCCAGAGCTAAACAGCGCATTGGAAAGCTGGCGGAAATGATTATCGAAAAAGATCTGAACATCTATTACAACTGCTGTATGCAAGCGCGTAACTGGACAGATAAAGACAAAGATCTTATCAAATTGCTGTTTAACTCTGGCCTTGAAAAAGTACTGATTGGTATCGAATCTGGTTCCAAGACAGGTCTGGCCTTGTGGAAGAAAAAATCCACTGTCGAAGATAACAAACGCGCCATTTCCCTGTTGCGAGAAGCAGGTATCTATGTGGCATTTGGCTTTATCTCCTACCACCCATGGTCCACTTTCACTGAAATTCGCGAAAACAATGAGTTTCTGCGGGATTATATGGGGCACAACTTACGCCGTTTCACCACCAAACTGGAAGTATATCCGGGTGCTGAAGTACTGATAAGGATGCGTAATGAAGGATTACTTCACGAAGATTTCGATTTAACTCTAAATCCATTGGCTTACAGGTTCGAGGATGAACGTATTGCGAAATTGTCCAAAGCTACTGGCCTGCTATACGGTGAAAGATATTCAGAAGACATGGTTATCGAAGAAGAACCTGCAGTATTTGAATTCGAAACTTATGACATTGTATTGCATACTTTCTTATCGCGTATCTTGCGCCACCATCGCTCCAATCCTGACTGTGTAGAAATTATGAACGAAGGTCTAGTCAGAGTAGATGCAATTAAAGCAGAAATTTGCGAATACAACTTTCAGTTGATGACAGATCTTACTGACAGGGCCGAAAAAGGCGTCCTTTCTGAAGAATACGTCAGAGAAGCAAGGCCAAAACTAGACGATTACTATATTAAACAGATGAGACGTCTTAGAGATATCCAACTGTCAATTAGCATGAAATTGCATCGTGCCAATATCTCAATTCGAGATATTCAATTTGTGAAATAGAGGTATTAGCATGATTGAGTTCAAAGAATTAACAAAGTACCCGAATTTACTGGGCAATGACCTTGTCATTAATGAAGATGCCTGTAACCTTGGTTGCGAATACTGCCTGACTGGCCAAAGCAACATGAAAGAGTCCCACGGGGATCAGCTGATTTTCCAGCCTCCTAAAAAAGACATTTATGAAGAAGGCAGTAAATTAAAAGATTATCTGCATAAAATTGTTGACCGGGTCAATGAAGAGAAAGCACCGCCTCTGCTCAAGATCACGGGCGGGGAAATTTTTATCATTGATGGCATTATGGATTTCATTGATTACATTGCCCCCAGGCAAGATATCCTTGTTATTCAGACCAACGGCATTCCTTTGAATAAGGACAAAATCAGCCAGCTGGCTAAACATAAAAATATTGTTATCCAGATATCTCTGGACAGCACCAGTTACGAAGGCAATCAATACAGACTCAAATCCGAAAAACTACAGGAGCGCCTGTTGGATCGCATCGCCGCCGTGGTGGAAGCTGGTATCCCAGTAGAAATCTACGGTGTCATAAATGACCAAAGTATTTATTATCTGGAAGATACCGTCAAATGGTGCGATAAGTTTGAAACGAACAAGCCGCAGCTGTTTCCCTTCCCAGTAAGAGGTCCGGATACAGAAAAGTTCAAAATTGATAAAGAGCACTTGCCCTACATTAAAGCGCTTGCTGATTTAAAAGAAAAGCATCCCGACGTTTTACCTCATAGCAAATTTATTGAGAGACTTATTAGTTTTTATGAAGATGGTGAAAGAAGCTGGCGCTGTCACCTGCCTCGATTGGTACTGTCGACATTCAGTGACGGTATCGCCACTCCTTGCCCAAACATCTGGTTTAATAACTTGGGTAACATTGTTGAAGGTGACTGGAAAGGGACATTGGAAAAAGTCGGAGAAACGCCTTTTTACGAACTTTTGCTTGGGGAACGCCCCAGAATTGATGCTTGTAAAGGCTGTATGACTCCCTGGGATACCCTGAGTTATTACATGGAAGATGAAATTACCCTTGACGAGTTATGTGAAATCCCGTCTTACTCCTCACCCTTGATGCGAGAATACCTCACAGACATCAAAGCGAACTACAAGGAGTGGGAAAATAACGGGTTAAAAAATGCCAGTTGAACTCCTGAAAGACTGCATCATTAAGGCTTACGACCTTTCTGATGCCAGTCAGCTGTTTAATCAGACAGTGGCCCAACTACAAATTCATCAGATTGCACCTCACGAGATTATTGCGCTCTCGTTGTCAAACAATATAGAGTCAGTTGAACTATTAAAAGCACTGTTGTACCTGGGACTCAGCCCATTAATCCTCAGTGACGAACTGACTCACACTGAACGACAACGCTATATTGTGCGAGCCAAAGCGGCGTATCAAATAAGTTTGAAAAGTGGAAAGATAGCTCTCCAAAAAACAGACAATGCGTTGTCAGAATCGACTTCGGATCAGGTTAAACGCGGTGTATACCTGTTTTCCTCTGGGAGTTCAGGCAGCCCCAAATTAGTGTATCGTAGTTATCAGTCCTTTGTTAACGAGGCCAACCGCTATATTTCTTTGTTGGATATCGTCGCCACTGACCACATTGTCATAATCTCTCCGCTTGCGCATGCCTATGCTCTTGGCTGGTTATTTGCTGCCTTAATTAGCCGCGCTCAGGTAGAGCCTGTACTCAGCAATGCTCTAGGCATGGCTAATGAAGCCATTTGTAAACGGGCGACACTGGTCGCCATTACACCAAATCTGGCGCATTTCATTTCAAGGAGAAATAGTCAATTATCAAGTCATGCAAGATTGCGATGCGTAATGGCAGGGGCGGGTAAGGTCACTGCGGAGATAGACGAGGCCTTTGAAAAAAAATTCGGCATCTGCTTATCCCGCAATTATGGCAGTACGGAGACCGGAGCAGTGTTTGCAGGTTTGGGAAAGCAGCTTCCTCTGAGTATCGGCAAGCCTATGCCTGGTATTGAAATGCTACAAGACGGTCCGGACCAAACTGAAATGCAGTTGCGGGTTAAACTTGAAGACGCTAGCCAGCACGCCATGGGAGACTTGATCGGCTTCTTGTCGGATGGATCTGTGTACGTGAAACGCCGACTTTCAGAAGCCGTTCGTCGTGGCGAGCGCTTCGTATCGCCAGGCGAAGTCCAAGACGCATTGTGTCAGCACCCGGAAATACGTGAAGCTTTTGTGCGCGGCGTTACAGTAAACAGCGACGAGTCCCAAATGTTGCTTGCCAGTGTTATCCTGGAGGACAAAAGCCAGATAAATACTGACGATATTCTCAACTTTTGCAAAGAACATCTAGCCAGCTATAAAATCCCGGACAAAATTGAATTAGTGCGTAAAATCACCAAATCAAAAGCCGGAAAAATCAGAAAAGCCCCCAGTTACCAAGTTAATTCAGAAATGCTGGGAGAAATTTCAAGACTTTATAAAAGCAGTCACATTTTATTCAGCCTGTTTGATCACGGAGTATTGCAACAACTGGATGGCAGCAATACGGTGGATGAAATAGCGCTTAAGTGCAATATCAACAGCGATGCTTTGTCCACTTTGTTAGAAATTGCCTGTCTCAACGGTCTGGTGTTCCCTTCAGATGAAAAGATCAGTAAGGTTAATATTGATGAGTTTGTTGCCCTTGAGAGATCGCTCATCTCAAGTCAAAATGCCCTGACACGTATCAGTCAGGTACTGAAACAAGGTGTCATGGCCAGGACTTTTAGTACAGAGTCCGTAGCGGAAGATTTTGTTGCTACCTATCACACGGCAATGAATAATCCTGGAAAACAGTTTCATAGAAAACTGGTACAAAGAAAGCTACTACAACAGTTAAATGGCAATACGCTCAGTAAAGTGCTGGAAATCACCGGTCTCAATGGCGCTTATTCGACACTGCTTCAGGCCAGTAATACTGAGCTTTGTGCCGATGTTGTACGGGTTGGTAAGCTGCTGACCGCTACTGAGCCTGAGTCAAATAATTTTCGGTATTTCTGCGCCGATGGCTACCTGCCAGATGAATTTGAACCTATCCCGGCAGATTATGAAGTCATCTTTATCGACAATGCCATCCATCAGGCATTTCCCGCTTTGTATTTGTGCCAATTGCTGGTCAAACAACACCAGGATTGCTTATTGGTGGTAGATGATATCTATTTACCTGAAGGGGTCGACGCTGCCATTGGCCTTGACTGGTTAACACACGGTGGCACGAGTTTACTCACCAAGGAAGAGTTTTTGATGACCATCAATCAACTGGGCTGGGAAGTCGTAGCTGAACAATCTGCACGTCAGAATAATTTTCATATTACCTACATAATCAAGCAGCAGTCATAATCAGCAAATCGTTTACCTGGATTGTTCAGTGGCGATAAGCACGCCACTGCTTACTATCGGTTTAACCCCCTAACCATTGCGGTTAAGCTTTGTCTGTATCGCACTTAACATCTCATTCTTATTTAAGGGCAATTGGATAAATTCACTGATTGTCTCTATCCAGCGTTGTGGAGATGACAGCACACCATTGTAGTCTACTTCTAGCAGGTCTATATTTGGACGTTTACTACAAAAACTCAGAATTTCTTCCAAATGCTTATGGTAAACATTAGCTAAAACCTGATTATCCTTCTCTGTTCGCACTTCGCCGGAAACATCTTCAGCCATCAGGGATTGTGATTTCAAAACAGCGTCCATAGGACGGCGCATAAATAATATCCTGTAGTTCCGGGTTGCTGGTAACGAGGGTAAAAAGCGAGAAATCACCTTTACAACATCAGTTTCAAGCCCCGTAAACAATTCGGTATAACAACTGATATCTTTGGTTTCTTCTGTTTCAAAGTAACCATTGGGATTGTGGATATCTTGCTTTCGCTGACCATCTATATGCAGGGATAATCCTGCATTTTTTAGCATCATCATCATCATGGAAGTGCCAGAACGAGGTAATCCGGAAACCACCACCACAGGCTGCTTTGCAGCATTCTTACGGGCGTTAACTTGCAAACAAGGATGGGCATTAATATTCAAAATAAACCTCTAAATCTCAATCGTCGTTACATCAGACTCGCTGGAAACAGATTCAGAAAAAACCGCCAACTCCACTGCACCGCGAGCAGAGTTTATCACACCATCATTGTGCAAAATGGGTTTTACCCGAACAAATGCGCCCTGATAATGATTATCCATACTATAAAAACCCCAGACACTACTATACAAGTTTTCTTCAGGTGCAACATCAGGTAAGGGCAGCACTAACACATCGGGTTCACAAAACTCCTGAATCAGCCAAAGCGGCTGATCCATATAACGTTTTCCAATCTCTAACCAGTTCTGCACATCAATAAACCGTCCAACGTGAACATCGTCACCTTGCAAACCGTCTCCCTTTTTAAGCACCAGCTGATCTTTGTTTTGTAGCAACAAATCATAGACATTATAACACTTCCCTTTATAGTGGATTTCGCAATCACGTAGTCGGGCAGTCCATGGGATGTGTCGTTCTATATAGTTGCGTTCCTGCGGGGTCCAATTTGCTTTCAGTTCTGGCTCATGAAGCAATGCAAAGACACTTTTATTAGACAAAACTGTATGCAAGGGGCTGTCGGGAAGAACAATATTATCTGCAAGATAGCAGGAGATTAGGCGAATATTGATATGAGGCAAAAACTCCTCGTTGTTCGCCGCTGTCAGCAACACAGTATCGACTACTTCCCCCTGTACCTTGACTCGATTGTCCGCGGTAAATTCTAATTCCTTGTGGTCATTGATAAATATCAGCTTTCCATTTTGCATGTGGGAAGGTTTAATCCTGTCATAGTACCCATGCAGAAAATTTTCCATCTTATTTTGCTTATCGGGAATATCCTGGTAAGAGCGGAACAGAACGATATTGCCAGTCGCTTTTCGTTTTTTTATACGCGCAATAGATTTACTGATTGTCGCCAGAATTTGCTCCAACACGTTTATGTGATGAAATGCTGTCTGCTGATTTTCATTGAACAACTCTAATCCTTCCCTGAATTGAGCTTCCATAAGACTTAACTGCCACCCACCAATATTAGAGCCAGAATTGATTTCAATGATCTTTAATTCATTGTTGGTATAAATGACATCCTGTCGCATTATCAACTCACGGCTGTCTAGGTTGTGCTGTTCTAAAACTGCCAATAACACATCTGGTTGATTAAGATATTCGGAAAAAAGTGTCGGATTATTCTTGAAAAAAGTGCGAATCGCCTTGTATGCAATAGCCGGGAGAGGTTCCAGCATTGCCTTTACTTCATCCACCCTGTCAGCCGACAAAAACAACGGCCAGTTTTCTACCGGATAGTGGTAACTAGACACAAAATTGGCTAACGCCGAATTATCTTTGTCTAAATTAAAATCACGTAATTCTTTTCTGTCGCTAAACCGAATAATAAGCTCGGCGTTTTGGGGAGACAGGAAGCTATTATTATTCCATGCTTTCGTATCGAACATTCTGGTAGTTCTCTCTCACTTACGTTCTAGTGCGTAATTTTGTTTTTTACCGTAGAAGGCATGGCATCCATCGCCCAATTCCAGATCCGAACCGCAGTCACTTTAGCTGAAGCACTCTCCGAATGGCAGTCAGCTACAACCCGTTCGCACATATTGGATTGCTACAGTTGAATAACAGGTGTTTTATACAAGTCTGGCAGTTACCAATTCCTGTACCTGGCACTGCAGACCATTGCCTGATTAATTGGTTTTGCTATTCTCCATGGAGGCTAATTCAAACTCTCGGCTCTCAGATTTCCCGACAATCGAAACCAAAATAGGAATGAGAATAAAGGTGAACACAGTTGAGAATAATAATCCCCCCACTACAACAGATCCGATACCACGATAAATTTCAGCCCCTTCACCTGGCACCAACACCAGAGGTATCATACCGCCTACGGAAGTGAGCACCGTCATTAAAATAGGCCTGACTCGCGCCTTGACAGCATTGACAATAGCCATATCTAATGGCTGATTTTTGGCCTGAAAATCAATGGCTTTGTGTACAATCAAAATCGAGTTATTCACCACAATTCCAGAAAGAATAACAAAGCCCAACAGGGTTAAAACATCGAAGTTTTGAACCGGGATATATCGGCTTGATTTACTGATAGCATGCATCAGATACAAACCAATGAAACCTCCCAGCGAAGCTAACGGGACAGAAAACATGATCACAAGAGGATAAGTCCAGCGTTTAAACAAACCATAAATAGTCATGTATACAGCGAACAAACACAAGAAAAGCACACTGGTTAAGAATCCCACAATGGTGCCGTCCCCAATAAACTCTTTTTTAAGATTAGTCAGTGCGCCAGCATTACTGTCTGTTTCGACTCGCACGTATTCTGAAATTTTTCCGCTTTCCCGCAACTCTGCAATCAGGACATTAAGGTCATTTTGTATCTGTGCCAATGGAATGCCTTTCGGAGGTGTGAATTCCAGAGATATGGCCGGTTCCCGATTGACGTGTTTGATTTGGTCAGTCACCATTACCCTCTCGACTGTGGCGATATCCGCAATATTTACGATGCTACCATTGGGGGTGGCAATATGAGTATTGAACCTTGATTCAATATCAGTTGAGGTCTCAGCATTTTTGATTTTGATATCTTTTAAATGGCTGGTAGCAGCGTATGCATCGGGGATCAGCAGTCCATCACCAATGGTAGCTACAGCCAGTCCAAAATCTTGACGAGTCATTTCGTATCTTTTTAATTTAACGTCATCTGGCAGGAACCGCAGTTCCTGAACTGGTAAAGACAGGTTGCTGGGATCAGGAAACGTTGAAAAGTAGCCATACTCGCTACGCAGCCTGTCCATTAACGCAAAAACTGCGTTTTCCATCAGCTGTGGGTTGGCACTCATCAGATGAATATTCATTGCTGAGCCACTGCGTCCTCCTTCCTGGAAAAGTGGGCGTACAAACGCAAAATCAATAGTATCTGTAACGCCGCCGTCCCGAAGAGCTTTGCGCATCATAGGTACGATATCGGGATTATCTTCAGTGTTTGTAGGTACGGCGCCGTGAAAAATAACGCCATTCAGCGCTACAATAAAATAATGCTCCAGAGGCGGGGCATCTAAGACTTCACCTTTCACCGTCACTTGCGGATAGGGGGAATCTGAGGCAAGTTTAGGCACTCGTGATTCGCCATCAAACTTTTGCGCAGTGACTTCCCAAGTGGGACGCATATTTTGTTCGACTCTCAAAGCAATGCTTTCATTGACTTCAGGGCTGTTACCTGGCGGAGTCAGAATAATACCAAACACCCCATTCTGCTGACCGCGAGGCAAATAATCCATAGGAGGGATCAACAAATATACCAACAAGACAGTACCAGCAGTTAATACTCCCGCCACTATTTTTTTCATTTTTTCACGGCGTAGGAGTCGTTCAACAAGCCCCCCAACTTTATTGGTAAAAGTGTGATAAAAAGCGCTTTGTCTCTCATCAGGCAGCCCATAAGAACCTCTGCTTTTGATCATCATACTAGTGAAAATTGGGATGAGGGTAATAGCCACTATAAAGCTCACTCCCACAGATGACATTACCGCAATAGCCATGTCCTTAAACAGCTCCACGGCAATATCATCTAACAATAACACTGGCAGAAATACAACCAAAGAGGTTACCGTGGAGATGAATATAGGCGCCAACACTTCCTTAGAGCCATTGACAGAGGACTCCAACGGACTCTTACCCTGTTCCGCGTTTTTATAGATATTCTCAAGCACCACAATGGCATTATCAATTACCATACCAACGGAAAAAGCAATGCCGGCCAGCGACACAATGTTAATTGTGCGACCAAACAGATTTAACACCATCATAGAAGCAAGAACACACACTGGAATGGTTAGAGCTATAATCAAAACCGAGGAAAAAGTACGCAGGAATAAAAATAGTGCAATAGAAGCCAGCAAACCGCCCCAGTACACGTTATTTTTAACGATTGCGATTGCGCGGTGGACATACACGGACGTGTCCCAAGTCTGAACAATTTTTAGTGTGCCATCCAAGTTAAGGCGTTTCGCCTCTTGCTCTAAAATACCGCCGGATGCATTAACCTTTTCAAACTCAGATTGTAATTCGTCCATGGTTTCCAACAGGTTGGCACCATACGCTAACTGGAAATTCAAATAAGGCATTTCCAGACCTCTTGCACGTACCAGCTCGGTCTTTTTCTTATAGCCCATTTGGACTGTTGCAACATCGCGCAAATAAACATTCACGTTGTCGAATTGCCGGATAACCAGATCCTGAATTTCGGTTATGCTCGATAATCGACCATCAGCACGGATCCGCAACTGCATCTTACCTTCAGTCACAGTGCCACCCGAATAGCTAAGGTTGTTATTGCGTACGGTATCCACAAGATCTGATACCGTGACTTTGCGGCTTGCCATCTTGATAGGATCTAAAATGATCTGCAGTTCTTCTTCTCTGGCTCCAACCAGCCCCACCTGTGAAATTCCCTTTATTCTCTCGAAACGGGGCACTAAAGTTCGGTCAATAAAGCTGAATAATGTTGACGCATCAAAGCTCGGGTCAGACGCAGACACGCCCGCCCAGGCAATGTAGCTAATGGCGTCGGGATCATAAGGCTTGACGATGGGCTTTTGCGCACTGGCAGGATAAAACGGTACTTCTTCCAACTTTTGCAACACCTGCTGCGTGGCTTCATCAATGTTTTGAGTATTAAAGGTCAATTTGATAACGCCAAGACTATTGGAACTTTTACTGCTAATGGAGACTAAACCATTAAGATTTGTGAGTACTTTTTCCTGTCTGGAAATAATATCTGTTTCGACTTCCTGAGGTGAAGCATTTTCCCAAAAAGTGGAAACTGAAACCACAGCAGAATTTACGTTGGGCGTTACCTCAACCGGTATATTTTTGATTGAAATCAGACCTAACAAACAGAAGAAGAACAGAAAAACCAAAAACGATGCTTTTCTTTGAATAACAATATCTACAAACTTAGATGACATTCACTAAACTCTCAGAATTAACATTAACCAGCGATATCACTATTGACGATAGTCACAGGTCCAGGTATCAACCGCTCATTACCGTCGACAATCACCATATCACCTTCCTGAATTAATTCTGACTCAATGGCAACGTGACCTGATTGCTCAAATAAAATGTTAATGGTTTGCCTTTCAGCTCTAAACTCATCTCCGTCTTTCACAACTTTGTAAATGAGTTCCTGCCCATTGCGTCTTACAACTGCGTCCTTGGACACAAGTTTAAAGTTCCCTATTTCACCTGATGGTATCCAGGCCTTAACGGTTTGTCCCGCGATATATTTTAAGGTGGGATTTTGCATTTCTGCGATGACACTACTGGTCAGGTGGGCGGGATCAATTTCTCTGACTAAACGACTGTGAGGAACTTCAAAACTCTCACCATCAATGAGCAATTTTAAAGGATGGTGGCTATTAAAATTATTTGCGACCTCTTCCGATACTTCAAACCACGCCTGCAACTGTGCATCATTTACGATCTTAAATGCTACCTGACCTTTGTTTATCCACTCACCCTTTTCAACAAAGCGCTGAGTAACAATGCCGTCAAAGGGAGCTTTAACATGTACATTTTCAATTCGTTCTTTGAGGTAATCAAGCTTTGCTTTTTTGACTTTGACACGATACAAGGCATCGTGATGTCGATTTTTAGCTACCTCGAAGTTACGCTCAATGTTTCTTACTTCCTGTTCAGAAAGCACATTATTCTTACGGGTATATTCGAGATTTTTCAGTTCCTCGGTCTCAAAGGCAAGGTTATTTTCTGCAACGTTTTTTTGCGCCAGCATGGCCTGATAGTCTTGTTCCAGTTCAATTGCTTTTAACTCCAGCAAGGCGGTATCAAGACGAAAAATAACATCACCTTCTTTGACCCTGTCTCCCTCACGAAAGTAAATAACGTCCACTTTACCTTCTTCCTCGCTAGCGACATTCGCCTGGAATTTGGCTCTCAGAGTACCCACGTAACTATGCGCTTCGTAAGTTTCATCCATTGTGACCTTTTCTACCACCACGTGATGTTTTGCAAAAGCTGAAAATGACATCAAAAACGCTATTAGTGGCAGACTCCTTGACCAGAACATAATTTACCTTCCTTACGACTCATTATCCATGTGTTTAAACTTTGATCACGATAGACAACTTTCTAATTACTATTATCTCAACCGGCGCTTAAAGTACCATAACCGACGGTCAATTCAAGACAAGATGGAAGACTTTCCACAACAAAAATGTGGATTTAGAAGAAAAGAAAATATCTGGTAATGCTACATCAATCATGCATACACAAGTGCTGAACGCTCAATAAATGACCTTGTTAGATTTTAAAAATGTGAAAAAATCTTTAGAAACAAGTCTAATTTAATTATTTATCAATAAGTAATAAAAAACATAAGAAAAATAAGAGTTAAGAAACCAGCTTCTTTTGGTGTTCACTTTTTGCACTACTTCACTTAAACAGCAATTTACATTCGATGCAATGAGATTGACAAAACAGAACCCAGTGAACAGACTTTTCCCTCAAAAATTAAGACGGCAAGTAAATGTTAGTGTCATTAAAAACATTTTTAAGTTCCTTGTCAGGCTTGCATTGATATTTATGCTGAATAATAATGCTTTTTCAAATTCTGGAGATGGATAATAAAAACACTCCGTAATGGGTACACCAACGGTCAGAGACCAAAAGGACATTTCACCCTGTAATTCAACGTAATCATCGCCATATTTGAATAGCTTGGGGGGGGGAACTCCCACGATGCTTCTTGTCAAAGGCAGGGATGGTAAAACAACAATAAAACGGCAACATTGGATTTATGCTGACAAGATTTATTTTAATAGCGCTTATACCGTTAACTGCAACTGTAATTCTGGTTTTCTCTCACTACCAGGCTGCCAACAAGCATTTCAATCAGCAAATACGAAGCGCCCAACTGAATCAAGACCTTTCGATTCAACGGGACAAAAATGGATTGGTGTATATTAATTCTGGTAGTGATCGGGATGCGTACTTTGGCCTGGGCTACGCCCACGCCCAGGATCGTCTATGGCAACTTGAATTACAGCGCAGAATCACAAAAGGCAGTTTAAGTGAGCTGTTCGGAAAATCTTTCATTGATAAAGATATTTGGATTAGAACGCTGGGACTGCAGGCTGCTGCTGAATCTTCATGGCAGGGGCTATCCGACGATGCGAAAGCGGCACTAACCGCCTACAAAAATGGCGTCAACACCTGGCTGAATAGCAACGAGAACGTGCTACCGCTAGAATTTGTTGCGCTAGATTTTCGACCTGCACTGTGGACAGAAGTGGACTCACTGGCCATTCAAAAGATGTTCGCCCTTAATTTGTCTGGAAACATGTGGCAGGAGCTGCACCACATGATTGCACGGCAATACCTGGATGACGCCGTGGTTGACGCGCTCTTTCCCAACTATCAGAACCAATCAATAACCGCGCAGCAACATTCTCCTGAAGTTCCTCCTGACGACCTTAGCCAATTGTTAGCAATGCAATCGAAAATGCAACAGCAGCTAAAACTCGGTGGTAGGTTTATTGGTAGTAACGCATGGGTAATTTCGACAGACGAAGGCAATAATTTAAAGTCTATACTGGCTAACGATCCCCATCTCAACTTACAGATCCCGTCAAGATGGCATTTTGTCAGACTGCAAGGCCAAACACTGGATGCCACCGGGGCGACTCTCGTGGGTTTGCCGGCTATTATATTTGGCTACAACAAGAATATCGCTTGGGGTGCAACCAACATGGGTGCAGACACTCAAGATTTGTATCTGGAAGAGGTTAACCCTGAAAATCCTGCAGAATATCGGGATGTAGATGGTTGGCAGCCGTTTAAAGAAACACTGCACACCATTGCCGTGAAAGCAGATACTCCTGCCAGTCTCAGGGCACCACTAAAACCGGTTTCACTTAAAGTGCGTTCCACATCCCGGGGACCAATTATCAATGACTTATTCGGTGTGTCAGCTCAACCAATTTCACTTCGCTGGACTGCATTGGATGCTGACGACGCCAGTTACCAGGCATTTTTCGAAGTAAACTACGCAGATAATTGGCAAAAGTTTAAAAGCGCATTTGAATCCTATGCTGCTCCAACCTTGAATATGTTATACGCCGATAACAAAGCCAACATTGGTTATCTGGGAGTGGGCAAGATCCCAATTCGTAAAAACTCTTTCGGGCAATTGCCTAACCCAGGTCAGTCTTCTGAGACTCAATGGCAGGGCTACATACCATTTGCGCAAATGCCTCAAAAATTTAACCCAAAGGAAGGATATATTGTCTCAGCCAATCACGATATGACGGGAGAAGACTACCCCTACTTTGTTAGCGCCGACTGGGCAGAACCTTACCGGGCACAAAGAATCGCTCAGCTCATCGAAAACCAAAACTACCAGTTACCAGATCTGGAAGCTATTCAGAAAATATCGTTGGATACTCTGGATACCAGTTCCCAACAATTGCTGGCACATTTAAAGAATGTCACATTGCCCCCGGAAATATCTCCTTATATTGAGCCATTAACGGTGGAGTGGGATGGCGAGATGGCAGTGAATAGCAATCAGGCCAGCCTATTTTTTATCTGGGCAAAATTCATTAAGGAACGTCTGTTATTCGACGAATTAGACGGCAGCTGGGGTGAAGACACACAGCTGGCTCCACTGAAAACTGTGGCAGCCACGCTGCCCTACGATCATATTAGCCGGCTGTTAGAAAGTGATTCAGCTGTTTGCGATGACCAGAGAAGTGAAAAGACAGAAAGTTGTGACGACATTTTGTTGCTGGCACTTAATGATGCTATTGCTGAGTTAGGGGGAATTCAATCAGTTTCTGATCCAGATAGTGCATGGGGGGAAATATCTCACAGCCTATACGAACATACACCTTTTAGCCACTTGAAAATTTTAGACGATATTTTTGAAAGAGAAGTAGCAGGTCAGGGCGTGGTAAATGCCATAAATGTATCTCATCCTCAGTACCAAAAAGACAAAAAATACGTTTCACAATTTGGGGCAGGATTCAGACATGTCATTGGATTCACCGAAGAGCAAACAGAGTATCGCTATGTCAATTCAACCGGGCAATCAGGCAATCTGTTGAACCCTAACTATGACGATATGATTGGCTCCATGACAACTGGGCTGTTCTACCGGCCTGAGCCCGAAAAGATCGTATCGACTACCAGCATAATTGCCATAAATGAAAGCCGCGGAGAATAGCTGTTGACCCAGAAGATAACCCTATTTGCTGAGTACGCCAAACGTGCACCAAACAAGCTAACAGCGTCATTACTGATTGGCGTTGCGTCTGGATTTTGTTATGCCGCGCTTATCCCTCTGGTGTTGAACAGCATTGCTCCGGAAGATCCAAGGTTTAGCGAGCAATATCAGGATGTTGGCCACTTTTTGGGCTTTGAAGTGTCCGATTACAAGTTTGCTACCATTTTCATGACCCTGTGTTTGTTTATTTTGATATTCAGAACAGCATCACAAATCATCATGACCCACATCACCATGGATCTGGCTCAGTTCCTAAGACGCACTATCTATGAAACGGTAATCAAAGCAAAAATTGAAGATGTAGAGCGAATTGGCACACCGCGCCTCTCCACTGGTATCACTGCCGATATTCCCAAAGTGATAACCGGTTCCAGTATGATACCGGACCTGTTGATCAATACCGTCACGATCACCGGAATGATGGGGTTTCTTTTCTATCTGAATAACGATGTGTTTTGGTTGGTTGGTATATGCATACTTTTTGGCATTGTCTCTTTTCAACTGATCATCACCATAGGTAATCACTTTCTGGTGAAGGCACGAAATAGTTTTGATGTCTTGATCGGTTCCATTAACAACTTAATCCAAGGGGTGAAGGAACTAAAACTCCATCATGAAAAGCGTCAGTACTTTTTAGAAGACTTGCTTGTGGAAAACGAAAGCTCGCTTCTGCGACAAAGTAAAATGGCTCATGCTATGCATCGCATTGCGGTTAATTATGGTGAAATTATCAACTTTGGTGTCATTGGTGTCGTGGCATACATAGTAGTTAACTACCATTCAATTAGCACCGAAGAGCTGATTGGACTTATCATGGCGTTGCTTTATGTCACCTCGCCTCTTGGCGTCATTTTACAAAGTATTCCACAAATTGTTGCAGCCAAGATATCCCTTAATAAAATTAATGCATTAACCGCTGAATTACCGCAAGAAAATCTGGCGCAAGAACTACGAGAAGTACCGGAATGGGACCGGGTCATTCTATCGGACATTACCTATCAGTTTGGGGATGGCGATTTTACACTTGGGCCCGTTTCGCTAGAGATACCCAGAGGTGAAATTACTTTCATCATTGGAGGCAACGGGTCGGGCAAATCCACATTAGGTAAAGTTATCTCTCAACTTTATACGCCGTCTTCGGGACAGCTCTACTTCTCAAAACAACTAGTGACTGCCGATAACATACTGAGCTATCGCAACCTGGTGTCTGCCATATTCGCAGATTATCACTTATTTGATCGGTTACTAATTGATGTTGATGCTCAAAAAGAACAGTTGACTCAAGATTTATTAAAGAAGTTGCACCTGAGTGAAAAAGTCAAGGTGCAAAACAACACATTCTCAACACTTTCATTGTCACAAGGCCAGAAAAAACGCATCGCGCTGCTGGTATCTTTTTTAGATGACAGAGAGCTGTTTATTTATGATGAATGGGCAGCGGATCAGGATCCAGTATACAAAAATGTCTTTTACAAAGACATCATTCCCAGTCTGAAAGCGCAAGGGAAAACAGTTGTAATTATCAGTCACGATGACAGGTATTTTGATGTAGCGGACAATATAATTGTCATGGAAGAAGGCAAAGTTAGCAGTATTCAACAATCCGATCTACAAACAAAAACAGTTGCATGAACACTTATATAGATAATCGCGTACACCACGGAGTATAGAAGATATGAACTCACAATTTAAACTATTCAGAAATTTCATTTATTGCCAGCTTTTATTGACCATATTTACAGTCGGGGCCTTTGACTTAGAAACTGCCAAAGTAAGTTACTCAAAACTGGAAGTCAAACAAGATTCCACCAGTATGATAGTTGACGATGTCATGCGTACGGCCCGTTTTTATCAAAACACTCTGGGGTTTAAGGTAACGGCCTTTCAGGCATCTGAAGATGTCAAAAGCCAGAAAAGTGACACTCTGCCCACAACAGAAATGCCTCACTCGGTAACATTGCAGCTCAACGGTTTCAATATCAGGTTCATTCAAAAATTCATCGATCCCGATGCTAAGCCGACTTTTAAAACAGTGGAACAATTAGAGGGTGAGGAAACCCTTCGAATACAAGTCAAAGACTTAGCCGTTTCTTACCAACAGCTGAAAAACAAAGTGACGCTGGTACAAGGGATTCACATAAACAGCAATGGCGTTGAAACCTTCCATATCAGGGATTGCAATGATTACATTATTGGTTTTGTGAGCTCCTGAGTATTTAGCGCGAAAATAAACTGATTTGTATAAGTGACCGCTTCGTCGGTCTTATCGAAAACCGATTTATTGAGGTTACTAATGCATTTAGATTATACCTCGCAGTACAACCTCCGTTTTGCAATACACAAAAAAGTAAATTGCGAAACAAATAACAGAATGGTAATCACACTTTAAGGGGTAAGTTGGTGAACTTTGTTGGTGCTTGACACACTGTTTTTTGAGTAGATTGCTAAGCATCTTTCTCGTTTTTCAGAGTCTTAAGATGGCAATTTTCAATGAAAAAGGTGATGTATCGCGCTTCAAAGTCACCCAGTGACATGATAGAACGGCGCATTCGCAAGCATCAACAAAGTTTGCATACGCAGCCAGGCTCACCAATTTTCACATGACAAATAGTCAGCTTAAAATAACTAATGTGGATTACACAAAATCAAAAAAAGATCTTTCTTAAGCTTTCGCGTTAAATTTGAGCAATATTTTTATAATACAAGACTAAAATTCAATTTTTAGTATCGGCTGATTACATACTTATTAAAAACCAAATAATTTTGAGTTAAAAACATATTGAATAAGATCAACCCCCTCAATATAATCGAGCGAATTTTTAATTTAATAGGGAACTAAACCGCAGTGGAAATCGAACCTAAGGTAAAAGAAGTAATTTGTTCAGCAATCAACAGAGATATCGATCCAAATACCATAGCTGGTGATAACTTAATCAATGAATTAGGCTTGTCATCTGTTGATAGTCTCGAAGTATTGATTCGCATTGAAGGAGAATTTAATATTCAAATAGACGACGCGGACCTGTCTCAGGAACTAGTCAGCTCTTTGCCAAAACTATGCGATTACATTAAGTCAAAAATATGACCAACAGCTTTGACAAAAGGCCAGGAAGCTGTGATTCGGGTAAGCTTCTTGCCCGAATGATGTCTTATAAGGCGAGTGATGTGATCGACGTCGCACTGCGCCTAGGGATTATTGACAACCTCAAAGAAACACCGAGGACAACAGAACAGCTCGCCAATCAAACCAGCTGTGATGCTGACTATCTCGGTACATTGCTGGATTTCATGGTGCGCATTGATGTACTGCAAAAGCAACAAGAACAATACGCCATCAGTGAGTCATTCTCGACTATGGGACCTCTCATTTTATTAGAAAATGAAACCCGTAAATGGCATGCGCAAAACGACAGTCTTTACAAAGTTATGACAACCGGTTTGCCGCAGGATCCGATGAATTCGCCGTCTGAAAAACTGCTGGAGATATATAATCTCGCACTGAGCAATTACAAACGCAGCCTGGCATTAAATATTTTCAGACATAATCTGGTTTCTAAGCAGAGCCATTTTATTGATTTGGGCGGTGCCGACGGCGCTCTTGCTTCTGAACTGGTTAGACTGAATAGTATCGCTTTCGCAACAGTCATCGACAGACCACATGCAGAACCTGCATTCCAGCGAAGAATCACTGCTCATAAAATCACCAATATGCGATTTATTGGTGCTGACCTGAACGAGCTTGATTTGGCATCAGTCAAGACAGATGCCCCAAGTGTTATTTGCTTGTCCAATGTTGCTCATCTGCTGGACTTACCTGCTCGGCAAGCACTCTGGAAAAGAATTTTGGAGACCCTTGAGGACAACGCAATATTCGTAATGTATGACCAGTTTGCCCAACCCTCTCGAAAGGAAAATGAATCATTTGCAGAATTGACAGCTGCGGACTACATGATCATTGACTGGCTAAAATGCGCTGCCAATTACGATCTGACTGTAGGACAGCAGGTAAAAGAAATTGAAAGCTGCGGTTTTAAGATGCTGGAAAACCACCCAATTAACGTGGGCGGTGGCGCAATCATTTCTTTCCGTAAACTGTAAACGGAGACTTTACAATGCCAACAGATGCACCATTAGCTTCGCTATGTTTTGTCACTATCCCAGTTTCTTGCCTCAAAAACGCCAGAGCGTTCTACACTGACATTCTGGGTATGGGGATATCCAGAGAATATCCTCCCACTAACTGGATGTCAGTCGATCTGGATGAGTCTGACAATGGCAGCGGTCTGGGTCTGGTGGAAGTGGAGGGGTACGTTGCCGATGATAAAAATCTGGTAAGAGTTGACTTTTTTGTAGACGACCTGGACAGCTATTGGGATTCTATTTCAGAGCACGTCAATTGCCTGAGTGCCCCAGAGAACACGCCTTGGGGAAGCTACAAAGCCATTATCATTGATCCGTTTGGACACCACATTGGTCTAGTACAACGCCCTGCCATAGAACAGAGTCACAGCAAATGACAGCAGAAGTAATCCCAAAACGCTTCTTCGTCAACGACGAAGATAAGCAAGCCCTGAAAACTGCAAGGTTTAGTTTTGCTAACTTGCACAAGCGCCCTATTGAATCACTTTTAAAGCGCATTGATTTACCCGACAGCAGAATCAGAGAACTTTGTGCCTTATCAGAAGTATCCAGCCTTCATTCCGTGGGCCCATCTCTGGCAAGTATGATTGTCGCCATTGGCTACGATTCATTAAACCGCCTGGTGGGGGCCAATCCCAAAAAAATGTACGACCAGCTAAATACCCAATTCGGCATTCGTTTTGATCCGTGTGTAGAAGACGTTTTTCGATGTGCAGTTGCGCAAGCCAGTTACAAGGATCTCCCTGCAGAAAGTCGGGATTGGTGGTACTGGACGCCCCACCGGGGAAAAAGTGACGTAGCTTTTCCATTAGAGATAGTGACAGGAAATGTGGATGAATAACGCAAAATTTGCAATAGTTACCGGAGCTACCGGACTAATAGGACGCCAGATATGTGCAGATTTGGCACAAAAAGGCTATGACCTGTTAGCGGTTTATGGCTCAGACGATGCAAAAGCCGATGCATTGAGCACCGAAATAAGTACTCAGAGCAAACGTACTGTTCACTTGCTCAAAGCCGATTTAGCATCTCCTGAAGCTGGACAAAATATTGTCAGAGAAGGGTTGGCAAAAAGTTCTCAAATCCATCTGGTTGTTGCTTGTGCGGGTCTCAAGTTACGAAAAGCCACCATGTTTACTAATCGCGCAGACATGGAGAAAGTGTTTGCAGTAAATACCTTTTCGGTCATGGACCTGTGCCGCTCTGTTTTACGGCCGATGATGCGTGCTCGCTCTGGCAGAATCGTCATCATTGGTTCTTACGCTGGCGAAAACGGTCTGTCAGGACAGACCTTGTACTCTGCATCTAAAGCCGCACTTAGCGGCTGGACAAAGGCATTAGCCTCGGAAGTTGGAGCCAGCAACATCACGGTAAACCTGATATCCCCCGGCGCAATAGACGATCCGTCAGATGATATCTACAGCGAAGAAGATGTTCAAAAAGCAACCGAAAACATAGCCAACCGGCGTCTTGGAACGCCTGCAGAGGTCTCAGCCTGTGTGACCTTTTTGGCCTCGGATGCAGCAGCGTATTGCAATGGGACTTGCATTGCAGTTGATGGTGGAGCCAGATTCTGAGGATGGAATGGGCTATTGATATAGGTGGTACCAAAGTGGCCCTTTGCCAGCCTAGTGGTTCATCTTCGCAACACTTCTACTTCAATTCCTCTGCCTCGTTAGAAAGCGATATTGTTATTGTCAATCAGTGCCTGCATGCCATTTCCGCTCACTGCGCTGAGGTTTCATGTGTCGCAATTGCAAGTGCTCCCAACATCTCAGCTAACGGGATTGTTCAGCAATGGCCTAATCGTCCTCACTGGCAAGGTTTTGACCTCATCGCCCACGTCAAGAATCAGCTGGACTGCGATGTTTTCGTGATGGATGATGGCTGTGCTGCGGCGTTGGCTGAGCACCAGATATTAGACACGCCGGATTCCTTGCATTTCACCATTGGAACCGGTGTGGGCGGTGGTATTTTTGCCGCACGAAATCTGATCAAACCTGCTGAACTGGGACACTTTGTAGTAAATAATAATGGCCCTCAATGCAGCTGTGGTCGATACGGCTGTCTACAAGCGTATTTTTCAGGACGAGCCTTTAAAAGCTATTTAAACGCACAACACATTTCTTCCAGCAATTTTGAAGACGCAAAGACAGTTGCCCCTGAATTAATTGATGACTGGTATAAAAAAGGGGTATTTGCCTTGTCACAGGTTGTCATCAGTTTGAGTGAAGTATTTCAACCCGAAGTAGTTACTATCGGCGGTGGATTTGCCAGTAGTATAGAACATCTTGTTGCCGATGTTGTGCTGTTGTGTTCCCGCCTTTGTCGTTCTGGCAAGATGCCCCCGAAAATAGCACTGTCGGCGTTTCCCCAAAACCCTTCACTTCAGGGAGCAAAAACCCTATTACTGGACATCAGCACCAGGAAATATGCACTCAAATTCTAACTGCCTGAAGAGCAATATTTAATACACTAAAGAACACGCTATATGAAAACAAAAAATGAAAATGCACACAAGCCCACACTGGCGGTGCTCGGCGGCAGTGGCAAACTTGGTTATCAACTTGCAAGACGCTGGGGAGCGAAGGGATACCCTATTGTCGTTGGTTCCAGAAACACAAATAATACCCGATCCCTTAGGGAAAGATTGATAGCGGAGACACACAACCAAAACATTAATATCAGCTCCAATTTAGAGGCGACTAAAATTGCTGAGATTATTATCGTTGCTGTGCCATTTAAGGGAGTTGCTCAACTTCTGGAAGAGATTAAACCTGCGTGTAAGGGAAAAACAGTCATAGACTGTACTGTAGGATTAACGCCGCCCAAAGTATTTAAGGTGCAATTTCCCGATGGGGAATCAGCGGGCATGAAGGCCCAAAAACTGTTAGGTGAGAAAGTGAATCTGGTATCTGCGTTTCAGAATATCGGGGCGGCAAAACTGGATGGTGATACAGTCATCGAACCTCATGTACTTATCTGTGGCAACTGTGAAACCTCCGTAGAACAGGCAATAATTCTGGCCAAAGATGCAGGCATGCAGGCTTTTCATGCTGGCCCTATCGAAAACTCATTGGCAACAGAAGCTCTCACTTCCCTGCTGATATTTCTGAACAAAAAATACGGTGCAAAAGAAGCCGGTATTGCAGTGACAGGTCTACGTTAACAAACAATGGTTAAAGCGGTGACAGGCTCCTTACAAATTATTCCCATACATGGTATTCCCCTGATTGAGGAAGGACAAGATCTCGGTGCAATACTTGCAGTTGCAATTGCAGGTCTTCAACCGAGACTTTCCGCTAATGATGTCTTAGTTGTAGCCCATAAGATCATCTCTAAAGGCGAAGGGGCTGTAGTTAATCTGCAAAGTGTTGCCCCGTCAAAGGATGCCGTCCAGTTGGCGGCAATAGTTGATAAAGACCCTCGCTTTGTGCAAGTGGTATTAGATCATTCCAGCGAAGTCATTCGTGCTGTAAAGGGTGTTTTGATCACTCGACACAAACGGGGATTTGTCTGTGCGAACGCAGGTATTGACCAGTCCAACGTGAATCAGTCAACCGGAGAATATTGTTTGCTCTTACCGGAAAACCCGGATGAGTCAGCCCGTCTGTTGAAAAGCAACCTCGCAACGCATCTTGGTGTAGATCCAGCCGTCATCATTAGCGATAGTTTTGGCCGGGCATGGCGACAGGGGACGGTAGGCACCTGCATTGGCAGTAGCGGTCTTGAGGTATTGTACAATCAAAATGGCGAACAAGACCTTTTTGGACGTGAATTAAAAGTAACAATGGCAGCAACGGCAGATCAAATTGCAGCAGCCGCAACACTGGTAATGGGGGAAAGTAACGAAGGTATCCCTGCCGCGTTGGTGAGAGGCCTTGATAAACGTGGTTCAGACACCGCACAACAACTTATAAGGCCCCCCAGCGAAGACCTGTTTGGCCCTCCAGTAAAAGGAATAAAGAGCTACTTATGAAACGTTATCTAGCATTATGTGGCGGTGTAGGCGGTGCCAAGTTAGCCAGAGGTCTGGCAATGTCATTACCTTCGGAATCTCTAACAATTGCCGTGAATACCGGCGACGACTTTCAGCACATGGGACTTCACATATCACCCGATATAGATACCGTTATTTACCACCTTGCAAACGTGTATAACAGGGAACAAGGCTGGGGATTACAAAACGAGTCGTGGTCATTTATGCAACAGGTTACCTCTCTAGGGATGGAAGATTGGTTTCGTCTTGGAGACAAGGACCTGGCTACACATGTTTTTCGAAGCGATAAACTACGCAAAGGGGATACGTTAAGTTCTGTTACTCAACAATTAGCCCGACGTTTTGGCATAAGCCTTGACCTGGTCCCTATGAGTGATGATCCGGTGCCGACAAAACTCAAATCGGAAAATCAATGGCTGGACTTTCAGACCTACTTTGTGAAACGGCAGTGTCGCGACACTATCAGCGAAATTCACTACCAGAATGCGCAAAACGTCGCTCCCAGTGAAGGTCTGAAGCAAGCATTAGCAGACCCGAATTTAGCTGGTGTCATTTTCTGTCCTTCAAACCCCTTACTTAGCATTGCGCCCATCCTTGCTGTTCGTGGAGTCAAGGAGGCCATAAGCAACTTGTCTGTACCAAGAATATTAGTGTCTCCATTGGTCGGTGACAAAGCGTTTAAAGGCCCGACAGTGGAAATATTACGTTCCATGGGCATCACCACAAATATTCGAGGCCTATGCGACTATTACGACTGTTTGATTACAGATGTGATTCTGGATCATCAGGATGAAGCACAACTCCCCTTTTTAAGTCAGCGATTGCAATGCCACCAAACCAACATTAAACTCAGTAACGATCAGGATAAACAAAACTTGGCGCAATTTTGTCGTCGAGTAATTGACGAAGGAGCGACGCAGTAATGACCTGGTGTATTCTGCCGTTAAAAAAGCCAGAACAGTCTAAGTCTCGGCTATCCAGATTACTAAACCAGGAGCAAAGACAGGCCCTGGTATCTGCAATGGCGCAAGACGTTATCAACGCACTGGCCAGCACGGGAGAAATCTCAAGACTATTGGTGGTAACCCAGGATCGCGACTATCAACACCTGACATCCCCGGATTTAGCCATTGAATTCTTATCAGAGCCGTCATCAGAAGTAAATGAGATTCATTCAGCCACAGATAGTAAAAAATCTTTCGCCCCTATCACTTCACCTTCATCCGATAGATTCAATCAAGCACTTTCAGCCGCGGTTGTCTATGCTCGCAGTCGCGGTGCAGCCAACGTTCTAATTACTCATGCTGATATTCCCCAACTTCAGTCTGCTGCGGCACAGGCATGGCTCGCGGGACTCAAAGAACGAGCTCGCAAGACACCGAATATCTTGTCAGCGGTAAAATGTAAAAATGGGAAAGGCACCAATATGTTATTTTTGGGGCCCGAAGCACCTGTTCAACTATGCTTTGGCGAGAATAGCTTTACCAGGTTTCAGCAAACGGCACAACAAACCACTACTACCTTTATTCCGGGTATAGTAGCCGGAGGTTGCTTTGATATTGACACCAAAGATGATTTCAAGGCTTTGCAAATTCGCCTCAGTTTTCGGCGGGACACTGTAACAGCTCAGCAATTAAACAACGGATGGGGGGACTGTGATTATTCCACATCTGATGCTCGGGAACTGCATGACAGTTTGAGAACAAAAAGCCTGAGGGGCCTGCAACAACAGGCAACAGCGTTGCTAAACCAGCACCCTTTAGGCAATTATGTCAGTTATTCACCGAAAGTGTTTATTCCATTAACCCAGCTGTGTCGTAACACCTGTCGATATTGCACCTATGCCAACCACCCTATTGAGCAGAGCAGCAGCTATATCAGCGTAGAGAAAGCCATTAGTGTTGCTCAGGAAGGTCTGAGAAAGGGCTGTAAGGAAGTGCTGATTGTGGCAGGTGATCGACCCGAACTCAGATATACACAAGCTAAAGACTTTCTAGAAAAGGAAGGCTTCACCTCTACCGTGGATTATGCGAGCCATCTGGCAACCGTGGTGCGAAAAAAAACGGGGATGCTGGTGCATTTCAATCTCGGAGTATTAACGGCATCAGAGCTCGCAAAGTTAAGACCAGTTGCGGCATCAATGGGATTTATGATGGAAAGTGTTGCAGAATCCCTGGCCCTAAAAGGTCAACCCCACTATGCCTGCCCTGATAAGTCTCCATTGCTCAGACTGCGCTCTCTTGTGTTCGCAGGTGAACAACATATTCCCATGACAACCGGGTTATTGGTGGGAATTGGCGAAAGCAAACTCGACCGAATTGAAACCTTATTGTGTATCAAACAGTTGCATGAAAAATATGGTCATATCCAAGAAGTGATCATTCAAAATTTCATCCCCAAAGCCAACACAGGTATGGCCCATGCTAAAGGTGTGAACACAAATGAATTGTGCGAAACCATTGCGATAGCTCGGTTAATTCTTGGACCCGAAATGAATATACAGGCTCCGCCAAACCTCTCGGATGCCAAAGCACTAACCCAATTACTCGCTTCAGGGATCAACGATTTGGGTGGCGTGTCACCCGTTACCCAGGACTATGTAAACCCCGAAAATGCCTGGCCTGCCATTAAACTGCTCAGTCAAATCATACATAGCAGCGGAAAAAATCTGATCCCTCGATTGACCATTTACCCTGAATACGCACTTGAACCAGGAAAGTGGCTTGACAAGGAAGTGCGCACTGACGTATTGCGCCTTTCAGACAGCAGGGGGTTAGCTAAAGAAGACAACTGGGAAACCGGACGTAGCGAGACCCTGCCCCAGTGGGTAAATGAAAAAGGTGTCTGCGCCAAAGACAGGTCATTGGCCCAAATCATTTCGAAGTGTCAGCACAGAGAAGCCTTATCCCCGGCTGAGGTGGCAAAACTGTTCGATGCCCGTGGGGACAACTTTGCAGTAATTTGTGAAGCATCTGATCAGATGCGGCAAGAGTTAAAAGGCGATCAGCTTACTTTTGTCAATAATGGCAATATTAACTACACCAACATATGCTATTTCAGCTGTGGCTTTTGTGCTTTTTCCAAAGGTAACCGATTTTTACCAGAGTCAGACCCAAAGTACAAACTGTCTGTTGACCAGGTGGTGCAGAAGGCAGCCACTATTATTGCCAAAGGAGCCACGGAATTATGTCTCCAAGGCGGCATTCACCCCTCCTATACGGGCGACACATATCTGGAAATAATCAAGCAATTGAGAAGTGCATTTCCCGATATTCATCTTCACGGCTTTTCGCCGTTAGAAATTGTACAAGGAGCAGATACTCTTGGGATCACGCCAATCACTTACCTTGAAAAACTCAAAAGTGCAGGTCTCAATACTATCCCTGGCACAGCTGCGGAAATATTGGTAGATCGAGTTCGAGAGCAGATTTGTCCCAAAAAGCTCTCGACTAAGCAATGGATGAGTACCATTGAATCGGCTCACTTAGTAGGTTTGAAAAGCACCGCTACGATTATGTTTGGACATGTAGATAATTATCACGACTGGGCTGAGCACCTTCTGCTGCTTCGGCAAATGCAATGTAAGACAGAGGGGTTCACAGAATTCGTGCCTTTACCATTTGTACCTCATCAGGCCCCAATTTACCGAAAAGGGCTGGCAAGGAAAGGCCCTTCTTTACGAGAATCGATACTAATGCATGCCGTTTCTCGTCTGATTTTTGCTTCTCATATTGACAATATTCAGGCTTCCATTACTAAGCTGGGGGAAAAAGCCACCCTGATGGCTATCAATTCGGGTGCCAATGATCTTGGAGGTACCCTACAAAATGAAAATATATCCAGAGCTGCTGGTGCCAGTCATGGTGAAAATTTCACCTCTAATAACTTTCAAAAAATTGCGAATTTAAGTGGCCGAACCCTGATAGAAAGAAACACTCTTTATAAACGAACAATAAATAAACAAAGCAACCGTTTGGTAGTGAAAGAAGTTTAAATTTTGAATATACAATCACCAAAAAACGATAATTTATTGATAGAATTTATCAGCATTAGATTTTTAGTTTTTTTTGCCAATACATTTATTTTTGTTCACCAACAAACTACACTTCATTCCTGCAAAAATTCCCTTGTAATGTGCTGTTAAATATTTTAAATTTCCCCGTTATTACAATAAAAATAAGGTTTATACCAAGCGCACAAAAACGCGAGGTAAAGGAAGTATATGGACAGCAAATATTTTTTCCCGGAGTGGCCCCAGTACGACAACGACGAAAAAGAAGGACTGATTAGAGCTCTGGAGCAAGGACAATGGTGGCGGGTGCACGGTCAGGAAACTGAACTGTTTGAAAAAGAGTTTGCGCAACATCATGGATGCGAACACGCACTTGCTGTGACTAACGGAACTCATGCCCTCGAATTATCATTACTAACAGCGGGTATTAAGCCCGGCGACGAAGTGATTGTACCGAGCTTCACTTTCATCTCCACGGCAATGGCAGTGCAACGCGTTGGTGGCACTCCGGTACTGGCCGATGTCGACCTGGATAACTATTGCCTTTGCCCCAAAGCAACAGAGCAAGCCATTACTGATAAAACCAAAGCAATTATTCCCGTTCACATGTGCGGTCACTTCGCCGACATGGAAGCGTTTAATGCTCTGGCAGCAAAGTATGACTTGACCATTATTCAGGATTCAGCTCACGCTCATGGCGCCAGAGGTCAACAAGGTCGCTCCTCCGGAGAGTGGGGCTCTATGGCCTGTTTCAGTTTCCAGAACTTTAAGCTAATGACGGCTGGTGAAGGAGGACTGTTGCTTTGTCCGGATCAGGAGACTTTTGACAGAGCATATGTTTATGCCAATTGCGGTCGCGTAATGAACGATAAAGATTATAAACACACTGTGTGTGGTTCCAATTACCGTATGGGAGAGTTTTCAGCTGCAGTTTTACGCGCTCAGTTAAGTCGACTGGATAGCCAAACCAAAGCCAGAGAGGCAAACGCAAAACTAATGAATCAAGCGTTTTCAGATATTCCAGACCTTATTATTCAGGGACATCAGAACATGGCCCAGGTACATCCTCATTACATGTACATGTTCAGACTGAACGATGATGCAATGGAGAGAATTGGACGCACTCGCGTCGTTGACAAACTAGTAGAGCTGGGCATACCTGCCTATCGAGCCTACAAAGCACTACACAGAGTAGAAGCTTATTGGCAAGGACCTCACAAAGGAGAATCAGAAACTGATTTAGCGGCGTCCTTAAAAAATTCAGATGCTATTTCAGACTGTGGAGTATGGTTACACCACAGAGTTTTGCTGGGCAATTCAAACCATGTTGAATTTATAGCTGACAGCTTAAAAACCATACTGAAAAATTAACTAAGTTGGTATTGCGCAACATTTAAAAGATACTGCCAAAAACTTACCCCGGCTTAGATGTGAATTTTTCTAAGCAAAAAAGAGATACACAGAAATGAACATGGCACTGCTTAACAAAATAAAGCAACCTTCGACTAATACAAACACTGATGCAAATTTTGATTTAGTTGTGTTTGACCTGGACGGAGTGTTGATAGATAGTCTTGAAGTGATGGAGACTGCATTTTTCCGAGCTTTTGACATTATAAACAAAGATAATAAACTCCCTCGCCCGCTATTCAGTGAGTATAAGAAACACCTAGGATTAGGTTTCCCCAGGATCATGGAGCTGATGAATCTGCCGATTGAAATGCACCCCCATTTTAAAGAGCAGAGCAACCGGTTAATGGATAAAATTCGCATTTTTCCGGGCGTTGTTGATATGTGCCAGTCACTGCAGGCAGCGGGAGTCAAAATGACGATTGCCACGGGAAAAGACGGGGTACGAGCAAGAAAAGTATTGCAGCATCTCAAGCTGGATACCTATTTTTCATTGATACTCGGTAGTGATGAAGTGGTAAACCCAAAACCAGGTCCCGACATGATATTCAGGGGAATGGAACATAATGGTATCACCGACAAATCCAGAGTCCTGATGTGTGGTGATGCAATTGCGGATTTGCAAAGTGGACGCGCCGCAGGGGTTAAGATTCTGTCTGTAAGTTGGGGGGAGGGCAAACCGGAACAACTGCAGGCATTCAATCCTGATTACTTTGTTGACTCCCCTGGTTCGCTTACTGAAGCAGTGCTATTGTAGGTTTTGACTATGACAGCTCTGCTATTAATAAACGGGCCTAATCTCGGCAGATTAGGTAAACGAAAACCCGAAATTTATGGTTATACCACCCTAGCACAGATCCATGAACAGCTGTCAGAAATCGCCCGACAATACAATCTGGAGATATTTGCTTTTCATAGCAACTGCGAAGGACAAATCATAGATTTCATCGAGCAACATCACGATGATTCCGCCGGAATGATCATCAATCCAGGTGCCTTAATGATGGCTGGCTGGTCTCTTCGTGACGCATTAGAAGACTACCCTTCCCCCATCGTTGAAGTCCACATATCAAATCTTTGGGCAAGAGAGCAGTTTCGTCACGAATCAGTACTGTCGCAGGTAGTAGACAACATCATTTCCGGTTTCGGCGTTGAGGGCTACAGATTGGCCGCCATCGGCCTCGGGAATATTCTGACTAAACAATCTCTTAACTTTAAAGGAGACCAATAATGAGCATTAAGCTTTCCCATACAAGACTTCTGGTAAACGATTTTCAGGCAAGTTTAGAATTTTATAAGTCATTGTTGAATGTAGAACCAATTGTGTTAACACCAACTTATGCTGACCTGCCGGCAGGCAATGGCAATATCGCCCTATATGTTCGCAGTGAAATGTCCAAAGCTATTCAATCTCAGGATTTACCAGACTGCGATCGCTCACAGCAAGACTCCCATATGCTGATATTTACGGTAGCTGATGTAGACCGCACCTTTGACGAGTTAAAAGGTCAACATAACGTCATTCAGCCCCCTGTTGATCGGGTTGAATGGGGTGTCCGCACCTGCCATTTCCGTGACCCAGATGGCAACCTAATTGAAATCAATCAGGATTTATAAAATGAAACATCGCATCCATTTCCTTTCCAGAGCGTTGTTTTGTCTGAGCCTGCTTTTGGTAGCTTCATTTTCGCTAGCGCTTCACGCCGAAGATAATGAATCATCCTCGGAAAAAGAGGCTGGCATGATTCGCTTTAAAAAGATGAAACCCACTCTCAATGTTGAAGACGTGTATCGCACCACCAAATTTTATGTGGAGGTCCTGGGCTTTACGCTAAATTCAGCGGTGGCAGATAAAGAGAAAAAGCTTTACTACGAATTGCCACCAGAGGAAAAACTAATCTATGCACTGGTCACTTACCAGGATGTTGAAATCATTATCCAATTGGATCGTGGCGCTAAAAAAGAGAAGCTACCTAAAACGGTAGAGCAAAGGCGCGGCAAACTCGCATATTACTTTGAAGTAGAAAATATCGGAAAGCTTTACGACAAAGTAAAAGAAAAAGTGTCAATTGTCAGAGGTCTGCACAAGACGTGGTACGGTGTTGATGAATTTTACATTCGCGACTGTGATGATCGCATCCTGGCATTTGGTCAATAAAGGCACGATATTAACGAGCCTGTCTCTCCGCCAACCGCTGATGACAGGCCAACCATAATATATTACTAGTCGACGATACCGGTTAAATGATCAAACAAGCTCGCGACAATACCAAAAAACGACTTTTCGTTTTTTGTAGTTGAGACGTTTTACGACACTATTAAAATCACAAAGCAGAGCAAATGTCACAGGGAAAGGCCAATAGAACATGAATGTAACCCAGGTTGCTGCAACCCAACAAGACATCTTTTATGAACAGCAAAAAGATGTCAACAGTCCCAAATTCAATGTGGGTGGTTACATAGAACTGCGCAATGTTCATATACAGCACCTGATTAAGGCACACCGCGAATTACTGAAAAACCATCCTGAGTTTTCCCTTAAATTTCGACAGTTTCAGGGGCAAGTTCAACAGTATCATGATGTCATTGAATTTCCCGCTTTGGAAATAATCGACTTCTCACGTGAGCCAGCACCGGAGCAATCGGCTCAGTACTGGTTGAAAGAAATATTCAGTAAACCCTTTTCTCTCGATCGGGGATGCTTGTTCAATGCATACTGCGTTAAGCTATCAGAAAATCTGGCGTGGTATGTCGGCATTGCGCATCACATTATCGTTGACGGCTACGGCTTTTTTAGCTGGGCAAAACATCTGGCAAATTATTACAACAATCCAGACCAGGGGCAGACGAGTACCAAATACTCTGTTGCAGAGCGAATAAAAAATCAAATAACCTATCAACAAACTGATAGATACCGCAAGGCCGGTGAGTTCTGGCGAGAATACATTAAGGAAATTCCCCCTTCCCCGCTAACAGTGAAAACCAATCAGGGAGGTGAATCTGCACCAGGTGACAGGCTCACTCGAGACTTCCCTGAAAAACAATATAGAATGACTCAGGCGCAATTAACAACACAAGGTCTGGATGCAGCGCCTTTCTTTCTCACATTGTTTCAAGCTGTATTGTACAAAAAATTCGCTACCCGCAAGAATATTTTCGGCATTCCAACCCACAACCGGCAGGGCAGATCCGAAAAGTCAATGCTGTATGCCTGCGCCAATGTTTTTCCAGTATCAGTGAATCTCCAGCCTGAATTAACCCTTAAGGAAAATGCAAGACTGTTAGCTGTTGATTTAAAGAAATGTTACCGCTATAGCCGAATTGCTAACAGCGAGATCCTGAGAATTTTCAACGCCAATTCCGACAAAAAAGTACAGGCTCTTAGCCATCTTCAGTTCAACTATCTTATGAGTGACGAGTCGTTGCTATTTGGCAACACAACAGCACAACTTAGTTATGTCAGCAATCGACATGAAAGTGTTCCGTTATCTCTGACAATTTGGCAAAGCGCTGGCAAAGTACAACTGCATATAGATTATCAGTTTTCCTGTTTGTCCACGGCTGAAGTTGAGAGTCTGTACAAAGATTTTATGTTATTGCTAGAAAAATGGTTGACCGCACCACATACTCCGCTAAATCAGTACAATTTACTTACAGAGAAAGATAAAAACACCATATCATCATGGGCGAATGGGGCACCTTTAAAACCCCACATTCATGAAAATGTTTATGAACTGTTTGTTGAACAAGTCTCCCGTACACCAGAAAATACTGCCATAAGCTGCCAGGGTGAACGTCTCTGTTATCGGGAATTAAATGAAAAAGTCGATATCTTTGCACAGCAATTGCTGCAAGCAGAAATACAATCAGGAGATCTGGTTGGTGTTTGCCTGCAACGCACGCCTGAGATGCTCGCTTCACTACTGGCGATTTTTAAAATTGGTGGCGCTTACGTACCATTGGATCATAAATATCCAGTTTCGCGTATTCGCACTCTGTTGCGAGTTTCAGACACACAAAAGATCATCACCGACAGCCACACCGAAACGCTGTTTGACGATGACGAATTTACCTTGATACAGTTGGGTGAATCGCAACCATACTCAAAGCAGACCTACCCTTTTCGGCGCGTTAGAGATCAGATATCACATATCATCTTTACCTCTGGTTCTACCGGCGTTCCCAAAGGTGTGCAAATTACTAACGACAACGTCCTGGCGCTACTACAGTGGAGTAAGTTAGCATTCACATACGAGGAAGTAGCTAATGTAGCTGCCACTACCTCTATCTGTTTTGATTTGTCTGTCTTTGAATTTTGGGGTCCACTAGTTCGCGGTGGACAAATCACATTATTTGAAGATGGGTTGTCTCTGGCAAAAGCCAGTACTGAAGGCCTCACCCTAATCAATACTGTTCCTTCTGTAGGTAAAGCACTGCTGGAATGCGACTTTAATTGGCCTGACAGTTTGAAGGTCCTAAACCTTGCAGGAGAAGCGTTATCCAGCCTGCTATTAAATCAGCTATTGCAAACCAGTATACCGAAAGTTAATAACTTGTATGGCCCTTCGGAAGACACTACCTATTCGACCTGGGTAGGATTTACGGAAGCAGTGTCGCAGACGCCAACAATCGGTAAACCCATTGCCGGCACCAGAGCTTATGTATTGGATCAGGATGGGCAACTTGCAGGATTAGGCGCTATTGGAGAGCTTTTTTTAACAGGAGCCGGAGTTTCTGCCGGGTACCTGAATAGTGAAGCCGTCCATAATGAAAAATTTAGAGGTGTCCCTGATATTGGCGAAGAATACGGTTATTTTACTGGTGACCTGGTGAAGTGGAATAATTGCGGCGAACTGGAATATTACGGTCGTAATGACTCTCAAATTAAACTTCGCGGATTCAGAATCGAATTGCAGGAAATTGAAGATGCACTTTGCAAACTGAGTTTTATCGATGACGCCATCGTCAGTATCCAGACTCACAATCAAATTGATCATCTAACTGCCTTTTATACCTCCAGCGTTGAGACGCAAACTAGCGAGAGTCTGGAAAAACTGGCCGAAGAGGCATTAACGCAAAAACTGCCAAACTACATGGTGCCAACATTATGGCAACAGCTGCCAGAAATTATGCTGAATCTGAATGGCAAAAAAGACCGTTCACAACTTCCCACAGTGGCTCCCAAAAGTACGCTGTTGAACCGCGAAAAGACGGAAACTGAAAGTAAACTACTGGCTATTGTGACCGAGTTATTACATTACCAGAAAGATATCTCTCCCGAAGCCAATTTGTTTGAACTTGGCGGTGACTCCCCCACAGCATTGAGGCTTTGCTACGAAGTAGAAAAAGCCTTTGCTGTGGATATCCAACTGGCGGATTTGTTCAAACAGCCAGACTTCGCATCGCTGGCACTGTTTATTGAGCAAGGCCAACAACAGGCCAACATCCCGGATATTCCCAAAACACCATTAGACGGAAACCACCCATTATCACTGGAACAGGAACAAATCTGGCTTGCTGATATGGTTGCGGGTAAACATTCGGCTTATAACATGCCAGCATACCTCATTTTGCCTCAAAATATGGACATCAACCGTCTTGAACTGGCTATCAATGAGATTTTGAAACGGCATACCATCCTACGAACACGCTATCACACACAGAATGGAGAAGTTCAACAGAGCATCGTCCCATTTCAACCTTTAGAACTGCCAACAAAACGCATTGATAGTTTTGAAACCTTGCAACAGATTGACTGGGTTCAGCATTTCCTCACTCAACCTTTCGATTTAGCAAATGAAAACAGTATTCGCTGCCAATTGTTAGTTGATGATTATCAAAACAAAACCTTGTTGATAGTACTTCATCACATCGCTACCGATGCCAAATCAGTAGGTATTTTACTGGAACAAATCTTTCACTATTACCAAAACACCAATACGGTATCCATCACTGACGACCTACAATATCTGCACTTTAGCCAGTGGCAAGTACCCTATATTAATGCGAGGCAGTCGTCTTTACTTTCCTATTGGCAGGCAAAATTGCGAGATGCCCCCTATTTTCACCAATTACCCCTAGACGGCAAGCGAACAGGCTCAAGGGGTCAGCCACTGTTGTTTAGACAGCATTTGACGGACACTCAGTTTGCTAAAGTAACGCGTCTGGCATCAGACCACAAATGCACTCCAGTGGCTGTATTGCAGGCGAGCCTGGCGATATTAATTAATCGCATTTCCAATGACAAAGATATTGTCACTGGTTTGGTGCTGGATGGCAGGCGGCATCCGGAAACTAAAAACACTGTAGGCTGTTTTGTCAATATTGTGCCCATCCGAACGACGCTGAATGAAAACAACAGTTTTGTCGGTTTGCTGGAGCAAACCAATGAAAACTGCGCAGAAGCTCACCAGTTTGGCGAGCTGCCTCTAAAACACCTTGTTGAAGCTTTGGACATTCAACCTTTGGAAGGTATCAGCCCTATCTTCCAAATCATTGTCAATTACGAAGACAGAACTCAAAGATCCCAAAAACTAGCCAGTGCAGGTGTGCAGTTGCAAAGTTGCCAGCCGACGAAGTCCAAATATGACTTTGAATTTTCCCTGGTGAAGGATGGAGCGCAACATCACATTGAATGGGTATATGATAGCGCACTGTTCAATCAATTAACCATTACTCAATATGCCAATAGTCTGGAAAACCTCATTGAGCAGGTATATCAGGCTCCTCAAAGCACCATCAGGCAAATCCTTGCGACACCGACACAGCATTTTGACACATCCAACGTTAATTCAAGTGCGTCTGCTCATAGCAATATTGCCAATGTGTTTGAAAGCCTGTGCCTAACCCAGCCCAATAGGACCGCAATTCAATGTGGTGAAGCCAGCTATAAATTTTCAACCATGCAGCAATGTGTGGCGAGAGTATTAACGCTACTGGAGACAGAATGTCATGAGCCGCACAAGCCACTAAACATAGGATTGTGTTGTACATCTCCCTGGTTAAGACTGATTTTCTCAATGGCGATAATACGAGCTGGTGCAACAGCGATACTCTTTGATAAACGGCTTAAATCAAGCGATATTGCTGCCATTTGTGAAGTCTCTGACATTAAATTGATCCTCTCAGAAGCGGATTGTGGACAGCAGTTGCCTGATTCAATTCAGGTTGTGACATGGCAGGGAATATCCCAAATGGCAATCGCAAATCGGATCCAGCGTCCGGTTCAAGACAATTCAATTGCCTATTCTGCCATTAGTCTTTCGGAAGAAGGTCAGCCAGTGTCAGTTGAGATTTCTCATGCGCACCTGTTGAATTACTGTCAAAGATCGCCGTTTAGTAACTCGGATATTGTACTGATAGAAAAATCCTGTGCCCAGGTATCTCTATTTGAACAATTTCAAGCCCTGCTCAAAGGCGCGATGCTGGTGTTCGAGCAAGATTCGGGGTCTGCATGCGGAGAATTGCAAGATTTAGTAAACGACTGGAAAGCCACGGCACTGTTTACCAATTCTGAAAAAGTCTCTCCGTTCCTTGATGTGGCAGAACTCTCCTCCTCTCTAGACATAATATGTTTTGGGAATCGGCCAACCACGTTGCATAACGCACCAGTAAAAACACTGACCCAGATGTTTATCAACACTGCGTTGTCACTGCCAGTAGCGATGGCAAACTTGTTGTCTGACCGAGGTGGAAATAGTGAACTACACCTGTCCCCTCACCCTATACATCCGGCGATACAGCTGATTAACCAGCAAGGTCACACCACAGTACCAGGCGGTTTAGGAAGAGTGAATATTCCCGCAAGAGAGCTGTCTGATGTCAAAAGCAAGAATCAGACGTTTATTTCAGATGGTTTGGTGGGACGCCTGCTGACAGAAGAACACATTACCTATCAGTACCACGAGGACAAGCTCGCAAAAATTGGTAACAATCCGCTATATCTGGACAAACTGGAAAGCTTTTTAGAAAGTTTTTCGGGAGTGATTAACGCAAAATGCGCCATGACAAACAGTCTGGACATTCAACTTCAGCTAATAGACCACACCGAGCCGACAACCATAATAAAAAATCTGAAAAAGGCGCTGGAGTCACATTTTCCACTAACCAACACCCAAATCAAATACTATGTAAAACTAAAAGACCAGTATCAACATGTGCCCATCTCCATCGATTTAGTATCTGATGTCGGAACGGGCAATGAATCAGAATATCAGCTCCTGCTTGTCTGGCAGGAAATTTTGGGGGTCTCCGGGATTTCTGCCACCGACAATTTTTTCAAACTCGGTGGCAACTCTATCCTTGCCATCAAACTGATCACCAAAATTCAACGAGTTTTCGATCTTGAAGTATCGGTGGACGAAGTTTTTAAACACCCAACGTTTGAAGAGCAGTTAGAGAAGATTTTGGGACTACAGTTTGGCAATGCACAGCACAATAATCATTCCTCAGAGATGGATGACGAGGCAACACTAATTTTATGACAACCTTTAAAGATCTGGTCAAACAACTTTCTGACCTTGAAATTAAGCTTGCCCTGGCTGGCGAAAATGAACTTAAGGTAACAGGAAAAACTGTTAACTTGACACCACCTTTAGTAGCGCGCTTGAAACAGTTTAAACCTCAGCTAATCGAGCTGCTTAGGCAGACCAGCGCTAATACAATGCCTGGGCTACAGCCTTCACTTGCGAAGACAGCTCCGCTGTCAAAACAACAACTACAGATATGGGTGACAGAGCAGCTTATGCACAGGGACGGGCAGTTCAATATGACAGCTGCAATCCTGCTACGTGGCAATTTACAGCAAGAAGCGCTTGGCAAGTCCATCAATCACATATTGTTAGCCAATGAGATATTGCGTACCCGCATAATCCGACAGGGAGATGATGTTCTACAAATAGTGGATCCCTTTGAGCCTCGCCAGTTAGAGGTACAACATTTTCCTGGGCTGAATATGCAAGCTCAGGAAAAGCACTGGCGCGAGATTCTGGATTCGGAGAGTCAACGCCACATTCAGTTAGATAGCGAACCGTTGTTTTGCTGCAAAATATTTCGCTATGCTCCAGATATGCATGTTCTGATGCTGACTGTACACCATATTGCCAGTGACGGTTGGTCAGTGAACCTGTTAGTTAAGGAAATTGCTGCTAATTATCGAGAACTTTTGGAGAAAGATGCTTGCCAACCTCGTCCAAAACAATTTCAATACAAAGATTTTGCATTGTGGCAAGAGCAGAATTTACGGGATATAAGGAACTCAGAACACGCACATTATTGGCGGAAACAATTGCAGGATATTCCATCTGCTCATAATTTGCGTACCTGCCCTGTCAGAACGTCCGGCAAAGGTAGTCGCAGTGTTAGCGTTTCTCTTTCCCGACGAGTTACAGAGAAACTCACAGGCCTGGGACAACAAAAAGATTGCACCTTATTTATGGTATTACAGCTCCTTTTCTCCGCCACCATTGCACGTTGCAGTCGCGAAAAAGATATCCTGATGGGCAGTCCGGTCGTAGGCAGGGATAGAAAAGAATTCTCCGATATGATCGGTTGCTTTATCAACCTGATCGTGTTGCGCACTCAGTTCGATTGCAACGCCTCCTTCTGGGATATGTTAGACCAAACTCGAGAACTCCACATTGGTGCCCAGCAGCACCAAAGTATGCCTTTTGAAACGCTGGTGGATATACTAAATCCAAAGCGTATTGAAGGACGCCATCCTGTTTTTCAGATCCTTATCAATATGGAGCCGCATAGCCAATCCACGATCGATTTACCAGGGTTACAATGCCAATTGCATTCCAGTCAGAAGCAACAAAGCAAATTTGATTTAACCCTGTATATCAAAGAGAAGGACAGCGGTTGGAACTGCACTCTGCACTATGACAATTCACTATTTGATGAAACCTTTATTTCTTTAATCGGTGAGGAGTTTGCACATCTGTGTCAACAGGCTTCTAATCACCCCGACAAAGTGCTACTTGCGCATCCCTGGCGCGGAGCAGAACCACTTTCCTGTATTTCAGAACCCAGGAACCTGCAAAGTTTGAGTCAGGTATTTTTGAGTCACGCCACAAAGTCACAGGCAAGCGTTTATGATGATCTACAGCAGCTTTCTTACAAGGAACTGGCAGAACAAAGCATCAAACTTGCCAATTATCTGCAGTACACCTACGGCAACATTCAGGGCAAAGTTATCGCTGTCGCACAGAAGCGGAGAATTTCAAGACTGGTTTCTTATTTGGCAATATTACATTGCAATGCCACCTATTTACCCATAAGCGAAGATTTTCCCTCTGCCCTTGTCGAATATCAACTGTCAGATGCAAATGTGGAGGTGGTACTCAATGATGGTAGCCTGACAGAAGTAGCCTCTCCTCTTGAGCAAGTGCAGATTGCCTCTGCATCCACGCTGGCTAAGATAAATCAGCAGAATGCAGTTCTGGATCACTCCTACACACTAGACAAAAATACTCCGGCCTGTTTGATCTACACCACAGGTTCCACAGGTCAGCCAAAGGGCGTAAAATGCAGCCATCAGGCCATTCTTAATCGCATTTCCTGGCAAGCCAAACAGTTTCCAGTGGAGCCAGGACAACATTGCTGCCACATCAGTTCAATGGCAGTCATTCGAGGAATATGGGAGCTTTATCTTCCACTGGTAAACGGCATTCCACTGCGTCTGGTAAATCGCGCTCAGGTTAGGGAAGTCAACCGACTTTGCCGCACTCTGGAAGACAACCAAATTACCCAGTTGGTGTCAGCCCCATCACTGGTACTAGCGGTTATTGAAACCTGTGAGAACCAGCAACTCAGGCTGGATAACCTACAACGATGGTTTGTTAGCGGTGAGCCTTTACACGGGACGGTCATCAGGCAATTTCAGCAGCAGTTTCCACACTGCCAGTTAATTAACTTATTCGGGAGTACCGAGGTTCTGTCTGATGTACTTTACTGGCCTTCCAGTTGCAGTTCACAAGATACGCAAGAAGCTATTGGCATACCCGTTTCGAATGTCTCATTGCAGTTAGTTGATCCCTACCGCAACTTACTTCCCAGAGGCATTATCGGTGAACTGATGGTGTCAGGTGACTCTGTTTGTCTTGGATACACTTCAGCTGAAGAATCAGGTAAAGAAAAGTTTATTGAGTATGATGGTCGTCCCGCGTACCTGACAGGAGACATTGCCGTACGGGCAAATACAGGAGAATTTTACTACATAGGCCGTGAAGACCAACAGATAAAAATCTGGGGGTATCGTGTTGAGTTATCAGAAGTGGAATCAGCCGTAAATGACTGTCCTTTGGTTAAGGCTGCCGTTGTTAAAGCTGTATCTGAAAATAATGTTCAGCACTTAGTAGCCTATGTTGTCTGGCACAGCGAAAAGCAACATAAGTTGGACAGCGAGACGATACTGAATGGTTTTCTTGCTGACCGTCTGGCCCACTACAAACTGCCGCACATGATTGTATCGCTGGATAAGATGCCTATCACCACCAATGGCAAGATCAATCGCAAAGCGCTGCCAGATGTCAGTGGGAGCCTGACGCCAGGTTATGTTCCATGCGAAACAGCCACAGAACTGAGTATCGCGGAAATGTGGGTTGATATTTTGGGTGTTACGCAAGTGGGTAAAGAAGACAACTTCTTTAATCTGGGTGGCAATTCCCTATTGTTAACCAGGTTACTGAGTCAACTCCATCACAAGTTCGCAGTGAAGTTGCAATTCAAGACCTTTTACCGATTCCACAGCCTGGCCCTTTTGGCACAGCACATTGATGACTTACAACAATCACAAGCGTTAAGTCATGACATCCAAATAATAGATAAGTCCTCAAACAAGAAAGGATTACTGGAAATATGAAAATTGCAGAGATTATTCAGGCCTGTAAACAACAGGGAGTTCGCCTGGGAATCAAGGCTGACAAGCTACTATTGGAAGAAACACAGGGCCCCATTCAACCCGCCCTGCTTCAGCATATTAAAGAAAACAAAAGCACTTTATTGGGTTTGTTTTCCTCGCAATCAGACGGTGTTGAAGTTGTGCATCACCTAAAGGATTACTTTCAACAGGTATCGCATAACCAGCAACGCTTTTGGCTGTTACAGCAACTGACTGATAATTCATCGCAGTCTCATATTGCCAAGCGGATAGACATCAAAGGAGACTATTGCGTTAATACAATAGAGCGAGTACTCCACACTCTGGTAAGCCGACATCAGATACTGCGCACAGTATACCGCTTTGATGATGACAATGGACTGACTCAACACTTGCTCGACAAAGCTGATATGACTATCACCCGAATAGATAATGCCAGTCAGGAAATCGCAGAAGAAGGCTTCAAAAACACCTTTAACCAGCCTTTTCACCTCGATAAAGACATTCCTATACGGGCATGTTTAGCGCAGCTGTCAGACAATCACCTGCAGTTGCTGATTGTTACGCATCACATTGCCATTGATGGTTGGTCTTTTGGCATTATCGCTAAAGAATTTGTTGCACTCTATCAGGATTTTACCGCTGGAAACGCTGCTCAGTTACCCAAAATGGAACACCAGTACATTGATTATGTACATTGGCTAAGGCAACAAGACGAATCAGGACAATTGACAGAACAACAGGCTTACTGGCAGCAACAGCTCGCTGATTTGCCCGAGTTCTTGCCTTTAAATCAGGATTTCCCTCATCCCGCGGTTCCAGTTGGTAATTGTTTTACATTCACAACCCGTTGGACTCAAAGCACCTGCCGCCTCTTACAACATCACTGTCAGCAACAGGATCTGACACATTACATGGTATTGCAAACCCTTTTTAACAGCTTTATTAGTCGCTGGAGTCAACAGAGTGATGTGCTGGTTGGTTCCGTATCAATGGGGCGCATAGAAAAAGAATTTGAATCAGTGGTTGGCTGTTTTATAAACGATCTGGTGATTAGATCTAAGTTTACTGAAAGCACAACCTTTGCAGAAAGCCTGGTTGAAACCAAAGAGACAATACTAAAAGCCTTTGAATATCAATCAGGCTTGCAAAACAAAGGAAAAAACAGTCTACAGGCGCGCAGTTTCGACAACCTGTTTAACGTCCTGTTTGTATTGCAAAATAATCCAGCCACCTCGCTGGAATTACCTAACCTATGGATCACTGAGCAGGCATATGACGTCAGCGAATTTGCTCAATCGAAAGTGGATATCGAACTTTATGCCACTGAGACTAACGATCACATAGAATTTAAATGGGTGTTCAATGGTGACATATTTGTTAAAGACACTGCAGAATCTATCGTTAATGCGTTTGATCTGTTTGCTTCTGAGGCACTGAAGGATATTGCGCAAAAAGTGGCGACAATCCCGTTGCAAACTCCGCCGGAAAAGCAGCTGGCGGCCTTGAATACATCTGCGACGGAAAACTGTTATCAAACCTTTGTGGACGGTTGCCGCGAAAATCTATTACAGACGGCAATTCAAACAGAACGGAATAATTACACTTACGGACAGCTGATCGAGAAGGCAGAATACTACGCCAGTTGGATGTCAGCTCAGGGTATAGGCTCACAACAGGTTGTCGCCCTGCGTCTGGAGAAAAGTATCGAACTGGTGGCCCTTGTATTCGCTAGTATGAAACTGGGTGCTGGCTTTTTGTTGTTGGATAAGCGACAGCCACAACAGCGTCTGGATTATATGCTGGAGCAAAGCCAGACCACGATGTTACTTTGTGACGACGAATTTAGCACCTCTATCCCAGTGAGAACCTGTCACATTGCTGACATCTCGGTTGCTAAAAAGCCACTTGCTAAAGTGAACACTTGCGCATCTCCAAAACTGGCTTATCTGGTATTTACATCTGGCTCCACCGGACAGCCAAAGGGTGTGATGATTAATCATCATAACCTACAAAGTTATCTGTCCAGTATTAATCAAACCTATCAGGACTTGACGGGTTGTCGCTTGCCGTCATGCGCTTCAATTGGATTTGATATCTTCATTGAAGAAATGCTTATGCCCCTGTTTAACCAGGGTACCTTATTGCTTTCAGACATTTTTGGTCAATCATCGATTAACGATTTCTGGCAAGGGGTCATCAGTCACAAAGTTACAGGCATGACGTTGCCCACCGCTATGTTCCATACTCTGGTGGACAATCTCACCCCAGAGCATAGTATACAGCTGCCAAATATTCTGAAATTTTTGGTACTTGGCGGTGAAGCACTAAGTCTGGGGGTACTCAGCAAATGGCAATCGTTAACCAATTGTGCTGTTAACACCTATAACAGCTACGGTCCCACTGAAACCACTATTATTGCCACTTGTGCTAACGTTACTCACTATCAGCAAATCGACTTGAATTACTCCCCAATTGGCCAGGCAACGCCAAACTGCCAGTTAGTCATTCTGGACAAGCATCAACAGCTCTGTGCACCTGGAATGGAAGGCGAGTTATACATTGGAGGTGACGCTGTAGGTCCTGGATATTTGCAAAACCAACAGCTTAATGAAGAGCGGTTTGTCCACCTACCGCAAATTGCTGAAGGGCGCTTCTATCGCACTGGCGATCTGGTTAAACAACAACAGAACGGTCAGCTTTATTTTTGTCGCCGGGAAGACAGTCAAATCAAACTCAATGGATTTAGAGTTGAGTTAAACGAAGTGCAATATCAGCTGGAGCGAATATCTGGCATCAATACAGCTTACGTCACTCTTGCTGGCGGTCAGGATCACAAATACCTGGTAGCTTATGTTGCCAGTCGCAACGGTTGGTCAACAGACATTTATCGCAGTAAGCTGCAAAACACACTGCCCGTATATATGTTGCCGGGCAATGTGATCGAACTCCCTGCTATGCCACTCACTATCAACGGTAAGGTGGATACAAAAGCACTACCAGAATTCACCAACAGCGGCATCAAACCAGCCGCAGAAACTCAGCTTGAAAAGCGGATGCAGACGTTGTGGTGTCAACTTTTTGAGCGCTCGGATATCGGGGTTGATGAGGATTTTATTAACCTGGGAGGCACCTCTTTGCTGGGCATGAAGCTGCTCGGGCGCATTGAAACTCAGATGGGTTTCCGCATCAGCCTGAAAGTACTGCTGCAAAATAGCAGCATTCGCACACTTTGCCTATTCCTGACACAACAAGGAATGGATGTCGCAGACAAACACCGAATCATCGTTAAATCGACGGCGCCCACCACAATATTGTCCCCCGCCCAAAATCGTCTGTGGTTTATTTCACAGCAACATCCGGAAAGTCCTCAGTACAATATATATTACGCCATGAGCTTAACGGGTGAGCTGAGTGTAGAGCTGATCAACCGTTGTTTACAAACTCTACTGCAACGGCACGAAATTCTACGCACAAGATTCGTGACAGTTGCAGGTCTGCCGCAACAAGTGGTTGATGGAGATCGGTGTATTGCTGCAGACTATGTCACCCTTCCTTTGAATGCACCAGAAGAACAAGATCAGTTCATCAGTCAACTCCTAAAAGAAGAGTTTTTGACGCCTTTTGACCTTGCCAATGATGTGTTGTTGCGCTGTAAACTCATTCGCTGTGCTCAGCATCGGCATGTTCTATCTATCTGCATGCACCACATTGTTGCAGATGGTTGGTCAATGCAGCTACTGACACATGAATTTTTCACACTATACAAATCCTTCCTGCAAGGAGAAAGTAATCCTTTACCCGAGCTGGAAATTCAATACTCAGACTATGTGCATTGGATACAGCAACAGGAAGAAGTTCAGAATCTGCAACAGCAGCAAGATTATTGGCAAAAACAGCTGGCTCAACTGCCGGTATTGCATGACTTGCCAACAATACAGCCTCGCCCCAGAGTAAAGCAGAATGAGGGAAGTGCCGTCAGTGGGCATTTATCTGCACACCAGGCTGTCGCTCTGCAGGAACTGGCGAAACAATTCGGTCTGACGCCATTTATGCTGTTGCACAGTGCGCTTTGCCTGGTTTTGGCTCGTCACAGCAACAGCAGCGATATCGTTATAGGTACTCCAGTGGCGAATCGCCCATTGCCGCAATTGTCTTCAGTTATCGGCTTTTTTGTCAATACACTGGTATTGCGCGTGAATACTCTGCACCAGGATTTGCATGATTATCTGAACCACGTCAAGCAAGTTCACCTGGACGCGCAGGCGAATCAGGATGTGCCAATTGAACAACTTGTGGAAAACCAAAACGTTGCCCGCTCTACCAGTTACAATCCCCTATTCCAGATCCTGCTCACCACAGAAAATGAATTTGGTGCAGGGGAAGAAACTCACAACGTCAATCTGCCCGGTGTTGAAATCGCTCCAGTAAATACTCAGGTGAAGCAGGCCAGATTTGATATTGAGACCAATATGGCTTTATCTGAGCAAGGATTGTCTTTGCAATGGATATATGACTGTGCTTTGTTTGATGAAGCGCAGATCCAATCGCTATGCGACCATCTACTAAACTTACTTAGTCAACTGGCAACGCTCAAACACCATCAGAAAGTACCGCTTGGCTCTCTGGATTTTTTGTCTGAATCAGAAACGCGATATCTGTTGGAACTTAACAACAACTCCGCAGAGTATTCATCTGATCTTCCCATTCACGCATTGTTTGAGAGACAAGTAAGTAAAACTCCAGACGAGATAGCGCTGATTTTCGGTCAGCAGCACATGGATTATAAAAGTCTTGATTGCACAGCCAATCAACTGGCCCATTTTCTGCGAGAAGAGTTCGCAATAGTTCCCGGTGCCAGAATTGGTATCTGTATTGAGCGTTCAATGGAAATGCCGCTAGCTATTTTGGCTATTCTAAAAGCGGGCTGTGTTTACGTGCCATTGGACCCCAATCTACCACAAAAACGTCTCGACTTCATACTTCAAGATGCTGACTTATCACTGGTGCTGTGTTTCAGTAAATTACTAAATAAACTGGAAAACTTCGCAGGCAAGTGGCTGTGCATAGACAACATAGCCAGTGATACTAGTGGTATTGAAAACTTAGGCGATTATCCCGAAGAAAGCCCGAGCATTACACCTGTCCGGATATCAGGAAGTGATCAGGCATACATCATTTATACTTCCGGCAGTACAGGCCATCCTAAGGGAGTTTGCCAACGTCACAAAACCATCGTGAATCTACTCACGGCTACAGTAGATTTCAATAGACCTCTGGACACGCTGCAGTTTACCCCCTTCTCATTTGACGTGTCCTTACAGGAAATTTTCACTGCCTTGCTGAGTGGCTCCACATTGAAAATCATCGCACAAAATGTAAAGGATGACCTGCAGGTCCTTTTTGCAACGATTCAGCGAGAACGCATAGCCCGATTGTTTATACCGCCAGTATTGTTGGAACATCTAGCTAAGCACCGCCTGCCACACCTGAGACAGATATATGTTGCGGGTATGAAGCTAACGTTGACCAAAGATGTCACTGAATTTTTGGAAAAAAATCCAGCATGTGATTTATACAATCACTATGGTCCTACGGAAACCCATGTGGTAACTAGCCACAAGGTACTGAGTACAGACCCGTTGGAACCACCGATAGGTAAAGCAGTGGCTAATACCAATCTGTACATATGCAGCCCATTAGGACAATTGGTTCCCTATGGTAGCGTTGGTGAATTATGGGTCAGCGGGGCGGGTATTGCCGCTGGCTATTTGAACAGGCCGGAACTGACAGCAGAGCGCTTTATCCCAGACACATTTAACCGACAGGCAACAGCACGAAAACCGGATATGCTATATAAAACTGGTGACCTTGTGCGCTACTTGCCCGATGGCAACCTTAGCTTTGTCGGTCGTAGTGATGACCAGGTAAAAATACGTGGGTTCCGAGTAGAGTTGGGTGAAATCGAAAATCAGCTGACACAGCTTGAAAACATCGACTCATCCCTGGTATTGATGCAAACCTACAACGACGTCGATCAACTGGTGGCGTGGGTAAAAGCAAGAGGTGTTCAGGATGAAAATCGCTTTGTTGCAGAAACCGAAACCCGACTATCTGAAAGGCTGCCCGAGTACATGCTCCCGTGGCGCTTTGTCATTGTGGAAGAATGGCCACTCACCCCCAATGGAAAAATAGACAAGTCCAAACTGCCTGAACCATCAAGACTCGGTCAGTCGTTGATGGAATATGTGCCGCCGCAAACACCGGCAGAAAAGACACTGGTGTCAATTTGGTCAGAGTTCCTTAACTTGCCCACTCAAAAAATTAGTGTACAGGCCAGCTTCTTTGAGCTTGGTGGTACATCACTAATTATGATGCCGGTAGTCAAAAAGGCGGAAGAATCCGGTTTGAACTTTACCGTTACCGACATGATGACTAATCAGACTATTCGCACTATCTGTCAACAGTTGGAACAACAGGGAACATCGCAATATTCTCGTCCGCTGGACTGCATTGTCAAACTCAACAACAATTCTTCTGACCAAGCAGTTTTTATGATTCACCATATCAATGGACGGGTTGACTTTTATGAAGACTTTGCTCGCTTGTTTGAAGACGATTACGCCGTATATGGTGTTCAGGCTGCCTATCTGAACGACCAAAACATGGAGTTCAGCAGTTATGAAGAACTGGCCAGGTTTTATGTAGCGCAAATAAAGGAAGTCTGCCCAAATGGCCCTTACCGACTGGCCGGGTGGTCTCTGGGAGGCGAGATCGCATTCGCTATTGCATCTATCTTGGCGGACCAGGGGGCAACTATTGAATATTTAGGCATTATCGACTCAGATGCACCGGTAGAAGAACACGCCACCAATCAGAAACCCGTTATTCAGTTGTTAAAAGACAATTTACAATTCCTGCGCAGTTCGCCCCGCTTTACAGCAGAACTGGACGTAGATAAAACCTTTGCACAAATTAATGTGGAAAGATTTTCCCAGCTTTCCCTTAACGATCAAATTGATCATGTTGTAGTTATCGCGTCCAGTGGCGATGAAAAGAATAAAAGCACTTGGAACGAACTCCGACTTGCCATGAAGTTTGTGGTTCAAGTACAGCTTGCCGAACGCTTCAAGCGCAAATTTCACCACCCCGTCACCGTTGATTACTTTGTTGCACGGCCCCAAAAAGTGTCCCTTTACGCACCCACAGAAGAATCGTTGTTAAAACAGATTTCAGGCTGGAGGTCTCTATTTTCTGGCCCCATGAACGTTTCCGATATGTATGGAAATCATTTGACCTTGTTTTACGATGAGAGCGTGGTTAGCCATATACACCAACAAATGGCAAAACAATTAGGGAGAGCCAAACCATGACAAATCACCACTCTCAGAGCAACAATGCTGGATCGCCTCAGCAAAGCGATAGTTCCGACAAAAATCCCAAAAAACGCGTAGGCTTTGTAGGTTGCGGATGGGTAGCACAACAAGTATGGCTGCCAATTTTGGGCAGTTATCCCAATGTAGAACTGGTTGTCATAGTAGATCCCTCTCAGGATATCCAACAAAAAATGCGCCAGCAATTCCCAAATATAGCTTGCTTCGACACAACTGATGGACTTAAGAGCATGGAGGCATTGGATCTGGTTTTTATTTCCAGTCCCAATGTTTTTCACTACCCACAAGCCAAACAAGTATTGGAATTGGGTATCAATGTGGTTATTGAAAAGCCCGCCTGCTTCTATGGCTGGCAACTCAACGAACTTATTAATACAGCGCAAACAAATGAAGTGCGCTTATGGGTCAGTTCTGCCTCGGTGAATCGCCCGGATGTTCAGAAAATGCTTTCTTTAGCGACGCAAGAACAGATAGGTAATATCACCAGTGTTTCCGCCCGCTGGATTAGGGGCAAAGGAATCCCAAACCCGGGCAGTTGGTTTACAGATAAAAAAATGGCAATCGCTGGTGCAGGTGCCGACCTGGGTTGGCACCTTGCAGATGTGGCCCTATTGTTCTTTAGTGATTTTCAAATTGACAAGCATATTTGCCAAACTTCAGATTTGGAAACCGTAGACGAAAGCATTGCAGCCGGTTGGAAAACCGACATGGATGTAAAGACCAAAAGCCAACCCAACAACATTGATGTTGAGGTAAAGTCCTACTGCTGCATTCAGACAAAAAATCAGCAGCTTATGCATCTTGAGGCCGCGTGGATTTCCCATGAAAAATATGACCATACACAGATAATAGTAGAGGGCACCAATGGTGTTTTACAATTGGATACAACATTCGGTTTTAGCACCAATACATTAAATGAGCCATCCTTGATACTGAAAAAGCGGGGGCAAGTTACCCATTATGACGTACCGGAATTTCACAAAATGGCGCCATATGAGCACTTCATTGCTGAAGTAATGAGCAGCTTTGAGTCTGACGACAGTTCTGAATATCGCCACTATCTCGCCACCACTGAAATTATGGAAGCCATCTTCGGCGAAGAGGTTTACGAGGATTATCCGGAAACCTTATTGCAAATAGATATGACGTCTTTGCAGGATATGTGTGAAACCGTAACAGTATAAAACCAACAAGAAATAATATAACAGGAAGAATTAATGCCAGTAAAACCCTTTAGATTTGGTGTTGTTAACTCAAACGCCAGTAGTTTGTCTGACTGGCAGGCGAAAGTGAGAAAAGTCGAACAACTGGGCTATTCCAGTTTGCTGATGACTGACCACATGGATGACAGTCTGGCACCGCTAGTGGCATTAGCCACTGCAGCCCAAATTAGCTCGAACCTGCAACTGGGCACCCTGGTTTTGAGCAATGATTTTCGCCCACCTCACTTGCTTGCAAAAGAAGCGGCCACTCTGGATTTATTGAGTGAAGGACGATTCGAATTGGGGTTGGGTGCTGGATGGCTGGAAGATGATTACCAAAAACTGGAAATACGCTACGACTCTCCAGGCAAGCGCATCGCCAGACTGGATGAAAGTGTACAGTTAATTAAAAAACTCTTTGCCGAACCGATGGCTGAATTCAAAGGTGAATCCTACTCACCTTTACCCTGTAAACTTTCTCCGCAATGTTTACAAAAACCACACCCGCGCATTTTAATTGGTGGCGGTGCCAAGAAAATTCTTTCCCTCGCAGGCCGGGAAGCGGATATAGTAGGCGTAAATTTCCCGTTGAATAGCAAACAGGTTAATAACGCTATTAGTACTTACGGCACATTGGAATATACCAGGCAGAGAATACGCTGGGTAGAAGAAGCCGCGGGAGAACGATTCAAAGATATTGAACTCAATACCGTTGCTTATTTGGCTAAAGTGGTGGAGAACCGCAAAGCCCACGTCAATATCTGGTCTAGAAAATGGGGCCAATCTGAAAAAGATCTATTGGAAAACCCTCATGTTCTCATAGGCGACATAAATCAAATAGCAGACACGCTTGAAGAGCGCCGTGAAAAATATGGGTTCTCATATTACGTATTCACCCCAGAGTCATTCGAAGAAATGGCTCCGGTTGTGGAATTGTTAACGGGTAAGTAAAACGGAAAACAAACTATGTTGCAGTATGAAAATATAAAAATAGAAAGCCCACAAGACGGTGGACAATACCTTGGTGTTAACACTGACTTTTGGCAGGAAACAATTGGTGCAGATGTTGGAGAAATCAAGGTCCCAACTATTGAACCTGGCAAAATCGAACTGGATTTTTTGCTGGAAAAACATCACCACCTTTATGGCAGACCCTGGGTACTGGGTAAATACTTCTTCGAATTTTTGCAAAGCAAGGGAATGAAACCTACTGACAAGTTTCTTGATTTTGGTTGTGGTACCGGTCGTCTTGCCATTCGCGTTATTCCATTTTTGGAAGAAGGTCATTATTTCGGTGTTGACTCTCACTTGCGCAGTTTGCAGGCGTTGGCTTCTTACGAAATCCCGGTAAATGATCTCGCTCACAAAAAGCCGCGAGTAATACTTGATTCCAGCTTCCAGTTTGACTTTTTGGGTGAGCAATTTGACTGGGCCACTGATTTGTTCGTCACCTATCACTTCGATCAGGAAACCAGAATGATGGCTTATAAAAATCTATCGAAAGTTCTGAAAACTGGCGGTCGAATTATCACTCTGATGGCACCGGAAGTGCCAAAAGGTTATATGGAAGAAATTGGTTTGGAACTGGAGTTCCAGGAAGTACAGCCTTGCCCACTGCTGGTAAATCACGAAGGTATGCTGGCTGAGAATCCTTGGTTCGTTTACAAGAAGGTATAAATATGAGCAATTTCAGAATAGAAATCGAAAAAACTGATGATAAATCAATCTGTAAAGCCTATGGATTTTGTGATCTACATTCATTTGATCGGCTTTCTTCTGCCATTGATCAACTGATGAACGAAAACTCGTCTGAAATCGTCATTGACTGTGCAGGTGTAACTTATATAGCAAGTGCTGGTGTTGGTGTCCTGCTCAATAAAGAAAAGGAAATCAATGAAAATCAAAAAAAACTGAAGCTGATCAACGTAACAGGCCCGGTATCTGAACACCTGGGAAGATTCATGTCGGTTGACTAAAACCGACTATGAATCAGCAGTTTGAACACTCAGACGCCATAATGTGCTCAATCATCTTATGGCGTCATTTTTGTTCAAAAGTCTTTCCAATAATGTTTGCATCTTAAGAACGACAAGTGAGGAATACATGGGAACTTATAGCGATAAACTTCTGGTTGGCCTTGGCGGCTCAGGCCATGACTGGTCTACAGCAGCCATGCAGGGAGATCAACTCGTTGCCGTAGCCGAAGAGCGTGTGACCAGAAAAAAATATGGACTAGGTGTTGATTTACTCGCGGCGCAAAGCCGCAAAGTGTGTTTGAACGAACTCAAAGCGACTTCCGAAGACATTAGTAAAGTAGTGGTGTGTGATTTGGTGCCTAAACCATTTTTTTACTCACTTAGAAATAAAACTGAGGTAATTAATCATCATTTGGCGCATGCTTATAGTGCCTTTGTCATGTCTGGATATGAACAATCGGCCATCCTGGTTGCGGACCATTCTGGCAGTACACTGGAGATAAATGATGTTCGCCGGGTAGAAACAGTCTCCTTATATAAGGCAGACCGCAACGAAATAAAATTGCTAAAGCGCTACACGGGTATTCAAAGCGCTGAAGATCAGTCATTAACTGAGTATCTTCGCTCGGCTGCAGCCACCACCAATTCATTGGGCAGCTTTTACCGCGATTCATCTTTAGCACTAGGGTTTAGTTTTATCGATAAAAAACACGGTGGCGTTTACTCTGAAGATGGTAAAACTATGGGGCTTTCACCTTATGGTGATAGGCGTTTTGTACCTCAGATGAAAGAGACTTTTGAACTGCTGAGTGATGGCGAGTTTCGCTTTAATCCTGATAAGCTGGCTAAGCTCCTTAGCAAAGTGAACAAAGATTCCAGGTTTGACGATAGAGCTGCAATGGCTTTTGCAGTACAGTATCAATTTGAACAAGTGTTAAAACACCTCGCCAACTATCTACATCAGTTAACCGGTGAGAAGAACCTTTGTATTGCAGGTGGTTGCGCACTAAACTCTGTCGGGAATGGCCTGCTGGTAGACGAATCTCCTTTTGAAAAAATATATGTTCCTCCCGCCCCCAGTGACGACGGGATTGCCATAGGCTGTGTAGGTTATGCACTGCATCAGGAATCAGGTAAAGTCCCCACGTTGCCACGCTCTGCCTATCTAGGCCCAACCTACACCAATAAAGAAATAGACGAGGCAATTAAAGCCAATAATCTGCAGGCTGAAATTTCTAATCGTGTAAACGAAGCTGTGGCCCAAAGACTGGCAGATGGCAGAATTATAGGTTGGTATCAGGGACGAAGCGAATTTGGTCCAAGGGCGCTTGGTAATAGGAGCATCTTGGCGGCACCGAATCCGGGCTTTGTGCGAGACAAGCTCAACCATGAAATCAAGCGTCGCGAATGGTTCCGTCCTTATGCACCAATGGTCCCCATTGAACACAAAGATGAGTATTTTAACTTCACTAATGATGCACCTCACATGTCGTTTGTGGCAAAAGTCACCGACAAAGATAAAATCCGAGCGGCATGTCATGTTGATGATACTGCGAGACTGCAAACCATCAGTTCGCAGGACAATCCCAAAATGCATGATTTGTTGCTGCAAATGGGTCAATTAACAGGTGTGCCGGTTTTGCTCAACACTTCATTTAACTATGCAGGTGAGCCTATCGTAGAAACCCCTCAGGATGCTATCCACAGTGCATTAAATATGCGCTTGGATTCTTTGATTCTGGAAGACCGTATCATTGACCTGGATAACTAGCCAATCAAAAGATATTGTCGTGCTATCACCGCATCTGGATGATGCGGTGTGGTCCATGGGAGGTGTTCTTTCAAGTCTTGGCGCTATGGGACACAGAATAACAGTGCTTACATTATGTTGCTCAGAGCCTCACGAGGAAACCAAAAGGTTATTGCCTGAAAAGCAACATCAATGGCGTCAGTTTGGCTCTATGTTTTTAAGAAAAACCGAAAACCAGAGAGCATTAGATGTGCTTCAGGTAGAAGGCAAGCACCTGTCATTCTGTGACTCAGCTGTTGATTTTGACATTAACAGTGGCAAATTTTCCCTGCAATCCGCAGAGCAATTATTTACGCCACCATACAGCTACCTGGAGCAAAGAAAAAAAGCATTTGCGCTCGGCTTAGCAAAACAGGTTGGAGAACAAACCATTTTGTTTGCTCCCGATGCCTGCGGTGGGCATGTTGATCACCTTGCCTGTCACAGCGCTGCAAAGTCTCTGACGGTGGAACAGCTTTACTTTTATCGGGAATTTCCTTACGCCACAAATCCCGAGACTTGTTCACCAGAAGAGCACATACAGGGATTAACTCTGAAAGCAGACTGGTATAGCTGGAAGGAAGCTGCTGAAAAATACCGCAGCCAGATAAATTGCCTGTTTAGCTCACGAGAGGAATTTGTTTCATCCCTGGCTCAGTTTGCCGCTGCAGATTCGGGAGCTGAAATAAGCTTTTCTCTTAGCGCCTGAAAATAGGCCTGCGGTGTTCCATTAGCGCTTAATAGTAAACTCAATAATTGATTTTCGATTTCAGAAAATTTAGCTAAAAATCGCTGCAAATTATCATCCTGTTGCAGCCAGCGGTTTTCTTCATAATGACTCATATGATAACCACAGGCCTTGTCATTAAAATATAACTTGGAGGAAGCTTGATAGACTCTGTAGGCAAAATCAATATCTTCCATGCCCCACTTCAAGCCAAAGGATTCATCAAACCCTCCCACCTCTTGCCACAGTGCTTTGGGAATGGACAAATTTGCACCAGCACCTGCCAACCAGGGCACCCTAACGCCAGCCTCACCAGAGAAAGACATCTCGGCGGCACGTTCCAGTTTGCTGGTCATCAATCGGTAGCCATCAGGACGCCACTGCCCACTTGCAAGTTGCTCGGGCAGCACAGGAGGTGCACCAACAGCTCCCAGCTTCGGGTCCACTACGCGCAGGAAACCAATTAACTCACGAAGTTTACCATGCACATATCCTGGTTGTTTGTTTTGTTGCTCAAGGTGGAGCTGTAAAAAATCGGGCCGGGTGAGAATGTCGTCATCTAGAAACAACAAAAACTCAGTCTGTGCCGCTCTGGCCCCAAGATTTCTGGCACCTGATCTGCCGAGTCCGGGAGATTCAATCACTTTCACAGATTCTCCGGAATATCGATGAGCACAGCTTTTGACTTGTTCACTGGCGCCATCAGCAACGATAATCAAATTACAATCACTAATGATATTTTGAGCCATTAGTGCTTCCAATGTCAGCTCAAGCCTGCTGAGTTTTTTATGACAGGCAACGATTACAGTCAATTGTTTTTTCAATTTTAGACAGTCCTGAATTATTCTTATTAATATTTTCAGACGCGACAACCATGCTCATTACAACTTCGTCCAGAAGGAGAAAATTTGCCGATAACCAAAGTCTGCACATCTGATTTTCCCAATGTAAATTTTACGTTGAAATTACTGCCCTGCAACGCCTGTTTGCAGAGATCCCTGGTGAGAGTCAAGGTAAGGGTTTGTTTTCTCACATCCAGCTCACGTACCTGAGCAGACTCAAATCCAAAATACTCACCAACACTGGGATAAAGTGCTTTAAAAAGAGCTTCCTTGGCAGAAAAAACCGCCGTTAACAGCAGGTTAAAATCCGTATCCAAACTGCTCAAATATGCTTCTTCATTGGCCTTGATCAATTTGTTTTTGACCAGACTGGTATATTCATCATTGAATTTATTTTCAATGTCAATGCCCAAATAATCCCATTGCGATTCTTCTGCTACTGCACACATTGCCATCTGGCAGGTGTGGGATATGGATCCCAATGTTTTAGCCGGCCAGACTGGTGCGCGATGTTTTCCTATAGGCACCTGTGTATTTGTTATTTGCAATTCTTGTAAGGCCAGCTTTGCCATATATCGCCCGGCCAGATATTCGGCTTTGCGTTTTGGTACAGCATTTTCCAGTTCAGTTACCTTTTCAATGTCATAAGCTGAGAATAAATTTTCAGAATACTCGTCAATATCATAGCTACAACTGGCGAAAATGACCGCAAAAACTGGATCAGAAATAATTGAGGGCTTTAAAATAAACGGGTCAAGCATTATATGGCAAGTGCATTTTAAATTGAATTTTCGCTATGTTTATCGATCAGTTATTCAGAATCAACACTAATCAGAGCCTTAAGGTGGGTTCCGATACTTTCCAAATCATTTTAGCAATATTATCGCTCCCCGTATTAAGCGTAGTAAAAAGCATGAGTTCTTATATGTAATGTAACCCTTCCATAAATTAGTGGAATTCCATTTACAAGCTCAATCGGCTGACCTATGGTGATTCTGACCACTTCTGAAGTAACTAAAATTCGAAGACCACTGGGCCCTCAGAGCAAATATAAATCGTTCGCACGCAGAAAATCTGAAAGGTTCTGTGTGCATCCTTGCTGACCGATTTTCCATCGCAAAAAACGTTCGCAAGTAAAAATATCCAATAGTGGCTTATTTTTGCCATCTATCCTGACTTTTTACCGTTAATCACTTTTTTACACCTGCCTAACCTTTTTACTGTCATCCTTAACCCATCAAGACAAAACATCTCCTGATTCAATACCAAACCAGGTAACCGAATTGGGATTTAAGCAAGGGGCAACATGATGACTAAAGAGACCTTCAAAACCCTACTGGGCGCATGCCTGTTGATGGTTATTTTCAGCGCCTTGCTGAACGGATTGCTACTCAACCTGCTGCTCCATTCGAGCCATCTGATTCAGGTTGAACAGCTGTCAGCGAAACTGTTCGACCTGGTCGTCATTCTTGTTTTGTCACTTATCGTTCTGAAGTGCGTTGTCAGCCCTTCAGCAACAATGTCAGACACCATAATAAAATAAGAGGAACCTGTTATGGCAACATCAACATTAAGCGGCGCATTATTGGATATTTTTGTCGCACCAAAATCACTATTTGACGGCTTACGTTCTGCCAAGGGATGGAACTGGGCGGCCCTGATTCTCATTATAGGCATCAGCTGCGCCAGTATTGTCGCCTTCTATTCCGGTATGAGCCCGGAGTGGGTTGTAGAGCAACAAATGCTGCAGGTCGGTGATATATCGCCCTCTGAAGAAGAGCAGATTCGAGCCTACCTTACTCAAAGTGCCGGCACTGTCGGGTGGATAGGAGCTATTTTCAATGGCCTGTTTATCCTTATCAGCCTGTCGATTTTAGCGGGCTATTTTAAAATGGTCAGTGGCACAGATGAATACAGTTACGGCGACTGGTTTGGCTTTACTATCTGGACACAAATGCCAACGGTCGTTTATATGCTGGGCTTTTTAGTTTTATATATCACGGCCAGTACACCAGATTTACCCCTGATGCTGATCAATTATGCCTCTTTCAATCAATTGTTCCTGGGCTTGTCGGTCCAGGACGCACTGTATACCTGGGCTGAATCCCTCAACCTGTTTTACATCTGGTATATCGCGCTGGCGGCTGTTGGGCTCAATCGCTGGTGCAATATGAACATCACCAAAGCGACGCTTCTATCTGCGTTACCCTTTGTTGTGATTTTTGGTATTTGGGGCGTGTTGGCAGCGTAATGGCTGCCTCATTGAGATTGAGAATCTGATTATGAAAAAAGCACTTATCCTGATTGCAATTGTTAGCGTGATGGTGGGCATTATTGCTATCAAGAAATATCGTGAGCAACATGATGTTGTTGAAGTGAAAGTGGCAAAAGCCCATACCGGTATCCTGTCAGATACGGTGTTAGCCTCAGGTAACTTTGTCTTTAACGAACAAATTCAGATTCGTCCGGAAGTATCGGGGCGGGTTGACCGAATCTATGTTGATGAAGGCGATGTGGTCAGCAAGGGCGATATTCTTTTGCAACTCGATGACAGCGCTTTTCGCGCAGAAGTTGAGCAGGTAGAAGCGCAAATCGCTAATCAGGAATTTGCTATCAACCGCCATCAGGAAACATTGAGAAACCTGCAGCGACAACTCACCCGACAGCAAACTCTCTTACAAAAAGGTTTAGTGCAGCAAGAGAGTATCGATGACTTAAAAAGTCAGGTGGATATCGCGAAATTTAATGTCCACTCGGCTCAGGCACTGCTGCAACAAAGTCAGGCATCACTTAAATTTGTGCAGGACCAGTTGCGCAAAACCACTTTTACCGCCCCAATGGATGGCTTGATCGCCTCGCTAGACATTAAAGAAGGCGAGACCGTCATTGCTGGCACCACCAATATTGTGGGTTCTGATCTCATGACTGTAGCAGACCCCAGTGTCATTCTGGCGGAGCTACGAGTGGATGAGGCGGACATTGCTCAGGTGCAAATTGGGCAGTCAGTGGAGATCTTCGCTGCGGCCTATCCTAAATTGCCCTTCTCCGGCAACATCACCGAAATAGGTACGTCTGCCAAACGTCTGGGACAGAATGCCGGGTTATCGTTCAGTGTGAAGGTGCTGATGGATGAAGCTGAGCATCATCTGTATCCGGGGATGAGTTGTCGTGCAGAGATCATCACAGATACTGGTGATACCACTACTAATGTGCCAATCGCCGCCATTCAGTATGACGATGAGAACTCCTTTATCTGGAAAGTCGCCGACAATAAGGCGGTAAAGCAAACTGTAGAGTTGGGTATGGCCACCGATACTGAACAGGCCATCCTCGACGGCATCTTAGCTGAAGAACATATCATTGTTGGCCCGGCGCGCATTATTAGCCGCCTGCAACAAAATGACAGCATCAACTGGAGTCTGGTGGAATGAACAGCCAGCCCCTGATTGAACTACGCAATATTGATAAAACCTATCCAATGGCTGGTGAAACCTTCTATGCTCTGAATGGGGTCAATATCAGCATCGGTAAAAACGAATATGTTGCTATCATCGGTCCTTCTGGCTCGGGCAAATCGACGTTGATGAATATTCTGGGATGTCTGGATATTCCCAGCAAAGGCGAATACCGGCTGGGTGAACGCGATGTGCTGGATTTTAATGAAAGTGACTTAGCTCAGCTTCGCAACGAATCGGTTGGCTTTATCTTTCAAAGTTTCAATCTGCTACCACGCATGAGCGCACTGGCTAATGTTATGCAACCGCTAATCTACCGCATCATGTCCTCTCAGGAGCGCAAAGCTCGCGCAACAGAAGCACTGCAACGAGTGGGCCTGGGTGATAAATTAGCGCACTTGCCAAATCAACTCTCCGGCGGACAAAGGCAACGTGTTGCTATCGCCCGCGCCCTGGTGACCAAACCAAGAATTCTGCTGGGTGACGAGCCTACCGGTAATCTGGACAGTCAAACCACCGCCGACATTATGGCGTTATTTGATGAACTACATGCAGAGGGGCACACCATCATCCTTATCACTCATGAACAGGATATTGCAGATCATTGTCATCGGGTGATTCGCCTGATTGATGGCAGGGTCACAGAAAACTTCACGCGAGGTCAGCATGGGTAAAACACTACATGCCGTTGTCGAGGGAACCCGCGCCGCGTTAATGGCTATCCGATCCCACGGTTTACGCAGTATGCTCACCACTTTAGGTATTATCATTGGCGTGGCTGCGGTCATTGCGGTAGTTGCGATTATGCAGGGACTTAGTTCGACCATCACCAAACAGCTGGATGATTTGGGCAGCGATATGGTCACCATTCGCGCCTACACTACGCAGGAACAGGCGCTGCTGGGCTTTAATAATCGCCTGAGTCATGATGATTTTCTGGTGCTAAAAAGCAAAGTTAAAAACGTCCAGGATATGACCGCCAGCATGCAGCCCTTTAGTTTTGGCAGTTATGTTCAGTACGGCAAAGACGTCTCTCAGACACAGATTATTGGTACTGATAGCAGCTACCAAAATGTCGTACGCATCTATCCAGAACTAGGCCGTTTTTTATCAGAAAGCGATGACTTGCGTCGCCGTCGTGTCGCCTTTGTTGGCCCGTCGGTATTAAAAGATCTTAATATGCCGGTTAACCCTGTGGGTGAATTCATCAGTGTCAATGGCGAGTGGTTCCGTGTTATTGGGTTGGCAGAAGAACTGGGCAGTTTGTTTGGCTTTGATCAGGACAACTATCTGATTGTGCCCTTTAGTACCATGCGCTCGCTTAATGGAGAACAGGTCACACAGAATATTGACATTATGTTTCGGCCGGATGAAGGTGCCGATATCAAAAAGATCCAGCAACAAATCCGCAGAGTCCTGCGCAAACAGCATCGGTTAACCGGGGATGATCCGGATGATTTTGAATTTATCAGTGCTGAAAAAACCAAACGTCAATTTGATTCTGTGACCCAGTCTGTCACGCTGGTCGCCGGTGGCATTGTGGGTATTAGTTTGTTGGTCGGGGGTATCGGCATTATGAATATCATGCTGGTTTCCGTCACTGAACGCACCCGCGAAATAGGCACGGTTAAAGCTCTGGGCGCCACACCGCAGTTTATCCTGATTCAGTTTCTCATTGAGGCGCTGGTATTGTCCTTATTCGGCGGTATTATAGGATTATGTTTAGGTTATGGTGTCGCTGCGTTGTTGACCTTAATGATCCCCAGCATGCCAGCAGCAACCGTACCCACCTGGGCGATTATGTTATCCTTAGGTTTTACTACCGCCATTGGTGTCATTTTCGGTTTAGCGCCTGCCATTAAAGCATCACGCTTAAACCCGATTGATGCATTACGCTACGAATAATAACAATACTAATTTATGAAACAGATTTTGCGCACAATCTGGCAAGTCAGTCGACATTCCAGTACCGCTTATAAAGTCACTCAGGCCGTTGCCGGCATCACATTGATGTTTTACATGATGTCCAATACCTTTATGTTGGACATGACGGATGTCAAAGGCGGTACCACGGTATTTGCCGTGCGAGGTATCGCCGAGTCAGGTGTGTTTATCCTGCTCACGCACTTTATGCTGCGCCCATATTTAAAGTTACAGGTGGTTAACCAAGGGCTGAATTATAAGTCCTCACTGTCATTATTCGGCTTACTTTTACTGGTGAGTGTTACGAGTGTCATTTTGTCCTTTCAAATAGGGGAAATTCCCTATTTCGAACACTCACAACCCGAAGACTTTTCATTTATGGTAGACGGTAAAGAAGTCACGTTAACCATGAAAGACCCCAAAATCTGGGTGTTTATTACCATTAACCAACTTATCTTTTTTGGTGGCTGGACCCTGATATATATCGTTTGGCATGCCATCGCATCAAAGCGGGAATTACAAAAGCAAATGCAGGAAGCTCGTATCCAGCAACTGACCAATCAGCTCAGCCCGCATTTTTTATTTAATACACTAAACAGCATCCGAGCCTTGATATACGAAGACAAAGACAAAGCGGCGGACTTAGTCACGCAGTTGTCTGAAATATTCAGGACGCATTTACAGGCACACTTGCAATCATCGTCGACCTTAGAAGAAGAATGGCAGGTGGCTGAACGCTACCTGACGATTGAGCAGGCTCGCCTGGAAGAACGGTTATCCCTCTCTTACGATATTGACGAAAAATTATGGCAGCAAAAACTGCCAACATTGAGTTTTTTGACCTTAATTGAAAATGCTATTAAGCACGGTATCTCCCCCAATCCGGAACAGGGGTTCATCCGTATCGCAGCGACGGTGGTAGATCCGAAGACCTGGCGACTGGAAATACGTAATAGTGTCTGTGAGCGCAATGCCAAAGACGGCACCAAAACCGGACTCAAGAATACCAGAGACAGACTGGAACTGATGTTTGGTAACGCCGTGACATTCAGCGCCTCATTAGACAACAACCAATACTCCATCATTTTGGACCTTCCATTTTGTGAACCTTCCCTATGATAAAAACACTGCTAGTTGATGATGAGCGTCTGGCACGCACCGAATTAAAACGTCTGTTACAAGCTCACGAAGAAATCGACGTTGCCGCTGAAGCGGCTAATGGCAAAGATGCAATCACGCAGCTAAAAGCACAAGACTTCGATTTAGTCTTTCTCGATATTCAAATGCCGGGCATGACCGGTCTTGAACTGGCAGAAGTCATTAACCCGACCGTAAAATTCGTCTTTTGTACTGCTTTTGATCAGTATGCGGTTGACGCCTTTGCCTTAAATGCCGTGGACTATCTGGTGAAACCGATTGACCCGGACCGCTTAGCTCGCTGCGTACAACGCATTGTAGAAATCTGCGACGATGAACATCAGACACTCGGTTACTTGCCAGAAAGTCATGGCGTGATGATGAAATTCGGTGACGTCAATCGTATTGTCAGACTGTTTGAAATTGAGCGATTTGAAAGCGTGGGCAATCATGCAGCAGTATACACGTCTCACGGTAAAGCCTTTATTCATAGTTCGCTGGCAAAGATTGAAGCACGGTTAAACCCGCAGCAATTCTTTAAAGCCAATCGCGGTGACATCATTCGCATTGATGCAATTGACCGTATTGAGCCCGGAATAAAAACCGGTACATCCTCTGCGTTTTTGCGCTCTGGACAAGAAGTGGAAATAAGTCGTCGACAGGCGCAACTGTTGAAGCAGGTATTTTCCAGCTTTTAAATTACGACAATTGCAACTTGCAAAATGCGTTGTACACTTGAATGGTGATGACGCAGTTCAAACCATTTCGCTTACTCCTCTTATTCCTGCCGTCTCTGATGTTTTTGTCGGAGACGTTTGGTGATGAGCAGCCCATTTTGAAAATTGGTGTATATGAGCGCAGTTTTTTCCATGAAAAAGGGCCTGACGGCATCTGGCACGGGCTTGATGTCGATATCGTTAACGGCATTTTTGCCAAAACTCAATACACCTATGAGTATGTTGAACTGCCGTGGAAACGTACCCTGCTGTTGATGCAGTCAGGTGATATTGACATCGCCCTATCTGCGGCCCCGCTTCCGGAGCGTAAACAATACGCGATATTTTCTGACACGCCATTTAGGCTTGGCCACAACGCCCTGTATGTGGCGAAGAATAATCTCACCCTGTTTGCTAATATCAACCGTCTAGCAGACATTAAAAATACCAATCTTCGCATTGGTATTATGCGGGGTGTCTCCTATTCCGATGAATTTGAAGCCTTGAAAAGCGAACCCTGGTTTCAGCAACACCTGATTACTGTTGATGACCCGGACAGGCTACCGACAATGTTATTATTACGTCGAGTCGATGGTTATCTGGACTCCGCCTATGATGGACAAAGGCGCGTTCAGTCTAATCCAAAAGCAAAAAGTCAAATATCCCAATACAAACTGATAACTTCCGAAGAAGAGGCAACAACTTATCTGATGTTCTCGAAACATTCGATGTCCGAGCAGGCTGTACAGGAAATCAATGCTGCGATGCGCGCGTTAGTCGATTCGGGAGAGTATCAACAGTTGTTGGCAAAATATGATCTACTGGACCTGCAGAACAATACTTATATAAGTAAGTAATACCAGAGCGTGTTTAGTTTTACGCATTTTGCTAAGCTGAGCACTTAAGCACATCCATATACCTGAGGAAAAACCAGATTGTCTCCTGTTATCATTACCGGTGGTGCTCAGCGGCTGGGACTGCATGCCGCGATAGCGCTTAAAGAACTGGGATACGACGTTTTAATCACCTATCGGTCTCCTCGACCGGAACTGTCCCAATGGCAAGAACAAGGCATTGTCACATTGCAGGCAGATTTTGCTACGAACGACGGCATAACTCAGTTTATTGAAAGCATACAAGCACAATACTCCAGTATCCGCGCTATTGTGCACAACGCATCGTCCTGGTGGACTGACGACGAGAATGATCCTGTCGAGACCTTTGACGCCATGATGCAGGTTCATGCGAAAGCGCCGTACCTGATTAACCACCAGCTCAGTTCTTTACTCAATGGTGACAAGGCAGACATTATTCACCTGACCGATTTAGTCGCACAAATCGGTAGTGATAAACATATTGCCTATGCCGCATCCAAAGCGGCACTGGAAAACATGGTGTTCAGTTTTGCTCGCAAGCTGGCGCCCCGTGTGAAAGTTAATGGTATTGCTCCCGCCTTGCTCAAATTCAATGAAGATGACAGCGACAGTTACCGCGACAAGTCCCTGAAAAAGTCGTTATTACAGAATGAGCCCGGTTGGCAGGAATCTACAGAAACCATTAAATACCTGCTAAATAGCGATTTTGTCACGGGTCGTATTTTAGCACTGGATGGTGGCCGCCACCTGAACTTCAAATAGCGCTCAACTGATTAATTTAGTTTAAATGCCCCAGCCGAGAATACAGCGCCCCTTTTATCGAAATGGTCCCAGTCACCGTGATGGTGCAGATGTTTCCTTCGGGGATATTATCAAGATATTTGGTTTTAAGACGGCCACGGTTGGAAAATGGGTCACCGCCGCAGAGCAGCAAATTGCAGCTAATCTGTTTTTTGATGCCCTCTGCGATTTAATGTCCATTTTACAAGTGCCAGAGCAGGTTATTTCCCTCAACGGACAATTGTCCATTGCGTTTGGTAAAGGGGGACAAAAACACTCATCGGCTCATTATAATGCCCACACCCGAACGCTGGCATTGGCAAAAAACGCTGGTGGTGGCGCATTAGCTCATGAATGGTTCCACGCTTTTGACCATTATATCTGTGCTCGATTTGTACGCCATTGCTGTCCGCAGGATTTTGCCTCTGCAATGTGGTTGCTGCGCAATGCAATTAATCCACATCCGTTAAACGACCAGCTGGAAGCCTGCTTTCAGCACATATTTTTAGCCCCAAACAGCGACCAGCTCAGTCCATTGTTTAAGCGCAGCGTCGCGCTTGATAAGTCCTTAAACACTTTATATTATGCGCAACCGCAAGAGGTTTGCGCCCGTGCTTTTGAGGCTTTTGTGCAGGATAATCCCATTAAGAATGCCTTTCTGGCACAAGGCACCAAACAAAGTCCGGATGCCAAACTGGGGATCTACCCACAAGACGAACAGCGACAATTAATTAAACAGTTGTTCAGCCGTTACTTTACTCAGTTAGGTTTGGCGCTGGATAAGCAGGCCCAAAATTAAATTTTTTTAATATTTACTATTGAATTATTTTGAGTCGCTCCTATCTAAGTACTGAGTCATTCTGAACGTCAAAATGGAATGACACCATACAATATAGTGACGACAATACGTTGTTAACCAAATCGAGTTTGCGCTTTTATGCTGCCTGGCGGGTAAAAGCCAATAAATGTCGGAGTTAAACATGAGTAATTTGTCTACACATACTATGAGTACTGAGTTAGCACTAAGCAATGGCTATCCCAGCTACCTGAATTATGTTAGATCCATTCCCCGTCTTGATGCTGAACAAGAGCGTAACCTGTTTGAACGTTTTAAGCAGGAAAACGACCTTGACGCTGTCAGAGAGATTATTCTTTCCCATTTGCGTTTTGTAGTGCATATCGCCAAAGGCTACAAAAATTACGGTCTGCCCATGGAAGATTTGGTGCAGGAAGGCAACATCGGCCTGATGAAGTCGATTAAGAAGTTTGATTTGTCCCACGGTGTGCGTTTGGCGTCTTTTGCCGTGTACTGGATTAAAGCCGAAATCAATGAATTTGTTATCCGCAACTGGCGCCTGGTAAAAGTCGCCACAACCAAGGCGCGTAAAAAACTGTTTTTCAACTTGCGTGAAATGAAGCGTAAACAAAGCTGGCTGACGCATCAGGAAACTGAAGAAATCGCTCGTAAACTGGGTGTCGACAGCGCAGATGTAGCGGCAGTTGAAACGACCATGAGCTTGCACGACGGTCATTTTGACTCGACATTTGGTGACAACATCGATGATGACAGTGACTTTAACCAAATCGGTGCATACGCACTGGAAGATAAAAGTACTGCACCGGACCTGCTGAACTCAGAAGATCAGCAAACGGCATTGAATCGACAGGCACTTAGCAGCGCATTAAAAACCCTTGATGAGCGCAGCCGGGATATTGTTGAAAGCCGTTGGTTGCTGCCGGAAGAAGCTCAGGCGACACTGGAAGATCTGGCACAAAAATATGGTATTAGTGCCGAGCGTGTACGTCAGATTGAAAAAGTTGCATTACAAAAGATTCGTCAAGCACTACCCGTGGAATTGCTGGCGGCCTGACACTTCTAGGATTGCACTTTGAATAACCACTAAGCGTCGGTCCCCCGGCGCTTTTTTATGCCTACAAATCAATCATTTCCCCCTATATTTGTACTGGCGCCCATCTCTGTATAGAGTTAGCAGTCGGTGTTAACCAACAGGGAAAAATAATAATGCTGTCCTTTCAAAAAATATCTCATTTTTTCATATTGCTACTGATCTTGACGCTGCCGATACAGGCACAAGAACAAATCAGTTTTTCCGCGCTGGCAGAGCAATATCCCTTTCACTCTGGCTTTACTGATATCGTCTACGATAGCGACAATGACAAGTTTTATATCCGGGTAGCAAAAGATCTGGGTGAGTTTATCTATCAAACCAGTCTGCCGTCTGGCCTAGGTAGCAATGATATTGGATTGGATCGCGGTCAGCTAAGTAATACCCGGTTAGTCTCCTTTACATTTGTTGGTAAGCGCGCCCTGTTAATGCAAACCAATACCGCATACCGAGCTGGCTCAGATAATCCAGCAGAAGTCACTGCGATAAAAGACTCTTTTGCCTCAGCGATTCTGTGGAGTTTCCCAATCGTTGAATCTGATGGTGAATATGCCCTATTGGATGCCACCGACTTTTTACTTCAGGACCAGCATGGCGTTATTTCTCGCCTCAAACGAACCAAGCAAGGTAGTTATTCATTAGACAAAAAGCGCAGCATTGTGGCGTTGGAAAATTCCAAAAGCTTCCCCGATAACACTGAAATGGAAGTCTGGTTAACCTTTACTGGAAAAGAGCCAGGAAAGTATGTACGTCAGGCGGCAATTGATCCCACGATTCTGTCAATGCGCCTGCGTCACAGCTTTATCAGATTACCGGACGATAAGTATACGCCGCTGACCTATCACCCTGACAGTGGATATTTTGACTACAAGTTTGAAGACTATGCCGTTGCGGTTAATCAACCGCTGACGCAGCGCTTTATACCCCGCCACCGTCTCAGCAAAAAAGAGCCACAGGCGGCACAATCTGAGGCGCTGGAACCTATCATTTATTATGTCGATTCTGGCGTACCCGAACCGGTGAAATCGGCACTGATAGACGGTGGTAAATGGTGGAACCATGCATTCGAGGATATTGGTTATAACAATGCCTTTCAGGTAAAAGAACTCCCAGAAAACGCTGATCCGATGGACGTTCGTTACAACGTCATACAATGGGTACACCGCGCTACCAGAGGCTGGTCCTATGGTATGAGCGTGATTGATCCTCGCACTGGTGAAATCATTAAAGGGCATGTTTCCCTCGGCTCATTACGAATCAGGCAGGATTATTTAATTGCGCAGGCACTGTTAGCCCCCTTTGCTGAAAGTGACGAGCAAGACCAACAACTTCAGCAATTAGCACTGGCCCGTATCAGACAACTGAGTGCCCACGAAGTGGGGCATACATTGGGTTTAGCCCACAACTTTGCCGCCAGCAGCTACAATCGCGCATCGGTGATGGATTACCCCCACCCCTATGTCACACTGGACAATGGCAAGCTGGATACCAGCAATGCCTATACTAACGATATTGGTATTTGGGATAAACGCGCTATCGCCTATGGATATGACGATTTAACGGATGCACAACGCATTGCTTTGATTCAGGAAAATCGGGACAAAGGCTATTACTACTTGTCAGATGCCGATTCTCGGGATTTGCATGACGCCCATCCTCTGGCCAGCCTGTGGGACAACGGGTCAAACGCGACGCAAGAGTTGCTGCGAATGAATAAGGTCCGCCGCTTCGCTTTGGATCAGTTCGGACTGAATAACCTCCACAAAAATCGTCCGGTTTCCGATCTGGAAGAAGTGTTGGTGCCATTGTATTACTTCCACCGGTATCAGGCTGAAGCCACCGGTAAACTGCTGGGTGGCTATCAATATTTTTATGACGTAAAGGGCCAGACCCATTTTGGTCAAAAGATCGTCTCGCCATCTGAACAGGCTGCCGCGCTTGATTCCTTGCTGGGTACCCTGCAGCCCGCATTTTTACAACTGGGGGAAGCACAGCGAGCAGCGCTATTACCCAAAGCTCGCGGTTACTACCGGGATCGGGAAAGCATCAACGGTGCAACAGGTCTACCACTGGATTATTTTCAATTAGCGGGGGCCAGCATGCAGCATACTTTGAATATTATCCTGCATTCCCAACGGCTTTTGCGTGTTGCCATGCAACACCGCTTTGAAGCAAATACGATGTCGGTGAAAACGCTGTTAGCGCGCACGATATCCGCTTTTTTACCGGAGCAACTGGAGAAACAGTCTGATGCCAGAGCATTGCGTTTGCAGGCTATCAATTTGCTCGTGTCTAACCTGTTAAATCGTTATCATAGCAATGACACACCTGAACTAGTCAAACGCGAATTATCTATCGCACTGCAATCTCTTCAGAAAAAACTGGAAGATATTGCCTCTGATCGCTCTTACAAGGTAGTTGCAGATGAAATTCGCTATGAAGCCAGACGTATTAGTCAGGGTAAAAGCAGTGATCCATGGACACCCGTCAGATTACCGGAGTTACCTCTGGGTTCACCCATTTAGGATTTAAATTGCACTTATGGCAATGAAATATATTGTAGTTATCGCAGAACAGCGCAGTACTGACACTATCAGGGCTCTGGCTGAAAAAGAAAAAGCAGAAAGTATTCGTCAGGGCGCCCAGAATGGTGACGATTTGATGGAGCTTCGGATTTTACTGGATGAACACCGGGTACAGTCGTTTTTAGATAACGTACAAACATTGCTCGGTGCACAGCCCTCTGCGCAAGTCATCGTTATGCCTGTGGAAACCATCATTAGTCAGTCTGCAAAAGAAAAAACAAAAGAAAACAAGGCCGCACAGGTTTCCAGAGAGCGTCTTTACACGGAAGTCGAAACAGGCTCTCGCCTGAACGTTAACTTTGTGGCACTGGTGGTGCTATCCACTATCGTTGCCACCATTGGTCTTATTGAAAACAATATTGCGGTGGTGATTGGGGCCATGGTGATTGCGCCGTTGCTGGGACCGAATTTGGCATTAAGCCTGGCCTCAACACTGGGTGATCTGGAACTGGCGAAGAAATCGATTCGCACTTTATTGAGTGGACTCTTTATCGCCATGTTAATGGCAACGGTGGTCGGGATGACCTGGCAAGGACCACTGGATAGTCCTGAGCTTATGGGCAGAACCACAGCAAATGTCGAATCAATCTTGTTGGCCCTGGCCTCTGGTGCAGCTGCGACACTATCGATTACCACAGGATTATCAGGTGTGCTCGTAGGAGTCATGGTGGCAGTGGCGCTTCTACCACCAGCAGTAACATTTGGTATTATGCTGGGTGCAGGCAATTATTCCCTCGCTTTTGGCGCCATACTATTACTGGCAATCAACATCGTTTCAGTCAATCTGGCCAGTAAGCTGGTGTTTCTGGCAAAAGGGGTAAGCCCACGGACCTGGTTCGAAAAAGAGAACGCCCAGAAAGCTTCCAGACGTTACTTATTTGGTTGGGCTGTGACGCTGACACTGCTGGCAGCCATCGTATTGTTACCGAAAGTGTATTAGCCGGATTTTATACAACTAGATTGTCTGCGGTGTATAAAGATAAACAATGCCAGAGAGGGTTTTCAGAGATTGAAAGTAACGGATTAGACCGATTCGCCGGGCCAAGTTGGACAACATTTTCTTGCTCAGTAGGGATTTTTCCGATGCTGGTGAATTTATACCAGTTACGCTGGTATCGGAGACTGAATTTTATCAAAAATTCGATGCCCATGGATATTGGCAGGATTAATCGGGTTAGCTACTGAGCGAAAATATCGAAGGCGAGATAGTTGGTGAAATAGGCAGTTTTAAAACCACTCATTATATAGATGGCCCTGAAGTCTAATACCGCATTTATAGTGGTCAGCAACGCAACAGCTATGCGAAAAGCGCCCTGCGCCTATTTTTGCAACTCTATTTTGAATCAACATCGTCCAATAGATTGCAGGGCGTCACTGTTCTTAATGATGATGTATCTTCAAATATCTTACAGGATGTCGGCTTTCGTCAGAAGGTACCCTCAGAGCGGCCCGTTGTTTTGAAGGTCAACTTGTCGATCTCAACATGGGCGCATTGCTCCGTTCTGATTGGCGCGGCGATGAGTGATTGAGCCCTTGACTAATTCAGGACTGTCTAGCGGTGCAGGATGCTGTCAAGCATAACTACTAAATTGTCCAGTAATATTTCTACATCGATTTCATTCAGGTCTTATGTAGTCTGACTCACTTGGTTGGTAAGTCAGCAAATCGGCTGGTGTACATTGTAGGGCCTGACACAACCTGTCTAATGTTTCTAATCTGATGGCCCTGGCCTTTTCTGTTTTTATTGCCGACAAGTTTTGAGGGGCTATACCCACTAACTCAGATAGCGTGTTTAACTTCATTTTACGTTTAGCCAGCATGACATCCAAAGTAATTATGATTGCCATCTCTAAATTGTCCCTTCTAAATCTTTTCTGTTTTCTATTGCTAATTTTAGTATAAAGCCGACCAAGTAAATGCAGGAAATTATGGCAACATGCGTATAAGGAAACTTAATAATCGTTGACGCAACAACTGCACCAAGTGGATAGCCTGCCAGGACATTTAACGTGGAAATCCCCAAAACAAACACCAACAACATAAGGGTGTAGCGTCTGGCTAATTTAAATAAGCTGAAAGCATTCTCATCAACAAATATATGCGTCTTGCCGACTCGCGCTAACACCTCTGCGGCTAACTTAAAAATTTCATATATTGCCCAGCTTCCAAAAGCACACAATAGTGAAGCCAACACTTTAATATCCAGTGGTAATCCTTTGTCATGTAATGTTTTAATTATGAGTTTATTGAGTTCAAAACCACCTTGCCCATCAGAAACGGTTGGTGCAGTGATGATAAATGTTGCAGCAGACAAAAATAATAGTGGCAATAGGTATTTCAAGCTGATGGCCAAGGCGTTTAAGCATTTACAAATCTGTTGCAGTTTTTTCAAATCATTGGATAAGTACATAGAAATTCCTTCAGTGGTTATTGGTCTATCACGTTTGTATTAAGCACTCGTTCTTCAAACTGTTCAGGACGAGAAGTCGGGCTTACTGTCTTGCAAACAATATAGATCAAAAAATCACGAATAAAAAGATATTTTTCATGTTTTACGTGATATTTTTATTGATTAGGGTGTTTGTAGTCATCTTCCATATGGATTTTTAGTCGCTTAATTAGAGGATTAAACGAAATCTGGGACGGTGACTAATGCTACTTTCAGCAAACCAACTATAAGGTGTAATGGACAATGAAAACTTGAACAGTCACCGCAGCGACAATATAGTCATTCCGTTAGCGTTGATTAGCTGGCGCGTGTTTATCTTTGTTCATTCCGAACACAGAGAGTCAAAATTAGTTATGCAGTCAATCTGGCCAGTAAGCTGGTGTTTCTGGCAAAAGGGGTAAGCCCTCGGACCTGGTTCGAAAAAGAGAACGCCCAGAAAGCTTCCAGACGCTACCTGTTAGGTTGGGCTGTGACGCTGACACTACTGGCAGCCATCGTATTGTTACCGAAAGTGTATTAGCGACATTTACTTCGGCTAAGCAGCGGTCGCTAAATGATAGCGATTATTGCATTAGGCTTGTGGGTCTAACATTGCACTCTGGCCAGCAAGGCATCAATGGATTTTAAGAATTTCTCCCCCTGATTTTTGATGGTCTGTTCGTCCAAGGATTCAGATGCCAGATGCACATTCTCTAAAGCTTCTGCCGTTTCTTTAAGAGATTGATTGAGTCTTAAAACCGCGTTCTCGAGGGTATAAGTCAGTTCATGAATTTTCACCATATCCTCGGCAGATAAAGCAGGCTGCATGACAATATTGCTTAACTTTTGGTTGTAGGCATCCAGATTGCACATCGCAGTCGTAATATCCGGGGCAGGCAAAGAGGGGAAATGATTGTACTTTTCACCTTTTGCCATTGTATAAGATGAAGCCAGTACCAGCGTGAGTAAAGGAATCAGTCGTATTTTCATTTTTACACCTCTCATTTTTATTAGGATAATTATTACCTTTGTTAACCGCGTATCGATATGTTCGGAAGATCAGCATGGGTATTGACGCACTTCAGCGGCTATGCAAGCCCTTCTACCTGAAAGGTATGAATATCAAATCCATCCGCAGCGAAGTAGGTTTATTAAGTTTCAACAGATTCGGTGTTAACGCTCGTTTCTGAATCCAAAACCGTGGTAATACCATTGAACCCAAAACCGTACAGATAAGAACCCTGTGCTTCGATTTCTCCCGTCACTGCTGCAGCTGCGATTGCCTGACTGGCACTTAGAACAGCACCCGCCACAGCCACCAGCGTTGTTCACCGAAGCACTTTGTTCCCACTTTTTGAACCATTTTTCAAGCAATGACAGTGATCATACATGGAAAAACACGCCTGTAAACTTTAATCATTCTCATTTGCATGAATATTGATGTTCTGCTTTTTCCAAGGTGAAATAAAAAAATGGAAGAAGCGTATTAAGAAATTTGATAAAAATAAGAAATCGCATGCCAATTGTAGTTGCGCTGTGGTAATGAGTAACGTCAGTTCCGATTAATCACTCAGTCTAACGTTACATCACCTGAGGGTTCTGTAATAAGAATTGTGGCAATCGCGACAATATAGTCATTCAGCTAAACTAGCTTCAGACTGAATCAACAGGTTGTCCCCTTATCACGCTGGACAAATCTAATCTAAAAAATGGAGTCTCAATTACCAATGCCTTATGTCAATATTCAAATTACCAAAGGTGCAACCCGAGAGCAAAAGTCGGATCTGGTTAAGGACATCACCGAGTCATTAAATCGGGTTCTTGGCAAAAAACCAGAATACACTCACGTTGTCATTCAGGAAATAGAAGAGGAGAATTGGGGCTATGCTGGCATGCTGACGGATGACTGGAAAAAGCATCAGTCGCAACACAGCGATTAAAAAAGCGGCCAGCTAAGGGCGGAAATCAGCTGCCCGCTAACAAAAAACCTTTTTGCTGTGCGGAGTCTTATTCGTCCAACTCTAAGATAGAATCGCTGGAAGCCTGCATTGCCGCCGCTGCGGCTCGTTCACTGCCGCACAAGGTGAAAAATGGGCGTCTGCGAGTCTTATTCAGGTACTTGATCCACACCATTTCTATCTTGTTGTTGGGCTCAGCTTCCCCCATACAAACTTCGATAAAGTGCTGTTCCTGCTCATTTTCTGGCGAGATGTCACCATTTGCCAGGGCTCCCAGTGTTTCGCCATAGGTTGCCAGCAGCCGACTGTCGTTAATAGAGAAATCACCACTACGGGAAAACCCTCGTGGAAAGTGTAATACATCGGAAAATGTCCGTTTGCCTTCACGAATTTGGATTTCTGACATGTTGCCCTACAAATAAAGATGACCTTACGCGAAAAATAATGCTAACTTCGCTGAGAATAAAACAAATAGTTTTTATGCTGTTGATAAATATTATTGAACGAAGAATCTGATGGATGTAAAAGTATTTAAAACCTTTCTGGAAGTGGCTAAAACCCGCCACTTTGGGCGCGCATCTGAAAATCTGTTTATCACGCAAGCTGCGGTCAGTGCGCGAGTAAAACAATTGGAAGATTATATTGGCGCTTCTTTATTTCAACGCACCCGCAATAATATTCAGCTGACTCCAGCTGGTCAGCGATTGATCCCCTATGCAGAAACAATGGTTCGTGCGCTTAAACAGGCGAAAACCTCTGCCTCGCTCGCCGAGGAAGATATTGTGCAACTCAGTATCGCGGCCACTCCCGGTGCCTGGGAATCTTTTCTACAAAACTACCTTACCATCCTGACTGAGAGCCAGGCACACATTACTCTACATACTGAAATGCTGTCGCAAAATCAGATCAACACCGGCCTTTTACAAGGTACGCTGGATGTTGGCATTTTGTATGACCCACTGTTAAGTGAAACCATTGTTTGCAAAAAGCTCGCAGATATTGAACTTATTCTAGTGAGCACTCACAAACAAGATAAGCCCCGTCGTACATTTGATAAAGATCATGTTTATATTGACTGGGGCACCCAGTTCGCCTCTGAACACGCTGCCCGTTACGGCGACAATACACGATCTTTTTTACATGTCCCCACGGCACGAATCGCGTTGGACTATATTCTGGCGAAGGGTGGCTCAGCATTTTTGCCGGCGGACATGGTTACACCGTTTATCGGCACCGGTCAGTTACATCAAGTAGAGGCTCAAGATGCTATGTACCGAACAATTCATGCAGCCTATCAGCTTAAAAATGAAGCTGCTGTTGCAATTCAAAAACTGATCCAGGCGATGACAGAAGAAGCACCTCAAACGCCATTCATTATGGAAAATAGCATCGCAAACTTGCAGGATTCACGATAAATATTATTATTTAAAACGATAAAAATTTATCACTGTCATTGAAATTGAATGGAGCGTATCTTGCGCGCAAATAAACCATGAGAACGTCAATGAACAATCGAGCTTTATTATTAACTTTGGCACTTTTAGGAACAGTGGCGGTGGCACAAGAAAAACCAAGCGCAGAATTCGTACAAGAGTCTTTAGAATACTGTATGGAACAGTATGGCGAAGACTCGGTATCTGATTCAGAGTTACTGGGCTGCGTAAATGAAGAGATGGAACTGGAGGGGTATGCACCTTTTCCAAGCTTAAAAGCAGTTCGCTCTTATGTTAAGAAAGCGAAAGACTAAATAAGCACTAAAAATTGCATATACAGCGCCCGGTTTAACCGGGCGTTTTTATTTCACCTGTTACCAAATAGGTTAATTCTGCACCGCAAGCGCAATTCCCAGTGACATCATAGGCGGTCTTGGTACACTATTCCCTGCCAACAAATCTGAGTTTTGGTAAGCCATTGCAATTTAGAATTCACAGGATATTACATGGAACTAGCCTACTGGCTTGAAAATTTCTGGGTCTGGTCACATACCTACGCCAGTAATCTTATTTGGTCTTTGGTGGTTCTCATTACCTATCTGATCGCGGCTCGATTGGCGCTACCTAAAATTGAAACGTCCGTTGATCAAAGTGGTTTAAAGTCTGAGTCAACCAGCAAAGCTTATCATGCGGCACGACTGCTGATTGGAACATGCTCCGTAGCGGCGCTGTTATTAGTGTGGGGGATTGATTTCAGTGGTCTGCTGATTCTATCTACCTCACTGTTGACACTGACGGGGGTGGCGTTATTTGCTAACTGGTCAATACTCAGCAACATCACTGCGTATTTCATTTTGCTATTCAATGTGACTTACCGACGCGGTAATTTCGTGCGCATCATTGATGGCGACAATTACATCGAAGGCTACATTGCCGATATTAATTTGTTTAGTGTTAAGTTGATCACAGAAGAACGCGAAGTCGTGATGTACCCAAATAATTTGATCCTGGGTCGTCCGACACTAGTGAACCCCAGAACGAGATTAAGAACCGTTGGAAAGACTAACGAGCTTTTACTGGCAGAGCAAAATAAGGTGAACAAGGATAGCAAAGATGAAAAAGTACTTTGAGAATCTGGCTAAAGCCGCGTTTGGAATGCAATTTGGTGATCTTGAGGAGTCCGAAAAACACGTCATAAAAAGTATGGCGGAAAAGACTCCCATCGCTACTGACGTCAATATCGAGTTTGATGACCAGCTCACTACAGGTCAGCGGATGGCTGATAAGGTCGCCGAATTTGGTGGCTCCTGGCCCTTCATAATCCTGTTTGTCTGCGCCATGATAGTTTGGATATTAATCAACAGCGTCTGGTTGTTCGCTAGTGTGCCCTTTGATCCCTACCCCTTTATACTATTAAATTTAATCCTCTCAACACTGGCGGCATTGCAGGCACCAATCATTATGATGTCCCAGAACCGGCAAGCCAGTAAAGACAGATTGTCAGCCACCCTCAACTACGAAGTCAGTCTCAAAACCGATTTGGAAATTATGCAGCTGCATAAAAAGATTGACGCATTGCAGCAAAGCTTAGCGACCCTGAATGCATCACTGCCTACTCCACCTGACTCAGAGCCTGAGCAGTCTTAGCTTCTTTTTCTTTTATTTCCTGACGCTTTTTAAAGACCAGCGTCACAATCTCTGAGCTAATTTTTTGTTGCAGGTTGAACGCTTCTTCTGTGGGACAAAACAGCGAAACACTGATCACCACATTGGCAAACTTGTTGGTTTCAATCAAAACAGAAGGCTCTATCGTGATAAATTCGGCTTCCATGTGGCGCTCGATCACGTCTCGATAGCGCAAAGCAACATCATGAAAATGTGCACAATTCACTTTGGCACAATATTCAAACTCAGGCATTAGCTCGTAGCAATTGATATCCGGCTCAACGGTGACCGAAAAGTCATGCATCGAATAACGCCGCATAAAGTTGAGGTTTTTAACCGTCTTGGTGATCAGCAAACTGTTGGCGACATACAAATGCTTACCGGTGAAGATATAGGTTTCTGGGTCAACTTCTAAAATAGTGACTTTTGCCCAGTCCAGTGAGATCACCTCTCCCATGATATCGTGACCAATTTCAACCCATTCCCCTACACGAAATGGCTTGGTAATCAGATAATAAATAAAGCCCAATAAGCACTGGATAAACTCTCGAGTGGCAAACACAATCGCCACCATAAATGCGGCAATGGAAATCGCTACCGACTGCACCTCCGAGGCCCAGATAAATATGATCAGTAAAAATAATGCAGCATTGAACAGGTTTTTGAAGGAGTTGATTTGGTGACGGCGATCTTCACCTTTGAACTTGCTGCGGCGACGGATGATTTTTACCACAGAATGTTTGATGGCCAAACCAAATAACAGCAATAACAACGTAGCCAGCCACTTAAAATCGCTCAATACGTCGATCGCTACCGACAGCAAATTATCCAGAGAAACCATGTCTTGTCGCCACTCCTTTCTACTATAAACAGCAAAGCCGCCCAAAGGCGGCTTTTGATATTAACAGAAGTTTACCGGGATTTAAGTCCTGATTTGGCCTTCACCGTTAACCAGATATTTTTCTGTGGTCAATGATTCCAGTCCCATTGGACCATAGGCATGCAGTTTGGTTGTTGCTATACCTATCTCGGCTCCCAATCCCAGTTGACCACCATCACTGAATCGTGAAGAGGCATTTGCCATGACGACTGAGGCATCTACCAACTGCTGGAAACGCGCTGAACGCGCTTTGTCTTCAGTCACAATCACCTCGGTATGCTGACTACCAAACTGGTCAATGTGATCTATCGCCGCTTCCATATCGTCAACCACCTTCACAGCAATCTCAAGGCTCAGATATTCTTCACCAAATTGATCGTCTGCCAGTGGGTTGGCGCCATCAAAATAAGCCAGAGCTTTAGCACAGGCATTTATCTTGATGTTATAGACGCCGGCGCGCTGTGCAACCATTGGCAAAAATTTCTCAGCAACGTCTTTGTGCACTAACAGACACTCTAACGCGTTACACACGCCAGGTCGTTGCGCTTTACCATTGATCAAAATGGAGATCGCTTTTTCTAAATCCGCTTTGTCATCGACATACAAGTGACAGACACCTTTGTAATGCTGAATCACAGGTATTGTGCTGTTCTCTGACACGAAACGTATCAGGCCTTCACCACCACGGGGGATGACCAGATCAATAGCGTCATCCTGTTTGATCAAGTCCATCATGAGCGAACGGTCAGGATTAGTGATCAAATTCAGCACATTCTCAGGTAAATCAAACTCTGCCAGGACGGAGCTCATCGCATCGACTATGGCCTTACTGCTTTTAATCGCTTCTTTACCACAACGTAAAATAACGCCATTACCCGATTTAAAACACAGAGCAGAAGCTTCTGCCGCGACATTAGGACGGGCTTCGTAAATCATGCAAATAACGCCAAGAGGCACACGTATTTTTGAAATCTCAATACCGTTATCATGTGTACCTAAAGCCCGTTTACTGCCTACCGGATCGTCTAGCGACGCCACCATCTCAATACTTTTAACGATGTCATCTATACGAGACTTATCCAGAGTTAATCTGTCAATCATGGCTTCTGACAAGCCTGATTCTTTTGCTTGCGCCACGTCCTTGGCGTTCTCAGCAATTATCACATCTGTGCGCTTTGCGATGGCGGCTGCCATTTTCACGAGCGCCTGATTCTTCTGTTCAGTGGTGAGACGCGATAAACTCTTTGCTGCACAGGCAGCACTGTTTGCTACCTTACTGATATCCATTTAATTGTCCTCCAAAATAGCTAATTCTTTGTCTGTAATAATCGGACCTGGCATATTTTCCGGTACGCTCAAGTCAACATCGGTGTTGTCGTTTACCAGAAACTGTAATAAACAGCTGCTGCGACGGGATGTTGCTTTGGCCAGTTTTTGTCCGTTTTCATTTCGTACCAACACCGTATCACCGGGACCGAAATCACCATTAACATCGACGATATCGTTATAATCCAGGTTAAATACTGCATCACCCAGTTGGTCCTCAGCGTCACCTGATACCACCAACTCACCTTTCGCACGTGAGGTATGAGTTAGCCAGTGTTCTTTCTCTGACACCGGTGATTCCACTGGCAAGAACTGTGTCCCTGGATTATCGTTCTCAATCAAACGATTAAAGGTACTTTCGTTCAATCCATTCAAGATGTAGGTTAGTATGCCGTTCGTGGTTGCTTTTTGCGCTGCTTCCAGCTTAGTCCGCATGCCACCGGTACCCACGTTACTCGTTACGCCGCCTGCCATATTCAACACAGCGTCATCGATTTCTGGTACTTCTTTTAGCAGCTCAGCGTCATCGTATTTAAACGGGTCTTTGGTATATAACCCGTTCACATCCGAACAGATGATCAACGAATCAGCTTCAATTGCTGAAGCAATCATGGCAGACAAATTGTCGTTATCACCTACTTTCGAATCATCCGTCGTTACTGCATCGTTCTCATTGACGATAGGCAGAAAATTGTTGTCCAACAACTCAAATATGGTCTCGCGAATACTGGTGTATTTATCGTGATCCTGTAAGTCATTTTGAGTTAACAGCAACTGCGCCGTTGGAAAGTCGAACAGCTTATCCCAAGCTGCCATCATTTCCATTTGACCCGCTGCTGCCATCGCTTTTTTCAAAGCTACAGTGGTTTCACCTTCATTATCGAACAGCGTGCGTCCTGCGGCCACAGAGCCAGAAGACACTAACACCACTTGTTTGCCCATTGCTCTGCAGCGCACAATAAAATGCGCAATGGAGAGCAAATAGCGAGAACTGCAGCCTTTTCCCTCTGGCGCGATCAATGCACTGCCAACTTTCAATACGATTCTGTTGCAGTCTTGTGTTCCTATCATGTTTAAAAAAACCTCTCGTTTATTAATTTGCTTGAAGTGCTTCCTGCGCTTCAATAAATGTTTCTCTTACCCCTTCTTGTGGCGCTTCTGTCAGCTTACTGACGACCACAATAGCCAGAGTACTCAAAATAAATCCTGGAACGATTTCATATAATTGACTGCTTAAGCTCTCCCCATTCCAGGTCAATGGCGCATAAATCCAAAACAATACAGTCACTGCGCCCGTAATAACGCCTGCTATAGCACCCGGTCTGGTGATGTGTTTCCAGAACAGGCTAAGCAGAACCAGTGGGCCAAACGCCGCACCAAAACCAGCCCAGGCATTACTCACCAGTGATAAAATGCTGCTATCAGGTGCCGATGCTAACCACATCGCAACTAACGCTACACAAACCACGGCTGCCCGGCCGATCATCACACTCTTTTTCTGACTTGGCGCACGATTGATGAAAATCTTATAAAAGTCTTCCGTCAATGAGCTTGATGACACCAATAACTGCGATGAAATCGTACTCATAATCGCCGCCAGTATGGCTGCTAATAAGAAGCCACTGATTAATGGGTGGAACAATACCTGCGAAAACTCAATAAAAATCGTTTCCGGGTCATCCAAACCATATTGAAATTTCTGTACATACGCGACACCGACTAACCCGGTAGCGACTGCCCCCACAAGCGAAACTGTCATCCAACTCAGGCCAATTCCAGCCGCTGTTTTAATATCTTTTACTGAACGTATTGCCATAAAGCGCACTAAAATATGCGGTTGACCAAAATACCCCAATCCCCAGGCTAAACTCGATACCGCCGCCAGTAAGGTCATGTCTGACAAGGTACTACTGACCGTGCCAATCTCCGCTTCCGTTATTGCCGTCAACTCCGCGACACTGTTAAGCTCGCCAAAAGCCACAATGGGCACTGTTACCAGTGCTAAAAACATGATGCAGCCCTGCACAAAGTCGGTAATACTCACCGCCAAAAAACCACCTAACAATGTATATGCGACAACGACACCACCGGTAATCAATACACCAAGCAAATAGTTCACGCCAAACACTGACTCAAACAACTTACCGCCACCCACTAATCCAGCAGAGGTATAAAGTGTAAAAAACACGATAGTCACTGCAGCCGTTATCAGACGTAGAGAACCTTTGTCCTCTTCAAATCGCTTAGCGAAAAAATCCGGCAGGGTTAACGCATCGTTAGCTACCTGCGTATATATGCGCAAGCGTGGCGCAACCAGAATGTAATTGAGCAACGCACCCAGTAGCAATCCGACGGCGATCATCACGGTGTCATAACCCAATACGAACATGGCACCAGGTAACCCCATCAGCATCCAGCCACTCATATCTGATGCACCGGCTGAAAGCGCTGTAACTTGGGGGCCAACGTTTCGTCCACCAAGTATGTATCCTTTTATATCGCCTGTAGATTCTTTGAAGCCATATAAACCGATACACAACATAGCGCAAAAGTAGATGGCCAGCGCGACCATTAAATAAGGGTCCATAATAGTTATACTTTCTCCCATCGGCTGCCTCTGAAACACATCCGCTCACCGAAATTAAGTTTAACAGTATTTATTCGTACACTAACTATTATATATAGAACATTATTTATTTCCATTACTTATTTATATCAAAAAGTAATAAAGGAAATTTTCAATTGACTGTTTATTAAACAAATTTGCGTTATGAATATATTTATTCACTTAATGAATGGTGATTTGAATATTCATGCACTAACAATAAATAAAGTACATACAATGCCTTATACCCAGTATGATATTATGTCGGTTGCAGTGTTAAATAAGAGCTGAAAGTTACATTATTTGCAGACACACACCTGTATTCCCATCACCCATCTGAGCTGATATTGGAGACGGTTATTACTATGAAGATTGTCCAGGCGACAAACGAACATTTGTCACAAACGGCGGAATTATTTGATCAATATCGGCAATTTTATATGCAGGATAAAAACCTCCCTGCTGCAAGAGATTTTATTGCCCAGAGATTGGAAAAACAGGACTCCGTCATATATCTGGCCATTGCAGAAAATCAAAAAGGACTGGGTTTTACGCAGTTGTTTCCGAGTTTTAGTTCTGTCGCAATGCAGCAAACCTATATTTTGAATGATCTTTTTGTAGCGCAACAGGCTCGCCATCAGGGCATAGCAAAGGCCCTGATGAATACGGCGAAGGCTTTCGCAGAAAAAAATGGAGCAATGGCAATTAAACTCGCTACCGCTAAAAGTAACATCGCTGCGAAATCTTTATATGAAGAACTGGGGTATAAACAGATTGATAGCTTTGACTACTATACATTGAAGATTTAAGTTTCACGTTAGCAAGAGCTTTCTTTATATTTCTAACCTTAATGCTTGTGACATTGTCAGTTTGTCACTTAAGCTCTAAGCATAACGACACATTCAGGCAGTACCTATGTCCAGTAATAATCATCATATCCTTTTAAGACCGTTGAAATTGTCCGACTATTCACAAGTGAAAACCGTTATGGATGAGGCCTACCCGGATTTAGGTGGCGCATGGCCAAAGCACACGCTAAAAAGGCTGGTTGAGGACTTCTCGGAAGGGCAAATAGGCGTTTTTGAAGGAGAGACTCTGGTAGGTTTGGCGTTTTCATTACGTGTCGATTATCAAAAACTCTCTAATCCACATACATACCAGGATATCGTCGATAGCAATGACAATATCAAAGGCGATCCTGAAGGTGATGCGATTTATGGTCTGGATGTCGTTATCGCCTCAACGCACCGCGGCCTGAGACTGGGGAGACGTCTCTATGATGCCAGAAAAGATATCTGTCGAAAATATAACCTCAAAGGCATCCTGGCGGGCGGTCGCATTCCGAACTATCACAAGCATTCAGAACGACTGTCGCCACAAGAATATATTGATGAAGTGGCCAACCGTTCTATTTACGATCCCATCCTGAGTTTCCAACTGGCAAACGATTTTCAGGTGAAGCGCCTGTTACGCAAATATATACCGGAAGATGAACGTTCTGGTGGCTTCGCGACACTTTTGGAATGGAATAATATACTTTATGAACCTCAGCCCACCTCGCTATCCACACCAAAACCGATAGTACGGGTAGGTTCAGTACAATGGCAAATGCGGGAAGTTGAATCGTTAGAAGAGTTATTGGCGCAGGTTGAATACTTTGTTGATACGGTCTCGGATTACCAAAGTGATTTTATCGTTTTCCCTGAATTTTTTAACATGCCTTTAATGGGGCTAAAGCAGGTCAACCAACAAATCGAAGCAATACATTATCTGGCCACCTATACCGAACAAATCGTTGATGCCATGTCGCAAATGGCATTGGAATACAATGCCAATATCATCACCGGCTCTATGCCACTGGAAGAAAACGGTGAATACTACAATGTGTCTTATCTATGTCATCGCAGCGGTAAAATTGATGAGCAACGCAAAATCCATATTACTCCCCACGAGCGCCGTGATTGGGCAATGCAGGGTGGCAACGACGTACGGGTTTTCGAAACAGACGCCGGACGTGTAGGCATCCTGATCTGCTATGATGTCGAGTTTCCGGAGTTAAGCAGAATTTTATCCAGACAAGGCATTGATATACTGTTCGTGCCATTCTGGACGGACACCAAAAACAGTTATCTGAGAGTCAGGTTGTGCGCTCAGGCGCGAGCGATTGAAAATGAATGTTATGTGGTGATCGCAGGTAGTGTGGGCAATCTACCTCAGGTAGAAAGTCTTGATGTGCAATATGCTCAGTCTGCGGTGCTGTCACCATCAGATTTCCCATTTCCTCATGATGCAATTTTAAATGAAGCGACACCGAATACCGAAATGCTGTTGTTTTCTGATCTTGATATGACGAAGTTAAAAATACTGCACGCTGAAGGTACAGTGACTAATCTAAAAGATCGACGCGACGACTTGTACCGAGTGGAGTTAATAAAACAGTAGCGTCATCTGCAGGCTACTGAGATTGTAATTGGTTCGATAAACCAACCTATACAATGATCCTCAAACGAAGTCACGTACGATTTGCCTGACCGCTTTATGATAAAACGGTAGCTCTATGTCAGTAATAATTTCATCTGCAGGATAGCCAAACAAGCCAAACTTGTTCCCTTTGCTCTGACTGATAACCAGAACATGGTTGGGTTCGTCCTGCAAATCTGCGCGGAGAGGATCGATAACGGGCACCAGATAGCGGTCCAGTTTAATCAGGCCGATACGACGTCCTTCGCGATTAATGAAGCGATCAAATACGGGTTTTTCCAGCATGGCGTAAACCGCAAACTTAGGCACCTGAATAGGAATATTGCGACGATAAAATTGCACAACTTGCAGTGTTTCCACAAGATGTGAAATGGATTTCGGTAACGAACCTTTGCTCATATCGGCCCCCAATAACCTGATGAACCTTTCCTTAAGTTGTCGTCCCTTTTTTCCTAAACTATAGCAATTTAGATCAGGATTGATAGATTTATTTGTTTCAAATGACGTCTTTTTTACAACGATTTAAACGGGACTATATTCCCTGTAAAAAATCCTGGCGTGTTGCGCGCCACCTTTATTTACCGGCGCCGGGAAAGTTAAGATAAAAATCTCTACATAGAGTCTGATACTCTTGAGTGTAGGTATTATCGCTATGACGAATGACCAACTCTTTTTCCAACACTTCTGCAACCGATGTGCTTGGCCCTGACTCAATTAACAGTAATTTAGGTGTTTGTGATGCAGTCGGCCGGACTCGCAATAGACGGTGTATAGATAAGCTGTTTTTTTGTAAGGCGTTTAGCATATCTGACTCGCCTGATATTGGAATAATGGTGGCAAATCGCCCTTTACCAGCAATAAGCTCGGATACACGCTGACACAGTGTAAAAAAGCTTAAAGAGTCCTGCTCCCGTGCCTGTCGACGTTGCTTGTCTGGTTGGTAGTGATCACTGTTTTTATAATGACGCTGCGGAAAATAAGGTGGATTGCAGACAATGAGCTCGAACAGCTGTTCCGGATGGTAATTTTGCAGTGATGCTTGTATGACCTTGATCTTTTCTGGCCAGGGACTGTTACTGACATTCTCCTTGGCTTGGGCCACCGCTGCGGCGTCGATATCAATGGCATCGACCATGGCATAATTTTCGATTCGCTGCGCCAACATCAGCGCCAATAAGCCGCTACCAGTACCTATGTCTAAAGCGTGATGTACATTTTCGATGTGACACCAACTCCCTAACAGCAAACTATCCGTTGTGACTTTTTGTCCGCATTTGTCGTGCTGCACCTGGAACTGCTTGCAACGAAACCCCCTTGTCACCATATTTGTCTTGCTATCATTAGGCGGGCAACTTCAGAGGCTTCTATGGGTTTATATTTTATTAATGGCCCTGTTAATAACCATTGATAGATATAGCGCAGCTTAATTGCTAACCACTCTCCCAAACGAAAACCCGGGCGTTTACCTATCAACAATGAAGGTTGCACACATTGGGCTTGTAGCTGACCTAACCCATTGATGTCTCGTTCTAATTCCCCTTTAGTGCGAAGATAGAAGTTGCGGCTTGAGGGGTTGGCACCAATCGATGATATCCAGACAAAACTGCCAGCGCCGGCTTCACTTGCGCATGTTGCGGCGGCATACACATAGTCATAATCTACGCGTTTAAAGTCTTCTTTAGAGCCTGCCTGCTTAATTGTGGTGCCAAGACAAACATAAATATGGTCCACGGAAAAATAGGATAAATAATCGGAAAGGTGGTCGAAATCCACCACTATCGGCTCTATTTTGTCACCGTGACAGTCGATCACTTTTGCTGATAAGGGTTGGCGTAGAAAGCAAGTGACTTGCTGGTACCTCTCATCCTGCAATAACAACTGTAACAACTCACTGCCCACCAATCCGGATGCCCCCAGAATCAGTGCTGTTCTTTTATCTTGTTGCTGCATATTGTCACCGCCACCATAATACCCTTACAATCATCAAGCATAATAAGTTGCTATCCAATATAAAAGGAAGCCATTCAAAATGAAGACCCGATTAATCCTCGCCTGCCTGACCGCATTTGGTGTTGCCGCACAAGAAGAGGCGTCCAATATCAGTATCGAACGTATCTTTGCGTCACCAGCAATCTCCGGCAGTACTCCTGATCAATTAAAAGTTTCTCCCGATGGCCAGCGTATCACTTTTATTCAGGGTAAAAAAAGGGATTATGAACGCTATGACCTATGGGAATATAACGTCGCCTCGGGTAAGAAGCAGTTGTTGTTTGATGCCGATGACCTGCATCAGGGAAAAGAGGAGCTCTCGGAGGAAGAAAAAGCCCGACGTGAAAGACGACGTGAATATGGCTCAGGCATTATGCGTTATCAGTGGTCAGAAGACGGTAAGGCACTACTCTTTCCCCTTGCTGGTGATGCCTACTATTTCCGCCTGGGTGATGAAAACGCGCAGCAAATATTGAATACCGAAAGTTTTGAAACGGATATCAAATTATCCCCGCAAAACCGATACATCTCCTACATTCGTAAACAAAATGTTTATTTCAAAGACATCGCCACCGGTGCTGAAACACAAGTTACGGCAGATGGAAAAGACCATATTAAAAACGGTATGGCGGAATTTGTCGCTCAGGAAGAGATGGACAGGTTGACTGGTTACTGGTGGTCACCGGATGAAACTAAAATCGCCTTTGTGCGTGTTGATGAGAGTCCTGTTGATATCGTCCGCCGTACCGAAATTTATGCCGACAATGTCAAGGTGATAAAACAGCGGTATCCGTCAGCAGGCACTCCTAACGTGACCGTGAATCTGGCCATTTACGATGTCAACAGCAAAGAAACCCAGTGGGTAGACCTCGGTGAAGAGCAGGACATCTATTTTGCGCGTGGTAAATGGATGCCTGACAGTGAAAAATTCACATTCCAGATTCAACCGCGCAATCAGAAAGAAACCGCGCTGAAAGTGGTTGCTGTAGCCAATGGTAAAGTACGCGAGTTACTGACAGAAACCAGTAATACCTGGGTCAACTTACACAAGGATCTGCATTTCTTAAAAAAACAGAACGCTTTTGTCTGGGCCTCCGAAAAAGATGGTTTTAAGCACCTGTATTTAATCGATGACCAAGGGAAACAGTTAAAACAACTGACTGCTGGTGAATGGGTCGTCGACAAAGTAGAAGCCATTGATGAAAACAATGGTTTAGTTTATTTCACCGGTCGCAAGGATACACCAATAGAGCGGCATTTATACAGTGTTCCGCTTGCCGGTGGTGATATCAGCAAGATATCCAAACGTGCCGGCTTCCACACTATCAGCTTTGCCAAGGATGCCAGTATTTATGTCGACCGCTATTCCAACATTAATCGCCCACCACAGGTCAGTGTGCACAACACAAGTGGGGAGCAACTCGCCTGGATAAACGCTAATGGGATTAAAGATGGTCACCCTTTATTTGAATACCAGGAAAACTGGGTAAAACCCGAATTTGGTACCTTTAAAACACAGGATGATGTCACCTTGCACTATCGTATGTGGACACCCAAGAAAATTGAAGGCAAACACCCTGCGATAGTATTTGTTTATGGGGGTCCAGGCGTACAAGTTGTGCAAAATCGCTGGTACGGAAACCGCGGTCTGCTGATGCAGCACTGGGTAAGTAAAGGTTATGTGGTGTTTTCTATTGATAATCGCGGCTCTAACCACCGCGGCAAAGCCTTTGAAGACCCCATCTATGAGCGCATGGGGGATATCGAGGTTCAGGATCAGATTTCAGGTGTAAAATTCCTGCAAACTTTCCCGTATGTTGATAAGGAACGCATAGGGGTATATGGCCACAGTTATGGTGGGTATATGGCACTGATGAGTATGTTTAAAGCCGGGGAGTACTTCGCGGCAGGAGTATCTGGTGCACCAGTGACAGATTGGCGCTTGTACGATACTCACTACACAGAGCGCTATATGGGTAATCCAAACAGCAATAAAGCTGCATATGACGCTGCGTCTGTCTTTCCCTATGCCGAAAATCTAAAAGGTGATTTGCTGATTTATCATGGTATGGCAGATGACAATGTGTTGTTCACCAACTCCACAAAGCTGTATAAACACTTGCAGGATCTGGCCATTCCGTTTGAAACAATGGATTATCCTGGGAAGAAACACAGTCTCCGCGGCAAACAAACCGGTATACATCTGTACAATACAATTACCCGTTTCTTTGACCGGACGCTGCGGTCAGAGTAGAGTTGACATATAACGGTTAGTACAATTTAAAGAGAAGAGAGTGCCAGGGCGTGTAGCCCTAGATGGCACTCTTTTTTTTGGCTGCTGCTATTTTCGGTGTCACCTCAGCAATAATGGCCACCTTTTGCTGATCGCTCAGATAAAACCAATTATCAATGTCATCTCGCTTGCGAAAACACCCCAGACATTGTTCGCTGTCATCAAAACGACAAAGCCCCTGACAGGGGCTTATAGGACGTTGTGTTATATCCATTGACTACGGATTTGTTGGCGATTGCTCGGTGCCAGAGGCACCACGAATGGTAGTCGCAGGTGGCGGAGTGGGAGCCGGTTTCGACGACAGTGCGTCTACCTGTTGTTTGAGCTGCTCCAGCTTATTAATACGATCTGCCAACGCCTCTAAACGTAGCGCGGAAGTGGCAATTTGATCGGTTAGCTTTTTCAACTCCTGTTCGGAGTTAGATCTGTTTTTCAACGCGTTATTGACGGTATTGGTTAGCCTTGTGACTTCAGATTTATGTTTATCTACTTGTTCCTGAATCACCGCCATATTCGTGCCAGCAAGACTGACGTCATTCTCCAAACCAGTTATTTTTTGTGTCTGTTCGCGAAAGCCCCTAGTGACATTTTCCGAAAGGTCTTTAATTTCAGTCTGGTTGCGGCGCCAAGCGGATGCCCACAGCTTATCCATTTCCTGCCAGAGTACATCAGACTTATCTTTTAACTCATTGACCTGCACTCGAAGTGCAACCGCTGACTGATCTAACTCTTCGCCGGTCGCCGATATCTTACGCTCCAGCTCTTCGATGCGTTGTTCGGCATCCCCTAGCACTTGCAATTGTTGTTGGTTTTGTTGATACAACCAGTAACTCGCCCCATAACCACCCAACGCCACGACAAAAGTCAGAAAAATCCAAATACCATTGCTCGAATTGGCTGGAGCAGCTTCCGCTGCTGGTGTTTCAGGAGCAACCTTAGGGGACTTACCGGATTTGGTATTGCGGCCTCGCTGAAAAGCTTCCCGATCTTCTTTATCAAGAACAATTCGGGGAATATTGTCGAATTTATCCGTAGACATTCTTCCTCTCTATACTGCTTCGACTCGTATGCGAATACTCAATAGCATTTCATATCTGGGAACGATAGTATCGCTAATCTGCACAGGATACCATGATCGGTAGACAATATTCATGGTTACGTGCAACGTCATTAGTGTCAATTAACCAGCTGATTTCGGAGTGCCCAATCCACATGATTTGTATTGATGATATTTATCAAGCGCAAAGACGCATTTCCCAGTACGTCCATCGTACCCCGGTGATGGAGTCTCACCTTCTCAATGAGTGGTTGGGGCATCGCATCCTGTTTAAAACAGAATGTCTGCAGAGAATAGGGGCATTCAAGATACGTGGTGCAGTCAATGCTATCGCTCGCATGCAGGAAGAAAATCGTTTGCCTCAACATATTGTGGCCAATAGTTCCGGGAATCATGCACAGGCAGTGGCACTGGCAGCCAAACTATTTGGCATCCGCGCCACCATTTTTGGTGGCAACAACATCTCGACGATAAAAGCCGCTGCGACACGAGCCTACGGCGCAGAATTACGGTTATTTGATTCCCGAATAGAAGCTGATGAAGCAGTGCAACAAGCGGCGCTGCAGCCCGATATTCAATGGTTACCACCATTTAATCATGTGGATATCATGGCCGGTCAGGGAACGGCTGTTGTAGAAGCACTGGAAGACTGCGATCCGGTCGATGCCGTCGCGGTACCTTGTGGCGGAGGGGGGTTACTTTCTGGCTCTTATGTCGCCGCCAAAGCAAAAAACCCGGCTATTCAGGTGATTGCTGCCGAGCCACTAAGCAGTAACGATGCCGCTGAATCCCGTCGCAAAGGAGAAATAGTGCGTTTCAGCGGCGCGCCCACAACCCTGGCCGATGGCGCAGCAACGCCGTCTGTGGGTGACTTGACCTTTCCTTTCGTCAAAATGGCCGAGGGGTTTTATGAAGTATCAGAGTTAGCCATTCAGTACTGGACCCAATGGTTGCAACACTTACTCAAGTTACATGTCGAACCGACCTGTGCCATGACCATGCAGGCGGTAGTTGACTGGCTGAACGACACGCAACCTGAGCAACCTCAAACGATCTTAGTCGTTATCAGCGGTGGCAATATCGCCGCTGATAAGATGGCCGCCATATGGCAGAAAGATTTTCTTTCTCAAGTTCCCGGATTACATCTGGATCTATAGAGGAAACCCGGAATATTGATCTTTAAGCCTTATCTGCAAGGTTTATTGCCCTGCTACAAGATTAGTAAAGCGGTTATTGAATTACATTTTTCAGCAAATACGCAACAATTGGTTACAGCCTCTTGCGGCAATTTTTTTTACTATTGCCTCACATTTAATGCCTTTAAATGTTTAATACCTGGTGTATCAAGATTTACAGGCTCTAGACACAAGAGGAAATACAATGAATCGACCTGCTACCTTGATTGGCCTGATGGGACTCTCTTTGATGAGCCTGACGGCTTGTAATACGTCAGTCAAGTTTGATGGCATCGACGAACCGGAGTTACCCCAAAGGATCACGATAGATACTAACTTCAAAGATGGTGAACAAGGCTGGGTGGCGGGGTTTTCCGATTACCCCATCGCAGATAGCGAAATCTATGAACTGGTCGCCGAAATTGCGCCATTACCTAACGACGAGAGTGTGTCAGGTTTTAGAGTATCGGGTCATAACAGAAGTGATGATTTGTTCATGTACTTGAAACTCAAAGCAGACAATCTGGCGCCCAACACCCGCTATATTTTATCCGGTACCGTAACCTTTTTATCAAATGCTGGACGCAACTGTACCGGTATTGGCGGCGCACCTGGGGAGTCTGTGTTCTTCAAGCTTGGCGCCAGCGAACTCGAACCAGAGCAAGTTGACTACTATATGAACGTTGACAAGGGTAACCAATCAACATCCGGCAATGATGCGCTCACTATCGGAAACGTCGCTACTGACGGTGCAAGTTGTACGGACGAAACAACATTTGATGAAAAAACCCTGGAACTTGAGGCTTCTGAGAGTTTTGAAATACAGTCTTCTGAAGATGGGCATTTGTGGTTATTTTTTGGGACAGACTCTGGGTTTGAAGGACTCACCAATTTGTATTACACAAATGTAGCACTGAGTCTGACACCAAGTGATTAATAACGAATAAAAGCAGAACCGTCTGTTAAAGACTAAGAAGCGTGAAAGTTACGGATTTAGCAGGAAAGTTCGATTAATTGATTACAGGAGCAGTTGTTAACCACTTTAAAAAGGATGTGGTTTCCTGGGAATCGTTTAATTGCAAGCGTTGTTGGCCGCTCAAATCGGCAAAAATAACGGTGTTTTTATTTACAGAAACAGTCTGTATTGGCGGCGAAATACTAATATTCTCGCCATTATGTAAGTACATCATATATATTCTCTCTTATTATTGTGTCATCTCCAGCGATTAAATTTGGGGGAAATGGTGGGCAATATAGTAGGTAATTAGAAAGACCAGCGCGAAGCGCTGGTCTTTTAAAATTTGGTTTTAACGTGTTAGCTTAAAGAGCTTGAACGTTAGAAGCTTGTGGGCCTTTTTGACCTTGCTCAACGACGAAAGAAACCTGTTGGCCTTCTTTCAATGTTTTGTAACCTTCAGAAACGATTGAACGGAAATGTACAAATACGTCTTTGCCACCGTCTTCCTGAGTAATGAAACCAAAACCTTTATCTTCGTTAAACCACTTAACTGTACCAGTCTTACTAGCAGACATAATAAATTCCTCAATAAATTTTAAATTTGGTTGCAATTGCAACCGGGATTACCTTGATGGACTAACGAATTGGATGTGGTTTGTGAAACAAAATTAAGTGTAAATCTTATGAGGATTACAAAAATAGATGTAGCAGCAAATATCAAATAGGTGTAGCACCTTCTTAAGGCGACGAGAAGAGTAACACAGTTATTTTAAAACTACTAATTATTATTCGTTTATTTTTTATAACAGTGCGTTTTAAAGAAACAGCATTGGCAATAAACCATAAGTTCAGTGGTGGATATTATCACAGACCATATAAATACAGTCCTGCAAGCCACCAGGTATGGCTTCCGGGTATGATTGCTCGACAAACCCCAACTTCAGATAAAGGCTTCTTGCTTTAACATTGTCAGGTAAAACAAAAAGCGAAAAGCCGTTGGCGCTTTGCTTGTGGGGTGCAATTTGGCACAACAAACGGACCAAATATTTACTCAATCCCTTGCCACGATGCTCAGGTGAAATCGCAAGCCTTCCCAAGTGGTGCCGCCCTTGCCTGACATAGAACTGACCAAATCCCAGCAACTCCCGGCCGTCTGTCAGTACAGAGCTATTTAAGTTGGACAGTTTTATTTGACGGCAAAATTCGTCGAGAGCTACCCCGAAGACCAATCCGGGCCCACCCCAGATAAAAAGCTGCTCTGCGTTGGCAAACCAGCCCTGTATCCGTTCCATGTCGCTTACTGTGGCGTCTCTTAGGAAAGCCTGTGAATCGCTCATCCTTATTAATTCGCGTTATTGTCCCTTATACAGTGTGCTAATCCAGCGTTCGGAATCAATAAAACTCCAGGACCAGCTCGCCCACTCTTCGTCCAGACCTTTCTCAACACAGGCTTCCAAAGACATACCGCTGTCTTTCATGGTTTTGACGGCAGCTGCCGTGCTTTTAAGCATATGCAAGTTGGTTTTCAAATCAGCTTTTGAGGCCATTTCACCATGGCCCGCAATAATCTTAGTTTCGTCATCAGAGGCATCAATCATTGCCTGCAAACTACCCATATATCCGGCAATCGTGCCACCCGCATCAAGATCAATATACGGGAACAACTTATTAAACAACAAATCACCCGCGTGAATGACATTCTGCTGTTCAAAAAGCACGAAACTATCACCATCAGTATGACTGTTTGGACGGTGACGAACATGGATCGTGTCACCGTTAAAATGAAATTTAACTCCCTGCTCATAGGTCACAACGGGCCAGCCTGCGGCATCCATTTTTTCATCCTGTTGCAAACGATGTCGCACATTGTCGTGCGCAAATATGGTGGCGTCTTCCACTTTTTTGAACCAGGCGTTTGCGCCAGTGTGATCACCATGGTAGTGAGTATTAACGACATATTTTATTTTACTGTCACTGATCGCCTTTATGGCTTCAGTTATTTTAACGGCCAAAGGTTCAAACTGGTCATCGATAATCAATACACCGTCGTCCCCTATAGAAATGCCGATATTACCTCCCATGCCGGTGAGCATATAGACAGATTCCGAGACGGCCTGAGTTTTAATTTCAACATCGCCAAATCTATCATGAGCTGACAATGGTAGTGACAGTGCTATGGCCAAAGAAAAGAGTGTTTTTTTCATGTGTGTTCCTTAACAAAGAGAGTCAGTTTACCAATAGACACCCATGCAGATTATTGCTCAATTTCGTCAACACGTTGACTTAGGTGCATGTTTGCATTCTTTTGGTGTTTAGTTTCACTGCTGAGCATAACATTAGCAAAGGAAAAAAAATGGACAAGTATCGGAAATCAATAAAGTTGTGAATTCGAAAAACCGTAGCTATAGAGGCTAGCGATTTATGAATTCAGTAACCGAATACATTCTAAACTTTACTAAAGTCGAAAACCTAATGAAGTTGAAGGGATGTTAACCGTACCTTTTATCAAAACCAGCTTGAGTTGAGCTTTCCTAAATGGTTTATTTTCGGGCATTCTTTTATTTTACAATCCCGGAATCCCCTTTTAGAGTATTCTGAGCTTATAGGCTAATATTGGTGTTAAAAACGCGGTGACAAGTTGGTGCTGATTAGAACTTATATAATCAAGAAGGCGGACATGAAAAGAATATTTACACTGATACTACTGTGGTTTTGTTTTTCAGTGCAGTCCTCACCGACAGTGAATGTGTCCGGCTTCGGAACAATTGGCCTTGTTGTGACCGATTCCGATGAGTTTGGTTATCGCGCAGATTTTTCCCGGACAGGAGGCGTGTTTGATGGTGACTTCGATTTTGCGCAAACCAGTAATTTAGGGGTGCAGTTCGATTTTATTGCCAGCCCTAACTTCGATGCAGTTGTGCAGGTTATTTATCGCGATCAGCAGGACTACACCTTCGATTCGGTGCTTAACCTCGCTTTTGCGCGTTACTCTCCTACGCCAAACTGGTCGATGCGTGTTGGCCGCACTGCGTTGGATTTATTCTTGCTAACTGAGTTCCGTGACATTGGTTTTGCCTACCCTTGGGCGCATGTACCCAGTGAAATTTATGGGGTCATTCCCCACCGCCACTTAGACGGCCTTGATATCAGTTACAGCCGTCCTGCAGGCAAAGGGACGTTTTCTGCTAAAGTGTTTTTTGGTGAGAGTGAGTTTGGCGTTACAGCATTTAGTTCTCCTACCGTTACCCCTCTCAACCTCGATAACATTTTCGGCCTGGCTCTGGATTATCAGACCTTTGAGTGGGATATTGCCCTGAATCATACGCAAGTAAAATTCGATTCACAGTTAATCACGCCATTGGTTAATGGCATCAATGCGTTGAGCTCGCAAGTCCCTGGTTTTGAACTGATTTGGCCGAATGCCGTTGCAATGGCTAATGGCATAGAGTTAAATAATCGGACAGGGAAATATACTTCGATTAGTGGTCAGTACCGTGCAGATAGAATGACGTTTATGTCAGAGATCGCACAAATTAGAGCAGACACCCTGTCGGTTCAGGATGTGCTAAGTGGCTATATTAGCGGCGTGTATCATGCCGGTAAGCACAATTTCTTCTTGTCACTAGCCTGTAGTAGCACCGACCAATTTGAAAATAGCGATGTCAATATACCCTTGTTGCAACAAGTGCCTTTCGCGACGGAGTTATTTTTAGAAGCTCAGGGAGTGCTCAGCTTTTACAACGTCAATCAAAAAACGTTCTCACTTGGTTGGCGGTGGGACTTTACCGACAATATGTCGTTTAAATTGCAGTGGGATCACACGCGCATTAACTCTGGTGGTAGCACACTTTGGCAACCTCCCCAGGCACAGAGTAGTATGACCAAGCCAGAGGGACACGTGAATGCCCTGTTTTCCAACCTGAGTTTTACCTTCTAATGGTCGCTTTATCCTTTTTCAAATCATTACTATTGGTGGGCAGCCTGAGTGTTACCAGCATAGCCTTCGGCTCTGATCTGGTTGTCGTGGTCAGTAAAGATAACCCGACTACCCAACTGTCGCGGTCACAACTCATAGATTTATATATGGGCAAGTACGTTGCCTTTCCAGATGGACGTAAAGCACAGCCATTAGATATTGATAACAACCAAATGACCAAAGAAATGTTTTACAAAGAGCTGGTGGGAATGCCGCTGAACAGGGTAAATGCTTATTGGTCGAAGGTGAAATTTTCTGGTCGAGCAAGACCGCCAATACAACAAAACGATGAACAGGCAGCAATACAAGTTGTCGCCACATCGAACTCGGCAATAGCCTATATTCACGCCAGTAATCTCACAGACGACGTCAAAGTGGTTTATCGGTTCAATGAATAAAAGTGGATTATTAGTACGATTAGCGGTAGTCATCGGCTTCGCGTCAATCGCCATCGGGGTCTTATCGACTCAATTGTTTTACCGGCTCACGGTAAACAAAGAGATTGACTTCGCCCATCAAAGCATTGATAGCCTATACAAAACGGTTGAGGCCACCGCGGCTACCGCCGCGTATTTAGCAGCAGAAGATTTGGCTCAGGAAGTGCTGGATGGTCTCACCACGAACGGCATCGTTTTGAACGCCAATATGACTTTTGAAGAAACGCTTGTCACAGCCAACGATCTACCCTTGAATAATCCCATCACTTTTCCAATCAAGTCGTTATTTGAGCCGAATAAAACCATTGGCCAACTCCTCATTGAGCCAAACGTGGAATTCATAGAAATGCGTGCCCGTCAGCTGGCCAGCGAGAATTCAAACGCCATGATTTTGCAGGCGCTGGTGGTGACTATCGTCGCCATCTTTGTTGCATTTTTTCTGATTACCAGGCCGATGATTGCCATAGCCCGGGCGCTGCATCATACCAAGCCGGGAGAAGGTAGTCGGTTAGCAGTGCCTGAGTTTCATGATAGCAGTGAACTTGGCTTGCTGGTGCGGGATGTAAATAAGCTACTGGATAAAACAGAAAATCAATTTAATCAGGAAAGAAAGCTGCGTGAAGAAATCGAAGGGCTGGAAAAACGTTTCCGAATGTTGTTTGAGAATTCATTGTCCCCGATTATTTTGATGGAACCAAGGGGCAATATTCTGCTGTTTAACAGCGCCTTTGAGAACACATTGGACAAGTTGGGTTTACAGCTTAGAAAGAGTTTTGGCCCTCTGCTCACGGATTTGTTTGATGATCCGGATTCGCTTTCCAAAGCCGTGGAAGTTGCCTTTGCAAACGACGAAATTGCGACCGGTGAGTTTAAACTCAAAACGGATGATGGAACTGAACATTTCTGGGTTCAGGTGGTCGTCACCGCGATCATTAGCGAGGATATGCGCGAATATTATCAAGTCACACTGCACGATATTTCCAAGCGAAAACGAGAATTGGATGACCTTGCGTATCAAGCAGATTTTGACAAGTTGACCAAGATGTTTAATCGTCAGGGACTTGAAAAGCAGTTAGCGACATTGATGGAATCACAAAGCCGGTTTATGTTGGTGTTAATAGACTTAAACTGGTTCAAACAAGTTAACGATATTTATGGTCATAAGTCCGGTGACGAAATCCTTATTTTTGTTGCAGACCGGATTAAGAAAACCCTCCGTCCGGGAGACTTTGGTGGCCGTTGGGGAGGAGACGAGTTTGTTCTGTTGCTGAATGAGGCTGATCAGAACGAAACGCGAGACATCGTAAGGCGATTGATTACACGCATTTCCAAGCCCTTTTATTTGAGAAATTTCGAACAAAATGTCTCCATTGGAGCGAGTGTCGGTGCGGCTTGTTACCCTGATAATTCACCAGAACTGCAAACGCTGCTGCATCTGGCGGATCAGGCAATGTATCAATCGAAAAAATTCAAAGAAACGCACCCTGAGCAATTTTTACACTTTTCTGATGAGGTACATCAACCTCAGGTCAAACATGTCTAGGCAATTAGTCTCTATCAAGCGCCTTGCGGAATCTGTTTTATTGTTGCATGACATGAAATCCCGGGTTGCCCAGGTTAAAGCTGTGATAAATGTGTTTATCATCCTGTTTCTGTTCATCGTAGTCAGTGATCTAGTGCAAAGCGACGGTGAATGGGTCATCAAGAGTTTGCTGATAATAGCCTTCCTCTTGGCATTAACCCGGTTTCTCAATAGTGACACCAGCAACATTGTTGCAGGTATGATGTTATGGACAGTGACCATTTTTGCCCTATCCAAAGCGTTTTATTACGACGGTTTATACGATACCTCCCTGTTACTGTATCCGTTTGTAGTGATATTCGCTGTGTTTCTTGGTGGCAAAGTGCTGGTCATTCCGTTGGTCATGTTTATGGCTGCTAGCTACTTTGCCATTGCTTATGCGGTGGAGACTAATATTATCGAAAATAAGGTCATGACCCCGTACTCTATCTGGGCAAAGTCAAATGACATGGCGGCAATGCTGGTACTTTACGGCTTGGGGATTGTTATTATTTCGAGGTTCGTCAGAGCGCTGGTGCTAAAACTGTCCGAAGAAAAAAAGCGGAACGATGTCACACGCAAAGAATCTGAGCGGCGTATTTTGTTTGATGATTTGACCGGTTTACCCAACAGCGAGAAGTGTAAGCAGGATATCTCAGTGAGTTTGAAAAACCACTCCAAGAAAGGTGATATCCAAGGATTTATCATACTGCACATAAATAGTTTTAACTGGATTAATTCCACTCTCGGTCACGATTTCGGTGATCAGATATTAATCCAGCTGGCTCAGCGTTTAAGAAAACTTGAAGACGATAAAACCTGGGTTTACCGAACGTCGGGAACGGAGTTTACGATTACCACTCAGGTACCAGATTTTGAGTCGTTGAACGAATTTTGTCATCAGACCATTCGAACCACGATCCTGCCACTATTTCTGGCTGGTTATGATCACGAAATGAGCTGCTCTGTTGGTGTAACTGCCGCGCCTTTTGATGGTGATAACTTCGCAGAGCTGCGCAGAAAAGCAAATTTTGCCGTTTATAAAGCCAAGCAGGAAGAACCTAACTCATATCAGTTCTATGAAAGTGATATGGAAAGAATCATCATACGCCGCCTGAATATGGTTCAGGAGCTCAAAATCGCAATAGAAAATAACGAGTTTGAACTCTACTATCAACCTAAGGTAGAACTGCAATCAAACACTATTGTGGGTGCAGAAGCACTGATCCGCTGGCACAAAAACGGCGGCATTGTACCACCCAATGATTTTATTCCGGTCGCTGAGGAATCCGGGTTGATCGTTGAAATTGGCAAGTGGGTCATAGAAACTGCATGTGAACAATGTGCAAAGTGGCATAAGCTTGGCTTTAAAGGCATGACCGTCGCGGTTAATATCTCGCCTGTGCAGTTTAAACGTGGTAACTTGCCAAGCCACGTATTCAGAGCCCTGCAAAAATTTCAGTTAGATCCCAGCATGCTCGAATTAGAGATCACCGAGTCCTTGTTTATTGATAATGCCGAGCACATTAAACAACAAATTTACAGTATGGTGGAAAAAGGCGTCAATTTCGCTATTGATGATTTTGGTACAGGCTATTCAAATCTGAATTACTTATCCAACTTCAATGCATCCACATTGAAAATCGATATGTCTTTTGTCCGTAATATGCTAACTAACTCACAACAGCAGCATATTGTAAACGCCATTATAAAAATGAGTCGCGCAATGAATCTTGAAAATGTCGCAGAGGGTGTGGAAACTGCAGAGATAGCAGCCGAGCTCAAATCCCAGGGGTGTGTTTATGGTCAGGGCTATTTTTGGGCCCCGCCACTACCAAACAAGGATTTTGTAAACAAACTGCATACGCAGGAGCAAGTGGCCTAAGCAGCGAAAACTGAATCTTGCCCGTGATACACTATTCCAATTCCCAACTTGAGATTTTAATAATAAAAACAAGCAGGCACGTATACAGATGCAAAGTAATATGAATCGACTAGCTGGAATTCTCTTTATTCTTTCAATCATTGCCGGGGTTTATGTTGGTCAGTTTGTCAAACCCCATTGGCAAGAACAAATCCACGTTTATGAACTGTATAAAAACGATGACAACCAGCTAGCTTATGTTTTCAGAGAAAAAGAAATCATCATTAAGAACGTTGTTCCATACCAACAATCACCGTTAAGGCAAGATTACTTATCGAAATCTCAGACTGAACCAGAAATCAAGGAACAGTGGGTTTATAGAAACGACAACCCTGAAGACGTGGTGTTATTAAAAGCGGCTTTTCACTATGGCTTGTGGTCTTTACTGCCAGCTTTTGTCGCGATCATGATGTGTGTTTTGACCAGAGAACCCGTAGCAGCATTGTTAAGTGGTGTAATCGTCGCCGCAGTGATGTTGGGTAGATTTGATATAACCGGCGATGTGTTAGTACCCAGCATTGGCACCACCAGTGCCGCGGGCATACTGATTTTGTACTTGTGGCTATTGGGTGGGCTCATGGGCATGTGGGCAAAAACAGGGGCGGCACAAGCCTTTGCCACCTATATGACAGCGCATTTTGTGAAAGGTCCTAAATCAGCAAAATTTATAGCATGGTTTATGGGTATTCTTTTCTTCCAGGGCGGAACCATGAGCACGGTTTTAGTAGGTACGACCGTCAAACCTATGGCAGATAAAGCAAACGTCAGTCATGAAGAAATGAGTTACATTGTTGACTCTACAGCTTCGCCAATTGCTTCAGTGATTGCGTTTAATGCCTGGCCAGCATACGTGCAAGCTTTTATCTTTGTACCGGGCGTGACGTTTCTGGCCACCGAGTCAGACCGAATAGCGTTTTTCTTCAGTAGCATTCCTTTTAGTTTTTATGGTGTTTTGGCAGTGATAGGCACGCTACTACTTAGCCTCAACATTACGCTGTTTTCTGGTTCAGCTATGAGAAAGGCACAAAAACGCGCACAGCAAACTGGAGCACTGGATGGGCCCAATGCTCGACCAATGAGTGCTGCTGAATTACATCGACCTATGGTGCCAGAGAACTATTCGCCTTCAATGCTTGAGTTTATCTTGCCGCTTTGCATTCTGCTCTTTGTCGCCATTGCCAGTTTTATTGCGTTTGGTTCACCAGAAGTAAGTTGGGCGTTTGGCCTGGCACTGACATGCTGTATGACCATGGCTTTGTTTCGTGGTATGACGTTATCGCAAGTGCTGGATGGCTTTGGTATTGGCTTAAAAGGTGTTGTTGTTGTATCTGTCGTGCTGATGCTAGCTATCACCATTGGTGGTTTAAGTAAGCAACTTGGGGGGGGGATATATTTGGTAGAGTTGCTGGGGCAGCAAATCCCTTTTTGGTTGCTCCCTGTTATTCTGCAACTCATGACAATGGTAATTGCATTCTCGACTGGGACCAGTTGGGGCACATACGCAATAGCCTTTCCTCTTGCTATGCCGCTTGCATGGGCGATCGCCAGTTCTCAAGGGTTGGCGAACCCTGAGGTTTATATGGCCATCTGTTTTGCAACGGTGCTGAACGGCAGTGTCTATGGGGATCAGTGTTCACCCATTTCGGACACCACGATTCTGAGTTCGATGACCACTGGTTGCGACTTAATGGATCATGTGAAAACACAGATCGTTCCTGCAACATACGCCGCGTCTGCAGCGGCCGTGCTATGGACATTGTCAGCACTATTGCTGGCTTAGTTAGTCAATGTAATCTCAATGAAGCAGGCTGAACATCACAACATCTTCGCAAATGCCCAGGAAATGGGCTTTGTCAAAGTACCTGATTTGTTAAGTGATCTGGAACTTGCAGACTTACGCGCTATTTGCACCCAACACCACCAGTGCTGGCAAAAAGCCAATCAGGAATTTTATCAGTCCCAGGCTGTCAACAGCGCCTATCTGAGCGCCCCCGGTTACCTTAACAACTCTCAGCGCTTACAACTGCTGCGCTTCGTTTCCAGTGATAAACTCATAGCACTTGCCAAAGGAATTATTGGTCCTGACCTGTGTTTTATGAATACACAGTTATTTTTCAATCCTGTGAATGCAAGTCAGAGAAATTATTGGCACAGAGATCCGCAGTACCATTTGAATGAAGCACAGCAAAAAGAATTGCTAGTTAGCGAACAACAGGTCTGGCACTTTCGCATAGCGCTGTATGATGAGCCCGGTATAGAAATCATTCCAAACAGTCACCGCAATTGGGATAATGAAGAAGAAAGAGTTGTTCGACTGGAATTAGATGGGCATAAAAACAATGAAGCTCTGCCCCATGGTGAGTCTGTTCCGCTGCAAAGCGGCGAGATCTGTATTTTCTCGGCTTTGGCTATTCATCGCGGACTCTATGGCGGCGCTAGACAGGCGCTGGATATTTTGTATTGTTCGCCACAACCGGAACTGACCGAACATATTCGCAAAGATTGCCTTCCCGCACCTGACGAATTTCAGTATCTCGATAATCCACAAATATTCACCAATTACACAGCAGTTTAGACCAAGCCGGGAGCTAAGATGCTTCAACCATCCAGCATCGGCCTAATATAGGGTTGTGGCTATTGCAAATACGCCAACCACTTCCGCCTTGCCACAGACCAGACCGTCGCTGCCGACAGAACACAAAATAATAGGTGTTGGATTTGATAGTCTCCTTCAAAATGAAAAAGGAGAGCAAGCATGGCAGGAACAATAAGCAAAAGTCCAAAACTTAAACCTGCGTTTGCCAGGTCCCAGTCTCTTTTCCACAAAAATGGCGCGCAAGTACCGTATATGCCACCAGCAGCTAGCCCAGTCAGCAAAGCAGATACTACTAGCTCAACATAAACCAGATAGATCGCGGCAACAAGTATCGTGGTAAACAGCAAAATGAACGAACCGCTAATAAACTTTGCATTTAATTGCGCAAGTGAGCGTGACGTGAATTTCATACTTTTCTCTGTGGATCTTTATAACCCAAAACAAATTCGACTGAGCAACATTTTACTCAAACAATTCACAGCAACTATCTGTGCAATCGGATAGTTTACTAGCCCACCTATCCAATTCATACATTTCGGCGTGAATAAATACACAAAAACAACCCGCCAGAAGCGACAGCTTTTATTAATTTAACGACATTCTTCATAAAACACGCTTTTTTTTCGATCAACATTCTTGACCACTTAGTCAACAATATTGACGACTCACCGTTCACCTTAAAAACGCTATAAAAACACAGCACAGAAGCTCATGCCGAGCTTATTTGACTCTCGGTCATTTTGAGTTTTTGGCCCACGCATGTCGTTATGGTCTTAAATATTGACGGTATTTTAATATTCTTTCCTATTGCCTTGGTTCACTATCTCAGCTCGATTTTTCGACAGGCAAAAAGCCACAGGTTTGAGTCTGAAATGCACGGCAAGAATAACAATAAGAAATACAACAATAATTAACTGTGCAACATACATCCAAGAATCAGGAGTTGAAAGAAATGTTAGACAAGTCGAAGTTGAAGTCCAGACTGTTACTTAGTGCTGTTGCTACATCTTTTGTAGCTGCTGGAGCAGTAAGTGCCGCAACAATGCAAGAATTAAAACAAGTACAAAGCACCAGCGAAACGGAAACCATGCCGTCACTGTTGCAACTGCAAGACGCAAAAAGTACTTCTGTAAATGAATATACTGACCGCATCATCGTGGAATTTTCCGATGCGCCTATGGCTCTCATGTCTGATGGAATGAGCGCTCAAGCAGCAGGCAAAGCTCCTGTGCAAGCGATGGTACACACATTAAGTCAACGTACTGGAATTGAACTACAACACGTAAGACAACTGTCTAGCGGCTCACAAGTATTGTCATTGAACACAATGACTGACATGAAAGCAATGCAGGGCATTCTTAAGCGCTTAAACAGCAATCCGATGGTATCTTTCGCGGAAGCAGACGTCAGAAGAAAGTTCATGGCGCAAACGCAACCTTACGGCATTGGTATGGTACAAGCTGATCAAGTAGATGACTCTGTTGCTTCAGCTAACGCGGGTGGTAAAAAAATCTGTGTTATCGATTCTGGCTTAGATTTACCCCATGAAGATATGGGCACACTGGGTGCAACCATTAACGGAACTAACGATAGCGGAACAGGCAACTGGTACGACAATGGTGGCCCTCACGGTACACACGTGGCAGGTACAATCGCAGCGCTTAACAATGGTATCGGTGTAGTCGGTGTGATCGGCAGCGATCCTAGCATGCACATAGTTAAAGTATTTAATGCCAGCGGTTGGGGTTACTCTTCCGACCTTATCGACGCGATCAATGTCTGTAAAAACAACGGTTCTGACGTCGTAAACATGAGCTTAGGTGGTTCAGGTTCTTCCACATCAGAACAAAATGCTATGCAGGCCGTATTTGATGATGGCGTGTTACTGATTGCAGCTGCAGGTAACGATGGTGTTGCTAGCAGCACGACTGATGCAGAGAGCTTCCCTGCATCCTATGACTCTGTCATGTCAGTAGCTGCTTTGGATGATACTAAAGCCTTGGCGGATTTCTCTCAGAAGAACAGCCAAGTTGAAATTTCAGGACCTGGTGTAGACGTAAACTCCACGTATCCTGAAGGTGATGGTTCAGTAGTAGAATTGAGCGTTGGTGGCACAGGTTACGCAGCCAATGCAATGGAAAACCAAGGTACAGCGTCTGCTCCCCTGTATGATTTCGCAACTGGTGAAGCAACAGACAGCGGTGCGAATGGCAAAGTTTGTCTGATTCAGCGCGGTAATATCTCCTTCCACGATAAAGTACAAAACTGTGAGAACAGTGGTGGTGTAGGCGCTATTATTTATAATAATGCTGCAGGCAGTTTTGGTGGCACATTAGGCACAACTAACGCAACTACCATACCTGCTGTAACGGCATCAGATACAGATGGTGCGGCAATGCTATCTCAAACGGGCCAAACTGCCAGCATCAACATCGGCGCAGGCAACTACGGCAAGATGAGTGGTACTTCCATGGCATCTCCACATGTCGCTGGTGTTGCGGCGCTGGTATGGAGCCACCACCCAACCTGTACTGCTTCTGAAATCCGTGATGTCTTAAATGGTACGGCAGAAGATCTGGGCGCAGCAGGACGTGACGTGAAGTTCGGTTATGGTCTGGTGCAAACGAAAGCCGCAATTGATTACATCACTGCTAACGGCTGTAGCGGTACAGTGACTCCTCCACCACCCACTGGTAGCGAACTGCAAAATGGTGTTGCTGAAACAGGACTAGGTGCTACAACAGGTGATGAGATTCTGTACACAATGGACGTACCAGCTGGTGCCACAGATCTGCAATTCAACATGTCTGGTGGTTCTGGTGATGGTGACCTGTACGTGAGTTTCGGTAACGAACCAACCACGTCTTCTTATGATTGCCGCTCATGGGCGTCAGGTAATACTGAAAACTGCACATTCAGCACAGCTCAAGAAGGTACATACTATGTGAAACTGGTGGCTTACAGCACGTTCTCTGGTGCAAGTCTGACCGGTTCATATACTGAAGCTTCAACTGGTGGTGAAGGTGGTACTGCTGGCGCAACTGATTTATCAGCTAGCCGTAACCAGTGGCTGCACTACACGCTGGATATCCCAGCAGGTATGTCAACGCTGACAGTGACAACTGCTGGTGGTTCTGGTGACGCTGACCTTTATGTCCGCTTCGGTGCTCAACCTACCAGTTCATCTTTTGATTGTCGCTCATGGGCAAACGGTAACGTCGAAAGCTGTACTATGAATGCACCTGCAGAAGGTACATGGCATATCAGCCTCAAAGCGTATCGCACATTCTCCGGTGTTGACCTTAACGCCACTTGGGAATAAAAAGCTAGCCAATAAAATAGATAGCTAGTCCATCAAAAGCCCGCTCCAGTGACAAGCGGGCTTTTTTATTGGGTGAACAAAACTAGTACCGACATTAAAAGTACTCCCTCCTGCATAGCCAAAACCCCACTGTAGTTTCAACATGACAAGCCTCTGTCGTAGCATAATGAACCGCCCCAAATTATCATTCTAAGGCTTAACCGAGAAAACAGAACTCCGTGCAGTTTTGCTTGGATGTTTTGTGGATCCAGCCGTCACAGCTGCGGGACGACGCGCAACTGACTAAAGAAAGTGTCGAAACGCCTTACAACCATATAAGAAATGAAAGCGCAAAGACCAACTGGTGATTGGGTTGGATATTGAATCAGAATTGTAATCGACCCTGCTCGGATATTACTAACAAAGTCCCTTGATAATTTCCCTTGTACACCTGACTTAAATGACTTTTCTCGTTATTTAGACACCAACTTATCCGCTAGCGTTTTGTATAATTTATTCATCTCTATGGGCTTACTTAAATGGCCGCAAAAGCCTGCATTCCGATAAATTTCGACATCTTCTTTCATCACATTTGCGGTGAGTGCGATTATTGATGCTGCTTTATTCAACGCCTTGATTTTCAGACATGCTTCAACACCGTCCATTTCTGGCATTTGAATATCCATTAGAATGAGATCTGGTGAGGTTTCTTTGTGTTGATTTATCGCTTCAACACCATTGCTGGCAGTGACTATCCTGGCATTGGTCTTTTCCAGCATATTCATAACCACGACAAGATTTATTTCATTATCATCAGCGACAAGAATCGTTTTGCCATTTAAGTCCGGTGGCGTGCATGCAATATTATCCTCGTCGAGGAGCGCTGTTCTGGTGGATTTAGATAGTGGCAAAAACACTTCAAATTCGGTTCCTTCACCCTCGGTACTCTTTACTCTAATTTCGCCATGCATCAATAAAACCAGATTTTCTGTAATGGACATACCCAGTCCCGTTCCGCCAAATTTTCTGGTTGTGCTGCTGTCTCCTTGCTTAAATCTTTCAAAAAGGTTTTTGAGCGCCTCTCCAGACATACCGATTCCAGTATCATGCACCTTGATCAGCAGCCCCTCTCTGCCTGGACTGTTGGACTCCTGTATGATGAGCTCAACCCTGCCCTGTTGGGTAAATTTAACCGCATTGGCCACCAGGTTAAGAAAAATCTGCCTGATTCTGACGGGATCCCCAACCCAGTAATTGGCGGTTAATCCTTTAGTGCTAATGATTAACTTAATATTTTTTGCTGTGGCTGCGGGTAACATGTCATGGTGAATAGACTCAGCAACCTCGACAACAGAAAAATCAATTTCTTCAATCGACAATTGCCCCGCCTCAATCTTAGAAAAATCGAGAACATCATTAATAATGCGAATCAATGAACGGGCGGAAGACATTGCCTTTTTGACTAGAATCAGGTTTTTTCCTTTGGGTACATCACTCTCTAACAACTGTAATGTGCCCATTACGCCGTTCATGGGGGTTCGTATCTCATGACTCATGTTGGCCAGGAAGGCTGATTTTGCCTTATTCGCCTGTTCAGCTTCTTCCTTGGAAACATTCAATTCCTCATTTTTCTTTTTGAGATCCAGCGTTCTTTCTTCTACACGCTGCTCCAGATTCTCCACCAAATGAGTCATATAATTATTGAGCCGGCTTAACAACACCAAAAGTGAAACACTGACCATGAGCAATGTGAGTACAAAGTTAACCCAAACTGGCGTGCTGGCAACGTACAAAGAAACATCAAAGTTATATGAGCCATAACCATTTATTGTGCGCCACATTGCAATAGCAATAGCCAGGAAACTGGCAATAAGCACCATTGAACCTAATCGCAGACCAAAAATAGTTGCAGTGATGATAATCGCCCCGAGGTAAAAAATCTGGCTGGTACTCATTACGCCAAACTTAAATATCCCTCCCGTGGCGATGATAAAAAATGCTGACACAATAAATGCTGCTCTGAAACGAAGAGAGATACGTTTTCGAAAAAGTACTATCAACCAAGCGCCTACTGTCAGGACAACATGGGCAATCATTGTTGGTTGAAAACCGAACTCGAATATTCGAACCAGCGAGCCCATTAACCCTGGAATCGCCATAATGGCTAAAATCGTCAATACGACATTGACCAGGGAGCTTTTAACCTGTTCGATACTTTCTTGATGGCCCACTAATTGATTAGTCCCTAAAGGTTCTGACTACTATTCTAAGTCAACTTCACCGGATTAACACGGTACGGCCCAAATTGGTTATATAATTACCCTCTACAAGCCTACCAGTTCTATTCTCAGATATATTACGGCTGGTGAAGCTTCTGGTTTGCGTACAGATCACCTATTGAGTTTGTTTAAAAACCTTTCTCTTTTTTAATATATTCATAAGCGGCTTGAATATCCTGCGCTTTCGTTTTGGCGATTTCCATAGCCTGTTTTGGCAGTCCTTTGGACATTAGCTTATCTGGATGATGTTCCGACATTAATTTGCGATAGGCCTTTTTGATCACTGTGGCATCATCCGATTTACTCACGCCTAAAATACGATAGGCATCATCCAGAGATTGTGCTTGCGAATATGACTGCGAGCGTTGCTGATATTGCTGTCGCTGCCCTTTTTGTCGTGGTCCTCCTTTTGCTTGCCAGGCTTGACGGAATCGAACTTCCGCTTCAAATGAGGAAATTAAAAACAGCAATTCATTCTGTTTAAAGCCCAGTATTTTAGCGACTTCTTCCAGTACAGCCTGCTCTTTTTGATCCAACTTGCCATCAGCGAAAGCCGCCTGAATCAGAATTTCCAGATAAATCTGTAAAATATCTTTGCGACCGTAACAGGATTCGTTGAGATCTTTTAGAATCGATTTAAACGGGAAGTCAGCTGCTTTTCCTTCACGAAAGGCTTGCTGTGCTTCTGCTCGGGTATCCCCTTCCAGCCCCATCTCATCCATTAAACGACTGGCCACTTTTATTTCGTCTTCGGTTACCCGGCCGTCTGCCTTGGCGATATGTCCCAGTACTGAGAATAAAGCGTGAAAAAAAACGGCCTGATTTTTAAGTTCGTTTTTATCAACAAAAAAACGACCAAAGCCCCCCATTTTATTGAAGTCCTGACTGTAACCCCGATCAAACATATGGCCGATAACAACGCCGAGTATCGCACCTGGGATTCTGCCAAACATAAAACCGAACAATCCTCCTAACACTTTTCCCCAGATTGCCATCGTTCTGTCTACTCCTGATTCAATGCCGCCAGTCGTTGCGGTGTACCAACATCACACCACTGTCCGCTGTGCAGTATTCCTGAAACCCGCCCATTCGCGATATGTTGTTTTAAGATAGGGGCAAGTGCTTGTTTTTCCACCGCCACATTGGCAAAAAAAGCCGGATCGTATAATGCCATCCCAGAAAAGGTGTATGTTTCCACATCAGGTTGTGGGTTTGTGGGCGCAGCAGTTGGCATACGAATATCACCTTTGGAGAGCACGAAATCTCCGGCCGGATGGTGTTCTGGGTTTTCCACCATTACCAATTGTGCCAAATACCCTGTTGGTAATGCATTTAACAGACCGAAATCAAAATCGCTCCAAACATCACCATTGACCACTAAAAAGGGCTTATTTCCTAACAGGGGAAGCGCTTTGGCTATGCCACCAGCCGTCTCGAGTACTAGTTTTTCCGCGCTGTAAACAATTTGTAAGCCAAATTGACTGCCGTCTCCTAGCGTTTTTTCGATTTTTTCACCCAGCCAGGCGTGATTGATGACCACCCTGTCATAGCCAAGCGCCGCCAGTTTATCCAGATGGTAACTAATTAAGGGACGTCCGCGCACCTGCAGAAGAGGTTTGGGCGTGTGATCGGTCAATGGCATCATGCGTTCACCGCGACCAGCGGCTAATATCATAGCGGTTGAAGGGCCGGACATTTAGACCTCTGGCACCAGTGAATTTTGCATGGCAGGTAATATTTGCGTTGTCACGACAGTCGAGAACGCCTGTAATTCCGGATACTTAGCCGCATACTTGACAATATATTCCAGGGTCCGTGGAATATCTTCCAGATATCCCTGTTTCCCATCACGATGACACAAACGGCAGAAAATACCTGAGGCTTTGATGTGGCGTTGGATGCCGACGATATCGAACCAATATTGAAAATCCTGCCATTGATAGTGTCGAAAATATTGCTGATGCCATTGCGCCAACAACTCATACACCATGGTTTCGGGCCAAACAATATAACAATCCCGCAACAGCGACACGGCATCGTACGTTACCGGACCAATGACGGCATCCTGAAAATCAATAATGCCAATTTCCTTATTATCTTCTGTGCCGAGCAACATAAGATTTCGAGAATGATAATCTCGATGCACACCTACCTGTGGCTGCCTTAAGAACACCTGCCTGATAACCTTCTGCGCATCATGAATGACTTGCCAGGTGTCTTGTGTCAGTGATAGCCCTAAATGGACATCTATCAGCCAGTGATTAAATAAATGAAACTCGGCATCCAGTAAAGCGTCATCAAATAGCGGCAATTCGCCCATGGCTGTGTGCTGCACGCTTTGCAACGCGGGAAGTGCTGACAGGGCTTTTTGATATAGACTTTGAATGACATCGCTATCATAAGCGGAAGCAAACATATGATCACCGAAGTCCTGCAGCAGCATAAAGCCCTGTTCGAGTGAATAATCCAGCACCTCTGGTACCTTTATCCCGGCTTGCCGATACGCGTTCGCCACGTTGATAAACACTTCATTGTTTTCATGAGTGGGCGGTGCATCTACCGCAATTATGGACGAGTCGCTGCTAGCGAAGCGGAAGTAGCGACGGAAACTGGCATCCCCGGAAACCATGCGCAATTGCGATACCTGAAAGTCGGTCGCCTGATTGATCCAGTTTTGTAGTTGTTGTTCTCTGGTATCCATGTTGTAATCTCTATCATCGAAAGCGTCAGAGCCTGTCAGAATGACATCGCCTGATTTTCGCTATACTAACAAGAATATGACTGGTATTAACCCTGTAATCGCTGCAAATTTAGCTTTTTTTGTGAATCAGCTGGCAAAAACTGCTGAAACCATTAAAATCACCGCCTTACACGATAGAAACCAGTCCAAAACAATCAAGAATTCCACCTTACTGTATGCAATCTGACCAATTGGTACTTTCGACAATGCTCCTGCTGTTCAATGTAACGGCTGTTGCAGAAACCGATTGTCTTAACCCCGTCAAACCAGTGCAAAAGACTCATCCGGTTAAAGGACGAGAGATCGTCGTGCAAGCAGATCAAGCCAACATTCAACAAGATTCACTGGCGGAATTTGCTGGCAAGGTAGAGATTACGAGCAGTACGGCCCAAATCAAAGCAGAACAGGCAAAAATAGACAAACAGAGCCGAAAACTGGACGCGCAAGGCAACATTCAGTTTCAGGACAAGCAAATTAAAGTAAACAGTGACGACGTTAGCTTAGATTTAGATTCCAGAAAAATCTCTATGTCACAGACTAAATACCGGATGCTGCAATTTCAGGGACGTGGTGCAGCCAGCAATATTACACTTGATGGCAGACGAGGTGTATTGCTTGAGGATGTCAGTTTCAGCACCTGTCCTGAAGATCAGGAAGACTGGCGGATAGAAGCCAGTAGTATCGAAGTGAAAAGTGGTGAAATTTGGGGAACCACTAAACACACCCGGTTTTATGTTAAAGATGTCCCAGTACTGTACCTGCCGTACTTTTCGTTTCCGGTGACCGATCTGCGCCACAGTGGCTTATTGTTCCCACGCATCAGCAGTTCGAGTTCCACAGGTCTCTCATACGAGCAGCCCATATACTGGAATATCGCGCCCAACTACGACGCCACCATCACACCACGGTTGATGACCAACCGTGGATTACAACTTAAAAATGAGTTTCGCTACCTGACAGAAGATCATCGCGGCAACATTCACTTTGAATACATGAATAGCGACAGTGATTTTATCACCAACGACTCTCGTTATTTCTATCGCTTGACGCATCAGGGAGAATTGAGTGATAACTGGTCAATGCAAGTGGAAGTCAATGGCTTAAGTGATGACAACTACATTGTGGACCTGGGCTCGGATTTCTACAACAGAGCTGATACCCATCTATTTAAAACCCTGGCCTTTAATTATTACCAACCTGACTTACAGTTTTCTGCCAGTTTCAAAGATTTTGAAGTGATAGGCGACCATCCTAACACCTATCGAGCGCTACCGGAGTTGATTCTGGATTACAATATCTGGCAATCAGAGCTCGTCAACTTTCGAGTTCACTCAGAATTGGCTTATTTTAATAATGGTGTCGACAACGATCCCAAAGCGACCCGTTTACATATCGAGCCGATACTATCTTTACCGTATCAAACACCTTGGGGCGAGTTTTTGGCCGAAACCCGCATCATGCACACCCATTACCAACAATCAGATGTCGAACGGAGTAACCTAAGCAAGAGTGTCGACCGGACATTGGGACAGATTCGTCTTTATGGTTCAGTCGCCTTTGAACGTGAAACCAGTTGGTGGAATCAAGAGGTCACTCAAACACTGGAACCTAAGGTGCAATATTTGTACACCAGTTTCGATGACCAAAGCAAAATAGGTTTTTATGATACTGCCAGACTGCGCAGCGACTTTGATGGACTCTTTAGAGGCCAGGAATTTACTGGTCTGGACAGAATAAGTGATAAGAATCAACTGACCTTGGGTGTGACCTCTCGCATTATTGATGAAAATAATCAGGAACAATTCAGGGTAAGTTTGGGTCAGATTTTCTACTTTGATGACAACCGAGTTGTGGAAGCCAGCAAAACGGACAATCGTTCAGCGATAGCCGCCGAACTGGATTGGAATATCACATCTCGCTGGTTTGCCCACGGTGAAATCGCAGTTGCAGCCGGTAATGAGAAAGTGGAACGGAGTAATACATCGGTAGAATATCGTATTTCTACGAACAAGCTGGTGCAACTTAGCCACCGTTATGTTCGGGACTTGTCTGGCGAACGGGTCGATCAAGTAGGTATCACTGCAAGTTGGGATATTGCCAAGAACTGGCAATGGGTAGGCCGATATTATCGTGATCTGGATTTACACCGCACCACAGAAAGTTATACTGGCGTGCAATACGAATCCTGTTGCTGGTCATTGCAACTGGTTTGGCAACGTCATCTGAGTAATCGCTTTGATGCACTGGGTAACCAGAGTATCAATGAATATGAATCAGGCATTGGTCTTAAATTCGCCTTTAAGGGAATGGGACAAAAACAGGATAGCCGCACTTTACTGAACGATGGATTGTATGGTTATCGACGCCCCTATTTATTGAATAATTAAGAATTTATGTACATGAAGTTAAAACTATTACTAATTACGCTTTTTACATTGGTATTGACCTCGGCACATGCGCAACAGCAGGAGTTGGATAAGGTCGCAGTTATTGTTGACAAAGGAGTCGTGCTGGAGAGTGAGATTGACGCTTTGGTACAAACCGTAAAATCCAACGCCATACGTAACAATCAGAATTTACCCTCAGATCGTGTATTGCGTACGCAAGCGATAGAGCGTCTCATCACTGAGAGCCTGCAATTGCAAATGGCTGAACGTATGGGTATCCAAATCAGTGATGCTCAACTGGAACAGACGCTGGAAAGCTTCGCTGACAGTGAAGGCAAAACACTCGATGAACTGCGTGCTCAGGTAGCCTCTGAAGGCTTGGAATACGAAGAATATCGTGAGCGCATCCGGAAAGAGTTAATTTCTGGTGAAGTCACTCGCGCCAACGTTCGCCGCCGTGTTTATATCACACCACAAGAGGTGGATAACATGGTCAAACTGATTGATGAGCAGGGTGAAAATCAGGTGGAATATCATTTGGGTCATATTCTAGTGGGTTTCCCCAGCCAACCCAGTGAAGAAGAAATTGATGAAGCGAAGGAACGTGCGACGACTGTAATGAATATTTTGCAGAAAGAAAATTCCGACTTTGCCAAAATTGCAGTGACGGCTTCTTCAGGTGCGAAAGCGCTAGAAGGCGGTGATTTAGGCTGGATGAATATTAACTCCATGCCGACCCTGTTTGCTGAAGCCGTACAGGGTGCGCGCAAAGATGACCTGATTGGCCCGATTCGAAGTGGTGCCGGTTTTCATATTTTGAAAATCCATGATATTCGTGGCCAGCAAATAGCTGAGATAACCGAAGTGAACGCCCGTCATATTTTGGTCAAACCCTCGGTTATTTTAAGCGAAGACCGTACCGAGCAAATGCTCAAAGAATTCAGACAACAACTGTTGGCGGGTGAGGCTGATTTTGCTGAACTGGCCGAAGAGCATTCAGCGGATCCCGGCAGTGCATCTCGAGGTGGTGAATTGGGCTGGAATGATCCATCAATCTATGTGCCTGAGTTTACCGAGGCGCTTGCCAATCTGAGTGATAATGAAATCAGTGAACCATTTCGTACTGTGCATGGTTGGCACATTGTACAACTGTTAGGTAAACGCGTCGGCGATGTCACAGACAAGCTTAAACAAGACAAAGCCTATGGCCTATTGTTCCAGCGTAAGTTCGGTGAAGAGCGTGAAGCCTGGTTAAGAGAAATGCGTGAAGCTGCCTACCTAGAAGTTTTAGAATAACGGACAACGAGAGATGACCATTAAACTTGCGATAACACCCGGAGAGCCGGCAGGCATTGGTCCGGACTTGATTATCCAACTGGCACAAATGCAGTGGGATGCGCAGTTAGTGGTCTTCGCCGACAAAGACATGCTGCAGCAACGCGCTCAGGAGCTTGAATTGCCACTGGAGCTTTTGGAGTACCAAGCAACCAATGATGATGTGCAAAAAGCCGGACAACTCTTTGTGCATCACATTGCCTGTGGCAACAAAGTAGAGCCGGGAGTATTGAACGCAGAGAACGGCCATTACGTGGTCGAAACGTTGCGTGTCGCCTGTGAATGCAACATCAGCGGTGAATTTGATGCCGTAGTCACCGGTCCGGTAAACAAAGGTATTATCAATAAGTCTGGGGTATCGTTTAGCGGCCATACGGAGTTTTTCGCTCTGCAATCCAACACAGCTGATGTGGTTATGCTGCTCGCAACGGAAGGATTACGCGTGGCACTTTTAACCACCCATATTCCTTTGGCGTATGTCAGCAAAGCTGTCACACATGAACGTTTAGACAAAGTTATTTCGATATTACACCATGACTTAAAAACCAAGTTTGGCATTAAAGAACCCCGTATTTATGTCTGTGGATTGAACCCCCACGCCGGGGAAAATGGTCATATCGGAAAAGAAGAAATACAGATTATAGAGCCTGCGCTAGCGCAATTAAGAGAGCGAGGCATCAATCTGACAGGTCCCCTACCCGCTGACACTATCTTTCAGCCCAAATACTTAAAAGATGCTGATGCAGTATTAGCAATGTATCACGATCAGGGACTACCGGTACTAAAATACAAGGGTTTTGGAGCCTCGGTGAACATCACATTGGGCTTACCGTTTATCCGTACATCGGTTGATCATGGTACGGCGCTGGATCTGGCGGGAACAGGTGATATCGACAATGGCAGTTTTAAACTGGCAATTCGCAAAGCTATTGAGATGGCGGGTGCCAGATTATGAGTAAAACCCATCTGGGACACACTGCAAGAAAACGCTTCGGACAAAACTTTTTAGTTGATGACAATGTCATTGATAATATTGTTCGGGCAATTAATCCGGTTGATGGTGAACACCTTATTGAAATAGGACCCGGCTTGGGAGCGCTGACGGAGCATGTCTGCGAGCAAGTCAACCAACTTACGGTAATTGAGTTGGACCGCGATTTAGCAAAAAGACTGGTCAGTCACCCATTTTTGCAGGATAAGCTAAGGGTTATTGAGGCCGATGCCATGAAGTTTGACTTCAATACGCTCATGGATGATGCCAAACCACTGCGCATCTTTGGAAATCTGCCATATAATATTTCCACACCATTAATGTTCCATCTCTTCGAATTTTCAGAACATATTCAGGATATGCATTTCATGCTGCAAAAAGAGGTGGTTAATCGCTTGGCAGCTCAACCCGGTAGTAAACATTTTGGGCGTTTAACCGTAATGACCCAATACCATTGTGATGTCATTCCCGTACTTGATGTACCACCAACTGCTTTTAAGCCACCCCCAAAAGTCGATTCCGCCGTTGTTCGATTGGTCCCTCATCGTAATAAGCCGATGGAGGTCAACAACAAAAAACGTCTGGACCAGGTATGTGCTGCAGCGTTTAATCAGCGCAGAAAAACCATACGCAATAGCTTAAAAGCGTTTGCCACTGCGGAACAGCTAGAAGCACTTGGCATAGATCCTGGCACTCGGGCTGAAAGTTTAACATTACAAGACTTTGCCAATATCGCGAATATCGAAGACAGCTAAAAATTCTTTATGAGTAGTGAAAACGACATACAGATTCAAGTAGAAACGCAATACCTCCCGAATCACTTGCCACCGGAGGAAGACAAGTTTGCTTTTTCCTATCGTATTACCATCACCAATGGTAGCGAAGAAAACCTCAAATTGTTGAATCGCTACTGGCTGATCACCGATGGCAACGCTAAAACATCAGAAGTCTATGGTGCCGGTGTCGTTGGTGAGCAACCCACCATAAAACCCAATCAACAATATCGTTACACCTCAGGGGCTGTACTGGACACACCAGTAGGTACGATGCAAGGACACTACGAGTTTCGTCGCCCTGATGGTTCACAATTTAAAGCGCCTATTCCGTTATTCAGCCTCGCTGTGCCAAATGCATTGAACTGACATGGCGACTTATGTAGTTGGCGACATTCAAGCCTGTTTTAAAGGTCTCACCGCTCTTTTGGACGTTATGGACTTTTCACCTTCCCGAGATAAACTCTGGGCCGTAGGCGACTTAATTGGACGTGGACCACACGCACTAGAGACGCTGCGTTATCTGTACGGATTGGATAACGCTTTTGATACAGTGTTGGGCAACCATGATCTACATTTTTTAGCGGTTTCTCAAGGTATTCGACCGGCCCGTCCCAAAGACGGTTTCGCACCTTTATTGGCGTCTGAAGACCTGCCGGTCTTAGTCCAATGGCTACGCACGCGACCACTGGCAGTAAGGCCACAACCGCACTATTTTTTAAGTCATGCCGGGTTATATCCATTATGGCAGGAGCAACAGGCATTGTTACTTGCCCAGGAGGCCTCAGACGCGCTGCAACAAGACGACTGGCGTGACACCATCGATTTTATGTACGGCAGCAAAGAATGGGCTTGGCAGGATTCTTTTCAAGGCAAAAAACGTATAAAATTTATTATCGATGCGCTTACCCGTATGCGCTTTGTTGATGGCAATGGTACCCTTAATTTTTCAGCGAAAACAGTGCTTGATGAGGCACCTGATGGATTTGTTGCCTGGTTTAATCACCCACAACTACAACACAATACTCAGCTGCTTTTCGGGCACTGGGCGGCCCTCCAAGGCTATACCGGCAAAGATGCCATTGAGGCATTGGACACCGGTTATATTTGGGGTGGTCAACTGACAGCACTGAATCTGGATACGGGTGAACGAATAAGTGTTCATCATTCTAAGGACTAGCGAAATAACAGTGTGGGAAGGATTCCCTTCCCACTTTATTGTGTCTGAAGCCGGTTAGTTGCCCCAGATCTGGGTCACAAATTCCGGATGATCAACAAATGGATTGCGATTGCCCTGATGCGATTGCGCGGCATTATTGCGATCGATTTCCATTTGGCTAACAGGATCCTGGCTGTGCCATTGCTTCATCAAATCCAGATACCAGTTTTCAAATACTTGATTAGATGAACCATTTAAAACGGCATCACCATAACTACTGATATTTTCCCAACCAGCAATGACATTTTCGTAGCGCGTTGCCATATAAAAATAGGCGCGGGCTAAATCACCTTTGAATTCATCAATGGGTTCAAATACGGTTCCGGAGTAACCTAAACCAACCGTCGGTGCTCCCAATCTTGAACCGTTGCCGGAAGTATAACTTGCAGAGTTTACCTCACCAAAAGGATAGCTTCCGCGTTTCGAATTCACAAAGCCGTCCGTTGCAAATATATGGTGTACATCAGAATTCATAGGCTCGATTTTGCCGCCAAACCAGCTTTTGGGAAAACTGTGCTCACGGTTGTAACAATCTCCTTCCCCACTGTAACTACCACACTGATCCTGAACCTTAGTGTAAACAACTGCATCACCACTAAATGGTTCTTCTGAATAGATATCCAGAATCGACCCATCATTTTCATAATAAACATCCAGGCTATGGAACTCATAAAATGTCCAGAGCGCACCATATCCCTGGTTATTATGATCTTTGATGATATTGTACAGCTCTGACTTCAAGGCAAAACCCGATAGTCCAGAAGTGCTACTGTAATAGGATTCTAAATCTCCGGAGCCGCCACCGCCGCCGCTGCTTCCAACAGTAAAAGAGGTGCTCTCAGAGTAGGCGAAACTCCCGCCAGAAGCGACTGATTGCCCTGCAATACTGACGTCATAGCTTCCATTACCATAGCTACAGCACATTCCATCACCGTAACTATCAGAAATAATAAACTGGTAGTTGCCATCTTCCAGGCAGACAGTTTCCTGATAACTACTGCTGTTGCCATAGCCAGAACCGGCCGCTACCTGAGCGCTGCTAGTGTCAGTAATTTCCCAACTGGTTTCGTAACCGTAGTTATCGGTATTGATAGTGACGCTGACATCTTCGCAGCTACCACCTGATCCACCTCCGGAGCCACCAGAGCCAGATGATGGTAAAAACTCATCAACATAGACGACTTCAGAGCCATCAAATCCACTGACATCATAAAAACGCAGACCAACTTCAATCGAACCTGTGGTGGAGGCAGTATATGACTGACTTAATTCCTGCCATTGTCCGGTTAAGCTCTCATTGGAGTAACCCAAATAGTTGTTGATGTACAGGCGTGCCTTAACGTTGCCCTCAGTATGATAAACACGCACACTAAAATTATATGTCTCACCAGCAGTTACGCTGATTTGTTGTCTAAAATCCGTTGAGGCCTGACTACCTGTATTGACTTGTACTCGAGCTGACGATGAACCGTTGTAAACGGTTGTATTGTCTTGTGAAACACTGATTCCTGTGTCGATCGTATCCCATCCATTAGGAGAGTTGCCGGTCCACTGCTCAAAACCACCGTTATCAATAGCGGCACTGGCAGGTAATACCAAACATCCCAACAATAAGGTTAGGGCTGTCTTTTTTGTACACATGAGAAACTCCACTTAGTTTTTATATTTCCGAATGTTTGCTCGTCGGACAAAGACTAACCAGTGCAGCATATAGGACACGCCTATGGCTGGGAAATATACAGCAGCCCCATTTATTGGTGTTATTTTGAACAAATCAGTCTGAATTTTACGCAGTCCGTATATTTCCTGAGCTGATAACAAATGTCGTATCAGTAATTCAGTTTTTCTGGATGAAAAATAACCTTACTTGTTCAAATTTCGCACACCTATGAATAACAAAAGGAAAATTTCAGCGCCTTAAACAACTGTGATATCACCTAATATTGATCCAGATCGGCTAAATCACCCTCACCTGGTGATAAATTCACAACTCAAATGACCACGCTCGGGAAGAGGAGGATAAGCATGACTAAATCTTACAAAGCCATAACTACCGATCTGAATAGTTATCTGACTGAGGTGAAAAAAGGTGTGCCTGATGTAATGAAAGGCTTTAGTGACATGGCTAAAGCTGCTACCAGCGATGGCACATTAGACAAGAAGACCAAAGAACTGGTAGCGCTGGCCATTGCCATCGCAGTGCGCTGTGATGGCTGTATTGGATTTCACACGAAAACACTTCAAAAGCTGGGTGCAACACGGGTAGAGATTGAAGAAATATGTGGTATGTCAGTTTATATGGGAGGTGGCCCTTCACTCATGTACGCTGCCGATGCCTTACGCGCCTTTGATGAATTCTCAAAGTGAATAGATACTATGTGGGCGCTAAGGATTCATCGGGGATATCTTTACCTCGAGGAATATCGTGATTACCAAGGCATATCGATTCCTTATTGTAGGACGAGATATTGTCTCTATTGACAATATATGAGCGATGCACCCGTAGAAACGAATCCGGCAGTAAATCCTGTGTCTGTTTAATACTGTTGTACACTACATACTTTTGACCATTCGTTAAGTGATAAGTGACGTAATTGCCTAACCCTTCAACGAATAATATGTCGGCCAGCTTCAGACAATGCATGCGTCGTTCTGACTTCACGGTAATGGTTTCTGCTGGATTTTCATACTGCTTTTGCAATTGTTCTCGCAGCTTAATATAAAGTTGAAATACCTTTAGGGTCCCCAGCAATAATACGGTGGAATTGACCAGAACGGCATTACGCAATACCGCTGAAAAACTGAATTGGAAGCTGTTTTGACTGGCGAGCAAAAGCCGCTCATAGAAAAAATGACCTATAGTCATTTGTAACATCGCCGCCACGAGAATAATGCCAGCGTAGCAAGAGATAAAAACGCGATATCGGCGCTCTGCCAGATACTCTGGAATCAGAACATAGACCATTGCATACGCAGCCATCATGCGTACTGGCATCAAGACAAACTCCAGATAAAACGAAGCAAAATAGCCCTGCTCCGGCTTCATCCAAATCACACTGAAAATGATGTAATACGCCAACCAGAAAACGCCATGAGTCAACCACCGGTTTCCTAAAAGATAAAAAGAAGGGTAAGTGCTTTGCATCTATAAATGACTTCCTGTTATTTAGCACGCTGATATTGAAAATCAGGGGTTTTACATAAAAAGACCCACAGGGTAAATATCTTGCTTTATATCTGACTTATCTGTTTCACCCATATTTAGCCATAAGTCAGGAGTTACTATATGCCAAAGCAAATTAAGTGTCTTGTACTACTCATCCCCTATCTGCTATCAATCTCAGCGTTTGCTGACGAGTTAGCTCGACGCGCTGTCTGGGGAGCGTCATTCAAACCCCTCCAACCGACGGGAAGAGAAGTCTCATCCATCATTGCGGGTTCACCACTTGCGGCAGCAGATCTTCAGCCAGGTGATATCCTGCTGGCCGTCAATGGCAACGTTATCTCTTCTGGTCAGATCTGGAACGATATTTCGGACGCACTTGTTGCCGACAAGCCCTATCGGCTTACGTTAAAAAGACAAGGGAAAACTCATCATGTGGACGTTACATTCACTGCTGCAGTCAAAGAGGAATATGAAGGCATCGATGTGGAATACGGGGTGGTTAGCAGCGATTACTTGGTTAAGCAACGCACTATTACGACCATCCCCACCTCAGAGAATCCATTGCCTGCAATTTTTGTGATAGGTGGCTTAAGCTGCTCCAGTATTGAATATACTCCCGGTAGACAGTCTAACTTTATAAAAACACTGCAGTATCTTGTTCAACACGCCAATATGGTAGTGTCCCGCATCGAGAAGCCTGGTCTGGGCGATAGCGAAGGTGATTGCTCACAAACGGATTTCAATACCGAATTGAATGGCTACGAAGTGGCCCTACAGGCGTTGCTCAAACATCCTATGGTGGACAATAAGAAAGTGATGATTTACGGCAGCAGCATGGGAGCTGCCATTGCGCCGTACTTTGTCAACAAGTACCAACTCAATGGTATCATTTCCGATGGTCCCTGGTACCGTACCTGGTTTGAGCACATGCTGGAAATAGAGCGTCGACTGCAACGCATGAATGGACAGCCAGAGTCAGAAGTTAATCGACGTATAAATGAAGTCTACATTCCACTTTATTATGGCATGCTGATTCAGGAGCAAAGCTACCAGCAATTGACTGACCTCAATCCGCTACTCAAGCCTTTTAATTATCATGCCGGAGAACACATGTACGGCAGACCTGTCAGTTTTTATCATCAACTACAAGATTTTGATATTGCCGGTGAGTGGGCAAAACTGGATGTCCCTGTGCGGGTTCGCTGGGGAACCAATGACTGGATAATGTCTGAGTACGATATTGATATGATTGCCGAGGTTTTGGCTGAAAACGGCAATACGAACGTCGTTGTTGAGAAATACCCCAATATGGACCATTGGTATACGTTGCACGAGAGTGCGCTGAACTCTTATCAAGGCAAGCCCGGAAAGTGGGATGAGCATATAGCACAACAGGTGGTCGATTGGGCGCAAGGCATCAACCACAAAAGTAACCGCCCGTAGGGGGGTTACTGCAGCGCCTGAATACGCTTATCCAATGGTGGATGACTGGCAAATAGTGCGTGCAATTTGCCCGCATTTATCGCTAAGGCGAGCATTTCGTCAGGCATATCCTGTTGTCCCTGAAATTGTCTGAGCCGCTGCAACGCCGATATCATGCTGCGGCTACCAACAAGCTTGGCGGCGCCGGCATCGGCACGATATTCCCGCAAGCGCGAAAACCACATCACAATCATGGTTGCCAGAATGCCCAGGATGACCTCAGAGACGATAGACACAATCCAGAATGCAGGACCATGACCTCGTTCGACCCTGAACACCACTCTGTCAACGACATGCCCAATAATACGAGACAAAAACACTACGAACGTATTTAACACCCCCTGAACTAATGTCATGGTGACCATATCACCATTGGCGACGTGACTCATTTCATGGGCTAATACGGCTTCAACTTCATCTTTTTCCATGCAGTCCAAAAGACCCGAACTCACCGCCACTAATGCATTGTTTCTGTTCCATCCGGTTGCAAACGCATTAGGTGAGCTACTATCAAAAATGCCCACCTCAGGCATACCCACGTTTAACTGTTTAGCCTGGCGTGCGACCGTACTCACCAGCCACTGCTCCACCTGATTGGATGGCTGTTCGATGACATACACACCCATACTTTTTTTGGCCATAAATTTGGACAGGAGCAAACTGATAATCGCGCCACTGAAACCAATCACCGCCGAATAGATCAGCAAAGCCTGTAAATTTAAATCGACACCGTTTTGAGCAAGAATGCCTTCTAAACCTAAAAGGCGAAACATCACCCCTAGTAACATTAAAATGGCAATATTGGTACCGAGAAACAAGGCGATACGTAGCATGGATGACCTCTGAAACTAAGAAAATGATCACGAAAAAGATGCTGTATATGTAGAAGCTAATTCCCAAGAAAACAAGGTTTTTCGCACAAAACCTTGCCTAAAATCAGACCGTCACAAAAAACTGCTGCCTGTTGAGCTTTACCTGAGACGCTGTAAGGTCTCAAATGAATAGTTGTATGGGTTCTGCTGATCCGCTTCATGAACCTCTGACGCTTTCGTTTCCCAATCAGCTTGTGCGCCATAGTCTGGAAAAAAAGTATCCCCATTGACTTCCAGGTCAATGTGAGTCAGATACAACCTATCGGCGTAAGGCAAAAAGATTTCGTAGATTTTACCGCCACCAATGATCATGATTTCATCGACATTTCCCGCTGCCGTTATGGCTTCTTCTGCACTAGAAACAAGCGTCGCATCATTCGCTTGAAAGCCGGTACGACTGATAACGATATTCGTTCTTCCCGGCAGCGCTTTGCCTATCGATTCATAGGTTTTACGGCCCATAATGATAGGTTTATTAAGGGTGACCTGCTTAAAATGCCTAAGATCAGCAGGCAGGTGCCATGGCATATCATTATCGGCACCGATAACTCTATTTTTGGCCATGGCAGCTATCATTGAAATCAAAATGCAGTCTCCTTATCGCTCGTAAACAACTTCCACATCGTAATCGTCGTCGTCATCGTCCCAATCATCGTCGTCATCAATGCAATCTTCCTGAAACGTCGACTGCCCTTGCTGATGATGCGAGTCCCATTTAAACTCTTTCTCTTCCTCTTCGACTTGGAATTGCTCTACAGGAAGTGACTCTAACAATGCCATGACCTCATGACATAGCGTGTCAGTGCCAAGTTTCTGGAAAGCTGAAATCTGAAAATGACGGTCATCCCATCCCAATTCATCAATAATTTTTTGGGTTAACTCGTCTACTTCTTCAGGCAACAACAAGTCAATCTTGTTGAATACCAACCAACGTGGCTTCTCTGCCAGTTTGGGACTGTACTTTTCCAGTTCAGAAATTATGGTCTTGGCGTTTTCCACCGGATCTGACAGATCTGCTGGCATCAAGTCAATCAAATGCAGTAGCACCCTGCAACGCTCTAAATGCTTGAGAAAGCGAATACCCAGACCAGCGCCGTCTGACGCACCTTCTATCAATCCGGGGATATCAGCGATAACGAACGAACGTCTGGCATCTTGTCTTACAACACCGAGGTTCGGTACAAGGGTAGTGAATGGATAGTCTGCTACTTTCGGCTTAGCCGCTGAAACACTGCGGATAAAAGTACTTTTGCCAGCATTGGGTAAGCCTAAAAGACCGACGTCCGCAAGCAACAACAACTCCAATTGTAAATTGCGAATTTCACCCGGTGTACCATTGGATTTCTGTCTGGGAGCCCGATTGGTACTACTTTTAAAGCGAGCATTGCCTAAGCCGTGAAAGCCACCTTTGGCAACCATTAACTGTTTGCCGTGTTCGGTTAGATCACCCAACACTTCTGCTGTGTCTTTGTCTCTGGCTCTGGTCCCCACTGGCACGCGTAACACCAGATCCTGGCCGCGTTTCCCGATACAGTTTCGACTCTGACCATTTTGACCGCGTTCTGCGCGATGAAAGCGTTCGAATTGAAAGTCTACCAGTGTATTCAGGTTTTCATCGGCCAACAGGTATACATCGCCGCCGTCACCGCCATCACCACCATCTGGCCCGCCTCTGGGGACGTATTTTTCGCGTCTGAAACTAACGATGCCGTTACCACCATCACCTGCTTCAACTCGAATTTCGACTTCATCTACAAACTTCATCGCTACTATCTATTACCCTTTGTGAATTCGAAGTTTAGCACCTGTGTGGATTTCCGACTAGCGCGGCTAGTGTGCTAAACATCCAAACTGTGCAACCATAAAAAAAGCCCCGCTGGTGCGGGGCTTTTTGTTCAGCTCTCGTAGAAGGCTTAGCCAGCTACGATATTAACGTATTTACGGTTCTTAGGACCTTTAACGTCGAATTGAACTTTGCCGTCTGCCAACGCAAACAATGTATGATCTTTACCAAGACCTACATTGTCGCCTGCGTGGAACTTAGTACCACGTTGACGAACTAAAATGTTTCCGGCCAAAACTGACTCACCACCATAACGCTTAACACCTAAGCGTTTGCTTTCTGAGTCACGACCATTTTTTGTACTACCACCGGCCTTTTTGTGTGCCATTTGTCGTTTCTCCTATTAAGCGCTAATGCCAGTAATCTTCACTTCAGTGAACCACTGACGGTGGCCCATTTGTGAACGTGAATGCTTACGGCGACGGAATTTAACAATCTTAATTTTATCACCACGGCCATGAGTAACAACTTCCGCTGTTACCTTGCCACCATTTACATATGGAGTGCCGATTTTTACATCGTCACCGTTGCTAACCATCATGACTTCGTCGAACTCAATGGTTTCGCCTGGCGCAACTTCAATTTTTTCAAGGCGAACGGTTTGGCCTTCAGCCACACGGTGTTGTTTACCACCACTTTGGAAAACCGCGTACATAACTTACTCCGCACACGCATTGCTTCTGTATACAATGCTATCGATTCAAAAACAGGGCGCGAATTGTATGTGAAAAGCCCCTCTGTAGCAAGGGGTAATTTGAATTTATTTTGTACAATTTGGCACTTTGAAGGAAATACCAAGCAAAATGCCTGAAAAGCTGGATAGTCTCTCTGAATTTTGTAAAAATCCCTGCCAATACAATTTATTACATTTCTTAACCTGCCAATACATTCTGCATGGATATCGAATATATTCGTCGTCTTAGTGAAGATGACATGAACAAGGTCAATCAAATAATACAGCAGCAGGTAGAATCTGATGTTTCTTTAGTGAATCAATTGGGTTTTTACATTGTTAATAGCGGTGGTAAACGATTACGGCCAATGTTGTGTGTTTTAGCTGCCAGAGCTTGCGGCATCAGCAATAATGACCACCACGCATTGGCTACTATCATTGAGTTTATTCATACCGCCACGCTATTGCACGATGATGTAGTCGATGAATCCACAATGCGTCGAGGTCGTGAAACAGCGAATGAAGTGTTTGGTAATCAGGCCAGTGTTTTGGTCGGTGACTTTCTTTACACTCGCTCATTTCAAATGATGGTAAGTCTTAATCGCATGCGCGTCATGGAAGTCCTGGCTAACGCTACCAATGTGATTGCTGAGGGTGAGGTTCTGCAATTAATGAATTGCAATGACCCGGAGACAACGGAAGAGAGGTATTTGCAGGTCATCTACAGTAAAACCGCTCGGTTGTTTGAAGCTGGGACACAATTAGCAGCCGTGTTGACGGATCAACCAACCGCATTAGAACAAGCATTGCAGGAATATGGCAAGCAATTGGGTACAGCATTCCAGCTTATGGATGATGTACTCGATTATGCTGCTGATGCGGCTGTAATGGGTAAAAACGTTGGGGATGATCTGGCCGAAGGCAAACCCACTTTACCGCTTCTGCACGCGATGTGGCATAGCGACGAAGATGATGCCAGGCTCATACGTGAAGCGATTGAAACAGGTGACGGCAGACAGCATTTCGACCGCATTTTGGAGTTGATGCGCCAGCACGGCTCACTCGATTATACGGAAAATAAGGCGCTGCAAGCCAGAGACGCCGCTATAGTCGCTTTGAAAACCATTCCGGATTCAGAATATAAAGAAGCACTTGTCGCCCTGGCTGATATTGCAGTAAAACGCGACGCCTAACCTTTTCTCACGTCAAGGATATCGTCTTGCTCTATAGGGCCATTGGCTAACGTTTCCTGTGGCTTTGGTTGTGGTGTCATTTTAAAAGAGCTTGGCAGCACTTCGATGCCCACTTTTTGGCCCAATTTGACGATTGCGGGAATGGTAATGGGAGAAAATGGCATAATGGCAAACACACTTAATCCCAGCCCTCTAAGTAAATCTTTAAACTGCTCGTTGGCCTCTCGCATTTCTTCTTCTGTTGCCAAACCTTTGCGATAGCGCTGATAGGTCAACAACATCACTTTGGTCTCTGCCTTTTCTTGCGCCAACGCCTGTTTTAAAGCGATTAAACTTTGTTTCACACGCGCCATAAGCTCCCGACGATTGACAAGCACTCGCTGGCGAAAAGCTGTTTTAACCCGAATAAATATTTCCATACCCGTAAAGTGTGGGCGTTGCCATTTGAAATAGCAATCTAATTTATGTAGCAAAGTGTATTTGTGGGATGCTGTTCTCAGTAATAACACCGTTTCAGCGTCACCTTGTTGCGAAGCGAGCAATCAAAGGGATGAGATTGACACTTAAACCGCGAAGATCTTCAAGGTGCCTTCGATTTTGTGGAGTCTTGCGACCACCTCTTGTCATTATTGTTATTTAGCTTTTTTCAGTGTATCTGATCCGCAGTTAGCTCGCCCTAAAGTAAAATCATTAGCTAGAGTATTTTGCCAGCAAATTTTCAATCAGCCGGATAATAATATCTTTTTCTTTTGGGTCTGACTCCGCCACCAGTAAGGTAATAGCAGCAAGTCCTGTGTCATTGATAACGGGTTCATAATTTTCATTAAGTAGCCGGTTATTGCGGTTAAGGAAGTCTACAAACAAAAAGGCTGCGCTGCGTTTATTGCCATCGGTAAACGGGTGATTTTTAACCACAAAATACATCAGGCGAGCCGCTTTACTCTCGATACTGGGATAAGCTTCCTAACCAAAGACAGTTTGTTCCAGATTACCCAAGATTGATGCCAGCCCGTCACCCCGCTCATTGGCAAACAAGCTGGTGGCTTCGCCTTTGGTCATTTAGTCAATGTTAAGATCAGCCAGTGCTGCTTTGGCATCATCTAACGGTGTCAATAAGTCACCTGACTGGCCCTTAGTATCGGACAGTAAGCCTTCATCGTATTGCTGTAGCCACAAAAAAGTATTGGTGTATTTGGCGATGATATTAATAAGGCCTGCGCCCTGCTCTTTGTTTTGCGGCAGTGCTGCAACCCGAGTGGTTAACTCTAGTGCTTTTTGCAACTCAGAAGCATTCTCAGCAAGGCGTTTTTGATTTAGGGTATAACCTTCAAGCAAATGTTGTTTTAGAGTCCTCGTCGCCTATTGTCGAAACTTGACACCCTGTTGCGATTTAACCCGATAGCCAACAGAGATGATGACATCCAGGTTGTAGTGTTGGACCTGATAGATTTTGCCATCATCGGCAGTATGTGCAAATTTTGCACTTACTGAACCACGTTCCAGTTCTCCATCTCTGAAAACATTATTAACATGCTTGGTTATTACCGTCCTTTCTCGACCGAAAAGTTCACAAAGCTGAGCCTGAGATAACCATACCGTATCAGCGTTTACTCTAACATTCAGTGCTAACGCCCCGTCGTCACTCTGATAAACCTGCAATTCGTCCATTACTTACAATCTCAAAAACCGCCTGCGCACCATCCCAACACGCTCTAATAAAGTGAAATATAGCAGCTTGAATTGGCCAGCAGATATTACTGCTATGATAATGCTTGGATTTATAAAATAATGAAAACAACCTTTTTCCGTTATACCTGCAATGACATTATGCGGACCTATTTAAACGTGATGTATTGCAAAGGAACAACCTGAACTTTTGAACCTTCCCTCTCCTCTATCCTTTATTGCCTCTGACCGTGGTTGATCTGCCAAGAACTAATAACATTTTCACATCTGATTCAGCAGTTTCTATTGTGTAAAATCCTTTAGAAACCAGGACCAATTCAATGATAACCAGTCCTCGGTTTAGCTGATAGATCCGGAAGGAATGATGCGACAGTGCTGATATGACCTGAGGGGAAATCTATGGAATAAGGAAAAGAGTACATAAAAAGAAATGGTGCCAGGGGCAGAACTGAATAGCCAGCATAACTAATTGTTTTAAAAGAACTTCAACATAGCCGAACCTGCAAAAGGTAAGCTAAACGCGTTACTAAAATCTGAAATGAACATTGTCTTGAGGGTGTGGTAAACAACAACTGGTCTTTCCAGTTGAAAATTTTCTATTTAGTTAAAAAACTTTCTTTAAGGTTACCTTTTTCGCTCAATAGCAGGAATGTCGAGATAAGCATCTGGAGCACGCTCTTTCAGCTCAGCATAGGTATTTTTACGCTTGTGCCTTTGCGCTACAGACTCACCGAAAACGGCTAAGTGTTCCTGCTCAAACATTGACTCTATTTCTTGCGAGGACACCAGTTCCAGCAATCGGGCGGCATGAAGTAACCCCTCTGTTCTAAACTTATGTTGATCATCTGGCTTTGATGATTTAGTGGCCAGAAATACCTTGCGAAGCTCGCCCCGGCAATACTCAATATAATTTTCTTTTTTCATTTGAATGATTCTGATTTAATTCAAGTTACCAATCGAGTGGCTTAGTCGGCAGCTTACCGTCTGTTTTTATCAGGTAAATATACATTGCCAGAAGAATAGTCCCTGTAACGCCGGCGCCCCACCAGCCTGACACCCCAATAGACTCGGCAATAGTCCATGGGCCAACAAGAATGATTGCCGTTATTGCTCTGGCCAAATATGGGTTCATTTTGACTGCCGTCCCAAAGATGCAAATTTACTTTAGTATAGTAATTATTATTAAACTTAGGGTTTCACCAAGAAGTGTATTGTCCTGCTGGGTGTTATAGATGAGATTTGGCAACACTGTTTTGTCAACATAGCCGTAACCTTGCCGTCTTCCTTAGCATTACTTAGTGCCTTTTGGGGTTAGGTTTTGTCAGGTTCTAACTGCCATGTCTTAATTATCCAATCAATCAGTTTTGCATTGTAGTTCAAAAAGGCATTTTTACTGAACGACATTAGTTTACCTTATCTATCTTCAAGCTGTCAGAATAACAACTTGCGGTAATCTTGGGGTTGTCAGAACTTGGTCGCAGTGTTTTCGAAATCATCTATTGCCCACTATCAGGCCATAGTGCATTTCAGGATGCTTAAGTGGCGCAAAAAAACAGATTTAGACTGCGGCGGTGAAAATTGCACTGTAGCGGCGGTTTATTGTTATGGATTGCAGAAATCTGACCTGCCCCTGATGATTATCTAACCGCACTTTCCACCTGATAGTGAGATGACAAGAGCTGTAAAACTTGAGTTGAGTAACGTGAGATAACGTTATGTTCAATGTCTTCCTGAAAAACACTGTTGATCCATATAGTGTTTTGGGATCGCTTATCAGCCTGATTAACTTTGGTCATTCAATTGGGTTTTCTCAACTAAAAAAGGTACTCCTGTACAGGGGGCCAGTAAGGGTGCGCGGCCTCGCAGATTTTGCATTGTGCGAGCATTTTCGAATCGGATTTTTTGTTTCCACTTAGTCAGATGGCAATAGTTAACAGGAAAGAACTGGCAGGCGTTCCAGGCTGATCACTCAACACGATGAGGTAGCATTCGGCACCAAAGATACTTCCTGACGAAACAGACGGAAATGAGGTCACCCACGAGGTACACCCCGTTAGTTTCTTTTGGCAAAGGGCTGCAAAGTTTGGTGATCAACGTCCACTGTTTGAATATTTCAAATCTGATTGCTTTCACTTTTTAACCTGCTGAATCGTAATCGGCCAACCACTCTTCATTAGTCTGATCTTTGGGATGTTTCTTATTAGAGGGTAAGGGAGTTACTTTATTCTTCTCTACTTGATTACTTAATACGTAGTCATTGGCACACGTAGTTAAATCCCCCGTAGTTTCATTGACACGTAGTGATTTCGACACGTAGTTGCGATCAGTGCTTAGTCCAGTAAATACCTGACCTGAAGCTATTTCCTTGTCGACATTTGTTGTCGCTGAATCTTGTCGACACTGGTTGTCGATAACTCTTGTCGACAGATTGTCGAAACTTTGTGGAACAGACTGTCGAAGAATTGTCGCTGATTCCTGACAAAACCTGGCTCGCATTTATTGTTAAGGGGATCAGAGACTCGTTCAACAGTTTCGCTGATTGGCTTGCTTTCCCCGTAAAATATACTGCCTTGAGTTTGCCCATAGATTTGTAAAGCTCTGCCAAACGTCTGGGTTTTGGAAGGCCAGCCAGTTTCCAGAATTTAAACAATTTGGAATGTTCTCCTACCCGAAAGTATTTATCCTGTAACCTGCCGTTGTCGGGCCGTTGTGTTGAACCTCTTAGTTTGTCCAGGTGGGCATTGAAAAACGCTGAGGCACTGGCTCCGGTACTGACTTCGATAAAGTTGAGTTTTACGCCGGGAAAGCGGCCATTGTTAAAACGTCCTGTAGTGAAGCCGGTGTACTGATAAACTGGTATTTGGAGATTTCGAGCAATTTCACACATCAACGTTTCTCTGTTCTCCTTTAGCCATTTACCCGGCACAGGTTTATTACTTTGGGGAATGATAACCATTTGGCCTCTGATAACCTCAATCCGGTCTCCTCGCGCTATCAGTTGAGTGAGCAAGGTATCAGATATCGGCTTTTCGATTCTTGGCATAAGTCACCTGAAAGAAAGGGCCTAGACGGCCCTCTGAGTAGATTGAAGTTTAACAACGTCTGCCAGCCTCATAACGTTATCAATGTCTCCCAGAAGCGACTGAGCGCTTCTCAGTGCCCCACAAACAATCTGAGCAAAGTTGAAGATCTCTTTTTCGATTGCTTCATTGATAAAAGACTGAAGGATGGACTTAACAAAATTCAGTTTTAGCCGGGCTTCGTCCATCCTGTCAGTAGATTGTCCCGATTGAAGTTGAGTAAGCTTCATGCTGCATCTTCCTTCTGGCAATCATTCGCCGAGCTTTGCTTCAGGTAGTAACGGGCTATGCCCCTGTGCAATCGTCCATCAGGCGTCCTTACGTCCTCTCTAACTGAAATTATCCGGTGTCCGTCTGCTTTTAGTTCTAAGATTCTTGGGGCTGGTGACAGAAACCCCAACTCTCGAAACTCAAGCGTATTAATTGACGGAAGTTTCCTCAGATAAACCAACATCTGTAGTTTTTGTGTTGCTGCTGATGTATCTTTTAAATCGCTTATATTGTTGGGACCGCTCTCGTTAGCGGCTTCGACTTTTTGCATAATCCCCCCTTAAGCTGCCATTGAGTCAATTTGAGCTAATGTGCCTTCGAGCAACTCCGCACGCTGCCCTTTCAGCTTGGTTACCAGGGCTTTAACCTGTTCATCGTTCTGTCCGGCAGCACGCGCCACCAAAACAGCATTAACTTCATGGGCTAAATAGCTGGATGCTCTGGCGTTGTCGCCACCTAGCTGAATGGGTGTTGGGAATAGTCCTTTTTTCTGATCTTCATACAGCATGGAACGGCTGCGGCTGGTAGATGGTAAGAAATCGGCTAAGCGCCAAAATTGGATTTGTGTCATCTGATAATCTCCTGTCGTTGCTGGTTATGTATGACAGGTGAATGGTTTCAGTTTTTAAGCCTAAGTGCATTTCATATGCAATTTTGAAAATTGCATTTTTATTTTTTCATATGCTCTTTCAATAAACGATTAGCTGCTGAAAATCGTTTGGTAAGTGTAGATTTAGACAGGCTCTTTGATGAGTACTTTTCTTCTATCTGGCTTATGATGAGGTCTTGAGTGTATGGTGTTAGCCGTTTCTCTTTTAACAGCTCCAACAGTGCACCTATTGTGATGAGATAATTATCTTCAAGAGTTTCTGAAAGCTGATTTTCCGCGTATGGCGAAGACTCGGGTTTTGTTAACGTACTATTTATAAATGTTTCCAAATCCTCACTTAGAATGACTATGTCATCCATTTCAGGTCGGTCATCAGTCGGATAAGAATCACGTTCATGAGTCGAAATTTTGCCCTGTTTCATATCATCTTCTGTCAATGGCATAAAGTCTACCGGAACGACTGTCTCCCCATCTGGACCTAGCAACACTTCACCGTCTAGGCTTGTAAAATCTTGATCTTTTTTAGTCAGCCAATCAGCAATCCTGCATAGGATAGAACTATGATTAAAATCGAATCTATATGCTCCTGAAACTCGAAAAGGTTCACCACAACACCGGTGACGAAGTGTCCAAATATGTTCTTGTTTAAAGTTTTTAGGAAAAAGTCCCAGCGCTGTAAGGTCAGGATAAATTACCTTATCAATATTATCTGGTAGGCCCTTCAGCTTATCCTCCATTTGAGGAGGGAATTTATTATGAGCCGTATAGTAATCATGCTCATTCTGATTGAGATAAATTGAGGCTACTTTTTCTACTCTCCTAACCCATCTTTCATTAAGTAACCAAGAAACTCTCAACTCCTTGGTTAGTGCGAATTGAAGGACATCTTCAACACCAAAAAGGTAGTCAAACTTCAACGAAAAATAATTTGCAGCTTCAGTTAAAGAGAACCATTGCTTTAATTTAAAGATACTGTAATTCATATCGTCCCTCACGATCACCCTAAAATATCACCAAGCCAGGTCAGTAGGGTTCTGACTTTTCGGGAGCTACCCTAGACTTGGTAAAGCTTTAAATTAAGCTGCTTCTTTAGCCTCGTCAGGCATCATTGCAAGATACTCTTTTCTAGCTGAATAAATGAGCTGCCAAATACCCATCAGCGCTTGTGACAAATGAATATCAAAAGGATCTATTAACATTTTTTCATGTGGCAGCTGATCAAATATTTCTTTGTAGTAAAGATCCTCAATACACGTCAATGCACGTTTCGCCTGATAGACCAGATTAATATCAATATCAGTAGGAGGAAGCTGCTGCACGTTATACAAATGCTCTAACATGCAACTTAATGATTCAAAATCCTTTTCTAAGCAATAAATAGCTGGCTTCAGCAGGGAAAAATAGTTGCTCTCGGACTGCTTAATTTGTGAGCATACAACATGGAACATCGAACGCGCATTTAATATCTTAAAATGAGCACCCTGTATTTCATCAGTTAATGTAAATTTCATATAGCTACCTTCACTGTTGGCTCTGCCAACTTGTTTGTTAAAAAACAGTCTCTATTGATTCACCAACCTTAGATTCTTAACAGTTCTGGTGTAAATCTGTCCTGACTTCGCTTGCTCTATACGTTCCGACCACCAACCCATCATTACTTTTCGTCTTTCCAGATATTGGGCGCGGTTATAAGCCGAACGAACAGCGTTGTCATCTTTATGCGCTAAGGCCGCTTCAATCACATCAGCATCAAATCCTTGCTCGTTTAAGGTAGTGCTGGCAAGTGAGCGCATACCATGTGCAACAAGTCTTCCGGAAAAGCCCATATCCCTGAGCGCCTTATTTGCACTTTGGCTGTTAGCAGGTTTTTTCGGGTCAATGGCAGAGGGGAAAACGTATCGGCGATGGCCGCTAATTGGTTTCAGTGATTCAAGAAGCTTTATAGCCGGTTCTGACAGTGGCACGGAATGGGGTTTGCGCATTTTCATACGCGCTGCTGGAATAGTCCAGATTCTGTTTTCAAAGTCTATTTCTGTCCATTCGGTTTCTGCAGCCTCAATGGGACGCACCATTGTATGAAGTTGAAACTCTACCAGGCAACGCGTTACCAATTTGGCGTTACTATATTGAATGGCCTGCATAAGCTCTGGAAGCTCGTCAGGCGCAAGCGTTGGTTGGTGTCGGACCTTACTGGTGGGTATTAGTTCTCTGATACCTGACAGCGGGTTGTGGTGTACATAGCCGGTATTTACTGCAAAGGTCATCACATTATTTAAACGCCTTGCTACTTTTCGCGCAATTTCCAGACTACTCCGGTCAATTATAGCTTTGAGCACTTCCGTTGCTTTAGGTGCCGTGATCTGGCCTATCGGATAACGACCAATGATTGGGAACACATCTTTCTCAAAATAACGCTCGATATTTTGCATTGTTCCTTCTGATACTTTTTGAGCATGAAGAGCCATCCATTTCTCAGCAATCAATTTAAACGTGTTGTTGGCTTTTTCCTGATTGCATAGCCTGTCCTTTTCACGCTGTTCCTGCGGGTCAATACCAGCCTGTACTAATGCTCTGGCCTTGTCCCTTTGGTTTCTGGCCAATGCCAGGGTTAATTCAGGGTACAGGCCAAAACTGATTGATTTTCGCTTCTTGGTGTGAGGATGGTAGTAGTTGAAGTACCAGGCTTTTGAACCGTTGGGCTTAATTCTTAGCATTAGCCCCTGGCCATCAGCAAGATTATATTCTTTGCTGCGCGGCTTAGCTTTCTCGATCTGAGTAGCATTAAGTGGGGTGGTCGTTCTGGCCATTTTAGTAACGCCTCGACGCTTGGTTTAAATTAGCGTTACTAAATAAGTTACTATAAATTCTGGATAGTGCAAGACGTCAGCAAACAGCATCAACGCTGAATCGCGCTATTTTATTGAACTTTGAGAGGATTACTGGACTTTATGAAACGTCCTAAAACATGGAAATGGTGCCCAGGGGCGGACTTGAACCGCCACGGCCTTGCGGCCACTAGCACCTGAAGCTAGCGTGTCTACCAATTTCACCACCTGGGCATGTCGTTTTTCATTAACGAGAACCTGAAAAACGAGGACGCATAGTTTCGACATTTTCAGAGATTTGTCAATAAAATTTCTGCTATTATCTGGATTAAAATTGTGTTCCCGTTTAAATCGTTTAATTTCCAATCAAAATGTCTTCCTACCTAATTCCTGCTGAAAATACCGTCTTTGAAGAATCGATTAAAAGCTCGCGATTTGTTACCTATCTTGCACATTGTGAGAATATGGACGCCGCAAGAGCATTCGTGAATCAGATTAAAGAAAAGCATGCTGATGCTCGCCACAATTGCTGGGCATTTGCCGCCGGAGCTCCGGGAGACTCAAACTTTTTCGGATGCAGCGATGATGGAGAGCCCTCTGGCACGGCTGGAAAACCCATGCTGGCGCAACTAAGTGGTAGCAATATCGGTGAAATTGTAGCGGTGACGGCGCGTTACTTTGGGGGGACTAAGCTAGGTACTGGGGGATTAGTAAAAGCCTATGGGGGCGGCGTCAATCAGGCACTGAAGCAACTCGCCACTAAACATAAAGTACTAACCGAGACACTTAAGTTTGAGGTTCCGTTTGAGTGGCAGAACTTATTCGAAAACACCTGCCAAAGTTTGCAGGTGGACGTCAAAGAAAGACACTACCGCAACAAAATAGACATCACATTATCCTGCCCGATTGACAACATCGAACAGCTACAACAACGCCTGGTGCATGGAAGTAAGGGGCAAATTCACCCCATACTCAAATAGACGGCGATTATTATTTCACCACCAGCTGATTAATATCTGTCACCTTTATATGGGTTTGATAATAATTGGCTGTTTTGTCGTTGATTAACTTAATTTTAATCGGAATACGCTTGGCTATACCTTGCACCAGAATATCTTTTCCAACGAAAAATTCTTCAACATCATAACCAAACTTGGTTCGTAGCTCTGGTAGTATGTCTGGATGGAATTTAACCGTAATATTGCGTCTGTCTCTGTAGTCTTTCTCTGAATTTAAATACAGGATATTATCTTCTGGGTACAAGTTGGCCCGTTTAACGTTAAATCCAAAAGTGCCTTCATAGCCCGTCTTTGCGTATATCTCAGAATACTCAATAGCCTGCATTGGTGTCATGCCATCACCGTATATATTCCGCTTATATCCAGCTTGTTTCAGCTTAAAGGCAATATCTTGCCTGAATTCCATTTGAATCTCTCTGATTTCGTCCCTCTTGGGGCTAATAGCTTCGAATAATTCTCGGCCGTTATCTTTTTCAACTGACAACCATTTCCTGCCCAATTCGGTTCTGAAAAATACGATTAACTCAGACAGTTCCTGTGACGAATAGTTGTCAGCGTAAATCTTAGCAATGATGCCAAATAAGAACTCATCACTGAATCTCTGTTCAACAAGAGACTGGAACTCGCTAAACTCTTGCTCAACGACAGTTTTGTATTCTTCTGCTTGTAGAGCGTCTTTAAATCTCGCACGTAACCCGGCTGATTGCACTTCTCTAATCTTTGAAAAAGATTCATTTAATCCGGTTATGGAAAACAACTCCTGAATAAGTTGCTGTTTGTTCGAAGTATTTTGTTGTGGGTCAGGCTGGACTTGCTCCGCTTCAATTGCAAAGCTAATCAGCCATGTACATATAAAAAGGTGAAGTAGTTTCATAAAACAATCCCTGTTAATTCTGTTGAGAGTTTAGATTAAATTTTTATCCCGAAATATTAGCAATAAGCAAGTAAAACTCATACAAAAAAACCGGCCGGAGCCGGTTTTTTATTATCATTTTAGACTAATTAGCCATTAACGAAGTCTTCACCGATTTTAATATCGTGGCGAAGGCCTTCGAGCATGTCGTCTTTCGCTTTTTTCTCGAAATCGCTCAGTTCACCGTATGATAATATCTCTTCAACACCATTTGGTCCTAAGCGAACGGGATGAGAGAAGAACTTCGCATCATCGCTGTTGGTCTCAACATAGGTGTATTCAACAACGTTTTGACCTTTCATGGCATCAACCAAAGACAGACAGAAGCGCGCCGCCGCCTGCCCCATTGACAAGGTTGCCGAACCGCCACCCGCTTTAGCCTCTACCACTTCTGTACCCGCATTCTGAATACGCGTAGTTAAACTGGCAACCTCTTCATCACTAAACTCAACACCGTCAACTTGTGAAAGCAACGGCAGGATAGTGGTACCAGAGTGACCGCCGATGACTGGCACGTGAACTGCAGATGTTGACAGGCCTTTTAATTCGGCAACAAAAGTTTCAGCTCGGATGACATCAAGAGTGGTGACACCAAACAGTTTGTTTTTGTTGTAGACACCTTTTGCTTTCAGCGTCTCAGCGGCAATAGCTACGGTTGTATTCACAGGATTAGTAATAATGCCAACACATGCTTCAGGGCAATTATCTGCAATCCCTTCAACGAGTGATTTCACGATACCTGCATTGATGTTGAATAAATCTGAACGATCCATACCCGGCTTTCTTGGTACACCAGCAGGGATCAACACAATGTCACAACCTGTTAATGCATCAGCCAAATCATCTTTACCAAAACCTTTAACCTTTACATCAGTAGGAATGTGGCTTAAATCTACTGCAACACCAGGGACAACAGGTGCTACGTCGTACAAAGACAACTCAGAACCAGCTGGAAGTTGTGTCTTAAGCAAAAGGGATAACGCCTGGCCGATGCCGCCTGCAGCGCCCAAAACTGCTACTTTCATTTTATTCTCCTATGAAGTGCGTGTTGTTGCGGGAATACAACTCTCGCAAGAAAGACCAGGGCGTGTTTATCTTTGCTGTATAATTTTGCAGCGCCTGTAAGCCATTTATACAATGCGGAGACTTTGTAATGTAGTGGGTCTACATAAAAAGGCGCCAAAGCAGCAGAAATGGCTTACAGGCGCTGCCCTCCGGGTTCGTCATAAAAGCGTTTTGCTCTGCATCATGAGCGATTGACTTACGACTGCAAGGATGCAGGAAGTAGAGTGACTCGGGAGACAAAACCGAGTCCTCTAGGTCTGCAAGCTCATTCTTTGATCAAAACGCATTTATTTAGAACAAATTTCATACAGCAAAGATAAGCACGCCCTAGTTGCTTAGCCTATATTAGCTTTTTGAACCTGTATGGGCAAAATTGTGTGGGCTTTTTTTTAATTTTCAAGTTCATTTAGCGCCAATCGGATGAGTCACACCAATATTTGCTTTTTTTCGACTATAGGGCAGAATATTGCGACTCGATGGACGAAATAACAGGTATTTGCGTGTCAACAAAACAAGAAGAAGAATTAAAAGCGTTTAAAGAAATTTTAAATGCTGAGTCTTATGGCTCTCAGGGTGAAATTGTTGATGCCTTAAAAGACCTGGGTTTTGCCAACATAAGTCAGTCCAAAGTATCACGAATGCTCAGCAAGTTTGGTGCGGTACGTGCCAGAAATGCGAAAGGGGATATGGTCTACTGTATGCCGCCTGAGCTTGGCATGCCCACCGCTAAAAGCCCGCTAAAACAGCTGGTTTTAGATGTCACCAACAACGGGGTGATGATCATTATTCGAACAACGCCAGGTGCAGCACAGCTGATTGCCAGACTATTGGACTCTTTAAGCAAATCCGATGGTGTTTTAGGCACCATAGCCGGCGATGATACTATTTTCATTGCTCCTGCTTCGATTGAGCGCATTAACCAGATTACCCAAAAAGTCGAAGACTTGTTTGAGACCGTCTGATAGCAATAAACAATTAACTTCAGCTGACCTGCGGCGGTTCTTCAACAAAGGTCAGCAATAACACATAAATACCACTCACCAGCGCGGTAATCCAGGCACATAACTGATACGTGATGCCGTATAACAAAAAGCTGGAGAAACACCATGTCACAATTATCACTAACAACAAACTGAGCACGCTACGGCTCACCAGCAGAACAAGACTTTCCATGTCTTATCTCCTAATTCCATTTATGGCGTCAGTTTACCTTGCGAAGACTGGCCCTGATACTGTCCTATGGTACAGTTTTCAAACTGTATGATGCTCTAGCACTTTCTAATCATCAGACTGCCAATAGAATACCCTGCGCCAAACGAGCAAAGCACGCCATAGTCACCTGATTGTAAATCCTGATTGTGTAAATGAAAGGCGATAAGCGAACCGGCGGATGCGGTATTGGCATATCTGTCCAATACAATCGGCGCCTCTTCTTCTGTCGCTTCCCGGCCCAAAATTTTCTTGGCAATCAAAAGGTTCATGTTGATATTTGCCTGATGTAGCCACCAACGTTTCACATCAGATGCCTCGAGTTGATGCTTTGCCATATGGGCGACAATATGCGCCGCGGCCATGGGGCATACTTCTTTAAAGACTTTGCGGCCTTCCTGATGAAATAGTTTGTCATTGCCGAACGGATCCACGCCATTGGCCCGACTCATATAGCCAAAGTTGGAACGAATATTTGAGCTGTACTTGGTTTTGGCTTGTGTACTGAGGATTTCAAACTTGCTGCTGGAGCGGCTGTGATCATCAGCCTCAACCAGCATAGCTGTCGCCACGTCGCCGAAAATAAAATGACTATCACGATCCCTGAAATTCAACTGTGGAGTAGCAAGTTCAGGATTGATGACCAGAACCGAACGGGCGGTTCCTGCTTTCACCATTTCATAGGCACGGTGCAGAGCAAACGTTCCGGCAGAGCATGCCACCAACATGTCAAAACCGAAGCCTTCGATGCCCAGTTGTTCCTGAACTTCAATAGCAATCGCGGGGTAAGCTCGCTGAGTGTAGGCACAGGAGACGATGACGGCATCAATATTTTCCACACTTTGATTGGCATTAGCAATCGCATCTTTGGCGGCTTTAACTGCGATTTCCGCCTGATTAGACAGCTCATTTTCACCGCGCTCAGGGATATCTGGATACATTCTTTCAGGATCCAGGATACCGTCTTTTTCATAGACGTAGCGACTGGAAATTCCAGATGCCTTTTTTATAAATTCGGCGTTGGAATACGGCATAGCTTCTCTTGTACCAGCCTCAATTTCCTGCGCATGCTGCTGATTAAATTTTTCAGCGTATTTATTAAAACTCTCTACCAACTCTGCGTTGGAAATCGTATTTTCTGGCGTCCATAAACCTGAGCCGCTAATCACTACCTGGGTCATAAAATCATTCCGAAATGAATCTAACGGATAAGCTTACTGCCTCGGGAACAGAATGTCATCGCCACACAGACATTTCTGATAATTAACGTTCAGTTGCTCAGAAAATTGCCGATATGGAAGGAAGCTACGAACACATGCACTATAATTGCGTTAACTAATACTTAATATCGAAGTCGCAATGATGTAGAGTTGATGCAAAATTGCACGGATGTGCATTCGATATAATAATCAGAAGAACGACGTACGCCTATGAAAATGCAACACAAGCTCATATTGGCATTAGCAATATCGGTGATGCTACCTACCATCATCATTGCCGCTGTGAGCATATCCAAAGCCATAAGCCAATCGCACGAAAAATTCATCACCTCTACACAAAACGAAATTCGCCAAATTGACAATGGCTTTCAGCTATTTTTTGACCAGGTAAAAAATAACGTTAAGTATTTAGCGGGAAGTCCTCTGGTGCAGAATGTGCCTAATGATGTCTCAACCTACATGGGTGAACAGCGGATGATGGATCCTGCTAACGCCAGTGCGGGAGAAGCGGAGATTTACGATCTTTACACCCGTTTCGGCGCGACCCATGAGGAATTGCTATACGTATATTTGGGAACACCGTCTGGTGGCTTTATTCAATACCCCGCCGAAGAAATTGGTGGCTATGACCCACGCAAACGTCCCTGGTATCAGCAAGGCATGAATAACCCTGGTGTGGCTGGCATTACCGATGCTTATCAGGGTGTCACGGGGGGGCCGATGGTGTCGGTTATGTACCCTATTAGTGATGCCTATGGACAATTCAAAGGAGTGCAGTCGATGGATGTATCGCTGTCTACTCTGACGGATATTCTGCAGGCTATCAAACTGGGAGAGTCGGGTTACCTGGTGTTGGTAGATGAACAAGGTACAGTGCTGGCTGATGCCAAAACCAAATCAAACAACTTTAAGAAAGTAGAAGAAGTTCGTTCTCCTTTGTTTCAAGAATTGAAAAAACGCCTGCGCAGCACGTCAGTTTCCAATTTTTCCACAGAACATCTGGGAACGGATGTTGATGTTACGACGTATTATTCCGAAGAATTGAAATGGCACTTTGTCGGCATTATTGATACTGCTGAGATTGTCGCACCAGCCTATTCTATGAGCATGATGATTATCATTATCGCCGTTATCATGGTGGGTGGGTTTGTCGCTCTGGGTATTTGGATGGCACAGCGCCTGATTGAACCTATCAATGTAGTATCCAGAGGCTTAAAAGATATTGCAGATGGCAAAGGGGACTTAACACAACGCCTCCCGGTTATCACCAATGATGAAACCGGGCAGTTGGCCAATTGGTTCAATCAGTTCCTGAATTCCATCCATAATCTGGTCTTAGACATTAAAAACGATAGTCAATTACTGGCAGAAAAGTCGAAACAGATTGGCTTGGTGGTCGATGATATTAAGCACGCCAGCCATGAACAGGAAAGCGCAATCGAATCTTCGGGGCAATCCACATCGATCATGGCAGATACAGCCCAGCAGGTGGCTTCTAACTGCTCGTCAACACTGGAAATGGTGTCTAACGCCGAAACCTCGGCCCGGGAAGGTACGCGTATTATTGGTGGGATGGTGACGGACGTGAACAATCTCAGCCGTTCTATCAGTGATTCGGCTACTGCGATGAAAGAGCTGGAAAATGAAAGCAGCAACATCACCCAGATATTGAGCGTTATTCGAGGTATCGCCGAACAAACCAACCTCTTAGCATTGAATGCGGCCATTGAGGCGGCACGTGCGGGTGAACAAGGAAGAGGCTTTGCTGTCGTCGCCGATGAAGTACGCACATTAGCCAAGCGCTCTCATGATGCCACTGAGGAAATCGACACCATGCTCAATAATCTGGTGGAAAAAACCCGTTATGTGTCGGGTAAAATGACCACCAGTCTGGACCAGTCAGAGCAAGCCACTACCCAGTCCGCCAATGCCAATCAATCCTTTGAAGATATCAGTGATGCCGTAAAACAAATTCGCGATAGGTTGGATGAAATTGCCAGCTCCGCAGAATCACAACATCACAACTCAACACAGATTGACGATAATATTACTGGTATCGGTGATTCGGTAAAAGGTATCGCTAACTCGTCTGATGATTTGGCTGAAAATGCCAAAGAGTTGATGCATCTCTCTACTGAATTGAATGGCCTTGTTGGCAAGTTTAAAGTAAAAGGATAGACCTCATTGCACAAAACACCGGTACTGTTTGATCATGACGGTGGCGTTGATGACCTTTTGTTGTTGATGCTGCTGTTAACGATGGACAACATAGATCTTAAAGGTGTCTGCATCACTCCCGCAGACTGTTTTTTATCCGATGCCACAACCTCAACCCTGAAGCTACTGGCGTTGTTTAAACGCACAGACATTCCTGTCGCTCAGGGAACGCTGCACGGCATTAACCCGTTCCATTATGACTGGCGTGCACAACCGAAAATGGTCAATGCATTACCGACGATGCTGTCGTTACAGGCAGACACTCAGCTTGTCAGTGACCTTAGTGCCCATGACTTTATGAAGCATATTTTGGAACAGGCCCAGGAGCCAGTTACCGTGCTGATGACGGGTCCATGCAGCAATCTGGCCAAAGTATTGAAAGACGCTCCCGAATTGAGTAACAAGGTCGCCAAAGTTATCTGGATGGGCGGCGCCGTTGATGTAAAAGGCAACGTAGCCATCCATAACCACGATGGCTCTGCCGAATGGAATGTTTATTGGGACTATCTCGCTGCCAGAGACCTGCTCAACAGCGGCGTAGATATTGACCTCGTAGCGCTAAATGCCACTAACTGTTTGCCAATAGATACGGCTTTTTTAACTGAACTGGCACAGTATCGAGACAATGCGCTTGCTGATCTGGCAGGACAGTTCTGGGCAACAACTGTGGCGTCTATTCCCAGTTACGAATTTACTTATTTCTTATGGGACGTGATGGCCACCTGTCATCTCGGTATGCCTGACAGCGCATTGACGTTGGAAACGCTGAATCTCGGAATATCCATTGCAGAACCCAATGAAGGCCAGACGTTTCGCGACGACAATGGTTCACCCGTGAATGTTGCGCTAAGTGCAGATCGTCAAAAAGTACTAGATTACCTTTTTAAGCAGTTTACCTATTCACTAGCAACAGATTAGAGCCACGGGAAGTTCGGCAGCTCGATGGCATGTTCCACTCGCCCGCTCCGAACTCCCCGTTGCCGTTATTGCAGTAACAGATCCACTAATTTTTCCGTAATAGGATAGCCTGTCTGCAATTCAAAAAAGTAAAACATGGGGCTGGGATTGGCCTCCAGGAAGTAATATTGTCCTTCGGCTGTACGCCGCCAGTCTATTGCTGTCCACTGCATACCGAACTGTTGGCAGATACGGCGACTCATCAAAGCTATTTTTTCTGGTGTTGCAATGGCTAACAACAACGCCTCATCGTCACTACGAAAATCAACCTTTTCGGAGTCGATAACTGCACTATAAACCTGCTCGCCTATGACATAGGTGCGAATATTGGTGCCTTCAATATATTCCTGAATGGTGACAGGTGAAAACTCCAGTGCAAAGCTTAAACGCTCAGGTTGCAGAAGATCTTCCGTTAACACCTCGGTATGCGCTCCACCCTGCACAGGCTTAAAAATAGCTTTAGGCACCTGACGGGAAAAATCGATAATATCGGCAGAGCGGTTACTGATGATAGTTTTGGGTATTTTTGCACCAAGGGTCGAAGCCAGCGATAACTGTCTGGGTTTGACCTTGTGAAATTGATAAGCCTGATAACTGTTCACCCAATTGATACCAGGCTCATATAACAAGGTATTTAACAGGCTGTAGCTGTCGTGTCGCGCTATCAGCTGTTGTTTTTTACCAATCGACTCAGACACACTGGGGACATCTATACTGCGCCAATACACCGCATCTATGGCAGAAAACGGCAGTTCAACACCACTGTTGGGAGCGACTACACCAAACTTTCTTTCCGGGTCCCAGGACAATGTAAAACACTGTGAAAACTGCTGAGAATCCAATAAAAAGCTCTCAATCCCCCTTTCCGATAGTGTCTGAAGTATATGTTTGGCATGAAAATCGTCCTGATTGCCTAAGACCGCAACCACATGGTTTGATTTGTTAGTCATTTTATTCCCTCCGTGGAACTTAAGGCGGTCGAAGACCGCCTTACAACATTTACATGTCTGGGGCTTCTGGCATACCACCTTCTTCGCCGTGTGCCATGGTTGTGTATACTAAACCAGGTCGACCGCCTCCAATTTGCTCAAGTTGTTCATCTGAAAGCGACTGTTTAGTTTCAAAGTTTTGATTTACTAGTTTGAATGGATGTTCCATTTTAATTTCCTTATATTGTTGTCCATTTTATTAAGTACGGCTTATTATTCGGTCTTGAATTATAAACTTAGTCCTTAATAGTTAGTCTGTTAATCCAAATTTAAATACGACTAACAGATAATTCCATTTTAACTCCATTACACCTTTAGTCACCTGTACCTTGGTACAGTTTTTCTGCCATTTTTATAATTAAATTAGTTCTATTATCAATGTTTAATTTTTTATAAATATTAGAACAATGAAATTTAATTGTTCGCTCAGATAAATACAGCTGATCAGCGATAGACTTATTACTTTTCCCTTGCATCAAATATTGCAACACTTGCATTTCACGATGTGAAAGGTCAGAGAACGCGTTAGCAGTTGTTTGCATATCTCAACTCCTTGTGTTTTTCATCTATTGATAGTTGGTTTCTGTCAATTTGCCGTTTTCGAACTTAAATACCCGGTTTGCAGAACTAATGGTTTCTTTGCGATGAGCAATCACCACACGCGTCATTTTTAATTGCCTGATATGGTGGTTAATGCGCGACTCATTGCTCATATCCAGGTGACTGGTGGCCTCATCCATAAATAGTATCTTTGGTTCTCTATAAAAGGCTCTTGCCAGCAGAATTCGCTGTTTTTGGCCTCCACTCAGACTGGCCCCCATATCTCCGACCAATGTGTTGTATTGCATAGCGGTTGCCATGATTTCATCATGAATACAGGCTAATTGCGCACAGGCAACCACTTTCCCCATTTCCACGTACGCGTCAAAACAGGCGATATTGTCCGCTATTGAGCCACTCAATAGCTGATCATCCTGCAACACACCGGATATCTGTTGCCGGTAATCAGAAAGCTGATTGATTGGCATGCCATCGACTAAGACCTCCCCCTGATCAGGTGCGACTAACCCCATCAGGCAACGCATCAATGTACTTTTCCCACTGCCGCTTGGTCCAATTATCGCCACCGTTTCGCCAGCATTAATTTGAATGTTGATATCTTTTAATACTGGCATATCCGTTTCACTGTAGGAGAACGAAACGCCTCGCGCCTCCAGACTGCCGCTTATCTCTTGTGGCGAGTCCAATTGCGCCAGCGCATTATTTTCATGGCTGGACAATGCGCCGTCTTTTTCGGTAAACACCATATCCGCCAACCGGTCAAAATGAACACTAATCATGCGAAACTCTATCCATTTGGCGATCAGAGCGTCCATTGACGAAATAAATCGCTGTTTGTAACTCATAAACGCGTAAAGCATACCGACAGACATCAGATTGCCCATAACCGCCGTTGCGGCAAAGTAGACTATGATGATATTTTCAATGCCAAATAGCAGCTTATTGGCACTGTCGAAACCAATCTGCCATTGGCTGATACGAATATTTTTATTCATCGCTCCGGCAAGACGGTTATGCCATTGGTTTTGCCGATCCGCCTCTTTTTCAAATAGCTTAATCGTTTGAATGGCCCTTACTGACTCCATAAAATGGGAGTTCTCTTTGGCAGTGGCAACAATGGATTCCTCATTCAAAAGTCGCAATGGTCTGTACAGGAAAAAACGCAATAAGCCATAAAGAAACACCACACCAATAACGATAAGGGTCAATCGTACGTCGTAGTAAAACATCACAGCCAGGACAATGATCGCCATTACACCATCAATAACCACAGACACAATGCCATTTGTCATCAACTCCCGTATGGTATTCAACGAGCCAAAACGGGAGACTACGTCCCCCATATGACGTTTCAGAAAATAATCCATAGGAAGACGAATAAGATGATGAAACAAGTTGGCACTCATTTGCATATTCAGGCGACTGGACATACCCAGCACAACCGTTTGCCGAAGCAAGCTGGTCGCGGTATCAATCAAAAGCAATAAGCCAAAGCCCAGAGCCAATACCAGAAGCAGATTTTCATCGTTCCTCAATAACACGTCATCCACAACTGTTTGCATATAGTAGGGACTGATAACAGCGAAAATTTGCAAGAAAAACGACAGTAGAATGACCAGGCCTAAACTTCGCTTAAGGCCAGTAATGGAAGACCAGAAGTGGGTAAAGCCCAGTCTTTGTTTTTGCACTCCTGGTTTAAACTCGCTGGTTGGTGAGAGCTCCAGCGCCACGCCTGTAAACATACGGCTGACTTCACTCAAGGTGTAAACACGCTCTCCCACTGCAGGGTCATGAATAACCACCTGGTTGCCTTTTACCGATTTCAGAACCACAAAATGGCACATTTCCCAATGTAAAATGCAGGGGGTTTGCAATTGTTCCAGATGCTCCATTTCAAGCCGTAAAGCACGATTCGAAAATCCTAAATTAGCCGCAATATCAATAATTTGTTTTAATGTCGCACCCTGAGAGGAAATGGAGTACTTACGCCTTAGCGTATTGAGGTCGGTATCTAATCCGTGATAGCCAGCCACCATCGCCAAACACGCCAGGCCACACTCCGCCGCCTCAGTTTGTAAAATGACAGGTAGCTGGTTGCGCCAACCAAATCGCAATAACTGATCTGGTCGCTGTGATATGCTTAATGACATTGCTATAACTTCCCTTTAATGCTGTAAATCGGCTCTAATAACCACTCTAAAATACTGCGCTGTGACAATGTGACATCGGCATTAAACGTCATGCCCGGTTTCAATGAAATGGCTTCTCCATATGCCATAATCTCACTGCTATCCAACTGCGCAGTGACCTGATACACCGGTTCACTAATATCCACCGGTAAAAAATGAATCTCATTGGGTAACAAAGGGGCAACAGAGATATGAGATACGGACGCATTATGCATACCAAACTTTTGATAGGGAAAAGCATCATAGCGAATATCCAATTGCTGCTCGGGCTCTATAAAGCCCGCAGAACGAACAGGGACGAGCACTTTAGCCTGTAACGTTGCGTTCGCGGGTATGATGGTTAACAACGGCGTATTACTCTGGCTGTATTGCCCCAGTTGCACCTGAATATTTGACACGCTACCAGGCTGGGTCGCTTTAACAACATAAGCTCGCTGTCCGTGTAGTTGCGCTATTTTTTGCGCCAGCTCACTCAGGGAGTGTTGAATTTGTTGGCTCTGGTTGATCAACTCCTGAGGGATCATGGCTAATTGCATTTCCAGTTGTTGTAACTGATTTTGCTGATTTAATTTTTTGCGGCTTAATTCTTTTAGTTCGCTTTGCAGTGCCAGCTCCTGCTCTTTTATATTCTCCACATCACTTTCAGGTAAGTGCCCATTTAGGTGCATGGCGGTGACTTTAGCGACACGTACCGACAGCAATTGATGGCGCTCTTTGGACAGTGCCAGTTGCTTCTCTATGTGCACTATATCCTGTTGCGTTGCCATGATTTGCTGTTCGACATCACTTTGTCGCAACCCGAATATGTTTTCTGTACGCTGCAGTTGTTGCTGTAAAAGTACTCGTTGCTGCTGGTATTCACTGAGCAGTTGTTCTTCCAGCGCTTCCCCGGATGCCAGCACCCGATCACCATTGATGACCACTAATGGCTGCCCTTTCACAACAGCCTGCCCCTCAGCCACGAGGATCTGTTTTACCTTACCACTGCCCGATTCTGCATAAATGCGGAGCATGCCAGTATCGGGTTCAATCCAGCCCGTCACTGTCTCCTTGCGGCTAAATTGACTGGTCAGAAGCCAGGTAAACAATAAGATGACCCATATCGCCAGAAAGCCGGTAATCGTCCAGGTTTTGATTCCGGGCAGGATTAATATGTCGCCATGCAATTGGTCTTTTTGGTGCTCTATCGCTTCCTTGCGAAACAGGTCGCCACTCATGTCAGTCTCTCAATGTGATCGTTCAATTAATTCTGGTCGTAATTTTACACTTTTGCACATGCAATACTGTAAAGCACCGGACATCTGATTAAAAAATAAAGACAGGGATAAAAACTGCGTGGTGAACGTGGGTCAGTCTTTTTATGAGAGACAAAAAAAGCCGGGCTAGAAAGCCCGGCTTTGAAGAGATATACAAATTTTGATTAGAACTTGTATTTAACACCTACACGAACTTCCCACAGAGATGCATCTGCAACTGTGGTAACGCCTGCTGGGTTAAAGAAGCGCTCATATACATACTGACCTGAGTCATTGATGCTACCGCGTACAGTTTGCTGTGCACGTGGGAAGCTGGCTTCTTTCATGATGCCCCAATCATCGTTCAACAGGTTACCGAAGTTTTCGATAACAATGAAGGCGCTGGATTTATGACCTTCAGCAAATCCAGGCAGTTCCTGAGAAATGCGTACGTCAAATTTAGTGAACCAATCACTGTTCAGGCTGTTACGACCCAAGATCTGTCCGCGGGTTAGTCCTTCAGATTCGATGAAAGCGTTAAATGCGTTCAAATCAAAGTCTGGACCGTAGACGACATTGGCATCATTTTCGTCTGGAACATATAACAAGTTATGGTCAATAAAGCCAACTGAGCTACCGAATCCGCCGCTTAAGTCACCATCAAAGGTGTAACTGTATGGACGACCTTCATTAGCTGTACCAAACACCGAGAAGCGGGTCTCGTAGCCGTCAAAGAACTCGTGAGTATAACTTACACGCAACGTAAAGCGGTGAGGAATCTCATAGTTCGACGTTGCTACACCTGGATTTTCAGGGTCAGATACCGCCGGGCTGATGTAGTTTGAGAACGCTACAGAGCTGGTCATTGGACTAACTTCAGTTGCATCGGTATAAGCATACGCCAGTGACCAATCTAAACCGAAGTCATGGGTTTTACTAAGTGCCAATGAAACACTGGTGCTGTCACCAGAATTACCTTGTACGTTAGTCAGCATAAAGTCCTGACTGCGGCCATTACGGCTGTCATAAACTGGACGACCATCTGCAAGGGTATTACCCACTTGAATACGGCTAACGTCACGAATAATCGCGGCATCCTGCTTATCGCTGAATAAGATATCAGCCATTAAGACGTAGTCGTTTTCAAAGGTGTAAGTTGCACCTAAAGCGTATTTCCACTCAGACGGAATCTCAAAGCCTGGATCCTGGAAGTTCAAACCACCTAAACGCCCTTGACCGTTTGCAACTGCATCAAATAATTCCTGCGGGATGTCATAACCCGGTTGGCCACCACCGTTGAACGGAATAGTGAACAGGGTGTCATCGCCACTAGACAGCGAAAGTCTGTTTTCCAGCTGAATGATGCCGTTGTTTGAATAGTTGTTGGACAACCATACGTTCGGGTTACCACCTGAATACAGACCAATACCACCACGAATTTCTAGTTGATCATTGTACAACCAGTTGATACCCAAGCGCGGTTGTAACAGGTCAACACCATCCATGTTTTGTGCATTTGAGAAACCATAAAGCTGCTCAACCACTGGGTTTTCAGGTGGTGTATCATCTGATGTAAACCAGTCGTAACGCAGACCGAAGGTAATCGTCATATCCTGATCTACCCAGTAATACTCATCCTGAATATAAGCAGTATGAATCTGGTATTCAAAACGTGCAGCGGCATCGGCTGGGTTGTTGCTGCCAGCAGCGTTTTCGTAAGTTATACGCCATGGTGTACCGTTTTCAAAATCATCGATAGAGTTGAAACGATACTCGCCTTCAGCTTCCTGGATAAACAAGTTGAATACGGACAAGTTTTCGTATTCGTAACCAGCAGTAAATATGTGATCACCGCTTAAATAAGTCGCCGCAATTTTAATTGTGTCGGTGTCATAAGCCAGTTTGTTAGCATGACGAGAATCGTCGGCACCTAAATAAACAGTGGCTTCAGCACCATTGTTTTCAGTGGTGATTTGGAATTCACCAAAATCAGTGCCACCCAGTGGTGTTACGCTTTGCTCGAACTCAGCCTGGCCAATACGTACTTCTGTAGAAAAGTCGTCCGTCCAATCTGAATAGACAGACAGAACGTAAGATTCAAATTCAGCAGCCTGGTCGTAATAGTGGTTGGAGAATTCGTACTCATCGGAGTCACCGTCAGATTCACGAATTGTGTTACCATCATTGTAGTTGTAAACCAATGACGCTCTGTGATCAGCATTGATCTGCCAATCCAATTTCGCCATGATTTTTTCATCTTCTACTGGAATTGAGCTTACTTCCTGACCTGGATCATAACCATAAACGTTGTTGGCAATGCTGCGAATCCGGTCCAGTTGTGCTTGAGAAACACCCTGAACTGGCACAGCAGCATTTGAATCAGCCGCACCACGGTCAAATAAGTCCGCCCCTTCTAATTTTTCATAAGATGTGAAGAAAAATAACTTGTCTTCGATGATGGCACCGCCAACATTGAATCCATAGCGTTTTTCAGAAAAGTCACCAATTTCAGAAGGACTACCTTCAATGCTGTCACCACGCATATCATCATTGGTGTAATCATAAAACACGCCACCGTGCAGTTCATTCTCACCAGATTTAGTTACAGCATTAATATTACAAGCGGTGAAACCACCGTACTGCACATCAAATGGCGCTAATTCAACAGCAACCTGATCGATGGAGTCATAAGAAAATGGAATACGGATTGTAGGATAACCACTGCTACCCAACCCGAAGTTATCGTTGGTGCGAATACCATCAACAGTCAAGCTGTTGAAACGCGAGTTTGCACCGGCACATTGGATACCGTCGTTAAAACCTTCATCGATATAAATACGAGGGTCGATTTTAACCAAATCTTTGATATCACGGTTAATAGCAGGCGCGTTCTCCAGGTCTTCCAGGCCAAAGTTTGCCACTGGACCATTGGCCCCATAGGCGGAGTTGGTCATCACTGCACCCGTAACCGTGATGCTTTCCATCGCCTCTTGGTTTTGCAAACCAATGTTAATGCTGGCTGTTTCACCTAGCGTCAAGAAAACATTTTCGATTTTCTGAGTACCAGAGGCATCAACGACTTCGATGACATAAGGTCCACCAACACGCATACCGCGCACTGAGTAAGTACCTGTTTCATTGGTCTCAACGACTTTAACCGCTCCAGTACGTGTGTCAGTTATTGTAACCGTCGCACCTGAAACGATGGAGCCAGTATCGGACATTACTGTGCCACGAAGACCTGATACCGTTTCCTGAGCAATCGCAGTAGTGGCTACTGACATAGACAGCGCAATACCGAGCGCCACTCTATTAAGCTTTGATTTAGTAAACATTGTGTTTTCCTGATTTAGTGTGTGTAGCGAATAAACTTCAAAACTGTTTGTTTTTTATCCAGATTCTATTCTAGTTATTTTTTATTGCAAATATATGAACTCTCATCATAACTGATTGTCCAAATCTATTGGCTCTATTCTACATCAGTATTTCGTCCATATACACATTAGATTCTTTGAAATAGGGGCGTGTTTATCTGTATACCCTAGTGCCCTTCCCTGGGCCCATCGAAGCCAGATAATTGTCACTTGTCCGGCTTCGAATTGCTTTACCATTTTCACATTAACCGTTTGGTCAAAACAGGATTTAATGGCATTCATAATCTTTCATTAATAATTCATAAATTTCAATGGGTTAGTCATATTAAGTAACTTTACTAGTTGCAATAAGTAATTTTAATTGGTGAAATGACGGCGTTTTTTTCAACAGTAAAGATACCGATTCTGTGAAAGTGCCCATATTTGGACGAGGATGGACGATGGCATTGATAATGCTATCGATGATATTGACACACCTGATCATTTCCCATTCTTTGAACAAAGAGATTGACGACATTCCCTCGGTTCTGAACTTCGAAGCTGATTGTCAAACCGTGTCAGGTCAACATGTTGACACCCTGACACTTGTCGCCTACAGCGAACACATGACCCGTAAGGTCATGGAAGTTTTGTGTTCCAACAGTGAAATCGCCAAACAATTTGGCAAGGTTCGCGCATTCTGGCAACCAGATGAGAAGCAAATGTTTGAGTTTGTTGGCCAGGGGACTGCAGATCTCATTCTGATCAAAGATAATTTCGTACGTGCATTTAATTCCGATATCACCTACGGCTATCAGCAAATTGCGTCCTATAATGACTATGCTGCATATATGATAGGCAACAAAGAAAAACCTATTTTAAGTAAAGAATATTTGCTTGGAAAACGCATTGGTGTTTTGGACTATCCCAGCAGCCGTTCCGGACACATCGCCCCAATGCGACTATTGAAGCGTTTGGGATTAGACTCAAATCAAGTTGCCTTAAATTACGCAAAATCCCACGCCCAATTACGAATTATGCTCAGTAAAGGTGAAGTCGATATGATTTCGTCTTTTTGGAGTGAGAAAGACGAGCAATATTTTCACGCCTCCTACCGCACGCCTCTTGCAGAACAGATCAGTGGCAGTAAATGGTATCTTAAATCCGCGACCCAAAACGTAGAATTACGATGTGCGGTGCAAACTGTATTAATGGCCATAAAAGAAGACTACGAAGGTTATTATAGCAACCTGATGTTAGAGCAACCATGTGTTTACGAGGAAAGCTCATGACATTACACAAATGGCTTGTCGATTTTCGTATCACCACCGTCATAATTTGTCTGGCTTTATCATTTATGACTGCATTTATTGCAGCACACCAGATCGAATCGCGGCAAATTACACATTGCAAGGACAAGCTGGCAAAACGCATTGCCCTTGACTTGCCAGAATTGCGTCTGGCTAACCCGATGTTCAATCAAACCGCTGATATACACAGCCTTACGACCTATATGCAGGCCCTGAACAGTCACCTGGAAAAGATGCAGCAACCATTACGCGTGGTGGGCATTCAGGATGTTTCTTTAGACTACGACAATATAGCGTCAGAATTTACCATTAACCTAAGTGCCGCCCGACAATTGGTAGATGTATCCTTGGGTAAGGTGCATAGTGGTATTGCACTGAGCGTTATTCTGACACCACTATTTTTGACGTTTTTAGTGACGGTCCTGGTATATGGCAACGACAAATACCATCGTGCTCGTAAGCATCGAGAGTTGCCTCAAACACAAGTGAAATCCAGCAAACTCGTGGTCGATTTACGCGAGCGGAAACTCTTTCTAAGTGAGCACCCTCAAACTACATCCTGCCTTTCAAATAAACCACTGTGCTTTTATTTAGCAATGTTAAAGTATTGTCAGGACAACCCCGAAGCTAAGCTATTTCACAATAAAAACCTGCCTGAGGACTTTGTTGAACTGGCCAATAAGTATTTCTATAGACTGCTGGAACTGGGTCACTCCAGACGAAAACGGCCAGACTTTGACAGCAACGTTGACAAAATGTTGAGTGAAATTCGAGCGGCACTGGACGAGATACTGGCCTTAGAACTCGCTCTGAAATGTAAGTTTTACCCCCAGAAAGCGCAAGGCGAAGGCTCTCGCTCTAAATTACACAATTTCGCATTGCAACAGCTAAACGCCGAAGACTTCGAATTGATAGGTAATTAGCGCGACCAAACTTGACCAACCGGTCAGGATTGATGTTTAATGCCGCAATTGTTAATGAAATTTTACCTTTCGGGGTAACGAACGCTGGCATTTTTTAGGACTACTGGTAGTCTTGTCAGAAAACGTTACGTACAAAAACTAATGCAATTCGAAACTAAAGTAATCGCTATTTCTGGCGGTTCTGGCTCCGGAAAATCTTTATTTACCGACACGATTCGTACCGAGATTCAGGAAGCAGGTGCCGACATACAGCTCATTTGCGAAGATCATTATTATCGCAACCAAGACCATCTCTCAATGGAAGAGCGTCAAAAGACCAATTATGACCACCCAAATGCATTTGAACATGAATTGCTGGTGGAGCATTTACTGTCCCTAAAGGGCGGCAAAGCTATTGAGTATCCTCAATATTCTCATACTACACACACCCGCTTAAGAGAGACAGTGACGGTAAATCCGGCGCAAGTTATCGTAGTAGAGGGAATTATGTTGCTGGCCGTACCTGAGCTTTTACCGCTATTCGATGTAAAAGTTTTTATCGACACACCGCTGGATATTTGCCTGCTAAGAAGAATTAAACGGGATCTTATGGAGCGTGGGCGGTCATTAGAGTCTATTATTCAGCAATACCAGGAAACAGTTAAACCGATGTATCATCAGTTTATTGAACCTAGCCGTTTCACAGCGGATGTCATTGTGACTCAAGGTGGCAGGAATCGAATCGCCCTTGATGTCATTAAGTCACACATACAACAAATATTAAATTAATAAAGGATCATAATGATTAGTTTATTAGGTGTGCTCGTACTATTAGGTGTAGCGTATTCGCTCTCCTACAACCGCAATGCGATCAATTGGCGAACTGTTATTGGGGCACTTTCGATTCAGGCAGGTCTTGGGCTGTTAGTCCTCTATATTCCCCAAGGCAAACAGTTTCTGCTGTGGGTAGCTAACAAAGTTCAGTGGATTCTGGATCAGGGTCAGGTAGGTATCGACTTTCTATTTGGTAGCCTGGCGGACTCTAATGCAATTGGGTTTGTCTTTGCTATCAAAGTATTGCCCGTTATTGTGTTTTTCTCTGCTCTTATCACGGTGCTGTATCACTTAGGGATTATGGCCTGGATAATCAGAGCCATTGGTGGTTTTCTGCAAAAAGTGCTGCAAACCAGTCGTCCAGAGTCCATGAACGCCGCCGCGAATATTTTTGTCGGCCAGACAGAAGCCCCTCTGGTCGTTAAACCCTTTATAGCCAATATGACCAAATCCGAATTATTTGCGCTGATGGTGGGCGGTATGGCATCCATTGCTGGCTCAGTGATGGCCGGTTATGCCGGTTTAGGTGTTGAAATCAGATATCTGGTGGCTGCCTCATTTATGGCGGCACCGGGGGGGCTGTTAATGGCCAAAATTATCATGCCAGAAACAGGAGCGCCTAAAAACGAATTAACCGAGCTAAATCCGCAAATGGAGACCAATACTAATATCTTTGATGCTGCGGCGCAGGGTGCTGCATCAGGTCTCAGAATTGCCGCTAACGTCGGTGCTATGCTTTTGGCGTTTATTGCACTAATTGCACTGCTTAATGGCATTTTGAGCGGTATCGGAGGCTGGTTTGATTATCCTGAGCTTTCTTTCCAATTGATCCTGGGTTACCTGTTCCAACCACTTGCCTGGGTATTAGGAGTTCCCTGGCATGAAGCCAACATTGCGGGCAGTTTTATTGGTCAAAAATTAGTGGTCAATGAATTTGTGGCCTACCTGGATTTCGTTGGTAATCGTGAACAGTTATCAGAAGGTACACAAGCTATCGTTACTTTTGCACTCTGTGGATTTGCGAACTTTTCTTCTATCGCAATTCTTATGGGCGGTATTGGGGCGATGGCACCTAACAGAAGACCTGACCTGGCGAAATTTGGCTTAAGAGCGGTTATTGCGGCCAGTTTGGCTAATTTAATGAGTGCAGCACTGGCAGGATTTTTCCTGAGCATTTAATGCACCAGATCAATAGATAGCTGATGTCTGCCAGTTAACATGCAGACATCATGTAATTACAGTGTAAGGAGGTTCTATGGCACTGGTTGCGATAGATTATCAGGCAGATAATGCCGCGGAGTTATTCACTAAATCCCTCAGAGAGACAGGTTTTGGTGTATTAAAGAATCATCCGATTAAACAATCTTTAGTCGAGTCTATCTACCAAAACTGGAAAACGTTTTTTGATAGCGATGAAAAAGAAAATTATCTGTACAACAAAGACACCCAAGATGGCTTTTTTCCCGCCAGTGTTTCTGAGGTAGCCAAAGGTTTCAAAAAAAAGGATATCAAAGAATATTTCCACTTTTATCCTTGGGGTGTATGTCCGGAGCAGCTTCGTGAAGAAGCCGCGACTTACTATAAAGAAGCTAATACCTTAGCCAAAGAATTATTGAGTTGGGTAGAAGACTTTTCGCCTGAAAATGTTGCCGCTAAATACCGTCAATCACTTTCCAGCATGATTGATGGCAGTGAGCAAACGCTTTTACGGGTATTGCATTATCCACCTCTTTCGGGTGATGAAGAGCCCGACGCCATTCGTGCTGCAGCACACGAGGACATCAATCTGCTAACAATCCTGCCAGCAGCCAATGAGCCGGGATTACAAGTACAGGGAAAAGATGGTAGTTGGGTAGATGTACCTTGTGATTTTGGTAGTCTGATTGTCAATATTGGTGACATGTTGCAGGAAGCATCCGGTCATTATTATCCTTCAACCACCCACAGAGTAGTCAACCCTGAAGGTAGTGACCAGACAAAGGCACGTATTTCGTTACCTTTATTCCTACATCCAAAGCCAGAAGTTGTGCTGTCAGACCGATATACCGCTGATAGCTATTTGAAAGAAAGATTACGTGAGCTGGGTGTCATCTAAACTCCCCTGCTTCGAGGTATTCAGTTGATTGTGCCGTTAGCTGAATACCTCCGTTTTATATTCATATTAATAAGCTTACCTTTTAAAAAAACATTTTGAATTGGCTAATCCACTACGGATCAATCGCCAAATCCTCACTGTTTTGCTAATGTTTCAGTTAACAATAAATAAGGAATGGCCTCCATGAGATTCGGGTTGTTACTCACAAGTTTAATTGCGGCGGCAAGTTGTTTTGCGCAAGAACCAAAACTTATTCTACAAATAACCGTTGATCAGTTACGTGGCGATCTATTGCACCGTTATGAAGACAGCTTTGTTGATGGCAAGTATCCGGGGTTCAAACAATTTCTGGACAGGGGTACTCTCTATACCAATACGCACTACCGTCACGCCGCGACACTTACTGCTGTTGGTCATGCGACTCTGGCAACAGGTGCCATACCGGCTCATCATGGGCTGATCGCCAACAATTGGTATGACGCAACAAATAACAAGAGTATGTATTGCGTCGCAGATGCCGAAACTAAGATATTGCACGGTAAAGGATACAGCGCATCACCAGCCAATCTGACCGCATCGACGTTCTCCGATCAATTGCATATGGCCAGTAACGGCAAAGCCAAAATCTATTCTGTCTCAGTCAAAGACAGAGGGGCTATTTTGACTGGTGGCCATTTTGGCAAATCATTCTGGTATGACAAAAAAGTTGGGGACTTTGTTACCAGCTCTTACTACTACGACGAAATGCCGGCTTGGTTAACCGAGTTCAATACTTCGGGATTGAAAGATAAGTATGTTGGCAGCAATTGGTCAATGCTGTACGAGGAAGACAAATACCACAATGATCTAGCCAATCAAATGTTTCAAATCCCACCCAGAGGATTCTCCCGGGGTTTTCCCCACGGTTTACCCAAACAAAGTGGGCCTGATTACTATGCTGCACTCGCGCTGACACCTTATGCCGACACACTAACGGCACAGTTAGCGAAGAAAATCGTTTCTGAACACGCTTTAGGGAAAGACAACATAACCGATTATTTGGCTGTCAGCTTTTCCATTGCTGATTACGTTGGTCACAACTATGGCCCTAACAGTCGTGAATCTGAAGACAACTTGTATCATTTGGACCAGACACTGTCTGGATTATTTCAATTTATTGATGAGCACGTTGGCCTGGATAACACCCTCATCGTGCTATCGGCTGATCATGGTGTCGATGCCATCCCCGAATATAAAAAATCACTCGGATTTGCCGCGTTCCGCGGTGACGTCAGTAAACGCATTGAGGATTTCGCCCAAGAATTGCAGCAGGAATATGGCTTAGATGAATCCCCCCTACTTTCCGCGATTATGCCAAATATTTATCTGAACCATCAGGCGTTAGCCCAGGCAGGAGTCAATAAATCTGCCATTGAGCAGCGCTTATATGACTTTGTCGCAGCACAACCGGAATTGTCCAGAGTCTTTAAAAAACACACTCTGTTGACGCAAAATGCCAGTGATGATGATATTGCATCCAAAGTAAAGAACAACCTGATGCCGGACCGCTCGGGTGATTTTGTCGTTGTGCAAAAAACCTCAGCAATGACAGGCAACTATGCATCTGCTACCCACGGCTCACCTTACAACTATGACACATTCGTGCCCATGTATTTTACGGGTTGGAAAGTGAAGTCCCGGAAGGTCACTGCCAGAACGTCTCCCGAGGATGTCGCCGTCACCCTATCTGCACTGCTGGGAATTGGTTATCCTGACAGAGCAACTGGACAAGTGCTGGATGAAATTGCTGGTCTGAAATAACAGCCAAAGGAGTCGCAAGACTCCTTTTTAATATATTGAAATTGATACCCTGGTACTGCACAGCATGACGCCGCGAATTGCTAAACCTGGGTTGCGGCTCTAATATAAATACTTGGTTTTCTTCTTTTATTGGCTAATTGTGACCTATTCTCGATTAATTTTTTTCATTCTGATTTTCAAGGCGAGCAGCAGTCTTGCTGTCGAACCTTGTGGCAACGACTTTCTCGGCGTAAAGCTACCGTCAGATGCAACCCACTGTCGAGTTTATGACGCCAAAAAGTCGACAGTCTTAACCTATTTCACTCCCAACACCATGCAACAGATCGCTAATTTTTATCAGGAGTTAGCAGATTTTACTCAAAACAAAAAGACCTCCTACAGTCTGGCTTTGGTCCCTGCCGATAAGACTTTCCGCATTGTTCTGAATGAAGATCCAAATGGTACTCAGGTCAGTATCTTGCAAACCAAACACTAAGACCAACATACCGCATCGTCATTGGCACCTAAATTGCTTACTCATAAACACATTTATTTCTTTTGTGTTGTTTTGGAGTAATTATGGAACTTGCGATCGTGCTTTTTATGCTGCTAATTGTCGTCACTATTGCTGCCGTTAAATTAAACGACGGCGGGCTGGCTTTCCCTTTCACTAAAAAAGCAAACTTATTCACGCCTGTAGAGCGCCAGTTTCTGGATTTGTTAGAGGAAGCGGTAGGCCACCAATATCGAATTATTTGCCGGGTTCGCTTAACAGATATTCTGGCGACACGAAACAGCGCTTCGAAAAAGACCATCCGAACGGCGTTACAACGCGCCTCGGGGCGCCATCTGGATTATGTCTTATGCGATAAAAAATCACTGTCTCCAATTGTCGCTGTAGATTTGGTCCATCAGAAGGGAGGAGGCTACAAGACACAGCGTGACTGGTTTGTCTGTGGCGCATTGGATGCGGCAAGAATTCCGCATCTACGCATAAAAGTACGTGGTGGATACAAACCACAGGATATTAGAGATTGCCTAAAAGCTAAGTTAGCCCCGGTCAAATATAAGGAGCCGAAGCAGCCGCTGGTTGCTGGCACCAATAACCCAGACAGAAAGACCCCACTGACTCGGCCAATGGCTGCCTAGCCTGGGGCTGTGTTCACTTTGATAAGAGAAGATTAAAACCGCGTTGGTCACACAGCGCGGTTTGCATTACACTTAGCGCACTTTTTTTCTGGATGGTTTGAATGTTATGAAAGTCGGAATATTAGGTGCAATGGATCAGGAAGTAGAACTTCTGAAACAGAGCATGCAGGATGTCGAAACTTCTCACTTTGCACACCTGAGTTATTACTCAGGGAAAATCAACGACATTGACGTCGTGGTGGTCAAATGTGGTATTGGCAAAGTTGCCGCGAGTGTCGCCACTACCGTTTTAATTGACCGATTCGCCCCTGATTTTGTTATCAATTCAGGTTCAGCTGGGGGTTTCGATGCAGAACTGAATATCGGTGATGTGGTTATCGCTACGGGCGTGCAACATCACGATGTCGATGTTACCCATTTTGGTTACAAACGCGGGCAAGTGTATGGCATGCCTGATATCTATCCATGTGATGTCCATATGATCGATGCTGCGGAGCTGGCAGCTAGTGAGATGAATGAATTCAAGGTTAAGCGAGGCCTGATTTGTACTGGTGACTCCTTTATTGGCTGTGATGATGCCGTATCCCGTCTACGCTCTTTATTTCCGGATATGGCGGCAGTTGAAATGGAAGGTGCCGCTATTGGCCAAACCTGTTTTATGCTGGATACTCCATTTTTAGTCATCCGTTCTTTGTCAGATATCGCGGGTAAAGAATCGCAGGAATCATTTACTACCTACATTAACAAAGCAGGGAAGAACTCCGCTGCATTTGTTATGCGCATGATAACCCATTTGCACTTATAAGCTATGGAACTGATCAACGCCTTTCCAGCAATCCTTCTTAGCGGCATTATCCTTTTACTGGTAGTGCTGCTTGAAAAGTTGCTTGTCTGGCCAGACAAAAGTCACCCACTGACAATGATGCGCTTGCTTGGTCAGTCCCTGGCTAACCGTGTTTTGAAGAAGCCACAGCGCAGTGATTATCAGCAAAAAGTGTCAGGCGCGTTGTCGGTTTTTGTTATTTTGTTCCCTGTACTGCTCACTGCTCTGACGTTTTTGTGGTTCGCTGAATACCAATGGTTTTTTGACGCCTTGTTTTTATTTATTGCGCTGCAATTTGTGCCTGTCATCCAAAAAACCAAACAAATCGACACTCTGTTGCATGCGCAAAAAAAAGCACTTGCGAGAAACCACTTGTCCCGCATTGTGTTACGCCAGGTAGATAATCTGTCATTAATGGGGATTACAAAGGCGAATATGGAAACGCTGGTATTGCGCTTCCACTATCAATACCTGACCACTTTGTTTTGGTTCCTAATCTTGGGTGGCATTGGAGCACTTTTCTACCGAATGTGTTACGAGCTCTCACAACAGTGGAATATTAAGCAAGAAAAATTCAAACATTTTGGCCGGCCAGTTTCAATCCTGTGTTATTACATGCAATGGATACCCGTGCGGCTATCACTTATTCTGTTTACCGGTACTCTTGGCCTGACAGGGTCATGGCAGGCAATCAAGAATCAACAAGGGGGCGTCTCCGCTCACACTCTGATTTTGGCGACCTTTGCTGGTGCTGTCGGAAAACAACTGGGTGGTCCTGCTTTCTACAATAACCGTAAATTCCGCTTAGCCAAGGTAGGCCCCGAAAATGATCCCGAACTGGCAGATTTCGGACGTTTGAGGACGCTGCTGATTCAGTATCAAATTGTGTTATTAGCATTTGTGGCACTCTGCTATTTTGGTGTATTTGTTACTTTCTCCGCAAGATAATTTTTATGGTTAACTTATCACTTTAAATCACGTAGACTTGCCGCTTTTTGTCACACAATAGTAGCAATGAATAAATACCACATAACTGCGTTAGGCAACGCCCTCGTCGATATTGAGTTTGTCGTCAATGAAGCCTTTCTGGGCGAACATGGCATCGAAAAAGGTGTCATGACCTTAATAGAAAAAGACAGGCATGAAACACTTTACAGCGAACTGGAACACAACTTTTTACTGCGTAAAAAAGCCAGTGGTGGTTGCGCTGCCAATACTGTTGTAACTGCCGCGCAGTTTGGCGCCAGTACCTTCTACTGCTGTAAAGTTGGAAATGATAATTTTGGTCGGTTTTATCTGGAAGATTTGGCTGACGCCAAAGTAGACAGCAGCAAACATTGTGGTGAATCTCAGGGAGAGACTGGCAAATGCCTGGTGATGATCAGTGATGATGCGGATCGCACCATGAATACCTACCTGGGCATTACCGCAACGTTTGATGAGAAGCAGGTTGACTCACAGGCGATCGCCCATTCAGAATACCTTTATATTGAAGGTCACCTGATGTATTCAGAAGCCGCAGTCAATGCCATATTGAAAGCAAAGAAAGTAGCTCGTGAGCACAACACCAAAGTTGCTTTAACGGTATCTGATCCGGCCGTGGTGAAGTACGTAAAAGACAACCTGTTAAAGGTAATCGGTGACGACGGCGTGGACCTGTTGTTTTGTAATAGCGAAGAAGCATCTGATTTTGGTGGTGGCGATTTACAGGCAGGTGTAGAAGTCTTAAAACAGGTTACCCCGCATTTGGTGGTGACAAAGGGCAAAGACGGCGCAGAAATATATATTGGTGATGAAAATGGTATTGACGTCGCCCCTTTTGCAGTGAAAGCAGTTGACACCACCGGTGCAGGTGATACGTTTGCAGGCGCCTATTTGTACGGAATTACCGCAGGCCTTAGTCCAGAATTGTCTGGGGAGCTTGCAAACCGCACAGCCGCTGAATGTGTAGCCAACTATGGCCCGAGAATCGATACCAAGACTCAGCTGAAAATAAGAAAAGAAATTGTTGAATCCTCGTTAGTTTAATTTTTTGGAATGGAAATATGACCCAAACAAATCCTGTAATTGCAGCAAATGATTTTAAAGTTGCCGATCTTTCCCTGGCAGAATGGGGCCGTAAAGAGCTCACTATTGCAGAGAGTGAAATGCCTGCGCTGATGCGCATTCGCGAGAAATATCAGGCTTCTCAGCCTCTGGCCGGTGCCAAAATATTAGGTTGTATTCATATGACCATTCAAACCGGTGTCCTGATTGAAACTTTGATAGCCTTAGGTTCGGAAGTACGCTGGTCTTCCTGTAATATCTTTTCTACTCAGGACCATGCCGCTGCCGCTGTTGTTGCCGCTGGCGTTCCGGTTTTCGCCTGGAAAGGTGAAACAGAAGAAGAGTATGACTGGTGTCTGGAGCAGACTATCCTGAAAGACGGTCAGCCTTGGGAAGCCAATATGGTGCTAGACGACGGTGGTGACCTCACTGCCATGCTGCACGAAAAGTACCCACAAGTTCTGGAAAATGTTCACGGCATTACGGAAGAAACCACTACCGGTGTGCACCGCTTATTAGAAATGTTAGAAGAAGGTTCATTGAAAGTGCCTGCTATCAACGTGAACGACTCGGTGACTAAATCCAAAAATGATAACAAGTATGGTTGCCGACACAGCCTGAATGATGCCATTAAACGCGCTACTGACCACTTATTGTCAGGTAAAAAAGCACTGGTCATTGGTTATGGTGACGTGGGTAAAGGCTCAGCACTATCGTTGCGTCAGGAAGGAATGATTGTAAAGATTGCTGAAGTGGACCCCATTTGCGCCATGCAGGCTTGTATGGACGGCTTTGAAGTGGTTTCCCCTTATAAAAATGGCCTGAATACCGGTGAGAGCAAAGACCTTGATGTAGAATTGTTATCTCGTACGGACTTGTTGGTCACTACGACCGGTAACGTAAATGTCTGTGACGCCAATATGTTACGTGCCATCAAGTCGGGCGCGGTAGTCTGTAATATCGGTCACTTTGACAACGAAATTGATACAGCATACATGCGTGATCATTGGCGCTGGGATGAGATTAAGCCACAAGTTCATAAGATTTATCGTGCCGACAATGAAGCAGATCATATCTTGCTGTTATCTGAAGGTCGACTGGTGAACCTTGGTAATGCTACTGGGCATCCGTCACGTATCATGGACGGTTCATTCTCGAATCAGGTACTGGCTCAGATCCATTTGTTCCAACAGGCTTTCGCTAGCAAGTCAGATGCTGAAAAAGCCGAACTGATGCGCGTCGAAGTACTGCCGAAGCAGTTAGACGAAGAAGTTGCCCGCTACATGGTAGAAGGCTTTGGTGGCGTGATCACCAAGCTTACCGAGCAACAAGCTGACTATATCGGCGTTGAAGTTGAAGGCCCATTTAAACCTGAAACCTACCGCTACTAAGTCAATGACGGCAGGAAAACTTTTGTTTTCCTGCTTTTCCCTTTCTTTACACTATGCCCCTTCAAAGTTAGACTTTTGCCAGACCACTAGCAATTCATCAGACGCCTCACCTATTTATGGACATTACCTTAACTACTCCAGCTATGCTGTTCCCAGCGATCTCGCTGTTGCTGTTAGCCTATACCAATCGATTTATTGGTCTTGCTAATATCATTCGCAACTTCAATGAATCTGAGCAGGACGAAAACACTCAGGCACAAATTGCTAATTTGCGAGAACGCATTCAAATCATAAAACGTATGCAGGAAACAGGCACCACAAGCTTCTTTTTGTGTGTCGCATCCATGTTAGGTATATATTTAGGCTACCGGATCCCTGGCAACTGGCTGTTTGCTATCAGTTTAGTGTTTCTGTTGTATTCACTATGGTTGTCAGTCAAAGAGATACGCATATCAGTCGAAGCGCTGGACGTGCATCTGGAAAAATATAAAAGCAAATGTCAGACAAAAACATAACCTATAAGGCCTTCGAGCCATCAGACATCCAGGCGGTTATCACGTTGGGCAACTTAGTACACGGCGATAATTACTTGGATACAAAAAAAGCTGAGTATCTATATCAGGCCAGTATCAAGAACAATATCAATGCCAGCAGAGTCGCGTATGATCAACAGCAACTTGTCGGTTTTAGACTTACCCAAGCGGCAATGCAGTGGCACATAGACCAATGGTGTTCACCTGATTTATGGGGCCACCCAAAAGAAAACGTCTGTTATTTTAAATGCAATACGGTAGATGAGCGCTATCGCGGATACGGTATTGGTTCCACACTATTAAAGCTGTCAATTAAGCAGGCTGAAAAACAAGGGGCACAAGCGGGTCTTGCACATATCTGGCTTGCCAGTCCAGGCAACAGTGCCTTTAAATACTTCAGCAAGTGCGGTGGTAAACTGGTCAAAGAGCACCCTAACCGTTGGCAACCACTTTGCCAGAATGACGGTTACATCTGTCCTGTCTGTGATGGCTTATGCACCTGTACTGCCGCTGAAATGATCATCCATTTTAACCGCTGATATATAGAATGTACGATCCTTACATTAGCAATGAGATTCCTCATAACCAACCTTGGCCAGAAAGCTATTGGGCAGCGGAATTTTTGCCGCAATCCGGTTCTATGCAAAAATACCCGACTTTGGAAGGTGAACATAAAGTCGAGGTGGCAATTATTGGAGCAGGTTATACCGGTCTGAATTGTGCCTTATCCCTGGCTGAACTGGGCATTGAAGCGACAGTACTGGAAGCCAATCGCCCCGGTTGGGGCTGTGCCGGAAGAAATGCAGGTTTTATCTTGCCCGGTAGCGGCCGCCTGGGTTACACCGCGTTGCATAAGAAATACGGAGAGTTAGCAGCGCAGCGTTGCTATCAGGATTATTACCAGGCATTGGAAAGTATCGCCGAACGACTGGAGTCAATAAACGACAACATACACCTGGTCAATAGCGGTTACCTTAAAATCGCACATAATGGATCAGCAGCAACAGCCATGCGACAGGAGTGGCAAAGTTTACCCCGGGAATATAAAGACCAATCGGAGTGGGTCGACAAAGCTCAAATTAGCCCGCGCTTTATTCCTGACTACCAGGGCGAAGGCGCGCTTTTCCGCCCGTCTGGTCAGGCACTTAATCCATTCAGATACGCACAGGGTTTAGCACAGCTTGTGCACCAAGCCAAAGTAGACTTATTTACGGACACTCCAGTCGTCAATTGGTCGAAAAGCAAAGGTAAGCACATACTAACCACTAGTACTGGTACAGTAATCGCTGATAAAGTGGTCATTGCCAGCAATGCCTATTCGCCCACAGGCTTGCACCTGCATATGCGAAAACAGTTTCCCGTGTTGTCCAGTATTCTGGTGACATCGCCCCTTCCACCTGAGATTGCCCAAAAGTGGTATACTCACTTGACCGCCATGGATACTCGGTCACTCAAATATTATTATCGGTTATTGCCCGACAACCGTATTTTGTTTGGTGGTCGCGGCGCCGTTACTGGTAAAAACGCAAACAGTGATTCCAGCAGGCAGGCTTTAAAAGAGGCGTTTAACAGCTATTTCCCTCACCTGACTCAGTTGCAAACCGCGTATTTCTGGAGTGGTTGGGTAAGTGTGGCGTTTGATGACATCCCTCATATTGGCACGGTTAACAATGACGACAGTGTGTATTTCGCAACAGGCTATTGTGGCTCTGGTGTGTCCTTCGCAACGCATGCCGGAAAACGATTGGCACAGCTTATTGATGGACAGAAGTTGTCAATATTTGACTCGCCTGTCTACCAACAACCTCTGCCGGACTTTCCATTTTCCCGGTTTAGGCGCCTGGGATTGCAAGGATTCTATATTTGGCAAAAGATACGTGACAAAGCGGGCATTAATTAGCAAAATCCAGATCTTGACCTGACTATTACTTCACAGTTTATTGTTCCCAAAACAGAGGAGAACAAGGTGCAAGAATACTGTCGATTTATTAGCCAGTTTGAAGACGCCACTTTGCCACGGGAGCAGTTCAACCATATCGGCCATTTGAAGCTAGCCTGGTTATATCTATCTTTCTATGAATACTCTGAAGCTGTTGCAAAGGTAACAACAGGCATTGAGAAATATGCCACTCGTTTAGGTGCCAAGGAGAAATTTAACTGTACCCTCACGGTTGCCATCGTCAACATCATCGCAGATAGATATCGCAAAAATCCCGACAATGACTTCCATTGTTTTTTATCCCAAAATCCGGATTTACAGACTAAAATGCTTGATATTGTTACAAAATATTACAGTGCAGAAAGATTGCATTCAAAGCAAGCAAAAAAGCAGTTTATCTGCCCTGACAAACAACAATTGCCTTATTGCACACCGATGATGACTGATGAACTATAGCGTTAGCGAACTTGGAAAAGCATTTGGACTTTCCCGCAGCACACTCATTTACTATCACAAAATGGGACTGCTCGTGCCTAGTGGCCGATCTGCAAATAATTATCGATGTTATTCCCAGCGCGATTTTTGTAGATTGGAAAAGATCATGTGCTTTCGTAATGCCGGGATGCCGTTAAAAGAAATTGAAAAACTGCTTGCCAGCAAAGACCAGAGTAATCAGGTACTGTTACTTGAGCAACAATTGCAGCAGCTAAATAAAGAAATTAAACACTTACGTCACCAGCAGCAAGCCACAATTCAGCTTCTGCAACAAAAGGGCAAAACATTCCCGAGCCACGCTATAAACAAAAAACAATGGGTTGCATTGCTGTCTTCGATTGGTTTAAGTGATGAAGATATGTGGCGATGGCACCGATCTTTTGAACAAAGTATGCCAGATGCTCATCAGGATTTCCTGGACTCCCTTGGGATAGATGAAGACGAGATTCAACAAATAAGGACAACAAGTCAGAATAAACACCCACAGGAACCGACAAATGAATAGGCACAAACTCGTTAGTCTCTCGCTTTTGATAAGCGTCATGACGCACGCGCAATCGCTCGAGAGCAGCAAAGAAGTTCTTCTGAATAACAATGACGTTGAAGTGGTACGCCTGACCTATCCTGCGGGCACCGAGTCAGGAATGCATACTCATCCATACCCAAATCGGGTGGTCTATTTTGTGAAAGGCGGAAAACTGTTATTACAGCCGGAAAACAGCGAATTGCCAGACAAGATATTGAACGTTGTGGATGGACAGACGCTCTATCTTCCCGCGACAACACATAATCCTGAATTAATCAGTTGATCGCTCCAAATACAAGGTAACGCATGAAAATACACAATATTTCGAATGCGCCGCAGTTCACCCATCAGGTGAGTCTGCTACAACAAGCATAGCGACCCTGGCAACTTGTCCAACTGATTATTTCAGGATAATGTTAGAAATATCGGGACAACGGAAGTGATTATTGTTGAGACGGAAATAAAAAATAGTGTGATGCGCTAAAGCAGCGACGCCATCTCAAGCAGACGTTAAGATGGCAGCGCGTCCGAGAAAGTAGTTAGTTTAGTGCAGAGTTATGCGAGCAAATTTACGTTTACCGACTTGATAAACTGCTGACCCGGTTTCCGTAAGTTGCAACTTGGTATCTGATACTTTTTCACCATCAATCTTCACCGCGCCTTGCTTAATCATACGCATCGCTTCTGATGTGGAAGATACCAGTGAAGCCTCACGAAGTAAGTTAGCAATCGCTAACCCTTCTTCTGACAAAGCAATTTCTACTTCAGGTAAATCATCGGGAATGGCATTCTTCTGAAAGCGAGTAACAAAATCCTGATGCGCCTTTTCGGCTGCCTCGTCATCATGGAAACGTGCGATGATTTCTTTCGCAAGCAATATCTTAATATCCCGAGGATTACTCCCATTAGCTATCTGCTGTTTTAATTCAGCGATCTCTTCCAAAGGACGGAAGCTCAGTAGATCGTAATAACGCCACATCAGGTCATCAGAAATAGACATGATTTTGCCAAACATGTCATTCGGTGCATCCGTGATCCCAATATAGTTGTTCAGGGACTTTGACATTTTTTGTACACCGTCCAATCCTTCCAACAACGGCACCATCAAAACCACCTGCGGCTTCTGCCCTTCTTCTTTTTGCAATTCACGCCCCATCAACAGATTAAAGCGCTGATCTGTGCCACCCAACTCAACATCGGACTCCAAGGCGACAGAATCCCAGCCTTGCGCTAAGGGGTATAAAAATTCATGAATGGCAATAGACTGACCATTGGCAAAGCGCTTCTTAAAATCATCACGCTCCAGCATTCTTGCCACCGTTTGTCGTGCAGCCAATTTAATCATGCCTGCCGCACCCAACGCTTCCATCCACTCGGAATTGAAACGAATAATGGTTTTTTCCGGGTCCAATATCTTAAACACCTGCTCTTTATAAGTTTCAGCATTGGCTAAGATTTGTTCTTTAGTCAACGGTTTACGAGTGGCATTTTTGCCGGTTGGATCACCTATCATGCCAGTGAAATCCCCGATCAAAAAAGTGACTTCGTGTCCCAGTTGTTGGAATGCTCGCAACTTATTGATTAAAACCGTATGCCCAAGATGTAAATCGGGTGCTGTTGGGTCAAAACCAGCTTTAATTTTCATTGGCTTGCCTTCTTTCAGGCGCTCGATCAATTCTTCTTCAACCAGAATTTCGTCGGCACCGCGTTTTATCTCGGCTAGCGCCTGTTGCCAATCAGTCATTTAGCTACTTCTCCCAAAACAGATAGTGTCATTCAAAAACGCTGAATTTTACTTGCCTGGCACTCGAATGGAAAGCGTATTTTTGCTAGAAAAATCAGTAAGATCATTATATGCTCTGGAAATCGGTTACAGAAAAACAAAAAAATAACAAACTGACTGTTGCAAAATCAAACAGAAAAAAGCAACAGACTTTGGCAACCGATGTGGGGAATACTGCTGATTGTCACGCAGTATAATGTGCGCAACACCACCATAGAGTGGCCCAAAACAATAATAAATTTATGCTTCATAAAGAAATGATGCAGACGTTTTTACGTTTGCCCAAACAACATAAACTCATACTGTGTAGTAGCGCGTTTTTGCTGACTATCGCACTGCTTATGCCCAGCGACGATGTTGAGGCCGCGAAATCAATTGCCGCAGATGATGCAGTCGTTACCCCCAACACTGGGCAACGCATCGAAGTTTCCATTCCCGCAGATATTCTGCAAACTGCCCAAAATCATGAAGTTCAACCCGTCGTACTTAGCTCCGAAGCTTCGCAAGCTAAACCACTAAAAGAGATTGATACTGGTCTCAAGCCAATTGCCGCCAGTGAGGAATCGCTTGCAACTAAAACGGTTGCTGAGCAAAAAATGATGCTTGAAACGCCATTGGATAACCCTGTGACAGCTGTAACATCACAAGTGACACAGACTGTCTCAGATGATGTCGAGCCGACTCCAGCCATGCCAGCCTCCGTTCTGAATCTACCCGCAATGGAAGCAACGACGCTGGAACCCGGATTACGTTATACCTTAGCGTTAAAACAAGAGTTATTGCTGGAAGCCAATGACAATGTTCAGGAGGATACACCAGATTGGCAGGCTTTTCGGGTTCAACGGGGAGATAATCTGGCAAAAGTCTTTTCCCGTGCCGGACTCACAGCCAAGGAAGTGCACCATGTGAGCCGAGCAGGTACATCTGCCAAAAAGCTACTCAAAATTATGCCTGGTGAAGAGTTACGTCTGCTGAAAGAGCAAGATGGCAGCTTTGCCCGACTAGAATATGACTTTTCTGAAACGCAAACACTGGTTGTTGAGAAGCAAAACAATACATATCAGTCTTCTTTGGAACACAAAGAGTTATATTCGCGTTTGAATTATGCCAGTGGCACTATTGACAGCAGTTTTTGGAATGCGGGAATCAAAGCGGGACTCTCAGACAATCAAATTATGAGCCTGGCGATGATATTCGGTTGGGATATCGACTTTGCGTTGGACATTCGCGAAGGAGATCATTTCAATGTGATGTATGAAGAGAACTATATCGACGGTGAATTCGTTGGATATGGCGATATTGTTGCGGCAGAATTTTCTAATCAGGGTGAACAATTCTCCGCCATTCTATATACCGATGGTAATTATTACACGCCAGAAGGGCGCAGCATGCGTAAGTCATTTTTACGTGCCCCGGTTAGCTTTAAGTATATCAGTTCCAACTTCAAACCTAAGCGTTTTCATCCGGTTCTGAAGCGCTGGAAAGCACACAACGGTATTGATTATGCTGCTAATTCCGGAACACCGGTTGTGGCCGCTGGCGATGGCAGAGTGATAGAAGCTACCTATAATCAATATAACGGTAACTATGTATTTATTCAGCACGGGGATACCTACACTACCAAGTACCTGCATTTTACAAAACGGGCAGTGAAAAAAGGTCAATGGGTAAAACAGGGGCAAGTCATTGGCTATGTTGGCAAGACCGGTTTGGCAACAGCACCTCACCTTCATTATGAATTTTTGGTCAATGGAAAGCACCAAAATCCACGTACCGTGAAGTTACCTAAAGCAATGCCAATTGCTCGTCAGGAAAAACAGAAATTCATAGCATTGGCCAATGACTACCAGGAAAAACTGGATATGAATCGTCGCATTATGTTGGCGATGAATTAGAACCAAGGACGTTACCTGAGTACAAGCGGGTGACGGCAATCCACACACCCTGATATAGTGGTCAACTCTTAAATCAAGGCCTCAACAGTATGTCTGACTATTACATTGGACTCATCTCTGGAACCAGCATGGATGGTGTCGATGCAGTCATCGCTGAGCTGAGCTCAACCACCTGTAAAACCATTGATTTCCTTAGCCTGCCCTACGACACTGAGTTATTAAACGAGCTGAGGGCGTTGTGTCAGCCAGGTGACGATGAAATTAATCGCAGTGCTAAAGCTGACCGCCAGGTTGCTATGCACTTTGCCAGAGCAATTGAGATTCTGCTAAAGCAAAACCAACTCTGTTCTAAAGACATCAGACTTGTGGGCTCTCACGGCCAGACGATCAGACATCATCCCGATATCGAGCCCGGATACAGTGTGCAGATTGGAGACCCAAATAGCATTGCCACCTTAAGCAACATTGATGTCGTCGCTGACTTTCGCAGAAAAGACATTGCACTTGGCGGCCAGGGTGCACCATTAGTCCCTGCATTTCATCATGCTGTTTTTCAAAGTAATCAGGAACACCGGGTGATTCTGAATATCGGTGGCATCGCCAACATCAGTTATCTGCCTAAAGATGCCGACAAAGATAGCCTGTTAGGGTTCGATACCGGACCAGGAAACCGCCTGTTGGATACCTGGTGTAAACAGCATACCGGCGAGAATTACGACAAAAACGGGGATTGGGCGCGGTCTGGAACAGTAAATGAAGCGTTATTGGCTGGCTTATTGTCGCTCGACTATTTTTCTGCACCAGCCCCCAAAAGCACCGGTCGGGAGCAATTTCATCTGGAATGGCTGAATCAGGTTTTACAGGTACAGTCAGAAAAAATTGCGCCGCAGGATGTACAGGCAACACTTCTGCAGGTAACAGTGCAAAGCATCACACAACAGATCAACCAACTTCCAGCAGTGGATAGCGTTTATGTTTGTGGTGGTGGCGTGCATAATCAATTGATGATGACTGAGTTGGCCAAAGCACTGCCGAGTAAAAACTTGCTGAGTACAACACAACTGGGCATTGAACCTGATGCAGTAGAAGCCTTAGCGTTTGCCTGGTTGGCTTTTGCCTTTCAACACAACATCCCTGGGAATGTACCGTCAGTGACGGGGGCTAAACGCAGCGCTGTATTGGGTGTGCTGAGTAAAAGCGCCTGAGACAGATAAGAAGTTGAGGCAGCGACAACGCGCCACCTCGTATTGATTACCTAGTAAGTCTCTATTACATGGCGTTTGTGGCGTATTGCAATGTCGGTGCGTATTGCAATGGCATCATGCGTCCTTGATCTTTGAGTTGCACATTGAGCAATGTGAAAGGTCCTTGTAGTTGCTCAAATTTACTCAAATCAAATGGCAAACGCAGATCCTGCGGTTGCGCCAGCCATTGCGCCACATCAGCGGTCTGCACATTGACTTGCTTACCGAGTTTTGTGAAAGCCTGAAGTGTTGCTGTCACCGAATACCGTCCCGGCTCATGCACCATCAATGGCACATAAAGATGGTCCCCCTTGCGTTGCAATGCACCGGCCAATTCGGCGGTTTTTACGTGCTGGGCAAACGGGACTTTTGCAGAGCGTTTAACCCACTGTCCTTCGACATTTGCCAAAGTCGTAATTTGCAGTTCATACAATCCCTGAAAGGCACCGACATTGGTCAGGTTGCGAGGCAACTTCACTTGTCCATCCTGATAGGTTACGGCAACACTTGGTCCGTTTTGCGACAACAGTTGCACATCCGTACTGGCCTCGTTTACTGCCTGTCCGGCGACTTGCATTGACAGTGACATAACATTGTCATTTTGCTCAACGGCATTCTTCGCTTCAATATCCAGCGTATAAGGTGAGTGCTTTTCTTTTACCTGAAGTAAGTACTGTGCGTCATCAGCCAGTCGCTGTTGGGTCTTTAACACCATCGGCTGTACTGAATGATTTTGCGGTAGTCGTAGTGCGACACTGCCATCATCGAAACCAGCGAGCTTCATCGCCTCAACAGAGGCAATTTGTTTCAGTGACAGCGTCTTATCCTGTGCACCAGTCAGCGTCATCTGGGTTAAATCCAAATCCTTTGATTGCAATTTCACACCGCTGCTATAGTCAGCCTTTGGGGCCAGACGCAACAACGCGTCTTCGGTGGTGGTATAGATTTTCACGCCAGAAGTTAGCTGCTTGCCGCTGACAACCTGCCAATAATAGTCGCTACTGATCTGCTGCTTATTTGCTGCCATAGATAAAACTGGCAGTACTGCAGGCCAGATATACTCAACACGCGGTTGCTCAGATTGCAATCCTTCAGGAATTGCCTGAGTAATCTCTCGTTGAACCTGATAGCCGGTATTTACATCAGCGCTGAAGGCGCTGCTGGCAAAAGCCAAAGTCGCGGTTGAAAGAGCTTTAAACAGGGTTAAATAGTTCGATTTCATCATTAGGCTCCTTAAATGCGATCTCTGACGAGTTTGTCCAGATTAAAACAAGCACGACGGCTTTGTTGATGACTTAGCGGCTCAGAACCTTTGGTTTTTTGTTTGTCTTTAAACCATTGAGTACCTGCAGCGGATTGCGAGGAACAATTCAGGAATCCATCTGAACAGGAATCCAGCCAGTTTTGGGTGACTTCCAGTGCGACCTGATATTGATAACCACCGCAATAACTGTCACCGTCCCAAATCGCCGAATCAACATCAGACCCAACAACAGATTCAAAGATCGAAGGCAAAGATGGGCGACCAGAAGTACCAAGCAAATAGTAGCTATTGTAATAACTCATCCACCCTTCCTGTTGCTGTCTTACGGCATCGCTTTTGTAGCCTAATAGCCAGCCCAGTGTTGTTTCAAAGGTATTCCCCTGCATAACCGCATCTGCTAAAGGCGTTCCGGCACTGGACGGTGCCAAGGCAATACTGCGACTGATAGTGGAGATAATTTGTGGGTAACGGCTATCCCAGGTTGGGTTGGATAAAATCCAACGCAGCACATTGCCACCATTAGAGTGGGTCACTACTTTTAAATCAGTAATACTATTTTGATTAATAAAGTTTGACAATTGACCGGCAAGGCACCCTGCCGCGTCCTGATCCCACATGTACTGATCAAAATCACAATTGACCACAACCACCAGCGACGAGTTCGGTAACCCCTGTTTTACGGTATTAACAAAACTTCCCGTCCAGTAATCGTTATATGCATCCGTTTGTTTTCCCGTTCCATGTACCAGAGCAAGTCCGGTATTTGCCCAACTTAGATTGCAAAAAAGTGCAAGCAAAGCAAGCAAGTAGCTGATATTTCGCTTCATAATTTACCTTTGTTGTTTGTTTTTATTTTTTGTTTTTTATTGTTATTAAGAGCCACTTGACTCAACTCGTCCGACCTCAGTCCTCGGAGCTGAACACAGTTATAGACGGTCAAATAAATTCTCTCAACTGTTTTGTCCTGTTATTTAAAAAAAATCTAGATAGGCTATTTTCTAGTCAACATGGTTATTAATAAGGCAATTGCGGTGGGAAACGATACTTTTTTGGCGAGAAAGTAAAAAACCACCCGAAGGTGGTTTTCAATGACTTGTAAGAAATAGTGTTGTGTTAAGCGACGTGTGTACCATCAGTTGAGTCAAACTGGCCGCTTAATAATTGCTGCATTGGCGCAGTACTGGAATAGTGCTGCTGACAACAGCGGGTAGCCACTTCCATGTAAAGATTGTCCACGTCATCCGCAGACATAAAGCCCTCACTAAAGCCTGGATGTATAGGATCGATGTGCAATCTGGCGACATTAATAAAATGCGCAATCATCTCTTTTATATTCTCTGTACCGACAGCGATACGCATGGTTGTTAAATAAATACCCGCTTCTTTCTGTTCTTCGGTGCCCATTTCAGAATGTGAGGTTAAGGCTGGGCACAGTATGATAGTGTTGTTCTGTCCGATGCTCACCTGATGGCTGAACGCGGGTTCAAGCGCATCGAAGAATCGCACAAAGGTGTCCCGATCTAATCCAGACTTTTCCATATCCAGCGTAAATAACGCACAAGGCCAGCCATGACGTAATTGATTCTTCCGAATTGTGGCATTGTGATTCTCATCGATACTGTGACAATGCACAGAAATCTTTTCATGAGAATTAAAGAACTGACTTAGTACTTGCGTATTGATACTTTTCGATAAAATACGCTGCTCAAGTGTTTTCATACCTGTCAGTACATCAAATGCTTTTTCCGAGTCCAGGAAAGCTCCTTTAATGTAATAGACATCCCAGAACATTGTGCGTGACCAATCGTAATCGTTCATGCAAGCGCCTTTAGGCTGGAACATGCGCCATGTTTCAGCAATAACTACACCGGCCGTTGTTGCGCCGCTACCACAAATATCTTTGGTATAGCTGTGCACCACATAATCCGGACGCTCACGTTTATCTGAGCGTTGCAATGGCTGATGCAACACAGGTGTCGCCAGCGTGGAGTCCAACATGACTAAATGATCATCTTCGTGAGCAATCTTACAGATGCCCGCCACATCCAGAACGTAACCGTGTGGGTTACAAGGTGACTCCAGATAAACGTGCAATTGGTTATCTTGCAGACGCTGCTTGTGCTTCACCTTCACTTCTTTCATAAAGTTGGCAAAGCTGGCTGCATCATAGCCATCAAACCACTCTATCTGGATGTCCAGGCGATTGGCACGGGCGAAATAATCATGCAACAGTTGATAGACACCGCCATAGACATTACGCGACACGATTAACACATCACCATGCCCCAATACATTGGACAACATGGCGTCGATGGCAGCCATACCGGAGTTAAAGTTCCAGGCCAGGTAATCAGCTGCATATGGCCCCGCTTCCAACTCGACAATGGCGTTGGCCAAAGAGATATTTGTTGGGTTTAGCAGACGGGAATAAATCTGATGTGTCGCTTCTTTACCCTGAAACGCATCGTCTACCCATTCTGTACAGGCATACACATAAGTAGCCGTCCGCACAATAACAGGCGTTGCAGAAAACAATGCAGTTGTATTGTCAAATAGTGGATAATGGCTTTTGCTAACCTGAGAGCCGGTTTGCTGCTGCAGGCTTTGAAAGGTCGCTCTGAAAGGATTTTGTAACGTATCCAGTACCTTAGCAATCTGAAAGGATAAGAATTTTTTGGCATTAAAGTAGGCAATCTTATCTTTGCGATCCAGATTTGCCAGTGTCTTGTTGGTAATTTGCCAGAGATTATTTATATCCACCTGCGCCTGATACAGGTTTTTTGCCGTGGCAAACAGACTTTGCCCGTATTCAGATTGGGGATCGATACCAAAATGTTGTAACTGCTCCTGCGCAAGTTCGGTAATTGAACCCGCGGTTGAGGTATTACGTTTTGGTGACAATACTTTAGCGTTTTGTACGTTCTCAGACTTTTGCATATTGGGTTACTTCAACTTCTTCTTGGTTATAAGTTTTGAAGCTTTTTACCCGCAGTCTATCCCCACGCCAAGTCTACACCCCTATTTACTTTTCACAAAACAGGCAACAATTGTTTACTATTGATTAACAAACGTGACGAGTAAGGCTATGGATCAATGACTTACCGACAAAAGGAATTCAAGCGGCTCATGTAGTCTGGCTTTCCAGCTATTTTCGTCATGGGCTGCCCCTGGGAAACTTTTTGTCAGCCAGTTGCCCTCAGAGTACCCCTTGTTACGCATAACTTTATCTGCCTCCGCCTGCAGAGGCGGGTAGTATTGATCCAGTGTCTCTGTACCAAAATCAAAATAAATACGATGTGTCTTTGGATCGGGTAGGCTTGCTACCATATATTGAAAAAAGTATGGGGGTAACCAGTCTTTATCTTCCGGCCCCACGCCCAGCCAGTGTGTCGAAAGGCACGCTGCCGCTGAGAAAACCTCCGGATACTCACTGATGGCGTACATTGAAATAAGCCCGCCCATACTGGACCCCATAATAAAGGTGTTTTGCGCATCGGTTGCGACAGAAAACGTTTTATCGATATAGGGCTTTAATTCCTGCACCAGAAACCTTAAGTAATCATCGGACCGCACTGGTCCATCAAACACCGCATTGCCGTCACGAACAACCTGATTGAGCTGTTGTCTGCGTGCTTCTGGTAACGCTGTGAATACCTTTTCTGGAAAGTACTCGCGGTGTCTGTCATTGTGCCCTGCCACATTGCCGTTAAACACAGCAACCACAATAAAGTCTTTGACTTTGCCTTCCTGCATCAGTCGACTTGCCACTTCATCGACGCCCCATTCCTGATTGTTCCAGGTGAGACTGGCATCAAATAAGTGCTGACCATCATGCATATACAGCACGGCAAACTCTTTACTTGCGGAATAATGGGCCGGCAACCAGACATGGACAGTCTTGTTGCTAAAATACTGAGAAGGAAACGGAGAAATCTGGTGTACCGTGCCGCTGGAAACCGTAATTGCAATCGCATTCAAGGGAATAATGCTCCAACAAAAAAGACAGACTAGTAACGTTTTCAACGACTATCTCCAGTTAATTTGAGAAAGACGTCATCCAACACCTTCGGCGCACCAGCTTCTGCGCCGCCAAATGTCCATTCGCCACCTTCAGACTCAATGTCACGATAATATCCTTCTCCGGCTATATCCCAGGTGGTGGCATAGATTGCCACATCTTGCCAGTTTGTGACCCCAAGAGGCGCCCCTTGATAATAAAAGGTTACTGTGCGGGCATCTTTATCAACGGAAATTTGCGGGGCAACGCCCACCATCTCACCTGTATTTTTGGCGGTTGCCCCTGAAGAACGATACATATAGTTACCCCAACCATAAGCGATATGGGCTAAATCCCAATCTCGCCCCTGGGGCATCCTGGCTTGTAACAAGGGTAAAGGCTTGGCTCCTTGCTGAGTCGGAAAGTCGAAAAATACGCTAAAGCTGACGTTATCAAAGCTGTTGGCGGGTGCCCAACCATCGGTGACTTCGGCCATTTGAAAAGTAATTTCCAGATTTGCGCCGGCTGATTGCGCGGTAATAGATTCGATCTCCATTTGTCCTTTGCTGGCGCTTTGTTTCGGTGTGGTATAGCTCCCATTCAAGCCTCTGGCATCGGATTTTGCATCTACAACTGAGGCCCGCAGTGTCGGCTTTTGGACCGTGCCTGTGAACTGTTGTTGCTCAGACGTAACCTGCCAATCCGGAGCATAAAGTTCTAACGTGTATTTTGTCGTACCTAAATCCCGGACCGGAAAAATCGCTTGCCAGTTCCCTGATGCATCCGATGCCAATGGTCGCGCATTGTCAATGTTGCCATTAACCACCAGCAATAACGCCATATTGGGCGTACTTGTTTGCCCGGCTAATAACAGATCCTGATTGAATGTCTTGCCCGCAATATCCGATGTAAACGTAATTTCCGGTGGATTGGCTATCGATTCTTGCTTATCGGCTTTTTCCGGAGACAACACTAAAACCGTTCGGGCTGGCAGCACCATGGTGAGCTTCCCATCCGCCTGGGTCTTCGGCAAATCCACTGTGTGGCTGGCAAACAGAGGTGAAAATCCAACACCTGCTGGCAAGCCCGTTGCGATATTATTGAGTAGGATCTGATGGTCAGCACTGTTCATCAATATAATGACATTTTCCCCTGCCAACTCTCGTTTGTAAGCAAGTACACCCGGCCCTGCAGAATTGGCCGCTAATATCTCAAGGGTACCGCGAGTCAAAATCTTGTTAGAGGTGCGCAGTGCACTCAGTTGTTTGACAAAGCTAAACATTTCAGATGCCGTGTTAAATTGGCTTTCAGGGTTAGCAAAACCGCCTGCGAACATGGCTTGCCTGGTTTCCGATAAGGCCTGCTCCGTTCCCTGATAAATAATCGGGATGCCCGGGATAGTGAAAATCAGAGCCAATGCCTGCTTCATCGCCGATTCGCTGGCTGCGGAAAGAAAGCGTTTGGTATCATGGTTATCAATAAAATTGGGGGTCACATAAGGGTCTGGGTAATGCTCCATAAACTGTTGTAAGCGATATGCCAGTTGCGCGGTAGACTGCCCTTCACCAAAAACGCGATTGATCTCGAAATACAATGGGAAACCAATAACTGAATTCAGCTCAGGCACTTCAGTGGTTCCCAAAAAGCTGGTGACGACTTGCTCACCGGCATCAGAAAAGGCTGGCGATGCCTCAAATACCTCACCAAAAGTCAAAAAATGGGATTTACCCAGCTGTTTGGCATGCGCATAAATCCCATCTTCATCGTGTAAAAACTGATGCCAGAATTCATGTTCGACATATTTTACTGTGTCGATGCGAAAAGCATCCACTCCGGCAGCTTCTATCCAGAATCGGTAAGCATCTTTAAAAGCCGCTAATACTTCAGGATTTTTGGTATTGATATCCGATAAATTGCCCAGTTGATAGGTATATTGCTGTTCTTCATTGGAATAACTGTCGGCACCCGGTGTCCAGTTATATATATTGGCATCAGCATGTGTCGGATTGCGGCGATTGATCATATCAAACGGCGGCATTTCCGGTGCAGACTGAATCCCTTCCTCATAAAGTACAAAATTTTTATCAGTTTGTTCAGGATAATACTGACCATCGTAGCCAAAAAATATCCCGGTGTGGTTCAGCACAATATCCTGGATTAAATACATGCCGCGATCGTGCAGTGCAGATGATAACGCCTGATAATCAGACAATGTACCGTAGTGTTCATCTACTTTCTTAAAGTGCCGAGCCCAATAGCCGTGATAACCGGAATATTCAGAATCACGACTCCACCATTGATTAGCAACAGGTGGCGTCAACCACACCGAAGTCGCTCCTAATGTCTGAATGTAATCGAGCTGCTCAATAATCCCGGGAATATCGCCGCCACTGTAATGACTTTCATGGTTTGGATTGTACTCCCCCAGACCCTGATCATTGTTACTGCTATCGCCATCATTAAAACGGTCTATCATCAAAAAATAAATTACCTGATCACGCCAGTCGGGTGAAGCAACATGAAGATTGAGTGTTGCTTGTTCTGTCTCCAGTTGTGTAGCTTTGGCGTGGTCAGACGAAGACGTATCTGCAACGCCATCACTCATTAATAGCCCGAAAATACAAAACAGCAGAAATAACAAAGAATCGTTTTGTCGCATAATGGTCAGCAGTGCAACTTTATTGCTAATATTGGTACAACTCAGTATATACACAATCAAGATTAAATATTGTGCGGCAAAAGCATGAATACGTTTGCAACAAGCACTGCGAATTGCCGTTGACGATACAAATCACTTTGAAATGGATACCCTTCTGAATATGAATAAGTACGCATTGCTTTTACTTATCACTGTTTTTTGGCAGCTATCGGCCGCAGCTAACGTAGACGATATTGCCACTCAATATGTAAAGCTGGTTTTAGCCGTTGGACAACATGATCCGGTTTATGTCGATGCTTACTACGGGCCGGAATCTTTAAAAAAAGAGGTCACCGAAGCCAGTTGGCCACTTGCCGCAATAGCGGATAAAGGTAAGGCCTTAAAAAAAGCACTGGCAGCATTACCCAGTGGTAACGACCTGGATGTTCGCTTAAGAGTTCATTACTTGAAAAAACAGCTGACCGCATTGATTTTCCATAGCGAACAATTCCAAAAACAAGCATCCGGAAAACCTTTTCAGCGAGACTTTAACCAAGAAGCCGTAGCCTTGTATGACACCTTACCTCCGACCTATGACTACGCCTATTTTGATAGCGCGCTTGAGCAACTGGATGCTTCGTTGCCCGGTCAGGGTGATTTGCAAAGTCGCATTGCAGCGCTGCAGGAGAAAGCCCGAATCCCCAAAGATAAATTGGATGTGGTGTTTAAAGCGGCTATGCAAGGCTGTCGGGAAAAAACCCTTGAAGCCATGACTTTGCCAGAAAATGAAAGCTTTCGTATTGAATATGTTCAGGATAAAACCTGGTCTGGCTACAATTGGTATCAGGGTAACGCCAATAGTCTTATTCAGGTGAACACCGACTTTCCAATCTATATTTCACGTGCCATCGACTTGGGTTGTCATGAAGGTTACCCCGGACACCACACCTATAACGCCAGTCTTGAATCTGAGTTGGTGAATAAAAAAGGCTGGCTGGAACTGTCTGTGTACCCACTGTTTAGCCCACAGTCCTTGATTGCCGAAGGCAGCGCTAACTACGGCATTTTTATGGCCTACCCTAACGAGCAGCAAATACAATTTGAACAGCAAACTCTTTATCCATTGGCCGGATTAGCGCCCAAACATGCCAGGCAGTATCACGCGTTTCTACAATTAAAACGCACGTTGTCCTATGCCGGTAACGAGGTTGCCAGAGATTATATCAATGGTGTCATTAGCCGGGAGCAGGCTGTAGAGCTGCAAGCCAAATATGCGTTAGAAGGCATTGGCAAAGCAGAACAACGTATTCGTTTTGTTGAAAAATACGGTGCCTACGTTATCAATTACAACTGGGGTAAAGATTTGGTCAAGGATTATATTGAAGCTCAGGCTGACAGCCATCAGGACCGTTGGAAACTGTTTAGCGAGCTGCTGTCCAGTCCGCGGGTGCCCAGTTCCCTAAGCTGGTAAACACCGATGTTGAAACGGATTTATATATTGTGGCTTAGTCTGGTCGCCGTTTCGGGATTAATAGCCTGTCAGCCAGAGCTACCTACTTTACAAGCCTCCAATCGGATCCAGCTTTCTGATTCTCCTGTGGTTGCCGCTAAACTGTCTTCTGACGGACAGTTTAGCTATTTGCTTTTGGCCAATAACCATTTACAAAAGTGGCAAAATAATGATGCAAGCCTGATTCGGGAATGGCAGGCGCTGGATGACGATTCTTTGCATCTTGCGATTTCAGAAGATGCAAGTCACGTTATAACCGCAAACCAAAAGGCTCTGACCCTATGGTTTGCTGATGCAACCACGCCGCTTGGTAATCTGGATTTAACGATGCAGTTAGGTGATGCCAATATCACTGCCGTTGATTTTTGGCAGTCACCGTCAGTATTTTTAATTGGTACCAGCGCCGGTACAATATTCGTTGCCGATATTCACAATAGTACCTATCGGGCCATGCAACAACATGGTGGCGAAGTCACTAAATTTGCACGTTTTAATGATACCCAATATCTGCTCAGCGGTGGCAATGATGGTTTGGCAATACTATGGGATATGCGCCAGTTTCAACTAAAAGAAAAAGTCGACACACCCTTTCGCATTACCAGCCTTACAGTATCATCTGACTCAGGGTTAACCTTTATTTCAGATGCGCTGGAAAAGCAATTACTATGGCAACCGGTTAAAAATCAAATCATCAGTGAACTGGAATATTGGCAGCAATATAAATGGTTCCGACTGGCGACCTTTATTCAAAACGATAAATACTTAATAACAACATCCCCCAAGACCGAAATCACGCTCTGGGATATCAGCAGCAATGAAGCCATTGCGATGTGGGGCAGCGAATCCCATTCAATGGGCTCTACCGTCTTAGATATGACGTACCTGAATAACCACAGGTTAGTCACGTTAACCTCAGATGCGGTGCTGGAACACTGGGAGATCACCAGTCTGATAAACAACCCCTGATATTTTTGCTATTCCCCCGTCAAATCCAAGGCAAATTCCTGGTGAAAAAATAGACTTTTTGGATTTATCGACTAGTTCTTTAATATGGGGCTGTCGGAATAAAAGTTGTCGTTTTACGAAATCAGATGAAAATAATCAACGCGAGTCATTGCCGATCGGAGATGCGCCTTTCCTTTAAAATACCGACATTGCGCCGCTGTTTCTCACAGTCAGATTACATCAGAAGTGCCTGTATGTCCGTATCAATTGCTTCAATCTAAATAGAGAGAGTGAGTTCATGAGACCTGGCACTATATCCTCGTTAATCAGTTACCCAGTAGTATCCGCCATCGCGCTGCTGACAGTGCTAAATTTTTATAGTTTGTTTCAGTTAGCTGGCAACAGCAACGATGTTAAACGCATTGAATCTCAAATCATTACCTCTGAACAATTGATTGGAGACACGTTACAAACGTTTAAAACACAGATACAGGAATGGAAAAATGTCCTGCTACGTGGTCATGATCAGGGACAACGGGAGAAATACTGGACACGTTTTCAACAGCGTGAACAAGACGTACAAGACAATATAGACAGACTCTTAAGCGGTTACTCACTGGATAAAAAAGCTCAGGCAATGTTACGCAATTTCCAGGAATTACACCGCAATATGTCCTCAAAATACCGGGACGGCTATGCCGCATTTGAAGCTGCTAATTTTAGTCACACTGCAGGTGATGCGGCTGTTCAGGGGATTGACAGAGAACCCGCCAAAATTTTAACAGAAGCCGCAAGCGTTATCCGCAAACAGGCGTCACAAGACATTAAAGACATTGCAAATCATGCCAGTAATATTGTGACACTGGTAACCATCCTCATTATTTTACTCAGCGTCTCAGCAGCAATTTTAGTGCTTTTTATCCTCCGCACGAAAGTCATAACCCCCGTTCAGATATTAATTTCCAGTGTTGATGATCTGGCTAACAAAAATTATGAAACCAAAATCGATTATCAGAGCAAGAACGAACTGGGGGTATTGGCCGCTTCGGTGCGAAAACTGCAAACATCGTTGAAAAGTGCAGTTAGTCACATGGAGCTGGCAGAGCAAAAAATCCAATCCTGTTTTATCACTTTACAAAACGTAAACCAGACATCAAAAGAAGAAGCCGATAAACAGCAAAATATTTCCAGTTCGTTGGAACGCGGAATGACTGAACTGGAATCCACTGCGGCTGCGGTAACGGAGTGTGCAACAGAAACCACGGCGGAGACTAAAGAAGCGAAAGAATATTCCGACATTTGTATGCAGGTTTTTTCTAAAGCCAATCAAGGCTTTCAGAAACTGCAGGATAGCGTCGTGGCCACCAACAAAAAACTGGAAGAGCTGACCCAACAAAGTGAAAAAATCGGCAGCGTAACTAGTGTTATCCAAAATATCGCAGAACAAACCAACCTGTTGTCTTTAAATGCAGCGATAGAAGCGGCAAGAGCCGGTGAACAAGGACGCGGATTTGCTGTTGTTGCTGACGAAGTACGCAGTCTTGCGGTAAAAACACAAGGATCGACGGAAGAAATTGAAAAAATCATATCAGAACTGCGCAATATGACCGCTGAAGCCACTAACTCCATGCGTTCAGGATTGGAACTGACTGAACAAAACACCGTTGAGTCGAAAAATGCCATGGAATCGCTGGAGAAAGTCGTAGCTAACATGACCACGCTGGATAGAGTATCTCATAAACTGGATAAGGCCAGTGTTGAACAAAGGAAAATCTCTGAATTAATGAATAAAGTGACGCTTGATGTTATTCAGTCCGCAGAGGAATACATTGAGATGTCCAAAAGCAATACTCTCTCCTCCAGTGTCACCGAGGCAAAAGAGGAAATTGTTTTCGCCGTATCAGAATTAACTCACCGTAAATAAACAAAATATTAACGCAAATTACCCGCTGTTTACCTTGGTATACCAAACCAAAAGAGGAAGTTCTTTTGACTGACCTCTGATGTCAGTAATGTCCTACAAACATCACATTTAGCCTGTATTAAGCTGTTAAACCGATAAGAAATGAATAATACCAATCAGTAATAATATGTGATCGCTCAGCGCGGTCTCAGGGACATTAGTTCAAGGCGTACGAATGAAAGAATACTGGTGGTCTTGTGAACTTCGTACAACACAGACAAAAGTTTCAGGAAAACTTTTGAACAGCTTTAGCTGGCCAGCGAAGCAGGAGATATTCAGGGATGAATATCATAAATAATGTTCCTGAGGCGCGTCTTCGATGGGGCTGAAACGAATTTATACGGCGTTGGATGTTTTTGATTTAGAGCCACTTAACCTGCAAACATCCGCCTTGTCTAAATTCGTTTCAGCTCCCACTGAGTAGATCACATATTATTACTGATTGGTATAAACACATTCTGGATGCATGCGGCCCCCATCGTCCATTTAGTTTTAACTTCGTAATATTGGAAGGAATTTAATCATGCAGAATGTTAACTGTGATTCTCTCAGCTACGCTGTGCTAAAGATATTTCGCTGTATCTTCGTACTATATATACCCATCGCCTTTTTATTACCTGGCTATTGGGGTGTATTGTGGGTATCAGCATGTTTGTTGCTGGCATTCTTTTTGCCGGAAATCCAACACACTATCCTGAGCAGGAAATGGCTCGGGCCTTGGGATTATCAACTGCACCAGCAGTGATAATCCCATCTCAGCTACCACCAGGTACTGTAGAGCGCTGTCAGGATAAGCACACATCCCAATGCGGCATAGTTAAAGGTAGGTGCCGAATGGAAGTTGATATCCGCTAATCGAACCGCTTTGGTTTCACCGTCATCTCCTGTGGTGATGGATACTAGTGCGCCTAATATCAGGCACATTAAAAATACCATGCCAACGCGATCTATAAAGGGCAGTGCTGGCCAGAAAAATTTAAATGCTAAAGAAAACCCGGCCGAGCCTAGTGCTGCCACCAATGCGCCATTACCATTGGCCTTCTTCCAGAATAATCCCAAAAAGAAGATCGCGACAATACCAGGTGTAAAAAATCCAGTGAATTCCTGAATATACTGAAAGGCCTGATCGAATTGCCCCAACAATGGTTTCGCCACCAATAGCGCGATCATCAATGCTGATAAACTCACCAGACGCCCGATATTAACGTAATGGGACTGGCTTTTGTCCTGTACCATTTTGCTGTAAACATCCATGGTAAAAATAGTAGAGATACTGTTAGACATTGAAGAGATGGAGGAAACTATCGCGGCGACCAGCGCAGCAAATATGAGCCCCTTCAACCCAACTGGCATCAAAGCCATCATGGTAGGATATGCCTGATCCGGTGCACTTAGGCTAGGATGAAGGACAAATGCAGCGATCCCAGGTAACACCACAATAATAGGCATAAGCAGTTTCAGGTAGGCAGCAAACGCGATGCCTTTATGGGCTTCATTCAGGTCTTTTGCGGCAAGGGCACGCTGAATGATGTATTGATTGCATCCCCAATAAGAAATATTCATTACCCACATGCCACCGATCAACACCGACAATCCCGGTAGACTGATATAGTGAGGGTTGTCTGGACTTAGAATCATGTCGAACTTCTCTGGCGCGGCAGCAGTCAAAGCACTAAATCCAGCGATAACACCATTGCCGTCTCCGAGCCGCTCAAGTGCCAGATAGCTCAACATGAATCCTCCTGCTACTAGCAACACCACCTGAATAATATCGGTCAGAGCCACCGCTTTTAGGCCACCATACAAAGAATAAGCAATAGAAAACAACACCAGAAATATCATGCCATGCAGTGCATCAACACCAGTCACCGTTTCGATGGCCAATCCTCCCAGCCATAAAATACTGGTGAGATTAACCAGCACATAGACGCCTAACCAAAATATCGCCATCACCGTGCGCACTCGATAATCGAAGCGCTGCTCTAAAAACTGAGGCATGGTATAGATGCCACGTTTAAGAAAGATAGGCAAAAAGTATTTTCCTACCAGGATCAATGTTATCGCTGCCATCCACTCGTAGGACGCAATGGCCAATCCAATGGCATATCCTGAACCGGACATACCAATAATTTGTTCCGCTGAGATATTCGCTGCAATCAGAGAAGCACCAATAGCCCACCATGGCAGAGATTTACCTGCAAGGAAATAATCGCTGGTATCCCGCTCATGATTTTTCTCACTGCGGGAAACCCAGGCCGCAACCGCCAGCAAGGCAATTACGTAGATGATAAATATTGATATGTCGAGAGTCGCTAGTTCCATGGCTATGGCTGAATACAAATTATCAAATTAACAATTTTTTAACCTTCGCATATTCCAGGAAACGACACCAGCGCTAAAAATAGCTAACTATATGAATACGAATGCAAAAAGCCCACATGTGTGGGCTTCTTTATGGTTTGATATTACTAACACGTTTTAGTCTCGGGGATCGGTGGACGTCGCTTCGATACGGTCCTTATGCTGGGACAAAAACGCCAATAAATTGGGGTAACTGGCCAATTCGTGTAATTGTCTGAAAGTTGTCCAGTCCAAAAGACAAAACAAACAGATAGACGGGTAATCCCAGTCATCAAAGCAGCCATCTGCCACGGCTTCATCCAGATGTTGGTAGGCGTGTGCTACACGTTCGTTTTGCAAACGGAAATACAGCTTGTCATCAGCTGAATTGATGTCTGACCGTTGCAGCAACAGTAGCTGCACTAATGAGTCATTGATGGAATCGATAATCGTCAGTAAATTTTCCTGATGCCAGGTCAACGCAGGCCGATTTAGCTGTTCGCAGAGATAACGAAAAATCACTCTGGAGTCATAAATCGTGTCTTCACCTACTTCCAACATCGGGATCTTTAACGTTGGATTTTTCTCCATTAACTGTTCACGATCTTTACCTGCAAAAATCTGCATATTAATAAAGTCATGTTCGACATTCGCCAATAGCATGCGGATGCGACGCACATAAGGTGATGTAGTTGAGCCGTATAACGTATACATAGCGTCTCTTTTTAAGCTTCAGATGGTTCCATTGTAGCCGAACTAACAGGATTTTCTTGCATCAGCGCTTTGCGCTCATCCCGTTTTGCTTTGATTGCCAATAAACAGGGTGTCAGCACCAGCGTCAGCAACGTCGCGAAAGCCAAACCACCAGCAACAGCGGTTGCCAGTTGCGACCACCATTGTGTAGACGGACCACCAACTTCGATATCCCGACCTATAAGATCGATATTGATCTCCAGCACCATTGGCAACAATCCTAAAATGGTCGTGACCGTAGTCATCAAGACTGGACGCAAACGCTGCGCGCCGGTACGTAAAATCGCTTCCATTGACGGAATGCCTTCGCGGCGCAAAATATTGTAGGTATCAATGAGCACAATGTTGTTATTGACCACAATACCGGCCAGCGAAATGACCCCGATACCGGACATCACAATACCGAAGGGTTTTTGGAATATTGCCAGCCCCAGAAAGACACCAACAGTCGAAAAAATCACGGCACTTAAAATTAAAAATGCCTGATAAAAGCTATTAAACTGGGTCACCAGAATGATCGCCATGACAAACAGCGCCACCAAAAAGGCATTGACCAGGAAGTCCTGCGACTCCTGTTGCTGTTCATTCTGGCCTTTCACCGTCACGTTGACTCTGGGGTCAAGTCCAAGTGTCGGCAAGACTTCCTGAAGAGCAGGTAGCTCCTTATCTAATTGTCTTCCGGGGATCAGGTTAGCTTCTACTCGAATCACCCGACGACTGTCAATATGACGAATCAGGTCAGTTTTCGGTTGCGCTGAGCGTTCAACAAAATTGCCAATAGGCACTAAACCATTTGCGGTTTTCACCCGCAAGTCATCTAATTTATCAATAGAGCGCTCGTGAGCAGGAAAACGTACTCTGATATCAATTTCATCATCGACATCGTCAGGTCGATACTCACCAATTTTCAGCCCAGCGGTGACAAACTGTACGGTATTACCCACTAACGTGGCATCTGCACCAAAACGCGCAGCATCACTACGATCGACACTTAACTTCCACTCTATACCGGGTTTAGTTGCGGTATCACTAATTGCTGTGAATGCTTCGTTAGCATCGAGGGCCCGGCGAATTTTAAGCGCCGCTTCATCCAGAAGTTCGGGAAAACGAGAAGACAACTGCAGTTGCAAATCTTTGCCACTTTGCGGACCACTTTGATCCGGGGCAATCTCTAAATCTAATCCGGGTAAATCCCCAACCCGTTGTTGAACTTCAGCCAGCACTTCATCAGAATGTCGCCGATATTGCCAGTCCACCAGATTAAGACGCAGGTAACCAATCTGATCCTGTCCCCCGGTTCTGGCATACAGAGTCTCAACTTCTCTCATATCAATTAGTCGTGATTCCACTTCCCGGACGATTTTGTCTTTTTCATAAATCGACATATCGCCATAAGAGCGCACGTTGATATTTATACCGGGGCTGTCAACATGTGGGAAGAACTCAACACCTAAACCAGAAACACCGTAGGCCGAATAGGACAGCATCGCAATGACAATCGCACTGGCCAATACCCGGTATGGATGCAAAATCAATTTATCCAGGATCCGCACATATTTACCGGTAAATCCTTTCAAGGTGCGAATATCACCTTCTTCCGCCTGAATCATTTGCTGTCGTGTTTCGTCACTGACATAGCGTGGCTTACCAATAAGAGTGCCTAGCGTTGGGACAAAAATCAGCGCCATTAACAGGGATGCCGACAAAGTGGCAATGAGAGTAAAGGGCAGATATTTCATAAATTCGCCCATGATTCCCGGCCAGAACATCAATGGCGCAAATGCCGCCAACGTCGTCGCTGTGGAAGCCGTAATTGGCCAGGCCATACGTTGTGCAGCCTTGGCATAAGCTTCTTTTTTGCTGATCCCTTCACTCATTAATCGATCAGCGAATTCCGTGACTACAATGGCACCATCCACCAGCATGCCTACCGCCATGATCAGTGAGAACAACACCACCATATTCATGGTATAGCCAAACATGGAAATTAATAAGATACCGGTCAAAAAAGAGCCGGGGATAGAAATCCCTACAAGCGTCGCCGTTCGCACTCCTAAAATGGCGACAATGACAATAGCCACCAAAATGATGGCGGTACTGACATTGTTTTGCAGATCAGTGAGCATGGTCAACACATCTTTCGTCTGATCACCCGTATAGGTGACCTGCACACTGTTAGGCCAAAGTGCTGAGTCACGTACTTCATTGATGAGCGCCTTAACATTATCGACGGTTTCAATAATATTCTCGCCGGGACGCTTCTTCACTTCCAATGAAACCGAGGCATTACCATTCATTCTGGCAAAACTGTTAGCATCTTTATACGAGCGACGCACTGTGGCCACATCCTGAAAAGTGATCACCCGATCACCCACCACTTTTACCGGCTGTTCGTAAATATCCTTGACCGATTCGAATACCGAGGGCACCTTAACTGCATAACTGCCTTTGCCCGTATCCATTGTACCGGCAGGCACCAAACGGTTGTTTCTGGATAGCAGATTAAAAATATCGTTTTGATCCAGTCCATAGCTTTCCAGCAACAGAGGATCGACAATAATTTCCACCAGATCCTCTCGCTCACCACCGACTTCCACTTCCAGAATTTCTTTTAAGCCTTCGAGACGATTTTTGAGCTCTCGAGCCAGTGTGATAAGGGCTCTTTCGCTGACCTCACCGGATAGGACCACCGTGACTACCGGTTGCTCACCAGCCATAGTGACTTCATGAATAGTGGGTTCTTCGCTGTCGGCAGGTAATTTCGCGCGGGCAACCGTTACTTTATCGCGCACATCTGCCAGCGCTTCTTTAGAGTTAGTACCGGGCAGGAACTCCAGTGTAATACTGGCATGGCCTTCTCCGGCACTTGCGGTCATTTCTTTCACTCCCTCGACGGAGCGCAATTCCCTTTCCATGGGCTTCACCAACATCCGTTCGCCATCTTCGGGCGAAATGCCGTCATGCACGATTGACACATAAATAAACGGAATCGGGATATCCGGATTGGATTCTTTCGGGATGTTAATGTACGTCACTGTGCCCGATATCAGCAACAGGACAAACACCATCATTACCGTACGGGTACGGCCCATCAGGCCATGAATCAAACTTCTCATTGTAATACCTGAGTAATCTGCTGGTCCCTGACCACTTCGACCTTATCACCTTCTTTAACAAACCCCTGACCCAGGGTAATGATATCGGCTTGTTGTCCTAGTCCGGTCAACCAGACCCCCTGATTATCACTTTTGACCATGTTGATTGGCACAAAATGAACGACATCGTCGTCTACAACTTTGACGCCCAACTCGCCAGCTTCGCTTAATGCCATAAGCGCAGGAGTGACATGCATCGCCCAGGTAGATTCAAGCGGAATGACCACTTCAGTGCTCATTCCAGCGAGCAGACCGCCTGTAGCATTGGGCACAGCGACTTCTACTTTAAAGGTGTTTGTGCCTTCATTAGACACGCTGGCAATGTATCGGATGGTACCCTGCAATAACTTACCTGAAGGCAATCTGCCATTGGCGGGCTGCCCGATACGCAATTCCTGCACATCGTTTTCAGTCACATCGGCGCGAATCACCAGTGGATCCAAATCCACAACAGTGGCGATATTGTCACCATCCCTTAAATAATCCCCGACTTCTATAAAATGACGGTCTATAACACCATCATATGGGGCCACGATTAGGGTGTTTTCCAGCGCCAGTTGCAGCGCTTTTACTGCTGCTTCAGCCGCTGCGACATTTGCTTCTGATTGTGCCTGCGTCACCTGAGACTGATAGCCTTTTCTACCCAATGAAAGTGAGCCTTCCAGTTCGATATGCCGTTGTTTTAAGGTTGCTTTTGCAGAAGCTAACCGTTGCGGTAAGTCATTTTCGTCCAATTTGACTAACGGCTCACCCGTCTTAACCTGCTGCCCTTCCTCAACGAAAATGCTGATAACCTGACCGTTGATTTCTGAGCGTAACATCGCGGTGCGATCTGGTTCGGTACGCCCATAAAGGGTAACTTCATTGTGCACTTCATCCGCCAACATGGTAGTGACCTGGACTTTTTGCAAAGGTGATTCCTGCTGTATTTTTTCCGGCAACGCCTCTGTCTGGCCCGATACCATGCCTGATACCACCCACATAACCAGCAGTAAAAAGATAATAAGCGCGACCCAGGCAGGCTGTCGCCGTAAGGTGTTTATCACGTTTGCCATGCAGAATCCCTCAGCAAGATAAATTTATAAGATAGGTGTGATACGTCAATGAGCGCATCGTTTCAGCCACCGAAAACGATTGCATTTTAACCTGATCAGGCACAAAAAGTCTGCAACAAATTCCCGGCAAAAGGCCGCGGAAATGTCACAAATAGTCTCAAAATGTGAATAAATGTACCTGGTGGGTTCTATCAGGCAGTAATAATGAGTGACGGGTAATTAGACGCTGAAAGAGGATCCGCAACCGCAGGTAGACTCAGCGTTTGGGTTGTCTATCAGAAAGCGGGCGCCATGTAGTCCCTCGGAATAGTCTACCGTACCACCCATCAAGTATTGTAAGCTCATGGGATCGACAACCAGTGAAACACTTTCTTTTTCGATGACCATATCCCCCTCATTGACCTTTTCGTCAAAGGTGAATCCGTACTGGAATCCAGAACAGCCACCGCCAGTGACATAAACCCGCAGTTTTAACTCTGGGTTTTCTTCTTCGTCAATCAACCCTTTGACTTTGCGAGCCGCGGCATCAGAGAAGTTAATTGGAAATTCAGGCGTTGTGGTCATTCAATCCTCAGATCAATTGTTGAATACTGCGAAATTATCTAATACCTGAGTATTTCAGTCAACTATTTGCATCAACTGTTTAGTGCACTGAACCAGTCATCGCTGCTACAGGCAAGCGCACCACTATTTTAGCGCCACCCAATTCCTTGTCATTACCCAGTTCGATATCCCCCTGATGCCAGTCAAGCACGCGCCGGACCATAGCCAGCCCGAGCCCAAAACCGGATTGATCCAGTTCTCCTCTAACAAAGGGTTTTAAGACGCGTTGCCTCTGTGCTTCGGGAATGCCGGGACCATTGTCACTGACACTGATTGCAAACTGGTCATGATTCCTGCTTAGCTCAATCACAACCCGACCCGTGCCGAATTTGAGGGCATTGTCCAACACATTATTAAACAGGATTTTAAGATAAGTAGGGTCTGCCAATACGAGGGCCGTTGATTCACTACTTTGAATGTGGATATCGGTGCCAGCGAGAGTTTTACTTTGAATCAGGCCGTTTAGCATTGGCATCAAATCTACTTGTTGTTTTTGTAAGTCCAGCATGGCCTGATCCAGTCTGGCGTAGCGTAAGAGTGCTTCAATCAACTCGACCATATCATCGATATGCTGGTTTATACGTACTTCATACTGCTCTCGCTGAACGGGATCATCTGTCTCACTCAGGGTGTCCAGACCCATTCTGATCCTCGCTAGGGGCGTGCGCAAATCGTGGGATACAGCCGAGCTAAGTAACTTCACGTCACTGATAAGATCTTCGATGCGCTGCGCCATATGATTGAATTCCAGCTCAAGATCTTTGATATAGGATCGCTTTGCAACATTCACTCTACTGTGCAACGAGCCTTCACCGAAGGCCTTAGCAGCTTGCTGCAGTGCCATCAAACGCCGTAACAACGGGGATAACCAGAGCATAAACAGCGCAATAAGCAATAAATAAAATAATGTTGTCAACCAATAACGGGCTGGTTCTGTCTCGCTGGATTGCTGCATTGGCACATCCAATACAAGCAGCTTGTTTTGCACCCTAAGCCATAGATGCATGCTGAGTCCTTCATCTGTCACCAGCTCAAGTAGTTCACCTGCCTGCAACTGTGCCTGCAGCGCTTTTGGCAATGACAAAGCAGATGTGTCCATCAATCGTAACCTATAGTCACTATCAACGGGCCATCGCTGCAACAACATGCTCTCATCAGCGTCACTGTCCAGCGTCGCAGCAACATTGCGCAGGATCTGATGCAATGGTTGCTGCTGGGAAGCATGCTGTGGGGTATGCTGCTGTTCATAGTATTGATAAGCAAAGTCAAACAGCCAGCCCAGGCCAATCGACGCTGTCAGCGCAAATAAGATCAGCGAGACTGTCAGATTGCGCACTACCAGCTATCCCTGGCAAACAGATATCCCTTGCCCCAAATGGTCTTGATCAGAAAAGGTTCATTAGGATTATCACCCAACTTTTTGCGCAATCGGGAAACCCTGAGATCTATTGAGCGGTCAAAGCCGTCATAATCAATCCCTCGCAACTGTTCTACCAACTCTTCCCGGGAGACCACAGAACCGGCCTTTCTGGCGAGCAACCAAAGTACGTCAAACTCCTTCGAAGTCACATTAATAGTTTGCTCATTGAGAACGACACTGCGGGTGTCTTTATCAATTGTCAATCCTGACAGTACCACCTGATTAGAGGAATTTCCCTGCGAAGTTGTGCCACTGTGCATCTGTTCATATCGTCGCAAAAGACCGCGAATGCGCGCTAATAACGCGCGGGCTCTAACGGGTTTGGTGATGTAATCATCCGCCCCGACTTCGAGCCCCAAAACTTCATCAATCTCTTCGTCCCTGGCAGTCAGCATGATGATGGGTCCATTATATTGATTGCGAACCTGACGGCACACATCGAGACCGTCGATATCAGGTAGCATTCCATCAAGCACCACCAAATCAGGCGGATGGCTGAGTATGCGTTCCACGGCATCCATGCCGTAGGCTGTTACATCGGTCAAAAAACCTTTGCCTTTCAGATAATCGCAGGTCCACTGCGCCAGTTCCTTGTCGTCCTCGACCAACAGAATACGTGTTTGATTAGTTTCTACCATGCCACCGTCTCAATTAAAAAACTCGCCATGAAGTAGCCACACGTTTGCTTTTGTATACCCAGGCCATTTTTAATTCTGTTGCTGCCAGCGTTATTTGATGACCGTCGCGTTTGATGGTAAATAATACGTTTTGCTTTGATGCAATTTCCCCTTCAAAGGATGCCTGATCTTTTTGTCTCCAGCACTGCATGGGTGCTTCCTGCAAGTTACTGAACAGGCAATAATCCCCCGATTGACTTGCATGCCATTGCAGTTCTACATCGGCATAGCAGGTCTGCCCTTCCCGAAGTGAAACACATTTGGTCGGTGTCAAAACCAGCTCTATTTGTGGTGTATCGTCTGCCGTGACAGTTGCCGAGTAAAAAAGCGTGTAAAGTAGGATCAATTGACTGAATTCCAGAGTTGTAAAATATCGGATGGTTATAGCTATGTATTTCATGGCGTCACTCCTAAAATACATAACTGATTGTTAATACCGCAGAGGTAGACACGGAGTCTCCCGCCACCAGTGGACTGTCTTTTATGCTATTCGGGGTTTTCTCGGCTGCGACAAAACCACCAACAACCCAACTTTGGGAAACCGGGTATTCAAAACCGGCTATTGCACCGATATTAAAGCCATCTCCGGGTGTATAAGGCTGGAAAAAGCGGGTGCTGATATCGGCATTGCCTTGCCCTTCGACTAAATCGGCGATCTGGTCTGATAGCTCAGTGGATACACCATAATAATGATCCAGTATTTCACTGCTGCGATAGCGAAAACCCAAAGAGGCATAAAGATTCAGATTCTTAACCTGCCAGTCGTGCCTGAAAGAAGCGGAGGCATCAACACCACCAATTTCATCGCGAAAGCTATAAGGTGCGAAAATAAACTGCATAAGATAGTTGTCAAAGTAGCCGCTGGCCCGCAGTCCTAATCGATAATCCGAACGTCTTACCTCCGAAAAATTTCTGCTCTCTTCAAAACTGGTGAATTTCCGACTTGCCGCGCCTGAGGCTTCAAGCGCATAAAAGTCGATTGTCCAGTGTCTGGAGTTATAAAAATTGTACCCAAGTGCATTACCCGCATACTGACCATCAATGGCATCCTGAGTCGGCCCTGGCAGCTCTACAAAAAAACCCTTGTACTGATAGCGGAGTTCAAGATTCAGGGCGATGAAATCCTCATAGGTCTGTTTGCGCGTGATTTCAGACCCCGCTTGACCATCAGAGCCAACGAAATTCGCTTCTCTGACACCCACACCAAGAGTCAGCGCGGCATAAAAGCCATCATTGGGATTTTCGGCCGCGTAAAGCGGTTTAAGGTTGAGGGCTGCTGTAAACAGCAAAAGGACTATAGATAAGTAATATATATTTGGTTTTAGCATAATATCGTGCGTTCCCGGCTTAGTTAACAAGTTCATCCTGATGCTAATCAACCGATATCGAAAAAGGCGTATCAGTACCAAACAGAGTGTATCAGATTGTATCTGTTTTCCTGATGTTTTTTACGGGGAAATTGAACCAAAAAACCTCTTGTAGTCACGATATTCCCCGTTTTTTTGTCTCTGTAGCAAGAGGGTTTTGGGAAAAGCAGAGGCTAAAAACCCGGAATTTCCTTACCAACTGATACACAACCACAAATCCCAATACAACTGTCGCTTCCCGTTCCACTTAAGATTGAGTCTGAACTTAATACAACAGGTAACTCAACATGAACGATATAAAAATACCCTCTTTGTTTTTCTCTGCATTGCTGACGGCAACACTACTAACGGGCTGTGGCGGCTCCGGTTCTGAGCATAGCCCGCTTCCTGTGCCAACACCTGTACCGGCTCCTGCCCCAGCACCTGCACCTGCACCTGCCCCAGCACCTGCACCTGCGCCAGCACCTGCACCTGCACCTGCGCCTGCCCCAGCACCTGCGCCTCTGGATTTTCAGGCATTACTGGATACACAAGTTTCAGACGTCGTGCCGGGCATGGTGCTGTTAGTCGGTATAAACGGAGACACTGAATCCTATGTTGCCGGAATTTCCAATAAGGAAACACTGACTCCCATGCAGTCGGATGCTGTCATGCCAGCCGGCAGTGCAGGAAAATCCATGATTGCTGTCCTGGCGCTGCAGCTTCAGGAAGAAGGTATGTTAAACCTGGATGATACCCTGGACACCTGGCTGGAAGCGGACATTCTGGACCAGATTGTAAACAGTCGTCAAATGACCCTAAGACAATTGCTTAATCACACCAGTGGCGTATACGATTTTCTGGAAAACCCGCAGTTTGCCAGCGATATAGTGCAAGACCCGTCTTTACTAAGACTGGATACCGAGGCCTTGTCTTATGCCTACGGCCAACCCGCGTATTTTCAACCGGGTGTGACCCATCGTTATTCCAATACTGGTTATCTTTTGGCCGGACTTATTCTCGACAGGGTATTGGGCGAACACCATTCAAACGCGTTGCGAGAACGTATTCTCCTGCCGCTAGGTATGGATCAGAGTTATTATCTTGGAGCTGAATCACAAGGCAGGGAATTTATCAGTGGCTATCGGTCATTGAGTGACTTAGGGTTATCAGATGATACCAGCCAACATGACTTAAAACTGCTGGTCAACCAACTAGGCGTCGCCAGTGGGCCTGTTGCTTCTAGCGTTTCCGACTTTGCGATTTACCAGCAAGCGCTCGCCGAAGAAGACGTTTTACTTAATGAACAAAGCAGAGAGGAGTTTGCTGGAGACCAATATCTAGTCAACGTCAATGAACCCGGATTTTTGCAGGGCAGCAACGTTGAGTACGGCCTGGGCATGTATCGGGAAACCACAGCCAACACCACGTTATATCATCATGGTGGTGATCATTATGGTTGGTTAACGCAAAATATCATCTGGCCACAGGAAGGTCTGCAAATTGTATTAATGACAAATTGTGGCGGGGATATCTGCCAGGCAGCAGGTAATGAAGTAGTGCAATCCATACTGGCATATTATCAGGATTGATTTTCAGAATTAAAACGTACCCTAGGTGCGTTTTCTCATCAGTCGTTCAGGGAGTCATCACTCCCTGAACGAGTCTCTTTATACGTATTAATGCACACCTATTTAGACTGCTTGCGAACTATCCAAAAAAAGAGCGGAGTTACTGTACTTTTTTCGCGAGTGGCTGATTTGCCGACTGATAAAAGGCTTTTTAATGTTTTCTTAAAGTGGATTACGGTGGCATAGTTGCCAGAACACTATCTACACCGATATTTTGCGCCAGATCTCTAGTTAACGGCCAGGAAAATGTTCTACGTAAGGTATCTTTGCCCCAATCGGCACCTTGTATTTTTGATTCCACCAATATCACTTCTGGAATAAAGCCGTCTGGTAACTGGAACTCCCCGCGCAGTACTTCAAAATACCGAAAATGAAAAGCTAATTTGTCGCTGTTGGCGGTCATTAGCGATTTCAAATCCAAGGACACCTGCTCTCCTTGCTGACTGCCCTGCACTGCTACTGTGATGCTACCCCGCACCTTACTGCGGCGCTTTTCCTGCTGCATCAATACTAAGGCATATCGAAAACGATTTGGTAAATTGGTTGGTTCGACACTAAAGGCATCGATAACAAAACCTTCCTGTTCCAGTTCCGGCGACATGATTTTCTGGTAAAAGGACAGTTCTCTTCGAAGGTCACGCTGGGCTTCGATTTCTTGTTGAATCAGCTGTCTGGAGTTTTGATTGGCTAGTCTGGATACTTCTAAATCGACCCCGATAATATTCAAATTTCGGGTTAGACGTTGATTTTCTTCGTTAAGATTTAAGATGGTCTGTTCAAGCCTGGCGATCTCTCGATGCGCATTCTCCAGTTGTCTTTTGGATATGGAATACCCTGCGTAGCCGCATGCAACCACTGCCAGTATCACCGACAAGTAAAAGCGGAAAGCACCATGTTGTTGTTTTATCTCAAATAAATTCACAAATTCAAAGACTTATCAAGCTATCAAATACGCGTTAGTATCGTATAATCAGGGTGTACTGTGAATAACGGACAATATCACAACCCCATGAAACAAATTAGAGGGTAGCCACATTTTAGCCATACGACGCATTCGTAAAAAGCTCACGCTTGCTGAATGGCAAGTTGCGCTGGCGCGACCCAGAACATCTATCCAACTGTGCATTTTGGGCATTTTTGCTGGCATTTGCTCAAGCCTGTTGATCATAGCGTTTCGTATGTCATATGAAAACATACAACTGCTTTTTTTAGACGAAGTCGACAAATTCGGTAGTTTATCTCCTGAATTTCGCTTCTTTCTGCCCATAGTGGGTGCCTGCTTCATTATTGCATTCGCTTATTTAACCGGCTTTAAGCACTACCGTATGGGCATTCCGTTTGTTATACATCGGGTAAAGAAGTTCCATGGGATCATGCCCTTTCGCACCACCTTAAATCAGTTTTTTGGCGGTATGGTGGCCTTAGCCAGCGGCTTCTCTGTCGGTCGGGAAGGGCCATCCGTACATTTAGGTGCGGCCGGTTCCAGTTTCATTGGTCAGTGGTTGGAATTGCCCTACAACAGTATTCGCATTTTGACCGGGTGTGGTATAGCAGCAGGCATCTCAGCATCATTTAATACACCATTAGCGGCCGTATTATTCGTGATGGAAGTGGTACTGCGGGAATACAAGTTACACATCTTTATTCCGGTGATGTTGGCCGCGGCGTGCGGCTCAGTGCTGACCTCAATGGTATTTGGTAATTCCCATGAACTGGACTTTTTACAGGTGGCTGACTTTCCGGTCTGGATGTATCTGTATTTTATATTGTTCGGGGCGATTTTAGGGGCAATCGCGTCATTTTTTAATTTCCAAGTAATGCGCATAATGAAATTGTTTCGCCCGGTAGCCATGATTAACCGCTTGTTACTTGCAGGCATAATCACCGGATTAATTGGCTATTTTGTGCCGCAATCCATGGGAACCGGGATCAGTGCCATGCAATGGGTGCTGGAAACACCCGATAATTTTCAACTATTGCTGTATATCCTTATCGCCAAGTTCGCCCTGACGGTTTTTGCGATAAGCCTTGGTATTCCGGGAGGAATTATCGGCCCGGTCTTGGGTATCGGGGTGTTATTGGGCGCGGTGCTCTTGTATCCGCTTATTCCTATTCTCGGTGACCCAGCTCACCTGACCAGCAGTTTTGCCCTGCTGGGTATGGCGGCATTTTTAACTGCGGTGTTACATGCTCCGCTGGCAGCACTGACATCCATCATGGAATTATCCAACTCTACCGATGTTATTTTACCCGCAATGCTGGTTATCGTGCCTGCCTACGTCGTAGCGAATCAGTTTTTTGGTAACCGATCGATTTTTATAATGCAGCTGGATTACCAAAAGCTTGCCTATACCACCAGCTCAATACGTGCCACCTTGGAAAAGGTAGGCGTTATGAGTATTGTAGATCGGGAATACAAACTGTTTATCGACGCAGCAGAACATCATATTCTGGCGTTTCTGGATACTGCCCCAACCCATCCGGTTGTCCTTAAATCCAGCTATGAAATCGATGCCGAATACCACCTGGTGCAATACGACTTTAGCCTCAATCCACATGAAGAAAATGCCCTGACCTTTTCCCAGATGCAAGGGGTGCCAATGCAAGCCACGCTGGCTGAAGTTTATGAACTATTGCAAAACAAACGCAGTGGCGCGGTCTATATTTATGGGAAGACTCCGAACTCTATTGTCGGGGTGATCACCTGGGATATGGTGCGCAGTTATCTCTATAAACAGGAATATTAAGCATGTCGATTCTGTGGCTAAAAGCATTGCATTTGTTTTTTATGGTGGCCTGGTTTGCTGGTATTTTTTATCTGCCAAGACTCTTTGTCTATCACGCCGAAGCCTCTGAACCGGAAGTACACAAGACCCTCATCGTCATGGAACACCGGCTCTGGTGGTTCGTGTTGCCTTTTGCAATCCTGACACTGGTGTTTGGTGTATGGCTAATATTAAGTTACGGCATGGCCTGGTTTAAACAGGCCGGTTGGCTACATATCAAGATCCTGCTGGTCACCCTGATTTATCTGTATTATGGCTATCTTTATTATCTGATGCGCCAATTCGCCCAAAATCTGAATAGCCACAATGCCCGGTTTTATCGGATTCTCAATGAAACCCCGGTATTAATTCTTTTGGCAGTGATTCTGTTAGCGGTATTAAAGCCCGCTTTTTGGTGATATGCAGAGCCGTCTTTCACATCATTTCACTGTCCTTCTGTACTTTCTTTTGCAGTGCAGTTTTACAACCGCGTTTGCTGCCGAGCCAAATTTAACCCTAGAGCAACTGATCACATTAAAAGAGGTCAGCTACACCAGAATCAGTCCTGATGGCCGCAAAATCGCCTATCTGGTAAGCGTGCCCCGACAACCCTACAGCGACAAATCCGGCCCGGATTATCAGGAGCTTTTTATCGTCGAGAGAGGTGGCAAAGTCCGACCCTTTATGACGGGGCCCAACCATATCAAGCAACTACAATGGTCCGCTGATGGCAAGCAACTGTGGTTGTTGGTCAAACGCGCTTACCAACCCAATTTCGCTATCTATGTTTTTAATGTTGCCGGGGGTGAAGCCCACAAAATAGTCTCCAGAGTCGGACATATTCAGGGCTTTTCCCTGAATCAGGATGGCAATAAACTCTTGTTCTGGCACCCGGCATTCCCCGATGAAAATGCTCTGCAATACCAAATGCAAGGCTTCAATGCCACTGTAGAAGAAGAGCAATTACTCAATAACCAATTGTGGATGATAGATTTTACGGCTCCGAAAAATGCGCCAATTCAACTGCCGTTTGAACAACACGTAATGCACGCCAGCTTTATGGCGGATGACCGGATTTTACTGAAATCCGCGCCAGACTATTTGGTCGACTCTCAGGTAATGCGGGCGGAACTTTCGGTCATTGACCTGCAAGGCAAAGTATTGCGCCGTGTTGCACATCAGGGGAAAATGGGCAGGGCCAAAGCCTCACCTGACGGTGAAACAATTGTATTTCTTGGCAGTGCTGATACAAGTTCACCAGATCACGGTGTTCTGCTGGTCGCCGACAAAACAGAGTCAGAGCCAAGAGTATTATTGCCGGATTTCGAGGGTTTTGTTACCGACTTTGCCTTTTTATCCGAGCAACAACTGGTTTTTATCGCGGATAAAGGCACGGATTCCATTCTGGCACGCAAGAGTGTCAGTTCTTCCAGCAATGGCTATCGCACCATCATTAATAATAAATTGATCTTCACTTCGCTCGACAGTCAGGCATCACGTAAAAGTGCTGCCGTGATTGCCCATCAGGCAAAACATCCTGCCGAACTATTCTGGCTAAAAGGCGAGACGTTGCTGCGAATTACCGAGCACAATCCCATGCTGGGTGACATCACTTTACCAAAACAAAAAAGCATCAGTTTTAAGGCTCAGGATGGTCTGACACTTCATGGGGTATTGGTATCGCCAGCAGATATGCCGGAAGATACCCCTGCGCCGACCATAATTTTTGTTCATGGTGGGCCTGAAAGCCATGTTTCTGATGGCTGGCTGGGCTACTACTCCCACCCGGTGCAGGTTTTGGCCAATATGGGAATGAGATGTTTCTTTCCAAATTATCGTGGTTCAAGCGGACGTGGCAGTGACTTTTTAAAGTTAGGCCAACAGGATTACGCTGGCCTGGAATTTGATGACATTGTTGCTGCCAAAATGTTTCTGGTCAAAGAAGGATTAGCGATACCCAACAAAGTCGGTATTGCCGGTGTATCTTATGGCGGCTATGCTGCCGCCTGGGGCGCGACGAAACATTCAGAACACTTTCGTGCTGCGGTGATGCTCTCTGGTATCAGCAACAATATCAGTAAATTTGGCACCACTGATATCCCCAGTGAAATGATTCAAACTCATGCATTAAAAATGCCCTGGGACAGCTGGCAGTTTTTATTATCCAGAAGCCCGGTGTTCTACAGTGAGCAGCACCAAACACCGCTGTTAATAGCCCATGGCCTAAAAGATACACGTGTCCATGTCAGCCAATCCATGGAGCTTTATCGACACCTTAAAACCAGAGGTAAAGCACCAGTCAGGTTTGTCACCTATCCGGAACAGGGCCACGGCAACAAAGACAGCCATAGCCAGCTGGATTACTCCTGGCGACTTATTCGCTGGTTCGAACATTTTCTGCTGAACGAACAAACTGGAATGCCACCAGCAAAGGTTCCTTACCCACCACTGGAGAAGTCTCACTGAGTCCGTTTTTGAGCCAACTCAATTTAGGATTATCTATTCTGGCAATAATTCCGCCGAATTCGAAACCGTCGAATACTGTAATTGTTTTTTACTCCGGCGTCTCGCCAACCATGCAACCACCACTGGTGTAAACAGCAGGGATAAAATGATCGAAAACCCGACCCCGCCTGCCAGTACCACTGCGAGCGGCGGCCAAAAGGTCCCTTCGCTGAATAACAGCAACGGAATAAAGCCACCGACGGTGGTTACGGTCGTTGACAGAATATGTCGAGAACACCCCATTGTCGCTTCAACGACAGCCTCGGGCTCGCCTCGGCGCGCACGAGGATCGGCTTTAATGGCCGCAATCACGACAATTGAACCATTTATCGCGACTCCAATTAGCCCAGCACTACCAAGAATTGGATTGAAGCCTACCGGTAATCCGGATAGCCACAAGCTGAAGAATCCCAATCCCACCGAAAGCACAGCTACTGCACCAATGACCGCTGCCAGACGAAAACTGTTGAATGACAAAATCAGGGTTGCCAGCATTAGCACCAGCAGTACAGGCGCATAAGTCGCAAGCTGTCCAAGGGCTTCCTGTTGCTTGTCTGCATCACCTTTCATTTTTATTCGATAACCTTCTGGCAATTGAATGGCACCTTTTTGCAATTGCGCGGCTACCGCATTGCTCACATCGATGGCTGTGGCATTAGGCAAAATAAAGGCTTCCACATGATTAACGCGCATTCCATCTTCACGGGTTATACCACCAATAGATGGCTGCAATTCAAATTCACCGACCGCTGACAGAGGCAACCAGCTTTGTTGCGCCGCCAGTTTGTTACTGAGCAAAGGGAAACTGCTCAACTGGGTGATATCCTGTTTTCGGGTATTGGCAACTTTGACACGAATAGCTATATCTTCTGTGCCTTCCAGAATTGAACCACCAATATGTCCCTCCAGTGAAGTTTGCAACTGCTGAGCGACATCTTGATAGCGCAGACTGGCAAGACTCAATGCATCATGATCCGCCTGCAGTATCAATTCAGGCTCTTCCATATTGATGGATGCGATGCTTTGTGTGATACCCGGAACATGGGACATGGCCAGACGCACCTGCTCACCTAATCGGTGCAACACTTGTATGTCAGGACCAATGATATCCACACCGACCGGAGCGGAAATAGGCGGCCCCTGTCCAAATGGCCTGACCACCAATTTGGCATCCGGTAAGGCGGTATTTAATGCAAACTGCAAGTCACTTACCAGTGCCGCAGCACTGTCCACGGAATCCGTCGTTACCACCGCTTGTGCAAAATGGGGACTGTTATCCCGGGTCATTACCTGATTGTAATATACCGATGGAATCGACCCGCCGACCAACCAAGCGACCTGCTCCACCGTTGCTTTTTGCCTTATCATCTGATCGGCTTTTAATGCGGCCTTCTGAGTTTCAGCAATACCCGTCCCTGACGGCATCCAAAGATATATTTCAAACTGATCACGATCGGCGCTGGGGAAAAACACGTTGCCCAATTGTGAAGACAAACCAAACCCTAGTATGGGCAACAGTATCGGTAACCATATTAGCTTTTTGGGGTTGCTCACCGCACGGGTCAGCTGTCGCTTGAACAATTGCGTGATAGCAGGCATTTGCACCCCAGATTTAATCCAGTGTTGTTGGTTGCCACTTCTGCGAGGCAAGAATCTCGCCGCTAGTGCGGCTATCACTGTCAAGGAAATGAACAATGAGCCAATCAGCGCCATAACAACACTGATAGCGATTGGACTGACAAAATCACCGATATTTCCGGGCAATAAAAATATTGGCATAAAGCCCAGAATGGTAGTCAGTGTCGAGGCAAGCAAGGGGACAAATAAGTGCCGCAGACTCTTCACCAAAGCCTGTAAACGGGTGCGGGACGCTTCCTGTAAATTGGCTCTGATTTCATCGGTGATCACTATCGCATTGTCGATCAATAAACCAATTGCCACGATGATGCCAAAAATCGACATTTGATGAATTTGTTGGCCATAGAATGCCAGTGAAAATATCGCAAACGCCGCTGACAAGGGGAGTGATAAGCCTACGATCCACGCTGCACGGTAGCCCATAAACAACAGCACCACGGCCATCACGACAACACTACCCAAAATCAGGTTTTGAGACAAATCACTCAATCGCTGTTCGGTATACTGACTCTGATCAAAAACCACCTGAGTTGTCACTGTACCCGCGAATTCCTGGGTAAAGGTGTCAACCACCTGCAAGGCACTTTGCATCCAGGCATCAACCCGAACCGTCGTCTGCATGCGGGCGGCAACAAAGACCACTCTTTGGCCATTCAATAATGCCACATCCTGCACTGGCTCTCGCCAGCCACGTCGAACCTCCGCGATATCCCCAATCCGCAAGTAGGCTGATGAAGCGCTATTGATCGGGGTCTGCCGAACAGCATCCAGGGTTGTCAGCTCCTGTGCGACCTGGATACGCGTATTCTGGCTTTCTGAGCGCACCAATCCTGCGGGTGACTTAGGATCATTGGCGGCTATCGCGGCCGCAGCCTGCTGCACAGTAAGACCACTGTTGATAAGTTCCTGAGGGTCGATGATTACCTGTACTTCTTCGTCAAGTTCACCGTAACTTCTGACTATTTCCGTTCCAGCAACATTGCGCAATCGATCGGACAATTCTTCCGACAACCGGGTGACGATGCCAAAATCCTGCAAACTGGACGGATTATTTATCTGCAACGCCACTTTCAATGTAAAAGCTGTGGCACCTCTTTGGGTATCTAATGTTGGTTGGCCCGCTCCGGCAGGAAAACGGTTCGCAGCTTCAGCCAGACGGTCCCGGATCTTAGAGAATATTTCTTCATTAGTGGTTTTATCCACCCATGCCTGTAACTCAATATTGACCACCGACACGCCAGCCCTTGAGGTGGAACGAATGTCTTTTATTTCATATAACTGCCTTAATTCATCTTCAATAACATCCGTAACCAACGCTTCGACGCGATCGGCAGAAGCACCTGGAAAGGTGGTCAATGCCAGCACATTACGGGTGTCGATGCGCGGATCTTCAAGGCGCGGTAAATTAGTCAGCGCCGAAAGACCAGCTACTAGCAGGATGACAATACTCAGCAGCAGTAAGTGACCGTTGTTGTAGAAGACAGTATACCAGGGTGATTGCTGATAACTTGCCATTACCAGTCTCCGGCTATCAACGCATCGTTGTTTTCAACGGCCTTAACCAGTTGTTCTGGCACCAGACGATGCACCCCACTGGCCACAATATAATCTTGATCGGTCAATGAGCCGCTAACAAACACTTTGTCGCGATCGCTATACAACACATTGACGTTGCGTGCTTTAACTTTTTGTTCGTCTCCCGGCTGGGACACACTGAAGACACTCCACAAGCCTCGAATACTGCTGGTTAATGCCGACTTCGGTAGCCAAAAGCCGGAGGCACTGATCTGCTTTTGTAGCTCCAGGGATAATAGGTCACCTTGCAATAACTGTGATTTAGCGTTTTCAGATAAGGCCAGCATGACATCCACGGTGCGCGTTTGAATATGCCGATTAGCGCCGATTGACAGCACAGTTGCCTGAAAGTCGGTATCATTTTTGTACAGCGTCTGCTGCTGACCAATGGAAAAGCGAAAGGCATCATCGGCAGACATCGCCATTCGTACTTGTAAAGCATCATTGCGTAATAACGAAAAGATCGGTTGTCCCTGGGCGACAACAGAGCCTGTGTCTACCTGACGACCGATTAAAACCCCGTCAAATGGTGCATACAATCTGGACTTTTCAAATTCCACTTCGATACTGACGCGACGAGCCTGCATTTCATCTACCAGTGCCATTGCAGCTAATGTGGATTCACGCGCTTCATCCAACCGTTGTGGAGATTCCATTTTATCTGCCACTAGTTTTTTAATACGCCGTTGGGATAGTTGCGCTAATCTGGCATCGGCTTTGGCTCGGGTAATGGTGGCTTCAACTTCCTGCATTTGTGCGTTAAGACGTTGCATATCAAGTTCGGCAAGTAATTGCCCTGCTGTGACTGGTTGCCCCTCGTCAAACAAGGTTCTTGCCACTGTTCCGCCTCGTTCAAAACCTAACACCGTCTGCTCGCCGGACTCCACTCTACCAACGATGTTCACCTTACGGTGGTACTGGTCCTGATGTTTGATTTGCAGTACCTCTACTCGCTGTACTTCCATTGTTTTTGGTGCGCCCGGAGTTTGTCCAGCACCCGCGGATTTGAGCAGGATCACTAACAAAAAGGTAGGTACAAGTATCGCCACTGCAAGCACCACAGTTGGATGGCGAGTTGTGACTCTGGTTAAAAGATGACCTGACATAAAGGCTCCGCGAGGTTCTAAAGATTGCCTACAATTGCAAATAATACTAGACTGGCTAGTATGATAAATCAATAAAATACTAGACTGTTCAGTTTGATATTTCAATTAGCAAACAGCGAAACGTATGACACAAAACAAAAAATCATCAGTCGGCAGGCCCAAAAGTGCCGAAAAACAACAGCAAATTCTCAGTGCCGCTAGCTGTCTGTTTTTGCGCAATGGACTCGCGGCAACATCGATGGACAGTGTGGCAAAAGAAGCAAACGTTTCGAAGCAAACGGTGTATTCGCATTTTAAGAACAAAGATGCCTTATTTACTGCCGTGATCCGCTGGAAAGTTAAAGAATACTGTTTAGACGAAGAGCATATTCAAGCGAATCAACACGATGTTAAAAAAGTCTTACAGGTGATTGGCATTCAGTTTGTGCAATTGCTTCATGATCCGGCCGTAATATCCATGTATAGAGTAGTTATTGGTGAAGTAAGCACTAACCCACATATCGCTGAGCTGTTTTATGAAGCCGGTCCTAAACAGGCTATGGAACTCCTGATCAATTATTTACTGAACACCCCCTCACTGACCCTGAGCAAAGCAGACGCTGTGCAGTTATCCATGTGTTATTTTAATCTGCTCAAAGGTGAACATTTGATGAAAAGCCTGATGGGGCTGCCCTTCGCCCTGTCCAAAGAGCAACAATTCAGCTTTGTTAACAAAACAGTAGACAACTTTATGTTGATGTTACAGGTCCATTCTGGGGACAGCCACTAAGCTAAGGCCAGTTGATCAGCAGCAAATCTTCTGCCAATAATACTGTACTGGAAGAAGCATCTTCGATACGCGTCTTGGTCTGTTCTCTGGTGGGCAAGGAACGGTTCATAAAATGCGACAACACCACTTTGTGAGCAGCGCTTTGTCTTACGACGTCAATGATTTGCGTGGGCGTCATATGCAAATTGCGAGCGATTCTCCCAGCGTCATCAGAAATGGCATTGTGCACAATGAGTAAATCCGCCGCCTTTGCAAAAGTTGCTAATTGCTTGTTAGCGTCACTGGTATCGCCTGAATAGACTATGCTGCAATCACCATAGCTAATACGCCATGCCAATGCGGGTAAAGGTCCATGGGGCACAATAAGACTCTGAAATTGCCAGTTAGCAACAACGTGTTGCTCTTTTTTCCTTGTGATGGTCACCGGTTTTACAACATAAGCCTCCCTACCTTTTTGCAGGTACCCGGCTAAATACGGGTAAAGTCCATCTGCCGACAGTAACCTGCGCAGATAGGCATCGGTCGCAGGCAATTGATCGTTACCTGCGGGTCCCAAAATGACCAGGTCGTCCACCCTGTCGCTAAAGTAAGCGCCTTTGATATAGCTGACTAAGTCGCTACTGTGATCCGTATGGAAATGCGAAATCAATATCGCTTTTATGTCGCTTAACCGGCCATTGGCTTGCTCAAATCTAAGGCTGCTACCTGAGCCGGCATCAAGTAACACTTCGGCGTTATCTTTGCGCCAAACCAGGTATGATGACGAAGCCCGTTGGTCGCCAACTTCGGGCCCGCCAGACCCCAGAACCTGGACACGAATTCCTTCTTCCTGACAGGCGTGATTGACGCTGCTATCAGTTTCAGCAAAAGCATTGCCAGCAAACAGCAGTGCAATAAGAACGTTCAGGTACCTCCCAGCACTCAACAACGTAATCGGCATTATGGATTTACTCCTTTGTTATGGCTTATCAACCTGAAATCGAGAAATTAAGTATCTGCCAGCTGACTAAAATAAATGAACAACATCTGTTGCCCTACTACCTATATAGTAGTCGAACAATGCAATGGAGTACTTAACTTGCCAAAAGTTACGTAATATTCCTACACATTTGAAAAAATAGTGGGGAGACGGCCCCAAACTGAGATTTTTTATTGTAATTATTTCATTTTTTGTTAACGTTTTGTTAAGTCTGCCTGAGAAAAACACAAAGCAAAATACGCTGTCAGGTAAAGCTTATCGGAAAGCCGCCGACACATCTATTCAGGGGCGTAAATACGGTTTCTTGCTGAAAATAACAGCAAAAAGTAAAACAATTGTGACGATGTTGTAACTTTAGTGTTGCCGCCGCAATATTCGCTAACTATAGTTGGTAGGAACTTTATGAAAGATATATGGCATAAAGTAGTCGTATCACACAAACTTGTAACAGCACGAGAGGCAAAGAAAGCCTATGTTTAAATCCATCAGTCAGCAACTGGTATTTTGGCTATTGTTAAGCGGTGTTGTTGCCGCCATTGTTTCTGGTTCTACAGCATACTTGTTTGCTTCTAATCAGGCCGAAGCCGATTTCGCCAAACAAACAAAAGCGCAATTAGAATATGCTCGCGTCGCCCTTATTGAACCTGTTTTTACTTATGATTTCGGGCAAGTAGAACAAATCGCTAAAGCCATGACTGATATCGATATCGTGTCAGGTGTTTTGATCACCGATCATCGTGATAAGGATCTCGGCAAAGCCGGGAAAACCCGTGTCACCGAAGATGATATTGAAACCTTCGAAACCGCCGAAATCTTGCGGGATGGTAATCCGATAGGCAAAATCAGCGTGGTTTATACCAAAGCATCAATGCTGGATAAACTATCTTCCAATGCCACTTCCGCGACGATCAATATCGTAGTTTTAGTTATCGCCATGCTCATCGCAGCCATCATCACGGCCCATAAACTGGTTTTGTCACAACTGGCTCAGGTAACCGATTCGATCAAAGAAATTGCGCTGGGAGATGGCGATCTGACCCGTAAACTTAAAGGTGCCCGCAGTACCGAATTTGCCTATCTGGCTAAAAATTTCCATTTGCTGTTAGATAAGTTGGCTGACCTGATAAAGAGTATCCTTAACACTGGGAACACCATCGAAAGTAGTTCCGAAACGATCAAATCCATGATGCAGGATGCCAATCGCAAAACAGATGCTCAGGTATCTGATGTGCAAATGATTGCTACCGCGTTGCAGGAAATGTCTATTACCGCATCAAAAGTAGCAGAGCACTCCAAACATACTGTTGAACAGACCGATATTGCGAAAGAAAAAGTCAATCAGGGTAAACAACGTGTCGATAGTTCCGTTTCCATTATCAAAGGATTGGAAAGTCAGATCATGGGAACCGCTGAACAGGTCTATCGGTTACGTGATAATAGTGAAAAAATTGGTTCTGTAGTCACCGTTATCAAGTCGATAGCTGAGCAAACCAATTTGCTGGCGTTGAATGCAGCAATCGAAGCAGCGCGAGCGGGTGAGCAAGGTCGAGGCTTCGCAGTAGTTGCCGATGAAGTGCGCACTCTGGCGCAACGCACCCAGTCTTCCACTGAAGAAATCGAAAATATCGTGACCGAACTACAAACATCTGCCGAAGATGCTCACCAGTCAATGTCTACCAGTAAAGGTGCTGTGGAAGAAGCCGCATCCGGAGCAGACAGTATCAGCCAGGTATTAGATGATATTCAGGAAACGGTCGTGAATGTCAGTGACATGAACCATCAAATTGCCGTTGCTTCAGAGGAGCAAAGTGCCGTGAGTAACGATCTTAGCTCCCGCATTGAGTCAATTAACAGCTCAGCCGATTCACTGGCACATACCATGCACGACGTAAGTGGTATTTCAGTTGAACTCGAAGACAAATGTCACGATATGCAAAGCATGTTAGGGCGTTTCAAACTACAATAACTGTCAATTATCAGCCGGGTCGCTAAAACCATGCCATCATGGTTTTTGGATGTCCCGGCTTTTACTTTTCTGGATTTCTCTCTACCAGCATATGCTAACCGGCGAACATATCTGTTAAAATTGTTCTGAGTGCAGTGTACCTTCACTGCGGAATGTCAGTTTCGAGACGAATTGCACACTCAAACAGCAACTGAGACGGAAACCATGAGCCACTTTTTAGGTCAACATATTTTGTCGGTCAATCAATTTGACCGCGACGCCATCAACGAAATCTTCCAGGTTGCAGACAAAATGCAAAAGTATGCACGCCGGGAATGCCGCACCACCGTTTTGCATGGTGCGATTCTGGGCAATTTGTTTTTTGAACCCAGCACACGTACCCGAGTCAGCTTTGGCACGGCATTTAATTTGTTAGGTGGTGCAGTCAGAGAAACCACAGGCCTTGGCAATTCAGCGTTAGCTAAAGGCGAGTCGCTCTATGACACAGCTCGTGTCTTGAGTGGTTACTCCGATATTATCGCCATGCGCCATCCCGACGCCGGCTCAGTCGCGGAATTTTCAACCGGTAGCCGTGTTCCTTGTATCAATGGCGGTGATGGTGCCAACGAGCACCCAACGCAGGCATTGTTGGATTTGTATACCATCAAAAAAGAACTGGCTTATCATGGTCGAAAGGTCGATGGTTTACACATTGCCATGGTGGGTGATTTAAAATACGGCCGGACCGTACACTCATTGGCAAAGCTATTGTGTCTATTTGACAATATTCGTTTCTCTTTTATCTCTCCACAAGAATTGGCGATGCCTCAACCCGTTTTAGATCTGATCGATAACGCCGGACACAGAGTAAAGATCCAGAACAATATCGAGGGTCAGTTTGACGCCGATATTTGTTATCAAACACGGGTGCAGGAAGAACGTTTCCCAAGCAAGCAAGAAGCCAATAAATACCGAGGTAAATTCCGTTTGAATCAGGATATTTATACCCGCCATTTTGAATCGAAAACGGTCATCATGCATCCATTGCCCAGAGACTCCCGAGCCGATGCCAATGAGCTGGACAATGATCTGAACTTAAATCCCAATCTGGCGATATTCAGGCAAACCGACAATGGTGTGTTAGTTAGAATGGCGCTTTTTGCGTTGGCACTGGGTGTCGAAAATCTATTGGAAAAATACGAACGTGAAGTGCCATGGCACTACAATCAAGAAGGAAGCAATTAAGCAATGCAAACCTCTCAACAACTGTTTGACCGGGCCCAGAGCCATATTCCCGGCGGTGTAAATAGCCCGGTACGCGCATTTAAAGCGGTTGGCGGTACACCTCTGTTTATCAAACGAGCTGATGGTCCCTATCTCTATGATGCCGATGATAAACGCTATATAGATTACGTCTTGTCCTGGGGACCTATGGTGTTGGGGCACAACAATAACGACATTAAAAACGCCGTTAAAGAAGCGATTGAAAATGGTTTGAGTTTTGGTGCCCCTACCGAAATTGAAATTCAGATGGCAGAACTTATCAGCGAAATGGTGCCGTCCATGGAAATGTCCCGGATGGTGAATTCCGGAACGGAAGCCACCATGAGTGCAATCCGTTTGGCACGTGGTTATACCAAGCGCGACAAAATCGTTAAATTTGAAGGCTGCTATCACGGTCATTCAGACAGTTTATTAGTCAAAGCAGGCTCTGGAGCCTTAACCTTTGGTGTACCCAGCTCTCCCGGTGTGCCAGACAGCGTTGCTCAGCACACCCTGACACTGGAATACAATAATCTGGACAATGTAGAGCAGGTCTTTGCCGAGTGCGGAGAAGAAATTGCCTGCATAATTGTCGAACCTGTGGCGGGTAATATGAACTGTATCCCACCGGTGCCCGGCTTTCTCGAAGGATTACGAGCCATATGCAACAAGTATGGCGCAGTATTGATTTTTGATGAGGTGATGACCGGATTTCGCGTGTCACTGGGTGGCGCCCAGGAGAAGTATCAAGTTACGCCTGACCTGACCTGCCTGGGCAAGGTTATTGGTGGCGGTATGCCGGTCGGCGCATTTGGTGGAAAGCTCGATATTATGCAACATTTGGCGCCTTTAGGCCCGGTTTATCAGGCAGGTACTTTATCCGGTAATCCTGTGGCTATGGCAGCTGGATTAGCCTCATTAACCGCGCTCAAAAACAGCAACGGCTTTGCCGCATTAGAACAAAATACGCAACGCTTAGCGGAAGGCATCAAAGCCAAGGCTGTTGCCCGCGGGATTCCCTTCACCGTCAACTATGCCGGAAGTATGTTTGGATTGTTTTTTACCGATGTGGATCGCGTTGTCAACTATCAGCAAACCATCAATGGTAATACAGAGCGATTCAACGCCTTTTTCCATCTGATGCTGCAAAAAGGGGTCTATCTGGCACCAGCCTGTTTCGAAGCTGGTTTTGTCTCTCTTTGCCATACGCCGGAAATAATAGATGAAACGATTGCGTTGGCAGATGAGGCACTAGCGGAATTGCCTGTGTAATTGCTCTGTTTTCCGCAGGGATGCGGAACTAATTGCGCCAAACGCTCTCTATTAAGCAACTATTAACCATAAAGAGTGCAAGGTAGCTTCCAGTGATAACGGTCGAATCATGGATTGATACCAAGATTGATGTGCCTGATGAGCGGCACGTCCAAACAGTTAGTAGCAAACACCGTTATTTTCTCTTAGTCATTCTTTTGTCCCTGTTGGCACACCTGCTGATTTTGTGGGGCGCATCGCAAAGTCACGTCCCTGTCAGGCAACCAGATAAAATGCCCGCCATGAAGGCCACGTTGGTATTCACGCCAAAACCAGTACCAGAAAAAGCGTCGCTCGAAGATAATAACGAATTGCCGCTCCCCGAAACAAGTGCATTTAAACCCGCACCCGCTGACGCTAACCAACCGGAGACACACAGCGATACCATGGTCACCGAGTCGATTCCCGTGCCAGCTGTGGCCAAAGAAGAAGCAACTGAAACGGAAATAACGCTACCACAGGCAGACACCAGCCAAATTGACACGGCCTCTGCAGCTGACAACGCGTCTAGATATTCCAGCAAAATCACCCAAAATACCCTGGGCTTTATTCGTCAAAAAACCAGTGAGGTATCTCAACAACTTGTTGAAAATGCCATGCGCTCACGACAAACCACGATGTATCAGCAGCAGCGGCCTGCCGATTGGGTATACGAAGAAAAAACCTTAGAACAAAAACTGGTAAAAAAGGTTAACTGTGATAATACCACCAGCAAAGGGCTGGCCATACTATCCGGGATGTTAGGTGGCACTGTGCGCTGCAGCGACTCACCACAACTAGATGGTTTTATTGATAAACGTTTGAAAAAACGCTGATGTCAATAACGCTGTGATAAGCATTTAACTTCCAAAGATCTTATCCCAAAAGGATTTCTTTTCTTTTTTCGGTTGTCCTGTGCAACCAACAGGTTCAGGTAAACTATGCAAATCAGCTGGCACACTCACCGATTGTTGACAGCCCGGAGTCAGGCGCTGGAAGTTCTCCTGACTGAAATGGGCGATGCCAATACCGTCAGGAAATGTCTGATTAAAAGAGTGCGGTTTTGCACGTTTAAGTAAAGAGGCATAAATCAACATAGCCCCCTTTGAGCCAGTTAATCCCGTATCGTGATTATCATCATTACCGACCCATACCGTGGTCACTACGGCGTTATCAATACCAGTAAACCAGCTATCACGGTAATCATCAGTGGTGCCTGTTTTTCCCGCAAGGCGAATATTGGGATATTGCGCTTTCAATACTTTTGCAGTGCCCTCTCTGGTGACCTTGTGCAACGCATAATTAACCAGATAAGCGGCCTTGGCATCTACTGTCTGAATGGGTTCAGGAGCGCGCTGCCACAGCAGCTGGTTATCATGAGTCGAAACAGCTCTGATGGTATGCAGCGGCATTTGCGTCCCTTGATTGGCAATCGTCTGATACATCTGATTGACAGTTTTGGGTGACAGATTAACGGCACCAAGTGTAATCGCCGGATAACTGGGAATATGGGACTCCACACCCAGTCGATGCAAAGTATTAACGACACGATCTATTCCCAGCTCCATACCCAGATTGACGGTGGGTACATTCAGACTGGTACTTAACGCCTCCAGCAAGCTGACTTTGCCACGAAATTGTTTATCAACGTTTTGTGGTTGCCACAGTTTTCCCTGTGAGCTTTTTAAGGTAATCGGTTTATCATTAATCGCTGATAACAAATGATAGTTCTGGCTGTCTTCCAGTGCCGTAAGATATACCGCAGGTTTAATTAACGAGCCCACCGGTCGTCTGGCATCCAGTGCGCGATTAAATCCCCGGTAGGCAAAATCTTTGTCGCCCACAAGTGCCCTGATAGCCCCCTTTTTATAATCAGTTGCCAGGAGCGCCGTATTGAGCTCAGGTGCCTTACTGCGTTTCTCCAGTAACGGTAATCTGGCATCGATCGCCTGTTCCGCCGCCCTTTGTAATAGCGGGTCCAACGTACTGAATATCTTAATGCCAGACACCCGTAGCTCTGGATTGGGCAGTATTTGACGTAACTCCCGATTAACCGCATCCATAAAGGCAGGATACTTATGCTGACTCAGCAGTCCCTTGTCTACCACATTTAACGGCATTGCTATGCTGCTTAAGTACGTTGTCTTGTCTATATAGTTGCCCTGTAACAGGGTCTTTAAAATCAGGTCGCGGCGTTCAGTAGCCCTTTCTGGATAGCGCAGTGGATTATAGTAAGACGGTCCTTTTACCATTCCTACCAACGTCGCCATTTCTGCGGCATTGAGTTCATTTATGGGACGATTAAAATAATAAAAAGATGCCAGACCAAATCCATGAATCGCAAGATTGCCTTTTTGACCCAGAAACACCTCGTTGAGATAGGTTTCCAGAATTTCCTGCTTGTCGTAACGGATCTCCATAATAATTGCCATTATCGCTTCATTGGCTTTTCGCCAAAGACTACGCTCCCGCGACAAAAACAGATTTTTCGCCAATTGCTGAGTCAGGGTACTGCCACCCTGCACTGTGCGTCCGGCTTTAATATTTGACACAAGTGCCCGGGCAATAGCTAACGGCGCCACACCGAAGTGAGAATAAAAGTCACGATCCTCGGTATGCAGCAAAGTATTTATCAGAGTTTCAGGTACTTCTTGCAACGACACCAGAATACGGTCTTCTTTACTTTGGGTGACGAGACGGGTCACCATCATTGGCTCTAAACGAATGCTCTGAATATATTCGCCGCTGCTTAAATCCCGTATATCCGTCACGCGACCGTGCTTTAAGGTAACCTGTAAATAGCGTTGTGGCTCTGCTCCTTCCGCAGCCTCAAAAGCGCGCCGCATAATGTCAAATTTTCCAGCGTTGTCACGATATTCACCACTTTGAGTGATGCGTGCCACAGGCCGATAACCCAGCAGCTTTAACTCCTTGACTAATTCTTCACGGTATAATCCCTGTCCGACTTCAATTTCCAGAGGGCGGGCAAATAACTGTGCCGGAACGACCCATTTGTTGCCAGAGAAACGTTGGGTCACCTGAGCATCAAGGTATACCCCATATGCTAACAACATCGCTAATGCGACAAATGATAATTTCCAGAAATAGGTCTTAAACCACTGAACAGGTCGGCTAATATACTTCAATCGGTTTTGTTATTTGCTGAGGGAATCGAATAACGACTATGATACCCGTAACGGTCACGATTAACAGCGTCACAAAACAACTTTTACTATGAGAACATTTTTCGCGTTTGACCTGCCAACGGACGTCAAACTGGCCATTGCAGAATGGCGGGATCAGGTCTATTCCGTTGACGCACGTTATGTGCCAACGGCTAACTTTCATATTACTCTGCAGTTTATCGGTAATACCAGCCCACACCAGCTGGAACATCTGATGTCTGCAGAATTCCCGTTCTCACGATTCACTCTTCGGTGTCAGGACGTTGGTTATTTTTCCAAACCTAAAGTCGGTTTTTTGTTGGTTGATAATCATGAGGCGATCAGAACCGCGACCAAACAATGCCGACAGGCGGCAAAACACAGTGGTATCACTATTAGTAATGACAAATTGACACCCCATATCACCTTGTTTCGAAAACTGAAATCCCCGTTGCCTTACCCTTTACTGCCACCGGCATTTGAATTTACAGTCGACAGTCTGTGTTTGTTTGAATCTGTCTCTACAGCGACGGGTGTAAAATACCAGCCGCTACGCAGTTGGTCCGCGAAGTCCTAAGGTCGATTATCGGAAACTGAAGCCGTCCGACTAAATTTAACCATGCGAACTTATTAAGAAATCCGTATACTAATCAGCCGATTTTCAAGCAATACATAAAACCTATGCGTCAAACATTCCGATTAACGATACATTGCCCGGACCAGATTGGTCTGGTTGCGGCCGTGAGCCAGTTTTTGGCCGCGAACAATGCCACCATAGTCGAAGCAAACCATCATACTGATTTACAGACAGGCCAGTTCTTCATGCGTCATGAAATCAGCGCTGATGATTTGTCTATGACACTGGAAGAGTTTCAACAGGCGTTTCTCCCCATCGCGGATAAGTTTGAAATGAACTGGACGTTGAGTGATTCCCATATCAAACAACGTGTCGCGTTGCTGGCCAGTAAAGAGTCTCATTGTCTAATCGATATTTTGCACCGCTGGCATAGCCATGAGCTGCATTGTGATATCCCTTGCATCATCGCTAACCACCCGCAAATGCAAGAGTTTGCTGACTGGTATAATGTCCCCTTTCACTGGATAGATTTTTCTGCGACGACAAAAGAGCATGCTTTTGAAGAGATAAGCACGCTACTGGCCCATTACAATATTGACCTGATGGTATTGGCCAGGTTTATGCAAATTCTCCCGGCTGAAATGTGCCAGCAATGGCATGGCAGAGCCATCAATATCCACCATAGCTTTTTACCGTCTTTTGTCGGCGCTAAACCTTATCAGCAAGCGTACGACCGGGGCGTGAAACTGATTGGGGCAACCTGTCACTATGTCACTGAAGACCTTGATGCAGGTCCAATTATTGATCAGGAAGTGATTCGCATCAGCCACAGTGATACCGCAGCGGATATGGTGCGTAAAGGTAAGCATTGTGAGAAGAGCGCATTGGCCACAGGATTACGTAACCATTTGGAAGAGCGAGTCTTAATACACGGTAATAAAACGATTGTTTTTGATTAGCGTGCTTTAGTGTCAAAGGGCAGGTACGACTTTAGGTCGTACCCCTGTTACTGTAAACTCTAAAACTTGTGTTCCAGACCTACAGCTAACCAACGCTTATCTTCATCGCTGTCCAGCTCTCTTTTGGTATACCAAGCGTAAAGTTTGGTTTTATCACCGACTTTATAGTCCGCCCCAACAGAAACACTGTCATCATCTTCCAGCGATTGGTACTGGGAATTTAACTTCCAGTCACCCAGACTATATTGGGCACTCAACGTCGTGCCAGACTTGCTTTCGCCACCAGTTGCCGGTTCCTGGCGATGGAATACTGCCCCCAGTTTCCACTGGGCTAACTTACCAGATAGCACTAACCTCTGGGTGTCATAATCGGCAATATTGTCATCGCTGGTAACCGCTGCGTAGAATTTAGAACCTTTTAACTTGGGATCACCGTAATACACGCCCACAGAGGTTGCATCATCACCCTGAGCATCTTCCTCAGCAACATAGGTCATCGCGACAGTAAAACCACTTAAAGACGGGCTAAAATAGGTCAAAGAGTCATTTACTCTTGCCTCTCCCTTCCACAGGCCTCGAATATCACCTTCGTAATGGTTAAACAGGTCTATGTGCATTGAAAGCTGCTTGGTCACTGTATTAATGCGACCTAACATGATCTTACCAAAATCCCCCTGTAAACCAACAAATTGATCCCTTGACGTGATGTTATCTGAATCTGCAATATCCGCTAAATCAACCTGCCACTCCAGTTGATAAAAAACGGTCAGGCCATTGTCCAGATCTTCTTCACCTCTCACTCCAATGCGTGATGCGTTGCTCTTCATTTCGGTAAATGAACCGTCACCTTCATCCGCGCTTTGCAATGACACATTAGCTTGACCATATAAATCAACAAGCTCATCAGCCCACACACACAAAGAAAAGGCGTACAGGATCAAAAACGAAGCAGTTGTTGATATTGATTTACGAAAAATAGGGATCATGGTGAATTGGACCTGTGAGTGTGAAATGAAATATATCTATGACAGATATATTTCATTTACTTTGCTTTATGTCAATTAAATTAATTTCTGTTGAACTTTGTCGTATCCGTGTTTCCTAGTGGAAACCGAATTGACATTGAAGGTGTGCTCGGGTGCAATCGCTTGCGACTCAAAGATGTCATAAACATCTTATATCTGGAACAGGAGCTTTTCGGGTAAACAAAAATCGGCTCGTAAGTGAGCCGATTGGAAGCGCAGAGCACAATATCTACCAAATTAAGCAAAAATACCTTTTAACATAAAGAAGAACATAATCGACAAAGCAGCGCCTACAGGCAAGGTTATAACCCAGGAAACCACAATATTTCTCACCACACCAAGATTTAGTGCTGCTATACCTCTAGCCATACCAACACCTAAGACCGCACCAACGAGAGTTTGAGTAGTTGAAATAGGTAGTCCTGTACCGGAAGCAATAACCACGGTAGAAGCAGCGGCCAACTCCGCAGCAAATCCACGGCTTGGGGTGAGATGCGTAATACCGTTGCCAATTGTTTTGATAACCCGATGGCCAAACAACGCCAGCCCAGCGACAATACCTAAGCCTCCCATAGGTAAAATCCACCATGCCAAAGACGCTGTTTTAGCAATTTCGCCGCCTGAATTTACAACGCTTACAACAGCTGCCAACGGTCCAATGGCGTTAGCTACATCGTTAGACCCATGAGCAAATGCCATACAACAAGCGGTCACAACCATTAACATAGCGAACACCTTTTCAACGTTGGTAAAATGCATTTCTTTGTCGCTTTCCGGATCAAACTTGATTCTGTTAATTGCAACTTTACCGATGAGACCCACGCCCACCGCAACTGCAATCGCCAGGAAGTAACCCATCTCTGGTGAAAAGTCCAAGCCAATATGTTTTAACCCTTTTTTGATAGTAACCAAAGAAAGTACAAAACCTGCCAGCATCATGTACATCGGGACATATTTCTTGGCGTTATCAAATGGGTTGTCAGTGTTAAAAATCAGCTTTTGAGCACTGTTAAATATAAGAAAAGCAATAAATCCTGATATCGCAGGGGTGATTATCCAACTCCCAACAATACCAACAACCTTACTCCATACAACGGCATCAGCGCTTACACCCACAGCAGCAAAGCCGACAATCGCACCAATGATAGAGTGTGTAGTTGAAACAGGCCAACCTAAATATGAGGCTAACGCCAGCCACAATCCTGCAGCCAGCAGCGACGAAATCATACCAAAAACCAACAATTCAGGAGCATCAACAAAAAAGGCACTTTCTAATATGCCTTTTCGAATGGTTGAAGTCACTTCGCCGCCCGCTAAGTAGGCCCCGGCAAACTCAAAGACCATTGCGATTAGAATTGCTTGTTTTATTGTAAGCGCTTTTGAGCCAACTGAGGTTCCCATAGCATTGGCAACATCGTTGGCACCAATTCCCCAGGCCATTAAAAATCCGACGACCGCGGCAACCGTGATCAAAATAGTGCCGTATGAGGTAAATATATCCATCGCCAAATATCCTGTTATGCTAACATCAGTTCGAGTCTTGAGCCGACACGTTCAGCAACATCCGCCAAACCTCCGACACCCTCTATAATTTTGTACAGAAACATCGCATCGACCGGATTTAACTCCGTCTCCAATGCATGCAACTTACTACGCAATTTAATCTGCATCTGGTCAGTATCGTCTTCAATTTTATCCAACTCTTCGACCATGGTTTCAACGAGGTCGACTTCTCTGCCCTTAAAGCCTGTTTCCAGCAATTCATCTAACTCATTAATTGCCTTACATGCCTGAACTGTGGCATCAATGCAGCGCTTTAAATATGTTGTAAACTCTTCTTGAATGACAGCAGGAACTAACATTTGCCTGCCAAGTACAAGGCCGGATACATCTTTCGCTTTGTTTGCGATTCTGTCCTGATGCTTCAATAAATCCAACAAGTCCTGTCGTTGCATTGGCATAAACAATCCACTGGGCAAACTCATACGAAGTTCACGTTTTATTTTGTCAGCTTCTTCTTCGATAGATGATATTTCTTGTTGTAATTCTTCAGCTTTCGCCCAATCGTCTGCAAAAGTTGCTTCAAAAAATGGAATCAACAACTTGCTGCATTTAGTTACAGTCACGATGTGCTGTTCGATGGGTTTAAGCGGTGACTTTGCAAAAACCGCTAAAAATGTATTGTTTGGCATAATTTCCAACTCTTATACTGACCTACTTACGCGCCAATTTATTAGTTGGCGGCATGATAGACTATGTTATGTTTCAGAAAGATGATAATAAAAAGACTATTGTGACATTACATATCAAGGACCTGAATAATTTTGTTTATTATTTTTGTTCAGCTGGGGATATATGTCTTAAGTTTACTCCTTCTACATAGTAGATGATATATTCACAGATATTCTGGCACCTATCTCCGATACGCTCCATTGCCCGCAGTGACCACAATACGTCCAACCACCCCGAATCCAGCTCTTCCCGTTGTTGCATCTCAGAAATAACCTGAACAAGCAGCTGTTTATATTTTGCATCTACTTCTTTATCTTCACGATGGACCTCTCTGGCCGCATCAACATCCAGGCGCACAAAGGCATTCAACGACTGTTGCAACATATCCAAAATCTGATGTCCGGTATCCACCATCCCTGACTTGATTCTCTCAGACGCGGGCAAACTGTGCATTGCGATCATTCTGGCAATGCGCTCTACCTCGTCACCAATTCTTTCCATATCAGTATTAATTTTTACTACTGTTAAGACCAAACGTAGATCACTGGCGATAGGATGCCTTCTGGCAATAATACGCATACACTCATCATCAATACTGACTTCCATCTGATTGATCTTGTGATCATCGTGTACCACCTTTTCGGCCATTCTTTTATCGTCAGTTCTCAGGGCCGTTAATGTTCTGCTGAGTTGTAGTTCAACCTGACCTCCCATAGCCAGCAGCGCAGCCCGAAGGTCCTCCAGTTCCTGATTAAACTTCCCGGAAATATGAGTTGAGAGATTCAAATCCATGGTTAACCAAACCTCCCCGTAATAAAGGCTTCCGTCTGTTGCTGTTCAGGTAACGTGAACATAACGTCCGTGCTGGAAAACTCAACCAGTTCCCCCATATTTAAAAACGCGGTCTGGTCCGATACTCTCGCAGCCTGTTGCAAATTATGGGTAACCACTACCACGGTATGTTGAGATTTCAAGCCAGTAATCAATTCTTCAATTAACAGCGTTGAAATGGGGTCGAGCGCCGATGTAGGCTCGTCCAATAAAAGGATTTCAGGTTTCAATGCCAGAGCACGCGCAATTACCAGTCGTTGTTGCTGTCCACCGCTCAAATTCATTGCGGACTGAAACAAAATATCTTTGACTTCGTCCCAAAGCGCCACTCGGGCAAGCACTTCTTCAGCTTCATCATCCAGGATACGTCGACTCGTGATCCCTTTAATTCGTAAACCATAAACAACATTTTCATAAATTGACATTGGAAACGGATTCGGCTGTTGAAACACCATACCAACATTACTTCGAAGTGCAGGAATATTTTCTTTAGGATGAAATATATTTCTGCCATTCATCAATATTTTCCCTTTAATTTTACAATTGGGATTTAAATCATTGAGGCGGTTAAAACAACCAATCAATGTGGATTTACCACAGCCGCTTGGTCCAATAATCGCGGTCGTGCTGTTTTTAGGGATGCGCATACTGACATTGTGCAATGCACATTTATTGCCAAAAGATAAAGACAGGTTTTGCACATCTATGGCAACCTCGCTTTCCGGTAAATTGCGCCAGTTAAGTGGCTGATGTTCTCTAAATAACTCTGGCATAATGTGCAGTGTAATAAGCGCTTTGTAATCTATTGCGAATGGTAATAGCCACCAAATTCAATACGGTTACCACCAATAGCAACAATAAACAGGCCGCAAACATCATAGTGGAACCACCCTGTATGACCTTACCATGAAATGCACCATCATAAATCAAAACTCCCAGATGCATAAACTGTCTTTCAAGATGAACAAACGGAAATTCGCTATCAATTGGCAGCACCGGAGCGTATTTTACTGCCCCGACCATTAACATAGGTGCCACTTCACCTGCACCTCGGGCTATTGCCAATATAATACCTGTCATCAAACTGGATGAGGCAACGGGCAACACCACCTTGCGTATGGTTTCAAACTTTGTTGCTCCTAATGCGTAACTGGCGCTACGCAACCCTTTGGGCACCCGGCGCAAACCTTCTTCGGTTGATACGATTACAACAGGCAATGTTAATAAGGCCATGGTCAAAGATGCCCACAATAAACCGGGAGAGCCAAAGGTCGCGGTGGGCAACTTATCTGCATAAAACAATGCATCAATATTTCCTCCCAGTTTATAGACAAAAAAGCCTAACCCAAATACGCCGTAAACCACCGATGGGACACCAGCCAGATTACTGACAGCAATACGAATGATCGTGATTACAGTGTTATTGGGTGCATATTCAGTCAGGTAGATTGCAGCGACTATCCCTAATGGAGCAACGATCACTGTCATTAGCAGAACCATCAGCACTGTTCCAAATATGGCCGGTAACACCCCTCCCGATTGATTGGCTTCCTGCGTACTTTCAGAAAGAAAGCGTCCTAATCCTTTTAAAAGTTCCTGTATTTTGTCTAGCGTCGTTAATTGATTAGGTACCATTATCCGGGCAATATCCTGAAGATGCAGCGTCAGAACCACGCCATCTGCATTCACCACTTGTATTTGGTATTGAGCAATTTGCTCCTCAATCAACGTCAACTGTGCTTTCAAGTTCTGGTACTCTGCGTCTAACTTCTCCCGGGCAGGTGCATCAGCAGGCACTTTGCGTCTTTTAAGGTCACTAATTCCATCGTGTACGTTTGCGAGTTTACCGAGTTGCAAATTTTGTTTTTTTACAAGCAGTTCACCTAGCAGTCGTTGATAGTCATCATAAAACTGCCACTCGAAACTTTCCCCCGCCACTAAGAGCGATCTTGGATTTGCCAGTAACTGTCGTCCATCGGAGAGATAAAAATGATAAATATCAAGAGGGTAAGATATATTCTGGACCTCATTCTCGTTCATTATCAAGTACCTTTCCGGACGAGAATATTGGTAGGAGTCTCGCCTAAACCATACACGTGATTGCCCGGACTGATCTGGCGAGTATTTAAGCACATAACCAAAGTCACTGCGCATCTTCCCCGCGTCAAAGTATTGGATCTGCGCCACCGGTTGTATCCAAAAATGACTTATTCCTTTAAACGTAATTAATATCACAAATGAAAGCAGCGCAAATAGTGTCAAAGCTGTGATTAATGCGGTCAAAAACGTTAGCCCATTTTTGGACAAGTTCGTCTTAATCGTGTCGTGGTTAATCATGATGCTGCCTTAGTTGCATTCTTTGACGCAACAGTTCGGCAAAGGTATTGATAAAGAATGTGAAGGTGAATAATAGCAATGCCGTGAAAAATAAAATTTGATAATGCACACTGCCTAATTCAGCTTCAGGCAACTCAATCGCCAAATTGGCAGTCAGCGTACGAACCCCCTCGAACAAATTCCAATCGGCAATGGGGGTATTGCCTGAGATCATAAGGACAATCATGGTTTCCCCAAAAGCGCGCGCAAACCCCAGCATCACAGCTGATAAAATGCCCGGCAAGGCAGCTTTGAGCACAACTCGTTGTAACGTTTGCACCTGATCTGCCCCCATCGCAAAAGAGGCCAGCAGTAACCCTGTTGGTACTTCATTGATGGCATCTTCAGCAATAGAAAACACCGTTGGCGCGATGGCGAAGCCTAAAGCAATGGCCAGAATAATGGTATTCTTACCAGAATTGTAGGCAAACACCCCGGCAAGCGCATTGTCCGCCCAGAACCACTTAATAAATGCCTGTTGATGGGTTAAAACACTATCAATTGCCAGAGAATAGAGTAGCAATACAACAATCACAAAAAGCAGCTCCCAACCGCGCTGCCAGCGATGCCCGAATCGCGCTTTAAACAAGCAATACACACCAAAAAACAGCGGACTCAACAACAGAAACAAAAATAGTGCTAACAGATAAGTGTCAGCCAAGGGTAATAACCAGATCGCGGCAATAAAACCAATTACCACCGAAGGAATACCTTCAATAAGCTCTATAGTGGGTTTCAGGTAACGTCTGGTTTTTTGCCGGGCGAAATACCCCACATAAATAGCGCAGCCAATTCCGACCGGAATAGCCACAATAACGGCCAGAAATGCCGCTTTCATACTCCCGATAAAAAGGGGCACAACACTGAATTTAGCCTGATGATTATCCAGAGCACTGGAAGTTTGCCAGACATAAGCAGGTTCTGAATAACCTTCATACCAGACTTCCTGCCACAAACTTTTAAAGGTCACGATGGCGGTGCTATTGACTATCTGAAACTGAGTCAGTCGCCCTTGATGAGTTACATGGATTAGATCAGCCTCAGCGACAATCCGGGCACTGCTGTCCTGCTCAAAGTCCGAAGTACCTGTGACTTCACCTGTGGTGGTATTAAAATAATCAAGCCGATTTTCCGAAAATAACAATGCCAGCTGGCCAGAACCGTTTAATGCCAGATTATCTAATTTGCCAGTCAATGGAACACGGTATAAATTCTCCAAATGATAGGCCTGACCTGACCGCATTAACGCCCACTTGGATAAATAGCCCGAAGCATCATAAGTCAGGAAGGCATTGCCGCCTGGCAGCGGATAAATCGCCTTTGGAGGTGTCATTGGTGTACTGACCAACAGCGTTTCCTGTTTGTCGCCCAGACGCGTAAACTGACCATTTTCAAATGCAATAACCTGATTAGCAGCGTTGAGCACCGCGACCAAAGCTAATTCGGTCAACTGATGGGAATAAAGCAACGAAAAATCGCGCCGATCATAAGCAGCGATGTACTTGTGCCCCCCTTTGCCGTCAGCGATAAACAAAAATGAGTCTGGCAGTGCGACAAATTCCCAGTGACTAAACGTCTCACGAATCTCGAAAGGTAACCGACCAGATAAAACGGGTGTTAAATCAGCGGAATCATACAGGGGGGCACTGTGATGCACACGAAAGCGGGAATCAGCAAACATCTCAGCGATATAAAAACCACTGTCAGCCATTTCGACATTGACATTATCACTACACCGTTTCGGCATACGGCGCACTGTGTGCCAATCGTTTTCATGATAATGGGCGATGTTTAAAGCACAATCTGATGCTTGCCAGACAACAAATTCCCGCTCACTGACGTTCCCTGCAGACAGTAACCGAACATTTTGCGGTAATGACCAACTGCCTGTTTTATTGACTTCTGGTTGCCCAAGCAATGGCCAGGTCACCGACAACAAATGCCAAATCAACATTAACAAAGTAAACAGAATCAACCAGCCACCGAGCGTGATCAAGGCTGCAACGCGACGATCCAGCGCTATCCGTTTTTTTTGTAATTTTGTTAGATAGCTGTTTTCCACTCTGGTATCCGAAAGTTGGTCACGACAAGAACCGAAACTAAGGATCGCTATTCTATCGACCTAAGCCCCAAAATAGCCAGAACAAATAGTAACTTATCCCTGACCGGGGATAAATTGTATTGCCGGTCAATTGTGAATTATCCGAAAGATAATTACCTCACGGACATCGGAAAGAATGAACTATGCTATATAATGAAAAGTAAATTTATTCAGTAGTTATATGGAGCTTAATGCATGAAATCTCTGGTATTAACCATCGTAGGCACAGACAAACCCGGACTCGTCGAATCGTTAGCAAAACTCGTCTTTAATCATCAGGGCAACTGGTTAGCCAGTAATTTTTCCCATATGGCCGGTCAATTTGCTGGGTTTGTTGAAATCCATATCCCAGAAGATCAGGAACAGGCCATACTGGACGCCTTCGAAAATCATCCCAATCTCAAAGTCTGCTTATCTCAGGGAATCTCCGAAAATGAGCAGGAATTACAACAAATTAGTATCGACATCGTCGGCAACGACAAACCCGGTATCGTGCAGGAAGTCACGGGTGTATTAAATCGGTTTAATTTGAATATTCGCAAGTTTGATTCCAGTTGCGGTAGCGCACCAAACTGGGGCAGCGCCTTATTTAAAGCGCATGCACAAGTAACCATTCCAGCCGATGTCGACACTGACGAATTGCAACATGCACTGGAAGATATTGCCAATGATTTGATGGTGGAAGTGAAACTGAGTTAAACGACACTTGCCCAGTGCAGGCTCTGGGCAATGTCATAAAATTTTCATATTGTTACCGGATCATAAGGTTCATCAAATAAGGAATACTTAAATAACACTATGCCCCAGGAAACGAGTCTCTATTACCCCAAAGAGTTAAGCTGGTTATCTTTCAATGAACGTGTGCTGCAGGAAGCGGCAGACAAAACCAATCCTATCGTCGAGCGCATTCGCTTTTTAGGGATTTATTCCAACAACATGGACGAGTTCTTTCGGGTACGAGTGGCGGAAGTCAGGCGTCAAATAACCATTTACCTGAACAGTCAGAATGAGCACATGGCCGATGCCGCGAAATTCCTACTGGACCAGATCCATAAAAAAGTGGTGGTACTCACCAAAGAATTTGATCGCATCTATAAAGAGGTGCAAAGAACTCTGGCTCGCTACAATATTCATATCATCGGGCTGGATGAAGTCTCTGAATATCAAAATAATTACCTGACAGGCTTTTTCAAAAACAAGGTCTTGCGGCATATCGCGCCCATTCTGGTACACAAAAAAGTTAATCTGGTAGAGCGCTTGAATGACCTCGGCACCTATCTGGTGGTACAGATACAGCGGAACGGAAAAGCAAATAAATATGCCATTATCGAGGTGCCAACTAAGCATATTCCCCGCTTTATACTGATCCCCCCGGAAAAAAGCCGCAAGAAAAAACACATCATATTGTTGGACGATGTCATTCGGCTCAATCTGGAAAAGGTTTTTAGAGGGTTTATCAAGTTTGACAGCCTGTCAGCCTACTCCTTCAAGATGACCCGGGACTCCGAATATGAAATCAATGACGAAATTGATGAGAGTTTTATGGAGAAGATGTCAGAAGGGATGAAACAGCGTTTGATTGCCGAGCCGGTGCGGTTTATCTACGACGGTGAAATGCCTGATGAAATGCTTAACTTTATTAAACGTAAACTCGACATCTCCAGTCTGGATACCTTAATTGCCGGCGGAAAATTCCGCAATTTCCGTGATTTTATTGGGTTCCCCAATGTCGGCCGGGAATATCTTGAAAACCCTGATTTGCCTGCTATCCACACCCAGGATTTTTCTAATTTTGATACGGTATTCGACGCCATCAGTCATCACGATATCTTGCTTTATTACCCCTACCACCGCTTCCTGCATTTGACTGAGTTCGTGCGACAGGCGGCATTTGACCCTAATGTCAGGCATATTCGCATCAACGTTTATCGGTTAGCCAGCAACTCGCGCATTATCGATTCACTGATTGATGCCGTCGACAACGGCAAGAAAGTGACCGTGGTGATGGAGTTAAAGGCCCGTTTTGATGAAGAAGCGAATATCGAATGGTCAAAAAAGATGACTGAAGCCGGGGTGCAGGTGTTATTGGGTATCCCTACTTTGAAGATACATTCCAAGCTGCTAATTGTTACGCGGGAAGAAAGAGGCGAATTGGTTAATTATGCCCATTTGGGTACAGGCAACTTCAACGAAAAAACCGCCAAGATCTATACCGACTTTAGTTTGTTTACCCGTAATCAGGAAATCGCCAGCGAGGCCGTAAGTGTTTTTGATTTGATTCAATACCCTTACCGCACTTTTAAATTCCAGCACCTGCACGTTTCACCAAATCATCATCGCAGCGCCTTACAACGCTTGATCCGTCAGGAAATACAAAATGCCAATGAAGGTAAAAAAGCGCGTATCCGTCTCAAGATCAATAATCTGGTGGATCAGGAGTTAATTGACGATTTGTACCGCGCCAGTCAGGCTGGAGTAAAGATAAAAGCCATCGTCAGGGGCATGTGCTCTTTGGTACCCGGCCTTAAAGGTGTCAGTGACAACATAACGGTTATTTCAGTCGTCGATCGCTTTTTGGAACATCCAAGGGTGATGGTATTTGACAATGACGGTGATCCCAAAGTGTATATTTCATCTGCTGACTGGATGGCACGGAATATGGATAATCGTATAGAAGTCGGGTGCCCAATCTATGACGAGACGCTGAAAAATCGCATTATTGATATTCTGGAAATACAATTCCGGGACACCACCAAAGCCAGAGTCATTGACGCTGAACAGAAAAACCAGTACGTTCCTCGCGGTAACCGTAAAAAAATTCGCTCTCAGGTAGAGATTTATAAGTACCTGACAGAATTGGAAGAAGAAGTGGATACGTCTGATGACGAACTGCTCCATTAACACCGGATCACGTACTTAAATGACAGAGTTAGAAGACGCCTTATCGGGCGTCACTTCCCGCGACGTAACCAACGTCGCTGCACTGGACATTGGCTCCAATAGTTTCCATTTAGTTGTTGCTCGCATTGTCGCGGATAGCGTGCAGATCCTGCATCGTGTCAAACAAAAAGTACGCCTTGCGGACGGCTTGGGTGAAGATGGTATTTTATCCGATGAAGCCATCCAGCGAGGGCTCGACGCCCTGCAGGTTTGTAAAGAAAGCTTGCAAGGATTTCAGCCTGACACAGTACGTATCGTGGCAACCTATACCCTGCGCAAAGCCATTAATGGCGGCGCGTTTATTAGTGCCGCTCGCAAAATTCTGCCTTATCCTATTGAAGTCATTTCCGGCGTAGAAGAAGCAAGACTGATTTATCAAGGTGTCGCTCATACCACCGTCGCTACAGGAAACCGATTAGTTATCGACATCGGTGGTGGCTCAACGGAGTTCATTATCGGTGAGGACTTTGACCCCAAGCTGATGCGCAGTGTCACAATGGGCTGCGTCAGCTATACCCAAAAGTATTTTGCTGACGGTGAACTTCGTCCTAAAGCCTTTAGCAAAGCCATTGTTGCCGCACAGCAAGAGTTGGAATTGATAGCAGATAAATATTGCGCAATGGGCTGGGAGCAATGTATCGGCACCTCTGGCACAATTAAAACATTGGCAAGCCTGCAAGCTGAGTTACTGGGTAACGAAGGGGAGATGGTCATTACGCTTGCTGGCCTTAAAGCCCTTATTGATCAATGTTGCGATGCCGGACGCATCAGTAAATTGAAGTTTTCCGAACTCAGTGAAGACCGACGCCCGGTTTTTCCTGCCGGATTGGCCGTACTCACTGCGATCTTCGAAAGTCTCGACATTGAAGAAATGCAATATTCACCAGCAGCACTGCGGGAAGGCGTTTTGTATGAGATGGAAGATCGTCTGGAACATCACGATATCCGCCAGCGGACCGCCGAGAGTATTGCCGTGCGCTATGATGTTGATACACAGCAAGCCAAACGGGTTTTAAATACCACATCGTTTTTATATGAGCAATGTGCCGGGAAATGGCAACTGAAAAATGCAGAGCTAAAGAGCATTCTGGGTTGGGCGGCATTACTGCATGAAGTTGGTTTGCAGATTAACTCAAGGGGTGTGCAGCGCCACTCTGCTTACATTTTGGCCAATGCCGAATTACCCGGCTTTAACCAGGAACAACAAACAGTATTGGCGACTCTGGTCGCCAATCACCGCAAGAAAATTCGCGGCGAAGACATTCCCGAATTCGCCCAATTTGACAGGAACGAAGTGCTTAAACTCATCGCTTTGTTGCGGCTCGGCGTATTACTTAACATGCGCCGCCAGGACAATATCTTGCCTAAAATTAAAGTGACAGCAGAACAACAGGCAATTAACCTGCACTTCACTAAGAACTGGTTAAACACCAAGCCCCTAGTTGTTGCCGATCTGGATACCGAATACAATCGCTTGCAGGCTATCGATATCCATTTTTCGTTTACCTGACATCTGTTACCACAGGCCACGCTGGCTTATGGCCGTTTAGTGCCTGGCAAGCCTTGAGTCCAGCCAAATGTAAGATTTGCTGAAATTGATTTAATTGCCTTTAGGGAATAGTCGCTGACCGCAGAAAAATTCAGGAAATGGCGGTCAGTCAATTTTTGAAGCATTGTAATTATTGAATGGCTCACTTCCAGACGAAATCAAAGATTCTCCTCGTGCTTGTTATGTTGCCGCCACCAAGACCCCCGTGCTAACATTTGTACACACGAAAAGTCGAGGTCACTTATGGATACGAGAATACAGTTTAGAGTCAATGAAGAGACTAAGCGCTTGGCACAACTAATGGCAGAGAGCCAAGGACGTACTCTCAGTGATGCATGCAGAGAACTCACTGAAGAGTTGGCAGAACAACAACGCCAAGCTATGACACACGACCAATGGCTAACCGAGCAAGTGAACGCGGCATTTGAAAAACTGAATGCTGGTGATAGCGAATTTGTAACGCATGAAGAAGCGAAAACTCACATGGAAGCTCGAAAAATGAAGATAAGGAATAAAGCGAATAAATGATCGTCTGGGAGAAAAGCTCACTGGATGATCGTGAGAAAATATTTGAGTTTTTGTATGACTTTAATCCAATCGCCTCAGAAAAAACGGATTTACTGATTGAAGCCAGGGTTGAAAACTTATTATTGCAGCCCTTAATGGGAGTACAAAGAGAAGGTATACCGGGGCGACTGCTGATCATCCTCGAGATTTCAATGGTTATCTCGTATATGGTCAAAGAGGATGTAATCCATGTTTTACGAGTATTGCATCAGAAGCAAAAGTTCCCCACAGGTAACTAGCGTCCGGTAACCACAGCATCGCAGCCGATCGACGATGTGGTGTCGTATAGCTGCTTTTTTCAGGTTGCCGTCAACTTTCCTAACAGCTATTAAAAACTGGACTCAGGTACAGTATTAAATTGTTTTATCCGTGTTTAGTGTATTGTTTTTGCGTCGTCCTGCGGTCGAGCCGCAGGACGACGCTAGAATCTACAATGTCAGCGACTTAAACCGAGTATTAATTTCTTCTTGAGTGAACTATATGGGAAAGTGGCGAAAAACGTTACCAACAGAAGCCCAAAATCTCGATTCTGGCCATCGAATTCTTTCGTAGAGCGGCCAATCAATGAGGCCCGCTCAGTGCCAGCTTCTCACAATTACATATGAAGAAGCTTGGTTTTGTGATCCTTCTATTTTGCCAACACCTTATTGGCAAAAGGACCGAAACCTTCAGGGCCAGAAGCAAAATCTTTCATATGTACTGAAATACCATCACTTGCTTCGAAGATCATTTTTACAGCTTCTAGCCTTATAGATAGATCTAATCCAGCGCCGGTAATAACCGTATCAACGCCATCAATTTTTAGCGCATCAGATAGTGCTTCGATTGAGGTGCATGTAATAAATTCAATACCCTCTGCATCAATAGCCGCGATACCTTTGTTAAGGTTCTTTTGCATTTTTCCCAATAAAATTACTTTTCTCTTTTTCATCTAATCTTTATCACTCCTGAACAATTGAGATTAGCTCGATTAGCCGCAATACGGTGCCAGCCGAAGCCCCAATAGTCGATTCTGACCGCCAATACCTTTCTGGTTGCGGTTAATTATCGCAACTCAGGTAAAAACAATGCTATTCCTCAGGATACAACTGCACGATACCTGTCGATCCCGCCATATCACAAACGATCCATATTTGTTGGAAAGGGTGGTCATCTGGAATATTAATGCGGTCCTGTAACGCTATGATTTCTTCTTTACTCCAGCCTGGATTGGCATTTCTGATCACCAACCAGACTTGACTGGTTTTATAGTATTTGAGGGACTTGTTTGCAAGAATGCGATTCAGCGCGGCCAACAGGCGTTCTTGTGTATCACTGAGTAGTGACTGTTTTTCCAGCTCGGCTTGGGTTTCTTCGGTTAATTCTCGATTGAGTATTTGCATCGCCTCTTCTGAGCTTCCATAGAGATGCGCAATTTCGAGATCGAGTCTTTCTCCGTCCAGATAACAGGAAACATCTGGCTTTCGTGGCTCATTGTGCCAGATATGACGAATCTTATTGCCGGTATTCTTTTCATACCAGCGCATAAAAAGCTTTGCCGCCTGATGTTCTAAATGAACTTTTTCTTGTTCACTTCTCGCCACAATTTGTCCTTCATTACGCCACTGCACATAAAATAGTGCTCTATCTGCTTACTCTTTGCTTAATCGCATTAGTCTGCCATCGTCAGTTAGCAGGTAAATCTCACCCTTGGGACTTTCTTCTATCGCCCTGTATCTGGCGGCATACTTTGGCAACAGATTGGTCTGAGCCACAACGTTATTATCGTCCATATCGACCCAGAGTAGCGCCTGAGTTTTCAATGTCGTGACCAGAAAGTCGCCTTTGAGTTGTGGAAAAACACTGCCCTGATACACAATCATATCCGATGGTGCAATAGACGGTGTCCAATCTACGAAAGGCTGTTCCATCCCCGGATATTCCGTGAAGGGTGATATATTCGCGCCCGAGTAATCTTTGCCATTGGTGATTACCGGCCACCCATAGTTTTTCCCGGCTTCTATGATATTGATCTCATCACCACCCGCAGGGCCATGCTCATGGCTGACAATCCAGTTCCGACTGGCATCATAAAACAATGCCTGAGGGTTGCGATGCCCGAGACTGAAAATAGCGGGATGATAGTTTTTATCCGATACAAATGGGTTGTCATCAGGTACGCTACCATCAATATTGACCCGGACAATTTTCCCCAGCAAAGACTGTTCTTTCTGGGCTGATTCCCGAAAATCAAAACCATCACCGGAAGTGACTAACAGGGTGCCATCGGGCATTAGCGCCAGACGCCCACCGTAATGCACCGGCGTATCTTTTTCAGGCGTGACCGTTAATATCGTGGCCAAATCTGTTAAACGCAGCTCAGCCGACGTCTCAAGGGTCGCTGCAACAACCCTCAACGCGTTCTGACGTTCATTCCCTGCGGCAAACGACATCAGCACCCTTAAGTCACTCTGGTTTTCGACAATGGCAATGTCCAGCAAACCACCCTGCCCTGCAAAATATACGGCGGGTACACCTGCAATAGGCGCACTCAATTCACCCTTTGTAAAGAGGCGCAACTGGCCGGATTTTTCTGTTATTAATATGCGTTCGTCATCCAAAAAGGCCATCGCCCAGGGTTTTTGCAATGCATCAGTGAGTTCGTCTAATACAAATTTAGGTTGTGCAAAGACACTGGCTTGTGCGATAAACAACCCCACAATAATGAAAAAGATACGCATGTAAGTCACTCGGTTATGGCTATTATTGGTGTTAATGCAAGCACTCAAGCATGACAAAAGCAAGCTAAACGCTCAGGTATCATTGCGGATATGGCATTTTTAAAACTCACAATACGATTTTTCATGGCGGTACTGGTCTGTTTTATGCTGGCGAGTATTTTTCACAGTCAATTTGTCCTGATTGAACTTCTAAAGCTTGGGGTTAACATACCTGTCGGCGACTGGATTAGTATGACGATTTCAGATTTACTCGGCTTACTGCCGGGCTACGGTGGCATCATCACAATCGCCTTGCTACTGGCGTTCTTAATTATGCAAGCTATTCACAAATGGCTGATTAACCTGCCTGACTGGCGCTATCCTATGGCGGGTTTTTTGGCGTTAACCACAGCGTTGTTGGCCATGCAACCACTGTTGGGTGTCACCTTGATCGCCGGAGCAAGAACAGAGCTGGGATTTTTCAGTCAATGTCTTGCCGGCGCGATTGGTGGGTTATTTTTTATGTGGTTACAACGTCAGGCTCAGCGGCACTGAACGACATCGCTTTGGGCCAAATCTTGATAACGCTGGAATAGCTGGGCAATGGTTTCCATTTCCACATCAATATTCTTTTCGGCTAAAAAGTCCGGATTATACAATTTGGAGAAAGATCGTTCACCCAAATCACAGGCAAAGGTGACAATGCGCTTACCTTTACCCATCACTGAAGCGGCACGCAATGCTCCTGCCACATTCAGTGCTGAACTGCTACCCAGGACGATGCCATCCTGTTTGGCCAGATAGTGGGCGATCACTGCAAGATCCTGATCCGGCAGGTTCACCGCATAATCGATTTTAGCCTTGCGGAAGTTGTCAACCGTGCGCATGATCCCAATGCCCTCGGTAAACGAGCCACCTTGAGACACATATTCACCCGACTTCAGATAGGAATAAATACCTGAGCCGTCAGGGTCCGACAGCCATACTTTAAGATCCGGATTTTGCTGCTTCAGATAATCTGAGTTGCCAGCAATAGTGCCGCCGGTGCCACAAACAGAAACCAGTGCATCGACACTGCCATTGGTCTGTTGCCATATCTCAGGCCCGGTATTTAAAAAGTGCGCCCGATAATTACTCAGGTTTTCGAATTGATTACCCCACCAGTGATCCTGATGCTCTTCACCAATACGTCTGGCGGTATGGTAAAAATGATTGGGATCTTTAAATGGACATGGATCGACTAAAATTAACTCGGCTCCATGCAATGCAATCAAACGCTCTTTTTCAATGGTCTGGCCCTTTGGCATGACCACTTTCATATTAAAGCCCATCGAGCGCGCGACAATGGCCAGACCAATGCCGGTGTTGCCAGCGGTTCCTTCGACGATTGTCATCCCCGGCTTTAATTCTCCGTTTGCCATCGCATCCTGCACCATCTGCAGTGCAGCACGGTCTTTAACTGAGCCCCCAGGATTTTGAAACTCACATTTAAGCAAAATGTCACTGCCAGTGAGTTGCGATAATGACGGTATACGCAACAGCGCGGTGTTGCCAATAAGTTCAGATAGATTGTTGGCGGTCATAGGGTGTCCTTTATTCTTTTTATCTGACTATTCTACCCATAATCCTAAAATAATCAGTTGACCGTTCCAAATATAATGTAACTGCATGAAAATACACAATATTTTGAATGCCCCACCGTTCACCCATCTGGTGCGTCTGCTGCAACATGCATAGCAGCCCTGGTAACTCGACTGGATATTTTTAGATAAAAAAACCGCAAAACATGACTGTCTTGCGGTTATTACGTCAGTAAAATTCAGGTCTATGAGGAAGCTTCAGCCTGTAATAGCTCAAAACTGGACTTCTCAGACGCAACAAATCGTTGCCATTGTTTCGCCATCTTCTCGGTCTTCTGGAATTTTTCAGCTTCTGCCAAAGCATTCAGAGCATCCACAAATTGCTGTTTGTTGAACTTTGCCATGCCAATAACCAGATGGGCAGTTCCAGGGCTACGCAGTCCCCCTTTGTCGAGCGCATTTCGTGCTTCTTCGATCGCTTTATCCCATTGCTCTGTATTCAGGAAGATTTGTGCTAGTTGAGCATTCAGCTCGCCATCTTCAGATAATTCAGATGCAGCCTGCATAACTGGAATCGCTTTTTCGTTTTCTTTGGCAAACGCCCAGCACTGAGACAAGAATCGCAAATTGCGCAAATTCTTCTCCAGTACACCATCCTGCATCGCTTGTTCCATCAAACGTGCGGCCTTGTAAGGAACCTGATGATAATAGTATATCTGGGCGAGGTTAAAGATATCCTGCCCTGTGGTCACATAGCCTTTTTGATAAGCGGCTTCCATGACCGCCAGTTGCTTTTTCTCTTCGCCAATTTCACCGTACATGCCACCCAATTGCAGCCAGTACTTGGGCTTTTCATAATAGCGCACCAGTTTGACCAGAATTTCTGTCACTTTTTTAGGTTGCTTTAATTCGTAATAAATCGCCCGTTGCAGGATGTACCAGTTTTCATCCGCTATGCCATCTTCCGGGTCAGCTTCCTGAATTTCTACAGCGGTATCAATATACTCAGCGGCTCGTTGATAATCTTTTTTCTGATATACAGCCTGCGCTTTGAGGACATAGTTTTTTGCAGGTATAGCACCAGAATTAAGTGTTTCCCAATCTTCCAGATATTTAATTGTGGATTCATAGTCCCCTTGCATCAAACTTAACTGAGACAAGCTAAACAACGTGCTCATTGCAAAGTTTACCGGAATGGGATCCTGCTCAACGACTTGCTGAAAAGACGCAAAGGCCTTTTGGTAATCTTCAGCGTTGTAATACACAAAACCATAAAAGTTGTACATCATGGCCGTTTCATAGCTGTTCATGGAATGATCTTTATCCCGAACCTGATCCAGAATCGCTATAGCTTCTGCTACGTTGCCTTCATCACCTGCTTTCTGAGCACGGGCTAACTGCTCGTAGACTTTGCCACGCAATGCCGGTACCCGTTTGGTTTTGCGTTCCTGTTCCTGCGCGAATACTTCTCCACCACTCCAGATTGTGAGTGTCGGCGCCAGATACAGTGCGACTGCCAGCATTACCATCACTAAGTAGGACAATTTGGTCGTTAACATTGTTGTCTTACTCCTTTAGCCGTCGATTTCAAACGAGATTCGGTTTTGGATGCCGCTAACTTCGGTAGCCTCACCATTAACCACTCGCGGCTTGTATTTAAACTTCATGGCGGCATCAATCGCTGCCCGATCGAATATCCCTGGCGGGTTTGCCTCAATCACGACAGGGTCGCGAACCGAACCTTGCTTGGTGACCGTGAACTCTACGATGACGTAACCCTCCAGCCCGCGTTGCAATGCCCGTCGTGGATAAACCGGTGCAACTTTAACGATGGGCAGGTATTCACCATCACCTGACTCCAATGCCAGGCCACCATCCAAGGCGACATCAGCAGATACATCTGAAGAGAAGTCAACGCCAGAGCCATCTGAGTTGGGTGACGCAGCATCCAGCTGAGGCTGATCCATTTGCGGTGGTGGCTCTTTGGGTGGTGGCGGCTTACGCGGTTTACGTTCTTTTTGCTGTACCGTTTCTTCCTGCTGAACCCGCACAAAGTCCAGTACGCTGCCTCTGGGGGGATCCGTCATGGCACTGCCACCACTTTCAATCAGCGACTGCATTACGTAAAACAGAACCAGTGTAATACCAGCGCTTAAAATGAACGCAATCAATACTCGAGACATGTTTATTTCTCTGCTGCAGCAATTGAAACATCGTAGGCACCCGCAGCACGCGAGGCGTCCATGACTTTTATCAGGGTATCAACGCTGGCTTTCTGATCCGCCTGAATAACCACTGACCCCTGGGGATTTTCTGCTTTCAAGCGTTCTATATTGGCCTGGACAGCTCGCTGGTCCACGCGGCGTTTGTTGATCCAGATTTCACCTTTGTCTGATATTGCCACCAATATGGTTGCTCTGGGCTTTGATACCGCAGTAGATGCTTCCGGACGATTAACGTCGATGCCCGCCTCTTTGACAAAGGAGGCAGTCACAATGAAGAAAATCAACATGATGAAAACGACATCCAACATGGGGGTCATATCGATTGTTGCTTCTTCTTCTTCAACTAAATTTTGAAAATGCTGTTTCATTTTTTTCTCACTGTTTCGAGACGGCTACCCATCCCGACTATTTGTGTCTGTCCATTTCAAGGGCTTCTTCAATATGGGTGCGTTCTGCCTTAACCGTACGAGTTAACCACGCTGATGCAAATACGCCCGAAAGCGCACCTACCATGCCTGCCATCGTCGGAATCGTGGCCTTAGATACACCTGAAGCCATTGAACGAGCATTTCCTGAACCAGAAATCGCCATCACATCAAACACCTCAATCATCCCTGTCACAGTGCCCATTAAGCCAAGCAGGGGGCATAGCGCCACAAGAGCCTGAATAATGGAAACATTGGCGTTCAACTGTACATGCAACTTAGATATATACATTTGGCGAATCTGTTCTGCGTTCCAGGAGCTTTTGTCTTTACGCGCATACCAATTGGCAATCGTTTCGTCCTTTAACTTCTTATGCCAGATAAAGAAGTAGATCGCGCGTTCCAGGATAAGAAGCCACATCACGAAGATCAGTACACCGATGTATTGGAGTACGACTCCCCCGGTGTCGGTAAAATCTCGAATGGCTTCTAAAAACTCGATTAAGAACATAATAATTACCCTCGCTCAGCGCGCTCAGCAATTACTCCTGAAGATTGTTCCTGCAAAATGCTGACGATATTTTTACTGCGTGTATTCAAGAACGCGTACAGCAGGGTAGTTGGAATTGCCACGACAAGACCAAGCACAGTTGTTACCAGCGCCTGTGAGATACCACCCGCCATCAACTTAGGATCCCCAGTACCAAACAGGGTAATCGCCTGGAAGGTATTGATCATGCCGGTCACCGTACCCAAAAGCCCCATCAATGGTGCGACAACTGAGATAATTTTTACGATAGTCAAAAAGCGCGACAGTTTTGGCAATTCACCTAAGATCGCTTCAGTCAAATGCAGCTCCAATGCTTCTACATCTGCTTCAGGATACTTGTCACGCACCATTAGCACTCGACCAAGCGGGTTGTCACCCTTGGGTGTGGTTTGTTTTTGTTGCGCCTTAACTTTGGCATTGATTAGTGTCAGATTAACCAATTGGATAATAGCCAGTAAGAAACCAACGGCACCGACACCTAAAATGATATAACCAACTAGTCCACCCTGTTCAATACGCTCGTTAAGATTTGGCGCCTGAACCAACAGCCCCAGTATTGAGCCTCCCGTCGGGTCCATACCAAACTGGACAAACTCGCCATTAGAGCTCTCTAAATCAGAAATAGTCGCGCCATAGCGTGAAGAAGGCTGACGAATCAGTTCAGCAACCGTGCCTGTTGTGGTGTTGTAATCCAGATACATACCGTCTGCGACCAGTGCAAAAGGTCCTACTCGCGTGACCTCTTTGGTCACTTTGGTGCCGTCCGCTTCCACCACATCAGTTGTGAACTTAGTTACTTTTCCTGCCTGTGTCATTTGACGCTGCATTTCAAACCAGACACGTTCGATCTCGTCGATGGACGCCAGCTTAGACGACTTACCCATTGACTGCGCAAGTTCATCAAGGAATTCACCTCGGCCAGGGATCTCCGCTGAGATCAGTGAATTTTTAAATTTATTACTGGTATCGCCCGACACCTGCTGCAACACTCCAAACAGCTCTTTCAAAGAGCCTAAGCGCTTGTTTAAGGCATCCTGCAGGTCAGCAATTTTAAATTCGTTTTCTTCGAAGTTCGTTTCTAAACGCTCACTTCGGGAGATTGCAGCGTTTCGCTCTGCTTCCGCTTCAGCGATCATGCGATCCTGCTCTGCGACTTTGGTCCGGAATTCGGCTTCACGCGCTTGATTTTGTCTGTTCTGTTGGAATTTACCTTCCTCCAGTTGCTGCAAAAGGGCATCCAGATCAAGATTTTTATTTTGTGCCATCGCGCCCGTTGAAAATAAGGCTGCGACAAACAATGTAGAAAGTAATTTAGTCATGGTTTTCATGGTCAGTCGTCCTTATTCCGTCAGTGCCACGGGCAACATCAACAAGTCAGGGGCCATTTGTTTCTTCGCCATATGCAAGCCTTTTGTGACCTGAGTACGATAGCTTGAGTCCAAAGCTTCCCACTGTTTGGTTTTTTGGTTCCAGACACCCTGAGCACTGGCGTCACGGGTTTGATACACCAATACGGAGCGACCAACACGTAAAAAGTCGACGTCACGTTCCTGACCATTTAGCTCCAGAATGCCTGAATAGGCTTCCATGGTGCGGCCATAATCCATCTCTACCTGATACGCTTCCATGACCCGACGAAATTTTTCTGAAGAGGACACATCGGCGCGGTCCATCAAGTCGCGAAGACCCGCAATACGCTCTGCGCGTTCAGTGGGTAAAAAAGGAACGTCCAGTTCTACAAATTGCTCCAAGCCATCTATCATGCGCAGCATCAGTGGTGTGATTTGACGTTCGATAACACTGACTTCATCGATAGAAGCATTTAGGTCAGCCATTTCCTGAACCTGACTGGCAATCTGCTTATCCAACTGAGTGTTGTAGATGTTCAAACCATCAGTTTCTTTGGTAATGGTTTTAAACTTTTGCAGTTTGCTATCTACCTGATCAGCATAAGCATTGACCTTCTCCTGCGAGGTGGCCGCCGACTCGTTTATTTCTTTGGCTGCATCAACCGCAGGCTTCAGGAATCCATCTTCCTGTGCACTAACAGTCAATGCCGCTATGGACAAACTTGCCGCCAGCGCTGTCAGTGTAAATTTCTTAGAAAGCTTCATATGTAATAGACCCTAAGCGTATGTTTTAAGACGTATTGGGAAATCCAAATCGGGCGCAAGTTTAAGACGTTTCTATTACGATTTGATTACATTGCTGAGGTTCTTTGCAAACAAACTGGAGAGAAGGCGAAGCAGAGAAGAATTCTGCCCCTTGATATTAGCCGGGGCAACGAGGATCTGTTGCTCCCGGCTTAGCATTGGTCAGGTTTAAAACTCGTAGCTAAAGCTGGCACTGAATGTCGTGCCGCGCTGTTGTTTATAGAGTTCCAGACCTTCTTGTAGAATGACTTTATCTTCACCTAAAATATTGCCCACCTTAAACTTCAATGTGGAATTGAAATCTGGGTAATAGGTGTAAACAAAATCTAACGAGTGGAATGGCTCTTCTTCAGCATCTTCGTTACCACGCGTACCAGGAATGATAATACGTGGACCAAATACGTTGTATACCAGGCTTGCTGCATGCTCACCATCTTCAGAATCCCATCCGAAATTCATGTTAGCAACCCATTCCGAGTGCCCTACCAAACGACGCTCATTGTTGGTCACGATGTTGGATACTGACGTGGCATCCAGTGCATCTTTCAACTGTGTTTCAAAGAGCGAGTCAACACCATCATCAGCGATGCCAAGCTTCACTTCAGAGTCAGAAAAGGTGACGTTGCCGGACATAAAAAAGTTTCGCCAGTAACCACCGAGGAAAGAAAAGTCATGTAAGAACTCGACTTCGATCCCCTGCAATGCACCAGACTCACCATTTGCCGTTAACAGGTTTGGCTCCGCACCACCAACAGTGGCCAGTTCGACCAATTCAATCGGGTTATCAATGTCTTTGTGGAATAACGCTACCGACAGGTTATTGCCAGTGGACATATACCACTCCCATCGAAAATCGATATTATCCAGTTTAGAGCTTTGCAGTAGCGGTGAACCGCGTACCAGGAACTCTGTAATTGGGTCGATAAAGAACGTGGTACTGATATCGCGCATATCCGGTCTTATGGCGGTTTGGCTAACGTTAAAACGGAATTGATGCTCGCCCGCAATGTAAGTCAAGGCCAACGATGGAAATACGTCATCCTCCTGAAAGGCAAGAGAGGCTAACTCATCGGTGTCAACCGAAAAAGTATTTTGATGAGCCCCAAATGGCACCGAAATCTGACGGAAATCTTCCCAGCGAATACCGCCGCTGACACGCCAGGTATTATTAATAAACGCATCCGCCATAAAATAATAAGCATCCACCATGACTGCAGCAGCATACTTGTCACCATCCGCTGTACCAGACTCAAGAATCCCTTGACCGGTGGCGCTGGCATAAAAGTCAGGATTCGACAGATTCGTTGATGAAAAAATCTCGTCTATGCGGGTGCCAAATGTGTAGGCATCATCAATGGCTCGATGCGGCACTTCCACTGTCACGTTAGAAGCCGTACGGGCTTTTTCGTAAAAGTCTGCACCAGCTTTGACTTCCACTTCCCAGCCTTCACCATAAAAAGGCATGCCCGCATTCCATCCCCAGGTTTCAGAAATATCACGCAACTGCTGATAATCTCTGGAAACATTTACGGCGGCCACATCCTGAAGTTGCGTTGATGCCAATACACCATTGTCAAAGTTTCGTTGCAGAACCAGGTCCAGGGCACCGGGTGAATCACGATTGGCACGACTGCTACCGGCGTACCAATCAACGTAGAGCTGATTGTACTCAATAAAGTTATGGGTGCCTTTGATTTGACTTGATGTCATGCGACGTTCTTCGAACAACACATCTATGCGGTTTAGCTCGCGTTCACCAAACAAGGTTTCATTGACATCGACGAACTCACGATTACGCAGTCGATCCCGCATGTCGTGTAAAATCACGTTGGTGATATCAATACGATGATTACTATCGTACTTAAACCCAAGGTTAAACATGCCGCTCCAGGTCACGTTTTGCTCGGTGACGACGCCATTGTAATTCTGTGCAAAACACTTATCACCGCCGTCTGGGTATAAATCTGAACAGCCCACGGTACCCAGATTCGTGCCGTTTGCTTCTTCGTTCACAGACCAGGCGTTGTTGTAAGAGATGGTGGATAGGAATCCAATTTCTTCACCAAAACCAACATTATAAACATCGCCAAAAGTCACACCGACACTCATATCAGGATCAACGGATTTGACATCTGGGCCAATATCCCAGTTCATGCTTTGCAGCAGCTCCTGACGATCCTCTAAGGTCAAAGGAAATCGCGAAGACCCTTCAATACCATCGTCACTTTGTGCCTGCCTCAGATTATTCTTAATGACATCAGGCAACGCTCTGGTGCCGTCATCCCGGCCGGTCCAATCGTCGCTACCACCAGCATAGAAAAAGCCATCATCACTGTTGTTGGTGTTCCAGCCTGTCCCGGCACTGACTTTGAAAACAAAGTCATTGGGGATGGTTTTAGTACGTATGTTGACGTTACCGCCACCAAAGTGGGCAGGCATATTGGGCGAGAAAGACTTTTGCACATTCAGGCTTTCAATAATATCTGCAGGGAATAAATCCAATGGTACAACAGAACGAGTCGGGTCCGGACTCGGCACTCCCATACCATTTAACTGTGTACTGGAATAGCGTTCCCCCAGACCACGAACGTAGATAAATTTGCCGTCCAACAATGTCAGACCCGTCACCCTTCTCAGTGCAGCTGCTGCATCACCATCACCCGTTCGGGAAATTTGTTCTGCACCCAGGATATCAGCAACAAAGGCCTGATTTTGACGTTCCTGTAGCACGGCAGCTGCTGTCCCTTTCAAACGGGTACCAACTGCAACGACTTCTTCGATGGCTTCTTCATCATCTTGTTGCGCCGTTGCGAGAGGCGCAGTGGTGCCACCTAGTGCCAATGCAACAAGGACGGCGCCCAGTTTTTTGCGCTCAGGGGTTAAAACATCGTTACATATCATGATCTCAAAACTCCGTTAAGTCACTGTTTGGTTTTCACAAGTAGGGCGCCATTCGTTAGCGCCCTACTTTATTCATTGAACAATTCACGCGTTGCTAGAAACGCTGATTAGTCCAATCCAACAGTCACCCAACCCAATGTCCAGTCCGCGCTCGAACCAGAGTCGAATGCACCTACAAAATCAGTGCTATCAAAGAATGAATCTTCAGACAAATCAGCACCAGCGCCAAGCAAAGGAGACGAAGATGCAGGCTGGTAGCCATTCGTGTCAAGTCCTAATGCAGACGCTTCCAGTAACTGGTTAGTGTCTTCGTCAGTGAAGAAAGACTGCGCGAAGTCGTCGCCAAAGTCGGCATCTTCCGTACAGGAAATCACAGAGTGAGTCATACTCAATGTGCCCGCCGTCGCATTCGATTGCGACTCATCGCCATTGACGCGTAAGCAGTTTGAATAGGCATCTGTACCGACAATCAGGAAGTTCTTCAACATACCAGCCGTACCTGCACGAAGACGCACACCATTTGCGCCATCGGCCCCCAGAATAGTCACATTCGCAACCGTTGGGTTAGTCAGCGGCGTCGCTGCGGCATCAAACTCTGAGTTGTCAGATTCAAATGCGTTGTCGCCATCTGACGTGCCCTGTTTGATAAGCACGTATTGCGCTTTACCTGTCCAGCCGAATGACCAGTCAAAGGAATCATCACCGATTTCAGTCAACACCAGGTGTTTAACATTGACCGTTCCACCGAAGAACTCGACACCATCGTCGAGATTCTGGTGAACGTGAATATAATCAACGGACGTACCAGAACCCACGCCTGCGAATGAGATACCGTTCAGCTCATCACCGTTCCCAAGCGTACGACCTGCGTGCTTAACGATAACGTAGCGCAGCGTACCTGAGTCGTCAGTGGCAACGTTTCCGCCAAACTGACCAGCATCACCTTCAGCAGACACACCACAGTTTGCCAGCTCGTCATCTGTCGTTTCACCGACTTGATCGCCACATGAGTTGGCCGGGGCGTTACCCAGAAGCACCACACCACCCCATTGCCCGATGCCAGTTTCCTGACCCGTCATGTCTTGAACAGATGTCAGGGTGATGGGTGCAGACGCACTGCCCAATGCCTGAATCTGAGAGCCACGACGCACGACCAGAAAGTCATCACCTTCTTCACCAAAGATTGTGGTTCCTTCCTGAACATAAAGGGTTGCACCGTCTACGTTGTCACCACCTACTGCAGTTCGGCCGTTCAGGACCCAATGCGCATCATTGGTAAAGGTAACATCAGTCGTAAAGGTTGTTGCTTCAGCAAGACGATATACCGGCTTGTCAGTGATCTCTGGGAATTCAGAAGACACATCAGTCGCTAATCCTTGCTCTAACGCATTAGTTACGTCTGAAGGGAACTCGTCATCTAAGAAAGCCCAACCGGCAGTCCAGTCGTTAGTTCCGTCGAATGCGCCAACATAATTGGTTGATGCAAACCACTCGATTTCTTCAGAGACATCTTTACCGGCACCTAGTAGTGGCGAAGATGCTTCCGGCATATATCCATTCGTCGCCAAATTTAACTCTGTGCGATTTACCACGTTGTTGCTGTCTTCACCTGTGAAGAACGACTCAGCAAAGCTATCACCGAAGTTGTTTGCAGTGTCGCAAGCAACGAAAGAGTGAGTCATGGTTAACAAGCCGTTTGTTGCATTTGCCTGTGACTCATCACCGTTGATACGTAAACAGTTTGAGTAATCCGAGGGACCTGTGATGACGAAATTGCTGAGGTTACCTGCTGTACCTGCACGTAAACGAACACCATTAGTGCCAGACGCCCCTTTGATAGTTACGTTTGCCACTGTTGGATTAGTCAGTGGTGTCGCCGATGCGTCAAACTCCGAGTTGTCAGACTCAAAGGCATTATCACCATCAACAGAAGATTGGTCGATGTAAACGAACTGTGCGTAACCCGTCCAGCCGAATGACCAGTCAAAGGAATCATCACCGATATCAGTTAGAACAACGTGACGAACATTAACGGTGCCACCAAAGAATTCGATACCATCATCCAGGTTCTGGTGCACTTGAATGTAATCTACCGTGGTACCGGAGCCAACACCCGCAAACGAGATACCGTTCAGCTCATCACCGTTCCCAAGCGTACGACCTGCGTGCTTCACGATAACGTAATTTAGCGTACCAGAGTTATCTTCCGGGTCTGTACCACCGAACTGTCCTGCATCACCTTCAGCAGACACACCACAGTTTGCCAGCTCTTCGTCAGTTGTTTCACCGACCTGATCGCCACAGGAGTTGGCCGGGGCGTTACCCAGAAGGACCACACCACCCCATTGCCCGATGCCAGTTTCCTGACCCGTCACGTCCTGAATAGAAGTCATGGTAATCGGAGCGGAAGCAGTACCTAATGCTTCGATGCGTGAGCCACGGCGAGCGACCAGGAAATCATCCCCTTCTTCACCGATAAGCGTTGTACCCGCCTGAATATAAAGCACTGCACTGTCTTCGTTGTCACCACCAACAGCGGTGCGACCATCCAGAATCCAGTGAGCATCGGCTGTTAAAGTGACATTCGCAGTGAAAGTTGTATCTTCAGTCAAACGGTAAACCGACTTGTCAGTGATTTCCGGGAATTCTGAAGACACGTCAGCAGCCAGACCTTGTTCCATCGCGTTCTGGATGTCCGATGGGAAGCCACCGTTTACGCCAACAGTCCAGCCAGCTGTCCAGTCGTTTTGACCGTCAAAGGCACCCATGTATTCAGCGGCATCAAAATTGCTGTTTACCGCTGAAGCGTCACCGCCGCCAGTGAGTAAAACTGAATTTGCTGAAGGCGTACGGCCATCAGCACGTAATCCTAATTCATTTGGTGTCAGAACCAGATTACCGGTCTGACCTTCGAACCAGCTCTGAGTCGTTCCGGAACCGATGACCTGATCGTTAAAGTTATCAGCTGCATCAGCACAGGCTACCGCCGAGTTCGTAATTGTCAGTTCACCACTGGCAGCATTGGCGGCTGACTCGTCGCCATTGACACGTAAACAATTAGAGTAATCAGACGGACCAGTTATCACCACATTTGTCAGGTTACCCGCAGTACCAGCACGCAAGCGCGCACCGTTAGTGCCCGCGGCACCGACGATAGTCACATTGGCGATTGCTGGTTTCGTCAGAGGTGTTGCAGCAGCGTCAAATTCAGAGTTGTCCGCTTCAATGGCGTTGTCACCATCTACATCCGACTGTTGGATATACACGTACTGTGCGGAACCCGTCCAACCGAAAGACCAATCTAACGAGTCATCACCTATATCCGTCAGCACAACGTGGCTAACGTTCACTGTACCGCCAAAGAATTCGATACCGTCGTCGAGATTCTGGTGAATTTGTATGTAGTCAACTTCGGTCTGTGAACCAACACCAGCAAAAGAAATACCGTTCAGTTCATCACCGTTACCCAAGGTACGACCGGCATGTTTAACGACAACGTATTTTAACGTACCAGAATCATCGTCAGCGTCATTGCCACCGAACTGTCCTGCATCACCTTCTGCCGATACACCACAGTTAGCCAGTTCATCAGCGGTCGTCTCGCCAACCTGATCGCCACAGGAGTTAGCAGGTGCATTACCTAAAAGCACGATACCACCCCATTGGCCGATTCCTACTTCCTGACCCGTTACGTCCTGAACAGAAGTAAATACGATAGGTTGTTCTGCGGTGCCTACGGCTTCAATTTTTGAGCCTCGACGAGCCACTAAGAAATCATCACCTTCTTCGCCAAAAATCGTCGTGCCTTCCTGAATGTAGAGGGTAGCGCTATTTTCGTTGTCACCACCGACTGCGGTGCGTCCATCTAAAACCCAGTGAACACTGTTGTCCAACGCAACGTCAGCTGTAAATGTCGTATCAGCAGCCAAGCGATAAACACTTTTATCCGTAACTTCAGGGAACTCACTGCTCACCTCAACAGCCAAACCAGCTTCAATTGCTGTTTGCACATCTAATGGAAAACCTGTTGGAGAGGTTGTCGGTGTCGTAGGCGTTGTTGGTGTGGTTGGGGTTGTTGGCGTAGCTGGGGGATTGGTTACGCTGTTGTCATTATTACTGTTGTTGACACTGTTATCTATCACATCTCCTTCTGAGACGTTGATATCACCACCACAACCGACCAGCGTTAATGCTGCCGCTACGGCTGTTACTTTGAACAAGTTTTGAAGATCCATATGTGCTCCACAGTCGGAATTTTTGATATTAAAAAACGGGCGGAAGATTAACGGAGCAGAATGACACTAATGTTACAAAGGCAATGTGTCACAAAACTTTCATATCCAAAAACTGGACATTTGGAGCGCCTGTTAAAGGATGGCAGGGGAAAAGCCGACTAATCGAACGTTCGAAACCATTTGGTGATGATCACTTTTTCACCCGATATTACTGGCTTGGAACAATGCAGGGTATTGGGGTTAGGACAACCATTGGGATAAAGGTTATTCCAGATCAGCGCTTTCCCGGTCTCTGGTGTAAAACGTCTGTCGAGCTTAATAAACTCAGTCTCGCCACCGGAGCAATGCTCATTAAGATAAAGCATAAAGGTCCAGGTGCGCTGTCCTCGCTTTCGGGCATCCGCTTTGTATTCTTTGGCTCCCGGCAGGAAATAGTCAGTGTGTGCTTTAAATTCTTGCCCTGGTGCATAATGTTGAGCCTGCATAACCTCGTTTTCACCAACGCCAAGGGCCATAAAATCAATGATTTTTTTCTCCACCGCCAGCAGCTCTGGGCGCTGCATAAAACTCAACTCAGCGGTGGTGGACGTTCTGTGTCCGCGATAATTATCATTATCTGCCACCCGTGATGGCTTTAGATCGGTCACGGCATGCCGAATAACCAGATCACATTCTTCCTGACATAGAAATTCAGGCACTGCATACAACTGCACATCGTCATTACTATAGTCGATGAGATTCTTATGGGTTAGGAAAGGTCGTTCGGCGAGTGTCTGGAAAAAGCGCATATCTCTATTGTAGGTTAAACCTTTTGGCAGGTTAGTCCCCAGCGCCTTGGTGATGGCTTCAAAAGTGAAGCCATCCGCCAATAACTGTTTCAACAGTGTCATCGGCTGCGCACCAGAAAACAGCTGTTTTATGATCCACTGTTTTGTGTTGGCGGGTAATACAGGTTCAGGTTGATGCATCCAATTTCTCTAACTCAGAAACCGTCTGAACAGATGGAATTGGAATATATCCTTCCCGACGAGTGATACGCGCCCCCTGTTCCGATAAGATATAAAGAATAAATTCTCTGAGCAGCGGTTGCAGCTTAGTATCTGGTGGTTTATTCACGATAAAATAAAGCTGTCGAGAAAAAGGATACTGCCCTGATGCTATGGTTTGCTCATTTGGAAAAACCACTTCCTTGTCTTGCTGAATCCCGAGCATTTTGACACCGGCCGTTTGAAAGCCATAAGCCGAATACCCCAAACCACCAGAAGAAAATGCTACAGAATGAATAACCGATGATGAACTGGGCAGCTCTTTAACATTCGGCTTAAAGTCACCACCACACAGAACAAATTGTTTGAACATTCCGTAGGTACCCGACACCGCGTTTCTGCCATATAAGCTGATATCACCCAGGGCCAAACTGCGCTGCTGATTAACCTGAGACCAGTTGGAAATATCGCGCTCTCCACCACAGAATCTTGTAACGGAAAATATCGAATCCAGTTGTTTGACACTGACTGCCTGCAACGGATTATCTGCATCGGCAAATACCACAATGGCATCCATGGCGACAGCGATGACCGTGGGTCGATAACCGTGTTTCTGAGCAAAATAGCGCTCTTCTGAGATCGTCATCTTACGGCTCATAGGACCGAGGTTTGCAGTGCCCTCAGCTAACGCAGGCGGGGCGGTACTGGAGCCGGACGCCTGCAATTGAAATTTCACATGGGGATAGACTTCCTTAAAGCCATCCGCCCACAAGGCCATTAAATTCGCCATGGTATCCGAGCCCACAGCAGTGACCGTCCCGGATACGCCAGGCTTCATTTCATATTCATGCGCCTGCAACCAGCAAGGGATTACCAACAGGAGTAAATATTTAAACGGCTTCAGCATTGGGAATATCAGCAATAATTTGTTTATTGAAAGAAAACGCGAATTGGCTACCTTTGCCGACTTCACTGTTTATTTCCAAACGAGAATTGTGATGTGATAGTACATGCTTCACTATCGAAAGCCCAAGACCGGTCCCTCCGGTTTTTCGGGAACGGGCTTTATCGACTCGATAAAAACGCTCGGTTAGTCGTGATACATGCTGCTGAGGAATACCTTCACCATTATCAACCACTGAAAAACGCGCTCCACTGTCTGTCCGCAACCAGCTGACCTGAATATCACCACCTTCTGGTGTATATTTGATGGCATTAAAAATCAGATTGGAAAAGGCGCTGCGCAACTCTGTTTCCAGACCATACATTGCCAAAGAATCATCTATTTCGAAGGTAATGTGATGATATTTTTGTTTGTTTAAGGTCGCTGCTTCTGCCTCAATGGTTTTTAACAATGTCGGTACATTTACCACTTTCTCATAAACGCGCTCAGTGTTGCCCTCTATCCGGGACAGCGTTAACAACTGCTCTACCAGATTCTGCATCCGATGTGATTGTACATCCATTTCATCGTATGCCTTGTCCACGATACTTGCAGGCATGTCGGCACCTTCTCGCAACATTTCCAGGTAACCTGTCATAACAGTCAAAGGGGTACGCAATTCGTGGGACACATTGGCAACAAAATCTTTGCGCATCTGTTCTAACTGGTTGAGTTGGGTCACATCACGGGCAATTAACAGTGAGTGCTTCTCACCATATGGCATGATTCGATATTCCAATAACTTGTCGACATTGATGGGTGACTCAATAACGATAGGATCATTGTCCTTAGTATTATTAAAAAAGCGAACAAACTCAGGGTGACGAATAAGATTATCAATACGCCGGTCGGCATCCTCAGGCCAATTTAATCCCAACTCGATGCGCGCCAATCTGTTACACCAGACGATATGTCCGTCACTATCTACCACAACAGCGGCATCTGGCAGCGCTTCAGAACCCTCGCGAAAACGACGTATCAGGATTCCCAACTGCTTGCGTTTATTACGATTGCGACGCTGCATATAATAAATGCCGTCATATATTTGCCCCCAAATACCTTTGGCGTTGGGCGGCGTTATCTTTTTGCTGTGCCACAACCAGTGATTAAGTCGCAGCAAATAACCGTAATTGATAACCAATAGCAACACAGCTGCGATGGCGACGGAGATAAGGATATCATCCAACAGCCATCCCACCACAATAGCAACTATGAAATAACTGGTGAGGCGCAAAGCACTCTTAATCCAGGAAAATGGACTATACACGGTTACGAACCGACTCCGAGTAGTTATGGCAATTTAGTTTGCCAGATGAGCAGATGTTCAGATCTTAGCAGAAAAACGGTATCCAGATCCGCGCACAGTTTGGATCATGTTTTCGTGGCCGTTACCTGAAATGGCTTTTCGCAAGCGTCTGATGTGCACATCAACTGTGCGATCTTCGACGTAAACATTGGTGCCCCAGACATTATCCAGCAATTGCTCACGACTATAGACTCGTTCTGCATGCGTCATAAAAAAGTGCAGCAGCTTAAATTCTGTTGGTCCCAACTTTAGCGCATTGCCATGAGAGGTGACACGATGGGATACAGGATCTAGCACCAAACCACTGTATGACACTGGTTCTTCGTTAGTTGTAGGCGCAGCACGGCGCAATACCGCCTTAATTCGGGCTATCAGTTCTTTAGGGGAAAACGGTTTGGTAACGTAGTCATCTGCACCGGCATCCAGCCCTCGCACCTTGTCCTCCTCTTCACCACGAGCAGTCAACATGATGATAGGAATATCTTTTGTATGCTCGTGTTGTTTCAGTTTTTTGGCAATTTGAATCCCGCTACCACCAGGTAGCATCCAGTCCAACAACACAATATCTGGATACGGCTCGTGTATCGCATTCAGCGCAACATCATAGTCTTCGGCTTCGACTACCTGAAAATCAGACTGCTCAAGCACAAACTTGATCATATCTCTGATGGGCGTTTCGTCTTCGACTACCAGAATTTTTTTTGACACGGGCGATCCTCCAAACCTTTTTCGCCGCATTAGTATTTGTCGATTTGATGACAGAAATATGAAAATTGCAATATTGCCCGATACTTTTTGTCAATTATGTCGAATTACTTGTAAGTGATTACCCTGATTAACAAAATAGCCAGTACTCGAGGGATGCCCGATCACGTAGGTTGAACTTGTGTATTGTGTAATTTCTGCATATTCTTAGGGGGAAGAAATGTCTGAGAGTCGCAAGCACTCGACACCTTATATTGCCAATAGCAGGGAACAACAAAAGCTTTGCAAAACGTTAAACTCATTCTAATGAATAAACAGCACAGTCATAAATAGGGCGTTTTGAATGTCAAAAGTAAAAATAGGACTTTCACGAAAGCTTTTGACCCGCGTGTTGTCAGTGTATTTTATTCTGACATTGATCGTCACCGTCGGACAAATTCTCACCGAATATCTCAACGCTAAAAATCACATCGAAAGTGAACTACAAACCCTTAAAAATACCTTTAGCACCAGCTTAACCCTTGCAATTTGGGAGCTAAATACACCGCAAGCCCAATCCATTGCGGAAGGTCTGATGGAATTACCTATTGTTGAAGGCGTACAGATCCGTGATGAAAATGGCAATTATATCGCTGATTTGGGGCGTACTGTTGTGCTGCAAATGGATCCGGTCAGCTCCGGTATTATGCAGGATCACGGTGGTGGTACCTTTGGCTATACCTTTCCATTAATCTTTGAGTTTTCTGGCCGAACATCCAATGTCGGCGACGTTACTCTCTATTCCTCATTCGAAATCATCTTTGGTCGAATACAAGTTGGTGTCTTCTTTTTAGTCGGCAATGCCATATTAAAGACCGGCTTCCTGGTATTTCTGTTTTTAAATGCCTTTAGGCGCATGCTTACCGAACCGCTGTCGGAATTAACACAGCAAATCAACGAATTTGATATTGATCGCCTGGAGCGCTCAAAGCTCGATGTCAAAATAGAAGATGACAACGAATTGGCCGTATTGCGCGATGCTTACAATAAACTCGTGGATGATCTGATTGATTTTCAAAATCGCTTGGGTGGTGCGCAATCGGATCTGAAAGAAGCTAACCGCAAACTGGACGAACAAAACCTGCTATTGGAACAGGAAGTTGCCAAGAAGACCGCCAGCTTATCGAAAATCATGCTGGATCTGGAGCAACAAAAAGATGAGCTGATGAGCAAACAGGACGAGCTCAAAAAAGAAAATGAAAGCCGGCGTATGGCTGAAGAGACGTTGTTGCGCAAAAACACCGAATTAGCCGATTCCATGGAAACCTTAAAAATGGCGCAAAACCAGCTCGTTGAGTCCGAGCGTATGGCTTCTCTTGGTGGTCTGGTGGCGGGTATTGCCCATGATGTCAACACGCCGATTGGTGTCAGTGTTACTGCCGCTAGCTTTTTGCAGGACCGTCTTAAAGTATTAGCAACCGCATTTGACGATAAGAAACTCACCAGTAAAACCATGTCATCTTTTATTGAGGAAGCAGAGCAAACCACCACACTACTCTTGTCCAATTTGAACAGGGCTTCTGATTTAGTGGCGAGCTTTAAACAGGTCGCGGTTGATCAAACCAGTGAAGCGGAACGCGAAGTCGATATGAAGGAATACATCCGCGAGGTTACACAGTCACTGGCACCGAAGTTTAAAAAGACGAAACATGATATTGATGTCGACTGCCCTGATAAACTAGTTGTACGCTGTGCTCCTGGCGCGATTGCACAAATCGTGACAAATATGATCATGAACTCCCTTATCCACGGTTTCGAGACCGTGGAAAAGGGCAAGATCAAAATGAAGATTTGGGAAGACGACGATAATGTGCATATGCACTATCAAGACAATGGTAAAGGTCTCAGCGCTGAAATGCTGGAAAAACATTTTGATGCCTTCTTCACAACACGACGCGGTAAAGGTGGAAGTGGCCTGGGTACGCACATCATGTACAACCTCGTAACCCAAACATTGGGTGGCAAAATTGAAGCCGAAAGCGAGCCCGGAAAAGGCCTGAGCTACACCATAATCTTCCCTAAAAATAAATAAGTCACATCACGGTTCATGTTTTTCATGGACTGTGATTAAAATTGCAAATCGGTAACTGAGCTGTATTAATTCCCGCACTGGTTTCTTGTCGCCATTGCTGCTAATCTCCCGCCTCTTCTTTTTCAAACAGGTCCGTTTTTGACCTGTCATCAGAATATTTTGCGTAGGAATTGACTGCATGTGGTTTAAAAACCTAAAAGCTTACACTCTCACAGATTCACTCACCCTTTCTCCTGAACAAATTGCCGAGAAGCTAAATGAGCATGCCTTTAGGGCCTGCGGTAAACAGGAGCTTGCCACTATGGGTTGGGTAAGTCCGATTTCCGGTGGCTCAGATATGGTGCATGCCTCAGGCAACCGTGTCTGGCTAAAACTGAAAAAGCAGGAAAGGCTTTTACCAGCTACCGTTATCAATGCCGAACTGGCCGAAAAAGTCGCTCAAATTGAGCAGGAAACGGGATCACCGGTAGGCAAAAAAGCACAGCAGGACCTGAAACAGGAAATCGTGCACCGCCTTTTACCACAAGCCTTCACAAAGAACAGCTTTATCCACGGTATCGTGTGTCTCGGCGATAATCTGGTATTGGTTGATGCATCGGCAGATGGCACGGCAGAATTATTTTTAGCCACCTTGCGTAAAGCGATTGAATCACTCCCCGTCTTGCCTTTGAGCCGCAGCAGTATTGCTGCGCACCTGACGGATTGGTTGCAGAACGACAACACACCAGAAGGTATTGAGCTGCTTGAAGAAGCTGAGCTGAAAGATATGTCTGAAGAAGGCAGCGTGCTTCGCTGTAAGAATCAGGATCTGAGCGCCGAAGAAATCATTAATCACATCGACAAAGGCAAGCTGGTGACCAAATTGTCTGTTAGCTGGGATGAAACATTATCATGCCTGTTACAGGAAGATGTGGCGATCAAGCGTATTAAATTTGCAGATGTCTTAAGAGAACAAAATGACGATATTCCTAAAGATCAGCTGGCGGCTAAAGAAGATGCCGACTTTACGTTGATGGTCGGTGAGTTAGTGCGCTTTGTTGAATATTTAAAGACGCAACTGCAATTGACTGAAGAGTAGTCGTGTTTGAAGACTCTCCCGCGCTTTGGCGCGGGAATATCTTAGGCCGTGTTGACCTTGCAATAATGATACGGTTATTTAAAGACTAACTTCGCTGCTTCTTTGGCATCGTTGTATTCATCAGTATCAATAATGCCGTAATCTGACATCATGTTTTTCTGCATTGATAAGTTCATAATGGCGTCTTTCTGACTATTTATAAATCCGGCAATTGCCGATGCCAATCGAATGAAATCAAGGTAAGACACTTGTTCCGTTTGAACTTTCAGGTTTCGCCAGCTCTCAGCCACGATGACAAACTCTTCACCAAAGCCCCATTCGCGTGTAATTGCACCTCCGATACGACCTGACATTTTCTGCACTGATGCATTCAAAAAAGCGGGATTAGCAAAGACTTCTTCATGGCGTTCTGCTTCGGTGAGTATCGGTAAAACCCCAATATTATGCATCAGTCCCGCCAGGGTCATTGAATCAACATTGAGCCTTTTGTCTTTGGTGTCCTTCACATAAAACTGATGCAGAGCAAGCGCATTGGCGACGACTTCAATGGTGCGATCCCAGATTTTATTAATGTAACCTTTAACCACTTTATTTTTACTGACAAATAGCTGCTCCATGGCCAGTGCTGTGGCGATATTTTTAATCTGAGTCAAACCTATACGGGTGACTGCCTGATTAATATTCTCCACTTTCACCGCCCGCCCCAGGTAAGCACTATTGGAAATCTTAATAATACGCGCACTCAGCGAAGGATCCAGAGCAATCACGTCAGCCATGGAATTCAGGTTCACTTCTGGGTCGTCTGCCGCCTTACGAACCTTCAATGCGATCGCCGGTAAAGTAGGTAATACCAGCGTATCATTATTGATCTTTTCGACCAGAATCGTTAACAACGCATTTTCTGTGGACATATCCCAGTTATTTCCTTCTATTTTTTACTCGTGACAAACAATGACGAAACTCTCTGCCAGTTAGCGATTTTATTATCCTAAAATAATCAGTTGGACAACTTGCAGAGTGGTTCTGGCAGTTTGAATGGTGTAGCCAAAAAATAAAGGAACGGCCGTTCCCTTGCTGTTTTTTTGGCATAACCAGTCGAGCTGCCAGAACCGCTATGCATGTTGTAGCGGACTCACCCAATGGATGAACTGCGGCGCATTCAAAATATTGTGTATTTTCACACAGTTGCCTTATATTCAGCGCGGTCAACTGATTAATTTAGGATTATGTTTTATTGTAATTTATATTTCCCGAATAACCAGCCAGGATTGTGCCTTCCAGGTAATTTTTATATATAAAGGCAACTTGAAATTAGCTCATTGCATTATACACAGGTGCAGGCACAATACTGCACCTGCGTATAGTATAACGACAATAAGGAATGACACTATGCATATCTCCCGTAAAACCCTGTCCGTAGCGGTTGCCATTGGGTTGCTGACCTTAGCTGGCTGCGGAAAAGTCAGCCAAAATGTCCAAACAACTGAGGCTTCATCAGAAGCAAATATGGCGCAACAGCCTGCTTTGATTTCTGATTACCAAAATCGATTGGATATTTATCACCCGGTAGACCTTACTGCTGATCTTTCCCACCTTAGCGACAATCAGCGCAAGATGTTAAGTATTTTGATTGACGCATCCAAAATTATGGATGACCTGTTTTGGCAACAGTCCTATGGAGGCAAAAAGAAAGCGCTATTAAATAGCTTGCAGGACCCAAAAATTAGGGCCTTCGCCGCAATCAACTATGGTCCCTGGGATAGATTAAACGGTGATAAGCCCTTTCTTACCGGTGTGCAAGAGAAGCCACCCGGCGCACAATTTTATCCTGCCGATATGACCAAAGAACATTTCGAAAGAGTCACTTTGCCAGGTAAAAAGGGACTGTATTCAGTAATCGAACGTTCTGGTGACGCGCTGGTACTTATCCCCTATTCCATTAAATACAGCAAAGAACTTACCAAAGCGGCGGAACTGCTACGCGAAGCAGCCACTCTGGCGGACGATCCTGAGTTTGCGAATTACCTGACCATGCGGGCAGAGGCGCTGTTGACCGATGACTATCAGGCATCGGATTTCGCCTGGATGGATATGAAAAATAATCCTATCGAGCTGGTTTACGGCCCTATTGAAACCTATGAGGATCAACTTTTTGGGTATCGCGCAGCATTTGAATCATACGTGCTGGTGAAAGACATGGCCTGGAGTGATCGCCTGGCCAAATACGCAGCCTTTTTGCCAGAGTTACAAGCAGGCTTACCAGTAGACGCACAATTTAAACAGGAAAAGCCGGGAACCGATGCTGACCTGAATGCCTATGATGTGATTTATTATGCTGGGCATTCCAATGCCGGCAGTAAGACCATTGCCATCAACTTACCCAATGATGAGGAAGTGCAATTATCAAAAGGCACCCGCCGCCTGCAGCTAAAAAATGCCATGCAGGCCAAGTTTGATCATATTCTCGTGCCAATTGCAGATGAATTAATTGTCCCGGAACAGCGCAAGCACATCACCTTTGATGCATTTTTTGCCAACACCATGTTCCATGAAGTGGCACACGGTTTAGGCATTAAAAATACCATTAACGACAAAGGTACCGTGCGTCAGGCATTGAAAGAACATGCCTCGGCTCTGGAAGAAGGCAAAGCGGATATTCTGGGTTTATATATGGTCGAACAACTTCTGGCCAAGGGTGAAATTTCCGAAGGCGTGCTACAGGACTACTACACCACGTTTATGGCGGGTATTTTCCGTTCAGTGAGATTTGGCGCTTCCAGCGCCCACGGTAAAGCCAACATGGTACGTTTTAATTACTTCCAGGAGCAAGGGGCATTCCACCGCAACGAAGCGGGTCTGTATTCAGTCGATATGGAAAAGATGCAGGCAGCAGTTCAATCACTGTCAAAGCTGATTCTTACGCTGCAAGGGACGGGTGATTACGACGGAGTCGCGCAGTTAGTCGCAGAAAAAGGCGTGATCAAAGCCGACTTACAAGCCGACCTTGACCGATTGTCGGCAGCTTCCATTCCAGTAGATATTACCTTCAATCAGGGTAAAGAAGTATTGGGATTAGAATAGTCGTTACAGGGGCGAATTAGCTTATCGACAATTCGCCTGCTTTTCCTTTGTTCTGAGACGCTATTTGCTCTCATAAATATCCGCTATTCAACAACAGCTATTCCTGTCAGGAAAAAACCAGCCCACCATTAATGTCAATATTGGCACCAGTAATATAGGACGCATCATCGCTGGCTAAAAACGCCACCAGCTTAGCCACCTCATCAGCACTCCCTTCCCTTTTTAATAGAGTCGCAGCGGCAACATTGGCTCGCACACTATCCGCTGTAAACGTATCGTGAAAGCCGGTGCTGATCATGCCAGGACAAACACTATTGACACGAATTTTTGGGCCAAGCTCTTTGGCAAGACCGCGAGTAAAAGTCATTATTGCGCCTTTTGAAGTCGCGTAAGGGACGGCCCCCGAACCTCCACCATCACGACCAGCCTGAGAGGCAAAGGTGACAATACAGCCTCCTTCGGAGAGATGCGGAATAACCGCCTGCGTCATTAAAAATAACGAGGTCAGATTCGCATCCATCACTTTATGCCAATGGCTTAAATCCATTTCCAAAATAGTTTTGCGGGCAATCAATCCACCAGCGACATGAACCAGAATATCGATTTTACCGAAACTATTTATGGTATCAGCAACACATTGCTGAACTTTATCTGCGTCGGTCAAGTCAGCCTGTATTGCCTTTGCTTCCCCACCAGCATCCGTAATTGCCTTTACCACTCCATCGGCTCCGAGCTTACTGGCATGATACGTCACCATCACGCGAGCTCCCTGTTGCGCTAGTTGTTTAGCACAGGCAGCGCCAATATCTCTACCCCCACCAGCCACCAGAACCACTTTATCTTTCATAGGCATCGCATATTCTCCTGAGAGTTGGACAGCCATCGGGACACGTCCATCTGGCTGTTACGCAAAAAGGGAGGCTGTCCTGTATCACATGGCAACAGCCTCTGAGTATCATCAGTTATAGCCAGTTAAAAAGTATACTGAACGCCTGCGAAGACACGCGGCCCGTATACATTAATCTCAGCAAAGTTATCCATTGTCGGGTTGTACTGACGTCTCGGTTCATCAAATATGTTGATCGCTGCTAAGGAGAATTTCAGGTGCTTGTTCAACCGATAAGAGGATTTCACTTCAAATACTTCAGTATCACCAATGTAACGAAGATTGCCCGGTGTTGAGATAAATTGCTGAAAGTATTCACTACGGTATTTGTAATTTAGTGATGCACTAAACCCATCTATTTCGTAATACAATTGTGACGCTAATACATGTTCAGAGAAGCCAAACAAATTGGCAGGCGCAACAATACCAACACGCTCGACTTCCACGCCTCCCTGAATCACGCTGGATGCTCCATATTGAGCATCTTCAAACTCAAAATTAGAATCTGAATAGTTGTAACTCACCTTGAAACCCAGACCGCTCATCCAGCCGTCAAGGTAACTAAATGAATGTGTTGCGGTCATCTCCATACCATAAATAGTGCTGGTATCATCCGATACATTTCGTGTTGTTACGATGGTATTCACCGCTTGCCCATCCACGGTAAACGTCTCAAGTTGAGAGGTGTTTTCAAAGCCCCCCTGAAAGCTCTTATAGTAAAGACCCACTGCCAGTAACGTGTCGTCATTTGGATACCATTCCAGCGCAAAATCGGTATTCCAGGACATCATAGCTTGCTGATTGGGATTACCCGTGGCTACCGCCAGACCAACTGCTTCGCTTAAAGCGTCAGTACCACTGTTATTGCTCAAACCAGAAAAGCTGCGACCAAAACCCAAATCTGAAGGATCAGGTCGGGACATCGCACGATACAGGGCGCCACGGACTAATACGTCTTCGTCGACCTCAACAATCAGGTTGAAGCTGGGCAGCCATTCAGAATAGCGGTTGCCACCGAAGACTTCAGACAGGGCGCTACCATCTTCGGTTATATCACTCAAGCCACCTTCGTCATCATAAACCGCAGTGAGCAAACCGCGCATACCTTTGGACTTCACTTCGGATTCCACAAAGCGCACACCAAAATTGCCCCGAACCGGGTAATCACCCATCATGGTGTCATAGTCAGCCTGAATGTAAGCAGCAAAGGTCTCTTCTTCTACGTCAACTGAACCAATCGTGTCCTGAGGTTCTGGTATATCGAAGTCTGTTCCTATCAAAGCAGACGCAAGACAGATGGCATCAAAGGTGGCGTAGGCATTTCCTGTCCCAGCGTCAATAACGTTGCCATTCTGATCCACATTGGTAATCAGGTTTTGCCCACCAGAAACCGAGGACAGAAAGCCTGACTCTGGAAACACGTTATTACGACAGGCGTTGCTGGCATCTGCAATGGCGCTGTCAGAGAACGTATACTGGTCACGAACACGAGGAACACTGTCAAATTCCAGCGTGGAAAAGCGTACACCGCCGCTGATCTTCTGAATATTTTCTAAATCGGGCAGATACTCAAAGTCGCTACGAAACGCAGTGATTTTGTTATTGCGATACTGGTTCAAATCCACTCGGGTACGCGCATTGTCGGCATACAGGTCATGATTTGTGACGTCAAAATTCTGAACAGTGAAAATGGGGATCAGTGAACCGTTTTGCATGATCTCAGTTCGAGTCTCTACACGGCCGCTATTGGCCGCCCCGGGGACTTCATTGCCATAAATATCCACTGGCTCGGACTGCAATCGAGTCTGTACAATATTCTCGCTACGTTCCGTTTTCGAATAGGACAAATCGGCAAATAAAGTCAGCACGTCACTTACATCATAGCTGACGGAAAATCCCCCGCCTTTGTATTCCTCAAGACGCTCCTGATATTGGCTATGAGTTTCAATACGTTGTTCATTTGTAAACTCGCGAACAGCCCCACTGTCCGTCACAATCAAATTGCCGGGCAATCGGTCATCCGCTGACACTTCAGGTGAATCAATGCGTCGGTTTTCTGCGAAGACCAAGTCATTGCGCACCTCAGTAAACAAACGATCAGAGTATTGACCATCAAGATTGAATTCCCATCTATCGTTAGGTTGCCACTGAATGGCGGCAAATACGGATTCACGATCATCATCGGTAATGTTTTGACGATATGAACGACTGCTTGGCGCTAACAGGAATGGTGTATTTGCATCGGGTGCAACACCTGTGTCCGGATCGACTTCAAGCGCTAAGTCACCACTGCCAGAGTCACAGTTACCACTGGAATAAACGCCTGAGGATGAGTTTGGATCGTTACGACAGTCTCGCCAGGAGCTGGTTGTTCTGGCTTCTTGCTCAGGATTAGTGCTCAGATTTTTCTGAGCGCCGATTGAAATACCTAGCTGACCAAAGTCACCAAAATCAAATTGGTCAACCAAACTGGCCGTAATTCGCGAGCCAAGATCCCGCCCTGGATTTTCAAGATCGCTATTGTCCGGGTTCCAATTGCCTTTATATTCAACCTGAAAACGCTCTTTCCCGTAATCCAGTGGCTTTAATGTTTCCAACAAGATTTGACCAGACACTCCGCCTTCAATAAAGCTGGCTTCCTGAGTCTTGTAAATCGCAATTTTGTTGAACAACTCTGATGGGAATTGGGAGAAGTTTACAGAGCGGTCACCACTGCCATTTGCAGCTTCCCGGCCGTTGAACACTGTACTGCCAAGATATGGACCGAGACCGCGGATTGAGATTTCAGTGGCACCGCCCTGCTCTCTGTGAGATGAAGCCCCCGTTAAAGTTTCTAAGGCTTCACCAATAGACAATGCGGGAAACTCTCCAATGTCGCTGGCAGACAACCCTTCAACAATAGTTGTCGATTGCTTTTTAATAGCAATAGATTCCTGAATGGTACTTCGAACTCCCTCGACCTGAATAACTTCGACTGGCTCATCTGCATCTGTGGTTGCCTCTTGCGCCTGCACACTAACTGCGCTTACGACGGATGCAGTGCAAAGAGCTGAGGCAAATACCTGGCGAAGGTACGCTGCCTTCACCGCTGAATATAGTGTTGATAGTTGTGTGTTCACGTTTGAGTCCTTCCACAGGATTGGTTGTAAATAAATTGCAAATATTTTATAACCAATAATTAACACTTGTGTCAACCATTTATTTGCATTATTGGTATACCAATTACAATTAAAACCCACATAATAAACATTACCAATTCAACTATCACTATATTGAAGAGTCCGAACGTCTCGTATTTATCGATAAAATTCAATACCTTGGATTGGCCTGTATACTTCAGCCAGCACGCGTAGTTACTATTTCACTGGCAAATTCAAACAGACGTTTAAATTTTATGATTGCAAGTGTTAGAATCGCTATCACTTGTGAATTTAGATTGTGATGATGAAGTTACATAAAATAGAAGGTTACATTCAGTCGGTTTATCTGGCCGAATATCCGGACCGATTATTACTGCTTGATGGTGCCTCGAGAGCTGACATCGAGACCATTCGTAACTTTATTGAAAATTCCCTGTCCCGACCTTTCAGTGATTTGCATACTGTCATTGTGACACATATGCACCCCGATCACGCTGGCGCGGCTCACAGACTGCGTAAACTCACAGGTTGCAAAATAGTTGCGGCGAATGTCCCTGGGCAATGGTATCGGGGGCTGGATGGTAAATTGATGCATTTGACAGATATTATGTTAGCCAAATGGGTCTCCGGTCGCATGAACAAACCTCGTAGAAATATCTGGTATTCCGCTTATTTAAAGCCCGATATAAAGCTAAATGATGGTGACAATGTGCCGAACTTTGGCGAATGGCGGGTGCATTTTACTCAAGGTCACACAGACAGGGACTTATCAGTGGAGCATGTGCCTAGCAAAAGGGTGTATGTGGCAGATTTAATGGTCAAAGTAAAAGGCCAGTTTATCCCCCCCTATCCTGTGTTTTATCCCAACCGATACCGGGCTTCAATCTTAAAGCTACAACAACTGGCACCAAGGTCCATTCTGCTGGCACACGGCGGCGAAGCCCACTTCTCTGATAATGATTATAAAGCGGTGTTAGACCGGGCACCTAAAGTGCCGATGACCCATTGGCGCTCAGTGAAAAGTAAATTTAAAAAGGCGTTGTCTAAATAATCCGGACTCCCGATTACCCGAAGTTATTCGACTTTTAGTCTTTCCTGATAAGGTGGCCAACCCAGTGGTTTTCCAGCCAATACATGCAAATGAATATGATAAACGGTCTGTCCACCGAACTCGTTGCAATTCATGACGGTGCGATAGCCATCTTCAGCAAAACCAAATTCTTTCGCGATTTTTTGCACCACAATATATAGATGCCCCACTAATTCTCTGTCTTTTTCCTGGATGTCATTGACTGTGGCAATCGGTTTCTTTGGGATCACCAAAAAGTGAATCGGGGCCTGTGGATTGATATCTTTAAATGCTAATGCCTTATCATCTTCATAAATGATTTCAGCCGGAATTTCACGATTGATAATTTTAGTAAAAATAGTGTCAGCCATTTTAACACCTGTCAGGTTTTTCGATGATAATTGAGTGTACGTTAGTATATCGTTTTACGGTAGTATCTTTGCCCCGCAAAATCCCGCCTGAGCTACCATAAAATCCAAATCATAACGGCAGCCAATAGTAAGCGATAAATAACAAATGGTCCCATGCCAATTCGACTTATCCAATTGATAAATAACGCAATACAAATATAGGCACTGATAAAGGACAGGCCTAACCCGAGCATTAATTCAGTCCAGTTGATGGCCTCCGGGGACGCCAGCAAGTCTCTGGTCTCCAGCAGGCCTGCGCCTAAAATGGTGGGAATGGATAACAAAAATGAAAAGCGGGCGGCACTGACTCTGTCTAAGCCCAAAAATAGTGCGGTGGTCATTGTCACTCCGGAGCGCGATGTTCCGGGGATCAGTGCTGCAATTTGTGATAAACCAATTAACAGTGCCGAGCGCCAGGTAAGTTTTTGCAGATCATGTTGTTGCTTGGCACTTTGGTCAGCCCACCACAAAAGCAATGCAAAAATAATGGTGGTAGCGACAATTACCCACCCTGAACGGGCATAGACTTCGATCAAATCTTTCATTAAAAAACCCACTATCACAACGGGAATCGTGGCAAGAACAATCAGCCATGCCAGTCGTCCATCATCGTTCGCTTTACCCGAGACAGACGCAAACCAGCCGATGGTTAAGGATTTGATGTCTTTGCGCAAATACAACATCACGGCGATTAAACTGCCCACATGCACCGCAACATCGAAGGCTAACCCCTGCTCTCGCCAGCCGAACAGTTCCGCGGGTAAAATTAAATGTGCAGAACTGGAAATGGGCAGGAACTCGGTGAGTCCCTGGATAATTGCCAATACGATAATTTCAAAAATTGTCACTTAAACCATTCCTTGTTGTTTTCAGAGTTGCTAATTCGCCACAGTTGCTGATTGCCATGACCAAACTGTTGCCAGTGCTGTGCAAATGAACATCCGGTTAATGGATGCGGCATATCGGGTGCTAATTCAGAAAGCGGTAACAATACAAAAGCGTTGAAGAGAATTTCAGGACGAGGTAACACGGCTGGTGTTTCAGCAATGGTTTCGCCATACAGTAATAGATCCAAATCCAGCCGTTTGCTACACATTCCGGTCTGCTGTTGCGGATGCGCGTAATGTGATTCGATATCTTTCAACTGCTGCAATACTTCAGTTAGCGACAGCTCTGTGTTGGCGGCAATAACCGCGTTATAAAAGTTTTCACCTTCAAACCCAATCGCTTCACTCTCATAGAGATGACTAAACTGAACCTGAGAAAATAGTTGTTGCAGCGCCTGAGCTCCCTCAACCGCAGCAACATCTTTATCCACATTACTTCCTAAGCCAATGAAAATTCGAGGCATGACTGGGACGTTACTCCTGGCGCTGGCGAATGACCTGTACACCAACAGCATCGGCGTGATGCAGAATGTCAGGTTTTTTCAGCGTCAGTTCGATACGTGTCACCGGGTAGCGTTGAAATAGCCTCTGGCAAATACGCTCAGCCAGTGATTCCAGTAACTGTGGCCGTAACTCCAGCGTTAATGTACTGATAAGCTCTGCCACCTCAGCATAATTAATCGTATCGCTCAACTCATCGGATTGAGACGCACGGCTAAAATCGCTATCCATCACCAAATCGACCAATAAGCGCTGATGATTTTCTCTTTCAAAATCATAAACTCCCACAATCGCATCGATGTGCAGGCCCTGAATGATAATTCTGTCAGTCATATACTCTTAATCTTTACTTTCTGCTTCCAGACGCGTCAGCGCATGTAATGGCCAACGAGGTAACACCTGTTGCGACATTGGGTCACTCTGTCCGGCTGATAAACGTTTAGCACCGGCATAGGCAATCATGGCACCGTTGTCGGTACAAAATTGCAACTGGGGATAATAAACTTTGCCGCCCTTTTTACGCATCAGATTGCCTAATTTTTCCCTAAGGCGGGTATTGGCACTGACGCCACCGGCAATCACCAGAGATTTTACTCCCGTCTGTTCCAGTGCTCGACGACACTTAATGACTAGTGTATCGACCACTGCTTCCTGAAATGCCGCAGCAATATCCGCCTGGTCTTGATCGGACAATTCACCCTGCTGCCGAACCTGATGTATGGTATTCGCTGCCGCCGTTTTTAAACCACTAAAGCTCATATCTAAACCGGGACGATCTGTCATTGGTCGCGGGAAGGTAAAACGGTCTCGATTTCCTTTATCCGCCAGTTTCGCCAGTAAAGGGCCGCCCGGATAATCCAGCCCAAGCAGTTTGGCGGTTTTATCAAATGCTTCACCAGCAGCGTCATCAATTGACTCGCCTAACACTTCGTACATACCAATTTCTGCCACCCGCACCAACATTGAATGGCCACCAGAAACCAGAAGTGCAATAAATGGAAAGCTGACATCGATATCATCAAGCATCGGCGCCAATAGATGGCCTTCCATATGGTGCACACCAAGGGTGGGCACATTCCAGGCATAACCCAGACTTCGGGCGACCGAAGAGCCGACTAATAATGCCCCCACTAAACCGGGCCCACGTGTATAAGCGATGCCATCGATATCGTCTGAACCAACGCCCGCATCTTCCAGTGCCGATTGCACCAGCGGTAATATTTTGCGTATGTGATCACGTGATGCCAGCTCCGGGACAACACCACCGTAGTCTGCGTGCAGTTTTACCTGACTATATAAGGCATGGGATAATAATCCTTTATCGGTATCATAGACCGCGATCCCAGTTTCATCACAGGATGTTTCTATCCCCAGTACTTTCATGCGTATATTTAAACCGTTGAACAATAACCGCAGGATTGTACCGAATTTCACTGTACAAACCAGTTTTCCGTTATTTTAACGATTATTCTGTTGTTAATTTTTGCACAATTATTTTATATATCAGCCTAAGGTTTGCTTTACATTGCCCGCAGATATGATTAGAATTGCGCACCATTTTTAACCGTGCCGATTATTTTTTGTACTGGCCGATTGTAACAAATTGATTTGAGGTGAGATTTTAATGCCAATAGTGAAAGTGAGAGAGAACGAGCCGTTTGACGTTGCATTGCGTCGTTTTAAGCGTTCTTGTGAGAAAGCAGGTGTATTGTCTGAAGTTCGTCGTCGTGAGTTCTTCGAAAAGCCTACCTGGGAACGTAAGCGTAAGAAAGCAGCTGCTAAAAAACGTCATATGAAAAAAGTGGCGCGTGAAAACTCTCGCAGAATTAAACTGTACTAAACCAAGCTAGCGAACATTAATTGCTATGTCTTTAAAAGAGCAGTTAACATCCGCGCAAAAAGACGCCATGCGCGCCAGAGACAAAATTCGTCTTGGCACCATAAGAATGGCACTTGCGGAAGTTAAGCAAAGAGAAATTGACGGTCAGACAGAACTTCAGGAAGCTGACGTGCTTGCTATACTTACCAAAATGGTAAAGCAACGCAATGATGACAAACAACAGTTTGAATCGGCTGGTCGTGATGATTTGGCATCACAAGAGCAGCAAGAAATTGAAGTTTTGCATTCTTTTTTACCGCAACCGTTGAGTGAGGATGAACTTAGCTCACTAATCGCTGACGCAATGACGGCCACATCCGCCCAAGGCATGCAAGACATGGGCAAAGTGATGGGGTGGCTCAAACCCAAGGTTCAGGGTAAAGCCGACATGGGCGCTGTCAGCAAGTTAATTAAAGACAAACTCAGCAGTTAATCGATAAATTCGTTCTACTAGATAAAATTTATCGCACTAAATAAGAGACGCTTGACATAAGCCGTACCAATAGCACATGGTACGGCTTTCTCTTTTAGGGTCCAAAAACGTATTCATGAAATCCGGCAGAATTCCACGCAACTTTATTGATGACCTGTTAGCACGGGCCGACATTGTTGAAGTGATCGATGCCTATGTACCTCTTAAAAAAGCGGGCAAGAATTATCAGGCTTGCTGCCCATTCCACAACGAAAAAACGCCGTCATTCTCGGTAGCACCAGACAAACAGTTTTACCATTGTTTTGGCTGTGGTGCGCATGGCAATGCTATTTCATTTATGATGGAATATGAGCAACTGGAGTTTCCAGAAGCCGTTGAAGAACTGGCGCGTTTTTATCATTTAGAAGTCCCCAGAGAACAAGGCAACTTCCCCGCCCCCAGCCAGCAAAATAAGCAACAATTGCAGGATGACTATCAGTTGATGGAACAGGTCGCCAGGTTTTTTGCGCACCAGTTTAAGCACCATCAGCAAGGCGAAAAAGCCATTGAATACTTAAAAAGCAGGGGGTTGTCAGGCGAAGTCGTCAAAGATTTCGGCATTGGTTACGCGCCACCGGAATGGGATGCGGTACTATCTCAGTTTGGCCGGACTGAGGAAGCGAAAACACAACTCAAAGCACTGAAACTGGTTAATCAGAATGACAGCGGTCGGGAGTATGATTTCTTTCGGGATCGCATCATGTTCCCTATCCGGGACAAACGTGGGCGAGTGATTGGCTTTGGCGGTCGAGTATTAGAAGGTGACGGCCCCAAGTACCTGAATTCACCAGAAACCCGCATTTTCCACAAAGGCTACGAGCTCTATGGCCTTTATCAGGTCAAACAAAAGCATCGCAAGTTACGTCGCGTCATGATTGTAGAAGGTTACATGGACGTGGTGGCCTTGGCACAGTTTGAAATCGATTATGCTGTTGCGGCGTTAGGCACTGCCACAACCGGTGAGCATATTCAGATGTTATTTCGTAATACACAGGAAATTCTGTGCTGCTACGATGGTGACAGAGCCGGAAGAGAAGCGGCATGGCGCGCACTGGAAAATGCCTTGCCGTATTTAAAAGACGGCAAACAAATGAAGTTCTTATTCTTACCCGATGGCGAGGATCCCGACACACAAGTCAGGAAAATAGGTAAAGACGCATTCGAACAGCAATTTGACCGTGCCTTGCCTCTGTCCAAGTTCCTGTTTGAACACCTCCTCGAAGAGCATGACACCAGCACCTTGGAAGGCAAAGCCGCACTCAAAAGCACGGCGTTACCCATGCTGGACAAAATTCCGGGAGAGCACCAAAAGCAAATGCTGCAAGAAAAGCTCGGTGGCCTGACCGGCGATCGCACTACAAGTGGCAGCAGCACATTGTCGGGCAGTGGGACGGCCAGCGAAAAAACCCAAAAACAGGATTATCGTGTTCCCGCAAAATCAGGTGATACCCCGATAAGGCGGATTATTCAATTGCTTTTGCATCGCCCGGCGATTGCCGCTGAATTTCCACAGATCAGCCAACAGCTTTTGGCTACATTAAAGGTTCAGGGTATTGAAATGTTGCAGCAAATCCACCAGGTTTGTATGGAACAACCACAAATCAGTAGCGTACAGTTGTTGGAGCGTTTTCGGGATCATCCGCATTTGACGGCTTTACAAACCTTGCTGGCAAGGGAACTACCGCAGGATAAAGATCTACAAAAAGAATACTCAGGTAACATTGCCAGACTGGTAGAACTATCCCTATCCGCGCGACTGGAAGCTCTCACCACCAAGTCACAAGTGCATTCACTCAGTACCGAGGAAAAGCAGGAGCTTATTCTGTTGACCCGTAAACTCAATTCCGGTGTTAAACGGGACTAAGTTTTTGACGCTTTAGATGCTCTCTGAGCAAGCAATGTTAACCCCACTCCAACCGCTGTCAGCATAGATAATGACAAGCCAACAACAATGTAGGCGACCCATGGTTCACTCATTTAAAAAACCTCATAAAGTAATATGCAAACTTAAAAACTGCTGTGAAGCTTAGCGATAGAACGACCACAGAAAAATCTGAATAAACCAGATTTTTAATCAATTTTTTTCTTATATTTTTTCACCCTGATGTTGTGGCTAAGAAACAAGCCTGATCGGTTACCACTTTGCATAGCCACTAATCAAACAAGATGTTCAGTCCCCATGCTTCGAGCAAATAGCTGCGCCTCCTTACTTTCCATACAATCTGATACAGACACATCCCGAAACTTAGATTAGTATCGCCCGCCGTGGACAGCTTATCTCGCTGTATCCGCTCTTATTAATAATAAAATTTAAAGGAAAGTTGTATGATGTCATTAGGGAAAAACAGAGTCTTTATGCTTGGCTGCTGTTTGAGTTTTTTGCTTATGGGTTGTGGTGGTGGCGAGACCAGTCAAACACCTCCACCGCCTCCAGAGTTAACAGATTCATACGACGATATTGCCGGTTTACTCGATCATTACAATGTTCCTGGCGTAAGCATAGTGACCATTAAAAACTTCCAGTTGGATCGGATAATAGCCGTTGGTGTAAAAGACCAGGAAAGCAATATGGCCGTTACCCCAGACACAATGTTTCAGGCTGCATCCATCAGTAAATCCCTGGTAGCCGTCGCGGTTATGAAAGCCATGCAAAACGGCGAGCTCTTTTTGGATACTGACATTAGCGATATGCTGACTTCCTGGCAGTTGCCAGACTCTTCTTTCTCTGAAGATAATACTGTCACCTTAAGAGGATTGATTGCACATACAGCTGGTATCAATGTACACGGCTTTGGTGGCTATAAAAGATCCGGTGAATTGCCAACGACGGTACAGGTTCTTGACGGGCAATCTCCAGCTAATAGCGAGGCGGTAAAGGTTGTCTACACTCCAGGTAGTAAGTTTCAGTATTCTGGTGGTGGTTATACCCTGATGCAGTTGGCGTTGGCTGACTACTATCAGCAACCCTTTGATGAGTGGATGCGTGATCAGGTACTTAGTCCACTTGCGATGACTAACAGCACCTATCAGCAACCATTGCCGAGTACATTAATAGAAAATACCAGCAGTGGCCATTATTCGAACGGGAACAAAGTAGATGGCGGCTTTCATGTCTATCCTGAAATGGCCGCCGCCGGACTATGGACTACCGCCGAAGATCTGGCGAAATACACGATAGAGATGCAAAACTCCCTTAATGGTAATGCCAATAATTTATTGGCTAGTGAACAGCTCTATGAAATGTTAAATGCAGGTCCTAACCCAGATTTTGGTTTGGGATTTGAACTGTTTCGTGCTGACAATTATGGATACTTTGGGCATAGCGGGGCAAATGAAGGGTTTCGTGCCGTAATGTTTGCCCACAAAACAGATGGCGTTGGCTTAGTATTGATGGCTAACAGTGACAATGGCATCGAATTATTCGAAGAAGTAGTGAGATTGGTCGCCAGATTGGAAGGATGGCCAGGTTTTTAAGGTCGGTTTATAGCAAAAATAAACAGGGTCTGAGCAGAATTAATTAACCAGGCTCTGACCTTCAATATTTTGCAGTCGTTGAACAAAAGTTAATTGGTAGGGTGCCTTGCATCGGAGATCGGAACATTTCGGTTCGAACTATTCTTTTGGTCTGCGCCGCGCGATCAACTATTCAATTTCTCAGTAGAAAAGGCCGCATATCAATGCGGCCTTAACTTTATTTTGCTTTTTTAAGCTTCTTTTTAAGCTTGCTGACTTTCTTTTCTTGTTTTGAAATTTTCGCTTTACGAGCTTTGATTTCTTTTTTTAACGCTTTCGCTTTAGATTTGGCCATCTTGATGACTCCTATTTATTGCTAGGTTGGTTGAGATTTCGCTGATGTTTAGCGATAAAGCTTTTAATAAATCGCCTTACCTCTCGGGCAGCACTGGTGTCCAACTCATCACATAGCTCTACAAACACCTTGCGCTCCTCGTCGTTAATGCGGATTAGTAATTGGCTATTCTTTTTCTTAGATTTTTTCATGAGTAACCAAATAAAAACGGCATAGTGAAACGATACACAAAGCATATCGAATGTATATACAATCGTAAAGCTAAACGAAAGTGAGCCCGCATAAGTGCCAAGCAAAACATGAATGATTTTTAATTTAGTCGCTGTAATAATATTGTCAGACTGAAAGTCAACAACAAGCATGGAGCCGCAGTTCACCCCCTTACTGCCGTCCTACGTTTTATCGCTCAATGTATTCATTTGCTGCTGGCCGACCGACTGACCGCAAACTCAAAGGTTTTGTTGTACAAAGCACTTCGCCCGACTGACAGCAATGGTGTGAATTTTGTCATACAGAATAATGTGGTATATTTCGGCTATTACCGTGTTGCCGACAGTCGCCATCCTGAAAACCTTCGAGTATGGTAGTATCCTAAAACCAAGTAACGGAAGAGTCAGAACCATTTCTTTTGTGGTGTAATAGCTATAAATAGCAGACGTTATATCAAAATTTCGGTCTCGCATTTATTTTAAGTAATGAAGCATCAAGGAACATTTTATGGAAGAGATATTGGCAATATTTCTCAAAGGGATAGTTAGAGGGATTGCGTTCTTCATTGGTGAAATAATTGGGAAGTACTTATGTTACTTTTCTGGCGTTTTCATTTTGAAAGTCGTAACTTTAGGCCAAAATCCAAAGTACATTGAAGAAGAGCCGATGGATTCTATGAGCGGAATCTTGACGAGTTGTCTTGGGGGGATCGTTTTATCGCTTGCCGTTATTTTTGGAATTGGTTTATTTACGTAATTACTACAACTGGGAAAGACCGCATCAATTTAACGATGGTCTACCACCGGCGAAAGCGGAAGAATTAGCTAAAAAGGTGTCCGTGTTTTATTGTCCACTACAAATATCGAGATCTTATGTGCTCAAACTAGCTAACCTTTCTAAAGCAAGAAACAGATATCCATAAAAATATAACTCCAACTAGGAGCATAAAGTAAGGAAGTTTCTCTGTTCGTTCTTTGTTGCCACTTAAATAGCTTTCAAGTTTTAGATACATATTCTTGTTATGTATTAATTCCATCACTCTATTCTTTTCTGGGTCATAAATAATATGAACAGTATCTTCAATGGAAATATTGGAAAGAGCGTCATCACAAGAAAATCTTGCTGACATTAGAGCGTGTTGATCTTTGTGGTATGAAAAGTAATCAGCAAATGGGTCGGTTATAATGATTTCGCCAAAAAACAATTTAACGTCCCCAAATGCCGAGACTCATGCTAACAGATGATAGCTGGAAACTGCTATCCAGAATTATGTATTTAACAGGCCGAATTTATAATAAACCTGAACACCGAATGACACTTGAAGGTATTTTGTACCGAATGCGGACGGGTATCCCGTGGCGAGACTTACCAAGGGAGTTTGGAGATTGGAGTGCTGTCTTCAGGCGCTTCAATTTATGGTCAAAGAAAGGCGTCATGACTGATATTTTCCAGTTTTTATCACGTCTCAATGACCCTCAGTGGCTATTCATTGATGGCAGTATTGTTAAAGCTCATCAGGATGGAGCTAACATCGGTGACCAGGCAGAGCAAGCTATCGGGAAAAGTCGCGGAGGTAAATCAACCAAGATACATTTAGCGGTTGATAGTGGAGGTTTACCTGTATATTTCGAGCTGTCAGGAGGACAGGCTCATGATGTCAGACACGGTCAATCTTTGGTCGAATCATCACCAGAAGCTGAAGTGGTGGTTGCTGACAAAGGCTATGACAGTCAAGCTCTACGTGAGCTTGTGAGCAGTCGTAATGCTAAGCAAGTAATACCAAGAAAAGGAAACAGCAAAACAGGCAACGATGATATTGATTGGGCTATGTACCGATATCGTCACTTGGTTGAGAATGCCTTTTTGAAAATAAAGAAATATCGAGCTATAGCCACTCGATATGACAAGTTAGCCAGAAACTACCACAGTGTAGTCGCACTAGCTTTCTCACTCATGTGGTTACCAATGTGGGTTGATTAGAACATGTACAGCAAAGATCAACACGCTCTAGTGTTTCATAAACTATACCTTCCTGATCAGTAATAAGTAATCTGTCTGCGCCCTTTGGTTGACGACAAAGAATGCTTTTGACCTCGATTGATTTTGATATCGCCCTGCTTTTTACAGAGTCGACCTCAACCTTTGGATCAACTGTTATCAAATGGCTAATTGCGAAATAGCAAACCAACAAGGATAAAAGCAAAAATATCATTCCTTTCGATTTCAAAATTATGAATCCTTTTTCTATGACTTTAGGAGATTAATGATAATCAATAATTGTTGGGAATAGCTGGAAAATAACAAAAATTAAGAATGTCCGCTATCGAGAAAAAGTAAGTTCATTTTCACGACTCGCGACAGTCCTCAAAGGACGAGCAACGGATCTCAAAGAAATGCCAATCCGACTGACCGCTCCCTGAAAACTTTTGTCGCACAAAGCACATTGCCCGATTGACAGCAAAGCTGTGCAGTCAGTCATTCCGGGAAGACTGACCTACCACTTTATCGAATTCCGATGGTCATGCGTAAGCGATGAAATTCAGCTTAGATTTGTTAACACCAATCGGGCTCAGATTAGGTTTGGCGATAAAAATTTGAAAGAATCTGCGCGACCTCCGGTGCTTTTTCGATGGCAACACAATGACCTGCTTCAGGAATCGCATGTAGGGTCGCATTTTGCAGCGAAGCAACCATATTTTCTGAACAGGACTGTGGTGTTAACACATCCTGTTGCCCTACTACGACCGCCACAGGTAACGATACTCGTGCGAGATCCGGTAATACCGACTGTCTGTTAAAAATTGCGTTGCCAAAAGCAATCATCGCTTTGAGATTTTGGTTTTCGAGAACGCTTTTCCAATATTGCTTTTCCTGTTGGTGGTTTTCATCCTGAAGAAATGAGGTATGAAACATCATCGCCTGTACCTGACTGATAGCAGGCCACCACCCCAGGTATCTAACAACTTTCATAAGTAACTTGTTTTTCTTCAGGGCTTTTGGTGACTCGGCTTCCGCTGACGTGCTTATAAGTGCGATAGATTTGAGTAATTCTGGTCTGCGAAGAGCGATACGCATAGCAACAAATCCGCCGGTAGACATGCCAACAAAATGCACAGGTCCAAGATTCAACGCTTCAATCAAAGCGATCCCGTCGGCCACCAGATTATCCATACTGTAACCATCCTGGGTTATCTCGCTGAAGCCGTGACCACGATGTTCATAACTAATGCATCGATACTTTTTACTCAGGAGTTCGATTTGCCCATTGAACATGGTGTGATTCATCAAATAGCCATGAGAAAACACTATCGTTTCGGGGCCTTCCCCAACAGATCGATAGAATAACTGTGCACCATTTACACGAATTGTTGACATATCCCCCCTTATTCAAGACTGATTCATCTGAGTTCTAAATACTTCCTGCCAATCTGCTTTACTCTAAGACAAATTCAATGTCCATTACCGATACAAATGCTCCTCTACGCTACCGTATCAGGCAAAAGTGGCGTTACGGCATTAAGCGATAAACGCCAATCTCTTTGGATTCATCAGCTAAGGAGGCGAATTCCGGGTACTGAAATAACCCGTACAGCATCTGAGGTTCCAGCATCACTATCACCTCATTAGCGCGTGGCGCGGTTAATGTTATCGACAGACTGCCAGGCTGAAAGGTTTTTTCATCGGCCGCTTCACAACTGACAATTTGACGGCCTTCGTAGCGTTCATATAATTCATCATATTCAGTCTCAATTCGCTGTAGATGGCAGGTTTCGACATTTAGCGTCTGCGCACTTTTAAGTATTTCATAGTCGAGCTCATGTCTATCCAGCAAGGGCTTGATAAGACTGACGTGCTTTTTAGCGATGAGATATCCCTCGGGTGTTTCTACATAACGTTTTACAACCCGATGCTTCATAAAATTAGGCACGTTAAATACCACTGTTTCGCCCGTCTCAATATCAACCGCTCGAGATGGGTGGTTAAAATCTCCGTCACTGCCCCAGAAAAAATTAGTGGCAATATACGGGATTACCGGGGCTTTTCTTGCTGCTTCAACCGCAGCTAGCTCCTCTTCACGGTATTCTATATCTTGCACAAACTGGTTAAAGATTCCCAGATATGCCTGAGTGCGCTCAGCGATATCTGAAAATGGGTCTTCCAGTATTTCCCGATAGACTCCCGATTCAATAATGAAAGATAAGGCGTGGTAATAAAGCCCAAAACTATTGCGACCATCATCCGCCTCTAACGTGCTGTAGCGGAATTCTCCGTGGGGAGGGTAGTACGCAAGAAAATAGCGCTCATAATTAAACCCCTGTTTGTCCATGGTGACACCGACTCTATCAACCCAGCGCTTACCCATTTCAAACAACGTAGGATTGTACAAAGGACTATTGGCAGTGCCCATCATAATAACAGGCCACTCTTTCCAGCCGCGTTCCGTATAGTCGCTGGTATCACGCTTAAACTCATGCCCATCAACGGCGACATGGGGTTGAATGCGTCGGCCAACTTTATGCAAAATCCGGGTTTCCGGTTGGTTAAACAGGATATGGTCACGGTTTAGATCAGCGTCCGCTGCATTACGCCTTGCATAGTCTGCGGCACCATCTGGATTTACCAGTGGCAGGATGTACAAATCAACATCAAGCGGCAATTTTTCCGGGTTCTGGGCGTAATCCCTTATTAAATATGCCAACGCATCTTTACCTGATGTTTCGTTTCCATGTTGCTGGCCGTAAAAAAAGACTCGCCAAGTCGGATTTTCACTCCGATGCAAACGCACCAGATGAATGGGTTTACCCTTCATCGATGTGCCTTCCTGGGTCACCGTCACATGCGGCTGAGTGCTTACTTTTTGCAATAGCGCGTACAACTGTTGATTACTGACAGGGGCATTGAGATCCTGAACGTTTTCAGGCATTGCCAGGCTGCTAACAGAAAAGAATAGAGTGTTGAGAATGATAAATGCTAAAGATACGAATCGCATAAAATGGCCAATTGGTTGAGTCGGTCACGCTGGACTGCTTATCTTTGTTCATCATTTAACCAATAGCCAGACTAATAAGACCACTGAACTGATAGGACCCTGGCTGCAATTGCCTGTCACCAAAAGCCTAAAAAATGAACAACGATAAATCTTCCCGCGTGCTTGGGATTGAATTTCCTCTAATGACTCTAGATGCGATAACCTTAAGTGTAAAGTATCGGAGACAGCCTGAAAGAAGCGTATTTTGCATAGTATTGCCCTGATTATGTGAATTTATGCTCAATTACGTGGGGAGTACCCTGTAAACTCCAAGTTACTGTTAATTCTTCAATACCGTCAGTCGTTTAGCTCACTCAGAAATAAGGTTCGCGTTAGTTACACAGAGAGTGTGCATAGCTATTCACTGTAAAAAAATAAAAAATAAATCAACGTAGTAGGCGCTTGTGGGATTTATTTGGCTCTCAACCAGAAAAACAGACAAAAATTAAACAAATAATGGATTGTAACTTCAGTTTTCTGCTATAATCGCTAGTTCCGCGCGCTATTTTGCGTTAGAAACTCAGGGCTTGAAATGTGGTCAAATCATACACATTTAGGCTAAACCAAGAAATTTAGTTGTGGAAGTATATGGCAAGCAAGCAGTCACAGATTAAACTCCTCATTGCTAAAGGTAAAGAACAAGGTTTCCTGACCTTCTCCGAAGTCAATGATCACCTTCCTCAGGATATAATCGATTCCGATCAGATAGAAGACATAATTCGCATGATCAACGACATGGGTATTCAGGTGTTTGAAAACGCCCCAGATGCTGATGAGTTGTTAATGCAAGAAACCACAACCGACGAAGAAGTTGCTGAAGCAGCTGCGCAGGCTCTTGCCACTGTAGAAAGTGAAATTGGCCGCACCACTGACCCTGTTCGTATGTATATGCGTGAAATGGGCACAGTTGAGCTGTTGACTCGCGAAGGCGAGATCGAAATCGCAAAACGCATCGAAGACGGTATTAATCAGGTTCAATGTTCTGTCGCAGAATACCCTGAAGCAATCACTTACTTGCTTGATCAATGGGATTTGTACGAAGCAGAAGAGATTCGTCTGAGTGATATCGTGTTAGGTTTCGTTGATCCGAATGATGATGATGTCGCACCAACAGCGACGCACATCGGATCTGAATTGTCAGAAGAGGAACTCGACGACGAAGACGATGACGATGATGACGATGACGATGAAGAAGAAGACAACAGCATCGATCCTGAAGTCGCGCGGGAGAAATTCTCAGATTTACGCACTCAGTACGAGATAGCCAAAAAGGTAATTACTGCCAAAGGTCGCTCACATGCTGATGCACGTAAAGAGATTCAACAGTTAAGTGAAGTCTTCAAAGAGTTCCGTTTAGTACCGAAGCAGTTTGATCGCATGGTGAAAAACATGCGCACTATGATGGATCGCGTTCGTGTCCAGGAACGACTGGTCATGAAGTTCTGTGTAGCGCAGGCCAAAATGCCTAAGCGTGAATTCATAAAACTGTTTGCAGGCAACGAAACGACAACCGATTGGTTTACCACAGCGCTATCTTCTGGTGGCGATTATGTACCGCAGTTAGAAGCATTGCGTGAAGAAATTGAACGCTGCGTAAGCAAGATCAATCAAGTAGAAGAAGAAACCGGCTTAGTGATTGATGATATCAAAGATATCAATCGCCGCATGTCTATCGGTGAAGCGAAAGCCCGTCGCGCGAAGAAAGAAATGGTTGAAGCCAACCTGCGTTTGGTTATTTCGATTGCCAAGAAATACACAAACCGTGGCTTGCAATTCCTGGATTTGATTCAGGAAGGTAACATCGGCTTGATGAAAGCGGTTGATAAATTTGAGTATCGCCGTGGTTACAAGTTCTCGACTTACGCCACATGGTGGATACGTCAGGCTATCACACGTTCAATTGCTGACCAGGCACGTACTATCCGTATTCCGGTACACATGATTGAAACGATTAATAAGCTCAATCGTATCTCTCGCCAAATGTTGCAGGAAATTGGTCGTGAGCCGACGCCAGAAGAATTATCTGAACGCATGCTAATGCCTGAAGATAAAATCCGCAAAGTGTTGAAGATTGCCAAAGAGCCGATTTCAATGGAAACCCCCATTGGTGATGATGAAGATTCACATCTGGGTGATTTCATTGAGGACAGCACGATTGTTCAACCTCTGGACTCAGCAACAGGGAATAACCTCAAGCTGGCAACACAGGAAGTATTGGCAGGGTTAACCGCCCGAGAAGCCAAAGTATTGAGAATGCGTTTTGGTATCGACATGAACACCGACCACACATTGGAAGAAGTTGGCAAACAGTTCGACGTTACGCGTGAGCGTATTCGTCAGATTGAAGCTAAAGCACTTCGTAAGCTCAGACACCCAAGTCGCTCTGAGCAGCTGCGAAGTTTCCTTGACGAGTAAGCATTCGGCATTATAAAGGGCGTAACAAACGCCCTTTTTTATGTATTATAAATACTAAAACAACCCAGTATGTATCGCCTCAACGTGAAACACCTAATTGTTACTCTCTTTAGCAGCTTACTGTTGTCCTGTAACAGCGAAGCCCCGAACCCACCGATATGTCGCATAGATGCAGTCCATCTTGATGTCACTGCAGGAAATGCCGGATGCATCATTCGCGTTGGTCAGCGCTTACTTACCATTAAACATCGATTATCCGGAAAACTGGATACACCCGGCGGTGGTGGCGATGAAAACGAAAGTGCCCAGTGCACGGCACATCGTGAAACCTGGGAAGAAACGGGCTTTAACGTGGAAGTAGGGCCATTACTAGGTATTGCAAAAAATGGTTTTCGTTATTACCAATGTCAGCTGGATGACGATTTTGGTGGTGAATTATTCGAATTCCCAGTGCCGGAGTGGTCACATTCAGAAGTCAACGGTATACAACTGATTGAACCGTTTTCTACCACACATAAACAATGGCGACATCCTGACAGACTCGTTAATCTGCGTTCCATGTTTGTAGAAGCTGGTAAAAGCGAACAGACGACAACCGACTCGGATTAAATTCAATTCAACCCGAACTTGCTATTTACATAGTCACTGGTCAGGTGTTTGACGACATCGAGCGGATCGCAGTTTTGTCCATCTTCGTTGAAGTCTATCGGCCCTAGCCTCCGGGCCACCGACAGTGCGGCTTTATTCAGCACCACATTGCGTTTACCTATACCCAATAGTGCAGCGCCCATAGCAAGCTTTACTGATTTTGGTTCTGCGTCAAATGTAGCAACAATGTTATCTATTACAGCGAGAAAGAACTCGTCGGTATGGGCTTTTGGCTTCTTCTTGGACAATTCATAAACCAGTCCAAAAGCACATCGGCGGCGCACAGTATCTTTACTTTCTAACCAGCGCTGCGCCAGTTCAAAGGCTATTGGGGCTTTTGCCAGTGTGGCATCACATGAGGAAAAAACATGACACAACATGCCACCATTTAACTGTTCGACTTGCTGTTCGGCCTGTTCAATGGTCAACTGCTTTGGGTCATCTATCAACAACCCGAGTACTTTGGCATCATAATTGTCGGTTGCCCATAGCGCCTGCGCCAAGTCTCGGTTTCTACCAATTTCTTTGGCAATTTTTCGTTGTACTGTCAGCCCAATACCATAGCTGGTCAGGCCGCTGGTTTGCTTCATATTATTCCAGTGGGCAATTCCCCTGGGGTTTTTATGTTTTTCCAGCAGTTCGAATACATCGGATAGATTCATTTGTTCACTCCAAACTTTATATGATGATAGCCATCTAAAGTGTATTTTGCATCGATTCACACCCGACTTTTCTGAGAATACATCCAGTCTGATAAACTAGAACCGTTTTTCCATAAATAACAGAGTGTTACCGTTGTGTTCGCCCGTTTTAAATTGTTTGTAACCAAGCTTTTTATAGATATGAATCCCCCGAGTATTAGAGGCAAAGACATCCAGCCAAATCCTCGAACAGCCCAACTCCATAACGCAATAGCGCTCCATAGAATGTATGGCTTTTTGCCCTAGCCCCTTGCCTTTGGCAGCAACAACGATTCTACGGAATTCTGCACTGCCCGATTCATCAATCGCGACAATAATAAACCCCGATAGCTTGCCACTTTCATAAATCGACAGGTAGATAACCTCGTCTTTATTCATTTCAGCAATATGTTTTTCGCGTGAATATGGAATGACAAACTCAGAGGTATCTTCGGCACGTTCCATTGCAACAAAAGCATTTGCTTCCTCAATTTCAGAATTTTTCAACTCAATCATAAAAACATCCTGATGATCTTCAATTAGGTTCATCTGCTCTAAAAGAGTCAGCTATTTCACATAACATTATCGATTGATATTACTCAGTGTGAAAGGGCCAATAACTACGAAAAAGGGGCGATTTACACCCCTTTATTGTGTATTGCCGTTTATCGCAATAAAGGCATTTAATGACTTAATTCACTTAAAAACTTTGGTTATTATTGATACTCCCTGGTGTGTCATTGGCTGCTGATTGCCAGTAAAAATCTGCATAGCTTGTACCGGAACCTCCTAACTGCAACGAATGGCCTTTCTTCGTACTGCTGTTTTCAGCCACACCGATGTCTTCTGACTGCATGCCCTGTGCTGGGCCGTTTGAGGCCGTCATCGTGCCTTCATAGCTAAGGAATTGTACTACTACACCGGCATCATCAACTAAAGCAATGCCATCTGGCCCACCGTTTTGAAAACCTGAAAATGAAAAGCTGATAGTGCCATAGCCATTTTGCAGATTTGCGATCGTGCCGCTTAGGTTAACGGTTTTGTACACAGATCCACCATTGCCGTTGTATCCAACTAATGACCAGCCTGAGAGATTCGTTCCGGCATTACCAGCGAGTTCAACAAACTCATTGCTATCAGAACCTTTATTATCGTAATGCAACTCGTTAATCCAGACATCGCCACCACTTCCTGGGTTATCGGTTGTGGCAGAGACCTCTGTGGCTAATGCTGACTCATTGCCACTGCTGTCGACTGCGGATACTCGATAATAGTAGCTGGTGTTGTCAGTTAAGCCTGAATCAGTGTAGAACGTATCCACCAGTAACGTTCCATTTAACTTAGTCAACGTACCACCGGATGTGTCACTGCGATATAAATTATAACCGGCCAAGTCGCTTTCACTATTCGCATTCCAGGAAACAGAAATTTGCTGCAACCCGCCTTGTGCATTGCTTCCTGATGGTGCGACTGGCGGATCGTTTACGACTACTTGTTGTGATTGCTGGTGCGTTGCACCTAAGTCATCAGCAACAGTAAGGGTTACAGTGTAACTGCCATCTGCGCCGTAACTATGATTAGGCATCGCACCACTGAGCAGGGTGCCATCTCCCATATTCCAGTCATAGCTGACGATAGTGCCATCAGGATCAGAACTGGCTGAAGCATCAAAGTTGCAGCTTAATCCGTTACAACCATGATTAAATTGCGCCACCGGATCCTGATTGCCACCACTCCCCTGCATTGTTTGACCTGCGTTCACAGAGCCGGCGGTGTTTGCCTGCGCTGCCTGCCAGACAAAGCTGTCATAGCTATTACCTGTCCCTGCTAATTGCAGCGAATAGCCGACTGGCGTGCTACTGGATTCACTGACACCAATATCTGTAGATTGCATCCCTGAGGCTGCACCATCGTTTGCAGTCATCACACCTTCGTAACTTAAGAACTGCACAACATCACCTGTCGCATTGACTAATGCAATACCGTCAGGCGCGCCATTTTGAAGTCCACTAAAGGCAAATTGAACAAAACCAAAACCGTTGCTTTGATCGCTGACAATGCCGGATAAAGCTACCGTTTTATAAGTGCTGCCACCATTTCCGTTGTAGGCAATCAGACTCCAGCCCGACAGATCCATTCCCGCAGTTGCGGCAACTTCAATAAACTCATTGCTGTCTGAACCATCGTTGTCATAATGTAATTCATTGATCCACGCCTGGGCAGAACCACCACCACCGCTTCCTGCATCTGTTGTCGCGGATTGAGCAGCAGACAATGTAGATTCATTGGAAGAAGTATCAACCGCACTGACTTTGTAGAAGTAAGTCGTACTAGCTGTTACTGATTCATCTGTATAAGCGCTGGTATTAATCAATCCCGAATTGAGTTTCGTGTAGGTGCCATTCAGGCTATCACTACGATATACATTGTAGCCTGCCAGATCAGATTCTTGATTTGCAGTCCAGGCCAACTCCACTAATCCGCTACCGCCAGTCGCGCTCAAGTTAGTTGGTGTCGCCGGTGGAGTCGTATCACCGCCGCCACCAGAGCAAATGTTCTGAAACACACATTGTACAAATTCAGGGTGATCAACAAACGGGTTACGGTTCCCCTGAAAACTGTACACTGTATCGTTATGGAGTCGCTCCATATCATCCACAGGATCTTCGGCATGCCACTGCAGTAAAACAGATTTTAAGCCCATGTAGGCAACAGAAATATTGCTTCCCGTACTTGAATTTCCGATCAGGTTTCGATCATCCGTCAGACGTAAATCGGGTTCGTCTACACCAGTGACACCGTGGCTGCCACCTTCATAACGCACTGCCATATACATCAGGGCTCTAGCAACATCACCCCGGCGACCAGACCAGGTTTCCCAGGTACCATTTTCGTAGGAGCCCGTTGTCCAATTTGACTGCGTCGACGTCCCACCTCTGTTGTTATTGAACTCAGTGACCTTCTCGGTACAGCTTGAGTCGCAATTAGCGTAAGGTTTATTGCTTCGGCTGGAGTTGTAACTACTATTCGCAATAAATAAGTGATGCGTATCGGTATAGGCGTAATTAGTGCTGCCGTCGTTTGGAAATCCGTAAGACTTTGGCCAACTGTGCTCGCGATTGTAATTGCTATTACCGCCTCCTTCTTTGGCATAACTGGCGTTCTTGTAGATATCAATCACGTTGTTGCTATTGTCTGGATCCTGATCCGCTAATTCCAATATATCCCATGTGTCGGTACTACTTGAGGTGTAAGGAAAGCGTTGATGGTCATCGATGATTTCATGCAAAGAAGCATGAAGCGCAGCAGCGTTACTGCTATTTGCACTATTATAATAACCAGGAGGGATGGCTGCGTATGCAGCACTTCCATACACAACAACAGACGCTGTTGCGATTGTTTTGACAATTCCAGTGAAGCGAGTGTGCTTTTTCATCTGTTTGCCCCGTTTATCTTTTTTCTAGAGGGGTTAAATCTTCAAAACTCAGCAGTCCCGCTATTTTTTGAATGGGTTGCTAGTCGCAATCATCCATAGGCGATATCGGCCAACTGTCGTTGACACTATTAAGGTAAGCACAGATATATAAATATTTTGTTACACGGAAAGGGCTGGTGAGGAGCAGAAAACGCAAACGGGAAATTAATACGGATACATAGGTAACCACATACGGTTACTTATGTGTATTTTAAACACCCAATAACTGGTTAAAATTCAAACTCCCTCAAGCAAAGATAAAATTATTGGGCGGACGGTAGGCTTATTTTTTCACCAGTTTAACTGAACGTCCATTCAGCTAAACTGTTTGGAAAGTAGACATTTAGACAAATACGACAGGTTTGACGTTAGAGTGATAAATCGAGTATTTCGCAATTTTCGTGTTTTTCTGCTCCTGCCAATTGATTAGATGCTGAATGTGACTTCGTTTAGCGTCAAACGTAACTATTTTCCTACCCCACGGCAACATACGTTGCAAGGATGGTTCTATACCCGGTCTGGCGACCTTATCCTTAAACAACAACCTAAGCTTCATACAGGCATACACAGCTATCAGCAACAAGAACATAAACCAGAGAATAAAAATGGATGTACCATGAAATTTCTGTGTGGAAGACATTGCTTTCACTTCCGCATATTCCCAGATTGATATTAAAGCACAGGGTCAGTCATGGACATTGATCCGAATCAAATAAAAAAGGGCTAATCCACTAACCCCTTTTTATTCAATTCACCAGAGCTTAATCCAGCAACAACTCAATCTCGTCCATTAGACGATTCATACGTGCTATGAGCAAGTCATAGGTTTTCTCATCGGCCAAATCTATGCCATTGTCGGCTAGCAGCTGATAGGGAAATTCTGAACCACCTGCCGCCAGGACGTTGATATAGGCATCTCTTGCTTCCGTTTTACCAGCGAGTATTTTTTCCGCAAAGGCCGTTCCACCTGTTATGGAGGTGGCGTACTGGTATACATAAAAATTACTGTAAAAATGCGGAATGTAGGCCCACTCAATGGCATAAAGGGGATCAATATTCATTACGCCTTTCTCATGACCATAATACTTTTTGAGTAAGTCCAGATAAATATCGGAAGCCTTACTACCGGATAACGCTTCACCTCTTTCAACCACCTCATGAATAGCCAGCTCAAATTCGGCAAATTGTGTCTGGCGGAAGAATGTCCCGCGAATACCCTCCAATGCTTCGCCCAGGTAAAAGATTCGCTCCTGCTTGGACAGGTCCTTTTCAAGCATGTATTCCTCCAGCAACACTGAGTTCGTGGTTGACGCAAGCTCAGCGGTAAACGTGGAGTAAAAGGCTTTTTCAAATGGCTGCTCTTGTCGTGCCAGCAAAGTATGAACAGCGTGCCCTAATTCATGAGTGTAGGTGGAAACATCATCGAAGTTGCCGTTGAAATTCAGCAGAACATAAGGGTTTTCATCGTATGCGATCCCTAGCATATAGGCACCAGAACGTTTCCCAGGCTGCGGATAGACATGCAACCAGTCAGAATCAATGACCTTTTTGAGCTCACTCAAGTAGCGCTCACCAAAAGGTTGTAGCGACTCCAGAGTCAATTGCTCGGCCTCTTCGATCGTAAATTTCTTATCACTGGAGACGATAGGCGGATAGATATCGTAATAATGCAGGTCATTCAGCCCAAGTAACTTCTGTCTTATCTTGAGGTACCGGTGTAGCGCCGGCAAATGCTTGTTTGCCGACTTTACTAACGTTTTATACACGTCTTGTGGGATATTGGGTCCAGATACGGCAGCATCCAGTGAATTTTCATAGTCACGTGCTTTTGCGTTAAACACATGGGATTTCACATGAGTGTCGATCAACGAACCCATGGTCGATTCATATTCGGCTAACTTGCCGAAAAAAGCATCCATCACCCGCTTGCGGGTATCTCTGTTGCCGACACCGCGATATTTCCCGTACATTGACTGATTAAGCGTCACCTTCTCTCCATCAATGTCAATTTCTGGCCAAGGCATATCTGAGTTGGCCAGCAATTGATAAGTATTGCCAGGACCACTGAGCACCGGTGAGGCCTGTGCTAATACCTGCTCAGCCTGATCACCTAAAGTGTGGGGTTCGCGCCTTACTAATCCTTCAAGATAAAAGCTGTGTTTCTCTAAGCCTGTGTTGGCGGCAAGAAACTCATTAATTTTAGCTTCCCCGGCAGCAATCAGTTCAGGCTCAACATACGCTGTTTTTTGTTGGTAGGAAGACCACAGGTTTAGCGCAAGGGCTCTTCTCTCCTGATTTGCAGCAACACGCGTGTCCTCATCCGCCATCAAACTAGCATAAGAATAAACACGGTAAAGATCCTTCATTACTGCAGACATTTCGTCCAATGCTAACTGCAAAGATTCCGCGGAATTAGCCAGCTCGCCTTTAAATCTGTCAAGTTTGTCAATATTGGCAGCAACCTGTTGTCGCTCTGCGTCCCAGGCATCATTGCTTTGATAAAGATGCGTTAAATTCCATTTAATTTGATTGTCAGGTGTGTCCGATGCGGCTGCAGGTAAAGCTACCGCGCAGGCAAACAATAAAGGGAGTATTTTTTTCATTGTTTTGAATTCATTTTTGTTGAGCGACAGATGAGTATAGCGAATGCTAAACAGCATGCAATTGAGTGACATAAATCCTTACAACCTAATATAATTAGCGCTTAAGTTGCTTGAAAGCTTGACTCGTTTTTTGTTGCCAAAAGCTTAGCGGTACGCTTCCACCAGCTTATCCAGCATGCCCGCCAGCTGTTGCAGCGCCTCACTGGTACGCGCAACCTTATCAGATACAGCAAGGTTCTCACTGGTTTCGCTTTGGATTTGTTTAAGATTGCGGTTTATCACATGAGCTACCTGAGCCTGCTCTTCCGTGGCAGTCGCCACTTGATGGTTTATATCCCGCAATTCAGTGACACCGCTGGTAATCAGCGTTAATGATTTCTCTGCTTCAACCACGGATTCGACACCATGATGTGCTTGCTCACGGCTGTCTTTCATCAGGGAAACTGCTCTAGCCGCCTCTTGTTGCAATCGATCTATCGTCTTTTGAATTTCCTCGGTCGATTCTCCAGTGCGCTGCGCCAGCGACCTGACTTCATCTGCGACAACGGCAAAGCCCCGGCCCTGCTCACCGGCTCTTGCCGCCTCAATTGCGGCATTTAAGGCCAGTAAATTGGTTTGCTCAGAGACACCACGAATAACTTCCAACACCGAACCAATAGCATCTGTATGGGTCGCCAGTTCATTAATAACTTCAGCAACCGTTTCCACCTGTGTTGATAGTCTTTCAATGGACCGTTTCGCTTCTTCAGATACCGCTTTGCCGTTCAGACTGGATTCTTCCAATTCATTGGCGGTATCTGCTGCTTTGCTGGCATTGCGCGCCAACTCTTCAACTGTCTCTCCCATTTGGCTAATGGCCGTTACCACTTCCCCGGTATGGTCAGATTGCTTACGACCTAATGCCAACGATTGTCCGGCAAATTCGGCAACGCTATCTGCTTCTGTGCGCAAATCGGCACTGGTACTGGCCACGTTCTCGACCGTTTTCTGGATTTTGGTAACAAAGGCGTTAAACCCCTCACCCACTTCCTGCAACTCTCGGTTATTCTGCTTTCTCAGGCGCACATCCAGATTTGCCTCGGCCTGACCCAATTCATTAAATACCGAGGCCAGCTTGCCAATCGGTGCCGCAATAGTAGAGGCAAGAAGATATGCAACAAACGTGAAGCCTGCAGCCACCAGCCCGATCCAGATAAACATCTGCACGCGAGCGGCGTTAAGTTCAGCAAAAATTTCGTTGACCGGAACCTGCGCGACGACATACCAACCGGCAGTATCAATATAGCTACTGGCAATAAACATGGATTCACCGTCGACTTCGGTTTCGGTCATGGTAAATTCGCGTTTGCTCAGCATATCGCGACTGACATCTGATCCGTAGATTCGATTCAGATCTCTGTCTATCAGATTGCTTCGTTTGTGAATTTTGACGGTGCCAGTGCCATCGGTAAGGAAGACAAAGCCACTTTCTGCAACTTTGAAGTTATTCATCATATCAACCATTTGATTGACCGCCAGGCCAATACCGCTCATGGCGATACCGTTAACGTCCTGATAATTTATGAATAACTTTAAGGCATCTGTGTCCTGATAAAGGCTCATGGAGTTTGCATTGCCACTATCTCTAAAGCCAAAGAACCAACCATCCGCTGCATCGTTTTGCAGGACCCGTAAAAAGCCATCCTGATTCCAATACTCTGCGGTTTGACGATTTGCGACCGAAACGTTAGTCAGCCCATACTGATCTTTTACGTTATTCAGTGTCCTGACCACCAAGGGTTCCAGCTGTTTAGAGGCGCCTTTTTGCAACCAGTCCTGAATAAACTCGTTACGTGCTAACTGAATGGTTGCCTCCTGCATGACCGTAATTTCTTTATCTATCTCATTGCGAATACTTTTCAAAAGATTAGGTAATTCGACTTCTTCCAACCGCTCTGACACCAAACTTCTTGCGGAATATTGTCCCAGCATGCCCACCAATAGAGTGGAGCTGATTACCGCTAACAAAAGCGCGACGACAATAAGTTGTTTAATAGAAAAAGAAGATAGATTCATTCAGCCATTTCCAAGCGTTTTCGAAAAACGTATATATATGGCAAATCGTAGTACAGATCCTGAAATAACGGTAATTGAGGACCCGCAGACGCCACATGAGTATAAACACTGTAACAACTTATCGACAGTTAGTGTTTTTTTCAAAGAAATTTTTACGCGGCCTACCTTCCTGTATTGAAAATTCATGTTATGAATTTGGAACCACAGGTATTTTTATATAGAATCAGAACACTCATCTGACCACTTAATTATTCAAGAGGTACTCATGCCTGATTATTCAGCTCCACAACAAGAGTTTCAGTTTCTGCTTCACCAGTGGCTTAAAATTAATGACCACTACCAACAACTGGGCCGCGACGAAATTGACCTGGAACTGGTAAATGAGGTAATTAGCCAGGGTGCTAAATTCTCTGAGGAGGTAATAGCGCCGCTAAATCGCAATGGGGATGAACAGGGATGTACTTTGCAAGATGGCAAGGTCACCACACCAGATGGCTTTGCCAAAGCTTATCGGGATTATATTAATAATGGCTGGAATGCGATGTTGGGCCCTGAGGCATTCGGTGGCTCTAACCTGCCATATAGTCTGGCCATCCCGGTCCACGAAATGCTGATGTCTGCTAATGTCAGTTGGCGCCTTATTTGTGGTCTTACCGAAAGTGCGGTACTGGCATTGGAAAAACATGCATCAAAAGAGCTACAGAATACTTATTTACCGAACCTCATCTCCGGTGAATGGACTGGCACTATGTGTCTGACCGAACCGCAAGCGGGTTCGGACTTGAGTCTGCTAACCTGTAAAGCCGAAGCGACAGAAGATGGTGCATATCATATTACTGGGAATAAGATTTTTATCTCTGGTGGTGATCAGGACTGGACTGACAATGTCATTCATCTGGTGCTGGCACGCCTTCCCGATGCACCGGCTGGCGTGAAAGGGATCAGCCTGTTTGTGGTACCCAAAATGCTGCCTTCTGAATCTGGCCAATTCGACCAGCCAAATACCCTGTCAGTGGGTAGTCTGGAACATAAAATGGGCTTACACGGTTGCCCTACCTGTGTCATGAACTTTGATGCTGCCAAAGGTTGGCTGATTGGGGAACCCCACAGCGGTTTGGCGTGTATGTTTACGATGATGAACGATGCCAGGTTTCAGGTTGGTTTACAGGGTGTTGGGGTGGCGGAAGCGGCCTATCAGGGCGCACTGACCTATGCCAAGGAGCGATTGCAATCGCGGGCGCCGCAAGGGGTGCAAAATCCAGAAGGTAAGGCTGATGCCATTATTCACCTGCCGGATGTCAGGCGGATGCTGATGACACAGAAATCACTGGTAGAGGGCAGCCGGGCACTGGCGCTAATGTATGCCAAATTAGTGGATATTGAGCGCTTTGGTGAGGGTGAACAAAAAGTACACGCCAGACAGGTTATTGCCTTTTTAACGCCGATAACGAAATCCTTTTTTACCGATATGGGCCAGGAAGTCGCGCAGCATGGCGTGCAAGTTTTTGGTGGCCATGGCTATATTCGAGAATGGGGAATGGAGCAGTTGATTCGTGATAGTCGCATCACCCAGCTCTATGAAGGTACTAACGGTATACAGGCACTGGACCTGATATCCAGAAAACTGGTCAGAGATGGTGGCAGAATGTTAGCGGCAACAGTGCAACATTTTGAACAACTGATAGGCGATATAGCAGATGTTAAAAGTAAAGAGCTTGCCACGACCATCTTGAGTGACTGGCGTGATACATCAGATATCCTGCTATCATCAAGCCCGGAAGATACCGCCAGCAAAGCCTATGATTATATGCAATACAGCGCCTATAACCTCATCGCCGTTTGCTGGTTGAGTCTCAGCGATGCCGCTGACCAACACAATAATCCGCTGAAAGAAAGTAAACGTAAGCTCTGCGATTTTTATATAAAACGTATGCTACCCAGAGCGGATATGCACTTAAAGTCCATTTATGTTAATAGTGACGACCTGTTGGCAATGCAGGAAGAAGACTTTTAGCAGATTGCACGCAGTGTGAATGGGCTGCATATTGCAGCCCAAATTTTACTGACGTATACCTTCTATATGTAACAGCATTTCAACGTGAGTGGACGCCGGACCAAGATCGTAATCAATCCCATAGTCGGCCAACTTCAATGTTGTCGTCCCGGAAAATCCAGCTCGATAGCCACCCCAGGGGTCTTGCCCCTCACCAATTTTCTCGGCATCGATGGTAATCGCTTTGGTCACACCATGAAGCGTTAAGTCACCAGCTACGCTCAAATTACCATTTCCCTTGTCGATAATCTTAGTACTGACAAACTTCGCTTGTGGAAACTTCCCAACATCTAAAAAGTCATCCCCTCTCAAATGCTTATCTCTTTCAGCATGATTGGAGTCTATCGAGGCAGTATCAATTGTGACGCTTACACTGGCATTTTCTGGATTATTGGCATCGTAACTGAACTGACCATCAAAATCGTTAAATCGACCTGTGAGCCAGGAATAATTCAGATGTTTGATTTTGAAGTTGATAAATGCATGAGCCCCCTTGACGTCAATGACATACTCGGCGGCGCTGATAAGCGGACTTACCGTGGTTACAAACAATAATGCAGCGATAGTTTTCTTCATTAATTTGACTCCGGTGATTTACACATTTTTAGATTAGTTTTTGGGATTTGAACATACGCCGCAAGGTAGCATCCCTATCGATAAAGTGATGCTTCAACGCTGCCAGCGCGTGGACAGCCACCAGTCCCATTAGCGCATAAGCGACATATTCATGAACCAGCCCAGCAATATCTTCCTGATCGCTAAAAAGCTCTCCTGCTGAAGGAATAGTGACCCAGGTAAATATATCGATACCTCTACCGTCGGCGGTGGAAATCAGATAACCGCTGATGAACAAACAGAATAGCAACAGATACAACATTAAATGGGCACTTCTGGCTGCCAGCGCCTCAAACTTTGAGCCCAATGGCTTAGGTGCACTGCTTTGCAACTTGTAAAGACATCGCGCGATAGTCAGCAGCGCCAACAATAATCCCACGCTTTTGTGCCAATAAGGCGCTGTACGATACCACTCGCTGTAATAATTAAGGTCAACCATCCAGTAACCCACCGCAAACAGGGCAAATACCACTGCCGCTGTCACCCAATGCAACAGGATTGCCAGCATGGAATATTGTTCGGATGGAGACTTTCTCATATGCCATTTCCTCAGATGAGTCTGCACCTTATCAAACAAAAATGACAAATAAAAAAGCAAAAAATCGGGGGTATTATTCTAAAAAATCGAAAACCAGTACCTTAAAAACAAGTACTGGTTTGCAGGAGACGGGAATGAACTGACAGAACATCAGCCCATTCCCTAGGGTTTCCCCTAACACACACTTACAACATGTAGCAACTAGTAGAACTCGTAGCTGACACTAAAGGTGGCCGTACGCGGTAAGATATAACGGGCATTACTCGCCTGAGCAATTCGCGGATCACCTTCTGTTTGCCCATCAGTGTCAGTGACATTCTGTATCGACAGTTCAAATTTCAAACCATTTTCACTCATGACATTAACGCCGACATCCAGCTTTTCGTAGCCCGGCAATTCGACTAGATTATCGTCGTCAGACCACCTTGAGCTAACGGCTGACAAGGTGCCATAGACATTCGCAAAATAATTACCCATTTCAAACTCATAATTTGGCGTCAACCGCACCTGCCAATCAGGTTGTCTTTTGGCTTCATTGCCAATTCTCGATGGAATCGTACTTTTAGTAATTTCGGTTTTTTGCAGCGTAGAATTTAATGTCACGGAAAAACCACTATCATTGAACCACGCGGCGTCCATTTCAATACCATAAGCTTCATTCTCACCATTCGTTGCACCTTGGCCAGGAACTAAGACAGAAACATCATCAGCACGACTAAAAAAACCAGTTGCGTAGATATTGAAATTTTCGCGAGCCATTTTAAACCCAAGCTCATATTGCAAAACATCCTGAATCAGATCACTACCTTCTTGCCAAGTAGTAAAATTATCCCGGAAATCATCAAAATATGGCATTTTACTGCCCTGACTTAATCGCAGGAACACTCCCATATCACGCTCGAACTGATAGTTAAGACCGGCTGTCCAGGCAATATCTGACTCATCATACTGGACGGCTTTATCAATAGTACCGTCAAGACTTTCATCTACTGTGTATTCAATTTGATGATTCTCCCGACGCAGCCCCAGATCTCCGCTTAGAAGTTCGGTAAACTGATAATCAAGGGCAACGTATAGCGCCTGGGTTTTTCCATCACCAGTACTGTCGATATCATAATTCCAACCACAACTGTCGTCGAAGTCATTGCAGTAAATGCCATTTAGACTGTCTCCCCCCTGAGTGACAACATGATAGGACTGATTCCCGAGTGACCACCAATCTTTCGAGGAATAATCGGAGGTATACAAACCAATGGTCGCTTTCAAATTGCCGGCTTCTTTGGTTAAGGCCAAGTCGTTAGTAAATGCTTCAATCTCCTTGAAGACGGCCCAGTAACCAATCTGCTGAATAACGGTATTGTCACCGTAAGTTTCGCCAGTGACAGACCCCGTAATTGGAACAAGATTGTTATTTGCGTCACGATAGCGTCTGCTGGGATAATCAGGGTCTTCTTCACTCGTATCAGCGTCTGGCAGTTCAGCAATGGTTCTGATATTGCCATTGGGCACCAATCCAAGAGTGTTCGCGTCTCCTTTGGTCAGAGCAAAACGGTCCACAAAGGTCCATCCATCTCCGAGTTCGAGGTTAATGGAACCACCACTGATACTGCCATCCCAACCACGACCGTCGCCAAAATCATATGCTCTTTCAATATTGTCTGGTCCAAACTGAATGGTCGCCTGCCGATTAAGGGTCCCTAACTGATTATAATCATTGCCAACACCCTCAATAATAGGCACTGGCAAATACCATTGCCCATGATCATCAGTAATTCTGGTAAAGAAGTTCAACTTTCCGTTGGACAGCTCTTTCGTGATATTAATAGTAAACTGATTACCTTTTTCAGAGTTGAACCCCGCATCTCGGGTGCCAGTACTTTGCTGTGCATATCCGCCAATCATGTAATACAAGTCATCAGAAATTTCACCACTTAAAACCGCATCGACTCGCTGCAGGTCATAGGAAGATGTTGTGTATTTCACTAAGCCTTCTGTGGCCTCACTGCCTTCTTTTAGTATAAAGTTGGTGGTTAATCCCGGTTGACCATTGGAGACCACAGAGTTGGGACCACCACGTAAGCCATCCATAAATGAAATAGTTTCATCAATCCTGAATAACGTTGAGTTTTCCAAAAATGACAATGTGGGAGGCTGAAAAACCGGTACCCCCTGAAGTTGCACTGTTAAAAATGGTGCGTCACCACCACCTGGGAATCCACGCACAAAAACATTGGCACCAGAAACACCACCTGAACTCTCTGCCCATACACCGGGAACAGCTTTAAACAAATCCGCCGTACTTTTCGGAGCAAGCCGTTTGATATCTTCAGCTCCTAAAGAAGTAGACGCATAACTGGCATCTACTTTTCTGACTGCTGTACCCGATGCAGTACCGGTTACTAGTATTTGCTCGTAATAGTCTTTTTGCTTGGCTTCTGCATCAGGTGCCTGATTGTCATTTTCCTGCGCGTTGGCAATGCACGATGCGCTCGCAAGCGCTGCTAACGCTAATGCGATTTTATTTGGTCTGAATATCGAAGTTGCTGTGTTACTTGTGCTCATTGTTGACTTCCCAAAATCGTGGTTAAAGGATATCTAATGTTAATTTAATGTGAAATATACAATCGATTGCATTGATTTGCAAACGATTGCAAAATATTTTTTATATTTTCTTAACACCCTATTGTATGATGAGTGTTATCTCACTGGTGCAGTGGCGTTATTCGAAAATTAAAAGCGCCCAAAAACAGGCCAAAAATAAAAGGCTATACAAGGACTTATGACCAAGAATAGTAAACTTTCCGATATCGCAAAACTTGCTCATGTCTCTGAATCTACGGTTTCCCGTGCGTTGAGTGGTAGTCAGCTGGTCAACGAGAAAACCCGGGCACGCATTAAAAAAATTGCGGCCGAATTGAATTTCACGGTGAACACCGCTGCGCGAAATTTGCGTTTACAAAAATCTAACACTATTGCCATCATGCTGCGCATCGATTCAACTGAAGATCAGTCGGCTTCCGACCCCTTTATCCTCAGTTTAATGGGGGTTGTGGCGGATGAGCTACGCAGCATCGGCTATGACCTGTTATTGATGTCAGATGAATGTAACGAGCCGTTATGGGTGAAGAATCTTTTTGATAGTAAGCGAGCGGATGGACTGATTATCTTCGGTCAGGGGGATAACTCCTACCCGGACATCCATTACAGTGACAGACCGATAGTGGTGTGGGGTGAACGTGATGAAATGGCGCCCTATCCCACCGTCGGCACCGACAACTTCCTTGGTGGAAAGCTGGCTACCCAGCACCTGCTGGAGCAAGGGTGCCGAAATATAGCCTTTGCCGGGCGCCTGTCGTACGAAACCGGGGCACGATTTGAAGGCTACAAAGCAGCGCTGAAAGCTGCTGGGCTGCACTATAGCCAACACCTTGATGTGCACTTCACTTATACTGATGGTCATGCCGTCGCCGAATCCCTGGCACAACAAAACAGCTTTCATTACGACGGAATTGTTGCTGCAAGCGATAGCATTGCGCTGGGTATGATCAAAGCGCTTCGTGCGCGAAACATTGGCGTGCCAGACGATGTCGCCTTTGTTGGTTATGATGATATTTCCGTTGCGGGATTCACTCATCCCAGTCTGAGTACCATTCGTCAGGACACGCAGGCAGGCGGAGTCAAACTGGTGCATATGCTTAAGGACATGATGGCCGGTGAGAAAGTCAGCTCTGTCGTACTGCCGACCGAGCTTATAGTCAGAGAGTCGAGCCACAGATCGCGCTAACAAAAAGTTAACAACTGCAAACGATTGCATTTTTTTATGATGCTCTCTATACTGACTCCATTCGCAGTCAGTCGTGTAAGTTATGTCCCGATTTTTAATTATTCTGGCGATAGCAGCCTGTTACTTTACTTTTGCCATACTGCTTAACAGTGTCGGTACGGTGATATTGCAGTCCATTAACAGCTTCGATATCAGTAAAACGCAAGCCAGTAGTCTTGAAGGTTTTAAAGATCTGTCTATTGCTGCTGTTTCTTTTCTTGTGGCCTCAATCATTCCCCGAATCGGTTACAAAATCGCCATGTTGGCTGCGTTGTTGCTGGTCACATTAATGTGTTTCAGTTTACCGTCCTTCAACAGCTTCATGGCCACTCAGGCTTTATTCGCCTGCATTGGCACCGCGTTTGCCTTTATTAAAGTATCTGTATATTCGGTTATTGGACAACTTTCAGATGACCCGCAATCTCACTCTTCCTTATTAAGTACCATTGAAGGCATCTTTATGGTGGGTATGTTGTCTGGTTACTGGATATTTGGATTGTTTATCGACCCGGCAGATCCCACGTCTTCCGAATGGTTAAACGTATATTACCTATTAGCAGGAATGTGTCTCATCACAGGACTCTTAGTATTTATTGCGCCGGTTCCGAAGGCTGCACGACATAATGAGCAGACAACGGTAGTGAAAGAGTTTGTTGAAATGCTGCGTCTTGCCTACCAGCCACTGGTACTGATTTTTGTCTTATCTATTTTCCTTTATGTATTGATTGAACAAGGCATCGGAACGTGGCTGCCAACGTTCAATGCTGAAATCCTGAAGCTGCCAGTGGATGTCAGTATTCAGCTAACCAGTATTTTTGCTGGCGCAATTGCTGTTGGCAGACTCGCTTCTGGTCAGCTGCTGCGTTATTTTAACTGGTACACCTACCTTAACGTTTGCCTCGCAGGTATGGCGGCCTTAGTCATCTACAGCTTGTCCATTCCGGAAACGGACACCAGTCAGGTAAAAACACTGTTAGATGCTCCTTATGCAGCATTTCTGTTACCCCTTATTGGTTTATTGATGGCACCTATTTATCCGGTTATCAACTCGGTAATGTTGTCGGCTTTGGATAAGTCACGACAGGCATCAATGACCGGACTAATAGTGGTGTTCTCGGCGCTAGGCGGCACGACAGGCTCAATTATTACCGGCTCAGTATTTGAAGCAATGGGTGGCAAAACCGCATTCTACTTTTCGCTTGTCCCCATGGTCATGATTACGATTGCCTTGTTCCTTTTTCGTCGCGCCACTAATCAATTATTACGTTTAACTAAGGAGAACAGTTAATGTCACACAAGGAGGTCATCCGTAACACCATGTCGCATTGTGACACGTTTTTGTCCAGTCAACTGTTCCATGACGTGCAAATGCAGGGTCTGTACAGCGACAGTAAAGTTTTTGCAGATGCAACAGCGCGCACTGAGCTGAAGACCATCTTATCTCAGTATGATGCTTCGAATATTCAATCGCCACAAGCGCTACAAACCTTTGTAGAAAAGCATTTTCAGTTACCTGTTATCCCTGACTGCAAACAACATCAAGTCGCTTCTGTTCAGCAGTACATAGAAACACTATGGCTGACCCTTAGGCGTCAACCTGACGAGCATAATCTTAATTCGCTATTACCGTTGCCCTATCCATACATTGTACCGGGTGGTCGGTTTCAGGAAATATATTATTGGGACAGTTACTTCACTGCGGTCGGTTTAATGCAGGCAAACCAATGTGAAATGGTTATCAATATGATTGATAACTTTATTGTATTGCTAGACGCATTGGGCAAAATCCCGAATGGCAATCGTGGTTATTACTACAGCCGCTCACAACCACCTATTCTGGCTCTTCTGGTCGATTTAGTTGCGTCTACTTTGCCCTACGAAGAACGTCTGACGTTCGTAAAATCCCGACTTAATGCTATTGCGACTGAATATCAGTTTTGGATGTCTGGGTCGCAGAACCTGAGTAGCGTCAACCATAGCGAACGCCGTTGTGTGCGAATGCCCGATGGCAGCATTTTAAACCGTTATTGGGATGATATTGCCACGCCCAGACCCGAGTCATACCGAGAAGATAAAGAAGCGACTGAGAAGATGACAGCTACTGAGGCGGAGAGTTTTTACCGCAACATTCGTGCTGCTTGCGAATCTGGCTGGGATTTTAGTTCGCGCTGGCTGGCCAATCCGAAAGACTTGCACAGCATCCAAACGACCCATATTGTGCCCGTTGATCTAAATTGTCTGCTATACAAAACAGAACAGCTATTGGCTGACTTTTCCGATCTCTGTGCCGATAAGTCTGCCGCAAAAGCATATCAGGACAGCGCAATAGCACGACGAAACGCTATCAATCATTTTCTATGGGATGCTGACAACGGTTTCTATTTTGATTACAACCACGTGACCCAAGCGACCACTGCAATATGGTCATTGGCAGCAAGCGCAACATTATTTTGTAGCTGTGCTGATCAACAGCAGGCTAAATCGGTTGCTGAGCACCTCAAAAACCAGTTTTTGCAGCCCGGAGGGTTGCTCACCACCCTAACCCACACTGAACAGCAATGGGACTCACCCAATGGCTGGGCACCATTGCATTGGTTTGCTGTTAAGGGCTGTCTTGACTATGGCCATTCACCGTTGGCAAAGGAAATTATGCAAAACTGGCTAAGCACGGTAGAACGTTACTTTGAGCAGCATCATTGTTTAATGGAAAAGTATAACGTTGAAGCGCCAGTTGCGGCCGCGACTGGCGGTGAATATCAAGTGCAGGAAGGTTTTGGCTGGAGCAATGGTATCAGCGCTGCCTTTTATCACATGTTGGCGCAGTAATTTCTTTTAAAACGCATACCCTAAATGGAAGAATTCGAGAAAATGACCTTTACACCTGAAAAGGTCATCTGCTAAATCAATCAAACCAATGTCGAGTGCGATTGGCGAAATACACTAACGATAGCATCACAGGTACTTCCACCAACACCCCAACCACTGTCGCCAGTGCCGCTCCGGAGTGAAGCCCGAACAGTGAAATTGCAACGGCAACCGCCAGCTCGAAAAAGTTAGACGTACCAATCATACAGGCGGGTGCTGCGACATTGTGCGGTAAACGCAATTGTTTGGCTGCAATATAAGCGATAGCAAAAATCCCGTAGGTTTGTATTAGCAGCGGAATCGCTATCAAAAGTATGGTCAGGGGTTTTTCCAGTATCGTTTCAGCCTGGAATCCAAACAACAAGATAATGGTTGCCAGCAGCCCCACTATAGAATAGGGCTTCAACGTATCAACAAACATGTTCAGGCGACTATGATCATCTTTTTTATCGAGTATTTTGCGGGTCCAGGCACCTGCCAGCAAAGGCAGAAGAACATACAAAACCACCGATAACAAAAGGGTTTCCCAAGGTACTTCAACATCACTGACACCCAGTAAAAAAGCAGTAATGGGTGCAAATGCAAAGATCATAATGACATCGTTAATCGACACTTGCACTAAGGTGTAATTGGCATCGCCTTTGGTAAGCTGACTCCAGATAAACACCATAGCAGTGCAAGGTGCAACACCCAGTAAAATCATACCTGCAATATATTCATTGGCAGACTGCGGATCGACCCAGTCGGCGAACAATCCCTTGAAAAATAACCACCCCAGCAAAGCCATGGTAAAGGGTTTGACTAACCAGTTGATCACCAAGGTCAGCACAATACCCTTAGGTTTCTTACCAATGTCTTTAATCGTAGAAAAATCCACTTGAATCATCATTGGATAGATCATTAGCCAGATAAGTACTGCCACGACTAAATTTACGTGGGCATATTCCAGTGTCGCTACCACCGCAAAGACTTCAGGAATATAAATGCCCAGGGTTACGCCGACAGCAATACAGATCGCGACCCAAAGGGATAAATACCGCTCAAAAAAGCCCATCCTGTTTGCTCCTAAATTGACTTCTGGTTAACGCGTTGACTTACCTGCTCAGCGGATTCTACACGCTCAGAATAACGATCAACAAAATAGTCTTTATTGCCTCTTAGCAATAAAGTGAATTTCATTAACTCTTCCATCACATCCACTATGCGGTTGTAATAGGGTGAGGGTTTCATGCGGTTGTTGTCGTCAAACTCTAAAAATGCCTTCGCAACAGAAGACTGGTTAGGTATGGTGACCATGCGCATCCAACGTCCCAGGATCCGCAATTGATTAACAACATTAAAGGATTGCGAGCCACCACATACCTGCATCACCGCCAGTGTTTTACCCTGAGTAGGTCTGACACCACCCAGACTTAACGGCACCCAGTCAATCTGACTTTTGAAAATACTGGTCATGGAACCATGACGTTCAGGCGAACACCATACCTGCCCCTCTGACCAAATCATCAGTTCCCGCAATTCCTGTACTTTTGGATGTTTATCATCCGCGGTATCCGTTTGTGGCAACCCTTTGGGATCAAAAATTTGCACTTCCGCTCCCATATGGGTTAGTAAGCGCGCACTTTCTTCGACGACTAAACGACTGAAAGAGCGCTCCCGCAGTGATCCATACAACAACAGGATTCTGGGTTTATGGTTGGCAAATTCCGAATTAAATTGGCTCTGCTCTGGTACCTGTAGCTGATTCTCGTCAATATTTAATAATGTAACGTCCTGAATCATTGTTACGCTGCTCCTAACTTTGCCAAAGCGTCTTTCAACTGCTGCTTATCAGAGTAAGTGATAGTTTGTGCAATGTTTTGCAGTGCCAGCACCCGTTGCTTGATTCCTTCAATGCAGTTCAGAAACGCCTGTTCTTTTTGTGCTTCAGTGCCCTCAATTTTAGAAGGGTCTGATAAACCCCAGTGGACCTTAAGCGACTTACCAAACCAGAGCGGACAACTTTCTCCAGCCGCAGCGTCACAAACGGTCACCACCACATCAGCATCAAAAGATTCAAATTCGTCCCACGACTGACTACGTAGCCCATCAGTGGGGATACCTGATCTTTCCAGGTAGTGAATAGAGAGCGGATGCACCGCACCGGCCGGTTGGCTGCCAGCACTTTTGGCCTCAATGACATCACCTGCAAGATGGTTGGTTATTGCTTCGGATAAAATGCTGCGACAACGATTATGGGTACAGATATACAATATTTTTAACATAGCTATTGATGTCCTAACAGGGTTCCGTTGCCGCAGTTCGACAACATAGATTCGCTTGTTCCGTTTTTAGATAGTCGTCAGTGTTCTGCGCCGCGTTGCTTAACACTTCTTGCGCCCAAATTGGGAGTTTGTTGTTAATGCGATAAAACACCCATTTACCCCGACGTTCATCTGTCACCACTTCACATTTACGCAATTCTGCCAGATGACGAGAAACCTTTGGCTGACTCAGGTTTAACGCCCGAATAAGATCACATACGCATAGCTCGCCGTGCAGTGATATGAGCAAAAGAGACTTAAGGCGCGTATCATCCGATAGGCATTTGAAGAATTTTATTGGCGACATAAAAGTAAGTCAGTGGCAAAAAATATGCGAATAATCATATATATGATTTTTCATATGTCAACCATTGACTAACAAAATAGACAGCTAAGCCAAGTTAGCCTTTGCCAAATTGACGAAAACAATAGGTTTGAGACAAAAGGCTGCGGCATTGCGGGTTGCAGACCGCTAAAAAGTGGAGATGAGACTGTCTGAAGTGGGAAGCGGAGTTACCCCTAAATCCCTAACGCATCCACGTCATCCTTAAGGTTTTCATAATCCTCGTCGGACATATCCAACCAACCAAGGAACAGCGCCTTATTCTCATTAAACCAGTCGCTTTCTTCAGAGCGTCTTGTAGAGCGCAGGGCATCTTCGGCAATATGCAAGACAGCCATATCTTCCTGTATCTCCCGCGGGAATTTAGTTTTGATGACCTCAATATCGTGATGATAACGCACCATCTTGCAAAGGCCTTTAGGCAGATGCCAGGATGAGGTTATAAAATACCCCACTGTCGCATGGTCCGTTTTATACTTTTCATTTTCCAGGTCATACAGTAAAACATCAGGGCGATCATTTGCTTCTTGCAGTGTCTTCATATAATCGTCGTATTTAAAAGCCATAGCGGCAATACCACAATCGTGAAATAAACCCAGACTATATAACGTATCGGGTTTTAACTTATTACCCAGCCACTTGTTGATATACAACATAGTGCCACCCGTTGCCACGGTTTCATCCCAGAAGCGCTCTAATTTGATAGCTAAGTTTTGACCATATTCTTCGCGCATTTTGTAAATGGCGATAATGGCTTTTAGCTGTGTGACGCCGAGAAAGCAAACGGCCTGAGAGATATCAGAAATCGTTCTATTGAGACCATTGGCACTGGCATTAACGACCTGCAGCACAGAAGAAGATAACGCTGGGTCTTTACTTATGATTTCGCCGAGATCTGACAACTCAAATTCAGGCTCGGCAGCTTTTTCCTCCACTTCCAACAAAATAGCGGGTTTTGAAGGAATTCGGAATCCATGAGTCAATTCGACTGCTGTAGACTTTGTATTAAACATAGCACCTTCCTAGGCTATACAATTTAAGCTTTCTAGACTGGACATGACTAGATAGTTTAATTTTGGTACAGAGTGACTAACATGCAAACAAATTGACAAAAAATCCAGCAGTTTCTCGTGAATTTTTTGTAATACGTGTATTTATTGGGTCGAAACTAGGATATTTTGCGGTTAAATCAATGGGTCAGGCGCCATTTTTTCTCTAAATGAGTATACGTGCCTTCTGCTTTTACTTGCTGCAAAGCAATTGATAATGCCTTGACAGTCGTCATTGGCGTTTGTAAACCAGTCGCAATATATAATTCCCGGGTCAGCTCAGGTAATGCCAGATAATGCACCACTTGTTCAGGGTCATATCCCGCTTTGGTGATTTCCCGTTGCTGGGACAAGGTATTGGTCAAAACCAAATCCACATGCCCTTTAAATAACATTCCCCAAAGATGATCGTAGCGTACCGCCAACCCCAAATTATATTTGTCACTGAAGCCCTGCTGACGCAAATAGCTTTCTGAAAAATAGCCTCTGATGGTGCCAACAATATGCTGTTTGGCATCCGCTAATTCGGTCAGTTGAATGTCCTCCCGACCTGCCAATCCCAATAAAAAAGCTTTGGTCTGATAAACCTCTCCAACCCACTGAAATTGGGTTTCGCGATCCGCAGATCTCAACAGCGAAATCATAAAAACATTTGGTTGTTCTATAGTGGACTCAAAGGCTCTCGCTTGCGGCAGAATCTCAAAGGCCGCTTTAAAATCAGTTTTCGCAAGTACCGCTTTTGTGACCTCAACTAAAAAACCGTCGGGGTGTTGCTGGGTATTCTTAAAGTGAATGGGGGGTAGCTCTTCGGCAACAAATAACAACTCACTGGCCATCACGCCAGATTTACTTAGCAGCAAAAGGTGACAAATCAGTATGATAACTTGAAGACGAGATCTCATGAATTCTCACCATCTGAATTCAGGATAATAGCTAATTGTTCTTGCAAAAATCGCTTAGCATCTTCTTCGCTACTGAATATGATGTCCTCTAAAGGCTCAGTAACACCACAGATACTTCGGGCTTTTCGGGTTTGAGCAATCGCAATAGCGGAAGTCAATACATAAGCGGCTTTAACGCAGCCAAGTTGCAGCACTTTTTTCCCTGCTTGAACCAATAATTTTTCTGACTCGGGTGTACCCGCATCGACTTCGCCGGAACTACTTAAATAACCCCATTGTTGCCCCTGCAAATCACCTAAAACTGTGGGTAAATTCTTAGTAAAAAAATTTAATAGTGTGTGATTAATTGAACCTTTGAAGCGACACACAACGATGCGTCCCTGCCTTTCCATTGACAGACTACCGTATTTCGCTTTACATACTAACGGTTCGCTATTCATCTATTTACTTCACTACTTTCCTGACTGCTCATCGTCAGACTAAATCAGCCGACTTTATACTGAAAGCCCCTGTTGTGCCGCAGAGTTTAGCATACCATCGAACAGCGCAAAGCAAACATTATTTATCCTGTACAAAGGTAGCCTCTGTACCTTAACTTAGACAGCTGTATTCACTGCAACGACTATGTAAATTGGCATAAGTCACAGCTCAACTTCAGCCAGGTTCCCTTTGCTTTCCAGCCAGTCTTTACGTTCCGAGCTGCGTTTTTTAGCCAGCAGCATATCCATTAATTCCAGCATTTGCTGACCATCATCAACGGTGAGTTGAACCAATCGTCGGGTATTGGGGTCCATCGTGGTTTCACGCAATTGGATTGGGTTCATTTCCCCCAGTCCTTTAAAGCGTTGCACATTCACTTTACCTTTTTTCTTTTCCGCCTGAATGCGGTCCAGCACACCTTCTTTTTCACCTTCATCCAACGCGTAAAAGACTTCTTTGCCGACATCTATACGATATAGCGGGGGCATGGCAACATACACATGACCGCAATCCACCAGCGTTCTGAAATGTTTGACAAATAAAGCACACAATAACGTTGCGATGTGCAAACCATCAGAGTCAGCGTCCGCCAAAATACAGACTTTACCGTAGCGCAGTCCACTTAAATCCTCACTGTCCGGATCGATGCCAAGCGCCACGGAAATATCATGAATTTCCTGAGAGGCTAAAACCTGACTGGAATCCACCTCCCAACTATTGAGTATCTTGCCGCGCAATGGCATGACAGCCTGAAATTCCCGGTCTCGTGCCTGTTTAGCCGAACCACCAGCCGAATCCCCTTCCACCAGAAAAAGTTCGGAGCGGGTGTTGTCCTGGGTTGTACAATCGGTCAGTTTGCCCGGCAGAGCGGGTCCCTGAGTGACTTTTTTGCGTGCTACTTTTTTACTTTGGCGCAGACGACGTTGGGCATTATTAATACAAAAATCAGCCAATAATTCGGCAATATCGGTATGCTGATTCAGCCATAGGCTAAACGCGTCTTTGACCACTCCAGATACAAATGCCGCAGCTTGTCGTGAAGATAAACGTTCTTTGGTTTGTCCGGCGAACTGCGGATCCTGCATTTTGGTAGACAGAATGTAACTGCATTTATCCCAGATATCTTCCGGAGACAGCTTGACGCCGCGGGGTAATAAGTTTCGGAACTCACAGAATTCCCGCATGGCTTCCAGCAATCCCTGCCGCAGGCCATTAACATGTGTTCCACCCTGCGCAGTTGGAATAAGGTTAACGTAACTCTCGCTGACCACATCACCACCCTCTGGTAACCAGCTAACAGCCCAATCGGCGGTCTCATTATTACCGCTAAAGTGACCGATAAAGGGTTCGTCTTCAGGTAGCGTGATAAAATCTTTATTGGCCTGAACCAAATAATCGCGTAATCCGTCTTCGTAGTACCACTCAGTCACTTCTTTGCTGACTTTATCGTCAAACTTAATTCTCAACCCCGGACACAATACCGCTTTGGCCCGTAAAATATGCATTAACTTACTGACGGAGAACTTTGCCGAATCAAAATAGCTGGCATCAGGCCAGAATCGCAAGGTCGTACCGGTGTTACGTTTACCACAGGAATCGATGACCTGAAGTTCCGAGACCTTATTGCCATTTTCAAAGGCGATATGGAATACCTTACTATCACGACGCACATGCACATCAACTCTGGTAGAAAGCGCGTTCACTACGGAAATCCCGACACCATGTAAACCACCAGAAAACTGGTAATTCTTGTTGGAGAATTTTCCGCCGGCATGGAGCTTGGTCATGATCAGTTCAACACCCGACATCCCCTCTTCGGGATGAATATCAACCGGCATACCGCGACCATCATCTACGACTTCCAGAGACTGGTCTTCAAACAATGTCACTTTTATCGTGCTGGCATGTCCGGCAAGCGCTTCATCGACGCTGTTGTCGATCACTTCCTGACTTAAGTGATTGGGGCGGGTGGTATCAGTATACATGCCCGGACGGCGCTGTACCGGCTCGAGACCATTTAGGACCTCAATGGATTCCGCGTTATAGGATTGCTCACTCATATGACTTGCTACTTATTATTATTGTTGGTGACTGATTAATTCAGGATTATCAAGGTGTTCATCAATATACATCTTTGCACAGCTTATCTGAACAAAAAAGCAAAGATATCCGGTAAAAAACGCTCATACCCCTGAAAGGCATGATCGCCGCCTTGTTCGATAGTCAATTTGCTATCGCGATACTTTTGTTCCGCTTCTTTATAGTCCAGTGTTTCATCACCAGTTTGCAGCAAAACCCAATAATTCTCTGGCTGCTGAAGCTTAGGCGTATCCATAGTTTTAAGGTACTGCATATGCTGCTCACTTAATTCAAAGGATTCTTGCGTATACGGATGCACATGCTCACCAAGGTATTCGGCTAACACCCGATAAGGTGTAACAGCGGGGTTAATCAACACGGCCTTGCCACCAAAATGCTCAACCAGATAACTGGCAAGAAAGCCACCCAACGAGCTGCCTATAAAACCAATATGTTCACCCTCGTGTTGATGCATTAGTTCGTGCAACATCTCTTTGGTCGGTTCTGGATGATAAGGCAGTTGCTCGCAAAAAAACTGAATATCAGGATACTGTTTTTGCCAAAATTCTTTAGTTTGCTGCGCTTTCACTGATTGTGGCGAACTTAAAAAGCCGTGCAGATAAATCAGCGTTTTTGTTTCGGTATCACACATATGTTCTCTTTTTATTGGTTGAGTCGTTTAATCGAAGTTGATACTCCGTTTGAGTCGAGGTCAATAATCCGATACCCGGGCGGTTTATTGCTTACACCAAACTCCCGCGTCATGGTCCATTGCCAACAGCTTGAAGGTGCAGACCAAATATGGGCATTGCGATGCCGCCTTTCGCTGGCATGATGAATGTGGCCATGTAAAACATACACAGGCTGCACACCGTTTCCCACTATCGATAAAAAAGCATCGGCGTTGATCCAGTTGTGTTTATCCATAAATGACTGGGTTGCCATAGGATGATGATGAACAAATACCAGGGTTGCGGTGCCTATCGAGCGCAATTCATGCTGCAACCACTCAAGTGCTGCCTCTGATATCATGCCTTGTTTTCCTCGATATTGACTATTGAGATAAATGATGTTGAAACTGCGCCACCGCTCACTTTCATCATTCTTTAGCCAGGCTGCTGGCAAGCACTGTTGCATATTTTGAATATCATCATGATTGCCCGGAATAATGGATATCGCAGTTTCGGGAAAGGCCTCTGTGACGAGATAATGAAATGCCTGATAGCTGGCAGCGCTGTCATCACTGCTAAGATCGCCGGTAAATACGACTTTGTCGGGGGATTCCTGCTGTGCCTGCTTTAGCACCTGTTGCAAACTTTGGAACGGATTGATGTCAGCGTAACTGACACGACTGCGGTCGCCATATAAATGACAATCAGTGATTTGAATAATGCGACTAATCACACCCTAGGCTTTTTCTGGGTCCACGATGTTCTTTTGCTGACAAAAATGTAGCCATTCGGAAAGGAAGTAGTTGACCATTTCTTTTTCATTGCGCTGGTGCATTCTGGCATTGGGGTAGCCATAACTGGGTTTGAGCCGGGAGATATGCTGAGAAGAAATAACCTCAGCCATGCGAGCGTCATGATATAAGCGTACCTGCATACTGGCTTTTAAAAACGTAGGCAATCCCGGATGCACTTGTTTGATTTCCAACATTGTGGTGTAACGGCTGCACTCGACAATCGCAATTTTGTATTGCAATTCGTCCCGGCCGCCAAATTGGTAACTCAATTGCTCTTCGTCCACTTCCGGTAAAAGTTTCATCAGGCAAGCGTAGTTCGCATCACACATGGCGTGTAGGCCAGTGAGATTAGGGAAATACTTTTTTCTGACTACATCATTCATCGAGTAACTGTTTCTTTATGTCATCAAAATTCAGTGCGAACCATTGTAGCGCAATTATGATGGCAGAATTATCAAATTTTCCAGCTTTTAACATTTGTAATACTTTTAAACGAGGTAAACGGTGCACTCGAATATCTTCATTTTCACTTTCGAGACCATGAATTCCGCCTGCATTCGTGGCATCCACAGCCCCGATATACAAATGTATTGACTCTGTCATCCCCCCCGGGCTGGGTAAATACTGCATTATCTTTACTAATTTCCCAACTGTCAGTCCCGCCTCTTCCATCGCTTCTCGGCGGCAGACATCATCAGGCTCTTCACCTTCATCAATCATACCCGCGATTATTTCTAATAACCACGGAGTTGCGACAGTATCCAAAGCGCCAACCCGAAACTGTTCAATCAACACAATTTCGTCCCGAACCGGGTCATAAGGCAGCATTGCCACCGCATGACCGCGCTCAAAAATTTCTCTGGCAATTTCACCAGTCCAGCCGCCAGAAAACAACTTATGTTTCACATACAGCTTGTCTACTTTAAAAAAGCCATTATATACCCTATCAGTCTCTACAATTTGCACATCCTGCTTATTGAATTTTTGTAGACTCATTGTTCTCCGTATTAATCAAATTTTTGTGGCATAGATTTAGTTGCTTTCAGATTATCACGATCCGAAAGCGGATTTATAAAATATTCTGTTACACTTGGATATGCGCTGTTACTTCAAAGGGTTTCACCTCACGGCAGAAATTGATTAAAATTTAGCGGCAAAACATAAACATAACTATAAAACGGGAATTGGACTAAAGCTTTAACCAGAAAAGGTTATTTAAACTAGGAATGCACATGAAAAAAACACTATTGTCCATGCTGGTTGGATTCAGTATGACGTCAAGTGCCTTTGCTGAAGATCTATATCAGATTTATCAGCAGGCATTGCAAAACGATCCGACAACCCTAAGAGCACAAGCCAACAAAGATGCGGCTTATTCTGGCATCAGCCTGAGTCAGGCAAGCTTATTACCACAAATTTCACTGAGTCTGCAGGCTGATAGATTTAATGGCGACCGCCATAGTGATTCAAATGATATGACATTAGAATTGCGCCAATCAATCTTTGACTGGTCAAATTGGAAGAATATGGGTCGTGCCGAGCTAGTGGCGTCTCAAGCAGATGCCAACTATGGCCTGGCAAAACAAGATTTGATCCTACGGACAGTGAATGCTTACTTTGATGTATTGCAGGCCCAGGATGATCTGGCATTCTCGCAAGCAGAGAAACGCGCTATCGAACGCCAATTGGAACAAACCAAACAACGCTTTGAAGTGGGTTTAACCGCCATTACTGATGTCCATGAAGCGCAGGCGCAATTCGATAACGCCGTGGCTTCCGAAATTTCTGCGCAAAACAATGTAGAAATAAACCTTGAGGCATTAAGAGAAATCACTGGTAACTATTACAGCGATATTTCAGTACTGAATACTGAAACATTTAGCGCCAGCATGCCCGCCCCAAGCGATATTGGAAGTTGGGTATCTACGGCAGAAGACCGCAATTTGCAACTGTTGGCGGCTAAAATTGGTGTAGACATTTCTCAGGAAGATATTGAGATAGCCAATACCGGGCACTACCCATCTGTCAGCCTGTATGGTCGGTACAACTCTAATGATACCACTGGTGCATCATCTGATGCTGCGCTAGAGACCGACAATAATGAGCGATTCAACACAAGTTACGTGCAATTAAGCGTTAGTGTGCCAATTTATCAGGGCGGTTCCGTATCCGCTCAGGTAGAACAGGCAAGACACAGCTTTGTGGCGACCAGTGAAGACCGGGAACGGGTGCATCGTTCAGTAGTCAGAAATGTGCGCTCGAATTACTTTGACGTTACTGCGGCAATTTCGCGTATTAAGGCATTGAACCAGGCGGTGGTATCGGCGGAAAGTGCATTAAAAGCTACCGAAGCAGGATTTGAAGTAGGTACCCGTACTATCGTTGATGTGCTTAACAGTACCAGAAACTTATATGATGCCAAACGTAACCTGTCTCGGGCACGTTACAACTATGTATTAAGCGTCCTGGGTTTAAAACTGGCAGCGGGCACCCTGAATGAACAGGATGTCATTGATATCAACAATGGATTGGTGAGTAGCTAAACTATCGCTCGCTAACTAGATTCTGTCCCGTCCAAAAAACCGTCAACATATTTTAGGACGGGACACTTATTTTATGAATGGTTACAGGTTGGACTGAATCTGATGTCCAACTTTCAGGTAATCCCGGACTACCTGCAAGTCCATGATAACATCTTCGATAGACTCGTTGATTGATTGAATCTCGGTACTGTTCTGCGGAATCTGATGCAAATTAACAGCCATTTCACCCAACTTAATTTGCAGGTCTTCCAATAACATTTTAGGTGTCATGCTTTTCTCTTTTTTCACAATCTATCCCCGCTATTTTTCTGTATTTCGACCGCTTGATAAAGCCGCCAACGGCTTATCATAATGTCAGTCATTTCCTACGTTAGTTGCCTGCTAAAGGATTAATGACTAGGATGATGAGACGCCAACAGATTTTGCTGCTGCTCCCTCTTAAACGCATCGATCGTTTCATGTAATTGCATAGCAATTAGATCACCGCGCATACTGTGACGAGTTTCACTGTTTAACTCGCCTAGTAGCTGCATCACACGAACTTGCAAATCTTCTTTGTATCCCATGTTACTTCTCTCCGGAATAATTTTGCGTTTGATGCTTCCTGTATCGGAAATATTGCAGAAAACCTGACAGCACTTCAGGAATTTTTTCTATAGATGTGAATCAGCTCTCAGTTTTCCCAAGTTGCACACTCTTCACGTTGCCAACAGCTTCTTCCATGTGTTCAACTACAGCATACAAAGAATCTTTAATGGCTAAGCAATCCTGATAGTCCTGAGGGTGTTTTTCCAAACGGAGCATCAAATCATTCACCAAAACTTTGAACGGCATTTTCGCTCTTATCATTTGATATTTTTGGTAAAGGCTACACATATGTGAATCATAGTTGCTAAGCTAATGTCTTCACCATTACCAAGAGCTCTAACCGTTGTAGGATATTTCCCACACGTTGTGTAAGGGGACAAATTAGTTCACCAGAATTGAGCCGACAGGCATATTCAGGGATAGATTTTGAGGAGAACGGCATAAATGTCGAATGAAGTTTTAGAGATAATTAATGTTGGGAAAGTCATCGAAGCAGCTGTTGCACCTGTATTTCTCATCACCGGTATTGCAGCTTTGCTAGGCGTCTCTTCCAATCGTTTCAGTAGAGCGATGGACAGAGCCCGCACTATTGAAAATTCGCTTCCAGATGCCACTGATACGGTAGACAAGAAGTCCCAATCAGAAGAGTTACGATTTTTATGGAAACGCATCTCACTTATCAACAAGGCTTTTAGTCTCTATACCCTATGCGCCTTATTGCTGTGCGTGGTCATTACGACCCTTTTTGTCAGTCATATCTATACGGTACAGCTATCACTGGTGATTTCCATTACCTTTATTCTGGCTCTAGCCGTTCTAATCAGTGCTTTACTTTGTTCTTTGCGTGAAGTCTATCTCGCCACCAGCTCATTGCGTATACGATTGAAACTGCGCCATCTGAATCATGTATCGGAAGAATAATTTTGTCATAGCTCAGAATCAGAAATTGACGTTGTTAACAATCAACTGAATATAGTGCGGTAGGCCTGCAAATAAAAACTCAACAGCGATAAGCATCATGATCAATCCCATCAATCGCATCATGACACTGGCACCCACTTTACCCATAAACCGCAGCAACCCTTCTCCCAAGGCAAAAATGATGGCTGTTGCGGCACAAACGAGCAAGATGCCCGCTGCCACTTCGGCTTGTTGAATGGGGGTTTGTGCCTCCTGCATAAACAGCGTCACCATAGTTATCGCGCCCGGCCCACAAATCATGGGGATACCTAAGGGTGTCACCGCAATATCTTTGCCATAGTTGTCATCGGTTTCTTCATCGAGCTTTTTAGGTACCGTTCGCCCCCGTAACATTTCATACCCCATGATAAAGAACAACACACCACCCACCACTCGCAACGAATTCACATTGATGCTAAAGAAGCTGAAAATCGCCTGTCCTGCAAAGGCAAAAATGATCATGGCGACAAAGGCCGCGCCAACGGAGGTCAGAATAACTTTACGACGGGTTTTGATACTTAGCGCTTGTGTCAATGAGATATAAACAGGAATAGAAGCGATGGGATTAATCATTGCCAGCAATGATGTAAAGGTAAAAAGTATCTGTTCCAACTGCCTCTCCAAAGGTCCTGTTTTAAAAGCGGCGGCATTGTGCCGTGGCTCCCTTTAAAATACTAGCGCTTATTTAGGACCTTGCAAAAAGTTGCCTTGCCAGTTGACTCGCTTCTGGAATGGAATAAGCTAAGCGCACTTTTTCCAGGTAACACTTGTCAGCATGCAGTTTTCAGCCTTACAAAAACAATTTATTAAAATTCGTAGCAATAAACTATTTGAGCTATTTGTCATCACCGTCATTATTTTTTCGGCGTTATTAGTAGGTGCAAAAACCTACGAAATGTCGGATACGCTGAATAACATTACCGTGCTTCTGGACTGGTTTATCAGCGCGTTTTTCCTGACAGAGATCAGCATTCGATTTTTGGCTGAAGAAAAAAAGTCGCGCTTTTTTCACAATTTCTGGAACCTGTTTGACACCACCATTGTCTTGGTCAGTCTTATCCCAATTGAAAACTCCGATATGGCCGTCATTGCCAGATTAGTCAGAGTGTTTCGGGTTTTACGTATGGTCTCCTTTATTCCGGAGCTACGTATTTTGTTGGTGTCATTGATGAAAGCCTTACCCCAGTTAGGCTATGTCATGCTACTTATGTTCATCATTTTTTATATCTACGCCGCCGTTGGCAGCACACTATTCGAAGATATTAATCCGGAATTGTGGGGAGATATCAGTATTTCTTTGTTGACCCTATTTCGGGTAATGACCTTTGAAGACTGGACAGATGTGATGTATGAAACCATGGAGGTTTACCCGTTAAGTTGGTCTTTTTACATTAGCTTTATCTTTTTTACCGCGTTTGCCTTCTTGAATATGGTGATTGGTATCGTTGTCAACGTGATGGAAGAAGAGCACGCCAAAGTACGCAAAGCGGAAAGCGAGAAGAATAATGAACCCACTTTGCAGCATGTTATGGATAAGCTGGCTCAGTTAGAACAACAGTTGCAGACCAATGCACCACCAGAACAGCAAAACAAGTAAATTTAAGCATTTTTAGGAGCTGTTTTTTCGCACAATACAGCTGCTGCTAAGATAATGCCCTGGATTCAGCAAACACCGTTTCTGCTGCAGCCAGCACCGGCTCAAGCGCGGGATGTTTAAGCTTTCGGTTGGGAGAAATTAAATAAAATCGCTCCTTAACATCGTCGGTTCTGCCCAGCAGTTCAACGTCATACTGTTTTTTCACGTGCGCTTCTACTGAAGTCGGAGCACAAAAAATACCATAACCAGCCTGAGCAAATAGCTTCTTGAGCGCACTATCATCAAATTCACCAACAATGTTGGGAGCAATGTTAAGTCGCTCAAACCAGGTAAGCAGCCCCAACTTCACATTAGACTGAGTGCCCGGACTCAAAAACGGTTGCATGTGCAAGGAATGAGGGAATGACGCTTTTAGCTTTTCCGCCAAAGAGGCGATTGCAAAAAAGCTTAAACCGCTTTCACCCAGTAAATAACTGAACGCTTTCACATTACTGGATGGTGTCAAAGGCTGATCAGATAAGATCAAATCTAATTTGCCAATTGCTAATTCAGAGAGCAGGTCACTGAGCTCTCCTTCCTTCATGACTAAATTAGTAGGTATATCGGTATCCATAACGGAACGAAATATATCAAAAGCCAGCACTTTAGGTATCACGTCGGTGACACCCACTTTCACGATGTTTTGTTCAAAAAAGTGCTTGTTACGCAAACCGTGAATCAATTCGTTGCCTAGAGTAAAGATATCCTCCGCGTAACTAAACACCATCTGCCCTTGATCATTGAGTTGCAGTTTGCGGCCAATGCGGTCAAATAACTTAAGATCAAGGTAGTCCTCAAGAACACCTATTTGACCACTGATCGTCTGTGGACTGAGATGTAACTCCTCGGATGCCCTGGCAATCGAACCTGTTTTAGCGGTGACATAGAAGTAATAGAGATGATGATAATTAAGTTGATTCACCTACTTCACTCTTCGGTTTTTTCGTATTGATTACCTTTTTAATTCGACTTTATCGTTTTGGATCACCCAAGGTAGGATTGCCGAACGTTTCCCAACAGACGGTGACTAGAGTGTCGAGTGCAATTAAAACGTTTTTCCATCATGAAGCCGCGCCAGGCGTTTTACTGGTCGCTGCAGCCTTCCTGGCGATGATTCTTGCAAACTCACCTCTGGAAAATATCTATCATGCTTTTTTAAACCTACCTGTGGTCATGCAATTTGGCACATTTGAGATTGCCAAGCCGCTGACATTATGGATAAACGATGGACTGATGGCGGTGTTCTTCTTTTTAGTAGGGCTCGAAATCAAACGAGAATTATTAGCTGGCCACCTGTCACAACCTTCTCAAGTCGTGCTACCAGCCATCGCGGCCATTGCGGGTATCATATTCCCGGCGTTGTTTTATCTTTGGTTTACAAACGGTGATGATATTGCCGCCAACGGTTGGGCAATACCTGCAGCAACGGACATCGCCTTTGCCCTGGGACTGTTCATTCTTTTTGGCCGGTCACTGCCGATTACTTTAAAGCTTTTCTTGCTGAGCGTAGCCATATTTGACGATATCGGTGCCATTGTCATCATTGCCTTATTCTACTCGCAGGATTTATCTGCATTTTCACTGATTGTCGCAGCGACTGGACTCGCTGCGCTGCTTGTCGTGAACCGCCTACAGGTTCGATTTCAGGCAGTCTACATCATGATTGGCATTGTCGTTTGGGCCGCTGTTTTGAAGTCTGGTGTGCATGCCACACTAGCCGGATTTGCACTGGCCTGGTTCATTCCATTGAAGCTACGAAACTCCAATGGAAAACGCATGTTGCCGCATATGGAGCACGCATTGCATCCCTGGGTTGCTTTCTTCGTTCTGCCAGTATTTGCCTTTGCTAATGCCGGGGTCAATATTCTGAATGTCTCCATGGAAACCCTGTTTAATCCAATCACTTTGGGCATTGTCGCTGGGTTATTCCTTGGCAAGCAAATTGGGATCCTGGGTTCCTGTTGGTTGGCAGTAAAAACTGGCATCGCACGACTACCCAAAGGCGCGAACTGGTTGCAAATGTATGGCGTCTGTTTGTTATGTGGTGTCGGGTTCACGATGTCCTTATTTATAGGTTCGCTGGCTTTTGAAGGAATGGCTGCCAGCTACCAATTAAGTGTCAAATTAGGCGTACTACTGGGTTCGCTGTTGTCTGCAGTCGTGGGCGCACTAGTACTTATCAAAGCAAAACCAGTTGATCAAAAGTCAACAGTGAACAAGCAAGAGGCAAATTATGCGTAATGTACTTATCAAATTCATTGTCAGTCTGGCGTTTCTCATACCTAGCACTTCTATGGCCATAGTGAAATCAGCAGAGGAGTTGCAAAACAGCTGTAAGGAAGCAAAGCAACAACAAACGTATCGAGAGTCAAGTTGCTACCACTTTATCGGTGGATTTCTGCAAGGTTCGTTGTTAACAGACTCTTCGATTATGCAAGATATCCGTGCTATGGAAGGCTATTCCGCCAGGGCTTTTCGCACTCGCGTCGGCACCGAGCGAAAATGGCTGCCTGACACCTTTTTAGCAGAGTTTTGTCTACCTGAATCTTACCAAATTGAAACTGTGATAGAAAAACTGATCAACGACCTGATTGCACCCCCCCCGTCAACTGAGACCGCTGGAGAATTAGTGTATCGGGTGTTGAAAAAGGACTATCCGTGTTAACTGATTTCGTTTAAATAGTGAGTAAATCTATGAAAATCATTATCAAAGCTTCAAATCTGGAATTGGACAAAGAAGAAAGACAGTCCATTACCCAACGAGTCAACTTTGTGTTTGCACGTGTTAAACAACACGTTGATAAAGTCATTGTTAGCCTTTGTGATAGCAATGGTCCAAAAGGTGGAGAGGATTTGCAATGCCGCATCAAAATTAACGCCGCCGGTATTCCAACGATTGTTGTACGCATGCAAAGCACTACCCTGTTGCACGCCATCAATGTCGCACTGCAGCGTTCCAGCACCAACTTGATTAAAAAGCTAAAACGTAAACAACAGTTTCGTCAACATCCCATCCATCTTGGCACCCTGGTAACTGCAGATCCAACTGCCTAAAACGTAATATAGTCCCGGTTCAATACCGGGACTTTTTTAGGGAAATCAACCGACTAGTCCGGAGACAAAAATTGAAACCCCTGCAATAAGCGATTCTTACCTTCCGAGTTCATGTATTGCAGGAATGCATCTGCGACCGGTGTGAGGAGTTTTTTGCGTCGCCAGACAAACGACCACTGAGTCGTAATCGGCAAACTGTGTACCTTTAACAAGGCAATATTGGTGCTCTCCCCAACCGCCAGCGTGTGGGATGATAAAATTGATACACCAAAACCTGACATGACGGTATGTTTTATCGCCTCATTGCTTTCAATGGTCATACGAATATTGAGATCGATGTTATGTGCCCGCATAAATGACTCAATGGCATGACGAGTGCCAGAGCCACTTTCTCTAATAATAAAAGGCATTTTGGCGAATTCCGCTAAGCTGATCTCCTGTTCAACATGCCATTTACTATGGCGCGGTGCGATAGCGACCAATGGATTATCAACAATAGGCATAACTTCCAGTTCCGGCCCTTCTGGCACATGGCTAAAAACGTAAAAATCGTCAATACCATCATTTACTCGATCAATGATCTGTTGCCGGTTACCCACCTTAAATTTGATATCAACACCAGGGTAGTGTGCGCAAAAGGTTCCCAGTAAATGAGGAATGAAGTACTTGGCGGTGGTTACGACGGATATTCGCAAGGTACCGGCGGTCACACCTTTAAATTGAGACAGTTTCATGTCCAATTGTTCACAGGACTGCAGGATATCGCGAGCAGTATTGACAAGCGCCAAACCGACATCAGTAAATACCAGTTTTCTGCCAACTTGTTCATAAATCGGCAATCCGATAACGTCACGTAATTTTTTCAATTGCTGAGAGACAGTTGGTTGGGTTAAATGCAAGGTATCTGCGGTTGCATGTACAGTGCCAGTTTCAAATAAAGTGAGGATCACCTCCATTTGTCGGAACGTACCAAAATAAGCATGTAATCTGGATTTCATATAGCTTTTTATCTATACATAAAATCAATAACATCTATTATTATCTATAATATTAAAATGGCAAGATCAGCATCACGTTAATCTGTGGAGAGTGACATGCTGAATCGACAAACGCTATTTATCCTTTTTACTGCTCTAGTACTGCTGGGACTGGCCTATGTGGCCACATTGGTAAACCATAATCCAGTCAGCCTTATATTTGCCGCAGCCATGATCCTGGTGCTGACAGTGCTGAACCATCTGGCCCAGACCAAGCGTCCCCCCAGAAGCAAGCAATTGCAACTGCCGCTGACGTCGGAGTAATCAGTCATGCAACTAGATGCTGTCATTGCTTTTTTTGTATTGGGCGCATTGACCGTCTGGTTAAAAGCGCCAATTAAATTCCCAAAATCATTGTATGACTCGATTACGCTATTCCTGATGTTGGCCATCGGACTCAAAGGTGGATTAGCGTTGCAGGAGCACGCGTCATATAACCTGATATTTCAATCATTTTTCGTAATCTTGTTTGGTCTTTTACTGCCTTTCATCGCATATCCGTTATTGCGCTATTTTGGTATGTTAGATCGTATCAACGCGGGTGCTATTGCGGCCCATTACGGGTCAGTTAGTGTCGGCACATATGCAGTTGCTGTGGCATTATTGGAATCAGCCAATATTGCTTATGAAGCCTATTTTCCCTTATTTGTGGTACTTCTAGAGGCACCCGCCATCGTTGTAGGTATCTGGCTTGCCAAACGTCAGAAAAAAGGTACATCGGGGGTCAAATTGGATCGCGAAATTGTTATCAATCAAAGTATCTTACTCCTGATGGGTGGTTTGCTAATTGGCTACATAGGTGGAGGTACTGTCGATAAAATTATGCCGTTCTTTGGCGTCCTGTTTCCTGGCATCCTGGCACTTTTCCTTTTAGAAATGGGCATTGTTGCAGCAAAGCGCCTACGCGAATTAACCCACGCCGCTTATTTTATTGCTGCTTTTGGCATGTTGATGCCCATTATAGGGGGCAGTACAGGTTTACTGCTTGCAGATATGCTGCAATTAAGTAGTGGAGGCATGGCACTTATGGCTACGCTGGGTGCTAGTGCTTCATACATCGCGGTGCCAGCAGCCATGCGGATGTCATTACCTGAAGCTGACTCGGGTCTATCTATCAGCACTTCACTTGGTGTCACTTTCCCCTTCAATGTGTTGGTGGCGGTGCCTTTTTTCATTGCGGTAAGTCAGTGGCTGACGGTATGAAAACGATTAATAAAGTGTTAATCCGGCCACGGAAAAAAGAACTATTAAGTTTTCAGTGGCCGCTCTTTGCGGATCAACACCGTTTATTCCGCCACTTTGGAAAGATATAATGGGGTCGGTATTAGCATTAACATAAATTGGCAGAATCAGCCGTCACCGTGCAAATATTATTGTATGTGCTAAGGTGATGAATAAATATACTGATGGCGTATCTAATGCGACTAAGGTAGAATGCGCGCCCTTTTGAGAAAATGCGTGACATCGGCTTTAAGAGCCTGTTGATTTTTGCTGCAGGATTTTGCAGCAGGCGGTTTGTTATTTAGGCAAGGTTCAGGCTTTACAGTGCAGCGACGCTACACTGCGAGCTCCAAACTAAGCAAAAGTGGTAAACAAACGCAACCCTTTTGGGTTCGTTAGAACAACATACAGCTCTTTTTCGGCGATTTTTGACTTCAAGAACCGAGTCTAAAGATCTCCCTCACGATAAAGACGCTTTTGCTTAGAATGACATTTATATATCAACAGGCTCTGAATCTCCTGCCAAAAAACAATCGGAATATCAAATATATGACAACAACTCCCATTAGCTTTCATGACCTTAATCTGCCTGAGCAGATACTGGATGCGCTTAACACCATCGGTTATGAAACACCTTCGCCCATTCAGGCAGAAGCGATTCCGTTACTATCGCAGGGAAATGATTTAGTCGGACAAGCACAAACAGGTACAGGTAAAACCGCAGCATTCGCATTGCCAATGTTGGCCAAAATTGACCCTGACCTAAATAAACCACAATTGCTGGTTTTGGCACCTACCAGAGAATTAGCAATACAGGTTGCGGAAGCATTTCAGGCATATGCCAATAACACCAAGAAAGTGCGTATCCTGCCAATATATGGCGGCTCATCTTATGACAATCAAATTCGTCAGCTAAAACGTGGCGTACAGATTGTCGTGGGTACACCTGGTCGCGTCATCGACCACATTAAACGCAAAACACTGAAGTTAGATAACGTCAGCATGATGGTGTTGGATGAAGCTGACGAAATGTTGCGTATGGGCTTTATTGATGACGTTGAATGGGTATTGGAACAAGTACCACCAAGTCGTCAGACAGCATTATTCTCGGCCACTATGCCACCGCAAATTCGTAAGATTGCCAACCGCTTTTTGAATGATCCAAAAACAGTCAAGATAGCAGCGAAAACCAGTACTGCAGACCGTATTACACAGCGTTATTGCAAAGTCACACCCAAGCACAAATTAGAAGCGTTAACACGTGTATTGGAAGTTGAAGAGTTTGACGGCGTGATTATTTTCGTACGCACAAAAACAGCGACTGTCGAACTGGCAGATAAATTGTCGGCAAGGGGCTACGACGTTGAACCGCTAAACGGTGATATTGCCCAGAATGCCCGAGAACGCACGGTCGAGAAGCTGAAAAAAGGCAGTATCGATATTCTGGTCGCTACCGATGTTGTGGCACGTGGACTTGATGTTGAACGTGTCAGTCACGTAATCAACTTTGACATCCCTTACGACACAGAATCCTATGTGCACAGAATAGGCCGTACAGGTCGTGCTGGACGTGAAGGTGAAGCCATTCTGTTTATTTCACCTCGTGAAATGCGCATGCTGAAATCAATTGAGAAAGCCACTAATCAGCCGATCAAACATATGCCCATTCCTACAGCATCACAATTGACGGAGTCGCGCCAACAGCGTTTCCATCAGCGCGTTGCTGAGATCCTGACCAATGATGAACATCAGGCCTGGATGCCAATTGTTGAGCAATTGCAAAAAGAAATGGAAACGACACCTGAAAACCTGCTTGCCGCTCTGGCCAGCATGGCTCAGGGAGCACAAACCCTGTTGCAGGATGAGCGTGATATTCCTGAACTGCATGGCAATGATCGAAGCGATCGTGGTGGCAGAGAACGCTCTGGTCGAGGTGACGGTCCAAGAGACAAAAAACGAGGTCAACGCAGCGAAATACCTGAAGCCGGAATGCAACGTTTCAAAGTGATGGTGGGCCGCAAGCATGATGTCAAAGTCGGCAGTATCGTAGGTGCCATCGCCAATGAAGCTGGATTGGATAGCGAATATATCGGTGCCATCAAAATCTACGATAGTTTTAGTACCGTAGACCTACCAGAAGGCATGCCGAAAGAAGTAAAACAAACGCTGAAAAAAGCCCGAGTCGCTGGCCAGAAACTGGACCTGACTGAATGGGAAGAACGCAGTGGCCCACGTAAACCCAAACGTGGGAAATCGCCTTCTAATAATCAAAAGTAATTAAATCTCACTTTTTGATATTTGATAGCTATATAAAATCGGGGAAAATAGCCGCCTATAGACTGGAGTAAGTTAAAATGCGTTATTTTCCGCTGTTTTTAGATACACAAGATAAAACCGTTTTAGTGGTTGGCGCTGGTGAGGTAGCCAGCCGCAAAACGGAACTGTTGTTAAAAACAGCAGCGCGAATTCAGGTTGTCGCCCCAGAAGTCAGTAGTACTATTCAACGCTATGCTGATAATCAGCAGCTTTCGCTTTATGTGCGGGAATTCCAGGAAACCGACCTTGATGGTTGCGCTTGGGTGTTTGTCGCAACCAACGATGAAGATCTTAATTCGCATATCCACGCTTTGGCACAGCAAAAGAATATCCCCGTCAACGTCGTTGATAATCCACCGTTGTGCGATTTTATTACACCTTCCATCATCAACCGGGAACCGGTGACGATTGCCATGGCAAGTGGTGGTGTGGCGCCAGTATTATTGCGCTACTTACGGGAGCGTCTGGAAAGCTGGATACCGCAACGTATCAGTTTATTGGGACAATTCGCTGAGCGTTTTCGAGAAAACGTAAAAAAGGCCTTACCCACCGTCACTCAGCGACGATATTTTTGGGAAGATTTTTTCAATGGGCCACTAGCGGAAAAGCTGCTGCAAGGCAGCGCAGAGTCCATCGACAAAGATTTTCTTAAAAATCTTGATGCCGCCGCAAAAAACCAATCTTTCAATGAAGGCCAGGTTTATTTAATTGGCGCAGGTCCCGGAGATCCGGAATTGCTGACGTTTAAAGCGTTGCGTTTAATGCAAAAAGCGGATGTCGTGGTCTATGACCGACTCGTTTCCCCTGCGATTCTGGATATGGTTCGTCGCGATGCGGAAAAAGTCTATGTGGGCAAAGCAAAAAGTAATCATACGCTAGCGCAGGAAGACATCAGCCAGTTACTGGTCGACAAAGCCTTAGAGGGCAATCGTGTCGTCAGATTAAAAGGGGGAGACCCATTTATTTTCGGACGTGGAGGAGAAGAAATCCAGTTGTTGGCACAACACGGAATTACTTTTCAGGTGGTCCCCGGCATCACAGCTGCCAGTGGCGCTGCAACATACGCCGGTATTCCCCTAACCCACCGTGATCACGCGCAATCAGTTGTTTTTGCAACTGGCCACCTGAAAGATAACAGCATCGATTTAGACTGGCCAGCACTGGCAAAAACTAATCAAACCAGTGTCTTTTATATGGGCCTTACGGGTTTACCCATTATTGTTGAGCAATTACAAAAACATGGTCTGAGCGGTTCCACACCCATTGCGTTAATTGAAAATGCGACCCTGTCAGAACAGCGGGTAGTGGCAAGTACATTGCAAAACATCATGTCTCACCCTGACATCGCGACAATTAAACCGCCGGCTCTTATTATCGTTGGTGGCGTGGTATCGCTTCATCACTCGCTTAACTGGTATCAGGGCGACGCGACTACCAGAGCGTAGTGATTTAAGAAAAGATGACGAAACTTGCTAATCCGGCATTTGCTCACGATAATGGTTTTAGTTGATCCAATAATAAAGCGTATAGCCCATGTCCGACGATTTGGAAAAGTCCTTCCAGGTTTTAAAACAAACCGTTCCCCTGTTGTTAAAACACCGCATTTCCGCCGAACCTGAGAATTACGCCCTTTGGTACACCTATGTCAGTAATCAATCTCCCGAACTGACAAAAGAAGTAGATACCGCGCTTGAACGTTTTAAAAGCCTTTCCAAAGCAAGGACTCAACAACTGATTCGTGACTATGTTTCCGATAAAGAAGAGGTGGAAGCATGGCAGCTGAGGCAATCTATAGAAGCAATGCTGATTGAACTGAATCAATCAATGAAAGATACCAGAGTTGAGAATAAGCATTTTCAAAAGGCGATGGATAAAAGTCTCGACGGCTTGCAAAAAATAGAAGATGAAAGCTTTTCTGTGAAAGATGTCATGAAAGTGGTGCGTACTATGGTTAAAGAAGGCGAACAAATTCGCCGAAACGCCAAAGAATATGATGCAACTATCGCTTCAGCCGAGAAAGAGATCAAGATTCTTAGGGAGAAATTAGCGGTCAGTGAAAAGCAAGCAATGGTGGACGCTTTAACCAATCTGTATAACCGTCGTTTCTTTGATTCTGAATTGGACAGCGCCACGGAAAATAAGGATGTGGCACTTATACTGGCTGACGTTGATCACTTTAAGCAGTTTAATGATACCCATGGTCATCAAATGGGGGATCAGGTCTTGCGTGCCGTGGCCAAAAAACTTAAAAATGCCTGTCGAGAGGGCCAGGAAGCATTCCGCTATGGTGGTGAAGAGTTTGCCATTATTTGCCGTGGCGTTAATCAAAAGCGCGCTTCTCACATTGCCGAGAACATGCGTATGGCCATCGAAAAGATTCAGTTGAAACACAAATCGTCTGGTAAAACCGTGAGTGGTATTTCAGCCTCGTTTGGGGTCAGTGTCTATCAGGAAGATTGTCTAACATCGGCAAAACTGATTGAAGTTGCGGACAATAATTTATATGAAGCCAAGCGTCTGGGCCGTAATCGTGTTATGCCGATGCCGGGATGATCAACATCGACAAATAAAAATTGAGTTGGCCATAAGCCGGGTTCTGTCTTGGACAATCATTCATCTAGGTCAGCAATCGCTCACTGACTCCAGCAACCTACCCGGTTCCGACGCGGGTCACGCCTTAAGGAACCCTATTTGGTCTTGCTCCGGGTGGAGTTTACCTTGCCACAAACTGTTACCAGCCGTGCGGTGCGCTCTTACCGCACCCTTTCACCCTTACCAAACTGCGCAAGCGTAGTCTGGCGGTCTTCTCTCTGCTGCACTTGTCGTCGGCTTACACCGCCCAGACGTTATCTGGCACCCTACCCTTTGGAGCCCGGACTTTCCTCTCCCCGACCACGCAATACAACTCAACTCTAACAAATTATATTGAGTGGTCGGGCAGCGATTGTCTGGCCAACTCGCGGCCTATTTTACTCACAAGCGACTGAGTTTGCAGTAAAAATGATTTACTTGCCAAAAATTTTGTAGTTTAAGTATATTTTTCAATATGTTGCCGCTTTACTACATGCTAGGCTAAACTCTATCTTTCGGAGCAATGTTAAACAATTTTACCTGGAATCAATGGCGCAACTGCAAAATAGTGACTCGACTCACACAAGAACCATTAAAGATTTGTCAAAACGGGTTGTTGATCAAACACCTGTGAAGGACTCCTTGTTTGAACTGGCTGAGGCCTATTTTAACGACCAGGCAGAAAACGAAGAGAAACTGCGATTTGCTGACGATCAAGTCAAAGAAGCTGAACGCGAGTTAGAGGAATGTGACAATAGTGAGCGCAAGCTGACCTTATCGGAAAAGCTCAATAAATTGAAAGTTGTGCGCTCTGATCTTGTAAAATCTCTAGATGACGTGCGTTTAGAGCGATACGACAAAGCCCATAAACTGGCCAGTGATATAATGCAAGAATTACAGGGCCGGTCTACTGAAGAGTTCAATAATAATGTGGCGCGCTTTTTAGGTACCTTACAACTGATGTCGCCAACCGAAGGCAAAGGTATCGCCAAGGCAAATCAAAAGACCAAACATTTGTACAAAGCGGTCGTGACAATCAGATTACTGCACCATTTGCTGGACGACGGTTGGTTACGCAACTCCTATATTAAAAGTGTGTTGCAGCAGCAAGAGGCTTTCCTTGAAAAATACTCAGAGAAAGAATTACCTGACTCCCCCTTCAGACAGGGGGTTGAAATTCCAGTCATTCTTGCCGCGTTAAGCCAGGATATTGGGCAACTGCATCCCGATGCCAAAAAAATCCTGTTTGGTGAAGACGGTAATCTCGATGAATTCCGCATGCTGGAAAAAGATGATAGGAACGAGCTGCTGAAAATCAATTACACCCAATCGCTTAAATTTGTTACTCATGGCCTGGGTATGGACAAGTACAAAGGCAACAGCAAAGAAGAACGCGATACCTTTCAGGAAGCCCAGAAAGAACAACTTCAATTTATCCGGGAACTGATGAAAGCCGCAGTTAATCCCGGTGATGGAATTGGGAATTTGCTAAAAGTCCCACAGGTTTACGCCTCAGTAATCATGTCAACAAAATCCAATTATTCATACGAAACACTGCCGCGTGTCAGTGCTGTTATGGAAAAAGGGGCCGAAGTGGGTGCCTATGACAAAGAAGTCAGTGATGCACTGATTAGCATGTTAGGCTGGTTCCCGCAAGGATTCGGCGTCACTTATATTCCTAAAGATTCTGACGGTAGAGATGCCGACCGTTACGAATTTGCGATTGTGAACACCCTCTATCCACAAGCCCCGGATGTGCCTATATGCCGTGTTGCCACGCGCGGATTACAGTTCAGCACCTTCAGTCTGAATCATGCAATTGGTAAACAAAACAATCTTTATTATGCCAATACACGCCGCAAGCTGGAGCGAGTCAGTAAAGACCGTCTTGAAGAAATACTCAGAGAACTTTCCTCTAATTTTGAGGAACGCAAAGACATGGAGTTAATCCCAAAATGCTGGCATCCACAGGACTTTTTTAGTAGCTCGAAAAAGCAAAATCTATGGAATAAAGGCGAAACTTATCGGATCTAGTAGGGCTGGCACCAAGTTTCAGATATCACCACATTGTTGTGAAAATCACCACAATGTTGTTGTTTCTCCCACTGCCAGCAAATCTATCTACGCGTAAATATATGTTTTTAAAGTACTTTATGGCTGGCAAGGGATTTGCTTATTAATCTGAAAATACAATCAAACAATAAGAGTAAATTGCTATGTCAGTAAAACTTCAAGACAGACCGATAGAAAAGGTCCGGGAAGAAGCCATTGATAAGCTTATTATCAATTATAGTCATGGTGAAATATCTGCGGAAGCGTTTGAGCGTCGACTGGATGCCGCTATGGCGACCAGCAAACACGAAGAACTGATTGAACTCACCGCTGACTTAGCGATGGAGGCCGATCCCCGCTACGAGGCCAGCAAACGAACGCAATTTACGCCCAATTATGGCGCCGCACCTAAAGAAGAAGAACTGCAGCTAAAAAACGTGTTGTCCAGTAACGAACGCAGTGGACAATGGGTTGTTCCGAAAAAGATATCACTGCTCAACATTCTCGGCAGCTTTAAGCTGGATTTCAGTGATGCGGTTTTCCACCACCAGCATGTCACTATTGAAGTATATACCGTACTGGGCAATGACGAGTTCTATGTGCCGGAAGATGTCAATGTAACCTGCAATTGTATTGGCTTTATGAGTTCGGTGGAAAATACCGCCCCGTCAATCGCACATAAACAAGCACCAACAATCACGATTATCGGTAAAACTATTTTGGGTAGTATTGAGATATCGATCAAACGGACGATCAAAGAAAAGTTCTTAGCATTTGCTGACCAAATCAAGGCGGCATTTCAAACCCAAAACAACAATCGTTATTAACTGAAAAGATAAATTTCAGATCGCTTTTGCTGGTTCAACAACGCATTGATATATTCAATGCGTTTTTTGTTAATCGTCGTCTGAGCCGAAAATACCACGGAATAATGCGGTCAGAATGCCAGACATTGTATCTTCAACAAACTCGTTCTCATAATCACGTTTTTTGAATGACGATGAGTTCGCTTCAACTTTTTGTCTTCTCTCAGCTTTTGCAGAAGCTCCGTCTAAAAAGTCACGAACAGGTTTATCAGAAGTTGAAGCACACCCCGATAAAAGTGTGGTCACGAGTAAAACGACTACTAATTTGATCTTCATTTAATTCCTTTTCCCAAAAGGGTATAACGACTTGAAACCAACCCGGCGTTCTTGTTTGCTTCCATATCCCTTGTCGATTTCTTGCTTTTCTAAATTGATATCAAATTTCACTCTGCAAAACCAGCCTAGGTTGCAATAAATTCCCCTGAAATTGCCAACGGGACAAAAATGCCCAAGCGACTCACTCTCTTAGCGATAGGAAAAACCATTATGAACTTGGGTGTAAATATCACACCCAGCAAAAAGTTCCCTTATATCTCATTGTAGTTACGCAAGAATGATGATTGCCTTTTTCCAGGTCTTCAACACCTATTTTCAAGTAATGCGTTTTTAGTACAGACGTTATTGAATACTCAAAAACGAATAAAAATATTTGGACATATTCCAGAATCTAACTAGACCGACAGGATCCCTTGGTAATCGCACTAATTTATCTAATCACCTTTCCAACCCAGTCCCAGGCTATAAAGTTCGTTTTTCTTCAATTGATAATGACCTGCAACGATGCCGGCTGCCTTTTTTAAGGGTAGCTCTTCTGACAATGTTTTGAGCAATCGTATTGCTTCTTCGGGAATACCGCTGTCGGGCTCTTCATCCGGGCCTATCAGTAAGACAAACTCGCCTTTCAGGCGATCTTCATTTGCTTTGAACCAGTCTAGAATTTCGCTGGCTGTGCCTGCAATAAATTGCTCAAAGCTTTTTGTTAGTTCTTTAGCCACAACTAGCTTTCTGCCCTCTGGCAGGACTTTTTGGCAATGATTCAAGGTATCAATGATACGACGGGGTGACTCGTAGAAGATGTGTGTCGCTGTTGCTCGAATAAGTTTTTCCAATTGTTGTGTCTTCGCAACACTCTTTACAGCTAAAAAACCGCCAAATTGAAAAGCATCTGTGGGTAATCCCGAGGCACATAGCGCGGTAATTACCGCACATGCTCCTGGAATGGGGGTAATCGTAATACCTCGCTCACGGCAGTAATTTACCAATGGATAACCTGGGTCGCTAATCAACGGCGTACCCGCATCTGAAATCAACGCAATATTTTCACCGGCCAGCAGTTTATCCGCCAGCCATTCCCGTTTTTGTCTTTCGTTGTGCTCATGTATCGCGACCATATGGGTTTTGATATCCAGATGTTGCATCAAGCGCGCACTATGACGAGTATCTTCCGCAGCAATAACATCAACATCTCGTAACACTTCTATGGCTCTCGAGCTGATGTCTTGGAGATTGCCAATTGGCGTAGCAACAATATAAAGAGTTCCGGACATGTCTACCTCAAAAATGGTTATTCTCTGACATTTTACCTTAATTCGTGGTAAATTTTCGCTGTTGTCACGGAGTAAGAATCAACAGCAATGCAGCGCATATTTGTAGTCAGTCTTTTAAGCATAATTTTGGTGGCCTGTGGCGGTACGCCCTCCCCTGCCAATCGAGTTGCGAAACAAGTAGTCAACGATAAGCCAACTCGCAGCGCCGTCGTTGATAAAGATATTGCTGCGCTTTTAGAAGATGCCAGAACAAATGACGCAGAGATGCAGCTTACGGCTCTGATAAATGTCGCAGCTAAAATAACCAATGAAGACTGTAACAGAGGTATTTTTGCCGCCCAACACTTAAAGAGATTGCTTGCGATCCCTGAATCCCAACAGCTTACTTTTTATCGCCCATTATTAAAGTGTTATTTGGCACAGCAGGATGTCGAAGCAGCAACCACATTGTTATCAGACTTAGCAGATCGTTTTTTACAGACAGAGGATATTCTGCCACTTCGTTATGAGCTGGCATTGCTTAAAGAACAATGGCGCGACGCGGCAGAAATCTATTATCAAATGTCAGATAATAATCGTGAAAATGCACTGCATATCTGGCAGCTACTGGACCATCTTGATACTCCGCAATTACAACAAGCTAACGACGGTTTTTCGGCTTTAACGCCCTGGTTGGACTTAATCATGCTGCAGCGCAGTTTGCCCCTTACTGAGGCTCAGCTCTCACAACGTATTCAGGCTTGGAAGACTCGACATAATCGCCATATCTTCGCCGAACGTTTCCCTGACAGCTTTCAGGAAGTCATTAACATCGAACCTATTCCTCGTACCAGAGTGGCTGTTCTTCTGCCACTCAGTGGCCGTTGGCAGGAACAGGGAGAGGCCATTAAGTCAGGTATTCTCGCCGCTAAGTTTTCGCTCGCCGAGTTGGAATCAAGCATCGTGTTTTACGATTCTAATCAATTGGACGCCATACCTGTTGAAGAACTGCAACAAGCCAGCATTATTATTGGGCCCTTACTGAAAGAAAACATTGATGATTTTGCGCCGCGCACCCCCAATGGCGTGCCGGTTTTGTATTTAAATCGTGTCGATAGTACGCTGCAACGCCGTAATGACGAGCAATATTTCTATTCTCTGGCACCGGAGGACGAAGCCCAACAATTGGCGCTGCGATTAATTCAAAATGGGATGAAAAAACCCATTGTCATTGCATCACAAAGCAGTGCTTATCAGCGCATGAAACAAGAGTTTTTAAGCACTTGGCTGGAGAAAGCAGGCAATACACCGTTAGCGATGGATTTCGACAGTAATGAAACACTGCGAAAAGGTATTGATCAACTGCTGGATATCGCAGACAGTAAAAGTCGTATCCGACGGATTGAGAATATGTTGACGCCTGAATTACACTCAGAAGAACGTAATCGTCGTGATGTTGATGCTATTGTGGTATTCGCTAATCCGTCACAAACTGAATTGATTAATCCCATTATCGAATCCAGTATCAGCCCTTTTGCCGATATTGTGCCGGTATTTGCGTCTTCCCGAAGTTTCAGTTCTGAATTGAATAAAAACAGCTTGCGGGATCTGCGAAATCTGACGTTTGTGGAAATGCCCTGGATGCTTCCTTCAACCAATTTGCGCTACTTTCAAAACCTGACCACATCTCTTTGGCCTGAACGAAGCGATACGGAAAGGCGTTTATTTGCGATGGGATATGATGCTTTCAATGTCATTCCCGCCTTACGCTTTTTAAAAACCGTACCCAAAAAGGTTTTTACCGGCCTTACCGGGACGCTGGTACTTAACGAACAAAATGAGACCATGCGAGAACTTGCATGGGCAGCCGTTCAGGAAGAGGAGATCCAAAGCCTTGAGATGGATTAGCGGGTTGAAAGCCAGGTACAATGGTGAGGCTGCGGAACGTCAAGCAAAACAATATTTACAAAACAAGCAGTTACGCTTCAGGGAAGCCAATTATCGCTGTAAAATGGGGGAAATAGACCTCATTATGATGGATAGCGAACAGTTAGTTTTTGTCGAAGTAAAATCCAGGGAAAACGCCCAATTTGGTCATGCTGCCGAGTATTTTACGCAGCATAAACAACAAAAATTAGAGAAAGCCATCAACCATTATTTGCTGGCACATAAACTTAATCCTTACAATACCGATTATCGAGTCGATGTTGTTGCTATTACCGGCGAAGACATTCAATGGTATCAGGCAGTACAATAAACAGGTAGTTGACAATGATTGAACAAATAAAAGCAAACTTTACGGAAAGCATTCAAACCAAAATAACGGCCAGTGAAGTGTTACCCGATATCATATTCCATGCGGGCCAGTTGATGGTCAACGCCCTGATGAGCGGTAATAAAATTCTGACCTGCGGTAATGGTGGTTCAGCGGGCGATGCTCAACATTTTTCCTCTGAACTTCTAAATCGTTATGAACGAGACAGACCCAGTTTACCTGCAATGGCGTTGACAACTGACACGTCGACCCTGACCAGCATTGCAAACGATTATAGTTATGATGAAATATTCTCCAAACAAGTGCGGGCGCTAGGACAAGCGGGGGATATATTGTTAGCAATATCCACCAGCGGTAACTCCAGGAATGTCATTAAAGCAATGGAAGCTGCCGTAAGTCGGGATATGACTATCGTTGCCTTAACCGGTAAAGATGGCGGCGAAATGGCAGGCTTGTTAAGCGGCAATGACGTCGAGATTAGAGTACCTTCATCACGCACCGCTCGCATTCAAGAAGTTCACCTATTGGTTATCCATAACCTCTGTGAGGTCATTGACGATAGCCTTTTCCCGGTTCATGGTGAAGGTTAAGAATGATGACTCGTAAGTCTTTCATCTTACTGGCTGCGCTTTTTGGTTTATCAGGTTGCGCTGCAATTGTGGTTGGCGGTGCAACCGTGGGTGCCGTCAGTATGGCAGAAGATAAACGCCCTGTATCAGTGCAGATAGATGACACTACCTGGCAAAGCAAAATTGCCTGGGCACTGACAAATGCGCCTGAAGTGGATGAACATTGCAATATCAATGTCTATGTCAATAACGGCACGGTGCTGTTAACGGGTCAGGCACCGACTGAGATCCTGAAAAAGCAAGCAGAGGAACTGGCCCGAAAATCCTCTCCAGCAACAAAAATACACAACCAAATCCGCGTTGCAGAGCCTACTGCCATAACAACGCGCGCACACGACGCATGGCTGTCTTCAAAAGTGCAAGCGAAGCTTTATGGAACAAAGGAAGTCAACGCGTTCCAAATGGAGATAATCATTGAAGATTCGGAAGTGTTTTTGATGGGTCAAGTGACCTCATTGCAAGCTCAAAAGGCCGTTGAGTTAGCACGTAATGTTGGTGGTGTTGTTAAGGTCGTTAATGCTTTTGAGATCGTCGAATGAGATGTGCTCTTAGCGACTAAAATTAATCACTCTCAAAGACACATACAATAAAAATAAAGTGGCAATAAAGAACAACAACATCATAAATTGAGTGAGTTTTCGCCACATAGCGTACTTAACCTTCTGCCACCGAGACTTCGCCACAACGGCCTCTCCACGCAGTGCAAGTTTAGATTGGAGCCAAAATACGGCCACTGTGCACCATGCAAATAATATGGCAGTTAAAGGCAACCATCTATCAAATAATACTCCACCGAAGAAGATTGCATATAGGCTTGCAACAAGCGCACATAACGCCATAACTGATAAAAGTAAGCGCAGAGTAAGGGATGGTGAGGGCATTTTAAACAATTAGATCACTATTGAACTTGCGCACTAAACAAAAAAGCAGACTTGCGTCTTAATGCCGATCAGTTAAGAAGTTGACATTCGGTATAAGAAGATCAAAATCCGATGATCGTAAGGTCATCGGATTTTTTTATGGAGCTTTCAGAAGCCCTCGCGCGTACCTCAATCAATCGTCTCACTGAGTTTCGTTGTCTGGCAGATATTTTAGACTCAGATATTATCGAGTCTTGCCTTGCCTCTAATGGCGTTGCCACTCTGCGTAAACGCAAGCTACCAATGGATGCGATGATTTGGGCAGTGATAGGCATGTCGTTATTCAGAACTGAATCTGTTCGTCAGTTGATCAACAAGCTGGATATTGTTTTACCACAAGATGTTGATTATGTAGCTCGTAGTGCCGTGACGCAGGCCAGGAAAAAGTTAGGCTCTGAAGTCGTCAAAGATGCATTTCATCTGTCGGCAAATCGTTGGCATCAGCGAGCTGAACATCCTCAGTGGTGTGGCTTATCCCTATACGGTGTTGATGGTGTGGTCTGGCGTACACCAGATACCCCTGCCAATAGTGAAGCATTTGCCCGAACCGCTAATAAATCCTATGAAGCGGCCTATCCTCAGGTACGCATGGTGTGCATGATGGAGCTAAGCAGTCACCTGATACTGAATAGTGCGTTCGACAGCGTGGCAGAAAATGAAATGAACCTGGCGTCGAAGTTGATTGAAACGATACCAGACAATAGCCTGACACTGTTTGATAAAGGATTTTATTCTTTGGGGCTGCTTCATGACTGGCATACAAAAGGAACGAATACTCACTGGTTACTTCCGCTGAAAAAAGGCACTCAATATGAAGTGATACAGCGGATGGGAAAACAAGATATGCTGATTCGATTGCATACCACACCTCAATCCCGAAAGCGTCGCTCTCATTTACCACAAACTATCGAGGCCAGGCTGTTAACCAAAACCATTAAAGGTAAAACCGTCCAGATATTGACTTCAATGACAGACTGTATGGCGTATCCGGCCGCTGAAATTGTTGACTTGTATTCTCATCGTTGGGAAATCGAACTGGGCTACCGTGAAATGAAACAGCACATGCTGGAGAGTCGTTTTACCTTGCGTAGTAACACCCCTGAGCTTATCGTTCAGGAATTATGGGGCGTTCTGTTAGCCTATAATCTTATCCGATACAAAATGATTCTTATGGCTCATTCACTACAAGGGGTGTTTCCAAATCAGCTGAGCTTCCGCGATGCGTCATCCCACATTATACATACATTAACCATGATGCCGCTCTATGCACCGGGCAATGTGCCCAGGATTGTTTTGGATATTGAAAGGAATGCCGCCCAATTTAAACTGGAGGGGCGACGAGAAAGGAGCTATCCACGATGCTTAAAAGCATCGAAAAACCGATACCCTATCGCCAGAAAAAGAAATGCCGCTCACCTTAAGTGAACGGCATTAGACTTGCGTCTGCCTTTTTATTTTACAATCTTAAGGTTTGGTTTCCCTTTTTTACCCGGTTTTGGGGGTTCATCATCTGGCGACGGAGAAATATCATCCGGGATGTCCCCACCATCAATCGATGTCAGGGGTGTAGCAGTGTCATCACTTTCATCCTCGATAGATTCTTCATGTTCATGAGTTTCTTTCGGGAACATTGTTCCCGCACCATTCTCACGCGCATAAATAGCCAGAACGGTAGTACAGGGAATGAGAATATGACGAGGCACGCCAGAAAAGCGTGCATCAAATTCAATATCAACTGAACCTAACTGCAAATTGCCACAAGCCGTAGGAGAGATGTTAAGTACGATTTGGCCGTCCTTAACATGCTCCATCGGTACCACAACGCCTGGTTGCGTCGCATCCACCACCAAATGTGGTGTCAGATTATTGTCCACAATCCACTCATAATAGGCACGGATAAGATAAGGGCGATTCGACGTCATCGTATGCATCTGCATTTACAGCGGATTGTGAATTTCACGTTCCTGATCAGTCAGAGAAGCTTTAAATGAAGCGCGTTCAAACACTCTGTTCATATAATTTTTGACTTCACGACTACCATTACCAGTAAGCTCAATCTGCAGGGCAGGTAAACGCCATAGCAACGGAGCCAGATAACAATCAACCAGACTAAATTCTTCGCTCATAAAATAAGGCTGTTCAGCAAACAATGGTGCCAGCGCCAGAATAGATTCACGCAAATCATTACGCTGCGCATCCAGATCACCTACGTTATCCATGATGCGATGGGCAATAGAATACCAATCCTGTTTGATGCGATGCATCATCAGGCGGCTTTGACCTCGAGAAACTGGGTATACAGGCATCAATGGTGGATGAGGAAAACGCTCGTCCAAATATTCCATAATGATATGAGATTCATACAGAACCAATTCTCTGTCTACCAGGGTAGGTACTGTACTATAGGGATTTAAGTCAATGAGGTCTTCCGGCAGATTGTTAGGATCAACATAATTGATCTCAACACCGACTCCTTTTTCTGCTAATACAATGCGTACCTGATGGCTATAAATATCAAGCGTATCTGAAAACAACGTCATGATAGAACGTTTATTTGTGGCGACCGCCATTCACTATCCTCCGAAAAATCAAATTGTTAGCAACTTAAAGGCTAACAGCATAAATTCTAAATTTGAAAAAACTGCTACAACTAAAAAAGGGGGCACGTCCGCCCCCTGCTATTCTACACGAACTTGACGAAAATTAATGCACTTCGCGCCAATATTCTTTCTTAAGCAAGTATGCAAAGATAAAGAATACCAATATGAACACCAGTACCCCTTTACCCATCGCTTTACGCTCTAGCTGTACCGGCTCACCGACGTAAACCAGATAGTTTACCAGGTCCAATACAAACTCGTCATATTCAGACGGACTCAACTCACCTTTACCATCACTCTTGAGCCCAACGTAACGGTCCTGCATTTCACCGTCGACCATACGCTTCTCGTGAGTTTTGCGTGGTGTTCCCTGCAATTCCTGCAACACATGTGGCATACCAACATTAGGGAATACCAGGTTGTTTACACCCATAGGCTTGGATGGATCTTCATAAAAGGTGCGCAAATATGTATACAACCAATCAGCACCGCGAACCCGACCCACTAATGTTAAATCAGGAATGGGTGCACCAAACCACTTTTTAGCACTGTCAACCGGCATAGCATTGGCCATATGGTCGGTTACTTTGTCACCGGTGAATTGCAAGTATTCTTCGCCTAGCTCGTCAGGGATACCCAGGTCCATAAAGGAACGCTGATAACGCTGATATTGCATGGAATGGCAACCATGGCAGTAATTCATGAAGTTGCGCAATCCACGTTGTAAAGACGCCTTGTTGGTTAAGTCAATCTCTGCTTTGTCCAAGGGATAGTTACTACCTGCAGCAAATACCAGGCCAGGCAACAACACTAGAATGCACGCTAATATCCTTTTCATTTCGTCACCCTCTCTGGTACTGGTAAGGTTTTCTCATTCTTACTGTACAGCCATAACAACGCAAAGAAACCAAAATACATGATAGTGGCAAATTGCGAAGCAACTATCTTCCAGTTTTCCTGAGGTGTACCACCAAGGTAACCAAGAAAAATAAAGACAATGGCAAACACAATCAGGTTCCAGGTGTGAAACTTGGAACGGTAGCGCCAGGAACGCACTCTTCCACGGTCAATCCAAGGGAGTAACATGAGCGCGATAATGGCTGCAAACATAGCAATAACACCAAATAACTTATCAGGAACAGCCTTCAAGATGGCGTAAAACGGCGTGAAGTACCATACCGGGAAGATATGCTCAGGCGTTTTCAGCGGGTTGGCGATTTCAAAGTTAGGGCGCTCTAAGAAATATCCGGATACTTCCGGATTGAAGAACATGACATAAACAAAACCGGCCAGGAAGATCGTAAATGCCACCAAATCCTTCAAGACAATATGCGGGAAAAATGGTACTACATCGTCAACGATGTCGTACTTATCTGTATAGTATTCATGCATTTTGTACTTGGTTTTTTCTTCTTCTTTTAAAGAGCCCTTAGGTTTTTTAACATCTGTACCATCAGGGTTATTCGAGCCGACTTCATGCAATGCAACAATGTGCAAGAACACCAGAATAACTAAAACCAAAGGCAAGGCGATGACATGCAACGCAAAGAAACGGTTCAGTGTTGCACCTGAAATGACATAATCCCCCTGAATCCAAATCACCAGGTCCGGACCAATCACAGGAATCGCACTAAATAGTGACACTATAACCTGTGCCCCCCAGTAGGACATCTGTCCCCAAGGCAGTACATAGCCCATAAAGGCTTCGGCCATCAATGCCAGATAAATGAACATACCAAATAACCAAATTAGTTCTCTGGGTTTTTGGTAGGAGCCATAAATCATGCCCCGGAACATATGCATATATACGACGATAAAGAATGCTGAAGCGCCCGTGGAATGCATATAACGCAACATCCAACCATACTCGACGTCACGCATGATATATTCAACAGAAGCAAACGCTCTTTCTGCAGAAGGCTCGTAACTCATGGTTAGCCAGATCCCGGTAACAATCTGATTGATTAAAACAATCGTTGCCAGGAAACCGAACACGTACCAAAAGTTCATATTTTTTGGTGCTGGGTATTGGATGGCGTGCATATTGGCAACGCGCATCATTGGGAGTCGATATTCGATCCAATTTAAGAGATTCTGCCACATATTACGCTGCCTCCGCTTCTGAACCGATGAGCAACAAATTGTCGTCCAGGAACTGATACGGTGGCACAACCAGATTCAGTGGTGCCGGTACACTCTGGAAGACACGACCTGCCATATCAAATTTAGAACCGTGACAAGGACAGAAGAATCCTTCTGGTACGCCTTCAACATATTCCTCAAAGGCGCCCTCAGTCAGATGCTGTGGTGAACAACCAAGGTGAGTACATACACCGACGAGCACCAGATATTCTTCTTTTAAAGAACGATATCTGTTCTGTGCGAAAGCGGGTTGTTGGGCCTGCTCCGAATCCGGGTCTCTCAACTGGTCTTCGTGTTTGGCCAAAGATTCCAAAAGCTCTTTGGTGCGTCGCACGACCCAAACTGGCTTGGATCGCCACTCGACTCTCATCATCTGACCAGGCTCGAGTTTACTAATGTCTACTTCCACATCCGCACCGGCAGCTTTCGCTTTGGCACTTGGATTCCAGGAAGCAATAAAAGGAACAGCGGCTCCAACCACTCCAACTCCACCTACTACTGACGTAGCGACGGTTAAGAAGCGGCGCCTACTGTTATCTACTGGCGCATTGCTCATCCACTTTACTCCAACTTTTGGGCTTAGTGATTTATTTTATGGTGCTTAAGTGTAACTAATCATCTTGCAATTTGAAGTTACAATTTAAAGCGTCTAATTATCTGCGAGATGATAAAAGAAAAACCACAAACAATACAAGGAATTACTACATTTATACGAAATAAACTGAAATGTTTTAGCGGAGGAATGTGTGGTGCAAATAAACAAAAACCCGGCATAGGCCGGGTTTTTGAAGCAAAATAAACGTAAATTAACGTTTTGAGAATTGTGGACGCTTACGTGCTTTATGAAGACCCACTTTCTTACGTTCAACACGACGAGCGTCGCGAGTAACGAAACCAGCTTTACGTAATGCTGGGCGAAGTGACTCATCAAATTCAATCAGTGCACGAGTAATACCGTGACGAATCGCACCAGCTTGACCACTGATACCACCACCGCGAACAGTGATGTACAAGTCAAACTTTTCTGCCATCTCAACCAACTCAAGTGGTTGACGAACAATCATGCGAGCCGTTTCACGACCGAAAAACTCATCCAAAGGACGTTTGTTTACAACGATGTTGCCAGAACCAGCACGCAAGAAAACGCGAGCCGCTGAACTTTTACGACGTCCAGTACCATAATATTGATTATCTGCCATTTTTCAGCTCCTTAAATGTCTAACACAGTAGGTTGTTGAGCAGCATGCATGTGCTCGGTACCAGCGTAGACTTTCAATTTACGGAACATGGCACGACCTAAAGGACCTTTAGGCAGCATACCTTTCACCGCTTTTTCCAAAATCATTTCTGGCTTGTGCGCTTGCAACTTTTTGAAGTTAGTTTCTTTGATACCACCTGGATAACCAGTGTGACGGTAGTACATTTTACCTTCCGCCTTGTTACCCGTAACAGTAATCTTTTCAACATTAACAACAACGATGTAATCACCAGTATCGACATGCGGAGTATATTCAGGCTTATGCTTACCACGCAGACGAGAAGCAATTTCAGTTGCCAAACGACCAAGAGTTTTATCAGTGGCGTCAACCACGAACCATTCACGTTTTACCGTTTCAGGCTTTGCTACAAAAGTTTTCATTAATCTTTTCCCAAAAGATTTAATTTCTTATCAAGCCGTGTTGCCAGGCAACCTCGGCGCCTCAATAAAATTGAACTCTCAAGCCCCTTCGAGCCGGTTCAATTAACGGTACTTTCCTTGTGCCGTAACTGGGCAGGGCGCGAATTATACACATCTTGACAAAAAATGCACGTTTAAAAATTAACCAAAAGCGTTATTTCTTCACAAAACAAGTGCATTTACAGCAACCGACATATTTCTGCGAATAAAATGCTGCCAGATTCCCCCAATTCTCGTAGACTCTGTTCGGCAACAAGTAAAGGATCTCAACATGAATAAACTAAAAACAAGCGTCACAGCAGCACTGCTTGGAACGCTACTATGGGGTTGTTCACAAGCCCCTACGACAACACAAGAAACAGCCACTCCCGATGCACCCGAGACACCATTGGTTTCTGGGATCGCCACAGAGAATATGGATACCAGCGTTAGGCCCGGTGACGATTTTTTCCAGTATGTTAATGGCAAATGGCTGGACAATACCGAGATACCCGCCGATAAAGCGACCTATGGCGGTTTTGGTATATTGCGGGATGAAGCCCAGGAAAAAGTGCTGGCAATTATTAATTCTGCGGCTGAAGGCGAATTTCCGATAGGTTCAGACGAACAAAAAGTCGGTGATTTATACAGTTCCTTTATGGATCTTGAAACCCGCAACGCGTTGGGTATGACGCCATTAGCTCCGGAACTTGCCAGAATCGAAGCACTTGAAAATTATTCAGATCTAGCCAGCTATTTTGCTTACGCCAGTAAATACGGATATGGCGCTCCGTTCAGCATAGGTCAATATGTCGATTTCAAAAACCCTGAAGTCTACATGATTTACAGTTGGCAAGGCGGTTTAGGATTGCCAGATCGCGAATACTATTTTAAAGAAGATGATGACAGCATCGAACTTCGCGACAAATACCAGGCGCATATTGCTCGCATGTTCGACCTGACCGGACTGGGAAATGGCCAAGCGCATGCAGAAATGCTATTGGCGCTGGAAACGAGACTTGCCGATCAGCACATGGTAAAAGAGCAAACCCGCAATATGGTGGCCCTTTACAATAAGGTCATGATGGATGAATTGTCAGATTTGATGCCGAACTTTGACTGGTCACGGTTTTTTAAAGAGGCGCAATTGACTGATCTTGATGGTTTGGTGGTCACCCAAATCGATTACATGAAGGCGCTGGACGGCATTATTCAAGATGTATCTCTTGACGACTGGAAAGTCTTTCTGCAGTGGGGACTAATTAATGCTTCCGCCAGTCGCCTTTCGGAAGAAATAGACAATGCTAACTTTGAGTTTTACAGCAAAACGCTGTATGGAGTTCCGGAACCCCGTCCGCTATGGCGCCGAGGTGTAGATCTGGTTAACACGCATGCTGGTGAAATTATCGGCAAGGTCTACGTGAAACAGCATTTCCCACCAGAAGCGAAAGAACGCATGATGGAGCTGGTCAATAATCTGCTGCTGGCATATCAGGACAGTATCGAGAATCTGACCTGGATGACTGACGAAACGAAAGTTCAAGCGCTGGATAAACTATCAAAGTTTACGCCCAAAATAGGTTATCCGGACAAGTGGCGCGATTACTCAGCGTTGACAATTTCAGGAGATGATTTTTTTGGCAATCTGAGACGCTCGGCTGAAGTGCAGTACAGTATCATGCTGGAAAAACAGCAAAAGCCAGTGGATAAAACAGAATGGGCCATGACGCCACAAACTGTCAATGCCTACTATAGCCCGCCTATGAATGAAATCGTCTTCCCGGCTGCCATACTGCAACCTCCATTTTTTAATCTTGAAGCTGAAGATGCCGTCAACTACGGTGGGATTGGTGCCGTTATCGGGCATGAAATTGGTCATGGCTTCGATGATTCAGGTAGTACCTTTGATGGCGATGGCGTGCTGCGCAATTGGTGGACTGATGCCGATAAAAAAGAATTTGAAGCACGCACCGGGCAGTTAATCGCTCAGTACAGTGAGTTTGAAGCCCTGGACGGTGTCTTCGTTAACGGAGAGTTTACGCTGGGTGAAAATATCGGGGATCTTGGTGGCATTAGCATTGCTTTGAAAGCCTACGAAATGTCTCTCAACGGAAAAGAAGCACCTGTGATGGATGGCTTTACTGGTGAACAACGCGTGTTCCTGGGATTTGGCCAGGTTTGGCGCAACAAATACCGTGATGAAGCGTTACGCAACAAAATCAGCACTGACCCCCATTCTCCGGCAATGTTCCGTGCCAATGGTTCGGTCCGCAATGTACCAGAGTGGTATAGCGCGTTTGACGTTCAACCCAGCGATGCCTTATATCTGGCACCAGAAGACAGAGTAAAAATCTGGTAAAGCAGCTCGAAAAAGCCCTCAGATCAATTGAGGGCTTTTTATTTCTTCCAGTTATCCTGCTGTAAAAACCTTATCTGTTCCAACACAGACCTAAGTACTCTCTATCCCGACTAAGGTAAGTGCTGTTTAGCCAGATATTCTGTAGATTGCATTTCTTTTAGACGCGATTGACAACGCTTAAATTCAAAGCTTAATTGTCCGCCGGTATAAAGTTCATCTATGGCTACCTGTGCGGAAATAATCAATTTGACATTGCGCTCATAAAACTCATCAACCATCGCGATAAAACGCCGGGTGACGTCATCAACCTGCTGTCCCATTTGCGTTACATTCGCCAACAGCACGGAATGATAGCAGCGGCTGATTTCCATATAGTCGGTCTGGCTGCGAGGCCCTTCGCAGAGCTCTTTGAACTCAAACATGACGACACCATCAGCATTACGGATCGCCTCAACATGCCGCCCTGCAATTTCTAATACCTGCTCATATTCACAGGACTCTGGTGCCAACTGACTAAAGTATTGATGGAGATTTTTACCCGCCTGTTCATCCAGCGGATGATGGTAAATCTCGGCTTGTTCTAAAGTGCGCAAGCGATAATCAATGCCGCTATCAACATTTACAATACGGGTGTTCTGATTTATCAGGTCTATCGCTGGTAAAAAGCGCGCCCGCTGTAATCCGTTTTTATACAAACCGTCAGGTTCAATATTGGACGTCGCGACTAACACAATGCCATTGGCAAACAGCTCTTCCAATAAGGTGCCCAATATCATGGCATCGGTAATATCCGACACAAAAAACTCATCAAAACAAATAATGTCCGTTTCATCGGCGAAGCGTTTCGCAACAATTTTAAGCGGATCGGATTCGCCACCCAATGATTTCAATTCGTCATGAACCCGATGCATAAAACGATGAAAATGCACCCGCATCTTTTTCTTCGATGGTAAACAATCATAGAAGGTATCTACCAGATAGGTTTTACCACGACCCACGCCCCCCCAAAAGTAAATCCCCTGGGTGGTTGGTTTTTTCATACCACGTCCAAATGCCTGTTGCAGTTTCACCCGCCAGGTTTTCTTTTGTTTTGGATGTAATAATTCATCGTACAAACGCTGCAATTCACGCACCGCGTTCTCTTGCGCAGGATCATGAGCAAAGTCCGGCATTTGTAAATCGGCCTGATACTTCTCCCATGGCGTCATATTTAGCATGGCTGCTTGAATCCCTTGGTTAAATTAGGTAACAACTCAAATTTCCTGAAGTGGTTTTTCTTTTGATAGTATTTTAACCAGATAAAAAGAAAACACGCCCTTATTATATTCAGATGGCATAAAATTACTAATGAGGGTAGTACTGAAGAAATACAATATTGTGGTATGCTCAAAGTATGAAGTGTTAGGCTGACTTAGTCGTTTTTAGCGAAAAGTATGATGCCTCGATGCACTCTCCAATGTGATTCGGATATAAACAAAATATTCGATGCGGCTCCAGGACAATTTTTGAGGTGAAAGATGGAATGGCTGATTAGTATCTTGTGTTTAATCGCCGGTATTATTATCGGTTTCTTTATTGCGAAATATTTATTTGAGCCTAAGCAGGTGACAAACGAAGCTGAAGAAGAGGAAAAATCGTTAAAACAATTTATGACCGAGCAGGCTGACCTGCACATTCACGAAAGCCAGACGGTCTTGCGCCGCATAAAGGAACAGTGCTCAGCACTTGACGAGCAGCTTAGTCATTATCAGAACGTGCTCGATGAAACCAACAGAGAAACCTCTGACAACAATCTTGAGTATTTCAGTCAACAAGCCTCTTTGCATTTGAAAACGCAAAAGCGAGAGTCGGGTAAACAAAGAGTGAATGCTGACTATCAGCCATTAGATTATTCAGAAGGTAATTCAGGTTTGTTGGCCGGAAGTAAATCAAAACATTCTGAAACAACTCAAAACTCGTAATTTTGAACTTTGCCCCTATAACAGAAGTCATCTGGTAAGTTCGAAACAAGGAGAAAAGGTCTGAATGAAAACTATTTTAGGTCGTAACACCGCTGTCGCTTTGAGTTTGCTTGTAAGTTGTATGGCGTTTATTAGTGTTGCTAACGCTGCCATCCCGACCCGGGATGGTATGCCAACGTTGGCACCAATGCTGGAGAAAACCACCCCTGCCGTGGTAAGCATATCTGTCGAAGGTACTCAAACAATTCGGCAACGAGTCCCGGATTTATTTCGCTACTTTTACGGTCCGAATTCCCCCCGCGAACAGGTACAAGAGCAACCGTTCCGAGGCTTAGGGAGTGGTGTGATTATCGACGCTGAAGAGGGTTACATCGTCACTAATGCACATGTGGTGCAAAATGCCGATGAAATTACGGTATCCCTGAGTGATGGGCGCGAATTGGAAGCGAAAAAAATCGGTGAAGATGCTGATTCAGATGTCGCCTTACTTAAAGTGAAGGCCGATGATTTGATCGACATTAAAATTGCCAACTCTGATACATTACAGGTAGGTGATTTTGTCGTCGCAATAGGCAATCCTTTTGGTATTGGACAAACCGTAACGTCCGGAATTGTAAGCGCTCTAAGTCGTTCAACTGCATTACGCATCAATGCCTATGAAAACTACATCCAAACTGATGCCGCTATCAACCGAGGTAACTCTGGTGGGGCACTGGTTAACTTGAATGGCGAACTGGTTGGCATAAACACTGCCATTGTGGCCCCAACCGGAGGCAACGTCGGTATTGGTTTTGCCATCCCAAGTAACATGATGCAAAGTCTGGTAGAACAGCTCATCAAATTTGGTGAAGTACGTCGCGGACTATTGGGAATTACTGGCTTAAATGTGGACTCCGGGTTAGCAGAAGCACGGGATCTGGACGTCAATCGCGGGGCATTTGTCACTCAGGTTGCACCGGAATCTGCCGCTGAAAAAGGCGGTTTGCAAGCCGGAGATGTAATCGTATCCGTAAATGGCCGTCCTCTGACAAGCTTCAACGAGTTACGCGCCAAAATCAGTACACTGGGGGCAGGAACCGAAGTGGAATTGGGGGTAGTTCGTGATGGTGACGAAATGACGATTAAGGTCATATTGGACGATTCAAGTGAATCCAATGTAGCCGCACAGGAAATTCACCCTGCGCTTGACGGTGCCACGTTGGCCGATGGTGAATCCGCAAGTGGTGACGCTGGCGTTGAAGTAACGGCAGTTGAGCAGCGTTCCAATGCCGACCGACTGGGTCTGGAAGAAGGGGATGTTATTCTCGGTATTAACCGTAATCGTATTTCCACCGTCTCAGAATTACGTCGCTATTTCGAAGATTTTGAGCGTGGGGTTATCGCCCTTAACGTAAAACGAGGTAACACTTCACTTTATCTCGTCATACGCTAAACTTTATTACCATAACAATCTAAACAGCGAGCTACTTAGCTCGCTGTTTTCTTTTGTAATAGATGTTATTATCCGGGGCGTTTCGTCCTAGGGAATAAAGATTTTGAGCAGTTGGCTACAATTTTTGATGAAATCGGTGTTATTGGGGGTGATTCTGTCAGCCACTATCTTAGTGCTGTTGCCAGAAATGCGCACCGGTAATGGTTTTGACATACTGGTCACCGATAACGAGTCTCGTAATCCAGCAAAGATCAGTTTTAACAAAGCGATAAACGCAGCAGCACCTGCAGTCGTGAACATTTACAGCACCCGCACGGAAAACCGTTCAGCACTATTTCGCAGCACTCCTGTTGAAAGAACCAGCCTGGGTTCGGGTGTGATCATGAGTAGCAATGGCTACATTCTTACCTGCCTGCATGTCATCAAAGATGCTGACTACATAACCGTAGGATTGAGCAATGACAGGATTGACCGGGAAGCGCAGTTAGTCGGCTACGACGCGATTACCGATTTAGCTGTATTGAAGGTAAATGCCCAAAACCTGCCAGTCATCCCGCAATTAGAACAACCCAAAACCGAAGTTGGCGATCTGGTACTGGCGATAGGCAACCCATTTAATCTTGGACAAACTATCACACAGGGCGTGGTCAGTGCGACCGGGCGTTCCGATACCAGTCATTTGGGTGTTGCAAGTCATCGCAACTTTATTCAAATGGACGCGGCATTAAATGAAGGAAATTCCGGTGGGGCATTGGTAGACAGCAATGGTAATTTAGTCGGTATCACAAATGCGGTGTTTAAAATTCTGGACGAACGACGTCGAGTAAAAGATGTACCGGGTGTATTCTTCGCAGTACCCTACACCATGGCCAAAAAAGTCATGGATAGTATCATCAGCAATGGTAGAGTCATTCGTGGTTATCTGGGTATCGAAGGTGGCAGCGTTTTTGAGGAAGATGGCGCCATGGTACCAGGTTTTTTGATTACTAATGTAACCACGGGAAGCCCCGCGGATGAGGCCGGATTGCGCCGCAATGACCTGCTACTGAGTGTTAATGGCGAGGCAATTCAATCTTCGTCGCAAGTATTAAATCTGGTTGCCGAAACCAAACCCGGAAATACCCTGACTTTTGCAGTCGATCGGGAAAACGAAATCGTAGATATTCCGGTTGTAATCAGCGAGCTACCCAACAGCTAGCAGGGTAATACGTTGGGTAATACGCTGAGAAACACGGCTTGTTAGCTGATACGCTCGATATTCGCACCCAAAGCTCTCAGCTTTACTTCAATACGTTCGTAACCCCGATCCAGGTGATAAATACGATCCACGATAGTCTCACCGCTTTGGGCTGTTAATCCGGCAATAATTAAGCTCGCAGATGCGCGCAGATCCGTTGCCATTACTGGTGCGCCCTTTAAAATCGAGTTTCCGTCACAAACGGCACTATTGCCCTGCAACTCCACACTCGCCCCCATGCGCTGAAGCTCCGGAACGTGCATAAAACGATTCTCGAAAATGGTTTCGGTTACCACACCCGTGCCTTGTGCAACACAGTTAAGTGCCACAAATTGTGCCTGCATATCAGTTGGAAAACCAGGATGAGGTGCTGTCTTTACATTGACAGACTTAAGTTGACGCCCCCGCATATCCAATGTAATCCAGTCATCGCCAATTGTAATATCTGCCCCTGCCTGCTCCAGTTTATCTAATACCGAATCCAGCGTGTTGGGAGCCGCATTTTCGCAACGAATGGCGCCTTGCGTTGCCGCCGCAGCCACTAAAAAAGTACCTGTTTCTATTCTGTCCGGCAGGACCCGATGATGACAGCCAGATAATTTTTCAACACCGTGAATATGAATTGTGTCAGTTCCTGCGCCAGTAATCTTAGCCCCCATAGTGATCAGACATTTTGCCAGATCGACGATTTCCGGTTCGCGGGCGGCATTTTCAAGAATAGTTTCGCCATCTGCCAAGGTCGCGGCCAGCATCAGGTTTTCTGTGGCACCGACACTGACCATATCCATAATTACTTTAGCACCTTTAAGCCGACCATCTGACGTGGCTCTGATATAACCACCATCAACAACAATGGTAGCCCCCATCTTTTCCAGTCCACTCAAATGTAAATTAACTGGTCGAGCGCCAATCGCACAGCCGCCAGGCAGTGACACCGTTGCCTCACCAAAACGACTTAACAACGGACCTAATACCAGAATCGATGCCCGCATGGTTTTAACCAAGTCATAAGAGGCCGTCAGCTCATTCACCGTCGCGGCATCTATGACAATCTCACCATCGTCTTTGCGCTCGGCTTTTGCTCCTAATTGCTGCAATAAACGAATACTGGTTGTTACATCCCTAAGCTCTGGAACGTTTGAGAAATAGCAGGGTTCATCAGTTAAAAGCGCCGCCAGAAGCTCTGGCAGCGCCGCATTTTTCGCACCGGATATAGTGACTGTACCATTCAGCGCATTACCACCCTGAATTCTTAACTTATCCATTTAGGAAACCTTTATCGGAGGATGGGCTGTTTAGTCAGCCAGGTCAGGAAACAACAACTTTTTATCTTTTTGCCACTGTGCTTCAGTAAACGTTTTTATAGTCAGCGCGTGTATTGAGCCATCCGAAATTTGAGCCTGCAATGGTCCATAGATCATTTGCTGGCGTTTGATGCGTGAAATATCCGCAAAACAATCACCCACTGCAATGACCTGAAAATGAGAACCATCACCCTCAACTTTAACAAAGCTTAAAGGTAATTCTGATTGTAGTTTTTTCTCTATTTCTGTTACTTCCACAATAACTAATCCTGAGGTTGCTCACCGAAGACAAGTTCTTCGGCATTACTTAATCTGCTTAATTTCAGCAATGCTTCTGGTGGATACGCTACTTTAACATCCGTTCCAGACTTTCGCAGTGCCGCCGTGAAATTGAGAAGCCAGGCTAATCCCGCAGTATCGACTTTGGCAACGTTCTCGAACGAAATAACCAACTTCTCTGTCTTCCTGCCGTTCTTACCAAGAGTACCCAAAAAGGCGTTGCTCCGTTTTTCAGCTTCGGGCACCGTTTCTATACTCAACTCACCTACCAGTTGCCAAGAGTCGCTCTCTTGTTTGATCTGCAGTTGCGTCATTGCTACGACTCATCCGTCTTTAGCTTCATCGGCTTTTCATTTACAGAGCGCATTATTTCGATGACTTTCTCAACACCGTCCTGACGCAACACCGATTCAAACTCAGTCGATTTACTGGACAACATACTGATTCCTTCAGCGACCATATCATATGCTTTCCATTCATCAGTGCGGCTGCTTTTTCTTACCTTAAACGCGATTTTTATGTCAGGTCGACCCTCGTCTTTGATCAGCGCTCTAACCGTGACATCTTTTTTGTCCTCGTAATCTTTGGCGGGTTCAAATAACACGTCCTGATCATCATACTGGGACAACGCGACAGCGTAGGTTGAAATCAGATATTTGCGGAACTCCTCGAAATAGGCCCCCATCAGGTCCCGATCTTTTGCAATAGATTTAAAGTGTCGGCCCAATACTTTAGCGCCGGCAAAGCGATAATCGACATAAGGCACCAACTCATTTTCCACAATTTCTTTCAATATATCGGGATTGGTTTGAATTTCAGATTGCCGTTCTTTAATTATGGCGAAAGTCTTAGTTGCTACGCCCTGCAACAATTCATATGGATTATCCTCGGCCTGGGTCGCGCCAGTCATTAGTATTGTGGCGAATATTGCGGTCCATATCGTTCTAAAAATTTTCATTGTTTCTTCCACTTATCAATCTGTTAACTAGTCATCATTTCTACTAAATAAAAACTGACCTATCAGGTCTTCCAGCACCAATGCTGACTTGGTATCTTCTATAAAGTCTCCATCCTTCAGCGCCTCAATACCGTCAAAAGAAAAGCCCGGTTGAAAACCAATATATTGCTCCCCCAATAAGCCTGAGGTCAGGATAGACACCGAACTGGTTTCAGGAAACCCGGTATAGCGCTTATCAATTTCCAGTTGCACAACCGGCGTAAATTCTTCGGCGTCAAGTGTGATATGCTCCACGCGACCGATTGTTACACCGCCGAGTTTTACCGCAGAACGTTCTTTTAATCCGCCTATATTATCAAATTTGGCATACAACTGATATGTTTCACCGGAGCCTGAGATACCTTGATCCGCAACTTTCAGAGCCAGCAAAAGCATGGCCGCAATTGCCAACACCACAAAAAATCCAACACCAATTTCTATTTTTCTCGAGTTCATTCTAATGCTCCTACTCAGTGCCAAACATAAGGGCTGTCAGCACAAAATCCAATCCTAAAACTGCCAATGAAGAATGCACCACGGTCTGGGTTGTGGCTTTGCTAATTCCCTCAGATGTTGGAGTCGCATCATAACCATTAAACACCGATATCCAGGTTACGACGAACGCAAAGACAAGGCTCTTGATCACGCCATTCATCACATCTTCATTAAAATCTACCGCTGACTGCATAATTGACCAATAGCTGCCAACATCAACGCCTAACCATTCGACACCGACTAAATGCCCACCTAAAATGCCAACCGCACTGAAAATAATTGCTAACATCGGCATTGCGATGATCCCGGCCCAGAGGCGCGGAGCAATGACTCGTCGCAGCGGATCAATTGCCATCATTTCCAAACTGCTCAACTGCTCAGTTGCTTTCATTAGGCCGATCTCAGCCGTCAAGGCTGACCCAGCTCGCCCAGCGAACAACAGTGCTGTTACCACTGGTCCCAATTCTCTAAGCAAAGATAAAGAAACCATCGGGCCGAGACTGTCCTCGGCGCCATATGTGACGAGTACGGTATAACCTTGCAGCGCCATCACCATGCCGATAAACAAACCGGAAACAATAATGATCAGCAGTGACTGCACCCCGACAACATAAATTTGTTTAATGGTCAGCGGAATAGACTTTACTGGATGAGGAACAGCAAATATTGCTCCCCATAAAATTTGTGAGGCACGCCCTGTTCTTGCCAGGGCATCCATCACAGTGCGTCCTGTGTTGGCGAAAAAATCAATCAATGTTTGTTATCCTAAAACCTGTTCCAATGGTTGTGCTGGATAGTGGAAAGGCACAGGGCCATCCGCTTTGCCATTTAAAAACTGTTGAACTAAATCTGACTCAGACTCACGAATATCAGATGCCGTACCGCTACCTATCACCCGCTTATCTGCAATAATGTAAATGTAATCCGCAATGGTCAGTACTTCATTGACATCATGTGTAACAACCACACTGGTCAAGTTCAGCGCTTCACTCAACTGCCGGATTAACTTCACCAACACCCCCATGGAGATCGGGTCCTGTCCGGCAAAAGGCTCATCGTACATGATCAGTTTCGGGTCCAGCGCTATCGAACGTGCCAAAGCGGCGCGTCTGGCCATACCGCCCGACAATTCACTTGGAAACAACGGTGCTGCACCGCGCAATCCCACCGCCTGCAACTTCAACAAGACGATGGTTTTGATAATACCTTCAGACAATTTAGTATGTTCCCGTAGCGGAAATGCCACATTGTCAAAAACCGACATATCGGTGAACAGCGCCCCGCTTTGAAATAACATGCTCATGTCGCGTCGGCAACGGTAAAGTTGCGAACGATTCATTTGCGGAATAGATTGACCAGCGAAGCGCACATCGCCACTATCCGGTTTCAGTTGACCACCAATCAAACGCAACATCGTCGTTTTTCCAATGCCACTGGGACCCATGATGGCCGTGATTTTGCCTTTCGGGATAGACATGGATATCTGGTCGTAAAGCACCCTGTCACCACGACTAAAAGTCAAATTGTCAATTTCTACGAGGTTTTCCATTACGAAGAGCAGTTTATCCTGAATTGGTTAATCAAACATGAACGTTTTCGGTTAATTTACAGGGCATTTACCAAAAATAAAACAATGTGTTTTAACAGGTTCGCGCCAAGGTGGTGCTATATGTGTCTATTCTATCCTTTTTCAAGTTTTGACCACAAAGTCAAAAAGTAACAAGATATGCTGAAATAATTCGAAAGATATTTCTGATCCGGTTTCGACGTTTCCATAACGCGAAATGTTCAATTATCATTTACACTGCAATGCTTGAGGTTTAGGTTTTCGACACCATATCCTGATCATTTTACTGAGGCGGTACTAAGCAAACATTCATGCTCATTCAAATACTTATCTTCTTATTCGGTTTAGCTTTATTGAGTTGGAGTGCTGATAGATTCGTGTATGGTGCTTCAGCACTGGCGAAAAACATGGGTATTGCCCCTATGATTATCGGTATGACCATCATTGCGATGGGCTCATCTGCACCGGAAATTATGGTGGCAGCAACTGCGTCATTGGCGGGCAATGCTGACACTGCAGTGGGTAACGCTATTGGTTCAAACATCACCAACATTGCACTGGTATTAGGCGCTACTGCCCTATTCAAACCCTTATTGGTTAAATCAATTACAGTGAAACGGGAAATGCCAATTCTGTTGCTGGTGTCGGTCATAGCCTTTGCATTTTTGTACGACGAAACATTGCAACTTTGGGAAGGTGCGGTGCTGATGGTGATGTTTTTCCTGACCATCGGCGGGCTCACAATGATGTCGTTGTATGCCGACAAAAAAGATCCTTATATTTCTGAATCTGATGACGAAATTCCGTCCGGTGTCACAACTGGCAGGGCATTGGTCTGGGTCGCAATTGGCCTTTTACTGTTGCCACTGAGTGCCGACATTATGGTCGATGCAGCGGTCCAAATTGCCACCATATTTGGTATGAGTGAATTAATGATAGGGTTGACGATCATCGCAATTGGCACCAGCTTGCCTGAATTAGCCGCCAGTATTGCGGGTGTTATAAAGGGCGAAGATGACCTGGCGTTGGGTAATATTATCGGTTCCAATATATTTAATATTTTGGCAGTACTGGCGATGCCAGGATTGATTGCTCCTGGAGCCATCGATGCATTTGCCGCAAATCGTGACATCTATGTGATGTTAGGATTGACCTTATTGCTTTTGCTCTTTAGCCTGCAAATTGGCTCAGGTAGAAGAATCACGCGTTTCGAAGGTGGATTATTACTCACCAGCTTTGTGGCGTATCAAGTATTGCTATTTAGTTAAACTAATATAATGAAAACAGAATCATATATTGCCTCTGCAAAACGCGTTTTCGATATCGAAATCGAGGCAATCAAAGGATTAGAAAAGTTCCTCGACGAACAATTTTCCTCCGCCTGTGTACTGATGCAAAAATGCACAGGAAAAGTTGTCGTCACTGGCATGGGTAAATCCGGGCACATCGCGAATAAAATAGCGGCGACCTTGGCAAGCACAGGAACACCCGCATTTTTTATGCACCCAGGGGAAGCCGGTCATGGCGACTTAGGCATGTTATCAAAAGACGATGTGCTGTTAGCGATTTCTAATTCAGGTGAAACCTCTGAAGTTCTCAGCCTGCTCCCTGTCGTCAAACGATTAGGCATTCCGATTATTGGTATGTCTGGGAACCCAGTGTCGTCGCTGGGCGGTCATTGTGATGTACATATCAATATCAGTGTGCCACAGGAGGCTTGTTCTCTGGGGCTGGCTCCAACATCCAGTACCACTGCCACATTAGTTATGGGTGATGCCCTTGCTGTAGCGTTACTGGACGCCAATGGATTTAGCGCAGACGATTTTGCCCTGTCTCATCCCAGTGGCTCATTAGGGCGTAAATTGCTGTTAAAAGTTTCGGATATTATGCATGGTGGTAGTCGCCTTCCTGTTGTTCAGGAACAACAAAATATTCGAGACGCCCTGTTAACTGTGACAGAAAAAGGTCTTGGAATGACCGCCGTGGTTGGCTCACAAGGAACGATGACCGGTGTATTTACCGACGGTGATTTACGCCGGGTGATTGATGCTAAAGTTGATATCCATACTACTGCCATCAAGCAAGTTATGACCGCCAGTGGAATTCGAGTAAAACCTGATATGCTGGCGGCCGAAGCGTTGAAAATTATGGAAGATAAGAACATTAATGGGCTTATCGTCATCGATAATAACAATAAACCGGTCGGCGCACTTAATATGCTGGATCTGGTGAAATCGGGAGTGGTCTGATGCCAGGTCAACGCACCTTGTATGGCGAGTTGCCCAACTCACTGTTTGAACAGTTTCAACAAATCAAGTTATTGGTTTGCGATGTTGACGGTGTATTCAGCGATGGTCGCATTTATCTGGGTAATGATGGAGAAGAATTAAAAGCCTTTCATACTCGCGATGGTTATGGTGTCAAAGCACTTATTCAATCTGGGGTTGAGGTAGCAGTGATTACCGGACGACGCTCAGAATTAGTACATAATCGCATGACCGCATTGGGAGTTAAGCACATCATCCAAGGTGAAGAACATAAGGGGGTTGCGCTGCAACACCTTCAGGATAAGTTAGGTATAAATGTGGTGCAAACGGCAGCAATTGGTGATGACTGTCCCGATTTAGGCATGTTTGACAACGCATTGCTAGGAATTGCAGTAAAAGATGCCCACCCCAGAGTTATTAATCATGCGGCCTATGTCACTCAGAATAACGGGGGATATGGTGCGGTGAGAGAAGTTTGCGATATCATTCTGGAAAGTAAGAACCTGTTGAAAACAATAGAGAGTGCCAGTGTATGAATCGTACGACGCTCAGTATTCTGCTACTGTTCGTACTCATATTAATATTGAACGCTCCTTTCTTTGAAGAGAAGCCGCAATCCAACACTGATGATAGCCGCCCTGAAGCCTGGAGCCCTAATTATCAGGCTCGCAACATGCAAAGCACACTTTATAACAAGCAAGGAGATGTCAACCACGAAGTGTTTGCTACCAGCATGGAACATTATGACATATTAGGCTTCACACTATTCGAAAATCCAGAGTACACAATCTTTACTGAACGTTCAGAACAACCCTGGAAAGTGAACGCTCTTGAAGGCACGTTGTACGAAGACAATAGAATTGAGCTGGAACAAAAAGTGATTATCGAGAGTCTTAGTGAAGGTGACTTTGTGCAGCGTATTGAAACGGATTTTATTGAAATAGATTTAAACACCAAGACCATGCACTCTGATCAGCTGACAACCATTTCCGGTGTTGACTTTGTCATTACCAGCAACGGGTTTAACGCAAATCTGCTGACCCGTAAATTTGAGTTAATTAACCATGTACAGACAGTTTATAATGAAACACCTGCAAATTAGCGCCGTGACGATGACACTTTTATTGTCATTTAACGTTCACGCCGGAAAAGACGATTTTAAGCTCCCTATTAAGGTCGACTCAAAAACCCAGTTCGTTGATGGAAAACGCAAGACCTCTATCTTTCGAGAAGATGTTCATATTTCTCAGGGAACGCTGAAAATCGACGCCGATGAAGTTGAAGTCATCGCAGAGGAAGGTAAAGGCAAAGAGATATTTATAGCAAGAGGAAAACCAGCCGTGTATTCCCAGACCATGGATGACGGCAGTGCTATTACCGCTAAAGCGAATGAAATACGTTATCAGGTTGAAACCCGTATGCTGGACTTAAACGGAGCCGCAGAGCTTTACCAGGATGCCAGCATGGTAAAAGGTGAAAAGATCTCGTTCAATCTGGAAAAAGAACAACTTATTGCTGGTACAAAAGGTGGTGAAAGCCGTGTCACTACGGTTTTTCAGGCTGAAGATGATGATGACCAACAACCACAACAATAAGGGATAACATGCCAACATTACGTGCGTCTAATCTGGCGAAATCCTATAAAAGTCGACAGGTAGTCAGAGGCGTTAGCCTGGAAGTCAATACTGGACAAATCGTCGGACTTTTAGGTCCAAATGGTGCGGGTAAAACCACGACGTTTTACATGATTGTTGGTCTTGTGCCACTGGATCAGGGTGAAATCTTCATCGATCAACATGAATTAACGCTGCAGCCCATGCATGTGAGAGCAAGACATGGTATTGGATATTTACCACAAGAAGCGTCCATTTTTCGCAAACTCAGTGTCCACGACAATCTAATGGCCATTTTGGAAAACCGCAAAGAGCTGGATGTTGATCAGCGCGAAGAAATTGCCAATGAACTACTTGATGAATTTAATATCAACCATATTAGAAATAATATGGGAATGAGTTTATCTGGTGGTGAGCGACGTCGGGTGGAAATTGCCAGAGCGTTGGCGGCTAATCCGCAATTTATTTTGTTAGATGAACCATTTGCCGGAGTCGATCCGATTTCGGTGACGGACATTAAAAAAATCATTCATCATCTGCGAGATCGCGGTATCGGGGTATTGATTACTGACCACAACGTACGGGAAACCCTTGATGTGTGTGAACAGGCCTATATCGTCAGCCATGGTGAAGTCATTGCCGAAGGTACAGCCGAAACAGTTTTAAACAATCAGCAAGTAAGAGATGTATACCTTGGAGAGCAATTCACGCTATAGTAAAGGTATATTGGATTAATACAAAAACAGAGCTGAAAGTCTCGTAAAACATACATGAAACCATCGTTACAATTAAAATTCAGCCAACAACTGACCATGACACCGCAGTTGCAGCAAGCTATCAGACTTCTGCAGTTGTCGACGCTGGATTTGCAGCAGGAAATTCAGGAAGCACTGGATACCAATCCGTTGCTCGAAGTCGAAGAAAGCAACAACGAATCAGATAATGTTAAAAACGAATTAAACGGAGACAGCTCGTCCAGCAGTACCTCTTCAGACAATGAATACAATCAAGACGACAGTATGGAGACTGGTGCCGCACTGGAAAAAAACGATTTGCCAGAAGAGCTACCAATCGACAGTACCTGGGATGAATATTACAGCGCGTCTTCGGCTCCCGCTGCCAGCAATTATTCCGGTGATGATGAACAGGTCTATCAGGGTGAAACCGTCGACAACATTCAGGAGCATTTGTTATGGCAAATGCGTCTGACACCCTTTTCTGAAACCGATCAGGCGATTGCATTGGCGATCATTGATTCTATTGACGATGCCGGGTATCTGACTGTCTCATTGGAAGATATTCTGGATAGCGTCGAAATCGAAGATCTGGAACTTGATGAAGTAGAGTGCGTACATAAACGCTTGCAACATTTTGATCCCATCGGTGTCGCCTCACGAAACCCACGAGAATGTTTACTGGTTCAGCTCAATCAATTTCCACTTGATACCCCTTGGCTAAAAGAAGCGAAGAATTTGTTAACTGAATTCACCGACCTTCTGGTGTCCAAAGATTTTCGTACTCTGATTCGTAAGTCGAAGTTGAAAGAAGAACAGTTGAAAGAGGTGTTTAAGCTGCTAAAAACACTTAATCCCCATCCGGGATTAAGCATCAATCAGCAAGAGCCCGACTACGTTATACCAGATGTTTCCGTCAATAAGAAAAACGGACGCTGGATGGTAGAGCTCAATCCAGATAGCGTGCCCAAACTGAATATCAATCAGCATTATGCCGCCATGTCTCGGTCGACAAAAAACAGCTCTGATGGTCAGTTCATAAAATCTCACATGCAGGAAGCCAAGTGGTTTATTAAAAGTATTGAAAGCCGCAACGAAACGTTATTGAAAGTGGCAAACTGCATTGTACAGCAACAACAGGGCTTTTTTGAGCATGGTCCTGAAATGATGAAACCTATGGTTTTAAATGATGTCGCAGAAATGGTAGACATGCACGAATCGACTATCTCTCGAGTCACTACGCAGAAGTATATGCATACACCTCGCGGTATATTTGAGTTGAAGTATTTCTTCTCAAGTCATGTAGCGACAGAAAATGGTGGGGAGTGCTCCTCGACTGCCATACGGGCTTTAATTAAAAAGTTGGTAGCAGCGGAAAATGCTGCTAAACCTTTAAGTGATAGCAAAATTGCGCAACTGTTGGCAGAGCAAGGCATTATGGTTGCTCGCCGAACAATTGCAAAATACCGGGAATCGCTCTCGATTCCTCCGTCCAATCAACGCAAGAGTCTGATTTAAGACCCCTTAAAATAAGGAAGACGAATTATGCAAATAAATCTCACCGGACATCATGTCGAAATTACCGACTCCCTTCGCGATTATGTCGACACCAAGTTTGAAAAATTGGAACGACACTTCGACCACATTAACAATGTCCACGTCATTCTGAATGTCGAAAAGCTCAATCAGAAAGCGGAAGCAACTGTACATATGGATGGCGGTGAAGTCTTTGCGGAGTCAAACAATAACGACATGTATGCAGCCATCGACTCGTTGATCGACAAACTGGATCGTCAGGTAATTAAACATAAAGAGAAACTCAAGCGTCATTAAACCTGCCCACAATGGAAATTAAAGACATACTGTCGCCCGACTGCACTTTGTGTGCAGTTCCGGGCACCAGCAAAAAACGAATATTGGAACAGATAAGCGCATTAACTGCTGAGTCACTGCAAGATATTTCTCAGAATGATGTGCTGACGGCATTAATGTGCCGGGAAAAAATGGGCAGCACAGGAATAGGAAATGGTATCGCACTGCCACATGGCAGAATCGATGGACTAAGTAAAACCACTGCTGCAGTTATTACCTGTACGCCTGCAGTGCCATTTGATGCCATCGACAATCAGGATGTGGACGTATTTTTTGCGATTTTTATCCCCTCAGAACAAACTGAAGGTCATTTGCAAACACTGGCTATGATCGCCCAAAAGTTAAGTGATAAAGACACCGTTAAGGCTTTGAGAAGAGCAAAAGATAACCAATCACTTTACGAGTTACTGACATGAAGCTTATTGTCATCAGCGGACGCTCAGGCTCTGGGAAATCTATCGTGTTGCGCGCTTTGGAAGACTTGGGATATTACTGTGTTGATAACATTCCGGTCAGCCTGCTGCCAACCCTGACTCATGCGGTGATGGCAGAATATGAGCACATTGCCGTGAGTATCGATGTGCGTAACCTACCAAAAGAACCCAAAGAACTGATTGATAATCTGGAATTTTTACCGGATAACCTGCAAATGACTATCCTGTATCTCGATGCCAGTGATGATATTTTGGTCAAACGCTTCAGTGAAACCAGAAGACTGCATCCGTTATCTAAAAACAACATTTCCTTAATGGATGCGATAAAAATTGAAAAGGAATTATTGGTCCCTATCAGTGAGCGCGCTGACCTGCATATTGATACTGACAAGCTATCGATACATCAGTTAGCTGAATTGGTGAGGGAGCGCATTTTAGGCAAAAAGAGTAATCGTGTGGTGTTGGTTTTTGAATCCTTTGGATTTAAACATGGCATCCCCAAAGATGCTGACTACGTATTCGATGCCCGGTTTCTGCCTAATCCCCACTGGGTACCAGAACTAAAACCTTACACGGGCAAAGATGCACCAGTTGAAAAATATCTCGGTTCACATGCCATCGTAAATAAGTTTATCTGGCAAATTCAGAATTTAATCGATACCTGGTTACCACACCTCGAACGCAACAACCGTAGTTACGTCACCGTGGCTGTCGGATGCACGGGGGGGCAACACCGCTCAGTATTTATTGCAGAGAGTCTGGCTAAAACCTTTAAAAACACCCATCCTGACGTGCAAATTCGTCACCGGGAACTGGATCAGTGACACAAGTAAAACGCACCCTTACCATCAGTAATAAGTTAGGTCTACATGCCCGTGCGGCGACACAGTTAGTGCAATTGGCCAATACTTTTAGCGCAGAAATCACACTGCTTAAAGATGGTAAATCCGCATCGGCACAAAGCGTACTTGGATTGATGATGCTGGAAGGCTCGCATCAAAAGCAGGTTGACGTCATATGCCAGGGTGATGATGCAGAGGCCGCGATGAACGCTATCGAAGTCTTATTCTCACAAAAATTTAATGAGGAAGAATAAGCCTCTCTCGACCATCACATCTAATCTGCAGACCTGTAGAATTAATAAAAGATTATAGAAACAACATACCTTTCAAAGCCGGTTTGTTATAGACTAATGCTATAAAATCAACAAGTTGCACACCTCTTTTTATGGCCGATGCCCACGAACAGGAATTTATAAGCAGTCAACTTGAGGCGATTAACGACGCGCTCAATAGTGGCTTATACATTCACGTGCGCAAAATGTTGTACAGCATGCAGCCTGCTGATGTTGCCCTTCTACTGGAATCCTCCCCAAGTCGCAGCCGTGACCTACTCTGGCAATTATTAGATACCGACCTGCATGGTGATGTGCTGGAAGAACTGTCTGAGGATGTTCGGAACGGCATCATGCGGGCAATGGGCCCGGAAAAACTGGCTGATGCCATTGAGGATATGGACACCGATGACCTGGCAGAAATGCTACAGGGTCTACCGGATAAAATTGTTCAAGAGGTATTGCGCTCTTTAGACACGATGGATCGTGCCCGGGCTGAACAGGCTCTGTCGTATGGTGAAGGTACTGCCGGATTCATCATGAATACCGACACTATTACCCTTCGCCCGGAAGTCACTATCGAAGTCATTCTGCGTTATCTACGACTGAAGCGGGAGCTGCCGCGTGATACCGATACACTGTATGTGACCAACCGCTATGACAAACTGATTGGCACAGTGTCTTTGGCAACCCTCATCACTTCGGCGCCTGAAGTGGCGGTCGAGGAAGTCATGGAAGAAGAGCCAGAATCGATTTCGGTGAATACCTCCGAAGACGAGGTCGCAAAACTTTTTGAACGCCATAACTGGCTATCCGCGCCCGTGGTCAATGAAGATAATATGCTGGTTGGCCGTATTACTATCGATGATGTGGTCGATATTATTCGCGAAAATGCCGAACACTCGATGATGAGTATGGCAGGTCTGGAAGATGAAGAAGATACCTTTGCCCCAGTAGTGAAAAGTACCCAGCGACGTTCCATTTGGTTGGGTGTTAATCTGGTTACCGCACTTCTAGCCGCCATGGTTAGCGATCTATTTGAGGCGACCCTAAATCAGCTGGCGGTACTGGCCATTCTCAATACTATTGTCCCAAGTATGGGAGGCGTCGCAGGCAATCAAACCCTGACACTGGTCATTCGCGGCATGGCTTTGGGTCACGTTAGCCCATCTAACTCTCGCTGGTTAATTGGCAAAGAACTGGCGATCGGATTTTTAAATGGCATGATTTGGGCAGTGTTGATTGCCTCAGTCGTCGCAGTCTGGAAGCAGGACTGGATGCTTGGCGGCGTCATCGCATTTGCCATGATGATTAACATGGTAGTAGCCGGTCTTTCAGGGGCAATCCTCCCCATTATTATGAAAAAAATGAAAATTGATCCCGCGCTGGCGGGCAGTGTGATTTTAACCACCGTCACCGACGTCGTCGGGATATTCGCATTCTTAGGCACCGCCACTTTACTGTTGATGTAAGCATTACTATCTCTTGACAGGAATTTTCGAAAGGTAAACTCCATGTCATTCTGAATAAGCTCAAGAGCAATCCCTGTTTCGCAGGAAACAGCTTGATGACCTCAGCAAATGGGTTATTATCGAATAGTCTTTCACTTCCTTCAGACTTTATTAGCGCCACTTACGCCCAAACATTTGTAACAAAGCATATCGATGAATTGCATTCAGGCCGTGGAGCGGATAGCGTCAGAAGAACAACTATAATATGGATGAAAACACATGCGACTCACTCTTCTAAGCTCAATGATAGCCCTCACTCTGATGGGTTGTGGCGACAATAAATCAACGACCGAACAAGTAAACCAAACGGCGGCTCAAGCCGAACAAGCAGCGAAAACCACCTATTCAGCTGCTGACATTGAGGCTGAAACAGCGCGTCTTAATGAATGGTTTGAAACCAAGTATGAAGAAGACATTATGCGTAGCCCAATCCAATTGGCATTTCTGGGACGCACAGAACGACAGGGTGAAATTGATCAAATGTCTGAAGCCGCACTTGAAGAAAACCTTGCCTTCACGCGCGCCAATTTAGAAGAACTCAAATCCAACTTTGACTACAACAAACTCACGGACGATGCCAAAATTTCCTATGACGTTTGGGTACATCAAGCTGAAAGTGAGCTGGCAGCCGACGAGTTCCGTTATAACGGTTATGTCTTTGAGCAAATGAACGCGATACATACCTTTTTCCCGACATTGTTAATATCTTTCCATAAGGTAGAGACAAAAGAGGATATGGATAACTTTATCAACCGGCTTAAAGAAGTAGGTCGCGCCTTAGATCAGCTTGTAGAAGGCTCTAAAACTACCGCTGAAAAAGGTGTCAGACCGCCATATTTTGCCTTTGAGGAAGTGATCAAGGCGTCACAGGCCATCATTACCGGCGCACCATTTGACGACGGTGAGGACAGTTCTATATGGGCAAATACGAAAGAGAAAATAGCCTCTCTGGTAGAAAAAGACGTTATCGACAGCGAAACTGCCGAAAGCCTGACCAATCAAGCCAAAGATAATTTGCTCAATCATTTTCAACCTGCTTACGAGCGTCTGATCGCCTGGCAGAAAGAAGATCAACCTAACGCCAGCCCTGATGCACAGGGTGTCAGCGCATTACCTAACGGCGTGGCATACTACAATGAGCGATTGGCAAATCAGACAACCACGTCTTTGACTGCGGATGAAATCCATGAAATTGGGCTAAAAGAGGTTGCCCGTTTACGCAATGAAATGATTGAAGCCAAAAACGCATTCGGATTTGAAGGTGACTTGACCGAATATTTTGTCTTCCTGCGAGATACGAAGGACGACGAACGACTTTACTACCCCAATAACGACGAAGGCAGGCAAGGCTATATCGATGACGCAACAGCCGCCATAGACAACATCAAGTCATTGTTGCCAGAATACTTTGGCATCCTGCCAAAAGCCGATATGGTGGTGAAGCGAGTTGAAGCATTCCGCGAACAGGATGGCGCAGCACAACACTACTACCCATCAACACCCGATGGTTCGCGACCAGGTATCTATTACGCCCACTTGTCCGACATGACGGCTATGCCGAAACGGGAACTGGAAGTCATTGCTTATCATGAAGGCTTACCGGGCCATCACATGCAAATTGCTATTGCCCAGGAACTTGAAGGAGTACCGACATTCCGCACGCAAGCAGGCTTTACAGCCTATATCGAAGGATGGGCCTTATATACCGAATGGTTAGCTAAACAAATGCCTGGCACCTATCAGGATCCGTTAACCGAGTTTGGTCGTTTAGGCTCTGAAATATGGCGTGCAATTCGCCTTGTAGTGGATACTGGTTTGCATGCAAAAGGCTGGACAGAACAGCAAGCGGTTGATTATTTCAAAGCCAACTCTGCGGTTACTGAAGCACAGGCCCGTTCCGAAGTGCGCCGCTATTTGGTATTGCCAGGACAGGCAACCAGCTACAAAATTGGAATGCTGAAAATTCAGGAGTTGCTAGCCAAGGCCAAAAAAGAGCTGGGTGATAAATTCGATTATCGCGATTTCCATGACGTCATTTTAGGTGGTGGCGCTGTGCCATTATCTGTACTTGAAAGAATGGTCGATAAATGGATCGCTTCACACGCTTAACATTCATAAATAACGGGATGGTCAATGATGACCATCCCCTTTATTCCAGAACTGAAACACACATTGTGTTTCATCCAGTGACTAAAACCTTTCCGTATTGCCACTAATTGAATTTTGTGAAGTTGACTGAAGGTTGGTCCTACATTGCAGTCAGTCGAGTAAGTTGCTTTCAATGACAAGAAGTTTCAGTTTGCAGACAGTCGCCAATTCCTGACATTGACCTTCTCAAGTCCTACTTTTATTACGAATGCTTTAGCTCAATTATGCTATAAACAACTGTAAATCCCTTATCTATTAAACATGACGTTGGCTTGATGTTGTAAATTCAGTCTTAAAACACACATCAAAACAATTGATAGTGTTGCGCAATTACCTACTGTCGCACAGAGGGCAAATGATTTAAGATTATCAACCAGATACAAGAGATTCTCTTCAGGCACTACTTATTTAGTTATTCAAATCGGTTGCATAAGCAGAGTCCTCTCTTTGACACCTCCATTTAGGTAAAAATGTGTGATATATGATTAAAAGTACGTTTCTTATTCTCATGTTGAGTTTTGGATTAAGTGCACAAGAACACAGGAATGTTCTGGAGCAACTAATTGCAGTGTGCATTTCTGGTACTAACGAGGAATGTGATTCCGTTATTCATGGTAATACAGAAAAAAGAGCGACTCTACATTTGGTACTCAATGCCAAGACTAAAAATGATGAATTTGAAAAACTTTATATTTCGAATTTTGGGGATGACAGATATAAAAAGTTTCAAGAAGCGATAAGTGTTTCAATTCAACCACTTGATATAGATACTTATACTATTCTTGATTCAAGTAAGGAGCATGCCGTATTTACAAATCAAAACGGCGAGAAAATCACCATTATCAATGATTTAGGTGTATGGAAAATAGACCTCAACAACTCAGCTTTCTTTGGCTCCGATGACTCTCAATATCGATTCATCAAACTCATTGCTGCGTCCAGTGTGAAATTGTCTGAAAAAATAAAATCAGGTGCATCTGAAAAAGACGTCTTCCGTAAAGCTGGATTATATTCGATGGTAATTATACTCCCGTTTACATCGGGAGAGCAGAAGAACAATATTGAAAATATGTTAAAGGAGCATGGTGTCGACGGCCAGAGCCTAACTTCTGAATTAGAGGCGGTAAACTTAAATTCACAACCATTTTAACCCTGTCAGTCAGGCGAGGTGCATTGTACGATAGAACCTATCAGGAAGCGAACGGTCGGTAGCTTCCTCAATCAGAGGCTAGAGGCTGTTGATCTTTGTTGAAAAAGCAATCGGCATGGCAACGAGGTATAATTGTTTCGCCAAAAATAAAAATGCCTGACGCTGCCATGCCAAGAACAATGTTATCAGATAAAGACTGGAAAAAGCTAAAACAAGTCCTAAAAGACAGTGGTCGTGTTTACAACAAATACGAACATCGCAATACCTTAGAAGGGATTTTGTATCGCATGAGAACAGGGGTCCAGTGGCGAGACTTACCCCCAGAGTTTGGGCTTTGGAATACGGTTTTCAGGCGCTTTAATCTCTGGTCAAAGAAAGGGATACTTCAAAAGCTCTTTGAGCAATTAGCCGCTGAACATGATTCTGAATGGTTGTTTATTGATGGCAGTATTGTCAAAGCTCATCAGGATAGTACTGGTGCCGTTGGGGATTCAGATGAAGCCATTGGGAGAAGCCGTGGTGGTAACTCCACCAAAATCCATGTCGCTGTCGATAGTGGCGGGCTTCCCGTCTACTTTGAACTCTCCGGTGGTCAGGTACATGATATTACTCATGCACAGAGCCTTGTTGAGCACAGTCCTGAAGCCACTTGTGTGACAGCAGATAAAGGATATGACAGTGACATTTTCAGAGACTATATTGAAGAGAATGGTGGTGTAGCGAATATTCCCAGAAAGACGAGTCGAAAAAAGGGAAATGACCATATGGACTGGTGTTTATACAAATATCGGCACCTGGTCGAAAATATCTTTTTGAAAATTAAAAAGTACCGGGCTGTAGCAACCCGATACGATAAATTAGAACGAAACTACAACAGCACAGTGGCGTTGGCCTTTGTCATGGTCTGGTTACCAATGTATGGCTGATCAAAAGATGATCAAAGATCAACACGCTCTAGTTAACTTTCGCTGCCATTGTGCATTGCTTTAAATAGGATTAACGACAGAAAGATTGCAAACAAATTGAAAACGATACTCACATCGAATACTGACCATACAATATTAAAACTAAAGCCTAAAGTTATCGAAAACCCTAAGTTTGGTGTCTCAAATCCGATTACTTGAATCACATACATCCAAAATGCAAATTTGATGAATCTTAAGTGGCCTTTATGGATTTTGTACGCCACAAAAAGGTTTATTGCTACTCCTAGAGGAACCAAGAACGCGAAAAGCCAACCAATCGGCTCTATACTCACTGTGTTTGAAGTGAATTCGTAAATGCTGCCATGTATCAAAATGCCAAGGACACTTGAAAGAATCAAAGCAATAACCGCTATCTTTGTGTACTTATTCTGCGCCATCCTTTTACTTCCTTTGTAAGAGAAACCTAAAAACCTAATGCCCGGTTATGAGGTGTATTATACTTGGCTAAAATTAGGATATAACCGGGGGCAGGGTAAACTTCTTCTCCTTTAAATCCTAGATACACGACTGACGGCAAAACGGTATCAACAGATGCCCAAAAAGTCGATTCCTACCGTCAAAACCTTTCAGGAAGCTGTCAATCAAATCTGTAAATGTTTTTCACTGATCTACGTGAATCCAACCACTTACAGGAGCTCCATTACCCCAACTCTCGCCCGGACCACCAGAACACTTGGTCACCTCAGGCTCATTCATGTAAATCTTCACCTTTTTGCCACTTACAAAAGCAGACAAGACCATTGATATTGCCGTTTTGGTATTTACCGTAAGATAATGTGTGGTGCCTTCCATCAGAAAGTGTAATTTTTCATCTGTATTGTAATTGTTTAACTGTGTAATTTTTCCGGAACATGCCTGTACGGCCTGAGAGCTAGAAGTGAAAAAGAGAGGTGCAATAAGAAGAAGTCGTGATACTTTAATTAGATTCATAAAGGTTATCATCCATTATTAATTGTGTTGTGTAGAAAGGGGTTGATAGTACTTAGATCAGCTTGTTGGCTTTAGCGAATTATCATACTCAAAGTTTTTCAGGATGGCGACCGTCAGCAAAACGGTAGATCTTGCCGATCACGTCAGTCAAAATTCGAGAAAATCAGCGACAGCAATAGCCAAGTTAGGGGACGTAAAAGAATGAACCACTACAACTATAGGTATTTGATATTGAACTCCTCAGCGAGTTTTGAGAGACGCTTGTCTAAGGTCCATAGTTTTGTGTCCTTTGACAACAACGCTGATGTAAGTAAAGCGATATCAATATGTCCGCAACCTTTTCCGTAAAGTGCCCGTTGTTCTATGAAGGTTAATGCTTCTTGCATGGTTGCAATAGTTACTGTTCTTAAAAGAGATAAATCATCCAACGTCTTATTTCGTGGTTCTGGTGGAGTTCCAAAGGCTAGCTCAGCAATTATCAACGGATGGCAGCAAACATCATCTATGTTCAATAAATCGATTAAAGTGTCATTAGGATACTTGAAATGAGCTACCCAAACTGAGGTGTCGACCAAAACCACAATTTAACCTTTTCTTCTCGGTATATCTTCCATGTCTGGATTTGCTCCACCTAAAGTTGCAAGACGTTTTGCAGCCTGCAATCTCACAAACGTTTGCATTGCTTCTCTGATGACACTTGCCTTATCACTATTTGGCGGGCAAAACTGTGCGGCTTGTTCAAAGAGTTCATCTTCTATACTGATTGTCGTTCTCATACAACCCTTCTTGATGCATCATAACTGATGCGTAATTGCATCATTAAAAGCACCGATTAATATGATCAATTTATTATTAATTGACTCTAGAAGACAAGCATCGGCCCAGCAACTTTGTCATTGTTTACACCCATGGGTTAATGACGATTATCCTGCAACATTCTCCAGAACATCTTTAGCGACATGATAATGCCATTTACACCGGAGTTATTGTTTTGTACGTATGCCTGGAATTGGCTTAAATCTGTTTTACTGTAATATCGTCCGGCAAACACGACTCCTTCTATCTGTCGGGTATGCTGAATGTCGGTTAGCGGGTTTTCGTTGAGAATAACCAGGTCCGCTATTTTGCTTTCCTGTATCGCGCCATATTCATCCTGTAGGGAGAAATACTCTGCCGGAGTTCGTGTGGCTGCCGTTATCGCTTCAGCCGGGGTCAATCCCGCTTTCACTAGTTGCTCCATTTCATCATGAACATTGGAGCCGGGGAAACTGTATGGGTCAAGCGTATCCCCTCCCACCATCACTTTTAACCCTGCCTGATGGGCCAGCCCTGTTAATTCAAGGCCTTTCTCATAAACGGCGATTTTATAGTTCTGTCCGCGCTGTGCATACCAGTTCAGTTCGCCAGAAACATCTCCCTGCCATACCCAGTCCACCATTGGAGGAACCAGACTACGCCTCGGGTCGTTGATAAAATGGTCATCATAAACCATGGCTTCATAGCGGCGTGTAATATGGGTTGGTACAAAGTAAGTGCCCTGCTCTGCCATCACATCCACCAGATTCTGAAACATCTGCATATTGAAGCCCTGTAATACAGATTCATAGTCCTCTATTGCTCTTGGGGAATAGTCATCCGACGTATAGTAATCATAATAGTGGTCCCTTAATGCCTGTGACTTATCTGATGCACCATTAATAAACAACAAGCCATGTTCAAAACTGCGTTGCCCCGCTTTTGATACTTCTACAGGATCTATTGCATTGGGATAGTGCCCTGCGAAGGGCACACGATGTTCTGTCGCAAGTCGGGCAAACTTAAAAAATCGTTCAGGCAGGATACCAGAATAGATTTTGATAAACGTATTCGGGTTTTGCGCGGAGCGTCTGACCACTTCATTGATGTCTTGCTCATCGTAATTGCCCCCTAACATTTCGTCCGCATAGGCAATAATTCGGGGACCAAGCAACTGCCCATCAATAATGCTTTTGCGCCAATTTTCACGTTCTTCATTGATGTTGACCACACCTTGCATATCCCGGACATTCATCACGCCATTGGCAATATATATCGGCATCGACATTTGTGGAGCGGTTTGAAAGGCGAAATGATTGTGCATATCCCACAGGCCGGGAATGATAAAACGGTTGTTTGCATCGATAACCGTCACCCCTGATACCCCACTATACTGAGTCGTATCAAGAATCTGGTAAATGCGATCCCCTTTTATCCAAATAGTCTTGTTCGGCAGGATCGTCCCTTGCTCTGCATCTACAATATTGGCATTAATAATGTAGACATCAGGGTGTACGGCTTTCTGTGTTAATGGGGCTGGCAACGGCCAGAGACTTAACAGTGTGACAATCAGTAAAACGGTTGCAAGCAACCACAGCGCCCATTTCAGGACTGGCGTAACGATTTTTCTCATTAGCTAAACTTCCCTGTTTTTTACCGCTTTTACTGGCTGACAGAGCAACAAAACACAGCCACAGCAGCTTCAATCTAATACAACATTAATTTCGAAAAATTATAATTCTTCTTGTTCCTGCTTGTCCATCCAGCCTTTTAGCTCAATTATATCCTGCTCATAAGCGGTATTGAGGTCTTCCACCCAGTCGTAGACGTTTTCCCACCATGCCGGATGGTCACCTTGCTGGATTTGATTGGCAATTTTCTGCACTCCGACTAAACCAACCGAACCCGCAGCACCTTTTATTTTGTGGGCATGACTGCAAACTTCGTCTTTTTCCTTGGCGGTCAGGCTAAGTTGCAGGCACTCCAGATAATTGGGCATCATTTCTTCAAACACACCTAAACTGGTGTACATCATATCGATACCAATGGTATCCAGCAGCATTTCCAGCAATTCCATGTCCAACACAGCGCTAGCCTTCTTTGGCACCGCGATAGCTGGCACTTCAACGATTTTCTCCGGGGCTTTTTGGGTGGCATATAGTTTGTTGAAGACTTCAATGACCCGGCTTTTCTTAATGGGCTTGGCGATAACATCATCCATTCCCTGATCAAGATATTCCTGCCGGGTTTTAATCACATTTGCGGTCAATGCAACCAGCTTAGTATCCTTTACCAGTCCTTCCTTGCATAAGGTACCTGCGACTTCAAAACCATTCATATCCGGTAATTGAATATCCAACAATATTAAGTCGTACTTATTATTTCTGACTTGTTTCAGCGCTTCTTCGCCCGTCATGGCAACTGCGACGTGCTGCCCTAATTTTTCAAGTAACGCTTTGGCCACCATGACATTCAACTGTATATCTTCAACCAACAGAATATTCAGACCTTCCACCAAGAGCTTTTCTGTTTGTATGCCTGAAGTACTGACTTCTAACGGCAGTTCTACTACAAATGTAGAGCCCTCACCCACCACACTGCTAACCTCAATATGACCTTTCATCATAGTGACCATTTGCTGGCAAATTGCTAAACCTATTCCAGTACCCGTGGCTGTTTTGTGATCTGGATTGTCCACCTGGTAATACATGGCGAACACTTTATCCAGTTCCTCTTCAGGAATGCCGACACCCGTATCGGTAATTTTGAACTTCACTACCGATACACCGCCAGCAGGTTTAGATGCCTCAATAGTCAGGCTAACATGTCCCGTGGGAGTAAACTTGACAGCGTTGAACAGCATGTTCCACAAAATCTGTCTTAATCGCGTTCCATCGACTTCAACAAATGGCGGCAAGGGTTCAATCAGATGGGTACTGAAGGTCAGGCCTTTGTCTGCTGCCAGTAATTCTATGATACTGCCCAATTCTTCCGAAAATTCGCGTAAAGAAACAGTCTTTAAGGATAGCTCCAGACGGTCTCGCTCAAGTTTATCCAAATCAATAATGTCATTGAATATGTTGCCAAGCGCGATAGCACTGGCGTAAATAGTGCTCACCCAATTAAATTGCTCTTTGTTTAATTTGGTATCTCTGAGCATTCGGCTTAGGCCAACGATGCCATTTAGCGGTGTGCGCAACTCATGACTAATCGTAGCAATGAAAGCTGTTTTATCTTTACTGGCTTTATTGATCGCGTCCTCTGCCTGCTTCCGCTCGGTTATATCTCTGCCAAATGCTAATAAACCCAAGCGATTACCCTGTGGATCAAAAAACGGTACTTTACGCATTTCAAAGTAACGGCGGCGACCATCAGCAAAGCGCAACCATAATTCTTCCGTAATACTGGCATTACTCTCCAGTACTTCATGATCACTTTGTACCACTTGTCTGGCCAGGTCTTCATCGTAGACTTCGTGAGGGGACAGCCCGATAAGCTCTTCTTCGGTTTTACCTGTCATTTGTTCTGCAACACGATTGCAGCCGGCAAACTTGCCTTCCGGGTTACGAAAATAAATCAAATCAGGAGAGGCATCGATAATTGAGCGCAACAATGTTGATAATCTTTGTGCTTGCTGTTCTTTTTCAGATTTGTTGTGAATCTGATTCTCCAGCTCCTGAAACACTTTTTCCCTATCTACTTGCAGTTGTTGACGCTTTTCAATTTCTTCGTTGAGCTTTTTAACATTGCTATTCAACTCTTCGTTTCGTCGAATGTCTTGGTTCCTCAACGTTTCAAGCTCTTGCAATGTGCTTTGCATGTCGATTCGAGAACGCTCAAGTTGCTTCACCATTGAACTAAAGATTGAAATGCTCCAGGGAGCCACGATTAGCGTTAATACCACCGCCGTAATAAAGTCTTCCACCTCAATGTGTGCACCAATCGCAAAACGAGTGACAAAAGAACCCAAAATGGTAAACGCGAGTGTAATCAACAGCACTGCTATAGTGCTACGAAATACGCCCATACGATGTATCCATCGGGCACATTTTTCAGCCCAGCTATCAATCTCATTTGATTCAGGAAGCATTTATCTCTCCGGAGTGCCGTAAGTCGCGGCGGGGTACACAATATAAAAGAAGCTGAATCCTATCAGGAAAGCGTCAAATGCCAAAATTAAGCGACATTTGGCCAAATAACCTGCGATGTAATATTTATGCCACCTTAGCTTTACATTTTTTTAACATTTCAAGGCATTGGACGCGGAAACCAGAAGATTTTAACTTAGGATGAAAATCTCACATATGACGCGTGATTTATGATGCACAATTTATATTGGCTTTTATTTTTAGCATTATTAGTGTGTTTTTTTCGTTTGAGCAAAACAGCAAAAACAATCTGTTTGATTTATTGTGGAGATGTCGGTATGTTGTCAAACCCGCTGTTATGCGGAAGGGCTGCATAAATATTCCAGCAAAGATTGGAACGACGGTCAGCAACTAACGACATAATAATAAGTCAAACCAATTAAGTTTGATGCATATAGCAAATGGCCTGCCTCGGGCAAACATAGATAGCTACCCTGCTCAGTCATTCGGTTGAAGGAGTCGATTTTGAAGAAACTATATAACCCGAACGATAGTCGGGATAATTGTGGCTTTGGCCTTATTGCGCATATAACTGGGGAACCCAGCCACAGACTAGTAAAAACAGCCATTCAGGGACTGGACAGAATGCAACACCGCGGTGGTATCGCCGCTGATGGGAAAACGGGTGATGGCTGTGGACTATTACTGCAAAAGCCGGACGCTTTTTTCCAAAAAGTTGCCAAGCAACACGGTTGGAAGCTCGCTAAAAATTATGCAGTTGCCATGGTGTTCTTAAGCCAGGACGAAGAAAAGGCGACCTCCGCCGAATCCGTGCTTAATGAAGAATTGAATAATGAAACACTCGATGTGCTGGGTTGGCGTGATGTGCCTACCGATGAGAGTGTATTGGGTGATCTGGCGGCAAGCTGTTTACCGAAAATCAAACAAGTATTTATAAATGCACCACAAGGATGGCGCGCCCACGATGTTGAACGCCGTTTATTTATGGCTCGTCGGCGCAGTGAGAAACGCCTTGAACAGGACGAAGAATTTTACATTGCTTCAATGTCGGCTTTGGTCTCCATTTATAAAGGCCTGGTCATGCCGAAAGATCTGCCTAAGTTTTATCTTGACTTAGCAGATGAAGATTTAGCGTCAGCAATTTGTGTATTTCACCAGCGTTTTTCAACCAATACACTGCCCAAATGGCCATTAGCACAACCCTTCAGGTTTCTTGCTCACAACGGCGAGATCAACACCATAAGAGGCAATCGTGATTGGGCGCTTGCCAGAGCCTACAAATACAAAACGCCATTGATCCCAGACTTAAAAGAAGCCGCCCCTTTCGTCAATATGGAAGGCTCTGACTCCTCCTCACTGGACAATATGTTAGAACTGTTTCTGGCGGGCGGAATGGACCTGTTCCGGGCTATGCGCTTACTCGTTCCACCAGCTTATCAGAACGACCAGACCATGGATGAGGACTTAAAAGCGTTCTATGAATTCAACTCCATGCATATGGAACCATGGGACGGACCAGCAGGTATTGTAATGACCAATGGGCGCCATGTTGCCTGTAATCTGGATCGAAATGGTTTAAGACCCGCCCGTTATGTGATTACCAAAGATAACTTTATCACGCTCGCTTCCGAAGTGGGGATTTGGGATTACCAACCTGAAGATGTAATAGAAAAAGGACGAGTGGGCCCGGGTGAAATGCTCGCCGTTGATACTTACAATGGTAAAATCTGGCGCAGTACGGAAATTGACGATGATTTGAAAAAACGCCACCCCTACCGTGAATGGATTGGTGAGCACATCCGCCGCCTGAAACCTATTCAGGAATGTGATGCCAAGCTAATTGGTAAACGCACATTTGACGATGACACGCTGGCGATCTATCACAAGCAGTTCAGTTACAGCTACGAAGAATTGCATCAAGTAGTGAAAGTACTGGCTAAAGATGGCCAGGAAGCCGTAGGCTCAATGGGAGACGACACGCCAATGGCGGTCATGTCCAGCCAGAATCGCATTGTTTACGATTACTTCCGCCAGCAATTTGCTCAGGTGACGAACCCCCCCATAGATCCGTTACGGGAAAATCATGTTATGTCACTGGCGACCTGTATAGGTCGTGAAAAAGACGTATTTAGCGAAACCTCAGGTTATGCAGATCGCGTCTTGTTTGAGTCACCCATACTCACCTACACCGACCTGGCGCAGCTACGCGACTTTGATCCTGAACATTATTATTCTGAGGTAATCGATATAAACTATCGACCTGATGAAGGATTGAAAAAAGCAATTGAACGTATCTGCGACGAAGCAGAATACGTTATCAAACAAAAGAAAGCCGGGTTTATTGTCTTATCGGATCGTAACATCCGCAAAGAAAAGCTACCGATACCGGCCGCAATGGCAGTGGGTGCAGTTCAGCGTCGTCTGGTTGATAAATCCCTGCGCTGTGATGCCAATATTGTTGTTGAAACAGCATCGGCACGTGACCCACATCATTTCGCAGTGTTGATCGGCTTGGGTGCAACTGCAATTTATCCGTTCCTGGCATACGAAACTATTGAGCAAATGGTGGAAAAGCAGGATCTGGATCTAAGTCATATGGATGCCATGCTCAATTACCGTAAAGGCATCAATAAAGGACTTTATAAAATCATGTCGAAGATGGGTATCTCGACAGTCGCTAGTTACCGTAGCTCCAAACTGTTTGAAGCCGTCGGTGTCGCCAATGATGTCATGGATTTGTGTTTCAGGGGGGTGCCCAGTCGTATTCAAGGGGCCAGCTTTGAGGACTTCGAACAGGATCTTATTAACCTCAATCGAATCGCCTGGATTAAACGCAAACAGTTAAGTCATGGCGGATTACTAAAATATGTCCATGGTGGTGAATACCATGCCTATAACCCGGATATCGTAACCAGTCTGCAAAAGGCCGTTAAATCGGGTGAATACGCCGACTATCAGGTTTTTGCTGAATTAGTGAATGGCCGTAGCCCTTGCCATTTCAGGGATTTACTGGCGTTTAATTCACCTCACGAGGCGATTTCAATTGATGCCGTCGAGCCCCCGGAAAACCTTTATCCTCGGTTTGATACCGCGGCTATGTCGATAGGTGCGCTGAGCCCTGAAGCCCATGAAGCGCTGGCCATTGCGATGAACACGCTGGGTGGTCAGTCAAACTCTGGTGAAGGTGGCGAAGATCCAAAACGTTTTAATACTTTGAAAAATTCACGTATTAAACAGGTAGCATCCGGCCGCTTTGGGGTTACTCCCCATTATCTGGTCAATGCAGATGTGATTCAGATTAAGGTCGCACAAGGAGCCAAACCCGGAGAAGGTGGACAGCTACCCGGAGACAAAGTGAATCGCTACATTGCCGAGCTGCGTTATTCGGTACCGGGAGTAACCTTAATTTCGCCTCCACCGCATCATGATATCTATTCTATTGAAGATTTGGCACAGCTGATTTTTGACCTCAAGCAGGTTAATCCAGCCGCCATGATTTCGGTGAAGTTAGTTTCAGAGCCGGGCGTAGGTACTATCGCAACGGGTGTTGCAAAAGCATACGCTGACCTGATTACCGTCTCAGGTTATGACGGTGGTACAGGTGCCAGCCCATTAACATCGGTCAAATACGCCGGTTGTCCCTGGGAGCTGGGTCTGGCCGAAACCCAGCAGGCGCTGGTAGAAAATGGCCTGCGTCATAAAGTCAGAGTGCAGACCGATGGCGGTCTGAAAACCGGTCTGGATGTAGTTAAAGCCGCGATATTGGGTGCTGAAAGTTTCGGCTTCGGCACCGGTCCGATGGTGGCACTGGGATGTAAGTATCTGCGTATCTGCCATCTGAATAATTGCGCTACCGGTGTCGCTACTCAGGATGAAAAGCTGCGTAGCGATTATTTTATCGGATTGCCTGAAATGGTGATGAACTACTTCAAGTTTATCGCGCAGGAAGTCCGTGAGATCATGGCAAGTCTGGGTGTCGCCAAATTTGACGATTTGATTGGTAAAACCGAATACCTGACCATTTTGGACGGAATCAACGCTAAGCAAAACAAACTGGATTTAAGTCCAGTGCTGGCCAAAACTGTTGAAGGTTCTCATACCAAGTTGTTCTGCTCAGAAGGGATGAATAATCCGCTTGACCAGGGTGATATGAACCTCACCTTGATGGCAAAAGCGGAACAGGCCATTTTGACTAAATCGGGTATGCGCATGAGCTTGCCGATTCGCAATACTGACCGTTCTGTGGGTGCCCTGCTATCTGGTTTTATTGCCCGCCACTACGGCAATCTGGGTATGGAAGATTATCCCATTGAAATTGACTTTACCGGCACTGCTGGACAAAGTTTCGGCGTGTGGAATGCCGCAGGTTTAAACATGAGGTTAGAGGGTGATGCCAACGATTATGTCGGAAAGGGAATGACTGGCGGCAAACTTGTTCTTTACCCTTCACCAAAAGCCACATTTGATAGCCAGGAAAGTGCCATTATGGGGAATACCTGTCTCTATGGAGCAACTGGCGGAAAACTTTTTGCTGCTGGCCGCGCGGGTGAACGATTTGCTGTTCGTAACTCTGGCGCGATCGCGGTCGTTGAAGGCTCAGGTGACAATGCCTGTGAATACATGACCGGCGGTATTGTGGCGATTCTGGGAAAAATCGGGGTTAATTTCGGTGCCGGTATGACGGGCGGATTTGCATACCTGTTGGACACTGATAATGATATCAAACGTCGGGTTAATCAGGAGTTGGTTGAAATTCTCGACATTGAAGAGAAAGGGATCCTGTCAGAACATCTGCGGGGACTTATCGATCAACATTATGAAGAAACCGGCAGCGAACACGCACTGAATTTACTCACCAATTTCGCAGAATTTTTGCCGAAATTCCGTCTCATTAAGCCTAAAACCAGCGATGTGAAAAACCTCTTGGGTCACATCAGTCGTTCTAGCGCAGAGTTAAGAGTACAGGCACAGTAAGGAATTTTTATGGCAAATAATGTTTATCAGTTTATCGATGTTGAACGAATTGATCCGCCGAAAAAACCTGTGCAGGTGCGCAGAAAAGAGTTTGGCGAGATTTATCATCCACTTTCGCAGTCCCAGACGGAGGGTCAGGCAGATCGCTGTCTGGATTGTGGCAACCCCTATTGCGAATGGAAATGTCCGGTTCACAACTACATCCCACAGTGGTTGAAACTCGCCAATGAAGGCAAGATTATAGAAGCTGCGGAGCTGTCTCACAAAACCAACAGCCTACCTGAGGTATGCGGTCGGGTGTGTCCTCAGGATCGTCTTTGTGAGGGCGCCTGTACCCTGAACGACGATTTTGGTGCCGTGACCATAGGTAGTATTGAGAAGTATATCACCGACACAGCCTTTAAAATGGGCTGGCGTCCTGACATGTCCGATGTTCAACCCACAGGCAAGAAAGTCGCAATAGTGGGTGCTGGGCCAGCCGGATTGGCCTGTGCGGATGTGCTGGTACGTAACGGTGTCACGCCCGTCGTGTTTGATAAGTATCCGGAGATCGGTGGCTTGCTGACCTTTGGCATTCCTTCTTTTAAACTGGAAAAAGAAGTGGTGTTATTACGTCGCCAAATATTCGAAGACATGGGCATTGAATTCCGCCTGAATACGGAGATTGGCAAGGACATTCCCTTTCAAACACTGATTGACGACTACGATTCCGTATTTTTGGGTATGGGTACCTATAAATACATGAAAGGTGGATTTGACAATGAACAGGCGCCGGGTGTCTATGAAGCGCTGCCTTTTCTGGTTGCCAACACCAACCGTGTCATGGGTCTGGAAAAACAACCCGAAGACTACATCAGCATGGAAAACAAAAAAGTGGTGGTGCTGGGTGGTGGTGATACCGCAATGGACTGTGTACGTACTTCTGTGCGGCAAGGGGCCGAGAGTGTTATCTGTGCCTATCGTCGTGATGAAAAGAATATGCCGGGCTCTCGAAGAGAGGTCACCAATGCACGCGAAGAAGGCGTCGATTTTCGCTTCAACTTACAACCCCTGGATATCGTGCTTGATGATCAGGGCCGTACCTGCGGCGTAAAACTGGTCAAAACGCAATTGGGTGAGCCGGATGAAGCGGGACGCCGTCGACCTGAGCCCATTCCGGGCTCGGAGCATGTACTGGAAGCAGACGCAGTGATTATTGCATTTGGATTCCAGCCCAGCCCAGCAAGCTGGTTCGCAGACTATGGCATCATTCTGGATGAAAAAGGTCGGGTAAGAGCGCCGGAGCAAGGCAAGTTTGCCTTCCAGACCAGCAACCCCAAAATATTTGCCGGTGGCGATATGGTGCGTGGCTCAGATCTCGTGGTTACTGCCATCGATGAAGGCCGCAAAGCAGCCGGGGGCATACTGGACGCATTGGGCGTGTAACGTTACGCGTCTAAAGTTGAGCATGTAAAACAGTAAGAGCAGAGCTGTGCCAACAGCTCAGCTCTTTACGTTCTGTTGTGGCTAAGCAAAACCACGGCACTCTATCCTGTTTAGCATTTCCTCAGCAATAATCGCTGCTATAATCTGAGCAAACTTTTTTTGGAAATGTAGCTCTTGCAATTATTACCTGAATGGTCGCCTCAGGAAGCAATCCTGTTAGCCTGGCCTGACGAAAAAACGGATTGGCAACCTTGGTTGAATGAAGTCCAGAATACTTATGTCGAATTGATTGCGGCATTAAATCACCATCAACAGCCTATCATACTTCTGGCTCGGCAATCCCAGCACAAAAAAATTCAGTCACTCTTGCCTGAAGATGCCCGGGTATTGATCATCTCTGCTGACTATAATGATACCTGGATCAGAGACTATGGCTTTTTGACCTGCCAAACCGATGACGGCCTGCAAGCATTGGATTTTACCTTTAATGGTTGGGGCAATAAATTTAATGCCAGCAAAGATAATCAGGTTAACAAGCAGGTCTTAGCCCCGCTGCTGCGTAAGTCTGTGGTCTCAATTGAGCTGGTGCTGGAAGGGGGAGCATTGGAGGTCAACAGCAACGGCGAGCTGCTCTCCACATCAATGTGTTTGCTCAACCCTGAACGCAATCAGGATATGAGTCTCATTGAGTATGAAGAGGCGTTTGCGCAATATCTGGGCGCTACTCGAACCGTTATTTTAAAACACGGTCATCTTGAGGGTGATGATACAGATGGCCATATTGATACGCTGGTACGATTTACGCCAGACCATAATCTGGTGGTCCAGGGCGCAATAAATAAACCTGAAGATGCACACTTTGAGGGCTTACAGGCGATGCAGCAGGAATGTACCGAGCAGTTTCCTCATGCCAAAATATTCTCACTGCCTTTACCTGAGATTTATGCTGAAACCGGCGACCGCTTGCCAGCATCTTATGCGAATTTTTTAATCAGTAATGGCGCGATATTCGCACCGGTCTATCAGGAGCCGGAGGATAAAACCGCACTGGAAATCCTGTCAAGAGCCTATCCTGACTTTCAGATCATTCCTATCAACTGCCAGCCGTTAATACAGCAATATGGCAGCTTACATTGTATCAGTATGCAAGTTCCATTCGGAACGCTCAAACCTGATATTGTTGAACGTTGTAAAAAAGGAGTCAGTATTTATGAGTAAGCGCAAACTAACCATTGGACTCGTGCAACAGAAAGTCGCCGATAATAATAAATCAAAAAACTGGCAACATAGTGCAGAGGCAGTAACTGAGCTGGCACAACAAGGTTGTGAATTAATTCTGCTACAGGAACTGCACAGCACTCTGTACTTTTGTCAGGAAGAAAATACCGAATTTTTTGACTTAGCAGAGACCATTCCGGGCGCAGCCACAGACTATTTTGCAAGGCTGGCTCAAGATCTCAATATCGTGCTTGTCACCTCGTTATTTGAAAAACGCGCCGCTGGGCTTTACCACAACACCGCTGTGGTGTTTGATAAACAACAGGGCATGGTAGGTCAATATCGTAAAATGCATATTCCGGATGATCCGGGTTTTTACGAGAAGTTCTATTTTACACCCGGCGACGCAGATGGCTTTCACCCCATAGATACCTCGGTTGGACGCTTAGGTGTGCTGGTTTGTTGGGATCAATGGTATCCCGAGGCAGCAAGACTCATGGCCATGGCCGGTGCGGAGATCCTGCTATACCCTACCGCTATTGGCTGGGACAAAAATGATCCACAGGATGAACAACAAAGACAGTTTAACGCCTGGCAAACTATCCAGCGTGGTCATGCGGTCGCCAACTCACTGCCAGTAATAGTCGCCAATCGCACCGGTTTTGAAGCTTCGCCAAAAGTAGATGAGGCTGGCATTGAGTTCTGGGGACAAAGTTTTATCAGTGGTCCTCAGGGTGAGATTCTCGCCAGTGCCAGCGAAAGTGATGAACAGAATCTGATGGTTACTTTGGATATGGAACGTTGCGAAAATGTCCGCCGCATTTGGCCATATTTTCGTGACCGCAGAGTCGACGCCTATCAGGATATCCTAAAACGCTGGCGCAGTTAGAGTCTGTTTGTTTTTCGATACTACCTGTTTGGTAGTAACCGTGAATCTTCTCGCATTGCGATCTTTACATAGCGCCCTTTGGGCGCTTACACGTCGCATTGCAGCTGTCCATCATTCTATGTGCCGAATTCATTAGAAAATCCACATCCCCTTCAACAAATTTGTGGCTCATTTCTCGTTTTAACGTCATTATCTTCTATAGTGAGGGATAAACTATCCCCAAGTGCGAAATAGGAAAATCATGAGAATCGCCATTTTATCCAGGAATCCAAAGCTTTATTCCACCAGCAGATTGCTTGAAGCAGGCAAGTTACGTGGTCACGAAATAGAAGTTATCGACACCATGCACTGTTATATGGATATTACCCGAAGCCGACCATCGGTAAGATACAAGGGCAAAGCATTACCGAAATACGATGCCATCATTCCGCGAATTGGCGCCTCCGTATCGTTTTACGGTACATCCGTTGTGCGTCAATTTGAGGTGACAGGCACCTTCTCGATTAATGAATCGGTTGCCATCAGCCGCTCGCGGGACAAGCTGCGTTCTTTGCAGTTACTTTCCCGTAAAAACATTGGCATGCCGCGTACCGGATTTGCCCATCATCCAGACAATATCAGTGACCTTATCAAGAATGTCGGTGGTGCCCCTGTGGTAATTAAGCTACTGGAAGGAACTCAGGGGATTGGCGTGGTGTTGGCGGATACCAATAAATCTGCTGAATCGCTGATAGAAGCCTTCATGGGTTTAAATGCCAGTATTTTAGTACAGGAATACATAAAAGAAGCCGGTGGGTCAGATATCCGGTGTCTGGTAGTCGGTGGCAAAGTTATCGCCGCCATGAAACGTCAGGCGGCTCCAGGGGAGTTTCGCTCTAATTTACACCGCGGTGGCACAGCCAGTATTGTTAAACTCACGCCAGAGGAACGTAAAACGGCCGTTGACGCGGCGAAAACGATGGGGTTGAACATGTGCGGTGTTGATATTCTGCGGGGTGCCAACGGCCCATTAGTTATGGAAGTTAACTCATCACCGGGTTTGGAAGGCATCGAATTGGCCACCAAAAAAGATGTAGCTGGCATGATCATCGAATTTTTAGAAAAAAATGCCAGACCCAATCGCAATAAGACAACAGGAAAAGGCTAAATGGAACCTTTTGTCTTATGCGGCACTGAAGTTAAACCCGGCGAAACCAAACGCCTTGAACTAACCATGCCGCCACTATATACCGCCACCAGCATGGGAATACCTGTGCATGTGCAGCGGGGGAAACGGCCAGGTCCAACGCTATTCGTCAGTGCCGCCATTCACGGTGACGAACTGAACGGCATTGAAATTATTGCCCGGTTACTGAAAAGCAAAGCCATTGCCAAATTACGTGGCACCCTGATAGCTGTGCCGATGGTGAACGTTTATGGGGTTTTAAATCAAAGTCGCTACCTACCTGATCGCCGGGATTTGAATCGCAGCTTTCCCGGTAGCAAAAAAGGCTCATTAGCTGGCAGGATTGCTAACCTTTTCTTTAAAGAAATTGTCACCAAAGTAGACTACGGCATTGATTTACATACCGGCGCGATACACCGCAGCAATCTGCCACAAATTAGGGCAAGCCTGAAAGATGACGAAACCACTGCGATAGCCAAAGCCTTCGGTGTACCGGTTATTCTGGATGCTGATATTCGAGATGGTTCGCTGCGCCAGGTCGCTGCTGACTACGGTGTTAAAATGGTGCTATACGAGGCCGGCCAGGCATTGCGCTATGACGAGATTTGTATCAGGGCTGGCGTCAAAGGAATTATCAACGTCATGCGTCAGATTGGTATGCTTAATAAAAGCCGGGCGAAAAGCGAGATAAAGCAGTTTATCGCTAAGCAAAGTGGCTGGGTCAGGGCAAATGAAAGTGGCTTTGTGAATCATGTGTCGCAGTTGGGGGATCATGTCGACAAAGACCAGGTGATTGCCGTCATCTCAGACCCTTATGGCACGGTTCTGGGGGAAGTAAAATCTCCTGCGGAGGGCGTCGTGGTTGGCAAGCAAAATATACCGCTAGTGCAGGAGGGTGAAGCGATTTATCACATAGCTTACTTCCACGCCCCTGACTCCGTTGCTGAACATGTTGAAATGCTGATGGATAATTTCAAACCAAATGACACCCCAACAGTAGAGTAAATCAATGGATAACGAATCGAAAAAGTTTATGGTTGGCGCTCTGGAAACCTGTGATTTGCCAGAGCTTGCCATTGAAAAGTTACACATCAGGGTCGACACGGGCGCAGCGACGTCGTCATTGCATGTCGATAATCTCGAACCCTTCGAAAAGGAGGGAGAGGAATGGGTGGCCTTTGATATCCACCCAGACTACCACAATGTGGAACGTGTTGTGCGTCGCGAAGCAAAAGTGAACACCGTAAAAACCATTAAAAGCTCTACCGCTACACGTGAGCATCGATTTGTCATTTCCACGGATATCGTATTAGGGGAACAGCGCTGGGAAATCCAGCTGACGCTAACGGACCGCTCCGAAATGACCTATTTAATGCTGCTAGGGCGTGAAGCCATGACGGACCGAATTATCGTTGATCCGTCTCTGGAGTACGTCCTAAAGTAATTTGATGTGGTAAAGACGGGCTTTCACGGATAGGGATAGTTCGAAAAACATCATTATTGCTCCTTGCCCCTTTAATCTTCGGGTTTTACAAAGCGAAAAGCAAAACGGTCCTGAAGCCCTTTAAAGTCTCCCCAGGGTTTGGTGCGATCATCCGCCTCATTTCTTAATACATTACTTTGAGCATCAAACTTAAAACCAGCTTCGGTCATGACTGAGATAACAAAATCCTCACCGATGCGGTGCAGATCGCCAATATGTGTCAGACCGGAATCTGCTCTAGCTGCGTTATCAAGAATGATAAATTTGCCGCCAGGTTTAAGTGCGCCGTGCAAGGTTGTCAAAAGTGCATCACTCATTTCATTATTTAAGTAAATATCGTGTAGCACAAAGAACACCACCACCGCATCAAGCTGACTGTCTTCAATTTTTAGCTCTGTCAGCACCTCAGCCAGATCATGTAACGAATGTTCCCGCATTGGCACCACATTGGGCAATCGGTTGTCTTTCAGACGTTCTTTATCGTAGAGAAAGTGTGCGAATACTTTTCCGGTGTCACCTACTGTTCGCGCTAACAATTCAGTGGTATAACCGCCGCCAGCACCCAGTTCCAGCACTCTATTTCCCTTACCTATTTGGGTAAAAGGCAAAATTTCAGCAGGTTTCCGCTTGCTATCATATTGCAGGTCACTGGCGAGTCTGTCCTGGTTATTGATCGCAGACTGGTATAGCTCTTTTTCCTTACCAATTGACGGGAATGCAATTAGGTATAAGGTTAACAATACAACCCAAATTAGCTTGTGATGCATTTCTTGCATTTTCAAATATTCTCCATTGATAGCGACTGAAGCCTCGCCTTAAATTGCGCGGCTCATATATTCAAATCAGTAAAGCTAGAAGCCTTTCACCTGACAAGTAAAAACTCAATTTACACAGACCCAGACATAAATTAAAGTGATAATAAAACATATCCTGATGAAATTATTTCATACCTAAGTTATGCAAAAATTACCTTCTGTAAAGGCGATACAAACGTTTGAAGTCACGGCCCGCCACCTAAGTTTTAGTCGCGCAGCAAATGAACTATGCATTAGCCAAAGTGCCGTAAGTCATCAAATTAAATCTTTGGAGCAGGCACTGGGTAAGCAGTTGTTTTTACGATCTAACAATCAAGTAAGTCTGACCTGTTATGGTGATGCGCTTTATTCTGTTGCCAGTGATTCATTTAAACGTCTGCAAGCGATAACCCACAACCTGATAGAGCAAAACACATTAAAGCTAAAAGTAATGGCCCAATCAGCTATCGCTGTTGACTGGTTAGCACCAAGATTGCCATGGTTCAAAAAGCAAAACCCAGGAATAGATGTCGCCTTATCTATGGCCATTAGCGATTTGGACTTTGATGCTGCGGATTACGATGTGGTCATCGGTTCCTGGCCTGTTCCTGCAAATTTCGTTACTCAAAAGCTGAGGGTAGAACAGTGGTATCCGGTATGCACCCCAACTCTGTTTGAACACATTGATCCAAACGATCCAGTGACGTTGCTACAGCACAGCTTATTCAGCTCGGAAAATGGTCAGGATTGGGCACTTTGGATGCAAGCTCAGAAGCTGGGCAATACACTGCAAACCGACATTCAACACTTCAGCAATACCATTCTGGCATCAAAAGCAGCGCTTAGCGGGCTTGGAATAGCACTCAGTTGTGGTTTTATCGCGGATGACGCTATTCGCCAGGGATTGCTTATTCCGATTAAAGCATGGTCTTACGAATTACCCTGGGGACACTTTTCCATCCATTATCGGAGTGGTAGCCATCTATCTGAGCAAATTGAGACACTCTTATCCTGGTTAATGCAACTGGCGACAGCGGATGAGTAATACAACATATCCTTTTACCTCAGCAATACCCTTTAAAATTTAACAATATGCAGGGGCTAAAGAACGTAGATGTCTTTAAGGTAATTTAGTCTAAACTTAAAGTCCTAAACCACGATTGCAGACACGAGGGAAGTTCCGACAAATATGCCATTACCTTTGTTTGCTTGTGTATTTTGCTTACTTCTGAACAGCATTGTATTTGCTCGGGATACCAACATTGGTTTCAGTGGTATGGCGCAAATGGACGCTAACCGCTACTTAGTGGTCATGGACAAGAAATCCCATCATACAGGAGCCCGCCTGGGTATTTTTAGCCTCCATGCGCAGAAAAAACCCTCTTTCACATCACTTACCGTAAACGAATGGAAGCACCCAGATGGACAGGCCAGTGATTTGGAATCCGTGTGCAAATTACCCAATTCAATCAATCAGTATCTAGTATCTGAATCCGGATACTGGAAAGGTCGAAATGGTCGAATCTTTCATATTACAGTCGAAAATGTCAGTGTCACCGTCAACACGGTTTACATGCTGCCTTTGTACCAAAGCAATGATGAAGAAATGACTGGTGATAATTTTGAAGGGTTGTTGTGTGTCGCTCATCGCAATGATATCTGGGTTATCCTTGGGGAACGAGGCGGCAGCAGCCTCTATCCTTCCGGGAAACTGAGGCCCGGCAAACTCCTCAGCGCCAACGATATTATCAAATGGTATGCCCCAGAACAGTTCGCAATCGATGTCACACCGCAAGGCTCATGGACTAATAAGAAAGGCTATCGCAGCATTTCCGATCTTTATCTGGATGACAATGGCATGGTTTGGGCCTCAGCCACCGAAGATAAAGGTGACTTGGGGCCGTTCAATTCTTTGATCTGGTCAATAGGATACTTGCAAATAGCCGATGAAAATGTCGCTATCAAACCAGCACAGCAAAAAAGCTGGCAAATTACTGGCTTAAAAGTAGAGGCGCTGGCCGGTCCCGCAGCGCTCGCTCCAGAATCGATAATGAGTATGGGTTCTGAAGATGAGGACTTAGGTGGTGTCTGGCGACCACTGTTGCCCTAAGGTGAGCTTATTCGCCTTTTGCCTGGCGTTTAATAAACTCAATTGAAGGTGCAAAGTAAGCAGCACCCGTTTCGGCCGTGGTAAAATCCAGCATTTTGTCATATACCCCAGCTTCGTCTCCAAAGATCATACTTTCCAACATGCGCGTAAAGGGTTGCGAGCTTCGGCAGCAGGACACAAAGAACAAGCCCTGAACCTTCATATTACCATAGGGCATGCTTTGTCGAAGAATTTCGATACTGTTGCCATTGTCATCTTTCAAGCTCGTGCGTTTAGTATGAGCAAAACGCTTTTTGTGCTCGGCTTTAAATTCAATATTATCGGATTTGGTGCGCCCAAATATGGCTTCCTGCTTATCAGTCGCCAATTGGTTCCAGCCATCCAGATTGTGACGGTAACGCTGAATATGAATATAACTGCCCCCCACAAATTCGGGGTCTTCATCACCGACAATAGCCACATCAAGCTTGTGCAGTCCTCTGGGATTTTCAGTGCCATCCACAAAACCGGTCAGATCACGACCATCGAGGTAACGAAAGCCCTGAACCTGCTCTAATAATTCCACATGTGGTCGCAACAAGTCGTAGATTTCAATGCCGATGGCGTGCACGACATCGGCACGATCCGCCCGGATCTGAATATACAGGTCGCTGGGTACGACTGGCGCATGGCGATCTTCACAGTGCATATCAGGAAATGGTGCAAGCTCTAAAGGAATGCTTCCAGGATACAATTCCATCCAATAGTTACTGCCTACCGCAATGACACCCGAGATCATCGCCTCGTAATGCTCTTCATCGTAATGATTAAATATGCTCAGTATTGCTGCCAGCTTGCGCCGAATAGTGCAGTCATCTTCATCGATCACGTTTAGCATTAAAAACAATCCATGCAAATTGGGTTCTGCACAAATGCCTTTTTGCGGTTGCGGCATAGTTCTCTTCTCGTGTTTAAAGCCGAGTGACGGTCAAAATCGTTGTTTGCCGGGCAGTTCCCCTACCCGGCAATCAAAATAGCCTAATAGCCAGCCGCTTGTCCATCTTTACGACTTTCAGATGCACCATAATAAACGCCTGTTTTTGGATCGCGTTTAATCGCCTGATATCCACCAAACCAGCCAGAGACCTCCACCAGACTATGCCCTTTTTGAACAAGAGCTCGGCGGGCCGCTGCGCTAAAACCATTTTCCAGGCTGACATAACCACCATCTTTCATTTTTTCACCGGTCGGCTGACTGGATCCTGAGTGTAAAATGCGCGGGGCATCACCCGCTTCCTGAATATTCATACCAAAATCAATGTGGTTCATAATGATCTGCGCATGCATTTGTGGCTGTGCACCACCGCCCATGACCCCAAAGCTCATATAGGGCTGACCGCGATATGTCACAAAAGCCGGAATGATAGTGTGAAAAGGACGTTTACCTGGAGCATAGGCATTGAAGTGTTCCGGCTCCAGTGCAAAAAGTTCGCCACGATTTTGCAGCACGAATCCTAGTCCGGTTGGTATCATGCCTGACCCCATTCCACGATAATTACTCTGAATCAAAGACACCATATTGCCATCCTTATCTGCGGTTGTAAGATAAATGGTATCTCCGTGATAAGGACCGGCATCGTAGCGTAATCCAGCTTTGCCAGGATCGATCAGCTCAAATCGTTGTTTGGCGTAGTCTTTAGAAATCAGCCTGTCCACAGGTAATTTATTGAATGCCGGATCAGAATAGAAGCGCGCACGATCTTCAAAGGCCAACTTTTTGGATTCAACAAAGGCATGCACGTATTCGGCACTGCCGAAACCCATACCTTCCACATCAAACAGTTCCATAACATTGAGAATCTGCAACGCCGCAATTCCCTGGCCATTAGGAGGAAGCTCCCATACATCGTAACCACGGTAGTTAGTCGAAACAGGTTCGACCCATTCTGACTGGTGGCTTGCCATATCATCATAATTCAAAAAGCCACCTTGCTCTTTCATAAAGGCGGCTATAATGCGCGCAATATCACCTTTGTAAAAAGCATCGCGACCACCTGTAGCAATTTTTTCGTAAGTGGCGGCTAGATTTGGATTACGAAATAATTCTCCTTTTTCAGGTACGTCGCCATTGGGCATAAAGGTATCTGCAAAGCCGGGATATTTCGCAATGCGCCCCTTATTCAGCTGAAAATAGAAGGCAATTAACTCGGAAACTGGAAAACCATTTCGGGCGTACTGAATTGAGGGTCCCAATAAGTCTGCCATTGGCATTGAACCAAATTTCTCGAGCAACTGATACCAACCGTCGACGGCCCCCGGTACTGACACTGGCAAAGGCCCAAAAGACGGAATGCGAGATAATCCCAATTCGTCAAAATGCGCCATCGTTAAGGATTTTGGCGAACGACCGGAAGCGTTTAGCCCGTATAACTTTTTGGTTTTAGCATCCCAGACAATGGCAAACAGGTCACCACCTATACCGGAACCCGTTGGCTCCACCAGCCCCAACATGGCATTGGCGGCGATTGCCGCATCTATGGCATTACCTCCGGCTTTTAATACATCCAGCGCAACCTGGGTGGCCAACGGTTGACTGGTAGCTGCCATGCCATGTTGCGCAATCACTTCGGAACGGCTGGCGAAATGTTTTCCAGTAATGCGATCGTAAGCAACGACAGGCGACATAACAAACATGACACATAGCATTAATAACCAGAATAGTGCGGAACTGCGGCTAACCATATCGATTCCTCTACATTAAAACGTTTTAATAATCATTGGCTTAATAGCAGTTGAAATAGCAAAACCAATAAATATAGATGTTGCTATAAGAGTAACCCCAGAGCCAGTTCGTTTTCCAGCTAAAAAGAAAAATCCCCGGTAGTGTCGGGGATTTTGATTAGATTAACCTGCAACTTGTGTTAAGCAACTTGTTTGAGGTAGTACACCTTACAAGCTTGCGGTTGTGTCTTAGTTTCTGATTGAGAAGTCTGGGTAGGCTTCCAACCCGCAATCCACTTTATCAAGGCCTTCATACTCTTCTTCCTCGCTAACACGGATACCCATGATGGTTTTCAGTACAAACCAGACAATAAAGCTGGCTACGAACACCCAGACAAAGATAGTCAAGGCACCGATGATTTGACCAGTGAAACTGACATCGCTGTTAGTCAATGGCACGACTAACAAACCGAATAGACCAACCGTCCCGTGTACCGAGATGGCACCCACCGGATCATCAATTTTCAGTTTATCAAGACCTACGATTGAACATACTACGATCACACCACCCACAGCACCGATAAGTGTTGCAGCTAACGCCGTAGGCGTTGAAGGCTCTGCCGTGATTGCTACCAGGCCGGCCAACGCACCGTTTAATGCCATGGTTAAATCCGCTTTTTTGAACAGGACTTTAGCGACCAGAAGCGCAGCTATTGCACCACCCGCAGCAGCGGCATTGGTATTGAGGAATACCATGGCAACAGAGTTAGCGCTAGCGATATCACCGAGTTTCAATACTGAACCACCGTTGAAGCCAAACCAACCCATCCACAGAATGAATGTACCTAGTGTTGCCAAAGGCAGGTTGGCACCAGGTATAGCGTTTACTTTACCGTCTGCAGTGTATTTACCTTTACGTGCACCCAATAAAAGGACACCAGATAATGCCGCAGCAGCACCCGCCATATGCACAATGCCGGAACCAGCAAAGTCGGAGAATCCAAGGTCACCTAAAGTGTACATGCCAAATACAGAGTTACCACCCCATGTCCAGCCACCTTCCATTGGATAGATGAAGCCAGTCATAAATACAGCGAAGATTAAAAACGCCCATAACTTCATGCGTTCAGCAACCGCACCTGATACGATTGACATACAAGTAGCGACGAACACTACCTGGAAGAAGAAGTCTGATGCACCAGAGTAGATTGAACCACCTTCAAAGCCGTCTTCACGCTCTGCAAAGCCAGTCAGTGTTTCACCCACGTCTACCGCTTCAATACCGGCTAAGAATAAATCCCCGCCATACATGATCATATAACCACACACCATGTACATGGTGCAGGAAATAGCGAACAAGGCGACGTTCTTGGTCAAAATCTCGGTGGTGTTTTTAGCGCGTACCAACCCGGCTTCCAACATGGCAAAACCTGCTGCCATCCACATCACCAGTGCGCCACACACTAAAAAGTAAAATGTATCTATTGCATATTGAAGATGAAATGCTTGTTCCATAGTGTCCCCCTATAACCTAAATGGCTTCGCCATCGGTTTCGCCAGTTCGAATTCTAACGGCATGTTCCAAATCAAAAACAAACACTTTTCCGTCACCAATTTTGCCGGTTTTCGCGGCGTTTGCGATCGCTTCGACCAAACGTTCAACCTGATCATCGTCTACAGCAATTTCGAGTTTTACTTTAGGTAAAAAATCGACTTGATATTCTGCTCCGCGATACAGTTCGGTGTGACCCTTTTGACGCCCAAAGCCTTTGACTTCGGTAACAGTCAAACCATCAACGCCGATGTCTGAAATGGCTTCGCGAACATCATCAAGCTTAAATGGCTTTATGATGGCACTTACTAGTTTCATGGTTATGCTCCCCGTTAATTATTTTGCAATTTGTGTGTTCCTGTTACCTCCATGTTTCAATTCTTGTGCCAATCGAATAAGTCCATATTTTTCAAAGGTTTGTGATTTTGCAGGTGGCTAGGTATCGGGTGATTCGCACCGTTGAAATGCAACATCATGGGGCATGCACCAAGAATGTGCATCAGGTGTGTGTTATTTAAAAGGGCTAGTTTTCAAATTGATGACGATCAATGACTTCGACGATATTTTCAACGGTTTGCACTGCATTGAAATAAAAAGGCCAGTCAATCTGCTCAACTGAATCGTTGGGTTGGTGATAGAAGCGGTGTTCTCCCACACCAATAAAGAGATAGGGGATATCTTTTCTGATGAAGGCCCAATGGTCACTTGCCTTGCGCCAGTCGATAAAATCTCTACTATAGCGACTTCGAGTGCGGCCATCGTGCCCAAACTGGGTACATCGCTGCTGCACCACAACTGCTGTCAGTAGTTCGGCTAGCCAAGGAGATTGACGGGTGCCGGCAATATAGAGTTGATGGCGATAACCTGGTTGCGACAGCATATCCATATTGATATTCAGTTTTATGTTTTCAACAGGTACCGGTGGGGCGGCAACAAAGGCCTTTGCCCCGTAAAGTCCCTGCTCTTCATATTCTGTAGCGACATAGATGTGGGTATGTTGTGGAGGAGAATGTCTGGCTTTTGCCGCCATCGCCAACAGCGCTCCAACCCCCGAGGCATTATCATCAGCACCAGGGTAGATTTTACCCTTTTGGGTGCCTAAATGGTCGTAATGTGCAGTGAACACGATAACATCATCAGGGTACATCTGACCGGGGATAACAGCCACAACATTAACACCTATTTTGTCGCTGAATAATCCTTCTAAGATAAATTCTGAAAAGAATTCATTAGTCGAATCTGCTTTCTGAAAATCGGCAGTAAGCAATCCCAGTTGTTGGAATCGACCCGCAATGAATTTACGCGCCAGTATTGCACCTTCCTGTCCTGACTTTCGCCCACTCAACTCATCGCTGGCAAGGTAAGTCACGTCCTCTCTTAACTGTTGCAGGTCAACCTCAGTGTCTCTTAACTGTGGTTGACAATCCGCCAACGACAATGGCGCAATTAACATTGTCCACAACAGCGAGACACAAACGCGCATTACAAACTGGTTAATAAGTCTAGTTTGCTTTGATAGCGGGATTTTTGATCATCAAAATTTGCGGAACGTTTTGCCCGTTTTAAATAAAACTGACTTTTATCCACATCACCCAATTCAGCGTAGGTTTTCGCCATGCCAAAATAGAACTCATGTTTACTTTTATCCAGAGATATCGCCTTCCTGTAGTGAGCAAGTGCCAACTCATATTCGCCATTTTCCAATTCTTGCTCACCCTGTATATAGTGATAATAAGGATTGCTGCGACGTTTTGTATGCACTTTCTCCATGATCTTCTGCGCTTTTTTCTCCAGCCCCTGAACGTCATATAACACTGCCATGTTTTCCAAAACGGTCAGATTATTGTCATTCAAGGCAAGTGCTGAACTGTAGGTTTTCTCGGCCCAATCCCAATGCCCAGTCATGCGATACAAGATACCCAGATTTATCCAGGCTGATTGAAACTGTTTATCAACAATTAACGCTTCACGGAAATAAGCATAGGCATGTCTGAATTCACCACTGATAAGGGCATCGGCGCCTTTATTATTGTAAAACATCGCCAGAATACGCTCTCTGCCCGCTCGAACGGAAGGGAAGTGTTTTTTAGGCGAAAAAGGGTCAAAGTCAACAATCATCGAGCGAGTATCAAAATAATAGCGAGAGGGATCTTTTGCTTGAGATAATTTCAGGTTTACGTGGCCATTCAACATGCTGTAACCTTCGCGGCGCGTCCAATACTCTGGAATGTCTATTTCCTGGAAAACCACTCCTAGACCTGCCTCCTTGGCTAAAGCATAGGTCATGATGGATAACGATAAACAATTAGCTGTCTTATTGGCAAAGGTTTCACTGGCAATGGTGTTTGCCGTACCATCATAAATAAGATTAAAGTCGGTACGATTAAAGACTTCTCTGACAAGCGTTTCCATTCTAACGGTGGGATCATGCTTACTTTGCAGTTTACGTATGACAAATCGTCTGGCCTCTTCACTCAGACCAAACACTTCTTTCTCTGATTCAATGTGATATTTTTCGAAGCCTTCAAAGGATAAATCGAGGAAATGTGGATTTGCGGCAATAACGGGAGTTTGCGTGCTCGAACAACCTAGCAGCGTCGTCGTAAGCAACAACAGTAAGTACATCTTCAATTTGGCCATGGGCACCTCCCATACCAACACGCTACGCCTGTTTACCATTCACAACAATGTAACTTAACGTCAATTAGTGTTGGTTCATCTTAAATATAGACCAAATCAGCAACTAATTGTTTCCAAAATATGTTACTAAAAATCAACCTGTACTGGTTTTTTGTGCTCTTCTGTCGTTAACCCCAGTTGCTGACAGTGCTTGAGCAATTGTTGTTGGTCTTCCAAGTTTAGAAAGTCGCCAATGGCTGTTTTTTGATTATCATCACTTAAAAACAGCTGCCGAACATCTTCAGGGTGGTTGGTTTCTTGCCAGTAAACACGCGTTTTACTGCGCACAAAACACCATTGCCTACAGCGATGGGAGAATCCTTTAAGTACGAGGATATTATCTTGGTGAAACAGCAACTGTTGCTGTTGATAAGAGGCGCGTGATACCAAATACATCACCAGTGCCAATATCGTAACTTCCAGGCCGGCAAAGGGTAGAACAAACCAAGCCCCCAGTAAGCTCCAGACGATTGCGATGGTGAGACAAAAAGCACCAATAAATGCCACTACCCACTTACTTTGCAGCCAGGTTAATGAACGATTAGGCATCAATGTTATTCGTGTTTCCTGAGCTTGCCGTTGCACTTTTATCATGCGGCTTAAAATTATCCAAATAGGTGGTAAAGTCATCACTTCCTAATGGTTTTGCGAAGTAATACCCTTGCAAATACTGGCAGCCTCGTTGTTCCAGATACTCCAGATGAGCGACCGTTTCGACCCCCTCGGCTACACAGAATAAATCCATACTCTCCGCCACAGCCAGTATCGCATCGACGATAATTTCGTCTTTCTCGTCATGGCCTATTCCCCAAATAAAACTGCGATCCAGTTTAACGGCATTGAGTGGCAATTTTTTTAGGTAGGCAAATGACGAATAACCAGTACCAAAGTCATCAAGTGCAAGCATAATGCCTTTCTCCATAAAGCGTCTCATGGTGGTGATGGCTTTATCAGGTTGTGACATTAAGGCGCTTTCAGTTACCTCTACCCGCAGTGCCGAAGGTGGCAGACCATGTTGCTGTAACAACTCGGCCATACTATCAACGATATTTTCTTGTTCAAAATGAATAACTGACAAATTCAACGATAAGTAAAAATCCGGTATTTTCTCACGCCAGGCCTTAATTTCCAGTAAACCACGGGATAGGGCATCATTGGTCATTGGAATGATCAGACCTATTTGTTCCGATAAGGGAATAAATTCTTTGGGTGCAATGATGCCATCAAGCGTACGCCAACGTAGCAACAGCTCAGCTCCTGAAATATGGCCGGTCCGGGCATCAATAATAGGTTGATAATAGTTAATAAACTCCTGATTCACTTGCGCCTGCTTGAGGTTGTATTCTTTTTGCAGCGTCTCTCTAACCTCTAAATCCATTGAGTCAGTATAGAAATGGAAACAATGACTGGGATCTTTTTTGGCGTGGTACATGGCGATGTCTGCATCCCGTAATAAATCACTTGGGGTTCTGGCGTCACTTGGGTATAGCGCAATACCAATACTGGGAGCCACACTGACTCGATGCCGCCCTAATTGCACAGGCTTACCAATATGCTCTGCAATCTCCTGAGCGACTTCGCCTACATGAGTGACATCTTTGAAGGATTCCAGGACCACGACAAACTCATCCCCACCCAATCTGGCAACCGTGTCCTGACGCCTGACGCGGCTCTTCAGCCGCTGGGCAATTTTCTGCAGCAACATGTCACCGTACTCATGTCCAAGGGAGTCGTTGACTGGTTTAAATCGATCCAAATCCAGGAATAGTAATGCCAATGTGTCATTATTCCGATCGGCACCCTGAATCGCATGCTCAATACGATCGATCAGCAGCGTGCGATTGGGTAATGAAGTCAGCGGATCATAGTTGGCCATTTTCCGCAATTCATCTTCGGCTTCCTTCTGCTTGGTTATATCCGTGAAAATAACCACAAAGTGATGCTCAGCGTGACTTTCCACTTTGATTAGGCTGATGTTGATCAGTACATGAAAGATGGTGCCATCGGGCACTTTGACACTGTCTTCGCCATGCCAATGCTCGCCGACATTCATATTCCCCATGATTTTTCGGTAAAACAACATTTTGTTTGTCAGACCAGCAAACATTTCATCATTCAGAGAAAAGGTCGAATTCGGCTTCACATTAAATGCTTTATAGAAGGAGTTGTTCGCCATCACTCCATTAAATTCCGCATCAATAATGACCACCCAGTCTTTGGTATTACGGAACGCCTCACCAAAGATCGAAGCGCTTTCCTCCATGGACTTAATTTCTGTAATATCGGTAAACAGGCCGCTGATCCTCTGAGGTTTACCGTGTTCATTGCGTTGTAGTATGCGACCGACATTACGGTACCAGCGAAATTCTCCCTGCGGACTCTTCATTCGATAAGTAAAGTTAAACGCATCAATGTCAGCTGAATCAAACATCCGTTGCCACTCTTTTAAAAAGCTACGTCGATCGTCTGGGTGGATTTCCTGATAATGTTCTTTAAAGGTTTCCGGGGTCACCTGCGAGGCGTCTTCAGAGTTTTTTGACAGATGTAAATTATTTGTTGAATCGTTCCACTCCCAGGCATAGCTGTGACTGGAGCGCAAGGCAATTTGCAATCGCTCTTCACTCAATTCTAAGTGCCGGTTCATGGCCATCATTGCAAGACGTTTTTGCTTTCTTCGGAACACTAAAAAGACAATGAGCAACACCAGCACTGTGACATAGACACTTTTAGCCCCTGGTGATAACCAGGCTGTATACTTAACTTCAAAAAAGATACTGGAAGGTTTGGTTCTAAAGCCAGTTTTCGGGGAAATCGCATTAACGCGCAATTCATAGTGCCCCGGTAAAAGACGGGTAAAGTTAATGGTATTTTTTTTGCTGACAGGATAAGTAATGATCTCATCCTGAATCAGCTGGTATTCATAACGAACTTTATTTTGTTGTTCAAAGCCCAGAGTAGTAAATGACACTTGAATACTCAGATGATCGTTAAGAATTGAAAAAGACTGCCCCGCCAAATTGGCGAAAGAACTTATTTGCGACACGCCATCAATAGACACTTCGTCAATATAAACCTGCCGATGAAAATCCGCTTTACGCCCTATATGTTCAGGGTAAAACCGGGTGAGCCCTTTGACGCTGCCGTAAATAAGCTCCCCCGTTGACAATTTGTTATAGGCACCACTGTTAAACTCCATGACGGATAGTCCGTATTCAGTATCAAATTTACTGACGTGTTTAGACTCCATATTAAGACTGTAAATACCATCATGACTGCTAAACCAAAGACGACCATTTTCGTCCGGTACCAGGCCATATACTGGCGAAATGGGTTCAAGACTTTTTTCGTTGTGAACATAAACCGTTGTAAAGTCCTGTAATGAAAGGGCCATGATGCCTCTTGAAGTGAAGCTCAACCACAACAGCTGTCGTTCTTCATCAAATACAAAGTTATCAATGTAAATAAATTCTTGTGGTGAATAATTATCGAGTTCATACAGTAGTTTGACTTCAAGGGTTTGTGAGTGCACTCCCCAAAGCTGACCGGAACCACTCATGAGCATCCAGTCACTCTCCCCCATCTGGCCCATGAAACCGAAACTAAAATAGGGATTGGCCTTGTCTCGTAGCTCCACTAACTCCGTAATATCTCCCGAGTCGGGTTCAAATAAGTAGTAGGACCCGAGCGTGACCAGCCACATGCGACCTGAACGGTCAAACTTAAAATAGGCTTGTTCATCTTTAAAGACGTCTAATAGCTCGTGTTGAACCGTGGCAATAGGCACCTGCTTTTCAGCGTTAGTATCAAACTTGATAATCCCGGCCCAGGTGGATAGCCAAAGATACCCTTCAGGGTCGAAAGCGACTTGTTCGATATGGCTAATATCCTCCAGTCCAACATCTGACTGAAAGTAGATTTTATGACTGTCGCCTGCGGCGCTTATTCGGGTTAAGCCATTTGACGTGCCAATCCAAAGTTCTCCACTTTCCGATTCTGCTATCGACCATACGACGTTGTCGGACAAAACTTCTCTTTGCCCACCGGTATTGAACCGGTTATTAAAAACACGAGTTCGAGGATTCCAAATGTAGAGTCCTCTGGAAACGGACGCCAACCAGAAATTGCCGGAACGATCTACCATGATGTCGCGAATACGATTATTAAAGACCTCTTGATTAGACATAGAAAATTGCAGTAGTAACGTGGCATATTCCATGTCTGGTTCAATTTGAAACAACCCTTGTTGTGAGGCGGCGTACACGTTCTGTTGATGTAATATCAAGTCTTCAAATGCCAGCGAAGAAATAATCGGATTAGCAACAACAATGTCTTGATTGATAGTTGAATTAAACTGCGCGACAGGCGCCTGCAATAGCCCTCTGGCCGTCGCAATCCAAAGGGCATCATCCACGATGAGTAATTTTCTAATACGCTGTTTGAACGCATCTGTTGTTTCTTCAGATTGAGACAATATCTGCCAGTCAGTATGGGTAAAGTAAGTTTTAGAAACGGTCACCAGGCCCTGGTTGGATCCAAGAAAGAATGTGTCGTCGGTTTCTGTTATGGAAGTGAAAAAACGCTCCTCACCAAATGATTCAGATAAATCCAGGCGAGAGGTGAAGGTCCGGTGTACCATGTCGTATTCAAGCAGACCATGAGTAGTTAAGAACCATATTTGCTGTTTTTGCGGGGCAGCTAAGTAACTAAACACCTCACCTGCAGCGTCATCATCAGTGGCGAAAACCAGACTCAATTCATCGGATTGTGGGGCATACCGATACAAGCCGAAATCAAAAACAGATATCCAGATGTATCCATCTTTATCTTGATAGACAAAATTGATGAATGCGGCCAAAAATTCATCGTTTGGCCCTCGAAACTGACGAACCTCATAGCCATTGTAAAAGTTCAGTCCTTCAGACGTGGCCACCCAAATATAGCCTTGATTATCTTGATACACGTCAACAATGGAACCCTGCGAAAGACCGTCATCCACAGACAAGCGTTGCAACGTCGCACTACGCACATTGTCGGTATCCACCACAGCCGCAATGTTTCCCGATGCCCAGAGCATCCCAACAAAGGTGATAAGTAAACACAATCGACTCTTGTACATACGGAAAATATTGTTCACAAAGAAACATTCTTCATTGTCAAAGGATAGTTAATATTTGCCGATTTGCGCGTTGATAAAGACTGATTTATTCCAGCCCCAGAAATCCACCGGTTTGATGTGCCCAGAGTTTTGCGTAGCGACCATTCATGCTCAGTAATTCCTTGTGAGTTCCTGATTCAACAATCTGGCCCTGCTCAAAAACCACCAATCGATCCATCGCTGCAATTGTTGACAGCCGATGCGCAATCGCCAGAACCGTTTTATTCTCCATGATCTTGTATAGGCACTCCTGTATTGCCACTTCCACTTCAGAATCCAGAGCAGATGTGGCTTCGTCCAAAATCAGTATTGGGGCATCTTTCAGTAGTACCCGGGCAATTGCAATGCGCTGACGTTGCCCACCAGATAGCTTAACGCCCCGCTCCCCAACATGTGCATCGTAACCGGTATTGCCTAGATGATCAGATAGCGACTGAATAAAGTGATGAGCTTCAGCATGTTTTGCTGCCGCAATCAGTTCTTCTTCAGTGGCTTTTTCTTTGCCATACAAAATATTCTCTCTGATGGTGCGGTGCAGCAGTGAAGTATCTTGTGTCACCATACTGATTTGTGCGCGTAAACTTTCCTGCTGTAACTCTTTAATATTTTGCTCGTCGATTGTTATGTCACCTTTCTGCACATCATAAAATCTAAGTAGCAAGTTCACCAAGGTCGATTTCCCCGCACCTGAGGGTCCAACAATACCTACCTTTTCACCAGCAGCGATTTTTAAGTTCAGTTGCTGGAATACCGGAACACTATTTTTGGCGCTTTGATATGAGAAATGGACATTTTTAAATTCAATCTCCCCTTGGCGAATACTTATTGGTTCTGCATCCGGCACATCTTGAACGTTGACCGGTTTCGATAAAGTTTCCATGCCATCCTGAACCATACCTATATTTTCAAACAAGCCAGAAACTTCCCACATTATCCATTGGGCCATGCCATTGAGTCGCATCGCTAAGCTCACCGACACGGCAATATCACCCGGTGATACAATGGCATATCGCCAAAAGTAGAGTCCCAAACCTGCGACACTAAAAATAAGTAGGGTGTTACTGAGCCATACCAGGCTTTCTAAAACCGTCACAAGTCGCATTTGTGGATAGACCGTTTGCAAAAATGCCGACATGCTGTCTCTGGCATACTGAGCTTCTCTTGCAGAATGACTAAATAATTTAACGGTGGTTACATTGGTGTAGCTATCAACAACTCTGCCGGTCATTTCTGACCGGGCATTAGCTTGCTTTTGCGATACTTTTTTTAGGCGAGGGATTAAAAACTTGAGAATGATCAAATACAAGGATAGCCATATCAAAAACGGAATTCCAAGGCGCCAGTCCATCATAATGACCAACACAACGATGCTGGAAAAGTACACCGTGACATACACCAGCAGATCCATCATCTTGAGTACCGTTTCCCGAACTGCAAGGGATGTTTGCATTACTTTTGTGGCGATACGCCCGGCAAACTCATTGTGAAAAAACTCAACACTCTGATTGAGTAAATGCCGGTGTGCTGACCAGCGGATGCGCATTGGAAAGTTGCCCATCAACGATTGGTGGCTAAACAATGACTGCAACATCACCAGCAAAGGTAACATTAACAATACAACGGCCCCTATCCAGACAATATTACTGCTTTCCTGTTGGAAAAATACTTGAGGATCGGTATTGGCAATGGCATCCACTAAAGTACCTAAAAAGCCAAATAAGGTCACTTCTAAAGCCGCGATAGCACCGCTAAGAAAGGATACCAGCAGAATTACAGGCCACATCCCAGTCGCGTAATAGCGACAAAACGCAACCAGGTTGGCGGGTGGTGGTACAGTTTGGTCTTCTGGAAATGGTTGAGTCAGCCCCTCAAATAGACGAAATATTGACATAAATTACAACAGTGCCAACAACATCAAGACCAACCAATATCCACTTATCCCAATTTGTACGATGAAGGCGACAAAACGTATCTGTACGGCTAGAACTGACGTCGACGCTAAATGTATCAACGACTGCACAACACGTGCCGCTAGTACAGCGTATGCAAGCGCATCTGTCAGGTGCTGAAAACCCAGAGCCAACGATACCAGCAAAACTCCCGCAATAATGGGGAACGACTCAATACAATTCGCATGCGCACGGGTTAGCCGTTGAGCAAACTCTCCAACATCGGAACCATCGCTTTGAAACTCATTGGCGGCCTTTTCACCCCTACTGACAATATATGAGCGATAAGCAAGTAACGAAACCAATAGCAGCAAAGTCCACAGAATATAGAGCAGCAGTGTTATAGCTGAAGCTGACATTTGTATTCCCAATTTTACCTATACAATTGCACACTATAGATAGGGTATTTGGATTTTTTTATTCAAACAACTTTAAATTGATGGTGAGAAAAATATGACGTGAAAAGGGAAGGTTGGTAGATTGAAATAGTGCGGTGGGCGAAATGCCCACCGCGAATCAGTATCTAAGATTCTTTTTCTTTTACTCGAGAGGCACGCTTTCGCTCATTCTCGGTCAATAGTTTTTTACGAATGCGTATGCTTTCTGGCGTAACTTCCACCAGTTCGTCATCATCGATAAACTCCATTGCTTGCTCTAACGACATCACAACAGGAGGCGTCAGGACCTGCGCTTCATCGGTACCAGAGGCACGAACGTTAGTTAACTGTTTACCTTTTAAGGCATTAACTGTCAGATCATTGTCTCTGCTGTGAATCCCAATCACCATACCTTCATACACTTCAACACCATGACCAATAAACAAACGACCACGCTCCTGCAGATTGAACAGTGCATTCGTCAAGGCTTTTCCTGGGGCATTGGCGATCAATACACCGTTCTTACGTTGCCCGATATTCCCGCCTTTAAAAGGTCCGTAGTGATCAAACGAGTGATAAAGCAAACCCGATCCAGACGTCAGGGTCATAAACTCAGTGTGAAAACCGATAAGACCACGGCTTGGCATAACAAAGTCCATTCTGACCCGGCCTTTACCGTCAGGTGACATGTTGGTCAGTTCCGCCTTGCGATACCCCATCTGCTCCATCACCGAGCCCTGATGCCCTTCTTCACAGTCGATAGTGACCGTCTCAAATGGTTCTTCCGTTTTACCATCAACTTCACGTAATATTACTTCAGGGCGAGATACCGCCAGTTCGTATCCTTCACGACGCATATTCTCAATCAAAATACCCAAATGCAGCTCGCCACGACCAGACACTCTGAATTTATCTGGGTCAGGCATCTCTTCAACACGCAGTGCTACATTATGTACTTCTTCGGTACGCAGACGATCAAGGATATTGCGTGAAGTAACGTACTTCCCTTCTTTACCTGAAAAAGGTGATGTATTGACCTGAAATGTCATGGTGACTGTCGGCTCATCAACGCTCAAAGGAGTCAATGGCTCTGCAGCGTTGACGTCGCATATAGTGTCGGATATTTTTAAATCACCCAGACCGGTAACGGCAATAATATTGCCGGCAGAAGCGGCTCCGATTTCATGGCGTTCAAGCCCCAGATATCCTAAGACCTGCCCAACTTTACCATTTCGGGATTTACCGTTGCGGTCAATTACTGTGACCTGTTGGTTAGTTGCAATCTTGCCGCGCGTAACCCGACCCACCCCAATAACACCCACATATGAGCTGTAATCCAATTGCGTGATCTGCATTTGCAGACCACCATCCTCATCAGTATTTGGGGCGTCTACCTGATCGACTATTGTTTCGAATAGCGGCGTCATATCGTCTGAAGGCGAATCAAGATCCATTGTTGCCCAACCATTTAAAGCTGAGGCATACACCACTTGAAAATCTAGCTGGTCATCAGTAGCACCAAGATTATCGAACAAATCAAAAACCTGCTCTATAACCCAATCTGTTCTGGCACCGGGTTTGTCAACCTTGTTAATGACGACAATAGGCTTTAAACCCTGAGCAAACGCTTTTTGCGTTACAAAGCGCGTTTGTGGCATTGGCCCTTCCTGAGCATCAACCAATAATAACACTGAGTCCGCCATTGACATTACCCGTTCGACTTCACCACCAAAGTCGGCGTGTCCCGGAGTATCGACGATATTGATGTGATAGCCATTCCATTCTATGGCAGTATTCTTTGCCAAAATTGTAATTCCACGCTCTTTCTCAAGATCGTTTGAGTCCATCACGCGCTCTTCGGACTCTCCTCTGGTTTCCAGGGTTCCTGATTGCTGCAGTAATTTATCAACCAACGTTGTTTTTCCGTGGTCTACGTGGGCGATAATCGCGATATTTCGCAATTTATCTATGGCAACTGGTGCTAAACTCATTCAAATCTTCTCTTCAATAATACTAGTGGCAAATGCCAGCGAGGCGCGGATTCTACAGGTTTCACCAACAATTTGCGATGGAAAGTTGCGACTTTTTTGTACATATTTTGACGGCAGCCATTAATTCAAGGCAATTTGCACCATTGTGGAAATAAGCTAGTGTATATAGTGCAATATTAAGCCCTTCTGCACCATATTGATACATGTTAGCACCATTTTGGTGCGTTACTGGCAATATGGTTCAGAACTCTCCACGTAACCAATTGTTTTAAATGACTTTTTTAACAGGATTAAGCTGGCATGATTATGGCTTAAAGAACGTGAACATATTTAAGGTGTTCCTGACACCTGATTTGACTATTCAACCGGAGGACAATATGTCAGTAGATAAAGCTCTAGATTTAATCAAAGAGAGCGAAGCGAAATTTGTTGATTTAAGATTTACCGATACCAAGGGTAAAGAGCAACACGTTTCAATCCCTGCTGCCCTTATAGATGAAGATTTTTTCGAAGAAGGGAAAATGTTTGACGGATCATCTATTGCAGGCTGGAAGGGCATTAATGAATCTGACATGATCCTTATGCCGGACTCAACAACTGCAGTGTTAGACCCGTTTTCAGAGGAAGTTCAAGTTAACATTCGTTGTGATATCGTTGAACCTTCCACAATGCAAGGTTATGACCGCGACCCACGTTCAGTTGCACGGCGCGCTGAGGAATATTTAAAATCAACTGGTATTGGTGACCAGGTTTTCTTTGGTCCTGAACCTGAATTTTTCCTGTTTGATGATGTTCGCTTCCATACTGATATGGGTGAGTCGTTCTACAAAATTGACTCTTCTGAAGCAAAATGGAACTCGGGTTCAGAATTTGAAGGAGGCAACCTTGGTCACCGTCCTGGTGTAAAAGGCGGTTACTTCCCTGTACCTCCAGTAGATTCAGCTCATGACATCCGTAGTGCGATGTGTTTGGTGATGGAAGAAATGGGCCTCACTGTAGAGGCTCATCACCATGAAGTTGCTACTGCTGGTCAGAACGAAATTGCAACGCAATTTAATTCGCTTGTTGCTAAAGCAGATGAAATTCAAATTTATAAGTACGTCATCCACAACGTTGCTGACGCATACGGGAAATCAGCAACATTTATGCCTAAGCCTCTGGTAGGCGACAACGGTACTGGCATGCATTGCCACCAGTCTATCGCAAAAGGCGGCGAGAACGTCTTTGCCGGTGACAAGTATGCAGGTTTATCGGAAGAAGCCCTGTATTACATTGGAGGGATCATCAAACACGCGCGCGCAATAAATGCGTTCACTAACGCCTCTACCAACTCCTATAAGCGTTTAGTACCGGGATTTGAAGCTCCAGTTATGTTGGCATATTCTGCCCGTAACCGTTCTGCCTCTATTCGCGTTCCACACGTCACTAGCGATAAAGCACGCCGAATCGAAGTACGCTTCCCTGATCCGACTGCTAACCCGTATTTAGCCTTCACAGCAATGCTGATGGCAGGACTTGATGGGATTAAGAACAAGATCCACCCTGGTGATGCGATGGACAAAGACCTGTATGACTTACCAGCAGAAGAAGCGGCAGAAATCCCAACGGTTGCCAGTTCTTTAGAAATGGCATTGGATGCATTAGAGAACGATCGTGAATTTCTTACTGCAGGCGGCGTAATGTCTGATGATATGATCGATGCCTATATTGACCTGAAGCGTGACGAAGTTGAGAAACTGAATACGACAACGGCTCCAGTAGAGTTTGACATGTACTACAGCGTTTAACGATTAGCTATTCGCTTTCAGAGCCCGCCTTGTGCGGGCTTTTTATTACCTTTTATCATGAAAGTTGTAATGCCAGCAAGTATTTTTACTGATTCTATTTTGCTAGTTCAATGCCCAGTTGTCCCAATCCCTTTTGATTACGCATTCTGCTACACTGTATACATCCACCATAATTGTACACATTCACTTGTTTAGACTGTTATCGTTTTTAATATTAGTTACGCTGTGCTGTAGCAGCATAGCCAGCATTAAAGTCTATAAAATAGTTAAGCCTGACGGTACGGTTTTATATACCGATAAACCCGTGCCTGGAGCTGTGCTGGTAGAAGTGGGCAGTCCGCAAAATGTGACCCCTGCTCTAACATCCACTTCTTCGCGTCCACTCAATACTGGTAAACGGCAGGCAAAGCCAAGTCCACCTCCGACAATAACCATTACCAGTCCGACACATGAGCAAACATTGCGCAGCAATATCGGTGAAGTAAGAATCACCGGTGACGTCAGTAAAAAGGTTCCTGGGATCTATCAACTAATACGCAACGGTGAGATTGAGGCAGAAAGTAATCAGCCTCAATTTACCTTGTCAAATATTCCTCGTGGTGCCCATTCGATTCAAATTGTCCTTTCTGATAATAAAGGCAAGCAACTTGCATTATCACAAGAGGTGACTTTCTTTTTGCACAAGGCCAGCGTAAATAATCGCTAAAAGCCCTGTTTTAGCGCAATTTCTGATAGTCAAACTAAGATAGCCAATTATCTAATGCACCCTTTTAGTGCATGCACTATGATGTAAATAATGACTAAACTAATTGCTCTGGAAAATTTGTTAGATAATCTCTCGACAGCGGTTCTGTTGTTGGATTCAGATATCAATATTCAATTTGCGAATCTGGCAACCGAATCGTTATTTGAACACAGCCGAAACCAATTGATTTCACAGCCGCTAAATCAATATCTTTTGGATGACTGCATTGATATTTCCAAGCTGAAACATGCTTTGCAAAACAAGGAAAACTTCACACTTAATGAAGCTCATCTGGTTTTTCGTGATGGCAGACATAGCTTAGCGTCAGTCATTGTTTCGTTCTTTGAGGACGAAGCAGGTGAATGGTTATCTTTGGAAATAACCCCTATCGATCAACAACGCAAAATCAACCGTGATAACCAGCAATGGGCGCTACAGCAAGCTGCACGAGATCTCATAAGAGGTCTGGCTCATGAGATTAAAAACCCGTTAGGTGGCATTCGTGGAGCCGCGCAATTGCTAGAACGAGAGCTTGCAGAGCCCTCTCTAAAAGAATTTACACAATTGATAGTTGAACAGTCAGATCGGCTTAGAGGATTAGTCGACCGATTACTTGGTCCAAACCGGCCGCCAAATTTCGCCTGGCACAATATTCACCGTGTAATTGAAAAAATTAGAACACTACTGTCGGTTGAACATCAGGATATACATATCACCCGAGACTATGACCCAAGCATTCCAGAAGTTTATATTGATCAGGATATGTTGCAGCAAGCGCTATTGAATATTGCCCGCAACGCTGTGCAGGCGTTGGGAGGTAAAGGGGACATTCACTTTTCTACTCGTATTCAGCGACACTGCGTCATTCATGGTGCTCATCAACCGCTTTGTGTAGAAATAAAAATCACCGACAACGGCCCGGGTATTCCAGAAGAGCTAAAAGATACGCTGTTTTATCCATTGGTGAGTTCCAAGCTTGATGGCTCCGGACTGGGGCTATCAATTTCACAATCTCTGGTTAACCATCACCGCGGTAAAATCGACGTTGACAGTTGGCCCGGACAAACAGAATTTTCTATATTGCTTCCACTTGATAAAAAGGAACAAGAATAATGAACAATGCCGCAGTTTGGATTGTTGACGATGATAGTTCTATTCGCTGGGTTTTACAGAAAGCCCTTAATGGTGCAGGCATAGAATGTTTAAGCTTTGAGAATCCGGAAGATTTATTGCTGCAATTAGAAAGTGGTCAAGCACCGGAAATCATCATATCAGATATCCGTATGCCGCAGATGGACGGTCTCGCGTTGATGCAACAAGTTCATCAATATATCGCTGATCTGCCGTTCATTATCATGACCGCGCATTCTGACCTTGAGAGTGCCGTAAATGCATACAAAAGTGGCGCTTTTGAATACCTACCTAAACCATTTGATATTGATGATGCAGTATCGTTAGTGCAAAAAGCGCTTAATAAAGCGCGAGAACGGATCACCAAACAACCCGCCACAGCAGTGCAACGCCAGACCGAGATTATTGGTGAAGCCCCTGCGATGCAGGAAGTATTTCGTGCCATCGGCCGCTTGTCACGCTCAAGTATAAGCGTTCTTATCAATGGTGAGTCAGGTACAGGTAAAGAACTAGTAGCGTTAGCCTTGCATAAGCACAGCCCGAGGGCCAACAATACCTTTATCCCCCTCAACATGGCTGCCATACCGGCAGATTTAATCGAATCTGAATTGTTTGGTCATGAAAAGGGCGCCTTTACCGGAGCCCAGACTGTCAGACAAGGTCGATTTGAACAAGCTAATGGCGGCACATTGTTTCTTGACGAGATAGGCGATATGCCACTTGGGGTTCAGACACGATTGTTACGAGTGCTCGCCGATGGTCAGTTCTATCGTGTTGGTGGACATGAGCCGATAAAAGTTGACGTACGTATTATTGCTGCAACCCATCAAAATCTGGAAATGCGAGTCACACAAGGAAAATTTCGGGAAGACCTGTTCCATAGATTAAATGTTATCCGTATCCACTTACCTAAACTTGCAGAGCGTCGCGAGGATATTGTATTGCTCGCTAATCATTTTTTACAAAAAGCGGCCAATGAACTTCAGGTAGAAACCAAAACCTTACATAAAGATACCATCAAGATCATGTCCAACTTACCCTGGCCAGGTAATGTTCGACAACTGGAAAACATTTGTCGTTGGTTGACTGTCATGGCATCAGGCAAAGAAGTACAGCCAGATGATTTGCCACAAGAGATTCACCAGGCTCCCATGATGAGCAGTACCAATGATAAGTCTTCAAGTTGGCAGACACTATTGGCAACCTGGGCTGATCAGGAGTTGTTAAAAGGCACAGAAGGCATACTGGACCAAGCGGTTGCGGAATTTGAAAAGATTCTATTGGAACGCGCATTAAAGCACACAAACGGTCACAAACAGGATGCCGCAAAACGCTTAGGCTGGGGCAGGAATACCCTTACCCGGAAGCTCAAAGAATTGGGTTTATAAGTAAATTTTTATAATCAATTTAGTCAGGGTGTATGAAAACTTTAAACTTTTCCAGAAGCAGAGCTAAGTTAGCTTTAGTCAGTATCTCTACATTATTTGCATCTACAACTTTCCCATCCAAATATAAAACCGTGCGGGGAAAGCCATGCCCCCCAAGCATACTAACAAAGTCTTCATGTGCTCGAGACATATACACCCGTTTTTCTTCCTGCACAATTAGGTTAATCACATCTAATCCTACTATATCAAGTTGCTCTACAAACAACGGTAAATTGGGAGCCTGTTTTTCAGTGCAGTCCGGACACCAATTAGCAATAACATTCAACACAAACGAATGCTTCCCTGTAATAAGCTCTTGCACTTCCCCTAAAGTTAAACGTCGTAACATGTATTCCACCCCACAATTCTTCAAACCTGATTCTGAGCCATCATTATAGGTTGTTAATTACCGAAACCTAATAACATTGCTTCCAAAAAGCGAATTGGAATATCTCCGGATGTAAGAGAGTTCTAAAAAGGTGGGGGTAAATATTAAATTGCCGTTTACACCACGCAGTCGACTGCATGGATGCAGGAGTTAGGGCAACGCCGGGAGCAGTTGCCGAGTGCTACTTTATTCGGGCTATCCTGCCCTCACCCTACGGGCCATCGTCGCTGAGCGCCGATATTCCAATTCGTTCCAGACGAATTGGTCACATGGGGGCGGAGAGAGACCGTTCGACAGAACGCAGCTCTCGTAGCGACCGGACAGGACGTCCGGGCTGGAGCCCAGCTACATGGACGTAATCACCCATTACCCTCATCAGATAACTAATGCGACAGTTTGATACATGGGTTAGGTTCCCATGAAAACAGCATCGTCAGATGCCTGTTCTAAAAACAAAAAACTCAGCTTTCGCTGGGTTCTTTGTTTTTCTAAATAGGAGCCTGGCAGTCGACTGCATGGATGCAGGAGTTAGAACAACGTCAGGAACGGTTGTCGAGTGCTACTCTCACATGGGGGCGGAGAGAGACCGTTCGACAGAACGCAGCTCTCGTAGCGACCGGACAGGACGTCCGGGCTGGAGCCAAGCTACACGGACGTAACCACCCGTTACCCTCATCAGATAACCAATGCATCAGTTTGATACATGGGTTAGGTTCCCATGAAAACAGCATCGTCAGATGCCTGTTCTAAAAACAAAAAACCCAGCTTTCGCTGGGTTCTTTGTTTTTCTAAATAGGAGCCTGGCAGTCGACTGCATGGATTCAGGAGTTAGGGCAACGCCGGGAGCAGTTGCCGAGTGCTACTCTCACATGGGGGCGGAGAGAGACCGTTCGACAGAACGCAGCTCTCGTAGCGACCGGACACGACGTCCGGGCTGGAGCCAAGCTACATGGACGTAATCACCCATTACCCTCATCAGATAACAAATGCATCAGTTTGATACATGGGTTATACCATTTCCATAAAATATGTGACCTAATTACGGTGTTGATACAATCGATAATTAGATGCTAAAAGATATAGATTTCATAGCGCTTTCCAAAAAGGAAAGAAACGCTGCAAAGAGAATGCGATTGCTTGCATTAGCTCATTTCAAAGAGGGAATGAACAGATCCCAGATCGCCCGCACTTTAAAAGTAAGTCGCCGCAGTGTAAACAATTGGGTGGCCGCCTTTTTAGAGGACGGTTTGACCGGACTAGACTCCAAACCGCCTCCGGGGCGACCTCCTTCTCTGACACCAGAGCAACTAAAGAAGTTGTGCAAGTACGTAGAGTTTGAGAGTCAGTCTGACGAAGGAGGACGATTAACGGGCAAAGCCATTCGGGAGTGGATTGCTTCTGAACTTGGTGTGGAGTACAAGCTGTCTAATGTATACCGACTGTTGCATGAGCTGGGATTTTCATGGCTTTCCAGTCGGTCCAGACATCCGAAACAATCGGAACAAGCTCAGGAAGAGTTTAAAAAAACTGAAGTTTAATTTGATCAATCTTTGTCCATTATACCATTTCCATAAAATATGTGATCTAATTACGGTGTTGATACAATCGATAATTAGATGCTAAAAGATATAGATTTCATAGCGCTTTCCAAAAAGGAAAGAAACGCTGCAAAGAGAATGCGATTGCTTGCATTAGCTCATTTCAAAGAGGGAATGAACAGATCCCAGATCGCCCGCACTTTAAAAGTAAGTCGCCGCAGTGTAAACAATTGGGTGGCCGCCTTTTTAGAGGACGGTTTGACCGGACTAGACTCCAAACCGCCTCCGGGGCGACCTCCTTCTCTGACACCAGAGCAACTAAAGAAGTTGTGCAAGTACGTAGAGTTTGAGAGTCAGTCTGACGAAGGAGGACGATTAACGGGCAAAGCCATTCGGGAGTGGATTGCTTCTGAACTTGGTGTGGAGTACAAGCTGTCTAATGTATACCGACTGTTGCATGAGCTGGGATTTTCATGGCTTTCCAGTCGGTCCAGACATCCGAAACAATCGGAACAAGCTCAGGAAGAGTTTAAAAAAACTGAAGTTTAATTTGATCAATCTTTGTCCATTACACATACCTTTGGACAAGATAGATATATGGTTTCAGGATGAAGCCAGGTTTGGTCAACAAAATACCACGACTCGTTTATGGGCAAAAAAAGGAAGCAGACCCCGCGTTGTCAGGCAACAACAATTCGACAGTGCCTACCTCTTCGGTGCTGTATGTCCCGCAACGGGAGCCACTGAAGCCCTTATCGCCCCATGGGTTAACAAAGACATCATGACAAAACATCTCGAACAAATCTCAAAACGCACTGAAGAAGGAAGAATGGCAGTGGTGATCATGGACGGTGCCGGATGGCACACCGAAGATACGGTGGTTGAATTCGATAATGTACGAATACTCAAACTTCCTCCCTACTCACCTGAACTCAATCCAATAGAACAGGTATGGAGCTGGATACGACAGCATCACCTGGCCAATCGAGTATTCTCTGGGTACGAAGATATCGTCGATGCATGCTCAAACGCATGGAACACCTTCATTGAAGATGCATCAACAGTGGCATCAATATGCAGCAGAAAATGGGCTACTGTCGGTGGGTAGGTCTTTAATGGAATTGGTATTATACCATTTCCATAAAATATGTGATCTAATTACGGTGTTGATACAATCGATAATTAGATGCTAAAAGATATAGATTTCATAGCGCTTTCCAAAAAGGAAAGAAACGCTGCAAAGAGAATGCGATTGCTTGCATTAGCTCATTTCAAAGAGGGAATGAACAGATCCCAGATCGCCCGCACTTTAAAAGTAAGTCGCCGCAGTGTAAACAATTGGGTGGCCGCCTTTTTAGAGGACGGTTTGACCGGACTAGACTCCAAACCGCCTCCGGGGCGACCTCCTTCTCTGACACCAGAGCAACTAAAGAAGTTGTGCAAGTACGTAGAGTTTGAGAGTCAGTCTGACGAAGGAGGACGATTAACGGGCAAAGCCATTCGGGAGTGGATTGCTTCTGAACTTGGTGTGGAGTACAAGCTGTCTAATGTATACCGACTGTTGCATGAGCTGGGATTTTCATGGCTTTCCAGTCGGTCCAGACATCCGAAACAATCGGAACAAGCTCAGGAAGAGTTTAAAAAAACTGAAGTTTAATTTGATCAATCTTTGTCCATTACACATACCTTTGGACAAGATAGATATATGGTTTCAGGATGAAGCCAGGTTTGGTCAACAAAATACCACGACTCGTTTATGGGCAAAAAAAGGAAGCAGACCCCGCGTTGTCAGGCAACAACAATTCGACAGTGCCTACCTCTTCGGTGCTGTATGTCCCGCAACGGGAGCCACTGAAGCCCTTATCGCCCCATGGGTTAACAAAGACATCATGACAAAACATCTCGAACAAATCTCAAAACGCACTGAAGAAGGAAGAATGGCAGTGGTGATCATGGACGGTGCCGGATGGCACACCGAAGATACGGTGGTTGAATTCGATAATGTACGAATACTCAAACTTCCTCCCTACTCACCTGAACTCAATCCAATAGAACAGGTATGGAGCTGGATACGACAGCATCACCTGGCCAATCGAGTATTCTCTGGGTACGAAGATATCGTCGATGCATGCTCAAACGCATGGAACACCTTCATTGAAGATGCATCAACAGTGGCATCAATATGCAGCAGAAAATGGGCTACTGTCGGTGGGTAGGTCTTTAATGGAATTGGTATTAGGTGTCCCCATGTGAGAGCGCAGCGAATCTCAAATTTAGGAAGAGGGCTATCCCGGATAATGTGCTAAGAACTCAAATATTACCAAATTGCAGATACAAAAAAGGGCCATCCTCTCGGATAGCCCTCTTTCTAAATAGGAGCCTGGCAGTGTGCTACTCTCACATGGGGAAACCCCACACTACCATCGCCGCTAATACGTTTCACTACTGAGTTCGGAAAGGGATCAGGTGGTGCCGTATCGCTATGGCCGCCAGGCATTAAACTGTAATAACAAACTGGGAAAAATCTGATAAATCGAATCTCGTTAGTAATCTCAAGCGAAGCTTTTGCTCTATCTGCCTTCGTCCAGGCAGGTATCATTACGGCTTGGTCTTGCGACCCATACAATCACCTTGGGTGTTGTATGATTAAGCCTCACGGGCAATTAGTACAGGTTAGCTCAACGCCTTACAACGCTTCCACATCCTGCCTATCAACGTCTTCGTCTTAAACAACCCTTTAGGACAGTTAAACTGTCAGGGATGACTCATCTCGAGGCCTGCTTCCCGCTTAGATGCTTTCAGCGGTTATCAGTTCCGAACGTAGCTACCGGGCAATGCCATTGGCATGACAACCCGAACACCAGCGGTTCGTCCACTCCGGTCCTCTCGTACTAGGAGCAGCCCCTCTCAATCATCCAACGCCCACACCAGATAGGGACCGAACTGTCTCACGACGTTCTAAACCCAGCTCGCGTACCACTTTAAATGGCGAACAGCCATACCCTTGGGACCGACTTCAGCCCCAGGATGTGATGAGCCGACATCGAGGTGCCAAACACCGCCGTCGATATGAACTCTTGGGCGGTATCAGCCTGTTATCCCCGGAGTACCTTTTATCCGTTGAGCGATGGCCCTTCCATTCAGAACCACCGGATCACTAAGACCTACTTTCGTACCTGCTCGACGTGTCTGTCTCGCAGTTAAGCTAGCTTATGCCTTTGCACTAACCTCACGATGTCCGACCGTGATTAGCTAACCTTCGTGCTCCTCCGTTACGCTTTGGGAGGAGACCGCCCCAGTCAAACTACCCACCAGACACTGTCCACACCCCCGATTAGGGGGCAATGTTAGAACATCAAACATACAAGGGTGGTATTTCAAGGACGGCTCCACGCTATCTGGCGACAACGTTTCAAAGCCTCCCACCTATCCTACACATGTAGGGTCAATGTTCAGTGCCAAGCTGTAGTAAAGGTTCACGGGGTCTTTCCGTCTAGGTGCGGGTACACTGCATCTTCACAGCGATTTCAATTTCACTGAGTCTCGGGTGGAGACAGCATGGCCATGGTTACACCATTCGTGCAGGTCGGAACTTACCCGACAAGGAATTTCGCTACCTTAGGACCGTTATAGTTACGGCCGCCGTTTACCGGGGCTTCGATCAAGAGCTTCGCTTACGCTAACCCCATCAATTAACCTTCCGGCACCGGGCAGGTGTCACACCGTATACGTCATCTTTCGATTTAGCACAGTGCTGTGTTTTTAATAAACAGTCCCAGCCATCTGGTCACTGCGGCCCCCAGTCGCTTACTCCGCAAGGGATTCACAACCAGGGGCGTACCTTCTCCCGAAGTTACGGTACTATTTTGCCGAGTTCCTTCACCCGAGTTCTCTCAAGCGCCTTAGTATTCTCTACCTGACCACCTGTGTCGGTTTGGGGTACGGTTCTTATGCACATACGCTTAGAGGATTTTCCTGGAAGCCGGGCATCTGCTACTTCGTTTCCGTAGAAACTCGTCTCGTATCTCGGCCTTAAGAGTGTCCGGATTTACCTAAACACTCAGCCTACCTACTTTCACGTGGACAACCAACGCCACGATAGCATAGCCTTCTCCGTCACCCCATCACTGTACATAAAAGTACGGGAATATTAACCCGTTTCCCATCGACTACGCATTTCTGCCTCGCCTTAGGGGCCGACTTACCCTGCCCTGATTAGCATGGGACAGGAAACCTTGGTCTTCCGGCGTGGGGGTTTTTCACCCCCATTATCGTTACTCATGTCAGCATTCGCACTTGTGATATGTCCAGCAGCCCTCTCGAGCCACCTTCAACCACTTACACAACGCTCCCCTACCCAGCACCTAAGTGCTGCCGCAGCTTCGGTATATTGCTTAGCCCCGTTACATCTTCCGCGCAGGCCGACTCGACTAGTGAGCTATTACGCTTTCTTTAAAGGGTGGCTGCTTCTAAGCCAACCTCCTAGCTGTCTTAGCCTTCCCACATCGTTTCCCACTTAGCAATAATTTGGGGACCTTAGCTGGCGGTCTGGGTTGTATCCCTCTCCACGACGGACGTTAGCACCCGCCGTGTGTCTCCCGGATAGTACTCTACGGTATTCGGAGTTTGCATGGGGTTGGTAAGTCGGGATGACCCCCTAGCCCAAACAGTGCTCTACCCCCGTAGGTATTCATCCGAGGCGCTACCTAAATAGCTTTCGGGGAGAACCAGCTATCTCCCGGTTTGATTGGCCTTTCACCCCCAGCCACAGGTCATCCCCTAACTTTTCAACGTTAGTGGGTTCGGTCCTCCAGTTGATGTTACTCAACCTTCAACCTGCCCATGGCTAGATCACCGGGTTTCGGGTCTATACCCTGCAACTTAACGCCCAGTTAAGACTCGCTTTCGCTACGGCTCCCCTATCCGGTTAACCTCGCTACAGAATATAAGTCGCTGACCCATTATACAAAAGGTACGCAGTCACCGAACAAGTCGGCTTCCACTGCTTGTACGTATACGGTTTCAGGTTCTATTTCACTCCCCTCGCCGGGGTTCTTTTCGCCTTTCCCTCACGGTACTAGTTCACTATCGGTCAGTTAGGAGTATTTAGCCTTGGAGGATGGTCCCCCCATCTTCAGTCAAGATAACACGTGTCCCGACCTACTTAATATGTGACTCATGCTGCTTCGTGTACGGGGCTATCACCCTGTATCGCCGGACTTTCCAGACCGTTCCACTACAACATAAACCATCGGCTGTTACCCGTTCGCTCGCCGCTACTAAGGCAATCTCAATTGATTTCTCTTCCTAAGGGTACTTAGATGTTTCAGTTCCCCTCGTTTGCTTCTACAACCTATGTATTCAGTTGCAGATGACACCGAAGTGCCGGGTTTCCCCATTCGGACATCGTTGGTTATTACGCTTTTTGTCAGCTTACCAACGCTTTTCGCAGACTTACACGTCCTTCATCGCCTCTAACTGCCAAGGCATCCACCGTATACGCTTAATCACTTAATCATACAACCCCAAAACGACTACATGAGCCATCTCAACGTTATACCATCCGCAATTAACACCTATAAAACTTTTTGACATGTGCACCTAAGTGCAACACGTTCGCCTAGACTTGGTATTATCAGATAGAACAAAACTTTACGCTTCACTCTAGATATACTTTTACTTGATTTTTTCGTGCAGCACATCGCCATCAACCGAAGCCAATGTTGACACACTACACTGATGATTTATCAGCTTTTCCAATTTGTTAAAGAACATTTTTAGAGCTTAAAAAAACCCTAATGGATAATCTTGTTAAAAACTATTCATTAAGGCTCTTACCAACCCAAGCAAAGAATATAAGAAAGTGGTGAAGCTAAGCAGGGTGAAACCCGGTCGCCTGCGATGCGAAGCACTGCTTCGTAAGGGTTGAACGACAGTACATGGATGTACTGGCCGGAACGAACCGCAGGGACGCTTGTTACGCCACACTTTCAACAAGAAATTGGTGGAGCTAAGCAGGATCGAACTGCTGACCTCCTGAATGCAAATCAGGCGCTCTCCCAGCTGAGCTATAGCCCCAATATTCTTAATAAATCGACGTTGTTAAACGTAGCAATCTTTTCTAATCAAGGAAGAGGAATGCGTAGTGTGCGTTAGTAGCACATGAGCATTACTCTGACGTAGAGTAGGAAAGATGACATCTTGCTTAGGCGCGGCATTTGATGAGGAAGCTTAGACTACCTAAGCGACGAATCAAATAACAAAGCATAAGGAAGATGTGGTAGGCCTGGGCAGACTTGAACTGCCGACCTCACCCTTATCAGGGGTGCGCTCTAACCAGCTGAGCTACAGGCCTCTAGCTTGTCCTTTTTCGTTTTCTCTGCCTTGCTTGCCTTTTGCTTGGTCACTATCTGACGATAGCTCCCGGCGACAAAAGCCTTCGCAGCGTTGATTAAACGAAAAATCACTGCGCTAACCTATAGCAGACAAACCGATTAAAAACTCATTCGTCAAACTAAGTACGACTTATTCTTTGCTCTTATTAACAATAAAACAATCTGTGTGAACACTAGACTAACTAATCAGCCCTGCTCTATTCGTAAGGAGGTGATCCAACCCCAGGTTCCCCTAGGGTTACCTTGTTACGACTTCACCCCAGTCATGAAACACAAAGTGGTAATCGTCCCCCCGAAGGTTAGACTAACTACTTCTTTTGCATCCCACTCCCATGGTGTGACGGGCGGTGTGTACAAGGCCCGGGAACGTATTCACCGCAGTATGCTGACCTGCGATTACTAGCGATTCCGACTTCATGGAGTCGAGTTGCAGACTCCAATCCGGACTACGACAGGCTTTAAGGGCTCCGCTCCACATCACTGTCTCGCTTCCCTCTGTACCTGCCATTGTAGCACGTGTGTAGCCCAGGACGTAAGGGCCATGATGACTTGACGTCGTCCCCACCTTCCTCCGGTTTGTCACCGGCAGTCTCCTTAAAGTGCCCAACTTAATGCTGGCAACTAAGGACAAGGGTTGCGCTCGTTGCGGGACTTAACCCAACATCTCACGACACGAGCTGACGACAGCCATGCAGCACCTGTCTCAGAGTTCCCGAAGGCACCAATCCATCTCTGGAAAGTTCTCTGGATGTCAAGTCCTGGTAAGGTTCTTCGCGTTGCATCGAATTAAACCACATGCTCCACCGCTTGTGCGGGCCCCCGTCAATTCATTTGAGTTTTAACCTTGCGGCCGTACTCCCCAGGCGGTCTACTTAGCGCGTTAGCTTCGCTACGCACAAAAATTAATTCGCACACAGCTAGTAGACAGCGTTTACGGCGTGGACTACCAGGGTATCTAATCCTGTTCGCTACCCACGCTTTCGCACATGAGCGTCAGTTTTTGGCCAGAGAGCCGCCTTCGCCACTGATGTTCCTCCAGATATCTACGCATTTCACCGCTACACCTGGAATTCCACTCCCCTCTCCAAAACTCTAGTTATACAGTTCTAAATGACTCTCCCAGGTTAAGCCCGGGGCTTTCACATCTAGCTTATATAACCGCCTGCGTGCGCTTTACGCCCAGTAATTCCGATTAACGCTCGCACCCTCCGTATTACCGCGGCTGCTGGCACGGAGTTAGCCGGTGCTTCTTCTGACGCTAACGTCACATCTATTGGGTATTAACCAATAAACTTTCCTCACGTCTGAAAGTGCTTTACAACCCTAAGGCCTTCTTCACACACGCGGCATGGCTGCATCAGGGTTTCCCCCATTGTGCAATATTCCCCACTGCTGCCTCCCGTAGGAGTCTGGGCCGTGTCTCAGTCCCAGTGTGGCTGATCTTCCTCTCAGAACAGCTAGAGATCGTCGCCTTGGTGAGCCTTTACCTCACCAACTAGCTAATCTCGCTTAGGTTCATCCTCAGGTGAGAGCCGAAGCCCCCTTTGGTCCGTAGACATTATGCGGTATTAGCCATCGTTTCCAATGGTTATCCCCCACCCAAGGGCAGATCCCTAAGTATTACTCACCCGTCCGCCACTCGTCAGCAAAGTGCAAGCACTTTCTGTTACCGTTCGACTTGCATGTGTTAGGCCTGCCGCCAGCGTTCAATCTGAGCCATGATCAAACTCTTCAATTAAAATCGAAAATATAAATCTTTTTTGAGCAAACACTAATTAACTAACTAGTGTCCACACAGATTGTCTTATTGCTGATTGTTAAAGAACGTTTGCTTGAGTGTGGCGCCTTCTTAGAAGACTCTCTCAAGCGGGACGCGCATTCTACACTTCCCAGTTGCCGTGTCAATCATTTTGTTGCAGTTTCTTGGCAGTTTTTTCAAACATCTTACAAACCACAACGTCTTGACCAGGCCAGTGCTCACTTGCGTTACACGCCGGTAATCACTGTGCGCTTCTGTTAGTTTGCTTTGCAGAACCCCCTGAAGCGAGCGCGCATTCTACAGACTAATCATCTTGCGTCAAACATTTATTTTGTTCTAAGTTACTGACTGCTCACTTAATGACCGCTCGGCAGTTTTTGCTAATATATATAGTGATAAGTTGCTGCTTCTTTTCAGAGATAACTAGCGTTATTTATCATCCTATGTACTATAGGTTGGCTTTTAGACATCTATGTCGATTAAAACAACTAAAAATATAATTAGGTATTTTCATGAATTTTTCGCTCAAAAGTATTATTGCGACAATCGCCGTCGCCCTTATCGGTTATTTAGTTATTGCATTTGGTAATATCACTCTGGCTCCAGAGATTGCATTTGCAGTTGCTGCAGTGGTAACCGGAATTGTATTGCAATTAGGCTTTGTGGAATCTGAATCGGATTTTCAAGCTGATGAAGACGTTGAAGTTACAACACTATATATAGGCAACTTACCTTATAAGGTCAGTGAAGATGCAATTAGAGATCACTTCGCTAATCTAGGATACGTTCAATCTGTTCGTTTGATGCGTGACCGTAAAACCGGAAAACGAAAGGGATTTGGTTTTGTAGAGGTAGCAAGTAATGATGCCGAGAAAATGGTAGACAAGTTAAATGACACGGAATTCGAAGAGCGCACCTTAAAGGTTAGGTTCGCCAAAGAAAAACACGCATAGCTAAGAATGGCGAAGCATTAAGATGCTTCGCCAGCTTCTGCTTTCGGTTCTGGTTTATCTCTGAATAGATCTGAAACGCCCAGTTTATTATTAAAGCTATTAAACTGATTTATCGCCTGCAATAACTCATCTGTGTCCACTTTTACCATACGATTAATTAGGTCATTGACCAGATTATCAAACGAGTCCGGCAAATTTAGTCGCTCCGCGGCAGCCTTATCCACTTTCACTAGTTGTTCAACATAATCAGCAATTGAACGTACTGGTGCTTTCGGGAAATCATCCTGTTTCGCTTCTGAATAACGTGAGACCTGCTCATAGCGTTGCACAGTTTCGAGATTCTCAGTTTGAGAAGCTTCAATTGCAAAGTTACTTATTTGTTGCTCATCAAACCCTAAATTCTCAAGTTGTTGATAAGCAGACTGAACATCTCCGTTAAAAAACTCATCAACAAGCTTAGACGAATCACTTACTAATTCACCAATAGCCCGCAGTTCTTCGTCATTTAGCTCACCATTAACGCTAAAGCTGAATTGTTCGCCATAGGAGTAAGCTTTACTTGTGCTAAACGACAGCTGTTGATTACCTTCGTTGTCAACACTGGCAGACAAAGACTGTTGTGCTTGTACAGATTCCTGACTAGCGAAACTAATAGTTACTTCATCACCTTCAGCGGTGGTGACAACAAGCTCGCGATTATTTTCTACTGAATAACCCGCACTTTTATTGATGGTAATCTCTTCAACAACTGGTTCACCTTCTTTGGCTTCATTCTTAACGCCAAGTAGCTCTTGTTCTAATTCTTTAATTCCGTCTTTGATCGCATTAAGACTGCGAGTGATGCCCTCATCAATTTCAGGGTTCATCAGTCCAGCAAGATCTTTGCGCGCTTGTTCAACCCCTTTGAGCACACCATCTTTTGCCTGCTCAAACATGCTAATCAGCTCTTCATCAGCCATACCATTGGCTTTGGCGGACTTGATTGCCCCACCAATGAAGCTAAGTACATTTTCAGCGACTTCCTCAAAGTCAAAAACACTTTCCTTGGACTCTTTGGGTTTAATCACCGAATCCAACAGTTTTTGATTATTAATCGTTATATTTTGCTCAAATGTAGTTTGCAAAATACGAGCACTGGCAGATAGCCGCGCTTGTTCATTACTTAACGACACCTGCACTTCAGCACTGGAAGATGCAGCAGTGCCTGCGGTCGCTACACCGTTTTGTTGCTTTGTGGTTGTGCCCTTATCAACAGACTGTTTTGCGGGCTCAACCGATTTAATATCGCCCAAGTTCATCACTATATCCTCAAAACCTCACGCTTAAATTATCGGCAGCAACTTCCTCTATTTTAGACTGCTACTGGATAAAACGCGTACCTATCAGGATGCATAGGTCTTAAATTAAGGGTAAAATTGGCTTTTTGCAGCAATTAACACCATATCGGGCCCAATACTGAATGATTCTATCTTCCAAAGACATGAACGCGCACGCATACGAAATACAGCTGAACGAAAAGCAATTGCGAATCCAGCAACAGTTTGCAGATCTATATGATGGTGAGATAGACATATTCAGATCTGAGTTGCAGCATTATCGGATGAGAGCCGAATTTCGTGTCTGGCATGAAGGTGACGATCTTTATCACATTATGTTTGATCCCAAATCAAAAGAAAGAATTCGCATTGATGAATTTCCAGTCGCCAGTAAAACCATCAATCTGGCCATGCAAACGCTATTATCTGCGATCAAAGACTGGCCAATTTTGAGACATAAACTTTTTCAAGTGGATTACTTGTCTGGGTTGAGCGATGAACTGGTTATTTCTATGTTGTATCACAAACCCTTGGACGATACTTGGCTCGAGGCCGCCCAACAACTCAAAGAGCAACTGAGCCAATTCTTGACAGTTGATATTGTCGGACGAGCACGCAAACAAAAACAGCAAATAGATCGGAATTATATTTTTGAAAGCCTGCCTATAAATGGCAAACACTATCGTTTTAAACACGTAGAAAACAGCTTTACGCAGCCCAATGCGAAGGTAAATTGTCAGATGATAGAGTGGGCATTAGCGGCAACTGAGTCACTGGATGGGGATTTGTTGGAACTATATTGCGGGGCTGGTAATTTTTCATTGCCATTGGCGCAAAACTTTCGTCGGGTCGTCGGTACTGAGATATCCAGAACGTCTGTAGAGGCAGCGCAAGTAAGCCTCATTGAAAATAAAATTGATAATGTCAGTATTGTCAGAATGTCCAGTGAAGAGTTTACCGATGCGTACCAGAATAAGAAACCTTCACAACGTTTGCATACAGCAGGACTCGATGATCTCGAAATAGCGACGGTTCTAGTCGACCCACCACGCGCAGGGGTCGACGCTGACACCATTGCAATGATGCAGCATTACCAAAATATTATTTACATCTCCTGCAACCCGGACACATTACATCGTGACATTAAGATGCTCAGAGACAGCCATGAACTATGCAGCTTAGCACTTTTTGACCAGTTTCCTTATACACACCATATCGAGTGTGGTGCTGTTCTGAGGAAATTCAGTTAGGGCCAACTTGATTGGCAAACTGGATTGCACCAAGCGAAATAAATCTCAATTGTTTCTCAACTCGTTCTGCGATCTTTTTCTTTTGAACCTGCGGCGCATCGATGGCTTCTGCCCCTGCACTGAAGACAATTTTCACCATGGCCTCGGCCTGCAAATTTGCCAAAACGGGCGTCAAAGCAGTAGTGCTCAGGGTGTAGTCAGTGAGTTCTTCAACAAAGTGTTGAATCTCACGGTTCACAGCAGCACGAAAGGCCGGCGATGTGCCTGTGTGTTCGCGCAGCAATAAACGGAACACATTCGGGTTACCTTCAACGTACTCCATAAAAGTCGCAACAGAGGTATGAATTACGCCCCCACCGGATGCAATCCTGAGCCGGGCCTGACGCATAAGCTGCCGCAGTGCCAACCCCGCCTCATCTACTAAGGTCAAGCCCAATTCGTCAATGTCAGCAAAGTGTCTATAAAAGGAAGTCGGCGCAATACCAGCCTTTCGTGCTACCTCGCGTAAACTGATACTCGACATTGAGCGCTGCTCATCCAATAATGAAAAAGCGGCATCAACGATCGCCCGACGGGTTCTCTCTTTCTGTTCTTTGCGACTCATGTTGAAACACTCTTTTTTAAATCTTTTGATGATTTTAGTTGCGTCTGTAAACTAGCACATCTAAAATTAGCGTACACTTGTAAGCTGAATATATTTTTCATGGATAATACCAAAAAACCACCCTTGCTTATTTTAAACATTCTCGTTTTTCTAATCACCGGCCTTATTGCCACCATCGCGGTACCTGTAGAAGCTTACTTTAGTGGCTTTGATTGGGTCGAAATCATTTCTTGTATCGTCTTGATTTGGTTTTCTGGTATGTCTATTACTGCAGGGTATCACCGGCTTTGGTCCCACAAAGCCTATGATGCTCATCCCATCGTAAAATCCATTTTTGCGATCGGCGGCGCCATGGCACTGCAAAACAGCATTTTGCATTGGGCGTCCGATCACCGAGTTCATCATCGCCATGTCGATGTTAACGGCAAAGATCCGTATTCCGCAAATCGCGGGTTTTGGTTCTCACACATTGGCTGGATGCTAAGAGAGTACCAATCCGAACGCTACAGTGACTATAACAATTGTAAAGACTTGCAGAAAGACAAAGTGGTGATGTGGCAACACAACCACTATTTGACCATTACTTTACTGGCGAATTTTGGTATTCCAGGTCTCTTAGGCTGGCTCAATGGCGATGTGCTCGGCATGTTATTGCTGGCGGGAGTCTTTAGATTAGTCGTCGTTCACCACATTACATTTTTCATTAATTCACTGGCACATATCTGGGGAAGACAGCCGTACACTGATACGAATACCGCCAAGGATAACGGTATTCTTGCCTTTTTTACTTTTGGTGAAGGTTACCATAATTTCCATCACATCTTTGAATATGACTATCGAAACGGTATCCGTTGGTGGCAATTTGATCCCACTAAGTGGTTAATCAACCTATTGTCCGTGATGGCATTAGCTAAGAATTTAAGACGCTGTCCAGAAGAGAGAATTGAAAAAGCCAAAATCCAAATGCAGCTTAAATATGCCAAAGCCAAATGTCTCTCATTGCCAAATAAAGATGAGATCATGACAAAACTGCAAAGCGAGTATGATGTGCTGCTTAGCAAAATGTCAGAATACTATTCAGCTAAAAAACACTTTATGGAGATTAAGAAGCAGGCCTTAATAAAAACCTACGAAGGTATGGAGATAGCTTACAAATACAAAGAGCTAAAAGCATCTTTGGCAGTGCAGCGTAATAAATGGCTGGATTTGAGTAGCATGCGTTTGCAACCTGCTTGATATGCGTTATAAACAGTAGTAGTACGAGTTTATAACTCCATATTGTCAGGTAAAACAATGACTAAAAAGGCGACACAGAAAAGAACAACTCGCAAAAAGTTTGATTTTGATGCAGTGATTATCGGCACTGGTCCTGCCGGTGAAGGGGTATCAATGCAACTTTCAAAGTCGGGCAAAAATGTCGCTGTTGTTGAAAAATACGACATGGTCGGGGGCGGCTGCACACATTGGGGCACTATCCCCTCAAAAGCATTACGCCATTCCGTCAGTCGCCTGATCGAATACAATAACAATCCTTTGTTTAATGATGGTGAAAACACTCACCATCTGACCTTTGAACAGATTCTAAGTCACGCATCCGCAGTGATACGCAAGCAAACCATGTTGCGACGCAGTTTTTATGAACGAAATCGCGTCACGGTATTGCATGGTACAGCCTCTTTTGTCAATGAGCATACCCTTGAAATCAGACGTGACGATGGCTCCGTTGAACAAATCACTACGGATAAAGTGGTTATCGCCACAGGCTCAAGGCCCTATACACCGCAAGATATCGATTTTTCCCATCCCAGAATATACAACAGCGACACGATTTTGAATTTAAACCATGACCCTAAAAACATCATAATCTATGGTGCTGGCGTCATTGGTACCGAATACGCCAGTATATTTAAAGGTATGGGCGTTAAAGTTGATTTGGTTAACATGAGAGACCGGCTACTTTCATTCCTGGATGCCGAAATTTCAGATGCCATTAGCTACCACTTATGGAATAGCGGAATTGTCATAAGACACAATGAAAACTATGAATCTGTAGAAGGACGAGATGACGGTGTCGTGCTGAATCTGGAGTCAGGCAAACGCATGAAAGCCGACTGTTTATTGTTTGCTAACGGCCGAACAGGTAATACCGATATGTTAAATCTCGCGGCGGTTGGTCTGAACTCGGACTCCAGAGGTCAAGTCAAAGTAGATGCTAACTACAAGACTTCTGTCGACAATATATACGCGGTAGGGGATGTAATCGGTTATCCCAGTCTTGCATCTGCTGCCTATAATCAAGGTCGCTTTGCCGCTGAAGCGATGCTGAAAGGTGAATGCCATTACAGTTTGATTGAAGATATTCCAACTGGTATTTACACCATTCCAGAAATCAGTTCAGTTGGTAAAACCGAGCAAGAATTGACAGAACAAAAGGTACCTTATGAAGTTGGCAGGGCGCAATTTAAACACTTGGCCAGGGCTCAAATAGCTAATAGCCTGGTGGGCGGACTTAAAATAATATTCCACCGGGAAAGTAAAAAGATTCTGGGTATTCACTGTTTCGGTGAGCGGGCTTCAGAGATTGTGCATATAGGCCAGGCAATAATGCAACAGGAAGGCGATGCCAACAACATTGAATATTTTGTGAATACCACATTCAATTACCCAACAATGGCAGAAGCTTATCGCGTTGCTGCCATCAATGGGTTAAATCGATTATTTAATTAATCTGATTTTTTGCTGCTTGTATGTAATGCCAGTGTGTTGCCATCACTGTCATCGTGGGCGATTATCTGAATCCACATCTTTTCTGGATGGAACAGCACCGTCGCCATAGCGTTTCCACCAAGATCACTGATCTCATTTTGAAACGTTTGATCAAATGACTGATAAGCCTGATTACTTTCTATCGCATTTGATAAGCATTGACTATCCAGCGTTAATCCGTCAGGGTCAACGCAGTTGAACAAGTTATCCTGTTTAACTTCATTGGCCTGGAGGAATGCGCTGAACATAACTAAAACTGCTGAAGTACAAATTTTGCGCATATTTTCTCTTACTTTTTACGGGGTTTGTCATAGTCCTGTAACAAATATAACACATCAGAAAGGAAAAATAACCATTTCCGGTTATTTTCGTATTCGCAAATGCAGAATTTATTAAAAACCCATATAGACAAATGCACCATATGCAAGGATAGTCTGCCGCATTCTCCCCGCCCTATTTTACAATTTTCATCATCCAGTCAATTGATGATTATCGGCCAAGCACCGGGTTTGAAAGCCCATGACTCAAGACGCCCCTGGAATGATCCATCAGGCGACAGATTGCGTGATTGGTTGCAATTAGACAACAAAACTTTCTATGATCCAAAGCATGTCGCGTTGGTGCCAATGGGTTTTTGTTATCCCGGTAAAGGAAAAAGTGGTGACTTGCCCCCTGACAGGCGTTGCGCACCTACCTGGCACCCGCGAATATTTGAGGAATTAATAGCAGTCAAACTGAAAATTTTGGTGGGCAGTTATGCACAAAATTACTATTTGTCAGATAAATTAACCTTAACGCAACGTTGCAAGGAGTGGCAAACCTATTTACCGGATTGTGTGGTACTCCCTCATCCCTCTCCGAGAAATAATATTTGGCTTAAACGTAACGATTGGTTCGAAAAAGATGTCATCCCAGCGATCCGTAACCGCGTAAATGACATATTGCAAGACTAGCGTGCCATTCGGTTAAAGCAGACACCAGAACTGTTTGACGGGAAGAAGGTCTAAAGGGCGCACATCCGGCGCCAAACTTTCTTAATTGAGATCCAATTGAAGCTATATGTCGAACTATGGCTTATAATTTTCTAAAAACACAATTAAATCATCGTAGGGCATAGGCTTCGCATAAAAGTAGCCTTGGGCTTCGTCACAACCGAGTTTCAACAGGTAAGTAGCCTGCTCTTTCTTTTCGATCCCCTCAGCAATAGTCTTTAATCCCAGTTTTTGCCCAAGCGTAACAATCGTCTCAGCAATAAATGCCTGTTTACCTGGTTCTATCTCGTTGACGAAGGCACGGTCCACTTTCAGCCTGTCCAGTGGTAATTGCTGTAAATAACTCATTGAAGAAAAGCCTGTGCCAAAATCATCAATCGCTATCTGAATACCCGTATTCTTCAACTCTTTTAATGACTCAACCACTATCTGAGGTTCATCCATCACCAGACTTTCAGTAATTTCTAACTCCAGGTTTTTCGGCTCAATCTCCATCTTTTCCACGGTATTCTTGATCAACGGTACAAATTGCGGATCGCGAAACTGAGGCATAGAAATATTGACGGCAACCCGAAGATCGGTGTAGCCGAGATTTTGCAATGACTTTAACCTTTCAATGGATTCTTCCAATACCCAGGCACCAATCTCAATTATCAATCCCGAGTACTCGGCCAACGGCACAAACACTGCAGGTGATACATAACCGCCATCTTTGGACGGCCAGCGCAGTAACGCTTCCATTCCGACCACTTTTTCAGTCATCAAATCAACTTGAGGCTGAAACCATACCTGTAACTTTCGTTCTCCAAAGTCGGCACGTAGTTGCCTAATCATTCCTAAGCGCCACGTGGTTTTTTCTTCCATTTCGGGCGCATAAAACTCATAGTTAGCAGTCAAGTTCTTTTTGGCACGATTGAGCGCTATATTGGTTTGCTTCAATAAATTAATACCGGACGCCGATTCTAAAAGACGGGCCAATCCAATAGTGACATTGATCGGTAAAGTGTGATCTCCGGCTTTGAAAGGCACATTAAAGAGATTCTGAATTCCTTGCGGCGACACCAAACTATCAGGGCCAATAATGCCAAATACATCAGCACCTATTCGTGCCATTAAGACCTTTTCGCCGAAGTGCTCTGCCATTCTTTCAGAGACTGAAATTAATAACTGATTACCGGCTTCTTGCCCCAATCCATCGTTAATATCGGAGAAATGACTGATATCTACTAACGCGACCACATCTGCGTCAAATTCATTATCAGTACGATTCAAGTTGTCCAGCATATTTATGAATTCGTTGCGGTTGGGCAGCTTGGTCAGCCAGTCACGAAATGCCGCGTTACGCAATTGATGGAACAGGTTTACGTTTTCATAGCCAACCGACACGCTGGATAAGAACACTTCTAATAATTGTCGATTTACATCACTGATCTCGTTACCCGCCTGGATGTATACGGCAGCCTCATAACCTGAACTGTCCATATACAAAACAGAAAAGTCTTCTCCAAATATATGGTCTTTTTTGTTTAGACACTGAGTGACCTGGGTAATGATTTTTTCGTTGTGAATTGTCTCTAATCTAGCGTTAATAAATGATGCCAACTCACCAGCAGCTCCCAGAACATAAACGCCATCTTCGTCTTTATCTAAGACCGAACCTGCTCTGGCACAGAGTACCCCTCCTGCATCTAAACCAATTAGGGAACTGATTTGTTCAACTACGCCTTCGCAGAAGCCTTTCACAGAATGTTCTTCAAGGAGATTCGCAGCAGAACCAATTATCTTTTCCAATCCTTTACGGCTTTGATTGATAGTGAGAATTTGCTGATAGGAGCGCAATGACGCGATAATCGTCGTGACTAACTTACTGCGAGTTAATTCTGTTTTGGTTTTATAATCATTGATGTCGTATTCTTTAATGACACTTTCTTCTGGGGCATAACCGGGCTGCCCGGTTCTAAGAATAATACGCGGCTCTTCCAGCTTTAAATCTTCACGAATTTTTTTGGCAACCTGAAGACCTGCGTCGTCACTTTCCATAACCACGTCGAGCAACAAGACGGCTATTTGGTCGCCGTTTTCTTTTAAAAACTCTAGTGCTTCAGCTCCAGAATAGGCATGGTGGAAAGTCAGGTTTTTACCATTCAGCACCAAATCGGAAAGCGCAAGCCGGGTAACGGAATGAATTTCTTCATCATCATCCACCACAAGCACATTCCATGTACCAGATAGACCATCAGAAGCACCTTCGTCGTGCTCCTCTTCATCCATAAAGATCAATTCGTCGTTTTCGTAATCAGCAGGACACATCAATATTTCACTACATATTTTTTATAATTGAATATTTGGCTGGCCATCATAGGCTTTACACCTTCATCTAATCATATCTCAGCATAAAGTAAAGACTTTACAAAATTTTGGGTGGGTTTTTTTCATTCACAGCTATTTTACGTGTAATATCCTAAATATAGTTGCAATTAGAGAAAATGCTGTGGCTAACCTGTATTTATATGCATGCAGCTTTAACAGGATTGAGTTTTCTTTGAATTTTATTGAGAAACAACGTTATGTCAGATATTGGTCCTATTTCAAATAAAAATGTCGGTGGCATAAAAAAAGCGCCAACAGAATCATCGGCCAAAGCCAAAGATAACGTGACAAAGGCTGACCCCAATCCCAGCTTTAAAAAGACCACTGAAAGCGCAGAATCAAAGATTACCAAGTGGTTTACCCAAGCGGGGGTAAGCACCTCTCGGTATAGCAAACTGGATCCCGACCAAAATAAAAAACTAGACAAACGTGAACAAATGAAGCGCATTCGAAGAATGGAGAATCTAGAGCGCATATTAGAGCGAGCTTTAGATTTTGGTGTCGACAAGTCGTCTCAAGAAAACATTGATGCTGACTGGTTTTTTAGCTTTATTGGTTTGGCCGAAAACGTCTATTCGGTTGGAATGCAGGACATTTGGGGAAAAATTTTCGCGGCGGAGATTAGTAAGCCCGGTAGTTTTTCCGTCAGAACCCTCAAAACACTACAGGAAATCACCCAACGAGAAGCAAATGTCTTCCAAATTGCCGTTAGTTTGGCGGCAAAACGAAAGGGGGAATACAGCCCAAAGGTACTCTACGGTTATTATCGCAAACCCAGTATTCTGGCCTTATTGCGTTTGCCCAAAACCCATCAATTGAATCTGGCGCAATTTGGCCTGACCTACCCAGACTTACTGACACTGATGGATGCCGGATTAATTTATAGCAGTGAAATAGAGTCGGCAGAAATGGCAGTGAATAACGTCAGCGAGTGGCAGGTGAATGTGAGAAATCTCCAAATAACCCCGAAAGTAAGCGGTCTGTTTTTGAATTATTACAAATTCACAGCGATAGGAGCGGAGTTAAGTAAGTTGGTCAATGTTGTTCCCAATGAACCCTACATTGACGCCTTAAAGAAAGTCTTGCTAGAAGACTTTTCTGTCTTAGAATAACGCTTGGTTTTGCCTCTTTAAAGACTATATACCGTCCCCAAATTCATGCAGACCACACTCTCGATGCAGGCCAAAAAAGCGAGTATCTTGTTCTGACATACCAGCTTCAAGTGGCCTCGTTGTATGCCAGTCCCCGACAGAGACATAACCTTTTTCCCACAAAGGGTGATACGGCAGGTTGTGTTCTTCAAAATAGTAATGAATGTCCTTATTACTCCAATCCAAAACTGGAAAAATCTTAAACTTATCATTCACGACCTGAAGCACTGATAACTTTGCTCTTTGATCTGACTGGGTACGACGCAATCCAGCAAACCAGCTTTTTACCGCCAATTCTTCGTGCGCTCGGCGCATAGGCTCAACTTTATTAAGATGGTTATAACGGGTTATGCCGTCTTCGCCCTCTTCCCATAGTTTCCCAAAACGGGCCTCTTGCCACGCTGGGGAAATATCAGACCGGTAAACTTTCAGGTTAAGCTTTAGCTTTTCAGTCAATCGGTCAGCAAACTCATAAGTCTCCGGATATAAATATCCCGTATCAGTGAACACAACTGGAACATCCGGATACTGCTCGGTCACTAACTGCAACGTAAGCGCCGCCTGAATACCAAAACTGGAAGACAGCATAAAGTTTTCAGGTAAATTTTGCAGTGCCCAACTTATGCGTTCCTGGGCACTTAACTTTTCCAGTTTTTCGTTGAGCTCGGCCAACTCTTCTCCAGAGATATTCTCCGGAGACAGCACCTGTGGATAATTATCTTTAACATGCAATGCAACGTTAGTCATAGAAATCCCTCGCGGAGTCAACCACTGGTTTAATGATGTTGGCTCGAATAACAAAATCACCAAAGCGTTCCTGACCTTCCCTTTCAGACGCCCAGCGACCAATCAATGAATCCAGTTCAGAAAATATTTCATCTTCACTGATGTTCTCTTTGTACATACGCGGAATGCGTGTACCTTGGTAATCGCCGCCAATGTGCAAATTGTATTTGCCCGGCCCTTTGCCAACTAGTCCTATTTCCGCCAACATGGCCCGGCCGCAACCATTCGGACATCCGGTGATACGAAATATGATATCGTCATTTATTGCGTGTTTTTTCTGCAGTTGCTCGAGACGCTCAACGGCTTCTGGTAAATAGCGTTCCGCTTCTGACATCGCCAAAGGACAGGTGGGCAAAGAAACACATGCCATTGAGGCTTGCTGTTGAGACGTCGTATTTGCAGACAATAAACCGTGTTCAATTGCCAACTTTTCTATCTGCGCTTTGTCTTGCTCATCAACACCCGCAATGATCAGGTTTTGATTGGCCGTTAATCGAAAATCACCTTTATGAATCTTGGCGATTTCGGCGCAGCCGGTTTTCAGCGTTTTGCCCAGATAATCCAGAAGTCGACCATTCTCAATGAATAGCGTTAAATGATATTTATCGTCTATACCCTTTACCCAGCCAAATCGGTCTCCGCGGTCAGTAAACTCAAAAGGTTTGGATGGAGCAAATTTAACCCCAGATCGCTTTTCGACTTCTGCTTTGAATACATCAACGCCAACCGCCTCCAACGTATATTTGGTTTTCGCATTTTTACGATTACTGCGGTTACCCCAGTCGCGCTGTGTTGTTACCACAGCTTCGGCAATAGCCAATGTGTCTTCTTTGCTAATGTAACCAAAGTCGTCGGCTTTTCTTGGAAATGTCTCATGATCACCATGAGTCATAGCCAGGCCGCCACCGACAAGAACGTTGAAACCAACTAACTTGCCTTTGTCTTCAATCGCAACAAAACTCAAATCATTGGCATGCACATCAACATCGTTCTGAGGTGGAATAGCCACTGTAGTTTTAAACTTCCTGGGTAAGTAGGTAGACCCTAAAATCGGCTCTTGATCGGTCGTTTCTAACTTCTCACCATCAAGCCAGATTTCGGCGTAGGCTCTGGTCTTAGGAAGCAAGTGCTCACTTATCTTTTTCGCCCATTCATAAGCCTCTTGATGCAGTTCTGATTGCATCGGATTGGAAGTACAAAGGACATTCCGATTGACGTCACCAGCTGTCGCAATTGAATCAATGCCCGCCTTGTTTAAAGTCTGGTGCATCTTTTTGATATTTGGCTTGAGAACCCCATGAAACTGAAACGTCTGCCTGGTGGTCAGGCGAATACTGCCGTATAACGAATAATCCTGAGCAAATTTGTCGATCGTCAGCCATTGCTCAGGAGTAATGATGCCACCCGGCAAGCGGGCACGCAGCATTACATTGTGCAATGGCTCTAACTTTTGTTTGGCCCGTTCTGTGCGAATGTCACGATCATCTTGTTGATACATGCCATGGAAACGGATCAGTTGAAAGTTATCCGCGCTAAACCCACCGGTCACGCCATCTTTCAAATCAGTTTCGATGGTGCCACGCAGAAAATTGCTTTCAGCTTTTAACCTTTCGTTATCTGACGGCTTACCTTTATTGTTGCCAATCGTCATTAATACACATCCTTCTGATAACGCTTACTACGACGTAGATCGTTCAGGTACTGCTCTGCAGCAGCCTTATCTTTATCACCATGCTGCATCACTACCTGTACAAGGGCATCATTGACATCTTTTGCCATATGGTTGGCGTCACCGCAGACATACAGGTGAGCCCCTTCTTGCAACCACTGATAAACATCCGCTCCCTCTTCCAGAATACGGTGTTGAACATAGACCTTTTCTTGCTGATCGCGTGAAAACGCCAAAGATATGCGCGACAACACGCCATCTTTTAAATATTTTTGCCACTCAACCTGATATAGGAAATCCTGAGTAAAATGCGGGTTTCCGAAAAACAGCCAATTCTTGCCACTGGCATCCTGGGTTTCGCGTTCTTGCATAAATGCCCTAAAAGGCGCAATACCCGTTCCAGGACCAATCATAATCACGGGGGTCTCTGGGTTATCCGGGAGCTTAAAGTTCTGGTTGTGTTCAACATAAACTTTGACTTTCTGACCTTCCTGCAGTCGCGTCGACAGGAATCCGGATGCACCGCCTTGGTGATTGAAACCAAACTTGTCATAGTCGACATGCGCGACTGTCAGGTGAACTTCGTCTTCAACCTCACTCTGGCTGCTAGCGATAGAATACAAGCGAGGCATTAGAGGACGCAGACAGGCGATAAATTCCTGTGCGTCAACCTGTCCTGGAAATTCAGACACCACATCAATAATTTGTCGTTCGTTCAAATAATCCCTGAGTGCGGCTTTATCCGCCAGTAACGCATTGAGCTCAATATTATCGACAAGCGCCGCATACTTTTGCACGAAACCGGGGTAGCTTTGGGTTAATTCCAACTTGGTTACCAAGGCATCAAATACACTTAGTCGGTCCTCTTTCAGAGACACTTCTGAATCTGGGTTGATTTGAGTCAACGTAAGCAGCTTTCTAACCAGCTCAGGATCATTTTCAAACCACACCCCAAGTGAATCACCTGGTGCGTATTCTATCCCAGATTCGGCGAGGTCAATTTCAATATGTCGAATATCTTTAACTGAGTCACGACCGGTAATCTTCAGGCTTTCTATTAACTCTGCTTCAAACGGGTTCTTCTTGTTATATTGGACTGCCTGAGCAGTTTTTGTTTGACTGGGGATATTGATTCCGGGCATTGGCACTACAGAACTTGGTTTAAACTCGTCTTTCAGTTTAGCATTTAAGTTCGATGTCCAGCTCTCTACTTCTGCATCAAAATCAACATCACAGTCGATTCTATCCAACATCGGTTTGGCCCCAAGCTTGCTTAGGCGTTCATCGAAATCCTTTGCTGTCTGACAAAAGAATTCGTAGCTGGAGTCACCCAACCCAAGTACTGCGTATTTTAATTCAGGTAATTTAGGAGCTTTCTTGCTGGCCAGGAACTCATGCAATTGCACAGCATCGTCCGGTGCTTCACCTTCACCATGCGTACTGACCACAATAGCCAGATGCGTGAGGTCTTTTAATTGTTTAGGTTTGAAATCGGCCATATTTGAGAGCTTGACCTGATAACCCGTCGCCTTAAACTGTTCTGCAAATTGGGCCGCTATTGCCTTTGCGTTGCCAGTCTGGGAGCCATAAAGCACGGTTAGCACCTGCTCCGCAGTTGCCTCGCTAACGGGCGCCTTAACAGCGGCTTGCCCTGCTTGTGCTAAACCGGCCAGATAACCACTAGCCCAAGTCAACTGCATGGCATTAAAACCCTGCACTGCTGAGTTTAACTGCTGCCAATCAGATTCATTTAATATTGCATCAGGCACTACCGCCTGTTTTCCTAAACTAGACATAATTCAACGCTTACCTAAATTTTCACACTCACAGGTTAGCGCCGATACTTCATAACTTGAAAGAATAAATCCTGATTTTTAATAACTAAATGCGATGAAAGAATGCGAGCACAATAAAATTTTTGTGCTTTTGAACAAAGAGTGACAGTGAAAATGCGGGACTGACGTCCCGCGACCTGAGGTGCTTAACCTTGTGACAACAGTTCTGATAGATCGATCAGCGCTGCATTGGCGCGTGATATGTAGTTTGCCATCACTAACGAATGATTGGCCAACACGCCAAACCCGCTGCCGTTTAATATCATCGGACTCCACACAGTCTGTTGCGTAGCTTCCAACTCACGAATAATTTGTTGCATACTGACGCGCGCGTTTTTCTTTTCCAATACATCAGCAAAATCGACTTCTACTGCTTTGAGAAAGTGCAACAACGCCCAACTTGCTCCTCTCGCCTCATAAAAATTATTATCCAGTTTCCACCAGCTGGTTTTAATATACTGCTGACTGGAAGTCGGCGTCGACTGTCGCGCCGAGGCATCGCCTGCCAAATCTGTATTTATCTTTTCTTGACCGACACTGGCACTTAATCTTTGCGACAAGCTACCCATGCGTTTTTCCACCACTTTTAACCAATCACGCAAATTGTCAGCTCGTGTGTAGAGCTGTGCCTGCCCTTGGGTTGGGTCTTGGAGATCGTTCAGATATTCCCGTAAGGCGTCAATACCGTCCTGATATTGCGACTCAGCGCTGGGAATAATCCAACTTCGGTGATCTATATTGAATTTGGTTTGTGCCAATACTAAAGAGGGATTTTCTACAGATTGCGATTGCGAACGACTCAAATCTTTGCGCATGGCAAGGGACAAATCCCGGACCATTTCTAACACACCTAACTCCCAACTGGGCATATCATCCATAAAGACTGAAGGTAGCAATACATCGTTAGACAAATAGCCGCCCGGTTTATCAAGCAATGTGCTACTGACTCGAATCAGCGCTTTCGTCAACGTAGCGCCAATGACCGGCTCACCTACCGGATTTTCATTAACATCAAAAACATCCGGTTCATTGCTCCAATAAAAAACTAAAAAGGCGATAAGCAGGAAAACCACAGAGATTGCAGCAATAATCCATTTTTTCTGTAAAAACCGTTCCATTCTTCCCCCTGACAATCGTTAACGAGACTTGCGACACTCGCATACTAGTATGCCCGAAATTCAGCGAATATCGAACCGACTGATGTTGAAACTTTAGAAAAGCTAAGCGGCACGCTTTTTATCGGAGATTAAATACACCAATAATAGCAACAATAATACTGGCCAAAATAAGTTCACGCCGACAAACAATGCACCTAGCAACACGGCTCCAAAACCAAATAACAGCGCCCCAAATAAGCTTACCGCTATCAGGAAACCGATCAGGATCAAAAATCCCGCAACGCCACATAAAACGATGCCAGCAATCAAAGGTTCAACAAAGTTCAAATCGTGTATATGAAACATGAAAAACCAATCAGCCACATTGCCAACTAAATAGAATATCGCAATCACTAATACAATACTGATAACAAGATTTTTCATGGCAGTTCTCCGAAATGTGGTTATTGTTAACAACGGTTGCAATGTGGCATCAGCATCCCTGCACTATTCACTTATATCTGGCATAACAACCTTAGCGACTAGGTAGTAGCAAAGCCCCAGCTAAATAAGCGACAACAAATGCCACAGGGAACATTAAAAACCCAGCAACCGCTAGCACACGAATAATCCAAATCTGCATATTCCAGTGCTTGGCCAATCCGGCACAAACCCCGGAAATCTTGCTGTGATGACTGTCTTTAAACAGCTTTTTCGAATCGTAATATTCTCTCATAATCAATCTCTCATATTTATCAGGATACTGATGACTTCCCTATGCAACTTTTTTCTTCAAGGCTTGCAGCTCTGCGTCAATTGCATCATTAGCTTGTAGCTCCTGAAACTGAGCTTCCAGACTTGCATTTCCCTCTACCAAGTCGTAAGAATCAACTTTTGCTTCCAATTCATCAATTTTCGACTCAAATCCATCAAAGCGTTGCATAACAGCATCTACGTCATACTTTTCGTGTTGCGCTTTGATATCCAGGCGAGTTTTAGCGTGTTCAAAACGGGTGTACATTGCTTTACGTTTGGCCTTGGCTTCGGCTACTTTACTCGTCAGTCGACCGCTATCCTCCCGAATTTTTTCCAGTTGTTCTGACACAACTTCCAGATAATGAGCTAACTCTTCAATTTCGGCGCTGATTTTTTGCTTTTCAATCAAAGCCGCTCTTGCCAGGTCTTCCCGGTTTTTCTGCAAGGCAACGGTGGCCTTGGTTTCCCAATCTTCAGCCCGACGCTCAAGACTGGTTAACTTGCGCTGATGGGTTTTCTGATCAGCGATATGCTTCGCGGCGATGCTACGCAACTCAACAAGACTTTCTTCCATTTCCGAAATAATTAGCGAAAGCAACTTCTCGGGATCTTCCGCTTTGTCCAGCATGGCATTTAGGTTCGATTGAATAATGTCGTTTATTCTAGTAAACACACTCATTTTGATGCTCCTGGTTGAAATAACTACAAAAGGTTCTTTACTCACAATTGCTCTTACTATTTCAAGTCACGTGCCAACCTTTAAATAACCATAACTTGTTGTTTTTAAAGGTTTTATTTTTTATGGGTAAATATCCAACAAGTTTAATTACTATGCAACGCCATAAAATTAGTAAAATTGACGAATCAAATGGTGAATTTGACGAACCTATTTCTTTCAATTCGAATACAGCAATTTCCGACTGCTGCATTGCGTTCTGGAGCAAAACCATCATGGGTATTCAGTAAAGTATTAAGATTGATCGCTCAAGGATTGAGATGCGGCACTTGTGACTATAGAAGGAATGGCTTTACAGGATTAAAACAGATACAGAATTGTTGCCAGGGGCGTAAGAGATATAAAGGGATTACTTCGGCACTTAGAAAGATTGAGCGGGAACAAGAAAGAAGCAGTGAAAGTCTGCTTCTCTATTGTTTTGTATCTAACTCGATCTGAGCATTTTTGTGGCTATCGAATGCCAATAATACACCCGCACCAACACAGTAGGCGACAACCGGGGAAAGCAAGACGGCCAAAATATTGAATTGAATAAACATGGCGAAATTTACTCCGCTTTCTCAGTATTTTCAGTTTTTGTCTCAGTCGCCTGAGAAATGATGACTTCCGTTTTTATCTCAGATTCTTGCAACTCAATGTGATAGCTGGAAGAAACGATTGAGGCGTAAACCCCGTTGGCAATATCGTACGACACGTCTGTGACAGCCTGTTGCACCAGATGCGACACCATATCTTTAAGAGTTACTTCGTAAGCTGATACAGAACCGACTAATAGTGCTCCAGTAAGTGTTACCGCCTTAATAACCTGACTTGTAAATTTCATGACTTTCTCCTGCTTTCCTACGTTTGTTGTTTTATAAGTCGCATGAACTTATACAAAAGTTTTAGCCAGTGTCGTGCCAAGTTTAATTTTTTATTTAACCAATTGTTTTTATTGAGTTTTTTATTTATATTTTTTTGCGGCTATTGACACCTGTATTTTATTTAGCCAATGGTTTAGTGAAAAAAACCAACAATTTAGCTAAATTCACCAACATGAAAATGCCAATACCTTATTTATCCTAAGTAATACCAACCCCATAAAAAGTTTGCGTTGCTACAAATGGCTAGACAACTGTGCTTGGCTCGCTACCATTAACTCAAATCTGAGGTCAGAGTAATATTCAGCAGTATGAAAATAGCCCTAAGTCAAATGCAGGTTGTCCCTTTAGCGATTGAACGCAATCTGGAAACCATCAAAAGAAATGTTGTACAAGCCAAAAATGACGGCTGTGATCTCATCGTATTTCCAGAATTATGTGTTGGTGGCTATCTGATCTCTGACAAACACCTGGATCGACATTTCTGTCGTGAACTGATGCTGGTAAATGAGGAAATACGCGCGCTAAGTCAGGATATCAGTATCGTATATGGCAACGTTTACGAAGATGCGTCAATTTCCGAACGACTAGAAAAAAACAGCCACTATTGCAATAAAGATGGGCGCACGCGTTTGTACAACGCGGCATATATTATGCACCAAGGGCACTTCGCGAAACGCCGGGTGAAACAGGCATACTTGCCTGATGGTGTGCAACCCAAAACACTATTACCCAGTTATCGGTTTTTTGATGATCCCCGTTACTTTTTCTCATTGCAGGATGTCGCTGCTGATTTTGGCATTACCGTTAAAACACTTTGCCAGCCTTTTGAAATAAACACCTCAGCAAATCAATATCAAATTGGCTTGGAAGTATGCGAAGACTTATGGTGTAAAGATTATCGACAAAATTTTTCCTCTCTAAATGTCACTCGCCACTTAATTGAAAATGGCAGCGATATGATAGTTAACGTATCAGCTTCTCCCTGGACGCACCGAAAAAATCAGGCCCGTGATCGGCGTATTCATTTCCTACAACAGGAATTGCAAGACAACAACATTCCGTTTGTCCCGTATTTTTATGTCAATAATGTCGGTGCCCAAAATAATGGCAAGAACATCATCACTTTTGATGGTGACAGTTCTCACTACAACGCAAAAGGGGAGTTAGTTAACATTGCCAAAGGAGCATTTAAGGAGGAATTACTTGAGGTTGAGGCGTTTAAGTCATCTACCGCAGTACAGCGAGAAACGCCTGACAAGATGGCTGAAAAGTATCAGGCCATTATTACTGGTTTACAACATGTACAGGACTTGCTGGGTTGGCAAACGCCGCCTAAATTTCTCGTTGGTTTGAGCGGAGGCGTCGATAGTGCGGTCGTTGTCGCGCTGTTATGCAAAGCCTTTGGTGCCGAAAACGTCATGGCTGTGAATATGCCATCACAATATAATTCTCAGCAAACTCAATCGGTTGCTCAGCACATCAGTGATGCGTTAGGTATTGACTATCGACAGGTACCAATATCAGAACTGGTAGATGCCCATCAAAAGGTATTTGCACAGCTTGATGAGCATTACCCATCACCAGATTGGATGCGTACATTATCGGATGAAAATATTCAGGCAAAAATCCGTGGGACGTCCATTCTGTCAAACATTGCCGGTAGATATGGGCGGATGTTTACTAATAATGGCAACAAAGTCGAAATTGCCTTGGGCTACGCCACATTATACGGTGATGTGGGGGGAGTTATCGCACCAATCGGCGATTTAACTAAGGCTGAAGTATTTGATATGGCTCGCTATCTGAATCAACAGATTTTCCAGTCAGAGGTTATTCCACACTCTTTGCTTCCAGATGACCTGTTTCGTTTCCCGGAAGAAGGTATTGCACCAAGCGCAGAATTGCGTGACGCGCAAATTGACCCCATGAAATTTGGCTACCATTGCGCCATGTTGGAAAAAGCCACTTCATTTCAAAAGGCAGGCCCTGAAGATATACTTATTTGGTATCTGAATGGTGAACTACACAGCCAGTTAGACATCAGACCTGCATTACTGGAACGCTGGGGTATGAATGAGCCTGAGGCATTTGTTGCCGATTTGGAATGGTTCTATGAGTGTATTCGAAAAAGTGTCTTTAAACGCATTCAGAGTCCGCCTATTATCCTGACCAGCCCTTCGGCCTATGGTTTTGATATCAGGGAAAGTCAAATTCCGGCCTGGCAAGGCAAGCATTACCAACAGCTAAAAGCACAAGTATTAGCTTTGGATTGTTATCCAGAAAACTGAAATTAAACTGGGTTATTTTCCATCATTCTGGGATTAGCCCGTCTGGCGGTCATCATCGCTTCAACTGCATCCAGGATAACGTCAGCAGGTGCGTCTGGGTTGGTGGCGTTTTCACTTAAATAACGACGCCATACTCTTGAGGCCGGTTGCCCTTGGTACAATCCCAAAACATGTCGGTAGACGTGCCAGACTCGCCCACCTGTTTCGAGGTGGCGTTTAGCATAGTCACAGACTTGTTGCACAATCTCCTCACGAGAGACAGATGGTACGTTTTCAGATGCAAATATTCTGGTATCCACTTGGGTCAGCAAATAGGGATTGGAGTACACTTCTCTTCCCATCATGATACCGTCTATATACTGCAGATGCTCTTCTGCCTCCGCTAGACTTTTAATGCCACCATTAATTGCGATGTGTAAATCCGGAAACTCTTGTTTGAGCTGATAGACCCGCTCATACTTGAGCGGAGGGACTTCGCGGTTTTCTTTTGGACTCAAGCCCTGTAGCCAGGCCTTCCGTGCATGAACAATAAAATGCTGACAACCCGCTTGCGATACCAACCTGATAAAATGGCTTAGATCTTCATATTCGTCCATATCATCGATACCGATGCGGGATTTAACGGTCACCGGGATTGCAACAGCTGCCTGCATAGCTGCAACGCACTCTGCGACTACTTCAGGTTGCGCCATTAAACAGGCTCCAAACTGCCCATTCTTTACTCGGTCGGAAGGACAGCCCACATTAATGTTAATTTCATCATAACCCTGCTGTTCAGCCCGTTTGGCACATTCTGCCATATGCTCTGTATCCGAGCCCCCCAGTTGCAAAGCAACTGGATGCTCCTCTTCATTAAAGCCAAGGTAGTCACCTTTACCATGAATAATGGCCCCCGTTGTGACCATTTCGGTGTAAAGCAGGGTTTCTTTGGTCATAAGTCGATAGAAATAGCGACAATGCCGATCCGTCCAATCCAACATTGGCGCTACGCTAAATCGGCGCGACTTGACTATATTAGAGGTAACTTCCATCAGTATTTCACGAGAGCCTTAAAAAATGTGGGGGCCGATCATACGCCAATGTCAGCCCAGAGCAAATAGCTAACGACATCCAATATGCACACAACAAAAAGAATTAATTGGGTGTTTTGTTGCGTTCTGCACATTAGTACTGTTGATAAAACAACGGTGTGTTAAACTAAACTTTGAAAAAAACAGAAATATTCGGTAATTTTTTAATCCGACATGAACCAAGAATCATTACTAGAAAAAGCCAGAAGTTATTGCGAACACCGTGGTGCTAGATTTACCGTACTTCGAGAAAAAGTGTATGGTCTGTTGTTGCAACACCAAGGGGCCGTTGGTGCTTACGAATTGCTGGATGAATTAAAACAGACTGAAGACTCGGCAAAGCCGGCTACGGTATACAGAGCTTTGGACTTTTTGCTTGAACTCGGATTGATTCATAAACTTGAATCAGACAATGCGTTTATCGCTTGTCATCATTTTGATTGCTCGCATCCAGTACAGTTTCTTATTTGTGATGATTGTGGTTCAGTTCAGGAAATTCAGTCGGCGGGTTTAAAGAAAACCCTTGAAGAGCAAGCAAAAACATTAGGCTTCGAAGTACGCAGACAAACAATTGAAGCTCACGGTAAATGTGGTAAGTGCCACTAAACTCATAAAAAATGTGTGGTTGTCAGACGCTAAGTAGCAAACCGCCTATAATCAATGTAGAAAAACCTTATTGAGATAAATACATTCGAAAAAGGATATCCCCAGTAGATGAATGCAGAATTTGTAAACCCCTTTATCCAATCGCTGTTAAATGTGCTTAAAACAATGGCACAAACAGAACTTCAGGTGGGGAAACCACAGAAAAAAACAGACTCAACCGCCAGAGGAGATGTGTCCGGTCTAATTGGCATGGTAGGTGAAAATGTCAAAGGCTCCATGGCGATTACCTTTGATAAAGGTCTGGCACTGGATATCATGCAAGGTATGCTGGGCGAACGCCCGGAAGATTTGAACGATGAAGTCAGTGACATGGTGGGGGAAATTACCAACATGGTAGCAGGTGGCGCTAAGAAAGATTTAGCAGACAAAGGCTATGACATCGGGATGGCAACGCCAATGGTAGTGTCTGGCACTAATCACACCATCAACCACAAAGTAAATGGCCCCAAAATCATCATGCCATTTAAGGGTGAGGGCGGCAAAGCCTATATCGAGATCTGCTTCGACAAGTAAATTGTGTCTCAGATGATGTGGCAACAACAGCAAATTACCCTGAAGCCAAAGCCCAGAGGCTATCATCTCATTACTGAAGAGATTGTTAGCCAGCTGGCCATGCTCAGAGAAATTGAAATTGGTCTGCTTCATCTATTTATTCAACATACCAGTGCCAGCTTGTTGTTAAATGAGAATGCCGATCCAACCGTGCGTCAGGATCTCGAAACCCACATCAATAAAATGATCCCTGATGATGCTCCGCATTATGTTCACACTTACGAGGGACCGGATGATATGCCGGCCCACATTAAATGTGCCATGCTGGGACCCAGTGTGCAGATCCCAATTTGTCAGGGGAGATTGGGATTAGGCACCTGGCAGGGAATTTATTTGGGTGAACATCGCGTCAATGGTGGCGCGCGAAAAGTTCTCGCCACCTTACAAGGGCAATAGTGCGTTAGTCGTATTGAGGATAATCGGCTGCCATAGCCAGATTGTCAAAGCGAGAGAATTGCCCCTGAAACGCTAATCGAACAGTTCCTATTGGACCATTCCTCTGCTTACCAATGATAATTTCTGAGACACCTTTTTCAGGTGAATTTTCGTTATACACTTCATCGCGATAAATAAACATAATCAAGTCAGCGTCCTGCTCTATTGAACCAGATTCCCGCAAATCAGAGTTGATAGGCCGTTTATCTGCTCGCTGCTCTAGTCCACGGTTCAGCTGCGACAACGCCACAACCGGCACTTGCAGCTCTTTTGCCAGAGCTTTTAAGGAGCGTGATATTTCAGCAATTTCCAGGGTTCTGTTGTCGGAAAATTGTGGCGCCCGCATTAACTGCAGATAATCCACCATAATCATTGCTAAACCACCATGATCACGGTGTACTTTTCGTGCTCTTGTGCGCATTTCCATCGGTGTTAAACCTGACGAGTCGTCGATAAATAGATTATTCTTCTCCGTCAGCAACTTCATGGTGTTGGATAATCTTGCCCAGTCTTCATCTTCTAATTGTGCCGTACGCACTTTGGTTTGATCCACACGACTTAAAGAAGCCAACATCCTCATCATAATTTGTTCTGACGGCATCTCAAGACTGAACACCAGCACGGGTTTATCCTGTCCCATCATGGCGTTTTCACACAGGTTCATGGCAAAGGTGGTTTTCCCCATCGAAGGACGAGCTGCCACAATTATCAAATCAGAACGTTGCAAACCACTGGTCTTTTTATCGAGATCATTAAATCCGGTAGATACACCGGTTATCTCCTTACCAGCTTTATTCAGAGCTTCGAGTCTATCCAAGGTTGTTCCCAAGACATTTTTCAGATCCTGAGGGCCTTCATTTTTGGTCGTTCGTTTTTCGGCAATTTCAAAAACTTTGCTTTCCGCCAAATCCAGAATTTCTGATGCAGAGCGTCCTTCCGGATTAAAACTGGTTTCAGCAATGTCGTTCGCAACACCGATTAATTCACGGGTTACCGCACGCTCCTTAATGATATTGGCATAAGCTACAACGTTTGCTGCACTTGGGGTATTTTTGGCCAGCTCGGCCAAGTAGGCAAAGCCCCCTGCATCTTCCAGCTCATCGCGCTGCTCTAACTCTTCGGAAACCGTCACCAGATCCACGGGTTTACTGTGCTCCAGCAACCGAATTATCGCACCGAAGATAATTTGATGGGCGCGATTATAAAAATCCGGTTCAATGACCACTTCCGCCACTTTATCCCAGGAATCAGGTGCGATCAGCATGCTTCCCAAAACTGATTGCTCCGCTTCAATGGAGTGAGGAGGAATTTTCAGTTTTTCGATCTTCTTGTCTGGATCTCGGGAGCTGACGGCTTTCATGATTTACGTTGAGGTTCCTGAAAATGCATTTCGAAAAGTTATAATAATTATGAGACGACAGGTCATTATATTGATAAATACAAACAACGGAAAGCCACTTCGACAAAAAGAAACGCCTCGTCGATAAGAGGCGTTAGGTCTGGTTGATTCTGGTCTTTAATTTTTATGTTTAGCGAGAATAATGCGCCCACCAACCGTTGACAGTTCCACCCGACCTTTACCGCTGCCTGTGGTAAATTCTAACCAGCGTCGTGGTCCATACTTATCCCGTTGCGGTTCATGCTCAGAAAAGCGATTCACAATGCGACCACCAGCGTGTGCCTGCACATCAAAGCGTGCAGAAACATCTTCCTGAAACTTCAACTCCATACGTCCTGATACGCTGGTACCCTCAACTGAACCATTTTCCATTAGATTCATATAGGCTTCGACATTTCCATTAACAGTGACGATATCCAATGCCTGAATATCACCCAGCTCCAGTTCGATACCACCATTGACCGATTCAACTTTAATCTCAGTAATGCTGCTATTAACAAATATATCGCCGTTGACAGATTCGTAGCGTACATCACGGCCGTTAGATCCGCGGTCACGGATATTACCGTTTACCGTCTCAAAACTAATATCACCAAACAACTTCTCAGATTCAATGTCACCATTCACCGACTCTAGTGATATGCGGCCTGATAAAACCTCAACATCAATTTCGCCATTCACAGTATCAATACTGGCACCGTTGTGCAGATCTTTGGCTCTCACATCGGCATTCACAGATGAATAATCTATTTTGCTGCCCTTGGGCACATTCACCACCAAATCATCACCATTGTCGGAATCTTTCCAATTCCAGTTATTGCGCTTGGGCATGCGCACTTCGATGACAACACGGCTGCCTCTCCGCTCGAAGACAAAATCTTCGGCCTTATCCGACAGCTCACCTTTGACTTCAACTTGAGCTTTGTCCCAACCCCGAATTTCAATTCGGCCATTCTGATGCTCAATATCGATCAATACGTCTTCAGTGACGTCCAGAGTTTCGTTAACTCGCTGGCCTGCAAACGCCGACGACGCGGTTAATAGCAACACTAGTAATAGTCTATTCATACATCACCTGTTTTTACTTCACTCTGCAATAATCATTAAATTCGATGCCATGCAGGTGCATGCACTTTTTCAATTAAATCAATCTGTTGCTGATATGTATGCTGTAACATCTTCATCAATGCAACATTATCTGGATCTTCTTTGAGCGCCGCTCGAATCGCTTCACCCGCCTGCTCCAACTCATCAAGTTGCTGCTGCCAATTTGCGGTGGCCGCCTGCGTCTCTGAATAAGATGCTAACAGGGCACTTTTCTGCTGGATATGCTGTTCGGTCAAGGCATTCACTAAACGCTCAGGCTCAAACTGCTGCGGCGCTGGTGTCAATAGTTGCCAGCTTAGTGTTGCTACTACCAAGATGCTTGCAGCTAAGGCCACATATTGCTGCTTAAAAGCCAGTACATTATTCTGGATTTTCTTTTGCTGTGGCTGCTCATGTTCCCGAGTAGTCAATGCGATATCAATGCCAGACCACAAATCTTTATCCGGTTGCATCTCTCGAGGCAAATCCGCAAGTTGTTGTTTCAACTTATGCTCAAATGCTTGCTTACTCATACCCCATCCACTCTTTCAACAACTGTTTGGCTCGGTGAAATTGCGCTTTACTCGAGCCCACCGCTGTATTCATCATTCTGGCAATTTCTTCATGCCGGTAACCTTCGATTGCGTGTAATACAAAAACAATACGCGCCCTTTCCGGTAATCGTTTAACGTAAACATCTAAATCGACATCGCCAGCTGACTGTTCGGCCTCGGCATACATCGCAGATGTATCTTCAATATCGAACATGCGTTGTAACCAGCCTTTCTGCTTACGTAAATAGGAAATCGCGATATTGGACGTCACGCTATGCAACCAGGTAGAAAACTTACTATCGCCACGATAGTTTTGTAGCTTCTGCCAAACCTGTATAAATACTTCCTGCGCAGCTTCTTCCGCATGATGTTGATCGCCGGTCAATCTGACACACAATGCATAGACCTGACCGATATATTGCTCATACAATAATCTATACGCATCCCGATCGCCTGCCTTGGCTGCATCTATCAGTCTTGCTGTTTTTTGTTCCAGCAATTGCGGATTTGCGTCAACGACTGCCTGTTTCACCGAATTCCAATTTTTCTGTTTAGTTGGATAGTTAGTCGCAGCTTAAATGAGAAAGGTTTAAAGAGAAAATTTAATTTTTAAACTGGGCATGTCTTGATTGCCCGAATCGGCCTTGAATATTCTGTAGAGCCATGTCCGCAATTACACAAAACCTTGACTCTCCAGAGCAACACAGCCTAAAGGTATACGTTGATTAAGCCGCACTTGCTGATTTAAATTCTCTCAATAGTGCCAGTGGTGCACTCAGCCCAGCGAATTTTTCACCATTCGCAGCCGCACTAACAATATCCTTTAAAGACGACAGATTTTTTGGTTTGTCACATTCCAAATTAAACATATTCATTGACCAGTTGCCAAAATATCGCACCTTTGACTCACCAGTGTAAAGTAGGCGAACATCTGCATGACGGTTATCTTGCTTTATGCTGTGATAAAGCGCTTCTACTTGCTGTTGCTGTCCTTCCAGCACTTGCAAAAATCGCCCACCATTGTAAATCAATGCCCCAGTGACATTAAGATCCGCATTATTCTGCTTTGCTTTGGTTAACAATGAGCCCAACGATTCTTTATCAAAGCGTTGCGTTTCTCTGCTTATATAAACTAGCTGGAAAATGACATTCATGCTGACATTTCTCTTTTACTTAACGTAATACCTGAATGAAGTATAGACAAATAAAGTTCTCGGGAAATTAATACTTTGGGCTAATAACAAGAGTTTCTAATAGCAACTCAAAAATAGAGACTCAGATACTTTTCTAACGATTGCAAAGTCAACAAAGGTTACCTGCATTGGCGAGTTTAATTTTGGACAGAATTTTATTTCGCACGCACAAAAAAGGCCACTCAAGGTGGCCTTTTTTAAGAATCGAAATCTGTCTGCTTACGCTTCTCTGATAACAATCAGTTTTACAGTTGCGCTAACGTCAGAGTGGAACTGTAAGTCAATCTCGAACTCACCAGTTTCACGGATAGTTCCGTTAGGCAATTTAACTTCTGCCTTGGCAACTTCCAATCCAGCAGCTGTTACCGCATCGGCGATATCTTTAGTACCGATTGAACCGAACAGTTTACCTTCGTCACCAGCAGGTGATGCAATAGTCACTTCCGCAATCTCAGCCAGCTTCTCAGCTTTGCTTTCAGCTGCTTTCAATTCTTCAGCAATTTTTGCTTCAAGTTCTGCACGACGTGCTTCAAACTTTTCAACGTTTGCTTTGGTTGCAGGAACTGCTTTACCCTGTGGGAACAGGAAGTTTCTTGCATAACCAGATTTAACATTGACAGTCTCGCCCAAACCACCCAGGTTAGCGATTTTGTCTAGTAGAATGATATCCATTGAGCTACCTCTTTATATTCGCTAACAATTACTTGTGTGAGTCAGTGTAAGGCAACAAAGCCAAGAAACGAGCACGTTTGATCGCGCTTGATAACTGACGTTGATATTTCGCGCTAGTACCGGTAATACGGCTAGGTACGATTTTACCACTTTCAGTAACGTAGTTTTTCAACAAAGAAATATCTTTGTAATCAATCTCGGTAATACCTTCTGCAGAAAAACGGCAGAACTTACGACGTCTGAAATAGTTAGACATTATTAATTCTCCTTACGATTATGCTTTTTCAGCGGCAGACTCATCTCTTGCTGGCTTTTCAGTGCGAGCAGGACGAGCAGGCTTTTGAGATTCAGTTGCTTCTTTTGCCATTGGTGATGGCTCAGTAACAGCAGCTTTAGTGCGCATAATCATGTTGCGAAGGATAACGTCGTTGAAACGGAAAGCAGTTTCCAATTCTTCAACAGCTTCAGGTGTCGCTTCGGCATTGATTAATACATAGTGGGCTTTATGCAGCTTTTCGATTGGGTAGGCTAATTGACGACGACCCCAGTCTTCCAAGCGGTGAATTTGACCACCATCTTTTGATAGAATACCAGTATAACGCTCGATCATACCTGGTACTTGTTCACTCTGATCTGGGTGAACCATAAATACGATTTCGTAATGACGCATGGTTGCTCCTTACGGTTAAGGCCTTGTACAGCTCAGCCGGGACTGCTTGAAGGCAAGGAAACAAAGTGTTTGGCTGATTTAAGGCGGCGGAGTGTATATAAATTAGCCCGTCAAGGCAAGCGTTATTTACTACCTGCCAAAGATAAAGTCAGTTCTTACTGAAGTGCTTGACGGAATTAGTTCTGCACTGCTATCACTAACGTTAAAAGAGCCATTCAATTGTCGCCTGCGGCGAACAGTTAATGCCGTTAAATCAATATCTAGTGAAGTCCCCCTGTTAGTGATAGAGAAAATACAACGTGTTTAAAATCAATCCACAAGATTTAGCAAGTTACGTAGCTGTTATTGTCGCCACTGTAGCACTCTATGTCGGTTGGGATCAGGCTCGAATCGGGCGTAATCAGCAGCATGCCGACGTATACCCTGTTGTGGAGTTTAAGAGTCAGTATCTGACGAAACAGCTGGAGAACGGCAACACTGCGCGACACTTGGCGTTTTCGGTGTTTAATGCTGGTGTTGGTCCTGCCTTTATAGAAACGGCGCAATGGCAGATTAATGGCTTCGAAGTTCAACACGTGCGGGATTTGCAAAAAGCGATGCCAGAAGGCCTGACAACGCTGGATCAGTATCAGGGACAATTTGAAAATTTTATTCTGGCACCAGGAAAGTCAGAAAAAGTGTGGGAGGTTTTGTGGCCCAACAACAAGGCCTCTCAACCATTATCCCAGATGTTTATGGAAACTTTCTGGGCCATGGATTTGAAAATCTGTTATTGCTCACTTTACCAACGCTGCTGGATAAGCAGTTATCAGGCACAAACACCCAGGCCGACAGAAGTGGCTAGTTGCGGTTCGGCGTTTTAGAAAATACGATTACCGCAGGCTTTGATGTCACTATTATGCTCCGTTAACCAGAGTACAGCTAATAGTTCATCCTCTGTAGCAGTGCTCCACTGCTTCCAGCTAACCAGCACGCGATTTTCCTGACGGAAAATCCCGAGCAACTCCCGCTTATTGGTAAGAGTGCGCAACACTTCCTGCTCATGCCATTGCTTCTCCACCTCCTCTTGATGTTCCGGGGTTATATGCTCCGGCAACATATACTTTGAATACTTCGCCCAATCCTGTTGTCGTGCCGCTTCATGCTTAGTGTCCAGGATGTGGTTGGCTGCTTCCAGAATTTCTTCATCGGACCGTCTTAAAATTGACATTCCTTCTCCTTATAGTTGTTATTTTACAGATATTCATTCAACGGCCACCAAGAACGCCGTACCCGCCAAGGCGACCAGTGACCATAAGGTCATACGTTTACCAATTGACTCACCCATTAACTTGGCCACCAGCAACGACAACACAACGCTAGTGGCAAACAGGGTTTGCACAATTGCCGCCTTAGTATGAGTAAATGCCAGCATTTGCAAGAACAAGGCGGCAAAAGTCCCGATTGTGGCCGCCCAAGCGAAGAGTATCCAGGTTTGTTTTTTGTTTTCGGTCACGGGTAGCCAGCGATCCTTTCGCCATAGCATCAAAACCACAACAATCGCCATTCCCCCAATTAATCGATAAGCACTGGCATTCGCCGGATCAATATCGGAAGAAGTCAATATATCACGACTGATCACTGCGCCGAATGCCTGACACAAAGCCGCTCCTGCAGCGTAAAAATAGCCATTGGGATCAAAGGCGATAACGGTTTGTCTTTTCTTTAGCTTGATGATCATATCCACCGAAATAATCACCACGGCAATGCCTATCCACTGTTGCCATGTCAGCCACTCTGCTATCCAGGCCATCGCGAATAATGCAGTCACAATAGGGGCAAGCGTTTCAGCAATCAGTATTGCCTGGCTGTCGCCTATTTTATTCAGTGCTTGAAAAAAGAAGGTATCACCCAACCCTATACCGACGGCACCACTGAGTAACAGCCAGAACATTTGTTCTGCGCTAATGGTGAAATCTGGATAAAAGACCTGAGTAACAACAAATAGAACCAGCGCTGCAGCAACACCCTTCCAAAAATTTAATGCCAGCGGTGTAAAGTGTCTGCCCAATAATTGGAACATCCGTGACGCAACCGCCCAGCATAGCGCCGTGCTCAGCGCGGCAATCTCTCCGACCATGGTATCCCTTATTTCGTCGTCTGCTGTCTTAATCGTCAGCAATCGTGATATGCATCACGCCAACTTCAACATCGATAACTTTAACTTTAGCGCCCTGTTGTATGGTCGAATCTGATTTTAACAACCATTGCACACCAGAATAACGAAACTGCGTGTCCGATTGTGGTGATACTTCCTGCTCCAACGTAAAGGTCATCCCAATCAAATCGCTGGTCGCCTTTTTGGTTTCACTTTGTAGCTGAATTTCCCGCAGCTTTCGCCAGGAACCCGCCGCCAATACTGCGGTAAGTACGCCAGTAAACAGTATGCCCTGATTCAGACTTTGCTCTATTAATCCGCTATACATCAAAATGCCTGTCAAAACCGCTGCTATACCCACATACAGTAAGATAAACGTGGCAAAGCCAAGAATGAGGATTTCAACTCCCAGCAGTACAAAGCCAACGATTAAAAAAACTTCAACTAAGTTTTCCTGAATATAATCCATGACGGCTTATTCCTTAGTTTGATTCAATTTGTTAATAATACTGGTGGCTTGCGCCACTAGCGAAGCCGCTTCCGTTTCGCCATCGGGCAACAATATAATTGATGATTCTTTGGCTATCGCCTGTTTCGCTTCGATGGCCTTGGTCGCTAAGTCCAGCTGAATGGCTTTTTGCCCTTCCTCGGTATTAGCTGCCGTACCAACAGTATGCAATGCTTCGGCTTGGGCATTGGCAACGGCGATGATCGCCTGAGCTTCACCTTCAGCATTGAGGATCTGTTCAGATTTGTCCGCTTCAGCTGCAAGAATTTGCGCTTTCTTTTTACCTTCAGCAACGTTTATCGATGCTTGTCTGTCACCTTCCGACTCCAGAATCTGTGCGCGCTTCATCCGTTCTGCTTTCATCTGCGCTTCCATCGCTTCCATTACGGAATGCGGAGGAATTATATCCTTGATCTCATAGCGCAAAACCTGAATCCCCCACGGAGCGGATGCTTCATTGATTTGGCTGACAATGCGCGCATTTAAGGTATCACGCTCCTCAAAGGTTTTATCCAGTTCGATTTTACCCAATTCAGAACGCATAGTGGTTTGTGCCAGTTGGGTCACCGCAAAGATGTACTCATCAACCCCATAGGTCGCTTTATAGGGATCCAATACCCGAAAATACAGCACGCCATCGACGGTCAACGATATATTGTCTTTAGTGATGGCGCTTTGGCTCGGAACGTCTACCGCTTGTTCTTTTAAGGAACGATCAGCAGCAACCGTATCGACAAAAGGTAAAATAAAATTCAGGCCGGCTTCTTTGGTTGATTGAAACTTACCAAATCGCTCAACGATGTAAGCCCGATTCTGTGGCACAAATTTAATAGACGCCTTCAACAAAATAATGACGAAGAGCAATACAATCAGTTCGACTGACAACAGGTATTCCTGGACGATATCCATATTTTCGCTTCCTGAGAGACAAAGTTTCGTGTCTTAATCTTAACTAAAAAACGCCAAAAGTCTGGTTATTTTTTGTTTCGCAATGTGAGGGCGTCAGCCAAAGGCAGATCTTCCAGTCCAGAATCCCGACAATAATGAATAAATTTCAGAGTACGAAAGGCATCCATCCAACCATTCACCTGATGCTGCAGTTGTTTGCACGAAATCTTTTGCCGTTGCCATTTCGACAGCGCAGTGAAAAACCCCGACTCTTCAAGGTAACTAACGGCAATCTTGGGCAATTGCGAACACCACTGGTTTACCGAGGTGGCAAGTTCAGGCACTTTATTTAAGTGTATTAACAGCTGCTGCAAACAAACAAAACTCTGTGGATGGTAAACACAATATTCCTGCTGATTTTCAAGCAAAGAGACAATCTCCGCCACTGCAGGACCGGTACCAAAGGGCACACGATGAGAGATACGAGCATCCAGAGCTATGCAAGCCGGATGAGAAGCAATGGGGCCGAGCTTCGCCAGTTTGTTTAACAGATAGAAGTCCTCACCGGCCGCTTTTTGAGGAAATCCGCGTACTTTTTGATAAGCAGTTGCATGAATGGCAAGGCAACTGCCGATAGTGTGAAACGCATATCCAGAGCCCGCTTGTCGGAGTCCATCCACATAGTAGTGCAAGCGTTGCTCATAAAGTTTTGTCGCCTTTGCAACAAGATCACCGTTCCCGGTTTGATGCGCAAAATCAAAAGTTACAGCAACAGCAGTTTGCATCACTGGTGTAATATCAAAATAGTTGCAAGGTAAGTGGGCGTCTGCATCGGTTGAGTAAATCCAAGGCTGTGTAATACACCCCTTGGCAATCAAATAACTGGCACAATCGGCGCCGATTTTGCGCGCCAGTCCGACTCCCTTTTTCTCTGGAATTCTCAATTGCTCAGTTGAGAACCGATCCACCAGCAACACATGCAGCCCATCTAAGTGCAGCAAAGACAGATGTCGGTATTGCCAGCGTAATTTTCCGCACGAAAGAAGGCTCTCCTGCAGAGCCATCTGGGGTTCGGTATCCTGCTGCGAACTGGGCTGATTGAGCACCACAATCAATAGACTGAGGTGTCCTGAAAAGGTCTGTCGATAACGGTGAATAAAAGCGTCAGACTCCTGATAACAGGGCACGACACAAACCGACTCAGCGGAAAATGACGGAACATCCTTCAATAACGTCACTTCTGCTTCTGCATATTTGTTCAGGTACTGACTGTCAATCACAACGATTTAATGTAGTGCTGCGGTAAATGGAATGCTTTGAATAATCTGTGCTTCGGCATCCAGTAATTCATCGAGTCGCTTGTCTACCTGTTCGTCAGGGAAATATTCCCGAGCCAGATCAACAAATAATTCATGATGCTTCGCTTCCGATTCGGCAATTGCATGATAGAACTTTTTCATACTGCCTTCAGGCAATGCCTGTGCCACAAGCCCAAAACGTTCACAGCCACGAGCTTCGATGATGCCACCGATCAATAAACGGTCCAGTAAATAAACCTCTGTTCCCTTTCGGAAATGCTGTCTAAACTGATTTACATAGTCATCTTTGGTATCGGCACCCGGTGTTAACCCTCGCTCATAGAGAAGTTTCACCACTTTTCTGAAATGGGTCATTTCTTCGATACACAGATCCACCATGGCTTTTACCAAGCGCTCACGATCTGGATAATGAGACAGCATCGACATTGCCATCCCTGATGCCTTTTTTTCTGCCGCAGCGTGGTCGATCAAAAATCGATCAAAATCATCAAGAACCGCTTCCGTCCAGGAAAACGGGGTTTGGTAACGCAAAAACATCAGATAGCTTACCTATTTGAAAAAGTGTGGGGATTATATAAGAATGCGGGACAAATACCCAGACAACCATTAGGTATGCAAAGATGTCCGTAAAAAAATTAATCGATACTTATCAATTACAACCTCATCCAGAGGGCGGCTATTTCCGTGAAACCTATCGCAGCCCAGAGGATGTCGCGTCCCCCGTGCATGGTCAGCAACGTGCTGTGGTAACACAAATTTATTTTTTATTAGGACGGGACGATATCAGTCGTTTTCACAAGGTCTTTCATGATGAAATCTGGCACTTTTACGATGGTGCGCCGCTGCGTCTGATTGACCTGCATGAGCAAGGAGCAAGCGAAATAATATTGGGAGGCAATAGCGGACGTTATCATCACGTCATATCCGGGGGTCACTATCAGGCGGCGGAATCTACCGGCGACTATTCCCTGGTTGGCGGTACTGTAGCACCGGGTTTTGATTTTGCTGACTTCAAGTTCCTTTCTGACGATGGCCAAAGTATGCAATCCCTTGAGCCACACTACCGACCTTACAGGCGATTTATATAATCCTCAATTAATCAGTTGGACAACTGACTATTTCAGGATAATTTGGTTTTGAGAAGTTAAATGGGGACCTGCTACCCGCTATTAGTTCCCAGCTTGCTAATAGTATTTTAAATCCGTGACTTTACCGCGAAATACGTAATAAGAAAACGCGGTATAAGCCAGTATACAAGGCACAACAACAATCGCTCCAACCAAAATAAATCGAAGAGAATCAGCAGCACTGGCCGTTTCCTGAATGGTGAGTTGTCCTGGCACCACGAAAGGATAGAAACTATAAGCAAGCCCCAGAAAACACAATAAAAATACCAGCGCAGTGCTGACAAAAGGAGCCACACAGTGGTCATCTTGCAGGGTTATTTCAGAGTGGAGCAAGCGATACAGATATGCCAGCAATCCAATCGTGAAAACAGGCACTAGCAACACCAGCCACTTACCTGGATCAGACTGTGTACCAAGGGCCAACCACTTATTGAAGATAGTTTCGTCGACCAGGGGATTCACCAGGCATACCGCGACTATTCCCAGCACAGTGTACAGCCAGGCATTACGTGACCAGCGCAAGGCATTCTGCTGCAAATCGTCTTCAGTTTTCATTAGAAGCCAGCAGGCCCCGATAAGACAATATGCGGCAACCACACCAAGTACACTGAGCATGCAAAACATTATTGCTCCGAGTGAGTAATCAAACCCCATCACGTAGGCACCCAACATAAAACCCTGGGCACCTGCAGCCATCAGCGAGCCAGTTTTAAAGGCTTTATCCCAATATTCTTTGCGTCCTTGTGCTACTTTGGCCCGGAAATCAAAAGACACTCCCCGCACAATCAGTCCGATCAAAAGCACCACTATTGGCAGATAAAGCTCTGTCAGAATAATACTGTGTGCCTTCGGAAAAGCGATGAGCAATATCCCAACAGCGAGTACCAGCCAGGTTTCGTTGGCATCCCAGAAAGGACCTATCGACGCGATCATTTGATCTTGATGATTGTCAGGCCGCCAGGGCAATAACATACCGACCCCTAGATCATAACCGTCCAAAATGGCATACATAAACACGGCAACAGCTAACAGCAAGGCAAAAATATCTGGCAATAACTCATTGGCAAACATGACCTTATACTCCTATTTGAGTCACAGGCTGGCTGGTACTTAATCGCGGTGGTTGTTGGTATTCCTCAATCTCAACTGAGCGCCGCGCCATCAAAAATAATGTGCGGATATAGGCCACCAGCAAGAACAAGTACACCAGGCTATAAAGTGTCAAAGACAATGCGACGTTGCCCGGTGCAATCGTAGTCGCTGTCTCAGCCGTGGTCACAACGCCATACACCACATAAGGTTGACGACCAATTTCGGTAACGTACCAGCCAGCCAAAGTCGCAATCCAGCCAACAAAAGTGCTCAGCACCAGTGCCTGTAAATACCAGCGCCGAAACCCTTTGCCAATAACGCCTTGTAACAATCCTGTCAGTGCTAGCAGCAGCATTAGTAATCCTATTCCGACCATGATGCGAAAAGCGTAGAAAACCGGCTTTACTGGCGGATGCTGTCCCGCAAATTCATTGAGTCCCTGAATTTCTCCGTCTACATTATGAGTTAGAATAAGACTGGCAAGTTTCGGTATCGCCACTTCAAAGTGATTACTCCGGGTACTCTCATCAGGTATGGCGAATAACAGCAAAGGTGCCCCTTTCTCTGTTTCCCAGATACCTTCCATCGCGGCAATTTTCTGGGGCTGATGTTCAAGGGTATTTAAGCCATGTAAATCGCCGACAAAGATTTGCAATGGAGCACAAATACAGGCGGCCGCGAGTGCCGTTTTAAGCGCAATCTTTGGCGCCTTTTTCTCATCACCGCGCAACATGCGATACGCGGATATCCCCATAATGAAGAAGCTGCAGGTGAGTGCAGAGGCCAGCAGCATATGACTGAATCGATAGGGAAAGGAAGGATTAAAGATGATCGCCAGCCAGTCTTTGGCATACGCCACACCGTCAACCATTTCGAACCCCTGAGGAGTTTGCATCCAGGAGTTTAAAGACAGGATCCAAAATGCTGACAAAGTTGTTCCTATGGCCACCAATAAGGTTGCTAGCGTATGCAACCACGGCGGAACTCGATGCATACCAAACAACATAACCCCTAAGAAAGTTGCTTCCAGGAAAAAAGCGGTCATGACCTCGTACCCCAGCAACGGTCCTGCGATATTGCCTACTTTTTCCATAAATCCGGGCCAGTTAGTGCCAAACTGGAATGACATAGTGATACCGCTGACTACACCCAGTGCAAAGGTCAGAGCAAATACCTTGACCCAAAACCGATAAATACGCATCCAGACTGGGTGTCCGGACAGGTCAAAGCGTAATTTGAAATAAAACAAAAACCAGCACATCGCAATCGTGATGGTCGGAAACAATATGTGGAAACTGATATTGACCGCAAATTGAATTCTAGAGAGTAATTCAACGTCCATTATCTACTCCTTGAGCAAATTTATCTTTCGTATCTGACGCCACCGACCAGCAAACTGGCGGGTAATTGCAGATATGAAAGCCAAACGCACTATCGGTCTCGACTTTGTATCTTTAGCTTCCGGCCTTTTTCAGCATTTTCTGTTTGATATCCAGCACCTTTCCGACACCGGACCCCAGCTTCATCAGGGTGTTGAGCTTTTCCGGATTCATGCTCTGCAGCTCTTTGGACCAGGTAGTAACGGTTTCCAGCAAATCATGAATTTCATGCAACTTTTGCTGAGCAAATTCATCCTCCTGACATGTGGGCTTATTCAGCAAAACATCTCGTAACATGGTTAGTGTTGGATCAACCTCGCGCTTACGGCGCTCTTCAAATACCTTCATGGCCATGTCCCATATGCTGCCTGTTGAAGTGTAATACTCCTTACGATCACCAGGAATATGTTTCACCGTAATCAGCTGCCAGGACTGTAACTCCTTAATTCCCATGCTGACATTTCCACGTGAAATGTTCAGTTCTGCAGCCAGTTGATTGGCCGTCATAGGTTGTTCTGAGGCGACCAGCAAAGCATACATCTGACCTACGGTGCGATTGAATCCCCAGCGACTGCCCATTTCGCCGAAATGCATAACAAAGCTTTCTACCAGTGGAGTCATTGCACAACCTTCATAAGTTTCAATATTTTCTGAAAGTTTAGAATTTAATAATTACGAATGCAAGTGCTAAAGTACAGATGTCATAAAAATAATGAGAACACTATGCGCAAATTGGGTCCGGGATTTTTAGTTGCGGCGGCCTTTATTGGCCCCGGTACGGTTACTACAGCAACTATTGCTGGTGCACATTTTGGCTATAGCCTTCTTTGGGCCTTGGTTTTTTCAATTGCTGCCACGTTAATTTTGCAATCCATGGCCGCCCGTCTTGGGGTGGTGACAGGTCTTGGTCTGTCTGAGAATTTACGCAGTAATTTGCCCAGCGGCATCCCCCGCGTCTTGATGATGATATTAGTAATTTTGGGAATAGGCGTAGGTAATGCTGCATATGAGGCCGGCAACCTGACTGGTGCAGCCATTGGCATGCATAATATTTTTGGTGGCGATACTCACCTGTGGGCAGGTGCCTTGGGGATCATTGCCTTAGTGCTGATGTTAGTGGGTAATCTGCCTTTTCTGACTATGATCTTGATCAGCTTAGTGTTTTTGATGAGTTTAGTATTTCTGGTCACCTTATTTGTTGCCTCCCCAGACTGGTCAGCTATCGCTACAAATATCTTGCTACCATCGCTGCCCGAAGCCAGTGTGCTGACGGCCATCGCTCTAGTTGGCACAACAGTGGTGCCTTACAATCTTTTCTTGCATGCCAGTTTAGCAGCGCATTTTTGCACTAATGATGATGCGCCCAAGCGTTTAAAAGCCATTAGTAAAGACAGCGCGATAGCAATAACAGTAGGTGGACTCATTACACTGGCCGTCATCTCTACATCCGCCGCAACCTTTTTCGCCTCTGGGCTCTCACCAACAATAGAAAATATAGCGCAACAACTAACACCACTGCTGGGGGATTTTGCCCCCCTGTTTTTCGCGCTTGGTTTATTCTCCGCTGGACTGACAAGCGCCATCACTGCGCCATTAGCAGCCAGTTTCGCCATTAGCGGTGTGATGGGTTGGTCAACCAAACCAAACAATCCACGCTTTAAAGCGGTATGGCTAATCATCCTGAGTATGGGTACAGCACTGTGCTTTTTACAGATTAAACCTTTAGAGATTATTGTTTTAGCCCAAGTCGCCAATGGCATATTGCTGCCAGTATTAGCAGGATTTTTGCTTTGGGTGGTCAATTCATCTGTTATTATGGGCGCTCATATAAACAATTGGTGGCAAAATATCGCTGGGGCAGTAGTCATTTTACTTGTGCTGGCGCTTAGTACCCTGAAATTAGCTTCGATGCTGTAAATGACTTTGATTTGCGCATTCGATGCCAAAATGGCAACAGTATCCGGCTTACATTGAGTGATAAGGAACAACCCAATGCATAGAATTGTGGGCAGCATTTCTGTAATCGTCTATTTCGTGAATACCGTTTTCTGGTTTATTCCCATCATGATTTTTTCCATCCTGAAGATGCTACCAATCCCCCCTTGGCAGACGCTTTTGTCCTATTTATTGGACAGTTGTGCCACTGCCTGGATATGGGTAAACAATCAAAATCAAAAACTCACCAGCAATACTCGCTGGGAAGTGCATGGCCTCGATGACCTGGTCCTGCATGATTGGTATATGGTAATAGCCAACCATCAATCTTGGGTGGACATTCTGGTACTACAGCGGATCTTTAACCGGCGAATACCATTTCTGAAATTCTTTCTAAAAAAAGAACTCATTTGGGTGCCATTTCTGGGGTTAGCCTGGTGGGCTCTGGACTTTCCTTTTATGCGGCGCTACAGCAAAAAATTTCTTGAGCAAAATCCGCACATGAAGGGCAAGGATCTGAAAAGTACTCAGAAAGCCTGTCGTAAGTTCCGTTTCAAGCCAGTCAGTATCATGAATTTTGTGGAGGGGACACGTTTCACCAATGCAAAACATGCCAAACAACAAAGTAGCTTCAAGCACCTGTTAAAACCCAAAGCGGGGGGCATGGCCTTTGTATTGAGCGCCATGAAAGAAAACTTACATAAACTGGTAGATGTCACCATTTATTATCCCGATGGTGCACCTACCTACTGGGAATTTGTATGTGGCAAAGTCAAAGCGATAAAAGTGCATGTCAGAGTATTGTCTCTTGAGGAGCTGCGCAACAAAGGCATTATTGGCAACGATTATTTTAATAATGCCGAACAACGAGCTGTCTTTCAGGCGTGGCTGAATGAACTCTGGACCATGAAAGATAAAGAACTGACTCTCATGGCCTCAAACGAAATCTAAGCATAAAAATTATATGGCGTTTATCATTTTTCCAATTCACTTTTGCCTGCAGATATTAAATCTTGCCTTGTGGGCCCTACTTATTGTGTTTTTTGGCCTAATTAAGTGGCTTTTTCCCTTGCAATTTATCACCTTACCATTGAGTCGTTTGTTAACCTGGTTTATGTCCGCTTTTGGCCATATTAGTGTTGGTCTTATCCATCTATTCAACAATGCCGAATGGGATTACCAGGTAGATGGTAATCTAAATAAGGACAGTTGGTATCTGGTCTATGCAAATCACTTAAGTTATCTGGACATTATCCTGATGATTGAGTTTGCCGCAAAACGCATTCCGTCACCGAAGTTTTTCCTCAAGCAAGAGCTGATATGGCTGCCCTTTGTTGGTGTGGCCGCATGGGCCTTGGAGATGCCTTTTATGAAACGCTACAGTCGGGAATTTGTTGCAAAACATCCGCACCTCAAAGGCAAAGATATTGAGACAACCCGAAAACACTGTGAGAAGTACAAAAAAGTACCGACCACCGTTATCAACTTTGTTGAAGGCACAAGATTCACAGAGCATAAACATGCCCAAAAGAAAAGTACTTATAAGCACTTGCTACCGCCCAAAGCCGGGGGCATTGCATTTACATTTGCCACCATGGGTGAGTTGTTTACCAATGTTCTCGATGTGACCATTCAGTATCCGCAAAACAATGGCGCCGTTTTGATGGATATGTTAGCGGGACGCTTAAAGAAAGTAGTTTTTCACGTAGAACTTCTACCTGTATCACAGGAATTTATCGGTGATTATTTTAATGACCCACTATTTAAAGACAGTTTTCAGGCACACTTAAACCAACAGTGGCAGCTTAAAGATCAAAAAATAGCAGCCATTAGAGAGGCTTCCGAACATGGAAAATCCGTCACTTAACCAATACGTATTGGACCTTGTTGCGCGCTCAGGATTACAACTCAGCGCCACTGATCCTCTGGCGACAACGCTATTGCTTGGTATCATTCTGCTAGTAACGTGGCTGAGCTTTAAGCTGGTCCGCTATATATTAAGTAATCAGGTCACTAGCTTGATTCTTTCTAGTAAAGTCGCCTGGGACGATGCTCTGCATCAACATGGCTTTTTTAAGCGCATTGCCCATTTGGTCCCCGCGACCACTCTGCAACTGTTAGCTCCTCACTTATTACACGAAACAGAAATCCTGATGAACATCGTGATGAAATCCTCGATGATCTATCTCATTCTGATCAGCGTCTGGGCTATCAATTCCATCTTCAACACCGTGGAAGATGTGTATAACGAATCGCCTCTGGCGCAACGTGTCCCAATTACTGGCTTTGTCCAGGTGGGTAAGCTTTTGATTGCTATCATTGCCCTGCTATTGGTGATCTCACAATTGCTGGATAAGTCTCCAATGTTGCTGCTTTCCGGTTTGGGTGCCCTGACCGCCATCATCATTCTAGTGTTTCGGGACACGATTCTTGGCTTTGTCGCGGGGATCAATATCGTCGCTAATCGCACTGTCAATACTGGAGATTGGATAGAGATGCCCAATTATCGAGCCGACGGCAGTGTAATTGCGGTTGGCCTGACCACCGTAAAAGTGCGCAACTGGGACAATACCATCGCGACGATCCCTACCTATGCGCTAATGTCCGATTCCATCAAAAACTGGCGTGGCATGGAAGAATCAGGAGGCCGCCGCATAAAGCGCGCCATCAACATCAATGTGCAAACCATCAAATTCTGTGATGCCGACATGCTGGACAGGTTGTCGCGTCTGGCATTGTTAAGCCCGTACTTAAACCAAAAACGGGCAGAAATAGAAGCTGAAAATAAAAACTTTGTCGATCCTGATGACTATTTACTTAATGCCCGCAAATTGACCAATATTGGCACTTTTCGCGCCTATCTGCAGGCTTACTTAAAAGAGCATCCACAAATCAATCAGGACATGACCGTTATGGTGCGGCAACTTCCGCCAACTGCAACCGGACTTCCCATTGAGATTTACGCATTTAGCAAAGACAAAACATGGATCAACTACGAGGGCATCCAGGCTGATATTTTTGACCATGTTATGGCGATATTGCCCACCTTTGAATTACTGGCCTATCAACGCATTAGTGATACGACAAGTAAAGTATCTTCATGACTCCATATTATTTGCACATTTATAGAGTAGCGTATGCTGAATTTGAAAAGACTTCGCTGTTCCGGAAACCGCTTCAGGATGAACAACAATCTGTTGCACGGTCAACATGCTGACTGGCGGTTGTAGACAAGCCCCAACACAACAAAAGTAACCCATGCAAAAAATACTCATCGTTGAAGATAACCCTGAAATCGCACAACATGTAGAGCGCTTTCTCATCGCCAATGATTTCGCCACACACCACATTGTGCAAGGTAACGAGGTCATTCCATATGTGCAGGATTATCAGCCAGACCTGATTATTATGGACCTGATGTTACCGGGCAAAGATGGCGTAGAATGCTGTGCGGAAATCCGGGATTTTTCTAATGTACCGATCATCATGCTCACTGGTAAGGCAGAAGAAATTGACCGGTTAATCGGGTTAAAAGCCGGTGCGGATGATTACATGGCGAAGCCATTCAGTGCGCCGGAACTGGTTATGCGTGTGAAAGCGATATTGCGCCGAACTCATGATCATGTGTACTTTTCCATCTTCAGTATTGATGAGGAAAAACAGCGTATTTCATATAAAGGTGAGGACGTGCCACTGACCACACTGGAGTTTAAGCTTTATCATCTGCTCTTCAAAAACCCCGAACGGATATATTCGCGACAACAAATTATCGATTTAGTCTATCCGTATGAGCGCGACATTTCCGATCGCACCATTGATAGCCACGTCAAAAACATTCGCAAAAAGCTGAAGCTGGCTGGGATTAGAGAAAACATTGTAGAATCAGTCTATGGCGCGGGTTACCGCTTTAGACTTCCCCACTGATTGGGAACCTGGGTGTGTTAGCCTATTCGCTATGGAATGTGTTCTAATAAAAAAGCACCCAAGAAACGATTTCTCGGATGCCTATAAGCAACTTAGGTCGCTTTTACACCGCCACTAATCCGGCATTACCGGCTTGTGATTCCATGATCTGACGACGCTCTGTTTTTTCGTAGTAATCTGTCGACGAAATGGTATTGGCATATAACCAGGTTGTGCGTACTTTTTCAGCGGTAAACTCCAGCATCATAAAACCACGCTCGGCAATATTAAAATACTGAAGATCTTCCACCAGCTGCACCACCCCGGCTTCCGTGGCAGTGACTTCGGCATCACTGACCCCCAACACTTCTTTTAGCCCTGGCGACGAAACTGACGGCGTTGCGAACTCCACGCCGACAATATCGCCGTTTATATCCCTTAAATTGTTAGCCCAGCCGTTGTGAGTATCCCCGGCAACCACAACCAGATTTTTACCTAATTGTTTTGCTGTTCCTAAAATCAACTCTCGTTCGTAAGCGTAACCATCCCATGCGTCCAAATTGTAGGGAATATTGGGTAATTGCAATAACGCCAGTACTTCAGGAGTCAGCTGTGCCTGATTAGTTAAAACGAAGTCAATTTCGGCCTGTGTCAGGGTGGGGTCCCCCGCCTGCAATCTTGCGGCTAGCTGAGCCAGTGTGGCTAATTCGGCAAACTGGCTAATACTCAATTGCTGCGTGGCAATGGCAGCTGGCAATAACATCCTCCCCATTAACACCTGCTGCCCTAACACCTGCCATGTGGCTGTGGAAGTGGCCAATCCAGATAACAGCCATTGGGCCTGCTCGGTTCCTAACAAAGTACGATTCACATCGCTGACATCGGCAGTAAATTGAGCGGCATTTAAGGCTCCTGTGGCAGAGTCAATATAATTGGCAAAATCCAACTGCTGGTCACGACCTATCAGGCGGGTATCCAACATGTGCAAATCGACCAGATCGCCAAAACTAAAACGGCGATTTATGATTTCATTGTCATTTTCTACGACTGGACGTATTGGCAACCATTCAAAGTAGGCTTGCAAAGCTGCCAGTTTTCGCGCTTCGTAATCCCCTTCCGATTCGTCGTGATTTTCGGCACCGTCCTTATAGGCATCGTTAGCAACTTCATGGTCATCCCAAACCACAATAAACGGCACATTGCGGTGCAACTTTTGCAAACTTGCATCGCTGCGATATTGCGCATAGCGAGTACGGTAGTCTGCAAGTGAAAAAATTTCTGTCTCTGGCTGTACTACCCTACCAAGCGCATCGGCATTGTCACTGGCATACCCGTCACGAGCATATTCATATATGTAATCGCCTAAATGCAGCACCGCATCCAGGTTATTTTGATGCGCCGCCATGTCGTAAACATTGAAGTAGCCAGCAGGATAATTTGAGCAGGACATTACCGCCAGCTTTACTGACGAAACCATGCCACTTGGGAGCGTTTTAGTTTTCCCGACAGGCGATACCTGGTCTCCACTGGAAAAGCGATAATAGTAGGTTGTGTTGTCCAACAGCCCAATGGCATCCACTTTAAGTGTGTAATCACTATCGCTGCTGACGTTGGCACTGCCACTGGTAACGATATCACTGAACTGCTCATCGGTCGCCAATTGCCAGGCGACGTTCACTGCGCCCGAAAAGTCTGCCTCAGATGGGGTAACTCTGGTCCACAAAATAACCGCGTCTTGCAAGGGGTCACCCGAGGCGACCCCATGTGAGAAACTAACGGGTGCAGGTGGTGCTGGTGCTGGATCTGTTTCCGGAGGCATAGATACGCTAGTACTATTACTGCCACTGCCCAAGCACCCCATCAATCCATGGGATACAATCGCCAAACCAATGCCTCTGGAAGTGAGAGACATAAAGTGACGTCGTGATATATGTTTAGTTTTCATTTTTTATTCTGTTTAGTTTGGGCCAAAGGAGGCAGCATAATAACCAATCATTACGGCAAAATGATAATTTTATTACCCCTCTTATCGAGCAAATGGATGTTTACTGGATGTGCAGTTTTTACATTACACAACTTGTATAAGACACCTGAACTTCCTCAAATCCAACGAATAAACACAGAAATTTTACAATGGCAGTTAGTGTAGACAGGGCAATACTCAACTGAAGACAAAGGTGCAAAGGCTGCATTTGCAACGTAGTAAACTAAAACAAAACCTAGTTGGGTGATACGGTAACTTCAATGGTATCGCGATAAATCCCGGCATATTCAAAACCATTCACCTGAGGAGTAATTTTGACAACTCTGCCTTTGTGATCTCCTGCTATGCCAGTGCCAGTGCGCTGGGACACTGTTTGCGTCTGACTTAGTGATACATCACCTACAGTATTGGGGATTTGCATTAGATAGGGGATCTTCTGTCCCGCTTCGTTAACCAGTTGACCTCCATTTAACGAGCTATAACTGGCTGTCGCCTGGCTCTGACCGGTATTACACCATATTTGAATATTAGCGGTTTTTTGTCTTGTGGCTGAGGATAAATCAAGACCAATCGCGCGATTTAAATTGCGAGCTTTAACCTTACACTGAGGTTGGATCGTCCCACCAACATCGAAGCTAGTGGTTTCATTGTCTCCATTTGTAATATTGGCCATTGTGCTTAGTGAAACAATTAAATTGCTCAACATCAATAGCACTTTTGCTACGTTTTTCATATCGGTTTTTTGTCGTTATTATTAGAGCGTGTTGATCTTTGCTGTACATGTTCTAATCAACCCACATTGGTAACCACATGAGTGAGAAAGCTAGTGCGACTACACTGTGGTAGTTTCTGGCTAACTTGTCATATCGAGTGGCTATAGCTCGATATTTCTTTATTTTCAAAAAGGCAATCTCAACCAAGTGACGATATCGGTACATAGCCCAATCAATATCATCGTTGCCTGTTTTGCTGTTTCCTTTTCTTGGTATTACTTGCTTAGCATTACGACTGCTCACAAGCTCACGTAGAGCTTGACTGTCATAGCCTTTGTCAGCAACCACCACTTCAGCTTCTGGTGATGATTCAACCAAAGATTGACCGTGTCTGACATCATGAGCCTGTCCTCCTGACAGCTCGAAATATACAGGTAAACCTCCACTATCAACCGCTAAATGTATCTTGGTTGATTTACCTCCGCGACTTTTCCCGATAGCTTGCTCTGCCTGGTCACCGATGTTAGCTCCATCCTGATGAGCTTTAACAATACTGCCATCAATGAATAGCCACTGAGGGTCATTGAGACGTGATAAAAACTGGAAAATATCAGTCATGACGCCTTTCTTTGACCATAAATTGAAGCGCCTGAAGACAGCACTCCAATCTCCAAACTCCCTTGGTAAGTCTCGCCACGGGATACCCGTCCGCATTCGGTACAAAATACCTTCAAGTGTCATTCGGTGTTCAGGTTTATTATAAATTCGGCCTGTTAAATACATAATTCTGGATAGCAGTTTCCAGCTATCATCTGTTAGCATGAGTCTCGGCATTTGGGGACGTTAAATTGTTTTTTGGCGAAATCATTATAACCGACCCATTTGCTGATTACTTTTCATACCACAAAGATCAACACGCTCTAGAAAAAGCCGTGCTTGAACTTCTAAAAGCAAATATGAAGCCAAAACGTACAAAATTCTGAATTTCCTTAAAAAATCAATAATCGGAGGAAGTAAAAAAAATAGTGTAAAATGAGTAAGATACACTCACTCATTAGAGAGCGACCTGTTCTGACTATGATGCGAATTATTTCTGCACTATTTAGTTTCTTGGCACCAGTAACGTTTGCTCAATCCACTGACGTTTATAACCAGTGTATTCTTGATGCCGTTAAGGCCGCTTCCGCGACAACTCAGGTGGAAGAGATAAAACAACGCTGTGCAACAGAAGTGGCCAAAAAGACAGAAATCACCTCTGAAATCGAAAAAGAAATCATCGAAAACAAAGGCATCATTACCGAGCGCTTTATCAGTGAAAACCGTACCCAATTTGATCCCTACGTGATAACCGCCCACAAGCAAAATTACATATTGCCGGTTTACCTGACAAATCGCATTAATAGTGGTGCCTACACCGACATCGCTGAATTTGGCAATAACCTGGATGATATCGAAGCGAAATTCCAACTCAGTCTTAAGGTGCCATTATTAAAAGATCATTTGCTGATTGAAGGTGATGAGTTGTATTTTGGTTTTACGCTTTCTGCACTATGGCAAGTCTATTCAGAGCAAATTTCAAAACCATTTAGGGAAACCAACTACCAGCCAGAGATTTTTTATGTTGCACCATTGGGCTGGCATCCTTTTGGCGGAAATACCGGTTTTACAGTAGGCATCGAGCATCAATCGAATGGTCGTTCTCAAACCCTGTCGCGCAGCTGGAACAGAGTGTATGGCGGATTTCTGTATGAAAAAGAAAATTTTGCTACCTACATAAACCCCTGGATTCGGATAAATGAGGACGACAAGGATTTCCCAAATGATCCCAGTGGTGATGACAACCCCGATATCGCTGACTTTATGGGACACTTTGAGCTATACAGCGTCTACAAATGGCACGACTACGAATTTAGTTTTATGGGCAGACGTAACTTTCGCACTCACAATGGTGCCGCAGAGTTTGGATTTACCTTTCCCTTAACAGGAAAGCTAAAAGGCTACACCACCTTGTTTACCGGTTATGGCGATAGCCTGATTGATTACGACTACAAACAAAACCGATTTGGACTGGGCATTGCACTGACAACTTTCTGACGGCTCTGTGCGTTGCGCTTAGTGCAGATATTTATGCTCTGGCTGAAAATCATACTCCTTCAATTCTTTAGTGACTTTTTTAGCTTCGTCGAGCATTACCGTCATGGTATCCATAATATCCAGAAACTTGATCAGTTGCTTTTCGGAAAGGGTTTCTGACAAGGTTTCAATATTAGTGATGAGTTGTTTGTTTGACATACGTCACTCCTGCATTCGTCAACAAATTGGCTTTTCGGCGCGATAATTTTTTGTTGATGGAAAGTAATCAAGCTTTATGCCAACCCATCTTTTATTTGGATTTATTTTCTTTCAGCGCAGTTTGGGATTGGTTGTTGCCGACTAAAGACGCAGGATCCAGCCACAATTCACTTCGAGACAAAGGTGCGGTGTCTGGAATATTGGAATTTTGTAAACGAAAAATATGGCGTCGGTGAATTGCCATTTGGTTAAGTATGGCGCCAAAGTGTTTATCAAAAAGCCTATCCATTTCACCATTGACAATCATCTGTTCTAAGCCTTTGTTAAGGTTTCTTGCTAACGCTTTATTTTCCTTGTGTACGTAATAATAAAAGGCTGTTGGATAAATCATCAGAATATGATCATCAATAACAACCCCACGCGCTTTATTTTGTTGATATTCGTATTCAATCTCAATCACCGCTCGAGGGTAATAGTCAAACTTCCCCGATACCAACATATCCATCAACGTTTCACGCGTGTTGACCGCAAACACATCAATACCGTTCTCGCGTAATATTGCCGTATCCGTCCAGCGGAAGTATTGCCCAGGCCTAAGTTTGGTCAGTTCACTTAGCGTATCCACCGTTTTGAACATATCTTTTTGCTCGTTCATCACCAGTGGAATACGCCAGCCAATGAGTCCCTTAAAAATGGGGATACGTATGGCCAGAAAACGACTTTCACGATCCCGCCGGGCACTGCCCCACATGATATCGATGCCTTCCTTTTTCTCCATCATATTAAAATCACGCCCTCGCGGTGGATAATACCCAAGTGGTTGTGAAATATAGCGCTCGCCCGCGGTAAACAAAGCTTTGTTGAGTAATTCCAATGTATAGTTATTTTCGGAGTAGTCGCCGGCATAGACAATTGCAAGCGGCATTTGGGGGGAGTTCTGTTGCGCTGCGCTGGTGAAGCAGAACAGCAACCCCACAAGGCTAATCCCCTGCAGTGTAGCCTTACATAAACCTGCAAGGTTCAAGCGTAGTGACATTATATTGCTGGCCTAAGTTGTATCATTAAGCAGATAAGTTGGCCTAGCTTAGCACAGGCCTTTGATTTCCTGAGATATAACTAACCATAAAATTTTGCCGATGATCTGTAACTGAGATTATATTTGGCAAAAACAGAAATAAAGGGTAATATTTTATACCTTCTTTGTATCTGGTCTTTGGAAACAGTTATGGAGCAAAAGAATATAGCGCAAAAACAAATCATGATTATAACTGGCATTATCTTATTCTTAATGCTTTTTGCCAGTTTCGATTCTATTTTCGAATTTGTGTCAGGTTTCACCGCTGGTTACGCCGACGCCAAAAACTGAACCACAGATTTAAGTGCGATAGAACTAGAGGTGCTTAAGAGCCCATGATGTTTGCGCCTGCATATACTCATTAATACGCGGGTGCCCGGGTTTCCAACCCATTAGAAAACGCTGGTAGTCAGCCCAGGCGAATGAATAAAGTTTGCGCCAACATGTCTCCACCGCATCTATTTGTTCAACCTTACCGACGAACCGTAAGGCAGCTTGCAAGGCTGAAAAATAATGCTCTAACAGCGTATCTGCATGGCTGAAGAGACTGTCGTTTGATAAGGCACTGCTAAATAACAGCATCACATCAATTATCCCAGCGCCGCCACCGGTATATTGGAAATCCACCGCCGCTGCTGATTGTAGCTCCTGATGAAAACAAAAATTTGCCAGCTTGGCATCACCATGTATGACTGTCTGTATATTGCTCTGAGCCAACGTGAGTGCGACTTCGGCAGCAGCCTTTTTTAGCTCACAGCCTTGCATGGCATCAAGTTCAACCCGTCTTGTCTCAATATGCCAATAGCTGCCAGTGTTCCACAATGACTGATGTTGTTCTTGCAAAAACTGCGCGTGAAAATGTGCCAGCCAATTGAGGGCTAATCGCACTTGCAAAAGATTATCTGCATCCCCGCGCAAACAGAATCCACTGGCATCCAGATCTTCCAGCACAATGAGTGTTTCGTGATTTTTAGCCAGGTCACTTTCACTAACCGCATAAGGATGTGCCGTGCGACAACCGACAGTGCAGCGCTCGGCCAGATGATGATAAAAATAAACCTCGACTGCAAATGATCGAATTTTTCGTTGGTGGCTGACGAGCTTTTGCTTGTCATCGCTGGCAACATTGGGGGGAATGACATGCTTCACAACAATAGGACGTTGCTGTTCAGGCAACCAGTAACGGGCAATTTCTCCGTACCCTTTCCAGAGCGTTTGAATGCTGCCAACAAACTCAACATCAACAGTCTGAAATAGGTGCTGCAATTGCTCTAAGACCCGGGCACGAGACAAATTTAAAGCGTTATCTCCCAACGTAAACTGTTCCATCTAAATCCTGCACTCGCCTGTCAACGACCACACGATACTATGCTTATCGACCAATACCAACTTTACGAATTGGTTATTATGTGTACACTTAAGGTTGTTATCAGTCTAAATCATTACTCAAGGAATCATAGAAATGGAAAGCAATTCACCCCCTTCAAGCCAAACAAAAATTATTCTCGGACTACTCCTGTTTTTATATTTAGTCGCCGCTTTTGATTCACTCATCAGTTTTGGTGCCGGAATAGGTTCAGGTCTGTTCGACAGCATTAATTAATTCATCGTTGTACAAACCAATCTCAATGTCTAGTCGGGATGACAAAATTCGTTACGATCAGGGATAACCATGAAAACCGTCAAACTTATTGCCACTGCGCTGCTACTTAGCATCACTGCTATTAGTTCCGCAAACGTAGAAATTAAAGATTTAGAAATCCCCCATAGTAAACATGTACTGGATAACGGCCTGACCGTCCTTATCCATGAGGATCACAAAGCTCCGATTGTAGCTGTATCTATCTGGTACCACGTGGGCTCTAAAGACGAAAAACCGGGAAAAACCGGCTTTGCACACCTATTTGAACACCTAATGTTCAATGGCTCAGAAAATTATGACGATGAGTATTTTAAGCCGTTTGATGAAGTCGGTGCTACATCAATGAACGGCACTACCTGGCATGACCGTACAAACTACTTTCAGAATGTGCCTTCGACAGCGCTAGATATGGCATTGTGGATGGAGTCCGATCGCATGGGCCATTTGTTGGGTGTAGTCACTCAGGAGAAACTCGATAACCAGCGAGGTGTCGTCCAAAACGAAAAACGCCAAGGCGACAACCGACCTTATGGCCGCTCTGAATACAGTATCTTAGAAGGATTGTTCCCAGAAGGGCACCCCTATCGCTGGTCAACTATTGGCTCTCTTGAAGATTTAAACGCCGCTAGCTTGGACGATGTTAAAGAATGGTTTAAACAATACTACGGCGCAGCCAATACTGTTTTAGTGCTTGCCGGTGATGTAGATACAGACGATGCACTGGCGAAAGTAAAAAAATATTTCGGTGACATTCCCGCTGGCCCACCCCTCTATCGAAAAATGACAGATGTCCCAGTCAAATCCAGCATTACCAAAGAAATTATGTATGACAATGTGCCACAACGACGCATCTATCGTGATTGGGCAGTTCCAGGGCGCACCTCTGAAGAAATCGAAAATCTTGATCTGGCACTGCGTATTCTAGGTGATGGTAAGACCTCACGACTCTATCAACGACTGATCATCGAAGAGTCTTTAGCCACGGATATAGAAGCATTCATCCTGCCTTTTGAACTGGCCAGTGTCTTTAACATTGAAGTCACCTTAAATGCAGAAGCCGATGCTAATCGCGTCAATGAAATCATTACTGAAGAAATCGACAAGTTCATTCAGGACGGCCCCAGCAAAGAAGAAGTCGAGACCGTAAAAACAAAACACTTTGCCAGCAGCATTCGTGGAATGGAACGTATTGGTGGCTTCTCAGGCAAAGCAAATACACTGGCTAAAGCGGAACTATATGCTGGCGATTCAAACTATTACCTGACACAGCTGAAGCGTTATCAGGCAGCAAGCGCCGACTCAATAAAGACCATTAGCCAGCAGTGGTTATCCAAACCTTATCATCAACTAACCATCTTGCCATTTCCGAAATATACGGTATATGAATCTGACGTGGATCGCAGTGAAGGAGTACCGAAAGTCAACCAGATGCCGGAACTGGAATTCCCAAAGGTTGCCCAAACCCAGCTTAAAAACGGCGTACCGGTGTATATCGTTAATCGCCCCAGCATCCCAGAGCTAAAAATTGCCTTTCTGTTTGATGGCGGTTTTGCATCAGACAGTCAGGGCCATGCATTGGGCACATCCTCATTTATGATGGAAATGCTCAAAGAAGGCACTCAGGAGCTAGACGGCACGGCCATGCAAATCGCACTGGATAAACTCGGTGCGCAACTTGAAGCGTCATCAACGTTGGACAATTCTGTTGTCCAGATAAATGCTCTAAAAAGCAATCTGAAGCCGTCATTGCAACTCGCCACCAGCGTTCTCAAAGCACCAGCCCTGCGAGAAACGGATATCAAAAAAGTGAAAGGTCTACGGCTTGCTGCCATCGAGCAGGAAAATGCCAACCCAGTACGTCAGGCGCTGCGCGTTTTACCCCCTTTGATTTATGGCAATGACCACCCTTATGGCATTCCTTTAACGGGTTCGGGTACACCGGAATCAGTGACAACGATGACGGCTGAAAAACTGCGTGACTACCAAAACAAATGGTTAAGACCAGATAACCTTAAAATTGTCGCGGTGGGTGATGTTGAGCAACAGCAACTACTGGCAATACTGGAAGAACAACTGGATGACTGGCAAGTATCAGGTAACAAAGGTACTGTCGAGTTAAAAGCCGTAGCCAACAATACGAAACCAGTGTTCTATCTTGTCGATAAGCCGGCGGCACCACAATCTTTGATTCTGGCGGGTAAAGTCACACCTTCTTCCAGTGACGGTAATCACCTGACTTTCGACACTTCCAATCTGGTCATTGGTGGTAAATTTACCGCTAGGATCAATATGAATCTGCGGGAAGACAAAGGTTGGGCATATGGTGCGTACACCTTTTACCGGGATGCCAAAGGGCAAAAACCCTGGATGATTTACGCCCCGGTTCAAACCGATAAAACCACTGAGTCGGTTTTAGAGATCATAAAAGAGATAAATGCCTACCGCAGCGACAATCCGGCCACTGAAGAAGAATTGGCGCTTACCGTACAAAGTGAAATTCGTTCTTTGCCCGGCTTATACGAAACTAATGACAGCGTAATTGACTCGCTGATAGAAAGCCTGACATTTGACAGACCAGTGGATTACCCCACGCAACTTCAGACCATGTATCGCGATGTCGCTGTGGAAGACCTACGGGAAGTCGCCAAACAAGAAATGGTGTTGGATGAAATGATCTGGGTGATCGTAGGTGATGTTGAAAAAATTAAAGCCGGGATCGAATCTATTGGTGAAGTGAAGCTGCTGGATCTGTAATCCAGCAGCTTCTAAAGTGCAGTTAAAGATAGCTAAAACCGCGCCGGTTTACTCCGGCGTTGTTTTGCATGTTCTTTGCTGCTTGGCTGTACTTTAATCAAGATCATAAGGCAACTGATACTGACCTTCTAATCCTGCTTGCTTTATGGCCTGATTCACTACTCGTTCAATGGCCTGCCTGGCTTGCTGTGAACGCAATTGTTGTTGCGCAGAGTGCTTCTCTAGGTTGCGATAGACATCCTTATAATCAAAGCCATGGTCAACACCATTAAAAACCTGTCCATCTATTGGCACTGTCAGGTCATTAAGCACTGGTGCTGAGTTGTTATTTTGTGCCTGCGCAATCCTGTCGTCGCACCAATAGGTGTAGATAGAATCTTCACTGGCAAAACTGAACATGGTGGGCAGCGCAACCTGATAGCCCAGAACCGAATCACCATTGTGATTTAACTCCCCCTCACTCATATTCGAGTCAAGTTGCATTAAAGCATCAAGGCGGCAGCCAGGATAAAATCCATGCACCAGTTTTGCATCCTGATAAAAATCGCCCCCCAACATCTCCGTTAATTGCGCTGCAAAGGTATTGTCATCAAACTCCACTTCATTGTCAGAATAGTAATAATCACCTGACCCTGACGTTTCTGGCTGAATCTCAATGCCATCAGCCATTAATCCAAAACTTTTACCCTGCTCCAGTTGACTCAATAAATCCTGCATAGAATATTGTGACAACATCAGGTTAAACGCGTCCGCCAAGGCTGGCTCTGCCATGATTGCTTCCAGATCGGCAGTAGCTGTTGGCGCATCTGGCTCAGAAGGAGGAACGGGCGAGGTATTTAGGTTGCGTCCCCAAAAATCACGAATATGCTGCGGCCAGATTTTATAGTCCGCTGATAGTGCGAACATCGCAGAACCGCCGTTCGAGCGTCCCTCTATGATCAAGTTGTTCAAACTAACCGAAGGAAATCTTTGTTTTACCGCTTTGTATAGGAACATGTTGTCAAAGCCACTGATATCCGGAGCGGCATGAAAAGGACGATCATCGCCATCAATATCTTTCACGCCATAGCCATCAAAGTTATATGGCGGCAACGTTTCTCTGCTAACCGACTGTTGTTCGGTGACGTTTAGCCAGAACAACGCATTGTTCAGATGCTCCGGATCTTTGCTGATATTGTATCTGCCAACCATAAACACATGAACCGGTGAATCGAATTGACGAAATGCATCCTGCCAATACCAGGCAGCAAATTTACTGCTACCCACTATTTTTTTGAGCATAAAGCGCTCAAGTTCAGGTCCAACTGGAACATGATATTGATTAAAATCAGCTAAAAACAGTCGCTCTCCCTGTTCACTGAGCTGACATAATCCCTCATATTCACTACCTGTGAAATCACCATTTTCATTGATGTAATCTGGGCCACATAATGAAAACTCGGTCTCAATTTCGTCGTACCATTCACCTCCTGAACCATGATTAAGAAACACCGTAACGGCAGGCCCCGTGCCCTCTGAGTTGAACTCCCAGTGATAAACCTGTTTATAGTTTCCATCACCGGTATAAATGCTAAACCGCTCCTGGGGGATGGGTTTAAAATCGCTATCCACACTCGCTTGAGCGCCTCCAAGCAATAACAACGAAACCGAAAAAGCAACTACTGTTTTATACATGCTAACCCCTAAATCCTGTTAAATTGTCTGGCCAGAACAAACCAAAAGCTTGTCCTCCACCACCTAGGATAAAGACGATAATAAAGGTGCCATGCGACAAGTGTTTCAGAATTTAAAGCGATATTGTGAAGCAGTTCACGCAGGCTTTGGCAAAAACAACAGTTTAATATAACTCCGGTAAAGTCGAATTTGACGCGCTAGAATATTGGGTTCATGCATAGCCTTACTTAACACGATACCACCATCGATTACGGCGGATACCATGTCGGCCAAGTCACTAAGAGCAACATCTTCATTTAATGGATACTTGTCATTAATATCCTGCAATGAAGATAAAAAACGGGCCCGCCATCCCAATGCAGTTTGTTTATATAGAGACACCACTTCCTTATTAAACAGACGTTCTTGGTAACAATAGGTCGCAACCATACAGCCGGGATGCCCCTCTTCTATGTTTTCCATCATTTCAGCGAGTAAATTTAGGGATATCAAAAATGCATGAAGCGGATCATCGTGCAGGGTTTTCCCTCTATCAAAGAGTTCATCCAATATCTCATTTTCGATCTCTGTGTAACGGATCAGTAAGGCTTTAGCCAGTTCATTTTTATCTTTGAAATGATAAAAAAAGCCACTTTTTGTAATCCCCGCCTCAGCAATGATTTCTTCAATGGAGGTAGCCCCAAAACCTTTTTGAAATACAGCACGTTCGGCAATATCCAAAATAGTATTTTTGGTCTTTGCAGCTTTATTCATTTGGCTCTCTCCTACGGAATCTGCAACCTGTTAAGTGTAACCCAATATCACAGTATAAAAACTGTACCCTAAGTACAGTTTCTCCAGACAAATCAATAAAACATGTGTCGATGACACCCGCGATTTAATGCTAAGCAATTGTAAAAATTAAGGTTTCTATCATGCAGTAGATACAGAACCACAAGCTTGGTGTATTACAAACTGGCAAGACGTAGCATTTAAAAGCCGCACGATAAAGGAGAACAGCATGTCAACGCAAATACAATTCCAGCACTACGCTAAGCAATTATTTCTTACCGATGGGGGCTTAGAAACCACTTTAATATTCCATGAAGGAATAGACCTCCCCTATTTCGCCGCATTTGCATTGCTGGCAGAGGAACAGGGCTGCAATGCCATAAAAAACTATTACAGGCGCTATTTAGATATTGCCCGACAACAGAACACCGGATTTATTCTGGAAAGTGCGACATGGCGGGCCAGTAGTGACTGGGGGGCATTGCTTGGTTACAATGAAACACAGCTAAAACAGGCTAACCTAAAGGCTATCGCATTATTGAAAGAGCTTTTACAGGAATATAGCAACACCATCAGCCCTATTTTAATTAGCGGCTGTATTGGCCCGCGAGGCGATGGATATAAAGTTACAGACGCCATGTCAGTATCCGAGGCCGCCGTCTACCACGAAGCGCAGATCGTAGCTTTTCGAGAAGCAAACGTGGACTTAATCACGGCCATTACTATGACCAACGTAAAAGAAGCTATCGCCATCGCCTCAGTGGCAAGATCCAGATCCGTGCCGGTTGTTATCTCTTTTACCGTGGAAGCCGATGGTAAACTGCCTGATGGCACACCGTTGTCTGCGGCAATCTCACTGGTTGACGAAATGACTCACAACTATGTCAGCTATTTTATGATTAACTGTGCTCACCCAAGTCATTTCTCTACAACAATTGATACAGACCAGAGTTGGACTAAACGTATTAAAGGCATAAGAGCGAACGCCTCAAAAATGAGTCACGCTGAATTGGACGAAGCAGAACATCTGGATGATGGTGATCCACAGGATTTAGGAAAACTGTATAGAGATATTCGAGAACAGCATCCCCACATCAACGTATTGGGTGGCTGCTGTGGCACCGATCATCGCCATATACAATCTATCAGCGAGACTTGTTTGGAAGAGCTATTAGCAGAAAAGTGAAAGCGACTGAGAAGAACAAAAGCGGGACAATATTAAAAATATCTATGTGCAACCATGGCGCACCAACCAGGTGCGCCAACTATATGTATTGTTCTTGGCGGCTTTAGGGCTATTTGTGAACAATGCAGAACAGCTTTAGCTGGCTTGCGAAGCAAGTGGACTACATGGATGTAGGACATAATTTCGTTCCAGACGAATTGGTCACATGGGGGCGAAGAGAGACCGTTCGACAGAACGCAGCTCTCGTAGCGACCGGACAGGACGTCCGGGCTGGAGCCCAGTTACATGGACGTAATCACCCATGACCCTCATCAGATAACTAATGCGACAGTTTGATACATGGGTTAGGTTCCCATGAAAACAGCATCGTCAGATGCCTGTTCTAAAAACAAAAAACCCAGCTTTCGCTGGGTTCTTTGTTTTTCTAAATAGGAGCCTGGCAGTCGACTGCATGGATTCAGGAGTTAGGGCAACGCCGGGAGCAGTTGCCGAGTGCTACTCTCACATGGGGGCGGAGAGAGACCGTTCGACAGAACGCAGCTCTCGTAGCGACCGGACACGACGTCCGGGCTGGAGCCAAGCTACATGGACGTAATCACCCATTACCCTCATCAGATAACCAATGCATCAGTTTGATACATGGGTTAGGTCCCCATAAGAACAGCATCGCAAGATGCCTGTTCTAAAAACAAAAAACCCAGCTTTCGCTGGGTTCTTTGTTTTTCTAAATAGGAGCCTGGCAGTCGACTGCATGGATGCAGGAGTTAGAACAACGTCAGGAACGGTTGTCGAGTGCTACTCTCACATGGGGGCGGAGAGAGACCGTTCGACAGAACGCAGCTCTCGTAGCGACCGGACAGGACGTCCGGGCTGGAGCCCAGCTACATGGACGTAACCACCCGTTACCCTCATCAGATAACCAATGCATCAGTTTGATACATGGGTTAGGTTCCCATGAAAACAGCATCGTCAGATGCCTGTTCTAAAAACAAAAAACCCAGCTTTCGCTGGGTTCTTTGTTTTTCTAAATAGGAGCCTGGCAGTCGACTGCATGGATTCAGGAGTTATACCATTTCCATAAAATATGTGATCTAATTACGGTGTTGATACAATCGATAATTAGATGCTAAAAGATATAGATTTCATAGCGCTTTCCAAAAAGGAAAGAAACGCTGCAAAGAGAATGCGATTGCTTGCATTAGCTCATTTCAAAGAGGGAATGAACAGATCCCAGATCGCCCGCACTTTAAAAGTAAGTCGCCGCAGTGTAAACAATTGGGTGGCCGCCTTTTTAGAGGACGGTTTGACCGGACTAGACTCCAAACCGCCTCCGGGGCGACCTCCTTCTCTGACACCAGAGCAACTAAAGAAGTTGTGCAAGTACGTAGAGTTTGAGAGTCAGTCTGACGAAGGAGGACGATTAACGGGCAAAGCCATTCGGGAGTGGATTGCTTCTGAACTTGGTGTGGAGTACAAGCTGTCTAATGTATACCGACTGTTGCATGAGCTGGGATTTTCATGGCTTTCCAGTCGGTCCAGACATCCGAAACAATCGGAACAAGCTCAGGAAGAGTTTAAAAAAACTGAAGTTTAATTTGATCAATCTTTGTCCATTACACATACCTTTGGACAAGATAGATATATGGTTTCAGGATGAAGCCAGGTTTGGTCAACAAAATACCACGACTCGTTTATGGGCAAAAAAAGGAAGCAGACCCCGCGTCGTCAGGCAACAACAATTCGACAGTGCCTACCTCTTCGGTGCTGTATGTCCCGCAACGGGAGCCACTGAAGCCCTTATCGCCCCATGGGTTAACAAAGACATCATGACAAAACATCTCGAACAAATCTCAAAACGCACTGAAGAAGGAAGAATGGCAGTGGTGATCATGGACGGTGCCGGATGGCACACCGAAGATACGGTGGTTGAATTCGATAATGTACGAATACTCAAACTTCCTCCCTACTCACCTGAACTCAATCCAATAGAACAGGTATGGAGCTGGATACGACAGCATCACCTGGCCAATCGAGTATTCTCTGGGTACGAAGATATCGTCGATGCATGCTCAAACGCATGGAACACCTTCATTGAAGATGCATCAACAGTGGCATCAATATGCAGCAGAAAATGGGCTACTGTCGGTGGGTAGGTCTTTAATGGAATTGGTATTAGGTGTCCCCATGTGAGAGCGCAGCGAATCTCAAATTTAGGAAGAGGGCTATCCCGGATAATGTGCTAAGAACTCAAATATTACCAAATTGCAGATACAAAAAAGGGCCATCCTCTCGGATAGCCCTCTTTCTAAATAGGAGCCTGGCAGTGTGCTACTCTCACATGGGGAAACCCCACACTACCATCGCCGCTAATACGTTTCACTACTGAGTTCGGAAAGGGATCAGGTGGTGCCGTATCGCTATGGCCGCCAGGCATTAAACTGTAATAACAAACTGGGAAAAATCTGATAAATCGAATCTCGTTAGTAATCTCAAGCGAAGCTTTTGCTCTATCTGCCTTCGTCCAGGCAGGTATCATTACGGCTTGGTCTTGCGACCCATACAATCACCTTGGGTGTTGTATGATTAAGCCTCACGGGCAATTAGTACAGGTTAGCTCAACGCCTTACAACGCTTCCACATCCTGCCTATCAACGTCTTCGTCTTAAACAACCCTTTAGGACAGTTAAACTGTCAGGGATGACTCATCTCGAGGCCTGCTTCCCGCTTAGATGCTTTCAGCGGTTATCAGTTCCGAACGTAGCTACCGGGCAATGCCATTGGCATGACAACCCGAACACCAGCGGTTCGTCCACTCCGGTCCTCTCGTACTAGGAGCAGCCCCTCTCAATCATCCAACGCCCACACCAGATAGGGACCGAACTGTCTCACGACGTTCTAAACCCAGCTCGCGTACCACTTTAAATGGCGAACAGCCATACCCTTGGGACCGACTTCAGCCCCAGGATGTGATGAGCCGACATCGAGGTGCCAAACACCGCCGTCGATATGAACTCTTGGGCGGTATCAGCCTGTTATCCCCGGAGTACCTTTTATCCGTTGAGCGATGGCCCTTCCATTCAGAACCACCGGATCACTAAGACCTACTTTCGTACCTGCTCGACGTGTCTGTCTCGCAGTTAAGCTAGCTTATGCCTTTGCACTAACCTCACGATGTCCGACCGTGATTAGCTAACCTTCGTGCTCCTCCGTTACGCTTTGGGAGGAGACCGCCCCAGTCAAACTACCCACCAGACACTGTCCACACCCCCGATTAGGGGGCAATGTTAGAACATCAAACATACAAGGGTGGTATTTCAAGGACGGCTCCACGCTATCTGGCGACAACGTTTCAAAGCCTCCCACCTATCCTACACATGTAGGGTCAATGTTCAGTGCCAAGCTGTAGTAAAGGTTCACGGGGTCTTTCCGTCTAGGTGCGGGTACACTGCATCTTCACAGCGATTTCAATTTCACTGAGTCTCGGGTGGAGACAGCATGGCCATGGTTACACCATTCGTGCAGGTCGGAACTTACCCGACAAGGAATTTCGCTACCTTAGGACCGTTATAGTTACGGCCGCCGTTTACCGGGGCTTCGATCAAGAGCTTCGCTTACGCTAACCCCATCAATTAACCTTCCGGCACCGGGCAGGTGTCACACCGTATACGTCATCTTTCGATTTAGCACAGTGCTGTGTTTTTAATAAACAGTCCCAGCCATCTGGTCACTGCGGCCCCCAGTCGCTTACTCCGCAAGGGATTCACAACCAGGGGCGTACCTTCTCCCGAAGTTACGGTACTATTTTGCCGAGTTCCTTCACCCGAGTTCTCTCAAGCGCCTTAGTATTCTCTACCTGACCACCTGTGTCGGTTTGGGGTACGGTTCTTATGCACATACGCTTAGAGGATTTTCCTGGAAGCCGGGCATCTGCTACTTCGTTTCCGTAGAAACTCGTCTCGTATCTCGGCCTTAAGAGTGTCCGGATTTACCTAAACACTCAGCCTACCTACTTTCACGTGGACAACCAACGCCACGATAGCATAGCCTTCTCCGTCACCCCATCACTGTACATAAAAGTACGGGAATATTAACCCGTTTCCCATCGACTACGCATTTCTGCCTCGCCTTAGGGGCCGACTTACCCTGCCCTGATTAGCATGGGACAGGAAACCTTGGTCTTCCGGCGTGGGGGTTTTTCACCCCCATTATCGTTACTCATGTCAGCATTCGCACTTGTGATATGTCCAGCAGCCCTCTCGAGCCACCTTCAACCACTTACACAACGCTCCCCTACCCAGCACCTAAGTGCTGCCGCAGCTTCGGTATATTGCTTAGCCCCGTTACATCTTCCGCGCAGGCCGACTCGACTAGTGAGCTATTACGCTTTCTTTAAAGGGTGGCTGCTTCTAAGCCAACCTCCTAGCTGTCTTAGCCTTCCCACATCGTTTCCCACTTAGCAATAATTTGGGGACCTTAGCTGGCGGTCTGGGTTGTATCCCTCTCCACGACGGACGTTAGCACCCGCCGTGTGTCTCCCGGATAGTACTCTACGGTATTCGGAGTTTGCATGGGGTTGGTAAGTCGGGATGACCCCCTAGCCCAAACAGTGCTCTACCCCCGTAGGTATTCATCCGAGGCGCTACCTAAATAGCTTTCGGGGAGAACCAGCTATCTCCCGGTTTGATTGGCCTTTCACCCCCAGCCACAGGTCATCCCCTAACTTTTCAACGTTAGTGGGTTCGGTCCTCCAGTTGATGTTACTCAACCTTCAACCTGCCCATGGCTAGATCACCGGGTTTCGGGTCTATACCCTGCAACTTAACGCCCAGTTAAGACTCGCTTTCGCTACGGCTCCCCTATCCGGTTAACCTCGCTACAGAATATAAGTCGCTGACCCATTATACAAAAGGTACGCAGTCACCGAACAAGTCGGCTTCCACTGCTTGTACGTATACGGTTTCAGGTTCTATTTCACTCCCCTCGCCGGGGTTCTTTTCGCCTTTCCCTCACGGTACTAGTTCACTATCGGTCAGTTAGGAGTATTTAGCCTTGGAGGATGGTCCCCCCATCTTCAGTCAAGATAACACGTGTCCCGACCTACTTAATGTGTGACTCATGCTGCTTCGTGTACGGGGCTATCACCCTGTATCGCCGGACTTTCCAGACCGTTCCACTACAACATAAACCATCGGCTGTTACCCGTTCGCTCGCCGCTACTAAGGCAATCTCAATTGATTTCTCTTCCTAAGGGTACTTAGATGTTTCAGTTCCCCTCGTTTGCTTCTACAACCTATGTATTCAGTTGCAGATGACACCGAAGTGCCGGGTTTCCCCATTCGGACATCGTTGGTTATTACGCTTTTTGTCAGCTTACCAACGCTTTTCGCAGACTTACACGTCCTTCATCGCCTCTAACTGCCAAGGCATCCACCGTATACGCTTAATCACTTAATCATACAACCCCAAAACGACTACATGAGCCATCTCAACGTTATACCATCCGCAATTAACACCTATAAAACTTTTTGACATGTGCACCTAAGTGCAACACGTTCGCCTAGACTTGGTATTATCAGATAGAACAAAACTTTACGCTTCACTCTAGATATACTTTTACTTGATTTTTTCGTGCAGCACATCGCCATCAACCGAAGCCAATGTTGACACACTACACTGATGATTTATCAGCTTTTCCAATTTGTTAAAGAACAATTTTAGGGCCTAAAAAACCCTAATGAATCCACTCAATCGAGCATATTCATTAAGGCTTTTCCCTAACGATTAACAATAAAACAATCTGTGTGAACACTAGACTAACTAATCAGCCCTGCTCTATTCGTAAGGAGGTGATCCAACCCCAGGTTCCCCTAGGGTTACCTTGTTACGACTTCACCCCAGTCATGAAACACAAAGTGGTAATCGTCCCCCCGAAGGTTAGACTAACTACTTCTTTTGCATCCCACTCCCATGGTGTGACGGGCGGTGTGTACAAGGCCCGGGAACGTATTCACCGCAGTATGCTGACCTGCGATTACTAGCGATTCCGACTTCATGGAGTCGAGTTGCAGACTCCAATCCGGACTACGACAGGCTTTAAGGGCTCCGCTCCACATCACTGTCTCGCTTCCCTCTGTACCTGCCATTGTAGCACGTGTGTAGCCCAGGACGTAAGGGCCATGATGACTTGACGTCGTCCCCACCTTCCTCCGGTTTGTCACCGGCAGTCTCCTTAAAGTGCCCAACTTAATGCTGGCAACTAAGGACAAGGGTTGCGCTCGTTGCGGGACTTAACCCAACATCTCACGACACGAGCTGACGACAGCCATGCAGCACCTGTCTCAGAGTTCCCGAAGGCACCAATCCATCTCTGGAAAGTTCTCTGGATGTCAAGTCCTGGTAAGGTTCTTCGCGTTGCATCGAATTAAACCACATGCTCCACCGCTTGTGCGGGCCCCCGTCAATTCATTTGAGTTTTAACCTTGCGGCCGTACTCCCCAGGCGGTCTACTTAGCGCGTTAGCTTCGCTACGCACAAAAATTAATTCGCACACAGCTAGTAGACAGCGTTTACGGCGTGGACTACCAGGGTATCTAATCCTGTTCGCTACCCACGCTTTCGCACATGAGCGTCAGTTTTTGGCCAGAGAGCCGCCTTCGCCACTGATGTTCCTCCAGATATCTACGCATTTCACCGCTACACCTGGAATTCCACTCCCCTCTCCAAAACTCTAGTTATACAGTTCTAAATGACTCTCCCAGGTTAAGCCCGGGGCTTTCACATCTAGCTTATATAACCGCCTGCGTGCGCTTTACGCCCAGTAATTCCGATTAACGCTCGCACCCTCCGTATTACCGCGGCTGCTGGCACGGAGTTAGCCGGTGCTTCTTCTGACGCTAACGTCACATCTATTGGGTATTAACCAATAAACTTTCCTCACGTCTGAAAGTGCTTTACAACCCTAAGGCCTTCTTCACACACGCGGCATGGCTGCATCAGGGTTTCCCCCATTGTGCAATATTCCCCACTGCTGCCTCCCGTAGGAGTCTGGGCCGTGTCTCAGTCCCAGTGTGGCTGATCTTCCTCTCAGAACAGCTAGAGATCGTCGCCTTGGTGAGCCTTTACCTCACCAACTAGCTAATCTCGCTTAGGTTCATCCTCAGGTGAGAGCCGAAGCCCCCTTTGGTCCGTAGACATTATGCGGTATTAGCCATCGTTTCCAATGGTTATCCCCCACCCAAGGGCAGATCCCTAAGTATTACTCACCCGTCCGCCACTCGTCAGCAAAGTGCAAGCACTTTCTGTTACCGTTCGACTTGCATGTGTTAGGCCTGCCGCCAGCGTTCAATCTGAGCCATGATCAAACTCTTCAATTAAAATCGAAAATATAAATCTTTTTTGAGCAAACACTAATTAACTAACTAGTGTCCACACAGATTGTCTTATTGCTGATTGTTAAAGAACGTTTGCTTGAGTGTGGCGCCTTCTTAGAAGACTCTCTCAAGCGGGACGCGCATTCTACACTTCCCAGTTGCCGTGTCAATCATTTTGTTGCAGTTTCTTGGCAGTTTTTTCAAACCTCTTACAAACCACAACGTCTTGACCAGGCCAGTGCTCACTTGCGTTACACGCCGGTAATCACTGTGCGCTTCTGTTAGTTTGCTTTGCAGAACCCCCTGAAGCGAGCGCGCATTCTACAGACTAATTATCTTGCGTCAACAGGGAATATGAAATTTAATTAAATTAATAGCTGCCAAGCGGGGATAAAGGCCACTTTGGCTGTATAACAATCGATACTGTTAGCCAAAAGTAGTAGATAAATTAATATGTTAAACGCTTTCATATTTTAATAACTTGTGTATATTTTGTTAACTTTTGTAAACAATTGAACTTTCAATACTTCAAGATACCTAAGTATTTGAGAGGAGTTTCCGCAAAAATATGATGAAACAAATGAAAAGAACCATAATTGCCACAATGCTATTAACTAGTAGCAACATTTATGCTGTTGTGGATTCTAATGTGTCATCAAACAATGGACTGTCTCAGGAATTTTTTCAGCGTCAGGTCAATCAGAATATGTCTGTTGGTCGCGCGGTAAAAAGTATAGTAAGTCATTATCCTGAACACGTAGAATCTGTCGTAGCCACTGCGCTCGATTTGTATCCGGATAGATATAAAGAAATAGTTCATGCAGCTATCTCAGCTGAACCCTCATTAACCAAAAGCATTGTTAGGGTAGCGATTGAAAAAGGTATTACTAGTTGTCCTAATATTGTAGAGACGGCTATCAATGCAGAACCCAGCTATGTTGATTTTGTAGTCAAGGCCGCTGCTAACACTACCCCCGGTGAATTACAGGACATTGTAAGAGTTGCCGTTGTAACGGAACCAGACTCTGCAGATCGTATCGTCCAAACTTTAGCGCAATCTCATCCCAACAAACTTATCGAAATTGTTGGCACTGCAATAGGTGCAGTACCCTTTGTAGGGGAATATATAGTCGATGCAATGTTAGCGGTGTTTCATGAAGAAAAAGAGCAAGGGGATGTGCTGACCACCGCATTTCGCCAATCATCAGATGAAAGCGAATATATTAAAAAGATTATCGCCTCAGCAAAGAACGCAGGTATGGGTGACGAAGCCATTACTCAGTATGCTGTAAACGCAGGCGCAAAACCTGAAGACGTAGTAAGACTGTTAAAAGAAACGGAAAATTAACAGGAAATATTTAATTAGATATTTTACAAGGAAGTGAAATACGCTATTGAACTAACGTATTGTTTAAAGATCAGCTACGATATTCAAAAGATTAGGTAATAAAAAACCGGGCTAAGCCCGGTTTTTTTATTCTTCGCTTGCTGCTTCTTCTGAAACAACTTCTTCAGCTTCTGCTTCCGGCCTGTCGACCAACTCTACAAAAGCCATAGGTGCATTGTCACCTGTACGGAAGCCACACTTCATTATACGAGTGTAACCACCTGGGCGCTCTGCATAACGAGGACCCAATTCATTGAACAATATACCTACTACCTCTTTATCACGAGTGCGAGCAAACGCTAAACGACGATTTGCAACACTGTCTTGCTTCGCAAGTGTAATTAGAGGTTCGATTACGCGACGCAGCTCTTTCGCTTTTGGCAAAGTCGTTTTAATGACTTCATGTTTTACCAAAGAGCTTGCCATGTTACGAAACATAGCTTGGCGATGGCTGCTGTTGCGATTTAACTGACGACCACTCTTACGATGGCGCATAATTCTACCCTTCTCTGTTAATCAGAAGTTTGCCTGATTAATCCTTCTCAGCGATGCTTTCAGGTGGCCAATTTTCCAGGCGCATACCCAAAGACAACCCGCGAGAAGCCAACACATCTTTAATTTCAGTGAGTGATTTCTTACCCAGGTTAGGGGTTTTCAATAACTCAACTTCAGTGCGTTGTACCAGGTCACCAATGTACTGAATTGCTTCTGCGTTCAAGCAGTTTGCAGAACGTACAGTAAGTTCCAAATCATCAACTGGACGAAGTAGAATCGGATCAAATTCCGGCTTCTCTTCTTTTTCTTCCGGCTCAGACATATCACGAAGATCAACAAACGCCTCTAATTGCTCAGCTAAAATAGTAGCTGCACGGCGAATGGCTTCTTCAGGATCGATAGTGCCATTAGTTTCCATATCGATAACTAACTTGTCTAAATCAGTGCGTTGTTCAACACGAGCTGATTCAACATTGTACGAAATACGATCTACTGGGCTATACGAAGCATCAACCAACAGACGACCGATTGGTCGATCATCATCCTCCGAGGAACGACGAGTAGCTGCAGGAACATAACCGCGACCCATTTCCACTTTGATGCGCATGCTTATTTCAGCGTCACCAGTCAAAGTACAAATAAGATGATCAGGATTAGCAATCTCTACATCACCGTCGTGCTGGATGTCACCAGCAACAACCGGACCTGCACCTGATTTCACCAAAGTCAAAGTAGTTTCGGTTTTGCCTTCCAGACGAACAGCTAACCCTTTCAGGTTTAGAAGTATCTCGATGACATCTTCTTGTACGCCTTCTTTTGTGCTGTATTCATGTAACACACCATCAATCTCAACCTCGGTGACAGCAGCACCAGGCATTGATGACAACAGAATGCGACGCAGTGCGTTACCCAGAGTGTGACCAAACCCGCGCTCAAGTGGCTCTAGAGTCACTTTTGCACGTGTATCAGTTACATTCTCAATTTCAACTAACCTTGGTCTAAGGAATTCAGTAACAGAACCCGACATTATATCCTCTCTTTAACTTATCAACTTTACTTAGAGTAAAGTTCGACGATCAGTTGTTCGTTGATTTCAGCAGATAAATCACTACGCTCAGGAACACGTTTAAACGTACCTTCCATCGCTTTGCTATCTACTTCAATCCAAGTAGGTTTTTCGCGTTGCTCAGACAATTCCAATGCAGCAGCAATACGCGCTTGTTTCTTCGCTTTCTCGCGAACAGATACAACATCATCAGCAGCAACATTAAATGAAGGAATGTTGACTACAACACCGTTGACCATGATCGCTTTGTGGCTAACCAGCTGACGTGCTTCTGCACGTGTACTAGCAAAGCCCATGCGGTAAACAACGTTATCCAAACGCTGTTCTAACAACTGAAGCAGGTTTTCACCTGTGTTGCCTTTACGACGAGCAGCTTCACCGTAGTAATTACGGAACTGCTTTTCCAATACGCCATACATACGACGTACTTTTTGTTTCTCGCGCAATTGCACACCGTAGTCAGACAGACGACCACGACGGGCACCGTGCTGACCAGGAGCAGTTTCGATATTACATTTCGATTCTACTGCGCGAACGCCACTTTTAAGGAACAAATCCGTTCCTTCGCGGCGGCTAAGTTTGAGTTTTGGACCCAAGTATCTTGCCATGATTATTCTCCAACAAACCGGCGCATTAAACGCGACGTTTTTTCGGTGGACGACAACCGTTGTGAGGAATAGGTGTCACGTCAGTAATGTTTGTAATTTTGTAACCTGCTGCATTTAATGCACGAATTGCAGATTCACGACCTGGACCAGGCCCTTTCACAAATACTTCTAAGTTCTTTAACCCATATTCCTGAGCAGCAACGCCAGCACGCTCCGCAGCAACCTGCGCAGCAAAAGGTGTAGATTTACGTGAACCACGGAAACCTGAGCCACCCGACGTTGCCCAAGATAACGCATTACCTTGGCGGTCAGTGATTGTCACAATAGTGTTGTTGAATGACGCATGTATATGCGCCATACCATCGGCTACTTGGCGTTTTACGCGTTTGCGTGTACGAGTAGGTGCTTTTGCCATATCTATCTCCCCCGCTTACTTCTTAATTGGTTTACGAGGACCTTTACGGGTACGCGCATTAGTTTTAGTGCGCTGACCACGTAGAGGCAGACTACGACGGTGACGTATGCCACGGAAGCAACCTAGGTCCATCAAACGCTTGATATTCATTTGAACTTCACGGCGTAAGTCACCTTCAACAGAAAACTTGGCCACACCATCTCTAAGCTTGTCTAAGTCAGCTTCAGTTAACTCTTTAATTTTTGTACTTTCCGCAATACCAGCTTCTGCACAGATTGCTTTTGCACGAGTTGGACCTACACCGTAGATCGATCTCAAAGCAACCACTGCATGCTTGTGTTCCGGAATGTTAATGCCAGCTATACGGGCCATTAACAGCACTCCTCTAAGTTTGACGCCAGATAAAAAGCCCGTAAGGATACTTATCCGGCTTGATTATTGCAATATATTTCTGACAAATAATTTGTCAGTTCCGATTAGCCTTGTCGTTGCTTGTGTTTCGGTTCTACACAAATCACGCGCACAACGCCGTTGCGCTTGATGATTTTGCAGTTACGACAAATTTTCTTTACGGATGCACGAACTTTCATTTCATCACTCCGTCAATGCCACTTATCGGCTATAGCCTTTAAGGTTGGCTTTTTTCAGCACAGAATCATATTGATGAGACATCAAATGAGTTTGTACTTGCGCCATGAAGTCCATGATTACCACTACAATAATCAGTAGTGATGTGCCGCCAAAATAGAACTGAACGTTCCAGGCAATCATCATGAATTCAGGCACTAAACAGATAAAGGTTATATATAAAGCACCAGCCAACGTTAAACGTGTTGCTACCTTGTCTAAGTACTTAGACGTTTGCTCACCTGGACGGATGCCTGGTATAAATGCACCAGACTTCTTCAAGTTATCTGCTGTTTCCCGCGGGTTGAAAGCAACCAATGCGGTATAGAAAAAGCAGAAGAAAATGATAGCTACTGCATACAACATCACATACAGCGGCTGACCAGGAGAAAGCATCAAAGAAACGTCTTGTAACCATGACATTGCTTCATTTTGACCAAACCAGGTTGCAATTGTACCTGGGAACAAAATGATACTGGATGCGAAAATGGGTGGAATAACACCGGCCATATTTACTTTAAGTGGCAAATGCGTGCTTTGTGCAGCATACACTTTACGACCTTGTTGGCGTTTTGCGTAATTGACAACGATACGGCGTTGTCCACGCTCTACGAATACAACAAAGTAAGTTACGGCAATGACAACCACAGCAATGAACATCAGGAACAACAAGTTCAGGTCGCCCTGTCTCGCCTGTTCTACTGTCTGCCCAATCGCGGTTGGCAAGCCTGCCACGATCCCCGCAAAAATCAGGATAGAAATACCGTTACCGATACCTCGCTCCGTAATTTGTTCGCCTAGCCACATTAGGAACATTGTTCCAGTAACCAAACTTACAACTGCGGTAAAGTAAAAACCAAAACCAGGATTGATAACCAAGCCGCTAACTAAGTTAGGCAGTCCGGTTGCTATACCAATCGCCTGGAAGATGGACAATACCAACGTAAAATAACGAGTATATTGACTAATCTTACGACGACCAGCTTCGCCTTCTTTCTTCAGCTCCATTAACGGAGGATGTACTACCGTCATTATATTAATAATAATTGAAGCAGTAATGTAAGGCATAATGCCCAATGCAAATACTGAAGCTCGCTCAAGTGCACCACCGGAGAACATGTTAAACATCTCTACGATTGTGCCTTTCTGCTGCTCAAATAATTGCGCCAGCACAGCTGAGTCAATCCCTGGAATAGGGATGTAAGAACCCAACCTAAATACGATGATTGCCCCAAGGACAAACAACAATCTTGATTTAAGTTCGCTCAGACCGCCTTTCGCTGAATCCAATCCTGGTTTCGCCATTTAGGTTATTCCTCTATTTTGCCGCCAGCTGCTTCGATAGCTTCACGGGCGCCTTTAGTAACCTTTAACCCCTTAACAGTTACTGCGCGAGTAACTTCGCCGCTCTTAAGAACTTTAACAAACTGCATGCTCTTTTTAACAAGACCAGCTGCCTGCAATGTTTCTAAAGAAACAACGTCACCTTCAACCTTGCCGATTTCAGTCAACGTAACCTGGTCAGAAACCAATGATTTACGTGAAGTGAAACCAAACTTAGGTAGACGACGCTGAATTGGCATTTGTCCACCTTCGAATCCTGGCTTAACAGATCCACCTGAGCGGCTTTTCTGACCTTTGTGACCGCGGCCACCAGTTTTACCAAGACCTGAACCAATACCACGACCAACGCGCTTAGCAGGTTTTTTCGCTCCTGGAGCAGGAGCAATAGTGTTTAAATACATAACTTACTCCTCAACCACTTCGACCATGTAGTTAACTCGGTTGATCATGCCGCGAACCGCAGGCGTGTCTTCCAATTCACGAACATGCCCGATGCGACGTAAGCCTAAGCCGACCAAAGTGGCTCTATGCTTAGGTAAACGACCAATTGAGCTTTTCGTTTGTCTAACTTTTACTGTTTTTGCCATGACGAATTACCCCATAATCTCTTCAACAGACAAGCCACGCTTTGCAGCAACTTGTTCTGGAGAATTCATGTTAGTCAACGCCTTAATCGTTGCACGAACAACGTTGATTGGGTTAGTTGAGCCATAACATTTTGAAAGTACGTTTTGCACACCAGCTACTTCTAAAACCGCACGCATTGCACCACCAGCGATGATACCCGTACCTTCAGATGCAGGCTGCATATATACTTTCGAACCTGAATGACGACCCTTGATAGGGTGTTGTAACGTGTGACCGTTCAACTCAACCGTAACCAGATTGCGACGTGCTTTTTCCATTGCTTTTTGAATAGCAGCTGGAACTTCACGCGCTTTACCATAACCAAAGCCTACGCGGCCTGCACCATCACCTACCACAGTCAATGCTGTGAAGCTGAAAATACGACCACCTTTAACCACTTTAGCTACTCGGTTTACGGCAATGAGCTTTTCTAACAGTTCACCGTTTTGTTGAGCTTCTACTTTAGCCATAATTCACTCCTAGAACTGAAGACCAGCTTCGCGAGCCGCTTCAGCTAATGCCTTAACACGACCGTGATACTTGAAGCCACTACGATCAAAAGCTACTTCTTTAATGCCTTTTTCGATAGCACGCTCAGCGATGGCTTTACCCACAACTACAGCGGCATCAACATTACCAGTAGATTTTAGATCTTTACGCACGTCTGCTTCGACAGTTGATGCAGCAGCCAAAACTTCTGAACCCGTAGGTGCAATAAGCTGAGCATAAATGTGACGAGGTGTACGGTGCACAACCAACCGGTGTACAGCCATTTCACGCATTTTGAAACGAGCGCGAGCGGCGCGACGTAAACGAGATGTTTTCTTATCCATCGTACCTGCCTCTTACTTCTTCTTAGCTTCTTTACGACGTACAACTTCATCAGCGTAACGGACACCTTTGCCTTTATAAGGCTCTGGTGGACGATATCCACGGATGTTAGCTGCAACTTGTCCTAACAACTGCTTGTCAGCGCTTTTCACGACGATTTCAGTTTGGCTAGGAGTCTCGACTGAAACACCTTCCGGCATTTCATAAACAACAGGGTGAGAGAAACCAAGAGTCAGGTTGAGCTTCTTACCTTGCGCTTGCGCACGATAACCAACACCGTTCAACTCTAATTTTCTTTCAAAACCTTCTGATACACCTTGTACCATATTGTTCAATATAGCGCGGGCAGTACCTGCTTGCGCCCAAGCGTCAGCGAAACCTTCACGAGGAAGTGCTTTTAGCTCGTTACCGTCTTGTACAACTTCAACGGCTTCATTAAACACGATAGACAAAGTGCCATTCTTACCTTTTACTGTGACTTCCTGACCAGCGATAGTAATTTCTACGCCAGAACGGACTTCAACAGGTGCTTTTGCTACACGTGACATTGTAAATCCTCCGTTACGCTACGTAGCCGATGATCTCACCGCCCATGCCAGCATTTCTTGCTGCACGGTCAGTCATCACACCTTTGGAAGTAGACACAATAGCAATACCTAAACCACCCATAACTTTTGGCAGCTCATCTTTTTTCTTGTAGATGCGCAGACCAGGGCGGCTGGCGCGTTCGATTGTATCGATAACGCTTTTGCCTTCGAAGTATCTTAATGTGACTTCCAGAGTTGGCTTTTTATCACCTTCTACCTGAAAATCTTCGATGTAACCTTCAGCTTTCAAAACTTTCGCAATTGCAACACGCAGTTTAGAAGATGGCATAGCTACGACGACTTTATTCGCCAACTGACCATTTCTGATGCGCGTGAACATATCCGCGATAGGATCTTGCATACTCATATTTGCTACTCCTTACCAGCTGGCTTTTTTCAAGCCAGGGACTTCACCGCGCATCGCTGCTTCACGCAACTTGATACGGCTCAAGCCAAACTTACGAAGAAAACCGTGAGGACGGCCAGTTACACGACAACGATTCTGTTTACGTGAACGAGACGAATCTCTTGGTAATTGCTGTAGCTTAAGTACTGCGTCCCAACGCTCTTCTTCAGAGGCGTTGACATCGCTGATAATTGCTTTTAGTTCAGCACGCTTAGTCGCGTATTTGGCTACCAGTTTTGCACGCTTTACTTCGCGCGCTTTCATTGATTCTTTTGCCATAACCCTACACCTTATTTACGGAACGGGAAGTTAAACGCAGATAACAATGCTTTACCTTCCTCGTTTGTGTTTGCAGACGTGGTGATTACGATATCCATACCGCGAACTTTATCCACCTTATCGAAATCGATTTCTGGGAAGATAATTTGTTCTTTAATACCCATGCTGTAGTTACCACGGCCATCGAATGATTTTGGATTCAAGCCACGGAAGTCACGGATACGAGGAATCGCGATTGAGACTAAACGCTCAAAGAAATCCCACATACGCTCACCGCGTAGAGTTACTTTGCAACCAATAGGGTAGCCTTCACGGATTTTGAACCCTGCAACAGACTTACGCGCTTTTGTCACAACTGGCTTTTGACCAGCAATTGACATCATGTCGTTAGAAGCGTTTTCGATAACCTTCTTGTCTGTCAGAGCTTCACCTAAACCCATGTTTAGAGTGATTTTTTCTATCCGAGGGACTTGCATGACGCTCTTGTAACCAAACTCTTTCGCAAGTTGGGGAACGACTGATTCATTGTAAAAATCATGCAGTTTCGCCATCGTACTCTCCAATTAATTAAATCTGTTCACCGCTAGACTTGAAGACACGAACTTTCTTGCCTTCTTCTACACGGAAACCCACACGATCTGCCTTTCCAGAAGTTGGATTAACGATCGCTACGTTTGATACATGAATAGATGCTTCTTTTTCGATGATGCCACCAGGAACCTGCGCTTGCGGGTTAGGCTTCTGATGCTTCTTCACTAAATTAACACCTTCGACGATTACACGGTCATTCTCAGCAAGAACTTTCAGGACTTTGCCTGTTTTGCCCTTGTCTTTGCCCGCTAAAACGACGATTTCATCATCACGACGAATTTTTCTTGCCATAATCGTGACTCCTTAAAGTACCTCAGGTGCCAGTGAGACGATCTTCATGTTATCAGCACGAAGCTCACGGGTTACCGGACCAAAGATACGCGTACCTATAGGTTGCTTATTTGCATTTAACAAAACAGCTGCGTTGCTATCAAAACGGATCAAAGAACCGTCAGAACGACGAACGCCTTTCTTAGTACGCACCACCACCGCATTTAACACGTCACCTTTCTTCACCTTACCGCGAGGAATTGCTTCCTTAACAGTAACTTTGATGATATCTCCGATGCCAGCGTAACGACGGTGCGAGCCACCTAGAACCTTAATACACTGAACCCTACGAGCGCCGGAATTGTCCGCCACATCTAGGTTAGTTTGCATTTGGATCATTGTTAGTGCTCCGCTTTCAGTTAAGACTCTCCCGAGTCATTTCATCGTAAAAAAACAGCGATTTTACTGCTCTTTTCCATATACCCCTGTAAAAAGGGCGCGCAATGGTAACAGAAAACATTCTGTAGCGACAGTGTAAATTCAAAAAAAGTGTGAAAAATAACCAGAGAAGGGAATAAATAAAGATAAGCAGGAGAAAGCACATACTTTCTATGGCAATCATGTTCCCGCACCCGGCCAATTACCGAGTGCAGGCAGTCTAACGTGAATAGCTATAAAATTAAAGAAGTACCTGCTGGTAGTAGCAAAGTACTTCCTAAAGTGATCTTATTACCTGTTAACAAGTCTTTATAAGTACCCTGAAGCGAATCTGGTACGGAAAAGCTAATATCCATTTCCGGATTGAGATTCACAATAGTTAAGCGCTTGCGCTGGCCTTTCACATTTTGCACCACCCAGGCGTCCAGATTGTCCACTGGATAATAACGAATCTCCTCAGGAAACTGCAGCGCCAAGTGACTATTGCGCACATCAAGCAACTTCTTATAGTGATTTAACAGTGAATCTGAGTCCGCTTCCTGCACATCTACAGAGGCGTTACCGTTGCCACGCTGTGCTTGCCAGTATCCCGAGTACCAAGGCTTGTGGTCCTGGACCCAAGGGAACCATTGTGGTTGATCCAACCAAAACTGTCCTGTTTCATTAAACCCGGCTGCATCGTTATCTTGCCATTGCATGATGGCACGGCGATATTGATCATCACCTGTGGTAAATTGCGACAAGCCAATTTCCTCACCGTAATACATATATAGTGTTCCCGGTGTGGTCATTAGCAAGGTTGCGGCCAACTTGGCTTTATCCTCATCTTCTCCCAATGTATGCATAATACGATTTTGATCATGGTTGGTTAAAAATGGCGAAAAGAATGAAATTGGTGCGGTCGCCTTACGGCTTTGCAGATTTTTCCAAAGCGCATCACGCGTATTGTCATTCTCGCCTTCTTTTACCGAGCCAAAATCCGCACTGCGCTCCCCGCCGGAGTTTAGAATGCCACTGACCACATAACCAAAATCGAAATCAAAAGCAGAATCAAGCCCCTTGCCATCGTCATAATATTTGCCGATTGTAGGCATGTCAGCCCAGGCTTCTGCTACCAGCATTGCCTCAGGATTGATGGATTTCACATGCTGACTGAACTGTGTCCAATAGGCAATGGTGCCATCGGTATCGGCCTGATCTGCATCTTGGCCATCTGCTGTTTCGTCTTCAATCGCGTAGCGAACAGCATCAAGACGGAAGCCGTCCACCCCTTTCTCTAGCCAGAAGCTGGCCAGATTATTCATTTCTGCAACCACTTTGGGATTGCGTAGATTGACATCCGGCTGTGAAGACGCGAAGGCGCCGTAATAATATTCGCCGCGCTCTTCATTCCAGTGCCACACTGCCTCTGAGTTATCTTCAGTATCTGTCCAGGCCTTACCCCAATGTTGCGGCATCTGCTTTTTCCAGATGAAGTAGTCCTCATAACCCGGTTCTCGGGCCGCAGATTTCTTAAACCATTCATGACCATCAGAAATGTGGTTGATCACTAGATCCAGAATAACTTTGATGTCGTGCTCATGCGCCGCTTGCACAAACTCCTCAAAGTCCTGCATTGTACCGTAGTCAGATTCCACACTATAAAAGTCCTGAAAATCGTAACCATGGTATGAAGGCGCTTCAAATACAGGCGTCAACCAAATACCGTTCACACCCAAGTCCTGTAGATAGGGCAATTTGGCGGTCATACCATCAAAGTCCCCACTACCATCACCATCAGCATCATAAAACGATCTCGGCCATATCTCATAAAATACGGCGTTATCCCACCAATTGGGTTGTTCATTCTCAACTTTGATGACCTGATATTCAGATGCCTTTGCGGCACTTGTCTGTGATTGTTCAGGTGCACCGCTTTGCTGTGAACATGATGCGACCAGCATTGACAACAATAGTAATGCCGGTTTTGTGGAAAATCGCTGCATAGTTTTACTCTTCCGGTGAAAATGTTAATTAAATGTTAGTCTAATTTTATCCCATTCCTACCGTTGCAGCCTGATAATTGCAAGCTTAACCGCAATGAAAACGTATGCAGCGATGATATAAACGCTTTTAGTCTATTACTCGAACCAGATAGCCGGATCCCTGGTCGAGATTTTTTTCTACACTCAACATCATGATGTCATCCTGTGTAAAGTCGATGATTTCTGAGCGATATAACAATGACTCAATACCCAGTGCGTCTTCATAAACCGCAACGATGGAGTAATAGTCATTGGGAAGCACAATAGATCGCGACTCTGCGTAGTCCAATCCAGTCATTTTATATTGCGCCGTGTCTTTGGTTTCATCGTTGCGCACAAAGTAAATATCAACATCATTAAATTCACTCAGAAGATTCGCGACATTAATTTCATGCTCAAAACTTTGTGGCAACGTGCTGTCCACCATTTCAATTGACGTCAGCTGTTGCTCGTCATCTTGGAACACCACCAGGGTTTTGCTGATACCCTGATTCAAAGTAAGTAAGCGGTTGTCAAAGTTTCTTTGAGACTCACCTGTAATGCTGCCAGTGACTTGATAGTCTCCGAATGTCACCGTTTGATAACCCGACATTTCCCCCCCGGAAATTTGCAGTGACACTGTCTGCTCTTCGGAAGCCGTTAATTCGATATCTAACGTTTGCTCGGCAGCTAAAGCGCTATAAACCCTGACCTGAGAAGTCGCATTGACGTCCTGATTAGCGGTGATATTGGTAGAATTCAAAATGATGTCAGCAACCAGATTGTTTTCATTGGCTCCTGTCGTGGTTCGCACTACCAAGGTATAGTCAGAAGCATAGGCAAAATTGATACTCTGGCTTTCAAATAGCACTGTGTCGCTACCGGGCTGAGTCAGATATATCACGTACTCATCTTCAGGAAAGGCAAATTCATCATCATCGGCGTCCCAGTAGCGGGCCTGTTCAAAATCAAGGTAATTCAAATTAGAGATAAATTGGGCTTGTTCAAAGGTTGCCCCTTCTTCGGAGATATAGAGATCATAACTGCTGTCGGCTATCAACGAGCCTGTATACAAATAAAACTCATCATCCAATGAACTGCGTTCAAACTGCAATGAAGTGACGTCGGGGGCAGCAAAATCACCGGAGACAAACAACATGGTTTTATGACCGTCCCGAAGGTTGAGAGTTTCGGTGTCAATCAGAGTATCCTGTCCGTCCGCGTCCTCCCAATAAAGTTCAATGTCTGTATCACCGGAATCCAGGCTGAATAATGTTGTGGCATCGCCAAAGCTGCTGGTGCCAAGCCATTCGTCTTCAGCATACATCTGCACAGATGGGCTGTTGGGCGAACCGTTGTAAAACTGTAAATATGATTCTGGGTAGTCGTCACTAGCGCTACTTGAACTGCCACCACAGCCAAATAACGTCAATCCTGATATTGCGCTTAAAAACGCAAATTGCGACACACGTTTGATCATTATTCCATCACTCCATAATTAAATTCATTGATATTCAAAGAACCAATGAGTGTCTGTGAAGCGATAAAGTTTTGGCCTTTACATTATCTTTGCAATCTTGACGAAACGACCTGAAACCAATTTTCTGGCTATATTTATTTTTAGTAACAATTAGAAATCGGTTTTTTTACTGCGATTTAGCGGCGAAAGCAGTACACTGGTGGTTGGTAATTCAGGCTAAAACGCCACTGCTATAAGATGAATAGACGAACCTTTATTATTTCTGGCATTACGATTTCGGCTGCGGCAACCGCAGGTTGGTATATTTTGCCGAATAATAAAAGCGACTTGTCTTTGCAAAAGTTAATTGCAGAATTACACGAATTGCAGACCAGTCAGATCAGCTTTGAAGGCGATTGGAATAGTTTCCAAACCTTTACTCACCTTGCACAAAGTGTTGAGTTCAGCATGCAAGGCTACCCTGAGCATCGCTCTGATGTGTTTAAGTCTACAGTCGGTAAAGCCGCTTTTAACGTCTTTTCGTCAAAAGGTTATATGAAGCACAACTTGCTGGAAAGCATTCCGGGTGCGCCGGTCCTCGCTGAATCAGGGAGGACGGCTGAGGCCATCAAACGCTTGATTAATGCACTTACAACATTTGACAACTACACTGGAGAGCTGGAAGAGCACTTTGCTTACGGCAAACTGAGCAAAGAAGAATACGCCATCGCGCACGTTTTACATGCCAGAGATCATTTTTCTTTAATGCAAACAACCTAAGCGGATTGAAGGGAAGCGATGATCGCGTTTGCCTCCTCTCGGACCCATTGCTCAAATACCCGCACTTTTTCAAAGTTAAAATGATGCTGCGGTGCCACTAAATAATATGAATCCCGGCACTGATGTGCAAAGTCGAATAACTTCACTAACTGGCCATTTTGCAAATAGTCTTCTACAAGACTCTGCCGAATCATTGAAATGCCCTGACCTGCCAATACCGCTCCCACCAGTGCAGGAGTTGCATCTCTTATTTCAATCGCATTATCCAGCACTGAAGGTGACATTTGATAATGTTTAAAATAGGCCTCCCACGCCTGGTTTGTGTCTGGATAGTTCTCCCGAATTAGTGGTAAAAAAGCCAGGTCCTCAGGATTCGTTTTCGAGGTCACCAACTTAGGATGAGACACCAATAATGCTTTGTCTGAAAATAAATAGCGACTCTCCAGGTTTTCATATTGACCAACACCGTAACGTATGGCCAGGTCGAGATTAAAATTGTCAAAACCCACGACAAATGGGTCCGGCATCAAACGCACCTGCAAATGCGGGTGCCGCTCGCGGAAATGATGCAATCTGGGAAGCAGCCAAAATGTTGCAATAGATGGCAATACCGTGATCTTAAGTACATTCGGATCGTTGTCCTGTTCCAACTGTGCGATCCCCTTTTGCAACTCACTAAAGGCTTTTTGCACATACGGCAACAGCAAACGCCCTTGTGCAGACAGACTGATTTCTCTGTTTTTGCGAATAAAAAGCTGACAGCCCAGCTGAGATTCCAGTGATTTAATATGCTGACTTACTGCCGCCTGAGTAACAAATAATTGTTCGGCGGCCAGCTTGAAACTCAGGTTTTCGGCTGCTGCTTTGAAGTATTTAAGGCCACTTAGCGCAGGAAGCTTTCTCATGCTCTTAACTTTTACTTAACTGAAGTAAAGAAATTATCGTTTGTTTTAAGGCTTTGTAAAGGCGTATTTTGAAATGGCTTAGTTGGAGGGCAATGATATGTTTTTAAATAAGTTAACGTTGGGTTTTATAGCAAGTTTATCGATTCTATTTAGCTTTTCTGTAATGGCGGTGCCAGAAGAGGCACAATACGAGCAACTGTTTGTCGGCAGTGGCTACCCTTATCAAGATCTGGTGAATCGATTTGATCAGGTAAGGATTCGTTATCACGAAACCGGGCAAAAAGAGGGTGTGAGCTGTCAGGTCGAACTGCGCAATGGTAATGAAATTATTATTGCCGCACGGAAAACCACGAGCAGCAAGAAGTTCCGCCGCACACCATTATTGGCTTGTATGGACCGAACCGAAGCCAAGTCGGTATTGGCAAATACGTTTAAGAGTTAGTGCAAAAGAAATTAATGATCGCCAGGGACGGCGATCATTCTTACTATCAGGGAAATACTCTTTGTCCCGCAATCCAGGTTTCCTGCACTTGCGTTTGCCATAACTTCTCTGGCGCTGTTTCAAAAGGGTCAAGGTCCACTAATATAAAGTCGGCATATTTGCCCGGTTCGATTGAGCCAATCATGTTGTCCTGATGAGCGGCATAAGCGGCATCGATGCTAAACATACGAATCGCCTGCTCAAGAGTGGCAGACTCCTGAGCATACCAGCCACCTTCAGGTTGATTGTTTCGATCTTGGCGAGTAACCGCAGCATGAATACCAAAAAACGGCTCCGCTGGCTCAATTGGAAAATCTGAACCACCCGCGACTGTGGCACCGATTTGGTAAAGTGTTTGCCAGGCATAAGCCCCTTTCATCCGTTCGCTACCCAATCGGTCTTCCGCCATATTCTTATCACTGGTGGCATGAGTAGGCTGCACCGATGCAATTACATCCAGATCCACGAATCTATTGAACTCCCCGGGTCTGACTACCTGGGCATGTTCTATACGATGACGCTGAGACTGACTGCTGGTCTTTTCAATCCAGTTGGCAAAGCTGTCTAAAGTCAAGGTGTTGGCTCTGTCACCAATTGCATGTGTGTTTACTTGAAAGCCCGCTGTCATCGCCTGTCTGGTTAGGGCATTGAGATTTTCTACAGAATGCAACAATAATCCGCGGTTCCCAGGCTGATCAGAGTAGTCTTCATGCAACGCCGCGCCACGACTGCCAAGCGCACCATCGGAAGAAATTTTTACACTGCGAATACTCAGCATGCCATCGTCCGACTGGATATGGCCGTTTGCCAGCATGGTTTTGTATTGTGGGTCGGTGACATCCAGCATGGCGTACACTCGAATCGGCAGGGCGTGCGCTTTTGCTAGTTCCCGATAAGCATCATAGGTCATTTTATCGATCCCGGCATCGTGCACCGAGGTTAATCCAAGACTCGCAAGGCGATTCAAGCTTTTAATAATAATGGCTTTTACCGAGTCAATATTGTCTTTTGGTAATACTTGATAAACCAGATTCATGGCGTTATCGATCAATATACCACTGGGTTTACCGCTATCATTTAACAGGATTTCCCCCCCATCAGGTGATTTGGTTTCTGCGCTAATAGTCGCAAGCTTTAACGCCGCTGAATTAACCCATAACGCATGACCATCTACGCGACCAAGTACAATCGGTTTATTGATATTCAGTGCATCAAGTAGGGTTGCGCTCGGAAACGTTCTGTTTGGCCACAACTCCTGATTCCATCCACGACCCGAGATAACCGAGGCATTGGGGTTTTGTCTGGCAAATTCCGCCACTCTGGATAATGCCTCATCAACAGAGGCTGTACCGACCAAATCGACAGAAGAAAGGGCTTTGCCATAACTGACAACGTGACCATGAGAATCTATCAGTCCAGGTAACAGTGATTGCCCTTTACCGTCGATATAGTTAATGCCCGGCTGAAGCTCCGGCTTTGTCTTATACGTGTTTATCACCTTGCCATTATCGAAAGCCACTGCAGAGAATTGCACTAATTTATCATCTGCAACCGTGTGCCCTTTTACATTATAAATGACTGTCGTTGCCGATACTGTGAGAGAGGTACTGAACAAGATGGCGAATATCCACTTCATTAAGTTGTTCCTTTTTTTGTTTTTTGCCCAGCTTAATACTTCACTTTCATTTCACCAAATTTTGTCAGTAAAAAACTAAATCAGACGGTTCGAGATAAGAAAAGGCCTGCGGTGAAACTTTTAATCTACCGCAGACTGATACTAAAGTGCTTGACGCGTTGCTGGATGACTACCTGTTATCGCCATCCAGCATGTCACCGATGCCGCCCAGAATGCTGCCCTCACCTTGACGACTGCCTCCCAGGCTAGGAGCATGCTGAATAATGCGGTCAGCTAAGCGACTGAAAGGTAGTGATTGCAACCACACGGTACCGTGCCCCTGCAGCGTGGCAATAAACAGTCCTTCGCCACCAAAGAACATGCTTTTTAGACCTTTGACCATTTCGATGTCGTAACTGATACCGCCGCTAAAGGCTACGATACAACCCGTATCAACTCGCAGGGTTTCACCGCTCAGGTGTTTTTCTATCACGGTGCCACCCGCATGCACAAACGCCATACCGTCTCCTTGAAGTCGCTCCAAGATAAAGCCTTCACCACCAAAAAAACCACTGCCCAAGCGTTTATTAAAGGCAATATCCACTTTCGTCCCAAGGGCGGCGCATAAAAAAGAATCTTTTTGGCATGTGATTTCTTCGCCAATTTGGGCCATGTTGACCGGGACTATTGTGCCTGGGTAAGGGGAAGCAAAAGCGACGCGCTTTTTTCCATAGCCACTGTTAGTAAAATGAGTCATAAACAAAGATTCACCGGTTATCACCCGTTTGCCGGCACTGAATAACTTGCTCATAAAACCCTGATCCGGGTTTGAACCATCCCCCATTTTACTTTCGAAAACGATATCGTCTTCCATGTAGTTCATGGCACCCGCTTCTGCGATAACAGTTTCTTGCGGATCCAATTCAACTTCCACCATCTGCATACTGGTGCCAATTATTTCGTAATCTATTTCATGGCAGCGCACAATAAATCCCTCACGTTAATTTTGTTCAGGAATTTAGTATGGAAGAAATTATTAAAAATGACAGCAAGGAACGTATTGCAAAAAGTAACAAATCGTTCCCTGGCTGCTGTTTAAGGTGAGACGACCAATGCCAGTCGCTTTTTGTTGGGAGAAAGCGCCAATCGGCTCAAGGCACCTTTAGGGAGAGTCACAGACAGCGCCTGCCATTCTATGGTCGCCCCTAGCTGTCCCACTAATAAATGCTCTCCTGCTGATGCCAGTAAGTGTGTTTCTGACAACCAGATATAGTCCTGCGCTCCTTGTGGCAACGTTCCCAGAACCGATACTTTCTTGGCTTGAAAGTCATAACTTTTCAGCACGTGTTGTTCGTCAGCTACGGTGTAGCTGATAGCGCGCCGCTCCGGTACTTTTTGTAAACAGCGCCCGATATTCTGATCTATCACTTGTGTGGCTTCCTTGCCCACACGCGTTACTTCCAATCTGTGGGGTTCGCCCAATATAAACATGGCAACATTATTGCCTCGCCATACATGGTAACCAACGGGCTTAATATCCTGAAACAGCAAGTCAAATTGCCCTTTGCCATTGCGTTTCCAAAGTCGCTGCGTACCATCATCTTCCACCCGGATCATAGATAATGAGCTAGGATATGTGGGGATTGGCGTTGGTGAGTATTCACTCTCAGGTGTTTCACTCAATACCGTTAAGGTACCATTGTGCCACTGCCAGATATCGGTATTGCTGCCATTATCACGGGTAAAAACCAGCCTTTCATCATCAATAAAATAGGGCTGATTTTCGTAATACACTGAATCGGCTAATGCTACCGGCTCACTTAACTGAATTTCCTGATTTTCATTGCTCTGTACTTCGAACAAATAAATATCAGCATTGGGTAGCTGCTGGGCCTGTGCAGATAGCATATAAAAGCACGCAGCCACGATAAGACATCGCATAATTGACTCCCTAACTAACAGCACGTTGTCTGACCATTTCGAATAAACATATTCCGGTGGCAACCGAAACATTTAAACTGGATACTGAGCCTGCCATCGGCAATTTAATCAGCTCGTCACAGACTTCTCTTGTCAGTCTGCGCATACCTTTCCCTTCGGCCCCCATCACCAGCGCCATAGGACCGGTGAGTTTACAATCATAAATCATTTGTTGCGCCTCACCTGCAGTACCTATAACCCAAACACCGGCTTCCTGAAGCTGACGAAGTGTGCGTGCCAAATTGGTAACCTGAATTAAAGGCACAGTTTCCGCAGCACCACAGGCGACTTTGCGCACAGTCGGCGTTAGATTTGCTGACTTATCTTTTGGAACAATCAAGGCATCAACGCCCGCGGCATCAGCAGTACGCAGACAGGCACCTAAATTATGAGGATCCGTTACGCCGTCCAACACCAATAGAAAAGGTTGCTGAACATTTTCAACAATTTCCAAAAGGTCCTGTTCCGTTAGCGGTTTAGCGGGTTTTGCTCTGGCGATAATCCCTTGATGTTGGGCACCTTCAACCTTGTCATCCAACACTTTGCGCTGGCAGAATTGTACCGAGATACCAAATCGGCGCGCTTGATTGATAATATTAGCGATTTTATCGTCATCCCGGCCTTTAAGAACAAGTACTTCTAATACTCTTTCTGGCTCTCGCTCCATTACGGCAGTCATGGCGTGAATACCGAAAAGCCACTCTTGCTGTGCCATTTACTTTCTCCTTTTCTTTTTGCCACCTGCCGAAGAGGAGGCCGGACTTTTTCTTTTCTTCCCCGCTTTATCATCGCCTGCGGAATTATGTTTTTCGCCTTTTTTATTGCTGGCTGCACTATCCTTTTTGCCATGACGACGATCACGCTTAAACTGTTTTTTACCGCGCCCTTTGGGCAAGTCGACCACAAAATCAATTTTCCGGTCTTCAAGGTTAACGGAGATAACTTTGACCTGAACCGGATCCCCTAAACGGTAGATAGCGCCAGCTGACTCGCCAACTAAGTATTGTTTGATTTCATCAAAATGATAATAATCATTGTCCAGCGATGTGATGTGCACCAGACCATCAATATGAAATTCAGATATGCGCACAAAGAAACCAAAATTGGTAACCGCTGCAATAACCCCATCAAAGGTATCCCCAAGATGCTGTTGCATAAACTCACACTTAAGCCATTCCGCAACATCTCTAGTGGCATCATCGGCACGTCTTTCCGTGATAGAACATTGTTCACCCAGCAGTGCGACTTCATCTTCTGAATAGGCATGACCACCCGATTTACTTTTTTGTTGCTTCTGCTTATCGATAATCGCTTTTATGGCGCGATGCACAATCAGGTCAGGATAACGACGAATCGGCGATGTAAAGTGAGCATAGGCCTCAAGCGCTAACCCGAAGTGACCAATATTATCGGGATCGTAGACGGCCTGTTGCATTGATCTGAGCAGCATGGTCTGAATAAGTTCCTGATCGGGGCGACCATCTATCTTCTTGATCACATCACTGAAAATACGAGGTGTCACTTTTTCAGGATTGATTTTGTGCTCAATACCGACCTCAGACAAATAAGACAAAAAACTTTTTAATTTTTCTTCATTAGGTTCGTCGTGAACACGGTACAGGGCTTCTGCTTTGTTTTCCCCAAGGAAATCTGCAGCGGCTACATTAGCCAAAATCATGCATTCTTCAATTAACTTGTGCGCATCGTTGCGCACGACAGGCACAATGTGGTCAATTTTACGATCTGCATTAAATATAAATTTTGTTTCCTGCGTTTCGAATTCGATGGCACCGCGTTCTGCCCGGGCTTTTTTCAGAGCTTTGTACAAATTATTCAGATTCTGCAAATGCGGCACATGATCGGAGTACCGCTGATAGAGCTCAGGCTCACCTTGCAGAATTCCCCACACTTTAGCGTAAGTCAATCGGGCATGAGAGTTCATCACTGCTTCGTAAAACTGATAAGCCTCTAACTTACCTTTGGCGCTAATGCTCATTTCACAGACCATACATAAACGGTCAACATTAGGATTCAATGAGCAAAGACCATTCGACAGCACTTCCGGCAGCATAGGGATCACTTGCTCAGGGAAGTATACCGAGTTGCCACGATTTTGTGCTTCATCATCCAAGCCCTTTTTGGGACGCACGTAGTAGCTGACATCGGCAATGGCAACCCACAACTGCCAGCCGCCATCTTCATTTGGCTCACAAAATACGGCATCGTCAAAATCGCGTGCATCTTCACCATCTATGGTGACTAACGGCAGTTGCCGTAAATCGATGCGATGCTGCTTGGCAGCTTCGGGCACATCTTCACCCAAATGAGCGATTTCTCTCGCCACCCGCTCTGGCCACTGATGGGGAATATCGAAATTACGCAATGCCATTTCGATTTCCATACCCGGCGCCATATGTTCACCCAACACTTCGGTGACTTTGCCAATGGCGCTGACCCGCTTACGCGGTCTTTGGGTAATCGTAGCGACCACCACGTTACCTTGTCTGGCGCCGTTAACATGTTCTGGAGGAATAACTATTTCACTGGTTAAACGCGTATCGTCAGGAATCACAATCCCAACCCCGCTCTCCATAAAAAAACGCCCCACTATTGGTTCTGCGCGGCTTTCAATAAGCGACACACTTTTGGCCTCTAAGCGACCACGGGCGTCTTTTCTGCCTACTTGTGCCGAGACCCGGTCACCGTGCATCAGCGCTTGCATCTGACCACCAGAGATATACAGATCTTTTTCGCCATCATCCCGCTTTAGGAAACCAAAGCCATCACGGTGTCCGATAACTATGCCGCTGACCTGAACAGTCGCTTGGCCAACTTCATAGCGCTTCTGACGGTTAAAAATGATTTGTCCTTCACGCTCCATGGCCCGTAAGCGACGCTGTACCGCGATACGGTCCGTCTCACTTTTGGCTTTCACCTTTTGACAGATTTCCAAAAAGCTCAATGGAACGCCTTCTTTTTCCAGAAGTTGCAATATGAACTCCCGACTAGCCACGGGCTGTTCGTATTTTGCTTTCTCACGTTCGTAAAAAGGGTCTTGTTGCATGCAGTAATTAGCTTCCAGCTGGCGGATTTCTGTATATGAGACACCAGTATAACGAGGAACAATAAAATTTGTGTCGTTTTTGCGGGAAAATCAGCAATTTCACTAAGAAAAAATGCGCAAAGTAAAGAATTGCCACTGGTCTCAATACCAGTGGCAATTCTTTACTTTGTGTTTCGGTAGAATGGCGAGGAGTGTTAGGAATCAAGCGGTCGTCTGGCGCGACGCACAACTTTTGGGTGCATCAATGCCTCTAAACCAGACATGCAGTCCGAAATTTTTCTATGCACTTCATTGTCATCGGTAATGGCATTATACAGCCAGTGATAGGTGTCCTCGTAATCATAAGGGCTACCATGGCCATCAATAAACAATTCCGCCAATTGAATTTGCGCTTTCAAATTACCGAGTGAGCCAGCTTCTCTTAAGAAAATAATACCTCTGCTGATGTCCTGCTGCACCAATTTGCCATTGGCGTAATAGCGACCCAGTTGCTCCATTGCTTCCGGCAGCCCTTGCATTGCTGCATCCTGCATAAAACCAATGCCCCGTGACGGCTCCGACTCGACACACACACCCCAGGCCAACATATCACCCCACAAAAACTGATAAGCTGGTATTTTCAACGTCTGTGCTCTGGCCTCAATGTCTTGTACCAATTGGCAATCATCTAAAACGACTTTGGTAAGATGCTCATTGCGATTGATCAAACGCAGTAGCTCGTCCTGCGAATACAGTTGGACGGCTTTAAGGTCTTCCTGCTGCGCAAAGACAGGAGCACTGAGTAAAAACAGAAGAAAAGCTGTAAAAAAGCTACGCATAATATCATTCCAATCTTGTATTTCTTTGTTTATCGGCGATTCGTCTAAAAAGTCAAATTAAGTTATCATGCCGACGAGATTAACGACAAAAATCTGCCTTTCACCAGATACATGCATTATTTGTGCAAGAAATCACTTGCTATCTTGTCATTGTAAATTACGATCCGCATCACTTTATCACAGGCACAGATATGAACAGCTCAGCCCAGATAACCTTATTAAAAAATGCCAATGTGTTTGCCCCCAGACCTTTAGGTTTGGTGAACATTGTGGTGCATAACCATCAGGTAATGTATATAGGTGAGCAACTCCCCGTACTGGGCGAACAATTCGACGTTCAGGTAATAGATCTGGACGGCAAAACGTTGATTCCAGGTTTTATTGATGCCCATACACACATCACTGGTGGAGGTGGAGAAGCGGGATTCTCTACCCGAGTCCCACCTGTTCCACTGACCCGATTTACATCGGCCGGAGTGACGTCGGTTGTCGGTTTATTAGGTACTGATGATATTACTCGCAATACGCAGTCAGTCGTTGCGCAAGTATATGCATTGCGTGAAGAAGGCATGTCGGCGTGGTGTTATACCGGTGGCTACCATCTGCCGCCGACAACCCTTACGGGTTCGGTAAAATCCGACATTGTGTTTATAGAACCCGTCATTGCCGTGGGTGAACTGGCCATCAGCGATCACCGCTCCAGCCAGCCCACCCTCAACGAATTATTAAAAGTGGCATCCGAAGCCCACGTAGCACGTCTGATGACCGGAAAAGCCGGTGTTGTGCATTTGCACCTGGGAGATGGTGAGCGCGGCTTATCATTGGTGCGAGACGCATTGTCACAAAGTGAAATTCCCGCAAGAACTTTCAACCCGACTCATGTAAACCGCCGTAGAGAGCTGTTTCACGAGGCCTGCGAACTGACCAAACAAGATTGCTGGGTAGATATTACCGCTTTTGAAACGGGTTCAGACGGATATGAGCCAGATGAGGCTGTAGCGCGTTTCTTAGATCAGGATCTACCCGCCAATAAATTAACGATGAGTTCCGACGGGGGCGGCTGCCTACCCTGTTTTGATAAAACTGGACAGCTGAAGGGCATGGATTTCGCCTCGTCTGCTGCAATGACAGCGGTCTTTTTCTCGTTATTGCAGGCGGGGCATGATCTGGCGAAAATCCTGCCAATATTTACCTGTAACAGTGCAGCTCTGTTATTACTGCAGCGCAAAGGACAGGTCACTCTGCAACATGATGCAGACTTTGTAGTATTGGATAAAAAACAACAAAAGATTGAACACGTTATGGCAATGGGCCAATGGCATATTTTTGATGGCCAGCCCGTTATTAAAGGTACGTTTGAGGAATAAGTATGCCTTCACCAAGTATTGATGGTCAGCATCGTGGGTTTGTAATTCCCATTGGTGGTGCCGAAGAAAAAATTGATAACCCGGAAATTTTATCGCGCTTTGTCGAACTGGCGGGCGGCAAAGATGCCCACATTTGTATTATTCCAACGGCATCTCGACTGGAAGATACGGGTTCTCGATACGAAACACTGTTTCGGGATTTAGGGGTCGGTGAAGCCTATTCTTTACCAATTGCAGAACGCGCAGATGCCCAACGAAAAGATCACCTACCGCTGCTGGAAAAAGCAACAGGTATTTTTATCACTGGTGGCAATCAGTTACGCCTGTCAACCATTTTGGGTGGTACGCCGATAGCAACCGCAATACGTCAGGCCAATGCCCGGGGTGTTCACGTTGCAGGTACTTCTGCGGGGGCCGCAATCATTTCGCAACATATGATTGCCGGGGGCAATGTCGGTATTGTGCCGACCGAAGACGGCGTCAGCCTGGCACCAGGCATGGGTTTAATTAACACTGTCGTTGTTGATCAACACTTCAATGAACGAAATCGACTAGCCCGTCTGTTAAGTGCGGTTTCTTATAACCCCTTTTTGGTGGGTATTGGGCTGGACGAAGATACTGCTGCTTTTATCGATCAAGACAATATCTTCACAGTCGTTGGCAGTGGTGCCGTTACTGTTATCGATCCGACCGATATCGAATATTCGTCAATGGCCGAAGCAAGACGCGGCGATGCTTTGACTTTACTGAACCTTAAAGTACATATCCTGGCATCCGGTGCGCGCTATGAAATTAGCAATAGAGTGGCCCATATTGAGTGATGTAAACATTTGCTTCTCGTAAAATTTAAAAAAAGTGGCCTTTGCCACTTTTTTTATTCACCAATCCGGTTGTACACTGCTACAAAGAAGATTCCAATTTAGCATTCCAGCTTCTCGCAAAAGGACATCTACACACCATGAAAATATCCACCACTAATATCTATGTCGGCCCAAACGTTTACGCTAATTTCCCGGTAATGCGTTACCACGTTGATTTGGCAGAATTGGAAAACTGGCCGTCTGCGAAACTCGGCGAAACATTTATTGAAGGATTATTGCAAGCACTGCCATCATTACACAGTCATGGTTGCTCTTACGGCGTTGAAGGTGGACTGGTGAGACGCTTGAGGGAAGATGAAGGCACCTGGATGGGCCATATCTGGGAGCACGTTGCACTGGAGTTACAGGATCTGGCGGGCTCCAAAGTGACCTTTGGGAAAACCCGGAGTACCGGAGAGCCGGGATGTTACAACGTTATCTATGAATATAAACAGAAAGATGTGGGGCTGGCTGCAGGTGAGTTAGCACAAAAACTGTTGATGCATTTACTTCCAGAAGCTGTCCAAAGCAAGGTTGACTTCGATTACGAAAGTGATTTTGATTTTGAAGAGGAAATGCGAGCCTTTGTCCGAGGTGCTCAGCGTAAAGAGTTTGGTCCAAGTACAGCATCGCTGGTGGGGGCTGCTGAAGAACGAGAAATTCCATGGTTGCGACTGAATAAATACAGTCTGGTGCAATTCGGCCATGGCAAGTATCAACAACGCATTCAGGCAACCGTCACCAGTGAAACTAAACACATCGCCGTTGAGATCTCCTGTGATAAAGAAGATACCCATAATCTCCTGAGTGATTTAGGTTTACCCGTACCCATACAGCATATGATTTATGGTGAACGTCAAGCCGTGAAAGCCGCCAGACGCATTGGCTATCCAGTGGTGGTTAAGCCGCTCAACGCGAACCATGGTCGTGGTGTCAGTATTAATCTAACGACAGATGAAGAAGTCGCTACGGCATTTACCGAAGCGCAGAAATACGGCAGCAGCCGCGCAGTACTGGTTGAAAGTTATTTAACCGGATTCGATCATCGCATGTTGGTTGTTAACAATGAGCTCGTCGCCGTAGCCAAGCGAGTACCTGGGCACGTTATCGGTGATGGTCAGCACAGCATCGCGGAATTAGTGGATATCGTAAATCAGGATCCTCGCCGGGGTATTGGTCATGAAAAAGTACTGACCCGACTGGAACTGGATAGTCAGGCGAAACGCCTCCTGGAAGAAGCCGGATATGACGAAAATACCGTCCTGAATGATGGCGAAACCTTTTATCTGCGCTCTACCGCCAACTTATCCACTGGTGGCACGGCGATTGATGTCACCGATATTGTGCATCCGGATAATCGTGATATGGCCATTCGTGCCATTAAGGCAATAGGTCTGGATGTCGGTGGTGTTGATTTCCTAACCGACGACATCAGCAAATCCTACAAAGAAATCGGCGGTGGTATCTGTGAATGCAATGCTGCTCCAGGATTCCGCATGCACGTTGCTCCCAGTGAAGGTAAACCACGCGACGTTGCAGGCAAAGTAATGGATATGTTGTTTCCTGCCGGCACGCAATCCCGTATCCCGGTTGCGGCAATTACCGGTACTAACGGTAAAACCACCACCTCACGTATGCTGGCCAGCATTATGAAAGCGGCCGGATATACCACTGGCATGACATCTACTGACGGCGTCTACATTGATGGCCATTTAACCGTTAAAGGCGACATGACGGGACCGACGTCGGCTCAGATCGTGTTGCGCGACCCTAATGTGGATTTTGCCATTATGGAAACCGCTCGTGGCGGCATCGTCAAACGAGGACTGGGTTACAATGATTGTAATGTGGGTGCCTGTCTGAATATTGCTGCCGACCACCTCGGCCAACGTGGTGTCGATACGCTTGAAGATTTAGCCCGCGTTAAGCGCGTAGTTGTTGAAGTAGCAAAAGACTGTGTCGTATTGAATGCCGATGACCCCCTTGTTTTACAGATGGCTGACTTCTGTGACGCCAAGCACATTTGTTACGTTACTATCGATTCCGGTCATGGCCTGGTCAGAGAGCATATTCGAGCCGGCGGCATGGCTGCGGTGCTGGAAAAAGGCATTAATGGCGACATGATCACCTTTTATGACAAAGGAGCCCATATCCCGCTGTTATGGACACACCTGATCCCTGCAACCATCGAAGGTAAGGCAATGCACAATGTGCAAAACGCCATGTTTGCTGCCGCTATCGCGTACGCCTTTGATACCTCACTGGACGATATTCGTCAGGGATTACGTACTTTCAACACCAGTTTCTTCCAGGCTCCTGGTAGATTAAATGTCTTTGATGAACATCCCTTTAAAGTCATTCTGGACTATGCCCATAACCCTGCTGCAATTCAAACGATTACCGATCTGGCAAGACGCCTCGAGGTCAGAGGAACTCGTCGTATTGTGCTGGCCATGCCGGGTGACCGACGTGATGAAGATATTAAAGAAGCTGCGGAGATCGCCGCCAAAGGATTTGACCAGTTTATTTGTAAAGCTGACGATGACCGTCGTGGTCGCGGGGTAGACGAAGTGCCACAATTACTGCGTACCCACCTACTTGCCGCTGGAGTCGATGCCGCTGCAATCGAGGTCATTCCCAGTGAACACGATGCCGTTGAGCATGGTTTGAAAGCCAGTGCTGACGGCGATTTGCTAATCGTACTGGGAGACAACATCACACGCTGTTGGAAACAAATTGTGCATTTTGACGAGCACATTGAAGTGTCTTCCGAAGCGGAGTCGGCACCTTCTCGAGACTACCCTGAAAAACTATTTCAACCCGTTGAACATAAGTTTGAATTAGGAGAAGGACAACGGTTGGTGCATGACGAACGTGGGGTTCGTATCGTAATGGACCATGACGAAGAAGCCGACTAGTCAGTGTTATTGATGTCACAGAATGAGGTCACATAATGAGACTTGAGCTGGAAGACTCCCGACGCCTGACCGGCCCCAATTTACTTTGGGATGAGCCGGGGGCTATCCTGGATGTGTGGGTGCAAGGTATTGAAAAAGAGCAAGTCGTCATCTGTTGGCAAAAACAGGTTGAGCGTATTTTGGATGCCCTGCACTGGCCAGAAAGGACCGCCTATCGAAAATTTGACGACGGCATTAGTCTGGCAATAAGCGCTCCGATGGATTGTCTTTATAGCGCCTGTGAAGTGGCAGAATATGCCTGGCAATTGTGTCTACAGGAATTCAAAGCGGAACCGGCACCCGACTGGGATGAGACCATACAGCGCATCCGCACTGAACTTGCTGAGGAACGCAATCCTGCATTGATAAACATCATGCAACAGGCACAGCAGCATAATGTAACCTGTGTTTCCGATGATGACTTTTGTTCACTTGGAATGGGGAGTAATGTCGACGTCATTGAGATAAAACAACTACCTAAGACAGAAGCTATCAACTGGCGAAAATATCACAATGTGCCTCTGGCTTTTATCACTGGCACCAACGGCAAATCTACCAGCGTGCGTTTGGCAGCTGAGATTGCGAAAGCCGCGCAAATGCGGGCCGGCGTGACCTCGACAGATTTTATTCGGGTCGGTGATGATATCATCGATACAGGTGATTATTCTGGCCCCGGTGGTGCGCGTATGCTAATCCGTGATAAGCGCACTGAAATTGCGTTTCTGGAAGTCGCCAGAGGCGGTATTCTGCGCCGAGGTTTGCCTGTACCGCGAGTGGATGCAGGATTAATTACTAATGTTGCTGCTGATCATCTTGGCCAATACGGCATTAATACCGTCGAGGAATTGGCGGAAGCAAAATTTGTGATTGCCAAAGGCATAGCTAAAAGTGGCACACTGGTGCTCAATGCCGATAATGAACTGGTCGTAAAGCAGGGAAGCAAACTGGATTGTCATATTTGCTGGTACAGCGAAAATAAAAACCAGCCACAGGTCAAACAACATCGAGAATCTAAGCAACCCGCAGTTTATCTTGATGAAGACACATTCATCTATTTTAATGGCGAATCTGAGCAGGAAATTTGTACCATTAACGACGTTCCCATTACCTTTGCAGGCACCGCAAGACACAACATTCAAAATGCACTGGGTGTTATTGGCTTATGCTTCGCATTGGGTATTGATCAAACAGCTATTGCACAGGGCTTGCGCGCCTTTGGAAAACGCCCTGAAGACAATCCAGGCCGGGGCAACCTGTACAATCACCGTGGCGGCAAAATTATTGTCGACTTTGCGCATAATGAACACAGCATGCGCGCTGTTATTGCGATGGCTAAAAAACTGCCGGCGCAACAACGTATTGTTATGTTCAGCCATGCTGGAGACCGAAGCGATACCGAAATGCAACAGCTAACCAACGCTGTTGCTGATTTGCAGGCGGATGTCTACATACCAGCTGAAGTAAGCAGATACTTGCGCGGCAGAGAACCTATGCAGGTACCGGCACTTTCAAAAACATTTTTGTTAGATGCGGGTATTGATGCCAGTAAAATCGAGCTGGCCGAATCACCGCTCGAAGGCTGTGAAAAAGCCCTGACATTAATGCAGCAGGGGGCCATGGTGTTACTCTTTACCCTGGATCAACGAGCAGAAGTCCAGGCTCTGATTGAGCGTACCACGTAATCGGGACATGTTATTTTTACCATTTCCGGTACAATAGCCGCGGTTTAATTATAATTATAAAAGAGGGATTGTTTTGTCTGCAGTATCAGAAAGCCCTACAAATCAAGAAGATAAATCTACTTCCGGACTCTTTTCCAGATTTCTTGCCACCGTAGAATGGTTAGGTAATCTGCTGCCTCACCCGGTCACCTTATTTGCAATGTTCGCCCTGTTTATCGTCGTACTGAGCGGTATTCTGGGCTATTTCGATGTAAGTGTTGTAGACCCCAGGCCTGAAGGTGCCAAAGGTCGCGAAGCAGATGGCATCATTGAGGTTATATCGCTGTTTAATGCCGAGGGGCTGCAGCGCATCGTAACCGGACTGGTAACGAACTTCACGGGCTTTGCTCCTCTTGGTACCGTCTTGGTGGCGTTACTGGGTGTGTCTGTTGCCGAGCACTCTGGCCTTCTATCGACCGCAATGCGTGCCATGGTAGTTAACGCCTCACAACGTATGGTTACTGTTGTTATCGTTTTTGCTGGCATTATTTCAAATACCGCGTCGGAGCTGGGGTATGTCGTGTTAATCCCACTTGCCGCTATGATCTTCCACTCATTGGGTCGCCACCCTTTGGCCGGTCTGGCGGCGGCATTTGCCGGTGTTTCAGGAGGCTATAGTGCCAATCTGTTACTTGGTACTGTCGATCCGTTATTGTCTGGCATTACCGAGTCTGCGGCTCATATGATTGATCCTGAATATGTCGTCGGTCCCGAAGTAAACTGGTATTTCATGGTCGTTAGTACCTTTGCTGTAGCCGCCATGGGTGCGTTTGTCACCGAAAAAATTGTTGAGCCTAGATTGGGTAAATACGATCCATCGGAAGCGGCAATCGACCTTGGTGAACCCAAAATAGAAAAGCCCAGTGCACAGGAAAAGAAAGCCCTGAAGATGGCCGGATTAGCCTTTGTGGCATTAGCGGTGTTGCTGGCAATTACCATTGTGCCAGAATCTGGCATTTTGCGTCATCCGGAAACAGGTGAAGTGGCAGGCTCCCCCTTTCTCAAGGGCATAGTCGCGTTCATCTTTATCACTTTTGCAATCCCCGGCTTTGTTTATGGTCGGGTTGCTGGCACGATGAAAAATGACAAAGATGTTATTAACGCCATGGCCAAAAGCATGGGATCTATGGGTCTGTATATTACTTTGGTATTTTTTGCCGCGCAGTTTGTGGCCTTCTTTAAGTGGACAAATCTGGGTACCGTTTTAGCGGTGAAAGGTGCTGCCTTACTGCAAGCCGTTGGCCTGGATGGCCCGGAAGTATTTATTCTATTTATCATTATGTGCGGTATTGTGAATTTGTCGCTAGGAAGTGCATCCGCTCAATGGGCGGTGACCGCACCTATCTTTGTGCCAATGTTGATGCTAGTAGGTTTCGCCCCCGAAGTCATTCAGGCGGCTTACCGCATTGGTGATTCGGTGACTAACCTGATCACCCCAATGATGAGTTATTTCGGTCTCATTCTCGCTATCGCGGCAAAGTATAAAAAAGACATAGGGATGGGAACGCTGATTGCCACCATGTTGCCCTATACCATGGTTTATATCGTAGGCTGGACCATTCTGTTCTATGCCTGGGTATTCTTTTTGGGTATGCCCGTCGGCCCAGGTTCAGCAACCTACTATACACCGTAAATGAAAACTCAAAGCCCTCCCTCAGGGAGGGTTTTTATTTTGAGCAATCCATTTACAGCACTCATTCGTATAGCTTGCTCACCCGTAAGAGAATGACATGAAATACAAATCAAATTCCGGCTTCAGCCACCAGCAAAACGATAAACTCGGTGTATTAATTACCAATCTTGGTACGCCAGAGGCACCCACCAAAAATGCGCTGCGGCCATACCTTAAAGAGTTTCTTTCGGACCCTCGGGTAGTGGAAGTGCCTCGATTAATTTGGTGGTGCGTATTAAATCTGGTGATTCTCAATATACGCCCAGCGCGATCTGCAAGTGCTTATAAAACAGTTTGGACGGAACAAGGTTCGCCCTTACTGGTGCACACTCAGAATCAAGCGAAGGCGCTGACGAACAACTTGAAACAGGAGTTTGGCGACAACATCGTCGTTGATTTCGCCATGCGTTATGGCAACCCAGCAATCTCCGATACACTCGACAGTATGTTTAGTCGTGGTGTCCGAAGACTGCTGGTATTACCGCTCTACCCCCACTACTGCGCATCAACAACGGCCAGTACTTTCGATGCTATCGCTGAAGATTTTACGCAACGCCGCTGGTTACCCGATTTTCGCTTTATCAGTCACTATCATGACCATCCAGACTACATCGCTGCGATGGCTGAAAAAATTCAAGCACATCAGGCGAAAAACGGCACCCCAGACAAGTTATTATTCTCTTATCACGGTATTCCCAAACGCTATTTAACTAACGGTGATCCGTACCATTGCGAATGTCACAAAACATCTCGCTTGATTGCCGAACAACTCGGCTTAGACCGGGAACAATATGCCACTACGTTTCAATCTCGTTTTGGACGCGAAGAGTGGTTAACACCTTATACCGATGAAACATTGAAGTCACTGCCGGCACAGGGGGTGAAAACCGTTCAGGTGGTTTGTCCGGGGTTCTCAGCCGACTGCCTTGAAACCATCGAAGAAATTGGTATTGAAAATCGCGACTACTTTCTGGAATCTGGCGGTCAGAACTACCAGTACATTGCCTGCCTCAACGATGATGACCAGCATATGCGTTTTCTCACTACACTGGTCAAAGAAAACCTGCACGGCTGGCAAGTCGCGACAGACGCGGAAATTGCACAGCGGGCGGTTCGTGCCGACAGTCTTAAAAGCTGAGGAAGATTCGTAGCAATACCAAGATATAACCTTAGCTAACAAAAAAGTTTTTTCGCGTCGGGTATAGTTCTGCCTGAATGTGACGATAAAAAAGACATCTCCGCGAATTTCGCGGTTTTAGCGTCGACATATTTGCACAAAAAGTGCTAACTTGGTCTATGTTTATACACACTGAACAATACGAGAACACACAATGCTGGTACTAAAGTCTTCCTACGACCAGGTAGTGAGCGAAAAAGAACGATTGCTACGAGAACTTGAAGCAACGATCGAAGAAAATAATGAGATAAGCAGAGAACTTGAGCAACTCAAGGCGGCTCAAGCAACGAAGCCTACGGAAGCGAAGGATGAGACACAGGCCACCATGCTGAAGTGTTTGATCGACTGTATTGGTCAGGTTGAAGGGATTCGTGGCACGGTTTTGCAAGCTTACGAGCGAATCGATGAAGAAAGTCAGTCGATTGAAGAAATCGATCAGCTTTTTGATACGTCCAGTACCGCATTGGAAAATATCGTATCAGGTATGAGTGGATTGACTGGCAAAATGTCCAACATGACGACCAATATTTCGGGTTTATCGGAAATGGCCGACAACATCAATTCCTTTGTAACCACGATTTCCAGCATTTCAGACCAAACAAACCTGTTAGCACTTAACGCTGCGATCGAAGCTGCGCGAGCAGGTGACGCCGGTCGTGGATTTAGTGTCGTTGCCGACGAAGTGCGGTCACTGGCGAATAACACCAGTGAGTCTGCCAATGAAGTCGCGGAGCTGGTTCGCCAGATTATCAGCTCAACCAACGAAACGGTCGATGCTGTAGGGGATATCCAGAACAGCAATGAACAGCTCAGCGATGGGGTTGATAAACTCAACGAGTATTACAGTTCCATTGTAGAAAACTGCAATGGCATGAAACAGTGTATCAATGTTTCATCATTACGAACCTTTATTCAAACGGTGAAACTCGATCATATTGCCTGGAAGAGTGACGTTTATGCTGTCATGTTTGGTTTTAGCAAAAAATCCCCCAATGAATTTGCTGATGGCGGCTCATCCCGGCTAGGTAAATGGATGCACAATCAGGGTCGCGATAATTATAGTAAAGTACAGGCATTTCAGCGTCTGGAAAAACCCCATTATGCCGTGCACCACGAGGGCGTAAAAGCCATGCAGGCACTGCAATCAGAAGACTTTGAAGCGGCATGTGGCCATCTCATCAAGATGGAAGAAGCCAGTAAAGAAGTGATGACTTGTCTGGATGGCATCACAAACGCCTAAAGTGGAACCTCGTTCCAAAGGAAACACTATTTAGCTAACTGTAACGCCGTCTTAGCGGCGTTTCTTTAATTTAATACCAATCAGTAATAATATGTGATCTACTCAGTGGGAGCTGAAACGAATTTAGACAAGGCGGATGTTTGCAGGTTTAGTGAGTCTAAATCAAAAACATCCAACGCCGTATAAATTCGTTTCAGCCCCATCGAAGACGCGCCTCAGGAACATTATTTATGATATTCATCCCTGAATATCACCTGCTTCGCAGGCCAGCTAAAGCTGTTCAAAAGTTTTCCTGAAACTTTTGTCTGTGTTGTACGAAGTTCACAAGACCACCAGTATTCTTTCATTCGTACGCCTTGAACTAATGTCCCTGAGACCGCGCTGAGCGATCACATATTATTACTGATTGGTATAACCCCATAGCAACGTAGTTGCCCAGCAAAATCAATAGCACACCAACAGCGTCCCGTAGATGCCATTCATAGGCCTCAAACAGAGTAGAAAGAAATAGTGCGACCAAAGGATACATCAGTACCACATAGGCCGATTTGTCCGCACCCAATCGTTGCACTAGTTTCATATAGGCCCCAAACGCCAATACAGAACCAAAAACACTGAGATACAACAGCGACAACCAATAATCAGGATTGTTGGGAAGTACAAAACTGGCCCCGGTAACCAGCGCGATACCAAAAGTCACCGGCAAACTATACAGCATTGCGTAAAAGTTCACTTGCACCACAGGTGCACCTTTATCCAACGCACTTTCAGAAAAGACATTGCCTAATGAAGCAAATACAAATGACACGGTGGCGAGGACAAGTCCCAGCATAAAGTACTGCCCTAAATCAACACTGGTTAACGGTTCCCAGAACAAGATGACCAATCCAGTCGCGCCCAAAAGCCCACCAGACAATACTTCCACACGCACCGTGCGCTTAAACAACACACGTCGAAACAGGACATTGAGGTAAACAATGCTAGAGCTTAATAATGCCACCCAGGCACTGATGAGGTATTGCTGACTGTGGTATAAAAACACATAGTCCAGGGTATACAGGCACACCCCAGTCACGACGAGTCGCCAATGCACCGCCATGGGTAATCGCATATCCAGTCGCTTATATTTGCAATATAACCCCAGCAACAATGCCGCGATACCGAAGCGCAATCCCACGGAGTAAAAAGGGGATATCTCGCCTAACTGGAAAGTAATAGCCAGCCAGGTTGAACCCCAAATCAAAATACAAGTTAGGAACAGTAAAAAGGTCGACATCAGGACCGCGTTTCTCCCTCTCCCAACACCACAAATTTTTCTGTTGTCAGTGATTCAACCCCCATAGGACCATAGGCATGCAGTTTACTGGTTGAAATGCCAATTTCCGCACCTAATCCCAGCTCTCCTCCATCAGAAAAGCGCGACGAGGCGTTGACCATCACAACAGATGAATTAATGTCCCGGGTAAAGCGCTGTGCCATTGAATAGTCCTGCGTGACAATCACTTCAGTGTGACCGGAGCCGTATTCTTCTATGTGAGCAACAGCCGCATCGTAATCGCTCACTACGCGAACAGCGATTTCCAGCGCTAAATACTCAGCATCCCAGTCGTCGTCAGTTGCTGCTTCAGCTGCGGCGAAATACTCAATACTTTTACTACAGGCATGAATCCTAACACCGTGCTCCTGCAACATTGTCGCCGCCATTGGTAAAAACGTCGGCGCAATTGAGGCGTCTACAAGCAACGTCTCCAGCGCATTACACACACCGGTTCTTTGGGTTTTGCCGTTTTCCAGAATATTCAGCGCCTTAGTTAAGTCCGCATCTTGTGCCACGTACAAATGGCAGACACCCTTAAAGTGCTGGATCACTGGGATGCGACTGTGTGTACTGACATAACGTATAAGCCCTTCACCACCGCGAGGTATCACCAAATCGATCTCTTCATTAAGCATCAACATTTGGGCCATGATCTCACGATCCGGATCGGGGATGACAGTTACAGCAGTGCTGGCAACCTGATGTTTTTCCAGTGCCTGATGAAAACATTCCGCCAGAGCAAGATTAGAGTGCAGCGCTTCTTTGCCGCCCCGCAGAATGACGGCGTTACCGGCTTTAAAACAAAGTGCTGCGGCGTCAATGGTCACGTTCGGACGAGATTCGTACACCATCGCGATAACACCAAGGGGAATTTTCATTTTCCCTACTCGGATACCACTTGGGAGTTGTTTCAGGCCTGACATACTGCCAACAGGATCTTCCTGGAGGGCAATATTTCTTACCGCGCCCGCAATATCCAGCAACCGTTTTTCATCCAGCAACAGGCGGTCCAGCATGGCATCACTCAAGCCGTTCTCAGTGCCTTGAGCAATATCGATAGCATTTTCTGCCAGAATACGTTTCTGATTTGCGATCAGGTTCTCGGCCACATCAAGCAGAATCTGTTGCTTTACCCGGGCACCAAGTTTAGCTACCTGGTTGGCACTTTTTTTTGCGTTGCTGGCTGCGGTTTGAATCGAAAAGGTCATAATACTCTCTCTTAATATTTAATCAGATCATCTCTGTGAACTACGACTTCGCCGTTGGAAAAGCCCAACAAACTTTGAATCTCATGACTCTGTTTACCGATGATGTGGGCTAAATCATCACTGCCATATAACACCAGTCCCTTGGCAAACACCCCATTTTGGGTACTCAGGGTCACTGCTTCACCAGCCAGGAATGAACCTTTTACCTGCCGAATTCCAGAAGGTAACAGGGACGCACCTTTTTCTCTAATCGCCGTAAGCGCCCCATCATCTAATAAAATATCGCCTGAAACCGGCAATGCATGTTGTAACCAGTGTCGCCTTGCAGAGCTTCGGGATATCTTCGGATGAAAATAGGTACCTGGGCTTTTTTCCTGCAGTAAATACTCAAATGTGTCTGCTTTGTAGCCATTAACGATCAATGACTGAATCCCACTTAGGGTACATTTTTGTGCTGCCTGCAACTTGGTGCGCATTCCTCCCGTGCCTACCTTGCTGCCAGCACCGCCTGCGAGGGCATAGTGCTCTTCTGTAATTTCATCAACACTGCTTATCAAACTGGCAGAAGCATCTTTGCGAGGGTCTGCAGAGTATAAACCGTCTACATCAGAGCAAATAATCAGAGTATCGGCTTGCGATACCAGCGCGGTGTAAGCCGCCAGATTATCGTTGTCACCTACTTTTATCTCATTTACGGCAACACTGTCGTTTTCGTTCACAATAGGTAATGCCTGATGACGCAACAGTTCGGTTAAGGTATTTTTGATATTAACGTAGCGAGTGCGATCTTTGAGATCGCCGTAGGTCAGTAGAATTTGGGCACAGGGAAAATCAAAAAAACGCGACCAGGTTGCCATCAATTGCAACTGTCCAATCGACGCCATGGCCTGCTTTTCAGCGATTGTTGGCTGATGGGTGACGGGAATACTGCCGCGTCCAGCCGCGACACTGCCCGATGAAACCAAAATGATCTCTTTTCCCTGACTTCTGGCGGAAGTAATAAATCGGGCAATTGCCAACAAAAATTCAACACTGCACCCCTCGCCTTTAGGCGAGATTAGTGCACTACCTATTTTTAAAACCGCACGTTGCCAGTGAAAACTCTGCATAATAGTGTTGACGAAATGAGAGAGGACAGCAGAATCGCAAAGTTCCAGCCCGTAGACAAGCGTATTTTATTCGGGCATAGACGACTTATTTATTAGCAATGCATGTACGCAAGAAATAATGCCAGTCCCGAAAAGAGATCTAATCGCGATTTCGTCCATATTTATCATGACTGGTTACCCAGTCTCCCGCAATAACCGCACATCCCAGAGAGATGTCGCCGGCAAGTACTGTCGCTGCCACTATCTCAGCAAGTTTATTGGCTTTGCCTGCTCCGTAACAACCCAATAAATTTAAACACTCTTTTTGGGTGGGAAGACCGGTTCCGCCGCCATAGGTGGCGCAAATTAAAGACGGCAATGTAACTGACAAGTACAAATCACCATTTGGTAACAGTTCATGGGACAAAATACCAGCATGGGATTCCACCACATTTGCCTCATCTTGCCCAGTCGCAATAAACAATGACGCAATACCATTTGCAGAATGTGGTCCGTTATACGCCGCACCAGCCATCAATGCTCCGGTATTGGCCAACACACAGGCACGAGCAAGATCAGCTGTATCGGTGTGCATAAATTTTTGGAGAATTGCTTTGTCTATGACCGCTTCGGCAATGACTCTTTTTCCCCGAGAATTGAGCATATTCAGGTGGGAATGCTTTTTATCTGTATCCATATTGCCAGACAACAGATATTTCGTCGCCTTTTCGTAATTCGCGACTATCCACTCGCATGCCGCCAGTGTTGCTTTTCCCACCATGTTCTGTCCAGCTGCGTCACCCGTGGTGTAGTTAAAGCGCAAGTAGCGCATTTTCGATACGGACCACTGTTGTATATTAATCAGCTTACCTATGCTGGTCGTTGTCTCTGCGACATCTTTGATACGCTCAAAGTTATCCTTTACCCATTGTCCAAAGTCTTTCGCCTCTCTGGCGTCACCAAAAATAAACGCGGGAGCCCGCTGCATAAATTGCTCAACAACTGTGGTCTTACAACCACCAGACTCGGAAATAACCCGCATGCCACGACTATAACTGGCAACCAAAGTGCCTTCAGTTGTTGCTAACGGCACGTAGAATTGTCCGTTGGCATCTTCACCATTGATTAAAATGGGACCAGCCACCCCCAGTGGCATCTGCACGACGCCAACGAAATTTTCAATGTTGCCAGGTAGTACAGCAGGGTCTATTGAATATTGCCCAGTGTGCTCCAGACTCTCACCGGTTTTTTCAGCCAGAAATTGCCGTCGGGTAATTGCCATATCTTCGGTGTAATTGCGTCGACCATTGCGAGGAATGCGATCGGATGTGCTCATGTGCTGCTCCCTGTATTCGAGACGAGCTTACAATCTCAACTAAAAGATGTGTCATAGCAATGACAAAAACCCAATAAACACGCTGTTCAGACCTGTGACCACTGAATGTCTGAATATTCGCATCGACTGCAAGCCTATCTATACATAAGCGTTTCCATTTGATTTGGAATAATTTTTGTTTTTGTTTAATTCGGGTTAGTCTACGCTTCGTACTTAAGTATCTTCCTGGCCATCGAACAAGCCCCATCAAGGAGAATTTAATGAATCGAGCCTCTCTAATCGCCATACCAGCATTGGTTTTGGCTTCCATCAGTTTTGCCCACGCCGCGATTAAACAGACAAAAGGGGACTTTGAAGATAAATTCCGCCAGTTGGATGAAGTTCAACCAACCCCCAACGTTTATCGTAATGCCGCTGGGGAGCCAGGCCATCAATATTGGCAGCAAAAAGTGGATTACGAAATCGTAGCCACCTTGGATGAAGAACAACGTCGCGTAACTGCATCGGAAACCATCACCTATAAAAATAATTCTCCTGATACACTTCGCTACCTGTGGGTTTATCTGGATCAAAATCGCTTTCGAAAAGACTCCATGGCCAATCGTGGCCAAAGTTTTGGTGGTCTTGGTTCTAGAGGTCCGGGTACCAAACTAGCTTCTGATTCAGATCCGGCGAAAATGAGCCTGTCGTTTTTACGCCGGGAACATGCTTTGGATGACGTGCCACTCGGGTTCGAAATAAGCAATGTAGAAAGTAAAAATGGCGATGCGCTCAACTACACGATCGTAGGCACGTTAATGCGCATCGACCTGAACAAACCGTTAAAATCTGGTGACAGCACGACATTCTCGCTGGACTTTGCATTTAATGTGCTGGAAGAAAACGCCGTCTCGGCGCGTTCCGGTTATGAGCATTTCCCAGACGATGAGCGCGAAGGTGGCAACGATATATTCTTGTTTGCCCAGTGGTTTCCGCGCCTTGCCGCCTATACCGATTACGAAGCCTGGACCAATAAAGAATTCTTGGGTCGTGGCGAGTTTACTCTGGAATTCGGTGATTATGATGTCACCATGACCGTCCCCGCCGACCACATCGTTGCCTCAACCGGGATACTGCAAAACCCGAAAGACGTGTTAACAAGAGAGCAGCGAAGCCGACTTGACGATGCCAAAGATGCCAAACGTCCGGTGTTTATCGTAACGGCAGAAGAAGCCTTGGAAAACGAAAAAGCCGGCACAGATGACAGCAAAACCTGGCGCTTTAGTGCCGAGAATGTCCGTGATTTCGCCTGGGCAACATCACGCAAGTTTATGTGGGATGCCAAAGGTTATGAGCAGGGTGGCGATGAGCAACCTTTTGTTATGGCAATGTCCTATTACCCGAAAGAAGGGGGTGACCTGTGGAAGAAGTACAGCACTGAAGCGGTTATCCATACTATGGAAGTTTATTCACGCTTTTCTTTCGACTACCCCTATCCAATGGCTCTGTCAGTTAATGGTCCCGTAGGCGGTATGGAATACCCAATGATCACCTTTAACGGCCCTCGCACCAAGTTACAAGATGATGGTAGTCGCACCTACACGCTGGCTGAAAAACGTTTCTTGATTGGTGTGGTTATACATGAAATTGGTCATATTTATTTTCCGATGGTGGTCAACTCTGATGAACGTCAATGGACCTGGATGGATGAAGGCATCAATAGCTTTCTGGATGGTGTAGCCGGACAAGAGTGGGATCCCGATATTCCATGGGGTGTCGAGCCTCGTGACATCGTCGGATATATGAAAGGCAGTACCCAAGTACCTATTATGACCCAATCAGACAGCATTCTTCGATTTGGTCCAAATGCTTACACCAAACCAGCCGCCGCATATAAAGTTCTGCGTGAAACCATCTTAGGCCGCGAGTTATTTGACTTTGCATTACGTGAATATGCCCGACGCTGGAAATACAAGCGCCCCACGCCTACTGATTTTTTCAGAACGATGGAAGAAGCCAGTGGCGTAGATCTGGATTGGTTCTGGCGCGGTTGGTTCTACTCCACTGATCATGTCGATATCTCAATCGATAAAGTCTCAAAACTGAGACTGGATACCAAAGATCCTGACATCGATTTTGACCGCTTACGTCAGGAAGAGCTGGATAAACCTTTGCCAGTTACTGTTGAACGTAACAGTGAAGAAGGCAAAACCTGGGTAGAACGGAATCCTGATGTCTCAGATTTTTACGACGAAAACGATCGCTGGACCGTAACCAACAAAGAGCGCAACAGTTACAAAAAGTGGTTGGATAAATTGGAAGACTGGGAGCGTGCAACATTTGAACGCGCGATCAAAGAAGATAAAAATTATTATGTTATGGAATTTTCTAATCTCGGTGGATTAGTCATGCCTATCATTATCGATGCAACATTTGCGGACGGTAGTACTGAGCGACACACCTTTCCTGCAGAAATATGGAGACGTTCTCCAAAACAGGTCGCGAAACTACTGATTACTGACAAGGATAAAGAGTTAGTAAGCGTTGAGGTCGACCCACGCTGGGAAACCGCCGATGTGGATGTCACCAACAACCATTATCCACGACAAATTATTGAGAGTCGGGTCGAAGCTTACAAGAGCAAAAAACGCTCGGGCAAGGCATATCGCGATATCATGCAAGATATCAAGACCGAGCTTAAGAGTGACGACGAAGAGCCAGAAGGCGAAAAAGAAGAAGATAACTAAGGTAATATGAAAAAGTTATTCGTTCTTTTAATTTGTGGGGCGCTTTGCGCGCCCACCTTTGCTCATCAGATAAAAACGGCAATTTCTACCGTGCTCTTTAACCAGCGCAGTGGCAATCTGGAAATTATGCACCGTTTCTACCTGCACGATGCAGAGCATGCGGTACACCATGTATTTGATAAAAACGCCGATATTATTAGTGACAGTAAAACCCAGCAGCGTTTTGCCGAATATGTCAGTGACCGCTTCAGTATCGAAGCAGAAGAATCTAAACTGCCACTACTATCGGTAGGGTTTGAAATAGAAGGCAAGTTCTTCTGGGTTTATCAGGAAGCGCCACTACCGGAAAATGTCAGTGAATTAACGGTCGCACATAATGCGCTGAGAGATATATGGCCAGACCAAATAAATACGGTCAACATAGAGCGTCAGGTATCTGGTGAACGCGCGGTGGACACGGTTACTTTTCGTGATGCCGTGGAGTTACTTAAGGTCGAATTCTAACTGCATTAGCGCTCAGACTGAACGCATATTAATCGGCAATACCATCTGGTCATTGGCTTTCGCTGGGTTGCCGATCATTTCATCATAAGGCGACTCATGAATAAGTTCGGCGAACTTCACATTGCATTCGGCGAACTCTTCCTTAACCTGTTGTACGCTGCGAAAACGTTGGGGATTACCGTCAGGATTTTTAATTAATCCCTGAAAGTCTTTTGTCAAAACGGTGACAAGATAAATATTCATCTCAAAGGACAAAATACTCAGCTTCTCAATAAGGATCTGTTGTTTTAGTAACTGTTCCAGTTGCATGTCTGCGTCACTTGATTGCGAGTCGTTATCAATAAGTACGCACAGCAATCGATTTGGATTACGCCTCAGTAGCGGTTGGCCATCGCTGCGTTATAACTGCCAGCAAAGTCAGGTGCACCAGTGACAGAGCAACCGAGCTATACAGCACCATAGCTGGCGCATCTAACAGCATTAGCACCACCGGCAATGCACACCACTTAAACACTTCTAACCAGACACCGGCCTTATGGGCCGCCAAAATCTGACTATTGGCAAACAGGCTAAAGGCCACAAAACTCCCTAAAAGCATCGTTTCCGATAGCACAAATTGTTCCCCCTGAATCATTAACCATAAGGCCAAAGCAATAGCCAGAACATGTTGTACGACACCATAAATGCCAGTCAGCAGATTGCTCGCAGTATCGAACTTCTGAAAGTGTGTCAGATTCGTTTTTTGCAGAGGGTATTGCTGAACGACATCATCAGGACGCCAGCCTGTGGGCATAAACCAGATTCGACATTTATCTTTCCAGCTTTGGGTGCGCCAGGCATCCAGCAATAGTTGTAAGTATACTTGTAGATTTGCCCACAGCGGATTCCAGCTATTCAGTGGTGTACGAACACCGAAAATCACAGGGTCGTCTTTACATTCGGGGCGAAAGGTACCGAACAAACGGTCCCACAAAATGAATACACCACCGTAGTTACAATCAATATAGCGACTATTCTGGGCATGATGGACACGATGGTTAGATGGTGTGACGAATACTTTCTCCATCCAACCCAGCTGATCAATATGTTGGGTGTGGACCCAAAACTGGTACACCAGGTTTAACGCACCAACACTGATAAAGATTTCCGGAGGTACACCCATTACTGCCATTGGCAAAAAGAACACCCAACCGAGCATATTACCGCTGGTTTGCCTGAGCGCAGTGGTCAGATTGTAATCCTCACTTGAGTGGTGCACCACATGCGCAGCCCAAAGAATATTGATTTCGTGAGACATTCTGTGCAGCCAGTAGTAAAAAAAGTCATACACAAGAAAGGCAAAAATCCAGGTAAATACAGAATTAGTTAAGCTAAAAACTTGAATATATTCGTAAGCGACATAATAAATAGTAAAGGGGATAAGTTTTTTAGTGACTTCGGTTACTCGACTGAGTACCCCCAGACTTAAACTAGTAATAGCATCGGTAAGTCGATAATAGCCCGTACCTCTGCGCCAGTCGATTAGCAACTCAATGGCGATAAGCAAAAAGAAAAAAGGCACGGCAGCAAGGATAATATTCATAATAGATTAATGGATTAGATGCTATAAACGTTGTTAATAACTTGTTGCATTGTAGCCATTAATGACCTCTTGGCAATCATCTGCAATAATGAAACAACAAAACTTTCTTTTAAACAGCTCAGGATAAGACAGCATACTATGGCAGACGTTGAACAAAACCAGACTGATACGACACCACAAAAGTCTTTTATGCCCCACATTATTTTAGGCGTAGCGGCTATTGTTATCCTGCTCTTAGCCTACTTATTTTTAGGTGGCGAAGAAAAATCATCTGAGCCAGAACCGGTCGTGATTGAAGAACAGATTGTGACTGAGCCTGACCCTGAGCCGATTGCACCTGAGCCCGAGTATGAAGAACCCACTCAGCTTGTTACACCAGAGCCTACCCCACCTCCAGAGCCAGAACCTGAGCCAGAACCACTGGATTTATCAGATGGCGCTATCAAAACGGCTGTGATGGGGATCTCTGCGATGCCGGAATTGGCACAACTGCTGGTTGATGAGGATTTGATTCGTCGTTTTGTGGTGTTTACCAATAACCTGGCTGAAGAACAGCTGGCTGACAGCCACCACTTGCTGCGCGCACCGGAATCAAAATTCAAGGTATATCGTCAGGCTGATAAAGAATGGATTGATTCCGCCAGTTACCAGCGCTATACCGTATACGCTGAAATTTTGGATAGCATGGATACCGAGACCATGATGACCTTGTATGAAACATACAAGCCCGCTATTTCCAACATTTTTGTCGAAATTGGTGACCCTAGCGAAGATTTTGATTCCCGTCTGATAGACGCAATTGACCATCTGTTGGATACCCCAGAAGTCCCCGTACCAGTTGAAGTGTACACAGACAGTGTTATGTATAAATACCGCATAGAGCGGGTGGAAGATCTTAGCGGTCCGCAAAAACAATTACTTCGCACCGGTCCGGAGAATATGCGCCTGATTAAAGCAAAAATGCGGGAATTACGAGACGCACTATTAGCCGAAGATTAAGATGGATTTGGAGCGACTGCGTAAAAGCTTAGGCGAACAGGCCCAGTCACTCCCTCCCGTTGAGGACTGGGATCCGGAGTTTTGTGGCGATATTGAATTACAAATCAAACATTCTGGCCAATGGTTTTACATGGGAACTCCCATTGGCCGTCCTGCATTAGTTAAACTATTTGCCTCAGTCTTAAAGAAGCAAGAGCAGCATTATTATCTGGTGACACCAGTCGAAAAAGTGGGCATTCAGGTTGAGGATGTGCCTTTTGTTGTCACCGAATGGCGGCAACGCGACGAGTACATCATGATGACCACATCCGTTGGTGATCACACTATTGTTTCCCCACAAAATCCAGTTATCCTGCAACAGGACCGAACCAATGGTGCGGTTTTACCCTACCTCTGCGTACGCAGAAATCTCTATGCACGACTACATCAAAACGTCTTTTATCAACTGGCCGACATAGCCACCATTGAGCCCGGTAAAGAGGGGGATAAGGTGATGGTCAGCAGTGGCAACTATCAGTTCAGTCTGGGTAACTGCTAAAGCCTGCCCCAGGGACATTGCCCGTGGCAATTAGCTGCGAACTCCACGCTGTGATAAGCTAAAGCCACTAAGAACAATAAAGGAGCCGCACGTGGCCCTATCTCCACTTGGTATCGTCCACACGATACTAGGCACCATTGCATTATTTAGCGCGATCTATCTTTTTGTAAGTCGACGTCATATCGATATCAAGCACCCAGTAGGCAAGCTCTATGTGGTCGTTACACTGCTGACAGCGGGTACCTCACTGGGAATATTTAATCATGGTAGTTTTAATATCGCCCATGGCCTTGCCGTGTTGACTATTTTAGCAGCCTTGTTTGGTGCCGCATTGTCGGTTTTTCGCATCTTTGGCAGACTCACGCGCTATTTGCAACTGACCGCCCTGTCCAGCACTTTATTGTTTCACCTCATACCTGCTGCAACCGAAATCATGACTCGCTTTCCCAGCAATAGTCCCATGGCATCAAGCATTCAGGATCCACTGTTATTGCAAACATTCCTCGGCATCTTTGTCGCTTTCCTACTATTATTGTTTTGGCAATACCTGTGGCTACGCAAACAAACCATCTACTTTTAGTGCCTGATGTAGAACATTCGATTTTTGTTAAGTATATAGAATCAAATTGCAATCAATGGAATAGGATATGAAAACACTCTTTCGACCAACCTGCGGGTTACTAGCGATCGCTTTGTTCATGTTACCCAACTTTGCTACCCAAGCAGCAACTTATATTCATGCTGGCAAATTACTTCCCGCAAACAGTGATGAAATTATTTATCGCAGCACCGTAATAGTTGAAGGCAATCGCATTGTGCGCATTGAGAGCGGTTATAGCACACCTGACTTTGGTGATACGCTGGTTGACCTTAAAGAGGCCACTCTGATGCCTGGTCTCATGGATATGCATGTGCACTTAAGCAGCCAACAAGGGCCTCGTACCTATATTAATCGCTTTACCCTGAATGAGGCTGACTACGCCATCCAAGGCGTCCGATATGCTGAAAAAACCCTGTTGGCGGGTTTTACATCGGTGCGTAATCTGGGTGACAGGTTTGGGGAAACCATTGCCTTGCGCAAGGCAATTAATCGCGGTGACGTCGTCGGACCTCGCATTTATAGCGCAGGAAAAGGCATCGCCACCACTGGAGGACATCAGGACCCAACCAATGGCCATAGCTTTCATTTGATGGGTGATCCCACTCCTAAGGATGGCGTTGTAAACGGAATCGCCGATGCCAGAAAAGCAGTTCGGCAGCGTTATAAAGAAGGTGCTGATCTTATTAAAATTACCGCCACAGGTGGCGTCTTAAGCCTCGCTAAAAGTGGCCAAAACCCTCAGTTTATGCCTGACGAGTTAGCAGCCATCGTGGAGACAGCAAACGACTACGGCATGACCGTTGCGGTGCATGCACATGGAACCGAAGGTATGGAGCGAGCTATTCGCGCAGGTGTCACATCCATTGAACATGGCACCTACATGACGGATAGCACCATGGAGTTAATGAAGCAATACGGTACCTATTATGTCCCTACCGTCCTGGCTGGCAAATGGGTAGAAGAAAAATCACAAATTGACGGATTCTTTCCGGACGTAGTGCGTCCCAAAGCCGCAGCAATTGGTCCACTGATCCAGAATACCTTTGGCAAGGCCTACCGCGCAGGAGTAAAAATTGCCTTTGGTACTGATTCGGGGGTATCGGCTCATGGCGATAACTGGAAAGAGTTTGTCTACATGGTAGAAGCAGGTATGCCAACCCTGGACGCCATCCGAAGCGCAACTTACCACAGTGCACAACTGCTTGGCATCATAGATGAGTTAGGCACAATTGAAACAGGAAAATTAGCCGATTTAGTCGCGGTCTCCGGTGATCCGATTCAGGACATCAATGCCATGGAGAACATTATTTTTGTAATGAAAGACGGTACGGTGTTCAAAGCACCACAGTAGTCATTGGCTTTTCGCTCCGGTTCTCGAGACCGGAGCAACCTGCTTTACACGCTTTTTATGAATGTTCGATAACAAGGTGCAGCCACAAAAAGATGACACAAAAGAACGCCGCAAAATAGCTAATCATGCGATGTAAAACATGATTGTATGTCAGATGGATCAGCGCATGCAGGTAACGCAGCGCCACAAAACCCCATGCCAAATACAGAGCAAAGGTGTGTTCCACATTTAAAACAACATGCAGTATCGCCACAGCGTAAAACAGCACTGGCACCTCAAACTGATTACTAAAATTCCGTCCCGTTTGAATAACAAAGTCAGGAACCTCTTGCCCCTGCATCAGTTTGTAATACCGTGTTCTGACTTCTCCCCGTTTCACGCTCGTAAAACGTGTTGCTAAGGTGAGAAATGCCACTATTGTTGTTAACAGAACCATCGCGGCCATGGCATATATCATTGGCTTTCCTTTTTGTAGTTATTGTTTCTGCCCATTAAGATAACAGAAAAAGTGTCGTTTGCTGAATAGCCTGGTTAGAATTTTAAGCACCCCGCAAAAGCGACCTATTCACGTCCGACGACGCTATAGCAGCGCCAATAATTATTTGATCTCTAACGCACTCTTTACCATATTGAGCAGTTACATAATAAAGTTATCAAGCAGCCCTCAATATGAAAATAATAGTTTTATGTTTATCTACTCTGATTACGTTTTGCAGTTTCGCACAATCACAGCAAGATAAATTACATCAAATTGCTATCGCTCCTTCCGCAGAACGCATTGAAAAAGACATCGCGCGACTGGTCAGTTTTGGCACCCGCCACACTTTATCAGAGACAGAATCTGAATCACGCGGAATAGGGGCTGCCAGACGCTGGATAAAATCCGAGTTTGAAAACATATCAGCAGAGTGCGGAGGCTGCCTGGAGGTGTATTTTCAGGCGGATACTATCAAAGGTGAAAAGCGCATTCCGGATCCCGTTGAAGTCGTCAATGTGATTGCTATTCAACGAGGTACAAGTGATCCAAACCGCTATGTCATTATGTCAGGGGATATCGATTCGCGGGTGACTGATGTCATGGATGCCAAATCGGACTCTCCCGGAGCCAATGACAACGCCTCTGGCGTAGCCGGTACATTAGAGGCCGCACGCATACTTAGCCAGTATCAGTTTGAGGGCAGCATTGTTTATGCTGCATTGTCAGGTGAAGAACAAGGCTTATTTGGTGGCAAAATTATGGCGGCGGCAGCACAAAAGGACCAATGGCGCATTAAAGCTGTGCTGAATAATGACATGATTGGCAATATTCAGGGAGTTAACGGGGTTATCAATAATACCACCGCACGTATTTTTGCCGAAGGTACACGGATGACGGAAACCGAGCGTGAGGCCACACTGCGTCGCTTTACCGGTGGAGAGGTAGACTCACCGAGTCGCAATCTGGCCCGCTATATTGACAGGATCGCTGACGATTACGTCCCGAACTTGGATACCATGGTCATTTATCGTTTGGATCGCTTCCGTCGTGGCGGTCACCATCGCCCCTTCAATGATTTAGGCTATCCTGGTATCCGTATAATGGAAACCAATGAGAATTATACCCGTCAGCATCAGGACCTGCGCACCGAGGATGGTATTAAATATGGGGATACGATTGATGGCGTCAACTTTGAGTATGCCGCCAAACTTACAGCATTGAATGCTGTTTCCCTAGCCAGCATGTCCTGGGCACCGGCTCCACCGGCAGATGTCAGTATTGCTGGGGCGGTATCACCCGATACGACGTTAAGCTGGCGGGCGTTAGCAGCTGAGCAAAACCCACAACTGGCTGGTTATAAAGTGTATTGGCGCTATACCGATGCCCCGCAATGGCAATTTAGTCGCTTTGTAGGCAATGTCAGCGAATACACGTTGCAAAATGTGGTCATTGATAACTACTTTTTTGGTGTCGCCAGCGTCAATAAAGACGGCCTTGAAAGCCCCGTCGTATTCCCTGGTGCAGCCGGTTCATTTGGCGAATAACGCTGTTCATGAGTTATTCGTCAACCGCCAGAAAAAATCCATCATCGCCCTGCTTTTGATAGCAGGGCAAAACAATGCGGGCATCAAAGGGCGCATAAATCAAATGACTGCCATCGCGAGCCAATAATGTTTCCTGGCAGACTTTTTGTAAATTACTAAAGCCCGGCTGCATTTCAAAATGCGTCCTGTTTTCAATGTGATAGCGATATCTGACCCGGGTAAAAACATCCCAATACCCCTGAGTATTATGCATCAGCACTTGCTTTGCTTCACGGTGGCACGCACTACTTTGTAGCACATCAATCAGATGCAAATAGTGAATTAGTATCGCAACACCATTGTCCAGGGTTTTCGGTGCATCATGCTGGCCACACTCGGCAACAAGAATGCTGTCAAAATGACGGTTGAAGTACTCTGCCAGGGTACCCGGCAAAAATTCCACTATGCCAGCAATGGCCGGCAGATATATTCGACGTGCCAATGCATCATTCTGCTGTGAATTTGGAAAACAAGTAAAAGGTATGCCTTCTCCTGACATGGAATGCATGTCCAATATGTAGCGTTTGGTGGCTTGCGGATAGAGTAAGACCTGTTCTTCGACCGCATCAATCAATTGTCTGGCTTCATGCCATTCTGACACCCCGGAGTGAGGTTCATTAAGATACTGCGATATGAAAAATCGATTCAGATCGTGATCGATAAAGCGGCACTGTTGTTCGGCTGCCGCAACATTACCGACTAAAACAACCACCTTACCGTTTATTTCTTTGGCAGAAAACCGCTCAAAAAACGCAGCGGTCGCTTGCAAACCTACCTTTTCATTACCATGCAAAGCCGCGATAATAATAACAAGGGGGCCTGGGCGGCCACTGTCCATTTGAGCGAAAATACGTTCCATAATTAGTGCGTTCTTACCTTTTTAAAACTCAGTCAATTAGACAACTTGAAAGCGGTAGCAAATCTTCGATTTGCAATGATATGGACATTCTGGCACAAGCTGATTAAAGGGGTGCATCATCCGGTGGCGACTTTTTCTCTAACCATTTCGAAAATTCATCCATCAGTTCTGCTTCTGTCAGCATTCCAACCAAACTGGATTCGGACATGACGGGCAAACATCCTACTTTATGCTCTCGCATTAGGGTGATCGCCTCTTCTATCGTGGCCCCAGGTGATATCGTCAATGGATTTTCCAACATCACCTCTTTCACCGGAACCAAATGCACGTCACCACGAGCGGCGTATTTGCCGTAAATTTCTAATATGCGACGGTAAGACACAATTCCAATAAGTCTCCCTGAAGCATCTTCAACCGCAACATGACGAATATGATTCCAGTGCATAATTTTTGCGGCTAAATCAATTAAGTCGTCAGGCTCTACTGTGAAGAGATCCGTCGACATCACCTGTTCGACCGTCTGATTGGTTTGTTTCAGCGTACTTATTTCTGGGCAGGAAATATCGTTCCAGGTATGTACTGGCTGACCGGAAGCCTGGCGGTTTATCATTGAAGCGGTTAACAGGGCGCAGGCGCTGTCTGTTTTAAAGCCTTGATCCAGTATGAAGTTATAATTTTTGATCAGCCAGGAGGCACCATTTTGATGCTTATGGACACGTTCCGTTACCACATCCATGTATTTATCAATATCGCCACTGTCGATACCTCGGTTCTTAAGACCCAGCTTTGCCAACGGAATCAATTCTTCGATCATTAAATCATCGAATCGATACTTCTTCCCTTTGAACCAGTGCATCTGACTTTCCATAGAGCGCATCGCCGCGTTGTGGAAGTTGAGTTTAGCGTCACTAAAATCCATTTGTTTAGTAACATCGCCCACTTCTTCGGCATAACCACACAATAAACCCAGATAAAATGCCGCGTTAGACATGGTATCCAGCGAAGTCGGCCCGGCAGGCAAGATACGATTCTCTATCCGCAGGTGGGGTTTGTTGTCACTGATGCCGTAACAGGCTCGATTCCAGCGATAAACAGTACCATTGTGTAAACACAGTGCCTGCAGCTTAGGAATTGCACCTTTCTCTATGGCTTCGAAAGGATCCTCGTCGATCTCCTGGGCAAATAACACTCGAAAACGAGCGATATCTTCCTGATATAACTCCAGTACCGACTCTTTTACCCAACTGTTGCCGAACCAGACTCTTGGCTCCATCTCACGGTTTGACTTATTAGCACAGCGGGTATCAATTGCCTGTTGAAATAGTGCAATACGGGTTTCATGCCAAAGCCGCTTGCCCATTAATATAGGACTGTTGGCAGCGAGAGCCAACAATGGCCCTGAGACTAACTGTGCAATATTGTAGTAGAGCGGAAAATCTTCAGGATTCACCTGAAAGTGCAATTGAAAACTGGTATTACAGGCTTCGATAAGGACGTTGTCATGGGTGAATCGCAATTCATCTAAGCCATTGATATCCAGCCGATAGTCCTCTCCACGCATTCCACATAACACGTCATTGAGCAGACGATAACGGGGTTTCGGAGTGATATTGTTCAGGTTTAAGTCGGACTTGCGGATAGTAGGCAAGATCCCGGTTTGCAATACATGAGCACCAAATCCTGCAGCCTTGTCACGCAACTGGGCTGTTAAAGTATTCAGTTGCTTTTCAATGCGTGACAAACTACCTGCATCAAACTCCTGAGGATCAAAATTCGCTTCCAGATTAAATAAGGCTAACTCGGGGGTGAAATAGGACTGATCGAGCAGTTCCAGAACCTTATCGCCAATCGCCGCAGGACGCATATTTTGATTAACCAGAAAATATTCCTGCTCTGCTCCAATGCGGCTGCGATTAGTTTCGAACATGTCATTTTCCAGCATGTGTTCCAATGCCTGGATGTCCCGCAACAGATGTCGCATAAATAAACGCACTTCGTCTGCGGACTTACCATTGTCTTTTATGTCCTGCTGTCCCATTCCGTACCTCGTTTATTGGTACTGGCAATACTTGCCCACCGTACTTTCAGTTTGACTCAGGATAGTAATTTTTCAACCTTGCAACCACCATTTCCGACTTTAGCGAAAGTGGATGTTTAAACGCAGTTTGCATAACAATACCAGAATAATGCAACATATCCCGCTCTCCTTAAATATGCATAGAGATAATGAAAAAAGAAATTCATCGTTGGTACAGTGACCGTCTGGGACGGGATATGACCGTGAACGTTTATGGTCACTACGGTTTGCCTATACTGGTATTTCCTGATGTCAGTGGCAACTGCGACGACTTTGAGCGCTTCCAAATGCTGGATACTGCCGCCTCTTTTATCGAATCAGGCAAAATTAAGCTTTACTGTGTTGATAGCATTGATCACGAAACTTGGTGCAACCCAGTCGCTGACGATCATTTTATTGATCAACGTCATACGGCGTTTCACCGTTACATCACTGACGAGGTGGTTTTATTTATTTATGACAACTGCCACGGCAAGCAACCAATTTTCACCTTAGGTTGCGGCCTTGGTGCATTTCATGCGGCCAATTTCTTCTTTCGCGAGCCCGATATTTTCGATGGCACACTGTCCCTGAGTGGCACCTATGATGTAAAAACTATTTTGCAGCGCAACTATCAGGACGAGCAACTGTATTTCAATTCTCCGTTAGATTACCTGCGAAATATAAGTGACTCGTGGTACATAAGCCGCTATCGTTTGGGCACCATAATCATCTCTGCCTGCCAGGGGCCAGATGAACAGCTGTCGCTCACAGAAACCAAGCAAATGAGTGCAATATTGCATGACTTAGGAATTGAGCACTGGTGTGATATTTGGGGGCATGAATCGCAGCCTAACTGGTTTTGGTGGCGCAAACAGTTAGCCCACTTTTTACCTTGCATTGTCTAGTTCAATGTCCAACAAATGCCCGTCTAAATCATTCAATAAAGGCCATACATGTTGCGTCAGTGGGACTTTGTTGTATGATTTATGTTTACAACTGCATGGCTTCAGGAACTAGCTCGGCTCAATAGACAAGCTTGAGATTACAAAACATACAAACCTTCTTTTCAATCTTGAGATTTTGACTTGGAACAAAATCTATGCAGAAAAAATCAACAGACTCAAATGTAATATAGGTTTTTTAAAGCTAACGATGTAAGCTTACTATCCGTCGAATATTAATTAAACAGTTGCCATATCGTCACCTGTGCAGGAAATAGACGTTACGATGTATAACACCAGTGATGTTTTGTGTGCAAGACAGCCTATTTTTAATAGCAAAAATGAAGTCTATGGTTACGAGCTATTGTATCGTGCCAAGCGCACTGATAAAGCCGAGTTCAAAGACGGTGACGCTGCAACTAGCGAATTGCTGTTAAACGCCTGTGCCAGCATTAACGACGATGACGTTCTGACTAAGTTTCCTTTGTTCTTTAATGTCACCCGCAACCTGTTGTTATCGGAATCTTTTTTTCCAGTTGAAGCCAATACCGCCATCATTGAAATACTGGAACATATCACTATTGATGAAGCCCTTATTACCTGCGTTTATAAACTGAAGCGATTAGGGTATCAATTTGCACTGGACGACTATAATTTCTCGGATCAGTTTGAACCACTATTGACGACCGTCAAATACATTAAAGTTGATGTTTTACACATCAATATAGAAAAGCATCTGGCAGATATTGATCGTCTGCTGAGCATGAACAAAGTTCTGATTGCGGAAAAAGTAGAAACAATTGAAATGTTTAACCGCTGCAAGGAGCTGGGGTTTCATTTATTTCAGGGCTATTATCTGGAAAAGCCGCAGTTGGTGGAAGGACGAAAAGTCAGCGCCAACGTCAATCTGGCCCTGACTTTGATCAATGAATTGCAGATACAAGACGTCAGCTTTGAAAAGATCTCTTATATGGTCTCTCAGGACCCTAAGCTCAGCTTTCAACTGCTCAAAATTCTCAACAGCCCAGCCCAGGGCTTAAAACGTGAAGTCAGCAGCCTGAAACAAGCCGTCGTTTTTTTAGGCACCGCTTCACTCAAAAAATGGGTGATTCTGATATCGCTATTGCAAAACAGTGATGTACCCGATGCCTTCTTCACCATTTTATTAACCCGAGCCCGCACCTGTGAATTACTAGCCGATGCCATTCAATTAAAAGACAAGGACAGTTACTTCACTGTTGGTCTCTTTTCTGGTCTGGATCGGGTGTTAAACATGGAGATGAATCACCTTTTAAAACAACTCAAACTACCTGAAGATGTGCAAGAAGCATTGTTGCATCGTGCGGGTTTTAAAGGAAAAACGCTGCAAAAAGTGATTTTATTAGAAAGAGCGGACTGGAAAGCACTCAGCAAAGTATGCGCTTGGTCCGAAGGGCAGTTGTTGTCGCAACTAATGGAGCAGGCAAGAGACTGGACCGATGAACTTTTATCCGAACTAAAATAACTGTATATTTAAACAGTGTCATGTTAGGCTTTTGTGGTATCAATGATCAACTAACTGATAAGCAGGCATTGGTATTCACTCAACGAAGGAGATAAAAGATGGCAGTTATCACCAAATATGTTGTCGAACACAAGGGGGTTGAGAAGCTTGTGACCACCGATAAAAAAGAAGCCGATAAATACGATAAAATGCTGGAAGTTGCTGATAATCTGGCAACCTATATTCAGGCCAAAGGGTTGGCATTAGACGAGCCCTTGTTGGAAGAGTTATCCATTGTTCTGAGTAAAAATAAAGATCAGGTGAACAAGCTTTTGAAAGGTTCCGCCGCTGCGCAGATTCTGGATGAAGAAAAAGCAGAAGTTGTTGAACTGGAAAAGAAAAAAGCCTGACCCATTGACACCATATATCGTGTAAAACCGGGTCAAGCCGACTGTGGCGTCAGGCCTTTTTGAACGATAAAGCGATAAGGTAAGGTTTCCGTTTCTGCTTCGATAAGCTGATGCTCCATAAAACGGCAGAAACTGGGAATATCTCTGGCAGTTGAAGGGTCGTCAGCCTCAATGAGCAGACGTTCCCCTTCAGCCATATTGCGAATTTCAAGACGCACCATCATCACAGGTTCCGGACAGCGCAATCCTTTGGCATCCAGTGTTCTTGTGACCTTTGGGTCGTTTTGATTGTCGTTATCAGATGCCATAGGCTTGTCGATAAGCTCTAATATTTTCAAGGTGTTCAGACATATCCTGTTGGCCTTCTAAATATTCAATCAAGTGTGCCAGACTCACAATTGATACCACTTGGGTGTCAAAATCCCGCTCCACTTCCTGAATCGCCGAAAGCTCCCCTTTGCCTTTCTCCTGTCTATCCAATGCAATCAACACACCTGCGAGACTGGCACCATTGGCTTCCAACAACGCCATTGATTCCCGTATCGCGGTGCCGGCAGTAATAACGTCATCCACCAGCATGACTCGGCCCGTTAATGGACTACCTACCAAATTGCCACCTTCACCGTGATCCTTCTTTTCTTTGCGATTAAAACAATAAGGAGTGTCTACACCGTGCTTATCCGCCAAAGCAACTGCTGTGGTAGTGGCAATAGGAATACCTTTATAAGCAGGGCCGAATAACACATCGTACTGAATGCCTGAATCGACTAGGGCCTGCGCGTAAAACTGTCCTAGTTTGGCTAGATCAGATCCGGTATTAAACAACCCGGCATTGAAGAAGTACGGACTCTTTCGTCCAGACTTCAAAGTGAATTCACCAAAGCGCAAAACCTGACGCGCAAGGGCAAATTCTATAAACGCCTTTTGATAATCTTGCATATCGCTCTCTTAATTCAGTGCCTGTTTCTGGGCATCAAATATTTCCACCAAACCATCTTTGGCCAGCATCATCATTTCCTGCAATTCTTCAAAGCTGAACGGGTCGCCTTCAGCGGTACCCTGCACTTCGATTAATTTGCCTGTTTCGGTCATCACCACGTTCATATCCGTTTCCGCTTCAGAATCTTCGGTATACTCCAAATCACAAACAGCATGACCTTTTACCACACCCACAGAAACAGCGCCTATCAGGAACTTCATGGGGTTATTATTAATTATACCTTTGCTGCGCATCCATGACAGGGCATCTGCCAATGCAACACAAGCTCCAGTTATCGCAGCCGTTCGCGTGCCACCATCAGCCTGAATAACGTCGCAATCCAATGTAATCGTGTTCTCACCCAACATTTTCAGGTCAATAGCTGCGCGCAGCGCTCTGGCAATGAGTCGTTGTATTTCCATCGTCCTGCCACCTTGTTTGCCACGGGCAGCTTCGCGCTGCGAACGAGTGTGAGTAGAACGTGGCAGCATACTGTATTCAGCCGTGACCCAACCTTTGCCCTCTCCTTTCATAAATCGCGGCACACCCTCTTCCACTGTGGCGTTACACAATACTTTAGTATTGCCCATTTCAATTAAAACCGAACCTTCGGCATGGCAGGTAAAGTTACGGGTAATAGTAATTGGGCGAATTTGTGACGCAGTTCTTCCGCTTGGACGCATGTTGGACTCCTGTAATTGTAAGGTTGCAGATTATAGCGCAGCGGCGCTCAGTCTCAATGCAAAGCCGGAATATAATGGCTAAGAAGAGCCGTCAAATGCGTAAAAACGACGAATTCCCTTTACAGTCTGGGGGGTAACAGAGTTATGATCACACTTTTCATGCAACACACTCTCACGGAGAATTAGATGATTCACAGTATGACCGCATTTGCGCGTAAAGAAATTAAGGCCAAATGGGGCACCGCCGTGTGGGAAATCCGCTCTGTAAATCAACGCTATCTAGAAACCTTTTTTCGCCTCCCAGAAATGTTTCGTGGACTGGAGCCCCTGTTACGGGACCGATTTCGCAGCAAACTCAATCGCGGCAAAGTTGAGTGCACCCTTAGATTTAACAATGAAGGTGCCGAGATTGCCTCAATCAAATTAAACCGAGATCTGGCCCAGCAAATCCTCAATGCAGCTGACTGGGTGCAATCACATGGCCAATCTACCGGTGTGAACCCCGTCGATGTGCTGCGCTGGCCGGGTGTAGTAGCATCAGAAGAAACCGACACCGATGTTATTCAACATGAATTATTGATGGGTTTAGATGCCACATTGGAAGACTTTTTAGCGGCACGCGCCAGTGAAGGAAAAGCCATTGATGCCATGATTAACCAGCGTCTAGACGGCATTCTGGTAGAAGCAGAAAAAGTCGAAAAGCAGATGCCAGAAGTACTGGAATGGCAAAAAAATAAGATTATGAGCCGTTTTGAAGAAGCCAAAGTGGAACTGGAAGAAGGCCGCCTGGAACAGGAAATGATCATGTTAGCCCAAAAGCTGGACGTGGCAGAAGAACTGGACCGCCTCAAAGCACACGTAGCGGAAACCCAAAAAATCCTCAAAAAAGGCGGCGCCTGCGGCCGACGTCTGGACTTTATGATGCAGGAGTTTAACCGCGAATCCAACACATTAGGCTCCAAATCCATCAACGCCGATATCACTAAATCCGCCGTTGAATTAAAAGTCCTGATTGAACAGATGCGGGAACAGATCCAGAATATTGAATGATATATCGGTGATCACCTGCCCCAGAGTTTACACAATGCCCCAAGTAGTAAATGCATTGTGGGTAGGGTTGATGTTTGGCTTAGTGTTGTGAATTGAGGCTTTGCCTATACTGCCCCAAAAGCCCAAGGGATGGCGTACTACTTTGAAGTTTCCTACTCAAAACCCTGTTTTGTTAAGTCGTATGGATTGAGTCTTGATATGTCGGCTGTATAGACACAGAAAAATATTATGTCGAAAGAACAGCATAATATCGACACATAAAATTGATATGTCGATCCGATCGACATAAACTGATCTAATAGTTCATTTATGTCGATTTAGACTGGAAATTTAAACATGACCTGGCAAGCAGAGCAGCCTTACAACCAATTACCCACATTGCCACCAAATCTAGATTCCATAGAAACCAGGGCCGTACTGAAAGCCTGTATTTCTGCACGCGCCGCTGTAGCAGAGTTAAAAAAGGCCGGGGAACTCATACCTAATCAAAACTATGTTGACAGAAATCGTGCTCGATAAAGCCTTTCAAAACTACTATTTTTACCTCTAACAGCAGCATAAAAACGGCACTGTTTTTCCATTGCTTACCACTAAGATTCAGTAAAAGCCAAGAGCAAATGGTGGGCAGTTTGGTGGCTGTTTTGTTAAATCAGACCAGTACCAGCAAAAGCGAGTACAGTATTTAGAATCATTTAGGGATGAATATTCATTCAAAATTATCCATTTGCTCAAATGGAAATGGGGTAACTTCCCATTTTTCGAATAGTTCCCGGATTTTCCCTGACTTTAATAATTTAGGAAATTGCTCATCAAAGATCCACATCAACTCGACCCCTTTCTGGGTATTTGCAAAAGCGATATACTGCTTTAGCCGAATAACTTCTTCCACTCTAAAACCACTATTCGTGCCAGGCAGGGCATCTAAATCTCTCTTTTTAGATTGAAGGAGGTTATTAATATTAAACGCACTATCAATATAGAAGTCAGCTCTGTTTTTTATTAGTTTCCCTATTCCCTGAGTACTATCTGTTGTCTCAAACTTGTTTACCGGTACGTAGAGGTAATGGTGGTAATCTTGCCCCCTGATCCAATGTACATTTTTATTTCGCAAGGTTTCTTGCCCTTGCCATGTTGGAAATTTGTCGTTGTTAAACACTACGGAAACTATATCTGAGCTATAGTGCCATTGCGGGTAACGTACACCATCAACGTCACCTCGCAACGAGCCTAACATCAGGTCCGCTTGATTCTGTTTTACCATACGTTTGGCTCTTTTCATTGGTACCAGCAAATGAGAAAACTTCACACCAAATGGAGAGTATACCTCTCTTAAAATATCCCAATACAAGCCCTTCCCGTCGGCTTCAGATAGTCTGGGTATTTCAGCACTAACCGCAATAATCTTCTTCAGATTACTATCACTGTTCACCATGGGTTTAACCCATACTTCTTCAACATTGCCTTTATCAATAATTATTGTTGGAGTCTCAACAAACCCTCCTTCAAATTGTCCATGTAAGCTTTTAATTACCACGTCCATTACTATTTCTCCCATTTTAGTGGGGTAAGTAAAAACGGTTCCAGACATATTGCCTAAATAAATCTGTTCTAATGCGGAAGGAACGCCGTCATTCCCATATACAAAAACGTCGTTCAAATTTAAGGCCTCTATGGCCGACTTAACACCCAGAGCTTCAAAGTCATTTGCGGAAAAGACTAAATTAATATTAGGGTGTAAGTTGAACATATTCATCGCAGCCGCATAGCCACCTTTCGTCGTCCAGTCTCCTTCACGAATCGACTCGACGGCTATAGCGTTTCTTATCATCACATCATAAAAACCTGAAACGCGTTCTTGACTGTGATACCCGGGCGCACCTTTAATAATGCCTATTTTTAAGTGCCTACTAGCGTGCTTTTTCAAGATATATTCGCCGAGTTCCTTAGTTGCATTTCGTTGGCGATAACCAACAACTGCATGCACAGGCGTCGAATAAATAAGATTATCGGAGTTAACAATTACAACTAAAATACCACGTTCAATGGCTTCTTTTATCAAAGAGCTAGCTTTTTCAGGTGCGTGTGTGGATAAAATAATGGCGTTGTAATCGCTCTTGATTACTTCCATCATCATTTTCAATTGAATATCAGGAATGTCTGATTGAGGAGCGACAGTGACTACAATATTGTTTGTTTTTTTAGCTTCATTGTTTATTCCTCTACCAATATCAAGATAGTAATTAAACTCCCTCGATGGCGGCATATAAGCGATTTTGAAAGGTCCCTTTTGAGGTACAATTTTTGTTAATGATGCTTGAGTCTTAAGTGGTACTGAATGTATGTCAGCAACATAACCACTAGATGAAAAGACAGTAAGAAAGAGAGCAATGACTGTAATCTGATAACTCATTGTACTTTTATACTGCACTAGGTTTAATGAACTTAAGTTATGTTAGCAGATAAGACGCGGATTTGGCGGGCGGGCAACCAACAAAAAGCACGTACAAAAACATTTGCCGAACATACCTTTTAAGACTATTCCTCTGCTCTTATTGCGATTTATTTCTATCAGTTACCGTATCGTTCGGTTTTTCCTATCAACACAATCTAAACATCTAATTTACACCTTTTTTACAACTCTCCTAAAGTCTAAAGAGCTTCTAAAAGATCTAAGTCGAAAAGCACTGAAGGCATTAATGGGTTCAGTGCAGTATTTTTCAGTAACAGTGCGCGACACTATTTTTGTGCATCATTTGCCAAATGCATATTGATGATATTTAGGTTGTCAGGGAGAGATTATCCGAGCCTGGCGGGCAGTTCCTGAAACTAACATTTTAACGGGAGTATTTATGAAAATACGTAAACCTGGTTTTGTAAAAAGTACGTTGGTCGCTGTTGCCGCCGTGACATTGGGTTGTGGAATTGCAACTGCTGATGACCATAAACAAATGAGCAAGCCGAAGGGCGCAGTGGGTAGCGGGCATGCTGCCGCTAGTCAACCAAAATCAAACCAGTTCTGGTGGCCTCAGCAGCTGGACCTGTCTTCACTGAGAGATCACGATCAGCGCTCCAATCCTTACGGAGATAACTTCAATTACGCCGAAGAATTTAACAAGTTGGATATGGACGCAGTGAAAGCCGACTTAAATAAATTACTTACTGAATCACAGGATTGGTGGCCCGCCGATTTCGGCAACTACGGACCGTTTTTTATTCGTTTAACCTGGCATGCTGCGGGCACCTACCGCACTTTGGATGGTCGTGGCGGTGGTGACGGTGGTCAAATGCGCTTCGATCCTCTCAATAGCTGGCCAGACAATGGTAATTTGGATAAAGCCAGACGCTTGCTATGGCCACTGAAACAAAAATATGGTCGTGCACTGTCATGGGCCGATTTGATGATTCTGGCCGGGACCGTGGGTATGGAAAACATGGGTTTTGAGACTTATGGTTTTGCTGGCGGACGCAGCGACGACTGGGAACCCGACCTCGTGTACTGGGGACCAGAGTTAGAGATGCTAGCCAGCGATCGCGAAGAGCGTGATGGTAAACTGCAACGCCCCCTTGGCGCAACGCACATGGGGTTGATTTACGTTAATCCAGAAGGACCAAAAGGTAAACCTGATCCTAAAGGCTCTGCCAAAAATATCCGCATCGCATTTGGTCGAATGGCTATGAGTGATGAAGAGACCGTAGCGCTTATCGCAGGAGGACACACCTTTGGTAAAATGCACGGTGCACACAAGCCGAGCGATTGCGTCGGTCCTGAGCCGGGTGCTGCAGGGATTGAAGAGCAAGGGCTAGGCTGGAAAAACAAATGTGGCAAAGGTCACTCAGAGGATACGGTAACCAGTGGCCTTGAAGGCGCATGGACACAGGCCCCAACGCAGTGGACGACGTTATATTTATCAAACCTGCTAAATTTCGAGTGGCGACAAACCCGCAGTCCTGCAGGCGCTATTCAGTGGATTCCGACAGATGAGTCGCTACACAACGCCGTTCCGGATGCTCATGTAGACGGTAAGTTTAACGCTCCGGTCATGACAACTGCCGATCTGGCGCTTAAATTTGATCCTGAATACAAGAAGATAGCAGAGCGTTTTCTGGCTAATCCAGACGAATATCAATTGGCGTTTGCTAAAGCGTGGTTCAAGCTAACGCATCGGGATATGGGGCCAAGGGCTCGCTATTTGGGCGACAACGTGCCACAAGAACCGCTGATCTGGCAGGATCCGATTCCAAAAGTTGATTACAAATTAGTTGATGCCGATGATATCGAAGAGCTGAAAGAAGAAGTCTTGGAGTCAGATCTAACCGTACCACAGTTAGTGCGCACAGCGTGGGCATCAGCTTCAACTTTTAGAGCCTCTGATATGCGCGGTGGGGCTAATGGTGCACGAATTCAGCTGGCACCACAAAAAGACTGGGCAGTGAATACTCCTGAAGAACTGTCATTAGTACTGACTGTTCTGGGAGATATACGGGATGATTTTAACAGCGGTATGTTTAGCAGCACCAAAATATCGATGGCAGATATGATTGTGCTTGCTGGCGCCGCAGCAATTGAGAAAGCGGCGAAAGATGCCGGACACAATATCACTGTACCTTTTGTACCAGGTCGGGCAGATGCTACTCGGGAGCAAACTGATGTAACATCATTTGCGCTCCTTGAACCAAAAGCTGATGCCTTCAGAAATTACTTCGACAAAGAGGAGAGCTATCGAGCACCGGCAGAAATGTTAGTCGATAAAGCAGATCAACTGAATCTGACAGTGCCTGAAATGACTGTTTTATTGGGTGGGATGCGTACGCTGGGTGCAAATACTGATGGCTCTAAACATGGTGTATTTACCGAGCGTACCGGGCAGTTGAGCAATGACTTCTTTGTTCACCTATTGGATATGGCAACCCTATGGCGAAAAGCCGATGAAGAAGGCGTTTACGAGGGGGTCGACCGCAGTACGGGTGAAGTAAAATTCACTGGCACCACAGTGGACCTGATATTTGGTTCTAATTCAGAGTTACGTGCCGTGGCTGAAATGTACGCTTACAGTGATTCCAAACAAAAATTTGTCGAGGACTTTGTGAATGCGTGGAGTAAAGTTATGCAACTGGATCGTTTTGATCTAAAACACGATCTGTAAGGTTTATACACGTAAATAGAGTTTCAAGGGCGCACTTGCGCCCCGCTTCATTCTGACTACATTTTCGTTGGGAAAATTGACTAACTTAACCAATTCCGGAAGGAAAACTAACCAACTATTAGAAAAAGCCAGTATTCACACTGCACTTTCGTAGAAAGTTTCTAAACTGATCTAATGCACTAATAAAACCGTATCACTTCAGTGGTTAATTTAAGATAGGGACCTAGCTGCTGATTGGGGCAAATAAATGTTTTCAAGTATTAGACATCACATCATGTTTGCCATTATATGCGTATTGGGGCTGTTTTCTGCTTATCTTCTGTGGATAACTATTGATATACATGACGACCTATATCAAAAAAGTAACATCGAAAACATCAACAGCCTCAGCAACAACCTCGCCTCTGATTTGTTTGGGCCACTCGCATCGAAAGCTCAGCAGTTTGAAATTACAACCCAACTCCTTCGGCTGGAGGAGTATAAAAATGTTCGGTTTGCAGCTGTCTTATCACCACAAAATGAATTGATCGACTGGTACGTGGGTACAAAGTTACGTGAATACAGTGCCCCAAGACAGTTAGACGTGATAAAGCTGGAATCAGCCAAAGCCAAAGAACAATTCAAGAGCACTCAAATTGTCGACCGCAATATCATTTCGGTTAAACCTATAGGGAGCGGGTCATTTAAAGTGGGCCACTTAGTGCTGTCTAGCGACTACGCACTGCCGCTCGAAAGCAGCAGGACAGACCTATTGGTATCAGTTTTAGCTCTCTTAGGAACTATGCTTCTCATAATAGTTAGTCTGTTTTATTGGCTGCAACGAAAATTGTTTAAGCCTTTGATGGGATTGTCTGAGGTCACTAAAGAAATATGTAAATCAGGAAACTATAGTCTAAAAGCCAGTACCAATGGCTCTGCAGAAGTCAAAGCGCTGGGTACAAACTTTAATAAAATGATGGAAGTCATCAATCATGAAGTTGAGTTGAATCGCCAAAAAACTGAGGAATTAAAAGAACAGTATGGCGTAACAGAGAGGCTGGCGAATTTTGATACGTTAACTGGTTTATATAACCGACAATTTTTCATTGAGTGTTTGCGTGTCAATCTAGCCAAGGCCCGAAGGAATGGAGAACAACTTTGGTTACTGTTTTTAGATCTAGACGGGTTTAAGTTAATCAACGATTCTTACGGCCATGAGGTGGGAGACATACTCCTGGCTCGGGTCGCTGAACAACTCCAAAGCATAAAACGCGAAAGTGACATCATTGCCCGTGTAGGTGGAGATGAATTCCTCATATTGATGGGCGAATCAGCAAGCGAATCCGATGCTATGCGATTCAGTTTCCGAATTCTTGATCATATTAGACGCCCTATTAAAGTTGAACAATGGGAGCTAAAAGTAGATACCAGTATCGGTTTATCTAACACAATAGAAGCACATTACGATGACACTAAGCTGATTGCATATGCTGATATGGCAATGTACGAAGCTAAACGTAATCCTGAAGTCAATGCACAAGTATTCGAGAGTCACTTTGTAGAGCGCATGCAACGTCAAACTCAGATTGCAATCAAAATACCCAAGGCTATCGAAGATAATGCTCTGCAACTTGTCTATCAGCCCAGGGTGAATGCAGTTGGCCAACCGGTATCTCTCGAGGCACTTCTACGCTGGCAGGATACGGAATTGGGTCCAGTTTCCCCAATAGAATTAATAGAAGTCGCCGAGCGCAGTGGCTTGATAAAAGAGATATCCCAATGGGTAATCGCACAAGCCTGTCGAGATTGGCATCATTTCAAAGCTATTTTCGGTGAAGAAATTAAAGTGTCTATTAATTTATCGGCCTATGATGTGGTACAAAAAGATATAGATAAAAAAATCATCCAAACATGCTCAATAAATAATATTCCCGCTGACCGCGTAGAGCTTGAAATTACCGAGTCCGCTTATTTAGAAAACCTGGAAATAGCGTCGGAGATGATTGATAAGCTGCATGATTCAGGTTTTGGCATAGCTTTGGATGACTTCGGTACGGGATACTCATCACTAAGCTATTTAACCCAAATAACCTGTAATACCTTGAAAATAGATCGCAGCTTTGTCTGGGCGATTGGCGATTCGAGTGCGGATAACGCCATCATCGATTCTATTTTAAAGTTGGGACACAGTCTGGGTTTGTCAATTTGTGCTGAAGGGGTAGAGACCCAAGAGCAAATGAGCTATTTATTAGAGCGAGGCTGTCATGAATTGCAAGGCTATTATTTTGCCAAGCCCATGTCGATTCAGGATATTAAGGCATTCTATCAGCACTCTGCTCAACGCAATCGATATATCACCACGGCGTCTTGAGGGAGAGTAACGTTCGCTGGCACATAAGCGATAACGTTTGGGTCTTGTTCTACTCGACGGAGCAATTCACTCAAAGACTCTATCACTTCAGGTGGTGTGCCTCTGCCACTAAATTGCATCTGTGACCAAAAGGATTGAAAACGCGATTCCGCAATACCTATTACACTAGAATTAAACAACTGCCGTGTCTCGCTACCTGCTGGCAATTGTATAGGCGTTAATTTATAGGTAGCTGCCGCCCCCATATATATATTCCGCAAATCTTGCTTTTGCAGTGCTAAATCTGCGTTCACCTTATGCGTAATGACCCAGCCCTTATCTTGCTCTTGACTGATTCCCAGCCCGATGTGGAGGGCGAAACATAGCGCGATGCAGTTCCTGAGAATCTTCAAAATACCCACTCCAATCCGATTTGAAGTAGATTGATGGTCTGATCATCAGGAAAAGTATCCAACTGTGAAACTTGGAAGTTAGCCTGATCAGGTTCACCTGAAATTCGGGTCCACTCGGCCTTCATGGCCATCTTAGAACGAAAATCCCACCTTATACCTAAGGTGGTACTCGTATAATCACCGCGACCATTTTCTCGAAATATATTTTGGTACTGCAATGCTAAAAAATCGAGTTGCGGAGATACACCTAGTGGAATCTCATTGACCATTGCACCCGGTTTATTGTTCAATTCTCCGACAGTAAAATGAAAAGAAATATCATTCCAGTGCCTACCAACCATGACGTAATAGGCGCTGACTTCAGGAGCAATATTGATTTGTGAATCGATATTTAACCACTCGGTAGCAAAAAAATATTTAAGGTCGTCATAACTAAGACCTGCCTGACGAATTATCACACTTCCAGATGTATCCAAAGAGCGGGCACTATTTACAAAACCTTGCTGCGCAAGGAGGTCAGAGAACACATCAATACTGTTCAGCCCCAGCGTCACCTCAGTACTATGATGAACAGACCCCCGTAATTTGAATTGCCCCATTTCAAACGTAGCTATTGTGCCTTTCAAAAAATCGATTGAAGTATCTATTTCTGTATTGGCCGAGACTACTGCATCATCAAAGCTGCCAAAATAAAATTCCAAGTTTAGATTAAAAGATGACGTCGCGTAATCGTATGACGCGTTTACACCTTCATAGCTAGAGAAAAAATATGAGGTATAGACTTGCTGTGGTGGCGTTATCCAGGGATAGGCAAAGCCTACATCCACAACGTCACTGTAGTTGAGAAAGCTTGATCTCAATTTACCGGCTTTGACACGCCAATTAGGGCTTGCCTGATACCTGAGATATAACCACTCTACTCCTGAGTCACGCTCATCACTGCCGTGTGCCAGCAATTGCGTCGCGATGGTCAATCGCTCTGATAGAGCCTGCTCCAATTGCAAGGCGATAAGTGACTGATTTGACATGCGAAAACTTTCGTTATAGCCCTCATAAGCCACCATATCAGAATCTGTTGCGCCGCCAATAACGCGTGCGAAACCGGAGAACTGTATATCTTCTGCCGCATTAGTCGATGGAAGAAAAAACCACAAACAAAGTACAGCAAAAAATGCTGGAGCAGGGATTAAAAAACTGTGATATTTACGTGTTCTTTGTTCTGTCATAGCAGTGCTGTGCGTGCAGTGGATAGTTGTGAGTATAGTCAACACTACTGGCTTACCGTTGAAAAAGTTAAAACTATTTAATCGCTGGCTGACAATTCCACTGTTTCCGATGGTGCTTTGAGGATATATCTTTAAACAGACATTGACGGAATTGTCGACTCCATTGTTTTATGCATAGCCAGAATGACAATTTTTGTTGCTTAGCTGAGCAACTATTTAGCCTAACGAGCGGCCAACAAGCCACTTGAGCATTGCGTAACTGTTGCTCCATTACTGCACATTTCAATTAACCATGGGTCAGCCGTTTCCACTCCGACTTTGGAAGGTATAGAAGTGATATCGCTCACTGATTGCAATGGACCAACGACCACTCGATAGGCAATGTTTTCGCTATCTGAAGGGACTATATAACTCTCAAACTGTGCGTACTTTTGCTGGCGATTAACCGCGAAACGATAGTTGTTAAAACTGCCGACAACCGCAAATATTTGAGGTTGAGCAAAGTCGGTTTCTGTTCCGTTTGATGTTGTTGCAGCTAGTGTTAGGGTGTTTTGTGAGTCTGTTTCGTTTGCCCGTGTTGGTAGTTTGGAATGAGTTGCTGATTCCTTTGGTTTTGACTCGGCAAGCAGACTGCGTTGTGCTGTTGCCTCTTCTGGGACTATCGATTGGGCACATATTTGTTCATCTTGAATCATGCGATGTAACGCACAATCCTGATCCAACACCATTGAAACGGCATTATCCGTCAAAGATTTGCCAGTCACCAAATAGCTCATGCCACTTGCAGCTAATAATTCCAGCGTTGCACAACCGGTTGTTGTCATCGCTATTGCACTAGTCAAAAGGGCTGCCAGGAACTTTTTGAGCATGATGGTCGAGTCACTAAATACCAATGAGACCTGTTCTAATGCAATTCAGAGGCCAAAAAATCGTCAAATAATTATGTTGGTGTCGTTTTATTTTGATCAGGGTCAATGCAGACTTCGCTCAAATATTGCACACTACAATAACTCTACAGGTATAAAGAGAACGCTATGAATATCGAATTGTGGTCGGAATTTTTAGGCTGGAGCGCCTTATTTAACTACTTTTTACTCACCTTTTGGTTTTTAATATTTGTGGTGGCAAAAGATTGGCTGTTTGAATTGCATAACTCCTGGTTCGATATCACACGGGAGCAATTTAACGTGCTCCACTATAATGGCATCGCCTTTTACAAAATACTGCTGTTTGTTTTTAACCTGATGCCTTTTATTGCTTTACGGATGATGCTTTATTAATTGCCAGACGCGTTAACAACGGCCCCACAAGCTCAAAGATCACCGATACGCTGATAATAACGGTAAGAAAAGTTTGTTGGTACTCTGGAAACTGATGACCGGCTAAGAGTGCCATGCCAATGGGTACGCCTGCATGCGGCAGCATGGCAATCCCAATCCAGTTGCGCGTAGCTGGATTGGTTTTACCTAAATAACCTCCTACCCAACCACCCGCAATTTTGCCCAGCGTTCTCATGACCAGATAGACACCACAAATTACCCACATTGCTTGCCACGAAGAAAAATTCATAGAGGCGCCTGCCAGTAAAAAGAACAGCATCATAATGGGCCATTCTATATGCTCAATCTCATGGAATGCATAGCGATGATGTTTCGCAAGATTGACAATTATGGCCCCCATTACCATGACTGATAGCAGATAAGACACCTGAAGTAGTCCGGCTAAACCGCCACATAAAAATACCAGCCCTAATAATTCGAAAAGGGTTGGCTGCCCCGGTTTAAATCGCCCTGTCAGAAAAGCCGCAGGGAATCCGACCATTACTCCCAGCAAAATAGCGCCAAAAATATCCCACCCGGCATGTAATAGTGGCTCCATAGCCCCATTGCCAGACATTGAGATCTTTGCGTAAGCAATACCCAGACTAAACAGCAACATTGCCCAGATATCATCGATTGCGACAACTTTCAACAACAGTCTGGAAAACGCAGATTTGGCATGCATCTCCATGGATACATCGACTATAGGTGCAGGAGCCGTAGCCGCTGCGATACAACCCAACAACAGTGCAACAGCAAAAGGTAGTGAAGTAAATAACAGCACCAGTGTCACTAGCAGTGTTGTCATCAGGGCTGCAATTGCTGAAATCATAAACATCGCTTTTTTTTCTTCAGCGATCTTTTTTAACTTGAATTGCCCACCCAATAAAAAACCAATAACAAGCAAGGCCATATCCGAGACTAATGGAAACTGCTCAACAATTGAATTTGGTAAAACACCGAAGGCTTGTTCACCGAGTAACATGCCAAAGATGAGTAACAGGGTGACACGGGGCAGTCCAGTGCGTTTTGCCAGCACATCCGTTGCCAGACCGAGTAGCAGGATTAAACCAAATATAGCGATGTGCAACGTCTGAGGTTGTAGCTCCAGCATGTTATTCTTAGGTCCTTACATGGTGATAAAGACCCGTTTATTGCGGCTTTATCGAAATCTAATCTACGTTTTAAGTGTAGCTCTTGTTACCATATCAGCATCACTTCTTAACATCGTCCAAAATCGTTGTTCAAGCAATTACTTCATCAGGTTAAAGATAACCTATCCGGCAATTCGATTGAGTTCGAAGGCCATGTAATTCAGATTAATCGTAAAAAAGTAAAGTATTTACGTTTAAAGGTACACCCTCATACGGCGACAGTCCTAATGTCTGTTCCATTGGCGGCGCGGCAAAAAGATATCCAGCAGTTTTTACAAAACAATCGAATCTGGTTACATCAACAAGTGGCGCGTATCGAAAAGCGTGAATTTAATCACCATCAACCTCTGCAATGTTTGCCATTGTGGGGCATGCAATATCCTGTTGAAGATGTTCATGATCAGCGAAAGGCGGCATTAACGTTCAACCAGAACATCGGATTTTCCTGTATTAATCTTACCGCTGAACAACGCATCGAAAAACTTGAAAACTTGTACCGCAAACAATTGCAGGAGGCGATTGACCATTGGCAAAGGGTGTGGCCGCCAAAAATGCAGGTCGTTCCGACTCATATTGGCATTCGTAAAATGCACACAAAATGGGGCAGTTGTAATATCAGCCGAAAGCGCATCTGGTTAGCATTGGAGCTGGTTAAGTATCCTAAAGAGTGCGCTGAAATGGTGTTTGTACATGAGCTTGTGCACCTGTTGGAAACCCACCACACGCCGAGATTTTATAGCCTGATGACAAAATTTATGCCGGGGTGGCAACGATGGGACCAAATATTAAGAGAAACATAGTCTATTCTTTATAGTTGGGAACTACTTCACAGGCATTTAATGCAGAAATTCACTTCTTTGGCCGAACAACTAGAAGAAATCTGGTGTTTATTGCTATGAAATATTGTCTATTTACGCTATTAATAAGAGAAATTCTGAGGTTACAACCACTAAAGACAGCGGTATTGGTCTGTTACTCAGCGTCAGGTGAATACTCGTGTCTGATTTAAACAATGAATACAAATACAAAGGTGTGGATTACTTGGACTATTTCCTAGATCAGTGCACCACAAAAGAATATCGTCGCCACGCCGTTATTGTTCGTCAAGGTGAACCTACCAGTAAATTGTACTTTTTACTGAAGGGCTCGGTATCTGTGGTGCGAGAACATGAAGACAATAAAGACATTGTACTTGCCTATTTAAACCAGGGCTCGTTTTTTGGTGAAATGGGGCTGTTTGATGATACCAATGAACGCAGTGCGACTATACGTACGAGAACAGTCTGCACCATAGCAGAAATAGGTTATGACAAGTTTCAGGAATTAGCTAAAGAAAAGCCTGATATTTTAATGGCAATCTCCCACCAGCTTACTGCGCGGTTACGCAAAACCTCTAAAAAAGTGACTGACCTGGCGTTTTTAGATGTCACCGGCCGGGTCGCCGCGTGCTTGTTGGAATTAGTAGCGCAACCAGATGCAATTACGCACCCTGATGGCATCATGTTAAAAATTACCCGCCAGGAATTAAGTCGGCATGTTGGTTGTACTCGGGAAATGGTAGGTAAGGTATTGAAAAGCCTGGAAGAACAAGGTCTGGTTGCCTTTGAAGGGCATTCCATCGTCGTTATTCAATAGTAAAAACACTGTAGAAACTTTTCTAATTTCCGATAACAGGGTAAAGGCAGTATAAACGAGGTAAGTTTATGTCCTGTTTAACCCGAAGTATGCAACGACAATTAAGCCAGTATATCAAACGTAATATCAATCGCCCCTGGCGTGCTCGTCCGGATAGATTGAGAAGCGAATTAGTCAGCCGAGGTGTTTGCCCTTCCGACGTAACCCAAGACCAATTGAGTGTCATTCTGGAATCGTTGGAAGAATAGCACAGCTAATAACTCAGGTTGTGTAATAACTCCGATAAGTCCGGTTGCCACTGAAAATCCTTCATGCGCACACGGTTATTCAACACCACAACCCCTTCTTCCTGCAGCAACCCGGTTTGTAATCGCGCCTGTTCTGATCCTGCTGGAAACGCTAATTGACCGTTAGCCCGCAATATTCGATGCCAGGGTATTGGCAAATTGTGCGGCGCATAACCTAACGCTTTCCCGGCGAGCCGTGCTCTGCCTGGCAGGCCAGCCAAATCAGCCACTTGCCCATAGCTGGCCACTTTGCCAGTCGGTATATGTAGTGCAGTTTGCCAGATGCGCTGATAAGCAGGATTGCAACTTGTCACGTTAGTCTTAAATCCCTGATTCCGGGTTCCATTGATTACATTCGACAATACTAAGTGATCTACTCCATGGTATAAATCACAATTTGTGGCATAGTTGCCATCGGTGTTTTATAACTCATCATACATGTCACACTGTTTTGTGATTTCAGCCCTACACACAGAAGTGTAGAAGAGATCCAATTCGGTTATTCAGACTATAATAGGTGTTTGGTTTACTGGAATCGCTTTCGTTGACGGAGCAATGCGCAAAATAAATAACCTACTAGCAGGACAGGGAAGAACAAGGCACCATCGGACATGCCGAAACTGGTGTCTGATGATACTGACGATACTCTATTTCCCAGCGCTCGCAGCAACCGCGGGCGGTGCAGATGCGCCTTTTCATCTAAGCCAACTGCAGGGCAACAACATTAAACACCTTTCCCCAACCTATACTCCCCAGGGAGAGCTCCCTCCATTATCAGCAAAACCGTTGGCGAAGTGGTTGCAGCAGTTACAACCCTTTGACGTACCGGCGGCGTTTCACGGCCGGTTTGTGCAGACATTTCAGGTCATTAACGACACCAACGAAACACGTTGGTATATCCACCCGAAGGGCGCGACTATTCAGTATATTGATATCGCAGTTATCATCGACAATGACGTGTCCTGGTATTACACCGGCTTTCTGCGAACTGAAAATCAACAATTGCACTATGGGGCAACAACGGTCATCCCTAGCCAGGAACAGGCAACGATCGCCATCTTTTTTGACAGTGATTACTACCTTGCTGAATACGATATTACGCTCTACCCAGAACCTATTGCGACGCAAACCATGCAAGCCGAAGCCACCGTCATCATTATGTGCCTGGGTATCTGCCTGGCTCTGGGTTTGTACAATCTGTTTTTGTATCTGGGCAGCAAAGAAAAAGCCTATTTGTTTTACTCTATTTCCACTTTAAGTTTCGCACTTGGCTGGGCTAATGTACTTGGCTTCTGGCAAATATTCTCCTTTCAGCCCGTGGAATTTTTATTGTTACCGCCGTTTTTAGTTGGTGCGGCACTGAGTATGTATTTTGCCAGGACGTTTTTGAATTTGTCGCAGCTGTCACCAAAAATCGACTTACTGCTTCTGGCGAGCGCCTGGCTATCTTTAGTTTTACTACCTGTTTCTGCATTATTTCCCAGTTTTGGTTTCTACCTGGTCACACTGACAACAAGCGTTTCACTGATATCTGGACTTATAGCTGGCATATATTGTTGGCGACAAGGCTACCGTCCGGCACGCTATTTTGTCCTGGCTTTTGTCGCCGTGGCATTGCCGAATCTCATTGGCAATGTACTTAACCTGGGGGTATTTGAAACAGCTCCAGTGAACACCTACCTATATGCGTTACTCGGTCTCACCCTGGATTCATTGTTGCTGGCCTTTGCCCTTGCGGATAAGTTACGTTTGGTAACCCAATCACATAACCAGCTGGCTGCCAGTCTGGAACAACAGGTTTCACTTCGTACAGAAGCATTGGCCCAGGCAAATACGGCTATGGAGCATCTGATTGATGAGCTACAAAGTGCCAACAATGCCAAGAGTCATTTTCTGGCTAATATGAGTCATGAGATCCGTACCCCGCTCACCTCTATCATTGGCTATACAGAAAGCATATTGCTAGGCGATGTCGAAGAAACGCAACAGAAGCGCATCTTAAATGTGATTGCCGAAAATAGTCAGCACTTACTTCATATCATCAACGACATTCTGGATATCAGCAAGATTGAAGCGGACAAACTGGAGTTTGAGCAAGTCCCTACATCACTGCAAAAAGTCTACGCACAAGTCGAAAAATTGATGACTTCTTTGGCTCGGGAAAAAAATCTGGTGCTCAATTTTGAACATCACTTTCCGCAACCATCGATGGTGTCAAGTGACCCAACGCGATTGCGCCAGATCCTGTTTAATGTCATTAACAATGCCATCAAGTTCACCAATGAAGGCAGCATTTCCGTGACGACAAAGTATCAAAATGAGCAACTTTTCATCGTCGTGAAAGATTCTGGTATCGGTATGGATAACCGCACTATGCAAAATATCTTCAACCCGTTCTCGCAGGGTGAATCCACCACCACCAGAAAATTCGGTGGCACAGGGCTGGGTTTGAGCATCTCCCGGAGACTGGCACAAGGACTGGGTGGTGATATAGGGGTGCAAAGTGTATTGGGGTTAGGTAGCACCTTTACGATTAATGTCCACGCCCCAGCAACACTATGCAGTATTGAATTAGAAAGTTTTGTCGATTTACCAATCCCAGTCGGGCCCCCAACCGAACAGAGCCTACCCAGCCTGGCCGGCAATCGTGTTTTGTTAGTGGACGATAACCCCCATAATCTCGATCTGATCACCTTGATTCTTAAGCGCATGCATTTGTTTGTTGACACCGCGGTTAACGGAGAACAAGCGTTAGAAAAGGTATTTGCCAATGAATACCAGTTGATTCTGATGGATATACAAATGCCGGGTATGAGCGGTATCGAAGCCACAGAAAAAATTCGCAAATGTGGCTATAGTTTACCTATTATTGCCCTTACGGCAAATAATATGACCCATGAAATTGCAGCCTACATGCAAAAGGGTTTTACCAATCACTTGGCAAAACCTATAGTTAGACATAAGTTTATTCGTACGCTGGAACTCTATTTAACACCTCAAGGGAGTAACGAAAGTTTGTTAAGTGCCGACGATATGCTACCCATCATCGCAGATTATTACCGCTCACTGACAGGTGACCTGCAGCAATTCGAAACCGCCTGGCAACAACAGGATTTACATGAAGTACAGGAAATTGCTCACCGCATTAAGGGGGCCGCGGGCTCATTTGGGTTCGCTGCCATCGGTGATAAGTTTGCCAGTGTCGAAGAGACGCTGAAAAATCAGACCAGCAACCATTTGGCCGACGACGTTGAAAACGCTATAGACTTTACCAATCGTTGCCTGCATTTGCCGGGCGTAAATGTTCCGCTTGCAGTATGCCACCATGAGCAGGATGTCGCCTTGTTCCTGAGTTCATTGGAAGAACTATTGACCCAGGTACCAGACGATATTGAAGAAATTCAAAAAACCGCCAATTGCGCAAATGCCAGTATCGCTATTATGCATATCAATCGTCTAAGCAAGCGCATCCAAAGATGTTGCTGGGAAGCAATGCAAGCCCAACTAGAGCAATTAAAAACACTGTTGAAAAATGATCCGGACAATTCCACCGAAATTGAACAATTCCTGACTACAATTAAAAATATGGTACACAATCTCAATTCTACTCTGGCGTGAATCCATACTTCAGTAAAATATTACTCGCTATCTGGGTATTGGCTCTGCCGTTTTCCACAATGGCAGCAAACTCCTCTGGTGAAAAACAGATCACCCTTGAAGTGTGCCTGATTGACAATGAACTTTTCCCGCTGTGGCGCAAACCCGGTGAAGAACATAAATCCCGTGGTGGCATCAACATTGATTTGATGCGCTATATCGCAGCACAGACAAATCTGAAAATTCACTGGGTTAGGGCCCCCTTTCCCCGCTGTCTGAAACTGTTACAAAGCGGCGAAGTCGATGCTTTAAATGTCGCCAGCTACAATGCCGATAGAAGTCAGTATGGCTTGTATCCATTTAAAGACGGCAAAATAGATATGACACGTCGTTTCAAAAACGACTCATATAGTGCATTTGTAAAACAGGGAAGTGACATCCAATTTGACGGTGAAAAATTCACGAATATTAAGCACTTGCCAGTTGCCATTGAAATTGGTGCGTCTATCGGATATATGCTGGAGAATATGAATATTAAGCTGCTTAGACTACCCAATATCGAACAAGCATTTAATATGCTGCTCGCCGGCCGAGTCTCGATGGTCGTCACCAACAGCCACAATGATGCCAAGGTGCGTAATGCGCCAGTTAAAAAACTTAGCCCACCTGTCGTGAACAAACCGTATTATCTAATGCTGTCCAGACAATTCTACGAACAACATCCAATTTTAGCGCAGAATATTTGGCAGGCATCAGGACAAATGCAACAGAGCTATTACTCGCAGGTCATGAGTTATTATTTAGCGATTAATAACTGGCCAACTGAGAATACAGCAAAATAATCATAGCAACGCCAATTGTTGCATCACTACAGTTGATAACGCAGCCCCAGAAAGACTGACCGTGGTTCACCAACAAAATAGCGATAGTTACCAAAGGCAAAATCGGCCCGTTCCGCATAGTCTTCATCCAGAAGATTTCTGACCCGAATGCTCAATTTCATTGCGTCATTCATTTGCCAGTGTAAACGCCAATTAAACAAATGATGACCATAATATTGCGCGCTGTTTTCCGGATCTAAGTAGTAATCATCGGTAAATTGCCACTCCAACTGGGATAACCAGTCTGGTGTTATTTGCCAGTTTGCGGTGAGATTTCCGAGCCAGCGTGGAGCAGTATCAATATCATTCCCCTTGATATTAACGCGGCTGATTCGCAAGCTATTATCGTAAGTATGTCGACCATAGGTCAGCGCTGCATCAACGCTAAAATTCGAATGAACTTTCCAGCCCATTGCGAATTCGGCCCCCTGATGCTTAGTCTCACCACCGTTGATAAACTGCCGCTGTGTATCTTGGATTATCACCTGTTGCTTTTGTTGTTGATAAATACTCAGCTCTGCATTCAGTGTTTCGCTGTTGCCTCTGACGCCCAACTCAATACCATCCGTCTTTTCTTCTTTTAGGTCCGTTGTTAACTGCCCTGCCTGCAAACGAAACAGTTCTGTCGCCTGCGGTGCGCGAAATCCCTGAGTAATATTGGCAAACAATTGAGTCGCGTCATTGATCCGATAGAGACCGGCCAAACGGTAAGTAAAATGATCAAATGATAACTTTTGACTGGGAGGCCGAGAAAAACGACAGCCATTGACCGCTTCATCACAAGCGCTACCATCACTCAGATTGTTATCATAATCATAATCAATCAGACTGTAACGGCCCCCAAGTTGCAGTTGCCAGTCCTCATTTACCTGCCATTGCAGGTCCAAATAGGTGGATGCACTTGTGGCTTTCACATCGAAATCATAATGCATTCCCTGCGGTAATGTCGGGGCAAAATCTTCTGGTTGAAACTCACTCAGATCTCCTTCCGTCGCTTCTACATCCAAGCCCAACGTATAGGAAACATCAGCTATCCTCTGCCACCATTGCGACATCAGGCCAACGCTGCTGTGACCATTATTTTCTATCGCCTGCCAAGGCAGGTAATGCTGTAAAAATGCCATATCATGCCAGCGAAAATACGGCGTCAGAGTCAATTGTTTGTCTTCTTCGGCACTATAGCGCCATTGCGAGTACCCCCGGATCGAACGACTGTCCCGATAGGCTTCGGGATTGGGGTTTTGACGCTTTAAAGACGCATCCTCGTAGCTTCTTTCTCCCTGAATAAAACCGGATGTTTCCTGATTAATATTGCTATAAGCGAATACCGATTTACTTTGCCAGTCACTATGTCGGTATTGGTGTACCAGCGACACCTTTTCCTGACCAAATCCGCTGTTATCTTTATAGCCGCCGTCGGTGGTCAAGTTGCCATAGACAGTCAGGTCCCCCAGGTCAGTTGCTGCGCTGTTTAGCCAACCGAACCGGCCATACTCATTGGGACCAAGGTCCAGATTGAAATAGGGTAAAGAATCGCTATCCGGGGTAATGACATTAATTACACCATGCACCGCATTACTGCCGTACAAGACTCCTGCAGGACCACGAATTACTTCAATACTTTGTGCCTGCTCAGTGTTTACGCCAAATAGTTGATTTACATTGCAAAACCCAGCAGCCCGCAATGGAATATTATCTTCCGCCATTAAGAATGCCCCACAGGCACCCGCCCCTGTTAACACCGGGGAGCGAATGGCGGTGAGGTGTTCCTGTCCGTTACCGCGACTAATCCAGGTACCTGGTATGGTTTGCAACAGCTCGGTGATGTGGGTCGCGGCGATATTCTGTTGTGCAGTGATATCCAGCACGGCAATGTTGGAAGCCACATCACTCACCTGAGATGGCCTCAAATAGCTGCGCACAACGATTGACTCGATGGCTTGCTCTGGATTCCCCTGCACATTTGCAAATGTCGCAGGAGTAAAGCCCATGATGACACCTGTCATGAGCCCACAGATCCCAGCGGCGAAGTGTCGTTTTCCTGTAATCATATTTATCGTAATGATCCTATTTAACGTATCGTTTCGGCAACTATACTTACCGGAAATATTTGTATTAATCTCACAGCGGCCGAGTTTTTGAACTACTATTAAAGCTTGAAAATGTGACCATGCGCATGAATTCTGGTAGAGATTTAATAATGACAAAGCTAATTTTTTTGCTTCTGCTATTTGGCTTTAGCAGCTTTAGTTTTGCCACGATAAAAGTCAATTTTTATTATGAAGAACAAGAGCTTAAACCATATTATATGGGTACAGGTTCGGTTCCACCAGAGGACAAACCCGGTATTTTTATCGAATTGCTCAAGCAAGTGGATCACAATCTGAAAGTTATTTCTATCCAGTTTCATCGCCGTCCCTGGAAACGTTGCCTGCATAAACTAAAAACCAATCAGGCCGACGCAATAATTGCCAGTTTCAAGCAGGAGCGAGATACAATTGGCGTTTATCCGAAAAAAAATCAACAAGTAGATAAAAGCCAAGCGCTTTCAAATGCAAGATATTGTTTATTTACACACACCGAGTCACCTCTTTATTGGACTGGTAAAGCGTTTCGAAACACGACAGACAAACCGCTAGCAGTGCCACAGGGTTACTCGGTTCTTTCATTTTTGCGCTCGCATTCTATTCCTGTTGTTACCACCAACTCTACGACTTCGGCGTTAGACCTGTTGCTGAAAGACAAGGCAGAGGGAATCGTTACTTTTTGTGAAACCGGCCAACTATTGTTGCAATATCAGTATCCCAGTGCGGAGAACATCTATGCCCAACTTCCCGCATTGCAGGAGCGCACAGCCTACCTTGTTTTCAGTGAAAAGTTTTATCAGGACTATCCCCAACTAGCACATCGCATCTGGAAGGAAATCAAACAAGTTCGCAATAAACATTTCGGAAAAATACTGGAGCGTTACGAACAGTGACTTGCGCGCCCTATCGTCATTGCAAACATTAAATGATATTCCGCCGTCGCAAATCAATAATTTCACTATCCGTCATGCCGAACAGACTTTTAAGGATTTCATCAGTATGGCCACCGACGCCTTCACCTGGCCAGTCTGTTTTGCCCGGTGTTTTATCCAATTTCGGCATCATCGCCGGAATTTGAAGGGGTTCGCCATTAATCTCCACTGTTTCAAATAAGCCTCTAGCCTGAAAATGCGGGTCTGCCAGCATATCCTTCACATTATAAATAGGGCCAGCTGGTACGCGGTTGTCATCAAGGACAGCAAGTACCTGTTGCGCCGGCAAACTGCGGCACCAATCAGCCAACACTCCGTCAATTTCGGCTTCATGCCGTACCCGTCCTGGGTTATCCGCAAGGCGCGGATCCTCAGCCATATCGGCGCGATCGACGGCCCGCATTAAACGTTTAAATATGGAGTCACCATTTCCCCCTATGACCACACATTTTCCATCCTGACAGGCATAAGTATTGGTGGGCACAATGCCAGTCACTGTCGTCCCCGACGGCTCCCTTATCACACCTGCACCAGAATACTCCGGGACAACAGCCTCTAAGAGATTAAACATGGACTCGTAAAGCGCCACATCCACCACTTGACCGCTTTGCTTTGGATCTTTGTCTCTTTGTATAATCGCCAGGGCAATACCCAGTGCCGCGTGAATCCCAGAAATGGTATCACCGATACTAAGGTTAGTTCTGACAGGTACTTCACCGGGTATGCCATTTAAATATCGAAAACCGCTGATCCCCTCACATACCGAAGCAAAGCCGGGTTTATTGGCATAAGGACCAGATTGACCATATCCAGAGATGCGAGCATAAATAAGCTTGTCATTACAGGCTTTCAGGGTATCCGGTCCCAGTCCCCACTTTTCCATGACACCGGGTCGAAAATTTTCAATTAGCACATCGGCATTTGAACTCAACTTTCTGGCAATTTCCTGACCTTCAGTTTGGCGTAAATCCAGAGTAATCGACTTTTTGTTGCGTCCCAAACTACGCCACCACAACGATGTGCCATCTTTTACTTCCCGCCAACCGCGAATCGGATCACCGCTTCCCGGAGGTTCAACTTTGATAACCTCCGCACCAAAGTATCCTAAAATTGCCCCAGCAAACGGGCCTGCCAGTAGCTGTCCAAATTCAATGACACGCACGCCATCAAGTGGCCTGGGTAGGGTGTCGGTCACTATTTTACTCCAATCTAACTATTGTAAAAAAAATGCAACGGATGTACTGTTTCTGCTCTCCGGGGCAAATATAGCCGACTGTCGCAATGTGAAACAGGTTGGAAATGCTCAAAACAAGAAAATAATAATAACAATATGATCGTTGATGTTTACAAGATTCTGACCGAAAACGCTACGGGAAACCCACAAATCTACAATTTTTTTGTGGAAAACAATAGTTGCCAGACTCGGATCACCGACCTCGCCCTTAACTGGCTTATCGACACCGGACAAAGGGCTTCTTTAAATGAACCTGCTTTCCGTTATCACTATAGCGAACTGGCAACCGATGATATTCGCACTCAGGTCAATCAACATGGCTTTGCGATTCTACCCGCAGACGAATCACCGCTCATATCCAATGATGAGGAATTACAAATGCACCGCATCAGCTCGCTTAGCGAGGCGCAATAATACCAGACCACCAACCCCAACCGCCAAATACGTATATGCCAGAGGCATCACTGTACCCTGATAAAAAGGCCCGACAAGTACAGCGAGCAATACCGCTACACTACTAGACAACGACCCAACAATTGACGCCCCGATGCCCGCGATGCCACCTAACCACTCCATGCACATAGCATTGATGTTGCCAAAAATAAAACCAACGAAAAACAAAATAGTGGCTAATAACACCATTAATAACAAAAATGGCGGTGCCCCCTGATGCCACAGCGATGTGCTAACTAAGATGCTGGAAAAAATCAAAATACCAATAAGCGCCCAAGATGTGACCTTGTGCATGCCAAAGCGTATGACAATTTTGCCATTGATGATGGCTGCTATACCGATGCCTAAAGCCAGAATGGCAAACAATAACGGAAAGTCGTCACCTTTTTGATAAAGGTCTTCAAACATAGCTCTGGCGACACTCAGATACAGTACCATCGCACCAAAGACCAAACCGGACAACAGTGTATAGGCCATGACTTTTCGATGCCGAACAATTTGTCCTGCCGAGGTCCATATTCGGGAGAGTGATAAGGGGATTCTGCGCTCTTTAGGTAAGGTCTCGCTTTGACGAATACCAAACCATAACAGCATAAGCGCAGCATGGATCAAAAAAGACACAAAGATCGCCCGCCAACCAAAATTCAACATAATAATTTGACCAATGGCCGGCGCCACCATAGGCACAATAATAAAGATCATCATGATAAAAGACATAACTCGCGCCATTTGCGCGCCGGCATATAAATCCCGCACCAACGCTCTGGAACCAATGCGACTACCCGACACCCCAAATCCCTGAATAATGCGGCCAATAAGCAGTCCTTGCAGCGTTTCTGCAAATATCGCCACCAGCGTGCCTGATAAAAAGATAAGAATGCCGATTAATATGGTTTTGCGTCGTCCAATCGCATCAGAGATTGGTCCGAAAAACAGCTCGCCAAACACCGTTCCCAAGATCAGCATCGAGATGACAAGCTGTGTTTTATTGAGATCATCTACGCCCAGATCTCTGCCGATCTGCGGTAAAGCTGGCAACATGGCATCCAGCGACATGGCCGTTAAGGACATTAACAGCGCAAATAAGACGATAAACTCAGACTGGCCGAGGCGCTTAGTTGGCAAGTTCTACTCCACTTTTCAGGTTTTACATTCCATACCGGATACGCCAGAATGTCGATAAATAAAACGTTTAAGATTGTTCATGGCGCCACAGAAAAAAGCATTAAACCTCAAAGAAGTCGCTAAATCGTTGGGGGTCTCAACCGCGACGGTATCCAATGCCTTTAATCGCCCGGATCAACTTTCCGAAAAATTAAGAGCCCGCATACTAAAAGAGGCCGCTGAACTGGGCTATTTTGGCCCTAATCTGGCGGCTAGATCGTTGCGCAAGGGACAATCCGATGTGATAGCGGTGATTTTAGCAGATTCCCTGGCATATAGCTTCTCTGATCCAGTGGCCAGCCAGTTTTTGCAGGGTGTTTCTGAAGTCCTGTTCAAACATAAAAAACAGCTGTTGTTGTTGTCCAGCCAACTGGACGCCCACGACCAAAACAGTGCTGAATCGTTACCTGACGGTTTTATTTTTTACGGCAAGCCTGAGGGCAATGGTATCGAACGCATATTGCGGTTAGGTAAACCCGTTATTGCCGTGGATTTTGAAACGCAGCTGTGCCCAACGGTCAATATCAATAATCAGGAGGGAGCGCGGCAAGCGGCGCTGCACGCTATCAGCTCAGCCGAAGACAGGGTTGCTGTTTTGTCATTGAGTCTGGTTGATTCCAAACGCATCTGTCGCTTGCATGACGCTGACATTGATGCCGAATCTCAAGCCATCTCACAGCGTCGTTTAGCCGGCTATTTACAGGCATGTCAGGAAAAACGAGTGGCATTGCCCAGCAACCTCATTTGGCATATACCGGTGAATACCCCGGAGTTGGCAGAAATTGCCGCAAATGAAGCCCTTACCGTTTCGCCGTTGCCCAATATCATTCTATGTATGAGTGATGTTATTGCGCTGGCAGTGATCCGACAGGCCAAAGCGCTCAATATCGCGATACCGGAACAACTAAAGGTAATCGGATTTGACGATATTCCAGAAGCATCGAGGGTGACGCCAGCGTTAGCATCGGTGTGCCAGCGCAGCATAGCCAAAGGTCGCCATGCCGCAGAAGCCCTATTGTCCGGAACGCCCATTGCGTCAAACGAGCTAGCAACAGAGCTTGTGATCAGGGCCAGTTGCCCTTAGAAATTTATTTCACAAAAACTGTACTACACTTGAGTTAATGTGCAATTAATTCAGGCAATTGCAAACAATTATGTGGCGAGTCTTATGCTTATCCATCATGTTAAGCTTGAATACGCTGGCGACAGCCCATGGCGACGCACCGGATTTGACTGAATTACGTTACCTGACCGAAGATTACCCACCTTTTAATTACCGCCACGACGATCAAATTGCCGGGATCTCAATCGATTTATTGCGCGCCATCTGGCAGCGGACCGGTGTGCAGCGACAAAAGATAGAATTACTGCCCTGGGCACGGGCATATCACGAGCTAAAACTGTATCCCAACACTGTGCTATTTGCCGTCGCCAAAACGCAAGACCGGGAACCCATGTTCAAATGGGCCTGCCCAATTGTCTCCACGCGATATGTATTATTCGCCCAAAAGGCATCGAATATTCAGATTGCCCATGCGTCTGAATTGAATATGTTTACTATAGGCACGATACGCGCCGATGTTGGCGAGCAGGCTCTACTGGGATTGATGGAAGAACCCATCAATATTCTCAGCAACGTCACCATGCGCCCTAATCTTGAGTTAATGGACAAAGGTCGTGTCCATATGATCGCCTATGACGAATTAGCGGCCCCCCAAATGTTAAGCGAATTTGGTCGTGACCCGGAACAATTTGAAATCGTCTTTCCCATTGTCAGCTCAGTCACCTGTTTTGCCTTTAATCGTAAAACTGATGATGCTATCGTCGATTTGTTCCAAAGACAGCTCAGTGAAATAACCGCAGCGCCAGAATATCAGCGTTTAATCAGGCAACATTTTCAATCCCCCAAAGTCACGCCCTAACGCAGTTAGACCTTTAGTAACCACATCACCTGATAAGGTCCCAAACTCAGAACCTCACTGTCTATATCCAGCGGTTGGTCAGTCAACACATCAACTGCCTGATCAGCCAATAGTACATCCAAAATTTTGCTACTGATCTGTTGCTGTTGCTCACTGAAATTACACACTGCCAGCAGGCGTCCATGTTGCTCGTCTAGCCGCACATAACTAAATACATGCTGGTTGTTACTGTCAATGATCTGGGTTTCCGCTTGTGCTAGAACCGGTAAGGATTTGCGCATTTTAATGAGGTGCTGTAAACCAAGGTAAACTTCACGGAAATATTGATTTCTGGATTGCGATAAAAAAGTCTGGTGCTCAGGCGTTGAGATACGGTTGACCCATCTGTCGTCATGTTGTTTATCTGACTGATTCTGATAGCTGTAGTCATTTAACAGTCCCATCTCGTCGCCAGCCCATAACAAAGGAATGCCGCCGATGGAAAGGATAACGCTGTGAATCAACATAATCCGTTTTATGGCAATCTGGGCTTCATTTGCGTCGTTGTTTTGCAGCGCCAGTTCTAACCCCGTCAGGCTGGCGGCGGTGCCACAAACCCGGCAGTCACCGGTGCTGGGGTTTTCCTGAAAGGGTACACCTTTGGCAAAAGAGCCCTCAAATCGTCCGGTGTAAAACTGGTTCAAAAAGTAGCGATGATCGTGGCCATTGATCCCAAGTTTCCCTGCTACATCATCATCAAAGGTCCAACCGATATCATCATGACAGCGCACATAATTGACCCAGGAGCAGGCAGGATCAATGGTCATACTTTTGCGCATTGAGGCCGTTAACAATCGCGTTTTACGGGTGGCCAGACTGTTCCACAATAATGCCATCAGCAAGGGGTTATAAGACAACTGACACTCTTCAGGGGCGATATATTTTACCACTTCATCGGGGTGCACTATGGCTTCAGATTTAAATAGCACGGCAGGTGCGGAAATACGTAGACAACTATTAAAGGCCTGAATCAGTTGATGTGCCTTAGGCTGATTCTCACAACTGGTGCCCATTTCTTTCCAGATAAACGCCAGTGCATCAAGCCGGAGCACGTCACAGCCAATATTTGCCAGATACAACATTTCCGCCACAATGGCATTGAATACCGCAGGATTACTGTAATTCAAATCCCACTGAAAACTATTGAAGGTTGTCCAAACCCATTTTTCTGCTTGTTCATCCCAGGTAAAGTTGCCGCGCCGAACCTGTGGAAAAATTTCCCGCAGGTTCTGTTCATAGGCATCCGGCATGCCGCGATCAGGGAACAGATGATAGTATTCCTGAAACTCCGCTTCACCTCGTTTTGCTGCCAACGCCCATTGGTGCTCGTCAGAAGTGTGGTTAAAGACAAAATCCAGCACCATGGAGATCCCCGCTTTAGATAGCTTCTCAGCCAGCGTTTTTAGATCATCCATGGTACCCAAATCCGGATTTACTGTGCGGTAATCTGATACAGCATAACCACCATCGCTATCGCCTTCTGGCGACTTATACAAAGGCATCAGATGCAAATAGGTGACGCCGAGCTCCTGCAAATACGGAATGCGCGACTGCAGTTTTTGCAGGTCACCAGCAAACAGATCCACATAACAGGCCATCCCTAACATATTCTCTTGTTGAAACCAGTCAGGAGTTTTCAATCTCTGTGTATCCAGTTTTTTCAGGTAACCGGGGCGCTGGTTAAAGCCCTCTGCCAGGACCGCAACAAGCTGTTGCAGATGAAAATAAAAGTCATAGCGATGGGAATACAAAGAGTAATATAAGCCGAACAAGCCTTCGAAATGCTGCTCAAGGCGTTGTTGAAACTGTTTTTTCGCTGGTGCTTTTTGCCCTTTAAGAAAAGACGTTACCTCCAGTCGGGACAACGTTACTTGCGCTTCTTTTGATATATTCACCACCACCACCTCTTAATCGTTTAAGCTTGATATAATAAAAAACAGTCTAGCATGAAGTCTATTATACTAAAGTCGTATTAACACAGATTTTACAATTGTTAATTGTTCTGTTAACTTTATCTTAATCGTTTAAGTTGAATGGTCAAGTTTTGTCTTTCTTACCCGAAAACTTAAGCAGTTTCGACAACACACACTATTCTATCTTGTTAGGAGAAGAACATGAGCACAAAACGTAACCGTATCGCAATTGCTGTCGCCATTGCTTTTGCATCCAGCCCAATGATGGCAATGGGACAGGAAGCAGAAGAAACCGAAAGTACCGCGGATGTTTTAGACTTTGAAAAAATTATGGTCACCGGTTCAGCCAGAGCCACATCCCGTATGGACTCGAGCGTCTCGTCCAGTACCCTGAGTCCAGGCGACTTTGCGGTTGCCACACCTCGTGCTACTGCAGAAATATTCCGCTCTATTCCAGGTATTCGTTCAGAATCAACCGGGGGAGAAGGTAATGCCAATATCGCAGTACGTGGTTTACCCGTTGCCGCCGGCGGTGCAAAATTCCTGGTATTGCAGGAAGATGGCTTACCGGTTATGCAGTTTGGTGACGTGGCTTTTGGTAATGCCGATATCTTTATTCGCGCTGATTCCACTATTTCCGGAATCGAAGCGATTCGTGGTGGTTCTTCTTCAACAATGGTCAGTAATTCCCCTGGCGGCTTGATCAACTTCATCAGTAAAACCGGCGATTACGGTGGTGGTAGTGTCGCAACGACCTTTGGTCTGGATTACGACACTTTCCGAACCGACTTTGAGTACGGTGATTATATTAACGATACCACGCGTTTTCATATTGGGGGGTTCTTTCGCGAGGGTGAAGGTCCACGCGAGACCGGTTACAACGGTAATTCCGGTGGCCAGATCAAAGCTAACTTCACCAAAGATTTCGAATCGGGGTACATTCGCGTCTATCTCAAACATTTAGACGACAAGAGCACGGGTTACTTACCTATGCCAATGTATGCCAATGGTGATTCCATAGCAGGGTTTGACGCCCAGTCGGATACACCACACTCGGTATACCTGCAGGATACGTTGCGCATCAATGGCGACGGCCAAATCAGCCGCGGTGATTTGCGCAATGGCATGCATCCAGTGGTAAACAGCATTGGTTTTGAAGCAAACTTCGATATGGGTAACGACTGGGAACTGGTCAATCGTTTCCGTAAATCCAGTGTTTCCGGCGAGTTTGTCTCTCCGTTTCCAGCTGAGGTGGCAGGTGCTACCAGTATTGCAGAAAGCATCGGTGGTGCTGGCGCAGGCCTCGTTTATGCGAATGGCCCAAATGCCGGTCAGGCTTATACCGACAGCACCGGGAACGGGCTGGTCATGCGTACCCATACCTTTGATGTTGAAATGGAAGACTTCGACTCTTATGCCAATGATCTGAAAATCTCCCGTGATTTTGACAACATCTCATTGACACTCGGGTATTACAAAGCACGTCAGAATCTGAAAATGTCCTGGTTGTGGAATTCTTACCTGATGGAAGTCAAAGGTGATAATGCGGCATTGCTGGACGTAGTAGGCTCAGACGGCACCTCCTATTCGGACAATGGTTTATATGCCTATGGAGTGCCTTTTTGGGGTAACTGCTGTCAGCGAAACTATGATACTCAATACAACCTGGATGCGCCCTATATTGCCCTTGCTGGTGAATTTGATGACTGGACGCTGGAAGCCAGTTTCCGTCGTGATTCCGGTGATGCAACAGGTACCTACGCTGGTGCGGTTACCAGTACCATTGATATGAATGGTGACGGCAACATTTCGATTCCTGAACAAAATGTCGCGTCAGCGGATCAGGCTAACTCTTCTCCGGTCAATTATGACTGGGGCTACAACTCCTACTCCTTTGGTGCCAACTACCGCATCGATGATGATATGGCCGTCTTTGGTCGTATCAGTCAAGGTGGCCGCGCGAATGCCGATCGTCTGTTATTTGGCAAAGTACGCGCTGATGGTTCGGTAGCAGATGCCGACGCCGTTGATATGGTGGATCAGTATGAAGTGGGTTTGAAATACCGTCAGGATGGTCTGGGCTTATTTGTCACCGGATTTTATGCAGAAACGGAAGAGCAAAACTTTGAAGCCACAACTCAGAAGTTCTTCGACCGTGTTTATGAAGCACGTGGTGTGGAAGTAGAAGCGGCATACGTTATCAACGACTGGACCTTTAAAGGTGGTTTTACCTGGACAGATGCAGAAATTGCCAAAGATGCTTTAAATCCAGCAGTTGAAGGAAATACACCTCGTCGTCAGGCAGACGTTATCTATCAACTGACCGGTACCTATCAATTAGACAACGGCAGTGTTGGCTTGAACGTCATTGGTACAACCGATGCCTATGCACAAGACAACAACGACTTGCAGTTTGATGGCTACACACAAGTGAACGCATTTGCAGACTATAATGTCACCGAAAACTTATCAGTCGCGTTTAATGTCAATAACCTGTTCGATACAGTCGGCATTACTGAGTCCGAAGAAGGTAGCGCTGCGCCGACAGATATTATCCGAGCCCGTGCTATCAATGGTCGCACAACTTCTGTAACGCTGAAATATCAGTTCTAGCGGGTTATGCTGATGGCTCGCACGTGGCGAGCCATCCGTATCTGAAATATAGTGATTGTGTGTGCTCTTCGGGGAGCGTTAGCTCCCTTTTTTTCGAGATTATAATACGAGTACAGCGGCACACATGTGATTGAGAGGAATCTTTTCATGTCTGAAATACACGCCCAACACCAGCGCAATCTGCAAATGATTCGTTGGCTCACTTATCTGATGTTTATGATGTTTGCTATGACTTCAGATTCCGTGGGGGAAATCATCAAAGAAGTCAAAAGAGAGTTTGATGTCAATAACACTCAAGCCAGTCTGATGCACTCATTGTTTATGGTTGGCGTGGCGTTTTCAGGTTTATTTCTGGGTTTTCTGGCTGACAAGTTTGGCCGCAAGAAAACTATTATGCTGGGTCTGGCACTATTCGCCGCCTCTTGCTATTTGTTCCTGGTCGGCACTTCTTTTACTTTTATACTGGGTTTAATCACTGTCTCCGGTCTCGCTGTAGGTATTTTTAAAACGGCGGCGCTGGCCCTGATTGGTGACATTTCCACCTCAACCAAAGAGCATACTGGCACCATGAACGGTGCTGAAGCCTTTTTTGGCGTCGGTGCCATCATTGGACCATTGATTGTCGCCTGGCTGATCCGCGAGGGAGTCGACTGGAAATGGCTTTATGTGCTGGCCGGTTTACTTTGTACACTCTTGATATTAATGGCATGGAAAGCGGATTATCCCGACCATACCAAAGGCCTGGAACCTGACGAACCTATCGATGTAAAGCGCAGTTTAAAGTTACTGGCAAACCCCTATGCCATGGGCTTTTCTGTGGCGGCTTTTTTATATGTCGCGGCAGAGAGCGCCATTTACGTGTGGATGCCCAGTTATCTGGTCTGTGATGCCACCAGCGTCACCGCCACATTTACCTGTTACACCGAAGGGCCTGAGCAGATGCTGGCCATGTATGCCGTTTCCGCTTTTTTCTCACTGCGCGCACTGGGACGCTTTGTTGGTATCTGGATGATGCAACATTTCAACTGGGCGTCGGTCATGGTGATGTTCAGTTTTGCCATTATGCTGTGTTTTATAGGTGGCTTATGGGGTGGCCGTCAGGCGGCCTTGTACCTGTTCCCGTTAACTGGCATCTTTATGTCTGTTATCTACCCAACCATCAATTCTAAGGGCATCAGTTGTTTTCCAAAACACGAACACGGTACCGTCGCTGGTGTGATTCTGTTCTTTACCGCTGCTGGAGCAGCCGCTGGGCCACTAGTCATGGGCATGGTCAGTGATGCTTACGGCGGTGATGCAAAATATGGATTTATAGTCGCAACGGGATTCAGTACCTTACTATTTTTAGGGTTGTTGTATAACTATCTAAAAAATCCCACAGAAACGCGTTTGGCTACGATTGAACGTACCGAATATCAGCAATAACCGATTGTAAATTCGCAATATCAGTGCTGCGAATTCACCTTGTTAAAAGCGACAATTAATTTTGTAACTGTTTCCGGGTCTGAATGTTTATTGCTTGCCAGGTAAATATCTACTGCAAGATCTGGCACTAAATACGCCACTTGCATTTCTGCACTGTTAAATCCGAGTTGTTCGGCAAGGTCACCTACCAGGTGTTGGTCCACCAGAAAGGAATCAATGCGGCCTTTGTACAAAAGATTAAGCAGTTCATACAACGTACTGCGGATTACCAGATCCGAATCCGCAAATCCCTCGCCATTCAAATACTGATGAGTGAAATCATCACGCATCGCACCAATAATACATTGCTTAGCCTGCGCTGTGCTTGTGATGCTGAATCCGGTGTTTTCTCTAAGAGTAACAAAGCTCAATTGGAATCGACCAATTTTCCCAATCCAATGGAACATTGATTCTCGTTCAGGGCGGCGGATCATCGAATATATCAGGGTGTTTGGTCGAGTGCGGGCCGTTTCAAATGCTCTGGCCCAGGGGTACACCACAAACTCTGCTTGCATGCCCGCCTCCTGGATGACTTCCCTGACAATTTCAGTGCTTTTTCCTTTTACCTCACCGTCAATAACGTACTGTAAAGGTGGTGCATCTTCCGTCACGACCAACCATTGCTCAGCCGCATGCACTTGCAGAAATACACAAGCGATGCAAACCATATAGGTAAATCTCGACATCCGGACATTCCACACCCAATAAACTATCCGTAAGTATAGAAGCTACATGCCAATAAGGGCATGTTGCAGTTTGTCAGAGAACTGAAATCAATAGCAATGAAATCAATAGTAATGAAATCAATAGTTAAGTAAGCTGGTCTATGTTGCCAAAGAAGAAACTCGCTTAGAATAATGATAACAAGCCAGCTTGCAATACTAGACCAAGGCAGAAACTACTTAACGAACATCAACGACACACATTATTGTGAAGTCAAATCCCCCCTATTTAGCAGTTCAGCCGGTACCCATTTTCGTCATGTACTGGATCACTATCTCGCATTGATGCATCGGCCGCAGGGAATCATCAACTACAATATCCGACATCGCTTTTCCAAAGCAGAAAGCTCTACACAGGCGGCGTTAGTGGTGATAGATGATATAGCGCACTGGTTATTGCAATTAAATGGACAAGATCTACAGGAAAATGTACAAGTCATCAGCGAAATTGCTGTGGATGAGGTACAAAACGCAGAAACCACCTCAACCTTAGCCCGCGAATTGGTATTTGTCTCAAGCCACGCCGTACATCATTATTCCATCATTAAAGTGATCAGCACTTTGCAAAATGTGTCACTGCCCGCTGACTTCGGAATAGCACCAGCCACGGCCAGCTTTCAGCGCAGCCAGGCGGCCTCTTAAACCATTGATTTGTATGTAATACATTGATTTTTATCACTATCTGATAGAGCATGGCTACTTCGGCTTCCTTGCCAGAGCAGGATATGAAACACATTAAGGTTATATTAGGACTGACTTTTACTCTGTGGCTGTTGGTGCCAGCGCAGGCAAACGAACCACAGCAACAAGTCACATTTGCATCCGTTCAGGCGTTATCTGATGTTACACCAGATAGTCACATTGCATATGGCAAATCAACAACACAATTTATTGAAAGTTGGCAACCGGCGTTGCAAAAACCCATTGCCGATATTGTGTTTATTCATGGCGGTTGTTGGTTAAGCCAATATGATGTTACCCATAGCCGGGCATTGAGTGCGGCATTATCATTGCAGGGTTATCGGGTCTGGTCAGTGGAGTATCGGCGTGTCGGAGATGAATCCGGAAACTGGCCACACAGCCTTAATGACATCGTTTCTGCAGTTCGTTTTCTCACTGAAAATCAGAAATTAATACCAAAGCAAACCTTGTTAATGGGGCATTCTGCCGGCGGACATTTAGCTCTGTTGGCAGGGAGTAAACTGGCAAATGAGGTTGCTGGGGTGATTGGACTTGCCGCCATTACCGACATCGAACAGTATGCACAAGGTGACAACAGTTGCCAGCGCGTTGCCGAACAGTTTATGCAGGGAACACCGGAAGAAATCCCTGAAAAATATCAACAGGCCAACCCCATTTATCAAACTATGCATCCCAACACCTGGCTAGTATACGGTGGTGCCGATCATATCGTACCAGCCAAACAAGCAATGTCTCTGTCCGGGGTAAACCGGATAAAGACAGACAATGCCGGACACTTTGATTTTATACACCCCCACAGCATTGCATGGAATGATGTAATGAGCGCTTTGCAACGGGCACTGTGAGTGCGGATATGAAAAGCCATTGAAGTCTGCGAATCAGGCTCCGAGCGGGGTTTACTCTGTGTAATAGGTATCATATTGCTTGCCGAAGAACTGCCGTGCCGATTTTTCTGGAATAGATTTCAGGTCGACACTTAACAGCAATCCCGGTGTATCTGCAAAGTTACCGTCTAAGCCAAGCGCATAAAATTCAGCACCAAGCTTCATATAATGCTTCAGTAAAATCGGTATGTCTTTACCATCCGCTTCAATGGTTTTTAAGAACGTACTGACGTATGGTCGCAAGCCATATTCAGTGTGAAAATCCACCAATTCCGGATGCAAAGCATGATCAAATGGCACCTTAGCTGCCACGCTATTGTGAGGGCTGATAAGTGCTTCCCTGATAATGGCTAAACTGCGTTTATCATAAAGTTTACTGAGACTGACAGTCCCGTAAAGACGCCTATATTGCGGGTATTTACAGACAAATGCCGCGATTCCACGCCATAGCAGATATAGGCCGTGAAAGCTTTTTTGTTGTTCCGGGACCACAAATGAACGGCCCAGCTCAAGGCACGGCTCCTGTTGATTATAAAATGCCGGCTTGAAATCAAACATCTGAGACAAATACAAATGCTCAATCCCGCCATGTTGCAGCAACTTATCAGTGCGACCCATGCGGTAGGCGCCAATGATATCGCCACTGTCTCTTTCTACGACGAGCAAGTGTGTGTAGGTGGCATCAAAGTGATCACTATCAATCGCAGCGCCACTGCCTTCATCATGCTCACGAAACACGCGCTCCCGTTGCCGGGCAATTTCCTGAACAACATTAGGGAATTGAGCTTGTTGCCCGTAATACACATCAAAACCTTTGTAAGACAATAGCTGTTGATCGTCGGGTAACGCGGCAAGCTCGGCTTTAATCAATTGTCTATCCACTTTATCTGCCAGTGGCGTAAAATGCCTGGATTGTTGTTCTGTCCAGGGACTGCACCATTGGTTTGAAATTGCGTAACTTAGCGCGCGACAAAGGGCGGCGGTTTCACTCAGATTGCCGCTATCTACCAGTTTTCGGCTCACCGGATTACCTACCTGAATGGATATTTCCTGGCCCCGCTTGTTCAATAGTTCATGCCCCAGAAAAAACATACGCAAACTGTCGTGAATTCGCCCCGCCCGATAAAACTTTTTACTGTTTACACCTTCGACAAACACCGGCACATAATGGGCATCCCCCGCACATATCAGTTTCGCCACTATACGGTTCCACTGATGCTCGGAAATCCGATTTAAATCCTTTCGAAAATAGCTAACGCGGCCCGCTGGAAACAACATCAGGGCCCCACCTTTTTTTACATGCCCCATACAGGCCCGCAATGAGGGGCCATTGCGCGGGTCACGCTCAGAAAGTGGATTAGTAAAGATAAAGTAGTCTTTTAACTCGGCGAACATTTCCAGCGCAAAATTTGCCAGTACTTTCAGATCTGGTCTGGCTTGTCCAAGAACGCGAGCCAGAATTACCCCTTCCAGACCGCCAAAAGGATGATTACTGGCAATGACAACGGCGCCTTCCTGAGGTACCGCAGAAATGATTCCTTGCTGGTTTTTGATGCGCACATTGAGCGCTTCCAGTAAGCGATCCGAGAAAGCCTCTTTGCTGAGTCCCTGCATTTTATGAGAGGCGTAGATGCGTTGCATCCTGGAAAGACCCAACAATCTATCCAAAAAAGAAATTGCCATTTGGATGGGCAACGTTCGCTTTTGTTGGGGAATGAGAGTGCGAATACTTATCTGAGATGTCATACTATTAGGATTAACTAAGCAATTTATTGTTATGTTTCTGGATCTGGTGCCTGCTACAAGATTACACAGCAACGATCATCAGGGTGTAATATACCTGAGAAGACCCGCAGTTTAAGCAGGCAATTGCATAAAATATCAGTTTATTGCTCAAAGTTAGTGTTAATTACATTAAAATGACTCTTATTGCTTCAAGCAACAGGCTGTACAAGGATTCAACATGACACAACTTACCATTACCCGCCCCGACGACTGGCATCTCCATCTACGTGATGATGATATGTTGGCTGAGACTGTTCCCGCGACTGCCAGATGTTTTCATCGCGCTATTGTCATGCCGAATTTAGTACCTCCAGTGACCAACGCAGAGCAAGCGCTGGCATATGAAAAACGCATTCTGGCTCAGGTTCCTTCAGACACTACATTTCAACCCTTAATGACCCTGTATCTGACCAATACAACGACAGCGGAAGATATCCGGGATGCCAAACAACAGGGTATTCCCGCAGCCAAACTTTATCCGGCGGGTGCGACTACCAATTCAGATGCAGGTGTGGCGTCACTGACGGGTATGTATCCGGTTTTTCAGGCAATGGCAGACCAGGGCATGTTGTTGCTGGTTCATGGCGAAGTGACAGAAAATCATGTGGATATTTTCGATCGGGAAAAAGAATTTATCGCTCAGCACTTGCGCGCCATTGTACAGGACTTCCCGACGTTAAAAGTCGTGTTGGAACATATCACGACTAAGGATGCAGTGGAGTTTGTTGCCGGTGCCGGCAAGAATGTAGCCGCAACGATCACTCCACAACATTTGCTACTCAATAGAAATGATTTACTCGTCGGTGGCATAAAGCCACATAATTATTGCTTGCCCGTGTTAAAGCGCAACATCCACCAACAGGCACTGCGTGAAATCGTGAAAACCGGTTCCGCAAAGTTTTTTCTTGGCACCGACTCGGCACCGCATGAGCAAAGCAAAAAAGAGAACGCCTGCGGTTGTGCTGGTTGTTACAGTGCCTGGAGTGCCATTGAATTGTATGCAGAAGTCTTCGAGCAACTAGACGCATTAGAGCATTTTGAAGGTTTTGCCAGCCACCACGGCCCCGATTTTTATGGATTGCCACGTAATCAGTCAAACATTACGCTGGTAAGAGAGACATGGACAGTACCGGAATCAATCAATCTGCCCAATGGCCGACCTATTGTACCGTTTTTTGCCGGCCAAACCCTGAACTGGAAACTGCAAAGTTAGGGTCACGCGGCGCAGAAAATAATTTCAGTGCAGTGAAGTGATCCGGCTGTTACGCATCTGTGCTGACACAATTATGACATCTGTAGACAACATTTGGTCGAACAACTAGCTTTAATCAGCCGCTGTGATGTAGAATTGCGGCTTTTTTCTGACCAAGTTTAACTACTAGGGAGTGATTATGAGTGAAGTCGCCATTGTAATGGGTTCCAAATCCGACTGGCCAACGATGCAAAAGGCCGCCCAAATGCTAAAAGATCTGGGTGTCGACTACCATGCACAAGTGGTATCAGCCCATCGCACTCCTAATTTATTAGTCTCTTTTGCAGAACAGGCTGCGGAAAATGGCATCAAAGTCATTATCGCCGGTGCCGGTGGAGCAGCCCACTTACCGGGCATGATAGCCGCCCATACCCATCTACCAGTATTTGGTGTGCCCGTTCGCTCCAGTCAATTAAGTGGTTTAGATTCCTTGTTATCTATCGTACAAATGCCTAAAGGTGTCGCAGTTGGTACGTTGGCTATTGGCGAAGCTGGTGCGGCTAATGCGGGTTTATTAGCCGCCCAGGTACTGGCAACTCACAATGCAACAATTGCCGACAACATCAAAGCCTTCCGTCAAAAACAAACCGAAACAGTAATGCAGCAGGGTGCCCTGGAGTTACCAGAATGAATGTATTAGTGTACGGCGGCGGACAGCTGGCGCGCATGATGTACCTAGCGGGCTGTCCTCTTGGGATCCACGTTCGTGCTGTTGATGTGAATAAAGAGCAAGTCATCAACCCAGTCAGCAAAGCCCCCAATAAAGTGTCGCTTGCAGACGCAATTGATCAGGCTGACGTCATCACAGTGGAGTTTGAGCACATTCCAGATCGCCTGCTGGAAATTGCCGAACAAACCGGTAAATTGAAACCAGGGATAAACGCGATTCAGGCTGGCGCTGATAGAGTAAAAGAAAAAAGCTTATTGAGTCATTTGGATATTCCAACTGCCAAATACGCCATTCTTGACGATGTCGAAAAGCTGCCTGATATAGTGCAACAGCTGGGTACACCATTGGTTTTAAAGGCCAGCAGAGATGGCTATGACGGTTATGGTCAGTGGCGACTAAAGCAAACCAAAGATATGGCGCTGTTGCAGCAGGAGTTGAGTAAACTGAATCTCAGCACGGTACCTGTTATTGTTGAGCAAATGGTGCCCTTTGAACGAGAGCTTTCGCTGGTAGGCGTGCGCTCAGCAAAAGGCAAGTTTGCTTTTTATCCACTTGCCGAAAACCACCATTTTCAAGGGCAATTACATTTGTCCACTGCACCGGCACCGAGACTGTCCAAGGCATTACAGCAGTTAGCTGAACAGTACTTTATTCGTTTGGCAGAAAACCTCAATTATGTCGGTGTATTAGCCGTCGAGTTTTTCCAGGTTGGCGACGCCTTATTAGTTAATGAAATTGCACCACGGGTGCATAATTCAGGTCACTGGACGATGCAGGGCGCAGACACCTGTCAATTTGAGAACCATTTACGTGCCGTCTGTGGTCTGCCGCTTGGCTGCACGGAATACCGTGCCTGCACATCAATGGTGAATATTATCGGAGTAGGGACATTTTCACGGGATATGCTGGAAATACCCGGTTGCCATATTCATTGGTATGGTAAATCCGCCCGACCAAAACGCAAACTGGGTCACTTCAACGTCAGCGCTGAAAACTACAAAGTGTTATCAGAACGTTTGCTGGAACTGGAGAAACACTTGCCAGATGAATATTTCCCGTTATTGAAATCCGGTGCACAAGAGCTACTTAAAGCACATAATAGCTAAGCATGACAGGCGGTGTTCTGCACCGCCTAAAATTTAATTTTGCCAGTCAGCATATCCTTAAACATGACCCAATCCCCGATAAAGCTGTAAAACGGATAAGTAAATGTCGCGGGGCGGTTTTTTTCAAAGAAAAAGTGCCCAACCCAGGCAAAGCCATAACCGATAAACGGCAAACTCCACAACATCACCCAGGTGCCGGAGGCCAACGCTGACAGTAACACGATAAGCACAAAGCAGGAGCCGACAAAATGCAGGCGTCTACATGTGACATTGGCGTGTTCTGACAGGTAAAACGGATAGAACTCACTAAAACTCTTATACTCTTTGCTCATTATTCCGACAAACTGTTGCTAGTTATTTTCACAATTGTAGAGAATATCCCACAAAAGCACAGCTAACTGTCAAGCGAGTGACAAACACCCGTGATAAGTCACACAAGGTATTGCTTGCAAAAAGAACCAACGTCCATACATTAAGTTCTAATAAAATATGAATTTAAGCGGAGAGAAAACCATGGATAATATGACGGGTGCCCCGACCAATATCGTCACTATGACGGAAGAAAATTTTCAGGAAATCATTCTTGAAGTTTCAAAACAAAAACTCGTCGTAGTCGACTTTTGGGCTGATTGGTGCGAACCCTGTAAAACCCTGATGCCGATGCTGGAAAAATTGGCCGGTGAATACAGTAACGATCTGGTTTTAGCTAAGGTTAACTGTGACGAGCAGCAAGGTATCGCCATGCAGTTTGGGGTGCGCAATCTGCCGACAGTGATATTGGTAAAAGATGGCCAACCGGTAGATGGTTTCGCCGGCGCTCAGCAAGAAAGCGAGATAAGAGCTTTGCTGGACAAACACCTGCCAAAACCCGAAGACGGTCTGTTTGCTGAGGCTCAAACATTTCTTGTCAATCAGGACTTTGATCAGGCTTTCCCATTGTTAAAACAGGCTTTTGATTTAGCACCGCAGCGCACTGATATAAAATTTACATTAATTGATAGTTATATCGAGCTGGGTCGCATCAAGCAGGCCAAAGAACTATTGGATTCGGTGGGTCTGGTAGATCAGGATGCCAATTACGCAGCCCTGCAAAGTAAAATCGAATTAGCAGAGAAAGCATCTGAGACACCGGAAATCATTGCGCTGCAGGAGGCATTGCAAAAGGCGCCAGACGATATGCAGTTGAAAGTCGATTTGGCCGTACAATACCAGCAGAATAATAAAAGTGAGGAAGCGCTCACTCTGTTGTTAGAGGTTCTGAAAAAGGATCTGAACTTCGGAGAAGCGAAGAAGTTAATGATTGATAGTCTTAATGCATTACCCGAAGGCGATCCATTAGCATCTCAATTCAGACGTAAACTCTACGCATTACTCTACTAAAAACCAAGCCATACCAATAAAGCCAGTAATTACTGGCTTTTTTTATATCATTTATTGACACATTCAAATAGGTAACCTATAAGTTACCTATTAGTTTTTAAGAGAGCCAATATGACACCGGAATCGATGGATCTGGTTTTCCAGGCATTAGGCAATGACAAGAGACGCAAGCTTTTGGATTACATCAAAGAACATCCTGGCTGCCTGGTAAAAGATGTCTGCAAAAATTTTGATGTCACACGCATTGCCGTCATGAAGCATCTTACGGTGTTGGAAAAGGCAGACTTATTAATTACCGATAAAAGAGGACGGGACAAACACCTCTATATCAATGTAGTACCGATTCAAATGATCCATGCACGCTGGACCACTGACTACAGTGCAATGTGGGCGGGGCGCATGCTGGATATCAAAGTGATGGCTGAACAAAAGCAACAGATTAGCGAACAGAAGAGTAAACAAAAATGACTGAGACAACATCAACCCAAACTAAAATGCGGCAATCCATCTCAAAAATTTTTATTAACGCCAGCATCGATAAAGTGTGGTCAGAAATCGTCAATACCGACAGTCCTCGGCTATTTTTCTTTAATAGCCAGTGTGACACACCAGGGCTTGAGATAGGAGCACCAATGGCGATGCGCACTCCGGATGGCAAATATACCAGCGTCATCGGTGAGATCACGGAGTTTAATCCACCCTATCGTTATGCCCACACGTTTAAATTTACCCACCTTGATGATGCCATTGGACGAGTCGTTTATGACCTAAAAGAAGTCAATGGTGGTACAGAATTCACTCTGACTTCGGAAAATCCGGATATCGCTGCAGTATCGAAAACCGAAAAGTCTATGCAAGATGGTGGCAAATTTATTTGCGAAAACTTAAAGGCACTGGTTGAAACCGGCAAACCCACCTTTTCCGGCAGGATGATACTCACTATTATCAAGCTGACTCAGGGATTTAGCCCAAAGACGACACGCTCAGAGAACTGGAGCTTCGAACGTATTAAATCATTACACGCCAGTGGAGAATAATCATCCTGAATTAATCAGTTGGACAACTTGCAGAGTGGTTCTGGCAGCTTGAATGGTGTAGCCAAAAAATAAAGGAATGGCCGCTCCCTTGCTGTTTTTTTGGCATAACCAGTCGAGTTGCCGGGGCCGCTATGCATGTTGTAGCAAACTCACCTGATAGGTTAACTACGGCTCATTCGAAATACTGTGTATTTTCATACGATTACCTTGTATTTAGAGCGGTCAACTGAGTGATTCAGGATTATCCTGAATTAATCAGTTGGACAACTTGCAGAGTGGTTCTGGCAGCTTGAATGGTGTAGCCAAAAAATAAAGGAATGGCCGCTCCTTTGCTGTTTTTTTGGTATAACCAGTCGAGTTGCCGGGGCCGCTATGCATGTTGTAGCAAACTCACCTGATAGGTTAACTACGGCTCATTCGAAATACTGTGTATTTTCATACGATTACCTTGTATTTAGAGCGGTCAACTGAGTGATTCAGGATTATCCTGAATTAATCAGTTGGACAACTTGCAGAGTGGTTCTGGCAGCTTGAATGGTGTAGCCAAAAAATAAAGGAATGGCCGCTCCCTTGCTGTTTTTTTGGCATAACCAGTCGAGTTGCCGGGGCCGCTATGCATGTTGTAGCAAACTCACCTGATAGGTTAACTACGGCTCATTCGAAATACTGTGTATTTTCATACGATTACCTTGTATTTAGAGCGGTCAACTGATTGATTCAGGATCATGGCAACACCCGAGCAACAACTTCAAACGATGCTGACTAATTTGCCAGACAAAACAGGTAAGCCACTGACGGAATGGATGACCATATTAGGCGATACCCAGCATGACAAACACGGTCAGGTAGTGACGTATTTAAAATCAGAATGGCAGGTGACTCATGGCTTCGCTAACCTTATTGCTCAGCAATTTTTGCAAAAAAACCTAAACAGCGACGACGATTTGGTGGCCACACAATACAGTAACGGTAAAGAAGCATTGCAACCGATTTATGAGCAACTTATCAAACACCTAGCCGGCTTTGGTAAGGATGTCGAAATCGCCCCAAAAAAAGCCTACGTCAGTATCCGCCGTAAAAAACAGTTTGCTATTATCCAACCGTCAACGAAATCGCGCCTGGATGTAGGCATAAACCTAAAAGATACAGCGCCTACTGACAGACTGGAAAACTCAGGAAGTTTTAATGCCATGGTGACTCACCGGGTTCGCCTTACCGATATGACACAGGTGGATGAGGAGCTTGTGCAATATTTAAAAAACGCTTACCAACAGGCAGGTTAATCTTACCAGATACGTTGCAACATTATAAAAGCTATATATAGTTAAGGTCTTTCCATAACAAAATAATAACAAATGCGCGTTGTCTGGATTTTCATTTTACTCCTATGTAGTACCCCAAGCTCGGCTCAGGAAATTTTGCGTTGGGGTTTTACCCCTTATCACCCCTACATTTATCAAAACGCCAACGGTGAAATGCGTGGCAGTTGGGCCAGGCGCATTGAAGAACTGGCGCAAAAAGCCAATATTCTGCTGAGTCCGGTTAAATTTGATGTATCTCAAATGCAGTCTCGCCTTGATGACGAATCAATTCATTTTTATACCGGTATCAAAAAACTCATTGAAAATTCCGACGACTTTCTGGTCAGCGATACACCGATCTTATCTATTGAGCTGATTGGCTATAGTTACGGCACTCGTCACAGTTTGAAGCAAGTCAGTGATTTAAAAAATCAAAATGTGATAGTGCTGAAAGGACTGACCTACAACGGAATTAGAGACTGGATAGACGACCCCGACAACAATGTCACTATTACGCAAGAATTGACGGATTATGACGAGGCATTTCGCGCTTTAAAAAAACAAAAAAATGGCTACTTTTTGGGATACCGGGCTCCCGCTACAGCCTCTCTGCGTTTCTTACCACAATGGCTTACCCGGGATTTGCAGGAAACCACGTTTGAACGCTTTCATCGCTATGTATTTATCCGCAAAACCACCCCCAATGCTGACAAGGTTATCCAGCGCATTAACCAAGCATTATTAAAGCTATAATCCCGGAATAATCACTGGTCCAAAAGGTCAGGTAGTTCCGCAAGAGCTGAAAGCTGTACATGGGGTAGTAGACTGGCCTTTTCCAGGCGCATATTCATCCTTCTATTGTCAGCGTACCAGGCCGCCTGATAGCCCGCCTTTAACGCACCTGCGACATCTTTTTGCAAACTGTCTCCAACATGCAGAATATTGCTGGCCGGCACGCCCAGTTGCTGTTGCGCCATTAGAAACATTTTGGGATGGGGTTTCATGGGTTGCTCAACACTGGCATGCAGGCTCTCTTGAAAATAAGGTGCGATGCCAATTCTGGCTAAATCAACATTGCCATTGGTAATTGCGACCAACGGTACCCGCTGGCTGAGTTGCGACAGTAAGGTACAATATTCTGGTATGACCTTAAAATGACTACGCTGTTGATAGAAAAAGTCAAATGCCGACTCTACCGCTTGTTGACGTTCATTGTCAGGAACGGCTATCTGCGCAAACAGTTCTGCGAGTATCGTTTGGCGCAAACGAATCATATCGTGCTGCAATTCGGGTTGTTTACTGAGTACAGACTGCCTGATGGCACGCCATCCCGCTACACCAAGCTTGCCTGCGCTGGGATAGTGTTCAAATAGATAGTCAAATAGCGCCTGCTCGGCCTTTTTGATGAAGGGATGATTGTCGTAAAACGTATCATCCAAATCGAATGTTATGGCCTTGATTGGCAATAAACGTCTGTAAAATATCATGCAAAAATACCGCTATATTGTTGTTTTTACCGCTTTTTAGCTCTGGGGTGGGCGCTGTCGTAGACATTCGCCAAATGTTGAAAGTCCAGGTGTGTATACACTTGGGTGGTACTTAAGTTGGCGTGTCCCAGCAATTCCTGTACGGCTCGCAAATCACCACTGGATTCCAGCATGTGGGTGGCAAAAGAGTGACGCAGTTTATGAGGATGAACCTGTTGTGACAACATTTGTTTTTGTGCCCACAACTTCATACGCTTGGCTATTTGTCTGGTTGAAATCCGCTGGCTGCGCATACTGACAAATACCGCTGACTCTTCGGCAGGTGCCAATTGCTCCCGTACCTGCAACCAACACTTTAATGCCTCTTTGGCACCTTTACCCAGCGGCAACAAACGCTCCTTATTGCCTTTACCACGCACCCTAATCTGAGCAAAATCGCCTTCAATATCCGGCATGTTTAAATTTGTCAATTCAGCTAAACGCAATCCGCACCCATAGGTTAGTTCCATCATGGCCATATCACGACGAGCGAGCACCGAGTCCTCGTCAATGTTCAACAGCTGGTTAATTTCATCAACATTGAGTTGTTTAGGAAGGGGTTTACCTTGTTTAGGGGCACTGACTGATTTGGCTGGATTGTGACTCAATATGCCCTGACTGACTAAGAATTTACAAAAGCTGCGCAGTGCAGAAAGCCGCAGTGCAATGCTTCTTGCTGACAAATTCTGGCGCCGCGCAGAAGCCAGGATCTGCTGCACATCCTGCGTGGTTAACCCAGACCAACCAGAGAGTGTAAGTTGGCGGCAAATCACCTCCAGTTGGCGCTGATAATTTTCCTGGGTTTTCACCGACAAGTTGCGTTCGTATTTCAAATACTGAATAAACGCCGTAACCTGTTCTGTCAGCGCCATGGAGGTCATGACTTACTCTTTCGCCAACAGCTGTGGGATCAGTAAGGTAAGAAACTGTTGTAATTGATTAATCAGCAGCGTATCCATATCTGGATGGAAATGGCTGTCTTCCAGACTGCCAATAGCCAGCATTCCCAATGGCTCGTCCTGTTTTAATTGCATTAATCCGACCGACTGTACTTGAGAATTTTCACCAAAGATAACCGCAGTTTCGTTGCTGGTCAGGCGTCCAAAAAAATAACTTTTGCCACGGAATCGGTGTTCCAGCAGGTGTTGCCAATCCGCATCAGCAAACACTTGTTCACCGGAAAAAATCTTTAACGACACGGCCTGTAACTGCAATTTATCTTTAACGCACTCTTCCAGCGCGGCAACAACCTGATCGAGGTTTTCACAATGAAACAGTTTCAAATGCAAATCTGCGTAAATCCGATATAACTGTTCATTCTGTTTAGCGACTGACATTATCTGGGAAATTTTGTCCTGCAGATCTTTGACTCGCTCACGCAATTGTTCAGATTGCAGCTCTACCAGCGATACCGCACCTTTCGCCGCATGTGGCAGCGTAATTTCTTCCAGCACCAATGGATAACGGAGAAAAAATTCCGGATGGGCCAATAAATAATCTTTTACCGCCTCCGGCGTTAAATGAGACGACAGACGCTCGTTTAGTTCAGCTGTATTGTTGTTATTATCACTCATATCTCGATGCTTCCATCAAATACATGCACTGCCGCCCCAGTCATTTTGACGACACTGTCTTTACCCTGCCAACGTACTTTCAGGCTTCCTCCTAAAAGATCAACACGCACATCCTTCGCTAACTTTCCTTGCAGTTGTCCAATCACTGCGGCCGCACAAGCGCCACTACCACAAGCCAGGGTTTCACCTGAACCCCGTTCAAATACCCGCAACTTAATATGCTTGGCCGAGACGACCTGCATAAAACCAACATTTACGCCTTCAGGGAAGCGCTCATGCTTTTCTAACAATGGGCCAAGCGATTCGACCGGCGCGGTTTCAATATCGTCCACTTCCATCACACAATGCGGGTTACCCATGGACAACGCTCCACACATCACTGTGTGTTCATCTGCTCGGATCAAATAAGTATTCTCGGCTTTATTAGCTTTCATCGGGATATCGTTTGGTTCAAAACGCGGCTTTCCCATGTTAACCGTTACCTGACCATCATTTTCCAGGTACAAAATCATCTTGCCATTTTTGGTGCTGACAGTGATTTTATTTCTGTTTACCAGGCCTTTCATTTTAACGAAACGGGCAAAACAGCGGGCTCCGTTACCACATTGCGATACTTCAGAACCATCCGCATTGAAGATGCGGTAATGGAAGTCCTGATCCGGATCATAAGGTGGCTCAACCAACAACAGTTGGTCAAAACCGATTCCGAAATTGCGGTCAGCAAGCTGGGAGATTTTTTCTTTAGAGAAAAACACATTCTGGGTGAGGTTATCAACGACCATAAAATCGTTGCCCAGCCCCTGCATTTTTGAAAAATGAATCAACATATTATTTTTATTAGCGGGCTATTGCCTCTAGTTTACGGGACTTTGTATTCCTGTTTCCACAAATCTTGTAATTTTTCCCTTTCTCGAACCAAATGGACCTGTTGCCCAGCAACGATGACTTCAACTGCGCGCGCTCGCGTATTGTAATTGGAGGCCATAGCAAAGCCATATGCACCAGCACTGCGTACCGCTAACAAGTCGCCTTGCGCCAGCGCCAATTCCCGATCTTTACCAAGAAAATCACCGGTCTCACAAATCGGGCCAACCACATCATACAAATGTGTTTGACGCTGCAAGGTTCTATCAACGGGGATAATATTCTGCCAGGCATTATAAAGCGCAGGGCGCAATAAATCATTCATAGCGGCATCCACAATGGCAAAATGCTTCTCTTCACCCGCCTTGAGATACTCTACTTTAGTCAACAAAATACCGGCATTGGCCATAATGGCCCTGCCCGGTTCGAAAATCAGTTTGAGGTCGCGGCGGTGTTCCAAACGTGAGGCTAAAGCCGCTGCGTACTCATCAGGATGAGGGGGCGTCTCTTGCTGATAGTTAACGCCCAAACCACCTCCCACATCCAGGTGATTAATAGCAATGCCTTTTTCCTGCAACTCGTCGATTAACAGCAGCATCCGATCCAAAGCATCAACAAAGGGCTGCAACTCGGTCAGTTGTGAGCCAATATGACAATCCATCCCCGTTACCGTTAAATTTGGCAGGCTGCTGGCATATTCATAAATGGCTATAGCCTGTTCTTTGGCAATACCGAACTTGTTTGCTTTAAGACCGGTGGAAATATACGGGTGAGTTTTGGCATCCACATCAGGATTGACTCGTATGGAAATAGGTGCCTTAACCTGCATTTGCCCCGCCACCTGATTGATTCGTTCAAGCTCAGCAGGAGACTCGACATTGAAGCACAAAATCTGATGTTGCAACGCCAGTTGAATTTCTTCGATGGTTTTACCTACACCAGAAAAAACAACTTTCTGCGGATCGCCACCAGCAGCAATGACGCGCAATAACTCGCCACCAGAAACAATATCAAATCCTGAGCCCAGTTTGGCCATGACGCTCAACACACCAATATTGGAATTGGCTTTCACCGCATAACAAATCAAGTGCGGTTGTTCGCCTGCGGCCCTCTCAAACGCCTGCCAATGACGTTCTATTGTCGCTCTGGAATAAACATAACAAGGCGTGCCAAATTGTGCCGCTATATCAGCAACTGGCACATCTTCGGCGTGAAGTTGTTCATTAATATACTGAAAATAATCCAAGGTTAATGTACCTACTATGGTTGCTTTGTTTCTTGTGCATCAATGTCTTCAGCTTGTGCACGCTCAGCCTCAGGTTGAACAACCTCGGCTGGTGTGTCAGGCGAATGAGTTTGTTCCTGCTCTGGCAGAAAAAGGGGTCCACGCTGACCACAACCACTTAAGGCAATAACCAGCAAAATTAAAAAGCTTTTTTTCATACGTTTGGCATAAAGGAATGCAATAGCGATATCATCGCATTTGCATGCGATGGATGCCAATAGTGAATTTAGAACAAGCGTGTCTGACTAATAACCAGCCTCACAGATAAAAACGTTAATCTGGTGATTTTAGTAGCAATGATGCCATCGCCTTATTAAAAACAGCCATCCAACGCTTACTGAACTGCCCTTCGGGCAAGTTGTTCATCTCTATCACGGCGCGCTTTTTAGGACGCTTGCGATGGGTATCATGGGCACGATAATGGGTAAATGCCTCAAAGGTATCCAAAATCGCCACTAATTTCGCCCCTTCACAAATATCCTTATCCAACAATCCCAGTGGATACCCCGAGCCATCACAGCGCTCGTGATGTTGCATAACGATTTTACGCGCTTCGTTCCATTGGTCCAGATGCTCCAGCAAGCGAGAACTCTTGTAGACATGGGAACGTAATAAATTGAATTCAGCAATTTCCAGACGATCCCTTTTGTGCAAAATCGAAAGTGGCATAAAGGCCATACCAAAATCATGCACATAACAGGCAACTAACAGCTGCTCTGGATCAATCGGCTGGCCTTCCATTTTGTTCATGAGGATGGCCAATTTGGCAATACGATCACCCCGTCCCGCCCAGTACATGGACCGCGCCTCGATCGGCTCCATCAGTGCCCGGAAAAACATAATGTCAGTTTGCTTTTCTTTACTGATTTGTGGTGGTGCACCTACCGCCTTAAGCGGCTCCTCATCAGATATCGGCTCATCATCTATATCCGATTCGATATCGGCCTCTTCCACAATCTCTTCAGGGGGGGCTGCTGCAGCTTTCGCTTTGGGCTGCTTTTTGGCGTCAGGTTTAACGTCCAGCGACGGATCGAGCAGTAACACTGATTCCGCCAGCAGCTTTTCATGCTGATCATTATTTGTCGGTTTAATACGCTGAATATGTTGCACCAGATGCTTAAACAATTCCGCGTCGTACTCTGCTGAGCCACGGTTGATACAGCTCTCGACGAAGATTTTCACTCTATCCAAGGTCAGCAATACCAGATCACTCATGGTACTGGTGTAGTTAATCTGACCATTGCGCAAAAAGTCCAGTAAGTCTTCAACGTGCTGTAACAATGGGATCAACGGGGAGAAATTCACCATACCAAGGTCACCCTTGATAGTGTGAATTGAACGAAACAACGAGCGTTGTAATTCATTATCCTGTGGCTTAAGTTCCAACTCGATTAATGTTTGCTCACTGGCTTCATAGAGTTCATTAATCTCTTCTAGTAAGTCATGAAGAATTTCTGAATCTAAATCATCATGTGTAAAGGTTTGCATGAATCTTTTTGCCCTATGCGTTTTTATTACTTCTTGTCTGTCGTTCTGGAACGAGACATGTCCTTAGCTGCGGAAAGACACTGAGTTATTTGCTGAGTATAGGTGAAAGACTTCAGAAATACACCACTGCAAAGACTAATGTCATCTACTGACTGATCAGACAAGCTTTTCAGATAAAACCAAGTATACTTTCGCGTGTTTCGACAACTTACTTTTGCGTGAGTTGCATTAAGTTTGATTTCTAAGGTGATATGTTTTGTTAGCGATTGTTCGAGTCCCCCTGTTGTTTGTGTATTTTCTATTAATCAATATCATTTTGATCCTATGGTGTATCTGTCGCCCATTTCACAAGAATAATGTGCATGTTGGCGGCAGATTATACAGTTCCATGGCGTCGTTATTGGGATTGAAAATTATTGTACGGGGACAGGAACACGTGCCGGACTCTCCCAGCGTCATCATCGCTAACCACCAAAATAGTTTAGATTTGATTACGGTTTGCCGAGCAGTACCCAAAGGCTGTGTTTCCGTCGGTAAACGTAGCCTCATTTGGATCCCGGTATTTGGGCTGGTGTATTGGCTATCTGGCAATATATTTATCGACAGAAAAAACGCCAGTCGAGCATCGGATACCATTAAATCTACGGTGAAAAAAATTAAAGAGCGCAAATTGTCTGTGTGGTTGTTTCCGGAAGGTACCCGCAGCCGGGGAAAGGGTTTATTACCTTTTAAAATGGGTGCTTTTCGGATTGCCCAAACGGCTGACGAACCTGTTGTTACTATGTGTGCCAGCAACCTGCACGATAAAGTCCAACTCAATCGCTGGAACAATGGCATCTTAATTTTGCAATTCAGTACCGCGCAAAAGATGGACGATAGTAAAAGTCTGAAAGAATGGAGTAACCACTTTCATGATCAGATGCAAAACACCTTTGAGCAACTTAATTCAGAAGTCGCAGAGTTAGAAAAAGCAGGGTAAACTGCAACAAAATGCGTTATTTACATTGATAATAAGGGGAATTGACATGCCACACGGGAAGACATTACAGGATTGGTATGCATTCAATCAGGAAACGATTGAAGCCTTGCTAAACGACGGTAGTCATCCAGAAAAACCCCACGTTATTGAACACCACTTCGCCAGTAAGAACTTTGATCTGCTGGAAAAAGCCGCGGTGGATATTTTTAAAGCGGGCTATGAAGTCACTGACGCCGAAGAATTATTATTGGATGACGGAGGCGCCTTATTCAGCTTTGACGCCACTATCGAACGCGCCTTGGATCAGGACATCATTAATCAGGATACTGACAAACTTGTGGGCATCGCGGAGCGCCATAAGATATTTTACGATGGCTGGGGCACTTATTTTGTTGAGTAACGCTCGCCGTTGATCATTATCAAATAAGCCTGTAAAAATCCCTTGTTAAACCTCCTCTGGCTCAGCTTCTTTTTTATTGCAGCAATCGCAGCACTTACCCAGTGGCTGGTATTTGGCAATCAAGACATTTTCACCCAACTGGTACAATCGCTGTTTGATATGTCACGGCTTACGGTAGATATTGCTATCGGCCTTGTGGGCGCCCTTAGTTTATGGCTCGGGATATTCAAAGTCGCTGAGCACAACGGCTGGATTGCAAAAGTTTCCCACTGGCTGACACCTTTATTTCGTCGTTTGATGCCGGAAATTCCCAATAATCACCCGGCAATAGGTTCAATTACTATGAACCTGTCCGCCAATGCACTAGGTTTAGACAATGCCGCGACGCCACTTGGCATCAAAGCCATGCATGATTTGCAAACACTTAATAAATCACCCGACACGGCCAGTAACGCGCAAATCCTATTTCTGGTTTTAAATACGTCTTCGGTAACCCTGTTCCCTATTTTTGTGTTTGTCTATCGGGCACAACAAGGAGCGGCCATTCCAACCGATGTGTTTCTGCCGATTCTGCTAACGACCTCTGCGTCATCTATTGCCGGGCTGATTGCTGTAGCTGCGGTTCAGAGGATTAACCTGCTGCATCATACGGTACTGCTCTATGGCGCTGTGGTCTTCGCCGTGCTCGCCGCCCTGCTCACCTACTTTTTAACTTTGCCCGCTCAACTGGTTGGCCCGCAGTCTTCATTGTTAGCCAACTTGCTGATTTTTCTGTTTGTTGTTGGAGTATTTTTCAGTGCCTGGCGCCAAAAGTTACCTACCTATGATTTATTTATCGAAGGGGCAAAACAAGGATTCCAACAAGCGATTCAGCTTATTCCTTATTTGCTGGCAATGCTGGTCGCTATCGGCGTACTAAGATCCAGCGGTGCCATTGATATGCTGGTAGATGGGGTCGCCTGGCTGTTTGCCAGCATGGGGCTGGCAACCCAATTTGTCGATGCACTGCCAACAGCTTTGATGAAACCATTATCCGGCAGCGGTGCCCGCGCAATGATGATTGAAACTATGCAAACCCACGGTGCCGATTCTTTTGCCGGCCGCCTGTCAGGCATCTTTCAGGGATCAACAGAAACCACCTTTTATGTACTGGCAGTGTACTTTGGTGCCGTTGGCATCAAACACAGCCGCCACGCGATTCCCTGCGCCTTGGCCGCAGATTTCACCGCAATCGTGGTGGGAACCGCAGTTGCCTACCTATTCTTTGGCTAGATCCTGAATTAATCAGTTGACCGCTCTGAATTCAAAGTAACCGCATGAAAATACAAAATATTTCGAATGCTCCGCAGTTCACCCATCAGGTGAGTCTGCTACAACATGCATAGCGGCCCCGGCAACTCGACTGGTTATGCCAAAAAAACAGCAAGGGAGCGGCCATTCCTTTATTTTTTGGCTACACCATTCAAGCCGCCAGAACCACTCTGCAAGTTGTCCAACTGATTATTTCAGGATAATCCTGAATTAATCAGTTGACCGCTTTAAATACAAGGTAACCGCATGAAAATACAAAATATTTCGAATGCTCCGCAGTTCACCCATCAGGTGAGTCTGCTACAACATGCATAGCGGTTCTGGCAACTCTGCAAGTTGTCCAACCGATTATTTCAGGATAGATACTATGCATACGTATTCAATCTCAAAATACAAACTTCGAAACAATTGTCAGTTGTGACTGTAATTTTTTATGGTTATAACCAACTAAAAAAACACATCCGTGACTATGACAAATTTATTGCGATTTTACTTTTACAGTCTCTTCTTGATAATTACCTTTTCCAGCTTCGCGGCAGATTCCCCTAAGCGACCTTCAACAGCCAGCGCAAATGTGCACATCCTTCCTCATAAACTGGTCATCCCCGGCCTTGAAAGGGAACGCACGATACGGCTTTATTTACCCCCCAACTACGACAGCACTGCGCAATCATTTCCCGTCCTCTACATGCATGATGCCCAAAACTTGTTTGATGACGCCACATCTTACGCGGGGGAGTGGAAAGTCGATGAGATCCTCAACCAGCTCACCGAGCAAGGCACAATGTCACTCATCGTCGTCGGCATAGATAACGGCGAAGACAAGCGTATGAATGAACTCAGTCCCTGGCCAAATGAAAATTTTGGCGAAGCTGAAGGCAAGGCCTACACTGATTTTATCGTGAAAACATTGAAGCCTTACATCGATGCCAATTATCGCACTTTAAAAGACGCAGAACACACCGCGATAATGGGCAGTTCAATGGGCGGTTTGATATCTCACTATGCTATTTTTCAGTATCCAGAGGTGTTTAGTAAGGCCGGTATATTCTCGCCATCCTATTGGTATGCCGATGACGTGTTTCACTTTACCGAGCAACATCCGTTAACCAATGGTCATCGTCTTTATATGATCGTGAGCAACAACGAAGGCGATACCATGACTGGCAAGCTGACGGAAATGGAAACCCTGCTAGTCAAACAAAATCACAAAGCTCTATTCGCAAAGATTCACGGCTACGGCAACCATAATGAAGCGTATTGGTCTGGTGAGTTTGAAAAAGCGATTAAGTGGTTGTTTCAAATTGAATAACAAAGGCCTGTTGACCTTTGCTCTATGATTTAAGATAACAGTGAGCCCATGGCTCACTGTTTAACTCTTATGCCAGTATAGGATTACCGCCAACCATGACGGCTTCATTGGCATTTCTATGTCGCGATTGGGTCAAGTCAAGATTGGCCGCATCAATGGCCTCTATCCCCTCTTGCTGAGCCTCTTTGATGTCCTTTTGCTTCATCTTAAACTGTTTGGTTTGCGCCTGAAGCTCGGCACTCAATCGACTGAGATCATAGGAAGATGCAGCCGTTTGGTTGGTGGCCGTTGCAGTTTCATCGGCGACGTCACGAATACTCACAACTTTTTCGTTGATGTCAGATGCCACCGTACTTTGTTGCGATGCCGCTGTTGCCACCTGATAATTTCGATCCTGAATATCATCAATGGCTTTGGTGATGTTCGCTATCGCTTCTTTGGCATCATTTGCCATTTCTATGGTTTTGTCCGCCATCGTCTGACTCTGATCCATACCCTGAACGGCTTTTTCTGCCTTGTCCTGTAGTGAATCGATAATGCCCTCAATTTGATTGGTGGAATCTTGCGTCCGCTGCGCCAAATCCCGGACCTCCTGAGCGACGACAGCAAAACCACGGCCTGCCTCGCCCGCCCTGGCCGCCTCAATAGCGGCATTTAGCGCCAGTAAATTGGTGCGCTCAGCGATGTCGCGAATGACATCGAGGATATTATCAACGTTCTTACTTTCTGCCTTGAGCTCAGTGATCACTTGGCTAGAGTTGCCAATTTCGTCAGTTAATTGGTTAATCTGCGTAACCGTTTTCTCTACCACCAAATCGCTCTGCTTTGCCTGCGCCGACGACTCACTGGTCGCAGCAGAAGTGTCTTCTGCACTGCGAGCGATTTCCTGTGCCGTTGAAGTCATTTCTTCAATCGCTGTCGCGACCTGCTCCGTATCTTCACGTTGACTCTCAACGCCGGCTTTATTCTGTTCGGTGACTGCCGCCAATTGCTCCGATGAAGAGGCCAACTGCGTCACACCTGAAATCATATTCCAAATTAAGTCTTTCAGGCGATTGTTCATATCCTGAGAAGCCCGGATCAAGTCGCCCATTTCGTCTCTTCGCTCGGAATGTAAATTCTGAGTTAGGTCACCATCCGCCAGTCGCGTTGTCGCCACTAATACCTCATTCACCGGGTTGATAATTTGTCTGGCAATAACCACTATCACCATGATAGCCAAAAGTACGGCTCCGATGACCGCAGAAACAATGATGGTTTTAAGTTCTGATGCTTCACTACGTAGTTGTTGCAACTGTAACGCCACTGAATTATTGGCGTTATCCACGGCCTCTCTGGCTTCTTTTGTCATCGATAACTGAGTGTTTTCAGACGCGGCATTCAAACTGCGGTATTCATTGAACTGTTGCTCGTACTGACTCATTTCCTGCTGAGCAACAGCAATCATTTGCAGGTATCCTGTCTGCTGGAGGCTACCTTCTAACTTAGCAATGTCGGTTTTGGCTTGTTCCAGGCTCGATTTCATCGTGTTTAGCGCTACGTCACTGCCACGATAGACATAATCTCTTTCCGCCTTGCGCGCCTGCAGAATGTATTCCACCGATTCGTTAATCAATCGTACCGTTGCCAGCGCGCTTATACTTTGCTGGTCACCCGTTGCGTCTATTCGCGCCACTGCTTGTTGCTCAAGTTCTGCTGATAAGTTTTTTAAATTTCTTACCGCCTCTTGTGCGGCGACCTCCATTTCGCGTTGTGCCTGCTCGCTTTGTTCGTTGATAGCAACGAACTCACCCAACTCCTGCAAATACTGGTTAGCATTGGTTTCGAGCTGTTTCATTTTGGCAATGCTCTGACGGTTATCCATGTTTCCGGTAATGCTATTACTCAATTGCAATGCGCTATCTACTTGCTGCTGCGCCGCATCGATAAATTCAGGCTGGCTTCGCAGAAGGTATTTTTTTTCATTATAGCGCGCAGTACTTATATGCTCATTAACAGTGGAGACTTGATTGAGCACGGTAAATCGGCCCAATAAAGAAACGATCGACGTGTAGTTAATAACGGCAATCCCTAACAGCAGCGACAGCAGAGCGCCAAAGCCAATTATCAATTTATTGCGAATTTTTACGTGTTGTAACCACCCTTCCAGAAAAACCATACCACCCTCAACTACAATTTGAATATCCATGAAAAATGTAAGTCTTCTACAGATTAAAACTCTATATAGTTCATCCGAAATATAATTTTTTGTTCCTTACTCTCTCTATATCATTGTTTTAAAAGAAATATTTCCAGTGCACTTGTACAATATGCAATAATGTCAGGGAAATTGACGGTACGCTTATGGTGGTTAATCTTGACTCTTCCTTTGACTGTTTCTAAGTTATCAACCCTAGAGTAATGGACTTCGCAAACCTATGACCGCATCAGAAATACGCTTTTCAAAAGAATATCTTGTCGTCGCACAGAACGCCTCAGGCAGAAATCTGAATGTCCCGGTATATAAATTTGTCAGCGATTTGCCCGGCCCGAAAGTGTATATCCAAAGCTCCATACACGGAGCAGAAGTGCAAGGCAATGTGGTGTTGTACCATTTGCTACAGGCATTAAAGAAAGCCCCCCTAAAAGGCGAAGTGACGCTGGTACCCAATTGCAATCCGGTAGGCAGTAATCTGAAATCAGGCGAATACACACTTGGGCGTTTTGATCCTGTTAATGGCCAAAACTGGAATCGTGCCTACCATTACGACCAAGACCTGGTGTCAGAGTTTGCAGAGAAAATACAGCCAGACACAAATATCAGTCATGTAAAGCAAGAGTACCGACACAAACTTAAAGCATCTATTGACGCCAAACTTAATCATTCCTGGGGTCTGGGACTCGCTGAATGCTTGAATTTAAAGTTGCAGAGAATGGCACTGGAAGCAGACATTGTGCTTGATCTGCACAATGGGCCAGTGTCAACTCGACACATTTACGTACCGGAATACGCACGAGAATCAGCACACTACTTCAATATTCCGCATGTCATTTTCATTCCCAATACCTTTGCTGGCGCATTGGACGAAGCCACGTTCTGCCCGTGGTGGTCGTTAGCTGATAAACTAAAATCACGTTATCCAGAGACAGACTGGCACTTTGGTGTCGAAGCATTCACTATGGAAATGGGGTCTCAGGAAGTGATTGAGTTTGAGGCGGGTGCGACGGACGCCAAAAGTATTCTCACCTACTTATCTTATAAAGGGTGCTTTACTTCCACTTTGTATTCGCCAGAAAAGATGTCTCGATATGCGGTTTACCTGAAAGACTATAAAACCCTGTTTAGCGACTTTGGCGGTATGGTGGAATATCTTGTACAACCGGGCCAAAAAGTGAAAGAAGGTCAGGCCATGGCCAGAGTGCTAAATATTGACGAATTAGACAATGAGCGTGCTACTGAGATGTTGTGGGCTCCCTGCGACTTAATTCCTATTCTGCATTTTCCGTCCGCCAGCGTACTGGGTGGCACGCAACTTTTTAAATGTTTTACGGATTACGTTGAATTATAAGGCTACGTTGAGCTAAATCGCCATTATTTTCAATCGCCAATTTTAACTCGCCATTATTTTTCATTCGCGCAAATTTACACGCCATATTTTTTCAAACCTAACTTGCAGCGCAGCCAAAAAATAATATAACCCATAAAAATCAGACACTTAAAGAAAACCATAAAGTTGGATCGTTTCCTGCATTATTCCCCTGGCAATTTAGCAACGGGGTGATGCGACCGTGAAAACGCCAAATTTTTCCAAAACAATTGAGTTTGACAAACAGCAGTGGTTTAGCAACCTTTTCATCGCTGCGCTTGTAGCCCTATCAGCTATCTGGTTTATATTACAAAATCAAAGCACTGAACAGCGTGCCTATGTTCTTCAGGGTAAACACAGTGTAGAAATCGTCGCAGCGGTCAATAACGTCGGTGGCGAAGTCACCCATCAGCTCAACATAATCAATGCCGTAGGCGCGCTACTAACAGATGATCAAGCGCAAGCGCTGGAAAATCAAAATATTAAATTATTTGCCGACACTAAAGTCATTACCAATGGTGACTACGCTGCAGAAACCTATATTACCAGTCAGACTGGCGCCCATGAACTGCATGAAGAAGGAATCACCGGCTTAGGTGTAACTGTCGCCTTTATTGACTCAGGTATCGGCTATAAAGCCAGACGCGGTCGCTATGTTAGAGAGAATCCAGATGGCGTGCACCGGGTATTGGCGCAATATAATGCCATTACCGATAGCCTGATGTTTGTCGGCAAGAATTCTGATGACCATGGTCACGGTGGACATGTAACAGGCATTGCCATCAGCAGTGTCGAAGATGATGAAGGCTATTATAACGGCATGGCACCTTATGCCAGCCTGGTGGTAGCCAAAGCTTTTGATGAAAATGGCGAAGGTACATACTTAAGCGTGATTCAGGCACTGGATTGGGTTGTTCAGAACAAACTGGTTTACAACATCCGAGTGGTTAACTTGTCGTTTGGCGCCACACCCCAGTCTCATTATTGGAACGATCCTCTCAATCAGGCGGTCATGGCGGCTTGGCAGTCAGGGATCGTTGTTGTTACCTCTGCGGGTAACACTGGACCCGATCCAATGAGCATCAGCGTGCCAGGTAATGTCCCTTATGTTATTACTGTTGGCGCGGTAACCGATCATTATTCGCCTTATGATTTTAGCGACGACAGATTAACGACGTTCTCTGCAGTAGGCCCGACACATGAAGGTTTTATTAAACCCGATTTAGTTGCCTGGGGTGGTCATATGTTGGGTAAGATTCATGATGCGACAACCCCGACATTAATCCAGCTGCATCCTGAGTCAACGGCAGGTGACCACTATTACGAGATTTCAGGTACATCACAAGCCGCTGCGGTGGTGACTGGCACCGTTGCCTTAATGTTGCAATATGACCCCTGGTTAACACCTGATGATGTGAAGTGTCGCCTAATGAGCTCGGCCAATGCCGCCTCAGTCGATGGCAAGCTAGCCTATAGCCCGTTCCAACAAGGTGCAGGTCTGATTAACGCCTATGCAGCTGTGCATAGTACAGAAACAGGTTGTGCTAATGCCGGATTAGATATCGCTTCAGACCTGGCTGGTCTTCAGCACTTCCAGGGCCCCACTCGAGTGGATGCCAATAACCAGCTGTATATCGTCGCCCCGGATGGCAGCACTTGGAATGAAGGTAGCACCTGGAATGAGGGCACTACCTGGAATGAAGGCACTACCTGGAATGAAGGTAGCACCTGGAACGAAGGCACTACCTGGAATGAAGGTACTAGCTGGAATGAAGGGTCTAGCTGGAACGAGGGCACTACCTGGAACGAAGGTAGCACCTGGAACGAAGGTACCACCTGGAATGAAGGTAGCACCTGGAACGAAGGTACCACCTGGAATGAGGGTTTATTGCCAGCATCAGTGAATGCCTGGGTAAATCAGGAGTGATACGCCCGTCGTACTTGATTGCGTTTGTATAAGTTTTTGTTCACGTTGTTCGTTTTAGCCCCCATTTTGGGGGCTTTTTTTGTGGAGTCAGATTTTTACTCGCCATAAATTTCATTTTAGTCAATATTCGGCGATTCTTTCCATTCGTCATTTATTTCCGCCAGCTCTTTTCGCCATAATTTTCCTAACACCATCTTATAGATAAAATATAGCGTATCTAAGGCGGTTAATTTAATCGCCAATACGAAATATAAACTATGCATATCAGCAACTTAAGTATATACCACTGACTCTGGCGTGATTCCTGCATTAATGTAAACGATTCCAACGTAACTACGTTTGAAAAGTGTGAGGATAATATGAAGTTCAAGACATTAGCTGTTAATCAAAATTTCGGTGTATTTAAGACTATCGTTGCCGGAGCAGTTATTGGTTCTGTGGTTGCAACCTTCTTTAGCGGTTCAGCAGAACAACAACAAAATGAGGAGAGCTCATTTATTCTCAGTGGCGCACCACAATCAGAGTTGATTGATATGGTGCAGGACATGGGGGGCGAGGTGACCACCACCTTTGACATCATCCCTTCGATTACCGCCACACTGGATGAAGACAGCATTGCGGATATCAAAGAAGCCTTCCCCCACATTAAGCTGTTTGCCAATGCGGGTGTCGAGCTGAGTGGCAAAAAATGCAACAAGAAGAAGAAAAATTGCGATCCCGCACCAGACCCGGACCCAGCCCCGACACCTGAGCCAGGCCCAGAGCCAGAACCAGCGCCAGGTAATGGCGACTATGAAGCCACCTCCCAACCTGAATTAGTCTGGAAAGGTGACAACCAAATGTTTTGGCAGGTCAAAAATACCGGCCGTAAATCCTTAACGGTAGACAGTGTCTCTATAGCGTGGCCGGACACAAATGGCCAGTTGATTGAATTTAAAGTGGGTAACAGTCATTTCAGCGAACAGCCTGTCAATCCTGATTTTGCGACCTTATCAGCCCCTCAGAACAAGTCAATTACGGTAAGAAAAAATCAATCTGTCGACTTTAAAATTCAGTTTCTGAGTGGTCTCGTGGAAGACAACGATGCCTATACCTTGACGGTAAACTTTAAAGAAGGTATCAGTGAAACCTTTGATACCGGTAATTACGGCTTTGACGCGAAGAAAAAGCGCGATACGTACTTTCCCAGCGTTATTGGTGCTGCCGATTTACATCAACAAGGTGTTACCGGTAACGGTGTAACCGTTGCGGTCATCGATAGTGGTATTTATGGCCACAGTAACCTGAAAAAGAATACTTACGACCAGACCCGTATCAAAGTCTACCATGATGTACTAACAGGCTATGAAGCGCATGGTGACGATGAACTGGGTATGGAGCTGGAAGACTTAAACGGTCATGGTAGCCACATTGCCAGCATTATCGCCGGCAGCAGTGAATCAGAAAACTTAAATAAAACGGCACTGGGTTCATATAACGGGATTGCCCCAGATGCTGACCTGGTGGTTGTTCGCGCATTTGATTCTAGTGGCTTTTCCACTTATCAGGACGTGATTAGTGCCATCGAGTACGTTATTAGTAACAAAGACCGTCTGGATATCAGCATCCTGAATATGTCATTCAGTGCCGATGTGCAGTCTCACTACTGGGATGACCCTATTAACCAGGCCGTTATGGCTGCCTGGAAAGCTGGTATTGTAGTTGTCGCTTCGGCCGGTAACAAAGGCCCGGATGCCATGACCATTGGCGTCCCAGGCAATAACCCTTACGTGATTACCGTGGGTGCGGTATCGGATAACTATACCCGTGATACTACTCGAGATGATTTTGTCACCCAGTTTTCTGCTGCGGGTCCAACCTACGAGGGTTTCTTAAAGCCTGAAATTGTTGCCTACGGCGGTCATGTCAGCGGCAATATGGATAAGCACAGTCATCTGGCAGCGAATTATCCACAATTTCATGACGGCTTTGACTTCTTCATGATGTCAGGTACCTCACAGGCTACCGCCATGACCTCCGGTGTGATTGCGTTGATGCTGCAACTTGACCCACACCTGTCGCCTGATGATATCAAGTGTCGTTTGGTGGATTCCGCCATCCCTGCCATGTTTGAAGGGGGCGAACTAGCCTACAGCATTTTCCAACAAGGTGCTGGTATGATTAATGCCGTGCGCGCTACTGACAATAACAATAGCGGCTGTGCCAACAATGGTATGAATATCAGCAAAGATATTCGCGGCAAGAAACACTATATGGGCCCTGCCCGTCAGGATGATAACGGCAACTTCTACATTGAAGGCTACAACGGCTTTGATTGGAACGGTGTCTATCGTGATGCCAACCTTTGGTCTGATGCTAACTTATGGTCTGATGCGAACTTATGGTCTGATGCTAACCTGTGGTCAGACGCTAACCTGTGGTCTGATGCTAACCTTTGGTCTGATGCGAATCTATGGTCTGATGCCAACCTGTGGTCTGATGCAAACTTATGGAGTGACGTCAATATCGGCTGGATTAAGCAGGAATAATTTCCTGTTTAATAGTCGAACACTTGATTCATTTCAGGGGAGCATAAACAATGACTGATATCCGTAATTTACTTAGCAAACGAAGTACGCTGATGACTATTATCGCATTAGCGATGATAGTCTCAATCGCTCTGTTTATAAACCACTCGAGCGCTAAGGCAGACAACAGCCAATCCTATATTGTGCAAGGCAATGAGCTGGCACAATTACAAATTGATGTTGAGGAAGCGGGTGGCAAAATTACCGATCAGTTGCAGATTATCAATGCTGTCGCAGCGACTCTCACATTCAAGCAAGCACAGGCTTTGCGCGATGCAGGATTAAAAGTATTCAAAAATGCATCCGTGAAAACAGAAAGTACCGGTTCGATGCCGACCTACATTGCGCGTCAAACGGGTGCCCATCACCTGCATCAACAGGGCATTACCGGCGATAATGTCACCATCGCCGTTATTGATTCGGGCATTGGTGCAAAAGGTTTTCACGGCCAGTATTTGAGACTTGACCCAGATAACAATGTAAGAGTTTTAGCCCAATACAACTCCTATACACAGCAAGATATTGAAACTATTAGTAACTCAGATAAACATGGTCATGGTAGCCACATCACAGGCATAGCAGTCAGCAGTATCAAAGACCATAATGGCGCTTTTAATGGTATGGCCCCTTACGCTGACATCGTTTCGGTGAAAGCCTTTAATAAGTTTGGCGAGGGGAACTATTTAAGTGTTATTCAGGGCCTTGAATGGGTATTAAATAATCAACAGCAATACAATATTCGCGTAGTCAATTTGTCCTTTGGTTCAACACCAACCTCAAACTATTGGGATGATCCATTAAATCAAGCGGTTATGCGCGTTTGGCAAGCTGGCATTGTTGTTGTGACCTCTGCGGGCAATACGGGTCCAGATCCCATGAGCGTCTCTGTACCCGGTAATGTGCCTTATATTATCACTGTTGGCGCCGTGACCGATCATTACACACCTGGCAACTTTAGCGACGATAGACTAACAAGCTTTTCCGCGGTCGGTCCCACTCATGAAGGCTTTATCAAGCCGGATCTGGTCGCCTGGGGCGGACATATGCGCGGTAAAATTCAGGCTGATTTTAGACCTACTTATGTCTTAGCCTACCCTGAAACCCACAAAGGTGATCGCTATTTTGAGATTTCTGGTACGTCTCAGGCATCAGCAGTGATCACTGGCACTGTTGCCCTTATGTTGCAACATGATCCAACATTAACGCCTGATGATGTGAAATGTCGCTTGATGAGCACAGCGAAAGCTGCAGCAGTCGGTGGCAAATTGGCTTATAGTCCATTTCAACAAGGTTCAGGTCTGGTTAATGCCTACCAAGCCGTCCATAGTACTGAAACAGGCTGTGCCAATTCAGGATTAGATATCGCTTCTGACCTGGCTGATTTACAACACTTTCAAGGTCCCACGCGAGTGGATGCGAATAACCAACTGTATATCGTCGCCCCGGATGGCACCACCTGGAATGAAGGTACGACCTGGAATGAAGGTACTAGCTGGAACGAAGGTACGAGCTGGAACGAAGGCACTAGCTGGAACGAGGGTACTACCTGGAACGAAGGTACGACGTGGAACGAGGGTACTATCTGGAATGAAAGTTTATTACCTGCCGCAGTAAATGCCTGGGTAAATCAAGAGTAATCAATATTTTCGCTATCGATAGCGATAGATACTCGTCTCTGTTTTTGTGTCCCATGTGTTAGCCCCGTCATCGGGGCTTTTTTTATTCAGTGCCTTTTATTCAGTGCCTTTATAGCACTGCTTATAGCACTGCTTACCGCACTCTGGTTCACTCCAATTTCGTGAATGTATACCACCACTAAATCTATCATTCTATTCCACGGAACAATTCGAGCAGATTGATTTGCATAACTAGTACGATCCGAATCCAATCCTGTACTGCTGGATCGTAATATAACTAAAGTCTGATCCGAGTTTGGTAAAGCTTCTTTGAATATATTTCGCCAAACTCTTCCTTTTCAACAATAGTGGTGACGAACACCTTCGCCATATCTTTCACTCCAACTAGTATCCGGCGATTCTTTCCATTCGCTATTTATTTCCGCCAAGTTATGAAGTGTCGTCAACATCGGCTGGATTAACCAATAATTGGTTACTGTCTTATAGTCAATAATATTAATTAAAATCAGGGATGCCAAACCGGCGTCCCTTTAAATTGCATTTGATTCTTTCAGACAGGTCTAATTTCGCAATTAAAAATCAGCTTAACTGTAAAAATTCAGGATTCGTCTTACACTTAATCGCATAGTGAACAAAAACAGTGACTTACTTTCCGGTGAAATGGCTTTCTCATTATCTCTTGCTCCTGTGTTTTATTCTTTATTCCGGCTTATTGGGAGCAATTACTCCGCATACCAATATCCGCTTTGAACACATCAGCGTAGAACAGGGATTATCACAAGAAGCGGTACTGAGTATTTATCAGGACAGTACTGGCTATATGTGGTTTGGTACTCAGGAAGGATTGAATCGCTATAACGGCTATCAGGTAGACATATTTAACACTGAATTTGCCCGACCCGAATCGTTGTCGTCCGACTGGGTTTTTGCCATCGCTGAAGATGCAAGCGGCTCGCTTTGGGTGGGCACCGATGGAGGCGGATTAAACCGATTTGATGAAAAGAGCCGGGGTTTTGAGCACTTCACCTTCGATGCGCAGACGCCGCGCTCGATTAGCAATAATGTTATTCGTACACTCTATCTCGACAGTGCTGATCGGTTTTGGGTCGGTACTGATAATGGCCTGAATCGCTACCATGAAGAAGAAAATAATTTTTCGCTGGTTAAGTTGGCACCCTTACCTGTTTCAGGATTGACCGCAAATCTTAAGATTCGCGCCATTGCTGAAGACAGTGAAGGTGTATTATGGATAGGTACCGACGGCAGTGGTTTATTCTCTTTCAACCCTGAAGACGGCAATGTGCAACATTTTTATCTCGGCTCCAATGATACCTTACTCAATACAAATCGTATTTTTTCGCTGCTGGTGGATAGCCAGAATCGAATTTGGCTGGGCAGTTATGATAAGGGTCTTACGCTTATTAACCCGGAACGCGATAGTGCGCGTTATTTCGATGCCGAAGAAGAAACCTCTGTCAATGTAAGTGATAACTTAATCCGCGATATTTTTGAAGATCGTCATGGGGCCATCTGGCTGGCAACAGACAGTGGTTTAGATCAGTGGAATGAAGCGATACAGGATTTTATTCATATTGAGCATTCTAAAGAGGACCCATACTCCTTATCCAATAATAAATTGACGACCCTGTACCAGGATCGTGGTGGAGTACTGTGGATAGGGAGTTACGGCGGTCTCAACAAGTGGAATACCGCCACGGCTTCATTCGATCACCTTCGCGTACAAAAACAGCAAAGTTACAGCTTATCTAATAGTGGCGTGAACGCCTTTACTCAGGATGACCGGGGCAATATCTGGATTGGTACCTACGGTGGTTTAAATAAAGTCCATCATACCGATGGCACTATTCAACATTTCACTGCTGATAATAGTCATGCCGATGGTTTAATTGAAAATCGTGTTATGTCCTTGTATGCCGAGGGGGGACAGACATTATGGATCGGGACCCGAGCCTCGGGGTTGGACAAGCTGGATATCGACAACGGTACGTTTCAACACTTTCAGCATGATAAGCAAAACTCCGACAGTATCAGTGCCAACGCTGTCACTAAAATCACCCCCGATGACAATGGCAATTTATGGATTGGTACCTGGGGTGGTGGCCTGAACCGCTTTTTAACCGCAGATAATCGCTTTGAGCGTTTTCAGCAAGATGACGATGATCCCAACAGCATAAGCAGTAACCGCGTGCTTGAAATAATGCAGGATGATAATAACCACCTATGGGTTGGGACCTGGGGAGGCGGCATCAGTCTTTTTGATGAGCAGATGAATTTACTGAAAGTACTTAAGCTGGACAGTAGCCGTGATAGTCTCAGTGAAAACAAAATATGGGTCATTCTGGAAGACAGCAAACGTAATATCTGGGTCGGTACACAGGGTGGTGGAATCAGCCTGTTGACGGTACAGGATCGGGAAGTAAACAACTATCGTTTTACCCGTATAACCCGCAGTGACGGTCTACCCAGTAACGTCGTCTACGGCTTGTTAGAGGATAAGCAAGGATTTATCTGGGCGAGCAGCAATCGCGGCCTCAGTAAAATTAACCCGCAGAACCTCAACATTGATAATTTTAATGCGTCACATGGATTGCAGAGCAATGAATTTAATTCTGGCGCCTATTTTAAGGATAAAGATGGCCACATGTATTTTGGAGGTGTTAACGGTGCCACCGTGTTCTTTCCAGATAATATTCGACCCAATGTCCATAAACCGCCAGTGGTACTCACGCAATTCTTAAAGTTGAATCAACGCTCCCCATTATCTGACCAGCTTAATGTGCTCGACTCAATCTTATTAGAATATACGGATTATTTGATTGCCTTCGACTTTGCTGGTTTAGATTTTGCGGCACCAGAAAAAAATCGATATGCCTACAAACTGGAGGGATTTGATAGAGAATGGTTAACTAGTGGTCAATTGCGCAGGGCCACCTATACCAATTTACCTGCCGGTGAATTCACCTTTAGAGTAAAAGCGGCTAATAATGACCAGGTATGGAACGAGCAAGGCGCATCCATTAATTTAACCGTTTTGCCCCCTCCCTGGAAAACCTGGTGGGCCTATACCATATACGTAGCGGCAGTTGTCCTGATACTTGCTCTAATCATTTGGGCCTATTTGAATAAACTGAATCGGGCGCAAATGTACCAGCAAGTATTGGAAAAAGAAGTTGAAAAACGCACTAAAGAGTTAACAGAACTCAATGACCAACTTTACCACGCCAGTACCACTGACGCGTTATCAGGTCTTAAAAATCGCCTGTATTTACTCAACATCGTCGAGCGCGAGATAGCCGATATCAATCGTAAGGTGCACGATGCTAAGCGTAAAGGTGATTGCGACCTGACGATTGGTCCTCGCGTATTCTTTATGATGATGGATCTGGATAAATTCAAAAACATCAATGATGAATTTGGTAATCCGGCTGGCGATCATGTCATCAAAGAGATTGCGAAAATATTGGAATCGTTTTTCCGCAATACCGATACCATCATTCGCTGGGGAAGCGATGAGTTTTTGATTGTCGGTCAGGTACCTGATATTCGTGAAATCAATCGCATAGCACAACGACTGCAACAAAAAATTAAAAATACGGCATTTGAACCAGAAACTGACGTACACGTTAGAGTATCCGGCTCAATCGGTTTTAGTTTCTACCCATTTGATATTAATCAACCTGACAGATTTAGTTGGCAACAGGTTCAGTTAATAGCCGATCAGGCGGTGTCAGTGTCAAAACAAGCGGGTCGGGATTGCTGGACAGGGCTAGTTGCAGGAGAACAGCCATTACCAGTAGAAGCGCTAACGGAGTTGGCAAGCAATAGCAAAAAACTAAAAGAGCAACAACAGTTGGAAATTATCGAATTTCACGCTTATAAAACCAAGCCTGTGTAAGTTGCTGGCCCGCTATACGTGGGCGATTGAGCCTGCCAACGCCTGCCACATCTAATACTAATGTTCAATTGTTAAGCACCTGTAATTAAATGACAATTTGCCCTTTGTAACCTATAACTTCTTACATACGAAAAGAAAAGTAACAAGGGAAAAACACTCTGGTGCTGCTGCGAACTAAAACACATTTCATTGCCCTCCAGCTGGTATTAAGCGTCACCGGCCTGTTTTTGTCGTTTCACAGTGCTGCTCAGTCCCTTTTCGAATCATCTGAGAACGTCATCCACTTTGTTAATCTGGATGCCGAACAATCACTTTCTCATTCCGTTGTAAATGCCATAGAGCAGGATCAATTTGGTTTTGTCTGGATAGGTACCCAGGATGGCCTAAATCGCTTCGATGGCATCAGCACCAAACAATATAACTACTCACCGGGCGATCCGAATAGTCTGGCGTTTAATTGGGTTTGGGATATTCATAAGGACAGTTCAGGTAGATTATGGATAGTAGGCGATGGTGGCATAAGCCGCTACATACCAGAACATGATCATTTCATCAATTACACGCAAGGAGAGCAGTTACCACAACTAAGGGGCGAAAAGTTTAGAGTAATTGCAGAAGCCCCAGATGGAAAACTCTGGTTCGGGACACAGAGCAATGGGATTAATATCTTAGATCCTGATACCGAACAATTTGTTCATTTGTACACCAACGAAGGCGAATCTGGCTCTTTGCATAGCAACAATATTCGCGACCTGTTGTTTGATGCAGAGCATCATCTATGGGTAGCCAGCCTCGATGGTGGCTTAAGCATGAAACCAGCTGATTCAAATATATTTCAGCACTTTACTCAAAACACATCAATTGCGGTGCCCAGCAACAATATTCGTGCGTTGCTGCAAGATCAACAAGGGCGGATCTGGATAGGTAGTACCGATGTGGGTGTTTTCATATTCCATCCAAAAACCGGTGTCAAAGAACACTTTGTTCACCAACCAGAGCAATCCGGCTCCCTCTGCGATAACTATGTTCGCGATATCTATCAAGATGGCAAAGGTACCATTTGGCTGGCGACCGAGGGTGGATTATGCCAGTTTGACGACAACGCCCAACAATTTTTAGCACACCGACACGACGATCTTCGCCGTGCCAGCCTTTTGGACAACAGGGTCCTTAGCCTGTTTCAGGATCAGGGAGGTGTTATATGGGTAGGTTCATTTGGTGGAGTAAGTCGATGGAACGCTAATCTTAATAGATTCAGTCATGTCAGTCGCAGCTTTGGCGCTGGCAAAGGTCTTTCCAGCAATGTGATTACGTCCTTTAGCACCGATAACGACGAAAACCTCTATGTGGGTACCTGGGGTGGTGGACTCAATGTCATCGATATGCCCACCGGCGACATTCAGGTAATACGGGCACAATCCGGTGTTGCTGGTGCTCTGCAAGATGATCGTGTTATGAGTCTGTTAATCGATAACACTAATAATCTTTGGGTAGGTACAGCTCGCAGTGGACTTCACTACAGAGCGGATAGCGAAACCACCTTTGCGAACTTTCGTCATGATCCTGAAGACAATAAATCGTTAAGCTCCAACGCCATCAGTGGCATCATTCAGTTAAAAGATGGTCGTATTCTCGTCAGCACCTATGGTGGCGGAATCAATATCCGTTTACCAAACGGTACATTTAAACGTTATGTCCACGAGCCTGAGAATCCTAATAGCCTTTCCAGTGATCGCATCATGGATGTTATTGAGGATGAGCAAGGCAACCTCTGGATAGCGACCGCAGGTGGCGGTCTAAATCGTTTTATCGCCAGTGAAAATCGGTTCGAACGGTTTAGCTTTGATGAAAATAATCCGGCTAGCCTGGCCAGTAGCGACGTTTACGCCATGCTGGAAGGTGACAACTACATCTGGTTGACCACGCAATCGGCAGGTGTGGCGCGAATAAATAAAAACAAGCTCAAGCAAAACACCGTTGAATTCGAGCATTTTGGCAGACGAGAAGGCTTTCCAAGCAATGTTGCCTATGGCCTGCTGCATGACCACCTGGGTTATATCTGGGTCAGCCACTCCAAAGGGCTAACCCGACTCAATCCAACCACCATGGAAATGGTGAATTTCAATACCACCCACGGACTGCAGGGGAGTGATTTTAACAGTGGAGCCTTCTACAAATCCCAAGATGGTCGGATGTTTTTTGGTGGCTCCAATGGCTTCAACACATTTATGCCCGGCAGTGTGCCAGTCAATATCAATCAACCTCGGGTTCAACTGACTAAATTCAGTCGTCTTAACGAAGAAATTCCGTTTAAACAGGCATTGCGACCAGATGGCGTGCTGGAGCTGAATTTTGCCGACGCCTTTATTGGTTTTGAGTTTGCCGCATTGGACTACACCAAGCCTGAAGATAACAGCTACCAATATAAATTGGAGGGATTCAATAAGGAATGGATTGACGCGGGTAACAATAACCGCATTACGTTTTCCAATCTGAGTGATGGTAATTACATTTTTCGAGTTCGCGGTGCCAATAACAACAGTTTTTGGGGCGAGGAAGAGTTACGTATCCCAATTGAAGTGTTGCCACCGATATGGCGAAGCCTTCCGGCTTATTTGCTTTATTTACTATTGGTAAGTGGCACGGCTTATTGGTTCTGGCGTAAGCATAAACTGGAAGCCCAACGGTTAGTGCGTTATCAAAAGCAACTTGAAGCAGAAGTAAAAGAACGCACCGATGACCTTAGCCAGGCGAATGACGCATTAGCCACCGCAGTCAAAGAAATTGATGCTGCCCGAGAAACGGCAGAACTGGCCGCCTCGGCCAAAGCGGACTTTCTGGCGACGATGAGCCATGAAATTCGGACACCGATGAACAGTATCATCGGTATGACCGAATTATTGTTGAACACCGACCTGAATAATCTACAGCGTCGTTTTGCCAGTTCAGCCAACCGCGCAGGCGGTATGCTACTGGAGTTAATCAACGATATTCTGGACTTTTCCAAAATGGAGGCGGGTAAAATTGAGCTGGAAAAGAAAAGGCTGGATTACCATAACCTAATCGAAGAAACCGCCTTTTTGTTTGCCAATCGTGCTCAGGAAAAAGGGGTTGAACTGACCTACCAGGTCGACGAAATTTGTCCGCGATATATCGTAGGTGACGCTTTGAGACTGCGACAAATTGTCGCCAACTTATTATCAAATTCAGTGAAATTCACTGAGCATGGTTATGTTGAGATATCCACCTACTGTGATGGGAAAAGTCTTTACATACATGTCACCGATACCGGCATCGGAATGACGGAAAAACAATTAGGCAGGGTCTTTAATGCCTTCCAGCAAGCTGACACTTCTACCACTCGCAAGTTCGGAGGCACTGGTCTTGGTTTGTCCATTACCAAAAAACTGGTGGAAATGATGGGCGGACATATAGGTGTGGATTCAGTGCCAGATAAAGGCAGCGTGTTTGTCACAGCCTTCCCTATCAAAGTTGCCAAAGAACAGTCGGACGATATCAACACCGAAATGCTGGCCCAAACCAAGCTATTTGTCATTGTGCACAATTTGGCGGTCAAACGCATGACGATTAACGTTTTACAACGCTTACATATTGCCTATAAAGACCTAAGCGATTACTACCCGGATTCAATTGACACTGACCCTGCACCCGGCGCACTATTTTTAGTGGATTCCAGCGTACTGGCTGAAGATGGCTGGTGCGAGTTATTTGCGCCAATATCAGAACGTGTCATTTTAATGACCAGCGCCTACGAAGAAGTTGACCGTTCAAAAGAGTTACCAAAAGCTAATGCCATTGGTAAGCCCCTGAGACGCAATGCGTTGTATGAAGTCATTATGGCTTGCCTCGGTGGTGGGACCTCTATTCGCAAAATTGAAGAGCAACCAGGCGACGCGCAAATATTGAAGTTTAACGCTCGCGTGCTTCTGGCCGAAGATACCAAGACCAACCAGGAAGTCGCCACGGCAATGCTGGCCATGTTAGGGTGCGAAGTGGACATAGCAGATGACGGTAAAGCTGCCTTTGAAAAACTACAGCAACGGCACTATGACCTGATATTTATGGATTGTCAGATGCCGGTGATGGATGGTTTTGAGGCAACCCGAAATATTCGTCGATTTGAGCAGGAACAGCACCGTGATCCCGTCACTATTGTGGCACTTACAGCCGGTGTTGGTCTGGGCTACGAAGAAAGCTGCATCATTGCCGGTATGAATGATTACATGAACAAACCGATTACTGCTAATCAGATGACTATGATATTGCACCGCTATCTTAGTCATTTACAGTACAGCGACAAGGTAACTCTTGTTGAAGATGACGCAGCCAATGAAGCTTTGCCAGAAGCAACAGAGGCTTCAGGCAAAGATGTCAGCCCAGCAGAGGATTTTGCCAAGCTTGAAGAAGAGGTAGTCACCGCTACAACAGCGGTTGCCATTACCGATTCCGAAGGCTCATCAACAGAAAGTGCAGGACAGCAGATACCACAAGAAAATGCGGCTCAAATAGAATTAGTGGATTTCGGTGCGATTGATGCCATTCGCGAGATCGAACGCAATACCGGTAAGGCAATTTATGCACGGGTACTGGCAACATTTGAACAAGAAATGCAGAGCAAGCTACCCAAACTCAGTTTAGCCTTGCAGGAAAAAGATCCTGAGGCAATTCGCACCACTGCGCATGCCATCAAGTCCTTAAGCGCCAATGTGGGTGCAAAACAACTACGAGAGCTGTGTCAGGATATGGAAGCGGCTGCGCGCAAGCAAGAACTCAATACTTGTGAATCAGCATTCAAAGAATTTGAGTCGCTTTATGCAAGTTCACTACAATCCCTTAAAGAAATTTCGGAGAAATCGGCGTGACTGATATGATTGTTGATTCGTATGCCAATGCCAAGGTTCTCATCTGTGATGACGACCCGACCTATTTGTTGGTAATGAGGGACACACTGGAAACCGAAGGCTTCGAAGTTATTGATGCCAATGACGGGGAAGCCGCACTGACTAACTACTTTGCCTTTCAACCGGACATTATTCTATTGGATGTCGAAATGCCGGGGCTGAATGGCTTTGAAGTATGCCAGCAAATCCGTGAACATCCGGAAGGCAAAGATATCCCGATCCTGATGGTGACCGGGGCCGACGATTACCAGTCAATTCGACAGGCTTATGATTTAGGGGCCACCGACTTTTTACCCAAACCCATTCGCTGGCCAATGGTGGCACACCGCGTGCGTTATATGTTGCGTAGCCGCGATGCCTTGCGCAATTTAAAGGTTAGCGAAGAGCGCCTTAGCTATTTGGCGTATTACGATAACCTCACCGGTCTGCCTAATCGACAAAGCTTTAACGAGCACTTAGAAAAATTTTTAATGTTAGCCAAACGGGATAAATACCATCTTGGCGTATTATTTATTGATTTAGACCGTTTCAAACGTATCAACGACACACTCGGCCATGAGTTTGGCGACAAGCTCTTAAAACAAGTGGCACGCAAGCTGGAAACGAATTTACGCAACTGCGATATGTTGGCACGCGATGCCGCAGAACAACCAAAGAATGAAGTGGCGCGGTTGGGTGGTGATGAATTTATTATCTTTCTCAGCAAAGTTGAAAATGTTGATGATATCGCGCTGGTGTCGCAACGAATTGTGGATTCAATATCTAAACCCATCAAAATTGACCAATATGAAGTGGTCATCACACCGAGCATTGGCGTGTCCGTTTTCCCTAATGATGGTGATAATGTCAGTGATCTGGTTAAACATGCAGATGTAGCCATGTACTACGCCAAAGACCAGGGCCGTCGCTGCTTTAAATTTTACTCTGACTCACTGAACGCACGGGCATTGGAAAGATTGCAACTGGAAGAAGCGATGCGCTCTGCGCTGGCGAGAGAAGAGTTTGAGCTTTTCTTCCAGCCGCAGGTTGATTTGGCGTCCTCTAAAATTGCCAGCGTTGAAGCATTGATCCGCTGGCGTCATCCAGAACTGGGATTGATTTCACCAGGAGAGTTTATTCCTATTGCCGAGGAATCCGGTTTAATCATTGAAATCGGCGATTGGGTCATGCGCAAAGCCTGTGCAATGGCGAAATCCTGGTTGGATAAAGGATATCCTCCCTGCCGTGTTTCTGTAAATCTATCAACGGTACAATTTAAACAGACGGCGCTAACTGAATCCGTTCAAAAAGTACTGGACGATACTGAATTGCCCCACGAGTTGCTGGAATTGGAGTTAACAGAAAGCGCCATCATGACCGATGTGGATGAAAACATTGTGCGCCTTAAAGAAATGAAAAAAATGGGGGTGACTATTGCCGTTGATGATTTTGGTACGGGTTATTCCTCGCTTAGTTATTTAAAGAAATTCCCTATTGATACTTTAAAGATAGACAGGTCTTTCGTCACCGACATAGCAGTAGATAATGATGACGCCGCGATTGTACAGGCGATTATCGCCTTAGCTAAAACCATGAATCTGGGAGTGATTGCCGAGGGTGTGGAAACCCAAGGTCAATTGGAAAAACTGCGCGATTTTGATTGTAGTCTGATCCAGGGTTATCTGTTTAGCAGACCTTTGCCTGCAGATGATTTTGAGGCTTTGTTGAAGCAAGGATTACCTCTGGGACAATAGTGTCTCAGCCACAGTAATCACCGTCAGTAGCGAGAGTAGGATATACATTGAATAGCGTCAGTAATCATTTATCAACACCAGAACAAAACGATGTCACAACAACGCCACGGTCTTCTTTGCCTGTGACACCCAGCGCTTTATTGGTAGTGGAAGATAGTCAGTTTAATGTTCTTCAGTCTTTGCTAAAGCAAATCGGTATTGCTTCTCAACTGGGTCCCGCTGACGATAACGAGATTGCCCTGAAGGTGCAACAAGCCAGTTATTGTTTTTATTCAGAACAGCATATTCATTGGGCAGAGCAGTTTTCAGTATCAGCTCCGGCCTGTGCGCAAATCCTGGTCTGCAACTCTGAAACGGAAAATCCTAAGGAACAGCAAGCACATTACCATAAACCTTATTCGCGACTTGCCGCCTTGAACACTTCTGCGCTGGCCACCGCCATTGAGATTGGCTGTTATAAAGCGGAACTCAGAGCCAAACAACTGCCCTCTCAGCAACTATTCGGTAGTGCTCTATCCTGTATTGGCGATATCTTGATTTTTCTTGGCGAAAAAGGAGAAGTGCTGGATCTCAATGCGGCGGCTGCCAAAACCTTTGGTATCACGCGTGATCAGGCAATTGGCAGCCCTTGGTACAACTTAATTAAGACTCGGCGAGATCTATCTGCACAGCACACCGAGCAGTTTATATCCGCTGCCATTAAAACCCGTGCCGTGACAAAAATTCATCCAATTGCGATCGCCACAGGTAAAACATCAAGCCAGCTAATGGATGGCATTGTCGGTCCGGTTCAGGAAGGCCCATTTAAAAATGGGGTGGTCATCATTTTGCGCCTCTTAACATCTTTAGATCATCTTCCGGTGGTGCTGGAAAATAAAGACGGAAAGCAGCGCCAGGTCACCCCTAATTTGGTTTCTGGTATTTTGTTATTCAGTCCCGATCATCTTAATAAAATCAATCTGCGTTATGGTCACCGATTTGGAGATCGAATCCTGTTTGAAATTGGTGAATTACTCCATGATTTACTGCGCCCAACCGATTTAACGGCACATTACGGCGGGGCTATATTTTTGGTGATGTTTTCTGAAACCACCTCGGCACAAACCGAGAATCTGGTTAATCAGTTACGTAAAAATTTACTGGAGCGTAAATATACCAGTAAAGACATTAATTTAACCTTTAGCTTTGGTCTGGCACTCAACAATGATTTGGTCACCTACTCACCAGTCGAACTGTTCTACTATGCCAACTTTTCTTTATCTCAAGCACAGGAGTTAGGCGGCGACCAGATTCGGCAATGGCGACAACGGCTGGCTATGCAACAAATTGGCAATCTCGACCGACTCAGCGGCAACTTTACCGATACCGGCAGCAGCGATTATCAAAAGATGCTGCTGCTATGGAATATGCTCAATAACTTAGAATCGGTGCCCACCCGCAGCGAATTCGTAGAGCAGTTATTATCACAATTATGTATTGGCCTTGAGTTAAATAAAGTCGCTTTTTTTCGCGTTGACTCCATGCGCCTGGAATTGGAGGCGGCTGTTGATGCCCAACACCGAGCGCTGACTAGCGAACAGGTGCGCTTGTCTGCCAATCAGAAGAGCTATGTTGATACTTTGTTGTCGGGTGAGCAAGTGAATCCTGTATTTACCTCACTACTGGCAGATACTGGCGTGGAAGTACTGTTGCCGGTTCGACCTAATAATCGACTTCAGGGGATGTTGTGGATGGCCTGCAATTCAGATCATGCCATTACCCCTAAAGACCATCACCTGTTGATCAATATTGCCGATTTTATCGCCCTGAAATTAGAAAAATTAAAAACCGCCAGTCCTAAAATAGAACAAACAACCAAATCTCCTGCAACAGCTTCATCAGATTTTAATTTTTGGTACTCCTCCAAAGCAATGAAGCGGCAGATGGAATATATAAAAATGGTGGCACCGACCAATGCCACGGTATTGATAACTGGTGAATCGGGGACCGGTAAAGAGATGCTGGCCAAAAGCGTTCACCAGGCCAGTGAACGCAAAGATAAGCCCTTTGTTATATTTGATTGTGGTGCTGTGGTGGAAAGCCTGATTGAAAGTGAACTATTTGGCCACACCAAAGGTGCTTTCACAGGTGCATCCAGCGCTACCGTTGGTAGTATTCAGGAGGCGCACGGCGGCACCTTGTTTTTAGATGAAGTGGGCGAATTGCCCATAGAAACACAGGTGAAACTGTTGCGCTTTGTGCAAGAAAAACAGTTCGCGCCAGTGGGCAGTAATCAATTTAAAAAAGTAGACGTGCGAGTTGTGGCTGCGACCAATGTCGACCTGGAAGAGCGTATTAAGCAAGGGCTGTTCCGGCAGGATCTGTACTATCGTTTGAATGTATTCAAATTAGAAAGTCTACCACTCCGGGAGCGTCAGGATGACATTCTATTGTTAGCAGAAAACTACCTGTCACTTTATGCCCAGGAATATAGTAAACAGGTAGACGGATTCAGTGCTGAAGCCCAACAAGCACTATTGCAGTACCCTTGGCCGGGCAACGTTAGAGAGCTCAAAAATCTGATACACCGCGCCGTCGTGTTATGCGCTGACTCGGTGATGCAATGTAACCATCTGGGCCTGTATCCCAGTAATAAAGATGCATCTGTCCCCGCACCTGAGAAGGTTGCTGATGAAAACATCGAACAAGCCTTTATTGCTGAGGCAGAAGTGGCCCCAGTTCCGGAGCGGGAAACCATATTACCTGCGTCTGATGGCGCCCCTGGCATTGTTAAACTTCACAATACGGAGAGCGCTTCGCCTGCCGTCGAGACAAACAGGATGGCGGAGCCAGAAAACAACATTGCCAAAACCGATATAGTACTCCCTGTTGACCATGCGCCTGTGGCAGAGCCCCCTGCCCGCGCCCCTTCCCCGTCCAGCGAGACCTTTGCTGAATTGATTGAGTTTGCCATTAGAAACGAGCAACAACCGCTCATACCTGTAGCGCCAATTCTGGAATTTATGCTCTACAGGAGCAGCCTTGCACAAGCACAGAATGTTACATTGCAAGCAGCAAATCTGCTCAATATTGCTGAAAGCACCTTTCGTCGACGCTGGAAAAAGCTACAGCAACTTGCGAGCGATGATGTCTTGCCTGGCGCAGATCTTTTCGAACAGGCATCACAGCAGCTTTTATCTCAAGCAACTGAAGAATCCCGCATAAATCTTATGCAAAACAAACTGGCTAGCGCTATTAAAGATCTGGCATTACCGGTCAAACAGGGATGTACCCTTATGGATATGTCGGCACCCACTTATCGCAAGCTACTGGCGGGCCTCAATGAATGACATTTCCTCAATAGGCCCGGCAGCGTTTACGACCCTTGCGGTCTATTGCGGCATTTGTCCGACAAAATCAAACTTACCTATAGGCAGGCCATTTTTACGCAAAATATTGTACGCCGTCGTGATGTGGAAAAAGAAGTTAGGCATAAAGAAATGGCTTAAATACACGGGACCGGGAAACTCAATAGCGGAACCATTTGGCAAAGGCACATGTTGTATGCGTCCGAGTCCTTCATCCAGAGCGACATCATCAATCTCTGCGACATACTCCCTGATATGAGCGACGCGCGCCTTCAACTCTTCAAAGTTTGTTTCTTCATAGGGGAACTCTGGAACAGCATGGTTTGCTAATCGAGAAGCACAGCGGGCAGCAAATTCGCTAACCATTTGAAACTGCCAGATAAGTGGATGCATATCCGGCGCAAGCCGATCCTGAAGCAGTGCATCTTCTTCTATCCCTTTTTCTTCACAAAATTGTTGAGCTGTCTCAATCAAATGTGCCAGTGAACCCAGGTATTGTTGAATAACAGGTTTGATAATTCGGGAAACGGTAAGCGTCATAGACACCTCTGATTTAATTAGGATACTGATTGAAAATAGCAGGTAATCCCGACATTCGCATTAGCCAAATTGCCTCATTTTGTGTCTATATTTTTCGTTGTACTGATTCCTCTAAAGATCTCTCTCCTTTTCCAACAATATAGTCAGTTGTTTAACGGCGGCTTTACTGCTAATTTGTAACTAATTCAAGCGCCTTTTAATGCCATGAAGTTAACGATATTTCAGAGTGTATGCGTTGTTCTGGCCAGCTTTTGTTTTACGACTAAAGCTGACACCATACTTTGGCATGTGAGCCATGCCCCGCCAAGCAGCTTTACTCAAGGTGAATTCAAAGGGCAGGGATTTATTGACCAGGCGCTGCAGTTAATCCAAAAAGAAATTCCTCAATACCAACACAAAGTGGTCCCTTCAGATATCGCTAATGCGACGCTTCGGTTAAAAAAAGGCGAGTTATTGTGTTTCCCCGCCATGGTGAAAACGCAACAACGCAAAGCCTTCGTCTATTTTAGCCAAATGAGTGTTATGCACCCTAGCAACTATGTTGCTATGTCACCTGAGCTGGCCCAAAAAAAAGGGCAGTCAAAAGAAGCGGATTTAAAAGCCTTATTGTCCAATGAGGATATCTATCTTGGAGTTCGGGATGGCTTTGCTTTCGGACAAGTGATTGATGCCTTGATTCAGCAATACGGGCTGAACTCCACCATGATTTTTAAAGAAGAACAGTCTCTCTTCGACTTGTATCAGTTGCTGGCCAATAATCGAATCGATTATTTAATTGGCTATCCGTTTGAGTCGGCGTTTGTGCTGGCTCAACTGGACCTTGCTGGGCGAGTGGTTAACCTGCCCATCAAAGATGTCCCACAGTTTTCAATGGGCGCTGTCGGCTGCACTAAAAATGCCTGGGGCAAGGAGGTTATCAACGCTGTGGACAACGCCCTGTCAAAACTAAAACCCAGCGATGCCTATCACAACGCCCTTTGTAGTTGGCTGGATGGCTCAGTTGACATGAGCGACTTTGATACTTTTTACCAACAACAATTTCTTCCTCAATAAACATTAAACTCACAAGCAGTACCTAACTGAATTGCCGTTCATTTTCTGTTGCCGGGGGGTTTAGTGACGGTTAAGTCATGATTCACGGCCTGCGGACCAGACTTGAGTTAGAGCAACCCTAATAATCAATTGAGTTGCGACTAAACAGGAGAAATTCATGATGGTTCGCATGCTATTAGTCTCATTATTGGCATTACCCTATTTGACGCTGGCACAAACAGAGAAAGACGGGTGGCGCGCCCGCTCTACTGAAACATATCAAGGTGCAACAAAACAGGGAATACCTAAATCCTCGTTGGACAGCAAAACCCAGATTGCTGCTAAACCTGATTTAACATTGAGTGCGGCTCAACAGACGCAAGCAAAGTCGTTTAAGGTCAACAATGCCGCTCATCCGGTGAACAATGATTTTTGGGTGTACGACGCCAGCACTCATTTGCTGGAAGATTACGACCATGACAATTACTACTATATTTTCAGCGTTACATTTGACGTTGATACCATTTATGCACACGCCGATTTATACGCCCGACTGTATCTTGGAGATGGTGAAATCTACCGGGAATATCACACAACCTCGGTATTTCATATTGATGACAACGAGGGGAACGACGAATTTGAAGTGGAAACCGAGTTGCTCAGTGGCTACCAAAGTTGGGATTATGACGTACTTATCGAGGTTTACGAGGCTGGCAGCGATCATCTGGTTGCCGTTTACGACAATCTGGATGATGCAGACCTGAGTTATCTGCCACTTGAAAGCTACGACTATGAATACCGTCCATCTCACGCGCCACAGACATCCCGCAATCGAGAGCATGGCGGTTCAATAGCCTATATTATGCTTTTAGCTGGTGTTTGTATGCTGTGGCGACGCCGCACGGCAGCCAATGCATGAGGATCTACAATAGCGGTTTTGTTTCACCGGGATTCTTTGCTAGTCTAAGGAAAATTTCCCGATATGTATTATCCTAAATTAATCAGTTGACCGCACTAAATATAAGGTAACCGCATGAAAATACACAATATTTCGAATGCGCCGCAGTTCACCCATCAGGTGAGTCTGCTATGCAAATTGTCCAACTGATTATTTTAGGATTATTAAATGAAACTGCTGTTTTCAACTTTGCTTTGTTTATGTTTGTCGGCCTGCGCCAGCAGGAGCGGTCACAGCGATATCGTACAACAGCAATTTCTGACCGATATCAAAGAAAATGACAGCAAGATCTTTGTATATATCGCCAACTTTAAAGTTGCCCGTCCCAAAAGTCAGGAGCAGATAATAAATGAAATGGCGGGTAACAACAGTGCCAAACAACATGTTCGTCAGAAACAACGTCAAAGTGCAGATCGTCAGCTAGAGGAAAAACTGACAGATGCTCTGGAGGACAAAATTCTAAACACCGGGTATTGCCGTAACGGTTATTTCGTGTTGAGTCAGTATATCGACTTCGGCAGCGGCGAAATCCGTGGCGAGTGTCGTGAATCTGCCACCGACGTCGATCGCGCGTTATTCGGTAATTAGAAAGTGCCCTGTACAAACTTTCCGCAATTATTTAGCACTTCATCGCCTGAATCGTGCAGATATAACTGAATCGTTATACCCGCCATTTATCACCGATAACTGGGTAAGTTCGACAGGCCTAGCCCACAATAGACAACTCATGGCAAACAGAAACACCTGGCGAAAGATATCTGCTTGTTATCTATAAGTCGTATTTTTACAGCGATCCGCTTCAGTCCCAATTGCGTACTTTAAATATGCCGAAAAGTGCGGAGGTTGTCTTGAAACAAGTCAAAAACGTTCTCGCTCAATTAGAAGAGCAATTTGCTGGTCAACTTGAATATCTGCAAGCTGCTGGAGAAATAGCAAAGTATGCAGAACCTTTGCTCAAAGATAACTTGCAGTAGCAAGAACATCAGGTATTACACCGTTTACTCGTGCCTGACCGCATCATTCAATTTAATGTCTCCTGGCTTGATGACGAAAATCATGTTCAGGTCAATCAAGGGTGGCGTGTCCAGCATAATAATCTTATCGGTCCATACAAGGGTGGCTTGCGTTTTCACCCCAGCGTTTCACAATCTGTTTTTAAATTCCTCGCGTTAGAGCAAAGCTTTAAAAACACGCTTACAGGATTGCCTATTGGTGGTGCCAAAGGCGGCTCCGATTTCAATCCCAAAGGCAGAACTGATGGTGAAATCATGCGCTTTTGTCAGGCATTTATGACGGAATTACACCGGTACATTGGCCCCACGAGAGATGTTCCTGCCGGAGATATCAATGTCGGTTCTCGGGAAATTGGCTATCTGTTCGGACAATATCGTCGCCTGACGTACCAGTTTGAAGGGGCGCTCACTGGTAAAGATCCTGAATTTGGCGGTAGCCATGTTCGTACTGAATCAACCGGCTATGGTGTTGTCTATTTTTTAGAGCAGGTTCTCCATCAGCAGAACGATGAAATGAAAGGCAAAACGGTGGCGATTTCCGGTGCGGGAAATGTTGCATTATATGCCGCAGAAAAAGCGATGCAGTTGGGAGCCAACGTCGTCACACTTTCCAACAGCAAAGGATTTTTACATGTTGAAACTGGATTAGAAAAGGAGCATCTGACGTGGTTGCGAGAAAACAAAAGCCAACAAGACAACTGTTTATCTACGTTTGCTGAAAAGCAGACTGGCACTTGGCAGAAAGATAACAAACCCTGGCAAATAAGCTGTGATATCGCTTTGCCTTGTGCGACTCAAAATGAGCTCGACGAACAAGACGCACAACAGCTTACTAACAATGGCTGCCAGTACCTGATTGAGGGTGCAAACATGCCATGTACTGCAGAGGCCGTGCGTGTGCTACAAACTGCACAAGTTTGTTATGTTCCTGGAAAAGCTTCCAATGCTGGTGGGGTCGCTTTATCTACCTTGGAGATGAGTCAAAATGCCGGATTTGTGAAACACAGCTTTGAAGCACTGGATGAAGAGCTGCAAACCATAATGCAACGTATTCACCGTAATTGCCTGATATTTGGTAAGCAGGATGATGGTCACATAGACTACCTTAAAGGCGCAAATCAGTTTGCCTTTAAACAACTTGCAGATGCCTTAGTTTCACAAGGAATATAGACTAACTTTATATGTATGCAGAGGCTGAATGACTTACCCTTGAAAGGGGCGCAGGTTTGGCCGACTAATCCGTAAGATAACGATATTTATGATGAATTTGTTCAATCACGCCGCTTTGTTTTACCTGATCTATTGCTGCATTTAAGCGCGGCAGCAAATAGGCTTTTTTATCCGTGACTCGGATGCTTAGCTCGCCAGTAGCATGCACTGGGCCAAGTAATAATTCTTTCTGAAAGTGACTGGCGAAATAGCGCAATGTTGGACCGCCGATGATAACGGCATCGACACGATCTTTGATTAACGCCCGTACCAGTTGTTTTTCACTGGGGAAGTCAACCCGCATGAATTTATTTTCGTCAAAATAGTAATATCCCCGAACACCACCAATTAATAATCCTTCCTGATAAATGTCAGATAGCTGCTGAAACCTGTCTTTGTTTTTAGGCGCAAAGGCAACATATTCGGTGATGGTCATAAAGGGTTTACTCAAATGACCAAATGGGGGGATACCTTGCTCAAACCAGGCAGCACTGACCACATCCATTTCGACAATTTTACCGAATTTTAACGACTCATTGGTGCGTTTTGGCGGTAACTTTATCGACTCACCTTTGATATTGGCCGTCTTTAAAATAAGCGGAATAATTTCCGCAACGATACCCGGACGTGCTGAATACTGATCAGCGTTGGCAAACACATAGGGCACCCATTCACCACTGCCATAAATGTTATAGCGCAGTGTTTCCCGTGCATTGGCTGCAGCTAGCAGCAGACAAACACTGAACACAATCAATTTAAAGGTGATGCGCATGCGATTGCTCACAATCCAGACCTACTTCCTGCATTATCGTAATAATAGTTTAATTATCGTTGCCTCCGCCAATCGTTACCGGAGCAAGTACTTACCCGGCAATCGCATTACTCAGGATCTCTTTTGCGCTATCCAGGGTGATACGTTTATTTTCACCCAGTTTCGTCAAACGATGCTTAGACAACTGTGCCAGCACCGTCTCTACGGCTTGCTGTTTATCACTACCGTAATCGGTAAGCTGCGTCGCTATTTCAAGACTCTGGTAAAATTGTTCAATAGCAGTAACAGTGCGCTCTGCCAAATCTTCCCCCGCTTCCAGGTGAAAAACATTGCGTCCCATCTGGGCGAGTTTCTCTGACTTGTATTCAAGCTGATGACGCAATAAATGCGGTTGAACAATTGCCAACGAACGCGCATGATCCACCCCATACAGCGCGGTCAATTCGTGCCCCATCATATGCGTTGCCCAATCTTGCGGCACTCCGGCACCAATCAATCCACTGAGCGCCTGATTGGCGGTCCACATGAAATTAGCTCGCCAACTATCATCTTGCTGTTGGAATTGTTGTGCCAATTGCAAAATGTTGCGTAATAGTGTTTCGGCATAACCATCCTGTACCATCGCATTGACTGGATAGGTAAGATACTGCTCACAGACATGCACCCAGGCGTCTGCCAAACCATTCGCTAGCTGACGAGATGGTAGTGTTTTCATGGTATCGGGATCCAAAACTGCGAATTGGGGATACACCAGTGGGCTGACAAAGGCCAGTTTCTCATTAGATGCTTTTTTACTGACCACTGACGCACCATTGGATTCCGAGCCGGTCGCAGGCAGTGTTAAAATACACCCCATTGCTAAGGCGTCATTTATCGTGTGGACACCGGTCATAATATCCCAGCCTTGACCGTCATATTTGCTTGCCGCTGCCACATATTTAGCACCATCAATGACCGAACCACCGCCCACGGCCAAAATAAAATCGATAGAATTCTGTTTCACCAAGGTAACAGCCTTATCCAGAGTTTCCACTGTTGGATTTGGCTCAATACCGGAAAACTCTACCCAGTCATGTGCCTGCAACGCACTTGTCACTTGGTCGTATACACCGTTGCGTTTGATTGAACCACCACCATAGAGCAGCAGCACTTTGGCGTTTTTGTCAATAAGCTCAGAAATGGTCGCTATTTGTCCTTGACCAAATTGGATAGTGGTGGGATTTTGATAACTAAATTGCATTAAATGCTCCTATTTTTACGGGCAACTCATTTTAAAACGGTCTAATGGGGGTGCGAACAACAGGAAGAATGCGCTTTTTGTTCGTCTTGATAAACCTTTCTTGCCGCACGAATCACACCTGTAGCCGACACGATAACCGTTAGCGCAATCAATGAACCAATCAATAAGTCTGGCCAGGCACTGGCTGTTCTGCCTACTAGCCAGGCTGATAAAATTACGCCCGCATTGGCCAGCATGTCATTTCGGGAACAGATCCAACTGGCGCGCATATTCACGTCGCCATCACGAAATTGATATAACAATAAAAAACAGCAGATATTGACAACTAAAGCCAGAAAACCAATAGCATACATAATTTCCATTTGTGGCGACGAGCCCAGAACAATGCGTTTGATAACATCTACCATTACCAGACAACCCAGGGTTAATTGCAATGTGCCATTGACCATGGCAGCACGTGCCTTAAAGGTTGCGGCACGTCCCACAGCATAAAGGCTAAGACCATACACCAGTGCATCCGCCAACATATCTAAAGAGTCTGCGATCAAACCACTGGACTGAGCGAACCAGCCCGCTATAAATTCCACAACAAACATCAAAGCGTTTAGCACCAGTACAATCCACAACAGGGAACGCTGCTTTTGGTTGGCAGCATCAGGGGCACAACAATCGCTCATTGAGACTCCGTTAAAATAGGTTTAACTTGCGTTCGACTGCCACTATAACATTTCCTGACTCAGGATTAAGGACACTAATGTACATGACAAAGCGTCTGGCGCATGAGAAATTGGGCATCATTATTGTTTTGCATAACTATAGTTCGACTATCCACTCCCCGGAGGTGACAATGCTGCCAAAAATGATTTTTGCTGTACTGACCATAGCATCGATTTCTCATGCCACAGCTGAAGACTTTAAAAAAGGACCGGTCATCAGTGATTTCGGTCCCCACGCTAAAGTAGAACATCAATCAAAGCTCTCTGACACGACCCAATTTAAAGTAGCATTTGATCTCGTTAAGCAGGCCGAACCCGGCCAAATAAACAGAAAAATAGAATCTCTAGCACGATTTATTAACATGCATGCTGCCGATGGCGTTCCCAAAGAAAACATTCAACTTGCCTTAGTCATTCACGGCAAAGCCGTTTGGGACGTGACCAAAGCTGATGCATACCAGGCTAAACACCATCACCCTAACGCTAATTTAATACTATTAGAAAAACTCATTGAAAATGGCGTTCAAATTATGATCTGCGGCCAATCCGCTGCCTATTACAACATTACACCAGCTCTGCTGGCTAATGGCGTTAACATGTCATTATCAGCGATGACTGAGCATGCTTTATTGCAGCAACAGGGTTATACGCTAAATCCCTTTTGAGTAGGGTGAGTGCAGTGCTTTTCGCAACGCCTGAGTTATTAGATCATGACTGGAATAGCACTGCTCTGTAATTTTATAGTGGTATACACTGTCTATTCATCACTATTGCCCCCAATACCCAATGGAGAAAACCGATGTGCCTGAACAGCTTAACCCGAATTCAATTATGGATTGTCGCAGTTTCCTGCGGATTACTGGGGATCAGCACGTTGCAAATGGGGCATCATCGTCATATTCAACTGGCTACCGACTTTTATCATCTTACCCCGCTATTATCCGGCGCTGTTTTTAATACTATCGCCGCCGCCAGTTTCTTAGTCTGTGCTGGATGGGCGTTAATGAGCCTTTTCAAATCGACATTGCGTCGGCCACTTGGTCTGGCATTGTTGATACTGAGCATTGTGCCGCTGTTGAGTTTATTCTCCAGTAGCATGTGGATAGAGGATTTAGGCGGGTTTCCAGCGATCGGTTCTGGTCAGGGAGTGATTAAATATTTTTCACTGGCCAGTATTGGTTTGTTGTTGTGGCGGCCTCAATGGCTAAATGACAAAGCAGGTAAATGGTTGGCGCTGTTCCCAGTTGTGCTGGTACTGCTGTGGATCGGGGGGATGAAGTTCACAGAATTAGAAGCTAAAGGTATCGAAGTATTAGTTCAGTCTTCGCCATTGATGGCCTGGATGTACAGCATTTGGGGTGTGCAAACGACATCAAACCTAATAGGGATATATGACCTTGCTGCTGTGGTACTGCTAATTGCTGCGGTTTTTTACAACCGCTTATTATTGCCAGCGGTTGCTCTAAGCGGCGCGGTTTTTATCGTGACACAAACGTTTTTGTTTAGTTGGGATGCCGCGCTGTCATCCGAAACAATATTAACAACCGGTGGTCATTTTCTTATCAAAGACCTGTGGTACATAGCCAATTTAGTGATTTTTTGGTATTGCATTAAAGCCGAGCGACGCCTTTAACACACTCAATTCAAGGATTAACTGGCGTCGAGAGCAGCGGCCCTTAGCGCGGCGGAGCGACTTTGGGTTTCCATCATTGCCCGTCGCAAACGTTCAACCAATGATCCCGGCATATCGAGATTGCAGGCAAGATAGAAATATAAGGTAAGCTGCTTCAGGTCCAGTACCTTTTTGTAACGTTTATGGTATCCGTTACTAAAGCGATTGCGCAGTAAAATATCGTTCGCCATTACCAAATCTATATTTCGTGACGGAATATCCAGAAGCGTGAACAAAGATCTAAAGTTCTGAGATACATAATAGTTTTCGCCTTCGACAAAACCGTGACGTTGCAGAAACAAATGGCTCACATCATTTTTGAGAACAGCGGTTCGGTAATCCCTTGCATCATCTAATGAGTTCAGTTTGAGATTTGCATTGGCGGCACTATACAATGCAGTGGGCAATTGCAGAATTTGCCCGATCCAGTGAAAATCCTGCTCTCGTTCTTTTGTTCTGGATATTGAGTAAATACAGGTGAGGGGTTCTTTCATTGCCCGGGCATACGAAATATGCCAGTCATGAACCTCAATAACATAGCTTACGTTCGCCTGGTCCATCGTGAGACGCACGATATCGGTCGCTACACCTGAAATGTTGTCCCCCTCAACCACCTGAAACGGTTTAAGGTGCTCCGTCACTAAGGTAACTTGCGCAGCATTAGGTACTGAGCACAGTATACTTACAACGAACAAAAAACAGACAGCCAGCAATCGCTTCATGGAAACAGGTCAATAATCTCAATGTGTCACACGCCAGGCAATAGTACAAAAATCACGCGAAAGAATAACTTAGACTTTAGTCGCAATTCCGACTCATCGAACTTGAGTAAGTTATTCCCTGCTAAGGTGAAGCAGGTTCTGAAGACATTCCTTTTAAAGGTTATACACTTTTGACTTAGCCCGGTAAGCTTGTAAGCTAGTGCTTTGTTAAAAAGCCGTTTTCTTTGACATGAATTTGAATTAACTAGCCACTCCAACAATTTCGTAAGGATATGAATACCATGATGGACAGAGCATACAGTACCCTCAAGGAAGTGTTTGGTTATCATCATTTCCGCCCCCAACAAGAAGCGATCATCAGCAGCGTCTTAGCGGGTCACCACACATTAGCCATTTTACCCACGGGTGGCGGAAAATCTTTGTGTTACCAAATTCCAGCATTATTGTTTGACGGCATGACTCTGGTGGTGTCACCGCTAATATCGCTCATGCAGGACCAGGTGCGCCAATTAAAAGCACTGGACATCTCTACGTGTTTATTAAATAGCACACTGTCACGCGAAGAATATTTGCACAACGTACAACGCATTCAGCAGGATCAAATAAAGCTGTTGTTTTTAGCGCCGGAAACCTTGCTGCAAAACAGCACTCTGGAGTTACTGCAACAACGACCCGTTGCCTGTGTCGCCATTGATGAAGCCCATTGCATTTCCGAATGGGGCCATGAATTTCGTCCTGAGTATCGCAAGTTGCATCAGTTGCAACATTTCTTCCCTAAAGCGATTCGTATTGCCCTAACTGCGACTGCTACGCCGCGGGTCAGGCAAGATATGCGCACCCAATTGACAATAGGCGATGCGCAGGAATTTGTTGCGAGTTTCAATCGTGACAATCTGTTTTTAGAGGTGTTAGCTAAAAACAATGCTTTCGGGCAGTGCTGTGACTTTATTGACAAGCATAAAGGACAATCCGGTATTGTTTACTGCCAGTCCCGAAAGCAAGTTGACGAATTAGTTATGCAATTGCAACACAAAGACTACTCCGTCGCAGGCTACCATGCTGGCCTTAGCAATGAGCAACGCCACCAATGTCAGGAGCAATTTGTCCGCGATGATATTCAGATTATCGTAGCGACGGTCGCTTTTGGTATGGGCATCAACAAACCGGATGTAAGGTTTGTGTTGCATTACGATCTACCGAAGAATATTGAAAGTTACTATCAGCAAATCGGTCGTGCCGGACGTGACGGCGAACCGGCCGATTGCCTGTTACTATTCAGTTATGGCGATACGGGAAAAGTCCGTTTTTTCATCGACCAAATGCAACAGGAACAGGAAAAACGCATCGCCAATATGCATTTGAATCAAATGTTGGCATTTGTTGAAACCGAGGATTGTCGGCGCGTGCCGCTACTGAACTATTTTGCTGAAACACCAGATTCAGCAGTTTGCGGCAAATGTGATAATTGTTGCAACGAGAAAAAAGAAAAGGCCGACCTGACCGTTGCCGCACAAATGTTTTTATCCTGTGTTTTTCGTACCGAATCACGCTTTGGTGCCAACTATATTGCGGACGTCCTGAGAGGCTCAAATGCAGCCAAAATTCTGCAAAATCAACATAACTTGCTGTCAACTTATGGAATTGGCAAAGACCTTACGAAAAAGCAGTGGTTGGCGCTTTCCAGACAACTGTTACAAAAAGGCCTGTTACATCAGGACGAACAATTTGGCAGCCTAAAGCTGACTGCACAGGCAAAAGCCGTGTTGACAGGTGGGCAAAAATTCATGGGTGTATTGCAAGAAGAGCGCGCCATTCACCACACCAGTAAAACGCTGCCAGACAATGTCGATACCACCCTGCTATCGGAACTTAAGGCCACTCGTAAACGTCTCGCTGATGCAGCATCGCTACCTCCATTTGCGATTTTTCCAGACCGCACCCTCAACGAGATGGCCAGCTTTTTTCCACAATCAGCGGAAAGCCTGTTACAACTTCAGGGTGTCGGACAGGTTAAGCTACAAAAATTTGGCACCGTATTTCTCGACATAATCAAGCGCTATTGCGCCTCTCAGGATATAGCGGAAATTCCCCATCCCAAGATGAAACAAGCAAGTGCTCAAAAGGAGAAAAAAACGGGTGGAAAGGCACTAGCAATCGCAATGGAATTTAATAACGGCAGTAGCCTCGCCCAGCTTGCGGAAAGTCACAATATCAAACCCAGCACCATTATTAGCCATTTGCACAATTACGTGCAGGAAGGCCATGCTTTAGCTAACTCAATGGCTTTACTTGACGATACGCAGACACCTGCACAACAGACCGAACAGGTCATGTCAGCTTTTGAAAGTTTGGGCACAGAACGATTGAAACCCTTATTTGATGCAATGCAGGGAAAGGTATCCTATGACGATTTACATTTGCTAAGGGTGTACTTCTGCGCCACTAGGAATGCCAACACGAGTTAGTATTCGCTACATGAGTGTGCACTCGCTTCCCGCATAAATTGAATTAGCGCCAAAACAGACTAGAGTCTGGGACAGAAAGTTTGAGCCAAACAAAGGATTAAAGATGATGAGCAGAATATACAAGGCTGTAATCTTGATTTGTTGCATTCCAGGAATTGCATTTGGCAATTATATTGATTCTCCAATACCTCCTGACAAACCTATCGCTGCATTAGCGCTTCCACTGATTAATGTTATCAATTCAGGTGACCACAGCCAGATGACTTCATTTATTAGAAGTCATTACGCCGCGGACTACCTCGATAGAATTGCTCTCGAAGACCACGAAAATCTCTTGATGACTACTCATGAAGTGCTGGGACCGCTTACGTTTCATGCTTTTCGTGATTATCAGGGCTTTGCCCTACCCGATGACGAACTGCATGTCGTCTTCAAAGCGGAGGATAGCGGTTTTTGGTTTGGGGCAATCATCAGCAGCGATTTTCTTTCTCCCGACAAGATCTTTGAGCTTCGGATTATCCCTGCCCGCTTTCCAAGCAATGTTGCTAAGCCGACAGCACTATCCAGAGCCGAGGCGTTGCAGGAGTTAAAACGCTATGTTGCAATGCTAGCGGAAATGGATTTATTCTCTGGCAATGTGTTGCTCGCTGAACAGGAAACCGTGCTTTTTCAAGCCACATACGGACAAGCCAGCAAACGTTTTAACGTCAACAACAATCTGCAAACAAAGTTTAACTTAGGCTCCATGAACAAAATGTTCACGGCGATTGCCATCATGCAACTCGTGGAAGCAGGTAAATTATCGTTACATGATAAATTGACCAAGTTTATTGACCTGAGCTGGCTTTCACGGGATGTCAGCGACAAAATCGAAATTCGCCATCTGCTCAGCCACACTTCTGGTTTAGGAAGCTATTTTAATCGCGCTTTTATGGATGCCTCAAAACAGCGGTTTCGTGCGCTATCTGACTACAAACCACTGATCAGAAATGAAGTCTTGCGTTTTGAACCAGGCACCGAGTTCGGTTACAGCAACACAGGCATGTTTTTGCTTGGTGTCGTTATTGAAGCGGTGAGTGGTCAAAACTACTTCGATTACATTCAGGAAAACATCTATAACAAAGCTGCAATGGTGAATTCCGGATCTTATGAGATGGACCAGCCGGTGCCGAACCTGGCTATTGGTTACCACCGAGACGCCAATAAGCCGACGGGTTGGCGAAACAACCTATACGAGCATGTTTTCAAGGGTGGACCCGCCGGTGGTGGATTTTCAACAGTCGAGGATTTGCACAGATTCGCTCTGGCGCTGACACACTTCAAACTACTAAACAAAGCATTAACGCAAGAAAGCTATTCGGCAAAAGCTGTTCTTAACTCGCCATACTACGGATACGGATTCGGTGTTCGTCAAACCCTCAACGATATTATAGTTGGTCACTCCGGTGGCTTTATTGGCATCAGTAGCAATATGGATATCTATTTACGGCAGGGGTATATCGCCATTGTTTTGTCAAACTACAGTGGCAGCGCCACGTATGTGGAGAGAAAGATTCGGGAGTTGCTCTCACGGATTGAATGAAAAGCGTATTCTTATCCCAAAGCCCATTACTACTCAAAAACCTATTACTACTCAAAAACCCATTATTACCCCAAACAAAAGCGAGATAAGTTGCCTTATCCCGCTTACTGAGTGCTGTAAAAATGACGGCTTATAAGCTTTCGATAGTCTCGCGCTGCTCTTTAAGCTTTTCCATTTGCACGCGGAATTCTTCGAGCTTTTCTTTTTCTTTATTGATGACAGCTTCTGGCGCTTTGCCCACAAAGTTTTGATTGGCAAGCTTGCCTTCTGTGCGAGTAAAGTCTTTCTCAACTTTATCCAGCGCTTTGTTAATACGTGCCAACTCTGCGCCTTTATCGATCAAACCCGCCATTGGCACCAAAATTTCCATATCACCGACTAGCGCTGTGGACGAAGCCGGCCCTTTCTCTCCCTCTGCAAGCACGCTAATCTCATCTAATTTGGCCAGAGCTTGCAGGAAGTTCATATTCTCCTGCATGCGGCGCTGATGCACAGCGCTGGCGTTTTTCACCAGTACTGACAGGGGCTTGCTCGGTGAGATATCCATCTCGCCACGTATGTTACGAATACCGATAACAAATTGCTTCATCCACTCCAGATCATCAATTGCCTGTTGGTCGACCTGACTCTCATCAAACGCAGGATAGCTTTGCAGCATAATGCTATCACCTTCAATATTCGCCAGCGGAGCCACATTGCGCCAGATGGTTTCAGTAATGTAAGGCATCAGCGGGTGCATCAGACGCAGCAATGCTTCCAGTACGGTTACTAGCGTTCTGCGAGTGCCACGTTGCTGCGCTTCAGTGCCTTTGAACAGTACCGGTTTGGTCAGCTCCAGATACCAGTCACAGAATTGGTTCCAGGTGAATTCGTACAGCGTATTGGCGGCTAGGTCAAAACGATAGGTGTCCAGATGTTGACGACATTGTTTGATGGTTTTATGCAATTGCCCCTGGATCCAGCGATCCGCTAACGAGAACTGCATTTCACCGCCATTGGCACCGCAATCATGTTCCTCTGTGTTCATTAGTACGTAGCGGCTGGCATTCCATAGCTTGTTGCAGAAATTACGGTAACCTTCCAGACGATTCATATCCCAGTTGATATCACGTCCGGTTGACGCCATTGCCGTCAGAGTAAAACGCAAGGCATCAGTGCCATGGGCTTCAATGCCGTCTGGGAAGGTTTTACGGGTGTTTTTCTCAATTTTTTGCGCTAGTTGGGGCTGCATCAGGTTACCGGTGCGCTTCTCAACCAATGACTCGAGATCGATACCATCGATCATATCAATAGGATCCAGCACGTTGCCTTTTGACTTCAACATCTTGTCGCCGTGCTCGTCGCGGATAAGTCCAGTCACATAAACGGTTTTAAAAGGTACCTGGGGTTTGCCATTTTCGTCTTTAATAAAATGCATGGTCATCATGATCATGCGGGCGACCCAGAAAAAGATAATATCGAATCCGGTGACCAGCGTATTGCTGGGATGGAAGACCTGCATGTCTTCGGTATTTTTAGGCCAACCCAGGGTTGAGAATGTCCACAGCGCCGAAGAGAACCAGGTATCCAGTACATCTTCGTCCTGTGCTAATTCAAAATCGTCACTCAGTCCGTTTTCTTTACGTACTTCGGCTTCATCACGTCCGACATAGACGTTTCCTTCCGCATCGTACCAGGCTGGTATACGGTGTCCCCACCACAACTGACGGGAAATACACCAATCCTGAATATCGTTCATCCAGGAGAAATACATGTTTTCGTACTGTTTAGGGACAAACTGAATCTCGCCATCTTCAACCGCTTTTTTAGCGGGCTCAGCCAATGGCGCAACCCGCACATACCATTGATCGGTGAGCAACGGTTCAATGACGACACCGGAACGATCCCCGAAAGGGATGGTCATCGCGTTATCTTCAATGCCTTCCAAAAGACCGGCCTCTTCAAAGCTGGCGACAATCGTTTTGCGCGCTTCAAAACGGTCCATATGGTGCAATACTTCAGGTATGGGCGCATCCAGAGAGAGCTCCTTACCATCGAAAGTGTAGCCTTCACCGGCAGGTAAAATCGCCGCGTCTTTGGAGAAAATATTGATCATCGGCAGCTGATGACGTTTACCCACTTCATTATCGTTAAAGTCGTGAGCAGGGGTGATTTTGACGCACCCTGTGCCTTTTTCCATATCGGCATGTTCATCGGCGACAATGGGAATACGGCGATTCACTAACGGCAACATAACTTCTTTGCCAATGAGATCCTGATAACGCTCATCGTCGGGGTTTACCGCCACGCCGGTATCACCCAGCATGGTTTCCGGGCGTGTGGTGGCGACTACCAGGTAGTTTTTCCCGTCTTTGGTGGTCACTCCGTCAGCCAACGGATAACGGAGGTGCCACATATTACCTTTCTGGTCTTTGTTTTCGACTTCAAGGTCAGAGATCGCAGTGTGTAGTTTCGGATCCCAATTAACCAAACGTTTACCACGATAGATCAAATCATCCTGGTACAAACGCACGAAGACTTCTTTAACGGCTTCCGACAGACCTTCATCCATAGTGAAGCGTTCTCTGTCCCAATCCACTGACGCACCCAGGCGGCGCAATTGTCGGGTGATAGTGCCGCCAGATTCCGCTTTCCAATCCCAGATACGATCAATAAATGCTTCACGCCCCAGTTCATGACGGGTTTTGCCTTCGTCGTTCGCTAACTTACGTTCCACTACCATTTGGGTTGCAATACCCGCGTGATCCGTACCCACTTGCCATAAGGTATTGTTGCCATCCATGCGTTTGTAGCGAATAAGCGTATCCATAATTGTGTCCTGGAACGCATGGCCCATGTGCAGGCTTCCTGTCACATTGGGCGGTGGGATCATGATGGAGTAAGCCTCCCCGCTACCGGATGGTTTAAAATGACCTTTTTCTTCCCATTCTTGATACAGCTGGGTTTCAATGTCTTGTGGGTTGAAAGTTTTATCCATTACGTCTCTCAATATTCGCTTCAAAGGGCTGTGTTTGCATGGTGAACCCGGCAGCCCGGTAATGTTTATATCGTTCTCTGGCGCTGACTTTACCTGCTTCATCAGCGGGCACGAAGTCTATCACGCTTCGAAATTGTGCGGAAAATTCCGGATAATTCGCATGTAAGTTTATCAGTACAGGTCGGCTTACAAATTGCGGTGGTTGCCAGCCTATTTCCACCTGCGCCCCTTTGTCAGGGCCTTCTCCGACCAAATTATGCGGTACAAAGGCATCTACTGGCCGTTGCCAAAGTAAGTCATCCAACTGTTCGGCGGATTCTTGGTCAGCACAATAAACCCACACCTTTTGCCTGGAACGACATTGCTGAGCAGCCAATTCGCAGGCTGCTTGGGTCAGACTGACGTATTGCCCGTCATTGTCGGGCAACAAATAAAAAACCGCGCTCTTCATTAATCTTCAGTTTCAACGCCTGCACGATTCATCAAAAACTGAGTCAACATCGCCACAGGACGACCAGTTGAACCTTTGTCTTTGCCCCCCTGCCATGCTGTGCCAGCAATATCTAAATGGGCCCAGTGATACTTTTTGGTGAATCGAGATAAGAAGCAGGCAGCTGTAATAGTCCCTGCGGCACGACCACCAAGATTGGCCATATCCGCAAATGGGCTTTCGATTTGCTCCTGATAATCATCCCACAATGGCAAACGCCATGCTCTATCACTGGATTGCTCAGAGGCATTGATTAACTCATGGGCCAATGGATTATGATTACTCATCAATCCCGATGCATGTTTGCCCAGCGCAATTACGCACGCTCCGGTCAGGGTAGCGACATCCACTACGGTGTCTGGATCAAATCGCTCTACGTAGGTTAGAGCATCACATAATACCAAACGACCTTCTGCATCCGTGTTTAGCACTTCGACCGTTTGCCCTGACATGGTGGTCAGGATATCGCCTGGCCGGTAGGCATTGGCATCGGGCATGTTTTCACAACCGGCCAGAATACCTATCACGTTTATCGGCAATTGCAGCTCTGCCAAGGCATGCATTGTACCTAAAACACCTGCGGCGCCACCCATGTCATATTTCATTTCATCCATGGCTTCGCTGGGCTTAATAGAGATACCACCGGAATCAAATGTCAGGCCTTTACCTACCAACACAATGGGCTCATGACTTGCGGCACCACCTTTGTAGTGAATCACCGACATGACCGATTCGTTTTCCGAGCCTCGCCCGACAGCAAGATAAGAATTCATATTTAAATTCTGCATCTCTTTCTCACCAATACGCTCTACCAAGACATTCTCGTATTTGTCTTCCAGCGCTTTGGCCTGCTCGTAGAGGTATTGAGGATTACAGATATTGGGCGGCATATTCGCCACATCTTTACAGGTAGACATACCCGCTGCAACGGCTAAGCCGTGATCCACAGCACGTTCGCCGGTAGTCAGTTCTCGGCGCGTCGGGACGTTAAAGACGATTTTTCTCAGAGGTCGACGCGCTTCATCATGTTTGGATTTCAGTTGCGTAAAGGTGTACAGGGCATTTTGCGAGGTCTCAACGGCCTGACGCACTTTCCAATACGTATCTCGACCTTTGACATGCATCTCAGTGAGAAAACATACGGCTTCCATTGAGCCGGTTTCGTTTAAGGTAGAAATCGTTTTGGAGATAATTTGTTTGTACTGACGCTCGTCCAGTTCACGCTCTTTACCACAGCCAACCAGTAAGACGCGTTCACTCAACACGTTAGGTACATGATGTAACAATAAAACCTGTCCGGGTTTGCCTTCCAGATCACCGCGACGTAACAGGTTGCTGATGTAGCCTTCACTGATCACATCCAGTTGCTCGGCAACGGCGGTTAAACGACGTGGTTCAAATACGCCAACGACGATACAGGCACTACGTTGCTTTTCTGGACTACCACTTTTTACATGAAACTCCATAAAGGCTCCTCTTTCAGAATTAAGATTTTATTATTATTGTTTGAGAACCGAGGGTCTGCAGATCTACCGCTATAAACCTCTATCACACAGCAATTATCACCAATTGCCAGGGTATATGGTTTACAATTGGTATCAAGAACCGCCATAATGCATTGACGACCTTTGTTTTGTTCAGGAAAAATGCAGACTTCTTGGTTTAAACTTGCGAAAACGTTAAGTTTACTCAAAATTTGCTCACTTGCCAGCATAATTACCACTTTTAATATGGAACAGATGTGCTGATTCTTCGTTATTTATTAAAAGAAACCTTAAAATCGCAACTGGCGGTTTTCTTCGTTTTAATGGCTATATTTGTCACGCAGCGATTTGTCCGGGTTTTAGCTGAAGCGTCAAATGGCGATATCCCCGCCGGTTTAGTGCTTGGATTTCTTGCACTAAAAATGCCTGTTTTAGCCGCGCTAATTCTGCCCCTCAGTGTCTTTTTGGGCATTATGCTGGCGCATGGTCGCTTGTACGTGGATAGCGAAATGACAGTGATGCGCGCCTGTGGTGTCAGTGAATGGTACGTGGCACGAGTTATGTTGTTGTTATCTGTTTTTATGGCTGGGATTACAGCCATTCTTACGCTTTGGCTGGCCCCCATGGCAATGGAAACTGAATACAATCTGGAGCAACAACTGGCCTCGGAATCCGGATTATCCGCATTATTACCAGGACGCTTTGAAGAAACCGCGAACAAACAAGCCGTTCTGTTTGTTCAGGATATTGATAGTAACAACCAATTACAGAATGTCTTCGTAGCCCAACATGATCCTGACAACGCCTCAGAGCAAGTCCATATTGTTTATTCCTCCGGCGGCTTTGTTCGTGAAGCCCCAGACGGCTCTCAAAAGCTAGTACTTACTGATGGTTTACAGTATGAAGGTAAGCATGGCCAGCGAGATTACCGAGTAGTGCAGTTCGAAGAGTATCAGGTGCAAATTGCTGAAGAGCAGGCGGAACAAAAACGTCGAAAACTGGAATCCTATAGCACTGCGCAATTGATGGATGAAGATAGCATCGGTGCGATTGCCGAGTTTCAGTGGCGCATAGCGATTCCTTTATCGATACCCTTTTTGGTACTGATTGCAGTGCCCTTGAGCGCTGTTGATCCAAGACAAGGTCGCTTCGGAAAATTGTTCCCCGGGATCATGCTGTATCTGGGCTACTTCATGCTATTGATGGCAGGCAGAAAGGTATTAGAAGATGGTAAGATTCCGCCAACCCTGGGGCTTTGGTGGGTACACTCGGTTATATTAATGATTGGTATTACGTTGATTGTTAAGGGGCGCACCACTGGCGTGAAAATGATCTCCCAACTCAAGGGGTTGGTGCGTGTTTAAAATAATCGACTATTACATTGCTCGCACACTACTGGGCACCACCTTTATCAGCCTGACAGTGCTAGTGGGGCTATCCAGCCTTATCATGTTTATTGAGCAACTTAAGAATCTCGGGCGCGGCAGTTACGACATGAATGTCGCGGCAGTGTATGTGCTGCTCAGTATGCCCAGAGAAGTAGAACAGTTTTTCCCAATGGCAACGCTGATTGGCGGTTTGATTGGCATGGGAATATTAGCCAGCAATAGTGAATTAACTGTGATGTTAGCCTCGGGTATGAGCCGCTGGTGCATTATTCGCTCAGCAATGAAAAGTGCTCTATTGATGGTGGTTTTTGTTATGGGGCTGGGGGAGTTTGTGGCTCCCCAAAGTGAGGCGAAAGCGAAAGAAATTCGGGCCCAGGCGATCTCTGGCGGTAGCCTGTTTTCTTCTGATCGGCTGACATGGGCAAAAGATGGCGATAAATTTGTCAGCATCGGCGAAGTGCTGGACAAAGATATTTTACGGGATATTAGTATTTATGAGTTTGATCAGAACAAACGCTTAGCATCACTAACGGTCGCCAAAGAGGCCAGTTTTAGCGATAACCAATGGCAGCTAAAAAGAGTCAAACAAACCCATTTTGAAGAACAGGTGCGCACGTCAACACTGTTTTCTACAGCCTGGAACAGTTCGCTGACCCCCGATAAACTCGGAGTCGTCCGAGTCAAACCGGAAGCCTTGTCGATATCCGGTTTGCTGGACTACATTGCCTATCTCAAAAATAACAGTCAAGATGCGCAGCGCTATATGCTGGCGCTATGGCGGAAAATTCTGCAACCCGTAACTGTGGGTGTTATGTTGCTAATGGCATTGTCATTTGTATTTGGCCCGTTACGCAGTGTCACAATGGGTGCCCGGATTATAATGGGCGTACTGACCGGTTTCGGTTTTTTTATCGCCAATGAAGTGTTTGGCCCTTTATCACTGGTTTACCAGATCCCTCCATTTTTTGGTGCCATTTTACCAAGCCTGTTATTTGCCTGGATCGCCACCATACTGATGAAACGGCAATAAACAGGCCATTTCAGGGTGGACTACCAGTTTTTGTGATCGTTGGCTTCTTTACTGAGTACCAGAATCTCCGTCTCAGTTAACCTATCCTGCAACGCCAGCTTGTGTTTCCAATCCACCAGCAACAACAAAGTGCCTAAGCCACACAACGACGTCAGCATCCTTAACAGGGCACGGCCGTAACCAAAGGGTTTATCATTGGTACTATACAAGCGCATTCGCCAGGCTCGCATGCCGATAGTTTGCCCACCGTTTCGCCAGAACCATAAGAAAAAACCCAAAACCCAGGTAGCAACCCAAACCTGAATTATCGTAGTAAACATAAATGACTGCTGAATGACATCACTGGTATGTTCCAGTCCGCCCTTATCCAGCACATCATTTTCTAACAAAATGACAAATATCACGATCATGACCATCGCAGCGCACATGCCGACAGCCACGGCCATTAGTAAATCGTAAACCATTGCCGCGAGGCGACGCAGAAAACCAGCGCGAGGAAACTCGTCTTGCACTTTACCAACTCCATTCAACTACTGGCAGCATGGTATCAAGTTTTTGAATCATCGGGTAAATGGTTTCATTAAAACTTAGAAGAGACCCAATCAACTGACCTGCTATTTGCCACAATTGGCCATGCAGTCTAAGCGCAATGAAAATCACACAAAGACATTAAAAGGCCGCTTCGCAAAAAAAATTGCATATTCTTTCACCGGAATGACGCGAATTTGCAATAAAGCACTTGCAACCACTCTTCGTATCACTATAATGCGTGCCACTCGACGTAAGTCGAAGCACATCTATCAGTGCCAGAGTGGCGGAATTGGTAGACGCAGTGGATTCAAAATCCACCGCCAGCAATGGTGTGCCGGTTCAAGTCCGGCCTCTGGTACCACTGTTTACAAGATGTGCAAATTAAACCGACGCAAGTCGGTTTTTTTATGTCCTTAAGAAACTGAACAAGAGGCCGGACGCTCGTCACTTCGTAGATTAGGCTAAGTTTACGTGCGTCTGACTCATCCCTGATACCTCACCCAGGCTCGCCTTCCATGGCTCCCCGTAAATCACTGACGAAGATAATTAATCTTCGTCCGGGCGCGATTTACCCTCTGGTACCACTGTTTACAAAATGTGCAAATTAAACCGACGCAAGTCGGTTTTTTTATGTCCTTAAGAAACTGAACAAGAGGCCGGACGCTCGTCACTTCGTAGATTAGGCTAAGTTTACGTGCGTCTGACTCATCCCTGATACCTCACCCAGGCTCGCCTTCCATGGCTCCCCGTAAATCACGAAGAATAATTTCATTGATGCTAATGCAATATGAGAAGCGTCAACAAGGCCGAACATGCGCTTTGTCAGCGTAACGTCAGAGCAGGCACAAATCATCTCTGCCATTCACAATGGCTAGTCAAGTACACAGTAAGGCCTACACAGGCTTCACATTAATACTATGGGAGTAAATTTTCTCTTATCGAGAACACCTATTTCAAACTTCATAAAATCAACACGCTACTTAATCACATAGAAGAAACGTGAAACTCGTTATCAAATATTGCCAAGACAAATTCAATCCGACTTTTCGCGGATAATTCTCCCCCGCAAAGAATAGCAATATACTAATACTGCATAGGTAGTGGCACTTGCAACTATTTGTGCAGTTTTTACCACCACATTCACTTTCCATCATAATTCCCGCTGTCTTAATACGGTTTTCCTGCAGGTTCTTTGCACACTTTCATTGGATAATGCGCGCCACGATTGCTGACCCCATCACTATTTAATTACCACCCGCAATCGTTTTTTTCACTATTTAAAGACAGGAATAATACTATGGCCCTTGTAGAATATATTTGGATAGACGGTACTCAACCTACTCCTGCATTACGTTCGAAGATGCGTTTTGTGAATCTTGAATCTATACAACCCAAAGTAAGCGATTTACCGCTATGGGGATTCGATGGCTCTTCAACCAATCAAGCAGACGGCTCAGACTCAGATTGTGTGCTTGTTCCAGTATGCATGGTTAATGATCCAATACGTGGTGAAGGTAATTTCCTCGCTATGTGCGAAGTCCTCAACGACCAAAACGACGCACACGTGACAAATACACGTTCTAAATTACGCGCAGTGTTAAACGCCGGTGCACAACAGCAAAATCCTTGGGCTGGCTTTGAACAAGAATACACTCTGTTCCAAAATGGACGTCCACTCGGCTGGCCAGAGAACGGTGAACCTGAAGCACAAGGCCCTTACTATTGTGGTGTAGGTGCAGATCGTATCTTTGGACGTGACATTGCTGAAATGCATGCTGACCTTTGCATGCAAGCCGGCATCATGTATTACGGTTTAAATGCTGAAGTCATGCCCGGTCAATGGGAGTTTCAAATTGGATATCGCGGCTTGGATTCAGACAACCCGGCAGCACTTAACGCCGCCGACCATGTTTGGATTGCTCGCTGGTTATTGCACCGTGTCGCAGAAGATTTCGGTGTGACCGTGTCTTTCGCCAATAAACCCGTCAAAGGTGACTGGAATGGTGCGGGAATGCACACCAACTTCTCGACAGACGCAACTCGCAACAAAGACACCGGTATGGAAGCTATCGAGGCAGCGGTAGACGCGTTGAGTAAACGTCACGAAGATCACATCAAAGTTTATGGAGAAGCTCTGGATGAGCGATTAACCGGTTTACATGAAACCTGTTCGATTAGTGAATTCCGTAGCGGCACTGCCGACAGGGGTGCCTCTATTCGCATACCTCTTTCTGTCCAGCAAAACGGTTACGGTTACTTTGAAGACCGACGCCCGGGAGCCAACTCAGATCCATACGAGGTGGCGATGCGCATTATGGCAACCATTATGAATTTCAGTGATAGCGTATTCGAGAAAGCATCAGACTCGGCTGCCACTGAAAAAGCCGCTTAATTTAACGTTTGAAATAGAATGAATAGCCCGATGCAGAATGCTCTTCATCGGGCCTTTTTATGGGATGGAGAAAAATGAGTGCACTTAATAAAAGCTCGTTAAAAGCCTTTTTATTCTTAACATTAACTGTCTTTTCGATGACCGGTCACACTGAGACTTTGGCCCCAACTACAGGATATCTTTTGAACACGTTTCTACTGTTGTTCTGCGGTGTTTTGGTGATGTTCATGGCCGCTGGCTTTGCCATGTTGGAGGCAGGTTCAGTCAGAGTGACTTCGGTATCAACAATCTTAATCAAAAATGTCGCTTTATACTCAATTGCCGGCATTATGTTCTATCTTGTCGGTTATAACCTGATGTTTGCTGAAAACAACCTCTATTTTGGCATTTTGAGTGTCTGGGTTTCCAATGACGCCGGAGCACTCAATGGCGATTTGAGCAAGGGTATGGCTGACAATGCATTTTGGTTTTTCCAAATGGTATTCGTAGCAACAGCGGCCTCTGTGGTTTCAGGTGCACTCGCAGAGCGAGTGAAACTCTGGTCATTCCTTTTGTTCGTAGTCACTTTAACTGGCTTTATTTATCCGACAGTTGGACATTGGACCTGGGGTGGCGGCTGGTTAGCTGAATTGGGTTTTTCTGATTTCGCGGGTTCTACAATAGTCCATTCTGTAGGCGGTTGGGCTGCACTTGCCGGGGTGATTTTACTCGGTGCCCGAGATGGTCGCTTTCTATCCAATGGGGCGTCAGTTAATTTACCGAATTCATCATCGCCACAGGTCGCCATCGGAGTATTCATTTTGTGGTTTGGCTGGTTTGGATTTAACGGTGGCTCTCAGTTAGCTTTCCAAAGTGTCGAGGATGCTGTGGCAATCGCAAATATTTTTGTGAACACAAATGTTGCCGCCGCAGGTGGTTTGATCTCCGTGCTGGTTCTTACACTGATTATTGATGGCAAACCAAATCTTGTCGCGACTTTAAACGGCGCGTTAGCAGGCCTCGTTTCTATCACAGCTGATCCTGTGTCTCCCGGAATTGGCTCTGCATTATTGATAGGCGCTATTGGGGGAGTGGTGATGATTGTCGCTTCACTATTACTGGAACGCTTCAAGATTGATGATGCAGTTGGTGCTATTCCGGTTCATTTAGCTGCAGGTATTTGGGGCACAATGGTCGTCGCCACCAATAACCCTCAAGTCAGCGCCGTCAATCAACTTGTCGGTATACTCTCTATCGGCGTATTTGTTTTTATGACCTGTTTCGCAATTTGGGCACTGATAAAGATTTCTATTGGTATACGCATATGTCCGGTTGCCGAAAAATCAGGTCCAGATTTGACGGAAATTGGTTTGCCAGCATACAACCTCGAAACTAAAGCCTGAAGGAGCATTAACAATGACTAAGTTAAATGCCGCTTCTGTTGGTAGGCAAGGTTCTATTGATGTCGTTAAAAACACATCAAAATCAGGAAAGAATAAGTTCAATCAGAATATTCAAAACGTGTTTACCGCATTAGATAAATCCAACGATGGCTTTATCTCTCGCGAAAATCTAAAGCATACATTAGAAAAGTGCGGGATCTTAAACGATGATCCCCGACTTGACGAAATGCGAGACCGTTTGAACACCGGGAAAGACGAACTTAACATCGGGGAATTTGTTGCCCTGAGTGAAAAACACTTTTCTTTATTTGAACGTGCCGTCAAAGACAAGTTTGTCGTTCCTAACTTCCCGGATTTTGTTGCTGAACTCACTGAAATATTCGACATATGCAAGGAAATTAAAGACGGAGCTGTAGCCGACTACATCCCTCAGTTGGGCCGCGTCGATCCTGAATTATTTGGCATGGGCACCTGCACAGTAGACGGGCAACGCGCGTCCATTGGCAACGCAAATCAGAGATATTGTGTCCAATCCACTTGTAAACCCATTAACTACGCGATGGCATTAACGTTGAATGGCGCAGAGAAAGTTCATCAACACGTTGGACGCGAACCCAGTGGGCGCAGCTTTAACGAGTTGACGTTAAGCGAAGCTGGACTGCCACATAATCCCATGATTAATGCAGGTTCTATTATGTCTTGTTCATTGATAAAACCGGAATTGGAATTATCAGACAGATTTGACTACGTGATGCAGACTTGGACAGCCTTGTCGGGTGGAACTCAACCTGGTTACAATAATCCTGTGTACCTCTCAGAGAAAGCCACTGCTGATCGCAACTTTGCACTGGCTTATTTCATGCAGGAAAAAGGCGCTTTTCCAAAGGGGACCAATTTACTCGAAACTCTGGATTTTTATTTTCAATCTTGTTCACTCGAAGTCACGGCAGAATCTATGTCTGTTGTGGCGGCCACATTCGCCAATGCGGGAGTGTGTCCCTTGACGAATGAACGCATTTTCTCAGAGGAAACCGTTCGCAACTGTTTATCTTTGATGGGCTCGTGCGGAATGTATGACTTTTCTGGTGAATTTGCCTTTACTATTGGGGTTCCTGCTAAATCAGGAGTATCAGGCGCATTGATGGTTGTGATACCCAATGTGGCAGGATTTGCCATTTGGTCTCCACGACTTGATAAACTTGGCAATAGTGTACGTGGTATTGAGTTTTGTAGGCATCTGGTCAACAGATTTTCATTTCATAACTTTGATGGAATTGGCAAACCGTCCAGCAAAAAAGACCCAACCACGAGTGTCAAACAAACGCAATCTGACAATGTGTTTCAGCTGATAAGTGCCGCCAGTAATGGTGACTTACAAGAACTTGCAAGACTTATCGCCCATGGCGCAGACATAAATGCTGCCGATTACGACGGTCGCACGCCTTTGCACCTTGCCGCGGCTGAAGGCAAAGAAATGGCCGTCTCCTATTTATTGAATCACGGTGCCAATGCTAAAGCCAAGGATCGCTGGGGAGCCACGCCCATGACAGACGCGAAAAATCACGGTCATAAGAGTATTGAATCCCGACTCAAAAAAGCGGAAGGCATAGCCGCATAAAAAAACTCGTCATATCTTTGGTTAGATAGATACAGGTTTTGAGCGTGTGAAAAAGAGGCGATTTCTTACGAACTAGTGGAGCCGTTTTTCCCGCTTTGAGTTAAACACCGACACTTAGCAGAAAACACCACTATAAGTAAAAAGTTCCGGCCAAGAGAAAGGCCCTGACTCTTTGCCAGGTCATGACCTGTTGCGCACCATCTTTTTCGAAGAACTGAACGCAGCACTCCGGCGCACATAAAAAAGCCCCGGTAGCAACTTATGCAGCTACCGGGGCTAATTTAATTCTGACATTGGGGTGTCAGTACCCTACAGTCTGCTTAGAGCGCTTCGGTGATGACCGGTGCTCCGTTTGTCCATGGGCCACCAGCTGCAATTATCGCTTCTTGCAAGTCAGGTAATGCGGTTTCCTGCAAGGCTTTAATGCGTTGGCTAACGTCATTTAATCCTTCCAGAGCATAGCCGAACTGCTCGCGATGTTGTTTAGTCGGTCCATATGAGGACCAAGCAGCAGACATTGCGAACCACAGACGGCTGTATATGTTGGCTGGTTTCGCCCCTTTTCTGTCGCGGGACTCAAGACCATTCAGTTCAAAATTAATGGCGTTAATTTCTTTCTGAATCTCGGCATATTGCGCTTCCAATGCGCTGATATCTCCAGCAGTGCGATCAATTGCAGTACGAATAAGCTCCATTGTACTGGAGACTTCGTCTAATACTGCGTCAGCCGCTGATGCCCGCTTATCTGCTGCCACTATCTCTTTGCCGTATTCCATCACTTCCTGTGCTGATGGCCCGGTAATCGCCCCTTCAAAAACAGCTTTCAGCTCCAGCTCAACCGGTTCCGCAAGCTGTTTAATCTCACTCCCCTCGCGCTTATACAGGGTCGCTGTATATTGACCAGGTAGCGCCATCAGGCCTTGTGCCAGAGGATGCCATGATGACCCTTTTTCACCCGTCACGGCAGTGGATTTCGCATAGTGCATATTCCAGGTTACTCGGTGTAATCCTTTTTTGGTTTTACCTTCCACACGATTCACGAATTGACCGTCAGCATCCCGAATTTCGATATAAACGGCGGGGGCCGGTTCCTGATTTTCTGCTTCGATATCTTCCCATGCCGGGTATTTAGGATATTCTTCCTCTTTAACCATTTTCTTTTCAGCTTCCTGCCGTCTTTCTTTTGCCGTCAACAGACTGTCTTTGAGGAAATAAGTCAGTGTCGCACCATGTTCAGGATTGTCAGCCACGAAGCGGTCATCGCCGTCAGACCCTGAATGCGCTCCGTCTAAGCGAAACCATTTCACAGGTCGCCCCGGGGCAAAAAGCAGAGCCTCTTTCTCCATCGACTCTTCCGTTAGTTCACGTAATGGTGAATAGTCATCCAGAATATAGATACCGCGCCCAAAAGTACCGGCCACTAAATCATTTTCACGACGCTGGATTTTAACATCTCGGGTTGAGATGGTGGGCATACCGCCCTCCAGCTCAATCCATTTTTCGCCACCGTTAACCGTGAAAAACACCCCAAACTCAGTACCGATAAACAGCAGATCTTTGTTCACGTGGTCCTGGACGATGCGCCAAACCAAATGCTTTTCAGGCAAGCTATCTGCTAGCGAGGTCCATTTTCTGCCGAGGTTGGTCGACTTAATTAAGTACGGCTTAAAATCACCGTATTTATGATTATCAAGCGCAACATAGACAGTATTGGGATCAAATAAGTCGGCACGAATATCATTTACATATGCCGTTGCCGGCACACCTTTGACATCGTCCAGATCGATTTTCTTCCAGCTTTTACCACCATCAGTTGTGACCTGAATAAGGCCATCGTCAGTCCCTGCCCAGAGGATATTCTCATCAACCGGACTTTCGGCGAAATTCGCAACGGTATGATATTCAGACATCGCATATAGATCCCAGCCAGCTTCTACTGACCAGGTACGCCCCATCATAGGCATATGCATGCGATTACCGTTTTTGGTCAGATCTTCTGAAACCGGCGTCCAGCTATCTCCCCGATCATCTGAGCGCCAGACCCGCTGCGATGCAAAATAGAGTCGTTTGGGATCATGACTAGAAACGTTAATAGGTGCATCCCAGTTAAATCGCTCAGCCGGTTCACCCGGACGAGGCTGCGGTTTTACATAGGTAATTTCTTTGGATTTACGATCGATGCGGGTTAAATTGCCCTGCTGCCATTGAGAATACATGATGTCCGGATTGCCTGGTTCAGTGGCAGGCTGATGGCCATCCCCGCCCAACGTCAGGAACCAGTCTTTATTTTTGATCCCCTCTTCGCGATCAGTGCGAGACGGACCACCCTGTGTAGAATTATCCTGCGTGCCACCATATACCGTGTAGAACGGGAATGTATCATCTACCGCGATTTTATAAAATTGTGTCAGAGGCAAGTTGGCCATAAAGCGCCAGGTTGCCATGCGATCGTGGGACATATAGATACCACCGTCGGAACCTATCAGCACAAAATCAGGATCCGTCGGATGGAACGCCATCGCGTGGTCATCTACATGCTTTCGTTCGACATTTATCGGCGTCCAGGTTTTTCCACCATCGTCCGATACTTTACTGTAGTTGCTAGCGATATAAACTCGGTCAAACTGGTGCTGGTCAGCAAAAATTTCCTGATAATAATGCGGACCCGTGCCACCACCAACTTCATCTGACAGCTTCTCCCAGCTAGCGCCGCGGTTTGCCGAACGATAAAAGCCACCTTTGCGATTATCTGTTTCGATAGTGGCGTAAATCACATCTGGATTCATGGGGGAAATGGCCATACCGATTTTCCCCATATTGCCATCAGGTAAGCCGGTTTTCAGTTCGGTCCATGTTTCACCACCATCATCGGAGGTATGAATACCAGAACCCGGTCCCGTGCCCACATACGCAGCCACAGTGCGCTGACGAGACCAGGTTGCCGCATAAAGCTTATCTGGATTGCGGGGATCTAGCAGTAACGAAGTCACACCTGTCCATTCGTCTTCTGGCTCTAACACCCGTGTCCAGTTTTTGCCGCCGTCAGTGGTTTTATACAAACCGCGTTCACCACCACTGGTCCATAATGGCCCTTGCACGGAAGCCCAAACGGTATTGGAATCCTCAGGGTGAATAATGATATCTGAGATACGCTCAGACTTATCAAGCCCCATGTTTTCCCAGGTTTTACCACCGTCTAAGGACTTGTAAATTCCATCGCCGAAACTGATATGGCGTCCACCATTGTTTTCGCCTGTGCCGACCCAAATGATGCTGGAGTTGCTGGGGTCAATAGTGACATCGCCGGTAGAATAAACCGCCTGATCATCGAAAATTGGCGTCCAGGTTGTGCCTGCGTTGACTGTTTTCCAGACACCGCCCGAACCAACGGCGGTATACCAGGTGGATGGATTATTTTGATCAACGGCAATATCGGCAATTCGACCTGACATATAGGCCGGACCGATATTTCGAAGCGCCATTGCTTTAAAGGTTTTACTATTGAAAAGAGATTTATCATCCGAATCGTCGGACTTTTCCTTGGCCATCAGCGATGCACTGGTCACAGCCAACGTCAATGCGAACGCTGCCTTCATTAAAACATTCATGTTTCCACCATTAGGGTTTTTATTTTTTTCCATGCAGAACAATAGATTGCATAAGGGATATTTTCAATAAGAGTTTCCATTGAACTATGCTCCAAAAACACGCACTCCAAGCGAAATCAGAATACAACCTTCATTTGACAAATCACCAGCTTCGACGAATCGGTACCGTGAGTTAACATGTTCTGCAAACAGTGAATTCGACGTTTTTTCCGGATCGAGCTATGATACGGGCGTTTTCACAAATTCAGGATAAAAAGCTAACGGTGTCCAGCAAATTGAGACAATTTAGCCGCCAAATTCATCTTTGGTTGGCCGTCACTATTCTTATACCTTCGGTGATCGTCATTGGCAGCGGCATACTGCTGCAAATAAAAAAGCAATCAGACTGGATACAGCCCCCAACCTTAAAAGGTCAGTCAAATGAGCCAGGCATTTCATTTTCTCATCTATTGGATGTGGTGAAATCCATTCCAGAGTTAGAGGTATCTGACTGGGAACAAGTTGAACGCGTCGATGTGCGACCTAACAAAGGCTTAATCAAGGTACTAGTTAGCAACAACTGGGAAGCGCAAATTGATGGGCAAACTGGCGAGATTTTGCAGGTTGCTTACCGTCGTTCCGATATTATTGAGGCGATTCATGATGGCAGCTGGTTTGCAGATGCCGCCAAGTTATGGTTATTTTTACCGGCAGGCATTGTACTTCTTTTTATGTGGTGTAGTGGCAGTATCCTGTTGTTTACCACTTTAAAGAGCAAATATAAAAAAAGCACCAGTAGAAAATCAAGGCAGCTTCCGTAATAAACCGCATTGTCATTCACCTGGCTTTAAGTACACCAAGGTATCACCAATAACACACCGTTTTCACAGTCGCTATGGCAAAACCCAATAAGAAAGGACCGGTTCGGACAGTGCAAATCTACTGTACTAAATGCCGAAGCCTGTTGTTTAAATACCGCAAAGGTGGCAAGGGAGCACTGGTAAAATGCTTCAAAGAACGCATTGTCGAAGACTATACACAAACCCCTTGTGTCTGTCCCGAATGCCACCAGCAGTTTGCCAGAGAAGCCCAGATCCGGGGTACCCCTGCCTATAAGATGATTGGTGGCAAGGTACAGATGAAGTAACAGGCAAAATAAACAAAAAACTGAATTTACAACGACAGGAAACATTTTTATCATTGGGAGACTTTTCTACCGAAGTTCTTTTAAACAGAACCAAGCTTTTTTGTACTGTAAAAATTCAACAAGGGAATAAAAAATGAAGAGATGGATTTCACCCCGTCAGATGTTATCTACGGTGTTAATTTTATTGTGTTTTATGAACCTCGCATCAGCGTCAGAGATTGTTTTCAACAGTGATTTTGCAGAACAGGGTAAGCTCACGCTCAATTTCGCAGATGAAGATGATCCAAAAACGCAATTTGTCTTCAGAGATATAGTGCAGCTAAATGATGGCGGATTTTTGCTCGCTTTCGACGAGGAATTCCCAGAATTCCATTACCGTAGATATGATTCCCTTTATAATTTATCTTCCGTTAAACTGGTCAGGATAAATGCAGCTGGCGAAATTGACTCCCAATATGGCAATGCGGGTATCTATCCCATCCCTCTGGAAGATTCTGACCGTGTGGTTGCTCTTAAAAAGCTATCAGATGGCAAAATGATGCTACTCACAGAGGCGTATACTAACGACTGCAGCGTGGTACTAGCCGCCTATCGCCTTGACGCCAACGGGAACATTGATGCGAATTTTGCGAGCCATGGTAAAGCTTCGCGGCTGTTTGGGTATCAAAATGCATGTTTAAATTATGACTACCGTACACATTATGTCAGGGATGATGTCGCCATAACTGAAAACGATCAGTTACTGGCGATCATTTCCAGTCCGGGTTCGTATAATTCCAGTTTTAATGGCGATATTCCTGTTCTGATTGAACAATCAGGTGAAATCCGTACAAAGAGTGAGGGGCTCTGTTTGTCCATGGCCAGCGTTGGCGGCAGCCACAGCATGATTTGCACTGGCTCTTCAATGGAAAGGGACAGGTCCAGTTATTTGATTATGCGACATGATGTAGCAACGGAAACGAGTACCTCTATCGTCAATAGTCTGGAATTCAAAGAGGTACTGGATAATCTTGTCGAAAGCGAAGGTGCGAATTTCATAAGTTTTGATCTGGCAGGAAATGCAGACGGAGAGGCATTCCCTCTCATCAATGTCGCCCAGACTACTTATCAAGATGGAGCATGGCAAACGGTCTATGACCAGCGCATGATTTTTAAAATCAACATGGATAACGAGATTGACACCGAGAGCTTCAACAATGGTTTCCTCACAGAAACGGATTTGCCCGTATTAGCGAATGCTGAAAAGGTCACTCTACTTACTGATAATCACTTGTTACTGTCGAGTAATGACTTTATCGCCAGAATTAACGAGTCTGGTGAGTTGGACGAGCGCTTTGCGAATTCGGGTATATTTGATATTCACGCAGAAAACTATACACACCAGACTTTATTGCACAATGTGCAACGAAAACACATTTATGTTGTGCAGGCCAACAGTGATACGTTAAAAATCACAGCACTAAATGAAAACGGGGTTGCAGTTAACGATTTTGCCGGCAACAACGAACTGACATTCTCAATAGCCTATCTAAACGAAACCTGGACCAGCCATTTTTCCAAAAATTTCGCCAAAAATATTCGTCTGACAAGTTCTGGTGATCTGCGGGTGGACTTCGAGAAAGAGCAGAATACTTTTTCCATGCAACTATCCCCCACGGGTGAGACTGATGAACACTTTGGAGAAAGCGGTAAAGCGCTTAAGGACCCCTTAGAAACAGGAGACCGACTGCATGTTCGCGAACTCGATGATGGTGCATTTCTTGTATTAACCAATGAAGGGCTATACAGATACTCTGAGCTGGGCGTATTAGATACCGGATTTGCATTTTCCGGCGCTTTCCTTTTAGATTTTAGTTATCAGGATGTTGTTGTCCTTGATAACGGCAGTATCCTTTTAGCGGGTGAAGACGACGACCTGATCTTCCGCATGCTACGCCTGACACCACAAGGTGTTCCAGACAATACTTTTGGTGAGGAAGGTAAACGCACAATCAAGCTTGGCAGCGACGGTTTGGGTATTTTTTCAGAAGCGGGGACCGAACCTGAACCGGATACCAGAACAGCATATATTTTGTCACCTGACGAATCATTGCATCAATATATGCTGGCGGCCCCCAACAATGCTATTGACTGGCATTTTCGCGTCGTTGAAAAACAAGCAGAGCCTGACACCCCATACTATGATTACTCTTGGGCATGTTTTTACAAGATTCGTTTAGCTAACAATGGGGAAGTTGAACAAGATTTTGCAGATAACGGTATATATCGCTACTGCCTGGAACAAGACCCTGAATTACGTCATTTCCCCGCATTAGTGGCACAGGCTGAAGTTGATGATGGATTAATTCAGGTCATCTCTGTCGATTCCTTTGATGTGGATAGACAAGAGTTAATGAGTACAACTGTGAACCTAGTAAAGCTTGATACCAACGGACAAGAGGTAATAACCTTCGGTGATAATGGCCAGGCGACACATTCATACCGACAGTTCACTGCAAACAACAATTTCAGCACTATCTTTTCTGAGAACCTGCTGGGCGTTGCCGTACAACCGGATGGAAAGCTGACAGTGGCGGTGCAATTTGGCCAAAGTTATTACAGAGCATCTCGTGGTCCCGTCAAATTAGCGATGTTCCGGTTTAATACCGATGGCAGTGTTGATGAAAAGTTTGGTAACCAGGGTATCTATTGGTCTGAGCAAGAAAGGGAATATACCTACTATCAGGATTTCAAAATGGTGGGTGAGCAAATGTACCTTAGTGGTGAGCTACACTACAATGCCGTTGTGATTAATCTTCTGGAGCAAAATATCGCGCCTATGATTCACAGCGACTCAACGTCAGCCATTTTATTAAACGAAGACGATATGTCCGAAGAGTTCGTTCTGTTAGCGGAGGATGGCAACGGTGATGGTCTGAATTGGTTTATCTCACAAGCTCCAATATTAGGTACCGTTACCCTTAACAACGCCAACGATTCAGCCTCCTTCACATATCAACCATTTCAGGATGCTTCTGGAAGCGACAACTTCGAAATAACGGTGAGCGACTGGCGCGGTGCGGAGCAAACTCAATCCATCAGTGTAGATATAGCACCTGTCAACGACGCACCGGAGATATCTCTTGAGAATAATACTCAACGCGTTACTTCGGGCAATGAAGTCAGTGTTACCGCTGGAACAAGCGATGTTGATGGTGATAATCTGACACTTACTTGGTCACAAGAGTCAGGGATGACTGTCGACTTGAGCAGCCAGTTTGAAAACACTCTGACGTTCATAGCACCCGAGGTCTCCACAGAGTCACAGATTGTGATAACTGCCACTGTTAGCGATGGAGCCCTTGAGGCAAGTCAGACAATAACCCTGACTATTTTGCCGGTTCAAACAGAAAGGGAATCGGAACCTTCATCAGGGGGAGCCATTACCCCCTGGTTTGTTATCTTTATTTTGATTGCACAGTGGTTAACGTTTCAAAGAAGGCATCCTGTCAGAAAACACTGACCTAAGAATTAGATTCAATCCAAAAAAAATCAGGTATTTTTGCCGCTTCAGACGCTTACCTAAAGCTCTAAAGCGGCAAGATAAATGAAAATGCCAGAACTATTAAAATTTTTTTTGCTTCTTTAATGTTACTAACCATCGCTAATCACATACTTTTCGATTTTAGTGTGTCAATTATCCCGGCATCTACCCAGTAGATATCAACATTATCACCAGTTTCATCCATCTTCCTGTTGAACAGGATATACTTGCCGTCGGGTGTGACGCTGGCATAAGCATCCCAATTATCTGAATTCACGTTTTCGCCCATGTTAATGGCAGGACCCCATGAACCGTCATCCTGACGAAAACTGATATACAGGTCAGAATTCCCATAACCTTCTTCCCGCTTGCTGTCCCATATCAGGTAGCTTTCATCTGGGGCAATAAAAGGGTGTGCCGTATGGGTGCCAGAATTAACCGCGGTCCCCATCTTGATCGGTGTTTGTCTTTCCCCATCGACAATTGTTGAGATTCGAATGACATCTCCACTTTTATAGTCATCAAACACGTAGGTATCATTGGCAGACGAGGTCAGACGCATAATTCCCCAGTCTTCTCGGTCAAACATGGGACCTAAACTTTTTCGTTCAGACCATCCCTCACCAATGCGGTCTTTAAAGCCTTCTGCCATATGCATGCGCTGACCATCTGCTGAGAAACCAATTTCACCAATGCGCTTAAACTCCGTGAATTTTCGCCAGATATTGTTTTGCTGACGGAACCCTATCACCATGATGGGCGTATTTCGGCCGCTATCAGTTGTGAAATAAAACTCGTTCATGCCCGGAGCGAATACCCCTTCGAGTTCCCAGCCCTCTTTGGAAATAATGCCGGGAGCGAAAGGCTCTGCCACTTTACCCGGTGGCGTTTGTCCCATTAATGGCCCCTTCAGCACGGGATATTCAGTCTGCCCATAGCTTTTTATGCTTGTGGCTACGAGCCAAAGCACCACAATCTTTAAAATTAAAACGATTTTAGTCATTCTTCTTGTCCTTTGTATAACTTAGATAACCAGGTCACACTGGTCACCGCTGTCAATGGAAATGCGCCACCATGATCACCTGCAATCACAGCGTGCTTTAGCAACAAACTGTCGTCGTTTCTGCGCTTCAGCAGAGTGATAAATTCCTCTATGTGTTTACCAAGCTCGTCTTCCTCCGAACCATATGTAACAAAGACATTGGCATTTATTTCTCTACCTAAGGTCATATTTGTCGAAGACAGCTTAGATAATTGCTCCATATCCCCACGTAATGATGGACTGCCAAGAATATAGTTGTTAAAGGTGTTGGGTTGAGCCATCAAGATGTAAGCGCCAAACAGGCCTCCGAGGGAATAACCGAAATAAGTGCGCTTTTCAGGATCTGCACGGTATTGGCGTTCGACATACTGAATAACATCGGTACGAATAAACTCCAGATGCTGACTGGCCTGCCCCAACTGATATTTGGCTTGACGTTCCGGATTACTGGATTCCCTTATTGAATAGTCCCGGAACCTGCTGACATGCTGCCCTCTTTCTTTCTTCAAGGCAGGATCAATGTTTAGTTGCCACGATATTCCCACAATAATCGCGTCTTCCATCAAGAACGCCGTAGAAGCTGAAAGCATTTCCACATGCCATAGTGCATCGGTATAGTAAATAACCGGGTATTTTCGGTTAGGTTGAGCGTCATAATCCTCTGGTAATTTGACGTAAAGCTCATACTGACGGTCAGTACCAGAATCCTTCATTGGGACAACTTCAATAGCAGGCAATTGCAATGGTTGGGCATGTGCCATTGGGCCATGTAGCAGCAACAATCCTGCAAATAGAGCAAAAGTGATAACGTATTTCATAGGTAATTGGTTCCAGTAGTTTCAAGTAGGTTAAGAGTCGATTGCGTGGGCACTGTAAATGACAGTTGCAATAAACACCTGATAGACCTCTGAAATTTCACTGATTTTTTGCTGACATTCTGTGCAGAATCCCAGTATGTGGTAGGATTCTTTGTCTTTTGCCGTTCAATTGCATACTTCAGGAATCCGCCGTTATGGCTAAACAATATTGGGTGGGTGAATTCTTTGTGGATTTATCCAGAAACCAGATCAGCCAACTGGGTCAATCTCAAACGCTACCGCCGAAGGCGTTGTTGGTGCTGACATATCTCGCTGAAAATCGCGGTAAGGTAGTCAGTTATGATGAATTGCTCGATACAGTATGGCCAAACTCCGTCGTTACGCCGAACACTTTGCAGCGCTGTATTGCGCAATTGCGAAAAGCGCTGGGGGAGAACAGTAAAGCACAGGATATAATCAAAACCCACGCCAAGCAGGGATATAGTCTGGAAACAGACGTCAATTGGTCGGAACAGTCACAAGCCACTCAAGCAACCGAAACTGAAAATCCGTCCGACGAACCAAGCAGCCATGAGACACAAGCAGTTAGTGAGAAGCCAACTAACAGCGAAGGTGTTGCACTGTCTCAGGATTTTCATCCTGACAGCACTCAAAGTTTACCGAAGATTACCAGGGCAACGGCTAAACATAACCGCTACTTTTGGCTTGCTGCGCTCACCGTTGTGGTGATGTTATTTGGCATATTGTTTACTGTTCAGAAAGAATCACTGCCAATGGCCTTTTCTGATCTGCGTTACCTAACCGCCACTGATGATAAAGAATACGGCGGCATTTACTCACATGACGGCAACTATATAATCTTTCAACGCTATTACGATAAGGTTTGCATCAACGACATATGGGCTAAAAATACCGACACACTTGAGGAAGTTCGGTTAACATCTGAACGCGGGACGTACAGTGGTCATAGCCTTTCACCAGATGGTAAAACCTTAACCTTTATCAAAGAAGAAGACTGCACCAAGCCTGTTACTCAAAATGTCTGTTACACCCTGATGAGTCTGGATTTTGAGCAGGCCTTGTCTCAACCCCAATCTCCCACCGCGCTTTTACATTGTCAAAACTCAGCAATTTCCAAACCAATATGGATTGATGATCAGCATATTGTTATGGAACAAAGACATGAGCGTCATTGGCGTCTAATTCGTTATTCCGTAAAAGACAATAGCAGCTCCCCCCTCTATGAAGTCGAAAATGGCAACATCATGAATTATATCTACTCAGCCGAACGAAATTTACTCGCGGTGACGGCAATAAAACAAGATGGCAGTTTATATATCGATATGCTGTCTCCTGATGGTGAACTTATATCAAGTCAAAAAATAGTCATGCCAGATGATGAGCCAGCTCAACTGAAGCTGTTTTCAGCTTTCGTTCCAAATTCCAATCAATTGGTATTAGGCTCCGGAGGCCAGCTATTCAGCATGTCTGAACAGGGACAGATTAATAAGCTAACATTACCACTGGATGAAGAAGTGGGTTCGCCGGTTTTTCATCCAGACGGCAGCCGGTTGCTACTCATTAAAGGTCGATATGATAGTGATATAGCCAAACTGTCCATCCCCCCTCAGGCAACAAATAGTACGACGCCAAAATCAGGAGATTCTGTGCTCTCGGTGTTTTCACGTTCTATTGCTCTGGAGGAAGAGGCAAAGTATCAGCCATTCGGCAGCGCCATCGCTTATGTATCTGGACAAACAGGCACCAAACAAGTGTGGCTGGCAACTGACAATGGTACCAGCGTCATAAGCCATTTTCCGAAAGGAAGTTATATCAGACACCTGCGCTGGGCACCCGATGGCAATAGCTTACTCGTATTGGCAAATTTTAAATTACACCGCATTCAGTTGCATGCCAACACGACAGCTATCGAATTCGACTATCCGATCACTAACCTATTTTATTGGGACAGTAACGGGCAACAGGCTATCGCCAGTGTACTAATCAATGGTTCGAGTAAATTTGTCAGCATTGACCTGAATACACTGGAATTCACGAGTATCAATAGTAAACGCGTTAATTGGGCAACAAAAAGTCATTCAGGCTCGTTGATCTTTATGGACCATATGAATCGCATCTGGCAACAGGGTGGCGTAGAAGATACGTTACTTGAACCATTGTCGGGGCAAGGGTCATCGAAAGGCTTTGTGGTAAAAAATGAGCACCTTTACGGCATAAATAAAGACGACCAACTTTGGTTTTACAATCTGCAATCGGGTGCCTTCAAAATTGTAGCGACAGTGCCAAGAGATGTTCGTTACCTGACGGATGTGAAAGACGACGAACTATTGGTATCGGTGCTTGTTGCTGAGAAAAGAGAAGTGATTGAACTCGCCGTTTCAAAATAAACAATAACCTGTTTTAGGCTAAAAAGGGCATTCTCCCTGATCTGCACTGGAGCACCATTTTCTATTTAATAGTCAGCCGCAGCTCGAATACTACAATACAGTCGAACGATTTCTTTTTTTCGCTAAAGACATTCTGTTACATTCAAACCCATTAAAAACTAATTAATTAGTTGATAATCATTTGTTCATACACTAGAGCGTGTTGATCTTTGCTGTACATGTTCTAATCAACCCACATTGGTAACCACATGAGTGAGAAAGCTAGTGCGACTACACTGTGGTAGTTTCTGGCTAACTTGTCATATCGAGTGGCTATAGCTCGATATTTCTTTATTTTCAAAAAGGCATTCTCAACCAAGTGACGATATCGGTACATAGCCCAATCAATATCATCGTTGCCTGTTTTGCTGTTTCCTTTTCTTGGTATTACTTGCTTAGCATTACGACTGCTCACAAGCTCACGTAGAGCTTGACTGTCATAGCCTTTGTCAGCAACCACCACTTCAGCTTCTGGTGATGATTCAACCAAAGATTGACCGTGTCTGACATCATGAGCCTGTCCTCCTGACAGCTCGAAATATACAGGTAAACCTCCACTATCAACCGCTAAATGTATCTTGGTTGATTTACCTCCGCGACTTTTCCCGATAGCTTGCTCTGCCTGGTCACCGATGTTAGCTCCATCCTGATGAGCTTTAACAATACTGCCATCAATGAATAGCCACTGAGGGTCATTGAGACGTGATAAAAACTGGAAAATATCAGTCATGACGCCTTTCTTTGACCATAAATTGAAGCGCCTGAAGACAGCACTCCAATCTCCAAACTCCCTTGGTAAGTCTCGCCACGGGATACCCGTCCGCATTCGGTACAAAATACCTTCAAGTGTCATTCGGTGTTCAGGTTTATTATAAATTCGGCCTGTTAAATACATAATTCTGGATAGCAGTTTCCAGCTATCATCTGTTAGCATGAGTCTCGGCATTTGGGGACGTTAAATTGTTTTTTGGCGAAATCATTATAACCGACCCATTTGCTGATTACTTTTCATACCACAAAGATCAACACGCTCTAGTCTAAATACTAATTATTTAGTAGGTAAATATTATGGCAAGAAAAAAGTCACAACAGCTCACAGATGCAGAGCAGGAAATTATGAAGTTACTTTGGTCTAAAGGTGAAATGTCAGTGAAAGAGATTGCTTCAGCGTTGTCTGAGCATCGTCCAACCGCCTATACCACCGCGCAGACTATGTGCAAAATACTGGTGGACAAAGGCTATGCAGAATTCCGTAAAGAAGGTCGGGCATTTTTATACCGCGCTCTAGTTTCTCAGGAGCAAGCGCGTCAAGGCGCTCTGTCAGCTCTGCTTAATAAATTTTTTGGCAACTCCCCCGAGCTACTGGCGCAACACCTGATCAAAGAAACCGATATTGATTTAAAAGATCTTGAATCGTTGCAGGAAAAAATTGATAAAACCCAGGAATAGCTGATGACAATGATTGCAGAACTTACTGTCCTACTGACACTTGCTGTGCATCATATTTTTATTGGTTGCGCTCTGATAATGGGTTTGTTGCTCGTCGCCAGGTTAGCTGATCTTTCGCCAGAGACGAAAAGCTGGTTGTGGCTGTCGGCCTTCGTACTCTCAATAGTATTGCCATTTGCGTCGCTATCGTCATTCAACAACAGACACACAGAACTAACCACAATCGTCCCGCAGGCTATTGGGGATACTGCTGGCAACTTCGCCAATAAGCAGGAAACCGTTGCTACAGTGAATACTGGCACTTCGCAACCCTGGCATTTGTCCGCTGAAGTGGCCTATTACCTTTCCGACTTTATATTAGTGATCTGCGCGCTGTGGCTAACTGGCATGATTTGGAGAATGATTCAGGTAAGTTGGGCAACAGTGAGAGCGCACCAGCTCAAGGCAGAGGCAAAATCCTACGACATCGCTAACTTTGATTGCGCCCCTGTACTGCTCTCAGATGCAGCCTCTTCTCCTATGGCAATCGGCTTTTTCCACCCAGTTATTCTGCTTCCGAAAAAGTTCGTCAGCAGCTTCCACAAAACTCAACTCAAACCCATCTTGCTTCATGAAAATGCTCACATTCAGCGGGGTGATCTCTGGTTTGGTGCCATGCAAGAGTTCCTTGCGCTGGTGTTTTGGTGGAGCCCCATCATCCGCATGATGAACCACAGAATTCATATTTATCGAGAGTTGTCCTGCGACATTCGTGCAGTGCGACAGCTTAATAGCACTAAACAGTACGCACAGTCACTGATAGACAGTGCCAAATTAATGATATCAAAACAGGAGAATGTACTTTCTATGGGACTATTTAGTAGAAAAAAAGATCTGAATTACCGTGTGACCAATGTTTTACAGCACAGGGGCAAACCACCTACAAAACTATCGAGTATCGCTCTGGGATGTCTGGCAATGTTTATCACAACGGGAGTGGCCGCCGAATACTTGGTGCCCGATGTGGATGTCAGCGAGCTGACACAGGAAGCGCGCCATTTCTCCAGAATGTCGCAGGCCCAAAGCAGCCTTTTAATCACAGCCGTTAGTAAAAACGATAAGGAACTGGTGGAATATCTGATTAATCGCGGTACGGACATTAATGTGCCTCTAATTGGGGACGGAACGGCTTTGATGATTGCCGTCAAAGAAGCTAATTTAGATATAGTAGAGACACTGATTGCACTTGGTGCTGACGTCAATCAATCTTCCAAAGGTGATGGTAATCCGCTGATTGTTGCCGCTAAAGAGAATCAACTGCAGGCGGCAAGGCTACTGTTAAATAAGGGAGCGAATGTCAATGCCGTGGTAGACGGAGACGAGTCCCCGCTGATAAAGGCTTCGGGAGAAGGCCATTTTGCAATGGTGGAATTTCTGGTTGAGAATGGCGCCGATGTTAATCTCGGTGTGATGGCCAACAAGCTCCGCAATCCAGAGTGGCGTTCTCCCCTGAACAAAGCCGCTAATCAACAAATAAGGGAATATTTAATTAGCCATGGTGCTACTGAATAGCTTTCAGCTTTGTTAAACACATATCTGGCCTCTTGGTGTTATTCATTTGGCCAGATGTTCTTTAGGTCAGTTCCCACTCAAGACAAATTCGTTTTTTACACTTAACACCCTGTCTGAGTAATATCATCACAAAGCACTATTTCGATTAGACACTGACCCAATCCCTAATGTTTGCACAACTTTTACATAGTTTGTACTTTTACTGCCAGCGGTTTAACCCAAATTAATCGGTTGGACAATAATGTGTATTTTCATGCGGTTACCTTATATTTAGGGCAGCCAACTGATTGATTTAGGTTTAAACCTTGTTAGCGTGAAATTTAGACTATAGTTAGCAGTACAAAGCAGGAAAGGGGGCAGGGTTGCCAGTGTTGGGGCTATTTGTTCGGTTAACAACAGTCAGCTTGATGGTTGCTGGGCTTGCTGCTGCATTTGCGCAACAGCAGCCAAATCCTAAACTCACCTACTGTATCGACACTGACTGGCTTCCTTATGAGGCCTTGCAGGACGGCCAACATGTTGGCATGTCGAAGGATTATCTTTATTTAGTCGCTGAAAAAGCAGGCATTGACCTTCAACTTCTCAATACTTCCTCCTGGCAGGAATCCATTCGCCATCTCAAAAACGGCAAGTGTCACTTAACACCTTTTTTAAATCGCTCCCCTAACCGGGAACAGTATCTTGAATTCAGTCACATTCTATTTGAGGCACCAAATGTCATCATTACTCATGGTGATGGTATTCCTATTCCCAGCCTGGCAGTCATTAAAAATGAAAAAGTGGGCGCGGTAAGAGGCTATCGCTTACACGAATACATTACCCAAAGCTACCCCGATGTGCCTGTTTACGAAGTTCCCAGTGAAATTGCCGGTATCCGCTTGTTAGCTGCCGGGGACATCGATGTCATGGTCGGGTCGATGCACACCATCGTTGAACATATTCAAAAAAACGGGCTGCACAACTTAAGAATCACTGGCTGGCTTGGATTGGACGACGAGCTAAGAATAGGTGTCGGTAAAGACCACGTGCATCTGTTGGAATCCATCAATAAAGCCATCAGTGAGATATCCGCGACACAACACAATGAAATTTATCGTCGCTGGAATAATGTCAAAGTCGTCAAAGAAGTGGATTATGGGTTACTGATTAAAGTTGTTATCCCTATCTTATTGTTAACCATTATTCTCCTTGTACGTCACTTTATGGCGGTGCGTTACGGTAAAAGAATAGAGCAAAAAAATAAGGAACTGCTTAACCTACAAGCCTCTCTGAAAAATAAGAATAACAAACTACATTATTTGTCGACGCACGACCCGCTGACTGACTTATATAACCGAGTGCAAATTTCTGCTGAAGCAGAAGAACTTATCCGGCGAAAAAAACGCGGTATACATGGCTGCTCGCTGGTTTTTATTGATATTGATGATTTCAAATATCTTAACGATCACTTTGGTCACAACATCGGTGACTCAATCTTGAAACAGTTTGCTGACGTAGTGAAAAAGTGCATCAGAGAAACCGATATTATTGGCCGCTGGGGCGGCGACGAATTCGTTGTCCTATGTCCGGGTGCCTCACTGGATGAAGCACAACACTTTGCAAACCGACTGCAAGGGGCACTTGATCAAGCAACGTTTGAACAGGGTGCCAACGTCAAGTGCAGCATCGGGCTAAGTGAACTTGCTATAGAAGATAGCCTCAAGCAGTGGCTGGAACGCGCCGACAATGCCATGTATGAAGCGAAGTCATCGGGCAAACATTGTGTTAAGACGCAATAGTGTTTGATTTTCAATTGCGGCTAACATCAATTGGACTTTTGCTCATTATCATCCACAACCAACAGCTGATCCTGCGCAGTACTTTCTTCTATCCGTGGGTCCATCGAGGCAGCCAGCGGTGAAGTCGTGACATCGGAAGCACTGACCACATAGTCGCTGGGCTCGGGCTTTTCTGCTTTTTGCTTATTGTTAATCAGTGTTAGCAACACAAACATCACTATCGTCAGCATTGAAATCACACCATACAGCATGTGGTGTCCGGCAAGGGACATAACTTGTGCGATGACGAAAGAGCCAATCCCGGCCCCCACACCAAAAGCGATCAACAGTGCCGATGACACACCGACCCTGTCTTCATCATCAACACGCGAATTTGCAAGAGCTGAAGCCAATGGATACAAAGTGAAAGCAAACAGACCGTATAAAAAAGTCAGCACAAAAGTTAGCTGCCTTTCTGAAGTTAAAACAAATAGCAGCAGCGAAATAAAAAAGATAGCGGCGGTATTAAAACGCAACAGAAGGCTTCGTCGTAGTTTGTCAGACAGAATGCCCATCGGCCACTGGGCAATTAATCCTGCAAACACCGTTACTGACATAAAAAAAGCAATTTCTTCTGCCTGAAAACCCGACTCACTGGCATAAATGGGCGCAAGGCCATAAAAACTACCATTAAATATCCCGGCGAAGAAAATGGCAGTCAACGATTGCGGCACCATTTTTAGATAGCCAACGATATTCACCTCAATCGGTCTCAATGGTTTGGGATGGAGTTTTCTGGTTGTCGAAATGGGGACAATGCCGATAGCTATCACAATACAAACCAGAAACAACACCGTGTAATCAAGCAATGGAAAATAGGAAAGAGTAAATTGCCCAATAACCATACCGATGTAGGACGTTATCATGTAAAAAGAGAACACTTGCCCTCGTTGCTCCGGCTCTGTCTGTTCATTCAACCAGCTTTCCAGCACCATAAAATTGCTCATCATCGCGACGCCAACCAACAGCCTGAGTACCAGCCATAAATATAAATTATCGCTAATACCATGTGCCGCGACGCAGGCAATCACTACCGCTGTGCTTGCGGCAAAACAACGAATGTGACCCACGCTGGAGATCAGGCGATAACCCAGCTTTGCCCCTAACAACAGACCAATGTAATAGCATGAAGTTAAGATGCCAATCCACGAAGTCTCACCACCCTGCTGAGCGACATACAATGCCAGATAGGTAGTTAATAAGCCTGTTCCACCAACCAAAAACAAATTCGTAATGTATAACGACAAAAAAGATCGCATTGCAAAGCGCCGGACAATTGAGCCACAAAAGGTTTAAATAGCAGAAAAATGCAGGGAAAGCATTAATAATACTGGTTAAGGGTGGAACTCAGTGGGCCATTTTGTGTTACCAAATTGAGTTTATAGTGAAACTACGCCCCCTTTAAGTAGCAGGACGTGGAGGGCCATACGTCAGGTAGCATGCCCTAAATATCTCACCGATTGTCATCAGAGTTTTTAATCAGCAAATGAAAACTTTGCAAAGGTCGACTTCTCTTCCTTCACTCCACTTTCGGGATAATGGAGTTCTGCCCATGGATCACCTTCGTGATTGATGGCACTTACGCCAAACATCATATTCCAGGAGTTACCTGGAAATTTTTTGCGTAATACTTGTACTTGCCGGTGTGTTCCTTTAGCCCATATTGGATGCTTTCTATTTTCTGGTTCTTTAAGTCCAGAGTAGGGTACCCAGAATCCCGCGTAACCTTTGAGATCCCATTTGTCAGAGGTATTTTTCCAATCGTTGTCTCTGAGTACACTTTCTCCCATTTGAGCGGAGAGATGAAAATTATGCAAATGACCAGTTTCATTGTTTTCTATAGTGAGATCCAAGACCGTGATGTCCTCTGCTTTGCCTTTCGCACATATATAGAAGTATTTTTTGTCGTGCATTAGATAAATGGCAACCTGTGCTGGCAGATCGAGCTTTGTTGCTACTTGCCATTCGTCATTGCCGCAACGACCGTCCAATAGTGCGGCTTCTGTGGTTGGGTTGATAGCAATAGTTTCAGACGCATTGGCGTGAATGGTTCCGAATAATAGAGAAGTAGTCAATAACATTAGTTTAGGTATATTTTGCATTGTATTCCTGCGGTTATCTGGTGTTTGTATAAAAGGAAAAACCGAATTTAAAGCAACCGAGATTGAAATACCTGAAGTTATGATGACTTTTTGCTGACGTCTTGATGAGTTTAAAATACCGTCTAATTATCAGATAGTTATAAAATGGTTTAGGTCATCTGATTAAGATACATTCCTCTGCTTTGATGCACTTACTTAACATCATGGTCAGGGTGTAAAAGGCCAACTGAATGGTATTGCCTGCTAACCTGCCGGGCGTGGGTGTACTCAATCCTGTGCAAGTTGTTTAGCTACTTTCTCAACCAATGCCACCATTGCCTGATTATACAAATTGAGTTGTTCGGTGAATCCTTCGGTTGTTGCCTGCTCTTTTCGATCAAGTATCGTCTCAATCGCTCTTGCCATTTTTGCCAGGTTGTAGGCACCGATGTAAGTGAGTGTCGATACCGAATCGTGGATTACTTTATAAATGGCATCGTATTTGTGATGTTCAATAAGCCTGCCCAATGTATATATCGTTGGTTTCATGGCGACAAAATCGCCCAGCATGCTGTGAAAATATTCTTCATCCACATACAGGTCTTTCATTGCCTTTTGCTGATCCATGTGCAAAAGATCTTCAAGGGGATTGTCATTTTTCGCTTTTGCAGCTTTTTCATTTTCTATGCGCGCTCTTTTCACCAGTACCTGTGAGTCGGCAAACAAAACTTCCGTTAGCACCTGGTACAGGTATTCAGGATCTATCGGCTTAGTAATATGAGCAACCATGCCGACCGCGGCACTTTTCTCGATATCCTGTTTCATAGCATGTGCTGTCATGGCAATGATGGGTACTGCAACATTGAGTTCATCCCTAATCTTTTGAGCCGCCGTCAGGCCATCCATTTCTGGCATCTGTACATCCATCAAGATGCAATCATAATCAGGACCAAACTGCACCATTTCCAGCACTTTTTTACCATTTTCGGCCCAATGTACATCGGCATGCGTATCTTTTAAGAACCCCTTTGCCACTTTTGTATTGAGCTTATTATCCTCGGCCAGCAAAATACGCTTCCCTCTGAGATCCGGGGCATTTTTCAGTTTAGAAAGTGTCGTAGAAACGTCTGGTTTTATATTGAACGCCAATTCCTGCAACTTATTGAGCAATTCACTGGCACTGAAGGGTTTCTCGATAAAATGTTTTATCCCCAGATGTCGCGCTTGCTCACGTATTTGTGAAAAATCAAATGCCGACAACATGACAATCTTAGGTTTATGGGCGTGCATTTCCTGATTGATAATCGCCGCCACCTGCAGACCATCAATATCCGGCATTTTCCAATCCAGTATAAGAATGTTGTATGGCGCATTTTTGGCTGCCGCCTGGCGCAATTTACTGAGCGCATCTTGCCCTCCTTCGGCTACATCACATGTAATATTGACCTGGGACAAAGCCTCAGAGATCGCCTGACGTGAAAGACTGACATCGTCGGCAACTAACACACGAAGGGAGGATAATTGTGCAGATGGCGACACTCTTTTCTGCGTTTTGTCTTCCTCAAGGTGTACCGTAAAATGAAAGGTGGAGCCTTCATCAAGCTTACTTTCCACCCAAATTTCACCACCCATTAGTTCAGCAAGCTGTTTACAAATTGCCAACCCCAGGCCAGTACCACCGTATTTGCGGGAAATCGTTTCATCCACCTGCGAGAAAGACTGAAAAAGTCCTTCGATTTGTTTTTGTGTCAGTCCGATGCCGGTGTCTTTGACAGCGAATTCCAACAATACCCCATGCTCTGCATATTTCTTTTTCACCGACACAGAAACCAGACCATCTTCGGTGAACTTGACGGCATTACTCAATAAATTGACGAGTATTTGCTGGATACGCAGACCATCTCCTTTCAAGCTTAAAGGCACATCCCGGGCAATATGCTGGATAAGCTCAATATTTTTTTGATGAGCTTTGAGAGATTGTAAACGGATAGATTGACTGACCACTTTATCCAGCTGAAACTCTGTGGTTTCAATTTCCAGTTTTCCTGCTTCAATTTTTGAGAAGTCCAAAATGTCGTTGATCACACCTAGTAGTGTTTGGGAGGCATCTTCAATCTGCTGCAAATTGGTCAGATCCTCTGTATCTTGCACTTTTCTCTGCATCAGCTTGGTTAAACCGGAAATGGCATTGATTGGGGTACGAATTTCATGACTCATGCGTGCCAGAAAGTCGGACTTGGCTTCGGTTGCCTTCTTTAATTCTTCAGAATAGGTTTTCAGTTGCCTGCTTTGTCGCCCGGTTCGAAATAGCAGGCCGCTGACCACAAGCAATGTACCAAATACCACTAGGATAAGAGTTAGCTGGTATTGGTTGTTTTGTTCCTGTATCAGATTACGCTGGACCTGCAGTTCATTTTCTTTTTGCAGCAGCTTAATTTTTTCTTCTTTTTCAAATACAGATTGACGTACCGTATTGATCGCAATGAGTCGCCCTTGCTGTTCATTAAAACTCTTCTTAAATACTTCGTTATACTGTTTGAGATACTGGGCCTCCATTGACAAATTATTTGTCAGCTCAGCCAGTTCAATCAAACGGTTGAGTATTTTAAGTACCAGCAAGATATCATTTTGTACAGAATCAACTTTTAATCCATCCTGTAATTCACTTATAGCCAACTGATGATTACCCTGCTCCTGGTATATTCTTGACAACAAATCTATGCGTTCACCTTCGTTGTACAAAAATCCAATTCGATTGTCGGCTTCAATTGATTTGCTAATACTTTTTAGTGCCTCATTTAACCTACCTTCCTTGATATAAAGCTTTGCGAATGCAAGATATAAATTGCCGATAAAAGAATACTGTACTTCTTTGTAGAGCTTTTCAGCCAATAACAGATTAATTGCAGCGTCACGATATCTTTCTAATGCGATTTGGGCATTTCCTCTGTAAAAATAAGCAGTGCCTTCGGCCTGTTTATCCCCGTACTTTTGTGCAAGCAACGAGAAACGATGGCTCAGCTCCAATAACCCCTCAAAGTCATTCAGTGACTTATACACATTTCCCATTGAGCTAAACACCAGCAGAGATTTTGGGCTTACAAGGTCATTATAGATTTTGTAGGATTGATTCAGTGCCTCCAAAGCAGCGCCGTATTCTCCAGCCAAGTCCAGAATCAAGCCTTCCAAACGATGAGATTCCGCCAGCGCTTCCCTATTTAACGATCGCTCTGCAAGTTGCCTAGCTTCAAGGGCCAGTTCATAACTTTCAACATAGTTTTGATCCAGTATTTTGGCGTACGCCAGAATATTGGCAAACTGGCTTTCTAAATAAGGATTGGACTCTTTCAGAAAAAACTGTTCGAGCTCAGAATAAAGGCGAGGGAGACTGGGGTCGTTGTTTTGGATCAAGCTTTTCAGTTCATTTAAACGCACTGCAACCTCCTCTTGCGAGAGAGGATGTATTTGCGCGGAGACAGCTGAAACAGAAAAAAGCAGTACAAAGCCGACTCTTCGAGCCAGCTTTAGAAAACGCTCTGTTAACTCATCACTACATATTGTGATCAATATTTTTTGATGATTTCGACAGATCTTCAAACTGTTTACTAACTGTTTCCCAGTCTTTATTCTTGATAGTGTTGATATCTTCATCCGAAAGACCATTACGCTTTGCTGTACCTACTGGGTCTTTCAGGTACTCTTCCCTTAGACTAGCGTTTGTATCCAGCTCTTCAATGAAATCGACAAGAGTCTTTGCCATTATGTTGTCCTTTGTTGAGTTTACACCTTGAGTTTAAGGTAATTGCTTCTATTATCTCGTACGAAATAGCCTACATTTATATTAATCTAATGCTTACAATCCAGTGATAACAGAGAAAACAGACGTTCACGGCAAAACCTGCTGTTTATTTTGTTTCTGCCGAAAGGATAAAACTTTCTCTTTCGTTAGCCCTAATTTTGCCAATCGCTCTTCGTTAAAAATCGGTAGGCCAAGCGAAGGCACAACCAACGTGGATATTAATGTGGGTTTACAGTTGGGCAACTCTGACAGGGGAAAACGCGCTATACGTGGACCATACAAAGGAAAGGTTGCTGCCTCATACAAAATAATTTCATGGTCTGCAGGATACACTTCCTGCAATATTTCCGCGTAAAGTGCCAATCCGGGCTTACAATGGTCGGCATCTAAAACGCCAAGTGTCACCTCACCAGCCAGACCAATTTGCCAGATAATCTGGGTCATGTAGGGGTCCAATGTATATTCACGGAATAGAAACTGAGTAGCCTCGTAAGACTGGCAACCGTATCGCGCCGGATCAATACCCAGATCGGCAATAAGACAATCTTCGGCAGAGACACCAGGCAGCATTTCGGCTCTAAAGCCCAAAGCCTTCACCTTTTCTATCGCTGCATGAGATGGATTAACAAACACGCCGGGATGACCGTAAAATGCAGCACAAACTTTATTACCGGCTTTGACGGCATCAACAATACGGTCTGCCATTTCCTGATAAGTGACCGCTCGTGATTTGCCTTTCTGATAAAGATCATCCAGTTCCACCGTATTCGGGTTAAGTTTCTTAACGACGTTTTCACCGATTTTATTGGCGATACCCAAAAACACAATGTCAGCGTTTTCAATATAACTTTGTGCCATCAGTGTCATTTGGCCAGCGACACTGATACCTGTCCCTACCACGACCAGGGAGCCTTCACTATTTATTGGCTTCATATCCTTATCCCTCTGATTTTTATCGGTTAAGCATACCCCAGGAAATTTCAAAAAGAGAGTCTTTTAGCATGCTATTCGGAGCAACCTATTTCACGTCAGTTTCACATCTATGACGATATTGTGTTCAGCAGATTATTCCGTCACTGAAGAGGCTTTATGAAAAGTAAACATTGGATTCTAATCACCTTACTGGGAATGGCGACACCGACTTTCGCGTCGAATGACCAGACAAAGGATGCGCCCGAACAATTAGATGAACAGATAACCCACACTCAATTACAAGACACAATCGAACGCGCCATTACACAATTTGAAAATACGCCGCGAGAGCAATGGTCTTATCGGATTAGCCGTTATGAGAGCGAAGAAGATGAGATATCCCGTCGAGTAGAACAGTTTACGCCAGGTACTGAAACTAGTGAACGCTGGTCATTACTCAGCATCAACGGGGCACCACCAACGGAAGAACAGGCTCGCGAGTTTGTTGCGAGCAAGCTTAAAAAGGCCAAAGAGAATAATGGTCGCAGCTTTTCAATTTTTCTACGTGAACTTATTCAGGTGGAAACTCTTCAATTACAAGAAGTCACAAAAGAGGTTATTCGAGCAGAATTTCAGGTCTATCTCAGTAAATTGGGGGAAGATGTTTCAGAGAGTCTGAGAGGAACACTTTTATTTAACAGAGAACAGCAGTTTATAGATAGTATCCAAATAACCAATAAACAGGCCATTTCTCCCGTGTTTGGCGCAGATATCGACGAATTCAAGCTTACTTTTCGCTTTCTCAAAATGAACAATTCCGTACTTCCCCTGGAACATCAACTGCAAATGCGCGGCACCTGGGCGTTGTTTAAAGAAATACGTGAAGTGTCTACTGATACCTTTTCGCATTATCAGTATATTGGGGAATAAGTCATTCAATCTAATTCAGACATAAGCGATGTACACAGCCGCTAAACCGGTCAACTAAGTATTTACGTGCAACCTCAGGATGTGTCAGGTGGAGGTTGCCCGCTTCGCGCTGAATAATGCATTTAAGATAATGATATTTTGTCAATTTTGGTTTTCGATTCCAAAGTAGAATCCACTTTGTGTCGACTTAAGTTCAGCAGTCAGTGTACTGCTGAACTTGCACTCTTCAGTGACGTACCGGATTCGCAACTGCTCAGTGTGACAGTCACCTTCGTACCATTGCCACTCATCACCTCCAACTGCCAGCCCTGATGCTCACACAGTCGGCTGACAATTGATAATCCCAAACCAAAACCCGTACTTTGTCTGCCTTTGACACCTGAGACCGTTGCATTCTCAGAAATCGTCTGGTCAATACCTGGTCCGGTGTCACTGACTACGAGACTGCCATCAACAAAATCGACACTGACTTCACCCGCCGCCGTGTATTGAAAGGCATTACTCAACAGGTTATCAAGCAATACTTTGAGCATGCCAGGTTGGCCATATACCGTCACTTTACAACTATCCTGAATCTTGATGTCGACTTCTTTACCCTGCAACAGCAAACGATTGTCCAAAACGGACCTTTCAATTACTGGCATCAGTTGCGTAGGTTCCTTTGTCACCTTGGTTTGCTCTTCCCGAGCAAGCATCAATAAAGTATGCACGGTTTTTTCCATTTGCTCTGCCGACTCATGGATACGAGTGATGATGGGGTTCTCCGGCGCAGAATGGACTTTTTTACTGCGATACAACTCAAGGGCATTTTTGATCACGGCCAGTGGCGTGCGTAATTCATGGCTGACATCCCGGGTGAAACATTTTTCACGTTCCAGCGCCTGGGTCATTCTCTGAAAAGTGTTTTCCAGCGTGTGAGCTAAAATGCCAATTTCATTTTCAGGAAAGCGGTATGCAAATTTATCCGGTATATGTTCTGGCGCAACACCGCCCACCAGCTCTGCCAGTTGCTCCAGCGGTTGGGTCATTTTCCGGCCAATTAACCAGGCGATAATGCAGGCGATAATAGTGACAATAATGGCACTGAACACTAATAACATAATGATGCCGTCCCGAATCGGACGTACCAGTAAATTGGCGCTCACTTCTGCTACCAGATAAGTATCTGGATACTCTGAAAATTGAAGGACATGGTAATGTCGTCCTTCTTTACCAAAGAATTCTTTGCGTCTAGGTTCTTCGATAGACATTTCTCGAATTTCGTCAGGAAATGTCTCTTTGGAAAAGTGCAATTGCATATTGGGTTTGTTTGCTTTCGGCCACTGCCCTGTTTCTTGATAATGTGCCGCTAAAACATTTGCTTCCTGCTGGATTTCTTTTTCCATAAACCTGTCTTCCAGATTGTACATAAGCATAAAGGACAACAGGCCAAACACCGCGCACAGCAGCAGCGTAAAGACACAAAAGCGCACGACTATACGGCGACTTAAACTATGAAATTTCTCAGTGTTGGTCGTCATTTCGCATCCTGCTCACTGATATTCAGGGTAAACCCGACGCCAAACACCGTTTTTATCACAGGAGTGTCAAAGGGTTTATCCAGAATATTGCGCAACTGATAAACGTGGGAACGCAGCGCATCCGATTCAGTGGGTTCATCACCCCATAATTTCTGACTAAGTTCGGAACGCGTTACTACCTGCGGATAGGCTTCGGCTAACACCTGTAATATCTTAAATCCCATACTGTTTAGGTCCAGCTGCTTGCCTTCTCGTGAAGCGGTTTTCTGTTTTCTGTCCAGTGACAATGGCCCGAGTTCTAAAATACTCTTGCTATGCAACAAATGTCGTCTGGACAACGCCAGACAGCGCACTTCCAATTCTTGCAAAGAAAAAGGTTTCGTCAGGTAATCGTCTGCGCCGGATTGAAAACCACTGACTTTATCATCAATACTGTCTCTGGCCGTCAGCATCAGTACTGGTATGTGCCGCTCAGCCTTTTCCCGAATTTTCTCACAGACTTCCAAACCATCCATTGTTGGCAGATTCAGGTCCAGAATGATAAGGTCATAATAGGATTGTAAGGCAAGACCCAGCCCTTGCTTGCCGGAGTTGGCAAAATCAAAAATATGCCCTTTTTGCTCCATATACTCAGCAATATTCGTTGCAATACTGAGCTGGTCCTCAATAAGCAAAATGTGTAAAGAAGTCGTCTGTGTCATCGCCTTGTTTCATCCTTTCCCTAACCTTGACCGGGAGTGTAAGTCGAGTTTCGTCGATTTGCCATGGGAGGTTGTTCTGTTGTGTTCCTCAAATCATATCCAAGCGGTCAACTGTTTGATTTAGGATCATGATTCAGCCATCAGATCTCGTATTGAGCCGGACAAACTGGTTTTACTGGCATAAATCCCAATCGTGGTCACCACCGCTAGAATAATGGTCATAGTCGCCAGTAACCATGCAAAGTCCGGTGTATAGGTCAGTGAAAACTGGGATTGATAGATCAACGTGCCAGCGACCCAGGTAGCGATAATAGCACCGCTGGCGGCAATTGCTCCGGTCACTAGCCATTCAATAATATTCAGTTTTAGACAGGTGCCTGAGGAAAAGCCAAAGCTCATGATAATACTGTTCTTTTTCCTTTCTCTTGTTTCAAGACCATGCACCGAAGAGACGATCACTATTCCCGCTAACGTGATAATCAGCAGCGCAAAGCCACTGATCACCTTTGTCACCATCGCCAATGCATTATCAAAATTCTCCGTCATTTCTTTAAGCGATACCATACGTAAGGATGGATGCTGCTGCCACAACGCACCCAACAAAGAAAATTGCGTTGTGCTTAGCTCCAGACTTGCCATATGGTATTGCGGCGCCTTGATCTGCACCTGTCCGGTAGTCGGCATCTGAACCCAAAAGGTGATGGCACCGGCCCCCGGCTTGTAACCATGGCTGGCAGCAATAACAAAATCAATACTTTGCTTTCCGATATAAAAGGTCAGCTGGTCACCTAATGCCAGTCCCAGATCGGTCATTACCTCCTGCTCAACCGACACCTGCTGCCAGTGATGACTATCGGATGACCACCATTGCCCGTCTATAACACGATTATTGGCTGGTACAGCATCTGTCCAGTGCAGACGAATGTGCTGACCAAAAGTTGCCAGACTGTCACTGGGTGTTTCACTGTAGTCTGATAAACGCTGACCGTTAATTTCCGTCAACTTGGCATACATAAAGGGTTTGTTTTGTCGGACCTCGATACCATGTTGCTGTGCCCAGGTTTCGATATCTGTCATTTGCTGTTCAGTCGCCTGTGACACTAGCAAATTACCATCATGTTGCCGCTGATAATTTGCCATGGTGCTTCCGAGATCCTTTAACAGCATTAAGGTAAACAACAATAAAAACGCGCATAATCCCACACCCAAAATTTGCGTACTTTTGCTTACCAGACGCTGCTTCATCATAAACAATGTGAAGGGTGTCAACCCGGAGAAATTCAGCGTTAACTTTTCGCCAAAAGTTAACACCAGCCAGCTGATGACTAATAGCAACATGACACTAATCGCCATGGATGCCAACATCATAGCTGTCAGCAACAGATTGTCTGAATATGTCGCAGCAACAATCGTCAATACGAGGATCGCGCTGCCAATCGACAGCCAATGACTGCTTTTATGGCCAGATTGACTGACAAGCTGGGCCACAGAGCTTTGTTTCAGACTCACCCAAACAGGTGCATAAAACACCAGAAACATCGCCGTAGTGGCTACTATTGAGCTGACCGCCTGCAACATGTGCCATTGCCATTGCAGCCCCTGAAATGTTTGGCTTAACCAATCGATAACCAGCCAATGACATAAGGCGGCTAAAACTAAGACAAAAGGCATTAAGAACAACAGATGCAGCAACCACTTAAAGATGGAGATTTGTAATCCTGTCTTCTTCGACACGCCTACGCTAAGACAGATCGCCGAAAAGTACTGTTCTTTGCGCTTATGTACATGAGTGAGCTGCTCAATGGCAATAGCAGCCATAAAAAACAAAATGATAGAGGCCAGTCCCATAAAGTTTTCTGTCCGCTGCCAGAAAAGTGCCAAGGGGTGCTCCCCCTTTTTATGATGAACTATGGCCGCCGGCAAGTTGTCTTGTTGCCAATGCAAAATATCCGTTATCTGTTGTGAATCAGCGGCAACAAGATAGCGGTGCTGAATTAAATCGCTCGGAAAGGCAAACTGTTCCAGATCTTCGATATTGATCATGGCCCGCATCGCGACGCTGTGACCTTCCATCAAGCGATCCGGCTCGTGCAGCAAAATCCGGCTGACCTTCAGACGATAATCAGCAAGTGTTAAATATTCTCCTACAGCGACAGTCAGCCCTGAAAGTAAGCGAGAGTCCAGCCACACTTCCCCCGGTTCAGGACCTGAAGACGCGACTTCATCCGATGCATTTAATGCTGATGTAATTTTCAATTCACCTTGCAGCGGATAATCACTGCCTACGGCTTTTAAACTTACCTGTTGCCATTGCCCGTTGTGAGTCAATGTAGTGGCAAGCTGTTTGGTGTGTACAACTTCCTGCGACATCTTCGCCAGCTGTTTCAGTTGCGTGCTATCTAAATGCTGCTGTTGACTAATTACCAGATCGGCGCCTAACAGATTGGCCAGATTATTACTCAAATATGTCTGAATACTGAGACTAGTCTGACTCAGGGTGACGATAAATACCATCAAAAGCCCTTGGCTCCAGCGTAAGAATCGATGGTGCTTTTGATGTTTTTCCTGCTGGAAAAACTGCCAGGCAAGATAGAGACTGTCCTTACCCATACTGCACCTCCGGTATCCTTGTATGAATAGGCTCAGCCGAGTCTTTTTGGAGTGAAAATACTCCCTCAGCTCTTGCTGCCAATCTGTCACTGTGAGTTACCAGCACCAGTCCAGCACCATTTTCCTGGCAACAGGAAAATAAAATGTCGGCAATGTCAGCGGCGCTTTTTCCATCCAGGTTGCCCGTCGGTTCATCGGCAAAGATAAAATGAGGTTCAAATACCAAAGCTCTGGCTATGGCAACTCTTTGCTGCTCTCCACCACTGAGCTGCTGTGGTTTATGATGGCTGCGATGCCCCAATCCCACTCGTTCGAGCCAGTTCTGGGCCGTTTCTTCCGCATTTCTCAGGCCGCGAAGTTTCAGCGGTAAGGCAACATTATTAATTGCCGTTAGCTCCGGTAACAAATGAAATTGCTGGAAGATAAAACCAATGTGCGACCGTATTTCAGTCATAGATTGCGGCTGCTGATTCTGAACATACATAACGCGCCCGTCACTGGGCTGTGCCAAACCGGACATCAGCATGAGCAAACTAGATTTCCCTGAACCTGACGGCCCAGTGATAGCGAGCGACTGCCCCTGTTGCAGGGTTAAGGACAAATCACTAAATAGCTGAACCTGACCACCATTCAGCCCAAATGACTGGCTGACATGCTGTAATTCAATTCGAACCTGGGATGACATCGACATAGTTCCACTCTTTTTTTGCTTACCTTTCGCAAGCCTGCACTACCCATTGTGAAACGGATGTGAAATGAGTTTGGAATTTAGTGAATGTCTATTTTTTGATGTCTACCGTTTGGTTTGACGATAGCGTTGCATAAAGCGATTCGCCACCACATTGAGTTCCGCTTGCATAGATTCAGATACATAAGGCGTAACAATATAGATAGCCATTTTTTCACTTGGATAAAGTGATACCCATGACGACGTCCCAAATGTCCCTCCACCATGGTAATACTGACCTTCCGTATCCAACTGAAATGTATTCCAGATATATGCCCGACCTAAACCATCTCTTTCGCCGGCAAGAATTGTAAGTGCTGTGTCAGCCAGAAAGTTATCTTCTTGCAAGTAGAATTTTAGATATTTACCCATGTCAGAAACGGTTGATTTCAAACCTCCCGCAGAATTGAAATAGCTTGAGGCATCTGGAGTCGGGATGCCGTTGGCGTGCTCGCCGCGATGCCACCTGGCGTGATCCTGGGTTGCCAGATGCGCATGCGTATCAGACTGACCTGTATGTTGAAACACCACACTATCAAATAATTGTACAAGAGGTTTGTCATAGAGCTGTTGCAGAATGATACCCAGAATACGTACCCCAACATTTGAATAACGGTAGTGACTTCCAGGTGTTTCGTTTAACGTATAATCATTCAATCGTTTAAGCAGGTCATTGTCATCGTGCTGCAGAAAACAATCTAATCGTGCTGCTGGGTGCATATTGGGGTCATAGCAGGCAAGATCCGTGGGTAGCCCAGAAAGATGTGTTGCCAGATCCCTGATGGTGATCTCTGTTGCATTGAACTTAATGGCTTTTTGGCTTAACTGCGGAAGATAATCAGATATGGGAGCATCCAACTTAATTATGCCGTCAGTAACCGCCTGAGCCAGCACTAATCCAGTGTAGGTTTTGGTAATCGAACCAATATCATACAAACTGTCATCAGTAGGTTTCGTACCATCCAAAAACTCACCGAAATGATAAGTCTCCACTGAACCGTCCGCGACAAATACAACAGATACAGCCCTAATCGGGGATTTGGTTAGTAGCTCAGTCACTTCTTCATTAATGATGGTGCCAGAGTTGACAGCGTCAGAATCTGAACAAGCAACAATCACGACACAAAAAAACAATACCAAACACCGGTTTTGTAATCTTTTTAAACACCCGTCCATGGCAAGCACATTATGCTCCTATCATCGGTATTAAGGCGAAGGTGGGTATGAAAGTTATAACCCTGAATAATAAAAGTGGTACCACATTGTCCATAATGTCTATTCCGTTGTTGCGATGTCCAGTCAGCCCGTAACAAAATGTACACTACCAGAACAAAAGGCAAAAGTCCGTTCCAGGCACCCTGCTTTCATTGAATGACTGCTTAGCAGAAAAAGCATACTAAAAAGTAGTGTTGTCAGATTTGATTTGACTTAGAACGGGCTTATCCAATGTCGATAAGCCCTTATAATTTCACTGTTAATGAACTTCTCATTGCTGACTATTAGTTGCTATCAGCATCGTGGCCTGCGACACGCTAGCTGTTAAATCCGGCGATAATTTTACGGCATTTTCAAAATCTTCAAGCGCCGCTTTTTTATCCTGATGATTTAAGTTAATCACAGCTCGATTATAATAAGCAATCGCCTTATTTTCTCTGGTGGCAATGTTTGACCATATCACCTCTCGACAAGCACGTTTGCTGCCTTTAGCACCCAGTTCAGTTTGTTCAAAACATTTTTTGATGTTGAAGTTTAAGGCTTTAATGCTCGCTTCTTGCGCTGAAACTACTGGAGTCGTAAGCGCTACAAAATATAACGTTATAAGAATTAACCTTTTCATATTTTTACCTCATATAGTGAACAGGAAAAGATATCTACGATTATTTTTGTATCATTCATGCAGATGCCAAGACGCTCGTTTAACGGCAATTCCTGCATTCGAACGTTCGTTTAGTGGTATTACCAGTATTCGTACCTCAATTTTTGGACAAAAAGGGGATTTCGAAGGAAGATAAGTTGGCGCTTGAAGTTTAGCTAAATGAGTATCGAGTTTAATGCAGTCGTTAAAATCCAGCTTTGTATTCACACATATATTTAATATTTACGATTTGTTGTTGCTCACAACATTTGTATTGGCTTTTTTTCTCGCCCTTGCACTGTTGATGCAAAGGGACAGGAAAACGAGCAATATCCTGCTGGCGGCTTTCGTGGTCAGCCAAGGATTTTATGCGTTTTATAGCGTAATGTTGTTTAACGAAATTATTGGCCCTCTTACCACGCAACTATTTTCTCCGTATCATAAAGTGCCACTGCTTGTACTGTATGGACTGCAAGGAATGCTGCTATTGTGGTACGCCAGAACGATGATGGGTGAATCCCTAAATATCAATGCCAAAACCACCAAAGTGATACTGGCTCTGACTTTCGGTACATTAGTGGTGAATGTTTATAGCTATAGTTATGGTGTTGATGATTATCAGTCGTTAAATAACTTTTTGTGCAACTGGTTACTTAACTTTTGTTCCGTGGTGCTTGGTATTCGTGCTTTACTGCAGCTGAAAAGCTATGAGAGCAAACTTCCGTTTGTACACTCCAATCTTGATAAACACAGTTTATCCTGGTTAATCGTTATTGCCGGCGGCTTTATTTCTGTTTGGCTATTATCCCTTCTTGCAATGACCTTTAGTTGGCTCGGCGCCCAAGACATCGCCGAAGCTCTGTACCTTTTCCGACATATTCCACCTTTGATTTTAATGAGTGCCATGGTGGTGTTTAGCCAAACACATGTTTTAAGCACCTTATTTCAAGTTGAGCTACCCGAAGAAAAAAGCAGTGCCACAGATAGCTACACGGTGAATGCCAAAGTGACTGAACAATTGGAAGACTTAATGGCGCGAGTAAAAGTTTATCAGGATCCGGAACTCAGGCTCGATGGCTTGGCAGATAGCCTTGGGATCTCCCCAAGAAGTCTGTCAACACTCTTGAATAAGTATTATCACAAGAATTTTTATGACTTTGTTAACGCCTACAGAATTGCAGATGTCAGAGCACAACTCTTGCAACAGGAAAATAAGCAAAAGCCTGTGCAACGTATTTTTGAAGATGCTGGTTTTAACAGTAAAACCACATTCAATACGCTATTTAAAAAACACACTGGCCAAACGCCTTCAGAATATCGTAAGCACTTAGAGCTGCAGGCGTAGCCAATTCAGCTATTCCAGTGCAACCGTCACACCGGGACAGTCCACCAGTCGCGCTTTTAAACGTGAGAAAAGTATGACGCCATTGCAGTATCGAAAGTTTGGACGTCAAATGCGCTGATAAAGCATAATGGGCAACTAAGAAACCGTATAAATAGAATAAGGAAACTAAAATGGAAGGCGCCTGTTTATGTGGAGAAATCACCTTTAGCGTGTCTGGAAAGGCAAAGAGTGTTGTGAATTGTCACTGTACGTTGTGTCGGCGAATGAACGGCGCTGCTTTTTCCACATATGCTGTGGTCTCGCAATCAGATTTTACAATTCAACAAGGTCAGCCCAAAGCAATTTATGTTACAAAGAAGACCCAAAAACACTTCTGTGCTGGCTGTGGAACGCCGCTTTACAATACGAACCCTGAATATAAAGGATTAGCGATTATCCATATCGGCACATTGCAAAATTGTCAGGAACTTAAACCCCGGGCCAATATTTTTTGTCAGTCTCAGCTGGATTGGACCAAGGATATTAATTCTATTTCAGGTTTCGAGGAAAAACTCTCTGGCTAATACTGGTGTTAACTTGTTACAAGGAGGTATATCTCAATGCATTTTTTAACAACACTGTTTGTGGTTCTGACAGTGTTTTCATCGGTAGCAGCAAAGGCTGATTCGGTTACTGAAGTACTTAGCGAAACTGGCTGGGTGTGCCCGCCTTGTCCACATGTTGATAGTCTTTTTCAAAACACAACGCACAAAGAAGATGGTCAGTGTGAGATCTGTGGCATGGCACTGGTGGAAAACCCAAAAGGAAAAATGTTAAACGAGATAGTCATCCACGATGGTTCGGGAAACTTTGTCGTAGAGGGCAGCAACAGCGCAAGTCACAGACCCGTGGTGGTGTTTTATTACAAGCCAGCAAATCTGCAACACAATAGTCAGATTCTGCTGGTCTTACCTGGTGCAGGCCGCAATGCCTGGGATTATCGAGACAGCTGGATTAAGGCTGCGGAAGAGCACAATGTGCTGATCCTGGCTCTTCACTATGCTGAATCATTTTATCCCAGATTCTGGAATTATAACCTGGGCAGAATGATCGACAACGTCACCATCAATCAGCAAAAAACTGCCATTGCAGAGTTTACTTTTACTGCTGCTAAGGATGAGTGGATATATCGGGATTTCGACAGAATATTTAGCCGGGTGAGATCGCATATGGGCCTGAGCACTCAGACCTATGATTTATTTGGACATTCGGCAGGCGGTCAGATTTTACACCGTTTAGCATTGTTTCACCGCAGCAACAACGCCAATCGCATTCTGGCCTCAAACTCGGGATGGTACACTGCTACTGACTTTCAGGCCGAGTTTCCTTATGGTCTAAAAGCTAGCGGTTTATCAGTTGCTGAACTGGCCAGTGCGTTTCAACAGAAGCTTATCTTGTTTATTGGGGAATTGGATAACGAAAACGAAACCCGCGGTCACCTAGTCAGAAACCCAGATCTGGACAAGCAAGGCACACACCGACTGGCTCGAGCGCAATATTTTTACGATACGGCTAAGCAGCACGCCAAAACAGCAGAACTGGACTTTAAATGGCAGTTGCAGCTGATACCTGGCGTGGGTCATGATTACAAACGCATGAGCCAAGCGGCGGCTGACTATTTATACCAATCCCAATAAAACTAAATAGAAAGAGTGGCACTGATACTTAGAGCTATTAATAGTGATGCAAATAAAGCTGTCCAATGTTTTGCGCTACTGGCCCAAGCCACTTTGCAAAGTGGCATGTCATGATAAACAGATTCATGTCAGTCCGCTTTTGTCACACTTCTGTATGCGTCCGTACCGAACAGGGGTACCGTTGACAGACTATGTTTAAAGCTGCCAGACGTCTCTTTTGTCGAGTATGACACATACAGCAAGGTCTGATTCTCTGCATCAAATACGCGACGAATTTTCATCGCCTTAAAGAAAATGCTCTTGGATTTTCGAAACAGTACTTCACCGGATTCACTTTTATCAATGGCCGCGAGCATGGCACTGGTAATAGGGCCTGTCTGACGGCAAGCGATTGAGCTATCAGACGGATCGGCAAAGCTAAGATCCGCTTCAATACTCGACACATGGCACGTCACTCCTGTAACTACCGGGTCTTTGAGGGCATCCAGTTTTATGTCTTTGGTGGTAAACACCCCCAGAGATATATCCCCCACCTCACTGGAATCACAACCCCACAATAAAATACTGAGCAAAGAGAGCATAACTAATTTTTTCATAGCTTGTCCTGATTAGTCCCGGTGACAGAAAGTTTTACCTTTATTCGATAATTTACGGTCTAGACTTCCTATCCCCTTATCAATGTTCAAAAGACACCACAACGTCGTTGTACGCAATTTATGAGGTTACAATGCGTACAGATTATCTGCCTCATAAAAGCTTAAAACCCCCACATCCCGATATTGTCTATTTTCAGTCGTCGCGGCTGTTGTAGCAGGTAAACCACCATTTGGGCCAGATCTTCATTTTGAATCATTCCGTCATCCACCGGCTCATCTGCCGCTTTCTGAGACTGGATCAGCGCCGGATTCAGGGAATGCACATGAATACCGTATTGACGGACTTCTTCCTGCAGTGCTTTACCCAAACCCACCATGGCAAACTTTGAGGCACAGTACACACCGGCATGGGCATAGCCATTGAGTGCCGCCTGAGAGGCGATATTAATAATGTAACCTTCCTGGTTTCGGATCATCTCAGGCACAACTTCCTTACACATTAGGTAGGTGCCTTTTACGTTGGTATTCATCACGTCATCCCAGTCTCTTTCGCTGGTTTCCCAGACCAGTGTCTGTTTACCAAAGCCGCTGTTATTAAGCAGCACATGAATGCTACCAAATGTACTTTTTACCGTTTTTATAAACTGTGCAACCTGAGCAGAATCGCTGACGTCGCACACTTCACCCAGAATCTGTTGTGGAAAATGCGCCGAAAAAGCGTCGACAGTATCTTGAATATGACTCTGCGTGCGCCCACAGATAGCGACTTTCATACCTTGTTCAAGTAAGAAATGCACGATGGTTTTCCCTAACCCTTTGCCGCCGCCGGTAACAATGGCTACTTTGCCGGTTAAATCATAATTGTCGGTTAAATGACCGTTATCTGGTAAGTTTGTTGCGAGAGACATAGCGTTCCTGAATTTACACTTTTGCGAAAGGGTAAACGACTGCCTTTAGATGGGCAATGCTGAATTCACTGGCCCCATTGCCCATAACAACTATGTTTAGAATAATATTGAGCTACTAAGTAACGATTAACCACCCAAATTACCCGCGAATCCCTCAGTAAAATATAGGTAGATCCCCCTATAGCGGATGAAAAAGTAAACGGTCAATATTGCGCCATCGTCATTCATGGGAATGGCATGACACCGCATATTTCGGAGTACCGTCATGAAAAAATTTATGTTATCTGCCGTCACGACGGCAATGTTTGCAATACACACTCCCGCCGCTATGGCGGATGCTTTAATTGGGGAACAACTCAATGAGCAACTCAATGTCTTGTCAGCTACTGACACTGTGATGGCCGTGGTCACTTATGACCAGATGGACCCGTTGTCAGAGTCGCAAATTCAACAATTATTAAACTTGGGCATCAGTGAAGGTGTGCAGTTTCAATCGCTACCCATTATTGGTGTCATGGCGACTAAAGCACAGATCCAGGCAATTGCCGAATTTGAAAATGTGCGCTCAGTTTTTGCCAATCGCAAAATGGCATATTTTAATGCCGATGCCCGGGAAATTACCGGTGTAGCGGACTTACAAACAACCGATTTTGAGCAACGCAACGGCATTCAGTTCACCGGTAAAGGTGTCACTGTGATGGTGAATGATTCGGGTGTAGATGCCTCTCATCAGGATCTGTTTTTCGGCGATACCGTAGTTGAAAACGTGCAAGCACTGACTCACTCATCAGCAATCGGTATCACTGGTATGACAGACGGCTTTGTTTTGAAAGGCCAGGTTAACACCGATACCAACTCAGGTCATGGAACCCACTGTGCCGGTACTATTGCTGGTAGTGGTGTTATGTCTGATGGCAAGTATGTAGGCGCTGCTCCTGATGCAGACATCATCGGCTACGGTTCAGGTGGTGGATTGTTCTTATTGGATACAATCGGCGGCTTTGATTTCGCTATCAGCAATATGTACAGCTATGACTCACCGATTCGGGTGATCAGTAATTCCTGGGGTTCCAGTGGTAAATACGAGCCACTTGGTCCTGTGTCCATGGCGACCTACAAGGCGCATAAGCTCGGTATTATGTCTATTTTTGCTGCTGGTAACAGCGGCCCAGGTGAAGATTCACACAACCCTTACGCGCAGATCCCTTGGGGCATGTCGGTAGGTGCAGGCGATAAATTTGGCAAGTTAGCTGATTTCTCATCTCGCGGCTTAAAAAGTGAATCGGGCACTTTTAGCATGCCTGATGGCACTTCATGGGAGTATAATAACGATGTCTCAATTGTTGCTCCTGGTGTAAATATCATTTCGACCCGCGCTGCAACCAATCTGGCGGCCAATGGCGGCGAGGGTGATATTGATGCTATTGAAACAGAATACTTGCCGTTTTATACCATGATTTCCGGTACATCGATGGCAACACCACACGTATCAGGCATTATCGCTTTGATGCTGGAAGCCAACCCTAATCTTGATAATCTAACGATTAAACGCTTGTTACAGGAAACAGCAACCAACATGCCTGGTTACGAGCGCTGGGAGGTGGGTGCAGGTTATGTCAATGCCCGCTCTGCAGTAGCAGCGGCGCTTGATCATGATATGGATCACAACGTAACCGTCAACAATCTGCCAGAGAAGCAATTCAATGCTAACTCCTTGGTAGCTACCAGCGATCGTACTGAAGAACTAGAAGTGTTTTATTCGCCAGTGGGTGAACCAGAAGTCAAAACATTCTATGTCGATGCCAATACAGTGCTGGTCAAAGCTTCCGCTTCAACGTCGTCGAACCTAACCAAGTTAGTATTAGTTGCACCTGACGGCACGGAGTATTTCGGCAACCTGTCCACACCGGTTCTGGAGGAAGGCATGCGCGTTTCTGCACCGGGCATGGAAGGTCAATGGGGATTGTATGTGTACGGTTTGACTTCATTGTCAGGTGTGCAAGCCGATCCGTTGGGTGTTACCAACGGCCCAGGGGTACCCGAGTTTTTTGATGTTTCAATTGCTTTCGAAGTTGGTGGTGGTTTTGAAGGAATGAATGACATCAATGGTCATCCACAGCAAAACGCCATCGAATATGCAATCAGCGAAAGATTGATGGATGCTTTGGGTAACGACCGCTTCAGACCAGATGCGAACCTCAAGCGTAAACACTTCGCGCAATATGCCATGATGGGTGGTGCGGTTCGTCAGTATCGTGATCTAATGAACGAACCAGCTCCCATGTTGAGCAATGTACCCAGTGCCTACAAACCTTATTTCGAGTCAGTCAGTGTTACTGGCGGTGCCTTAAAGGATAACCTGCGTTCTCAGGCTCCGGTTCTGCTAAACACCAATGGTGATGTTGCCGCGAATGCAACAATGAATAAGCTGGATATGGCTTATGCAATGGTGCAAATGTTAGGACTGGAACATGTTGCAACGGCATTCAACAGCAATGACGATATCGTCGTTGATTATCGTGGCGAGCAAATAATCCTGGCCGATCAAGACAGCATTCCTGCCGACATGAAAGGCTATGTGCAACTGGCCATTCACTTGTCATTGCTTAATGTTGAGTTTGGTGTAGAGCAGGACCCATTTGCTCTAACGCCTGTACTTACTGCAAAATTCAATGCGAATCAAAAAGTTACCCGCGCTCACTATGCACTGTTAACTTCACGCTTCGTTAATAACTACTTCTAATTGTGCACTGCTTCACACTGGCATCACTTGATGCCAGTGTGACATTGCTGTAAATTTAGCCAAAAATAAAAGGAGTACGTTGTTTTGCAGTATCCTACTAATAACAAAATATTAATAAAAATAGCGACGGTCCTAACCGTTTTTTTAATTTCTGTTCCTAACCTTTTTGCTACAACCATCACACCTGAAAGCCTTGATTTTGAAGACAATAGTGTGGAGGCCAAACTTAAATTCGCGAACAATATCGAAATTGATTTGAGTCTTGATTTTGAAAATAGCATTGGCCTTCACGCCAATAATTTTGATATTACTGCCGAACTGGTCAGCCTTACTGATTTAGATATTCTGACCAGGCTGCCGTCGTCTTTAGTGCAATTACAAGCGGCCTTTCCTGTGGTTGTTTCTGTAAAGCCAAAGTCTGATGCCGGATTTGGATTTGAAGGTATGGCAGCGGTGGAGCTTTATACGAAAGCTTTGCATTATGACAGCACTATTCCGCTACGGATTTTTCGCTCTCATGATAATGGCACATTTGAAGACATCACCATGTTAACCTCAGCGGGCAGCATACGTGCACGTGGGAACCTGGGTAGTTTTTCTGATTTTATGATTTTGTTGGATACGCGTCTGCCTGACACGGTAATCGCCCATAAATTTCAGTTAATTGAGCAATTACTCACGGACAATCGCAGTGACATTAACGCTTCACTGTTAAGTCAGATTGATACACAGATGACGACTCTGGATAATGCACTGTCGGGCTTGGATTATGATGATGCGCTTATCGCTACCGACGCGTTAATCTCATTGATCGATGCAGCGAGCGGTAATGATATACCCGATGTCTGGCGTTCATCTGATGACCTCGTCAATGTAAAAGGAGAAATGCTGACCTGGCTCAATACTTTGCGCTATAGCTTAAGAATTAACTGAGTCAGTTATGCCACTCCAATTATCGGTTGCACGCCAAGACGGTGTCGTTGCTGAGCACGTCCTGTTTGAAGGGTTTCAATATCAGATAGGTCGTGCCCTGCAATCCGACATTGTGATTCCACATCCCAAAGTCTCACGGCAGCATGCCCGCATCGGAACAGATGCGCAAAATAACTGGTACTTTGAAGATGCCAGTAGCACAGGTAGTACCTTAAATGGCAAGCCCGTGGATCACATCGCTATTGCTGATTCACAGTTGCTCCATCTGGGTCCCATCCCTTGCCTGTTAAAGCACTGTGATGCCCAAACTATTGCCGCTCGTGATAGCAAAGTAATGTGGCGAAAACGGCAATTGCAGCGCTATCAGCAACAGTTGGCTTCCTGCCACAGCAGCAAAGCTCTGATTGCCATCGCACGTGATTCACTGATTCAGGGGGTCGGCTGCGAACGCGCGGCGATGCTATTATTCGATTCCGTTTCTGACATACAAAGTGCGCTAGGGGACGAACCCTGGATGCAAACAGCGCAATTCAGTGGAAGCAGAAGCATTATTCGGCAGACGATAAAAGATAGAGCACCCATTGCAATTGGCGATTTGACAACAGACAGCAGCTTTTCCCAGCAAGCAAGTATTGTTCGCTATGGACTTAAAGCGGCCATTTGTGTACCCATCATTTTAGAAGATGAGCCCGTCGGGGTACTTTATGGCGACAATACTTCCTGTCGCCAATACTTTACAGAAACTGAGCTCGAACTGACGCGTGCATTAGCCAATCAAATAACATCCCGTTTGTTATTCCACTCCATCGAACATAAACTTGGTTTAATTCAGTAACCACTTTCTACACTTTGTATTATTTGATGGAGTAGATGCTTGAACAACTCGCCGGACTCCAATCCTGATCTTGCGACCCAGGAACTTCACGCAGCTGACGCTATTGCGCCTGGCCACCTGTTATTAGACCGTTTTCGTATTACCGCGAAACTTGGTGAAGGGGCGCAGGCCAGCGTTTATCAGGCTCGTGATGAACTACTAGAAACCGATATTGCTATCAAACTGGTGCCAGGAAACACTGCTCTTTCGATGCAATTGCAGCAAGTTCGCAATGAGGTGCTGGTTGCCAGACGAATCCAGCATCCTAACGTCATTCAGGTTCATGATGTGTTCTCAGATGGTGAACTGGTATTTTTCACTATGGCGTTGGTGCAAGGAGAACCGTTAGTAGAACACCTGCATAAGTCAGTGTCCAAAGACCTTTATGAAAAGTGGAGCCGCCAGCTTCTGGATGCGATACACGCCTGTCAGCAGCAGCAACTTATTCACGGTGACATCAAGCCGGATAATATCATTATTACACCTGATCAGAATTTACTGTTGATCGATTTTGGTATTGGTAATGCTTCAGATGACAGTGCACAACTAAGTGGACATCCCGATTATGCTGCCCCAGAAATTCTTCAATCTGGTAAATCCAGCGAACATTCTGACACCTACAGTGCCGGAAAAGTGCTCCAGCAGTTGTTAAATAATGTGTCTCTTTCCACTATTGCGCCAACGGATTTGCTGTGGCGTATGCGGCAACAAAAACGCATTAGTCGTTTGACCCACCCTGTTGCTGAACTTCGTAGCGCACTGACACAGGAACTTCATCGTCTCAATGCCGACACAAAACCACAATCCAGTAAATTCTGGCCAGTCACCGTCCTATTTAGTGTCAGTATAATATTCGCTATGTCTTATTTTCTGATGAAAGATGACAGCAGCACAGAACTGCGCAGTAAGCCTGTTTGGCAAATTGCACTAGTTGAAGACCCCGGCGTACCGGTTTTGCAAAGCATCAGCGAATTATTGCAATTCCCATTACAAAGTGAACCCGGATTAGTGGTGATCAGTAACGAGCAAATTCGGAAAATGCGGCGTAATCTGGCGTTGCAGCCATTCGACAATGAAGCGGACAGAGTCAACATCGCCAGTACTCTGGGCGCTGATATTTTGCTGTTATTGCGCACCGCTGATGTCACATCTGAGACCATCCTGCTGCAAGCAGAAGCCTTGATAATGCCATCAGGTTCACGACTATTTTCCCATACTCAAAGCATCAATCTGACTAATCTGGACCAACAACTAAATCAATTCGCCATCAATCTCGCAAATGAGCTGGTAGGAGCAAATGAATACTCCGGCAAACCTGCTGACACAACATTTTTGCAGTCACTGCCCATAGAACAACTCGATATCACCGCACTTCAGAATCAAGGGACTGTGAAGCTCTTGCAGGCAGAAGCGCCAGCGTTTCCCGGTGGTTGGGTGGCTGGTGTGGAGCTTGCGTGGCAGCAAGGTGATATTGAAGCTATGCAACTACAACTGAATGAATTAAAGAAGATCGATTCTGCCGATGAATACTGGTTACTTCATGGACAATATTTTCAGGCGCAAATCGACGACAATCTGGCTTTAGCAAAGCAGTCCATTGAGCGTTTGATAAGCCTGTACCCGGACCGAGTCGCCCTGTTGAAGAAAAGAGCCGACGTTCATTTGTGGGAAAACAATATGCCTGCAGCCATCGAAGATTACCGGCAGGCACTCAAGTTGACTCCTTATGATGGCAATATCTGGTTCGAAGTCGGTAAATTGCGCATCATGCAGGGAGAAATTAAACAGGCAGTAGCGGAGGAACTCACTCAGGCGCTTTCGGCATTCCGTCAGCTAGCCGATGTTGCAGGTGAAGGATTGGTGCTCAATGCCTTTGGTGTTGCCCATTTGCGACTAGCAGACTATGAAGTTGCTGAACGCTATTTTGAAGATGCGTTGCAACTACGTGATGCTGAGACGCAACCCTCTGAGCGGGCCACGACGCTAGCGAATCTGGCAAACGTTGCCGCTATCAATCGTCATTTTGAGCTGGCCGAAAGTGCGTTATCAGAGGCATCTGCGTTACTGAAGAATCTCGGTGACCGCATCAAACAGGCTCATGTCCTGGATACCCTGGGATTTATACTGGAAGAACAAGGCCGCTACGAAGAAGCACTGCGTTACTATAAAGAAGGCCTGGATATTCGAGTGCAATCAGATTCTGACACCAAAAAAGCCGAAAGCATGAGTAATGTTGCCTATATGCACTTTTTAACCGGCAATTTTTCCTTGTCACAAATATTCTGGCAACAGGCAGAAACCCTGTTTGAACGAGCTCAGGATCAGGCGTTTTTACTGCGTACCTGGCAAAATCTGGCACAGCTAAGTTTAGCCAAGGGTGATGTACGCAGGGCTGGACAATACCTGCATAAGGTTGCGACTCAGCTGGATGCACAACAACTTGAAACAGACATGATCAACAGATTACTGTTTAGTTATCTGCATTTTTATCAGGGTAAACTTGCTCCTGCTCTGGAAAACCTGAGCATTGCTAAGAAACGAGCCAACGAAATTGGCGATGTTCGAGCACTGACTGAGGTACAACTTTGGCATGCTGAGATATGCCTCTATACCGCCGATCTTCCCTGCATATCTCAACAACTATCTGACATCAACAAAGAGCTGCTTACAGAGAGTCAGGAACAACAGGCAGTGTACCGCTGGTTAGCTGCGGCGAGAGATCACCATAACCCGGATATTCAGCGGGAAACAGGCGCATTATTAGACGAAGCGCTACAATATGGTTCGGTTCCACTGCTGACAGAAATTAAGATCTTACTCGACTTACAGGAACGTTTTGATCTGCCTCTCGACAGCGAAGTAATGCAGACGGTTGAGGGTTTGATGACACCTGTTTACCATTCGGCCTATCTACAGTGGTTATTTCTGCATGCTTCCCACGGCAATAAACAGGCCGAGCTGGTGGAACAATTAGTGTTAGCGCCACAATACTGGCGCAGTCATATTTACTACCGAGCGCTTCCTGCTGATGCATACCAGAATACACAGCAGGAATTACAGCAGCAGTGGCTGGCACAGCTGACAGAAGCGCAATCAGGCCTATATCGAGATTGGTACCTTGACTAAACCTCATCAGGAGCAATTGCTCCTGGAAATTCAGCGGCAACAAGAAGTATTACGGGCACGACTTGATGCTGAACAGGCCGCGTTGACCCAACTTGCAAAGCGCTTGTGGGCGCAACAGGAATCCGAAAAGGCCAAACTCTCAAGAGAACTCCATGACGGTGTAGGACAGTTGCTGACCGGATTAACCCGGCGCCTAAGGGGCTTTTCTGGCAATCACCCGGAATTGAGTGAACTGGCAGAACTGGCCGAGTTAGCACTGGCAGATGTCAGGCAGTTATCACGCCTGATGAGTCCTACCATATTGGAAGATCTGGGCCTGCAACCGGCTCTCAAGTGGCTTTGTCGTAGCCTGTTCGAGCACGAAGATATCCACTGTCAATGTGATATCAATATGCAATCTGACGTCCCCAATGATGTCGCTATTTTACTGTTTCGGATCGCTCAGGAAGCGTTGGTTAATGCCATAAAACACAGTGCAGCAGAACACGTGACGCTGTCACTTAATCAACACCATCACACTTTACGCATGGATATTCTGGACAATGGAAACGGTTATGATAAAAACACTATAAAACCGGGTGTCGGACTAGCCAGTATGAAGGATAGAGCTGCTGCATTTGACGCCAACTTCATCATTCATAGTAAACCGGGACAAGGTACACACATAACAATGACAGTAGCGATATGATTAGTCTGGTACTCGCAGACGATCACCAACTTATGCGTCAGGGCCTGATTCAGGTACTGGATGCTGATCCGGAATTAAAAGTCATTGGCGAATGCGGTGATGGTCAGGAACTGATTAATCTGGTTCTGAAATTGTCACCTGATGTCATCGTCATGGACATATCCATGCCCAAAATGAGCGGCTTGGTTGCCATTGATAAATTGCTAACGCAACGTCCTGAGGCAAAAATCCTGATCTTGTCGATGCATAATGAACTTGAATATATTGAAACCATGCAGCAAGCCGGGGCCAAAGGCTATATATTGAAAGAGTCCTCAGGAGACGAGTTAATATCCACAATAAAACAGGTGGCCTCGGGCAAGCAGGTTTTTCCCCAAACATCAGAGTCTGACATTCAGTCCAGCAATAAACAGCGCATCAACCCTCTCACTGCTTTGACCCGTCGGGAAAGAGAAGTCTTCTTTCTGGTGGCGGCAGGCAATACCAGCCGAAAAATTGCAGATTTGCTCAACATGAGCTTGAAAACAGCTGAAAACCATCGCAGTAATATTTATAAGAAATTGAAGGTCAGTAGCTCTGCCGAACTGATTAGACTGGCCGGCAAAGCCGGCCTTTTAGAATAACGCCAAAAGCGTGCAGTGCTGCTGCACGCAATCTTTGACTTAGTTGCTCAATTGCGCAAATTTACTGATAACGAACGCTGTTTCACCGCGTGTCACTGTACTTTGCGGTGTGAAGTAGGCTTTTAAAACAGGCTCTAAATCATAGGGTCCCTGCTCTACTTGCACATCCACTGTCAGCAATCCCAGTGCTAAAGCCTGTTGGACATAGCCCCGCAATTCAGGTGCGATGGAAGCGCTGTCGACCACTTCCACAGCCTGATCAAACACAATTGCAATAACCGGCTCATTAGTATCAAAGTCAGTGGCACTCTCCTGTAGCCCCAATGCCTGAACCAGCGAATAAGCTAACTGCTGTTTCGAAACAGATTGATTCGGCTGGAAATAGTTCTGGTCACTGGGCAACATCGTCGCCGCATCCGATTGCGTTAGATCAGATAGTACACCGCCCTGCTGACTGGCACTGTTTGCTATTGCGCTGTGTTTTGCAGTTACGTCCGCAAATACCTTCTCATTGCCCTGCAATGATTGACGAAGATTAGCAGCCAAGGTCAACGTATCAGCCAGTTCGATGCGCTTCAAAGGCAGATCAGGTTTGAATCCATTGCCTTTGGCATCCATAAGCTGTTCCGCTACAACGTATTCAACAAACGGTCTTGAAGGATGATTCTGGGTATCTGCGATCCCTTCAAAACCCGCCGTTTCAAGTAGCCGAATATTGACTTGATTGGTAGACGGTACACCTACCCCATTTGTAACGCCAAGCGGGTCGACTGATACACCACTGATGCTGCCTATGCCTCTGGAGTATAACTTCCAGGTACCCGCCATGCCCGGTGCTGCCACTCCCACAGCTGAGCCCAATAGAGGTAGGCCTATTCCTGAGCCATAACGATTACCCGCAGGATCTTCAAGAATAAACGCCGTTGCTGTTTCAATATTGGCACTGGCGATCACTAATGCCACTTCTGGCCCTACCTGAAATGTCTCACTTGGTGACTCACCAACAGGCACGTAACTGGTTGGTAAGGTAAACGAATCCCCTTCAGTGACCAGCGCTTTGGCATTGAAATCACGGTTTAATTTACTGGTGTCACCAAAGGCTTCTTCACCCTCTACCACCGCTTTTACCGCAGCATGAGCGTTGACATACCCCGCCCCGACTTCCCAAGGAGCCCTTCCGGCCATGGGTGTTGCGGTTTCTTGCAGAATACGCTTCACATCGTCCCACTTCAGATTAGGATCCGCTTCCAGCATTAGTGCCACGATGCCTGATACGTGAGGAGCAGCCATGGATGTTCCGCTGGAAACGGTATAAAAAGGTAAGTGCTCAGGGGCAATCATTTCTGCGTCATCCTGGGCACTCAAACCACCCAGACTTGAGGTAGAAGCACGCGCAGAAATGACATCAACACCCGGAGCCGTCACTGTGGGTCGGTCTTCCCAGGTGTATACTTCACCATCGACAACCACAGTCTCTTGTTTGTCAGCGACACCGCGAGAGCTAAAGTCAGCCAGCTTTCCTTGTTTATCGCCTGCGGCAACAGTGACAACCCAAGGTGCTTTTTTAAAGTTACCGGTAATGGTGGCTTCCCCTGATCCTGAGTTACCCGCAGAAAACACCGTAATAATGCCGTTGTCGGCAAGGGCTTTGGTGGCGACATTAGTGGGGTCATCAGGATTAAAATCCGTGCCTACATCTCCGGTATTACCAAACGAATTAGAGATAACACGGATGTTGTAATCGTATTGATGGGTTAAGGCGTAATCAAACCCACCTAAGGTATCCAAAATGAACAGGCCTGCACCGGAGCCATAGCCGATGATATCGGCCCCAGGAGCAACCCCTGTGTGCAAACCTGAACTCTTCGCGCCGTTGCCACCTACGGTGCCAGCAACATGGGTACCGTGACCACCACCGATGTCAGTGTTGGTGACATCTTCTTGATAAGTGATAGGCAGGATACTGCTAAAACTATGTAAATTGGTTTGCGCCAATACGTTCTGCACTACATGGTCAGGAAATACCAGATCACCATGACTGCCATCCACACCCGAGTCATTAACGACAACGCCAATGCCGCGTCCTGAGAATGGAATACCATTGTTGCGCAAAGATGTGTCTGCGCGCATCGCCTGTACACCCGTGATTTGAGTCGATTCATGGTTTTCCAAAACCAGGGCATCGTTGTGCCAGACCGACACCACATCATCACGCTGGTAAATTGCTTCGACCTGCGCTTTGGTGGCAAGCACTCCGACAATAGGCAGTTGTTGCAAGCTAACTCCGGTATCCACACCTAACTGTTCTAAGGCATCTATCTGCTCAGCAGACGGGGCTGATTGACCTTCAAAGGTCACGATAACCTGTTGCAGTTCTAATGGGTTTGCTGCAAATATGTCAGCCAGCTCTGCATCGAAAGTTTTAGCCTGCGCTCCGACAGTAGGCAGGGCAAATGCAACCGCTAATGATATTATTGTTTTTTTACTTAACATGGACATGAATTCTTTCCTCATTCTCAATGACGAGGGCAAGTATCAAAGAATCTGAATATCCATACTATGGGGGGAAACCCCCATATTCGTACTAAAAATAAGCGGGAATCCGAATCTTATTGGGACAATTGTCGATGGCGCTTGTAATTACTTACTTCCAATGAGGTGCTCACACCACCACAACATATAGTTTTTAATCGCATTTTTTTCGGCCGTCTGGTTGCCAGCACAATGCAGCAAAGGGTACTCCAGAATGCTTTGCTGAGCCTCATCAAACTCACTTTTCGGTCGCTCAAAATCCAGCGCCAGCCAACCAGTCAGATCGGGAATACTCGCCAGCTCGGTATCCCCATTGATTTTTTCAATCAGCAACTGCAAAGCCGAAGCCCCTGCTCCGTCCGCTATTGCCCGATTACACATGACTAGCCATTCATCGTAGTTAGTCGGTTTATGAAGTTTATTTAACAGCAGGGATAAACCCACCACATAAGACTGGTTAAGCGCTTCGAGCAATTCCGGGTCGCGCAAATGATTATCTGGCACAACCAGATTTTTCGCGCCGGAGAGCGACAACGCCAACATCGTCATTCGGATGGAATCATCTGATTGATAATCAAGTTGTCCAAAAGCCTGTTCAATAAAGACTTCACGTTTATGTTGGTGGAATGAAGGTGCAGAAGAAAGAAATAGTAATCGATAGCGTTGTTGGTCCGCTGCGCTGTTGCGCCGACTCATATCAACAGATGTGATCTGCTTTCGAAGTTGCGCATGAATGGCTTCATAGGAATAGGATTGGCACAGTTTTTTCTGTCCCTGTATTTGTATATCCTTTAGCGCTCCCGGATTATCAAGGTAGGAACTGAGCTTTTCAGAAAAATTACCTTCATTGACACTGATAAAGTCCAGGTCCGGCGTAAAATATTCATCCAGCTTTTGTAGCACACCACCGTATTCCACTTCCATTTGCATAAGTACCGTACCGTAGTTAATAACCTCACAGGTGCGGTAATTATAAGGGCCATTAAAGCCCACAACATTCAGTGCAATTTTGGCACGCAGCATGTGTTTAACATAGTTTTCGGGAGATGCACCATTTAAAAAGACAACATTGTATTTGCCCTGGTGTTTTTGCTGAAACTGCTCAGCCAACTCAATAGCCTTGTCGCGCCAGCCACCATATTCAAATCTGTCAGAACGAGTAAAGCTAACCAACAAATCGATGTCTCGAACACCTGAATTTGACGGACTGGTATAGTGAAAAGATCCCCAGTTGCCACCAAAGGGAATATCCAGCACCACACATCGTTGTGACGCTTGTGTAAAATAAGGCACAAAGTCAGATGACACGGGTGCAACGGCATCATATAAGTTAAGTAACCTTAAGCAGTTAGTCACGCGAAACGTATGGCAAATGCCTGCCACACTTGGGAAGGGTAATCGCTCCAGCCCTTTGGGAACCACACTAAGAGCGCATGCCTGAGGGTCCCAAAAATAATCCGGCATAAAACCTTCTGGCAGCGCTTTGAGCGCCTCGACCAGATCTTCATTCTTGTAATCAAACACCAATCGATCCGGACGACCTCCGTGCGAAGATTCGTTAGACAGGCTGACCACATCGGCGAAGTGCAGCAGCGGCACACTTTGAAAATTTGGATAAATATGATAATTGATTTGCCCCAATAGGATTTTAGGGCGGGCGACCTCCATATATCTCGCATATTTCACTCTGAATTCATTGCGATAGGCCAAGAAAAACACATCATTATTAAACTGAGATTTGTACAGTTCTTCGAGTTTTGCCTCAAGGTGTCGCAGCACCTCTGCATTCGTTGAGTGATGATGGGCGGCAGTGGCGATTTTCTGTATTAGGTATTTAATCACGTTAGATCCCGGGATTTCATTTGTATGTCTCTGGCTTGCACCAAACACTGTCAAGTTTTCATCGTGTTCAAAAGTTCAGCAATAAGCAAGCCAATTTTCAGCAACTTGATGTTTACTCTTTTGAAACCACATCAAGGCGGATGACTTCCCGTTCACATCGAATGAAATACTTCTTAATTACCGTTAATTTACCTTTGTGCGGGATTACATTATGCTGGCGTCCACACAAGTTGCCTGAATATTCAGGCGCGGGTATCTGACTTCACTTAGGAGATGTCAACATTATGCGGCCTCGCCTGTTTATCCATATTCAGGATCGCGAACTGGAACAAGCGATTTTACAAACGGCTAGCGCTCGTCAATTTTTAATTGCCCAGTGCAATGGCGTTGACTCCTGGGTGTCTCAGATAACTCAGGAGGCAGCCGATCTGGCCATTATTGAAGCCAACGACTTTAATGAGCATGATTTTCAGGTGCTAACCCGGGAAGACACTCAGGCAAGCACTGAGTTTATTTTTATAAGCCGTGGTGAGCCTAATCACTTCTTAGATAAATTTATGGAGCGAGGGGCTGGATTTCACTTACGTCGTCCTTTTGAAGTCGCCAATGTTGAAGTCATCCTACAGGATTTTTACGATAGCATGGCACTGTCCAGCAGCGCCGCGAAACAAGTCACCAGCAGCTCACTTAATCAATATGGCCGATTATTGGGTTCATCCAAAGTAATGCTGCATTTGTTCCGAACGTTACGCAAAGTATCTCGCTCTGATTTAAACGTGCTTATTGTCGGTGAAAGCGGTTCGGGTAAAGAGTTAGTTGCTAATACCATTCATGATATGGGAGAACGTGCCACCAAACCTTTTGTTGCCCTCAACTGTGGCGCTATCAGCCCGGAACTGATCGATAGTGAACTTTTCGGGCATGTCAAAGGCGCGTTCACCGGTGCAGTAAGGGATCACACCGGGGTTTTCGAACAAGCTAAAGGTGGTACCCTGTTCCTGGATGAAATCACTGAAATGCCATTAGAACATCAGGTAAAACTGTTGCGTGTTTTAGAAGAATCCGAATACCGACCAGTAGGCAGCGAAAAAACCTTTTCCACGGATGTCAGGATTATAGCGGCGACCAATCGCACGCCAGCAGAAGCGATTGAAGAGGGAGCTTTTCGCCATGATCTTTACTACCGCTTAGCCCAGATGCCAGTGCAAGTGCCGCCTCTAAAGGATCGCGCTGATGACGTCACAGGTCTGGCAGAACACTTCCTGGCGTATCGCAATAATTTGGAAAACAGTGCAAAGTCAATTTCACCGGAGACGCTCAAAATTATTGCGGACTATCATTGGCCGGGAAATGTACGTGAGTTACGCCACGCTATTGAACGGGCTTTTGTCCTGGCTGATTCTGTGATTGAGCCTAGTCATATTGCATTGGAGCCGCTGGTGAGTAGCCCTTCTGAATCCGAAGTGGAAATTCCTTCTGGTGTGCCGTTAGCAGAACTGGAAAAGACCGCCATTATTAACACGCTTAAAGATAATGACGGTAATAAAACCGATACCGCTGACCAGCTCGGGATCAGCGTCAAAACACTGTACAACAAACTAGAACGTTATGACGACGATGATCTGGAGTAACCAAGGGGTGTACTACCCTGTTTCCGGAAAGACTAGTGTTTATCCGCTCGATAGTCTTTCGCCAATGAGTGAATCTGCTGATCAGATAAGACTTTGCTGGCCACATCAAACATTTCCGCCTCTTCTTTGTTAAGGTGTTCTAACACTTTTTGCCGTAACTTATCCAGATGATGTAACCACGCCGATGAACTCATGTCGGTGTCATCAAGACGCGTCAATAGCTGCTCAATCTCTTTATGATCATCTGCTCCTTTTTGCCACAAATTGGGGGCGTTTTCAGTGTCGAGTAACGGCTCATAAAAATGCGCCCTTTCTATCTCATCATGGCGTTGCAACTCCGTTTTAAGTTCGGCAAAAAACTGGCGACGACTGTCGCTGTCCCCTGAGGTTTCACTCAGGATTTTTAGCAACAAACGTTGTTTTTCATGATCGGTACGAATCTCATTGAATATCTTCATAGTACTCCTCACTTACTTAACTTTGACATTACTAAAGCGAATCTCGTACCAAATTAACATTACATCTTAAATATCTGATTTTATTGAACATTTATTTCCTGGTGTAAATCGGGAATAGAAAATTCAATCGCTGTTTATAAAATTTTCATGCTGAATTGAAAATCTTTCCACCTCGAACTGTGCAACAACTACAGGATAGCTATGTAGTTTTTACATTATCTGTGTCACTCAAACCTTTACCTACCTCACACAAATTTAATTTTTTACGCTATTTTTCAGATAGTTAATGAAACTTTACCTATCTGGCACAACACTTGAAACCATTGGATTACCGAGCAGCAAATATTGAGACACAGATATGTTGAGTTGGACCTTCGTTTTCTTAATCATTGCGGTCATCGCTGCCATTTTGGGTTTTACTGGAATAGCAGGTGCGGCAACCAATATGGCTAAAATACTGTTTTTCATCTTTCTGGCACTTTGGGTAGTGTCCTTTATCACCAGAACATTACGTAGCAAGTCATTTGAATAAATCACTTTTTAACTGTAAGAGAGGAAAAACATCATGAACTTATTTACGACACAAAAATCTTTGACTCTGACTATCCTGATCTTTACCGCCTTATTTACTCTGACAGGCTGTAACGACGGTGAGGCAGAAGATGCCGGAGAAGAAATTGATGAAATCGTTACTGATGTCGGCAATGCGATAGAAGACAAATGTGAAGAAGTAAAAGAAAAACTCGAAGCCGAAGATGAAGAGTGTTAGCGATCGTTTTACTGAGCTCCTCGTAACAATTGAAATACATCTTTCAACAGTTACGCAGGAGCTGTTTTTATTGTTCATTGGATTTTCTTAAACCATCGACTGTAAAAAATCCGCCATCTGGCACTCTTTAGGTAAAACGTTATGGAAGCAAAAAAGCACCGTATACCAATCCATTTTTATTATGCTGCATTGGCATTTTTGTTATCGGCGGCAATGTTAGCTGCCAACAATGTATTTATACAGTTGACTCTCGGTTGGATAGCACTATCACTGTGGCTGGTGACTCTGGCTTATGTGTTTAGACTGCCCAAAATCTTTAGAAAGCGCAGCGATGGCAGCATTCCTTTTTATGTCCGATGGCTTTTTATTCCATTTCTTTTCGGTGCATCGCTCTACAATTCCTGGGCACGTAAAAATGATCCCGTACCGGCTGTGCAAAAAATCGAGAATAAGCTGTTTCTGGCACGTCGTCTTTTCCCTTCCGATGTGGACTACCTCAAGTCAAATAAGATCAATGCCATCCTTGATGTAACTGCCGAATTTGATGGCATGGATTGGTCACTATTAGGCGAAAATATTGCCTACATGAACGTGCCGGTACTTGACCATACCAGTCCCAATATGGATCAGGTCAAGCAGGCGATAAACTGGATCCATCGCCAATATAAACAAAACAACACGATCGTTATCCATTGTGCTCTAGGCCGGGGTCGTTCGGTATTTGTGATGGCCGCTTATTTATTGTGCTTGCACCCCAAAAAATCGGTACGCGAGGTATTACAAGGTATTAACGATATTCGCCAGACCGCCATCTTGAATATGAGCCAGCTAAGAGCTTTGGAAAAAATTCGAAGAGATCAGCAGGTACGGCTGCACCATCGTGCCTGTGTAATTGCGAACCCGGTGTCTGGCGGAGGAAAATGGCCGGAGGCGAAGGCAGAAATTCAACAGCTTCTGTCACCTTATTTTCATTTAACTATAAAAGAAACGACCAAAGAAACTTCAGGAGTCGAACTGGCAAAACAAGCATTACATGAGGGCAGTGACTTATTGATTGCTTGTGGGGGTGACGGCACCGTTTGCGAAGTGGCATCCGTTGTTCAGGATAAAAACACACCACTGGCCGTTATCCCGCTCGGCACAACCAATGCTCTGAGCCATGTTTTACTGGGTGTAAAATCAAAAATATTGCCTGTTTCAACAGCCTGCCAAACAATTATAGAGGGGCATATAAGTAAAATAGACACCGCAATATGCAATGGTCAAATTACACTTTTGTTGGTGGGAATTGGCTTTGAAGAGCGCATGATTGAATTGTCGGATAGGGAAGAAAAAAATAATTTTGGGCAATTGGCGTATCTAAAAGGACTATTCACGGCAATAGCAGAAAACCGGCCGCAGACCCTAAGAATCACCTTGGACAACGAGCCAGCACAAAAATTGGAATTAACCAGCTTGATCGTGGCCAATGCGGCTCCTATTTCGACACTGTTGGCCCAGGGTGCCGGGGAGCCAGATTACAAGGATGGACAATTGGACGTAACCTGGATTGAATACCAGCAGGAGCTTGGTAATCACCTGATCAGCTTGACCGAGTTAATGTTCGCGGCGATCAATAAAGAGGCGACCGATTACCTGATCAGCAACAAACAGGTAAAACGGGTAAAGATCTCCAGTGACAGTCAATTTGGCTATGTCATAGACGGTGAGCGATTTGAGGCACAGGAATTGGATATTCAGATTAAAGAAAAATCCTTAAACATCATGGTGCCATTGATAGAGCCGTAAAGTAAATTCCCCCACGCTGAACAGTCAATTATGGATTGACGTAGGATTGCTTCACAATAGCTTGCCCAATGATAAAACTCGTGAACTTCTGAACCGGCAGACATAGATTTCAGGGCACCCAAGGTGCCCAAAATAATCAGCTAAAGCATTCAGTTGCTTAATATTGCAACAAAGCGCTAGTTTACGTCTACTTTCTCCGACATCGCCCGCTGTAATGATGTGCCACCTTTCGTATCAAAATCCAGTGTCCGAATCGGGAATGGAATTAGGATATCAGCCTCATCCAAGGCGTTCTTGATAGCCATAATGGCCTTGTGTCTGGCATCAAGAAAACCGGTTTCACCGGGATAATCAATCCAAAACCAGACCAGTAAATTTATACTACTGTCACCAAATCCTTCGGCATAGACAGCGGTTTCATCCGGCTTAATCACAAAATTATGCTGATTGATGGCTGACACGATAGCCGTTTCCGCTTTTGTAATATCATCCGCGTATGAAATACCAACAGGTATCTCGATAAGACGACTGCCCACTTCACTGTAGTTGGTTAGCACATTCCGAAACATCAATTTGTTGGGCACGATCTCAAGCTGGCCATAAAAGGTTTCCACCAACGTATTGCGCAGGTTAATCGCTTTTACCTCACCAAACACATCACCGGTTTTGACAACGTGGCCTATTTGGAATGGTTTACGAATCCCCATTGCAATACCCGCAATGAAGTTTTCAGTTGTATCCTGAAAGGCCAGACTGATAGCCAAACCCACGATACCAGCTCCGGCTAAGAGCGATTTAACCGTGCCACTGAGCCCAATAAAATCAAGTGCAATGAACACCCCGATTATCATGATGGTCATTCTGAATATAGAGGTTAATAAATCGGCAATTTGTGTCGTATGGAATAAGCGGTAAAGCCCCGGCTTAATGATACGAGATGCAATACGAGCCAAAAAGCTAAAAGCCAGAACAATCAGCAAGGCAACAACCAGATTGGGTACATGTACGATCGAAGCCTCTAGCCAGCCCCTCAATTTATCGGTAATCAATGTCAACATTTCTTGTAGTTCAAGCATAATAGTTCCATCAGGTTAATGAGTAAAAAGACCGAAAAGACGCTATCTGGACAATGGGCTATGAGCGTCTCTTGTTAGCAAACTTGTCCAACAGCACAGGCAGTAACGTCAGGTCGGTGACAAAAGCAACTAACATTGCGAAAGCGGTAAGTAGCCCAAACAGAACCGTCGGTATAAAGTCGGAAAAACTTAACAGTGAAAAGCCGACGGTAATCACTGATGTGGTACAAAAAAGCGCAAAACCGACACTTTGATAGGTGGCAAACATCGGATTTTTTTCATCAGAATTCTGAGATGCTGCCAGATAACGATGCACAAAGTGAATCGTATCATCGACCGCAATGCCCATTGCAATGGCGGCAATCGTGATGGTCATGATATCCAGCGGTATCGCTAACCATCCCATAATGCCTAACACCCCAACAGTGGTAATGATATTGGGAATCATCGCAATAAGTGCTACAGGAACAGACTTAAAGATCACCACAAGTACCACTGTCAGTACCGCAAAGACCAGCCCCAACGTGAGAATTTGTGACTGATACAAACGTTGTAGAATATCCTGATAAAGCACAAACAAATTCGTTATAAAAAACTGTTCCTCTTCAATTCCCTGAGCAACAATATCTTGTTGTAATGACTGAATAAACGTGGTGCGCTGAAACCCTGGTGTTGTATCCTGAATTCGAGCACTGATGCGCATCTGCCCATGCTCGGCAGAAAAATAGCTTTGCAGTAAATTATCTTTTAAGGATTCGTCGAGCATCATATACAGTGCCGATAGCTCATATTCGGTTAGCGGTTTGCCATCATTTATTTGTTTAGCTAACTGCGTAAAGTTCACCACCGATGACGTGTTGCCCATAGCCGCATACTGCTGCATCACCGTTTGTATAATTTGCAGATTCTGTATGTCCTGTGCCGGCAACACTACATCTTCACTGTGCGTCGTTTGCACACTGTAAACAACATCAAGCGGGGTGGAGCCACCAAACTCTTTATCGATATAAGATAACTCCTGATGAACCGCAGTGGACTTATCAAAATAGTTGATAAAACTGTTTTCAACATCAAGCCGCATAAAGCCCACGACAGCCAGTAGAAACAGCCCGCATCCTAGCGCTACAACCAGTAACGGAGCCGCCATAGAAAAGCGATAAAAGCCGGATAACATGCTATTTGCCAGTCGATGCGTTGCCGGTCTTTTTGCTTGATTGAACAATGCCAGAATCGCGGGAAACAATAATAAGCTCACGAGAATAGAAATGCCCATCGCGACAATCATCATCCAGCCAAAACTGGCAACCGGCTGAATACCGCTGAAAATCAAAGAACCAAATCCCACCGAGGTGGTGATACCCGCAAACAGGCAGGGTTTAAACTTGTTTGCAATGGTTTGCGTCACTAACTTCAGGTGATCTTGATTGGGTATCGCCTCTTTTAATTGCAGATACTCAACACTGAGATGAATGACAATAGCCAGTGTCAGTATCAGTTGCAGTGCGATAAAATTGGCGGATATTACTGTCGTTCTGATATCCAGATAGCCGAATATTCCCATCGCCAGTAGCACACTGACGGCACAACATGTGACCGGCAACAACACCCAACGTATTTGCCTGAAAAGCAGAAACAATACGACAACAATTGCGGCCGTAATCACGGAGCCGAACACTTTAAGGTCCTGTGAGATAATATCGATCAACTGCTGCCCCAAAACGTGAGAACCACCGACGTAAAAACTCGCATTTTCTTCGTACGGCGCAATAATCTGTTTTATGCTTTCAAGCTCTTGTTGGCGCTGTTGATTAAGTTGCTGAGTAATCACATCAGCCTGCGCCCTAAACTCCTCAATTTTTCGGTTTTCAGGGTCAGTCAGTTCCCGGTGCAAGGCGTTCTTCTGGATATCGAGAATCTTGTTTTTAAGCGTCGCAAGTTCCTCATTTGATCTAAATAAGATCTGTATAGCCGTAGCAGACTGCTCAGAATTGACGAGCAAGTCAGTAAACAATGGATGATCGGCAAATATCTTCGCCATTTTTTCAGGACGGTAACGCTTTGCTTGCCAGGTCCAGTCTTGTGGTTCCAGGTCCGGACTCAATGCCTCTATTTGGGAAAGAAGTGGAACATTTAATATGGAAGTGGTTGCCGTTACCCTGGGAAGTTCTGTAAAGGCACTGCTTAACGCTTCTAAATCTGAGAAAGTTTGTTCGCTAAACAACTCCTTGTTATCGGATGGCTGATAGGCCACCAGAATAAATTCAGCCGGGTTGAAGCGGCTACTAACAATTTGGCTTTGAATATAATTCTTATTGTTTTTTAGCAATAACGTGCTGGCTGAGGCGTCAATCTTAAAGTGGGTAGCAAAATAAGCGGACACTGCACAAGCCAATGCAAACACCATTAAAATCCATAACGGATTAGCAACAACTAAGCGATTAAAAACCTTCATTTGACTTTAGACCTACTGTGGCTTTCGCGAATTTTTAGTGTGCTCTGACGCACCCGGGTGGCTTTCTTTCTGATCCGGCTTTTCAGAGGCGTTATCTCGCAGTTGTGATTGTAAATAGAGCTCTCGGAAAAAGACGTAAGGATCCTCAGCTTTGTTACTTAATTCTTCGTACGAGCCAGACTGCTCACTAAAGTCATGTATCCCCTGAGAAATCACTAATTGCGTGGTTTGTGGATCATCGGTGACATAGCGAACGGGATTCGCGAGACTCTCAACTATCGAAGAAAATCCTCCCCTCATATCAGACGGTCCCAGCACGGGCAACACCAGATAATCCCCACGCCCGGCACCATAATGGGCAAGCGTATCAGACAGGGTGCCACGCTGCTCTTCTAAACCAAACCAATGGCCGGCGGGGTCAAACAACCCCAAAATTCCAATTGTTGAATTTACTAAAAAGCGGGAAACCGAAGTAGCAGAAGACTCGCCGTCAAACTGAAGAAGATGATTGAGCAGATTTAAGGGCTCTCGAATATTACTAAAAAAGTTGTCGACGGAGCCTCTGACCACCTCCGGAAATAGCGCGACATATCCATCCGAAACGGGGATCAATACCCAGCGATACAACTTGTCATTAAACGTGAAAATTGCACGGTTGAAGCGCTCAAAATCATCCTGATACGCGACACAATTGGATTGACTAGCATCCGGTTGCTCGTATCCCACAACGGTGGGTTCTACCGTGGTTGTGCCTTGTGACGTCGCGACCGTAATTGGTTTATCGTTGAGTTCGCGTGCCACTTGTACTGGGCAATCCGCGACCTGAGTCGGTGAATGGCTGGCGCAACCAGATGCGCCAGCGGTCAAAATAAGCAAGAACAGCGTGTAAGCGGGTAACCGAACTTGCATCTTATTCTCCCGTTCCGTGCATTTGAGCAAAATTTAAATAGTCGAACGGATGTTTTTCGCCAGGGCCCTTGCGTCGTAAACGCTGTTAGGATTTTCGGGTTGCCCTTTGCCCATCGTAATATTCAGGGTATTGACATGGTCCTGCGTGCGCTCCTCTGACTCAACAATAGTGCCCGTATATTGCGGATGATGAACTGTTGTGCACCCTAATAAGCCACAACTCGTGGAGCTGGATGTTGTAACGCTAACGCCTCCTCGTGTTGACGGTACTGACTTGCTATTTGTTTCCATATCCTGATTGGAGATGTAGAACCAGTCGTACCCCTGTTCAAGTGTCAGGTCAGCTGCGTGCAACAGGGCATAATCACGAATAGTGTCTTTGTCGGTCTTACGGTTACCCCGGAAAGAAACGCGATATTGATTATCCGTCAGCTTTTTGTGCGTGTATCCAAACTCCCCTTTATCACTCGCCATCTGGTATGGCGTAGGATCCATTGATGCACAGCCGGATAACACCAGTGCTGATACAAAAAATACGGTTTTTGTCAGTTTTAACATGGTCTCTCCTCGGTGATGTCACCTGTTAATTGCTATCCACAGGTCATGATTGCAGGCCCTGTGCCAACGCCGTGATTTTTTGATAAGGCCTCGTTATAAGCGGCCTTCGAGGGATTTATTGTGAGTAAATTTGTCCCTGGTATAGTAATGTCAGGTGTAAAGATATGAAATTTTTTCAGGCTGCATGTACAAATTACCTGATTTGGCATTGATGGTTTTTCAATTGGCCATTTCATGGTTCTGCTTAGATAAGTACGAAGAGAGTGGGGGGACTTGTACCTATCAGTTAAGAAAGCGTCAATATATATTTTAAGCTCGTTCAGGCACGAATTCTTTTATTTTGCGCCAAACCATTTCCGGTTCAAGTCGGGATTTGCTGCCGACAACGCAAAAAAGCCCAGGGCAATCTGCAGAAAAGTTTTTCTGTGGCTTCCACTCTTCATACGGATGGGAGTCATGCACCAATAATAGTTGTGGATGTTGTTCTGTTCCGGCAGAGAAGTGATATCGATGTAACAAACCTTTCTTTAATGCATACAAATAGTAGAGAGAATACTCTGTCCACTTCATCATTCGTATTCTTGAGAAGCGCCAGTTTTTTGGTGCTTTTGGGTTATGTAACTCGCATACCATTTTTGGCCAGTCTTGTTGCCAGAGTTGAGTTAATTCTTCGGTTAACCCATGAGCAATCTTTGTGGAAAGAATCGCAGGTGTGACATGCATGCCCACTGACGTATCACCAATGTTGGGAGACATTTTTAGTAATCGTGCAGATGATCGCCACCATTTGGGATGAAATGTTCTCGGCTCATACTGCAACAATGATTTGCCATTTTTGACTAAATCGTCCTCCGTTAATCGCTTTAAACAAATAACGTCAGCATCAAACGTCATGTAAAAATCGTCTTCGAAGTGCGCATATGCGGCTATTTTGACCAGCTGTTGCTTTCGCCAACCCCTCATATGACGATGCCGTTGCAGTTCGGGAATCAGCACCTCCTCCGATATGACATCGGGATTGAACTGTGACCAGGGTTGCAGTTTATCTTTAATCGCGTCAACTTCACTGGCAGGTGTAACGATTAGAAACTTTGAAAATAATCCAGGCTCACTATAGGCAGCTAACGTTCGAAACAGTATTTCAACCCTTCCCAGATCATCAACGTCATAACTCCCTCTGATTGATAACGGAAGAACCGCTCCGATACTCATGAATCTGACTCCACGGTAATAGTATTTTCCAATATGTCATTTATTCCTATAAAACAAAAAAATATGGAAACTTTCAATCGTAAATATGCAAGCCTTACGTTTTATGATTTGAGCGGGATCTTCAGACTGGTTTTATGGGATTTGATTGCGACTTTTGACGTGAACTTCTTTACATTTGAATTGGACATAAATAACTGTCTACTTAGTAGGTCGTATTCTTCCATATTTTTTACGACCAATATCACCACAAAATCAATTTCACCGGCAACATAATAAAACTGCTGAACCTGCTCTGCCTGTTGCAACTGGATGATGAACTTATCAAGCGCATTTTCTCCCCCTGTATCTAAAATCACATCCACGATGACCGCGCTGTACCCTGGGATTCTATCTCTGTTGAGGATGGCAACTTCGCGATTGATGATCCCTTCAGTTTTTAGCTTTTTGATTCTGCGTTGACAGGCAGAAGCAGACAACCCTACTTTATCACCCAACGCTTCAGTACTTATCCTGCAGTCTTCCTGTAATGCCATCAGAATTTCATAATCAAAAGCATCCACGCCTAAATTCCGTCATTTTTACCAAAATAACGCTAACGTATAGGCGAATAATTGCTTTTTTTCAAGCGCCGCAACACAACAGTCCAACTATAATAAGCAGAAATAGGCTACAGATAGAAAGGTGTTCCAAATGAGTAGGGTTTTATATAGCGGAAATCGCAATGCATCGAGTTGGGCCTTTCGTGCCTGGCTGGCATTAAAGGAGCAAAATATCCAGTTCGACGAAGAGATCATTGATCTTCGCAGGCCACAGCGCTGGGCAAATTTGCAACGAATTGGCGCTATTTCACCGACAGCATCGGTACCGGTACTTGATGACAATGGATTTATCATCTTTGACTCTCTGGCGATCATGGAGTACGCAAACGAGCTTGGTGATGGCTCTTTGCTACCAGATAACATTAAGTCCCGTGCAAAAGCGAGAGCATTTACTGCCTGGCAACATTCTACGTTTGGTCGAGTGTGCCCTTGTTTATCTTTTGAAAGTGCTTTTTATCCTGATAAGAAAACGCTGTCACGGGATGAAACCAGCGCCATTGAAAATATCTATTCAGTTTGGGAGGACTCCATTACCGAATTCGATGGTGACTATCTGGTAGGCGGGTATTCACTGGCGGATATCATGTTTGTTCCCTCAGTCGTCAGGTTTTCATCTCATCTGACCCCGGATTCACGCTGGCCCAAAACACAAAAATGGGTTGAACTATTACTCAACCGTCCTTTCGTAAAAGAATGGCTGGATGAAGCAAATCAGCAGGACCCCATCTATTTGCCAGGATACAGAAACGATCCGTAATCGTCATAGGATGATTCTACTAACAAAGTTATCCAGCAAAATTAATGCAATTATGTCAATGGAAAGAATCGTCAACTATCGGGTAAAGTGCAATTGCCAGGGAATGGCAGCAGCAAAATCGATAAAACATCCAATTCTGAAAGTAAAAGTATCTGTCTACTTTCATCAAACGCCATAAATCTGTTCAAATACCAGATGTAACAGTCATCATAGTCCCACTTTTCTCGTCGTTATGTTTACACATATTCGCCATAACGGCGAAAGTATGTATACTTATAATGTAACGCAGTTTCGTTTCTCCATAGTGGCGAAACAGTGTATTGATAATAGGTGTGGCATGAGTAAATTACGGACGTTGTCCGCTAAGACAGTTGAAGCGAAACGATTAGGGCATTGTGGTATTTTCACAACGCACGATCTCGCCTTGCTACTCGACACGCCGGTTACGCTTAACTTTCGAAAGTTTCTGTCCAAGGCCACTAGTAACGGTGTATTGAAGCGCATTGCCGGTGACTTGTACTTCAACCCGGTTGCGCCTCCCGAAGGCAGGGGTGTACTGGAAAAAATTGCCTTACTACTGCACTGGGATAAATTCATCTACGTCAGCCTGGAGTCACAACTGAGTCACCTGGGGCGCATATCTCAAGTGATTATGCACAGACTGACCGTCATGACCACGGGACGCAGCGGCAGCGTTGAAACCCCCTTTGGTACGATTGAGTTTACTCACACGAGCCGCAACTTATCATCATTGGTCGATAGTCTTTACTTTGATGAAGATGTAGGCATTTTCAGAGCGCAGGAACACAAAGCCGTAGCCGATCTAAAGCGCGTTGGCCGCAATATGCATATGTTGGAGAACTAACCAATGGCAAACACAATGTTGAATATACTGGTCGATAAGGTGCTGGCCGGTGATCCGCAACTGCTGGGTCTTACTGATGTAGTGGAAAAGGAGATCCTGCACCATGACATCATGCAGGTGCTGCACAAAGAAGGCTGCTTGCAACGCCTGACCTTTATCGGTGGTACATCACTTCGTTTATGTTACCACTCTAATCGGCTTTCTGAAGATCTGGACTTCACCGCTGGCATCGACTTCGTGCCCAGTGATTTTAATGGGTTGGAATCTCGACTCGAAGAGCATTTGCAAAAGAAATACGACCTTAACGTAAAAGCCAGGAAGCCCAAGGAAGACAATTCGGATACCGCCACATGGAAAATCACCATTGAGAAGTATAAAGACAAGCCACATTTACCGAGCCAAAAAATGCATATCGATATCTGTGCCTTGCCCTCATTTGAGGTGGAATATCGTCCAATTCGCGACCACTACAATATTAACTCTCCTATGACAGGCTTACCTATCCCTGTACAAAGTATGAAGGAGATTATGGCAGATAAGATGATCGCCTTTGCATTTCGCGAGCGACGCATAAAACCACGCGATGTGTGGGATATTCTATGGTTAAACCAGCAAGGGATATCGCAATCCCCCGTCCTGATTGCCCAAAAGCTTGGGGTACGGAAAAAGCCACTGGATTCCTTTTTAGAGAATATCGATAGTCATGCTCTACTGGTACGCGATAATGCGGAAACGAAACAGGACTTCTACCAGGAAATGAGTAGGTTTATCCCAAAAGATGTGGCCGAGCGCACCTTAGGTAACACGCAATTCTGGCTTTATGCCCGGCAAGTAATCACTGATGAAGTGTCAAAAGTGAAAGCAGCCATGACCAGGCCCGGACCTGAGCAGCTGTTTGACATGAAAATGTAAAACAGAGTTAGACCAACTTTTAGAAATAAGACTAACAACCAGAAATATCTCGGAGTTCCCAATTTATGCTGGCGTTCTGACTGCTCGAATCATTACAAGAATAAGTGCCAATATCTGCAATGGAAGAACAGCAGCAAATCAAAAACATTTAGTGACTGTCTGCAATGAATCCTACTTTATCAAAAAGCCACAACAGTTCTATGTTGCTAGTGAAGATCCGAAAATACTTCTGGATGCTGCTCAGCTATTCTAAGTAACGCAACCGCGGGACCATTTGGTTCACGCCGCCCCTGTTCCCAATCCTGGAGGGTTCGCATACTCACACCCAACATCGAGGCAAAAGCAGCTTGTGACATTTTGAGCTTTGACCTGATCACATTTGGCGCAGATGGCTCAGACAGTTCATTTGTTCTTAGCTTTGTTTTACCATTCTTGAAGGATTGAATTTCTTCAATTCCTGAAATGATTTCAGCACCTAAGTCACGATTTGTCATTTTCGATTGCCTCCGCAATTTTCTTCAATTGATGGCCTGAAATGGTTGCTCTTTCTGATTTACTGTAAATCGTTAGCATCCACATTTCATTATCAGATTTCTTCCAGTAATAGATTACACGTACTCCGCCACTTTTCCCCTGTCCTTCAGGAGCCCATCTGACTTTTCTTACACCACCAGATCCTTTAACCAAATCTCCGGAATCAGGTTGTAGCAATAAGTGATTTTGCAGGCTTGTTTCAATAAATATCATAGTTAAAAAAATACGGCACTGCCGTATAAAAGTACAGCGTGAAGATAAGGGCAGCTATAGCTGCCCTTTTAGTATTTTTTAAACCTCTATTTTTTCCGATACATCCAGTGCATCGTCAACCTCAATACCAAGATATCGAACGGTGCTTTCAAGATTACGGTGTCCCAGCAGAAGCTGAACCATTCTCAAATTTTTTGTTTTTTTATAAATGAGCGATGGATTGGTCCTTCTCATAGAGTGGGTACCATAGAGCGTTGGGTCTAATCCTACTGAACTCACCCAGATATCTACAATTCGCGCATATTGTCGTGTCGACAAATGCTCAGAATCATGAAGGCGACTGGTAAAAAGGTAGTCGTCTGATTTTTTACATGACACTGCTATCCAATCCTGAATTGATCTACGTGTCTTTTCTGTAATTTCAAACTGGACAGGCAAGCCGGATTTTTGCTGAATTACAGTGGCTCTGGATTGCACCGAATTCCCAATGGAAATATCTTTAAGCTTAAGTCTGACAAGATCACAGCCACGAAGTTTGCTATCGATGGCCAGATTGAAAAGTGCCAACTCCCTAAACTTTTGTGAAAGTTCAAGGCGTATTCAAATTGCCCAGATTTCGGGGAGTTTAAGCGGTAGTTTTTGTCCTATTATCTTATTTTTATTCCATGGAGCTGTTGTGGTTGTTAAATTGTTCATCAGGATTACTCCACAGTTAACGGAGTAATATAGTATTGCTGATCTGTCATCAAGGCAGTTAAACTAAGCTTTTCGGTCATTCGATAAATAGGGCCGACTGAGCGAATTTACCGTAAAACTGCCAGTCGCAATTTTTTGAACTACGGCCAAGTGCACTTCCATTGCTTCCAGTGGAATGTGTTCATTCAACCAATTCAAACCTGCTATATACAAGCATTGGAAATAGCAGAGTTAGATAATCATATTCGACAGAAGATGAAGTCGGGGCATGAAATATTGGGAGCCAGAACTGGCTTTGGCAGGTTAAATTTGTTATCAATTTAAGAATGATTGAACACGCCAGTTTGTGCTGATATCAAGTCCATCATATCTCTAGGTAGAAATGAACTGTTCTATATGTGGCAAAAATGGAATACGTGCGTATAAAAAGATTCTATTAGCATTTGACTTAAAACTTCGTTGTAACTGCTGTAACTCGTTATTTTCCAAGCGTCCAGGAACGACTTTATTAATTGTATATATTGCTACTGCATTTACTATTGGTGTAGGAATTGTTCTCGCATTAGCAAAGGAATCTTGGTTTATAGTAGTTTCAGCCTGTGAATTCATCATTATGGTTTTTATTTGTTCCTTTAAAAGGAGTTGCAACAGATAGTGCGACTAGAAGAGCGAAGAGAAAAAATGGATAGGCATAAAAAGGCGTATCACAATGGATAACAACATGCCGGCTTCCTTACGGGATTTTGGCCTACATGATTTGCTATTCAGCGAATCGTTGACTTGGATAAGTCGTAAGCGTCCGGTCAAATACACCTGCCAGTTGAATACCTCTACCGCTAATCTGTCGCCATCAAACCCACAAGAGGAAGTAAGATGGCAACCCGTAAAACTAAAACCCAATGGCTGGCATTGTTTGCTGAGCAGGAAAACAGTGGACTCAGTGCTGCTGAGTTTTGTCGAAAACACAATCTCAGTGAACCCTATTTTTACCTCAAACGAAAAAAGCTCAGAACATCGTCAGATAAACTTTCGACGTTCGTTGCTGCAAGAGCCGAGCGGCAGGTGGTATCGGGTAATGCCGCACTGCGCTTTGGGAGCTGTCAGTTAGATGTGCCGGCAGGCGCTGATCCACAGTGGCTGGCGCAACTGATGAAATCCTTATCATGATCCAGTGGCAATGTGATCGGGTGCTGCTGCATCGTCAGCCGGTAGATTTTCGTAAATCCATTAACGGACTGAGTGCCATTGTCGAACAGGCGCTGGAGCAGGATGTGTTTGGTGGGCAGGTTTTCGTCTTCTGCAATAAACACCGTAACAAGATAAAAGTGCTGTACTGGGATAAAACCGGCTTTGCCTTGTGGTACAAGCGCCTGGAGAAAGAGCGATTTAAATGGCCCGATAAGGAGACCGGTGACGTTCTCTCACTGGGTCATGAACAGTGGCAATGGTTGTTATCCGGTCTCTCTGTTATCGCCCACAAGCCGCTACAGTATGGGCCTTCGGCCTTATAACCTGTGATCATAACAGGCATTTAACGATCACCGAATAATCTAAATAAAGTCAATAAGTTAGCGTGGTTATTGGGTAAAATGGGTTTCATGGATGAAGCACAATTACATCAACGTATCCGGGAACTGGAAAGCCAACTGGCGCAAAAAGATGCCAGAATTAACTGGCTGCAAGAGCAGTTCCGTCTGGCACAGCAGAAGGCCTTTGGTGCCAGCAGTGAAGGCCATCCCGGTCAGGGCGAGCTGTTTGATGAAGCGGAATCTGTTGTGGCTGAGCCGGAAACGAAATCGACACAGGTTGGCAGCCATGTGCGCAATAAGCCGGTTCGCAAACCCTTACCCAAATCATTGCCCCGAGAAACGGTGGTACTGGATTTAGCGGAAGATGAAAAAATCTGTGACTGCTGTCAGGGGCAGTTACATAAAATTGGTGAAGATACGGCTGAAAAGCTGGAGTTCATTCCGGCACAGGTTAAAGTCATTGAAACCATCCGCCCTAAATATGCCTGCCGGGCCTGTGACAAAGACGGTACAACAGGCCAGATAAAACAGACACCGCCAGCACCCGCCATTATCCCTAAAGGCATTGCCACCCCGAGTCTGTTGAGTCAGATAGTCACCAGCAAATACCAGTATGGATTACCCCTCTACCGGCAGGAGTCGATGTTCAGTCAGTACGGTATTGAACTGAGCCGTAAGACCATGGCCGACTGGATGATACGTTGCGCACAGTCACTGGAAATCATTTATGTTCTGTTGCGGCAGATATTGCTGCAACAGGCCGTCATTCAGGCGGATGAAACTACGCTGAAAGTGGTCAAAGAAGACAAAAATACCTGTTATATGTGGCTGTATTGCACAGGCTCCGACTCGCCCGTGCCTGACAGTCCGATACCCAATATCGTATTGTACGATTATCAGCGCTCCCGCTCCGGGCAGTGTGCCGTCGAGTTCCTTGATGGGTTCAGTCAGTTCCTGCAGGTGGACGGTTATCAGGGGTATGAACAGACTCAGGCAACCCTTGTGGGCTGTATGGCTCATGCCCGACGCAAATTCATGGAAGCAAAGCAATCACAGGTGAAAGGTAAATCCGGTAAAGCAGATATGGCCCTGAACCAGATACAGCAATTGTATGCCATTGAAAGGCGCATCACGGACAAAACCCCGGAGGAAAAGCAGGCGATACGACTGGAAAAGGCCGTGCCACTGCTGACTAAATTCCGCACCTGGCTGGAAAAGTCATCTTTGCAGGTGCCACCCAAATCTAAAATGGGTGATGCTGTAAACTACAGCCTGAACCAGTGGGAGAAGCTTATCCATTATACGCAGGATGGCCGACTCAGCATTGATAATAACCGCGCAGAAAGAGCAATAAAGCCTTTCGTCATCGGCCGGAAAAACTGGCTGTTCAGCAACACCGCCAGTGGTGCGAAAGCCAGTGCAACACTCTACAGCATCATTGAAACTGCCAAAGCCAACGACCTGGTGCCGTTTGACTACCTGAAGATGCTGTTTGAAGAGTTACCGAAAAGAAAATCAGATCACGATCTGTCAGATCTCTTGCCGTGGGAAATCTTACCAAACGAAACTACACCCGTTTAGGCGTAATTCCCCGGACGCTCACGATAAGTCGTGGATGAATTTTCGAAAAAAATAGAACAGAGGATTAAAGAAGAGTTTCCAGAATGGGAGAAATTCTGTTCCTCTAGTAAAGGCTATTTCGAGGTTAAAGTTCCTAGACCTAATAACATTGGAAAGCCCGATTTAGAATTGGAAACTTGGGATCAAGAAGTGACGGTGTTCTTTGGTCCCTATCATATCCACTGTGATGATTTTGGAAACAATGACGCATATACCGACGCTTTAGACTTTGTCACGCGCATTATTGCTAATCAGGTTGTTATCGTTATTGGCGCGGAGATTCTTGGTGCGGTTCAGACCTAGTGAAATTAAAGGATATTCCAAATGACAACTCAGAATACCCTTACGCAGATACAATAAAAATTTATTCATGGACCGGAAAACAAGATGCTCAGATTAGTTGTATTCCAAGCGAATAAATACGCCCTTGACAAAGCACAGTTGGCATTCCCTCCTGTCACTTGGACGTAAAGCTTAACGTTACCGACTGACCGCAAACTGAAAGATTTTGACGGTTGGAATCGACTTATGGGGCATCTGTTGATTCCGTGTCGCTGCCAGTCGAGTCTCCGTATTGACTACCGACTGATAACCGTAACCAAAGTTTTCGTAGCTCAATCCTTATCTTGTGGACTACATTTTCAGAAAGCAGATAGCCAGTTTGAATTATCCGATTGACTCAAAAGGCAATGGAACCTGAGCAATATTTTAGCTGCAAATCTTGCTTCTAATGGCTTGCTCCCCAACAAAGCATATTAACTTTATATAAGCAGAATACATTGGAGCTAAAACGATTATTACTATTGCGCTACCAATACTCTCAGGCATTGACTCATATATTTTCATTAAATTAGATCCAACTGATACCAACGCAAAGAAGAAAGCACCAATCCCTAGATAAACAGCACTATTACCGGTTGTATTCAAAAATCTAACTGCATTCTGTAACTCTTGATTCGGCTCAGCTTGCACTTTTTTAAAACAAATACTTAACGCTAGCTTTGCACTCTCTAAAGATGTCGCGCCTATGCCGAATAAAATCGAGGTCGGAAATACCAATAAAATTGACGGTAGATTATAAAAATTGAGCAACCCACCTGTTAAAGTCATGACAAAAGCGTGGATCCCGATAAACAATATGAAACTAAAAACTAACCACATAAAGTGCCGCATTTGGATTGAGTAATTTTGTTGATAGTTCACCAGCTTATATTAGAAATGTAAATCATATTAAGAATGAAAGTCTTGTTGCGGAAGTTCCTATACGCCTTTATAGATCAATGACCGCAATCTGAAATATTTTGACAGTCATCAGATCACCTTGCACGACCGCAATAGTTGATATTGCAGCTATTGGAATCGCAGCTAAACCAAGACTGCTCAAACTCTGTTGAAGTCGTAAATATTTGATGGAGAGAGAGTTACGCCAAAATTGTGCTGTAACAGTCGCATTGTCGGGCCGTTTTACGGCCCGGTTAAGCAATTTTTTGGTTTAGCTTTGCAAAAAATACTGCTTCGATAATTGGTTATGAATATCCGCTAGATCAATCTGCAACTCATCAATGTAGTCGTGTAAATACTGACCTTTTAAAGAGCCAATATTCTGTAACAACAGCTCTGATATGCTGTGGTCAATGCGTTCCAGCATTAATTCATTGTTCGGTACTCTTACCATAAGTGTTTTAAGGTGATTCACACAGAACAACACTGAGCGCGGAAATTCCGGGCTCAATAACAAGAACTTCAGTACATCCTGAGGCTTGATCCGTACCCCCATTTGCTGCCGATACATCTGGTACGCACTTAGTGAGCGAAGCACACTAATCCATTTGATGTTTTCGAAGGATTTCGACTCCAAATCATCTGTTTTAACCGAATATCGCACATCAATGATACGTGAGGTCATATCCGCACGCTCTAGTATCGAGCCAAAGCGCGTGAAGCGATAAAAGTGGTTGTGGCTCATGCTGGCATCTAATGCACCAAAAAACAGCAGTGCCGAATCGACTATTTTAGACAATCGGTTGAAACGCAGTCTGGGATTTAATAAGTCCTCTGGTCGTTCTTTGGTAGCGTTATAAATGCCATTAATAACTTCCCAGACCTGACGCGGAACCACTTCTCTTACTGTGCGGGTATTGTCGCGAGCGCTTCGCAGTGAATTGAATACCGAAGATGAATTACGTTCATCTATCGTGAGAAATCTTAAAACGTTGCGCTCTGAGAAATCATCATAGAGCTGATTGTAGGCTTCGCGGCTGCCAGTGATATCAATCAGTGGCTCCCAACCGGGAGACACACCTTTTGGTAAATCCATCAGCAATAAGTTGTTTACGTTAACCAGTCGTGCCACATTTTCAGCGCGCTCGACATATCTGGCGGTCCAGTACAGGGTTTCAGCTACTCGTGACAACATATCAGGCGTCCTCCTCGTCCACTATCCAGGTATCTTTACTTCCTCCACCCTGGGAAGAGTTCACCACCAATGACCCCTTCACCAATGCAACACGGGTCAAGCCGCCGGTTGTCACGTAGGTATCTTCCCCGGAAGATAAGATAAATGGACGTAAATCCACATGTCGCCCTTCAAATTGATTATTACAAAGCGTCGGTACAGTGGATAAACTTAACGTGGGTTGAGCAATATAATTGCGAGGATCTGCTTTAATTCGCTCAATACACTCCTGTTGTTCTTTTTTCGTCGACATAGGGCCAATCAACAAGCCATAGCCCCCGGATTCATTCGCGGGTTTGACCACCAGCTTTTCAATGTTCGCGACCACGTAGTTAAAATCGTCCGATTCGTAACAACGGTAGGTTTCCACATTGGGCAGTGAGATATCCTGATCCAGATAGTATTTGATCATATCCGGAACATAGGTGTAGACCACTTTGTCATCTGCAACCCCAGCCCCCGGCGCATTCACTAAGGCCACATTGCCACCTCGCCAGGCGCGCATTAAACCCGGTACACCCAACATGGAATCTGGATTAAACGCTTCCGGATCGAGAAACAGGTCGTCAATCCGACGATAAATAACATCGACACGTCTTAAACCTGTGATGGTTTTCATATACACACAATCGTCATCATCGACGATCAGGTCGCGCCCTTCCACCAGCTCACAGCCCATCTCCTGCGCTAAATAACAATGCTCAAAGTAGGCCGAGTTATAGATGCCAGGTGTCAGTACCACGACTTCTGGAATATCACCGGTTCGGGATGACATCGCACACAACATATCAAACAGCTGTGAGGGGTAATCATTGACGGGTAAGACATCTATTTTTCTGAATAATTCGGGAAAAACCCGTTTCATCACTGAGCGGTTTTCCAGCATATAAGAGACACCCGAAGGCACTCGCAGATTGTCTTCCAGAACATACATGGTGCCGTCTTTGTCGCGCACCAGGTCAGAACCACATATGTGCGCCCAAATTCGCTGGGGAGGATTAACATCGATGCACTGCTTGCGAAAATTAACGGACTTACTCAGCAATTCTTTTGGAAATATGCCATCTTTGATGATTTTCTGCTCGTGATATAAATCATCAATAAACATATTGAGCGCTTCAACACGCTGAACCAGCCCCTGCTCTATTTGCTGCCACTCTTTTGCTTCAATCACCCGTGGCACAATATCAATAGGCCAGGAACGATCAATGGTGCTGCCTTCACCATAAACGGTGAAGGTAATCCCCATCTCTTTGATGGCCAGCTCGGCCGTTTCCCGGGCAGTCGTTAACTCCTCCGCAGATAAACTGTGCAAAAAATTAACGATTTTTTCTGCGTAAGGCCGGGGTAAGCCTTCCGAACTTATCAACTCATCAAAAAAGCGTTGATTATCAACCCCTTGCCACTGTGACATCATGTCAGAAGCTCCAGCTTATGCGCATGTTAGTGTTTACCTTCTTTCAGGTTTAGTCGTTGATACGGTTCATGTCAACCGCCACCGCCAGTTGATGCGCCCCACCGCCAAACATAACGCCTTTTAACGGTGTGACGTCGTAAAAATCACGACCTGTTGCCAGTGTCACATGTTGTTCGGCTGGTTTAAGATTATTGGTGGGGTCAAAATCCAGCCAGCCCAACCCTGGAACAAACACCGCAAACCAGGCATGTGTAGCATCTGCTCCGGTCAGTTTTTCAACACCAGGAGGAGGAATCGTTTCAATATAACCACTGACATACTTTGCAGCTAAACCGATTGAGCGCAAACAGGTAAGAGACAAATGCGCAAAATCCTGACACACCCCTTTTTTATGCAGGAACACCTCTTTTACCGGGGTATTGATGGTCGAAAATGCCGGGTCAAATGAAAAGTCTTCAAAAATCCGTCCCATCAAATCATCACACGCGGGAATGAGGGAACGTCCGGGTGTAAAGGACTGCAATGTGTAATCCCTGATTTCGGTTGTGGCCTGCGTTGTCGGCGTCGCCAAGGCAAACTCTGCCGCACTGAGTTGCATGGTATCTCTGGGGTGCTGTAATAAATCCCGAACCTGCTCCCATGACAAGTAGTATTCGAATAGCCCTTGCTGTGGTCGGGGGAGGATCTCAACCACACTTGTCGCGGTGACGACCATAGTTTTGTGCAAAGTCGGCACTTCGAATACCGTGACAACATTGCCAAAATAATCAGTGTATTCGTCCTGATAATCAGCACCGGGGGTTACTTGTATGTCGTATTCATGGCACAACTGCAACTCATTATGTAATGGCGCTAAACGCGCATGGTTCTGACTGAGACTGACATTTTCTGCGTAGCTGTAGGTGGTTGCGTGGCGAATTTGGTACTTCATAGGCTTTCCCGTGACTTACCATCATATTGCCAGCTGAGTTTCTTCGCTGTTTTGGTGTGACTAAAATATTGGGTCTGCATGATTTCCTGAAACATTTTGAGCTGTTCCCGAACACTATGAATGAGCGCAATTAAATTGGTACGCATGCCATGCTCTACGCGGCACAAGCTGTCAGCATCGGTGATAATACAGTCAGACTTCATGCGCAACAGGATCTTCTCGGTGTTGGAGTACAGTCCTATTGCCTGTTTACGCGGTAACTTTTGACACAGAGTAATAAGCTGGTCCAGTTGATACACCAGAGAGCGGGGGTATTCAGCATCGAAAATCAGCAACTCCAGACCAGTATCAATGCCCTGATACATGCGATATCGCCGTTTGTGCGTGATTGAACTCACCTGTGCCAGTAATATCGTATCTAACAAACTCATTTGTTCCGCTTCCGGAAGCTCTTCACAGAACAGGGTTTCCAGCATGGCGATTAACTGGGTGATACGCTCTATTCGCCGTCCTATATCCAGCATAAATGACCCGTTACTGGAGGACATGCTGTCTAATAGCGACCCATTAAACGCCATGAGGTAGCTGATGTTGCGATCCAATGAGGACTGCATCATATGGGTGGCCGTGGCGATACTGAATTTACGGATCCTGCGCAACTCGTCTTCCAGATTTTCGACAATGCGCAAACTATCGTAGGACAGCAATTCCCTAACCTGAATGGCGTTGCCCACCAGATTATTCAGGGTAGTTGCCAGGCTACCTGCAATTTGCATGTTGTGTATTCCCAACTGCGCTACCTGCTTGTACGTCAGGGACTTACAATCGGTAACTTCCTGATCTGGACTGAGATAAGGGTATAACAAGTTTTGCTGCAGAATGCCTTCCCGCAGACGTTCCATAATCCTGAGGTTTTTATCATCCGGGTACAGCGCCTGCTCGGTAAACAAATCAATAAACAACCTAATTAACCGAATGCCATTTTCACCGCGTTCCAGATCGGCTCCAAGCCAGAACAAGCTTTCGGCTGTGCGGCTGGAAATAAGCCCTTCTACAAGTGCCATATCTGTCGCTTTGCGTCGTTGTCTGGATATTTGTGGTGAAGCAGGTGCCTCGCTGGCTTCAAACAGCTCGGGAATATATTTGAGCCAGGTATCTTTTGCAAAAACCTTTTCTACATCCGTCGATTTGCTAAAACTAAAGCACAGTGCGGACGGCAATACTGTCACTTCGTCCCCTTTATGCATTGCAAAGAAACGCATCACCACCGCCTTTTCCTGTACCCGCTTTTTCACCCAGAAAGGTGCCTTTAACAACGGGATTTTTTGCTCTAAATAGAGATCATCAGGTTTTGCTTGTAACAGTTGTTTTATTTTTTCCGGCTCTTTGGCACCGTCCAGTTTCAGCTCAACATCTGTCCAGGAACGCAGCAGACACTGTTTCAGGTGGGCTTCTTCGACGTCGCCACTGGCATAAATCTCAGGCTGTTGCAGCAACAGTGATGTGCCATACAAATATTGCGCAATGTCATTAAATTTGTGTTTTACCGCAGGTATCTGTACCAGGCTGTTACCAAATGAATTCACTACGGTGACATGTTTTTTCCGAATAGCATGCAAAAGCCCTGGAATGCCTTTTGGCGAGAATTCTGTTTGCTCCAGTGAATCAAAACTGCGATCTTCGATCCAGCGTACGATGACATCTACTTTTTTTAAGCCATCGAGCGCTTTTAGCCAGACTTTGCCCTTCCGAACCGTCAGATCTGCACTACGCACTAAAGGGTAGCCAAGATAGGACGCCAGAAAGGTTTGTTCCGAATAGTAACGCTCTTCCGGATCCTGTCCGAGGATAACCACTCGGGGATCAGAATTGCCAGTGGCCGCATCATTTATTTCTTGTTGCAGACGACTGACAAAGTCTGCCATGCGCTTTACGCCAATCTCTGAAAACTCTTCACTCATTACCCGCCGGGTAACAATTCGGTTTTCCAGAATAAAGCCTAAACCTCTGGGAAACTGACAGTGATCATGGAGCAGATAAAGATTGCCATCAGTATCTTTGCCCACATCGAAAGCACCGATGAACAGTTCATCATCGGTGCTGGGCAAGGTAAACCGTTCCCGCAAATAGTAAGGGTGCTGCATCAGTTGTCGCGACGAAATCAGCCCAGCAGTAACAAGTTGTTTTGCGCCGATTAAATCACCAGTCACATCCCGAATTAGGGTTAAGCGTTGTTTAATGCCAGCTTCGATTTGTTGCCACTCGTCGACATCCATTAGCATGGGAAATGGATCTAACTGCCAGTCAGGTAGTTCATCAGGTTCGGCAAAGCCACTGTTGCGTAACAGCCGCATCATTTCGGATGCCCTTAACTGCACATCATCAGCGGTCAGGCCAGACAACAATTGTAAAAACGGTTCACTCGCGGCATCTGGCTTCGCCCCCTGCAGATAATCAGACAACCAGGCCGGCAGTTGTCCGGCAATCGCCTGTTTTTCGCTCATATCATGCATCTACCTTTGTGACGTTGCGCAGATCCAGGGTCACCGGATAGTGTTTATTAATGGGTTCCTGTGGCGGTACCTGATACGTGCTGCGGTGATTATGATCGGTAAACTGACGAGAAACCTGTTGCGCGGGTTCTGCGGTTTTTGGTACTTCTGCAGACGTATGCCCCATTGCCCAGTAGCGGGCTATACGACGCCCTTCTGCCTCGTTGGCATTTACCGGATAGGCGTCGAAGTTGCGTCCACCGGGATGCGTCACATGATAGGTAAACCCGCCAATCGAACGACCTGACCAGGTATCAAAAACATCAAAGACCAAGGGCACATGTACACCTATAGTGGGATGCAAAGCAGACGGTGGCTGCCATGCCCGGTAACGAATCCCCGCCACAAACGTCCCTTTAACGTCGCCAACCTGCAACGGCACGCGTCGGCCATTGCAAGCAATCACATAACGATCATCCATCATATTGCTGATTTTCAGCTCAACCCGCTCCAATGAAGAATCGACATATCTTGCAGTACCGCTTCCTGTCGCTTCTTCTCCCAGAACATGCCAGGGTTCGATGGCATTAAACAGCTGCAAATGCATACCTGCAATTTCCCGTTCTCCACACAGCGGAAAACGGAAAGTAAAGAACGGCTCCAGCCACTCCTGTTTAAACCCTAATCCGCTGGACTGAAGGTCATGACAGACTTTCGCGATATCCTGGCGAACAAAGGTAGACAATAAAAATCGGTCATGTAATTGCGTTCCCCAGGAAATCAGTGGTTTGTGGTAGGGCTGTTGCCAAAACCACAGTAATAACGTGCGAAGTAACAACATTTGCACCAGACTCATGCGGGCGTGGGGCGGCATTTCGAAGCCACGAAACTCGACAATACCCAAACGACCGCTGGCAGAATCCGGCGAGTACAGCTTATCAATACAAAACTCGGAGCGGTGCGTATTACCGGTTAAATCGACTAATAGATGACGCAGTAACCGATCCACTAACCAGGGTTCGGGCACCTCGCCATAGGGCATCTGGGCAAAGGCGATTTCCAGCTCATAGAGCACTTCATCGCGGGCCTCATCCACCCGTGGGGCCTGACTGGTTGGCCCAATAAAGAGGCTGGAAAACAAGTAAGACAAGCCAGGATGATGCTGCCAATAGGTAATAAAACTGCGAAGTACGTCTGGACGCCTCAGAAACGGGCTTTCTAGCACCGAAGCGCCACCAATCGTGACGTGGTTGCCGCCTCCTGTGCCGGTATGCTTGCCATCCAGCATAAACTTTTCCGTACCTAAACGGGATTCTTTTGCCATTTGATACAGGCTGGAAGTGGTTGCGTTCAGTGTCCGCCAATCACTGGAAGGATGGATATTCACCTCTATCACGCCGGGATCAGGCGTCACCGCAAATTTGTTAACACGACTATCTGTCGGTGGTGTATAACCCTCAAGCACGACCTGTACTTTGGCTTTTTTTGCTGCCTGTTCGACTGCAGACAATATTGCTATATAGTGTTCGAAGTGTGTCACCGGCGGCAAGAACACACAAAGCTGTCTATCGCGACATTCTATCGTCAGAGCCGTTTTGACCAGCTCGTCGCCAATATATCCCTTAGCGGCTCGCGTTTCTTCTGGGAAGGTTTCCGGAATATCAGCAGGATCTCTGTCCGGTAAACTTTCTGTTTCTTTGAGACTGGCCAAAGGTAAGCGGTAACCCAGCGGCGATGCTCCCGGCAACAGAAAACAGTGTCCGCGGCGCAGCGACCAACGACAGGACTGCCAGCCTTCAAAGCGACTATCCCATTGCAGTGGCAAAATCAAGCCCACGGGCTTGTCTAAGCCCCGTTCCAATTTCGCTAAAAATTCTTTGCGGGACATGGCATCCAGTAATTCGGCCTGCTTTGGACCGGGGTCCACTGGCAAATTACCTTCCTGCCATAAATGGTAGAGCACATCTTCGTAGGCTGGCATCAATGCTTCGACAGACAAACCCAGACTTTTTGCCAGCTGTTGGGCAAAACGCTCGGCATCGTCAAACTGCCAGTCTTTGGGGGTATTGATATCCGCCAACAACGTCGCATCCTGCCATAAGGCTTGGCCATCTTTGCGCCAATAACAGGCATATTGCCAGCGAGGTAAAGGCTCGCCGGGATACCATTTACCTTGGCCGTAATGCCTGATAGCACCTGTGCTGTAATGCTCGACCATGCGCATAAACAGATCATGAGCCAGACGTCGTTTATCTTCGCCATCCGCTTCGGTATTCCATTGGGGGCTTTCCATATCGTCAATAGAAACAAAGGTCGGCTCCCCCCCCATGGTCATATGAATGCCCAGCTCTTGCAGTTGGCTATCAATATGGTCACCCAACTTGTCAATGTCTGCCCACTGTTGTTCTGAGTAAGGTTTGGTTACCCGGGGAGGTTCATTAATACGTTGTACTTTGTTGAAAAATTTAAACTCGGTTTCACACTGATCAACCGCCCCGGTAACCGGTGCCGCCGACTCAAAATTGGGTGTGCAGGCCAATGGAATATGACCTTCGCCAGCAAATAATCCTGAAGTTGGATCCAGACCAATCCAGCCAGCCCCCGGAATATAAACTTCGCACCAGGCATGCAAGTCAGTAAAGTCTTGCTCAGGGCCACTGGGACCATCCAGTGATTTCTCATCAGCAGTCAGCTGTATCAGGTACCCCGATACAAAGCGGGCAGCCAATCCCAGATGACGAAATAGCTGCACCAGCAACCATGAACTATCACGGCAAGAACCGGACTTTTTCGTCAGGGTTTCTTCAACAGATTGCACCCCTTGTTCCAGGCGGATGCCATACTCAATAAGCTCATAAACAAATTGATTTACTTTGACCAGATAATCCACTGTGGCTATTGGTTTAGCTGTTTTTAACTGTTTAATGATGGCCTGTAATTGCTCTGGTGCGGGTTGTTTCTCCAGATAGGGACCAAGGTCGTTTATCAGGCGCTTGTCATATTTGAAGGGGAATTTTTCTGCATAGGGTTCTAAAAAGAAGTCAAAAGGGTTAATGACTTTCATTTCGGCAACCAGATCAACGGTAAACCAGAATTTATCGGTTTTTTCCGGAAACACAACCCGTGCCAGATAATTCCCAAAGGGATCCTGCTGCCAGTTAATAAAGTGTTTTTCCGGGTAAATTTTTAACGAATAACTTTTAATCGCTGTGCGACTGTGCAGTGCCGGTCTCAACCTGAATACGTGAGGCGACATAGTCACCTGTCTATCGTACAAATATTCGGTATGATGGGTGATGGCAACAGTAATCGTCATGATTTAATTCCTACTCCCTTGGGGAGGTCTGATTGCTTGCATAATGGACCTATACTGCCTTTGAGGCTAGCACTTTTGCGTCTGATTTCCAGTTGCTCAGCACTTCCGGAGATCACCTGAGTCCTTGCTACTTCGTCTTCCTCCTCAAATAAAAAGGGAGGCAACGCCTCCCTTCCAAATAGATGATTTAAGCTAGTAACACATTAAGGGCAACTGCCGACATACCAGGTAGTGTTGTCATCGGAGTGCAGGGTGCTGAATCCCCAGGTTGAGCCGGACATGGGGTCATCACTGCCATTCGCAAAATAATTAGGCGAGTAAGGATTACCTGTGCTGTAGGCTCGGCCACCGGTTTTATGATAATAGTTGTAAGTGCTCACTTGCTGACAATCACTGCCACCAGAGCCACCGCCGCCAGAACCACCACCCGCAGAGCCACAATTTTGAATCGGCCCGACACAAGATGCGTCATCATCCTGCCACTGACATTGCTCACCACTAACCGCAATTTCAAACAATTTAAACGGGGAAGTATCATATTCCAGATAACAATCTGAATAGTTTTCATAATCCAGTCGGCCAGCACTGATATGCTCATCCAGTGTCGCCGTTTGACCCGCATCGATGTCGAACGAGACACTTTCACTGCTGCTCAAATTAGTACTATCCGTCGCCGTTACCGTAGCTGATTGTTGTCCACCAGGTAAATTATCAGCGGACGCGCTGAAATTAATGCCATCTATATCAGCCTGCACCGTACCATTGCTGAAGGCCACTGTAACAGCGCTGAGATCTTCATTTATATCCAGTACTTCACCGGTTAACGTGGCACTTTGTCCTGATGTACTTACCATAACGTTAGACAACTCGGGGGCGGTGGGTGGTGGCGGTGGACCAATACGATAGGTCGTGGACTGCACTGCTGACTGCGCTCCCAGATCATCGGTGGCAACAGCATCGATTAGATACAATTCATCCGCTAACTGTCCGGTCGTGACTGAAAAACTGTCATTCTGGATGTTTTGCGTGACGTATGTCCACTGATTTCCGGCACTGTCACTGACGCTGATATCAACCTGCACTACCTGACCATCCACATCAGAGGAAGCACCGCTGATGGTCAATGAGCCATTGTTTTCTGCCACGCTTAGTTGCGTAATTACAGGCGCCTGATTGCGATCAACCCGTTGATTATTGGCGGCAAAATAGTCGCCTAAATACATCGCATAATTGATGCCTGCACCACTGATGTAGGAACCGCTGGCCCCCTGTCCACCAGACCAGGAGTGATCGACACCCGTCAGCCATAACATGGATACCCGATTATCATCCCATAAATACTCTTCAGCCGTGCGACCAGCAATATTGACGATATTGCTGCCGGGCTGTTCTTGCACACCATAGACGCCCGCCATGCCCTCAGCATTCTGGCGGTTATAACAGGTGTCGACCGTCGTATCCGCATCACCGTGCGCGATGGACGCTATTTGCGTTGCAAAGTGACTGCTATAGCTGCCTGCGTACGAATTGCATCGCGCAGTGACATTGGCCTGTTCACAGGAACCTATTGCGCCGCTGGAACTGGTGCCTATGCTGGGGCCAGCACTGACACCCATTCCGGCAAACACATCCGGGGCCAAACAGGCAGTGGTATTTGCAAATGCGGCACCAGAGGACAATCCCGCGATATACACCTGATCCGCATCGATATTGTATGCAGTGTTGCCAGATAAGCTATTCGCCAGTGCAATCAGATTTTGGTAATCACCACTACTTCTGGACTTAGTCCCCTGCCAGTAGGACCAGCAACTGTAACCGGCTTTATTCATTGCGTCCGGCACAGCGATAACCATACCGTAGGCTTCCGCTGCATCTTCGAGATTGGCGTTAAGGTAGACATCAATTGACTGGGTACAGCCATGCAGCACCACTAACAGTGCTCGGCCATCCCCAACAGACGACACCGTGTCTGGGGTGTATATGTGTACCCGGTTAAATCCACCCACAGATTGATTATTTTGCCAGCTTCCTGCCTGCACCGAAATACTACAAACGACAAGCAGCAATGCTTGCAGAGTTCTTGAAACGCATGTGTTCATATTTCTTGCTCAGCTCTTTTGTTAATAAATTGTTAAAGGAGTCTAGAGGCTGGACAAAATTTATTCAGTACTACTTTAGTACTGTCATTCGATTGCAATTTGGTGTCACGGAGTGAGGGCTGAGTATTACCCAACTGATATTGTATGTGGTAGCTCATTCTCCAACAGACGATTCTGGACCCTAGAGCGTTTTAAGATCTGACAGTCTAACTTATAAATTTCAGTGTCGACTGATACCGTTTCGGTCATCAAGGTATGAATGATTCAGTTGCTGCTTTGTGCCAAAAAACGGATAGTCAGTAACTTTCCAATAACGGGTGCAGACATGTGGGCTAAAATCCCAACGAAGTGAGCAGCCCACTTGTTTGCGTCCCAGCCCGCGCATCGGGCGAACTTAATTTTTTTGTTATGCGCGTTTTATACCAAAGCCATATTATACGGTGAGACATGTAAAGAGCTTTGATGTTGCCTTGTTTGCCACAAATCAAAAGCGTTTTGCAAACGAAGCCAATGGGCCGCAGAAGGCTTACCGAAAACGAGTTCAAGACGAAGAGCCATCTCTGGGGTAATAGCCCCTTTGCCATTAAGAATTTTCGATAATGTTTTACGGCTCACATCTAAATGTTGCGCCACATCAGTAATGGTCAGTTCTAGAGCATCAATAACAAGATCTTTGAGTATCTCACCGGGATGCGCAGGGTTATGCATATTCATTAGTGATAATCCTCGTAATTAACGATTTCAATATCTCGTCCAACAAAGCGGTATGTAACTCTCCAATTTCCACTTACCCGGACAGACCAAATATCATTTCTGTTACCTTTGAGTTTATGCATGTAAAGGCCTGGTAAATCCATATCATCAGGTGTTTCGGCTTGATCGAGATTCGACAGAATAAGACGAAGCTTATTCTCGTGCTTTTTCTGAATTCCTGATGTTATTCCTTCAACGTAAAACTTCTGAAGGCCTTTATGTATAAAACTCTTAATCATGACGGAATTGTAACCTCAAGGGTTACAAATTGCCCGTGTTATTTTCTGAGCGCATAACGGCTTAGGCTAAACGGCACAGCTTTGCTGGCTAAAATCCCGTAGGGTAAGCCAGCGAAGATGTATCCGTTTTGAGCCAATTTTTAGGCCAAATCACCAAAAGTACTCGTGAGGTTTGCTATTACCTAGTGGAAAAGCGATGCCATCAAAGTCTTTACCACGCAGAATGTCACAGCACAGTTTTTTATTTAGCCTTCTTCTTGGTTTAGTCATGTACAGGTTTACCCACCAACTCGGTGTTTGGTTAAAACAACAAGTGGAGTAAGGGCCTGTGTACTTTCTTAATATACGACCGTTTTTATCACGATCTTTTGTCTTGTTTTTAATAGACATAAAACATCCTCTAGCTTGATTAGCTAGAAGATGTCTTTGTTGTAATATCCTTGAATGTTAATCATTTCTCTTTGGCCGCAATAAACGGCGAAAATTTATTGGCTATAATGCCTGAGGTTCATAGAGCAGCCAATGGTGGATTTTTGTCCGGATTGATTGCATTTGTTATATGCCTTATTATACGCACTACAATGCGCATTAAGATTTAGTTTGATTATGACAGAGCTATACAATGTAGATGCACCTAAAAAGGCTGCGAACTTGAGCGTAAATAGTGACTTACTAGCCAAATCCAAATCTTTAGAGATCAACTTGTCAGCCACCCTTGAGGACGCGCTAAGAGAAAAACTAGCGCAAAAAGCCAGTGAAAAATGGCGTGAAGAGAACAAAGGAGCCATACGTGCATACAATGACTTTGTTTCTGAAAGTGGTTGTTTCAGTGACGATTATAGAGATTTTTGATGGCACAATTTGATGTTTTCGAAAATCCGAATAATAGGACTGCATATTTCGGAGCAATCCGTCCACTTATTTCGGTTTAATCCGACCACCTATTTCGGTTTAATCCGGTCATGCATTTCGGTTTTATCCGGCCAAAATCAGCCGTTTTCCGAAATCGATGACCGAAATCCCGAAAGAACGTTCTTTTTCTAATTAAATCAATCATTAAGCTCTTCTTAGTCCGTTAAAGATTAAGGAAGCCAGTTGATGCCCAGAAAGAGAACCAATATGAATAAGATTTACGATGTATTGCGATTGAAGTTTGAGGCGGGACTCAGCAATCGAAATATCGCTAAGTGCCTGGGGATGGGCACCTCCACCGTCACGGATCTCCTCACCAGTTTTAATCGTTCTGATTTAGCCTGGCCGCTGCCGGATGAACTCACTCAGTCACAGCTGGAAAATACCCTTTATCCTGGCCGTCAATCCGGTAAGCGGAAGCGCACGCCTGACTTTGTCGACATGCATCAGGAGTTAAAACGCAAAGGCATGACGAAGTTACTGCTGTGGGAGGAGTATCGAGAAACTGCACCTGAAACTGCTTACGGTTACACACAGTTCTGCGAACATTATCAGCGCTGGCTTAAAAAGCAAAAGCGCAGCATGCGTCAGCACCATATTGCTGGAGAGACCTTACTACACGGTGATATCCAATTTACTGAAACATCACAAAGAACAAGCGTCTGACCATCCGCAACAGGATAACGACACGCCCATCAACCACCCCAATGTACGTGGACACCACTACTACCAATAGGAGAAAAAAATGCATTCGGCATTAAATGAACAATTACGCTCACTGCGACTGAGCCACTTCTGTCAGGCTCTGGAACAACAGCAGGCACAACCCACCACTTACAGCGACATGAGCTTCGAGGAACGTCTCGGCTTACTGGCTGACTACGAACTTCAATGCCGGGATAACAACAAAATAAAACGGCTGAAGCGTCAGGCGAAACTGCGGCTGGAGGCTCAACCCAATCACATTGATTACCGCGCAGAGCGTGGACTCAGAAAAGACAAAATGGCTTCTCTGTTAAACGGTCAGTACCTGCACCATGGTCATAACATCTTACTCACGGGGGCCACCGGATGCGGTAAAACGTACCTTGCGTGTGCCTTAGCCGAACAGGCCTGCCAGCAACATCATACCGTTCGCTATTATCGCCTGGGTCACTTACTCGACGATTTATCAACGGGTCATGCCGACGGCAGCTATCGCCACCAACTCAATACGCTGTCCAGAAAGAAGCTTCTGGTGCTGGATGACTGGGGAATGGAAAAACTAACAGCCAGGCAGGCCAATGATCTGCTGGATGTCATGGAAGAGCGCTATCAACGAGGCAGCACGATCATTGCCAGCCAGCTCCCCGTAAATGAATGGTACAAACTGATAAACAATCCGACAGTTGCAGACGCTCTGCTTGACCGACTTCTACACAATAGTCACCGAATCGAATTACAGGGCGAATCAATGAGAAAATTGGATCAATCCGGCCACTTAGAGTAAAAATAACGAAGAAGAAAAAGGACTAAAAGGGACTGGCCGGATAACTCCGAAACGGCTGGCCGAATTCACCGAAATACGCAAATAATGCCGAAAAACATCATATAGCGCATTGATACTTCATCGGTAGTAAAAAAGGAATAAACCCCACCCATTATCAGAAAAATACAAATTGCGACAACAGGTTGACCTGGTTTACAGAACAGCTTACTAGCTGAGACACAATCCCTTTCAGACAATTGAAAACTCATTCAATAACTTCCTTCAGCAACCTAACTTCTTAAATATGGGGCTTTTTCGAGCGCTCTGGCGAAGCCAGCGAGGAAAAGTCACACCATGATTTATTTGTTATATTTTTTAACGCTTAACTACAATACTTTTTACTAATTCATAGTTGCTAAAGCAGTCATTTGACGTAGATATTGTTACTGGTGTTCCTGACATATATGCAGCCAGTGCCAGGCTGTATGCTTCTTTCATACCAGGGCGGGTAAAATCAATCACCATATAATTTACCGATGGATCATTTCCGGCTCTACAACTAGATTCAATCACTTGGCCAATACCTATTGCTGCCCCATCTTGCATATTTAAAGCGTTCACACCTAGATATTTAATTTCACCATTAACTTGTGTCGCTGCATTAGATAACAATGAATACAACAAGGAAAAAGCAATTAATATGTTTTTTAACACCATAACCTCTGAAAAATATAACTTTCCCAATCAGGGGCTTTGAAACGTTGGCTATAATGTGAAGCGAAGCGGAACCCAGCCAACGTTAAAAGTCCCACTGCATTGGTTTGTTAGGCATACTTGCTCACCTTGTCGTATTGGAGGTTCATTCCATTTATATCGTCCCAAACATAGTGTGCTATTTTTACCAGTTTCTCAGTAGTCTGTTCTACGTTTTTAGCAAATGTATGCAGTAAATTGATTGCTGAATAAATTTCATCGTTATATGGCTCTTCAATGTTTTGCCAACTCTCTAGAGAAATCGTAAAGAGGTATTCTTTTTCACTAAATTCATCCTCTTCGTTTGCGGGGTAAATCCGAATCATTGCGCAATCAACGTATATTGAACAGATTAAGTGTTCGGCAGTAAAGATGTTCTCTTTAATATACTTTGAAATATGATGCAGAATGACGCTGGCATCTTGCACAGAATTGACTCTCAAAAAATAACTAACCAGATTATCTTCTTGTCTTTTTTCGTAGCAATGTTCTTCAATTGTCATAGTGAATAAAAGGTGTGCCTAACTTCAGCCATAAACTGCAAATAAGTGTAGGCTAAAATCCCGCAGGGTAGCCTACACTTATTTGTCAGTTTTGATGGCATTTGTTATGTGGAAATTTAATATTTTGTATCTACTCGATAGACTCTTGGATATTGCCCATTACAACCACCTATACCAAACCCGATATTTTTTCCTGATACTGCGGCAGATAGAATAGTAGAGTATAAAACGCCTTCTGGGTCCTCGTTTAAGTTCAATTGAACCGATACTTTACTACCTGAACTGCAATTTTGGCTATTATCAAAACTTGGCGTGAAACTAATGACCGCTAAGTCTCCATACACAGATATTTCCTTTATAATCCGATCTTTTGGAATTGTTTCATTTGCCGCAAAAGCACTACAACTCAACATTCCAAGGATTAGTAAAATTCTCATCATTTTCTCTCCAAGTTTACACCACCACATAACAATTTAATGTGAGGCAACTTGCCTGTTATTCTTCCAGCAAGTTTCCTCTTTCTATTTTAAGTCCTTTTTACCAAACCTCCTTGCCCTTTTCTACCCTGATTTTCAATAGCTATTGAGAATGTCGTTGGCAATAAAAAGCGGCAATTTGCCTCTTTTCTTGACTTTAAGGGAAATTTTCAAATACTGTATGTATAAACAGTATGCATAAAAGGATTTTAACTATGTCTCGATCACCGTTTCTCAATAGTATTTCTGACTATATGTTTTCCAGAGGCTATTCCAAACGTACTATTTCAACTTATATATGTTGGATAGTTAAATTTATTCGCTTCCATAACAATAGGCATCCCAGCTCTATGGGAGATGGTGAGGTTGAAAAGTTTTTAGAGCATTTAGCAATTAGTCAAAAGGTTGCAATGAGAGTAAGCGTCCGGTCAAATACACCTGCCAGTTGAATACCTCTACCGCTAATCTGTCGCCATCAAACCCACAAGAGGAAGTAAGATGGCAACCCGTAAAACTAAAACCCAATGGCTGGCATTGTTTGCTGAGCAGGAAAACAGTGGACTCAGTGCTGCTGAGTTTTGTCGAAAACACAATCTCAGTGAACCCTATTTTTACCTCAAACGAAAAAAGCTCAGAACATCGTCAGATAAACTTTCGACGTTCGTTGCTGCAAGAGCCGAGCGGCAGGTGGTATCGGGTAATGCCGCACTGCGCTTTGGGAGCTGTCAGTTAGATGTGCCGGCAGGCGCTGATCCACAGTGGCTGGCGCAACTGATGAAATCCTTATCATGATCCAGTGGCAATGTGATCGGGTGCTGCTGCATCGTCAGCCGGTAGATTTTCGTAAATCCATTAACGGACTGAGTGCCATTGTCGAACAGGCGCTGGAGCAGGATGTGTTTGGTGGGCAGGTTTTCGTCTTCTGCAATAAACACCGTAACAAGATAAAAGTGCTGTACTGGGATAAAACCGGCTTTGCCTTGTGGTACAAGCGCCTGGAGAAAGAGCGATTTAAATGGCCCGATAAGGAGACCGGTGACGTTCTCTCACTGGGTCATGAACAGTGGCAATGGTTGTTATCCGGTCTCTCTGTTATCGCCCACAAGCCGCTACAGTATGGGCCTTCGGCCTTATAACCTGTGATCATAACAGGCATTTAACGATCACCGAATAATCTAAATAAAGTCAATAAGTTAGCGTGGTTATTGGGTAAAATGGGTTTCATGGATGAAGCACAATTACATCAACGTATCCGGGAACTGGAAAGCCAACTGGCGCAAAAAGATGCCAGAATTAACTGGCTGCAAGAGCAGTTCCGTCTGGCACAGCAGAAGGCCTTTGGTGCCAGCAGTGAAGGCCATCCCGGTCAGGGCGAGCTGTTTGATGAAGCGGAATCTGTTGTGGCTGAGCCGGAAACGAAATCGACACAGGTTGGCAGCCATGTGCGCAATAAGCCGGTTCGCAAACCCTTACCCAAATCATTGCCCCGAGAAACGGTGGTACTGGATTTAGCGGAAGATGAAAAAATCTGTGACTGCTGTCAGGGGCAGTTACATAAAATTGGTGAAGATACGGCTGAAAAGCTGGAGTTCATTCCGGCACAGGTTAAAGTCATTGAAACCATCCGCCCTAAATATGCCTGCCGGGCCTGTGACAAAGACGGTACAACAGGCCAGATAAAACAGACACCGCCAGCACCCGCCATTATCCCTAAAGGCATTGCCACCCCGAGTCTGTTGAGTCAGATAGTCACCAGCAAATACCAGTATGGATTACCCCTCTACCGGCAGGAGTCGATGTTCAGTCAGTACGGTATTGAACTGAGCCGTAAGACCATGGCCGACTGGATGATACGTTGCGCACAGTCACTGGAAATCATTTATGTTCTGTTGCGGCAGATATTGCTGCAACAGGCCGTCATTCAGGCGGATGAAACTACGCTGAAAGTGGTCAAAGAAGACAAAAATACCTGTTATATGTGGCTGTATTGCACAGGCTCCGACTCGCCCGTGCCTGACAGTCCGATACCCAATATCGTATTGTACGATTATCAGCGCTCCCGCTCCGGGCAGTGTGCCGTCGAGTTCCTTGATGGGTTCAGTCAGTTCCTGCAGGTGGACGGTTATCAGGGGTATGAACAGACTCAGGCAACCCTTGTGGGCTGTATGGCTCATGCCCGACGCAAATTCATGGAAGCAAAGCAATCACAGGTGAAAGGTAAATCCGGTAAAGCAGATATGGCCCTGAACCAGATACAGCAATTGTATGCCATTGAAAGGCGCATCACGGACAAAACCCCGGAGGAAAAGCAGGCGATACGACTGGAAAAGGCCGTGCCACTGCTGACTAAATTCCGCACCTGGCTGGAAAAGTCATCTTTGCAGGTGCCACCCAAATCTAAAATGGGTGATGCTGTAAACTACAGCCTGAACCAGTGGGAGAAGCTTATCCATTATACGCAGGATGGCCGACTCAGCATTGATAATAACCGCGCAGAAAGAGCAATAAAGCCTTTCGTCATCGGCCGGAAAAACTGGCTGTTCAGCAACACCGCCAGTGGTGCGAAAGCCAGTGCAACACTCTACAGCATCATTGAAACTGCCAAAGCCAACGACCTGGTGCCGTTTGACTACCTGAAGATGCTGTTTGAAGAGTTACCGAAAAGAAAATCAGATCACGATCTGTCAGATCTCTTGCCGTGGGAAATCTTACCAAACGAAACTACACCCGTTTAGGCGTAATTCCCCGGACGCTCACCAATGAGAACGCAAGCCACGGCACTCAATGCACTCGCGTTCTTGTATAAGAATATTATTAACAGACCTTTATCTTCCAGCTTGAATTTCGCCAAAAGTAGCAAGCAACAAAAGCTTCCCATTGTTTTGACTGAACATGAAATAAAATGTTTGCTGAGCAATCTAACTAAAAGGAACCATTTGGTAGCCAGCATAATGTATGGAAGTGGCTTAAGAGTGCGAGAAGTTGTTAAACTTCGCGTTCAAGATATAGACTTTGATTTCAAATGCATCCGCATATGGAACGGTAAAGGTAACAAGCATCGTATTGTAACCTTGGCTAAGGAGCTCATTCCCTTTTTACGCAATCAAATTATTCAAGTAGACGAATATTTACAGCTTGATTTAAAAAATGAACAATTTGCTGGGGTATGGATGCCTACAGCGCTTGCCAGGAAATACCCTAGCGCGAATAAAACTTTGGCATGGCAGTTTTTATTTCCGTCTTATAAGTTGAGTGCCGACCCTGAGACCGGTGAAATTCGCCGTCACCATTTTGATGTTAGCTGCATTAGAAAAGCAATAAAACAAGCAGCGGGTAAAGCTAAGATCGCAAAGCCCGTAACCCCTCATACGCTACGCCACTCTTTCGCCACGCATCTATTGCAAAATGGCGCCGACATTAGAACTGTGCAGAGCCAATTAGGTCATTCTGATGTTAAAACCACTCAAATCTATACACATGTGCTGCAGCAAGGGGCAAATGGTGTAGTCAGTCCCCTGAGTCGATTATTATAAGATGCTTTCATGTTGAATGCCTGCTCTGTTACTGAGAATAGACATTCAATTTAATGCTTACATACTTCTGCTATGTCGCTCACAGTTCTCATTGAACAATACTCTCCTGACTGGCAGCGATCTTAAAGCAGCAGTCTGTCAGTTCAAATTAAATTCTATGGTTGAGGGTCGTAAGATTAAATGCCGACTTATCCATATGATACCAACAGGCATGATGCTTGAATTATCCACCATTATGCCTGTTGTATTGAATAAGCAAAGACTCAGAAACCGTCACTCATCAGGTCATGAAACAACTTATGAAATTGCGTCAGTCCTTCACGCAGGTGCGCTTCGGGGATCGTCAAGGGTGGTAAAAAGCGAATAACGTTACCATGAAAACCACAGGCTAACAGAATCAGACCATATTCCGCGGCTTTGCTGACAATGGCTTTGGTTAGCACCGTATTGGCGTTCTGCGGATCACCTTTGAGCATCAGTTCCATGGCAATCATAGCTCCTTCACCACGCACAGCGGAAATCGTATCAGGATAATCCCTTTGTAACTGCTCAAGTGATGCCTTAAATTGCTGTTCAATCATTTTCGCTTTGTCGAGTAACTGCTCCTGCTCGATTATTTCCAGCACCGCTAAAGCAGCAGCACAACCCAAAGGCGAACCACCGTAAGTACCGCCCAATCCTCCCGCAGGCGCGCTGTCCATGATGTCACTTTTGCCCACCACTGCAGACAGTGGAATACCACCAGCAATACCTTTGGCCATGGTCATCAGATCCGGTTCAATCCCGGCAGTTTCGCTATAAAACATATGACCTGTACGGGCAAATCCAGATTGAATCTCGTCACAAATCAGCACTATGCCATGGGCATCACACAATTGACGCAGCCTTTGTAAAAATGCCGCTGGAGCGATGTAAAAGCCTCCTTCACCCTGAATCGGTTCGATAATGATAGCCGCGATATCACGGGGTGCAATATCCACCTTCATCAGAGTTTTCAGCATCTGTAAACTTTGCTCTGACGTCACGCCATGTAACTCATTTGGGAAAGGCACGTGATAAATATCCCCGGGAAATGGCCCGAAATGATCTTTGTAGGGAGTCACTTTGCCCGTGAGCCCCATGGTGAGGTTAGTTCTGCCATGAAAACCGCCGTTAAACGCAACCACGCCTCGACGCCCGGTATGTGCCCGGGCGATTTTGACTGCATTTTCAACTGCCTCCGCCCCAGTAGTAACAAACATGGCTTTCTTAGGACTATCACCGGGTGCCAGTTGCGTCAGTTTTTCAGCCAGAGATACGGCACTTTCATAAGGATTAACCATGACGCAGGTGTGGCTGAATTTAGCCATTTGCTCACTCACCGCCTTAACCAGTGCTGGGTGAGCATGGCCGGTATTGCATACCGCGATACCTGTTCCGAAGTCGATATAGCGATTGCCCTCAACATCCCATACTTCTGCATTTTTGGCATGGGACACATAAATGGGATAGAGATTGCCCTGACCACTGGCTATCGCTGCTATCTTGCGTTCTTGTAATAATGCATTGCTTGTCATATCAGTTGCCTCCTACGCAGCGATATTGAAGTGATAAATAGTCATCCAGACCGTATTTTGAGCCTTCCCGACCATAGCCACTCTGTTTCACACCACCAAATGGCGCGGCTGGGTTGGAGATAGCCGCATCATTGATGCCGACCATGCCAAATTCCAGCTGTTCGGCGATATGCTGAATACGACTGGCATTTTGACTGTAAAAATAGGCCGCCAGACCGTATTCCGTCTGATTTGCCAGACGCACAGCTTCAGCATCGGTTTTGAAAGTGGTTATGGTCACTACAGGACCAAAGATTTCTTCATTAAAAATTCGCATCGACGGCGTGACGCCGTTGAGCAGCGTGGGCGAATAGAAAACGCTGTTGTTCCAGTTTTCGCCCACCTGGCGTTTGGCGCCGCTAGCCAGTGCGTCTTTGACTAAGGCATTAATATTTGCCGCAGCATGCTCGCTGATCAACGGCCCCATATCGACATTTTCCAATCCATGACCCTGACGCAATTGCAGCATGCGCTTCGCCAGCGCCTGGCTGAATGGTGTTGCCACATCCTGATGCACTAAGAAACGATTGGCACATACACAGGTCTGTCCGGCATTGCGAAATTTAGCCAGCATCGCACCATTGACTGCGGCCTCAATATCAGCATCGTCAAAGACGATAAACGGCGCGTTCCCCCCCAGTTCCATGGACACACGTTTTACTGTTGATGCACAGTCCTGAATCAGCTGTCGCCCCACTCTCGTTGAGCCGGTGAAGGAAAATTTTGCGACCTGCGGTGATTTCGTCAGAACTAACCCCAGCCCCTTGGCATCGGTTCCGGTCACAATATTAAATACGCCAGCTGGAATACCCGCTTTTTCTGCCAGATAGGCCATCGCCAATGCACTTAACGGCGTTTCTGCCGCTGGTCGACCTACGAAGGTACAGCCCGCTGCCAGAGCCGCTGCGGCCTTTCTGGCGATCATGGCATTGGGAAAGTTCCATGGAGTGATCGTTCCTACCACGCCCACAGGTTTTTTCACTACCTGAATTTGTTGTCCTGGTCGCAGTCCCTGCATAATATCGCCACAGATTCGTTCTGCTTCGCCGGCAAACCAATGCAGGTAACCCGCACCATAGTCAATTTCGCCACGCGCTTCCGCTATGGGTTTGCCTTGCTCCAGTGTCAGCAGCTGTGCCAGTCCCTCTCGGTGTTCCTGTAGCAAAGCAAACCAGTCACGCAAGTAAGTCGCGCGCTCTTTGCCGGGTAATGCCGACCATCCTGGAAAGGCTTCGCTGGCGTGCTTGATTGCCCACTGCATGTCTTCACTGCTGGCATTTGCCACTTGAGTGATCAAGTTACCATTGGCTTTGTCACGGACATTGAATGTTTGTTCACTCTGGTGCCATTGGCCGTTGATATATGAACCTTTGCGCAACAGCGCCTGATATTCGGCTGCCATAATCTTTCCTCACTATTGATATATGGCTATTGAATCAAGCAAGTAAACATTGTTAAATACAAAACATTAAACCTTTAGTTTGATTTTATAAAACTTTGAAGATTGCCGGAAAAGCCATAACTGAATATGATTTGAAGCTGCTTAAAGTATTTAAGTCAGTCGTGGAAAATGGCGGCTTTTCCGCCGCTGAAGATGAATTAGGTATCACACGTTCCACCATCAGTGTGCATATGAGTAATCTTGAAACCCGCATGCACTTGACCTTATGTCATCGTGGCCGGGGTGGCTTCATGCTGACGCCGGATGGTCAGAATGTTTATCAGGCCTGTTTGCCTTTATTCGCCGCTCTGGGAGATTTTTCCAATGCCGTATCAAGTCTGAGCAATGAAATCAGCGGTAGCCTGGTTATTTTCCATGCCGATATTCTGGACGATGCCCGACTGGCATTACTGGCCAGTACCGTCGAGACCATGCTGCAAAAAGCGCCTCAGTTAACCATCACTCTGGATGGTAATCGTATTGAAAATATCGAACAGGCGCTGTTGAAAGACAAGGCCCATATTGGCTTATTTCCCGGATATCGCAAAATGGCGGGGTTGGCCTACCAGGATACCTTTGATGAACCGATCTATTTATGTTGTGCCGCTGACCATGATTTATTTAACGTGCCAGACGACAACATTAACGATGACACTATCGCCACCTATGCAGCTGTCGTGCCCGGGGTAGAAATCAGTCAGGAAGGTCGTGAGCAGTTACGTAAACTGAGCCCCGCAGCCCATGCCTATCAGTTTGATTCCCGCAAAGCATTGATTGCGTCAGGTCGGTATATTGGCTATTTGCCACGCAGCTATATCCAACAGGATGTGAGCAATAATCAAATTCGCATTATTTGCCCGGAGCGTTATTACTATAACTTTTCGCAATCACTGGTGCACAAACAGGTACCGGCGGAACCCAAAAAAGTCAGATTTTTTACAGAAATTCTGCAACAAAAAATTCGCCGACAACAAGCCAGTTTATCATCATGATTTTGCTGATGAATATGGTGTCATTGCTCAGCTTTACGCAACGCTCCCAACGCGTCGAGTGTTTGAGAACGCGCACCCTTTTCATATTGTGGGTAGTCGATTTTATGATCCCGGAAACTTTTCAAAGGTTGTCCAAGTCCCTGCCAACCCCGTTCGCGCACGCGGCGGATATAGTCAAAATCAACATCGAAGATAATCACCTCATGCTCCACAGAGGATTGATGTACCACTTCACCACCTGGACCAACGACAATGGAACGTCCTACCCCCATACTGGAAGCCGCGTTTATATCCACCATATAACAATGATTGGTTGCGGCATGGGCTCTGGCTATTGCTAGCTCAACATCACGATCCAGCGTATTGGTCAGCGTCGGGTGTAGTATCACTTCCGCCCCTTGCCAGACCAGAGCACGGATGGTCTCCGGAAACCACATGTCATAACAGATAGACAGACCAAACCGACCTAATCCCGGTATATCAAAAACACAGGGGCAGGTGCCGGCTGAAATACCTTCCTCATAAGGCAGAAATGGAAAGATTTTACGATAGCGGGCAACCACTTCCCCCTGAGGAGAGAACACTGAAGCTGTATTGAAAACCCGATTTTGATCCCGTTCATATAGCGAGCCATTGACCAGCCACAACCCCGTTTCTGCCGCTAAGGTTGCATAACGCGATTCGGTCTCGCCCGGTAATGTTTCGGCAAAGCGTGGTGCAGGACCAAATGTTGCCAATTCGGGCAGCACAACCATCGCGACATGCTGAAAGCGCTTTTTGATATTGCGCACTTCCTTTGCAATAGCCTCAAAATTGTTCTGATTCGCTGGCAGCGTCAGTTGTAACCCTGCAATACTCATGACCGCCATGCAAACTCTCCTGTCAGTAGTTGTGACGATGTCTGCTATCAGATTAATCAGACTAACTGCTGCTGAGTAGATCCAGTTGATTTGTCTGCTTAGAGCCAATCATGAGGATTTATGATAGTTTGCCGCATCCACCAGCTTGCCATCGCGCAGCCAGTGAATACGAGTATCGGTAATATATATATCAAAACCCAGCAACTCGCCATAAGACCATTGCTGCCACTGACGGTACCAGGTGTCGCCTTTCAACCACCAGGTGCCAGTATCCTGCTTTTCATCCTGATGACCTTCTACACCATGCATCCTGCCATCAGCCTCAAGAGTAATACGATAAGGATCTCCGAAAACAGTATTGCCAGAAAATTCCACACCACTTAAAAACGCCTTTAATTTCGCACCCGTCAAATGCTGACCAAAGGAGTGGTCGTCATCGGCACGAATATCGTCAATCAGTTTCGCCAGTTGTTCGATGCCGGGACGGATCTTTTCTTTTGGTAGACTTCGCACGCCTAATCGAAAGTACCCCTCTGGTCGCTCTTCAGACCCATAAAAGCGGTCAACCGGTTCTATCAGGATACCTTTCTCAGCTGCTGCTGCCGCGAATTTCTGACTATTCAGCCCCGGCGGACCTTTTACCCAACAAGTACTGCCACCCATGGTTTCACTGGTCACAATATAAGGACCGAGGTAGTGATTTAACGCTTCGCGTAGTTCCTGCCAGCGCTCACTGATCGCTGAATGCAGACGACGCATGGTCATGTCGTAATAACCCAATGACAGGAACAATGCCATAATGCGCTGATTATTGGCCGGTGGATGACGCAACATTAATGCCCGCAATTGCCGGGCGCGCTTTATCAACTCAGGGCTGGCAACCATAAAACCTAAGCGCAATCCCGGTGCCAGGGCCTTGGAAAAGCTGGAGATGTATACGACTCGTCCCTGACTATCCAGACTGCGCAGCGCTGGCGTTGGATTGCTCACAAAATTGGCTTCGCTTTCGTAATCATCTTCAATGATCACAAAATCTTCTTCCTTGGCTTTGTGTATCAATTTTATGCGTTTTTCCCGGGACATGGTCACAGCAGTGGGAACCTGATGGCTCGGGGTGACGTAAAGAATCCGCGTCTGAGGACAAATTTCATCCAGATTAATACCGTCTTTTTCAATCCCGGCAAATCGTACAGGACACAGACTGTGCTGTGCCAATTGGCGAATCCCCTGATATCCCGGCTCCTCCATGGTTAACAATGTTGAGCTGTTCATCAATAAGCGACTGGTTAGATACAGCGCCTGTTGTGAACCCAGCGTCACAAGAATTTCTTCCGCACGGGCCTGAATCCCCCTTCTGGGGAGTACTTTTGTGCGAATTTCATGAATCAGGTTGGGATCGTCCTGATGACCGCTGTCTCTGGCCCAGCTTTTTATTTCATCTACATTCAGGCTAAATCGCGAACACTCCCGCCATTGATTTAATGGAAACAGCGACTGGTCGTATTGGCCATCAATAAAAGGGTAACGATAATCCTGCCAATTATCCGGATAAGGGGCTTTCGAAGTTTCAAAGGTACAGGGGTTGCAGGCAGCCTCCCAATCGAAGCCGGTGTTTTTGGCTTCAGGTAGAGCAACACTGTCAGCATGTTCATCAAATAAATGGTCGCTGACAAAAATACCACTGCGTTCTTTGCTGATCAGATAGCCTTCATCGACCAGTTGTTCATATGCCGCCACAACCGTGTTGCGAGAAACGCCAAGCATATCTGCCAGTTTGCGAGAGGAAGGCATGCGTGTGCCCTTGGCAAAATACTCACTGGTAATTGCTTCTATTAGCTTTCGTTGAAGCTGCCTTTGCAGGCTGGTTGTCCCTTCTTCATCCAGGGTAAATAAATGTTGCAACATAGAAAATTCATGCTCTTCGGCTCAATTCATCCTGAATGGTTTAATCAAAATTATCAAGAAGTTGTGTCGAATTGTGCATGATCACTGGCTCCCCTAAGTTAAGTTTTGGGGGAGCCAGAATGTCGTTTATTACTGACCGCAGACAGCACTGATTTTTTCTAGTTCCGCTATGGTTTTTGTAAAGCCATATTCTTTGTTGTCACTGACGTAGTAATACACCATATCATTGGGCAACATCACGACACCGATGCCGCCATAACCTGACATATACGGGATCCAAGTACTGATATTACAATTTACCTGTGTCGAGGCACTTAAATCATACGCCCAGACACTGTGCTGGTAACGGCTGGCGGTTCCGGTTGATAACCCCCCGTTTGCCGTTTGCTGCATCGCGTCTGCCAGCAAAGTAGTGTCCACCACAGTTTGACCATTTAGCTGACCATTACTTTGGCCCATGAACTCCCCAAGTTTGGCAAAGTCATCTCCCATCAGTGTCAGTCCAAAACCGCCCCACACCTGTGCCTGTATGTCGTAAGTCCGTTTGCTGGCATACAGTAAAGGACTTAACTGCAGTGGTTTGTAAATATCTTCCACTAATAAATCGTCAAAAAAGTCGGCCAATAGACCTGCCTGTTGTTCGTGATACTGTTGCAGCGCGCGGCTCACGATATAGGTATCTGAGGTGTGGTAAACAAATGTTGAGCCAGGAGTGGTTTTTCGCGGATAGGCGCAGCTATGCGCGATTTTATCGCTATGAGAGGACACCAGAAAAAAGTCATCAATGGTTTTCTGTGCACCTTCATCCACTGAGGATGACGCCGAATCATAGTTACCTGTGGCCATATCCAGCGCGTTGAGCAACGTCACATCCTGCCATTGTGAACCACTGCACTCAAACACCTGAGAAGAAATAATCAAGTTTTGCTGGCTACCCCCATAAAGCTGTTCTGCCCGCATCACTCCAAGACCGGCAACAACGGTCTTTGCCGTTGAATATGACGGCAGCGCCATCACTTCACAGAATGGGTAGTCGCCATAGCGTGTCTGACAATCCCCTTGATAAAGGATGCCATTGTATAGCACACCGTAGGCCGTTAAGTGAGTCGCGGTTTGGTCACTGCCAATACCTGAAACATTGATACCTGAGGCAGGATAATCGCTTGCAAGTTCAGACAACGGCTTTACGGGACGACGATTTGCACGTTCTGTAACGTAGTCATTGATTATGGTTTGACTATTGGCCACCGTGCCCGGAGTATAGTCAGCACTGACTTTGCCATGCAGGTTGTACTTAAAGTATTCGCAGGTTTCCTGTGCTATTTGATAAGCCACATTCGAGACACTGCCATCGTCTTTAAATAAGAAGGTCATTACGCCATTGTGGGTGCAATTGGCATTGATTTCCTGCAGGGCGAACGGCAAGGCGACCCGGGAATAGCCATTGTCACTGTTTTCGTCCCATACCCGTCCAGGCAGCAGTATCCATTCCCAGGCCGTATGACCGGTATTGGTTAACTGGCGGGTAACCGGAATAAAATGCGTTCCGTATTGCACAAAACTAAAATCAAAGGGTGGCAGTGAATCCGGATTGGTATAGGAATCGGCAAGATTGGTACCCTGCTCAGTTAAAGTTCCTGGCGTTATCGTTAACGCCAATGTACCGCCAAATGTATTGCCGGGGTTGGCCGCTTCTGTGGGCACGCCATAATGGCTATAGTCAAACAGCGATTGTGAACCGCTGGCCATCAGTGTGCTATACGTCAGCGCACTACGCTGAGTATTACCACTGCCAGAATAACAATCGTAATCACAGTTTGACGCCTCAACCCCCGTACCCGCTAAGTTGATGGTGTCGGGAGAGGTTGCAGCGTTAGACGCAATACTGATTACATCACCAAAATTGCCACCCGTTGTCGGCGTAAAGGTCGCCTGCAATGTGCAGTTTGCGGTGGGTGCTAAAGTAGTGGACGAGCAATTGTCAGAAGATAACGTAAATGGTGAAGCGGGTGCAGTTATGTTGCCAATTTGCAGTGCCTGATCACCAGTATTGCTCAGAGTGAATGTTCTCGTCGCACTTTGCCCCACATTGACCTGCTGAAAATCACCATTTCCCGCAATTGCTAACACCGGCCCGGTGGGGTCACCCGTTTGCTCACCGATTATCAGTACATTGTCCCCATAACAATAGTTGCCATAGAGGGTATAAGCTCTGAACCTCACTAACAGTGCACTAAGATTATCGAGACCGGAGGAAACCTGACCATTATAAAAGCTGCCGTTGTCCTGGCCATTTACCACACTGACTAGTGATTGCCAGCTGGCCCCATTGTCTGTCGAGTATTCGGCATAGCAGGCATCCCCTGATACCAGATACAATCCTGCCAGGTCGGCGCTTAAGCTGACATTTTCATATTGTTGTGTCGACAGGCTGTATTGTGCCTCACGCAAACCATCCAGTCGTACTGAGTAATTCCCCTGATACAGGTTAATTCTGTCATTTCCGTCGCCACTCACTTGCCAGTTGCTGTAATCGCCGTCCTGAAAATCATCGTCAAAAACGGTCCCCGTGGTGGTTTCTGTGCCACTTAACAGGACGTTGTCCCCATAACAGAAATTATCATAGAGGGTGTAGGCCCGAAATCGTAAACTGAGCTGTGGAATATTATCCAGACCGCTACTTTGAGAAAACGATGAAAAACCGCCACCGGACTGCCCCACACCAATGCTTCCCAGAGTCTGCCAGTTAGCACCACCATCAACCGAGTATTCTGCGAAACAGTAATCTCCAAACACTAAACTGGATGCGGCAACTTCCATATCCAGGGTGACTGATTGATATCCCTGAGTTGAGGTTTGCAGGGTCAACGTGCGCAAACCATCCAATCGCACCGAATAATTGCCCAGATATAGATTGATGTTGTCACTGCCATCGCCTGATGCCGTCCATGCACTGTAAGTCCCTGACTGAAAATCCTCGTCAATGATTGTTGCCGCGTAAATAACACTGCTGACCATAAGACAAAGAAACATCATGCTTTTTATTATGAGTTGTTTCATAGGGGTACCTTTGCATTGTTCATTTATTATCCATCCTATGAAGCTGGCAATTTCGCGACAGTGCCACATCAAAGATTTAATTGGTGCCAGATTGATTAGAAACGCAATATCCTTTGCGTTATGTTGGTCTCAACCCCAGATTAAAGCTAATTCACATTGATGTTACCAGTCTTTAGAAAAACGGGATTTTGCCTCAAGAGCAGGTATGAAAATAAACGCAGATTTTGAACAAAGAGTTGTTATCCACAGTGAAGAAATGCCTTGGCTACCTTCACCCATGCCGGGCGTAGAACGACGTCCATTGGATCGTATCGGTGAAGAGGTCGCGCGCGCCACATCCATCGTTAAATACGCCCCGGGCAGCGAATTCTCCCCTCATGTGCATACTGGTGGTGAAGAGTTTATTGTTCTGGAAGGCGTTTTTCAGGACGAGCATGGCGATTTCCCGGCAGGGTCCTATATTCGTAACCCTCCACAGTCTCGCCACAAGCCCGGATCAGCAGAAGGTTGCATTATCTTTGTGAAACTTTGGCAATTTGATCTGGCAGACCGTCATCATGTCCGACAGCACACTGATCTGATGGTCACTATCCCACATCGCGAGGTAGCGGGTATTTCTGTCCAGGAACTTCATCAGGACAGTTTTGAAACCGTCACCATGCAAAAGTGGCAGCCCAACGCTCACTACCAAAACATACTGCCTGGTGGTGCCGAAATACTGGTATTGCAGGGAGAATTGACGGTACAGGGTGACAGGCTGAAAAAGCATAGCTGGATGCGTCTACCTGTTAATGCAGCATTTTCCGGACAAGCGGGACCGGATGGAGCACGAATCTGGTTAAAAGAAGGTCATTTGACCCAGGTGGAGCGGGATATCAAAAATCTGCAACAGTATGCTCTTTGATAACTTATTGAAAAATAGCATAAAAAAATCAGTTGCAGTTTATTTTCAGAAAGTCATATACTGAAAAAAACACTTGTCGGAGTGCTTAGTTACCTCTTAGGGGTAGCAAGCTGAGACCGCATTAGCGGGATCCGTTGAACCTGATCAGGTTAATACCTGCGAAGGGAACAAGGCTATAACGTTCCTGTTTTTACGCCATTATTCTATGTAGTTTGTAGTATGTGAAATGTAATAATCAGGCTCGTTTGTCTTAGACACTCCTGACAAGCATTGACTCCACTTAACACAGGTGAAAATGCTATGTCACAACGACGTCAACAGCGCGCAAGCGCACAACAATTTATTGCCGGGCTCAGCGGCGCCACCTTCCCCAACTCTTATCGTCACTATGAATCAGGCAGTCAGGGAATACAGGTTGGTATGCGCATGATCAAGCAATCCCCAACTGCTCTGGCAGAACATGAAAATGACATTGAATGGGAAGTAAATCCGGATATACCCGTGTACGACACGTCCGGACCCTATGGTGATCCCGACGCAGGAATTGATGTTAAACAAGGTATCCCACCTATTCGCGAGGAATGGATAGCCCAGCGTCAGGACACCGAACGATTAGCAGGTCCCACTTCCAGCTTTTGTCAGGCGCGAATCCAGGATATGCGCTTTGATGAACTGCGCTTCAATGTGAACCAAAAACCGCTGCGAGCCAGGGCTGAAAATTGTGTGACGCAGTTGCACTATGCTCGCCGAGGAATTATCACTCCTGAAATGGAGTACATCGCGATTCGTGAAAACATGGGCCGGGCCGCATTGCAGGACAATGATGTGAGCAAGCAGCACCCCGGACAAAATTTTGGTGCCAAGACGCCAGATAGCATCACACCGGAATTTGTGCGTCAAGAAGTGGCATCTGGCCGAGCCATCATTCCTGCCAATATCAATCACCCTGAAGCAGAGCCTATGATTATCGGCCGCAACTTTCTGGTAAAAGTGAATGCTAATATTGGTAATTCTGCCGTCACCTCGTCAATCGAAGAAGAAGTTGAAAAGTTAGTATGGTCGACCCGCTGGGGCGCTGATACCGTGATGGATTTATCAACAGGCCGCAATATCCATGAAACTCGAGAGTGGATTCTGCGCAATAGTCCGGTGCCTATTGGCACTGTTCCTATCTATCAGGCTCTGGAAAAAGTGAACGGCGTGGCAGAAAAGCTAAACTGGGAGGTGTTTCGCGACACGCTGATCGAACAGGCTGAGCAAGGTGTGGATTACTTTACCATTCATGCTGGCGTGCGACTGGCGTACGTTCCTCTTACAGCAGATCGTGTCACAGGCATTGTCTCTCGCGGCGGGGCCATCATGGCCAAATGGTGTCTTTATCATCACCAAGAGAGCTTCCTGTACGAACATTTTGATGAAATTTGCCAAATTTGTGCGCAATACGATGTATCACTTTCATTGGGTGATGGATTGCGTCCGGGTTCGGTTGCAGATGCTAATGATCAGGCCCAATTTGCGGAGCTGGAAACACTCGGAGAACTCACCAAAATTGCCTGGGCAAGAGATGTACAAGTGATGATCGAGGGCCCGGGTCACGTCCCCATGCATATGATTAAGGAGAACATGGATAAGCAATTAACACATTGCCATGAAGCCCCTTTTTATACACTTGGTCCTCTTACCACTGACATTGCACCGGGCTACGATCACTTCACCAGCGGAATTGGTGCCGCTATGATTGGCTGGTTTGGCTGTGCCATGCTGTGCTACGTCACGCCCAAAGAGCACTTGGGGTTACCCAATAAAGAAGATGTCAAGCAGGGTCTGATTACCTATAAAATCGCTGCCCACGCCGCCGATTTGGCAAAAGGCCATCCCGGTGCGCAAATCCGCGACAACGCCATGTCCAAAGCGCGCTTTGAATTTCGCTGGGAAGACCAATTTAATCTCGCGCTGGATCCAGAAACTGCCCGATCCTATCACGATGAAACATTACCTCAGGCGTCAAATAAGGTCGCTCACTTCTGTTCGATGTGTGGTCCCAAATTCTGTTCCATGAAACTCTCTCATGAAGTCAAGGCCGGGCGCACCATCCCTGATGCCAAAGCAGGTATGAAAGCCATGTCTAAAGCCTTTGCGGAAAAAGGCGCGAGGCTGTACGTCCCGCAACAGGAAATCACAGAAGAATAAAACGATGAATAACGGACTTATTTGGTGCATTGGGGCCATTGACAGTAGCGGTGGTGCAGGATTGCAGGCAGATATTAAAGCTGCGTCGGCATTTGAGGTGCATGCCGCTTCGGTCACGACGGCCATTACCGTGCAAAGTCACAAACACTTTGCCAAGCTGGAGCCTGTCACGCCACATATGTTGCAACAGACGTTACACATTTTGCGTGCTGAGCAGCTCCCTGCAGCGATTAAAATCGGGGCGGTTATCAATGACCGACAAGCTCAGGTAATATCTGATGAACTGAGGAGCCTAAAAACACAAGTTCCTGAATTGTGTATTGTCTGGGACCCTGTATTGAGCAGTTCTTCCGGGGGTAAGTTAAGTCAATTGTCACCCGTTGCTATTCAGCAATTGCTCAGCGTCTCTGATCTGGTAACCCCCAATGTTGAGGAGTTATCTACACTGACCGGTCAGGCCATTGTTGACAATAAATCAATGTCACAGGCCAGTGAAAGCCTCAACAAAACTGGCGCATCACGGGTATTAACCAAGGCAGGACACGCCAATTGGCAATCTCAGCCAACAGATTTGCTAGTGGGTAATGGCACGCCACAATGGTTACGTAATTGTCACAAGTATCAACACAGTGTGCGTGGCAGTGGCTGCACCTTAGCCACTGCCATCGCCAGTGTTTGTGCATTGGATTATCCAATAGAAGATGCCATTTGTGTTGCCTACGCTTATGTACAACAACAATGGTCAAAAACGCTTTTATTGCAACAAGGAATCCATGTCTTTAATGGGGGTAACTGGCCATCAGAACAGCACTTCTTCCCGGTATTACTAGATGCACCTGATCACGAGTTCGAGCTGGAAGCACCTTTTCCAGCAATGGAGGTTACCGATTTAGGACTATACCCTGTTGTTGACAGTGCCCAATGGATAGAAAGGTTGCTGCCAACTGGCATCAACATCATCCAATTACGGATAAAGTCAGGAACAGATTCTTTACTGCGAGATGAAATTAACAAGGCAGTAGCGCTTTGCCAGGGTACAGGTTGCCAGTTGTTTATTAACGATCATTGGCAACTGGCCATCGAAGCTGGCGCCTATGGAGTGCATCTAGGACAAGAGGATCTTGCAACTGCAGATCTAAACTGCATTCAACGAGCCGGATTGCGATTAGGTATTTCTACCCACGGTTTCCACGAAATCTGTCGCGCACGGGCATGTCGTCCATCTTACATTGCTTTGGGTCATATATTCCCGACCAAAACTAAATCCATGCCTTCGTCACCCCAGGGACTACAACGATTATCACGCTATGCCGAACTATTACAGGACACACCGACAATTGCCATTGGTGGAATTAGCTTAGCTCGTTCGGCTCAGGTAAAGGCATGTGGTGTTGATGGCGTCGCCGTTGTCACGGCAATTACCGAAGCGCAAGATCCTATTGCGACTGCAAAAGCACTGCAAACTGAGGTGCAGCATGCTGGATGAACAACAAAAAATCCGCTACTGCCGACAGTTGCTGTTACCTGAAATAGATGAACAGGGACAGCACAGATTACTCCATGCAGTAGTGCTGATAGTTGGGATGGGGGGGCTTGGCTGTGCTTGTGCAACGTATCTGGCTGGTGCTGGATTGGGAAAATTGATACTAGTTGATAACGATATAATTGCACTCAGTAATCTGCACCGGCAGCCCCTTTATGATGTGAACCGGGTTGGTCAACATAAAGTCACCGTCGCCCGCCAGAGATTATTGGCACTGAATCCGGACATCACTATCGAGAGCCATACCCAGTTCCTGTCTCATGGGGAACCCTATCTCGGTCAAAAACCCGATCTTATCCTGGATTGCAGCGATAATATGGCAACGCGATTTTACCTTAATCAACTAAGTCGACAACTGACCGTGCCCCTGCTAACCGGCGCTGCAACGGGCATGGAAGGCCAATTCATCAGCTTTTCCGGACAACCTGCTGCTCCTTGTTTTGGTTGTTTATACCATCCAGCTCAGACGCCACAGCGCAATTGTTTATCTCAAGGAATTAGCGGCCCGGTTGTGGCCATGATGGGACTCGTTCAGGCTCAAGCTGCGATCAATCGTCTTGTCGGCATCAATCGCCCGGATGGGACCTTGCAGCGCTTTAGTGGTCGTGACTTAAATTGGCAAACCCTGTCTGTCAGCAAAAACCCTGAGTGCACAGAGTGTGGAGCAAGCATATGACTTTTTATCTCAACCAGTCACCTCAGACCATTTCCGAACCGATGAATATAATGCAGTTACTGCAACGTCAATCGCTTCAGGAAGCAGGGACCGCGGTCGCTATTAATCAACGAGTTTTGCCTCACGCACAGTGGCAAAGCTATCACATTAAAGAAAACGACAAGGTTGACATCTTCAACGTTGTCGCCGGAGGTTGAAATGTTAACCATTGCCAATAAGTCCTTCACATCTCGCCTGTTTACCGGTACTGGAAAGTTTGCCTCCCCCACGATTATGCGTGACAGCATTCAGGCCAGCGCCAGTCAATTAGTCACCACCGCAATGAAGCGAGTGCAACAAAGCGCTCCCGACCCAACGCTAGCGGCATTGAAAGAACTAAACGTATCTCTATTGCCCAATACTGCCGGAGCCAGGAGCGCTAAAGAAGCAGTATTCGCAGCCCAATTGGGGCAGGAAGCACTGGGGACCAACTGGGTTAAACTGGAAATTCACCCTGAACAGCGCTATTTACTGCCGGATCCCATCGAAACCCTGCAAGCGGCTGAACAGTTAGTCCAACTGGGATTTGTGGTACTGCCTTACTGCGCTGCTGATCCGGTACTGTGCAAACGCTTAGAAGAAGCCGGCTGTGCCGCGGTCATGCCGCTAGGTGCCCCGATTGGCTCAAATCAGGGTCTGCAAACCGAATCCTTCCTGCGCATCATTGTCGAACAAAGTCAGGTGCCGGTGGTGGTTGATGCCGGAATTGGTCGTCCCAGTCAGGCCGCAGCGGCAATGGAAATGGGCTGTGATGCGGTATTGGTCAACACGGCTATTGCCAGTGCTAACGATCCCGCCGCGATGGCACTTGCTTTTAAAAAGGCAGTGGAATCAGGCAGAGAAGCGCATTTAGCTGGCATAGGACAAACCCACCAGCAGGCGCAACATTCCAGCCCGCTTACCGGATTTCTTCAGGAACTCTCAGTATGAGTTTTGTCGAATATCTGGCTCAGCAGTCCTGGGATGAGGTAAAGCTGCAAATATTCAGCAGCAATTTTGATGATGTAAAACAGGCGATCACTACCTCCCGAAAGTCCCTCAGGGACATAGCGGCACTGATGTCACCAGCCGCAGACGAGCTGTTAGAAGAGATGGCACAGCGAGCGGCTGAGTTGACCCGACAACGCTTTGGTTACACATTATCGCTCTTTGCCCCCCTTTACCTTTCTAACCTCTGCGCGAACGAATGCACCTATTGTGGATTCACAATGAGCAACAAGATTAAACGCAAAACACTGTCGCTGGATGAAATACGACAGGAAGCCCAGGCCCTCAAAAAACATGGCTTTGAATCCGTGTTGCTGGTCACCGGAGAACATGAACGCAAAGTTGGCATGGAATATTTTTTGGATGCCATCGCCGTTTTAAAAGATTATTTCCCTGCTATCGCATTGGAAGTACAACCGCTGTCACAGAAGGATTATTTAAGCCTGAAACACGCTGGGGTAAATAGCGTCCTGGTTTATCAGGAAACCTATCATCGCAGGCAGTATGCTGTGCATCACCAGCATGGTCGCAAACAGGATTTTGATTGGCGACTGACCACACCTGAACGACTTGGGCGGGCGGGTGTCGCAAAAATCGGGCTAGGCGCACTGCTCGGCCTAAGTGATTGCTGGCGCACTGACAGTGTTATTACCGCTCTGCATGTCCAGTACTTGCAACAGCATTTCTGGCGCAGTCGTTATTCGATATCTTTTCCGCGTTTGCGCTCTTGTGTAGGCAATAGCCATTCGCAACAACCCATTTCAGATCGACAGTTAGTACAACTGATCTGCGCCCAGCGCATTATTCATCCTGATGTGGAACTCAGTTTATCAACTCGCGAAGCGGCAACATTCCGGGATAACCTGATGCCCCTTGGGATCACGCACTTATCTGCTGGCTCCAAAACCCAACCAGGAGGTTATAGCGATAAATCAGAAACAGCATTAGCGCAGTTTGACATTGAAGATCAACGTGCACCTGCTCAAGTAGCCCAGGCAATAAAAACCCGGGGCTTCGACCCTGTTTGGCAGGATTGGCTACCAGAGTTTTGCTGAGTACTCCGTATGGCCTTATACCAAATCCAATAAATATTTTAATTCGATGGAATCTGACCACCAGTCATTTTTCTAATTGACCATCTCTCACTTATGGTCCGCCATTCAGGACTTGTCACCCGATTTTAGTGACACTATGCATTACTGTGACAGCAACATATCGCGCTGCAGCGCCTGTTTTGCCCCAATTTGATCAAAATACGCTTGCTGTAACGGCGGCAGAGACGTGTCAGGCTTTGCTTCCATTTGATGTCGCATCCAACCGTGTAGTACCCAGTTCACCTGATGTTTGGTGTCCAGAGAGGTGAGCAATTCCTTGTCATGCTTATGGTGATATAACCTTGACAGAATGTTCAGAGACTGAGCGGCGGGCTCTGATAAAGACAGTAGTTGCTGTAAATCACCCAGTCCTGTGTTACCGGTTTTTTTACTGAGGCTGGCCTGCATAAATTGACGAGAGAAGTTGAGATGATTGACCTTTTGCAATTCTGCTGGAGGCTGCACTAAATCGGCCAGACTTTCGCTCACCTGTTCTGGCACCAAGTGAAAGTAGTCATATACAGAAAAGAATAAAGTGTCTTTTAACGTCACCTTTTTGAAAAGCTCGGAGGCGACCTCGAGATTTTCTCGATAATAAAAGAAACGCACAAAACTCTGCCAGAATCTTGCCTCATCGGAATCTCCGAATAATGCCGCGGCATGCCCAAACCAGCGTTGAGCCTCTTCGAGTAATTCCAACTCCAAATATAACAGCGCGAGAAAAATGGCATTGGTTGGAGAGCCATTATCAATTTCCAAACAAAGCTGCATCACTTCGATTGCTTGGGCGACTTTGCCCTGATGCAGTAAAATCTTAGCTTGCCAAACATATGCCCAGGTATATTGACTATCTATAGTACTGGCCTTTAGAGCCCCTGCTAGCGCTTGGTCCAGCTCACCGCGCCAAAAATGCACTATCGCCAGATTGACGTTTACCCAGGGGGACAACGGCTCGCTTTGCAATGCAGTTTGGGCCAGCGACAGGGCCTGCTCGTATCGATTTCGCGCCAGCGCCAGTTCAGCTGAAAGATACAGTGCCGTGGCGTTCTTAGGTTGGCTCTGCAAAACATATTGTAAATCATGTTCAGCCTGAGAGTATTGTCCACTAGCAGTCGACAGAATAGCCCGGGCAAAATAGGCATTGGTTTCCGAAGAATTCAATGCTAACGCTTTATCAATGGCGTTCTGTGCCTTATCCAAGGCAACGTCTGGCGCCATGTAAATATCGTGGTAATCGTGCCGGGCATAAATATAAGCAAGGTTTCCATATGCCGCGGCGAACTCAGGATCAGCTTCAATGGCGCTAAGAAAAGCGGACTCTGCCCGATAGAACCATTCACTGGTTTTGCCATTCATCCACCAATATGTGCCTCGCAGATAGTGCTGATAAGCTTCAACACTATCGGTATCTGAAGTGTCAATGTTTACAGTCTTGCCACTGTGCTCGGGTATCAAAAGTGATGCGATTTGTTGCGCCATTTTATCCTGCAAAGTGAGCAGTTCCCGCTCTGATACCTGATAGCTTTCTCCCCACAGCAACTTGTCCCGAAGAGCATCAACCAGTCGAACAACAATGCGAAATTCACTACCGACTTTGCTGACATGGCCTTGAATAATATGGCGTACTCCAAGCTTCTCGGCGAAACCAGCTAGCGGCACGTCCTGCTGCACAGGCGAAAATGACGAGTAGCGGGACAGAACATGAAGTTGAGAATAACTGGAAAGCTTGTTGAGAAGATTCTCAGGTAGACCCTGCGCAAGATAAAGCGTTTCCTTTTCTTCGCTTAGGGTGCGAAAAGGTAATATTGCGATAGATTGAGACTGGATAGCTGTTATTTCAGCTTCTTTTGCTTCCTTATTCAATGGAGACAAAACCACCACGGTCAGGATGATAATCAGCAACAGCAGGAAAGTAATGATCAGGCTTGTTTTAAATGACCCAAGACCAGTTATGTTTTTCAGTTGTCGTCTGACACTGTCAATCAATGACGATGGTTGAGCCAGGGAACTGGTTTTGGTAGCTGCGTCTTCACTGCCGATATTGGAATGCCAAATCACTTTGGCTTTTAGTCGATAACCTCGTTTAGGTACGGTCTGAATGATGGATTTGGATTTATTGTCCTGAAGCGCAATGCGTAATTGCGAAATCGTGCGAGTCAATGCCTCTTCCACTACAATGCGGTCCCCCCACACAGCAGCAAGTAACTCCTCACGAGTGACAGTCTCTCCCGATTGGCAAGCCAGTTGATATAAGACATCCATTGCTTTGGGTTCAACATGCGCACATTGTTCAGCCATGGATATTGTGTTGTCACCCAGATCTACAAAGTACTCTCCAAGGGTGAAACAACCCTTTCTGGGTTTCTCGCCTGCCATTAGACCCGGCCTCCCGGTTTAATTACTGAGTCGAGCATGTATGTCAAACACTCCATTAGGATTTCATTAGCCAATGTCAGGAAAACCATCCTGTTTTCGTCAGGAAAATAATGACTCTCTTCACCATACTTTGTCGCAAATCAAGACTCAATGCGTAATCTACGAAAGATTGCTAAATGAGATTACTGCAGTAACAGAAAACCCATCAATAAATCATTGGTGTTGAACATGAGGAAACTAAAATGAGCAGCAATAAAACGTTAAGAGCAGGATGGATAGCAGCGGCTTTGGGTTTTGTACCACTGACTAGTTCTGCTGGCCCAGATATCAATACGTCAGATACGTTTGCATTGAAAACCAGCATACAAGAAGTGATTGGTGTGCGTGAAATAGAAGCGGGTAAATATCAATCTGGTATTAGAAAATCCAATGCGGCTTTAAGTAAAGTCTCCGTCAATATCCTGCGCGCCCCTTTACTGAATAATCTCTGTGTTGCACATATCGCAATCAATGACTTAAACAGCGCTAAACAACGCTGTGATGATGCAGTCCAGGCCAGCGATAATGCCATCGCTCGCAATAACCGGGCCGTTCTGCATTGCCTGAGCGGAAATACTAAGGCCTGCGCTGAGGACTTCACAGCCGCGCTGGAGCAAAACAATAAAAGCCGCCTGATAGAAAAGAACATCAGGATTATGCAGCAACAATATATGGTCGCCAGTAACTAGGGCGGGTATATGGTTTGAATTGAACAACACCAGCTAAAGTCCAAATGGCTTACATTGCTGCTATCGGACGCAATGTAAGCCTGCTGCATGGCATCTGTGTCGGCTTGACACTATTGAACCGAGGTCGATCTCTTGTCGTTGCCACGCACTTTGCCAACCCGCTGTTCAATTTGTTGTTGCAGATCCTTGAACATTCCTACTGCAAAAAACACTTCTGCCAGTACAAATAATGGCCCAATCAATAACCCTGTTAAATCATCAACAAAAGCGGGTTTTTTGCCTTCATAATAATGACCAATAAACTGCACTATCCAGCCAAGCACAAACAGGCCTACGCCAATCGCGGCCCACAGAAGCGTTGATAGCGCAGCAAATTCTTGCGACAACAAGACAGCACCAGTCATCAATGCCCCAAGTACCAGAGCAAAAAACACATTCAAACGCAGATAGAAAATCATAACCAAGGGCATCAGTATCATTGCCGGACTTAAACTCAATCCGAACCATTGGAACTGAGGGCGAGACAACAACAGAATGACCGCAAATACAATGATTGGGACCCCAAAAAGGTGGGTCATTATATTGCGACTATCCCGATGATATTCGGCATAGATGGATAAATGTTCAACAAAAGATTTCATTCTTGCTTCCCGAAACAGATAAAGTTGCAGGAGGATAGCGATTTTTACCCGCTAAAAACTGTCAGTTTGCCGACATTGTGGAAAAAATAGTCATTTTTTATAAACTGGCGAATGTCCCGGAGTCAGACGTTGGTAGCAACAACAAGCCATGTCCATATTGCGGATCAAAGCCACTTTCTCCCAGGTCGATACTGTTACGCAACAGCATTTGCAGATCAAATGGCTGTTTCTCGGTCATTAAACTATCGGCAATAATTACGCTGATAAAGGGAGCTGCAATAGAAGTACCACTGGCAGCAGTAATACGATTTTGGCTATCGGCAGTCAGTACATCGACACCATAGGCAGACACGTCAATATGGTCACCTTGCACTGCGTAGCGATACAGTTGACGCTGTTCGTCTACTGCGGTTACCGCAACGGCGCACTTGTAACCCGCTGGATACAGAGGTTCAGATAATGGACCGGCATTGCCCGCAGCAGCGATAACATAGACGCCTTTTTTACAGAGGCTATTGATACCAAACTCCAGTAATCGATTAGCGGGACCAGCAAGGCTCATGTTGATGACGGTCGCACCGTTTTGTACCAGCCAATTTAATCCCTTAAGAATGTCTGTCGCAGTAGCGATCGGCTGCTTCTTTCCAACTTCAAAGAATACCGACGCATTCAAAACCTGAGCATTGGGGGCGATACCTGAATATTCTTCATGACTGCCCACCATAATCGACGCAATACCCGTACCATGCCCATCTGTGGCGCGGGCGTTCTCAGGTAAAAAATGAGATTGCTTGAGTTTTGATTTCGTTAAGAGGGTGTGGTTTGGATTGTAGGCCGTGTCCACCATGCCAATCACCAAATTTTTATCAGAGGCTGTCATCAATTGAACAGGCGTTTTTGCTGCATCCGAAGACACTGGGTCTTCACTGTACTCGGCATTTCGGTATATGTGATTAAAATCAACCAGCATATTGCCATTGTCCGCATGGGCCATGATAGCCTCATAATCCTGCTGCAAATCAAAACTCGCTGGGGCCTGGACACTGGCTAATATCTGATCGAAGGTTTCCAGATAGGTCTCATTGCGAAATACGTACCCTTGTTGCAGCAATTCTGATTTGGTTTGCAAATCGGTCATGATGACCCACTCTTTGGTCCAGATCTCTCTGCCATGCAAGTCTGCCGTGACATTCTCAGCAATACCTAGTTCGCTCTCCAGTCGCTCAGTAGTGCTCAATAATATTGCATCTTGCGAAGGTTCCTGTACTTCAGCATCATCAGCTTCAGCATCATCAGGCGTTTGACTTGCTTTTTCAGGGACGCTTGGCTTCTGCCCAGTGTTGTCGCCTGGCTTCGCGACAATTTGGTCTTTTTTATCCCAGTCAATGGGAACAGAGGGTGTCGCTTTTAATGGCGTTTTTTTCAAGCCTGCCAATCTTGCTTGTTCCAACTCGGCGGTATTTTTTGCCGCTCGTAGCAAGTGTTGTTGCAGCTCATTGCTGATTTGTTTACCGGCAACTTTCTCCACCAGCTTGTGGGCTTCGTCGGTGACAAATGCTTCGACATCCCTTTCAACGGCTCGACGCATTTGAGATCTCACGGCGAATTTTACAACGTCTTCAATACTGCGCTCGGTTTCCGCCTGCACTGACTTTTGCAGCGCACGTTCAATGGATTTATCTATATCCGCAGTCGCTGGAACGACAAAACTGAATAAACTTCCAGCCAATAAACACAAGGTCTTTTTGCGCAAAGACTTTGGTATTTTGCTTATGTTATGGCTAAATTGTGAGAGCATACTAACCTTACGAAACTCATTCTGTCGGGTATTATATCGGACAATAATGTAAATATGACGATTTAAATTAGTGTTTTATTTCACTAAATCACAAAAAACTGGAATAAATCGTAATCCTTAACCGTTTCACTCATAGCAACTGGATGCAATACACCGAAAAAGAACTTAAACAGGTTTTAACAGAGGAACTTCCAAGGCTCAGGCGTTTTGCCATGTCTTTAACGGGCAATCAGGCGGATGGTGATGACCTTGTTCATAACCTGGTAGTCAAAATTTTGCAAAAAGGAATGTCACGCGATGTTAATGCCAGTGCCTGGCTTTTTCGCGTATGCAAGAACATTTGGTTAGATGAAATCAGGGCCAGAGAAGTCAGGCGCAAAGCAATACAGGAAAAGAAAATTCCTGGTATGGATGACATCGAGGAACCACAGCAAGAACCACTTTTTTCGGTGCAGGACATTCAGCTTGCAATGAGTAAATTAGTTGATGAACAACGTGTTGTAGTGGGATTAATTATTGTAGAGGGTTTCAGTTACGAGGAAGCTGCCGACATTCTTGAGGTGCCAAAAGGCACAATAATGAGCAGGCTATCCCGGGCCAGAACAAAATTAATCACATTGCTTAACGACCAAATCGGTGAGTAAAACGAATGAGCCCAGAAGATCAGGAATTATTATCCGCATACCTGGACGATGAACTTGACCAGGAACAGCGATCATTGGTGCAGCGCAGGCTATTATCAGAACCTGAGTTCAATGCTGCCTACCAAAAATTGCAACAGGTACAGCAAAGCCTGAAACAGGCTTATCCTGATCAACAAAAGACTCCCGTCCCAGAGCATATTCAGCAGTTACTGCAGGATTCTGATGGACCAGCCGATAGGCACCCGAATACACACTCAGCCAAATATCCCAAAGTATCTTGGATGTTACCCTTAGCGGCCTCGGTCGCAGCGGTCTTTATCGCTACCAGCTATTTGACGAATCAAGAAAGTCTTGAAGCCGACCCCTGGCCACAAGTGGCGCAACAATTAGACACGACGCAAGATATGGAAATCACCAAAATTAATGAGCATTTATCCATGGTGGTTTTGCAAAGCTTCAGCCACGTTGATGGCCGTCGCTGTCGCGAGTATCAGCGCAAAGATGATGAGCAAGTTGTCCATGCCATTGCCTGCAAATCACCGCAAAGCTGGCAGCGCGAAGTGGTTGTGGAAGCCAGTCTGGATCTGCAGGACTACCAGACAGCGACCAAAACCCCCAATAAGATCAAAGCTTTTTTGGCGTCATTTAAACGCTGAGTTTTAAAGTTTAAGAGTCTGTAAATTAGCAAAAGGCCGCTGGCGGTATTCCGCTCGACACCATAAGTTTATTGCGATGACTCCAGCGCCATGAAGATTAAGAATCAGAACTCCAGGCCGGAAGTATTAAGAATCAAATAATGTAGGAAAGAGACGGTGTCTGAAGAGGGCTTTAGTAACATCCTTGTTACCCCCTTCAGAACCTTAGGTAAAAATAATCAGCAAAACAACCGAGGTTAAATTGCTGGAGCGAGGGAACTAATACTCGCTCTACTTATACAACGCCTAATGATTGGGTATTATTCCTTATATGACAAACTTTTTTATAAACAGCACAAATATAGAGATAGCAGCAGGGATGTTTAGCAAGATGATGCTTGCTCATAAACTAACGCGCAATATCATTCTTGTTTGGCTTATTTTTCTGCCCCAACAGGTTTTGGCTAATCAACAGGAGTCGCCCCACGACTGGCGCGTTGAGCTGGAAACTGGCATTGCCAATGATTCCATTATTGTTGTGGATGAAATTGACAATATCACATCGGAGGGCGGTGACAGCGCCAAACTGTATGCTAGTGCCCGGTATCGCTATCTTGCATCAGATGACATGCAATACTCGGCGGCTTATAGTTTCTCCACCAAGAATTACCGGCATAGCAGCGAACTTGATACCAAATTACATATTCTTTCTGGCAGTTTTCGGCACAAGTGGCAACGCTTTTCAGGAGGGGTGCGGGCTCACTATATTGAGGCGGAGTTAGGCAATAAGGACTTTTTGCAGATCGAACAAGTTTCACCTTATGTCTCGTTCTTTTTAAATAAGTTTTGGTATATGGATCTCAGTTACCGACGAGCTAACAAGGAAGTATTTACCGACGAAGGACGCTCAGGCTCCAGCGATATGCTATCAGCGGATATATATTACTTTTTGCAGGGAACCCGCCATTACTGGCAATTTGGTGGCAAATACCGTCAGGAAGAGACAGATAATGCGCAATTTACTTACGATGAACAACAGTTACACCTGAGTTACCTCTACACATTTCCCGTTTATGGCTGGGACCATGAGCTCAAGCTGGCTTATCTCTACCAGCGTCGCGACTATGATGAAGTAGTAGACCCGCTGATTACCGACTTTAGACTGGATAAAAGGGATGAATGGGAAGTGGAACTCACCTCAAATTTTACAGAGCGCTTTACTACAACGTTGTTGTACAGCCGATCTGAAAATGACTCAAACAATCCACAGCAGATTTATCAGCAAAATGCCTTGAGCCTGATGTTCAATTATCATTTTTAAAGTGAGGGCAACGAGTCTTTTAAAGTGAGGGCACCGAATCATCGTTTTGTTGGCCATATTACGCTTTAGCATTGGCACTCATCGCCGCAGTTGTGCTACCTTCATCGGCAATTTTTTGCGTACCTGTGTTAGGGAATAGTATGCCTCGTTGTGCCTTTTTATCCATGGACTCCATTGCGGATTTTTACGTCTACGATGACCTGCTACATGAACCACTTAAGCATGTCGGCTGGCAAGTAGAAACCGTTTCCTGGCGGGCAACCGGAATCAATTGGTCAGACTACGATTTGGTGATTATTCGCAGTCCATGGGACTATCAGCAGGATGCTGACGCCTTCCTGCATTGTCTGGAAACCATTGAATCTGAATCAAGACTGCTGAATGATCTGACCACAGTTAAATGGAATATCAGTAAGACCTATTTGCAGGATGTACAAGAGGCTGGAATTGCTATCGTTCCAACGCTATTTCCTAATCAGCTTGACAGCGACACGGTAAATTCTGCATTTACGCAGTTTTCCTGTGATGAACTGGTGATTAAACCTGTTATCAGTGCCAATGCCGACCACACTTATCGCCTCACTCGAAGCAATCTAACCGGCCAATTAGCGCAATATCAGAATATTTTCCAGCGCCGAGAATTCATGCTCCAGCCCTTTATTCGCAATATTATGGAAGAAGGCGAGTACTCACTATTTTACTTCGGTGAACAATTTAGTCACGCCATCAAGAAAGTGCCAAAGTCAGGGGACTTCAGGGTACAGGAGGAGCATGGCGGCCAGCTTTTCAGTGTCATACCGGATGCTGAGTTATTGTGCATCGCACAGGATACGTTGTCCTGCATACCCGGTAAAACACTCTATGCCCGTCTGGATTTTGTGCGCTATAACAACCGATATATGGCGATGGAACTGGAACTAATCGAGCCGTCACTGTATTTCAATTTGGATGCTGAATCACCACAACGGTTTGTGCACGCCATGCTGCAACAGTGTTAAAAAACAGCGACTCGCCCAACTCAGGCTAAAAGGCTTACTGGCTGAGCACCGCCAGTGATTTAATTTGTGCCCACACTGCCATACCCGGCTGCAGATTTAAGCGTTGGCTGGAATAACGGGTAATGTTGGCAAACAGGCGATTATCCGCCACATTTAATGTCACAATCAAACTGGGAGAATCGGCAACTTCATCAATATGCTCAACAATCCCTGGTACAATATTTAACATGCTGGATGCGTCGTTTTTTGTCAGAGAAATACTGACATCTTTGGGTAAAATTCGTACTTTTAATCGTGCTTGTGGGGCATGCCCATGATCCTGTAACCAGACAGAAAAACCATTGCAGTCCATCTCCAGTAATTGCCACTGCTGGTGCTTTCGGGCAACAACACCAGACAAAACACTTTCTAGTTGCTTCGGCTCACTGACATCTGCGAACACTTCACTGGGAGGACCAAGCGTTTTCAACTTACCATTCTCAAGCATGAGAACCTGATCGGCCAATTGAATGACTTCATCACGTTGATGACTGACATACAGCATAGGCAAGCTCAGAGTTTGTTGTAACTCCTCTAAATAACGCAAGATCCGTTTTTTACGCTGCTCATCCAGAGCAGAAAGCGGCTCATCCAGCAATAGCAAACCAGGACAACTCATCAAAGCTCTGGCGATTGCGACTCGCTGACGTTCTCCCCCGGAAAGTAACATCACTGAAGTAGACAATAATGGTTCTATCTCAAGAATATCAATGACTTGTTGTTGATAAGCAGAACTGCAATGTTGAAAACTGCGCTTTTGGGCAAACATCAGGTTGCCTGCGACATTTAAATGGGGAAATAACCCCGGCTCCTGGAAGACATAACCAATTTGCCTTTGGTGTGGTGGGACAAAGCTTTCCTCTGACTGCCATACTTGTTCCGCGAACCGTATTTCAGCCCCTGTCATGTTATGTAGGCCAGCAATACAGCGTAACAGTGTTGTTTTCCCTGCACCAGACGGCCCATAAATGGCAGTAATACCAGAGCAGGAAAGGTCAGCATCAATCTGCAATGGTATCGGGGCATCATGGGCTTGCGGCACAGCGCGTATCCTCAGTGCCAAAACGGGATTGCTATTTGACGTCACGTGTTCGGGCCTCACCACATCAGTCCTTTATGACGCAATTTACGTCGCTGCTGAATCATAAACAGGCTGAGCAACACTATGAACGAAAAACCGATCATAATAAGCGACAGGCTATTAGCCTGAGAATACTCCAGTGCCTCTACGTGATCGTATATCTGAATGGAAACAACCCGTGTTTCTTCAGGGATATTGCCACCAATCATCAGCACCACACCAAACTCCCCTACCGTATGCGCAAAACCCAGAATCGCGGCGCTAAGAAAACCACTACGGCACATTGGCACGACAACATGAAAAAACCGATCCAGAGGACCTGCCCCCAGAGTCGCCGCGACCTCTAACGGACGTTCGCCTAACTCAGCAAAGCTGTTCTGTAGTGGTTGCACAACGAATGGCAAAGAATAGAGCATCGACGCAATCACCAGCCCCCAGAATGTAAACGCCAATGTACCCAGGCCCAACGGCTGGGTAATAGCACCAATTATACCGTCGGGGGCAAACGCCAGTAGCAGATAGAAACCGATTACGGTGGGAGGCAAAACCAGCGGCAATGCCACCAGTGCCCCGATGACCGCAGCTACCCTGTTTTGCGTTCTGGCCAGCCACCAGGCTAGCGGCGTTCCCAACAGCAACAAAAGTGTCGTTGTTGTTGCTGCTAACTTGATAGTGAGCAAGATTGCCTGCCAGTCTGCTTCTGAAAATTGCATGGTTACGTCACTAAGACCTCTGTCAGATTAAACGCTCTACATTGTTGGATTCGGTACATCATAACCAAACCCGGTAATAATGCCTTTCGCATCATCACTTTGCATAAAATACCAAAATGCCCGTGCCTGTTGATTATTCTGAGCCGAGCGTAAAAGGACCATATCTTGTTTTATCGGCGTATGCAGTTCGGCAGGCACCAACCAATAGCTAAAATCGGGTTTTCCCTTCAGGCTATTGACTTGTGATCTTGCTACTAAGCCCAACTGTGCGTTGCCGGTATAAACGTATTGAAACGTTTGTGAGATATTCTCTCCCATCACCCATTTATCACGAGTACTTGTTAGATTATCGGTCGCTGTGAGGAACGATACTGCAGCCGCACCGTAGGGCGCCAATTTAGGATTGGCAATGGCCAGACGTTGTAGACCAGTTGAATCGAGCACTTCCGGACCAGTAACAACGAGCCCTGGTGAACTACTCAAAAGAACCAGTCGTCCTTGTGCATAGGTGACCAGACTATCAGCATCGGCAACCTTGTCCTTAATCAGGCTATGCGGTTTTTCCTGATCCGCAGATAAAAACAAGCCAAACGGTGCGCCATGACGAATTTGTGCATACAGCTTCCCAGAAGAGCCGGCAATCACTTGGATGTCCGCCTCGTGGGATTGCTTAAATTGCACCACTAACGCATCAACGACCTCGATAAAATTAGCCGCCACGGCCACCCGCAGAGTCTCAGCCGATAGACAGAAACTGCTGCAAATTAACAAAACACTCAATATCCCGCGCACGGTATAGTCGTTCTCCTGCAACCACTGGTTGCTCCAATCGTCGTTTTACATCAATCCTTGAATCATTAAAAGGCCGTGTTATTCCTGTTTTTAATTACTCACAACACGTATAATTGCACCTTTAACCAGTGCAGGCTCATCTTTCGGTTTATGGAAAAACAGCGATTCTTCGCCACATGTATCTGCGCCATTCTAATGGGCTTTGGTATTGCTCCCGCTCAGGCAGTCACAATCTCCCCCGGAAAAAACATTGAACGAGCACTTGCTGACAATATTAATGCCCACCTGACCGTATACCCGGCTCCCAACGATTGTATTATTTCACAACATTATCGTAAAAAACTTGAAGCTGCCCTGCAAAAGGCATTGCACGGACTGGGATATTACCAGTATCAGATACAAACATTCGAGCCCAATGACACAAATAGCTGCGATATCTGGCAATTGGAGTTGCAGCTCGAGCCGCGTGTCACGGTAAGCAATACCAATCTGATATTACTAGGCGAGGGTAAAAATGACCCGATTCTGCAATCGGCGTTGGCAAGCTTTCCACTGCAATCAGGTTCCCCCATCAACCATAAAGACTATGAGGAAGGTAAAAGTAATCTGATTAGTACGGCAATATTGCGGGGATATCTGGATTTTCGCTTCAATCAAAAGCAATTAACTATTCATCCCCAGGAAAATAAGGCAACCATCACACTCCATGCCGACACGGGGAAGCGCTATCGATTTGGTCAGATACAAGGAGATATCGAGCCAGAACTGCTCAATCTGGTGACCGATGTCCAAACCTTTAGTCCGGGTGATCATTATGATGCAAACCTGTTAAATGTCTTTACACAGCAACTTAAACAAACGGGTTATTTTGAACAGGTCTCACTGCGCCCCTTACTTGACGCACGGAACGCGGATCACGTGCCTTTACTGCTGACGGTGCAACAAAAGCCGCGACACATTGTTAACTTCGGTGTTGGGTACTCTTCAGATACGGGTGCCAGGACGACTATTGGCTGGCAGCGTCCCAGACTGAATATCGATGGTCATTCACTGGAGACGGAATTGTTTGTATCCAGGCCAGAACAATTAGCCAGCGTCAATTACAAAATTCCGCTAAAAAACCCGACTAAGAACTTTGTCACATTGCAATTGGGAGTGAAAAGTACCGATGACAATGATACCCGCAGCGATACCATCAGTCTGGCAGTCAAACGTCATTGGGCCTGGTCGGAAAAAGAATGGAACAGCATAGGCTTTTTGCGTTATGACCAGGAATCTTTTGTCCAGGGGGGACAGGACAAGCAAACCACCGCTTTGCTGATTCCCGGCATCACCCTTAGCCGCCTTCGTTCCGACGGTGCTTTAAATCCAGCGTGGGGTGATAGGCAAATCATTACCTTCGAAGGTGCCTCTGACAGCCTGCTTAGTGATATTAATTTAGGGCGTATCACCGCACAAAGTAGATGGCTAAGAAGCTTTGGCGAGCATCGAGTATTCTGGCGCGCTGATTTGGGGGCCATTGCCACCAATAGTTTTCAGGAAGTCCCTTCATCGTTGCGCTATTTCGCTGGCGGTGACCAAAGTATTCGTGGCTTTGGTTATCAAAGTCTGGCACCACAGGACGAAAGCGAACAACTGATAGGTGGCAAATACCTCTACACCAGCAGTATTGAATACAGTTACGAATTAAACGAAAAATGGCGCCTGGCGGCTTTTGCCGATGTCGGCAATGCCTCTGACGAATTTTTAAAAGATCCGGCAACTGGCTTAGGAATTGGCCTGCACTGGTCTACTATCATCGGCCCTATTCGGTTTTACCTGGCCAGAGGCAATAGTGACACAGAATCAACCTGGCGTTTCCACTTTGCTATGGGGGCCGCACTGTGATTAGCTGGCTAAGCATAAAGCGCCTGATAGTATATATCGCATTGACAATATTGTTGCTGAGTGGTTCGCTGGCACTCGTCGCGTTTTTACCTGCAGGTTCGAAACTACTGATCAACCTGGTGAATCAGCAGATAACGCCACTTCAGATTGAATATAAAAGTGGTACCTGGTGGGATACATTGCATTTGCAGCAAGTCACCTACAGGGATTCACAAATCCAGCTATCCGCCAGACATATCAACATATCCGTAGATGTCTCCTGTCTGCTAAGCAAAACCCTTTGCATCAAACAAATTGCCAGTAACTCATTAGATATCAATTTATCCAGCTCTACACAAAATCCGTCTTCGGGAAACCATAGCAGCGAATTTAACTTGCCGATTATTTTGCAGGTAGAAAAAATGAAACTGCAACGATTAAGGATAACTGAAAGCCAAAATCCGAGCGTCGAAATCACTCAAGTGCAGTTGCACAACCTGATTCTGCAAAACCGCCTCGACATCGCAGAAGTTACCTTGCACAGCGCTGTTGCCCAGCAATCCGGAACAACAGCCACAACAACGGGGGGCAGCTCACCGCTAGACTCCATTCCCCAATGGCAGTATTCACCAGTCAAGGCTTTCAATATTGTCATGCCGTTCCCCATCACTGTCTCCAGATTCTCTCTGGACTCTTTACAATTGCAATCGAATAGCCCTGAGATTAGCCGTTTGCAAGTACAGGATTTTGCTATCGAAACAGGAAAAGTCGCTATTCATCGGATGGCCGCAAACTATCAAGATAAGCGATTGGACGGGCAGCTGCAGTTGGGTAAAGAGCTCATCACTTCGATGACCCTGACAGCAAACGAAACGCTATTAGCAGATTTGCCGGTTAACGAAATTAAACTGAGCAGTCGCGGTGCCTTAGACGCGCTGCGATTAAACGCCACATTGTCTTATCAGCACAAGCAAATGGCAGACATGCAGCTTCAGGTCGATCTAACGTCCCCGCAATTGCCTGTCACATCAATGTTGCAGTGGTCGAAACTGCCATTGCAGCAACTACACCCCAGGCTCAGTTATTCCTCAGGGGATCTAAAGTTGCACGGTAACTTGCAAGCCTTGCACTCCGAAGCACATATTCGAGTAGCCATGCCAGATTTACCCGATTTTGTTTTGGACTGGCAAGCAAGTGGTAATCGTCTTGCGCAGACGATCAAGATCACGCAACCTGAGTGGCAAGGAGTAACATCCCGGATTGAGGGACAGCTGACGATTGAGGAAGCGCTGCAGTGGCAGGGAAAACTGATACTGGATAGCTTACAAAGTCAGGCCTTTTTGCCTGAAATCTCCGCCAACCTGGCGGGTGAAGTACAGCAACGGGTGCAGTGGAACGGTCAACACTGGCAGGCAGAACTGAGCGACATTGACTTGGCAGGTGAATGGTTAAAAGAACCTTTGCAGGTACAAGGCTCGGCCAGTATTAAAAAAGACCTTTCCATAGAGGTGCCTGAATTCGCAATCACGCTAGGGAAAAATCACTTCGTTTTTGACGGGTCCGTCAACGCTGAACAAGTAGTCGCTGGTAACAGTAATTTGAGCATTCGGGATTTTCAGCAGATTCATCCCGAATTTTCAGGCACACTGCAAAGCAGTGCAATTTGGTCTGGCGCCTTATCAAAACCTGACATTGATGCCAAGCTGACCGCAAGCAAGTTACAATTTCAGCAGTTGCAAGTTGCGGATGTAGATGCAACCGCAAAAATCGTCTGGCAAGATTCGGCGTTTGGAATTGCTTTGCAAGCTAAGCAGATGCTCTTTAAGGAATATCGCTTAGATGAAATTCAACTGACCAGTAGCGGCCACATTGGCGATCATCAAATCGAGTTTCATGCCGTGGGCCCAGATACCCATATTCGCCATCAATTTATGGGCAGTTTGAGCAATGGGGGCTGGTCAGGTATTTGGCAGTCGGGGAATTTTACACTGCCAAAAACAGACATCCGGTTAGCTGAGGTTCAGCCTCAAATCAAACTAAACTGGCTGGAGATGAGTGCTGATGTAAGTGACCATTGCTGGTTTCAAGCCAGCGAAAAACTGTGTTTCGACAAACTCTTTTGGGATTCAGAATCGTTGCACTTTGCTCTGCGTGGTCAACAACTTAAATTAACGTCTTTGATGCCGTATTTTCTGGCCACCAATAAACGCCCCGCGACCCAAAGTGAATTAAATTTTTCTTTATCTGGCGAGTGGCCCTTGGCCGGATTACCTGTCGCAACACTGGACGCGGCGATCACACCATTAAAGTGGTCCTGGCCGAATCAGAGCCGCGAATTTATCGTTCAGTCGGTGCAGTTGGCTGCGCAATCAGACCTGCAAGGGGTGCAAGTCCAGATCGCCTTTGACAGCCAGCAACTAGGGACCATGAACTCAGACATCCAGCTCAACAGCGACCCTAACAACCGAATCGCCAAAAGCCACTGGCAGGTTCGTCAGCTGGATTTGAGACCATGGGCTGAGTTTATTCCTGCCCTGGACGAACTCGACGGATTTATCAATGGTGATCTCCAGGTCAATTTCCGCAATGACACTTTGCAAGCGCTGGGGGAAATGCGCCTATCGCAAGGACATGTACTGCTCAATCAGTACGAAACGGATATCAGTGCTATTGAACAAGTCATTCGGTTAACCGAAAGCCAGGCAGATATTTCCGGTACGTTTAAAATGGGTGACGGTACAGGCCAACTAGCAGGCTATTTGAGATGGAAAAATGACTGGCACGGAGAGTTGCAATTAACCGGAGAAAAACTGGTTTTTAAGAATAATCACTCCCGTTTAACCGGGGTGTTTTCTCCGGATATTCAATTGCAATTCAAGCCAGAAAAACTGGCTGTACAAGGCACGTTGATTGTACCTGAAGCCCTGGCTAAAATTACGCAAGTCCCAGTCTCTGCCGTGAGTCCTTCTAGCGATACTATCATTGCTGACCGTGCTAATAATCAGCAACAGCCACCGATAGATATTGAAATTCAGTTAAAGCTGCTTGTGGATCCAGAACAAAAAAACATTGTAAACATTGATGCGTTTGGTCTTACTTCTTCTCTTCGCGGCGACTTGGATATCACTTTGCGTGAACAGCGTTTGCAAGCGCTGGGGGATTTATCATTAGTGGATGGCTTTTACAAAGCATTTGGGCAACAGTTGTTGATCAAGCAAGGCGATATATTATTTGCGGGCCCACTTGAGCATCCATCTCTGCAAATTTCAGCTATTCGTGACCCACAAGTGACAGAAGATAATGTTATTGCGGGAATACAGGTTTCCGGCTCGGCACAGCAACCCCAAGTAGAAGTGTTTTCAACACCAGATTTACCGCAACCAGAAGCGCTTTCCTATCTATTGCGGGGTAAGGCGTTACAAAGTGGCTCCTCCGGAACGCAAGAAGATGCCGCGCTGAACGTGTTATTAAGTTATGGATTAAGCAAAGGTGAAAACCTGTTCGCTCGCGCCGGTGACAAATTAGGATTGGAAAATTTTGGTGTAGAAACCCAGGGACAGGGAGATAAAACCAAAGTGGCTGTTTCGGGCTCTGTGGCGCCTAACATTAAGGTTGGCTATGGCGTAGGTTTTGACTCCAGTTCAGAAGTAACAGTACGCTACGACCTGACTAAAAATCTTTATTTACAGGCAGTAAGCAGTGTAGATAGCACACTGGATATCTACTACCAGCTGTTTTTTGACTAGGGCGTTGACCGAAACGCAAGTCGCCATCACATTAATGACTTGAAAGATCTTTATAGTGCCCAACTCTCTATCAACAATGAAAGCAATGAAAGTTAATTGAAAAGCTATAGGTCTGTTATACCGAACAGTTTCATAGCACTACTAATTACCATCCAATGACTCAAAATACAGGAGAGATGCGTGTCAGATCCGGTATATATTCCACCTAAAATTTGGACGTTTGATAGTGACAACGGCGGCCAATTTGCCAACATCAACCGTCCAACCTCTGGTGCCAGAGAAAAAAAAACCTTGCCCCAGGGCAAACACCCATTGCAACTCTATTCTTTAGCCACACCCAATGGTGTGAAAGTCACCATTATGCTGGAAGAGTTGCTCGAAAAAGGCCTTCATGATGCCGAGTATGATGCCTTTCTGATAAAGATTGGCGATGGTGATCAGTTTGGTAGTGGGTTTGTTGAAATTAACCCAAACTCCAAAATACCTGCATTGTTGGATGTGTCTACTTCGCCAGCAACGCGTGTATTTGAATCGGGCGCGATTTTGTTATATCTGGCGGAAAAGTTTGGTGCCTTTCTCCCCTCGGAATCCCGAAAACGTTCCGAAACGATGAATTGGTTATTTTGGCAAATGGGCAGTGCCCCCTTTCTTGGCGGCGGTTTTGGTCATTTTTATAACTATGCACCAGAAAAATATGAATACCCGATCAACCGCTATGCAATGGAAACAAAAAGGCAACTTGACGTTTTAGATAAACAATTAGCCAACAACGAATATATTGCTGGCGATCATTACAGCATCGCAGACATGGCCGTCTGGCCTTGGTATGGCGTACTGGCACAAGGCGACCTATATGATGCCGCCGAATTTTTGCAGGTTCAGGAATACCAACATTTGCAGCGCTGGACTGAACAAATCGCTAAACGTCCCGCTGTGCGACGTGGACGCATGGTCAATAGAACCTGGGGCGAGCCAGAAGAACAGCTGCATGAGCGTCATGATGCCAGCGATTTCGATTTGCATACTCAGGACAAAATTGTCACTGAGAAATAAACTGTGACGCAGACCGCTGGCAAAGATTAGTGAGAGTGTGCGTTAGTCGCGCCAGCAGTCGTCTTTCTACGTTTTGCCAACTGGTGTAGCGAACGTTTGAAATCACCAGAATGAGTGAGTTGGGCTATTTCTTTATTGAGCATAGCGATTAGTGCTCGGGTTGACGGTTTATCGTGACAAATAAAACTATCATTTTGCTCATAAAAAAGTGACGCTTGACTATATTGCAGTGGTGCTTTCCCGGGCACATTAGTAAAGGCCAAAGCATCGGGCATATAGTTAATAAACACATCAATGCGTTTGCGCTCTAATAAGCTGCGGACATCAGCACCAGAGTTTAATGGGGTAAGCTTATGATGCCTTAATTTTTTAATAGTACCGCCGAAGGAATTACCTCTGTAAAAGCCTATCTTAAGTTTAGGCCGTGACGATTTGAGGATCTGTTCTGTGGAAATCATTTTTTCAGCAAAGAAATATGCCTTAGCAACATTGAGTGGCGTACTTTCTAACAAATTCTCTTCTGACTGGATTTGTTTGCTGCCGGGAAACAGACAATCCGTCACGCCATTTTTAAACAGGCTTGATGCGCGGAGACCATGGAAAATATGGTAATCCATGGTGATTGGCAGTTTATGGGCCAAATGCTGCAACGCTTTACTGTAGGGTAAATCTTCATTTTTATGCTCCAACATGCCAGTGATGTGATACACAGACACCTGCACCCTTTCAGATATATCCGAACTGGCGGCAGATACCCAAGGCATCCAAAAAAGTCCTAACATACCCCAGAGCAACCTTCTCATTTTGAAATCTCTCTGAATTACATTGCCAGAGTGTAGTCCTGATGCCGCAAATAGATATTATACTTTTGGCTGATATGTAAACGCTTCCAACAAGCATTCATTGCTAACTTCTTCAATATCAAGCAGTTATTGTGTCAATATATTTAAAAATTTTTTATTGACTTTCGCTAAAAGCTGGATAATCATTTACGCCCTTCTTAACATTCTCTGACTGGAGTGCAGGCCAATGAACAATGTAGCCCACCACATTTGTGCTGATATTGTGCGCGGATTTCTGGTCATTGGTATGATTTCTACACGACTCAAATAGTCAATCAGAGCAGGGCATTGTCCTGCAATCAATACTAACGACCGGAACGGCTCAAACTCAGCCATTTTCACGGCTCTATCGATCCCAATTTTTATTGCGTTAATGCCTTTGGCATTTTTCTATGTGTAGGAATTCTCATGACTGCAAGTACTGCATCAAGACCATCTTTATGGCAACTATTTAAACAAGCTTTGTCCGGCAATACTCAACAGGACTTTACCAAGGGCTCCATTGGTGTCGCGGCATTTTTGCTGGCGGTCCCTATGGTGCTGGAAATGGCGATGGAATCGATCTTCGCTGTTGTCGATATCTTTTTTGTTGCCTCATTAGGCTCAGAAGCCATTGCCGTAGTAGGACTCACTGAAGCGGTCCTGACCATCATCTATGCTATCGCCATTGGCTTGAGTATGGGGGTTACGGCATTGGTCGCCAGACGTATTGGTGAAAAAGCCCCAGAAAAAGCCAATGTTATTGCCGGACAGGCACTATGGGTTGGCTTCTTGTTCGCGATGGCCATAGCGTTAGTGGGGGCCTTTTTTGCTTTCGATATTTTGCGTTTAATGGGTGCTGAGGCTGACGTATTGGCCATTGGTGGTGACTACACCACCATCATGTTGTGTACCTCTATCACCATTTTGTACCTGTTTATTATCAACGCGATTTTTCGAGGGGCGGGAGATGCCACTATCGCCATGCGCTCTTTATGGCTGGCAAATGCACTGAATATTATTCTGGACCCACTGCTTATATATGGTTGGTTGGGATTTCCCGAAATGGGGGTCACCGGAGCCGCTGTCGCTACCAGTATCGGCAGGGGTGTCGGTGTCCTTTATCAGCTATACCATCTGCGAGGTCATGCCAGCCGTATTAAACTGGGAGGCCATCACCTTATTCCCAGAGCAAAAGAGATGTGGGCTGTCGTGCAGGTCTCAATTGGCGGGATTTTGCAGTTTATTATTGCGACGGCCAGTTGGGTGATACTGGTACGCATCGTGGCTACCTATGGTAGTGCTGCGGTTGCCGGTTACACCATTGCAATACGCGTGATCATTTTCACTATTATGCCTGCCTGGGGGCTCAGCAATGCCGTAGCCACACTGGTGGGTCAGAACCTGGGAGCGGGACTACCCGACCGGGCAGAGCAATCTGTATGGCGCATTGGCCGCTACAATGTCTACTTTATGGTAGCAGTGGCGTTAATATTTATTGCCTTTGCGGAAGTCATAATTGGCTTTTTTAGTCAGGACCCGCAGGTACTGGAAAGTGGCATCGCCTGTTTGCGTTTTATCAGTTACGGTTACGGTTTTTATGGTATCGGTATGATTCTGGTACAGGCCTTTAATGGTGCCGGAGACACCATGACGCCAACAAAAATCAACTTTTTCTGTTATTGGCTTTTACAGATCCCCTTAGCGTTTGCACTAGCCAATCACTTGTCACTTGGTGCCACTGGTGTCTTTCTGGCCATCACAATTGCTGAGTCATTGCTGGCAATCGTGGGTTTCCTGGTCTTTAGACGCGGCGCCTGGAAAACCGTTCAGGTATAAACCACAAGCCCTGAATTGCAAAGCCGCCAGCGATGCTGAGCGGCTTTTCATTGGGATATCAACTCCTTCACATGTCAATTATCAACGTCTTTTTGACAAACAAACTTGACATAGCTGTAAATTAGACCAAACTATATGTCATGTTTACTTTACGTTCAGGGTAAGACTTATGTGTTCAGAACAAACCTCAAACTGGCAACAACAGCATATTGCAAATACCAAGCGTCTGGCACTTTGGACGTTTATTTGGTTAGTCACAATGGCCATCGCCAGTTTTGGTCCGCCATTACTTTGGGCGGGGGATGAAATCTGGAGCATTATTGCCATTACCCTCAATGTATTGGTCGGCTTTCGTATGATTTGGGCCAATAAAATTCAGCTACAAGGATTAGATGAGCTGCAGCAAAAGGTGCAATTGGAGGCAATGGGCATCACCTTAGGCATTGGCCTGGTTCTGGGTCTGGCCTATTCCAATCTCGATACCGCCAACGTTATGTCCAGCGACGCAGAGATCTCTCATATGGTGATGATAATGGGGGTAACCTATTTAATCAGCACGGTGATTGGTTTAAGGAAGTATCAATGAAAAACCGTTTAAAAGTATTGCGGGCCGAGCGCAACTGGACGCAAGCGGATCTGGCCGCCCGTCTGGACGTCTCCAGACAGACTGTCAATGCGATTGAAAAAGGCAAGTTTGATCCCAGCCTACCTCTGGCTTTTAAAGCCGCACGATTGTTTTCGCTGCAAATAGAAGATATTTTTATTGATGAGACCAGGCCGTCGGCAATGGGATAAATTCCACGTCATCTCCGGGGATGCGAGGAAAACCACCGCTGCGCCATCTGTCTTCTGCTAACTTTAACTCTTCTTTACTGTAGGCCAGAAAATTCCAGCGCAGATAGGGTTGCGTTTCAAACTTTTGCCCGCCCAACAGAAAATAGCGACTGTTTTCCAGGGTCTCTATCCCCTGTTCTTCCTGTAACACAACAAACTGTCCCGCAGAAAAAATTTGCGTTCCTATTCGTACCCGGCCACTGATAATATACAGAGCCGTTTCAAAGTCACTGAATGGCCGCTCAACCTCAGCCCCTGCTTCCGTGATCAGGTCCAAATAAAACATCGGGGAATAGGTTTTAACCGGCGATGAATAATTAAAAGCATCCCCCGCAATCAAGCGCGCCAGCACTTTTTCGCGATGGATGTAGGGCAGATCTGTTTTGGCAATATGTTGAAAATCCGGCTCCATATTGACCTTGTCCGGAGGTAACGCTACCCAGCATTGCAAGCCATTAAGTGTGTGCTCACTGCCTCGCACTTCTATTGTTTCTCGCTCTGAATGAACAATACCTTTGCCAGCCGTCATCCAATTCACATCACCTGCAACGATTTCCTGAATTGAGCCTATACTGTCGCGATGTAACATACTGCCTTCCAACAGATAACTGATGGTAGCCAGACCGATATGCGGATGCGGTCGCACATTGATACCAGAGCCAGCCGGAAATGTCGCCGGCCCCATATGATCAACAAACACAAAAGGGCCGACCATTTTCTGCTGTTGATGAGGGATAATACGAGTCACCGAAAACCCGCCAAGGTCTTTCTCTGAGCCTTTTAATTCAATTGCCATGTTATTTCTACCTGTCGATTGAGAAGTTTACGGAGTCATTTCAAATAGCAGTATTTCAGCGTCCTCTGAACCTGACATACTGATTCGTTCACCTACTTCAAAAGCCGCGCCATCACCACTTTGTAGTCGTTCGCCGTTGACATCAATGGAGCCTTTCACTATTTGCAGCCACCCCAGATGTTCGTTACCTAGCTGATGTTCTATACTCTTGTGTGGAGCTACTTTTGCGCCAAATAACCAGGCTTGCTGCTCAATAGTGATGGAATCACCTTGTCCATCCGGACTCACTAATAAGGTTAGTTCACTGGCTGCTGATTGAAGAGCAGAAAACGCTTTTTGTTGATAACTGGACGGAATGCCGCGTTTGTCTGGCTCAATCCAGATTTGCAACAAATGCACGTCTTGTTCTTTAGAGTCATTGAATTCGCTGTGGCGAATGCCTTTGCCTGCACTCATTTTCTGCACTTCACCTGGGCGTATAACAGATTGATTGCCATCGCTGTCCTGATGCTGCAACGCCCCTTCCACCACGTAGGTAATTATTTCCATATCCGCATGACCGTGGGTGGGAAAGCCACCAGCGCCTTTGATTTTATCGTCATTGATTACTCGTAGCGGCCCGTAGCCCATAAATTTGGGATCATAGTAGTGGCCAAAGGAAAACGTATGGAAACTGTGCAACCACCCTAGATTGACGACACCTCGTTCATTTGCCTTTCTGATCATCATTGTTTAGCTCCAACTTCATTTAGATTCTGTCTGTCTCAGGGCAAGTACAATAGATCCGCAACTAATAAGTGACAACATATCTAACATTCCCTACATTGTCTCCTATAACGAGACAATAGGAGATGATTTTGGATAAGCTTACCGCCATGAACACATTTGCATTGGTCGCTAAAACCGAAAACTTTGCTGAAGCGGCACGTCAATTGGGACTCTCACGCTCTCAGGTGAACAAACATGTTATTTGGCTCGAAGATCATTTATCTGTGGCGCTGTTCAATCGCACCACTCGCAGGGTCAGTCTGACCACCATGGGCCGTGCCTATCTGGAACGGGTAACTATTATATTAGCCGATCTGAAAGAAGCCGAAAATCAGATTCAATCGGAACAGGCTTCTCCAGTGGGGGATTTGCGTATTAATGCCCCAATGTCTTTTGGCACCTTGCATTTAAGTAAAGCCATTGTGGATTTTATGCACCAATATCCTGACATTCGCGTGCAACTGCAATTGTCAGACGAAAAGATTGACCCGCTATCCCAGCAGTTTGATATGACCTTACGCATTGCTGCACCCACCCAGAGCGTGACAATGATTGAGCATCATATTGTTGCTATTAAGCGTGTGTTATGTGTTGCCCCGGCTTTCATCAAACGATTTGGAGAACCCAAAACTCTGGATGATTTGCGTCATTTTCCTTGCCTACACTATGGTAATTTACCCTCCGGTAGCGCCTGGATTTTACAAGAGGGAAAACATCAGCACCGGGTCCAGGTTAACGGTATTCTTTGCTCAAACAATGCCGATGTGCTGCGAGATGCCGCGCTGGCAGGAATGGGCATTGCGCTGCTTCCAACCTTTATCGCCGGGCAGGAATTACAGTCTGGTCAATTACTTAGCGTTTTACACCAATATCAGCCAACGAAGTTAGCACTAACTTTACTTTACCCGCCCAACCGCCACCTGTCGCAACGCATTCGATTGTTTGTGAAGTTTATTCAACAACGGTTTGGTGAACATCCCTACTGGGATTTAGTCACCTAAAAATACGCTCTAAGAATATTTACCCCCGAAGCCATCCGTGCTAGTTTTGCTGTACTTCAGAAGTAAGGACGACCTTACCGCTCTACTCTATTCGGGGACGACCCCACCTGAAACTTAGGGGGTTCGCTTGTCTATTGTCTATCTTCTGCTTGCCAGTCTGTTTGAAGCTGCCTGGGTTGTGTCCTTGCGCTTTATCGATGGAATGAACAACGCCCTGGCAATCATCACAACACTGTTATTTTTGCTGTTAAGCGTCTATTTTTTGCATAAAGCTGCGACCAACATGAGTATCGTTATTGCATACAGCCTCTGGGTTGGCCTGGGTATCGTCGCACTGCTGCTGATTGATTACCTGATTTTCAAGCAACCGTTGCATCCAGGGCAGTTTTTCGGCTGCTTATTAATGGCGTTGGGTATAGCGACAATAAAAATGTATCAATGAGGAAACAGGTAATGTCCGGAGAAACGCATTTAGCTACGCTTTTGACGCAAATGAAGCCTGTCATGTTGGCACAGGAATTTATTTTTTGCACAACTTCACTACCGCCAGAAAGCTGGTTAAAACTGGCACCACTGGCAACATTCATCGAGTCAGAAGGCACCACCCTGGTACTGACTAAAGCAGCCGCACAACAAGCAGGTTTTCACGCCGAACTGGCAATGCGCTGTATCACCTTGCAGGTGCATTCCAGTTTACAGGCAGTGGGCTTAACGGCAGCCGTTGCCGGGGCATTAACTCAGGAAAATATTAGTGCCAATGTTATTGCTGGCTATTATCATGATCATATCTTTGTTCCTGCCCAGGATGCGAATAGCGCTTTGCAAGCGATCGAACAACTTGCTACACAACACCGAGAGTAACTATGGCACAACGATACCGATATTATGATTTTGTCATGGTGGCATTCGTCACCGTATTGTTGTGCTCCAATCTAATTGGCCCCGCCAAAATTACTGAAGTAAACGGTATTATTTTCGGTGCTGGCGTGATGTTTTTTCCATTTTCTTATATTTTTGGTGATGTCCTAACAGAAGTTTACGGTTATCAGCGCGCCAGAAGAGTGGTTTGGGCTGGGTTTGCAGCACTGGGATTTGCCGCATTCATGAGTTGGGCCATTATCAGTTTACCTCCAGCGCAAAGCTGGCCCCACCAAGCTTCTTTGGAAATTATGTTTGGCGCGACCTGGCGCATCGTCCTGGCTTCATTAATCGGTTTTTGGACTGGGGAGTTGGTGAACTCATACGTCATGGCCAAAATGAAAATCTGGACACAAGGCAAAAAACTCTACACCCGGACAATCGGTTCAACATTAGTCGGGCAGGCCGTCGACTCTATGTTGTTTTACAGTATCGCTTTTTTGGGTATATGGACCACTGAGCAAGTTTTATTGGTTATGTTTAGCAACTACACTCTAAAAGTGTTGTGGGAAATACTGATGACGCCGATAACCTACAAAATGGTATCTTTTCTTAAAACACAGGAAGGGGTCGATGTTTATGATATTGAAACTGACTTTACGCCCTTTTCAGTTAAAATTGAGCGGTGACAAACAGCGTGCATTTGCCAATTTAACGTAATTTTGTGAGCAGCTTCAATTACTTAGTTATCCAAAAGTCTAATAGGCTGTTACATTTAAAAGAGTATACTGGTTCCATACGCATTAATTACAATGGTTGGCTAATTTATGTCTGTACAACTTGTACATGAAGCAGAGCATCACCGGCAACATGCCCGATACCGCATCCCTGCCAATATTGTCATCGGCAACGACACTTATCGGGTCGCAGAATGGTCGGTTGCAGGGCTCTCCGTAGAAAATTTACCTGACTCTGTTCCTAAACAAACAGACCTTAACGCCACATTGCAAGTGGATTTTGAAGTATTTAAAGCAGAAATACCGCTGCAAATCGAAGTGCTACGCAACATCTCTGACGATAGGACTGCCTGTCGCTTCGTAAAATTAGGCACTGAACAAATATCGCTTTTTCATCAAATTATCAATTCGTTCCTGGCAGGTGAAGTGGTGCAAGTGGGTGAAGTGCTTAATGTCATATCCCGAGAGGGAATGACCGCCAAAGATTTCAGCGAGCGTCTCAAACCAGATAGAACCACCTGGGAAAACCTTGTTTTTCACCTGAAACGTATCACTGGCTTTGCTTTTTTTGCCATCGTTATCCTTTCATTGCTGGCATTCATCGGCACCTCAGTCTACGACCGCTTTTTTGTGATAACCAGCGTCAGCGCAAAGGTTGGAGGGCAAGTAACCACCATCAGAGCACCGGACAATGGTTTTTATCAGGAAGCTGAATCCCTGACCAGCAATGTCAACACGGGGCAACTGCTGGGTATCGTTAAGTTAATTTCTGGGGGTGCTTCTGCGATCGAATCCCCGTGTGACTGTTCGTTGGTTGATAAATTTGTGACAGATGGCATTTTTGTTGGCAAAGGTGAGCCAGTGTTTTCAATACTGTCGCCGGGTACAAAACTCAATGTTGTAGCTCAAATTGACTTTGATGATGTGAAAAAAATACGCTTAGGGCAGACAGCTAAGATCCAGCTCACCAGCGGTGAATTTATTGAAGGCAGAGTACAGCGGGTATTAGCCAATCAGACTGCCGAGCAAGGTTCTGGTGCTGGTGCAGACACTTCTGCAAATGCACGAGCAAAGGTACTAATCGAACCAAACCGTGCCATTCCAGTCGCACATTTAAACTCTGTGGCGCATGTCACTATCGACACCTTTTCCCAATCTAGCCTGCAGGTGCAATGAACAGGCTAGCGACATGGTGTCTGATAGGTCTGTGGATATGCTTTGCCAGCGCAAACATTTCTGCCGAGGTCACGTCGACTCAAACGAGCCACAAGTTACCCGATGAACTGATATCCCTGTCAGTCAATCAGAAAGCAGCGCAAGTCCATTTAATGAATATCGGCATGGATTATACGTTGCCTCAAAGCATGCGATTTAAAGCCTTTGTGCTGCCTCAGAAAAAGCAACAGGTAGCAACTCGCAGTAGCGCTATTCCCGGTATTTACTTATCAAAAGGGGCGATATCACTAGCGCGGCTTATAGAACGTGTTGATGACGAGCGATTACTGTCACAATCTGCGGCGGGCTTTACATTGCATGTCCCGTTAATTATTCGTGATTCCGCTGCACTTGTTATTGAAAACACGACATTGCTGATGGACAGTGCCGAGCCTGTATTTATTTATAACCAAGGTGTCTTTTATGTATCAGACAGCTCCCTTCGAGGTTGGCATTCACAGCAACAGTCCGCTGCAAAATTAACTCAGACTAAAATAGTCACCCCCTGGCAACAACGGCCTTATATATACGCTGCCGCATCCAGTACTACTTTCATTAGACACTCAAATATTGCGCATTTAGGCCAGCCAGGTGAACATTATTTTTCCGGACTGAGCTTAAAAGCAAATACCCGCAAAGAGTTAGATGCCCTGTCCATTGAACATTTGCATCAAGCCACCGGACAACCTGCCGGTACCTTTGTCGGTAATGACTTTGACAATATGTTTGTTGGGTTTCGAGGTGAGCACTTACGCAAGCTCACCATCCAAGGAAATCGCTTTCAGAGTTCTGTCAAACAACATCTTTTTATCAAAGAGTACGCTGACAAACTAAACCTGGAGAACAACCTTTTTGTTGATACGAAAGTTGCTGAAGGCATTTATCTGTCCAAGATCCAAACGCTGTTATTCAGGGAAAATATTATCAAGGGCAGTGGCGGGGACGGTCTCTATGGATATGCCATAGATTCTGCAGAATTCTTAGACAACATTGTAATGCTAAACAAAGGCAATGGTCTGGTTATCAATGAAAATCGGCTATCGCGCTTTTTAAATAACATCGTTGTTGCCAATGCAGCTTCTGGCATCAAGGCCGACGATGCGCTGCAATTGATGCTCACCAGTAACCGCCTGGACAATAACGGTCTTTATGGCGCTCGAGTATTTACTCAGGAGCAATCTGATAAAACCACCGCTGTTGTCCGTTTGCACAACAACTCCTTATCTGAAAACTACGATGCCGCCATATCAGCGACTGGCGACATTAAAGTTGAACTGCAAAACAACCGATACCAAGGTATTGGCTCTGCCTCATTTGATGGCGCACTGGCTGAGCATACTTTAACCCTTATAGAGCAGAATTCAGATGGCGTTACCTTGTGTCTAAAGGTGGAGGGAGCATGCAGCGACTAATCATACTGCTTAGTTTCTGTGCCGTGCTCTTATGCAGCAATGTGATTGTTGCACAAGAAAACGCCCAGCTAAAAATGGTACTGCTGGAACGATTAGCGAACGAAGGGAACGTAGATGCCCGTCGCGAACTTGCCAAAATGGCGGTACGCTCTTCCAAGTCCGGTACCAACCAAGTCAGCAAAGATATTCTGCAAGAGCTCGCAGTCGGTGCGCAACACGGCAATATGGACGCACTCCGGCAATTGGCGCATTTGGTATTTCATAGCAAAATGTCCTATGAGCCGCTTAACGCACTGATTAACACATTGTATAAAGCCGCACTTCTAGGTGATATGCAGGCTGCCTTTGAGATTATTTATTTACAACAAGTCAGCGACAACGAAAACCAGACAATTTCAGTGCTGTTTTATGATGCTTATCAGCAATTGATGAATGGTCAACTGATTGCCTGTAGCGAACTCCAACTTGACTGCCACGACATTACAAGTAGTGAGTGGTTACTATCCGCAAATGAATCATTATTAAATATAAGTGAGTTGAAGCTATCAGATTTAGGAAGCTTAACTCTGAATAATAAAAATGATGTTCTGTTTGCCGACCATTTGGTCGATAAATACCTGATAGAACTTAACAAATACAACAAGACGCAAACCCAGACTACGGCAAGTGACAGTTCCTGGGAAGCGATTCAAAAACAGGATCGTCTTGCCCGCCGCGCTAAAATTGCCTTGGTGAAAGGTCAGGAAGCAATTGAAGAAAAAGTCGGCAACGCTAAGCAATTGCAAACCCTGCTGAATAAATTCAACCAGCTAAGGAAACCCTTATTACTGCAACAAACTGAAGAACTTCACGAAATATTGGGGATTAGATGAAGTACATCTTACTCCCGGTTATCGCGATATTACTGAGTTTAGCTATCGGTTTTGGCATCAATAGTTATTTTCAGAGTCACACCAAATCTACTGCGTCAGAACCACTTCAATCTCCCCCTGCATTAGATGAACGTGTTTTTACAAAGGATGGCTCTTTGGGAATCGAAAATACTAGTCGCGACGACGCCGTTGATGAAGAGACGCAGGCCCCTACCTACAGCTTCAATGAAGAACCAAATCAAATCACATTGCCAGAAGACGCATCCAATTCGTTACCTGAAAATGAACCTGATGAGGAAGTGGTTTTTGAACCCGGTGCAGAGGTTTTACAGGCAATCGCTTCACAAGAAGCACAAGCAAGTGACGCTTTAAAGAAGGCCCGACTTGCCATTTCAGCAACAAATATTACCCCGCCGGAGTCCTCGACAAGCAATGACATAAATGCGGCTACAGGCGCACCCGAACACGATAATTTGAAACTGCAACTCGTTGACGGTTACGTCGTGCTGCCAGAACCGGGGGCGCTAGAAGTAGCACAAGCCGTTGAGCCAGCTAGTCTGAAGCATGATGTAGAAGAGACCGCAGGCACTGAGATTGCCGGGTCACCGGAGACACAAGAGGTGGAAGAACCCAAATTACCTGACGCACAAGTAGACTATTACCGAGGCCTGCGCAGTTACTATTTTGACGATGTTCAATCTCAGGAACAGGCATTTGAAATAGATAGCAGCAAATTGTTTGCTGGTGTCGCCTTTAATAAGCCGATTGCACAAGACTGGCTGCTGGAAGGTGATATCAGAGCCAACTATGAATGGCGACATCTCTATACGGATGGAGATAACGAAGCCGGTCCTTCTCTTGCCTTGAAAGAACTATTGCTGCGAAAGGAACTGTTGTTCGACTCACCTTATTGGTCAATGTTACTAGGGCGCACCCGACTTAGTAGCGAACGCGGTTGGCTAATTGAGGATGAAATGGATGTTTTGCAATTCAGCTATGACTCCACCTTACTGGATATAAACCTGGGACACGCTCGCTGGCTGTGGGATGGATTAGTAGGCACCGGAATTGATCGATTTAATGATGAGCAGAGACTGGAAACCAGCGGCACTTCATTACTCTTCGCAAATGCTCAATATCAATGGGCTAAAGGTCATTATGTGCAGGCGGAATATCTATATGAGAACTTTGACAACCCCAGAGATGTCCCGCAAAACGAAGTCCGACGCAACAATGTCATCAATAGACACTCAGAGCTACATTGGTTGAAGTTCAGCGCCTTTGGCAATGATATAGGTAAGGTCTCGGAACAAAAATACTGGTTGGATGTGGCTGTTGCTTCGGGAGACAAGAAAGAACTGCGCCTGGAAAATGGCTTTGTTGCCGGGCTGGACGACGGTGATATCAATCAAAAATGGGGCATTCAAGCCGGCTTCCTGCACAAAAATCATGTACGCGGCTTTGGGGTGGGTATTACTGCCGCGTATTCACCAAAACAGGATGATGGCCCCAACTTCTCGCAGCCAGTTACGGCAAGTAATAAAACCCAGATCTTCGGACAGTTGAACCGCCGATATTATGGCGAGCTTTTGGCTCCAAGACTGGAAAACCTTGCTATTATTAGTATGCATGGCGGTTGGCAGATAGATGAATCTCTTTGGTTACAGATGTCACTGCATCAGTATCGTCAGCATACACCCGACAGACAGAGCTTTCACAGCCGCATAGGTATTCCAGTGAATGGCAAATCAAAGCAAATAGGCAGCAACTTCGAAGTCGTTTTTGGTGGCCAGATTTCCCCAAACAGCAAACTTGAACTGTTGGCGAGTGTGTTCTGGGCGGGAGCGGCCTTTGACGATAGCGCAACAAGAAAACGCAGTCATCGTGTGCAATTGCAATGGCGGGGCTGGTGGTAATGAACATGCAACCAGTTTTCAGATACATCGTTTTGTTATTTATTCTGGGTAGTATCGTCGGTTGTGCTGACTTTACCGCGGCCCGACTGGCCTTGGAGCAGGAAGAGTATATTGATGCAGAATCCCATTACCAGGAATTGGCCGAGAAAGGGTTTCAGGAGGCCAGCGAAGAATTAGCCAAACTTTATGCTTCTGGCGTACTGGGACCAGAGAAGCAACTAAAGGCGTTGGCAATCTACGAAAAATCCTATGCTGATGGTAATGATGAAGCAGTTTATCCATTGGCCATGAGTCTACTTGAGTTTGGCAACACGGATGAGCAGAAATATCGTGCCGTGAAGCTCCTCAAAAAAGCGGCGGAACAAGGTATTTCGGGTGCCGATTATACCTATGCCAAGATGTTACTTTTTGGCGAATGGACTGAACAGGATGTCGCTGGCGCAATGCAGCTGCTGGATTCCCTGGCACCAGAGAATATTAAAGCAGTAATGCTACTGGCAAAAACCTATCGGGATGGCGTGCTGGTTGAGCACGACAGAGACAAGGCGCTCAAATATTTCAGGATCGCTTACGATGCGGGACAAATCAGCGCAGGGTTGGCTTTAGCCGGATTAATAGCGGAAATACCGAGCACTCAAAATCTAGAAACAGCTGAGCAATTGTTCAGGGAATTGATTAGTCAGGGCTCAATACTGGCAAATTACCGATTAGCAGAGTTTTTGGATGCCCACCAGAAAGGCAGTCGCGCTGAAATTGCCCAGTATTTGGAAGTGGCCGTAAAAGGTGGCGTAACAGATGGCAAATTGCGTTTGGCGGACATGTATCGTGATGGGGATGGAGTGCCCCAAAATGGCGATAAAGCCATGGCCATTTACAGCGACTTAATGGAGCAAGGAGATCCTATCGCCATCACTCGAATTGGTGATGTCTACCGAGACGGTAAGATCCGAGAAACAGATTATGAACGCAGCCTGGCAATGTATCAAAGAGCGGTACAACTGGAATATATGCCTTCTGAACTGCGCATTGCAGATATGCTCAAAAATGGCTTGGGTACCGACAAGGATCTGCCTACCGCCCTGCTGTTATATCAAAAGTTCGCCGAGCAAGGCGATGCGGGAGCAGCCTATCATGCCAGTCAAATCATGCGGGAGATGGATGACAAAGGTCAATATTCTGAAACTGCCTGGCGCTGGTTGATTATTGCGGCCGACTCCGGGCATCAGGTGGCGTTATACGAACAAGCGTTACAACAGCTTATTCCGGAATCTAACTATTTCGATGAAGAAACTGGAAGGCGCATTTTGCAGGAGTTAGCGGAGGAGGATTTTGCCAAGGCCCATTTGCAACTGGCTGAGCTTTATCAAGAAATGCCACAAAGTCTGGAAATTCTGGACAAAGTGCAATGGCATTTCAGCAAAGCACATGAGCAAGGTAATGTTCAGGCAGCGATGAAACTCGCCGAGTTTTATATGGAAGCCCCCAAAAGTCATCAAGATCTCGACAGGGCCAAAGTGTTATTCCAACAATTACTGGCAAGAGGCAATCCGGTAGCAGGATACAAACTGGCTCGAATAATCGAAATGAAATTAGGTGAAGGCTCTATGACACCCGAACTGGCCAAGCTATACCGCGACGCAGCTGGTCATGGCTATACACCAGCCGTGCTGCGTGTCGCAGATATGGAAATGAGCGGGCTAGGTGCAGAACAGAATACAGACAGAGCACACAGCACCTATGTCAAATTGAGTCAAAAAGAGGTGGGCGCTGCGACATTTCGAATCGGTAAACTTTATGAATTTGGTGAACAGGTCAAGGAACAGGATCATCAACAGGCTTTTCGATATTATCAATTGGCATTGCAGCAGGGCTATGAACTCAGTCGCTTAAAATTAGCCTACTATCACTATAGCGGTTTACTGCCGGAAGCAAATTATCAAATGGCGATATCGTTACTAACACCATTGGTTGAAACGCAACATCCTAAAGCCGGCTATGAAATGGCTCGTCTGTTCAGCAGTGCCCGAGAAAAAGTGTCCGACAACTGGTTCCAGCGCGCTTTGTCCTGGTATCAAAAGGCTTCCGAATGGGGGCATATCCAGTCACTTTACGAGCAAGCTCAATTGATCGAAGCTGTGATAGATCGCCAAAGCCCAGCAGCGACTCATTTATACTTTCAGGCCGCAGAGAGTGGCCACGCGCTATCAATTCTGGAGTTTGGCAAACGCCGATTTGATGGTGTCTTTGTAGATAAAGATGAAATTGAAGGTCTGGCCTATATACTGGCCGCCACGAGATTGCAAACAGAAGATGCTCTAACCAATTTGTTATCCTACATCGATAGCTCATCAGAACCGGTGACGCTTGAGCAGTTATGGCGCAAGTCGGGGCAGCTATTACCCGGCGTAGCGAATTTGCAAATGTAATTTAAATTAAAGGCAGTAGTAAAAAAAATGACGACAGAATTTAAGGCTCGTAAAATCAGTATTATCGGTTTAGGCTATGTTGGTGCCGTCAGTTCTGCCTGCCTCGCTGATATGGGCCATAGCATTGTCGGCGTCGATATCGATGATGAAAAAACCAAAGCGATTAATGCTGGCGAATCCCCAATTCACGAACCTGGATTAGAAGAATTGATTCAGCAGCAGGTCAAAAGTGGCCGGCTGCGCGCTACTACCGATATTCATCAGGCAGTGGCGGAAACCGACATTTCATTTGTTTGTGTCGGAACACCAACAACAGACAGCGGCGAAATTAACCTTGCCTATATCAAAGAAGCCGTCCGAGAAATTACCCTCGAGATTAAAAAGAAACAACAATCACATATTGTCATTATGCGCAGCACTGTGCCACCGGGGACAGCGAAACGCGTCATCAAATCGTTGGTTTTTACTCTGTTGAATAAAGAAGAACGTGAAAATTTCCACTATGTATCTAATCCGGAGTTCTTGCGCGAAGGCACTGCCATTTATGATTTCAGTAATCCCCCTAAAACCTTAATTGGTGGAAGAGATACAGCAGTGTTGAATGAAGTGGCTGCGATCTATCAAAAAGTGGATGCTCCGGTCGTGACAACACATCTAGGAGTCGCGGAAATGCTAAAGTATGTCAATAATACCTGGCATGCGTTAAAAGTAGCATTTGCCAACGAAGTGGGCAGTCTTAGTCGGGAACTGGGTGTAGACGGCCATGAAGTCATGGATATCTTCTGCCAGGATACTAAGCTGAATCTATCTTCCTACTACTTGCGACCTGGCTTTGCCTTTGGTGGCTCATGCCTGCCCAAAGATGTCAGGGGGCTTACCGGGATTGGTCGGGATATGTCGTTAAGTTTGCCACTCATGAACTCTATCATTCCATCCAACAATGAACACATCAATCGAGCCTATGAAATGGTGGTGGGGCCTGGGGTCAAGTCGGTTACCATTTTAGGGATTTCATTTAAAGCCAATACCGATGATATCCGAGAGAGTCCCATGGTCATCCTGGCAAACCGCCTGCGCAAAAGAGGTTTCGATTTGTTGATTTATGATGCCAATGTCAATGAATCAATCTTAACCAAAGCATCGAGTGCCAATATCATTGAGATGCTGGATAGTATTACGGAGAATATGTGTACGGATTTGCAGTATGCCATTGATAAAGCAGATGTGGTGGTTATTGGTAACGATCATGAAGATTTCGATAAAGTCCTTGAAGACATCCCTGCCGACAAGCGAATCGTTGACTTAGTCAGAATTTCTGAGGAATTCGATTATGATAACTATGAAGGTATAGGTTGGTAAAGCCGGTGATTGCACGATTCACTTGCTTCATTGTGTTATTAATACCCTCCTTAAGCTGGGCCAGCTGGTATTTTGTTTCCCCTTCAGGAGATGACAATGCCTCTGGACTGTCGCCCGACAAAGCACACAAAACAATTAATACAACATTAGCCCGGATGTATCCGGGCGACACTCTGTACTTGATGCCAGGTGAATATAACCAAACAATGACGACTCAGGTTTCTGGCACCGCAAAACAACCTATAAAGGTATTAGGAAGTAAATCGGCGATTATCCGAGGTGGTACTCGCCACCTGATAGTAGAAATCAATCATAGCTATCATCGCTTCAGCGGTTTTGTGGTCAATGGGAAATCCCAGGATGGTAGTCAATCGGCGCACTACAAAAATAAACTTATCGAAGTGAGTTCAAGCGATGAAGGAGTGGTACAAAAGGTCACGCTAGCAAATCTGGATATTCAGCAAGCATTAGAAGAATGTGTCCGTATCCGCCGTAATAGCAGTCATATATATTTACTGGACAACACTATCAGTCATTGTGGACTAGCTATTTCACAATTTCAGGGCCAACAAAGTAATGGTGAAGCTGTATATCTGGGTAGCGCCCCGGAAAAACGCAAAACAGGTGAACATGACTTCCCACACAACATTGTAATTCGTGATAATCAAATAAGTGGCCCCATCGGCGAATGCGTTGACATAAAAGAAGATGTGCACAGCGTCGAGATTATCAATAATTCTTGTGCGGGTGCATGGGAGGAGAATTCCGGGGCCATCAATATTCGGGGTTCGGAAAATCTTATCATCGGTAATGTTGTGATCGGCACTGTTGCCAGCGGTATTCGCATTGGGGGCGATACAGATAAAAACGCCATAAACAATATCATTGTCAATAATCGCCTGATACACAACACCAATGGTGGCATTAAAATAATGGGCTGGCCCAATTTGTTATGTGGCAATAGCAGCCAGCAAGCAGGCGATGTTAAAGACGTCCGAACGAAAAGCCGTTATCCCCACATTGCGCTGGAGCATTGCCATGATTGAACACTTATTCGGCCATGTTTTTTATTTATTGATTCTCGTGTCGTTTGCCCTGTTATTACCAGTAGATGCATTTCAGCACGATTCAGCCAATTTTATTTTTGTTATCGGTGTGGTCGCGTCCTGGCGCTATTTGTGGGCGGTTCAGCACTATGTACGGGCATTGATATATCTGTATTTCAAATTCCCCTATTTGAGATGGAAGGTGCAGCAGGGAGGCGACGACCTTAACCCGTCACATGTTTTTCTTATTGTCACCAGTTTTCGAGTCGACGCTTTTATCACTGCGCGTGTCTACCGTGCCATTATCCTGGATGCCATCGACTGCGGCGTTCCGACTACGATTATCGCCTCGGTGGTGGAACACGCCGATACTCGATTGATGAAAAAAATATTCCACAATCTGGAGCCGCCAGCGCATATCACGCTGAAAATTGTCCGAATCGCCGGAACAGGCAAACGAGACGGCCTGGCCGCTGCATTCAGGGCAGTATCCAGCACTCCTGTTGATAAAAAAGATGCGGTAGTATCGGTCATTGATGGTGACAGTATTATGAATATTGGTTGCACCAAAAGCTGTTTCCGTTTTTTTAAACTCAACCCAAACCTGGGGGCTTTAACCACCAATGAGGAATGTATTTTAGAGGGTGACCACCCCAGCATCGATATTTATAGGAACTGGTACAGTTTGCGCTTTGCACAGCGCCACGAATACATGGCATCTATCTCGCTCAGCAATCGTGTTATGACCCTGACCGGTCGCATGTCGATGTTCCGGGCCAGTATCATTTGCGAGCCGGAATTTATTGATCGCATTGAATGCGATTATGTTGATCACTGGCGTCTTGGTCGCTTTCGCTTTTTAACCGGCGACGACAAATCCAGTTGGTATCATGTCATTAAAAACGGTTGGGACATGTTATATATCCCAGATGAAGCCGCTATGGTGTACACTGTTGAAGAGCCTCCCCGGAAAAACTTTTTAGTGGGTGCACTAGTGCTGATGCGCCGCTGGTTTGGCAATATGTTACGCACTAACGCAAGAGCCAGAAAGATCCCCATGCACATTACCGGTATATATGTCTGGTGGGTGTTACGCGATCAGCTGCTGAGCATCTGGACGGCGTTATTTGGTCTGTCTTTGGCTATTTTGGGAACACTTAAGTACGGCCCAGGAATGACCCTGCTGTTTATCTTTTGGATTTTGTTTACCCGCTATACCTTAACATTGTTTTTAAGCTCACTACGCAACGGCAAATTTTCGGTATCCTGGCCACTTCTTCTGTATTTCAATCAGGCAGTGGGCTCTATTGTGAAAGTGTACATCCTGCACCACTTATATCGTCAAAGCTGGACGCGACAAAATACTAAGCTCAAAGATAACAAAACGGCCTGGAGTCAACTGATAAGATCCTATGGCTCCAATATGGTGATGTATTCATCGATATTGATTTTTATCGTCGGCATGGGCTTTCTGGCGGATTTATTTACCGCCAATGATGTCAGTAACTTATTGTATTTACTGGGTATCTATTGATTCTGCCATTTCACTCTATGTTTATTGAAGTCTGTTTGCCCTACTACGCAAAGAGGCGTTTTTTCAACCCCAGACGCATATTTTTCTAACCGGAACTAATTAAATCCACAAGGATTACTATAGCTGGCTATAATGGAGATAATACCAATTCCATTAAAGACCTACCCACCGACAGTAGCCCATTTTCTGCTGCATATTGATGCCACTGTTGATGCATCTTCAATGAAGGTGTTCCATGCGTTTGAGCATGCATCGACGATATCTTCGTACCCAGAGAATACTCGATTGGCCAGGTGATGCTGTCGTATCCAGCTCCATACCTGTTCTATTGGATTGAGTTCAGGTGAGTAGGGAGGAAGTTTGAGTATTCGTACATTATCGAATTCAACCACCGTATCTTCGGTGTGCCATCCGGCACCGTCCATGATCACCACTGCCATTCTTCCTTCTTCAGTGCGTTTTGAGATTTGTTCGAGATGTTTTGTCATGATGTCTTTGTTAACCCATGGGGCGATAAGGGCTTCAGTGGCTCCCGTTGCGGGACATACAGCACCGAAGAGGTAGGCACTGTCGAATTGTTGTTGCCTGACGACGCGGGGTCTGCTTCCTTTTTTTGCCCATAAACGAGTCGTGGTATTTTGTTGACCAAACCTGGCTTCATCCTGAAACCATATATCTATCTTGTCCAAAGGTATGTGTAATGGACAAAGATTGATCAAATTAAACTTCAGTTTTTTTAAACTCTTCCTGAGCTTGTTCCGATTGTTTCGGATGTCTGGACCGACTGGAAAGCCATGAAAATCCCAGCTCATGCAACAGTCGGTATACATTAGACAGCTTGTACTCCACACCAAGTTCAGAAGCAATCCACTCCCGAATGGCTTTGCCCGTTAATCGTCCTCCTTCGTCAGACTGACTCTCAAACTCTACGTACTTGCACAACTTCTTTAGTTGCTCTGGTGTCAGAGAAGGAGGTCGCCCCGGAGGCGGTTTGGAGTCTAGTCCGGTCAAACCGTCCTCTAAAAAGGCGGCCACCCAATTGTTTACACTGCGGCGACTTACTTTTAAAGTGCGGGCGATCTGGGATCTGTTCATTCCCTCTTTGAAATGAGCTAATGCAAGCAATCGCATTCTCTTTGCAGCGTTTCTTTCCTTTTTGGAAAGCGCTATGAAATCTATATCTTTTAGCATCTAATTATCGATTGTATCAACACCGTAATTAGATCACATATTTTATGGAAATGGTATAACACTTTAAAAAAGAGTGACTTACTCGCTATGAAATTTCGTCGTATGGCAGTCCTTTTGCCGGCTACATTGTTGTTTTTGCCGCTTCTAAGTCCGGCTGATGAACAAGCGACACTAGAAGTCATTGAAGTGACAGCGCAAAAACGCATTCAGCCGATTCAATCCATTCCCATTGCAATCACAGCAATTAGCCCAGAACAGCTAACAGAATTGCAAATAGTGGATGCCAGCAGTATCGACCAGTTGGTACCTAATTTGAACACCACCCGCTCCATCAGTGGCGTTTACAATTATTTTATTCGTGGTGTCGGTATGGACGACTTTAATCTGTCATCCATTCCAGCGGTAGGCTTATATGTAGATGATGTTGCCATTCAAAATCCTACGCTGGCCAATTTCAGTTTATTGGATATCGCTCGCGTAGAAGTACTACGAGGCCCTCAGAATACCTTGTATGGTAAAAATACCACAGGGGGCGCAGTTAACTTTATTTCTAAGGCACCCACAGCAGGGCAAGAAGCCGAAAATCTGGTGTCGCTCTACGGTGGTAGCGATAGCTTGATGCGCCTGGCGGCAGCAACTCACTTTTCCCCCAATGATAGCTCAGCAATGAGTCTGGCATTGTTACATGAACGTCAGGACGGCCGAGTAAGCAGCACCCACCCCGGTAATGCCAGCCAGTTCCATAATAAAGATAAACAAGGTTTCAAGCTGCGTTTTGCATCCAATCTCACAGCGGATGTAGATTTCACGGCCTCCCTGTATGGTGGCCGACAACGACAGATCGCCGAAATAAAGTCATTGCTGATTGGTGATGAAGATACCGGTCTTATTGATATTGACAAATTTTCGCTAGATGAGGTGGGCACGGCACTGATTAACCCACCGAATAATGCCGATTCATTGGGCGGATATCTTAAGTTTCGCTGGCACAATAGCGGCTACTCCTTCACTTCGATCAGTGCATTCGAGGACGTAGAAACTGAAAGAATGGATGATTGGGGAAGTCAGGGTTACCCGTCCGATGTATCTCAGGTTGCCACCTACAACAGTTCCAATACTCGCAGCTATTCACAGGAGCTTCAGGTTCTGTCACCCGATAGTCAGACTTTCAGTTGGTTAGGCGGGGTTCTGCTCAACAAAGAAACGGGGGACATTCTGCAAACCGCATTTATTGATCCGGGTGGCCCTGGCCGACCAGACGATGACATTGATGATGCAGGTATAGGTCCGTTGTTTGACCGCGGTGCCTGGGTCGAAGTCGATACACTGACCTATTCCGTCTACGGTCAACTAGATACGGAAGTTTCTGAAAATACCCAGATGACGGCGGGGATGCGCTGGTCAACACAAAGACTAACGCCAAATGTGCATGCAGCAGGCATGTTAATGGATGATGTCGACATGCCATTCCCATTAGGCACCTTTGGCTGGTACAGCCTTGGCAACAATGGTTTTGATATTTTGCGGGACTTCGCGGGATTTTCAGTCATTAACAATTTCCGCGAAGCAAATAATGGTTTCCCGGCAACCGCAAAGATTAATGAGACTTATCGGGAATGGGGAGGGAAACTGGCCCTGACTCACCAGTGGCAAAAGGACGCAATGGTGTATGCTTCCATTGCCCGGGGGTTTAAGATGGGATCAGTCAATTCCAACCCCACTACAGCGGCTTTTCAGTCATTGTTAGACAATACGGTCACTCCGGAAACCTTGTTGACCTATGAAGTAGGTATAAAATCAGAATGGCTGGAGCGGCGCATTCGCTTAAATGCCAGTTTGTTCTGGAATAGATGGCAGGATTATCAATTTTTTCTGGTCTATAACCCAGGCAACCCCGCCAGTTTATTCGCCTCGGTAGTCAATTTACCAGAAGCCGAAACCAAGGGGCTGGAAGTAGAATCCACCAGCATTCTGACAGACTACCTGACGCTGAATCTTGGAATCGGCTATATTGCTGCCGAAGTCACCGACGGTGAAATTGATACGTCGCAAATTCAGGAAGACTTCCGAGAAGGAATGCAAAATTCGGTGCTTACCGGCGACCAGCTACCTAATACCCCAGAATGGGTTATCTCTGCATCTCTGCGTGGCGACTACCCTTTATCTCACGGCCAGCTGCAATGGTTGTTACATTATGAATTCAAAGATGCCCATATCCACGCCTTAGCTGGGAACAACTCTGATGTCTGGCAACACAACTTTTCCGAAAATGCCGTTAACTTGTTCAGTGCCTCTGCCCGCTATACTCCTAAATCGTACAAAGATTTGTCATTTCATCTCTGGGCGCGTAATCTCAGTAACGAAAAATACTGCACTGAAAGAGCCACCATTCCTGGTACATCTGCAGATACCGTTAAGCAATGCGCCCAGGGAGCATTCAGAGAGTTGGGTCTGGGTATGCAGCTATTGTTTTAGGATAAAATTGAAGTGCACTTCTTGACAAAAAAACCTCTACTTGTTGCCTTACTGATATTTGTCATTGGATTGATAACAACAGCGGCTTATACGCTGCACGAGCTAGAAACAGCGCGTCAGGCGGAAGCCGCCGAATTTAACAAACGGGCAGAGTTGCGGGCAAACGATATTGAAGCTGCACTCAATCGTTACTTCTATCAAGTAGAGTCAATTGCCAATCTATTTGCCTCATCTAAGTGGGTAAGTTACGAGGAATTTAAAGGGTTTATTGAACAGATATTCCCCGAATTTCCGCAAGGCAGACGGATTTCCGTGATAAACCATGTGACTGAGCAGGCATTACCCGGTGTGTTGGCAAAAATTCGTCAAAACCCAGAGCCTTTGTACCATGATTTCTCCCTCTTCCGAATGCAAAATGGCGCAGTTGCCCCCCCGGAAGCGCAACCTGACGGGACCTTCACTTTTTTACAATACACCTACCCTGCCCCTGCCAGAAAAGATTTTATCGGTCGGCACCTGACCGATAACTCACCCCTGGGACCGAGTATTTTTTCTACCATATATGCAGGAAATGATTCTATCATCGGTTTTTTCGACAAAATCCCGGGGATAACTGATCGGCCCTTCTTTGTCCATCTGTCCCCCATACAAATTGAAGAAGAACAAGACAAGCATCGTGCCACCGGATTAATTACATCCAGCCAGTATTTGTTCGATATCTTTAATAATACGTCAATCAAAGGTTTGCGCGGATTATTTCACTATCAGTTAGTCGATACCTCAGGCCGCTCTTATTATTTCCCGCAAGACAAATTATCCTCCGGGGAAGATGCCTTGCTGGATAATGATGCGACCCTGTTGACTAACGCACATGCCGCCAACAATGGCAGCACAGACTTTAGTGCGCAGTACCAAATTTCGGTCTTCGGTGATACTTGGCAGCTTTTTGTCCGACCAACCACACCTTTGGGGCAATATGACCAACAATTGCTATTCAATGTTGGTGCTATCGGATTAATTATTACGTTACTCATTGCTTATGCGTTTTACGTTAATTTATCCATGCAAGCCAATCTGGCACGTCAGGTTAACGAAAAAACCACGGATTTAAATAAGACCGTTGAAGCTCTAAACGAAAAATCGGAATTATTACACAATCAAAATCTGCAGTTGGAAGAGGCCAAAGCAAACGCGGAAGAAGCCGCAAAAGCGAAATCCGATTTTCTAGCCAATATGAGTCACGAAATACGCACACCGCTAAATGGTGTCATTGGCTTTACGCAATTATTGCAACAAACACGTTTAGATGAACGACAGCGAGATTATTTAACGAAAATGGATGCGTCATCCAAACATCTCTTAACTGTTATTAACGATATTCTCGACTTTTCTAAAATTACCTCTGACAATCTCGAGTTAGAACAAATCCCTTTCTCTATTTACTCTGTGACTGACTTTTTGGCGGCAAACTTTAGTGTATTGGCCCGGCAGAAAGGGGTCGAGTTTGAGGTCAACTTGTCGTCAAATGTCCATCCTGACCTTATAGGGGATATCGTAAGGGTCAATCAGATAGCCCTAAACCTATGCTCTAACGCTGTAAAATTTACTAGCCATGGCAAAGTCAGCGTATCTGTTGATATGGAAAAAAGCAAAACGTTAGACGGAGTGCAATTCTATCAGACGATTTTCCAGGTCAGTGATACCGGTATCGGCATGGATCAGCTGACGGTAAGCAACTTATTTCAGGAGTTTAGTCAGGCTGATACCTCCACCAGCCGGAAGTTTGGCGGTACCGGCTTAGGGTTAGCGATTAGTAAAAAGCTGTGTCTGTTAATGAATGGCGATATCTCAGTGACCAGCGAACCTGGAAAAGGCAGTATCTTCACAGCCACTATGGAATTTAGACAGAATAACAATGTATTGATTGACGATGTGGAACGCTTGGAACTGTCCAAAGCCAAAACCATTTTGTTGGTCGATGACAACGTATTGGCCCTGAAGACCATTGCCAACGTGCTTAAGGAAATGGGCGCCAAAGTCATTCTGGCCAATTCCGGACAACAAGGTCTGGAGCGGATACAAGACGCCAAACAGCCATTTGATGTCATCATCAGTGACTGGTGTATGCCAGAGATGAGCGGCGAAACGTTTCTCCATTATGTCAATGAATTACCCAACAAACCTGAGATTATTGTTATTACGGCTTATGACAATTCAGTAGTCAGACAAAAACAAAAGGCACTTGGCATCAAGGCGATCATGCAAAAACCCTGCTCCATTTCGTCTTTGTATACCCTGCTCCAAGCTGATTTCAGCCGTTTAAACAAGCGCCCGGAACGGACCCGCAAAGCGGATTTATCAGGCTTTAACATTTTGGTTGCGGAAGATAACGAAATTAATCAGGTCGTTATCGCCAACTTACTACAGCAAGCGGGCGCTAAGTATACAATTGTTGCCAATGGTGTCGAATGTGTCGACTTTATGATTCAAAACGATAAGATTGACATTATCTTAATGGACATTCAAATGCCGGAACTGGACGGCATGGAAGCGACGCAAAAAATTCGAACGCTACCAGAGTCGCGCAAAGCCGATATCCCCATCATTGCGCTGACAGCCAACGTTATGCCTGAAGATGTGGCAAGGTATCTGACTTGCGGCATGAACGCGCACCTCGCTAAACCCGTTAACAGAGAGGAGTTAATCCACACCGTTATTTCCTGCATTGAAAATAGAATAGACTGAAAATTACGCTTAAGCCTGCTAATCTTTATATGACAATCAGCGTTTAGATTTTCGATTCAGACAGTGAGTATCATTCGGTCATGTACAAACGACATGGCTTAATCTTTCAGGAGTTCGTTGTGCAAAAACCCGATATTCCAAAAAACGAAGCGCTTCGATTGCAATATTTGCAGCAGATGGAAATTTTAGACAGTGAAAATGATCCCGTATTGGATGACATTACACTGCGCACCAAACAACGTTTTGACGTGCCTATTTGCCTGGTATCTTTGGTTGATACCAATCGTCAGTGGTTTAAATCCAACCAGGGACTGGACGCGACAGAAACACCGCGTGATATCTCCTTTTGTGGCCATGCCATCAACTATGATGAAATTCTGTATATCCCTGATGCACTGGACGATATGCGGTTTAAGTCCAATCCGTTGGTAGAAGGGGAACCTGATATTCGTTTTTATGCCGGGGCCCCACTGATCATGGAGCCCGCAATACGAGTAGGGACCTTGTGTATCATTGACAGAAGGCCCAGAGAGTTGAATCAGCAAGACTTGGAAGACTTACGCTCACTCGCCGACGAGATAGAAAATGAACTATCGCACTATGTGCACCACAAACTCTCTCCATAACTTTACGCACCACAGTGGCTGAATAAATTAAAGAACTTAAGCTCTACATCGCTTTAAGCAATATTAATTCTGTTTTCGATGTTTCCATTTCTTCTTGCGACCAAAGTCTAATGGTGCCTTTTGGCAAATGCTCTAAGCTTAGGCCTAAGTCCAGGCAGCTGTGCAGTCCGATGAAGAAAAACCGCCTCAATATTCTGGTGATAGATGACGAAGAGCTGATTTTAGAGCTTATTCAACATATGTTGCGCAGCGCTGAAGTCGGTAATGTCACCATGAGAACCAGCTGCCAAAAAGCCTTAACACTGCTAAAAAGTGCCCCCAATGAATTCGACATGATCATCAGCGATTGGGATGTACCGGGATTGAATGGGTTGGAGTTTCTCAAGCGTGTAAGAGCGATTAATCCTGATGTCCCCTTTATGATGGTCACCTCAAATAGTAGCAAAAGGTTGGTGACACGCGCTATTGAAGAGGGAATAGACGACTATTTAGTCAAACCTTTTAGTGCTAAATGTTTGTTGGATAAAGTGGCCTTGTTAAAAAATAAGCTGTCGCCAACAGCGACAATTGAAGCCGAAGCGAGCAGAATCAGTCATTAGCTGCGGGACGAATGATACGATGGCACACCACCTTACCACTGTCGTCGAACTGCGTAACAGTATTACGCCGGGCACTTTTTTGCATCAAAACGCCAGAGCGATTACTAATGAAGTATCCAGCACGTGCATTCTTTGGGCTATCCTGAAACAGGATTGAAGACGCTCGCAGGATCACTAATTTTACCCCTTATTGATTAACCTCTCTTTAAAAAATAATGATTTTGATATTAATTTCAAGGGCAATGAATACGTAAGTCATTGATATATAGCCAGAGTGTCAATTTAGCTTGACAGTTTTATCTTACCGTCCAGCCCCCATCCAGAACAAGTGCTTGTCCGGTCATATTGCGAGCTTTTTCGTCAGCCAGAAATTGCACCGTGTGGGCAATTTCTTCGATATCGATAAATGCCTTTTTCGGCATAGGCTCCAGCATAATGCGATTGACCACTTCATCTTCGCTAATTCCATGAGTTCTGGCCTGATCAGCAATCTGTTGTTCCACAAGCGGTGTTTTAACATAGGCGGGACAAATGGTATTGATGGTTATGTCCTGATCCGCCGTTTCCAGCGCCAGCACCTTACTGAAACCGAGCAAACCGTGCTTGGCTGCCACATAAGCAGATTTAAATGGCGATGCCACCAGGCTGTGTAACGAGCCAATATTGACAATACGTCCAAAGCCCCCCTGACGCATATCCGGCAAGAATGCCTGGGTTAAGCGTGCGGGCCCAGTGAGTAAAACATCCAGCAAAAGCTGAAACTTTTGCATTGGGAAATCTTCCAGTTTAGCGACATGCTGAATACCGGCATTGTTCACCAATACTTGTATTGGGCAGTCCTGTAAACTGGACTTTAAATGTTGAATATCATCGGCGCTGGTGACATCCAGTCGGTAATAACGACATTGAATACCTTCCTTTCCCAGTTTCTCAGCCGCCTGCGTCACCAATTCATCATTAAGATCGGTGATAACCAGATTGTACCCTTGCTGACCTAATGTTCTTGCTACACCAAATCCGATACCACTGGCCGCACCGGTGATTAATACATTTTTATTGCTCATTCTGTTCTCCGGCAAAGTACTTAACTATCTTTTCAATCGCTTTGGGTTGTGCACCATCACGGGTAGCATAATCTTCCCCGGTGTAACCCCACCAATCCCAGCAGCCCTGTGGGTTAAACGGGTTAAAGTTCGAGGCCTGAGTTTGCGGATAAACTACAACTAAATTATTGGCATCGGCCCAACGATTAAACCCTGCTGACATCGCATATTGGTTGTCCACTCCCGGAGCGTCAGCAAACTGATTGCAGCCATGAAAGCTGACATGCACCTCACAGGTATCACCTTCTTTACAGGAGGTTGGTACATATATATAACCCTGTTCTGCCAGAGAACCTTCGGCATCACCCGCAATCGCTTGCTGTTTAAAGGCAATCAATTGACCGGTGGCACTCCCCTTTGGCTGCTGAATATCGGGTAACAAATGCGTGAGAATGGCACCCGCAGTATCATAGTCACACAGACCAAGGAAAGGTGTTTCGGAGGTGCTGCATTCCTTTCCCTGCGAAATGGTTGGGAAATGATGGGCAAAGGGCTTATCGTCAACAAATAGGACATTATCCGGATTAACCCAGGCTTGGTATTGCTGTACAAGACTGGTCGCCACACGGCGGGAAAGTCTGGTATCCTTTTCACCGTGCAAAATCCACACTTTGTCATTTTGCATCGCGTCGATAGCCGCGACTTTTTCGGCACTTTGCCAATCAACGCGTTGTTGTTCAATGGCTGCGATATCAACATCAATTGTCGTTTGGGCCAGACATTCCTGCAGCGCGGTTTGCAAACTGTTGCGCGCACAATAGTAAGGACCCGAAGCGACGATTCCGGCACCGGCGACCCATTCGGCAAAAGCAACGTGCATCTGTGTGGCCATAAAACCGCCACTGGAAAGACCTGACACCGTAATTTGCTCAATATCTAAATTGAGTTTGGGCACCTCTGCTATTGCCAGAGAACTGCATATCGCCAGCCCCAAAACACTAAACCTTACATTTTTCATAACGAACTCGGTTGGTTTCACTGTTATTCGGATATAAAAGACCTGATTTGACCCGCAACTTGATTGATATGTACTACCCCATCGAGATGACCGGCACCTGCGTCAAACTCCGCATAGGTGCTGTTGTGCCCTTTTTCCCTCAGGTACTGATGTCCCATCTGGGCCAGTTGTGGAAATAACAATTGATCGCCACTGGCTGGTAAAAACAGGGTTTTTGCCTGTACTTTATCTAGTCCCTGTTGCCAGTTATCTCCCATACCAGCGATAAACAGTTGGCAAGCTCTCACCAAATACAACAGATGATTCGCATCCATAGTGGCAGCTCTGGCTCTGCCGCGTGCTTCTAACCAGCTTACAACTGACATGTTGGCGGTAATATCCAGCAAAGCGTCCTGCGCCTGGTTGGGTGGCCCTTCGATGACTTTGTCAAAAAATGTGGGGTGCAGGGCATTTTGGGTAATGAGCATCAACGAAGACGTCAGGCCATCCACTGGAGGCTGGTTTTGGTAGTAGTTGCCCTGTTGCCAATTGGCATCCAATTTAATGGGGGTTGCCCAGTGCTCCAGTAGCGCGACACTCCAGTGATCCAGCGCGACGGCACCAATGACTGAGACCATACGTTCCACCATATCCGGATAGGCAACTGCCCACTCCATCGCCTGGAAAGAGCCCATAGAAGGCCCCATAACCGCATGTAATTTGTGTATCCCCAAAGCATCAAGCAGTGCTTTTTGGACATTAACAAAATCCCGAATCGTAACCACTGGAAAGCTCAAGCCGTAGGGCTTCCCGGTATCTGGGTCGATACTGGCAGGCCCGGTTGTAATCACATTAGGATCATGTACAGACAGGTTCGCCAACGAATCAACACTGAGCACAAAATAGTGGTTAGTATCAATTGCTTTCCCGGGGCCGATAAGCGCATCCCAATAACCTGCCTGGGTGTCCTCTGGTGAGTATTTCCCGGCTGCATGGGAATTACCGGTAAAATAATGGGTAATCAAGATGACATTTGACTTGTCGGCATTTAACTGCCCGTAGCTTTCCCAGCCAACGGCGACATCCTTAATGGTTTTACCAGAAAAGGTGGTGAATGTACCAAGCTCAAAACGCTTTTTTTCCACCAGCATCGTGTCGGCGGTCGCGGCAGTTGCCAATCCCCAAAATAGTGTAATGACAATAAAAAAGCGCATTGCTGAATTCCTTTAAAATAGTGTAAAGAGGGTTACCGCCACCACTAACCCCATCAGCGGCACGACAACCGATAAGGCTCCCACTGCCCAATATGCGCGTTGATGGGTTTCATTACAGATAGCCCTGATGGTGGTGACTACGTAACCATTGTGTGGCAAAGAATCCAGGGCACCGGATGAGATGGACACAATTCGGTGCAGTTCTTCGGGCTCTACTCCGCGATCCAGATAATGAGGCCCTAACAATGGCAATGCGATCGCCTGACCACCCGACGCTGAGCCTGTTAAGCCGGCAATAACACTGACGGCCACTGCTGCTCCAATAAGCTCATGTCCTGGCAACGATGTCATGACTTCCACCGATTGTTGGAAGGCCTCGGTCGATTTGGCAATAGTGCCAAAACCGACGACGGCAGCGGTATTGCCAATGGCCACAAGTGCACCCGTCGTGCCCTGTGATATCGCCCGATTGATGTTGTGGAAGTGGGCATAATTGATCACAAACAGACTCAAAACACCGCCACCTAATGCCACGATTAACGCCAGTTGTTTTAACTCGTCGTGTAAAATAAAAGACAGCGCCAACACGACTAGCAGCGGTATGACGCCCGTGATTGGATGCGGAAAGTCACGCTCGGGAATGTCAGGATCTTCTTCCCGATGTTCAAAGCATTCGCCATTGGCCAATGCTTTTTTAATCATACGATGCAGCCACCAGAAACCAAAAGATGCCATCAGTACCGCCACCAGCAGGCTTACTTCCCAGGCGGCATACGGCGACGTTCCCAGATACTGAATAGGGATCCAGTTTTGAATCTCGGGAGACCCTGCTGAAGTCATGGTAAAGGTAACGGAACCAAACGCCAGACAGGCCGGAATAAAACGCCGTGGCAAATTGGCATCTTTAAACAAACTAAGCGCCATCGGATACACTGAGAAAGCCACGACAAAGACCGACACACCGCCGTAAGTCAGCACTGCACAGGCCAACACGACGGCAGCAACCGCGTGCTTCATCCCCAACCGGTCAACGATAAACTTGGCCACGGCATCGGCAGCACCAGAGTCTTCCATAAACTTGCCAAACAATGACCCAAGCAAGAACATAAAAAACCAGGATGCAATAAATCCTGCGAAGCCATCCATATAGACGGCGACAAAATTTTGTTCTCCCACGAAAATCGGTAGACCACTGGAGAGCGCTACCAATAGGGCACACAAGGGAGCCGCAATAAACAAGTTAACGCCTCGGATAGTCAGCACAATTAACAATAGCAAGCCGCCTACCAAGCCGACAAAACTCAACATACTCCAATCTCCTTGTTGCTCTGTACCATCACTCTAAGTGAAAACTTTACCCCCCGGTATAGTACTTAAGTACAGGTTAAAAAAATGTAAATTTGGTGTAGCTTACCAGTAACACACAAACTTGCTGTAGTTTTTACGGCAGGTCAGCAACGACTGAAAACACCAAAGATTGCGAGGGAAAACATGAACACCCAACGGTTTAACAAACACATTTGTGCAGTAGCCGTGTCAGCCTGTTTGGCGACATCACTGCAGGCAGTGGCACAAGAAGAAGACGGCAAAAAAGGACTGGAGCGAATCGAAGTCACAGCTCGTAAAACGGTCGAAAGTTTGCAGGAAGTACCTGTAGCCGTGACGTCTGTTGGCGCAATGGAACTGCAAAACAGAGGTATTTCAGTACTGACGGAAATTCAGCAGTTTTCTCCGAATACGACGTTGCAAACCAGTCGCGGCACGAACTCAACGCTTACCGCCTTTATTCGTGGTGTGGGTCAACAGGACCCGCTCTGGGGCTATGAACCTGGCGTCGGGATTTATGTTGATGACGTCTATATCGCCCGTCCACAGGGTGCAGTTATCGATTTGCTTGATGTACAACGAATTGAAGTACTGCGCGGCCCACAAGGGACATTGTATGGTAAAAACACCATTGGTGGCGCTGTTAAATATGTGACCAAGCCAATGTCGGGTGACACTCAGGTTAATGTAGAAGCGACGGTTGGTAGTTACAGTCAGCGTGATATTAAATTCACCGGTCAGATCCCGCTGGCACAGGATAAATTATATCTGGGTTTCGGTATCGCCAGCTTAAATCGTGACGGGTTTGGTGAGTACCTGATTTCTGCTTTGCCCAATCAGGATAAAGAAAACTATAACAAAGACTTAACGGCTGCCCGTCTGACGCTGGAATATGAAGCAACTGACGATTTATTTTTCCGTTTGGCATGGGATCGTACTCAGGATGATTCCAATGCCAAAGGTGGATTCCGTGAGTTGCCTAGTTTATTGACAGAAGCCCCGGTGCCTGACAGCGTCTTTGATTCCTACACCAGTCTGCCCACTGAAAATGAGGTGGAACTGGAAGGTATCAGTCTGACGGTGGATTGGAATGTCAACGACAGCCTGTCCTTGAAATACGTGGCCGCTTCTCGCGATGGTTACAGTCCAACTAATATTGATTTTGACAATACACCGCTGGATATCTTTGACGTACCAGCGATATACGAAGATGAGAATACCTCCCACGAATTACAGTTCAACTATGTTGCTGACAGCTACAAAGTTGTAGGTGGTTTATATGCTTATGATGGGGAGTCCTGCGGTCAATTTGAAGCCATTCTTGGCTTTTTGGGACGGGCCGCATTTGGTGTGCCTGGACTGACTCGGGAAGTTAGTGGCTGTAATAACAGCGACAGTAAAGCCGCCTATGTACAGGGCAGTTTTGATTTAAGCGATAAAGTCTCAATAACACTGGGTGCTCGCTATACTAAAGAAGACAAAGATGCGACGGTATTTAACGGCTTAATCTTTGATAACGTATATCCAGAAACCGATTGGATCCCTGGGTACGACCGCCCCGCAGGCCAGATTGTGCCTCAGGTACTGGGCACAGATACCGATGGTGACGGTTTACTGGATGCACCAAAATCAGACAGTTGGTCACGTCTAACGCCACGAGTTGGTATTGAGTACCAATATGATGCTGATACCATGTTCTTTGCCAGTTATGGTCAAGGCTTTAAATCGGGTACTTTTAATCCGCGCGCAGCCACCAATGAAAACAGTGCCGATCAGGAAGTAGTAGATTCTATCGAACTGGGTATGAAAAAAGACTGGGGGGATAGCGTCAGGACCAATATTACCCTGTTCACACTGGACCACGATGACCGTCAGTACATCATAGTGGAAACCGATCCGAATGATGCAACCGCTATCAATCAAACTCTGGGGAACGCCGCAAAGTCAGATGTTAAAGGACTGGAAGCGGAAGTCACCTGGGCCGCCACCGATAATCTGACCTTTGATATGGCATTGGGTATGTTGGATGCTGAACTCGAACAGGACCCTGCGATATTAGTGCCTTTGATAGGTTTATCCAATACTCCGGATCGCACACTGGCATTATCTGCGACTTATGTGATGGACACCAGCCATGGCATGTATACCTTTAATGGCGGTTACTATTTCCGCGATGATTACCTTTTGTTTGAAGACAACCCTATTCTGACTCAGGACAGCTACAGTATGCTGAACTTCAGTGTCAATTGGGAAAGTGTTGAAGGCAACTGGTATGCTGGCTTCCATGCCAAGAACCTGACCGACGAAGAGTACAAAGTCGGTGGCTACTCTTTCCTCGGGGCACCTAATGGAGATGGCACCTATGCTCCAGGTCTTGGTGGTGATACTACACTCATTTCTTATTACGGTGATCCCCGTACCTTCCACTTAACAGTGGGCTATCGTTTCTAGCAGACTGTTGTTGTCAGTTGCCCTGCTTGCAGGGCAACGCCCTATATGCCAAAGTGGTAAACACGAGCCATACAAACTTATGTCGTTTTCAAACGTGAAAGCCATTATCGCTGATGACCACCCTTTGTTCAGGGCGGCACTGACCCAGGCAGTAGAACAATCGATCATGAACAGTCAGTTATTGGAAGCCAATGAATTTCCGCAGGTGCTGGCGTTACTTAAATCCAATCAGGATGTCGAACTGATCTTTTTAGATCTGAATATGCCCGGCAATGATGGCTTTTATGGCCTGACCACCTTACGTAATCAATACCCCGATATCATGGTGATTATGGTTTCCGCACTGGAAGAACCCAAGGTCGTGAATAAAGCCGTAGAATTAGGTGCAAGTGCTTACATACCAAAATCAGCATCGCTACAGAATATCGTGACAGCTATTGCTCAGGTGCTCAATGGTGAAACCTGGTTGCCGGAGAACATTGATATCAGTCAGGTAGATGAGATCAATGCCGAGGAAAAGCTGCTGGCCAGCAAGCTGGAAACCCTGTCTCCGTCGCAATTTAAAGTACTGCAACACATAACCAATGGCCTACTGAACAAGCAGATTGCCTACGAAATGCAAATACAGGAAACTACAGTAAAACAGCATGTATCAGCGATTTTACAAAAGCTTGGAGTGCATAATCGAACGCAGGCAGGCGTTATTTTTGAGCAGTTGAAAAAGATTTAAACCTACAATTCCTTAAAAACGGGTTTTATACACTTCGTTATATAATGGTGTGAAAGCAAAATCTCGAAACCACTTTGCCTGAGCCTGCAAGTATTTTTCTGAACTACTTAGCTCTCGAATAGCCTTATCAAACAGCTCAATTGTCTCACGTCCCTGGACGCTATCGGTGCAGGCGATATAGCCTAAATTGTATTTTTCAACTCCCTGCAGCGTATAGCTCTTAAAAGTTGCAGCCACATCATCTGTGTATGACTTAAATACTGTCGGGTATTCAATAATGACATTCACCCGACGTTTAACAAATAGGTCGATCATCGACTCGGAGTTATCATATGCATGCAAACGATAGACATTGCCCGCCGTCTTGCGCTCATTGAGCCCCAATACATCAGGATAGTGTCGGCCGTTGATCACGCCAATGAGCACCTCTTTCTGGTTAACAAAACTCTGAAAATCAATAGGTTCCGATACTTCTGGTACAATATGGCTGTACATTCTGACACCTGGGAAAACCAACTGCGGTGCAGCCGTCATTGCCAGTATCCTGTTGCGTTTTTGAGTTTTCTTAAGGTTTCCCCTGCAAGCCAATAGCTTGCCATCAGCCATAATTTTTAATGCTCTGGGAGTGTTGACTGTTTCCCGTTGAAAGGTAAGTGCCGTGTGTGCTGCTAATAATTCAAAGGTTGATTCATTGATTTTCACAGAATCCTGATTATGGACATTGTCCAGCCACAATACCTGAGCGGTTCCCAATGGTACAAAGCAAAAGCTCCATAACAAATTCAGCAGGCTATTGCGCATTAGGTTTAAATAGTTAAGCAACCTGAACTCCTAAAATATGGCTGTTTACAGTGACTAAAAATGCCCAACGTGGCACAGTAATCTTGTCATGTGGATAACGGTTATCACTTTAAAAAACGTTTTATCTGTCGTTTTAGCGCTGCTGGTTTCACGGGTTTATGCAAAAACGTATAACCGGCATCGAGCACCTGTTCCCGAATACTGGGATCATGATCCGCCGAATTGACAATTACAGGTGTCGATTTCTCAACTACCGAAAATAACTCACAGACACAATCAAGTCCGGTTTTGCCCTCGTTTAAATGATAGTCCACTAACAACAAATCGATCTTCTGTTCACACCACAAGGGTAAAGCCTGCTCAAGACCGTCGGCAGTCAAAACCTGACACCCCCACTCAGTTAACCTGGTTGCCATAGCATTGAGTATCTGTGGTTCGTTATCAATGACCAGCACCGTAATATTATTCAGGTCCCTGACATTGATACTGCTCTCCAATGGACGCTGCTGGGTCGATTGATTCAAATTCACCTTCGGCAGGCGGATACTGAAACAGCTGCCTGAGCCAAAGGTTGAGTCCAGCGTCAGCTCATGGCCTAAGATCTTGCAAATCCGCGAGGCAATTGCCAGCCCCAGCCCTAGACCGCGCTCCGAAAATTGCGCGTCAAGCTGTTCAAAATCGTTGAAAATCCGCTGTTGGTCTTCGGCTTTAATGCCTGGCCCGGTATCCTGAATAGATAGTAGTACGTCATTGTTACATTGCACAGAAACACGGACGTTACCGTTTGCCGTATAGCGCACAGCGTTAGTCAGCAGATTTTGTATCACTCTGCGCAACAGACGCTTGTCAGAGCGTATCCCGACGTCATCGAACTGCACTTCAAATGCCAGACCTTTATCTTCACACATCAGGGAAAATTCGTTGCATACTGCGTTCAGCAAGCTGGACAACATGAACTCTTCAACTTGCGGTTGCACTGCCCCGGCATCCAATTTAGTTAATTCCAGAATGGAAGTGAGCAACGTTTCGGCGTTTTCCAGCGAGTTATGAATGTTGTCGGTCAACTCTTGCTGTTCTGGTGACGTTACTTTCTCAGACAATACCGAACTGAATAACATGGCAGCGTTAAACGGCTGCAACAAATCATGGCTGACAGCGGCAAAATACTTGGTTTTATTCAGGTTTGCCTGCTCGGCCTGACAACGAGCCTCGTCCAGCTTCTGGTTCATATCCTGCAAATCCTGGGTACGCTGGCCTACTCGTTGTTCAAGATACTGGTTGATTTCTTTCAGTTCTCGCTGCGTTTCCACAAATTCGGTGATATCGGTGTAGGTAGTAACAAAGCCGCCACCGGGCAAGGGGTTGCCATTCATTTCCAGAACAGTGCCATTGGGATGGACGCGCCGGAATCGGTAGGGTTTTCTTTCTCGTAAATGATCCATGCGACGTTGCACGGCAGTCTCGGTATCCATGTCACCAAACAAGCCACGCTGAGCATTGAAACGGATAATTTCTTCAATGGGGCGACCAATAAAGATTTCATTCTCCGGATAGTTGAACATCTCCAGATAACGTCGATTCCAGGCAACCAAGCGCAGCTCTTTATCAACCACCGCGATTCCCTGATCGATGTTCTGAATAGTGGATTGCAGCAGGGAACGATTGAATTTCAGCACCTCACTGGCTTCATCAACTAAATCTACAACATCGCTTAACAGGTTATGGCGATAACGTTTCGCCGAATCAAATATCAGTTTAGCGCTGGCCCCACCGATAATGGCGGTCAATTCCCGTTTCGCCAGTTTCTCAAGTACCAGTGGCGCCTTACTATCGCCGGATTGTTTTGGTTCAATCCCGGCTTGCGCAATAACCTCTTCGACTTTGCCTGGCTCCAGAAAGCGCAGCATTAGATCCCGTACGTCATTGATGGTCAATGTGGCATTGGACTGATTTGGTGCAACGGATACAGCCGTATCAAACAAATACTCCCTGGCTTCTAACTGTTCTGCAACCCCCGCTCTTGCGGTAAATGAGTAGTAGATAAACACCAGAATATTGGCGCTTAAACTCCAGAGTATGCCATGGGATATAATGTCCATATCGACGCCAAATAATCCCGTTGGCTGCAACCACTCGAATCCCAGCGGGGCATGCAAAAACGGGTGCTGTGGATCGGTAGCCAATAGCAGGGTTGGAATTAATAACGTATATAGCCAAACACAAGCGCCGGTAACAATACTACGGTAAGCCGCTTTCGCATTGGCCCGTTGCCAAACCAGCCCTAAGAGCAGTGCTGGAGCAAATTGCGCCAGTAACGTCATGGCCATTAAGCCGGTATTGGCTAACAGACCAAAATCCTGAGTGATCTTGTGATAACCAAAAGCCAGCATTAAAACCAAAAATATGGTGATACGACGTATCAACAGCAAATGTTGTGGACGCAATTGACGCTGTGTGGATGTATGAAACTGCTGGCGCACTAACCAGGGAGTAATCAGATCATTCGACACCATAATGCTCAGGACAATTGAGGCGACAATGACCATACTACTGGCGGCTGAAAAGCCACCTAAAAAAGCCAGCGTTGTCATCAATTCACTATCTGCCAGTATCGGCAGTTGCAGCATAAAACTATCGACACTGACATTAATATCATTGAGTAGCAATAAACCGGCATATGCCACAGGTAAGACAAATAAATTCAATCCCACCATATAAATTGGAAACAACCAGCGTGACCAGTCTAGTTCTCTGGTATCGGTATTTTCGATAAAACACATATGAAACTGACGAGGCAGGCAGAACATCATTAGCGCCCCAATCAGAGTTTGAAATAAATAGACATACGAAGGAGTGTCGACGAAGCGTGAAGATAGCTTGGCTTCACTTGCCTGATGCAGTAAATCACCAATCCCGTCAAACATCACAAAACAAATAAACACCCCCAGAATCAGGAAAGCCAGCAGCTTCACTACGGACTCGAAAGCAATCGCTAACATCAAACCGGGGTTGTGTTCTGCACTGCGAATCCGTCGTGTGCCGAATAAAATGGCAAATATCGCCAGCAGCAGGGTAAAAAACAGCGTGGAGTGCAGACTCAGCGGATGGCCGACCGTCTCTGGAATGATGGCATCGAAACTGGTGGTAATGGCTCTCAGTTGCAGCGCAATATAAGGGATCACGGCAACCACCGCCACAATGGTGATCAACGCCGCCAACTGAGTTGATTGCCCATAGCGAGTAGAAATAAAGTCAGCTAACGAAGTGACATGTTTGTCTTTACATAATTTCGCCACCCGCAATACCAGCGGCCACGCGAATATGTACACCAAAATTGCTCCAGTGTAAGTTGGTGTAAACCACCAGCCGGTTTCCGCAGCCTGACCCGGCACCCCAAAAAACGCCCAGGAGGTGCAATAGACCCCCAACCCAAGGCTATAAATTACAGGCTTATAACGATTGGCCAGCGTGGCTTTATCACCCCAATAAGCGATAACAAATAGAACCAGCAAATATATCAGAGCGATCGCAAGTAGCAGGTTTAGGGTAAGCATGCCTTGTAAGTACTTTGGGTTTTCAACCGTTTTTTAGTTATGAGCGACAAAGCGAGTTAACGCCTTGACTTAAAACAACATTCACAGTGCAAAAGTTAATTTAACACGGTTTAAGTCATCTGGGATGACTAACTGCTATTTATCGGGAATAAACTGCAAATTTAGCACAGGCATGATCCTGAATTAATCAATTGACCGCTCTAAATATAAGGTAACCGCATGAAAATACGCAATATTTCGAATGCGCCGCAGTTCAAGCATCAGGTGAGTCTGCTACCACATACAGAGCCGCCCTGGCAACTCAACTGATTATCTCAGGATGTTAGTGTAGCAAAACTGAACTAAACTAAATGTCCACTGCTCTCGTAGCAAAAATTTGTAGCAAATGTTTTACGCCAAAAACAGCAAATTGTCTGAGAATTTATTTTGGAAATTGCTTTATTAGATATATGCTCGCGGGCCTTGGAACTGTGCCGATAAAATCAGGCAGAGTGATGCATTTTTGGTCTGTTAGCAACACTGCAAACTCAGTGATTGATTCTGGTTTCTGTAGCGATAAAGCTGCGAATTACAGGGGGTTAAATGTTAGTCAAAGACGATCTCACCACAACGTGTCCAATCCGTCAGAAAATTCGAGATTTTTACCGTGTCGATGAAGAAGAAGTCATCGAGCATATTTTGCCACTTGCTGAGGTCGGCGTTTCTGCCCGCTCTCGTGCCTGGGAACGTGCCCGTCAAATGGTGCTCAATATTCGCAAGCAGGAAGAAGGTAAAGGAGGCGTTGATGCCTTATTGAATGAGTATTCATTATCGTCTGAGGAAGGTGTTGTGCTGATGTGCCTGGCAGAAGCGCTATTGCGAGTTCCTGACAAAAAGACACAGGAGTATCTGATTCGCGACAAGCTTTCCAAGGGTGAATGGAGTCAACATTTAGGTCACAGTGATTCATTATTCGTTAACGCTTCCAGCTGGGGATTGTTGATCACCGGTAAAATGGTCAATTATTCCGATACCAAACAAATGGATCAGTTTGGTGTGTTAAAACGCACTATCGGTCGTCTTGGTGAACCTGTTATTCGCTCTTCTGTGCACTACGCCATGAAAATTATGGGCAAGCAGTTCGTGATGGGCACGACGATTGAAGACGCCATAGAGAGAGCGAAAGATACAGAAACCAAAGGCTACGTTTATTCCTACGATATGTTGGGTGAGGCCGCTCGCACCATGGCCGATGCCGATCGCTATTTCGAATCCTACATGAATGCGATCCATGCCCTTGGCAAAGCCGCCAACGGTCGCGGCCCAATCAAGAGCCCAGGCATTTCAGTAAAATTATCGGCCATTCACCCTCGTTATGAATTTACCCACAAAGAACGGGTCATGGCAGAAATAGTGCCACGTTTAAAGTCACTGGCCATGGCCGCCAAAGAATATGACATCGGTTTCACCGTGGATGCCGAAGAAGCAGATCGCCTCGATATTTCCATGGACATCATTGAAACCGTTTTTTCCGATAACGATTTGGGAGACTGGCAAGGATTCGGACTGGCTGTTCAGGCTTATCAAAAACGTGCGATATTTTTGATCGAATGGCTAGAAGCGCTGGCTCGCCGGGTTGGCCGAAAAATCATGGTGCGATTGGTTAAAGGTGCCTATTGGGACACTGAAATCAAATCAACCCAGGTTGATGGCCTGGACGACTTTCCGGTGTTCACCCGAAAAGCGACCACAGACGTTTGCTATAAAGCCTGTGCCATTAAGCTACTGGCAGCAAAAGACGTGCTGTTTCCGCAATTCGCAACCCACAACGCTTATACTGTCGCCACCATTTTAGAACTGGCCAAAGGTGATAATCAGGGTTATGAATTCCAGCGTCTACACGGTATGGGGGAATCTCTGTATGACCAAGTGGTGACAAACGACAAAGTTCAGTGTCGTGTATATGCTCCTGTAGGCGAACATGAAGATCTGCTCGCCTATTTGGTGCGTCGATTATTGGAAAATGGCGCGAATTCCTCATTTGTAAATGCCATTGTAGATGACAGTAAGCCGGTAGAAGAGTTATTGCCCGATCCGGTAGAAATGCTGCAAGACCTGCGTAATAAACGCAATATCAATATCCGTTTGCCTATTGATCTTTATGGTGATGAACGCCCCAACTCCAAAGGCATGGACTTAACCGATGCCAATCATTTGCTGCCGTTAAAACAGAATCTCGACGAATGGGTAACTGGCAACATCAGCACCGTTGATAAACTGCAAAAAGATCATGTCGCCGTACTTAATCCGGTGAATCACCAGGAAATGGTGGGAATGCTGAAATACCACAGTGGCGATGAAATGAAACAAATGATCGCCAATGCAGATGAGGCCTATCAGGAATGGTCGGAGACACCCGTACATGATCGTGCCAACCTGCTGCGTCGCACCGCGGATATCCTGGAACGCCATCGTGATGAGCTCATTGCATTGTGCATCAAAGAGGCAGGCAAACTGACACAAGACAGTATTGATGAAGTGCGCGAAGCGGTGGATTTCTGCCGCTACTACGCGGCACGCGCTGAAGAGCTGGCGAAGGATGAACGCATGGAACCCCGGGGGGTGGTTTTGTGCATCAGCCCCTGGAACTTTCCGTTGGCAATCTTTTTAGGCCAGGTTGCTGCCGCCATGGTGACCGGTAATACCGTCATCGCAAAACCAGCGGAGCAAACCTCGCTTATCGCCAAACGCGCGGTTGAGTTGATGAAGATAGTGGGACTGCCAGATAATATCGTGCAGCTCATTTTTGCCGAAGGTAAAGACGTTGGTGAACATGTGGTCAGCGACGAGCGCATTCAGGCAGTGATGTTTACCGGCTCAACTGCGACCGGTACTCTGATATCGCGCACGCTGGCGCAACGCGGTGGACAACAAGTGCCACTTATTGCCGAAACGGGTGGCCAGAACTGCATGATTGTCGACTCCACGGCTCTGCCCGAACAGGTTTGTGACGATGTCATCAAGTCTGGTTTTCAAAGTGCCGGTCAGCGCTGCTCCGCATTGCGGGTATTATTCCTGCAAGAGGATATTGCTGACACTGTACTTGAAATGATCACTGGTGCCATGCAAGAGCTGAGTGTCAATGATCCACAGTTCTTATCCACGGATGTTGGCCCGGTTATCGACCAAAAAGCCCTGAATACCTTAAATACACATGTTGAATATTTGCAGGACAAAGGCAAGCTGTTGTTCGAATGTAAAATCGAAGATCAGGGGCATCAAAACCACTATTTGTTCGCGCCACGGCTGTATGAAATTGACAGCTTATCGGTACTGGAAAAAGAAGTGTTCGGCCCGATTGTGCATGTTATTCGCTTTAAAGAAAAGCATTTGGATGATGTCATCGACCAAATAAACAATACCGGTTTTGGTTTGACGATGGGCATTCATACACGCATTGAAGATCGTGCTGAAGACATCGCCAGACGCATCAATGCCGGGAATATCTACGTCAACCGTAATATGATTGGTGCCATTGTCGGTGTACAACCATTTGGTGGCCGCGGACTGTCCGGTACAGGTCCTAAAGCTGGCGGACCAAACTACTTATCCCGCTTAGTGCGGGAGAAATTGACGCCATCTGAAGATGAGATCGACTACCAGATAAAATCCAATATCGACATGGTTGCCATGGATACCGCGCAGGAATATGTGGAAAGTGTCATGGACAAAGCGTTGTTGGCTAACCGCCATTGGCAAACGACCCCACTCAACGACCGTATATCCATGATGCGACAATTATTGGCCAAAATAGCCACCGTCGACATTGTTGATGAGTTGGCTGACGATTTGGCAGAGTCCTTATCTGACTCCAGAGCGCAGCTTAACCGCATAGAAAAACGTCTGAAGAAACCGAAGATTCTGCCTGGACCTACGGGCGAGTCCAACATGTTGTATTTGGACCCGCGTGGTTGTGTAGTCTGTTATGCGGACAAAGACACGACCTTTAGTTTTTGGCTGATGGCGATTGTCTCCTCTGCTGCTGTAGGGAACACCGTTATTGCCGCCGTTTCTGATGTATTTTATGAAGAAGCCAAGGCGATAGAAGACAAACTTTTAAAGTGTGGCGTCATTGAAGGTGTACTACAGGTTGTTAAACATAATAATCTGAATGCACTACTGCGCCATCCCGGCATTACCGGCACCGTAGTAGACTCTAACAGTGCGCGTCTCAGTTACTTCAGTAAACAATTGGCTGATCGTCAGGGGCCTATCCTGCCAGTGATAAGTGCTGAGTATCACGATACGCTGATTCAACGTCTGGTGACTGAGAAGACCATCAGTATTGATACCACGGCATCAGGTGGTAATACTTCGCTGATGACGCTGGCTGAAGACGATGAATCCTTATAACAGCACACATTAAGGCTCTAGAAGGCCGCTATTGGTGTAAATAATGCCTGCAGCGGCCTTTTTTATTGCCTTAATCCGAACCGACATGATCCGACTGTGGCTGCGAAAAGTAGCAAAGTACGATATCGTATCTACCACTTAGCCAACTTAAAGGACAACTATATGACCGAAATGCTCACCGAGATTGATAGCACATTTTTGCTCGACTGGGGGACCAAAATTGCCTTATCCCTGGTCATATTTGTGATTGGGCGCAGTGTTGCGAAGTTTTTTGTGGGCATGTTGTCGAAGGTGCTGAAGAAAAAAGACATCGACAATGCCGTAGTCAGCTTTATTGGCAATATTTTCTATCTCATCCTGATGATTGCTGTGTTAACTGCCGCGATGTCGCAATTAGGGATTGATACCACTTCATTTATCGCCGTTTTAGGTGCAGCTGGTTTAGCCATTGGTCTGGCATTACAGGGGTCTTTATCTAATTTTGCATCTGGCGTGCTTATCGTTGTGCTGCGCCCGTTTAAAGCGGGTGATTTCGTCGAAGCGGGCGGAAAAATGGGTATTGTGATGAAGATTGAATTATTCAGTACCACTATGCGTACTCCTGACAATAAAATATTATTTATTCCCAATTCAAAAATCACCTCAGATTGCATTACCAACTTTTCTCGCCAGGACACCAGACGCATAGATTTAGTGATTGGCGTGAGTTACGACGCGGATTTAAAAATCGCAAAACAGACCCTGACCGACATTATTACTGCCGACGAACGTATTTTGCCCGATCCGGCTTATGTCATTGCGGTCAACGAATTGGCGGATTCATCCGTCAATTTTATTGTGCGACCATGGGTGAAAGCCGAGGACTACTGGCCAACCTATTGGGATCTCATGGAAAAAATCAAAATAGCCTTAGACGACGCCGGCGTGGGTATTCCTTACCCTCAAATGGATGTGCATGTACATAAAAAACAGGCTTAGATACTGACGCAAACAACTGGGCGGATATGCAGTATTCGCCCCATCTTACGACCAATCAATTGCTTCAATAAATAACCGCACCAAATGATTGGACTCCGGTGTTTCCACTGCGGATGCAATGATCTGATCAAAATGGGCCTCATCATCGGTGTACTGAGTTTTGTAAACCGATAGCCGCTCCATCAATATGCGTTTATCCACTTCGGGATGAAATTGAAATGCCCAAAACGGTTTATTTACTACCTTAAACGCATGAGGACAGGCATCCGTATACGCCAGTGCTATGGTGTTTTCAGGAAACTGTGTTGCTCGTTCACGATGCACACTGACGGCAAAAAAGGGATTGGGCAATGTTGCCATTAACGCATCATCTTGTGCTTCTACGGTCAATGAAATGGGTAGGGTCCCAATTTCAAAATCTTTGTCATCACGGACGATTTCCCCGTCTAATGCCTGCACTGCTAATTGAAAGCCAAAGCAAGACGCAAATGTAGGAAAACCGATGGCAATACAATGTTTCAATAACGCGACACAAGAAGGCAAAAAAGGATAATTGTGCGGCTCCAGAACACTGGCTTCGCTGGCACCACCAACAAACAAGCCGTCATACCCCTGTAACACCGTGTTATCAAATTGTGGTGTATCAAAGACATTGAGAATATCCAGTTGCGCTGGCTTTAAGCCGGAGAACTCACAAAAGCTTGCGTACTCCTCCGCCCGAACCTGTGCTTTTTCCCGGATTTGCAGGAGTAATATTTTAGGTGGCTTCATTGTCAGTAACCCTTTTGCAAATCAACCGTTGCCGGTATGACACCATGTTTACAGTACGCGTCTATATTGTCAGCAATAATCTGTGCGGAAGTATGTGGATTTGTCGGAGCGGCCACATGAGGCAAAATGGTCGCATGTGGCAACTGCCATTCCTCGCTTTCACTGCTCAATGGCTCTTGCTGAAAAACATCTAACACCGCGTGATACAGCTTTCCGCCCGTTAATGCTGTACTGAGTGCCTGATATTGTACAATCGCTGCCCGTCCAAAATTAATAATGCTTGCACCGTTTTTCATCTTGGCCACTTGTTCGCTTGCCAACAAGTGATGTGTATCCTGAGTCAGCGGCAACAGTATCACCACAATATCCGCTGTTTGCAGGACTTCATCCAGTTGCTCGCGTCCATAATAATAGGCACAAGGCATCTGTTCTTTCGCGGACCGCCCCCACCCTACGACCCGAAAACCAACCTGTTGCAACAACAGGCAACTGGCTATGCCCATGTTTCCCATCCCCAATATGGCAATCGTAAAATTCTGATAATCGGGTAAGGCCAATTGCTGCCATTGCCGCTGTCGTTGCTGACGCTGGTAACAGGGAATACGACGATATAAAAACAAACTCCAGGTCAAAACCGCTTCAGCCATGACTTGTGCCAGTTTAGGGTCCTGCATGCGCACGAGAGGCACACCACGCTCTCTGGCGACGGGCAACACCTGTTCAATACCTGCCCAGGTACTGTGCAGCCACTTTAAATTTGGCAAGCCTGTTAACTGCTGCAACGACGGATTGGCGACAATCGCCACTTCACAGTTCGCTTGTTCTGTTTCAGGTAAATCACTCAGATAGCTTACCTGATGTTCTGGCATAAGCTTTTGAAACAAACGCAGCCAGTGTGCCGAGCGCTCACCAATCACATTCGGGATGTAAGGAATATACACAACCAGTTTCCCTTGCGGAGTTATTCCAATAAGTATTGTGCTTGCAAAATACACCATTTCCAGAGTAGGAACAAAGATCAGCAGACTCACAGCAAAAGCGTAAACTAATATCAATGACAGCCGATACCCTAATAACGATAATCCGGAGTACCGACGTATGCATGAAATCGAACTGCAAGGCACCTTTCTTATGCCCATAGACAAGCTATGGCAAAAATGGACCGAGCCTGAGCAGATGATGTCCTGGTTTCAACCAGCAGGTATGCGTTTGAATCAAGTGATGCGAGATTTACGTGAACAAGGCAAATACCGTTTTCGTTTTAGCGCCCCTGACGGCAGTGAGCAGGTATTGCATGGTACTTACCAGGAGGTAGAGGAAGAGCAAAAGCTGGCATTTTCCTGGCAGTGGCAGGACGAAGATCACTGTACGGAGGTATCCATTACTTTTGTACCAAGCACACATAACGGCTGCGATTTAAGCATAAAGCACAGTGGTTTTTGGGACGAAGAAGATCGGCAACTGCACGAACAAGCCTGGCTTGGATGTTTGGAGCGATTATCAATTTCTTCCACTACAGGATAATCAGGATACTAACTGCTTCGAACACTAACCGTCTTGAGATTCTGCTTCGCTGGTGTTTTTTTCCATATTTGACATATCAACGCCCAGAATTTTGGCGTAACTGTCCAGCTTTTTGGCATTTTCATCATCCAGATTACTCGCAGCCAGAATAGCAATACATTCTGACGCTAAGTCTTTCTGGAAATCATCTAAGGCTTCTTTTTCTTTTTCCACTAACGCGGTCATGACCCTTAGCAAACTCATGGACAATTGCGGGTTATTCGGCGATAACTTAAAAGCCTGAGTGAGGTTGGTATACGCAGGTTTCAAGCGTTTTTCTTTAAAGTGGGTTTTGGCCATTTCACCCAGTTCTTTGGCAGTAAAATGAATTTCTTTGCGCTCAATCTGTTCCTGCTCAATGTATTCGTTTACCACTTTACTTGACCAGGTGTCACCACCAATTTGCTCTTTGACTTTTTCCAAGATGCGTAAACTGTCTTCACGGTGTCCCAGTTCATGGAAGGCTTTCACTTTATCGAGGTTATCCTCAACTGAAGCCCCGGGTTCTTTGCTGACCTTTTCTTTCAGGAGCTTTTCGGCGCCATCTTTATCCTGAGCCAGCGTCATCATGCGCACTTTACAGATATTGAGCTGGTCTTGTATTTTGGCGCCAAACTCCTCTTCTAACTCTTTATAAATGCGCTCTGCTTTGCGCAAAATAACACGGGCTTCATTATCCCCCAGCGTGGTGGCTAAATCGACCCCGGAACGAATCACATTTAGACGAAGTTCAGGGGAATCATGCACCGAATTACGGGCATATTTTGCCACGTTCTGAGCGGCCATAAACTGGCCCATACGATCATGGTTCAATCGCGCTAAATCGCTGGATTTTTTATTGCGATCGATATTGCGTGGTGCCAGTTGTGTAGCTGTTTTAATTTCTTCGTAGGCCAGCTGATACTCTTCCTGCTCAATATAATAGCGGGCCATCGTGTCGTACATCAGGAACTTTGTATCTTCTCTTTCTTTGAGTTTTTCCACCAACGGCTCGACTTCATCAAGCTTATGTTGAGCCAGCAACGACTGAATCAGCCCGACATGTACCCAGCCAAAGTCATACTCCTTGAGCAGTGCTTTGTAATACAATTCCGCTTCTTCATATTCAAAAAGGTGAAACAGACATTCCCCTTTTAAGCGTTTAATATTGGGGAAATAGTGCTTTAAGTCTGGCTTTTTGGTGAACTGTTCAGCCAAATAAACCGCTGAGCTAAACTCTTCTACATCAACACAGTAATGCAGTTTGTGCAGCTTCTCTTTTACCGCGAAGATATGTTTAAGACGCTGTTCAACACGTTTAGGTACTAACGGTTTCACCCAGAAATCACTGGGTTGCATTTCTACGACACAGTGCACCAAAGAGGGATCGGTTTCAGCGCTCAGGAAAATAACCGTTGTGGACTTGGTTATATGGCCTTTAAATTTAAGTTCTTCTAATAAATGAAAACCGTCTTTGTCACTTTTGACATTAAATGAGACAAAGATAATATCGAATGTTACTTCTTCACAGCGACGCACAGCATAAAAGGCATTCTGAGCGGTATTGACGAAACCAACGCCAATATCCATCAGACAATTATGCAAAAGTTGATGAATAACCGGATCTTCATCAATGATTAATGCCGAGAACTCTTTCATCGGCTTCATGGGTGGTATTTCGATCAACGCATCGTCCCTTTGAACTAATAATCTCTTAGGTTTTTATCAGCTATCTACTTGTTATCGGTTGCATAAGTCGCTTTCTTACTTATCCATCACCGCCATTTTGAGTATATCGCAATTTCTGAAGCTTGAAAGTCAGGACTGCACATTAGCTTTCAGATCGTTGGTTATTTTCTTAATTTGGTCATTTTCCTGCATTAACGTCTTAATCTGCTTTTTTAAGCGCGCAGTTTTCTTCACGTTCATACGGTGAATAATGAGAAATACGACAGCGAGCGCCAGTGAAAAACTCGCAGCAGAACCATTTTGATAGGCCAATAGTAACGATAACGCTAAGACGATGAAGATAGCAATCATGCCGTAGCACAATAAAATAGTGGTATGGGCCTTTTTGATTTTATTCATCGTTTTACGAATTTCAGAAATATTATTTTTCCAATCTTCACGATATTGTTTGAGCTGCTCAACATCTACCATAGATCGCGATAATTCCTCTGTGTCTATCCGGGAAACTTGATATTATGGGTGGCTACACACCTAATCTGAAAAATCGACGTTAAAAGACATCACTGTGCCTCAGGGTTTTATTCTTAGCAAACACCAATTCGAAAAAGCACAGCAGACCTATCTGGAGATCTGGTGTGCGACCGAACAAGGTGCAGTACAACTTATCACCGACGCCCAGCAGTTTATCTTTTTTCTGAGGCAACAAGACGTCGAACCTGCTCAGCAGGTGCTAACTGATAATAATATTAACTTCACCACAAAGCCATTATCGCTTACAGATTTCCAGCACCGGCCCTGCCAGGGATTTTATTTTTCTCGACAACGCAGCTTTCAGGAAGCCAAAGCAGTTTTGGCGGTGCAACAAATTGAATGTCTGGAAGCAGATATAAAATTAGCTGATCGCTATTTGATGGAACGTTTCGTTTATGGCAGTTGTGAGTTTACCGGCATCGCCAATGGCAACCAGATTACCGGTGCCAGATTGAAGCCCAGTGACTATCAGCCAAAACTTAACGTGCTGTCACTAGACGTGGAGTGTAGCGAAAAAGGAGCACTTTACTCCATTGGTCTTGCTACAGCGACCGAGCAATGTGTTCTGATGATCGGCTCCGCCGAGCCTGACAGCCCCAGTTGGATTCAATGGGTTAATGACGAAAAACACTTGCTGCAGCAATTCGTCTCGCAATTTAGCAAGCTGGATCCCGATGTTGTAGTCGGCTGGAGTGTTGTTAATTTTGATTTTCGATTGATGTTAAAGCGCGCCGAATTACATCAGGTTCCGTTGACGGTCGGGCGATACGGACAGAACATTGCCTGGCGAGAATTAAGCCGCAGTGGACAAGGTTTTGTTCACATGCCCGGCCGGACGATCATTGATGGCATTGATGCATTGAAGTCAGCCACTTGGCAATTTGATAGCTACAGTTTGGAATTTGTAGCCCAGTCGCTGTTAGGGAAAGGTAAAAAAGTAGAAGATGTGTCTAATCGTATGGAACATATCAACCACGATTTCCATCACAATAAACAAAAGCTCGCAGAATATAATCTACAGGATTGTGTACTGGTGCTGGAGATTTTTGATACGACTAGTCTTTTGGACTTTTTATTGTTGCGCGGTCAGCTGACGGGACTGGAATTAGATAGAGCTGGCGGTTCCGTGGCGGCATTCACCAATTTGTACCTCCCTAAACTGCACAGAGCAGGATATATAGCGCCTAACTTGCCCCCCGATGGAGGACTGGCAAGTCCGGGGGGTTACGTGATGAATTCCAAACCCGGGCTATACCGAAACGTGCTGGTACTGGATTTCAAAAGTCTGTATCCCTCCATCATTCGGACCTTTAAAGTGGACCCTTTAGGTTTAATAGAAGGGTTAAAGTCACCTGACAACGCCATAGCGGGTTTTAAAGGTGCACAATTTTCCAGAGACAAACATTTCCTGCCAGACATCATTACACAGTTGTGGGCACAAAGAGATGAAGCTAAACGGCGAAAAGACGCCGCTCGCTCACAAGCCATTAAAATATTGATGAACTCATTTTACGGTGTTTTGGGTTCTGGAGGGTGTCGTTTTTACGATACCCGACTGGCCAGTTCTATCACCATGCGCGGCCATGAAATCATGCAGACCAGCGCAGGCTGGATAGAAGCCCAAGGTCATCAGGTTATTTACGGTGATACTGATTCTACTTTCGTTTGGTTAGGTAACGACGTCAATGTCTCAGAAGCTTTTGCGATTGGTGAATCACTGGCTGCTGAGATCAATCAAAAATGGCAACAACAACTGCTCGACAGATATAACATTGACTGCTACTTGGAACTGGAGTTTGAGACCTATTTTTCGCAGTTTTTAATGCCCACTATTCGTGGCTCAGAGCTAGGCAGCAAGAAACGCTATGCTGGCATCAAACAGGATAAAAATGGCACACATGAGCAGCTTATTTTTAAAGGCATGGAAACCGTACGCTCAGACTGGACGCCATTGGCCAAAGAATTTCAAACCGAACTATACCGCCGCGTTTTTGCAGGTGAAGACGTCGCCGAGTTTGTGCTGCAACAAGTACAATGTACCCTAAGCGGTAAACATGACGACAAACTTGTCTATCGTAAACGCCTACGCCAAAAGCTGGAAAAGTACCAAAAGAATGTACCGCCCCATGTCAAAGCCGCGAGGTTTGCAGACAGTATCAACAAAAATGCCGGTCGGCCCCTGCAATATCAAAACAAAGGCTGGATAAAGTATGTTATCACTGTAAATGGGCCGGAAGCGATTGAATATCAGCAATCCCCCCTTGATCACCAGCACTACGTTGAAAAACAATTAAGACCTGTTGCAGACGCTATCTTACCTTTTGTTAATCTCAGTTTTGAACAAGTTACGTCTGCTCAATTGGGCTTGTTTTAGGCGTCTGACATAGCGCATTAATCCGGCAAAAGTGATAGCAAGTGCTTCCGGTTGTATATCCGAACATCAATTCACCTCTTGCGCATGTTGCCGACGATAGCGCTTCGTCAGCCGCGCTGCGCGCCATTGATCGGATATTAGTGACCAGATAGCGGATAGCGATTGCTTGGTCGACTTTCCTGCGCCAATACGCCGCAATTGACGCTTCACGATGGCCATGGTCGCCAGGCCACTTAAGGTTTTATCTTGCCAGCTAACCTTGGGGATATGCCCTCGGGTAGCAGGGGCCGTCAACCATTGATTCGGCAGATCCGGGGTCATGGCTAATGCACTGGCCATCCCCACTAGTTGCACGCCACTGTCCAGTACCTTTTCGACCGTTGCCAGTCTGCTAATACCTCCAGTTGTCATAATGGCAATGTCACTTTCTTTCGCGATATGTTCCGCAAACTCCAGAAAATAGGCTTCTCTGGCGAGGCTCCGTCCATCTGTAGTGCGCCCTTGCATCGCTGGTGCTTCGTAACTGCCACCTGATAATTCCACAACATCAACAGCCAGGGTCTCCAGCATTTTGACCACCTGCAAAGCGTCATGCTCATCAAAACCGCCTCGCTGAAAATCTGCCGAGTTGAGTTTTACTGCCACCACAAAAGTGTCTGATACCGCTTCTTTGATACGCTGCACGATGTTGAGCAATAGTCTTGCACGATTTGCCAATGAACCGCCCCATTTGTCGCTGCGTTTATTAGTCAGAGGAGACAGAAATTGCGCCAATAAATAACCATGTGCCGCATGCACTTCAACACCATCAAAACCTGCCAATTCTGCTTTTTTTGCGGTGATAACAAAGCGCTCTATGACATTCTCTATCTCCCCTTCAGTCATAGGGCTGGGGACGCCAAATAGCTTGGAATGTTTGCCCATATCCAGGGCGATATCCGATGGTGATAACACTTTTCCGCCCATACGAGCAAACACCTGACGCCCAGGATGATTTATTTGCATCCAAACCTGGCTGCCGTTGGTTTTAGCTGCTTCAGCTAACAGTTCAAATGGTAGCAACGCGGTGTCTGCTTCCAGTGCCATACCACCGGGACCGGTCATGGCAAGATGATCCACCATGACATTGCCGGTAATGATGAGCCCGGCGCCTCCTTCAGCCCAGCGCCGATAAAGATTACACAATGCACTATCTGGCAAATGTTCTTTGGTCGCCATATTTTCTTCCATTGCCGCTTTCACTATGCGATTTTTGAGTTGACGACCACTTGGCAATATAAATGGTGCAAAGGCAGGACTTAACATAAAAACAACCCCGATGGATGTAATTGTAAGGATTTGCTCAAAGCATAACCTTAAAGTAAGCTTTAAGGTCAATGGTTATTTTTAGGCCCGTATATGCGTATTGGAGAACTGGCGAAACAAGCCGGGTTAACAGCTTCAACGATTCGATATTATGAATCCTTGGGCTTGCTCCCGAAAGCCCAACGCAGCCAGTCGGGTTATAGGCAGTATAATGCGCACACGTTAGACCTGCTGCAATTGATTCGGCTGGGACAATCATTGGGGTTCAGCCTTGAGGAGTTACCTAAACTCATCTCTTCTGACAGCAAACTGGATCATCAACTTATTTTGGCAAAACTGCAGACCAAACAGGCGGAGTTAACGCAAATGATCGGACAATTACAAAGCAAACAACGGCAATTAGATGCACTGCAGGCGACATTGAATGAATACTGGCAATCTGGGCAATGTTTGCCGCAGGCAGAACTCATTGCACTGCTTGATAAAAATTAAAGTATTTTTTGCAGCGCAATTCTATGCACTCAAAATATCTGGCACCGAGCGCAACAACCCCTAAAGGATTTTGAAATATGTGCGACAAGTAAAGGAAGCAGGACAAATTGCAAATAGCATATACACTGTTATTAGTGCCAACTGCATTTTGTGGCTGAATAGCAATGCGAATTTCTGCATAGCTATGCAGTAACACTCTCGTACAGGTGACAATTCAAGGCACAAAAAGTTGGACAAGTCGGGGGCGATTGTAATAAAACCTACACCAAAGCAATGATACGGCGGCATACATGTTTACGTTTTTCACCCGAAGCATAAAAACAAAAATTATCTTTTCGGTATTGGCAATTATCGTATTGCTCACTATCGTACTGGTCGCCATTTCCGCGGTGAACTCCAATGATGTCAATGAAGAAGTGCAAAAGGTCACCAAAGAGGCTTTACGCCGTGATGGTATGGCGCTGATTGAAGCGCAATCTCAGGCACAGGCACAGGTCATCGCGAAGAAAGTAGAAAGTGCCCGTCTTGTCGCCGAAACATTTGCCGCAGATATCAGTTTTTTGGCCCGCACTTACCAATCAGACAATATCAGTGATGCTAAAGCGCGCGCTATGGTGCTGGCAAAACTACGTAATTTATTAGCGTCCAGGCCCGATTACATGGGCATCATGTCGCCTCTAAATCCTAATACATTAGGACCCGATGCCAACTTTACCAATAGTAATGAGCAAAACAAATCACTGGGAATGTTAGATAATGGCCGGGTCGCCCCATATTGGTACCGGGAAGGTGGGCAATTGATGCTGGATTGGGTCAGTTCTGTGGTAGATGAAAGTAAAAACAATTATTTCAGTTGCCCACGTACCCGAATGGCCGCTTGCCTTATCGATCCCGATGTATTTGATCTCAGCGGTGTGAACTATCTTTTAACAACGATTTCAGTGCCAATTGTGGCAGACGGAGAATTTATCGGCGCAGTTGGCGTAGATTTCGACGCAAACTTCGTTAAAGAGTTAATGCGCCGTGCAGATGACGCCCTGTTTAACGGTCAGGGTGAGGCGTTGCTGCTAAGCGAAACCGGCAGCATTATTGGGTATAGTGAAGACGCAGATGCCTCAGGAGAGGCATTGAATGACATCAACAGCCGCCTGTCTAAGGAGCTAACTACCGCGATCTCCTCAAAAAAAGCCGTCTATCTTAGTGAAGTAGGTGGAAATATTACGGTGACAACCCGAACCAATATTGCCGATGTTGATAAGCAGTGGTACCTGATGATCAGCATGCCCGAAAGCGTCATGTTTGCCACCTCAGAAAAACTCAGTGCCGATATTTCTTCAAAAGCAGGCGCATCGATTACACAATTGATCATTGCAGCAATCGTCCTCGCTGTCGGTGCCTTTTTCGTCGTCACCATTATCAGTAACCAAATTGTCAAACCACTGGAGAAAATTCGCGACCTCACCAAAGATATTGCCGAAGGTGAAGGTGATTTGACCAAGCATATTCGTGTGGTCGCAAATGACGAAACTGGTGAGCTGGCGACTTGGATCAATAAGTTTATTGATAATCTGGCGAATCTCATTCGCACCATTGATAGCAATGCGACTGCGGTAAATAATAGTTGCGAGGAAAGTCAGAAAATTGCCTCTTTATGTGGCGAGGAATTGGCCGACAGTAGAGATTCCGTTGACCGCATCGTGTCTGAAGCAGAGCAAATGTCACTGGCATCACTGGAAATTACCCAAAATATTCAGCACGTCGCGGAAGTCACAGATCACACCAACCAGCAGGTGGCAGACAGCAGCGGCGCTATGCAAAATCTGGTTTCCACCATCGGTGATGTGAACAGCGAAGTTGATAAAGCCACCACTGTTATTTCTAAATTAAACACCGATATCGAACAAATCACTAACATTCTCATTACCATCCAGACTATCGCCAATCAAACCAACCTGTTGGCCCTGAATGCCGCCATCGAAGCGGCTCGTGCTGGCGAACAGGGTCGGGGTTTTGCCGTAGTTGCAGATGAAGTAAGAACGCTGGCTGGCAGTACACAATCGGCTGTGGAAGAAACCCAGGAAATCATTCAAAGCATTCAAGAGGGCTCTAAGCAGGCTGTAGATGCGATGTCGCAAGGCAATCAGATAACGGGCATGGCAACCACATTAGTGACCGAAACCGGTGAACACTTGACCGGTATTCGCCAGTCGATGGAAAAAATCACCGACATGACCTCAGTCATTGCCGCGGCAGCAGAGGAACAAAATCAACTAGCCCACAATAGGTCGAAAGACATTCATAATGTCGGTACCGACGTATCCAACGTGGCACAGCGGGCTTTAGATTTGTCTGACAAATCGAAATCGCTGGCTAAAAACAGTCATTCGTTATTGGATATTGTGCATAAGTTTAAAGTCTGACCTTAATTGCCCTGACTGGAGATAGCTTTACTACAACATGTATTTCATTTTATGTCCGCCCGTTATTTCAAATCCTGTACCCTCATAAAACGACAAAGTGCTGTCAAATTCAGGTACAGGTGGAGTGCACAATTCAAGTCTTCGCCACATTTTTGATTGGCCATACTCAATTATACGGGCAATAAGATGACGGCCAACTCCCTTACAACGATACTCTGGTAAAACATAAAACTCCTGAATTACACCAAATCTACCTCCTGCGTACAACGAGCAACTTTCGCAAATGGTGCCAAACCCGATGAGTGTTCCGCTAAAACAAGCCCCAACAACCGTATATTGGCTCTCGCTCATAAACTCCCGAAGATTATTGCAGATCATAGTCGTGTTAATATCAAATTGTTGCTGACCAGTCCGCTCCGATATTTCATTTGTCAATTTCATGACCAGCTCACCAACATTTTTAATGTAGCTGACATCAAGGATTTCATATTGCATTGCCTTAAACACTCTCGTTGCCCTTTAAGTAAATGTAATTTTATTGCCAATTGCAGAAAATTTGTTATACCGAGCAGTCTGATTTTTATAGTTATGAAATCGGGTAACCTGAATGCACAAATGCGACCAGGTCACCCGATGAATTTCAATTTATTTGCATAGTTAGTTCAGGTTAATCTGCAAATCCACTGGTATGGCTTTAGACACCATCTCATAAACAGGTGAGAAACTTATGAGCTCTTGAAGCGTTTCCTTGCTGGTTTCGATTCCAGCATCAATAATCACCTTAATTTTTTGAAACCCCCTAACTTCCGACTTTGAAACGCCAAAAAAACCAGCAGCATTCATTTGGCCTTCAGCAAAGATACGCAATGAAGCGATACTTATTTTCCTGACAGAAGCATGAGCAACAATTGTTGCATTTAAACAACTCGTCAACGAATTTAGATAATGCTCCATTGCATTGGGTGCAATGTTTTTCCCTCCTAAAAAGCATGGTTGATCTGACTCAACCACTAAAGCCTCTCGCCGTTCCATCTGCTCGTGTTGACCAGCATAAAAGCCCTTAATTTTTGTGTTGCTGTACGTACCCACAACCCAGTGATTTTCAGCACGAAATTTGAACTCACCATAATTGAGAACTTCTGACATTTGAGTTGCCAAGTAAATAATACGGTCCGTATCAACTCCGTTAATTGGTGTTTGCCTGGTAGTAGTTTCATTGGACATGCTTTACCTCTGATAGTTTTTTTGAATACACCGACTTCATTTGTCGATATGCAAAATTTAAGGCATATCAACCACTACTAATACAATTCAAAATGTAGTGATTCACTACTAAATATGTAGTAACGTTTAATTATGTCGCAACTAATCAATTTACTGCGGGGCCCTATGAGTTATGGTCAATTTTGTCCCATTGCCAAAGCGACCGAAGTGCTCGGTGAACGTTGGATGTTATTGATAATCAGGGAATTATTTCTGGGTTCCCACCGCTACACAGAATTACAACGGGGGTTGTCAAGGATTTCTCCTTCATTACTAACAAAACGACTCAAACAGCTTGAAAACGCTGGCATAGTTGTGCGTAAAACTCGAAGAAACGGCAAAGCTTATGAATACTATCTGACCCCTGCCGGCAAAGAGTTACAGCCATTGGTTGAGCAACTTGCTATTTGGGGAATGAGGTGGGCGAGAGGTCAATTAAGTGAAGATGTGCTAGATGTAGAGTTCTTAATGTGGGATATACAAAGGCGCATTAATACTCAGTATCTTCCAAAAGGTGAATCAATATTGTGCTTTATATTTAAAGATTTGACCGAGCACAAATCCTGGTGGCTGGTTATACGTGATGATTATGTTGATCTTTGTACTGATTCCCCTGGTACTGACGTCGACCTTTATATTCTGTGTTCAGTGCAAACGCTGGTTGAAATATGGGAGGGTGACATTACGTTGGCACGTGCAGTTGATAAAAATTTACTTGAGTTTCAGGGACAAAGAGATCTGTCAAAATCGATGTCCGACTGGCTGGGCATCAATCCCTACTCGCATGTTCGCCCAGGTGATCCGTCCATGCGATACATCGCGAGCGAGGATTAACAGGCCCCCAATAAGTTCCGATATTTACAGATAATTTTGCTATTACCAGAGCGCAACTTCTCAGGAAAACAAGGGTAGAGAGCCTCTTCCGGAGTGCACTAATGGTTATTCAATATGCTTACCACCAGTCCAGCCACCGGATTTAAGTACCGTTTCACCCAGCTTTTTAGGCGCCTCTTCCAATGAAGTGGCCATAGAGTCGTTCCAGCGATTTAAAAAGCCGTAGAGACAAATCGCCCCAAGGATCTCCACAATCTGGTTTTCATTCCAGTGTTGCTTCATTCTGGTCATTAAAGGCTCATCAACTGCATTGGGAACGCTACCGGCCGCTAATGCGTAATCCAGCGCTACCCGTTCAGCTTCCGAAAACAGGGAACTGGTTTGATATTCCCAAACTGCAGCCACTTTTTCTGCTGCAATACCGTGAATTTGTGCAGCTATCAAACTATGTGCTTCACAGTACTGACAACCGGCTGCCCGGCTGGCAAAATGGGCAAGCAGCCTTTTAAAGCCAGGATCAACTTCACCATCTTCTGCCATTACTGCTTTGGTTAGCACACCAAAGCCACGGACAATCTCTGGTTTACGTTGCATTGTGAGCAGTGAATTGGGCACAAATCCCAGAATCTTCTCGAAAATTGCAAAATCATCCTGAAGTTCTGGTGTGGTTTCTGCGGGAAGCGGCTCTAAATGCGCCATAGTCGATCCTTTTTGTTGGGTTAAATACATCGAGTAATTGTTAAGCGGCTTAACATACCAGATATCGGCAGATTTCCCAGCGTGCGAGCTTTTAGTGTTGGATGCTTTTATTTACACGGCTTGCCCGTCTGGTCTGTGATGCTTCAATTTACATGAATGAGGTTCAGTGCAATGAGTTGAAATTGTTTCGGAAGTCGCAATATTTAGTGGGGACGTGTTACGCTTCACCGTTTGCTTTAGCAGAAAAATAAACACAGGTTAGTCTCGATGAGAATAGGATTACTATGAAAGCACTGGATATTAAGGGCCTGACAAAAACCTATAAAGGATCAGTTCAGGCGCTAAAAGGTATTGATTTACAAGTAGATCGTGGTGATTTCTTCGCGCTTCTTGGGCCCAACGGTGCGGGTAAATCAACAACCATCGGCATCATTAGCTCTTTGATTAATAAAAGCGCCGGAGAAGTCAGTGTGTTTGGCCATTCCATCGATAGCGATTTAGTTGCAGCCAAATCCTGTATCGGTTTGGTGCCACAGGAGTTTAACTTCAATCAATTTGAAAAGATCCGCCAAATCGTTGTTAACCAAGCGGGTTTTTACGGCGTGCCCCGCGATCTCGCAGTCCAGCGCGCAGAAAAGTACCTAAAACAGCTGGACCTATGGGATAAACGTGATGTCAGCGCCCGTGAGCTTTCAGGTGGCATGAAAAGGCGATTAATGATTGCCCGCGCGCTAATGCATGAACCCAAAATGCTGATTCTCGACGAACCGACTGCCGGTGTAGATATCGAGATCAGACGCAGCATGTGGGATTTTCTTAAAGAGATTAATAAACAGGGCATTACGATCATCCTGACCACTCACTATCTGGAAGAAGCAGAGATGCTGTGTCGCAATATCGCCATTATCGACAAGGGTCGTATCGTAGAAAATACCAGTATGAAAAACCTGCTGAGTAAATTGAATGTCGAAACCTTTATTCTGGATTTGCCCGAGTGCAGTGAAGATCCGAATCTCCAGGGTTTTGATTATCGCATGGTAGATATGCACACCATGGAAGTGGATATTCCTAAAGAAAACAGTCTCAACAACCTGTTTCAACAGTTGAATGATAAGAACCTCCAGATCATGAGCATGCGCAACAAAGCAAATCGTTTGGAAGAGCTGTTTGTGCGATTGGTTGAAAATGGTCGCAACCCAAAAAATGAAACAAGGCAAAGCGACAGTGAGCAACAGGAGAAAACCAATGGATAGTCGCAACATGGTGGCGCTGAGAACAATTTGGCGTAAAGAAATTACGCGTTTTATGCGTATATGGGTGCAAACACTGGTTCCCCCGGCGATTACTATGTCATTGTATTTTATTATTTTTGGGAATCTCATTGGCAGCCGTATCGGTACCATGAGTGGCTTTAGCTACATGGAGTTTATCGTTCCTGGTCTGATTATGATGTCGGTCATCACTAACTCATATGCCAATGTCTCATCATCATTTTTCAGTGCAAAGTTTCAACGCAATATCGAAGAATTAATGGTATCTCCTGTGCCGACCTGGATCATCATTGCCGGCTATGTCGGTGGCGGTTTATTTCGAGCGGTACTGACCGGCATCATTGTTTCCTGCATTGCCATGTTTTTTGTCGATATGAAAATTCACAATTTTGCGGTCATCATCGTGACGCTGTTGTTAACGTCGATTCTATTCTCAACGGCAGGTTTAATTAACGCCGTGTTTGCCCGCTCATTTGATGATATTAGTATCGTCCCGACTTTTGTTCTGACACCGTTAACGTATTTAGGTGGGGTATTTTATTCGTTAAGCCTGCTACCTGAATTTTGGCAGTGGGTCAGTAAAATTAATCCCATCGTCTATATGGTGAATGGATTTCGCTACGGGTTTATCGGTTATTCTGATTTCACCGTAATGACCTCTCTGTCGGTCTTAGTGCTGTTTAATCTGGTGTTTTTCGCTATCGCCTATCGCTTGATAGCGACTGGCCGCGGCATCCGTTCTTAAGAGGACTAGTCGCCAGTCATGCAAGGTAACAGTCGCAGTGTTAGCAGTAATCAGGAAGGTATTCACGAACAGCTGGATAGTTTGGTTAAACGCTACCTCACTACTCACAGCCGCCGCCCAATTCAACCGCATACGGAAACCGCCTTTGCGCTGGTGTGTGACTGGTTGCAAGGCCAAAAAGATAAAATCATAATAGACTCCTGCTGCGGCATTGGCGAAAGCAGTGCCAGACTGGCGTCGCTCTATCCAAACCACCGGGTGATAGGTATTGATAAATCAGCCCAACGAGTCGCAAAACATCAACACCATTTCGATAGCGATCGCATCCAGGAATCGGCGTTACTGTCACACAAAGACAATTACTGTGTGGTGCGCGCGGATGTCATTGATTTTTGGCGTCTGGTAAGGCGCGAACAATGGCAGGTTGATGGCCATTATTTGCTCTACCCTAACCCATACCCAAAAGCCTCGCAGTTGCAAAAGCGCTGGTATGCCAGCGCCTCTTTACAGGACCTGCTATTGCTCAAAGGTCATTTGCAAGTGCGCAGCAACTGGCAACTGTATTTGCAGGAATTTCAATATGCTTTGCGCATAGCAGGTGTTGAGGCCACTTTGACAGCAGTTGCCGGTGAGGACGCAATGACGCCATTTGAACGTAAATATCAGAACAGTGGGCAGACCTGTTGGCGGCTGGACACAGATTTATCGGCGCTTAACTCGCAATCATGGCAGTGGGATGACTGATATAGAATCCTTGAGCGAACGGAATGGCAAAGCCTTTGGTGATAGCCATCAGCTCTTCACTTTCCACATGCTCAGCGATTAATGCTATTTCATTAGCATTGGCTTTGTCCTGAATTTTCTGAAACTTGTTTTTGTCGGCACCTCGTTTGCCATACTGCTGCAATTGTCGGGCAGGCAACTTGATACCATCTACAGGTAACTCCAGTAGTCGGTCCAGCAACTTAAGCGAGCCGTTAAAATGATCTAATACCAGTGTTAAGCCCAGTGTTTTGCACAATAACAAAAAAGTACGAAACGCTTTCTCATGCTTCTCAGCCGTCTCGGTAGATAGTTCCAGCGCCACCAGATGGGCACATTGGTTTTCCTGAAGATATCGCTGTAAAAACGCAATAGTGTGGCTATCCAGAATATCGGGTTCTGCAATATTGATGTTCCAGGCAAGCTGATGTTGCCGAAAATAAAGGGCACTAAGATGAAAGATATGCTCCGTCAACGCTCCATGGCACTGTTGTTTTTCGACTAAATAGAGAAATTCGCTCGGTGTAAAACTTTGCTGATCAACGGTCAGCATTCGAGCCAATGCCTCATAGCGCCAAACAGAACTATCTTTAACATCAATTATTGGCTGAAAGAATGGCACTACATTTTGTAGTGAAAACCCTTCAGATACCTGCTCTACGTGCATGATTTCTGTCCTTTCTCTCTCCTCCTGAATATAGCAGCTATGTTGATATTGTCGAATTTCGCCTCAGCCTGGCAGGATTTACATGGCCTGCCATTGATTGCCAGAAAAATTATGAGTAGAGTTGCGGGTTAAACACCTGTTTGAGAATTTTGAGTGAAGCAAGCCGAGGTAAGCCTGGCGCATCTGTACCGAATCTTTACTGCGCCCGAAGGAAACGATTCGAAACTAGCGCAAATTGAGCAACAGTTGTCCGACAATTTGTCAGAGTTCCTGCGGCAGCATGTCGTTGCCAAAGCCACGTCTCTGGAACATATTGAGCAGGACTTTGCACAGTGCAGTGTCCCAGAGGATCCACAGTTTGTTTCAGAACATGCTGAGCAACTTCTGGAAAAACTGGTCGCTAATTCCGTCAATACCTATTCACCAACGTTTATTGGGCATATGACGTCTGCCCTGCCCTATTTTCATTTGCCATTGGCTAAACTGCTGGTCGGACTCAACCAAAATCCGGTCAAGATTGAAACCTCAAAGGCATTTACACCTCTGGAACGACAAGTTGTAGGAATGCTTCATCAGTTAGTTTATCAACAGCAAAATGACTTCTATCAGCAGTATTTGCACAGTGCCCAACAATCGTTAGGCGCATTTTGTTCCGGTGGTACTGTCGCCAACATCACAGCCCTTTGGGTCGCCCGTAATAATTGTCTGGCCGCACGTCCCGGTTTTAAGGGTATCGCTCAGGAGGGACTGGCAGCGGGTTTACACCATTACGGTTTTAAAAAAATGGCAGTAATGTCGTCTAAACGTGGCCATTACTCACTGGGAAAGGCTGTCGATATCCTTGGATTGGGCAGAGAGCAGCTGCTTACCGTCGATTGCCCGGATCAAACGCTTAGTCCAGAAAAAGCGCTGGAATTAGGTAAAGCATATCAGCGTCAGGGTAATAAATTATTAGCGATTGTTGGCATTGCCGGTACTACTGAAACTGGCCATATTGATCCGCTAGAGGACTTGGCCGATGTCGCCGCTGAGCTGGGTTGTCATTTCCATGTGGATGCTGCGTGGGGGGGCGCCACGTTATTTTCTAATCAGTTGCGACACCTGTTGAAAGGTATTGAAAGAGCCGATTCGGTAACCGTCGATGCGCACAAACAAATGTATGTTCCTATGGGTGCTGGCATGGTGCTGTTCAAAGATCCAGAAGCCAGTAATGCCGTGCGCCATCACGCGCAATACATACTGCGTGCTGGCTCCAAAGATTTAGGCGCGACAACATTGGAAGGTTCCCGCAACGGTATGGCAATGATGGTTTATTCAGCTCTGCATATTATTGGCAGGCAAGGATATGAGCTACTGATCAATGAAAGCATCAAAAAAGCACGCCTATTTGCCCAGTTGATCAATGCCGATCCCGAGTTTGAACTGATCACCGAGCCAACACTCTGTATTCTCACATACCGGCTGTGTCCCGTGACGTTGCAAAAGCGTATTCAGCAGGCAGAACGACAGCAGCAGGAAGCGCTTAATGGTGCCATCAATGAGATCACTGTTTCTGTGCAAAAACGTCAGAGGGAAGCAGGTAAATCCTTTGTTTCCAGAACCCGTATCGAAGTGGCTCGCTATCCAGAGCAAGCCATTACCGTCTTTCGGGTGGTTCTCGCCAACCCTCTTACCACGGAACAGGATTTAAAAGATATTCTTGTCGAACAAAAGCAACTGGCGTCGGAGAATAACTTATTTCAAAAGATCGCCTAATGTGCCAAAAATGATGATTGAATCATTCAAGAGAAACAGGAAGATTATCGATTAGCCGGGTTTTGCCCAGAAATGCCGCAGCTAAAATAACCAGCTCGGTATCTTCGTGACCCGGTTGCAACAAGGTTTCTGCAGCCCGTATTTCAATATAATCCGTTTTAAATCCGGCATTGTATAGGGTCAGTGAGTGCTCATTAACAAGCTTTCTGAAATCCCGTCTTCCAGAGATTATTTGTTCCGATAATTCGGTCAGTGTCTGATATAACAACGGGGCAATTGTGCGTTCTTTGGTGGTTAAATAATTATTTCGGCTACTCATGGCCAGACCGTCTTCTTCCCGAACCGTTGGTACACCATGAATCTTTAAATTCATGGACAGGTCCTGGACCATGGCTTTGATCACCTGCAATTGCTGAAAGTCCTTTTCACCGAAGTAGGCGTGGTTTGGCTGGACCATATTGAATAGTTTGCACACTATAGTAGCAACACCACGAAAATGGCCCGGTCGGCTGGCACCGCATATCATATAAGAAATGCCGGGCACTTCCACAAAGGTCTGTTGTTCAAGTCCCCGCGCATAAATATCTCTGGCTTTAGGTGTGAACAGGCAATCTACCCCCAACGCCTGAAGCTGACGCATATCCTCTTCCATGGTTCTGGGATAGGCATCCAAATCTTCGTTTGGTCCGAACTGCATGGGATTGACGAATATTGACACCACAACAATGTCGCAGGTTTTTTTGGCTTCTTTCACCAGCGTTAAATGTCCCTGATGTAAGTTTCCCATTGTCGGGACAAAGCCAATCACTTTGCCACTGATTTGCCATTTTCGACGCTGTTCTCTTAGTGGCAAAATGTCAGTTACGATTTGCATTGTTTAATCTCCCCGCCAGCTTACGAAAAGCTATGTTCTTCACTTGGGAATGCACCAGACTTCACTTCTTCGATGAATGCTTTCACTGCACTGCGAATATCACCCGTTTGCTGCAAATAGTTTTTGGAAAACTTGGGCATATAGTTAGCACTGATGCCAAACATATCATGCATGACCAATACCTGACCATCAGTGTGTTTACCCGCACCGATACCAATCACTGGTATTGTCAATTTTGCCGCAATAGACGCCGCTAATTCACTGGGCACACATTCCAACACCAGCATTTGAATGCCTGCGTCTTGCATCGCCATGGCATCAGAGATCATTTGCTCGGCAGCTTCAGCCTCCCGACCCTGCACTTTAAAGCCGCCAAAGACATTGACGGATTGTGGTGTTAAACCGAGATGCCCACATACCGGAATGCCCCGTTCCACCAGCCCAGCAATGCTAGCTAAAAGCCACTCTCCGCCTTCCAACTTCACCATATTGGCACCAGCGGCCATTAACACTGCCGCGTTCTCGTAGGTTTGTTCTGGGGTCGCATAACTCATAAATGGCATATCGGCGATCAAAAGCGGCGCACTTGCCCCCCGTTTTACTGACCGAGTATGGTAAGCAACATCATCTATTGTGACCGGCAGAGTGCTGTCCTCACCTTGCAATACCATGCCCAGTGAATCACCCACTAAAAGTACCTCGATTCCCTGCTCTTCAAACAGCTTGGCAAAACTAGCGTCGTAGGCTGTCAGAACGGTAATCTTCTCCCCATCCTGTTTCATTTTAAGTAATGACGAAGTCGATACTTTTTTCATACTAGGTACTCCAAAGAAGGTTTAGCAGCGAACTATACGAAGAATCTGTGCTTAATCAAGTACAGATACCCGTTGCAGACCATTTAACGGCACTCGTTGCTTGACAGTGTGAAGGGCTTCCCCATCTGGAAAGATAAGTTCAGGTGCAATTTCCGCCAGCGGATAAATCACAAATTCGCGCGCTTTGCAGCCATAATGCGGCACGATTAAATCTGCTTCGTTCAGTGTTTCATTACCATACAGAATAATGTCCAGATCGAGGGTTCTGGGACCCCATCGCTGCCCATCTCGCTGCCGACCCTGTTGTTGTTCAATATTTTGCAGGTTACGTAATAGCGCCCGACAACTGAGTTGGGTATCCAGTAAGATCACCGCATTGGCATAGTCAGGTTGCGCTTGTGGACCCATTGGTGTGCTGATATAACCGGATGAGGCTCTGATGAACTGACAATCGGGCAATTGTTTTAGTGCCCTGCACGCATCTCTAAGCTGTTTCATAGGATCATTTAAATTACTGCCAATCCCTATGTAAGCAAGCATTTACTGTTCCTTAGGCGTCTTTCTTTTAGCGCGCTTACGACGCGTCGGACCGCCTGACTTAGAACGTAGTTGAGCCAGCATATCTTTGCGTTTACCAGGATCAGCATCATAAAAATCCGTCCACCACTGCGCTAAATCGACCAGTTCACCACCTTCAACTTCCGCTCGCACCAATAAAAAATCATAGGCAGCACGAAACTTGGGGTGTTCCAGAATCTGATAGGCGCGTTTGCCAAAGCGTTTCGGTAATCGCTGCTGCAGTATCCAGATATCTCGCATCACACTGCTGAATCGGCGTGGAATGGCGATCCGCGAAGATTGCTGCAATAACACATCATTCATGGCCAGGTGAAAGGCATCATGATGGCTGAAGCCACCTTCAAATACATGTTGTTGGCAGCGCTCTTCCACGACATACCAAAGTACTGACGCGTAGAAAAAAGCGGGCGTAACACGCATTCCGGTATTAATACGGTTGTCGGTATTTTCCAGTACTTTCACTAAAAAGCGATATTCACGCCCTTGTTCGTTGACTAACAATGGCTGTATTGAGGGAAACAATTCGCCAAACAAGTGCAGTCGCTGCATTTCTTTAAACGTTGCCACTCCGGCTCCGGAGATAAACAGCTTAATAACCTCTTCAAACATCCGTGCCGGGGCGACATGAGATAGCAATGAGGCCAGCCCAGGAATACTCTGTTCTGTTCTTGGTGTGATATGAAAGTCTAATTTAGCGGCAAACCTTACCGCTCTTAGCATCCGAACCGGGTCTTCCCGATAACGTGTTTCCGGGTCGCCAATCAGGTCTATTTCCCGCCTGGCAATCGCCTCCTGGCCATTGGCAAAATCTTTGACACTAAAATCGGCAATATCGTAATACATGGCATTAACGGTAAAGTCGCGTCGTTCGGCATCTTCTTCAATGGTGCCAAAGACATTATCTCTGAGCAATTGCCCCTGCTCACCCTGATGGCTTAGTGCTGTTTTCTTATCTTTTGCCGGAGGTGCATCGGCGTCATGGTGACCACGAAAAGTCGCCACTTCAATAATTTCTCGGCCAAAAACGATATGTGCCAATCGGAAACGACGACCAATTAAGCGGCAATTACGAAATAGTTTTTTTATCTGCTCGGGGGTAGCATCTGTAACAACATCAAAGTCTTTGGGCTTCAGACCCAACATCAAATCCCGGACACAACCACCAACTAAATACGCGCTGTAACCGCCATTATTCAGGCGATACAAGACCTTCAGTGCATTGTCACTGATGTCTTCTCTGGAAATGCTGTGTGCCGCACGGGGGATCACTGTGGCTTCGGCAGCAGTGACAGGCGATTTTTCTTTTCCGCCTAATGCTTTTTTAACCTTACCAAGAACCTTGTTAATAATGCCCGTTTCCCCTTGCCCTGACTAATTTTTGGACGCGAATCTTAAACTAAAGTCACACTAAAGTGAAACCTTTGTCATGTAAGACTTATAGCGAAGTTAAGTTTATTTCAGTTTTCACAGGTATCGCTTCTGGATTCCAATGAGCTAATGCCCAATCTATAACCGCTTGAGCACTACATGGTAACAACTCACTGGGTGGCCGCTGACCTAAATAGCGCAGCGCCTCCAGTAAATTAAGCGGCGCCTGCTGCGACTTTAATTCCGGTGCATGGTTTTGCTTACTCAGTTTACGACCATCCGCGAAACATGCTACTGGCAAATGCAACATTTCAGGGGCAGTGCCATCAAGCTGTTTATACAATGATAGCTGACAAATGCTAGGTAGCAGTAAATCGGCCCCCCTAACCACTTGTGTCACCCCCATATTGATGTCATCCGTAACGGACGCCAGGTGATAACCAATGATGCCATCCCGTCTGCGCAATATGAAGTCATCGTTAATCATTGGGTCATCACTGTCGATCAGCCCCAACAACGCATCGTTTAATTGACCAGAAGTAGAATCGTTGCGCAGGCGCAGTGCATTGCCTTGCCAAGGAAGTTGCTTATCCCGACAAGTACCTGGATAAACACCACCGGCAGCCAGCACTGTTTTGCGCGAACACTGACAGGCAAAGACACGTCTTTGCGCTTGCAGCCTTTGCAGATTTTCCAGATAGTCTGGAATATGCTCACTTTGGTAATAGATACTGTCCCAATGCAGTGCATGTGCTTCCAGACAACGCTGTATCGCGGCTGTCGCTCCCGGCACATTTCTAGGCGTATCTAAATCGTCCACTCTCAGCCACCAGCGGCCATTTTCAGTGCGCGCTTGCAAATAACTGCTTAGTGCTGTGATTAACGAGCCGAAGTGTAAATTGCCACTTGGCGACGGGGCAAAACGCCCAACATAGGAAGGAGGACTATTTGGCAAGGACATAAGTTCTGTGGCCTTAAACCAAAAAGAGCCGCAAACGCAGCTCTTTTTTCAGGTGGTTAACCCAACATTTGTTTTTCTTTAATTTCCGCCATGGTCTTGCAATCAATGCACAAGTCAGCTGTTGGTCTCGCCTCCAGCCTTCTGACACCAATCTCCACACCACAAGAGTCACAGAAACCAAAGTCATCGTCTTCGATGCGCTTCAGAGTTTTTTCAATCTTCTTGATCAGTTTACGCTCACGGTCACGGGTACGTAATTCAAGGCTGAATTCTTCTTCCTGTGCCGCGCGATCCACCGGATCGGGAAAATTTGCAGCTTCATCCTGCATATGATGTACCGTACGATCGACTTCTTCACGCAGTTGATCGCGCCATGCTAACAAGATCAATCGGAAATGTTCCAATTGCTTGTCGTTCATGTATTCTTCGCCGTCTTTTTCCTGGTAGGGTTGTAATCCTGCCAGCGCTAAAAGTCCTAGCGATTTACCGTCTTTTCCAGTTGGCATTGGCCAATTCTCCTAAACGACATTACTCACGGTCTCTTTTTTGAGGGCGGCTATATAACCACATTCCTTGCAACTGAGCAATATAAACTAGCGCGAGTCATATAAAAAATTAGAAATACGCGAGTTTGAGGCAAAAATCAATCACCAAGCGATGTAAAAACGACAGAAATATGAAGTTCAGATGATAAATACGTGTAGATTACATGTCGTATCTTAAGCCAATTGATAGGGTAACCGTTGTGTAAGGAGGATTTCATCGGGACTTATTTCACAACTGTATGCATACACCTTAACCCCCGCACTCACCGCCTCAAGCAGCAATCTGGCATATTCAGGGTCCAAATGCCTGGCGGCGGTTACCGACTTAATACCAGTATGTTGTACACAAAATAGTAGCGCTGCTTCGGAGTCACTGTCGTTTTGCACCGCTGTCAGTTCCCGCAGATGCTTTTGCCCCCGAGAAGTCTGGGTATCGGGAAAATACCCGTGCTGGTTTTCCAGTAACGTAACGGATTTAACTTCCAGATAAAGGGAGGGAATGCCAGTACCGGACAACACAAAATCCACCTTACTTTTTTCATTGCCAAACGCCACTTCACGCCGAAATGTCGAGTAATGGGCAAGTTCGGTGATCACTTTGTTTTGTAACGCTTCTGCGACGAGTTTGTTGGCATTTGCGGTATTGATACCGATCATCTGTCCCTGTTCATTGGCGGCGAGCTCCCAGGTGTACTGCAGTTTACGTTTTGGATCATTGGCGTGACGTAGCCAAACGTCAAAACCCGGCTCAGCGCAGCCCGTCATGGCCCCTGTATTGGGGCAGTGGGCAACAACCTCAGTGCCATCAGGCAAGACGACATCGGCTAAAAAGCGCTTGTAGCGGCGCACTAAGGTGCCTTTTATCAGAGTTGAAGCAAATTGCATGGTTGTATCTGTGCTTGCGCATCCAGTAAACTTGGGGCCGCATTCTCGCAAACTTACTCGTGAAACTCAAAGTGACGAGCTGGAGATAAAATTAGTATGACGACCCTACAAGTAAGATTAACAACCTCACCATCGGCCGCCCATTGGAATAATGGCACAGAACTCAGTTTTGATCCTGAAGGCGCATTAATTCACGTCTCTCATGACGCTGAATTTCCCCTTTTAACTATTCGTCGAGCCGCCCGAAAACTCAGTACTGTAGCAACCAGTGTTGCCCTCACTGGGGACTGGGACTTTGAACAGCAGTGGGCGTTCTATACCAGTTTTGAGGAACCTGCGAAGCAAAATCAACTAACCTGGTGCGACAATGATGATGCTGAAAAACTGGCATATCATAAAAATTGCCATCAATTTACCTGCGACTTGATCAATGGCACACCCGAAGATATTTCTCCCGAGTCGTTAACGGACAAAGTCAGCGAATGGTTAACTGGATTAGCCCCTCAAGCAATCACCTGTAAAAAAATCGTAGGCGAGGCGTTACGCGAAGCAGGATGGCAAGGCATTTACGAAGTCGGTCGCGGCTCTTCGCGTCCACCGGTTTTACTGGAAGTGGATTTTAACCCCAGCGGAGACCAAAGCGCCCCGGTTGAAGCGGCATTGGTGGGCAAAGGTATTACCTTTGACAGCGGTGGATACAGTATTAAGTCAAGCGAAGGTATGCTTGCCATGAAATGTGACATGGGTGGCGCGGCTACAGTGGCGGGTGCGCTAGGTCTGGCCATCCAACAGGGATTGCAAAAGCGCACCAAATTATTCCTGTGCTGCGCTGAAAACCTAATCAGTGGGCATGCTTATAAACTGGGTGATGTCATCACTTACAAAAACGGCGTTACAGTGGAGGTTGTCAATACCGATGCGGAAGGTCGCTTAGTACTCGCCGATGGCCTGATGGCAGCAACCGAAACGGGTGCCTCAACCATTATTGATGCTGCTACTCTAACTGGTGCGGCTGTTGCCGCAGTTGGTTCTGAGTACAACGCACTGTTTGCTCTGGATGATGAGTTTCGCTCTGAGGCACATCAGGTGGCCACAAACCACAATGAACCTGCCTGGCCTTTGCCTCTGGAACGTTGGCACCAGCAGCAATGTCCTTCTGCTTTTGCGGATACCGCAAACAGCAGGGCCCAAAAAGGGGGGGAGCCGGTGGTGCCAGCAATGCAGCAGGATTTCTATCCCGGTTTGTAGGTAACAATGGCAAGGGTTGGTTACATATCGACCTGGCAGCGGCTTACAATCAGCAGGCCACACCACTGCGTCCGATTGGTGCGACAGCTCAGGGCATCAGAACCATTGCGACCTTGATAGGTTGATCTAATTGTCTCGGTTAGGGGAAGTCAATAGACTCCCCTGCTCCAAAAGCTGTGCATTGTGTGTGGCTAGTCGCTGCAGAAACAATGCATCAAATGGTACTTTATCTATTTTTTCAGAGGCCGGTCGGCTCAAAAATGGAAAAATAAGCAAGCTTATGACACTGATGCGCAACAGCATCAAATCTAATTCGAGTTTGAGTTTGCCACGCTTTTTCATACTGACAAAAATCTCTTCCAGGAGCGGATGCAGTTTAAGCATGAGTAAATCCGTCAGGTGCTGCTGACAATGCCCTTTACCCCATAGTTCTTTTTGAACCAACATTGGAAATTCCGGATACTGTGCAATGAATTCGGTTTGCAGATTGAATAATGGGACAAAGCTATCCATTTGCTCAATGGCTATTTCGTTTTTGAGATGTTGGATGACATTATCAATCATATCGGCAAACATGGTCTCATAAAGCCCTTGTTTACTGCCAAAATAATATCGGATCATACCCACATTAACGCCGGCCTCATCAGCAAGCTTCCGGGTTGTTACTTTTTCATAGGACAGTTGCGTAAAACAACGTTTCGCCGAGGTAAGCAGTGCTTCCCTAGCGTCAATTTGAGGTTTTGCAGGCCGTCCCCGGCCACTGGATGAAGACAAAAAGACGGACCCATTTTAATCACTGGGAAGAATGACGATGCGCAATGACGCACTTACCCCATTGCGCGATCATTCATGTCACGGAGGTATAGCGTTACTAAATCCCGCCGATACGCTCAGCGAACTCTTTATACTTTTCTACATCCTCTCGAGCAAATAATGGCGCCCCTTGAGCATCCTTATCTTTTGCGTTTAGCAGATGTTCTCTCTCTAGTCTCTCTACACGTATTTCCTGAACACCTAAAAACTCTGCGACTTCAGCCACTGTCATCAAACTCATCGAGTTCCTCCTAATGCCGTGCTTGCGAAAGTCCATCACTACACGAACTGGTTAAATTGCTGAATAAATGCCTAAAAATAAAATAGATAGCACATAAATGCGGGATGGGAAATGCCAGATCAAAAATAGTTTCTGAGAAATACGCCATTTTTCCCAGAACAAATGTTCTTTCGCATTTTAAAAGCTCTGCTATCATTGCCCTGCAGCAACAAAGGAACCTGACGTGACAAAACTTAATACTTTTCAGCAAGTGCGGGAATTATCTGATTGGCGCGCCAAGGTTTTTGCCTGTGCTCTGGTGGAGCGCATGCTGCCCAATTACCAGTTGTTTTGCGAAGCAACGTCCTTTTCTGATGCCACTGATATGTCCAACCTGGTTAATATTCTGTGGGAAGTGGTATTAAATCCGAAAACAAAAATAAACTATTCGGTGCAACTTGAAAAAATCGAAGAGGCAACCCCCGACGTGCAGGATTTTGATAACTACGGGGTGTATCCGGCATTAGATTTTTCTGTCGCCATTGAAGCCGCTTTTAATTTATTTTCCGGTGATGATCCGCAAGGTGCTGTGGTTATTAGCAAAGTGTCTCAGGGTTGTGTTGAGGCGTTTATTGACGCCACCTCAGACGCTGAACTTAACTCCGAAGACGTAAAAGCTCATCCCGTTATGCGGCGGGAAATTGAATTTCAACAAGCATTACTTGCCCAATTGAACAACATGCAACGCCGTGAGAAAGAGCAGCTGCAAGCAGTACGGCAGTTCGGCAAGCAAGACGGAATGAGCAATATCGGTATTGCCGCTGATACAGACTGACGCTTCTTTGCAAATCAATCCAAGCTTAGTAAGCGGTAACTAACCTGTTTAGTATTCTTACTCTTAATCTCAGTAAAAGATGTTGGTATAGACAAGTCAAGGGAGCTCTCATGTTCAATATAAATCAGGGCATCTTCAGCCAGCCAGTTGTTAGCCAGTAGTGACTCAATACAGGGTTGCAACAGCCCAATACCAAATGGGGGGTCGAGAAAGACCAGATCATAGGGTTGCTGCGGTGCTGATGCAGCTAGAAAGCGCAGAGCCTCCTGCTTAACGATAGCCAATTCCGGATCTTGACAGCCAAGAGTACGCTGAATGTGTTTAAGGGTTTTGACAATAGCCGGCTCCTTTTCCACCATTGTGACGTGCGCAACACCACGAGATAACGCTTCTAACGCCAACCCGCCCGAGCCAGTGAATAGATCCAGACACCGCATTTCCTGATGCAAGTACGGCATCAACCAGTTAAATAAGGTTTCTTTGGTGCGATCAGTGGTCGGTCGCAAACCGGGACTGTCAGCAACAGGTAACTTTCGCCCCCGCCATTTCCCTGCAATGATTCGAATTTGTCCGCTATTATTTCTTTTCATTTTCTTTTGCTGCATTGAAGGCTAAGCCCGCTATGCTATTATCCTCGCCCATTGGGAAACTATCATAATTGGGGGGTGTACCCCCAACTTTTCATAAAGAGTAGCAATAAATGTCAAAGTTTTTTGGCTGGTTTAATAAAGACGAAACACAACCAAGCAATGACGAAACCACAGAACAAGCATCTGAGCAATCGTCGCCACAGGTAGCCTCAGAAACGGTCGCTGATGCAGCTGAAGTGAAAAAGGAACAGGCCACTGGGAATTTCTTCCAGCGTCTTAAGCATGGTCTTGCCAAAACCAGCAACAGTATTGGCGATGGCATGGCTAACCTGTTTTTGGGTAAAAAGATTGATGATGAACTGTTCGAGGAACTCGAGACTCAATTGTTAACCGCGGATGTTGGCATTGATACAACGACCCATATTATCGAACAACTGATAGAAACGGCTGATCGAAAACAACTAAAGTCGGCAGACGATCTCTTTCCGGTATTAAAGAACTTGTTAACAGACCTGCTACAGCCAGTTAGCCAACCTCTACAAACAGAGTCCCAGTCGGGGCCATTTGTTATTTTGATGGTGGGGGTAAATGGCGTTGGCAAGACCACCACAATTGGCAAAATGGCAAAACAGTTTCAGCAACAGGGCAAATCCGTCATGTTAGCGGCTGGAGACACCTTCAGGGCTGCGGCAGTTGAACAATTGCAAGTCTGGGGTGAGCGCAACAACATCCCAGTGGTAGCACAGCATACCGGCGCGGATAGCGCGTCCGTTATCTTTGATGCCCTGCAATCTGCCAAAGCAAAACAAACCGATATTTTAATTGCCGATACCGCTGGTCGCTTGCAGAACAAGGAACATCTCATGGAAGAGTTGAAAAAGGTGGTCAGGGTGCTGAAAAAGATTGATGATAATGCACCCCATGAGATTATGCTGACTCTGGACGCTGGCACTGGACAAAACGCCCTCAGTCAGGCAGCGTTGTTTAATGAGGCAATTGGTCTGACTGGCATCTCGTTGACAAAATTAGATGGCACTGCCAGAGGTGGTGTGATTTTCGCTCTGGCCAAGAAGTTCGCGATTCCGGTTCGCTATGTTGGTGTCGGAGAAGGCATCGATGATTTGCAGGCTTTTGCCGCAAAAGACTTTGTAGACGCATTATTTGAAGAAGGGAACGACAGCTAAAGCAGACCAACTATCATTGGCCGTACTTTAGTCATAAACCATGATTAAATTTGAAGATGTCAGCAAAACATATCCTGGTGGGCAACTCGCGCTTAGCCGCGTCAGCTTCCACGTCAAACCGGGCGAAATGGTCTTTCTTACCGGACATTCAGGCGCCGGAAAAAGCACCCTGTTAAAGCTGATAAGTATCATGGAACGCCCCAGTGTTGGGAAAGTGTTCATTAATGGCCATGATCTGACCCGAATAAAGCGCGGAGATGTCGCCTATATTCGCCGTGATATTGGTATGATATTCCAGAACCATCAGTTGTTAATGGATAAAACCGTTTTTGATAACGTCGCTCTGCCCTTGGTGATTGAGGGGTATTCGCGCAAACATATCCATGCCAGAGTGCAAGCTGCCCTGGACCGCGTTGGCCTGCTTAGCAAACAATGGAACAGCCCAGTGACCCTATCTGGAGGGGAACAGCAGCGGGTCGGTATTGCCCGTGCGGTCGTTAATCGGCCACCGATCATTCTGGCAGACGAACCTACAGGTAACCTGGACCCGGCCCTGTCAGTAGAAATTTTAAAGTTGTTTGAAGACTTTAATCAAGCCGGAGCGTCGGTTTTTATTGCCACACATGATCTCGGCTTAATTGCCCGTATGCACTATCGGACCCTGACCCTTAAAGGCGGCCAGATGCTCAATGATGGTCTGGTGGAAAACTGGCAGGAACACCCATGAGCATATTGTTTAAAAGCCGCCAGTCAGGCGCCCAAAGTACGAATGTGCCTTTCTCGCAAAAAGTTGTGATGCATCTGGTCAGCCATTTGAGGCAGGCTCTGGCGGCAATCGGTGATTTAGTGCGAACACCGGTGGCTACGGCCATGACAGTGGCAGTATTGGGTTTAAGTATTACCTTGCCCACAACCCTCTATATACTGGTCAAGAACTTCGATAAAGTGCGCGCCGATACGCAGCAGGCAGCTGAGATCTCGGTATTCATTCGACAGGATGTTTCTATCGCCGATATTGAACAACTACAACGTCGTCTCAACACCTGGACAGAAATCGAAGAAGTCGCCTTTGTTTCTGCTGAGCAAGCACTAACAGAATTTAAAAAACACTCCGGGTTTGGCAACGCGCTGGGTTATCTTGACAATAATCCATTGCCCAACGTCATGCTGATTTATCCTGTTGAAAAACACAGCTCACCCACAGCAGCAAAGGTCTTACTGGATAAACTGCTGCAAGAAAGAGAAATTGAACTAGGCAAACTAGATATCGAGTGGTTAAAACGCCTGCACGCCATATTAGCCGCAGCAAATGAATTGGTGACAATGATCGCCTTGTTGTTATTTGTGTCGGTGATACTCATTGTAGGCAATACCATTCGTTTGGATATATTTAACAAGCGTAACGAGATACTGGTAATGAAGCTGGTCGGTGCAACCGACGGTTTTATCCAGCGTCCCTTTCTATATACCGGAATGTGGTATGGCATTTTAGGGGCAGTGATGGCGTGGATTACGGTTGCTTTGCTGTTGTGGTGGATGGATAACAGCATTGCCGAAATTCTATCGCTGTATCGGCAAGAGTTTGATTTACAAGGGCTGGACTTAGGCGCCATGTTTAGTATGCTGCTGATGAGTGTTGCGATGGGGTTGATAGGCTCAGCGATTTCCGTAAAACGCTATGTCTCGCAAATTGAACCCAAATAACCCGCCTGACGTTTAAATGGAAGTAGGCGTTTACTTCTACCCTTTTCCTTTCGATGAAAACGACTGTCTCATGGAGTTGCTCCAGACAATGGACTGGTTGTAAAGGCCATGCAAAACCTTTTGCTGAATCCGGATGCCTTGTGCCAACTTTTTAGTCCGCCCCCAGTTCGCAGTTTCAAAACTACGGGCAATTTCCAGATACAAAAGCAAATTGTTTTTTCTGCCACACAACGCTTCTTTTAAATCCTCAGTTAAGGGTAGATTATCCACCAGGCTTTCCATCGATTTATCCAGCATGGCATCCAGTAAACTGAATAGGCCCACTAAAAATCCTTTTGGGGGATTTTCTATCTCGTTTTTTTCTTTTGCCAACAACTCACAAAACTTTGCTCTAACCAGACAAATCTGTACCAGCTCAGCAGGTTTGTCGTCCCCCATGTTGGCCAGTGCTAACAAAGCAATGAATTTTTTAAGTTCCACTTCCCCCATATAATTCAGGGCATGGCGTAGCGACGTGATTTTATTACGTTTGTTTATTAATGGATTATTGATAAAACGCAATAACATATAGGATAAGGCCACGTCCCTTTCGATAATTTCGTTGATGCGATCTATATCCATCTGCATCTTGGAACTTTCGCCAATCAATTCCACCATCGATAATTTCGATTTAGGAATGTTCTTGTGTTTCATGACCTCAGGTTTGGCGTAGAAATAACCTTGAAAATAGTGGCAACCCAGATCTCGGTATTGCTCATATTCCTGATAGGTTTCAATCTTTTCGGCGATCAGTTTGACATTGGCATCGAGAAATTTGGGAATATGCTTAGCAATGGTTTCATAATCACTCTCGCGGATATCAACCTTAATGATGTCCACGTAAGGTAGAAATACATCCCATTTCGGATCAAAGTCATGATCATCCAGAGCCAGTTTATAACCGAGTTGTTTAATGTGTTTGCAGGCGGCCAGTAGCTCATCGCTGATAGGCGCGGTTTCGACAATTTCGATGACCACGCCAAAGGGATCCAACGATGTTGGAAAACGATACAGTAACGTATCTTCGAAAAAGTTAATGAAAGCTGTCTTGCCACCGGTAATTTCATCTAACCCCAAAGTGAGGTGATTACCAGCCAGAATTTTTGACGTCGCTTCGTCGGCATCTATGTTAGGGAAACAGTTTTGTTTACCGTCACGAAATAACAACTCATAACCGATGACATTTTTGTCCCGATCCAGGATTGCCTGTCGCGCTACATAAGCAAACATTTAATGCTCCTATTTAGTCCTTAAATGTACAGCTGGTTACATCTTATTCCAATGAAGTCACGCCATTGAAATGAAATTAAAGTAAACTTTATCAGGTCTTGAACGTATCTCAACTTAATTGTTTTTGGTTTTGCACAACGTTATTCCGATACCAAAGGGATTAATCGTCTGTTCACTAACTATCTGAGATAATCGGCTAAGGTACTCATTTCCAAGCCGAAAACCGCACGGCGCCTGATCTTGGCGATCCACAGAGGATTGTGGTAGGATCGCGGCGCAAATTATGAGAGGTATTACATGAGCACAAAGATGCAATCCATGGCACTAAGTCTCCCGCAAAGCGGCAGCCTGGATTCCTATATACAGTATGTGAGCGGCATCGATATGCTGACCGCAGAAGAGGAACGTGCGCTTGCAGTTCGCCTGCAAGAAAATGAAGATTTAGCAGCTGCCCGTAAATTGATTATGTCGCATCTGCGCTTTGTAGTGCATATCGCTAAAAGCTACTCAGGCTATGGCTTGCCACAAGCAGATCTGATTCAGGAAGGTAACATCGGCTTAATGAAAGCCGTTAAACGTTTTGACCCCACGATGGGTGTGCGTTTGGTCTCTTTTGCTGTGCACTGGATCAAAGCTGAAATCCACGAGTTTGTGCTGCGTAACTGGCGGATTGTTAAGGTTGCGACGACCAAAGCGCAACGTAAATTATTCTTTAATCTGCGCAAAGCGAAAAAGCGTTTGGGCTGGTTTACCCATGAAGAAGTGCAAACAGTCGCAAATGAACTGGGTGTCAGTACCAAGGAAGTTCTGCAAATGGAAGCACGTATGAGCAGTCAGGATCAGGCCTTTGATCTGTCAGCCGATGACGATGAAAGTGGCAGTTTTGCGCCGGTACAATATTTGGAAGATAAATCGGAAGATGTTGAAACCTCGGTGGTCAATGCCGATTGGGATCAAAACGCATCAAAAAGATTGTACGCTGCTTTAAAGACCCTGGATGAGCGCAGCCAGCATATCGTGCGTACCCGTTGGTTAAGCGATGAGAAAACGACATTGCAGGATCTTGCCGACAAATACAGCGTCTCTGCGGAGCGAGTGCGTCAAATCGAAAAGAATGCGATGAAAAAACTGCAATCAGCTATGTAATAAACATAGCTCTGAATGCCAAGGGGCCGCTAATCAGCGGCTTTTTTTTCGGGTATAATCCAGTACACCCCATAAAATTCTGCCACCGCAATATCTTCATCTTTTATTTCTACAGTGAGTTCGATACGGCATTTTTTGCGCCGCTGCAGATAACTGAATTTGCCAGATAAACTCTCAACATTGCAAATGGCCCGGGGTTGAGCTGTCACCGGCTTATGGTAGTGAATATTGCCATCACCCAGAACAATCTCACCAGACAGCTGCTTTTCTTTCAGTTGCAAATGGATCATGCCCCAACCGGTCAGGGTTGCCAAAGAAAAGATACTGCCAGCAAACATAGTGCCGTGCAGATTGATGTTTTTGTTGAGGGAGGCCCTTGCTTCCAGCGTTTTACCGGTATACTGATGTAAGGTGATGCCCATCTGTTCCGAGATTGGAATAGTTTCGTGCCAGGTTTCTTGTAATTGCTTACACCATTTGGGGTGCAACATGACGTTTAGCGTGTCTGTCAGCTTTTTCACCATTTGCTGACGTTTTTGTTTATCCAGTTCAGTAGCCGTTTGTTTCTGGATTTCATAGCCAGCAGCTTGAAAAAAGCCCACTGAGGTATCCAAACTATTGGTTACTGCCCGCACTGCTCCTTGCTTTTGGGCGACGTCTTCCAATGCGGCGAGAATTAACTGCCCCAGTCCTTTGCCACGCTTTTCCGGTTCTACGGCCACGTGACGTATCTGAGCTTCTTCCTGGGTATTTAAATGCACACGGCCCACTGCCACAATGTGGCCTTTCGGATCCAAAATCATACGGTGCTCGCCCACCGATTCGTACTCATCTTTTTCCGAGCCGGCTGGATATTTGAACGGCGCGCGCAATATACGCCATCGAAAATCAAAATATGCGGTTAACTCCGCATCAGACTCTGGCGTTTTTATTTTATACATGCACAATCATCACTTCTTAAAATTATCGGGAGTTAGGGTCTGTTTAATATCCATACCTTCACATCGGGACAGCAAATGTTGCATTTTTTGCACCAGGGGTCAATGCAAATCCGAGTGATGGAAACCCCGGAATATCGATGGCTGCTGTTTGATGATTACCTGCAAAGTGTCATGGACAAGGCCCAGCCACACTATCCTGTTTTACCCCACATGCACGCGCAATTGCTGGCGCTATTTTATCAGGCAAGGCCGCACCATATTGTCGAGCTTGGCTTAGGTGGTGGCTCTTTGGCGCGCTATTTCCAACATTTTTTTCCTGCCAGCAACCTAACATCTATCGAATTGGAACCATTAGTTACTGAAACTTACCAACAATTTTTTAATCCGGTGGCAGACCATAACATCATTAGCGGAGATGCCGAGCACCTGGTACACAAACTGCAAAACGTTGATCTGCTATTTGTCGATCTGTTCAATGCCAACAGCAGCCCTGACTTTATTTTTGAGTCGACGTTCTATGAGGCATGTTTAGCTGCACTCTCGGCAAGCGGTGTTTTAATTGTCAATGTCGTGCCATCGCTGCAACTTCAGTCAGAATTAGTGCTCGAGTTGTTGTCTGATTTGACACCACGCAAACCCGATATATTTAGTGCTCCGGGGTTTCAGAATCGTGTATTTTTACTGCCTGCCAATCAGGTAACCGCACCACTACAATATAATGATACACTGATACAGCTATGCCAGCGTTATCAGATTGAGCTAAACCATATAGTGAAGCTGCGCTAGGTAAAATGCTTGCCTCAGACCTGCAACCAAAAGGTCACAGGGCCATCATTAACCAGTGAAACCTGCATGTCGGCTGCAAATTGCCCTGTTGCACAAGGCACCCCTATCTGCGTTATTTTTGAGATAAAGGCCTGATATAAACGTTCGCTTTGTTCCGGAGAGCCCGCATTGGAAAAGCTGGGGCGATTGCCCTTTTTGGTATCCGCCATCAACGTAAATTGTGACACCACGAGAATCTCACCCGAGACTTGTTGCACATTGAGATTCATTTTCCCCTGTTCATCACTAAAAACACGATAATTGCACACCTTTGTTGCCAGCTTATCTACCTGTGCGATACCGTCATCGGCTTCAACCCCCAGTAAAACCAGGAGCCCATGGTTTATCTTCCCCAAGGTATTTTCCGAAACACTAACAGATGCCTCCGTTACCCTCTGAATTAATGCGATCATGATCTTTCCTCTTGCTCTATGCTGAGCTTCGCTTTGTCCGTTAGCATTGCAGAAAATATGTTACATCGACAAAATCTGCTTACGAATTAGATTTGTATGATACTGAAAAATGTTCTAATTTTGGCATGATTGTGCAATCAGTTTACTTAATTTCGCACAATTTCACTGTCATCCAATAGGAGAATTCAATGTCAGGACAGGGTTCAGGTGGTAACGTAATTGCGGCAATTTGTAGCTTTTTCATTCCCGGTTTAGGTCAGTTGGTGCAAGGTCGTATCTTAGCGGCGTTGATATTTTTTGTCGTCACTGGTGTATCTTATGGACTAGCAGCAACCGTAATATTCTTCTTTATGTGGTTTGTAGGTGCAGTGTTTCACCTTTGGGCCATTATAGATGCCGCCAAGTTTAAAGGCGCCGATTAATGCGCTTAAGCCTGCTGCTGCTCAGTTGCTTGTGTTTAAGCGCCTGTCAAAGCACGTATTTTTCTATTTGGGAAAAACTCGGTGTTGAGAAACGGGAGATCCTGGTAGACCGGGTTGAAGACGTCAATGACGCCCAGCAAGATGCTCAGCAGCAATTCGAGAGTGCCTTAGAAGAACTCTCTGCCCTCATCGCCTTTGATGGTGGAGAACTGCAGGCAACATACGAGTCTTTGCGGGATCAGTATGAGGCCAGTCAGGAGAGTGCAACCAGACTGACATCTCGGATCGAGAAAGTGGAATCAGTGGCAGAAGCGCTGTTCGATGAGTGGCAAACGGAATTGACACAATATCAGAATGAAAACCTGAGACGAGATAGTGCCCGTAAGCTCAAGGAAACTGAGCGTAAATACCAGCAACTACTTAAGACCATGCAACGCTCTGTGGATAAAATGCAACCTGTACTGTTAGCATTAAACGACAATGTGCTTTATCTAAAGCACAACCTAAATGCGAATGCTATTGGTGCATTGCAGGGGGAATTTGCGAAAATTAAGCGGGATATCAAATCACTGGTAAATGAAATGAATCAGGCTATTGCTCAATCTACTGCCTTTATTGATAGCATCAAGCAGGGTTAGATTCCTGCTTATTACGTTTTTCGTCTCGGGCACTTTGCTCGACTTGCACGGTAAAGACCGCTCCTAACAGAACAATGATCCAGCATAGGTAAACCCAGACAAACAATATGGGAACCGCTGCTAATGCGCCGTAAATAACTTTGTAGGAAGGAAAGCTGGTGACATATAAAGCAAACATACGCTTCCCAAACTCGAACAAAACCGCAGCGAAAATGGCTCCATAAGCCGCATGCCGGGGTTTAACTGACTTATTCGGCACAACCATATATAAAATAAAATAGACACCAAATGAAATCAGATAAGGTGTGACTTTAAGCAGAAGCGTGGTGATGCCTGGCGTATATTCGTCGGCAAAAGTTGTCAGCGTAAACAGATATGAGGTCATCGCTAGACTAGTGCCGACCAGCATTGGCCCCAGTGTCAGTACCGTCCAGTAAATGGCAAAAGTCAACATGATAGGCCGCTCTTTGCGTGTACCCCAAATAATATTCAGAGTTTTATCAATATTAGAAATAAGCAGCAGCGCCACCACCACCAAAAACAAGATACTGATAGCCCCCATCTCTGAGGCATTGCCTACAAACTCACCAACATACTTTCGCACTGTCCCACCGGCTGCGGGTACAAAGTTATTTAAAACAAAAGACTCGAGCTTCTCTCTGGCGCTCTGAAATGCCGGAAAGGCCTGCAAAATGGCGAAAAACACCATAATAAATGGCACCAGCGACAACAATGTGACGTAGGCCAGATGGCCGGCGGTAACCATGATACGGTCTTCGACAATCTGAGTTTGGAAGTTTCCTAAAAACTCTTTAACAACAGGCGCATATCGCTCCCATCGTTGTTTAAACTCCTGCATGGTGGTGCCTGTTCCAGAATCAGTTGCTTACTATTCTGGTCTAACACCCAGCATATGACAAATCGCATAACTTAATTCGCTGCGATTCAAGGTATAAAAATGAAAATCCCGCACCCCTTCTTTAGCCAGTACTTTGACCATATCCATAGCAATACTAGCGCCCAGCAAGTTACGTGTAGTTTGATCGTCATCGGCTAAACCAGCAAATTGATGATGTAACCATTGGGGGACATGGACATTGGTAAACCCAGCGAACTTACACAGGGTCTGGTAATTAGTTACAGGTAATATGCCGGGCACCAGCTCCATATCGATACCCGCAGCTGCCGCTCGATCCCGAAAGCGCAGGAATATTTCAGCATCAAAGAAAAACTGGGTAATTGCCTGATTGGCCCCCGCTTCTGCTTTACGCTTTAAATTAAGTAAATCGAACTGGGAACTGGGGGCATCTGGATGCGTCTCGGGATAAGCAGCCACGGAAATATCAAAGTCAGCAACGCCTTTTAATAGCTCGACTAAATCTACCGCATAAGAACATTTCTCAGTTGATCCAGGTGGCAAGTCACCACGCAATGCCACAATGTGCCGGATGCCGGTTTCCCAGTAATCCTGCGCAATTTGTACCAGTTCTTCACGGGTGGCATCTACGCAGGTCAAATGGGGCGCAGCCTGAATCCCTGTTTGAGTTTGAATGCGCTTTACAACATCGTGAGTACGCTCGCGCTCACCACTATTCGCACCATAGGTAACAGACATATACTTGGGTTCTAGGGGCGCCAGTCTCTCCACTGATTTCCACAGTGTTTTTTCCATACCTTCAGTTTTCGGCGGGAAGAATTCAAAAGATACATTGATATTTTTTAATTCGGATACCGACTGATTAAGGGCATCGATTCCCTGTGCATATGACACCATGCTACCACCTTTAGACGTTTAGATGGCCAAATGTAAAGGTAAATAGCTTAGACGTCAAGATGTTTAGATGCCTATTCTTGACTGCTGGTGATTTCAGGATAAACTTTAGCGCAATTGGATTTTGTTTATTGGCTGATGGGAAGTGAGTATGGCGAATTGGAACGGTGAATACATTCACCCATATGTCGACCATGGAAAAAAGAGCGAAAATGTCAAAAAGATCACTGTCTCTATCCCAGTGAGGGTGCTGAAGGTGTTAACCGATGAACGTACCAGAAGACAAATAAAAAACCTCAAGCATGCGACTAATTCTGAGTTATTGTGTGAAGCCTTTCTCCATGCTTTTACCGGGCAACCCTTGCCAAATGATGATGATCTGAGTAAAGAGAACCATAATAAGATCCCCATCGAGGCGCGCCGTCAAATGGAAGCTTTGGGCATTGAAGTAAAAGACCCAGAAGACTAGAACTGCTTGAAATAGTGTCTATCAAGGCGTTGTTTGTTAGAAACAATGCCGCCCTTTCTAGCAAGCTGAACCCAGAGTGAGTTTCTTCAGGTACTTTAGGACCAACTTACGCTGGTCCTGCTCACTATGGTCGTCTTTATAATCTCAATTCTGAATTTAGTTAAGCCCTAACTCTCGGGTCATATTCTCATTGTGACTTTGATGCACAATAATATCGTCTTCAATACGAATACCACCAAATGGAGCCAGTTCGGCAACGGTGTCCCAATTGATATATTTGGATTTTTCCGTCGCTTTGAGATCACCCAGCAAACTTTCGATAAAATATAAACCGGGTTCGATTGTAAATACCTGTGATGCCTCAACTGTGCGGGTTGTTCTCAGGAATGGGTGCGCTTCTGGCGGCGGTTGCGGCGTGCCGCGATCATCTGCCATTTGACCTCCTACATCATGTACCTGTAACCCCAGGAAATGCCCAATGCCATGAGGAAAGAATGTACTGGTAATGCCCTGCTCAAGAATATCTTCAGCGGTCAAATTAACAATACCAAATTGATTTAACAGGCGGGCGATATGTTGATGTGCCTGAAAATGAATATCCCCATATGCGATACCGGGCCGCAGCCTGGCAATGAGATCCAGTGTTACCTCGTCCATCGCCTTTATCATCTCGGCAAAAACACCGTCATTGGTCGCATAAGTACGGGTAATATCGGCCGCATAACCGTGATAAGTGGCTCCTGCATCGATTAAAAAGGAACGTAATTGTTCGGGCTTATGCACCTCCGTATTCATATTGTGCAAAATAGCGGCATTTTCATTAAGCGTCACAATGCTGGTATAAGGCAGTTCGTTCTGCCCCAGTCGCGTGGCCTGCAAATAACTTAAGTTGATATCAAATTCGCTTTTACCATCGCGAAAGGCCTGCTCTGCTGCTTTATGTCCAGCCACGGCAATACGGTTGGATTCCCGCATGCAATTCAGTTCATACTCTGTTTTATAAGCGCGATGATAGTGCAAATAATGCAGTACCCGATCCGGATTGACCACTTCAAAACCCAGAGCACTGGCCACTTCCAAATACTCACCAATATAGGCCCAGCGACTTTTGTCATAAGGTAAATACTTTTCTACGGCTTCAGGTTTGCTGAGAAAATGAATATCAAATTCTTCAGTCCAAAAGTCCTGTGGTTCATCTGGCACTTTGTGCCAGAAATCCGTTGGCCGATAAAAAATTAACTTGGGTTTTTGCTCACCATTAACAATCAACCAGCAATTTGGATTGTCTATAATCGGCACCCAGGCCTTAAATTGCGGATTGACGTAAAAGGGATAGTGATTGTCATCCAAAAACAAGCGTTTGCTTTGCCCCGAGTGGATGACTAACCCTTCGATACCCTCGCGTAGCAGGGCTTCTTTGGTGCGCTGTTGAAGCTCACTGATGTGTTCTGCAAACAGTTGATTTAGACTCGACATGTTTTCCTCATCTAGTGGAACACTCTGGTTTGAATCAGCCAGTGCGGGTTCCTGTATAACTTGCCTAACCGCCAATTTTCATCGAGGCATATTCAGCAAAATAATTGTCCTGATATCCTAACAGTTCATGATAAATCTGTTTATAGGCTAGTACTGCTTTTACATAATTTCTTGTTTCACTAAATGGAATAGTTTCTATCCAGATATCCAGATCAGTTTTCTCTTCCGGTATCCAATTCTGAACACGTCGCCAGCCGGCATTGTAAGACGCGGTCGCAAGTATATGGTTACCTTCCATACGCCCCATCAGGTAACTTAAGTAGCGGTTGCCCATCTCCAGATTGTACTCGGGGTTATATAACTTGTTGCGATGGACCTTGCGCCGTTCCAGGTAATTGACGGTCCCAGGCAGTAATTGCATCAGTCCCTGCGCCCCCACTCCGGAACGGGCATCAGGTTTAAAGGCACTTTCCCGGCGTGCAATCGCAAAGGCCCAGGCAGGATTGACATTGTGATTTTTGGCGCTGGATAACATATGTTCTTTGAATGCCAAAGGAAAGCGCCGTTCAACATCATCAAGATAACCAGAATCCGAAAAAGTATGTATGGATTGATCAAACCATCGCCATTCGTTGGCCAAATAGGCAGCAATGGCTTTCTCTGGTTTACTCAGTGCTGGCATTAAATGATTCCATTCACGTCGTGCCGAAGTAAAACGCTGTAATTCAACGAATAATTGTGCCCGTTGCATTGCGGGTATGGCCATAACTCGTTGCTTATCCAATGAGTCTACCGCGATCGGTTTATTCATCATGGAAACTGGTCGTCCTAGCTTGCCACTGGCCATAAAACCATAATAATGGCGATTGCCCGCCAGACTTTGATAAATCGTGGTTGCCTGTTCAACCATCTGCAGTTCTTCCATGGCACGTGCTAACCAGTACTGGTAGCTTAAATTGTCAGCCACCGAATTGGGCACCGTCTGCAACACTTCAAATGCATGCCGCCAGTTTTGGGCCCGTAACACTTCCGTCAGATGCCACCGATAAATGTCCTCGTCAGCCTTACTTGACGCAGCTTTTTCCAGCCAGAGTTCTGCGTTTTTATGGTTTTTAGCTGCGAGCGCTATAGCAAAACTTCTGGATACCTGTTGTTTTTGTTCTGTGGTCAGAGGATATTTCTCGCTCAAAGGTGACCAATAACGCAAGGCGAGTTCCGGACGTCGCCAGATGAGGCGCTTCATCCCATAGGTTATAATACGTGCCTCTATATCTGGATATCGTCCCAAAAAGCGAGACTGCTCGGTCAGATGACTTGGCGCTCTTCGTATTGCCAACCACAAGTCTGCGAGATAACGCATTTCTTCTGGAAGCAACCGCTTAAGATAAGGGATGAGAGTCGTTCTGCCACCATCAGCAGCGAGCTCGATTCTTTTTAAAATCAACTCGTTGCTGCGTTGATCTTTCTCTTCCCACATATCAAACAGTGGATCGCACTCTTTAGGTTGAGATTTACCCACCAGCCAAAACGCTTCAATTTGTTGCAACTGCTCTGGAGAGGGCTGATTATCACCGATCTGAAATAGCAGCGCCTGACATGCCAGTTCCACATTATTCAATTCTCGATAATATTTTAAAAACATTTCTGGACGTTGTTGACGAGCAAGATGTTGTAACCATTTTCGACGCAATGGTCGATCCAAAGGAGTATTCTCATATTCCGATAAAAACTGGGCAATCCGTTTTTCGTTAGACAGATAGGGATAACGCAACAGCGTCTTTTGCTCTACATAGGGATACAGTGGATAATTCTGCAGTTGCTGTTTTAGAAACCGATACTCAGAGCTATTGGGGCGGTGGGCAATTTGCTCTGCCCGAGTAAACCACTCACGCAACTGTTCAGCATCAGCATTTTCAACTTTACCCAATGCTGGTAAATGCAGAATGACAAATATTACCGCAACGATTGCTCTAAACATCGAAATATAAGCACCATTTTGTATTGGAAAGCCCGAAAAAGCCTGTCACCAACACCTTAATGTATCTGCTGTCAGATGCAAGTATTGTCCACTCTCAGTTCAGCACTTTGATACCACCAGCAACCTAGCTGCAACAAAAATTTAAACAATTGTTTGAATTTGTATTGAAATTTACACAACGTTTGACAACAATGTTGCCTCCCTACAATTGAGAAATTGGTGTTTGCCCCATATTTCACAGTAAGCATGGTCTGAAATTTCGACCCTATATAAAACCAGCACATGCTCAAATGACAATATAATAAACACCGAAAAATGGAGACCCATATGATTTTCGATGGCCAATGCTTGCAAGCCAACCTGATTGAAGATGGTATCGCAGACATCATCTTTAATGCCTCAGGTTCGGTAAACAAGTTCGATCAGAAAACGGTATCTGAACTCGATGAGTTGTGTGCAACTCTGGAAAGTCACAGTGACATTAAGGGTGCAATAGTGCGCTCATCAAAAAGTACCTTTATCGTGGGTGCAGACATCACTGAATTCACCGCACTATTTGCGGCTCCTGAAGAAGAACTACTCAACTGGGTTCAAAAAACCTCAAAAGTATTCGATCGCTTCGAAGATCTGCCATTTCCAACAATAGCGGCAATTAATGGCTTTGCCTTAGGTGGCGGATGTGAAATGACGCTGGCCTGTGACCTTCGCGTGGCTGACAGCACTGCGGCGATTGGCCTACCGGAAGTAAAACTGGGTTTAATGCCAGGTTTTGGTGGCACCGTCAGATTACCTCGCATAATTGGTGCCGATAATGCGATGGAGTGGATGACCACGGGTAAAGACCGCAAAGCAGACAAAGCCCTTGCTGAAGGGGCGATAGATGCTGCAACGACACCTGAGCAACTGCAAGCTGTGGCATTGCAGATGATGAAAGATGCAATTGCTGGCAAAATTGACTGGAAAGCCCGTCGTCAGGCAAAACTTGAACCGCTGAAATTAACAAAGAATGAAGCACTGATGTGCTTTGCAACCGCTAAAGGCATGGTTGCAGCTCAGGCAGGTAGACACTACCCAGCCCCGCACATGGTCGCAGAAACGCTGGAAAAGGCTGCATTCGGCGATCGCAACGCGGCATTACAACTGGAGAATGCCGGCTTTGTTAAACTGGCAAAATCGGACGCCGCGACTGCACAGGTTGGTATCTTCCTGGCGGATCAGGTTGTTAAGGGCAAAGGCAAAAAATTAGCCAAAGGTGCGGACAAGTCATTTGATATGGCAGCAGTACTGGGTGCCGGAATCATGGGCGGCGGTATTGCCTACCAGGCAGCTTATAAAGGCACCAAAACCGTAATGAAAGACATTGCGCAGGACGCCTTAACCCTGGGTCTGGATGAAGCGACCAAGATTCTGGGTAAAGGCATGTCACGCGGCAAAGTGACCGCTGAAAAAATGGCGCAAACACTGAACAGTATCGTGCCCTCTTTGGAATATTCGGCCATTAAAGACGCTGACATTGTCATTGAAGCCGTCGTTGAAAACCCAAAAGTGAAAGGTATCGTGTTGAAAGAAACAGAACAACACGTTGCTGACGACACGATTATCTGCTCCAACACCTCAACCATTTCGATTAACTCATTGGCAGAAAACCTGGATAAACCTGAACGATTCTGTGGTATGCACTTTTTTAATCCAGTGCATAAAATGCCATTGGTTGAGATCATTCGTGGTGAAAAGACCTCTGAGCAAACTATCAACAACGTCGTAGCCATGACCTTAAAAATGGGTAAAACCCCCATTGTGGTCAATGACTGCCCAGGCTTTTTAGTCAACCGCGTATTGTTCCCTTACTTCGCTGGCTTCAGCCAGTTGCTGCTGGATGGTGCAGATTTTGTAGCCGTTGATAAAGTGTTGGAAAAACAGTTTGGTTGGCCGATGGGACCTGCCTACTTACTAGATGTCGTCGGAATAGATACAGCTGACCACGCCGCAGATGTTATGGCTGCCGGATTCCCTGAACGTATGCAAAAGATCGCTAATGACCCAGTCACGCTGATGTATCAGGCCAAGCGCTTCGGACAGAAAAATAAATTGGGCTTCTATGACCACAGCACAGACAAGCGAGGTCGCCCGGTAAAAGCGCCAGCAGAGGCTGCTTATCAATTGCTGCAAGCGCATGCGGCAGAACGCCAGGAATTCTCCGCTGATGAAATGATTGCGCGATTAATGATTCCGATGGCCAACGAGTCAATTCGCTGCCTGGAAGAAGGCATTGTCGCCAGCCCGGCTGAAGCAGATATGGCACTGCTATACGGCTTAGGTTTCCCTCCATTCAGAGGCGGTATTTTCCGCTTTATCGACAATATGGGATTAGCTAAGTTTGTTGCAACCGCTGACCAGTTTGCACACTTAGGTGCGCTTTACCAGGTCACCGATAAGACACGCGAAATGGCTGCCGCTGGCAAGTCATTCTTTGACGCATAATACGGGGGAATAAATAATGAATAACGTAGTAGTTGTCGATTGTATACGTACCCCTATGGGGCGTTCTAAAGGTGGTATTTTTCGTAATGTCCGTGCTGAATCATTGTCAGCATCGCTAATGACGGCCTTATTGCAAAGAAATCCACAAATCGATCCAATGGAAATTGAAGATATTATTTGGGGATGTGTGCAACAAACCAAAGAGCAGGGATTTAACGTTGCTCGTAACGCGCAGTTGCTCACCGATATCCCAAGAAGTGTCAGTGCCGTCACAGTAAACCGTTTATGCGGCTCATCGATGCAAGCGCTGCATGATGCCGCGAAAGGCATTATGACTGGTCAGGGCGATGTCTACATGATTGGTGGTGTAGAACACATGGGACACGTGCCTATGACGTTTAATCTGGACTTCCACCCAGGACTGGCCAAATATACCGCAAAAGCATCCGGTAACATGGGCTTAACAGCAGAGTTGTTAGGTAAACAAAATGGCATCACACGTGAAATGCAGGACGCTTTTGGCGCTCGTTCTCATCAAAGAGCCCATCAGGCCACACTGGAAGGGCGCTGGAAGAACGAAATTGTGCCCATTGAAGGCCATGATCAACATGGCGCTTTGATTTCCGTTGAACATGATGAAGTCATTCGTCCCGATTGCACCGCTGAAGGCCTTGCTGAGTTACGCCCTGTATTCGACCCTGCTAACGGTACAGTAACGGCTGGTACATCCTCGGCTATATCCGACGGAGCTGCTGCAATGCTGTTGATGTCTGAGCAAAGAGCCAAAGATTTAGGTCTGACGCCTCGCGCTCGCATACGTTCTATGGGTGTCGCGGGTTGTGACGCGGCAATTATGGGTTATGGCCCAGTTCCTGCGACGCAAAAGGCATTAAAACGTGCCGGAATGACCATTGACGATATTGAGCTTGCGGAATTTAATGAAGCCTTTGCCGCGCAAGCGCTCTCCTGTATTAAAGTGCTTGGATTAATGGACCGTCATGATGAAATGTGCAACCTCAACGGTGGCGCCATTGCTCTTGGTCATCCACTGGGTTGCTCAGGGGCACGTATCAGTACCACCTTGCTCAACTTGATGGAAGCAAATGACAAATCCGTGGGCCTTGCCACCATGTGTATTGGTTTGGGTCAGGGTATCGCAACGGTATTTGAGCGCGTTTAAATCAAAACTGATGCATACATTATTTGAAAGGAAGCTTCGGCTTCCTTTTTTATGTACCGCATACACCCGGGCGTAAACGTATCTAACCTATAAATTGTCCCAATTGCGACATACAAACAGTTCAAAGTAGTTATAGCTTTTGACGCTCTTATCTTCTGAAGCGCTTCTATAATGCCCCTAAAAATGCACCGCTGTGCCGCGAAAAAATCAACATCACTCAAGAGTTATGTCCAATATTGGTTCTTTTGAATGGCAGAGCGAGATATAAAAAATCAGTTAGTTATAACTATATACTTTATAGCTATATATTGATTAATGAGTTTAGCCCCACTATCATAATCACCTTTAGTTATATGTTTATTCTTTAAGGGTATATAAGTTGATTTTACTCGGTTATGCGGCCACCCTGCTGATGGGCATTGTACTTGGCGTCGTGGGTAGTGGCGGCTCCATACTCACTGTCCCTATTCTGGTTTATCTATTTGGTATCGCACCCGCGACGGCGACCGGCTACTCATTGTTAATTGTGGGAGCGACCGCCGCTTTTGGCGCCTTGCGCTATCTGCGACAAAACTTAGTCGACCTTAAAGTCGCTAGCGTATTCGCAGTGCCTTCTATCATCGCCGTGTATTTTACGCGACTTTATATCATGCCCAATATACCCGATGTTTTGTTTGTGCAGCCGGTGTTGATCACTAAGGACAGTGGCCTAATGATGCTGTTCGCCATGCTCATGTTGGCCTCGGCGTTTTTTATGCTGCGCAACAGACCGTCGACCGTGGAACCAGAAAGCATACCCGTGGCCTCCCATTCACTTTCTGGCAAAGACTATATACTGCTGGTAATAGAAGGTGCTGTTATCGGTGTCCTGACTGGCATGCTTGGTGCCGGTGGCGGTTTTATTATTATTCCGACATTGGTTTTAATACTCAAAATGCCAATGAAACAGGCTATTGGTGCATCATTGTACATCGTTGCTTTAAAGTCATTACTAGGATTCACAGGAGATTTACACGCGGGAATCGAGCTGAATTGGCAGATTTTGCCGTTCATCTTGGTCAGCACTTTTCTGGGTATGGCCTTATCAACTCGAATAGCAAAGAAGCTTAGCGGTAGAGCGCTGCAAACCTATTTTGGTTTTTTCACGCTGACAATTGCCAGCCTGATCATCATAAAAGAATTACTTTGAAGAGGTGCATCATGAAAATTGAAACCTTCCACGATCCGTTAACTTCAACTTTTACTTATCTGGTTATAGATGAGCAAAGCCAAAAGTCGGCTGTCATTGATTCAGTATTGGATTATGACCAGTTTTCCGGTAAAACCGCTACCCATAGCGCAGACAAAGTAGTGGACTATATTAAACAAAATGGCTTACACAACGAGTGGCTATTAGAGACCCATGTACATGCGGACCATATCACTGCAGCTCACTACCTGCAGCAACAAGTGGGGGGTAAAATTGCCATTGGTAAGGAAATACTGACGGTTTTAGCCATGTGGATCCCGGTGTTTGAAACAGAGCAAGACACACCTTTGGATGGTAGTCAGTTTGACGTGTTATGGGAAGATGGCGAGAGCTTTCAATTGGGTGAATTAGAGATTAAAGTCTGGTTTACACCCGGACATACTCCTGCTTGTGTCAGTTACCTGGTAGAAGATCATATTTTTGTTGGCGATACCATGTTTGCGCCGCACCTCGGCACCGCTAGATGTGACTTTCCGGGAGGCAGCGCCCGGCAACTGTTTCAGACTGTACAACGATTTTATACGTTGCCCGAAAATACACTTGTGCACTTAGGTCATGACTATCCAAATGAGGGCGAAACGGCGGTCTCATGCGTCACAGTGGCGCAAGCAAAGCAGGAAAACATTCACATTAAACCCGATACTGAGCTTACCCAATACGTACAAAAGCGCACCAGTCGTGATGCGACATTGGCGGTACCAAAGCTGCTCCTGCCGGCAATTCAAGCCAATCTTCGAAACGGCCAATTTGGTGCCGCATCAGCAACGGGCAAGCAGTTTATTAAAATTCCAATTAACCAGATATAAAGGACTTGCTTGCAATGAATCTAAAATCGGTGACAGAACAATTCTCAGTCGCGCCGCAGATTGTACGTGATGATCTAATGGTGATAAAAGCGGGCGGATATAAAACCATTATTTGCCATCGCCCCGATAGTGAAGAAAGTCAGCAACCATCTTATACAGAAATCAAAGCCGCTGCCCTTGCATTAGGTTTGACGTTTCATTACCAACCCGTGCGAAGCGGGCACCTATGCGCCACCGATGTCGACGATTTTGGAAAGTTGTTGCAAGCCTCTCAAGCCCCAATTTTGGCCTATTGCCGCTCAGGAAGACGCTCTATTTCACTTTGGGCAATGACAATGTTGGTGGCGGGCAAGCATAGTCGTGAGGAACTTCTGCAATTATCACTTAACGCCGGATACGACTTGCAGGATTGTCTGTACTGAGAATCGACAACTAGAGCACAACCACCTGGTTTCGACCATTGTTTTTTGCGGTGTATAGGGCCTCATCCGCTCTTACTAACAGCGCATCGAGATCCTCTCCTTTTTGCCACTGGGTAATGCCAATAGAAATAGTCAGTGGTGGTAGACGCTCTTTGGTCTTAGCGCTTTTGAAGCGCAATCGGGAAATTTCGGAGCGCACGGCTTCAGCTAAGTTGCTGGTTTGCTCCAAATTAAGGCCTTTCAGAATAATAACAAATTCCTCACCACCAAAGCGAAATGCCTGCGCTGTTGCTGGCACCAGGCTATTGAGCACTTTGCCCAAACGTTTGAGAATTAAATCACCCGCTAAATGGCCAAAGGTGTCGTTAACTTTTTTGAAATAGTCGATATCTAACATTGCCGATGTGATCACTAATGGCGCTTTGTTTTGCAACGCTTTGTTAAAATACTGAGTGAGTCCCTGGCGGTTTTGCAATCCGGTCAAAGGATCGGTTATGGCCTCGATTTTGGCTGCCAATAACTCAGCCTTGATCGCTTCAGATTCTGTTCGGGCAGACATTACTTGCTCAACCAGATTGGCATGCTCTGTTTTTATCCGTTCGGTACTATTGACCACCTCTCTTAGCGAGATTTTATCGTGATTGGCTTTTTGATAGCGCTGTAAACTATGGTCTAACTCGTCAACCGCTTCGGTGGTATTAGCGCTCGCGGTGTGCAGTTTTTCGATGGTACTATCCAGTTTATAGAAATGGCGGTTATCTTGTTTCTCGTGCTCCAGCACCAAATCCTGAAACAGCGTCTCAAACAAATAGGGGTCGATATTCTCTTCGTTAATTGCCTGTTCTACCAAGCTCATCAGCTGGAAATTATCCCCAGTGGCATATTGATAGGCAACCGCGTAATTCACCGGATTATAGGCTAATTCGTGTTCATCAAGCAGCTTTAATGCCTGCTGCATGATGTTTTGTGACTCTGCGTAAGAATCGTGATATTTCATCGTCTTTTCGCCCCGAATCAGAATTGAATCAAATACCGTCACGATTCAATTTGAATAATTTCTTTTTGTTGAGCCAAACAGCAACTCAATGTTGATTATTAATCCCTCGCAAATAATTGTTCAGGGTGTTTAAAGCTTTTAAACTCGAGAGCATTACCAGAAAAATCTAACAAAAAGAGAGTCGCCTGCTCTCCAGGCTGCCCGGCAAATCGTATTCCAGGCTCAATAACAAAATGACAGTTATTATTTTGCAATCTGTCTGCCAGGAAGTGCCATTCCTGCCAGCGCAAAACCAGGCCGAAGTGTGGTACTGGCACTTGTTTGCCATCAACTTCGTTGTGCACTTTTTCAAGACGCATAGTGGCATCCAAATGGGTTACCACCTGATGCCCCCAAAAGTCCCAATCTATCCACTGCTGACAAAAACGGCCTTTCTCACACGCCAACAGGCCACCATAAAAATCTTCGGCCAATGACAGGTCATGCACAGGAATCGCTAAGTGAAATGGTTGCATAAAATCACATTGTTATTTTTAAAAACCAGAGCGTGTTGACCCTAGCGTAACATTTTAAGCAGCTTGAGCTTCTTATCAGTATAGGGCGGATATCGAATATCGACATCTAACATAAAACTCCGCTTCATCACTGCTTTTAAATGGCTAAAGGTATCAAAGCCAGCCTGGCCACAATAACTGCCCATGCCGCTATTACCTACCCCACCAAAAGGCAGGTCCTGATTCGCCATAAACATCATGCCGTCATTCACACAAACATTGCCTGCGCTGGTTTGGGCAAGTAGGTGGTCAGCAAATTGATCCCGTTTAGTAAATACATACATGGCTAACGGCTTCGGATGCTGATTAACGATTTCACTAGCCTGTTCTATTTTGTCTACTGTAACTATAGGCAATATTGGCCCAAATATTTCATTTTGCATTAATGGTGAGTCCCAAACGGGATCCATCACAATTGTTGGCTCAATATATTTCGTTTCCCTTTCGCTAGCGCCACCATGCACCAAAGTCTGATTTTCCAGATACGAAACAATACGTTGCCAATGCCGATCATTGATAATGCGAGCGTAGTCCGGGCTGGCTTTGGCATCGTTGCCGTAGAAACCATGGATCTTCTCTTTTAGCGCAACGACAAGTTGCTCGGAATAAGCCTTTTCCACGATGATATAATCAGGAGCGACACATGTTTGTCCGGCATTCATCCATTTGCACCAGGCAATTCTGTTGGCAGTGACATCAAGATCAGTGTGGCTATCCACAATACATGGACTCTTACCGCCTAACTCCAATGTCACCGGAGTCAAATGCTCTGCAGCCGCGCGCATCACTATCTTGCCTACAACTTCACCACCCGTGTACAAAATGTTGTCGAAGCGTTGTTTCAGTAATTCCGTAGTTTCAGCAACGCCACCTTCAATAACAGTGACGGCGTCGTTATCTAGGTACTTAGGCACCAGCTCAGCAATAAGTGAAGAAGTGTGTTCAGCGAGCTCTGACGGTTTTAAAACAGCACAGTTGCCTGCTGCCAATGCGGCGACAAAGGGAGCAATGGTTAATTGAAAAGGGTAGTTCCAGGCACCGATGATCAATGCCACACCGAAAGGCTCAGGCTGTATGTAGCTTTTACCGGGCATAGCCACCATCGGAGTGCTTACCGGGCGAGGCTTCATCCACTTTTTAAGGTATTTTAGCGTGTGCTCCACTTCGCCAATAATATAACCTATTTCCGCACTCCAGGATTCCAGCTGACATTTACCTAAATCCTTGTTTAGCGCCGCTAAGATTGCGGCCTCGTTTTCCTGAGTCATGGCCTTCACCGCATTTAGCTGTGAGATTCGCCATGCGGCGTCACGTGTTTTGCCGGAATTAAAGCATTGACGTAACCTATCTACACGTTGGGAAATACCTGACAATTCACTCAATGTTTCGCTCCACTTAGGTGTAAAAACAATAAAACCGCAGTGGCTGCGGTTTTATCTATTAAGCATCGTATGGATGTTTCAGTACGATAGTTTCGTTTCTATCCGGGCCGGTAGAAACGATGTGCACGGGCACTCCAGTGAGTTCCTCAATGCGTTTAATATAGTTTCGAGCAGTCTCTGGAAGTTCCTCTAAGACTTTGACACCAAAAGTATTCTCTTGCCATCCCGGCATAGTTTCATAAACTGGCGTGACCTTTTCGTAATCATCCGCAGCCATGGGTGGTACGTCTTTTACCGTCCCATCGGGATATTTATAACCGGTACAAATGGACAAGGCCTCAAGACCATCCAAGACATCCAGTTTAGTCAAACAAAAACCGGAGATGGAGTTAATTTGTACAGCACGTTTAATTGCCACAGCATCAAACCAGCCAGTACGTCTTTTCCGACCAGTAGTGGCACCAAACTCGTGGCCTTTAACACCCAGATGCTCACCAACATTACAGTCCAGTTCCGTAGGAAAGGGTCCAGAACCAACACGTGTAGTGTAGGCTTTAACGATACCTAAGACATAATCCAGATTTAACGGGCCAAAACCTGCACCTGTTGCGACACCGCCCACTGTCGTATTGGACGAAGTGACGTAAGGGTAAGTACCGTGGTCGATGTCCAGTAATGTACCCTGGGCACCTTCAAACATGATTTTTTTGCCATCTCGACGTGCCTTGTCCAGCAAATCGGTCACATCGACAACCATCGCCTTAAGGATATCAGCAATAGCCAGCACTTCCTGCAGCACTTGATCATAACTGACCGGCTCTACCTGATAATAATGCTGCAAAGCGAAATTGTGATATTCCATCACTTCTTTTAGTTTCGCGGCAAAACTTTCAACACAGAAAAGATCACCAACGCGTAAACCACGGCGAGCGACTTTATCTTCATACGCTGGGCCTATGCCACGCCCAGTTGTCCCAATCGCCTTGTTGCCACGCGCCTGTTCCCGTGCCTGATCCAGGGCAATATGATAAGGAAGAATCAAAGGACAGGCTTCGCTTATTACCAGACGATCCTCTACCGGAACACCTCTTTCCTTGAGCATGCCGATCTCTTTCATCAGAGCTTCTGGGCTAAGGACTACGCCGTTACCGATGACGCAGGTAACATTGTCTCTTAGAATGCCTGAGGGAATCAGGTGAAGAACGGTCTTTTCACCATCAATAACCAGCGTGTGTCCAGCATTATGACCACCCTGGTAGCGCACCACGTAAGACGCTTTATCGGTTAGCAGGTCGACAACCTTACCTTTCCCCTCATCGCCCCATTGGGTGCCTAATACAACTACGTTATTTGCCATTTATCTAATGTATCCTGAATGTTGGACGCAGATTCTATCAAGAGGTGGATTCTTAATCACCCACTTTTGCCGATAAACAAAGAAAATCACTGGTTATTGACTCAAATACCAAAGACTAATTAACCCGATTGTGACCAGAGCACCGCCATAGGTACGCAATTGCTGGGCAGGCATTTGCAGAATACTCAATAACATAAGCCGCCAGCGTTTCGGAAATAACATCGGGCCAATACCCTCCAGCACTAAGACGATTGCCAACGCCAACCAAATATCAGTCACCCTGAAACTCCTTTAGGCATTCTATATCGATATCCTGTTCTTCATGATAGCAGGCAAAGCCAAAGCGCAGCACTGGACCACGGTAGTCGGTCCAGATGTTATGGGTTTTAAAATGCTGATGCAGCCTGGCAGCATCTTCGCCGGGCAAACGGAAACTCAGGAAGTGTCCGTGATTGCGCAGATCATGACACACTAATTTAGAAGAATTCAGGTAGCTGGATTGTAAGTCATCCAGTTTTTCTAAGAATGTGTTTTGAAGCTTTTGCACGTGTTGATGGATTTTTGCCACCGTGACTTGTTCCTGTTGCCATAAATCGAATACAGCTAACTGCCGGTAGACGCCTGATAAATCCATGGTACCACCGGCATAATGAAAGCCATTCCTGGCATAATCCACCTTGCGACTCTTAAATTTTTGTAACTCGCCGAACTCGGCAAACCAGCCCGTATACAGTGGTCGCAACAACAGGTTTTTAGGACAGTGCATAAAACAGACACCCTCGCCTCCCTGAGCATATTTATAACCGCCGGCGAGATAAAATATTCGCTGTTTAACCGCGGAGATGTCGATTGGCAAGGCACAAAAAGCGTGGTATCCATCGACCATCACAATGGCATCCTGACGATCTATTTGCGTGACAATATCTTTAACAGAATTGACGGCGACACCGGAATTAAAAAAGACCTGACTGAAAAAGACCACATCAGGATTAACCTTGTTAACCTGCTCAATAAACCGCTCTTCAAACGTATCAAATGGCTCTGTTGCAACCCGATGAATCGTGACATTACCGAGTTCATCAAGGCGATTTACCTGACGCGTAAAGCTATGAAATTCACTATCGGTGGTCACAATGCTGATCGGCTTGCTGAAGTCCAGAGAAGACATTACGCGAAACAATAACTCATGAGTATTGTTGGCAAAGGCTAATTGTTCTGGCTGTCCGGTATTGAGTAACTCCGCGATATATTGTTGCAGGCGCGGTACCTTGTCTGTAAAAAAACGCTCCCATTTATTATCAATCAATTCTGCAGCATCGTCCCAATACTCCAGAATGGCCTGTCGTGTCACATCCGGCCAGTAATGATGGCTGTGACACGCATAATGTTGCAAAGCGGGATTGGCCTTTATAAATCGTTGATAATGGTGTTTAAGCATATTGAATCGCTATCCTGGGTCGCCATACTGGCATAGTAACCAAAGTTGCCGAAAAATCGAGGCCGACATAAGGTTTGCCACAAATAATTACAAAAACAAAAAAGCCCCTTTGATAAATCATCTAAAGGGGCTTGAAGGCACAAAACTAAAACTAGTTTTGGATAGCCTTGTTCAGGTACTGGAAGAAGTCCCCATCGGGTGACACCACCAGCACATCCTGTTTACTGTTAAAGCTATTTTTGTAAGCATCCATACTGCGTAAGAAGTTATAGAACTCTGCATCTTTCTGATAGGCATCCGCATAAATTTTAGCGGCCAAGGCATCACCTTCACCGCGCAGTTTGCGGGCATTACGCTCAGCGTCTGCCAACATTACAGTAACCCGTTTGTCGACATCGGCGCGAATAATCTCAGCTTGCTCCTGACCTTCGGAGCGATGCTCTTTTGCTACCGCAGTACGTTCTGCGCGCATCCGGTCAAAAATGGAGTTACTGACTTCCAAAGGCAAGTTGATTTGCTTCACTCGCACATCGACAATTTCTATACCCAATTCATCTGAGCTGTCAGAGGATTGTTGTAATGCTGCATCCATTAATTCAGAACGCTCTCCCGATACGATTTCAGAAATCGTTCTGGTACCAAACTCAGACCTTAGCCCATTGTTCACTTTTTGTTTCAATAGTGCTTCAGCCAAATCCTTAATACCACCTCGTGTCGCCAGATAGTATTTCGCGAAATCGTTGATGCGCCATTTAACATAAGAATCAACAATCAAGTCTTTTTTCTCTGATGTTACGAAACGATCGGGCTCATCATCCAACGTTTGCACACGGGCATCGAGAATTTTAACCCGATCAAACAGGGGGACTTTTAAGTGTAAGCCTGGGCCATACACCGTTGTTTCATTGCTGCCTGCATCCCGCTTAACCTTCCCGAATTGAATAACGATGCCACGCGTACCTTCTTTCACGACAAACAGCGAGCTATATCCAAGAAAAGCGACTGCCAGGGCAATAATCAAAGTTAATTGTTTCATTACTGGTTTCTCCCTGATCTAAAACGGTCATTACGAATAGGGTTGGGACGATTACTGGTGCTGCCAGTATCCACGGCATTGCCAGCCTCACGCAGACCTTCTATGGTACTTTTGTCACTGGACACGGTGCCCAACGCCCGTTGCCTTTCCATAATTTTATCCAGTGGCAAATACATCATGTTGCCACTACCCTTGGTATCAACCATGACCTTGGTGGTATTGCTATAGACCTGCTCAATCGTATCCAGATAAATACGTTGGCGAGTCACTACCGGTGCTGCCTGATATTGCGGTAGCAATTCTTCGAAACGCGCTACTTCCCCTCGAGATTCAAGGATGACCCGTTCTTTGTAACCCAGTGCTTCTTCTTCCATACGACGCACCTGACCACGCGCTCTCGGTTCCATTTCGCGGGCATAGGCTTCAGCTTCCCGGATGTAGCGCTGCTCATCCTCTTGTGCTGCAATAGCATCATCAAAAGCCGCCTTCACCTCTTCAGGAGGGCGCGCATCTTTAAAGTTAACGTCTGTCACTGAGATACCCATTTTGTAGGGTGCAATAACATTTTCCAGCTCTTCACGAACTTGTTGTCTGACAACTTCACGACCACTGGTCAGCACATCATCCATTACAGAATGCCCCACCACGTAGCGCAGTGCTGCATCTAATGCCTGTTGTAAGCTCTCATCCGGCGCAGTGACTGCGAAGGTATATTCATAAGGTTCAATCACCCGATACTGTACTTCCATCTCAACCCGCACAACGTTTTCATCTTCGGTCAATATAAACCCGGATGCCGGTAAATAACGAATGGTTTGCACATCCACTGGGATGACTTCATCGACAAATGTCGGTTTCCATTGCAGACCTGGATCAACAAATGAATGGAACTGGCCGAATCTCAATACCACACCACGCTCAGCTTCTTTGATGGTATAAAAGCCGCTCACCACCCAAATAGCCACTAATATACCGACCAGTATACTAATGCCCAGGTTGCTCAGGCCTTTACCAAATGAGGGTGGTTTATTACCACCGCCACCAGAACCACCGAATTTCTTGAAGATATTGCGGAGGATATCGTCTAGATCAGGGGGCCCCTGATCATTGTTGTTACGATTTTTCCAGGGATCTTTATTATCGCCACCCGGCTCATTCCAAGCCATGTTGTTCTCCGTCATAATGTAAATTGGAATTCTATTAACAGTTCAACAAATCTCGTTGGAACTGACTAATGTTTGTGCACCACCATCTGGGTGATGTCACCATCAAAATGCTTAACTAGCCGGTGCCATTCTTTAATGGGCATCCTGACATCAACCAGCCAATCTCCGTCATCGGCGTAGTTTTCCGCAGCTATACAATTTAGTTCGAATAGTCTGCCACGCAAGGCACTCAGCTTGGGTGGCACACGTAATTGATATTGCACCATTTTTTCCGTTAAGCATTCAGTGAGGGCATTTCTTAATAAATCAATGCCTAATCCTTGCTGCGCTGATATCCACACTCTTATAGGGCGGCCATCCTCATCTCGATCAATTCTCGGCTCAACACCTTGCAATCGATCAATTTTATTGCAGACAATTAGCTGAGGAACTTCGTCAGCTTCAATCTCCGCCAATACCTCATTCACTTGATCGGAATTCTCGCGAAATCGTTCATCTGCATAGTCCACTACATGCAGCAGCAAGTCGGCGGTCTGGGTTTCTTGCAATGTTGCTTTAAACGCCGCAACCAAGTCATGGGGTAAATGTCTGATAAATCCTACTGTATCCGCAAGTATCGCCGAACCAACATCTTGTAACTGAATTTTTCGCAAGGTTGGGTCGAGTGTGGCAAACAGTTGATCGGCTGCATACACATCAGATTGCGTAATAGTGTTGAAAAGGGTCGATTTTCCGGCATTGGTGTAACCAACCAATGACACCGTCGGCAGTTCCGCTCGGTTTCGAGCACGCCGACCTTGTTGTCGTTGTCGCTCTACCTTGTTCAAACGCCGCAAAATACTTTTAATACGTTCCCGCAACAAACGACGGTCAGTCTCTAACTGTGTTTCACCCGGACCACGCAGGCCGATCCCCCCTTTTTGTCTCTCAAGGTGGGTCCAACCGCGAATCAACCGGGTTGAAATGTGCTTTAACTGGGCCAGTTCTACCTGCAATTTACCTTCGTGGGTTCTTGCTCGCTGGGCAAAAATGTCCAATATCAGACTGGTACGGTCCAGTACCCGACATTGACACAATGTTTCCAGGTTACGTTCTTGGGAAGGGGTTAAACTGTGGTTGAAGATCACCACATCCGCACCATTAGCTCTGACGGCATTAGCAACTTCTTCAGCTTTACCTGAGCCTACAAAAAACTTGGCACTTGGGTTTTGTCTTGAGCCAGTGACGATATCAACCGCGTTCACACCTGCCGATGAAACCAGCATTTGCAATTCCTGCAAATCTTCTTTGCTGTTTTCATCAGAAAAATTGATATGAACTAATACCGCCTGTTCACCAGCTTCATAACGGTCAAACAAGCATAAATCCTTACATTAATTTATCAGGACTGCTCATTATCCCCGTCAACTTGATCATTAGCAACCATTGGAATTGCTCTTGAAGGAACGACGGTAGAAATAGCATGCTTATACACCATTTGGCTGACCGTGTTTTTGAGAAGAATAACGAACTGATCAAATGACTCAACCTGCCCTTGAAGCTTGATGCCATTGACAAGATAAATCGATACCGGTACACGCTCACGTCGCAGTGCATTTAAAAATGGATCTTGGAGTGATTGTCCCTTAGCCATCTTGAGCCTCTTATTATTCTTATTAACTAAGTGTGTGTTTTTGTTATCTAATTAAAGCACAGTATACAGTATTTACACTATCTGTATAGATTATCGGTGCTTGGCTTGTTTATCTTTATTTATTTTTTATATCGGACGCTAAAATCATCCATAGTAACCGAAAATTGTGTAGTTTGGTTATGCAAACTACGCATCAGCAACGCAACTGCAGGCTATCTTAGCCGCAACCTTTGTCAAAAGTATGGCTAAAAAACACGAACAGCAAAAGTAACACTCATAGATAAACACGCTCTATACGTCAGGAAGAGTTAAATATTTCCCTTACTTTTGCAAGCTTATCCTTATCGAAAGTTTCTAACCAATGTAATTTTTGCCATCCACGCAGCCAGGTGAGCTGTCTTTTGGCCAGTTGCCTGGTGGCGACGATGCCCCTATAGCGCATATCATCAAAATCCAGTTCACCATCAAGAAACTGCCACATTTGGCGATAGCCAACACAGCGCATCGAAGGCATATCCAAATGCAGATCTCCTCGTTGACGCAATGCCACGACTTCTTCTTCAAAACCGTTTTTGAGCATGATGTCAAAGCGTTGTTCGATGCGTTGATGCAACACCCCACGGTCCTCCGGTGCGATGGCAAATTGCGTGACGTTGTATGGCAGCGGTGCACTTTTCGTCACGGTTAACTCTGTCATTGATTGCCCCGATATGCGATACACTTCAATCGCCCGCATTAACCGCTGTGGATCATTGGGATGAATGCGCTTAGCCGACACTGGATCAATTTTTTGTAACTGCTGATGTAGTGCAGCCCAACCCAGTTGTTCTGCTTCTTGTTCTATCTCCCCACGTATCAGCTGATTTGATTCCGGTAAGGTTGAGATACCATCAAGCAGCGCCTTAAAGTACATCATTGTACCACCGACCAGTAGGGGTATCCGTCCATGTTCTGAAATGTCCTGCATCTCTCTCAGAGCATCCTGGCGAAAACTAGCAACGGAATAACTTTGTGCCGGATCCAGAATATCAATTAGCCGATGCGGAGCATCCGCCAGTTCCTGCATAGAGGGTTTGGCGGTACCGATGTCCATACCTTTATAGATGAGTGCAGAATCAACACTGATGATGTCACAGGGCAATATTTTTGTTAGTACAATGGCCAGATCCGTTTTACCTGACGCAGTCGGCCCCATAAGAAAAATAGCTGGCGGATGTTGTTTGTTGGAATTATTTGTCACTGTTTAACCATTGTTCAATTGGTAACACCTTGCCATATTGGCCCAGCCAGTCACTATCCAAGCCCTTGTTTTGTAGTGCTTGCCAACACTTGTTCTTTGTCTCGACCGATATCTGTCCCCGTGCGGCGATAGCCTCAATTAGCACGGCAACCGGGTTTTGTGTTGCGTAACTGCTGCTGCAAAATCCCGGGAAAATCTGCGACCAGGCTTGGTCCCTGAACATGGCTGGCACTTCTTTCAAAATAAGTTTGGGGCCGGCTTTTGTTATTACAAATCCGTATTCCAGTAACCCTTCTATGGACTCGCGAGTCATCGTCGCTTCAACGGCAACCGGCATAAGCAAAGGTTGTCGGGTGAGTCTGCCCTCTTCACAAAAAGCAGTGAGTACCTGATGTAGCAAGTTAGCTAATGACAAAAAATAGACACGCTCCTGACAAGCGACTAAGTCCCCTTTTTGCCCCAATGGCATAACTGACAATTTAGCCTCTGGAGACGCCATAGACAATATATCATTGTATGTCACTAATGACTGTTTATCAGGTGCACTTCCAGACCTTGGAAAGGAGACTTTGCCAGAACTCAAACCAGCTGTTCCGGGAGAATGGCGATTCGGTTGTTGAGGAGTGTCGTTGAGATGGTAAGAGGCAACATGACCACTGTCAGACTCGTTCACCCTGTCTCGTGTTGTGGTTCGGAGCGCTGTACCAGATTGAACATCTCGTTCTTGTAGTGGTTGAATATAGTCGTGACTGGCTTGCGATGCTCTGGTCTGTTGCTGCCCAGCAAGTTCTTCGGGGTGCATTTGCGTCTGCAATGCTTCCGCTACCGAAGCATAAATAAAGTCATGCACTTCACGGGCACGATGAAAACGTACTTCATGCTTTGCCGGATGCACATTTACATCTACCTGCTCTGGGTCAATGTCCAGATACAACACAAATGCCGGGTAGTGGTCACTATCAATATAACCTTCAAAAGCAGCACGAATTGCATGATTAACCACTTTATCCCGCATCACACGCTGATTGATAAAGGCATGTTGTAAATCATTCTGTGTTCTGGCCGCAGCGGGTGTCCCCAACCAACCAGACAGTTTCATGCCAGCCGAGTCTTGGCGGTACTCAGCTTCCACCCACAGTGCATGTTCGCAAAATCGTTTTTGACATATCTGGGTTACCCGGCGCAGGTTGTCTGCGTCTTGTTTCACTGCTGGATAGTGTCGCACCAATTTGCCGTTATGATTCAGTCGAAAACTAATCTGGAAGTGACATAGCGCAAGGCGCTTTACCACTTCTTCTATGTGCATAAACTCGGTTTTTTCAGTGCGCAAAAACTTTCGTCTCGCCGGCGTATTGTAAAAAATATCCTGTACATCCACCGTAGTTCCCTCAGGGTGGGCAACCGGTAAGATCTGCACCTGCATTTCCCGGCCTTCGGTCTGTGCCTGCCATCCTTGTTCCTGTTGCGTGGGCCGGGACTGAAGTGTTAAACGTGATACGGAACTGATACTGGCAAGCGCCTCACCACGAAACCCCATGCTAAGTATGTGTTCCAGATCACTAAGGTCTTTAATTTTACTGGTCGCATGGCGACTTAGCGCCAATGCTAACTCCTGTTTTTCAATACCGCTGCCATTATCCCTGACCCTGATACGCTTATGTCCACCCCGTTCGATATCAATGTCAATACGCGTCGCCCCAGCATCAAGGCAATTTTCAACTAGCTCTTTAACCACAGACGCAGGTCTTTCAACCACTTCTCCGGCAGCAATTTGGTTTGCCAACTCGGCGGGCAAAATTTGAATAGGCAATGGATCCCTTCCTGTACTTAGCTTCGTGGGATATTGAGAACCTGACCGATGCGCACCATATCGCCGTTCAGGTTATTGGCTTTTTTGATATTAGATACGGTGACATTGTAGCGTTGCGCTAATACCGACAACGACTCCCCTCGGGCAACACGATGTTGTAACGCAGATGGACGTCGACTCGCCCATAAAGTGCCATCCGGCGGGGCAATAGAAAAGTGCTGTTTAATACCGTTGAATATGGCTTCTGCCAGATTTTGCTGGTGTTTAGCCCAATTCAGGTTTTTTTCTTCTTTCGGGTTGGATATAAACCCCGTTTCTACCAATACTGATGGAATATCCGGCGAGGTCAATACAGCGAGACTCGCGGCCTGCGGAGACTTTTTATGCAATTTCATCATTTGCTTCAGTTCCCCCAATATATTGCGTCCGACGTCGTAGCTTGTGGCAATCGAATGGTCCATCGACATATCCAGCAATGCCTGAGTAAGATAGCGCTCACTGGCAACGTCCTGAATGACTTCTGCTGCACCACCTAACAGTTCTGAATGTTTCTCAGTGCTTTCCATCCAGCGACCTAATTCAGAATTAGCTCGCCCCATTGATAATACCCATACCGACGCCCCATTAGGTCCCGGTTGCGTAAACGCATCGGCATGAATCGAAACAAAGAGATCGGCTTTATTTTCCCGAGCAATCCCAGGACGCTGATTAAGGTCAATATGATAATCACCGGTTCGCGTCAATACTGCATGCATACCCGGCTCATTGTTAACTAATTTTTCAAGCCGCTTGGCAATACGTATGGTGACATTTTTTTCGTATGTACCACCTCGGCCAATTGAGCCAGGATCTTCCCCGCCATGACCGGCATCAATCGCAATAATAATATCCTTACTGCGTTCCTTCATTCGCGGTTCAATGACTTTTTCTGTAGGGCTGGGATCGGTTAAGTCGACGACCAGACGATCACCATATGGCGCCGTTGGCACTAAAGAGAACACCTGCGGATTGATTTTTTTATTTAACTCCAACACCACTCTCAATGAATTCTTATCCTTCGGAGTGCTGTGGCGAATGAGTTTTAATAACTGGCTTTTATTCTCAAATTGAGAGAAATCAACTTTGCCATGCATAGCAGCAAGATCGATCACTAAGCGGTGGGGATTGGTCAGTGTAAAATAGGAATATTGTGGTGCTTTCTCAAGATCAAATACAACTCGGGTACTGTTTGGGGATGGCCAAATACGTACACTGTTAATCGAATTGTCACTGGCATAACTGATAGATTGAAAAGCACAACATATCAACAGCCAAAAAATCGAGCGAATCATTTCATTCATGGACACATTATTTTTGTAATTGTTGTATCACACCCTGCGCCTTCTCAGATAACGCTTCGACTACTATATTACGCCCTGGTTCCATAAACTCAATAGTAATTTTCATATCGGGAAGGGGAAGTAAGCCCTCACCTTTAGTTGGCCACTCAATTAACGAAATAGTATTTTCCTGGAGATAGTCTCGTATACCCAGAAATTCCAGTTCTTCAGGATCGGCCAGGCGATATAAATCAAAATGAAATAGCTTGCGTTGTTTTATGTCATAGGGTTCGACAAGTGTGTAAGTAGGGCTTTTAACCGAACCTGACACGCCCAGTTGTTGAATGAAGCCACGACTAAAACAGGTTTTCCCGGCACCCAGTTGCCCCTCCAGGTGAATGGTAAAAGCGCAGTTCAAATTAAAAACTAATTGCGCCAGTCGTCCACCCAATTGCTCGGTTTCTTCACTACAGGTGCTTTGGAAACTACTTTGATACTGCTGCACTTTGTCCATCTTTGATAAATACTTTTAACACTTCACACGGTCTCTGGGTCACACTTGCAGTGACGGAAACAACACTCAGGTGGAATTATGCCACATTATTAATGAGGCGACGTATATAAGGAAACAAATCACTGGCTAGTAAGCCTCGTTGCCCATATTCCTGGCTGGCCAGATCGGCCGCATGACTATGCAGACACACACCAAATATAGCACTGAGTCTGATACTCATTTTCTGTGCCAGTAGCGCCCCCAATACTCCACTCAATACATCCCCCATTCCCGCGGTAGCCATGCCTGGGTTGCCATTGCCACAGACCCAGATATTATCCTGGGACGCAATCAAGGTGCCAGCCCCTTTGAGGACGGTTACTGCATCGTACTGGGCCGACAGTGAACTGACTGTCTTATATCGATTCTGCTCTACTTTTGAGACATCACTTTTAGCAAGTCGCGCAGCTTCTCCGGGATGGGGCGTAAGCACGGCAAGATTTTGCGGGACGGTCAGTGTGCGATGTTCGGCCATCAGGTTTAATGCGTCCGCATCAATCACAACGGGTTTATGATATCTCAGGCAGTGCTCCAGGGTTTGTTTTAACACGCTAAAACTCCAGATATCCTGCCCAAGCCCTGGCCCAATCACGATAGCCTGACTCCACTTTAATGTTTCCTGCAAATAGTCACTGCGATACTCAATCATAAGCTCGGGCCGTCCGGAGGCGAGAATGGACTTGGAAGCTTCATGACAAAACACTTTCACCAAACCCGCTCCAGATCGCATCGCCGCTTCACCCGTCAGGCGAATTGCTCCCGCATACCCAATATTGCCCCCAATGCATAATAGCTTGCCAAAATCCCCTTTGTGGGCAGCTTTCGGTTTCGGAGGCAAGGGCTTCAATTGTTTGAAGGTGATGGTTCTACCAAGCGGCCTAGCGATACGTTGAAAGGGTTCCCCGATGCCTAGATCAGAAAAATGCAAAATGCCACACAGTTGTTTGCCGAGCCCTGTGACCAACCCCGCTTTCACACCAACAAAGGTTACCGTGTGATCTGCCGCTACAGCTTCGCCACATTCCGTTCCGGTATCGGAGTCAATCCCCGAAGGCACATCAATACTAACTACCGCTATATCTTGCTTATTCAGTGCCTGGATCACACCTTGATAAGGTTCACGGACAGCGCCCTTAATACCAGTGCCGAGCATTCCATCGACACACAATTGGTAGTCGCGATACAGAATTTGTTCGGTCTTTTTAATCTGGTGCCGGCCTTTTAGCCAACGCTGTCTGGCTTCGTTGGCATCAGCACTGAGTTTATCAATTTGACCTAGTTCACAGACGTCAACCTGACAGCCTTTTTCAGTTAACAAGCGCGCCACTACATAAGCATCTCCGCCGTTGTTTCCGTGTCCAGCCAATACCAGCACCTGTTGTAAGTCTGGATAGTGGCGACGAATAACATCCACCACAGCTTTACCGGCACGTTCCATAAGCTGATACATTGAGACACCGGCCAAAGCCGCTGCTCTGGGCTCAACATGGCGCACCTGATCGGCGCTATAGATATTCTGTGATAAGCTAGTTTTCGGAAAAATATTTGCGTAGGTTTTTAATGTCATCGGATTCCACAATCGATTACAACGCTCTGGCTCAAGATATCAAGGCGTGGGGAAAAGCACTAGGCTTTCAACAGATCGGAATTTCAGATACTGACCTGCAAAAGCATAAGCCACATTTGCAAAGGTGGCTGGAAGCCAGCTATCACGGTGACATGTCATATTTACAAGATAATATCGAGAAGCGTCTGGCACCCGATAAATTGTTGCCGGGTACCACACGGATCATCAGCGTGCGTATGAATTACTTACCACCTGATGCCAAATTCGCACACAGTCTGAAACAAAAAGCTCATGCTTACATCAGCCGCTATGCGGTTGGCAGAGATTATCACAAAGTACTGCGGGGTCGGCTGAAACGCCTGGGACAACAAATTCATCAGGCTGCACCTCATGCCCAATTTCGTCCCTTTGTAGATTCCGCGCCAGTGCTAGAACATGCGATTGCCGAGAAATCAGGTATTGGTTGGACTGGCAAGCACTCACTAACCATCAGTGAACAGGACGGTTCCTGGTTTTTTCTGGGAGAACTATTTGTTAATTTACCGCTGCCAGTGGATCAGCCCGTTGCAGAAAAATGCGGTAGTTGCGTAGCCTGCATAAAGATTTGTCCGACCGGTGCCATAGTAGCACCTTACGTGGTTGACGGTCGAAAATGTATCTCCTACCTCACCATTGAAAATAAAGGCACGATTCCAGAACAATACCGGCACGCTATGGGGAATCGCATCTATGGTTGTGATGACTGTCAGTTGATATGTCCATGGAATCGCTTTGCGACGATGAGCGCGGAGGCCGACTTTCAGGCTCGGCACCAGTTAACCGACATTGAGCTTCTGGAGTTATTTCACTGGGATGAAGACACATTTTTGTCCAAAACAGAAGGCACCGCCATTCGACGCATTGGTTTTGAACGCTGGCAACGCAACATCGCCGTCGCGCTGGGTAATGCCCCTTTTTGTGAGGCTATTGTCACTGCACTGGAGAAAAAATTAAAATACAGCTCGGAAATGGTCAAAGAGCATATCCATTGGGCGCTACAACAGCAGAAGGTTAAGCAAGCAGCTCAGGTGGGCAAAAGCACCACAGAAAAAACCGCGAACCGCCTGACCTTAAGGCTGATCCGCAGTATTGAGAAGGGGCTACCGCGTGACGCCTGACCCCTCCAACCTATTATTTATGATAGGGTAAACTCAATTCATGAACGGCATTGATGAAGGTCCCGGCATGCTCAGGATCGATATCTGGATGGATACCATGCCCGAGGTTGAACACATGACCGCTTCCATGACCGTATCCGGCTAGAATTGTCGCTACTTCTTCTCGAATACGATCATGTGGGGCGTGCAACATGCAGGGATCCATATTGCCCTGCAGCGCCACTTTGTCACCCACACGTTGGCGTGCATCAGCGATATCTGTAGTCCAATCCAATCCGACTGCGTCACATCCGGTAGCCGCGATCTTCTCCAACCATTGACCACCATTTTTCGTAAATAACGTAACAGGAACACGACGCCCTTGTGCTTCTCGAGTCAGTCCCTGCACAATTTTTTCCATGTAGCGCAGCGAAAACTCCTGATAGGCTGGTCCAGACAACACGCCGCCCCAGGTATCAAACAGCATCACTGATTGTGCTCCCGCGGCGATTTGGGCGTTGAGATACAAAATGACCGAATCTGCCAGCTTATCCAGCAACAAATGCATAGCTTTAGGATCGCTGAAGGCCAGCTTTTTTATCTTACCAAAGGTCTTGGTTGAGCCACCTTCCACCATATAAGTGGCCAGTGTCCAGGGGCTGCCAGAAAAGCCAATCAAAGGCACATCACCATTGAGCGCTTTACGAATAGCCCGCACTGCATCCATGACATAACCTAAATCATCTTCTGGATCAGGAATAGCCAGTTTGTCGATTGCCGCAAAACTATTGACCGGACGTTCAAATTTAGGACCTTCTCCAGTTTCAAAGTATAAACCCAACCCCAAGGCATCTGGAATGGTCAGAATATCTGAAAACAGAATTGCTGCATCCAATGGAAATCGCCTCAGGGGCTGCAGCGTCACTTCACAGGCCAATTCGGTATTTTTACACAGTGACATAAAGTCACCGGCCTGTGCTCTGGTCGCCTGATACTCAGGGAGATAACGCCCGGCTTGGCGCATCATCCACACTGGTGTTTTATCGACAGGCTGACGCAATAGCGCTTTGAGGTAACGGTCGTTCTTTAACTCTGCAACCATGAATTCCCTTAATCTAGAAAATTGAAAAATCGCGCTATTGTACACAAGATTTTCCGATAAAAAGACGGAAATCATCGGTCAATAACGGTTTTGTTAACAAAATGTTTAAAAAAACTTGCTATTCTTTTTAATTATCTGCTATAACTTATTGCAGTTAAGCGGTTACAAAAATAAAGAAGCCCGATTATACGGGACCAAGACGCTAACAAAAATTCAAGCCTCGTCCTCGGACGGGGCTTTTTTATTTGTATTGTATTTTAGTGTTTTATTGCCTGCCTTAGGTTTCATTTTTTGCAATATCACTGAGTGTCGCGGCAATCAGTTTTCCAGCAATCGAAAACGTAGGAGGTATGGTGGGCAACTTATCCACGTCAAACCACTCCGCGGCAATAATCTCATCGTTATCGATATCAATATCACCAGAATGCCAATCCGCCAGAAAACCGCACATCAATGAATGGGGAAATGGCCAGGGCTGACTACCAAAATAACGAATATTGTTAATATTAATACCAACTTCTTCTTTTACCTCTCGATGAACAGCCTGTTCAAGTGTTTCACCACTCTCTACAAAACCCGCCAGGGTAGAGTACATATTGTTGCTGTGATGTTTACCCTGTGCCAACAGGATTTTATTGCCTTTACGTACCGCAACTATAATGCATGGGGAAATACGTGGATAACAGCGGTGACCACAGTTTTTACAGGCCATCGCCAGTTCCCATTGCACATTGTGCATCCTCCGTCCACATTGACCACAAAACCGATGTGTTCGTAAAAACAACGCTACCTGCCAGGCTCGTGAAATGACCCCGAACATTTCAGGCTCTTGCATCATCATATTACGCAGGCCAATCAATTCCAGATCTGCTTGCGTTACCTGTTCCTGTTCCAAATCCACCATTAAACAGGCTTTTCCCTGATGGCGGCCTACTTGCACTATGTTTTCCTGATAGTGCTGTACCAACGACAATTCTTCCAATGTAGCTAAAATAGGACCCGGTTGCGAAGCATGTTGCAGGACTTTGGCACCGGAAAAAATAAAGAAATAATACTGATTATCCGCTTTAATCGCTGGTTGTTGTTCAATCATGGTAATACTGCTTTGGCAATGACGGAGAAAGCTTAACACTGCTCCGATGTTGATGGAAATCCATTAGGGCACGCGCTGGCTTCATTACAAACTAAAACAATGCTTTTGCAAACATGGCAATTTGTTATACTCATTTTAATGATGTGACAAATAGGCGTTAAATAATGCTGAGCAAAGTTGAGCAAGCAGAACAAAAATGGGGAGGAATGCACGAACTTGTGGATTCCTGGCTGAATGAACGGAAAAAGCTACTCGTGCAGTATTGCGAGTTGGCCGGACTGCCTCCTTATGAGCATTCTGATAAAGCTTTGCCAACTAAAGAGCGCGTGGAAGCTTTTTGTGAATTATTGATGGATTATATTTCAGCAGGTCATTTTGAACTGTTCGACAAAATTATGGATGAATGCAGTCAGGTCAGTGACAACAAAAAGCTGGCAGAAGAAATATATCCAAAGATTACCGAAACCACGGACAGCGCCCTGACCTTCAATGATTATTATGCCAGTATCTCTGACGAAGACGAACTCGCAGGGTTTGATCAAAATCTGGCGGTGCTGGGTGAAAAAATGGAAGAGCGATTTGAGTTAGAAGATAAACTGCTCGCCACTATTGAGCGCTCTACCGCGTAAACGTTCGTTCCAATTGAGCTATAAAAAAGGTCGCTTTCACGACCTTTTTTATAGCTATCAATCTTGTAAGTATTAGGATTTTTGCCTGCGCATAGCATCGAAGAACTCATTATTGGTCTTAGTCATCGACAATTTACCAATTAAGAATTCCATCGCATCTATTTCTGACATTTCATGTACGATCTTACGTAAAATCCACATCTTCTGCAGCTCTTCCTGGGTCGTCAGTAATTCTTCACGACGGGTACCAGAGCGATTAAAGTCAATTGCCGGGAAGACCCGTTTTTCAGCAATCTTACGGTTCAGGTGCAATTCCATGTTGCCTGTACCTTTAAATTCTTCGTAAATGACTTCATCCATTTTGGAACCTGTGTCAATCAGTGCAGTTGCAATAATGGTTAAGCTGCCGCCTTCTTCCACATTACGCGCGGCACCGAAAAAGCGTTTAGGCTTATGCAATGCGTTGGCGTCGACACCACCAGTTAACACTTTGCCTGATGACGGAATCACCGTGTTATAGGCTCGTGCTAAGCGAGTAATGGAGTCTAATAAAATCACCACATCTTTTTTGTGTTCGACTAATCGTTTAGCTTTTTCGATCACCATTTCAGCAACCTGGACGTGGCGGCTGGCTGGTTCATCAAATGTAGATGCAATCACCTCACCCTGAACCAGGCGCTGCATTTCCGTTACTTCTTCTGGTCGTTCATCAATCAGCAGCACCATCAGCGTAATATCGGGATGATTTGCAGCGATAGATTGGGCAATATTTTGCAGCAATAACGTTTTACCCGCTTTTGGCGGTGCGACGATAAGGCCACGTTGTCCGGCACCAATAGGTGACGCCAGATCCAGCACTCTTGCGGTAATGTCTTCCGTGCTGCCATTACCACGCTCCATGGTCAGACGCTTTTCGGCATGCAATGGTGTCAGGTTTTCAAACAGGATTTTATTACGCGAATTTTCTGGTTTATCGAAATTAACCTGATTGATTTTTAATAACGCAAAATAGCGTTCGCTATCTTTTGGGGGACGGATTTTCCCGGCAATCGTATCGCCGGTGCGCAGATTAAAACGACGTATCTGGCTCGGTGATACATAAATGTCATCCGGTCCCGCCAAATAAGAAGAATCAGAAGAGCGCAAGAATCCGAAACCATCTTGCAAAATTTCGAGCACGCCATCGCCAAAAATGTCTTCACCACTTTTAGCGTGCGTTTTTAGGATGGAAAAGATAATGTCCTGCTTACGAGCACGGGCCATATTGTCAATGCCCATCTCGTCAGCGAGTGATACAAGTTCGTTAATAGGTTTCTTTTTGAGTTCAGTTAGATTCATAATTGGTGGGTCTTGTTGAATTATTCTGGCCGCAAAATGCGAGCGATATTGTTATTCGATCAAGTACTATTGTTCTCGGATAGAGTTTTATATTTGGATTGAAATCTTGATTACAAGTGGCGTTCAGGTATGAACAACTTAAAAGTAGCACCAAATAAATAGCTCGTCCATAAAAAATTTCCAAGGGAAGCAAAATGACAACAGAAATCGTGATAGTTGACTTCAATAACCCGCTACATTGCCGTGATTTACCTGAAATGCTGGATAGTTATGCATGCGACCCTATGGGGGGTGGCACACCATTGGCTGAAAAGATAAAGGCTCAGTTGATGACAGAGCTGTCTAAACTGCCATATTATGTGGGCTTTTTGGTTTATCAGAATGATAAGCCTGTGGCATTTGCCAATTGTTTTATGGGGTTTTCCACCTTTGCGTGCAAAGCACTACTCAATATCCACGATTTTGCGGTACTCCCCGAGCACCGCGGGCAAGGTTTATCACAAATGTTGATGAAGGCCATCGCTGCCAAAGCTAAAGAGCTAGGCTGCTGTAAACTGACATTGGAAGTACTTTCAGGTAATGCGTCGGCCATTAACGCCTATAAAAAGTTCGGTTTTACTCTGTATCAGTTAGACGAGAAAGCTGGAACTGCGCAATTTATGGAATGCTCGTTGTCCTAAATCGGGCTTTCTGTTGTGCATGATTCACCCGCGATTCAGAGACGGCTTGCCAGAATTTATATAACCGTTCTATTGTGGAAAGTGTGATGAAAAAGTGGCTAATAAGCGGCGTTACCGCGCTAACATTGGTAACAGGTTGTGCAAATACCGACAACAATGCGGGTCAGGCAACGGCAGTAGGCGCTGTACTGGGCGCTATTTTAGGGAAAGCGACAGGTGACAATGATAAAAGCCGTTATGTCTGGGGCGCGGCGGTAGGTGCCATTGCCGGTAATATGGTTGGTCGTTATATGGATCAGCAAGAACGCGAATTCCAGGAAAAGCTCGCAGATTCCGGGGTAGAAGTATCGCGCGAAGGCAATGATATCCACCTCTATTTACCGGGAAACATCACTTTTGAAACCGGCAGTGCCCGCATACAGCCCCAGTTTAATGCCATATTAGATGATGTGGCGGCCGTACTGAATGAATACCCTAAAACCACCTTGCGCATCGAGGGACATACGGACGATGTCGGTGCAGCCCAATATAATCAACAGCTCTCTGAGTCGCGAGCATTAAGCGTAAAAAGTCATCTTATTGGTTATCAGGTAGATGCGCGTCGCATTGTCACAGTGGGAATGGGTGAGTTCTCACCGTTTGTGCCTAATGATTCAGACGACAACCGTCAGAAAAATCGACGCGTTGAACTAAAAATTCAACCCTTAACCTGAACGCTTATTCTATTCAATATTAATCGGGAGTCTCCATTGCGTACTCCCGCTCTACTTTGGCAATACGCAGTCGAAAAGTTTGATACCACTGTTGTCGTCCCATTTTTTGGGCCAGTTGATGCTCGCTGTTCTGCTTCCAGTTGGCAATAGCTTCAAGACTCTGCCAATAAGACACAGTAACGCCGATATCATCAGATGCTGATTCAGCGCCTAAAAATCCGGGTTGTTGACTAGCTAGATGCCACATTTTTTCGGCCATTTCACTATAGCCCTGTTGCTCCTCACTTTTTAGCGAAGAAAAAATTACAGCGTAATACGGTGGACAGAGTTTTGGTGCAAGCATGTCTGTGGATTCCTGAAAGCAGTGTCCTAACAGCATATATAAAAAAAGCCCGGTATAAAATACCGGGCTAAGAGGGCTTGCAACAAGCACCTAACGACAGAAATTGTCAATGGGAGACAACTCTGAATGAGTGTTGCCAGAGTGCAACAACCGACAGCCTTTTCCTGCTATCGTTATGCACCCCGCATCATCCTGAATCAGGACGATTAATTGCTGGTTTCTACAATCGCTTTCATGTCCGTCATATAACCACGCAATTCTGCACCCACCCATTCAACAGGATGATTTCGAATATCCTGATTGGCTTCCACTAATGCTTTATTATCGACACTTTGTGATTGGGTTGGTGAACCCTTACCAATCAAATCGCTGCCGAGATTTGGCATCAGCTTCTCCCGTAATAGCGGGACCGCTGCATTTGCAAATAAATAGTTTCCATATTCTGCCGTATCTGAAATAACCACATTCATCTCATACAAACGCTTACGAGCGATGGTATTTGCAATCAATGGTGTTTCATGTAACGACTCGTAATATGCAGATTCAGGTAAGATGCCGGCTTCCACCATCACATCAAACGCCAACTCTACTCCTGTTTTGATCATAGCGACTAAAAAGACGCCCTTATCAAAAAAGGTTTGCTCATTAATTTCGCCTTGGTATTCCGGCGCATTCTCAAACCCCGTTTGAGTCGTTTCTTCACGCCAACCAAGTAATTTTTCATCGCCATTGGCCCAGTCGGCCATCATGCCTTCAGAAAACGCACCGCTGATGATATCGTCCATATGCTTTTCAAATAGTGGACGCAGTAATTGCGTTAACTCGTTAGATAATTCAACGGCTTTCAGCTTATCGACATTCGACAAACGATCCATCATGTTGGTTACACCACCGATTTTTAGCGCTTCGGTAATGGTTTCCAGACCAAATTGGATCAAGGCACCTGCAAAGGCCGGATCTTCGCCATCGGCAACCATTTTGTCATAGGCCAAAATAGCGGCTGTTTGCTGCATACCGCACAGGATGGTTTGTTCACCCATCAAATCAGATTTCACTTCAGCAACAAATGAAGATTCCAGAACACCTGCTCGGTCTCCGCCTGTGGCTGATGCCAATGCTTTGGCAATTTCCAGGCCTTCACCTTGCGGATCATTCTCTGGATGAACAGCTATCAGAGTGGGTACACCAAAGCCACGTTTATATTCTTCACGGACTTCCGTTCCAGGACATTTAGGTGCACACATAACAACCGTAATATCAGGTCGAATTTGCTGCCCTTCCTCAACAATGTTAAATCCATGCGAATAGCTTAACACCGCCCCGTCTTTCATCAGCGGCATAACCGCTTCAACCACACTGGCATGCTGCTTGTCAGGTGTCAGGTTATAAACGATGTCAGCCTCTGGAATCAGCTGTTGGTACGTACCTACAGTAAAACCGTTTTCTGAGGCACGCTGGTAGGATGCCCGCTTTTCATCAATTGCTGACTGACGCAGCGCATAGCTTACATCCAGCCCTGAATCTCGCATGTTTAAACCCTGGTTTAAACCTTGCGCGCCGCAACCTACTACAACAATGCGTTTTCCCTTAAGAAAATCACAACCGGTGCTGAACTCTTCGCGTTCCATAAAGCGACAACGACCTAACTGGTCCAACTGTTGCCTTAATGTCAGGGTATTAAAATAATTAGCCATAACTCCAAATAATCTGTGACGATTAAACCGACATCAAGACTACGCCTTTCTCATTGTTGTTTAAAATGATATATTTGCAATACACTATTTCATTTTGTGCAACACCATGGATTTACGCGGCCTGCAATTGTTCCAGCATCTGGCAAATTCATTGCATTTTGGTAAAACCTCCGAAGCGATGTTTGTGAGCCCTTCAACTCTTAGCCGCGCCATTCAGCGACTTGAGCAAGAAGTTGGCGCAGATTTATTTATCAGAGATAACCGCAGCGTGCGTCTGACCCCTGTTGGTGAGCGCATGCGTCAATTTGTTGATGTGGTTAATGGCGAATGGCAATCACTGCAACATGATGTCAATCAGCACAGTCAGGCGCTAACTGGCGAACTTAGTGTTTTTTGCACGGTCACAGCCAGCATGAGCCATCTACCGGGGTTGTTGGACGGATTTAGACGGGATTATCCCCAGATTGAGATTAAATTGGCCACAGGCAACCCTGGTGAATCAGCGGAGCGTATCCTGCAACAGCAGGCTGATATCGCGATTGCAATTCATACACCTAACTTTCCCAAAGAGCTGCATTTTGTGCCGTTAGATACGGTAAGGCTAATCCTCATTGCTCCTAAATCCTCACACATCCAGACTCTGGAAGATGTGCGTTGGCAATCCAGCGATATGATCCTGCCTGACAGCGGTCCATCGAAACGCATCGTCCATCACTGGCTGGCAGAACGCGGGATCCGTCCACGGGTCTATGCCAGTGTCGGTGGCAATGAAGCGATCCTGAGTATGGTGGCTCTTGGCTGTGGCATTGCGATTGTGCCTGAGATTGTCGTGGATCTGTCAACTGTCGCCGGGCGCGTCAATAAAATTCTTATTAACGACATTGAACCATATCATCTGGGTGTTTGTTGCCTTAAAAAACGCAATCAGGAACCCATAATTCAGGCCTTTTTAAAACATTGTTAAACGCTTCTTAGTGTCGGCTCAGTTGTGCAATGGTTCGTTCCAAAGCCCGATAACTTAGGGCTTCAGAGAGGTCCTGGCGACGCACTCTATCTTCGTTTGCCAGGTCGGCAATGGTCCGGGCAACACGTAAAATACGGTGCAAAGAGCGCATCGATAGCTGTAAAGTGGTAACGGCCTGTTCTAAGAACATTTCAAGCTCTTCGTTCAACGCGCAAGCACTTTCTAAATCCCTGCCGCTAAGCTCAAAATTGAGTTTACCTGTGCGTTTGATTTGCAACTCCCGGCTCATTTGCACCTGTTCCCGCGCCATAGCGGAGGACATACTTGAGCCTTGATAGCGAATTTGCCGAAGTTCGCTAGCGCCGAGTTTTGGCACATTGACCTGCAGATCGATACGTTCCAATAGTGGACCAGAAATGCGATTCAAATAACGCAGAATCTGATCTGCGTTATGTCGACCATCATTGACATCCCCAGAAGGGCTTGGGTTGAGCGCAGCAACCAGTTGAAACCTGGCGGGAAAACTGGCCTGATGCGCCGCTCTGGATATACATACTACTCCAGCCTCTAAGGGTTCACGTAAGACATCCAACACGTGCCGGGGAAACTCTGTCAGTTCATCTAAAAACAAGACTCCATGATGCGCTAAACTGACTTCACCCGGTTTAGGCAAACCACCTCCTCCCACCAATGCGGGGGCTGAAGAAGTATGATGAGGATGACGAAAGGGTCGCTGATAGAAATTTTGATGATCAAACGGTTGGTTTGAGATGGAGCGAATGGAAGCAACTTCCAATGCCTGCTGGTCACTCAGGGGGGGCAGAATTGAGCACAAGCGGTTAGCCAGCATCGTTTTTCCAGTACCTGGAGGGCCAGAAAACAGGATGTTGTGGCCACCAGCAGCGGCGATTAGCAACGCTCTTTTTGCAGATTCCTGACCGACAATGTCGGCCAGGTCCCCATTATGCTGCTGCAATGCTGAGGTTATCTCAGTTCTTACATGTGTGACTTTTTGCTCTGAGAAAAGATGCTGATAAACCTGTGAAATATGTTCTACAGGAAAATACTCCGTATCCTTCACCAAACTGGCTTCTGCGATGTTTTGCACAGGTATAAACAGTTTTCTCTGATTCTTACCAGCAGCGATGACAGCTGGCAGCACCCCTTTCACGGCTCTAATTTCACCAGAAAGCGCCAGTTCACCAACAAATTCATAGTTCTGCAAACTATCAGGAGCGCCAAGTGATGCGGCAATAATGCCAATCGCAATAGCCATATCAAATCGCCCACCCGATTTAGGCAGATCTGCTGGGGCGAGATTAACAGTGATGCGTTTAGCAGGAAAAGTGAATTCGGAATTGACTAACGCACTGCGCACCCGGTCTTTGGCTTCACGCACAGATGCCTCGGGCAAACCGACGATATTGAATGACGGCATGCCATGACTAAGATGGACTTCAACCGAAACAGGGGGAGCGTCAATGCCGATAGTGGCACGAGTATGTACAATTGCGAGTGGCATGTTGCAAATCCTTTTGCAAAACAAGTTCAACGGTCAATATATTAACCACCAAATCACTTTTAGGCAAAGTTTATTTTTTTACCTAAACCGTAAGTGCCACTTTTTTGTGGCCTCTTAGACGGTCTCATATTCTTGCTTATTGTCCCGGAGGTGCGTCATGGCCACTGAAAACACGGAAATGCCAATGCCATTTTATTGCCCCTAACCTCAAAATTAAGGTAGTCACAACGCAAGCTGCCATTGCGAAGCGTTCCGGAACCATTAACTCTGTCAAGCCAATGTACATTACGCCCCCTGCAATACAGGTCATGGCGTATAATTCACCTTTTAATACCAGCGGTATCTCACGACATATCACATCACGGATCAGGCCACCAAAGACACCTGTCATTGCCCCCAGGATCACTGCAACAAATGGGGTCGTGTCCAGCAAGAGGGCTTTTTGTAAGCCCATCATATTAAAAAATGCCAAACCTATCGCATCAGCGACCAGCAAATAACGTAATGGAAATCGATGCGTGACCCGAAGCCACAAAATAGTGGTCAATGCCGCAACCAAAATAACGTAGAAAAATATCGGCTGCTTTAGCCAATACACCGGTACATTTAGAATCATATCCCGTATCGTTCCACCACCAATAGCAGTGACCGAGGCTAATACCAGGACACCGAAACCATCCAGATGTTTTTTAAACGCCATCAATGTGCCGGAAATTGCAAATACAGCAACGCCTGCCAGATCTATCCAGTGGAGCCAGTTTTCCATCATCATTTCAACTAGTTAATGCTCAGTTTTGAGTATAGGACCAAAACATGAGCAAAAGGGAAAGCGACAAATTCAAAATTAATGCTTGATCTTTAATTTTTGTCTGTGCTATTTGTTTAAATAGTGACGAAAAGATGAAAAAGTTTATGCAAGCCAAAGCTCCAATAATCATGAAACAACAAGTAAACGCGACTGTGCTTAACAGCCTCGTGGTTATTGTCGTGGTGATTATTAACGCACTGCGGGGGCGGCTGTGAGTTCATAAACTTAACAGATTGCAGAGAAACCCCCGCACGAAAGTCCGGGGGTTTTTTGTTTTTAGGCCCAAAATAAAATTAAGATGATGAAGACAATGACTGGCGCACAATACATTTTACAGTTTTTACAACAGCAGGGATGCCACGATGTATTCGGGTATCCCGGTGGTGCAATTATGCCGTTGTACGATGCGCTACTGGACTTTGATATCAAGCATTATCTGGCCAGGCACGAACAGGGGGCGGCATTCTCTGCTGTCGGCTTTGCCCGCAGCAGCAACAAGCCTGGCATCTGTTTTGGCACCTCGGGACCGGGAGCCACAAATTTACTCACAGCACTTGCTGATGCCAAACTGGATTCAGTACCCATTCTCGTCATTACCGGTCAGGTTCCCTCCAGTGCAATGGGAAGTGATGCGTTTCAGGAAGTGGATGTTTTGGGCTTATCATTGAGTGTCACAAAGCATAGTTTTTTAGTTTCTGACATTGCACAGTTACCATCGGTATTACCGCATGCGTATCAGCTATGTCAGGAAGGTCGTCCGGGGCCCGTACTGGTCGATATTCCCAAAGATATTTTATTGACAGCCCTGCCTGAGGACACGGGGAAGTCTTTAAATACATTCACCGCGACTAAAGTCGCAAATTCGGCTAAATCGGCATTCAGCAAAGATATAGAAAAGGCCAACCAACTATTGCAACAGGCCCAAAAACCCCTGGCCTACTTAGGTGGTGGTATTGCCATGGCGGATGCCTTACCCGAATTACGGGCATTCCTGAGAGACACGCAATTACCCTGTGTTAGCACACTCAAGGGCTTGGGAACAGCGGCGGATAACTACCCACTGGATTTAGGTATGCTCGGCATGCATGGCTTAAAAGCCGCAAACCTGGCGGTTCAGGAGTGCGATCTCCTGCTTGTTTTAGGTGCACGCCTTGATGATCGCGCCACCGGGAAACTTAACGAGTTTGCGCCGAATGCAAAAGTAGTGCATGTTGATATCGATGCCGCAGAAATAGATAAAAGACGCTTTGCCAATGTCGCTATAGCGGCAGATTGCAAGGACGTCATTCCACAGTTAACTCGCACTTTAAGCATTGCTCAGTGGCAACATCACTTGAGTCAGCAACAAAAGACGCATCAGTGGCAATACAACAACAGTCCGGACAAGATTGATGCTCCATGGTTGTTAAGCCAGTTGAATCAGGCTGCACCACGAGAGACTGTTTATACCAGCGATGTTGGTCAACACCAGATGTGGGTGGCGCAACATTTACAGTTTTCCAGCCCAAAACACCACCTGAGCAGCGGTGGATTAGGCACAATGGGATTTGGCATGCCTGCTGGCATCGGCGCCTGCGTTGCCAATCCTGATAAGTGCGTCGTCACGATTAGCGGTGACGGTTCGTTCATGATGAATATTCAGGAACTTGCCACCATCAAACGCTACGGTATCCCACTTAAGATTCTGGTTTTGGATAATCAGCGTCTTGGCATGGTGAAACAATGGCAAGAGCTATTTCATGGACAACGTTACAGTGAAACGGACTTATCGGATAACCCGGAATTTTCTGAGGTTGCCGCGGCTTTTGGCATTCATTCAGCAGTACTGGATAAGCCAGAAGACATGAAACATATGTTGGCAGCATTTATCGCACATCCCGAAGCCATGCTTTTACACGTCAAACTGAATGCTGAAGACAACGTTTGGCCAATAGTGCCACCAAATACCGCAAACCATCACATGTTGGAAGAACATCATGCAATATCAAATTGAACTGCAGCTAAATAATCAACCCGCAGCGCTGGAAAGGGTTTTACAGGTCACCCGCTATCGTCAATTCAATGTTGAAACGTTGCAGATGCAACAGCTGGCAACAGATAAATTGGCAATTAGTTTACAGGTAACAGGGCAACAATCGATTAACCTACTAACCAGTCAACTGAATAAGTTGTATGATCTGACCCAAATGAAGGTCTCACAAGATATGCCTCTGAGTATATCCGCATAATAAATAAGGAAACATCATGGCTAAAAAATTAGCAGATCATATTTGGTTTAACGGCGAAATTATTCCCTGGGAAAAAGCCACTGTACATGTATTAACTCACGCGATTCACTACGGTTCTTCTGTGTTTGAAGGGATCCGCGCCTACGATACTCCTGATAAGGGTCCCTGTGTCTTTCGTTTGCAAGAGCACAATCGTCGTCTACTGGATTCTGCAAAGATATACAGAATGACCATTCCTTATACTTTAGATGAAATTAACCAGGCAACGTTAGATGTGATTAAATACAATAACCTGAAGTCTGCGTATATTCGTCCAATTGCTTATTACGGCGATATTGGTATGGGCTTGCAAGTACCTTTCGGAACAGAAACCGAGCTGGCCATAGCTGCCTTTGGCTGGGGTGCTTATTTAGGTGAGGAAGCGCTGAAAAATGGCGTTGACGCTGGTATCTCTTCGTGGAACAGATTAGCAGCGAATACCATGCCAACAGGAGCCAAGGCCGGTGGTAACTATTTGAGCTCCCAGCTGATCTCAATGGAAGCTCGCCGTCACGGATATGGCGAAGGTATCGCGTTAGACGTCAATGGTTATGTCAGTGAAGGTGCCGGTGAAAACTTGTTTATCATTCGTAATGGCATCGTATCCACCACTCCAAAAACTGCAGCGATTTTACCAGGTATCACACGCGATACTGTGATGACTCTGTTAAGAGAAATGGGTTATGAAATTCGTGAAGAGAATATTCCTCGGGAATCTTTATATCTCGCCGACGAAATTCTAATGTGCGGTACCGCCGCAGAAGTGACTCCGGTTCGCAGCGTTGATGGTATTCCGGTAGGCAATGGTGGACGTGGACCTATCACCGAAAAAGTACAATCCGCATTCTTTGGTTTGTTCAATGGTCAAACTGAAGATAAATGGGGCTGGTTAACAGCCGTAGAATAGATATTCTTAATTATATTTAGGGGGCAACATGCCGAAAAAACTGCGCTCAGCAACGACGACACACGGAAGAAATATGGCGGGCGCCCGCGCATTGTGGCGTGCCACAGGAATGACGGATAGTGATTTCGGCAAACCTATTATTGCTATTTCGAACTCTTTTACGCAATTTGTCCCAGGGCATGTGCACCTGAAAGATATGGGGCAGTTAGTGGCTGGCGCGGTGGAGAAAGCGGGTGGCGTTGCTAAAGAGTTTAATACTATCGCCGTAGATGATGGGATTGCCATGGGCCATGGCGGCATGCTTTACAGCCTACCGTCTCGTGATCTTATTGCCGATTCGGTGGAATACATGGTGAATGCTCACTGTGCGGACGCCATCGTCTGTATCTCAAACTGCGATAAGATCACACCGGGAATGCTGATGGCTGCCATGCGCCTGAATATTCCGGTGATCTTTGTCTCCGGTGGCCCAATGGAAGCAGGTAAAACAAAGCTATCAGAGCAAATCATTAAACTGGATTTGGTAGATGCGATGGTGGCAGCCGCTGATGACAATGTCTCTGATAGTGATAGTGAGCAAATTGAACGTTCGGCCTGTCCAACCTGTGGTTCATGCTCCGGCATGTTCACGGCGAACTCGATGAATTGTTTGACCGAAGCACTAGGGCTCTCATTGCCGGGCAATGGTTCCTGCCTGGCAACCCATGCTGATAGAGAAGATCTATTCTTAAATGCTGGAAAGCGCATTGTCGAAATGTGCCGGGAATATTATGAGCAGGATAATGAACAAATGCTGCCCCGTAACATTGCCTCATTCCAGGCATTTGAGAATGCAATGGCACTGGATATTGCCATGGGCGGTTCAACAAATACTGTATTACACTTATTAGCCGCTGCCAACGAAGGGGAAATCCCATTCACTATGCAGGACATTGACCGAATGTCTCGGCTTATTCCTAACCTCTGTAAAGTTGCCCCTGCCACCAACAAATATCACATGGAAGACGTTCACCGTGCCGGTGGTGTGATGGCGATTTTGGCGGAATTGAATCGTGCTGGATTACTCAACCGAGATACCCACCATGTTCTTGGCGGCACCATGCCTGAAGTAATCGCTAACTGGGATATAACCGACAAATCAAATGAGCAAGCGCTCACATTCTATAGAGCCGGTCCAGCAGGGATTCGCACCACAAAAGCGTTTAGTCAAGAATGTCGCTTTCCAGATGCGGATGTCGATCGCCAGAATGGTTGCATCAGGAGCAAAGAGTACGCCTACAGTCAGGACGGAGGTTTAGCCGTTTTGTCCGGTAATATTGCGCTGGATGGTTGCATTGTCAAAACGGCTGGGGTGGATGAATCTATTCTATGTTTCTCTGGTCCGGCGAAAGTATATGAAAGTCAGGAAGATGCCGTAGCAGCAATTCTGGACGGTCAGGTCGTTGCAGGTGATGTCGTAGTCATTCGTTATGAGGGTCCAAAAGGGGGACCTGGCATGCAAGAAATGCTCTACCCCACTTCATATCTGAAATCCAAAGGACTTGGCAAATCCTGTGCGTTGATAACCGATGGTCGTTTTTCCGGAGGAACGTCTGGCCTGTCAATTGGCCACTGTTCACCAGAAGCAGCCAGTGGTGGCGCAATAGGGCTTGTAGAAAATGGCGACATTATTGACATCAATATTCCGAAGCGCACCATAAACGCGCAACTGTCGGATGAAGAGCTGCAAATGCGCCGTGCCACTATGCAAGAACAGTCCTCTCCATGGCAGCCAAAGAAAAGAGAACGTGTAGTCTCAAATGCACTAAAAGCTTTTGCTGCAATGGCCACAAGTGCCGATAAAGGTGCAGTGCGCGATATCAGTAAACTGGAGAAGTAGATGCACTCCGGTAGTGATTATTTAAAGAAAATACTGCTTGCCCCGGTTTACGATGTGGCCGTTAACAGCGACTTGCAACGTCTTGACCGTTTTTCCAGTATCATGGGCAATGAGGTTTGGCTAAAGCGTGAAGACCAACAGCCAGTTAAATCATTCAAACTGCGCGGTGCATTCAACCGAATTTCTCAATTGTCTCAGGCACAATTGGACGCTGGCGTTATTGCAGCGTCGGCTGGAAATCATGCACAAGGTGTTGCTTATTCTGCCGCCCGAAAAGGTATTCATGCGACGATTGTCATGCCTGAAACCACCCCGGATATCAAAATCGATTCCGTACGGAATTTTGGTGGCAATTGGGTCAATATTGTGCTGCATGGCACCAGTTTTGATACCGCCAATGCTGAAGCCAAAAGACTGGCAGATGAACACGGCTATACACTGATTCCACCATTTGACAATCCCGATGTTATCGCAGGACAGGGCACCATCGCCAAAGAAATTCTGGAACAGAATTCTCAGGTAGATATTGTCTTTGTTGCTGTTGGGGGCGGTGGTCTGGCCGCTGGCATTGCAGTTTATTTAAAGCAATTACGACCCGATATTAAAATTATTGCAGTGGAATCAGACGAGTCAGCGTGCCTGCAAGCCGCGCTAGAAAAAGGGGAACCCGTTACACTGCCCAGTGTTGGCATTTTTGCCGATGGCGTTGCGGTGAAAACGATCGGTGCTGAGACATTCCGATTGTGCCAACAATATATAGATGAAGTGATTACGGTAAATAGCGATGAAATTTGCGCGGCAATAAAAGATATTTTTGACGATACTCGCGTCATTGCTGAGCCCGCTGGTGCACTTTCTGTTGCCGGGATCCGTAAGTATGTGCAGACAAACAATGTCCATAACAAAAAGATTGCCGGTATCCTGTGCGGCGCCAACATCAATTTCCATACCTTGCGGTATGTATCTGAACGTTGTGAATTAGGCGAGCAAAAAGAAGCCGTATTAGCTGTAAAAATCCCTGAGCGCAAAGGGGCGTTTAAAGCGTTTTGTCAGTTGCTCAGCAGTAAAGCCATTACCGAGTTTAACTACCGGTATGCCAAGGCTGATGAAGCTCATATCTTTGTCGGTATAAAGCTGCGTCGCGGAGATGATGAATATCAGGAAGTGACCAGAGCCTTAAGTAAACAGGATTATCAATGGTTTGATCTATCTAACAACGAACTGGCAAAATTGCACGTCCGCTACATGGTCGGTGGACGCCCCCCAAGCTTGTTAAATGAATCAATATTCTCGTTCCAGTTCCCTGAATATCCTGGGGCGTTGCTGAATTTCTTAAACCTCTTGGGAGAACGCTGGAATATCACATTATTCCACTACCGAAATCATGGGGCAGCTGATGGACTGGTGTTAGCAGGCTTTGATATACCTGAAAATGAGCGGCAAGAGTTTGATCGCCACATAACTAAGCTAGGCTATGCCTACGAAGAACAAACCGATAACCCAGCTTACAAATTCTTCTTGTCAGATCTCAATGGTGTCTTTCAGGAATAAAGGAAACACGGACGGCGTTTAAGCGTCCGTATCCTGAGCTGCTAAGGCGGCTAACGCAGCCATCAATACCATCACCAATGGAATACCCAACAAGCTTTCGGCGATTTCCAAGGGGTGCTGCCATTGCACCCAAATCAGGGCGGCCCAGCCCATTAATAGAATCACGGTTACTGCAATAAGTTTGATTGACACTTTCATCGTTACTCTCCGTACATATGATGGAGATATCATAATGGACTTGCATATCGAGTGGTTAGTGGCAATAATGACAATATTAGTGTCTATATTGCCATATTATGAAAACAATCAATATTCTTTGCGGTGACAATTGCGTTGGTTCAAGTCTGGTTGCGCTTATTGATTTTGTGCAGTTTAGTAATACCTTCTGGAAATTCCTGCACCCAAACTGCGATGAGCCGGTTTTCGCCTACAAGGTTTATAGCGCCAGTGGTGAATCGGTTACCTTCTCGAATGGGATTATTGTCCCAGCCATACCTGTAGCAGTCTATCAACCAGCGGATGCTGTCTGTGTCGTTTCCGGTTTTGCCCGGGACAAACAGGCTCTGACTGAATACCTGCACACCATGAAGCCATTTATGCCAATCTTGCAATCCGAAAAACAAAAAGGGGCACTGATTGCAAGTTATTGCACTGGTACCTTTGTTTTGGCACATTCTGGCATATTAGCATCTGGCCCTGCCACAACGGTTTGGTGGCTTAAAAATGTCTTCACTGGGTATTTCCCGGAGATTCAGCTGACCATGGATGAACTCGTCGTTGAACATGAAAATGTTATTACCGGCGGTGCGACAACTTCCCACTTTAACGTATTTATGAGGCTGGCTGAAAAGCTGAGTAATGAAATATTCATTACACAATTATCTAAATTGCTGCTATTGGATAAGCACAGACTGTCGCAGCAGCCGTTTATCGACAATATGCTGATGATTAACAAACACGATGAGTTGGTGGAAGATGTGCAGGATTGGATGATGCAGCACTTTGCTGAGTCTATAAGTCTTGATGAGATCTGTGAGCAGTTTGCCGTAAGTAAACGCACATTAATTCGCAGGTTTAAAAACGCCTGTGGTGAAACACCTCTTAACTTTCTACAAAAGGTCAGAGTGGAAAAAGCCAAGCATTATTTAGAGACAACGAATCTGCCGATCGAGCGTATTGTTGAAAAAGTAGGATATGAGGATTCAGCATCATTTCGTAAACTCTTTGCCAACACGACACAACTCTCTCCGAAAGCCTATCGGGAACGATTTAGCTACCATCCCTCTATGCAATTTGGTTGACCGTCCCTACAGTCAACCCGAAAAAACGAAAACTGAATGATAAAAGAATAATTATTTTTCTTTAGTTTCAGGTATCTCTGCACGCTGTGTTTCCAATTGTGACAGACGCTGTTCAAGGGCCAGGAGCTTTTCTCTGGTTCTTTGCAGTACTGCCGTCTGTACATCGAATTCTTCACGGCTAACAAAGTCCAGACGACTAAGTTGCGCCTGCAAAACCTGTTTAACCTTTGCTTCCAGGCCCTCTGCAACCGACTTCACGCCGGGCGGAATAGCATCAACAACTTTATTAGCAACCTCTTCAATCTTTTTTGGGTCCAGCATAGGTAAATTCCTGAATAATTGTGCCACAAACTGTTTTGATATCTATGACATCTATGGAAATATGATCGCTACATCATACGACTTAAACTCAACATGGCAATCAATTCACGAAAAAAGCCAACACAGTGATTTATTCCATTTACCAGCTACGCTAAAATTCGCCCCCCCACTGAGAGGCGCTATGAAATTAAACCCGCAACAAGATGACGCTGTAAAATACGTATCAGGGCCATGTCTGGTCCTGGCTGGCGCTGGCAGTGGAAAAACCCGGGTCATTACCAACAAAATAGCCTACCTGGTAAGGCAGTGTGATGTTCCCGCCCGCTATATTGCTGCGGTCACATTCACCAACAAAGCCGCCCGAGAAATGAAAGAGCGTGTCGCCGGCACGTTAGGCAAACCAGAAGCTCGCGGTCTTAAAGTCTCAACTTTCCATACTATGGGTCTAAACATCATTAAATCAGAAACCAAAGCCTTGGGTATCAAACCCGGTTTTTCGCTATTTGATGATAAAGATTCCTTTCAATTGCTCAAAGATCTGACTGAAGACACTATTGATGGTGATAAAGAACAGCTAGTCTTCTTACAAAACTGCATTTCCAACTGGAAGAATGAGATGATCATGCCTGAGCAGTTGCTAAATAGCAGTCAATCCCCCGGTGAAAAAGAATTCGCCCTTTATTATCAGCAATATCAACAACATTTGCGCTCTTATAACGCCCTGGACTTTGATGATCTCATCATGCTACCCACGCTTTTGCTGCAACAAAACCAAAAGGTCAGGAGCAAATGGCAAAACAAAATCCGCTATCTGCTGGTTGACGAATATCAGGATACCAATACCAGCCAATATGAACTGGTGAGACTGCTTGTTGGCGAGCGTTCCCGGTTTACAGTTGTCGGAGATGATGATCAATCTATTTATTCCTGGCGTGGCGCAAAGCCGCAAAATTTGATGCTTTTACAAGAACACTATCCAAACTTGCGGGTTATCAAGCTAGAACAAAACTATCGTTCAGTCAGACGTATTCTCCATAGTGCAAATATCCTCATTCAGAATAACCCCCATGTTTTTGAGAAACGTTTATTCTCTAATCTGGAAGATGGTCTGCCGCTAAGAGTACTACAGTGTAAAAATGAAGAGCATGAAGTAGAACGGGTTATCGCTGAGTTAATGGCACACAAGTTTATGAATGGCACGCAACATAAAGACTACGCCATTCTGTACCGTGGTAATCATCAGTCACGGTCATTTGAACAGGCCCTTACCAAAAACCGCATTCCTTATAAGATAACGGGTGGCATGTCGTTTTTTGGCCGGACAGAAGTTAAAGATATTATGGCGTATCTGCGCTTACTGGTTAATCAGGATGATGATGCCGCTATGTTACGCGTAATCAACACTCCAACCAGAGGCATTGGCCGGGTAACCCTGGAAAAACTTGGAGCATTAGCAAACGAGTTGCACGTTTCCCTGTTTGCGGCGGCGACCAGTCCGGCAGTAGCGCAAGTCTTTACAGGTAAGGCATTGGATAGCCTGCAGCATTTTACTCGTTGGATGGTTGAGTTATCAGACCGGGCTATGCGCGGTGATACTGTTGCAGCGTTACGAGAATTGATCAAAGCCAGTCGCTACGAAGAGTGGATATACGAAACCAGCACCTCACCAAAAGCCGCTGAGTTTGCGATGAGTAATATTAGTACTTTGTATAGCTGGGTGATAGATATGCTCGAAGGGGATCAACTGGAAGCACCTATGTCTTTACAGGAAGTTGTCAATCGATTGATCCTGCGAGATATGATGGAAAAATCAGAAGACAGTGACGACTCCGATGCTGTGCAACTTATGACGTTGCACGCATCTAAAGGATTAGAATTTCCCTATGTATTTATGGTTGGCATGGAAGAAGGAATATTGCCGCATCAAAGCAGTCTGGATGAAGATAACGTCGAAGAAGAACGTCGCTTGGCTTACGTAGGTATTACCAGAGCACAGCGGGAATTGATATTCACTTACAGTCGAGAGCGTCGCCAGTTTGGTGAGTTGATCAACCCGGAACCCAGTCGCTTCCTATTCGAACTACCGCAGGATGATTTACATTGGGAATCCCAGAAACGACAAAGCACACAGGAAGAAAAACAGGAAAAAGGAAAAGTAGGAATCGCGCATTTGCGAAAGATGCTGGATTAAGCGGTCAATTGCTCAAGTGAGGTGACACTGGTAATTTCGTTGGATTGTTTTTTTTCGGACAAGTAGCTGCTCGCAATAAACGCACCCTGCCCAAGTTCACACCCTGCATCTACCAGGGCCTTACATTGCGCCTCGTTTTCAATGCCCTCAGCGATTAACTCAAAACCAAAATGCTTTGAAATTTGAAGCACAGATTGAATAAGTTTGTAATTTTCTTCTGAACGAGGCAATGAACGAACAAATTTACGGTCAATTTTGACGTAATCAAATGGGTAAGAACACAAATAATTGAGGGATGCCAAGCCATTGCCAAAATTATCGAGAACCAGCTTAACTCCCGCTTGTTTCAGCATTTTTATCGCCGCTAATATTTGATCTGTGCGTTTACTCAGTAATGACTCGTCAATCTCGATGACCAGCTTGTTCGGCGCTACCCCTGAATCTAAAATCGTGGCAATCATCTGATTAACCAGTTTGTTTTGCATCAAGCGGTTAACAGACAGGTTTATCGCTACTTTGTAATCTCTTTCCGGGCCATCTACATGCTGCCATTCTTTTAGCACATCACAGGCCTTTTTCACCATAAAGTTGTCCATTTCCATGGTGAGCCCACTGTGTTCAATGACCCTTAAGAACTGCTCTTTTTTCACTTTGCCAATGGTAGAGTGAACCCAACGCACATAGCACTCATGATAAATATGTTCGTTGCTGCCCATATTGATAACCGGCTGAAACTGGCAATCGAACTCCTGGGATTTCAGCGTACGACGGAATTCTGTTTCCAATTCCAATTCTTCCAGTAAGCGTTCGCGCATGCTTTGATCAAACATCACATAACGACCACGGCCTAATGACTTCGCCTGGTACATGGCAGCGTCGGCATCTCGGACAATTTCATCAGCTGATTCATACCAGCTTTCAATGTAGGCAATGCCAATACTGCCACCAGAATACATCTCAGAACCATTCAAGCAGAATGATTGCGCCAGTTTTTCCAGAACGCGCACGGCCACTTCTTCGACATCATCGTCGAAATCAAAGTTGTCCAGCAGGATTATAAATTCATCCCCCCCCAGTCGCGCCAACAAATCATGACCACGAATACATTCCCCAATACGGCTGCTGACTTCCACCAGGAATTCGTCCCCAGCATGATGACCAAGAGTATCATTTATTAGTTTAAAACGATCCAGGTCGATAAATAGCACAGCAAATTTATTCTCAGGAAAACGCTGCTTATTTGCCAGTGCCAACTCCAGACGATTCATAAACATGGTGCGGTTAGGCAAGCCTGTTAATGAATCATGATGGGCGTCATGGATCAATTTCAATTCTATCTGTTTGCGTTCTTCAATCTGTTTTTTCAGGTGCTTATTGGTATCGTGTAACTCGCGAGTGCGTTCCTGCACGCGAGAAGAAAGTTCCTGATTATAGGCCTGCACCGCTTCTGATGCTTTTTTGCGTTCCAATGCAACAGCAATATGGTGCGACACAAAACGGAGCAACTCTAAATCTTTAAAGCCGTATTGATAATCTCCGTTATACGCCTGAATTCCGATGACACCGGATACTTCGCCATCCACAATTAGTGGTGCACCAATCCAATGATTCTGGGAAGACAACATGCTTTCTGCAATTTTCGAACTGAGCTCTCCCTGAGTGGCAAACTCCTGCGCCTTCTCTGGTGATATAAGTTCCGCAGTACCATGTCTCAATACATATTCGGTTAACCCTCTGCCAACGGGACGCGCTCCGGGATGGGAGAAGTGCTCATCACAAAAGTAAGGAAAATCTAATACATCCTTTTCTTTATCTACTGTCGCGATATAACAGCTTGGAGCATGGATCAAACGTGCCAGAACGTCATGCAAATTGCGGTAAAAGTCTGCGACATTGCCTTCCATTGTGGCGGACAACTCAGATATTTCGAACAACGCCTGTTGCAGCGCCTCGATTTTTTGTCTTTCCTGGATTTCTTCCTGCAGCTCATTGTTAATGTCACGTAACTGCTTGGTACGCTGACGAATAATTTTTTCGGTCAGCTCGCGATTTTTAACCCTGTCGACTGTGGTAACAATGTGCTGAGACACAAACAACAGCACATCCAGATCAGCGTCGGTGTAGCGTAGTTGTTCGTCATAGCTTTGCACGGCCATAACACCAATCACTTTTTTGCCCCGTTTTAACGGGACGCCAATCCAATCGACCGGGACAGTACCGAGATGCTTAACACCCAGTTCATCTAATCGTGTAACGAAGTCTTCCTGGGTCAAAAACAAATGATTGCCGGAGTTTAAAACATGGCCAGTGATGCCGTCATTTAGTTTAGAGGTAGGTAATTCAGAAACGGTGAGCTCGTCGAATTCATCAACGAAATAGACAAACTCCAGCATATTTTCAGCATCATTAACAAACGCAACGTAAAAGTTACGAGCATGCATGAAGCCGCCGATGATGTTGTGAAGTGCAGAATACAGGCGTTACAAATCACTCACCGAACTGGCGAGTTCTGAGATTTCAAATAGTGCTTTTTGGATTGCTTCAGCGCGCTTATACCTGTCGGTAATTTGCTGAAGTTGCGGCACTAGTTCCCTTAGCTCGGCTTCGCTTAGCGCACCAGCTGGAGATTCTTCACTCATTCACTTGTCGTATTGTTATTGTATGTCTTTTTATCGTTGCTAAAAATAACTTAATGGAGACAAAAAGGCCACCTTTTGGTGGCCTTTTTGTTATAACAATTAATACTTAAGCTCGAAATTAAATACCTTCGATCATGTACTCAATGGCGGCTTTAATATCGTCATCTGAGCAATTACCGCAGGTTCCCATAGGTGGCATGCCGCCTATGCCGTTAATGGCGTTTTGCCAAACGACGTCGAAACCTTTTTCCATTCTCGGCGCCCAATCTGCTGCATTTTGCAATTTAGGAGCATTTAGCACGCCAGCACCGTGACAAGCAACACAAGATGCATTGTAAATATCTGCTCCGGAACGAGGACCACTGCTCGCCGCAGCTGCTGCTTCTGCCCCGGCAACGTGCACTGAACCGATGGGTTTAATGCGCTCTACAATGTCTTTGTTTTCATCATCCGTTCCTGACGCAATCGCAATGCTGGCAAAAACAGACACAAGCAGTATCAATATTCTTTTCATAAGTAGTTCCCGATTCCTTTAAGTACTGCCGCCCACCATCAGCAACGTGGGGGACGAAGTAAAAAGCTGTAAAGATTATAACCACTTATCTTTGATGAACAACCTTAAAGTGATTACCAATATATTCTTTCGCGAAGAATATAGGGATCAATCTGCATTTCATGCGATGATTTCCCCTTGTAAAGATAAATCGCTTGCGACTGATAACCCCGATACGTATTATATGCGCCCTGCTTTTGAAACAGGCTTGTGCTGCTGTAATTGTTTGGTTAATGCGTTGCTCTTTCAATATTGTGGAGGGACGTAAAATGATACAGCGCAAAAGCGAAGCATTTAAATCCGCCCGTAGCTCAGCTGGATAGAGCGCAGCCCTCCGGAGGCTGAGGTCAGAGGTTCGAATCCTCTCGGGCGGGCCATCTATTTCCCTATTTATTGCCAATAGCTATCATAATGCTACAAACCTCCCGAATGCCGGCCAGCATTACAACAGATTCTCAAATTCCATCGTGGTGCGTTCCATAAACTCTTCATATAGACGCTTTTTGTTGGAGCCTTGTGGAGCGTAGACATAAACCTCAGGTCGAAGTTCTTCATCTTCTATAAACAGATCCATACGCAGGCTTTGCAGTGCGTCAAATCCTTCGACACTATAGAGCTCCCCCCAACTGGTCAGATAAATGGTACGTATGGTTTCTGGCTCGGGGTTGTGTCTTCTGGTTTCAAAGTTCAATACAATCAAACAGCGCAGGATGCGCGAGGGCATTAATAATTCTGCACGTGGAATTTCCGAAATTTTAATGGGGGGGAATAACTCTAAAGCATGTTTAATCAACTCTTTCACATCTGGCTCTTTTAGCGGTTCGCAAATGTAGGAAAGATAAATTTTGGTACGAGAATCGATAATACGATTGAAAACACACCATAAGATTAAATCCACCGCGTCACTGTTCATACGCAAAAACAAGGATTTTAACTTTTTGTCATTCCAATCAATCAATTTGCCTCGGTAGGCTGTCCAACGCTTTTTACCTGGCATATTGAATTCAAGTTCAGCTTTGATAGATATTGCCTTTAAATACAGACCTTCTTCAAATGCACGTCGTTGATAAACGATTTTATCTTCTTTTTTGGTGTAAAAAGAATCTATCTTGCGGCCGATTACGGTAGAGTCTTCAGCGCTGACCAATTGGCTGTTTTTTTCGAGATTGCGCGACATACGGCGGTAACATGAAATTAAAAACGAGTGGATCTGTTTGCCGAGCTTCGCGACTTCCAAAAACTCCCAGTGTTTAATGCCGTCTAGATGTTTAATCTTTTCTTTGCTCCAGCCCCAGGTTTGCACATAGTTTTTAATGATTTGCCGTTTAAAATGATTATCTTCTTCCTTAAACGGTCGGCTCAACGCGCATTCGCTTTTGATATAAAGGCATATTCGTAACAGTTCCACCACGTCATCATTGCCCCGCTCTTGATAGAACTCGACCAACTGCTCAAACATCAGGCTGTAAGGATCAACGCATTCCAGATCTGTAGGTGCCTTTGCCCCGTTATGCACTTTTTTCTTTAAGATGTTGCACAATGGTTGATGGCTTCCGACGCTCTCCATAAAGACTTCAAGTTTGGCCATTTTCAGCAACGACTTAAAAGGGGAATCCATCGCTTTGCTGATTTGCCATATAGCGGCACCAAACAATTCTCGGATATTAATGCGCTCTAAGTTCCCCAAATCCATAAACCATGAGGGATCCGGGTTGTCGCCTTTTTGTAAAGCTTCGTACAGCTTCTTATACTGGGCATCATTTGAACTGTCCGGCACCAACCACCAAAACGGAGCTTTGCCTGCGACCATAATGTTAGTGGTATAAAACTCCGCTTTTAATAAGCTTCCTTGAGCAGACCCCGAACTTTCGCCACCTGCCTCTCCGAAATCATTGTTGTAAACGCGGTTGATCTCTGACTGGAAAAAATGCACCTCCATACCAAAATAATCATCCGCCCACTGTTCAATGGCCAGAAACTTTTCATTCAACAGTTCAAAAGACTCAGGGGCGAACTTTTCTTCGTCAATGCAAACCCAGTAGTCAAAGTCACTTTTAACTGATTGGCCTATTGAACCGATGCTCCCCATCAGCATCACTGACTCTATCAGACGACGACGGGGCCAAATGGGTTTCAACTCTTCAATTAACTCTTCATTTTCCGGGAATAGCTTGATTAGCGCCGTTTTTAGTTCAGGTTTAAATGTGTAATTACAGATACCAAAAGGGGTAGCGTCACTGTCGATATAGCCTGGAAATCGGGGGTGGTTGATATGCAGCAAGAACGGCAAAGTGTGAAACAAAGGGCGCTGTTTAGTCGGCAGCAATTCCAGAGCCCGATCGGTTCTGGCCTTGTTATATCTCAATACCCGCAACAGGCGGATGGTCAAGTTCTGCTGTAGGTTCATTGTACAATGATTGTCGCGCTAGATAAGCTGGTCAAGTAAATAATGGATAATTCTACAAAAATTGTACAAATTCAAAGCCGGTTTTCTCGACAAACTCATCATATATATGGGTGCGATTTTGCCCTAACGGGGTAAACACATAGAGTTCCTGACGGTCCATCACATCAAATAAATCCTCTTGCAGTTCTTCAAGCGCATCAAAGCCAGCAACGCTGTACAGTTCACCCCATGTCGTCACGTAGACGGTGCGGGCCGTTTCAAGGCTGGGACTATTTGGCCAGCTTTCAATGTTCAATACCACGAGGCAACGCTTGATTCTGGCGGGAGCGGTAAGTGCTTCACTGGACAAATCGGAGATTTACAGCGGCGGGAACAAGAATGAGACCTGTTCGATAAAGCCTTTAAAGTCTTCATTTGTAAGAGGTTCACATTTTTGTGACAGACACAGCTTAGTATGTGAATCGATAATTCGGTTAAAAACGCACCACAAGACTAAATCCACTGGATCATTGCTCTGCTTCAAAAATAGTGGCTCTAACTCCTGTTCCGACCAGGTTAAGACATCGCCTCGATACGCGGACCAACTTTTTTTGCCCGGTGAGTTTAAGTCCATTTTCGCTATGACCGTCAGTTCTGTAACCATAAGCCCTTCATCAAAAGCGCGTTTCAGATACATGATTTTGTTGTCTTTCTTAGTATAGAAAGAATCAATTTTCCGGCCAATAACGGTAGCATCCTGGTTACTCACCAGCTGTTCCTGTTGCTGAATTCTTGCGGATAAACGACGATAACAACCGATTAAAAATGAATGTATTTTTTGCCCCAGATCGGAGACATCCTGAAAATCCCAATTTTTGATGGCATCAAGATATTCCAGTTTTTTAACATCCCAGCCCCAATCAGTTATGTAGCGACTGATGATATCCCGCTTAAAGGTGAGGTTTCCGTCTGTCACCGGCTCTGACAGGTGGCAGCCACATTTGATATAAAGGCAAGTCTGCATTAACTCGACCAATTCAGGCTTGTCTTGAGATTTATAATACTCGACCACTTGGTCAAACATCATCGCATAAGGGTCTTGGTATTTAAGATCCTCTGGATCCTGTTGCCCGCCATGCACCCGATGCTTCAAACTATTGCAAAGAGGCTGCTGTTTTTCAGCATTGGCGATAAACACTTCCAACTTGGCCATTTTAAGCACGGATTTAAAAGGGGAATCCATTGCTTTACTGATTTGCCAGATAGCCGCGCCAAATATTTCTGATGGCACAACTTTTTCCAAATGCCCCAAATCCATAAATATGCGCGGATCAGGTTTTTGTAGTTTGGCTGCAAAGCGCAACATTTTGGCATAATAATCATCTGTCGCACTACTGGGGGTCACCCACCAGAATGGTACTTTTCCGGCAACAAGCAAATTCGTGCTGTAAAATTCTGATTTCAAAAATGTTGCCTGTGCAGACCCGGCACTTTCGCCACCCGCTTCGCCAAAGTCGTTCTTTCGCACTTTAGATATTTCGGAAGGAAAAAAGTGTACTTCCAAATCATATTCTGCATCTGCCCAGTGCTCGATTTTAACTAACTTTTTCTGCAGTAAGTCGACACCTCTTTGGGTGAAACGCTTTTCGTTGTAACAGACCCAATAGTCAAAATCGGACTTTTCAGATTGGCCAATAGAACCGATACTGCCCATCAAAAGCAGCGAATCCAATGCTTTTTTCTTTGGCCAGATGTTTTTAATATCAGCAAACAGTTCGGCCTTGTCAGGAAATATAGCTTCTAATTGTGCTGTTAATTCTGGTTTGAAAGCAAAGTTGATGATGCCGAAAGGGGTATCGTCATCTTCAATATACCCGGGCAAATCAGGATGGTTTACATGCAACAGAAAAGGCATCACATAAAAAAGCGGCCGCTTATCTTCCGGCATCAGACTTACAGCCCTTTCGGTGCGCAGTTGATTAAACTGCAACACACGCTTTAATCTCAGCTGAAGTTTCTGTTTGTGATCCATGTCGTCAATGATTAATTGTCAAATTCGTTGTTCTGAATAATAAGCTGTTCCGCTACAAAACACACGTATTGGGCAACTAAACAAAGAAAACAGATAAACATGTGCATTTAACTTACCCTCAATCTAATGCCGATTGTACGTTATTAACTATAGTTCCTGTAAGCAAACTATCTATTGTTTGCCAATGTTTATTATAACCCATTGCAAATCAGGTCATTTTTATCGTGTCCATATCTCAAATGAATTTTAACATCTTAAGCACTTTCTTATGTTCCAGTACTTCTATCTATTATTGTTGCTAGTCAGCCCGCTGAGCGCGGAAACCATCAGCGAATATCGCATAGTCATGGAATTATCACCGCCCCAACAAACTTTAGAAAACGGCGAAATAACGGGGGATATTCCCGAAAAAGTCAGATCGGCTTTTTCGAAGGCAAATATTCCTTTTCGTCTCGAAATGTATCCCTGGAACAGGGCGCTGGAATTAGCTAAAACTGAGCCCAATGTCTTTATTGTTAATATAGCCAGAACCCCTGAAAGAGAATCGTTGTTTAAATGGGTTCAGGTGATTCATCGTTATCAGTTAGGGCTTGTCGCATTGGACGACAGAAGTGATTTGATTATTGAAAGTCTTGATGATGCAAAACACTATACTATTGCTGTGCAGCGTGGTGATATCGCTTATCAATATTTGCAGAATAATGGCTTTTCAACTGTAAACAACTTGTTTGTCACCGCAGACATTACCGAGTCATGGCGCTTATTAAGCGCCAATAAAGTCGATTTTGTAATAGATGATCCAGATAATTTAGCTGCCATGGCAAAAAAAACATTAGCAGATGGGCAAAAAGCGACCTTTGTTTACCCCCTGGAAGAACTGGCATTGGATACCTGGCTAGCCGCTCACAAGGATATGTCAACATTAGTCATTAAACGCATTCAAAGTGATGGAAGTGTAAAGAATTGGAATGGGAATTAGTTGAAGGTTGCTCGACTTAGGAATTTAGCGGCTTTTTTAGTTTTTATTATGGCGCCGCTAAGCTCCTAAGTGTCCAACGAGCGATGCAATAATACGCTTGTGTTCAATAAAAGCGTTATAAATATCACGACGCATTTTTGCGATATAGCGTCAATATTTTGAATTTCTGAAAGTAAATAGGTACCTGCAAGCAAAAAGTCAATAAAACTCATATGACCGCCAGTCATTTAAAATCGGTCAGTAAACAACCCGATTGAACAGACACATGTCTGTATTTGTCGGTACCTAACAAAACTATGTCGTGAAATTTATAACTGGTGAAGTGTGGAATTGATTAGGATCAAGAGCATCAAATATTCGCTTTGCATTCTGGAGCAGTATCAAGAAAAAGCAAATGTGGGGGGGCCTGGTCGTAGCTCAACATTAAAAGTAGAGCATATCACTAGGTGGTAAAATTCTTAGACACTTTGTTCATCGACAATAATAAATGTCTTCCAAGAGACAAAATAAATTGATTGAACTTTATACAAAAACAAAATAATGTGTCGCCTTTGTTACATTTCAATTACTCGCTGAAATGGTCTCGGCCGCAGTTTGAAATTGGTAGTAGTGATAACAAGTGTTAATTCCAGGAAAATGAAATATGTCTCGATTCGTATTTTTAGTTTCGCTGGTAGGTGCTTTGGCTGTAACCGTTAGCCAAGTAAGCAAGGAAATAAACTTACCAGAACCGGACAGCTTCATCGTAATGTCTGACTCGGTTCAAGATGCAAAACAAGCTGTAGTACAAGTTCAGGGCGACGTAATAAAGCCATTAAAACTTGTTAATGGTGTTGCAGCAACGTTAACTCTCGCACAAGCTCAACAGCTGCGTGAAAGCGGCTTTAAAGTTGCAGCTAATCAAAAAGTCAAACTAAGCCATTCTGGTTATGGTTGGGGTGCAAAATCCAGTGTTTCCCAGTCTGTGGTGCCTTATCAAATGGGTGCATTGCCTATGCATGACGCGGGCTGGACTGGTGATGGTGTTACCATCGCTGTTCTGGATACCGGAATTGAAGGGCTCAGAGATCTTAACCGTGATGCCTACGGCTATTGGCGTCACTATGGTACTTACGACGCAGTTAATCGTTATATTCCCAGCCAAGATGTTGACCCTGATGGTCACGGCACTCATCTGGCGAGTATTGCAGCAAACAGCGATTTTGATATATTTGATCGCTACTATGGTATTGCACCCAATGCCAGAATCGTCAGCATTAAAGGTTTCGACTCACAGGGCAACGGCGACTATGTTTCCATTATAGAAGGTCTGGAATGGGCACTCGACTGGCAAAATACGATCAATATTCGTGTCCTTAACCTGTCTTTTAGCGCACATGCACAGAGTTTCTATTGGGATGATCCTGTCAATATTGCAGTTATGAAAGCCTGGCAGGCAGGTATCGTTGTAGTTACATCCGCAGGCAATGAAGGTCCTGATCCGCTAACTATAGGCGTGCCTGGTAACGTGCCGTACGTCATTACAGTAGGTGCTGCAACCGACCGCTATACTGTAGCCGACCTTGATGATGACCGAATTACCACTTTTTCAGCGATGGGGCCAAGCGTTGAGGGTTTTGTCAAACCAGAAGTGCTCGGATATGGCGGCCATGTAATAGGATTAATGGACTCGCAATCTAAATGGGCCAACGACCACCCCGAATACCACGACGGTCTGAACTATTTCGAAATGTCAGGTACTTCGCAAGCTGCTGCTACCATTTCTGGTGTCGTAGCTTTAATGCTTGAATACCACCCGCATCTCACACCTGACCAAGTTAAATGCAAGTTGATGGACTCTGCAACGCCTATTATGGATCCTGATGGTGTTCAGTATGAACACTTTCTCCGTCAAGGCGCGGGACGAGTAGATACCACGCTTGCTGTTTTATCTGATGCGGAAAATTGTGCTAATCAGGGATTAAATATTGCGGATGATATTAGCGGCACTAGTCACTTTCTCGGACCTTTAGCCTACGCCAGTGATAATCAGATACAACCTGCAATTGACGTTCTTATTAATGATGCTGAAGCATGGAGTGATGCTAATCTCTGGCGCGATGCGAATTTATGGCGTGATGCTAATCTTTGGCGCGATGCTAACGTGTGGCAAGACGCTAATCTCTGGCGTGACGCCAATTTATGGCGTGATGCCAACCTCTGGCGTGATGCAAATCTTTGGCGTGATGCTTTGATTTTTAATGATCAAACACAAATTGAATTAGCAACAGCCAATGTCAGTACCAACTCCACTGTTAAATCTGCAAACTGGACTTCTCAGGAATAAAAAAGAAGAGAGAAACGGTTTACGTTTCTCTCTTCTTATGTAAATTTGACTCCTAAATAGTAAGAGAAGTTGCATAAATGAAGCGAATTCTTTTCGTTGCGCTGCTGTTGAGTGTTTCGATCACCTGCGGTGCGACAGAATATATATTCAAAAAGTATTCAATTGATAACGGCCTAAATCATGAGATTGTTCGTGGTAGTCTCCAAGATGATGCGGGTTATATATGGGTAGCGACAGAAGGTGGACTGCACCGATTCGACGGATTTCAATTTGTATTATACAACCTATCGGAGAGAAACGCAGAAACGGCGATTTCGGATTTCGACATTGACAGCAAAGGCAATATTTGGATTGGTACCTTTGGTAATGGTTTGATCCAATTAGACCCGAAAACCGGGCATTTTCGAGGATTTACTACCCCTCAGCTTTCAAGCAATAATATTTCAACGGTTTTTGTTGATTCTAAAGATAATATATGGATAGGAACGATAGAAGAAGGAGTCAATTTACTTCCAGCTCAAAGCAATACTGTCAGTACTATATCCCCTGATTCAAATGATGGAGTGGCACCAAGAGCCATCACAGCTTTCACCGAAGACAATCTGGGCAAAATTTGGATAGGCACAAATAAGAACGGAATATTTATTTATAACGCGGCTAATCAGAACTGGGAACACCTGAAAAGGAATTCCAACGATAACTCAATTACCAGCAATAGAATCAAGTCACTTTATAAAGACTCATCGGGAAATATTTGGATAGGTACAGCAGATAATGGCCTCAACGTTATTGAATCAGCTACCAAAAATATTAAATCTTATAAAAACATAAAATCTAATTCTTTTTCACTGATTGATGATCGAGTTTTATCAATTACAGAAGATAAATCAGGAAAGCTCTTGATTGGAACTGATGGAGGTTTTTCTATTTTAGACAATGGGAGATTCTTTAATACAAAACAGACACCAAGTAATCCAGAAGGACTAAGTGACAACAAAGTTATAAGTGTCTTTCAGGATAGGTCCGGCCTAGTATGGCTTGGTACCTATAGAGGACTCAACCTCTGGAACCCAAAAACCGAGCTTTTTAATCATACCTTGCCTCGGATATCTCAAGATCTTGATTATAATCTCGCGATGGATTTTGCAGAACTAAGCAATCAAAACATATTAATTGCAACATACGGAGGAGGAATTGTTGTTCAAGCCCCGGACTTGAGTTTACAGAACATAACAACCAATAACGGATTGTCAGACAACAGAATTATGTCGATTTTTGTAGATAGGGATAATGGAGTCTGGGCTGGAACCAGAGCCCATGGACTAATGTACAAAAGCTCTCCCAATGCTTCATGGTTAAATTATCAACATGATTCACAAGACCCTAATAGCCTAATCTCTAACGGAATTACCGATATATTGCAAGATTCCAATGGCGATATCTGGGTATCCTCTTATGCAGGGGGTGTAAGTAAGAAAACGGGAAAACAGTTCATTAATTACACAAGCGATGATAACCCGCAAAACAGCCTTTCGAGCCAAAATATATTCCAACGAATAGAAGACCGTGATGGCTATATCTGGTTGGCATCCGACAATGGCATCAACCTAATAGAAGACAAAAACAGTACTGTAACTCAGTTTTTACCAGATCCGAATAATACAGATAGTCTCTCATCAGAAATTTGCTGGAATATCTACGAGGATAGTAAAGGAAACTTTTGGATTGCGACGCAAGGGAATGGAATTGAGTTTTGGGCTTATGAATATAGGGTAAAAAGAGAAGAGAACTTTAAGAATATTGGTCTTGATGATGGATTGCCAAGCAACACCATTTACGCATTAGAAGAAGACAGAAATGGTAATATTTGGTTTTCATCTTCAAAGGGTATTGGAAAAATCACCCCGCACAACTTACAAATTGAAACCTATGATAAGAGTCATGGTTTACAGGGGTATGATTTCGTATTGGGAGCGGGATTTAAAGATTCTAAAGGTAAACTTTATTTTGGTGGCACAAATGGATTTAATCAATTCTATCCTGACCAGATCAAAAATAACGACTCCGCACCAAATGTGGAACTCATCGGCATTACTTCAGTCACAGAAAAGTTGCCTCTCAATAGTAATTTGAACAACATTATATTTGACCACAACGACTACCTGGTATCATTCGACTATGTAGCCTTAGATTTTGCAGCCCCTGAGAAGAATCAATATAAGTACCGACTTTCCGGATTTGATAACGACTGGATAGACGTCGGCAATCGCCGCAGAGCGACCTACACAAACCTTCCCGCTGGCGATTACCAGTTTCAGGTGAAGGCCGCCAACAATGACGGCGTCTGGAGTGGGCCGCAGATTAATTTACCGGTAGTTGTCAAGCCTGCACCCTGGAAAACTCCATTGGCTTATGCCATCTACGTCATCATTATTGGTACGGCTATCATTTGGTTTTTGCGAAATCAAATGCAGCGATTAGCATTTGAAGAAAAGCAAAGAAAAGAATTAGAACAACAAGTAGCGAAACGTACTTTGGAGCTGGCTGAACAAAATCAACAGTTACAAAAACTCAATACAGATTTGGCTTTGGCTTATCGCACTGACGCCTTGACGGGCATCAAAAACCGGCGCTTCCTGGAAACTTATTTACAAGAATCTTTACCCGCGCTTGTCCCGTTTGACGCAGACAATCCGCAGTATATGCTGGTTTTACTATTAGATATCGATAACTTGAAACCCATTAATGACGCCTACGGACACGCCGCTGGAGATGCAACGATTAGCCACGCTGCAACCCTGTTATCTGAATTAATCCCAGAAAATTACAACCTTATTCGATGGGGAGGGGATGAGTTTCTGTTGTTGGGGATTACCGCGAATAAGGAAGAATCGACGTCACTGGTATCTAACCTCATTGGCAATATTAATGCCGAACAATTCCTATACTTGGACAAGCCTATTGCACTTTCCTGTTCTGCTGGTTTTGCCCACTATCCGTTCGATGAGGAAAATTCTAAACTAATTAGCTGGGATCAGGTGACCATGCTAGCCGATAAAGCCATGAATTGTGCAAAGAGCGACTCAGGCTGCACTTGGATAGGCGTGACGCAAGCCAAGCGGGAGGTTAACGACCTCTATGTATCTGATTTAATGCATTGTGCCAAAATAACTGAAGCAACCGAGCTTGTAGAGCTCGCTAAAGGTTAACTGCTTACTAAGCTGAATTTGACTGTTTAACAAACTCTGAAGGTGTGCAATCAAATGATTGCTTAAAGCATTTGGTGAAATACGCCTGGCTAGAGAAGCCTACTTGTTCAGCGACCTGCCCCACTGGAATAAGTTGCAACAACAGTTCTTTTGCCCTGATCAAACGGAATTCTCTTAAATACTCCCCAGGTGTCATATTCAAGGCCGCATTAAGCTTTCTTTGCAATTGCCGCTCGCTCATGGCAATTTCACTGGCCAGTTTTGCCAGACTAAAATCTTCTTCTGCGTAATGTTTTTCCGTAATTTGCTGTAATTTATCCAGAAAGCGCGCATGAGGTGTAACGCTTTGTACTCTATCACTGGGTAGTGCCTGGACTTTGGCTGTAGAAAAATTGGCATCACTGAGCTGTTGCACTAGATACTTCTGCACATCGTCGCGTATTTGCAATAAGTTTTGCAAACGCAGTAACAATTCATCAGCATGGAATGGTTTTGTCAGGTAGTCATCAACCTGCACTGATAAGCCTTTCAACTTGCTATCTATATCGGCTTTCGCGGTCAGCATGAGAATCGGAATATGACTGGTAAGCGGATCATTTTTGATGTTCTCCACCACCTCGTACCCTTGAATATCAGGCAACATAAGATCGCACACTATAATATCCGGAATATGCTCTTTCGCATGTTCGATACCATCAACTCCTTTACCTGAGACATGCACTTGAAACGACTTATTCATCAAGTATTTGAGGTAATCCTGCATATCAGGATTATCCTCGATAATCAGAAGCCGTTGATTTCGCGTAGCATTTTGATCAATCTTAACTGCAGCTTGCTCTGTACTATTTGACGACTCCACAGATAACGCTTCAAGCTCAAAATCTATCTCTTTAATTTGTTGCTCGGCATCCTGCGGCACATCTACTATTGGTATGGTCAAAGAAAAGATGCTGCCCTCGTTAGGCTCTGATGTAACAGACAATTGCCAGTTATGTAGGTCAATCAGCTCACTGACAAGAGACAAACCAATTCCGACCCCAAAGGTATTGGAGCTTTTCGCTTTTTCCGCCCTCTGGAAACGCTCAAATAACTTACTGACTTCATCCTGGTTCATACCGCAGCCATTGTCCTGCACAACGATTGTGACGGCATTGCTTTTCTGCCTCATATTGAGACTGATTTCACCATTGGCATGTGAGTATTTAAATGCGTTGCTCAACAAGTTATAGAGTATTTGTTGTAACGAATCTTCATGGATGTTAGCCCAAAGTGCCGGCACAAATTCGGTGCTAAAGGTGATGTTTTTCTGGCGGCAGACTGGTGCAAACTGCTCACAGGTGATTCTGATAATTTCAGAAACAGGTTGCGCTTGCTTGTCTAACTTTGGCGCACTGTTGAGCTTAGACAAGGTCAGCAGTTGCTCCACCATCTTCAATACTCGCACTGTATTGACCTTTGCCGCTATCAATCGCTCTTTAAAGCTCTTATCAGTTTGATTCTGCAATCCTTCATCAATTGCACCTTGAATGATGGTTAATGGCGTTCTGAACTCGTGCGTAATGTTGGCCAGAAACTTGTCTTTTATGGATAAGGCATGTTCCTCAGACATTCTCAGGCTAGTCACGTCCACCAGACTACAGGCGATATTGTGCTCTAATGTTGTGGAGAATGAAGCAAAGCAAAATACCGTTTGGCCCAGCTTATGCTGCAAACTCAGTTCATGGACTTTATCTGTCACTAATCCGGAAGCCGCGAAGTTTCCTTCAGTGAATCTGAAGATGGGTGCCAGGGGTTCGTCTTTGGCAAAAAGTGCGCTAAAAAAACGTGATTTCATTTGTGTCGCTTGATAGCCAACCAGATGTTCTGCTGCTTTGTTGCAACGTAGTATATGACCATGGTTATCAAGCTCAAAAAATGCAAAGGGTATTTCATCCAGCTGTACCTGACTTTCTGGATAGCTATTGTCCTCGTCATTACCCACGGAGCTTTGCTTTTTAGCATGCCCTCTTATTCGCTGGCCAGCATAGGTGATTATGCCCAGATACAATAGTATCCAGGCGATCAGGATACCCTCTCTGAGTAGGTGAAACTTGCTCTGTAACAGACCAAAGTGATGGCCGAGCACGTGCAAAATAGGTAAAAACGCTAGAGAAAAAACCAACAGAGGCGGCAAATATTTCACCTGCGACTGACGGGGGATATCTCCTGAGGTCAGCTGATGCTGAAAAGCAAGTGCGAACATAATGTAAGGCGTGAACCAAATCCATTCCAATGTCATCGGCAGACTCAACGGTTCCTGTTGAATCGACATAAAGCCTTCCAAGGCATCCAGCAGGGTATAGATAAAAAAGGCGATAGCTATCCAATAGAACCGAACACGCCATTCGACCTTATTTTCATGTCGACCTGCAAGCCAAAAAGCGACAGCCATATAGGCATCCATAATGACAAAAAACAAATATGATGATGCCGGCTCACGTCCTGTGCGCCCTACCTCTCCCGCTGGAACCAATACCAAATACAAAAAGATCAATGCCACGAATATCAGAGCGCTGTATTGGTTGATACTGGATTTCTTATTGTTCTTGCTTATTGATGAATAAAAAATAAGCCCGAAGATAGTGATAAGGAAAAAAGCGAAATAGCCGTAATTCGCCATTTGGTAGACAATGTCTTTGTCATTCAACCACTGGATGGAAACCAAAGATAACTTGGTGATGGTAAAAACAATGAACCCTAGTGTCACACAAAACCAAAATTGGCGAACGTGTATATCGAGTCCCTGCTTTGGCATGAGAACAAGTGAGGCACTGATAACACCACTGAGTAATAGATGACCAAGTTGGAAATTTATTAGGATGCCAAAAATCTGATTCACACCAGTAATCCTAGCCAGTTCGAATAAGGCTATTACCAGTAGCACCAAATAAATGGTTTTAGGGTGATTCTTAAATGACGTATGCCAAAACATAAGTGTAAGCGGTTTTTAACCTGCATTTATTATTATTATTTTTAAGGTGACACTTTAGCAGCCACAGCCACTATTGTTAACGACCTTATGTTATTTGTTGGTATAACTCCACTGCACTTTGCAAATCAGTTTGTTTGCATTTTATTTTGGCAAGCAACAGCTTGCTATGCTTATCCGGTTGCAGTACCAAACGCTTTCTGAGTACTTTTTCTGCCAGTTCCAGATCTCCTGCATTGAAGGCGACCGTGGCGATAACATCTAAAAGTTGTAGATTGTTGTCATCTTGCTTTAACCAGCTTTCAAGGCGCTGCAACGTTTTTGTAGGATTCTGCAATTTCAATCGTTTAAACAACGGCAAGAGTGTCGCACTGGCTTGCTTCGACTGAAGGTTTAATAACTCATTCTCAGCCTCAACATGCATGCCCTGCTCAATGAGCAATTCAATATACGCGAATTGATGGGCAATATCTTTTTTGTGTTTTCGAGCAGCCATTCGCCAATGGTTTTTCAGTTCATTGGCACCTTTTTTACTGGCTATTTCAGCATAGCCCCCCAATACGGCCTCTTTATTTAGTTGCTCAAAACGCTCTTTAGGCAGACTTTTCTTCCAACTGGGTAAGCGTTCCTGCAGGACCTGCCATTGTCCTTGGGTTGCCAATAGATCTGCCTCAACCAATATGGATACTGGATGCTTTCTTTCCTTGTCGTCCAAATCATTAAGCAAGCTTAGTATTTTTTCTTGCTGACCTTGCTCCTTATATAAATCATTAAGCCGCTGTAGTGCGACCACTCTGCTCGCCGATAACTTAAACGCGGCAAGCAAATGTTCAGCCTGCTGAACCTGATCTCCCTGATGCTCAGCAATATCCGCTAGCGCCAACCAGTCTAATCCATACCATTCAGTTCCAGCCAAGCCTTTTAATTGTTTTTGCGCCAATTCAAATTGGTTACTGGAATACGCCAGCATACCTTGAAAAAAGCGTTGCTTCTTATGGCGAGAAGAAAATTGTGAAAACCAATTGGCTGAGATTCCCGTGATAGCCATGAGCGTACTTATCAGTTTCAGTACAAGCCAGACTAAAAAATAGCTACCAAACAGTAGAATGGCGGCTGATATAACAGTCATTTCCACTTTCCAAGTGCCCAGCGTAATTAATACATACCCTTTTTCGCCAATCAGTTTTGGTCCGATAAATAGCCCAAGAGCGATTAAAACCACCAGCATGAAAAGCTTTATAAACAATTTAGTCATGCTATTCAGTCCTGCTGAGGATCAAAGTGTGTTGAGCTTGATTCCATAAAACGGCGCAGTACCGGTAATGTTTTCAGGTCGTCGGGTACGTCTGCTGTTATTACCAAAGCTGACAGTTCTTGCAATTCATTTTGCATGGCCTGAAATTGAAGTGTGCTGGCATCAAAGTATTGTAATAATCGCAGCGCTTTCTTCAGTGCCGCCTGATAATAATCCTGCTGACGTTCTAATAAGGCGCTTTGCGCTATTATCAACTGTAAAGATAGCTCTGAGCGTTTTAACAATTGCAGTTTGCGACTAACAAAGGGGGCAATGGGCGTATCAACCCGCTCAATGCTGATAAAGTTCTCTTTGATACTCTGCCAAATAACAGCAAGGTTTCGTCGCCAATCACTTACATCATCGGATACCTGCTGTTCGGATTCCTGATAAAAGGACTCTGGTTGCACAAAGGATAAATTATCGACAGCAGAATGAAGCGAATTAAGCTGCAATGCTATATTCGCTATATCCAGCACAGCCTCGGCTCTCAAAGCGCTGATATCCTGTGAAATAGCTTCACGAACAGGCAGGAATTCGGGAGCATGAGCATCTTTGAGTACCCTGTCTGCCGATTGCAGCAAAGCAATCGCGGTAACGACATCTTGCTCTAACCATATTTTCCTGCCGGCCATGCGCACCAAAAATTGCGCTTCGGCCAAGGTCCATTGTAATTGGTTTCTGCCTGCGTTTTCCGCAATTTCCATTTGCTGTTCTGCCAGCCTTATATCCTGCTGTTCATTGTGTGCGTTGAGCTTCTCAAATTCACTGGAGAATCGCTGCTGCACTTGCACTTCAAAGTCAGTTGCCTGCTTACCCAGGTCTTGCAACACCAACTGATACTGATCTGACTGTGCAGATTTAAACCCTTGCCATTGTTGCCATGCGAAATAAGACACCCCGGCAAATAAAACAACGAATATTAAATTGAGTAAAATCCACGGCCAGACACGAGCCGCCTTCGCTTCTGAAACCTTGGTTTCCTGACGCACGGGTTTACTGACCTTTCGTTGCGACTTTTGATTGCGCGTTGACTCTGCTGAGAATTGTGCAGCGCTTGATTGCTGTTCAGACTCTAATGCCCCGGTCGACTTCATTGACGATTCCTGTTTGGAATCAGAGTCATTTTGCACCTGCGCGGCTGGATCTGTAGGTTTTTTCATTATATTAATCTATTGTTATTCAGTGCTTTTAAAATGGCTCGGTTATCTGTTCCATCGGTGATGATAATGTTTTGTATACCGACTTCCTGCAAAGAAGCTGCGATCCTCTCGCTCAACACTAGCCACTGAATGTGCGGATATTGTGTTACCGGACAACGCGACAGTAACTCCCCCACCAATTCCACACTGGTGACAATCACTCGGCTAACATATTGCCAGCGGATACTGCTGGGTTCAATCTGATTATTAGGCACACGTCGATATAATGCGAGTGGCCTCACTATTCTGCCGATTGCTGCCATACTTTGCTGAATGGCCAGTCGCCCACCTTGACCCTTGAGTAAAGTGATTTTTTGCCAGTCAGGATTCTTTTTCAATACATCGACGATGCCTTCACTGTTGTGATGTTCAGGAACTACTATTCTTTTAAAATAGTTTTGCAAAGCATGCGCCGTTTTCAATCCAACGGTACAAACGGGTGTCTCGCTTGCTATAGCCGCCTGATGACGATGTAAAACAGGGAGGATATTGGCGCTAGTGGCAACTATAACATCAGCATCGCCCAAGGCGTGTAGCAATAGCGACGTTGGCAACTGGTGATATAGCACATTGAGTAACGGCAGCGCGGTACTGGCAACACCGTTGCTGAGCAGGAATTCACATGTTTCTTGGCAAGCGCCTTCAGGTCTGACGACAACAGTCGTCGAATTGTCACCGTATTCTGACTCCATTTGCAGCGGCATGACAGCTCTTTACACCTCAATTAACATGTTAGTGGCCTTAACTATTGCGCTGGACTGCCGACAATATTTCGTTTGCACCTTGACGAATAAGCTGTTCCGCAACCTCCACACCCAGGGCAACTTCATCCCCAGTTTGGCAACTCGACTCAGCCTGCAGAATAGACACACCATCTACCGAACCCACTAAACCGTTCAAGGATGTTCGACCATTGTTTAACACTGCATGGCCAGCAATGGGAACCTGACATCCCCCTTGTAAGCGCATATTCAGTGAGCGCTCAGCGGTTACTCGTATTCGTGTTTCCTGATGATCAAGAGGTTGTATCAAATCAATTAGTGATTGATGCTTGCTCAAACACTCAATGCCTACTGCTCCCTGACCAACAGCGGGCAGCAACTCATGCATGTAGGAGACTATTCGCTCTTGCATGCCCAAACGTATTAGACCCGCCGCCGCGAGTATGATGGCGTCAAACTCGCCTGCATCCAGTTTCGCTAGTCGTGTGTTTACGTTTCCACGTAAATCCCGAATTTGAAGATCCGGACGAAGGTTTCTGATTTGACATTGTCTGCGTAGACTGGACGTTCCGACAACGGCACCAGGAGGCAAGTCTGCCAATTTTTGGAATTGATTACTGACAAAAGCGTCATAAGGATTTTCACGTTCGCAAATCGCGTAGATATCAAAACCATCCGGCATCACTGCTGGCATGTCTTTCATTGAGTGCACCGCGATATCTGCCTCGCCATCAAGCATCGCTTGCTCTAACTCTTTAATGAAGAGTCCTTTGCCACCAATTTTTGCTAACGGAGTATCTAGAATTTTATCTCCGCGAGTAACCATGGGAACAAGATCAACCTGAAGCTCGGGATAATGGAATTGCAGCGCGCTTTGAACATATTCAGCCTGCCAAAGTGCCAGTGCTGAACGTCTTGTCGCTATTCTTATTTTGTTTGTGGTCATAAAACATTGGATTTTGGAATATTAAGCCTATGGTACACCAAGGCTGGCGTCCACAATATCCCTGTAGTCTACTGATTGGCCAATTCGTAAACGAATTCGTGGCTGCCAAGCAAAGAATCGCCTCCCCATGCTTCGACCCGCCAATTACCGGACATACCTGGTGCGATGCGTTTACTGGAATAAGTACGCCAGTTATCAGATCCAATGGACAGTTCAACTTCGGCTACGACATTGCCATTGAGTATCCAACGATGAACTAACGTCTTCTCTGCCATGTCTGTGACATGAGTAAAATACAAGACTTTTTCTATCGTGTTGGGTCGACCAAAAACCAGCGAGCCTAAATCATCGACTGGCTCCTTGTTTTCAACCGCACTGGTCAACTGCGCTCGAGCAATATCAGCAAGCGCAGACATAGGTGCAAAGACCAGCAAGCAAAATAAAGTGAAAATCGTTCTTAGGTACTGCATTTGATTAAACCGCCACCAAATAAAAACAAGATAAGTGAAATGCAGGAAAGATCAAGCGCTTGCTGACATTGCCACAGGATTCTTTTCTAAGCAGCCCTGTCGCAGAGAAATATACATCACTACTTAGGTTCTAAATCATAACGACTCAACGCATACAAAAGTCTAGAAACAAGGTAGAATAGCGCGCCATCGAAACACAGAGAGATGTAGGGTTTAAGAATGAAAGTTCTGATTATAGGAAGTGGCGGACGCGAACATGCGTTAGCTTATGCAGCAACAAAATCACCATCTGTAGAACACGTATTTGTCGCACCGGGTAATGCCGGTACAGCTCACGAAGCGAATATGAGCAACGTTGATATTTCGGTTAGTGATATTGCCGGATTAAAATCTTTTGCTGTCGAAAATGGCATTGATTTAACGATTGTAGGTCCGGAGCAACCTTTGGTTGATGGTGTTGTTGATGAATTTCAAAAGGACAACCTCAGAATTTTTGGCCCCACAGCGAAAGCCTCGCAACTCGAGGGTTCCAAAGCGTACTCAAAAGCATTTTTGGAAAAGTACAATATACCCACTGCGGCATACCAATGCTTCTCTAATAAAGAACAGGCAATCTCTTACATTAAACAGCAGGGTGCACCAATAGTCATTAAAGCAGATGGCCTGGCCGCGGGTAAAGGGGTCATCGTTGCTATGGATGAACAAACGGCCATAGACGCCGTTGAAGATATGCTAGCCGGCAATAAGTTTGGTGAAGCAGGACATCGCGTGGTTATCGAGGAATTTCTCGATGGTGAAGAGGCAAGCTTCATTGTTATTGCGGATGGCGACACCGCTTTACCATTTGCCACAAGCCAGGATCACAAACGAGCCTTTAATGGTGACAAAGGACCTAATACCGGTGGCATGGGTGCATATTCTCCAGCACCAGTCGTTACACAAGAAGTGTATCAGCGTGTGATGACAGACGTTATCAATCCCACAATGAAGGGAATGCAAATGGAAGGGGCAGCGTATACGGGCTTTTTATATGCTGGTTTAATGATTACAGCCAGTGGCGAACCAAAAGTCATAGAATTTAATTGTCGTTTTGGTGATCCGGAAACCCAACCCATTATGATGCGCCTTGAGTCGGATCTAGTGGAATTATGTGATCAGGCAATAGACGGCAAACTCAGCGGTAAGACAATCCAGTTTAAAGACGAAGTAGCAATCGGTGTTGTACTTGCGGCTGGCGGTTATCCCGAACAGTATCGCAAGGGAGATGAGATAAAAGGACTTGCTGCTGTCGACCAGAAAAACACCAAAGTTTTCCATGCGGGCACACGCACATATGGTGAGTTAGTACTCACAAATGGAGGAAGGGTTTTATGTGTGACCAGTCTGGGTAAAGACATTGCTTCAGCCCAAAAAACAGCCTATGACGCAATAAATGGCATCTCGTTCGAGAATATGCAGTTCAGAACCGATATTGCCTATCGCGCAATAGCAAGAAAGGCATAACTTACAGCCGGTCATTTAACTTGATAGATTGTGTTGTTTTCTTTTTCGCAGCACAATCTCAACTTTTCACGACTTTTTTATCAATTAACGCTAAGTGCATTGAATTGCTTATTTGTGTCGTTCATGGGCGTTTGAAGCACCAAACTCAATGACTTAACCAAGCTAAAACACCTTAAACATGGTTAAATTGGTTACATGTAATACAATTCGCACATATAAGTTAGCACTTACATACATAAAATTTCCTTAATAGACACCAAAATTTTGTATTTAATCCTGAAATGCCCTATCGATTTTAATGTTAGTTTTTACTAACGTAAAATTGCAAAGTTAGGTTTTACCGGCGTTCTATAGAATTACGCGCAATGCGTTGACAAAGCTCAACTAATAGGGTTTACAAACTACGGGTCAGAATTTTTAAAACTTGAATTTAGTAGCTTATATTCACTTTATTGCAGATTTTAGCCAGTAACTTGAGGAATTTAATAAACAGCGCTGTATTTTTCTGAAATGCGGCATGTAAGTAATTAAGTGCGTTTGCTGGACTTTGATCTGGCCCACCAAACTTCTTATTAGCGGGCCAAATTTGAAAGTTAGTGAATACTATCCCCCCAGTGTCTATTCACCTATATCTTCATTCCATAGCGTAGGTTTCTCAGCAATAAACTGCTGCATCATCTTAACGCAGCGCTCATCATCCAACACCTCAACTTCTACACCTTTGGAGCGGAGCAACTCTTCCTCTCCCATAAAAGTCCTATTTTCACCGACGATGACCTTAGGAATGCCATAGAGTAAAATCGCCCCGGAGCACATTGAACAGGGAGACAAGGTGGTGTAAAGCGTTGCTTTTCTATAGGTGCTGGCAGGTAACCTACCAGCATTCTCTAGAGCATCCATTTCACCATGAAGCACTGAACTGCCTTTTTGCACGCGCTGATTGTGGCCTCTTCCAACAATTTTTCCGTCAACAACGATTATTGAACCAATTGGAATACCACCAGAATTAAGCCCTTTTTCGGCTTCTGCAATTGCCGCATCGATAAATTGTTTCATTTATTACACCATTACACTAAGTAAACCCAACTTGGGATATATTCATAATTCTAACTAAAAATAAAAGAATAGGTATTTTTAAACTACAATTACCACTCAATTATAGTCGGAGGAGTTCTTCTGACGACAGATAATGATTGGTTATCCAGTATTCCAAGGCCAACGCTATGCTGCGCACATCATGCAATGCATTATGCACGTGGCCCTGTAAATCTAATCCTATAGTGCGTGCAATTTCACCACTAACGACGCCAGCGCCTGGCAAATTTTTATTTTGAGCGAGTTGTCGTAGATTTACAGATTCATGGTCCTGCCATAGATGGTTGCAACCGTTTATGTCACAGTTTTCCAGTAAAACCGCGCGATCATCGCCCCACGATAAGCACTTTGTCTGCTTATTTCCTATAAATGAGCAAAATTGCCGGTAGCAGGACGGAAAATCAATTGCCAAATCAACTAACATCTGCTGGCTGATGCCGGTCAGGTTAATGATATATTCACTGAGAGTGGAATTGATACAAGGCATGACCAGTTCATTAAAGGTTTCAAGTATCTCAACACCTGAAGACACTATTTGAACTTTCACGGCAGCAATTTGAATTATTTCCCTGTGCTCGTGTCTGCCACTCCAACCGCGAGCGGAGGACCCCGGCCAAGCGGTAAACTCTGTGTCATATATGACTATCGGTGCCAGGGATACCAGTGGTGTCACCATCTAAAAAATAGGTTATGTTTTTATGTTATAGTGCTATTTCAACGAAACGTCACTTGTTCAATAAACAGGCTCTCAACCTTAATACATTAAGTCAAGAAGGGATGATGACTGAATACCTACCCAGTATCAGCCAAATTATGATGTCTTGATCTATTGTTAATGAAAGCTTATAAAAGTGCCTCCTGCTCAACAGAGAGACCATATGTCTGTTAAACACCCGATAATTGCTATAACTGGTTCATCCGGTGCTGGCACTACCACTACCACCAATGCCATCCAACATATATTCCGAAATTTGAATATCAATGCAGCAATGATCTCTGGTGACAGTTTTCACAGATATACCCGTCCCGAAATGGAAGTCGAAATCCGTAAAGCGCAAGAACAAGGTAGACATATCAGCTATTTTGGGCCTAAAGCCAATGATTTCGAATCGTTGGAGAAAACATTTACGCAATATGGCGAGACTGGTCAGGGTAAGACCCGGCAATATCTGCATAGTTTTGATGAAGCCGTGCCTTTTAATCAAATGCCAGGTACGTTTACTCCATGGCAGGATCTACCCAAAGACACCGATTGCCTATTTTATGAAGGGCTTCACGGTGGTGTCATCACCGACACCGTGAATGTCGCAAAACATGTCGATTTTTTGGTGGGCATGGTGCCGATAGTAAATTTAGAGTGGATACAAAAGATCGTGCGCGATACGACAGACAGGGGCCACACCCGTGAGGCTGTAATGAGCAGTATCGTGCGCAGTATGGAAGATTACTTTCATTTTATAACGCCTCAATTTTCACAAACACATATCAATTTTCAGCGTGTTCCAACAGTCGATACCTCCAATCCTTTTAGTGCCCGAGAAATTCCATCATCAGATGAAAGTTATGTGGTAGTGCGTTTTCGCCGTGAAATGAAAAGCATTGATTTTCCTTACCTGCTCCAAATGATTGATGGCGCGTTTATGTCGCGCATAAATACACTGGTGGTGCCCGGCGGGAAAATGGGATTAGCAATGGAATTGATCATGACACCACTGATTGAAGAAATAATGGACAAAAAGCGCCGCGCCAGTTTTCAAATGGATTGGGTAGCAGACAATTAAGGCAATCGGGTAATTTTACTGAAACAATTTATCTGACCCACGCTCATTAAGACCCTGTTGAAATATTTTGTCACATACTGGCGGGAAATCTTACATACATTCGCTGTCCTCGCCGTTAAACATATCCTATAGTTAGTCGTTAATTACAAAACGGAATAAACACTTATGGGTCAAGAAACGCCAAAAATCCTCGTTGTCGACGATGATATGCGCTTGAGAAATTTGTTGGAGCGCTATCTGGTAGAACAGAACTATCAGGTTAGGGGAGCTGCAAACTCCGAACAAATGGACCGCCTACTGGAACGAGAAAACTTCCATTTAATGGTGCTTGACCTAATGTTGCCCGGTGAAGATGGACTGTCCATTTGTCGCAGACTGCGCCAAAAAGAAAACAAGCTACCCATAGTGATGCTAACAGCAAAAGGCGACGAGGTTGATCGGATCATAGGGCTGGAAATGGGCGCTGACGACTATCTACCCAAACCATTCAACCCAAGGGAACTTTTAGCTCGCATCAAGGCGGTGTTACGTCGCAACGAAAGCGAAGCACCTGGGGCACCGTCCAAAGAAGAACAGGTAGTCTCTTTTGGTCAATACAGTTTAAATCTCGGCACTCGTGAAATGCTGGCTAACGGTGACCCCATCACCCTAACCAGTGGCGAATTTGCCGTACTTAAAGCCTTAGTCACCCATCCGCGTGAGCCTTTATCCCGAGATAAATTGATGAATTTAGCCAGAGGCCGGGATTACAGCGCACTTGAGCGCAGCATAGATGTACAGGTTTCTCGACTTAGACGCATGTTGGAAGAAGATCCGGCGAACCCAAGATATATACAAACAGTATGGGGCTTAGGTTACGTTTTTGTGCCAGATGGCAACGAAAGCCAGGAAAGCGCCTAACCATAATGACGCTAATCCGAGTTGGCTAAATGAGATTAAAGCCGCATAGCGCCTTTGGTCAGACGGTTCTGCTGATAGGTGTTTTACTACTGATCAACCAGGTAGTCTCCTATCTGTCCGTGACCTATTATTTTATTGGCCCGAGCGTCAAACAAATCAATAGTCTGCTGGCAACCCAGATAAAAGTGTTATTTCTGGAAGGATCAGACTATCAGGATCCTGACTTTCGAGAGCGCTTTTTTGATGCCACTGGCATTCGTATTTTCACTGAAGAGTCAGCTGTTGAGAATGGCTTAAACTCCGCTACCTACTATCAATTCTTTTCCCGGGAAATGTCGGAACAATTGGGTGGCCCCGCAGAGGTTCGGGTCAGCTCAGGCAACCGATATATCTTCTGGGTACGCCCCCCGCAGGCACCGAACATCTGGATAACCGTGCCGTTATCAGGTGTGGGTGATGCCAACATATCTCCGCTTACTATATATCTCATGGTTATCGGGGTACTCAGTGTCCTTGGAGGCTGGATATTTGTCAGGAGACTCAACCGGCCGTTGCAGGCGCTGCAAAAAGCAGCCTTAGATGTCGGCAGAGGCAACATTCCGCCACCGCTCAAAGAAGAAGGCTCCAGTGAGATCGTGGCGGTTACCCAGGCATTTAATCGCATGGCAAAAGGAATCAAACAACTGGAGGATGACCGGACCCTTCTAACAGCTGGGATTTCACATGATTTGCGCACACCTCTGACACGTATTCGAATCGCGACTGAAATGCTCCCTCAGGATCAGAATTGGATTTCTGAAGGCATTATTCACGATATTGAAGACATGAATGATATTATCGATCAGTTCATTGATTATGTCCGACAGGATAAAAGCGAAAAAACTGAATTAACCGACTTGAACGGCCTCATTACCGAAGTTGCGCAAGCGCGTACAATTGAAGAACAGCACGATATTGACTTACATCTTGCGGATATCCCTGCCATTCAACTTCGCAAAGTGGCTATCAAGAGAGTTTTGGAAAATCTGATTGAGAATGCCTTTCGCTACGGCAGTGATCGTATTGAACTGGCAACCGGCATTAAGAAAAAGAAAAATGAAGTATTCTTCACCGTACGCGATTTTGGCAAAGGCATCCCCAACGATCAAATAGAAGAACTTTTCCAGCCATTTAAGCAAGGCGACGAAGCCAGAGGCAGTGTTGGCTCAGGGTTAGGGTTGGCGATTATCAAACGAATCGTGGATATGCACAACGGCATAATCGAGCTTCGCAATCACAGTTTGGGTGGATTAGAAGCAACCGTCTTCCTGCCTATTAAGGCAAAGAAGTCGAAGTAATTCCAGAGCGGGTCATCACAATCGCTGCGTTGGGCATTGTTAAGGTTAACAAAGCCCACTACTTGAGTAATGGGCACTTAAAAGCTTTCTTTATATTTGTAACTATTTGGGCAAACCCGCTGCCACTATTGTTACATCAACATCATACTTTTCGAAATTTTCAGCAAATTCCTGAGCCAGTTTATCCGCATATTCGTCGTATTTGTTCTTATCCTGCCAGGTATTCTTCGGTACCAGAAGTTCACTGTCGACGCCCGGCACTGAAACTGGCACATCAAGGTTAAGCTGGTCGATATGTGTAGTTTCCACATTCTCAATTGAACCGGAAACTATCGCATCAATGATCGCTCGGGTGGTAGGAATATCGAAACGCTGACCAACACCGTAAGGTCCCGCTGTCCAACCAGTATTCACCAGATAAACTTTAGCACCGCTTTCTTTAATGCGCTTGATTAGCAGTTTGGCATACACATCTGCTGAACGAGGGAAGAACGGCGCGCCAAAGCAAGTTGAAAATGTCGATTCAATTGCTGCGGTTGAGCCCATCTCAGTTGAACCTACCTTCGCAGTATAACCGCTTAAAAAGTGGTAAGCGGCAGCCTCTTCTGACAAGATAGATACTGGTGGCAAGACACCTGTTACATCACAGGTTAAAAATACGACTGCCTGTGGCTCGCCCCCTTTGTTTTCCAGGACACGTTTTTCAATGTGCTCCAGTGGGTACGCCGCTCGAGAATTCTGCGTCAGTGAAGTGTCATCGTAATCCGGTGTACCATCGTCCTTTAAAACCACGTTCTCCAAAATGCTTCCAAATCGGATTGCATTCCAGATGACCGGCTCATTTTTCTCTGACAGGTTAATGCATTTTGCATAACACCCACCTTCGATATTAAATACTGAGTTTGGCGCCCAGCCGTGCTCATCATCACCGATTAAGAAACGTGCCGGATCCGCAGACAAAGTAGTCTTACCCGTACCAGACAAACCGAAGAATAAAGTTACGTCGCCCTGTTCACCAATATTTGCAGAACAATGCATTGGCAGAATGTCCTTTCCTGGCAACAAGAAATTTTGTACGGAGAACATCGACTTTTTCATTTCGCCAGCGTATTTCATGCCAGCGATCAGGACCTTTTTCTGGGCAAAATTAATAATAACCGCGGCTTCACTATGGGTACCATCTTCGTCAGGAGTACAAACAAAGCTTGGAACGTTCATAATTTGCCAAGGTTGCTCATCACAATTATTCCAATCGCTGGTCTCTATAAACAAGTTGCGTGCAAAAATTTGATGCCATGCCGTTTCAGTGCGCACTATCAATGGTAATGAGTGAGACTTATCCGCTCCAACTTCCAGATGCGAAACAAAATAGTCATGCTGCAACAGCTGCGCTTCGACTTTGTCCCATAATTTGTTAAATGCCTGCTCTTGAAATGGGCGATTGACATTCCCCCAATCAATATCATGTTCCGTACTGGATTCTTTAACAATAAAACGATCTTTTGGGGAACGACCGGTACGTTCGCCGGTATTAACAACAAAAGCACCATTTTTAGCGAAGCAACCTTCGTCACGTTTAACCGCGAATTCCAGCAATTGTGAGGTATGAAGATCGATGTGTTGATGGGCAGGGGCAGACGTCATTGCACCACTCTCCTATGTAATTTTTCAGCGTAGGTTACAGTTTGGTAATTCCGGCGCAATTGTACATTTATACTGCATCTACGCAAGTCACATTCATGGATTATCAACATCACGAAAATCAATAAATACACGGTTTTTGTAATTTATTTTCATTTTCAAAGGATATGAGCAAATTTTTTGTGGAAATGAGATGATCTGATACGTAAATAACCACATTGTCATATCTCTGTTTATTTCTGTACTATGCGATTATTTTTAGCATTGGTAATTATTTCAGGACAATCTATGCAAGATCCAACACTCGCAGCGAAAAACGCAACATATCATGGCATGTTTGAGACGCCATTAATTCGTTCCATTATACCCGACGCCGGGATATTAAATAATCGCTTAAAAACCGTCATTGAAGCACGTCGTAAAACCAATAGTGTTAGCCATCGCTCCAATATAGATGGCTGGCAATCAGATACCCACATGTTGCAATGGGGTGGTGATGCCGTCAAAGAATTAGGCGTCCAGATTCTACACATTCTGGGTCGTTTTACGACCGACGTAGGGCAAACGGACCCAAACAAACCGCGATTTGAATGGAGTGCGGAAATGTGGGCGAATATTTGTCCAACAGGCAGTTTCCACGAAAGTCATTCTCATCCCGGTTCACTGTGGTCTGCGGTCTACTATGTAGATGATGGTCGTGATGTAGAGGATGCCGCAGACAGCTCTGGGCGATTAGTATTGCAGGACCCACGACACCCAATGCCCATGATGTATAAACCCGACATGCGCATCGTCAATGAGCGAGGTGAATATCAGGCACCAGAGGTACGTGTCGCCCCAAAAAGCGGAGAGCTTGTGATTTTCCCCGCCTGGTTATTACATTGGGTTGAGCCGCACAGAGGCAGCAGAGAAAGGATATCAGTCGCGATTAACTTCCTGACCTTGCCCGCCCGGGAATAGTGCGCTTATTGCATTGATGATGGCATATCAACATTACTGTGTAACGTTTCCACATCAATAGCATCATACTCATAAAGCGCGTGGCAATATTGGCAATTCATTGCAATTTTGCCGCGCTGGGTAATAATTTCCAGCAATTCCTCTTTGGCAACGCTTCTTAAGGCGACGGCGCTTTTTTCTTTTGAACAAGTACATTTAAACTGGACTGCAACAGGTTCAAACAACTCCACATGCTCTTCATGAAAGAGTCGGAAAAGTATGTCTTGAGGTGCCAGAGTAAAGGCCTCGTCTTTCGTCAATGTTTTAGCCAGTTGCCATAAATGTGATAGGGCTTCGTTCTCTGCAGACATAGAACTTTCAGCGGATTCTGGTAATACCTGTAGAAACAATCCAGTCGCCACGACACCAGCACCAGTTTCACCAGTAAGCAGTTGTACTTGTGTTGGCAATTGTTCCGATTGCGCGAAGTAGCTTTCCAAACAGGCGCCCAGAGTCTCTTTGTCCAATGCCACAACGCCCTGATATTGTTCACCCTTGTCAGGCTTAATGGTAATCAACAGGACACCTTTTGGTAACATCTCAGATAATGACAGGCCGCTAAGATCCCCATCCCATCGAGCCACGCCCCTAAATTCCTGACGATGATTCCCATTTATGACGGCATACTTCACTACACCTTCACTCTGCAATTGCAGACTGATTTCACCTTCAAATTTCAGCGTTGCCGTCAATAGGCAAGTTGCTGCCAGCAACTCACCTAACAGGCTTTGTAATTCTTCAGGATAGGGTTGTGCCGAGAGGATTTGTTGCAAACTGTCGTTTAGACGCACAAATTCGCCGCGAATATTTTTTTCTGAAAATAAAAATCGGTGTAATTGATCACTGGCCATATGAATTTCTTTCACTAGTAAATTTCGGGCAATCAACGTTAGGTTCACGCCCTAAGAATGTTTAAACTTAATCAGTTCTCGTCGTTGTTTTTTATCCGGACGCTGGTCCGGTTTAGGGCTATGGAAGGCACTCAAACGGCGAGCCTGAGCATTTTTTTCACGACGCTCTATACTTTCCTGCAATTCTTCATACAATGTTTGTGCAATCGCCGCCCCCTGACGACGTTCCTCCAGCTTCTTAATTTCCACTTCTTTGTGGTCAAAGCCTTGTGGAATACGTATTATCGCGCCGAGTTCGATGTTTTTTCCCGGTTTGCAACGTTGTCCATTATAATGCACTTTGCCGGCATTAATATTGTCTCTGGCCAGGCTGCGTGTTTTAAAAAAGCGTGCTGCCCACAGCCATTTATCCAGCCGGATAGACTCGTTCTTTTCCACCTTATTACCCTATGCTCTGTACTTCGTTGCTTGGCTTAAGTATAGGCTATCAGGTTGGGTTTCAAGAGCAGCGTTCAGGTTGAGTTTAGAGTTTAATTGCATAATTACTGCTCAATTTGATTGCTTTGTTATTTTTTTGTCATTATTAAGGTATAGTGTTGTCCCCCTTTTACCGGGGGATTATAAAAATAATAATAAACAGAACCGTGGAAGACATTGCAGTGAAGGCGTTGCAAGCAGAAATATGACCTTAAATACCCACTCGCTGGACCAACTTTGGTCAATAATTGCAAAACATCAAAAACAACTGAACAACATTATTGTTGTTTTGCTTGCTGTGTATTTGCTTGCCTATTTGGCAGAGCTGACGTGGCGGATTATCCCTGCTCCGGAGCTGCAAGATAACGGCAATCAAAGCACCGCGACAATCTCTTCCAACAGTGTTAAACCCAAAGCAGATATAAGTGCTATCCAAAAATTACACTTGTTTGGTGAGGCTGGTAAAAAACCTAAAGTCGCGCCTGTCGTCACCCAGGATGCACCGGAAACCACCTTAAGTTTGACATTGACCGGCTTAGTCGCAAGCACCACAAGCGATAACGGCGCAGCAATTATCGAATATCGAAATAATCAAAATACTTATGGCGTAGGTGATGTGATAGATGGCACGCGAGCGGTCATAAGTGAGGTGTTGAGAGATCGGGTGATTCTCAATAACTCTGGTCGGATGGAAACATTAATGCTTGATGGTGTGGATTTTACCAAGCCAACCACATTGGAAATACGTGATTATAGTGATGTCAGCAGCAAAACCGACGGTCAGGAAATGACTAAGTATGACGACGACGAAGATTACGAAAGTGCCTCCAAAGAAATCCAGTTAGATCAAGATGAGATAGAAACAGCAGCAGAATTACGTGCGCAGCCAGAGAGATTTACCGACTTCATTTCCATTCAGCCAGAAAGAAAAGATGGGCAAATCAATGGCTACAGAGTTAATCCAGGGCGAATACCTGAACTTTTTAATGCCGCAGGGCTAGAGCCCAATGACGTGCTAAAAGAAATTAATGGTCTGGATCTGACCGATATCAAACAATCTATGCAAGCCATGCAAATGCTTAAAAGTGAGCAATATCTCGATTTAACAGTTGACCGAAATGGCGAAATTATTACCCTTACTCTGGAATTGCCGGAGCCATAAGGCAAAAAGGAAGATGACATGAAGCCACTACGCTTTATCAGAAATGCATTATTGAGTTCACTTCTCGTGGCGGTGCTTTCCAGCGGCACCTCACTTTTTGCAGCTGAATATTCGCCAAATTTTAAAGGTACTGAAATTACCGAATTTATTAATATTGTTGGTAAGAATCTAAAACGTACCATCATAGTTGATCCTAATGTGCGCGGTAAAATCACCGTGCGTAGTTATGATTTGCTAACTGAAGATCAGTATTACCAGTTTTTCCTGAACGTACTGCAGGTCTATGGCTTTGCCGTGGTGGAAATGCCCTCAGGTGTATTAAAAGTCGTGCGCGACAAAGACGCTAAGACATCCAATATTCCTGTCGTTGATGGTCAGCTATTTGATGGTGATGAAATGGTCACCCGAGTTGTACCGGTTTACAGTGTCCCTGTTAGAGAGCTCGCTCCCATTCTGCGACAGCTTAACGACCAGGCCGGTGGCGGAAATGTCATTAGTCACGATCCTTCTAACGTCATGATGCTTACAGGCCGTGCTGCAGTGGTTAATCGACTGGTGGAAATTATCGAACGTGTTGACCAGGCCGGTGACCGGGAAGTTGATATCGTCAAGTTGCAATATGCATCCGCCTCAGAGATGGTGCGCATTATAGAGAGTATCAATAAATCACAGGGCAATAACTCCACACCGGCAAATCTGGAACCCAAAATTGTCGCAGATGATCGCACCAACAGTGTCATCGTCAGTGGTGATATCAAGGCCCGGGAGCGCATTATTGAATTAATTGCCAAGCTGGATAAAGAACTGGAAAGCAACGGCAATACCCGAGTCATTTTCTTAAAATACGCCAAAGCAGAAGAATTAGTGCAAGTCCTGCAGGGCGTCAGTGCCAGCATAGCCGCAGAAGAGACCAGCGGTGGCACCAACGCCCGTCGCCGCTCGAACAACCGTGACGTAAGCATCGATGCACACGAAGCGTCAAATTCATTGGTTATTACTGCTGAGCCAGACATGATGGCATCACTGGAAGCGGTTATTCGTCAATTAGATGTGCGCCGCGCTCAGGTGCAGGTGGAAGCCATTATTGTAGAAGTCTTTGAAGGTGACGGTACGTCCCTGGGCGTACAGTGGGCTCATGAAAAAGGGGGTGGTCAGCAATTTACCAACGGTGTTGTGCCTATTGGTGCACTGGGTATCGCAGTTGATCAGGCACAGGATGAGATCATAACTGGGAACGTTATCGGTACTGAAAACGGAACCGTTACTCAAACGCAAGAGACCCGAGAAGGCGATACGACATTGTTGGCTCAGTTATTGGGCAACGTAAATGGCTTTTTGGTGGGGGCCGTTAAAGATGATTGGGGCGCTGTGGTGCAAGCGGTGAGTAATGACACTAACTCCAATATTTTGGCGACACCACATCTAACAACGATGGATAACGAAGAGGCGTTCTTTATTGTCGGTCAGGAAGTACCCATTATTACGGGTTCAACATCCAGTTCTAATAACTCCAACCCATTCCAAACAGTTGACCGTAAGGAAGTGGGTATTAAATTAAAAGTCACACCGCAAATTAATGAAGGCTCTGCTGTTCAGTTGATTATTGAACAGGAAGTGTCCAGCGTCAGCGGCGCGACATCAGTGGATATCGCCATCAACAAACGGGAAATTAAAACAACGGTGATGGCTGATGACGGTGGCACCATTGTCTTGGGTGGCTTAATTGACGAAGACGTTCAGGAAAGTGTCGCTAAAGTCCCATTATTGGGGGATATCCCGTTATTGGGCCACTTATTTAAATCAACCACCACCAACAAGCGCAAGCGCAACCTGATGGTATTTATACGCCCAACGATTATTCGGGATGGCATTACCATGAATAAGATTAGTCATAAGAAATATAATTTTATTCGCGCACAGCAAATAAAACGTGAAGCTGAGGGTGTACCACTGATGCCATTTGCTGACACCCCGGTTTTACCAGAATGGAATGATGCCCTGGCCCTGCCACCGTCATTTGATGAATATCTGGACAAGAAAGAAAAGAGTGACAAGGACTGATGAGCGAGTTGCAGTCCCCTGAAAGCCTGGATGCTGCAGTAGTCGAAGCAGCGGAACAGGAACTGGATGAAGTTCCAGAAACCCAGAGCCGGCAAGTATCCTTCGGCTTCGCCAAGCGCCACCGTGTCCTAGTGGACCATGGCAGTGAACCGCCGATGGTGTATTACACCGATGAAACCCGAATCGATGCGATTCAGGAGGTGCGCCGCTTTATTTCCGGTAACATTGAACTCGCCCAGGTCAATAGCGATAAGTTTGAGCAGATTCTGACAGACTCTTACCAACGAGATACTTCAGCTGCGAAACAGTTGATGGAAGATATCGGTAATGAATCGGATTTATTTTCACTGGCAGAAGAGTTACCGGAAACGGAAGACTTGCTGGAAAGTGAAGATGACGCCCCTATCATCAAATTGATCAACGCCATGCTTGGTGAGGCAATTAAAGAAGGCGCTTCGGATATCCACGTTGAAACCTTTGAAACGCAATTGACGGTGCGTTTTCGCGTTGATGGCGTATTGCGTGAAATATTAAAACCCAATCGTAAACTCGCTTCGATGCTGGTATCCCGTATAAAAGTAATGGCAAAACTGGATATTGCCGAAAAAAGAGTACCCCAGGATGGCCGTATTACGTTACGTATCGCTGGCCGTGCCGTGGATGTGCGGGTAAGCACAATGCCGACAGGCCATGGTGAACGGGTGGTCTTGCGTTTATTGGACAAAAATAACGCCAAGCTGGACCTGAAAGATCTGGGAATGACTAAGCCGAATCGCCAGCAATTTTCCAATCTAATCCGCAAACCCCACGGCATTATTCTGGTAACAGGGCCAACCGGGTCGGGTAAAAGTACTACTTTATATGCTGGGCTTACCGAAATTAATTCTAAAGATCGTAATATCCTGACGGTTGAAGATCCTATCGAATTTGACCTGCAGGGCATTGGTCAGACACAAGTCAATCCCAGAGTGGATATGACATTCGCCAGAGGCCTGAGAGCTATACTACGGCAAGACCCTGATGTTGTTATGGTAGGTGAGATCAGGGATTTAGAAACCGCACAAATTGGTGTTCAAGCCAGTTTAACCGGACACCTGGTATTGTCTACGCTGCATACCAATACGGCGGCAGGTGCCATTACCCGGTTGGAAGACATGGGGATTGAGCCATTTCTGTTGTCTTCAAGTTTGTTGGCAGTGTTGTCGCAACGCTTAGTACGAACCTTGTGTCACGATTGTCGCATTCCACACACGCCATCTGAGCAGGAATGTGCCATTCTCGGTATTAAAGCTAAAAAAGCAGACTCCCAAACTATTTATTCTGCCAGTGGCTGTATTGCCTGTAACCATACCGGCTACCGTGGCAGAACTGGGATCCATGAATTATTGGTAGTAGACGAGAATATCCGTGAACTGATCCACAATGGTCATGGTGAACAGGCTATTGAAAAGTATGTCCGTAAAAGTACCCCAAGTATTCGAGATGACGGTTGCGAAAAAGTCCTGAAAGGAATGACGACGCTGGAAGAAGTCCTGCGCGTTACTCGGGAGGAATAGCGTGTCGGCTTATAGTTACAAGGCCATTGACGCAAAAGGCCGCAATAAAAGTGGTGTGTTGGAGGGTGATAACGCCCGCCAAATCCGCCAGCAGTTGCGTGAAAAAGGCCTGATTCCGATATCGGTTGAACAATCGGCTGAACAGGAACAACGAAGTAACAAGTCAAAATTCACGCTGTTTAAGGCAAAAATTTCTGCCAGTGACTTAGCCCTGCTAACGCGCCAATTAGCGACGTTAATTGAGTCGGCTTTACCTATTGAAGAAGCGCTGCTGGCAGTTGCTGAACAATCTGAAAAACCCCGCCATAAAAATATGATGATGGCGGTGCGCAGTAAAGTGGTGGAAGGTCATTCCCTGGCGGATGCCATGGCAGAGTTTCCCTACATTTTTGATCAACTATACCGAGCAATGGTAGCCGCCGGAGAAAAGTCCGGGCATCTGGATACCGTTTTGGAAAGGCTCGCCGACTATACTGAAAAACGACAACAAACCCGGAGTCAGGTAACCCAAGCCATGGTTTATCCCATAATCATGGTGTCGGTAGCACTTATTATTGTGACGATGCTACTGACCTATGTCGTCCCTAAAATCGTTGGACAATTCGACACAATGGGGCAGGACCTACCGGGTATTACTCAGTTTCTGATCGCATTAAGTGATTGGGTAAAAGCCTATATAGTACATACCATTGTCGCGATTGTTTTATTTATTACGCTGTTTAACCGGGCTTTAAAAAACGATGGCTTCAGACTCAAGATCCATAAGATGATTTTATACATGCCAGTTTTAGGAAAGGTAGTGAAAGGCCTTAACACTTCTCGCTTCGCCAGTACGTTGAGTATTTTAACAGCCTCTGCAGTACCGATATTGGAAGGCATGCGTATTTCTGGGCAAGTACTGCTCAATGATTACATTAAAAAGCTTATTCTGGAGTCTGCTCTTTTAGTACAAGAAGGCTCTAGTCTGAAAGTCGCACTCAGTAAAACCAGTGTCTTCCCTCCAATGATGATGCACATGATTGCTTCTGGGGAAAAAAGTGGTGAACTACAACAGATGCTCGCCAGAGCAGCAAACAATCAGGACCGGGAATTTGAAATGCAGGTGAATATTGCCCTGAGTATTCTTAGCCCTGTACTGATATTAGTGATGGCCGGCATCGTCTTTTTTATTGTATTAGCGATTCTATTGCCCATCGTGTCGCTAAATTCAATCGTTTAACTTCGGAGTATCAACGTGAACAACAAAGGCTTTAGCTTAATTGAAGTGATGGTGGTGATTCTCATCATCGGTATTATGACCGCTATTATCGCCCCCAATATTCTGGGCAATACGGAAGAGGCCAAATTGAAAAAAGCGGCTATCGATATTCAACAATTAGAAAATGCGTTGGAAATGTATAAATTACGTAACAACGTCTTCCCAACCACAGAGCAAGGCCTGGAAGCGCTGGTGACAGCCCCTACCATAGAGCCGGTGCCACGAAACTTCCCAACCGACGGCTTTATTCGTCGTTTACCGCAGGATCCATGGGGCAATGACTATCAATTATTAAGCCCCGGTGAAATGGGTACTATTGATATCTTTAGCAATGGTCCTGATCTGCAACCCGGTACAGACGACGACGTAGGTAACTGGAACATCAACGACTTTTTAGATTAAGTCTCATTGCATCTGCGAACCGAGATTTATGACTGCCAATCGCGTTGCTTTAGCCAAAGGGTTCTCCCTCATTGAAATCATGGTGGTGCTGGTCATTATCGGCACCATGGCAATGATTACCGTAGTGAGTTTTACCCCCAGCAGTGAAGATGACCGGCTGGAAAAAGAAGCTCGTCGCTTTCAACAAGTATTCGATCTGGCTGTCGACTTTGCAGTACTCAATCAACAACAGTTGGGATTGCGTATAGAGCCTGAAGATAATCAATATCTTTTTCTTTTTTTAGATGATGAGCAAAAGTGGCAACCCATCACCAATCAACAACTGTTTACTTCGCAAACACTACATGAAGACCTGGGGCTGGAGCTGCAGCTAGATGGCTTACCTTGGATCAATGAAGATGAGCTTTTTGATCAGTCTGTTTTTGATGAAGAACTTAGCGTATCGGACGAAGAAACCCAAATTGGCGAAGAGGAGGAGGAACTGCAAGAGCCTCCCCAAATATTCATTTTCTCCAGCGGTGAGTTCACACCATTTAGTCTGATATTTAAGTTTGAACCATTGTACGGACCCGCCGAGGTCGCTTATTTTCGAGTAAACGGTGTCGACTTCCCACCATTAGAGTTAGAAGGCCCATTGGATTCAATATGAAGCAGCGTGGCATGACATTATTAGAAGTGATGGCGGCAATTGCGATTTTCGCCCTGACCTCAACATCTATAATGAAAGCCGCCAGCGATCACCTTCGGGGTATTTCCGTCTTAGAAGAACTGACGTTTGCCACCTGGATTGCCAACAACCGTTTGCAACAAGCACAAGTCGAAAATGCCTGGCCACCGCAAAATAACAAACGCGGCAGTGAAGATATGGCTGGACGAACCTGGTACTGGCAGCAACGGGTAACAGAAACTCAGGATAAAGATCTGCGTCAGGTAGAAGTGGTTGTCAGCACCGATCCACAGGGTGAAAACATTGCCACCAGTGTGGTTACCTTTTTCGCCAACCCACGACCAGCAGCCATTACACTATGAAACACAGTTCAGGCTTTACCTTACTGGAAATCTTAGTATCTGTGGCGATAGTGACACTTATCGGCCTGGCCAGTAACAGCGTATTAAATACCATCTTGTCGACTGACAGCACCTCGTCAAAACGATTTGATGAATTACAAAAATTGCAGCGCGCAATGATGATTCTGGAGCGCGACTTACAGCAGGTCGTGCCCCGCCCAGCGAGAGTGCAAGGGCAGGAGAACAAGGCGGTTTTCAGTGGTGGTCTGAACGTAGCTGAAAGTGATGCTGACGGAATTCTTTTTGTCCGAGCAGGGCGTGAAAACCCTCAGTGGATACTTCCCAGAAGCACTTTGCAAGCCGTAGGCTATCGTCTTCAAGAAAACGAATTACAGCGCCTTTACGGCAACTATGTAGACAATGTCGTTGGTACGGAAGCAAAAATCCGGGTGTTATTAGAAAATGTCGAAGATCTACAAATTTCCTATATGGTGGTCGATGCCGACGGGGCAGTAGAGTGGGAAGAGACCTATACGGGTACAGTCTTGCCGACGCTCATAAGAATAGAAATGGCCACTCAGGAGTTCGGTTTGCTAGTACGCGAATTTGCTTTGTCCCGGAGTTCAAATTCAACATGAAGCAACGTGGCGTCGCCCTTATCATCGTATTACTTATTGTTGCTATTGTCGCTGTGTTGGCGACCGAAATGGCCGGGCGGCTGCAATTGCATTTAGTTCGCAGCACCAATATAAAAGACAATAATCAGGCCTATTGGTACGCCATGGGCGCTGAACAATATGCCAAAAAAACCATTTCACAACTTATTCAGCAAAAAGATCCCATTGATAGCACCCAGCCTTGGGCGCAGGAAGATATCACCTTCCCTATGCCTAATGGCGGTATTCAGGCTACTTTGGAGGATTTACGAGCTTGCTTCAACCTTAATGGTTTGTTTCGGGACCAAGGAAATAATCAAAAAACCGATGAGATCCGCGCTTTTCGCAACTTACTCGGACAAGAAGATAATTTTAATATTCCCTCATATAACGCGGATATCATCAGAGATGCCTTGGTAGACTGGTTGGATGAAGATAGTATTCCGTTTGGTAGTTATGGTGCCGAAGATCCTGAATACGAATCGCTGGTGCCACCTTATATTGCCGCCAATGGGTTAATGACCAACAAAAGTGAGTTACGCTTAGTCAAAGGCATTGAGCCTAAATGGCTGCCAGATTTATTACCTCTGCTATGCGTTATTCCGAATGAGACAGAACTGAAGATCAATGTGAACACATTGACACCTGAGAAAGCACCACTGTTGGCTGGTTTAACGGGAATGTCAATTGCCGATGCGGAAAATGTTATCAGCAACATACCCTATGAAGATATCAGTAGTTTTCTCTCAGATAGTGCCATCGCAGCTGCAGGACTCACTGCAGAACAACAAAAATGGTTCGTTACTGAGACAGAATATTTTATTTTACATGTTAAGAGCAGTTACAATGACGCCACATTTTCCATGTCTACCAAATTCAGGGTAGAGAATGAAAGCGTTTCTGTGATAGGTCGAGAGTTTGGAGGAAAGCTGTAGTGCAACATCTGGTAATTCGGTTCAGCGGCTCAGCGGATGAACACATCCAATGGCTGGCCTGGTCGAGTGAACAAAATGATATAATTGCCTCAGGTGAATTAGCGTCTCATACAGAGCTATCGACGTTGTCCGATCGGGTTAATGCTGATCAGGTTATCGCCTTAGTACCTGCTTGCGATGTCAAATTGATTTCACTGGACTTGCCTGCCAAAGCCTCGCGTAAAATTCTGCAAGCTATTCCATATATGCTGGAAGACGATGTTGTCGGCAATGTGGAGCAACACTTTTTTGCTTTAGCAGAACGTCAGGGAACTCAACAGCAAGTACTGGTTGTGGCCCACCAAAAAATGCAGAGCTGGCTCGACGCCTTGCAAAAGGCTGGACTCCATTGTCAAAAAATGTTGCCAGATGTATTGGCGTTACCAGAGCCAGAAAGTGACTGGTTTGGCATCCAGCTCAATGACGAAGTTCTGGTCAGAACCGGGACTTTTTCTGGTTTTGTCGCAGAAGTATCATGGGTATCTGAGTTGATGTCAGTGGAAGCTAAAACTCATGAGCAGCCCATCGTCTTGAGTGCCGGTACAGACATCGACATGGTGACAGTCGCTAACGTGGATAAACAACTGGTGCCGTCTGTGCTGCCAATGCAGCTGCTAGCGGAAAATGCCATCCGTTGTAACGTTAATTTATTGCAAGATCGCTATAAGGTCAAAAAACAGCGCTCGGCTGCGACCCACCAGTGGCGTTTAGCTGCCATACTTGCTGGTGTTGCGGTATTAACTACCTTTATTGATAAAGGTATCGAGGCCAGTCAGCTAAGTAGTCAGACAGAACAATTACAGCAGCAAATCGTTGCAGAATATAAACGCGCATTCCCAAATGCACGACGAATTGTCAATGTGCGCTCACAAATGTCACAGAAACTGACGGCCATGCAACAAGCAGGAAGCGGAATTTCAATGCTGGCTATGTTGTCGCAGCTTGAGTCAGCGTTTGCGCAAAGCGACATTAAGCCGCAGTCAATGCGTTTTGATAAAGGTCGCAGTGAAATACGGATGCAGGCTGTCGCTGGCAGTTACGAAGCCTTAGAGTCCTTCAAAAGGCTTGCAGAACAACAAGGATTTACTGTCGAACAAGGCGCTATCAATAACCGCGACGAGCAAGTCATCGGCTCATTGGCCATTAGGAGCTAAGTACAGTGGAACAATTAAAAAAGCGGTTTGCACAACTATCTGAGCGAGAACAAAAAATGGTGGCTATCGCCGTTGTGTTTGTCACTATCGGATTAATTTACGCTTTAATTTACGCACCTATTACAAACAGCATCGAAACCAACAGACTTGCAGTTAAAAGCCAGTCTGAACTGCTCACTTGGGTCAAACAAAATGCCAATAAAGTGATACAGCTACGCAGTTCCAATAGCGGCGCCAGCAACTTTAACGGTTCACTACCTCAAACAGTTAATCAAACGGCTGCACGATTTGATATCACTATAACCCGTATGCAGCCACAAGGTGATGAAATTCAAGTCTGGGTAGACAATGCCCGTTTTAACGATGTAATTGCCTGGCTTAACGCCATTGAGCAAACCGGAATCAGCATTGTGGAGGCGGATATTTCGGAGTCAGACGTCCCGGGCAACATAAAAGTCAGACGATTAAAATTAAGTAAGATTTAACCTAAATTAATCAGCTGGCCGCTCTAAATACAAGGTAACCACATGAAAATACACAATACTTTGAATGCTCCGCAGTTCACCCATCAGGTAAGGCTGCCAAGACCACTCTGCAAGTTGTCCAACTGATTATTTTAGATTTAAGGATTATTATGCCCATTTCTAAACCGCTAATTGCGGTTGCTGCAATAGTACTTTATGTGCTTTTTTTGCTTGCTACTTTGCCTGCACAGCAAATCATTCCCCGCTTATCCCTACCTAATACTGTTGCGATTTCAGGCGTGTCTGGGACCATTTGGAACGGCAACGCCAGCTCTGTGTATGCAAATGGTATCCGCATTTATAATCTTGACTGGTCAGTTTCTCCCTGGGCATTGCTAGTGGGCAACCTCACAGCTGAACTAAAAGGCGGTAGTCGTCGTCAAGCAGACCAAGTTGCCATTGCCGGACAATTTACGCTTTCAACAAATCATATCGCAGCTCAGGATGCGCAAATTTTCATTCCTACAGACATGGTCATTGCCAACCTTCCAATTCCCCTGCCCGTTAACGCCTCAGGACGATTCAAAGTCGATTTGGAAGAGGCCCGTTATTCCCAACAATGTGAGCAACTGCAAGCAACCGGAGAATGGCTAAACTCAGGAGTTATGGGTACCGCGGGAAATATACCTTTGGGTAATTTTAAAGCTGACCTGATGTGTGAGAGCGGTAATATTCAGATAAAAGTTACACCACCCAATCAGCTAGGTCTGGAAGCCATCGCTAACGTGGCGAAAAGCGGCAGCATCAGTGTGCAGGGGAAGTTCCGGGTTGCCCCTGAGCTACCAAAAGAAGTTCATGATGCCGCGCGATTCTTTGGCAATCCTGACGCCCAAGGGTTTTATCAAATCAACTTTTAGTAGAGCCGTACTTATCCAGAGCTCAGGTTAACTACTTTATTGACACAAATATCAGCAATAAGGGTGCGATAGTCTGAGATTGCTGGAAACTGCGCAATGTCCCTTGGCTCCTGTTTACTATCAGGATTAGCTACGGCCAAAACGTGAGCAATACCAAAATCTTGTGCCGCTTCCAATATTGTCAGGCTGTCATCTACGAATAACGTACGTTTTTTATCAAAGCGCAAATCCTCATACAGAGCTTGCCAAAGGGACTGAGATTCCTTTGTCACCCCATATTGGTGCGTTGATATTAGCGTATCAATATGCTGGTCAAGTTGTGTTTTTTCCACTTTAAGAGACAGCGAATCTGGATGAGCGTTGGTCAGTAATATCACTTCCCGACCACTTTCATGCAGGGCGTCTAAAAAGGGCAAAGTATCCTCACGCATACTAATCAGATGCTCGATTTCCCGTTTCATCTTCATGATATCGAGTTGTAACAGGTCAGCCCAATAATCCAAACAATACCAGCTGATTGTGCCTTGTACTTTTTCATACTCTTGCATCATAAACGCTTGAGCCTGTTCTAACGGCCAGCCTTTAATTTCAGCAAGTGTCAGTGGCAGATGATCTAGCCAGAAATGGTTGTCAAAATGCAAATCCAGCAATGTGCCATCCATATCCAATAAAACTGTGTCAATTTGATCCCAAGGTAACGTAGGCATTTGAAAATAGACGAGTTATAGTAGTGGTTCCAATATCTTAACGCGACCAGTGAATGAGTAAAACAGTATTAGACAAAACTTTACCACTGATACACAACCGAGAAGTTGTGGCTAAATCGCGGCTGTTTAAGGTTGAAGAGGTCCAGTTAGAGTTCAGTAACGGTGAACAAAGGGTGTTTGAACGCATGGCAGGTTCTGGCCGTGGAGCGGTGATGATCGTGCCTTTCACTCACGACAACACGTTGTTATTGGTACGCGAATATGCTGCTGGCTTGCATGAATATCAGCTTGGTTTCCCCAAAGGCTTGATTGACCCTGGAGAAACCCCGTTGCAAGCCGCTAATCGCGAACTCAAAGAAGAAGTGGGTTACGGAGCCAAACACCTTCAGCATATAAAAACCGTCACCATGGCACCGACATTTTTTAGCGCCCACATGCATATCATTATTGCGACGGATTTGTATCCGGAAAAACTGGTCGGAGATGAACCCGAACCACTTGATGTGGTTGAATGGTCATTAGAAGATAAAGAGCGATTGCTGCAACAGCCAGATTTTACTGAGGCGCGTTGCATTGCTGCTCTATACATGGCTGAAGAATGGTATCGACAACGTGACAGATAATCCCCGACAGGCACTACTACATATCGCTAAGAAAGCAGCTTTGAAAGCTGGTAGTAACATACTAAAAATATATGATTCCGGCGATTTCGAAAGCTTCTCTAAGGATGATGATTCTCCAGTAACTACTGCGGATTATCAGGCTAATGAAATTATTACGGATTACCTGAAAAAGCATACTCCAGATATTCCAATCATGTCTGAAGAAACCCAACATGCTGATTATCGGGAACGCAAGGAATGGGATCGGTATTGGTTAGTCGACCCCATAGATGGTACTCAGGAATTTATAGCACGCTCAGGGGATTTTGCTGTCAACATCGCCCTGATTGAAAACAATCAACCCGTTATTGGCGTCATCTATTGGCCCGTTGGCGAGGCCCTGTACTTCGCCAGTAAAGATTTTGGCGCATATAAAGAATGTCCAAAAGAAGATAAACGAATTTTCGTGCGTAAGCTCGATGATCCGCTAAATGGCGAGGTACTGGTGGCGATTAGCCGGCGTCAGCCAAAAGAGCGTGTCATGTCCAAAATGACCAAGGACCGTATCTATAGCACCATTCCATTGGGCAGTTGTTCTTTAAAATCGTGCTTTATTGCTGAAGGCAAAGCGGATGTCTTCTTGCGCATAGGCATTACCGGCGAATGGGATACCGGCGCTCCTCAGTGCATTGTGTCAGAAGCAGGTGGAAAAGTTTTAGCCGCCGATTTTGAACCATTAACTTATAATCAACGAAATAGCTTAATCAACCCGGACTTTGTCGTTCTCGGGGATCAACGGGTTGATTGGCAACAGATCGTCCTTCATCAACTGGTGAGCAAATAATGCAAAAATATTTATTCTTGTTTCTTTTTGTTAGTTATCAAACAGTTGCAGACTGGCATGTCAATAATGCCAATAGCGCTATTCATTTTCTATCTACCAAACAAAGCCATATTACCGAGATCCATACAGTGCAGTCGTTTTCCGGATCGTTGCAATCAGATGGAACATTCTCTCTCAATATCGATTTAGCTTCGGTAGAAACCGGGATTGAAATTCGCAATAAACGCATGCGCGAATGGCTATTTGATTTAAGTAATCATCGCTTTGCTAAATTAGAAGGGCAATTAACTCAAAGTCTAAGCGCTATTAACCCTGGTATGGTCATGGAATTTGAAGGCACATTGACATTGAATGGAAAACAGCAAAAAGTCGACGGTAAGGCGCGAATTGCGGCACTAGACAATAATGGTTTAGTGGTTTCTTTAACGTCTCCACTGTTAATTCAGACAAATCAGTTTGATTTGGTGGCAGGTATAGAGAAACTTCGAGAAATTGCCGGATTAAAATCCATCAGTTATGTGGTGCCTGTAACGGCAACACTCTTTTTGGATAAACAGTAGTCAGGCTAGAAACATCTTCTTATTTTTGAGTCAAAAAAAGTTACTCGCCATGGAGGCGTTGTTCAAATGTCTCCTTGGCAATGATGTCGACTTCTTCCTGCGCTTCTGAAAACATAATTACCGCCTCTCCTTTTTTTACTTTATCGATCAGGGCCTGCACCTTTTGTTCGAAAGAAACCTCATACTCTCCGTAGTCCGTACCTTCCCGTAACACCACAGAGGTGGCTAAATTGAGTAGGGCTTCAGCGCTTATCTGGTCATAAGGTATTAACATTCACTTCCTTTTCAAATTAATTAAATCAATAAATGTGACTGCTTACTAACATTCTAATTACCGGTCTCAAAGTAATGTTTGATGCGCCCTGGTAACCATAGAGTTGGACGCCATGGCGTCCCTTGCATAAATCCGACATGGCCGCCATGAGCACTCACTTCAAGTGTTACTTTGTCTGATATTTGCTGCTTATTGGGCACAATATCCGGGCTCATAAATGGATCATCAAGGGCATGTAGAACCAACGTTCTGGTATTTATATGTGCCATAAAAGAAATTGAACTACTTTTTTGGTAATAGTCATTAGCATCTTTGAAACCATGTAATGGTCCTGTGATATGTTCATCAAACGCCCAGAAACTATCCAAAGAGAAGAGTTTTTCTTCCGATAGATTGATTAATTCCTGATAATTGTGCCGTACTGCCTTTTGTTTGAACCGCTGGCGCATGCTTCGCAGCAGATGTCGCTCGTATATTCGAGAAAACCCGTTAGAAATACTCGAAGCACATTTAGCGAGATTAAAGGGTGGCGACACCGCCACCGCAGAGCTAAACAACGTGGTGCTGTTTTCACCAAGCAATTTAAGCAACATATTGCCGCCCAAAGAAAAGCCAATAGCATGTAGCGGTAAATGGGGATATTGCTGCCTTAGACTTTCCGCAACTTCCAGAGCATCGCCGGTATCCCCCGAATGATATGAGCGAGGCAATTCATTGGGTGTACGTCCACATCCTCGGAAGTGCACTACCACCACCCAGAAATCATTGTTCAGCTTCGGCACTAAAGTGGTGATGTAGTGAGAATTAACCGAACCTTCCAAACCATGAAAAATACATACCACCGCTTTTGGCTTAGTAACACCTCGCTTAAACCAGGCCAATTCAATCCGGTCACCATCACGTGTGGCAAAATTCTGCCATTCAACATCCACTAAGGACTTGGTAAAAAGCAGTCTCGGTAATATGGTCTGAAAATGCGGATTCTTCGCCCAATGTGGGGCATTGAAAGTGGGGTAATTAGCCTTTGTCATTGCTTCTAATTAAGTTATAAAAATAGTTATTCTTCTTTAATACTTGTTTTAGATCAGATAAATAAACACTCTTGTCCTCTACCCCCCCCTGTTTTAGGTAGGCGTGTAATGTCGCATCTGGTCGTGTACCTTGGGTCACCCTTTTAATCGACACAGAGGTCAGTGTAAGCAGTAACTGACATTGTTGTTGCGCTTCGACTTCTAACTCATTGGCCAGGATGCAACGATAAGCGTCAGATTTGCGGTCAAACCCTTTGCGTTTTTCTCGCAGCAAGTGCAGCTCCCTGTCTGTCTCGGTAATTGCGTCTTGCAAGGTAACAAAATCGTCATTGTTTATTGCACAATGATGGGCATCCAGCCACACACAGAGTAATAACAGATTCACATTCAAACCATACGAATCTTGAAAGTGCAGGCAGATTTCCTGCATGCTATCAGTCTCGTATACCGCTACAGCAAACTGCCAGAACAAAGTAGTATCGGTAAAGTTAGGCATTCTGCTCACGTTCGAATTGTGCTTTGGCTTCTTCAAGTTGTTCCGTCAACTCTAACCACCGTAGTTCTGTTTCTTCCAGAGCGGTTTTGAACTCAGCTTGTTGTGCAATAAGCGCTTTTAACTTTGCTTTAGATTGCTCTTCATAGATAACAGGATCAGCCAATTGTGCATCATTTTCTGATATTTGCTGATGCAGCCTTTGCATTTGCGCTTCCGCTTGTTCAACCGCCTTTTTTACAGGTTGTTGCTGTTTACGAAATTCTGCTTGTAAACGCTTTAGATCCTTCCTTGAAAGGCTGTTTTGCTGCTCTGTTGTTGTTTTTTCCTGCCTGTCCTTAGTAAGTACCCACGTCTGGTAATCCTGCATATCACCGCTAAACGGACCTACCCGACGGTCTGCGACTAAATAATACTCGTCACAGACTGCACTCACTAAAAAGCGGTCGTGGGATACCAATAACATAGCCCCACTAAACTCCTGTAGCGCAAGATTTAATGCATCTCGGGTCACCATATCGAGGTGATTAGTCGGTTCGTCCAGAATCAACAGATTAGGTCTTTGGTAAACAATCATGGCCAACGCTAATCGTGCTTTTTCACCACCAGACATAGGGGCTACCGGCTCAAGAGCTTTGTCTCCTTGAAACTGAAACGAACCCAGAAAGTCTCGTAATGCCTGTTCTTTCGCCTGTGAGTCCAGTCGTTGCAGGTGCAGTAGTGGACTGGCAAGGGGATCAAGCTGTTCCAATTGGTGTTGATGGAAATAACCCACTCTGAGCCCTTTTGCTATGTGACATTCACCTGCAATCGGGGGTAATATCCCTGCAATTGTTTTTAACAATGTAGATTTACCCGCCCCATTCTTACCCAATATACCGATACGGCTTCCTGGGACCAGATTGAGTTTAATGTTTTCCAAAATAACCGAAGATTCGTAACCAGCTGATAGTTTATCCATATTAATCAATGGATTAGGCAAACTCTCCGGTGCCGAAAAAGAAAAAGAGAATGCTGACTCTTGGTGAGCAGGTAGCACTTCAAGTAGTTTTTCCAGTTGCTTTTTACGAGCATTTGCCTGTTTTGCCTTAGACGCTTTAGCACCAAACCTATCAATAAACTTTTGCAGGTGAGCCTTTTTTTCCTGCTGTTTCTGGTGAGCAATATCCTGCTGACGAAGCTTTTCAATCTGCTGGCGCTCAAAAGAAGAGTAATTACCATTGTAGATAACTAAGGAGCCCAACTCGAAGCTCACCGTATATTGCGTTACGGCATCGAGAAACTCACGATCGTGGGAAATGAGTAAGAGTGTGCCGCGAAAACTGGCCAGCCAGCGCTCTAACCAGATAACCGCATCTAAATCCAGGTGGTTAGTGGGCTCATCAAGCAGCATCAAATCGGCATCCAGTAGTAATGCCTGAGCCAAGTTTAAACGCATCCGCCAGCCACCGGAAAAGCTATTTACCGGCAACGTGATTTGCGCAATATCGAACCCCAAGCCCGATAATATAGAACCGGCTCTGGCTTCGATGGTATCGGCCCCCAGGTCCTGAAGTTTGCCGTGTAATTCAGCGGCAAGAATACCCTTGTCCTCAGCTAACGCCTGATGATATTGCGCCTCAATCTGACGAAACTGAATGTGACCGTCAATGACATATTGCAACGCCGACTGGCTGGTACTGGGGGTGTGCTGTGCCACTGATGCTATGCGCCATTCAGGGGGCAAATAACAGTCGCCAGTTTCGCTACTCAATTGCCCCTGCAGTAATGCAAATAAACTGGATTTTCCGCAGCCATTGCGACCAATAATCCCGAGCTTTTGACCCGCATGAATTTGTGCATTGACATGCTCGAACAACGCCTTGGTGCCACGAAAGAGGCTCATGTTTTCAAATTTGATCATAACTACTTGTAATTTGTGGTTCCTAATTAAGCTTTGCTATCATGTGCTCATTCACTGCCTATGCGACCAACACATTGAAAAAACGATTTATTGCCGGCGCAACCTGTCCACAATGCCGTTCATTCGACTCATTATATTTATATTTCGAGAACAATGTTGAGAAACTCGCCTGCGCCCAATGCAGTTATCAAAAGTCTCAGGTTGACGATACGATATCGAAGAAAACCCGCGACAGTGAGAATGTCATAGGCATTTTTAAGCCGAGCGATAAAGAAGATTAATAATGCGGTGGTGGTGTCTCTTCTGATTCATCGGCCATGTGATTGGTCGTCACCTGTTTGAGTTTGTTTTTAATGTGCGTCAATTGGTACTGTAATTCTTGAATCTGTTTTTGCTGAGCAAATAACGCGTCATTTAATGTTTCAATGGTATGTTCCTGAAATGCCATTTTAGTCTGCAATTCAGTAATTTTTTCTGATATATCCACGTTATAAATCCCATACTTCAGCCCACCCGGAACTGCTTTCAGATATCACCTGCCCCTCATTATAAAACCCTACAGCATAAACAATGGCACTCTTTCCAATAGCATGTTCATTGGGTTTTACTCGCCAGGACTCCAATAGCTCCCCCGTAGCAACATCCCACATAGACAGGTGGCGATTAGGCGAGCCGGTTAACAATTTGGAGCCATCATCAGAAAACTCAACCGCAGTAAAGATTTTTTGACGTTGTATGAAAGACAGATTACTAACTTCTTTGCCAGTTTGTACGTCCCAAATCCGTGCCGCTTTTTGACTATCCGCTGTAAATAAATAGCGCCCTTTAGGATCGATCGCCACCTTAGTCACTCGGGTCGGATGATCAAAACGATAAATAACCTGACCGCTTTGCGTATCCCATAAGTAGGCAACATAGTCGTTGCTGCCGGTCAGGGCATAGCGACCATTAGGGGAAATATCAACAGAGTTTATTTTTTCCTGATGGCCCAGAAACTCCAGTCTGCGACCGCTAAATGGTTCAAAGAACAATACGGTGCCATTGCCCCTGCCCACCAGAATACCGACTCCCTGATCTGCAACAGCCACATCACGAATAGTTGACTCGTCAATTCGCCAGAAACCTTCAGGCTCCCCATTTTGAAGATTCCATAAAGCAAACGAATCTCTGTCAGAACTCACCACATAGGATGAATCAAAGGCAATCCTAACATTAGAAATCAGATTTGCCCCTTCACCACCTACACCCCACTGATAAATTTTCTGATCGTATTCCAGATCCCAAACCAACAAACCCAGATCAATACTGGATACCACGCTGACCTTGCCATTTGCGGCAATATCAGCTGCTTGGGTACCATCGTCAGCATGCTGGAAAGACAGTACCGCTTTATCAGTCTTCAAACCGCAGCCATGTAACAACAGGATGCAGAGCAGGAGTAAATTTACAGGAAAGCGCATTGATGAATACTAATTTAGGGTTTCGTTGCCAGTCAGATGAGTTTAGTATAAGCGCTTTGATTTAAAACTGCTCGCAACAATCAGCAGCTTTTACAATTCAGGAAATCTTCAAACTAACTGGAGTAGATAATGAAATACAAGGCCCTAGCCTTATCTTTAGTCAGCGTATTGGGTCTCAGTGCCTGTCAACAAGAATCCACAGATAAAACCTCACAGGAAAATGCAGCAGTGATTACAAAAGCCGATCTTAAAACACAGGAAGAAACGCAATCTTATGCGTTGGGTGAAAACATCGGTCAATACATCAGCGGTCAATTTGAACAACAAGAAAAACTTGGTTTAGTTTTGGACAAAGAGCTGGTAGTCAAAGGATTCTCAGCGGCCATCAATGGCAACGCAATTATGACCCAGGAAGAAACCGCCAAGGTCATCCAGGAAATTCAAGCGACCATGCAAGCGAAACAACAAGAGCAAGCCGCAATGCAGGGTGAAAAGAACCTTGAAGAAGGCCAGGCCTATCTTGTTGAAAATGCCAAACGTGATGGCGTAATGTCAACCGAATCAGGTATACAGTACGAAGTTATCGAACAAGGCGAGGGAAATAAACCCAGTGCCGAAGACACGGTAAAAGTGCATTATCACGGCACGCTGATTGATGGAACTGTGTTTGATTCGTCCTATGATCGTGGCGAGCCAGCCGTATTCCCGCTTAATCGAGTCATAAAAGGTTGGACTGAAGGCGTACAGCTGATGAATGTCGGTTCAAAATACCGTTTCCACATCCCAGCACATCTGGCCTATGGCGAGCGTGCAACAGGGAAGATTGGTCCAAACTCTACCTTAGTATTTGACGTAGAACTTTTAGGTATAGAGTCTGAACAGGCTGAATAGTCCTGCGCAACGCGAATAACCTAGCGGCAAAAGAAAAGCCGGGCTTACAAGACCGGCTTTTTCGTTTTTTGTCTCGGCAATTTCCCTACCGAACCTAATTCCTGTGCACCTTTTCGTGCATTAACCCAAAAAGTAATCGGGTTTTGTATAATTCAGCGTTTGCTGAAGCTTTGGCGGAGCACGCTTGCAGTTATTGCGTGTACTCCGGATTCATTGCAAAATAACACAATCTCAAAGGAACGATGACACCTCCCTTAAAGCACTGCTATTAAATTAATAATAGTTTAATATTAGAGAATTTCCCGGTGCACTCAGTAAAAATAGCGCAATTTTACGTAACAGGTTGTATTTAATAATTATTTAATTTATGGCAAAGCATACTCCGCTTATTACCCGAAAAGGTTATCTACGAATGCAGGAAGAGTTGTCCTACCTGTGGCGGACAGAGCGACCTGAAATTACTCAAAAAGTGACATGGGCAGCCAGTCTTGGTGATCGTAGTGAGAACGCCGATTACAAAGAAAATAAACGGAAATTGCGAGAAATTGATCGGCGTATTCGATACCTCACAAAACGCTTGGAACAACTGAAAATTGTGGACCCCTCACCAGAACAACAAGGCAAAGTATTTTTTGGTGCCTGGGTAAGTGTCGAAAATGAATCGGGCCAGGAAAAGCAATTTCAAATTGTGGGTTATGATGAAATATTCGGCCGTAAAGATGGCATTTCCATCGATTCACCTATGGCCAGAGCACTATTAAAAAAAGAAGTGGGAGACGAAGCAATCGTCAGAACACCGGAAACAGAAACTATTTGGTACATTAATCAAATTGAATATGAACAATCCTAAGGGCGGCATAATGTGAGTAACTTGCATTGTAAAAAGGCAAAAACCCCCAATATAGCCGTTTTCTCTAATGCTTATCTGCGACGGAATTACGCATGTCACAATTAATTTTCGAGCATCTTGCTTCTGAATTACAGGTCAACGCAGGCCAGGTTGCCGTGGCAACCAAACTTCTGGATGAAGGTGCAACGGTGCCCTTCATTGCCCGCTATCGAAAAGAAGCGACACAAGGATTGGACGATGTCCAGTTGCGCAAACTGGAGCAGCGTCTCACCTACTTACGAGAGTTGCAGGCCCGTAAGCAGGTCATTAGCAAATCCATTGACGAACAAGGCAAGCTGTCTGGTGATCTTAAGACAGCAATTGACCAGTGCTTAAGTAAGACTGAGCTTGAAGAGCTATATTTACCTTATAAACCCAAGCGGCGCACCAAAGGCGAGATAGCCAAAGAACAAGGACTCGCGCCATTAGCGGCACTGTTGCTTGAACAACCGGATAGTGACCCGGAAAGCAAAGCACAGGATTTTATATCGGAGCAGGTGTCAGACGTTAAGGCAGCCTTAGATGGTGCTAAATACATATTAATGGAACGCTTTGCTGAAGATGCCACGCTATTGCAAAAAATTCGTCAGTACCTGCAAAAAAATGCTCTGATCAAAAGTGACGTCATTGCCGGTAAAGAAAAAGAAGCAGCCAAGTTTAACGATTATTTTGACCATCAAGAGGCTTTACTCAAAACACCTTCTCACAGAGCTTTGGCGATGTTTCGCGGTCGTAATGATGGCTTTTTAAAAGTAAGCATGATGATTGAGCCGGAGTTGCCAGCAGGTGAGCCCAGCCATTGTGAACATATTATTGCTGATCATATCGGTTTACCGTTGCGAAAATTACAAGGAAAAACCGCTGAAAAATGGTTAAAAGGGGTTATCCAGTGGACCTGGAAAATCAAAGTATTTATGTACATGGAAAATGAGCTTTTTGCTCAGTTACGCGAGAAGGCAGAAACGGACGCCATTAACGTATTCGCCTCTAACCTGAAGGACTTGCTGATGGCAGCTCCTGCAGGCCCCAAAGTCACAATGGGTCTGGATCCTGGTTTACGCACCGGGGTTAAGGTCGCCATTGTTGATCAGATAGGTCGGGTTATTGCGACTCATGTCATTTACCCGCATGCACCACAAAACCATTGGGACAAGTCCTTAAGAACCCTAAAAAACCTTTGCCAACAACACAAAGTGGAATTGGTCAGTATCGGCAATGGTACAGGTTCGAGAGAAACCGATCGCCTTGTCGCAGAACTCATGAAGCAGGCCCCCGAATTAAAACTGACCAGACTGATTGTCAGCGAGGCAGGCGCTTCGGTGTATTCAGCATCAGAATTAGCGTCAGAAGAACTTCCGGACATGGATGTGTCGTTACGCGGCGCGGTGTCCATTGCCCGCAGAATTCAGGATCCATTGGCGGAATTGGTAAAAATAGAGCCAAAAGCGATTGGGGTTGGCCAGTATCAGCACGACGTCAGTCAAAGTCATTTAGGACAAGCGTTAACAGCAGTCATTGAAGACTGTGTAAATGCCGTTGGCGTAGATCTGAATACTGCCTCCCCCGCCCTGCTAAGCCACGTTTCTGGTCTGAATAAAACTCTGGCACAAAATATTATCGCCTTGCGCAACCAACAAGGAGGTATTCAGAACCGACAGGAATTACAGAAAGTATCCCGTTTGGGTCCAAAAGTCTTTGAGCAATGTGCCGGTTTCTTGCGGATAAATCAGGGAAATAACCCTTTGGACTCTTCTGCAGTGCACCCGGAAGCTTATTCGCTGGTTGAGAATATTGCCCAGCAAAAGGGACTTAAAGTTGCGGAAATGATTGGCAACAGCGAGATAGTCGTCAAGCTAAATGCCGAAGAATTTGCGACAGCGCAATTCGGAACACCGACCATTAAAGATATATTTGCCGAATTATTAAAACCTGGTCGAGATCCGCGCCCAGAATTCAAAACAGCTAAATTTAAAGACGGCATTGAAACCCTGGATGATTTGAAACTGGGAATGATCCTGGAAGGAGTCGTGAGCAATGTTGCAAATTTTGGTGCATTCATTGATTTAGGCGTACATCAGGATGGCCTGGTGCACATTTCCTGCATGACCAATAAGTTCATCAGCGACCCACGTGAAGTTGTCAAAGCGGGGGATATTGTGAAAGTTAAAGTCATGGAAATAGACAAATCCAGAAGACGTATTTCTTTGACAATGCGTCTAGAGGATGATGTTACCGAAGCAAAAACGGCTGCGCAGAAGCAACCCCATAATAAACCGTCGAAAGTAAAATCCGAAAAACGACCAACGGCTACTAAACCCGCAAATAGTGCCATGGGTAATGCCTTCGCCGATGCTTTTGCAAAAGCGAAAAAGAACTAAATTGTCGGAAATAGGAAGTCGCTAAGGCGAAATGCGTTGGTAAGGACTGTTAACCTAGGCTGTTTGCTGAAAACCTGATGCGCGGGGCTCTGTTGCCTGTTGGTAAAATCCACTAATAACATCAACGCGCTTTAAGATTTCCGCGCTTCTTGAAGCCAGTTGTTGTTTAAACTCATCACCACTGGTTTCCAGTCCGACGGCTTCCGCAACGGGATCGCTGTCTTCTTCTAAACGACGAGTAGGGGCACCAACCGCTCCTCCGTCGACAATATCGTCCAACGCAGGTGGCTCGTTTATCGCTGAGCCTCCGGGCTCACCTTCGAACACCTTTTCAATAGATTCCAGACGCGCTTCATTGTTATCTTCAGCAATGTCGGCCCTGGCTTCTGAGGCTTTTCGGCTAGCCTCTCCAGCTACGCGTAAATCCTGGGGGGATGGATCATTAGGCGCTAAAGCTGCGGCACGAACCTGCTGCATTTTTTGCAAGGTTTCCTGTGGATCTGACTCCTCTGAAATATCAATCGACACTTCGCCGCCAACCGCATATTGCTGACCATCCGGCCCCGTCTCAAACTCGTAACTTGGCGAGCCCGCATATTCACCACCCACAGCTGCATGAGCTTGCTCGTGAGCGCGTACTTCTCTGTCACGTGCCTTTAATTCTTGAACTTCACGCTTTTCTTGCGCTTGCTTTTGCTGTTGCTCAGCACTCTCTTTACCGGCACTGGGATCTTCACCATTATCTCTGCCCGCAAAGGCACCTTCTTGTGCTTCACCTTGTGATTGTTGTGGTGTAGGACGCTCGTAAGTGATTGGCTGATTGAGCTGAGCATTTTTTTTGATGCGATCAGACTCAGAACCCAAACCACTTTCAGCAGCTGAGTTTTCTGTTTGAGAAACCTGTGGAATGGTTTCTCTTAATGCATTATCACGGCGAGCCGATTCCGTATTCACATTCGAAGTTGTGAATGGAATTGCAGTTGGAACCGGCGTTACAATGTTCATAGCTTTTCCTACCGAACCTGACTCGATTAGGCTAGGGTGTTTATCAACTTTCCAACCGTGTCATTGGCGACATCCACCACTGACAGCGATGCTTGAAAATTATTTAAGTTATGAGACAGTGACAACAAATTCGACGTGAAGGAATCGCCGCCAGTTGGCAACAACTTTGTTGAGTTACCAATTTGCTGCAATGACACATCGCTCAGCAATTGCTGCGTTGTTTTTAAAGACGCCTGCTGCTGTGCCAGCTTCACTGATGATAACGTAATGCCATCAGACGCCTTTTGCGCGCCCAAGACACCCGACACTATCGCCGAATTTAGACTATTCGAAACATTAAAAGACATAATACCCCCATTACCTCATTTATAATTATCGGCCATGCGAGTAAAGTTTGGAAGTCATTAGTTAGGTTATGTTGAGATGAATTGAACAAATATTATGCAATTATGGAATATCAAACGCGATCCGGGATAGATACTTATCCAGTTCGGCAACAAAATCCTCAGGGTGAGAAATAAAGGGAGCATGAGAAGCAGCAGCGATTACTGCCTGCTCACTATTTGGGCAAAGCTCTCTAACCGCATCAATGCCTTTTACAGGTACCAAAGAATCTTTGCCACCATAGATCCTTAATGTTGGCACAGTACTGTGTTTAAGCTCTGTTCGCAAATCAACGGAATGCAAAAACTGTAACCCTTGCGCTAACGCTTCTGGATGAGGCGCGCCGGCATTGGCCACCAGCTCCCGAATCTCTTTAATGTCTTTTTTTGCAGTCACCGAGCCCATTGCCTGAATTGCCAGAAAACGGTCAACCGTTTTTGCATGGTCTTCACTCAACTGCGCCTTAAATTGCTCTAAAATGGTGGGTTTAATGCCGAACCATTGCTCATCGGCCACAAATTTTGGGGAGCTGCATACCTGGATAGTTGCACGCACCTTAGTTGGTGCTACCAGGGCGAGTTGTTGAGCAAATAATCCGCCTAAAGACCAGCCAATGACCACCGAGTTTTTGGGAATCGCCGGTAACAATTCTTTGCACAAATCCGCAAAATCTATCGCTTGAATATTGACGTGATTATTGCCACCAAATCCAGGTAGATCGATCAGTCTGATGCGTAGATAAGAGGGCATCTTCGCACAAATGTGGCGGAATACACCGGAATTAACCCCCCAACCATGCAACAAAACACAATTTGGTGAGGATGCCAGATCCTGTACTTTCAATTTCATGGAATTTATTTTACCATTCATTTTTTTCATGGATGAAACAATGCAAACCAGCGACTCTTTAACACAGCGGGGCAAGTTGCCCCACAAATCCGTTATCACAAATCAACAGTGCATCCTTTGCACCTGTCAAAGCGACCGTCCACTGTGCCAATTCTGTCAGTCAGAAATCACCTGCTACCGGCCATCCGTGTGTGCCGATAACCTAATGCAACAGCCCAATTTTCGTGAGCAGTTGCCCCAACTAGTGGGACACCATTTATTCTCTATCGGTCCTCATATATGGCCCTTGGACCACTTGATCGCAACTCTAAAATATCATCAAAAGTCGATTTTAGTTCCGGAGTTGGCCGCACTTTTTGCCCACCACTTCAGACGCAGCCAACAAGCATTACCTGAAGCGATTCTGGCGGTCCCCATGCACCCCATCAAATTATGGCTTCGGGGTTTCAATCAAAGTGCTTTGTTAGCCCAACACATCGGCAGAGAATTGGGTGTGCCGGTTTTGTCCAATCTGGCTCGCAAGCGCTGGTCGTTTACCCCCCAGGTACGCAAAACGGCAACACAACGCAGACGTCTTGATGTCAGCCATTTTGACATAAAACGGGATAATTGCTCGCTCTCTCGAATTGCCATTTTTGACGATGTTATTACCACAGGCAGCACCGTTGCCAGCCTGGCAAAGGCGCTCAAGTTACAATATCCGGAACTGGAAATTCAGTTCTGGAGCTGCAGCGTTAGCCTGAAACAGAAATAAAGGGTGCCATAAAAATAGCGTTGCTCATTAAGCGCCTGGTGCCACGCCAATATCCCCTGAAGTTGACATTGTCGGCAAATGCAACAATGCGCCCCTTACCGACTTTATGGCTAACAACGGCGGCCGTATTGGCCACCATTTTTTGCAGTTCTTCCGACGTGTATCCCGCAAGTAAAGGCGCTGCTGTATAGGTAACGGGAGTCAAAAACGGTTTCGCTGGCTTTTTCATTATTAGATTGCTGTTTTTGAACATTGGCAGCGGTTTTTCAGTAAACCCGAACAACAATGGATGAGTAAAGTCGACCTGTGTCTCAAACACGGCGCCTGCTATGCGCTTCTTCGCCGCTAACTGATCTCTGTCACCGAACTGGTAAGTGCTGGTATCAAAAGCCTTATCGATAGCCTCCTTATCGGCAAAGTGAGTTTTCAACCATTCTTTTTCAGCAAACCATTGGGCCGCCTTTTTCTGACCAATGAGCACGCCTCCGGCCTGCAACCAGTTATGTATCTTGTTGCTGGTTTTATCACTGACATCATCATAGCTACCATCGACAAAAATAATGTGAGAGTAGTCAGCTAATGTCACTTTCGCTAAGCGCGACAAGTCAACAATGGATGGGGATTTCCCAATAAACACGTCCAGGTAGTGCCACACTTCGCCAACTTCATATTGAGAGGTACCTTCGCCGCCAACCAACAAAACATTCGGAGACTGGATAGGTTTCACATGACGACTGCCCAAATCAGACCCGGTTGGGGTCAAACCGCTCATTGCCGACCAGATTTTGATGCTGGCGGCATTCGCTAACTCTGTAAGTTGCGTCACTGCATCTGCCGGTTGTTCGCTATCATTGCGCAATACTACCGTGCCCGGTAAAAATGCCCACTCACCTTCAGCCGTATCGGCGGTAAACCCTTTTGAGGAAATGCTGGCCTTGAAATTTTCATCCAACAAATCCTGCAATAATCTTGGCGCATTGGCATCTTCCCAACTGAATAAATAGGCCACGGCATCCTGACTAAGGCTATTTGTAACTTCGGGGAGCGGCTGTGCCTGCTCTTTCGCCAGCGTTAATCGACGCCAGCGATTATCCGGTACAGCGCTGAAACGCAAATTGAATGCATGGGCAATATTCCAACTAGAAACATCATAAAACGTATTGTCTTTGAATGACTTTCGCTCTGAAAACAATGATTTAATCAGTCGATACTGAGTTTGTTCACTTGCAACAAAATAGCTTTGACCCGCCGCGAAGCGTTGTTCGTCAATCTCCACGTCCTCAACAACCTGGTAAACCTGAATCTGGTGTCTTTGTAAAATATCCAGCAGTTGGTTGAAGCGGGTACGGTCGTTACCCATTTCAAAAATATAGCCCGCGACTTTATCATCCCTTGCTTGTTCTGCGGTTTGCACAACAAAACTGCGTTGATATTGCTGGAGCTTAACTTTGTTTTCCAACGCACCTTTGAAGGTAGAAAAAGACGTCGTTAGCTGATTTTTAATCGCCTCCTGAAAATGTAAAGGACCATGAATGGTTTCCATCAGATGGCCTCTTACTCTGGCTTGCTCAAACAGAATACCTATGCTGCCGTGAGCATCGGGGTAAGTAGAGCCTTTGCCATAATAAAAATCGTCGAAACCTTCTTTGGTAAAATAAAACTGTTTGTCATCGTCCAGCGCTTCGGCATGGTACTCGCCCAATAAATTGGTTAATGAGACATTTTGCTCTGGTGTGAATGGGTTGGTACGGGACGGAATTCCCGGCTGGAAAAAGAAAGTACTATCACTCCCCATCTCATGGAAGTCGGTTAAAACATGAGGTCGCCATTTATGAAATTGCTTAATACGGGCCTGTGATTCAGGGTGAGTAAGCAATAACCAATCGCGATTCAGATCAAACCAGTAGTGGTTCGTGCGGGCACTCGGCCAGCCTTGCTGATGCTCGCGATTGTCTCTGTCGGCTACCAGATTTTTGCTCTTATGGGTGTTCGCCCAGTGGGCAAACCGAGACAGACCATCGGGATTGAGTGAAGGGTCAAAAATGATGACCGCCTTGTCTAGAAGATTGCGGGCGAATTCAGACTTTGACGCCGCCAGATAATATGCCACCAACAATGCGGCATTAGAGCCTGAGGCTTCATCGCCATGGATGCTGTATCCCATCCAAATGACCAATGGCAGCTCTTCATTTTGCTTGCGTTTGCCGCTTTGCCAAACCTGCAAGTGCTGGTTGCGAATATCTTCAATGCGCGCCAGATTTTCCGGAGAAGATATCGTCAAGTGCAACAACTTACGTTGTTCATGTGTTTCACCAATCTGTTCAATCTGCACCCTATTGGAATTTTCTGCTAACGACGTCATATAATTCACCAGTTGATCGTGACGCACATGCCACTGACCGACCGGATACCCTAACTCACTTTCCGGTGTTGGTACCGAATCATCAAACACTTCTTCGGTTGAAAAATAAGGATATTCGTTGAGCGGGGTTGCTGTGCTGACGGACATCAAAGACCACAGCACTATTAGCAAAGAAAAATTCGAAAAAACCTGTTTTAGCATGAAATTGTGTTCCTGTTTCTAACCAGAATCCCTGCGCAATATGCAATTTTTTAATAATTTAGCATATTACCTGACTGTTTTACTCAAGTATTTTTGTTATGATCATGTCATCATTTAATACGGCGATAAGTATGATTTCGATTTCTGAACCAGCACAAGCTCATTTTCGCAAACTTTTAGCAAGCCAAGCTGAAAACACTAACATTAGGGTGTTTGTTGTCAACCCAGGCACACCCGGTGCGGAATGCGGTGTATCATATTGTCCGCAGGACGCTATTGAAGACACTGACACAGAACTACCTTTTGACGGTTTTAACGCCATTGTTGATGCCGAAAGCGCGCCATTTCTGGAAGAGGCCGAGATAGATTTTGTCACCGACCAGATGGGTTCACAGCTAACACTGAAAGCGCCTAATGCCAAAGCAAAGCGCGTCGCCGACGATGCCCCGATCCGAGAAAAAGTGGAATACGTCATCTTGTCGGAAATTAATCCTCAACTTGCCAATCATGGCGGTCAGGTTATGTTGATGGATATTACGGAGCAAGGTGTCGCGATACTGCAATTTGGTGGTGGTTGTAATGGTTGCTCAATGGTTGATGTTACCCTCAAAGACGGCATCGAAAAGCAGTTGCTGGAACGCTTCCCTGATGAGCTCACTGGGGTCAAAGATATGACTGAGCATGAAGCAGGTGAGCATTCCTACTACTGAAACCGCTCAGATAGCATGGCGAAGATTTAAAACAGGTATTGCCTGCTTCGCCACAGGCACCGCGTTGATTTTCGTCGGTTACTGGTTCATGCCACTATTGCAACTGCCAGGGTTGCTGGTATTAGCAGTAGGGAGCGGATATGCCATTGTCGGTTATCTGGGTATTTTGCGCTTTCGCCTCAGCTCCTTGAAAAAATTAAAACAACCACCTAGAAACCTAAAATAAATAGCCATTTTATTAGCCCATAACCGGATTTTCTGTGACAAGCATTTGGTGACTTTTCTTATCAAAAAGGCTAGAGTCGACTCTGGACTCCAACCAATAAGGGATGAGAAAATGAAATTTAAGCAAATACTTTCTGGAATCGTTGCACTATCTGTTTTATCAGGCTGCTCGGTATTCCCCATACAAACCAGCGTCGAAGCGGGTCATTCCCGACTAGAGAACTTTATTTTAGATGACGGTACTCGTCTCGAACAGATTCGTCTTATGTGCTATCGCAACAAACTGAATGACCGCTCTTCAGCGAGACAGCTGGAAGCTGGCGATCATGCGTTATGGGTCAAAGCGCGGATAGAGACACGCGGCTTGCCAAATAGAACCCTGGAAGGCTACGCTCAATTAAATGCGAAATTACACGAAGGTAAAGAATACACATTAAACAGAAAAGTTGAGGACGACTCTATCACGCTGTGGATTCAGGAACTGGATAGTAATCAAAGAGTTTCTGAAGTAGCCAGTATAGAATTACAACAACCGGTATTTAATAATGCCGCGTGGCAACGTTCACAATGTAAATCCAGCACAGTTTAATTTTCTACATTAAGATTGTGACTCGCTCTTGGCAGGATAGCCTGCACAAGAACCTTGTCCTGCTTTTTGCTTTATCGCTTAAAGCAAATCAATGTTAGAGAAATATTCAGTGGGCGATGCTATTACAGCAATTCACGCAAGTTAAGAATGTGGGTTGCCAAAGCATTAGCCTGCTGATTATCCTCGGCCACCTGAGGCGCCATTTGAATGATGGTCTGGCAGCAAACTTCGATATCCTGCCGAGATAATGATTGTGACAGCGTATTGAGATGGTTAGCATGAGCCACCAGCGCTTCCCATTGCTTATCAAAAAAAGCACTTTCTAATGCCTCGATGTGTTGCTCCAATTTTGCTGCCAACTGTTTTGTCTCTGTTGCGCAGGATAAAGTTTCAGATGACGTCTTAGTAGCATTGGCAGATGTTAAAAAATGCGCCAGTTTTTTGTAAAAATCTTCTCGTTGAATGGGTTTACTCAGATGCTCACTAAATCCCTTGGCAATATAGTGCTCAATCTCGTGCTTCATGGCATTTGCGGTAAGTGCGATAACGGGGGTTTTATTACCTTGTCGCTTTAATTGAGCAACGGCTTCCTCTCCGCCCATGACAGGCATGTGAATATCACAAAGAATCAGATCATAATGGCCATTTTCGGTGGCAGCTAACAGCTCTTGACCATTTTCCACTTCCTCCACTGACAGCCCTAACTTGCGCAACATCATAGAGATCAACAAGCGTAATTCTTTTTGGTCGTCTGCCAGCAATACGTTGCCGTGCAGTGTATTCGCGGCGAACTCTGATTGCGTGTATTGTTGCAATGAATGTTCGAATTCCTGTGAGGTCGCTATCAAGCGAGAATCAATGGCCTCATTCGCATCAATGGTAACTTTAAATGTGCTTCCCACTCCTGGAGTACTCTCTAAAATAATACCCCCACCTAATCGTTGGGCTAAATACTTGGAGATGTTCAGTCCCAGCCCAGTACCACCAAACTTGCGGGTGACGGACACGTCGGCTTGCTCAAAGGCACTAAAAATTTTAGCTTGCTGCTCTGGGTCAATGCCGATGCCAGAGTCAACGACAGAAAAACACAGCTTTGTCCCTTCCATCTTCACATTTAAGCTAACACGCCCCTGCTCAGTGAACTTGATGGCATTGTTGAGAAGATTCAGCAGAATCTGCTTAATACGGGTCGGATCGCTAATGATGCTGCCAGGAATGGGATAGCCAATTTCGGTACCAAACTGCAACTGTTTCTCATCAGCTCGACTAGCCACCAATGAACATATCTCGGCAATCAAATTGGGCAGGCTAATAGGTACATGTTCAATTTGCAGTTTATTTGCCTCAATCTTAGATATATCAAGAATATCGTTAATCAGATTTAACAAATGCTTGCCACTATTAGCAATGATGTTGATGGCCTGTTCCGGTGTCAGATCAGATAAATCGCCGTTTTGTAAAACCTCGGCGTAACCGATAATGGCCGTTAATGGTGTGCGAATTTCATGACTCATATTTGCCAGAAAACGACTTTTCGCTTCATCTGCTTCTTTCAATTTTACCGAAAGTAGCCGCAATTCTTTGTTCTGTTTTATCACCTTCAGGTGGGTTGCGATACGGGATTTCACGACCGCTGGATTAAATGGTTTCCTGATATAGTCCTGCGCCCCTAAGTCCAGTCCATAGCGTTCATTATCGGCAGTATCCAAGCCAGTTATGAAAATGACTGGCACCGGCTCCAACAGCGAAATTTGCCGCAGGCGCTGAATCGTCTCGAAGCCATCCATTTCCGGCATGATAATATCTAACAGGATCAGGTCAGGCAGTAATTTAACCGCCTTGTCGATAGCCTGTTGACCACTTTTAGCCAAAGAAACGTCAGCCTGTTCAGATAATAACTCGGCCAAAATTTTTAAGTTGGCTTTCTCGTCATCAACTATCAAAATTCGTGGTTTTGGTTGGCTGCTTTCCGCTTCTTTTTGCACCTTGCCTCCTTATTCTGCTGCCTGCCACTGGGTTTGATTGCGGCCCTTTTCCTTGGCCAAATAAAGCAATTTATCAGCCTCATTGACGGCATCAATGGCATCCATCCCGTGCGCTGGTTGCAACGTCACTCCCCCTATACTGATAGTGATGTTTGAATCCGCACCTGCCCACTCGGAAATATCAATATTTGCCACCGCCAGCCGAATTTGTTCGGCGATTGCAAACGCTCCTTGTTGATCCGTTTTGGGCATTAATATGACAAATTCTTCTCCCCCATAGCGTGCGACAAAATCTCGCGCTCGGTTGAGTTGCTGCGCTATTGTTGCAGCCACTTTGTAAAGCACCTCATCCCCAATCGCATGACCATAGCTATCGTTAAATAATTTAAATCTGTCAATATCCAATATAGCGATAGATAACCAATCACTACCGCGCATTGCAAAGCGCCATTCGACATCCAGCACTTCGTTGTATTTGCGCCTATTGGCGATAGAAGTAAGAGGATCGATTAATGCCAAATCCTGTAACATCTTCCGCTGCTTCACTAACTGTAGATGCATTCTAACTCTGGCTTTCACTATCCGCGCATGGAAAGGTTTTAGAATATAATCGCATGCGCCGAGATTCAGACCTTTTTCTTCAAAAGCCTGATCTGACAGTCCTGTAATAAATATCACTGGAATTATCTGCAACTGTTCTATCGATTTAAACTGGGAAATGACTTCAAAGCCATCCATACCCGGCATCACCACATCCAAAAGTATTAAATCTGGATGGTATTTTTGTGCCTTGTCCAGCGCCTGTTCCCCGGTTTTAGCGAGAATAATTTCGGCTTCATCTTTCAGCAAATCAGACAATACTTTTAAATTGGCTTTTTCATCGTCAACAATGAGAATTTTAGGTAGAGCTGCGTTGTAGGAAGAGTTTGTCATATTAGTTCCCTACTTCATTGTTATTGTTGTACGTCATCAGCCATTGACTCAATTGCTTGGATGCCTGTTCAAATTCCATATCATCCACCAGTTCCAGCAACTCATTGGCACGTTGTTGTTCCTCATGCTCCTGACACTGTCCCAGTAATTGTCGCAATAAAGATTCTACCGCAAAATCAGAAGCCGCCAGTAGTGGTTGGATTCGTTGCAACAATTGCTCAATTTCAAGCTCTTCCTCGGCCTCGGTCTGAACTTGAGCATAATCCTTTACAACAGGCTGTAAAGCGCTAATTAACTGACCAACCGCTTGCTTCAACTGTTCCAGACCTGCCTGCACAGGTTGTTCTGTCAGGATGCGTTTTTCAACACTCGCAGCGAGGCTGGATACGTCCATAGCCCCGATGTATGCAGTATTAGATTTCAAAGAGTGAACTTTCAGATGCAATGTATCATTATCACCTTCAGCATCAGCCCGTTCCAGCTCCTCTACACTGTTCGCATAATCCCGGACAAAGTCGTGAATCAGCTCCAGATAAAGAGACTGTCTACCGTGAAAACGCTCTAAAGCCTGCTCCACACTTAAACTGCCGATTTGCTGCAATTCATTAATCAGACTTTTTTGGTGCTCATCCAGCGATTGTGTTTGTTCCACCTCTTCAGAGAGACTGACATCAGGCTGAATCTGGTTTGTCGCACTCAATTCCTCAGCCATTAGCGCATACAATTCAAGAGGTTCTATGGGCTTGGTTATATGGCCATTCATACCCGCCTTCTGACTTTTCTCCCGATCACCTTCCATCGCATGGGCGGTCATGGCAAAAATAGGAATAGTTGGATTAAACTCCCGTATTTTGCGCGTTGCTGTAAGACCATCCATGACTGGCATTTGAATATCCATAAATACCAAATCGTATTCGACGTTTTGTACTGCGATGATGGCCTCAGCACCATTTGTAGCGACATCAATTTGGGCGCGTGTATCTTCCAAAAACTCCATCGCCACTTGTTGGTTAATTGCATTATCTTCAACTAACAACAGCCGTCTGTCACGCAAGTCTGGTACGAGGCCCGCTGTATGAAGGATCTCGTCACCATTGGGTGTATAACCAAGGATTGAATGAATACTGTCCACTAATGTAGATGCACTGACTGGTTTTTCTATAAACCGGTCAATCACCCCTAAACTTTCATTTGCCGCGACTTCATCTTTGTCGTACGCAGATACCATCAGTATATGTGGGATTTTGCCACTGACTTTTTCCCGGATCACTTTCGATGCCGTAATGCCGTCCATTTCCGGCATCTTCCAATCCATTAGCACCACATCATAGGCACACCCGAGTCGGTCTGCTTCCAGCACGGCCTCCAGCGCTTCCCTACCATTAGCAGCTGTATCAGTGCTGATACCCAAGCCAGACAAATAATCACACATGACCTTTCTGGCGATTTGAATATCATCCACTACCAAAGCACGCATGTTGGCAATATCCACTAAGTGCTGTCCATCAATTCCAGTCTTATTCGATTCCTGCAAGAGCACTGTAAATGTAAAGGTTGAGCCCTCGCCCGGTCGGCTTTCGACCCTGATGTCACCGCCCATTAGCTCGCAAAGCTGTTTACAAATCGCTAAGCCCAGACCTGTTCCGCCATACTTTCTGGTGACGGTTTCATCTGCCTGACTAAATGACTGAAACAGTTTGCCGCTTTGTTCACTGGTCATGCCGATGCCGCTATCCTGAACACTAAACTGTAGTGCCACCCCGCGTTGTGTTCGCGATACCACCGAGACGCCTAACTGAATGAAGCCTTGCTCGGTGAATTTGACGGAATTGCTAACCAGATTAATGATGATTTGCTCTAGCCGTAAAGGATCGCCCACCAGTGAATCAGGCACGTTACTGTCCACAGACAGGACAAATTCTAACTGCTTCTCGTGAATCTTGTGATTGTTCAGATTGACCACTCTGCGCAATGAGTTTTCTAAACTGAAGTCCGCACTTTCCAGAGTCAGCTTTTTCGCTTCTATTTTTGAAAAATCCAGGATGTCATTGATCAGCGTTAGCAGCGCCTCAGACGAGCCTAGTATCTTTTCCAGGTAATCCCGCTGTTCTGGATTTTTTTGTTTTCTCAAAGCTAACTTGGACAAGCCAATGACGGCATTCATTGGTGTCCGTATTTCGTGACTCATGTTCGCCAAAAAGTTGGACTTTGCTGCGGTCGCGTCCTCGGCTTTGAGCTTAGCAGACGCCAGCTCCCGGGTTCGATCCTGCACTTTTTGCTCTAAATCGCGATTGCTTTGCAAAACCTGCTTATAGAGCTGACCGTTGTCAAACAGAATGGCGGTTTGATTTGCCAACAGCTGCAGTATGTTTAAGCGTTCTCTTTTGAAGAAATTAGTCAGTTCACGATGTTCCAGATACAAAATCCCCCTGAATTTACCTCCGATGACTATTGGTGCGATCAGCATGGAACAGGGTAAATTACTATAAGACTGCAGTGCCAGATTTAGTTTTGACTCCTTTTTACTGTCATCAACAATGTACGGCTTCAGGGTTCTGGAAACGTAGTTGAGTAACGTTTCGGGTATATCTTCGGACGCCATGGTATCTGGGTGACAGATTTCAATTTTCTTTTTGTCGTCCTGTTGGAAAATAATACTGCCTCGCTGGGCACCCGCATTTTCGACAATGATGGACAGCATCCGGTCAATATAGGCATCCAGATCCTCTGCCCCAGTTAATATTTCTGCGGCTTTTAATACGGAGCTTAAGTCCAGACTATCTTCACTTAGGTCGGTGACTGCACTCAACTGCACATCTGTTAAATTGCGAACAAGCGGGTATTTATTGAGTAAATGCTCACAGACTCCATCAGCTCCCCAGTCTCTGAATTTTCGGGCAGCCATGGCCATATGGGTATAACCATTTTCCGTTTCAGAAGCCTGCAACCAATATAAACCATAGAGTTGATGTGCCAGTGCGGAAAACTGGGGGAAACCGTTCATGTCCGCTGTTTTTATTGCTGTTGCATATTGCTGCCAGGTGTCCGCCTGCCCCACCAGCCTGGCATACTCCGCCTGCAACAACTGATGTTTATGTAATTGATTATACGGGCCGGCTTCCGCCCACTCTGCAAATGCCTGAATCGCCTCTTCTAACAACTGCTTTCTGTGACAGACATCTTCAGCCCCGGAATTGTTGCGGCAATAGTTGGCCAAGATTAAGCCACTGTAAAACGTAAATTCGGTTACGTGATACAGGGCGGGAGCAAAATGCAATATTTTTGCAGCCATGTCACGATGCTCAAGCGCTAAGGTCATATCATCAAAGTGATAGGCCAGCATCATTTTGGCAATATGATAACAAAGCAAGGTTGTATCGTTTTTGTGTAAAACTAATGCAGCAAGATCGTTACTTTCAGCAAATGACGGACCTGTCATTACAGTATTGTCAGGCGCAGACTGTCGTAAATTTAAAACCATCTGATGCCAGACCTGCCCATAACCCAACTGATAAAACTGTTTTTTCTCGGCAAACACGTTTAACGCTGAAGACAGCTCCTGGTCCACCAGCGACAAATTCTCGCCACTAAACACCTGATAAAAACTGTAAAATAGCAGTGAGTGAAATGCGTACTCGACGACACCATTGTCATAGCCGAAGTAAAAGTTACGCTTCAATTTAGGTAGTGAATCTCGCAAGGGTGCGGACCAATGCATAATAGATGAGTGTTTAATAAAACTGAGTTCGGTATCAAACGACGCGTGGGTCGGAAATTTCTTAGCGATATTCTCGGCAATGTCGACAAACTCTGCCGCCTGTCGGTATTGACCAAATGCGCCACACAACAATTGTGCATGGCCCATCACAGATTTTGCTGAGACAGGTGTATGACCATAGGTCAACGCCAGCTGCAACCCCGTTCTAACCAACGCCATAAATTTATCGGGTGCGACCAAATAAGCAGGAGTGTGCAGTGCGCCTATGATTTCGTGATTCAAAATGACGTGGGGATCGCTCACGATAGGGAGTTCTACAATTTTATTTATACCATCCGACGGATATAGCCTGGCGATATCCAGATAATGTTCAGCAGCCACATCTATTTCCAGCCCTAATCGCTCATAGTCGATTGCTCGGATGCCGAATTCATAAGCTTCTGCCATTTTATTGTGTGCAATCAGCGCCTGGACATTCAGTTTCTGGACACGTTTTTTATCCAGTTCATCCTGAGATTGCTGCAGGAGCTCATGCAGTATCGGCTGCAAGGCATCAAATTGTTGTGTCAAATAATGATTGTTTGCCAATCCGAAATGCAGCGCAAAACACAGTGGGTAATCAGAGTGCCAATCCTTGTCAATTAACAGGTTTTTACCATGAGTGAAGTAGCGGGTTGCAACATCAAAAGCGTGGTTTCGCTCTGCCGCTATTCCAGCCCATAAATACAAATTAGCGAGATCTTTATTAGGGCGATGCTCCAGATGCAAACTGATACTTAGATGCACATGGGTAATCAGGTCGAGAATATTTTCCTGTCGCCACTGTGCGGTTTTATTTCGCAACAGAAAATCAGAAATATCAAAATGATAATCAGCGTTACTTTTTTTCAGCCCTAGCTGGTAAGCCGCTTGCTGAATCCGATCGTGAGAAAAACACAATTCCGTCAGTTGCTCATCCTGATAGAGTGCGACAAAAAATCCCTCATTGATCCATATTGTCGCTTTATTTTCGATGTCTTCTTCCGAATTGCGGGTCAATTCAGCCAGCAAAGAAACTGACACTTGAGTTCCAAGACAAGCGGCCAGTTTAAAAAAAGGTAAATCCTCGGTTGGCTGCCGATACAAACGCTCAGATACCATTTCAACCACGTTATCAGTGATATTTTGCTGAGCTATCTTCTTCGGTTTCCAATGCCATTGACCCTGCTCATCCAAATACAACAGTTCCTGGTGCACAAGGTTTTGCAAAAACTCTCTGATGAAAAACGGGTTGCCACCGGTTTTCCCAAGCACTAAATCCCGAAGAGACGGATAATCAATCACTTCACTATGAAATGTATCCTGGACAAATGTCAGGGTAGCTTCAGGCGTCAGCGGTTGCAGTTCAATACTGGTTCGGGCCGTACCGGAGTCAGCAATTATATTGAGCATATGCGTGACGGGGTGTGTCGTTGTTATTTCATTGTCACGATATGACAGGATCAGTACTAAATCGGCAACATGTGATTGAGAAAACAAGTGACAAATGACTTTCGCAGACAGCGAATCAATCCATTGCAAGTCATCTAAAAACAATACCACTGGCAGTTTCATTGCTACCAACGCATTTAATAGCGCAACTGTCACAACTTCTATTTTAGTGTCCTGACCAGATCTCAGTAGATCCGACTCTGAACGTGCACCAAAAATGGCTTCCAGTTCAGGTAACAAGGCGCGTAATGGCTCCAGACCATCTGCGACATGGGCAATGACTGTATCGCGCAACAATTGCAGCGTTTTTTCGTCTTGCAATAGAAATTGCTGCAATGCTTCACTAATGGCAGAGAAAATTACCGCAGAGCCAGCACCGCGTTTAAACTGCTCACATTTACCAGAGCAAAACACACCGCCTAATCGAGATACGGGCAGAATCAAATCTTTAATAAAAGCCGATTTCCCGATTCCTGATTGCCCCTTTACCAAGACAACCTGGGCAGCCTGCTGCGTCACCATATCGTCCAAAATATCACTCAGCTGTGCTTGCTGGACCTCACGCCCATACAAGACATCTGGAAATGCCAGGTGCTCTACCACCTCAGACTGTCCTAATACAAAGGGTTCGATATCTTGTGTCGTCTCCAATTGTTGCAGGCAACGTCTAATATCGTGAATCAATGAAGACACCCGTTGATAGCGATCCTGAGGGTTCTTTTTGACGGCTTTAGTGAGCGCCGCAGCCAGGGCAAATGGAATGGCATCCTGAAAATGCTCTGGTTTCAACTCTTTGGCGATATGAGCATGAATCAGTGACATGGCATCAACTGATTCATAGGGAAAATGCCCTGTAAGAATGCGCAAGAATAAGATACCCAAAGAATAAATATCAGAACGCTGGTCAATGCTACGATTCACTCGACCTGTCGCGTCGGGAGAAATAGTAAGAAGTTCACTGTATTCTAACGCGTGTTGTCTACTGCTTTGCTTGAGACCCACCGTTTTCTTAATCGCATGACTATTGACGGTGGCAAAGCTCTTCTTTTTTGGCAGAAACAAGATGCCTTCCGGGCGCAAATCTCCAAGAATAAAATGCTGAGCATGAAATTCTGAAACCATGTTGGCGAGTGCTAAACATAGCTCCAATTTATTTTTTAACGTTAGACCAAACTTTTGCAACGCCGCGTCAAAATCGATGCAAGGTTCTGGAAGGCTTAGTAGCGCATAAAAACGATAGTTCTGCTCTACGATACGATTGGCATTTAAAAACGCGCCAATTTGCAGATTTTTTTGTTTTTGAAAGTCCGCCAGAAAACGTTTGACGTGCTCATCGTCATAATCATGCAATTCTTTGATCAGTAATGGTGTACCGTCCTCTGCATTGCCCTGATACAGGTTTATATGATTGGAAAGCGGCGGTAACTCTTCGCAGTCGAAGTTTCCCAATAACGTCACCATTAATTATTCTTCCTCGGCAAGCTTGTCTAACCCAATGTGGCGCTTCCGCTACATCGTTATGAGGTATTCATCATAGCTCAATAACCATGTCGATCATGATTCGTCGATGAAACTTTGTTTAGTCTATAGACAAATTGCATAACATGGCAAATAAGACTAGTTTAATGAGTGATAATCTAATAAAAGCAACTGCATACTCCAGGACGCAATGACCATGTTGGCTCAGATCGACCCAAAATTCCGTTTAAATAAAATAGCTTGCACCGTTGTAAGCGCTTACTTCTTATCTGCGGTTGTGGCCGCTCAACAGGATGCAACCTCAAGCGCAGAAATTGAAGAAGAAGCCATCGAAAATATTGTTGTTTATTCCCAGAAGCGCCCGCAGCATTTATCTGATATCGCCGTCACTGTAAGTGCGTTTAATGGTAAATTTATTGAAGACCGTAATTTAAAAGACACGACACAACTCGCCGCTTTGGTTCCCAATGTAAAATTCAGTAATAATGCCGGAGAAGGGACACCACCGGCGTTTAATATCCGTGGTGTGGGGATGATTGACTATAACACCAGCACCGTCTCCCCCATTGCGGTTTATAGCGACGATGTGGTAAGTGGCAGTGCCAATAATTTATCTGCCAATCTGTTTGACCTGGAACAGGTTGAAGTTTTAAGAGGCCCTCAAGGCACGCTGTTTGGCAGAAATACTACCGGGGGTGCCATTCTATTACGTTCAAAAATGCCCGGACAGGAGCTGGAGGGGTATGTAAAAGGTTCGCTAGCTGAACACCGTCATCGCAGTTTGGATGCAGCTGTGACAATCCCCGTTAATGAACATTTTTCCAATCGCATTGCCTACAATTTTGAAGACTACAATTTCTCTATCCATAATTTGCATCCCGAGTCACCGGATGGAGGCTTGCGTCAAAGTAATGTGCGACTGATCAGCCAATATCATAAAAATGACGTCAGTGTGATGTTTAAATTGCAGGCTGAAAATTGGCAAGGCGCACCTAAACCAATAGAGAGCGCCGGGATATTAAGAAATCTGGCAACAGGAGAATTATGCGCACCAAATGAAGCGGGTGATCCTGATTGTTTCGATTCTTTTGGTTTTAGCGTCCCAAGCGATGATTACTGGGATACTATTGCAGACACTAACGATAAACGTCACGATACAGACAGTTGGGCGGCCAGTTTAAAGCTGGTTTGGGAATATTCAGATAACCTTGCCTTTACATCCATAACTGCTCTACGAGAGTTGGACAGGTTCCATTCCTTTGATTCCGATGGCCCGGGTAACTTTATTGAAGGCAGCTTTGATACAGAGAATGACTTAATGACTCAGGAATTTTCTGTCGCTTACCAAAACGATGATGTGTATTGGGTCACAGGCTTATATTTCCTGAATGAAGATATCCTGCAGGAAAACGATCTTGACCTGTTTCGGGATTTTCGTTCCATCCCGGGATTAGAAAGTATTGGCGCCCAGTTTTTCTATCACAATATCTTAGAAAACGAATCTTCTGCAATTTACAGTCAGATAGATTACGACTTTGCCGAACATTACATCCTGACAGCAGGCCTGCGGCTGACAGATGAAGAAACCACCTACCGCGCTATTGCAGATCTGGATACGGCAGCGATATTCATACCTCAATTATGGGATGTGTCGGGTAAAGTTGATGACCGTGAGCTTTCTGGGAAGTTATCGCTGGTCCACACATTGTCTGAAGATACCTCCATGTATTACAGCTATTCCCGTGGTTATAAAAGTGGCGGCTACAATGGTGGCTTTGCCACGAGTCAGGCACTGGCTGAATTTGCTGAATATCGCCCAGAAACACTTGATGCCGTTGAGGTAGGTGCTCGGCTCAACCTTTGGGATAAAAAAATTCGGGCAAATTTTTCAACCTTCTATTATGATTATAATGATCGTCAGGTGTTCATTAATATTGGAGACGACTTGACACCGGTACACGTACTCAAGAACGCTGGCAGTTCCAGTATTTTTGGATTGGAGTCAGAAATGTGGTGGTATGCCAGTGGTAACACCACTTTCAACCTGAACATTGGCTATATTCCAGATGCGGATATCGGTGAATTTGACGATGGCGTAGCGACGGTAGATTCTGCCCGTACCCCCTTTACCTCTGAATGGAACATCGGGGCGAATGTTTTTTACGAACGAGATTTTAACAGCGGTGTGTTTACCGCGGAGCTAGGATTTGAATATCAATCTGATTTTTACTTTGATCAGTTTGAAAATCCATATACCGAGCAAACAGCTTACACACTATGGCATGGACGTATTGCCTACAGTTTGAATAACAACATGGAATTGGGACTTTGGGGTAAGAACCTGTTCAATGAAGAGTACGCAGAATTACGATTTGATTCGATAGCAGCGCTCAATGCAGTAACGGAGCTAAAAGGTGAAAAAAGACAACTGGGGGTAGAAGTTACCTACAGTTTCTAACAATTTGGTAATGGAGAAAATAAAACATGAAGTGGAAACTCATTTGGCCGGTATTGGCCACCTTGCTCATCCCATTAGTTGTTGCCTATTTTTATTATCCTGAAACCCATTTACCGCCTGGGTTTGGAGAATTCCCCCCGCAAAAACCGGATGGTGTTCCCCCGACACCGGGGTTTAGCTGGATTTATTTCCTCCTGATGTTGCCGGGGGTGATCATCGTATCAGCACTGGTAATTTGGCCAAAATGGTTTGGCTTCAAAGGGGCTGCCCCCGTTCCCCGTCCTAAATCCACGGTGTCTTACCCTTGGTGGATGTGGGCTGGTCTTATCACCAATCTGTTTTTCTGGGGATTGATGTGGGACCACAGCATGTGGCTTGGTGATCTGGTTTACTGGTCATTTACACCTATGTGGTGGGGGTTTATTCTGTTCCTTGATGGTATTGTTTATAAGCGAAACAATGGTGTGTCGTTAGCGGCCTCTAAACCTAAATTGTTTTGGATTAGTGCAATTATTTCAATCGTCGCCTGGGCATATTATGAGTACTACGACTATTTTGTACTGGCCAACTGGTATTACCCTCATGCCCATGATGCCCCATGGTCTACCACATTACTGCAGATTGAGTTTTTACTGACATACTCCACCGTAACCCCAGTGATTTTCGAGTGGTACACTTTATTTCGCACTGTACCTGGCTTCTTTGAACGTTACCAAAACGGCCCCAAATGGGTACTAAGCGGTAATAAGCTAATTGCCATTGGAGCGGTGTTAATTGGTGCCATGGTCGTGCTGCCCTACCCGCTATTCTGGGTTGTATGGATTGGCCCCTTTATGATTATGACTGGCGTATTGCTAAAAGCCGGAATATGGAACCCATTTGAAGATATAGCTAAGGGAAACTGGGGTGCCGGAGTCTTGATTGCACTTGCATCTATGGTAAACGGCTTGTTCTGGGAGTTTTGGAATCACGGTAGCCTGGCAACTGACCCTACATCAACGACTAACCCTAATTTCTGGGTTTACAATATCCCTTATGTAGATGTCATTCACTTGTTCTCTGAAATGCCGCTGCTGGGGTATTTTGGTTATTTACCTTTTGGTGTTGTGGTCCTTCAGGTCTTTATCTGGTGTGGTGCAGTATTTGGCTTTGCCACTGATATCACACTGACCCCAAAATCTAACGAGCAATAGAGGAATGAACATGCCGATAAATGGAGCGTTGGCATTGTCATCCTGGCGAGATGGACAAGCTAAACAAGACATCTTGAAATTTGTTGAAGATGTCTGCAATGAAAATTCAGAATTCTTTGTTCCCGAACCTGATCGAATCGCGGTATTTGATAACGATGGTACGTTGTGGGTCGAGAAACCCTTGATGACTCAAATAGAATTTATTAGAGATCAAATTCGCCCCGAAAACGACGTTGAACCTGAGCAAGAAAGCAAGCATTCACTTTTTGACAAAATTAAAGATGCGTTTGAAGACAGCGTCGTTGATCTGTTAAATGATTTAAAAAACTTATCGGAAGAGTTACTGGATGGCGTCACAACCGACGAATACAAAGCGCAGGTATCAAAATGGATAGCAAAAACCAGACACCCGCGATATCAAAGACTTTACACCGAATTGGTGTACCAGCCCATGATGGAAGTACTGCAATTGTTTATGCAGAACAACATCCAGTGTTATATCGTTTCTGGCGGCAGCACAGACTTTGTGCGTCCCTGGTGTGAAGATGTCTATAACATCCCTACCCAGAATATTATCGGTAGCAGCCTGCGCACTCGGGTTGTCGAAAAAGACGGTGAACTGGCTTTAGAATACTTACCCGTACCCTTTTATTTTGATAACGGCGACGCCAAAGTACGTTCTATTGGTCGATTGATTGGCAAACAACCTATTGCGGCATTTGGCAATAGCCATGGTGATGCAGAAATGCTGCGCTGGGTTGGGCGAGCAAAACGCCATATCGCTTATCTGATACATCACACAGATGCTGTTAGAGAATACCAATACAGTCCGGATCCCAAATTCCTGTTAGGGAAAGGTACTCTGGAGTTGGCCAAACAGTATGACTGGTGTGTAGTAGATATGAAAAACGATTGGGCGACTATTTTCAGTTTTGAAAACGACTGACAACCGTTGAATTATGACGCCTGCACATTTTACCGTTGCTAAAAATATCATTCTGGCAGAAATCCCGTTTTTTCTAGCGGTTTATTTATTTGTATTTGCCCGTCATCGCAGTCTGTTATGGTGGTGCCTTGCCGCAGTATTTGTGGCTTTTTTGCCTAACAGTGCTTACACCGTAACTGATATAATTCATTTTATCGCAGCTGCGCAAGACCCCAAATTTGAGTCTTGGTACGTTTATTCCGTACTCCTTCCCTTGTATCTGCTCTACATGGTGATTAATTTTGAATTTTACGTCATCTCCATCATGCTGGCACAGCAATATATAGGGCGGCACTGGACAGAGGGTTTAGCGAAACTGTGGGTTCCCGTTATTCATTTACTGTGCGCTGTCGGGGTTTATTTGGGCAGAGTACAGAGACTCAATAGTACTGATATTATTGAGCGGCCATTAGTGGTCTTCCATGACCTGATTGTGGATCTGACGTCCTGGCATGCCATCCTCCTTACCCTGGGCTTTTTTATACTTTTCTATGGTCTTTATCTGCCATTTTGCAAACTTAACCGCTATTTGTGGCAGCATAAATTGAGACAGTTTTTTAATGTCGATGCGTTAACCTAAATTAATCAGTTGACCACTCTAAATACAAGGTAACCACCTAAAAATATCCAATATTTTAAACGCATCGCAGCTCCCCCATCAGGTGAGGCTGCTACAACATGAAAAAAAAGCCGGTGCAATTCACCGGCCTTAATCTCTTCATTAGCAGCAACTAACTGTGAGTGATCAACTATTTTCCTTGATGTACTTGTCGACAAATTGCTCCAGCACATTTAACGGAACAGCGCCGTTGGCTAAAACCACATCATGGAAGGCCCGAATATCAAACGCGTCACCCATTTGTGTTTTTGCTTTTTCGCGCAACTCCATAATCTTAATCATGCCGATTTTATACGCTGTCGCCTGGCTGGGCATCACAACGTGCCTTTCCACCATTTTGACAGCATCTGCTTTGGCATTAGGCGTATTAGAAACGTAATAATCAATACCTTCTTCTCGTGTCCACTTCATGGCATGAATGCCAGTATCCACGACTAGACGGCAAGCGCGCCATAGCTCCATTGCCAGACGACCAAAATCCGAGTACGGATCTTCATACAAACCTATCTCTTTTGGCACTAATTCACTATAAAGTCCCCATCCTTCAGTATAAGCCGTATAGCGACCAAACTTCCTGAATTTGGGTACCTCTTCCAATTCCTGTGCGATTGCGATTTGCATATGATGCCCGGGCACACCTTCGTGATAAGCCAAAGCTTCCATCTGATAGGTTGGCATAGAGGCCATATCATATAAGTTCGCGTAATAGGTACCGGGTCGAGTGCCATCCATAGATGGTTGCTGATAGAACGCTTTACCCGCAGACTTCTCTCGGAAGGGTTCCACTGCTTTAACAATCAAATCAGCTTTCGGCTTGGTGATGAACAGCTCATCCAACCTGTCTTTCATGTTATCAATTAACGCTGTTGCTTCATTTAAATAGCGCTGGCGACCTTCTTCTGTTGAGCCGTAGACAAACTCATCGCTTTCTCGCATGTGCACGAAAAAGTCCTGTAAATTTCCTTCGAAACCCACTTTTTGCATTATTGCCCGCATTTCATCGTGAATGCGGGCTACTTCGTTCAGGCCAATCTGGTGAATCTGTTCCGCTGTCAATTCAGTCGTCGTGGTTCGTGCCAGTGCATTATTGTAGAATGCCTCTCCTTCAGGGAATTTCCAGGCACCATCTTTGGTATCCGCCTGAGCTTCAATATTTTTAAGGCCCGCTATCAGGTTTTCATAAGCCGGCTTAACCGAATTTAATAATGCCTGAGAGGCGTCATTTATAAGTGCCTGTTTGACACTTTCTTCTATTTCCAGCGCCTCTACTTTTTTCGTGAAATCAGCCAATAAAGTACTGGGTTCGCCGTCATCAAATGGTGTGCCTGTAATGATATTCTGGCTATCACTGATCACATAAGGGTAAACAAACTTCGGTGCAATAATACCCTTTTCAACTCGGGTATTAAGGTTGTCAACAAGCTGTTGGAAAAGGGTTGGTAAGCCATTTAATCGCGAAATATAGGCTTCTGCATCTGTGACATCACTGATGCGATGTTGGTTAATCAAAAGTGAAGCGACCTGAGAGTGCATACCGAACATCTGGTTCACGGGGTAGTTGTGATGGCGCCATTTAAAATCATTGATTCTGCGCTCGAGTTGTTGCGACATTAGCTGCCAACTCAATTTTGTTTGAGCGTTTAATTTCTCAACATCAACTGCCATTACCCGAGCTAGCTGTTGCTTTTGGATTTCCAGTTCTTCTTTCGCGCTCTGTTCTGAAATGTCGTCCCACTTGTCTTGATCGGTTTTTATACCCAAATATGACTGATACATAGGGCTGCGCATGACATTTTCCATGAAAATATCTTCGAACAACTGATTCGCTTTTTCCGACTCAGTTTGTGCGCTGACTTCTGTTTCATTAGCATCATCTGAAGCGCTCACCTGGGCGGAATCTGTGTTTGTTGCCTGACTGCAACCCCCAACCAGAAAGGCCAGAGATATTGCGACTGATATACATTTTAACTGTTTCATATTTTCTCCTTTGCAGAGTTTTTATTTGCCGCCGATGATTATTTGTAGAGATGGCACCGTGCAACACTGAGTCATTTTTTATTGCAAAAGCGTCGACCGAGACGATTCATTTTGCCAGTTAGATACTGTTTATACCTGGAATTCAGAAAAGATCATTGTAAACATGTAATGAGAAGTTGCATGCCATTCCTGATACCAGCATTGAAAGCAAGAGCACATGAACTGCGCAACGCTTTTTCACATTGTATATTGACCCGCAAATGAGCTATCAGGCCAATAGTTTATAGTGTTTGTATAGCAAACGATAATGCCAGCCCATAGTCAATCCTCGCATCAATAAGAACACTAAAAAACTCAACCACAAACCATCATTTCCTAGAGGTTGAGCAATATACCAAACAGGAAACAACCCTATGAGGGCGGATATCAACATGGTATCCCGCATACCTTTAGCCCTACCCAAGCCGATATAAATACCATCAAATAAAAAGCACCAATGGGCAAGCAAAGGCAACAACACAATATAAATCATGAATTCAGCTGCTAGCTCTCTTACTTCCACAATATTGGTTAATAGTGACAGAATAACATCTCCTGCCAACCAGAATACCAGACTATAAACAACGGCGACTAATGTGGACCAAAAAAGCCCCAGCTTCACCCAAAAATGCAACCTCCTGCTATCACGTTTCCCGTAGGCTTCACCGATCAAAGACTCGATTGCATAAGCCAAGCCATCAAGTCCCAGCGCAATCAAAACAAAGAACTGCATTAAAATAGCATTAACCGCCCCGTACTCTGCACCTAGTCGCAGACCGGAGTAACTAATAAATGCTAAACAGCCTTGCAGAACAAGATTGCGTAAAAACATATGGCGATGGCTACTCAGCATATTCATAAAGGTCAGATTTTGAGTCGTACCCATTTTGAATGGTTGATAACCACATGCTCTGACAGACTGACTACAGCAGATGAATAACACGCACTCTGACACTACAGTGGCGATGGCCACCCCGGTCACCCCAAGATCTGCAGGAAATGCCAACAAATAACTCAATAGCATATTCAATACACTGCAATACACTTGCCAGCGCATCACATTTTTGTGTTGTTGCTGACCCAGAAGCCAACCCACTAATACCAGATTAGCCAAGGAGAACGGTGCTCCCCAGATCCGGATGGCATAGTACTGTTGCGCGACGGCATGGGTATAGGCATCGGCGTTTGCCAACCACACACCAAGGGAAAATAACGGTGCCTGAAGTAGAATTAACGCAACGCCTATTAATAAAGCAATACTAAGCGCCTGTTGCAATATTTCCTGACTCCTTGACGCGTCGTCAGCACCTTTAGCCTGGGCACTAAAACCAGTTGTAGACATGCGCAGAAACCCACACAGCCATATTATCTGGGTGACGATAAGCGCCCCTAAGGATACACCTGCCAGCTTTTCGGTACTGGATAGATGTCCGACAACTGCGACATCTACAATACCCACCAATGGAATTGTTATATTGCTGACAATCATTGGCAGGGCCAGAGTCGCCAGCAACTTACTTTTTGTCCAAAATGAATCCACTGTTAGTGTCATTTCAGTATCAGTACATTATGATGTTGTGATTGTGGTCTGGTCATTTGCCTAATTCAGGAGTCCGAATGTTAAGAATAGTGGTGTTTTGTTGCTGTACATTGTTGTCCTTTTTTACTGTGGGGCAAAGCGCCACGATATTAATTTACCATCATGTCAGCAGTGATACGCCTCCGTCCACCAGTATTTCAGTAGCGCAATTTGAAACACATATGGCACTGTTGGCACAAGAATATCACGTCATCAGTCTAACGAAACTTGTTAGCCTGCTGCGCAATAAGCAACCCATACCTGACAAATCCGTTGTAATCACCTTTGACGATGGCTTCCGCAATATTTTGCAAAATGCACATCCGGTACTGGATAAACACGGATTCCCATACACGATATTCGTCAATCCTGTTGATGTTGGACAAGGGGGTAAAATGGATTGGCAAGAACTGAAATACCTACAGGAAAACAACGTCACTATTGCCAACCATTTTTATGACCATCGACATCTTTTAGATAAGCGAGAATATGCCAATGATGAGGCCTGGATTGCTGACGTCAGACAATTGCTGCTAAAAGCCGAAGACGAACTACAGCAACACCTGGGCACATCACATAAACTTCTGGCTTATCCCTATGGTGAATTCAATGCCAAAATACAAGGCGTTTTGCAAACTGAAGGATTTTTGGGATTCGCCCAACATTCCGGTGCGGTGGGTTCATTCACTGATTTGACAGCCATTCCCAGATTTCCAGCTGCAGGTATATATGCCGGATTAAATAGCCTGAAAGTAAAACTGAGCAGCTTAAATATGCCGGTACTTCAGCTTTCTGAGCAACCCTTGGACTATATTGGCAAGCATCAGGCCAGTTATAAAATGAAGTTACAAACAGATGACTTGTCACAAACACAGCTTCAGTGTTTTTATCAGGGTGATTCTGTGCCGCTTAGCTGGCAAGATGATTGGGTGACAATATCGCTTTCAAAGACGCTGACACCGGGAAGACACCGCGTCAATTGCACCGCCCCGAGCAAGAGCAAAAGGGGGCGCTTCTATTGGCATTCACAACCTTGGTTTATTGCCAACCAGGATGGAAGTTGGTTGGAATAAAAGCTTAACCAACGCTAGCCCGCGATGGTTTTCATATCCTGAATAATTTGCTGCATACTGCTGATTGCGAGTTTGCCGGGTTCGTGGTGCGGCTTGAAACGCCCCACCACTTTGCCTTGTGGATTGATCAGCACCACCGAAGCACTGTGGTCCACCAGATAATTCGGATCATCGGTACTGTCTACAATGGCATAAGCCATACCCATACTTCTTACCAACGGAAACAATGCTTTGTGTTGTGCTGTAGCCGCGGTAAATTCCGGATTAAAAAATTGAATATATTCATGCAACCTTTCTTGTGTATCTCGCTTCGGATCGACAGATAAAAATAACACTTCAATCGGGTATTGTGACGCTATAGCCTGTAATTCAGGATATGCCCCTTTCAACTCCGCAAGTGTGGTGGGGCAGATATCCGGACAAAAGGTATAGCCCACAAAAGCCAGTGTCCACTGCTCATAGAACCAGTCATTTTTTATCGCTTCTCCTGTATGGGAAAGCAATTCTACGGGGGCCAATGGTCTAGGTTCTGGGTACGCTTGCAAGTATTCAGGCGCAGCCACTGGTGGTTGAATACTAATTGCGACATAGATCCCAATAACCAATGCAATAAACGCAACAATGCCGACAAGCGATTTATTCATAGTTACAAAACAACGTAATGGTCAACCAATAGCACCACAAACAGCACCATAAGATGGACGATAGAAAATTTGAAGGTTTGCATCGCGGTTTCACTATCCGCAGCATATTTCAGTTTCCATGCGTAATATAAAAAGACGGCATTTAACAGGGTCGCTCCGATCAAGTAAATCACCCCTGTCATACCCACCAGATAGGGCATCCAACAAATCAGCGTAAGTAAAATGGTATATAAGAATATAGCCGTTTTGGTAAATTCAATTCCATGTGTCACGGGTAACATTGGTACATCGGCTTTTTCGTAGTCCTTGGCTCGGTGAATGGCCAGCGCCCAAAAATGAGGCGGTGTCCAGGTAAACACAATAAGTACCAATAACAGCGCATTGGCATGCACTTCACCGGTCATTGCTGTCCAGCCCAATAACGGTGGAGCCGCACCTGCTAGTCCACCAATAACAATATTTTGTGGCGTGGCCCGTTTAAGATACATGGTATAAATGAAAGCATAGCCAACCAGACTGGCCAGAGTCAAAATCGCCGTTAAACGATTCACCAGCACATCCAGAATTACGTAACCAACGGCACATAATACAGCGGCAAAAATCAGTGCTTTCTGAGGTGAGACTTTACCTTTAGGAACCGGTCTATTATAGGTTCGCGCCATCTTACTGTCGATTTTTCGATCGACCACATGATTGATGACAGCAGCAGAAGAGGACAACATACCAATGCCTATCATCCCCATAATCAATGGTTGCCATGACAACGCACCTTCTACTGAAAGGCACATTCCTACTAATGCAGTTAGCAGCAATAGTAATACCACACGAGGCTTGGTCATTTCGTAATAATCACGCCAACTGGCGCCATTTTGTTTATTTTCCACAGACGACTGAATGACTTTTTCCATCGTAGTGCTCCTTATGCCTTACGGTATATTGTGTACGTTAGCATGACCAGTGTCATAAGCAATAACAGAGCAACTGCATTATGCAGTACAGCTATCGCCAGGGGTAAACTGTAAACGACGTTAGCCACGCCAAGTGACACTTGCACGGCCAAAACAGAAACCATCAATAACGATTGATTTTTAATGCGATCAGAATGTGCCTGTGTAAATAGACGCATACCCAACCAACACAGGTAGATAAAGGTGACAATGGCACCTACGCGATGCATGACATGCATGGTCATACGCTCATTATAGGGATGTACGCCAAACTCATAATTGTCGGCTTCGGGAATACTAAACGCGCCGGTCATATTCAGTTGCTGTACCCAATTTCCTTCACAAAATGGTAGTTCTGTACAGGCCATGGAGGCGTAATTCGCTGAAGTCCAGCCACCCAAGGCAATTTGTGCGACTAAAATTACGATCCCCAGCGTTGCAAACTTTCCGAATTTACGAATTCTCGGATCGCCACCAGGTATCCGGTAATCCTTCAATCGGAGATACAATAACAACAATAATGATGCGACGCTAAAGCCGCCTAATAAATGCCCCATGACGACAACAGGTATCAGGTTCATGGTGACTGTCCACATACCCAGTAGCCCCTGAAATATTACTAACACAACCAGGAAAAGTGCCAGCTTAACAGGCTTGTGTCGCCGTGCATTTTTAATGCTGAGCGCCGCAATGATCAAAATAAACAGACCCAGCGTGCTGGCGAAATAGCGGTGTATCATTTCAATCCAGGCCTTATCAGCTTCTACTGGTCGTTCTGGATAAGCCGCTTCAGCCCTTTGTACCTCTTCAAGTTGGTTGGGTACCGTTATTTGCCCATAACAACCCGGCCAATCCGGGCAACCTAAACCAGAATCAGTTAACCTTGTATAGGCACCCAATACGATAACGATTAGCGCCAAAAGCAAACTTGCCAGTACCAACTTCTTCATCACCCGTCCTACCCTATCCTTGACAGTTTCAATAGCTTCTTAAGATCAGCCAAAATATCTCGACTTTTCATCACTGCCTGTTCGCTATCTTCCGTAATCGAATAGCTTAAAATGATATTGCCCAGGGTATCCGCAATGTAGATATCTGCCAACGAGTGGCTTTGGAATACTGACTGCAATTGTTCCTGCGTTACCGGCAAAGCCGCGAAATTTTCCATTTCAATTATTTCTGCTTTGACTATCGCATCGCTGTTTTGTGTATAAAGGATGGTGGCCTGAACGCGGTCCTGCTCACGACCAATGGCTTGCCATATCTGATTAATACTATAAATGCTGTTTTTACAGGTTTGTGCGCAACTTTCTGGCAGTGTAAATACCAGGCGCCAAATAGGCTCGTCACGTTTTAAGACGGTAGCAAATTCTAACGGCTCAGGTAAAAGGTTGCCTTTGTTAGTGGCACCTTTATTAAAAAAGTCTGTTTCCAGGGCGAATTTCGCTAATAAGACTGGCAGAACGAATATCGCTGCCAGCACCAACATAATTTTTTTATTATTATTCTGTGTCATTGATCAATTTTTTCTTTACTGCAAAATAAAACACAATCAAAACGGCAAGCGCCAGACCAAACCATTGGATAGCATAGGCAATGTGTTTTTCTGGTGGCATGACGACTGGCGTATAATTATTGCTTAACTCGCTTACCGTATCGCCTTCTAACACCGCCACATAGGGCAAGAGAGCCTGCCCAAAATGTGCTGCCATTAATTCCAAGTCAGGTTGTTGTATGCGCTTTGGCCACTTCTCATCCAATGCCAGTGTCTCGGTAATAAATACGTTGTTCTTCGGTTCATAAAGTATTGCGCTGTGATTATGCAACACCTTAGGCAGCTCAACTTTTGGCAAAACCGCTCTGCTTTGCTCTGCCGGTAACCAGCCAAAATTGACGGTAACGGTACCCACATTGGTTTTAAGTAATCCTAATACCTCATAACCTACTAAACCATCTTTAATTCGGTTATCCCAATAAAATAATTTGTCATGAGCAACCGTTCCCTGCAATTGTATCCGTGCGTGCTGAACGGGACTTTCACTCTTAACTAACTGTTCCAAAGTCTGTCGTGTCGCTGCGCCTTGTGAAGCGTACTGAGTTAATTGCTGTTCTTTTTGTTCAGCTCTGTGCAGTTGCCACCAGCCTAGCCGAAACAAAATGACAAAAGCCACTAAAGTGATTAAGGTAGGGGCAATTATAAGCTTAAGCTTTTTAGTTCCTAACATGTTGCTGGAGGAAAAACGTGGCAGTTAAAATCATCGTCGGAATACTACTTTTATTCATGGTTTACAATTTATTCAGAGCGATGATGATAATGCTAAAGAATGATCCGAATCAGCCTTCAATGACGAAATTTATTGGACGCCGGGTTCTGGCATCCGCCATTATCATCGGGCTTATCATACTGGCTATGATGCTGGGGTGGATAACTCCAAACCCCAGCCCCTATTCAATAAACTAAAATACGTATACTAAGAAGAACAGGCACACCCACACTACATCAACAAAGTGCCAGTACCAGCTTGCGGCTTGAAAGGCGAATTGATTGTCATGACTAAAGTGACCTTTCAGGACTCTGAAGAACATCACAATTAACATGATCGTTCCCAAAGTAACATGCAGTCCGTGGAATCCCGTTAACATGAAAAAGGTATTACCGTAAATGCCTGAATCCAGACGTAATCCCATTTCTGTATAGGCGTGGATATATTCTTCCACCTGTAATGTCAGGAAGATAAGCCCCAACAGGATAGTTAAACCTAAAAAGGCTTTTAACTTGCCACGTTGACCTTTTTCCAGTGCGACATGTGCGTAATGACAGGTCACCGAAGACGCCAGCAGAATGATGGTGTTGTAAAGTGGTAGTCCGCCCCAACCCATTGCTTCCGTGGTAGTACCGCCCGGCGTTTTCTCCAAAGGCCAGATAGCTTCAAATGCCGGCCACAACACTTCAAAGGTTGAGGCATTATTGGATGCACCACCCAACCAAGGAATAGAGAACGTTCGCGCGTAAAATAAAGCACCAAAAAATGCGCAAAAGAACATCACCTCAGAAAAGATAAACCACGCCATACCTTGTCTATAAGAGCGACCTAATTGAGCACCGTGCATTCCAGACATTGATTCATCTATCTGGTTTTTAAACCATCCCACCAGCATATACAAAAGTACTGCTAGTCCGGCAAGCAGCGTGTAGCCACCAAAGCCACTCTCATCGTTATGATTGTCAATCACAAACTGCCCTGCGCCAAAGGCGATCAGAAACAGTGCCACGGCTCCAACAAATGGCCATGGGCTTTGCTCAGGAACATAGTACTTTTCATATTGTTGTTCTGTCATGATGTTCTCCTGTTAATCGCGCACCATCGCGATGTCCTGCGCACTTTCTGTTACGTCGTACAGTGTGTACTGTACAGTCATATACGTTATGTTGTCAGGTAGTGCCGGGTCGATATAGAATCGCATTGGCATTACCACTTCTTCACCCGCTTTCAGCGGTTGTTGGTTAAAACAAAAACACTCTGTTTTGTTTAAATAAATAGCGGCTGTCCCCGGTGAAACCGACGGTACTGCCTGTCCAACAATGTCGCGCGCAGCCGGATTTTTGGCATAAAAATCGACTTGCTGCATTTCACCCGGATTAACCTTGACGCGGTGAGTTTGCGCATCAAACTTCCAAGGCATGCCAGAATTGGTGCGGGTAATAAATTCCACTGTTACCCAGCGTTCAGTGTCAATGGTGACACCTTTATAGCTAGCAGCGACTTCATTGGTTTTACCATTAATGCCGGTGACTTCACAAAAGACGTCGTATAACGGCACTAAGGCAAAACCGAAACCGAACATTCCCACAACCACCGCCACAAGTTTGGCGACGGTTTTACTATTCTGGTTACGTTCGGTGGCCATTATTTATTTTACCACTGGCGGTGTTTCAAAGGTGTGATACGGTGCAGGAGAAGGCACTTCCCATTCCAGACCTTCCGCACCATCCCAAACTTTGGCATCAACGGGCTCACCTTCTTTACGGCATGCTTTGATAAGCAAGGCCAGGAAAATAAGCTGTGATAAACCAAAAGCAAAGCCGCCAATACTGATCCACTTGTTAAAATCAGCAAATTGTAAGGCATAGTCAGGAATACGCCGTGGCATACCCGCCAGGCCAACAAAATGCATTGGGAAGAACAGTAAGTTGACAGAAATTAAAGAACACCAGAAATGCGCTTTGGCCAATCCTATGTTGTACATTTTCCCGGTCCATTTAGGCAACCAGTAGTACACCGCAGCCATAATGGAGAAGATTGCCCCTGTCACCAATACATAATGGAAATGCGCCACTACGAAGTAGGTATCGTGATATTGGAAATCCACAGGAGTGATAGCCAACATCAGACCGGAGAAACCACCAATAGTGAACAACACGATAAACGCCAGTGAAAACAACATCGGTATTTCAAAACTAATTGCGCCGCGCCACATCGTGGCCACCCAGTTAAACACTTTTACGCCGGTCGGCACCGATATCAACATGGTCGCTATCATAAAGAACAATTCACCAAACAATGGCATACCCGTGGTAAACATGTGATGCGCCCAAACAACAAAGGATAACAAGGCGATAGAGGCAGTCGCGTACACCATAGACGCGTAGCCAAATAGCGGTTTTCGCGAAAAGGTCGGCACAATCTGAGAAACGATCCCAAAGGCCGGCAGAATCATAATGTAAACTTCCGGGTGTCCAAAGAACCAGAAAATGTGCTGGAACATCACTGGATCACCACCGCCTGCGGCATCAAAAAAGCTGGTTCCAAAGAACTTATCGGTCAATACCATAGTAACCGCACCCGCTAATACTGGCATTACCGCGATAAGTAGGAATGCTGTAATTAGCCAGGTCCAGACGAATAATGGCATTTTCATTAAGGTCATGCCTGGGGCACGCATATTCAAAATAGTCACGATAACGTTAATCGCACCCATAATTGAGCTAGCACCCATGATATGAACTGAAAAGACAAACAATGCCGTGGTATCGTTACTGTACGTGGTCGAAAGGGGCGCATAAAACGTCCAACCAAATGCCGGACCACCACCTTCCATAAACAGTGACATCAACAGAATCAGGAAAGCAAATGGTAGAATCCAAAAGCTCCAGTTGTTCATTCTTGGTAATGCCATATCGGGTGCACCAATCATCATGGGCACCATCCAGTTCGCCAGCCCCGTAAACGCAGGCATGACAGCACCGAAAACCATGATCAAACCATGAACCGTTGTCATTTGGTTAAAGAAATTTGGATCGACAATTTGCATACCGGGCTGAAATAGTTCAGCTCGGATAACCATTGCCATAGCTCCACCAATTAAGAACATGATGAAGGCAAACCACAAATATAAGGTACCGATATCTTTGTGGTTGGTCGTATATAACCAGCGTTTTATGCCAGTTGGGGCATGATGCTCGTGATGATCGTCGTGATGAATATCGTCTGCTGCTGTGCTCATGTCACCCTCCTTAATTACCGTTTATTACTGCGTTAACGTCTTTAGCCTGCACAGTTTCACCCGTGCTATTGCCCCAGGCATTACGCTCGTAAGTGATGACAGCGGCTAATTCTTTAAGAGACAATTGCTTCCCAAACGCCTGCATTGCTGTGCCTGATTTACCATTGACGACAATATCGATGTGTCCGGCCATGTCATTTTTCACCATTTCACTGCCTTTCAAACCAGGGAAAACACCAGGAAGTCCTTCACCATTAGGCATATGACATGCTGCACATGAGGTATTGTAAACACGCTCGCCAACAGACATCAGTTCTTCCATAGACATATTCATGGCCAATAGTTTTTGTTCTTCTTCTTTGGCCTTTTTCTGAATGGCTTCCTGCTCATTTATCCAGGCATTGTATTCCGCAGGCTCTTTAGCAATGACCACTACCGGCATAAAACCATGATCCTTGCCGCATAGCTCGGCACATTGGCCACGATAAATGCCGGGTTCATTAACACGGGCCCAGGCCTCATTGATAAATCCTGGATTAGCGTCTTTTTTCACAGCGAACGCGGGGACCCACCAGCTATGAATAACGTCATCTGAAGTGATTAAAAAGCGCACTTTTTGATTCGTGGGTATAACTAATGGACGGTCGACTTCCAACAAGTAATTATCAGTTTTTTCGAACTTGTTATAAATCTGCTCTTGTTGGGTGGCAAGCAATGAATAAAACTCAACATCATTATCCATGTACTTGTAGTGCCACTTCCACTGTGAACCCGTGACCAATACCGTAAGATCCGGCTCCGACGTATCTTCCATTGCAATGAGTGTTTTCGCAGCAGGAATCGCCATCCCAATCAGAATAATAAATGGCGCAACTGTCCAGGCCACCTCAACTTTAACACTTTCGTGAAAGCTTGCGGGCTTTACTCCTCTGGATTTACGATGAAATATTGTGGACCAAAGCATGGCACCAAAAACGATGACCCCAATTACGCAACAAATAATCAATATCGTCATATGCAAGTCGTAAACTTGCGAACTGATATCTGTTACCCCTTTGGTCAGGTTTAATTGGTAAGCATCTGGGTGTGTATTGTTGGCCGCCATTACCGGCAGTGTCAGCATCGATGATGCCATCGCCAACAGAGTGTAAAACTTTTTGCGCACCAAGTTTTCCTCCATAAATTAACTTTACCAATCCTGACCTAAAGGTCTGATTTTGTTAATAAAGGTAAAGTGTCTGCTATTCTTTTGTTATTACTATGTTAAAAACAGAGCGACAAGTAAACAATTAATCCAGTAAAGGATCAAGTTTTAATGCAAATGGGTGCTTTTTTCGTCGATGTTTGTGACTTCAAGGGTAGTTCAAAAAGGCTAAATTAAAAGACGCAAAAAATAGGAAAAACAGATCTCCGAAAACAGGATCTGTTTATGAGGCAAGGTTTGATTGTGGCCTAATTACATCCAGGCATTGTTGCGGATAACGCCAACCGCGATACCCTCTATATCCAATGGCTGTGCTGCAAGATTCACTTTAATTGGCTTAAACTCCACGTTTTCAGCGTGTAACAGCACCTGATCACCATTGCGCTCAAATCGTTTGACGGTGACATCTTCATCTACTCTTGCCACTACAACCTGACCATTTCGCGCCTGATTAGTGCGATGCACCGCTAGCAAATCACCATCCAGAATACCGATATCTTTCATACTCATACCATTAACCCGCAATAGGTAATCTGCAGACGGCTGAAACATCCCCGGATCCACCTGATAATGGCTTTCAATATGCTCTTGCGCCAGAATGGGTTCACCTGCTGCGACGCGACCTATCAGAGGCAGCCCCAGATCCTGTGGCTCGTCATCCAGAGGCGTTAGTAGTCTGATTCCACGGGAAGTGCCCGCCAGTATTTCAATCACACCTTTTTTGGCGAGCGCCTTGAGGTGTTCTTCTGCCGCATTGGCAGATTTAAATCCAAGCTGTCTGGCGATTTCCGCACGCGTGGGCGGCATTCCCGTTTCAACCATGGTTTCTTTAATTAACTTAAGAACTTCTTCTTGTCTGGGTGTAAGTGGACGCATAAACAGCCTGTTTTTTCATACAGTTTAACTGGGAGTATATACAGTTACCAAAGAAACACAATGGCTTTCATAATGGTTAATGGGAAGATTCTTCTGTAGCAGACAAAATCGTCGCTCTTACTACTACAACTGTGCGTGCTTTTGATGCCATGCTATGATCAATTCCATTATGATCTAAAAAACAAGAACATGACCTGGTTTCATACTTTCCTATTGAATTTTATTAAATACCCAACAAAGTGGCTACTTCGAACCAGTACGATTCCGCAGAATATCCAGACGGAATTGGGCATAGATACCAATAGACCTACGGTCTATTTGATGCGCACTAACTCGGTAACTGACCTGATCGCGCTGGAAACCTCCACCCAGCAGAAAGGACTGCCTTCACCGTCCACAACGATTGCCATCACAGATCAAAAGATTCCGACCTGCCTGTATCTCGAAGAGCCAGAGTCTCTTTTCAGCAATAAGGCAATGCACACCAATATTAATAAACAGTTTACCCAATTGTTCCATATGCATAGGGATAACAGAGAACTGGATCTGCAAATCGTACCCGTGTCCGTTTTCTGGGGACGAGCCCCAGGTAGAGAGTCACGGGGCTGGTCAGAATTGTTAGCCGACCGGGCATCACCGAATTGGTTAAGAAAATTGTTTATCGTGTTGTTTTTGGGTCGAGACAATTTTGTTTGTTACAGCAAAGCCGTATCATCAAAGCTCATGGCTACAACTCGAGGTACGGACGAAGAAATCGCCCACAAGCTTATCCGCCTGGCTCGAACTCATTTTTATCGCCGGCAGCAGTCAATGACGGGGCCAACCCTGATGGACCGGCAGCAGTTATTCAACGCCGTATTAGCCGCCCCTATGGTGAAAAAAGCTATTCAGGAAGAGATGCAGGCCAAGAAACTGACGAAACAGGCTACCAGGCAACAGGCAATCAAATATGTCGATGAAATTGCGGCAGATTATCGCGAAGGCGTCATTCGCTTGGGGGACAGACTGCTAACCCGAGTATGGAACAAGATTTACAATGGTATCGACGTAAAAAATGCCGAGAAAGTGCGCGAACTAGCGCAAAATGGACATGAAATTATTTATGTTCCCTGCCACAGAAGCCATATGGACTATTTATTACTGACCTACGTTATTTATCACGAGGGGCTGGTAACACCTCATATAGCGGCTGGTATCAATCTTAATTTCTGGCCCGTGGGTGGAATATTTCGGCGCGGTGGTGCCTTCTTTATTCGCCGTACCTTTGCCGGAAATAAACTGTATACAGCTGTATTTAAGCAGTACTTGGAGCAGTTATTTAACAAGGGTTATTCGGTTAAGTTTTATGCCGAAGGTGGTCGTAGTCGTACGGGCCGATTATTGCCCGCCAAAACCGGAATGCTCGCAATGACCTTGCAAGCCGTTATGAAGGGTGTCAACCGCCCGGTCAGTTTAGTACCGGTTTATATTGGCTATGAACACGTCATGGAGGTCAACAGCTACTTAAAAGAATTACGAGGTAAAAACAAAGCAAAAGAATCTTTCTTTGGTGTGTTTTCCGCCATACGAAAGCTGAAAAACTACGGTTATGGTTTTCTCAATTTTGGCGAACCAATACAAGTGACACAGTACCTGGACCAAAACCAGCCAAACTGGCGTGCAGATGTGGCTAAACTGGAAGATAAAAAACCGTCCTGGTTGACACCAACGGTGAATGAACTGGGGTTGAATATTTTATGCCGTATCAATCAGGCCGCAGCTGTCAGCGGAATGGGTTTAACCTCACTTTGTTTATTAGGCGCAGAAAAACGGGCGATGAGTAAGGAGGAATTGATCCTTACTATGGAGCACTTTCTGGCCCTGCTGAAAACAGCACCATACTCAGATAAAAGTAGCTTCCCTCCGGTCAGTGCAGAGAAACTGCTGGAAAACACCATGAAGCTGGGCAAGCTGACCCAATCCTCGGATAGTTTTGGCGACATCATTTCTGTAGAGCGCAATAACGCGATTGCTATTACCTATTATCGCAATAATATCCTGCATTTATTCGCGGTTCCCAGCCTCATAGCAACCATCATCATCAGTCAGGATGGCTGCAGCAAGAAACATGTACTGGATACAGTGACGATGCTTTTCCCGTTGTTGAAGCGGGAGCTGTTTATGTATCAGGATAAAAAGCAAATGCAGGACTATGTAGAGAGGATTATCGACTCTTTGCAAACTCTGGGAATGATTGAAAACACCGGTCGGAAGCTGATTCCAGCTGAACAACGCAGTAAAAACTTTTACTCGCTGTGGATTTTACGCTCGATCATTCAAGAAACACTGCAGCGCTATACGTTAGTATTAAGCCAGTTAGCATTGGAACAAACCGTTTCCCGTTCTGCGCTGGAAAGACGCAGCAGGCAGATTGCCGAAAGAATGGCCACTCTGCATGGCATCAGCGCCCCTGAATTCTACGATAAAAACGTCATTGCCACCTTTATCTCAGCGCTACGGGACAACGACCTGGTCGCAGAAAATAACGATGGCTTATTGCAATACTCCGAGGCTAGTCAGGCACTGCATCAGGAAATTTTAACCATGATTTCACGAGAGTTCAGTAAGCGCCTATTGCTGATCAACTAGAGCAGATAGTGTAACAAGAGCGTTATGGTAATAAGCAATCCGACGTTGTTATTATCCAGAAAGGCCTGAAAGCAGGGCTGACGCTCCCTTTGCCGTATTTGCCATTGCTGCCTGCTAAAAAGTACAGCTGCTAAGAGCAACCCCAAAAATGCTATATAGCCCATTTCCAGATGCAAATAAGTGAGCCCTAGCAGACTCAGTGTAAGCATCTGTAGTAGAGCAATGATCAACTTGTCATATCGACCAAAGAGGATCGCCGTCGATTTGATTCCAATCTTGATATCATCATTTCTGTCCACCATGGCATACATCGTGTCATATGCCACAGTCCACAATAGATTTGCCAGATAAATCAGCCAGGCATAGTCAGGGATTCGGCCCTGAACAGCCGTAAATGCCATGATAATCGACCAGCTAAAGGCCATACCTAAAACGAATTGCGGTAAATAGGTAAAGCGCTTCATAAAGGGGTAACAGGTAGCAAGTAGTACCGCCACCAAAGACATATAAATGGTCAACGTATTAAGCTGTAACACCAACACCAGTGCGCCAAGCAATAAGGAGAAAAACAATAGCAGGGCTTCTTTTTCAGACACCTTCCCGGTGACCAGTGGTCGCTGACTGGTGCGCTCAACCGCTCCATCAAGATGCCGATCGGCAAAATCATTAATTACGCAACCCGCAGCCCTCATTACCACTACACCCGCGATAAAAATAAACAGGATCTTCAGTTCAGGAATGCCACCTGAGGCCAGCAGCAGCCCCCAAAGTGTCGGCCATAGTAATAAATAGGTACCGATAGGTTTATCTGCTCTCATCAGATACCACAGCGCTTGTAGTTTGGAATCTCGCATAAAATACCTGTTGTTACACCAGACGGGAGTATGCTGGACTTGCTGGAAGAAAAAGTTCTGAAACCATCATATGGTAATGACTAAAGGTAAACAGTGACCGTCGGCCCCATAACAAAATACCGGCTGGCAGGTTCCATTGAGTCGGCAATTGCGTCGAATCAATTTTCGTCAGTTCAAATTTCTGCCTTCGAAAGCGGGGGTCATTGAAAATGATTTTCCCTAATGGTTTATCACCCAGGTCTTTGAGGTGGGTCATCGCTTCCTGTAAAAAAGGTTGCGGCATTAAGGAGCGGGCAAACACCCAGGGATGGTCATCGGCCATCAATAAGACTTCACGCACTTCCGTTTGCTGTTCAACATTGCCAAACTGACCATACAACAGTTGTGATTCATTCTCTGTGATGGCAGAAAGTCCTTGTGCCAATAACTTTACGCTAAATTGCCGACAATTTGCCTGCAATCGTTCAGTTAATGAGCCGGTATCCGTCAGCCAGTTGTTTAACAGCGGCTCAACCGCATCCGCTTCACTGGCAGGAAACCAGGATAATTTCAGGCCCAGATGATTAATATTATTTTCAGTCAAAATTCAGCATCGTCCAATGAAGATAGTAAGTAATTCATTAAGTCTTCGTTTTCTTTTACAATGGTGGCCTATATGTTTCATTCACGTGCTACAACATAGACGTTTAAAAATAAACCAATCAGGTTTAAGTAACTGGCATAACAGTCATTTATGCATTGAAGTTGCAAAAGTCTGGTCATATATTGAACGTCTGCTATGGTGAATCATAGCAAGTCGCCGATATAGACAAAAGTCACGCGAATATTATCACGATAATATTTAAATAATTGCACTTGGAAGCGGTCATTTCATGACAGGACCAGATTTACGAAGTATGAAGATGAAAACTCGAATAATCAGTTTATTGGCCTTTGGATGTTTTTTAATGGCTCCCAGCCAAGCGCGGGATTATGCCTATTTCGGCCTCGAGCCAGACATTGTGACTAATTACGTAGGAACCAGTGCCCGAAATCTTGGCTACGTACGAGTGACCGTTGAACTCATGCTGGAATCACCTAATCACCTGGAAGCAGCGGAGCACCATGCACCATTATTGCGGGCGACGACAATCGATATTTTTGGTCGTCAACCCGAAGAGAAAGTGAAGTCTCTGACTGGCCGGGAAGAAATTCGCAAAGCCATTATTGAAGAGCTGCAAAAGCTAATGAAAGCCGAAACCGGATCAGAAATGATCAGAGACGTGATTTTTACCCAATACATTCACCAAGGTGGCTAAAGATTATTTATAGCTAAACAGTTTTGCGTGGCAAAGAGCCACGCAGCATCCTGTAACAAGACCGGCAAGGTGGGCAGTATTTGCCATATCAATCCATAACAGATCGGCAAACCCCAACATCATCCAAACGAGCGAAAAACCAACCAGTGCTTTGGGAATACTCAGGCCCTGAGAAGGCTTTAACCACTGCATCCACCAAACATAACCGGTGAGCCCATACACCACACCACTCATGCCACCAAACTGCCAACCAGATACAAAATATTGTGCTGTGTTGGATGACAGTGCCAGTATTAATAACAATATCAATAGCCAGCTGCGGCTTAAGCGTGCTTCTATCTGACTTCCAAGCCAGCCCCACCAAATCAGATTAAATACCAGGTGCTCTACTGAAAAATGAATAAACGCAGGTGTGATAGGACGCCACCATTGCTGAGTGTCTGGCAAACTGGCAAATGGCTGGAAGAACAATGCTTCATAAGCACTGACCCAGCCCAACCCATATACGGCCACATACAAGACGATGCACACAACGGCTATTAACGTCACCAACGGTAACTGAGCCAACCTGGCAACTAACTCAGTAAGCGACCACTGACTGGCCATCGGGACCACTCCACCACTTTCCCAGGCAAATTGAGTAAATTCCGATGCATTAGGGTTTTGGGTAAAGCGATTCGTTATCGCCTGTGCCTGAGGGAGTTGCGTGTCATTCTCTAAACACACAACATGACCTTGGGTTGCATGTTCAAAACGATAGTGACTTTGCAGTCCTTGCGCCTTTAGCGCGGCAACCAGCGTTTGCGCTGGTGACGCATACTTAAACACAGCGAGGACTTCCGCCACCTTTGTTCAGGACTCCTGTTGTTGCCAGGCAGCATAACCACCGTCGAGACTGTATACATCGCTAAACCCCTGCGCCGCGACAAACTCTGCGGCAGACTGACTGCTCACCCCGTGATAACAACACAGCACCACAGGGGCATTCCTGTCTACTTCAGCCAGGAGAGTCTGTAAATTATCATTGTGTAAATGCAACGCCCCGGGGATGTGTCCTTGCGCAAACGAATTTGGGTCTCGAATATCAAAGATAGTCAGTGATGGATTGTCCTTAAGCTTTTGCAAACCTGAGACGTCAATATGTTGAAATGCTGATTCGTCACTCACTACTATTCACTCCAGTTCAAAATAACTTTGCCGGATTTCCCCGACCCCATAGTATCAAACCCTTTTTGAAAGTCTTCGACCGCAAATTGATGTGTGATGATAGGGTCGAGATTCAAGCCTCCCTGGATCAGGCTGGCCATTTTGTACCAGGTCTCAAACATTTCCCGGCCATAAATGCCTTTGATTAACAATCCTTTAAAAATCACCTTGTTCCAATCGATCGCCATATCGCTCGGAGGAATACCTAACATCGCTATTTTGCCGCCATTGTTCATGCTGCTGAGCATATCGTTAAAGGCGGCTGGCACGCCCGACATCTCCAGACCTATATCAAACCCTTCTGTCATACCCAGTTCGTTCATGACTGACTTTAAATTCTCTCTGCTGACATTAACGGCCCGAGAAGCGCCCATTTTACTGGCTAGATTTAGGCGGTAATCATTCACATCGGTAATGACCACGTGTCTTGCACCAACGTGTTTTGCCACAGCTGCCGCCATGATACCAATAGGACCCGCCCCAGTAATCAGCACATCTTCACCAACCAAATCGAATGACAAAGCGGTGTGCACCGCATTACCAAATGGATCAAAAATAGAGGCTAAATCGTCACTAATGTTGTCAGGAATTTTAAAGGCGTTAAACGCCGGAATAACTAAATACTCGGCAAAGGCGCCAGTGCGATCAACACCTACACCGGTGGTGTTACGACATAAATGACGACGACCAGCACGACAGTTTCGGCAATGGCCACACGTGATATGCCCTTCACCGGAAACACGATCGCCCAGTTTAAAGCCACGCACTTCCTGCCCCATATCGACAACTTCCCCGACATACTCATGTCCAACGACCATTGGCACGGGAATGGTATTCTGTGCCCATTCATCCCATTGATAAATGTGCATATCAGTACCGCAAATAGCCGTTTTTTTAATGCGGATGCATAAATCATTGTGGCCAACTTCTGGAATGGGGGCGTCAACCATCCAGATGCCTTTTTCTGCATGCTGTTTGGCTAAGGCTTTCATGCAATCACTCCCAACTCTTTACCGACTTCAATAAAGGCGTTAATGGCCACATCCAACTGCTCTTTGCTATGAGCGGAAGACATCTGTGTACGGATTCTGGCTTTCCCTTTAGGTACCACAGGGAAAGAAAAGCCAACCACATACACCCCCCGTTGTAACATTTTGTCTGCCATCGCAGAGGCCAGTTTTGCATCGCCGATCATGACCGGAATAATGGCATGATCTGCGCCTGCCAGTTCAAACCCTGCGGCACTCATTTTTTCCCGGAAATACTGACTGTTTTCAATCAGCTGAGTACGCAATTGCGCACCTTCTTGCAGCATTTCCAGCACTCGGATAGATGCAGATACAATCGCTGGTGCCAGTGAATTGGAAAACAAGTAAGGGCGAGAACGTTGACGCAACCAGTCAATCACTTCTTTTTTGCCAGAAGTGAAGCCGCCACTGGCACCACCCAGGGCTTTGCCGAGGGTTCCGGTAATAATATCCACGCGCCCCATAACATCACAATATTCGTGACTGCCACGTCCATTTTGGCCAACAAATCCAACCGCATGGGAGTCATCCACCATCACCATCGCATTGTATTTATCCGCCAGATCACAGACCCCCTGCAAGTTGGCAATGATGCCGTCCATAGAGAACACACCGTCAGTTGCAATCAGCTTAAATCGAGCACCTTGTTCCTCCGCCTCTTGTAACTTTGCCTCAAGATCTGCCATGTCATTATTGTTGTAACGGAACCGCTTTGCCTTGCATAGGCGTACACCATCAATAATGCTGGCGTGATTTAACGCATCAGAGATTATGGCGTCTTCTGGCCCTAAAATAGTCTCGAATAACCCGGCATTTGCGTCAAAACAAGATGAATAGAGAATGGTATCTTCCATCCCCAGAAATTCAGACAATTTCTCTTCAAGAGTTTTATGGATATTCTGGGTACCACAGATAAATCGCACAGATGCCATACCAAAACCGTGACTGTCGAGGCCAGCCTTAGCGGTTTCAATTAACTCTGGATGGTTGGCGAGCCCCAAATAATTATTGGCACAAAAATTAAGCACATGCTCGCCACCCTTAATATCCACTTCGGAATACTGTTGCGAGATAATAATTCGTTCGGACTTGTATAATCCCTCTTCTTTTAACTGGATGAGTTCATTTTGCAGGTGTTCAATCATGTTCATAGAAATTCTCTGTAGGGAACCTGTTTTTGATTTCATGGCGTGGATTGTACGATTGCCGCCATAAGTTGCAGTATTGTTGTAGTATACGACATGTTTTAACGCGTAACATTATTGTTACAGTGAGATATTCTGGTGTTGTTGATTTCGATATAGTGCCGTGTCAATCCCCAGGTCATTTTAGCCATAGCAATCAGCTACTTTGGGTTAATGCACTGCCGGATGAATCTGCTATCATGCACGACCAGATCCCGTTATATCGATAATCATGCAGACCAGCAAAATAAATACAGCCAAACAGATACCCAATGATCGCTTGGTTCGTATTTGTTATTCCTGTTTGCTTTTACTGATACTGCCCTTGTTTTTACTGTTCCTGTTCAGTAAAGCAGAAAAACGCTCGTCGGGTTTTTTCGCGCGTATCAAGGAGCGCTTTGGTATTTTGCCCAAACCGACGAAAACGGGCGGTGTGTTGTTTCACTGTGTATCGGTTGGCGAGGTAACCGCTGCTACACCAGTGGTAAAGTACATACAGCAAAATCTGCCCGAAATAGCGATTACCATCACGACAACTACACCAACGGGTTCGGCACAGGTTGTACAAACTTTTAGCGATACAGTAAATCACTGTTATTTACCTTTCGATTTTCCTGTATTTGTTAACCAACTGTTGGCCATTTACCAACCTGAAAAGCTGGTCATTACTGAAGTTGAGCTGTGGCCAAACCTGATCCATGCTTGCCATAAAAAGCACATCAAAACATTTATATTAAATGCCCGGCTAACAGACAAGTCCGCCAAAAGCTACGGAAAACTGGCATCTTTAATTAAACCGATGTTACTGAAGATCGATGGTATTTGTGCCCAAAGTAAGCGAGATCTGGAAAATTATCAGAAGTTATGCCCAAATTTACAAAGCTTGCACTTGACCGGCAATCTCAAATTTGACCAAAAGCTGCAACCTCAAGAACGGCAATTAACGGCCCAATTACGCTCTGAACTTTTTGCTGAACAGAGGCCAGTTATTATCGCTGCCAGCACCCACGAGCCTGAAGAAGAGAGCTTAATTGAAGCTTGTAAATCTATCTGGCAAACGTATCCCGAGGTACTATTGTTGCTTGTTCCCCGGCATCCACAACGCTTTGAAACAGTGAGGAATATTTGTCGAGAACATCGGCTAAGTGTTCAAATGTTGAGTGATAATGAGCCTATCTCCGCCAATACGCAGGTGTTGATTGCTGACAAAATGGGCATGTTGAAATCCCTCTACGGATTAGCTGATATGGCGTTTGTCGGCGGTAGTATTGCCAACAAGGGCGGACACAACGCCTTAGAGGCTGCACTGCACAGTATTCCCGTCATAATGGGGCCAAATATATACAACAATCCTGGGATCTGCGATGCCCTGCAACAAGCCGGGGCACTAAAGGTCGTACCTGACAGCAGTGAAATGACAACGGTTTTCCGATGCTGGCTACATGACAAAACTTTGGCACAAAGAGCAGGCCAATCAGGACATCAAGTCATATCTCAAAACGCTGGTGCGTTGCAAAAGCAGCTGTCCGTTTTGGAAATAAACGGCGCGCTTTAAACGTTATTATACAATAGCAGATATTAGCCACGTCGGTACTTGTGGCGATTTTGCGGTACCGTATGAACCTGTAAAATATGCTGAGCTTCATTCTTAACATCCTGGCGTTTTCTGTATTCCCAAAGTCGGTCTCGCGCTAATTTACCAGATTGCACCACATCCACTATGGGCTCAGGGTAATCTCTCCCCAGCGTCACCTGATACATTTGTTGCTCCATTGGTGAAAGCAACCAGGGTTGGATGGCAAGCTCACTGGGTAATGAAGCTAATTCAGGTAACCATTTTTTGATAAACAGAGCTTCGGGATCATGATCCTGGGCCTGTTTAACCGGATTATACACACGGATCAGATTGATACCGGTAATGCCTGCCTGCATCTGAAACTGCGTGTAATGGATCCCTGGCTCAAAATCCAAAAACTGTTTTCCTAAATGGATAACACCCAGCCTCCAATCAACATTTAAGTGATGGGTTAAAAAGCTAACTAACATTGCTCGCATACGAAAGTTCAAATACCCCGTTGCTGAGACGCAGCGCATACAAGCGTCTATGAGCGGAATACCTGTTGTTCCGTCCCGCCAGTGCTCTAGCAATGTCTGAGCATGTTGACCAGACTCGTAGGGAAATTCCAAATAAGCTTTGTTTACCGGTCGAAATTCCATTGCGCATTCTGACTCAAACTTTTGAATAAAATGACAATGCCAGTGCAATCTAGAAGACAAGGCAGCCAAGGCTCTTCTCCAGCCTTTAGTATTCCAATGCTGGAGCAATGTTTGATACATCTGCCTTAAACTCATATTGCCCCATGCCAGATAGGGTGAAAGCCGTGAACAGGCTTTACGACTTGCTTCAGGCTTGGAAATTGCCCAGTAGTAGTCTTTACCACGCCCTTTGAAAAAGTGATGCAAAGCATGCCAGGCTCGTTTTTCACCTCCCAACTGAAAATGTTCATCAGGTTCTTGCCAACTATCTGGCACCGAAAAATCAGGTAATGATAGCGCAGCAGCTTGTTCGGCTGTTAGCCACGCAATCTCAGTCAAATTGACATCATAGGTGGCGGCACGCATTTTTCCCCGCCACTGCTTTTCCCACTCGTGCCGGCTCGCAAGTCCTCTTGCTACTGCGCCGTAGCAGGCTTCCTGCCATTGAATATCATGCTGCTTACAATAGCGATGTAACATTTTATCGCGCTCGAACGTATGAGCTAAACCGATTTCCTGATAACTGTATAACGTCAGCGCCGTACAAGATCGGCGTATATTCATCAGGATCTGAGTCATGTCCCCGGTGAGCAACTGCACTTGAGTGTCAAATGGTTTTAACTGCTCATCGATATCTTTAAGTGACTGCCAAATAAAGCGCCAATGCCGAATGTCCATGTGAGGATCATTAAGCATAATGGGTTCTATTACGTAGATTAATATGACCGGCCCGGGATTCTGACTGGCTCGCCACAAAGGTTCATGATCCCTTAATCGTAAATCTCTCTTCAACCAGACAACATTAAGGTGAGAAAAACTCAATGCCATTTAGTCGGCCAATCCACCATATCGGATGAATCCAACGGAACATTGCCTTGCTGCCCCTGCCATTGCGCAACAAAAGCACCATCTGGATCGTAAGTCCGGGCCTGTTTCTCAAGATCGAAGCGTCGATGCCCGCGAGGGTCCGCTCCAACACCAGCGAGGTACTGCCAATTACCCCAATTTGAAGCGACATCAAAATCCACCAGCTGTTGCTCAAAATAAGCCGCACCATAGCGCCAATCCATCTGCAACTCATGCACTAAGCAACTGGCTACTAACTGTCGCCCCCGATTTGACATGTAACCGGTATTGTTTAATTGCCTCATGCATGCGTTGACGATGGGGTATGGCGTATCACCATTACACCATTTGGCGAACCGCTCTGGCCAAAAACTGGTCAGTGGCTTGGTTTTTTTAATGCCGTCAAACTTAAACAGACGACTGCCATGTAACTCTAGATACCATTGGAAGTATTCCCGCCAGAGCAATTCAAAATACAACCAATACGTTGATTCATTGGCTCCTACTGTCGCTTCAAATAGTTTAATTTGGTGATACACCTGTTTTGCAGATAGGCAGCCATTGGCCAGCCAGGGGGATAGTTTACTGGAATCATCAAACTGCAATAGCCCGTTGCGGGTTTGTTTGTAATTCAGAAGCTTTTGAGTTTCGAAAAGATAGTAATTTAGTCTGTTGGATCCCGGATTTGTGCCTCCTGTAAACGCCAGTGCTTCGTTATTCTTTAACCCAGCCAATAAGCTGTCGAACTCATTGTCTGCAAACGCGTCCGACATCTTTGTGGGTAACTTTTCAGGGGCGGCCAAACAGGGATCAATAACAATGTCTTCGACCCACTTCCGAAACGGCGTAAAATGAGCTGGCAACGAATGCAAAGAAAACGGCAGTTGGTCCGGATGAAACAGCATATGAGCAGAGGTCTGTATGAGCTGACATGCAGGAAAAGCATCGCACATCACTTGCCACTGCTGTTTTTCATAGCTCCCGGGGTGATAATTACTGGCAATTGCGTTGATCTCTCGCTGCTGCACTAAATCTGAAAGTACTTGCACCGGATAGCCGCTTACTACGAGAAGATCTTGCCCCAAATCATTCAGTTGTAACTTGAGTGCATGCAGTGATTCCATCAGAAACTGGAACCGAAATACACCCATATGGGCGCTTTGGTAATGACCCGACTTGAACCATCTTGGATCAATAACAAAAACAAACATTGCTTCATCAACTTCAGCACAAAAACGAACCAGTGCGGGGTTGTCATGTAGACGCAGATCATGGCGAAACCAATATAGTCCGCGCTTCAGAGATTGTGCCATAAAATTCAGTCACTTTCGGTTGCTAATTCTGTCATACAAAAGACTACGCTATAGGGTTAGCAAAAAGATCTATTTCTTCCAAAATGAGTATTAAACAAAAAGTAAACCGGGGACACTTCATTGCAGCAACTACAAACCATAGTCTGGTTCCGACAGGATCTTCGTTTAACTGACAATCCAGCCCTTTCATTTGCCGCGCAAGCAGGCACCATTCTACCTGTTTATATTAAGGACAATACCAGTACACACAGTCGCTCAATGGGAGCGGCATCAAAATGGTGGCTGCACCACTCACTCGAGAAATTACAAAAGCAACTGGATGACAACCTATTGATTCTGGAAGGCGATCCCAAAGCAATTCTGATGGAGCTGTGTCGGCAATACGGCACCGACGCAGTAGTGTGGAACAGAGTGTATGAACCGGAAACGATGCAACGGGATGCAGCCATTAAAGCAGAGTTGAAAAATAATGGTATAAAAGCGAAGAGCTTTAACGGCTCTTTGTTGTGGGAACCAACAGATGTTCTCAAAAAGGATGGTACACCGTACAAGGTATTCACACCCTATTACCGAAAAGGTTGTTTAACCAGACAGTCACCCAGATTTCCTATTGGCAAACCTGAACCATTGCAGTTTCTGGAACATGACGAATTAGGCTCGACATTATCTTCGTTAGCACTATTGCCCGACATTGACTGGGACCAAGGTTTTTCTGCCTGTTGGACGCCGGGAGAAGAAGGCGCAAAACAGCATTTGCAGATATTTCGTAACGATGCTTTAAAGGGCTACAAAGAGCAGCGCAATATTCCCTCTGTTAGGGGCACGTCTAAACTGTCTCCACATTTGCATTTTGGCGAACTCTCTCCCAATCAAGTCTGGTACAGCGTGAAAGATGCCTTACCAGAAGAAAATAGCGATTTGGATTGTTATTTGTCTGAACTGGGATGGCGGGAATTTTCGTACTACTTACTGTTTCACTTTCCCGACATCACTACAAAAAACTTTCAGGCAAAGTTTGATAACTTTCCGTGGCAAAGGGATCAGGCATGGTTGCGAGCCTGGCAAAAAGGTCAGACCGGCATTCCAATTGTTGATGCTGGAATGCGCGAGCTTTGGCAGACAGGCTACATGCACAATAGAGTGCGCATGATCGTCGGCTCATTTCTGGTCAAAAATTTATTGCAGGACTGGCGCGATGGTGAGGCGTGGTTTTGGGACTGTCTGGTGGATGCGGATCTCGCCAGTAACACTGCGGGGTGGCAATGGGTAGCAGGATCTGGCGCCGATGCATCACCATACTTTCGTATTTTTAACCCGGTAACGCAAGGGGAAAAGTTTGACCCCGACGGCGAATACGTAAAGACCTATTGTCCTGAATTACAGCAAGTTCCGGCCAAAGTAGTGCACAAGATCTGGGAAGCCAAACCGGAAGTACTCAACGCTGTTGGCGTTACCTTAGGTACAAACTACCCTGAACCCATTGTCGATCTGAAAGCATCGAGACAGCGCGCGCTTGACGCTTTCTCATCAATCAAAGGTAGCAAATGAGTAAACTCTGTTTGATTCTTGGCGACCAACTTAGCCCGTCTGTTTCCAGTCTGCAAAACATAGACAAAGAAACCGACCTTGTATTGATGGCAGAAGTGCGAGAAGAAGCAACCTATGTGAAACACCATCAAAAAAAGATCGCTTTGGTATTCAGTGCCATGCGCCATTTTGCACAAGCACTGCAGCAAGCAGGTTATCGCGTCAACTATATAAAATATGGTGATGAAGCAAATCAGGGCTCGCTATTTAAAGAACTTCAGCGTCAGTTGGCCACATCGAATTGCAGTGAGGTCTTCATTACTGAGCCCGGTGAGTATCGGTTGTTACAGGACATGAAAAGCTGGTCAGAGCGGCTTGGGGTAACCGTTACTCTGCTACCGGATGAGCGATATCTGGCAACCACTCAAGAATTTGCAAACTGGGCCAGTGGCAAGAAACAGCTTCGCATGGAGTTTTTTTATCGGGAAATGCGGAAAAAACACCAGATTCTGATGGAGAATGGCAAGCCCGTTGGCGGCAAATGGAATTACGATGCACAAAATCGCAAAAAACTGCCGAACGATCTGGTGATTCCACCACAAACTTCATTCAAACCAGATGACATCACCTGCGATGTTCTTAAGTTAGTGGCGAAAGAATTTCCTGACCATTTTGGTGAACTTACCCCCTTTTCTTTTGCCGTCACTCGACAGCAGGCCAGACAGGTACTCGCTGAGTTCATTGAGTATCGTTTAGTCTTATTTGGTGACTTTCAGGATGCTATGAAAGTGAATGAAGACTGGTTATTTCACAGTCACATTAGCTTTTACCTTAATAGCGGACTATTACTTCCTAAAGAAGTCATCCAAGCCGCGGAACAAGCCTATCATGCCGGAACAGCGCCACTCAATGCGGTAGAGGGCTTTATCCGTCAGGTTTTGGGTTGGCGTGAATATGTGCGCGGTTTGTACTGGTTGTTGATGCCCGAATACAAGCAGCAAAACCACCTTGAAGCGACGCGTTCGCTACCCGATTTTTACTGGACTGGAGAAACCCAAATGCGCTGTCTGGCGGAATGCGTGCGCAATACCAAAGAAAATGCCTATGCACATCACATTCAAAGGTTAATTATACTGGGAAATTTCGCGCTACTGACTGGCCTCTCCCCAGAGCAAGTGAACGAATGGTATTTACTGGTTTACGCTGATGCCTATGAATGGGTAGAGCTACCTAATGTTAGCGGCATGATTCTGTTCGCCGATGGTGGTGTTGTGGCCAGTAAACCTTACGCCGCTAGCGGGGCTTACATTCAAAAAATGTCTAATTATTGCCAACATTGCAGTTACAACGTTAAACAAAAAACCGGTGCACAAGCTTGTCCATTTAATTACCTCTATTGGGATTTTATCCGTCGGCACAAGCAACGCTTTGAAAACAATCCCCGCATGGCCATGATATACAGAACCATGCGTAATAAGTCGGATGCGCAATTACGGGATATTTCAGAAAGCAGCCAGGTATTTTTTGATAAGCTGGATGCGGGTGATGAAGTGTAGTACCCACAGCAAAAATTAGACGTCGAACAAAATGAAAAAAGCCCACTTACCCGAGAAGATCTGCCTTACCTGTGAAAGACCTTTTACTTGGCGAAAAAAATGGCGAAATAACTGGGAAAACGTCAAATATTGCTCTAAGCGCTGCTCAGGGAAACGAGCCACTCTCAACGCGGAGTAATCCCCTATATGGGGTAAACTTCCTTTATCTTGAAATGAATGCCCCTCTTATTAGGTCTACAATCAAATACTGACAAACTATTCCGAGACACTATCCCAATGACTGCAACGCAGCGCGCTATTGTTTCTGCCATCGTGGCCTTTTCGTTTTATTTCGCCTGGACCTGGTGGGTCAACTCAATGGCCAGTGATGATCAAATGCTGGTATTGCGTAGCGCGCTATTACAAGGTTCTTATAGTGCCGCCATGACGATCACTTTCACGTCTTTTTTAAATTGGACGCTTAGCAAGATGAAATGCCATAAACATCCGCAAATCGCAGTGTTACCACCACTGGCATTTCAAACAACCATGGTTATTCTACTCAATGTGCTGAATGCCACACCCGACTTAGTCGCAACAGTGGCACCCAGTATTTTGCTAACGGGGATTTATGGGTTTATCTATGCCAAATCGCTACTGAAAACCCCTGAATATATCTGTAAATACAAATTAGAAGGGTACGAAAAACTGCTTCCTGCCAAAGCAGATAACAGTGACCTCTGAATCAAATACCTTTCGCTACCAGAAAATGAATCAGCGCTGTGTATTGCTCCATACTGGTAATGTTTTGAGTCACAGGACGATAGCGACCATTAATGATCAATGTCGGCACGCTGGGAATGCCCTGCTGACGCAACAATGCTGTCATTTTCTGCATACTTTTGTGAGTTGCATCAATTGAAAAGCTTTTCAGTGCCGATGCAAACTTATCCGGAGCCACACCATTAATCACAAACAAGTTCTGAATATCTTTGATGTTTTTGAAGTTAGCTTTGCTCTGATGAATGTAATTAAAGATCGCAGGCACTATTTCGTCGTAGACATCTAGTTTCTCTGCCACCAGTAGTGCTTTTGTTAAATTTTCTTCGACTGATACGTCTTTCCCGGGCATACCAGAGACATGATTCTTTTTAAATGGCACATCCTCAGGTAAGGATTGCGCGATGGTCTGCATGATAGGTTCCTGACGATAACAATGAGGGCAATAGAAAGAGAAAAACTCTCGTACCTCAACTTTATCGTTAAGTGGCTGTTCCAGAACCTGGTAATGCTCTTCAACAACAAATTCTTCGGCGATTGTTGTCAGACTCAGGAGCGTCAATCCCAGCAAGAATAGTGACCATTTTTTCATTATTATTTCCTTTTCGTTTCCATTGACTCTTTATAACAACAGACAATTAGCCTGATTTGGTACTGGCGCTTGATGTGCATTCCTTATCTAAGCTGAATTTCAACACAAGATAGCCTACAACACCTGACAGCAGCGAACCGAGGATAATCCCCAAACGTTCATCAAACAGCAGGTTCTCACCGGTTTCTTCGAAGGCCAAAGAGCCGATAAATAAACTCATAGTGAACCCCACACCACATAACAATGAAACACCATACATGCGCATTAAGGTCATGCCTTTAGGTAACTTGGTTAATCCCAGCTTGATACCGACAAAACAAAGCCCCCATATACCAACTTGTTTCCCGACAAAGAGTCCCAGAGCGATTCCCAACGGTACCGGGTGTAACAATTGTTCCAGCGTTACACCTGCAAAGCTGATCCCGGCATTGGCAAAAGCAAAAATGGGCAAAATGAAAAAGGCTACCAGCTCATGTAAATCATGTTCCAGTGTTTTTAATGGTGAGGGCTGGTCTGGCTCTTTGGCTTTAATCGGGATAAACATGGCAAGGATGACGCCAGCTAAGGTGGCATGCACACCCGATTTCAGCATAGCCACCCACATAATACTGCCGATAAACAAATAGCGACTTTTGTCGGTGATACCTTTGTAATTCAAAAACCATAACAGCAGGGTACATGCCGCCGCTATCAACAAGGCGGAAAGTGATATTTTGCTGGTGTAGAACAGCGCGATGATAATGATCGCCCCCAGGTCATCAAAAATAGCCAATGAGGTGAGAAACACTTTTAGACTCACTGGCACCCTCGAGCCCAGCAATGACAAGATACCCAGGGCAAATGCAATATCTGTTGCGGCCGGTATTGCCCATCCTTGAATCGCGATGGGGTCATCTTTGTTAAACATGACATAAACCAGCGCGGGTACCAGCATTCCACCAATTGCCCCAAGTGCCGGAAACACGATATTTGCCGGGTCGGACAGTTCTCCTTCTAATATCTCCCGCTTAAGTTCCAGTCCAACTAACAAGAAGAAAACCGCCATCAAGCCATCGTTAATCCAAAGCAGCAAAGGCTTGTCGATAACTAATGCGCCAACTTGTACCGCCACAGGTGTGTCGATAAGCAAGTTGTAGTAAACGGATAATGGTGAATTCGCAACTATGATGGCCGCAACTGCCGTCATCATCAGAATGATGCCACTTGCTGATTCCTTTTTTAGAAAGTTGTCGATAAAGCTTTCTGAGTGGTTCATTTTCGGGGCCTTTATTGCTTCATGCTGTTCATTTCTATTATTACGCCTTACTAGACCAAAAGAATCAATTTCCGTTCATTGAATTTAAAAAAACCGGACTTAATACCGTAATTTTTTGGTTTTTCGTTGACCGGAAGTTGTTAAACTGTCGCCGTCTATAAGAAAAACCCGTCGACAAGGAAAGGATATATTGTGAAAAGACTGCTTTTTGCTTTGAGTGCCACGCTGCTTTCAACACTATCCAGCGCTAAGGGATTATCACCTTATCTGCCTCTCAATCTGGCCCCCGAAGTGGAGTTGCAGATCGAGAAACTCATAGCGTTGTCAGGACAAACGCCGCTGGCTAAACCATACAAGGCCAGTGAATTACTAATTCGTCTGCCACAAATCAAAGATAAATATCCACTCCTGTTTAATCGACTCAATGCGTACCTTAAACGCTATACAGAAACCAGCGCGATTACCCACAGAGGTATTCGAGTTTCAGACTCTGACCATAATCCTCGTTCATTAGAAAATAACCGAGGCGTCAGTCACAACACCCGTTTTGAATTGTCTGCGGCAGGCCATGTGTATTTTTCTCCTTACTTTTATGTTGCTGGCGGAGGTATGTACAGCGACGACAGCGGCCGTTCTTTACTAAACACCCATATCGGCTTTGGCAATGAGTATGCACAAGTCGACATAGGCTATCGGGACCACTGGTTATCTCCCTTTCAAGACTCAGCCATGCTATTGAGTACACAGGCAGAAAACGAGCCGTCCATTACGATTAGCAATGCAACACCGGTGTCGAGCTTGCAGGTGCGCTATGAAGTGTTTCTATCAAAACTGCACGACACAACGATAAAAGCCGATGGCTTCGAAACTACGCAGGACAAACCTTACCTCTCTGGCTGGCATTTTAGCTTAAGTCCGTTTGATCGAATGTCCATTGGTTATAGTCACACCTATTTGTTTGGTGGTGGCCAAAGGGAGGATTCAATCGCCACATTGTTAAAATCGTTGGTGGCGACGAACCAGTTGCAGGACGCCAATGTTGACAATTTAGAGCAGGGATATCAGCAGTCCGCTATCAGTGCCAAATGGAATGTTGATTGGTACGCTCCGATATCGATATATGCGGAATTTGCGCGTTCTGGAAGTCGTGACGAGGAGCATCAAACAATCAACCAAAATGCGCGATCTATCGGTCTTTATTTGCCCGTTCTTTTTGAGCGCATGTCCTTTCGCTACGAGTATACAGACCGAGATAGTGGTTGGTATCAATCTGCCTTTTACCCTCAGGGTCTGCGCAATAAACAGCATATTGTAGGGCATTGGAGTGCTGATGAATTTCCCATCGGTGAGGCCCCCGGCGCCAAAACCCATCACTTATTGCTGGATTGGGAACTAGTAGACGATCAATTGCTGGCGCTGCGTGTCAGTGGACAAGAAACCGATGATCTGCCAACTCAGTCGCTGCAGGACACCTATCAGGTGCAAGCTCGCTATAGCTTTGCCAATCGCTATGGATTTTGGGGAGTAGAAGGAACTTATGGTAAAGATGCCCTGGGAGATTATTATCATCGCGTCAGTGGTTTTTTCCGCTGGTAGTCGCCCCATCCATCATGTTAGATTGCGCCTTGAATGACATAGTATGGTGCAACTGCATCGCAACTAAGACCAAGTGATTATGACAATATCTGCAATCTATCCAGGCACGTTCGACCCGATTACAAACGGCCACTTTGATTTAATACAACGCGCCGCGAAAATGTTTTCCTCTGTAACTGTCGCTATTGCCTGTAATCCCAGCAAGAAACCCTTGTTTTCGCTGGATGAGCGAGTTGATCTAATCAAAAAAATCACTTCAGACATTGAAAACGTCGATGTTGTGGGCTTCACAGGATTGCTGGCGGATTTTGCACAGCAACAGGGGGCCAGTGTCCTAATTCGTGGTTTACGCGCCGTCTCCGACTTTGAATACGAATTTCAACTGGCCAATATGAACCGACGTCTTAACCCCAACCTGGAAAGTGTATTTTTAACACCTGCCGAAGAAAACAGTTTTATCTCATCCACCTTAGTTAAAGAAGTTGCCTTGCATAGGGGCAAAGTCAGCGAATTTTGCCATCCTGTGGTACAACAGGCGTTGCAGGAAAAGCTGCACAAGAAAAAATAAGCGCAAACAGAAGAACTCATCATGCCCGAGTTACCGGAAGTTGAGACCACCAGAAGAGGGGTTTCACCGCATATTGTCGGACACAAGGTAAGTAAAGTAACAGTTCGACAAGCCAGGCTGCGCTGGCCAATACCCGAAAACCTCGCAGCTGTTCTTGCAAACAAGGCCCTGACAAAGGTAGCCAGACGAGCAAAATATTTGCTGTTCTATTTTAATAATAACGACGACGAAGCACTGATGGTGCATTTGGGCATGTCTGGCAGTTTGCGCATTTGTGCCACAAATGAAGCACCATTAAAGCACGACCACGTCGATATTGAGTTTAGTAATGGCAACTGTTTACGCTATTCAGATCCGCGCCGTTTCGGCTGTATTTTATGGTTGGGATCCTCACCAAATGAACATCCGCTGCTCAACCATTTAGGGGTAGAGCCACTGGATGATGAATTTGATGGTCACTATTTGTGGACCCGATCTCGCACTAAACAAATTGCCGTTAAGCAGTTTGTTATGGATCAGAAAATTGTCACCGGCATTGGGAATATTTACGCTACTGAAGCCCTCTTTATGGCGGGTATCAGACCCACGAAATCGGCAGGAAAAGTCTCTAAAGCAAAATATAAGCTGTTTGTTGACGCGGCAAAAGTCATTCTGGACCGTTCCATAACCCAAGGTGGCACGACATTACGGGATTTTGTCGGCGGCGATGGCAAACCTGGTTATTTTGCTCAACAATTGCTGGTCTATGGCAAAAAAGGGCAACCCTGCCCGTCATGTGCAACAACACTAAAAGAAGTCAGATTATCTAACCGAAGTTCCGTGTATTGTCCTACGTGCCAAAAGTAGTTACTTAGAGAGATGAGTCAGGAAACGTTTTAATGACTCAAAAGACCCAATCCCACTTAGCAAATTGAAAAACTGTACTTCGGTACAGGTTACTTCATTGAAGGGGCAGGTTAATCTATTTCTGTCTGCAGACACCAATTTTGACCAAATTAACCTTGGCGAAATTTACCAAGCAAGTTTAGTCAAAACGCAACCTCGATAATATATTGAGGGAATGAACCTAAAAATTGACTTTTATCAAAATCATGGAGAGATAATCATGCAGGAACTAAATCTTAGTGAAGTAGCACAAGTTAATGGTGCAGGAACAGCAGAATGGGGTGTATCCATCGGCGCAGCCACAGCCTTTGTTGGGATGGCAATTGCAATTGGAGCAACGGCTCCTATTGGTGCAGGTGTACTGGCCGGAGCGTCAATTGCTTCGTCAATGATGGCCATATATCACAAATTAAATTAACTTTGTGGTGGGGCGGCTAGCTCGCCCCACGTTAAAAAGGGAAATATTTATGCTTTTATCCTATTCGTGTGCAATCATTATTGCTGTCTTTGCAAGCCTGATTTTATTGCTATTCGGAACGATTCAAGCCGAAGATGTTTTGATTTGTACTTTAGTGATTTCTATATCATGCCTGACCTACTCTAAATACAATACTCTTATTGCTAATCGTTGGAAATCTATGAGGTTTTGATAAATGAAAGGCACTCATAAGTATTAATCACTTCTAGGCACAAGTTCTCTAAACCCCCATTTATCAATGTTAAAATAATTACCCTGATAACTTATTACGGCCAGCTCTTGCTGCTCATACAATGACACCACTCTGGGCTTTTCTTCGCCAGCCAGGCTTAAAGTAATAATATAGGGATTCCCCACAGGTGGGTCTGCAATCGGCTGTACCTCCAACCCTTCCCAGCGGTGTAAAAGTACGACTAATGGCGCCACTTCGTATCCGGTATTATCAATACGCCAATCCTGTCCGATACGCTGCAAAGTCACATCGGCAAACTGTATTTTCATCACTATAGTGTAAGGGGGGAACAGCCGCATAGAAGTGGGTTGTTCACTGTTGTTCTGCAACAGCTTATTACTGGTGGAAAACAGAAACACCATGAATAACATGGCAAAAATCAAAACGTTGTTCCAGCCTCTTTGACCCAATTTGAGCATTATTCATCCGCAGCGATAGTAGAAGCTACATGGTACAAAGTGTGCGTGACTTTGTTAATGGAAAAAGAAGGAGAGCCGGCATTATTTCAGGGAAGGATCACAAAAAACCCGGCTATCACCGGGTTTTTCGGGAGACAAAAACAAAAAAGACTTATTTAATCTTTGCTTCCTTAAAAAGCACGTGCTTGCGAACTTTTGGATCAAACTTTTTGATTTCCATTTTGCCCGGCATGTTACGCTTGTTTTTGTCTGTGGTGTAGTAGAAGCCAGTGCCAGCTGTAGATACTAATTTAATTTTATCGCGCATGACTCTGTTCCTTAAACTTTTTCGCCACGAGCACGAATATCAGCTAATACTGTATCGATGCCCTTCTTATCGATGATACGCATACCTTTAGTAGACACACGCAGTTTTACAAAACGATTTTCATTCTCAACCCAAAAACGGTGAGATTGTAGGTTCGGCAAGAAGCGACGACGCGTTGCGTTGTTCGCATGTGAGCGGTTGTTTCCTACCGCTGGACGCTTGCCAGTTACTTGACATACTCTGGACATTGTCATTGTCTCCAAAAAAATAAAACTTTAGTTTGCTTGATCTGACGATTTAAGGAACGGTCAGCCCATGCGCTCATAAGAGGGCGCACTTTATACAGTATTCATTCTGCAGATTCAAGAAAAATCTGCTTTAAAGTTGATCAATTGTCTTAGCAGCAAGCCGCTAAAAAAGCATATCCCCTCGCTCTGCGAGGGATGTGCAATAGCCCTGCCCCACAATGATGTGGTCTAACACTTTGACGTCAATTGTAGCCAGTGCTGCCTGTATGCGTTGAGTAATGGCAATGTCTGCGGCACTCGGATCAGCTTTACCTGATGGATGGTTATGAGCAAGAATGACTGCGCTGGCGTTTTGTTCCAGAACATCTTTAACAATTTCTCTTGGGTAAACCGCCGCTTCATTGATGGTACCAGTAAACAGATTCTTATAACGAATTAATCGATGCTGAGAATCCAGCATAAGCAATGCAAACACTTCCTTGCTTTCTGCCACTAGCTTATTGATTAAAAACGCTTTTGTATCGGCAGATGAGGTAAAATGATGCAAGGCATCGGATCTATCCACCAGCAACCTGCCACTCAACTCTTTGGCCGCCTGCAACTGCACAAATGTGGCCGAGCCGACACCACGTAAACTGCAAAACTGATTGTGGGTGGCACTGAATAATCCTTTTAACGATTGAAAATGCACAAGTATTCGCAACGCCAATGACAAGGCATTTTCATCTTTGGTACCGGTGCGCAGTAAGATAGCCAGAAGTTCGGCATCAGAAAGGTGCTCAGCACCATTTTTTAATAGCTTTTCTCGTGGCCGGTCTTGCTCCGGCCATTCCATGATTTTCATATTCCTTCCTTGGATATGTGTGTTTTTGTTTATTAAACCCCAGCTAGGGGCTATCATAATACGCTATTCACCGAGCAATGAAAGCGCATCAGCATAACTATGACGCTACCTTTAGAGAATCACAATGTCTTGTTGGGCATATCCGGCGGGATAGCCGCCTACAAGACCCCCGATTTGGTCCGAAAACTGAAAGCACAAGGCGCTAACGTCAGAGTGGTTGTAACCCAATCAGCAAAATCTTTTGTCAGCTCTTTAGCATTGCAGGCGGTCTCTGGTTTGCCTGTGTCAGATGATTTGCTGGATCCTGCCGCGGAAGCCGCAATGGGCCATATCGAATTAGCCCGCTGGGCCGATACTTTATTGATTGCCCCGGCGACGGCCAATACATTGGCTAAGCTCACCCATGGTTTAGCTGACGACTTGTTATCGACGCTAGCGCTCGCAACTACAGCACCCATCACCGTGGCCCCGGCAATGAACCAGCAAATGTGGCAGGCTCCTGCAAATCAGACAAATGTAAAGATTCTTCAGGAGCGTGGTGTGCATTTTTTAGGGCCAGATCAGGGCGAGCAAGCTTGTGGAGAAACCGGCCCAGGACGCATGATGGAGCCAGAAGAAATCGCACTGCAATTAGCAGCTTCCCAGTCCATCACACACCAATTAAAGAATAAAAAAGTGGTGATTACTGCGGGTCCCACTCGTGAACATATCGATCCGGTGCGCTACATCAGTAATCACAGTTCCGGAAAAATGGGATACGCTATTGCTCAGGCGGCTAAAAAAGCAGGTGCCAAGGTCATACTGGTTAGTGGACCGGTTAATCTGGCGCCACCTGCCGTGGATGACTTCAAACAGGTCGAAACCGCAGAACAAATGTTAGATGCAGTCATGGCAGAAATAACAGATTGTGATATTTTTATAGGATGCGCAGCTGTTGCTGACTATAAACCCACAGAAGCCGTTGACCATAAAATTAAAAAAAGTAATATTGAGTTAACACTTACTTTTGTTAGAAACCCCGATATTCTTGCCACAGTGGCATCATTGGAGAAATCACCTTTCACCGTTGGATTTGCTGCTGAAACCCGAAATGTTGCGGAATACGCTAAAGACAAAATGGCACGAAAAAAGCTGAAAATGATTGCCGCAAATGATGTTTCGCAGCAGGATATCGGATTTAATAGTGATCAAAATGCCTTAAGCGTATATTGGCACGGTGGTGAAAAACATCTGGATAAAGCAGATAAGAATACGTTAGCCAAGAGATTGGTGGACACCATAATAGAACGATACCAAGATGCACAAAATTGACGTTAAAATACTCGACAAACGAATAGGAACAGATTTCCCACTCCCAGAATATGCGACACCTGGTTCAGCCGGGATGGATTTAAGAGCCTGCTTGGACGCACCATTAACAGTCGCTCCAGGGGAGACACACTTAGTCCCGACGGGCATTGCCATACATCTGGCGGACCCATCAATTTGTGCCACAATATTGCCTCGCTCCGGACTTGGACATAAAAAAGGCATTGTACTGGGAAACTTGGTGGGCTTAATTGATTCGGATTATCAGGGAGAGCTGATGGTCTCAGTCTGGAACAGAGGCCAGGACAGTTACCAGGTTCAGCCAGGTGAGCGCATCGCACAATTGATGATACTGCCGGTCATTCAGGCACATTTTGAAATTGTTGATGATTTTTCTCAAAGTGAACGAGGCCAGGGCGGCTTTGGCTCGTCAGGCAAACAGTAGCAGCAAAGGACACCTAGAATATGCCCGCAACAAAGAAAAACAATCGCAAAGCCCAAATATTGCAGTGTCTTGCCAGCATGCTGGAATCCCATAATGGTCAGCGCATTACAACGGCGAAACTGGCTGAGCAGGTCGGTGTATCTGAAGCCGCGCTGTATCGTCACTTTCCCAGCAAAGCCCGCATGTTCGAGGGGTTGATAGAGTTTATCGAGGACACTTTGTTTTCCCGCATCAATAAGATTGTAGATGAAGAAAAAGATACGGCTACTCGTTGCCAATTGATCATGCATTTAGTGTTGGGGTTCGCTGAGAAGAATCCCGGTATAACCCGTATTTTGAATGGTGACGCTTTACAGGGTGAGCAAGAAAGACTGCGTACCCGCATTGCACAATTATTTGAACGTTTAGAAACCCAGCTACGTCAAGTGTTAAGAGAACGAAAACTTCGGGAAGGCAAAGCATTACCTGCGGAAGAAACCCTAATCGCGAATATTCTGATTTGTTACGTTGATGGGCGTATCAATCAATATGTGCGTTCGGAATTTAGTGCGCGTCCAACTGATGGCTTTTCAGCCCAGTGGAAGTTTATGCGGGACCGCTTTTTCGAATAGCATAGCTAATAATGGCATGAGACGGTCAATTATAATGACCGCATAAAAAAGCGAGCATTGTTGCTCGCTTTTTTGTCGCTTTAACTAATGTTACTTGCTGAATGTGTCGCCAAAAAAATCACCTTCGTTCCAAGCTGGTTTCACAGTTTGTGAGGCCAGTGTTTGGCCAATAGCAAAATTGACTTCTGCGAATTTTTTGGCAGCCACCCAGTTAAAATCATCTGAGTACTCATCACAGGGTTTGTGATAACAGCCGCTAAAGAACTCTCCAAATTTCTTGCCACCGTTCATTTCAGGATCTTTCGCTTCGAAACCCGGAATAATAAATACCGCCGGCACTCCCTGCTTAACAAAGCTGTAGTGGTCTGAGCGGGTAAAAATCGCCTGATCCGGCATTGGGTCAGGGCTTAACTTCAAGCCTTGCGCTTCGGCAGCTTCACTAACGGACGCCTTTAAATTACTGTGTTCTGCGCCAAAAGCCACGATATCCGCAAATTCATAGGTCAAAATCGGCATATCCAGATTAACATTCGCTACCATCTCTTCTAGCTTTACCGTCGGATTCTGAGCATAATAATCCGAGCCTAACAGACCTTTTTCTTCCCCGGTTACCGCCACAAACAGAATGGAACGCTTTGGTCTTTCTTCTAACTGGCTAAATAAACGGGCCGTTTCCAACAACACAGAGGTACCTGAAGCATTATCCAGGGCACCGTTATTGATCTTATCCTTTTCAACCGTTTTGGCGATACCGATGTGATCATGATGGGCGGAGTAAACGATATACTCGTTTTTCAGCTCTGGGTCGCTCCCAGGTAAAATGGCTACGACGTTTGGACTGGTGATTTCCTTAAATTCACTGCGTTTTTGATAGTCAATTTCAGTTTTTAGGGCAAAACCTTTTGGTGACTTATCTTCTTCCAAATCAGCATATATTTCTGCCAGTGTGCGAGCTTCGCCTGCAAACAACTTTTCAGCCGCTTCTTTACTAAAATAACCGCCATTTTGCAGTTGGGGAAAGGTGTTAGCCGGATTGCCGTCTTCTTTTAACCAACGTACTCTTGGGGTATGGATAAAATTTAAGCTCCGGGTATAGGGACGCACGGCTTCAGCTCGGGGGGTGGAAATGGAAATCAATCCTATAGCGCCATTTTCAGCGGCATATTTCGCTTTTTGATAACTCGAGGCAAAATGCGCTCCTTCTTCGCTTGGGAAGGACTGCGGTTTTCCCGATAATATGACCACGACTTTGCCTTCAACATCCAGTCCTTCATAATCATTATGCTGCAGCTCTGCGGCTATAATGCCGTAGCCTGCAAAAACCATTTCGCCTTTGACACTGGATAGTTCACGCATACTGCTTGAGCCAGCAATAAATTCTTTTGGATACTTCAAACTGACATCACCATCAGGTTTCTTCAGTGTCAGTTGTGGGCTGTCCTGATCTAAAAATGATTGTCTGAAAGTAATACGCTGTAAGTAGCTACCATTGTCTCCCGCTGGTTGCAAACCGTACTGTTCAAATTGTGACGCGATGTATAACGAAGCTATCTCCAATCCCGTTGAGCCGGTATCCCGCCCTTCCAATAAGTCATGAGACAGAAATTTTAAGTGTGCCTTGATGTTCGCTACGTTTGCTTCAGTGGCTGACAGCGAAGCCGAAACGCTCAGCGCCAGTGCGGCCGCCAAACATGTTTTGAGTAGAGCGTGTATTTTGACCATAATTCTTCTTTGTTAGGTTGGACTGATATAAGCGAAGCGCTCCTATCAGCTGAGGTTAACACGCTTTAACCATAATTTATAAAGTGGTGCTTTTCCAGCTTGACAGTAGTGGCGGATATCTTATGCTAAGAGAACAACTGTTCTCAGGAGCAATCATGGCGCGTAAACCGCTTTATGATGTCGACCAGGTATTAACGGAAGCAATTCAAATATTTCTAGAGCACGGCTATAACGGTGCGGTCATGGATGAAATCATCGCTCGCACTGATTTTAACCGCCGAGGTTTTTATATTGAATTCGGCAGTAAACAACAATTCCTGTACAAGGTGTTAGATCATTATATCGAATCGGTGCTCAACAATATTGTTGCACACCTGGAAAAAAATCGTGGTCTGTGGTCTATTCAACGCTTCTTTCAGGACTATGTCGAGCTGGTTAAAGGTAAAGGCTGTTTACTGGTCAATATGATCACCGAGTTGGGCTTCGATGATAAACACATCAGAGATACAGGCCGTCATTATATTGATAGACTGGAAATTGGCTTTATTGCCTGTCTGGAGAAAGCCATTCAGCACAAACAGGTAAAACCAAACACCAATATTGAAGCAACAGCGTTGCAGTTATGCAGCTATGTGCAGGGGTTTTCGGTAACAGGTGTTCTTGCGGGTCGAACAGACGAACTAGATCTTGCGACAGAAGCCCTGCTATCACCTTTAGCAGCTTAATAACAAAAAATATGCTGGCATACCATGACTGAGTTTAAAAGAGCGCGAGGCGCCAAAGAAAAAGAAATACGCCGTAAGTCCATCCTGACGTCTGCGATTAAGTTATATCAGCAAAATCCCGCCGCGCTGCCGACAACATCAATGATTGGGAAAGATGCGGGGGTCGCAAAAGGCACGCTATATTTATATTTCCGCAGTAAAGAAGAGATTTTTCTGGCGGTATTGGAAGAACTGCATTTGAAATGGTTACAGACCTTTCACCGCAGCGGTGAATTTGACGAATCCATAATGCTGATGCTGATCGACAATAGTTGTGGTTTCATAGAAGAAACTCCCCTGTTTATGCAATTGGGAGCCATGAGCGCCAGCGTCATTGAGCAAAACGTGGATAGTAAGATCTTGCTCACCCACAAAAATACGTTGGCTAAAGCCATGAAAAGCGCAGCTCAATCCCTGAGCAAGTTGGTAGGTAGCCTTTCCGACGAAGATGCTGCGGCATTGATAATTCGCTCCTATGCAATGTTGTTAGGGCTGTGGCAATTGTCCCATCCGACGGAGAAGATCAATAAGGTGTTGATGTCACCCAGTTTACAAATTTTACGTCCGGAGTTTTCCACTTCTGCTCGCCAATCTTTGCAACAACTCTGGCAAGCAACATTGCTTAACAGCAAGCCGGAAAAAGGTGGGATCTGGAAAAAACTGTTTTCCTGAGATAATAGGCTTGGCTATTGCAGCAACAGCGATTAAAATTCCGCCCTTGATAAAAATTGGTGGGATGCATGGCAGTTAAGCAACCTCTATATCGTATACAGTTTATAAATAATGGTGAGCGCTACGAACTTTTTGTTCGTGAAGTGACACAAGGTAATCTCTTTGGTTTTATTGAAATTGGGGATTTTGTCTGGGATAAACATACCAGTCTGGTGGTCGACCCCAGCCATGAAAAGCTCAAATCAGAATACGCAGATGTGAACCGTACTTATATCCCAATGCATAGCGTATTAAAAATCGACGAAGTGAAAAAAGAAGGGATCGCTAAAATCACTGAGCTAAGCGACAAAGTGGCACAGTTTCCTTCCCCCATCTACACACCCAAAAACTGACCAGCTTATTTCTAGCAGCGCAGCAATATTTTTATTTTTTAATAAAATAATACGGCAATGCGCTGCAGGCTTTAGTACCCTAATAAACTGACTCCAGAACTCAGGATTGCTCTGTATGAAACGCATTTTAGCTTTTTTAGCCTTATTTATATCCAGTATGACTGTTGCAGATAGTAGTAGTCGCTTGGACACACTAACAAAGGAAATTTGGGCGTTTTATCTGCAAAACAGTCCGATTATGGCGACCAGAATGGGCGTTTCCGGCTCTGATCATCTGTTGATGGATCTCTCCCCAGAAAATCTGCAACGTATTCACCGACAAGAAAAGCAGTTCCTGAAACAATTACGTGAAATCGATGCGAGTGAGTTGTCCCATAGCGAAGTCATCACATTAACAGTGCAAGAATTACAGATTAAAAATGAAATCAGTAACTATACTTATGGCGCCCACCTTATTCCGTTTACCTCAGAGTACGGTTTTTATGCCGAACTAAGATCTTTGCCTAAGATCCAAAAGTTTCGCAGCAAACAGGATTACAGTAACTACTTGCAGCGCTTGTCAGCCATTCCAGACTATTTTCAGCAACAAATTTACTGGCTGGAAACGGGTATCAAAAAAGGCATGACACAACCACGTGAAGTACTTGAGCCCCTACCCGGTTTAGTCGGCAATTTTGTTAGTGAACAGGCACAGGATAGCGTTTTTTATGGGCCATTCAAAAAACAACCGGCCTTTATTGAAGAAGCCGATTGGCAACTTCTGCTAAAACAAGCCCAAGACATTATTCAGAAGGACATTAATCCAGCGTACAGCAAGTTACAGATGTTTTTCCAAGAACAATATCTGCCAAAAGCGAAGCAGGCACTTGGAGCCCTCAGCTGGCCCAATGGCGAAGCCTATTACCAAAACCGTGTAGAACACTACACCACCACGACACTGGCAGCAGATGAGATCCATAAGCTTGGGCTTGATGAAGTCGCACGAATTCGTCAGGAAATGAAAGCCGTCATGGCGTCTCTTAGTTACGAGGGAACTTTAGCGGAATTCATTCAGTTTTTGCGTACCGACCCACAGTTTTACGCCAAATCAGAAAAAGAATTACTGTATTATGCGGCGTATTTATCGAAAAAAATTGACAGCAAACTGCCTAAATTATTTTCTTATCTGCCGCGCACCCCCTATGGCGTAGCGCCTGTTCCAGCCAGTATTGCACCCAACTACACAACCGGACGTTATATTTCTCCCTCTAATGATACTGAAGCGGGCTATTACTGGGTAAACACCTATGCACTGGATAAGCGTCCTCTGTACGCCCTGCCTGCACTAACATTGCACGAGGCGGTACCGGGACATCATTTGCAAATAGCATTGTCCCAGGAATTGGACAATTTACCGAACGTCAGACGTTACAACTATATTTCGGCTTTCGGCGAAGGCTGGGGTTTGTATTCTGAGTATCTGGGTAAAGAAGTGGACTTCTACGAGACCCCTTATGATGAATTTGGGCGTTTGAGTTATGAAATGTGGCGTGCCACTCGACTGGTTGTCGATACCGGCATTCATACCAAGCACTGGAGCCGCCAGCAGGCCGTCGACTATATGCTTGAGAATACCGCATTGTCAGAGCATAACGTCCGTACTGAGGTGGATCGTTATATTACCTGGCCGGCACAAGCACTTTCTTACAAAATTGGTGAACTCACTATTAAACGGCTACGTAGCAAAGCCGAAACCCAATTGCAGGATAAGTTTGATATCAGAGATTTCCACAAAGCGGTGTTAGAGCACGGCTCTGTACCGTTGACGGTGTTGGAAGAAAATATTGATATGTATATTCAACAGGTAAAGGCGTCTAATCAATAAGTCGTAATTGCTGAATCCGTCCTTGCGATCCGGGCTACTTGTTTTAAACTAGTGGCCTCGCTGAATTAGGAGTCCGAAATGGTTGTCGCCTCTGTATCCATTATTTTATTTACTGTGTTGTTGTTGGTTTATTTTGTGGTGAAAAACCAAGCCATGCAGCGAGAACTGCGTGAATTCAAATACCAGGCAAGATCAGCACAGAAAACCGCTCGCTTTACACTCACCACTATCGACTCATTGGCACAGCAGGTACAAAAAATCCTGCTGGCACAGTTAGATTCAGCGCATAAGCGAGGGTTGGTAAAGGGCGATGACCACGCCAAAATTAAAGCGATTTTTAATGGTTTTGAGTCGGTCATAATGTCCTGCTGCGAACATGGCTCAACTGTTGATGAGGCGATTAACAGAGCACTCAAGAGCTCTGAGTTTGATGCGGATGCAATTAAACAGTTTATTTCTGGTATGCCATCAGAAGTCAGACTTGCCTGGGTTAAAAATCAGGTGGGCAGTTACGTTGTTGCGTGCACCAATATCAACAATGTCATTATGAACCCCACTAGCTCTACGCCAACAGAAGAAAAACAAACGGGTTAATTCAGATGTGCTAACAGGATCTTAGCTTCTTTTTCCGGCACCGGCATTACCGATAATCTCGCACCTTTTTTCACCAGTGGCATTTCGCTAATTTCAGGCATGGCTTTGATCGTCTTCAACGATAAGATACTGTTGTATTTTTGCTTAAACTGCACATCCACCATGTACCAGCGCGGGTTATCCCGGTCGGCTTTGGGATCATAATATTTTGCCTCTGGATCAAATTGAGTATGGTCGACATATCCAGCTCTGGTCACTTCTGCCAAGCCAGCAATGCCGACATCTTTGCAACTGGAATGGTAAATAAATACCTGATCGTCGACCTGTACTTTGTCCCGTAAAAAGTTCCTCGCCTGATAGTTGCGGATGCCATCCCAGCAATCCGTTCGGTTGGGCATGGCTGCTAAATCATCAATGCTAAATGCATCAGGTTCTGTTTTAAATAACCAGTAGGCCATTGGTCTATCCGTCTTAGGTTGTTGTCATTGGTATTACCCTGTATTCAATGAAAGACTGACACTTCCACATTACGAATGCAACTTTGTCGTTTGCTTCTTTTCAGGCTTAATATATACTGTATGTATATACAGCTATTTTGCAATTATGAACAATATTCTCGACTACTTAAAAAACAAGCATCTTGTTTGGCAAGGGCACCCCACTGACACTAAGCAGTCCGTAGGGAGTTCCGGTTATGCTGAGCTGGATGAGCTGTTATGCGGAGGATTCCCACAACAAGGGGTGATAGATATTCATAGCCAATTAGGCATTGGTGAGTTTCGCTTGTTGCAACCGCTGTTACGCGCTCGTCATCAGCAACAGCAAAATTATCTGGCACTCATTGCTCCACCATTCAAGTTAAATGCGGAAATGCTGGCAGAGGCCGGATTGTCGCTGTCACGGGTATTAATTATTCAAAGCCAGTCCGCACAAGAAAGCTTATGGGCCGCAGAGCAGTGCTTAAAAAGTGGTTGCTGTCACAGTGTCCTGAGTTGGGCAAAAGATCTGGAGGTCCATCAAATCAAACGTTTACAACTGGCGGCGAAACAGAGCCAGTCTTTGCATTTTTTATTTCGTCCGGTTGCTCTGTCACGCATATCCCTGCCAGTCACGTTGGCGATGCACTTAGAGCCGGCGCCCAGCGGTATTGAAGTCACTATCACCAAGCAGATTGGAGGCTGGCAACAACAACCTCGCATAGTCAATATGCGCGCACAATGGCCAGCTTTCACACTGGCAGACAAAAACAATGTTGTGCCTTTCTCCCATAAACAAGCAGGATAATCAGGCTGTGTCCCAATGCAGAAGTTGTGGTTATTTTTACATTTCCCGATGTTACAGCTGGATGCGTTAGCCAGCCAACAAAAGCCATCGCCCACAGTCATTCTTGACGCCAGAAACAACCAGATATTACAACTCAATAAAGCGGCCCATCAGCAGGGTATACAGTCCGGTATGGGTTTAGGTACGGCATCAGCATTGAGTGCGACATTACAGGTAGAACCTTACAACCCTGACATTGAGAGCAACAAACTGACACAAATTGCCGATAGTCTTTACCGTCTGACTTCTGATATCGCACTTGCACAGCCTCGCGGTTTATTATTGCGCATCCACAATATGTTGCGCTTGTATCAGGGCTTGGATAACTATTGGCGCACTATCGAAAGTGCATTGCAACAGCATCAAGTCACTTATCAATTTGCCACCAGTCATACTTCTTTAGGAGCGAAGCTGTTAGCAGAAACAGGCTGGAATCAGATCACGGATAATTCAGCCACCTCACGGCAGGCACTACTGCAATGTGATCTTGAGTATTCAGCATTAACGAACAAGGCCGTGCAGCATCTTAAACGTGTTGGAGTGCGTCAAATTGGCGATCTGGCTCAACTTCCCCTGAGTGAAATTGCCCGACGGTTTGATATTCAGGTACTCACTTATATTGGTCGACTGCTAGGTGAGTTACAGCACAGCGTTGCTTTTTATCACCCGGAAAAACAGTTTCAGCGTCGTATAGAATTACTTTATGACATTACCGACAGCGACAAGCTACTTGCGCCGCTCAAACATTTACTTGAGTCTCTAGAGCAATTTCTTAAAGTCCGGGAACAGATCAGTCAGGAATTACAGATAACCCTGATACAACGGGAAACCACCAATATCAACGTCACCCTAAGCGCCGCAGAAGGCCTCTACCGAGCCGGACACTGGTTCCCCCTGCTGGCACTTAAATTAGAGTCTATCCAACTACAAGCTCCCGTTTGTGCCGTTGCCATAAGGGCACAGCAGGTACGCCCGCATGAAGCACCCAATCCGGACCTGTTTCAAGGTAAACAAAGCACATTGTCTTATGGTCAGCTCATTGCCATTTTGCAGGCTAAGCTGGGGGATAATGCCGTTAACGCTGTCACCCTGGAAAATGACTACCGTGTAGAGCACAGCAGCCGGTATATTTCACCAGGCACACATCCTGAACAATCCATTAAACCTCAATCTAATCGCCCTTTGTTTATTTTACCCCAACCTGTACACCTGACGGATAAGGTCAGCATTGTCTCAGGACCGGAACGCATTGAATGGGGATGGTGGGATAAATACCCAGTGTTTCGGGACTACTTTATTGCACGCTGTAGTGATGGCCGCTGGTGTTGGGTATTCCGCACACCTGAACAGCACTGGTATCTACAGGGATATTTTAGCTGATGACTTACGCAGAGTTGTATTGCCAAAGCAATTTTTCTTTCCTAACCGGCGCCTCTCACCCACAGGAGCTGTTAAGGCAAGCTGATTTTTTAGGTTATGAAGCATTAGCCATTACTGATGAATGTTCTGTTGCAGGGGTAGTCAGAGCCTTTAGTGAGCAGCAACAACATCAACGTCAGGTGAAATTAATCATCGGCAGCCTGCTGCGCTTTGATGAACACCTGAGATTGATTTTATTATGTCCTGATTTACAAGGTTATCAGGAACTGTGTCGCATCATCACCAACGCCCGTCGCCGTTCGGTAAAAGGTGAATATCAGCTACTGGAGTGGGATCTCAAAACCTGCTACCACTGTCTGGTTTTGTGGCTACCCAGTGGTCATCAGGAGCAGGATGAATATTGGGCTGACTGGTTAAAAAAACATTATAAAAAGCGATTATGGCTAACTATCTCCCGTCACCTGACCGCCAACGAACAACAACATACTGCGTATTGTGAAAAGTTAGCCAATAACCACCAACTCCCCATCGTTGCCAGTGGTGCCGTATTAATGCATGAACCCGAGCGTTTAAAGTTACAACATACCTTAACCGCCATCCGCCTGGGTCAGCCGATTGCACAAGTGGGACGGGAACTGCTCAGCAATGCGGAACAGACTTTGCGGCCTATCAACAAGCTACAGCGGCTATATCGACCAGAATGGTTGCAGGAATCGTTACATATCGCTCGTCGCTGTGGGTTTTCTCTCACAGAATTGCGCTATCAGTATCCGGCAGAGTTAGTGCCTGAGGGACTGACACCGACTCAGCACCTTCGGCAACTGGTCGTCAAAGGTATGCAAAAACGTTTTCCGGATAAACCCCCTAAGGCATTTCACATCAAGCGCACTATCGTCAAAGAACTACAACTTATCGCCGAGATGCAGTACGAGTATTTCTTTCTCACGATTCACGATATTGTGCAGTTTGCCAAACAACAGCACATCCTTTATCAGGGACGTGGTTCAGCGGCTAATTCCATTGTCTGTTACTGTCTGGAAATTACCGCCGTTGATCCCCGCCAGATATCTGTATTATTTGAACGTTTTATTTCCAAGGAACGCAACGAGCCTCCCGATATCGATGTTGACTTTGAACATGAACGTCGCGAAGAGGTAATTCAATATATTTACCAAAAATACGGCCGGGAGCGCACGGCCTTAGCTGCAACAGTTATCACCTATCGTTTTAAAAGTGCGTTAAGAGAAGTAGGCAAGGCCCTTGGCATTGCCGAAGTACAGCTGGATTACTTTATCAAGAACACTAACCGCCGGGATCGCGGGCTTGACTGGCAAGCTCAGATAGTAGAATCCGGATTAGCCGCCAATGCTAAGCAAGGACGATTATTAATTCATCTGGTTAATGAGCTATTGGGGTTTCCCCGCCACTTGTCTCAGCATGTCGGAGGTTTTGTCATCTCTGCCGGGCCTTTACATCAACTGGTGCCAGTAGAAAATGCCAGTATGGCGGATCGTACCGTGATCCAATGGGATAAGGATGATCTGGAAAGTTTGTCTCTATTGAAAGTGGATGTGCTGGCATTAGGTATGCTCACCGCGATCCGAAAAACATTCGACCTTATAAAAAGGCATCATGGTAGCACTCTCAGCATCGCCCATATTAGCCGACTGCAGGATGATCAGAACGTTTATCGCATGATCCAGCGGGCCGATACAGTGGGGGTATTCCAAATAGAGTCCCGCGCCCAGATGAGTATGTTACCTCGTCTCAAACCTGCCAACTTTTATGACCTGGTGATCCAGATCGCCATCGTGCGCCCCGGTCCAATTCAGGGAGACATGGTACATCCTTTTTTAAAGCGACGTGATGGCCGAGAAGCAGAAAGCTATCCCTCAGAAGAAATTAGAGAGGTATTAAGTCGTACTAAAGGTGTGCCTATTTTTCAGGAGCAGGTGATCAAACTGGCCATGGTTGCCGCCGGCTTTACGGGTGGCGAGGCAGACCAATTACGACGAGCAATGGCCAGTTGGAAGAAAAACGGTGAGCTGGCGAAATTCAAAAGTAAACTGATTAATGGCATGCTGCAACGAGGCTACGAATACCAGTTTGCAGAACGACTGTTCAAGCAGATATGTGGTTTTGGTGAATATGGCTTCCCGGAATCCCACTCAGCATCCTTTGCCAATCTCGCTTATGTATCGTCCTGGCTAAAATATCATTATCCGCCAGCCTTTTATGTCGGCTTACTTAACAGCTGGCCAATGGGTTTTTACCCACCGGCACAGTTAGTGCAGGATGCCCGGCGTCATGGCCTTCAAGTGCTGCCAATCTGTATCAACCAGTCGAGTTATGATCATCTGGTGGAACCCCTTGAAAACAACTGGGGCATTCGTTTGGGTATGCGACTGATTAAAGGCTTCTCTCAACAAGCGGCCAATCGAGTTATCGAGCACCGCCCCAAAGAAGGTTACCGCGCTAGTAGTGAGCTCAAAACAATAGGCTTGAGGCAAAATGAGCTTGATGCTTTAGCCAGTGCTAACGCAATGCAAACACTTAATGGTAACCGTTATCAAACCCGCTGGGCACTCATGGACAACCTGAGTGACTTGCCCTTGTTTCACCAGGTTCATGAAAACAGTCCCGATTACCATCTGCAGCCTGATATAACCGATGATCTATTAGAGGACTATCGCGCCACAACATTAACCTTAGGAGCACACCCGATAGCATTGCTGCAGGAACAAGAACTGCTCAAACACATTACACCGGCCAAGCAATTGCAGCACAAGCCTCATAAAGCATTAGTGACTGTTGCTGGACTGGTGATCGGCAGGCAAGCACCGGGAACGGCTTCAGGCGTCACCTTTATGACTCTGGAGGACCATACCGGTAATATTAATGTCATTATCTGGGTCGCGACGGCAAGAGCGCAAAAACAGCCCTACCTTAAAGCCCAAATAATGCAGGTAACAGGTATCTTAGAAAGAGGTGATGGCGGCGTAACACATATTATCGCGGGCCGACTAGAAGATAAGAGCGAGCTTTTAGCCAGACTAAAAACCCGCTCGCGAGATTTCCATTAACCGAAAATAATATCTATTGATCGTAAAACGGTGCTCTAAGCTCTGTTACATCATGCAATTTAACAGGTCGTCTCAGTGGTTGCCCACCATCCCTGGAAATCGGTATCCAGGGCAATTTGCCACGCCCTTTGGAATATCGCAGAGAAAACAAATCAAACGGAATAGAGAGATAGAACCCTTTCGTGAAGCTACCTTCACCATACTCTTCTGCAGAGACATCAGTGAAAGCGGCATAGGCCCCTACCACGATGCCGCTATCAAAGCGTTTCGCAAAATCAATATTGATACCTTTGTCTTCCGCTAAAAACTGGCCAATATTAAAAGTCAGCTGTGTATCCGGCAGAAAATCAGGCGTCCAGTAAATATTGGCATGACCTGTAATTGCTTCGTAATCACGAAACGCGTAATCGTTCTCAAAAGAGCGCTGTTTCACCCAGTTAAGATCAAAACCATATGCCAGATTACTATCAATAGGCCGATATAACACTTCGCCACCCACGCCACCATACATGGTCTCCAAGTAACCGCCATACACTTGTCCATACCAGTCCTTGGCAATTTCATCTGTCCAGTTTAGAAATAGCGTGTCAGCGTTTATGTTCCCTTTACTCACATATTCCCGCACCAAGGTTCGCACCCTGGGGATGCCAGTATCCTGATTATCAACAGTAAAATTAAATTTATCGAAGTTATCCAGAATAGAAACCTTCACGCTCCCTATAAGTGATGTATTACGGTTGAATAGATAACCACCGGTTAGGTAAACCCCGCCTTCATAAAGATAAAAAGCTTCGGGGTTACCAAACGTCTGAATCCAGTATGTTTCCATACCCGCAAAAAATCCGGTTATTTCACGTCCTTGATAGTTACTACGGGTGTCTGCATCTGGTTCCTGCCTGTGATAGGTCTTAGTCAGGTCTTTTTCCACCCCTTCATATTTAGCAGCGGATATAAATTCGTCTGCATCTACAACCGTTTCAATCATAGGATTGTTATTGCTTACCTGCACAAGTCGATATTCATCCACCGTTTCAGGTAAATAAGTTGCCATCAATCGGCCCACGCGCTCTACTGCTTCTGCACTATCCCGGTAGCGCCTCTGCACACCATAAACCGTTGCACGGTCCTCAGTTAAATCAAATTCATCGGTAACAAAGCCACCACGGTAGGCAAGGTCCGATACCAGTTTTGCCTTATCCACTTCATCAACTGTAGCAACCGGTTTTGCCTTGGCAAGCGAAACGGGGCCTTGCTCATACTTAACTTGCTTAATGGTATGCAAATTAAAGTTATAGGTCACCCCAAACATCAGCGTATTGCCGCGTTCATAACTTAACGAAAAATCAAAATCCTTGTAACGGTAGTTAGCACCAAAGTTCCAGTGACTATCCTGAACTATTTCATTAAGACCTGCTCTTTCCTGAGAGTAATCATTGCCTTCGTATTCAACTTTGAGTCGCAATGGGCGCCAAGGCGTCTGATATTCGATGCCACCAAAAAGTGCGGCGGGGCCATTAAAGAAAGACTGAAATTCTATCTTTCCACCCGTATCTTCCTGTGGGCCCTGTGGCGGTTCTCTATCACAAAAACGATCAGCCACATCACAAAAAGGATTACTGATATTGCCGGAACGACCCAGATAGCCCCATCCCATCCCTAAGTGAAAATCGAGATCCCCCCAACGCTTACTGGCAGCGAGAAACTCTCCCTCAAAAAAACCATTGCCCCCAAAATCTCTCACACCAACAGATAACTCAGGTATATAGTAACTTTCCTGCAATAATCTTATTTTGGCGTCGATTCCCTTATCCTTAGCAGTCTGATCGCCACTAAAATTGGGGTCAGTACTATAAAGCAATGTACGAATATCGGAGTAGCGTACTGTCGTTTCCAGCCAGGGAAATAACTGCAGACTGACCGACCAGTAACGATACTGGTCATTGTCACGATAATTAATGGACAACTCACCTTTTGGGTTCATTCGCGATGTAGGAGTTTGTAGTAAGCCAACCCCGCCTTGATCCATTTGCGATAAATAGTTGGAATTAACATTCCAAACATCGTCAGAATCCAATAACCAGTTCGCGTTAACTCCGTTTACAATCAATAATGAGGCACTTACTACTGACATCTTAAACAATTTCATTGCAAACGATTCCTTGCGAGCTCAGCAATCCGTTGATTTAGTTGAGATATTTCGGAGAAAAAAGCTTCTTTGATTGGGAAATACAACATACTTCCAGGAGCGACCTCCTGATGCAGATTGTCCCAATAAGCGATTACCACTTTTTGTACGTCACCGGATGGTGTAATAATATAAACATAATCAGGATCGACCGCCTCATTGTACTCGACCGTGCTACGGTAGTGAGACACATCCTCTGTACCCACATGCACTATCTCGCCTTCGCCAACCACACCAAAATACTTTAATTCTGACGGTCTGAAAGTAAGATTTAAAAAGTATTCACCAAATTCCAGCTTAGGGTTAAACTTTTCCTGTAATCTCACCAAATCATAATCCAGCGGAATAAATACTTTGCTGGCTAACCGCCAACTTTTGATTTGTTGCCTTAAATTTGTGAGCGCCAATTTAAAGTGCTGATTATTTGCTTCAGCTTCTAGTTGCTTAATTGTCGACAGTATTTGGGTTCGCTCCATTTCCTGCGTTTCATTATATTTTTTGTACAATGACGCTGTGGGCCAATACCAGTCAGTCTCACCAGCATATCGTTTTAATACTCTATCTAGTCTGGGTTCAAATTGATAAATATCGATGGCATTATTGACGCCCGTAACGTGAATTTTTACGTCTTGAGAAGTGGCCGCTAGAGACCAGAAACACAACAAAATTAAAATTAGCGTTTTTTGCATCTGTAATAACTCCTTTATCACATCAGTCGCACAGCACGGCTAATATACTGCATATCAATTCGTTTGCTAAATGGAGATGTTTGTTGTGAACTTTGAAGTAATTCCCCAGAATCTTTGTCGAACCAAAACGTGTTTTCCCAGGAACGATTCCATTTAGTATGCTTTGATGGTGACAAATATTCCGCACGCTCGACGACGACTATCGTTGTGAAAAGCTTACCGAGAATTTCAATCGACTCGTTTTCATTGGAACGTTGAAACGTTGATTCAATCACATGCCCATACTCGCCACTTTCCCAATCAACATTTCTCCGCCACTGAATACTACTGACCTTATTAATATTTGCCAATGGCATCATTTCGGTTTCAGACACATAAATGAGGTCATTTTTAAAGCTGTGGGTTTTTATGATGTGGCCATCTTTTATTGCCAACATCGCCTTATCAGCTGATATCCATTTATCAATACCATTTTCTTGGTATGCCAAAGCAATTCTGGCGTGAACAGTATCACCAATTTTGACCAATGCGAGATCCACGGGGGATTCGCGAACAACATCAAGGCTGGGGCTTGGATCGACGGGATCTGCAAATGCCAACTTTAAGTTTTCATAATGCGTTACATAAGTACCAGTACAACCACTAAGAAAACAACCGATCAACCAAGTTACTATAAGTATTCGTTTATCCATAACTTCTGTATTTTTTAAACGCGAGAACAAAAAAGCCGCCTTTAGGCGGCTTTTTTAAGAATCCAAATAAACTTACCGAGATGGCAAGTAAGTAGTAGTTACCGGAATCTCAATAGTAGTCGTACCAGAAACCGTAACCGTGATGTCAACATGTACACACACTCCATCTATGAGCTCGTCACCTTCATTACACTGCGGTGGAGGTGGTTCAATATCAACACAAATACCATCGTCATTTAACTCTTGACCATCAGGACAACCTGGATCTACCGGGTCACGTCTGTCATCGTCATCAGTCGCATTCGCAATAACTGCTGCTACTACACCTACAGCAACTGCCCCAGCAACGATATCTTCAGTGGCCATATTCCCAAATGTAGAATTTGATGCTTCCTGAGCTGATGCACCAGCCATAGCTGTTGCTAGTGCTGCGGCTATTAATACCTTTTTCATTTTGCGCTCTCTAAAAGTTGTTGTGTCCAATTTCCTACTTCCAATGTTAGACGATCAAATATACAAGCTCAATAACATATTAATACAAATCGTAAAAAATCCCTACATTTTACTATTTTCTTCAAGAATATAACGGGCATTTACTAGCATTTATTCCAACCACTTGATTAGCTTCTCACACTTTCACTAGCTCGCTCACTTACCGTTACCTACGCATTCCTCATAACGATCTAAAAAGCCCACTTTGCTATTCAATCCATGAGTCCTGTATCCAATTATGATATTAATAATGTACAATCGCGGTCGCATCGGCTTTTCCGACTTCTATTAATAAGTAAAGTCGTGATATCACAGCCCACCAGTTAGATAGAACACCAAAATAAGCGAACTAAAAATGCCAGACAATTATTACAGTATCAGCAATTTTATTGACTTTGCTATCAAACATATATGGAAAGCAACTATTATTGAGCTTGTAGTCATCCTTGCGACAATAATCTGGCTTTTGGGGCTTCCAGATATCTACAGGAGTGAGGTCACAATCGCACCGACAGAACATGCTCAGGGTGGTGGTTTTAGCGCAGGTGGATTAGGAGGAATTGCCTCTTTGGCAGGTCTTTCACTTGGCGAAGAGTCTGTTAGTCAAGTCACCATTGCCACTTCCGTTATACAGTCTCGCATTTTTGCCAACTCATTTATTGTAAAGCATGAAATGGCAGTTCCTTTGGTAGCAGCTGTTGAATGGGACACAGAGATGGAAAAACTAATTATTGATCCTGCGAAATATGACATAGAAGGATCCAAATGGACACGCAGTGTATCACCTCCGAGAAAGCAAATTCCCTCAGATTTAGAACTCTATGAATATTACCAAAACGCCATTGAGATTGAATCTAAAGATAACGGTCTGATTACCATCAGCTTTGAACATATCTCACCTATACTTTCCGCAAAGTGGGCAGGAGACATTGTTGATGAAATAAATAAAGTGATGCGAGAGCGGGAAGTAGAAAAAGTCTCTAAAAATATCCAATATCTGGAAGAGCAAGCTCAAAAAGCCCAGAATGTTGAGATAAGAGCATCTATGTATGCCTTGATTCAGGATCAATATGAGAAACTGATGTTGGCTGAAGCTAACAAAGAATACATTTTTTACGTTATCGATCCTGCTATCGTGCCAGAAATGAAAGACAGTCCTAAACGAACTTTCATTTTGGTTTTTGTGACGTTACTTGTCTCTTTTGTTGTATTTTGCGCTTATTTAATAGCTTTCTTATTTCGCCCGATAAACAACAACAAAGAATAGCTGCAAGTATGCAGAATGAACAGCACCCTATAACCCAACAAAGGCAGAGGGTATTAGAAAACTTCATTTTATTTTGTTTGTCTCTCACCCTGGTGTTCGACACATTAAATGGTGCGCTCATTAAGTACGGTATCTATATTCCCGTATCAGCACTGTATAAGTTTGGCTTACTTGTTCTAATGTACGGCTTTCTTGTAACAACGACTAAGAAGTATGCAGGTATCTCAATTATCACCGCCTTAATTGTACTATTTTGGGCACTGCTGCGTTTTGCATTTGTCGACAACATTGCTTTTATGTTCGTCTTTCAAGAGTCAATTAAAGTGCTGTTTTTATTTGTCACTATCTTTACGATAGCGAGTTTCGAATACTTATCGTATAAAAAGCTGGCAGTTGTCTTTTTCTTATGCACTTTCATTTTGATCATCAATGTATTACTCACCTATGCCGGATTAGGGGGCTTCTCCTACGGAAATTTTGGTGCAAAAGGTTTCTTGTTTGGTGGTAATGTCGTAGCTGGAATCATCCTATGTTGCGTCAGTTTTTTTCTCGCACTCGCTTTTAAGCGCTCTTCACTGTTGTTTTTATTGGTGGCGTTCTTTTACCTGCTGTTAGCTTTTATTATGGGTACAAAAAGTGCCACACTGGGTGTCTTTTTGGTTGCTATTCTATTACCAATTTTTCGTTTTGATACGAGAACACTACTGCTCTTGGTTATCGTTATAACCGTTTTAATGGTAATAACGGCTATTTTTTATGATGATATATTGTCTAGCCAAATCCTCACAAGGGTGGTTTATTTTTACGATCAGGGTGGATTAAGTCGTGCACTATTTTCAGGGAGAGAAGATAAGTTTGCCTATTTACTTAATGCTTTCAGTGCACAGGATGTGCCTCAACTGTTATTTGGATTTGACCAAGCAGAACTTCAAAGACTAGCTTTTCAAAGAGTCGAATTTGATTTCGCTGATATGGTTTTGTATTTTGGGGGAGTGTTTACGGTCATTGTTTATTCAGGGTTATTTACGGTTTTTTTAATAATACTGAGAACAAACAACAGCCCTTTAAAACATAGTGCAATTGTGAGCTTTATTGTGATGTTCTTTATATCGAGTATTGCGGGGCACGTTATTTTTAATGGCATAGTTGCACCAGTCTGGGGGCTAATGATAGGTGCAGCTATGGGGTTTGCGCACGATAACACTAAACAAAACTCGGTTTCATAAAGAAGCATTCAGGTAATCTTTAACGACATGTTTACTCTCTACTGCCAAGTGCCCATTGTCCCTAAACAAAAGTGCCTCTCCTATTTTTACTCTGCAATAGGTTTCTCCGCAGTTCAAGGCTCTTAAGTCTATGTAGTTGAATGGCTGATTAGAGAATATTTGTGCAACACTTTCAATAATTTCCAGATTAGATATATCTGTCTTTAAGTACCGACACTCCGAGACATCCAGCTCTTTTCGACTTCTTAATTTTATGCATTTTAGCGTATTAGAGTGCTTTGGCGTCGGACTAACCACCGTCACATTGAAACCAGCCTCATGCAATAATAGTAGCTCTTCACTTAGTGCTTCAAGCTCATTAGTATTTACAGAACCAAACGCAGATGAGAGATATACATTCTTAATATTATGGCTACCTGCCTTTAAAAATTTAATCACTGATTTGTTAAACGCCTCGCAAGAATTGTCATTAGATTTCACTGGTATTAGGGGACTAGAGGGTACACATGAAGACTTGGTAGCTTGAATAATGCCTGTAGAATGTAATGCGTCGATGGCGCTTGCTAAATGCATCGCATAACTATCACCCCAAACAATTGTTTCTGGTGAGCTGCTTGTCCAACAGTCATTGTTGCTCACTTCCCTACCTGAACACTTGGAACTGACACCGTAGTTCTGGGCTAATTTAAGCCCCAAAGCGGAACGTTCTGGAAAGCCGTTCTGGTAATGAATCAATAGTCCAAAAACAGCTATAGCAATGCAAACAGGGGCAAGACTGTGGATAAGCCAATCATTAGTTTTCTTATATTGGAATCTAAAATAGTCTTCGATGAAATATTTTGATATTGCTGCAAGAAAAAAAGACAGCAATATGAAGATCAATATTGTTGGTAATGGCAATTCTTCAAGATAATAGATTCGACCTAACGCAAATATTGGTTGGTGAAAAAGGTACAAACTATAACTGACAGTCCCAATCCAGACCATTAATGGGATAGTTAGAAATCGGTAACTTACTCCAGAATCGTTTTTACAAATCAAGACCAAAGCAGCGCCGAAAACCGGAATCATTGTGAATAAAGGTAGCGATTCCTGCTTGCTTGAAATGACCAGAAATGACCAGATGATCATTACCAATCCAGATAAACTCAGGTATTTTTGAAGTATTTCATTTTTACTAGTTTGAAATAGTTGAAATTTGACAGATATAAGCGCCGTGGCAGAACCTACCAACAACTCCCAGGCTCTGGTGTGTAAGAAATAAAATACCGTATCGGGAGTCGTATTATAGCTGCTAATTGCGTACAACCAACTGGTAACTAACAACACCAAAATTAAAACTAATGTTTTTCCAGTTTTGAACATTAACCAAAATAATAAAGGAAAGACCAGATAGAACTGTTCTTCAACTGCGAGACTCCAGGTGTGTAAGAGCGGTTTGAGTTCGCTTGCTGTATCAAAATAACCAGTTTTCAAATAAAAGAATATGTTTGACGAAAACGTAAACGTACTAACCAAACTTTGTCCAAACTCTTTAAATTCGTAAGGGTCGGTTACAAACCACGCTATCGGAGTGACGACCATCGCCATAAATATTATTGCAGGAATCAACCTTTTTGCTCTTCTGGCATAGAAACCAAGAAAAGAAAATCGGTTATTTTTGAAAGACTCTGCAATATGTAATGTAATCAGATATCCACTAATAACAAAAAATACATCAACACCTAGGAAGCCGCCTTTAAATAACGAAAACCCAGCATGATATAAAAGTACGGAGAGTATAGAAATGGCTCTTAAGCCATCAATTTCAGAACGATAATTCAACAAACGGTCCCTTTAATATAATCGCTGCGTATTCTATGAAAGTAATAGATACATTGCCATTTTTTGTACCAATTTCCCTTAACAAAGAGAGTAAAAATTAAACTGTCGATAGTAATAATTTGGCTCTCTAAATTGCAACCATGCAGTCGACTGCATGGATGCAGGAGTTAGGGCAACGCCGGGAGCAGTTGCCGAGTGCTACTCTCACATGGGGGCGGAGAGAGACCGTTCGACAGAACGCAGCTCTCGTAGCGACCGGACAGGACGTCCGGGCTGGAGCCCAGCTACACGGATGTAATCACCCCATGCGCTAATCAGACAAAGAATATGTCAGTTTGGACCGATGGGTATGGTTTCCATGTGAGAGCGCAGCGAATCTCAAATTTAGGAAGAGGGCTATCCCGGATAATCTGCTAAGAACTCAAATATTACCAAATTGCAGATACAAAAAAGGGCCATCCTCTCGGATAGCCCTCTTTCTAAATAGGAGCCTGGCAGTGTGCTACTCTCACATGGGGAAACCCCACACTACCATCGCCGCTAATACGTTTCACTACTGAGTTCGGAAAGGGATCAGGTGGTGCCGTATCGCTATGGCCGCCAGGCATTAAACTGTAATAACAAACTGGGAAAAATCTGATAAATCGAATCTCGTTAGTAATCTCAAGCGAAGCTTTTGCTCTATCTGCCTTCGTCCAGGCAGGTATCATTACGGCTTGGTCTTGCGACCCATACAATCACCTTGGGTGTTGTATGATTAAGCCTCACGGGCAATTAGTACAGGTTAGCTCAACGCCTTACAACGCTTCCACATCCTGCCTATCAACGTCTTCGTCTTAAACAACCCTTTAGGACAGTTAAACTGTCAGGGATGACTCATCTCGAGGCCTGCTTCCCGCTTAGATGCTTTCAGCGGTTATCAGTTCCGAACGTAGCTACCGGGCAATGCCATTGGCATGACAACCCGAACACCAGCGGTTCGTCCACTCCGGTCCTCTCGTACTAGGAGCAGCCCCTCTCAATCATCCAACGCCCACACCAGATAGGGACCGAACTGTCTCACGACGTTCTAAACCCAGCTCGCGTACCACTTTAAATGGCGAACAGCCATACCCTTGGGACCGACTTCAGCCCCAGGATGTGATGAGCCGACATCGAGGTGCCAAACACCGCCGTCGATATGAACTCTTGGGCGGTATCAGCCTGTTATCCCCGGAGTACCTTTTATCCGTTGAGCGATGGCCCTTCCATTCAGAACCACCGGATCACTAAGACCTACTTTCGTACCTGCTCGACGTGTCTGTCTCGCAGTTAAGCTAGCTTATGCCTTTGCACTAACCTCACGATGTCCGACCGTGATTAGCTAACCTTCGTGCTCCTCCGTTACGCTTTGGGAGGAGACCGCCCCAGTCAAACTACCCACCAGACACTGTCCACACCCCCGATTAGGGGGCAATGTTAGAACATCAAACATACAAGGGTGGTATTTCAAGGACGGCTCCACGCTATCTGGCGACAACGTTTCAAAGCCTCCCACCTATCCTACACATGTAGGGTCAATGTTCAGTGCCAAGCTGTAGTAAAGGTTCACGGGGTCTTTCCGTCTAGGTGCGGGTACACTGCATCTTCACAGCGATTTCAATTTCACTGAGTCTCGGGTGGAGACAGCATGGCCATGGTTACACCATTCGTGCAGGTCGGAACTTACCCGACAAGGAATTTCGCTACCTTAGGACCGTTATAGTTACGGCCGCCGTTTACCGGGGCTTCGATCAAGAGCTTCGCTTACGCTAACCCCATCAATTAACCTTCCGGCACCGGGCAGGTGTCACACCGTATACGTCATCTTTCGATTTAGCACAGTGCTGTGTTTTTAATAAACAGTCCCAGCCATCTGGTCACTGCGGCCCCCAGTCGCTTACTCCGCAAGGGATTCACAACCAGGGGCGTACCTTCTCCCGAAGTTACGGTACTATTTTGCCGAGTTCCTTCACCCGAGTTCTCTCAAGCGCCTTAGTATTCTCTACCTGACCACCTGTGTCGGTTTGGGGTACGGTTCTTATGCACATACGCTTAGAGGATTTTCCTGGAAGCCGGGCATCTGCTACTTCGTTTCCGTAGAAACTCGTCTCGTATCTCGGCCTTAAGAGTGTCCGGATTTACCTAAACACTCAGCCTACCTACTTTCACGTGGACAACCAACGCCACGATAGCATAGCCTTCTCCGTCACCCCATCACTGTACATAAAAGTACGGGAATATTAACCCGTTTCCCATCGACTACGCATTTCTGCCTCGCCTTAGGGGCCGACTTACCCTGCCCTGATTAGCATGGGACAGGAAACCTTGGTCTTCCGGCGTGGGGGTTTTTCACCCCCATTATCGTTACTCATGTCAGCATTCGCACTTGTGATATGTCCAGCAGCCCTCTCGAGCCACCTTCAACCACTTACACAACGCTCCCCTACCCAGCGTGCATCCTTAAACTCACTCATCCACATTCCCACTATTGATGGGACGCTTTAACAGCAGGCGCTTCGCGCGTTGCTGTTAGCTTGACAGATAAATAAACTTAAGTGATGCACGCTGCCGCAGCTTCGGTATATTGCTTAGCCCCGTTACATCTTCCGCGCAGGCCGACTCGACTAGTGAGCTATTACGCTTTCTTTAAAGGGTGGCTGCTTCTAAGCCAACCTCCTAGCTGTCTTAGCCTTCCCACATCGTTTCCCACTTAGCAATAATTTGGGGACCTTAGCTGGCGGTCTGGGTTGTATCCCTCTCCACGACGGACGTTAGCACCCGCCGTGTGTCTCCCGGATAGTACTCTACGGTATTCGGAGTTTGCATGGGGTTGGTAAGTCGGGATGACCCCCTAGCCCAAACAGTGCTCTACCCCCGTAGGTATTCATCCGAGGCGCTACCTAAATAGCTTTCGGGGAGAACCAGCTATCTCCCGGTTTGATTGGCCTTTCACCCCCAGCCACAGGTCATCCCCTAACTTTTCAACGTTAGTGGGTTCGGTCCTCCAGTTGATGTTACTCAACCTTCAACCTGCCCATGGCTAGATCACCGGGTTTCGGGTCTATACCCTGCAACTTAACGCCCAGTTAAGACTCGCTTTCGCTACGGCTCCCCTATCCGGTTAACCTCGCTACAGAATATAAGTCGCTGACCCATTATACAAAAGGTACGCAGTCACCGAACAAGTCGGCTTCCACTGCTTGTACGTATACGGTTTCAGGTTCTATTTCACTCCCCTCGCCGGGGTTCTTTTCGCCTTTCCCTCACGGTACTAGTTCACTATCGGTCAGTTAGGAGTATTTAGCCTTGGAGGATGGTCCCCCCATCTTCAGTCAAGATAACACGTGTCCCGACCTACTTAATATGTGACTTATGCTGCTTCGTGTACGGGGCTATCACCCTGTATCGCCGGACTTTCCAGACCGTTCCACTACAACATAAACCATCGGCTGTTACCCGTTCGCTCGCCGCTACTAAGGCAATCTCAATTGATTTCTCTTCCTAAGGGTACTTAGATGTTTCAGTTCCCCTCGTTTGCTTCTACAACCTATGTATTCAGTTGCAGATGACACCGAAGTGCCGGGTTTCCCCATTCGGACATCGTTGGTTATTACGCTTTTTGTCAGCTTACCAACGCTTTTCGCAGACTTACACGTCCTTCATCGCCTCTAACTGCCAAGGCATCCACCGTATACGCTTAATCACTTAATCATACAACCCCAAAACGACTACATGAGCCATCTCAACGTTATACCATCCGTAATTAACACCTATAAAACTTTTTGACATGTGCACCTAAGTGCAACACGTTCGCCTAGACTTGGTATTATCAGATAGAACAAAACTTTACGCTTCACTCTAGATATACTTTTACTTGATTTTTTCGTGCAGCACATCGCCATCAACCGAAGTCAATGTTGACATACTGCACTGATGATTTATCAGCTTTTCCAATTTGTTAAAGAACATTTTTAGGGCCTAAAAAACCCTAATGAATCCACTCAAACGAGCATATTCATTAAGGCTTTTCCCTAACGATTAACAATAAAACAATCTGTGTGAACACTAGACTAACTAATCAGCCCTGCTCTATTCGTAAGGAGGTGATCCAACCCCAGGTTCCCCTAGGGTTACCTTGTTACGACTTCACCCCAGTCATGAAACACAAAGTGGTAATCGTCCCCCCGAAGGTTAGACTAACTACTTCTTTTGCATCCCACTCCCATGGTGTGACGGGCGGTGTGTACAAGGCCCGGGAACGTATTCACCGCAGTATGCTGACCTGCGATTACTAGCGATTCCGACTTCATGGAGTCGAGTTGCAGACTCCAATCCGGACTACGACAGGCTTTAAGGGCTCCGCTCCACATCACTGTCTCGCTTCCCTCTGTACCTGCCATTGTAGCACGTGTGTAGCCCAGGACGTAAGGGCCATGATGACTTGACGTTGTCCCCACCTTCCTCCGGTTTGTCACCGGCAGTCTCCTTAAAGTGCCCAACTTAATGCTGGCAACTAAGGACAAGGGTTGCGCTCGTTGCGGGACTTAACCCAACATCTCACGACACGAGCTGACGACAGCCATGCAGCACCTGTCTCAGAGTTCCCGAAGGCACCAATCCATCTCTGGAAAGTTCTCTGGATGTCAAGTCCTGGTAAGGTTCTTCGCGTTGCATCGAATTAAACCACATGCTCCACCGCTTGTGCGGGCCCCCGTCAATTCATTTGAGTTTTAACCTTGCGGCCGTACTCCCCAGGCGGTCTACTTAGCGCGTTAGCTTCGCTACGCACAAAAATTAATTCGCACACAGCTAGTAGACAGCGTTTACGGCGTGGACTACCAGGGTATCTAATCCTGTTCGCTACCCACGCTTTCGCACATGAGCGTCAGTTTTTGGCCAGAGAGCCGCCTTCGCCACTGATGTTCCTCCAGATATCTACGCATTTCACCGCTACACCTGGAATTCCACTCCCCTCTCCAAAACTCTAGTTATACAGTTCTAAATGACTCTCCCAGGTTAAGCCCGGGGCTTTCACATCTAGCTTATATAACCGCCTGCGTGCGCTTTACGCCCAGTAATTCCGATTAACGCTCGCACCCTCCGTATTACCGCGGCTGCTGGCACGGAGTTAGCCGGTGCTTCTTCTGACGCTAACGTCACATCTATTGGGTATTAACCAATAAACTTTCCTCACGTCTGAAAGTGCTTTACAACCCTAAGGCCTTCTTCACACACGCGGCATGGCTGCATCAGGGTTTCCCCCATTGTGCAATATTCCCCACTGCTGCCTCCCGTAGGAGTCTGGGCCGTGTCTCAGTCCCAGTGTGGCTGATCTTCCTCTCAGAACAGCTAGAGATCGTCGCCTTGGTGAGCCTTTACCTCACCAACTAGCTAATCTCGCTTAGGTTCATCCTCAGGTGAGAGCCGAAGCCCCCTTTGGTCCGTAGACATTATGCGGTATTAGCCATCGTTTCCAATGGTTATCCCCCACCCAAGGGCAGATCCCTAAGTATTACTCACCCGTCCGCCACTCGTCAGCAAAGTGCAAGCACTTTCTGTTACCGTTCGACTTGCATGTGTTAGGCCTGCCGCCAGCGTTCAATCTGAGCCATGATCAAACTCTTCAATTAAAATCGAAAATATAAATCTTTTTTGAGCAAACACTAGTTAACTAACTAGTGTCCACACAGATTGTCTTATTGCTGATTGTTAAAGAACGTTTGCTTGAGTGTTGCGCCTTCTTAGAAGACTCTCTCAAGCGGGACGCGCATTCTACACTTCCCAGTTGCCGTGTCAATCATTTTGTTGCAGTTTCCTGGCAGTTTTTTCAAACCTCTTACAAACCACAACGTCTTGACCAGGCCAGTGCTCACTTGCGTTATACGCCGGTAATCACTGTGCGCTTCTGTTAGTTTGCTTTGCAGAACCCCCTGAAGCGAGCGCGCATTCTACAGAGACAAGAACACACGTCAATTAATTATTTCAGTTTTTTGACTAAGCGGTTAAATAATAGTCTATTTTCTTCAAAAACCAGAAATTGATACACTAATAAGTCCCAAGACAGGGTTATAACTATCTACAGAGACCGAAATATGAATATCCGACCATATAAAAACATCACTCCCACGATCCCTGAGAATTGTTATGTCGATCCGTCTTCTATATTAGTTGGTGATATTCAGTTAGGTGAACATGTCAGCATCTGGCCTTTGGTTGCTGCCAGGGGGGATGTGAACTATATGCGGATTGGCAAGAATACAAATGTTCAAGACGGAACAATATTACATGTGACCCGCCGCACTCAGTCTAACCCCGATGGCTACCCCTTGATTATTGGGGAAGATGTGACGATAGGGCACCATTGCATGCTACATGGATGTATATTGGGCAGTCGCATATTGGTAGGGATGGGCGCTATTATTATGGATGGTGCGGTTGTTGAAGATGATGTCTTCATAGGCGCAGGTACCCTGGTACCACCAAATAAAACCCTGGAAAGCGGTTATCTTTATGTCGGACAACCCTGCAAGAAGGCTCGCGAACTAACCGAAGCAGAGAGATCCTTCTTAAAAACCTCGGCAGATAATTACGTAATACTCAAAGATGAGTATCTAGCAGAAGATTAGTGATATCGAACGATGCTTCAGGGACGCAAAGACTCAATCACACTTTGAATATCCGGGGATTCGTTCCACCATAGACGATAGCTTTCTGCCGCTTGCCCCACCAGCATGCCGATGCCATCAGCCGTTTGTACGTTATGATTGTGTTGTTCCGCCGATTTTAAAAACGGGGTTTTTTCCTGATGGTAAAACATGTCATAAACTAATCCCGCATTAGTATAAATGTCCGGTGATACACCCGGCAACGATCCTTGCATACTGGAAGAGGTGCAGTTAATAATAATGTCATAAGGCGTATCCGGTGAGTGTTGCAATTCACGCACCTGAACCTGACCATATTTGCTAAATTGCTGTGCTAACGCTTCTGCCTTAGCGATGGTGCGATTTGTAATCGTAATGTGTTCAACACCTGCGCTATAAAGTGGCAATACAACGCCTTTACTCGCGCCACCAGCTCCAATTAACAGGACATTGCTACCCTGTAAATTGCCTTTTAACCTTCGCAAGTCATGAACCAAACCAGCACCATCGGTGTTGTCAGCTAAAATAACTTCACGATTAAACACCAGTGTGTTCGCAGCACCCGCTAAACTGGCCCGCTCTGTCTTTTCTTTCGCAAATGCCAGTGCATCGCCTTTAAAAGGAGCGGTAACATTAGCACCAAGTAATCCTTTGTCTATCAATCCCGGCACAGTAGCTGCGAATTGCCCTATAGGAATTTCAATAGCATCGTATTGCAAATCATGTCCGAACTGCTTTGCAAACAACTGATGAATTTTTGGAGACAAGCTGTGCTGAATGGGGTTACCGAAGACGGCGTACTTTTGTAACAACTACAGTTCCTCCTTTTGCATATTTAGCCAATCTCGTGGTCGCAAGTAACTGTTATAAAGGACCGCTTCCTCGCTGCCCGGTTCAGGTGAGTAATTATATTGCCATCTAGCCAGTGGCGGCATAGACATTAAAATAGACTCGGTTCTGCCACCACTTTGAATGCCAAACAAGGTGCCGCGATCAAATAATAAGTTGAATTCGGTGTAGCGACCACGACGATACAATTGAAAATCCCGCTGTATTTGATTGTATTCTGTTTCTTTTCGCTTCTCGACGATAGGCACATAGGCATCAATAAAGCCCCTACCTACTGCCTGCATAAATTCAAAACACCTGGCAAATGGCCATTGATTGAGGTCGTCGAAAAACAAACCACCTACGCCTCGTGTCTCTTGGCGATGTTTCAGATAGAAGTATTCATCACACCAGTTTTTATAATCATCATAAACCTCTGCTCCAAAGGGATCGCAAATCTTCTTGGCAACTTTATGCCAGTGTTGGACATCTTCGAAAAAGGGATAAAAGGGTGTGAGGTCGAACCCGCCGCCAAACCACCAAACCGGTTCTTCACCCTCTTTTTCAGCGATAAAAAAACGAATATTGGCATGCGAAGTCGGAATGAAGGGGTTACGAGGATGAATAACCAAAGAGACCCCAAGCGCCTGAAAACTTCTTCCCGCTAACTCAGGTCTGGCAGCCGTTGCAGAGGGTGGTAACTGATCACCAAAAACATGTGAAAAATTAACGCCAGCCTGCTCAAACACAGTACCGTCAGTGAGCACTCGGGTTTTGCCACCACCGCCAAGCTCTCTTTGCCACTCATCTTCAATAAAAGTAGCAACACCATCAGCCTGGGCCAATGATTTGCATATCTCATTTTGAATATCTAACAAAGTCGCTTTAATTTGACCAACATCGATGTCCTGCACGCTATTATCCTCTTAAGATCTGTCCGCTTATGCCATCCTTGATCACAGATGGTGATGCTCTACCCTCTGTGCTGCCAGCAATGCATATGACTTTATCGGCAAACTGCTGGCGGGCTTGCTGCACTGTGCAGATTGGTGGCTGGCCTGATATATTCGCGCTGGTTGATACCAGCGGTTTTTCAAATAGCTGACACAACTCTTTCACCACAGGATGCGTCGTGACTCTTACCGCAATCTGTGTAAATTCCCCGGTAATCCAATTAGGGGCCAGGTCTGATTTCGGTAAAAGCCAGGTAATGGCTCCTGGCCAACTTGAAAAAATCTCGGTGCGCCTGTCCATTGGAATGGCATTATCGTTCACGTAGGGCAATAACCTGGAATAATTATCCGCAATTAAAATAAGCCCTTTTGCCAATGACCGCTGCTTTAATGCACAGAGTTCCGTTACTGCTTGCTCATTATCGGGATCACAACCAAAACCAAATACGGCCTCAGTTGGATAAGCAAACAAGGCGCCAGTATTAAACGCTTCGATTAATTGCGCTTCGGTCAATCCGGTTTCGAATTTTTGCATAGGGAAATATCAAGTTGAACAGCTGTCTTTGCGCTATTTTAACCAAAAAATAACGTTTGTTCTTAGCAATTTGACGGTTCTTTGATTTATTTGAGGATTGTGCCTGAACAATTTTTCTGGGGACAGTGCAACCGCTCACCCGATTCAGTCGATTTACTCAACATAATTGGCCACTGACAATCCGGGCAGATCTCAGCTACAGGTTGTTGGTTTACCGTATACTTACATTTTGGATATTGATTGCAGGAGAAAAATTCCTGGCCAGTTCGGCCTTTCCGTTTAACCAGGTCCCCTTTATGACACAACGGACAAGTAATAGTAGCGTCATTTTCTGCAGTGCTAGGCTTTTCTGTATTGATATAGTGGCATTCCGGAAAAGCAGTGCAACCGATAAACATGCCGTAGCGACCTTTTTTAACGGCCAAATGCTCACCACAATCAGGACATTGAGACCCGTCCATGATTTTTAACGTTTCGGTGCCACCAGACAAAGAGTGAGTATAATTACAGTCTGGGAATGCACTGCATCCAAGAAAAGTCCCGCCTTTTCCGCGTTTGAATTGCAGTGCAGACTGGCATTCAGGGCATTGACCATAGACGTTATCAATCGTCGATTGACTCACGGAAAACAACTGCTTGTCTATTTTGGACATATACCCTTAATTTTTTAATTACCCGTTAATGTAACGGACCATCTGGCATTTCAAATAACAGATCTTCCATTTGGGCATAGGCATTTTCCTGTCCGGGGACATTAAACAATACCATTAGTACCACCCACTTTAGGTCTTCAAGACAAAAATCGGTGGCATCTATTTCCATTACCCGGTCTATCACCATTTCACGAGTGACAGCATTGAGCACATTAATCTGCTCCAAAAACATCAGGAACCCTCGGCACTCAACATCGAGTTGCACTTCTTCTTCCTGAGTATACACCCTGGCTACCGCAGGACTTACACCTTTGGATAGATAGGGCTTAATATCAGTTTCCTGAAGCGCAGCAAGCTTTTCTAACCATGCTAAGGCTTTGTAGATCTCATCATGATGAAACCCGGCGCGCACGAGCTCATCGGTCAACTCGTCTTGGTCGACACGAATTTCAGTTTCACTATGGATGAAGTTCTCGAAAAGATACATGAGGATGTCAAACATGATTTATTCCCCCAATCGAATGTAGCCTCCGGGCACGGACGCCACCAAACCACGTAGTTCATATTCTAATAATTTTGCAGTTACCTCTGAGATAGGTAACCTACTACGCTGAACCACCACATCTAAACATGTGGTTTCATAATCAACACTAGCTAACAATTGATCGCTTGCCAAGCTTTGATTTGCATTTTTTTCAATCCTTTTCGGTGCATAGTCGGCAACTGATTGTAAAAGAAACAAAAATTCTTCATTGATATCTTCTAACTGCTCAACCAGTTTTGCACCATTTTTGAGCAATTGGTGGCACCCTTTCGCAAGTGGGCAATTTATATTACCCGGCAATGCAAACACCTCTCTATTCTGCTCCGTCGCATATTTTGCAGTAATTAAACTACCGCTTTTAATGGCCGCCTCAACCACTAAAGTACCGTACGATAAACCGCTGATGATACGATTACGTCTAGGGAAATTTTCTGCCTTTGGTGGCACATGAACTGGCAGCTCAGATATCACACATCCACCATTAGCCAGTATCTCATCTCGCAGCGCTTTGTTTCTTTTTGGGTAGTTCTGAGCGAGCCCGACGCCCAAAACGGCAATCGTTGCACCGCCAGCATTAAGACACCCTCTATGAGCAAAGGTATCAATGCCAATTGCCATGCCACTGACAATACCCCAGCCGCTTTCACTTAACGCTTTTGCAAAGCTCTGCGCATTATTCTGGCCATATAGGGTACATGCTCGGCTCCCCACGATCGCCATTGACGGTGCAGACAATAATGCAATATTGCCCTCGCAATACAATAGTATGGGTGCCGCACTTATCTCCCGTAACATTGCCGGGTAAAATTCACTGTCAATGCTGATAATATGACGCTGAGATGAGGATTCTAACCAGGCTAAATCTGCTTCTACCTGTTTTAAATCAGGATTAGCGATGTTGCGTAGTTGCTTGGCAGAAAAGCCATAATTTCTGAGATTTGCGGTATCGCAAGTGGCGATCGACGTCAGGCACTGATCATGTTGCCATAATTTATCAATAGTAGCCGGGCCGATGCCAGACATCGCATTGATAGTTAACCATTGCTTCAAAGATAAAGACGCTGCAGTTAAAGAAGTAGATGACTGCTTAGCAGTGGCAACTTGTCCTTGTTGCGACATAAAAATTCCTTTTAATCATTGCACACTTAACCCCTTTAAGTGTGTGTAAATCATTGTTTCGATAGGCACTTGGCCGTCCACAAATCCAGGGCCAAGCATGTTAAGTATTGGAGTATCTGGCGTACATGGTTAAGGTTTGCCGACAAACGCTCCTTTTCTAATCACATCAGTTGAGGAGACTATCAGAGCAAAACTAGCCTTGGCAAATGTTTTAATGACTAACATTTCTCCTACTTTTAGAGCAGGTTGTTCAATATTATTGTCGTCAAAAATGAAAGTAGAACCACCGTCACCGCTTTTCACATAACGAATAGGTTCGTCATCTATGATATCTGGCCCCTGACTATAAATCCCCAGAACGGTTCCCGACGAAACCTCTATTTCGGATAGATCAATAATCGCAATATCGTATTTGCCTAACATGGCGCGGTCCTGCAAACTGCCAACAATCTGACCTCTTTGCGTCGTCGCGGCAACTAATTCCAGATTTTGTTTCTGTGGTAAGGAGTTCTGTTGCAACAGCCGATCACCACGTTTTGCTTCAGAACGTGATACCGACACACTGACCAGCATTTGTTCTGGCAATGTCACGGTGGACGCTTCGGCCATTGCGATTTGTTTAACTAATAATCCAAGACTATCGCCTTCACTATTCAACACTTCACCCACTTTCCTGACAATATAGTGAGGGGCGTCACTATTTAAATTATGTTTACCCAGCACCATATCACCGGTTGAAAAACGCACTTCACCATGCTGGTTTCCCAATAAATAGGGCAATTGTTGATAACGTTCTTCATCTAACATTAAATCATATTGAAAATGCGGCACAATTTCGGACCATTGCAAGGTCGGTAATGGGGCATCCTGTTTCGCGGTAATACGGGTTTTAGGAGACAGTTTTTTAACTATTTTATTTGCTCTGACAATGCTCAGCTGAGGCTTACCATCCGCAAGTCTGGATAGCAAAATTCTATCGCCGGGGTATATCAAATGGGGATTTTGTATTTCATCGTTGTTTTGCCACAAAACTGGCCAATTCCATGGCTGATCCAAATACATACTGGCAATACTCCATAAGGTATCACCTTTTTTTACGATATAAATATCTGGTGCCGATGGCTTTATTTCGGCGGCATTTCCATATGCGCTGCACGTCAACAACACAGCAATATACAAACTAAACGAGATTTTTTTTATTAGATGTAACACGCGGGTTCCAAACCTTACTGTCCATTTACCCGAATTATCAGGTAAAATACGAAAAATGATAGTATGTTAGCGAAAAGAGATAATACAAAGGTATAGCATCGAATAACGGCGAACACTAGGACAGTGTGTTTTTGCAGTATCTGGAAGCGCGAACATTTCCCAAGATTGAATTATAGAAGCGAGCAATGGCAACATTAGAAGTATTAAGATTTCCTGACGAACGGTTACGCACTGTGGCGGCAGAAGTAACGGATATAAACGATGACATCCGTACCTTAGTTAAAGACATGTTCGAAACCATGCGTGAAGAACAAGGTATTGGACTTGCAGCCACGCAAGTGGACGTTCATCAACGAGTTATTGTTATGGATGTTTCCGAAGAGCAAAACGAACCAAGGGTGTTTATTAACCCTGAATTGTTAGCTAAAGATGGCAAGGTAATCAGTGAAGAAGGTTGCCTTTCGGTGCCTAATAATTACGCCAAAGTCGAACGCGCAGAACAAATCAAAATTAAGGCGTATGATGAACACGGTGCGGCCTACGAACTTGAAGCAGAGGGGCTATTGGCTATCTGCATTCAACACGAAATGGATCACCTGAAAGGTAAACTGTTCGTGGATTATTTATCACCGTTAAAACGTGACCGCATTCGTAAGAAATTAGAAAAAGAAGCCAGATTGGCTCAGAAAGCATAACATGTCAGAGAAAAGCTACCGGATCGTTTTTGCCGGCACACCAGATTTTGCTGCGCGCCATCTGGCTGCATTAATTGACTCTCAACATCAAGTAGTTGCTGTCTATTCTCAACCTGACAGACCCGCAGGACGAGGTAAGAAATTGCAAGCCAGCGCAGTTAAGCAAACTGCTCTGGAGCATAATCTTGAGGTATATCAACCCAGTTCACTGAAATCCAGCCAAGCGGCAGAACAAATGGCTGCGCTGAATGCCGACATTTTGGTCGTGGTGGCTTATGGATTGATCTTACCTAAGTCCATACTTGAGCTACCAAAATTCGGTTGTATCAATGTCCATGGCTCGCTGTTACCAAAGTGGCGTGGCGCAGCTCCGGTACAACGCGCAATTTGGGCCGGTGACAAGATAACGGGTATAACCACTATGCTGATGGATGAAGGACTTGATACGGGTGACATGTTGTTAAAAAAAGAAATCCCTATCGAAGCTTCTGATACCAGTCTGTCGCTATTTGAAAAGATGGCACACGTTGGCCCTCAAGCCTTATTGGAAACATTGGATTCGTTTGCCTCTATCACACCTGTAGCTCAGGTTGAATCCGAAGCCAGTTATGCCAAGAAACTCGATAAGAAAGAAGCCGTAATAGATTGGCAACTGCCCGGAGAGCAAATCGACCGCAATATTCGAGCATTTACTCCATGGCCTGGAACACAACTGTCTGTCGCCGGTCAAATGGTCAAGGTCATCGAAGCAGAGTTGACAGAAGCGTCTTCAGAACAGCACCCTGGGACAATTTTAAGTGCTGACAAAAATGGCATCCTGATTGCGACAGGCACTCGCAATATCCAATTGCGCACGCTGCAAATACCCGGAAAAAAAGCGATGCCCGTATCGGCAGTGTTGCAGAGTAAAGGGGAATGGTTCAAACCCGGCAACAAGTTATTAAGCGAGCACTGATTTGGCTCATTCAACCAGAGTGACCTGTGCACAAGCGATTTATGCCGTTTTGGAAGAACGGCGCTCATTGCAGGACGTATTGCCCGAAGCCCTAGCCAAACACAGCGACAAGGATAAAGCCTGGGTTCACGAAATGTTATTTGGTGTTTTACGTCAGTTACCACTGCTGCAATGGTGGCTTAAACAATTATTAAGCAAACCGTTAAAACCTAAACAACGCATTATTGAACACTTATTATTGTTGGGGTTTTATCAATTGCACTTTTCAAGGGTGTCTAGTCACGCTGCCGTATCCGAGACGGTTCAAGCCTGTATCGGCTTAAAACAAGGCCCACTAAAAGGATTAGTGAATGGTGTTTTGCGTAACTTTATTCGTCAGGAAATCCCTCAGCAACCTTTGTCTGACGAACGCATACAAATGGGATTACCGAAATGGCTGTACAAAAAATTATCTCAACAGTATCCGGAACAATTGGCCGATATTGTCACAGCCCATCAGCAAAAGCCCCCCATTTGGTTAAGGGTTAATCAACGGAAAATATCCACCACTGAATATAAAGAAAAACTGACTGAGCAAGCCATAGAGTTTGTTTCTTATGCCCAGCCAGAAACGCTGCAATTAAGCAAAAGCTATCCGGTGGCGTCATTACCAGGCTATGAAGAAGGTTGGTTTAGTGTGCAAGATGGCGCCCCACAATTAGCCGCTCGCTACTTAAACCCAAGATCAGGAGAAGATATTCTAGATGCTTGCGCAGCACCCGGAGGTAAAACCAGCCATTTGATAGAATACGCGCCAGAGGTGGCTTCTCTTACGGCAGTAGAAATTGAACAGGATCGCATCGCAAGAATGCGGGAAAACTTCGATCGCTTAGGACATTCAAAAGACATTGTTATCATTCAGGGCAATGCCAAAACACCTACCGAATGGACCGACAAACAATATGACCGTATTCTATTAGATGCCCCCTGCTCTGCTACCGGTATTATACGTCGCCACCCGGATATTTTGTGGTTACGCAATAATCAGGATATTCAGCAACTGGTAGCAGAACAAGCACAGATACTGGATGCGATTTGGTCTATATTAAAACCTGGTGGCACGCTACTATACGCAACTTGTTCCATCCTGCCGGAAGAAAACACGTTGCAGATCAACAGTTTTATGGCAAGGCATCAGGATGTCATAACCGCTCCTTTAAGAGATGATAGCAACGACTTTCAAAGGCAGATTCTGCCAGGTGAGAGTGGAATGGATGGCTTTTATTACGCCAAGTTGATAAAGACCACCGGATAACCAAAAAGCAATACAACTGATAACACATGAAAATAATAATATTGGGAGCTGGACAGGTTGGCGCCACACTGGCAGAAAATCTGGTAGGTGAAAAGAACGAAATCACCGTCATTGATTATGACGCGGAAAAGCTTCGCTCCCTTCAGGACAGGCTGGATCTTCAGGTGGTCCAAGGCTTAGGTTCGCATCCGGATGTGTTGAAAAAAGCCGGCGCCGAAGACGCTGATATGTTAGTTGCTGTCACCAACAGTGACGAGAGCAATATGATGGCCTGTCAGGTTGCCTACAGTTTATTTAAAACCCCGACTAAAATTGCCCGGGTTCGTTCAGAGCAGTATATCCTGTATCAAGCACAACTGTTTAAACATCAAGATGTGCCTGTCGATCACCTGATCGCACCGGAACAACTGGTCACTCAATCCATAAAACGGCTTATTGACTATCCCGGTGCCCTGCAAGTAGTGGAATTTGCTGAGGGCAAAGCCAGTTTAGTGGCCGTAAAAGCTTATTATGGTGGTTTATTGGTAGGCCACGCACTATCGGCGCTCAAAGAGCATATGCCCAATGTAGATACGCGTGTTGCTGCAATCTATCGACGTGGCAAACCTATCCGTCCATTAGGTACCACAGTCATTGAAGCCGATGACGAAGTGTTTTTTATCGCCGCCACAAAACACATTCGGGCAGTAATGAGCGAACTGCAAAAATTAGAAGGTAACTATAAAAGGATCATGATTGCCGGGGGCGGATTGATTGGCGCAGGATTAGCAAAGCAATTAGAGCATGACCACCACGTTAAGTTAATTGAATACAATTATGAGCGCGCCAAATACCTGTCTACTAGTCTGGATAAAACGATTGTTTTTGTTGGAGATGCTTCCGATCAGGAGTTATTGATGGAAGAACATGTCGAGCAAATTGACGCATTTTTAGCAGTAACCAATGATGATGAAGCCAATATTATGTCCGCGATGCTGGCTAAACGTTTGGGCGCTAAAAAGGCCATGGTGTTAATTCAACGCGGAGCCTATGTAGACTTAGTGCAAGGTGGTGAAATAGATATCGCATTTTCACCACAACAAGCGACCATTTCCGCCTTATTAACACATATTCGCCGTGGTGATATCGTCAACGTATATTCGCTTAGACGCGGAGCAGCAGAAGCGATTGAGGCCATCGCCCACGGCGATGAGACAACGTCAAAAGTGGTAGGGCGACGCATTTCAGAGATTAAATTACCACCGGGAACCACCATTGGCGCCGTCGTGCGAAAAGATGAAGTACTCATAGCCCACAGTGATACGGTTATTGCGCCCGATGATCACGTCATCTTGTTTCTGGTGGATAAAAAATATATTTCCGATGTGGAAAAACTGTTCCAACCCAGCGCGCTGTTTTTTGGTTAGAGCGTGTTGATCTTTGCTGTACATGTTCTAATCAACCCACATTGGTAACCACATGAGTGAGAAAGCTAGTGCGACTACACTGTGGTAGTTTCTGGCTAACTTGTCATATCGAGTGGCTATAGCTCGATATTTCTTTATTTTCAAAAAGGCATTCTCAACCAAGTGACGATATCGGTACATAGCCCAATCAATATCATCGTTGCCTGTTTTGCTGTTTCCTTTTCTTGGTATTACTTGCTTAGCATTACGACTGCTCACAAGCTCACGTAGAGCTTGACTGTCATAGCCTTTGTCAGCAACCACCACTTCAGCTTCTGGTGATGATTCGACCAAAGATTGACCGTGTCTGACATCATGAGCCTGTCCTCCTGACAGCTCGAAATATACAGGTAAACCTCCACTATCAACCGCTAAATGTATCTTGGTTGATTTACCTCCGCGACTTTTCCCGATAGCTTGCTCTGCCTGGTCACCGATGTTAGCTCCATCCTGATGAGCTTTAACAATACTGCCATCAATGAATAGCCACTGAGGGTCATTGAGACGTGATAAAAACTGGAAAATATCAGTCATGACGCCTTTCTTTGACCATAAATTGAAGCGCCTGAAGACAGCACTCCAATCTCCAAACTCCCTTGGTAAGTCTCGCCACGGGATACCCGTCCGCATTCGGTACAAAATACCTTCAAGTGTCATTCGGTGTTCAGGTTTATTATAAATTCGGCCTGTTAAATACATAATTCTGGATAGCAGTTTCCAGCTATCATCTGTTAGCATGAGTCTCGGCATTTGGGGACGTTAAATTGTTTTTTGGCGAAATCATTATAACCGACCCATTTGCTGATTACTTTTCATACCACAAAGATCAACACGCTCTAGCCGTCAAAGAGCGCAGCTAATTAACTGCGCCAAAAGGTTGGAGAAAACAGCACTAATAAAGAGAATACTTCCAGTCGTCCAAACAACATGGCCAAAATTAAAAACCATTTACCTGCGTCCGTGACTTCTGCATAGGTGCCCGCCACAGAGCCAAGACCCGGCCCAAGATTATTTAACATTGCAGCGGTAGCAGAAAAGGCCGTTAAATTGTCTAATCCCGTCGCAATTAAACACACCATGATCACCACAAACACCAATGCATAGGCAGAGAAAAATCCCCACACTGCATCGACAACACGATTGGGCAGCGCTCGGTCACCAAGTTTGACTGAATATATCGCTTTCGGATGAATTAAACGATCGACTTCCCTCTTCCCCTGTAGATACAAAAGTAATACCCGAATTACTTTCAGACCGCCACCAGTGGAACCAGCGCAACCACCGATAAAACTGGCAAATATCAGAACAATCGGTAAGAACACTGGCCACGAAGAAAAGTCCGTTGTCGCAAAACCGGCCGTGGTACTGATGGAAACCGTCTGAATTAACGCCTGATCAAAGGCAAGTTCCGCAGTATCGTAAATAGCAAAGTGTACCAATACCAAAAAGGTGAGGGTGACCAGCGTAATTTGAATAGTGAAAAACGCCCGTAATTCTGGATCATTGATATAGGTGCGAAAGGACCGCCCCGTTACAGCGGCGTAGTGAAGTGCAAAATTGAGCGCAGCGATCCACAAAAACACCACACACACCATATTGACGGCCGTGGAATCAAAATGCCCCAGGCTGGCATCATAGGTAGAAAACCCGCCAATAGCGATAGTCGAAAAAGCATGACAAATTGCATCAAACCAATTCATCCCTGCAAACCAATAGGCTACCGAACAAGCGGTTGTGAGAGACAGATAAATATACCAAAGATGTTTTGCGGTATCGGCAATACGGGGGGTCATTTTCGAGTCTTTTACCGGCCCAGGGGTTTCAGCACGATAAAGCTGCATCCCCCCAACGCCTAATATTGGTAAAATCGCCACGGCTAGTACGATAATTCCCATCCCCCCTAACCACTGCAATTGCTGTCGATAAAACTGCACTGCCTTAGGTAAAAACTCAATACCTTCAATCACCGTTGCACCGGTCGTCGTCAATCCTGAAAAAGACTCAAAGAAGGCATCTGTCACCGACATTTCTGGTTGTGACATCAGAATTAATGGGAGAGCACCGAAGCTGGCCAACACCGCCCAAAACAACGCAACGATGAGAAATCCTTCCTTGGCGCGAAGGTCCTGCTTGGCATCGCGATTAGGATACCAAATGAATAATCCGGTCAATAAGCATAAAATAAATGCCAACAGAAATGGCAATCCTCCGCCATCTCCGAAAAGAAGAGAAATAAGTGCGGGGGGGATCATAGTGACACTGAAAAGTGCAACCAGTAACCCCAGAATCCTGATGATAGCGCGATATTGCATTTATTATTGGAAAAAGGGCTTTAGAAACAAGGATAAAGCACTTTAAAGAGAATGCGACCCCGACTCAACTAAAAATATGGAAATAGGTGATGGCAATTGTGCTTGATTGTTCACGACTAAGCACCAAAGTGACAAACTAGCAGATTACTCAACGTATCCCGTGCAGATATAGCTCAATGACTTCACGACCTGTTCAACATCATTGGCCACGGCAGTGGAAGCCGCATCGATTTCTTTTAAAGCGTGCCCCAAGGATTCATCGTGCCAGCTAATTAAGGGTTTACCATGTGCCACCGCAAATCCCGCATCAAAAGCACTATTCCATTGACGATAATCCTCACCAAAGCGCACCACCACAATATCGGATTTTTCTAACAATACCTGATTGCGGGCCTGATTTAATCTGGCGCTTTTGAAGTCATACCAAAATTTCTTATCTTCTGGGCCCAGCGCCGCTGCACCACACTCATCACTGGCAGCGTGATTAGTATTGGGACTGACAAATTTGATAGGTAAATTTCTATCACGGCTCATGCTGGAGACATCGTCTCTCCATTGGGAATGAATCTCTCCGGCTAAATAGACCTGCCACGACATACGATAAAATCAGAGGGTAAATGAAGCTACTGAGTAAAATATGGACGTATAATCTGCAAAAAGCAAATTACTTAAACCTCTAATGTACAAACATATTTTGCTGATTGCGCCACAGATAAAAAAGATTATGTCTATAATGAGCGATAAGAACGCCACTTTCGGACAATGTGACAACCAACTATTATGCCGCGGCAATTAATTCGAATTGTAAAAATAACCTTATTATCCTCCGGGATCACCACATTATACGGGTTGGCTGCGGATCAGGATAGTCAAGACGATGCCGAGAAGCTGGAAATGGTCTATGTTGTCGGGACACGCAATGCGGGTCGCACTCGTGCGGATTTGCCGGTTGCTGTCGACTCTTTAGACGCTAAACTATTACACGCCACTGGCGAGATTGAGCTGGGTAGAATGTTACAACGCTCCGTCCCATCATTTAACTTTTCCAGTTCCAGTATCAGTGATGGAACTGATGCATTGCGACCTGCGACATTACGTGGATTAGGCCCTGATCAAACCTTAGTGCTGATCAATAATAAACGTCGCCATACTGGGGCTTTGTTACATGTTAACAGCTCCGTTGGTCGCGGCACTTCAGGTGTAGATTTCAATGCTATCCCCAGTTTTGCCATAAAACGTATTGATGTGTTAAGGGATGGCGCCGCCGCCCAATACGGTTCCGATGCTATCGCAGGTGTAATCAACATTGTTTTAAAAGATGAAAGCGACAGTCAGTTTTCAGGAAAAATAGGACAATTTTCCGAGGGTGATGGCTTAACCCATTTGTTAGCCAATAATCATTCTTTTTATACAGAGTCCGGCGTCATAACTGCCACTGTTGAATATCGCCATCGGGACAAAACCAACCGCGCAGGATTAACTGGCACCTGTCAGTACTTACTGCCGTGTGAAGACACCGATAACAACGGCATTACCAACATTGCTGACCCAAGAGAATTATCATTTCCAAGGCAGAATTTTGAAATTGGGGATGCCCGAACAGAACAACTTTCCACTGTATTAAATGGCCGTTGGGAAACCTGGGACGGTGAATATTTTGCTTTTGTTACCTTATCGAATCGGAAAAATCAGGCCGCAGGATTTTACCGGCGACCTGCAACAAGCATGCTTAACCCCACTCTGAGTGATGGAGAGGCAACTTATCCTGATGGATTTTTACCCTACATCAATTCAAACCTTTTTGATTATTCCCTCAATGCCGGTTACACCTCGTCACTGGTCTCCGGGGTCCGATATGAACTGTCTCTGACCGTTGGTCAAAACCAAATGGAATTTGATATCAGCAATTCTCTGAATGCCTCATTCGCATCGTTGCAGAATGCACAAGGTGTGAGCCCACAAGAAATTCGGAATACCATTCAAACAACAGCGCATGCCGGCGCAATTGAAAATTCACTGGCCACATTTAACATCGATTTTGTAGATGAAAAATTTAATAAGAATATTGCCTATGGAGCTGAATTACGCCGTGATCGATACAAAATTCAGGCCGGTGAGTTGTATTCTTATCTGGACTATGATGGAACAGATTCAGGCGGTATTGGTGGTATTCAGGTTTTCCCCGGTTTCACTGATAGCAATGTCGTTAGTGCGAATCGCTGGGTCGCCTCTGGTTATTTTGACTATGAATGGGATATAAGTAATCAACTGCTTTTAAATGGAGCTATCAGAGGAGATTATTATCAGGGATTTGGTTTCACGTTAAATGGCAAAGCCGCGCTTCGTTATGACCTTCATCAAGAAGCCAGTGTGCGACTATCCGCCAGCACAGGCTTCCGCGCACCATCAATGCAGCAGCTTTATTTTAATAATACCAGCACACAGTTTAATAGTGGTCAACCGCTGCAAGTGGGCACATTTCGCAACAATAGCGAGTTAGCACAAACCATTGGCATACCTGAACTAAAAGAAGAAGAATCCATCAACCTTAGCCTGGGTTTCACGCTAACAGGTGAAAGCAGCACCTTCACACTAGACCTATATCATATTGACATTAATGACCGCATTGTTATTAGTGAACAATTGCGCGCTGGTATAGGCAGCAGCTCATTAGATAGAGCATTACAAGCAGATCAGATTGATCGGGCTCAATTTTTTGTCAACGGCGCGGATACCCAAACCAAAGGCTTAGATGTTGTTTACAGTTATCAACCAGACGGCGGTCAGATGGGTTTGGAGTATATTCTGGCGGCCAATATTAGCGACACCAAAGTCACCGATGTTTTATCGCCAGGAGGGCTAACAGGTATCGCACCGGAAGACCTTTTTAGTAATCAGGCCGTCTCGATAATAGAGAGTTGGCAACCCTCGCATCGTATAAATGGCTCCATTAACTATCAATGGCAACAATGGACCTGGAATCTGGCCATCAATCGTTTTGGTTCGTACACTATCGTTGATGGCAATGAACAGCAGAAATACGGTGCCGAGTGGCTTATGGATTTTCGCTCCAGCTATCAGTTTACATCGACCTTCGACATCAACTTTGGTGTCAACAATATCTTTAATACTACACCGGATGAGAATCGCATAGGGCAATTTAATGGGGGTACATTAGAGGATGATAATAATTCAATTATCGTGCAATCAGACGGCGTATTCAGGTATTCCCGACGCACCGCCCCTTTTGGATTTAATGGCACATTTTATTATGCCGGATTTAATTATCGTTTTTAGACCGACAAAGCCATTCTAGCGATTAATAACCTTTCCTACGCGCCCAGCGGTATAAATTGATAAACGCAATGGCGGTCTGCTTCCAATACATGTGCGACTCTGGTTACTGTGGCCAAATCAGCAAAACAACGGGAAAATATGTCTAATTCAGAGTGGCAAATGGCTCGACAGGTTTGCGCCGCATGACAAATTGGACAATGGTCTTCTACGAGCAGAAAACCAGCCTCCGTTCTTTCCATCGATGCCATATAGCCTTCTTTTTCACGCAATGTAACTAGTTGCGCTAATCGTTCTGGTAAAGTATCAAAATCAAATAGGTGCAATTGATAGTCTGCGAGAATACGATCTTCACGAGCAGCGAGAACCCTGTCGACACCCGCTTCGCCGAAAGTATTGCGAACAGCAACCAATATTTCGGAAGAAAAGGAATCATGAGTATCTGTAAATTGTCTATGCCCCGCCCCTGTCAGATGCCAATACAGGCTTGGTCGGCCAACCTTTTCCGCTCGTTTTTCGTTTTTTACAATACCTTCCGATTGCAATTGCAAAAGGTGTTGTCTCGCACCCATCGCCGTCATCGTCATATGTTCTGCAAGTTTTGCAGCCGTCATAGCGCCATGCTTTTTCAACAGACTAAGTATACGTTGGGTACTACTGTTTAAAGTGGTCAATAGGACGCTTTGATGTATAAAATTTGTGCATATAATATTTTGTTTGGAACAACAGATCCAATGTGTCTAAACAAAAACCGATTTAATACTTTTCATTTATTGGCATTATGCTATCTTAACCAACCGCTGGCGCTGACGCAAAGTCACCGAAAAGCGGTTATACACAAGATAAGAATAAAAATAAAATATTTGGTTACACCCTCCATATATTTTAACTTATTGAAAATAAACAAATTTTCTAAACCGTCCGACCTCTAATTAGAGCTTGTTGGATTATCCTCTATTGTGTTACTAACAAAGTTATCCACAGGATGACCGGTAGGAAATTTCGTTTCTGCTAATCCCCCAATGAAACTTTCTGTCCTTGACTCCCTGTGGCATGCTTGCACACATTAATATAATTTTAATTGGACCTCTTCATGGCTGATAACATCTCTCCTGATTTCATTTTGGTAGATGGCTCGTCTTATTTATTTCGTGCCTTTCATGGACTACCACCACTGACCAATTCAAAAGGCATGGCTACAGGCGCTATTTACGGTGTGGTCAACATGATGAAAAGTCTACTCAAGCAATACGATCCCAAATATCTAGCGGTGGTTTTTGATGCTAAGGGCAAAACGTTTCGTGATGATATTTACCCCGAATACAAAGCTAATCGTCCCCCGATGCCAGATGAGCTGAGGGATCAGATTGCACCGTTACACGAAATCATTAGGGCGATGGGCCTGCCGATGATAATTGAACCCAATGTTGAAGCAGACGATGTTATAGGTACCCTTTCGAAAGCCGCCAGCGAAAAGGGCTTAAACACTCTTATCAGCACTGGCGACAAAGATATGGCACAGTTGGTCAACCCGCATGTAACCTTGGTTAACACCATGACGAATTCGTTTATGGACGAACAAGGTGTGGTTGATAAGTTTGGCATCCCAGCGTCACTGATTATCGATTTCCTGGCTCTTAAGGGAGACAAGGTAGATAACATTCCAGGCGTACCCGGTGTTGGCGACAAAAGTGCCGTAGCCATGCTTTCCGGCATTGGTGGTGTCGACGACATATATGACAATCTGGAAAAAATTACTGAATTGGAATTTCGTGGCGCTAAAAAGATGGCGGAGAAAATTGCCCCTTTCGAGGAACAAGCCAAGTTATCCTACGAACTCGCGACTATCAAACTGGATGTACCGCTCGAGGTCACTATTGAGCAGTTGCAACCAACCGCCGCGCAAAAAGCAGAGTTGCACACACTATTTCAAGAACTGGAATTCAAACGCTGGACAGAGGAAATGAGCAGTGCCGCACAAGAAAGCGACCTGCAACAAGCGCAGCCTGTGCAGGAAACACCCGCATGCAACTACGAAACGGTTTTGACAGAAAAGCAATTAACCTACTGGCTGGACAGATTACAGCAATGCCAGTTGTTTGCGTTGGATACCGAAACAACCGGGCTGGACTACATGCGTGATGAGCTGGTGGGAATCTCCATCGCCATTACACCTTTTGAGGCTGCTTATATACCTGTAGCTCATGATTACCCGGACGCACCCGAGCAACTTTCCAGAGAACGGGTATTAACCGCGTTTAAACCCATTTTGGAGAATGAGCAGATTGGCAAAGTAGGACAACACATCAAATTTGACCGTAATATCCTTGCCAATTACGGCATCGCGGTGAATGGTGTAGTTGCAGATACGATGTTAGCTTCCTATGTATTAAATAGTGTGGCCGGAAAACACGACATGGATAGTTTAGCGCAACGATATCTCAACCGCGAAACCGTCCATTTTGAAGATATTGCAGGGAAAGGAGCGAAGCAGCTTACCTTTAATCAGATTGATTTGGATGTCGCCAGCCATTATGCAGCAGAGGATGCAGACATTACTTTGCAGCTCTATTTAGAAATGGACAAACAGCTGCAGGAAACCGTCAGGCTAAAAAAACTGTTTGATGATATTGAAGTGCCGCTTTCGGGAGTTTTGACATCAATTGAACGCAATGGCGTGAAAGTGGACGTCCAAATTCTACAACAACTCAGCAATAAATTTGCCACGCGTATTCTGGAATTAGAAGCAGAAGTACATGAACTGGCAGGGGGACCGTTTAATCTTGGTTCCACTAAACAGTTGCAGGAAATATTGTTTGATAAGATGGCGCTTCCCGTTGTTAAGAAGACCCCCAAGGGTGCCCCTTCTACTTCTGAAGAGGTTTTACAGGAACTCGCCAGAGACTATGAGTTACCCAGACTTATCATGGAATTCAGAGGGTTAACTAAGTTAAAAAATACCTACACCGATAAGTTGCCAAAATTAGTTAACCCCAATACTGGTCGGATACATACCAGTTACCATCAGGCGGTTGCCGTCACCGGAAGACTCTCTTCCACTGACCCTAATCTGCAAAACATTCCGATACGCAATCAGGAGGGACGAAGCATCAGAAAAGCCTTTATTGCAGAACCCGGTAATCTTATTGTCGCAGCAGATTATTCTCAAATTGAATTGCGGATCATGGCGCATCTATCAAAAGACAAAGGGCTGCTAAACGCATTTGCCACGGGTCAGGATGTCCACCGCGCGACCGCTGCTGAAGTTTTCGATGTGGCACTTGATAAAGTGACCGATGAACAGCGTCGCAGCGCCAAAGCAATAAACTTTGGACTAATTTACGGCATGTCTGCATTTGGTCTGGCACGGCAGCTGAATATCCCTCGCCATGATGCGCAGTTTTATATGGATAAATATTTCGAACGCTACCCGGCAGTATTGACCTATATGGATCAAACCCGGGCGTTTGCCAAAGAACATGGCTTTGTCGAAACTCTTCAGGGGCGACGTTTGTACCTACCTGAAATCAATGCCCGCAATGGCGCTCGGCGCAAAGGTGCTGAACGAGCGGCTATTAATGCACCCATGCAAGGTACTGCAGCCGATATAATTAAAGTGGCGATGTTGAAGGTCAATGATTGGCTCAGGACTCAGCCTGACAACGACATAAAAATGATTATGCAGGTGCATGATGAACTGGTTTTTGAAATAAAAGAACATAAAGTGGAAGAATATTCGAAAAAGATAGTATCACTAATGGAGTCCAGCATGGCACTAGACGTGCCATTACTTGTAGAATGCGGGATTGGTGACAATTGGGAAGAAGCTCACTAAATGTAGAAAAATTACATAAATGTTGTTGACTTACATTTTTTCTGCGGTATAGTCGCAGATGTAGGGTACAGAGGTAAGATGTTCTATCTTTCAGACCTTTGCTTTAACCCCGGCTAAATGGCCGGGGTTTTTTTTGTCTGAAAAAAAGTTAAATTAATTTTGAACTAATCTGAAATGGCTAAGTCTGAATTATCGTTGTGTGTGTTTTCTCAAGATCTGCCCCCTTTTACAGGGGGCTTTCTTTTTTCTGGTTGCTGCAGTTTTAACGCCTATTGAAATTTTTGCTAAAGTTAGCGCGTATTAGTCTTGTTCTTCTGTTTCTGAAGCCTCATCAAAGCCGTACCACTGATTTAATTTTGCTTCTAATTTATCAAGACCTATTTTATTCAATGACGAAAAGGCATGGACTGTGACGTCTCCACAAAAGGCTAAACTAGCTTCCTGAGCCATTAAAGTCTGAGCTTTGCGTTTCCCTGACTTCAACTTGTCGGCTTTAGTCAGTAACGCTAAAACTGGAATATTGCTGGCCACTGCCCATTGTATCAATTGCTGATCAAGATCTTTAAATGGGTGACGGATATCCATCAATACCACCAAGCCTTTCAAGGATTTGCGGCGTTGTAGATATTCACCAAGTGAGCGTTGCCATTTTTCTTTTACTTTTTGTGGCACCTGCGCATAACCATATCCAGGTAAATCCACTAATCGTCTTTGCTCATCAATAGTGAAGACATTGATCAATTGGGTCCTACCAGGTGTTTTGGACGTTCTGGCCAGGTTTTTATGTCGAGTCAAAGTATTTAATGCACTGGATTTTCCGGCATTTGATCGACCTGCGAAGGCGACCTCTATCCCAGTATCATGGTCTAAATGACTAATGTCGGGTGCGCTGGTGTAAAAATGTGCTTTTGTGTAAATTGTCATATGAGCTGCTAAAAAGCCTATTGTCAGTGAGTTTTACTCGGGTTTAGGCCGAATTTAGGTTTATAATTGCATCTTGTAATTTGCAAACCTGTTTTACTGGGTAGCAAAGTGTGTAAAATGCGACATACGAATATTCTCGCACAGTTACAATAAGTTAAAGAGTAAAAATATGAAAAAATGGCTTTTAACACTTAGCTTGGCGATGTCTGCACAAGGATTTGCTTTGGCGGCTGACGTTCAACAAGCACCGACCGGTGATCCAGAAGCAGGTAAAGCGAAGTCGGCAACATGCGCAGCTTGTCATGGAGTAGACGGCAATAGTGCTATTCCAATGAATCCGATTATTGCGGGTCAACATGAAAAGTACTTGGTAAAACAGCTCAAGGAATTTCAGCTGGCTTCCAAGACAGGAGGCGAAGAAGGCCGCAATAATGCTGTCATGAATGGTATGTCGGCGGCGTTAAGTGAACAGGATATGCTGGATTTATCTGCCTATTTTGCGAGCCAATCACCGAATGAAGGTAGTACTCCTGAAGAAGTTATCGAGAAGGGTGCAGCACTTTATCAAGGCGGTGATGTTGAGCGCGGTGTTACGGCATGTGTTGCCTGCCATGGACCAAGAGGCAATGGAATGGGCTTAGCAGCTTTTCCTGATATTAGCGGACAGCACCCAGAGTACATAAAATCCCAGTTAGAGATGTTTCGTTCTGGACAAAGAGCCAACGATCCTAACGGCATGATGGGCGATATTGCTAAAAAGTTGACAGATCAGGATATTCAAATCCTTTCGGATTACTTGTCAGGCCTGCATTAAAGACATCAGATTACCGATAACTGTAAAGATTCGTCCCCACCTGGGGACCTCTTTGTAAATTATCATTTGTAAAAAAGTTGTAAAAAAATATTTTTGCTGTATTCTGATTCGCCATAATAAATCGGGACAGCAAATAGCCTGATTCATCGGAAGAATATAAAACGTGTTGCTCCTGCTTTTGGGGAACAGGGAATAATAAAAATAATAGAGTCTGGAAGACCAACACCATAAAGCCAAAATAATAACAACAATTGGCAAGGATATTATCGTAAGGATACGTACAAAGGTGTTAACACACTGAACTTGAAATAAGGTGATGCTAGGCATCACCCGTTTCTTTCGCTACACTTCACTTCTTATTTTCCAAAGTATCACGCATTTATGGCTCGTCAGAAAAAGTCTCGTAAAGTTGGCCCTATTGGTGTCAAGAAAGACGCTACTAAACCAAAAGTAAAATCTCAGGATTCCCGTAAGAAGAAACATACCGGTAAAAGACCAGGTAGTCGCAATAGCGAACTGTTAAAAAAGGTCAGTTCCAGTTCCGGATCACAAACGATGGATAAACGCTTAGGCAGTAAAAAGCCAATCCCGTTGCTATCAGAGCCAGCAAACAAACGATTTAAATCTCCGCAAGAAGAATTAGAGCATATTGAAAGTGATCCCGTTTTACAGGCGCTTCTAGATAGACAGGAAGCAGAGCAATCATTGAGTGCCAAAGAACAGCACAAACTCAACGAAATGTTGGCTCGACATCAATTGTTATGTGAACTGCTCGGAATAGATGATGATTTAGAAGATGATGAATCTCTATAACAAAACACAGGTAGTTTGCTAGGCATGGCATTGCTTAGCGATAATTGGCACATATTCCTCGCAATTGCGGCTGTGATTGTATTGGCATTAGTGGGCTATCTGATATTTGTCCTGGCACAATTGAAACAGCAACGAAATCAACAAAAATACTTTGCAGATAAGTTGCTGCACACTTGCTGTGACAGTATGCACACTATTATTGCTGCGACACTGCAACAACAGTGTAATATCTCAGAGGCCACTATCCGTATTAAAGCGATCGCAGATACCTTAAATCAGCAAGCAACGGACACTCTCGATCTGAGTATCTGCCCACAACTGCTAAAATTACATAACGCAATACAAAGCCATCCTGTTTTAGAGGCAAGAAAACAGTTACCTCGTAATGAACGCATGAAACTGGATTTGCAACGAGAAGCTTTAGAAGCCGATCTCGAGTCAGATATTTTACGAGAATTGCAGCAGATCCAGGTGCAAATTGCAGCTTTGAAATCCCGGCACATCTAAGTCCCCTTGATACACCAAAAAAACTGCTTATTTTTCTAGCGGATCGCTGCATAATCCTACCAACTCCGGTATACTCACGCCCATTTTCGAAACTTTACTGAAGGGTTTATGCGTGCAACCGAATTATGATATCAATACCTTCCAAGGTCTTATTTTGGCACTACAGGATTACTGGGCAAAACAAGGCTGTGTCATTATCCAGCCATTGGATATGGAAGTAGGTGCTGGCACATTCCACCCCATGACCTTTCTAAGGGCGGTCGGACCCGAGCCAATTTCCAGTGCTTATGTACAGCCTTGTCGTCGCCCTACAGATGGTCGCTATGGTGAGAACCCTAATCGATTGCAACACTATTATCAGTTTCAGGTCATGCTAAAGCCTTCCCCCGATAACATTCAGGAACTGTATCTCGACTCATTAAGAATGCTGGGCTTTGACCCTCTGGAACACGATATTCGCTTTGTCGAAGATAATTGGGAATCCCCTACCCTGGGAGCCTGGGGTCTGGGTTGGGAGGTATGGCTAAACGGCATGGAAGTCACTCAGTTTACCTACTTTCAGCAAGTCGGTGGTTTAGAATGTAAACCTGTAACTGGTGAAATTACCTACGGTCTGGAGCGCCTGGCAATGTATGTGCAGGGCGTTGAGAGTATTTATGATTTGGTCTGGACCGATGGCCCATTTGGTACCGTTACCTACGGCGATATATTTTTACAAAATGAAGTTGAGCAATCTGATTATAATTTTAATCATGCGAAAGTAGCTGACTTGTTGCAACAGTTCGATAACGCAGAGGCCAGTTGCACACAATTGATTGACGCCAAGTTAGCACTGCCAGCTTATGAGCAAGTTATGAAGGCATCACATTGTTTTAATCTATTGGATGCCAGAGGTGCAATTTCCGTCACCGAGCGTCAACGTTACATTTTACGTGTACGTACACTCGCAAAAGCCTGTGCGCAGGCTTATTACGATAAACGCGAATCACTTAATTTCCCTATGTGTAAGGCTTAAACGCATTATGAAGACAGATTTATTAATTGAACTAGGATGTGAAGAGCTTCCGCCAAAAGCGTTGAAGCGGTTGGGAACCTGCTTTAAAAACGAAATTGAGACCTTGAGTAGTGATCTTAATATTGTCTTTTCTGGCATAGAATGGTTTGCTGCTCCGCGAAGACTTGCGGTCTTAATGAAAGAGGTAGAAGAAACCCAGCCTGATACTGTTGAAGAAAAAAAAGGTCCGTCCTTTAGTGTAGCGTACGATGAGCAAGGTAACCCAACAAAGGCGGCGCAGGGTTGGGCACGCTCACTTGGTTTAGCATTGGAAGATGTAGATGTTCTAGAAACCAGCAAAGGTAAATGGTTGTATAAGAAAGTCACCGTGAAAGGTAAGAATATAGATTCTTTAATACCAGCGGTGGTAGAAAAGGCGGTATCGAGATTACCAGTTCCAAAAATGATGCGCTGGGGAAGTAATGAGCATCAATTTGTTCGTCCTGTCCATAATTATTGTTTGCTATTCGGGGAACGTACAATTCCCGCGTCTCTGTTTGGCATCAACTCTTCCAATCAGGTGCTTGGCCATCGCTTTCACAGTCCAGATGCGATTACAGTTCCCCATGCCAATCAATATCAAGAGTTATTGAAAGAGCATAACGTTATTCCAGGGTTTGCTGACAGAAAAGAAATAATACGACAGCAAGTTAATAAACTAGCGACTTCCATGGACGCAGTCCCCTCTTATGATGAAGATTTGTTAGAAGAGATATCGTCTTTAGTGGAATGGCCGGTGACGTTAACGGCTGCCTTTCCAAAGAGCTTTCTGGAAGTACCGAAAGAAGCGCTGATTTACACAATGAAAGATGACCAAAAGTATATTCCACTATTGAATGATGGCGGTGACTTGCTGGATAGCTTTTTGTTCGTTAGTAACATTTCGAGTAAAGCACCCGAAAAGGTAATTTCCGGTAATGAGCGTGTTATCCGTCCACGTTTGCATGATGCACAGTTCTTTTATTCGGAGGACAAAAAGGTATCATCAGATACAAGACTAGATAGTCTTAAATCTATCGTTTACCAGAAAAAGCTTGGAACGGTGTATGATCGAGCTCTTCGTATTGCCAACCTAGCCAAGTCCTACGCTAATCTGCTCTCTCCAGAATATGCTTCTTTAGCCTACAAGGCCGGTCTTTATGCAAAGTCGGACCTGAGTTCTCAAATGGTGTATGAATTCCCGAGCGTGCAAGGCAGCATGGGTAAGTATTATGCAAAAATTGAGGGAATGGATGATCTGGTATGCAATGCCATTGAAGAGCATTACTTACCTCGCTACGCAGGAGATGCGTTACCAAAGCATACCGTTTCTATCGCAACAGCGCTTGCCGATAAGATAGATCAAATTGTTGGAATTTTCTCAATAGGTCAAGTACCAACCGGGGATAAAGACCCTTTTGCGCTGCGCCGTTGCGCTATTGGAATTTTGCGTATTTGCGTTGAAATGGACATTGATATACCGCTGCAGACATTGTTATCGGAAGCAATAAAGGGTTATCCAGAACAAGGTAATCATGAGCTGTTAAATGACGTCGAAAGTTTTATCAGCTCGCGCCTGTCAACTTACTATACAGACCAAGGTTATACAGTAAAACAGATTAAATCGATTGTAACGGTTGGTGTTACTTCTCTAGTTGATGTTGATAAGCGCTTAGTAGCCGCAAAGTCCCTGTTACAAAGCAATGCGCAAGCGGTTGCTACTTTGGCGGCCCTGAACAAACGAGTTGCCAATATCCTCAAAAAAGAACCATCTTTACCGGAGTTTTCAGTGAATCCTTCCTTGTTTGTTGAGCAAGCCGAAACAGCACTTTTTGACGCTGTCTCAGAGGTAAAATCCAAGCAGGAAAACATCATTGGCCAAGGTGATTATCAAGGTGCACTGGTGTTGCTGGTAGGGTTGAATGATTTAATTTCTGAATTTTTTGATACTGTAATGGTCAACGTTAAAGAAAATAGTATAAGGCAGAATAGACTTTCTTTACTGAAGCTTGTGCGAGAGGTATTTACAAAAGTCATTGATTTTGCGGAATTAGATTAAATCATGCAGCGAATTAAGAAGCAGTTGAAGCAATTCTTTCAAATAGCCGTTTTGTCTGTATTGGTAACAGGGTGCAGCACGACGCATCAGATTATCGATATGGTGAGTGACAAACCTGATTACAGTCAGCTTTATTTGCGAGGTAGTTTTACCTGGTGGGAAGCTGATCCACAATATCAAGTTCAGAAGTATGCAAATAACCAGTACTCGGTAGCAGTAGAATTGGTAGCTGATGGGCAGCCTTATGAGTTTAAGTTTGCAGACGAAAACTGGTCACCAGGGCTCAGTTGCGGTTATAAGGCAAAGGAAAGTGATGAAGTCTTGGAGTTGGGGAGAGTTGTAGACGCCAATTGTGACACTCCTGTCGATAATTTTAAGTTTACCCCACCGACCAGTGGCAAGTATTTGTTTATCATCGATTTTTCGGGCTGGACTAGCCCTGAAGTGAAGGTTGTTAGAATTTAAAGATTAATTGCTTTACAGAAGGCCGGGAGAAGCATTCTCCCGGCTTTTTTTTAGCTAGACGTCCAGATTACTCACTTTCAGGGCGTTTTGTTCTATAAACGCCCTACGAGGCTCAACGTTATCACCCATTAGAGTCGTAAATAATTGATCCGCACCTACGGCATCCTCGATCGACACTTTCAGCATACGACGTGAAGCTGGATCCATCGTCGTTTCCCAGAGTTGCTCAGGGTTCATCTCACCCAATCCTTTGTATCGTTGAATGTACTGACCTTTTTTAGATTCTGCCATTAACCAATCTACGGCTTCTTTAAAGGAATCTATGTTCTTGATTTTTTCACCGCGCTTAACATAGCCGCCTTCCTCAATAAGATTATTGATGGTTTCATTGAGTTTACTTATTGCGCCATATTCTGTGGACTTAATAAAATCATTTGCCAACACATAATCTTTATCCAAACCATGTTGACGAATTGTGATAATCAGTTTATTCGATTGATGCTCTTCATCGGGAACGATGTGATGAGTATAAGTCGCACCGTCCTTTTCGATATCTTGCAGATGATCGACTAAGGTTTTCGCTATCGGTGTCAACTGATTCGCATCTTTCATGACAGATTCATGCAAAATATTTGAGTAAATCAATTCAGTTAGGAGTGCTTTAGGATAGAGCTTTGCCATTCTGGTTATCATCTTTTGCACAGCATTATACTGCTTCACCATATTCTCTAATGCACCACCAGAAATACCCGGAGCATCTTCATTTACATGCAATGAAGCGCCGTCTAATGCAATGTTGAGTAGGTAGGACAATAACGCATCATCGTCTTTTAAATATTGTTCCTGCTTACCTTTCTTCGCTTTATACAAAGGTGGCTGTGCGATAAAGACATGGCCACGTTCAATAATTTCGGGCATTTGTCTATAGAAAAAGGTAAGCAACAGAGTACGAATGTGAGAACCATCAACGTCCGCATCGGTCATTATAATGATATTGTGGTAACGCAATTTTTCTGGGTCGTACTCGTCTCGACCAATACCACAACCTAATGCAGTGATGAGTGTCGCCACTTCTTGAGACGAAAGCATTTTGTCAAATCGGGCTTTTTCTACGTTTAAGATTTTTCCTTTCAATGGCAGTATTGCTTGGTTCTTTCTGTTTCTACCTTGTTTGGCAGAACCACCTGCGGAGTCACCCTCCACTATGTAAAGTTCAGAAAGTGCCGGGTCTTTTTCCTGACAGTCTGCCAGTTTGCCCGGTAAACCTGCCAAGTCTAATGCACCCTTGCGTCGAGTCATTTCCCTGGCTTTTCTTGCGGCTTCACGAGCTCTGGCGGCATCGACAATTTTACTGGCAACGGTTTTGGCGTCAGCGGGGTTTTCCAACAAATAGTCGTTCAGTTTTTCATTCATGCTACTTTCCACAGCAGTTTTCACTTCTGAAGAAACTAACTTATCTTTTGTTTGAGAGGAGAATTTAGGATCCGGCACTTTTACTGAGATAACAGCGGTTAATCCCTCTCTGGCATCATCACCTGTAGTGTTGGTCTTGGACTTCTTATTCAGACCCTCTGTTTCCATATATGTATTTAGGGTTCGTGTAAGAGCACTTCTAAAACCAGCTAAGTGGGTACCACCATCTCTTTGAGGAATATTGTTAGTAAAACAAAAGATATTTTCCTGGAAAGAATCATTCCATTGCATTGCTACTTCAACAGAAACGCCGTCTTCTCTCTCATGTACAAAATGAAATACCTTTTGATGGATAGGTGTTTTAGTTCTATTGAGATATTCGACGAAAGCCTGAATTCCACCTTCATACTTAAAGTGATCAAATTTGTCTTCTTCACGTTCGTCTACTAATTTGATTGAGACTCCAGAATTTAGAAAAGATAACTCTCTCAATCGTTTTGCCAAAATATCGTAATGATATTCGATATTGGTAAATGTCTCTTCACTAGGCCAGAAATGAATAGTGGTTCCCTGCTCTTCAGTTTTACCCACTTCCTTCAAGGGATAATCCGGCTCACCATGGGAATATTCTTGTTCGAAGATAGCGCCATTGCGTCGAATTCGTAATAACAATTTCTTGGAAAGCGCGTTAACAACGGACACGCCAACACCGTGCAAACCACCCGAAACTTTATAGGAGTTATCGTCAAATTTACCACCGGCATGCAATACGGTCATAATGACTTCCGCTGCAGAGACTCCCTCTTCCTCGTGAATTTCGGTTGGAATCCCACGGCCATCATCTTGAACTGAAATCGAACCATCTAAATGAATTTTCACAACGATGTCCGCACAATGTCCCGCTAATGCTTCATCAATGGAGTTATCAACGACTTCAAAAACCATATGGTGTAGTCCGGTACCATCATCCGTGTCACCGATGTACATACCTGGTCGTTTACGAACAGCATCTAGTCCTTTTAAGACTTTAATACTGGACGAATCATAATTATTATTTTCTGACGACATTTATTTTTCCTCAATAAACTCACCATGTTTCACGTGAAACATCTTAGATTGATGTTGTAATGAATTCAGGTGAACGTCGGTAAAAGATAAGCTCTGTTCTGCCGATGTAAGTAGAATTTGATGTTCTTGTAATTCCGCTATTATACCAGAAACCTTCTCTGAGTTTAATCTATCTAATTCTGAGAAAACATCATCTAACATCAACACAACGGCCTTACCGCAGCTCTTTCGAATGTACTCTACCGCTGCAATGACAAAAGCAAGTGTGACTAACTTTGTTTGACCTCGACTTAAAACAAATTTTCCTTTTATTCCATCAGTGCCTGAAACGAGGATATCCGCTTTGTGGATTCCAGATAATGAATAACCTAAAGCCATTTCACTGTCAGCCTGCTCTTTTAACATTGACGTCAAATCTACATCAGACCATCCTTTATAATGGGATACGTCGAGCTCCAAATCACAAAGATTAAACTTCTCACGTGTTATCTCTAAGACCCCATCAAAGACAACCTGCAAATGATCTTGTCGAAGTTGGCTGATAGTATTATTCAAACTAACAAACTTTTCTGTCCAAAAATCCAATTGTTTTAAATAGTCATGTTTACTATCACTGCTTAAAGTTTTGTTTCTTTTAAGTTCTGAAAGTATCGCGTTACGATTTTTGTGGGTGCGTTTGTATAGCAAATAAGTATCACGATAGGAAGGTTCCACGTGAAACAACAACCAATCTATATAAGAACGTCTAGATAAAGGGTCACCCGATAAGAAACTTAGACTCTCAGGAGAAAAATAAAAACAGGGGAACCCTTGGGTTAAACTGCTAAAGCGACTTACAGTGTTGAGACCGTTATTTATGATATTGTTCCGCGATTTTTGACTTTTAGCCACTTCCACTGTCAGATCAGAAACGTCTACACCGTCAATCAACGCCGGATGTTCAAATGACAGCTTCACTTTAGTTTCAAATTTATCTTTAGGATGGCGATTAATATAGTCTGACTGACTGCGAGTTCTAAAAGATTTTCCTGTAAGGGAGAAATACAATGCCTCTAAAACAGAAGTTTTTCCAGCACCGTTCTCCCCTCGAAAAATATTTATACGTGGTGAAAGATGTAATTGCGCGCTACGAATATTGCGAAAGTTAACCAGCGCGATTGACGAAATTGTCATGCAAGAACTAAAATTCTTATCTCTACAATCTCATTGGCATAACAACGTAAAGAGCTTCACTATTCTCTGGGCTCTCAATTAGGGCACTACTGTTTGAATCAGCCAGCGTAATTTGAACCTCTGGAGAATTAATTGCGTTTAACACATCTACCAAATAAGCAACATTAAAACCTATCTCGAGACTATCACCTTGATAATCTACATCGACAACTTCTTCAGCTTCTTCCTGTTCTGGATTATTCGCAGTAATTTTTAACTGGTGATCTGACAATTCCAAGCGTACACCACGAAATTTTTCATTTGAAAGAATTGCCGCCCGATTGAAGGCATCTCTTAAAAGTTCCCTGTCAGCTTTAATGATCTTGTCACCGTCCTTGGGTAGCACTCTACGGTAATCAGGAAAACGACCATCCACCAGTTTACTGGTAAAAATGAAATCAGTAGAAAACAGTCTGATGTGATTAGCACCTACCTCAACTTTAAGGGTCTTATCATCGTCGCCCACCAAACGAAGAATTTCCATTACGCCTTTACGTGGAATAATCACCTGTCGGTTTTGTAAATTGAGACCACTTAAATCAAGCCGGCTCAATGCCAAGCGATGACCGTCGGTTGCAACGGAACGTAACAACCCTGAATCAGTCTCCAGAGACAAACCATTCAGATAATAGCGGACATCCTGTTGTGCCATTGAAAAATGGGTATCTTCAATTAAAGAACGAATTTGCTTATGAGTAATTTCAAACTCAATTTGACCTTCCCAATCCTCAAGATTTGGAAAATCTTCAGCTGATAAAACGGCTAAACTATACTTACTCCGTCCAGACTTCAGCACAGCCTTGTTATCATCAACTGAAAACTCAATCATACTTTCTGCAGATAAACTTCTACAAATATCAAACAGCTTTTTGGCCGGAACTGTAATTTCGCCATTGGTAAAATCGCCTTCCAATTTAACACTGGATATCAATTCCACTTCTAAATCTGTTCCAGTGAGCCACAATGCGTCTTCACTTACCTTCAGTAATACGTTGGACAATATTGGCAGAGTGTGACGCCTTTCTACCGCACCTGAGACCAATTGAAGCGGCTGTAGTAAATTCTCTCGACTGATTGAAAATCTCATTATTGTCCCTTAAGAAGATAGTGTTCTTATTAGATTCTGAAAGTCTTCTTTTATACTGTGACTTTCTTCCCGCAGTTGTTGCACCTTTCTACACGCATGCAGCACAGTAGTATGATCACGTCCAGAAAAAGCATCACCAATCTCTGGCAAGCTATGGTTGGTAAGTTCCTTAGCTAATGCCATCGCAATTTGCCGTGGTCGCGCTACACTGCGACTACGTCTTTTTGACAAAATATCAGCAACTTTAATCTTATAATATTCAGCAACTGTTTTCTGTATATTGTCTATCGTAACCAGCTTTTCTTGTAACGCAAGCAAATCACGCAAAGCTTCTCTGACAAAGTCAATAGTGATAGCTCTGCCGGTAAAATTTGCGTTAGCAATGACTCTATTTAGTGCCCCTTCTAATTCGCGAACATTTGAGCGCAAACGTTTAGCGATAAAAAAGGCAACTTCATTGGGTAGATGAACTCTATTTTCCGTCGCCTTTTTCATCAAGATGGCAACACGGGTTTCTAGCTCAGGAGGCTCAATGGCAATCGTCAGCCCCCAGCCAAAGCGTGACTTAAGTCTGTCTTCTACTCCATCGATCTCTTTCGGATAGCGATCAGATGTCAGGATAATCTGTTGATTGTCTTCTAATAACGCATTGAAAGTGTGGAAAAATTCTTCCTGAGATCGCTCTTTGTTAGCAAAAAATTGAATATCATCAATCAGTAACGCATCTACAGAACGGTAGTACCGTTTGAATTCTTCAATGGCATTATTTTGCAGTGCTTTAACCATATCCTGAACAAATCGTTCGGAATGCATATAGACCACATTTGCGTTGTCCTTGCTATTAATAATGCCATTACCAACAGCATGTAAAAGGTGAGTTTTACCGAGGCCAGTCCCACCATAAATGAACAAAGGGTTATAAGAGCCACCAGGATTATTCGCTACCTGCTGAGCCGCCGCCCTGGCAAGCTGATTACTCTTACCCTCAACAAAATTATCGAAGTTATAGGTACGATTTATATTACTTTTTTGTACACCCGGTTTCGGCTCGACCCGATTTTGCGTTGCAACCGGTTTTTCATCGCTCAACTTTGCGGGTGCCACAGCATTATTATTGATAAACCCCGAGCTTCCCTGATCTGCAGAAACGAAACTTGCAGCGTTTACCGGTTGCGCCACTGAGGGTGAGGGCACTTGAGAACTCTCATAATTGGCTTTATTTGAAACCACATCAAACTGCACTCTAATGTCAGCGGACTTAGTGAACTCATTCAAAAGTTCGCTAATCTTTGAAATATACTTGTCCCTGACCCAATCCAATATAAATCGGTTTGGTGCCAAAAGCGTAAATACATCACTATCGACCACTGGCTCAAGTGGCCTAATCCACATATTAAATTGCTGTGCCGGTAAATCCTGCTGCATACGATTGATACAACGGGACCAAATTTCACTATCCACTTGCACTCACCTGTGCTCTCTTCTTATCTTTTTAAAGGGCGTTTGTGAATTATTACGCATCTACTTAAAAAAGTATATCCTGGATTCCTAAACAAACCATATCATTACGGCATCCTATTGATTTAAAATGATTTTCTTTCAGTATGTTAAATAATACCCTAGGTCCAAATTTACTACCTATCCGCCTGTTATGACCATCAACTGTGGATTAATTTTAAGCATTCTTGAACATTCCTGTGGATATCTTGTGAATATTAGTTTTGAAGCCTTTATTCCGTCAAATACACCATAACGAGTGAACATCTAAAAATTGCCCAATCAATATACAATTAGCGTTGACTTAGATAACAAAGCTATATAGAATTCGCCGTCCTTTATTTAGCATCAACAATTGCGGCAGGTATTAAGATGAAAAGAACTTTTCAACCAAGCAATCTGAAGCGCAAGCGCAGCCACGGTTTCCGTGCACGTATGGCAACAAAAAATGGCCGTAAAGTCATTGCTGCCCGACGTGCAAAAGGTCGTGCTCGTCTTTCAGCATAGCCAGACATGTCGTCAAAGTGGGCTCACTTTCGTTCGAGAAAGCTAAACGGTTATTAACACCAGCCCACTTTGAACGCGTCTTTTCAGACGCTATCCCCGCTGTTTCTCCACAGATTACCGCATTAGCTAGACATAACACACTGACTCATGCCAGACTCGGCATAACGATATCGAAAAAACGTGTAAAACTGGCCAAAGATCGCAACCGATTAAAAAGAATTTTGCGTGAATATTTCCGTCACAACTGTGCCAGCTTACCTAATATAGACATCATCATTATTGCTAAATCAGGCATTGCTGATTTAAGTAACCAACAAATTTACGAATGTTTGGATAATTTATGGCGAAAGTTAAAAAAGCGCTGCGCTACCCGTTCGTAAAAACAATCAAGCTCTATCAAAAGTATATTTCACCCTTGTTGGGGCCACATTGTCGGTTCCAGCCAACGTGTTCACAATACGCGCTGGAAGCAATAGAAAATCATGGTATTTTAAAAGGGGGCTTGTTATCCCTGAAACGCATATTAAAATGCCACCCATTGAATCCTGGGGGACATGACCCCATTCCAACCCCTCACAATAAAGACTGAATAATATATGGAATCGCAACGTAGCTTTCTTTTGATAGGCCTGGCTTTGGTCTCGTTTCTTTTGTGGCAACAGTGGCAGGTTGACTACGGTCCCGCTCCGGTCGCCGCGACAACTCAAACATCAACGCCCGCACAAGGTCAATCCAGTGTCGACGCCAATGATCATATTCCTGTCGCCAGCTCTGCAACTGCAGAGACGCCAGCAGCGACAAGTATGATCGCGCCAGAGGGTGATCGCAAAATAATTTCCGTGACTACCGATACATTGAACGTGTTGATAGATACTAAAGGTGGTGACGTAATTTCTGCCAGCCTGAATCAATATCCAATCGATATCGACGGCACTGAGCCTACTGAAATCCTGGCCAGCAACGAGTCACGTCTTTATGTTGCACAATCTGGCTTAATTGGCAAAAACGGTCCGGACTCCTCACCCGACGGTCGACCTGTATATCAAGCAGAAAAAGACCAATTCGAGATGCGTGGTGATCGATTAGAAGTACCGCTAACCTACACCAAAGACAATGTTGTCTATAAAAAGATTTTCATCTTCGAAAAATCAAACCACGCCATTACCTTAAAATACGATATCAGTAACAACAGCGATGCGGCGATTACGTTACAACAATATGCACAGCTTAAGCAGTCTATCAATCAAACTGGCGGCAGCATGTTTATGCCGACCTATCGAGGAGCAGCATACTCCACCCAAGAGACACGCTATGAAAAGTTTTCGTTTGATGATATTGAAGATGAGAATTTAAAAACCAGTACTATTGGAGGCTGGGTTGGAATGCTGGAGCATTACTTTGTTTCAGCCTGGATCCCCCCTCAAGAAGCAACCAATAATCTGTACTCACGTTTGATTTCCCAACAATATGCGGTTGTCGGCTACACCGCACAACCAGTTGCCGTTCAACCTGGCGCGAGTGCCGAAATACAAAGCATTCTGTATGTTGGCCCTAAAACACAGGATGTTTTATTAGAGTTAGCAAGAGGACTGGATTTAACCGTTGATTATGGATTTTTATGGTGGTTAGCGCAGCCACTCTTTACCTTACTTAGCTTTATCCAGTCGATCGTTATTAATTGGGGTCTGGCGATCATCATCATCACCATCATTGTCAAAGGTTTAATGTACCCCCTCACTAAAGCTCAGTATGAGTCCATGGGTAAATTACGTGCATTGCAACCTAAGATGCAGGCACTCAAAGAGCGCCATGGAGATGACCGCCAAAAAATGTCACAAGGCATGATGGAGCTATACAAAAAAGAGAAAGTAAATCCTATGGGTGGCTGCTTTCCCTTATTATTGCAGATGCCGATATTCCTTGCTTTGTACTGGGTACTGTTAGAAAGCGTCGAGCTGCGCCATGCTGATTTTATATTCTGGATAAATGACCTGTCAGTTAAAGATCCATATTTTGTATTGCCAGTACTAACAGGTGCCAGTATGTACCTGCTACAAAAACTGAACCCTGCGACAATACAGGATCCAATGCAGCAAAAAATTATGCAATGGATGCCGGTATTTATGAGTATCTTCTTTTTATGGTTCCCGGCGGGACTAGTACTATATTGGTTAATCAGTAACGTTATCACTATTGTCCAGGCGAAAATCATCTATAACGCCATGGAAAAGAAAGGTATCAAGACTCATTGAGGATAACCCATGCCATCATTTGACATAGTTTCTGAAATAGAATTACCAGAACTGCAAAACGCAGTAGATAATGCAAACCGTGAAGTCGAAACTCGTTTCGACTTCAAAGGGTCAGACGCGTCTTTTGAACGCAAAGACAATATTGTTACGCTAAAGGCAGATGCCGATTTCCAATTGCAGCAAATGATGCATATTTTGCGCAATAAGCTGGTCAAAAGAAGTATCGATGCTCGTAGTATTGATGAACAGCAAGTTCAAACCTCTGGAAAAGGGGTCAAACAGGACGTTCATTTCAAACAAGGAATTGATCAGGCCACGGCGAAAAAATTAGTGAAAATGATCAAAGACTCTAAAATAAAAGTGCAGGCTCAGGTACAGGGAGAACAACTGCGCGTCACCGGTAAAAAACGGGATGATTTGCAGCAGGTCATGGCGTTAGTGAAAGAAGCAGAAATGGGTCAACCATTCCAGTTCAACAACTTTCGCGACTAGTTTAACCCATACCACATCCAACCACTGTGAATAACTCCAACGCTGACACTATTGTCGCCCAGGCTACCTCTCCCGGCAGAGGTAGCGTGGGCATTGTGCGAATATCAGGCTCCTTAGCACTTGAAGTAGCAAAGCGTATACTAAAGTTCGAACCAACACCCAGACAGGCGCATTATTGCCCATTTTATAATGTCAACGATGAACCAATAGATCAGGGTATCGCTTTATACTTTGCTGCCCCTCATTCATTCACAGGTGAACATGTACTGGAACTGCAGGGCCACGGTGGTCAAATTGTCATAAATATGCTGCTGGAAACCATTGCAGCTATTCCGGGTGTCCGATTTGCCAATCCAGGTGAATTTAGCCAGCGGGCATTTCTCAACGACAAAATGGATTTGGCTCAGGCAGAAGCTATCGCCGATCTCATTGATGCCAGTTCGACCCAAGCAGCAAAAAGCGCCATGGTATCTCTGCGGGGTGATTTTTCAGATCATATTCACCGACTCGTAGAACAACTGATCGCACTGCGAATGTACGTTGAAGCTGCAATTGATTTCCCGGAAGAAGAAATAGACTTTCTCTCCGACGGTAAAATTCAGAACGATTTACATCAAATTTTACAGCAATTGGCAGATACCCTCGACAAAACCCGTCAAGGTAGTTTGTTGCGGGAAGGCATGAAAGTCGTTATCGCTGGTAAGCCGAATGCGGGAAAGTCCAGTTTGCTCAATGCCTTGTCCGGCAAAGAAACAGCCATCGTTACCGAAATTGCAGGTACTACCCGAGATGTTATTAAAGAACACATCAACATTGACGGCATGCCATTGCATATTGTCGATACCGCCGGATTGCGTGAGAGCGAAGATGCCGTTGAACGTATTGGTATAGAAAAAGCCTGGCAAGAAATACAACAGGCAGATCGAATCCTGTTACTGGCTGACGCGAGTGCCACGAAGGCTGAAGATCCTGAACTGATCTGGCCGGAATTTTTCCATAAATTACCCCCAGGTATCGGCCTGACTATTATTCGCAACAAATGTGATATCAGTCAAGAATCACCAGGTTTACATCAAACGCAACAGTTACCTGTAGTCGCCATTTCTGCAAAACAAGGGTTGGGACTGGATGCATTAAAGCAGCACCTGAAAGATTGTATGGGTTTCCACAATCTTGCAGAAGGGCAATTCATTGCCAGAGCCAGACATGTAAACGCATTACAAGAAGCGCTGTTACACGTTGAAAATGGTAAAACTCAATTACTTGAATTTGCGGCCGGCGAATTGCTGGCGGAAGAGCTAAGATTAGCACAATCACAGTTAAGTGAGATTACCGGAGAATTTACCTCTGATGATTTACTGGGACGCATCTTTTCATCATTTTGTATAGGTAAATAATATGGTTCATATTGTTGTCGGTTCCATGTTGGGGGCCAGTGAATACGTCGCTGATGCAATAGCGGAATTACTAAACAAACAAAATATCAGTCATCGCATCCATCTACAGCCCGATATTACTGATTTACCCGACAGCGGTCATTGGCTGATAATCACCTCAACCCATGGCGCAGGTGATCTCCCAGACAATATTCAAGCGTTTGCTCAACAATTAAAGCGTCAATCGTATCCTAATGTCGCTTACTGGGTAATTGCACTGGGTGACAGCAGTTACGATACATTTTGCGAAGGTGGCAAAACGATGCACAAATTAATGCAACAAACGGGCGCCCAGCCACTGCATGCCCCTCACTTGGTCGATGTTTTGCAACATACTATTCCAGAAGAAAACGCCGTAGCATGGTTTTCCTCAATTTATCAGGATGCATTAGGTGAACAACACTGAGCTTGATTGCTTAAAGCAACCCATCAGCAACGCTGCCAGAGTGTTGTATACCCTGGGACTGCGCCCAGAATGTGACCACCTGACTGGATTCACAAAACCGCTGAATTACAAAACACTTCAGGATCTTCTGGCTTCCGGGGGTGACAACCTCAACACTGGCCGGGAAATCAATTCACTGATTGAAGAGTTGTTGCAAGCTGGTCTTATTACCTCCCCTATCGATATGTCTCAACCACTTAGCGGTAAACAACTGCTCTTACCGCTGGCAAGAACACATCATCAAACTCACCCGGACTGGCATGGGCAAAAAACCAGTATGTGCAATAACTGGCAACCCGTGAGTGACATTTTTTCAGAGATCTGCCAACTGGTGGGTCTGATAGAAAAAGAGTATGATCAATATGCACTAGGGGAATTCATCGCGTACTGGATGGGCAGACCTGAAGTCCAACATACCCCTTATCAATGGACACAAAAGTTTGTTTTACATCTGCGTCATGCAAGAACCCTTTACGAGGCTGACCGCAAAACCACAACAGGTTATCAGGTAACCTCTAAACAAGCAGAAGTGACGTTGAACGAGAACGCCAAACAATTAGTTGAGAAATATCGTGGAAAGTCTGAAAAATAGATTGACTAAATTTTCCCAATCACTGGGAAAAAAATTAGATAGCGGTCCAGCAACGGACTACGATACTTTACGGCGCACTTACGAACTGCAGGCAAATGATGATATTAAACACTTGCAAAACCAGGCCAAAATTGACCGAATTGCGTCTATCCACGGACGTTCCGATCTAAATCCTAAATGGGTGTTCGACAACATCCAGATGGACAGTCCTGACGTTGTCGAAGCGGTTAGCATTGCCAAAAGCTTTATTGCCGCGCATCAGGACCCTAGCTGGCGTCAAAGTGGCTCTCACATGATGCTGTTTTATGGCGACTATGGTCGTGGCAAATCACACATTGCCGGCGCGATTGCCCATGAACTCATTAATCAGCATGAAATATCGGTACTGTATCGGCAACTGTCCAGCCTGTTGGAAATGCGCTTTTTCTCTTACGATTACAGTGCACAGGATAATATTGCCGAAAAGTTTCGAGAAATTAATCAGGAGCTGATGGATGTAGATCTGTTAATTCTGGATGAAGTCTGTGTCAATGAATCACAATTAAAGAAGAATGCGCAAAGTTGGCTGGGCAATCTGCTGCGGCAGCGACTGGTAAACAAAAAGAATTGCATCCTTATTACCAACCATGATTTAGCGCACCTGTACAAGGCTGTGGGGAGTTATTGTTTCGAATCTATCAAAGAGTACGATACCTACAAAGTACAGTTCTCAGGCAATAGCAGACGCGCAGAATTGATAGATGAGCAACCTTCTTTGCAATCACAACCTTCTGGTTACAAACCCAACCAAATAAAATAATCGCTAACTAGCCAAAATACCTGGCCACTGCCTGTTAAATCAGAGACTTTCTGACGCTGACGTTAGTTGCGCGATCACATGATATAGCGGATTGCCAACAATTAAGTTAGCACCGTCCTAAGTGCCACATAATCCTGACTTTAATATCAGAACCCCCCATTTGACTGGGTTTGTAGGCATGGCTAACGCTTCAGTCAAAAAAGTTATTCATTCTCCAACACACTTTATCCACAAATTAATATCAATTTACCCTTCAATGTGGATAACTTAAGGTAAAACTCCGGTATTAAAACAATTTAATACTGTGAATACTTTTTTTGAAATATGCGCTGTGGATAAAACAGCAAGTTAACCACCGCTTTCTGCCAGGTTTAAGGGCAGTTTTACACAACTTAATTCTCTTATAACTTATTGATATTAATAACAAAAAAAGGGTTATCTACAGATATTTGCGCCCTTAATAATAGATCTAATAAAGATCTTTAAAGAAGATCTTACTTTAATTAAGCAACAAGCTTTTTTGCCTTGTATAATATTTAATCATTTTACAAATGCGCATTTGTCTATAGAATGTGCGCCCATTTTGAATAAAGGGTAAGAGGTAACAGATGTATTTCGCACAAGCATATGATGTCATCGTTGTCGGTGGTGGCCATGCAGGCACAGAAGCAGCATTAGCCGCTGCGCGTATGGGTGCGAAAACACTATTGTTGACTCAAAATATTGAAACGCTTGGGCAAATGTCCTGTAATCCCGCCATAGGGGGGATTGGAAAAGGTCATTTAGTGAAAGAAATTGATGCCCTTGGTGGTGCAATGGCCCATGCTATTGACCAAGGTGGTATTCAGTTTCGAACCCTCAATGCCAGCAAAGGCCCTGCGGTAAGAGCAACTCGTGCTCAGGCAGATAGAGCACTGTACCGTACAGCAATCAGAGATATCCTCGAACACCAACCAAATCTGACACTTTTCCAACAATCCTGTGATGATTTAATTGTTGAAAATGATCGGGTAACCGGTGTTGTTACCCAAATGGGTGTTAAATTCAGTGCAAAAACGGTGGTGTTAACGGTTGGTACCTTTCTCGGTGGCGTTATTCATATCGGTATGCAAAATTATCAAGGAGGTCGTGCCGGTGATGCGCCTTCTAATGCTTTATCACAACGTTTGCGCGCCCTGCCGTTTCGGGTAGACCGCTTAAAAACAGGCACACCAGCGAGATTAGACGCACGAACACTGGACTTTTCTGTCATGCAGGAACAACCGGGAGATGATCCAACACCGGTATTCTCGTTTATGGGAAGTCGTTCAGAGCACCCGAAACAAATTCCTTGTTACATAACCCATACGAATCAAAAAACCCACGATATTATTCGTACCGGTTTAGATCGTTCCCCCATGTATACAGGGGTGATTGAAGGCATTGGTCCACGCTATTGTCCTTCGATTGAAGACAAGATTATGCGTTTTGCCGATAAAGACACACATCAAATATTTGTTGAACCCGAAGGGCTAAACAGTATCGAGGTTTACCCCAACGGTATTTCCACCAGTTTGCCTTTTGATGTGCAAGTCGAGCTGATTCATTCCATCAAAGGTTTTGAAAATGCGCATATCATCCGCCCTGGGTATGCCATTGAATATGACTTTTTTGATCCTCGAGACCTGAAGCAAACATTGGAAACCAAATTTATAGAGGGTTTGTTTTTTGCTGGCCAAATAAATGGTACGACGGGTTATGAAGAAGCTGGCGCACAAGGCTTGATTGCCGGCGCCAACGCAGCTTTGCAAGTCCAGGGCAAAGAAGCCATGATCATTGGACGCGATACGGCTTACATGGGTGTCCTGGTTGACGATTTAGCAACTTTAGGCACGAAAGAACCTTATCGTATGTTTACCAGCCGAGCCGAGTATCGATTGATGTTACGAGAAGATAACGCCGATATTCGATTAACTGAAATGGGCTATCGTTTAGGATTAGTTGATGAGGCTCGCTGGCAGTTTTTTAATAATAAGCAAGAAGCAGTGGAACAGGAAAAGCAGCGCTTGCGCTCTACCTGGATCCATCCGCAGCACAGTGCTACTGAGAATTTAAACGGTTTATTAAAAAATCCAGTCAGTCGTGAACATTCATTGGAAGAACTGATCCGTCGGCCAGAAATGACCTACTCGAAGCTGATGCAAAATCCAGAATTAGGTCCGGGGCTGGATAATGAACAAGCGGCTGAGCAAGTTGAAATTCAAATCAAATATGCTGGTTACATTGCCCGACAACAGGACGAAATCGCACGCACCATACGCAATGAAAATACCCTGTTGCCCGTTGACCTGGATTTTTCCAAAATATCTGGCCTATCGAATGAAGTGGTAGCAAAATTGACTGATGCTCGCCCAGAAACCATTGGTAAAGCATCACGCATCTCAGGTATTACCCCAGCTGCCATTTCACTGTTATTGGTTTACCTTAAAAAACAAGGACTATTGCGGAAAAGTGCCTGAATGAACAATTTACAGGGAATAGCAGAAAAGTTTGATCAAGCCGTCGCATTAACCAACATTGAGGTTACCTCAGAACAAAAACAGAAACTTCTACAGTTTCTCGGTTTGTTGGATAAATGGAACAAGGCCTATAATTTAACCTCGGTAAGAGATCCAGAAAAAATGTTGTACACCCACATTCTGGACTCTATCGCAATTGCCCCTTTTTTGCGCGAAGACAGTTATATTGACGTCGGCACTGGACCTGGATTACCGGGTATTCCATTGGCAATTATGTGTCCGGAAAAGTCATTTGTGTTGTTAGACAGTTTGGGCAAGCGGGTACGCTTTATGACTCAAGTTAAACATGAGTTGCAATTGTCTAACATTGCGCCTGTACAGAGCCGCGTACAAGACTTTCAGCCTGAGAAGCCCTTCGATGGAGTATTAAGCAGAGCATTTGCTTCGTTAAAAGATATGTTGCACTGGTGTTCACATCTGGTAGATTCTGATGGCAAGTTTTTGGCATTGAAAGGTCAATATCCCCACGAGGAAATTGCGCAACTGTCAACAGACTATACAATAGAGACCGAATTACGGGTGCAAGTGCCAGGTTTGGACGCAGAACGACATCTGATCACGTTGAAACGACAATCATAACGGAAGGCTTCTTTTGGGAAAAGTAATTGCAATTGCTAATCAAAAAGGCGGCGTGGGCAAAACAACCACAGCGGTCAATGTGGCTGCATCAATGGCTGCAACAAAACGAAAAGTTTTACTTGTTGATTTAGACCCGCAAGGCAATGCGACCATGGGTAGCGGTGTTGATAAGTATGAAGTGGATTCCACCGTTTACGAGCTGCTAATTGAAGAGAAACCCATACAGGACGTCATTGTTGAAGCGACCACGGGAAAATACCATCTGATCGCCGCAAACGGCGATGTTACCGCTGCTGAAATCAAATTGATGGAAGTGTTTGCCCGGGAATTACGATTGCGGAATGCCCTGCAACCCGTACGTGACAAGTATGATTATATTTTTATCGATTGCCCCCCATCACTGAGCCAGTTGACGGTTAACGCGATGGCGGCTGCGGATTCGGTACTGGTACCTATGCAGTGCGAATATTACGCGCTGGAAGGATTAACCGCGTTGTTGGATACCATTCAAAAGCTGGCTTCCGTGGTCAATCCGGAATTGAAAATAGAAGGTGTTTTGCGCACCATGTACGATCCTCGCAATCGTTTAGCGAACGATGTATCGGAGCAGTTAAAACGGCATTTTGGAGAGCAGGTTTATCGTACTGTCATTCCCCGCAACGTCAGATTAGCGGAAGCGCCCAGTTTTGGTGCTCCTGCTATGTATTATGAAAAGTCTTCGACGGGCGCGAAAGCTTACCTGGCATTGGCCGGTGAAATACTGCGTCGTGGCAAAAGCGCAAAATAACAGGGTTAGCGATTAGCGCTAAGCAGATTATCCAGATTAAGGTTTAAGGCATATGTCGAGTAAAAAACGCGGTTTGGGCAGAGGATTAGATGCCCTGTTGGCTACCAGTCAATCTCATCGAGACAATGAACAAGCCAGTCAGACCGACAGCAGTTCCGAAGCACAACAACAGGAATTGCAAAAATTACCCATCGAATTTTTACAACCTGGCCGCTACCAACCTCGTAAAGACATGTCTCCGGATGCGTTGGAAGAACTCGCTTCTTCAATACGGGCACAAGGTATTATTCAACCTATCGTAGTACGCCAGATTGCCGAGGATAAATTTGAAATTATTGCGGGTGAACGTCGCTGGCGCGCGGCACAGTTAGCTGAGTTAGATGTCGTGCCGTGTCTGGTGAAAGATGTACCAGATGAAGCTGCTATCGCAATGGCGTTGATTGAGAATATTCAGCGCGAAGATCTCAATGCGATGGAAGAGGCTCAGGCGCTGGAAAGATTGATTGTCGAATTCGAATTGACCCATCAGGAAGTAGCAGAAGCAGTGGGTAAATCCCGCACCACGGTAACCAATTTGTTGCGTCTGAATAATTTGAATGATGATGTCAAAAAATTACTGGAATACGGTGATATTGAAATGGGCCATGCCCGTGCCTTGTTATCATTGGAAGGTGATCATCAGAGTAATGCGGCGCAAACTGTCGCAAACAAAGGTTTGACTGTTAGAGATACTGAAAATTTAGTGCGCAAACTACTAGAGCCTGCGCCGCAAAAACCCAAGCAAGAACCGGATCCCGACGTGAAATCTCTGGAAACACGATTAACTGAAAATCTGGGGGCAAAAGTATCGATTAATCACAATGCCAAAGGCAAAGGTAAGTTAGTTATTAACTTCGTAAGTCTGGAGCAGCTCGATGGTATTTTAGCGCACATCGAAACGACGGATTCCGACACATCAGAATAATTCTTGAGCGTATTTTTCTAATCTGAATTGTTTTTTTACTAAAAAATAGCGATTCGCTCGCAAAGCGGGTTTGGGGGTTTCGTTAGTTAAGTTAAATGCCCGACTGGCTCTCAATATGTAATGTAAATTTTGTAACACGGCGTTAATAAGCGGCAAATGGTTGAAAACTCGCGGCAAAGAAGTATACTTTTGGCGCTTTTAGTTGCCGTAAGCGTCAACTTGAGGCTGAAATGGGTTCAGATATAGCAAAACCCGGCAGAGAGCTAGCACGAAAAGGTATTCTGGTAAAAGCCATAGTATTACTTTTGATTAGCTTCGCAGCGCAGATTTTTAAAGGGTTTGATACTGCGTTGGTTATTTTCATCGGTGGCGCTATCGCTATCGTTACGGACATAGTGTTTGTTTTTTTCGCCTTTCGTTTTTCAGGGGCCTGTAAAAACACGCAAGTCGTACAAAGTTTTAAAAAGGGAAACAAGGCCAAAATATTGTTAACAGTGCTACTACTGTTTGTTGTTTTTCAAAGGCCGGAGTTACAGCGCATTGAATTACTTGTAGGGTACGTCATCGTCCTGCTAGCGCACTTCCCAGTAATGATTTTTTTGCATCAGTGGCGACAGCGCGGCTGATTAAAACAGATTTTTAAACTTTAACTATTAGGATAGAAAATGGCTGCATCTGGTGGTGAACAAACAAGTTCACAATATATTTTGCACCACTTGACCAATGCTAAGATGTGTTCGACCGACTCAGGTCTTGCCTTCAATAAAGCATGCGAAAATAGTGGCTTCTGGACGTGGAATGTAGACACGTTAGCCTGGTCAATTGGTTTGGGCATACTTTTTCTGGCGATATTCCGTTCTGCTGCTAAAAAAGCAGATACCGGCGTCCCGGGTAAATTCCAGTGTTTCATCGAAATGATTGTGGAATTCGTTGAAGATACTGTGAATAGTACCTTTCATGGTAAAAATCCTCTTATTGCACCGTTAGCATTAACCATTTTTATTTGGGTACTGTTAATGAACTTTATGGATTTGGTACCCGTTGACTGGTTACCATCGCTGGCTGGTGTGATTGGCACGACGTTCTTTGGAATGGACTCTCATGATGTCTACATGAAAGTTGTACCGACTACAGATTTGAATATGACCTTTGCCTTATCCTTAGGTGTATTCGTATTGATGATTTATTACTCCATTAAGATTAAAGGCTTTGGTTTTGTTAAAGAGCTGACCATGAATCCTTTTAATCATCCTTTATTCATTCCGGTAAACCTGATTCTGGAGTTGGTTACTTTACTGGCGAAGCCTTTGTCTTTGGCTCTGCGTCTGTTCGGTAACCTGTATGCGGGTGAACTGATATTTATTCTGATTGCGCTAACAGGTTTGTTCCAATTGCCAATGCATTTTGTCTGGGCGGTATTCCACTTGCTGGTTATCCCCCTTCAAGCATTCATCTTTATGATGCTGACAATTGTGTATCTGAGCATGGCGCACGAAGATCACTAATCTCAACGGTACCTGTTTTGCAGGTACTGAAGATTTTTTTAACTTTAACTTTAATATTTAACTAGAAGGTGAAATCAAGTGGGTGAATTATACATTGCCGTTGGTATTTTGATTGGTCTGTGTGCCTTGGGTCCAGCAATCGGTTTTGGTTTGTTAGGTGGTAAGTTCCTGGAAGCTTCTGCTCGTCAGCCTGAACTGGCTCCTCAATTGCAAACACGTATGTTTATCGTAGCGGGTCTTATTGACGCTATCGCGATGATCGGTGTAGCAATCGCACTTTATATGTTGTTCGTACTGGGCGCTTAATCCTATTTTTATAGCCACTTTTAGTAAACGAACAGAGGAGATGGGGTTGTGAATATCAACGCTACTCTAATTGGCCAGACAATTGCCTTTGCGGTGTTCGTACTTTTCTGTATGAAGTACGTATGGCCACCGTTAATTGCTGCAATTGAACAACGCCAAAAGAAAATCGCAGACGGTCTTGCTGCTACTGATAGAGCAGAAAAAGATCTTGAGCTTGCGCAAAAGAAAGCTGCCGAACAGCTTAAAGAAGCGAAACATCAAGCTTCTGAAATCATTGAACAAGCGAAAAAGCGTGCTTCCCAAATCGTCGATGAGGAAACTCAGCGCGGTCATGAAGAGCGTGAAAAAATCATTGTTCAGGGTAAAGCGGAAATCGATGCAGAACGTAATCGCGTTAAAGAAGAACTGCGTAAGCAGGTCGCACAGCTATCTGTTGTTGGTGCTGAGCGCATTCTTGGCCGCGAAATCGATGCTGCTGCACACGGTGACATTGTTGAAAAACTTGTCACTGAGCTATAAGGGGTAAATGAGCTATGTCTGAATTGACAACCGTTGCTCGTCCCTATGCTCTCGCTGCATTTGATCACGCAGTTGAAAACAAAAAGATTGCCGATTGGCAATCGATGTTGGGCTTCGCCGCTGAAGTTGCAAAACATGACACTGTTAAACAATTGTTGAACAGTGCCATGGCAGCAGAAGGGCTCGCCGATGTTTTCATCAACCTGTGCGGTGAACAACTTGATGAACATGGTCAGAACTTTGTAAAAGTTTTGGCTGAAAATAAGCGCTTACAGGCATTACCAGCGGTTTTGCAATTATTTGAACAGCTGAAAGCGGATTATGAGAAAGAGGTTGATGTCGATGTGACTTCTGCAACCGAACTTTCTGATGCGCAACAGCAGGAAATTAGCAAATCGCTTGAACAACGCCTGTCACGAAAAGTTAAGCTGAATTGTAACGTTGACCCGGCATTGATTGCTGGTTTTGTTATTCAAGCTGGCGACACCGTCATTGACGGTTCTATCAAAAGCAAACTGAATCGTCTGGCCGATTCGTTACAAGCATAACGGGGAAAAAGGGCATGCAACTTAATTCCACTGAAATTGCAGAACTGATCAAAAAACGTATTGAACAGTTCGAAGTAGTAAGTGAAGCTCGCAATGAAGGTACTATCGTAAGTGTAACCGACGGTATTATCCGGGTACACGGCCTTGCTGATGTCATGCAAGGTGAGATGATCGAGCTTCCAGGCGGTCGCTATGCGATTGCATTGAACTTAGAACGTGACTCTGTTGGTGCAGTAGTTATGGGTCCCTATGCGGACTTAAGAGAAGGCACCAAAGTAAACTCTACTGGCCGTATTCTGGAAGTTCCAGTAGGTCGTGGTTTATTGGGTCGCGTAGTAAACACTTTGGGTGAAGCCATTGACGGTAAAGGGTCTATCGAAGCTGATGGTTTCGAACCCGTTGAAAAGATCGCACCAGGTGTAATCGACCGTCAATTGGTCGACCAACCAGTACAAACCGGTTATAAGTCGGTTGACTCGATGATTCCAATCGGTCGTGGTCAGCGTGAGTTGCTTATCGGTGACCGTCAAACAGGTAAAACTGCTTTGGCAATCGATGCCATCATCAATCAGAAAGAGACTGGTGTTAAATGTATCTATGTTGCTGTTGGTCAAAAAGCATCAACAATTGCAAACGTGGTACGGAAGTTAGAAGAGCACGGTGCAATGGATCACACCATTGTTGTTGCAGCTTCTGCTTCTGAATCTGCAGCATTGCAATACCTGGCACCTTACTCTGGTTGTACCATGGGTGAATATTTCCGTGACCGTGGTGAAGATGCGTTAATTGTATATGATGATTTGTCTAAGCAAGCCGTTGCTTATCGCCAAATTTCATTGCTATTACGTCGTCCCCCAGGTCGTGAAGCTTACCCTGGTGACGTTTTCTACCTACACTCCCGTTTATTGGAGCGTGCTGCTCGTGTTAATACCAATTACGTTGAGCAATACACCAAGGGTGAAGTAAAAGGTAAAACGGGTTCATTAACGGCATTGCCAATCATTGAAACGCAAGCCGGTGACGTATCAGCGTTCGTACCTACTAACGTAATCTCTATTACAGACGGTCAGATCTTCCTTGAAACTAACCTGTTTAACGCAGGTATTCGTCCTGCAGTAAATGCCGGTATTTCAGTTTCTCGTGTTGGTGGTGCTGCTCAAACGAAAATCATCAAGAAATTGGGTGGTGGTATTCGTCTGGCATTGGCTCAGTACCGTGAATTGGCAGCATTCTCGCAGTTCGCGTCTGATTTGGATGAAGCGACACGTGCTCAGTTAGAGCATGGTGAGCGTGTTACCGAGCTGATGAAGCAAAAACAATATGCGCCATTGTCAATCGCTGATATGGCTGTTTCATTGTTTGCAGTAGAAAAAGGCTACTTAAAAGACGTTGAGCTCAGTAAAGTGCTTGATTTCGAAGCCTCACTGCATTCTTACATGAACAGTGACCATGCTGATTTGATGAAGAGCATCGATGCTTCTGGTGATTACAATAAAGACATTGAAAACTCGCTTTCCGAAGCATTAGAGAAGTTCAAGTCTACCCAAACCTGGTAATGACAGGTGCCCTTTCAGGGCGCCTTTCGTTGTAATCACGGGAGAAAAGCATGGCTATCGGCAAAGAAATAAAAGGCAAAATAGGCAGCATCAAAAACACGCAGAAAATCACCAGTGCAATGGAAATGGTGGCTGCGTCTAAGATGAAGAAAGCACAGGATCGTATGACATCCAGCCGTCCTTACGCACAGAATATGCGTAAGGTCATCAGCCACGTTGCTCAAGGTAACCTTGAGTATCGCCATCCTTATCTTGAGGAACGCGAAATCAAACGTGTTGGCTACATCGTCATTTCAACCGATCGCGGCCTTTGTGGTGGTTTAAATACCAACGAATTTAAGGCGGTATCTAATGCTGTAAAACAATGGCAAGACAAAGATGTCGACGTCGATTTTGCAGCACTGGGCGCAAAAGCATGTGGTTTCTTTAATCGTTTTGGTGGCAACGTTTTAGCTGCAGAATCTGGCATCGGTGACGCTCCTAGCGTTTCTGATGTTATTGGCTTGGTGAGAGTGATGTTGGATGCATATGATGAAGGTAAAATTGACCGCATCTATCTGGCATACAACAACTTTGAAAACACCATGACACAGGTTCCTAAAATTAATCAGTTATTGCCTTTGCCAGCATCTGATGACGATGAATATAAACATCGCTGGGACTATATATACGAGCCAGATCCAAAACCCATTTTGGATATGTTACTGGTTCGCTACATTGAATCTCAGGTTTATCAAGGCGTTGTAGAAAATGTCGCTTCTGAACAAGCGGCGCGAATGGTCGCGATGAAAGCGGCCACCGACAACGCAGGTAATCTCATCGATGAGTTGCAATTGATATACAACAAAGCACGCCAGGCAGCAATTACGCAGGAAATCAGCGAAATTGTCAGCGGCGCCGCAGCGGTATAGGCAAAGGTTTAAAATTAACGAGGACAAATTATGAGTCAAGGTAAGGTCGTCCAGATTATCGGTGCAGTTGTGGATATTGAATTTCCACAAGATTCTGTTCCGAAGGTATACGACGCACTTAAAGTGACCGCGGGCGAGTTGGAAGGACTAACATTAGAAGTTCAACAACAACTTGGTGGCGGCGTGGTGCGTACGATTGCACTGGGTACTACTGACGGTTTACGTCGTGGTATCGAAGTTTCTAATACAGATAATCCAATTCAGGTACCAGTTGGTAAAGCAACGTTGGGTAGAATCATGGATGTATTAGGGAACCCAATCGATGAAGCGGGTCCAATCGGTGAAGAAGAAAGAATGTCAATTCACCGTGAAGCACCTTCTTATGAAGACCAGTCAAGCGCAGTTGAGCTACTGGAAACAGGTATTAAAGTAATCGACTTAGTCTGCCCATTTGCTAAGGGTGGTAAAGTTGGTCTGTTCGGTGGTGCCGGTGTTGGTAAAACCGTAAACATGATGGAACTTATCCGTAACATCGCAATCGAGCACAGCGGTTATTCAGTATTCGCAGGTGTTGGTGAGCGTACTCGTGAGGGTAACGATTTCTATCATGAAATGAACGAATCAAACGTACTGGATAAAGTATCGTTGGTATACGGTCAGATGAATGAACCACCGGGTAACCGTTTACGTGTTGCTTTGACTGGTTTGACGATGGCGGAAAAATTCCGTGACGAAGGCCGTGATGTTTTGTTCTTCGTAGATAATATCTACCGTTATACATTGGCAGGTACTGAGGTATCAGCACTTTTGGGTCGTATGCCATCAGCGGTAGGTTATCAGCCTACTCTGGCTGAAGAAATGGGTGTGCTGCAGGAGCGTATTACCTCTACCAAGACAGGCTCTATCACTTCAATTCAGGCGGTATATGTACCGGCAGATGACTTGACTGACCCGTCACCAGCGACAACATTCGCCCACTTAGACGCAACGGTTGTATTATCACGTGATATCGCAGCTTTGGGTATCTACCCTGCAGTTGACCCACTTGATTCTACTTCACGTCAGTTGGACCCATTGGTCATCGGCCAAGAGCACTATGATACAGCTCGTGGTGTACAATCGGTTCTGCAGCGTTATAAAGAATTAAAAGACATCATCGCTATCTTAGGTATGGATGAATTGTCAGAAGAAGATAAGCAAGTGGTATCACGCGCTCGTAAGATTCAGCGTTTCTTATCTCAGCCTTTCTTCGTAGCAGAAGTATTTACCGGTTCACCTGGTAAATACGTCTCATTGAAAGACACTATTGCTGGTTTTAAAGGCATATTAAATGGTGACTACGATGATCTGCCAGAGCAAGCATTCTACATGGTTGGCTCAATCGAAGAAGCGGCAGAAAAAGCGAAAGGTATGTAAGTAGATCGGGGCGTAAGCCCTGGTCTCCTTGTCCTTTAGGAGGGTTAAATGGCTATGACAACACATTTGGATGTAGTAAGCGCAGAACAGAGTATTTTCTCTGGTCGTGTCGAATCAATCCAGGTGACCGGTAGCGAAGGTGAGTTGGGTATTCACCCAGGACACGCACCTTTAATAACGGCGTTAAGACCCGGCATGGTGAGACTGGTTAAACAGCACGGCCATGAAGAGCTTATCTATATCAATGGCGGCCTTCTTGAGATTCAACCTGGTACAGTAACCGTTTTAGCGGATACTGCAGTACGTGGTGAAGATCTGGATGAACAAGCTGCTCTGGAAGCGAAGAGACGTGCTGAAGAGCATATCGCTAACCCCGGTTCAGACTTCGACTATGCCGAAGCCGCAGCAGAACTGGCAGAGGCAATTGCGCAATTACGCATTATTCAATCGCTTCGCAAATAGAGATTATTTGCAGTCAATAACGTAAAAACCCGGCATTTGCCGGGTTTTTTGTATGTGTGTACGTTTTTGTTTTTATTTTGTTCCTTTTATTCGATAAACCTCTTGCCACTGCCCGCCTGCTAAAAGCTCAAGCTTCCACTTAAAACTAGTTGCTTCCATGTCAAAAAAAGTAATTTTTGAATCACTTCCTGAAAATATACCTCGCATGACAATGGCATTATCAACTTTCTTAGCGGTAAAGGTATCTACTTGCAACCCTGTGCTAGAAATCCAGGCCATTTCCCATTGCTGCTTTTTGGGGTTATAGACTCGGATATTGGTGCCGTGACGATAACGAATCACCTTTCCTTCCTGACTTGCTACAGGTGCGATCCAATTATCCTGTATGGCATAACCGTCAAGGATAGTATGCCATTCCCAGGTAGCGCCCAGACCTTGCTGCCAGCTACCATCATGCTGCTTTTGAAAGTCCTGGATTTGCCAAATTCCCAACATACTGGAAAATTGTTTGGTTTCTGGTGGTGCGCTAGGATGAATGGTGCTGCTGGCCATTGCTGCAAAAAACAGGGGTGCCAACCAGAATAGCCCTAGTTTTCTCATCACATTGCTCCTGAAGATGATTTTTTCTTATAGATCCCTAAAAACAAATCCTGCCAGGATTTTCCATTATCTTTCGAAAAACGCCAATGTTGTTCAACAATGCCTCCATCCAATGGCATATAGCGAATTTCATGTAATACGAGCCTTCCGTCTTTGCCCGGTCGCTCACCAGCCAATACCATGGCATTGTCCACCAGTCCGCCGTTTAGATATAACACACCGCCACTTTTATCAATCCAGGTTTGATGCCATTGTTGTGTTGCTCGGTCATAAAAATTGAAGCTTTTACCTTCACTACCCTGCGTTCCCCGCCAGTTCTCCAGCAGAGTACAGTTATAAAGAATTAACTCTATTATATTATGACCCTGAATGTTCCCTGCCCTATCCGATACCACCCAATCACCGACCCAAAAGTCAAACTGGCGGTGTTCTTGAGAATCGCATTTGGCTGGTTGTGTTTGTGCCGAGCATGATGATGTTGTTGCACAAATCAGAAAAATCACTGTGCTTAGTTGCTTGTATAATTTCATCGTTTCACACCGTTATCGAATAATCTGATAGCCTTATGCTAGACTCAAATCAGAGTCAAAACTTTCAAATTCTTGCTCACAGATAAAGCCAGTGAATAAATATTCGACGATCAGTCAGGTACTTTACCAAGGGGATAAACTCCGTATTGGTCATTTCCACCTGTCTGCAGAACATCCTGAGTTTGCAATAGCAGGTCCGATTGAAAGACCTACATTGGTGTTTCCCAGAACACCGACTTACATTCAGCAATATCAAAGGCACAAATTTTTATCGCAACCTAATCATGTTAATGTCTACGACGGTCAGCGACCTTATACCAGATCGGTATGTGATGAGCGTGGTGATATCTGCGACTGGTTTGAATTTCATCCGAGTTTGCTTGCACAGGCACTAACGTCAATTCATGTTGATTCAAATTCGCAAGATGTGGTTATGGATGTCGATCATCTGTGCTGTTCAGCGCAGATCTACTGGACTCAAAGACTCATACTGAACAATTTACTGACACAAAAATGTGATTTAGAAGCAGTTGAAGAAATCGGAATACAGTTATTAGCTGACGTACTGGACTTTGGTTTGGGGCATTATGCCAGATTAGACAAACGTGCCTCAGCAAAACGCGCCTATGCGGAGATTTGTCATGAAATTCAGAAGCTTATTATCCAGGATATTGATAACCATTTATCCTTAGAGGACATTGCGCAAGCGATTGGTGTATCCACATTTCATATGTGTCGGGTATTTAAAAAACTAACGGGTGAATCTATTCATCAGTACCGACAGCAATTAAGGCTAAGATTTGCGTTAGATTATCTGGCACAAGAATCCGATATCAGTAAGGTTGCATTAGATCTGGGGTTTTCCTCCCACAGTCATTTTTCCACCGCTTTTTACAAATCCTTCGGCTACCAACCAAAACACTATAAAAAGTTAGAAAGCACCAATAGTAGTATTGGCGCTTGATTTGTAGCTTAGCCTTCAAGCTTTTCCTGAAACTCCCAGGGCAACATAACAATTCCTTCATCATTGTCATCAGGAAATATTAGCACGCAGACATCGTCATCTTCTAATCCGGGGGTCCATCTGTCTTGCCAAGCGGCAAGCTCTATTGCATGGGGTCTGCAGTGCTCCCAATCGCCGTCACACCAATGTTGGGCAACTTCTTTCGATGGCCAGACGGGGATGCAATCTTCTTCCTCACTTTGGAACATTACCGCGCCAAGATCATCAGTTAAAATCCAAATCTCTTTAGTTTCTTTTACCTTTTCCAGAAGATAGCTGAGTCGATTGTCTGCATTGCGGTTGAGCAAAGATTGCACTTCGTTTTCGTTAGTCATTTTAAGCTCTATTTGTTGATTGCAAAATTACAATTCAAATTATGCGATTATACGTTTACGTTTGGATGGCTTAATTTGTGCCCACTTGTTCATATCGAAGCGGCTGCCATGTACCAGAAATGTTAAAGAGACATTATCCATATCAATCAACTCATCCTCTTTAATATTGTGAAAATTGGAGTAGCGCAGTTTATCGGCATTAAAGGTAACAACAGTACCTGCACCAAAGACGTCCATTTTGTTATCGGCGGTGATCATTGCCCCGGTATCTTCACCTACACCTATGCCACGTTTGCTGTAGCCTGAAGCTAAAAATGCGCAAATACGCGGAATTCGACCTCGTTCCATAAAGTGAGTATCCACAGTGATATTTGCAGTAATACCAAAACCGGGCTCGAAAAACACGGCCCCTTTTTGGAAGTCCTTACCGTCACCTTCGTATATCAGCGGATCACTCATAACCATTGCACCAGCACTGGTGCCTGCAAGATGAAGTCCAGACAAAAAGTGCCGGTCTTTTACGATTTTTAGTAGTTCTGTGTGTAGAAACACGTGGGCCAATTTGACCTGATCACCACCGGTGAAAAAAATCAGGTCAGCTTGTTTAGCCATTTCCAGATAACGTTGTTCTTCTGTATCCCGGCGTTCTTTGATATCCATAATGTCCACTTTCTCGACGCCGTGGCGACGAAAGGTGTCCTTATATTCCTCGCCTAATTCATAGCCATACATTGATGCGGTTGGTACTACAACCACATGTTTACACCGTGTTTTGTCAACCAGGGTTTTTAACACCCCTTCGCCCGTTCCTCTGTCTTCTGCACCGCCAATGAGCGTGAGTGAACCCTTGTTATTATGCATTACTGATAACACCAAATTTATACCTTTACTGCAAAGTACTTATGTACTTAGGTTATTGAATTGGAAAATTCAGCACTTGTGCGGTCGGCCTGCCAAAGTGCACTTTGATTTCATGCAAAACCAGCGAGAAAAATTCATCTTCGAATTCCACTTCAAGATGCTCAGGTTCTGCTTCTCCACGTTTTATTTGTACCTGGGTTCCGTTGCGGATCATGATGATGGCATTCGCTTCAACATCTTCAGTTAAGATCATCTCTACATCAGTCGGATCTTCCAGTACCAATAGATCCGAACTATTGTAATACATCCCTTCGGTCTCGTAGATAGATAATGGCATTTCTGCCAATAGCATTTCAACTCTTGGATTACGCAGGACATTACGCATGTTGGCGTTGTAATCCGGGTTTATTGGAAACTCGTGCTTTTTCAAAAACATGGCATCTTTACAGACTGCAGCGGGGTAGCGCACTATTTCGTGATGCATGATGTAATCTATTAATCTTCTCATCCCCGGTTTGGACAACTTATTAAAGGTCAAAATCGGTATCCGGGCATCAATAGCATCATCGAAAAAGGTTTCAATTATGCGGGTTGGCACATCTATTGAGCGTCCAAAGGCCGGTTTTAAGTGCATATAGATACCGGGGGCGGCGTTGATTTCAATAATGCCGAAATTTGCACGCTTTTCTCCCTTGGGGGGATGCCAGTCGTTGGCAATGTCATCGGTAATAACATCCAAAGCAAAAACCGTTAACTTAAAGTGTTGTGATATAGCGCGACTCATGGCAATCACTTCTGGATGGACAATATCAGTGACATCTTCGCTGACCCCCCCAAGTGATAAGTTTGCAACTTTGCGCAGGTGTACTTTTTCGCCACGTTCTAGCACAGAATCTCGCGACAACCCTGACTCCGCTAAAACACCGTCCATAATGTCATCCACCAGAATTTTCCCAAGGGGAGAGGTTGCGGTATCGGCTCGAATAGCTTTGCCATTTTCGATATCAATTAGGTCCATGATGGTAGATTCACCATCGCCTGTCACATAAGCCGGCTCGCGTTTTACTGCGGCAACAAACTCGCCATCGACACATAAAATACGGTGATCATGCCCTGATATAAATGCCTCAATAATGATGCTTTGTGCTTCATCTTCCGGAATGGCTTTTTTTGCTTCCAGGAAAGCAGCATGTAATTGTTCTTCATCTTGTATATTCGCGGTGACACCAATTCCTTTGTGCCCGACTACGGGTTTGCAAACGACCGGATATCCGATATCTGCGGCCGCATCCAGCGCCTCCTCTAATTCATATACTACTTCACCATCTGGCACCGGAAAGCCGTACTCGGTTAAGAACGCTTTGCAGTCGTCTTTTCGACAGGTGAAATCTGAATCCACATGACTATCAGAATCGAATGTTGTGGCGATCCCCCTTATCATGTGTTTGCCGTAGCCATACTGAAACAAACCTTCGTCCCATAAGTAAGTGACAGGAATGCCCTTTTTGGCCGCTGCTTTTATCAGGCTGTAAGAGGTAGGGCCGCCAAATACGGAACGGCTAAACGACTCTTGTAATTCTAAAAACTGACTTTCGAAGTCAAAGTCATTGTTATCCGGATCGCAAAGATATTCAAACCAGTCCCAGACAAAATAAACCACCTTCCAGGATGTCGTTTTATGAACCACCTGAAAAGCGATACGAGAATGCTTTTCCTTTTCTGTGACTTCCCAGCGGTCCATGTGCAAATTAAGGTCAAGTCGGTTAACTAAAGATACAGTATGACCAAACAGCATGTCGTAGCGGTGAAATTCAAATTTTGCTAATTCTGGTAACCGCTCAGAAACCGCTGAATGCAAATCAGATATAGATATGGGATCCGGTGCACCGGTAAAGGCAAAATCAAAAGCCAATGCTTCACAAGCCAGATCTGGATTGGGTCCAACATAATGGCGCAAATTGAAGATATCAAAAGCGTCGGTATCTTTGGCATTGGTTCGAGTACTTTGCTGCTGCACGTTTGCGACCATGATGTGTTCCTTATTTTTATCTTCAAGTAACGGTTAATACTTGCACGATTTAATGAAGCTAACAGATGCTATAAAGCATAGCAATACAGGGAGTTTTTGTTGTTGATTGCTGAAAAAATTATCATGCAAATTTAAGGCGTATTTATTTAACTGAGGTGTTTAATATGTCCGTTGAAAAATTTTTTGAGAGACCTTGTGTGCGAAAAATCGTTGAATGCTGCTATTGAAGGAACCTTGCGAGCTGAACGCGAAATGACTACAGATTGCTCAGGTGACTGATATAAAAGCGTCTCCAATAAACAGTGCATAAAAATTCATTTGACAAAATTTGCAAATAAATCGTAGTGGCATATGTTTAATGCGGAAGGAAAAATTATTTTTACTGAGAATAACAATGAGTATTGAGCAGGAATTTTCTATTTTTTCCGGGCAGTCATTTTCTGAACTTTTCGCCAAAGACATCACCGATGCCAGATACGGTTACTTTGTGTCGTATCCCAGTACGGCGGGTTGGAGTCACTTCCCAAACACCAAAAACTATCTGATTCAGGATGGCAACAGTGAAGAGCGCAAAGTAGCCTACAGTAAGACTGCACAAATGGAGCCCTGGCGTGTTACATCGGTGATGGGCGATGCGATTCCCTGTATCTTAATGGAAAAACCCAGTGAGCCATTGTTGGGGTACTGGCGGGAACATTTTGGTCATCGTTATGACAATCTCGATATCTATCCTCATCAGACCATTTTTGATGACATCAATCAGTCTGATAAGTACGACAAAATATTAACTTTGTTCCCCTTCGATCATTTAGCACCGGATAAACACGCTATAGATCCGGATGAACACTATCGACTCTTGAGTAAGGTGACACTTGCAGAAATGGGTGTCCACTACCCTAACTTTGTTGCTTACGATGTTACTAAAACAAACCTTAACGACATCAAGACGCCGGACGAATTCCCTTATCTGATCAAAGTGTCCCACGGTTTGGCTGGCGAAGGCACTTACATAATTCGTGATCAGGACGATTTAGATTTTTGTTCGGTGGACATCCGTCAGTATTTAAAAATGGGGCTGGTAAAGACGATTCTGGTGTCGGAGTTCGTCCTCAATGAAATTGGCAATTATTGTGTGCAATTTTATGTCGACAAGCAGGGGCAGGCGACGCTTTTAGGGGCCACCAATCAGATGGTTACCGAAGATGGTGAAATGACAGGTGGCGTTATTCGCTACAGTGACAAAATGGATAAGTTCCACCATAAAATAGCGGTATTAAGCCGCTTTTTGCATAAACATGGTTATTTTGGCGTGGTTGGGATTGATGTATTGGAAAATGCTGATGGTCAGATGTTTGTGATTGATGCCAATATTCGAATTAATGGCTCAACACCCTTGTGTATGCTGCGCCACAACCTTAAAGCCGAAAAGAAAGAATATGCTAAATTTTCTACGGGCTTTACCATAGACACCTCACTGGACGAAGCACTGGTACGTTTGCATCGCGACCTGGAGCATAAAGATTTTGTGATTGTTTCAGCCAATGAATTTGTTGATGATCGGAAACTTAAAACTCATATCTATGGCATCATTGCTGGCGAAACATTGGATCAGATGTTTGCAATTGAAAACCGCTTACGTATGCTGGGTGTCCACTTCTAACAATAATAAAAGGTCGTTCCTATGAAGAAACTGTTGCTAGCTGGTTTAATGGCTATTGCGCCGCTTAGCTATGCTGACATCGATGTCGCAGCAGAAGCCACTAAAATACAACCACAAGTCATAGAGTGGCGTCATCATTTCCATCAACATCCGGAATTATCGAATCGGGAATTCAAAACCGCCGCCTATGTCGCTGAATATTTACAAGCATTGGGCTTAGAGGTTCAGACCGGAGTCGCAAAAACAGGTGTCGTCGCGGTACTCGATAGCGGGAAACCGGGTCCGGTCGTTGGATTACGTGCCGATATGGACGGTTTGCCGGTGAAAGAAGATAACGATTTACCTTGGAAGTCTGAAGCGGTAGGTGAATTCAATGGGCAAGAAGTACCGGTAATGCACGCCTGTGGTCACGATACCCATATTGCCATGTTAATGGGCGCGGCAAAAATTCTAACGGAAAACAAAGCCCAGCTATCCGGGAAAGTGAAATTTATCTTTCAACCTGCTGAAGAGGGTGCGCCCGAAGGGGAAACCGGTGGCGCTGAAGATATGGTGAAAGAAGGTGTGCTTAAAAATCCAGATGTGGATGTCATCTTTGGTTTGCATATCTGGTCTGCCGCAGATGTGGGCACCGTATCCTATAGGGAAGGCGGTATTATGGCTGCGGTTGATCCTTTTAAGGTTGTCGTCAAAGGCAAACAGGCCCATGGTGCTTATCCATGGTTAAGTGTCGATCCTGTCGTCACCTCGGCACAAATTATTATGTCACTGCAAACACTGGTTAGCCGTGAGTTGAAGTTGGTGGATGATGGCGCCGTTGTCACTATTGGTTCCATCCATGGTGGTGTACGTTCAAATATTATTCCAGAAGAAGTGGAGTTGGTAGGCACGATTCGTACTCTCAATGAAGCCGCACGTGAACACATTTATGAAGCGTTACCACGTAAAGTGCACGCTATTGCTCAAAGCATGGGTGCTACTGCTGAAGTGACATTACCACTGGATTACAATTATCCGGTCACTTACAACGACCCACAACTAATGCGCGACATGGTGCCTGTATTAACCCGCACAGCTGGCGCCGACAATGTGATCAACCGCAAAGCCACAACCGGCGCTGAGGACTTTTCCTTTTTCCAGGAAGAAATTCCCGGTTTGTATTTGTTTATTGGAGGTAAACCAAAGGATGTGCCAGTCGAAGACGCGCCGCCACATCATACTCCCTCATTTTTCGTACACGATGACGGCATGAAGCTCGGTGTAGAGCTATTGACCAACCTTACTTTGGAATATTTGGAAAAACACTAAATATCGGAGTGTTCGAAACAGGCCGTAGACTAGCGGCCTGTTTTCTACGCTGTAAGAAATGTGCCTGTGTTTAGTGATTCATCTTATCGCCTTCAAAATTCACCATCCAGCCTAAACCAAATTTGTCTTTCACCATGCCAAACCCTTGTGCCCAGAATGTTTCATCGAGTGGCATTATCACTTCACCCTGCTCAGCAATAGCTTCAAAGTATTGTGTCGCCTGCGCTAAATTATCGGCAGCTATAGAAATATAAAACCCAGAAAAAGGCGACTGTTGGGGTTCAAAACCATCACACATCATCAATTCGCTTTCGCCAATTTTGAGCGTAGCATGCATGATCTTGTCTTCATTTCCTGGCGGTATTTGACAAGCTGGATCGTCATTTGGTGGCATTTCATTAAAACGTGAAATATGCAGCACTTGTGCATCCAGTTTTTTCGTATAGAAGTCTATCGCCTCCTCGCATTGTCCGGAAAACATAAGGTAGTTAATTAGTTTCATAGCAGGACCTCAGATAAATTTGTTGAGCTTAGGTGACAAAATTGATGACCTAACACACACTTATTGAGGATAGTCAAAATCACCGAGGTCGCTATGATTTCGAAAAAAATACTCGTTGGCTGTTTGGTGGCAGCATTAGCCCTCATAAGCTGCGGTGGTTCTGATGGTGTCACCGAAACACCGACGACACCATCTACACCCACTACTCCGAATACACCGACAACACCTGCTACCCCGGAAGCTGATCAGGTTGTAGTGGAAGAATTCAGAGCGACATTGGCAGACATGTCTTTTGCACAATTGCTGGATTCAGCTTTGCCTGTGATTGAATTACGAGATCCGGAATCCGTAGTGGCATTAACCCTGGAGGATGAGTACGGTCTGGTTGATATCGGATTAACGCCAATATCTTTTGATTATCAATTGACCACTATTGCCCTGTGGCAGGCATTGCTAGACAAACTCAATACCCTCAACCGAACTGCTCTGGCGGGAGAGGAACAATTGAGTTTTGACATACTCTTGTGGGCAGCCACTAAGCAAAGTGAATTGCAGAATTTCATCTATTTCGACTACCAGGCAACGTATTTTGGTACTAGTGTTCCCCGTGGAACAGAGTTATTTTTCAGTGAGTTACATCCAATTGCCGATGAACAGGATATCAACAATTACCTAACCAGATTAGCGCTGGTAGACGATAAACTGGATCAGCTTATCGACAACCTGCAAATAATGGAGGCCAATGGCATTGTCGAGCCTCAAATTACCATGCAGGTTGCCATCAATGTCTTTTCTGCCGTTGCTAATGGCAGTATCAATGACAATCCCTATTACAGCAACTTTTCCAGTAAGGTCGATGCCTTAAGCGACATCGATGATGGTGTTAAAGGTGAAGCAAAAACATCGGCACAGGACCTGATTGTTGAGCAAATTAATCCGGCGTACCAGCGTTTAATTTCGCACCTCAACTCGCAATTGGCGCGGGCACCAACGGACATCGGTGTTGGTCAGTTTGAAAACGGTGACGCTTATTATCAGCAACGACTTGGGTTTCATACCACCACTGAACTTAGTCCGCAGGAAATTCATGATTTGGGGTTACAAGAGCTGCAGCGGATTCATGCGGAACTGCGCAGTCGATTTGATGAACTCGGCTATCCTCAAAATGAATCACTGCAACAGCTTTTTAGTCGGGTGATAACAGACGGTGGAGTGATACCTGCCGAAGATGTTGTTGCAACCTATGAAGCACTTATTGATGATGCTGAGAACCGTATGACGGCGTTATTTTCACGGCAACCTATGGTGCCAGTGCGAGTAGTTGGCGGTCCTATCGGCGGATTTTATGTGCGTGCTTCTCTGGATGGCGCACGCCCTGGATCTTTTTTCGCCAGCAACGTCAATGATGAACCTTACTTTACTATGCCGACATTGGCTTACCACGAAGCCATGCCCGGCCACCATATGCAAATTGCACTGGCTCAGGAAACGGATTTACCGCTGTTTCGGCGCAATCTGTCAGCAACCGGTTACGTTGAAGGTTGGGGATTATATGCTGAACGTATCGCAGGAGATTATGGCTGGTATGAAAACGATATCTATGGCGATATTGGGCGCCTTAATTTTGAAGCGTTGAGAGCCGCAAGATTAGTGGTGGATACCGGTATTCATGCGTTTGGTTGGTCATTCCAGCAGGCATCAACATTTTTTCAGGAAAACGTCGGGGTCAGTCAGGGCAATGCGGACGCCAATATCGCCCGATATATGGTTTACTCAGGACAGGCCACAGCGTACATGGTAGGAATGCTAAAGATCGTTGAGTTACGCGAACGGATGCGAGCTGCACAGGGTGACAACTTTGATATCAAAGCATTTCATGATTTGATGCTGGACAATGGTGCGATGCCATTGACCTTGCTGGAGCATTTAGTGGATGAAGCGATTGACTAATTTAATTCGTGTATGTCCGTATACGCAGTTTTAGTAAAGTAGTCGGGCGCATTTGTTTATAAGCTGCAGACACTGAAAACTTTTCATTTATGAGTACACATTGTTATAAGGTAAGATCTGTCTCAGCGTCTTCTGACTGTAAACTAAGCATTATGTGAACTCTTATAAAGGGCGAAATGTTCAATGGATAAAATTGATGTACTTTTTGAGAACAATAAAAAGTGGGCGGAAGAGATTGAAAGTAAAGATCCCGCTTTTTTCGAAAACTTATCAAAGCAACAAAAACCCGAATACCTTTGGATAGGCTGTGCTGACAGTCGGGTTCCTGCCAACCAACTTCTGGGCTTGTTACCCGGGGATATATTTGTGCATCGTAATGTGGCCAATCTTGTGGTTCACACCGATTTGAACTGTCTATCGGTATTACAGTTTGCCGTGGAAGTTTTGCAGGTGAAATATATCATTGTTTGTGGTCATTATGGCTGTGGCGGAGTTTCAGCAGCCCTCAAAGGTGAGCCACTTGGGCTCATCGATAATTGGTTAGGGCATATTCAGGATGTGGCCACTAAATATGAACCAGAATTAGTCGGGCTGGAAGGACAGGCCAAAGATGATCGTCTGTGCGAATTGAATGTGCTGGAACAGAGCAATAATGTCAGACGCACATCCATCTATAAAGACGCGATTGCCAGGGGGCAGAAACTGGAAGTCTGCAGTTTTATTTATAGCATCAAAAATGGTCGTTTAAAGCGATTAGATTAGTTCTGCAACGGCAGCAACTGCTGTTGCCCGTCTCTTAATAAAGCCAAACACTGACGCGCCGATACTGGCGCGTTTTGTTGTTTTGGCATTGAGATGGCCAGACTTTTACTCAGACCATTGGCAAACACCCGGGCGTGATAACCCAGCCCTTGTTGGTAAAATGGGAGTAGATCCACTAATTTCGCATCAGTATCCAGGTGCGTCACAAAGCCATTGTAAAATTGTTCCAGAAAATCTAACGCGGATGGCGAAAGTGGCGTGTCGCTAAACTTGATTTGCCAGGTCAGATCTTCTCTCAATTGGCAGTGGCCAAGGTATTGAGCGTTGTTATCGTTGAGTTTTTGCGGTTCAATTAAGCTCAGACGTAACTCCTCCTGCCAAAAATACAGATAATAGTGCTGATCAATAACGGGCTTAAATGGCAATCGCGCAGACAGCACCAGTAACGACTGAAAGTAATCTTTGATGATGGTATCAATTGGCTTGTGCTGACTAAGTACTGGAGGGCGCCAATGATTCACCAGCAAATCGGTTCCTTTACCCTGCGGATTGGGTTTTTTCATCATTATTCCTAAAAATCTCACTACATTGGAGTACGTAAGAAGTCCCTAAAAAAGATCTAGAGGGTGAATTCTAAATTGTAATAAATATTAATTAATACCATCAAAATCAAAGACATAGTGAATGCTACCCTATTTCAAAGGTGGTTATTTTATCAACAGATATTTGAATTTAATGTTAAAAAGTTTTGATCTAAACAGACGTTTGAATCATACTTATCCCAACTGGTCCGATGTCAGATGAGTATTATTATGAGTTTACGTACAAGTTTAAAGAAAGTGTTACCCCCCATTTCAATTACAGAGCAAGAAGCGCTCGATGCGGGTGATGTATGGCTTGAAGCGTCCATTTATCAAGGCAAGCCTGATATGCAGGCGTTACGCAATGTACCGCTGGCAAAACTGACGGCAGACGAACAAGCGTTTATCGACGGCCCGTTAAAAGAGCTGATCGGAATGATTGACGATTATGAGCTGCAAAACCAGATTCATATTCCTCAGGAGATCCTGGATTTCCTTGGTAAGAACAAGTTTTTTGCTTTAATTATCCCCAAAGCGTTCGGTGGTATGGAGTTTAGTCCATATGCCAATTCAACGATTGTTGCCAAGATCGCAACTAAAAGCTGTTCAATCGCCGTTACCGTGATGGTGCCTAACTCGTTAGGCCCAGGTGAATTACTAATGCATTATGGTACGAAGGAACAACAGCAGCTATGGCTACCTAAGTTGGCTGTTGGACAGGATATCCCTTGCTTTGCCCTAACTGGCCCTGATGCTGGTTCCGATGCTGGTGCTATTCCAGATGCCGGGATCGTGACCAAAGGTATGCACAACGGGGAAGAAGTGCTGGGTTTGCGCGTCACCTGGGATAAACGTTACATCACACTTGCTCCTATCGCGACGGTTCTTGGTTTGGCCTTTAAAGCCTACGATCCAGATGGTTTGTTAGGTGCTAAGAAAGAATTAGGTATCACCTGTGCATTGATTCCAAAGTCACACCCCGGTGTTGAGTTAGGTAATCGCCACGATCCTATGGGTGTGCGTTTTTATAACGGGACAACCCGTGGCAAAGATGTGTTCATCCCAATGGATTTTGTTATCGGTGGTCAAAGTAATATTGGTCGTGGTTGGCAAATGCTCGTGGCTTGCCTGGGTGCCGGTCGGGGTATTTCATTGCCAGCATTAGGCACAGCAACCTCACAGGCATCATTTAAAGCCGCGACAGAATATGCCTTTGTGCGTGAACAATTCGGAGTACCTATCGGTCGTTTCGAAGGTATTCAGGAAAAACTGGCCGATATGGCTGGTAAAACCTTCCTGTTGGAAGCGTCCCGCCAATTAACCACTGAAGGATTGGGCGAAGGCCTGAAACCGTCTGTGGTAACGGCAATGGCGAAATACCATATGACGGAATTGGGTCGCAACGTATTAGAAAGTGCGATGGATATTACTGCCGGTAAAGCCATTCAGATGGGTCCACAAAATACCATGGCAAATGCGTATAAAGCGCAGCCAATTGCGATTACGGTTGAAGGTGCCAATATCCTGACTCGTAGCCTGATGATATTCGGTCAGGGCGCAATGCGTTGTCACCCGTATTTGAAAGATTTGGTGGAACTGATTCATAGCGATGACAAGTCTGCCGATGCGGAATTCCGCGGTAAAATGAGTAAAACTGTCGCTTACAGCGTGAAAAATGCCTTCCGCAGTATGGCCAGAAGTTATTTGCCGATGACTCGAGGCAGCAGCTCAGAACTACCAGAAGTGCGGGTTTATGAAAAACGCATGAATAAACTCTCGGGTAATCTGGCGACGTTGGCTGACCTTGCACTGCTGATTTTAGGCGGTGATCTGAAGAAAGCCGAAATGTTGTCTGCACGTCTGGGTGACGTGATGAGTTATAACTACATGGCGATGGCAGCAATTCGTTACTATGAAAAGAAAGTATCAGATAGCCAGCGCGCTGATGCGAAACCGTATTTCGAATATGCAATGCAGTGGGCATTGCAACAAGGTGAACAAGCGATGCAAGCCTTTGTTGCTAACTTCCCGAGTACGCCGGTACGTGGATTAATGCGCATGCTGACGGCCACTTACAGCAACAGCACTCAGGGAATTTCTGATGACCTGGTTCGTGAATTGGCAGAAGCCAGCTTGCAAAACAACCAGTTCAAGCATCAGATAACGCATCTGGTTCAAACGGTACCTGGCGATGGTTATGATATTAACTATCAGGCATTTATCGCCAAGCATACGGTAATGCCGCTATTGCGTAAGGTACAAAAAGAATTGCGTCGCAAAGCAGTAGAGCCGACCTTTAATTTCACTCAAATCGTCGCCGAAATGCAGCAGCGTGGTGTATTGAATCAAACCGAAGCGGATGCTTTGTTAGATTACGATAACAAACGCTCAGTAGCGGTACGTGTTGATGAATATACTTACGATATGGAATTGTTACAGGAAGGTCAGGAGCACCAGCAGGACCAACATAAACCTGCGGCGTAAGTACCAAAAGTGATGTGAAAAGCGGTCAATGACCGCTTTTTTTGTACCTGAACTTTACAGCAGCATTGTGCGTACCAAGTTCTTTACCAGTAGCATTGAGCCTATGTTAGATAAAAGTCAGTTATCGCACCTGGACGCCCAAACTAACGTCGACCATGATGAAATCGCACGTTTTGATAAACTGGCACACTCCTGGTGGGATCCCAATGGCCAATATAAAAATGTGCTGGCGTTTAATCAGCATCGTTGGCAGGCAATTCTGCAACAGGTGCAGCAGCATTTTGCAATAACAGGTGCTCCAGACTTATCGGGCCTTAAGGTTCTGGATGTCGGGTGCGGCGGTGGTTTATTGTGTGAGCCATTTGCTAAACAGGGCGCGGCCGTAATGGGGGTAGATGCCAGCGAAATGAGCATTAAAGTCGCCAGGCGACATGCTGAGCTGCAGAACCTGAGCATTGATTACCGGCACTGCTTAGCAGAACAATTGCTGGATGACCCTACTCGCTTCGATATCGTACTGAATACTGAAGTGATAGAGCATGTGCCGCAACAGCAGGCATTAATTGCCCAGTGCTGCAATCTGCTAAAACCTGGCGGGTTGCTGGTTTTGGCTACCCTTAACCGGACTTTCAAAGCCTATATTGTGGCTATTGTAGGTGCCGAATATGTTTTGCGTATGTTACCTGTTGGCACGCATGACTGGCGTTATTTTGTTAAACCAGCCGAGCTGCAGGATTGGTTGACAGAAAGCCAACATAGAGTGATTCAGCGCATCGGTATGGCCTACAATCCACTGAGCAAAAAATGGCGCAATAGCACCGATTTATCAGTTAATTATCTGCTGTTTGCGACCCGATATGATTAAGGTCAATTGCCGCTATCAGATAACCGTATTGCTGATCCGTCAGGTGGCCGGCATGGTACACCCGGGTTGCCTCGTCCCACGTCCATAACTTGCCTTCAGGGTGAATGGGCAGTGCTGGCGGTTCTACCAGAATATCGTCATTGAGCACCTGATAGCCCTTATCCAGGGCTTTCTTCGCGCAATGGTAGAGCCAATAGTCGACGGCATGCCTGTCTACTGACGGTGCCCAGGTATATTCGGCTTCACAGCCTGTCTGCTTATTTCCTTCGCTATCGATGTAACTCAGGTGGCCGCGAGTGCAGCCACTTAGCAGGACAAGCAGCGCGATTGCGCTGCCAGTTAACCTCGTCATGCCAAATCTCTCCTACAGGCTGTTTATTCCGTTTTAAGATAGGTATAGCCCTTCAGACAGTCTTCATAGAAGTCTATCCATTTGACCCCTTCTCGGGGTTTAATTTCACCCTGTGAAATACGTCGGTCAATAATGCGTTTGACATCCTTCGCCATAGCATCTGGGTTATATTGCATGATTTGCAAAACCTGTTCGACAGAAGATCCTTTGACAATTTCTTCAATATAAAAATCTTCCGGATCATCGTCGTAACTGAAAATATGCACTTCATTGAGTCGACCAAACAAGTTATGCATATCGCCCATTACGTCTTGGTACGCACCGGTTAAAAACAGACCCACATAATACTTTTCGCCTTGCCGTAATTCATGCATGGGAATGGTGGATTCAGCTTCATGTTCACCAATAAAGTGATCAATCTTGCCATCGCTGTCACAAGTGATATCAACGACAGAGCAATTCACCGTCGGCTTTTCATTCAATCGGGACAGCGGTACAACGGGTAATATCTGGTCAATTGCCCAGGTATCGGCAACAGACTGGAACACTGAAAAATTCCCTAAATATTGAGAGGCTGCTTGCGCGTTGATTTCCAGTAATTCGTCTGGGACAAACTCAGCCTCTTTTAAGCGAATCTGCAAGGCTGCAATTATCTGCCAGTACAGGCTTTCCACTGTAGCCAGTTGTTTGATCGACAATACCCCCAGCTTAAATGCATTGTTGGCCTGTTCTTTCCAATCAGCCGCGTCGTTATAAACTTCCTGGGAATTGGGATAGGCCTCCAGATTGCTGGCCAGGTCCCGTATGTTGGCCAAAATAAAATGCTCATTGCTATCACTTGGCGTCATTACTTTGGTGCCATTGGGGCGTATTTCACTGACAATTTCTGTGACTACACAACTGTGGTGGGCAGTTAGAGCACGACCACTTTCGCTGACCAGAATCGGATGCGGTACCCCTTCCTGATCGCAAATTTCTTTCATACCATAAACGATGTCGCCGACGTATTCTTTCATACTGTAGTTTTTGGAGGAATCATTGGTGGACTTACTGCCGTCATAATCGATCCCTAAACCGCCCCCGACATCGACATATTCCAGTTTGACCCCAAGATGATGCATTTCTGAGTAGATACGTGCGCCTTCGGTTATCGCGTCTTTGACTGAGCGTATATCGGTCAGTTGGCTACCGATATGAAAGTGCAATAATTTAAGAGCGTCTTCCAATCCTTCGCTGCGTAAATACTCTGCTGCACTGACAATCTCTGAAATAGATAAACCAAACTTGGCACGATCCCCACCAGAGCCCTCCCACTTGCCGCGACCTTTGACCGACATTTTGGCCCGTAGACCAATCATTGGGGTCACCCCCAGTTTTTTTGAGATACGGGAGATAGCGTACAGTTCACTGTACTTTTCTACCACAACGATGATTTTTCGCCCCATTAACTGACCCAGGCAGGCGAGAGTTAAGAATTCATCATCTTTGTAGCCGTTAAGAATCGTCAGCGAGCTTTCATTGGTGTTATAGGCCAGCACCGCCAATAATTCTGCTTTTGAACCTGCTTCCAGACCAAACTGGAAGGGTTCTCCGGCATCGACCACTTCTTCAACCACTTCACGAATCTGATTGACTTTAACCGGATATACACCCATGTAGCGAGCTTTGTAGTCTGCTGCTTCTATGGTATCCCGAAAGACCTTGTTTAGTGACGCAACCTGAGCACGCAGGATGTCATGGAAACGCACCACAACCGGAAATTGAATACCTTCGCTTTTGATTTCTTCAATAACACTGGTGAAATCAATGCGCAGACTTTCATCGTCTTCGTTTGGCGTGATATGAAGGTTGCCGTTGTCGCCAATTTCAAAATATCCGCCGCCCCAACGTTTTACTCGATAGAGTGCTTCTGCCTCTTCAATAGTCCAATTTGACAATATTCTTTTCTCACTTAAATGATGTTATGACCAACCAGAAAGACCAAGTATAAGTCATGCTAGTCAAATAACGATATCAGAAATATGCGATCCTATTGATCAATTGTATGAATAGTCGAATATTAAATGCTATGTGGCTATTTTAGGTTAAGGATTGAACATTTTCTGCTAACTAATAGCGCATTAAACTGTAATTTTATTACAAAATGAAGTAGATTAAGGCAGCAAATGGCTGAATTTTGACTAATTTTTTCATTTTTATTTCATATTTGGGGGGCATATGTCTGAAACCGCTAATAACCAACTGAAAGAAACAGTAAGGTACCTAGGGGCCAAGCTGGGAGAGACCATCGCTGCCGAATTAGGGGACGAGTGGTTACAACAAATAGAGCAAATCCGTAAATCCGGACGTGATTCCAATCAGGGGGATAGTTCGGCAACAGAACAAATTGTTGCATTGTTTAAAGACTTACCTAATTCGGATCTGTTAACTGTCGCTCGCGCTTTTACCCAGTTTCTGAATCTGGCCAATATTGCTGAACAGGAAGATAACAGCAGACAAACGTTGGATGATTCATTGGACACGTTGCTTCAGCGGTTGCAAGAACAGGGTACGGAGAACGAGGATTTCAGCGAGGCACTGGCCAAGTTAGATATTGATTTAGTGTTGACGGCGCACCCCACCGAAGTGTATCGCCGTACGTTTATCCATAAATATTCTGAACTGAACGAAGCTGTAAAGAGACTGAATCACAACTCACTAACGGAGATGCAGCGTCAGCAACTGGAATTGCGTGTTGCTGATTTGATTTCGCAAGCCTGGCATTCAGAAGAAGTGCGCGCGGTAAGACCAACACCTGTTGACGAGGCGCAGTGGGGACATGCGGTTATCGAGAGTTCCTTATGGCAAGCGGTACCGGAATTTATCCGGGAGCTGGATTATAAATTGGATAAACGCTTTGGACTTAAACTTCCGGTAGATGCTAAGCCTGTCAGATTAAGTTCCTGGATGGGTGGAGACCGGGACGGCAACCCTTTTGTGACGGCCAGTGTTACCCAGAAAGTCTTGTTATTGGCGCGTAAACGCGCGGCAAGACTGTTTGCTGACGATATTGAAAAACTGGTGGTGGAACTGTCTATGCGGGATTGTGATGCGGTCGTGCGTGCTGCCGTTGGCGACAAATCCCGCGAGCCATACCGTGATTTACTGCGCCCCTTATGGCGCAAGTTAGTCAGCACCCGAGATGGCATTGCCGATCATATGAGTGGTCATGCTGTGGATCAACGCAGCTGGATCCAGGACGATAGTGAGTTACTTGATCCATTAATGATGTGTTACGACTCGTTGCACCAATGTGGTATGCAGAATGTGGCACATAGCCGCTTGTTGGACACGATACGCCGCGCCCACTGTTTTGGAGTGCACCTGCTTAGATTAGATGTGCGCCAGGATTCCGAGCGACATGCTGATGTGCTGGGTGAAGTGACCCGTTATCTCGGTTTAGGTGACTACCAGCAATGGAGTGAAGAAGATAAACAGGCGTTTTTACAGCGAGAACTGAACTCTAAACGCCCGCTGTTTCCAAAACAGTGGCAACCTAGCGAAGACGTTCAGGAGGTCATCAATACCTGTAAAGTGATCGCCGAAAATAACCCCAAAGCCTTTGGCATTTACATTATCTCCATGGCCAGCCTGCCCTCGGATGTGATGGCAGTGCAGCTGTTATTGCAGGAAATGAATGTTAGCTGGCCGATGCCAGTGGCACCGTTGTTTGAGACATTGGAAGATCTGAACAATGCCCCCGAGGTCATGCAAAATCTGCTGGCAATCGACTGGTATCGTGGTTATATCCGTGGACAACAGTTTGTCATGATCGGGTATTCTGATTCTGCCAAAGATGCTGGTGCTTTGGCAGCTGGCTGGGCGCAGTATCAAGCACAGGAAGCCTTGGTTGAAATTGCCGAGAAACATCAAATTAAGCTGACGCTGTTTCATGGTCGAGGCGGCACTATAGGCCGAGGTGGATTACCGGCGCATGCCGCGATTTTATCGCAACCACCAGGATCGTTAGACGGTGGCTTCCGGGTGACAGAGCAAGGGGAAACCATTCGCTACAAATTTGGTTTACCGGCATTAGCAAAACGCAGTCTGAATCTATATGCCAGTGCGATCATGGAAGCGCATCTTCTACCTCCACCGGCACCTAAAGCGGAATGGCGTGAGGCGATGGATGCCATGGCCGCCGATGCGCGAGATAACTATCGTAAAACCGTGCGCCATGACCCGGAGTTTGTCCCCTACTTCAGAGTCGCGACACCCGAGCAGGAACTGGGCAAATTGCCGTTGGGCAGCCGGCCTGCAAAACGTAAACCGTCTGGCGGTATTGAAAGCCTGCGGGCCATCCCATGGATATTCGCCTGGGCACAAACCCGGATGGTATTGCCCTCCTGGTTAGGTGTTATGCCCGCTATTCAAAAAGCGCTGGATGATGGGCGACAAGGTACGTTGCAGGATATGCTTGGAAACTGGCCATTTTTCCGTTCCAGATTATCGATGCTGGATATGGTGTTTTACAAAGCAGATAGTCGTATTGGGGCAGCATATGACGCCCGTCTGGTACCGGATAATCTGCAACATTTTGGTCAAAAATTGCGTGATGAATTGCAAGACAGTATTGCATTGTTGCTGCAACTGACTGAACAACAGGAAGTGATGGAATCGGATCCTAAGGGCAAGCAGTCGATGAGTATTCGTGCAGGTTATTTGCAACCGCTGCACTATTTACAAATAGAATTGTTAAGCCGTATACGGCAACTTTCGGATGAGCAATCTGATGCCACTCTGGAAAAAGCGATGATGGTAACGATTACGGGAATCGCGGTTGGAATGCGCAATACAGGGTAGGTCAGCAAGTTCCAATCGGGTTATAAAAAATGGGGTGTTAGACACCCCATTTTTCTATCTTTTAGCCAACTTTTCCCACACACCATCTGGAAACTGGAATTGCTGTTTAAGCTCTTCGTTCACGTCTTTCGGACTACTATTTTCTGACAATTGCTGCCGAAACGCACTTAATGTCTGGTCAAGCAATGAACCTTCACTGTGATCTTGTTCAGCGCTATCTTTATTGCTCATGGTTCCTCTTCCCTCTTTTAAATTTCGGGGTGTAAAAAGAACTGCACCAGGTCAAATATATTACCTGGTTAATTTTTAACCAGGTAAATCTGCCAGATAATTCTCTGGAATGCAAGATAATCTCGCCACACCGGAGGTAATCGCCGCTTTTGCCACTGCTGTTGCAACCCGGCGGCACAGTCTTGGATCCATAGGTTTAGGGATAATGTAGTCACGTCCAAAAGATAACGAAGACGCGCCTGCAGCCGTTAACACCGCTTGTGAAACTTCCTCTTTAGCGATAGAACGAATGGCTTCTACTGCTGCTAGTTTCATCTCATCATTGATAGTACTGGCTCGAACATCCAGAGCGCCACGAAATATAAATGGGAAACACAGCACGTTATTGACCTGATTAGGGTAGTCGGAGCGTCCTGTAGCCATAATCAAATCATCACGTGTCGCTAATGCCAGTTCGGGTTTGATTTCCGGATCCGGGTTAGAGCAGGCAAATATGACCGGATTGGGCGCCATTAATGCCAGAGCTTCAGCAGGCAATAAATCAGGACCGGACACTCCTACAAAAGCATCAGCATCGGTCATCGCATCTTCTAATGTACGTTTATCGGTTTGATGAGCAAAGCGGCGCTTATGCTCTGGCAGATTGTCCCTTTCGGAATGCACAACGCCCTGTCTGTCCAGCATAAAAATGTTTTCTCGCTTGGCACCAGAAATAATCAACATTTCCATACAGGCGACGGCAGCAGCGCCTGCACCTAAACATACTATTTTGCAATCAGAAAGCACTTTGCCCTGAATTTCCAGTGCATTGAGCATGCCTGCAGACGTCACAATCGCCGTACCGTGCTGATCATCGTGAAAAACTGGGACATTGCAGCGTTCTATGAGCGCCTTTTCAATTTCAAAACATTCCGGAGCCTTGATATCTTCCAGATTAATGCCACCGAAGGAATCAGCAATATTGGCGACAGTATTAATAAACTGTTGTGGATCATCCTGATCAACTTCAATATCGATAGAGTTAATATTGGCGAATCGCTTAAATAATAACGCTTTACCTTCCATGACGGGTTTAGAGGCTAATGCCCCTAAGTTTCCCAATCCTAATATAGCGGAGCCATTGGAGATAACAGCAACCAGGTTGCCTTTTCCTGTGTAACGATACGCGGCTTCCGGGTCTTTGGCGATTTCTCTTACGGGTTCGGCAACACCCGGACTGTAGGCAAGTGCCAGATCTGCAGCGGTTTCAGCCGATGTTGTCAGTTCAATACTGATTTTTCCCGGTGTCGGGTGAGCATGGTAATCAAGCGCTTTTTGTCTGAAGTCGGACATAAAATGTAGGGCCTTAATGTAAATTGATGTTCTATGTGTGCAACGCGCCTGTTGTTATTATGTTGAGCGCTTATTCTGCCGAGCAGTCATTGTATGCTGTTTTTAGGAAAAACATACCATACCTGTTGCTTATAAATAATAATGGACCCTACAAACAAAAAAAAAGGTGCCAATGGCACCTTTTTTCTGACAATTCTGTCGGAAGGTTTACTTGTTACCAAGTACACCAAAACGCTTCTTAAAGCGATCAACACGACCACCAGAATCCAACACTTTCTGCTTACCAGTGTAGAATGGGTGACATGAAGAGCAAACGTCCAGGTTCAAATCTTTTTTCAACGTAGAGTTGATTTTGAAGCTGTTACCGCAAGAACAGTTTGCAGTGATTTCATTGTAATCCGGGTGGATACCTTGTCTCATGGGATACCTCATTATTAAGGCCGCATCGCTAACCAACCCGAAGCTGGCCACCATACGATATTAATTCTCTAAATAAACCAACTGGTTTATCACATCTTAAAATTTGCACTTGTGGCAAAGTGGCGCGCATATTAATGTATCGGCCCGGGTGGATCAAGTGAATTCGCATAAATATTAAACAAGTTAGCCGTGATCTTCATAAATTTCTGGTAGTCAGATAAAAATCGTATGACTCAGCAAATCGCAGCAGTGGCGCTGCCCATACCAAAACGACAAACCTTCGATTATTTGATTCCGGCAGACCTGTCTGAACAAATCGTCCCGGGTGTGCGGGTAGAAGTGCCCTTTGGTCGGCAAGCGAAACTGGGTGTGGTATTGCAGGTTAAAAGCGATTCACCATGGGATCTGGCTAAACTCAAAGAGCTTAAACGCTGCCTTGATTCATCACCCATTATTGATGAAGCACACAGGCAGTTCTTGCAGTGGTGCAGTCGTTACTATTGTCACCCAATAGGTGATGTTTTCTGGAGTGCCTTGCCAGTATTGTTGCGCAAAGGGCAAGCCTGTCCGGATCTTAGCAGCCAGCAATGGCAAGTCAGTCAGCCTTTGCCTGACAACCTGTCTGCGCCCCAGATTCTGGAGCAACTCAATAAAGCACCCAAGCAGCGTCAGCTATTTGCAGCTTTAACTCAGCACGCAAAAGATGAACAGGCATTGTTAGCGGACTTTTCTCGGGCAATCCTCAACACACTCAAGGATAAAGCCTATATCGAACCTGTCAGTGTGGCAGCAAAGCCAGATACCTTTACTTTGCAAATGCATGACCGACCCAAAGCCACCACGGAACAGGCAGTTGCCATTGCAGCCATTGATGCCTGCGAGCAATTTCAGGTATTTTTAATTGAAGGCGTCACCGGGAGCGGCAAAACGGAAGTGTACATGCAAAGCATTGAGAAACGCTTATTAGCGGGTGAGCAGATTCTGATCATGGTGCCGGAAATCAGTCTTACCCCACAAACAGTGAAACGCTTTGCAACCCGTTTTCAAACCACCCCTGCGCTGTGGCACTCAGGTCTTGCGGATGGTGCCAGAGCAAAAGTCTGGCAACAATGCCGGCTGGGTTTGAGTCGCATTATCATAGGTACTCGCTCGGCGGTCCTGCTGCCTTTCAAAAAGCTGGGTATGATTATTGTGGATGAAGAACATGATAGTTCCCTCAAGCAGCAGGATGGATTTCGCTATCACGCCAGGGATGTCGCCATTGTCAGAGCCCGGGATAACAATATTCCACTGTTGTTAGGCTCTGCTACTCCCTCACTGGAAAGCCTGCACAATGCCCTGCAAAAACGCTATCGACATTTACAGCTAAACCGACAGGCGAATCGAGCGGCCATTCGACACAGTCACCTGCTGGACGTGCGCAAACAACCTATGCATCACGGTATCAGTGAAGAATTGTTGCACAAAATGGCGCAACATTTGGCCAGTGGTCATCAGGTGCTGGTGTTCTTAAATCGACGCGGATATGCACCAGCGGTGGTATGCCATCAATGTGGTTATACGGAATTTTGTCAGCAGTGTGACCGGCCCTATAGCTATCATAAAACAACGCGACAATTACATTGTCATCACTGTGGCAATATTGCACATTACCCGAAAAATTGCAGCCAGTGTGGTCATACGGAAATGGAAACCACCGGGTTAGGCACGGAACGTGTTGAAGAGTTTCTCAGTCAGCGCTTTAGTGGCTTTCGCATTGCCAGAGTCGACAGTGATAACACCCAGAGTGTGCGAGGTATGACTGAAACTCTAAGCGCCATCACTCAGGGCGAAGTGGATGTATTGGTGGGAACCCAGATCCTGGCGAAAGGGCACCATTTCCCAAGAGTCTCTATGGTGGCCATTCTGGATACCGATGGTGCGTTATTTAGCGCTGATTTTCGTGCTTCAGAACAACTTGCACAGTTGGTGACACAGGTGGCAGGTCGCACTGGGCGCAGCAATATTCCTGGCGAGTTGTGGTTACAGACGGCGCACCCCGACAACGCCATGTTGCAGGATCTTATCCATAATGGTTATGGCCACTTTGCCAGATTGTGCTTACAAGAACGTAAAGCCGCGCATCTACCGCCCTTTATTTATCAGGTGCTGCTGCGAGCTGAAGCCGTTAACGCCAGCCACGCAACGCAGTTTTTACAAGAGGTCAGAAATCATCTGTCGACAGATGCCGCAAATTTGGGAATCAGCATGGCTGGCCCTTTCCCTGCTCTACTGGAGAAACGTGGCGGACGCTTTCGCATGCAGTTATTGATGACAGCAGTGGAACGACGCTATTTGCACCACCTGTTGCATCAACATATGGAGCTCATTTCGGAATTTGTTTCTGCCAAAGCGGTACGTTGGTCAGTGGATATTGATCCTGTCGATTTTTATTAGTCTGTATAAAAATACCCCCCTGATTGTCGGGTTATTTAACAAAATAAATCGAATCGTAAATTTCCGGTATACAAAGGTGTATGGTGACGGAATTTCAGGTTAGAATTGCCAGCCTTTTTGATAATAAGATAATCAGACAGCATTACCTGAATGGCTCCTAAAGATTATGTTGCGCGCGGCAGAGCGCCAGCAAAAAAAACTGCACCACAGAAAACCCCGACCAAAACGCCATGGGGGCGCATCATTGTCACCCTGGTTTTGGTGGCAGGTTTTGGCTATTTTTTGTGGAGTATTAAGGATTCTGCTCCCACACCAAAGGATAAGCAGCGCAGCGGTGCTGATAAACAGAACACTCAGGAGCAACTTCCCGAAAAACCGGAAGAGAAATGGGAGTTTATTGAAATGCTCAATGATCCCGAGCATACCAATGTAGAAGTGGATGTAGAGGACAATCAGCAGCCAGTCACCCAATATCAAATGCAATGTGGCTCATTCAGGTTACAGGAACAAGCTGAAAAAATGCGGGCTCAAATCGCCTTTCAGGGACTGGAGTCAATGGTCAACAAGACCACGGGTTCAAATGGTGTCTGGTATCGGGTGGTGTTGGGTCCGTATGAAGGAAAACGCGCTGCCGAAAAAGACCGGCACATCCTGCAACGGGCAAAATTCAATACCTGCCGTATCTGGCCCTGGAAATAATCCCTCAAAATTAGCGCATGCCTGCCGTGACGACGCTTGAAAAACGGCGGGATATCCCCACTTACTAAGCATTCTAGCTTTCAGTAATCTCAAAGAAAATGTAGCGCTTGAGATTACTATCGACCAAGGAATCTACATGACTACGATCGTATCGGTACGCCGAAATAATCAGGTAGTAATGGCGGGGGATGGTCAGGTATCCCTTGGCAATACAGTAATGAAAGGCAATGCCAAAAAAGTCAGACGTCTGTATAACGACAAAGTACTGGCGGGTTTTGCTGGTGGTACAGCGGATGCGTTTACCTTGTTTGAGCGTTTCGAATCAAAATTGGAAATGCATCAGGGGCATTTAACCAAAGCGGCTGTCGAGTTGGCAAAAGATTGGCGTACTGACCGCATGCTGCGTCGCTTAGAAGCGTTGCTTGCTGTTGCCGACCATACTGCATCTTTAATTATTACCGGTAATGGTGACGTGGTGCAGCCCGAGATGGATTTAATCGCCATCGGTTCTGGCGGCAATTTCGCCCAGGCAGCTGCCACAGCATTATTAGAGAACACCGAATTGGCTGCCAAAGAAATAGCCGAGAAAAGTTTGGTCATTGCAGGTGATATCTGCGTATTTACCAATCATAATCAAACAATTGAAACGCTGGACTATTGATTCAGCAGCTTAAAAACAGGTTTACATCTTTATGTCGGAAATGACTCCCAGAGAAATCGTGCATGAACTGGACCGCCACATCATCGGTCAACAAAATGCCAAACGTGCCGTAGCTATCGCCTTGCGCAATCGCTGGCGCCGCATGCAATTAGATTCTGACTTGCGTCAGGAAGTAACGCCAAAAAACATTCTGATGATTGGACCCACCGGTGTCGGAAAAACCGAGATTGCTCGTCGTCTGGCAAAATTAGCTAATGCACCATTTATTAAAGTGGAAGCGACCAAGTTCACCGAAGTGGGTTATGTTGGTAAAGAAGTTGAGATGATCATTCGCGATCTTGCTGATATTGCGGTCAAAATGACCAAAGAGCAGGAAATGACAAAAGTACGTTTTCGTGCCGAAGAAGCGGCGGAGGAGCGTATTTTAGATGCCTTGTTACCGCCAGCCGAGAATGTCTGGGGTGATAAAGAAGAGCCTAAGGACAAAGGTACGCGTCAGGCATTTCGTAAAAAGCTTCGAGAGCATCAGTTGGATGACAAAGAAATCGAAATTGATGTGGCATTACCTCAGGTCGGTGTAGAAATTATGGCGCCACCGGGAATGGAAGAAATGACCAATCAATTGCAGGGCATGTTTCAGAACCTATCCGGGACTCAGAAGAAAAAGAAAAAGCTGAAAGTCAAAGACGCTTTTAAGTTGCTGATAGAAGAAGAAGCCGCAAAGCTGGTGAATCAGGAAGATCTAAAAGAGATTGCGCTGGAAAGCTTAGAGCAAAACGGCATCGTCTTTATCGATGAGATCGACAAAATCTGCAAGCGAGAAGGTACTGGCACTGCGGATGTTTCTCGGGAAGGTGTGCAACGTGATTTGCTGCCATTGGTAGAAGGTTCATCGGTATCCACCAAACATGGCATGGTAAAAACCGATCATATTTTGTTTATTGCATCTGGCGCGTTTCAGATGTCAAAACCATCCGACCTCATCCCAGAATTACAAGGTAGACTGCCTATCCGCGTTGAATTGTCGGCACTCACTACTGACGACTTTAAACGCATACTGACTGAGCCCAATGCCTCGTTAACGGAGCAATATAGGGCGCTGATGAACACCGAAGGTGTGCAGTTGGAATTCACCACCGATGGCATAGATCGAATTGCACATGCTGCCTGGCAAGTAAATGAAAGCACAGAGAATATTGGTGCCCGTCGCTTGCACACCGTTTTGGAACGCCTGATGGAAGATGTGTCCTATGATGCCTCTGAAATGCAGGGTGAAAAAGTGGTGATAGATGCCAATTATGTGAACGAGCATCTGGAATCGCTGGTAGAAAACGAAGATCTAAGTCGTTTTATTTTGTAAAGAGATACAAACACAAAGCCCGACTGATCATGGTCGGGCTAATTCAATCTCAGCACTGGCATCCAGACTCAATGCTGAAGCAGTTCCTCCATGGGCACATAGTCTCCGTCAAAGCCAAAGCAACTCGGCGCCACTGCCTGTAATGCTAACTCAGTGCGGAAAAACGCCGGGCAGCCAATAGCAAATACCGCCACCCGCTGGCCATACTGTAAGCGTTCAGCATTGATTGGCTGGCAGGTTTCATGATCAACAACGACGATCAGATCAGGTACGGTTGTGACGATGCGGTCATCGATACTGGCACGCAAATATTCATTTTTAATATCAATCTTCATTTTCCTATCTGGCACGTCAAAGTCTAAAAGTGTCGCTTCACCGATATCATAGCCGTTGATGATGCGAGTAGCTTTATCCGTCACTTTGCCACACATTAACAGTTCACAGTGCCCGTATAGGCTGTTGCCAAACAGACGCTGTAAGTGAGGTAGCATTTTTGCTGCGCTACCCCGATGCTGCCGAAGTACTTTGCCAAGCTGTATGGAAAAACTCACCGTTCCAGGGATAATGGCATCTTTCAGTTGCTTCCCGGTCATAGGGTGCTCAACCGTGGTGATCATGCCGCCCGAGCTCATCGCCAGGGCACGAATATGTCGTTCATAGGTTGCAGTGGTACGAGTGCTAAATCGGGTGATATTGCCTTCATAGTCGCAGGCAAATGCAGGTGTCGGGCAGACACCTTTAATTGCATAAGTCATCATCTGGGCTTCTGGTAAGGCCCGACCCATTCCATCACCATCGATAACCGGTAATCCGGTTGCTGCCGCCGCGATGATAGGAACCAACGAATTAGCTCCGCCGATCTCAAAAGATGCCAGTGCGGTTAGATCTGTGTTGGTTTGTGTGACAAAGGCATTCAGAGGATTGACGCATTCGTCGATGGAGGGCAATAACTCCAGACTAACCGTCGGCGCCCCAACACCACCCACAGTAACGACGGTATCGGTATCTGCAAGCTCTGCAGCGGCGATCAGATTTACCGGGCCAAATTTTTCCAGGGCCTGACGAGTTAAGAGTTGCGGCACATAGGGGTCGCCACCGCCTCCGGTTGCTAAAAATACCGCGCCTAAAATCAGATCATCGAGATCATTCACTGTAATTTGCATTATGCTACTTCCTCTCTGGGGATGTCGGCCACTTCACCGACAACTTTGACTCGTAATCGAGTATTGCCATCGTCCATATATGGAATTGCCGTCTCTTCTATATCCACAACCTTGATGGTTGTCGCACTGGCACCTGAACTCACCGCCGCTTGTGTTGCTAAATAGGTGACCTTCGCAATTGCATCTTCCCTGTTGATTTGTCGATAGGAGAGGATTTGCTCAGCTTCACCGCCAACATTGGCGATTGCCGCTCCAATGGCGTTGGCAACACTGGCATGTTCTGGACGTATAATGTTTGAGGCACTTGGTAAATCCTTTGAAACCAGTATTGAACCTCCGCCAACGACAATGACGGGGACAGGATCACTATTGGGCTTCATCATATCGATGTTTTTGTCCAGTAAACTGTGTATATGCTGGATGGCGTTATGGATGGTCTGCCGGGGTATATTGCTTAGCAGTGCAGGGTTGCCCAGAGCGATTGCGCCGGATGCCACTAAAATGTCGGTTGCAGTTAAGGTGCTTCCGCCGAAACAAAGTCCTTTGGTCAGTAAATCGTGACCAACTGATTGCGGACCTATTCGCCGACCGCCATCGCTGATAATGCTGCCACCTCCCAGTGCCACCGCATTGATATCCGGCATTCTGAAATTGGTTCTGACACCGCCGACATCGATTACCTGATTGGACTCACGTGGAAAACCATGCTGTAAGACACCAATGTCGGAGGTTGTCCCACCAATATCTACCACGATAGCATCTTCCAGTCCGGTCAATTTGCTGGCTCCCCTTAAGGAATTCGTCGGTCCTGAGGCAAAGGTCATGGCCGGATAGCGACGCACAAAATCCGCGTTCATCAAGGTTCCATCATTCTGGCTGATAAACATAGGGCACTGTAAAGACAATGACGCCATCGCGGCCTGAAACGCACCGACCACCTGATTGGCAAATGGCACCAAAGCGGCATTGAGGATACTGGCGTTTTCTCTTTCTAAAATGCCCAGTCGACCCATGGTATGAGAAAGGGTGATTCTGGCTTCTGGGATATGCTGTGCTAGTAATCTTGCCAACTGCCGTTCCGGTTCGGCATTCATCGGAGAAAATGCCGAGGCGATGGCAATATTTTGCAATTTCTTTGACTTCAGGTCATTGATGAGCCGTTTTACCTCATCATCGTTAATGTCTGCCAGTGGCCAGCCATCGTATAAAAACCCACCATGCAGTAAATAGTGGTGAGAACCGATCTCAGCGGCAATATCGGCGGGCCAGTCTGTCATCGGTGGGATATCAGCCCCTGAAGGCAGTCCAATGCGTATTGCAGCAACCTTGCTCAGGTTTTTTCGTTCCACTACGGCATTAGTGAATTGCGTGGTGCCTATCATCACGGCTTGCAGTTGTGATGGGTCGAGCTGAGCATCCTGCAAAACCACTGTTAAAGCATTGACTACACCACTGACCACATCGCTACTGGTGACCGCTTTAGTACTGGCAAGAAGTTGCTCACCCTGCATAAGTACGGCATCTGTATGAGTGCCACCTACATCTATTCCAATGCGCATTATGAATCCTCTTTGGTTAAAAGTGACATAGGGAATTTACTGATAAGACAATACACACCGGCGGTCAGCAGCATCGAGTCTAACACCTCAATGTGGGTCAGGCTGGGCATGTTAACCAGCATGCTGATACCCGCGTAGCCAGCGCCAACAGCCCATGCGAGAAGGGCTGCAGTATTGAAATTACTGTTATTCAACAAAGACTGATGCTGATAATGACTTTGTTTGAACAAGAAAAAGTCGATGATGATGACCCCGGCGACCGGTACAAAAATGGCCGAAAGTATCACCAGGAAAGTGATAAAAAAGTCCAGAATATTCAAAAATGCGGCAATCACACCGAAACTGCCCAGCAGTAATGTTATGTTGCGCTCCCGCATTTTGGGGAAGGTCGCTTTGATACTCAACACTGCGCTGTAGAGATTCAGGGAGTTCAATACCCAACTGCCGGCGATAACGATGATGAAAGCCAGACCACCCAAGCCCAAAGCCAGTAACAGTGCGAGAATTTCTGTTTCCACCATCGCCGCCGCAGCGATACCTGCAACCAGCATCACTACTGCCTGTACGACCATGTAGGACCAAAATGCGGTGTGAAAACCCCCTCTCTGTTGTTTGCTGAACCGTGTAATGTCAGGAAGGATAATGGCACCAATGATGATGGTCCCGACTATGGCAGCGATGCCATGACTCAAATCCATACTGGCGGTTTTTTCGATCTCCCAGAAAGCAGCGAGACTTAAATGTTGAGTCGACTGCCAAAACATAAATGCAGTCAGCATCACCAATACCGGTACCAATAGTGAGGAAATAATCTGAATAGCCCGAAATCCATACAGCGTGGTGATGACCATACAGATCCCCGCAAGCAATTCGACAATCCAGACAGGGCAAAACCAGCCGAGTGCATGTAGAAGCTCAGTGACTGCTCCTGAAAATATGTTGATATTGATGCCGAACCAGCCGATCAGAGAAATGGCAAACGCCAGATTTACCGCGGCCGCGCCTTTATTGCCAAAGGCAATACGTACCAGCAAATATGAGCTCATTCGGGTCTTGGTGCCAATAGTACCCATCGCCGCGCCAATCAGGGTTAAAATGACAGAGCCAATAAGAATCGCTAGTACTGTATTGGGCACATTCATGACCTGATATATTTCGATACCTGTGATGAAGGTCGGTAAGGAAAACGCCACCATTGCCGAAATAGATGCTACCTTGGGCCAGGAAACCAATTGATAGTCCTGAATAATGTGCCTCTCGTCGCCAGGGAGTTCGGTCATGTCACGTTGCTCGTATAATGTGTTTAAATAAATATTAGGCGAGTGCAACAAAATTTGTTGTTGAATAACAAGGGTGCACGGGGCATGAATTTTTATTTTTCACCTTGCCTCAAAATATAATTTTGTTTGGAGCTACAGATATGAATCACGATAAAAAACTGCTAAAGCTTGACGCTCTGAATAAAAAAATTCTGGCGACCATCCACAAGCAGGCGGATATTTCTAATCAAGAGCTCGCCGATTTAGTGGGGTTGTCTCCCAGTGCTTGTTTTCAACGAACTAAAGCCTTACGAGAAGCAGGATACTACTTCAACTTTCACACTGAAATGGACTTAGATCGGATTTGCGAACATGTATTGGCTTATGTTGAATTCAAATTGACCGAAAATCACGTCGAAGCCCGCAAACGATTTGTTGCAGCAATCAATGACATCCCTGAATTTATGGATTGTCTGCGTGTTGATGGGGAATTTGATTTTATTTCGTTCAGTTGCTTTCCTGATATCAAAGCACTGAATAATGCCTGTGACCTATTGTCACAAAACCGCAAACTGGCAATAGAGAATGTGCGGATCCGGATGATTCTGGAACGGGCAAAGTGGTTCTTGGGTTATCCGTTAGAAAAGTTACGCTGGCTGGAGTAACTGCCACGATTTTAATCGCCAATAGCCATTGGAATTGGTTTTAGAGTTGCGATAAATCAGCCAGTGCGCAAAGACAGCACAGGCACTAGCACCTATGCTACCCAATCAGATCGTTTTGATATTCCCCAGCCAGGGGGTGCCCTAGATCAGCGGGGCCAGATAACGCGCCGCTCTGGGTTTATAGTAATTTTCAGGATCAAACGAGACGATGACAGTATTAGCCTTGCCCTGAATTTCATGAGCAGGTACAAATCCGTACACTCTGGAATCTGCACTGTTATTGCGGTTATCACCTAAGACCAGATAGTAACCTTCCGGCACTTTGACTGGCGAGAAGCTGTCTCTGTGTCCTGGTTCCCCTATCCCTCTGACTGAATGATCGCTGCTAGGCAAGTGTTCTGTTACATAGGTTGGATCATCTTCAGAATAATGCATTGATTGACCATTGATGGTCAGACGATTCGCTTGCATGGAGACCACGTCACCCGGGGTACCGATCACTCGTTTGATCAGGCGGTTTTCTGCCGCAGCGGATTCAAACACAATTATGTCGCCAGTTTTGGGTTGGTCCAACTCCATTATGGCAATATTAGTAAAGGGAATTTGCACCTGGTAGGCCAGTTTGTTAACAAAAATCCGATCACCCTGAATAATGGTCGGTAACATCGAACCCGTCGGCACATGGTACCAGTCCGCAATACTGCTCCTGCACACCAAAAGCAGCAACATGGCGATAATAAATCCAGAATTATTTTTGATTAGCCTGTGCATTTTACCCATTCAGTAATATCCGATTTGTTTGATATAAGACGGTAACTTATACCAGGTGTTCCCTTAGGACATGGTGAAAAGTGTTGCAGAATATGAATGTGTTTTTTTGCGGACTATCTGGTTTTTTGGTTGGCCCAAAAATTGGCACCCAACTCATTCATCAGGTTGGCCTCGGCATTCATCAGCATTGCGATACCAATACCAGTGTCAGGACTAAAGGAAATTTCTGCCCGATAACCGCTCACCCAGCCACTGTGATAGGCAATTTTCTGACCATCAACATCGTAGACTCGCCAACCGAGACCGTAATGCGCGTCGTCCAATAGTTTACGCCAGGTGCGACGGCGCAATTCACGTGTTGTACGGGTGAACGGTGTGGTAATGTCGGCCACTAAATCGGGAGTCATGATATTGGGGTATTCACCCAGCATCGCTTGCAGCCATATGGCTAAATCATGACTGTTGGTATTCACTCCCGCCGCTGGTGCAACGTGGTAGTAGCTGTCAGCCACGCGAGTTTTTACCCAATTTCGCTTGCGGGTCAATACATGAGGCTTGGCCCAGGAGGAAGCCTTTTCCAAAGCTTGTTTACCTACGCTGGTGTATTGCATGTTTAACGGCGATAAGATTTCCTGCTCCAGCAATTGAGCAAAACTCTGATTTTGTTTTTGGAAATAATGGTCCAATACACCAAACAAAGCATTTTGGTAGGTGTAACATTCGCCTGGTGGACATAGCGGTTCCAGTTCCGCTAATTCGTCCAATATTCTTGGTAGGGCATAATTGGCTTCAATCAGATTGTCGTAAGCGTTGGGCATTAAGCCACTGCTTTGGCTTAACAGGTGCCGTAGCGTGATGGTTTGATTATTGCGATTGTATTGAAACTCAGGCGCCAGTTCAGCAAGGGGTTGCTGCCACTGTAGTTTGCCCTGATCAACTAGCTTGGCAGTCAGGCCACCAGTGAACGTTTTGGACACAGAGGCAAGCCTGAATACGGTAAGGTGGTCAACGGCGTTACCGTTCTTTTCGGTTTTTCCGGCGTTTAGGAATACCGGTTCTCTGCCTTTTTCAACATAAACCAGACTAAATCCGGGAATGGCCCGTTGTTTGATTTTTTGTTGTGTGTCTATCCAGAATTCGTCGAGAGCCTCACTGCTGTGAGCAGGAGTTGCAGAAAAGTAGCCAAAAATCGCAGCCAGGGCACTAAATAACGTAAAAAGAATCGATCTCATGCAGTCTAATTAAATTCGAAAAAATCGCCAAGCACCCAAACCAGGCAAAATACTAACATAATTCAGCTGAAATTGCGCAATAGGCTAGATTAAGCTTTATCCGGCAAGCGTGACGCCATCATTTTGGAATGAAAATTTTGTTTTAGTTCCGAAAACATCGCTACCGATGACTATTTTGCCATATCATTAAGGGCAGATGAAGTTGATGGGCATTATGATGAATACAGGCAGTTACCAGCAAGCCAGACTCAGCCGCGATAAGCGTTTTGATGGTCGTTTTTTTGTCGCAGTAAAAAGTACCGGGATTTTCTGTCGCAACATCTGCCCTGCGAAGACGCCGAAAGAAGAAAATGTAGAATATTTCGATTGTGCTGCCCAGGCGCTGACCAGTGGTTACCGACCCTGTTTACGGTGCCGCCCTGATAGTGCCCCGCAATCGTTTGCCTGGCTGGGCGCAGAGACAACTTTGATCCGTACAATGAAGTTGCTCAAAGAATTTCCTGAGCAGTCGTTGCAAACCATTGCCCAACGAGTCGGTGTCAGTGACAGTTATTTACGTCGTATGTTTCGGCAGCGTATTGGCATATCTCCCAAACAATATCAGTTAAGTGAACAGCTTTTGTTTGCCAAAAAGTTGCTGCACGAAAGTCAGTTGACGATAGAGCAGGTCGCGGCGAATGCCGGGTTTGGTTCGGCCCGCCGATTGCAGGAGAATCTTAAAAAGATGATGAACCTGACCCCCAGCCAGATCCGTTCCGAACGACAGGTATTACACCCCTTTATTCAGGTTTACTTGTCTTTCACTCCGCCATATAACTGGCAGCAGGTAAGGGATTTTCTGGCCCTGCGCGCCGCCAGGGGAATTGAACTAGTGACGGAAGACGGCTATGCTCGAAATTTTGCCTGGGCGGGCACACAAGGCGCGTTTAAGGCCCTGTACGAGCACAACGAAAGCCGTTTCAAAGTTCACATAGCGCTTGAAGATGTGGCTAAACTCAGGGCCGTCATTGCGAACATTCGCCGCGTGTTAGATGTCGACCTCGATATCCATAGGGTGCAGGCCAAATTGCTGGAAACCGGGTTAGCAGAATCGCAAATGGTTACGGGAGTGCGTTTACCAGGGGTATGGTCGCAATTTGAAGCGGTGACACGCGCTGTTCTAGGGCAGCAGGTCTCCATCAAAGCGGCTATTAATCAGGTAAATAACCTGGTAGCCCATATAGGTCAGCACTACAACAATCCATTGGGGCTCGCCGAATTAAATCGGCAGTTTCCGCAGCCACAGGAAATCGCCGATGGTCCGGTGGATTTTCTAAAAATGCCGGGTGCACGTAAAACCGCTTTACAACAGCTGGCTCAATACATTGCTGCCCATCCGTCAAATCCACCGGAGGATTGGCTGGCCGTTAAGGGAATTGGTCCATGGACCATAGACTATGCAAAAATGCGTGGCCTGTCTGATCCGGATATCTGGCTTGGTGGCGATTTAGTTATTAAAAAACAAATTCAACAATATGCTTTGCAAGAGCAGCAAGCGGCACCGTGGCGCAGCTACTTGACCTACCAACTATGGACATTAGCCTCATGACTTATCTTAATTATCTGGAAACCGAACTGGGTTGCTTAGCGATTGCCGCAAGCGACAAGGGATTAACCAACGTCCGTTTTGTTGATAACGTCGCCGAGCCTGAACTCAACAACCATATAGTGCAATTGGCTAAGCGTCAGCTAACCGAATATTTTCAGGGCAAACGCCAGCACTTTGACCTGCCCCTGTCTCCAAGTGGGACCGATTTTCAACAACAGGTATGGACGCAATTACAACATATTGCCTATGGTCAAACGGCGAGTTATCAACAGATAGCGGATAATATTGCGAATCCTAAAGCTGTGCGGGCGGTGGGAGCCGCCAATGGCAAAAACCCCATTGCCATTATCATTCCCTGTCACCGGATCATCGGAAAAAATGGCACTCTGACTGGCTATGCTGGTGGTTTGTCACGAAAAGCCTGGCTACTGGACCTGGAGCACACATGAGTATTAGCAGTATGTTGCAACTACTGTTGTTGGCGGCACTGTGGGGAGCCTCGTTCTTATTTATGCGCACAGCTTCTCCGGAGTTTGGGCCTGTCGCTTTAATCGGATTCAGAGCCGGTATTGCGGCACTCTTTTTGTTGATGGCCCTGAGTTTCCTGAATAAAAAAGACATACTCAAGGTGTGGCAACATTGGCGGCCATTAACTGTGTTGGGTTTAACCAATACCGCGATCCCGTTTTGCTGTTTCGCTTTTGCAACCTTGTATCTTGAGGCAGGACTGACCGCGACGATAAACTCCACGGCCCCCATGTTTGGTGCCTTGATTGCCTTTATCTGGCTAGGACAATCATTGTCAAAAACGGCCATCGCTGGATTGCTTATTGGATTTTTGGGTGTCTATCTGATGATGTCCGGAAAGCTCAGTCAGGACAGTTATTTATGGCTACCAGTGACATTGGCGCTATTTGCCAGCGCTTGTTATGGTTTTTCCGCATCCTACTCAAAGCGCTATGTCATTGGATTGCGACCTATGGTGGTGGCAACCGGTAGTCAGGTGTATGCGACCCTGATGTTGATCATCCCGGTAATATTCACCTGGCCCGAGCAATTACCTTCTTCTTCCGCATGGGTAGATGTCGTATTGCTCGGCGTAGCCTGTACCGGCATTGCCTACATCTTATATTTTCGTCTGCTTGCAAATGAAGGGGTGACAGCCGCGTTATCTGTTACGTTCTTAATCCCTCTATTTGCGTTCTTGTGGGGATGGATCTGGCTGGCAGAATTGTTGACAGCAACTATCGCATTCGGCGCAGCGATGAGTATTGTTGGCGTAGCAATGACAACAGGATTTATAAAATTCGGCCTATTCAGGCGTAGAAAAGAGATTACAAAGGTCTCAGATACCTGACAAATAGCACTGAATTGCTACAGTGTAAGAATAGGATGAATGAGGTGTATTGTGATTCAGCTATTACAGATCAATTTCGACCAATTGTTTTTAGTGGGGGACACTCACGGACAATACGATCTGCTGATGGCTGCGTTACGAGATGCCGGGTTTGACAGAAACAAAGGACACATACTCGTCAGTGTGGGGGATTTAATTGATCGTGGTCCGGATTCCGTCAAGATGTTGCAGTTATTAGCGCAACCCTGGTTTTATTGCGTTATGGGTAATCATGAACAAATGTTATTAGATAGCCTCGATAATGACAGTGATACCTGCGTGACAGACCGCTGGAACTGGCAAAAAATGAATGGTGGTGACTGGTATAATCGACTTGGTGAACAGCTATGGGAGGTGCAGCAATTAATGCCTAAAATAGCCGCCTTACCATTAGCGATGGAAATCACTTCAGACCAAGGTCGAATAGGGGTTATTCATGCCAATGTACCGAATAATCATTGGCCCACTGCTATGCAGCTGAATGATCTGGCAATTAGAAAACAGGTGTTGTGGTCGCGGGAAAAAGGGCAGCTGGCCCGTACTATTGCCGACCAGTATTTTAGCCGTAATGAGGCGATTCCTGGCAGCCATCTTGAAACATCAATAAGAGAGTTTCCCCGGGTAGCGGGTATTGATTGGGTGGTCGTTGGCCATACAATCATGCCTGCACAGCGGCCAGTGCAACTGGGGAATACGATATTTTTAGATGTCGGGGCTGCAAGGGGGCTCAAGCCTAAGGTGATTTGTGCTACAGAGCTGGTAGAACAAACCTATTTGTTGAGTTAGGTCGGCGTATTCTCTCGATATTTTTATCGTTCCCGACTGTGTTTCTATTGCTATCTTCGCTACTATATCTGCTAATTACACTCCCAAAATTGTAAGGAACAATTATGGCTTTGAATGCTGTTGTCTTAGCTGCGGGTAAAGGAACCCGGATGAAATCTTCATTACCAAAAGTGTTACACCCTATCGGTCCACAACCGATGGTGCAGCATATTTTAGACGGCTTGTCTTCAGTCGGCGCCACACGCATCAATCTGGTGTATGGACATGGTGCTGAGCAACTGCAACAGCAGTTAGGTCACAATGAGGTTAACTGGTGCCTACAGGAGCAGCAATTGGGGACGGGTCATGCCGTAATGCAGGCTCTACCGAATATTTCCGATGACGATAATGTGTTGATTTTGGTGGGCGATGCCCCTCTGATAAAGCAATCCACTTTGCAACGCCTGATTACCGCGAAACAAAAGGCTGATATGGTGTTGCTAACCGTAGAGCTTGATGATCCAACAGGGATGGGACGTATCGTGCGTGACGGTGAACAGGTAACCGCAATTGTTGAGCATAAAGATGCAACAGACGCTCAGCGACGCATCAAAGAAATTAACACCGGTATGATGATCATGTCGGGCAGCGATCTACGGCGCTGGCTAGGGCAACTCAACAGTGATAACGCTCAAGGAGAGTATTATTTAACCGATGTGATTGCGATGGCTGCCGGTGAAGGCAAGCGCATAGTCGCTGAGCAACCGGACAGCGCCATAGAAGTCGAAGGTATTAACAACCGTCTGCAATTAGCCCGTATCGAACGGGAGTATCAGCGTCGACAAGCAGAAGAACTGATGTTGTCCGGTGTGTCGTTAAAAGATCCGGCTCGCTTTGACCTTCGAGGCAGTTTAATTGCAGGACAAGACGTGATGATTGATATCAACGTTGTCGTCGAAGGACAGGTTAAACTCGGGTCCAATGTCAATATTGCCGCAAATTGCATCCTGAAAGATTGCGTTATCGGCGACAATGTCAGTATCGAAGCAAACAGTATTGTTGAGTCTGCCAGAGTGGATGCCGATTGCACCGTGGGGCCATTTGCACGATTACGCCCGGGGGCGGTGTTGGAAGTCGGGGCCAAAGTTGGCAATTTCGTAGAAATGAAAAAGTCGACACTGGGCAAAGGTTCAAAAGCCAACCATCTTACCTATCTTGGGGATACAACCGTTGGAGAAGGTGCCAATATTGGGGCTGGCACCATCACCTGTAACTATGATGGAGTGAATAAGTCTGCAACCCAGATTGGTGACAACGCCTTTATTGGCTCAAACAGTTCCTTGGTTGCGCCAGTGACTATTGGGCGAGGTGCCACTGTTGGTGCAGGTTCAACCATCACCAAAGATGTTGCTGATAATGAGCTGGCTATTGCGCGTGGCAAACAGCGCAATGTCAGTAGCTGGAAACGACCGGTTAAGAAGTCGTAGATAACAGGCCAGCAAAGAACCGCTTTCCTGCACGGTGTTGGCTTATTGTTTTCCTTAAGATCTGCAGAGTATTGGTAACCCCAGGCATACCTAAACTGCCCCACTATGCTCCATTGCACAAAAGAACAGCAAAAAAGGCTGTTCTTTTTGTTTTAATTCACTATACTTTCGTTTCGAAATTTAAGGTTTGTTATTTGTTTTGAAACGAAATACCCAACAACGTCGACGCGCCATCATTGATTTGCTGTCTGAACAAGGCGAAATCAGTGTGGAATATTTCGCCAGCCACTTTGATACTTCTGAAGTGACTGTCAGAAAAGATCTGGCGATTCTGGAGAGCAATGGTCTGGTCCTGCGTAAGCATGGTGGGGCTATCCTGATGCCGCAGGAACGTCTGGAAGTAAATGGGAAAGTTTCGAAACGAAAGATGGCGATTGCCCGATTAGCAGCAACACTGCTCAAAGATCACGATCGCATCGTGATCGACAGCGGTACGACAACCGCTGCCATGCTGCCGGAAATAAAGCAACTGCGCGGTTTGTTGGTGATGTCTAATTCACTGGCTGTTGCTAATGAACTGTTGGATTTGGAAAACGAACCTACCTTGTTGCTCACCGGGGGCACCTGGGATAAACAAAGTCAGTCATTTCAGGGACAAATGGCGGAACAAATGTTGCGTTCCTACAATTTTGATCTGGCATTTGTGGGCGCGGCGGGTATAGATATCCATCGTGGTACCACCACATTTAACGAATTAACGCAGTTAACCCGGGTAATGGCGGAAACATCCCGCAAAGTGGTGGTGTTGGCCGAAAGTGAAAAGTTTCAGCGAAAAATGCCGAATCTGGAGTTGTCCTGGCAGTGCGTGAGCACACTGGTTACAGATTCAGGTATCGCAACAGAATATAAAGAGCAATTGGAAAGCTCCGGTATCGAAGTACTGGTTGCTCAAGCGTAATACAGAGGAAATGATATGTGTGGAATAGTTGGCGCCATTGCCGAGCGTAACGTCGTAGATATTTTATTAGAAGGTTTAAAGCGACTGGAATACCGAGGTTATGATTCGGCAGGTATTGCCATAATCGATAATGGTCAACGCTTAAAGCGTCGTCGCAAAATCGGTAAAGTGGCCGAGTTGCAACAAGCCATTAAAGATGAGCCGGTAAAAGGCACAATTGGTATTGCTCACACTCGCTGGGCAACGCATGGTGGCGTGACTGTCGAAAATGCTCATCCACATTTCTCCACCGGGCGTATTGCCGTTGTACATAACGGGATAATCGAAAATTATCAGGACTTAACAAAGCAACTGTCGACCGCCGGTTACAACTTTCTGAGCCAAACTGATACTGAAACGATCGCACACACCATACATCGTAAAATGATGGTAAGTGCTGACTTATTAACTGCCGTAAGAGAAAGTGTTAAAGACTTTCATGGAGCCTATGGCACTGTGGTGATGGATCTGGAAGATCCGGAAAAGCTGGTGGTGGCCCGTTCCGGCAGTCCATTGGTTATTGGCCTGGGTATCGGCGAAAACTTTATCGCCTCCGATCAAATGGCGTTATTACCAGTGACGCGTCGCTTCATCTTCTTGGAAGAAGGTGACGTAGCCGAAATCACCCGTGATTCGGTACGCATTTTTGATGAATCTGGACAGCAGGTTGAGCGTGACATCCATGACTCAGAACTGGAGCACGACGCGGGTGATAAAGGTGGTTATCGCCACTACATGCTAAAAGAAATTTTTGAGCAACCGACGGTCACCCGCACGGCATTGCAGGATCGTCTTGTCGACGATGGTTTGTCAGCCGACTTATTTGGTGAAAATGCCGATGAGATATTAAAGCAAGTAGAGCATGTGCAGATTGTTGCCTGTGGCACCAGTTATCATGCCGGTTTAACGGCGCGCTACTGGCTGGAGGAACTGGCGGGTGTTTCTTGCAACGTCGAAATCGCCTCTGAGTTTCGCTATCGCAAATCCCATGTATTTAAAAACAGTCTGTTGCTGACCATCTCTCAGTCGGGTGAAACAGCCGATACACTGGCGGCCTTAAGGCTGGCAAAAGAATCAGGTTACCTGACCAGTCTGACTATTTGCAACGTCCCCGGTTCATCGATGGTGCGTGAGTCAGAACTGGCGTTTATGACCCAGGCTGGTGCCGAAATTGGTGTGGCCTCGACCAAAGCCTTTACAACGCAGTTGATAGCCCTGTTACTGCTGACCCTAAAACTAGGGCAGTTAAATGGTCTGGAAAAAGCGAAGCAAAAACAGATTGCAGATTCCCTGCATACGTTGCCCAGTAAACTGGAAGAAACCCTTAATCTGGACGACACCATTAAAAAGCTGGCACCGGAATTTGCCAACAAGCATCATTCACTATTTTTAGGTCGGGGAGAGCATTACCCAATCGCTATGGAAGGGGCGCTGAAACTCAAGGAAATTTCTTATATTCACGCTGAAGCCTACGCCTCAGGTGAATTAAAACATGGTCCATTGGCCCTGATTGACGATGAAATGCCGGTAATCGTTGTTGCACCTAATGATCAACTTCTGGAAAAACTGAAATCCAATGTCGAGGAAGTGCGCGCACGCGGCGGCATCATGTATGTCTTCGCCGATAAAGATGCAAAGTTCCAAAGTGACGACACCATGCGGGTGATCAACGTGCCGCATGTGGACCCAATGATTGCACCCATTATCTACACTATCCCATTGCAACTGCTGTCATATCACGTTGCTATCATTAAAGGCACCGACGTTGACCAGCCACGTAACTTGGCCAAAAGCGTAACGGTGGAATAAAAATAGAGGTGCTGACCACATCTACTCTCTATTCAGAGCATTAATTTACACTAGTTAATGCTCTGAATTTAACTATCTTCATTCCATCTGACAATACTTCTGGTTTTGCAGTAAATGCGAGTTATTTTGTTGCGCCCTGTACATGTCCATCGGCGACAAACCAGCTCAGATCAGTATTCACAATTGGGTAGGCTACTTGGGTGCTTTTGCATAACGTACCGTCTTTGGCCTGACAATTATTATTGGCTTTTTCGTCCCATTTTGTATTTTGATTCCATGCCCATGGGTCCATCAGGCAGGCGTCTGTGCCTGGCATGCCGTAATCACCCAGCAAGCTTGGACACTGGGCATTTTGATAGTTGGCGCGCCCGACGCCACCGGCATATTCCCCTTGGCCGGGAGAGTTGCTCACTGCGCCCGCTCTGCGGTGACAGTTTTGGCAATTGGTACCCAATGGATGAATAACAGGCTCGATATAAGGATTCATTGAGACTGGTAGCATCGTGATCGCTTCACCATCTGGTCGCTGTGTGGCCCACTTTGGCGGTGTATCAGGAAAGTAGTTACTGGTCATGATTTGGGTACCATCAATCTCATAACCGATCCCATAGCTATCGGTTAATAGATAGTTATCGCGCCAGGTCGTGCCCACTAAGCTATCAAGCTGGCTGATCGTCGCATCATTGAGTCCTGAATAACGCTGATCTGTCGCACTATACGCCCCGGCCTGACCAAAACAGTTGTTATAACTGGTTACGGGGCAATCGGCTAATTTGTCATCCATCGGACTCCACCAGACACTCTGAAACGCCCAGGTATCAATTTCTTTTGTAAGTACGTGCATGGCAACCACTATTAAAAAGTCACCCGCTTCAAATCCATTGGATTCATCACCATAAGCCCACACTGTCGCCTGATCTAATAACGCCCGATCTGTGTCTGTAAATGCGGTTTCCAGGGTTTCCCTGGATACCTGCAGATGCATAAATTGTTGAGCAGGATAAACATCAGGTGAATTGCTGGTAATTGGGGAAGCATTGGTTACATGAGCCAGTTCAAGCGTTGCACTTGTGGCACTTTTGCAATCCGCACCACAGGTGTCGATTGCCACAACTTCTCCCCATTGTTCGTAACCCAGATAGTCGGCGTTTGTGGAATAGCTCTTTTCTTTGAATTTTGCGGGTACCCATGGAGGTAAGGCACCATAACGAACCCGGCATCCTTCCCCGCCAACGGCCACATCAGGATTACACCCTTTTACCGGCCAGAACATATGTTTTGTTGAGACAAATTCAGGGGTAAACCAACTGGCTACCCTGTTTGCTGCAATGTTTTTATCACCCTTGGCATATAGATCCGAAAGAGTTGAAGTGCCCCCATACAACTTATTATTCTGAATGGCATCCCAGGCTTGTGTAGTCAGCGACTCTGTTGCAATCATCACATCACCCTGGTTTACAAAAGCACTGCCATCGCAAATGCCGCTGTTGTCCGGATTGGAACTATTGGGGCAAACAACGCCACTATGTCCTTTTTTGGTGCAAAGCAGGCTAAGAGTGTTCCATGCACCTAATTTCACTTTGTTGCTGGCACCTTTTGCATAGGCAATATCCAGAGACGCTTGCACGACTTGCTTTGGTAAATCGCATTGTTTTGCTATGGCGATGGCAGGGACCTGATAGACGGGTAAAGTACCCACTGTGTTAACTGTCTGGGTTTGAGTCGGATTGGGATCCACTTGCGTGCTGCCTAGCATATCTTCATCAGATTGAGGTGCCGAAAAGTTCAGATTGATATCTATCAAGCCGCCCTTCGAGGTTAAATCGTTTTCAGCAACCTCGACGGAAGAAAGGGTAGTTGACGATTCTTCAAAAGGTTTCCCGGTATTGGGCCAGCTTAGCCACAATGGAAAGACACCGCTACAGGCCGGATTCTGTTTAGAATCTTTCGCCCAGCAGCCGGTGGTACCAAACATATTCGACGTGACTGTTTGCCTGTCAAATCCGGAATCGTTAAGGGGAGAAGAAATACCTGCCCATAATTGCCAGCCATGTGCGCGTACCTGAGGCCGACTCTTTGAACTTTGGTTTTGCACCGCATTTTGCAGTGTTGACCGACATTTGTCCGGTTCGATATTTACTGGACACCAATCTGACCAGACGGGCAGTGCTTGATAAGGACCAAAATAAGAATAAGTCGTGGAAGGTTGGATTTGCGTCTGTGTAACTGTATCAGACGGTTTTCCTGAGCCTGTGCACCCTATGAGTAAAAGTAGTAACCCTATCGCTAACAATGTTCTCGGTGCCAAAAATGACATTTTCATCAATAATTCCCTCTATACAATCGATTAACCATAATGAATATAGAATATATTAATATTTTTACCATTATAGTTTTTTGTTATCGTTTTATGTCATCAGAAGTATAGTTTTAAATGGTGTTGCTCTAGCAATCTTTCTTGCCGAAATTCTTTGCAGGATATGGCGTGATCGTCTTTTTGGGGCAGTTTAAGCTGGGAAGCTTTAACATCTGACAGTAATAGACAAGTTAGCAACCGTTTTACCTATAATATAACAACGGGTAGGGTTATCTATAACCTATAGGATTGAGAGGTTTTATTGGTTTGGAAGTGCTATTTAAATAAAGAAATAAACTCCTCATTGATTTTTGTTTATGTGCTTCGATGTTTAGAAAATATATCAGGAATACATAGCATCAACACATTCTGGTATTCAGGTACAAAAGTTGGCGGTCTTTAGTTGGTTATTGTTGTCTCGATGTTTTCTTAAAAACTCAATACTGCGATCAAATTGTTGCGACTTAGCTAATCGGTCATACAGCACAACATTGACCGTGGCACCTAAATTCATACTGCCGTTAGTGGGTATATAGACAATCTCGTCACTGTTGTTAATGATTTCCTGATCTAACGAACCATCTTCCGGGCCAAACAGATAGAAGGCGTTGTCTGGATGGTGATAATCCGGTAAGGCAACAGCGCCTTCAACCAGTTCAATTGCCACTTTTTTTGCGCCCTGAGGCACCATTGTCAGCAGGTCATCGACACCAATAGTCGGAATACGTTTGTGTATGTTTTGGGTATCGGCATTGAACTCTTTTGCATAGCGATAGCGGTTGCCAGTGTAAAACACCGAGCTTGCGCCATAACAGCCGGATGCTCTTAAAATGGATGCAACATTTGCTGCCGACTTGGGATTTTGTAAGCCAATGGTTACGCGATTATTTATCATAGTAAAAGTGATTCAGTTTGTTAGCTAGAGAGGGGTTACTCTGGCCATTTTATCCCATTCGATGACACTGCGGTGCATTTTGTTCTGGGCAATCAGTAAACCTGTATCCATAAAATTCATACTTACACCGCACCACCCGACTCTTTAGCTTGCCAACCCCACTTTATTTATTGAAGGGAAACGTGGAAGTCATCACTTTGTGATCTGGCTGAGACAGATAGCTTCATAGGTTGTAAGTGGCAGGTTTTCCAGGTTATTTGGCATCATTATCTGGACAACGTCAGAATCCCCAACAACACTTTAGTGACAGGGCAACAGGAAACCGGTTTAAGCGCATAAGAAAATGCGGAAACCTGGTTATCTACTACGAGGTATGCAATGGCAAATGACAACACAACCGGAAGCTGGCAGAACGCGATAGCCGTGAGTTACGAGCAACTGGTCAATCAATTAGTGACCTATGTGCCGCAATTACTGGGTGCAGCATTTTTGATCGTGATTGGCTGGGTGATCGCCTGGTTGTTGGCAAAACTGACGCAATCGTTACTGTCTCTGTGTAATAAGGTGTTTATCCGTCTTAGCCAGCGCTTTCAGACTGACAAAACGATACAGCTCAATCCGCGACACGCTCGTTTAATCAGCCGCACGGTATTCTGGGTCACCATGATGTTCTTTGTCGCGGCTGCCACGTCAAGCATGGGTCTGGACTTCTTCAGTGACTGGATCTCCTCGCTATTGAGTTATTTGCCGAATTTGCTGGCCGGTATTCTGATCATTGTGGGTGGTTATCTGCTGGGAAATCTTGCCGGTGCGATGGCGACCGCCGCCGCTCATTCCGCTGGTTTTGCCAGAGTCGATCTGGCAGCGCGTACCGCGAAACTGGCGATACTATTTACCGCAATTGTTATTGGTGTTGAGCAACTGGGCATTAATATCCAGTTTGTCACCAATATGGCAATCGTATTGACCGGAGTACTTTGTGCCGGAATTGCCTTGGCATTCGGCCTGGGCAGTAGCGACCTGATAGCCAACACGGTTGCGGCACGACAAGTCCAGCGGCACTGTCGAATAAATGATGAGATTGAAATTGCCGGTGTGTCGGGGCGGCTTACAGAAATAACAGCGACGATGTTGGTGATCGAGTCAGATAAGGGCCGAACCTTAATGCCTGCCAATGTCTTTTTAAAGCAAGCTAGTTTTATTACTGCCGTGCAATCAACTGATTCGGTCAAATAGGAATTACCTATGTCCACATTAGATATGAAATTGGCACAATACTTCTTGCAGGAAGAACCAAGAGGCGCGGCGAGAAGACTGGAAATGCAAGAGCCGAAAGTGGCGGCAGAAGTCCTGAAAACCTTGACCATAGAGGCTGCAGTGAATGTGCTCAAAGCAATGCACCCCAGGTCTGCCGCCGAAGCGTTGATGACCCTACCGGATGTTACTGTTGCCAAGTGGTTAGAAAAAATCAAACTTGCAGATATTGCCGCGATTTTTCGTCATCTATCAGACACCGACTTTACACGTCTGCTGGATTTATTGTCGGTAAAAAAACAGACTCTGTGCCGGATGCTGGTTAGTTACCCGGATTATACGGTTGGCGCGTGGGTGGAAACAGATGTGTTTGTCCTTGACGACAAAATGAAAGTAGATGAGGCCTTGCTGCGCCTTCGAAAAAGGCATTTTGCAGGAATAATCAATATTTATGTTGTAAATCAACAGCGTCAGGTTGTTGGGCAGGTATCGCTTTACGATTTATTACGCAAGGCAAAAAGCCAGAGTATTGCAGAGATTATGGATACGAAAATCCAGTATTTGAGTGGTTATACCGGTTTGTTCAGTGCCTCAAAGTCATCGGTCTGGTCTGAGCAGGATCATGTCGCAGTGATTAACCGGCATCGGGAATTTATCGGCGCATTGCAACATCACAGATTACGCAGCGCTCTGGGACGTATCGAAGATTTCGAGCACAAACCATTAGAAAGTGCAGATCTGTTTGATGCCTATGTCAGTTCTTTTACCAGTATGATGGATGTTTTAATCCCCTCTACTGATCCTCAGGAGGGTAACCAATGAACGCCGCTCACGACTCTATCGACGCCGCCATTGAGCAACTAAGTGGCACCTTTATTACCAGTTATCCGTTTAAGTGCGCACAATTGTTGGCGACTATGGCGCCTGATGAAGCGGCGCGTTTGCTGCAAAGCAAACCCATGCATGTGGTAAACCGGCTCTGGAAGTACTTGCCTCCTGGCATTGCGGAAGTCCTCTTTAGCGCCTTTGCATTTGATTATCAGGTCGAATTTATTGCGCACCTGGAGAGCAATATTGCCGTGGGTTTGCTCAATAAATTAGATCGCCAAGCGCAGCAAGCTTTGCTCGCAGCTCTACAGGCTAAAAATCCAGGCATAGCCAGTGAACTGCAGGATCTGTTGGTTTATCCAGAAAACACTGCTGCTCGTATGATGACCAGCCGAGTGCAGGCCTTTTATGCTGAAACGTTAGTTCGAGACGCGTTGGTGCAATGCAAAAGACTGGGAGGGCGAGTAGCTGATGTGGTGTATATTCTTAACAGCGAACAGGAGCTGATTGGCGAAGTCGAGATCAACTTATTGGTCGGCAGTCCTTCGAGTAAAACCCTTGGTCAGCTTGCCAGCCCGATTAAAGCCCGACTCGATGCGATGGATCACAAAGATACCGTTATCGAAATGTTCGAGGGTTATCGCGCCCGCGCTTTACCCGTACTGGATGCCCAACAGCAACTTGTTGGCCAGATTCGTTTCTTTGATGTTTATCAATCCACCAAAGAAGAACTGGCCAGTGACATGCAGACCATGGTGGGTGCCAGTAAAGATGAAAAAGCCCTGTCCAGCAGTTGGTTTGCGGTGAAAAAGCGTTTGCCCTGGCTACAAATCAATTTAATTACCGCCTTTGCCGCGGCGGCGGTGGTTGGCTCCTTTGAGGGGCTTATTTCACAAGTGACCGCCTTGGCGATTCTGCTGCCTGTCGCCGCAGGGCAATCAGGTAATGCCGGTGCCCAGGCACTCGCAGTAACGATGCGCGGTTTAACGTTGAGGGAAATATCCACCCGACATTGGCACAAAGTGATGTTCAAAGAAATGTTTGCCGGCTTTCTAAATGGTTTTGCGATCGCCGTCACCTGTAGCATTGCGGTGTATTTATGGAGTCAATCTGTAGGGTTGGCGCTGGTTATCGCATTGGCAATGGTGTCGTCACTGGTAATTGCCGGCAGCGCGGGTGCCATTGTGCCTATTGCCCTGAAGAGATTCGGTCTCGATCCGGCGCAATCTTCGTCAATTGTGCTGACAACTATTACTGATATTGCCGGTTTTATGTCGTTTTTAGGGATTGCCCTGTTGCTTTCAGATATGTTGCCAACAGGCTGATGTTAAGCCAATAAGTGTAAAGTCTGATGCGCTTTGTTATATAATTTGCATCCTTTTAAGCAAGTATCATCGTTTTTAGGAGCAAATTATCCATAAACTCCCCGCTTCATGGGCACCGCATTTGATGCCAGTACTGCTATCGATTTTTATGAGTGGTTTAGTGTCATTGGTGGTGACCATTAAATTGCATGAGGCTGCACAGCCACTGCTGATAAACTGGCTGAATGCCTGGATGTCCAGTTGGATCATTGCTTATCCCTCGCTGTTGATTGTGTTACCAGTGGTGAAACGCATAGTGACCCTGATTACACATCCGGCAGATGTGCCTGAGCGGTAGACAAGCCACCGCTGTTAAGTTTTGTCACAACATTGTGCCACCAGATGCCCTAATCGTATGACGCCGTTTTCTAATTCTTCACTCCAGGGAACGCCGAAACTCAAACGCATAAACTGATCGTATTTCCCGGAGGCGTCAAATATGCGGCCGGGTGTAAAGGCAATATTGTGCTGCATGGCAATATCCAGCAATTCAAAGGTGTTTACCGATGCTGGACATTTGATCCATAGCACACTGCCGCCTTTAGGTTGCGACACCCGACATTTATCCGGGAAATGGTCCGTCACTAACGCCAGCATGCGATCCCGATTGCGCAGCAATATCTTGCGTAGTTGGGTGATATGGCGGTCATATTCACCCGTGGCCATGTAATCACTCATGGTCCATTGGGTGATCATATTGGTGGAGCAAGACATCGCACGTTTAATACGATGTGCTTGTGCTTGCCATTTACCCGCTAACAACCAGCCAATACGATAACCCGGAGCCGCCGTTTTAGAAAAAGAGGAACAGGAAATAATGTTATCGGTTTTGGCAAAAAAGCGCGCTGGCTTGCCTCGTTGTTCCGTAAAATACAAATCGCCATAGACGTCATCTTCGATCAGCGGGACATCAGCCTCTTCCAGCATAGCAACCAGTTTCTGGCGTTTGTCATCGGGCATAAATGAGCCCAACGGGTTGTTGATCGCGGTCGAGAACATGCAGGCCTTAATATTGTGCTTGTTGAGAGCATCTTGCAACTCCTCCAGACAAACACCTTCATCTACACAAGTGCATATCTCTAACGCTTTCATGCCGAGGGTTTCGATTAACTCTAAAATACCAAAAAATGTCGGTGATTCGACAGCAATGGTATCGCCAGCCTTGGCAACACATTGCAACGCGATGGTCAGGGCCTCCTGAGTACCGTTGGTGATCAATACGTCCTGACCCTGAGTATCGACACCCATTTCCTGATAGCGTGTAGCAATCTGCTGGCGTAGCTTAGGATCGCCATCTATGGGTCCATAGCTGACGGTTTTGTCCGCCATGCGGGTCAGTACTCGGCGCATCGCTCTGGCTAGCGTTTTATCGGGTGGATGAGCCATGACCGGATTGGAAATGCCCAGCGGAACGACACCGGGAGTATGAATCGCATTATGTACGGTTTGTATTACATCGCGACATTCCAGTTCTACCGGTGAGTTTGATTGTCTGCGTTTCGCGAGAGGCTTTAAGGGTCTTAAACTTGCGGGTTTCAGATAATATCCGGATTGGGGACGCGCCGAGACAATGCCCTGCCTCTCTAACTCAATATAGGCCTGTTTTACCGTCGGCACACTGATATTCAGTTGCTGACTCAACTTGCGCAACGATGGCAATTTATCTCCAGGGCGAATGGCCCCTTCTTTGCGATTCTTGTGAATTAGCTCAATGACCTGTTGATACAGGAAGTCCTCCGCCTGGCGATTAATTATCTGCATAACTGTATAGGTTTAATTTTCAAAAAACTGTGTATGTTATGTATACAGAGTATCAGTAAAGTAAGCAATATTCCAACCCCGCCAGTTTATCCGTTTTATCGAGATGTATGGCCGACGTTGGTGCGCCAGCACATGTGAGTAATCGCAGTTATTACCACAATGGGCAGTACTGTATTCACTAAATACCAGGAGGAGATATGTATAATGCATCGCTGTATATCGTAACAGTATTGATCTGGGGCTCCACCTGGATTGCAATCAATTATCAGTATGGCGTGGTCAGCGAATCCGTATCGCTGGTGTATCGTTTTGGACTGGCCTCTGGGGTGTTGTTTATCTATTGCCTTATCCGTGGACTACCATTGGGTTTTTCGCTGCGCGCCCATGCCCGATTTGCCCTGCTTGCTTTGTGTTTGTTTGCGTTTAATTACTATTTTCTTTATCTGGGGCAAAAGCACATCAATTCCGCGTTAGCTGCTATTGCTTTCTCTACTATATTGATTCTGAATATCTTTAACGGCGCATGGATCTTTAAAAACGCCATTACCGGAAAAATCATCGCCGGGGCTGCGCTTGGACTCACGGGTATTGTGACTCTGTTCTGGCCGGAACTGCAGAAAACGGCATTTGCAGATGTGACTATGGTTGGCATCGGGTTGTGTTTGTTAGGAACGGTATTTGCCTCATTCGGCAATATGACCTCCATTGCCAATCAGCAGGAAAAGTTACCTATAGTGCAAAGTAACGCCTGGGCAATGGGCTATGGTGCTTTGATTATGGCTATCGTGACTTTGCTGCGCGGCGAGCCTTTTGTGATGGACTGGCGTCCACAATATCTGATTTCATTGTTGTATCTTGCTGTATTTGGTTCTGTTATCGCGTTTGGCTGCTATCTGTCTTTGCTGACCCGAATTGGTGCCCAGAAAACATCGTATGCAACGATTCTGTTTCCTGCGGTGGCTGTCGTTATCTCGACTTTTGTGGAAGGATTTGAGTGGAATGGCTACGTCTATACCGGCATGCTGCTGATTGTATTGGGCAATATCACTATCCTGTATCCTGCCAAAGTGCAAAAGAATTTGCGTGAACCTGAACAAGAAAGTCCGATACTGAAATCCGAACCAGACGAACTTCCCCTAAGAGCTTAAGGGTGTTTGTTGCCAACCATGCAACTACACAATTTGGCGAGCCTCCCGGCTCGCCTTTTTTAATTCTGATTACGGAATTCCGGGACAGGTAATCCCCCTACTCCCCAATTGTCCAACTCTATATCCTGAATCACGACATGAGTGGTATTCGGGGATTTGCCGAGCACCTCTTTAAGCAACATTGTAACGCCAGATATGAGACGCTTTTTCTGTTCAGCACTGGCCCCCGATCCCCCGGGACCGCCTTCTTTAGTAATTTGAATATTTACATATGGCATAGTGTATTCTCCGGTTCATTTGCGTGTGCGTACATTTTGTTGACGATCTTCCAGGTGTTGTGCTCTTTCAGTAAGCCCAGAAAGTCGACATATATATCACTTAGGACTGGGCAGAGTACTTTGACCATGGCCTGCTCCTGCGCAATATCTGTAGAGAGGATCTGATAGTCAAACGGCTGGTCTGTTTGTGCGGGCACGGCGCGACTGGCTATCAATTCAAACCAGCTCTCCAAATCTCTTCTTAAACCTGGTGCTTTCAGGATACAGTCGGGTGCAAAGATAGCCTTAAGTTTCTTTACATCAGCAAAATACAGACCCTCAAAATAGTGTTGTACAATTTCTTGAATCATTTGCTGATCACTTTTGTTCATACTGAACCACCATTTCATTTTCCTTCTGCAGAGCACAGGTAAATGCGGCAGAATCCGTAACCTGCTGGATCATTTTCCTGGATTTGGGCCCAATCTTTATATCTACCGGAAAATAGGGGCCCCAGCGAGAGTAAACGGCAAGTAATATATCTGCAGGTGTCATTGTGTTACCTGTGAGAAATGGGCCGTCGTCGATTTGATTTTCTACACAATCCCAGAGTTGATTGATTTTACTAGCTGATATATTGAGCAATTCCTGCTTCAAATGCTTGTCCGCGACATGTTCCGTCACGAAAAATAGTCGACCGTACGCCGGATGCATGGTGGCATTGGCAAACATCATGAGTTCGATGACCTTCTGCCTTGCTGGTCCTTTTTTGGGTAACAAGTCGTTTTCATGCTTATCCAAGAGATACAGCAATATCGACACACCTTCGGTGTAAGTCTGATCACCTGATGTTAGAGCAGGAACTAAACCACTTGGATGGATGGTTTTATAGTTTTCAACGGCGGTTTTGGGGATGACGTCAACTTCCTGATTTATGATATTGAGCACTGTGTGAGTCGCCAAAGAACAAGCGTCCGGATAAAAATAAAGGGTATACATGATTTGTCTCCTGATTCGTTAAGGTCAAATGTCCGAGGGACAAGGCTATCCTGCCAAGAAGAATTGGTTAGAAAAATAGAATTAATGGAATTAGACTATTTCTAAAATGGAAGTAGTTGGGAGGGTATGTGAATAAATTGCGCGCCATGAAGCTATTTGTTCGTTTGTCTGAATTAGGCAGCTTTACCGCTGTCGCTGATGAAGTGAACGCTACTTCATCCATGGTCAGTAAAGAAATCCAAAAACTGGAAGAAGATATTGGTACTCGCTTGTTGCATCGCTCTACAAGGCGAGTTCAATTGACTCCCATTGGTAAAGGCTACTTACTGCGATGTCGTGAAGTATTATTGCAACTTGATGATGCTGAAGCATTTGTGCAGCAAGCTCAAAATATTTTGCAGGGAAAACTACGTATAAATTTGCCCATGGCCTTGGGATTAGCAGAATTGGGACCGGTTTTTGCTGATTTTATGGCCGCATACCCCGATATCGAACTGGACATTCATCTTGGAGATGAAAATTTAGACTTAATTGAGCACGGTTTCGACTTAGGGTTTCGGGCAAGTAGTCGAATATTTGATTCTGGCTATGTCGGAAAACCGCTCAAGTCTTTTCAGTATCGGATCTGTGCATCCCCTGATTATCTTAATCAGTATCCGAATATTGAGACACCTCAGGATCTACAAAACCACAATTGTTTTGTATATAGCTATTTTAAGGGGGGAAACGAATGGCCAGTGGCTGGCGGTGTGAGGATTAAAGGGTCGCTAAAAGTGAATAATACTTTATTTATGAGGGATATAATTGTGGCTGGACGGGGGATAGGATTCCTTCCGGGTTTTATAGCCGATGAGTGGATTAGCATGGGAAAACTGCAGGAGATACTACCAGACTTTGAGCGCCCGAAACTGAATTTGTATGCGTTGTACCCAAATCGCAAACATTTACCACCAATCCTGATAAAGTGTATTGAGTTTATAAATGATTGGTTTAAGCAAACAACGGGTCAAACTTGATCGCTTATTTTAAAGGCGGTTTGGATATCGAAACCTAAGGAAAATAATGAAACAGATCGTAATTCTACTACTGGCGGTGTTTTCACTGCAGGTGCTTGCAACCCCTGCGCCGCTTGTATCTATCGCCAGCCAGGATGCATTTTTTAACAGCATCAAAGCCCATTGCGGTAAGGCGTATGAAGGCAAAGTTGTGACCGACAATGTCGGTGGTACTTTTGCCGGGCAACGTCTGGTGATGCATGTACGGGAGTGTTCAGAAAGAGAAATTCAAATCCCATTTCATGTCGGTGATGATGCGTCGCGCACCTGGCTGCTGACCAAAACCGGGGCCGGTCTGATGTTAAAACACGATCACCGCAATAAAGACGGCAGTTATCACGACTCCACCATGTATGGTGGTCATACGACGGATGCCGGCTATGCGCAGGTGCAATCTTTTCCGGTGGATGCCTATTCAAAGCAGCTTTTTATCGACTCTGGTATTACAGCGTCGACCGATAATGTCTGGCAAATGATGATTTATCCGAACCGTTTCATTTATCGATTAGTGCGACCAGCACGCGAGATTCAAGTGGATTTTGATCTGACTCAACCTGTCCCTGTGCCGGATGCTCCGTGGGGATATGGCCCCTCAGAATGAGGTAATCTCGTTCTGATCGGATTGCTCTTCAAGATTCTTCAAGATCTTTAAGGCAAACTTCAAGCACGCAGCTGTATTTATCGTCATCCTGAAATTCGACATATTTCAGGAGAGATAAAATTGAAAAATATATTGTTATCGGGCTTGTATTTACTGTGTGTGATGTTGTCACCTGCCGTCGCATGGGCCGATACCTTAGAGGAAGCCATTGCACAGGTTAAGGCGAAGCAATTGTCTTCCATTGTTATTCGCCAGCATGATGTTGCGCTGTTTGAGCAATACTACAACGATACCCACCCAGATGATTTGCATGATGTGCGCTCTGCGAGCAAATCGCTGACCAACCTCCTTTATGGTATCGCCGTTGAGCAACAACTGTTTACCTCTCAAAACGATAAAGTACTGGCTGATTTTGGGGAGTACCGGCCGCAATATTTCACCTCAGAAAAGCGCAAAATGACCTACTTTGACCTGATGAGTATGACCAATCCGTTGGAATGCAACGATTGGAATCAATACTCTGCTGGCAATGAAGAGCGCATGTATTTAAGAAAAGATTGGGTCGAATTTTTCTTAGATTTACCAGTTCGCGGTGCTCCTCCTTGGGAAAAGCCATTTGAACAACAGCCTTATGGACGTGGATTCTCCTATTGCACTGCGGGTGTATCCATCACCGGGGCTGCTATTGAACGCCGTTCAGGTATGCGACTTGATGAGTTCGCCCGTAAGTATCTCTTTTCTGCCATGCAAATCTCAGAAGTTACTTGGTATAAATCGCCGATGGGTATCATCCAGGCGGGTGGTGGACTGCGTATTAAGCCCACGGACTTTATCAAATTTGGACAGCTGTTATTAAATGATGGCAAATGGCAGGGCAAACAACTGCTTTCAAGAGCGTGGTTGGCTGCCAGTGTGAAGGCTTACTCGCAGGTCAGTGAAAAACCCAAAACCGACTATGGGATGTTGTGGTGGCTGGTTAACTTTGAGGTTAATGGCAGAACTATTCGCACGATTGCTGCTTCGGGCAATGGTGGTAACTATCTGTTTGCCATTCCCGAGTTAAATGCTGCAGTGGTAATAACCGCGACGGCCTACGGGACTCCATATATGCATAAACAGGCACGGCAACTAATGACCGACGCTATTTTGCCTGCACTTTTAAAGTAAGGGTAGGAATGGCGTAACTTTCTATTTTGACACGCTCAGTGGTGGCATTGTGTTTCATCTTATTGATAAGCGCCTGCCAGGTGGGTAATTGTTGCAAGGATTTAAACGGTGGCAGTCTGGTAAGCAGTCGGTGATTCAAATATCCTGAGTTCACAGCCGTTTGTAAATAGCGGATGGCTGTATCTGTTTGCTGGTGTGCTTGCGCACTGATTGCCATCGTGACCCAGACTTTAGGCCACTGTGATGTGGTGGCGGGGGGCTCGAAATGATGAAATGTATAATCGGCCTGGTTTCGCCATAACCAGTCTTGCCAGGAAAGTAGGTAGATTGAGTCATTTAGAAAGGTTTGTGCTTGTTCAAGATGCTGAATCGCCTGTAGTTCGTCACCGCTACTGGCTGCCAGCATCATTTCCATATGCTTTGTAAATGCGGTGACGACACCACGTTGATGAAGTTGCTGAATAACATGTTTCGCTGCTCCGGGGTCATCATCGATAAAATAAAACATGGCGAGGGCAATTGCTGCGAATGTGTTATCAGGATCTAAAGCCACTGCTCTGGATAACCATAGTTTGGCTTTGTCATCCAGACCGGCGAGCATAAACGCCTCCCCCATTTGCAACAATTGATAGTGTTGCTCGCTGCCTAGGGTGTCAATGTTCAAGTGAACGGCTTCATGTAGTCTGCCTTTTTGCACATAGAGGTATGCCAGAGCACCTTTAAACCCAATTGAATCCGGCTTTTTGTTCAAACCACTTTCGTAAAAAACAATGGCGTTATCTATGTCTCCAGCGACATCGTAATAAAATCCCCGCAACCAGATATTCCGGTCATTATTTGGCTGAGCGCTATAAAGTCGTTGGCTTATTTTATCGGCTTCATTTAGCAACGTACTGCCACCATCGAACTTGGATACTTTGTGCAGCAGAGTTTGCGCCAGACCATATTGTGCTTGGTATGAGTTGGGGTTTTGCAGTAATACTTCCCGATAAAGTGTGCTTGCCAATTCCATGTTTCTGGGGGTCAGTTGCTGAGCATACCGCTTAGCTTTATTTAACGTTAGCGTCTGAAAGTCCAGCGCGTCTATAGTTTTCTGTTCGGACGGCTGGGTTGACTGCGGGGACAACTGTTGGTAGAAAAACCAGCCTAAGCCGCTGAACAGCAGCAAAGAGGCAAGGGAAAATATCCAGAGGGCGTCTCGTCTTGCTGTTGAATCAGATGTGAATAGTTCCTCAGTGATGGGTCTGGCTGTAGGTAGCCACCGATAACCCTCACCCCTGACGGATTCAATATAATCCGGTTTTTCTTTCCCCAACGCTTTACGCAATAATGAAATACGCTGTGCAATAGTTTCATCACTGACCACTTTGCCATGCCAGACTGATTGCGCCAGGGTATCCTTGGAGACCACCTGATTTGCCTCAGCAATCAAAGCCTGCAACAGCGTGAATGTCAGTCCAGAGACAGGCAGTGTCTGCTCACCTCTACAAACTTTACGTGATTGCAGGTCGATGATTAGGTCATGTGTTTGTATTTTATGATTGTTGTTTGAATCAGACATTCATCACACAAGATAAACAGGCTATTTTCACGGACCTTAGCGCCGCGAAGCCCATATTCGCATACCCTGAGTCTATCCTATAGCACTAAAAAACGCTTTGGTATCCTCATCCATTGGATAAAAACTTTCGATACGTATTTCATCAGCGGTAATATCCTGTGGTGTGCCAATGGTGGAGATGACCGAAAATAGACTGAGCGGTTGGCCGGTAATATTCAGGTTCAAAGGTACGACAGGTAGCAGGGAACTGTGTTCTGCTGCGCGGCTGATGTTCTGCCTGGCGAGCTGCTGAATCAACGTGGACAGCCTTAAGTGTTCCTTTTCTTCAGAGCAGGCAAGCAGCTCTTGTTCCAATCGCTGGCGCATCATGGTGGCAAATTCCGGCCAGTTAGTGATCAAAGGTTGTAAACCATCTGGATGTAACGTCAGTTCTATGAGATTTAACGGCCGGCGTTGCAATAACGGGACAATGGCAGGGTATTGCTCAGCCAGAAATCGATTAAATACCTCAGATGCTCCGTTTTGTTTAATCAAATTCCAGCGCTTATCTACCGCAACGGCAATATATGGATTGTGCTGCTGCAATATGGCGTCAATTGCGTTATTGATGGGGCCCATATCTGTATCGCTAAGTTGCCTCTCATGGTATTCGGCACTAAACCCAGCGAGCTGCAAAAACTTGTTTCTGTCACGCAACGGCAGTTGCATAGCTTCACAGAGTCTTATCACCATTGTACGACTGGGCTTGCTGCGCCCAGTTTCAAGATAGCTCAAATGCTTTTGTGATATGTCGGCTGCTAAAGCAAGATCCAACTGTGACAGTTTACAACGCTGTCGCCATTTACGACATTCAGACTCAAAACTTGCAAGCATGATGGCTACCTGATGGTGGACGCTTCTGATGACTTCTAGTATTTATCGAATATGACCTAAAAGCTATTACCTGGGAGGTAATTGCCAATTTCACCTTAACAGCGACAATTACCTCATCATTAATGAGGAGAAACTATTATGTCCTTTCAACGTTTATTTGCCATTGTGTTACTGGTTCCTTTTACTGTGCTTTCAGCCTATGCCGTCATGCAGGTGGGGTATATTGGCATTGTGGATTATGCCTTCGCCAGTCCCGCAGGTTGGCAGGTGTTTGCAGATTTGGTGATTGCGCTGCTGCTGGTGTTTAACTGGCTTATCCCGGAAGCAAAACGAGCCGGTATCAATCCCTGGCCGTGGGTGGTCATTACGCTGTTCCTTGGCTCCTTTGGGCCTCTGCTGTATCTGGCGCTGCATGGTAAAAAGGCGCGTCGACTCACAAATAGTATGCAACGACATGCCAGTGAGAGAGTCACTGAAGGTTAATGACTTAGGCCTGAATTCAGCGGCTTGTAATAAATTCTTTGCATTTACAAGTCGCTGACAGGCTTTGCTGAGCTTGTGTTTTTTTGTTAACAAGGTAGTTTGCAGCTGGATAAAAGTAATAATAGGAAATGCAAAGAATGTCTAATTGTTTACACCTTGCCATCCCTGCTGGCGATCTGGAAGTGGCTAAGCAGTTTTACTGTGATGTCATGGGCTGTAATACCGGCAACAGTGAAGAAGGTCGCTGGGTTGATATCGACTTTTGGGGCAATGAACTGACGCTGCACCAAAGCGAAGAGCGTTTGCCAACGGTTCGTCACGATGTGGACATGGGTAATGTCTCGGTACCACATTTTGGTGCACATATGCCGGATGATGAGTTTCAGGCGTTAAAAGCCCGTATCGAAGGTGCTGGATTGGATTATCTGGATAAGCCATATCGTCGATTTATCGGTACTGAGTTTGAACAGGAAACGTTTTTTATTGAAGATCCAAACGGCAATGTTCTGGAAATGAAAACCATGAAGCATCCGGAAGTGCTGTTTAAAAAATCTTAAAAAGTGCATTTCGGAAAACAAAAAACCGCCAATTTGGCGGTTTTTTAGTATCCGGCGCTATGAGCACTATTGGGGAACGCGCACTTGCCCCTCCATTAAGATACGTGCACTTCGGCTCATAATGGCTTTTTTAGCCAGCCATTTACCACCTTCACAAGAGGCTTCTGCCCCGACCTTCAATGTGCCAGACGGATGACCAAACGTCACTTGCGAGCGTTCTCCACCACCGGCAGCGAGATTAACCAAGGTACCGGGAATTGCGGCCGCAGTTGCAATAGCGACAGCTGCTGTGCCCATCATGGCATGGTGTAATTTACCCATAGACAAGGCTCGGACTAAAACATCAATGTCCTTGCTGCTAATCTGTTTTCCGCTGGATGCCACATAGTTTGCTGGTGGTGCGACAAAGGCAATCTTGGGCGTATGCTGGCGCTCTTTGGCCTCTTCTGGGGAGCTGATTAGCCCCATTTTAAGCGCACCAATCGTCCGCAGTTGCTCAAAACGCTGTAACGCTTGCGCATCACCATTGATGTCATCTTGCAGTTCCGTGCCCGTATAGCCAATATCTTCTGCGTTGACGAACATGGTGGGAATACCGGCATTGATCAGTGTTGCCTTAATGCTGCCACCCGATACCAGATCCTCGGGGACGGCTAGCATATCCACCACATTGCCGGTTGGGAACATATCCCCTTCTCCGTCTGCCGGATCAATAAATTCGACTTTGACTTCTGCGGCTGGAAAGGTCACACCATCGAGCTCGAAAGCACCGGTTTCCTGCACCTCACCATTAGTAATGGGAATATGTGCAATAATGGTTTTCTGGATATTAACCTGCCAGATGCGTATCACAGCAATACCGTCTTGTGGGATACGATCTTTGGCAACCAACCCATTATTGATGGCAAACGCGCCCACTGCCGCGGTCAGATTGCCGCAGTTTCCTGACCAGTCAACACGAGGCTGATCGATGGCGACCTGTCCAAACAGATAGTCAACATCGTGTTCAGCCTGACTGCTGTTGTCCAGAATCACTACTTTACTGGTGCTGGATGTTGCACCTCCCATGCCATCGGTGTGCTTTTGATATGGATCGGGGCTACCAATCACGCGAAGCAGCAACTTGTCCCGTTCTGGACCGGCTTGCTGTGCAAATTCCGGCAAATCCTTACGATTAAAAAACACACCTTTACTGGTGCCGCCACGCATATAGGTGGCGGGAATGCGAAGTTGAGGTAAGTGGGTCATCATATTTCCTTAGGCTGTTTCGGCTTCCAGAAAGTCTTTGGCAAAGCGTTGCAAAACACCGCCAGCTTCATAGATGGACACCTCTTCTTCCGTATCTAGTCGGCAGGTCACAGGTATTTCATCGACTTCACCACTAGTGCGTTTGATCACTAGCGTTAACTTTGCTCCCGGTTTGCGGCTGCCTTTTACGTCATAGGTTTCAGTACCATCAAGTGCCAGTGTCTTACGGGTTACTCCGGGTTTAAATTCCAGTGGCAGAACACCCATTCCAATCAGATTGGTTCGGTGAATACGTTCAAAGCCTTCGGCCACGATGGCTTGTACGCCCGCGAGACGTACTCCTTTGGCTGCCCAGTCACGAGAGGAACCTTGTCCGTAGTCCGCTCCTGCGATGATAATCAGTGGTTGTTTGCGCTGCATGTAGGTTTCAATAGCTTCCCACATGCGTGTCACTTTGCCTTCAGGCTCGATACGGGCAAATGATCCCTGTTTTACCTGACCATCTTCCAGCACCATTTCATTAAATAGTTTGGGGTTGGCAAAGGTGGCTCGTTGCGCCGTTAAGTGGTCACCACGGTGGGTTGCATAGGAATTAAAATCTTCTTCGGGTAAGCCCATTTTCGCCAGATATTCACCCGCTGCACTGTCCAGTAAAATCGCGTTAGATGGTGATAAATGGTCGGTGGTGATGTTATCCCCCAGAATCGCTAACGGTCGCATATCCGCCAGTGAACGTTCTCCGGCTAATGCGCCTTCCCAATAGGGTGGGCGACGAATATAGGTACTTTGTGGACGCCAGTTGTATAGTGGGTTGAGCTGTTCCCCCTCTTCCATGCGGATATCAAACATCGGCTCATAGGTTTTGGTGAAATGCTCAGGCTTGACGCTTTCGGCAATTACCGCATCGATTTCTTCATCGCTTGGCCAGATATCTTTGAGTGTTACGGCATTGCCTTGTTCGTCATGGCCCAACACATCTCTTTCGATATCAAAACGAATGGTCCCTGCGATGGCGTAGGCAATGACCAGTGCCGGCGAGGCTAAAAATGCCTGTTTGGCGTAGGGGTGAATACGGCCGTCAAAGTTACGGTTGCCAGATAAAACGGCAGTGGCATATAAGTCGCGGTCGATAATTTCTTGCTGAATTTTGGGATCCAGGGCACCACTCATGCCATTGCAGGTGGTACAGGCAAACGCCACGACACCAAAACCCAGGTTTTCCAGTTCTGACAATAGTCCAGCTTCTTCAAGATACAGTTTTACCGCTTTAGAACCGGGGGCCAGGGAGCTTTTCACCCAGGGTTTGCGCATCAAGCCTTTCTCGTTGGCGTTGCGTGCTAGCAGACCGGCGGCGATGACGTTGCGTGGATTACTGGTATTGGTACAACTGGTAATCGCTGCGATGATGACGGCGCCATCAGGCATCTGTCCATCTGCTTGCTCAACCGTTCTACTGATGCCTTTCTCAGCTAAATCACTGACCGACACGCGGCTATGGGGTGTTGATGGTCCAGCGATATTGCGTACGACACTGGATAAATCAAACTGTAATACCCGCTCGTAGTGGGCGCTCTCTAACGAGTCTGCCCATAAACCTGTGTGTTTGGCATAAGTTTCGACCAGCTTAATTTGTTGTTCTTCCCGTCCGGTCAAACGCAAATAATCAATGGTTTGCTGGTCAATGTAAAACATGGCTGCGGTGGCACCGTATTCCGGCGTCATGTTGGAGATGGTGGCACGATCACCCAGTGTTAAATGAGAGGCACCTTCACCAAAGAATTCCAGATAAGTAGAGACCACTTTTTGTTTACGCAAAAATTCCGTCAATGCCAATACGATATCGGTGGCGGTAATCCCAGGTTGTGGTTTGCCGGTAAGCTCGACACCAACGATATCTGGCAAACGCATATAAGAGGCACGACCTAACATGACACTTTCCGCTTCTAGTCCACCGACACCGATTGCGATGACCCCTAATGCGTCAACATGTGGTGTATGGCTGTCAGTCCCCACTAGCGTATCAGGAAACGCGACACCGTCTCTGGCGTGAATGACCGGAGACATTCTTTCCAGGTTAATTTGGTGCATAATGCCGTTCCCTGGAGGGATAACATCGACGTTTTTAAATGCTGTTTTGGTCCAATTAATAAAATGGAAACGGTCTTCGTTGCGACGTTCTTCAATGGCGCGATTCTTCTCGAAAGCATCCTGTTCAAATCCGGCATGCTCTACCGCTAACGAATGGTCGACGATAAGTTGCGTTGGCACCACGGGGTTTACTTTGGCAGGATCACCACCTTTTTCAGCAATGGCATCCCGCAGACCCGCCAGATCTACCAGTGCAGTCTGACCAAGAATATCGTGACAAACCACACGGGCTGGAAACCACGGGAAGTCCAGGTCTTTTTTGCGCTCGATAATTTGGCTCAGGCTGTCGGTCAGATTTTCTGGAGGACAGCGACGCACCAGATTCTCTGCCAACACGCGAGATGTATAGGGTAAGGTGTCGTAAGCACCGGGTTTAATGCTTTCAATTGCTTCCCGGGTGTCAAAAAAGTCCAGATGACTGCCGGGCAACGGCTTGCGAAATTGTGAATTCATAATGACTCCATGGCGCTAGTGTCAATCAGGAAAGGAGCACCTCTGTGCTCCACTAATATTTAAGAGCGGTCAGACATGGTGGGAACCGGGCGCAGTTCTTCACCAGTATATTCTGCTGACGGACGGATGATGCGGTTGTCAGCCCGTTGCTCCATTACGTGAGCTGCCCAACCTGTTAAACGCGACATAACAAAGATAGGCGTGAATAGTTTGGTTGGAATACCCATGAAGTTGTAAGCAGATGCATGGAAAAAGTCAGCATTACAAAATAACTTCTTCTCACGCCACATGACTTCTTCACAGCGCACAGAAACCGGATATAGAACCTCATCACCCACATCTTTTGCCAGTTTTTCTGACCATTGTTTGATGATTTCGTTACGCGGATCACACTCGGAATAAACGGCATGACCAAAGCCCATGATTTTTTCTTTGCGTGCCAACATGCCCATCATTTCTTGCTCTGCATGTTCAGCGTCATTGAACTTTTCAATCATTTCCATGGCGGCTTCATTTGCACCACCGTGCAATGGTCCGCGCAGTGAACCAATAGCACCTGTCACACAGGAGTGCATATCAGACAATGTAGAGGCGCACACGCGAGCCGTGAAGGTAGAGGCATTAAATTCATGCTCGGCATACAGAATAAGCGACACGTGCATAACTTGTTCATGCAACTCACGGGGTTTTTCACCGTGTAACATGTGCAGAAAATGGGCACCAATAGAATTATCATCGGTTTCCACGTCGATGCGTACACCATCATGAGAGAAGCGGTACCAGTAACAAATGATGCTTGGGAAGCAGGCCAACATACGGTCGGTGACCTCCTGCTGTTGCTCGAAGCTCAGTTCTCCCTCCAGATTACCCAACATAGAGCAGCCCGTGCGCAATACATCCATTGGATGGGCGTCGGCAGGAATGCGCTCTAAGACGTCTTTCAGCGCTTGCGGTAAGCCACGCTGTGCACGCAGTTTTGCTTTATAGGCATCTAATTCTACTTGGGTTGGTAGTTTACCTTTCAGGATCAAATAGGCGACTTCTTCAAACTGACAAGTGTCAGCTAAATCTTTTACATCGTAGCCACGATAAGTCAGGCCAGAGCCGGATTTACCGACAGTTGATAATGCAGTTTTGCCTGCTACTTGTCCGCGCAGACCCGCGCCACTTAGTACTTTTGCCATGTTAACCTCCTGAATTTATTTATTTTTGCCTTTAGCGAATAGGGCATCCAGTTTCGCTTCATAATTGTGATAGCCAAGATAATCGTATAGCTCAGCTCGGGTTTGCATCATTTCAACGACGGCTTTCTGGTCACCTTGCTCAAGGATAGACTGATATACCATTTCTGCTGCTTTGTTCATGGCACGGAACGCGCTTAATGGATAAAGCACCATGGCTGCACCCCATGCTCCTAATTGTTCTTTATTCCATAATTCGGTTTTGCCGAATTCGGTAATGTTGGCCAGGATGGGAACATCCAGCGCTTCAGAGAAGGCTCGGTAATGTTCTTCGGTCTGTATGGCTTCTGCAAAGATGCCATCGGCTCCCGCGGCAATATAGGCCTTGGCGCGCGCGATAGCCGCATCCAGTCCTTCCTGTGCAAACGCGTCGGTACGGGCCATGATAAAAAAGTCCGGATCGGTGCGGCCGTCAACGGCGGCTTTAATGCGATCCACCATTTCTTCAGTGGAGACAATTTCTTTATTGGGTCGATGACCGCAGCGCTTCTGTGCGACCTGATCTTCCATGTGTACCGCAGCCGCGCCGGCTTTTTCCATATCGCGGACTGTTTTGGAAATATTGAACGCACCGCCCCAACCCGTATCGATGTCTACTAACAGGGGAAGATCGCAAGCAGAGGTAATCCGTTGCACGTCAGCTATTACATCATTAAGAGAGGTCATGCCCAAATCTGGCAAACCATAAGATGCGTTAGCCACACCACCACCAGACAGATAAATCGCCTGATGTCCTATTTTTTTAGCCATAATGGCGCTATAGGCGTTGATCGTTCCAACAATTTGTAAAGGCTTGTTTGCCTCTAAAGCGGTACGAAATCTTTTTCCTGCACTGATCATAATGAAGACCTCCTGGGTTAAGGGGTTAATTTTGCGGCAATGTGATTTTTGGAATAATGGATATGCCGTCGCATAAGGATTTCTGCCAATTCACCATCGCGATTAGCGATGGCGGCGACGATATGGCGATGTTCTGACAATGCGGTAGTGACCCGCGGACCGGACATGCCAAATTGCACTCGGTACATTCGCACCAAGTGATAAAGACCATTCACCAATAAATGAATCAACTGCTGATTTTTACTGCCTTTGATAATGCGATAATGAAAATCGACATCGCCGGCTTCCTGATAATAGGTTTCGTCTTGCTCAACTCGTTCAGAATGGGTGTCTAGCAAAGCTCGAAGGTTCACAATTTCCTCATCAGCCATGTTGTCAGCAGCCAGTCTGGCTGCCATTCCTTCTAAGGACTCGCGAACCTGATAAAGCTGAATGAGTCCGTTTTGGGTGAGTTGTATTACTTTGGCCCCGACGTTGGCACGGCGTTCGACTAAGTGGTTGGCCTGCAAACGGTTGATAGCCTCACGTATGACCGCTCGGCTTACTTCATAACGATTAGCCAATTCTGCTTCGCTTAATTTGCTGCCGGCAGGGATCTCGCCTTCAACGATATCACTGCGCATTTGTAAAAACACTTTGTCAGCCGAGGTTACCGGCGCTTCAATGTTAGGAGCCATAAAGTAGACATAGATGAACTTATGTCGACAATATAGGTTATTTATCGAGTTTTATCCAGTATTGATGGCCTCATTGTCGACAATCTGCGCCGTAGGCGTACATCCTAATTGCCATTGGCGTAGAGATCCGTAGCTTCAGGATCGATAAAATGTTCCAACTTGTATTCCAGAATATTGCGATAAGCAGCGACACAGCGTTCTCCTTCCTCAATCAGTTCGCTGGCTTTATCAAACTCCATGATGCCGTAGCGGCCCAGTTTCGGCTGGATCACGACGTCGGGCGGTTCGCCGGCAAGTCTGGAGCGGGTGATACGATCCTGCATAATATCAATACAGCCAGACATAACAGCAAACAAATCCGGGGTTTTTACTTTGTTGTCTTTAATGTATTGGCGCTTTTCTGCAACCTGTTGCAAATATTGTCGACCTTTGACCAGAATGTTACCGAACCGGGTTTTGTCGACTTCTTTAGGATCGGGGGATTGTGCTGCCAACTCCTCTTGATCGGTCACCACACGCACTTCCGGTGGCGTGGGTTGTCTGCGCTTGTCATCCGGAAAGTAGGGCTTTTGGGTTTTTGCAATCATATTGGATTTTTCAGAGTTTAAATCTATCGCGATAACAAAATCGGCACCTAAGGCACGGCAAAGGGATACAGGTATCGGATTAACCGTCGCGCCATCGACCATCCATCTACCATCAAACATCGCAGGTGCCAGAATCCCAGGAATAGCGCATGAGCTGCGCAGCGCGGTTTTTACTGTGCCTTGCGTTAACCAGGCTTCACGACCTGTATAAAGATCGGTTGCGACCGCGCCAAAAGGCAAAGCCAGATCTTCAAACTGCATGTCTCCAATCGTCTCGGCGACTTTCTCAAACACTTTTTCACCGTTTATCAAGCCACCACGCCCTACTCCCCAATCTAGCAAACCCAATACCTGCCAGTTGTTGAGGGTACGTACCCAGGTTTCCAGTTCAGTTAAACGGTTGCTGGCAACGGCCGCACCAACTAACGCACCTATTGATGTTCCCGTAACAACATGGGGAGTAATGCCCATTTTGCTAAGTTCGTTCATTACACCAATATGCGCCCAGCCTCTGGCAGAGCCACTTCCAAATACAATACCTAATTTCACGACATGCCCAAAAAAGTTAAGTGGTTAAGTCTATGATATGTCATTCATGCGACATCCATAAGTCATTTATGAGTTAGGGCGTCTCAGGCATTTATCAATATATAGCCGGTTTTTTAATGCTATCGAGATTGCCTAAAACGCTGACAATGCTTGGATAGCCAGAGATTTCGAGGTAATCTGAAAATCAGGATGTTCCGACAATAATAAGAATGAAAGTTCGCTTCTATAAGTTTTTCCGAATAGCCCATAAATGGGCAGGTCTGGTGCTGGTACTACAACTGTTTTTCTGGATCGCTGGCGGTGTTGTAATGAGTGCCATTCCTCTGGAAATGGTGCATGGCAAACACCTGGCCAAGCAACCCGATACCACTGTCTGGCAAAACCGGGGCAGCTATTACTCATTAGATGAAGTGCTGAATAATATCTCATTTCCGGCAACAAATATTGAGTTTATCAGCATTGCACAACGGCCAGTCTATGTCATCAAAGGTAAAAGCAATGCAATGTATCTGGATGCGCACACGGGTAAAGCCGTAACGCCACTGCAGCAAGAACAGATTGAAATGCTGGCAAAAAATTATTATTTGCAGGCGCACCCGGTTAAATCCATTCGTATGTTGACCGAACCGCCGCAAGAGGCTTCTCGGGTAACCGGCACCTCCTGGCAAGTGATATTTGATGACTGGTTGGACACCACGTTATATTTGCATCCAAGGACTGGTAAATTAGAGCATGTGCGAAGTGACCTGTGGCGCCTGTTCGATTTTGTCTGGATGCTACACATTATGGATTATGATGAGCGAGAAAATTTTAATAACCCGTTACTAATCAGTTTTGCAATTGCCGCGCTGCTCTTTGTACTTACTGGCGTAGTGTTGCTCATCAAAAGTTTTAAACCAAAATCACGTCAGCGCAGGTTTGCTTAACCGTTGCCCACTGACGCGAAAACATCACAATTTATGTGGAGAAGAAAATGATAATAAGAAAATTCTTTGCAACCTTCTCAGTAGCCTTGCTGGTGAGCGCCTGCCAGCCAAATACTGTTGACCCAACTGCTGGTCAGGAATCACCCGCTTCAGAGCAAGCGAAAGTCGACATCGAAGTGGGTAAAGATTATCACTCATTGTCCAATTACGAAGATGTGCGAGTGACTCATATTGCCTTAGATCTCAATGTTGATTTTGACAATAAGATCCTCTCCGGAACCGCAACACTTGATGTCGAGAGAGAGGATTCAGAAGTGCATACTTTGATTCTGGATACCCGGGATTTAACCATTGAAAAAGTGACTCACCAAGGACAAATGGTACCCTTTAATCTGGCTGAGACTGACCCTTATCTCGGTACGCCGCTGGAAATTACACTGGCGGATGGACAACAACAGGTAACGGTTCATTATCAAACATCTCCGGATGCCAGCGGTGTGCAGTGGTTGACGCCGGAACAGACCGCTGGCAAACAACATCCATTTTTATTTACTCAGGCACAAGCCATTCACGCGCGCAGCTTTATTCCTCTGCAAGACTCTCCAGCTGTACGTATCACTTATGAAGCAGTGATTCGGACTCCTGAAGCGTTACTGGCAGTGATGAGTGCAGAGAATGACCCGGATACCGAGCGAGATGGCGTATACGAATTTTCCATGCCTCAACCTATTCCTTCTTATCTTATTGCTTTGGCCGTCGGTGATTTACAATTCAAACCCATGGGTGAGCGCACTGGCGTTTATGCTGAGGCAAGCTGGTTAAACAGAGCTGCGGCAGAATTTGAAGATACCGAAGCAATGCTTATCGAAACGGAAAAGCGTTATGGTGAGTACAGTTGGGGACGCTACGATTTGTTAATTCTGCCACCCTCATTTCCATTCGGCGGTATGGAAAACCCCAGATTGTCATTTATTACCCCCACCGTTATTGCTGGTGACAAGAGTCTGGTGGCTTTGATCGCCCATGAACTTGCACACTCGTGGTCAGGCAATACTATTACCAACGCGACCTGGCGAGATCTATGGCTGAATGAAGGGTTTACCACCTATCTGACTTACCGCATTATGGAATTTATTTACGGAACGGAACGCTACCAGATGGAGTTGGTGTTAGGGGCGCAGGATCTGCAGCAGGATCTAAACAGCCTGCCAAAACAGGACCAGGTTCTGGCTATCGATCTGCGCGGGCGGGATGCCGATGACGTATTTAGTAATATTCCGTACGAGAAAGGCGCCTTGTTTTTAAGAGAATTGGAACAGAAAATCGGCCGGGAAAACTTTGACCAATTTTTACTGGGCTACTTTGAGCACTTTGCCTTTCAAAGCATCACCACTGAGCAGTTTATCGACTACCTGGATGAAACCCTGTTAAGTCAGTATTCGGAGCAACTGGATAGGCAGCGAATGATGACCTGGATTTTCCAGCCCGGAGTGCCGGATGGCGCTCCCGGAGCAGAATCTGATGCCTTTGATATTGTCGACAGAGCACGTAATGAATGGTTGCAAGGAGCACGTCCGGCGGCTGATATTGAGACCGCCAATTGGAATTTTCACCAATGGAAGTATTTTGTTGATAATCTTCCACAACAGCTCAGTCATGACAAGCTTGCCGAACTGGATGCTGCCTTTGGTTTTACTCAGCACCAAAACAACGAAATTGCGCATTCCTGGCTGTTGTTGAGCATTAAGAACGAATACATGCCCGCTTACGATAGGTTGTACGACTATTTAACCAGTATTGGTCGTAACAAACTTGTTAAGCCTCTGTATAAGGCGTTATCTGCTACACCAGAAGGAAAGGTACTGGCGCAAAAAGCCTTTGCTGAAGCTAAATCCGGCTATCACCCGTTGACCATCAAAGCAAACGAAGAGTTTATTCAATAGGCATCCACTTGCTAAAATCGAAGGGGCGTCATTCTAACGTCCCTTCTATCAAAAATTTACTGTAATGAATAGCAGTAACGGCTTGTAAGCGATCACGGATCCCCCTGTCATCTTTGCTGGGTAATATTTTTGCGACCTGATTTTATGATATTTTCGGGTGGGGAATTAATTGCCTATCGTTCAATACTTTACCTCGTCTTTGAGTGCCTAAGTACCTGATTGCCAAGTTGAGCGGTAAGATTTTGTGACAATATTTCTGAAAGCAACAGCGCTTATTCCGGTCATGTCTACTAGGATTTAAGTGATTTGTAATCAGAGTGTGTCGGTAATTCTCGCTGTCCAGACAACGTTGGGTTTGTTACTCGTTGCAACTGAGAAATTAGTACACTCTGCACGGCATAGTCCGGGAGTTTCCAATGCAACTACTAGTGGTCGAAGCCAGCGCTATCCATAGAGCGGTTATCAGTAGAGCACTGCGGCATGGGCATTTAACACCTACCTTTTATTTCGCGGATAGTATCGAAAAGGCTGAGGATATATTGTTGCGGCAGGATATCGATGTTGTTTTACTGACTGATACCCTGCCCTTTTGTGATGCCATCGAGATGTTGATCGAATTGCGAATCAGAGCGATGGAAAAGGAAGTGACGACACTTATCGTTACCGAAAAAGATGACGATCTTTATACGCTTAGATGTGTGCGTGCCGGGGCGCATGATGTCATCCTGTTAGATGAAGTATCTCCACGGCGGTTGCGAAGAGCCCTGACCCAAGCCACTGCGCGCAGTGAATTAGAGCTCAAGTTGCGCCAGAGTTATGACCACACAAAATACCTGGCTGAGCATGATCCGTTAACAGGTCTCTATAATCGCTACATGTTCGATATGTATTTGAAAAACAGTGTCGAAGAAGCCTCCGTTTGCGGTTCGGTTGTCGCCTTGATTTTAATCAATATCGATCGTTTTCAATACATCAACGACACCTTTGGCCATGATGTAGGCGACACAATTCTGGCTTCTTTAGCCCGACGACTTGAAACACTGTGCGGAGCTAACGAAACCTTATTTAGGCTGGGAGGGGATGAGTTTGCGGTATTGGTTAAACAGCAACATAAAGCACATTTAAGTGAGTTGCAGTCGCAATTAGAGCAGTCATTGTCAGAGCCCTTTGAAGCCGCGGATCTGGAGATTAAGTTGTCTGCCAGTATGGGGGTCGCCTTTTATCCACAGAACTGCCAAATACCGGATATGCTGTTGCGCTGTGCGGATATCGCCATGTTTCATGCTAAAGATATAGGTGGTAATTCATTATGTTTTGTTGATGAAAAGCTCCAACGTCAATTTCAGCGCCGATTTTCCGTAGAGCACGAACTGCGCAAGGCCCTGCAACACAACGAATTTGTGTTGCATTTTCAACCTGTGGTGGCAGCCAACAATCGCTGTTTGATAAGTTGTGAGGCACTGGTGCGCTGGGAACATCCAAAGCATGGACTGGTGTTTCCGGATTATTTTATCGATATTGCAGAAGAATCGGGATTAATTGTTGAAATTGGCCGTTGGATTATTGATTGTGCCTGTCAGCAGCTATCTGCATGGCAGGACAAAGTGCCTCGTAATTTTGTGATGGCGCTGAATATTTCACCACAACAGCTTTATGACAAATCGCTGGTGGAATATCTGCGAGATCGTATGGCTCATTACCAAATTGAACCTCGTCAAATTGAAATAGAAATCACCGAAACGGTTTTGCTCAAACATACTCAGGATGTAATGGCGAATCTGCACGGATTGGTAGGGCTGGGTGTTGGACTGGCACTGGATGACTTTGGCACCGGTTACTCGTCAATTCAGCATTTACATCATTTTCCGATTTCTACTGTCAAAATCGATCGTTCATTGATGCCTCAAAATCAACAAGCCGAGAAGTCTCTGGCGCTGTTACGGGGTCTGGTTTCTATGATTGATAGCCTTAGCATGTCGATTGTTGCGGAAGGAATTGAATCTGATCGCAACGCCAACTTGTGTCGGGAGCTTGGGGTGGGTCGATTGCAAGGCTATTACTTTAGTAAACCGATCTCTTCGGAGCAGTTTGATAGCCATTTTTTGCAACCAAAAACAAAAAAGCTGGCAGTACACAGCTAGCTCTCAGTTTAGCGAGGTTGGTTCATTCAACTGGCTGGTAGTGATATCTGCCAGTCCTGAAATGAGGCAACGTCGGGAAAGTCAGGGAAATCGCGATAGAAATTAATTAGCGCCTGTTTTTCATGTCCATGCAACTGTTGCAGTTGTGTTTCTGTGGCAATTGTTGTTGCACTACAGGGAGTGATTTTTAATTCACCATTAAATAGTTTAAACCACAGAAAAGCCCTTTGCAGATGAAAATCAGAGGTTACCAGATGAATATGGGAAATGAGGTGCTGCTCAATGATTTTGGCCGTCAGCTTGCCGTCTTCATAGGTATTGTGACTCATCGTACTTGCTAAAAACTTAGCAGTTGGCACGCCAAGCTGGTGCAGGTACGCTTGCAGATGCTGAGCATGGGAGCGGGAGGTGTTATTAAACTTGTCACCAAAAGCCCCTGTGCAGATGAGTTTAAGTTGGGTTTTTTGATACAGCTGAAACGCTACCTTACATCGCGCTTGAGCGATATCGCTCAACTGTCCTGCCGAGCTGTTCTTATGTCCAAGTACAACAATCGCAGAGTTATCTTTAACCGTCACACCTTTCCTCTCAGGCATTCGCCAACGCATTGATTATTGCCATCAGCGCTGACAGAGTACAAATGCCCAATAGTATGGGACGGAAACGGTTGTCCACAAAGCGCTGAATTTTAATGCCGCAAAAAAATCCAAGTGCCGCAAAAGGTAAAAACGATAGACTGGTGTAAAATAACTGCCAGCTCATCAATCCCGTCAACAAATAGCCAATGATGCTGAGGATACAGCTATAAACAAAATACATTGAGAGATTAGCACGTGCTGTCGCACCCGCGCTATGCTGCAAAACCAGCGCAATAGGCGGACCGCCAATGCTGGTAGTGGTGCCAGTCACACCAGAGATAAATCCTGCGATACCTAGATTGGTGGTGTTTGGCTGAAAAGGTTTGAGCCACAAAGAGACAATGACGGTGACAATGACCATAGAAGCGACGGCAAGTTGCAGCCACAACACTGGCATAATTAGCAAAAGCCAGGTGCCAACCACGGTACCGGGAATACGACTCAGCATCGGCGACCAAAGACTGGCCCAAAGAATATACTGGCGCTGCTGCCAAGCATTGGACATACTTAAAAACAGTGCCGTAAAGGTCAATACATAAGGCACCCACTGGGGATTGATGATCACCAGAATGGGCGCAGCGATGACTGCCATACCAAACCCAATCGCGGTTTGTACGGTGCAGCCGAGAAACAGCAAAAGTGCGGTAATGTACCAGTGAGTGTCAAATTCCATAAGTATGTGCGCAATAAACAAAGTCAGATCATATTGATAATGGGTGTATAACAACAGCTCTATGTTGCAAGACGCTGCTATAATTCAAAACACCTTGCTAGAAAAACTTAAAGTTATGGCGTTCTAATAAAGCTAATGGGCTTGCATTTATACAGGAGTATATCAATTAACACACCACTCTATGGCGAGTATTGGTTACGCAGTCTCTCATTGACGCTCAGTGCAACGATACCTATGATTTAGCAGTGGCGATTGAAAATGCGGAATCTATAATGCACGGCAGTGCTGATGTTGAGTTATCTATTGAAAATAAGGGATGGATTACTGTAATCGCCTTTATTTTCTTATTTCTGCTTGTGTACTCAGCACCCCTTATTGGGCAGATTCAGTTCGAGAGCATTGGTAACACTGCGGATATTCCAGACAATGTTGTAACTGACCTTGCGCAAGACGCTGATGGATACTTGTGGATAGCGACAGCGGCTGGCGTTGTTCGCCATGATGGCTATCGATTTAAACTGTTCAGACACGATCCATTGGATAATACCAGCCTTGGAGGCAACTTTGTTCGTGATATAAATGTTTTTGAAGATGGCACATTGTGGCTGTCTACTGAGCCCGGGGGCGTATCGATTTATCATCCGGACAGCGAAAGATTTACTCGCCTGTTCGACCAAAAAACCTTACTTGACCTTCCTGACCTATCCAGTGTTTCGCAAGTCCTGCCTGGCTTCAACGATGATGTTTGGCTGTCGACCAATTCCGGTATTTATCGTGCAACAACGCAGGGCAATATTATTAAACACTATTCCACGGCTGATGGCATTCCCCATAGTGGCATAAGAGCACTTTTGCGCGACTCACAAGGGAACCTTTGGGTAGGTACAAAGGCAGGGCTGGCACAATATTCAGCACAGGATGACCATTTTCAACCCATTCAGATGGCGAATGGAGCACATAATACTCTGTACATTAGAAGCCTGTTCGAAGCCAATGATGGGCGCATATGGATAGGTACTAACGAGTCGGGGGTGTGGCTGTATGACCACCTAAACCATCACATGCAGCCAGCTTTACCTAATCAGCCCGAAGCTCTCAAGTCCAGTACCGTTTACGATATCTTTCAGTTAAATGATAACGAAATATGGGCCGCGCGATTTGGCGGAATCGACAGGATTGATGAGAAAAGTGGCAACTGGCTGTCGCGTGTTATTCATGATCCATCAGATAGTTTTAGTCTGGCCAATAACGATATTCGAACACTGTTAAAAGATCGCTCAGGCGTCGTCTGGATAGGAGGCTATGGAGGTGGACTGCAACGCTTGCTAAGCAAAGTCGAGTGGCTCCAATCGTTTCGTTTCAGTTTGATAAATGACAACGGCCTGACTGAGCCAAATGTCAGCAGTATATTGGCTTTGTCAAATGGCTTAATTTGGGTCGGAACACGTGGTGGAGGCATCGATATAGTCGACCCAGACGTAGGTGTTATTGGTGGCCACTATCCTCAAACTGGGGTACCCGGTAAATTGCATGCTGGTTGGATTACTGCGATGACCGAACTGACATCGGGTGATATTTGGGTGGGTGTGAACCCAGGGCAGCTATACCGGTTTGACAAACAAAAACAACAATTCTTTCTGTATGGACAGCAACATGGTCTTCCCAAAGGGAATGTTCGGGCTCTTTACCCTTCGGTCAAAGGTGGTCTTTGGATTGGTACAAACGCGGGTCTATTCTACTGGGATGACAAAACTGGGGAGTTCGCCACTTATACGCTAGCAAATGGTGATCTTATGCAGGATTGGATCAATGCGCTTTATGAAGATGGTGATGGTCGACTGCTGGTTGCCACAGGCGCATCGGGTTTGTATGTTGTTCCGCCTGACAGTCAGAATTTGCTACAAATTAAAGGGGCGAACGAATATGGGGAATCATTACAAACAACCAGTATTGTCGGCATGCTTTATGATAGTGCTGGGCGACTTTGGTTAGACACAACGGCAGGACTTCACCTAGTAAATTTCACCTCACCTGACAAGGTTCAACTTCAAAATCACAGTCAACATGCGGGATTTGGTGGCAGACCGATGGGAGCTAACCTGCTTGAAGACGCGATGGGTAGAATTTGGACGCCGGATTATATTTACGATCCCGCCAGCAAGGTAATGACTCCACTACAAAAAGCCGATGGCATAGAATTTGGGACGAACTGGTTCCGGTCTTATACAAAATCGCCTGATGGACGACTGTTGTTTGGTGGCAGTAAGGGGTTGCTGATTATCGATCCTGATGGTTATTCCTTTTGGGATTACCAGCCGTCATTGGTGGCGACGGAGCTGCGTGTTGATGGTGTTTCAGTTAATGCCGGGATGCTCAGAAAATCCGGGTTAACCATACAGCCAGAACAACGAAGCTTTACGATTGAGTTTGCGGCATTGGACTTATCGGCACCTGAAAAAAACAGATATCGTTACAAGCTGAAAGGTTTTGACAATGATTGGGTCGAGGTGGATGCATCGAGACGAGTCGCCAGTTACAGCAACTTGTGGCCTGGTACTTATGCCTTTACTGTGCAGGGGACAAATAGAGCCGGTCATTGGAGTGGCAAGGATTTAACTTTTAACGTTGTTGTTGAGGCTGCTTATTGGCAGACACACTGGTTTATAGCGCTGTGTAGCATACTGGCGATTTCACTCACCTATTTGGGGTTCCGAATCCGTACTCATTGGATCGAAGCGAGAGCCCAGGAGCTGGAAACCCAGGTAGAAGAGCGCACACTGGCATTAAGAAAGGCGCAGGAAGACTTTATTGAGCAGGAGAAAATGGCGTCATTAGGGGGGCTTGTTGCGGGGGTATCTCACGAGATCAATACCCCAATGGGCATTGCACTAACTGCGGCAACAGCATTAAATGATGATTGCTGCTCACTGGAAAAGAAAGTAAATGAAAATCGCCTAAAACGCAGTGAGCTGCATAGTCATCTGGAGAAAGCACGAACGTCAAACAAAATTATTCTAAATAGCCTGGAAAGAGCATTCACCTTAATGGCAAGTTTCAAGCAGGTCGCAGTAGATCAAACCAGTGAACAGCGCCGAGAATTTGATCTGGAAACGCTATTGGAAGATATTAAACACGCGTTACATTCATTGTATGCCAATGAGGGACACCAACTTAAAATCAATTGCCCGCAAGGGATTGTTCTGGATAGCTATCCAGGTTCCTTGTTTCAGGTTTTCACAAATCTTATCAAGAATTCTATCATTCATGGATTTGTTGAAAAAACTCAGGGCACCGTCTCAATTGATGCAAAAATCAGTAATAATCTGCTAGTGATTTGCTACTCCGACGATGGCGTTGGCATGACAGATGAGGTGAAAAAGAAGGCGTTTGACCCGTTTTTCACAACCAAGCTCGGTGTCGGAGGATCAGGTCTGGGTCTTCATTTGGTTTACAATTACGTCACACAAATTCTGGGTGGGAAAATTCGTCTGGAAAGCGCACCAAATAAAGGATTTCAGTGCAATATTGAACTCCCACTCATCGCACCGACAAAAGAAGAAAGAGAGCCATAGGGTCTAGCCAATATGTCGCCTATATTAGGAGCCGCCTGGCACCGAACCAAACCGCTAAACTTAACATCTGGAACGATATTTTATGGACTTAGCTGTCATCCGTAGTTTCGCTTTTTATCTTGTCGTCCAACTGTGAGAGTTGTTCTTTGTAATTCGATTTTTCATCACCCCGCCAAACCTTGCTCAACAGATACATTGCTGCGGCTACTCGGTTTATAGGCTTTATCAGATCGCCTGTATCTGATTGATACATATCGTCTCTGATTTCAGTTAATGTGTGTGCCATTTGACTAAGTTGTTTGACGGCTTGGTGTGTTGGATCACCTTCTATTTGTAAAGAATGTTTTGACTCAAACGCCTGACATATATGGGCCCATCTGGATTGTTGTTGTTCGTTCATGGTGCCTCTCATAATAGCGAGTTTTAAGAGGTTTTCCTCTGCACCAGAGGTTAGTGTTTGCGCTTCTCCAATGTAGTGATCTTCAATCAATTGCATGAGCTCATTGTGGTTCATCACGGCGGAGACCTTTTCCGCCATCTTATTCATATTACGATAGCTTCCTTGCAACTTGAACGCCGGTTCTTGTCTATAATCTTCAGCCGTTGCTGCTGATTTAATGTATTCAAGATTGACCTTTAAAATAACATCTTGAATAACAAACAAATGTTTTAGCACGGTACAGATTTCGTTTATCTCTGCGCCGCTATACTCGTACTTTAAATCCGTACTCGCGACATCTTTGCCGTTGGCCATGTCGATAAACTTGTAAACATCCTGCATGTCGCGAAGTGCTAAAGGTGCCAACACAGCATTGGAAGTCAGGGCATTTTCTATATAGCTCATAGCAAATTGAGATTCTTTGCCATTTAGCACATCACCCAGATTATAAATATCGGCTCTGTTAGCCAGCATGTCTGGAACTTTGAAGACATCGCCAGATTCAGTGTATGGGTTTCCAGCCATAACAACGCAGAACTTCTTACCGCGCATATCATAGGTTTTGCTCTGGCCTTCCCACACTCCGTCTATTCTTCTGGTGCCATCACATAGTGAAATAAACTTTTGTAAAAATTCCGGGTGAGTATGTTGAATATCATCCAGATACAACATGACGTTATTACCCATCTCCAAACCAAGATTTAATTTTTCTAATTCTTGTCTGGCGGTTGCATTTGGAGCCGTTGATGGATCGATAGAGGTCACTTCATGACCCAGAGACGGACAGTTTATTTTCATAAAGATCAGCCCCAATCGATTAGCGATATATTCCATCAGAGTTGTTTTACCGTAACCCGGTGGCGATATAAGTAGCAATAAACCCATTAGGTCTGTTCTTTTGTCTTCCCCGACAGTCCCCATTTGTTTCGCCAGGTTGGCCCCTATCAATGGGAAATAAACTTCGTTGATCAACTTGTTTCTGACGAAAGAGCTCAGCGGTTTCGCCACAAACTGAGACAGTTGTAACTCTCTGCGACTTGTTTCCATAATGTCGCGACGTAACTGGTGATAGCGATTAAAATTGGGCAAATGTATATCATGAAAATATTGCATTCTTTCATTAAACTCATCCAGAGCAATAGTGAGCTTGCCATCTTCAATATTTCTGTGTTCGCTTAATAGGTTGGGCACCTCAACTAATAAGTCGACATCACTATTGCGGCGCTCAATTGTGTGTTGGCAGATGAGAAAGGCTGCAACTTCTGGAATGTAGTGGCGGCGATTGGATAATTGTTCAATATTCGATTGAACGAATGCATCCAGCCAGACAAAAGTGAGATGCCAGACATCTCTTAACGATGTCGCCCTAATGTCTTGTGACTGCTCTGTAGAATCTAAGCTAGTGCAAACAGAGATCGTTTTTTGAAAATTTTGCCACTCATTATCCAGTTTTAGCTTTTGACCGAATGCTTTTTCGATTTTCGCGGCACTGTCACTGAACACAAAACTCAGTTTGCCACTAGCGAGTTCCTGCCCTAAGTAAGCAACGGCGCTTGTGATATCTGAAGTCGAGAATGGCAGTCCAAATGTCTCTTTGAAGCGATTTATACGCGTCGAAAGCTCTTCAGTTAAACTGTTGAAGCCTTGGTTGCTATCGAGAATAGCCAGCAAAGATTTTGCACTCAGAGCCTGACTTTGCCAAATGGTACGTTGCTTATCGGAAGTGCTTGAAAAGGACCAAAACAGCATTGCTAATGCTCTGGATTTGGGACTAAATCGTAACAAACCTGCCCGTTTATGGATAGGGATTAACGCTGACAGTAAGTGGCAGGTGTCGTTGTCGTGAATTCCTTTTTCGTAACCTTCCTGATACCTGTCACTGATATAAGAATCCACTAAATCGGATAATTCTTGTTGTGAGTCTATTGCTTTATACAGTTTAGATAATGACAGATCATTTGCTTGTTGTTCCGCATCTTTGATAATCAAAGATGCTAGATACTCGCAGCGACTAACTTCGTTGTTCTCCGACACCAAAGCCTGTTGCCAATAGGGCTGTAATTCGAGCAACGCTTTATTTTGTAGCTTCTCATAAAAATCGGTTCCAATGAGATGCCGGTATAATCCGTCATTTTTGGGAATGAGGGTTAAATCCAAGACCTGAGAGTTAACACTAAATTTGTGAGCTCCCAGTTTGATTACATTCCCCCCGTCTTCGTAAATATCCTGTTTATCTCGGAGTGCTCTAATGGCCGTTTCCTTCGCGGCTTTTAGTTGAGCTTCTACATCATCTGCTTTCACCTGGTCATCGTACTCTCGCAGATTAGCACTGAGCTCTGTTAACTTCATGATCATGGGATCGGAAGCAAAATAGCTATTCAGGTCGTCTTCTGATTTAAAAGTAGATGCCCTGCGATTCACACCTTTCAGGGTTCGTTCTGCCGCCGTAAACAAATTTTGACTGCGTCGCTGTCTTTCTTCCAACAAAGTTTGTCGGCGCTCTTCAAACGCGCTGTGCAACTCTTCTCTTTTCGCGAGAATCTCGTCAAGAAACTGGTCATATTCACTGAATTTAGATTCCAGTTCTTCCAGTTGAATCATAAGTCGGGATAATTCCTGATCAGCCTTGTCAGGCGTATCTACCTGGGCTAATGCATTATTGATACTTTGCGAGAAAAGTCTGAATTGAGCTGCGAATTCCGCACTAGCTTCACCACTACCTAATTGCTTTCTACGGTTTCTGGCAAGGGCCTTAATTTGATTTAATTGGCCGTAAATAGTGGATATATCATCTATGATTTTCGTTCGTACCGTGGCGTCTTCAACTTCTAAACCATTCAATATTTCTGTAACGACATCCAGACCATGAGAAAGGGAATCTAACTCTTCAACCAGCGGCGCTATTTCCACTACAACTTCGATCTTATTAATTGCCTTTTGTAACTCTTCAATTTTAGTGCGATAGGGTGCCAATGAGTCGTCATTAGCCAGGAAAGCGACTGTTGTGGTACTCAATTTATCAAAATGCTCTTGCAGTTCGCTCTCTAAACTCTTGAGAACCTTTTTATCTATGTAGCGTTGTTCCTGTAATGATATTAAGTGCCCCCGTTGATGTCTTAACGCTACCAGAGCCTGAACATACTGTTCCGGGGTTTTCCAGGACTTTGGATTAATAGCAGTGACGATGTGTTTTTGCTTGTCCTTGGCAGTTTTCAACAGAGCGTCTGCCTTTAAACGAATTTGTGAGACCTTTTCAAATTCATCTATTACCAGCTCTGAAGTTGCTGTGATTTCAGAGATAGTTTTATGGATATCCTCTACTTCATTTTCTTCAAGCCAATAGTAGGAGTCGAACAGATCTTTACATGACTTGATTAAATCTTCATACAGGAGTCTGGTGGGCCTGGGATTTTCGATGAGTCTACAGATACTACTGATATCTGATATGCCTCTTACCAGTTCTCGATTTCCAATTCGACTAAAAAAAGAATCTGTAGTTGGCTGTTTAGCAGCAAATTCGTCACTATAAAAAGGTGTTTGCCAAACCTGCATCGGATGAATCCGGGTAGGTTCCTCTTCCGAGCTAAAGAAAATAGCGGTACCGTCATTAAAAATACTGTAACCATGGGCGTAAATAGGGTTTTTTAGCGCTTTATGTATCATGTTGTAGCAATACAAACCGCATAACCCCGTTTCTGGTTCATAAAAAACATAAAGAACATCTTCGCCGTTGGGAGAGCGAATTTGTCTCTTAAACTGCAATCCGGGAATGTCGTCGGGGAAAGATTTTGTTTCACCACTTTGTAAGTAGTATCCACCCGGAAAGATTATGCCGTGGTCTTCTGGCAATGAAATACAAGCAGAGCCAATGGCATCTATTCTGTTTACTTTTTGGGTTCGAGTGTTGTACACCAAAAATCGGTATTCTTGCTCTCTATACGGCAAGATTTTTAATAATACCAGACTGCCTACTTCGGCGAATTGTATATCAGCATCAGACAAACTTTGATTCTTGTCATCTACGGGTTCACTATAAATGCCCAGACCATCTTCAGTATTGTTTTCTATTTTTACTGTCAACGACCCTTTAATGGTTTCTACAAAAACTTTGTCACCGATGTTTACGTGGGCATGTGTTCCATTAACGTGTTGCTCACGGGTTACAGATTGCCATTCAAAATCATGTGATGGAATTATTTGAAGGCTTCTTTCCCCCCGGTTGTCGATGTACTTGGGTTCTTCTTCCTTGGTTATCATCCACTGAAATACACGTACATCTGTGAGCTTTTTACCAATCTGGAAAACCGCAAATAAGAGATCATTCTGGATCTTCAGCTGTAAAAGACGGGCTTCTTTGTAATAAACGTAGAGTTCTTTAAAATCTTTTTGGAATTTGGCATCACTAAGAAAGGATTTACTAAGATCTTGTTCTACCAGCCCAATGGCACCCTCTTCTGATTTGAGCTGAAATAAGCTAAATACATCATTTACCTGAGTTTCTTTTTTTAAGCCGATGAAAACGTTGTAGCCAAATAGTAATAGATTCCCCACTGGAACAATGTCACGAGCGATACAGTTGTTTTCTGTCCTTACTCTAACCCGGCTGGTGATTTCCATTTGTGGTTGGCCGAATTCAGAGATCCTGGATTGATTTAGTACTTCTACCTGTTTGTCTAGAGAATCCGCTTGTTCAGTTAGTCTGCTGCGAATGACTTCGTAAGCGCCTCCCTCTGCGACGGCGGTATCAATCTCAGATTCGTTACTCATGTTTTGCTCCAAAACGTCTCTTGCTACATTCTCTAACTGGGTTTAATGATCAGTACACCGGTCTGGGTGTATTGAATCAAGCTGGCATCGTGGTAACAGGGTGATGCCAGCCTATTCTCTTAGAGGTTACTGTTTTTCTGTGGGGGTGCTTTTAATACTATTTATCCCTTGAGATAGCATCTCCAGAATGTGGGGATTGTCTTTACTTTCTTTAAGAAGTTTCGCCATTAGTGCAGTCATGGCTGTATCCTTAGCATTGCCGCTTGCACCACCAAAGCTACTGATTAGTGATTTTGCGTCTTCAACAAAACTGGCATCCCCATTCATGTGGTCTGCAAAAGCAGTAGAGAGCGTATCACTTCGTTGAATGGCCCCATCAATGCCTTTTCCAACTGAGATCGATCTAATAAAGCGGTCCAGATATCCGGTATCACCACCAACAATGTCAATTTTGGCTTGCTTTAATGCCTCAGCCAATACGGTTGCCTGTTCACCAGCAATATCGCGATTAGCAGAAATCATTTCCAGAGCTTCTTTGTGCTGATTATCAATCCTCATACGGAATTCTTCGTGTGCACGTTGTTGATCTGACATTGTCGCCATGGCTTCAAACTTTTTGGTCATGCCCTCAGCTTCAGCAACCGCCTTTTTAGCCACGACCTCAGCTTCCGCCAGTCCTTTTTTCTCCAGTACATCAGCTTTAGCGTCTTCCACTCTAACTTGTGCCATGCCTTGTTCCTCTGATGCAGAGGCTTTTGCCTGCATGACTTTTGCTTCGGCCAGACCATCAGCGGCAGCAAGAGCTTCTAAACCAGAAGCTTCTTTCGCTTTTGCTTGCGCATTGAGTTCAGCCACTTCCAGATCAGCTTGTGCTAATACGGCTTTTTCTTTGGCTTTGTGAGTAGCAGCCTGCTCACCAGCTTCGGCGGCTTTGATATCTTTGACGAGTGCTTCTTGTGCTTGAGCTTCAGCGGTGATGATTTGCGCTTTCTTTAAACGTTCTGCTTCTGCCACTTTTCTGAGCTCATTAATTTCTTCTTCACGCTCAGCCACATTTTTTTCTACTTCAATACGGCCGCTAATCACTTCCGCAATTTCTCGTTTCTCATGCTCTAATAATTTTTCAGCGGCAATAGCTTGCAAGGCTGCTTCTTTTTCACGTTCAATTTTTGCTAGCTCTCTAGCATTTTTCACGTTTTCTTCTTCTATCGCTACAGCTCGTAAACGGTTATTTTCTGCAACTTCAACTTCTCGTTGTTTATTTTGTTCCTGTACTTCGATTTCCTGAGCGGCCTGAACCCGGGCTTGTTCAGCTTTCATGTGCTCTTCATATTTTACTTTTTCGGTTTCTGCTTCTTCTTGCGCTTTTACTGTTTCGATTTCTCTCAATTGTTTGGCTTCAGCTTCGGCCTGTTGCCGCTCGAGTTCCAGTACGGCTTCTCGGGTTTCAACATCTTTAGCCTTAATCTTCATTTCTTCATCCCGGCGAAAGACATTGGTCTGAATATGTTGTTGGGCGGTCAACTCGGTAATTTTACGAATACCTTGCGAGTCCAGGATGTTATTGGAATCTAGTTTATCAAGAGGAGTTTGTTCCAGATAATCAATGGCAACATCTTCAAGAATATAGCCATTTAAGTCAGTACCGATATTGTCGATGATGAGGTCGCGAAACTTATCTCTTTTGGCATACAACTCTTCAAATTCGAGAGACTTACCAACGGTTTTGAGTGCTTCTGAGAACTTGGCGCTAAACAAGTCCTCAAGTGTTTCAATATTGGATGCTCGCTGACATCCAATAGCTTGAGCTACCTTGAGAACATCGTCGGTGTTCTTATTTACGCGAACAAAAAAACCAACCTTTATATCGGCTCGAATATTATCTTTACAAATCAAACCATCAGAGCCGTTTCTGTCAACTTCAATAGTGCGTAAGGAAATGTCCATAATTTCCATTTTGTGAAATACCGGCAAGACCAATGCGCCTGTAAAAGTAACTTTAGGTTCGGCTCGCATGGTGTTAACAATCATCGCTTTTCCTTGCTCTACTTTACGATAAAGCCGAGCCATAAATAGCGTGAGGATCATGGCGAAGAAAAATAAACCGGCAGCCAGCGCCAGCCAAAACATCCAGTTGTTACCTGCATTCATGTTTGTGCTCCTGAGGATTGCAGTTATATAGAAAGTTAAATCGTTGTGTGTTCAGAGGACATGGCCATAAGCTCTGATTCGCTGACCACTTGATAGGTGTCTTCTGCGGGAAGGTATTCAATTAGTACCACTCTGGAGCCCTTAGCAAGCTCATTGGGCTCCTGTGCTCTAATGCTAAAAACCATGCCGTTATCACCAGTAGCTTGACCAAATCCTTGGTTAACGCTTCCAGTTGTTACGGTGCAAATTGTGCCAATTAAGTCTGACTTCCTCTCTCCTTCATGAGTATGGAAGAACCGCCGGAGTGGCTTAATGCAGATTGCCGAAACAGGTATAGCCAAGAGCAAAGCGACAAGTGCGGTAATTGAGCCAATGGCTATAGCACTTGCTAAACCATCAAACAGTGGCATCAAGTATTTTTTGGCAAGATAAGTAAATGCCAGGGCATAAGTGTCAACCAGCGTAATTGCGACGGTAAGTGGCACGCCATCCAATCCCAGTGACTGTAACCAACCACCTCCATCCGATGCACCACTTTCAGATAATTCGCTGTCGGTACTAAAATCAAAGACTTCAATATCGACAAACCCAATTAAAGTAATGACCCAGAACATGATGCAAAGCAGCATTGGGAAAGCATAAATTACAATTGGAAAACTAAATAAATCGTTGAGCAGCGCTGACATGGTTAAAATCCTTTTTACTAACCATTAAATTTGGTGAGATCAGCGTAATATTGTCTTTTATTTAAACAAAATGCAACTATCAGCTCGTGATTTATCGAATTGACGCGAGAGCCGCTGTAAAGCTCTGCGCCAATTCGTTTATGATCTAACGCAATGTAACGTACTCTTCCGCAGACGTCGGGTGGATAGCGACACAGGCGTCAAAGTCGGCCTTGGTGGCTCCCATTTTCATTGCCACACCAAACCCTTGCAGGATCTCGTCCATAGCGTAACCAATGCCATGCAATCCCACTACTTTTTCTTCGGGGCCGGCACAGATCAACTTCATGCGAGTCATTTGACGATGCTTTGTAACCGCCGTGTACATGGCCGCAAAACTGCTGTTGTAGACTTTTATATTGTCCTTGCCATGTCGCTCAATTGCCTGCTCTTCAGTGAGCCCAATAGTACCTATAGGAGGATGGCTAAAAACGACAGTGGGTACTAACTCATAATCCATTTTGGCATTCGTCTGGCCATTGAACAGGCGCTCAGACAACAGTCTGCCCGCTTTCACTGCAACGGGCGTCAATTCGATTTTGCCAATGTTGTCACCCAATGCATAGATGCCACGGACAGAGGTGTTCTGATACTCGTCAACCTTGATGTAACCTTTTTCGTTCAGCTCAACACCAACGTTTTCCAGTGCCAGTTTATCTGTCGATGGCACTCGACCAATTGCCCAGATAACCTTGTCGACATTGAGTGACTGACCATTCTCGAAATGCAGTGTCAGACTATCATCGGTCTCTTTTACCACTTCTTTTGGAACACAGTGGGTATGCAAAGTCGGTCCTTCTTTTTGCATAATTTCCACCAACGTTTCGCTCAGACTGGTATCAAAGCTACGCAGTGGTGAATGTTTTCTGACCACCAGATGAGTCTCACTACCTAATGAATGTAAAACCCCCGCTAATTCGACAGCGATATAACCGGCACCTACAACAGCGACCCGTTTGGGCTGTTCTCTCAGTTCAAAAAATCCATCAGAATCTATGCCGTGTTCAGCCCCCGGAATACTTGGCCACCATGGACGACCGCCAGTGGCAATAAGGATATGATCAGCGGTGTATTGTTTGCCATCCACAGCAATCGTATGGGCATCAACAAATGTGGCGAAACCATGAATGACTTCGACGTTATTTTTTTCAAATACGCGGCCATAAGAGCCATGAATGCGTTCGATATAGGCTTCTCGACTGTCTACCAGAGTTTGCCAGTCAAACTTATTGACGGTGACATCAAAGCCATAATCTGCGGCATAGAGGTTAATGGCTTCTGCGACTTGGGCGCCGTACCACATGGCCTTTTTTGGCACGCAGCCAACATTCACGCAGGTGCCACCTATGTGTTTTGCTTCCACGATTGCGACTTTCTTGCCGTGCATTGCGGCACGGTTTGCAGAGGCGATACCACCGCTGCCCCCACCAATACAAATATAATCAAAATCTGCCATATTACTCTCTGGTTGAATTCTTTAATGCTGTTATATCGGGATCATAAGGCTAATTGCAAACAGCTTGTAGCGATTAGCCTGTTAGATATTTTCAATTAGAACGGTGAGAAGCTGTGAACCTTTCATCTCAGGATTTGATAAACGCCAGTAAGTCCTGTTCAAAATTGGGCTTAGTCAGGTACTTAACGCCTATGCGCTCCGCTAGACGTCGAGTGGAATCGCCCTTGTCAGAGGTCAGCATGCATATTTTGGCGCGGGGGGATTTGGTTTTTGCTGCAATTGCGACGATTTCGCCATTGGCGCCCGGCATATTGTAATCAATGGTGTAAAGGTCATAGCACTGCTCATCGATGACGTCCAGCGCCTCATCACCATCTTTGGCTTCGGCAAAAGTGGCATTGGGATACACCGAAGAAATCATGCGTTGCACCATTTTTCGTGTGACTGGGCTGTCATCAATTACCAGTACTTTCATGAATTGTTTTTCCTTAACATGCTAAGGCAGGCTGCAACAGCAGAATTATGAGCACACAGTCCATCGACAGATGTTACATATTGTGGTTCGACTCTTGATAAACTCATCGAACAACCTTACCTTGCAATCAATGATCAGTTTAAATGTAGCGCAAATATCAGACATGTCGAACCTTACTTCAGATAAATCAACCCAATTACCCGATTTTTCAGCTATCAAACCGGAGTTGATTGAAACTCAGGTGAAGGATGCCATTAGTCACTGTAAATCAGTTATCGAAGGCGCATTAGCCAAAGGCGAATTTACCTGGCAAGGGTTAGTGATGCCGATTGATGAAGCTGACGATGCTTTGTCGCAACTATGGTCACCGATTTCTCATAGCAATTCGGTCGTTAGCAGTGATGCATTAAGGGAAGCCCATGATGCCTGTTTGCCTCTGTTATCAGAGTATGGCACCTGGGTTGGACAACATCAGGGATTGTTTAAAGCCTACCAGGCATTGCATAAGTCTGAGGAATTTGCTTCGCTGACACAGCCCCAGCGTAAAGAAATTGAAAATACACTGCGTGATTTTAGCCTGTCGGGAGTTGACCTGGAAGAAGCTAAGAAAGTGCGCTTTGCACAAATTAGCGCCAAGCTGAGCGAGCTGTCTTCACGATTTAGTAATAATGTGCTGGATGCCACGATGGCTTTTACCCGGCATATCACTAACGAAGATGACCTAGCCGGATTGCCGGATTCTGCAAAAGCCGCAGCCAAACAATGCGCCGAGCAAAAAGAACTGGATGGATGGCTTTTTACTCTGGATTTCCCAAGCTACTTACCCGTCATGATGTACGCTGACAATCGCCAGCTCAGAGAAGAAATGTATCAGGCCTTTGTGACAAGAGCATCAGACCAGGGACCCAATGCGGGTGAGTTTGATAATAATCAGATTATCAATGAGATTTTAAAACTACGCAAAGAACACGCCCACTTATTGGGCTTTGATAATTATTCAGCCCGTTCTCTGGCTACCAAAATGGCGGAGTCGGAACATCAGGTACTGCAATTTCTCAACGATTTAGCTAATCGTTCTTTGCCACGAGCGAAAAAAGAGCTGGAAGAGATACGTGAGTTTGCCCAGCAAGTCTATGGTCAAAAAGAATTACAGTCCTGGGATATCGCGTATTACTCTGAAAAGTTAAAGCAGCAGCGCTATGCCATTTCTGATGAAATGTTACGCCCGTATTTTCCCGAAGAGCGCGTGGTTTCTGGCTTGTTTGAAGTCGTGAAACGCCTTTATGGCATAAAAATCCAGGAACGCAAAGATGTCGATATGTGGCATAAGAATGTGCGTTATTTTGAGATTTTCGACACTGACGATAAGCTGCGCGGTGGGTTTTATCTGGATTTGTATGCCAGAGAGAAAAAGCGCGGTGGTGCCTGGATGGACGAATGCCGAGTGCGCCGTACCCGAGCTGATGGTAGCTTACAGCTGCCGGTCGCCTATCTGACCTGTAATTTTAATGCGCCTGTTGGTGATACACCGGCACTGTTCACCCATGACGAGGTACTGACGTTATTCCATGAGTTTGGTCATGGTATCCACCATATGTTGACCAAAGTCGCTGTATCCGGCGTGTCTGGGATCAATGGTGTTGCTTGGGATGCAGTAGAATTACCCAGTCAGTTTCTGGAGAACTGGTGCTGGGAAGAAGAAGCACTGAGTTTTATTTCGGGTCACTATCAAACAGCGCAGCCGTTGCCGAAAGAGCTACTGGATAAGTTGTTGGCGGCGCGGAATTTCCAGTCTGCAATGCAAATGGCACGACAAATAGAGTTCTCTTTGTTTGACTTTGGTTTGCATCAGCAATATCAGTCGGGTATGGATGTTCAGGCGTATATTAATGACGTGCGGCAGAAAGTTGCGGTTATGCAACCGCCAGAGTACAACCGTTTTCAATGTAGCTTTTCGCATATTTTTGCGGGTGGGTATGCAGCAGGTTATTACAGCTACAAATGGGCAGAAGTATTGTCGTCTGATGCCTTTTCCCGATTTGAGGAAGAAGGCATATTTAATCCTCAGACGGGGCGCTCTTTCCTGGAAAATATATTGGAAATGGGGGGTTCTCAGGAACCCATGGAATTGTTTAAGGCTTTCCGTGGCCGCGAGCCTTCTGTGGATGCGTTGCTGCGGCACTCAGGTATAACTGACTGAAATCAACCCGCTGGCTCTCTGGCTGGCGGGTAGCTTTAAAATAGTCACCAAATTAGCTGCTGCAACCGAAACGCAATTTGATAGTATATGGCAGCAATTAAATAAACCAGCCAGGATCATGTCAGTGCAGGAAGAGAATTCCACCCATTTCGGCTTTAAACAAGTGGATAAAAAACAGAAAGCCGGCTTAGTTGCCGATGTTTTTCATTCTGTAGCCGCTAAATACGACATTATGAACGATGTTATGTCTCTCGGTATCCATCGTTTGTGGAAACGCTTTACACTGGATTGTAGTGGCATTCGTCCAGGACACAAGGTGTTGGATCTGGCTGGTGGAACGGGAGACCTGGCGGCAAAGTTCGCGCGTATCGTCGGTCCAACCGGGCATGTCGTGCTGTCTGATATCAACGAGTCCATGTTGCAGGTCGGTCGAGATAAACTGCGTGATGCCGGTATTGTCGGTAATCTTGAATGCGTTCAGGCAGATGCAGAATGTTTGCCCTTTCCGGATAATCATTTCGATTTAGTCACTATTGCCTTCGGATTGCGCAATGTCACAGACAAACAGCGGGCTTTATCGTCTATGTTTCGGGTCTTAAAACCCGGTGGGCGATTATTGGTGCTGGAATTTTCCAAGCCCGAAAACGACAACTTTGCCAAATTGTATGATTGGTACTCATTTAATATTCTGCCCAAAATGGGACAGTTAGTGGCAAATGACGCTGCCAGCTATCAGTATCTAGCTGAATCAATTCGGATGCACCCGGACCAGGAAACCCTAAAAAGCATGATGCAAACATCCGGGTTTGAGCAGGTGCAATATTACAACCTGACAGGGGGAATTGTTGCCCTGCACAAGGGGTTTAAGTTTTAATGCCATTTCAGCAGTTAGTCACCAGCGTTATTGAAAATGGTATCAATACTCTGTTGACCTTGGACCCTGGTGCGGCACAGCGCTTTAATAAGCTGGCTGACAAACAGATCCGAGTTTCTCTGCAGGAAATACCCTTTGCTTTGCGGTTTTGTTTTGCTGATAAAGTCCTGGTGATGGCGGAAGAAAAGGATTCTGCCTCTGGAAGTGATGTCAGTATTGCGGTCAGTGTCTGGTCTATCTCAACTCTTAAGGACAGTAGCCAATTAACCCGCATGATTAAAAGTGATCAGCTGCAACTGGAAGGCGATTTGCACACGGCACAGCAGTTTTCGGCATTGTTCAGTGAACTATCCATAGACTGGGAAGAGTTGTTGGCACAACGTGTGGGTGATGTTCTGGCCTATAATCTGGTCAGTACCGGCAAGGCGCTCAAGCAAAAAGCACATGCACTGCACCTTACCATGCAACAAATACTCAAAGACGCTGCGTTAGAAGAGAAACAGGTCGCAGCGCACCCGCTGTTAGTGGACGCCTTTATTGAGGATGTACACCGCATCAATGCACAGGTAGATAGGCTAGAACAACGACTGACCCAACTTGAAAACGGCAGGGCTGATTGATGCGCTTAATTCGCCTGTACACCATCACCAAAACCTTACTCAATCATGGTTTAGACAAATTAATTCCGAAACGATTTCTGCCCTGGTATTTCAGGTTTTTTCGGTGTTTCTTTTTCTGGTTATACAACAAATATCCCGAGCAAACGGACGGCCAGAGATTGCGACTGGCATTGCAGGGACTGGGACCGGTATTTATTAAATTTGGACAAATGTTGTCGACGCGGCGCGACTTATTACCCCCAGATATCGCCGATGAGTTAGCTCTCCTGCAAGACAAAGTGCAGCCTTTTGATGGCGAACAAGCCCAGTCTATTATTGAAAGCGCGCTGCAAATAAAAGATATATCTGAATACTTTGATGATTTTGCTACAGAGCCGTTGGCTTCAGCGTCGATTGCTCAAGTGCATACAGCGACTCTGAAAGAAGATGGCAAAGATATCGTGATCAAGGTGATTCGCCCTAATATCGCTGAGACCATTAATGCTGATATTGAGTTGATGCGGGTGATTGCCTGGGTGGTGCAAAAAGTGTTACCGGATGGTCGGCGCTTACGCCCGGTCGAAGTTGTTGAAGAGTATCGCAAGACCATCGAAGATGAGCTGGATTTACTCAGAGAATCCGCCAATGGCATTCAGTTGCGGAAAAACTTCGAAGCATCCGCAGAGTTATATATTCCCTATATTTATCCGGATTTGTGCCGCCAAAATGTGTTGGTGATGGAGCGTATTTATGGCATCCCCATTGCTGACATCGAAACCTTAAAAGCGCACGACACAAACTTTAAGCTGCTCGCTGAACGAGGCGTCTCGGTTTTTTTCACGCAGGTATTTCGGGACAGCTTTTTCCACGCGGATATGCATCCCGGCAACATCTTTATCTCAACGGAAAACTTGCAGTCACCACAATATATTGCCATTGACTTTGGCATAGTCGGCACATTGAATCGTGATGATAAGCGCTACCTGGCAGAGAATTTCGTGGCCTTTTTTAATTCTGACTATCGCAAGGTGGCCGAATTGCACGTTGACTCGGGTTGGGTCCCAGCTGATACCAATATCGATGAGTTTGAAATGGCGATTCGCACCGTTTGCGAACCTATTTTTCATAAACCCCTCGCAGAGATATCATTCGGTCACGTACTGCTGCAACTATTTAATACCGCGCGTCGTTTTGACATGGTAGTGCAACCGCAACTGGTGTTGCTACAAAAAACGCTGTTGTACATAGAGGGTCTGGGACGACAACTTTACCCACAGCTGGACTTATGGGAAACCGCGAAACCCTTTTTGGAACAATGGATGAAAGAACAAATTGGATTGAGCGCCATGCTGCACAAGGTGAAGAATAATTTACCTTTCTGGAGTGAAAAACTGCCGGACGTGCCAGATCTGGTTTTTGACTCCATGAAGCAACTGAAAACCTTACCGGAATTTCAGCGCAAACTGCATGAAGATATGTTGAAGCGCCAGCGGGAGAATAGTAAAGCAATAGTCTATGCGGTAGCGGGTGGCGTGTGCTTTATGGTGGCAGCGTTATTACCGGTTTATCAATTGCCCATCTGGACAATTGCACTGTTGTGTCTTTTAGGTGCGGGAGCCTGGGGTAAAAGCTGGGTGAAGCTGTACCAGTAACACCAATCCGGCTATCAATAATGCCCAAAATAGCCTTCAATCCGCATGGCCAGTCCATAAGAGGCATCAAAACTTTCATCACGACGCCACAGAACAAAAGGTTCGACTTCGAAAAAAAGCCATTCACGTAAGGCGTTTTTGCGCCATCGCACACTTAACAAATACTCATTTACCTGATAATTGGGCTGAGTTAAACCGTCGACATAAATGCCGCTGATCAAGGCCGAAGAATCAGATAACTGCGTCATGTTGTATAAATTGTGCTGCCATAGCCAGTCGTCAGACTCATCTCGAAAGAAAAAGTCATTATCCAGACGTACCACAGAACTTTGATTAAGATCCTGTTCCAGCTGTAAGCCAAGATGAGAGCCAAACCCTTCATTTTGATAAAAGTATGCTGAGGCTAGCCATCGATAGCGTTGTGTATCTGATAAAGTGCCTCGGCTGGTGTATTGAGTCCTGGCAAAGGGCTGTGCCTTTCTGCCAATACCGATGCGGTTGGACCAAAAACTATCTTGGCCTTTTTTGTTGCTCCAACGGAGTGCCAAATTGAAACGATTTTGACTTTGAAGGACTTCATTTTGAGCGGCTTTTATCGGGGCCTTTTCTAATTCTTCGTCATAATCACTGAAGACCAGATCAACCCGGTTTTTTAGTTTGGGTAATTTCACTCGAATACGTACTCGTGATTCGAATTCCATCAGATCCCGACTACGTGGCTCTATCCCCAGTTGGACCCTGGCGCCACCTCTGGCCATCTCATTTGATTGGTATTCTTCGTGACCAAAGAAATCGTCCAGCCAAACTGCTGAAACGTTGACCGAATGAGAAATATCATCATGTAATACATCAAACCATGGCACCTGTTTGTCTTCCGCCCAAACGGGACAAAAGCCAAATATCAAGAGGCTAAAAATGCTATTCTGCAGTCTCAATGAGATCCCTTTACTGATTAATTCAATGCACCAATCTGTTGTTAGACATGCACTTATTGTTGACGAAAATTTATAATTTAACGTTAGTCCAGGAACAGGCGTAATACCAACCCCAATCTATATTTGCTCCTTTAACATTCTATGTTGACACAAAAGTGAGCTAATTACGTAAATTGAGTGTCTAATAACAAGCAGTGCCACTGAGCTTTTAGTGTTGTTGTAATGCAGACAAATTGCTCTGGTGGGGCTGTATCGATGTAAAATAACACTGCTGTGCCGTCAACAGCTATGTTACATTTAGCGCTATGTAAAGCGGTGCATTTTCGCCCAGCATGGGTATAATGCACGGCGACTTATTCAAGGAGAATCTCATGGGTGGCATTAGTATTTGGCAATTGTTAATTATTTTTGTGATCGTAGTGTTATTGTTCGGCACAAAAAAATTACGCACGCTAGGCAGCGACCTTGGTTCTGCTGTGAAAGGCTTTAAAAGCGCAGTGACAGACGATCAGAAAAAAGACGCCGATTTCGAAGCTCCTCAGGAAATGCAGGATAAGTCTGAGCAGTCCGCAGACAGTCAAAAGCCAAAACAGAAACAAGACGTGTAGTATAAGCCATGTTTGATATTGGCTTTTGGGAAATTCTCATAATTGCCGTGATTGCATTGCTCGTGCTGGGTCCGGAAAGATTGCCTGGGGCGATTCGCAGTGTCAGTAAAACGATGCGCAACATCAAAGGCATGGCACAGGGATTTCGTCAGGAAGTTGAACAGCAGTTGCGTATCCAGGAGTTGCACGAGAATCTGAAAAAGGCGGAACAACAAGGTATGAAAGACCTTTCACCGGAACTCAAAGAGAGTGTTGAACAGCTAAAGTCTGCCGCTAAAGATGTGCAAAATCCTTATTCCAAAGAAAACTAATGTCTGAAGCCAGTACCCTTTTTGAGCATTTGCTGGAATTACGTAGCCGTTTACTAAAAGCGGTGTTAAGCGTATTACTGATTTTTTTGGCGCTTGCTTATTTTGCTCAGGATCTGTATCGCTGGCTTTCTGAACCATTGATTAGCGCGTTACCGGAAGGTGCCCAAATGATCGCGACAGACGTCGCTTCACCGTTCTTTGCTCCCTTTAAGTTGACCTTGGTACTGTCTTTTTTTGTCGCTATTCCCTATGTGTTATATCAGGCTTGGGCTTTCGTTGCCCCCGGACTCTATCAAAAAGAAAAAAAGCTGATTGCACCGCTGATGCTGTCCAGCAGTTTACTGTTTTATGCGGGGGTTGCATTTGCGTATTACGTTATATTCCCGTTGGCCTTTCCTTTTTTTGTGGGGGTCGCGCCAGATGGTGTGCTTATCAGTACGGACATAAATAGTTATCTTAATTTTGTGCTTAAGTTATTTTTTGCTTTTGGGGTATCGTTTCAAATCCCAATTGCGATTGTATTGTTGTGTTGGACTGGGTTTACCAATGCGCAAAGTTTGCGGGCGAAACGCCCCTACGTCATTGTATCGGTATTTGTTATTGGCATGCTAATGACACCTCCCGATCCCATATCACAAACCCTGCTGGCGTTACCAATGTGGCTGCTGTTTGAACTTGGCGTGCTTATTGGTGGTCTATACGCTCAAACTAATGAAGATGAAGAACAAAACAATAAGGATCAGGAAGTAGTATGAGAACCCTTATCAAGGTGTTAGGTACCCTATTTGTAATCAATTTTTCTACAGCGCTGCAGGCCGAGACCTTGTCTGAGGCAATGCAGGCCTGTAGTCGTGTAGATAATTCTTTAAAGCGGCTGGTATGCTTCGACCGACTGGCTCAACGAGCCAATGGGATGCAGGATGTGGAGTTACCGGAATTTGTTGAACGCCAGCGTGCCACAAAGAGTTATAGTGCACCAAATGCAGATTACCCGGCCACATCTCAACCTCGCGTATCAGATGCGGAAAGTGAATTTGGAATCCGCAAAGAGTCACGTGATGCGCTTTCAGAAATCGTTGCGACGGTACGAAAGATCGAAAAGTATGGCAAAGACCGTTTGTTGATTACGCTGGATAATGGTCAGGTGTGGCGCCAGTCTACAGGCGATACGCTGCAGAATCTTCGAGTTGGAGAGGCTGTCGTTATCAGTAAAGGCATGATGGGCGCCTTTTACCTGAAAGAACAAGGTGGTAAAAAGCGCATTTTGGTTAAGCGCAGTAGCTAGTGCCGGAAAGATACGGCCAGTGACGTTCTGTGATATTGGGGTTAACCTAACCAATAAGCGCTTTCATCAGGACCTGAATGGGGTTCTGGCTGAGGCGCGACTTGCGGGTGTCGACACGATTATTATCACCGGCACCAATGAGCAGGAAAGCGCAGCGGCACTGGCGTTAACCGAAAACACAACGTTAACTCTCTATAGTACCGCGGGTGTGCATCCCCATGATGCCGATGCTGTCAGTGATGACTGGTTGGAACATCTACGCACCCTGTTGGCTTCACCACAAGTGGTGGCCGTGGGTGAATGTGGTTTGGATTTTAATCGCAACTATTCCTCGCAATCCGGACAACGAGCTGTTTTCGCGGCGCAATTACAACTGGCAAAAGACTATGGCAAACCGGTTTTTTTGCATGAGCGTGATGCATTCGAAGAGCAAATTGCGCTGCTACAGCGATACCAGATAGACCATGGCGTTGCACATTGCTTTACCGGCAATGCTAGGCAAATGCAGACCTATTTGTCATTGGGTTTATACATTGGCATAACTGGCTGGGTATGTGATCCAAAACGAGGCATAGACTTACAAAATGCTGTGGCGGAGTTACCTATGGATAGACTGTTGCTGGAAACGGATGCACCGTATTTACTACCTAAAACATTGCCTAACAAAGTGCGTCGTAATGAGCCGAAGTTTCTTCCTGTAGTGGCGCAGACGGTCGCAGAGATAAAAGGAGTGACTATTGAAGATGTGGCGCAGGCCAGTTATGAAAATGCCCAGCAGCTGTTTGCGATTTAAATGTATAAAGAGTGTCGTTCTGTGTTAAAGCAAAAACTGGTCAAAGGTCGCAATCCGTTCTGGTTGTCGTTATTGGTGCTGGCTATTGGTATTTATCTGGTAACGCAATTGATCCAGCTTGGGCGCTCAGAGCTGCCTTATCAGCATATCAGTCGTACCGTTCAGACTTTACCGCAACAATCGCCACAAACCAGCATTCAACAGGTCGTTCAGTTGCAGGACAATCAATGGCTGACCATACAAGCAGAACAGTTAACACTGCAAGGGGATGGGCAACAGCCTGCTTGGGTCAAATTCCGCCTTCCTAGCATGGATCAGTTTGAGCACTGGTTGCTGGAGGTCAATAATCCGCAACTGGATTCACTGGAAGTCTGGTTCTTCGACGAGAGAGGTCTGCTTAGCGAATATCAGACCGGTGATCAATTCCCGTTTCGCTCCAGAGTGGTGGATCACGAGCGCTTTTTATTTCCGGTACCCACGACTCAGGACAGTGCTATTACGGTCTACCTGAAGGTACGACATCAAGGCAGCTTTCAATTGCCAATTGGTCTTTGGAATCAACGGGATTTTCTGGTATTTAATGGTGAACATAGCATGGTCATGGGGATTTTCCTCGGCTTTATGCTGGCGATGACCCTAAGTAACTTTTTCTTTTTTGTATTCAGCCGGTCGTTGAATTTTCTCCTTTACTGCGGGTATGCCTTATCTGTCGCACTACTGCTGATTTCACTGCATGGCTTAAGCTTTAAGTATTTCTGGCCCGAGAGTGTCTGGTTGCAAAATCACGGCATTGGCTTTTTCAGTAATGCCACTTTGATGTTTGCTGTGCTGTTTATTCGGCAACTGGTTAATTTGAAACCCGGTTTTCCATTTCTGGATTTGTTGTTGCGCTGCGTCGGAGGGTTGTTTGCTCTGGCGATGATGGTCAGTTTGTTTTTTGATGTTGCGACCATTAAATCCGCGTTCCTCAGCTTTGTCATCCTGTTGGTCCTGTCGATGCTGGTGACAGGTATCTGGCTTGCGTCCAAGGGGTTAAAAGTCAGTTCCTTATATGTCGCTGCCTGGCTGGTGCTGTTGTTCAGTGCTTTGTCTGCCAGCCTGGAAGGGCTTCAGGTGTTGCAGTTACCCATTCCCACTGCTTACTTTCTCATGGTGGGAGCGGCTATTGAAACCATGTTACTGGCGCTGTTATTGGCGCAAAACTCGACCCAACAAGCAAAGGATCTGTTGTCTGCCAGGGAAAAAGCGCTGAAACAGGAGCAGCAGATCCGTGCTGCCAAAGAGCAAGCCATTGAATTACAGGAGCGTATCAATGAAGAACTGGAGTATAAAGTTCAGGAACGCACCTTAGAGTTAGAGGTTACTTTGCGGGAACTTGCTGAGAAAAACCGTGAACTTGAAGAGAAAAACACCACAGATGCGCTAACGGGGGCTCGTAACCGCCGCTATTTTGATAAGCGTTATATCGCCGAAGTCCGTCGTTCCCGACGCGAGCAAACACCATTGAGCGTGGCGATGGTGGATATTGATCATTTTAAGCAGGTTAATGACAACTTTGGCCACCTGATTGGTGATGAGTGTATAAAGCAAATAGCGCTTACCCTAATGACGTTTCTAAAACGTCCCAGTGATGAAGTGTTTCGCTATGGTGGCGAAGAATTTGCTATCATTATGCCTGCCACTGAGCTGGATGGAGCCTATGAATTACTGGAAAAGATCCGTTTAGAAATAGCAAGCAATGCTATTGAGCACGATGGCGGTGAATTGTCTGTAACCATTAGTGTCGGTATCGCGACCCAGATAATAACAGCAGACATGGCCGACAATGATTTGTTGGATGAGGCCGACAAAGCACTATATCAAGCGAAAGAGCAAGGGCGAAATCGCTGTGTTTCCCAACAGCCTGAACCACAACAAGAGATGCAACATGTCCAATAATATCGGTAGCTTTCCTCAAACCCGTATGAGGCGTTTAAGAAAAAATCAATTCAGCCGCAGGTTAGTAGCTGAAACGCAATTGTCTGCGGCGGACTTCATCTATCCGATGTTTGTGCTGGAGGGTGAAAACCAAAAACAAGCGGTACCTTCGATGCCCGGCGTGGAGCGCTTATCTCTGGATTTGTTGTTGCTTGAATGTGAGCAACTGGTCGGGCTCGGCATTCCCGCTATTGCTTTATTTCCGGTGGTAGACACTGACCACAAATCACTATTGGCGGAAGAGGCCTATAATCCCCAAGGACTGGTGCAGCGCAGTGTGCGGGCCATTAAACAACATTGTCCTCAATTAGGGGTGATTACTGATGTGGCACTGGATCCTTATACCAGCCATGGTCAGGACGGTATTGTCGATGAACAAGGTTATGTATTAAACGATATCACCATAGACGTGTTGGTTAAACAGGCTGTGTCACACGCGCAAGCCGGCGCTGATGTTGTGGCTCCATCGGACATGATGGATGGCCGGGTAGCAGCGATACGGACAGCGCTTGAAGCGCATGATTTTGCCAATACCTGCATTCTGGCTTACTCAGCGAAGTATGCGTCCAGTTATTATGGTCCTTTCAGAGACGCGCTTGGGTCAGCCGGAAACTTAAAAGGTGCGGACAAGAAAAGTTATCAGATGGATCCCGCTAATTCCGATGAAGCAATGCGAGAGATTGCGCTGGACCTGCAGGAAGGGGCTGATATGGTGATGGTTAAGCCCGGCATGCCTTATTTGGATATTGTACGTCGTTGTAAAGATGAATTTGCCGTGCCTACCTTTGCCTATCAGGTCAGCGGTGAATACGCGATGCATCAGGCCGCATTCGCCAACGGCTGGCTGGCGGAAGAGGCGGTTATTCTGGAATCATTGCTCGCCTTTAAGCGTGCTGGCGCAGACGGCATCCTGACTTATTTTGCCAAACGTGCGGCACAGTTGCTGCAAAAACAAAAATAAGACGATGACAAAAGAGAAAGAATCACAAGTACAAAAACCTGATATATTCCGACTACCCATTCAGATCCGGGTCATGATCGGTGTGGTGGCGACGCCATTATGGATTGTCGTTTACGCGGTTATTTTATTATTGGTTGAACGCAACTGGCAGGAAATCAGTATCGCTAAAATCAGTTTTTGTATTCTATGCGCCATTATTTATTACACTGTATTTACTGGTCGTGTACCTGGCTATTCCGGTCGTTCTGAAGAATAACCGAAGCAGCGCTTACTGATGGCTACAGTGGCCAGCAAGCTCAAATAACAAACCTTCTCTTAATGCGCCATCCGCAAGACCCATCTGCTGAATATTAAAAACTTGGAAAAGGGCGGTAAGAATGGCTAAGCCAGCCGGAAAAACCGCTTGCCTTGCTTCACCTAAACCAGGCAATAAATAGCTGCCCGTGTCGGTTGCAACTTTGAGTAGCGATGCTTGTTGCTGTAGAAACGCCAGATTTATACTGCTGGTGTCCTGATGGTGGCGCTTAATTTCATGTAGCGCCTGAGGTGTCCCGGATGCACCATAACAATCATCCCAGCCATGTTCTGTAAACCGCTGCAACTCAGGGATTAGTTGCCTGGTTGCTGCGCTTACGGCATTGTGAATATTGTCCTGCAGGTTGTGATTATCCTTGAAATAACGCTGCATGAATGTCACACATCCCATATTGAAACTGACGCGGTGCTGCGCTTGCGCACCATTACCGACAATGACTTCGGTACTGGCGCCACCAATATCCAGAATCAAATGGCGCTGTGTGTTGAGGTGCTGTGTTGCACCACGATAAATATAGTCGGCCTCCTGCTCACCACTTATGACCTGGATAGGCGTCCCCAGAATAGCTTCACCCTGGGCAACAAAATCCGGGCTATTGGTGGCCAAACGCAAGGTCGCCGTGGCCACCACCTGACGGTTTTGCAAAGGAATCTGTTGTAAGTGTCGGGCAAATTCTTTTAGGCAGTCCAGGCCTCTTTGTATGGCCTCCTGACTTAGCAGATTGTCACGGTTTAGACCTCTGGCCAGACGGACTTTATCTTTGACGCGTTGCAAGATAACAGGACGCCCACCTTCAAGGCGGGCGATAAACATATGGAAGCTGTTCGAACCCAAATCGATAACAGCATATTTTTCACTGGACGTGCCTGAATTAACAGGCTGATTCAGACTCAACTGCGGTTACTCTGCCTTTTTTGATGTTGACGTTTATCCCGGTGCGCACGCTTGCGATGGGTTCTCCTCGGCGGTGTAACATCGGTTAACAGCGCATCATGAAAATAATCCGTTACCGGAATAGAGTGACTGATGTAACTTTCAATGGCTGGCAGATTAAGCGCATACTTTTCACAGGCAAAGCTGATGGCATGGCCGCTTTTCCCTGCTCGCCCAGTACGTCCGATACGATGCACATAATCTTCGGCATCATCAGGCAAATCGTAATTAAATACGTGAGAGACCTTATCGATGTGCAGTCCACGTGCTGCTACGTCGGTGGCAACCAGTACATCCAGAACGCCTTTGTCAAAATCATCGAGAATGCGCAAACGCTTTTTCTGTGGCACGTCGCCACTTAATAAGCCCACTCGGTGTCCATCTGCGACTAACCAATCAAAAACATTCTCACAGCTGTGTTTGGTATTGGCAAAAACAATGGCTTTTTCTGGCCATTCTTCTTCCATCAGGGTGAGTAATAATAACATTTTGTCATGGTCGGAAGGATAGAAGAGTTCTTCTACAATACGTTTTGCGGTTTTCTGCTCAGCATCAACCTGCACATGTACTGGATTGTCCATGTGCTCATACGCCAGCTCTTGCACGCGATATGACAGTGTCGCTGAAAACAGCATACTGAGTCTTTCGGTGGCAGCAGGCATACGACGCAACAGATAGCGGATGTCTTTGATGAAACCCAAATCAAACATGCGATCAGCTTCATCCAGCACAGTGACCTGAATGTGGCGCAGGCTAAATAACTCTTGTTTGTAATAATCAATGATGCGGCCTGTGGTGCCAATGATGATGTCTACGCCTTTTTGCAGCGTTTCCATCTGGCTTTGGTAACCTTCTCCACCGTATATCAAACCAAGACTTATGTTGCAGTTTTTGGACAAAAGTTCAGCATCTTTATGGATCTGCACCGCTAATTCGCGTGTCGGCGCCATGATAATGGCCCGGGGTTGCGCATCATTCTCCTGAGGATGCGTCAATAAGTAATGAAAGGTGGCGATCAGGAAGGCCATGGTTTTGCCTGTGCCTGTTTGCGCTTGCCCTGCAATATCTTGTCCATGCAGCAATTGGGGTAAGCTCAAAGCCTGAATAGGGGTACAATGCTCGAAACTGGCAGCTTTTAAAGCGGCCAAAATATCTGCGTGAATCCCTAATTCGGAAAAATGTGTATCAGTTAAATGTGTTGTTTGCATAGCTTATAGCATATCAGTGCTTGAATTAAAAAACAGTTCCTATATAAATACGTGTGAATATTCGTCCCCTTGAAGGGACGTACAGTATCTATGGAGAAATGAATGAATGACAAAATAGTCCAAATAAGTGACGGTTCTTTTGAAGATGATGTAATCAAGGCCGAGAAACCTGTTCTAGTTGATTTTTGGGCACCTTGGTGCGGTCCTTGTAAAATGATTGCGCCACTGTTGGATGCGATTGTCGAAGAGTATGACGGCAAGATAACAGTTGCCAAGATGAATGTCGATGATAACAATGAGACTCCACCAAAATACGGTATTCGTGGTATTCCTACGCTGTTGTTATTTAAGGATGGAAATGTTGTTGGCACCAAAGTAGGTGCATTATCCAAAACGCAATTAACAGATTTTATTAACGAAAATATCGGTTAAGGAATCGTTTCATGGTGATTTTGGGTCAACGATTCTGAGTCGTTGACCCTAATCTTTCTCTGCCAGTCGCTGTTTGATAAATAAGCACAGCATCTCTGCCAACATTTGACCCACGGTGCGTTGTTCATAGCTATCAGTACGTTTGGGCGCGCCTTCTGCAAGATGCAGATAGGTGACTTTTGGCAAATTCGCCATTTGAGCCAGATAATACAGCGCATCATCGCCACTTAATCCCGCTGCAGTGATAGCACTAGAGGGCATCTGATTAATGGCATCCAGGTCGATTTCTATGCCTACAGGTAATCCTGAGTGCATTAAGTATTTGCCAGTTTCTTCCAGAACCTGATCAAAATTTTTGTTGCGCCGCCAATGCGTATCCTGAATGGTATGAAAGGGCAGGCTATGTTCAGCCAGCGCGTCCAGGCTTTCCTGATTATTCTTCTGCTCATGCAATCCCACGATGGTGTAATGGGACAATGCGCCTTCATCAAATGCATAACGGAAGCCATTGCCGCTGTGACGGCCTTCCCGGGCTCTGAAGTCGCAATGCGGATCAAGATTGGCTACTGCTAAAGGTAAGCCATGAAACTGGTGGCAGGCTTGAATGATGGGGTAGGCATTATTGTGTCCACCGCCGATGACAATCGGGAGCAAGTCTGCTCCTAACGCTTGCTGCACAAGCTGACAGACAATGGCATCAAGTTTAGCGACCTGTTCACGCAACTGTTGCACATCAGTTGCTGTGGCTGACATAGTGACCTGACCCAATAAGGCTATACGCTGACCGCTTAAGTATTGATTGTCCTGAAGATTGGCAAACTGTGATAGAAATGCTTGCCAGCCCTCTGACGCACCACCTTTGCCAAGATTAGCTCTTGGTCCTATATCTTCACTAATTGCGATAATGGCAAACTGACATCCTTGCTGTTTAAACCCTGCCAGATCAGCAAAGGACTGTGCGATATGAAACGTCTGGCCCAATTTAACTTCGCCATCACGTTTTCGAGTCAGTTGTCTGGTTTCCTGCTCTGACAGGAAACGAAAGTGTTCGATGGTCATGTGACGGTTGATGTTATTCGATATCTAATGGTTCTGGAGACAAGACAATGCCGGTATTATCGGCATAAACGTGATCTTCAGGCAAAAAGGTCACACCAGCAAAATTGACAGCGATATCAGTATCGCCTATATCATCGGCATCTGCCCCTACCGGAATCGCGGAAATGGCATGAACACCGACATCCAGCTCTTCGAGCAGATCCACGTCACGAATACTGCCATAGCAAATAATGCCTTCCCAGCCGTTGTCCACCGCCAACTGAACATTGGCCGCGTCAAGCAGAGCGCGACGGGTAGAACCGCCACCGTCTATCAACAAGACTTTTCCCGCGCCATTGCCGGCCAGTACCTGATCAATCAGCCCCCGATCTTCGAAACATTTTATTGTGGTGACTTCACCACCATAGGATTCCCGACCACCATAATTGACGAATATGGGATCAAGGACATCGATGCTGTCAGCAAATAAGTCGCAAAGTTCAGAAGTGTTGTATTCCACGGCGCTCTCATGTGTTTTGCTTATTGTGCCCCTATAATGCCCGTTGTACCGACCTCAATGCAACCTAAATTAAAAGCAGCAATTCGCCGCAGGACAATTGTAAATGCGCCAATAGTGTGTGCCTCAATTTTACTTTTAGTGCCTTTAAGTAGCCACTGAATTGTCATAAACCCTTAGCATTTATGTCACGTCTTATTCATAGAAAATATTTACGCTTCATTTTGTAAAACCCATGAAAAAGGCAAGTGTCTAACATGAACTTAATAACCCGGGTCGATACCCAACTATTTCAGTGGTTATTCAGCAAAACCACTGGTCGTGATTGCCTGTCGATACGACTGATATCGAAATCGGGTGATGGGCACGTTTATCTGCTGTTAGGTGTTGTGTTATGGGCCTTTGAACCTTCCCATGGTGGGCTGTTTCTGTACACCGGTTTACTGGCTTACGCACTGGAATTACCGCTATATATGGTACTTAAAAATATGTTTCGCCGGGAACGGCCCTGCAACGTGTTTAAGCAGTTGCATGCTCATGTCGAGCCCTCAGACAAATTCAGTTTGCCCTCCGGCCATACCGCAGCGGCTTTTTTAATGGCAACGTTGCTGTCTCACTATTACCCGACGATAGGTTTTTTCGCCTACTTGTGGGCAGGCTTAATTTCTCTGTCGAGGATTTTGTTGGGTGTGCATTACCCCAGCGACATTCTGGCTGGAGCAACACTGGGTTTTGGCATATCAGTCCTCAGCATCAATATTCTGGCGTAATCACAATATGACACTACGAATTATGTATGGCGTACAAGGAACCGGTAACGGCCACATTACCCGAGCCAGAGTCATGGCTAAAGCCTTTGCCCAGCGCCAGGATATTGAGGTCGATTATTTATTCAGCGGTCGTGACGCCGACAAATACTTTGATATGGATGTCTTTGCCGACTATCAGACTCGGGATGGACTGACATTTGTTCATTGTGATGGTGCAGTTTCACCGATTAAAACACTGTCGAGAGCGCGGCCACTGAAATTTCTAAGAGATGTCTCGGCACTTGACCTTAGTCGTTACGATCTGGTGTTGAATGATTTTGAGCCTGTCACTGCATGGGCTGCCGCACGTCAGGGGGTGCCATCCATATCCATTAGCCATCAGGCGGCGTACAGTCATCCGGTACCCAAAGCGGGACAATCGTTGTTAGATAAGATAATTTTGCGTAAATTTGCCCCGACAGACATTCAACTGGGCGTGCACTGGTATCATTTTGGCAAATCCATTATGCCGCCATTTATTGAGGTTCAGAATGGGTCTGCTCCCTTAGGAAAACATTATCTTGTCTATCTGCCGTTTGAGAGTATTAGCGATATCCGGGCATTGCTGGACAGCTTCAGCGAAGTCAATTTCGAGTGCTACCACCCCGATGTTGTAAACGACATGGATGAGGGGCATTTGAAGTGGCGCAAAACCAGTAAAATACGCTTCCAGCAGTCTTTACAGAGATGCGCAGGAGTAATTGCTAACGGCGGATTTGAATTGTCCAGCGAATGTCTGCAGCTTGGAAAGAAGCTGCTTATCAAGCCGTTACATGGGCAATTTGAGCAGCTCTCAAATGCTAAAACGCTGCAGGCGCTGGACTTATGTCAGGTGATGATGACCTTAAATGTTGATGCCATTGAATCTTTTATCGATGTTCCACAACCAGAAGCTGTCACGTTTCCCAGTAACCCCACGCTCTTGATAGATTGGTTGGTGGCTAAAAACTGGCATGATACAGAATCGGTTCTGTCTCAATTATGGCAACAGGTGATGTTCCCGGAACGAGTCAAACGCAAACTGCAACAATTGGCAGGTTAACGTCCGCGCTACACCCCCATTAAATGTGGTGTTATGATGCGAAAACTGACCATCAGCGGAAGTCTCTATGGAACAAAAGACATTGACCTTTGCACAGCTTTGCACCGATGAACTGTATAGCCTGTTGCGTTTGCGCAGTGAAGTTTTTGTTGTCGAACAAAACTGCGTCTATCAGGACATCGATGATTTGGACCGCCACCCGGAAACCCTGCATAACCTCTTCTATCGGGAGCAAAATTTGGTGGCCTATGTCCGCATTTTGGCTCCGGGAGTGGTATATGACGATTATGCCTGTCTTGGGCGTATTGTGATTGCTCCGTCGTCCCGAGGTGATGGGCTGGGTTACGATATTGTTAAACAAAGCATTCGCATTGCCTTGGCACACTGGCCTAATAATTCGATCAAGATCAGTGCCCAGGCTTATCTGCTAAATTTCTACAACAAACTGGGTTTCAAACAGGTCTCTGATATCTATCTGGAAGATGATATTGAACATGTCAGTATGATTTTAGAGGACTGTCTGCAACCCTGAAGTCTATCAATATTGCGCCTGAAATCGGCCAATCCTCGCCTTACTAAGTGTATAAATATCCAGTGTTTATCGTTATACTAGGTCAATACGCCCTAACGATAACCAATCTGTGATGAAAAAGTGAATGGACGTTTCTGTACTTCTGGATAAATTAAACGATAGTCAACGAGAGGCCGTTGCCGCGGCGCCGCAAGATATGTTGATTCTGGCGGGTGCCGGTAGTGGTAAAACTCGTGTTTTGGTGCACCGAATTGCCTGGTTAATGCAGGTTGAGGGCATTGCTCCTCATAGTATTTTGGCAGTGACCTTTACCAATAAGGCCGCCAAAGAAATGCGCGGTCGGGTTGAATCTCTTTTAGGGCATGCATTGCCGGGTATGTGGCTCGGAACCTTTCACAGCATTGCCCATCGTTTGCTGCGCGTCCACTACCGAGAAGCGCGATTACCAGAACATTTTCAAATACTGGACAGCGACGATCAATATCGCCTGATAAGGCGCGTCATTAAAGCCATGAATCTGGATGAAAAACACTGGAACCCAAGGCAGGTGCAATGGTTCATCAACGGCAACAAAGACGAAGGTCTGCGCGCCCAACATATTGATGCTGGTGATGATTACAGTAAACGTAAAATGCAGGAAATCTATCAACAGTATCAGGAAACCTGTGACCGCGCCGGGCTTGTAGATTTTGCCGAGTTATTGTTACGTGCCCATGAGCTTTGGCGCGATAACCCTGATGTTTTGCAGCATTATCAGCAGCGTTTTCGCGCGGTATTAGTTGATGAGTTTCAGGATACCAATAATATCCAGTATGCCTGGTTACGCTTACTCGCCTGTCCTAACAATAGCACTATGATCGTCGGTGATGATGATCAATCCATTTATGGTTGGCGAGGGGCTAATGTCGAAAATATCTCGTATTTTTTGCGCGATTACAATGGTGCGCAAACTATTCGTCTGGAGCAAAATTATCGCTCCACCGGCACCATCCTGAAGGCGGCCAATGCCGTTATTGGCAACAATCAGGGACGACTTGGGAAAGAGTTGTGGACTGAACAAGGCGAAGGTGAATCCATTAAGGTGTTTGCTGGTTTTAACGAAACCGATGAAGCCAGGTTTATCATTGCCCGCATTAAAGAATGGTTTGAGCAGGGAAATGCGTTGAATGACTGTGCCATCTTATACCGGAATAACTCACAATCCCGGATTCTGGAAGAAGCGTTATTGGCGGAGAGTCTGCCCTACCGCATTTATGGTGGCATGCGCTTTTTTGAACGTCAGGAAATTAAAGATGCACTGAGCTATATGCGGCTGGTTAACTTTCCTGCCGACGATGCAGCGTTTGAGCGTATTGTTAATGTGCCGGCACGTAGCCTCGGAGACAAAACCGTGGCAAAGATCCGTGAGTTCGCCCGCAATGAGAATCTGTCGATGTGGCAAGCGGGTGAAAAAATGTTGCAACAAAAACAACTAGCTGCGCGGGCAGGGAATGCCTTGCAGGGATTTATTGATTTGATTAGTCAGCTGCAGGTGGAAACGTTTGATTTGCCGTTGGAAGAGCTGGCCGATGCGGTGATCAAACGCTCAGGATTATTTGCCTTGTACCAGGCTGAAAAAGGTGAAAAAGCCCAGGCCAGAGTGGAAAACCTGGAAGAACTGGTGACGGCCTGTAAACAATTTGAGGTGCCTGAAGAGGTGGATGAAATGACACCTCTGGCGGCATTTTTGGCACATGCATCGCTAGAGGCAGGCGAAACGCAGGCAGACAGCCATCAGGATGCAGTGCAAATGATGACCATCCACAGTGCCAAAGGTCTGGAGTTTCCATTGGTGTTTATTGCTGGCGTCGAAGAGGGTATGTTTCCCAGCCAACAAAGTGCCGAAGAGACCGGTCGCATGGAGGAAGAAAGGCGTCTTTGTTATGTTGGTATGACACGAGCAATGCAGCGCTTGTATCTCACCTATGCGGAAACCCGCAGAGTTTATGGTCAGGACAAGTATCACACCAAATCACGTTTTATTCGGGAAATGCCTTCCGAATATCTCGAAGAGGTGCGTTTACGCACCACGGTGGCTCGTCCGGTAAGCAACCGCTTTCAACCCACCACTTCCCACGAAGCCTTTAATGACACCGGTTTTCAGCTGGGAGCCCGCGTTTGCCATCGTAAATTTAACGAAGGTACCGTGCTTAATATAGAAGGTCAGGGAGACTCTGCTAGAATACAAGTTAACTTTGACGAGTTTGGCAGTAAATGGTTGGTGCTGAATTATGCTCGATTAACCAAAGTATAAGACATTACCCCGACAAATCTGATGACAATGCCGGCGTTTTTGAACTTCGCTTTAAATGGAAAAGAAATGCAGAAAAAGGTGCTGGTAATTGAAGATAGCCCAACAAGCATGAAAGTGCTTGAGCATCTTATTGAAAAGGTCGGTCTAATTCCGGTTTCAGCCCAATCCCTAACAGAAGCCCAACACCACTTTAGCCACTCCTCCCCGGAAGAATATCTGTGTGCCGTTGTCGACTATAATCTGCCTGACGCGCCGGATGGTGAAGCAATTGACTTTGCCATCAATGCGTTTGTCCCCACAGTGGTGATCACCGGGCGTTTGGATGAACGAACACGTGAGTCTGTGCTGGCCAAAGAGGTCGTTGACTATATTCCCAAAGAAAATGCCCAGGTGTTCGATTATCTGGGACGACTGCTGCAACGTTTGGAAAAAAACAAATCCATTGGTGTGCTGGTGGTTGACGACTCCCGTCTCACACGGATGATGCAAATGTCATTGTTGCGTCGCCATAACTTCAATATTTATGAAGCCGCTGATGGTGAAGAAGGGCTTAATGTTCTGCGCCAGAACAATGATATCAAATTGGTGATCACTGACGAAAACATGCCCAATATGAATGGCATAGAGATGGTGGCGGAAATTCGCAACACGTTTTCAAAAGAGGATGTCGCCATAATTGGAGTGTCCGGTAAAGGCAGTTCAGCATTATCAGCCCGTTTTATCAAAAGTGGGGCAAACGATTATATTTCCAAGCCTTATTGCCATGAAGAATTTTTCTGCCGGGTAATCCAGAATATTGAACATATCGAAAATATTGCCCTGATCCGCCAGGCTTCGAATATTGACCATCTGACAGGTATACCGAATCGCCGGCATTTTTTCTCCCGAATCGATGCGAGTTTACGACTTTCCCCGAAACAGGTTGCCATTGCTGTGATGGATGTCGATGGTTTTAAGGAAATCAACGATACTTATGGTCACCAGACGGGCGACACGGTGCTCAAACTGATTGCCAAGCTGCTGAAACAGCATTTTAAAGAATTTAATTATTGCCGCTTTGGTGGTGAAGAGTTTTGCGTGTTTTTTTCCGGTGTGGCGACGGAAGAAATAGTTAATCGTCTCGAAATATTTCGCCGCGCGCTGGCTTCTCTTGAAACCAGAGTACAGGGCATTGTCGTGCGTTGCACTATCAGCATTGGCGTCAGTGACGCCTTTAACGGGGAGATTAACGATACTATCAAGATAGCAGACGCCAATCTCTACAAGGCTAAACAAGCGGGCAAAAATCAGATTTGCCATTGATAGTTGCCTGAGCCTGATTTAGACCGCTTCCTGAGTGACGCCAGCCTTGTCCATTTTTGCTGGTGGGCGTTTACGATAGTTACGCATTGAGTCAAAACTGAATATAAGCAATGCCGTCCAGACAAACGCGAAAGTGACTAAACGTGCCTCATCCAATGGTTCTCCGTACAAAAACACCGCCAGTAAAAACATGATACTGGGACCAATATACTGAAAAAAGCCCAAGGTAGAATATTGGATGCGTTTTGCCGCTGCGGTAAAACACAGCAGCGGGGCCGAGGTAACAATGCCCGCCGCGATCAGGATCAAGTTGGTGTTGCTGTCGTTAACCAGCATATTACTGTCGGGCGATGCAAAAAATACCCAGAAAAGCAGAGCGAAAGGCAGCATTAACAGACTTTCAACCAACAAGCCCGGCATAGATTCCACTGCGACTTGCTTTCTTATCAAACCATAAATGCCAAAACTACCCGCCAGCAGCAATGCTATCCAGGGGAATTTGCCATGAGAAATGATCAGAATAGCAACACCAATAACGGCCAAAACGATGGCGAACTGCTGCAATGGCCTTTGCCGTTCTCCTAAAAACAGGCGGCCTAACAATATATTCAGTAGTGGATTGATGTAATAACCGAGACTAGCATCCAGCAAATGGTCATTGTTCACTGCCCATATGAATAACAGCCAGTTCCCCCCAAGCAACAAACCGGAGACCATCAAAATCAACAGCATTTTGGTGTTGAGCAGTGCTTTACGCACTTTCTGATGTTGCTTCAGCAACACGACCATCAGTACCAAAACCGCCACTGACCACACCACCCGATGCATCAGAATTTCCACTGCTGGCATAGTGAGCAATAGTTTAAAATACATAGGAGCGAAGCCCCACATGCCGTACGCGGCGATAGCGGATAATACGCCCAATTTGGCAGGATCGCGAAACACAGATAATTCCCGGTTATTTCTAAGACGGCAATTTTCCGCTAATTATGCATGCCTGGCAATAAACGGATTGTTATGCTCACTTAAGTAAAACTTAAGACATCATATAAGTGCCGGTGCCAAATGCGATATGGGTGCCGGACTCGTTGTGCAACTCCATACGACAAACCGCGACTTTATTGCCTTTCCGGATGATGTCTGCCGTTGCAACAAACATTTCTCCCTTGCCCGGACGTAAATAGTCGACTCGTAAATCGATGGTGCCGATATTCGCCATACGCTGGCTAAATGCTTGTGGTGACATCGGTTCCATTTCCTGAGCGGCATACAACATGGCTTTTAATCCACCCACAGTGTCCAGAATAGCAGACGTAACACCACCGTGCAGGATCTTGTGAAAAGGGTTGCCCATCAAGCTATCTTGCCAGGGCAGTTGTATTTTTGCCTGCGCTAAATCTGACTTGTCTACCTGAAACCCTAAAAACTGGTTGTATGGCAAACGTCGGTCAAAAATATCCATGACAATACTGGCCATTTGTTGATTGTCGAGCAAGGTTTCCCCGGACATTACAAGTGCACTCCTAACGGTAATTCGCTAAACTACGGCAAAATAAGAATCAAAGTTGCGCAAGTTTGTCACAAGCCAGTACTGCCTGTCACCCATCAGAACAAAGTCGTCCGGATGGTTCACAATTACCCGATCTGTTAGCGGATATTTTTGGTTATCGTAGTTTCCGACCGAACCAACTGGATATTATGCAGTCCGTTTTGCAGGGGCAAGACGCCCTGGTGTTGATGCCTACCGGTGGTGGTAAATCCATTTGTTACCAACTACCCGCGTTGTTATTGCCCGGTATTTCAGTGGTAATTTCACCGCTGCTTTCTTTGATTCAGGATCAGGTGGATGCCTTAAAGGCCTCTGGTGTTCAGGCAGTTACGATTAACTCTGGGCAATCGCCAGAAGAACAGCGGCAGGCTTTTCAATCCCTTTTGTCGGGACAGAGCAAGCTGCTTTATATATCCCCGGAAAAACTACTGCAGCCGAATTTTTTGAATGCATTGCAACAGCTGACGGTGAGTCTTATTGCTGTCGATGAAGCGCATTGTGTTTCCCATTGGGGGCATGATTTTCGCCCTGACTATCGTCAACTGGGAATGCTGCGCAACTGGTTTCCACAGGCAACATTGATGGCGTTGACTGCTACAGCCGATAATACAACGCAACAGGATATTCTCATGCAGCTGCATATTCCTGACGCGAATGTATTTAAAAGCAGTTTTGACCGACCTAACATTCGCTATCTATTGACCGAAAAGCTGCGCCCGTTGCAGCAGTTGTTGAGTTACTTAAAACGTCAGGATGGTAGCGGTATTGTGTATTGCAACAGCCGTAAAAAAGTTGATGATCTGGCCCTGCAACTTAAAGCAGAAGGGATCAGCGCCGCGGGTTATCATGCCGGTATGGAGAGTGCTCAACGGACTCAGATACAGCGGGATTTTATCAATGACAACGTGCAGGTGATTGTCGCAACTGTGGCGTTTGGCATGGGTATCAATAAATCCAATGTACGTTTTGTGGTACATTATGACCTGCCCCGCAGCATCGAGTCATATTATCAGGAAACAGGTCGCGCCGGACGAGACGGATTAGCGGCAGAAGCACTGCTACTGTTTGATGAAAAAGATGTTGCGCGCAACCGCGACTGGATAGCGTCAGGACAGCACGAGGTGCGTCGCGAGATTGAGCAGCACAAGTTTCAGGCGTTAGTTTCTTTTGCTGAAGCCCAGACCTGTCGCCGCCAAATCCTGTTAAATTATTTCTCTGAATATCGCGCTCAAGCCTGCGGCAATTGCGACATTTGCCTGGACCCACCGAAACGTTTTGATGGCACAGTTGCGGCGCAAAAAATCCTGTCGACAATTTATTGAGTGCAACAAAGTCATTCAATTGACGTCGTGTTGGCGCTGCTGAAAGGCAAAAGCACTGCGGCCATTACGCCTGATATGGCCCGGCTTAGCGTGTTTGGTATTGGTAAAGATAAACCAGAAGGATACTGGTTGAACTTAGTTAATCAGCTGATACACCTTGGCCTAATCAGACAAGCAGTTACGCAAAAATCGGCATTGCAATTGTGTGAAGCGGCCCGGCCGATTTTGCGCGGTGAGATTTCGTTAACGCTCGCCGTGCCCAGATTGCAGTCAACCTGGCAGAAATCGAGTAAAAAACCGCATCGTCAGTATGACAAAGCCTTATTTGCCAAACTTAAACATCTACGCAAGCGTTTAGCTGAGCAAGAGGAATTACCGCCCTACGTCGTCTTCAATGATGCCACACTGGCGGAAATGGCGGCATTACAACCAGTCGACGAAAGCGCTTTTTTGACCATTAATGGTGTAGGACGAACAAAATTAGAGCGCTACGGGGCAGCTTTTCTGAGTACCATACAGCGTCATGCACTGGCCTGAAGCACAATATGCGTGGCCTATGCGTAATCGTATTGCCCACCGCGTTTCAGTGCCCTTTGGTAAGCCGGTCTGGCCTGAACACGTTGTACATATTCGTTAATTCCTTCGTAGGGAAGTGTCAATCCTCGATGCATCGACGCTTCCAGCGGAAAGCTCATTTGGATATCCGCGCCACTAATCTCTTCACCGGCGAACCAGTCATGGATTTTTAAGTGGGTGTCTACATAGGTTAGTAGCCTGATCAGGTTGGGTTGTATGAAGTTCTCGTTTACTCGGTCGGCAATACCTTTGGCGATGGGCCTGATAAACAACGCCGGTGCATTGGAAACGATTTTTTGCATGACCAGTTTCAGCAGCAGTGGTGACATCATACTGCCCTCGGCAAAGTGCAACCAATATTGATACTGTTGAAAGTGCGCTTGTTGTTCAGTTGGGCGCCATGTTCCCGCACCATAAACTCGACCTAAGTAATCAATGATTGCGCCAGATTCTGCGATAATTTCACCTTTGTCTTCAATCACTGGAGATTTACCCAGGGGATGCACTTCGCGCAGGCTTGCGGGGGCCAGCATGGTCTGTTTGTCTCGTTGGTAAGACACGATGTCGTAATCCAGCTGCAACTCTTCCAAGAGCCATAATACCCGTTGTGAACGTGAATTGTTTAGATGGTGAACTTTAATCATGACCCGCTACCTTGTTTGAGAGAGTTTGTTTTTGCTAAATCTTCGCACGCATTCTACAGACTCTGATGAGTCTGTGTAGTTTAGATACGCAAGGAACTGAATATGGACCAGTCTAATTGACCTGAATGATGGTTGTCACTCAGCGTTTGCTGCAATCAGAGATAAAGCATCTATTATGCATTGCGAAAACCCCAACAAGTGCGTTTCAGGAATAGCCAGCGCAATGTGTGGATAAGGTTGTGATTGTTGCGTAATTTGGGGTTCAGCTGCCACGTGGAATTGATAAACCAGTGGTTTTTTTGCAGGCAATAATCCCTTTTCCTGCAACAACGATTTGTTAATCAGTAGTCGAGTATCCGGTTGCTCCAAGTGCAATGCCTGTTTCAGCCCGGAAACTGGTCGCACCTTAAAGCCACCAGTGGTTATCAAATTGAGCCGAAGTGCTTCACGCAATGTGGCATCCGGCTCAACCAGTATAAGTGCGATTATGTTGCCGCCTTTAGCCTGCTGGATTCAGGTTCGCGTAGTAAGCGGAAATATCGGCAATATCTTGGTCACTCAATCCTGCGGCCATAGGCGACATTACCGGATTTTTGCGAGTGCCATCGCGGAAGGCTTTTAATTGTAACTCAAGATATTGTTGCTTTTGTCCTGCCAGGTTTGGATACATTGGAATCATTGAGATGCCATTTGCACCATGGCAGGCAATACAGGAAGAAGATTTTGCTTTTCCCTTCGCCGCATCCTGAGCGATTGCCGGACTCATGCCAGCGATAAGAATAGAGGTGAGTAGTCCAATAACGATTTTTTTCATGGTCATTCCGAAGTTTAGTGGTGGCCTGCATTTTTCCGTACAGGGGCAATCCTAGATGAAAAATCAGCAAATTGAAAAGTATTACCAGTGAGAAGTTGCACTTGTACCTCGTAAATACTGAATTAGTGTCCGGATCTTAATTGGCATTGATACTTCAGCATCGGTATTATCCTGTGTCTGTCTTAGATAAAGCGTACCTTTCTATGTTAAATCATTTTTATGCCAAGGAATTGTCACAGCTGGTCAGCAAAGTGCAACCTCAGGCATTGCAACAACCACAATTGGTGCTGAGTAACGAATCGCTTTATCAGCAATTGCAATTACCTCAAAGTTGGCAACAACAGGAAGGCCTGCTTGAGGCATTATTTGCTGCTGATGGTGCGTTATCTGCGGGCGCCGTTGCCCAAAAATACGGAGGGCATCAGTTTGGTCAGTGGAATCCTGATATCGGTGATGGTCGAGGCTTGTTGCTTGGTGAGGTGCGAGATAAGGCGGGTGCGCCGTGGGATTTGCACCTGAAAGGCGCAGGGCAAACCCCCTATAGCCGTTTTGGAGATGGCAGAGCCGTACTGCGTTCAACGATTCGCGAGTATGTCATTAGTGAGTCCTTACATGCGTTGGGTATCCCAACATCACGAGCGCTATGTTTAATCTCCAGCCAACACCCTGTGCAACGGGAGTCTCTGGAAACCGGCGCCATGTTGATACGAGTCTGCGCCAGTCACCTCCGCTTTGGTCATTTTGAGTATTTTCATCATACCGGTGACAAAGCGAAGCTGGAGTCGCTATTTGATTTTGTTTTTAAGCATCACTTTCCGCAGTTACTTGAGAAAGATAATTCTTATTTAGCTTTTTTACAGAAAGTGATTTCTGACACTGCGGACCTAATCGCAAAGTGGCAAGCATTTGGTTTTTGTCATGGCGTGATGAATACGGACAATATGTCGATTCATGGTATCAGTTTTGATTTTGGCCCCTTTGCTTTTCTGGACCAATTTATTCCTGATTATATCTGTAATCATTCTGATCATGGCGGACGCTATGCGTTTGATCAGCAGCCAGGTGTGGCACTGTGGAATTTACATGCATTTGCCCAGGCCTTTTTTGACTATGTGCCTGAAGACGCTATTGCGGAAGCATTAAAATCTTACGAACCGAGACTCATTGCTCAATATAAAAATCTCATGCAGCAAAAGTTTGGTTTTGCCACTGAGCATCAGGGCGATGCGTCTATCAGCAATCAGTTTATGCAACAACTGGCCAAAGAAAGAGCCGATTTTACTCAGTCGTTCCGCGCTCTGTGCCATATTCGTTGCGACACTGAAAATAGCGAGTGGCTGGATTTATTTCAGGATCGTCACTGGGCGGCTGAATGGCTGACGTTGTATGTTCAGCGTTTGCAACTGGAAACCCACTCCGACGAAGAACGCCATGTCAAAATGCGTCAAATTAACCCTAAATATATACCGCGCAACTACTTGATACAGCAGGCCATCGTGGCTGCGCAGCAGCAGGATTTTGCGCCTCTAAAACAGTTGTTGGAAGTAATGATGCAACCATTTGATGAACAACAAGAACAGGCTCACTTTGCTCGGCCGCCTGCACCTGAGCAAGTGGCAAAGCCGCTTTCTTGCAGCAGTTGAGTGGCATTGTGCAAATCCAGACAAACGACCACAGTGTTGTGCTTTCGGGGCATGGCTTTGCTGACACCAGTGACGTTGCAGGCTGGTTGCAGTTGCTGGTACAACAACAATTGCTGAGTATTGTAGAGTTTAATATGGGGGCCGATCGTGCCCAGTGGCTGGTTAATTATGCCGATCAAATCATAATATTGTTTTTTGAAGAGCTATCCGAGAGCTTGTGGTTTGAAGCTTTGCAGCGAAACGATGCAAGATTGTTGCAAACCTTATCCAAACAACTTGAGGCAATTGTGTAATGCTTCTTTTTGGCCTGTGCTATGCTGTGAAGTGCGATATTACTATTGGGTCGATAGGTCCTTATTGCTCGATGGTGTGAGGAGGGATAAAGTGCGCTTTCGTGCTAAAACAACATTAACGCGTCTGGATTACAGGATGAATAAAAAAGGCTTGGAGTGCTAAATTACAATGTATGAGCGGTTCTTAGCGAGGTGCAGGTGGCCTGCTATGGTAAGTCTCCTTATGTTGTGGTGGTGCCAGTCTCTGCTCGCCAATGTCAATGTCATTGCTATCGACGATGAACTGCAATTCAGTGATTTGCAGGGTAATGCGCAATATGTTCGAACCCCCGCAAATTTGCAATTATCGCAAATTCGCACGCAACCGTTGCAATGGCAAAACTACGTTGATATTGCCCCACTCAATGAGACGGAAAGCTTGTGGGGCAAAGCCAGCTTTCGATACAGTCGTCAAGAAGTCGCCCGATATACTTTCCTGATACGTAACGGCAATTTAGATTTTGTCGATGTGTTTATTGTTGATCATCGCGGCCGCATTAAACTGTCGGTCAGTACCGGTGCCAGCCGACCTTTTGCCAGTCGGCCCATAAATTATCGGGATTTTGCCATTCCCTTTGAGTTGAGTTACGGCGAACGATTCGATATCTATTTCCGCATTAAAGACGAAGGACCATTGGTGTTCTCCGCGGAGTTTTGGAAAAGTACTGCGCTGATTGAAAAAGTGCAGGGCAATATCACCTTGATCGGTGCGTTCACCGGTGCCTTGGTGATTCTTGCCTGTTATTTTCTGGTGACATATCTGATGCTTCACAGTGCCATGCGATTTTGGTTTGCTACGGCCAATCTGGTGTTCTTATTTCTATTTCTGAATATTGAAGGGATTTTAGGCCAGTTTACGGGGTTTACACGTTATATGCTGCCCTTCACCCTGATTTTACTATCAGCTGCGGTATTTTGCTCCACCAAAATATCCAACAAGATGCTGGTTGGTGTGCCAACCTATTGGCGTCGGGTCAATTACATCGCTGCTTTTGGCTTTTTGGGGATCGTTTTGGTGAATCAGGCCTATTGGCAAATAGTCATGGCGGCGGGATTAGGCGGGGCTATATTATTATTGCAATTGGTGTTGTCCATTGTTTATCGCAATCCATTTAGCAGTTTGCCTAACCGAGTATTTATTGCCGGCTGGGCGACCATCAGTTTGGTGAGTTTACTGCATGTTTCATTATTTCTGACGGGCACGACACTGGAGACAGCGGACAACCTATTGCTGAATCTGGTCCTGATGACAGGCATATTGATGATCGCTGTCGCGATTGAAGCCCATGAAAAGATTTTGATCAGTTCCCAGTACGAACAACAAAAAAGTACGATTGAAAACTTGCAGCAATTTTACGATTTTTTCCGCAACTCCGCGGAAGGGCTTTACAGTACCACCCCTGATGGACGCCTGATCTCCGTGAATCCGGCAATGTGCACAATATTTGGCTATAAGGATGAAGACGATCTGATTAGCAACATTGAAAATGCTGCCCAGTTTTATGCCGACAGTGATGAAAGAGAGTTGGTGATAGGACAGCTGCTACAACAAGGGTCCGTTTCCGGAAAGGAAGTCAAAGGCCTGCGCAAAGACGGCACCGAATTCTGGTTTTCAATGTCGGTGCAGATGCGTGAAGACAATGGTAACAAGTTGCTGTTTGGCTCCATTGTGGATATCACTAAGCGGAAACAGTCAGATATAAGTTTACGCTACATGGCGACTCACGACTCGTTAACTGGGGTGTATAATCGTCGCCACTTTGAAGCAAAACTGATTGATTATTTATCGAAAAAAGATGAAGACGATTTTGAGTTAACGTTGCTCTATCTGGACCTGGATCAGTTTAAAACAGTAAACGATTCCTGTGGACACAAAGCCGGTGATGTGTTGATCAAACAGTTGGCGCAGCGCCTCAATGATGTCGTCGCACATCGCGGTATGCTGGGCCGTATGGGCGGGGATGAATTCAGTGTCATGTTGAGTAGTGAGCATGCAGCCAGCGGCATGGTCATAGCACATCAATTATTAAATGTGGTTCGCGATTACCGCTTTGTCTGGGATAACCGTATTTTTACCTTAGGGGTCAGTATCGGATTGGTGGAGTACCATGCCGATATCCATAACGCCGAACAGTTGATGAGTATGGCGGACTCCGCCTGTTATCTGGCAAAACAGCAGGGAAGAGATCAAATTCACGTTTATTCCCGAGAAGATGCACGTGTACAGGAATATGAAGCTGATCTTGACTCAATCAGTCTGATTAATGACGCGCTGGAACACCATCATTTTGTTCTGTACTACCAGCATTACAATCCGCTACAAAAAATGAAACAGGGGTATCATTATGAAATACTGCTGCGTATTCAAAAAGATAATGGCGAGTTAATTCCGCCAATTGCATTTTTACCCGCAGCAGAACGCTATAATTTGAGTGCCAGAATAGACCGCTGGGTGTTGGAAAGCTATTTGCGTTGGTTAGCGGAAAATCCCGCCCACTTAACCAACCTGACCATGGCAAACATTAACCTCAGTGGGGTGTCACTGGCAGATGGTGATCTAAAACTGTTTTTCTTAAATGCCTTTGAAAAATATGCCATTCCCTATCATAAGATATGTTTTGAAATTACAGAGAGCATGGCGATTGTAAAGCTGCATGAAACGCTGGAATTTATTAATACCTTCCATGATTTGGGATGTAAGTTTGCGTTGGATGATTTTGGAATTGGATTTTCATCCTATGAGCACCTGAAAAAGTTACCAGTTGATTATGTTAAAATTGACGGCAGTTTTGTAAAAGACATTTTAGTGGACCCCATTGATATGGCTATGGTGGGGTCAATGAAGGATGTTGCCCAGGCAATGGGGATTGAAACGGTAGCCGAGTATGTTGAATCTGCAGAGATAATGACCGAGCTCGGTAAGATTGGTGTCGATTACGCACAAGGCTATGGTGTTTCCAAACCAGCTCCATTAGCGGCGTTTAGTGAACAAAATACCATTGAAAAATGAGCTAATCGACAGCATATTGGATGAATCCCGCGTTTTTTATTTTATTAGGTCCCGACATTGACCATGAACCAAAATCTTTCACGTTACCAATATGTCAGTGAAGCCAAACTGCCAACTCGCTGGGGACAGTTTGTTATTCACGGATTTATGGAAACCAATTCACAACAAGAGCACGTGGCACTCTCGTACGGAGAATGGCAAACGGGTGAAGTGGTACCTATTCGAATTCATTCTGAATGCCTTACCGGGGATGCCCTTTTCAGCACGCGTTGTGACTGCGGTTTTCAACTGGAAAAGGCCCTGCAAAATATTGTTGCAGAAGGCAAAGGGGTGCTGCTTTATTTACGTCAGGAAGGGCGTGGTATTGGTTTGCTAAATAAGATTAAGGCATATCATCTACAGGATCAGGGCCTGGATACAGTTGAAGCAAATGAGCATCTGGGTTTTGATGCCGATTTGAGAGACTATGCGATTTGTCGCACCATGCTTAAGCAGTTGGGCGTAGAAAAGGTCAGATTGATGACCAATAACCCTAAAAAAATCAAAGCCTTAACGGAAATGGGTATCGATGTTGTGGAACGCACGCCCATCGATCATGGCATTACCGATGACAATAAAAAATATCTCAAAACCAAGACGCAAAAGCTAGGTCACGAATTCGATCCGCATTTGTTGAAATAGCAGTGTTATTCCTCCGTGGAAAGCTTTAGTTTAGCCGTTCGATAATCAGGGTGATCTGGCCAACTTCGATGCCAAACTTGTACAAATTGGTACGGTTAATAAGACGATCATCGGAGATGAGATACAACCAGTCATCCAGTTTCACGTCTAATGTGTCTCCTTTATAAGGGATTTCCAATTCGTATTGCCAACGAAATGCAAATCCTCGAGCAACCCCCTGGGCTTCGCCAATGACGTCTCCCGCCGTACCAGAATAGCGGCCATCACCGTGGTCCGTCAGCTGCCAAATACGGGTTTGCTGCTCGCCATCATCAAAGTAAAAGACTTCGTCCAAAACACCTTTATTACCTTGCCAGCTGGCGTCGATGTCGGCTGTAAATCGGCGTGTTACGGTACCGGAGAAGTCCTGTAGCATGCCATACACTTTCAATTTTCCCTGAAAAAAGGTTTTTAAATTCAGGGCGGGTGTTGTACCGGCGTAATCTTCAATTTTGACACTAGTACAGGATGTCATCAGCAACAGTAAGATTGCGGACAGGGACAGTAGCTTAAGAATTTTTGTCATTGGTTATTCCTGCAATCAGTTTCTTACGAACATCAGGGGCGCTGGTATCTTCAGATAACCATATTGCTAAAAATGCCTCACTAAAATCGGGCTCGGTCACTTCCCCTAACAATTCACTATTGAAGTAAAACCGACTGACTTTGTGCTCATTGATAAACAGCGTAATGGCATCGTTTTTGCGTACATCAGGCCATAGTGACTCAAGCATCGTAAGCCACTTTTGCTGCTTTGCTGTATTGGTCATGCCCAGCTTTTGCCATTGTTTCCCGGTTTCAGATAGCAACTCTTCTTTACTGAAATCCCTCAGGTACTGCAAACGCAGCGCAAGGGGGTATTGCTGTTCTTTGTAACGACCATCCTGACTGAACAGCTGTGCCTGATACACGTCCCAAAACCAAAAGGTCAACTTGCCTTCACCTACCAGGTTCAGCTTGTCCCATGGGGGAGGACCATCCTCAGAGTGCACGTTTCCGCTTACCAGCATAATCAATACAGTCAATACTTTAGGCCAATGACACATGTTGTTCACCGTTAACCATGCGTAATAATAAGGGCACTAACAACGCCCAGATAATCACTATCAAAGGGGCTGCATAAACCAGGTCGATACCGAGCTTCACGGCGCCTAATTGCACCCCTGAAAGATAACTCACCGTCCCACCAAAGGCCCCCAAAGCACACTGCCAATAGATGGGTTTTTGTAACAGCCATTGCAGACTGTGCCTCAGGGTTAAAACAAATCCCATCCACAAACAGGCCAGCCACAATGGGAAATGATTATCCGGGAAAACGTACACGCCAAACGACATTAAAAGCAGATCCACGATAATGCCGATACCCAGTGCTTTGTAGGTAGCCTGCAAATCAGTTTTGCGTTGCGGACTGATGACAAAGTGCAGTGCTAAAAGCAGGACACAGGCCCACAGCCCCTGATATTGAAAGATAACCGCTGCTACCCAGATGAGTTGAAAAATAACAAAATTGACGATCTTAAACTGCAAGCTGGTCATACGGTTGTCCTGATGATGCTATTCGCCCTGAAAAGCCGGTTTTCTTGCTGTCAGGTGGACGGTGCTGATCGCACGTTGTAAAAAACCACCTTCGCAATAACACAGGTAATATAACCACAGGCGTTTAAATTGTTCATCGAAACCCTGCGTCTGCAATTGCGGCCATGCAGTCAGGAAGCGTTCACGCCAGTGTTTCAGGGTATTGGCATAGTGCAGACCAATATCATGTAGCTGATGCATGACCATGTCTGTTTGCTGACTGATACAATTGGTCATCCGCTCGATCGAAGGCAAGCACCCGCCGGGGAAAATATAGGTCTGGATAAAATCGACGTCTTTGCGGTAAAAGTCATAGCGTTGGTCGGCGATTGTGATGGCCTGAATCAACATTAGCCCATCTCGTTTGAGCAATGAGTTACACTTCTGGAAAAAGCCATCAAGGTATTCATGTCCGACGGCTTCGATCATTTCAATACTGACCAATTTGTCATACTGCCCCGTCAGTTGGCGATAGTCTTCCTGCAACAGTGTGATACTGTCTTCCAGTCCAGCCTCTTTTATCTTTTGTTGTGCATAGTGGTGCTGTGCATCCGAAATCGTCGTCGTGGTGACCTGACATTGATAATGTTTCGCCATGTCTATCGCCAGACCACCCCAGCCAGTGCCAATTTCCATGACGTTGTCGCCAGGTCGCAGTTGCAGTCGCTGGCAAATGGTATCAAGTTTGTGCTGCTGGGCCTGATCTAAATCGGTGTTGGCATCCGGGTAAATAGCACTGGAATATTGCATGTGAGGATCCAAAAACTCCTGGTACAAATGATTGCCCAGATCATAGTGAGCCAGAATATTTTGTTTGGCCTGCTCAACATTATTGCGTCGTTTCAATTTCTTCAGGAAGTAACCGATTCGCGTCAATACCCCAAATTTTGTCTCAATCGCATCAAGGGAGGCTTGATTAGCGACAAAAAACTCGATAACCCTGGTAAGTTCTGGTGAATGCCACTTTCCAGCGACAAAATCCTCAGCAATACCAATACTGCCCTTTAACAGCAATGTCCTGTAGATATCCTGATTGTTAACAATCACAGTGGCTTGCAGGTCGGCATTTATATCACCGAATTGATAAGTTTGCTGATCTTCAACCATAGTCAGACAGCCAACAGAGGTGTTTTTCAGCACCGCAAAAACGGCCTTTTTAAAAAAGCTAAAGGCACTTAACTGCTGACTTTGTTGTTTGTTTTGAGTTTGTTCCATGACCTTACCTAATTACGATTGTATTGCTTGCTTCGGTAGCATTTTTTTAGCGATGCTGCGCCAAATTGGATCAGGCAAAGACGCTAATACTTTTAAGAATAGTGTGAAAAGCGATGGAAAGTGAATTTCCCGCTTGCGTTTCTTCAGTCCTTTGCGAATCGCCTTAGAGGCGTATTGGGTTGACACCTGCATGGGCATTTCGAATTCATTCTGGTTGGTCAGCGGTGTTTCAACAAAGCCGGGGCTCACCAGAGTGACGTCGATGCTGTGCCTTTCCAACTCGATAGCCAAAGTTTTGGTGAGGTAGCTAGCACCTGCTTTAGACGTGCCGTAGGCAGTGGCTCGGGGAAAGGGCAAATAAGCGGCGCTTGAACTGACAATAGCCAACTGCCCACCTGCTGCGATTTTCGGTAAAAAAGCATGTAGACAATAACCCAGTGCTATCAGGTTAACCTTGATAATCCGTTCAAAAAGCTGGTCATCAAACTGCAGTGGGTCATCGATATATTCACAGTTTCCAGCATTTAAAATCAGCAGATGGATAGGTTGGTTTAAATCAGCAGCCGCCTGAAGAACATGCTCGCGATCGGTAATGTCAAAGGCAAAACCCTGTATTCTATCGGAACTCGCCTGCAGGCTTTGCAGTTTGTCTTGATTACGCCCACAGGCGAAAACCTGCCAACCATCAGCCGCATAGTCTTTTGCTAATTGTTCGCCTATTCCGGACGTTGCACCGGTGATTAACACATTCTTCATCATCGCGCTCTTTCGTTGATTTTTGGTTTATACGCGAATAAGTATAGATTGGCTCATTCGGATTTTGTGATGAGACCAAAAAGAATGTCTTTTAATTTCGGAAATGATTACTCAGGTGTGGCGTAGTCAAATCGCGCTAAAAACTGTGCCCGATAGTAACTATCTAATCCGTTAATGGTGATCCCATTTAACGATTCCAGTCGGATTTGGCCATCTTCATGAAGCGCCTCTTCTGGGGCCACCACCTCCTGAATCTCACCAATTACAATATGGGTATTGTTTGCTTTGATGGGAATCACTTCCTGACAGCTGAGTCCTATTTTAATGCGACTTTCGCCAACATAAGGCACCGAAAGATGCTTGCGATACTCTGGAGTAAGGCCAACCGCATCGAATTCACTGATATTCTGTGGGTATTTAGCTGATGTCTGGTGAGCTGCCGAAACCATTTCAGCGCTGATGTGATTGATTGTAAATTCTCCGGTTTCCAGAATATTCTCCAGGGTGTCCCGACGCACGGTGTGGGGTCTGACGACCATTCCTAACAACGGTGGGTTAGCACCGACATGGAATACCGAATTAAAAACCGCGAGGTTGGCGCCATTTGCCTTACTCTGAGTACCGATAAGATTCGCAGATTTGAAGCCGCTCAAGCAATTGACAAAATTTGCGCGGTAGCGAGATGGCATTAAGTCGATGTCGCGACGGGAATAAATCGTCATCATGTTACTGGACGGAATTATGGCAGAATGCTAAGCCTGCTTCTAATGTCTCAAATATTTCAACCGTCCAGTCGGAGTTATGCATATTTTGCACGTAAATACGTGAGAAGTGGAGGATCTCGGGGTCGTTTGCCACTATCGCAATATTCAAACGGCCGCTAATAAATGACTCATTGGTATCCAGTACCGCGATACTTTTGATTTCATCTTCGCTGAAGTTAAACGTGGTTGTGGCCAAATAATCGTATACATGGCCCTTGATATTGGGTGCATCCCAATGCTCAAAAAGCTCTTTATCGAGTGCCACCAGATCCGCATTTGATATGTGACCTGCTAGCTTGATGTGCAAAATGTTATTGTTTTCCGTAATCGCAAATGACATTGCCAACACCTTTAACAAACTGCGTCAGACGTCTCATACGCAGTTTAAGAAATTAAGTTTAATCGGTTTTTCTAATATCCTCCGACCTTAAAACTAATGAACCATACCCGTCTTCCGCCGTATAACTGCACACCAAACAATCACAGGAAAAACCTCATGTGGTGCGCAGATTGTGAAACCATTGAACATTATTTTTACGACAGTACAACATTTTATTTCTTTGTACCAACGGAGGAGTCATTTGGCAAATTGGCTTCCTTGTGCGGCTCGTTAGGCTTTGATGCAAAACAAATACATTCCCACTGTATTCAGGTGACTCTGGCAAAATCTGAAATTGATACCCTGTTACTCGGATTCTTTGGCGAGCTTAATGGTCAGGAGAGAAAGAATACCAAGGTTACCACTACACCAGCAGGCACGGAGTTTGGTCTCGAGGCGGCGGGGCGGATGATTGATGCAGAATCATTTGTTAATCGCTACAAAAGTACTTGGATTGTGGAGTCAGTTGAGCAGGGTAATTACGAGTCCTGGTTCCAGCCCATTATCCATACTCAGGACTGGCCCTCGGGGGCAAGATCACCTTATGGTCATGAAGCGCTGTTCAGAATGCGGGATAACAACGGCACTATTATCCCTCCAGGGCATGTTTTTGGCATTGCCGCCAAATCCGACCTGTTATTTGCGCTGGATCTGACGGCTCGCCGCTCAGCGATAGAGCATGCGGCAAAAGCAAAGTTGCGCTCTAAGGTGTTTGTCAATTTTGATCCGTCCAGTATTTATGATCCGTCCTATTGCTTGCGCACTACTGCAGCGGCCATTGATGAGGCGGGTATCAATGTCAGCGATGTGGTGTTCGAGGTGACAGAAACAAACAAAGCTAAAGACCTGGCGCACTTAAAAGGCATACTCGCGTTTTATCGCTCTGCTGGTTTTAAAGTGGCACTGGATGATATAGGTGCGGGATGGTCCGGGTTGACTATGCTAAATGAGCTTTCGCCCGACTATGTAAAAATCGATATGGCACTGGTGCGCGATATACACTTAAAACCGAAACAACAGACCATCGTGCGTCATCTAGTCGAAATCGCGAAAGAAAATGGCATTAAAATTATAGCCGAGGGTATTGAGGTGAAAGAAGAAGCACAGTGTCTTTCGGAGTTTCAGGTAGACTTTATGCAAGGCTATTTATTTGGTAAACCGGCATTGTTGCAACCCTAAGGGATGGGCGTGGTCGGGGGATGTAATATGTCGACCTGATTGGTCTGAGCAGAAGCTGAACCTTCATACTCAAAAGCCGCCTCTATAAAGAGGCGGCTTTGTTCTTTGTTGGGTTGGCGTTAGTCGCTCTTTGCCTTTTGCATATATCAGGAGGCAACTCAGTACTATTCATCCCTGTCGACTAGCCTGTAACCCGACCCGCGCACCGTTTCAATTAGCTTGATACTGAATGGTTTATCCACTTTGGCGCGTAACCGGGAAATATGGACGTCTACAACATTTGTTTGAGGATCAAAATTATAGTGCCAGACGTTCAGCAACAGCATTTCTCTGGAGACGATTTTGTTTTTGTTCAATAACAAGTATTCCAGCAGCTGAAATTCTCTGGCTTGCAGACTTAGGGTTTTACCACCACGTTTCACACAGCGGGTTAGACGATTCAGAGTCAAATCACTGGCCATGATTTCGTGTAGTTCGGTAACGACGTTTTGCTCAATTGCTATTGCTTCATTCATGACAAATACACATCAATTAATCTGACGGTTTGTATTCATTTCGGACGAATTTGGATCAATATTCCCCTTATTTTATGTCGGGCTTGTATCGAACATTGCTAGGGTCGATACTAATTCTCAGGTAAAAAACTTTAGGCGACATAAATGAAAAAAATCGGCTATGTGGAAGACAACGATTCTATCAGAGAAAACTATGCCGAATGTCTGATAGAGGCGGGCTTTAGTGTAGACGCCTATACCAATGCAGAGGATGCCCTTAAGGCATTTCGCAACACCATGCCTGACCTGCTATTACTGGATGTTGGCTTAGGACACCAGCGAGATGGTGGCTTGCAATTGTGCTTTGAAATTCGCAAGTTTAACGACACTGTGCCAATCATCTTTTTAACCTCTCACGACAAAGATTATGAAAAGATTTCCGGTTTGCGAATGGGAGCCGACGACTATCTGATCAAAGACAGTCATATCGATTATATTGTGGTGCGCATAGAAACCCTTTTGCGCCGTGTTGCTGCATTGCAGTCACACAATAGTGTCACAGAGCAAAACCAGAGGATTACAGAGCTACAGCTTAATGACACGACCTGTCAGGCTTATTTTCGTAACAAAAATCTGGATTTGAGTTTAACCCAGTTCTGGATATTAAAGGCACTTTATGAAGCACAGGGGAAGCTCAAGTCTCATAGTGAATTAATGAAGGCGGCCAATATTGTGGTTGAGCCCAATACCATTGTTGCCCATGTGAAAGCCATTCGAAACCACTTTAAATCCGTAGATAAGGACTTTGATTCCATTAGAACAGTGCGTGGTGTTGGTTATCAATGGCTATCTCCAGAAGGCTAACAGTCGTTATGCGAGTACCCGTCTTACACCTGATCCTGTGTCTGATTTGGACTGGTATTGCCAGAGCTGAACCTGTTTATTTCAACAGCGAAAACACACTGCGCGTGGAAGAGGGATTGCCCAGTGATACCGTATTTTCTCTGGTTCAGGATGAGTTGGGGTTTATTTGGTTGGGGACCCCAGCAGGAATTGGCGTGTTGAATGGACATGAACCCGCTTTATATCACGGGAAAAATGGCGATGAAGTGAGCTATTACAGCCCGGGAAACCTGTACCACGACAGCAACAATGTTATTTGGGTGGGGACATGGGGGCACGGGGTTTATCAAATTGCACCGAATCGCAAAGCCGTTGAACCGTACTTACCAGAGCTGCGGGTGCTGGACACCCGATTGGGTCAAATAAAAGTTCAGGCAATTTATGTTTCTGATATAGGTGATGTTTGGATTGGTAGCTTTGACAAAGGCCTGATTCGTATTACCTCTAAACAACAGGTACAGCACTTTTACCTAAATGCTGCACCCAAGAAACAGCTATCAGACAATCGGGTCTGGAATATAACTGAAGATCAAGATGGCAATATTTGGGTGGCAACCTCCAATGGACTAAACCGAATCGATATTAGCACCCAAGACGTTTCTCATTTTTTAACTTCGGAACGCTATTCGGTGGCCAATCGACTAGTGCGGGAGGTACTGGCAATTGGCGACTATATATGGGCAGGTACCAATATGGGCGTGTTTCGTATTCATAAAGATAGCTTCGATATTGAGCCAATAACCCTTCAAGAGCGTCAGTCATTCGCTGTTACACGTATAAAATCTGACGGTGATACCGGATTGTGGATAGCGACGTTTAACGGCCTGCTACACTACGATCTCTTGAACAATGCGTTCTCTACCTTCAATGACGGAGGTTTTGTATACAAAGCTAGTCAGGATATTCGGGATATTCTGGTCACTAAAGATAATTTGTTGCTGTTGGCCACTCGTACCAGCGGTGTCATCACCCTAAATCAGGCACCATTGACATTTTCGATTGTGACTTCTGAATCTGCCGTGAAAGATAAAAAAAATCATATTTTCAGTATTGCGACAGACTTGCTGGGACATACCTGGGCGGGCACTAATAATGGCCTCATCAAATATGATTTAAACACCGGCCAGCGCCTGTCTTTGCCAGATATTCTATCTGGCTTTAACCAGGGTCGCATTACGGCTACTACCAATGCACGCAATGGAAGAGAAATTTGGTTTGGCACCAGTGATAACCTGTATAGCTATGATGTCAGCAGTGGAGAGCTGCAAGCGCATCGAACGCTATTCTCAGTGGACAGCATAAATCATATTCAAAGATTAATCGAAGATAGCCAGGGCAATATCTGGGTGACGGTGTCTCATCAAGGTATTTTCAAAATCGCACCGGATATGTCGGTACAGCATTATCATCAGCATGGCAGCGGTTATTTTCGGCTTCCCAGTAATAATGTTGTGCAACTGGTTGAGAGCCAATGGGGAGATATATTGTTGTTAGTCGACGATATGACTCTGTTAAAAATGGGCTCTACCAGCCCGGCATTTGAAACAGTAGAAATTAAAATCGCTGATAACATTTTATTGAACAACCTTATTGCTACCACAATTGGCAGTGCCGAAAATGGCAGCATTTGGTTGGGGTCCTATAAAGGCTTGATCTATTTGCCATCTGAAGGACAAGTGGCCAAATGGCTAACCATTAAAGATGGGCTTTCCAACAACGATGTGCGTGCTATTGTCGCAGATCAGGTGGGCCAGGTTTGGGTGTCCACGGCCAATGGTGTCACGATGTTTAATGAGGCCGGCAAGGCGAAGCGCATCTTTACCGTGAAAGATGGCTTAAGTGGCAATGCTCTGAATCTACGTTCAGCTTTTAACTGTCATCCGGCAAAACTGTGTTTTGGCAGCGAAAAGGGCATTAATACCGTTAAAATTGAGCGCATTGTTGATGAAGCCGAGATTGCTAAAGTTGCTGTGACTAAAATTTGGGTCAATAACGACCTGCAACAAGAACCAGCGCTAGGGGTTAATACGATGACCCTGGATCTGGATAATACGCAGCGAAATTTGCGTTTCAAATTTACCGCGATTGATCATGACCCCAGTTCCACAACGGTCCTGTATTACAAACTTCATGGTTTCGATGAGAACTGGCAAATTGCCAATATCTCGCGTATTGCTAATTACACCAACCTAGAAGCTGGAGAGTACATCTTTCGGGTTACCACAAGGCCACAAAGGGCATTGTCTGGCGAAGCCAGCGCCAATATTCTAGTCAGAATCGTACCGCCCTTTTGGCTGCGTCCCATGACTCAGTTTGTGGCGGTGGTGTCTATTCTGCTTCTGCTTGCTTTTTCCTATCGCCTGAGAATTTCTCAAATCCGAAAAAATGAAAACAAATTAAATAAACTTGTCGCGATAAGAACCGAGAACATGGCCATCCTTGGCTCCATTGGTATGGAGATTACCCGTGCCACGAGTTTTGAAGAAATATTTGAACGCTTGAAACACCACTTAAAGATAGTGCTATACCGTCATAAGTTTATGCTGGGCATGGTAGACGAGGAGCACAATCAGTTGGACTTTAATTTAGTGATCCACGAGGCGGTCAAATTGCCCGGCTTCGCTATTGCCCTTTCGGAAGTCTCCCATCCTGCGGCGTGGAGTTATTTACACCAAAAAGAAGTTATGGTGCAGCGGGGAGAAAAGGCGGGGCACTTTATACATCATCTGGAGGAGCAAGGCTGTGCTTCGATTCTTTGTTTGCCATTGAAAGTTGATGAGACCAAAATCGGTGTAATTTATGTGCAAAGTTTTTATCAGGAATCGTTTGGTGAATATGAACGCCAGTTCCTAAAAACCATTGCTGCATACACGGCAATTGCGATTAAAAATGCGCAGTTTTATCAGAATGAAAAGGAACTACAGTTAAAGCGTATTTCTTGGTTGGAGAACATTACCCATTATCTCAATCATGAAATGAAAAATGCCATTCTGGGTGCGCAAACATCTCTTACCATGATGACTCGGAAGGCCGATGACCCGTCAATGATGAAATATATTGAACGAGCGGGGCGCAGCCATGAAGAAATGTGTAACATCATGAAAGCCGTCAGTAATACGACTTCCCTTGAGGCGGCCATTATGCAGGCAGAAATGACAGAAATTAACCAAAGTCAGATTGTCGAGCAAAGGCTCAATGAATATCGACACATCTACAGAGACGTCAATATTGTTGCTGAGGTTGAAGCTGATATTGGCATCATTGGCAATGAAGATCTCTTAGTGCAGTTATTGGATAAATTGGTCAATAATGCCATCGAGCACCACACAAAAGGGACGGCAATCATTGTTAAACTGGTGAAAGTAAAAAACCTGAGTGTTCTGATTGTAAAAAATATCGGTGACGAACTACCGGAAGACACGGAGTTTATCTTTGGACTGTTTACCTCTACCAAAGCCAACTCACACTCAGGGAATTTTGGTATGGGTCTTTATATCGCCCGTTTAATTGCCGAATTTCATAAAGGCAAAGTCGTCGCCAATGCGATATCTGATACAGAAAAACATGGCGCGATCTTTAGCTTTAGCATGCCGATGCAGCCTTTATAAGAGCACTCAAGCCAGCGCTTCAGCAGCGCTTCTTTGCCTTCATCCTGGTTTAACATTACCGCTAGGGTTTTAACCTGATAAGAGACAGGTTCAATCACCTTTTTAACTATAGGCAAATTAGGCTCAGCAAACAGTGGGGTTAGGCCCCAAGCTGACTAAATATGCTAAGCGATTCGTTTCCCACGACGAGTCATTGAGTCTCTGCCGTTGGTGCGGCGGTTGGGGAAATTTATCAGGTTCCGGCGACTGTTGTAGGGTTCCATTTCCGGACTGCCAACCGGTAATATTACTTTCATCTTAGCTTCAAACATCACCACATAACCGACCATTTTGATATTTACGTCGTTAAAGTAATAATTGAGCATACGTTCCAGTTTGCGGTAGCTGTCTTTTTCATTATTCATTATACCTGTCTGGTTACTGCGTTTTATGACGTATTCAGACACGGGATTAGAACGGAGTTTATCCCGCAGAATCGCGCTGCCAAAGATAGTGCCATCATCAGCTAAACAACTTCTGGTATTAATACATAGTGCATTAACTTTATTTTCGAAATCACCCGGTAAGCAATGCAACACAAAATTCAGGTTTATGGAGCTAAATTTCTGATCGCTTAAACCCCATGGATACATTAGGTTGCCTCGATATAAACGAGGCTTAAGGTGATTTGAATTTTTTACAGCACGCTTAAGCGCTTTAATATCCGGATCAAGATAGGCAATGTCCAGATTGTTATTGGCTTTTAAACGCTGGGTAAAATCAAAGCCGCTGGTGACGCCTACTTCAAGATGATTTAATGAAATATTGTTGATGAATTGCTTTTCCAGAAGCTTTTTTGGACACTTCCATACATGCTCCATTACAAAATCCACACCCAACAATCTGCTTGTTACGGAAAGTGGTTGTTTGTTTTTTTGCTTAGCCATTATCTAAATCTCCGTGTTTCACTGACTAAAATGCGAGTCCGCTATACATCCAATTTAAGGCGATGCAAATCAGTACAAGTTTGATAACTCCTCGAATCAAACGGCAAGAGGTAACAAGTACTAGAGTTTTGTTTTCGTTTTGCATCGGGAATTTAAATTATTCATCACTGGCCAGACAGTTTAAAAAATCAATAGTGAAACTGCCGGTAATCAAACGGTAAGAATTATGATGAAAAATGAATTTGCTGGTGCTCCAAACACTTGCTACAGTTCCAGCGGAACAGCGAGTGGCGAATATAAAAGGAACAAAGGATGACAGAGCAGTATTATCCGATAGGCACACCGGGCAAGCCCTGGGACAGCACTGAAAAAGCCCAGTGGCTGTCCAGACAACAGGTGCAGCGTTCATATCTAACTGAGGTCGTTGATAAGCTAAGAGATCTACCTGATGAGTTGGTTGTGGACAAGTACGGGCAGCTGGATTATCAAGCTGGGAGTTATCCATTGCTGGCGGTACGAACCCGCGAGTGGCAAATGGAGAACCCCAATATTCTGGTAACTGGCGGTGTACACGGTTATGAGACCAGCGGTGTGCAGGGGGCGATAAGGTTTTTACAAACTAAAGCAGAACAATACGCAGAGCACTTTAATTTGCTGATTGTGCCTTGTATCAGCCCTTGGGGGTACGAAACTATTAATCGCTGGAATCCGGATGCTATCGATCCTAATCGCTCCTTCGCCAACGATGCCGCTGAGGAATCCCGAGCCTTAAAAAGTGTGGTAAACAACAAAACCTGGCTGGCCCATATCGACTTGCACGAAACCACTGATACAGACAACTCTGAATTTCGACCGGCGCTGGCAGCCAGAGACGGTGTGGTCTTCGATAACTGGCATATTCCGGACGGTTTTTATTTAGTGGGTAATAGCGAAAACCCGAAAGATGAATTTCAAAAAGCCATAATTGAATCCGTTGCCAAAGTCACCCACATCGCACCGGATGATGGACATGGCAAAATTATTGGAGAGCCGGTGAGTCAGCATGGGGTCATCAATTACACTGTAAAAACGCTGGGCCTGTGTGCCAGTGTGACCAATGCAGAGTATGTCACCACCACGGAAGTCTATCCGGATAGCCCAAAAACCAATCCAGAGAACTGTAATGAAGCGCAGGTCGCAGCGATTTCAGGTGGCCTGGATTACTTAAAATCGTTGCAGACTGAAAGTTGAAATTGGCATAGCAAGGCGGCTTGTTATCAAAGTCGCTTTGTCGCTTGATGACAGGGACAAGCGTTAACTCAGTATAAAAGCGCTGTCAGCAATTACTGATTGCTTGTGACGTATCTCGTGCCGCAGGTCTTGATTTATTTAGCTAATCGGGTAGCTTGAACGACAAGAACAGACTCAATGCGAAAGCTCAGGTTCACCCGTCAAGTGCGCAACATGCTTACTGTACTTATCACTGTTTATATTGTGTTGATGCTAATACTCTTTTTGGCTCAGCGCAGTTTGCTGTACTACCCCACTTCAGCCCCTTTAGGCGACACTGGCACTAGCATTTCACTGAATAGTAATGGCATTGAATTGAGAATTGAAACGGCCAATGATTCGGCTCAATCAGCCATATTGTATTTTGGTGGCAATGCCGAAAGTGCAATTCAGAGTATTCAACATATGCAGCCAGTACTTGGCGACAATGCCCTGTATTTTATGAACTATCGGGGCTATGGCGGAAGCCTGAGCAATCCGACGGAATCTGGCCTCTATCAAGATGCACTAGCATTATATGACTATGCCGCCCAGCGCCATAAACACATTAGATTGATTGGCAGAAGTCTCGGAACAGGCGTTGTGACTTATGTTGCAAGTCAACGTCAGGTTGAGCAAATTATCCTGATATCGCCTTACGACAGCATCACGGCAGTTGCGGCAAGCCACTATCCGATATTTCCGATAAAGTGGTTAATTAAGGATAAATACGACTCTTATAACCGTGCTCATCAAATCGCCTGTCCCAGTCTTATTCTCGCAGCCAGAGAAGATCGCGTTGTGCCATTGAAACACACACTTCGCCTAATCGACGCAATGACTGCCAGTCAGAAAACAGTCCGCCTGTTTGATGGTGTTGACCATAACAGCCTCGACATGGCAAGTGGCTTTAATCGCGCTATATCTGATTTTATTGCCCCCAGGTAAGACAGAATCAAGGCCTATTGGCACTTAAACATGCCCAAACTGATGCAGAAATATTCACCATAGAGTGCAGGACTTATCAATTCAATTGCAGGGTTTGATAGCCTTAGTATCCCAATCCTGCAAACCATAGCCCTGTAAAATGATTTGAAGAACACCGGAATGGCGCAATTGATTGAGGTTGGTGGTCATCAAATCGGCAAGAGTTTGGGCGTCTTCACGTTTTGGACTGAAAGCAATATACAGGGCTTCATCACAGAGCACCTCCGCTGACCTTAAATTAAAAGGGCGTTTGTTATGATTAAAATAATGCTCAATCACATTCTTATCTTCAATAAGTACATCTATGCGGCCTTTACGCAACATTCGAATATTTTGTGCCATCCCGGCAATACTGGTAGCGACATAGATTTTGCTGGCATCGTTAAGATTGTGCGCAACATAGGATTGATATAAATCGCCGTAAGCATATCCCTGGATTACGCCAAGTATAATATTTTCCAAGCTGCTGAAGCCTTGATATTGCCAGTCAGACGTGGTCAAGGTGTAAAAAGTTTGGGTGGCTATTCCCAATGGCTGTTGCGGAAAGATTAACTCCTTAACTTCATTGCGTGTGACCCCAACCAGGGCATCTACCTCGCCAGCAATGACCGACTTGATGGCACGTGACCAAGGCATATTGACATACTCTACCTGATAGTCCGTAGTGGCATACACCTGACGAGCAATGTCAATCATATAACCGAGCTTGGCATCCTGTTCACCACAGTTGTATGGACACCATGGATCGGCAGCAATGACGATAGAGGATTTACTTGATGCCACGCAAACAGGGAATAACCCACAAATGCTTAAGATTAACGATAAAATTAATTTCATTGCAAATAGATGAATTTCACCATGTCTCTGTAGTGAATAATTGAATGGGTGTATCTGAACTGTAGTCACAGATGTTTAAGAAAGGAAGTTTTCTTCGTAGGTGCGCAAGCTAGGCAACAACTAAAACGACCTTAGGGTGTATGTAAGTGTCACTTAAGGCTGCAGGGAGGTTTTGAGAGAGCAAGCTCTCCCCTGCCTGGATCGCCAAATAGGTAAGACGTTGTTTGTCTGACGCACTTGGGTTTTATTTGTAAACGAGGTAACAGCGCAGCTGCACGATAAGCCTTGTTTGCAGGAACATCACGTCCCCTAAACTTTATTGAGAGTGTATGTTGAATACAGCCAACAAGTTAAGCTTTAAAATTAAAGAGTTCAACGTTTTGTCACTGGGTCATTATGTACTTAACAGGCTTGTTGCACTTACCACCAAGTAGCATACAGTGCTGTGAGGACAATGACACAACCCAGCGCCGCCAGATTAAAGGTTTGCGAAGATTTAAATGAAACATCAGAGAGTTCCACGATATTTTCTGTCGATGGTCGTGCAGTAAACTGAGATACCAACGCGCCTAAACTCAGGCACAGTAAAAACACGATGCCCACCCGGTCGATAAAGGGTAGTTCTGGCCAGAACCACCAGAATCCTAAAGAAAAGACCGCTGAACCGATGGCCGCCACCAGAGCGCCGGAGGCGTTGGCATTTTTCCAGAATAAACCCAGCAGGAACAACGCTACAATGCCCGGCGTGAAAAAGCCCGTGAATTCCTGAATATACTGGAACGCCTGATCGAATTTACCCAACAGCGGTTGTGCTACCACCAGTGCGGTAGATAAGGCCACTAAAGAAACCATTCTGCCGATGTTGACATAGTGCCGTTGTGAACGGTTTGGTGCGATATGGGAATAAATATCCATAGTAAAGATAGTCGATATGCTGTTGGACATTGATGACACCGACGACACAATTGCTGCCACCAGTGCGGCAAAAATAAGACCTTTCAAGCCGCTAGGCATTAACGCCATCATTTCTGGGTAAGCCTGATCGGGTGTGCTGAGTTGTGGGTGCAAGACAACGGCAGCAATGCCCGGCAGTACCACGATGATGGGCATGAACAACTTGAGATAAGCAGCGAAAACAATGCCTTTGTGGGCTTCATGGATATTCTTCGCGGCCAGTGCGCGTTGGATAATGTACTGATTACAGCCCCAGTACGAAATATTCATTACCCACATACCACCGATTAGAACGGAGAGCCCCGGTAAGCTGATGTAATGTGGATTATCTTTACTCAGAATCATATCGAATTTATCGGGTACTGCTTGCGATAGCTGGCTGAATCCCGCCCAGAATCCTTGACCGTTACTAATGGTATCCAGAGCAAGATATGAAAGAATTAATCCACCACTGACCAGCAATACAACCTGAATAATATCGGTTAATGCCACGGCTTTAAGTCCGCCATACAACGAATAGGCGATGGAAAAAATCACTAAAAAGATCATACCAAAAAATGGGTCCAGTCCTGCCACAGTGCTAATTGCCAGGCCCCCTAACCATAGGATGCTGGTTAAATTGACCAGTACGTAAACCCCCAACCAGAACACCGCCATAACCGTTTTGACGCGGCTGTCAAAGCGCTGTTCCAAGAATTGCGGCATGGTGAAGATGCGGCGCTTAAGAAAAATTGGCAGAAAGAATTTGCCTACCAACAGTAGGGTAATGGCAGCCATCCACTCATAAGACGCAATGGCCAGACCAATAGCGTAGCCTGAACCTGACATCCCGATAATCTGTTCAGCCGAAATGTTTGCTGCGATTAGAGAAGCGCCAATTGCCCACCAAGGCAATGATTTACCCGCAAGAAAATAGTCACTGGTATCTCGCTCATGATTATTTTCATTACGGGATACCCAGGCCGCGACTAAAAGCAACCCAATAACGTATATAACAAAGACGGAGCTATCTAACTGAGACAGTTTCATAATGGCTTTCTACTTCATGATTATCTAAGGGGCGGGCTGGCCATTGTAGTTAACAGGCCAACGCCGAAATTTACTTCGTTGAGTGTTAAATCCGTTTTCTCAATTGCACTTTATTATTTGGTAAGCGCGCCACTTCAATATCAAAGTTTTGTTCCAATGCAGACAAGAAGCCTTGCAAGTCATTGGTGCGGAATAGTCCGGCCACCTGAATGTCTTTGAGCATTGGATCCTTAAGCTCAAAAGAAACCGGGTTATAGCGACTGACTTCTTTAATCACCTCTGCCAGTGCTTCACCGCGAAACACCAGATTGCCCGAGCGCCACGACAATGATGCCTGAATATCTTCTGCCATGACGTTTTCTACCTTCAGTGATGGGGCGGTCAAAATGGAAATCTGTCCCTGCTCTAAAGCCGGAGATTGTTCCGGTAGTCGGATTACGTCTGGTTGAATCGGGTTGCTTCCAATGTCGATTTGCTTTGCTATTCTGACTGTACCTTCTGTCACCAGAAGCTCTACGTCACCGTCGTTAAGTTCCACATTAAAGGCCGTGCCTACCGCCTGAATAACTTGTCCGGCAGCATAAACGGTTAATGGCCGTTCTGAGTCTTTAGCAACAGTGATATGAAATTCACCTTTAGCCAATTCTAAGATGCGCTGCATATTGGTATAGGTAACGGTGAGTTCAGATTCGGTATTCAGCAATAGTTCGCTACCATCAGTTAACAGCACCCGTTTACTGTCACCGACGCCGGTATGCAGTTTCTGTTCAGATAGCACGATCAGCTCACTATTAGAGAAAAACCCTTTATTTTGCACAGAGACAAAAATAATCAGCATACTGGCAAGTACCACTGAGGCTGCCATTGCCAACAGGTGTGATTTGGGTTTTTCAAGAGGTGGCTCAGGAAACAAGGCAGACAGTTTATTGAGCACATTCATGTCGTCCCACATCTTTGCCATCGACAGCAATGCCTTTTTATGTTCCGGTGAGGCCGCCAGCCATTGGCGCAGTTGTGACTCTTCCTCTGCTGTCAGTCCCCGATCCATCTTCGCGATCCAGTCGCCAGTCTGGTCAATCAGGTCTGTATCATTTTGCAGTTTGATGACATTGCTCATGAAGCACCTCCAACATGGCTACCGGATTTGTTAGCCATTGGACTATCCTGAAATTGTGACATGTATCTCATGGTCCTTTTCGCACCTTGTGCGATATGTTTTTCAACAGTGCTTTCACTGATATTCATCATTTTAGATATTTCTTTCTGGGAATAACCATAGACCTTTTTTAAAACGAAAACGCGTCGGCATTGCACTGGCATTTGCCTGACGGCTTCGCAAAAATGGCTAAATTGTTGCGACGATGACGCTTGTTCGAAAGTGCTATCTGCTAACTGAGCGCCAGTTAATTCCATTTCGCTACTGTCATCCCATTCGTCTGACAGTCTTGTTTCTGCACGCTTTAAATGATCTAACGCCAGATTCTTAGCGGTGCGATACAAAAAAGATTTTGGTTCTGAAATCGATTTTGGCTGTTCAAGCTGACACAATCGCACATAGGTTTCCTGCACGATATCTTCTACTTCTTTAGGTGGCACCAATCTGGAAACCATCTTGGTAATGCCATTTCTAGCGGCAATGTAGGTGTCGTGAATCGTGGCGTCTATGGACATCTTTATTTTATTGTTAATTGCAATCCCTCCTTAAGACGATTGCCACTGATAAATCCGCCATAAAAGCCGCAGGAATTTTTACGTAGTTTTTGGCATTGCCCTGTGCCACTTTTATTCGTTTTAATTTTCTGAATCTAGTTTCTCTGAATGTTAACAAAAAGTTAATTTTTCTTTATCAAAATATAGCGGAAAATCGCTGCCGGGTCGTCTTGTCTGAAATAGCTCTTTTTAAAGGGCATAGTTGATTGAGACAGACCCAGTAAAACCATGCAATTGAATCCACAGCCACTGACGGTAACAAGTCATAGCCAAACAAAAATATTAATATTGCTGTTCGTCGTCATCCTGCTCGGGCTCAGCCTCAGGTCCGCCACCGCAGACGTCATTATTCATCCAAAGTCCAATGATCCAAAAGAAACCTTAGTGTTGGAGATTCTCAAGTTGGCGATCCAACACAGTGACAAGGCTGACCAGTTTCGCTATCAGGAATTTGAAAATTCCCTAACCGAGGCACGTATGGTGGAAATGGTGAAGGAGCACAAGCTTTCCATTATGTGGGCAGGGACCCAAATCAAATATGAACAAGAGCTTATGCCAATCCGCTTCCCTGTGCTCAAAGGCATGTTAGGACATCGCATTTTTATTATCAGACAGGACGATCAGCCACGCTTTAATGGCGTAAATTCGTTGGCGCAACTGCAACAAATACCGTTGGGGCAAGGGCGTTTTTGGGGGGATACGGTGGTACTGAAACATGCCAATTTGCCAGTGGTCACTCCGGTAAAGTATGCAAGTCTGTTTTATATGCTCGAAGGTGGGCGGTTTGATTATTTTCCTCGCGCAATCCATGAACCATGGAGTGAAGTTGCCTCCAGAAAAGAACTGGCGCTGACGGTCGAGAAACGGATTTTAATTGTTTATCCTTTTGCCATGTATTTCTTTGTAGCAAGAGAGAATAGTGAGCTGGCGGCAACGATTGCCCAAGGGTTTCGCCGAGCGATTGACAACGAAAAATATGATGAACTGTTTTTCGCTCATCCGATGATCAAAGATGCGTTGTCCCGTGCTAATCTTAAAGACCGTATAGTTTTTCATTTGGATAATCCCAATATGAGCCCTGAAACACCGGTCGACGATGCTAGCCTTTGGCTCAATATTGATGATCTTTAATGCGGTTCGAGTATAAAGCGGCCATGACATCCATACATGCTGTTTTTCGCTTCTGTGTTTTATTGCTGACAGGGTTGTGTATCAATACTGTTTACGGACAAGAACGACAAGATACTCAAAAGGTCGTGATTTGGTACAAATCGTTGGTCGAAACGACATCCATGCAATTACTGCATGCGGCGATGGATATTACCAAGAAAGAGTATGGTGATTACTTCATAATGACTTCGGATGTCATGACACAAGGGCGCGCTTTCGCCAGACTTGATATAGCCGGGGGTATCGATGTGATCACTGCCGCCGCCTCGCCGGAAAGAGAGTCGAGAGCCCTGTTTCTGCCTTATCCAATCAATTATGGATTGCTGGGTATCCGGCTCTGTCTGATTCTTGCTGATAATCAAACCATTTTTAATGGTGTTTCCAGCCGTCAGGACTGGTTGCAAAAGAAATTGCTTATTGGTCAGGGGGACCATTGGCCAGATGCAGATATTTTAGCCGCTAACGGCTTTCCGGTGGTGCGCACGCCGATCCATAAAAATTTGTTCTCCATGTTAAGAAAAAAACGATTTGATTGCTTTCCCAGAGCTATTTCCGAAATCAAAGATGAATTCAGTACTTTTGAAATAGATGATTTACAAGTGGAACGTGAGATTGCCATTATCTATCAGCAACCTCTGTTGTTTTGGTTGGGTAAAAACAATGACAAACTCTATCAACGACTGATGCAGGGGTTTGCCGCCATCGTTGAATCGGGTCAGTATCATGAGTTAGTCGCTCCGCGGGTAAAATCTTTGCTGGACTTATATCAGTTTGAGAACAGGCACAAAATTTATTTGGAAAACCCCCTCCTCAGTGAGGAAGTGAAAGCCATCCCTCAGGAGTTTTGGCATCCTGTGATATTGAATCAACACGCTTTAGCAAACAGCAACCATTGACATAACTTTGATTAACTATGTTCCAACCTCAGGTTACCTTATAAGTAGATGCATTATGAAACTTATCACTGAGGGATCTGCCTCGGCATTTTACCCGGGAGGATCTGTTGACAAAGTGACTTGGACGAGCACAGCCAGGAACGCCTTTAACAGCAAAATATGTATGTATTAACAGTAGATGTTGAGTCATGCCTGAAGTGAACAAAAAACCGTTGCTCCCATTGGCAATACTGACCAATAGAAAAACACCATTAAGCGCTTACCGGGCTGTCGGCAAACTGAGTTGTGCCTTGTCTATGGGGCTATTATTCGTTGCCAATGTTGACGCTGAGACGCAACAGACCCAGCGTTTTAACATCGGCCAACAGCCTGCCGATCAGGCTTTGATTGAATTTGCTGCACAGGCCAATTTGATGGTGGTGTTCCCCTATTCGAAAGTGAAAGACAGTGTCGCCAATGCAGTCCATGGTCAGTATGTTCCTGAACAGGCAATTAGGATGCTGCTGCTTGGAACCGATTTACAGGCTCAAATTACGGAAGATGGTCAGATAAAAGTATCTGAAAAGCTGTTTGATCCCCCTAAACCGAAATCGTTTTTAAGCAAAGTCATCGATTTTTTTGGTGGGGATAATGAGCGACTGATAAAAGTAGACCCGGAGAATGAGAATTCTGTTTACGAGCAAATAACCGTTCGCGGATACCGAGCCAGTCTGCGTCAGACCGTCGGCACAAAACGAGAAGCTGACGGTGTTGTCGACAACATTCAGGCTGTCGATATTGGCAAGTTCCCGGATCAGAATCTGGCCGAAGCCTTGCAGCGTGTTGCCGGTGTCTCGATTGATCGCGCCGAAGGTGAAGGGCAGTACGTTACGGTGCGCGGCTTTGGCCCGGAGTTTAACCGCGTATTGGTGAACGACCGCCAAATTGCCACGGATAATCTGGGTAGGGAATTTAGTTTCGACACTCTGGCTTCTGAGCTAGTCAGTGGCGTCAGCATCTACAAAACCAGCACCGCCAGCATGCAGGCAGGTGGCATCGGTTCGGTGATCAATATTGAGACCGCACGACCGTTATCTATGCCGCACTTTCAGTTTATCGGTAACGTTAAGTATCAATACGACAGCAATAGCCTGCAATTTACGCCACAAGGTACAGTATTGTTTTCCAACACCTATTTTGACAACCGTTTCGGCATTCTGGCCTCTATCAATTATCAGCGGCGTCAAGCCCGTATTGATGAAGCTCAAATTGATGGTTGGCTGTTAAATACAGACATCCCAGAGGAGCAGCTTGAACGTCAGAGTGACAATATTTTTGTTCCCCGTAATTATGATCAACGAGTAAGGTTTGATGATCGTACGCGTTTGGGACAGACGCTGGTATTGCAATACCGACCCAACGAGCAACTGGAAGTCATCGTCGATGGTATGCAAAGCGATTTAGACATTAAAACCAATGCCACTTCAATGGGTCATTGGTTTACCTCCAGCAATCTGGAAAATGTCGTAACCGATAGCAATGGTTCGGTGGTGGAGTTTCAGCAGCGTATTGGTCACGCAACGGACTTCCACGCCCGTACGTTTGATCGCCCCTCCAATGTCAAACTTTATGGTGTACGTCTTAACTATACCGATAGTCGACCCATTAACTGGAAATTGGACTGGTCAAAATCCACCGCCCGTATTGATGATACAACTGGCAATGCCAATGCCCTTTCCTTGATCGGCTATCTTAACCGTTCGCAGTTCGACCACAATAACAGTGATATCCTGCCCCATATCAGCGGATTTGAAACGGCAGCCCCCAACATTATTGACGCTATGGGCAACCCTTCAGGTGTCAGCCATTATCTGAATCCGAGCAACGGCAGAGCACACGTTATGTTGCGCCGTGGCTGGGATATCACCGATACAGTGCAGCAGATGCAACTGGGTGGTGTCTATCATGGTGAAGTGGAAGGCATTAGCGAAATCAGGTTTGGTCTGGACTTTACGCAGCAGAGAAAAAACAATGTGCGCGTTGATAATGAGGCCAATGCCGCCCATTGTCGATTTTGCGGTTACTTTGATCAGCCCGATATTCCAGATGATTTTCAAAGCATTTTTTCTGCTGGCGATAACTTCCTAAATAGTATTAGCGGCCATCGATTTATACCCAAGCAATGGTTGCAGCATAATGGCCAACAGCTGTTCGACTTTTTAGAACAACAAAGTGATGTCAGTCTCGAAGCCGTGCAGCGGGGGAATTCTTTTGAGGTGCAAGAAGACGTCTACGCTGCTTATATTGATACTGTCCTTAGCTATGACTGGAGGGATGTCGCCCTGACCAGTCACTTAGGCTTGCGCTACGAATATACGGACGTGTCGGTACAGGGGTTTAACGAACAGTTACTCAGTCTGGTTATTCTGGATCAAACTGAACTGGGTCAGGTTACAGGGGAAACCGTTAGAACAGAGCAGCGCAATCACTATGATAACTGGTTGCCCAATGCTGGTCTTAAACTGGAATTTCTTAACGACTGGGTGTTGCGATTTGGATACTCCAAGTCATTTACCCGGCCAACTATGTCACAGCTTTCCCCTGGCATCAGTCTGGATACCACCAGACAAGGTGGTGATTTGCGCGCCAGTTCCGGGAACGCGTCGTTGATGCCATTTGAATCCAGCAACTTTGATGTATCAGCCGAATATTTTTATCGCAGCAACAGCTATCTATCGGCTAGCTATTTTCGTAAGCAAGTTAAAAATTTTATCAGCACGGAAACCAACACCTGGGTGTTTCCGGGGGTGACCGACCCCAGCACCGGCAACGATCCATTGCTGCCGGATGACAATGATCAGCTTGCCGAGTTTGACATCGTGCAGCCTGTTAATGGTGAAAAGGCTGTAGTTGATGGAATAGAGCTGAGCTGGTCACATCAGTTTGGTCGCAGCGGGTTCGGTTATATCGGTAATTTAACGCTGGTGGAAAGTAACGCCGAACTGGATGTGGCGGATGTTAATCGTAAGTTTGCGTTAACCGGATTGAGTAATAGTAAAAATTTCATCCTGTATTACGAAAAAGGCAATTGGCAGTGGCGTCTTGCCTGGAATTATCGAGATGGTTTTTTGCAATCACAGGTGCAAAAACAAAGTGCGGAACCAACCTTTGTGGCGCCCTATGAACAATATGACTTTGCTGCGAGCTACAATATCAATAACAAAGTCTCGGTGTATTTTGAAGCGATTAATTTGACCAATGAAACTGTGCATAAACATGGCCGATTTGGTAACCAATTGTTGCTGGTGCAGGATACTGGCAGTCGTTATTCCATTGGGTTAAGAGGTAACCTTTAGCGACAGAATTTGCCAGTGGGTTCAGCCAGGCATCATCTGCAAGGCTAAATTGGCCGTTAACCGCCCTTTTCTCGGCTGTGCTGACAGTTCGCAGGCGCTATCAATATCACCCGAATGCAGCACATTGCTGGGGTATAACAGGGCGCGATTGAATTTTGCTGCTACCCTGTGCTCCAGTGAGAATAATTCAGTATCTCCGAGAATATATTGTTTTTCCGGTAAGCCGACGGTGGTGGCCTGGGTTTTAAGGGTTGCCATGTAGTTATTGCAGTTTTGCTGGTCAATGGCCGTATATCCGGTTTTGTTGTGACGATAAAAACTGGTCCCCCCGAAATCTTTATCAAACAAATAATGCACAAACGCCAATTGATTCGCATCAGTGGTATCAAAGTGGGGAATGCATTGAATGGGCGCCAGTGATTCTGCTTTTTCAGTGGTAAGGGAATAGGCACTAAACACGGGGTTAACCCCCTTGTGATCTAATGTCATATGTTGCGCAATAATGCTTTGCAGGCCCATTATTACGGCGCTGACATAGTCGCTTGGTAAAGCGCTGCGTAACCCCGGATAGAAGTCGTCTTTTTGTTTACCAAAAGCACCGTGCTGCTCGGCATAGTCAACCAGCGTTTCAGGTTCGAGCACGAGATCATCAATGATAAAAAGTGGCACCTGCTCGTCTCCGAGGTAGGTGATATGAACGGTGCATTGTTGATTAAACTGCATATTGTTGACTAAGCTGCATATTGTTAAGTGACAGGTACTTAGTCATCTCCGGAGGCTTTTTTAAACCAGGCTTCGCCAGTAGCAATGCGTTTGTTTTTCTTATCAATCAGACTATAGATTTGTCCGGTGGAATGCATCAGGCAATAGATAGCGGATAATGCACTGCTTTCCTGCAATTGTTTAAGCTGCTCTGCTGAGACCAGCGCCAATTTGTCTTCGTCAATAGAATACAAGCCGTTGACATGGTGTGGGCTACCATCTGCCAACTCGATATCCAGGCGGATGGAAGTTAGCAGATCCAGTTGCAATAACTGTTGCAACAACTGTTGGGTTTCCTGTTCGCCCTGTAATAACTGTGCCAGATTATTTTGTTGTGATTGCAGATAGGATGAAGGTTCTCCATGCTCATCAAAGAGCGGTTCACCGTCATTTCCTACAGCAGGATGAGCTGCGTCAATGCACATGACATAATCTTCAGGCGTGCCTTGTGGAGCATTGTTCCCCAGAAAAAACGGCTGTCTGGTGACCTGCAATGGAATGTATATCCCCTGCCATTGGCCATTCTCGAAAAATAGATTTTCATCACTGTCCAAACCAAGTAAAGCGGAGCACATAAACTGCCCTGTTTCGGCGTGTTTGCTGACCACAATAGGATAATGCACCATCAACTTGCGAAATTCGGACATCACAACCGGCACCATATGTAATTCGGCGGCTTGCTTCTCAACCTGATTTACGTCGATTCTGGTCTTCAAATGAGCTTGTTTATTGACTGGGGTGAGGTTTGTCATAGCGACTCCAATACTAAATGGCCTGCAGACCGAATTGATTAATTTTATTAAGCAAGGCTCTGTTGCTTGGCAACTTGCTGGAAACCTGGGCAACGGCGCGCTGATTAGTTTCAAAAAGCTGCAGTGCCGCCTGCTGTTCCTGCTGTGAATGTTGGATATAGGTTAAATCCGATTCGAATCCCATGCCATACAGCACATACTGGTAACTCGCTGCCGGGAAAACCTCGTTGTTGCTGGTAAAGTCATGATCGGAAGGCGGATGGTAACGCCATAATCTGATTAACTCCTGCAATGACTCTGGAATGGTTTCAGCTAATCGGTTATCACGCCAAAAGGGGTTGTCGTGTCGTTTTGACAGCATGTAGTGCAGTTTTAAAAAGTCGATTATGCGTTCCCAGCGATATAAAAAGGTCTCATTAAAACGTTTAGCAATGACGTCCATCACGCCGCGACAGGCAGGTAGTTGTTCGGCGATCATCTCGGCTGATAGCTCCACCAATACCAGCGCAGATGCCTCTAGTGGTTCTAAAAAGCCGGCAGATAAGCCAACTGCGACAACGTTGTTGTGCCAGAATTTATCCCGATGGCCACTGTTTATCCCTATCTTTTTATTGGCCAAAGAATGGAAAGCGGGCCCTATGTAGTCGGCCAATCTGGACATGGCCTGCTCTTCGTCGGTGTGTCGGCTGGAATAAACATAGCCGACACCTCTTCTGGATTGCAGACCAATATCCCAAATCCAACCGGCGTCCTGTGCCGTTGAAATTGTATGGGAAGCGATAGGCGCGTCTTCCCGGTCATAAGGCACTTGCACCGCGATGGCATTGTCGATAAACAGTATGTCACTGCAGTCTGTGAATGGAATTTGATAGTGTTTTCCCAGCAATAGAGACGCAAATCCCGTGCAATCGACAAACAGGTCGCCATAAATCTTCCCTGCCTGTGCGGTGACAATGGCTTGAATATCGCCATTTTCTGCGGGTTGGATTGCCTCAACATCAGCCAGAATATGATTAACCCCCAGTTTGCTGGTGCAGTGACGTTGCAACATTTGAGTAAACTTGCCAGCATCAAGATGATATGCGTAATTTGCGACAGAATTAAACTCCGCCGTTTGAATGGTTTTGGGTGCCAATCCTTGTTCGCAGATGGCTTCCTGAAAACACACTGCGGCTGAAAAAGAGTGTTTTGCTGAAGATTGTTGCTGCTGCCAGAAGGGCACTAAATTGGTTTTGCCGAATCCTTGCGGCAACATTAATGGATGATAATAAAAATCGTTATCTGCGCCGGTCATCCACTTGGCAAATTTGGCGCCCTGCTTGAAGCTGGCATCACATTCGCGAATGAAGTCCGTTTCACTAATCCCCAGTTTAATAAGCGTATTACGCATGGTGGGCCAGGTACCCTCACCGACCCCAATGGGAGCAACTGATGGCGACTCTACCAGTGTCACCGAAATGCGAGGGTTATTTTTATGCTGTGCAGCAACTCTTCCCGCGGTAATCCAACCAGCGGTACCCCCCCCAACGACGACAATCGCTTGAATGGCTTGGCTTTCATTATTCATAAAACGCTCTTTTGACATGCAGAGTTATCTACCATTTTAGTGACGCGAAAACCGCCATCAGATGACGGCGGTTATTGCTTCAGACGTTAGCCTAAAAGCTGCCTCGCAGACCCACCGCCCAGCGACGACCACTTTCTTCTACTAGCAACAAGTGGTTGCTGAAACGTCCGCGCTTGTGGACAAATTCTTCAGTCAGATTGATCCCCTCTACAAATACCGAAATATCTTCGGTGATTTCATAGCTGGCACTGAGATCCAGTTGCTGGTAGTCCTCAACAATCGTTGGGCCATCACCCTGAACCTGAGTCAGAGACTGTACAAATTCATCACGCCAGTTCCAGGCTAAACGCGCCTGAAATGGACCGCTTTCATAAAAGCCCACCAGGTTTAATGAATCACTTAACCCTGTTAAGGCGAATACCTGAGTCGTATCTGCCGGATCAAGCTCCGCATTACTGTCAGCAAACGTGGCATTGGCTAATACCCCAAAGCCTGAATCAAATGTGTGTTGCCAGGCGATCTCGATACCATCCACTGTGGCATTTTCACCGTTATCAGGCAAGGTATTGGTAAATACCGCTGCTGCATCGGCTGCATCTGGTGCCCCGGCATCATCTCCGGTTGATGGATCGGTCAGCACGCTGCCACTGGCGGTAGTGAAGGTTCGGTCCTGTTGTGAGTTAACTATAAAGTTAGAGACATCCTTCTTAAAGTAACCAATCGACGCGTAACTGGCATCGCCATAATACCATTCCAAAGACAAATCAAAGTTGTCCGAGGTAAATGGTTCCAGCGAAGGATTGCCACTCACCGAGGTCAAATCTCCACCCTGACGTGTTGTCGTAATTACCGTTACCGGTGACATGCTTTCCAATGTCGGTCGGGTCAGCGTTCTGGAAGCGGCGACCCGTGCGATAAGATCATCACTGATTTCCAGCTTGGCACTGAAATTAGGTAAAATGGCATCGTAGTCATTCTCTACCGAGAAACCCTGAGCAGAACCAAATTGTGCCAGCATTTCTGTTTGGTCCAGAATAGTCAGTCCGGTGATAGGGGCTTCTGTGCCTGTTACCGTCACGTCCGTTTGTTCAACACGTACGCCTGTTGTGGTGTAAATGGGCATTCCGGCAATCTCGCCTTCAAAATCCAGTTCCACATAGGCAGATAGTATTTCCTCTTCCACTTCAAATGAATTATTGCGCCGTACGGCATCAAAGCTCAGTCCTGATTGTTGCTCCAAAAAGGCAAAATGTGCTTCTCCATCGTGGGCTAACCATTGGGTTGGCATGCGGCCACTTCCGCTGACATCGCTTAAGAAATCATTGCCGGCATCAAAGACATATTGTGAGCTGGCCGGAATAACGGGTAAATCAGGATAACCACAGTAAGTACAATGGATGCCGACACCTTCATTGTCCCAGCGCGTTAATGCTTTGGTTTCGTTAGAATATTGCAGGCCAAATTTCGCTTTGCCTATTCCTTCGTCACCCAGATAGTCACCGTCGATTCTAAACTGAGTCACTTCATCTTTGACTGCCCAGCCACGGCGCAACATTACGTGAGCGCGGGAATTTGCGGTATCCAGATGATCACTGACACCTGCTGGTGTGAGTGTCGGATCGTAGGCCGGGAATCCATCTTGCGCTGAAACGCCAATCGCGCCATCTATTTCCTGTTGGCCGCTGTAAATATTGGCATTTGGTGATGCAAACATACTGGCAACTGGCAAAATGGAATCATCAACCTGAAACCGGACTCGGTTGGCATAACCAATCAGCGATAGCTGATTACCTCTACCATTATTGGCTTCACGCTCTGCTTCTGAATGAGACAGGTCAAAACGCAGGTTTAAGTTGTCGTTTACATCCCAGTCGACATTGAATCCGATGAGACTGGTATCGGTTAAGCGATCAAACTTCTTGGCGTGCATATCTGTTGCCAGACCCACTTCCTGATACAGGTCGACAACGGTTCCGTTTTCATCAACGGTAGGTCTGACTCGGTTTCCCGCACCGTCGAATAAGCTGCCATCGTCATTAACACCTTGAATATTGGGCGCTGTGAACCAGTGACCATAGGAGGTTGCCTGGGTTTCAATGTCAAAGTCAGAGTACAGCACATCGGCCGTCAGCGTGACATCTTCTGATAAGGCATACTGTAATACCAGGTTGGCATTGGTACGGGTACGGTCTTCAAAGGTCACTTTCGAGTCATAGTTACGCGGTGAAAATACGGTACCGTTCCAATCACCACCACCACTGGTTTGTGGATTGGGTACACCGACATTCTCCAACCAGCCGTCCATTTGGGCCTGATTTAGTCGGGTTTCCCGGCTTTGGTGGGATACCGCCAAGAGCACACCGAATCTATCATCATTGAAGGTGTTGCTGATCAGAGCAGAAACCTGCGGTGTGGTTTCTTCGCTGTTTTCGTCATATACACCTTTAACACTGCCGGCCACCTTAAAACCGCTGATACTAAAGGGTTTGGCCGTATTAATATTGATTGTGGAACCCACACCACCAGACTGCTTCGTCGCTGTCGATGTTTTGTGCACATCCAGGCTGCTCACCAGTTCCGAAGCGATGGTGTCAAAGCTGAATGCGCGAGACTGATTCTCTGATGCCATTTGGCGGCCATTAACCAGTACCGTATTAAACTGCGGACCAAACCCGCGCACGGTAATCAATTGCCCTTCACCACCGGAACGGTCAATCGACACACCAGTAATCCGTTGCAATGATTCTGCAAGGTTGGTATCCGGGAATTTACCAATATCTTCCGCAGAGATTGCATCAACAACTCCGGGAGATTCGCGTTTGACATCCATGGCACGGGCCATACTGGCGCGAATACCACTGACTTCTATCAATTCGATATCTTTATTTTCATCTGTGTCTGCCGTTTGCGCCAATACTGATGTCGAACCGGCGGTAGAAGCAATGACGGCCATGATGGCGGCTGAAAGTTTTGTTCGTTTTAACATGTCTTTTTATTTCCTGAACCCAAGTTATGTGTGTAAGGTCAGTTGCGTTGTTCAATGCATGCTTAAAAGGTAAAAAAAGGACCGTTTTTGAGGGGCAAAAACGGCCAGCAAAAAACACACAAGAGCAACACAATGTCGCCTGAAAATTGTCGAAAATGATTTCAATCGAATGGTTCTCAGGCTGTCAGGGGTAAAGACGAGAGAGCGAAATTTTTCCGCTATATTTATTTAACTATTTTTTAACATTTGAATATGGAATTGACTTTTTCTGAATGAAATTTGATCGAAATAAATGCGTCTTGATCAATGCATGAGCTTGCAATTGTAGTGAACTCGGTTTGGTCTCCTGAGTCACTCTAACTCCTGCATCTATGCAGTCATAAGTCGAAAGCATCAAGCCTGAGGTTAAGGCATACTATCTGGCAATAATCAACGCTGTTGCACAAGCTAAAAACGATACTCAGCCACAGCCATAGTCTGGTGCTGGCTGACATTCACATCTCGTGCCGGCCATTGTGCCCGGTTCGCTCGAAAGGTATCCATCGACAGGTGTTCAATGCCAAACTGCCAATGGTCAGAATAGACATATTTGTAAGCCAGGGTATAGCCGTCACCATCACCATCATTGTTGTCCAGATACACGGTGTCAGTATCAACAGTGTCAAACCAGTCATAGCGCAATGAAAAACGGTGCTGTTTTTGACTGAAATTTAACATCACATAAGACGCCGAAAAATCCAGTGTCACTAAATTACGCCACTCGGCAGTATCACCCCGTAATATTTGTGCCAGAAGACGCCACTGCCGATTAAAGCGATATTGCCAGGCGAGGCTATGGTAACGGGTCTTCCAGGCAAATTGACCGCCTTGTGCCAATGGTGCATATACATCACCATTGTTGTCATAATAAAAATAACGCAGTCTATTTTTATTTTGATAATTCCACTCACCACCGATATAAAACCCTACTTCACCATCAATTTCCCTGCTGGGCTCTACCCAGGCTGCTTGTTTGCTCAGTGGTGACTCAGGGCCAATCGATGGATAGGTTTCAAAAAGTACGGTTTCATTCAGAACGGTTTGGCGATCATGTATAGCCCAGCCACGCCAGGCTAATAGCGTCCCAAGAGTATCATTACCTTTAAAAGCGGCGGCTGTGATGCTGAATTTATGCGCCGCGCGGGGGGCGGTCAAAATGTCCAGTTTCATTTCTAAACCCGCTGTGCGCTGCTCTTCGGCAATCCAGCTGTTGATTGCTGAGAAGCTGTAGGTGTAGGGCGATAACCAGCCGGTATCTACATTCTCATAGGACATTTCTGGGTAAAATATACCTGCCCGGAATGTTGGTTTAAATTTAGCGGACCACAAGGGCTTATACTCGGCAAATAGTTGCGTAATACCTAAACCCACGTCCTGATCGTGTTGATAGCGCAATACTCCGTGCAGACTAAGGCCGTCGCCGACATCATATTCCAGTGAGGACATCAGCTGACCGATTTCCAGGCTGTCCTGAGCGTCGTAGCGTGTTTGTCCCGTATCGCGTTCCAGCCAACTGTCAATGCCGTCAGAATGGACAGCATGCAGTTGTATGACTGTAGTGGATTTGAATTCGGCGTTTGCAGAGAAAACGACAACACAATAAAGTAAGCTGGCAATGACAGTTTTATTCATAATTGATCCCCGATAACTAACCGCATTCAAGGCTGAGTAGGCTTTCCCAATGACCAGGTGTTTTATCCTGAATTAATCAGCTGACCGCTCCAAATACAAGGTAACCGCATGAAAATACACAATATTTCGAATGCGCCGCAGTTCACCCATTAGGTGAGTCTGCCAGAACCACTCTGCAAGTTGTCCAACTGATTATTTCAGGATTATTATTAGTCACTGGCAACAAGTGTTCAGAACAGTAAGACCCGCGAAATGCATCATTACATTCAAATCTTTATTCAGCACATTTGTATGATTCCACACCGCTCCATTGGAATTGTAGGCGGGAGTTGGCAATAAAGAAACAGGTTAAGTAATTTCACAATGATTAAGCTTAGAAAAAACCTGTTGTCATCACTTCAATGCACAGGATGTACTGTATTTAAAACAGTACCAGTATGCTACCACTGCTTTAGACTACAGCTTTAGCAGTAACTCGGCCATGGCTCCTTGATCAATAACCGACTGACACTGCACATATAGCATACGCTCTTCTTTTTGGTTGTGCTCGTGAAGCAGGCTGGCAAGTTCAGCATCAAGTAGTGAAACGTCTTCGTTGTGTTGCAATCCATTTCTCACTCTTTGCAACAATTGTTTTATCATTTTATGCTCCTGTCGCATCACCATAGTCGGCCCTTTATCTGTATAACCTGTGGCCTTTTCATATTCGGGAAAGAGTAGGTTTTCTTCTTGCTCTATATGCTTTTCAAGTCCAAAAGAAAACTTATCAAATAAGCGCAAAGCTAATTCACGACGGCTGTCTTGGTGTTGTTTGTACAGCGCGAATAGCAAATCGAGTCTTTGGTGATCGGTAGAAAATAATTGGTGAATCATCTACAAGAAAGGTCCTTACGCGTCTGAGGAAAAAAGTACGATGACTATGATCAATGTGATAATCCAAAATGCAGAAAGAAATTGCCAAAATATCAGGCTTCGGCTGTTTTCCAAACGGGGATCATCTCTAAGAAAATCCGGATTAGGATGACTTAAATCATGAATGAATTCATCGAGGTTTGTGTAGCGTTGAGCAAGGTCAAGACTCACGCCTTTTTGCAGTGTTCTGTCGAACCAAATCGGTATTATTGGATTAAATTCCATCGCTGGTTGATAGCGTAATTTGTCGAAATCAAATTCACTTTGGCAGCTATCGATTTCTTCACCATAAGGCAGGTTTCCAGTAAACAATTCATAACTGATTGTGGCCAGTGCATATATATCACCCTGAATGCTGGTATTTTTTCCCAACAAGTAATGAGGGTCTGAATAGGTGGCGGTGCCCAAAACGCCCTGATGTTCCAGAGGCTTGAATATTTCCGCAATGCCGGCGACAAAGACAGAACCAAAATCGATGACAGTGACTTTCTGCTGTTTATCAACAATGATGTTTCCGGGTTTTAAATCCTGATGAATGGTTTCTGATTGATGGAAGGCCTGCAACGCATTCGCGATTTGTTTGACTATATCAATTGCCGTTTTGGGTTTGGGTAGTGGATTAGCCGCCATCCACTTTTCCAGGGAAACCCCTGGAACATACTCCATCAGGTAGTAAAGAAATTGTCGTTTGCGGGTTTGCTTGATGATTTTAACCACGTGGGGGTTATTTATGCGTTTCCCTATCCACTCTTCCTGAATGAAGCGGTCGATGTAACCAATGTCATCGATAAAGTTTTGTGATGGCGTTTTCATCACCAACTGTTGACCGTTATCTGTATCGGTCACCAAATAAATCTGGCTACGACTGCTGGCAAATAACTCCTTTTCGATACGGTAGCCATCAATACTCATGCCGGGAGAAAGCTCGGGTGGAAAAGGCAATCGTGTCAGTTTGTTGCTGAAATCATCAATACTCTCATTCGGCAGGTGAATAACTTTGATCATCAGGCAGCTGACATTATCATCACTGCCGTTTTGTAAAGCGGTCTTGAGCATGTGTTCACAAACGGTATTTCCATCATTGCTTTGATTGGAAAATTGAATAAAGTCTTTGTCCTGGATGAATTCATGGACACCGTCCGTTGTCAGGAAAAAGACATCACCTTCCTTCAGATCCTGTTTGCCATAATCAATCTGGAGATTGTTATCCATGCCCACTGCACGAGCCAGGATTTGTTTTCCTCCGCCTAGATTGGCAGTGTGATCCCGACTGAGTTGTCTGACTTCGTTGTCACGTACTAAATAAAGTCTGGAGTCACCCGCATGAAAGAAATGGGCAATACGCGATTTAATAACCACAGCCGTAAAGGTGCAAAGAAACCCCTTTTCCTCTTGGGTAAAGGCGTGGCTTCTTTTAAAAAGATGAAGGTTAATCGCGGATAAGGTTTTCTGTCCTGCTTGTTTCACAGACCAGGTGTCTGGGGTACGGAAATATTCTTCTAAAAAGGTGTGTACACAATAATGACTGGCTTCTCTACCAGCTTCAGCGCTGCTAACACCATCAGCAAGTGCGGCACACACACCTTTATTTTCTAATTCATGGCTATTGCCCGAAAACTGGTAAGCAGCGTAGTCTTCATTGACAGTTTTGATGCCTTTTGAAGAGGCAGCAGCAATAGATACTTCAAGGGGTTTTGAATCTGAGCTGTCTAATACTGAGTCTTCCGCGAGTACCTTCTGCATGCACATTTCCATAAAGTTCGACTCTTCCCTGAGCCATTACTTATTGCTAATACTTTAAGGTTAGCTCACATCAATGAGGTGGACACTGCCATCAGCGGCAACTTCTGCAATTTGTCCTTTGGGCTCTTCGAGGAACCAGCAGAAACAGAAGATAACTAATGATGAACAACCAATCACCACAAAGAAGGTGCTGTAGTCGACAAATGATAAGACCGTTAAGTAGGTAACCGCCCCAACATTACCATAAGCACCGGCCATACCAGCAATTTGGCCGGTCATTCTTCGTTTAACTAACGGAACGACAGCAAATACCGCGCCTTCTCCAGCCTGGACAAAGAATGAGCAGAGCATGGTTGAAGCAACGGCGATCGGTATCCACCAGTGGCTATCAATCTGGCTGAGAATAAAGTAACCAATAGATAGCCCACCGACCAGAATCATCAGACTTTTCCGACGCCCAAAGTTATCTGAAAACCAGCCACCTGTGGGTCTGGCCACCAGGTTCATAAACGCAAACCCGGAGGCTAGCAAACCCGCAGTAACCGCATCGAGCCCTTCAAAGGTATCAAGAAAAAATAAAGGTAGCATGGACACTACCGCCAGCTCTGAACCAAAAGTCGCAAAGTAGGCAAGGCTTAGTATGGCCACTTGTTTGAATTTGTACTTTTCCAGCTCAGGCACACCGTGCTCAAGGTTTTCTTTGTTTACTTTATGAATCTGACTGGTCTGCACCAAAAATAACAGGAATAGAGAAGCCCAGAGTATGTACATCACGTTGCTAGTAAACAGATTGACGCCTGAAGGGGAGAGCTTCCACGCCAGTACGCCTAAGGCCAGATACATGGGGATATTGGTCAGGAGATAAAAGTAAAAATCCTTCTTACTGGTGACTTCCAGCCCGCCTGATTTTTTTGGTTTAAAATAGGTCGAACCCTTTGGCGTATTTCTGGCTTGGGTGAAATAGAAGATACCGTAAATGCCGGCCAGAACACCGGTTAAGCCAAGAGCATAGCGCCAGCCATCATCACCACCAAATAATAACGCCAGAGAAGGTAATGTCATCGCGCCGGCAGCAGAACCAAAGTTGCCCCAGCCACCATAAATACCTTCGGCAACACCCACCTGCTTGGCCGGAAACCATTCGCCTACCATGCGAATGCCTATTACGAAACCTGCGCCGACAAATCCGAGTAAAAAGCGAAACAGGGCCAACGCCTCATAGCTGTTGGCGGTAGCAAATCCCATACAGATAAATGAAGAGCTTACCAACAGACCACAAAAAACATGTCTTGGCCCAAACTTATCTACGAGAATACCAATCGCGATGCGAGCAGGAATAGTAAGAGCAACATTAAGGATAAGTAGCGCCTTGACCTGCTGCGAGGACAGATCAAATGCTTCTTTGATGAATACCATCAGAGGCGCGTGACTAAACCACACCACGAATGTCAAAAAGAACGCAAACCAGGTTAAATGCAAAGTCTTTATTTTGGGGTCGCTAATGTTAAATATATTTAGCTTCGTGTCGGTGGACATTTCGCTACTCCTAAACCGTTTTCCGGCTACTGCCAGTTCATTAAAGGTGGAATCCAGTACTGTTTATAAAGCGCAAAAGAAGCAATGAACAGACGTGGAAAATGCCAGGCTTTGTGTGACTGCTTCTTTGGAGGTAATGGCTGATAAGCGGTTTAGGCGACGAAAATCGACGTCTCGTTACCCAAAAAGGGGTAGTTGCTTGTTAAGCGAATTTTTTCCGCAACTACTTAGGGTTATGGAGGAAATGAGCCCCAAAAGCTATAGTGAATTCAGTTGAGAACTGCCCTTGAACAAAAATCACCATGATACTGAGTTTCCAAAAATCATCGTTGGCCCTCTATGGCGCAACATTCGCTTTTGCGATCAACTTTTCAGTGTGGACCCTCTATTCCGTCATGGGGATAAGTTTAAAAGACGTCTTGCAGCTGTCGGATACGGAGTTTGGCTTGTTGCTGGCTGCCCCGATGTTGACAGGGGCAATCATGCGCTTGCCCATAGGAGTGCTATGCGAACGATACTCGGCTAAACGCTTGTTTATCTGGCAAATGCTGTCTTTGATTCCGGTGTTAATGGTGCTGCCTTATATCAACTCTTATAGCCACTATCTGATTATTGGCTTGTTGCTCGGCGTATCCGGCGTATCCTTTACTATTGGCATCAGCTATGTTTCAAGCTGGTTTAAAGCAAACGAACAAGGCATGGCCATGGGGGTTTTTGGCGCTGGAAATGCGGGCGCGGCGCTAAGCCTGATTCTGGTTCCGGCAATGATTCAGTATTGGGGGTGGCACAATATTGGCCCAGGTTATGCCGCCATTGTGTTGTTAACCGCTTTCCTGTTCTGGTTAATTTGCCCGGAACAATCCCTGTATGAAAGAAAGCGACAGGGCAAACCTTTGGCTTTTTACCTCGCACCTCTTGCTCATGCCAAAGTCTGGCGTTTTGGTCTTTATTATTACTTCGTATTTGGCAGCTTTCTGGCGTTGTTATTGTGGCTCCCGCAATACTTTGTTCGGGCATATGCTCTGCCCCTTAATCGAGCCATGGCATTAACCTTATTGTTTATTATCAGTTCCAGTATCGCACGTGCTGCTGGTGGCTGGTTTGCGGACCGTTTTGGCGCTCGAAATGTCAATTGGGGGGTGTTTTGGACATGCCTGGTGTGTCTGTTTTTTCTAAGTTATCCGCCAACGACCATGACTATTCATGGGGTCGATAAAGATGTGGAACTCTACATAGAATTGAATTTATGGGCATTTTTATTATTGCTACTGGTAGTAGGATTAGCACAGGGATTTGGCAGAGCCAGTGTCTATAAATTAATCAATGATTATTATCCGGAACAGATGGGGAGTGTGGGTGGCATGGTGGCCATGTTAGGTGCCCTGGGTGGTTGCACATTACCTGTCATGTTTGGGTTTGTGGTAGATTTGGTGGGTGTGTACAGTGCTTGTTTTATGCTGCTATATGGCGTACTGGCTTTTTGTATGTTGTTAATGCATTTTGCTATTAAGCGCGAGCGCTATCAGCAAAGATTGCAACACGCACAGAACCATAATTTCCTGCATGAAGATTGATAGCTAAGGCTGCGAATCAAGCTGTACTCAACTAAAAGGGCAGTAACACGGAAGAGCCATTGTGCACAACCACCCACATTAGGTTATGCAGCGCAAACCGGACAATCAGACCTTTTCGGGACTTTAATTGTTTGCCATTCACAACTCATGGCATCAAACAGCAACAGTTTTCCAGCCAATGGCTGACCATAATCGGTCAATAATTTTACGGCTTCCAGCGCCTGCATCGCACCGATAACCCCCACAACCGGCGATAATATGCCAGATTCAACACAACTCAGGTTTTGTTCACCAAAATAACTGCTGATGCATTGATAACAAGGTGAGGTTGGATCCTTGGGTATAAAACTCGTTATCTGGCCTTCCATGCGAATAGCGGCTCCGGAGACGAGTGGCAGACCGTGTTTAAAACACATTTGATTGATGTGGTTTCGCGTACTTAAGTTGTCACTACAGTCGATAACCAGATCAATTTTATCTGCAATTATTTCCTGAAGATCACCATTAAAGCGCTGTTTCAAAGTCGAAATGCGGGCATTCGGGTTGAGTATTTGCAAACTCTCCTGAGCGGATTCGACTTTCGCGCGGCCAATGTCCTTATCGCTATGCAGGACTTGCCGAGGTAGGTTCGTCAGTTCCACAACGTCACCATCCATCAGGCTCAGGTGACCTAATCCGCTAGCCACCAGATATTGACTGCAGGCACATCCCAGTCCGCCCGCGCCTATCATAAGGGCATGACTGTTCATCAGCTGTTCCTGCCTATCCAGATCAAATCCAGGCATCAAGATTTGACGGTTATAGCGCATGGCCTGATCGCGATTGAGTGTTCGAGACATTGTTACTCAGTATCCTGTATTCGATAAACACTCCCTAAGTAACACTGCATGCCATCGTATTGCAATATCACTTTTGAGGTAGATTTTCGGAAACAATGGTTTCGTTGTTTAGGCTATAGGTGGTAACCACATGTTTTATATAGGGAATTTTGCTTGTTTTTGTTTTTTGTGCAGTACCATGAGGACATTAATTGAATATAAGGAAGCACATGATGAAAGCACTTAATAAACTCAGCCTCAGTGTCGCAGCACTCTTGGCAACAGTCAGTTCGAATACAGTGATGGCGGACAACCATTCATCTGTGAGCGATGTGATTAACAACAGTACGACCGATATCAGCTTTCGCTATCGTTTCGAGCAGGTTGATCAGGATGGTATTGATAAAGATGCCACTGCGTCAACGCTTAAAACCCGGCTGACCTGGCAGACTGCCAGCAACAACAATATTTTCGCGAAAGTGGAAGTGGACAATGTGTTGCAGATTGGCAACGACAACTATAACAGCACCAATAATGGAAAAGCCCAATATCCGGTAGTTGCCGACCCAGATGGTACAGATGTCAATCAGGCGTACCTTGGATTTAAAAGCGGCGACGCAACATTTACGTTCGGTAGACAACGAATAAACCATAACAATCAGCGCTTTATCGGTGGTGTCGGATGGCGCCAAAATGAACAGACATATGACGGAGTAAGGTTTCAGTATCGTCCCGATGAGAATTGGGATCTGGACTATAGCTATGTCTACAACGTCAATCGTATTTTCGGGCCGAACCATCCAGCAGATGATCTGCCTGGCGATTTTCATCTGGCCAATCTCGCTTATAAGATTACCCCAGAGCAATCGTTGAAATTCTATGTATATCATTTGGACTTTGACACAGTCGCAGCATTGTCGACCGCAACTTACGGGGTTGATTATGATGTGACTTTCTCAGGTATTAAACTCCATGCAGCAATCGCCAATCAAAATGATACCGGGGATAATCCTGAGGACTACTCTGTCACTTATTTCAATCTCGATTTAAGCGGTAAACTGAAACAATTTAGTTACGGGGTTGGCTTCGAATCTTTAGGCAGTGACAACAATCGGGCTTTTACTACGCCACTTGCTACGCTACACAAATTTCAGGGGTTTGCTGATAAATTCCTGGGCACACCGGCGAACGGCATCGATGACGTTTATCTGAAAGCGGGCACCAAACTGGGTGAATGGAACCTGTCTGCCATTTGGCACAATTTTAGCGCCAACGAAGGAAGTGGCGATTATGGTACAGAGTTGGATCTGGTCGCCAAATACCAGCTTAACGACAAAGCCAACCTGTTATTTAAATATGCCAACTTTAATGCCGATGAGCTGGCCACTGACACCCGAAAATTCTGGGGCATGTTGTCCTACAAACTGTAATTTTAACGTATCATATGGTCATTGGATGTACGGTACAGGGAAGTGCCTTTTTCATTCACGGCGCCAGTCAAATCCCTACCCTAAAGTAGCGCTACCCCAAAAGAGGTATTCCTTCAGCGCAATTACATTTTAGTGCATTTAGGCACACAATTTAGCTTAAACCTTAAAACCTCCGTGGAATGCGTGATAAGCGTTCACAGTCGTTTTCAACAGAGGCGTTAAGGTTAAATAACCGAGCAACCACATCTGAAGCCACAGAGGTATGATGCGCTTGCCGTGACCTCAGGTCACCGGGTTGATAGAAGAAATTCACCAGCCTCCTTTGGGTTTTTCCCAACTTTGGAAAGGTAAAAGCACTGTTATGTTATCAGATACGTTTGGCAGAAAATTTCAATACCTCAGGTTGTCAATTACAGAACTGTGTAATTTTCGCTGCAATTATTGCTTACCCGATGGATCACCTTGCGATGCTTCAGATCAGAATCTAACCATTGATGAAATTGGAACTCTTGTGACGGCCTTTGCCAGGCTGGGGACGCAAAAAATTCGCATTACCGGTGGAGAGCCCTGCCTGCGCAAAGATCTAGTTGACATTATCGCGCTGTGTAAACAAACCGAGGGTATTCGCTCAGTGGCTTTGACCACCAATGGTTATAATCTTGCAAAGCAGGTTGCAGCTTATCAATCTGCCGGCCTGGATGCTGTCAATATTAGCGCAGATAGTCTGGACCCCCGGCTATTCAAAGCGATTACTGGCAAGGATTTACTGAATAAGGTCCTTGCGGGGGTCGACGCTGCTTTGGCCTCAGGTTTGCGGAAAGTCAAACTCAATACCGTTTTGTTACGTCAGTATAACGCCAGCGAGTTAGTCGAGTTTTTACGCTATCTGAAACGCAACGCGGTTTCATGGCGTTTTATTGAGTTGATGCAAACTGGTGATAATCAGGCTTTTTTCCAACAGAACCATGTTTCAGGTGAAACAATAAAACAGCAACTGCAGGAGAGTGGCTGGCAATACCAATTCCCTGACAAACTTGCCGGTCCGGCTCAGGAGTTTTGGCACCCTGACTATCTGGGCAGGGTTGGTCTCATCATGCCTTATGCCAAAGATTTCTGTAAAACCTGTAATCGTCTTCGGGTCTCCTCAAAGGGTAAATTACATCTTTGTTTATTTGGTGAGGAGGGTATCGATTTACGCGCCCAACTTCGCGCCGGTGACATTGACGCAACCTGCGAGATGATCACAACACATCTGCATGACAAAGTGGCAGGACACCAATTGCACCAGGGCTATTCTGGCAGTACCCAACGACTGGCAAGTCTGGGAGGTTAGCATGGCATTTATTGGAGTGGTGCTATCCGGAGGGCAGTCTAAACGCATGGGGCAGGATAAAGCGCAACTGAGTGCCTTGGGTAAAACCATGCTGAACCGTACCCGAGAGGTATTGTTGCAAGCTGGTGCTGTAGAAGTAGTGGTGAGCCGCAATGCCGGAATGACTGGGGAAATTGCCGATATTTATCCAGCCTGTGGGCCTCTGTCTGGAATACATGCGGTCTGTAGTCAGTTACCCAATCAGAATCTTTTATTTGTACCTGTCGATTTACCTCTACTGTCAAAAACGGAACTGCAGCGTTTAGCCAAAGCTGGCAGTGAAAATCAGTGCCTGACTCGATTCACTGGGCATAACTTGCCACTTTTTGTAAAAAATACCGAATCGTTCCGAAAGGCTATAACCTGCCAACTGGTCCATGAAAAACAGTATTCTGTGGGGCACTTTTGTCGGCAATTTCCATTAGCTGAAATTACCAGTCAAGAAACTCAGACCCTGTTTAACAGCAACACCCAATCTCAGTGGATGTTCGCTTTGGACTTGTTAGACATAAGCAGAAATCCAAGAACCGCAAATCCAAGTACAGCGAATTCAAGTACAGCGAATTCAAGTACAGCAAATCCAACTCTCCCGAACTATAGAGCAGTTAATTCTGTTTGCAGAGGAATCAGTTAATGACAAAAGTTACCGCCACCTTTATTCCACTTTCCATTGCCGTGCTGACAATTTCGGATACTCGAACACGGGAGAATGATACGTCAGGAGATTTTCTTCATGACAGTCTTGAAACCGCTGGGCATTTAATGGCTACGCGGGATATCGTGATAGATGATGTTTATCAAATCAGAGCAGCCGTATCCAGATACATAGCTGATCCTGATATTCACGCGGTTTTGATCACAGGGGGAACGGGATTCACTGGCAGAGACACGACGCCAGAGTCACTTATGCCACTGTTTGATAAGCAAATTGAAGGGTTTGGCGAATTGTTTCGCAGCTTATCCTATTCTGAAATCGGCACCTCTACCATACAATCTCGTGCCTTCGCAGGGTTAGCCAATAAAACGGCGATTTTTTGCATGCCGGGCTCAACGGGCGCATGTCGAACGGCATGGAATGGCATCATTAAAGACCAGCTCAACGCTACCTATGGACCCTGTAATTTTGTGGCTCACCTGGCACCAGAGAAAGTCGCACAATGTGAGTCCCGTCCCCATGGGATTTAAGTTGACTCATACCGACGCCAGTGGTGCTGCAAATATGGTAGATATTGGCGATAAAACTGCCACTGCACGCTCCGCAAAAGCCCGATGTTTTGTACATATGCGTCACGCCACGCTCGAGCTGATAAGGGACAATGGATTGAAAAAAGGGGATGTCCTGGCGGTGGCAAGAGTTGCCGGTATCCAAGCTGCAAAGCGCTGTGCTGATCTCATTCCACTATGCCACCCACTGATGTTGAGCAAAGTAATTATTGATTTTGAGTTGGATGATGAACTAAGCGGTATTCATATTTTTAGTGAGTGCAAATTAACAGGAACAACCGGCGTTGAGATGGAGGCGCTAACAGGGGCTTCTATTGCTGCCTGTACGTTGTTTGATATGTGTAAAGCTGTTGATAAGGCGATGACTATTAGCGATTTGAAAGTCATCAGCAAAAGTGGCGGAAAGTCAGGTGATTGGAGGGCAGAAGAACATGATTAAGGTTAAATTTTTTGCAAAATTAAGGGAGCAGTTTGGGTGTGATCAGCTCAATCTGGATTACTCCGGCGAGCATAATGTCGATGAATTGAAACAAAGCTTGTTGGCCAAAGGCGAACGCTGGCACTCTCTGGCATCGTCTGATGTTTTATGTGCAGTTAATCAAACCCTGTCCGATCCATCTGGATGTATACATGATGGTGATGAAATAGCCTTTTTTCCTCCTGTGACCGGGGGCTGATGATGATTTCGGTACAACATGAGGATTTTGACTTTAGTCGTGAGTACCAGTTGCTCCGTGAAAATTCAGCGGATTGCGGTGCAATAGTGACATTTACGGGGTTGGTACGCGATTTTTGTCAGGATGGGAATATTAGCTGTATGACGCTGGAACATTATCCAGGGATGACCGAAAAGTCATTGATGGACATTAGCTCTGAGGCCCGTCGCCGTTGGGATTTGGGTGATGTGCGGATAATTCACCGAGTCGGAACACTTGAGGCGAAAGCTCAAATCGTCTTTATTGGTGTTAGCAGCCGACATCGTAAAGACGCTTTTGAGGCGGCTGAGTTTCTTATCGATTATCTGAAAACCCGAGCACCATTTTGGAAAAAAGAGCATTTGACCTCAGGAGAGCGCTGGGTTGAAAGCAAAACTACCGATTTAGAAGCAGCAAAGCGTTGGTCACGAGCAGCAACTTAATTTGCATCAACAGCTAAGCTAGCAAATGGTCATTCGCCTTTGATTAAAAAGGCTCAATGACGACCTTCTCATTTTCAGCAACATCCCCCTGTTCCTGCGGCAGCACAATGTAACAGTTCGCTTTAGTCATGGAGGAAAATACCCCCGATCCTTGATGCGCTAATGGCGTCACAGAAAAGTGCTGGTGTTCATCTTGCGTATAAATTCCACGTTGGAAGTCAGTTCGTCCCGGACGTTTTTTAATGGGGGCCAGGCTGGTGGCCGAAACCCGGACAGATTGCATTTTGGTCGTACCGCTCAGTTTGAGCAGGGCCTGCAGCACAATCTGTTGCAGCGTCACAATTGCTGAAACCGGGTTACCCGGTAAACCAAAAAACAGACTGTCAGGTAATTGCCCAAAGACCAAGGGTTTTCCCGGTTTTATGGCAACTCTCCAGAGATGAATCTGCCCCAGTTCCTGAAGCACATCTTTGGTATAGTCAGCTTCGCCTACCGATACGCCACCGGAACTTATCACCACATCAGCGATTTCGTTGGCGTGCATGAGTGACGCGGTAAGTTGTTGTTGTCCATCAGGAATAATGCCGAGATCTATGATTTCCAGCATGGTGTATTCTGCTAGAAGCGCTTTTATCGCGGGTCTATTAGTATCATAAATCTGCTGGCCAGATAGGGGAGCAGGAGCATCTACCAGCTCATTTCCCGTGGACATCACCGCTATCTTTAGTTTTCTGAACACCGGAATTTGTTGCTGGCCACAGGCCGCTAGCAATCCGATATGATAAGGCGAGAGTCTTGTACCTGCACTGAGTAACGCGCTACCTGGTGAAATGTCCTCACCCGCACGGCGAATCGATTCACCATATTTAGGTTGGCGTTGCAGGATGATGTTTTGCTGTTCAGCTATAACATCCTCCTGTTTGATTACGGTATCTGCGCCATTGGGTATCATGGCACCGGTCATTATGCGGACACATTGGCCTTTGGTGATCGAACCTGAGTAAGGTGCACCCGCGAAACTCTGTCCGACGACAGACAAAGGACAATTGGTGATGGTATCTTCATAACGAAGAGCATAACCATCCATAGCTGAATTATGGTATTGAGGAACGGCCAGAGTGGCGCGAATGTCTTGTGCCGCTATGCGACCAGATGCCTGCTCTAACGGGACCGTTTCAGTGTCTTGTATGGATACACAATGGCTAAGGATAAGATTAACCGCTGTATCTACTGGCGGTAGGCCATGGGTGTCGCAACAGTCCATTATTTAAGATCCTTTTTGATGGTTCACCATCCAAACGGCGGCTTCCACTCGGGAGCGCAGGTTCAGTTTCTTGAGAAAGTGTTTTACATGCACTTTCACCGTGCCATCTGAAATATCTAATTCTCTAGCGATGAGCTTATTGCTCATGCCTTTCGCAATCAGTTTCAGAATTTCATATTCGCGACTGGTGAGGCTCGCTAGTGCTCTGCTGCCTGGCTTTTCTGGTTTTCGTAATGCCGAAGCGAGCACTTCCGTGAGCTTCGGGCTCATCACCATTTTACCTACAGTCGCCTCTTTAATTTTTTCAATGATATCTTCAGGGTCCATATCTTTTAGCAGGTAGCCATCTGCACCACAGCGAATCGCCTCGACCACATCTTCATCATTATCTGAGACAGTGAGCATAATGATTCTGGCATCGACATGCTTATCTCGCAGTCTTTTTAACGTCTCAAGGCCGTCCATGCCCTGCATATTTAAATCCAAGGTGATGAGATCTGGCTCCAGAGCTAACGCCAAATCAATCGCTTCCTGCCCGGAACTGGCCTCTCCAACGACAACGATGTCGTCTTCTAAATCTATCAGCTGCTTTAACCCTTTTCGCAAAAGCGGGTGATCATCCACCATCAAAATGGACGCAGGACTGTCAGACACCATGAAAATACTCCTCAATTACCTGTACTGATAATACTGTTACTAAGGATATAACCGAATGAGCAAAGTTACTATGGATAAGGGGAGGTACTTAATCTACCTAATAAGTAGTACAAATCAGCCTTATGCGAAATTGAATAAAATACAATAATAACAATAAGATAGATCTGTTTTTTGGTGCCTGGCTGGGACCTGAAAGTGTCAAAACGTCTATTCAATTTGTTAGCCCTTCTACCCATTGAAGTGAATTGTTAGGGAGCAAAGTCTCAACCATAGTGACGGTAATACAACGTTCAGTTTGGAGACTGTCATGTCTGATCTACATAAGTGGGATCCCGAAGATAAAGAGTTTTGGGAAAGTGAAGGGAAGAAAATAGCAACCCGAAACCTTTGGATTTCGATTCCAAGTCTGTTGTGCGGATTTGCTGTTTGGCTGTACTGGGGCATTATCACCGTTCAAATGTTAAATCTCGGCTTCGGTTTTGCCAAAGCCGAGTTATTTACACTAATGGCGATCGCCGGGTTGACTGGGGCAACGCTTAGAATTCCCAGTAGCTTCTTTATTCGATTGTGCGGCGGGCGCAATACCATCTTTTTTACTACGGCCTTGTTAATGATTCCTGCAATCGGCACTGGCTTTGCTCTACAAAATCCCGAGACACCGCTTTGGCAATTTCAATTGTTGGCGCTGCTGTCCGGATTTGGTGGAGGTAACTTCGCCTCCTCAATGTCTAATATCAGTTTCTTTTATCCCAAGAGTCAGCAAGGTCTGGCATTAGGATTAAATGCCGGGTTAGGCAATTTTGGTGTGACTACCATGCAGATTCTGGTACCTCTGTTTATGACCTTTGCCGCTTTTGGTGCATTAAGTGGCGACCCAATGACGTTGATTAATACTTCAGGCACATTGATAGGTAAAATTCCGGCGGGTACGGAAAGCTATATTTCTAATGCCGGTTTTTTATGGCTGATTTTGTTAGTTCCTCTGTTTTTTCTGTCCTGGTTTGGCATGAACAATATCCGTACAAAAGACGTGTCACCTGATATTGGCAATCCAATGGTTTCTTTCGGTCTGATTACTATCATGCTGGGGATTGGACTAGTCACTGCTGCTTCTGGTTTGTGGCTGATGTTACCCGAATCTGCCAATGGTTCTGGCTTTGGTATTCCCAAAGAGGTGGTTCTGGTGTTGGTGGTGGCTGCAACCGTTATACTGTTGAAATGGCTCCCTGGTCAGATAGGGACCAGCCTGACTCGTCAATATCAGATTTTCAATAACAAGCATACCTGGGTCATGAGCGTCATTTATACCATGACCTTTGGCTCGTTTATCGGATTTGCCGCGTCCTTTCCGTTGGCCATAAAAGTCATTTTTGGTTACAGCCATATCATGGTGGACGGTGTTATGACACACGACACGTTAAATGCCAATGGTCCGAGTGCCTTGATGTATGCCTGGATGGGGCCCTTTATTGGGGCACTGATTCGACCCGTTGGCGGTTGGATCTCAGATAAGTTTGGTGGTGCCTTAGTCACGCAAGTTTGTTCTCTGGTGATGGTGGTGAGTGCATTGGGTGTTGCTTATTACATGCGGGCTGCTTACCAATCTGCCACTCCGGAAGAGTTTTTCTTACCTTTCTTTATATTGTTCTTAGTCTTGTTTGCGGCCACTGGTATAGGCAACGGCTCTACCTTTAGAACTATCGCCATGGTCTTTCCAAAAGAACAGGCCGGTCCGGTTTTGGGGTGGACATCAGCCGTCGCAGCATATGGTGCCTTTTATATTCCCAAAGTATTGGGAGAACAGATTAAGGCCACAACACCTGAGGTAGCACTATTTGGTTTTGCTGCATTCTATGGCGTTTGTCTGCTCATTAATTACTGGTTTTATTTAAGGAAAGATGGCGAGTTTTACAACCCCTAGCGTGCCACAACAACATCGTAAGCTGGAAAATATTGACCAACAGCCTCGGCTGTTGGTCTTTGTAAGAGAGAAACGAAAATGACATTAGCGCAAGTATTATTAGAGGCTTTGAAGTGTTTTGGGGCCCGGCAGGTATGGGGTATCCCCGGAGATTTTATCTTGCCGTTTTTTCGAGAAATGGAACAGAGTCAAATCTTACCTGTTTATGCCTTAAGTCATGAGCCCTCGGTCGCGTTTGCTGCTGATGCAAGTGCACGACTACAAGATGGTCTTGGTGCCGTGGCTGTAACCTACGGTGCAGGGGCATTGAATTGCGTTAATGCTGTGGCACAGGCATATGCCGAACGTTCCCCCCTTGTTGTGATTGCCGGGGTACCGTCAGAAAACGAGTTGGCATTAGGACTGCAATTGCATCATCAGGTAAAAACCATTGATTCTCAGGCGACCATATTTAACGAAATCACTTGCGCGCAAATCCGTTTATCCAACGGCTCACAAGTAGCTGAGCAAATTGCCGGCATTCTCGCCTTTTGTAAAGAGCAGTCCAGACCCGTGCTAATCGAAGTGCCTCGCAATATGGCAACCAGTCAGTGTCCAGAATATGTTCACCAAGAGGTTGCACAGATAGAACCGGAAGTAGATGCCAGCGCGTGCCTGAATGATGTATCGCGATTGATAGCTGCAGCAGAGAAGCCTGTCGTCTTGGCAGGCATAGAAATCAAACGGTATCACCTTGAGTCTGCATTTTGCGAGTGGGTGAAACGACTGCAAGTGCCTTGTTTTACCACTTTAATGGGCAAAGGGATTGCTGAAGAAGAACAGGATAGCCCGATTCAGGGGACGTATTTGGGTAAAGCGGGTGATCCCGAGGTTGCTCGTGTTGTGGAGCAATCAGATCTCGTGGTGATGGTTGGCACCATTTTGTCCGACAGTAACTTCGCAGTCAGTGCCGAAACACTAGCACAAAGAAGAGCCATTTTTATCCAGCACCGAGAAGTGAATTTAGGGCATTACAGCTATCATGGGATTGCTTTAGCAACGGTAATAGCCGGGCTTGGCCATGCAGCAACAACAAAAGCTTGGACACCAGAGACCGCACTAGATTGTTGCCCAAAACCACCATCGTCGACATCGCAACATATACAGCCCATGATGATCGCAAACGCCTTGAACAAGTGTTTCGCTGCATTTGGCGTACACCCTGTTGCCAGTGATGTGGGCGACTGTCTTTTTGTTAGTCAGGGATTGCGGGGAACATCAGTCGTTGCCCCAGGCTATTATGCCTCAATGGGGTTTGGCATACCTGCTGGTTTCGGTATTCAAGCGACAACAGGGCGCAGACCGATTGTATTAGTGGGTGACGGCGCATTTCAGATGACAGGTATGGAATTGGGACATTGTAGCCGGCATGGATTCACACCGATAGTTATCGTGCTTAACAATCAGGGGTGGGAAATGATTCGGGCTTTTGCACCGGATAATAAATCCGCCGATTTAGGGCACTGGCCTTTGGCTGCAATGGCTGACTTACTGGGAGGAAAGGGAATACAGGCAGCTTCCCCCGTTGAACTAGACGGGGCCTTGCAGCAAGCATTCAAAGACACTTCACAGTTTTATCTGATTGATGTACAGATACCCAAAGGCTGTATGACGCCAAGTCTTGCGCATTTTGCCGAAGTACTTACTGGGAAACAAAATATGTCGCGTCCTGTGAGCTAAACGGAGGCGATTGTAGAGATAATTCCCTAGGGCGTGCCCTGGCAGTTTAGTGGCGGGTATAGCTCAACCCGCACTGATTTCGATTGGATTTTCTTTTCTGTCGAAAACCACATAACGATGGATGTTGGTGCCTCCCTCCACATCCTTTGCCATTTGTTTTAGAAAATACTCTATGTCTTCAGGTGTTGGAGAGGCGGCGCCATTGCCACTTAGACAGGCAATAAATACCATATCCCAGTTGGCATTGATACCATCTGCTTCTTGCATCAGATGTGCAAAATTGCTCAACTCATCGGGAGTTTTGTCGACCATCATAACTGGCGAAATAGTGCCTCGTTGAGTATCCTGTTTACGGCTTTTGCGAGTAACGTCAGTTGCGGTAAACAAAAAAAGAATTTGCTGCGGGCTCGGTTGCTCTTTTGCGCGTACTAATAACTCATTAAACATTGACATAAAATTCAGGCTTTTTTTAATTTACAAATGCGTATGCTGACAGAAAACCTAACCGAGCCACAATTGACCAGTATGAGTATTTGCTAACCCATTGTGGGTAGTTGCTGATAAACAGGTATTAATCAGCAACGTAAGTCAGACCTTCTTAACCTGGTATAAGCTAAAACTGAATCATCGTGTTTAACATCGCCCAGCATGCGGAAGATCCACATACAGTAATGAGGATCATCCGTAATTTGGTGTCTACCCAGGACTTAATAGCATGACCTGAAATAAACCCCACAAACGCAAATGGCAAAATGGTTACCGCCTGTTGCAGGTCTGCCGGTGTTAAAAACCCGCTTATCAGATAAATCATCAAACTAAAAATTGTGCTGAACAGAAAGAATACAGACAAATTGGCACGGGTTGTGTTTCCAGACGTGTGTTGCATCACCAATGCCATGGGGGGACCGCCGATGCTGGTGGTCGTGCCAAAAAGACCTGAGAAAAAGCCGGCAATACTGAGGTTGCCGTAATTGGGTTGAAATGGTCTTGCCCAGCAGGATATTGTTAGTCCACTGATAACCATTATGGGTGTGATGACCTGTATCCACCAATGGTCGATAACATTAAGCAAAACACCACCGATTATGGAACCCGGAATAAAAGCAATCATACTACTGCTAATTTTCCGCCAGCGTATATGCTCGCGTTGACTTAGCGTATTCACCATATTCAGTGCCATTGAGATCAGGGTAACTACAACAGGGATCCATTCGGGCTTGAGTAAAATTATAATGGGTGCTGCGATCACCGCCATACCAAAGCCGGTGGATGTTTGCAGAACACATCCAGCAAAAATAGCCATACAACAAATCAACCATGGGATATCTGCTACCAATTCAGTGAACTCCTAAAAAAATGGGCCCAATGCCCATACTTTGCATCAATAACCGCTGCATCAATAACCGCTGCATCAATAACCGCTGCATCAATAACCGCTGCACCAATAACCGTTGTAGCAAGAACAACAAGCTCTGGCTTTGCAGTGTAAATTTGGCCCACGTGGTAGTTTCCTGCCGGACAGGGTAATTCGATTCTGGGTAATGCCGATTTCATAATTCCTGTTGTTTGCGTGTGCAAACGGAAATGCGCCGGTATGCTCGCAGATTTCTGGGAGCTGGACTATTCCTCTTAAGGGGTACCAGGCATTGGTACTATTTGAGCACCAATAGATTTTTTGGCGGTAAACAAGGGTTCTCATTTCAGCAGCAATACTGCATTGCAAGCCAATCGATAGTCTTTTTAAAGCAAAGCTTGATACGGTCTACTTATTTTGAGGTATTTAGGTAATACGAGTACCTATCCTATAATGTCACTCTTCAGCTTTGTGGTACCCCCGGTTAGTGCAAGACCTGACTGTGATACGGTTAACATTAAAGTGACAACGGTTCTAAGCGAGCGGTTTCCTCAAGGGGGCAAACGATATGCATGGTGCGTTACTACTGGTTCATATTTTATGTGCCACTATCTGGACTGGCGGTCACATAGTGTTGTCTTGTGTCGTGCTGCCGGCTGCCCTCAAAAACAGGACTCCTGAGGTATTGCTCAAGTTTGAGTCAGGCTATGAGAAATTAGCCATGCCGGCCCTGTTGTTGCAAGTATTGACGGGGATTGCACTTGCCTATCGGTATATGCCGAATGCAGCCAATTGGGTAAATCCAAACGACCCGATTTCACGCTTAATTACGGCAAAATTGCTGCTTTTAGCATTGATAGCAGGATTTGCTATACACGCCCGGTTTCGGGTGTTACCAAACTTAAACCAGAATAACTTAACGGTGATGGCCTGGCATATTATTCCTGTGACACTGTTCTCAATTCTATTTGTGGTAGTGGGAGTATCGTTCAGAACCGGGTGGTTTTTCTAAGACACTAGATTCTGGATTAATCATAAGTCCTGTCATGTTGAACAACTAATTTGGAAATCAAATGCAGCAGTTAAACCTCAATAAAGCGACTGAACCGACAATAGCCTCTTTGCCATTGCCTTTATTCCGGTTGGCTTTTCGGCCCTTCTTTCTATTGGCCGCGATATTCGCCTTAGTTTCCGTATGGTTCTGGGTGTTGCCGATAACCGGTGTTGCTAACGTCAGGGTCTACGGTGGCAATTATTGGTGGCATATTCATGAAATGATGTTTGGCTTTGGATTAGCTGTTGTGGCGGGGTTTTTGTTAACTGCTGTACAAACCTGGACCGGCATTCCAGGGCTTAAAGGACTAAAATTGGCAGGACTTGCTGGTCTCTGGCTGTTGGCCAGAGGCATGATGATTTTGCAGCCACAACTTGGGGTCTGGCCAATTATTGTAGTCGATATGCTGTTTGTACCTTGTGTGATGATTGCACTGATAACCCCCATAGTGAGGGTGGCGCAATGGCGTAACCTTATATTTGCGCCAATTTTAGTGGGTTTTATGGCCTTAAACGGCTTATTTCATTGGATGGCGCTCAATTCTGATTACAGTTTGATGGCTCAAACTGCAACCACGACAGTATTATTAATGGCAATCGTGATTACGGTTATAGGCGGACGCGTCATTCCTATGTTTACTGCCAATGGTACTCAAACACCCAAAGTTGCTCCTCTGCCATGGCTGGAAAAACTGACATTATTGAGTACCACTGTGGTCGCTTTGTTATCTTTATTCTATCGACCTGATGAGGCGCTGTTATCTATTGCATTGGTTTTCTCGGGTGTCTGTCATTTGTGGCGAATATTGCGCTGGCGAATCTGGGTCACTTACAGAGTGCCCATGGTATGGTCGCTGCATCTGAGTTACCTGAGTCTTGCATTGGGATTGGTGCTGTCGGGGTTAGCGGGGTTCTTTACCGTATTCAGTTTTTCGCAGGCGTTGCACCTTGTCACAATCGGCGCCATGGCAGGCATGATCCTGGCTATGATGACGCGAGTCTCATTAGGACATACTGGGCGAACCATAATCTCGTCAAAGAGGACGACGGCCGCCTTCGTCGCTTTGTTTCTGGCTGCATTGATTAGAGTCCTGGGCCCGGAAGTCATTTCTGACTATTCTTGGGTACTGTTATTGAGTGGGTTTAGCTGGAGCATCGCTTTTGCTTTGTTCCTATGGCGATATATCCCCATTTTATGCTGTGCCAGAGTGGACGGTGGAGCCGGGTAAGTGCATGAGAATGCCTGTTCAGGCGTTTACTAACTGTTTGCTTTCCTGGCGCAAATAATCCGGAACAAAAGTCAGCAATACCTCAGTGCCGCCTTCAGGTAGATTTTTATAATTTACTTTGCCTTGCAGGTTGCGCGCTCTTTCTTCCATGATCGCCAGGCCATAATGATTCATTTTTTTAGGGTCACCGGGAATGCCTACTCCGTTGTCTTTGACACTGAGGGTAATGGTAGCTTCATCTATCATTACCAATGCCACGCTTATCCTATTTCCTTTAGAGTGATAAAAGGCATTCTGCATCGCTTCTCTGGCAATTTGCATCAAGTGGATTTCTTCTTGTGGTGTAAATGGCACATGTTCCACCTGATAATCAATTGCGAAAGTAAAATCCTCAGAACGTTTTTTAAGCTGCTGAATGGTTTGTTCAAATGCCCCTTTTAAATTTTGTTCGTCTAACTTTAATCGGAAGGTCGTTAGCAGTTCCCTTAATTCACGGTAGGCGGAACTTAATCCACCTTTGAGCTCATCTATAACTTCGTCCATTTGAGCTGGAGGCGCCTCTTTATCTTTCAATTTTTGCAGCCGTGTCACCTGAATTTTCAAGTAAGACAAGGCTTGCGCCAGTGAGTCATGTAATTCTCTGGCAATGACAGTGCGTTCATTTAACAGCGAGATTCTGCGGTCCTGTGCTCGTTGTTCTTTCATACTTAAACAAATAGCCACTTGTTCTGCTACCGCAGCAAACAGTTGATGTTGCCAATCGTCAAGCTGCTGATTCTGGGCGGGGTTGACCACTAAAACTCCATAATTGGATCCATCTTTCACCAAGGGATACTTCATTTGTGGTTCAGTGGATTGCGACATAGTTGGATTGCTTATGCAGCTACCACAATCGTGTATGCGACATTTTTCCGGTAAATCTTTGTTTTCTGTTAAGAGATGAAAATACGGCACAGAACCGGATTCTGTCATGACACATAGATCCAGATCCTTTACCCCGGTTGTTTCGCTTAGTTCGTCCAGTATGGCGTCAAAGTCATAATCACCAGGTGGCATTTCATACATTTTTCTGGAAACATCAAAGAGCAATTGCAAGGACGCTTTATTTTTACTCAGTTCTTGCGTTTTAACTCGGATTCTTTCTTCCAGACTTGTTTGCGAACGAAAAATCGACTGGCTCATTTTGTTAATTGTCTGGGCCAGAATAGCAAGCTCATCCTTACCACTTTCATCGGCAACTGCTGTGTAATTCCCCTGCTTGATTTGACGGGCAACTCTGGTCAGGGTATTGAGTGGCTTTTCAATATTGCGACTGACGTTGATCATGGCAAAAAATATCAACGAAATGGTGCCGAATAAGGCCAGGATCTGAATCAAACGGATGCTGCTCGTATTTTGCTCGGCATGGGATTGGAATCCATTCACCAGGTCATTGATGTTAGCAACGAACAGTGGCATGTCCACTATCAGTTGAGATGCGTTATTTGCCTTCTCTACCCTATCCAATAGCAGTGGTTTGATGTTTTCCTGCCATTGTCGGGTGACTCTATCATATTGGGTTACCAGACTTTCGGAGTTGTCGAGGTTGAATTGATTGCTGAAGGTAGATGAAAAAAGACTACCTTCAAAATCCCCCGCAGCCTGCTGCAACAGTTCGGTTCGCTGGTCATTCTCACTATCCAGATACAGCGCCAACATGCGATAACTTTTCATGCGCAATGCGCCGGATTCATTGACCGCTTTGGCGTCCAGTTCGGCGTTTTCGCTAATTACAAATGTACTCAGCATACTCACCATGGCTAAAAGGCCGATGGACAGCATTAATGCTGAGATCCGAAAGACGGTTGAATGATAAAACGAATATTTCATGGGGCAGAGGTGATACCTACAATGATTACTTCAACAGCATAGCACAATTTCTTTCTGACACTTTTACTGCGTACGCCTTTAAGAATAAGGCATTGTTCAAAGAAGCAGAATACTCCAAAGGTGGTATATCCCTCTAAAACGCCATTTTTGCCCTATTGAGCGCCGCCTGCAATTCAACTTTAATCAACTTAATTATTCACTAGCTAAGCATTGTTTGCTGGCTGTTTTGCGAAATTAAGGAGTCTGGCGTGAGTCACTTTCTCGATAAATTGCAGTTTTTTAAACGCAAAAAAGAAACCTTTTCTAATAATCACGGTGTGACCACTGATGAAAATCGGGATTGGGAAGACAGTTATCGTCGTCGTTGGCAACACGATAAAATCGTGCGCTCCACTCATGGCGTCAATTGCACTGGCTCTTGTAGCTGGAAGATTTACGTCAAAGACGGTTTAGTCACCTGGGAAACCCAACAAACGGATTATCCGCGCACAAGACCGGATTTACCCAACCATGAACCCCGAGGCTGCCCAAGGGGCGCAAGTTACTCATGGTATATCTACAGTGCCAACCGACTGAAGTATCCCAAAATACGCAAAAAGCTGGTGAAACTGTGGCGTGAAGCGAAAGCCGCACACAAAGATCCTGTCGATGCCTGGCAGTCCATTGTCAGTGATCCAGAAAAAGCCAAGCAGTATAAACAGCAACGTGGTCTTGGTGGTTTCGTTCGCGCCAACTGGCGGGAAGTAAACGAAATAATTGCTGCGGCGAATGTTTACACCACAAAAACCTATGGACCTGACCGGGTAACCGGGTTTTCTCCAATTCCCGCAATGTCGATGGTGTCTTATGCTGCAGGGGCAAGATACTTGTCGTTGATAGGAGGCAACTGTCTTAGTTTTTATGATTGGTATTGCGATTTACCTCCCGCTTCACCGCAAATATGGGGTGAGCAAACCGATGTGCCTGAATCAGCAGACTGGTATAACTCCAATTACATTATCTGTTGGGGTTCTAATGTGCCTCAAACCCGCACTCCAGACGCCCACTTCCTGACTGAAGTTCGCTACAAGGGCACGAAAGTTGTTGGCATTACACCGGATTATTCTGAAGTTGCGAAATTAACTGACCACTGGTTAGCACCAAAGCAGGGAACCGATGCTGCGCTGGCGATGGCCTTTGGTCATGTCATTCTGAAAGAATTCCACGTTGATAAGCAGGATGAGTACTTTACTGATTATGTGCGGCGTTACACCGATTTTCCGATGTTGGTTATGTTGGAAAAGGCTGAGGATGGCAGCCTGCATCAGGGGCGCTTTTTACGCGCTTCTGACCTAAAAGAAAATCTCAATCAGGAAAATAATCCTGAGTGGAAAACCATCGGTCTGAATGATGCCACCGGCGAACTCTCTTCACCAACAGGTTCGGTTGGGTATCGTTGGGGTGAAAAAGGCAAATGGCATATTTCTCAGACTGATGGACATAGTGGTAAAGAAATCGATTTGCGATTGAGTCTCAAAGACAGCCATGATCACCTGGTTGATGTCGCTTTCCCTTATTTTGGTGGTGCTGAGCATGAGTTTGGCTACTTCCAGAATACCCAACATGACGATGTTATTCAGCGCAAAGTCCCAGTTAAAGAAATTCAACTGGCAAATGGTGAGGTCGCTCATGTTGCCACCGTATATGACTTAACGTTGGCGAATTATGGCGTCAATAACGGTTATGACGACCCAAATAGCGCAACGTCATTTGATCAGGATTTACCCTACACCCCGGCGTGGCAGGAGCAAATCACGGGTGTAAGACGTCAGGATGTTATCAAAATCGCGCGCGAGTTCGCCGACAATGCATCCAAAACACGTGGCCGCTCCATGATTATTGTGGGAGCTGGCATGAACCACTGGTACCACATGGATATGAATTATCGTGGTTTGATCAATATGCTGATGATGTGTGGCTGTGTTGGTCAAAGTGGCGGTGGTTGGGCTCACTATGTTGGACAAGAGAAGTTAAGACCCCAGACTGGTTGGCAGCCTCTGGCGTTTGGCCTTGATTGGCAGCGTCCGCCGCGCCACATGAACGGCACTTCTTTCTTTTATAACCACTCTAGTCAGTGGCGCTATGAAAAGTTGGAAATGACAGAAGTCATCTCTCCTTTAGCGAACAAAGAAAAGTGGTCAGGTTCCATTATTGATTTCAATAGCCGGGCAGAACGCATGGGTTGGTTGCCATCGGCTCCGCAACTCGGCATGAACCCCTTACAACTTTGTCGTGATGCAGAGGCTGCAGGTCTTGAACCGAAAGACTTTGCCATACAGGAATTGCAGGCAGGTCGATTAAAATTCGCCTGTGAGGAACCTGAGAATCCACAGAACTTCCCTCGCAATATGTTTGTTTGGCGCTCCAATCTTTTAGGATCATCAGGCAAGGGGCACGAGTATATGTTGCGTCACCTGCTGGGGACAAAACATGGTTTGATGGGTAAAGATTTAGGGGAATCTGACGGTAAAAAACCCCAGGATGTGAAATGGGAAGATGATGCCGCTGAAGGCAAAGTGGACTTGTTTGTCACCCTGGATTTCCGGATGTCCACCACCTGTCTTTATTCCGATATAGTGTTGCCAACGGCGACCTGGTATGAAAAAGACGATCTCAATACGTCAGACATGCATCCCTTTATTCACCCGTTGAGTGCCGCAGTGGATCCGGTTTGGGAGTCTCGTTCAGATTGGGACATCTTTAAAGGGATCGCGAAAACATTTTCTGAAGTCGCGAAAGGACACTTAGGTGTAGAGAAAGACCTGGTGACCGTACCAATCTTACATGACACTCCAGCGGAAATGGCTCAGCCATTTGGCGTTAAGTACTGGTGGAAAAATGAGTGTGACCTCATTCCTGGTAAAACCGCGCCAAACATGGTTGTTGTGGAAAGAGATTATCCAAACACCTATGCCCGTTTTACGTCCCTCGGTCCGTTGTTGGAAAAACTAGGGAACGGTGGCAAAGGCATCAACTGGAATACGGAAAAAGAAGTCGAATTTCTGGGCGAACTGAATCAGGTGCATCGCAACGAAGGTGCAAATAAAGGACGTCCTAAAATTGAGTCAGCCATTGATGCGGCAGAGGTGATTTTATCTTTAGCGCCAGAAACCAATGGTCAGGTAGCGGTAAAAGCCTGGGCTGCACTAGGCGAATTTACAGGGCGTGATCATACGCATCTGGCGTTGCCAAAAGAGGATGAAAAAATCCGCTTCCGAGATGTTCAGGCACAGCCAAGAAAGATTATCAGCTCTCCTACCTGGTCGGGACTGGAAGACGAGCATGTGTCCTATAACGCGGGCTATACCAATGTTCATGAACTTATCCCCTGGCGCACTATTACAGGGCGGCAGCAGTTTTATCAGGATCATGAGTGGATGCGGGACTTCGGCGAAACTATGTGCTTATACAAACCCCCGATTAACCTGAAAACGGTTAAGCCGATCATGAATAAGCAACCTAATGGTAATCCTGAAATTGCCTTGAACTGGATAACGCCGCATCAGAAGTGGGGTATCCACAGTACCTATTCTGACAACTTGTTGATGCTGACACTGTCTCGAGGTGGCCCGATTGTCTGGTTGTCCGAAGTCGATGCACAACGCGCTGATATTGAGGACAACGACTGGATTGAAGTCTTTAACGTCAATGGTGCAATCGCCGCACGGGCGGTGGTTTCACAACGAGTACCCGAAGGCATGAGCATGATGTATCACGCGCAGGAACGGATTGTGAATGTACCCGGCTCAGAGGTTACTAAAACCCGTGGTGGTATCCACAACTCCGTAACCCGGGCGGTTATGAAACCAACGCACATGATTGGAGGCTACGCCCAACAGTCCTACGGCTTCAATTATTACGGCACAGTTGGTTGTAATCGGGACGAATTTGTCATTGTCAGAAAAATGAGCAAAGTCGACTGGTTGGATGACGATAGTGTCGATGTGAACGAGATGGAGAAATAGCCATGAAAGTAAGAGCGCAAATCGGCATGGTGCTGAATCTGGACAAGTGCATAGGTTGCCATACCTGTTCAGTCACCTGCAAAAACGTGTGGACATCTCGTGAAGGGGTGGAATATGCCTGGTTTAACAATGTTGAAACCAAGCCGGGTGTCGGTTATCCCAAAGAGTGGGAAAATCAGGATAAATGGAATGGCGGTTGGAAACGTCAGAGCAACGGTAAAATCGTGCCTAAACAAGGTGGCAAACGTCAGATTTTAGCCAATATCTTCGCTAACCCTGATTTACCAGAAATTGACGACTATTACGAACCTTTCGATTTTGACTATCAGCATTTGCATAAAGCGGGCGAAAGTAAACATCAACCCGTTGCGCGGCCGCGCTCCCTGATATCCGGGAAACGCATGGAAAAAATAGAATGGGGACCTAACTGGGAAGAGATTCTGGGTACAGAGTTTTCAAAGCGTCGTAAAGATAAAAACTTTGACCAGATACAGGCCGATATTTACGGTGAATTTGAAAAGACATTTATGATGTATCTGCCCCGTCTGTGTGAGCATTGCATCAATCCGGCATGCGTTGCCTCGTGCCCCAGCGGCGCAATCTACAAGCGGGAAGAAGACGGTATTGTTTTGATAGATCAAGACAAGTGTCGTGGTTGGCGCATGTGTGTCAGTGGCTGCCCGTACAAAAAAATCTATTACAACTGGAAAACCGGTAAATCAGAAAAATGTATTTTCTGTTACCCCAGAATTGAATCGGGTCAACCAACGGTGTGTTCCGAAACCTGCGTCGGTCGTATTCGCTATCTGGGTGTCATGCTGTATGACGCAGACCGGATAGAAGAAGCCGCTTCGGTTGCCAATGAAAAGGATCTCTATCAGGCCCAGTGTGACATTTTCTTAGACCCTTTTGACGAGCAAGTACAAGAAGCCGCTCGCCAGGAAGGAATTCCCGAAGCCTGGTTGCAGGCTGCGATGAATTCACCTGTGTATAAAATGGCGATGGATTGGAAAGTAGCGTTACCGTTACACCCAGAATATCGTACCTTGCCAATGGTGTGGTATGTGCCGCCTCTGAGCCCTATTCAGAGTGCCATGCAATCTGGAGCTGTTGAATCAGATGGTATCTTTCCAAATCTCGATAATCTAAGAATTCCAATCAAATATCTGGCGAATATGTTGACCGCCGGTGATGAGAAACCTGTTGCACTAGCGCTTGAAAGAATGCTGGCAATGCGCGAATACAAACGCGCCCAACAGGTGGAACAACGTGAAGAAACTGCCGCCCTTGAGCGAGCCAGCTTAACCGCTGTGCAAGTGGAAGATATGTACCGCATCATGGCACTGGCCAACTATGAAGATCGGTTTGTCATTCCCACCAGTCATCGTGCTTATGCAGAGAATGCCTACGACATGAAATCAGGCTGTGGTTTTACCTTTGGTAATGGCTGTAGCGGTGGTGACAATTCGTCAGATTTGTTTGGCAGTAAGAAACAAACCGTCCGTCAGATTATTCCTGTGGAGGTACAAGACTAATGAACATACTGCGACTTATATCTCGTTTGTTAGATTATCCTACCGAGGAGTTAATGGATAACAAGTTGAACATTCAGCTGTTAATTACCGGCACTGATGAGCTCAGCAGCGAACAAAAACAGCAACTGAGACGTTTCACTGATGTCCGGCTCAACGGCGACTTGTTGGATTGGCAGGCAGAGTATGATGGTCTGTTTGAACGTGGCCGTTCCCTTTCTCTGCTGATATATGAACATATTCATGGTGAGTCCCGGGATCGCGGTCAGGCCATGGTGGACTTGATGGCACAATATAAAGCAGCAGGTCTGGCAATAAGCGTGAAAGAACTACCGGATTATATCCCTCTATTTTTGGAGTTTATTGCAACCCAGGGCACCGAAAATGCGAAAGGCTGGTTGCAGGATATTGTACCTGTTCTGGCCCTGTTGGCGGTGCGTCTGGAGAAACGCGACAATAATTATCAGCACCTGCTGTATTTATTGGTATCCCTGGCCGAAGCGGACATTGATTTGGATAGCTTACGGGAACAGGTTAACGCCGAAAAGCCAGACAACACCAAAAAGGCACTGGACAAAGTCTGGGAAGAAGAAGCCATTACTTTCGGTGGCGATGCCATCAATGGTGGTTGCCCTTCCACTCAAAACCGGCCGGAAAATGCGCAACGTCGTGATCAAGACGTTCCGATTCAATTTTGCGACCCTCAACAACCATCCGAGCGGACAAATCCATTAAGGAGTACGTCATGACTTATTTAGATAATCTGTTATTTGGCATATATCCGTATATTGCCCTCATCATTTTTTTCCTGGGTAGCCTAATCAGGTATGACCGGGAACAATATAGCTGGAAAGCCAGCTCCAGTCAGATGTTAAACAGTAAAGGATTTCGAGTCGCCAGTGTGTTGTTTCACATCGGTGTCATTATGATTCTGCTGGGGCATTTTGCCGGACTGGTGGTGCCTTATGAACTGTGGCACTTGGTGGGTATTTCGCTGGAAGCCAAACAAATCATCGCAATGGGTGTTGGTGGCTTTTTCGGTCTACTGTGTTTCATTGGACTAACCATGTTGGTTAAACGTCGTTTAACTGACCCCAGAGTGAGAGCCAATAGTAGCTTTATGGATACCGGAATACTGTTGCTGTTGTATCTGCAACTGATTCTGGGATTGATTAGTATCGTGGTTTCCTCTGGTCATATGGACGGTCAGGAAATGTTGAAGATGATGGAATGGGTTCGCCATATTCTGACATTTCAACTGACTGAAGCCGTTGAGTTTATCGCGCCAGTGCATTGGATATATAAAGCTCATGTGGCACTTGGGATGACGCTGTTTGTGTTGTTTCCATTTAGTCGCCTGGTCCATATCTGGAGCGTCCCGGTCAAATATATTTCACGTAACTATCAGGTGGTGCGCCAAAAAGGATAAAGCCATTGGCAGGGATGCCATGTCTACTTGCGTGCTTTAACTGTAAACAGCGCTTAGGAAACTTTGAATCAATTTGGTGAATATTATGAGTCTGTTAAATACCCCTGAAATAACCGTAAATGGTTCTGTAATCATGCCAGAAAGCATTGATAGTGAAATCCAGTATCATCCCGCAGCGACCCGCCGTGAGGCAATGGTCAGTGCTGCTGAGTCGCTTATTTTCGGCAAACTGATCTTACAAAAAGCGATTGCCTTAGGCCTGACCGATCTGGATGAAAATGCAAGTCTGGACGCAGAGCAGGAATATCAACTTTTAGCGCAAATAAGGCAACGTGAAGAACATCTTCCCTCTGCTACTGAGTCTGAGTGTCGTCGCTATTACGAGGCCAATAAAGAGCGTTTTGTGTCGGCACCATTAGTATCTGCAAGCCACATATTACTGGCAGCGGATCCGCAGGATCTTAAGTACCGAAGCCAACAGCAGCAACTGGCTGAGAAACTGCTATCAGAATTAACTCAAACACCGGGTGACTTTGAAGAAATGGCACAACGGTATTCAGACTGTCCATCTAAAACGTTGAATGGCGACCTGGGACAAATTACCGCAAACCAAACCGTACCAGAGTTTGAACGTGCTGTTTTCGCGAGTAAAAACACCGGGCTTATTGAATTTGTCATTGAATCCCGCTTTGGTTTTCATATTGTGCGCGTCAATCAACTGGTAGCCGGACGGCAACTTCCTTTTGCCATGGTTCAGGAAAAAATTCAGGACTATTTAAACGAGCGTCTGGAACGCAAGTCATTGTCGCAATATTTACACCGCATGGTCGCGGAAGCCGATATTCAGGGTTTTAGTTTTCAAACTGACCAGTCAACTATTATGCAGTAAATGAGTGTTGATTATGACGACTACTGTGGCTGACCTGTTGGCTCGTAATAAAAAATGGGCGAATCAAATAAGAGAAAACGATCCTGAGTTTTTTCACCGACTCGCAGCCATTCAGAAACCCGATTATCTGTGGATTGGTTGTTCCGATTCCAGGGTACCCGCAAATCAGATTGTTGATTTAGCACCGGGAGAAGTATTTGTACATCGTAACATCGCTAATCAAGTGGTTCATACCGACTTCAATTGTTTAGCGGTGGTGCAATATGCCATCGAAGTGTTGCGGGTAAAACACATTATTGTGTGTGGTCATTATGGTTGTGGTGGCATTAAAGCGTCTCTTGGACATGATGAATACGGGGTGGTTGATAACTGGTTGCGACACATCAAAGACCTTAATTTTGCTCATCAGGAAGAACTTTCGATGCTATCGAATGAGGCAAAAGTTGATCGGGTTTGCGAGTTGAATGTCATCGCTCAGGTGAAAAACCTCAGTCGCACCAAGGCGGTACAATATGCCTGGGATCGAGGTCAGTCACTGAGTATTCACGGTTGGATTTATGCAATCGAAGATGGGCTTATCAATGACCTTGGTGTTACCGCCAGCGACAGAAGTTTTGTTGAAGATATCTATCAAGTCTATGAAACCCGTCGTGGCAGCCGCCCAAATGCAAACCCCGACTAATCCGTTTACAGCCCGCTGGACCGCGCAAGGCAATACTTTATGCCTGGGACATTGGGAAATCAGCTATCAGGATACCCCCCTGGTTTTGCCTAACAAAATACGGGAGAACCATATGAATACCTTCGGCATCTTCAGTTTTTTGTTTCCAGATGAAGAAGACTTTGCCGAAGGGTGGCTATTGGAAAAGTGGATAGAAGAGAACTTTGACTGGTTGGAAATGCTGTTCCAGCAGCACAAAGTGCCGTTAGATGAACAACACGTACAATGGTTTTATGAGTCGGTAAATCAACAGGATTGGCGTTGTGGGAGTTGTGGAGGATGTCTGTAATGCATGAAGGTAATTACCGCGAACAAATCGGTGAAAAATTGACTGAGTTAACATCAAATTCGTTGCCCGAATCTATCATTAGTAAGTATCAGGGGCGAGGACCGAGATATACGTCTTATCCTACAGCGCTGCAATTTCACCAACAATTCAGCAATGACGAGTTTGTGCAGGCGGTGCGTACCAGCCCTAACGAAAATCTATCGATTTACGTCCATATTCCTTTTTGTCGCAGCCTTTGTTATTACTGTGGGTGTAACAAGATCGTCACTCAAAATGCGCTTAAAGTCAGCCGATACAATGAAGCACTAAGAGAGGAAGTCGCACATCGTTCACAACTGTTTCAGCGACATAAGGTGCAGCAGCTCCATTTTGGTGGCGGCACCCCCAATTACCTTCATGTAGATGAACTTGCGGATCTGGTCAATACCATCAAACAGCATTTTAATATGACCGCTGATTGCGAAATCAGCATCGAGTTGGATCCCAGACTTTTAGATGAGAGTTACATTGATGCTGTGGCGTCAATGGGGTTTAATCGTATTAGTCTGGGTATTCAAGACACGAATCCAGAAGTACAGGTTGCCATCAACCGAGTACAGTCTACGGAAAAAATTCAAAAATTGCTTCGGCATGCCAGGAAGGTCGGTATCGCCTCCATTAATCTCGATTTAATTTTCGGATTACCATTTCAATCAGCGCAAAATTTTCGAAAAACATTGCAGGATGTGGCTGAGTTTGACGCCGACAGAATCGCCCTTTTCAATTATGCCCATATGCCGGAAAAGTTTGCTGCACAGCGAAAAATCAAATCATCCTGGTTGCCTGCTGCTGATACGAAACTGGAACTTCTGCAAATGGCAGAAAAAGCCCTGGAAGAAGACGGTTATCTGCAAATTGGTATGGATCATTTTGCCCGGCCAGACGATACACTCATTAAAGCCCGAAATAGTCGTCAACTGGGTCGAAATTTTCAGGGTTATACTGCCTGTAAAGGCTTGGATCTATTAGGTCTTGGGTTGACGGCTATCAGTCATATTAATAATGTTTACAGTCAAAACTGCAAGTCATTGTCAGACTATGAACACGCTGTTGATACCTGCAAACACGCGGTTGAACGTGGCCTGTGGCTTAGTAAAGAGGACCAACTACGTGCTCATGTAATCAGTGAACTGATGTGTAATATGTATGTCGATAAAAAGGCAGTAGAAGCCCTTTTTAATATTCACTTTGATCAGTACTTTGACAGGGAACTTTCTACCTTAGCGAGTTTTGAGGAGGATGGCTTGTTACATGACCAGCAAGACCATATACAGGTTTATGAAAAAGCAAAGATACTGCTTAGAAGTGTCTGTAAAGTGTTCGACCAGTATCTGGATGTAGGACAGGAACAGAAGGTCGCCTCCCGAATTATTTGATGGGGATAAGAGTCTATCTATCCCCATCGATTGCCCATTTTTGCTTAACCGCTGACGGCAGATTCTGCTTTGGGTTGTCTGTGGTAGTGTCTGAGTTTGTGCTCATGACGCCTGGCTTCGCTAAACGCAGATACCCGTTTCAAGTAACCGATGATCCTGGTGCCATGGTCAACATTGCCGGAGCCACAGGCAGGGCATCGCGACAATGTCCGTTTATCGATATTCTGACAACTATTACAAATGGTGATTTTGATATTAATACAGAAGTAATTGCAGCCAGTTTGAGCCGCAATATTTAATAGCCTTAGAGCATTTGTTTTACTTAGTTTTTCTTCAAGATTGAGGTGTAGGGCACTGCCTCCGTCAAGGTACTGAATAAGCTCCTCACCATGTAAGATGAATTTGTCCAAATGATTGGTTTTATCGTCTTCTACTAAATAAAAATAGGAGTTGTAGCAATCTCGGTTAGTCTGGTAACCATCTTCCTTATCCCACTTGGCATTCTTCACGCCTAGATTTTCCGCAGGTACAAACTCGGTATTGAACAAACATCCGTAACGTTTTCCGGCTTCACGATTAGCGTCATAAATGACTTTTAGTTTTTCCTGCACAAATGCCTTATATGGGGCATTATTACCGGGCGCGAGACCCATGTATTCCGCGGCTTCTGCCATACCATTTATGCCAATAGTCAAAAATTGTTTTTGCAAACTAATGAACCCGGCGTCGTAAGCGGGTAAGGCTCCCTGGGCTTGATAGTCTTCCATCAGGCGTCGATAGGCCAACTGATATTTTTGAATCTTCTGTACTTCTTCTGCTAAATCTCTGCCGTCCTGTACCAGCCTGTTCATGTTCAATGTGATGACATTTACTGATCCCGTAGCGATACCACCGGCCCCCAGACTATAAGAAAAGGTATTGTCAGAAATGGCGTTTCTTAAGCGACAACAAGAAGCCAGGGAGTCGGCATTTTCAGACTGGTAAACAAAAAATGCGTTTCCTTTACTGATTTCCTCGGCACAGAAGTCAGCAAAGTCACCATCTTTGACAGCACTGTCTTCAGTTAGCATTGCTGCTGTAACCACCGGGAAAGTTAAAATGGATTTGCAGCGCTCCTGATTAAACCAGTCCATAAAGAAGCGTTGTAAAGAATCGATATGGGTCCATTCAGGACGAGACATATCCGGGAATTTAAAGTCACCAAACAGCGCTTCAAAATAATACTGGTCATAAATGGAAATATTCCAGAAAACACTTTGGTAACCTCTGGCTGCCGCTGGTTGATTGAGTGCATAGACGACATGTTGTAGATGATTTTCAATTTTCTTGCGATGTGTTTCCAGATAATTATCACCATAATCTTTTCTGGCGAAATGGTCGAAGTAAGTTAAAAATTCGACCGTGGCGATAGCACCAGCAAACTGGGCGCTAATGGCAAAAACCAGATTGACAAAGCTTCCACAAAAAGACTCCAGATGTTTAGGCGCTTTGGATTCGCCGCCAAGCGTTGTCAAGCCATCCAACAGAAATGGGTACATGGTGATTGAGGCACAGTAAGGCTTGAGGCTGGTCTCATCATGAACGTAGATCTCATGGGCTTCGATCTGACGCAGGTATTCGTCGGCCAGTTGCCTGTCGAACAGTTGTGTAATTTTATCAGTTACTTGAGCACGGTTTATTTGAATGAAGTAGTCTTTCATTAACTCTGCTTCAAGCGTCGCTATATTCTTGTTTGTTACATTGGCATTGGCATCCAATCTGGCGCCATCAGCGGCATTACTTGCTGTTAAATATTGCGCAATAAAGCTGAGTTTATGCTGTATATGCTCCTTGTTCAGTCGCAACATAATGAGATTCCCCTAAAAATTTGTGATTGAGTAGTTTGTTATTATCTAAATCAACAAAACGTTGATTAGTAAACGGGCTGTCCAGCCCGCCTAATTCTTTTATCCAGCGCCCGGTTTTAAGATAACTAAGGTGGGCTGAAATACGGTTTGGGATGCGCTCCAGGCCTGTATAGAGACAGGTTTTGAGTTGATGATTTCTGGCGTACCTGAGCTTTTCTATCAATGCTTCGCTATGCCACTCACCGCCGAAAAATAAGACACAGGTCACGAGCGACTGATAATTTTGGATATGATTCTTAAATAGCTCGTTAGTTAATTCTGAGCCGTTATTCAAAGACCAGGTGTCCATACTGTGGCAGCCTTCACAGCGCAGTGGGCAGCCACAAACAGTAAAAGCCAAAGATATCTCATCAGGTACTTCCTGAAACAGGATTTGAGGCGCAAAAGTGGAGAGAGATTTGGTTTTCATATTATTGCTATGGCACTACATGTTGTGTTTTATATTAATTTAATGTCTATATATTGTGTTTTGATCTGGATCAACATTACTTAGGGATTTAGCAAAACAGTAAGCGGCCAGTTATTTGATCGAGATCAGTGTTTTAACGTCCAGGCAGCATAAGATAAGACAATGAGAACTTGTGCCAATTGGTGGAGTTATGTCTGACACGAACGACGATCCCAGGCAAATTGATGATTTCAAATATCCGTTTGGGGGTAGCGAAGAGGAACAGCTTGCGTTTATATTGCAATATGCGCCTTTAGCCCCCTCTCACCGAAATTCGCAACCCTGGCAGTTTCGTCTGGCAGATGACCAGATTGGAATTTTTGCGGATCCCGAAAATACCCGTCATTGTTCCGATCCAAAAGATCGTCAGAAGTTAATTGGTTGTGGAGCCGCCATTAATACGCTGGAAATTGTTGCCGCATACTTTGGGCATACTTCAAACGTTGAATATTGTGTCGATGACGACATGCACCGTTTAGCCAGTTTTCGCTTAAAAAGCGCCTGCCATATCACTAAAAAAGTTACCAGACTTTTTCATGCGGTTAGAACCCGACAAACCAATCGAAGCGATTTCTCCAGTTACTCTCTTGCGGAAAACCTTCAGAAGCTTTGTAGACTAAAGGCAAGTGACTATGAAATAGCCGCCAATTTCGTTGCTGTTCAGAATAAAAGAGATGAAGTGGCCAGGTTAGTGGGGTTTGCTGTCAGAGAGCTATACGCAGATCCCTGGTATCGCAGAGAGTTTGTGCAGAGTTTGAGAGCGAATATGGGGGCACCCAAGGATGGTTTTTTTAATTATGAACATCTGCCCCTTAATTTGCCTTCGCCAGTAATTAATCCAATTGTCAGAAGTGTGGATATGAGTCAAAAGGTTGCGGATTTTTTTGATGAGAAAATCAGATTGAGATCGCCAACACTCATGTTGTTGAGCGCTAAGGATGATAATGCTGAATCCTGGCTAAATACGGGACGGGCTTTGAACAAATTACTCGTCTTTCTTGCCTCTGAGGGAATCACAGCTTCCTATATTAATTACCCTATCGAATTTGAGCGATTGCGCAATCAACTGGCAGGTGTTTTTGATGTAGAAGGTGTACCTCAAATCCTGATGAGAATCGGTAAAGCATCGGAAGTAACCTATACCGGACGATATACTGCAGCTGAACGCTTTTTATAGGAAGGTATAACCCCAAATCTGGTTACAAAAAACAGCTGAACAGGCTTGTCATTGTGTCTATCTGTGGCAAATTTTCCGTAACTTTCAACTGTGTCGAGACAGGAGTATTTCGTCCTGTCGGTTTGGCGGTTAGCCAGTTTGCATTCCGGCAATATGTAACCAGTAACCATTACTTTCATTCGCTTCGAGGCGTTGTGGCGCAGTACCATTGATGTTCGCTTTAAAGGCGCGCAGCCATTCGAATGTATCTTCTGGTTGTGGACTAATGCGCACAATATCAATGAGATCTGTCATTGCTGGCAACTGGTTAAGTAAGTTATAGCGATAACCGGATTGAGTTTGTATGCCGTTTAACGTAAATACCTGTGTACCATCCTGGCTTGATACTGTGCGACCTTGGGGATATTTAATACAACAGAGTTCACATTGGTCTTTACTGCGGTTTTCAGAACGAGCAGTGAAGCAGCGGCCACTCCAGGCCAAGGGCAGATGACCAAAGCCAAACACTTCGGTAGTAAAGTCCCCTCGGAAGCTGTTAACCATGCTGGTGTTCAACAGGTCATGTACCCAATCCCGCGATAATTCCACGGGCACGACCCAGCGTATCATTCCCATATCGAATAAGTGTTTTAGCGTATGTTGGTTGTAGCAGTTGATACCAGAACCTGTGACAAATGATAGACCGCTTTGTTGCAGCATGGCTATGGCGCCAACGTCATTGGCTTCAACTAGAAACTCGCCATTATCGACATATTTGCGAAGCTCTCTAATTTCACTAGGGGCTTCAAGTAAGGTCATTGATGATAAACAAACCTGTTTACCGGCTTCACGAAGGGTATGGGCCTGGACTAAATAATCCTCCAGCTTAAATTCCCGACGTTTACTGCAAACGGTTTCACCGAGATAAACAATGTCGATATCTGACTCGGCAGCTTGTTGATAAAACCGTTGCATTTTCGCTTTTGGCCAAAAATATTGGATAGGTCCTAAAGAGAATTTCATAACATTATTTCCATTTTCGATGGTAAGCACCCAATGTGGTTTGACTTCCTTCCGAGAGACTAGCCAGAACAGCTTGCCATTGTTGTTGCACAGCAAATTGTTCCGGGTTGGCTTTTAACCTGTCGATGGCTGCACGCCAAACTTGTGTGATTTTGGCCACATACGCAGGACTGCGCTGGCGACCCTCAATCTTAAGCGAACAAATACCCGCACTATAAAGCGTCGGTAACAGATCGAGTGTGTTCAGGCTGGTGGGCTCTTCCAGCACGTGATAGAGATCATCGCCGACATTAAATCGCCCCTTACACAGGGTTGGATAACCGGATGTTTCATGCTCCGCGAATCGGTCAATCAGTATATTGTTTAAGCGGGACTCCAGATAACCGTCATTTTCATCCCAGCGCACAAACGCAGCCGGCGAGCAAGCCCCTGCCGTGTTGGGGGATTCGCCTGTCAAATAGGAGCTTAAGTAGCACCGGCCCTCAGCCATAATGCATAGACTACCAAAGGCAAACACTTCGAAATCAATATCGCACTGGCGAGTTAAGGCCCGGACCTGTTGAATCGATAATACCCGTGGTAATACAACTCGAGTGATCCCAAACTGTTGATAAAAATTGATTGCGGCGACATTTGTTGCTGATGCCTGCACCGATAAATGCCGCTCGACGTCCGGGTATTTTTCAGCCACATAGGCCAGTACGGCGATATCTGCGAGTATCAATACATCGGCACCAATTTCTATCGCCGTATCCACAGCACGTTGCCAGGTTGGCCAACTCTGTGGGTGAGCAAAGGTATTGATCGCGATATGCAGTTTTTTGCCGTGCTGGTGTACATACCGCGCGGCTTCTATGAGCTGAGCATTATCGAAATTTAAACCCGCAAAATGCCGCGCGTTGGTTGCGTCATTTAGACCGATATAGACCGCATCTGCCCCATGTTCTATTGCTGTTTTTAAGGCTGGCATACTGCCCGCCGGACATAACAATTCCACGTTGTTTGAACCTCATAACTACCTATCAAGAGTTATATAAATAGCCCTTGGTTTGTGATGAGATTATATCCGGATAAGGCAAACGATTAGTCAAAATGTTGGATATTAAAAGAGTTAATCAGAAAGTGGTAGATAGCTTGCCTAAAGTGATAAACCGCGTGCAACAACATGTACCAATAGCTTTTCAAACCAAGCTGTTGAGCTTTGCTTTGAATCGTTTTTTCCAGCAAGAACTTGCTGCTGACAGATTGAGTTTTATGCGGGGGAAACGGATTGTAATAAAAGTGGCTGATTGTCAATTAGCATTTGCAATCGAGCTAAAACAGCATCGCTTAGCGGCGAGCTTTGCGGCAACTGACTCTGACCTGACAATTATCGCAACCTCTAAAGATATGGTTGCCATGATCAACAATCAGGTGGATCCAGATTCACTGTTCTTTAGGCGGCGACTCAGCATGTCAGGTGATACTGAGCTGGCGTTATATTGCAAAAACCTACTGGATAGCATTGGTATAGAGCGCTTTCCTGCGCCTTTGGCCAGAGTTTTACAGTGGTTAGGGGAACAGCACAATCAGCCAACGGAAAATGGCATATAACATTATTATAATAGGGCATTGAAGTGTTTATCGGTGCTTATGTCAGAGGTTAAATGCCAGTTGATCTGAATCAATATGCGGGATTTTGCATTATGGCAATGTGTATTCCATCGGGCGATAGCGGCATTAATTTAGCGGAGCAAAAAGATTGATAATTGACGAAAAACTGGCGCGCAGGATCCTATCATTGATTGATTTGACCTCGCTTAACGGCAATGAAACTGAAGACGATATCGTAAAACTCTGTGAATCTTCAGGATCGTGTTATGGCAGTACAGCTGCAGTTTGTGTTTACCCGCAATTTGTCCGACTCGCAAAGTCACACTTAACAAAGATCGGCAAATCTAATATTGCGGTTGCCACAGTGGTTAATTTCCCCAGTGGACAAGAGCCTATCGAAAAAATCATTAAGGATACCGAGTTGGCGATTGCCCACGGTGCTGATGAAATTGATATTGTCCTTCCTTATCAATCATTACTGGCGGGCGATGTCCAACAGGCAGAAATGATACTTAAAGCATGCAAGAACGTCTGCGCCAATAACGCGGTGCTGAAAGTCATTATCGAATCAGGCGTTCTAGAGTCAGCAGAACATATCCGACGCGCATGCGAGGTTTGTTTCTCTGTCGGCGTTGAATTCATCAAAACGTCTACTGGTAAGGTCAAGGTGAATGCTACACCATCTGCGGCATTGGAAATTTTACAGTCGATTAAAGCGTCAGGTACAAACACCGGTATTAAAGTATCGGGTGGAGTAAAAAATCTGGATGAAGCCGCAGAATATCTATCACTAGCGCAGCAGGTTATGGGTGATAGCTGGATAGATAGCCGACATTTTCGTTTTGGTGCCAGTTCCTTGCTCAGCACTGTCATCGACTATCTGCAGCAACATAGTCGTACCGATAACCAGGCAGTAACATGATTGATGTTGCCAGGGTTATTGAACGAAAACAGCAGTCTTTGACGCTATCGCCAACGGAGTTGCATACCCTGGTAAAAGCCATCTCAGATAACAGGGCTACGGATACGCAGGTAGCCGCTTTTACTCAGGCAGTGTGTCAAAATGGCATGTCTCTGGAAGAAACGACAGCATTGACTCAGGCAATGAGCCAAAGCGGCAGTAAACTGCATTGGCAAGTCGACGGCCCTGTGGTGGATAAGCATAGTACCGGGGGAGTGGGGGATTACATCAGTCTGGTATTGGCGCCGACTCTTGCCGCCTGCGGTGTTTACATTCCTATGATCAGTGGTCGGGGGTTAGCCCATACTGGCGGTACGGTCGACAAGCTGGAAAGTATACCGGGTTACAATTGCTTTCCTTCACTGGACGAGTTTCAGCACTGTGTTAGCCAGAATGGTTTGGCAATTATTGCCCAATCCGCGCAGATTGCACCCGTCGATAAACGCATTTATACCATTCGCGATGCCACTTCAACCGTTGTTTGCGTACCGTTAATTGTGTCATCAATCCTTTCTAAAAAGTTAGCTGAAGGGCTCGATGCACTGGTCATCGACATAAAGTGTGGGAATGGTGCTTTTGCTCAAAATGAAGATTTTATGGTTGAGCTAAAAACACAAATGCACGCAGTGGCAAGTATCTTAGGATTGAACCTTAGCTGTGTTACAACCTCAATGAATGAGCCGATTTCATATAATGTTGGCAACAACCTTGAAGTGAAGGAGGTGATCGATTTCCTCAACGGCAGTAAACGGCACCCTAAGGCGTTATCATTGCTTGAGCGCTTAGGCGCAGAGTTACTGATAAGTTGCAGTAAAGCAGATGATCACCAACATGCCAGGTTGCAACTGCATACTGTTCTGGATAATGGCAGCGCTGCCGAGCACTTTGCCAAAATGGTAAGCCACCTCGGAGGGCCGACGGATTTGCTGCAACGTCCACAAGTGTACCTTCCCGACGCAAAAATTATCCGCCCGGTCTATGCCAACCAGCAAGGACAGATATCCGCGTTTAATATGAAAAGGATTGGTGAGGTGTGCCGCAGCTTAAGTACAAACAGCACAAACCGACAAATCATTAGCAGTTACCGAACGGGGATCTCGCAGATGTTGTCCGTCGGGACCCAAGTCGACCAGTACACACCAATTTGTCTGTTACATGCCGAAAGTGAAATGCAGTGGCAAGAGCACGCGCAAATTTTGCACCAGCAGGGGGTCGTCATTAGCACTGATAAATCAGGTGATGATGTAGAACCACAATCACTTTTTAATGTCGAGTTATCAATATGAATCGCGCCCTGGTCATCGTGTTGGATTCACTTGGCGTTGGTGCAAGTCCTGATGCCGATAAGTTTGGTGATGCTGGGGCAAATACGCTACTCCATATCGCGCAGGCATGCGCTGAAGGTCATTGTGAGCAAGGGCGCAGTGGCGCGCTGCATCTGCCCAACCTGCAGTCAATGGGCATCCACAAAGCGTGTGAACTGGTGAGTCAGCAAACCTTGCCTTTGCGTGACTCGATTGAACCTCATCAAGCCGCTTTTGGTTGTGCCGCCAGTATAAGTACGGCTAAGGATACCACCTCTGGTCATTGGGAAATGATGGGAGTGCCGGTGTTGTTTGATTGGGGATACTTCCGGCAACCGCAGGATAGTTTTCCGGTAACTCTGATCAACCAACTGATTGCAAAAGCCCAGTTGCCCGGGATCTTGGGCAACTGCATTGCATCTGGGACTGAGGTGATACAACGGTTTGGTCAACAACATATGCAGACCGCTAAGCCCATCTGTTACACCAGTGCCGATAGCGTCTTCCAAATCGCTTACCATGAAGCCGTGATTTCAACTGAACGAGCTGAATCGATTTGTCAGGTTGCTCGGAATTTGTTGGATGACTACAACATTGCAAGGGTTATTCGGCGACCGTTTACGGGCGCCAATAAAGACGAATTTGTACGAACCGCTAATCGCAAAGATTATTCTATGCAACCCCCAAATAACACGTTGCTCGATCATCTTTTAGAACATTCCGGGCGAGTCATTTCGGTCGGTAAAATCAGTGATATTTTTGCCCATCAAGGGATCAGTCAAGCGATTAAGGCGGATGGCTTAGATAGTTTAATGGATGCAACACTCGATGCCTGGAAAAGCTGCCAGGATAATGAATTAGTGTTCACCAATATTGTGGATTTCGACAGCTTGTATGGTCACCGACGTGATGTAAATGGCTATGCATTGGCGTTAGAGCAGTTTGACCGCCGACTTAGCGAACTGTTGCAACAGGTAAGCACAACAGACTTGCTAATACTTACCGCTGATCATGGCTGCGATCCGACCTTTCCGGGCACCGACCATACTCGTGAATATATTCCTGTTCTTGCGACTGGCAAGCTAAACAATGGCTGTGTTGGTGTGCGCGATACATTTGCTGATGTAGCACAGAGCTTAGCGGCATACTTCGGGCTTAGCCCGATGGCTTACGGCCAAAGCTTTATCAACGAGACAAATTAGAGACGCATAATGACAACCGCTCACATCAATGCTCAACCAGATGATTTTGCCAAAACCGTGCTGATGCCCGGTGATCCGCTGCGTGCCAAGTACATCGCTACCAATTACTTACAGAACGTGAAGCTGATCAATACCGTTAGAAATATGTTCGCCTACACAGGTAGCTATGAGGGAAAATCGGTTTCGGTTATGGGCTCAGGCATGGGCGTACCCTCAATTTGTTTGTATGCACATGAGCTTTTTACCCATTTTGATGTTGCAAATATCATTCGTGTTGGCAGTTGTGGTGCGTTACAAACACAGGTAAATCTAAATGATATCGTGTTTGCCATGGGCGCGGCGTCGGACTCCAATATTAGTCAGGTGATGACCAACGGTCACAATATTGCACCCATTACTGATTTTAACTTGCTGGAGCGACACGTAATGACAGCAAGACAAAATAAGGTCAGGTTTCATGTAGGCAATGTATTTACTACCGATCTTTTTTATAACCAATCTTCTACCACTCTGAATACAATGACACAGTTTGGCGTGCTTGCTGCGGAAATGGAAACGGCAGGTTTGTATGCGGTTGCTGCACAACATGGCAAAAAAGCATTTACCTTATGTACGGTCAGTGATCATATTTTACTTAACCAGAAATTAAGTAGTGAAGAGCGAGAATCCGGCTTCGACGAGATGATTGAAATCGCTTTACAGAGCCTGCCAGATACAACTGATATGGATAGTTAGTCGAATGGCATAGCCACTCTAATACGTTTATACCTCTTGCCCCGCCACCCAGCCGCTGGACCAGGCCCATTGAAAGTTATATCCCCCCAGCCAGCCTGTGACATCGACCACTTCACCAATAAAGTATAGGCCCTCGACATCTTTCGCCATCATCGTCTTGCTGGAAAGTTGGTGGGTATCGACTCCACCTAAAGTCACCTCAGCGGTGCGGTAGCCTTCAGTGCCATTGGGTTTTAACAACCAGTGCTCAAACTGCGTTGCAACCTGTTGCAATTGATTACCCTGATACTGTTTGAGCGGTCTGTTACCAATATTGAAATATTCCAGTGCGGTTTGTACAAATCGTTTCGGATAAAACTGTGACAGGATCGTACTTAACTGTGCATCCGGGTTTGATTTTTGTTTTTCGCTAAGCTCAATATGGAGATCGCCGTTGGGGTAGAGGTTGAACGCAACGTCTTGTCCGGGCAACCAGTAATTGGATATTTGCAGTACCGCTGGTCCACTCAACCCACGATGGGTAAACAGGATATTTTCATTGAATACCGTGTTGTTACATTCGGCGCTGGCGTTGACGGAAATGCCGGATAAGTCGGCCAGGACTTTTTTGTCCTGATCGTGCAGCGTAAATGGCACCAGTCCGGCACGAGTCGGTTTTATACTCAAACCAAATTGTTCCGCTATTTGATAGCCAAAGGGACTCGCTCCTAGTTTGGGTAAACTTAATCCGCCGGTAGCGATGACCAGTGATTCACACTGGATTGGTCCCTGACTGGTTTCCAATATAAAACCGGCAGAGATTTTATCGATAGATTGAATATCAGTAGCAGTTTGAATTTGTGCCTCAGCCTGCCGACATTCAGTGAGTAGCAGGTTCACGATATCTTTTGCTGAGTCATCACAAAACCACTGCCCCAGTGTCTTTTCGTGATATTTGATGTGGTACTTTTCAACCAATGACACAAAGTCCCACTGCGTATAACGGCTCAACGCTGACTTACAGAAGTGGGGGTTATCCGAAAGAAAATTTTCCGGGCTGGCATACATGTTAGTGAAGTTGCAACGACCGCCACCGGACATCAGGATTTTGCGACCGACTTTTTTAGCATGATCCAGTACCAGAACTGAACGGCCACGTTTTCCTGCTTCGGCTGCACAAAATAATCCGGCAGCGCCTGCTCCTATTACAACAACATCTGTTTTACGCAATTGTTCCCGACTCCACATCTTATTCTATTGGGACACCAGCAACGGGTTGACACTGGCGATGCGGATTATACGTGGATTTTATGATGTTCGCTTACATTTGACAGTGATCGTCAAAACAGCATTGTCTGAGAGAGTATTGATTAACGCACTGGGGGCAATTGCCGAAGTTGGGTTCAGGGGCGTGATGCCCCCACGAGACTCTATCTATGCTAATGCTTTGAGCACAGCTTCAGCACTGCTGACTTCAAACTTGCCCTGATCTTCGATAGCCAGATGGCGCACGACTTTATCTTCCACAATCATGGCGTAGCGTGTCGAGCGAATACCACCAAAGCCACCCGTTTGCATGGCAAGACCGATAGCATCGGAAAAGCTGCCATCACCATCGGCTAGCATCGTAATATGTTCGCCGTTGCTCTGCGCTCCCCATGCTTCCATGACAAAAGCATCATTGACCGATATGCAGATGATGTCATCGACACCCTGTGCTTTAATCGCATCAGCGTTCACCACAAAACCGGGTAGGTGCGCCTGCGAACAGGTGGGTGTAAATGCACCGGGAACAGCAAACATCACGACTTTTTTGTTGCCAAAAAGTTGCTCTGTTGTGGGATTGCTCATTTCGCCATTTTGACGTAATGAGAAGGAATGTTCGGGGAGGGTGTCGCCTACAGCTATCATAATGGGTTCCTGATTAATATTGAAAAATGCGCTCTAAAGATAGCATGATAAAGCCGTTCTGGCGTCGCAAATTAAGTGACGTCAGTCAGGTATACATCAAAGCGATGTTTTTTACTTTTGATTTGCATGGACGGTACGTGTTCATTGAGAAACGGTGCATAGTCTGGTCGTTTAACCACGACCCGTTTTTTCGCCAGATGCAGTGCCGGAGTTAATAGTTTATCAGCATCCTTATCCGGTCCCAGTAGCTGCTGAAACAGGCGCATTTCCTTTTTCACCAGCGCAGTTTTCTTTTTGTGGGGAAACATTGGGTCCAGATAAATGACATCAGGTATTTCATAAGGCCAGGGTTGCAGCTGTAGCAGCGAATCATTGGCTAATAACTGCAGGCGCTCTGCTATCCATTCGGGCGATTCGGGATCATCCACTGCCCTTGATAATCCGTCCCGTAACAAAGCAGCGACCACAGGGGAACGTTCCAATAGCATTACTCTGGCACCCAAACTGGCTAATACCCAGGCATCACGTGCAAGACCCGCGGTGGCATCCAGCACCGTGCGTTGCTGATTGCCTTTGAGGCCACAAGCGCGGGCAATCGCTTCATTTTTAATACTGGCCTGTTGTGTCCGAAAGCCCATGGCTTTGTTGCTAAAATCCACCCGGACAGCGCCGAGCTTTGCGTCATTCAAATCCTGTAAACCTAACCCATATTCATCGAGGATGAGGGTCAAACCACTTTCCACCTTTGGCAGGTAAGTCAATCCCCACTGCTGGGCGAGTTGCTCTGCTTTTGATGCAAACCCTGTGCTTGCGGTAATGGTAAAATCAGGCATGACCATATTGCTCCCGATATGCCAGCCAACGATTGATAATGGCTTCTGCGCGTTCTGGGTATTGTTGCCAGAGCTGTTGCGCCAGCTTTTGCACTTCCGGAACCAGATACGCATCCCGGGTAAGGTCTGCTATTTTCATATCTGCAAGCCCGGTTTGTTTTGTGCCTAACAGTTCACCCGGGCCCCGAATTTCCAGATCTTTCTGGGCGATTACAAAGCCGTCATTACTTTCTCGCAAGACGCCCAAACGCTGTTGTGCGGTTTTACTCAGTGGGTGTTGGTACATCAAAACACAATGGCTTTCAACACCACCGCGACCCACTCGCCCTCGCAATTGGTGAAGCTGCGCTAAGCCAAGCCGTTCCGCATTTTCAATGATCATCAGGCTGGCGTTGGGGACATCTACCCCCACTTCGATAACGGTGGTTGCGACCAGCAGATCCAGATCACCCTTTTTAAACTCGTTCATGATCGCCTGTTTCTCTGCTGCTTTGAGACGGCCATGCACCAATCCAATACGCAGTTCTGGTAAGGCGGTAGAAAGGATAATGAGGGTATCTTCCGCTGCCTGACATTGCAGGCTTTCGGATTCTTCAATCAGCGTACAGACCCAATAAACTTGCCTTTTATCCTGCTGACAAACGGTACGAATACGTTCTATCACATCGCCACGACGACCATCCGGCAAGACCACCGTTTTCACAGGCGTACGGCCAGGCGGCAGTTCATCTATTACTGAGGTATCCAAATCAGCGTAAGCGGTCATGGCTAACGTCCGGGGGATCGGGGTGGCTGTCATAATCAACTGATGCGGCGCAAATCCCTGTTGCTCACCTTTTTCCCGCAAGGACAAGCGCTGATGTACGCCGAAACGATGTTGCTCATCAACGATAACCAAGGCCAGATCAGCAAACTCTACTTGCTTCTGAAACAAGGCATGGGTGCCCACCACGAGTTGGGCGTCTCCCTGTTGAATCTTTGCCAGAGTTTCATCTCTGGATCTTCCCTTTAATTTTCCAGCCAGCCAACAACAGTGAATGCCAAGGGGTTCAAACCAGCTTTGAAAGTTCTGAAAATGCTGTTCTGCTAATAATTCCGTAGGCGCCATTAACGCAACCTGATGCCCTTGCTCAATCACGGGCAATGCTGCCAGCGCAGCAACCAACGTTTTACCCGAGCCAACATCTCCCTGAACCAGACGCATCATGGGAATGGGTTGTTGCATATCCTGCAAAATATCATTGGTCACTCTGTTTTGAGCGGCCGTGGGTTTAAAGGGCAGATTATCCAAAAAAACCGAACTGAGTTTGTTGCTCTTTGTCATCGCCCTTGCGCTGTCCTGTCGGGTTTGTACCCTGACTTTCAATACGCTCAGTTGGTGTGCCAGCAGCTCTTCGATTACCAGACGTTGCTGGGCTGGGTGTTGCCCTTCCAGCAAATCAATAATTGCGATATCCGGGGTTGGTCGATGAACAATTTGTAACGCGGCACTCAGGGACATTTGTGATTGATACAGACCATCAGGCAATAATTCGGTCATGCGACCTTTGGTAAGCAATGCCAGGGCCTGATCGGTTAGCTTGCGCAGGGTCAGTTGCTTGATGCCCTCAGTAGTGGGGTAAACAGGAGTATAGGTATCTTCAACACTTTGCTGGCAGCTTTCATCGATGATGCGATATTCAGGATGAATGATTTCCAAACCGCGGTTTCCACGACGGATCTCACCAAAACAGCGTACCGTCGTGCCATCTACAAATTGTTTTGCCTGTGCAGCGGAGAAATAGAAAAAGCGCAGCGTCAGTGAGCCGAACTGGTCAGCGATAGTGACCACCAACATACGTTTTTTGCCATAACTGATATTACTGGTTTTGACTTCGCCAATGACGGTGGCACTCTGGCCCGGCTGCACATCATTGATGGCGTAAACGCGGGTGCGATCTTCATAGCGCAGTGGCAAATGAAACAGTGCATCCTGCACGGTTTTGATGCCGAAACCTGCCAATTTATCTGCCAGTTTGCTACCAATGCCTTTCAAGTCAGAGACTGGCATGGTGTTAAGAGCCTGCATGCAATCCGTTGGTTTAGTTACAATAGGCCTATTTTTACTGAATAAATAGCCAGTAGTCCAGACTGGCGTTGCATTCTATTAGTGTGGCTGCGCTAAGAGCAGCCAAAATCACCATTACTTTAAGTTGAGCACTTTGGTCGCCTGATATAACAGTTCAGGTGAAACACGCACTTTGTAATTAGGATTAACGTATTGGAAATGAATGAGGCCGTCAGTGTCGACAACATATACGGCGGGTACCGGGAGCGCTACTTTGCTGGTGCCGTCCAAAGCTACAAACTGCACACCTAACTTGTCCTGGTAGCGCATCGCTGTGCGGTCATCGAGAAAAAAGCCCAGACCAAAGTCTGCAATGGTGTCCAGATTGCTATCGGATAACAAAGTGACATCAAACTCTGAGCTAAGGGCCTGCTCCTGCAATCTTTGCGGTGAATCGGGTGAGATAGCGACAATTTGGTAGCCTAGTTCAATGATTTTTTCTTCTGCATTGCGCAGTTCAGCCAATTGACGACTGCAATACGGGCACCAGCCACCCCGATAAAACACCAGTACAGTTGGCTTTTTAGATACGATGTCGGAGAGTTTGACCGGCTTACCCTGTGGCGTAAAAAGCATGTTCTCTGGTATCGTTTCGCCATTTAGCAGTGGTGACACATCTTCGGCACTGGCGGCAATATCGTTAATGTCTGCCGCCAAGCTTAGATTGGCCAACAGCGTCATCATTATTGTTAACAACAGTTTTTTCATACATTCCTTCATATCATTGATTGTAGCGAAACAGACCTCAATCTCGTCAAAGATCTTTCATTAACTTTTAACCTTAAATTTCTGCGTGATAAGCGCTCTCGTTACGCATTCAACTGAGGTTTTAAGGTTTAAGGTTTAAGGTCCACCGTCTCATGAGAATGAGGCCATCCTGCTCTAGCTCAAGTGTTGCAACCTTAAGCTCCACTGGATGAACTTTCGGTACCCAGGTAACAGCAACAGGATTAAAGCCAGTGCCAAATCGTAACCGCCGTTGTAGTCAGTGGAATACAGATAGCTTGCTTGCTCGCCATGAATTTCGGGAATCTGCGGAGTAACTTTCGTAGTGGGAATATTCTGTCGGTCTGGTATTTCTTGGGTCAACTGTAAAGACTCTTGTACATTCATCAATGTGCGGTGCAATCGTGATGATAGGGTTAGCAATATCATGGTGGGGAGCTTCACTGAGTGCCAGTGGCTGGCTCCCGGCAAAGGGCAAGGTTATGCACATCACAGGTGACAGCAACAGGTTAAGACGATGACTTAGAACCATTTTTCAACCTCTAAAAGAACGGTGTTCGATTGTAACTATTGAACACTGTTCGAAAAATGTCAAATGAAAATAAAACACCGTTCAATTTATTTGTGCTGATGTATTGATCATTTAACGAAATGCGGATAATCTAAAAAAACACTGTTCGATATGAACGGATTGAGAAAATAAATGGGTAGAAGAAACGACCATAGCGCAGAGGAATTTGACCAATTGGTACTGACCCAAGTGGAAGAGTTCCTTACTCGCTTACCTGCGTCTGAACTCAGCTTGCGTAAAGTGGCGAAGATGATCGGCTATGCCCCAAGCACCTTGGTGCACACTTATAGCAACTGGTCGATGTTGCTTCTGAGAGTGAATGCCAGAACGCTGGATCGCCTGTTGTCGTCTCTGATTGCTATCGAAGACAGTGGGATAGAACCTGAGCAGCGTCTTTACGCTATTGCCGAGTCCTATCTGACATTTGCCAGTAAACAACCACACCTGTGGGGGTTGTTATTCGAACATAAACTGCCGGTTGGCACGGATATTCCAGATTGGATGCAAAGCCGCATTAACCGTCTATTTGAGCTGGTGGTTCAGTGTCTTGCAGGGATGAATCCAGGGACTAGTGCACAACAGCAGCGTTTGTCCGCAAATACGCTGTGGGCCAGCGTGCACGGCATTACTTTGCTAACTCTGGATGACAAATTGTCTTTGAATATGAACAGCGACCCTAACGTCATGCTCACTGATCTGCTGGATAACTATCTGGTTTTCTGGAAAAAGGCTTAAGGAGAAAATTATCATGCGCTCGCAATTTGAATTGTTAACGACACGTCGCTTTTTACCTTTTTTCCTGACGCAGGCGTTAGGGGCTTTTAACGACAATATTTTCAAAAATTCGTTGATGTTACTGATGGCTTTTACGGCCGCCAGTAACTTGCCTGTTTCTACAAATATCTTGATGAACCTGGCAGCAGGACTGTTTATTTTGCCCTTTTTCCTGTTTTCCGCCAGTGCCGGAGAACTGGCAGATAAAATGGAAAAATCGAAAATTATCCGGTGCGTTAAGTTTGCCGAAATCTTGCTAATGTCGCTTGCAGCCATAGCGTTGCTTTACGAGCAATACATGGTGCTGTTGGGGCTGTTATTTTTAATGGGGACTCAGTCCGCCTTTTTTGGGCCTGTTAAGTACGCAATCCTGCCTTCACTGGTGAAAGAATCTGAACTGATAGGTGCCAATGCCATGGTAGAGATGGGAACTTTTGTGGCCATCCTGTTAGGCACTATTGGTGCCGGACTCCTGATGGGACTGGAGCAAACACTACTGGCTGTGTCCTGCGTTCTGATCGTGACTGCACTGCTAGGGTATGTTACTGCGACAAATATTCCTGCCATCCCTGTAGAACAAGCTGATCAAAAGTGGCAATGGCGACCCATTAGACAAACTAAAAAAGCCATGGAGATCTGTTTTAGTCAGCGCGTTATTTATTTGTCGGTGTTTGCTATCAGCTGGTTCTGGTTTCTGGGGGCCGGGTATCTCACCCAGTTCCCAAACTATGCAAAGACCTCGTTGGGAGGGGATAGCTCTGTCGTCACCATTCTTTTATGTGCATTTACTATTGGCGTGGCAGTCGGCTCAATGCTGTGTGAACGATTCTCGGGACATAAGATAGAGCTTGGGATTGTGCCCATTGGCTCCATTGGTTTAACCGTTTTTGGTATCGACCTTTATTTCGCCACACCCGCGGCTGTCGGTGATCAGATTCTGGCTGCAGAGGCCTTCTTCCAGCAAAGTTATGCATGGCGCGTCTTAATCGATTTATCATTGATAGGCATTTTCGGTGGTTTTTTTATTGTGCCTCTCTATGCGCTTTTGCAACAAAAAGCACGGCCTGAGGAAAGGGCCAGAGTAATCAGCTCCAATAATATTTTTAACGCCCTGTTTATGGTGGCCAGTGCGTTGTCCGGTGTGGTGTTGTTAGGGGTAATGGAGTTGTCGATTCCGGAGTATTTTCTGGTTTTGGCGCTGTTCAATGCTGTGGTCGCTGTTTATGTGTATAGCCAGATGCCAGAGTTTATGTTGCGGTTTGTCATCTGGATGCTGAGTCACAGTATGTATCGCGTCACGCATAAGAATTTACAACATATTCCTGATGAAGGTGCGGCGTTGCTGGTATGTAATCATGTAACCTATGTTGACGCGTTGCTGCTGGCGGGTGCTTGCCGCAGACCGATACGTTTTGTCATGGATGAGAGTATTTTTCGCAATCCGTTGCTTGCCTGGTTTTTCAAAATAGCCAAGACCATTCCGATTTGCGCGAAAGCGAAAAATGAACATACCTATGAAAACGCATTTCAGCGTATTAAGCAGGAACTGGATGCAGGGAATGTGGTGTGCATATTCCCAGAGGGCAAACTGACCAAATCAGGTGACATCAACCCGTTTCGCAAAGGTGTAGAAAGAATTCTGGAAGAAACGCCTGTGCCGGTTGTTCCCATGGCGATTCAAGGGCTATGGGGATCTTTCTTTAGTCACCATGGCAATGGCATATTTAAGTCAGGAAAACGCTTTTGGTCAAAGGTTCGGATTCTGGCTGATAAACCCATTGCTGCTGACAAGGCCAACGTCACGTTACTTCAGGAAAAAGTACAGTTGCTAAGAGGAGAACAGCCATGAAGACTTTAACTTATCGCAGAGACAGGGCTGTCCAAAGCCCGGCCATTTGGGCGTTGTTGTGCACCATTCCTATCCCGACACTGGGTGTCTGGTTGGGGATGTTCATCTGGCCTGGTATGCCAGCCGGTGAGACCGCATTTGCCGTCGCCAAGTGCTGGATGGTGGTTTTTCCTTTGGCTTGGTTGTTTTATCAATATCGAGCGATTAATTGGCCACCGATCAATAAGCAAGGTCTGGTTGCAGGCCTGGTATCCGGACTCTTAATGGCTGCCGTTATCATTGCTGCTTACGTAATTCTTGGGAAGGATAGTGTTGATCCCGAGGAGATAAAATCTGCGATGCGGGAAGTAGGCCTACTCGATAGCCATAAGTATTTGCTTCTTGCCGCCTATTGGACTTTTGTTAATTCATTACTGGAAGAGTATTTCTGGCGCTGGTTTATCGTTTCCAGAGCCCGTTCATTAATGTCACAAAAAACGGCTATTCTGGTCTCAGCTATCGGATTCGTCGCCCATCACTTTTTGGCAATGTCGTTATATTTCGACATAACAACATCTCTCTTGGCTTGCATTGGAATTCTGGTGGCTGGTGTATTCTGGTCAGGATTACACCTGCGGTACCGTAATCTGCTGCCCTGTTACATTAGCCATATATTGGCCGATGCAGCGATTTTCGGAATTGGCTATTACTTGTTGTTTGTTTGAGAAAAGATAGAAATTTTTAATCTATTTGACTGACTGCTTATCTTTTAATTGCAGTTGATCGGCGATGTTAAGTTGTATCGCTACTTTTTTCAGGCGGCAGTCAATCTTTATCACCAAAAAACGTAAAATTCTGTGACGGGAATAGCGCCAAAAAGGTCATTTAGTCTGGCTACGTGGTCCTGAGGAGGTTTATTGAAGTGGACCTATTCTAGAATAGGTTTTTAACATCGCGATAAAAGTTTTCATGAGAACTCAGTGCGATTAGTTCCAATACTACGGTGCCGTCTTCGTAGCTGTATCCAAGAGATTCAACTGCTTAACCATTTTAAATTTATAAACCCTGAGAAAAGATAAATCTCTTTTGTTTTGTTCCCCCATTAAAGGATTTTTCATTAGTTCTTCTACAGCAGAATCAAGGTCTTTTTTTGGTTCTTATGCAGTTTCTTAACTGCTTTCTTAAAGTTATGGGTTTGAAGAACTGTCGTAATTTTAGCCAAAGCTGTATGGCTCCAATTTTCCTGCCTCTTTCTCCGCTTTTGATATAATGGCTTGTTTCACGAACTCGTATGGTAGATCAGGGTTGTCTTCCATCATTTCCCCTATCTTGGCCCAATGTTCAATTTGTTTAGGAGTTGTTCGATTTAGTGCTTTCCCCATAATCGAAGCCTTTTCAACTAACTCTTCGTCTAATCTAACACTTGCAGTCGCCATAAGTAATCTCTGTATGAATAGCAGCACATTTATTGTAGCAGGACGCATCAATTGTAGCGATTTGCTCGTGACAAACGGGTTAAGTGGTTAAAACAAAATCAGTTGGCTAATTGCGCCTTCGTCACAAGAACAAAATTAACTGATTTTTAACCTCCTAGAGGGCGTCATCATAATAAATTTCTACAAAGTGAAACCGGTATTTCACGTTTGCTGACCGGCAACTTTGCTCAAAGCCAACTTCAAAACTAAAAAAATACATATATGCTCACTCCGGCTGAATCTTATTGACTCAGCCGGAGTGAGCATATATGTCCTGTTTAGTTCCAGCTTGTGTTCCCCTTATTAAGATTTAACCTTAAATCACCATAGACGCCATATATGGCGGCGTTATATTTTATATTTTTGTATATTTATATTGAGTTGCTTTAGTTCGGGACTAAAATACACCCGCCTGCCCGAAAAAATGCACATGTGATTCGTGGCAGGCAAGCTGTTTTGTCACGCTGAATCCGTTCCTTAATAAGACTGTTGCCCCTGATGTTGTCTGAGCTGACCTGTGTTCTGGGCAAACGGGCATTTCGGCCCTGGGTGGGCGATGTGAAATTCCAGCCTGCTATTGTGGGCTGAGTGGCAAAAAAGGGGGTTAACACTGAGCGCTGCTGCGATTCCAGAAAATCCGGATGTACGCATATGTGTCAGAAGGGAAAGTACGGCCGGTAAAGAATGGTAAACATTCCCCGTATATTAAATTTGATAATCTAAAGGAAGCAATTTATGCAAGTTAGATCAACCAAAGGCAGAGCACTAACATTAGTATCCTGCCTTTTTGCTTTGGGATATGCCAGTGTTGCAAACGCTGCAAGTGTATCCGGAAAATACACCCATAATCTGTCGGTACCTTCCTCGGTGACTGAGGGGGGAAACATCGGCATCTCCTGGTCTCCGAAATCCACTTACAACCACATTAATTTTTCTTTTGTTAAAGTGGGAGTGAAAAAACCTGGTCAGAGTTCTTATTCATACACCAACTACAGCGGCGCATCCGGCTCTCAAAATTACTCGGCTAACACAGAAGGACAATGGTGTTTTCGCGCAAGAGGCTGGGCCAGTGGTGATGGCTTTGGTCTGTTTTCGGAGTCCTGTACCCAGGTTAATCCGATAAATGTCAAGCATCAGGTTACCCATAACGTACTGAGTCCGTCCGGTGGCACAACAGAATTAAACAGTTCAGTAAATGTCCGGTGGGGTATAAAACCAGAATTCAGTTCCGTGCACTTCAACTGGGTAAAGGTTTATGTGAAACGACCCGATGGCACTACATTTCACAATAACTACAGTGGCTCAAGCACATCCATTCAGGTAGATCAGTCTGGTAATTGGTGTTTCAGGGTCAGGGGTAATGCGCCAGACAATGGTGGTATGGGCAGTTACACAGGATACTCATGCACCACAGTGGTTGCTCCCCCCCCTAAAGTATCAGGTACGGCCAGTGTTAATGTTCCGGATGGTGCTTTACGTGATAACTGGTTCAGTGATAAGGACAAGCTGCAGTGGAATGTCACATCAGTTAATAATGCCACTTCTTATAAAATTATCATCAACAACAGCATCACCAGAAACGTTTCTGCTGCTTACTCTAAAGTCAGTTTCGATACTAGTTTAGTGGGTTCTTTTAACACTAATGACACTATTAGTCTGGAACTGCAGGGCTGTAACAATCAGGGCTGTAAAACGGTTTCCTCGGGAATAAACCTGACACTGGTCAAAACCAGCGACTTACCATTCTACGATGGCAAACCAAAGCATATTAATCAGTTCAGTTCTGAAATGAAATATTCCTCTACACGCAAGAAAGATGGAAAACCCAGCAGTCTTTACGGCAACAAGCGCTGGAAGTTTGCAAACTGGGATAAAAATTGGTCATTAACGTCATACGATGTTGACCTGATTGATGTCTTCCGCACCTATCTGTATCAGTACGATTTGCCAGAATCAACTTACAACCCCACCACACTGCAACATGCAGCACCTAACTACAACAAGCCGGTGTTTGATGCATTTAGTTTTGTAAATCAGGAATTTAAAGTTGTTGACGGCGGTGGTCCTTTTTCTGTTTGTAATCAGATGCCGAACGCATTTATCGAAGGAAAACCCAACCAAAGCTCGGGCTACCTCACTGACTGCGTAAACGACTATTTAGATTTGCTTTTCGGCTCTAAAATGTCAAGAAAGGTGATCCCTGGCGTTAATGCTCCCGCTAATCAGGGCACATTTGAATACTACGCTAAGAAGAACCAGTCATTACTGGATGCCCTGCATGAAGCTGCTAAAAACAGCCCGCATGATATTGCATTTTATATGGTCATTCCTTCCGGCATTGTGGATGAAACCACAACCACGAAGCGCCGTAAAATGTTTATCCATGAAGCGCTGGAACAGTATGCTCTATGGCTGGCAGAGCCTCAAAACCAGAATACCAAAGTCAGACTGGCGGGTTTTTATCAGCAACAGGAGTCAACGCCTAACCCGAAAGGTGGTGCCAGTGCTGCCAGCAAGGCCGCTTCTCAGTTGAGAATTCACCGCGCCGTTCGTGATACGATAAAATCCTACAGTTCTCAGCTGACTTACAACAGCTCTTCTTACAACACCCTGGGTTCTTATAAAGATCCGGTAAGGTACTCCACAATTTGTCCGGATTTGGATACCACACTGGAAGATTGCTTAATCCGGTTTACAGCGGTCCGTCATGCCGAAGCTGTGGCTTTGTTTGACAATGTGGAATTTCAGCCGAATGTTGGACTGCTGCGCTTTAAGAACCGCTCACCGCTTTATGAACATCCGGTTGTTGGTCCGGTGCAGTTAAGAGTCGATACACTGCCTTCAGATATGGAAATGCTGCACTGGTACAATATTGGTCTGTTTACGCCGCTTGCAGAAGACAGACATTTGCTTGACCCCGATAACAACGTTAACACCTTGTTTGGCATTCACTTTGAGTACAACTCGTTGTTTGAAGACCGCGCTGGCATTCGGGAAAACTACAACATAGCCGCCCTGAATGGCGAAGGCTATTATGGTGATATCAGCCGCTATGCCGATTATATGATGACGGAGTATCCGGAAGAGTATCTGACCGGACCAAACTCCATCATTTATGACGATGCCGGTGGTCTTCTGTATTGCCATATTAAACATGCTGTTGGCCAGTATTCCGGCAACAAACAATGTCGTGACAGTGATCGCGGTGATGGCAAACTAGTACTTTCCATTAGCGATGTCAGGTCCATGTATGCCTGGATGGATGCTACGCGGGAGGTTTCTGAAAGCGCCCGCAGGCAAACATATCGTACAAATACGCAGTTCACACCGAACACTCCCATTCATTTGGCGGCCCCTTCAGTGTCAACTGTCATCGATGTGACAAACGGGGAAAACAGAATCGACTTTCAGTCTTTAGTCAGAGCCAGATTGACGGAAGAGTTTCTGCATTCTGGCACCAAATCCAGCGAGTGTACCAAACGCGCTAAGCTGAGACTGGAGTTTACCCTGAGCAATGGCACGAAACAGACTGAAGAGAAGTACTTCCCAATCGCTGCCCTGCAGTGTGATAACTTCCTGCAATCAAAAGATAATATCTTTAACAAGATAACCCCTGAGCTACAGGCCGAAATATATGCCCGGTGGGATCCGGCTCAGCATGGAACTAAACCCGCTTCCGCCAGCCACGTTGCACTCGATATAAGCGACCTGCAAGTGTCTCTGGATGAGGACCAATGGAAACTGTTCGAAGTAAACGACATAGTGATTCCTGCCAACACGACCAAAATTACCATGTCGCTGATGGCAACCGAACTGTCTGCTAATGATGAGCACAAGGTAGAGGGTATCCTGTACTACAGACCTGATTACAGACTGTACAGGAAATAAAGCGTTAACTTTATCCAGGGTTTAGCCGGGCAAATCGCCCGGCTTTTTTTTGGGTGCGCCGGGCATGGCGCGTAGCGTCTTGAATGGCGCTGTTCGACTCACTGTGGTGGTGAGTTGATTATCCAAAAAGCTGGATAAAATCCGCAAAGCCGAACGCAAAGGCCGCTTCGTACAACTGGTTATCCCAAAGGCTACCACGAATCCTGCCAAATCATGGATGCCAACGTCGCATTCAAAAAAGTGAAACTCAAAAAACGCTTCGACGGCCCGGATGAAGATGAAGGGTAGTACATTGAAGTCATAAACCAAGGGCCGCCTATGCGGCCCTTGGTTTATGACTTCAAGTCTAGGAGCTCAGAACCGCATACAACGCCAACGATGGTCGTTCGTGAGAGGGAATAGCAATCGTTAGCGTAAAGACGCAGTAGTTACGTCCTTGTACGCTCGGTATTTTCATCCCTGAAATTAACGCTTTGCTACGTCGTTTGCCACTCCCTCTCACCCAATAACCACCATGGATATAGAAAAATCACCGCGCAGGTTGCCTTTGGCAATACTCGCAGGGCCGATATTAATGCCGGTTTAGGTGACGGTGATATCACAGGTACCTACCGTTGTCACGGTGCCACCGGACAGGGTTATATTTTACGTTTTGTGTGGTTTCTGATGGGTTGGGCAGGCCCAGATTTACCAGCACCATTTGCACATGAGAGCAGCAGAAACTTGCAGAGGCGGCCAGCGGCGTTCGCAGTTTGGGGCAGTGCCACTACTGATTTCTATTTTCTTACAAATTACGGTACTATTGACTTAAGTAATGCAGGAAATGTTCTTGTTATGAATCGCCGAAAACCAAAGAAAATCACTAGAAAAACGCTTTTTCGCTCTGTTGCTAGCTCCACCGCTATTGAAACAGGTGAGTCAGTCGAAAGCATCGAGCGAAAGTTAAAGCGTAATCGTAACAAGTACCGTGAATTAGCCCTCGCGGTCTAGTCCGGCAGTACATCATTTACAAGTCTTTTTAGGTGTTGATAGTCACCATTGAGTCCCGCCTGGATTGAACGAAAATAAAAATCCTTGTTTTGGTCCCATAAACTGTAATCCAACGGTCCAAATCCCGCTTTCTGAGCCAACATATCAATCAATAGTCTTGATAATCTCCCGTTGCCATCCCTAACTGGGTGTATAAGAATAAACTCCACATGACTTTCCGATATATACTGCACAAACTGCTCCCTCGTAAGAGCATTAATTTCAGAAAATTCGCGTAAGAAATTTCGCTGGAAATCCTTGATTAAATGGTCGAACTGATTGGGACTGGCAAACTGAAAACCACCTTTGCCAATATTAGATGTTCTGGTTCTTCCAGCCCATGAATAAACATTACCAAGCCATTGATGGTGCCAATCCAGAATCACTTCAAAATTTATGGCAGATGGGGGTTCACAGTAAATGAATAGCTTTTCATAGAGTTTGCCGAGTAGATCTAATTCAACCTCATCCATTACGTCCTATTGTTCTTTAGGGCAACAGGGTCAGGTCGTTGAAATAAATAAAACAGCCAGCACGGTTTTATAGATTAAATAGGACATAGAAAACAATATCAGGAAAGACGATGAAGAAATTAGGATTAATATGAGTGGTGTTAATGGCGGTAGTTTTGAGTACAAAACGCCTTTGCCGCTAAAGTCAAAGGCGAGCCTGCCAAGTTTGAGCGATTATACCGCTCGGATGGCAAGGTGTTTGTGCAACTCTCTGGTCAAAGCTGGCATGTGCTGGGCTACAAAGGCGACAGCGATTTATCCAAAAAGCTGGATAAAATCCGCAAAGCCGAACGCAAAGGCCGCTACGTGCAACTGGTTTTCCCCAAAGGCTATCACGAATCCCGCAAAGCCATCGACTTTCTTCGGCTCTTCTGACACAGCAGCAACCTCCCGCGCCCCATGCTCTTTATGCTATGACAGATTATTGTTTAATTAAAAATTAAAGTGACATTGTAAAATTGTTGATGAGTTCGGGACAGCCGCATTTCATCTATACTTAGAACTTTGTGAATAAAATCTTCATGACGTGAGTCGTAAACTTAGAAAACAACAGAGAAAGTCCCAGGCAGCTGCGCAGTCCGAAGCAAAGGCGCCTGAACAGTATTTTCAGGACTTGCCATCTCACTTCAAACCGATCTCGCAAAAGAAAGGGGTCAGGCTGTTAAGCTGGGTAAGTGCAAATCAGAACCCCGCCTATTACTACGACACACGCTCCGGTAAAGACTATAAAGTCATTTACAGTTCTTACGATGGTGCTTACACGGCGGTCCGGTTAACCCAGTCAGCGCTTAATTTGCTGACCGTCCATTCCGATGCGGACTCCGTTGTACAGAAACTGGGACAAATGAACGAAAGCGCCACACTGGCCAAACAATGGCTTATTGGTCAGCCGCTGCCACGGACCGATAAATGCCATCAAATTCTGGCGTTTCTGATCCGGTTTGCAAATGACAGTCAGGGACAGCAGACTGTTCTGAAAGAATTAGCTGATGTGGCCCGGACAGTGTTTTTTTCACCAGTGGCATCTTCTGATGAAACCAGTTCAGCATTTGTAACGCAACACAAATCCGTTACTCCAGAGCAGGTTTCTATTGAGGTTGCAAAACTGGTAACGATTCTGTCACAGCAACCTGGCACGGCGCTGCCGATTAGTCTGGTGAATTTTATTCAGAGTCTGGCAGCTGATGTATTGTGCCGTAACAGCACACCTCTGGCGCTGAATGCCGAACAGACCGATGCGCTGGTGAGCCTGGCGATTCGCCTGGATGTCGGACGCTTCAGCGATACCCTGAACCTAGGTCATTCTCAGTTAATTAAGGAAGCGCTGGCCCTGTTATTCCGGTTATTAACAGAGCAGAAGATGATCAAGCCAAAGGAAGAGCAGGTGAACCTGCTTCGACATCTTTACGAAAACCGTCACAAAACAGGCAGTCAGGCTTTTGCTCTATGGCTGGAACACGTGCTTGAAAAACTACAGAAGACCCTTCCCGACTGTCCAACACTGACCTCGGAATATAAATACTATGCCCACTGGCATAAAAAAGGATTTAACCCTCTGAATCGCCTGGGTAATGCGGCCATCATCCTGTCAGTGGCATTTATCCTGGTCTGGTTCTGCGGGCATTTCTACGGGGAAGAGAATGTGAAAACCGGCACCTGGGCCACGCCAGGAGTGACTAATATTGTACTGCCCTTTGTCATGTACGTGCTGTTTCGTATTTATCATTGGACTGACTGGCGCTCGGCTTCTTATCTGTGCATTGTGATGATTGTGCTCACCGCTACAACAGGTCACATCCGGTACTTTCAGGATTCGAAGCAGCATTTTGCCGGTGTGTACAAAGAACAGTTGCTGGAGGAGGGAAAAAGCGTTCCGGAAGATGCCACAACAGCATCACTGTTCCAGGCGTTTCTGAATAGCAGACTACCAGGCAGTTCCGGGATCATGTTTCTGGACCATCTTCGTTTTCGGGCAATGGTAGGCACCTGGTCAGTGGAAAAGGCCTACCTGTACGGACCTTATATTGAAGTCCACCGACAGGGCTTTAATGTCTGGTTTAACTGGGTCATTCAGATGGTGGTTGTCTGGATAACCTGTGGCTTTGCTTTTATTTTCGCCAAGTACCCGGCAAAATCCTGGAAAATGAAGAAGGCCGAAAGACTGGACAAAGAATAGAAGTCAATGTTAAGCGTAATTATATCCAGAACAACTTGGGTATGGTTACTCATTGCTGGAAACGCATAGACTTCAATGCTAAATACCTTAGCCAGTAAATGCAGTCTGTCTTCCACCCATTGGCGGCGATGCTCATAGTTGTTGCCAGTGACATTATCTTCCCCACATAAAAATGCCCGCCTGACGCAGCGTGATATGCATTGGTAATAGGATGAATCTGCGGTACACACCAGTGCTTTCCTTGCTCTTGGGATAATGACTCATTCTGAATCATTGTCCCTCAGGTGCAGATATTGTATGTCCCATCCAGATATGTCCCATTTCGAAAGTGACCATATATGTATATTTAGTTAACCACGTGTATCAAGTTTGAGTTTTTTGAGCCATTTTGCAGTGGTTTCAAGAAACCCTTCGCAACGTTTATACGGCAGTTTGCTATCCTCAAACTCATAGTAACCGCCAGTCTTGGCTTCAAAGATGCTGTGGTTACAATTCGGAAAAGACGCGATGGTTAGCAATTCTTTGTTAAGCGTACGTTGATACAAACGTTTGGTGTTTCTCCAGTCTACGTTCATGTCTTGCTCCCCAAATAATGCCAGCACGGGAATATTCATGTCGTTTAATAGTTTTTCGAAGTGTTCAACATGAACTTGCAGCCCTGACTTTTCGTCAAATACGGCATTACGCAATTCATAGCGTAAAAAAGGGTAGGTTAAGAAACCGAAGCCTCCCTCAGTAAATCTGAGCCAAAATTCATTCTTTGCTAAATTTCTCGTTGCATTTTTGAACTCACTGTATGAGCCACCTTTGTGTGCTATTTGCATTCCTCTTCGCCATTCGGAGGCAATCAAGCTGGCCTTTTTTTGCGGTACCCCATCGATGATGAGGTTTTTTTCGAGTAAATAGCTGAAGTTCTCTTTGCCATCTACACCACTGACTGACACCCAAAAGGCAATGTCTTGGTATTTTTTAATGATCAGTGGGTTGATCCATCCCGCTCTACTGATTCCCCATAAACCTATATTCCCTGAGCCTGGGATGTTCCGAGCCTGCAACATCGTGATAGCGGCGATGGCTTCATCAGCACTGTTAGCTACCGGTTGATTGATATCAAATGTACCAGTACTGTCGCCACAACCCATTTTATCCCACATGTAAGTACCATAACCTGCGTCAATCATGATTGAACGGATATCACTGTACCAATTATTCTTCACGGCATGGGTTTCGCCATAGCCATGTATCAATAAAATGATGCCTTTGATCGTCTTATTCTGAGGTAGATTGATAACACCGTTAAGTGTTTCGCTTTCAAACTGAAAATCCAATAAGTCTCCTTTGTCTAGAGCACTCGCTTGGGCAGAGCAGATACATAGAAGAATACATACTAGTGTGAATCTCATTCTTACTCCTTTGATTTGCCACGCTCTTTTTAGCACTGACAAATGACCTTTTGTTGGTATCAGTGTCGTAATGTCGTATTAGTCGTCAATTTTAACGGCAAGGTTTAAAATTGCAGTCTGAGTCATCAAAGAACGTAACAAAATGGACGACAAATTTGAGGATCTACAGACGTGTTTGGCCTGCTTCTTTTTCTTTCAGGTGAGCGATAGGTATACTGCTATTTAACAGGGGGCTCGGTAGGAGGGAGTAACCACCGTGCATTGGTATTGCCACCACAGCGTTTCAGTACACAAAGTGAAACTGAAAAAATGCTTCGACGGCCCCAATGAAGACGAAAGCTAAGGTAATCTAATGTGTATTATGCAAGGGCCGCTTTGGTGGCCATTATTATTCTACAAAAAAATAACTAATAAACTGAACAGGACAGGGTTTAGGTTGTACTGTCTTCCCGACAACCCCTTACACTTGAAATGACACATAGGGTAACTCCCATTGTATTCAGTTTGGCAACAAACGACAGCTCCGGCAACTAAGCCGGCACTACTTTCCTCAGTGGTATTTACGGGTCCTATCGTACAGTGTGATGATATGGCTGACATACCTAAGTCTGCCCTTATAATCTGGATAACCTGTCGATATTGCTGGTGCAGAATCCGCAACCATGAACTATCTTTTTACATGATAATGTTTATCGGTAATGAAGATACTTGTAGTGTCAGGCGGTTGTCATTTTGCGGTTCAGTTACAATAGGAAAGTTTGCCAGTTCATCATATTGAGCGTGCTTTTTTCTGCTCTGCCAACGCAGGCTGATGATCTCCTCATGCTGACGCACGACTTTCCTCCCTATAACTATAAACAAGATGGCAAACTTATCGGTATCAATACCGACATTATTACTAAAGTACTGCAAGAGGAAAATGTTCCGTTTGAGATTGAAGTGATCAATTGGGCAAGAGCCCAAATCATTGTGCAAAACACGCCAAATACAGGATTACTGTCTGCGGGAAGAAGCCCAGTCAGGGAAGATAAATACGCCTGGATAGGACCACTGGTTTCCTCGACTTCATATCTTTTTAAACTCTCCTCCCGAAAGGATATTGTCGTCAAATCTTTAGATGATCTCAGTCTTTATAGAATAGCGATCACCCGGCGTAGTGTCAGGGTTCATACATTCGAAAAGATGGGATTAACAGCGCCAAGAAACCTGCTACTCGTGTCTAATGCAAGCGACACTTATCAGGGGCTATTCAAAAACCGAGCTGACTTTATACTGGGCTCAGACCTAACCACGCCTTATAATGTTCGTAACCTGGGATATGACCTGTCCGATATTGAGCCTGTGATTAAGATTGGGGATCAGAACATTCGAAATTACCTGGCCGTCAACAAAGCATATTCACCAGACATTATTGCTCGTAGCAATGCCAGGATTAGCAAAATGTGGGAAAGTGGCGAGATAGACCGAATTATTGATAGTTATCGGTTGCAACCAAAAATGGTAGATCAGTAATAACCATCAGGTTAAGACTTACGAGGAATAAGATTTACCACGAATAAGAGCTACCCGAATGAAGGTCTACTAGCATTAATATCCACGGACTCAGCTACGCTAACCCTATTTCCCAACCCTTTTCGTAACTAATCACCAGCATCACGCTCAGTTAATTGCATGGTCTGCCACCAGGAGGCATCCGCTATTACTTCGCCATTATTGTCAATCTCTGGCCACGGCAGATTTTTTCGTTGCCACTGTTTAAACAGCTCGGGGTGACAACCTTCAAACAGCATTTGTTGACGGATATCGTCCGGGATGGTGACTTTCTCGTACATGCCGGAGTCGGCCCTTTGTCGTTGCGCTTCATACAGAATTAAGGCACCGGCGACAGAGACATTTAGGGATTGCACCATGCCATACATCGGGATCACGATTTCATGGTCTGCAAGCGTAATCGATTCTTCAGAGGCGCCCTTTTTTTCCTGACCCAGGATAATGGCGGTTGGCCTGGTGTAATCAATACGGCGAAAATCGATGGCCTTATCGGATAAATGGGACACTACAACCTGCATGTTATTGTCCCGAAACTTAGAAACGGCATCTTCGATGGATTCATGCCGGCATTGCCGCACCCACTTCTGGCTGCCCATGGCAGTGCCTTTTCGCATGCGAGTTTGGGCATTCCAGACCATATTGACTTCGTGAATCCCGACCGCATCGCAGGTACGTAACACGGCGGAGACATTAGGTGGTTTATGCACATGCTCCAGACAAACGGTCAGATCCATCTGACGGCGCAATAAATTGGCGTTAATTCGGCGAAAACGAGAATCTGTCATGGCCGAACGTGGCTATTCGGTCAGCTCCATAATGCCATCTATTTCTATCTGCGCACCTTTGGGTAGCTCCTTGACACCTATGGCCGCTCGCGCTGGATAGGGTTGCTGGAAATGCTGACTCATGATCTCATTGACTGTGGCAAACTGGCTCAAGTCGGTGAGATAAATATTCACCTTGGTCAGATGTTGTAACGAACCACCGGCGGCTTCACACACTGCTGTGACATTGCGAAAAACCTGTTCAGCCTGTGCTGCAAATTCTTCTGATATCATTTCCATGGTTTCTGGTACCAGCGGGATTTGACCAGACAAATAAACGGTGGAACCACTGCGTATTGCCTGAGAATAGGTGCCGATTGCTTTCGGGGCATTGTCTGTATGAATTACGGTTTTAGTCATTATGATGTTTCTCTCTACAGATGTTTGGTGCGACTGTGACGAGATACCGATTGCACTTCAGGCATGGTCCGAATCTGTCTGAATATTTTGGCCAAATGTACACGGTTTTTCGTGGTCAGTTCTAAGTCAATGTAATAAATATTGCTTTCTTTTTCTTCTGTTTGCAGCCCAATGATATTGGAGTCGCAGGCGGCAACGGTATTGGTCAGCGTGGCTAATGTGCCTTGACGATTGATCAGTTCAACGCGAATGTTGGTTTTGAATTCGCCGCTGGCATTTTCATCCCACTTCATCGGCAGTACCCGCTGCGGTTCATCTTTGGCGAGCTTACGAATATTGCTGCAGCCTACTTGATGGATCAGCATGCCTTTGCCGGGACTCAGTACTGCCAGAATCTGATCATCGGGAATGGGACGGCAACAGGGGGCGTAAGTAACAAGTAATCCTTCCGTACCTTTTATGGCAATATTGCGGGACTTGTCGGACAGTACATCGCTTTCCTGATTATCGCCAAGCAAGCGGCGTGCGATAATGGCGCTTAACTCGTTACCCAGACCGATATCAGATAATAACGCATAAAAATTATCATGCTGGGTTTCCTGAACAACACGATCGATATCTTCCTGTGGAATATCATCCAGCTTTATTTTGCCCAGCGCGTGACGTAATAAGCGAGTACCCATATTAATCGCTTCTTCGGCCCGTTGTTTTTTCAGGAAATGACGGATATGAGAACGGGCCTTTGCGGTCACCACAAAATTAAGCCAATTGGCATTTGGGTGAGCGCGTGGCGAGGTAATAATTTCGATGGTCTGGCCGTTCTGCAACGGACGATTTAACGAATAACTATGTCGGTCAACTCGGGCGCCGACACAGGAGTTGCCAATATCGGTATGCACGGCATAGGCAAAATCAACGGCCGTTGCCGACATCGGCAATTCAATGATCCTGCCGTCTGGCGTGAATACGTAGATTTCATCCGGGAATAAGTCGGCTTTAACGTTTTCGATGAACTCAAATGAACTGCTGGCACTTTGTTGCAGTTCCAGCAAGGATTGCATCCACTTGCGGGCACGGGTCTGGGCTGTGGTATTACTACCCTCATCGGCGCCCTTATACATCCAGTGAGCTGCCACCCCTTTGTCAGCCATTTCATCCATATCTTCAGTTCGGATTTGAATCTCTACCGGGATACCATGAGGCCCCACCAACGAAGTATGCAAGGACTGGTAACCGTTGGTTCGAGGAATGGCGACATAGTCTTTGAAGCGCCCTTCGATAGGTTTATATAGTCCGTGAACACAACCTAGTACGCGGTAGCAGTCATCAACACTGTCAACAACGACTCGAAAAGCGTATATATCCATGATCTGGTTAAACATCAGCTCTTTATTGCGCATCTTGCGATAGATGGAATAAAGGTGTTTTTCCCGTCCCGATACTTCGGCATCAATGCCTTTTTCTTCGATGCGGCTGACAAGCTCCTGACGGGTGTTTTCAATAATCTCTTTGCGGTTGCCTCTTGCCTGCTTAACAGCAGACTTTAAGGCTCGATAGCGCATCGGGTACATGGCCTGAAAACCTAAATCTTCCAGTTCATTTTTAATTTCGTGGATACCCAGTCGATGCGCAATTGGCGCGTAAATTTCTAATGTTTCCCGCGCAATACGACGTCTTTTCTCTGGGCGTAAGGCCCCAAGAGTACGCATATTGTGGGTGCGGTCGGCGAGTTTTATCAGGATGATACGAATATCTTCCACCATCGCCATCATCATTTTTCGGAAATTTTCTGCCTGTGCTTCTTTTTTGCTACGAAACTTTATTTTGTCGAGTTTCGAAACCCCTTCGACCAACTCAGCGACCGTTTCACCAAATTGTTCGGTGAGCGTCTCCTTGCTGTGGTGGGTATCTTCAATAACATCATGCAACAGAGCCCCCATCAGGGTCTCATGGTCAATGCGCATATCGGCGAGAATACTGGCAACGGCTACCGGGTGTGTGATGTAAGGATCACCGCTGGATCGCTGCTGACCGTCGTGGGCGTCGTGAGCCACAACGTAAGCGTCCTGGATGAGCTTAACTTGTTCAGGAGGAAGGTAGCTCGATGCTTTCTGTTTTAAGCCTTCGAACAGATACAAGGGTACGTCACGTCTCTACAGTTACACATGAGTACAGAATACGGGGATTTAAACAGGATGCAACGGCTAAATACGTGAATTTGTTCAGCATTTAGCCGTGCAAACAAAAATTTTTATGGTTGCTCAGACAGGATGTTGGCAACAGAGGCAAATTCAGCTTGCTCTTGGTCTTGTTTGTCTTGCAAGTCACTCTTATCTAGCATGTCGGCATTAACCAAACCTTCTTCGATTTCTCGTAATGCGGTTACGGTTGGTTTGTCGTTGCTGACAGGTACCATGGGTTCTTTACCTTCAGTCGCTAACTGGCGCGCACGGCGAGCGGCTACTAGAACCAAATCAAAACGGTTACCAACTTTGTCAACGGCGTCTTCAACTGTTACACGAGCCATTTATTTCTCCAGATCCTGCAAATTGATGGGATATCTTTACTTTTAAAAAAGCGTTTGTGGCTTTTAAAGCATTGCGACTTTTTCAAAAAAGGTCGCGTAGTTTACTCATTTATTGAGCAGTTGCCAAGCACAAGACCCAAAAATGACCTTATTGTCCACGCATTAATTCGTCGAACAGGTGTTGTTGCCTGATAATTTGTTTTACACGGCGTAATCGTTGGGCACAGACGATACTTTCCAGCTCTGCCAAGGCAGTATCAAAGTCATCGTTGACAATGATGTAATCAAATTCACCAAAATGTGAAATCTCGGACACCGCAGATGCCATACGTTTATCGATAACTTCTTCGGAGTCCTGTTTTCTGGCAGACAAACGATTGCGCAATTCCTGCCGGGACGGAGGAGCGATAAAAATCGTGCTGGTGTCGGGCAATAATGCTTTGACCTGTCTGGCACCCTGCCACTCAATATCCAAAAACACATCAATGCCGTGCTGTAAGGTTTCAGTGATATTCTTTTTGGCGGTGCCGTAATAATTATCAAACGCCTTGGCCCATTCAAAAAAGGCTTCTTCAGCAATCAGTTTTTCGAACTCAGCTTTGGAGACAAAATGATAATGCACACCATCGACCTCACCCGGTCGAGGGGCTCTGGTGGTATGGGATACAGAGACCTGAACCAAATGGCTGGCATCCTTATGGTTCTCCAATAAGGCTTTGATCAAACTGGACTTACCCGCACCTGAAGGTGCAGCAACAATAAAAAGATTACCCGGGGTGGTTGTCATAATGTTGTTCTTTTTACCTGTTATAAAACGCCATGGCCGTGGCGTAATGTATTAAATTTCTAGCAATTAATGCGCAATATTAGCATAATTTGCCGTCCAGGCCTGACAACATATTTTCATAGCAAAGTAATATCGGGTAATATAATTGACCAAAAAGCAAGGAATGTATCCATGTCCGAAGAAAGATTGCCATTCGTAGATGTGAATCCCCAGCGACCGCATGATGCGGTGGTCATCTGGTTACATGGTCTGGGGGATTCTGGCAACGGTTTTGCACCTATTGTGCCACAACTGGGATTGCCCGATGAATTAGCGATTCGTTTTGTGTTTCCCCATGCGCCTGTTATACCCGTCACCATTAATAACGGCATGGCCATGCGGGCCTGGTACGACATAAAGAACCTATCTTTTGAAGATCGCGCCGATATGGAAGGTGTGATGCGTTCCGCGGGGCAAGTACGCTTGTTGATTGAAGAAGAAATCGCCAAGGGTACACCAGCAGAACGTATTGTGTTGGCGGGATTTTCTCAGGGCGGCGTCATTGCTTATTATCTGGGATTGCGCTTTGAGCAAAAGCTGGCTGGCATCATGACCCTGTCTACCTACATGTGCGATGCCGATACGCAAAAACTGGATTGGCATGAAGCCAACAAAGCTACCCCGATATTCGCTTCACATGGGGTTTATGATGAAATGGTACCCATTGCACTGGGCAAAGCCGCGAGTCAGAATTTGAGTGATGCCGGATATCAAGTGCAATGGCAGCAATACCCAATACAACATAATGTTTGTATGGAGCAGTTGCAGGAAGTGGCAAGTTGGTTAACTGCCCGTTTAGGGAAATAGAACGGCGTAATACCAAACCCATCTTCGACGTCGCTCATAGCCACGCTCTCTTTGTTGCGTGACATTCGAAAGACCACCAGTATTTCTTCAGTCACGCGCCGTGATACCGTGGCTATGAGACTGACGCTGAGCGATCAAATATTTATTGGATTTGGTATAACTTTGAACGCTGCTTAACAGCGACAATGTTTACCAAAAAGGGCACGAGGAATTGTGCCCTTTTTGTTTTCATTGCGAGTGTTTAGTGCCGGAAATGACGCATGCCGGTAAAGACCATCGCGATACCGTGCTCATCAGCTGCAGCGATAACTTCTTCATCACGCATTGAACCACCTGGCTGTATAACGGCTTTGATTCCTGCCTCAGCCGCGGCATCAATACCGTCTCTGAATGGGAAGAAGGCATCTGAGGCCATAACAGAGCCAGCGACTTCTAATTTCTCATCAGCGGCTTTAATACCAGCAATTTTGGCACTATAAACACGACTCATCTGACCCGCACCGACACCAATCGTCATCCCATCCTTGCAATACACAATGGCATTGGATTTAACATATTTAGCCACTTTCCAGGCAAAAAGCAGATCCTGCAACTGAGCGTCATCAGGTTGTACTTTACTCACCACTTGTAAGTCATCCAGTTCTACCATACCAAAATCCCGTTCCTGCACCAGCATGCCGCCGTTTACCCGTTTGCAGTCAAATCCTTCGGTAAGTTGTCCTTGCCAATTACCGGTTTCCAGTAAGCGTACGTTTTTCTTGGCGGCAACCGCCTGTTTTGCTTCCTCGGAAACTTCAGGGGCGATAATAACTTCGACAAACTGACGCTCAATAATCGCGTTTGCTGTGTCACCATCCAGTATTTTGTTGAACGCAATTATGCCGCCAAATGCCGAGGTCGGATCGGTTTTATAGGCTCTGTTGTAGGCCTCAAGGATAGAGGCACCGACCGCAACACCACAGGGGTTAGCATGTTTAACAATAACGCAGGCCGGTTGCGTAAACTCTTTCACACATTCCAGCGCGGCATCGGTATCAGCGATATTATTGTACGACAGTTCTTTGCCTTGCCATTGTTTTGCGGTAGCGACAGACGCTTCCTGAATCTGGTTTTCGACATAGAATGCCGCCGCTTGATGGCTGTTTTCACCGTAGCGCAGATCCTGTTTCTTTGAGAACTGTTGATTGAATGTACGTGGAAATTGACTTTGCTCCGCACCTGAATTGACCATTGTGCCGAAATAGTTGGCGATCATGCCGTCGTATTCGGCGGTATGCTCGAATGCGGCAATAGCGAGATCAAAGCGGCTGGCGAGGGTCAATGAACCGTCATTGGCATCCATTTCCGCAATAATGTCATCATAGCGTGCAGCGTTGACGACAATCGCAACATCATTGTGGTTTTTGGCTGCAGCACGAACCATCGTCGGTCCACCAATATCGATGTTTTCAATAGCGTCATCTAATGTACAGTCGTCATTTGCAATGGTATTGGCAAATGGATAGAGGTTCACCACAACCATATCGATAGGCGCGATATCGTGTTTGGTCATCACCTCATTATCCTTGCCACGACGTCCCAAAATGCCACCGTGAACTTTAGGGTGCAGGGTCTTCACTCGACCGTCCATAATCTCTGGATGACCGGTATAATCGGACACTTCGGTGACATCCAGGCCACTTTCATGCAATAACCTGGCGGTGCCGCCGGTAGAGAGAATGGCAACGTTTCTGGCAGCAAGTGCCTTGGCGAATTCCACAATGCCGGTTTTATCAGAAACACTTAATAAGGCGCGACGAATAGGTTTTGGTGATTCCATGAATGATTGGCCCTTAGAGACGTAAAATGAAAATCGGAAAATTTGACTGTTTAGTCAGGTTTTGTACTGCAAAACGCAAAAGAGCACCAACAGGTGCTCTTTTAAATTCATGATACGAACCTTAGTTCATACCGTATTGCTTTAATTTCTTACGCAGTGTACCGCGATTAATACCCATCATCAGGGCTGCGCGCGTTTGGTTGCCGCGGGTGTAAGTCATGATTTCTTCTAACAACGGTGCTTCTACTTCCGCCAATACCAGGTCATACAAATTATCGATGTCTGTGTTATCTAACTGCTTCAAATATTTGTTAACAGCTTGCTTTACAGAGTCACGCAAAGGCTTTTGCGCCTGCTGTTGAGATGGTGTAGTAACTGTAGTGGTGAAAGGAGATGTCACGTTTTGATCGAACATATACGTCCTGCTCTTAAGTTTAGTTAGTGCCTATGCTGCAGGTGACATCGGTAAAATTGATGTGCCATCTGCCAGCTCTTCAAAGTAGGCTTCCAATGCGTCTAGTTGCTCGTTGGCGGCATCAATCGCATTAAAAGTCTTGCGGAAAGCTCGTTCCGAGTCATGATCCGCTAAATACCAACCCACATGTTTGCGGGCAATTCTTGCTCCCAAAAATTCACCATAAAACTGATGAACCGTACGAACATGCTCAACGAGCATATCCCGTACTTCAGACAGAGCAGGTGCGGGAAGACGTTCACCTGTTTCAAGATAATGCAGGATGTCACGAAATATCCAGGGGTTGCCCTGTGCCGCGCGTCCAATCATTATCCCGTCTGCCTGGGTATAATCCAAAACCTGTTGGGCTTTTTCCGGCGACGTAATATCACCGTTGGCAACAACTGGTATGGTCAAATGTTGTTTTACGTCCCTGATCGTGTCGTACTCAGCATTACCCTTGTACATGCACGCCTTGGTTCGGCCATGCACAACCAATGACTGTATCCCGTTGTGCTCGGCAATTTTGCCAATCTGTACTGCGTTGCGATTATCCTTATCCCAGCCCGTTCTGATTTTAAGTGTCACCGGAACCGACACTGCCGAGACGACCGACTTAATAATCTTTTCTACAAGCTCCGGGTATTGCAGCAATGCTGAACCCGCCAACTTTTTATTTACCTTTTTGGCCGGGCATCCCATATTAATGTCGATGATTTGTGCACCATTGCCGACATTAAACTGAGCCGCCTGCGCCATTAACTCTGGCTCTGAACCGGCAATCTGCACTGAACGAATGCCCACTTCACCTTCGTGGTTCATGCGTTGCTGTGACTTTGCTGACTGCCACACTTTCGGATTACTGGATAACATCTCTGAAACCACTAATCCGGCACCGAGTCTTTTACACAATTGTCTGAAAGGTCGATCAGTCACGCCAGCCATGGGCGCCAACAACAAATTGTTGTCTAACTGATAGTGCGCAATCCGCATTTAATCTCCGAAAAATTGTGTAAAAATCGTCCAGTCCGTAAAAAGGGCGCTAAGTTTACGGTTTTTTTTCCACCTTGAAAAGGCTGTTTTTTAAACAAATTTTAGGTTTTTTTTGCTTTTTGCTATTGACAGCACCTCTTCAGGAGAGGCTTTTTACCCCGGCCAGGCGCGACCATTGCTCAGTGATCGCGGGTGTTTCCATAGTGAAGTCCTGTCCATAAAGGTGGTTCAGTTCCTCTGCCTGGGTATCGAGAATGCCCGACAAGATAAGCTGTCCAGCGGGTTTGACAAAATCGGTGATGACGTTTCGAAGCTCTCTTAGTGGTCCGGCAAGAATATTGGCAATGACTAAATCTGCTTCTAATCTGGGCTGTTCAGAAGGTAAATATACTTCAATACCCTGATCTACGTTATTACGTTTAGCATTGTCTTTGGTGGCCAGCAGAGCCTGTGGGTCAATATCAATAGCGATAACCTTTTCAGCTCCGAGTAACAAGGCCGCAATTCCTAAAATTCCGGAGCCGCAGCCAAAATCGACCACAGTTTTTCCTTTTAGGTCCTGCTTATCCAGCCACTGGAGACACAGCGCGGTAGTGGGATGGGTGCCGGTACCAAACGCCAGCCCCGGATCCAGCATAATATTGACCGCGTTAGGATCGGGAATGTCACACCAACTTGGACAAATCCATAGTCGCTCACCAAATTGCATGGGTTTGAAATTGTCCATCCATTCTCTTTCCCAGTCCTTATCCTCCAACTGATCTAGTTTGTAGCCGAAATCAGAACCCAGAACATTGGCTTTGCTAATACGCGAGATGACTTGCTGCATATCGGTTTCCGCGTCAAAAAGTCCCACGACCGTTGTATCTGGCCAGAGTGTTGTTTCCCCTAATTTCGGTTCGTATAAGGGGTTATCTTTGGCATCTAAAAAGGTGACAGCCTGTGCGCCATTGCCAGACAACAAGTCGCCGATCTGCTCGGCATTTTCTTCATTAGCATTAATCTTCAGTTGAATCCATGGCATGATAATACTCCTTAGCCGGGATAAAGTTAGCTGGCTATTATAGCACCGGGCAGAACCGTGCCCTAGCTGGATTTCCCGAATGTGATTGGTTAATACGGATAAAAGTCATGCAGCACTACATTTTTGGTTACGGCAGTTTGATGAGCCACGATAGCCGCTGGCGCTTTTCCGATATCAATGCTGAAGGTGTTGCCGCGACATTGACCGGTTGGCAAAGAGCCTGGAATATGGCCTGTAGCATTGAAAATTTCACCTGCGTCGGGGTTTTGCCTGATTCCGATAGTCGCCCGGATAGAGCCATAATTAATGGCAAACTGTTTCCTGTGCCAGAAATTTCCGAAAATTTGCAGCAACGCGAGCAGAATTACCAGTTTGTCCAGATAGATTCCGAGCAACTGGCGTTATGGGATGAACAGCATCGTTTCCCCTGGGGAGAGGATGACAATGAACGTTGTGTGTGGATCTGTCGCTTGCGTAACCCCGGACAGTCATCTCAGGTTTTTCCGATATACCAGACTTATGTTGATACCTGCATTGTTGGTTGTTTAGAAGATATCGGCGAGCAGTTTGCGCGGCAATTTATCCGTAGCACTTGCAACTGGCAGGGGTACTGGGTAAATGACCGGAACCAGCCACAATACCCAAGAGCCGCAAAAGTCGGCCTTGAACATCAGCAACATATTGATGATCTACTGGCAGATGAAGGTGTCCTGCAATTCAGGTTAACTCCATGACACACAATCCCCTTTTATCTTTCGATACTAAACGATTAGCATTACGTCAATTTACGCTGGATGATGCCGATTTTATATGGCGTTTGATGAATGACCCTGACTGGCTGCGTTACATTGGCGATCGCGGTGTTTATGACCTCGCCTCGGCCAGAGATTATATTGTCAACGGCCCGCAACGCATGTATCGGGATCATGGTTTTGGCATCTTAAAAGTGATAGCCAAAGATACAGGTCGGGAAGTCGGTGCTTGCGGTTTATTGCAGCGTCCGAACCTGCAGTATCCCGATATCGGGTTTGCCTTTTTGCCAGAAGCTAGAGGCAAGGGGTATGCGCGGGAATCGAGTCTGGCCTTGCTAAAAACTGTTGCAGATTGCTCCCTGTATCCCAATGTTGAGGCGTTGGTTAGCCCGGATAATCAGGCATCAATAACATTGTTGTCATCAATGGGGTTTGAGTTTCGATGTGCTTTGCCTGATTTTGATGAAGGTCAAGAAACCCACGCGTACCGCTTAGAAATTTTTAAGGAATAATGAGTATGGCTAACCGTAAGTTTTTAGGGGCGCTAAGTATTTTAGTCGACGACTATGATAAGGCGTTGGAATACTACTGCGAGGTTCTTGGTTTTGTTTTAATCGACGATATAGCAATGGATGATAAGCGCTGGGTGGTGGTTGCCCCAGATTCGTCGGCACAAACCCAGATCGTATTGGCGAAAGCAAGCACAGAACAACAAAAACAAACGATAGGGCAACAGGCTGGCGAGCGGGTCTGGTTATTTCTTCATGTTGCCGATTTTGATGCGGAGTACCAACGGTTGTTGGGTAACGGAGTGAAGTTTTTAGAACAGCCCAGAACCGAAGTGTATGGCAAAGTTGCAGTGTTTTCTGATTGTTATGGTAATAAGTGGGATCTCATTCAGCGTTATTAAGCCATCAGATGCGCGGCAAATGCAGGGATACAGTGGTGCCACTGCCTGCTGTGCTGGTGATATCCAGCTTGCCACCTTGTCGGGTAACAAAATTCTTTACTATTGTTAGCCCAAGCCCAACGCCTTCTGCTGCTTTGCGTGTAGTAAAAAAAGCATCGCAAGCCCGGGCTTGGGTGTCCTCTGTCATGCCCTCGCCATTATCCTGAATACTGAGACACACCCCGTTTTCCAGTAGGGTCGAGGCAGCCAGTTGGATGGTAATTTCAGGAATACCTGGCGCTCCATAGTGAATCGCTTGCAGGGCATTCTTAATCAGAATGGCAAAACATCCTTCCAGCATCTCTCTATTGGAACTTAACATTGCTGGGGTCGTGGCTTCCTGTTTGAGTGGGAAGCTGATCTCCATCGTCATTTTTGCATCATTGATCATACGTGGCAGCTCAACCTGCAAGTCGAGTTTTTGGCGCTGCTCGTTAAATGCTTTGCCATAATAGCGGATCATTTGTGTTGAGTATTCACCCCGGTCGCTAAGACTTAAAATGGTTTCTAGCGCTTGTTGTGCTGTTTCCGGCAAATTTGGCGCTTTCATCTGGGTTATTTCAGTGATGCCACGAATGTTCGCCAGTACCCCATTAAAGTTATGACCTATACCCCGGCATACGGCTTCAATTTCTTTGATGAACTGTTTTGGAATGGACGAGGTGTTGGCTTGGCTTTCGTGTTCTTTGGCAATGTCTCGCAGTAAGGCCAGCGCCTCTTTTAGGCAAGGGTCAGAAGCCTGTGAAGCCTGCTCACCATATTGCTGAAAAAATCGTGCGATACTATCCTCAGCTGCCATTGTGCGATTCTTGCGTAAACCAGTTTGTCTTAGTTTTACCTTAGTTGGCTGTGACGAAACTGCAAATTATTTGCCACAGAAGCGCAATATCTCCTGGGACTATTTCTGCGTTGACTTGTTTTCGCGCAAGGGGAATTGAATCTGCTCTCCATCAGAACACAACAGTGATACCACTGGCCTGCTGCACTTTTCATCCAAAAATACCTGTCCGATACCGCTTTTACTGATTAAGCTACGATGCCGGTGGAACGGCTTCGGCTGCCTTACCGAAATTTCCATGCGGCGCCTTTTGGTAAACCAGTTAAGGGGGGAATATTGGCCATACAGGAGGCGATTTAACCCATCAAGGTAAGCCAACAGCTTAGTGGGAAACTGATTTTTTATACCGCTGCAGGTGATTTGGTGGATTTGTGGGCTACTCTGACGAAAGCGCAACCTGATGTCATAACAAAATGAATAATGCACATCGCCCGACAAGATAACAAACTCCGTCGGGGTCTCGGTGTGTTTAAAGATATTTAATAACACGTTGGCCGTTCCCGGATGCGCCATCCAGTTTTCTGCATCTACCGTTAATGCCTGTCCAAACGCCGTAAATATCCGCTGTATTGCTTCGATGACTTTTACCCCAAAAATGGGTGCAGCCGAGACGACAATCACCGATTTTTTGCCAACTAATTGTGATTGCAACTCGGTAAGTGCTTCCCAATCCATCAGTCCTGACGGTTTATCAGGATCATCTTCAGAGCGCCAGCGATGGGTGCGGGTGTCTAAAACCACGATACCCGGGTCTGTCGGTAAACAGTAGTGCCAATGGGACCAGCTAAACAGGGCTTTCACTGCGGTTTCATGATCTTTAACCTGTTTTGCGGAAAAAGCTGCTTTTATTTCTTTCCATAAGGGCGCGCATCGTTGTGGATCATTGGCAAATCCCTGACATAAAAAATAACCCATCAGTGCATTACCAATAATGCGTCGCGAGAACGCATTGCCATAGGCCGCTTCTTCCCACCCTCGGGTCAGGTTCCAGTCGTCGGTGATGTCATGATCATCAAATATCATATAGGTCGGAATATGTGCCAATGCTCGCCGCACCGCGCTGAGATCATTGGCGAACGCCTCTATAGCCTGCTGCTCCTTTTGAAACTGCAGCTGCTCTTTGGCGGATAATGATTCTGGGGTGGTCAGTTTTACCTGTGACCATAAGGCCGGTGACCAGACCAAAAAGTACATCGCCAGCACTTCGGACAGTGAAATCAGGTGGTTGGCGGCATTCACCGACGTAAAAATCGGTTTCTTTTTGGAACTAAAAAACGCTTCTTCCACTTCCTCGTTCTGGTCCAGATAAGGCAAAAGTTGATTGCGTTTGTAATAGTTATATGGGTGCTCGGGTAGATCTTCTGAGTCACTGACCACTGCCCCAGGGATGCGTTCATTAAATAGCCCAAGATAGCGACTGACCTGCTGTACTGCTTGCAGCATAGGACCGGCAACATCATCCACATAGACCTGATCCCCGGTCATTAACAACAGTCCCGGACAGGATTCAGGTGTATCAAGGGTCCTCAGTAGTTCATCAACTCGCAACAGACCATCTTTTTCAAAATGATGAGGCTTACGGCAGGAACCATGCAGCAGATGGTCTATTTTCTCTTTGAACACCAGTGTTGGTAAGTCTTCGTGGGTATAACATAAGTCTGGTAACAGGCTGGTGAGCGTGTGAGAGTGCGGCACTTCTTGCAGATGCAACTGATATTGCAGTTGGCACAAATTCCTTAGTGGCTGTTTAAAACTAATTTGTAGCGTAATGATGGTGGCCTGTTTACCGACTTTCAGTGGCCACTTTTGACACTCAAAATGTGTATCCGGCAGTGTCGTGCCATTGATGTGGATTTCTGGTTGCAACGGGTAGTCTTTATCACATACCAGCCAAAGTACCATTTCATTAGCTGTCAATCGGCGCACAATTGGCCCGGCGTGAATGCTAGGTTGCTGCATAGGCAATCATCTCTCGTAATGCTGTCATGTCTTCGGTTACCTGCTGGGCATATGCGACACTAAGGTGTTGAATTTCCTCGGCATAGGCCGGTAGGTGCTGCACAATCGCCTGCTCGAAGAGGGTTGAGCGCCGATCACCACGTGCATGTGCCAGAGCTAATGCGCGTCCGCAGGCATCTGCGTATTCGAGCATGGTAGGATTGTTTTTATCTTCAGCAAGGGCAATAACTTCCGGGCTGATCCCCACTCTGGCATGATGTCGGGAGCGCACTAACCAGTGTTTACCATGCCATACTACTTCATCCAATACTAAATCAGGTTTGCGCTGCATTCGACGCTGACAATTCACGGTCAGGTGTGCGGGGTTCAGACGATTGACCGGGCTCAAACTGGCAAAATGCTGCAATGGTGCCGCCTCTCTTTGTTGTTTTACTTCTACGATATGACAAAGGCTCAATTCCTGATCTGACTGGATGTTTTGGGGCCCTACCAGTAAATAAAAGCGCTGCATATTAACCGAACCTGTGCCCGCCCCCAATCGTTCTGTTAGCGCGATGATACTGTCATTGACATAGGGAGCAAAGGTTTCCAGGAGGTCTGCTTCGACGTTGTCCGGTAGGGTACGAAATTTCTGGGGATTTTGTTTGAATGCAGGACCACTTTTTTTCTGCTCCTGCCACTCAATGGCTTTGGCAAGTGCACTTTTACTTAAAAAGTGTTTACCTTCAGTACCGCGTTGTTTTGCCTTCTTCTCAAAGCGGTGCAAGCTATGAGACTTTTTAAAATTGGTTACGACTGCGTCACGGTGCAAAGTGCCTTGAATTAAAGCATCACAACAGCTGACATAAGCATCAATAAAATGACGGATGGCGTTGCTTAATTGTTGCTCTGTGGTTGGGTGCAGACCTTCAACAGAATTAAACTTCTCGGCCGCGTAAATTCCCTGCGCAATACCCACCCCCAGTCCCTGAGTTAATACCAGGCTGGTGGTAAAACGCAGAATATCCCAAAGGCTATGTCCTATGCAGGCATCATCAAAATCATTGGGAGAAAAGATAATGTTATCGCCATGGGAGCCCTCTTCTGTCAGAAAGCCAAAATTCGCTACATGACAGTCTCCCATAACACTGGTTAAGGGGATTGCGTTGGTAAGTGTACGGGGTAATGGCAGTACACCAGTTGCTACATCATCATAGAATAAGTTCGCTGTGCCCCGAAAAAATCGAAACGGATTTGCCGCCATTTTGAGATGTTTCTGCAATGGTTTGTGTTTGTTGGGCGGTGTTTTGTCAGTTGACTGCAACACCTGTTGAATGATTTTTGCTCTCATTATTTGCCCCCCTGTGCTTTTACTGCGCTGCGCGTCAATACTTTACATGCAGCGCTGCTGGCTCACTTATCATTACATAATGGTATCAAGGTATTATTTCTTATTCTGCATGTAGATTGGCTTGACCCAACCGTGTAGCGTCAACTATAAACTACCTTTCACGCCAGTTTAGGGCGAGTTGTAACAAATAGCATCAGGGATACTGACATGCGTCTAAAATTTCTTCCCATATTTAACCTGTTCAGTGCTTTTACACTGTTATGTCTGGGCATGGTTGTCTATGCTGAACCGGTTAGACTAAATGCGCTCTGGGTCAAAGAACCCTCGGGAGAAGTGATGTTGGACCCGCAAACATCAGGCTTGGCAGCGTGGCGGGATGGCAGTTTACTGACAATTTCTGATGGCAGCGCGCATGAATCACAACGACTAAAAATCATCAGATTAGATCCCCAAACCCAGACCATAGTTGCACCTAAGTTTCCCATAGAACCCAGCCCATCGGTGGCACAAAGTTGTTTTGCTGAATATCTATCTGAGCGACCTGATTTAGAAGCACTAGTTGTTGATCCCGATGATGACACCCTGTTTTACACTGTTACAGAGGATGCATCCCGTTACAATCTGTCGGAAGCTTGTCAGGCGCAATATGCTAATTCTGGTTCTACACCTTATCCAACTGTTTTGCTGCGGCTGAAATTGGACGGGGATAAAGTAATGGTGACCCATGCTCGACCATTGCGTTTTGCCCCTGAACATAATCTGATTGATTTACCCAACGATGGTATCGAAGGGATGACTTTCGGTGTTGGACGAACCCTATATCTGGGGCTGGAAAAGGATGGGGCAGGTAATCCTCGCGTGTTTACTGTTCAGCTCGACGAGCAGTGGTGGTACAGCGATGAATTTGCTGATGTGCAGGATGCAAAACTCAAAGTACCCACCTTTACTTCAGGTAATCATCCAATTAATGCACTGACTTATTTTTATGGTGAACAGCAGGATTGGTTAATTGCTGCTGCTCGCAATGACAATCAAATTTGGCTGATCGATCCTGTCGCGCAAAAAGAGACTCAGATCATTGATCTGCGATTTTGGGCGGAAGTCACGACTGATAGTCAGGAATGTGAACAATATGAACTGATGAATAATTATTCGATGGAAGGTGTGGCTGTCGCCGGAGAAAGGTTATGGTTAGTGAATGATCCATGGAAAGTAAATTATCTTAAAAATATCCAGTGCCCTGCTAGTAAAAGCCACTATGAAAAAATGGCACCGTTGCTCACGTCTATAGCGCTGAGCGAAATCATAAAATAATAATGTTGTTAAATTAAGAGCCTGCCTCGATTGAGGCAGGCTCTGCCTTATGTTTTGGAAAGAAAATTGACACCCGCATCGCTACAGGCTCTGTTTCTTCGCTTCCAGATATGCCAGTACATCTTCAGCTTTACGTGCCTTAGAAAATTCAACGATACCCATTCCATTGCAGCTCAGGTTTTCACCTTTTAATAATTTTCTGTATGTCTCACGCTGATTTCCTGCAACAACACCAATTTTGTTGGCAAAGCTGCTTCTTAATAAACGTACGTTGTCTTCTGTGACGGCCTTACAAAAGTTTTTGTAGGAGCGGTCACCAACGAACTTTATGTCTTTATCATGACTTTCGTGTGCCTGGGTTAAACCAGCAACAACAAGTAATGATGCAATAGCTAACTTCTTCATAATTTACCTCATGCTAATTGTGTTGAGTGGCAGTCAGAATGGCTGCCACACCAATTAACTTAATGATTTTTATAAGAAAGTTTGTTGTTTTACTGTAGCGGTCAGGTTAACAAAAGATAAAAGACGGCTGTAAACAGCTTGTGAAAATATTAAGTTGTTGATTTTTATAGACTTATAAAGAGTGTATAGATCCGTAAATGGTAAAAACCAACGCTAACTATAAAAACTAAATATAAAAAAACCGCCCAAAATTGAGGACAGAGGTCCATTTTTAAGGGCGGTTTTCAATAATTTAACAAATTTTCATCTGCAATTGCGGGTACCTGTCAGATTTTTAGGGCTTTTTCTCCCCGGGCCAGACCGCAGACACCCGTTCTTGAAGCTTCAATGACATCTGAATATTCAGTCATGGTGGACAAAAACGCATCCAGCTTATCGCTGGTGCCTGTCACCTGGATGGTATAGTTTTTGGCATGCACATCGACAATTTGCCCTCTAAAGATATCAACGTTGCGCTTCACTTCTGAGCGAATTGACTCTGTTGGCGTCGCGACTTTAATGAGCATCAGTTCCCGTTCAACATGGGCACCTTCGGTCAGGTCTGAGACCTTGAAGACATCAACCAACTTGTTTATTTGCTTGGTAATTTGTTCAATGACCTTGTCGTCACCATGGGTGGTAATGGTTAACCGTGACAACGTGGGATCAGTCGTGGTGGTCACGCATAACGAGTCTACGTTGTATCCCCGTTGTGAAAACAGTCCTGAAATGCGCGACAAGGCACCGGGTTCATTTTCCATTAATACTGAAATAATCCGTCTCATCAGGTGCGCTCCGTTTTACTTAATCTCATATCGTCCATCGCCCCAAATTTGATTTGCATCGGGTAAACGTGTTCATTCTGATCTACCGAAATATCCATAAATACCAGTCTGTCTTTTAAGCGCATGCATTCGGCCATCGCGTCATCAAGCTGACTTGGGTGGTCGACTTTCATGCCTACATGACCATACGCTTCCGCGAGTTTTACAAAGTCAGGCATGGACTCCATATAAGAATGAGAATGACGCCCTTTGTAGATCATATCCTGCCATTGGCGCACCATGCCAAGAGCCCGGTTATTTAAAGAGATAATTTTAATTGGCAAGCCATACTGCAGACAGGTCGATAATTCCTGAATATTCATTTGAATACTGCCATCGCCGGTGACTACTGCCGATATGGCATCAGGATGGGCAAACTGCACGCCCATGGCCGCAGGTAAGCCAAAGCCCATGGTCCCCAAACCACCGGAGTTTATCCATTGTCTGGGTTTATTAAAGGGATAATAAAGCGCCGCAAACATTTGATGCTGCCCAACATCTGAGCTGACAAACGCCTCACCATTGGTATGTTTGTATAGCGATTGAATAACCTGTTGCGGTTTGATCAGGGATTCATCCTGTGCGTAAGACAGACACTTACGGCTACGCCATTGCTCAATGGATTGCCACCAGTCCTGCAACTTTTCCTGTTGTGCTTTTTTATCCACACTTTCGGTATGTTTGTTGAATTGCTCAATGACTTTATCAACTGAGCCAACAATAGGAATATGGGCCTTTATGGTTTTGGAAATCGAGGCTGGATCAATATCGACATGGATAATGTCGGCATTGGGACAAAATTTATCAACATTATTGGTTACCCGGTCATCAAAACGGGCACCCAGTGCGACAATGCAATCTGCATGATGCATGACTTTGTTGGCTTCCAATGTGCCATGCATACCCAGCATGCCGACAAATTGTGGATGAGTTCCTGGAAATGCGCCCAATCCCATCAGAGTCGTTGTTACTGGTACATTAAACAGTTCAGCAAGCTCGGTTAACTTATTGCTGGCATTCGCTGCAATGGCACCGCCGCCAACATAAAATACCGGTCGTTTTGCTGCTTTTAATGATTCCATGGCTTTTTTGATTTGCTTGCCATGACCACGTTCTGTGGGGTTGTATGAGCGAATATTAATATTGTCCGGATATTCGTAAGGATGTGACTCCTGAATATTAACGATGTCTTTTGGTAAATCGATGACCACCGGGCCAGGACGACCGGAATTGGCAATGTAATAAGCTTTGGCTATTGCAATGGGAATATCTTCCGGCTTTTTCACCAGAAAGCTGTGTTTTACGATAGGACGGGAACAACCGACCATATCTGTTTCCTGAAATGCGTCTTCTCCGATATGCATCGACGGCACCTGTCCCGACAAGACAACCATCGGGATCGAGTCCATATACGCCGTGGCAATACCGGTAAGTGTATTGGTTGCACCCGGACCAGACGTCACCAATACCGTGCCCGTTTCTCCTGTAGAGCGGGCATAGCCGTCTGCCATATGGGCAGCCGCTTGCTCGTGTCTGACCAGAATGTGTTTCACCTCATCCTGACGAAATAGTGCATCATATATATCAAGTACGGCACCACCAGGGTAACCAAAAACATATTTGACCCCGGCATCTCGTAGGGCACGTACCACCATTTCGGCACCTGACATCATTTCCACGAAGTCAATCTCCTGTAGGTAAAAGCCAATTTTCTCAAATTAAAAAAGGCGAAGGACAAAATCAAAGGGTTATGGGCTGCAATATACGGAAGTCTTTTAGAATAGAAAACCAAGTCTTGAATAAAAAGAATATGTATATCTCGACTTTGGCAATAATTAGTATGTTTATACTAATTATTATTGAAATGACGATGTAATGTGGATAGGGGTCCTATTAAGAAACAAAAAAATAGGCGGTTAATCCTCGTCTTTGGCGATATCGAGTTCAGAGTCTAAAGGTTCGTCATCATCAATCTCTTCGTCAATATCATTTGTATCATCGTTATCGGTGTTATTGCCCTTGCAACCATAAATGCTACCGGTTTTGGTGCGGTTGATTCTGGCAAGATATTTTGACCAGGCTCTTTCCGCCAATGTATCGGGGGCTTTTTCACCATTAGCCACTGCCAATAATGATTTGTCTTCGTCATTGGAGGCGCTGATATTACCTGAAACTAATGCCGATATCAGGTTGCCATATTGCTGTAATGCATTCGCTTCGGCAATAGAAAAGTCACCGGACCGAGAAAAACCATAAGGATAGTTTTTCGGATCGTGAAACCTGCGAGTCAGTAAGTTATCTCTTGTCACTTTTGTCATAGCCAACCTTCCCGAATTTGTGTCATACCCATTCGCGTATTTAGCAATAAATATTTAGGCTGGGATTGGCGACAGGTCAATGTCATCGAGTGAAACTTTTTAGAACTTTTTCTTACAAAAACCAGAATGGTTGGGCTGGGGGTTTATATAAAAAAACGGCGCTCATATGAACGCCGTCTTATTCTTTATCGGTTTACTTATTCAATGGAGTAATTGATTCCAAAGAAGAAGTAACGACCGCGAGCACTGGCTGGGAATGCAGTATTAGTTATAAATGGATTTTCATCAGAGATGTTATTAATACCACCGTAGATTTGAACTTCATCATCCAGTTGGAAGGTGAAATTGATATCGTGCACGTAGGTTTCATCCATAAGTACCGCGTCACCATATAAGGCCTGGGCGGTTTCTGCTTCTACAAACAGTAAATACTGCTCATCCTGATACTGGGTTTGCCAGCCAACGGACAAGTCACCCAATGTCCAGCTTAGGTTTAAGTTGCCAGCCCATTCTGGGCGGCGGAACTCGCCTAATTCTGGATCGACTTCGGTTAAATCCAATGGATTGGTGAAGTCGTTGAGCTCATTAACCTTTGTGCCTGATAATGCCACACCAAATTCATGCTCATCATAGGTAAAGTCATAGGAGATGCTGAAGTCATAACCATCGGTTTCAAGTTTAGCAAAGTTGATGGATGTTGATTTCAGGAAGTTAAAGCCGCCGAAGAATATAGAACTGGAGTCAGAATTACGACCCAATAGATCACAAAATAATGGATTCAGGCTCGCTCCCTGAAAGCAGCCATCGGCAATGTTCTGACCAGAAACTTCCTCAATCGCATCTTCTATTTCTATTGACCAGTAGTCGACAGTGATATTCAGGCCATCAACCTGGCTTGGTCGAAATACAAAGCCGATAGTCTCTGTTGTCGCGGTTTCTTCCTGCAGATCCATGTTGCCGCCTTCTAAGCCCCCGAAAGCTGCTGACAACGGATCGGCGAAGCTATAGTTGCCATCATCATCAAAGGGATCCAGGCCAATTCCCTGAAAGTAGGTCACACAGTTTGCTTGAGTTTGGGTTGCCAACTGCGTTAGCCCTTCGCTACGTAGTCCTTCAATTTGTGCAGCATCACAAGGATCTGCTGGACGGAATGTTGTCCCCGTTTCTGGTCCAAATAGCTCGGTAATGTTCGGGGCACGAACGGCTTCAGACAAACTTAGTCGAACCGTTAAGTCTTCATAAGGTGCCCATTGAAGATTGGTTTTCCAGGTAGTTGTTGCTCCAATCGTCGAGTAGTCGGAATATCGTGCAGCTGCATCAAAAGTCAACTCTTCAGCAAAAGCCATGCCTTCCAGAAGAGGCACCTGAAACTCGACAAAGACATCGACGACGTCATAACTACCCACTTCGTTTTGGGTTAACGTTGCAGGACGGAATGTCAGTTTATTATTATCAGAGAAATCCCCAATAAATGAGCCAGGGAATTGACCTGTTGATGGAATAATGCCGCGTTGCCAGGGGTCATAGACAACAGACGATTCCTCATCCCTGTATTCAGCACCTACGGCAAATACGATTGGTCCTGCTGGTAACTCAAACCAGTCAGCAAAATCACCCGTAATTGAACCCGAAATAACCGTCTGTTCAAGCGTAATTTCATCTCGTTCAGTGGTGGTCACCCAGTCAACTGCTGCTTGTGTAATTCCAGTGGCACCCGCCCAGATATTTAATGGTACACAGGTTCCATCACCCGGAATAAAGGTATAATAGCCGGCATCATAGTCCGGGATATTAAACGGTGTCGTGGTGGCCGGTGCACTTGGATCAACCTGTGAGCGACAGGCAGCATTGCCTGATGCTGGATCGGTAACCGCGTCAATGGCAGCTAAGAAGCGGTCATTAATAATGGCGTTAAATTGGGTAGTTTCACGCTCGAACTTGCCATAATTAATACTGGCCTCGTAAGTCCAGCCATTGTCAAATTCGCCATCCACCGCCAGTACCGCTCGCATAGTTTCGAATTCGTTGAATATTTCTCCGCCACCAATACCGATGGGATCGATGGTGATGGCAACGCCTCCGGTTTGTTGCGCAACCGGCTGGATAAATTCTGGTAAATAAGGGTTATCCGCCGCCCCAAATAAAAGATCCCAGAAAGAGGTGGGTTGTGAGCGACTTTCGGTTTCCTGACTGGTGTACTTAAATTCACCGGTAATCATGGCATCGCCGACTTCCAGACTACCAATGATATTTAAGGCGATCTTTTCTTCCGGGTTAATTATCCAGGAATCATTTTGAGTGATGGTATTAAATGAGTCACCACCGAAGCCTTGGAAACCACTGGCAACCAAGCCATCTCTTATCGGCCTGTAGGTGCCGTTAGCATCGGCCACCCAACAACCACCAATTACACCAAATGACTCTGCGCCAAACACCGAGTTATATCCGGTAAATGAGTCGTAACAGTCAGGTGTACCGTTGTTATCCAAATCGATGGGAGTATTTGGATCAAAGCCCGCGAATGAATAGGGGTTACCCGGAATGATATAGCCGTACCCAGAAGTAAACGGAAAGGTGCGGCCAGGCAAAATTGCTCTGGCGGGTGCTGCGGCTGCAGCACTAATCAACGCCAACTCGGCTTGTGTCAGATTAGGTGAGCTACCGAATGTCGCTTCAAAATCAGCAGCAAAACCATCTGCTGAGGGGATGGCCAGACCGAAACTTGGCCGGTCATTTGACGGGCTGAAATACTGAGCAAAGTTGGGCATTGAAGATGGGTCAATGTCACCCTGCTGGAATCGTTTTGCTGGATTGACCCAGTCACGGGCAGAACCGATAAATACGCCACCGTCTCGTTCATGGGCCCGCAAACCTTCACTGTCTGAATATTCCAGACTAAAGGCCATATTGCCGCTATCATTGGCAAAATTAAATCCATAAGTTGCTGTCAGTTGCGTTTGTTGTGAATCACCTTCAGAAGAAATACCTTGCTGTACATCCAAATCAAATCCAGTGAAGTCTTTTTTCAGGATAAAGTTAACAACACCGGTTACGGCATCGGCACCGTATATGGCGGATGCGCCACCGGTCAATACTTCGACGCTGTCGATCAACTTAGTGGGAATGGAACCGACATCTACAGCAGCAGTACCGCCAGCGCCCCCTACATGGCGACGACCATTGACTAACACTAAGGTTCTTCTCGAACCTAAGCCACGCAAATTCAGAACATTTGTGCCATCTGCGAACGCATCACTACTGGCGTCATTAGATGATTCTGAGTTAGTGGATGAGAATAAAGAAGGAATATCGTTAACAATATCGGTTATGGAGAATTCGCCGGAGGTCTGGATATCTTTCGCGTCAAGTGACTGAACCGGGGAGGGTGACGCCAGATTGGGATCCCGAGCAATCCGTGACCCCGTCACCATCACCCGCTCGACATCAGCGTTGTCTGCAGAATCGTTTTCCTGTGACAAAGCATTTGGAGATAAAGACAGCGTCGCTGCTATCCCCCCAAAATAGAGTGCTTTTGTCACGGAGGAATTAAGCTTGGATAAGGCAAAATTCTTCATTGTGTGCTCCTGAAAAAAGTTGTGTTGTGTTTTTCTTAAGTTAGCGTGTTTTTAAGCTGTTCTGACTAATTATAGTTAAAGTTACGAAAATGCTCGTAATTCCAACTGATAACTTAAAAATATCAACATTTTTTGTACCTAAATCAAGCGATTACAACAAAGTGCTGTGTTGATTCTGACTGAAAAAACGCATAAATATGCTAAAAAAAGTGGCGTGTGTTGAATATTTGGCGGTCAAAAAACGGTACTCGCTTCAATATTGAGCATCCGTTTTGGGTGAAAGCCAGGCCACATCTGCTATGCGGGGCGTTTGTGCAGTCACAGTGCGGATCTGCACCGATGGTGGGCAAAATTAGAATAAATATTTATTCATCCGGCAATACTTTAAGAAAAAGTGATGTTTATCCTAACGATATACTGTAAAAAGATGTTTCTATTGCGTTGGGGTGGAATTTTAACGCTAGAAAATTGAACTGTTACAACGAAGCCGTTGTGGTATTGAGTGATGAGAACTAAAGATAGAAAAATTGGAGCGGGAAACGAGATTCGAACTCGCGACCCCAACCTTGGCAAGGTTGTGCTCTACCATGCGCTTCGCTAGTACAAATTACATCCTGTAATTTGCCCTTCGGGCCAGCCTGCGGCTGTTCAAATTCTTTCCAGAAGAATTTGTCCCGCATCATCGCAGTAGCAAAATATCGGTTTTGTAAGTATAAAAAATTGGAGCGGGAAACGAGATTCGAACTCGCGACCCCAACCTTGGCAAGGTTGTGCTCTACCAGCTGAGCTATTCCCGCGTCTAGTGGAAAAACAGAAGTAAAAAAATTGGAGCGGGAAACGAGATTCGAACTCGCGACCCCAACCTTGGCAAGGTTGTGCTCTACCAGCTGAGCTATTCCCGCATCTGGTAACTATTATTCCTTCAATCAACAATTATCTTTTTACAAGACAGCTTGCTGAGCTGTTACAAATTACGTCCTGTTATCTGTCCTTCGGGTCAGCCTTTAGCTGTTCAAATTCTTTCCAGAAGAATTTGTCCCGTACATCACACTTCAAAACTGCTCTGCATATCATGCCGAGCGGGTGCGCATTGTACTTAAAAAACACGTTGGTGCAAGTCTTTTGTTATCAGATAATGCGGATTGGAAGGAAAGCTTGGCTAAATATTGAAGATGTGCTTGCGATAGTACGCCAGTTCCTGAATAGATTCGCGGATATCGTCTAATGCCAGGTGGGTACCTTTTTTTCTGACACCATCCAGTATATCTGGCTTCCAGCGTCTGACCAGTTCTTTAATTGTGCTGACGTCAATAATCCGGTAGTGAAAATACTCTTCCAGCTCCAACATGTGTTTTTGCAGGAATCGACGGTCCTGACTAATACTATTACCGCAAAGCGGAGAGATGCCTTTTGGGACATAATTTTCCAGAAAGGTAATGGTATCTGCGATGGCCTGTTTTTCGGTGACAGTGCTCTTTCGACATCGTTCTGTTAAACCTGATGCGCCGTGTGTCTTAACGCACCATTCATCCATATTATCCAGGATGTCATCACTTTGATGGATGGCGAAAACCGGACCTTCCGCTATCACATTTAACTGATCGTCTGTAACAATCGTGGCAATTTCCAAGACTTTATGCAGTTCAGGATCTAACCCGGTCATTTCCAGATCCATCCATACCAGATTATTTGCGTTTAATGACATATTCCGTCCGATACTACTCATGTACGTGATTGATAAAAGCAAAAATTTGCTAGTTACTTTGCCAAGCGTGACGATTACAATGGTTGCTAATATATCTAATTTAACAGCATAGTGGCAAAAAGAAAGCAACTCACGAAAAAACAAAAGCGACAGGTAGGTAAAAATCTTTCAAAACGCTTAAAGGAAGAAACGGCCCTGCCTGAGGATGAGAGTTTACTGCCTGAACAAATTGGGCTAGTGGTCGGTCGTTTTGGACAACATGCTGACGTCCGGACGCAGGCTGAAATCACGCTGCGCTGTCATATACGCCGTACCATTGAAAGTGTAGTCTGTGGTGATGAAGTCCTGTTTCGGCAGAATAAAGAAGATGGCGCAAATATTCAGGGAGTGATTGAAGCAGTAAAAGAGCGGCGCTCGCTCCTATCGCGCCCTGATTTTTATGATGGTATCAAGCCTGTTGCCGCCAATATTGATCAAATTCTAATCGTAAGTTCTTTGCTACCGGCTTTTTCCACAAACATTGTAGACCGCTACCTGGTCGCAACTGAAGATGTGGAAGTCACGCCGATAATTATAATTAATAAAATTGACTTGCTTGAAGAAGAACACGTAGAGGCACTGAATCAGGCCATCGAACAATATGAGCAGCTGAACTATCGGGTAATAAAAGTCAGTTGTAAAAGTGGTGAAGGGATCGAGGAGCTGGCACAACAATTAAATCATAAGACCAGTGTTTTTGTCGGCCAGTCTGGGGTCGGCAAGTCCAGTTTAGTGAATGCCTTGCTTCCTGAATCAGAAGAAGCCATAGGCGAAGTTTCTGAAAACAGTGGGTTAGGACAGCACACCACAACCAGCGCAAAACTTATCCGCTTTGCCAAAGGTGGGCAGCTTATTGATTCACCCGGTGTCCGGGAGTTTGCCTTATGGCATCTACCGCCAGACCGGGTAACCTGGTGTTTTCGGGAGTTTCGAGACTATATCGGTGGCTGTAAATTTCGTGATTGTCGCCATGCTGATGATCCCGGTTGTATCATTCGTGAAGCCGTCGATTCAGGCAAAATTGCATTAGATAGATTCGAAAATTATCACAGTATATTAAAAAGCATGGAAGAACAGCGTCCTGCCTTCTCAACAGCACCGCGAAAATAAGATACACTTGCCGCTGTTTTATATCTTTGATGCAAAGGAATAATCTTGCTGTCCGATAACTTCAAAATCAAAGCACAATATTGCTTACCCAAACATTTAATCTCCCGCATTGTGGGTAAACTGGCGGCGGCTGAATTGGGCTGGTTAACCCATAAACTTATCGCCTTGTTTATTAAACAATATCATGTCGACATGTCTGAAGCGCAGTTGGAAAAACCGCAGGACTATCGCAGTTTTAACGAGTTTTTCACCCGGCCTTTAAAGCCCGAGTGTCGCCCTGTATCTGATGATGATAGCGATTTAATTTATCCGGTAGATGGCAGTATCAGCCAATTCGGAAAAATTGAGGATGGCAAACTTTTTCAGGCCAAAGGTCACTGGTATTCAGCGCAGGAGCTGTTGGGTGGTGATGGCGCCTTGGCGGCAGAGTTTCAGGATGGTGAGTTTATGACCATCTACTTGTCACCGAAGGATTACCATCGTATCCATATGCCGCTTGACGCTAAACTGACTGAAATGATTTACGTACCAGGCGAGTTGTTCTCTGTTAACCCTTTAACCGCTGACAATGTGCCAGGCTTATTTGCACGCAATGAACGAGTAGTGGCGATTTTTGATAGTGCCCAAGGGAGATTTGCAATGGTGCTGGTTGGCGCCACTATCGTCGCCAGTATCGAAACCGTTTGGGCGGGTACGGTCACGCCCCCTCCGGGTAAGCAAGTCAGGCGCTGGCAATACTCCTCTCAGGATGCTACTGACATAGTGTTACAAAAAGGGCAGGAAATGGGACGGTTTAAACTGGGGTCCACCATTGTTATGCTTTTTGAAAAAGATGGCGTCGAATTCCGTCAGGGAATAGAGCCTGGTTCTGTTACGCGTTTAGGTCAACCTTGTGGTGAGCTGCTAAAGCAAAGAGACAATGACGCGTGAATGAAGTCAAAAAGAGCCTCTGGTCATTGCATCTGGCAGTGATGTTGCTTGGCCTTACAGCGCTCTTTTCGCGAATAATACCTTTATCAGCGCTAGATATTACTTTTGGGCGCTCTGTAATCGCTTGCATGTGTTTGTTTGTCATCATCAAGGTGTCTGGCAAATCCTTGCGCATGCATAGCTATCGGGATCTGGCTGTCGGTATCTTGTTAGGAGTACTGATGGCGGCCCACTGGGTTACCTATTTCGCAGCTATGCAGTATTCATCTGTCGCTGTTGGCATGATTGCGTTATTTACCTTTCCAGTGATCACGGTGTTGCTCGAACCTTTTTTCGAAGGGATTCGGCTGGTCTGGCAGGATGTCGTCAGTGCTCTCATTGTGTTAATAGGGATCTCACTGATCGTGCCGGATACGTCACTGGATAATGATATTACTTTGGGTATTGTTATTGGTATCTTTTCGGCTTTTTTATATGCCCTGCGTAATTTGCTTCATCGTAAGTATTTTTCCCACTATAGCGGGGCTCATGCGATGACAGTGCAAACCTTCATTATTATTTTATGTTTGATGTTTTTTACCTCTGAACAGATATATCAGATATCCATGGATACGTTGCTCTTGTTGGTGGTACTGGGATCTTTTTGCACCGCAGCACCTCATGCGCTTATTGCTTCGAGTCTAAAGCATCTCAGGGCGAAAACGTTCTCACTTATTGCCTGCGCCCAACCCATCTATGGTGTGACGTTCGCGATGCTACTCTTGCACGAACAACCCACCTGGGAAACACTGGCAGGTGGCCTGCTAATTATATCCGCAGCCGTTTACGAGACGGTGAATGCTCATAAACTGCATCAAAAACCGGGTTAATGGTATAAGTTTAAACTTCTGATGAAGTTGGAGTGACTGCTATGTTGGTATTTGCACATCGTGGTGCCAGTGGTGAATATCCTGAGAACACACTGCCCGCCTTCGATGCTGCCATTGCTCAAGGGGCAGATGGTATTGAACTGGACGTTTTTCAGGTGGGCGATGAATTACTGGTTTATCACGACCGCTATCTCGACAAACTGGGGTTCCCGGACATTCAAACTGTCGACTTGTCACCGGCACAGCGTGCCAAACTCGATATACCAATGAATAAAGCCATACCGACTCTGATGCAGGCACTGGAGTGCATCAATGGCCGTTGCCTGATCAATATCGACATCAAATATTTACATGATGTTGCATTGTTGCTGGAGTGTCTGAATCAGGCTGTTGCCCGTCAATTCTGTCGTTGGCCACAAATAATCCTGTCGTCTTTTGACCATCCTCTGTTATTGCGTCTGAGACAAGAAAATACAGACATTAATCTGGGGGTTATTCTGGCGTCTATTCCTTTGCAGTTTCAGTCCTTAAAGGAGTTACTGCAGCCATATTCTGTTCACATGGATATTAACTGCCTCGATTTACAAGCCGTAAAGTCGATGCACAAAATGGCCTTGCCGGTGTATGTCTACACCGTGGATAAGGCGTCAGACATTAGCCTTCTAAAAACATGGCAAGTGGATGGTATTTTTAGCAACTTCCCGGGACGCAGTAAGCAGATGATTGCAACTTAAAACAGCTCAATATCTTTTTCCGATGCTTTCGATTCCTGCTGCTGCGGTTCATCATTTTTCATAATCGTTAATGAAGATACGCATTCCGAAATCATAGTCTGCACTTTATCCAATTTATTAGACTCTTCCCGGGAACGAATTTCTTTCTCAATGAGTTCCAGAAAATAGGCTTCCTGATGTTCATCTAACTGCAATTGATGAAAACTGAGCCCGATTTGCAGTTCAATGCTTTCCATCAACTGGCGTTTTTCAACTTCCATTTGTTGTACGCCTTCTGAGAGCATGGCTAATGCCCCATTTAATTGCTGTTGTGTATGTAACAAAGATTGATGTTCGCAAAGTGCTTTGAATCGTGCATTGACTGCTGGCACCAATTTCGCGGCAACATCGATAAAAGAATCATAAGATATTGTGCCATCTATCGGCATATTCTTGACCAGGATAGAGACGTGCTCATCATTAAATATACAACGCTTGCCAAAGTTATAGACACGACCTTTATCCTTGAGCACATTAAATACCTGCAACTCAATATCGCTGCATTGCTCTTCATCCACATCCTTGGAGATAACTTCGGCATCAGTGCGCAATTGGATAGCACAATGAAAATCCTGATTTAACAGATTGCGCAAAATTGTGTCAGCTAGTTCAGCAGCAGAATGGCAGTGGTTTAGCCGTGAAATCAGGTCCAACGCGTTGCCATAGGAGGCTGCCTGTTTCATCACCGAATCAGTCATGGACTTGGTTTCGTCGTCTCTGCTTTTCAGCGTGGCAATTTTTTCCAAATCACGAGAAAGTCGCAGCATACGTTCATACAATGCTGTGACGTTAAAAGGTTTGCATATGTAGTCGGCAACACCCAATTCGTAGGCTTCTTTTACGATATCATCTTCACTGTCGGCGCTTAGGATGACTACCGGTGGTCTGCGGGCTTCTGGCATGCTATTGATTTCGCGGCAGACATCGAGACCAGATTGGTCCGGCATATGAATATCAAGCAAAATAAATTGGAATCGAATTTGTTGGATATTTTCCAGTGCTTGTTTTGCGTTTTCCGCAAAGTGAAGACGAAAACTGTCTTTTAGCATCATATCTAAAAGTGAACGTAACTGGTCATCGTCATCAGCAATCAATACATCATGTTTCACAACTTCCCTACCCAAAAATTTGATTATTACCACTTTCTCAAATTAGGGCCTGCTGTCTCTGTAGGAGATCGACCATAGTTTGTATCAGCGATATGCAACTAAGTTAGATTTTTGTACAAGAATTCAACCGAAGTTGTATTGCTTGTTCCTTGAAAATAGACGAATAATTCCACCCTGCAAGGATAGGATGTTTTAAAATGAACGGTAAATAATATACCCTAACTGATATTGTAATACTATATGCCTGAATCTGGATGCATGAATTTTGCGGGTTGGGTTTTATTGCACTGTCCTGCCAAAGTATCGGCAAAGTGCTCTGCTGGTTTTTGGGCGGTAACAATGAAGCTACCCATGCGGGTTAACAATACTGTCTAAAATGCATCCATGATGGTTTGTAGCAGTGGCATTTTAAAAACAATGAAATCTGAACAGTAAAGATCGGCTGATTCTGATTAAGAGGTTAATATTGTGCTACTTTTAGTGATGCAGCCATAGCTTGAATATGCTGATTGCCACAGAATTTGAAGGAAAAAAGTTGCAATGAAAAAAATTCTCACGGTTGATGATTCCGCTTCCATGCGCGCCATGGTGGCATTTACGCTGAAAGCGCAAGGGTTTGAAGTAACCGAAGCGGTTAATGGTCAGGAAGGGCTGGCTCAAGCTAAAAATACGGTATTTGATCTCATTATTTCAGATATCAATATGCCCGTGATGGACGGTATTGAGTTTATTTCTCATGTGCGTCAATTAGATACCTATCGTTTTACACCTATTTTAATGTTAACCACCGAATCAGGATTAGATAAGAAGCAAGAAGGCAAAGCCGCGGGGGCCACCGGTTGGATTGTTAAGCCATTTGATCCCGAAAAGTTGGTAGCGGTCGTCAATAAAGTGTTGAAATAACACTCGAATTCTCTCCAACCAGTGCAATACTTAATAGGTAAATTAAAGGGGCGGGAGATATGAGCGATCCGATGGAAAGGTTTCGAGCGGTCTTTTTTGACGAGAGTGCAGAAGCAATTGACGCAATAGAACGAAATTTATTGAATGTCACTGATGCAGCGGATGTTGACGACGAGATGATCAATGATATTTTTCGTTCAGCGCATTCATTGAAGGGCGGCAGCGCCACGTTTGGCATGAAGGCACTTACGGAGTTCACCCATGCCATGGAAACCTTATTAGATAAAGTGCGTGCCGGTGAAATGCGACTTTCTCAGGAGATTGTCGATTGTTTATTCTTATCTCTGGATGTCTTGCGCAATCTGGTATCCCATTATCAATTTGATGAAACCATTAACACTGAGGCAATGGATTCTGTCAGAAAGGATCTGGAACGTTTTCTTGCTCCAGAAACTGTCGCACCTGGTACTGCTGAAGTATCTACCGCCAGTGCCCTAGTTCAAAATGGCTGCCACTGGAATATCACCTTTGCCCCGGTTTCTGAAATCATGATGACTGGCAATGATCCGCTGCGCTATATAGAAGAACTTGCTGAGCTTGGGCAAATTAAGGTGCGATGTGATACGGGTAATATCCCTGATTTTGAACAGCTTGATCCTACGCAAATCTTTATGCTTTGGGATATTGACATACAAAGCGACAAAACCCTTGTTGCAGAAGCACTAAAAGATGTTTTTTTGTGGATTGAGGACGATGCAGAATTCACCTTTACCCCCCAATCACACTCTCATCAAGCAGCGACGCAAGAGACAGTAGAGTCGATAGAGATAGTCACCCCGGAAATTTCTGAGCCTGAATCGGTGGGATCTGAGAAGGCACCAGAAGCGATGGAACAGGGGGGGCCTGCCGCTGTCGCAACTCAGCCTCCAACTGTCGCACCTGAAGACAAAGCCAAAACGGCAGGTCAGGCTAAGAAACCTAAAACATCACAGTCCATTCGGGTGGATTTAGACAAAATCGATAGCCTTATCAACCTGCTCGGAGAACTGGTCATCACTCAGTCTATGCTGAGCATTTACGGTGACGAAGAAAAATACCCTCAGTTTGACAGGTTATCGGAAGGTTTGTCACAACTGGAACGTCATACCCGTGACTTGCAGGACGGGGTGATGCGTATTCGGATGTTGCCCATCGATTTTTGTTTCAGCCGGTTTCCACGCATGGTCAGAGATTTGGCCAAACAACTGGACAAACAGATAGCGGTCGAAATTATCGGTGAACACACTGAAGTCGATAAGACAGTCATCGAGGAACTGAATGACCCATTGGTTCATCTGGTACGAAACAGTGTCGATCACGGTCTGGAATCGACACAGGAACGATTGGCCAAAGGAAAACCTGAAACCGGTACAGTCAGGTTAAAAGCCTTCCATCAGGTGGGCAATATTGTTATCGAAATAAGTGACGATGGCGCAGGACTAAATACTGAGCGCATCAAACAAAAAGCAATCGAGAAAGGTGTCATTAAAGCCAATAGCCAATTAACGAATCAGGCGATCCACGAACTCATTTTTGCTCCCGGATTTTCTACGGCAGACTCTGTGACAGACATTTCGGGTCGAGGGGTGGGGATGGATGTCGTAAAACGAAATATTCGCGCTTTAGGTGGCACGATTGATGTGCGCTCAGAAAATGATGTCGGTACCACATTTACCATTCGGCTACCTTTGACATTGGCCATACTGGATGGGCAGTTACTTAAAGTGGGCTCTGAAACTTACATTATTCCCATGTTATCTATTATCGAATCACTGCAATTAAAAGCATCCGACATCAATAAAGTGGGTAACCGGGATGTGTCTTTCAAATGGCGAGGCAATTTTATCCCGATTCTCAATTTAGCTGAACTTTTTGGCTGTGTCACGGACGGAGAGTCAATGATAGAAAACGGTTTGGTCGTTGTGGTTGAAAGTGACAATCGGCATTGCGGTATTTTAGTCAGTGAATTGACTAACCATCAGCAAGTAGTAGTTAAATCGCTGGAAGCAAACTATGCAAAAGTAGAGGGCCTTTCGGGAGCGACTATCTTGGGTGATGGTTCAGTTGCGCTGATCATCGATGTTGGTGCGTTAATATCCAGAGTGAGGACTCACTAATGGCTGAAGCAGATACACAGTTGCTCGATATTGAAGATGATGAAACTGAACAGGAAATCAGTGAGTGGCTGAGTTTTCGTTTAGCTGGGTTGGATTATGCAGTCGATATTCTGCGCGTCAGGGAAATACGAGTATGGCAAGAATCGACACGAATTCCCTATTCACCCAATTATGTCAATGGTCTGATTAACTTACGCGGTGCTATTGTTCCGATTGTAGATTTGCGTCTGCGCTTGGGGCTGGAGTCTAGGGACTATGATGATGAGACCGTTATTTTGATCATGGATGTGGAACTGAAGACAGGTTCCAAGACGATTGGCATCATTGTCGACGCTATCTCGGAAGTGGTGCAGACCAATGCTGCCAATAGTCAATTGTCACCGGACTTTGATTTGGCAATTGACCGCCGTTTTGTTTCAGGTATCACCGAAGATCAGGAGCGAATGGTGATTCTTTTGCATGTTGATAGCTTGTTGGATTTAGATATTTAATTGATTGACGACGCAATTTAAAGTGCCGCTTTGCCAAAGGAGCATAAGATGGACAACAGACTAAAATTCTCCAGCCTGATCACTATGGTGACCTTGTGTATCAATGCCGCCGTCGTTTGGAAAGTAGCGCCGGATTCCAATTGGTTGCTGATATCTTTAGTTGCTGTCGTCATCGGTGTGGCGCTTATGGCCTGGAATCTTACTTTTAAGCTGTTTTCTGAACAAAAGGTTCATGATTTTCTGAGTCAGCAATTGGCCCATACAGAACAAATGGTGCAGTCTCACCGTCATTCCGCAAACGAAGTCGTGGCCAGTGGCCCATTCGCGGATTTAGAGCACCAGCTTAACGATTTCAAATACAAAATCAGCGCAAAAACCCAAAAAATTGTTGAGTTGCAACATCTTGCCGAGGACCAGTCTTTATTGCGTCAGCAGGCATTAGTCAATCTGAATATACCGATAATGCTGGTGTCAAAAAATGGCACCATTGAAGTGCTCAGCGACGCGGCGACAGCATTGCTGCAGCGACATGGCGTAAGTGAGGTGTTGTCGGAAATCAAACTTAACTTTTATGATCTGATTAAACGATTAAATGCCGGTGCGACAGTAGACTGTGACCTGCAAAATGATAGTGAAATTCATATTTCACTGGGCGATAGTGCGTTTCGAATCGATGTCAGTCAATTGGGAAACCAACCTAAATCATCGGCATTTTTGTTGTATTGGCATGATGTCGGTATGGAACAGGATCAAAATCAGGCCAACATTACTGTTGCCAGGATGACTGCTGCGCTTGGTGCAGTGAATAGCAATGTGATGCTGGCTGACGGCGATTACAATATTGTCTATATGAACGAAACGCTGACAAGACTGTTGCAAGCAAATCAGGACAAGTTCAAGGCGAGTTTTGAGCACTTTGATGTCAATACTCTGATTGGGGCCAATATTGATACTTTTCATAAAGATCCCGCCCATCAAAGACACATTTTGGATGATTTGACCGACAGCTATGTATCCGAAATCGCGGTTCAGGATCTGACTTTTAGTTTGACGGTGAATCCGATTATTGATCCGCGCGGTCAAAGATTGGGCACCGTGGTTGAATGGAGCGACTTAACAGAGCGCAAGTTATTGCAAGCTCAACAGCAGCAGAATGCGCTAATGAAAGTGGCATTGGATAATGTCAGCACCAATGTCATGATGGCTGACAATGAATGTCACATTATTTATCTCAATGAAAGTATGCAGAACATGCTGCTTGACCATGCAGATAAATTTAGTGCGGAGTTTGCTGAGTTCGATGCTAGTCATATGATGGGTGTTAACATCGACATCTTCCATAAGGATCCACGCCACCAAAGACAACTTCTGGCGCAATTAGCTGACACTTACCAAACAGAAATAAGCGTTCAGGATTTGTCTTTTGCCTTAGCTGCAACCCCTGTGATTGACAATGAGGGGCATCGTTTAGGAACCACGTTGGAGTGGACGGAAATTACGGAACGTAAACAACAAGCGTTGATTGCCCAATCCAACGCTCGCATTAAAGTGGCGTTAGATAATGTTACTGCCAATGTTATGGTTGCCGATCAGGATTATAAGATTGTTTATTTGAATGAAAGTCAGGAATCAATGATGCGGCGGGCACAAGAGGATCTGCGCAAAGATCTGCCGCATTTTGATGCCCAGAATCTGCTGGGACAAAATATTGATATTTTCCATAAGGACCCAAGTAAACAACGGCAACTGTTAGACAAATTAACCGACACTTACAGTACGCAAATTGTGGTGGGTGGGCGTTATCTGAATTTAATAGTTAACCCGGTTTTGGATGAGCATAACAGTCGTTTAGGCACGGTTGTGGAGTGGGCTGATGTAACCGCTCAAGTCACCGCCGAACAGGAAGTACAGAAGCTGGTGGACAACGTCAACCAAGGGCAACTAGGGGCATTAATCCCAGTAGAAGGTAAAGAAGGCTTCTTTTTGAATCTGTCTAATGGATTAAATGCTATTTCTCAGACAGTGAATGCCTTTATCAATGATGTTGCAGCTGCACTGCAGAAAATGTCGAAAGGAAATCTGCAGGCAGAAGTACACAGCAGTTATCAGGGCATGTTTGGTGACGTTAAAGACGCGCTCAATGATACGATAAATAAATTAAATGACATTGTCAGCAACATTCAGGGGGCTGCAGATGGTATTCGCTCAGCAAACTTTGAGATTTCTCAGGGGAATGACCAACTCACCTCTCGCACAGAGCGGCAGGCCTCGTCACTGGAGGAAACCGCAGCAAGTCTGGAGCAATTGACGAGCAACGTAAAACAAACCGCAGAAAACGCCAAAACAGCGGATGTCAGTTCATCTTCCGCGAAAGAACAAGCGGAACAAGGGGCCGAAATCGTGCAGCAGGCAATGGCGTCAATGTCTGCCATTACCGAAAGCTCTAATCGCATTGTAGAGATTATAAGTGTTATTGATGAAATCGCCTTTCAAACCAATCTTTTGGCACTTAATGCGTCGGTGGAAGCTGCAAGAGCTGGCGATCAGGGGAGGGGGTTTGCAGTCGTTGCTAACGAGGTCCGTAATCTGGCACAGCGCTCTGCGGTATCCGCCAAAGAAATCAAAGAACTGATTGATGATAGTTCCAAACGGGTCAAGACCGGCAGTGCGCTGGTGAATCAATGCGGAGACTCGCTGACGGATATCCTGAAGCATGTGGAGCAACTATCCAGTCTTATTGCGGGCATTGCTACAGCTACCAACGAGCAGGCGTTGGGTATCAGTGAAGTCAATCAGGCGATGGCCGAGCTTGATGATATTACGCAACAAAATGCCGCATTGTCGGAGGAAGTGTCGTCAGCCAGTGCTTCTTCATTGAGGCAAGTAGAAGATATGGTTGATATGGTCAGCTTTTTCACAGTTGACGAGATGCCTTTGAGTGATACAAACCACGTACCAAGCAACACTAAAGTAACGCCAGAGAAAGCAACCAATGTAGCTGTGCGTCAGGAACCAGAGCAAAAAGCAGTGCCTCCGGCCAAACCAAAAACAGAAAGTAAAACAAAACCCGTTGAGCCGGTTGATATAGAAGTCGATAATGATGCAGATGATGAATGGGAAGAATTTTAACAGGTATGAATGATGAATCTTGAACAAGCACAGTTATTGAGCTTTTCGCTTGGCGAGGATATTTATGGCATCGATATTACTCGTGTGCAGGAGATCCGAGCATTAGGTGCCGTCAGGAAATTGCCAAACACGCCCAGTCATTGTATCGGTGTAGTCGATTTTCGCCAGGAAATGGTACCAATATTAGATTTGAGGGAGCTATTTGGTTACAGCAACCATAGCATTAACGCTCAGACAGTGATGATTATTGTCGCAATCGGTGCACTGGAAACAGATGTGCTTGTAGGAATTATTGTCGATAGTGTTTCCGATGTTATTGCCATTGAAAAAGAAAAAATCAAACCTTCACCCAAAATGGGGGGGCGGGTTAATACCGACTTTATGAAAGGTATGTTTAAACATGAAGATCAGATCGTCGTTGTGTTGTCGCTACAGAGTCTGCTTGATTCAGAAGAATTAGGCGAAATAAAAATGTTGGTCGAGCATGAAAAAGTTGTTGCGGAATAACAGGGAATATTCATGCGGATCATTGCGTGCGTTAACCAAAAAGGGGGGGTAGGGAAAACCACGATTTGCGCCAATTTAGCCTATTCCTTAAGTTTACAGGGGCAACGTGTCGTAGCGATTGATTTAGATCCTCAGGCACAATTAGGGCAAAGTTTTGGTTTGTTTTCGAATAAACGCCACGGTATTGATCAGGTGTTCCATGGCCGTGCTGCACTGAGCGAAGTAACACAGGAATTATCCAACAATCTGAGGTTTATTTCCGCTGGCCCCGGATTACAACGATTAGAATCTACGCCGATGGGTAAAGGGCGAGGTTTAATACTAAAAAAGGCGCTACGCAAGGCGCCTCTGGATGCTGATTTTATTCTGTTGGATTGCCCACCATCTTCCGGGTTCTTGGTGGTGAATGCGTTGGCAATGGCAAATGAGTTGTTAACTCCCGTTACGCCGGATTATTTTGGGATGTCTGGTTTGTCAATGTTGCTGGCGACAGTAAAAAATTTTGAAAAGATGTTAGGGAAATATCGGGCGCATTGGATAGTGGTGAGCCGCATGCAACATCGCGGGCTGACCAAAGATGTACTGGCAAAACTGGAAAAGTATTTTCCAGAAAATCTGGTGCCCGTACGGATTGCTGAGCGGGCAGTGCTTGCAGAATGCCCCAGTCATGGAAAACCGGTGCTGGAATATGCGCCTAAAAGCCCATCCAGCCAAGACTTTCAGCGACTAGCTGAGATAATCATCGACGCGGAGGTGTCCACATGAGTAAGCATCAAGAAGGCGATACCCGGTTGGGGCATGATCCGCTTGAATGGCTGCAAGAGGATGAATGTGAAGTCGAGCCAACTGGCAGCGAAACAGCCCCTCCTTCAGCGCAACATACACCGCCACAGGAGTCTCCAGCAGCATTGGATGAGCAGGTAGGAGCGGAGTCCGATAGCGAGGCTCAGGATATCTGCATAGATTTACCCGAAAAAATGACAGTGCAGGTGACAGAGTCGTTACAGCAAGACTGGTTAGTCATCATCAGGTCTAAACCGGAGAATGTGGTGCTAAATGCCGAGCACCTGATCGATGCTGACGCAGCCGGGGTGCAATTACTTTTTGCGTTTGTGCTGCAACTGAATTCTCAGGGCAGTAAACTATGCATCGTCAATGTCAGTGAACACATTACCAGAACACTTGGTCTGGCAGGCATGTCTGAGTTTTTCGCAAAGTATATTGATGCAGCCTAAACAGCAAACCAGGGATAAAACAAAAGAATTTGGCTATTCGCGCGAACAATTTAATCGTTTGCGCTCCTTGGCCAATAGTTATTCTGGTATTTCTGTTAGCGATGAAAAATACGAGATGTACTATTCGCGATTGACTAAACGGTTGCGTATTCACCAGTTAAAGGATTTTGCTGATTACGTTGCCCTGGTGGAAAATGACCCGCGTGAGTTCAAGGAATTCATTAACTCCATTACTACCAATGTCACCTCCTTTGGCCGGGAGCAACACCATTTTGATTACCTGATAAATGAAGTAAAACAGTGCCCCGGACGTGAGTTCAATGTATGGAGCGCCGGTTGTTCCTCAGGTGAAGAACCCTACAGCATCGTCTTAAATATTCTACCCCTGTGTGAACAGCAACATATTGACCTTAACGTTACCGCAACGGATCTTGATACAGGGGTATTGCGCAAAGGGATTGCTGGCGTTTATCCACTTCAGGCGATTGAACAATACGATATCAAGGTCAAAAGAACATTTTTCGAAAAAGGCACGGGCAGCAATGTAGATAAATGTCGGGTCAAAAAGCAATATCGAAAACTGGTTAAATTTCAACAGCTTAATCTTATGCATGAGTGGCGTATGCGGCGAAAGTATGATGCCATATTTTGTCGAAATGTGTTGATATATTTTGATAACCCGAAAAAACAACGCTTGCTCGACATGTATTATCATTGTCTTAAACCAAAAGGATTGTTGTTTCTTGGACACTCGGAATCGCTCCACAATATAACTAGCGGTTTTGACAGTGTCGGGAAAACGATTTATCGACGTAGGGATTAAATGATGCTGGCACAACAAGTCAATATGCAACCCTGCATGAAAGGGTTCGAAACTATTAATCGCTATTTTGACAAAAAGCAAAAAATCATCGCGGCTAAATTGCTCCCTGGTGAGTATTACGTTACCCAACAACCGGAAATGATCACGACCGTGTTGGGCTCGTGTATTTCTGTGTGCATTTACGATCCTATTTCTAAAATGGGCGGTATGAATCACTTTATGTTACCGACATCTGACAGTGTTAGTGAATCTGAAAACTTGCTCAGTGACTCTTTCCGCTATGGTGATGTCGCCATGGAGCGCATGATCAACGATCTATTACGTCATGGCTCGGATAAAAAACAGTTAGTGTTCAAAGCCTTTGGTGGTAGTCAAATTATTCAGCAGATGACGTCGATAGGTGAACGCAATATCCGTTTCTTAAGGAAGTTTATGATGCTGGAAGGATTTCGCCTGGCGGCACAGGATTTAGGTGGGATTCATCCCAGAAAAGTTAACTTTTTCCCTGAAAGCGGCAAAGTCATGGTCAAAAAGCTGCAACATATGCACAATGACACAATTGTGCAGCGCGAAGACCGATATAAAGATCAAATTAATGCTCCTGACGATATTTCCGGTGATATTGATTTGTTTGACTAACAAGCAGCGATTCTGAATGAAGAAAGTAAAAGTGCTAATTGTCGATGACTCGATGCTTATCCGGGATATTTTGACCGAGATACTCTCTGCCAGCCCGGAGATTGACGTTGTTGGCAGCGCCGAGGATCCGTATCAGGCACGTCAGATGATCAAAGATCTCAATCCTGACGTGTTAACGTTGGATGTTGAGATGCCGAAGATGAATGGTATTGCCTTTCTAAGGAATCTGATGCGCCTGCGACCAATGCCTGTTCTTATGATTTCCACGCTCACCACGGAAGGCTCTCATGTCACCATGCAGGCTTTGGAATTAGGCGCTGTTGATTTTATTGAGAAACCAAAGAATCTTGGCTTGATGATGTCGGAGTATGGGCAGCAAATTCGCGACAGAGTGCTGAGCACTGCGACAGTCAGTCTTGAGAAATTGCAGGCATTTCAGGATCGTTTACGCGCCAGTAGTCAAGATGCCAAACGCAAAACCAATCCGCCTGTTGTTGCTATTGGCAATAAAGTGACTGCCCGGCAATTGTTGGCAGTCGGGGGGTCTACTGGCAGTCTGGAAGCGCTGCGTTACCTGCTGGAACAGGTGACCTTTGTGGGTAATGAAGCCCTGGTAGTGTCTTTGCATTTGCCCGGAAAGTTTACCAAATCATACGCTGAGCGATTGGATGGGTTGCTGCCATTAAAAGTCGTTGAGGCCAGTCACGGCGATATAGTGCGAGAAGGCCATATTTATATCGCACAAGGAGGGCGGCATATGGAAATAAAACAACGTGGCAGCGGTTTTCAGATTGTGATCAGTGATTCCGAGCCAGTAAATTTACACCGTCCAAGCGTTGATGTGTTGTTTAAGTCCGTGGCTAATATGGGCAATAAAAATGTCACAGGTCTGTTACTGACCGGGATGGGTAAAGATGGCGCACGGGGGCTATTGGAAATGGCTTCAGTTGGCATGCAAACTTACGCTCAGGACGAACAATCCAGCGTTATTTGGGGCATGCCCGGCAGGGCGGCTGAACTAGGTGCGGTAGCGAACGATAATATATTAAGTCTGGAACAGTTGGCGAACCGGTTTGCAAAAATATTTAATAGATAACGGTATTATTGTTTGCAACTTTTACAGTGTTGGCACAAACGCAGGTTCACCACATGAGCCGCCACTATGAGTAACGCACCAACAGCAATGGTAAAGGGTTCGTAAGACTCGCCGAAGATGTCTTTGTTCCAATAGATAAACCCTCCAATTGCCAAGCTGTACAACGGGTACAGTTGTCTATGGTAGCGATAGAAACCTGAGAATAAAGCCCAAAAGCCGACGACTAAAGAAATAATGAGAATAGTTTTCTCAAACCAGTCTTGAGCAAACATCGTAGCCCCTACCAATGGGATAGCAGGCAGTAACAATGGCAATAGCAGACAATGCAACGCGCAAAGACTTGATGCCCAAATACCTAATCTGTCCAAAATGCTGGTCATAATGCTATAAAAACGTTCGCCATTCCGGCTTTGTTAAAAGAGGGACGTTATATTATAACATTCTAAAAAAAGTGCAAGTTTTTTGTACGCTAGAATGGTAAAGCGCAACACATCCTGATCTGACGCTTTTTGATATGGAGTTACAGATAAAGCGGACTAGCGGATATTCTTGCGGGCAGCCAAGGTCATCAGTAGATTTGGGAAAAAACGTTTTATAAAAGGCGCCCAGCCACTTAAACCTGTGCCAATGATTATTTCTCGTTGCTCTTTTTTGATTGCCTTGATGATGGCAGAAGTGCATTGCTCGACACTGATGCCATTGGCAATTGACTCTGCCATTTCACCAAAGCGACTGCCATCGGCAGTCAGGGCATTGCGGGATATATTGGTTTGCACAAATCCGGGGCAGACATTTAATACAGTCAGACCATTTTGCTCCTCTTCGGCGCGCAAGCAGTCCATAAACCCAATTAACGCATGTTTTGAACCGGCATACCCGGACATACTTTGGCCACCAACCTTGCCTGCGACACTGGCAATATTCACTACCTTGCCATGATTTTTTAACAGGTTTGGTAATAGCATTTGCGTCAGGGCAATCGTGCCGAAATAGTTAACTTCCATCACGTTTCGATGTACAGACAGTGCAATATCCCTTACCAGGCCGCGCTGCGACACCCCACCGTTATTGATCAGCATATCTATTTCAATACCTTGGCCCAGAATGTCATCACAGGCTGACCGGATCGAATCATGGTTGGCAAGATCCAACGGGGCAATATAATGACTGTCACTTTTGCGCAATGATTCCTTGAGCAGTCGTAACTTGTCCTCTGAGCGGGCTGAAAGCACCAGTCTGGCACCTTGACTGGCAAGTGCCGATGCCAGCCCGGCACCAATGCCTGAAGAGGCGCCAGTAATCCAAATGGTTTTATGTTGAATATCCATTGCTTATCTGCTGAGTTGTCCCGGTTGGTTCCACACCCATTGCTGGTTTGGCGGCTGTAGTGCGTCTCCCATAGTCACCAACGCCAGCCCGTGATCTTGTAACTGGGGAAGCTGCTGTTTTAAATAGTCGATAGTGACGTCATGAGGATGGGCAATTCCCACGGCAAAACCGTATTTTTTGGCAATGCGTTTAAGGCGTGCGAACTGGAATTGGATATGGCGACGATCGGCAAGGTGATCTAAAAATACGTGTCGATGACCCACCGGCACACCATTTTGCCGCGCGATATCTTCTGCTCGACTATATCGGGTTGTTTTACTGTCGATAAAAAACATTCGATGCTCTGCCAGATACTCCATGGTCGCCTGCATTGGAAACGTGAGCTGGGTTAATTTGCTACCCATGTGATTGTTCATTCCAATTGCATTGGGCACGGAACGGTGTGCCCGGAGAATGGTTTGCTGGATAATATCCCGGGTCATAGAGCTGTCAATGCCACCAGGACCAAGTTCCGCTTGTGACAGCGCTTCCATTGGCATGTGTAACATGACTTCTCTATTTTGCCGTTCTGCCAGTTGCGAGAATGCGCTGGAATAGGGTGTGTGAGGCAGCACCGAAAATACCACTTCTTTAGGCAAATCAAAGGCACGGTAATCACTTTCGCTGTTGCCCATATCATCGATGATGATGGTAATTTCGTTGCCTTTGACCGGAGAAAAGAATAATAAAAAGAAGCATAAAATCAGAGAGTACGGGGCATCGGCCTTTGGTAATTGGGCAAACTTACCAGGCGCATGAAATAAGGAAAAGGGCATCAAATGTCGCCAAGTGATGCCTTGATTTTTTGAGTAGTTGCGCACGACTCAGAATGCTTTTTTGTTATTTTTTGAATTCGTTTTTTATTTATTACCCGTCATTATTGCGGGCAACTTCACCCATTATATTAGCTAACGATCGTTAGTCCACTGAAAAAAGCAATTATTACTCATTTTTTACGAGGTATTTCTATAGGCCCCAGAACCATTGGGATGGCGGCGAGTGTTAAAGGATAGATGGGATTATAGGTCGAGCCAATTACTGGGGTTAATGGCTCGACCTTTATGACGCAATTCGAAATATAACCCAGCACTGCTGCGCCCACCACTTTGGCCCACCAAGGCAATGGTTTCACCAGCATCGACAATATCGCCAGCGTTACGCAGTAACGCCTGATTATGCCCATACAAACTCATGAAGCCATCACCGTGATCAATAACGGTGACCAGTCCCAAGCCTTTAACCCAGTCTGCATAAAGCACTTTTCCCTGATGTATTGCAGACACCGGACGTCCATTTGTGCTGTTAAAGATGACGCCTTTCCAGCGTACCTGACCTTGACGGCGTTTACCAAATAGGCGTTGGTATCGTCCGTCAACTGGCTTGGGTAACCGACCTTTTACAGCGGCTAAACCAGAGAACGTGATATTACTTTTATGTTCAACGGCAGCAATTGCGTCACTGATGGCTTGTGCTAATTGCTGTTCATTTATTTGCAGTTGCTCAATTTGTTCTGCGTCGGAATTGATTGTGGATTGCAAAGTCTGCAATGTCGTTTCGCGACTTTGCTGTTGTAGTTGCAATTGTTGTCGCTGGGTTTCCTGTTGCTGCTGCAAAGCCAGCAATTTGGTTTCCTGTTCACCCAATGCGGCTTCGATGTCCTTTAATTCGGTAATAAGCGATGTAAAGCTGTCTATTTGTTCCTGACGTGCCTGATTTAGATAACGATAGTAAACCAATAATCGCTCAAACTTGCCGGCATTTTCCTGATTTAACAGCATTTTAGTGTAATCATGATTGCCGGCCATATAGGCACTGCGGATTTGGCTGGCGAGTAGATTTTCCTGTTGCTGTTTTTGCGTCAGTAACTTGCTACGGCGATTGTTTAGCGTTCGCTTTTCGTCTTCTACCAGTTTTAATTCCTGACGATTGATGATGGTCGCTTTGGTAAGTGTGGCAATTTGAAGTTCGGCCGTTTTCAATTGTTGTTGCAACGCCTCTGCCGCTTTTAATTTCTGTTGCAGCGTGGCCTTTTTGGACTGAATCTGGGTTTGCAGTTCAATCAATTCCTGTTCGGTTTGTGCCTGCGCATAACTCTGTGCGCAGGCCGCCCCCCAAATTGTCAGCACTACCATCAATGTCAGTAGTGCCGTGGGCAATTTGGAGAGCGATTGGTTCACTTAAGGTTTCACCCTGTCTTATTTATCGAGTGTCACAATTGGCTTGCCGGTCATTTCGTTCGGTTGTGGCATGCCCATTAAATGCAACATAGTAGGTGCGACATCACTGAGAGTACCATCATTTCTGGCACTGGCTGCTCTGCCGTAGTAAATAAAAGGCACCAGTTCACTGGTGTGTGCCGTGTGCGCCTGACCTGTAGATTCGTCGCGCATTTGCTCGGCATTGCCATGATCAGCGGTAATGAGACACTCGCCTCCAACCTCGTCCAACGCTTTCAGAATGCGACCTATGCAGCTATCTACTGCTTCACAGGCTTTTACAGCCGCTTCATATACGCCGGTATGTCCAACCATGTCGCCATTCGGATAATTACAGATGATTGCGTCAAATTTACCGGATTTGATCGCGGCAACCAGTTTGTCCGTCAACTCTTCGGAATTCATTTCCGGTTGCAGGTCGTAGGTCGCTACATCTGGTGATTTTACTAAAATACGTTCTTCACCAGGAAACAATTCCTCTTTGCCACCGCTGTAAAAAAAAGTCACATGCGCATATTTTTCTGTTTCTGATATACGTAGCTGAGTTTTATCATGCTTTGCTAACCATTCTCCCATTACGTTGTGCAGCGGCTCTGGTGGGAACGCCACGGCAGCATCTATATCCGCAGCATACTGGGTTAGGGTGACAAAGGTGGCTTTTGGCGCTTTCTGGCGTTGAAAGCCATTAAAATCTGGGTCGGTAAAGGCGCGGGAAATCTGTCTCGCCCGGTCGGCTCTGAAATTCATAAAAACAACAGCGTCACCGTCATTGATAGTGGCGATTTCTCCCACGCTTGTGGTTTTAACAAACTCGTCATTTTCATCTCGCTGATATGCTGCTTCAAGTCCTGCAACTGCTGACTCAGCCTGATAGTCAGCTTTGCCAAGAGTCAACATATCGTAGGCTGCTTGAACCCGCTCCCAACGTTCGTCTCGATCCATTGCATAGTAGCGACCCACGATAGACGCCGTATGGCCGACACCGAGTTCAGCAAATAACTCATCGGCAGCTTCCAGACTGGCTTTGGCGCTGCGAGGTGGTGTGTCCCGGCCATCCAGAAAGGCATGCAAATAGACTTTTTTCACACCTTTTTCTGCCGCCATTTTTAGCATGGCGAAAATGTGTTCCTGGTGAGAGTGCACCCCGCCCGGTGACATTAATCCCATTACGTGTACTGCCTTGTCTGCATCAGCTGCTTTATCAACAGCCTCGGCGAGTACCGGATTAGCGTTAAATTCGTTATCTTTAATGGCTTTAGTTATGCGCGTGAAATCCTGATACACCACACGACCAGCCCCCAGGTTTACATGACCTACTTCAGAATTTCCCATTTGCCCGTCTGGTAAGCCCACATCTAAACCAGACCCCGAGATTAATGTGTTGGTGCTGGTCTTATATAAGTTGTCCAATACCGGCGTGTGGGCATTGGCAATGGCGTTATTGGTGGTGTCTTCTCGATACCCCCAGCCATCAAGGATAATTAGTGCGAGTGGTTTTTTCGACTGACTCATGACATACATCTCCGATTTTATAACGTGCAATTTAAGCTTTGATACTGCTGGCAGTGCACTCCTTTATTTACCTGAAAAGTGGCAATATCATTGTTATTTGGAGTGCAACATAACCATATTGGTTATTGTCAGGGGTCAGAGGGCATCTATCCGCTATTCAGTACTGGCGTCTGCCCGTAAATTCTATATACTTTGCAGTCTTTTTGATAACCGCTAGTTAGTTAAGGTCTTATTCTGGTTATGCAGCAGTTCATCGAGTTTATCGGTAATCATCCATACTTGGCAACCATTTGGCTGGTTTTGTTTTTTTGGTTGGTCTTTAGTTACATCAATACCTTTCTTTCCCCAGTGAAAGATATAGGTACTCACGATGCCACGTTGCTAATGAACAAGCAGGATGCGCAGGTGGTGGATATTCGACCTGCCGCTGAATATAAGAAGGGTCACATTCTTGGGGCGAAGCAATTGACTCAGGAACAGGTGAACAAGTCTGAATTCAAGTTGCTTGAAAAACACAAAAACAAACCCATTATCGTCGTATGTGCGATGGGAATGACAGCACGAAAGGCAGCAATGCAATTACTAAAAGCGGGGTTCCCTCAAGTTACCGTGTTGAAAGGTGGAATGAACGCCTGGAGCGGGGCTGGATTGCCCGTAAGCAAATAGAGGATACGATGGCTTTAGTTGAAATTTATACCAAAGCGTATTGTCCTTATTGTGTAAGAGCAAAAGCTTTGTTGGCCCGAAAGAATATTGCATTTCGTGAGTACGCCATTGATGCGGAACCCACTTTGCGAAATGAAATGATTTCCCGAGCCAATGGTGGTTATACAGTGCCTCAGATTTTTATTAATCAACGGCATATCGGCGGGTGCGATGACATGATGGCACTCGAACAAAGACAAAATTTAGATAATTTATTAGCGCAAGATAGCTAACAACAGGGCATATTATGGCTGACGAACAGTTAACAAATGGTGCAGCAGCACCACAAGAGCCGCAGGCTCCACAATTCGCAATTCAACGTGTTTATTGCAAAGATATCTCATTTGAAACTCCCAATTCTCCAACCATTTTCAAGCAAGAATGGAAGCCTGAAATTAAGCAGGATATTCATACAAAGACCGCTAAACTAGAAGAAGATGGCGCCTATGAAGTGGCTTTGACGATTACGGTGACGGCAAAGTTGGGTGACGCAACGGCATTTTTGTGTGAAGTACAACAAGCGGGTATTTTCACTATTGGTGAAGTTCCGGAGAACCAGCGTGCTCACATGTTAGGTGCATTCTGCCCTAATATCCTGTTCCCATATGCCAGAGAAACGATTTCAAACTTAATTAACCGTGGTACTTTCCCGGCATTTAATCTGGCACCTGTGAACTTTGATGCGATTTTTGCTCAGTACATGCAACAGCGTGCTCAGCAAGAAGAACAACAAGCGCAACAGGCTGACGCCTAATAATTGCGATGAGCGACCAACAGAAAATAGCGGTGTTGGGGGCCGGTTCTTATGGAACCGCTCTGGCATTTTGTTTGAGTCGCAATGGCGTGGCGACCTACCTCTGGGGTAGGGATGCTAAGCATATGCAAGCGCTACAAAAAGACCGGGCAAATACTCGCTACTTGCCCGGTTTTTCGTTTCCAGACAGTCTGTTTATTGAGCCGGATCTGGTCAAAGCGATTGCTGCCAGCAAAGATTTGCTGGTCGTTGTACCCAGCCATGCTTTTGCCGAACTTTTGCACAGCATTAAACCTCATCTCACCGCTGAGCATCGTATTCTTTGGGCAACTAAAGGGCTGGAGCCAGAGACTGGCCGGCTGCTACAGGAGGTGGCAGAAGAGATATTAGGAGAGGATATTCCACTGGGTGTCTTATCGGGACCGACGTTTGCCAAAGAAATGGCTGCGGGGTTGCCAACTGCGATCTCTCTTGCCTCAAATCGACCTGAATTTATCGATGAGATGGCAGAAAAGCTGCACTGTGGTAAATCATTCCGGGTATACAAAAGCAATGACTTTATCGGAGTGCAACTGGGTGGCGCCGTGAAAAACGTCATTGCTATCGGCGCCGGACTTTCTGATGGCATGGGTTTTGGGGCAAATGCCAGAACGGCACTGATTACTCGCGGATTAGCCGAGTTAAGCCGGCTTGGTGTCGCTGTTGGTGCACAACCTCAAACCTTTATGGGGATGGCCGGATTGGGCGACTTAGTATTGACCTGTACCGACAACCAATCCCGGAATCGTCGCTTTGGACTTGCGCTTGGGCAGGGGAAAAGCGTGGAGCAGGCAATGCAGGATATCGGGCAGGTTGTGGAAGGCTATCGCAACACCAAAGAGGTTTTTGTGTTAGCAAAACGCCATGGTGTAGAGGTGCCAATAACGGATCAGATATTTCAAATCCTGTACCAGAATAAACCCGCAAAAGAAGCTGCAATCGCGCTGTTAAGCCGTCAAATTCGATTTGAATAATAACAACCTAACTATTTGAGTTGGAATTATACCAAATCCAATAAATATTTGATCTACTCAGTGGGATTTGAAAAGCTTTTAGGCAAGGCAGATGTTTGCAGGTCTAGTGGGTCTCGATAACTGCTCCTGCGTTATTCTAATCACCTACGTCCATGTAGGGATAAATCAAAAACATCTAACGCAGCATAAAAGCTTTTCAAACCCATCTTCGACGTCGCTCATAGCCGCGCTCTCTTTGTTGCGTGACATTCGAAAGACCACCTGTATATCTCTAATCACGCGCCGCGATACCGTGGCTATGAGACTGACGCTGAGTCATCAAATATTAATTGGATTGGGTATTATATCAGGCCCCGAAAAAAAGGGCCGATATTTTGCGTTGGCTGGCAACCCTATTTTCTTAGCGTGAAAAATGCCAGTTGTTGTTTCATGGCGTTTGCCTGATCGGTCAGGGATTGGCTAGCTGCGCTGGCTTCTTCCACCAGTGCGGCATTTTGCTGAGTCATGGTATCCATATTGGTGATGGCTTCATTCGCTTCCTGAATGCCCGCAGATTGCTCTTTTGAAGCCTCCGAGATTTGATTTACCATCTCGGAGACTTTGCTAATTGCCGCTTCAATTTCAGCCAGTGTCTTGCCAGAGTCGCCCACCAATTTGCTCCCCTCTTCCACTTTCGAAACCGTACTGTTGATAAGTGCTTTGATTTCTTTGGCGGCACCGGCAGAGCGCTGTGCAAGGCTTCGTACCTCGTTTGCAACAACAGCAAAACCTCGACCTTCTTCACCAGCTCGGGCTGCTTCAACGGCGGCATTGAGCGCTAATAAATTGGTTTGGAAAGCAATCTCGTCTATCACCCCGATAATGTCGTGAATCTTCTGGCTGGCAACATTTATCTCTTCCATGCTGGTAACCGCTTTGTTAACGACATCGGCACCGTTTTCCGCCTGCACTTTGGCCTGATAGGCTTCTTTATTGGCATCACGGCTCAGATTGCTATTGGCTTGTACGGTTGAGGTTAATTCCTCCATACTCGCTGCCGTTTCTTCCAGTGACGACGCCTGTTGCTCGGTACGACTGCTGAGATCTTCGTTGCCTAAGCGGATTTCATTTGACGCTGCGGCAACCTGTTCTGCCGAGTCGTTGATTGTTTCTACTGTCTGGCGCAACTGATACACCGTATTGTTGATGGCCTCTTTCAACTCCTCAAACTGGCTGATAAATTCCACCTCAATGGCGCAGTCCAAATCACCGCTTGCCAATGCCTTAAGGGATTGTGATGCGGCATCGATGGCGATAACTCGACCAGTAATATCGGTGCAGAACTTAACCACTTTGTAAGGTGTACCATTGGCGTCCAAAATGGGGTTATACGTTGCCTGGATATAGACAGAATGACCGCCATTGCCAATACGGTGATATTCACCAGAAGCAAACTGGCCCTCGTTCAGGCTTTGCCAAAACTGTTGATATTCGGGGCTGTTGGCATATTCCGCAGACACAAATATTTTATGGTGCTTACCTTCAATTTCGTCCATACGATAACCCATGGCATCCAGAAAGTGCTGGTTTGCGCTGCGGATGATGCCATCCATGTTGAACTCGATAACGGCCTGAGATTTATGAATGGCTTCTATCTGTCCCTGATAGTTGGCGTTTCTGATTTTTTGCTCGGTTACATCCGTTGCATATTTGACCACTTTTACAGGGCGATTGCGTAAATCCATGATGGGATTATAAGAAGCCTGAATCCATACATCCTCACCAGATTTCGCGACACGCTTGTATTCCCCGGCTTGAAACTGGCCTTCATTGAGCTTGGCCCAAAATTGTCGATAGTCATTTTCCGGAGTTGACTTAGAATCGATAAACATCCGGTGATGCTGACCTTTAACTTCTTCCAGGGTGTAACCCATTCGGGACAAAAAGGCCTCATTAGCCGTAATAATGGTCCCGTCCATATTAAATTCAATCACGGCCTGAGATTTGCTGATGGCGTTTATCTGGCCTTGGTAATCGGCATTGCGCTGTTTTTCTTCGGTGATATCGGAAGCGTATTTCACTACTTTGACAGGTTTACCGGCGGCATTCAAAATCGGGTTATAGGACGCCTGAATATAAACATCCTGCCCTTGTTTGCCGATTCGACGATACTCCCCAGACTGAAACTTGCCACTTTTTAACGCCTGCCAAAAGGATTTATAGTTCGACGTGTCACGTTCTTCCGGGGCCACAAAGATGCGGTGATGTTTGCCTTTGACTTCATCCAGCGTGTAGCCCATGGCATTCAGGAAATTATCGTTGGCAGATAAAATATGCCCATCTAAATCAAACTCGATCACCGCTTGTGAAAGCGAAATAGCTCTTAGTTGACCTTCGTAGTCGGCATTTTCTTGTTTTTGTTTGGTAATATCCGTGGCGATTTTCATCACTTTAACGGGGATACCTTTGTCGTCTAAAATGGGATTGTAAATCGCCTGAATCCAGACTTCTTGACCGTCTTTAGCAAAACGCCGGTATTCCGCAGAAGCAAACTTGCCGTTACGCAATGATTGCCAAAATTGTTGGTATTCATTACTTTCAGCGTAGCCGGGTTCGACAAATATTCGGTGGTGCTGGCCTTCTATCTCATCCAGTTTATATCCCATGGTACTCAGGAAATTGTCGTTGGCGGTGATGATGGTGCCATCCATATTAAATTCGATCACTGCCTGAGACTTGTTGATAGCCTCAATCTTGCCCTGGTTGTTACTGTTGCGTTGTTTTTCTTCGGTAATGTCGCTGGCAAATTTAACGACTTTAACTGGCTTACCATGCGTATCATTAATGGGGTTGTAGGATGCCTGGATCCAGACTTCACGGTCTTTGCCCTGTCGTTTAAATTCGCCGGTTTGAAACTTACCTTGTTGCAGCTTTTGCCAAAATGAGCGGTAAGCTTCGCTCCCAGCATCTTCTTCTGTAAGGAATATTCGGTGGTGCTTGCCTTTTATCTCGCTCAGGCGGTACCCCATGGTGTTCAGAAAATTGTCGTTGGCCCACAAAATTGTGCCATCAATATTAAAATGAATCACCGCCTGAGAGCGGGAAATCGCATTGATTTGCTCTTCATAGGCAAAGTTTTGTAATTTTTGCGCGGTCACATCGCTGGCGAATTTGATGACTTTCAGCACCCTTCCCTGATCATCCAGAACCGGGTTATAGGTTGCCTGAATCCAGACATCGCTGCCGTCTTTGGCAAGGCGATGAAATTCACCCTGCTGGAATTCTCCGTCGCGCAGTTTTTGCCAAAATATCTGATACTCACTGGAGCCTTGCTCTTGCTGCGACAAAAACATGCTGTGGTGATGACCAACAACCTCTGCGTGGGAGTAGCCCATCACGTTGAGAAAGTTGTCGTTGGCGTCCAGAATGTTGCCGGATGGGTCGAATTCAATAATTGCTAAGGAGCGATCTAATGCGGCAATTTTTGCCTTGGCTTCATTGTTTTCAGCATTGTTTTTGTGCTGAGTATTGCCAAATAAACCAAACTTCATTTTTCATCCTTTCCCTTTGGCGAATGTGTCTTTCAGAAGTCTAGTCGAAAAATTGCGATAAGATAGTGATTTGCAAAGCAATGGTTAAAAAAATATCCGGGTGTTTATGAAGCACCTTTGAATCCTAATTGGCGCCATGACTCATAGACAAACACCGACACCGCATTAGATAAGTTCATACTACGGCTGTTTGCTGCCATTGGAATGCGTAGCCTTTGTTCTTCCGGCAACGAATAGATGATGTCTTCCGGAAGTCCGCGAGTCTCAGGACCAAATAATAGGCCATCTCCAGCCTGGTATTGCGCATCGGTATAATATTTTTTGCCTTTAGTCGTGCAAGCGAACAACCTTTTCGGCTGATGATTGTCAAGGTATTCCTGCAAACTGGCATGGCGCTTTACCTTGGCGAATTCGTGATAATCAAGACCTGCGCGGCGGACTTTTTTCTCATCCAGATCAAAGCCTAAAGGTTCAATTAAATGCAACGAGAAGTTGGTATTGGCGCATAGACGAACTATGTTGCCGGTATTGGGTGGGATTTCCGGTTGAAACAGTATGATATCTAACATGATTATATTCTTAAGGTTGGAAAAAGTGCAGTATTTCGCGCAAAGCCTGCTGTCGGTATTTATCTTGTTCTAACAATAGTTCGTGTTTTGCGCCAGTAATGGTGGTCAGACGACAATTTGGCATTTTCTGGCAAATTCTCTGTTGTTGTGCATTACCCACGACACTGTCTGCTCCTGCCTGTAACATTAACGTGGGTTGCACTAATCGTGCTGCACACTCGTCGATGGTTTGCATTGCCTTTAAAGAGGCGGATAGCCACTGCGTGGTAATGCCACCTAATAGTGCGTTGACGCGACCTAAATCCTGATTTGTCAGCTGGAATCTTGTCTGGCTGTGGGTCACAGCGTTATTTTCAAAGGCTTCAGCTTGATAGTCACCTTGTCCAGGAAAGTACCAGGGTTGTTGCGAGAAAATGCGGTTAACTAACAGGTCCAATGCAATAACAGCTTTCGCCAACCACACCGGAATCGGGGCATTAATCTTGAACATTGGTGAGGCATAGATGACCTTGGCGAACTGCTCGGGATAAGCCAAATTATAAAGGGCACCAATGGTACCGCCCATCGAATGGCATAATAACAACGGTTTATGCTGACTTTCGGTTAGCACGATTTGGGTCATGAACTTATGCAAATCAGCGACATAATCCTGATAGTCTTCTACGTGTCCTTTATTGGGGTTGCTGGCGAGTCGTTGAGATTGCCCCTGACCTCGGTGATCCATCGCGTATACTGAGAAACCATTTTGAAACAGGTTGTAAAACAACTCTTTATATTTGATTGCACCCTCGGTGCGCCCGGTTGAGAGTACAACAGTGCCTTGACTGTTAGGGGCAATAACAGAGCTAATATGCAATATAGCGTTATCAACTCCTGACACTTCTCGTTTTTGAACGTTCTGTTGCCAAAAAGGATTGATAATTTTCAGGTAATCGTCGCTTAAGGTGGATTCTGATGTTAATAGATAGTCCGAATTCATTGAACTTTCTGCAATGCTCTCGCTGCTTTTGAGTAAGGATTAGGCGCAAGGAAGACAAATTTCAACAATCAAACCACCCTGCAAATCATTTTTCGCTGTAATACTGCCATTATGAACATTAATCGCCTGTTTGGCTATCGCCAACCCCAGGCCAGCTCCACCACTATCGCGGCTTCTGGCGGTCGATACTCTGAAAAAGGCTGTAAACAGGTGATCCAGATCCTGTTCTGGAACGCCCTCGCCATCATCTATGATTCGAATTTGTACGTGCGCATCTTCGGTAAGAGTGCTGATTGAAACCCTGTGTCTGGCGTACTTTATTGCGTTGCGCACCACATTTTCGATACCACTGCTCAACAACTGCTGATCAGCCAGTACATTGCCTTTGGCCTCATGAGAGATCTCTAGTGCTTTGTCTAGTGTCGACGCCTCATATTGCGCATCCTCAATGATGGGTTGCAGTAGCACATCGACGGATATCAGGTGTTTGTCTGGTGACATTGTCTGGCTTTCCAATCGGGACAATTGCAACACTTGGGAGAGCATTGCATCGATCTGCTGTGCCTCCTTTTCGATTCTGGCCATCATGGCATTAACCGTTTGTTCAGACGGTTGCTCCTGCGCTATGCCGATCGCCAGTTGCAGGCGCGCCAGGGGGGACCGTAACTCGTGAGAGATATCAGCCAAGAGACGCTTTTGTCCTGTCACCAACAAGTTGACTTTCTCTGACATGGCGTTGAAATCGCGGCTGAGCTGTCCAATTTCATCTTTGCGGTGTTCGGCTTGTTCCACTTTCGCCTGCAGGTCTCCCTGTGCCATTCTCTGTGTGGCAACACGTAAGTGTTTAAGAGGTTGAGTCAGTTGCCAGGCCAGAATAAAACACAAGCCGCCACTGACCAGAATGGCAATGCTTAGTAACATCCCCCTGTTGCGTTGCAGCATAGGAAAACGCAGCGGCCTGCCGATAAAAAGCGAAAATGTATTCTCATTTATTTGCAGGGTTTTAGGACCAAAAAACACATGGTTGTGAGCAAAGAATCCATAGGCACTGCTGGCGTTTTTGAGACTTCTGAATCGGGATTCAAATTCCGGTGGAATGGGTCCACGATGAAAGATACGGTCATCACTGTGTCGCATTAACAAGGGCTTTACTCTGGATGCACGTTCGATCTGGATCATTGCCCGACGCAGCGAAATCGGCCCGCGTTGTTCTGCATAAGCAGTGATTTTTTGCGCGGTCTGGTCCAGCAGGCGCAGTTCTTCATCCGGGATGCTTTGTAAATCGTCTGAGGTTATGTAGTGGCGTACCACTGTTGCTGTCACAATGATCATTACCAGCGTAGTCAACCAGAACCACATAAATATCCGCCCAAAGACACTGTTCAGTGGGTTGAGCTTTGCTATATGCTGCCAGCCGTTGTTTTGCATCCCCGTCATCCCAGAAAAATATAGCCAGCGCCACGCACGGTTTTAATGCGTTCCCGTTCCGCAACCTGGTTGAGTTTTTTGCGGATATTACTGACATGCATGTCAATGCTTCGATCGTATTGTTCCAGAGCCCTGCCCAGCACTTTTTTGCTAATTTCCTGTTTGCTTACCAAAGTGCCACAACAACTCATTAATAAATGTAACACTGCATATTCGGTGGAAGTGAAATCCAGCACTTGTCCCTGACAGGTGACGCTGCGATTAACAGGCGTTACGGTAACATCCGCCACCTCAACAGGCTGCTGCACGGCATGCATTGGCAGATGTGTCATTCGTCGCACAATGGCTTTTATCCGGGCTGATAGCTCCCGGTGATTGAAAGGTTTAGGTAAATAGTCGTCGGCACCAAGCTCTAAACCGAAGATGCGATCAAAGTCATCCCCTTTTGCCGTCAGCATAAGCACGGGAGTAAGACGAGTGACACGTAATTTTTTCAATACTTCAAAGCCGTCAAGTTTGGGCAACATCACGTCCAATAATATTAAGTCATAGTGCTCGCTGCCGGTGGCTTTTGCGAGTCCAGCCTCGCCATCCGATGCAACATCTATGTTGTAACCTTGTGGCGCCAGGTATTCTTGCAATAAGTCGGTTAGTTCCTGATCATCGTCGATGATCAACAGGGATTTTGCTTGCATGAAGTCTCTCAAAATGTGTCAGTTGTCATAATTGGAACACGCCAGTGACAGGCAGACGCTTTCCATACCTTACTTGCCAAAGACCATATGTAAATCAAAGAGTTTTCGCCTTTACCAAACCTTTACGTTGGATCACCCCATTATTACATTGCAAAAACTACACTGAGCCTGAATCTTAAGACAGGAGAAACCAATGTCTACTAAATCATCTGTAATGATTGCAATCGCTGTGTCCGGATTGGTCACCTTCGGAGCACTGGCCCACTCACCTGACCATCAGCGGCACCATATGCGCTGGATGGCCAATGAACTGAATTTAACGGATGCCCAAAAGCAGGATCTTCGCGCACTCATGCGGCAAGGTAAACAGGATGCCGCTGTTTATCGCGAGGACTTAAAAGCCATGCAACAGGAGTTACAGGCATTTGTCAGCGATGATGGTTTTGAGCAAAGCATGGTATCGGCCACGTTAGAGCGATATAAACCGGTACTGTTGGGCATGGCAGAACAACGATTTTTGCAAATGCAACAAATGCAAAGTCTGTTGAGTGCTGAACAGCGCAGCAGACTGCTCGAATTGCATCAGGAGCGGGAAAACAACCGATTCTCCAATCGTTTTGAGGAAAGACAGGAAAGGATGTTGCAGCGACTAGCGGATAAATTAGCGCTTGGTGACGATCAGGATGATGTTCTGGTCGCTATCGAAGAAGCAATGACCAAACGCCGCGATGTGCATCATGTCAAACGTGAGTTGTTCCATTCATTGCGCAGTGCCCAATTGCTGGATGACGTTGATGACAGCACTTTTAATAGCGCTTTTGAACAGTTTTATAGTGACTTAGTCAGTGCGGCTACAAATGCTGTTGTTGCCGCGCGTGATGTACTGCCAATGTTAACTGAAGAACAGCAGACAACTTTCCTGAAATTAATGAACAAAGATCCTCGCCACAGAGGCTAAATATACTCGGCGCAAATTGGCAATTTTGTTTATTTGCGCCCACACTTATTGGCATAAGATCTGACTTGGCATGCACAAATATGGCTAAACAGGATGATATATCAATAGGCGCAATTGAATGGCACGATTTGACGGTGCCAAACGCCGAGGAAATTCAACGTTTTTATCAACAAGTGGTTGGTTGGCAGTCTCAAGGACAATCCATGGGGGATTATGAGGACTACAATATGGTATTTCCGGACAGTGATACAGCGGCAGCAGGGATATGCCATGCACGAGGAGTAAATGCCAGTCTGCCGGCACAATGGTTGATGTATGTACGTGTTGTCAATGTTACACAAAGCATTAAAACCTGCGAAGAAATGGGTGGCAAACTATTAAGTGGACCAACGGCATTTGGCAAGCAGCACTATTGTGTTATTCAGGACCCAGCTGGTGCGGTGTTAGCATTAATTTCTGAGAAGTAATATTGCTAGTTGCTATATACGCGGTTTGTGATGCAGAAAGAATTGTTTAAATTCGCCTACCAGACCTGCTAGCCAGCCATCATGATACTCTGCCAAACCAGTTTGGTTATGGCAAAGCCAAGTAATAATGAAATAAGGGCGACGACGGTGGCGATGCAGATAATAACGCCATCGCGTTCCAATAATCCCAAAGCGATTAATAAAAGTGCCAGGACTGGCAAAAGACCCGTAAATGGCAAGGGAATCATGATGACGACTGCAAGGCTCGCGATGATGAATCCTAACAGCAGGGTAAATGGCAGTTCAGTGAATACCGTTAGCCTGGGTTTAACAAATTTTTCCAGCAATTGGATCCGTTGAATAACACTATTGGTAATCTGTGCAAGGGTTCCTACATTAATTCGATAATCATTCCATATTTTAGGTAGTCGGGGAGAACGAAAGCCAATCATCAGTTGCAACCCAAGGACAATAATCAGCAACCCAGTAAGGATAGAAATGCCGGGGATCAGGCTTAGCAGCGCCAGAAAAAACAGTAGCCCTCCAAAAGAGCGGCGGCGCAGTCGGAACAGTAAAATGCCGACCTGAATAGTCTGCGTGGCATGTCCAGAAGAGATACGCTTTAGTAATACCGAGGTCTTTTCATGCGTTACCGTCGAATGTCGAAGGGGGTCGTTCATACGTCAGGGTTCTGATCCTGTTTACCTGAAAGCGCTGCGGCTCTTTTACGAGCATTTCTGGACATCATATTGAGGCCTTCGACCAGTGCTGAAAACGCCATTGCCGCATATATATAGCCTTTTGGTACATGCAATCCAAAACCTTCCGCTATTAGCGTTGTACCAATCATCAATAAAAAGCCCAGCGCTAACATGACAATGGTCGGATTCGCCAGTATAAAGTTCGAAAGCGGTGCAGCGGCGATCAGCATGGTTATGATAGAAATAATAACCGCGATGACCATAACGGGAACATGGTCGGTCATACCCACAGCTGTAATAATGCTGTCTATGGAAAACACCGCGTCCAAAATCAGGATTTGTACCACAACTGCCGAAAAGTTTTTGGTCATCACTTTTGGATCGAGATTTTCAGGTGGCGGTTCAGGATCGACGATATGATGAATTTCTTTGGTCGCCTTCCAAACTAAAAACAACCCGCCTGCGATTAAAATAATATCTCGCCAGGAAAACGACTGGGTAAATATCGCAAAAACCGGCTCTACCAGCGTAACGATGAACGCGATGGTCGTTAGCAATGCAAGCCGCAATATCATCGCGGCCGCGATTCCTATTTTGCGTGCTTGGTCTCTTTGTTCAACAGGAAGCTTGTTAGTCAGGACGGAGATAAAGATCAGGTTATCGATACCCAGAATAATCTCCATAATGACTAGCGTGATTAACGCAACCCAAACTGCCGGATCGCTATACAGCGAGAGTAAATACTCCATATACATCCTTAATAAAGTAATCTATAACTGCCGAATCAGTGATACCAACAATATAGACCATGTCTGGATAATATTTGTCAATGAGAAGAAAGAAAACTGGCAGATGTTTGGTGTGAGAAAGTGGGGGTGACCAGTGAATGTCAGGTGGAAAACAATTAGTTCGTTTAGCTATTGTAAAGATACAGCCCAGCATAAACCGGGCTGTACCGGATACATATCAAAGATCCTGTAGTTCCTTGATATAGGCATCGGGTGAAAAATCTCTGCCAAGGAAATCAGCAATGAACTCGGCAGCGGGTTTGCTGCCAGCGGCACCAAGGACTGCATTTCGGTAGGCATTTGCCGTATCGCGATTATTCATGCCTTCTGTCTTAAAACGCGAGAATAAATCCGTCGCGATCGCTAATGACCATTGATACGTATAGTAGTTTGAACTGTAACCGTTTAAGTGACCGAAATTAGCAAAAAAGTGAGTTCCTGGTACATAAGGGTAAGGAGCAAACTTTTCATGTAACTTCACCATTAAAGGCTGCAGTTCAAATGAGTCTGGTTCACGACTATATACATTTAGAGATAGATTGGCGTAGTAAATTTGCGTTGCTGTTGCCGTCGCTTTCCCAAAGTTTCTGGCACTATTCATTTTTTCAACCAATGCAACCGGAATGGCTTCACCAGCTTCGTTACGGGCAAAGGTTTTTAGCGTATCGTAATCCCAAATCCATTCTTCAAGCATTTGTGAGGGAGCTTCAACAAAATCACGTTCCATTGCCATGCCAGTAATGGCGTACCATTGCTGGGTGCCGGAAAACATGTTGTGAATCAGATGACCAAACTCGTGTAAAAACGTTTCGACCTGGTTGTGTTCCATCAACCCTTTCGGAAAGTTTTGTGCCAAACCTGAAAGTGGTATTTGCTTGTCTTTGACGCCGGGACGCAACGTCCAATGGGCTGCGTGTTTGTATTTATTTTCTCTGGGATGATTATCCATGTAAAAGCGACCAATGATGTTACCGTTTTCGAGTATTTCATAACTTTCTACATCCGCATGCCAGGTATTGGTTTGCCATGGGCGAATCTCTACACCAAACAGGATTTCAGTAAGTGAAAAAATACCAGATCTGACATTTTCATAGTGAAAATATTCCCGAACCTCTTTTGAATCAAGGGCGTAATCTTCCTGTCGAATCAGATTTTCTAAATAATTGGACTGCCAAATCTGAACCTGTTTTGCTTCAGGATCAATTTCGTGAAGTCTCTTGAGCATGATCTCCAGCTCTTTTTCCACTGGCTCTTGCAGTGCTGCCCCGATGCGATTTAAAAATGCCTGAGCATTATCAGGGTGCCCCATCATTCTGTCGTCCATCGACATTTCTGCAAAAGTCTTAAAACCCAGCAAGTTTGCCAGTTCATGACGCCTGGAGATCAATTGTTTCAAAACCGGTTCGTTTTTCGGGTAACCTCTGGAGCGAGCTGCGATGCGTAACTTGCGGCGTAAGTCATCGCTATGAGCATACTTCATAACCGGTACCAGGTCCGGGTAATCGGTAGAAATTCGAATCACGCCGTTTTCATTTGCTTCACGACTGTCAATATAGTCCTGAGGCAAGCCTTCCAGGTCAGCTATTGTCGCTTCTACATAGCGCACGTCTTCGCGGATATTCTTATTAAATTGGTTACCTATCTCTGTTATTTCTTTTTGCAGTGCCCGCACTTTATCGCGAACAGCGTCACTTTTATCGACACCTGCACGTTTGAAGTCGGACAGCGCTGTCTCGATCATGTGCTTTTCGTGTTCTGGCAGGTTTGACGTGTCGATTGCTGCCATTCGCCGGTAGTAATTTTTTGACAGACCAACTTGAGTAAAAAAGTCAGACTGCTGCTGGCCACATTCCGTTGCCGCGTCCCGGACGGCTTCATCGGGATGAACAGATTTCATATACCATACATGCCTCACTGGCATTAGGGTGTCTATGATTTGGTCAAATTGACCGACGACTGACTGCAAGGTTGCCTTAGAAGTGTCATTTTCCAACTGCGTAAATTGGGTTTTGGCAGATGCTAATGCACCCGTGCACATGACCGAAATTTCTTCACCGGTTAATCCGGAATTGATGCCATCCGTTAATATGGGGGGCGCGGGTAACATTGCAGATGTTGCTGACCCATTCTGATGATTGCTGGCGCAACCAATCAATGCCGTACAGGCGGCAAGGGCTAACAGGGTGTATTTCATGGTGTTTCCATCAATTATTTTTATAATATGGTGAAGATTTAAACATAGATTGTCCACGGCAATCCAGCCGCTGACAGTGATTATTGAGGAATTGAAATAGATACTTACAATTCAGCGCTAACTCCTTTGCGTAGTCAAATTAACCGTTGGGTGATAGTACCTTTGTTGCCTATTAACTCTACCGTGGCGTAAGCACCGTTAATCAGTGTCAGGTTGGGTGGCTTATGACCTATATCGACGTCATAAAAAACCGGAAAGGCAGCATCAGAAAAACAGCTGCTTATGACTGTTTGATAAGTTAATTCGGCTTCGGCACTATCCGCTCCGGCATTGCGGCCAAGTAGTAGTCCATTGATATTATTAAATATGCCTTTGTATTTCATCACCAATAAGGTGCGTTTTAATGCGGCAGGTGAGAGCTCTGCATTTTCTAAATATAAGATGGTGCCGTCACTACCATGCCTGGCTTTAACGCAATTGAAGTTCATCATTGGACTATCCAGCAATAACATCAATATATCCAGACAGCCACCGAACAGACGCCCGGACATGGTCTTGTGGTGATTCACTGATTGCCATTGCGTGGCTGCACCCAATTTAAATGGAATATCTGGATGTGCTTGCCAGTCTTGATGAGCGGCTTGGTAGTTTTCTGATGATTGTTGCACAAAAGAATGTTCTGCTTGGGTTCTCAGATGACTTAAGATCATGCTGCTCAATGCATCGGTTTGTTTTGGCACCCATTCCATCAAACAGCCGCTGTGTACCGTGGCCCAATTAGCTTGTGCTGTCATTGCGCAGCAAAGCGTGGAGATATCGGAATATCCAACCAGCCATTTTGCCCTGGTGCTACGTAATCTCGCAAAATCCAGTAGTGGCAGAATTTCTGTTGCCAATTCACCACCATATGGAGGAACAACCGCAGCAATATTGTCATCCAGCAAAAACGCCATAAATTCGGCTGCTCGCTGTTCGACGGGTGCACTGACAGAACCGACATTGTCTTTCAGACATTGACCCAGACGCACCTGATAGCCTTGTTCTTGCAGGTGATTAATAACCAGCTCTAAGCGCGGATGAAGCGCACAGGGAACACCGGAAGAGGGGGCCGTAATGGCAATGGTTGCCCCTGATGTAAGTGGCGGTGGGTACTGGTACATGGTGTCCTTATTGGGCTTTTTTGCTATATAGACCATCAAAAACTGAATTCCAGGTCAGACCCTGATCTTCCGTCATTTGCCAGTGCTGCCGAACGGTTCCATCTTCATTGGCTGTCCAGGTAATGCGGTGTGTGACCGTTGCGCCCTGCGGATTCATGCCTTCTCCCCACATGACCATAGCTTGACGTCCGTCCTCTAAGGTTTCCAGACCACCGTTGAGCTGTAACAGTAATCCGGTGTTATCTACCCAGGTCTGGTGCCAGCGGCGCGTAATTTTGTCATAAATATTGAAGCTGGTTCCTTCATAGCCAGTGGGCGTGGTGTAATGTTCGTGTAGAGCACATTCACCGAGATGCTTTGAAATGACATTGGTGCCCGCTGTTTTGCCATTTGCGGTCACCTGCCATTCTCCAATCCAAAAATCGAATTGACGATTTTCGGGTTTATCACAAGCAAATACGGTGCCGCTGGCAAGGCAAAACAGGGCAGTTAAATGGCGAAATAATTTCATGATTAGTCTCTCATTTTGGATGCTGATTGATCCGGGACTCGTATAACCAGTATCAGCAGCTTATAATGCAAAAACAACGTCCCTTGCGACAAGATTATTACTTAATATCATGAAATATAAAGATTTACGGGAATTTATTGCGCGATTGGAAGAACTGGGTGAGTTGAAACGAGTCACTGTGCCAGTCGATACCAATTTAGAAATGACGGAAATTGCTGACCGTACCCTACGAGCTGGTGGACCGGCGATCTTATTCGAAAATCCAAAAAATCATCACATTCCAGTGCTTGCGAATTTATTTGGTACACCCAAACGGGTCGCGATGGGAATGGGACAGGATGATGTTCAAGCGCTGCGGGAAGTAGGCAAGCTGCTGGCCTTTCTAAAAGAACCTGAACCGCCCAAAGGGATAAAAGATCTGTGGGACAAAATGCCGGTATTTAAGCAGGTGCTTAATATGCCAGCAAAAATCGTCAACAAAGCCGTTTGCCAGCAGAATGTGATTGCGGGTGACGATGTCGACTTACATAACATTCCAATCCAGCGTTGTTGGCCAGGCGATGTGGCCCCTTTGTTGACCTGGGGATTAACGGTAACGCTTGGCCCCTATAAAAAACGTCAAAACCTGGGCATTTATCGTCAACAACTGATAGCAAAGAACAAGTTAATCATGCGCTGGTTGTCTCATCGAGGTGGTGCTTTAGATTTTAAAGAGTGGTGTGAAGCCCACCCTGGAGAGAAGTTTCCTGTCTCGGTTGCCCTAGGGGCGGATCCTGCCACTATCCTTGGGGCCGTAACGCCGGTGCCAGATACTTTGTCAGAATACGCTTTTGCCGGACTTTTGAGAGGCGACAAAACCCAAGTCACAAAGTGTGTAAGTAATGACTTACAAGTGCCTGCAAACGCAGAATTTATCCTGGAAGGATACATTGATCCGGAAGAAACGGCGCCTGAAGGGCCGTATGGAGACCATACGGGCTATTACAATGAAGTCGAAACTTTTCCGGTTCTCACGGTGACCCACATTACGCATCGCGACAATCCTATTTATCATTCTACTTATACAGGAAGACCGCCGGATGAGCCTGCTATATTAGGCGTTGCCTTAAATGAAGTTTTTGTACCGATTTTGCAACGTCAGTTCCCGGAAATTGTTGATTTCTACTTACCCCCTGAAGGCTGCTCATATCGGCTGGCAGTGGTTACCATGAAAAAACAGTATCCCGGTCATGCCAAGCGCGTAATGATGGGGGTTTGGTCATTTTTACGGCAGTTTATGTACACAAAATTTGTTATTGTGTGCGACGATGACGTCAATGCCCGTGATTGGCAAGATGTCATCTGGGCGATGACCACAAGAATGGACCCGGCTCGGGATACCGTTTTAGTGGAGAATACGCCCATCGATTATCTGGATTTTGCCTCTCCTGTGTCAGGTTTAGGGTCAAAAATGGGAATGGATGCGACGAATAAGCTTCCGGGTGAGACGGACAGAGAATGGGGTGAGCCCATCGTAATGTCTGATGATGTTAAGCGTCGCATAGACGATATCTGGTTGGAATTGGGCTTAGAAGATTCCGCCGAAAACCAATAAGAGTGGCAAATGACACATATAACAGCAGCAGTAAAAGCAATCACACCGTTAAACCCATTCGTTTCTGAAGTGGTTCTGCAGCCTGAGCAAACTGTTGATTATAAACCGGGGCAATATTTACAGGTAGTCATGGGGGCGGAAGATAAACGTCCGTTTTCTATTGCGAATGCGCCAACAGAAAATCAGCAATTGCAATTACATATTGGTGCCTCTGAACAAAACCCCTATGCAATGGAAGTCATGCAGCGTTTGCAACAAAATCCAACCATTGAGATAGAAGCCGGATGTGGCGAGGCGTATTATCGTGATACGCATCATCCGGTCATTCTGCTTGCCGGTGGCACTGGCTATTCGTTCACCCGCGCTATTTTACAACACATAGTCAAACAGCCTGACATGCCAAAAGTGAGCCTTTATTGGGGGGCTAAGCAATTGGATGATCTGTATGAGCATGAACAACTCATCGCACTGGCCAAAGAGCATGACAACTTTTCGTATCACCCGGTGTTGGAAGATGGCGACAACAGTTGGCAGTTTGCTACCGGATTAGTGCATGAGGCGGTGTTGGCAAACAACCCTGTGTTTACTGATCAACGAGTGTATGTTGCCGGGCGTTTTGAAATGGCTCGTGTTGTTAAGCAACAATTTATTAAAAAAGGTCTCAAGCAAACACAATTATTTGGCGATGCGTTTGCCTTTATCGATTAGCGCTGATTAATCGCAGTTATCTCAGCATTTCATGAAAATTTCCGGGCCTGGGAATATTTAAGGTATGTGCTCGTAAAATCACCAATCTTGCATAGAATTAAATAGACAAGCTTTTAGTGCGTGTTGATACCTGAGGTAACCCGCAATGGGTTGGCATCAGGTGTGCCTATTGCTGTAATTTGATATTCGGTTGCAAGGATTGTTAAGTTGAAATTCACTGCAGGATTACACAGAATGCACCTCAGGCATGCGCTGCTGTGTCTTGCACTGGTATGGATGCCGTCTGCCAATTCAGTAAATGAGTTTGCCCCGGCAGTACTCTGGCCGGAAGGTGAATTTAGTGAACGCAACCCATTCCCTTTAAAGGTATATGAAGGCGTTACCTTGTTCGAGCGCTTTCATAATATTCGTGTTACCAAGTACCGCGGCCCCAATGCTCAGCGCTCAGCAAAAAGCATTTTGTTGCAGGCCATTGCGCAAAATGCCAATCCAATCTTCGCGTTTGGTGTTGCTTATCAGGAACCCATCAAAGAACTTTCCGGGTTTTACCCGCAGGTGACCTTTGTCTTGATCGATGGTTTATCGGTAGCGGCAGATAATGTGTTAAGCGTGACTTTTGCCAATGAAGAAGGTGGCTTTTTGATGGGAGTACTTGCGGCAAGAATCACCGAATCAAGGACGGTAGGATTTATCGGTGGCATGAACAACCCTTCCATCCGCAATTTTGCCTGTGGGTACAAGCAAGGGGTCAGTTATATCAGCAAGGATATTCAGGTACTGTATAGCATGATTGGTGATACAGCACAGGCATTCAATAACCCTAAACAGGCAAAATCGCTGGCCATTCAGCAGTACGAGCAAGGTGCTGATATTATATTTCATGCCTCTGGTGGTTCTGGGATTGGCGTGTTTAATGCGGCGCAGGAGAAGCAAAAATATGCAATTGGCGTGGATGCCAATCAAAACGCACTGCAACCGGGACGAATCGTTACCAGCCTGTTAAAACGCATTGATGTTGTTGCCTACAGCATGCTTAGAAATGCACTGCAACGCCAACTTATCCCAGGCAAATTACGCGTCGGTATTTTGGATGGTGCGCTGGACTGGTCATTGGATGAGTACAACGCTGCATTTTTTGAAGCGCATGTTAAAGCTGAAATGGATATCACCATGGCTAAGCTGGCTAGTGGCGAAATTGAAGTTGTGGCGATTCCACATGAACAGTGTGGGTTTGTTTCAGCTAAGTTGCCGTCATGAAATTACCAGATCTCAATGTAAAGAAACGCATTATCTTGTCATTAATGGCATTAATGCTGCTGACAATTTTAACAGCCGCACTGGCTTCCTTTGGATTTTTACAGGCCCAAAACCGCATTGAAGATATTGGCAACGTTAAGTTAAGTAAATTCAAGGCCGCAAGCGAAATTGTCATCATTAGCCTTGAACTGGAAGCCAAAATTCGCTTATTGGAGGGCAAGCGCCGAACTTATGACATGGACTCTGTCAGTTATGAAGTATTGCAGTTGTTGTTCAATTTGGAAGAAGCAATTAAAAAACTAAAGGGTATAGGATTTTCTCAGCAGACCGTAGAGCATTTGGAAAAACAGCTCTTGCAGCTGCGAACGGCAGTAAGCGATACCAACCGCCATTTAAAACGAGGGCAACAATTACAGCAGGACAATCAGAAAAAATTACAATCTGTATCTGCTTTGCAGGATCGCCTTTCCCGACTTGAACCCTCGTTATCCCGCTCTCTTTATCGCAAAATCCAGAATATTATCCTGCGTTTAAAAACGGCGCTGGCTTCTCAGGATCAACAGCAGATCAAGCAACTGAAAAAGCAGGTTGTCCTCGAAGTAAATCAATTGTCCACCGAACCTGATTTATCCCCCATCGCACAAACCCTCATTGCCGAGACGCGGCGCATTAGTTTGAATGAAGATGGTGTATTTGCATTGCGATTTGAACGCCTGGTGCATGACTTTGCATATGAGTCGACGGTTGAAATGAACGTTGCCAGACTGGCTCCTCTGATGAGTTTCTCGCAACAATTATTTGGAGACGTGGTACAAGGCTTTGATAACTCAATTGATGAGCAACAATTCCATTTACGAGTTTATTTAGGGGTATTTGCAGCCATTGTGTTAGTTAGTCTGATGGTAGGGCTGAGTCTCATGGAAAACCTCAAATCGCACGTTATAGATAGATTGTTACGTTTACGTAAAAATATGAGTCGCTTCGTGGCAGGGGAGCGTGATGCCAAAGGTTTAGTGCTGGATGACACCGCGATTGAAGATGATGAAATTCAGGATATGTCCAATGACTTAGCATTGGTCATTACGACATTAAACACGCGCTCTCATGAGTTAGAGGCGTTGAGTAACTTTGGTCGCGCAATGACGCAAATAAGAGACCGACAGGAAATATATGAGCAACTGAACAACAATATTGCCAATTTGATTCCTGTAGATTCCATGATTCTGGCTGTCTGGGATAGCGCCGCACAGACATTTGATTATCCAGTGGCTATGTGTTTTACCGGCACTAATAGTCCGGCTTTAATAGGTCAGGTGAAAAGCCTGATTGCAGAATTAGGTCCGCGAGACAAAGAGATTCGTACCACCAATAGACGGCAATTGTTGCAGTACTCAGAGATGAATGAAATACAACAACAAGCAGGCTTATTTCAGTCGTTGGCATACTATCCCTTGCTCAATAGTCTTGACGATTTTCTGGGCTGTCTGGTAGTTGCCGCAGAACAACCCAAAGCCTTCAGTGCAAATAGCCTCAAAGCATTACAAACCCTGAGCCGGTACCTGACGATTTCGCTGGAATATACCGATACCATTGCACGCTTGAATGAAGTAGAGAATAAACTGTTTTTGCAGGAGCGCTGGGCGGGTCTGGGCAGTTGGGATGAGCAAACCGGTCGGATTATGATTTCAACTGCACAGGACTTGAAGTTCACCGCCATGAGTATCAAAAAACATCTTCATGCCTTGTATGAGTGGCTACTTGAATCTCCTGGTCTGGAGCAAAGCGAGCAACGCGATGAGATCAAAGAACGATTTCATGAATTACATGATGATATCGAAAGGGTAGAACAGGATAGTCGGCGGATGAGTAAAAAACTGGAGTCGCTGCAAAACATCGCCGCACTGCCAGATACTGAACAGGAAACCGACATCACCGCGCTGCTCAAGGACGTCATTAATCTGGTCCGACAGAAATTCCCGACAGTCAGTGTGCAACTGGTGGTCTCAATGCTGGTCAGACTGACCTGTCATCCGCAGCGATTATCTCAGGCCTTCACCGATATTCTGCTCAATGCCTGTTTATCCACCCAAATGCGCCATGGCGCAGAGTCTGTTGTCGCTGAAGTCAAAATCGAAATGAAAAAAGTTGAGCATGCCTTTGTCTTGTCAGTGAGTAATAATGGCCTATCTCTAAATGCAGACCAGGCTCATAAAATGTTGCACGAAAACGACACTACAGATTCAGGTATTATTGGTCTTGCGGTTAGCAAACGCATCATTGATGAGTTGGATGGCGTTTTGAGCATCGACACTGAGCTGAGCAACGGTTATCTGGTGAACGTCAAATTAGTGCCTTAGCTATTTTTCCGGAAATGAGAGTCTGTTACAGTGACAAGTATGCCTTATCCTGAATTCATCAGTTGAGCGCTCTAAATGCTAGGTAACCGAATGAAAATAAACAATATTTTGAATGCACAAAAGTTCACCCATCAGGTGAGTCTGCTACACCGCTCAAGCTACCAGAACCACTCTGCAAGTTGTTCAATTGATTATTTCAGGATTACCTTTCACAACCCAAAGTGGCTCGCATGGATAACCCTAAATTAAGCGCAATCCTGAATCGATTAAGAACACAATATGTTGAAACCGAAAGTGATAGTCTGCTGTGCCAGAATCAACTTATTCAGGTCGATGGTTGCCCATACAAACTCAATGTCTGGTGCGATTTTCACGGTGCAGATAAAGTCGTAGTTTTTGAGCTAAAGGAACCCTCAGTATTATCCACAGAACGCCGTAGCGTTGGTTTAAAGTATTCCGCAACGGACAATTCCGCAGAAAAACTGTCGCAACAACAGCTATCGAATATTGGCATTTATTAAATTGTGAGGTAGGGGGGTTAATCGGTTTGGCTGCCGGTCGCGGAGTTAAGTTGCTAGGCAAAAATTGTCAGATGCCGTGATTCGGTTGCCAAAAATTCGCCGTAACTGCTGTACTCATCATTGCCGCTTCTTTTCTGATACATACTGTTGAATATCATTTCGATGGTTCAGAATAACTCGGCCATCGCCGGGATTTGCTTCACTTCCTGAATCAATGTTTCGGCGGCATCAGCAATGATCTGAATACAGACCTCAATGTGCTCAGTTTCCGACTCCGTCAACCTGTGCGTCAGCGCTTCCTTCCTTGCGGCTTCTATCGCCGCTTGCACTTGCTTGATCATTTGCTTCATCAACAATTGCAGACGGGCAAGTGATATACCAAACTCATTGGCAAAGTCCGCCAACATATAAGCCGTAAACGGATGATTAAAATTACCAGCGCTCCCCGATGCGTAGTCGCCAATGGACATTGCAAAGTGGTTGGCCACTGGGACTTGTGGGTTAATTTCACTTTGCTGCCTGCTCTGGATCTCGCGAATAATGGCTTCAATGTTCACTAAATCGTAAAACGGCGTAAGGCTTAATCCGTGTTTACCCACAAAAAAACTGATATTCTTGCCGTGTGCATCATAGTTGCGCACCAAAATATTAAACGTCATCCAACGAATAAGCTGAGTTTGATATGCTTCGGGGTTCGTTGTTCTGACATTCAATAGTTTCTGGAAAGACACACCGTCACGAATGTAGATACCATCACTCTCGTCGCTGTGTTGGCGCTCATACTTGTAAGATGGCGGTAGGTTCATAGCCTGGCAGCCATCAATAATATGTCGTCGTAGAACGCGATGTTGCTCGGCAAGCAGTTTACGGTCACAGCGGTCAATCACAAAGGCTCTCACTTCCCCGTATTGACGCACTTCTATGTCTGGCACCTCAATACCTGCGTGTTTTGCCAGTAACGTGGTGAATAACTCATTAACAGCAATAAACGGAGCTTTACCTGTTTCGAACTTAAATATTTTGTTGGAGCAAAGCTGACCTTCCCCAAACCCTAATTTGCTATCTATCTCTAATAAATTGAGCTTATCCTGCACACCTGCGACAGACAATCTTGTCCGGCCATCCCAGTAGGTAATGGACTCTCCAGCGTTCTTAAAACGGGCTAACTTTTCGATTAACTCTTCATTAGTGACTTCTCTAAATGAAGTTTCTGTTGCAGCATTACCTTGGCTTGTAAAAGACAAGGCTCCAGAGGTATCGGCACCGATGATCTTAATCAGTCCAAACGTATTATTTTTGGAGATGGCGGTGTTACTGGTTATTTCTTCTAACCCTTTGCCTTCCGGTAATAAATTTTGTAGAAAATTACGAACTGCACGATGATTAAACTCCCCGCTCAATGGTAAATGAGGAGAAATGGCGAATCCTTCCTCGATCCAATCTGACTCATATACAAAAGACAATTCGTTTTCCGAGTTGACGGGTAGTAAAAGCGTGGCTATCTTTCTTTTGTGACCAATATTTACATCCAAACTGTTTAATCTAGTACCAGTCATCATTTAACTCTTTTTCTGCTCGTAAGGAGTTATCATCAGATAGAATATGAAACGACAAACCAAGGTATTCCATCACCGTTAGCAGGGTTTTTAGTTTGACGTTGGTATCCCCTTTTTCGATTTTTACTAACGTGGGTTTGGAGATAGTTAACGCTAAAGAGACATCCATAAGACTGAGTTTCATCCCGGTACGTTTAGCAGTGATCGCTGCCGCCAATTGTGCCGATGAAAATCGCTCATTTAAGTTGGGCATAGGCGTTGCCTTAACTGCTTTGCCTACTCTGGTTGTTTTGGATGTATCACTCATATAGGTTAACTAATTTTTACTTTTATTGTTAAACTAATATCAAACCAAGCATAAGTCAATTATAGTTTACCTATGGTGCTCTGAGCACTGTCTAGTTTATAAAAGTAAGCGATAGTTAACTATTAAGTGGGTTAAAAACAAATCTCAAATGACTGGTTACGGTAGTACTGTTTTTTGCTGGTGGCTTGTTTTCCGGATGGACCATTCGGTATATGACTGTTGTGGATATTAAATTTTTTGTCGGTAAACAATAAAGTTGTTAACCTTTTCCTCTAATGCGTATGACAAATAATTTCAGGTAGCGGCCGTTCGCTAATGCCGCCTTAAGCGGTGAATAACAGTGGGCTAAAATGTGAAGCGAAGCCGAAACGAGCCACTTGTGACGAATCAGACTTTATGGTCTTGTTATAAATCAATTGCCACCAAAGTAGGCTCATCATCATAAGTAACAACGTCAATAAAATCGTCATCAGTTGCAATAATATAGTGATGATATTTCTCTTTATCTAAGATCTCTTGCTTTTCACGGTGACAAAAGTCTATTAATTCGGTATTAAATGCTTCAAAGATAAAACTATCGGCAAATATTGGGGTATTAAACTGACTTTGAAACCTTAATAAATCACCTTCATCCATTACTCTAAAATAAGTTGGTGACCTAAACATAAGAACAAAAGATGTATCTAGCTCACGATATTCAATTTGTATTTTCAATAAACCATAAGAGTAAGTTAAAGAAGCGATAAATCGATTTTGTCCCGGATGCTTTGCTAACCCATCCCATAATTCAACTTGCACTGAGCTCTCCATGATTTATAACAGTTAATTAATGAACATTTCGTTTGAGTACAGAACCATAAGCCCACATCACTAAAGAAACATTACCAATTTTCTTAAGAATACCAGCAAGTTAGCATCAGGTCTCAGACTAAATTGACCAACTGAGAGCTGGAGAAGAATTTCTTTAAAAATCTCAAGATTTCCACTTATAGCTGTGTGTACTCACCGTATTTTAGATTTGATAGTCTTAAGGGAATTCTGGTCAGGTGCTCTGTTTGCAAATGGGTAAAATCAGAACGGCAGATAAACGGTAATTTCCGACCTTTGATGGCTAAGATTATAGTAGTAATGGGAACAACATATAACAAAAATCCGACAACCACTGGTCATCGGATTTGACGATTACGTTACTTTTTTCAGCTTGTCACTACAAACTCACGCTTATTTTTGTTCGCTCAGCCAAACAATCAGATCAACGATATCGTCGGATGTCATATCTTTGGTGAACTGCGCCTGATATTTGCCGTTAACAATAAAGTTAGGCACGCCGCTCACATGGCGGCGATATTCTTTCACTAGCTGATTATTCTTCTTCAACTGGCTGTTGATGCTAAAGCTTTTAGCGGCCTTTTCGACCTTTGCTGCGTCGATGCCATTGACGATAAACAGGTTAGTCAAATCTTTAAGACCTGTCACTGGTGCGCGTTGTACGTGAATGTTGCGGAAAATCGCTTGATTCATTTCCTCTTCTTTATCGAGGAAACGAGCAATCATCAGTGCTTTGGTAGCTTCATCCTGCACATCGGCTGACGTGAAGCGCATAAAGTTAACATGCACCTTTTTAAAGGTGACATCGTCAGACATTTTTTGCTTTATCTGGGCGACCAATGGTTCGAAGTTGTAACAGTGTGGGCACCAGTAAGAAAAGAATTCCAGAATTTCAGGCTTATCAGTTGCCTGTTCTGAAATCACATTATAGTGTTTGCCTTCTTCCCAAAGCTCCACAGAGCACGCCTGGGCAGAGAAGAGTAAGGCGGTAATCGTCAATAAAATCAGCTTTTTCATATTGTTAGGTCCAAAAAAACAATGCGGCAAGATTACCACAGCCAAACGAAAAAGAAGAGGGGCGCTTGTTACGAAATTATTCTGTTCAGGCCAGATTTAGGTTGTAGTGGGCGGAAATAAGAGTCAGCCAACGTATAATTGACCGACTCTTGTACTACTAGAAAGTCAGTTTTAACCCCAAGGAGGTGGTTTGCCCCGCTGAATTGAAACCGCTGACCTCTTGATAAGAGTCATCAAACAGGTTATTCGCCCGTAAAATGACGGTAACGTTGTCACGTATTAACCAGGAGATATTGGAGTTTACTGTAGTGTAAGCATCCAGTGGCACACCACCTACGTCAATTGCGTCACTTTCGCGATGGGCAAATACCGAGACTTGCAGGCGGTCATCATACCAACTGCCCTGTATACCCAGGTTATAAATGTTTTCCGGCCGACGTAATCGTTGGTCGCCATTGCTGTCTTGTGTATCGTTGTAGGTATAGTTACCCCATATTTGTAGTTTCTGACTTAAATCGTGGCTGACTTCCAATTCGATACCACGACTATCGCTGCGACCATTGGCTTGTAAATATCCCTGGAAAGCCACTGCGTCGAACATAATTTCGTTTTCAATTTCCTGATCGAACCAGGTCAGGCTGATTTGAGTCGCCGCTGTCGGTTGATAATGCAGTCCGATATCTATACCTTCACTTTGCTCTTCGGCTAGCGCAAGCCCCGCGGCGTCTCCATAAGCGAAAGGCCCATCATTGTAGGCTTGTTCAAATAAGCTAGGGGCGCGAAAGCCTGTGCCGTAACTGGCTTTAAGACGTAAAGACTGGTCGTCATGCAAGGTCCATTCATAACTTCCCGCTACGCGATAACTGCTGAACTGGCCAAAGGTATCGTTATCATCGAAACGTAGCCCAATGGAATAATTAAACTGGCTATCCAAGGTGCCGAGGAATTCTGCGTAAACGCCATGTTGATCACGGGAATTATGGTTTACTAAGTCCGATTCTTTTTTCAGGTCTGCACCATAAACCAGTTGCTGTGAACCCAGATCGATCTGACCCAATAAATCAAACTGCTCGATATCGCCTTTATTCTCAAACCCAAACAATCCGGCATTGAAAAAAGTACGTGTCACTTCGGTTTTGCTGTAGCCAAATTCATGACGGATATTATCCCGCTGGTAATGGCCAGACAGTCGCTGTGTCTGGTAATCTGATTCGGTAACACAATCATTTATCTGAGCGAAAGTCGTATTGTCGAAGCAACCGTCATATTCGGTTTCACCATCATTGTTGCGCAGCACATATTGTAGTGCAAAATTATCTGTCAGCTGCGTTTCTGCGCGCAAATGCACAGTTTGATTCTGATAACCGTCTCGTTCCCCACTGCTATCGCTGATTTTGGCGTTGAAGCCGTCGGTATCAAAACGATTGGCACTGATTTGAACTAAACTTGACTGATTAGCCAAACCCAGATTTAAAGCGCTGCGTTTGCTGTCAAAACTGGATAGTTCAGCACCGGCAGAACCACTCAATCCGACGTCTGGACGTGAAGAGTAAAGGCCGATTATACCGCCAGCATCAGCCCCGTAAGCAAAGCCATGTGTCCCCCTGAGTATTTCGATACGCTCAAAGTCACCGCTCAGAATGTCATCAAAAATAGGGCCAATTTGCGGCGCGGTTGGGTCTGATAGTTCGACACCATCAAGATACAGTTTGGTCCTAAAACCCTCTTCGCCGCGAACGCGCACGGTAGTGTTCTTACCGATTCCACCGGCGTTTGATACGTTAACGCTTGGTACTGTTCTTAATATATCGCTTACAGCGTAGCCGAAACGTGCCTGAATATCTGCTTCGTCCAGCGTGGTAACACTGGTACTAAGCTCATCAAGTGGTTGTGCAATACGACTGGAAACGACCACCATTTTTTCTATGGTTTGTTCGTCTGCATAAGAAAGTGGACTGATGACAGCGAGGCTGACCGCCACGCTAACAAGTGAGTTGTTCATGTTATGTGTTCTCTTTTTGGCATTCCGCCCGAATGCATTGTCAAGGTTGCCAACGTGCTGTTGGCGATGTGTTTGCAGGCCGGTATCCGGGCTCATTAACCTGTTGCAGAACAACATCTTAGTGATGACCTTCCCGCTGAATCAGCAGTGGCGATTTGACCAACTAAGACCTGTAGAGGAGTTAACTTACCGTTGCGGGGGCAGCTCAGGTTTTTCACCTGCTTCCCGTTTATCTGAAGTATGTTTCAGCACCTGTATCGGCGCATGGTAATGCGCCAAGTGCGTAGTATAAATGATATGGTTTTTATTTCTAGATGTTATATAGGGACGTCTAAACGTAAGTGATGGACAGTGGCGGCTCATTTAAGGCGGATAACTGTTCTTTCAGAGACAGTATTTGTTGTTCCCAGTATTTCGGTTCGGCAAACCAGGGAAAAGCCCGTGGAAAAGCCGGATCCGACCAGCGTTTTTGCAGCCAGGCCATATGGTGTACTTGTCTCATGGCTCTGAGAGGTTCAATTAATTTGAGTTGCCGATTGTCAAATTCACAAAACTCTTCATAGGCTTCAACCAGTGTCTGCATCTGTAGTTGCTGCTGCTGTCTGTCACCCGACAGCATCATCCATAAATCCTGAATAGCCGGACCCATACAGCAGTCATCCATATCCACAAAAGTCGGGCCATCGCGCCACAGGATATTGCCCGGATGGCAGTCACCGTGGAGACGAATTTGCTGACTTTCCTGATATTGTTGCGCTGCAATACTGATCACCTGATCTAATATGGTGAAAAAGGCGGTGGTTAGCTCCGTTGGAATGAGATCTCCCTGTTGTAGTTGCTCTTTGGATTCATGCAAGTAGCGCTCTGGCGTAATGGCTAAGCGATGTGCGAAAGGTTCGCTTCCGGCCACCGCATGAATGCGCCCGATAAAGCGCCCCATCCACTCCAGCTGATCCAGATTATCGACTTCGAATTGACGCCCACCCACCGATGGAAATACCGCAAAAGCATAACCCTGATAGTGATTCAGCGTCGTGTTATTGAGCAATATTGGCGCAGCAATGGGGACTTCATGTTCTTCCAACTCCAGCGTAAACTGGTGTTCTTCATTAATTTGCGCATCGCTCCAGCGTTGTGGTCGATAGAACTTCACTACAAAACGCTGTTGTTCAACATCTTTAAATTGATAAACACGGTTTTCGTAGCTATTCAATGCTAATAGGCCCGAATCCACCACTATGCCCGTGGACTCGATTGCATCCAGAATCAGGTCTGGCCCTAAATCAGAGAAAGAAAACTGACTCATTAGCGATATAAAAACTTACTGGGTTCAGAGATATTGATTTCCTCATCTGATATGGCAACAACGTCGAAACGAATGTCGGTGACTCGGTCTTCCAACAGGTATGGGTCGACCGCGATACTCATCGGTAAGGTGAATACTTCACTGCCTTTGACGGTGACGGTTTGCTCACCTATAAACTGGTAGTCTTCCAGACCCGAGACCGAGATACGGTATTCACGTTCTTGTTGTGACTTATTTAATATTTTTAAGGTATATACGTTTTCAATGAGTCCGTCGAGTGTTTCCCGATATAAGGCGTTGCGATCTCGGATAATATCGACTTCCAATGGTACTCTGGTAAATAGCTCTGCAACAAGCAGTCCAACCATCACTAACAAGACAAGTGAGTAGCCCACGAGTTTGGGACGCATGATATGGGTTGTTTTACCCTGCAACCGGTGCTCGCTGGTATAACTGATCAGGTTTTTGGCATAACCCATTTTGTCCATAACACCATTACAGGCATCGACACATGCACCGCAGTTGATGCATTCATATTGCAGTCCATTTCTGATATCAATACCCGTTGGACAGACCTGGACACATAAATTGCAATCTACGCAATCTCCAAGTCCCTTGTTTTGGCGCTGCTCTACAGTTGCTTTTCTGGCGCGAGGGCCACGCTTTTCGCCGCGGGTTGCGTCGTAGGCCACAGTCAAGGTATCGGCATCAAACATTACCGATTGAAAGCGGGCATAAGGGCAGATATGGGTACACATAATTTCCCGCATCCAACCAGCATTGCCATAGGTACAGAAGGTAAAAAACAGCACATAAAATGTTGCCCAAAAACTGCTAGAGAATGAGACAAAATCCACAAAGAGTTGGTCAATGGGGGTGAAATAACCGACAAAGGTCAAAGAAGTCAGTAATGCAATTCCTAGCCAGCATAGGTGTTTCAACGTTTTGCGCGAGAATTTGTTGAGATCCATGGGGCGTTGATCTAATTTAATGCGTTTATTGGCACTGCCCTCAATTTTGTGTTCGAACCAGATGTACATATAGGTCCACGTCGTTTGTGGGCACATAAAGCCACACCAGACTCGCCCGGCAAAGGTGGTCACTAAAAACAAGGCAAAAGCTGCGATAATGAATATCCAGGCGAGCAGGGTCAGGTCCTGAGGCCAGAGTGTTAAGCCAAAAATATGAAATCGCTGCTCTCCAATATCGAATAATATTGCCTGTCGACCGTCAAATTGCAGCCAAGGCAAACCGGCAAATAATACGATGAAGAAACCACCAAAAAAGCGTCGAAATGTCTCTAATGCACCTTTGACCTGACGCACATAAATATGACTTCGAGGGGTATAGCTGTTTTGCTTGGCGCTATCGGGTTGGTGAACTTTGATAGGCTCGATGACTTTAACCGGAATACTTTGATTCGGTTTATTATCTTTTGATGGCACAGTCTGGTCGGTCATGCTTGTCATTACACTGTCGGTTATCGGAGAGTAAACACACCTAGGTTATTCGTTCGCAAACAAACCCAAGGTTGATTATATCAGCTATCCTGATGGGCGTTTGTAAACCTTATGTTAATGGGTACGTCAATTTATGGTAAACCAATCACAATTATCGTATTGGATACGCAATCTCTATGGCGAACTGTCCGATATAGATTATGATCTTATAGGTATGCAAATTTTGATTTATCGCAAATGAAACGTGGTTTTATAATTTTTTTAGAGATAGCCGTGCTGGTGATTTTTTTACAATCATCGTTTGCACAGTATTTTCTCAAAGATATTCAGCAAACAATGAGTGACTGGCTGTTTGAGATTTCAACCTATGCTGACCGTCATGCTTTGACACAATTGCGGGCAGACATTGAGCCCTACACCAAAGATTTATCAGCGCAGCAGCGAACCTACATTATTGAGCTCACTCATAGTCGGGAAAAACTGGAGAAATTTAATACCATGTACTGTTTGGGGGATGATAAAAATCCCTTTGTTTTTGGCACAACGTTAAAGGTGCTGTGTGGCCAGATTCAGCGCTCTAGTGTTCTTGGGGAGTCGTAGCTGAACCAACAGGGAAACACAAAACGAATTTTGCTCCACCTAGCGGTGACCTTTCCACCCAACAGCTGCCTTTGTGCCAGCTCATAATGCGATTGACGATGGCTAACCCCAATCCTGCTCCACCCTGTCGCCTGTTGCGACTAGGGTCTGGGCGAAAGAAGGGTTCAAATATACGTTGTTTGTCTTCATCATGAACACCTTCACCGTCGTCTTCTACACTGATTAATTGTCCAGACGGAGATGTTTCGCAGCGCAGCAGTATCTGCCTATGAGTATATTTGACCGCGTTATTCAGCAAATTAAGCACAGCTCGTTCTACAAAATGACCATCGGCTGTCAGGTGATGGCAGTAGCACTGTTGCTGAATCTCAATATCTTTGGAGTGTAATGGTAAGCGCTGAAGCAATGATTCAAACATTTCTTCAAGGTCAATTTCAGCGAGGGATAGTTCGGGCTTATTATGTTGCGATTGGGAAAACTCCAGCATTTCCTGCACCAGATGTTCCAACTCCAGTACATCATCCTGTAAAGACTGTTTGGTTTCGATGTCGGTAACCGACTCCAGTGAAAACTTGATTCTGGCCAGTGGCGTTCTGAATTCATGGGCAACAGCGCTGGTCAATTCTCGTTGGTTGTTCAACAACGCTTTTACTTGGTTACTGAGCACATTTAAGGCGTTGGCGATGGTGGCAACCGTAGATCTGGGGCTGATATGAAATTTGGGTAGGGAGCCATCGGCTTTAATTTTCGTTGTCGCCTGTTCCAGTACTCTAATGTCACGCCAAAGTGGGTAAGTCCATAGCGCTATTAGTCCTGCCAGAATGGTGAAAAAACTTAAGCTGTACCAGAAGAATTTTTCCGATGGCTCGTTGGGAGCAAGCGTCAGGTGCAACAATTGCTCATTAATCAACAGATAAATGTGTCGCTTGGCATCATCACTGTAGGTTACAAAATAGCGCTGGGCTTGCAATTGTTGTTGTTGAGCTTGCGGCAACGCTATGGCCGATGGAGATAGTTTTGCCAGTTGACCATCTGCCTGCATGGCAAATGCCGCGACGCTGTCTGGGTTTTGCATTTGCGCCAGCGCCTGAGCCAACTGTGTGGTTTCCTGTTCACCAGAGAAATTATCGAAGATGATATTTTCTAACAGGGCTGACAGGCCAACCAGGGCAACAACTAAAAATATATATAGGCTGATAAACAGGCGGAACACAAATTAATCCCACGCGTCTGCAACAAAAAAGAAGCCTTTGCCCCAGATGGTTTTGATACGAAACGGGGATTTGGCGTTGTCTTTGAGCTTTTTCCTCAGACGCGAAATACGTACATCCGCTGAACGATCAATGCCGTCGTATTCACGGCCAATGATCTCACGATACAGGGTATCTCTATCCACTACTTGCGATGCATGACTTGCTAACAACCACAACATATCAAACTCATGGCTGGTCAGTGTGATGTCTTGTGTTCCCAAGGTCACTTGTCTTGAGCGCTTATCAATCAACAAAGAACCAAACTGGAGAGTGTCGTCATTCTGTTTCGCATCATTGATATTGGTGGCTACACGTCTTAGCAAGGCGTGCACGCGGGCCAACAATAGTCTCGGCTCAACCGGTTTCACTACATAATCGTCGGCACCCATTTCCAGACCAATTATCTGATCAAAGTTATCCCCTTTTGCGGTCATAAAGAGGATGGGGCCATCATAAATTGGGCGAATTTCACGGCATAGCTGCAACCCATCTTTGCCAGGCAACATTATGTCTAAAATGATTAAATCAGGCGGATTTTGCTTCACCATACTGAACAATCCATCACCGGATGGTAAAGCATCGACTTTAAGGTCATTATTTTGCAGAAATTGTCGGGTGAGTTCCCTTAACTTTCCATCATCTTCAACAAGGATCACGCTATGCATTAGAACAGGCTCCAGGGGCTGCGCACTCGGCGGCGCTGATTACTAGGGGCAAGGGTTTGAATATCCAATTGTTGATTATGTACCATTTGTTCCGCTATAAACACTTCAAATAGTGATGGATGTTCAAATACGACATCGACCTGCATTGCAGCGGTAATAGTCGAAACGCAGGATAGCCTCTGCTGCTGCAATGAAAAACATACCTCACCTACTTTCGTTTGGTTGAGTAGTTGTTTGGGTGGCTGGACATTAAGTTCCAGGCGGCAGATATCGCCCGACTTATCAACAATGCAAGTCGAGGGAATAACCAGCCAGTGATCCCTTTCCTGGGCTGCCGCCTGTATTGATGTAAAACACCAAATCGCGCACCAGCAGAATGTTTTTAGCATCCCTCTAGAATCTATAAGTAACCCCGCCAAACACTGTCATTGTTTCATTTTCTTCTACCAACGGACTCTCGGTCATCGCGTCATCAAGATGAGTATATTTAATATAGGTGAACAGTCGCCAGTGTTCGCTAAGTTCGCGACTGACACTCAGCCTGACACTGGGAAAGAAGCCACTATCCGCCTTGTAGAACCAGCGTGCATTGACGTTATCTCTCTCGTCAATACCATAGTAGTAGTTCAATAATTTCTGACTTTTCCAGGTAATACCAAGAGCACTGCTGATGCGCCATTTACCCAGACTTGTTGAGCGTTTATAGGACAAAGCCAGTTGCTGCCCCTGATGTACTGAGCTGACATCCTGATAAGCCGCAATTGAAAGCTCGTTCTCCTGCCAATACCAGTGGAGTCGCATGCCGGCATCTATTGCCCAATCGCGTTTTGCAACGTCATCAATCCCAAGAAACGATGTTTGTCGTCCCATACTTTCTTGCCCGGGTTGCGTTGGGGACGGTTCTGCACCTTCACCGTCCTCGATTACCGATGCACCCGGTGAACCATCGGTAATAAAAAAGTTACTGGCATGACCCCGACTAAAGTGTCCGCGTTCACCGTTCAAGGACACAAAGGTTTCAAAAGTGAACTCATTGCTACTCAGCCATTGGTAGCCAATCTCGGTATTGTCCAGATAAAAGTGTTCATCATACCAGGCAATATCGGGTACCACGACGAGGGGCAAATTGTCACCAGTATGCAGGGGATTGGTGCGCACGCCAGCGCCGAATGCGACAGAAAGTTCCAGCTCGCCAACATCAGCACAGGCTTCACTGGAGCAGTTGATGGCAAATGCAACAGGTACGAAAACGCAATACATCGCTAACAGCAGTAACGATAAATACACTGGTTTCATACACGGCAGGACTTTAATACTCGACATGTTTGCAGCTTAGCAAAGGTTGCAGGTTGCTACAGCAGGAGATTACAATTTTTCACAAATCGATAGATTTTGGATCGGATTACCGGGTGATGGGCTTCTATGATTAAGTCACTATTTACAACTTTTCTGAATTGATTGTGGAGATCTTTCATGAAATTACGTGTGCTTGTCGTCTCTGTTTCGTTGGCCATTTTAGCCGCCTGTGGTGGCTCTTCTGTCAGTATTCCTGAGCCTGAACCTCTGCCACCAGAGCCCACACCGCCGGATATCAGTGCTGCTAAAGCATTTCCTGGAAGCTTAAAACAATCTGGCAGCTCGGCAGTTGAACTATTTATTAAGAATGGCATATATGCCAGCTCGACATCCCCCGAAGAAACTTTAGACGGGGGAGCGCCCCCAATAGTGAGCGCGACGACGGGATTTTCTACCACAAATACCCAGGAACAAGGGGTTGATGAAGCCGATAGAGTCGAATACAACGGCAGTCATTTGTTTTTGGCGACTCAGCCAGAGTGGCAAGTAGAGAGTTTTGCGCCGGCAGCAGTGCGAGTGTTAGCCCGCAATGAAGATTTTAGTCTGACCGAAGTGAATCGACTGGAGACTGAAGAAGAATACAATATCACGGGTATGTATCTCTATCAGCAGCGCTTATCTGTGGTATCCAGTGGCTTTCCCATCATGACCTTTGCCGATATTGCTATCATGCCGGGTGGGGGTTTTCAGGATAATATCAATGTTCAAATCTACGACACAAACGAGCCTGCAGATGCCAGCATTATTGCAGATATAGAGATTCAAGGATGGTTATTAGCCAGTCGCCGCATCGAAGACCGTTTATATCTGGTATCCGCCTACCGTCCGAGTGTTGATGGATTGAATTTTGCACCGGACTCAGACCAACAAAAAATCGACAATTATAATCAGATTCTTGCCACGCCCATAGCTGAACTGATGCCCGATATCACTATCAACAATGTTGCCACTGATATGAATCAGGCGGAAGACTGTTATATTCCGGAACAGGCAACCGAGCGTGACGGCTTTAACCAGCTATTAACTGTTACCCGTATCGACCTGAATCAACCAGAGCTGCATCAATCAATCTGCATAAGTGCACTTGCGGACTTATCTTATATGTCGCTGGATAGCTTGTATCTGGCTGCGCAATTGAGTGATAGCACTTCATTTCATAAAGTCGCGCTTGGGGAGGCGTTTTCTTATCAGGCCTCCGGTGAAGTTGATGGTGTGTTCGGGTGGCGCGGCAACCCGCAATTACGCATGAGTGAAGCGGATGGCTATTTTCGGGTAGTGACATCACAATTTAGTGGTGATGAGCCAGAACACATGCTTCATGTACTGCGTCAAAATGGAAATTCCCTGGATGCTGTCGTGCAATTACCCAATGAGCAGCAACCAGAGCCTATCGGTAAACCGGGGGAAGATATCTATGCGGTTCGGTTTATTCAGGATAAAGCCTATATTGTGACTTTTGAACGAATTGATCCTCTTTATGTGATTGACCTGCAAAACAACGAATCACCCTTTGTGGCTGGTAGTCTGGAAATTCCTGGATTCAGCAGTTATTTGCATCCTTTGGAAAATGGTTATTTGTTGGGTGTTGGGCAAGACGTTGATATTGAGACCATTCCAGCCACTGGTACAGAGCCAGCACAGCGAGTGACAACGGCAGGTCTAAAAGTCAGTTTGTTTGATGTGGCAGATCCCGCCAATCCAGTGGAACTACAGAGTATTTCCAGGGAAGATAGCTATACCCCCGTGGAGTATGATTATCGTGCCCTGTCAGTATTGAAAACCGGGGACCAGTATCAATTCGCCATGCCAACGGAAACCTGGACGCCAACGGATGATGGCCCTGGTATTGCGCTTTGGAATCCCCAAAGCAAGTTAATGCTACTGAATGTTGATGCTAGCAGCGCTCAAGGGAGCCTTTCGGTAACCCATGAGCTCGTGGCACCTAATGATCCGGAACACTATGTCTATAGCGGTGAGGATCGCAGTGTTATTCACGGCGAACATGTCTACTATATCCACGGCAACCAGGTCTGGCATAGTCTGTGGCAGGCAGAAGCTGCACTTGACGGACCCTATTAGACGCTGAATATTGGTATACAAATCTGCACCCCACAAAGTTCGTGGGGTGTTTTTGTTGTGCTTTGAGAGCCGAGAAGCCATCCTCCAACCTCCTGATGATTAATCTTACCTAATGAGACACTGGATCTCGTCAGGATTTAGTGGTTTACTTTGTTCCTGCGCAGGGATAGCCATGTAAACTGATGCTTAGCGGGACTTTTTAATTCATTTTTGTTAATTCATTTTTGCCATTCCCTGAACACGCTTTCTAAGACCCAATGAGCATCTCAAAAAAGGATGTTTTTATGAAAAATCAGTTATCGTATCTTTGGGGGCTTGTGCTCCTAACGACTATTGCCAGCACTTCCGTTTTTGCTCGAAATCAGGTTACCGACGCCGAAATCTATCAATTGATGGATAAGTCTGGCATAACCCGTGGTATCCAGGGGCTTCCCATGCAAATGCAGGCGATGGGGCAGCAAATGGCGCTTACCGCTAAGGATCCTGCAGAACATCAAGCTTTTATGCAGATGTTTTTAGGGTCTATGGATACTGACAAAATGCTGGCGACCATGGCGGAGTACCTTAGGGCGCATGCTTCTCAGAAACAGGTTCAGGCGTTATTAAGCTGGATGGAAAGTGATTTAGTATCTCGCTTTATTCAGGCTGAATTACGTGCCAGCGAGCCGCAATTTCAACAAGAATTGATGACTTATCTGGCCGAGTTGCAGGCGGCACCGCCGTCTCAGGAACGCACAGCAGCTGTGGTCAATTTTGTCTCATCATCAGAAATGGTTGAACAAAGCTTAAAAATGGTGACTGCCATGCTGGAGAATATGTTCTCTGCCGTCAAAGCACTTAATCCCGGCAACGAAGAGTTGGCGACAAATTTAGATAATCAGGCGGATGTGATTGCAACCGCATTACGGGGCAGTATTGAGCAACAGATGATTATCTCTTCGTATTACATTTATCAGGATTTTAGCAATGAGGAACTAGCACAATATAGCCAGTTTTATCAGCAAGAGCTTGGCAAAAGTTATTTAAAACTGCTATTTGGCGGTATGGGTGAAGCAATGAGTGACTGGGGCGTATCATTGATCCAACAAATCGAACAGGAACAGGCGCAATAACCGACCTGTTACCTCAAAATATGATGCCCCGTTTTTTGCGGGGCGTTTTATAACGTCATTTTTTCCAGCGTATGCAAATTGTAAGCTGGCATATTCTCAATTTGTTTTGCCGTCAGTGCGACAAACACTTTTTGTTTCGGCCAGCTAAGTGATTCCAGGTTTTCCGGCGGCAACAAGACCGTATCGCTTTTAGTTAACCAGTGTTTCACATCGACAGCTAAATAAACCACCCTCCAATCTTGCTCATTGACAATGAAATCGACGATATGACCATGACGGCTATCACTGGTTTGCAGATCATAATCTTCTACAGAGTGCACTGAGTGCTCATGGTTCTTTTCTGAAGCGGGCTCTTTCGGGGCTGCCACAATCTTTATATTTTCAATATGCGTACCCATGAAGTAACTGTCCAACGGATTCGGGCCAACTTTTAAGTAGGCATAATCAAAATAACATTGGTAGGTTTTTTCGTAGGCTCGGGAAATGGGTTCATTGCTCGGTAGCGCAGGACTGCGTTCGATATCTGAGCGACTTCGGTCAATTGATATAACACGTTTTTTTCGGTCGATACGGGTAATAATATTGGTGCTGAGTAGTACCTTCTGGCCGCCAGGTAACCAGCGGTGCGTATCCACCAGCATATAGTGTAAGTTCCATTGCTCATCATTGAATAAAAAATCTTTACAATACCCAATATCACCATCAGTTGCGGCCACGTGGTAGTTGCTTAGTTCATTGAGACTGTGCAGCATGATGTCTCTCCTGAAAGTTCATAGAGAAATTCTAGTGTACAACGCTTTAGCGGTGTTAACTAACGCCACTAAAAGTTCGAATTACTGGGGTGGTAATTCTACAGAGGTTCTGGCTATTCAGCTTAGGCTAAATCTTTAATGGCATGGTAATAACCATCTATACTATTGATTTGGGTCAATAAAAAAAGTGCATTTGTTTAAAGTGAAAAACGTAAACAAAGTTTTACCTTTGAAGCTCTTTTTCTGTACTTTGGCGCTAATATTGGCAAGCCTGGATGTTTCTGCTAAAGAACTAAAATGGTATATCTCCGACTTTTTCCCCTGCCATATTCTGCATGGTGCGCTAAAGGGGACGGGATTTTGTGATGAAGTGCTGAGCCATCTGCAACGCGCTTTGCCCCAATACCAGCATTCCATTGAACCGGTCGTCTTAAGCAAACTGGTTTCTTCTCCGGATGTTGGGGAACAATTTTGCACCTTGCAATTATTAAAGACCGAAAAAAGACAAACCCGATTTAATTTTACCGACTACTTTTTAGAAGTAGATAACAATGGCATTTTTATTCGTGCTTCAGATACCCGCTTTGAGCCTTTTATGGTGAACGAATATACGATTTCATTAACCCGGTTATTTCAAGATTATGATTTGATATTGGCGCGGGATACGAGTCGTGTGTATGGTGCAGTGATCGACGACTTAATTTCAGGCGCCGCAACAAAAGTGACACAAGTACTACTCAATAGTGACGCAAAATACGCCGAATTACTTAAAAATGGACGTATTGATTACACCATTGCCTACCCAACGGAATTGCATGATTTAGTGACTGGCAGCGTTCCAGCAGAGTTGAAATTTCTGGAGATAGAGGAGCCTCAGCCTCGAGTCTTTGCACACGCTTCCTGCAGCAAATTAGTTAACAAACAAGTGTTAAACGACATTAATGCTGTGATTTTGAAACACCGGGACAGCGTGTTTATCGAATTTTATCAGCGCTGGTTGCCCCCCGTTAATCGTTGAAAGTTAGTTATTCAATACCATGTCCTGTTAAGGACAAGTCTGAATTTAGGTTCGAATTTATCGATTAAAAGCATTTAATTTTCTCACTTTTATTCAATCAACACTTGGTCACAATAAGATGTAACAAAGCACATACAGTGGCGTCATGAATTTACCTGAAAGGCGTCAGAAACTGACTATACTGAAATACTCCCGATAGGAGATAACGCATTGGAGAAAGGCATGAAAGCATCTGATTTATTTGTCAAAGCACTGGAAGCAGAAGGTGTGGAATATATATTCGGCATACCCGGTGAAGAAAACCTCGACCTTCTGGAATCTCTACGCAATTCCTCAATTAAGTTGGTTCTGACACGCCATGAACAAGGCGCTGGATTTATGGCGGCAACATACGGTCGTTTGACCGGTAAGGTGGGGGTATGTCTCTCCACGTTGGGGCCAGGTGCAACTAATTTGGTGACCTGTGCTGCATATGCTCAATTAGGTGCCATGCCGATGTTGATGATTACCGGTCAGAAGCCCATAAAATCCAGCAAGCAGGGGCGATTTCAGGTCATTGACGTCGTTGACATGATGCGTCCCATCACCAAATACACTACACAAGTGGTCAGTGGTGATCGGATCCCGTCGGTTGTTCGTGAAGCATTTCGTCTTGCCCATGAGGAGCGACCAGGAGCGGTGCATATCGAACTACCAGAAGATATCGCTGATGAGCAAACAACTGCACCATTGCTGGAAGCCAGTACCGTGCGTCGTCCCATTGCGGAATACAAGGCAATCGATAAAGCCGTTGATATGATTGAGTCAGCGAGCTATCCGGTTCTCATTATTGGTGCAGGAGCGAATCGTAAACTCACCAGCAAAATGCTGAAAGAGTTTGTCGACAAAACGGGTATTCCGTATATCACCACGCAAATGGGTAAAGGGGTACTGGATGAACAAGGTGAGCTATTTTTAGGCAATACCGCTTTGTCCGATGGCGATTTTGTGCATCGTGCTATTTCCCATGCTGATCTCATTATCAATGTCGGTCATGACGTAGTAGAAAAGCCGCCTTTCTTCATGCGCCAGGGCGGTACAAAAGTTATCCATATTAACTTTGATACTGCCGCTGTGGATCCCGTGTACTTCCCACAACTTGAAGTAACCGGAGATATCGCCAACAGCATCTGGCAAATCAAAGAAAAAATCACCGCTCGACCTGATTGGGACATCAGCTTTTTCAAACAGGTGCATAACGCTTACGTTGCCCATCGTACCGAGCTTGAAAACGATAGTCGTTTTCCAATGTTGCCAGAACGTGTGGTACGTGACGTACGTCAAGCAATTCCGCGAGAAGGCATAGTGACCTTAGATAATGGGGTCTACAAAATCTGGTTTGCTCGAAATTACCCAGCGGCATTCCGCAATTCGCTGCTGTTGGATAATGCGCTGGCAACTATGGGTGCCGGATTACCATCTGCCATGGCTGCTAAAATGGTGCATCCGGAAAAACCGGTTATTACCGTCTGCGGTGACGGTGGATTTATGATGAACAGTCAGGAATTGGAAACTGCGGTGAGATTAAATTTACATATCGTGGTACTGATTTTGCGGGATGATGCCTACGGTATGATCAAATGGAAACAGGCCAATATGGAGTTCGACAACTTCGGTTTGGACTACGGCAATCCGGACTTTGTTAAATATGTAGAAAGCTATGGCGGCAAAGGCTGGCGTGTCGAAAGTGCTGACCAGCTGTTACCACGTATCAAGCAATGTCTGGAAGAGCCCGCCATGCATTTGATCGATATACCCGTGGATTACACACTTAATGACGAAACGTTGAATAAAACCATCAAACAACGCAGTCAGGAAATTTAAGGAGTTAACATGAGCAATTCACAAGGTTTAGCTGCAACTTATCCTTATTATTTGGCTAATGAAGCCGTGTTTGCTAATCAGGATTTGGATGTCACTAACAAATACACTGGCGATGTTGCGACACGTGTCGCACTGGCGGACGCCAAGGCAATCGATGCCGCCATTGCGGCAGCGGATGCCTGTCAGGAAGAATACCGTCAGATGCCGGCGTATGCACGACAGAACATTTTGTACCATTGCGTTAAACGCTTTGAAGAACGTTTTGAAGAAATGGCCTATGCGCTTTGTATCGAAGCGGGTAAACCCATCAAAGATGCGCGTGGCGAAGTTACCCGCTTGATTGATACCTTTCGTATAGCCGCAGAAGAAGCTGTGCGTATCGAAGGTACGGTTATGGATCTGGAAATTACCCCTCGGGCCAAAGGTTATCAGGGAATGTATAAACGGGTTCCAATTGGTCCTTGCTCGTTTATTTCACCGTTTAATTTTCCACTGAATCTAGCCGCCCATAAAGTTGCACCGGCACTGGCTGTGGGCTGTCCCTTCGTGTTGAAACCTGCCAGTCGCACACCGATTGGCGCGCTAATCATCGGTGAAATTTTAGCGGAAACCGATTTACCTAAAGGGGCGTTTTCGATACTACCTTGCAGTCGTGATGGTGCTGATCTTTTTACCACAGATGACCGCTTCAAATTACTCAGCTTCACCGGCTCACCTGGTGTTGGCTGGGACTTAAAGGCTAAGGCAGGTAAAAAACCAGTGATTCTGGAACTAGGGGGCAATGCGGCGTGCGTTGTGGATCATGATGCGGACCTGGATGATGCCTTAGAGCGCATTATTTTTGGTGCATATTACCAATCCGGCCAGAGTTGTATCAGTGTGCAGCGGGTCATTGTGCACGAATCACTGTATGACGAATTTAAACAGCGCTATGTTGAAAAAGTCGCCAATCTGGTACACGGTGATCCGCTGGATGAAAAGACCTTTATTGGCCCGATGATATCCGAGTCAGAAGCGAAGCGGCTCCATGACTGGGTACTGGAAGCCAAAGAAGCTGGTGCCAGCGTACTTTGTGGTGGCGAAAGAGATGGGGCGATGTTGCAGGCAACGGTGTTAGAAAACGTCCCAGAGGACGCCGATGTCAATGCCGAGGAAGCATTTGGCCCGGTTTCAATCATCAGTCAGTTTTCCGATTTTGATGCTGCACTGGAAGCTGTTAATAGCAGTCAATTTGGCTTGCAGGCAGGCATTTTTACTCGCGATATCTACAAAGCTCATAAAGCCTGGGATGTTTTAGATGTCGGTGGGGTTGTCATCGGTGATGTCCCAAGCTGGCGCGTAGATAACATGCCTTATGGCGGTGTGAAAGAATCAGGTCTGGGACGTGAAGGAATAAAGTTTGCTATTGAGGATATGACTGAACTACGCTTACTAGTAATTCGAACACCTTAGGAAAGGGCGCTTCGGCGCCTTTTTTAGTATGTCTCAGGCCAGAGTTTGTCTATTTCTGCTGTGCTGTCTGTCTTGGCTTTCCGACGCCAAACCTTTTCACGTATTCGGTGGCACTACTCCGGAACTGCAATATATGGTCGCAGGTAAAGCCGCAGGTCCCGCCACCCGTGTTGTAGAAAAACTCCTGCAGGAAGCGGGTATCGAATATGAAATACATATCAGCAATTGGGCTCGTGCACAAAAATTGTTTGAGGAGCAACCCCAGTCGTTCATGTTTGCTGTTGTGCGCACAGATGAGAGAGAGTCTCAATTTCACTGGTTAGCCAAAGTGGGGGTGATTGATCTGCATATTGGCAGGAAACGCTCGCGCACGGAACTGAATCCAGTTCACCTGGATGATTTAAAGGGGTATAGCATTGGTGTAGTGAGAAATGCCTATACCCATAAATTTCTGGTAGAACAGGGATTCAAAGAAGGAAGCGACTATTTTTTAGTGGCCACACCCAGTGAGCTGATGCGATTAATCAAAAGAGATAAAATTGACTACGTTTTTTATGAACATACAATCACACCTGAGTTAGCGAAAGCATTTGGCTTGGAAGCCAATTATCTGGTTCCGACTCGCATTTCATTCGAGCATCGTTATGAGTTATATCTGGTTGCTGGACAAGAATTACCCACCGAAATCGCTAATCTGATTCAACAGACGCATCTGCGTTTACAGCAACAATCTGTCATCTACCAGCAATTGCTAAACAGCGTACTGCCTAAGTCTCGCAGGCATCAACAAGGACATTAGTGTCTTTTCAGGTATAATTTCACTGCTTCAAAACATACATGACAAAGATTAAATTATCCTGCGGGAATGCCGATGTCCGAAACAATAGATAAGTTAGGCTGGCTTTTGCTGAAAGATAGTAAATTGCTGGTAGTACGCTCTAAAAACAAATCATTATTTTATATTCCAGGAGGGAAACGTGATGCTGGAGAGTCAGATAGTGAAGCCTTGATCCGGGAGATAAAAGAGGAGCTTTGCGTCGATCTTAATCCTGAGACAATCAGCCATGCGATTAAAGTCACTGCGCCTGCTGATGGCAAAGCCGATGCAAAAGTGCAAATCAATTGTTACTACGCTGCTTATCAGGGAACATTAACTGCGGCGGCAGAAATCGCTGAATTGGCCTTTGTAGCATTGGAAGAAGAGTCAATCTGCTCAGTGGCCACCATAGAGATTATGCGCTGGCTAAAAAATAATCCGTTGCCTGAGTAATTTGATGGGGTGTCGGTGAAATGTCGGGTTATTGCCGTTCCCGACAGGCTAAAATCTTTTGAATAATTCTGATCTCAGTGTAAGCAGGGCTGGCCGGTGGCTTAATTTTGCTGGCCTGCGGTTATCTGTTTCAACTGTTAAAGTGGCAGGGAGACCATTACAGTATATGGTTTGATGCAAATTAGCGCCTGTCAGCCCTCATATACCATATAGACATCGGCACGCTGGTAATGAGAGTTATCCCGTTTGGGTTGGTGCACAAAGCCGACATTCTCATACAGCCCCAGTGCCGGTTTCAGTCGGCTGTTGGATTCCAGAAAGAGCTGCTCTCTACCAGACTCTTTGAATCGCTGGATAGCGGCCAGCAATAATTTGCGTCCAATTTTAAGACCCTGGTATTTTTCGGTTACCGCCATTTTAGTCAGCTCAACTCTGCCTTGTTCGTCCAGCATCAGTGCCACAGTACCGACGATCTCATCACCTAACTTAGCGAACAGGATTTCCCCGCCTTTGTTGAGGATGTAGGTATCCGGATTAGAAAGAACCTGATCGTCAATGGCTTCTACATAAAAGTACTTTTCCAACCATTCTATATTCAGACGCTTGAAGTCAGACCGATACTGCTCAGAGTATTGAATTATTTCGACTGGCACATTCTGTTTTTGAGACAACTGCTGGTGAATACGTTGTGACAGAGGTTCGACTTTATTTTCACGTTCTAAATGGGCGACTGCTTCCAGTAGTTTGTGTTCAGTACTACTGAGTATTTTGTCTAACTGGTCACTCACGCTTTGCCAGATCGGTTTAAGCCTGGCAACCAGTTTTATCCCAACAGGGGATAGACTTAGTAGGCGTCGACGTTCATCCTGAGGATCAGGTTGGGTAGCGATATATCCCTGAGATAACAGCTTTTTACTCATTTGATTCACTGCTGGATGCGAGATCCCCAGACTGTCTGCTAATTGTGTAATGCTGGCGCTGTCTTCCTGACTTAATAGGAACAACAGTGCTGTGGTCCGGGACGTGAGTTCAATATTCTGTTGTTGATAGATTTGGTCGACTTCATCATAAAGCAAATCACTTAAACGCTTTAAGCGGGTACCCAGAAATAATTCACCTAACTGCTCGATGGTTTTCATAACATCAATGCCATATATGTAATATATTACGTAATACATTACATAATATGCGGGGTAAGTGCAATAGATTAAAAACTGCTAATTTTGAGTTAATTCAGTTTTTGCGTATTGGAGAGGGGGACTTTATCGTGTTCGATCAAATTGAGGGCCTTTTTATAGGCTTTAATGTGCGCGGTATTTTCCATAATCCATTGACTAATTGCCTCAATTGACGGACTGTCTTTTATGCCAGCAATATGAAAGGATACTTTTGACAAAGGCAGGTGATGCGCCAGTTTTAACTTTTTTGTTTTTCCCATTCTGGCCAGTAGATATTGTGCCACGTTGTACTCTATGTCAGCGCCATCTGCTCGTCCACTAAGCACCATATTCAGACTTTTTTTTGCATCTGCGACTTCAAAGATCCTAAACGAATTTTTATCCTTAATCTTAAACCATTCAATCGGCTTAAACCCAAATGGTACGACTAGTACTTTAAACTCATCCAAAACCATGTTGGCTTTCTCAGGCTTAACCATGGTACCACCGATAATATTGACGATAGGTGCGGAATATTCCAAGTGTTCTATGCCCGGATACCATCTTGGATTGACAGGAAAAATCAAATCAATCTCACGGGCTTCAAAGAAAGCATGATCTAATCGTTTGATAGGTAATGAGCGTACTTCAAATTCAAGTTCAGTGTCTTGTTCGATTTGCAGCAATAGCCATTCCAGTAAAGAGTCCTGGCGTTCATCGGTATAATCATAGTGAGGATAGTAGGCGATGTTTTGCACACCCAGCGTGACTTTATTCGCTGCGCAAATGTGACAATACATAAGCAAAAACACTAACAATATCCGCACAGACCCAACTTAATAAAAGTTACCACCATAGTGCTCATTCTGAGCAGGAAAGTACCGTCTGTCAAAACGATATGCAACCGTACTTGTCGTTCGTTACTCGTGAGATTAATTTTACAATACAGTGCTCTGGCTCAAACTGCCAAAACACTAAACTTGCGCTTTCTAATTACAAAAAAGCCAGTCAATTTCAACTGACTGGCTTTCATATCACTATAAATTGAAAAACCTACGCGAGTTCGTCCGTTGCGATGCGGTAGCGAGGATCTTCATTGACATTCATTTCGACGTATTCTTGTGCTTTTTTCAGCAAATCCCGACACTCCGGTGAGATATGGCGAATATGCAGCTTTTTACCCGCTTCTTTGTATTTGTCTGCCAGACCGTCGATGGCATCAATACCTGATGAATCCCAGATGCGGGAATCATTAAAGTCGATCACAACATCATCAGGGTCGCTTTGAGGATCGAACAAGTCTTTAAAATGTAATACTGAACCAAAGAACAGCGGGCCTTCCAGTTCATAGACTTTCCAACCATCTTTGTCGGTGTGAGTACGCGCATGAATATGGGTTGCATGTTTCCAGGCAAATACCAGTGCGCTCATAATGACACCCACCACGACGGCAACGGCGAGATCCGCAGCAACGGTGATGGCAGTCACCGAAAATAACACCACGGCATCTTCTTTATTAACACCTCGTATGATGCGGAAACTGGCCCACTCAAACGTACCAATCACCACAACAAACATCACACCAACTAGTGCGGCTAAAGGAATCATTTCGATGAGCGGCGCAGCAAAAAGAATAAAGCCCAACAATACCAATGCCGCTGTAATCCCTGATAGACGTCCACGCCCGCCAGAATTAATGTTAATCATACTCTGGCCAATCATGGCACAACCACCCATACCACCAAAAAAGCCATTGACGGTGTTGGCAACACCCTGACCGATACACTCTCGATTGCCTTTACCACGAGTATCTGTCATGTCATCGATAAGAGACAAGGTCAGCAATGATTCAATCAGACCAACTAAACACAGAATGATAGACGTCGGCAGTATGATACTGATAGTTTCCCAGGTAAACGGTACCATTGGGATGGCAAAGCTTGGGAGTTCCCCTGCAAGCGTCACGGAATCTTTTTGCTCTGCTGGGACCATATCCCGCACAAAGTCGATGACCGTTCGAGCATCCATATCCAAACCATGAACCAGTGCCGTAACGGTAATAATCGCCACAAGTGATGCTGGAACCGCCGTGGTGAGCTTGGGTAAAAAGTAAATTATTGCCATGGTTAGTGCGGTTAATCCCAGCATAATGTATAGCATCTGCCCTTGCATCCAGACTTGTAAGCCTGAAGTGTCCAGTACTTTAAATTGCCCCAGTTGTGCCAGAAATATCACAATGGCTAAGCCGTTAACGAAGCCGAGCATTACCGGATAGGGTACCAGCCGGATAAACTTTCCGAGCTTAAATATACCCGCCAGTAGCTGCAATATGCCGGCGAGGATAACCGCCGCAAACAGATATTGCACGCCATGAGTAGCAACCAACGCCACCATAACCACTGCCATAGCGCCTGTGGCGCCGGAAATCATTCCTGGGCGACCACCGATCGCAGAGGTAATTAGCCCCATCATAAAAGCAGCATACAACCCCACCATAGGTTCGACGCCAGCAACGAACGCAAACGCTACTGCCTCCGGAACGAGGGCAAGGGCGACTGTAATACCGGACAGCACATCATTTTTTACATTGCTGTCGCGTTTGGTGAACAGATCAAACATCTACTTCTCTCAATTGTTGAAAAATGCCGCAGAGTGTAACAGGAAATGACAATAGGTTCTTTTAACAGAATGTTAAAAGCGTAAGTTTAGCCAATATATCTTATTTCAGGTAGATAAAATGCGCGCACTTCAATCTAGTCAATATGCGTATATCGCTGTACCATGCCAAGCAGCAACCTATTACTGAGTTTTCCTGACTGGATTTAGCTGCATGGATTTTATCTGGATATTTTTCGCATTTGCCTGTGGCTTTGGATGCCGCCTGGTATCTTTACCTCCTCTTATCGGCTTTTTATCAGCAGGCTTTTTATTAAATGCATTTGGTGTTGAGCCAGATGATTCATTACAGGTCTTAGCAGACCTGGGGATTACCCTGATGCTGTTTACGGTTGGTCTGAAACTCAACATAAAAGAGTTGTTTAAACGGGAAGTCTGGGCTGGCACCACGTTGTCGATGATGGTCTGGATTGTATTGTTTACCTCTTTCAGCATGCTCTATATGACGATGGGACTAAGTTACTTTGCCTTCCTGGATATGAAGATTGCGGCATTGTTGGCGTTTGCGTTGAGTTTTAGCAGTACGGTTTGCATTGTCAAAATGTTGGAAGACGGTGGTGAAATGAAAACGCGCCACGGCAAGGTTGCTATTGGTATTCTGGTTATGCAGGATATTTTTGCAGTATTGTTCCTGGTGCTGGCCACCGGCAAAATCCCTTCCATTTACGCCCTTAGTCTTCTGGCATTGCCCATTATCACACCCGCTTTGTCCAGACTGTTAAATGCCTCTGGACATGGAGAGTTGTTGCCATTAACCGGGTTCTTTTTTGCGATAGGCGGTTATGAGCTTTTTGAGCTGGTGGGTGTCAAAGGCGATCTGGGGGCATTGGTCTTTGGGATATTGCTCAGCAGTCATGTTAAATCAACTGAATTGGCGAAGTCGCTGTTAGGATTTAAAGATCTGTTTCTCATCGGATTCTTTCTATCGATTGGTTTTATCGCATTGCCCAACTGGGAGATGCTGCTAATGGCAGGCTTTATCTGTGTATTGCTGCCGTTTAAGTTTTTGTATTTTTTCTGGGTGTTTAACCGTCTGAAATTAAAAGGACGCACCTCTTTTTTATCTGGTTTAACCTTAAGCAACTACAGCGAATTTGGCTTAATTGTGGTGGCGCTGGCAGTCAGTAACCAATGGATAGATCCAGATTGGTTGGTTATTCTGGCTATATCTGTTTCGATATCCTTCGTGTTGAGCAGTGTTGGTTATCGTTACGCTCACAAAGTGTATACCTCTTATAAGGATAAGATTAACTTTTTGGAACGACCGGAACGCTTGCCAGAAGATTTTTATGAACAACCGGAGAACGCCACTGTTTTGGTCGTGGGCATGGGACGTGTCGGCAAAGGAAGTTATCAGGCTTTGCATAATGTACTGCGCGGACAGGTCTGGGGGGTGGATGCCGATTCAGAACGCGTAGCAGAGGTTCAGGAAGAAGGTTGGCAGGTGATCTGCGCGGATGCTGAAGACATCGATTTTTGGGAAACCATTGCCCTGGACAAAATAAGGTTAATTCTGTTGGCATTACCTTCAACCGATGATGCCAGCAATATCTGCCAGCAACTCGAGTCGGCGGGATTTAATGGCAAAATTGCTGCCATTGCTCGCTTTGAAGATGACAGACAGACGTTGCTGGCGACGGGTGTTCATCATGTATTCAATTTTTATACCGAAGCCGGGCAGGGGTTTGCTGACGAGAGCCTGTGTCTGATGGACGAATCTGAATTGTCTCCTGCACCAGTTAACACAAGTGCCTGACTGTTGATGAATTATCCTTCGGGGTGGGTCACTTCCCCCTGATAGAAGGGTGTGCATTTCTCTCCCAGGCTTTTCTTAACGGTGCCTATTAAATTATTGAGTGGGCTTAAGGCGCTGTCTAAAAGTGATTTGGATACCGCGCTGGTGGGTTTGCTCATCGCACCGTTAAGGGTTTGTTTTACCTCGGCACATCCTTCAGCATCCAACAAGGCAAAGGTAAAATCGTGAAAGGTCTGCTTACCCATATCAACGGAGCCGGAAAACGCCAGACGATGTTGGTCAGTAGACAGCGCAGTATCCTGCAGTTGAAGCATTCCCTTTTCAAATTGGCTTTTTAACTGTAATTGTGGGATCTCCGTGGTGCCGTCAAATGCCGATGTACCGCCACTGAGGTCAAACATATTACTTCCGATGAGACCAAGCGGACCTGATACTAAAAACCCCCCAATATCTCGCAAACTGGTTGTCTGACTGTCTTTAATGGCCGTGACCAGCTTGTTGATATCAATACCTTGCAGCGCACCATTGTTCATACCCAGATCAATATGACCGTTGAGTGCTTGCAGTAATTGTTTGGGCGCACCTAAATCTCCCTGGGTATCAACTGCGCCAGCAACAGTGAATATGCCACTTGGCAGTACTGGTAAGTGGCCCAGTAAAGGCGCAAAGTCTGCAACATCTAGAGTACTGTCATCGATAACCAATTGTACTTCAGCATGTTGTTTCGGGTTTTTAATAAAGCCTGAAACTGCCAACTTGCTGCCTGTGGATTCCAGCGTTAAAGACTGCACATCAATCATTTCCCTGTTCAGCAAAGCCTCCCCAGAAACTTTGCCGATGTTAATTTGATTGGTCAGCACTTCTTCGATAAAGAAAGAGACGGCAAGAAACGATTTTGCATCCAACAAAACCATTTGAAAGTTATCAATTGCAACAATGTCAGTGATTTCGATATTGAAATCGTTAAGGGTAAATAACTGTTGCGTGGATACATCTTTAATCGAGATATTTCTTAATAATACTGATTCAATACTGAGTCGTTCTATTGGCAATGGCTCAGAGGTGCCGGGTGCGGTTGTCGTTACGTGTTTGTCGCTTTTGCTATAGGCTTGCAAGGCATTCATGTCGACTGCCAGCACTGCATTGTTGAGCGTCACCTGCTTCACAATGACACGTTTTTGCAAAGCGGGCAGAATATCAATAGCAACGGACAGGGAGCCGATATTACCGTTGACAATACCACCACGAATTTGAATATCGTGAATGCTGAGTTCCCCTGGACTTAACAAACTGTGCTCGAATCGCGTAAAACTGACCTGATGATTCTCCACGTCACTCAATTGGGTTTCCACATCCGATTTGAACCAGTTGGCGTCCCAGGCTGCAGCGATGATCAATATAACACTGGTCGGAATAAGAATTATGGCGAGAAGCACTTTTTTTGCAGCCGTCATGTCACTCCCTATGTGGATTTAAACTCACTGTGGCTGAGTATAGATGTGCCACCAATTTGTTGCGAGACGAATCCGAGCCATTTTCACTGTAGTAATGGGCTCGATTATTTGAATAGTGAGCATGTTGCTGTTCAAAACAGCCAAATAGGTGTATTTTTAAGCACCTGTCAATTATATTGGCATGGGTGAGAGTTGGTTATTGCCCGAGCATTTTCGCTCACACCATAAGAAATGAACGAAGATAACATGCGTTAAATTACAACAAGAAGATTAAAGGAAGATGATGAAGGTTGTAGTCGTAGATGATGAAGAATCATTGCTAAAATTAACGGAAGAGTTTCTGACAATAAAGGGCTACCAGGTTAAAAGTTTTTCAGACGCGTCAGCTGCTCAGCAATGGATTGAGCAATATCAGCAGCAGGTGTTAGCTATCGTAACCGACGAAATTATGCCTGGAGCGGTTCAGGGACATCATCTGGTGGAACAGTTCAGTCAGAAGCATCCAATGGTGTTGATGACCGGCTATATTGATTCTGAAGAATTGAACAAACTCACCATTCCCGTTATTTATAAGCCCTTTAGAATGATGGCGTTTGCTGATGTGTTTGAGCAAGCGGTAGCGAAATTTAACGCAAGCATTGCGTCATCCTGATTATCTGAAATTATAACTTAAATCCGTACAGTGTCAGCCATTGCTGGGCAGTATTAACGTCATGGCAACGCTGTAAAGGTATTTCGGCAGACTCCAGATAATGGGCTAAATGATCCCCCTGATTGTCATCGTCCACGATCCAACATTCCGCTTTCTGGTTTCGTCTGTCCAGATGAAAAACGTGTTCATGTTTAAACTCTTTGAGTGCATCATCAATTTGCCAGCCCCGCATATCGACTAACATGCCCCAAGGTGCATTCTTTGCCATATGAAAGGCATTCATCAATTCAATTAAATATTCTCTATCATCTGCAACTGTCCATTGACCTTGCAGATCAACACGTATCAATTGGTCTTGCACAACAACGCTAAAGTTACCAGGTGTGTTCATTATTTTATGCGCTTCTCAATATTAAGGGGGCAAGTCTGTTGACGCTGGGTTTTGCAACATTGCTCAATTGTAATAGATAGTGAACAAGTAAAGGTAAAGATCAACATTTTCAAGCCGCATTTACTTATTTAGTACTGATAGCAAGCAATAAAAAACCCGGCTTTTAGCCGGGTTTTTCAAAGAATGGAGGTGGGGCTACATCATGCCGCCCATGCCGCCCATTCCGCCCATGCCGCCCATGTCTGGTGCAGCTGGTGCTTCATCTTTTGGTGCATCTGTAACCATGCACTCTGTCGTGATCATCAAGCTTGCGATTGATGCTGCAAACTGTAGAGCTGAACGAGTTACTTTAGTTGGATCAAGGATACCCATTTCCAGCATGTCGCCGTAAGTATCGTTACCCGCGTTGTAGCCGTAGCTGCCTTCGTTGTTCTTAACTGCATTAGTCACAACAGAGGCTTCTGCACCCGCATTAGAAGCGATTTGACGCAGAGGTGCTTCCATTGCGCGAAGCGCTAATTTTACACCGTGTGTCTGGTCTTCGTTTTCACCTTGCAGATCCAGCAGTTTAGATGCAGCACGTACCAGAGCAACACCACCTCCAGCAACAACACCTTCTTCTACAGCGGCGCGAGTTGCGTGCAATGCGTCTTCAACGCGTGCTTTCTTCTCTTTCATTTCAACTTCGGTAGCAGCACCTACTTTGATAACCGCAACACCACCAGAAAGCTTGGCTAAACGCTCTTGCAATTTCTCTTTGTCATAATCAGAAGTTGATTCTTCGATTTGTTGACGAATTTGTGTGCAACGGCCCTGAATTGCTTCTTCATCACCTGCGCCATCAACAACAGTAGTGTTGTCTTTGTTGATAACGATACGCTTAGCAGTACCTAAGTCTTCCAACTGAACTTTTTCCAGTTCCAGACCGATTTCTTCAGAAATCACAGTACCACCAGTCAAAGTAGCGATATCTTGCAACATTGCTTTGCGACGGTCACCGAAACCTGGTGCTTTTACAGCAGCGATCTTAACGATACCGCGCATGTTGTTCACAACCAATGTGGCCAAAGCTTCGCCTTCAACATCTTCAGCGATGATCAACAATGGCTTAGATGCTTTTGCAACGGCTTCCAAAGTTGGCAGTAATTCGCGGATGTTAGAAATTTTCTTGTCAACTAACAGGATGAAAGGCGCTTCAAGTTCAACAGTGCCATTGTCCTGATTGTTGATGAAATAAGGTGACAGGTAACCACGGTCGAACTGCATACCTTCTACTACGTCCAGTTCGTTTTGCAGAGCCTGACCTTCTTCGACGGTGATAACACCTTCCTGACCCACTTTGTCCATTGCTTCTGCAATAATGTCACCTACTTCAGTGTCAGAGTTTGCAGAGATAGTACCTACCTGAGCGATAAACTTACTATCGCGACAATCAACAGAAAGTGCTTTTAACTCTTCTACCGCAGCAAGAACTGCTTTGTCGATGCCACGCTTAAGATCCATTGGGTTCATGCCAGCAGCAACTGATTTTAAACCTTCAGTTACGATAGCCTGTGCCAAAACGGTTGCTGTAGTCGTACCGTCACCCGCTTCATCATTTGCTTTAGACGCGACTTCTTTAACCATCTGTGCGCCCATGTTTTCAAACTTATCTTCAAGTTCGATTTCTTTCGCAACAGAAACACCATCTTTGGTGATCATAGGAGCACCGAAAGATTTATCTAAAACGACGTTACGACCTTTAGGGCCCAATGTAACTTTAACTGCATTAGCTAGAACATTAACACCCGCCAGCATTTTGCTGCGAGCGTCATCTGAGAAGCGTACTTCTTTAGCTGCCATAATTAATTTCCTCTAATTCGATATCTGTAGTGGTAATGATTGCTGGACGCTGAATTATTCGACGATTGCCAGAATGTCGCTTTCGCTCATGATCAGCACTTCTTCGCCATCAAGTTTTTCCGTTTTAACGCCGTAACCATCGTTGAATACCACGATGTCACCAACTTTAACGTCAAGGGCGCGAGTTTCACCGCTATCCAAAATGCGGCCATTACCAACAGCAATAACTTCACCGCGAGTAGATTTTTCCGCTGCAGAACCAGTTAATACGATACCGCCAGCAGATTTAGTTTCTTGCTCGTGGCGTTTAACGATAACGCGATCGTGTAAAGGACGGATTGCCATCTTCAAGATCTCCTGAAATGTCCTAGATTAATGATTAAAACACCCCGAAAAGGGGAATATGCCTGGATAATCAGACCGAAATCTGGTTATCAAAATCTTTGTCTGCCAGCGTAGATGGGGATACGTCAGGCGATCTCAAGAGGTTTTTTGAAAAAAATACAAAAAAAATTGTAGACGGAATCGTCCATCACCGGTTATCTGGGATAGCGGATTTCTTCCACCATTTGTTGGATGCCCAGCGGTGCCGGCTGACTGAATTTGTGAACAATATAGGCAACACTAAAGTTGAGTAACATGCCCAGTGTACCTATCCCTTCCGGCGAGATACCAAACCACCAGTTAGCCGGTATGTTGGCTTGTGGCTCGATGAATTTGAAGTAAATAATGTAGCTGGCAGTGAAGCTTATTCCGGTAAGCATGCCAGCGATGGCACCAGTGCTGGACATCTTTTTATGGAAGATGCCGAGAATAATGGCGGGAAAAAAGGATGAAGCTGCCAAACCAAATGCAAACGCAACAACCTGAGCAACAAATCCAGGCGGATTGATCCCTAAATAGCCAGCGATGAGGATCCCGGTGGCTGCTGCGATGCGGGCATAGCGTAGTTCCTGTCGATCGGTAATGTTGGGCATGAAATTGCGTTTTAGCAGGTCGTGAGAGACGGATGTGGAAATCACCAGTAATAGTCCGGCCGAAGTGGATAATGCCGCGGCTATACCGCCGGCGGCAACCAGTGCAATGACCCAATTCGGTAAACCGGCAATCTCCGGATTGGCCAGCACCATAATATCCCGGTCGACTTTCATCTCATTACGTTCATCGCCAGAATAAAACATGCGTCCGTCATTGTTCTGGTCGTCCCAGGAAATGAGTCCCGTTTTTTCCCAGTTCTTAATCCAGGAAGGGGCTTCAGAATAGGGGGTGCCGGTTTGCTCCTGACCATTGATGGTTTCAATCATGTTTACTCTGGCAAATGAGGCAATAGCAGGAGCCGTGGTGTAAAGTAAAGCGATAAAGAGTAATGCCCAACCAGCACTTTTTCTGGCGTCACGGACTTTGGGAACAGTAAAAAAGCGAACGATAACATGGGGTAATCCCGCAGTACCTACCATCAGTGCTGCGGTAATACAGAACACATCAATCATGCTTTTGCTACCCGATGTATACTCGTGAAAGCCAAGTTCCGTGGATAAACCATCTAACTTGGCGAGCAATGTTTGCCCGGAACCATCGGTAAGTTCTGCCCCAAAGCCAAATTGCGGGAATACATGACCGGTCATGGCAAAAGAGATAAAAACCGCGGGTACCAGGTAGGCGAATATCAACACACAATATTGGGCGACCTGTGTATAGGTGATGCCTTTCATTCCACCTAACACAGCGTAAAAGAAAACGACTGCCATACCGATGATCACGCCAAGGGTGATATCGACTTCTAAAAAGCGGCTAAAAACGACACCTACACCGCGCATTTGACCTGCCACATAGGTAAATGACACGAAAATCGCGCAAAGTACGGCTACGGTTCTGGCTACCTGAGAGTAATAACGATCACCGATAAAATCAGGTACGGTAAACTTGCCAAACTTACGGAGATAAGGTGCCAGACACAGTGCCAGCAATACGTATCCGCCTGTCCACCCGAGAAGATAAACGGCACCGTCGTAACCCATAAAAGAGATGAGACCTGCCATTGAGATAAAAGAAGCGGCAGACATCCAGTCAGCAGCAGTCGCCATGCCATTGGCAACAGGGTGGACACCCCCACCCGCTACATAAAACTCTTTGGTCGAGCCAGCTTTGGCCCATAATGCGATGCCGATATAAAGTGCAAATGTGCAGCCAACAACGATGAAGGTCAGTAACTGAATATCCATGCGTTTACCTAGTCTTCGTTGACGTCAAAGGATTTGTCGAGCTTGTTCATTTGATGGACATAAACAAAAATCAACGATACAAAAACATAAATTGCCCCTTGCTGGGCAAACCAAAAGCCTAACTTAAAACCAAAGAAGGTGAATTGATTTAAGACATCAACGAATAAAACGCCACAACCAAATGAAACAACGAACCAAACAGTTAACAGCTTGCCCATTAAACTCAGGTTTTTTTGCCAGTATTGTTTTTTGTCTTGTTCTGAGTGAAAAGCCATTTCATGCCCCAGCCTGATGTCCTAATCTAAAAAGATGAAATTCTGATACAAATCAGAACTATAGGCGCATTTAGGGCAGAATGGCAATGATCAAGAAGAGAATGCCTGATAGCGACGGTGGCACGCGTCTATTCTTTGTCTTTTTTCTGGTATTCCCCCTCGATCGTGATATTGCCGTTTGGTTGTTTTTGTTGCGATGGCTCATGTTGTGCTGGGTCGTTGTTTGAGGTGTTACCCTGGAACCCGTCGTCATGATGGTATTGATGAAATTCATGAAACGATGTCCGGGACTCAAAATTCGAACCGCGATGCACGTTGTGCATGCTGATATTGCCGCTAAATTGCTTCATTAGAGATCGAGCCAGCACCGGGCGGGTCATCGGCAAGGCAAACAAAAATCCAATAATATCGGTAATGAATCCCGGGGTAACCAGCAATACACCGGCAACTAACAGTAGCAGCCCTTCTGCCATCTCCTGCCCCGGCAATTGTCCTTGTTGCATCTTCTGTCTGGCCAGCAACATGGTATGCAGACCTTGCTGTCGTACCAGGTGAGCGCCAAAAAACGCGGTAATAATGACAATAGCAACGGTATTCCAACCGCCGATAATCTCTCCAAGATTGATAAGAAGCGCAATTTCTACAATGGGTAAAATCGCGAATAGCAAAAATAGTTTGGCAAACATAGTCACTCCGCCACGACATCAACAAAGGCAATTGCAGCAATAAGGGTTTATTGCAGGGTGCAGATGTCAAAAGGCTAATATAATAAGTATTAAAAAATCGCGAAATTGCTATATCGCAATACCGGCTTATCTTGCTACATTGAGCCGCTATTGTCACAAATCAATATTTGTTACCCACGAAAGTGGGGATTTAATTGTTTCTGAATTTTAATGTCAGGTTGTTTATCTCGGTTAATTGTAATGAGAAACAAACCTTTCAGCTGAAAAAAACGTAAACTACCTGAAAGTAAAGCGAATCTGTTCAGGTCAAAGGAGCTAGTATGTCGGATTTATGTGTCGTCTTGTGTACCTGTCCGGATAAGTCCAGTGCCAGAGATATTGCCTGTAAAATTGTCGAAAAAGAGCAGGCGGCCTGTGTCAATATCATCTCTGGTATGGTGTCCGTGTATAGTTGGCAGGGGCGAGTGCAGCAATCAAGTGAATGCCAACTCGTTATTAAAACCACGAAGGCGGCAGTAGGGAAATTGCAAGATGTGGTGCTCGCCCTGCACCCTTATGACGTCCCGGAATGGGTAGTGTTGGATATAACAGATTCCAGTACCGATTACGGTAATTGGATCAGAAGTACGGTGAAATGAATAGATTTGTAGTCGTTTTTGGAATTTTTTTGTGCCTGCTTTTTGGCGGAGCGCAGGCAAGACAAATAGATCAGTCGCTAGATGATTTATTTTCCAATGAGCCGGAGTTTTTGCCGGTTGAACAAGCTTTTATATTCGAGTTTTCTCAGCAGGGTGATCAGCTAAGCCTCACTTTTGAAATCGCCGATGGCTACTATCTGTACAAAAAGCAATTTAAAACAGTGGTCAAAGACGCGCTGCTCTCAGAACCAGATTATCCACCGTCAGTTGAAATTGAAGATGAATTTTTTGGCGTGTCCGAGGTGTTCTTTGAGCAGGTTAGCATCGACTATAGCATTGTGCAGGCAAAGCAGGATGCGGTCGTAAAGCTGCGTTATCAAGGATGTGCAGAAGCCGGGTTGTGTTACCCTCCAACCACGAAAGTTATCTATCTGAATGCTGTGGCCGGTGAAGGAACTGCATCGGCCAGCAATACTGATATAAACGAAGCGCCCCAGTCTCAGCAATTTGAGCTACAACAGTTATTATCCGGAGAGCAGAGCCTGTTGCTATCGCTGGCGCTCTTTTTAGTGTTGGGCGTCGGATTGGCCTTCACACCTTGCGTGTTCCCCATGTATCCGATTATTTCGGGCATTGTCGTCGGGCAAGGCCAGCAAAAATCCACCGCCACTATATTATCTTTGTCATTTATCTACGTTCAGGGTATGGCGATTACCTACTCTCTGTTGGGGCTCATTGTCGCCAGTGCCGGGGTTAAGTTTCAGGCAGCGTTGCAACACCCGGCAATACTGGGTTTCTTTATCATTGTTTTTCTGGCGTTGGCTGTGGCGATGTTCGGTGGCTATAACATGCAATTGCCGGCCAGCTGGCAAAATAAATTAAATGCCATTAGCCAGAAACAAAAAGGTGGGGCGTATGGTGGCGTATTTGTTATGGGGGCGATTTCAGGATTGATTGCTTCACCATGCACAACTGCACCTTTGACGGGGATCTTGTTATTTATTGCCCAGTCCGGTGATTTAGTGTTGGGATTCAGTGCGCTTTATGCGCTCAGTTTGGGGATGGGCATCCCGCTGATTTTATTTGCTGTTACGGGCGGAAAGTTACTACCGAAAGCCGGTGAGTGGATGAATGTAGTCAAGGTGACATTCGGCTTTATGATGCTGATTGTGGCTTTAGTCTTTATTGAACGTCTGGTGGAAAATTTATGGACGAATCTGGCCTGGTCTGTCACTGGTCTGGCGATGTTCAGTTACTTCTACGTGATGAATCAAAACAGCAGCATAACGTTTTGGAAAGGCGTACGTACACTGCTGATATTCCTTGGTCTGTTCTTTTCTGCATTGTATGGCTATCAGCAGGTTACGCAGCAAAGTGGTGTCGCATTACCATCGACGAGCACAAAAGCGGCGCACCCTGAGTTTCTGCGGATTAAAGACCTCACTGATTTTGAAGCTAAGTTGGCAGACGCCAATGCCCAGGGCAAATCGGTGATGATAGACCTGTACGCTGATTGGTGTGTCGCCTGTAAGGAATTCGAAAAATATACCTTTACCGATGGTGAGGTGCAAAAGGCGCTGGAAAATACCGTTTGGATGCAGATAGATCTGACCGACAATACCCCCACTAACCTAGAGTTTCAGGAGTATTTCTCGGTACTTGGTTTGCCAACCATTATGTTCTTTGATGAGCAAGGGAAGGAACTGGAAAGTGCCAGAGTCACGGGTTTTTTAAATGCTGAAAAGTTTGCTGCCCACGTTAACCGGGCTTTAAACAACAACTGATTTACCTTCAACTCTAAACTAGCAAACCGCACAGCAGGATGGCTATTAAAGTGAGCGCTTCTGCTGTGTTGGTTCCCATCTCTGGAATCCATCCATATAGTTGCTGGTTGTAAATAGTTTTTAGCGCCAAAAAACACAGGTCAGGAAACAGGCCATTATCATCTTGTGCATGCTGCACAGACACTTACCAGCCGATAGTTCAGTATTTTCATCAAAATTTCAAAAAACTGCATCCAATTAAAATTGGCAGACGTTTACTTCTACGATAACTGGCAATTCCTTCGACTGACAAGGTGTCAGTGGAAGAAATAAATTTGAGAGAAGTAAATGAAAAAAAAGAGCTTTATTGCAGTATTTCTATTGTTCCTGGTCTCGATTCTCACTTTAGACAACCTCTATGCAATTTCGCCAAAGATCCCCTCAGAACAGCCTGCAGGAGCTGCCAGTGATTAAATGCTGTTGCTCCGATGGATACTCGCCGTATTCTCAGAAGGAGCGGCTTTAAGTCATGAAAAATGTATTAGCTTGCTTGGTTCTTTTGCTCGTTAACATTCAGGTGTGGGCAGCAGAACAAATCACTCAGTTGCGGCCTGTTGGTTACCGGGGTTTTTATACAACCGATGGTCCTTATGCCGAATTTAATCCTTCAAGTGAAAATGTGTTTATTGAGGTGCCTGAAAACGATATCCGTAAGCCGGTCATCGTGTATGCCCATGGTGGGGCGGGACTGCGTGAGGACGATGTTCGTCGTGTTCAAATGTTAAACAGCAACGGATTCGCGACTATTTCGTTTGATGCGTATGAAATGAATGGCTTGGACTGGAAATTCGTTACCAGAAAGGTCTCCAACACAGGAAAGCAGAATCTTATCTTTGCCGTGTTCAAAGGCGCTGTGGATTATGCCCGACAAGGTAGTCGCTGGGACAGTGAAAATATCTTTTTCTACGGTAGTTCGAATGGTGGCAGGGTAATATTATCTGCCGCATCGACAATTAACATGGAGCATGTCAGGGGAATCATGTCTGAAGCACCGGCTGCGACAGGTTTGGCGCTAGGTGATATCACCGTACCGACAATTCTGGCGTTTGGTCGTCTGGATACCTGGGCGGGCAAATCAAATCAGGACTTTATCTGGAAGCGCACTTACCCCAATAACCCAATCTCTATTGATTTATGGTATCAGGGTTTGCAAAAGAAAAATCTGCCGGTGAGTTACAGGTTTTATAACAACGCCGGACATAATTTTCATGAAGGTCCGCTAACCAAAGTAACGAAGCAGCGAGGTCACGGCTTTTCCTTCACTGCGTATCAGGGAGCCAGTACAGAAACCAAAGAACAATACGAAAAAGATGTCGTTAAGTTTATTTATAAAAACATAAAAACATAAAAGCATAAAAGCATAAAAGCTAGAAATTATGAAGTAGGGCTATAAATAAAAAGTCTCTTTATTATTTGATTTATGGTGGTTGGTTTTCTATTATGCGTTCTTGTCTATTTCTCCCTCTTTAATTTTTATTCCTGTCGCTTATTTTGAATTCATTGAGTTTATTTTGAAATTTAATTTGCCTTTTTAAGGTCCAATATAATTCAAGTGAAACCTTAAATCCCTTTGTTATAAGAGCCGATTGATGTTGTTTTTTGTGAGGTTTTTTGAGGTTGAGATTCGCCAATAATAAACAGTGAAAATAGCAATAATTGCATTAATATAAACCAGTACCAAGTATAGATGACTACCTTTCAGCATGATCAACTAAATTATAAACTCAGAATATTTCGTCAAAGTGATGTGCTGTCTGTCATTATTTGTCTCATTCTAAGCTATTCATTATATTGGGAAAATAAAGATTATTGGACCAGCAGCCTGGTGTTATTAGTGGCTTGCTTCATATATTTATCTATCTTCCTGATGAGCTATAAAGCAGTAGACAAGGAACGCCTATATCTTGTTACGTGTTGGGTTACTCTGGGGTTGATGGGTTACTTTCTCACTGCTTTTCCTTTTGTTGACTCCCCGGCATTACCCTGGCTTTGTATTCTGCCGTCACTGCTCATATTTTTCCTCAATGGTATTGCGTTGTTATTCTCTTTTGTCATTGTTGTGATTTATTTCGTGGCGCTTATCTACCCAAATGTATTTATGCCGCAAGAACAAATATTAGTTTCCCAGAAACATACTTTAGTACTGATGATTTCTTCTATTTGTGCATTGGGTTATGCCTTTTTTATTTCGTTTGCATTGTGGAATGTCAACAACAAACAAAAGAAATATTTGTTTGAGCAAAATAAAAGAGACCCACTTACCGGTGTATTTAATAGAAGGGCAATGCAAGAAGTCATCGAGCGACGTAAGTGTTTCTTTATAAAGCCTCATTCTATAGGGGTCATTATGGTGGATATCGATAATTTTAAAGCCATTAATGATAATTATGGACATTGTGTTGGTGATAGCGTGTTAAAAATGGTCTGTGAATCAATTCGAGCAAACTTAAGAGAGCCTGACGTCATTGCCCGGTACGGTGGTGAAGAGTTTGTCATTCTAGTGGATAAAGTGGAATTACCCGAGTTACAAGCAATTGTGGCTCGAATTCTGGAAAGTGTCAGGAAAAACTACTTAACTCATAATAAAGACCAGATATACGTGACCATCAGTGGCGGATGTGTATTCATGATCGAAGGTGATTATTCTCTGATCCCAAAAGCGATCACCATTGCTGATGAGAAACTTTATGAAGCTAAACAAAATGGCAAGGATCAAATCATCAGTGCCGCGTTGTGAGCGAACACAGCGATAGATGTAACAACCTTATTTTTGCCATCTATTTACGAATGGTAAAAGATAAAACTGATTAAAAGAGTACTTTAATTGTGGCTAAAACAGTTCAAGAAGAAATACTAGTTGAGAATCGAACCGACACCTGCGGTTATGCGATTAAGACGCTTCAACAGCAACTTTTTGCCTTGGTAAATCGCATAAAGAATGATGATGAAAAGGCCTTTGAAGCGTTTTATGAGTTAACGGTCAATCGTGTCTTTGGTTTGGTATTTAAAATTATTGGCAACAAAAGCGATACAGAAGAAATCGTGTCAGAAGCCTATATCCAAATGTGGCGCCAGCGCAGTCAATATCACCCGGATAATGGTTCAGTTTTGGGCTGGTGTTTGCTGATCGCAAGAAGCCGTGCACTGGACTATTATCGTAAAACGAAGTCTTTTGACCAGTTGAAAAATAACTATCAGGTTGAGCTGGAGTCACTGTTATTTCAAAGCGCAGAGCCCTATGAGATAATGCAGGACTCAGGTAATTATAAGGGGCTAATGGTGGCGCTTAATCAGTTAGGCACTCATCAAAAACAAGCCATAATACTCTCTTTCTTTAGAGGCCTGAGTCACCGGGAAATTGCGGAATTGCTTGAGATACCGCTGGGGACCGTGAAATCAGATATAAAACGTGGAATGGAAGCGATAGCCAGAAATTTAGCAACGGAGGTGTTGTTGTGAATCATAAAACCAACAATGAAGCACTGTCTGACGAACAGTTGGCATTACTTGCCGAAAATGTCGCACCGGTAAATCTGGATAACCAGACCAAAAAAAATATGCTGAAAATGATTAAGTGTGGAATAGATGGTGCCTGTCCGGAAGGTGGCAAAACTATTTTCTCGAAAAATAGTGAGTGGCAGACATTGAGTAAATACATATCCGTGAAAGTATTACATCAGGATGTGAAGAACAAAATTCAGATTGCCATTTGGAAACTACAACCCGGTGCTAACATTCAAAGTCATCAGCACATGAATGACGAAGAATGTTTGGTTTTAGAAGGGACCATCCGAATCGGTGAGCATCGCCTGGCTGCAGGTGACTTTCATTTTATGCAGAAAGACAGTGTTCATCCGCCCATTACCACTGATGACGGTGCATTGTTATATCTCAAACATGATTTGTGTGAGGGAATGCCTATTCTAGGCTAGTTCAAAAAGAGGGTGTTTCGTGCAGTGATTTTCAATTCACCCTCTGTTCTCCTTAGGCATGATTGCCCCAACCTAACTTTTGCCATCGCCTTTATTGATAAACGATATCCGATTTTAGCGGCGCCAGCTGTTTAATGATCAGGTTTTCCTGCTGGGAACTGAGACCCACTTCTCGTATAGCCCGTTGCACATGTTCAACTAAAACAAACATATCGGCATCAGTAATCCCCATCCCTTTATGGGAGTCGAGCATTGAACGTCCGGTATACTGGCAGGGGCCTCCTATCAGTTCACAGGTTTGATCTGCCAGATGCTTAGCCAGTACTTTTGCGGGAACCCCTTTAAAATAATGATTGATCCGGGGATCACTATAGATGCGTTTAACTGCCGAGATGTATACCCGAACCAGGGTGTCTCTGCCGCCAATATCTTCATACAGTGTTTCAGATGACTGCATGCTGGTGCATGATGACATCGTCAATAAAGTTAGCATGGTGATAACCATTGCCAGAATAATCGTTTGTGGTTTTTTTGTTTTGATCATTACCAATTTCCTGTGACTGATAAATAAAATCCATTCGCGTCCGGTTCAAACGGCAGCGAGCCTAAATCAACATAGGCAAGGGTCATGGACCAGGATTTATCGGGGAGCCAGGCAACAAAAAAATCGTATACCGTCTCTTCTTTTGCCAATCCCCCCAGACGGTCACTTTGGGTTCGCCACTCAACGCCCACGGCGGTATTCACTGAGGGGAGTAACACCATGGAGCCTTCCAATTCCAGGTCAAAGTCGTTGTCATTTTCGGCTTCGAAACCCAATAGACCAAAGGTGTTTGCTTTAGTGGCCCGAGCCGTAAGGTTGAGTAATAGATTATTGCCCATTGCACCGCCCAGCCAGAATTTACTGGCGCTGATATAGATATCCGTGCCTGAGTCTTTTTTGGCGCCTAAGATGGCGGGTACACCTAGATTGGGGAGTGGGACGGTGCCGTCGGACAAGGGGAGAGAAGTCGCGAAATCTCGGTTATTTTTGTACTGAATACCTGCTGATATTTGCGGCTCCCAGGCGCTTTTAGAGAACACCAGGTCACCAAATAATTTCACCTTCAGGCCAACAACATCCTGCTCAATTTCAGTACCCGGGGCGGTATTAATCTCACCTGCGGTCAGGAGGTTAAATACGTTACTGGTGATTCCGGAAGAAATATCCAATGTTTGACGCTGTACTGAAAGCTCAACCCGATCATAAAAACCGATGAGGGCACCCACTGTGGTCAATTGGTATTCTCCTAACTGCAGTGTTTGTATCGATGCGGTACCGTTTATTTCTTCTCTGCTGCCATATCCGCCTATCGTAGCCCAGGGTGTAATTCCACCACCTGCGGCTCCTTCGAATCCGGTTATTCCACCTGTGGCCAACAGACTACTACCTGTGTCGGCAGTAACAGACGTAATACTGAATATCATCGTACAGAGTATTGTTTGAATAAGTCGTCTCATAATAAATTGCCAGTTTGTTGTTTGGAAAGTAATCCCATTTACATGTGAATCCCGCTTTTTGTTTTGCAATAAAACTTACTCGTAAATATCCAGATCTGACAGGTCATCAAAGTCATCTATTGCGTTAGCATCTGGCAATAACTCTTGCTGTAAGGTAATGACTGTAGTGGTTGCGGGGGTGTTAATATTTTTTGAAATATCCAGGTCCGAAGACTGAAATCTTGGATGCCAGGCTTTAAGTTCATAAGACTCATTGTCGGGTAAGGAAATCTGTGCCTTGCCATTTTCATTGGTAGCACTGTAATACGGCGTATCGACGACAAATACATATGCTTGCATCCAGTCATGAATGTTGCACCCAACGGCCATTTCACCAGAGGAGGTCAGTCGGACACCTGACGAATGTTCGCCGCTTTTCAGATTCATATCGAAGGTGGCAATTTCCGAACGAGCATAAACCTGATGTCTGATGGCATCTTCGTTTAGAAAACTCACACTGGCACCGTTTTGTATGGTTATCAGGTAAGGTGAAAATTGCCTGTCTTTTTGGCTTAACACGACATCGCGAAGGGGTAGTTGTGAGGCTATCTGTTTAGCACCAGTGGATACAGGAATGAGTGCGATTGCGACGTTTTCAACCGGTTGCCCCGATTTATCGAGGACTTGTATTTCCAGCCCAAAACACAGGTTTTGCACAAAAAATGCCATCAATAGGCAGATGTGCTTGGGTAAAAAAATCATATTGATACTCCTAATACGCTATACGGTGAATTGGGTTAATAGTTTTTGAACATCTTTTGAATTACTGACAAGCTGCTTGAGTTCATCCAGTGTCTCTTGCGCAAACAAATCTGCAGACTGAGACATTTTTCTGAGTACTCCAATGCTGTTATTAATCTTGCTGGCATTGTCAGATTGATCCCCCAGTGATTTGGCGACCGTTTTATTCATGCCAGATATAATTTCAACGGATGACGTGATGTCTGACAGAGCCTTGCCTGAGCGAATGGCTTTTTGATCCAGTTGCATAGAAATCTCCAGGCTTTCATTGACGACTGTGACCGCATTCGTGCTTTCCTGGCTTAGGCTTTTAATGTTGCTTCTTATGTCATTAGTCAGTTCCTGGGTTTTGCTGGCAAGGTTTCTGACTTCGTCAGCGACGACTGCAAATCCCCGACCATGATCGCCAGCGCGCGCGGCTTCAATGGCTGCGTTTAGGGCAAGCAAATTAGTCTGATCAGCAATTTCGCTTATCACATTGACGACTGAAGATATTGAGGAAGCTTTCCCATCTAAATTTTTCACAACCGATGAGATGGTTTTTAAGTTGTGTGTCATGCCATTGATAGTCTCAACAGACTCGTCAATGACACGTCTTCCAGTTAATGCCAATTCATAGGCATTAGTTGTCGCGTCTGATGTTGTGCCTGCACTTGCAGAAATCTCGCTGACGGCTGCTGCCATATCATTAACGGAATAGGAAATTTTATCGTTTTCAGTCAGTTGCAGGTTGGTTGCTGCTCTTAGCGAATCCATTCGTTGTTCAACGAATTCAATCGATTGATTCAATGCCAGCATCGAAGTGATGATATCCTTGATGATATTTGCCTGTTTATTGGCAAACAGGTTAAAGGCTGTTGCAGCTGCGCCTATCTCGTCGGTTCTATCTTCTGGCAATCGTTGGGTCAGGTCACCATCACCAGTGGCAATTTGCCGCAACCGATTGGTAATATTGATGATCGGATGGGCCAGATGGCGTATTGATAGTGTTGTAATTAATGATCCCAGGAACAACACAAAAATTGCCAGTGATGACATCAGCATCGAGGAGGTTTTGCGACTTTTTTCCGCTGACGTTTTGGTGGCTAAACTTTGTTTGTTCACCTCTTCCAGAATAAGGCCAAATACGTCACTCATTTCAGAAAACTTTATCGAGTTTTCATTTAAGCTCAGTTTTATGGCTTCTCTTCTGCTCTGGGAATCATTTTCTTGTCTGAGACTGGATATTTGCGCAGAAAGTGATTTCCATGACGCAAATAACTGATCAAATTGACCCATATGGGCCAAAATAACAGGGCTATCAATCATGCCTCTAAACATTTTCAGACTTTCTTCTGCGTCAGCAATATTCCGTTTGTGGAATCCTTGTGTGCTGGCAAAGCGGGTGGACTTGGCGTTGATAATGAGTAACGTTTTTTCGGCTGTTACTGCGCGATTGAGTTGTGCGTCTGCTTCCAGCAATAGTTGGGAGGCAACCACATGCTTATTTAAAATCAGATCGATATCATCCGTTAAGCGATTTTGAATCCAGATCGATACTGAAATAACACTAAATAAGGTAACTAAAAACACGCTCGTCAATAACCAGAGTTTTTTCTTAATCGATATGCTTTCAAACCACTTCAAACTGTACTCCGTGGACTACCAGTAAAACACTCTTTTCGAGTATGGATAGAACAACTTCTTTAGACTGTGTGAGAAATAAATAGTCAGTCGTCTATGGAAAACGAAGTGAGTTAAAAATTAGATGCAGAAAAGACTAAAAATTTATGATCTGGCGTATTCACGCGTGTAAGCTTTAGTTTTTTTATACGACTATATATGCTCTTTCTACCAACCAAAATACAGCGACCGATAGAAGACACAAGTTAATGTATTTGAGGTAAAGTTGATTATGTTGCTTGTTTAGGAACGTCACCAATGGAAATAACGTTGCGACAAATAGTATCTGACCTAATTCAATACCAATGTTGAAATTAAGCCAGACCAGTAATTTATTAGCGTTTTGAAAGTTCAGATCCGCCAGCACGCTAGCAAATCCATAACCGTGTATGAGTCCAAAAGAAAAAATGACGGGTAAGGCGATGCGGAAGTTTAGCTGCAACATTAAAGCAGAAAATACGATGGTAAATGCGATCAGAGCTTCAATGATCTCCACAGGTAAAATCGTTAAGTCATACCACCCTAAAAACAATGTAATGGAATGTGCAACGGTAAAGCAGCTGATATAAGTGAATAAGGTTTTTATGATTGAACTGTTCTCAGTTTTTTTATTGGCAATCAAGGATAAAAGTAGAATTACCAGGAATGCCAGGTGATCTAATCCAATCAGGATATGTTCAATCCCAGATACCAGCAGACTCAAAGCCGAGTGCGGTTCAGTAGTATCAAGATTAATTTGAGTATCCCCCGCTGATAACATACCGGTCGCAGTGCTATCTTTGTCAGACAGTGTAAAAATCACTTGATGATCCGGGTAAGAGTCCAACAATAACTGAGAGTTAATAAATCGTGGTGCCGTCGCGCATTCGGCTTTGAGATTCAGGGTTATCATTTCTGGCGCGACGACTTGGTCGATTTCACTGTTAACCAGTATTAAAGGACATTCATGAGGTTCCCCTATAGTAAGTTCGCTATTGATTAGGGATTCAAATTCGTTCGAGAATGACAGAAACTCCCAGCCGCTGATCTGACCATCTTTGTTGATATCCAAAGCATGTTTATCCACGTGATTCTTGCTGAAACTATTGGCAATAAATTCATTGATATGAACGTTCCAATTAACCAGAACGTTATTATCAACAACGTCAATCTCGAGGTTACTAAAACTCGATTGATGGGCATGCAGTGCATTACTGCAAGTGAATAGCATCAAAAATAATAGTACATTTTTCATCTTGAAACGTGTCGTCAATTGCCTACCAACGCCATAAGTCGTTGATTATTAGCTTTCTTATAAGTTTGATAATTGATATCTGCATATACCGCAGCGGCATCTAAATTTTTGTCTATATAGGTTGACCAAAGAGAGATTAAAAAGGCCGTTTCTGGTGTCGGATGTTGGCGATAGAACTCAAGGATCTGTTTTCTCTCAGGCGCTAATTCAGTTGCCAGCGCTGGGTGAGAAAGGCGGTATCTGATCCAGTATTTCTCGTCCAGATAGTCATTCTCCATAATTAGCCTCGCCAAATCGAATTCTTCATTGACCAGGTGATAATCAATTATTTGCAGTAATGGAGCATGGTCTGTTGTGGCAATTTTTCTAAATCGACGCAGCGCACGTTCTGGTTGTTCTTGAGCGATACAAACATCGACAAGTATGCTATTTATCCAATCACTCATAACTTGGTCGTTTTTGAGGGCGCTGGCCAGTGCTTCAAGCTTAGTCGCACTTTGGTTATCAACGCCTGAGACCCCTTTAATCCATAAGCTACAGATGGAAAATACGATTGAATTGCCCTGGTATTTCAGGAAGTCACAATATTTATCTGCCTCAGCTAAGCGACCTGTCAACATATATAAATTAACCAGATCCAATCCTGTCTGGGTTTGCATATAGCCCGCTTTGAATAAATCCTTAAGGACCTCTTCTGCGCCACCAAATTGATGCAAAAAACTTAGGTTCTGGGCATACCAGTATTTAATGGGTGGATGTTTTTGTTTTGTTGACGGTAAGTTTTCAAATACTTTTGCGGCTTCCAACGAGTAGAAGTGATCCTCTTTCTGCTTTGACATCCGCAGGAGTCTTGAAAGTAATGTCGCAACCTCTTCAAAACCCAGGGAGTCGATGGAATCGTTATTCTTGCCAAATTCAAGTCCGCGAAACTGATAGAGAATGGCTTCTTTAAACTCATCTGTGGTGCTAATTACATTACTTTCTTCGTTGTTGCCTCTAGCAAAACCCGCCGAAGCAAATAGAAAAAACCAGCTTGCAAACAGCAAGCTGGAAAGGGAACTGTTAGACACAGATACCATTAGCCTAACAAGTCATCGAATTGGTTCTCATTATCTGAGTCCAATAAGATCTCCAAGCCATTAATTAATTCAGGTTCCGACTGTGCCGGGTTTTCAAAAACCGCTCTGATTAAAGAGCTGGCTTCGATTTGCACAGCATTGACCTGAACATTAATGTCTACCGATGAAGAATTACCACTGCTGTCCGTCGCGGTAATCGTTATTACCGCAGAACCAATGACATCAGGGACTGGTGTCAGTGATACTTCAGTATTCGAAATAGCAATGCCATCGTCAGATATAACCTGACTATTGGAACTTGCGGCACTTAAAGACAAATCCGCCAAGCTCGTCATATCATCAGATAATTCTAAGGTGATGACATTGTTTTCTGAATACGCGTCAATTGCGATATCAGATACCGCAGATAGTGACGGAGGTGTTGTATCAACTATAGGTTGTTGATTTTGTTCATCATCGTTATCGTTACACGCCGTGAGCACAATTATGCTTAGCAGAATCAGGCTTTTTTTCATTGTTTATTCCTCTCTGACTTTGGTGCGTCTCATTCTTCTGGCTGTGGAACCGGGGAGTTACCTGGTGAACCTGGATAAGGTGTCAGCAGGTATGGGAATCGGTTGTTAAAGTGCATGGCCGATATGGGTGCACCATCGGTCAGGGGAACGTTACCGATAGGGGCTTGTGATTCCTCACACAGTCCCAGATTGATGGCCGCTCCGTCTTCACCCAACGGAACCGGATGGCAAAGGGCGCCCATTGCGACTCTTAAGGCGATGTCGACGGAATCATCTCCGGGTCTTCTGCCATTTGGAAAGCCAGCGACATCCCCGGCGGCAACACCTAAATAGTGCTGTGCTTCACGTGGTGTTGCGGTAATTCCTGTGTTTAATCGCAAAACTTCAGATGGGGTTGCTTGCTCTAGCTGATTAAGGTTTTCGAACCCGGTTAAAAATCCCGTCACCAGATCGAGTCTAGGAATATTTGTGGGCGCTAAATTAGGGATCTCAGTGCCGAGAGTGCTATTGACTGCATCTTTGAACAATATATCAACGATTGCTGGAAAAACCGGATGCGTTACGTAGTTCGCGAATTGGGCATCATCTTTGGGTTCGCTTGCGTTGAACTTGTCTTTGTCTGGAAATCCGATAAACAATTCATTTACCAAAAAATTGCCTAATCTGGAAACCTGTGTCCAGGCTCCACCAGACACTTCTGGTTTGTCCAACGTGGGAACGGGGTTAAGGATTGTCGCCTGACGCAAGCTGGCCGTTGTCCAGCCACCTATTACACCATTACCTTCCCCGGTCAAACAGGCTGCCGGTAACTCTAATGCGATAGTCGTGACGTTGTTTTTAGCAAGAATGTTTCTGCTCTCATCTTGTGTTACACCACCTGGGAAACCGCCACCATCATTTGCCCCGGGGGTACTGTCACCCTCTACTGGCACAAAATTAACCAGGTCAAATACTTCACCAAGTGCGATTTTAAAGGCTTCAGCCCGTTGTCCGACAAATACTTTGCCAGGCTGTTCGCATTCAGGGATATTTATTGGATAGATGAAGCTATCCGCATATGTACCGTAGTTGCCTGCGCCGCCAAAGGTTTTCGTACCACTGTAATCAAATGGTTTACGGAATTTAGTCGTGTTCGTTGCAGCGTTGATAACTTCAGCAGACGTTCCGGTTCTTCGATCGCCTGTGACCAGGTTTAGATTGTAAGATTCCATGTAGTTAAGACCTGACGCTGCATCAGGTGAAATACCCCCGACATTGCGCAGAACGGCGGGTATCGACTTCTTATTGTCGCCTTCTCCTATTTCAAATGACACAACACCATTTTCTGGCAGGCTATTGTCAAAATGAAACTGGAAGGTCAGATCTTCAATGGCATCGCCATCATTATCGATGTGGATCTCATAGAGGGCATTTTCATCCAATGGAAAATAGTTTGGGCCGCCGTACGCTGCCTGAACTGGGATGTAATTGGCCAGAATAGTGACATAGCCTTCTCGACCCGGCTCGTAACTATTGAACATATAAAAGTCTGACGCATCAACTTGCGGATACTTAGAAATGTATGGTGCTTCTCTATGACTTGATGCTGACGCGGCTCCAATAGACAGGACCGACATAATACTGGACGCAAGCAACAATCGCTTACCAGAGAATTTTTGCATGGTTTAATTTCCTTTCACTTTGGTAGTGATAGGAAAAACGCATTGCAAATCAGATTAGATGCACCAATCTTATATTTTTTGGTTATTTGGTTCCAAAAATCTTATCACCGGCATCACCCAGTCCCGGTAAGATATAACCCTGATCATTGAGACGTTCATCAATTGCAGCCGTGTAGATATGCACATCATCATGCTGCTCGCGGACGGTGTAAATACCTTCTGGTGCGGCAAGCAACACTAAACAGGCGATTTGCGTACAACCTTTTTCTTTTAGCAGGTCAATAGTAGCGTTCATGGTGCCACCGGTTGCCAGCATCGGGTCCAGAATAAGCGCAACCCGCTGGTCGACATCTTCGATGACTTTGTCAAAGTAGGGAACCGGTTGCAGCGTCTCTTCATCGCGGTAGAACCCAACTACGCTGACCTTGGCATTTGGCACCAGGTGCATGACACCTTCTAACATGCCCAGTCCCGCTCGCAGAATAGGTACTAGCGTTATCTTTTTACCTTCAATTTGTTTGACTGTCATCGGCTCGCCTGTCCAGCCGGTAATCTCGGTTTCAACAGCGGTTAAGTTGCGGGTCGCTTCATAGGTAAGCAACGCGCCAATCTCATTAGCCAGCTCACGAAAATTTTTGGTACTGATGTCTTTGGCGCGCATCAATCCAATCTTGTGTTCGATCAATGGGTGCTGAATGTAGTGAACGGGCATGAGGGTGACCTTTTTGTGTAATGCGAAGTTAACCCCGAATATATATAAAAATGGCCTAGGAGTTAAGCTTTTGCGCCACTTGTGCCAGGCCTTTTTCCAATGTGCTTTGTAACTGCCCTTTAATAACCGGGCCTAACAGCGGAATGGGCCAGCGTGGCGAAAAACGAATCTGGTATTGTAGTTCGCTACCCTTCTGGGTTTCGCTAAAACGTAATTCGCCTAAATGATTCTTGACGATGCCACCGCGAGTAACACGATAGGCGATATATTGTTGTGGCTGGTATGTAATGATAGTTTCTTCAAAGGCGGGTAATCCAGGAGACTTTACCCGTTTCACCATGCCTTCACCATATTCAAAGGTTGTCGCACTTTGGCGGATCACTTCACAAGGCATATTTAGCGCGTTGCCCAGATGGTATGGGTTGCTAAAATAATTGAACAAGGTGTCATTTGGACACTCAAATAATTGCGTTGCCGAAACAAGGTACTGAATCATACTGTCTTCAGGTTGTCATTCGTGTTGTAGCTAATTTCCGGTAACTAGCGCTGATTAGACCAGTAGTTTGCTGCTATTTACCAAAAAATGCCTATAATGGGTTTATATACGGCGATGCTGTCGCTTAAAAACTGGACAATTGGACAAAATTAGCCGAAAGTCTGAATATAGATAATAAATAGCGATTTTTCGACGAAAATAGTGAAAGTTTTACTTTTAAACGGATCAAACCTCAACATGCTGGGGAAACGAGAGCCGACTGTCTATGGTACACGCGGCCTTGATGACATTGTGCATGATTTACAGCACCAGGCTAAAGCCCTGAGTGTTGAACTTACGCATGTGCAAAGTAACGCCGAGCATGTCCTGTTGGATACTATCCATGCTGCGCATCTACAACAGGATTTCATCATTATTAATCCGGGGGCCTTCACCCACACAAGTGTTGCTCTGCGAGATGCGCTGTTAAGTGTTTCAATTCCGTTTATCGAAGTGCATTTGTCAAATGTTCATGCCAGAGAGCCATTTCGTCATCACTCTTTCCTTGCTGATGTCGCGCAAGGGGTGATCTGTGGCCTTGGAGAGCAAGGATATGAATTTGCGTTGCAATCAGCGGTGAGCTGGTGGCACAAACACCAAAATACATCTAACGACCCTTAAGAGAGAAATTCATGGATATTCGCAAAGTTAAAAAACTGATTGAGTTAGTAGAAGAGTCAGGTATCGCCGAATTAGAAATCACCGAAGGCGAAGAATCCGTTCGCATTAATCGTGGTGGCCAGCAGATGCATTATGCGCCTGCACACATGATGGCACCACCTGCTCCAGCTCCTGCGCCAGCTGCTGCTCCAGCGGCCGCTGCACCAGAAGCCGATGCTGCTCCTGCTCAGCCTGCAGGTCATACGGTTCGTTCTCCAATGGTGGGCACATTCTATCGCTCTTCTTCTCCAGGTTCCGCTTCATTTGTTGAAGTTGGACAAACCGTCTCTGTAGGCGATACCTTGTGTATCGTTGAAGCAATGAAAATGATGAACCAAATCGAATCCGACAAAGCCGGTGTGGTGACTCAGATTCTGGTGGAAAACGAAGAACCAGTGGAGTTCGACCAGCCACTATTCATCATCGAATAATTGGGTGACTCCATGCTTGATAAAGTACTTATAGCTAATCGCGGCGAGATCGCACTACGGGTACTGCGTGCCTGTAAAGAGCTCGGTATCAAAACCGTGGCTGTGCACTCTACCGCAGATAGAAATCTAAAACATGTGTTGCTAGCTGACGAATCCATTTGTATCGGGAAGCCATCAGCGACCGACAGTTACTTAAATGTACCGGCCATAATCGCTGCCGCAGAAGTGACTAATTCCGTGGCAATACATCCTGGTTACGGATTTTTGGCAGAGAATGCTGATTTTGCTGATCAGGTTGAAAAAAGCGGCTTTACGTTTATCGGTCCGCTTGGCGATACTATTCGCCTGATGGGGGATAAAGTTTCAGCTATTAATGCCATGAAAAAAGCCGGGGTACCATGTGTGCCAGGTTCTGATGGCCCACTTGGCCCTGACGGTGAGTTAAACAAATCCATTGCCAAACGCATTGGTTATCCGATCATTGTTAAAGCAGCTGGCGGTGGCGGTGGTCGTGGTATGCGTGTCGTGCGCAGTGAAGGCGAACTGTTGAATGCCATCGCCACAACAAAACAAGAAGCCAAAGCAGCATTTAATAATGACGTAGTTTACATGGAAAAATTCCTGGAAAATCCACGTCACGTGGAGATCCAGATTCTTGCCGATGGGCAGGGCGGTGCTATCTATCTGGGTGAACGTGACTGTTCGATGCAACGTCGCCACCAAAAAGTTGTGGAAGAAGCCCCGGCACCGGGGATTACCCAGGAAATGCGCGACAAAATTGGTGAACGCTGCTGCCGCGCCTGTGTTGAGATCAACTACCGTGGTGCTGGTACATTTGAATTCTTGTATGAAAATGGTGAGTTTTATTTCATCGAAATGAATACTCGGATTCAGGTAGAGCACCCCGTATCTGAAATGATTACTGGTGTGGATCTGATTAAAGAACAATTACGCATTGCGGCAGGTCAACCGTTGTCGTTGTCGCAATCTCAGGTGAAGATTCAGGGACATTCCATTGAGTGTCGAATCAATGCTGAAGATCCGCAAACCTTTGTGCCGTCACCCGGTAAAATAACGATGTTCCATCCTCCGGGTGGTTTGGGTGTGCGCTGGGACTCACATATATATGCAGGTTATTCAGTGCCCCCGAATTATGACTCCATGATCGGTAAGTTGATCACCTATGGTGAAAATCGTGCGGTGGCCATCGCACGCATGCGCAATGCATTGGACGAGTTAGTGGTAGAAGGCATCAAAACCAATATTCCGCTGCAAAAAGCCATCATGGCAGATGAAAACTTCGCTAATGGTGGCACCAATATCCACTACTTAGAGAAAAAGTTGGGTATGAATAAGTAACGCTCAATTGATTTTAAAAAAGCCGGGAACTGATTAACCTCTTTTCCCGGCTTTTTAGTGTCTATTTTTCTTTGCACGAGTCAGTACTCACCATCAGCTTTCAGCCAGGCCCTGGCTTCTGTGACATTTTCAAAGTACTGCACTTTTCCAGATGTAAACCAGTTGGCCACTTTAGATACCGTTTTGTGCCACGGCTTATCCCCAAATATTGCAATTTTGGCGAAAGCATTACCATGTCGTAAACCCAGTTTGAAATCATCCCAGGCTGCCTGTAGTTCCCACCCTTTAAACTCAGTACAATCAAATAGTGCTTTGACTCTTGGTTCTCTCACTTCCCCTAAGGTCGATTCAAGCATGGGTACCATAATGTCAAAATCATTGTGGGTGAGTTTGCCTACAGCTTTAAAGTAGAGATGTATTTGCTCATCGTGGCTTTCTATACCCAGAGATATACCATGTGCAAGACTTGTCATTGCTCGTCACTCTCACTTGTTGAACACCTCAACAATGTAGTCTCAATTAGCCGCTGTAATATTGTGCTAAATCAAACTTTGAGCGTTTTTAGATTGATAGAAATCGAAAATGATAAGAGCAAGGTTGTGTCATTGAAGTAATAAAGGTGAGCCCGTAGGCTCACCTGATAGAGGTTTACTTATCGATGCCGTGGGAAAGCAACGAAAACGCATATTCTTGAGCATAATCTTTCAAGCGACCATAACGACCACTATTGGCAAAATGTCCTGCTCCCATATTCATCCGCATTACCAGCAGATTATCATCAGTTTTCAGATGACGCATTTTGGCGGTAAATTTAGCCGGTTCCCAATAGGTAACGCGAGGATCGTTTAAACCACCTGTTACTAACATCGGTGGGTAGTCCCTTGCGACGATATTGTCGTAAGGAGAATAGCTACGAATAAATTCAAAATACTCTTTGCTTTCTATTGGGTTACCCCACTCTTCCCATTCTGGTGGTGTCAGGGGTAAAGAAGCATCAAGAATAGTATTCAGCACATCAACAAAAGGCACACCTAACATGACTGAAGACCATAATTCAGGCGCTTGAATCACAGCCGCCCCCATTAGCTCACCACCAGCACTGCGGCCAGAAATTGAAATGTTGCCAGCGGACGTGTAGCCTTGATCTATCAAATATTTGGCACTGTCAACGAAGTCATTAAATGTATTTTTACGCTGCTTGAATTTGCCATCCAAATACCATTGATAACCCATTTCATCACCACCGCGAATATGAGCGATGCCTACTACTACACCACGGTCAAGCATGCTCAGCCGGACAGTGGAAAAGGTGGTGGGATAACCAAAAGCATATGCACCATAACCAATTAGGTGTAGTGGGTTGCTGCCATCCAGCGCAATCCCTTTCTTATACATAATAGAAACAGGTACCTCAACACCATCGCGAGCTGTGGCCATTAGACGTTTTGTTTCGTAAAGTGCTTTGTCATATCCACTTGGGATCTTTTTCACTTTCTGACTAACCAACTCTTTAGTAGCGACTTGGTAATCGTACACGGTATCAGGCGTCAAAAATGATTCGTAATTGATGCGTACGTGCTTCTGATTGAAATCATAATTTTCCCCAAGACGAACAGAGATCATTTTTTCTGGAAAGGCTATTTTGTGACTGTTGCTTGCGTAATCGTTGACTATAAGTTGCTCATAGGCATTTTCAGACTGGTAAATCAGCATGAAGTCATTAAACGTCTTGATGCCTTTCAAATAGGTTTTGTCATTTCCTGCAATCTCGGTAGTCCAATTTTCATATTGAGGTGCTTCATCTGTGGCAGTAGCGAGTCGGAAATTCACATGGGAGTCATTCGCGAGAATGTAAAATTTACCATGGGCATGGTCGACAGAATAACGGAATTCCTTGTCTCGTGGGGCTAAGATCACTGGCTCTGCGCTCATGTCGTCAGCCGGGATCGCGGCTACCTCAGAAATACCACCTTTTCTGGCACTGACAAGCAGATACTGTTTATCGCTTGAGAGCCCGAAGCTGATGAAAAACTGATCGTCTAAATCACGGAAAAGTACTTTTGATTGATTACTCTTTAAATCAAACGCCACTACTTCTTCGGTACGCCAGCGCACCTCATTTAATTTACCATAGATCAGTGTCTGACTATCAGATGAGAAGTTAACGGCACCATCAGAATTGCCAATAAGCGCCTCTTGTACATCACCCGTTTCCAGATTTTTAACGTGAACCTGATAGCGTTCGTCACCTTCAGTGTCTATTGTGTACGCGACAAGTTTATTATCAGGGCTGACAGCAAAGTCACTTAAGACAAAGTATTCTTTACCTTCAGCTAGTTTTTCTTCATCCAGAAAATCCGATTCTGTCCCGCCTTCAATGGGCTTGCGCACATAGGTTTTATAATTCGCACCTTCTTTGTAATACCAGCGATATACATAACCATTTGAAACATAGGGCACTGACTCTTCAGTTTCGTCAAGGCGACCTTTCATTTCTTCAAAGAGTGTATTGACTAGTGGTTCATGAGGTTTAATAAAAGCGTCAAAGTAGGCGTTTTCCTGATTCAGATAGTCGAGTACTGGCTCATCATCTATTTCCGGGTATCCTTGATCTTTTAACCAATGAAATGGGTCGCTAAGCGTGATGCCATGCCATTCTTCTGTATGCTCAATACGAGCAGGTGTGGGGGCTGGCTGTTCTAATGATGGAAGATAAGAATGGGTTGTTGGCAATGTGTCTGCTACCTGTTCTTTTTTAATATCTGTGCATCCGGTTGATAAGCCCAGCATAGAGAAAAGTAACGCTGGGCCAATGACTTGTCTTGTTATCATGATGTCAGTCCTTGAATGTTTTTGAACGGGCAATATTTACACAAACCACCTGTCAAAGAAACGCTTTTTGTTGTCCTTTTGTTACCGTATGTTCCTTATATCGAGACCTTTTTGCTTTTCTTGTACAATGCGGTCGGTGATTGCACGCCGAATTCATAACAGAGTTCTCTTGGGTGCCCTATCGGCCAGCGAACCATATCCGCTTGAAAACCCGGTGCCAACTGGCCAATAACTTCCCCCATGCCTAATGCCTTTGCAGCATGTTTAGTGACACCCAGCAGCGCCTCTTCCGGCGTCAGACCAAAAAAAGTACAGGCCATGTTGAGCATCAGGGGTAATGAGGCGATAGGAGACGAACCTGGATTAAAATCAGTGGCGACCGCCATAGGAATGTTATATTGGCGCAGCAATGCAACTGGGGGTTTTTGCGTTTCCCGCAAGAAATAAAACGCACCTGGTAATAGCGTGGCAATGGTACCTGAGCGCGCAATTGCCGCAATTCCCTGTTCATCAAGAAATTCAATATGATCTACTGACAACGCATTTAATGACGCGGCTAATTCACTCCCACCGAGATTGCTGAGTTGTTCCACATGCGCTTTAACCGGAATTCCCAAATCTTTTGCAGTTTGTAAGACTTTGCGGGTTTGCGCCAGGTCGAATCCAATGGATTCACAGAACACATCAACCGCATCGGCTAATTGAGCTTTGGCAACTTGTGGCAGCATGTCATTGCACACCAGTTCCACGTAAGCATCGCCATTGTTTTTGTATTCAGGGGGAATGGCATGTGCCCCCAAAAAAGTGGTTTTTACATCGATAGGTAAATGATCAGCCAGTTGTTTCGCGACCGACAGCATCTTAAGCTCGCTGGCGCAATCCAGACCATAGCCGGACTTAACCTCAATGGTGGTAACACCATTGCCCAACATCGCTTTTGCTCGCTGTATCGCCAATGTTAACAGGGTCTCAGCTGAGGCTTCACGGGTGGCTTTCACCGTGTTCAGGATGCCACCACCGGCTTTGGCAATCTCTTCGTAAGACTTGCCTTGCAGGCGCATTTCAAACTCGGCTGCTCGATTGCCGGCAAACACCAGATGCGTATGGCAATCGATAAATCCGGGTAATAACCAATCCCCCTGACAATCAATCGTTTCGCTATGGGTAAATTCAGCAGGGATATCAGTGACAGGCCCCGTCCAAACAATGGTTTCGCCCTTTGTGACTAGCGCACCATCATAAATAAGGCTGTCGTTACTCAGTCCGCTGCTCATGGTCGCGATGTTGGCATTACGCCAGATAGTGATATCAGTCATGGAATCAGGCCTTTACAAATGAGTTATTCATTATTGTAGAGTTTTATCTTGTATATACAAGTTGTTCGTGTCAAATTATAAAAAGAATCTAAAATTGAACAAAATACACGCAACGATGTTAGGTATTTAACTCGAAAATGAAAAAATACTTGCTCATTAAACAGCACATTCTGACCAATATCGAAGGTGGCGTCTGGCCAGCATACACCGCCGTGCCTTCTGAAAATCAGCTAGCCCAGGAATTTGGTGTCAGCCGAATGACGGCTAGAAGAGCACTGCAGGAGTTGGCCGAACAAGGGGTGATTGTGCGTAATCAGGGTGCGGTATCGTCCGTCGCCAATATGAAAAGTCAGTCTTCCATGATGGCGATTCGTAATATTGCTGATGAAATTAAAGAGCGTGGCCATGAACATTTTAGCCGCTGTCTGGACTTGCGCGCTGTCTCAGCCAGTGACGAAGTGAGTTCGCATCTTGGCCTGACAACTGACGCGTTGGTATTCTGCAGTTTAGTGGTGCATTTTGAAAATGGCATACCGATCCAGATTGAAGAGCGTTTTGTTAATCCTCTTGCAGCGCCGGACTATCTGAAGCAAGACTTCAATGTCCAAACCACCCATCACTATCTCACCAGTATTGCGCCTCTAACGGAAGCGGAGCACTGGATAGAAGCCATCCCGGCAAATGAAAAACAAAGTGAACTATTAGCTATTAAGACAGGCGTACCCTGCCTGAAAGTAAATCGTCGCACCTGGTCGAAAAAACGCAGTGTCAGCTATGCGGTGCTATTGCATCCTGGTGATCGCTATCGACTGGGTGGTCACATGACCATGTCGTGAAATTAATGAGAGAGACCCGAAGATGAACAACAGACACGATACTACTCGCGTAATCAAAGCCCCTACTGGCTCGACATTAACCTGTAAAAGCTGGCTCACTGAAGCGGCAATGCGGATGTTAATGAACAACCTCGATCCGGAAGTCGCAGAACGTCCAGAAGATCTGGTGGTATATGGTGGCATAGGCCGCGCAGCCAGAGACTGGCAATGTTTTGATAAAATTGTCGAAGTATTACAGCGCCTTGAATCTGATGAGTCACTGCTGGTGCAATCGGGTAAGCCTGTAGGTGTGTTCAAGACCCATGAAAATGCACCAAGAGTGTTGATCGCCAACTCCAATCTGGTACCGCATTGGGCAAACTGGGAACACTTCAATCAGTTGGATAAAGAAGGCTTGATGATGTACGGCCAGATGACAGCTGGAAGCTGGATTTACATCGGCAGTCAGGGCATCGTGCAAGGTACTTATGAGACGTTTGGTGCCGTTGCTCGTCAGCATTTTGATGGACAGGCGCATGGTAAGTGGGTACTCACGGGCGGGCTAGGTGGCATGGGCGGCGCTCAGCCGCTGGCAGCGACCATGGCTGGGTTTTCAATGATTGCCGTCGAGTGTGATGAAACACGTATCGATTTCCGTTTACGTACAGGTTATGTGGACAAAAAAGCGACCCATCTGGACGAAGCACTGGACATGATCAAGGCATCTGATACGCCTATTTCGGTGGGTCTTTTAGGCAATGCGGCTGATGTATTTTCTGATTTGGTTGAGCGCAATATTACGCCAGATGTAGTCACCGACCAGACATCTGCCCACGATCCACTTAACGGCTATTTACCCCAGGGTTGGACATTGGAAGAAGCCGCAGCCATGCGTCAACAGGATGCACAGGCTGTTGTGAAAGCTGCCAAGCAGTCGATGGCCGTGCAGGTGCAAGCGATGTTAGCGTTACAGGAACGTGGTGCGGCAACCCTGGATTATGGCAACAATATCCGGCAAATGGCACTGGAAATGGGAGTCGAGAATGCTTTTGACTTCCCTGGTTTTGTTCCTGCTTATATTCGTCCTTTATTCTGTCAGGGTATTGGGCCATTTCGCTGGGCGGCATTAAGCGGTGACCCGGAAGATATTTATAAAACCGATGCCAAAGTTAAGGAACTCATTCCTGATAACCCACACCTCCATAACTGGCTTGATATGGCCCGCGAACGGATTCAGTTTCAGGGATTACCAGCACGTATTTGCTGGATCGGTCTGGAAGATCGTGCCCGTATTGCAAATGCCTTTAATGACATGGTGGCCTCGGGTGAACTCAGTGCACCCGTCGTGATTGGTCGCGACCATCTGGATTCCGGTTCGGTTGCCAGTCCTAACCGTGAAACAGAATCGATGCTGGATGGCTCAGATGCCGTGTCAGACTGGCCGTTATTAAATGCCTTATTAAGCACCGCAGGTGGCGCTACCTGGGTTAGCCTGCACCACGGTGGTGGCGTTGGTATGGGCTTCTCGCAACATTCAGGTGTGGTCATTGTCTGTGATGGCACAGAAGAAGCAGGTGCAAGAGTGCGTCGTGTGTTGTGGAACGACCCTGCCACTGGGGTGATGCGTCATGCCGATGCTGGCTATCAGATCGCTATCGACTGTGCAAAGAAAAATGAACTGGATCTGCCGATGTTAAAAGATGGAGGGAGCCGATGAAACATATCAATATTAACCCAGGTAAATTACATCTTGCGGATTTACGTCACATCTCTCTGAACTCGGTTCAGTTAACGCTGGCTCAAAAGGCAGAAGCCTTAATTCATGCTTCCACAAAAAAGGTAGATGATGTCTTAAAGTCGGGACAAACAGTATATGGTATCAATACGGGTTTTGGCTTGCTCGCCAATACTCGTATTAAACCTGAAGAATTGGAACTGTTGCAAAAATCCATCGTATTGTCACATGCTGCGGGTACCGGCGATTTAATGGAAGACGCCACGGTGCGTCTCATGATTGCGCTGAAGGTCAACGCATTGGCCAGAGGGTTTTCAGGCATCCGTCTTAAAATTATCGAAATGCTGATGGCGCTGGTGAACGCGGAAGTCTACCCATGTGTGCCAAAGAAAGGCTCTGTCGGAGCCAGTGGCGATCTGGCTCCATTGGCACATATGTCGATGCCGCTTATCGGAGAAGGACATGTGCGCTATCGTGGTGAAATTATCAGTGGCGCACAGGGTCTGGAAATTGCCGGGTTGCAACCTGTGACATTAGCGCCCAAAGAAGGTCTGGCACTGTTAAACGGTACACAGGCGTCTACCGCATTGGCTCTGCAAGGGTTGTTCCATTGCGAAAACCTGTTCAATGCAGCCATTGTCGCCGGTGCCATGAGTGTCGAAGCTGCCGTTGGTAGCCGCGTCCCTTTTGACGCACGCATTCATGAAGCCCGGGGTCAACATGGCCAAATTCAGGTCGCTGCTGCGTTTCGTGATTTACTCGCCGAAACCTCAGGCATCGGTGACTCACATTTAGAGTGTGACAAAGTACAGGACCCATACTCATTGCGTTGTCAGCCCCAGGTGATGGGGGCATGTTGGCGACAAATGCAGCAGGCCGCAGAAGTACTGGAAGTCGAGGCCAATGGTGTCACGGATAACCCACTGGTGTTCGATGAAGACATTATCTCTGGTGGTAATTTCCATGCTGAACCGGTTGCATTCGCAGCAGACAATCTGGCTCTGGCTATTGCGGAAATCGGTGCGCTATCAGAACGCCGTACGGCGTTGCTTATTGATAGTAACCTATCGCGTTTACCGCCCTTTTTGGTGGACAATGGCGGTGTGAACTCCGGCTTTATGTTAGCTCAGGTCACCGCTGCTGCCTTGGCATCAGAGAACAAAACATTGGCGCATCCGGCATCTGTCGATAGCTTACCGACATCAGCAAACCAGGAAGATCATGTATCAATGGCGACTTTCGCAGCGCGTCGTTTAGGGGATATGGCAGAAAACAGTCGCGGCATTGTGGCAGTAGAATTACTGGCCGCTGCACAAGGGATTGACTTTAGACGACCTCTGAAAACCACCGATAAGCTGGAGCAGGCCTATGGGATCATCCGCGAAGAAGTGAAGTTTTACGATCATGATCGTTACTTTTCACCGGATATTCAAAAGACAGAAGCCTTGATTAAATCAGGTAGCTTGTCTGAACTGACAACCTTATCTTTGGGTTAATGCTTTTAGTCATTAAAAAACGGCCGCTTTGCAGCGGCTGTTTTATTATGCGCGACTAATATCAAAAGCTATTGTTTCGGAAATATTGTCAGCACCTGTCTTTAGCATTAATAATCGATCCAGTCCCAACGCCACGCCAGCGCAATTGGGTAGTCCTGCTTGTAAGGCCGCCAGAAAGCGCTCATCAATTGTCGCTTTTGTTCGTCCGAGTTTAAGTCGTTGTTGATTATCGCTGGCAAAACGCTGCGCTTGTTCCGTTGCGTCTGTAAGTTCATTAAAACCGTTGGCCAGCTCTATCCCTTTAAAATAAAGTTCAAAGCGTTGTGCAACACGCGGGTCGTTTTTTGATATTCGGGCCAGTGCCGATTGTGATGCAGGAAAGTGATAAATCAGGCTAGGCTTATCTTGCCCAATTTCCGGTTCAATACAATGACTGAACAGCAGTTGCAGTAGGGTATCTTTATTGTCTTCTTCCGCAGCTAATTCAGCAAAACCCAGTTTGTTACAAGCGCTTTTTACCCGCTGCAAATCACTTTCCAGAGGGTCAATGTCCAGATACTGAATAAATACCTCTTGATAACTGATTTGCTCCGCAGCCGGGCAGGATAAAAGTTCACCTACCAGAGTGCTGATTTCTGCCATTAATTGCCAGTGGTCAAATCCCACCCGGTACCATTCCAACATGGTGAATTCGGGGTTGTGATAGCGTCCCGCTTCTTCATTTCGAAAGGCTTTACAGATCTGAAAAATACAACCAGAACCTGCAGCTAACAGCCTTTTCATTGCATATTCGGGGGAGGTCTGCAGGTACAGAGACTGCTGTTCGGGTGATAGCGGTGAGGCAAAGCTTGATTCAAAATTGACGAGGTGGGGATCGGTGACCGGAGCGCTGGCCAGTAACGGAGTCTCTACTTCTAAAACGTTGCGCTTCGCAAAAAAGCTTCTGATGGCTGATAGCATTTCTGCTCTGGTGTGCAGATTAATCAAGGGGGCGGTTGGTTGCCACTGGCATTGCTTAGTCATGTCAGTCATCTACCTTTGCCAACAGTTTATCCAGGAGGCCTTTAAGTTGTTCCAAATCATCATCGAGCAATTGAGGATATTGGCAGCGCATCGTCTCAGGTATGGCCGCCGCTTCTGCTTGAAGTGCTCGTCCGTTTTGAGTCAGCATCACATGCTTCTTACGTTTATCTGTTGCTAATCCTTCGGTACGCAATAATGTTTTTTCTTGCATCTTTTTTAGGATAAGTGTCAATGCCCCACTGTCGATCTGGGTGCGTTTTTGCAACTGAGTTACCGTTACGTTGTCTTCTTGCCATAGGGCCATCATGACCAAATATTGAGGATAGGTTAAATCCAATTGTTCCAGCAACGGGCGATAGCTTCTGGTTATTGTGTTATTGGCCATATACAGCCTGTGGCAAAGCTGGTTTTCCAGCAAAAGTTGTTGTTTGTTCATGTCACTCTCCTGGGTGGAATTTTATTTTGCATACAAAGTTATTGCAATGAGTAATTTCTTTTGTTAGATTGTTTGCATGCAAAATAAATGTGTGTATTTAGGAGAAACGAAATGACAGCATTACAAAAAGTCGTCTATACAGCGAAAACCTCAACCACTGGTGGACGTGAGGGAGCATCGCAATCCAGTGATGGCAGATTAAAGGTGACCCTTTCTACACCGAAAGAGATGGGTGGCAGCGGTGGTGAGGGAACGAATCCTGAGCAGTTGTTTGCAGCTGGCTATTCCGCTTGTTTTATGGGGGCAATGAAGTTTGTTGCAGGTCAGGCTAAGGTCTCTCTACCAGAAGATATCAGCATTGATGCTGAAGTAAATTTTGGTCCAACAGATAAAGGCTTTGGCATTGCCGTTAAACTGACAGTAAACAGTGCCGGCATGGACAAAACAACGGCTGAAGAAATAGTTGAGAAGGCACATCAGGTATGCCCTTACTCAAATGCTACGCGAGGCAATATTGCGGTTGAGTTGCAAGTGAGCTAACTCTTCACAAAATAAAAAACGCCACTGAGTTTTTGTAGGTCGGTGGCGTTTTGTTTTTAAGCGCGGTTAACCCGAGCTGGGGCGATGTTACTTCTGTACTCGTGAAACATACTCGCCAGTACGAGTATCAACTTTCACTACTTCACCGGTTTGAACGAACAAGGGAACTCGAACGACGGCACCTGTACTTAAGGTTGCAGGCTTACCACCTGTTCCGGCGGTATCACCTTTCAATCCGGGATCGGTTTCTGTGATCTCAAGTTCCACAAAATTAGGCGGTGCAACGGCGATAGGAGAGCCATTCCACAATGTTAATGTGCAAACATCGTTTTCCACCAGCCATTTTAGGGAGTCACCCAGGGCTTTTTCGTCAGCGGCAATTTGTTCAAAACTTTCATTATTCATGAAGTGCCAGAATTCACCGTCGTTGTACAAATAGGCCAACTCGTGATCCATCACGTCTGCCCCTTCGACGGACTCGCCAGATTTGAAGGTTTTTTCCAGTACTTTACCGGAAATGAGCTTACGAATTTTCACGCGGTTAAACGCTTGTCCTTTGCCAGGTTTTACGAATTCGTTCTCTAAAATGTTGCAAGGCTCGCCATCGAGCATTATTTTAAGGCCCGCTTTGAACTCATTCGTGCTGTAATTAGCCATACTATCCTCTTTAACAAAATTCTTGGGAAAACATCATTGGCGCAAATAATACCTAAAAATCTCATTTCTGTAGAGAGCCACTGGCAAAAAGAGTTGTCTCAGGCATTTAGCTGTCCTGAAAGTTTACTGCGCTATCTTGAAATCCCGTCAGAATTCTTGCAGCAAGATATACAAGCCCGTCGCCTATTTCCGATGCGTGTCCCCAAAGCGTTTGCTGACAGAATGGTCAAAGGCATGTTGGATGATCCGCTGTTACAGCAAGTTCTGCCGAGAAAAGAAGAGTTTTTGGAGGCTCCTGGTTTTACCGCAGACCCATTGGACGAGCATGACACTCCCTTGAAAGGGATACTGCATAAGTATCAAAGTCGGGTATTGCTGATGGTGAGAACAGGATGTGCTGTGAATTGTCGCTATTGTTTTCGTCGTCACTTTCCTTATCAGGATCATGGCGTGAATAAAGCACAATGGCAGGAGGTACTGACTTATATCGTTCAAAACCCACAAATTAACGAGGTGATTTTTTCGGGCGGTGATCCCCTGATGGCAAAGGATGAGGCGCTGTCCTGGTTAGCACAGGAAGTAGCCAAGATCCCTCATGTTCATACACTGCGAATTCATACCCGATTGCCCGTAGTCATCCCAAATCGTATTTGTGCTGAACTGTTGAACTGGGTCAGGAATCTCGACCTGAACATCGTGATGGTTTTGCATATCAATCATGCCAATGAAATCGATGATACCTTGATAGCCAAGCTGGCAGAATTAAAACAAGCCGGTGTCTGGCTATACAATCAGGCGGTGCTGATGGCAGGTGTTAATGCGTCCATAGAGGCGATGGTTAACTTAAATCAACGCTTATTTGAAGCGCAAGTCCAACCATACTATTTGCACATGCTGGATAGGGTTAAGGGAGCGGCGCATTTCGCGGTTTCTGAGCAGCAGGCCAGAGAGATTATGGCCGGGGTGATAAAGCGTCAGCCGGGATATCTGGTTCCTAAGCTCGTCCGTGAAATAGGTGGCCAGCCCGGCAAGACGCCAGTCGACTTACAACTTCATCCGTAAATCAGCAATTAAGCAAACGTATCTATCGTGCTGCCTAACGCCGGATTTGCTGATGAAGAGGATGGTACGCCAGCGGCTGAATCCAGCAACTGAAGCGTCTGTTGGCCTTCAGCTTCTTGTTGGTTTTTGGCCAACTGAAGCCCGCGAAGGTTAACTGACGCGTCGGACGTTCCAGAGGTAGAAGTACCTTGAAGATCCATACCAATTTTCCTCTATTTGACGATTTACTGAACGAGTAAGTGAGGTAAGTAGTCGTTCAGGTTGTCGTCGGGTTAAAAAACGGGCAGAATTGCCCGTCCTCGCATCTATATCGGCACCACTTTACAAAACATTAGGATTTTTTTAATGGATTCAATCATCGAAAAACTAAACGAAAATCTGCAAGTGATCTACCGCAAAGGTATTGACGCAGATAGAGCGTTGGACCTGCTAAAAAGTCAGGGCAAAGGTAAACACCAGGCAATCTTTCCGGAAGACAGCGGGTTTGTTACGCAAAGCGAGCGATTTATGCCTTACATCGAAGAGCTTAGTAACAATATTCAGGAGCTTGATCACATTCCAGAGAAAGACAAAGAGCAATCGTTAGCTTTGATTGTGAGAAAGATGGAAACCTTATTCACTACACTCGCTAACCTTCAACAGGTGTTGTCTAAGTAGTCTGGGCAAAGAAAAAGTCACTTCATAGTTGCAGCGATGCGGCCCGAGAGTGCTGATAAACAGGCTATTCCGGTTTATGTAATTGTTGGGTAACCCCTCTGTATCGGTAGGAGTTGCCTTATCTTTAATCTGAAAGGTTGTTTTTTGTACAAAAAACACCATAATTAAGGTTAGAGGTAAGTGAGGTGTTGTTATGGAAGTATCCACTACAACGAGTATTTTAAACGCCGGGTTCTCCCGTAACGTGAATTCATTGAATCGAGGTAGTGAAGAAAGCACCACCCCGAACGCATTTGGTATTGGTCGTGAAAACCAACCGGAAGTGCAGTTATCCCCTCAAGCACGTATTCTCCAGCAAAATGAAGAAAACGCTTCGCAATTGCGCGATGGTCTGCAAGAGCAGCGTGAACAAGCGAGCGAAAGCCGAGAGGATGAAGAGCAGGAACAACAGACTTCTGGCTTTGTGCGATTGTCTACCAGTGAAGGCGATGTCTCTCGAAGCCGTATTGAGGCCGAGAAAGCCGCTGAAGTCTATCGCACCGTTCAGGGACTGGTTTAGCTATTTAACTACTCAAAAAACATAAAAAAAGAGAAGCTTACGCTTCTCTTTTTGTCGTTTTACAGGTTTGTTCTCAAACTAATTCATCGCTACTAGTTGTTCATCAAACTCACGTTTGAACCAGCGTTTTAGCATACGTTTTTCATAGCGTAACGAACCGTGATCATGTCTGGTGATACCAGAGTCCTGGAATCCCATGTCTTTTAGCTTGATTTCATCAGATTTGATAGTATCGCCGTTTGCATCAAGTAGTTCGTATTTGAAATTCATTCTGGGAATATCAATACGTTTAACGACTCTCACATCCGTTGCGCTATCAAAACCAACAAACCGCCCAGGCCAAACTCTGCCAGCCAAATCTACATCGGTCACTACCATTTTAAGGGTTTGACCGTCTGGTAAGTCTTCCGCCAATTTCGCCAAGTATTCTTCCAGCTCATTCATGGTGTTTTCACGAAAGCGCTGACGATGGCCATTGGTCGCTTTCATATCAGTAAAATCCTTTGGATCCTGCCACTCAACTGATATGCGGTTTGACTCTGCTTCCGAGGTCTCAGCAACTACTTGAAACGCTGCGGATATCGCCACTAAAGCGATCAAAAGTTTACATATTTTCATAGGCACCTCTTTTTACATGGGAGCACCTTGCCCCAATAAATTGTGTCATCTATAGAATAAGTACTGATTTCTAATGAAAAAGTTTCGTCAATTTCGACAAATGACATCATTAAGTTTAGCGCATTGTCGCTTGAAGGAGTGTAAATCAATGTAATTTTTGTTGTTTTATTGTGCAAAGTTGGTTGTCTGGCACCGTTTAAGCAACTAAACCTGCTAGACTTTAAGTTTACATTTTTTACTAGGGTTAAACCTGATGAGATGGTTTGGCTGTATTTTGCTGTTGTGTAGTATTTGTTGCCAGGCGCAACAAATGTCCAGTGATATCAAGATAGCCGTGTCCAGAATATCAGGTGTGACAGACAAAGATGACGAATCAGCGCCCTATAATCGGTTGTTAAGTGCGCTCATCGAACACACGAAATTTAATATTCAGCGAGACTATTATCCTACCGCACGTTCCAACCTATTGTTAGAACAGCAGATGGTTGACTGTATCTTTCCTATTGCCAAAGGCGCATTTCGGCGTGATATTGAGGTTATTTATTCACAGTCCGTCAATCGCGTTACGACTCACCTGTTCTCTTACGGTGAGCAACCCTTTTTGCATTTATCCGACGTAGCCGACGAAGTCGTTGTGTATATTCGTGGTTACTTATTTGGTGATTTAGTAAAAACACAGCCTTACAATGTCAGTTTTGTACCCGTCGATTCGCATCAAAGTGCGTTACAAGTATTACAAAGCGGGCGAGCCAAAGCCTATTTGGAATACCTGCCGGATTTAAGATTTGCGCTGTCTGCAAGTCAGATCCAACCCTTGCGTTTTGCCAAAGCACATCCTGTGCAGGAGACCTTTGATATATTCGAATGTTATGCCTCTAACCACAATGCGCAATTTATTGAAAATCTCAATCAGGTTTTGGTGCGCTTTAAATCAAGTGGTCAACTGAAGTTGCTTCTGGGTGATTACTACAATCTTTAGTCTGAGTTCTTTTTATTCAGAGCTCAACGGACACTAATATTTCGGTATCAATCGCTGATAACTGTCATCATTGAATAATGGCGAGGTAATGACTAAATCCGCAGTTGCTTCGCTGCACGCTACTGGGATATTCCAAACGGAGCATAACCTGAGCAGGGCTTTAACATCAGGGTCATGTGGTGCCGGATTAAGTGGGTCCCAAAAAAAGATCAACAAATCTAAGCGCTGTTCCGCTATCAACGCACCGATTTGCTGGTCACCGCCTAACGGTCCGCTTTTAAATCGCTCAACGTTCAGACCCAGTTGTTTCTCCAGGAGTCCGCCGGTGGTGCCTGTCGCCACTAATTTGTGCGCTTTAAGTGCACTGATGTGTTCTTGTGCCCAACGCAACAAATTCGGTTTTTTATGATCATGAGCTACTAAGGCAATTGTTTTGGTGGCCATTTAGCGTTCCTTGGGGGGCTGTCGCGCCTGGTGACTGTTTTCAGAGTTCAGCTCTGCCAGATATGACAGAGACTTTACCCGGTTACGCCCAGATTTTTTTGCTTCATACAAAGCTTCATCAGCCTTATCCAGTAACTTTTTGCTGGATTTATTTTTATCAGGCTGGATGACACACAGTCCGATACTGATGGTCATAGACAGTGTTAAATCATTTTGCGTAAACGGCGTTTCTTCGAAATTCTTACGAATATCCTCGGCGATACCGATGGCATGCTCCTGGTCAATATTGGTCAATAAAACCGCAAACTCTTCTCCGCCATAACGAAAGGAATAATCGGTAGCACGCTTCACTTTTTCTTCAATTAATTTTCCGGCGTGCACCAGACAATCATCACCTACAGGATGACCATAGTCATCATTGACCTTTTTGAAATGATCAATATCCATCATTAACAACGCTATGCTGCTTTGATTGCGCTGGCATTGCTGCCACAGTTGCTCAAAGCATTGATCAAAATAAAAGCGGTTGTTGAGTCCCGTCAGGGCATCCGTCTGACTCAGTTTTTCAAGTTCCCACTGTTTTTCTGATAAAGCCCGCTCGATTTTAAACGCTCTAACATATTCCCGGTAAAATCGTCGACCGACGAACATCATGTAGGCCCAGAAGAAGCCGGTAAAGACCGTTAGTTGCCACTGCTCAGGCGCCACAATGAGAACGCCAATTCCCAATGGCAACAGAATAATAGAAACGTATATCTGGGCAATTGTGTAACGAGGAATCAAGCTAATCATGGAAGCGGTGATAATACTGATCGTAGCGAGGTTCACTAACATGGAGATCGAGGCAAACTCTGCACGCAGGTTTGCCATATAAAACATCGCACCCCACAAAACGGCATGGCAATTTACCAATACAAATAAGCTGCTGTACCAGAGCCGATAATGGTTATCATAAAGTCTGTCTGTCAGATAAGTATGAATTAACCGCAGTCCACATACGGTAAAGAACCCAGCACCGAACCAGATACTGATGCCGGGATGTTTATCATGGAATCCTGTCCAGTAAAAAATAACCGGCCAGACACAAAGATACAAATAAACGCCAGGTAGAGCACGCTTGATAAAGTCAGAGTCGGCGCGCTTTTGCAAGTCAGCATTCATTTCGTCGTTACTTAGATGTTCGTATTCGACAGTCACAATAGCTCGTACAATCAGGTAAACCAAATGTTAATATGTTGTTCAGTCTAAACCATTTCTTGGTATTTTCCGAAACTGAATTTTACGGTGCGCACTCGTAATTAACTGAATTAAAAGCAGTACTTCTTAATTAGCCCTTGCAGCAGTTGCACAGTGGGATTGATATAATCCAGTGCCATGAACTCATCGGGCTGATGGGCCTGTTGGATGCTTCCCGGCCCTAAAATCAAGGTGTCACATCCGAGCTGATTAATGAAAGGGGCCTCAGTGCAATAGTTTGCGATTTGCGGTTTAGCACCGAGTAATTCTTCCGCAATGTCGAGCAAACGATATTCATTGCGGCTGGCAAATGATGACACAGTGGGATACATAAGACTGCGTTCTATCCTATCTGGGTATTGCAGTTTTAAAGGAGCCAGTGCTTCATCAATGCGAGAGATGACTTGCTCATCGTTAAGTCCAGGAACTGGCCTGACATCAAAATTTAATTGGCAGTGACCACAAATACGGTTTTCCCCGTCACCGCCATGTATATGGCCAAAATTCATTGTGGTTTCTGGTACGCTGAATTGAGTGTCCTGATTGCTCAGCAGGCTCTGCTTTAGTCGAATGAGTTGCTGGATAGCCTCATGCATGATCTCTATCGCGTTGACACCACGTTTGGGGTCACTGGAGTGACCTGATTCACCGCGTATTTTCAGGCTGTGGGCCATATGTCCTTTGTGCTTATAGATAGGTTTTAATTCGGTTGGTTCTCCGATGATGGCAACATCGGGTTTAATCAGCTTTTGCTGCATAAAAAATCGCGCCCCCGCCATGGAGGTTTCTTCATCCGCGGTGCCTAGTATATACAAAGGCTTTTGCAGCTTATTCAGAGGGATGGTTTGCAGTGCTTCATAAATAAAGGCAAAGAAGCCCTTCATGTCGCAACTACCCAGACCATAAAGGCGATTATTTTTTTCCGTCAAGGCGAAAGGGGAGCTTGTCCACAAATGCTCGTCACAAGGAACAGTGTCAGTATGTCCGCTTAATAATAACCCCCCCGCACCATGACCGACCTGTGCTAAAAAATTATACTTATTTCGCGTACCCGGCACTTTGTGAATACTTATGCTAAATCCGGCCTGCTCAAAAATGTTGCTGATATAGCAGCAAAGAGCATGATTGCTTTCATCCATCCCGCTCTCTACTGAGCTGATAGTGTTGTGCTCAATGATTCGCCGGTAATTTTCCAAAAAAGACAGTTTTGACATAATTTAAGTAAATAATTATTTATTAATGTTGCATATATATTTAATTTGCGGCACACTTGCAAGCAAGTTAAGGCATTTAACCAAAAAGACTTACCCAGTGAAAGTCGATATGCCGTGTAGAACCAGTTAAGCGTGTCTGAGAAAAAATGTACAGAGAAGTGAAAAACTATTGTTATAGACAATTGCCCGCGAAAAGACTCCCTACCTCGCTGCGACGATGAAAGCAGTGCTTCTAAGTGGCTGGAGAGATCCGCAGTAGCCACTATTCTTTTTTCTTAATCGTTATAAATGAGTTTACCCATGTTAAAGACCTGTATTTTTGGCGCCAGTGGTTACACGGGAGTGGAACTGGCCATTTTGATATCGCGGCATCCGGAATTTGCATTACAAGCATTGTTCGTTTCAGAGCACAGTAAAGATGCTGGTAAAACGCTGAAACACATTGACTCACGTTTGCAGCAACCGTTGTGGCAATCCGAGGCAATGAGACTGCAAGCCGCTGCCCCTATGGATATTGCCGACTTAGTCACGGACCTGGATATTGTTTTTCTGTGTACACCCCATGAATTTAGTCACGACATTGTCTCGCAGATGCTGGCAACAGGAGTGAAGGTGATGGACTTGTCCGGCGCGTTCCGCCTGAAAAACAGCGAGCAGTATCCAGCCTACTATGGATTTGAGCATCAGTTTCCCGCACTCTTGAACGATGCGGTATACGGGTTGGTTGAATGGCAAAAAGATAAATTGCTCAATGCACAATTAGTGGCCGTGCCAGGATGTTATCCCACAGCTTCTTTATTAGCACTGTTACCATTGGTGAAAAGTCAATTTCTGGATAGTTCAGTAAAACCTGTTATCAATGCGACTTCCGGAGTAAGCGGAGCTGGCAGAAAAGCAACGATGACGAACAGTTTGTGTGAAGTCAGTTTGCAGGCATATGGCGTCCATCAGCATCGCCACCAACCCGAGATCAGCGGGTTTCTTAAGACTGACGTGATTTTTACACCTCATCTGGGCGCCTTTAAGCGAGGTATTCTGGCCACCATCACTGTCAAAGTTAATGCCGGTGTAAGTGAACTTGATATTCAACAAGCGTTTGAAGCTGCCTACCACGGTAGCGATGTCATTAAACTGACATCAGCATGGCCAAAGATAGATGACGTGGTCAACAGTGCTTGTTGTCACCTGCATTGGCAGCTCAATCCTGAGGATAATTATTTGGTCGTTTCCAGCGCCATCGATAATCTTTTAAAAGGTGCTGCCTCTCAAGCATTGCAGTGCGCAAATTTATCCTGTGGGTTTGACGATTCTCTCGGTCTCGAGGGCATTCTATGACGACATTAGTGATCAAAATTGGTGGTGCGTTATTGCATGATGAAAGCCAGTTATCCGCATTTTTTACTGTGATTGCGAAATTATCCGGTGATCATAATTGTGTACTCATCCACGGCGGCGGTGACTTTGCTCAGGACTGGCTGACGAAATTGGGATTGACCAGCACTAAAATTAATGGGGTAAGAGTCACCCCCAAAGCGCATTTACCCTACGTGGCAGGTGCGTTGGCGGGATATGTTAACACCAGACTATGTGCCGTTGCCAAAGCTAACGGTGTTAATCCAGTTGGCTTAAATCTGGGTGATGGTGGCATATGCCAGGTTGTGGAAAAATCGCCAGAGCTGGGCGCAGTTGCTGAGGTGATACCCGGCAGGAAAGCGCTATTAACGCAGTTGCTTGCGAATGACTATGTACCGATAGTCAGCTCCATAGCCACGGATAACAATGGCAATCTTTTTAACGTTAATGCCGATGATGCCGCCGCCGGATTAGCGGAACTGTTGGGTTCGCCTTTACTGCTGTTGTCTGATGTCCCGGGCGTGCTGGACCAAAACAAACATGTTATCCAACAACTGGATGCTAACTCGATTCAATATTATATCGAAACGGGTGTTATTCAGGGCGGTATGGTGGTTAAAGTGCAGGCTGCGCTTAACGTTGCTAAGCGCACTGGACAGCCTGTAATTATCGCATCCTGGAAGCAACCGGAATTATTATTGTCTTTAGATGGTGCCCAGGCATTTGGTACTACCATTCTTTCATCCGCAACAAACTCAGAGGAAGGTGTTTAATGAAACGGGAACTTATTACATTAGAACACTGGTCAGCGCATGACATTTATCAGGTTTTAGAACTGGCTTTAGCATTAAAAAGCCAGCCTGAAAAATACAATCAGATTTTGCAAGGCAAGTCTGTGGTAGGCCTGTTCGAAAAACCTTCATTGCGCACTCGAGTGAGCTTTGATGTGGGGATTCATAAACTGGGTGGTCATTTCCTGTATCTGGACTGCCAACAAGGCAAATTATCGGGACGGGAAACCTGGACAGATACCGGTGCCAATTTGGGCTGTTGGGCAGACGCGATTGTGGCCCGTGTATTTGAGCATGACACATTGCAAGCATTGTCCGCTGGAACCAGGAAACCCGTAGTCAATGCGCTCTGTGATGTGTATCACCCTTGTCAGGCATTGGCTGACTATTTAACTCTTAAAGAAGTCTACGGTGATTTAGCTCAGGTGCGCTTGGGATATTTTGGTGAAGGCAATAACGTTGCTCATTCTTTAATGATCGCCGGGGCAAAACTAGGAGCACAGGTATACGTTATTACACCTCCAGGTTATGAGCCCGATTCGAACATAACCCGGCGTTGTGCAGATGTCGCGGCGACATCAGGTGGAAAGATCGTAGTGTCTAATGAGTTGGCCGCAGCTCCTTCTCTTGATGTCTTGTATACCGATACCTGGATTTCGATGGGCAGTGATCAGGAATTGTCCGATATACAGGATGTTTTTCATCCTTATCAATTAAACGAAACGTTACTGGAACAGACTGGTGCCAGCCACGTTATGCATTGTCAGCCTGCGCATCGTGATGTGGAAATTTCCGCCGCACTGATGGACAGCGACGCCTCACTTTTATTGCAACAGGCCGAAAATCGTATGCATGCGCAAAATGCCTTGTTAGCTAAATTATTATCTAAGGAGTTTTAATCATGTCACAGCAAATCAAAAAAGTTGTTTTGGCCTATTCAGGTGGTTTGGATACGTCAGCGATCATTCCCTGGTTAAAAGAAAACTATGATTGTGAAGTCGTTGCATTTGCCGCCGATGTGGGGCAGGGAGATGATGAGCTGTTGGGGTTGGAAGAAAAAGCCTTGCAGTCAGGCGCCAGCGAATGCCATATCATCGATTTAAAAGAAGAATTTGTTGCGGACTACATATTTCCGACGATTAAAACCGGTGCTGTCTATGAAGGGGAGTATTTATTGGGGACATCCATGGCCAGACCGGTCATCGCGAAAGCCCAGGTTGAAGTCGCCCGCAAAGTTGGAGCCGATGCTTTGTGCCACGGTTGCACGGGTAAGGGCAACGATCAGGTTCGCTTCGAAGGGGCATTCGCGGCGTTAGCGCCAGATTTAAAGGTCATCGCACCCTGGCGGGAATGGTCAATGTCTTCCCGTGAAGACTTACTGGATTACCTGGCGAAACGCAATATCGCCACGACCGCATCCGCAACTAAAATATATAGCAGAGATGCCAATGCCTGGCATATTTCCCACGAAGGTGGTGAGCTGGAAGATCCGTGGTGCGAACCCAGTAAACAGGTATGGACCTGGACTGTGGCACCAGAAGATGCCCCCGATGTTGCCGAAACCGTTAGCTTGTCGTTCGAAGAAGGACAGCTTAAAAAGGTCAATGGAGAATGTTATTCCGCTTATCAATCTCTGCTGAAATTGAATCAGATTGCGGCTGCTCATGGTGTAGGGCGTATCGATATTGTCGAGAACCGGTTGGTTGGCATGAAGTCCCGTGGTTGCTATGAAACGCCTGGGGGCACAGTAATGATGATGGCATACAAAGCACTGGAAGCCCTTGTTTTAGATAAAGCATCACTTAAATATCGGGAGCAACTGGCGCTGGAATTTTCCCATGTAATGTATGATGGACGTTGGTTTACACCCCTGTGTGACGCGTTATTAGTAGGGGCTGAAAGTTTTGCCAAAAGCATTACCGGTGAGGTTGTGGTGAAACTCTATAAAGGTCATGCCAATGTGATTCAACGTCGCTCACCAAATAGTTTGTATTCAGAGGACTTTGCCACCTTCGGCGCCGATGATGTCTATGATCAAAAACACGCAGAAGGGTTTATTAGGCTGTATAGTTTATCCAGCCGGATAAAAGCAATGCAGCAGCAAACTGCTGCAAAGGAGTGATTTATGGCGCTATGGGGTGGACGTTTTAAGCAGCAGCCAAGTGAGCTATTCAAGCGGTTTAACGATTCCTTGCCAGTTGATTTTCGCTTGGCCAGGCAGGACATTGTAGGTTCGATCAGTTGGTCACGTTCGTTGTTGGAAGTCGATGTTCTGACTGAAAAAGAGCAACAGGATCTGGAACAGGCCTTGCTGGATTTATTGGCTAAGGTCGAGGCTGATCCCGATATGGTCTTAGAGTCTGATGCCGAAGATATCCATAGCTGGGTTGAGTCACATCTTATTGCGTCTTTAGGGGATTTAGGCAAAAAGCTGCATACCGGCAGAAGTCGAAATGATCAGGTGGCGACAGATCTGAAACTCTGGTGCAAAGACAGAGGCTCGGAACTGCTGGCGGATTTAGTGCGATTACAGCAAGCTATGATGGATTTAGCGCAACGGGAAAGATGTACTATCTTACCGGGCTATACCCATTTGCAAAGAGCACAGCCTGTGACGTTTGGGCACTGGTGCCTGGCCTATGTGGAAATGTTTGACCGGGATATTGGACGCCTAAAGGACGCGTTGTATCGCCTGGATACATCGCCACTGGGTTCTGGTGCACTGGCGGGAACCGCGTACCCTATCGATCGTAATAAACTTGCGCTGGACTTGGGTTTTCGTCGTCCAACCCTGAACAGCCTGGATGCCGTGTCAGATCGCGATCACGTCATTGAGTTGTTGTCGACGGCCAGTATATCAATGATGCACCTGTCTCGTTTTGCTGAAGATCTCATTTTCTACAACAGCGGTGAAGCAGGGTTTATCGAATTAAGTGACTTGGTGACCTCAGGTTCTTCACTCATGCCACAGAAAAAGAATCCAGATGCGCTGGAGCTGATCCGAGGAAAAGCGGGTCGAGTTTACGGGGCATTAAATGGCATTCTGGTGACCATGAAAGGGCTGCCATTGGCCTACAACAAAGATATGCAGGAAGATAAAGAAGGTCTGTTTGACGCTTTGGATAATTGGGAAATGTGTCTGCAAATGGCAGTGCTGGTGAGTGAAGGTTTGCAGGTCAATCAACATCGCACACTGGCAGCCGCTCAGCAGGGATATGCCAATGCCACTGAATTAGCCGATTATCTGGTAGGTAAAAACATCGCCTTTCGGGAAGCCCACCATATTGTCGGGGAGGTCGTACTGTTTGCAATTGAACAAGGCAAAGCGCTTGAAGATTGCACCCTGTCTGAGTTACAGCAATTCTCCGAGGCTATTGAGCAGGATGTATTTCAACATCTGACGATTGAGTCCTGTTTGAGTAAGCGTCAGGTATTAGGCGGGACATCACTTGAGCAGGTAGAGCAAGCATTAATGCATTCTCGTGGAGAACGTGCCGAGCATACCACTAGCCAAGTATTAGGGGGGCCCGCAGAAGAACAAATTCAGATGGTACTGCGTCAGGTGCAGCAGCGCTTGAATGCGCAAAAAGCAGCGGCGCTTAGTGTCCGTCGAGCCAAAATGACTGACGTTGATGCCATAGAGAAAATCGTTAACTACTGGTCCGAGAAAGGGGAAACACTCCCAAGAAGCCGCGATAACATAGTTCATGATATTCAAAACTTTGTAGTGGCTGAGAGTAATCACCAGATTGTCGGTTGTGCGTGCTTATATATTTATCAGACCGGGCTTGCCGAAATCCGCTCTGTAGGTGTACTACAGGATGTTCGAGGGCAGGGACAAGGTAAAGCCATGATCCAATATTTACTGGAGCAGGCTCGTCATATTGAACTCAAAAGAGTCATTGTGCTTACCAGAGTGCCGGACTTCTTTGGTCGTTTAGGTTTCTTGCCGACACAAATGCAGGGCTTGCCCGAAAAAGTGATCAAAGACTGTGATATCTGTCCAAAAAAGAATGCTTGCGACGAGGTAGCGATGGAGTATGTGGTGCAGCCGTTACAAACGGAAACGGTGCATGATCTGTTGATTAAAAAAGTACCAGCTTAGAGCGGTGGGTAATAATTATAACCTATTATCTGAGTTAACTTGCGGGTTTTAAAATTGTCTTATAGTGTTAAGTTCATGTAACAGCGACCCTCGCTGCTATTTATGGACGATCTAGCGGACAAACTATGGGCACATCTAACAAGTTGGTACTGGCTTTTATATCCGCCGTGCTGCTGCCCACGGCGGTTATCAGCTATTTGATGTTCCAACAGTCACAACAACAGTCTAAAAATAACTTTTTGTTATCCACTGAGCGAGAAGTTCGCCAAATCGACTCCAGTCTCTATCTTTTATTTCAGCAAATCGCCGGTGATGTTGACTATTTGGCTGGACACTCTGTGGTACGGGATGCACACAGTGATCTGACGAATTATCTTAATGTAATCCAAAATACCCTGATTGAACCGGAAAAAGGCAGTAAAACTGAACAACGTCTTTACCAGCTGTTTGATTCGTTTGGCAGCACTCATCCAGATATCACTTACATTTATTTTGGCAATGTTGAAGGGGGCTATGTGCAGTGGCCAGCTGGAGAAGTCTTTCGATTTTATGATCCCAGAAAACGCCCCTGGTATGTGACAGGCCAAAAAGCCAATGGCGAAACTGTGCGAACCGATGCCTATTATTGGGTAACAGATGACACGGTGATTGTCTCAACAGTGAAAGCCTTATACGACGACTTTGGGCAATCAATCGGCGTGATTGGTATGGATATGTCGCTACAGAACATGACCAATGTCATCAAAGAAATCAAAGTGGGCGCATCTGGTTATGTCATGTTAATCGGCATTGATGGCAAAGTGCTGGTGGATCCTAAAAAACCGGAAAATAACTTCCAACCCATCGAGCAGATTTATGAAGGACAATTGGCCCAAGCCAATGCCATGCAGTCTGGACAGCAAATTATCACCATTGATGGTGTGAACTATCTGGTGTCGGTATATCTTTCTCCCCGTCTTGGCTGGAAACTGATGGGGTTGATTGAAGAGTCCGAGATTATTGGGGCCGCTGAAGAACAACTAGAAATCAATGCCGTGATCACCCTGATCTGGCTATTTATTTTTATTGTTTTTGCGGTCATTTTATCCAGAGTGATTTCGCAGCAAATAGCCAGTAAAGAACATCAGCTGATTGCAGAAAAAGAAAAAGCGCAGGCTGCAGTTGTTGCCAAAGGTGAATTCTTAGCGAACATGAGCCATGAAATCCGTACACCTATGAATGGTGTTCTCGGCATGTTGAGTTTGTTATTAGACAGTAAACTTTCACAACAACAGTCTCGCTATGCTCGCTTGGCACAATCCAGTGCAGAATCACTATTGGATTTGATCAACGATATTCTGGATTTTTCCAAAGTAGAAGCGGGAAAAATCGAATTGGAAGTGATTGATTTTGATGTTCGGCAGCTATTTGAGGACGCCACAGAGACACTGGCTCACAGAGCAGATGAAAAAAAGCTGGAGTTAATTTTAGACACCGCAGGGCTAGACATCCAATGGGTAAAGGGGGACCCAGGTCGGATAAGACAAATTCTGAATAACCTGGTCGGCAATGCCATAAAATTCACCAGCAGTGGTGAAGTCGTGGTGCGAGTTCAAACGGAAAAAGCTGACGATGATAAAGTGGTATTAAGCACAGCCGTGCAGGATACGGGGGTGGGCATACCTAAAGGTAAAATAGCGGAACTGTTTAAGTCGTTTACTCAGGTCGATACGTCCACCACCCGAAACTTTGGCGGCTCAGGTTTGGGGTTGGCGATTGTTAAACAACTGTGTGACCTGATGCAAGGGACGATTGCAGTGGATAGTGAACTGGATGTTGGCAGTACCTTCTCCATTACTATTACCCTGGACCAGGGCGAAGTTAAAGTTAAACCCAAAGAACGTATCGATATTCGTGGTAAACAAATACTGATTGTGGATGACAACGCTACTAATCGAGAGGTATTGCGCAAGCAATTGGAAAATTGGGGAGCCGAAGTCGCTGAGGCTTCTGATGGTATAGGGGCGCTTAAAGTCATGCGCCGTAATCCGGATTTTGATCTGGCCATTCTGGATATGCATATGCCGGGAATGGATGGCGCCTCATTAGGTAAAATGGTAAGAGATGAAGCATTGTTGTCCCGAATTCCCCTTATCATGATGACATCAATTGGTGATGCCGGCGATAAACACTATTTTGAGCAAATTGGTTTTCAGGCCTATTTTGCCAAACCCGTTACAGGGTCGGATTTATATGACGGTGTAATAGCTGTACTTCTTGGTCAGCAGATGCCTGAGTCGAAACCTCCTATTGTGACGTTGGATCAACTGCGTTACAGCAAAGATATGTCGGAGAGCAAGGCCAGTATTTTACTGGTTGAAGATAATATGATTAATCAGGAAGTCGCAAAAGGCATGATCACCCGTCTGGGATATAAAGTGGATTGTGCTAACGATGGCTTGCAAGCACTGGATATGCTTAATGATCAAGGCAATAAATATGAGATTGTGTTTATGGATTGCCAAATGCCACGCATGGATGGTTATGCTGCAACTAAGGCTGTCAGAAATTCAGATAGTGAGCACTATAACTCAGCGATTCCAATTATTGCGATGACCGCCAACGCGATGAAAGGCGATAAAGAAAAATGTCTGGCAGCAGGTATGGATGACTATTTAAGTAAGCCGGTTTCTGCCAAAGAAATCAAAGAAAAACTTGAAATTTGGATGTCCATAAGTGAACGCGTGAATGGGGGTGAGGAAGTTGAATTGTCACCAACCAAAGAGTCAAATATTGCCAGAATTGAGGCACCCAATGAACAGCAATGGGACCATCGTGGCTTTATGGAGCGTATTGGGAATAGTCAAACTCTGGCTACTCGTCTGATAACCATGTTTAAAGAAGCTATCCCTGCCGAAGTAGCGCGGATGCAAAATCATCTCAATGAAGATGCTTTAGGTGAACTAAGCCGCCTGGCCCATAAAATTAAGGGCTCAAGTGGTAGTTTAGGTGCTGTGAAAGTGTCTCGGATCGCACAGGAATTAGAAGATGCTGGACGACAGGACAATAAACCGCTGTCCGTAAAACTGTTTAAAGATCTACAGGACAGCGTTGATGATTTTCTGGCGGTTTTGCCTTAGTTGTTAAACCTAAACCACTCTGCAAGTTGTCCAACCGATTATTCTAGGTTAAAACGTGACACTCAGCCCCTAAACCAGAGCTAATCTGCCGGAACTTATCAAATCTACATACTCACTCGTTTATAAGGTCGGTACTCAGCGCGCCAGAACATACGCTCTATTTTATCTTGCAGCACATCGTCATCTATTGGTAACGCAAAACCTTGCTCCTGTGCTTTTTTCGCCACGGCAAACGCGATTTTTTTGCTGACACTCTGCACTTCTCTGATCGGGGGCAATAAATCGGTATTGCCAGCCTTATTGGAAGGTGAGCACTCTGCCAGTGTTGCACTGGTGGTTAACAGCATATCATCGCTGATACGATTGGCTTTGCTGGCCAAAACACCTAAGCCAATACCAGGGAAAATATAGCTATTGTTGCACTGTGCTATAGGATAATGTTTACCTTCATATTCAACGGGAGCAAAAGGACTGCCGGTCGCCACTATGGCTTCCCCATTGGTCCAGGTGATGACATCCTTTGGATGCGCTTCTACCTGTCTAGAGGGATTGCTCAGTGGGAAAATAATCGGTTGTTTAGTGTGCTTGTGCATGGTTTTAATCACGTCTTCTGTGAATAATCCTGCGACACCAGAAACGCCAATCAAAACAGTCGGTTTCGCCAGATCCATTACCTCCAAAAGTGACGGAAATTCGCCTTCAAACTGCCATGAATCATAAACGTTACTTTGTTGCACGAGGCGCTGCTGAAAATCTCTTAAGCCCGATGTTTTGTCTGTTAACAGGCCATGTCGATCAATCATAAAGATATTCGCTCTGGCATGATCTTCATCAAGACCCTCACTCACCATCTGTTTGATGATCTGCTCTGCAATACCACAACCTGCTGAACCGGCTCCCACAAAGGCAACTCGCATATCTTTAAGCTGTTTGCCTGTAGCTTTGCAGGCAGATAACAGCGTACCAACAGTGACCGCAGCGGTGCCTTGAATATCATCGTTGAAGCAGCAAAAACGGTCCCGGTAGCGCTCAAGTATTGGAGTGGCATTGTGCTGAGCAAAGTCTTCAAACTGGATCATTACTCCCGGCCAGCGTTTATCGGCTGCAACCATAAAACGCTCCACGAAATCCTCATATTTGTCCTGAGAAATGCGAGGATGACGGCAACCCATATACATCGGGTCGTTTAAGAGTTTTTCATTATTAGTGCCGACGTCCAGCATAATGGGCATGGTGTAGGCAGGACTGATGCCACCACAGGCGGTATATAATGATAATTTCCCAATAGGAATTCCCATGCCACCGAGTCCCTGATCCCCCAAACCCAATATTCGTTCACCATCAGTCACAACAATCACTTTGACGTTACGTTTTGTGGCATTGCGCAGAATATCGTCCATGTTGTCCCGGTCTTCGTAGGATAAAAACAGACCACGATTTTTACGATAGATGTCAGAAAACTGCTCACAGGCATCACCCACCGTCGGGGTATAGATTATTGGCATCATTTCGTCGATATGTTGCTGTATTAGCTGATAATAAAGAGTTTCATTAGTATCTTGTATCGCCCGTAAATAGATATGCTTGTTAATCGGCGCCACAAATTGTGAGTACTGGGAATAGCATCGGTCCACCTGCTCTTCAATACTTTCGAAACGTGGTGGCAATAATCCCGCAAGGTTAAAGGCCAATCTCTCTTCGCGAGTAAATGCGCTGCCTTTGTTTAATAATGGCGTTTCCAGCAACGAAGGCCCAGAGTAGGGAATGTAGAGTGGGTCTTTTTTGTTATGATCTTTCATTTAGTTCAGCTTTTTGATTGACGGCTTAAATGCGTTGTTAAAGTGTAGGTCAGTCGTACAGCAATTCAAAACTGACCAGCAAATGGTCGTGTATCACAGTTTTTATTTTAGAACGCGGCGGTGCTCAGAAGATATCCTCTTCCTCTTGTTGATTTGCTTCCTGTTCTTTTTTCGGATCGACAATCTCTTCTTCCGTTACATAACTCTTGGGCTCCGTGCCGGCTTTGAAGTATTCGAAGCGCGAGGTATGGTCAGTGCGCGTCGTCAATTTTCCTGTCGTACGATCAATGCGCACTGTGGTTATCCCAGCCGGAATGGCCTTAGTTTGTTCAGGAATGTCTTGCAAGGCTTCCTGCATAAAACGAATCCACGCCGGTTGTGCCGCCTTAGCGCCGTCTTCACCACCAAACATGGAGTTACCGATGTAATTAGCCCGGTCACCCATCTTATTGACTAGATAGCGATTGGGGGAGGTTCTGCCCAATGAACGGGAAGGATCATCAAAACCGACCCAGGCGGTAGCCACCAGATTTGGATGGAAGCCACTGAACCAGGTATCTTTACTGTCATTGGTGGTACCTGTTTTGCCCGCCAGATCTTTGCGTTTTAGCAAAACATTCGCTCGCCAGCCCGTTCCTTGCCAGTAGGTTTTATTACGCCAGCTACCACTACCGGTGATGGCGGTGTGCATCATTTCTTGCACTAAAAATGCGTTTTGCTCCGACACCACTTGCTTTGCTTGTGGTGGTAATGGTTCGTCAATTTTATTTTCCTGGTTGCTTTCATTCGCTTCAAGTTGTGCCGTCAATTTATGTTGATTGACTTCACAAACCGGGCAAGCGGTAGCCGGATTAGCTTGCCAGACATATTCGCCAAACTGACCTTCAATGCGCTCAATAAAATGGCTTTGTACCGCATAACCTCCATTCGCTATGGTGGCAAAACCATTCGCCACTTCCAGAGGTGTGATGGAAGCAGAACCCAATGACAAGGATTCATCTCTTGGTAAATCATCTAGCTCAAACCCGAACTGACGCATATGCTGGCGAACATTATCGATACCAACTGCTCGAAGCAGTCTGACGGCGACGACGTTCTTCGATTTGCCCAGCGCAATGCGCATACGAATCGGACCATCATAGACAGCTGGTGAGTTCTCTGGCCGCCATGCTCTGCCAGAACTGCGATCCCATTGATTGATCGGCGCGTCGTTTATAATAGAAGCGATGGTGTAGCCATTTTCTAATGCCGCTGAATACAAGAATGGTTTAATATTAGAGCCCACCTGTCTTCTTGCCTGCGTAGCACGGTTAAACTGACTTTGATAGAAGCTGTAACCACCCACCAGAGAACGCACTGCGCCATTATTTGGGTCTAAAGCGACTAACGCACTGCTGGCTGCGGGGAACTGGGATAACTGCCATATGTCATCTTCCTGACGGTAGCGGATCCAGATGGCAGCCCCCTCAGACAGAATATCCCGAACAGTCTCCGGATCTTCACCCTGTCGCGTATCGGTAATATAGGGCCGCGCCCAAGCCAGACCATCCCATGGAATATGTCGGTAGTTCCCCGATTTATCCAGTACAGTGACGGCATTTTGTTCATCCAGTATTTGCGTCACTATGGCGGGTACTAACGGCGGAAAACTTTCTCTTTTGGCCAGATACTCAAGCACTTTTTGTTCTGTCCAGGCCATGTCAGGTGTCGTTTCCAGCGCTTCGGTGGCCTGATAAGATTGCCATAGCTGGGCATTGACACCACGGTAGCCATGACGTTCATCATAATCATGTAGATTTTGTTTTAGTGCATTCTGTGCCGCTAATTGCAAGTCGTAAGGAACGGTAGAATAAACATGGTATCCACCGGTTTCGGCTTCTTCCTTGCCATATAAGGTGATCATTTCGTTATAAATCACATTCGCCAGATACGGCGCATCAAGCTCGATCTCTGCCCCGTGCAATGACGCCGTTACGGGTGCATTCGCCGCCTCGCGATATTGTTCAACATCGATATAGCCCTCGGTCATCATCCGGGATAGGACAATTTTACGACGGTTTACTGAACGTTCAGGGCGGCTGATAGGATTGAGCGTCGAAGGCGCCTTGGGTAAACCAGCCAGCGTAGCAAACTGGGCCAACGTTAATTCACTGATATCTTTACCATAATAAACCTGTGCTGCGGCACCAAAACCAAAAGCGCGATGGCCCAGTTCGATTTTGTTCAGATAAAGCAGCAGAATTTCATCCTTGGTCAACACCCTCTCAATATGCCAGGCGATAAAAATCTCTTTTAACTTTCGGATGTAGGTCTTGTCGCGGGTTAAGAAAAAGCCACGGGCCAACTGCATGGTCAGAGTGCTTCCTCCCTGGCCTTTTTCTCCAGTGACCAGCAGGTTCAATGCCGCCCTGACAATACCAATAGGGTCAATTCCTGGATGTTCATAGAAACGACTGTCTTCGGTGGCTAAAACTGCATCAATTAATGGTTGAGGAACTTCATCGAGTGTCAGTGGAATGCGACGTTTAACACCGAACTGTGAGATTAGTTTGCCATCACGGGTAAACACCTTCATCGGTGTTTGAAGTTTCACGTCTTTTAATACTTCGACACTGGGTAGTTCTGGTCGTATGTAGAAATACACAGTAGCGATCGCGGCTATGCCCAGCAGTCCCGCGATTATACCGGCGGTTAGCAGGTATCGAAACATTGTGAGCACTTTGGGCGAAATAGACAGTGAACTTCTCCTAAAAACAACATAATTACGGCAACAACAATTGAGGTATATATGATATTGCAGATTGCCACGGATAGCGACACCTGAGCGGGGCGATATTGTAAAAGCTGATGAATAGTTCTCATAAACTTTGAAATATCTTGACATTCCCCAAGAGATTTAGTGTTTTTAATCCTAAAAACAAGGTGTTATTGATTTTGCAAGAACGGTTTGAGGCTTCTATGCTTAAGAATATTGCACTACAACAGACGCTGGTGTTGTGCCGCATTGTTGCTCATTTTATAGATTTTTAGATGCGTGCCGACAAACTAACAAATAAAAGGGTTTAACAATCATTAGAAATGATTTTCAATACCCATGTACAAAAAGATAAAACTCTATATCGCAAACTAATGTCAGTATAAGCGATGTAGACTTGTTTCCGGGTAAGCGCATTGAAAAATTTGTTTTCTAAAAAACAATTGCAAATGATAGGGATTGATATTGGCTCTCGTTACATCAAAGCAATTGCTTTAACCAAGAAGGGCAACAGCGTTTCTATTGATGCGCTGGCTTGCGAGTCTATTCGCGGTGACGCCTTTCAGGAACGCGATATCCAGGAACTGGAATTGGTCAGTCAGGCGCTGAAAAAAGTCAGCAGTCGACTCAAAACCAAAATTAAACCTGCGGTACTTGCGGTTTCCGGCTCTACCGTACTGACAAAAGTGATTCAAATGGGGAGTGGTCAATCGGATTTTGAGCTGGAATCTCAAATCGAGATCGAAGCAGATAGCTTGATTCCTTATCCTATAAACGAGGTCTATCTGGATTTTCAGGAGCTTGGACCCAGTACCACCATGACTGATCGCAGCGATGTTTTACTCAGTGTTGCTCACAAAAAGACAGTGGATAGCCGCAGCTTGCTGATAGAAGAAAGTGGCTTTGAAGCGAAAATATTTGATATTGAGAGTTATGCTTTAGGCAACGCATTTTTGCATTTTGCAGAACTGACACAAAGCAATGAGCCGCAACTTTGTTTGTCCATTGGCGCCGCGCAATTGCAGTTAGCCGTGGTGGAAAACAATGAAATTATTCTCTCAAGAGAGTTGGGTTTTGGTGCTGACGTGTTATTAGCTGAATTGGCCATGACATATAACGAAAGTAAGGCTGACCTGAACGAAAAATTGGTACAAGGGGCGTTGTCGGAGGATTGGCGAGAGTTTATCTATCCACAGTTTTTGTCCAACCTGCAATCTCAGATTAACCGAATTCTGCAGTTGTATGTAAGTACATACAATCGTGATATGCCCAACATAATAAATGTTTGTGGTGGTGCGACGGGTATCGAAGGGTTGTTGGAAGATTTAGCAATGGATATGAATATGACATTGCAATTATTCGATCCCTTTACTCGTATGGTGGCGGGTAGTAATGTCGATTTGAGTGCATTTCATGGACCTCAATTTGCTATTGCCGCAGGTCTAGCCAGCAGGAGTTTTGAGCCATGTCACATATAAACCTGCTGCCCTGGCGGGAACAGCAAAGGGAACGTAATAAAAAGAATTACGTCGTCATTCTGGGTATCTGTGCGGCATTATCTGCAGGTCTGATGTTGGGCATCGGACATGTTATCGACCTGATGGTCGATGGTCAGCAAAAGCGCAATCAGTTTATGGAAACTCAAATCTCCCTGCTGGATTTAAAAATTGAAAAAATTAAGAAAATTAAAGAAGCCAAAGAGCAGTTGGAACAGCGTATTGTCCTGATTGGCCAGTTGCAGGAGAGCCGTAATGTTGCCACTCGAGTGATGGATGAATTGGCCAAATTACTGCCACCAGGGGTGGCGTTTAAGACAGTTAACCGAAAAGACGACATCATTGAAATTGTTGGGGTCAGTGAGTCAAACAATCGTTTAGCCAATTTCATGCGCAATATTGAAAACTCATCCACCTTCATTCAGGGGGAGTTGTCTTCTATCAAAGCGGATACAACGACAACGGATGCCGTAAGCGATTTCAAGATTAAGTTTCGTATCAGCCCTGCGGTATCTCCGAATCCTATTGCCGTTGCAGCACCAGGAACTGCCCCATGAAGTTTGATTTTAATAAACTTAAGGAAATGAATGACCTTGATTTTGAGCAGGTTGCGATCTGGCCGTTCGAAGTTAAAGTTGTTGTGTCTCTGGTGGTGGCGATTATTTCCGGTGTTTTAACTTTTTATCTAATGATCAATGAAAAACTACCGGTATTGGAAAAGGCCCAGGATCGAGAGCAAGAGCTAAAACAAAGCTATCGCAGTAAGTATGGCCTTGCCAGTAATCTGGAGGCCTATCAACAGCAACTGGAACAACTGCAATTGGATTTTGCAAAATTGGTAGAGTCTTTACCGACCAGCAATGAAACACCGGGCTTGTTGGACGACATCACGTTAGTTGGTACCACTTCCGGTTTGACCTTTAAATTGCTGGACTGGCAAAAAGATATACCAAAAGAATTCTATACAGAGCTTCCTATCAGAATTGAAGTTGAAGGGCGTTACCATGATTTCGGTGAGTTTTTGGCGAAGATAGCATCTTTGCCCCGAATAGTGACGGTGCATGACTTCGAGCTTTATGGCGAAGGTCAGGACCTGCAGTTCAAAATGCAAGCCAAAACATATCGAACCTCGCTGCAGGAGGAGCTGCAATGAGAACGTGGTTAGGTGCACTGATGATATTGGCATTGAGTGCCTGCAGCTCAGATACCAGCGATCTGCAGGCCTACATGCTATCAGTGCAGCAAACCACAAATTTTCCTATTGAGCCGTATCCAGAATTTAAAAAAGCGCCTATTTTTAAATATTCAGCAAGTGAGGTTAGAGATCCGTTTCAACGCCTGCAAGGTGAGGAATACGAAGTGGCGGATGTGCCAGAAGCGCAGTGCAACCAACCTGATTTAAAACGCGAGAAAATGCCTTTAGAGCGTTATGGTATCGATGCCCTCCGGTTACGGGGTTTTTTTACCAGTTTAGGAAAAACTTACGCTTTGATTGTTGCCAATGACAATAGCGTGCATCAGGCGACAGTTGGTGACAGACTGGGACTGTTTTTTGGCGAAATAAAAGAAATTGAAGGCGGTACGGTTCATTTTGTTGAGCAGCTACCGGACGGCACGGGGTGTTGGCAGGAAAAACAAGCAACCCTGACAATGGCAGATACAACGGGAACTGATTCCAATGTTTAAACGAATACTCTGGATATCCAAGGTGATTGCGGTATTGCTTGCCTGTACAACCGCATTTTCGAGTTATGCGCAGGTGATGAATGAACCACCTTTAGTTAACCCGGACGCAATCACAGTTGCGTCGACCAGTGCCACGCTGACGGATATTGATTTTCAGCGCACAGTAGAGGGTACGGCTCGACTGATTGTGACCTTTGATACCGACAAGTATCAGATGGTGATGTCTCGTGAAGCAGGCAAACTGCTGGTGACTTTGCCACAAGTCGCATTGGCTGAAGATCAGCTGGTTCGATTGGACGTCAGTGATTTTTCGACTGCCATTAGTACAGTGGAGTCGTTTCAAGAAAGCACCGCTGCTTTATTGGAGATCATGATAAGCGGTGACTATCAGTATGACTTCCAAAAGCAGGGCGTAGAACTGGTCATTACGGTAGGTTTATCACAAGAACCAGGTGAAAGCCGATTTTCACAGCAGTTCAGTGGAGACCCAATATCTTTAGACTTTCAGGATGTGCCAGTCAGACAGGTACTACAGATCATTGCTAAGGTTAATGGTTTTAATCTGGTGACAACCGATACCGTAACAGGCAACGTCACCATCAACCTCAATAACGTCCCCTGGGATCAGGCGCTTAGTATGATCCTGAAAATCAAAGGACTAGATAAACGTCTGGAAGGCAATATTCTCCTTATCGCACCGAGCGAAGAGTTAGCCAGTCGCGAGCAACAAGTGCTGCAATCCAAGAAACAGGTAGCGGACTTAGCGCCACTCAGCAGTCGTCATATTCAGATTAATTATGCCAAGGCGGTCGATTTAGCCACAATTTTAAAATCCGGCGATGCCAGTATTTTATCTGATCGGGGTACCACAACCGTGGATGAACGCACCAATACCTTAATAATAAGGGACACAGATGAGTCAATTCAAAACGCCTCAGATATGATCCGCATTTTGGATATTCCGGTAAAGCAAGTTTTGATCGAATCACGTATGGTGACTGTGCGTGATGGCGTTGACGAGCAAATAGGCATTCGCTGGGGCTACAGTGACCAACAAGACAGTGACGGAATTTCCGGGTCATTAGCCGGTGCAGAAACGATTGCTGGCGGCACTATTCCAGAAATTTCCGATCGGTTGAATGTGAATTTACCCGTATCTAACCCCGCTGGACGCATCGGTGTCACAGTCGCTCGACTGATTGACGGGACCATACTGGATTTGGAGCTGTCAGCATTGGAGCAGGAAAATAAAGGTGAGATTATCGCCAGTCCCCGAATCACGGTGGCTAACCAACACGAAGCCTATATTGAGCAGGGAACTGAAATTCCTTATGTCCAGGCGACCTCCAGTGGTGCGACATCAGTCGAATTTAAAAAAGCGGTATTAAGTATGAAAGTCACTCCACACATTACACCCGATAGTCGTATCATTCTTGATTTAGTGGTGACTCAGGATACGCGTGGCGATACTGTGTCAACGTCCACCGGGCCGGCTGTGGCCATCGATACTCAGGAAATCAGTACTCAAGTGCTGGTGGAAAATGGTGAAACCATTGTTTTAGGTGGTATATTTCAACAAACCATCACGGATGCCAACAACCAGGTTCCCTTATTAGGTGATTTACCGATTTTAGGGCATTTGTTTAAAAATACCCAGAAAGTGAACGATAAAAGAGAGCTTTTAATCTTTGTCACACCGAAAATTCTAACTGAAGCCTTGTAATTTAATGATTTAGTCCCTATTTACTGACCCTTGCGCCCAAAATAATCAATATTCGGCGAACTATAGCTTGCCAAAAACGGGACATAGCTGAGATAATCCCGCTCTCGAATTCGAGCAGGGTGGGTGATTTCCTTACTATAAACCAAGTTGTTTGACGTAGATAGAAAATGGCTGAAAAAAGAAACATTTTTTTAATCGGGCCAATGGGTGCTGGAAAAAGCACTATTGGTCGACATCTAGCAGACGAGTTACATCTAGATTTTTATGACTCTGACCAGGAAATTGAAAAACGCACAGGAGCGGATATCTCCTGGGTTTTCGATCTTGAAGGAGAAGAAGGTTTCCGAGACCGTGAAGAAGATGTAATTACCGATCTGACAGAGAAACAAGGGATCGTACTAGCAACTGGTGGTGGTTCAATCGTGCGCAGTTCTGTGCGTAACAGATTGTCTGCGCGTGGCATTGTTGTTTATCTGGAAACTACTATCGACAAACAGGTAGCCCGGACTCAACGAGACAAACGTCGCCCGCTATTGCAGAACGACAATCCAGAAAAAGTGCTGGTCAATCTGGCTTCTGAGCGCAATCCTTTGTATGAGGAAATTGCCGATTATACGGTTTCGACTGATGATCAGAGCGCCAGGGCAGTTGCTAATGCAATTATCAATAAAATAGGTTTATAACACCTACAACATACGCAATATCATTTGGGGGGATTGCATGACGACCTTAACCGTACAGTTGGGGGCGCGCAGTTACCCCATCTATGTTGACGCCGCTATTATTGAGCAAGCGGAGTATTTTTCATCTCACATAAAAAGCAAACGTGTTGTTGTGGTTAGCAACGAAACGGTAGCGCCCCTGTACCTGAAGAAAATCCTCTCAGCCCTCAGTGAATTCACCGTTGAATCCATTATTATTCCTGATGGTGAGCAATACAAAACACTTGAAACTTACGAATTTATCATGAGCAAGCTGCTGGCGATGGCTGCAGCCAGAGATACGACGTTGCTAGCACTCGGTGGCGGTGTGGTCGGTGATATTACGGGGTTTGTGGCTGCAACGTATCAACGTGGAATTCCTTTTATTCAAATACCGACGACGTTGTTGGCACAGGTTGACTCTTCGGTGGGTGGTAAAACGGCCGTAAACCATCCACTGGGTAAAAATATGATTGGTGCGTTTTACCAGCCTGCCGCTGTTATCATTGATACCGATACCCTCAAGAGCTTGCCCGAAAGAGAATTTGCAGCAGGCATGGCTGAGGTCATTAAATACGGCATTATTTATGATGCGTCATTTTTCACCTGGCTCGAATCCAATATTGCAGCAATTAAGTCTCATGATCAGACAGCCCTGCAATATATAGTGCATCGGTGTTGCGCTATTAAAGCGGAAATCGTGGCTAAAGATGAGCGCGAGGCGGGGATCCGTGCCTGGCTAAATCTGGGGCATACCTTTGGGCATGCCATCGAGGCAGAACAAGGCTATGGGAACTGGCTGCATGGTGAAGCTGTTGCGGCTGGCATGGTGCTTGCTTGTATGGTTGCAGAGCTGAAACAATGGTTGACAGCGTCAGAAGTCAGTCGCGTTATTGCCTTGATTGAAGCATTTGATTTGCCAGTGAATGGACCGAAAGATATGGGATATGAGACTTACATGCAGCACATGATTCACGACAAAAAAGTGGCACAGGGTGCAATTCGCTTTGTTATTCCGCAGTCCATTGGTCAAGCAACCGTCACTTCAGAAGTGAGTGAAACTGAACTTAGACAGGTAATTGCAGGCTAAACTGAAATGAACCGTTCCACGTTAATGACAGAATATCAGGATATCTCCCAACGATTGGAGTATCTGGTGGCACATTCGTCACAAATGGTGTTTGTCACGGGCGAGGATATGGCGATACAGAAAGGCTTTGTTGAGGCGTTTCTCGGGCAACAAAGCCAGCATGCCAATGTCGCGTTTCTGGCGGCTAAAAAAGGCAAGAAGAAAGATTACTATCGTCAGCAATTAGCCGAGCAGTTGTATTTAGAGTCATTTAATCAACGTCAAACACTGGTGCAGTCTTTCGCTTCAAGAAATGACAAAGACACCCCAGTACTGATTGCGGTCACCAACGCTGAATATATGGCAAAAGATATGTTGCGGGAGTTGTGGGACTTAGTATTGCAAAACCGGTTTGCCCGCACCGATGAGCAAGTCAACATTCTGGTGTTTGGCGAGCAAAAATGGGCCGAAGAAGTGAAAGCCTGGTTACCCACCAACAACAATGACAAACCAGTTCTGCTGACAACGCAAACGCTGGAATATGAAGAAGAACACGAAATAGAAGGCGATCTGGATGAAATGATCAACAATCGCCGCAAGCTCTTCCAAGAGCGAATGAAAGCCCGCTCGTTGACGTTTGAGGGGCACACACCCGTGTTGAAAGCCTGGTGGTTCAGACTGGTCACTGCCTGTTTTTTTGTGGTTAGCTTCAGTGCCATTCTCATCTGGCAATATTTTGATGTGACATCTACTGCGGCCAGAGAATTTGCCAATTTTCTGTTTCAGTCAGAAATAACCGAAACTGTGAATCAAGAAGGTAGCGAAGCAACGTCTGCTAATCAGGTCGAGTTTACCGAAGAAAGTCAATCATCGAACGCTAACGAGCGTATTCCTGTCGAGCAACATTCTGCAAAGAATAATCGCCCTCGAATTTCGGCCGCTATCAAGACAGAAATGCCAACTTCGCAAAATCTCGCAAACGACAATGCTCGGGCGAGTGACAGTTTCGCGGCAGCGCTAAGCTCATTAGATGGTCCCAGACCACCAGTCTCTGAGCAACAGGCGCAGCAAAACGATATCGTAACCCGCTCCAGACCCAGTCCAGATCAGGCGAAGCAGGAGTTTGTCGCGGATATCAGTACCGAACAACTTAAGGCATTGCGTGCACGCACAGAACAGCAGGTGCCGCAATCGGAAGATGACCTGACACTGGCGACCCCACAGGAAAGCTTTCAGGAATTATCTCAATCGTTGCTCCAAGAAGCGAGTGCGATGCAGGGAGAACAACAGCAATTATCATCTACCGCAGCAAATAGTGTTGGCAGGCAAGATACCAGCAGTACCGATCCAGCCTTAGATGCAGCTATCAATGCGGCATTAAAAGTGATGTCTCAGTTTCAAAATAATGAAGTGCTTGATTCAGGACAGCAATCGCTACCAGACAATGACAATCAAGCAATTGCAGATGTTCTGGTTGATGCTTTAGCGCCAGATAGCGCTCCTGTAGAGCTATCCCAGGCTCAGTCGCAAAACGAAACAGGTGGATTAAGTGAAGAAGCCATAATTAATGGTGGCGAAGTAGAGGACTATCCGGTTGAAGACATTGTCAGCGAAGCTCAAGTGTTAGCCCAGAATAACAGTACTCAACCGGCATCTGGGGATAGTACTTATGTAACTCCGGTGTCTGAGGTGGAGGATCTCAGTGAAAGTGTAAATAGCCTCGCAGTAACTGCACCGGAAGTGACCTCAACAGGACTCTCCACACCTGAAACAGATGCAGCATCATTGCCAACAACGGATATTCCAATAGTTACTCAAGCGGAAGCATCGACAGCTGCAGCACCAGAAGTGACGAATGCGGCCAATAGTTTTGCCTACAACGAAGACATTCTGCTAGATCAATCGTCAGACAATTATGTACTACAAATTTCCGGACTAAGCAGTGCTGATCTATTAATCGATTATCTGACCGATAATAATCTTGCACAAAGGGTTTGGGTTTATCATACCCAACGATATGGTGGAGATTGGTTTGTAGTCTTGTACAATCAAAGTTATGCTACGCTGGATGAAGCTCGCAGGTCAGTAGCACAAGTCACCAGTCTGTTGCCGAATGCACAGCCCTTTGTGAAATCAATGGCGCAAGTGCAGCAGGAAATCGAGGTGCTGTCTCAATAGTCTGCAGCTTCCAGTAGACTATCGATCTTCAGGGAATATCTGTCTGGCTGCAATGTGCGCCACAAATAATAATGAATAAGATTAAGCATCGCGCATTTCTCAAATGGGCAGGGGGTAAGTTTGGCATTGTTGAGCACATTGCTACAAAACTGCCAAAAGCCAAAACATTGATAGAGCCTTTTGTCGGGGCGGGTTCGGTGTTTCTCAATACCGACTATAAGCACTATGTTCTCAATGATATTAACGCCGATCTGATCAACCTGTATCAAATACTGCAGTCGGACTTTGAGCAGTATATTACTGAAGCCAGTCCGTTTTTTACGGCAGAGTTTAATCAGTCTGATAAGTACTATGAAATCAGAGAGCAGTTTAACCAAAGTCAGGACAAGTTTGAACGAGCGGTATTATTTCTGTATCTGAATCGTTTCGGCTATAACGGCTTGTGTCGCTACAACAAGTCTGGAATTTTTAATGTACCGTTCGGGCGCTATAAGAAACCCTATTTTCCTGAGAAAGAAATTCGCTATTTTGCAGAAAAGGCACAAAAGGCTGAGTTTACCTGCGTTTCGTTTGAAGAATGTATGAACTCCGCACCTCAAGATGCGACAGTGTACTGCGATCCGCCTTATGCTCCGATTAGCGCTACCGCTTACTTTACCAGCTACGCTAAAAATGGTTTTAACCTTGAGTATCAAACCCGACTGGCGATTGCGGCGCAAACATTGAAATCAGAAAAAGGCAACAGAGTGCTGATCAGTAATCACGACACACCATTTACCCGGGAAATTTATCAGGGGGCTGAAATTCAGGAGTTGCAGGTGGCACGGTTTATTTCCCGCAAAGGTCACACTCGCGCCAAAGTTTCAGAACTCCTGGCTTTATATTAAATTTTCAAATGAATGCTTTTACTCCCACCAGGAGTCAAACAGATTACCCAATTGCGATGTGCACAATCAGCATCAAAAGTGCGATAAAACCCAATACAAAAACAACCCCTACCAGCACATAAGGTAAGATCGAACTTTGTTCGAAATCTTTCTGTCGGTTGGCTTCGCTCTGCACACCGAAAGCGCTGGCAGCGACACTTTTAATAACCTGCCATAATGAAGGTTTGCTCATACCTGCAAGCTCAATAATTAATATAACCGATAAGGTAAACGCTTAGCCTGTGGTATGTCGAGTGGAATTGTCATCGTCACTGCGCGTGAGTAGCTCAAGCAGGTCTAAATAATGAAATTGTTTAGAACTGTGACTACCTGTTATCCATGAAAACCAGCTTACGTGAGATACCGGTTCAACTGCACAACGATTTGCAGGGTGGCTTACAGGCAGTGTCTTATCTAGTGTTGAGGAACAAGTACAGGCTGTACTGGTCTCAGCACTGAAGCCAGCAAACGACAAACACGCCACCACAGCAACACTGATAGCGATCAGTTTTGGGTTACGTTTTGCCATAATAGTAACAACCTGTAAGAATTTATTACTCATTATTATAGAGTTGTATAAAGTTTCGACAAAGAGTTTGGTCGCTTATATTGAGCAATTCGCCTCAGAAAAGTTCAATTCTTTAACGAGTGGGTGCATATATCGTGGCAAATGATAGTTGAATTGTCGCTGAACAGAAAAAAGCGGTGCCTCTGTGCACCGCTTGTATAATCATACTGAATACAGATTAGAGGTCGAAACTTTTGCTGACACTGAATAAAATGGTTTCATCATCATCCAGATCACTGTCACTGAACACGGCTGAAACACCAACATCGAATCCGCCGACTTCTGTACCCCAACCAGCTTCAAAGTATTCGCCATCATAATCATCACCAAATGAACCAAAGGTGCCGTAAAAGCCGTTATTTTCGATAGTGACGGCAAAGAATGTGTAATCCTCTTCATCCAGAACACCCAGATCGACATCATCATCACGGGTACCAATGGAGTATTCAAACGAAACCGCTCCCCAGGCCAAACCCAGGTTGACTTCGTTGTAGGCGGTATCAAAGTCGCCGGTGTATTGGTAGGTGGTGAACCCGATACTGGCACCGACATTTTCACCTAGATCAAAACCATACCCAGCGTAGACGTCAATTTCTAAACCATCGCTAACATCGGCCGCCCAGGTACCAACATAAAAACCACCATTTTCATAGTCGATTCCGGCGCTTGCCGACGCGTCTGTGGTTTGGGCAATACCGCGGAAGTGATATTCAGACACTAATCCAATGTTGGCACTTAATTCTGCAGAAGCAATTTGTGAATAACCTAATGTTGCAAAAGCAGCTGCCAACAAGTGTGTTTTAGTGAGTTTCATGTGTTTTCTCCGTAATTTATTGTGTGCAGTACAAAACAGAGCAAATCCGGTGCCCACTTATGGTGGAACTCGTTATAATATTCTTAGAGGTCTATTAACTATCTGATTTATATTGATAAAAATGGAAAGAATTAATACTTCTTCTGGGGTTATTGTGAGCTGAAAAAATACAAATTTGCGTAGATAATGCACTAAATGAGCGCGAATGCCCCAAAATAACGCATGGGCAAGTGCAACAGAAACTGGTATTTTTAGCGCCCTGCGAAATTTCGAGGATTTATTATGCACGACTACTTAATTGCGCCTTCTATTTTATCTGCCGATCTGGCCAGATTGGGTGAAGAAGTGACCAACGTGATCTCAGCCGGTGCAGATATTGTGCACTTTGACGTTATGGACAATCACTATGTGCCAAACCTGACGTTTGGTCCGGCAATCTGTCGTGCACTGAGGGATTATGGTGTGGAGGCCCCTATCGATGTTCACTTAATGGTAAAACCAGTAGATGAATTGATTCAGCAGTTTGCTGATGCGGGCGCATCATTTATCAGTTTTCACCCCGAAGCCAGTGAACATGTTGACCGTAGCATCCAGCTTATTCTCGACAATGGCTGCAAAGCAGGTCTGGTATTGAACCCAGCAACGCCATTGAGCGTTTTGGATTATGTTTTACATAAGCTGGATTTTGTATTGCTGATGTCAGTCAATCCAGGGTTTGGCGGACAGTCCTTTATACCTGTGGTACTGCAAAAAGTAAGAGACTTAAAAGCGAAGATTGCGGCGCAGGGGCTAAAAACTCGAATTGAGATTGACGGCGGTGTCAAAGTGGATAATATCCGTGAAATTGCTGATGCTGGAGCCGACATGTTTGTTGCAGGCTCCGCCATTTTTAATCAGGATGATTATCGTCAGGTGATCGCCAACATGAGAGCGCAACTAGCTCTGGTAAAACCACAAGAACAGAAACAGTAAAAAGAAGTTATTATGAAAAATCACAGTAAACCCATTGTTTTAAGCGGCTGCCAACCTTCCGGGCAACTTACTATCGGCAACTACATGGGCGCACTTAAACAATGGGTTGAGATGCAGGACGATCATGACTGCTTATATATGTTGGTCGATTTGCACGCGATTACCGTCAGACAAGAGCCTAAAAATTTATACGATGCCTGCCTTGATGGGCTCGCGTTGTACGTTGCTTGTGGCATTGATCCAGACAAAAGTACATTATTTTTGCAGTCTCAAGTACCAGAGCATGCGCAGCTTGCTTGGATAATGAACTGCTATACCCAGATGGGTGAATTGAATCGTATGACGCAATTTAAGGACAAGTCAGCCAGGAATGTGAATAACATTAATGTTGGCTTATATAGTTATCCGGCACTGCAGGCTGCGGATATATTATTGTATCAGGCGGATAAAGTACCAGTCGGAGAGGACCAAAAACAGCATCTGGAATTGACCCGCGATATCGCTACTCGAATTAATAACCTGTACGGAGAAGTCTTCACTTTACCTGATCCCTATATTCCCGAGTTTGGTGCTCGCATCATGAGTTTGCAGGAACCAAACAAGAAAATGTCTAAATCGGACGATAATCCCAACAACTTTATAGGGTTGTTAGAAGAGCCTAAGAAGATAGCTAAGAAGATTAAACGCGCTGTGACTGATTCTGACGAACAAGCGCGTATTTATTTCGACCAGACAGAGAAACCCGGGGTTTCAAATTTGTTGACGTTATTGTCTCTGGCGACCGGTAAAACGGTGGCATCGTTAGTTCCGGAATACGAAGATAAAATGTATGGACATTTAAAAGGTGACGTGGCCGACGCAGTTGTTGCTCTGATAGAACCCATTCAGGCTCGCTATCATGCGTTGCGCGAAGACCGAGCCGCTTTGGACGCTATTATGGCGAAAGGGGCTGAACAGGCCAGTGAGCGAGCCGCGAAGACCCTGGCGAAGGTTTATGAAGCGTTAGGTTTTATTCCTAAACCGACATAACTGTCGCCAAGGCGACAGTTCTTCATTAATTCTTGGGTAAACTGGCATGCATAACATTTTTATCTTGTTCGCCTTGAGCTATCCTTTGTAGGGCGTAAGCAACGCAAGGCAGTTGTTATTTGCCCAACAATTAATGGAGGTCACAATGTTAACTAACACCAATCCTACCTTAACCGATTTGTTTGCACAGCTAGGATTAGAAAACTCCGATTCAGCCATTGAATCCTTCGTCAGTAAGCACCGCCCTTTACCTGCTGAGGTGCATATTGAGGACGCATCATTTTGGAATGAATCACAGAAAGCCTTTATTCAATTCGAAATAGAAGAAGATGCCGAATGGGCAGAAGTGATCGACACACTTAGCAGTATGTTGCGTTAGTTGTTACCTCTGTTTTTATCATTACAAGGATTGTAAGTGCAGGCATCGATTTTCACTCAGTATTTATTGCCGCTGGCGCTGGCATTTATAATGTTTGGAATGGGACTGAGTTTAATCAAGGCTGATTTTACACGGTTGTTATATGCACCCAAGGCAGTGATCATTGGGTTATTTGGGCAATTAATATTGATGCCATTAATTGCCTTTTTAATTGCCTCGTTTCTAGGGTTGTCTGCGGAACTCGCTATAGGCTTAATGATTCTGGCGGCTTGCCCTGGTGGCACAACCTCAAACGTAATAAGTCAGTTGACCCGGGCAAATCTGGCACTTTCAGTAACGCTAACTGGCTTTGCGACTCTGATCTGTGTGTTCAGCACCCCCTGGCTTATTGAATTCGCAATAAATCAGTTTGGTCAGGAAACCCATGTGCAATTTTCCCTGGCCGACACATCTTTGGGCCTTGTGTGTATAACTCTGGTGCCAGTATTGATGGGTATTTGGGTGCGTTCTCGTTGGGAAATGGCAGCCGTGCGTAAAGAAGTGCACTTTCGTCGATTTTCTTTGCTATTTATGATAGCCATGATCATCGCCGTCGTGATTCAGGAGCGCGCTACGTTAGTTGACTATTTTCAACAAGTCTTTTTGGCAGCGCTGCTGCTCAATCTTGGCAGTATTGCCTTGGGTGTGTTGATCGCTAAATTAGCGGGGCTGGATCGCCGTGACCAAACCACCCTTGGCATTGAAGTGGGCATTCAAAATGCGTCTCTCGCCATTCTGATTGCGGTGACTTATTTGCATAACAGTGAATACGCCACAACCGCAGGAGTCTATGGGCTAACCATGTATATTGGCGCGGCTGCATTGGTTTTATGGACAAGACTAACCAGTAAGCCGACTCATTGAACTGCATCCTCCTAACTGACGTACTTCATTCTGTAGGTATCCACGATGGTAATTGCCCCGGCGTACTTTTCCCACACCCACATAGGTAATGTCCCGGTAGCAGATAATAAGTACATACTGACGTCATGGGTATTGTTTAACAGGGCAGAGCAGCTTTACCGGGGATAAACCAAAATCAGGCCAGTCACAGCCGCTATTCCCCATCGTTATTCAGGGCCAGCAAGTCGAGACGCTGTTTGGCCATGAAAGCGATTTTCCGACGGCCCGTCACAAAGTGTATCTGTCTGCCGCCCACCTGTCGCCACAGTACACAAGCTCTCAAGCCGGCCAGACTCAGCGCTTTGATTTTGTTACGGATATAATCCCTTTTGAGCACCTCTTTAGGGCCATCAACAATAACAGGGGATTTAATCTGGGTAATATGCAGGTCGTACACTGTCGCCATATTGGTAATCAGTTGTGTACTTTGAATTTCACTAAACTGGCGCTGACTGGCTATACGTCCAAGCGCTTTACTCAATTCCGCATTTTGTGCTTCTTTCTTTCTGAGCGCTTTCTCTGCCTGAATAAAATTTTGCAGGTATCGGGACACATTCACGTTTCTAAGCTTCACTTCATTGCTAAATTGAGTAAACAGCGTCCGGTATCCCAGTCGCAGGTTACTTTCCCGCCCACCAAATGTATCCAGTGTATGTGCCGGATGAGTGTTCAGAACCGAACTCAGACAGGCATCAAAGCAATCTTCCGGGTAAGCATGGTTAAAAGCTACTAAATCGATCAGTGCTGCGGCCTGCATGATACCTGCCAATGAGATCAACTGACTGTCATTATTAACCATAGTGGTGTGTTTCATTATGACCCGATGAGGTGAGCATAGTCGTAAAAAATCAGTTACCAATTTTAGACCGACAGGTTGTGAAGTAAACACCAGTGACTGCATTTACTCAACAGAAACCGCTCATTTTTAGCGATGAAACGAACAAAATTAGATCGCAATATATTGCAAATTTATTTTAGCTAAAGAACTTTCACCACTTGCCAGGTTCAGATGCTTTTCATTTCCGCCGAGTGACACTCAAACCACTGAAAGCCCTTAAAAATATGAGTAGAAGCGGGTTTTCGATATTTAATTCATAGTTAAATATCACTTCATCATAACGTTTCAGAAAAACTTTCTCCCCTCAATAACAAACTACAAAATATTATAAATTTATGATTGACAAGTGTTGTAGAAAATCAGACCATTGCACTATGGACTTTGCAACCTGCAAGTTGATCGGCTTATCTTTATTAAAATACAGGACTTACATAGTGAAAAAATTAGCAGCAATAGTTTTCGGTGCATCGCTGGCACTTTCCGGCGCGGCAAATGCAGGTGAAAAGGCAGGGACACAGGGTGGTTTCCAGTCTCAGGGCTTTTTCATGTCTATTTTTTGTTCTTTGTTGTGTGAACGTCCTCAGTGCGTAATCGGCGGTTCTGAAGATAAACATTGCATGTCAACCAGATAATCGTATTGCGTCATAGCAATGCATTTCCGCAATCTCTCAGGCGTTCATGTGTTCAGTGGGCCCTGATAAGGTCGGCGATGAAAAAACACGATACAATGCGCGCCAGGTTGGCGGTTAGGAAAACAATACCTTCAGCAACAAACAACCTGCGCTCATAAAAAAAGTAAGTAAAATCAAACCATGTCGCTACTGCGGCAATTATCAAACAGGCCCAGAACAGTCTCTTAACAGGTAAAGTATAATTGCTGTAACGGCTGGTGATGGAAAGTATCATTTTGCCTCTACCCTCTATATTGATAATTCTTTTTCATACTGACGACTCATAAAGTTAAAGACCGCAGCAATAAACAGAAGCTCAACAATGAGCGCCCATATACCAATATATTGATGATATCTCTTAAAGGCATCAAGCAGGTGTTGTGTCAATATATGTGCCTTAGGGTAATCACTGTAACCAATGGAGAACGCCAGATAAATATAGTAAAAAATAAAACTGCAAACCAGGAATGTTTCAAACTTAAAAAAGCGAATAAAAATATTATCAGCATAGGTGGGGAACCAGTCTTTGGCACCGATACCCAGTGGTTGACATATCTTTTCCATAATCACAATACGATACCGGGCGATATATAGCTGTGATACCGGAAACAGCAACATAGTCAGTAATGCAATGCCTCTGTGCACAACTGTGTGCAGTTCAAGTGTCGGTACAGTTATCGTCCAGGCCAGATAATTAACGCCTTCAGCAAATCCCCGGGCAAGTATACAAGCGACAATCAGAACCCGGACATTTAAATCTCTAACCAGAGCATAAAGCGCACCGATATAAATGAGGCTGACGATTTTAGACAGCTGGTCATGTCCAAACACTCCAGCTTTCATAGCCAGCAAAAGCACAACCAGTGAAAAACAGCTTATTATTTGCTTGTTCATTGTGATTCTTATCTATATTTTTAGGACCGTAGCTCGACAGAGCGGCATTTCATCAGACAGATTAACACAATGACAAAGCTGAGTTCAGAGCAATATTCCGGGTTTCTCACCTTTAACAGGCAGCGAAGTCCTGCGATTACCATTCGTTAAAATTAAGCAGGGATATGCTATTCGAGCATTTTCATTCGTAAATTTTACTGATAGACTATTTTATAAATATTTATAAGAAATTTTATGTCTAATGTACTCATACGAATTTCTATGTGATTCTAGGAATCTGAATGCTTTCGAATTACTTAACACCTGAACGGATTAAAGAGATCCGGGATAAATCAGGATACACCAGAGAAGAGATCGCCGAACTGATGAATGTCTCTGCAGGAACTGTGGTGAACTGGGAATCCCGCAAAAAAGATGGCAATGCTAAATCGGTCATGTCAATGAGCGAATTCGAGCGCTTTATGACGATTACCGCAACCGGTGCCGAGGAAAGAAAAGAACGGCGCAAACTGTTTGGTGCTTTTGAAGCTTTCCTGAGTAAGAGTTTTCGTTAGTCAGTGGAAGATTTGTCTCTGTTAATAAGTTGAGCAAGAATATATTCCTGCTCTTCCATCGGCAATGTATTTAGTCTGTCTGCCCAACGTCTGGCTTTCTTTTTATTTTTTTCACGCACTCTGCGATCACGGCCTGGGGGCGACAATCGGTTTTTGGCCTCAGTATAGTTTGCAGCAACGTTGACGATCCGGCCATCTTCCGTCACAAAAACGTTGTACCGGACATCAAAAATGTGTTCCGAGAGGGTCGCTAAGTCTTTGCCATTGGCAACAACCAACACCCTGTAGTTTTTTTCCTGCAGCCACTGGCCAAGTTCTGCGATGGTGTCGGCAATAGATGCCGCTGTTTTATAGCGTAAATCCAGTATAACAATACTTCGCTCATATTCTGTTGCTATGGAACAGATGAAACTCTCAGGCTCACAGTCATACTGCACCAGCTCAGCAAACCCATTTTCCTCTGTATAACGAACCAGCCTCTCCTTCTCTCCGGTATAGCCGACTAAATGAATATGACGCGCCCGAATATGGTCCATGAGTTCACCGTCCCCTGAGAAACAAAGATAAACATGCTGCACAACTTTGGGCAATGTACGCGCCAACCACTCATCAAAGGGCACTTTAGCAATAAGATTGATATGGAAGTTGCCTGACATTTCTGACCTTAACCGTTTTTTGGTCTGATAGATTAGCGATTCATGCTAAACGATCAAACTATAAATTACCTTATTTTCCTTAAATCTTGATGACGACATATATGGCGTCGTTAATTTAAATATATTTATATTTTATTATTGTGTTAAGGAATCAGATGTATATTATGTAGTCATCTGTTCAGAGAACTAGCAGGAAGTGAAACCGAACAGGTATCATGGCGACCCGGCAAAGACGAATAGCCAAAAAGGCTAAGGAAACTGCTCATAAAAACAGAACGCAGCGTTTCCCAATGTGATAAGGAGTTCACCGGTTAAAGGGACAGAAATATATTCAGGGTTGGAATGTAATTCATTGACAGGAAGTTCATAGTGGGGAGAGCATGACAGGGAAGGATGTTTAAACGACAGGAATGCGTCAGTTTAACGAGCATACAAGGAAACGGATTCAGGGAACGGTAAGACAGATGGATTTGTCGCGTCCCTTTTTCAGTTCCACATGCTGCTGATATCAATCCTCACTCAGAGGCAATAGCAAGCACAAAAATGAAGACCTTTTTTACTGAGCATTGGCTTCCAATGGTGAATATTAAAGTACAAACGTCATTGTTAACAAAAAGCCATGAAAATAATTCTTTCAGAGTCGACAATCGGACCCGGCGTTCTACTACTGATGCAGGTGATTCCGGATTACGGGAAAGTTAAAAACTATGCACTGGTTTGGGGCATCATACACACGGTTAGCCCATACGACATAAGAGTTTGAGAAGAGAAACGTTGCTACTTTTAATTCCTCATAGAAAAAGGAGTATCCCTCAAACTGATTACAATTTTTTCAATACGGAATTTTCGCAGTATTAAGCAATTCTTAATTGAAATATCACGAAAAAATATTTCGATTTTAGAATAACCAGATGCCACAAACATTGAAACTGGCATTGAATTAAATAACCAATATAAGGATGTGAAATGAAAAGTTATCTAAAGTTAGCTGCTGCAGCATGTTGTTTATTATCTTCTGCAATGTCATACGCAGGCGATGATCCTGTTAACTGCCGTACCGAAGTGGAGTATGTTAATATTTATGAAGGCTGGGCGAGTTGTACTGCGAGGTATAACAACGGCCAGAGCTCAGAATATCTCTCTGACTATATTCATGCGACCATGTCTCCAATGGTCACGCTATCAGAAATCATCTTCACCAATAGCGGGTCGCATCATGTGAGCTGTAACGCGAATGTACCTTTTCTGAAAACCGAAGAAGTTCACAAAACGGTATGCGATTACACCCCGGATGCAAAATTTAATGTACACCAGAATCCAACCAACCCAACCGGAAGTAACAATGTCACTGTGTACAGCAATTCAACGGACAGGGACGGAAATGTAACATCACAGGAATGGTTTATCGATGGTCGGCCTGCCGGGACAGGATCCATCATGCACACCTCAACTGCCCGCGGCCGCACTGTAGAAATTAAGCTGGTGGTCACAGACAATGACGGCTACAAAGACACTAAAGTACAGAACGTTTACCTTAAAGCGTGGCGATGCGGAAATCCCTGCATCATCTATTAAGTCACTGATTCCGGACTTTGTGTCGCCTAAACACAGGTCGACACTATTTTGAAAGAGATTATAGGAAAGGGCAAACCTGATGGCTTGCCCTGTTTTTTTCTGTGGCAGACGACTCAATGATGCAACTGCATTAATCTCATTGTTGTTTTTGCTACATCATCCTGATTAGATAACTAAGACCGGTATCAAAGTCCGAATACTGTTGCCGAAATTCAGTTTCAAGGGCGTTTAACGCGAGTGTCTGAAGCTGTGCTTCTGTTTTGCCTGACTGATGCCCATCACCGACCAGTTTCCATGCTTCCGTCAAAAACTGAATATCCCTGTTGGCGGAACTTAGGTCAGCCACTGTATCGTGGCCGGTAAGTACAAATTCAGGTTGCATCTTCGCGACCTTTTGCAGGGTATGAATCAACTCAGGCACGCTGCATTTTACTGACACTGAAAGGCCTAATCCCTTTGCCTTTTTGAATTTGAGAGGCAATAAACTGCATGTCGACAGTAATGTCATGGAAACCCTGAGCAATGATTACTGGCTTAGATTTAAAATAGCCCAGCAGCGCCACGAAATAACAACGATGTTTAGCAAGCCTTATAGTAAGGCATTCTGCTTGTTCTACATCGTTTAGAGAAAAATACAAACGTTGTTCCTCAATAGAGAACTGAGTTGCTGAATACAAGTCTCGTTGTTCTGCCTGAGTCAGAATCGAGAGTTCATTACTAATGGCCATGATGGACAGCGCCAATATTATTGATAGTGTTTATATAAGACGGCAGAATATTTGAAGGTAACCCATCGCCACAGACCATATAATATAAGACCTGTAGCGTTCTATGTTACTTTAGAGGGAAAATCCCTGGAACCCCACGATGGTGCTTATTGGGGGCGGAATTAGAAACTTCTTGATTTTCGTGGTCGCTGGAGCTGTAATGCGCCCATTTTTGGGCATTATGTACTTTCAATTGGACCTGCAGACTGAACCGTGATTTTGTTGATAGACAATTATGACTCTTTTACTTACAACCTTGCGCGGTATTTGCGTGAGTTGCAGTGTCAGGTGGAAGTGGTGCGCAACGATCAAATCAGTCTTGCCCAGATTGAGCTGCTCGCGCCGTCTTTACTGGTTTTCTCACCGGGTCCCTGCACACCGAATCAGTCCGGGATCACTCTTGCTGCGATAGAGCGTTTCAAAGGGAAGATACCGATGTTAGGCGTTTGTCTAGGTCATCAGTCTATCGCACAGGTGTTTGGGGCAACAATTGGACGTGCAAAACACATCATGCACGGCAAAGTTTCAGAACTGACTCACACGGGCCACAAAATGTTTGCCGGAATACCTGCAACTTTTCAGGTTACCCGCTATCATTCTCTTATAGTTCAAGAAAATACTTTGCCAGACTGTTTAGAAGTTACTGCGCAAGTACATACGGAAGGGTTCAGTGAGATAATGGCCTTTGCTCATAGGCAACTGCCTATCTGGGGGGTGCAGTTTCATCCTGAGTCTCACTTAACGGAATATGGTCATAGGTTGTTAAACAATATTATCGAACTGGCTTTTGGTGAACAGCGCCAAAAAACGCACATTGATTCAACGATGAATAAGCAGAGTAGCTGAGGATGAAAGAAAAACAGGACATTCGCATAGAAATAGATTACCGCTTTTATCATCTTATAATGCGATTGGATAAAGGCCAGGAAGCAGCCGGCGTAGAAGTTGAAGGTAAAATAAAGGCTGAACAGTCTGAGCAGTTCAATGCGCGTCGCAAATTGCTAAAGATTGAAGAAAAAGTTCAGAAAGAAAAACAAGACGAAGTCCGTACTGAACAATCCTATTTGAATGAAGTCAGCCGTAAATTACACGAAGAAGTGTTACGTCGCATCGAAGATGAGATAGAGGATATTGATCGTCTCAATCTGAAAATGCTGCAATTGACACCTGAGATTACTGAAATCCTGGATATGATGTCTTTGCGCGCCGTATCTATGATGCGCCTGGAACCGATCGTGGGTTCGGTTGACTGGCTGGCAGGTGAGATACTCTCTTTAGTCAACAATTCTTCTCATCGAAAAAAAGATCGTCTTGGCCGCGTCAATCGTGTTGACTCAGTGCGAATGGCGTTGAGCTTTTTAGGCATAGAAAATCTGAAGCTGGTTGTTCCTTCAATATTGTTTAAAAACATGCTGCCCAAACACATGGATAATTATCCTTTTTTCAAAAATAAGGTTTGGGAACATGCCATGGCGTCGGCCTTATCCTGTAAAGAGATTGCGGCACTTTCTGATGTTGATGAGTATCAGGCTTATATCATTGGTATGTTGCACGAAGTGGGTAAACTGGCGATTGCCAAGATGTACTTCAGACATTTTGAGGAAGCCCATCAGGATGCCCTGGTTTCGGCCCACGAAGAAATGCGGCGCGATGAGCACATGGCGCTGTTAAAAGTAGAGGCCAGTACCGATTATTGGTTTACCGCTATGTGGCGTTATTCTATTCCCCTCAGCGGTCGTATTTTGGAGCATATGGACTTTAAACGTCTGCAAGTGGCAGAACCGATGGCAGAATATGCCGCAAAATTGGAGTTTCAAAATCTGTCACCGCTAGCGCGCGTTTTACTTCAAGGAGACGGTTACGCCAAATATCGGGTATTAAAGAACTACAAACTTATCAATATGGAAGACGCCAAGGAATATTTAAAAACCTTCCGTATGCCAAAAGGCTCATTAGCGAATCTAAAGACCAAAGATCTGGAAAAATTACCACTCGTCGATGTGTGACTTTTTCTCTTATAACAAAATGTTCTAAAAATATTCATTCACCAACGACGAACGATATCTGCGGGCAGATGGCTTGCATCTAGCTAGTAGCGCCTCTGTCAGGAACCCTGACAAATATTTTATTCATCCCAGTAAATACTTATTCAGTTTCTATGCAATTCTAATGCAGCCCTTTAAAATTAAGGGTTTTCCCGGAGAAAATCACAAGACAAGGGTGTCTAATTCTGGAATAATGCGGTTTCTTTTTTCGGCGTTGTGTCCTATCCGGACAGACTGAATACAGGCGCTGAAGCGACTAGATTAATGTTAATGGAGGCATTGTATGAATGTAACTCGTGAATTATTTAATGAGGTTATGGTACCTAACTATAATCCCGCGGCCATGATACCTGTACGTGGAGAAGGCTCCAAAGTGTGGGACCAGGATGGCAACGAGTACATCGATTTTGCTGGGGGGATTGCAGTAAACGGTTTAGGGCATTGTCACCCAGAGCTGGTGGCTGTTTTAAAAGAGCAGGGCGAAAAGCTTTGGCACTTGAGTAACGTTTTTACCAACGAACCAGCGATTCGTCTGGCCAAGAAACTGGTTGATGCCACCTTTGCCGACCGTGTTTATTTTGCCAATTCAGGCGCAGAAGCGAATGAAGCCGCATTGAAATTGGCGCGCCGCTGGGCACTTGAACATCATGGCGAAGATAAAGACCAAATCATCTCCTTCAAACAAGGCTTCCACGGTCGTACTTTCTTCACAGTAACTGTTGGTGGCCAGCCTGCTTACTCCGATGGATTTGGTCCTAAGCCAGGTGCAGTAGTGCATGCCGAATACAATAACCTTGATAGCTTGAAAGCCGTGATCAGCGATAAAACCTGTGCCGTCATGATGGAACCACTCCAGGGTGAGGGCGGTATCATCAGCCCGACCAAAGAGTTTGTTGAAGGTGTACGCGAGTTATGCAATCAACACAATGCTCTTTTGATCTTTGATGAAGTTCAAGCTGGTGTTGGTCGTACTGGTGAGTTGTACGCATATATGGGATTGAATGTCGTGCCAGATATTTTAACCACAGCCAAAGCCTTAGGTGGCGGTTTTCCAGTGGGTGCGATGTTAACTACAACTGAAATTGCAGCCAGCCTGAAGCCCGGTACACACGGCAGTACATACGGTGGTAACCCATTGGCGTGTGCGGTAGCAGAAAAAGTGATCGATATTGTCAATGACCGCAAATTGCTTGATGACGTGCTCCGTAAAGAACAGGTGTTCAGAGAAGGCTTAAAGGCTATTAATGACAAATACCATGTGTTCTCGGAAATTCGTGGCAAAGGCATGCTCCTGGGTTGCGCATTAAATGACGATTATAAAGGTCGTGCCCGTGATTTTCTGGTGGCATCGGCTGAAAATAAGTTGATGTGTCTGGTGGCAGGCGCAAATGTTGTGCGTTTTGCACCGTCGCTTATCATTCCCGATGAAGACATTAAAGAAGGTCTGGCACGATTCGAAAAAGCAGTGGCACAAGTTGTCAAAGGCTAGTCCGGAGATAGCATTATGATGGTCATTCGTCCTATTGAAGCGGGAGATTATGATGCGCTGCACAATATCGCGGTAGAGTCAGGTGTTGGCTTTACCTCATTGCCAGTCAATGAGGAACTTCTGCGAAAGCGTATCAATAACTCATTAGAATCTTTTGAAACCAACCCTGAACAACCGGGTATGGAGTCGTACCTGTTCGTCATGGAAGATACCGATAGCCGTGAGGTTGTGGGTACCAGTGGTATAGAAGCCGCGGTTGGGCTGGATGATGCATTCTATTGCTATCATCATGGCAAAGTCGTGCATGCGTCTCGTGAGTTAAATATACATAACGAAGTTGAAACTCTGACTCTGTGTAATGACTACACGGGAACGACTGAGATCTGCACGCTATTCCTTCGGGAAGCTGCCCGTGGTGGCTCCAACGGTCGTTTTTTATCGAAATTTCGTTTTTTGTTCATTGAAGAACATCGTCAACGTTTTTCTGAAACCATCATTGCAGAGATGCGGGGTGTCAGCGATGAAAATGGCAACTCTCCCTTCTGGCAATGGTTAGAAGAGCACTTCTTTTCCATGGATTTTCCGACAGCAGACTATTTGAGTGGAATAGGGCAAAAGGTATTTATAGCTGAATTAATGCCTAAATATCCTATTTACGTCAATTTGTTGAGCAAAGAAGCGCAGGAAGTTATTGGCAAAGTACACGAAAAAACTAAGCCGGCGTTGCGTTTATTGATGTCTGAAGGATTTAATATTTCTGGCTACGTCGATATTTTTGATGCTGGCCCTACGATTGAAGCCAATATAAATTACATTCGTACTGCTCAGGCATCCCGAAAGATGCCCGTGGTCATTAATGATGCCCTTCAAGGTCAAAAAGAAGACCATTTTGTTATCAACACCCGCGTTAAAGGATTTCGCGGTGTGATGGCAAAACTGAGTGTTGATGAGCAGCAAGAACAGGTGCAAATGACCCAGGCTGCAGCCGATGCATTGCAAGTGCAGGCTGGGGATTTGGTGAGATTTGCCCCGATTCATTTAGGAGATTAACAATGTCTCAAGCAATTCATTTTATCGCTGGGCAATGGTTGCCGGGCGAAGGTCATGCGATCAACTCGGTTGATCCTGCTAAAAATAAGGAAATCTGGTCAGGTGTCTCTGCCTCTGAAGCCCAGGTGGATGCGGCAGTAAAAGCCGCCAGAACGGCCTATGCAACCTGGCAGTTTACTTCATTTGAAGAGCGGGTCGCGATTGCCAAGCGTTTTTCTGAATTATTGGCAGAAAATAAAGCCCATCTGGCCAAAGTTATCGCGATGGAGACTGGCAAACCAGAATGGGAAACCGCGACTGAAGTGGGCGCCATGATTGGTAAGGTCGATATTTCTATCCGAGCTTACAATGAACGTACTGGTACAGTAGAAAATGCGATGCCAGTTGGTAAAGCCTTTATTCGTCACAAACCCCATGGTGTGGTTGCAGTATTTGGACCCTATAACTTCCCAGGACACTTGCCAAATGGCCATATTGTGCCGGCATTGTTGGCTGGCAATACGGTCATCTTTAAGCCAAGCGATTTGACCCCAAAAGTGGCTGAAGAAACGGTCAAATTATGGCAGCAAGCAGGTTTACCTGATGGTGTCGTGAATCTAGTCCAAGGGCATGTTGAGACGGGTAAAGCACTTGCCAGCCACCCAGGTATTGATGGCCTCTTTTTCACCGGCAGTTCCCGCACAGGTAAAATGTTGCATGAGCAATTCGCCGGTCACCCAGGAAAAATCCTGGCGTTGGAAATGGGCGGCAACAACCCTCTTATCGTGAAGGACGTCAGCGATATTGATGCAGCTGTGCATGACATTGTGCAGTCTGCCTTTGTTACCAGCGGCCAAAGATGTACCTGCGCCAGGAAACTGTTCGTGGCAAAAGGCGAGCAGGGTGATAAGTTGCTTGAGCGTCTGTTGCAGGTCACCAAAGAGATAAAAGTTGGTCATTATGACGCTGAAGAGCAACCCTTTATGGGCGCGATGGTGTCATCAAATGCCGCTAGCCTGATGGTCAAGGCCCAGGCGCAATTGTTGGAAATGGGGGCAACATCCTTATTACCACTGGAGCATCTGGATGAAGCCACGGGATTTGTATCGCCGGGTATCATTGATGTCACAGAAATTATCGAGCAAATGCCAGATGAAGAACATTTTGGGCCGTTACTTAAAGTCATTCGTTACGATGATTTTGATGCCGCGATTGCCCAAGCTAACAATACCAGTTTTGGTTTGTCGGCTGGATTGCTATCCGATAGTGAAGCCGACTATCAGCATTTCTTTGCCAATATTCGTGCTGGCATTGTTAACTGGAACCGACCTATCACGGGTGCCAGCAGTGCTGCGCCGTTTGGCGGAATAGGTGAAAGTGGTAACCATCGTGCCAGTGCCTATTACGCTGCTGATTATTGTGCCTATCCTGTGGCCTCTGTGGAGCTTGAAAAAGTGACGTTGCCAGGCACCCTGAGTCCGGGTCTGAAATTCTAGAAGACTAGGTCTCAAATTCTAAAAATCTTAAGTAAGATCAGCCAATAAGCAGTTTGGTCCAACGCACAGCGTTGGGCCGTCACGTTAATATTGGTGCGCCAGAACAAACCAGATAAGTGCAAAACAGACATGCCAGGTGGCTTTTCCTGGCGGTGTTTTTTTCGGTATTTTGCCTGAAAACCCCTGTTGCAACAGCATCTGTATTATTAATCACTGGGCACCACACTGAGTAGTTTGGAAGTAGTATAGATATGCAAAATAAACTTGATACTTTGTTTGCCAACCTTTGGCAGGATTACATTGATATCACCCCTTCTGCCCATAAAATACATGATTTATTGGGTATGCATGGCGACATCGTGAATGATCATATCGCTTTGCGTACCTTTAATCTGGAAAAAGTGAACCTGGAAAAAATAGCCCGCCACTTTATTCAGTTGGGTTATGAAGAAAAAGGTCAGTACAATTTCGAGCAAAAGAAATTGCGTGCCAAGCACTTTGAACATCCTGAAAATAACCGTCCAAAGGTGTTTATCAGTGAGTTGTTAGTGGAAGAGTTTTCAGAAAGTTTGCAAAAAACCGTGCAAGCCATGGTGGCACAAATAGATGATGCCGCAGTTGCGGCTGATGACTTCGTTTATTCCGGTGTACATTGGAATGTCAGCAGTGAAGATTATGATGAATTACTGGAAGAGTCAGAATATGCCGCTTGGATGGCCGCCTGGGGCTTCCGGGCCAATCACTTTACAGTAAGCTCCAATCATCTGGACAAGCTTAATCAATTGACATCAATCAATGAAACATTGAAAGAAGCCGGTTTCGAGCTAAATAAATCAGGTGGCGAAATTAAAGGTGGCAAAGAGGTATTCCTGGCGCAATCTGCCACTATGGCGGACAAAGCGAAAGTGAAATTCAGCGACATCGAGCGTGTTATTCCGAGCTGTTTTTATGAATTCGCTCAGCGCTACCCTTTACCTGATGGTGATTTATATCAAGGTTTTGTGGCGGCCAGCGCAGACAAAATATTTGAAAGCACCAACGCCCGTAAGCTGGACTCTTAGGCCACCTTATTGTCAGGGGTGTCTCCACAACAGTCATAAATCAAAACCCGGTACAAGCCGGGTTTTTTATTGCCTGCAAAAGTATTGCCTGCAAAAGTCCTGAAAATGATTTGCTCTGTAAGGAACTATGTCCGTTTGGAAGAGGAGACTTGAAATGAGTCAAGGTAATGTCTTTCGGAGCAAGAATTCCAAATATTTGCTCTATGCGGTAATCTTGTTTATTGCCATCGCTACTTTGCTCTGGAGTTAATCATTGGGTTTCGTTGAAATTGCCGCTTGGTTTCTGGCTGTCTTTTTTAGTTTTGTCGCTGTTTTTTACACCTTCAGACTGAAGGCGGGGGCCAACTCTCGTCAGTTCTTGGGGCAAGTTGGGACGCAACATTGGTATGGTCATGTAGCCTTTCGGTTTTTTCGTGTACTGATATGGCTGGTATGTGTCATTCGTATTCCTTACAACCCGGTGGATCAATATTTGTTTATATATGACATGTTGATGCAACCGGCTGTGGTTTATACCGGTATGGCGCTGATGATGGCTGGTTTTTCCCTTACCGTAGCTGGGCATTTTTCGTTAGGTGAAGCCTGGACATCCGGTATCAACCCGGAGGGACCAACTGAAATTAAGCAAACGGGAATTTATCACGTTTCCCGTAACCCGATGTTTATCGGTGTTTTGGTGACACAATTGGGATTCTTTCTGACGTTGCCTAGTGGTTTTACTGCGATGTGCCTGGTTATTGGCTATACCGCAGTATTAAATCAAGTGAAGTTAGAAGAGCAGTTTTTAACACGTCGCTTTGGTCAACGATATCAGGACTATGCACGGGAAGTCCCAAGATGGTTTGGGAAAGCATCATTTAAATCTTAAAGCGTGTTGAGGGCAGCCGTATCAACGGCTGCGCTGCTGTCTGCACAATCAGGCAATAGCGGGCTTCGCTACCACTGCATTATCTTTAAACCCTTTCCAGCGCCACAACACTATGATGGCCGCAAGATCTACGATAACCGCCACTACGCTGGCTTCAGGTCCGAATGTGCTGCCTGTAAGCCATGCCGGACTATCCTGCAAAATGGGTTGTAACCAGCCTTGATGTTCATGGCCACTGACAGCGAAACCAAATATATTGCCTTGTGCCCAATTCCAACCCAAGTGCATACCGATAGGCAACGCCAGACTGCCGGTACGGATAAAGGCCAGTCCCCACAAGATTGCTCCCAGACCAATATCCAAAGATGCCCATATCAAAGTAGCGCCTTCCATATCTGGATTGCTCCAGTGACCAATCGCAAACAGCAATGCCAGACCCAATTGTGCCGGCCAAACTCCTACCCCCTCAATTAATCGCTGGAAAATAAATCCTCTGAAAAGCAGTTCTTCCATGATGGCGGCACACAAAAATATGTAGAAACCCAACAAGAGTGGTTCAAAGCTGCGGTTGCTATTTAGCTCAAAGCTTACTCCGCCAGCTAACCATATAATTCCAACGATAATGGCGATTTGAATTACACTAAAGAGCAATCCTGCTTGAAATAGTTTAAATGCCCGCAGGTCGAGGTGCCATCCGGCATCCGCCAATCGTTGTTGCCTGAGCCGACAACAAATCCAGGTAACACACAGAATCAAAACCAGAGAGAGTGGTTCCAGCCAAAGCTCCTGGACTTGCCAGTCTAAAAGGGAGCCTCTAATGAGACTATACAAAGGTCGAGTCAGGGCGATAAGCGCGACAAAGATTAAGATCCACCAACCATTTCGTAATTGCCCATGTTGATTAATAAGTAGTTTCTTCATGTACCATCTCATTTTGTTTTTAGTATGTAATCGCAGTAGCGAATTGCACAGCCTGTGCCAATACAAAATTCAATAAAATCAATAAGATAGATTTCGAGCTTGAAAGTAACTTAGTGAATTTGACGAAAAATACGGTGCTTTAACTATTATCTGATTTAGGAGATAAATTGAAAATTCGGGGTAGTGGAACACGTTTATATAAACTGAAGCCTGTCAGAAAAGTGGCTCACAACAATCAAAGATCAATGCTTTCCAGTTTATCCTGCGTGTGTTTTTTTAGATCGGCCTGATTTTGCTCCAGCCACCAGGTTTCCATAAGCTTTACGTTGACGCGATTGGCCTTGTAAAAAATATCGATAATATCGCCAATGATAGGTATAAAGCCTAAACCGAAGTCGATAATGCAGTTGCGGATCATGACTTTCTGCAGGTGTTTGGGTACACCAATTTTTCGGCCCAAATACACAATGCGCAGCGCGACGAGCACCATAATGGCATCACCTATCCCGGGAATCAGACCGATAAGAAAATCCAGGCCCACTTTAAAACCCAGTACAGGTACTCGCACTGCCGTATCAGTAATATTGGCTAGTCGTTGTGCTTGCAATAGTTCTTTAGGTGCTTTTATCTTATCCATTTCTGATGGGTATTGCCCTGTCGCTTATGCTTGCTTACACCAGTAGCCTAGCATAGCTTGAGTTGAGTAAAAGCGATAAATTGTATGTCGATGTTTATTTTGGCATCAATAAAAAACCCCGCAATTGCGGGGTTTTGGTAATTTGTGTTGTGCAACTGACGCTACTCGTCAACTGCCACTGAAATGGTGCCAATTCCGGCTTCTGCAGCCTGATCCATGACTCTCACAACAATGCCATGAGGTGCTTTTTTACCTGCCTTAACAACCGCAACATCAGTTGGGGTCTCCGCCAGATAGTTCTGGATGTTAGCGTTTACGCGGGCAATGTCTACTAAACGGTTGTTCATGTAGATTTGTCCGGTGTCCGTGACCAAAATACTCACAGCATTAGATTTCGTTGGATTCTGCTGCTCTTGATCTTTCGGTCTGTTTACTTCCAAACCTTTCTCTTTAACGAAAGATGTTGTCACGATAAAGAAGATAAGCATGATGAACACGATGTCCAGCATCGGGGTCATATCGATTTCAGCATCATCTTCTTCTCGGGTATGCTTTTTGGCCATCAAAAAACTCCGTTGTAATTCGTTTCAAGACTATAGACGATCAATCACTATGATACTACCGCAAAAATGACTGATTGCACAAAAAAGACACGCATTTATTACAAAAACTTTACTTTAAATCGTCAATTGCCCAGTTCCGTTGCCCTTCCATTCCCATTGAGATAATGACCGGATCGGTTTTTTGTCTGGCAATAAAGTCCGATTTGTTCTTTAAACCAAACCATTGATGTTTAATAAGAATCTGTGCAACAGCACCACCCAATGTTGCACCTGGCCCTAAGATAATAAGTTTATCTGGGGCAAATTCTTTAATACCGACACTGATGGCTTGAGTAAAATCATAAGCACAGTTTACCTGAGTGCCAAGCGTATACTTATGCAGTGCGTGAACATCAGTACTGTAGGGTTGCCAGATATGACCTTCACCATCCACCATCGGTAAGCTGGGTGCGGTAAACAGTGATGCTGGAAGGGCTTTTTGCGCTTTGGCCACAATACCGTCAAGCAACGGTGTGTGAAATGCAGCATGATTGAACAGCTGCATTGGATAACGGGCATCAATCTCTGGTAGCAACTGTTTTAAGCGCTTGAGCGCTTTCTCATTTCCACCGATGACGGCGTAACCACCCAGTCGAATAGATTCGTAAGCACGGCACTCGGGTTCCTGATTCACCTGCGCAATAGCATCCAATACCAGTTGTTGCTGTTTGGCTTGTATGTGCCAGTCTTCATCAATAATGGGATAGATAAGCTGGCCGCCGATCAGTCCATCGGTCATCATTGAGCCCATGGTGTTGATTAACTGGCTACCATTTTCATGGTTCAGGGCATTGGCCAGCGCACAGGTTATGTACCACCCCATAGAATTACCCGTGACAGCCAAGATATCAAACCTGTCCTGATTGATATCCAGAAAATCCCCACGGGCACAGGCATAGATGAGCGAAGAAGCATTTTCACCGGCGGTGTGTTGCTTCATACTGTAACTGCTGGCGTTATCCAATGACTTTATCGTCGGCTGGCCCAGGCTCTGGCGTTGCTGGTCAATAACATCCAGCAAATCAGACTTGGCTGCATGGAAGCGCTGAAAATAGCCTAATTCTTCTTTGTTGTAGGTGCCACGGCCAGGGCAAATGACCAGAGCTCTGGATTTCTTCGAAGTACTCATGATACGGCGCTTTCCTTGTTCTTCGCTTTAGCTGATGATTTGGATTTGTTGCTTGTATGCAATCTATTCGCAGCATCAATAATTTGTTCTTTACTGGGTAGCACTGAATAGGAGGCGCTGCCAAGCGGAATAAATGAGTCTTCAGCCGTCACGCGGGCCAGTTGTTTGGGTGCTTTGTTGGCCTGTTCCCCCAGAATAGTAAAGAGCGCTTCGCTGATAGATCCGGTATGGCGGCATTCGTCCACAATAAGAACGGTTTTGCAGTCTTTCACCGCATCAACAATCGCTTGTTCGTTCAGAGGCGCCAGCCAGCGCAAATCAATAATTCTGCTGTTTATGCCTTGTGCCTGCAAAGCCGGCTCAGCCTGACGAGACAGGTAATAGCCGTTACCATAGGTAATGATTGCCAGATCCTTACCATCGCCATATTGCCCCAACTCTCCAAGTGCGATGGTTTTGTCCTGCGCTTTGTCCGGGTAGGGGAAAGTCCAAAGGTTATCACCATCTTCATGCAGATCTTTTTTCATGTAGAGCGCAATCGGCTCCAGAAAAATCACCACTCGCTGTTCTTCCTGCGCTAAGCGCACAGATTCCCGCAACATCCATACGGCGTCTTCCCCATTGCTCGGGCATGCAACCACAATTCCCGGAATATCCCGGAAAACAGCAAAGGAATTATCGTTATGAAAATGGCCACCAAAACCTTTTTGGTAGGCAAGTCCGGCAATCCTGATCACCATAGGGTTGGTAAACTGACCATTGGAGAAAAAGGGCAAGGTAGCCGCTTCACCACGGATTTGGTCTTCCGCATTGTGGACGTAGGCCAAAAACTGAATTTCCGGAATCGGTAAGATGCGATTGTGGGCCATGCCGATACCCAGCCCTAAAATGGACTGCTCATCCAGCAATGTATTGATAACGCGTGATTTGCCAAAGCGCTTCACCAGGTTACTGGTGACGTTGTACACACCGCCTTTCTTACCGACGTCTTCACCACACAATACGATATTGGGCTGCTCTGCCATCAGATCCATCAGGGCCCAGTTAATCATCTTGGCCAAGTGTTGCGGCTTCTTCAGGTTGTGCTTTTCATGGGCAAACAGTTGTTGGCGATTTGCTTCAGTCACAGCCGTTTTGTAGGCACGATCTGTTTTGGGTGGAATTAAACTGGCCCGTACCTGTTCTCCCGTTACCAGTCGTGGGCGATCTCCAGCAATTACGGCAATAGCGGCAATTCGCTGTTTAATGCCCTGATACATATCCACGACTTGCTGCGGCGTAAGTATTCCGGCTTCCGTCAATATTCGTGCGCTGTGCAAGAGCGGGTCCTGCGCTTCTACGGCGGCGATTTCTTCCAGTGAGCGATAGGTAAATTCAGCATCGGATCCGGCGTGCCCTAATAAACGTATGGTCCGGCAATGCAAAAACACCGGTTGTTTTCGCTGTCTGGCAATACGCGCCGCTTTTTGGGCGGTGTTGTAGGTATCGACGATATCCAGCCCGTCACAGGATAAATAATGTAAGCCGGGACGATGGGCGAAATTCGCCTGAATCCAACCGGATGGTGTGGCGGTAGAAATCCCAATTCCGTTGTCTTCACAGACAAACACGATGGGCAAAGGTACCGATTGATAAGCGGCCCAACAGGCTGCATTTATGGCGCCCTGTGCAGTGGAGTGATTCGCCGAAGCATCACCGAAGTTACACAGTACTACGCTATCACCTGCTAAACGCTCAGCTAAATCGAGCTTTTCGGCGAGGCGAATACTGTATGCCGTTCCTACGGCTTTAGGAATGTGGGAAGCAATAGTGCTGGTTTGCGGTGGAATGTGCAGGATTTTGCTGCCCAGCACTTTGTGCCTGCCACCAGATGTCGGATCTTCACTGGAGGCAGCAAACGACAACAGCATATCGTAAAGCGGTGTCTGGCCGTGCACCTGTTTACTTCGCTGCACCATAAAAGCGCCACTGCGATAGTGTAAAAAGGCCATATCAGTGGGGCGGAAGGCCCGAGCATAGGCCGCATTGCCTTCATGTCCCGCACTGCCTATGGTGTAAAAGCTTTTGCCCTGCTTTTGCATCTGACGGCTTTGTAAATCCAGATGCCGGCTCATAATCTGGCTTTCAAAAATATCGACGAGATCCGCAGCAGATAATTGGCAGTCTGCCACATCGGAATGGGTGCGTGGTGCTGGGAATTGTTGGTTTTGAACGGCACGGATGAAATTCTCATCCAGTAACTGATTGCGATCTTGCATAAGCTTCACCCTATCAAAAAAGGATGCGGCAACCGGAATAAGGTGGGGATGCAAACCACCGGTTGCCGCATAGTAGAACCTGATTTAACCGGCGAAGGCCGCGATACCCGTTTGCGCACGTCCTAAAATCAGGGCGTGAATATCATGGGTACCTTCATACGTATTTACCGCTTCCAGATTCATCACATGACGGATGACATGAAATTCGTCAGCAATACCGTTACCACCGTGCATATCCCGAGACACGCGGGCAATATCCAGGGCTTTGCCACAACTATTTCGCTTGATCAGTGAAATCGCTTCAGGGGCCAGTTTATCTTCATCCATTAATCGACCCGCTTGTAGACAAGCTACCAATCCCGTGGTGATCTCGGTTTGCATATCGGCGAGCTTTTTCTGAACCAATTGAGTTGCCGCCAGTGGGCGACCAAATTGCTGACGGTCTAGCGTATACTGACGTGCGGCATGCCAACAAAACTCTGCTGCACCCAATGCACCCCAGGCAATACCGTAACGTGCTTTATTCAGACAGCCAAACGGGCCTTTAATACCACTGACATTGGGCAGCAGGTTTTCTTCAGGGACAAACACATTGTCCATGACGATTTCACCGGTAATGGAAGCGCGCAAAGAGAACTTGCCTTCGATTTTAGGCGCGCTTAATCCTTGCATACCTTTTTCCAGAACAAAACCACGGACGACACCATCCAGCTTACCCCACACCACAAATACGTCCGCGATTGGGGAGTTCGTGATCCACATTTTAGTGCCGGTTAGCTGATACCCACCGTCAACTTTAGTTGCCCGGGTTGCCATGCTCGCCGGATCCGAGCCCGAATTGGGTTCGGTTAAGCCAAAACAGCCGACCCATTCACCAGTGGCGAGTTTTGGCAGGTACTTTTCCCGTTGTGCTTCTGTACCGTAGGCATAGATAGGATGCATAACCAGAGAAGACTGGACACTCATGGCACTGCGATAACCAGAATCAACCCGCTCAACTTCACGGGCAATTAAGCCGTAGGCAACGTGATTTACGTCAGCACAGCCATATTTTTCTGGCAGCGTGGCACCGAGCAAACCGAGTTCACCCAGTTCGTTCATTATTTCCCGGTCAAATATTTCGTTGCGATTAGCGTCCAGTACTCGGGTCATTAAACGTTCCTGACAATACTGGTGTGCACTGTCTCGAATAATGCGTTCTTCTTCAGTAAGGAAATGATCCAGTAATAAAGGATCCTGCCAGTCAAAAGTTGCTCGATTTGCGTTAGCCATGGTAATCACTTGTTTGCATAAAAATTAGTCCAATCTTACGCATTTTTTGGCTAAACAAAAAATATATTTTATTGTTAGTAGGTATAGGAAAAAACTATAGCGAGAAATCATGGATTTACGAGCTTTACGATATTTTGTTGCAGTCAAAGAAACCGGCAGCATCAGTGGTGCCTCAAAAGTGTGTTTCGTCGCTCAACCTTCCATTTCGTCATCACTACAGCAACTGGAGCAATCTATTGGTACACAGTTATTTTTGCGTCATACCCGAGGTGTAACACCAACAGAAGCAGCAGAAAAACTCTATCCTCAGGCCAAACAATTGCTCGCCCAGGCTAATGCTATGAAGGAGATGTTCAGTCTGGAAACCGATAAAATCCGCTATAGATTGGGATTGGTCAGAGGTTTAGGGGTGGCACGTATGAGCGATATTCTGCAAAAATTTACTGCAGCTAACCCGAATATTGAACTGGTGTTAGTACCGCCAGAAGAAACCTGCGATGCCCGGATAATCAGCAAACGGCTGGCCAATCAGAATGAGCGCTTTATTTCGATGTGGCATGAAGAATTCAGTGTAGCTATACCTCCTGCCCATCCCTTAACGTTGCGGCGAACCCTGACCCGGCAGGATTTACACAATGTCGCCTTTATCCAACGCACCCCTTGTGAAGCATGGGAGCAATTGCAACATGCCTTAGTGGTTGACGGTATCAAACTGGATATTCGCGCCAACATTCAGACAATTGAGTATGCGGTAGGTTTGGTCAACGCCGGTGTTGGTTGCGCATTATTGCCGGATTACATCGAGTCAGTACGACAATACAATCTTATCAGGCGACATATTGCAGATATGCCATTGTCACGGCATGTAGGTCTGGCTTATGAACAGCAATCGGCAATTACCGAATCGTTAAAACATCTGGTTACCGGGGATTTCGCGACCTAAGCAAATTCATTTGAAAGCGCCGCTATGCAAGAAAAATATCCAGACAACCCTTGTGGGCAGAGGCAGGATTTAACTACGGTTTGCCTCTGTTCATTTTACATTCAACTTGCTTCGTTAATATAACAAGTGAAAAGCAGGAAATGTTTACATTTCTCCAATTTCATGAAAATTGTTCCTTGTTGTTTTGTTGTGGTGCCATTTCCTCCCCGGGGTGGCACTTTTTTTTGCTGTATCTAAATGCCCTTGTGTGTAGCACTATCATCATAATCCCGCAATAACTCTCTATGCATCTTTCCGTTGTGAAGTGCCGATTCGCGGGGAGTATTGCATTAACGCATTAGCTGTCTTTGGTCAGATCAAACTCAATTCTGTCTGGCAGGGTGTCTGACTTGTTAATCGTGACAATGTTTCTCGCCAGGACTTCATCCAGATTTTGAAAATTGGCCTGAAAATACGCTATATCCGGGGAGTCGCCTGTTTTGATATTCACCCAACCATTGCGGCCGTGATTTTTGGCAGCATACAGTCCTTTGTCAGCAAGGTTTAGAATATCGGTCCAGCGTAATGCTTCAGGTTGAGAGGCGAAAAATGGGTAGTTACAGGTACCTATTGAACAGGTTTTATGGATACGTTGCCCATCGCCAATATCGAATTCATGTTCTGCCATTTTGCTTCGAATGCGTTCTGCCAGTACTTCGATAGTATCCGCCTGTTCAAAGCGGGCAATAACCAAAAATTCCTCTCCACCCAGTCTGACAATCCAGTCTGAATCCCGGCATACCTCACGAAGGTTGGCAACAATTTGAATCAGCACCTGATCACCGGCTTCATGACCGTAGGTATCATTGACCTGTTTAAAGTGGTCGGCATCGAGCAATAAAAAACCAATACGTTCATCGGGGTTTTTCTGTTGATTGCGGCGCAGCTTACTGATTTCTGCAGGCAGAAATTTTTCCAGAAAACGGCGATTATTGGCGCCGGTTAGTTGGTCCACCAGGCTTATCTTTTCGATTTCCTGCAAGGCGCTAGCTAAAGCGTCATTCTTGTTCTGCAACTCACCTAATGTATCTGTAAGTTGCTGATGTGTGTTGGCGTTGTCCAGCGCAATAGCGGTATAAGAGGCAATGGTCTTGAGCATTTGCAACTGGTTGTCATCAAAGGCATGCTTATTGTGACTTTGTACACTCAAACAACCCAACACCCGATTTTCAATAATCAGCGGTAGGTAAATTATGGATTCGGATTGTTCTCCGCTTAATGGCATTTGTACCACGTCCAGATAGTTGAGCAGATCATTGGTCTGATTAGTATGTAACGCTTTTTTATTGCTTATACACCATACTGCAGCCCGGTTCAGATCCCCCATACTTACGGATTTTTCAGGGATTGGCTCGCCTTTTTCAATGATGAATTTGATTTTGATGTGGGTATGGTCTTTATCCAGAATGCCGAGTAAAAATGTGTCAGCTCCCATGAGTTCTCTTACATGGGAATATACCTGTTGAGCTATTTCTGCCAGACTAAGAGATGCGGTGATTTCCTGACCAATATTACCCAGAGACACAATGTCCTTAGTACGTTGCTGAACCAGATTATCCAGCGCTGACTTCTGCCGTTCCAATTGTAGGATGCGCCAACGGTAAGTAACAAAAAAGATGAACAACAGCGAGAATACCAAGCCGACTTTAAACAATATGGTTTGATACCAGGCTGGTAACTGTTCCAATGTCATGTTTAACGCCCCCGGTTGCCAAAGGCCAACGCTGTTGGTGGCTTGTATTTCTAACTGGTATTTGCCGGTATCCAGATTAGTAAAGTTAATGGTTCGATTGTTGGCCGAAAGCGCAACCCAATTCTCATCAAAGCCTAACAAACGGTATCGATAGCGGATTGACTGCGGACGCAAATAGTCCAGGACAACTGGCTCTATAGTAATACTGAGGGTATTTGGCGGGAGGTGCATAGCACTATGTGCCCCTGTCTTCTGTATCTGGCCATTGATTTTTATGTCATTGATGAGCAAAGGGGGTGAGTATTGCCATGGTTGAAATCGGCTAGGATCGACCAGCAATACACCCTCTGTGCCACCCAGCAGGAAAATACCGTCTGGTGCACTTGTGACTGTGCCGTGCCACTGATTACCAATGTCCCAGCCATCTTCGGCTAATAATCGGTGCGCTCGCCAGTATTTAGTGTCAATTACAAATTGCTCGCTCCAGATCCGGCCATAGGCGTCCTGAAATAATGTGCCCCAGTTGGTTTGCTCGGGCAGACCTACTTTATGTTTAATGGATTCAAATACCGGCTGTTCACCCTGCCAACTGTGCAATCTATCCAGTCCGGATACGGTTGATACCCATAAGAGGCCATATCGGTCGACTAACAGATCTACGATACTTTTGTTGGAAAGTTTGGCATCATCGCTCAGGCCGGTATCCATTCTTACCAGGTGATTTTTGTTTGTCGGAATGCTGTAAAGTCCTTCACTGGTGCCGACCCAAAGCCGTCCTGTTGCCGAAATAGCCATAGCCCAAACACTGAGATCAAACTCATTGGGTGCATTGAGTATAGTACTGACTTTTTCCACCTCATTGTCTCCCGGGGACAAGACATAGATGCCGTTTTCTGAGCCTATCCATAGCCTGCCGTCTGGGCCGGAGATGAGACTTATAATGTGTCTGGCATCCAGTCCCTGAGTGTCACTGATTTTTTTGAATTCACCAGTGTTAAATGAGTAGTGCCATAACCCCTGTTGCCTGGTCCCTAACCATATAGAACCGTCATTGGTTTGCACCAATTCCGTAATATGATCATTACCGAATATACCTTGTTTACCCGCAATATCCTGAAAATAGTTAGCGCGACCAATGCCTGGTTTGAGTACATCAATACCGCCGCCACGGGTGCCCAGCCATATTTCATTTGATTGGGTAACCAAAATGGATTGCACATCTTTATGGGTGAGCAGTGGTTGCTCTTTGCTGCCGCGACGAATAGAGCGAAACGCGTCATTTACTGGATTGTAGCGACTGATGCCATCTCCCCAGGTCCCAATCCATAATAAGCCGGAGACGTCTTGCAGCATTACACTGATATCATTCATGCGGATGCTGCTTGCCAAGGCTGGGTCATGTTCCAGGTGTTGCAGAACTTGGCCTGTTTCAATATCCAAAATGATCAGACCACCACCAGCCGTACCCAACCAGATCTCATGCTGCACCTGAGCCATATCTGATACCCACAGAGTATTTATTTGGGTGGTATTCTGAGTGTAGGGCACTGCCTGTGCAGTGCCTGTCTGATCGACATAGAAAGCCCCCTGCTGTCTTGTACCCAGCCAGACGCGCTGTTTGCTATCTGGCATTAAGCTGACGACTTCAATCTCATTCATCGCACTTAAAGGAACACCGGATAAGGTGGCTCTCTGTTGTTGCTGACTATCTGTCGCTACGATGCACACGCCTTGTTTCCCGGCAATCCACAACTGTTCGTTGAACAGAAGTAGCTCTCTGATACCTTCTGTATGTTGTTCACAGCCGTCAATGGATGTAATGCGAATAAGTTCCTCGGTTCGCGCATCTATCATATGAAGGCCACGATCCGTTCCCACCCATACACGGCCGGTATCGTCGCCTACGATACTTCTTACCCAGTCATCACTCAGGCTAATGGCATTGTCAGGCTGGTGGCGGTAATGGTGAAAGGATTGCCGATCGGCCGATAGCACTGATAGACCGTCGGAAAAGGTGCCTATCCATATTTGGTCTTGCTTATCCAACCACAGCGCACGAATATCATCACCGCCAATGGAAGGATTTTCCGGTGCGTATTTAAAAATCTTGAATTTATCGCCATCAAACCGCGCGAGTCCCTGCTGGGTGCCGAACCACAGGTAACCTGACTGGTCCTGAGCCATGCTGGTCACGATACGACCGGGCAAATGTTCAGATTGGTCAAGTTGATGGAAATGACGCTCCCCCAAGTCAAAAACGCTTTGGGCTATTGCGCTATAAGGCACTGTGACACAACAACACAGGAGGAGGATAGTTAGGGCTTTCAGAGTGACTGTTAAATCCTTGGGCATCCTTTTACCTGATTTGTTCACGTCAAATTGTTAATAATATACCAAGCTGGTCTTTATGCGTTATCAGCTGCAATGGTAAAAGGTGCACCCAAAAGCTCTTCATATTGCTTCGGTCGCGCGATTTGTTGTACTTGCAAAGCCTGAGGTATATAAGGTGATAACAACGGGCTGAACTGTTCAATATCGTCATGTTCATTATCAAGCCAGCTCGCCAGCAGGGCTTTGTCATTGGGCAGAATCATAGGCATCGACTTACTGTGGATGGCTGCAAGCTTAGGGTGGGGCGGGAGTGTAATAACAGAACAGGACAGGCGTATTTCACCGGTATTGGGATGAACCCACTCTTTACACAAACCTCCCAGAAGTAGCCCCTGTTCTGCAGACATGTCGTGACAGTGTAACAACTTACCTTTCTGGTATTCTGACTCACCAAAGCCTTTGACGGGGATGATAATTCGGCCTTGTCGAAAAGGCCGGTAACCGGCCTTACGGGGATTATTCAGGCTATCATAGCGGGTATTGATTGAGGTGTATTTCGAAGGACGGAATCCGTCTTCGGTCACATCCAGCAGTAACCACCATGTGGCATTCTCTAACTTGCGGGAACCAGCTGCCTGACGCACTATTGAAACCTGATTGGCAGCACCGATATAGCGTGAAAAAATTTGAGCTTCCCAGCCAAGGTCAATGTCAAGAGACTCGCACAAGGCGCGAACGCCCGGATCATCAATGACATTCAACCTTCCACACATCGTTAATCTTCCGACTCATCCGAGACACCGGCATCATCCTGAACATCAGCGTCTGTTGCTTTATTGACTAACTCTATGGTGACTTCATCCACACGTTGTAATCCTCGTGGTAGTTTATTGCCACGCCGTCCTCGTTCACCATGGTAGTGGGCCAAATCTTTTTCAGTGAGCGTCATAGCTCGCTTGCCTGCTGAAATCCTGACAGAGGCACCATCAGGAACGATCGTCAGCACTTTGACATACTCCTCACGCGTCTGCGCTCTGGCACTGGGGATATTAATGATTTTGTTGCCTTTGCCTTTGCCCAGACAGGGGAGATCGCGTAACGGAAACAGTAACAATCGACCTTCATTGGAAATGGCCATACACCAATCACTTTGCAAATTATATACAGGGATCGGCGTCAGAGCTTTTGCCCCTGTAGGCAGGGTTAAGTAGGCTTTACCGGCTTTGGCTTTACTGAGCATATCCTGAAAGGTGCCGACAAATCCGTAACCGGCATCGGAGGCCATCAGAAACTGCTTTTTGTCCTCGGCCATGATGGTATGTTCAATTTGTTCGCCTGCCACCAGACTAAACCGACCGGTTAATGGCTCACCCTGGCTTCTGGCAGAAGGCAGACTGTGGGCGTCACAGGAAAAGCTACGGCCAGATGAATCTAAAAACACCGTTTGCTGATTACTGCGCCCTTTGGCACTGCTGAGATACTTATCCCCGGCTTTGTAGCTGAGTCCTTCAGCGTCAACATCATGGCCTTTGGCACAGCGTGCCCAACCTTTTTCGGAAAGCACCACAGTGACCGGTTCCGATGGCACCAATTGTTTTTCTGATAAGGCTTTGGCTTCTCCGCGAGTGACCAACGGACTGCGGCGGTCATCACCATAGGTTTCAGCATCGGCGAGGATTTCTTTTTTGATAAGCGTTTTCAGGCGTCGGTCTGAACCAAGCAGCGTCTCCAACTTTTCTCGCTCTTCCTGCAATTCATCCTGCTCACCCTTAATTTTCATTTCTTCCAGTTTGGCGAGGTGGCGCAGTTTTAAATCCAGGATGGCTTCAGCCTGAATATCGGTCAAACCAAAGCGGGACATCAGTTCCTGTTTTGGTTTTTCCTCATTTCGGATAATGGCGATAACTTCATCAATATTCAAAAAGGCAATCATCAGACCTTCAAGAATATGTAAGCGGGCCAAAACTTTTTCCAGTCGGAACTGCAGGCGACGAGTAACGGTATTTTTGCGATAGACCAGCCACTCGGTCAGGATATCTTTTAGCGATTTCACCTGAGGGCGGCCATCCAGACCGATCATATTCAGATTAACCCGGTAGTTCTTTTCCAAATCAGTAGTAGCGAATAAATGATTCATCATTTGTTCGACATCAATACGGTTGGAACGCGGTGTAATCACCAGTCGGGTTGGGTTTTCGTGATCGGATTCATCCCGTAAATCACTGACCATTGGTAATTTCTTTGCAGCCATTTGTGCGGCAATTTGTTCCAGAACTTTACCACCTGAAGCTTGATGCGGTAACGCTGTAATAATGACTTCACCGGCGTCCATAGTATATACCGCGCGCATTTTGATGCTGCCTCGGCCAGACTCATATAACTTGGCGATATCCTCTTGCGGAGTAATGATTTCTGCTTCTGTCGGATAGTCCGGGGCAGGAACGAATTCCATAATGTCCTGCAATTCCATACGGCTGTTGTCCAGCATGGCGGCACAGGCGTTGGCTAATTCACGAGCATTATGGGGTGGGATATCGGTCGCCATCCCGACGGCTATGCCGGTCACGCCATTGAGCAAGATATGGGGTAGCCGCGCCGGTAAGGTCCGGGGCTCCTTCAAGGTGCCGTCAAAATTGGGCTGCCAATCAACAGTACCCTGACCTAATTCAGTTAATAATACTTCACTGAATTTAGATAATCGCGCTTCGGTATAACGCATGGCGGCAAAGGATTTAGGGTCATCTGGTGCCCCCCAGTTCCCCTGGCCGTCCACTAACGGATAACGATAAGAAAACGGCTGCGCCATCAGCACCATCGCCTCGTAGCAGGCAGAATCACCGTGAGGGTGAAACTTACCTAGTACATCACCGACAGTACGGGCCGACTTTTTGTATTTGGCATTGTTACTCAGGCCTAAATCTGACATGGCGTAAATGATACGGCGCTGCACCGGCTTAAGTCCGTCGCCGATGTGGGGAAGTGCCCGGTCCATGATGACATACATGGAATAATTTAAATAAGCATCTTCGGTAAAACGGCGTATTGGTAACTGTTCGATACCATCCGCGCTTATGGTGATTTCTTCATTCATACTACACGCAAACCTGCGAATTATTCTTGTTCTGGAGATACGGTGCTGTACCGGTATGGTGGCCGCATTGCACGACCACACTCACGCCATGTTACTGCTGGTAGGTGACTCTGTAAATGGCATCGGCAAAATCATCTGAAATTAACAAACTGCCGTCTGGCATCGGCAACAATGCCACCGGTCTTCCCCAGACTTGCTCTTCTGCTTGCAACCAGCCTTCAATGAAAGGTTCATAGCTGGTTACCCCGGTTTCTGTCGTGATGGCAACCATGACACGGTAGCCCACTTTTTTACTGCGATTCCAGGAGCCATGTTCGGCGACGAATAAGGCATTTCTATAGTTCGCCGGAAATTGCTGACCTGTATAGAAGTGGATGCCTAAAGGGGCAACGTGGGCACCCAGACGCTGAACTGGGGCGGTATAATCGGCGGGATTTTTGCCGTTACCAAAGTCAGGATCAAGAATATCGCCGCCGTGAACATAGGGATATCCAAAGTGTTCTCCGGGTTCTGCTACCCGATTGATTTCACAAGGAGGTAAATCGTCCCCCATCCAATCTCGGCCATTGTCGCTAAACCACAGCTCTTTGGTTTTCGGATGCCAGTCGAAACCCACGCTATTTCTGACACCTCTGGCTACCCATTGACGCTCACCGGTACTCAGGTCGTACTTAAGAATGGCGTCGTAGCGCGGGTCGTCAAACTTGTCACCACCTTTGGTAATACAGACATTACAGGGGGTGCCTACAGGTACATAAAGATGCTCATCAGGTCCAAAATCAATGTATTTCCAGCCATGATGTTTGTCACTGGGCAGATCATCAATAACTAAAATCGGTTTTGGCGGTGTTGCCAAATTGTTTTCAATATCATCGTAGCGCCATACTTTGTCGACGGTGGCGACATAAAGACTGCCGTCTTTAAATGTTATTCCCGATGGCATATTAAGGTTTTCAGCGAGCACATATTTCTTATCTGCCTGACCATCTTTGTCGGTATCCACTAACGCATGTACCAGTCCAGCGCTGCGGCTGCCGACAAATATAGTACCCTTGTCACCATAGGCCATTTGCCTGGCGTTTTTTACGTTTTCGGCATACAGCGAAACGCTGAAGCCGTCCGGCATAGAGAGTTTATCCAGTGGCAATTCAGCCGTCGCAGTGCAACTTATAAAAAGCAATCCCAGCAGTCGTTTTTTCATTCATAATCTTTGATTTGTTGGTGGTTGTTAATACTGTAGCCTGAAAACGGATATTGCAGCAATGCACTATAGAGTGCTTAAATAGAATATAGGTTGACTCAAACGGATGATTGAATGTTTAACAAAGCGATAAAAGTGTTGCTGTTAGTGACAACATTTTTGGCTGCGTCCGCTTTTGGCAACTCATGGAGTCAACTGTTCGAACCCAATATGGTGGTTCGCTTAAACCCTGAGACCCGAATTCTTTGGGAGCCTGAAAATAGCCCATTGACCTTGCCGGATGTTATCACGCGCAAAGATGAGTTTGACTGGCCCTCTTCCAGCAATCCCAATTACGGTTTGAGTCAAAGAGGCATTTGGTTTTTAAATCGCTTTACCAATGTCAGTGAAGTCAATAAATGGATTATTGATATAGGCTTTGCACAGAACCAACAAGTCGATTTTTATTTATTGGCAAACGACCGCATCATCGCTCAAAGTAAACAGGGCAAAGAACGTCTTAATCAGATGTATCGGTTTCCAACATTTGCGGTGGATTTGCCGTTTGCGCGTCCCCTGGAATTATTTATTCGTGTGGGGAATTCCCAGCAACCTATCGTCGTTCCGATTGATATTCAATCAGTGCAAGCCCATACCCAGGCCACCAATCTTGATAATGTTATGTGGGGGATCTTTTACGGTGGTCTGTTGATGTTATTCATCTACAACCTGGTGTTATTTGCAGGTACGAGGGAGCCCAGTCTAATCGCCTATATTATTTATTTACCTTCTGTGGTGTTTTGGCAATTCGTTTGGGGCGGACATGCGCAGTTGCTATTAAATGGTGAGATTGCTAACTGGGTAAATCAGCATACCGACGTGTTGTTCCTACTGGTGGCACTATCAGCAGGCTATTTCACAGTGACATTTTTAAATACCCGGGTAACAGCACCTAATTTACATCGAATTCTGGTGCCAGTATTAGCCTTTGTTGCGGTGCTGGTGCCCGTGGTGATTACCGATGTATTGTCCGGCGTTGTGGTAAGTGTGGCGGTCTATGTCTCTAGCATGGTGGCCATTTTATGCTTTTTGGCTTCGGGCTTTGAAAGCTATCTCAATCGCTTTAAGCCTGCCCGCTATTTTGTAGTGGCCTGGACCGTGCTGAGTATTGGTGCCTTTATTGGGTTGCTCGGTTTAATGGGGATGTTGCCTTCCAACTCGTTCACAACATACTGTTTTCAGGTGGGAGTATTTCTCGAAGCGGCGTTATTTTCCATTGCACTTATTGACAAAACGCGGCATCAACTTGAGCTGGAGGTCAATGAAGCGACAGATGATCTGGTCAACAATATGGAGCTTATAGAAGAGCAAAATGTCCGTCTGGAACTGGCTCGTAAAGATGCTGTTAAAGCCAGTAAAATAAAATCGCAGTTTCTGGCTAATATGAGCCATGAAATTCGCACTCCATTGAACGCGATTTTAGGTTTTAGTCAGGAGCTGGCAAAAATTAAGTTACCAAAGATCCAGCGCGAACATGTGCAAATCATAAATACCTCCGCCAGCAACCTGCTGGCCATCGTTAATGATGTATTAGATTTTTCTAAAATCGAAGCGGGCAAATTGCAAATTAATGAAGAACCCTTCGATATGAATGGCTTGCTGGAAGAGCTGGTATTTATTAATGCTCGGGCAGCACAAAAGAAACAAGTGGTTTTTGTTTATGAACCGACCCCTCTGCCGCGTAAAATGATGGGGGACGCAGCGCGTATCAAACAGGTGCTGACCAATTTACTGAGCAATGCCGTTAAATTTACGCCATCCGGGTATGTCTATCTGCGCATTAATGCGGTCAAACCGGATGAAGAGCGGGTACTGTTGACTATTTCTGTGGAAGATACCGGGATAGGCATTTCCAGGTATGATCAGCAAAAGCTTTTTACTGCGTTTTCCCAAATAGATGATCAACTTACCCGTTCGTTTCAGGGGACAGGGCTGGGGCTGGTGATTTGCCAACAATTAATGAGCTTGATGCGTGGCAAGATATCATTTTCGTCGGACGCGGGCACCGGTAGCCAGTTTACTGTTGAGTTTACCTGCTATCGACTTAGTCATCTGGACGATTTGGCCCCCTTACCAGCGTGGCAGGGAAAACGTGTCGCTCTGTTCGATCCCGATCCTGAAACAAGAAGAGCGAACGGTAAATTATTAACAGGGGTGGGGGTGCAACTCACCAGTATCGATAGCCTTGGTTTTTTGCAGGAGCAATATGATCAGTTCGACTATTTAATGGTGAACTTTCACGGCATCAGAAAAATTGACTCAGAGCAACTATGCCGGGCTATAAAGTTGTTTCCCGCTGGCACAAAAGTTCTTTTACATGATGACTACCAAGTGATGGACGAGGAAAAGTTACAGAGCCTGTTTCAGCGTAAGTTAGAGAACCCTCTATTATTGAGCAACCTTGTCAGTTTCCATGACCAAAAACAGGAGCCGGATACTGATATTTTCCATCATCGACTGAATGAATTGCCAGCTTTGCGTATTCTGGCGGTGGATGATATGGAAATTAACCTGCGTTTGCTTAAAACCTGGTTGCAGGATTCGCCGGTAAATCTGGAGTTGTGCTACAGCGGTCAGGAAGCCGTTTCTTTATGCCAGACTCATGAATATGATTTGATCCTGATGGATGTACAGATGCCAGAAATGGATGGTCTGGAAGCCACCAGACGCATCAGACGTATTCAACTCAATCAGGGGACCCCCATTATTGCCGTGACCGCTCATGCTTTTCGCGAGGAGCAGGAACGTCTACTCAATTCAGGAATGGATGATTATTTGCCCAAACCACTGGATTTGGCATCGATGATCAACATGATTCGGCTATGGTGCAGTGTACCGGATAACCGCTTAGACAATGTATCGGATACCGACTGGGAACTTGCTAAAAAAAGAGCGAATCAGGATGAACAATTGGCCGTTGAGATGTTCTCGGCGTTTCAGGAAGAGTTGCCGCAATTTAAACAGAACATCACTTTGGCAGCTCAGCATCAGGATTGGTCTTCCTTGCAATCTCATGTGCATAAATTACATGGCGCTTCCTGCTAAACGGGGGTGCCAAAAGTCCAGCAGTTGTGTGCCGAACTCGAAACAGAGTTAAAAGCCAATCACATTCAGGAAGCCACTCATAAATTGCCGGCCCTATTGACTGCCATCGACCTGATTCTGAGTGAGGGCGCTGGCCTGACAATCTCGCAATAAACTGACAAATTCATTATTTTCCCGGTCCAGTTCGGCGCTGTTAATATACAGATCGAACCCTAGTCGGTTGCGCAATTTTGTCATTCGATTGGCAAACATAGCGACAATGCCTTTGTATTGTCTGCCGTCTTCATCGCGATACTTATCGTCTTCAATCATGTCTTCGCTGTAACAGGTGCCGGAGTCGCAATTGTCACTTTGCGCCTGCAGTAACAGTGGACGTTGCTCCATCATAATGTGTGTTGCCAGTCTTGGTGAGATTGCGCGTAACAACGGACGATAGTCTTTGATACGCAGCCCGACTAAGGCGAGATGAGTTTGTTCGATCCCTTGTGTGATTTTAGGAATATCAATGCGCTGAATATTGTCCCAGTCCAGTTGCCAGGTGCCTTTTCGGTGGTGGTAAAGTAAACCCTCCCGACTCAAACGCATACTATGGGCTGGCTCTCTTACTTTAAACCAACCGATTAAAAAAGCCACAATGGCCAGACTGGTGACAAAAATAGCCAGCAGATTGGCTTCATTAGGTAGTAGTTTGAATAACAGAATGGCCACAATTAACGCGACAACGCCCAGCAACATGCTGGTCATACCGTTGCGCTTTGAAGACGCTCTAATGAAAATACTGTCTTGAATTTGTTGCTGTTGTTGAGACATGGCAAATTGCTCCTGTTAAAACCAAAACCACTCCAGCAGAACATACATAATGATTCCCCATAACAGGATCATACGTACGCGGTGGCAAAACGGACAGTCACTTTTCCACCATGATTTGTTCATGCAATTTTCCTAATTCACTATCTGCCATTACACTTGGAGTACAGAATGTTCAAAAGTTCAAATGCAAACCAAGGCTATTTGAGACGAAATAGTAATGTAATGAGATGAATCACTGCAACATTCTCTTACGTTTAACGTACAAAATAGGCTCTAATATTACGCTTTTTCTCGACTCTGCTGTCTTAAGGCAGTTATGACACACAAATAGCACTTGTAGGTGCTGCGTAGTGCCTTTAAATATGACAAAACTGGAAGCTATCACATGGGAACTCAACTTCGCTTTTCACCCCTCGTTATTGCTGCAATTGCTATCATTGCGTTTGTTGCCTACCTTTACCTGCCTACGGCAGAACAGCAGGGACAACGACCCAATCGTGAAACGCCAGTGGTAGTGCAAACTGTGACTCAACAGGCCTTCCCTATCATTGTCGAATCATTGGGGACGGCCAGAGCCAATGAAGCGGTGGTAATCACTGCGCAGGAAACCGAAAAAGTCGGGCGTGTCCATTTTGATGACGGCGATCTGGTAGAAAAAAATCAGTTGCTGGTCAGTTTGAATATGCGTGAAGAAAAGGCCCGCGTTAACGAGTTGCAAATTAATTTGGCTGAGGCGCGTCGTCAACTTCGGCGTATTACCGATTTGGCCAGAGAAAATGCCGCCTCAGAACAGTTGCTGGATGAAAGGCAAGCACAAGTGGATGCGCTGACTGCGCAGTTGGAAGTCGCAGAGGCCAGTGTCAGCGATCTGGAGATCCGTGCACCGTTCTCCGGTGTGCTGGGGGTACGTGAAATCAGCGAGGGTGCGTTGATTCGCCCTGGCGATACCATTACCACATTAGATGATTTGCACATTGTCAAAGTGGATTTCAGTATCGCTGAGCGCCATTTACCCAGTCTTGCTTTAGGGCAACAAGTGGACGCCAGGTCTATCGCTTACCCGGACCAATCCTTTGCCGGTAAGATTACTCACGTTGCCAGTCGTGTCGATCCCATCACCCGTGCCATTCAGGTGCGTGCCAACATCGATAATCCTGAATTATTGATTCGTCCCGGCATGCTAATGCAAATTACGGTACAAAAACGGGTACTGGATACGCTGGTGATCTCTGAGAATGCATTGGTACCTATTGATGACCAGCAGTTTGTTTTCGTCATTGATGAGCAGAATATCGCCCATAAAACCGAAGTGACTATTGGTGAGCGTCGCCCCGGACTGGTGCAGGTTATCTCAGGTATCAGTAGCGGAGATCGCGTTGTGGTTGAAGGTACATTGCGTATCGGAGACGGTGCACAGGTTAAGATCCTGGGAGACAATCAATGATCTTGTCCGATATCGCGGTAAAACGTCCGGTATTTGCCACTGTTGTTAATACCCTGCTGTTGGTCTTCGGTATTGTCGCATTTTCCCTGTTGGCGTTGCGAGAATATCCGGATATCGATCCGCCTATAGTGTCGATCAATACTAACTATCCCGGTGCTTCCGCCACTATTATTGAAAGCCGCATAACACAGCTAATCGAAGACCGGATCAGTGGCATTGAAGGTATTAAAAATATCACCTCACAAAGTCGCAATGGCCGTTCCAGTATCAGTATTGAATTTGAACTCTCCCGCGATATTGATGCAGCGGCAAATGATGTTCGGGAAAGAGTCAGTCGGGTCTTAAACAATTTACCTGATCAGGCGGATCCGCCTGAAGTATTCAAATCCAACTCAGATGAAGATGTGATTGTCTGGTACAACCTGCGCAGTGACAACTTATCTGTCCTGGAACTTACGGACTTTGCTGACCGTTTTATCGTCGACCGATTGTCGACCGTGAATGGTGTTGCACGAGTGCGTCTCGGAGGTGGTCGCGAGTATGCCATGAAGGTCTGGCTGGATCGCAATGCAATGGCGGCAAGAGATATCACTGTGGCCGATGTCGAGCGGGTGATTCGCTCCGAAAACGTGGAGCTCCCTGCCGGAGAAGTGGAATCAATTTCGCGGGACTTTGAAGTTCGGGTAGCCAGAACATTTTTAACCGCTGATGACTTTGCCAATCTGACCATCAAACAAGGTATCGATGGCTATCTGGTGAAACTGGGGGAAATTGCCAAAGTCGAACTGGGCGCCAGTGATGATGAAACCGAGTTTCGGGGAAATGGTAAAAATATGATTGGCTTGGGCATTGTTAAACAGTCCAAAGCCAATACGCTGGAAGTCGCGCGCGAAGCGAAGGAAGCCGTCGACCGTCTTCAGGAAAGTTTGCCCGATAATATTGTCATTGTACCCAGTTACGATTCTTCCGTTTTTATCGCGGAATCCATTAGCGAGGTATACAACACCCTGGCTATTGCCATGGCGATGGTGGTGTTGGTTATTTATTTGTTTTTGGGCAGTGTGCGCGCCACCTTCATACCTGCAGTGACCGTACCTATATCCCTCATTGCATCATTTATTGTTATGTTGGCGTTGGGTTTTTCTATTAACCTGCTAACGCTGCTAGCCATGGTGCTGGCGATTGGTCTGGTGGTGGACGACGCAATTGTTGTGCTGGAAAACATCTATCGGCGTATTGAAATGGGAGAGCCGCCAATACTCGCCGCCTATCGAGGTGCCAGAGAAGTGGGTTTCGCTGTTATTGCCACCACACTGGTGCTCATTTCAGTGTTTGTGCCATTGGTCTTTTTAGAAGGTAATATTGGCCGATTATTCACCGAGTTTGCCCTGGCGATTGCCGCGGCTGTGGCGTTTTCCAGTTTTACAGCATTGACCCTGACGCCGATGTTGGGTTCAAAAATACTAAAAAAACGTGAACGCAGCACTGGCTTTGGTCGTTGGGTGGACAGACGTTTTCAGGCATTGGAGAAACGCTATTTCAATACGTTGGATAAAACACTGCATCAGCCTTTGGTAACGGCCGTACTGATTATAGGAAGCCTTATTGCCATATACGCCTTGAGTATGAAAGTGCCCAGTGAATTTGTGCCGAGAGAAGACCGGGGCAACTTTTTTGTCTTGATGCAGGCAGCGGAAGGAGCCAGCTTTGAAAGCAATGCTGCTAATCTGCGCAAGATCGAAGACATCTTATTAGAGTATATTGAGAAAGGCGAATCTGACCGGGTACTGGTACGTACACCTGGCTTTGGTGGCACGGCAGGTATCGCGATCTTCGGCGCCGTACCCTGGGATCAACGTGAGCGTAGCACCTTCGACATGATGAATGAGATCAGTGGTCGTTTAGCAACTATTCCGGATGTCCGGGCGTTTGCTGTAATGCGCAGCAGTCTTAGTGGCAGAGGTCTGGGCAGGCCGGTGCAGTTTGTTCTGCAAGGGGATACCTATGACGATTTGGTGCGCTACCGCAACGTACTGATGGAAAAAGCACAGGAAAATCCTAACCTGATCCGGCTTGATTCTGATTACAAGGAAACCTGGCCGCAGCTATTAGTCAATATTGACCGGGATCGCGCCGCCGATTTAGGGGTGTCTATTGGTGATATTGGTCGTACGCTGGAAACCATGCTAGGACAGCGCCGAGTCTCTACGTTTCTTGACAGAGGTCAGGAATATGATGTCATCATTGAAGGCTGGGAAGAGGATTACCGGAGTCCACAAAGCATTGATAATGTCTATGTGCGTTCCAGTCGCAGTGGTGAGCTGATACCGCTGGATAATTTAGTAACGGTTACAGAACAAGCCACGTCGGCTCAGCTCAATCGCTACAACCGCATGCGCAGCATAACAGTAAGCGCCAATCTAGCGGAAGGCTACACTCTGGGTGAAGCCTTGCAATACTTGCGCGATATCGTACGTAGCGAACTGCCAGATGGCGTCAGTATTGACTATCGCGGGGAATCGCAGCTTTACCAGGAATCCGGCAGTTCCGTCATCTTTGTCTTTGTGCTGGCATTGATGATTACCTATTTGATCCTGGCGGCTCAGTTTGAAAGCTTTGTGCACCCATGGGTTATCATGCTGACGGTGCCGCTGGCTCTTGTAGGTGGGTTGGCCGGTTTGTATTTCTCTGGCATGAGTATCAATATCTATAGTCAGATTGGACTGGTGATGTTGATAGGGCTGGCAGCCAAAAACGGCATCCTGATAGTCGAGTTTGCCAATCAGCTGCGAGATGCAGGTGAAGAATTCGAAATTGCATTGAAACACGCTGCTACGCGCCGATTGCGCCCTATTGTCATGACCGGTTTTACCACCTTGTTTTCGGCCGTACCTCTTGTGTTGGCAACGGGACCGGGAGCAGAAAGTCGGATGGTTATCGGTATGGTCATTTTTGCAGGGGTCGCGGTGTCCGCCTTTTTGACCCTGTTTATTGTGCCAACCGCATACCTTTATCTGGCAAAAAATACCGGTTCGCCGTTGCAACTGGCAAATGAGATTGACGAATTGGAGAGAAAGATACCCTACAAGAAAGGCGAATTACAGTAAGCTTTATGCTTTACAGTGCTGCACAGGGCGGGTAAAAATGCTATGATCCTGCCCCTTTTTATTTGAGTATAAGTCCGGTATACGTTGTGATTGAAGAAAACGAAATGACTGAAAAAATGGCAGAGCAGTATCATGAAATAATTCAGATGCTGGGCGAAGACGTTAGCCGTGACGGGTTAGTTGATACGCCAAAACGAGCTGCAAAAGCGATGCAGTTTCTTACCGATGGCTATAACCGCACCGTAGACGAAGTGGTGAATGGGGCCATTTTCGAATCAGATACCGACGAAATGGTGGTGGTGCAGGGCATTGAGTTCTATTCATTGTGTGAGCACCACATGTTGCCTTTTATCGGCACATGTAATATCGCTTATTTGCCGGAAGGAAAAGTGCTTGGTTTATCCAAGTTTGCCCGTATCGTAGATGTATTTGCCAGACGGTTGCAAATTCAGGAAGGGTTGACCAAACAGATAGCTGAGGCTATTCAAGAAGTGACGGGTGCAAAAGGTGTGGGTGTGATCATGGAAGCCAAGCACATGTGCATGATGATGCGTGGCGTGCAAAAACAAAACTCTTCTATGGTGACATCCGTTATGTTGGGCAACATGCGTGAATCTCAGGCGACCCGTGATGAATTTCTGCGTCTTATAGGTAAGTGACAGTTGCTATTGCAACTGTCCCGGCATCTGTTCAAACACTTCAAACTGATTGGGCAGATGACCTACCAGTACTCCTGAAATCCTCACGTAATCCCTTAAAATAGCATCCAGCGACGGCGCCAGCGTTTCTAATTTGGCAGCATATTGAGTACCACCCGATTGTGCGGAACTTCGAATGGCAGTTGTTGGGTCGGCAAAGGTGCTAAACATTTTTAAGCAACGCTTTAAATCAAGACTCAGTGCGTTGGCGTCGGCATCCTGATTTTGAGTCATCAGATCCCAACCTTGTTGCCAGGTTTTTTCTAACAAACTGTGTCCTGCGAGTAATCCGGTCAGCCAATGTTGCAGGTTCTGCTGTTGTTGCGGATATTGGCAGTCATCGGGCAACATCACTTTATCATCCCGCATTGCCTGAAGTTGCTCCTTTAGCATGTTCATCAAAAGGTCGCTAAGCTGATTTACCTGTTCTGCATCGATGCTGCCGCTGTCCTTTATTATCCACGGAAACCATTGCTCCGGCATGGGAATATCCGGGCTGGCACACACGGCAAATAGCAAACCTCTAATGTAGAATGGTTGATGTAATACATCCTGGTGGCTGTGGTGCAGATCTTCCAGTGCAGAGATGTTTTGTGAATTTATCATGGTTGTTGCTCTTTGACTCAATCGATGGATGTAAGCTCATATACCCACGGCATACCCAGTATTTCAATCTTCACTACTTTAGGTTGGGGTTCGTTACTAAGATAAAACAGTTGCGACGGTGCACCACCCTGCAATTTGACTTTGTTAGTATGAAATGTACCTGCTGGCACTGTAATGGTTTCCATGCCTAATTGACTGACTGTAATCGTTCGAGAATGATCTTCGTAACCGTTATACCAGTTGAAAGCTGTGGTTTTATCTAAATCGTAAAAGGGCACTGCTAATAACGCAGCAGTACGTTCCACCGTGCCAGCAGGCAAATTACGATCAATCTCAAGTTGACCCTGTGCTTTGTAGCGCGCGCGCGGCATCAGCGAGCTACCGGTTACCGTCAAATAGTCGCTCTTTTGTGTTTTACCCCATTTTAGATGGATATCCGCTGGACCAGCCATAGTGCCTGCCATAGTCATGGATTTCGGGGTCAACATCGTCTTGTTGGCTATTGCCGTAATTGTCGTATCAATGTCAAAACCTTCGATTGTGGTGATTTCTGTGAAATGAATATTGTCTTTCTCGACATTGATGGCATAGCTCGCAGTGCCCACCGGTTGGCCTCTGAACAGCATGCGATAGCTGGCATCGATATCACGCAGATGTTTTGAACTCAGATGCAATCCGGATATATTCTGTGGTTGGGGCTGGTAAAAATGCTTTGTTGCTGTGGTAATTTTGTTGTTAAAAGAGACTTCAAACAGGTTATTGTAATCTGATTCATCAATATCGTATTGTGGTTGACCACTAAGCAGATAGGTCAATGCCGGAGTGGTATTGCTGTGTCCGACAATCAAGGCATTTTGGGACAGGTTTTTAATATTGTTGGCAAAGGTTCGCAAATCACTGGGGTCGTAACTGGTGATCTCAATGCCGAGCGCTTTGGCTAAGGGGGCGGCCGTTTCCTGTGTACGAGCATAATCGGTACTATAAATTGCTGTGATGTTTTTATTTTTCAGTTGTTCTGCCAGCCTTTTGGCTTGCTGTAACCCTGCTGCGGTGAGCGATGGATTATGTTTAACCTCTGCTTGCTTTTCCATGTGGCGGGTCAAGTACACGGTGAACGATCGTTCGCTCGCCAATGCTGCATTAAGGCAAGTGGACAAAGAAAAAACTATCAGCAGCAGATTGTGCATCGTCAAACATTTTGGCATAACAATTATTGCCCCTAAATTCATTTACCCTACACCCTAAGGGAAATAAGGTTGAGAATGCAATGAAGAATTTACAACTTAAAATACCTCCTGCACTGCTGTTACTGATTTTTATGTTGATATGTTGGGCGATTTACTCCGTTGTCCCTGCATTGGCAGGCTTGCCATCCGCGTTACCATACGCCAATACCGTATCTGGCCTATTTTTGCTTATGGGACTTTTGGTAATCTCAGCGGGGGTTTATGAGTTTCGTCGTTTTAAAACGACGGTCAATCCACTATCTCCGGAACAGGCCACAAATATGGTCCGCTCCGGCATTTTTAGTTTCAGCCGCAATCCGATGTATCTCGGGATGCTATTCATTTTGATCGCGACGGTCATCAATATGTTCCATCTACTCACTTTAATGCTGATTCCCGCGTTTGTATTGTATATGAATGCATTTCAAATTAAGCCGGAAGAACGCATTTTAAAAGCACAGTTTGGACAGGAATACGAGCAATATTTGCTAACCACCCGAAGGTGGCTATAGCTAATGAGATAAGCCAATTTTAAGCCTTAAGACGACGAATAGCTTCTTCCAGATAAGAGCGGGGGCAACCAAAATTGATGCGTACGAATTGACTGTCGGCAAAGTCGGCACCCGGTGACGGCCCAACCCCTTTGTCTTCACAATAGGCCTGCGGTAACGGTACATCCAGACCACTGCCGTCAATCCAGGCCAAATAGGTCGCCTGGGGTTTCAGCATGCTGAAGCCAGCAATCTGATTAATCTCCTGATGCAGGTAGTCGCGATTCCCTCGCAGGTAATTGAGCAAGCTGTCATACCAATCATCACACTGAGTAAAGGCTGCCTCCGTTGCCACCAATCCCATAATAGTTACCCATGGCAACAGACCTGCAGCGGCCTTACTGAACTGGTTTCGGAGTTTGGCATTTGGAATGATAGCGAAGGATGTCCCTAAGCCCGCGACGTTGAAGGTCTTGCTTGCTGCCATTAACGTCACTGAACGATCTTTGAGGCGTTCAACTTTGCCTGCCGGGATATGTTTAGCTGCGCTATCCAGTATCAGGTCGCAGTGGATTTCATCAGACACCAGAATCAGGTCATTTTCTTCGCATATTCTGGCAACTTCTGCTAATTCCTGCTCAGTAAAGACACTGCCAACCGGATTCATTGGATTACACACAATAAACATTTTACAAGCCGGATCTTGTGCAGCAGTTTCGAGGGCGTCCATATCCAGCATCCAGCGATCCTGTTGCACAATGGTGGGGATATCAACACGTTGCAAGCCATGCAGAGCCGGAGCGGCTAACAAAGGGGGATAATTGGGTGTCTGTACTATCACTTTGTCCCCAGGCTGGCAGTAGGCGCGACAAGCGACATTAAATGCGGGCACCACACCCGGATTCCACAACAACCAGCTTTCATCAATTTGCCATTGATGTTGCTTTTGCAACCACCGGGCAACCGCTTCAATAGCGGGGCTATATTTCTGTGGCAGGTGGTAACCGAACACACCATGATCACATCTTGCTTTTAATGCTTCGGTTATCGCTTGTGGACTTTCAAATTCGGTATCGGCGACCCACATAGGCAAGATATCTCGTCCCTGGTATTTTTGCCATTTCATTGAATAGGTGTGGTCACGTTTAATTATGCGGGAAAAGTCCATGCTGCTCCTTTAATTTCTGTAGTGAAGAGTAATCAAAGCTTATTTTAATCAATCGAAAAAAAGAATCGAAAGACTGAATGGGTTTAAGATATGTGCAGGATTGGTTTTATAGCTCAGTTCGCATTTGAGTGCCGGTTAATTTAATAACCTTCTTTAGCAGTCCCTGGGCGGTAAAGGGTTTCACTAAAAAGTCATTTACTCCGGCTTTAATAGCATTGACTACCAGATCCTTAGAACTATGCCCGGTAACCATTAAAAAAGGCATTTCCGGATCGAGTTTGCGCACTTCTTTTAAAAATTCCAGACCGTTCAAGCCCGGTACTTCCCAATCACTGATGATAAGATTGTAGTGCTTGGGCTCTTGCTTTAGTCGTCGCAGGGCTTTTTCACATGTGCTGTATACAACCATATCTCCCACGAAAACTTCTCTGAGCATATGTCGAATTAATTCCTGAGTCAGTTCTTCATCGTCAATAACAATGATATTCGGTGCGTTTTGGGGGGATTTTGTATTCATTCGTTCAATATCATCAAATAGGTAAGTGTAATGCCACACAGGTATACAGTAATGGACAACGCATTAAAGTTAAAGTGTTGATCCGGATCAATCTCCTAACTTTGTGATTGTGCCACTATGGCGCTATCAATCAGAGGAGAAGAACATGAATGAAAAAGATAATGTCGGCGTATTAGATACTGCTATCAGAAGCATAATTTCTGTTGTGTTATTGGCACTAGCGGCAGAACAGATTTTTTCATTCCCTGTCAACATTGCTTTTGTGGTTGTTGGTCTGATGCTGTGGGTTAGCAGTTCAACAGGTGTCTGTTACCTATATCGACTGCTTGGCATTGATACTTACCACTTACGTTATTGAATTTTACCGGGTATTAAGAAGATAGACCTAAATGAAAACAAGCCGCTGTTGCGGCTTGTCTGATAATCTGAGGTTAGATTAATCTGTTTATGTGTTAGCTCATCGCATAAAAGCACAACAGACTTATTACCAATCCTGCTACACCGAAGAATCCGTACTCTACTTGTTTTTTCAATGCATCTTCTTGCTTTGGAGTCATGAAGCCCATGATGACACTGCTTAAACCAAGCACAAATGCGAGTAAAGCCAAGCCAAAAATAAAGGCTGAAACCCAATCACCCATGTCGAATCTCTCTTAAAAATGATCAATAACGCTAATTATGCCCTAAAATTGCTTTATTGGCAGTGAGCCAAATCAAAAAAATTCCAACGGGTCAGCAATTCAAAAAAGGTAAGACATGTCTAAAGTAGTTGTCATTGGTGCAGGTTGGCTTGGGTTACCCCTGGCAAAGCAGTTATCGTCTCGTGGCCATGAAGTCATCGTTACCAAACGAAAACCAGAGGAATGTGAACATTTTTCTGAAGTGCAGGGTTTGCCAGCAATACCTTATCAGTTGGGCATGGCGTTCCCCGAAGAACTCGCAGATGCTGAGATTTATATCATTAATATTGCTCCTGGTCGCAGTACCATGGAGCGTGAACAGTTTGTCCTTGACATGCAGAGGCTATTCACCAGCTGTCTACAGGGCAAAGGGCATATGTTATTTGTCAGCACGACATCGGTGTATGGTGAGCGTGAGCGTACCATTATTGAAACTTCAGAAACGGAACCCCTGACTGAGTCAGCATTGGCTCATGTGGAGCTGGAAAACTGGTTGCAGCAGGAAGCAAAAAAGCGCAGCACAATCATACGTCTCGCCGGCTTACTGGGGGAAGATCGTAATCCGGTACAGCACTTTGCCGGGAAGCGGGATATCACCGCCGCGCATAAAGTGGTGAACTTTGTCCATCGGGAAGATGTGATGGCAGCTATTGTTGCTGTTATAGAAAAGAAGCACTGGGGTCACGTATTCCATTTATGCTCGACTGAACATCCTACCCGACTGGCCTACTATAAGTGGGCGGCACAGCAGTTGTATTTAAAAGAACCGCACTTTATGGATGAGTCTAAGCAGGAACCCAGCGGCAAACTGGTAGATGCTTCCAACACCATCAATGTTTTGGGTGTGACCTTAAAATACCCAAGCCCTTATAAAATGATTCCAGGTGCAAGTCCGCCAGCACCTAAAGCGGCTGAAATACCTGAAAATCCCGCAGAAGAAGCCAGCAAGCCAGAAGCTTAGGCTCGTGAGGGCCAAAAAAGACAGGTAAACCAAAGGAGCTAATGATGTCCGATATTGACAATACAGCGCATATTAAGGATGGTGCTCATTGCCGCGTCCCCAGCATCGATAGATGCCAGGGACTACGTTCAAATAGGCCTACGTTGACTTAGCCGATTAGACTGGCACCAAAATATTTAAGAGCGACGGTATTGATAAAGATCAGTAGCAGAATTACGGGGATAAAAGTACCTACTGAGAAGTCCACATACTTTTCTAACCAGCCACCTTTGTAGCCCGGTTCACCCTCTTCCAGTGTTGCGTGGAAGTTATGCTTTTTCCACCGATAAATCACAAAAATACATATCAAAAATCCATTTAGGGGCAGAACGGTGTCATAGAAAACATCGATAATCACATCGAATAACGACTTGGTCTGCCCTGCATAAGTCACAAACTCAGTGGTAAAACTCCACATGCCTGAGGCTGTAGTGGCAATTATTGCGACAATGATCATGGCTGTGCCTAAGACCAATAGCGACTTTTTACGCGAGAAGCAGCATTCATCCATAATGGCGGCATTAGGTACTTCCAGAATTGATACCAGTGAGGTAATGGCCGCAAAAAATACCAATAGGAAGAAAACGGAAGCTACGACACTGGCACCGGTGTATCCGATCGAGGTTTGCAGTTCTAAAAAGATCTGAGGCAGGAAGCTAAAAATCATGCCAATGGATGAATCGCTAAGCTCTGCGGCATTGGTATTTGGGTCAAAAGAAAACACGGCAGGCAAAATCAACAAACCGGCGATAAAGGCCACCATGGTGTCCATCACTGCAACCATCTTGGCTGAACCGGGGATACCGTCCTGACTACTCAAATATGAACCATAAGTGATCATGATGCCCATACCAAGGGACAAAGAAAAGAACGCCTGCGACAAGGCTGCACTCACCACCGACGCATTTATTTTGCTAAAATCTGGCACCAGATAATATTCAACACCCGCAAAAGCGTTGTCTAACGTTAAGACAAAAATCACCAGGCCTACTAACAGAACAAACAAAGAAGGCATCAGAACTTTTGCGGCTTTCTCTATTCCCTGTTTAACGCCACCTAAAAGAATAAGGTAAACAATGATTGCCACCCCAATCATGTAGAGAAATACGTTTCCTTCCTGAACAAAACGAGCAAAAAAGGTTGGATTGGCTAACATATCCAGATTGCCGGTGAGCGTTTGGAACAGATAGCCAAATATCCATACGGTTATCACCATGTAAAAGACGGCAATCATAAATGGGGTGATGATAGATAATCCCCCTGCCAGCCGCCATGGCAATTGTTTATCCGACAATTTGGTATAAGCACCTAGTGGATCTTTACGGGTCTTTCGACCGACCGACATTTCTGCCAGCATCACCGGGAGGCAGATAAAAAAGACAAAAATTGCGTATATCAGCAGGAAGGCGCCGCCGCCATTTTTGGTTGCCGCTACTGGGAAACCTACCATATTGCCTATACCGACAGCCGAACCTGCTGCCGCTAAAATGAATCCCAACCGAGAGCCAAACTCTTCACGGGGTGCACTCATACCATATTCCTTTCAGCAAACTTATTATTGTTATTACCTGCTTACATGCAACGGACTTTGACATCGTTATAGGAGAATCCGTGTTTACAGCGCATGCAGGGCGGTTGTAAAGAAGTTGTTAACCTCCGATGCTATCAAGCTACAGGCAAAATGTCTGCATCTGTGCTGCGCCGGGATGCAAAATTATCGTAAAGCACCGCTACCAACAAGAAAAAAATGCACTTCCTACCAGGGAATCCTCTTTCCTTGCCAATCGATATAGTGAGGAGCATTGTCATTTTCCAGGTTGGGTAAATGATTTAACAGTTGCTCAGCAGTAAATGCTGCGGTAAACAATTTTTCTTTTGGGACGTTTTTCTGAAAGGGTTTGGATAAATTGGTGTCGACCGTTCCCGGATGATAAAGCACTAATGTACATTTGGGTTTGCGCCGACGATATTCGACTTGGGCAGTTTTGACTAAACTGTTCAGCGCCGCTTTTGAGGCCCGATAGCCATACCATCCACCCAGTCGGTTATCGCCAGTACTGCCAACGCGGGCACTCAAAAAGACTAAATGGCTCGGTGCTGATTTCAGCATTCTGCTTTCCAAAGCCCGCAACCACAGCGCCGGTAGAACACTGTTGATAGTGAAATATCTAACCAGTTGGTCTTGCTGGAGATCTTCGAGCTTTTTTTCGGGTTCAATGAGTCGTTTTTCACTTTGTAATGTTCCAATACAACACACCGCTAAATCCAAACTGTTAGCTGGAATATCTGCAATTGCGCTGGCGATATCACCTTCTTGTGTTTGTGCGCAGATTAGATGTCGGTATTTTTTGTGTTTTATCCCCGATGTGTTTCTTGAGACCCCGTAAACAATCGCAAATTCATCACTTTCCAAAAGTTGAAGGATTATCGCTTGCGCGATCCCGCCATTGGCCCCTATAACAAGTGCTGATTTGTTCACGATTTTTCCTTGATTTGGCACGGTTTGCAGCGTTTTTGTCCGGTGAGCAGATAAGAGAGGCTAAAACGATGTTTGGCAAACCATAGATAGAAGCCGTCAGCTATGGGCTTAAGTAGTGGCCAGCGTAATGGCTTAACTATCCAACCTCTGCCCACCAGTCGCCACGCATGATAAGTGACGTCCAGCCCTGTTAGCATTTGTTTTGCAATAGTATCGGAGCTGCTTGTTGGTACTAAGTAGCCGTGCAGTTTTTGCAGCACGGGTTTGTCCTGCATTTCAGGGTATTCATTTGAGAAACGCTCTGAAAAAATATCTATTAACGTCAAGCGCTGGTTTTGATCCAGACGACGCAAATGTTGCATCTCTTTTAAACAAAGCGGGCATTGCCCATCGTAAAATATGACCAGTTGCAAAGATAAATACGCCTTAATTATTGGAATAGTTATCAGTACGAACAAGAAATAGAAATAGATGAGTATTTTTGCGGTAGGGAAAAAGTGAGACGTCCCTGTCTCACTAATCTGGATTTCGGATGGCTTTGACTTTTCATCCGAGCAATCATGGGCAACCTTATAAAGTGGCTTTTAAATTTTTAGCCAGTTCTGAAGCATCAAAAGCTGCTGAGCTATCGTCCGGTTGGTCGGCACCCATGGCAATAATTAAGGTGGCGGTATAGCCATCCGCTATTTCACGAGTTGTAACGTTTAAACCGGTGTAAGTTGGAGTCGTCGTGGTCGTACAACCAAGGATGCCGCATCTTCTTGTGGTCGTCGTGTGCATGCTGACACTGGAGTCAACATCGCTAACTTTTCTGGTTTGTTTATCTGATTCTGTTGAGGTGATAACAAACCATTGTTTGTCATTTTCCAAAGTCAGCTCCGCTGCTCTTAATAAGGCGTAATCTTTGACTTGTTCTTGATTTGTATGGCGATTACCGACAAAAGTTACACGGTACTGATTGTCTGTTAGTTTTTGATGGTGATAACCGGGTTGTCCTTTATGCGACGATTTCATGTATGCAGTTGGGCCAGAACTGGCACAGGCAACGGTCAATAATATGAGTACGAAAATAATTAGTTTATTCATCATAAACTCCTTTTTTAGTCGTAATTAGGCGTCTTTATTGAGAGTCTGTTGAATATGACAGCAGACTCACAGCAATCTTGCTTTCTATCCAAGACGCGGTAGACGCATACTATGACAGCCAATGTCTCAACCCAAAGGTTAAAACTGATTATTGTGAAGACGTTCTAAGTATTCACTAAAATAATATGGCACTTGGAATAATCGCCTGGCTGAAACGTTGAATTCTGTTATTTAGTTAATATGTATTGGCTATTGAATAGACTTTGTCGCTCAGGATATGTTGGAGTGGCGCTGCTTTTTCAATATTGTAGGTTGCCGTTTAATTACTCGGTGTAATTTGCGGTTGCGTCGTTTAATGTCATAGCAATCGAGACGAAAATGAAAGAGATTACATTAGCGGGTGGCTGTTTCTGGTGTATTGAAAGTGCCTTTAATCAAGTACAAGGCATTTTGAGTGCTAAGTCTGGTTATGCTGGCGGCCAAACCATGAATCCGTCCTATGAGCAGGTATGTACCGGCCAAACCGGACATGCCGAAGTGGTTCGGGTGCAATACGATCAACAACAAATCAGCAGCCGGGAGATATTGGAGATCTTTTTTGCCCTACATGATCCAACCCAGCTAAACCGACAAGGCAATGATGTTGGTACACAATACCGTTCAGCCGTTTTCTTTCATGACGATGAACAGCAACAAGCGGCAGAAACTATCATTCAGCAAATGACAGAGCAGCAAATGTGGCCCGATCCGGTCGTAACCGAGGTTCAGCCAGTTGCCAACTACTATGAAGCTGAGGCGTTTCATCAGGACTATTTCAACAACAATCCACAAAACCAATACTGCAACATTGTTGTTGCGCCAAAGCTTGCAAAATTTAGAAAAACTTTTTCTTCGCGATTAAAAGCTACTGATTAGCTTTTTCAGAGCAGATTGGTTATACCTTCAGTACACACTTGGAGCTGAACCTGAGGTAATAATGAAAACGTTAAAATGTCTGATGAAAACAATTGCGTTAACGGTATTCGCCACCACAATGCTGAGTGGCTGTGTTTTGAATCACACCAGTAAACAGACACCACCATCGGACATTGAGCGGCATTATCTCAATGATTGGGAAAAACAAATCGGTTACGCCCAGGTGGTCAGAGTCGGCAATACTTTGCATGTTTCTGGTGTCGTGGGCGGTGGCGCGTCTCTGGCAGAGCAACTGGACAATGTCTATCGCGCTATTGGTGATATTCTGGCTAAATTCAACGCGACACCGGATGATATCGTCAAAGAAGTGCTGTATACCACAGACATGGACGCCATGAAAAAGTTGATAAATAATCGTAAAGGCTTTTATTCAGATGGGCTTTATCCGGCTGCCACCTGGGTGCAGATAGAGCGCTTATTTATGCCTGAAGCCATGTTAGAAGTTGACGTAACGGTAGTCTTGTCACACAACTGATTTTAAGCTGGAATGCAAAAAGGCGTGCAGAGCACGCCTTTTCCCAATTTCGAACATCCCTCTCAGCCGGTCCTTGCGATACGACTTCCCATTCTCCATGTGATACCGTCTGGTACCATTCCATCATCCTGATGTTACACAAATCCGTCTGTGCTCCCTTTCCAACTCCTTACAACTGCTTATCCTTCCCTGCAGTCTCCTGACGCTTAAATCCCTGATCCTGTTTCCATGTGACAGCGTAATAATAAGCCTCAGAAAAATTTGTGCGAACGTCATTCACAATTTTAACGCCCAATAGGTGGTAAAAAATACAACCGCAAAATTGAAAAGTACTTTAAAAACAAATGTTTATATTTACATGCCAGTTTTTTTTAAAGTAAATACCTACGTTTTGCTGACAGTTATGTAAGAAATATCTTACATGGCGATTAGTCAAAATCTCCATTTTCGTAATTGTTGTTTATTGGTTCACAAGATTTGGTTACAATAAGACCCACATGTAGGGTAAAAATATACTCTACTTTTTGGGTTTGGAGAAGTGAAATGGGTAAAAAAGTGAACGACAATACCCAAAATCGTCATTCTGACAGGATAGAAAGTCTGCACGATTATGAAGACTTGTTAGAAAATATCGAATCTATAGATGATCTGGGATCTGATGATGAGTTAGCGCGAGCGATAAGTGGTGAAGAAGAGCAAAACGCTAAAGATTAAGCTCTTCTCCAGTCATGCCTGTCAATGCTCATAAAAAACGTGAGACAGGTTATAGATTACTTCGCAGCGCTAAATACCTCATTCAAATAATGCGCGATGCGCACTCCGCCTTGCTTTAATCGATGCTTCACTGTTGGTAAATGCTCAAATTTGTAGCCCCAGGACAGTGATTGACCTTTTTCTGGATAGATAGTCATGCGCAACTTCTTACTCTCTGCCATCCAAATCAAGGGATCAGTTTGATGCCATTCTTGAAGCTCTTTGTCGGTAATTTCATTGGACAACCATTCAGTAAGCTCTGAGTAAGACAGCTGATCGATATCGATCAAGCCTGAATCCCATACGCGGTGCAAATTTGATTCTTCCCAGAAGAACTCCACTTTAAAGTCATTGCCACCGGCATCTGTGCCGTTACCGACATGCAATGGCTGATGTAAATCTCCAATATTGTGCACAATAAATCGTAGCGCCAGTTGCTTTTGTTCTTTGCTGGTTTTGCTATCCAGTAATTGCTCACGAAACATCTTGATAGCGGTATAAGCATCACCATTTTCTGGCGCACCTACTTCTTCATAGGTTTTATCGTCAGGAATAGTAGTAAAATGCAAATACCACGACTCTTTTTGCCAAAACTCGCCAGGATGAGAGCGCATTTCGTCTGCCCAGGTTGAAGCTTGTGCAAGAGTTTCTACACCAATCAATTCCTGAATGGCCTGTCTGGCTTCGTCACTTAAATACTTTTCGGCTATAGCACCTGTTACCCTGTGACCAGTGGGTCCCCAGGCAAGTGCTTGAGACGAAATAAGCGACATCGCCGAGGCCAGGATCATTAACAAAACTCTGCGCATTATAATTCCTTACATTATCAATTCGATTACCATGGAGTATGACAAGCAATAAACAAAATACCAGTAATACGGGACGTCATTTACTGTAGCCCCAGCGATCCACAAGCGTTTGTTGTACTTGCAAATGATCCAGTATGCGCGCCACGACGAAATCCACTAAGTCGTTAATCTGGGTAGGCTTATGATAGAACCCTGGGGAGGCTGGCATAATAGTGGCTCCCAGGTTGCTTAGGGTTAGCATATTTTGTAAATGGATGCTGGACAATGGCATCTCTCTGGGTACCAGAATCAGGTTACCTTTTTCTTTTAAAACAACATCTGCTGCTCGTTCAATTAAGGTATTGCTGGCACCCGTCGCTACTGACGATAAAGTGCCGGTGGAGCAGGGGCATATCACCATCTTTTTGGGGGCCGCAGAGCCTGATGCAACCGGCGAAAACCATTCTTCTTTACCGTAACAGCGCAACTGACCTTCTTCGGCGTCGAGGTATTCGGCTAAAAATGCTGTGAGCTTATCTGGGTTAGCAGGCAGTGATAGTTGCTCTTCGGTATCAAATACCACACGAGCAGCGCTGGATACCAATACGTGCAATTGGCATTTTGCGGCAACTAATTGTTGCAACAAGCGCAACGCATATGGTGCACCAGAGGCGCCGGTTATCGCGACAGTAATCTGTTGTTGTGACGTCATAAGTACTCAGTGCTGCAATCTTTTTAATAGTTTCTCATGAATATTAGCAAAGCCACCATTACTCATTATAAGAATATGATCGCCGGGATGCGCATGAGCCAGAATCCTGTCCATTAGGTTGTCATTGTCCCTTTCAATATAGACAGGCGTATTACTCTTGGTTGCAGCATCCTGCAAAGACCAGCCAATCGAGTCAGGTTGCAATAAAAAGGCACTGTCTGCCTGCTGCAACGAATTAATCAGCGAGTCTTTGTGGATACCCATCTTCATCGTATTGGAACGAGGCTCCAGCACCGCAAGTATACGTTCATCTCCGACTCTGGCCCGCAGACCGGCCAAAGTCGTCTCTATCGCCGTAGGGTGATGGGCAAAGTCATCGTAGACCTTGATATCATTCACTTCCCCGCGCAATTCCATACGACGTTTAACATTTTTAAATTGGCTCAATGCGGCAATAGCATGTTCCGGCGCAACCCCTACATGCCGGGCAGCGGCAATCGCCATCAAGGCGTTGTCAACGTTATGCTTACCCATCAATGACCAATTGAGATCACCCTGAATCGCACCGGCAAAGCTTACTGAAAAGTGACTGCCGTCCGGCTTGTGCAGCGTGGCTTGCCAATCACAGCCAATTTTCTGCCGCTGTGACCAGCAACCCTGCTGGAGCACTGTTTCGACTGCGTTATCATTGTGGGGTGTCAGCACCAATCCATCACCGGGTAACATCCTCATCAAGTGATGAAATTGTTTCTGGATAGCAGCAAGATCATCAAAGATATCAGCATGGTCAAATTCCAGATTATTGATAATCAGGGTATTGGGCCGATAGTGTACAAATTTACTGCGTTTATCAAAAAAGGCCGTATCGTACTCGTCAGCCTCGATTACAAAAAAGTCGGACTCGCCGATGCGGGCCGAGGTTGTAAAGTTTTGCGGTACTCCACCTATTAAATAACCGGGCGACATCCCGGCATACTCCAGAATCCAGGCTAACATACTGGCGGTGCTGGTTTTGCCATGCGTTCCGGCCACCGCCAAAACCCACTTATCTTTTAAAAAGTTATCGAGTAACCACTGCGGACCACTGGTATAGGGAATCTTTTGATTCAGCAGTGCCTCGACACAAGGGTTGCCTCGAGACATAGCATTGCCAACAATCACCATGTCGGGGCGGGGATTAAGCTGTTGCGGGTCATAGCCTTCAATTAATTCGATGCCAAGTTCGGTTAATTGGGTGCTCATGGGCGGGTATACGTTTTTATCTGATCCGGTGACCTGATGGCCCAGACTTTTGGCAATCGCGGCGATTCCGCCCATAAAAGTACCGCAGATACCAAGAATATGAATGTGCATGACAGCTTTATTAGTGTTATTTGGCGTAAGCGTATCAAACCGCTGTTGTTGGGTAAATTGTTGAGATGAGATTGCGCTCAGTTTCCGCTACAATCAGCGCATTCGCACAATAAATAATAAAAACGCGAACCCTACACACAATTTTAAGCAAAGGTAGACAAATGAAACGATTGAACTCGCAACTTCAGGAAGATGGCGCACCACTGGAGCTCATTTTATTAATTAGAACACTGCTGGCAGGTTGCAAAGAAATTGCATTCCGGGTAAGTCAGGGCTCGTTGGCTGGCGTGCTTGGCTCGACATTGAGTGATAATGTTCAGGGAGAGCGACAAAAAAAGCTGGATGTGATTTCTAATCAAATCATTAAAGATATTCTGGGTGAATCCGGCTATGTCAAGGCGATTTCCTCTGAAGAAGAAGACGATGTTGTCGCCTGTCACCCTGAAGGTAAATATCTGGTGAGCTTTGATCCACTGGATGGCTCCTCTAATACCGATATTAATAGTCTGATCGGAACCATTTTTTCTATTTTGCATGCGCCTCAATGGATGGAGCCTGATGACCCATCGGCATTTCTTCAGCCAGGTACACAGATGGTAGCTGCGGGCTATGTATTGTACGGCCCATCAACCATGCTAGTACTGACAACTGGACGTGGCACTCACGTGTACACGCTGGATAATACCCATGGTGGTTTCCTATTGACTAAACCGAATGTCCAGGTGCCTGAAGATACTCAGGAATTCGCTATTAATATGTCAAACCAGCGTCATTGGGAAGAGCCAATGCAACAGTACATTGCTGATTTGCAAGCCGGCGAAACCGGGCCACGGGAAAAGAACTACAATATGCGCTGGGTTGCAGCAATGGTCGGTGATATTCATCGCATTCTTTGTCGTGGCGGTATTTTTGCGTATCCATGGGATAACAGGGATCCTAAAAAAGCCGGTAAATTGCGCTTATTATATGAAGCTAATCCGATGTCATTTCTGATTGAACAGGCAGGCGGTATGGCATCAACCGGAAAGCAGCGCATTATGGAAATTATGCCGGACGAGATCCATCAGCGAGTTCCGGTATTAATGGGTTCTAAAAACGAAATTGAAGCCTGTCTGGCATACCATAAATAGACTATTGTAATTCGTAGCGTCGAGCCGCCATATAGAGGGACGGCGCTGCGAGTCTTGTCTCAATATTTTGCGCCGGATCAAAGGATTGTTGCCAAACTGATCTCTAACCAATACCAAGCGTTTAAAAAATAGTAAGGAATCAGGAGCAGTTATGAGATTGTTGTTTAGCAAGAGGCACTTTCTAGCTATGTTGTTATGCTGTGGCCTTGCGCCAAGTGCCTTTTCACAATCGCATATAGAAAAGCTGGCGCAAGATGGGCTTTGGCTGACGGAGCAATATCCTCCTTATCATTTTGAACAGGAGGGTAAGATTATTGGGCTCGGCATTACCATTCTCAACACCATTTTTGAACGTAACCAGATTAACTTTAAGTTGAACGACAAAGTGCTGGTGTACCCTTGGGCCAGGGCTGTTCGGGAGCTCTCAAGTAACCCCAGAGCAATTGTCATCAGCATGTCTCATACCGAGCAACGAGCGAGTCTGTTTAAACTATCGGAACCATTGTTTTATGAGTCCATCAGTCTTATTACGCTTGCTGAACATGATATTTCTTTGCCACACCCCGACAGTATTGCTCGTTTTAGTATTGGTGCGGTTCGGGATGATATAGGTGAAAAGCTGGTAAAAGAGATGACCTCAAAGCCATTTAGAATGATCCATGTGCAGACTTCAGAAGAGCTGATTCAGTTGCTGATAAGAAAACGCGTGAAAGTCATTGCGTACTCCAAAGACATTATTGATTATCAGATCCGCCAGCTGGGACTACCTAGAAAAGACTTCAAGGTGCTTAAAGTCATGCGTGACATGCCCTCAACGGTAGCGTTTAACAAAGATACTGATACTGAGCTCTTCCACTTTGTGAATGAGAATATTAAAAAGCTGCGGGAAGATGGCACCATTGCCGAACTGTTGAAACGTTTACGACAACAATAAGCGATTGAAAAAATCTAATCTAGTGCATTTCAATCTTGTTTAGCAGCACTGGTTTCACATATTATCGCTTCTCAATTCCACTCTCTTTTGCAATGAGGATATGCATGAAACCTGCAGTAAAACCTGCTAATCCCAATTTTTCTTCTGGGCCTTGCTCAAAAAGACCCGGATACGACATCAATCAGTTGGATATCACAACTCTGGGGCGTTCCCATCGTGCACCTATTGGCAAAAATGCGTTGGAAAAAGCCTGTACCCTCACAAAAGCGTTGTTAAAACTACCCGACGACTATCGCGTGGGCATTGTACCGGCTTCAGATACCGGTGCTGTTGAAATGGCATTGTGGTCGATGTTGGGAGCGCGAGGTTTGGATATTCTGGCATGGGAGTCCTTTGGCTCGGGCTGGATCAATGACGTGGTAAACCAGTTAAAGCTGGACGATGTACGCCGCTTCGAAGCGGATTATGGCGAGCTACCAAACCTACAGGATGTGGATTGCGATCGCGATGTGGTCTTCACTTGGAACGGGACAACATCCGGCGTGAAAGTGCCGAATGCCGACTGGATTGACGATGACCGTAAAGGTTTAACTATTTGTGATGCGACATCTGCCGTTTTTGCGATGGACTTGCCCTGGCAAAAACTCGATGTTGTAACCTATTCCTGGCAAAAAGTGTTAGGCGGCGAAGGTGCCCATGGCATGCTGATCCTTAGTCCACGTGCCGTCGAAAGACTGGAATCTTATACACCGTCCTGGCCCATGCCTAAGATATTCAGATTGACCAAAGCGGGTAAATTGATAGAAGGAATTTTCAAAGGGGCAACGATAAATACACCGTCGATGTTATGTGTGGCTGATTATCTGGATACCCTGCAATGGGTGCAAAGTATCGGTGGAGTGGACGCCACAGTCGAGCGCTGCAACGCAAATTTAAAAGCGATTGAGAACTTTGTCGCGCAACGAGACTGGATACAGTTTTTAGCGAAATCGCCTGACACGGTCAGCAGCACCAGTGTTTGCCTGACACTGAATATTAGTGACACACAGGTGGACCAGATGGTGAAACTGCTGGAGGATGAAGGCGTCGCTTATGATATCGGGGCTTATCGGGATGCCCCGGCCGGTCTGCGCATCTGGTGCGGTGCCACCATCGAAACGAGTGATGTCGAAAAACTCATGCCCTGGCTTGACTGGGCGTATCAGCAGGTACAATAAGTACCTCAATTTATAAGCACCTCAATTTGTCACTTCCGGGCTGAGCAATCGCTGAGCCCGTTTTGTTCCGCATTGAACCTGTTTAAGTAAATTACGCCTTTCTCGCTACGAATTGTGGTCAGGTAAAAAAATTAAAAAATATCTTTACCGGGTGATATTTATTCGCTAATCTCGCCGCCCCTTAATGTAAACCAAAAAAATATAAGAATTTAGCAGGGTAGTAATGTCAAAAGGACTTGTCAAAGCACGTTTTTTAACGGTGCTCATCGTTTTTGTGATCCCGCAACTTCTGGCTACAAGGCTATACGCTAGCGATCTGGAGTGGTCTTCAGAGCAATATATCCCTTTATATGAGGACTTTAATAACAACGGTCGAACTGACCTGTTGCTGATTTCCAACTATGCAGGTCATCCAAGCTTACTTGTCCCAGATGATGGAAGTGACCCAATTGAAAGTTGGATTTGGGTAGACCAAGATAAGGTGAGTGTTATTGCCGGCGACTTTGATAATGATGGTCGAGTTGAAGTAATGGCTTTGAACCAACAAATGGAAGGTCTGCTTTACGTAATTGATGAAGAGGGCCAATTAGCTGAGTCTGAAGAACGCTTAAAGATTAAAGGGTACAACGAAAATCGTCAGATTAATTTCACTCATTTATTTAAAGGTGATTTTAACAATGACCAGAGTGCTGATTTGCTTGCTTATGCTCAGTCCACACACGACATTGTAGTTTTCCACAACAAAAACTCAGAGAAGAAAGTTAAATTTAAGTTTAAAGATCAACTTTCTTTTGACAATTCAAGTCCACTTACACCCTTGATTAGAGACTTTAATGATGACGGTAACGACGATATCGCACTATTGTCTTACGATTCAAATGGCTCTTCATATGTTTCATTCGCCAATAGGAAGGGAAGATTTAAACGCTCTGAATTTGAAGACATTCAACCATATTTAAATGGTGAAAGCCTCAACCTTTCTGACTACTCAATAGTTAATTGGAGGGATGCAAATACAGATAAAGAGACGCTGCTCAGGTTGAAAAATGCAGATTGGGGAGTCGACGAAGAAGGTAATAAAATTGATAATGAAGGCAATCCATACCAGAAGAGTGATAACTTCAAAGGGCTTTCATCAGCTGCACAGTGTGAACATTTAGCCTATTCGCCCATAGACAAACAAACCTATCTGACATGTGGGCCCTGGGACGAAGCGACATCCGAAAATGCTGGAAAGTCAATTTCACCTATGATGGGAACGTTAAGCGACTGTCAGGTTCATCGCGCTCCTGGCAAAGTGGGCGCGCAATCCGCTGAGTGTCAAGACCCGACGATTCATCCACCCAATAACCCTTCGAGTTACCCTTCTGTTGGAAGTTATCAGCCAGTAGGGAGAAACTATTCTGTTTCTGTACCAAGTGTTTCAAATGCTACCTACTATAAAATCTATGAGCAAATTGGCTCTGGAAGCAATTTAATTGTATCTTCTGGGTCAAGCCAATCATATACCGCCTCCGCTAAGTCAAGTTATGGGTATGTGTATTACAAGTACAAGGCATGTAATATTGCTGGATGCAGTGCCTACAGCCCAAGAAAACGAATCTATGTTTATCAAGCACCTGGTGGTGCAAATAATGTATCGTTGAGTAAGTCGAGTACATACACGGGCTCCTCTGCAACGCTCTCCTGGACAAAAGCTGGAGGAATCATTTCTTCAGGTTACTACATCATCAGTGAAGTGAGCCCATCTGGAAGCTCTCGGCAATTAGGAACCAAAAGTGCTGGCTCATCCTCTTCATACACGTATTCAGTTTCTCCGTATAATCAACCTGGAACATATACATATAAAGTTCAGGCATGTAACCCCAACGGAGTCGGCTGCGGTGGTTCCAGACAGGCGACCATTTATCTAAATAACCGAAACCCTAGCGCTGACAATGAGTCGACATCAGTCAATGAAGGGAGTACTAAAACCATATACGTGTTGCCAGGGGACAGTGACCCTGATGGTCACAGCATCAGTATTACTGGTTGGACTCAACCTACCCGTGGCTCAGTATCCTGTAACAGCAGTACCTGTAGCTTCAGTGCGAGTTCAAATATCAGTTATGATGTTGGAGACTCTTTTACATATACAATTTCGGATGGGTATGGGGGAACGGACTCTGCAACTGTAAGCGTAACGATTAATAACTTATCTGAAGGTACTGTTAGTAAACCTGTCATTTCTCCAACAGGTAGAACGTTCGATGGTTCTCAGTCGGTTTCTATTTCCACAGCGACGTCAGGCGCCAAAATTTATTACACAACAAACGGCAGTAACCCTTCAATACAATCGTCGCTTTATTCTGCGCCATTTAATATTAGTTCAGATACTACGGTTAAAGCGATTGGTATTAAAAATGATTACAGCGACAGCGCTATTGATACTGAATACTTTGATAGAAATTATCAGCCAGTGGCGAACAATGATTCGTTTTCTGTGTCTGAGGATGGCAGTAAAACCGTCAATGTTATTGCTAACGACACCGATGCAGATGGTGACAAATTATACGTTTCGTCTGTAAGTACAGCTTCAAATGGGGCTGTCACCAAAAGTGGTGACAATATTACTTACACACCCAACACTAATTTTTGTGGAAACGACAGTTTCACCTATTTCGCGAGCGATGGACGCTTAACTGAACCTGCTACCGTTTCTGTAACAGTCAGTTGTGTAAACGATACGCCGACTATGAGTGCCATATCTAATATGGTAATTAACGAAGACACCAATACCGGTAGCATAAGTTTTGCAATTGGTGATGTAGAAACCTCAGCAGGCTCTTTAAGTTTGAGTGCTGCTTCCAGCAATACCGCGATGTTGCCAGTTTCCAATATAACCTTTGGTGGCTCAGGAAGTAACCGCACAGTAAAGGCAACACCAAAGGCCAATTACAATGGTACAGCTTATATTACCGTTTATGTGACTGATGGCTTAGCAACTGCATCGCGACAGTTCAAGCTAACGGTTAATGCTGTCAATGATGTGCCCACAATCAGCACTATTCCTAATAAAACAATAAACGAAGATAGCAGCACTGGAAACATCAGTTTTACAATTTGGGATGCGGAAACTTCTGTTACTACGCTGAATGTTTCAGCCAGTTCTAATAATCAGACTTTAGTTTCCACTGGTAATATATCACTTAGTGGCACTTCAGGGAGCAGAAGCATAAAAGTAACACCTAAAGCGAATCACTCGGGTACCGCAACGATTACTGTCACAGTATCTGACGGAGTCCACACAGCGAGTGAGTCGTTTGTTCTGACAGTTAACCCAGTGAATGATCCTCCATCTGTATCAGGTATAGCGAATCAAAGCATCATCGAAGACTCCACTACCGGTAACATCGGCTTTACCATTGCTGATGAAGAAACATCTGCAGGAAGTCTATCAGTAAGTGCAACGTCTTCTAATCAGACACTTTTACCCGATAATCGAATTGCGCTTGGCGGAAGCGGTGCAAATCGTACTGTAAAGTTGACCCCTACTTTAAATCAGTATGGCAGTGCAAATGTTACCGTCACCGTTTCTGATGGTGGGCATGCCAGAAGTACCAATTTTACTCTAGAGGTATCTGGGGTGAATGATGCTCCGGCAATTTCCTCAGCTTCTCCATCAAATAATTCATTTTATAAATCTACCCAGAGTGTCACTGCGAGTGCGAGTGCGAGCGATATAGATAGTAATATCTCTCAAATTGAATTCAGGCTCGGTTCTGGAGCCTGGCAAATAGATACATCATCACCTTTCAGTCATGATTTCGGAGTGCAACCTGCTGGTTCGCACACGATTTCCTTTCGTGCTCGTGATACCGCAGGTGCATATTCAACTGTTGTTACTCGCTCTGTGAAAGTGGGAAGTAAACCAGTCGTTGCATTTTCGGAGCCGTCTAACAACCACACCTATAAATCCACAGAAGCTTCCGTTATAACCGCGACAGCTTCTGACGCAGACGGTGCTATCAACAGGGTGGAGTTTAAACTGGATTCTGGGGAGTGGTTAATAGATACAAGTAGTCCATACACTAAGAGCTTTGGTGTACTTGCTCATGGAGCCCATACAATGAGCATTCGCGCTTTGGATGATCAGGGTGAGTACAGTCCTGTTATCACCCGAAACTTTACCGTAAACCAGTTACCAACGTTACAAGTCAGTTCGCCAACTGCAGGGAAGACGTTCAAATCAACCGAGCAAGTAGTTGTAAATGCTACTGCCAGTGATTCTGCAGGCTTGAGCAGAGTAGAATTCAGGCTGGATGGTGGTGCCTGGCTGCTTGATACTACGAGTCCTTACAGTAAGGACTTTGGGCTTCTGACTTCCGGTGTTCATACTGTTGAAATAAGGGCACAGGATAGTCACGGGGAGTATTCAGGCACGGAGACTCGAAGCTTTTCTGTGAATCAGTTGCCCACAGTTTCCGATGCATCTCCAGCCAATAATGTGGTTTTGAAATCGACAGATAACCTTGTTACTTCTGCCACTGCTTCTGATTCGGGGCCAGTTACTCAAATTGAGTTCAGATTAAATGATGGAGCGTGGCAGGTAGATAATTCCTCACCTTATGGCATGAACTTTGGTCAACAACTTGCCGGAAGTTATCGTATAGATTACAGAGTTAAGGATCATATGGGGGAATATTCGCCCATCACTTCGCACACTGTTCATGTAAATCAAATGCCTGTTATTACGACAGCCACACCGAATAATAATGCAAATTTTGGGTCGGAAGAGTCTGTTACCGCTACTGCAACTGTTTCTGACACTGGCCCAATTTCACAAGTTGAATTCAGGCTTAACAGCGGTGTCTGGCAGGCTGATAGCAGTTCACCATATAGTTTTGCATTTGGTGCCTTACCAAGTGGTTCTCACACTGTCTCTTATAGAGCAAAAGATGCGAGTAATGAGTATTCTGCAGTTGTTTCGCGTAGTTTTAAAGTAGATACTGCGAATCTGCCTCCTACTGCAAATAATACTGCTGTTTCTACACCTGAAGACTCAGGTGTCGCTATAGCACTGGTCGCAAATGATGAAAATGGCGATACATTAACTTATAGCCATACTCAGCCAGCAAACGGAACGTTAACTGGTACTGCTCCAAACCTGACATATACACCGTCATCTAATTATTACGGTACAGACAGCTTTACCTTTAAGGCGAATGACGGCGTAGCAGATTCCGGCATAGCGACAGTCACCATTACTGTGACGTCAGTAAACGACGAACCTACTGGTAACGTTATGATGTCGGGCACGGCTATGGTGGGCAACAGTCTATCTGCTTCGAATACGCTGGATGATGCTGATGGCATGGGTACCGTCACCTATCAGTGGCAGCGTAACAGTGTTGATATTACCGGTGCCACAGGGGCTGATTATGAGATTGTAGCCGGGGATACGGGGGCGCAATTACGTGTTAAAGCGAGCTACACGGATGGCGATAGCACATCTGAAACTCAGTACAGTACAGCATCTGCAGCAGTTCAACCCCGGACTACCCCAGACTGGGCCAAAAAAGGCGGCAGCGCTGCTGCAGCGCCTTACACTGCATTAACAGCTAATGATTCCACCTTTAACGGCGCTATCCCCGGCGAAGCGGGCGTCAGTGGTGGGGCGGCAGCCTATAACATTCCAATTGTGGTGCCCCCGGGTCGCAACGGCATGCAGCCGAATGTGTCGATAAATTACAGCAGCCGCAGTGGATTAGGGATTGCCGGCGTGGGCTGGAGTTTATCTGCCGGCAGCAGCATCAGTCGCTGTCCGAGAACCGTTGCCCAGGACGGTGTCAGCGGTGGCATTGAATTTAACTTAAATGACAGATTGTGCCTGGATGGCCAGCGTCTGGTGGTCATCAACAACAGCGGTACTTATGGTGCCGCGGGTACTACCTATACCACTGAAATTGACAGTTTTATCACGGTAACGCAGACAGGGTCGTTAGACGGTACAGGGGTGTCGTTCTCGGTACAAATGCCAAACGGCGCCGTTAAAACCTATGGCAACCGTGCCCAAAGCCGTGTCATACCGACGAACAAGTCACAGGCATTGTCGTGGTTACTCGACCAAGAAACGGACGTTGCCGGTAACTACATGGAATATCACTATGTGGATAAGACCCATGGCGAAGTGTTGCTGGAGCGGATCACCTATACCGGCTACGGCACAGACAAAGGCGACCGCCATGTCGAGTTTGGCTATGAGAATGCAGGCCATTACAGCACCCAGTATCTGGCAGGCGGCAAAACCCGTACCACACAACGTCTTAAAACCATTACCACCCAATACGGTGCCAGTGCTGTCAGAACCTATTCGCTGAACTATGCATTAAGCCAGTCTTCTGGCCGTCCGTTGCTGAGTAGTGTGCAGGAATGTGCGCCTAATACCGCAGGAATATGCCGAGAGCTGACCGCCTTTACCTGGGCAGACGATTTCCCGACAATTGTGACCGAAATCCTGACCACGTCCGATGGTACCGAGATTTATCCCAAAGAGTCGTATACCGCGACAAACGGCAGTACTCAATACAAACCTGTTTCACTGCGCAATATGGAAATGCATTATGACGTGGATGGCAATGGTGTCAGGGACTGGATTTATCATAGGTACGGTCCTTCAGAACCACTTGATAAAATCACCTATGTGAACGCGGAAGGTGATGCGTTAAACACCTTCGAACATGAGTTTCCCAAGTCTTGTTCTTCTAATCCCTGGACGTATCAGGAAATTTGTGTCTCCGCTGATTTTAACGTGGATGGCCGCACAGATGTAGTCAAGGTTGAAGGCAATGTTGTCCAAATCGGCAAGGTAGTCGATTACAACCACATTATCTGGCGTGATACAGGCATCACTCTGGGGGCGAATGGTGAGCATGCGCAGGTCGTTAATGCGCAGGATTACACCGGAGATGGCCTGCCAGATTTAATTATCAAGCAGGGTGATGGCAGCTCTTATCATTTAAATCTGTATACTCAGGATAGTCCGGAATCATCAGGCGGGTCCTCTTCTTTCTTCTCAGGTGCCTACACCAACCTGTATTTCATACAGGGGCAAAGAGACAGGCAGGGCCTGGTCACATTCGATACTGATTTCCAATTTGTGGGTGACATGAATGCAGATGGTTTAGGGGATTTTGTTATCTATGGTCAGGTAGCACAACGATACTTACCTACCATGATTGACCTGTTGCTGACCAAAAAGCAGGGCAACAGTGTTGTACTGGATGAGCACGATGTGTTTTTCAATGCCAATGATACCGTGAGCAGTAGCAATGAAGTGGCCAGCGATGGCTTTTCCTATACCGCTCGCAGTGCCCGTGACTATACCGCCTTTATTGATGTCAATGGCGACGGTTTGTCTGATTGGGTTGGCTTTAAAGGCCGCAATGGCAACTTGATTGCCAAACTCAACATGGGTAATGGTCAGTTTGGTGACGATATCAATTTGGGGGTCACCTTTCCGGAACGCTTAATCTGGATGCCGGACAGCAGCTGGGAAGAGCCGGAGTACGGCGCTGAGCCGCGTTTTAAAGACGCGTTTCAGCAAGTGGATATTGACGGTGATGGCAAATCAGAATTGCTTATGCCGGATTACATCGTTGCCGAAGCTTGCGTGACCTTTATGGAATGGGCCACAACGACATCCTGGGTAGAGCGCACCCGCTGTGGCGCGGACATAGAAGACTCCTATAAAAATGGTCAATACAGCATCACTACATTAGGCAGTGAAATAAACCGTAACGTCTACCAGTTTAAAGCCCTGAAGTTTGTGGAAGACGAAAACGGTGTAATTTCCGGCCAGTTTATTACCAAAACGGAACAGCCCAACATGAATTTGCAGGGCACAATTGCCACCAACTTTATGGTGGATGCCTTTGGTAAAGGCCTGAGTGACATGATATTCACCTACGGTTGCGAGAGAGGTGGCTGTGCCATTAATGATTCGACGGCACCGGCCCCTTATACCAACAACGAATATAAAGCGTTTGTGTCGCGTAACTACGGGTCAACCGATAAATCTGACCCAGGCAGAGCCGATTATGTCCCAATCGATATGCTGGTCAAGGTTGAGAACGGCGTGGGTAAAGAAGCCAAATGGGACTACAGCCCGTTATCCAGCCATGAATTTGGCAGCGACTATTACGACCCTATTCGCACTGACTTTGAGACAGACCCGGAGCACTTTAATTTTGCCTCCAGCATGTACACTGTGGCGTCATTTAAGCAAAGTGACGGTATCGGTGGATTGAACGAAACCCAGTATCAATATGCCGGTGCGGTGTATAACGTGCAGGGCAGAGGTTTCCGGGGCTTTAAAACCATTACCGAATTAGACCTGAGTAATGACACCAGCACCCATACGGTATTTAAACAAAAGTTCCCATTCAGTTCATTGGTGGCGCACCAGTCGGTGTTTGCCGGGACCGACATTACGCTTAAAAATTGTGGTATACCGGTGAGCCTGAATGACGTCAGTGCACTGAAAGCGGCGGCGTCAGCCAGTTGCCCGTTAATCAGCCAGACTGAAAATGACTGGCAGGAGCTGACCAGCCGGGATGTCAGTAATGCCTGGGTGCTGTTTAATGCCGGCTCCCATAGCCTGACCTATGATATCAGCAGTTATGGATGGGTAAGTCACCAACAAAGCACCGTACTGGAGGCGAATGTCGACAGGTTCGGTAACGTAGAGCAGCAGAGTATGAGTATCACGGATAGCTTCGGGACCCATTCAACCACCCAGTACGGTGACTTCAGTCAGGCCACTCGTGACTGGGCGCGTCGTTACGAAAGCAAGGCAGTTGTGAAGCATGCCGTCTCCAGAACAAGCGGTATTACGGCAATTTCCGCCGGCACGGATAACGACAAAGTCGTCAAAACCACCGTGGATTGGGACCTGGCCGTACGTAAACCCAACGTGGTGACGGTATATCACGGTGAAAGCAGTGGGACGGGTAATGATTCAACGGCTACTACCAAGGCGACGGAAACGACAACGACCTATAATGATTATGGTTTGCCGACGAAAGTCGATGTAAAGGGTAATGTGCTGACGGGCACGACCAGCACCTCCAAAACCCGGACCGTGAACACCAATTATAGTAAAGATGGCACCACGCTGGCAGCTGATGGGTATTTCCCCTTTGAAATCACCCAGGCATATGGCCATAAAACCACCACAAAGACGAATCCGGAAACAGGGTTGCCCAAAGAGGTCACCGATGTGACGGGGGTGATCACCAGTACTACTTACGATAAGCTGGCTCGCCCCATTCAAATAGCGCGTACCGGCTTCCCGGCGCAGTTTATTGAGTATCATACGCCAGATACGGACGCGCCAAGCAACGCCGTCATGTATATCCAAACCCGTCAGGCAGGGGTGCCGACAAGTAAGGAATACAAAGATGTGCTGGGCCGTACATTGCGCACCGCTACCCAACAATTTAGCGGCAATAACTATATCTTCCAGGATGTGACATACAATACCCGTGGTTTAACCGCGACGGAGTCAGCGCCCTATCAGGAAGGCGGCACCAAACACAACACCCAGTATGTCAGTTACGACGAGTTAGGCCGTTTAACCCAAAAAATCACACCACAGACCAATGGCAGCTTGACCACCAACTACACCTATGAAGGATTAAAAACAGATATCAAGGTCACTCCAACCGTCGGGCAAATCTTAACCATGAGCCGCGAGTACAGTGTACTGGAGCAGCTCATGCGGACGACCGACGCCATTGGCGGCGTGACTGAATACGCCTACGACGGCAGCGGCAACCCGATTGTCATTGAAGATGCCAAAAATAATCAGATTGTCGCCAGATACGATGCGCTGGGCCGCAAGGCATGGGTGGATGACCCTAACCAGGGCAAAACCGAGTTCACCTACAATGACTTTGGTGAGCTGGAGCGCGAAAAAGACGCCAATGGCGACAACATCTATTACGACATGGATTTACTTGGGCGGGTCACCAGTCGTTCAGGCGACAATGGGGCGGCTGCCAGTTTCTTGTGGGATACAGAAAAGGAAGGCCTATTAACCAAACAGTCCATCACTGGCCACAGTACGGAATACACTTATGACAGTGCCGCACGCGTGACCACTTCCACAGTGACTATCGACGGTGATATGTATGTTACGGAAACGGCCTATGACAGCAATTATGGCCGTCCAACATTAATGACTTATCCCAAATTAGGAAGCGCCACCGAGGCCTTAAAAATTGAGTACCGTTACAATAGCAATGGCTATTTAACCCATGAGCGGAATGCCAGCAGCAAACATGTGTATCGTGAAATCACTGCACAGGATGTCTTTGGGAATATTACTGGTGCCGATATCAATGCAGGCGGCATTACCGGTGAATACACTTATCATGGTGCGACTGGGCAGATGTTGTCGACGATGGTGGAAGCAAGCCCAACGGATATCGTTCAGTATATTCACTACAGCCAGTACGACAGTTACGGTAACTTAACACAACAAGAAAACCTGTCTGACTATAAAGTCGGTACCACCAATGATATTTATCAGTACGACAAACTACATCGCTTAACGCAGTCCACGATTACGGTCAATGGCGCTTCCGACACCATCTATTATGGCTACGATGCTGTCGGTAATATGTTGAAAAAGTCAGACCACTCTGCCAATAGCACTGGTGCCTATCAATACTCATCAGGTAGCAATAAGCTTGCCTCTATCCTGTTGAAGTCAGCCGAGACCGATGTCTTTACTTATGACAATAAGGGTAACCAAACCCTCATCAAACGGGGCGCGGAAACGGTATCATCGGTCACCTACAATGTGTTTAATAAGCCAACCACCATTGATAAAAACGGTGCCAACATAAACTTGTCCTATGGTGCGGATTTAATGCGCTATAAACAGGTGCGTGGCGGCGAAGGTGAAGCGGTGACGACTTTCTATATCGGTAAGCTTGTTGAGGTAGAGCAGCGCGCTAGCGGCAATACTTATAAGAGTTATATCTCAGATATTGCCATTTTGACGGAAAAAGATGGTCAGGGGGTAGAGATAGCATTTACCCATCGTGATCGGTTAGGCAGTGCCACGTCGATGACGGATGAAAACGATAAACTCATTTCAACCCGTCATTTTGACCCATTTGGTAAACCACGTTCCAGCGATTGGGATCAATTGGAGTCCTTTGGCTTACCCGCACAGTTAGGTAGCTTTGATTCAGAGATGGCCACCCGCCGCGGCTTTACTGACCACGAGCATCTGGACGAAGCTGAGCTGATTCATATGAATGGTCGGGTGTATGACTATAACGTTGGGCGGTTTATGAGTGTGGATCCGTTTATTCAAGGAGAGGGCAATAGCCAGGGCATTAATCCTTACTCATATGTTATGAATAATCCCTTAGGAGGGATTGATCCTACAGGTTACAAAATAGAGGAAGAAACTAAAGAGATTAAGAAGACCAGAGCTGGCTCAAGAATCAAAACAACTGTTGGTACCAAAACTACTACCACTGTAACCGACGACAATTCTGGAGATGTCACCAGTGTAACTTCCGTTACTGTTATGAAAGATGGTAGTTTTTCAGGGGCCCATATATCAGTATCCAATGGCAAAGCAGATGAAGTGACGGTTTTTGGCGGGAACTCAAATGGAAGCTTCAGTCACACGACAGATATTGGTGCCCAGAGTAAACTACCTAATGAAAGTGGGGGAACAGGGAATAAGTTCAAAAAACCAGTTAATGGAGGAGGATTACTGGGGACTTTGACGAACTTGGCTGATGACATTGATAATTTAGCATTTCAAGTAGGCGATTTTGTCGCGACCTCTATGGCTGGCACTGGAGTCCCTGATTCACCTGAAGAGCTTGCTGAAGTAGGCAATCAAGCAGCAGAAATGATCAGGGTAGGACATTCAGGTAAGGGAAATATCCTTTCATATGAAGCTGCTTGGTTTTTGTATAAGTTCGCTCCTCATAACTTTAAAGATATCATTGTAGACGGGAGGGAAATTCCAGATATGTTAGGAATGGCTGCCCCCTGGCCGCTTGATAATACCAAAGTACATGGTCATATATCTTTGGACTCAAATGGAAGATTGAAATCTGGAATGTATGATTTTTACCCGATTCAAATGCAAGCTTCATTTTGGAACTTACAGCGAGTCATTAGAAATAAGCTAAATCGGGTAGCAATCGAACAACACGGTGTAGGGAAACCATTCAATATTAAATACTCATACGATGATAAGGACTTTGAATGAAAATGTTATTAGGAGGCATATTCTGTCTTATTTGGGGATTGCTAATATACTTGCTTTTGTCTTCTGGACTTGGATTCAATTACAAGGAAATTGTAGGAGAGGCAGAAGCGAGAGCTATCTGGGATACAAGAATTGAAGAATATGCAGTAAAGCCTGCCGTATTCGATATTATAATTCAAAATAATGTTGCATATGGCTATCGGCTTCCCGCAATAGATGTGATTTGCGAAGGTAATTATCCTGCAACAAAGTTGCAGCTCATGATTATCTATTTTGCCCTTGATTTGGATGAAGGAGTTGTAAGTGAATTCGAGGGATTCAAACAATTTTCTAGTTTCTTAAAAGAATACCAGATCGTTCCTCCTAGTATATATGCAGATTTAAAAAATGGGGAAACGATTAAACACTACGAAGAACTCTATTCAAATATGCCTCTTTACAAAGATTGCAAGATTGATTCGGGCAGTTAGCTTCGTAAAATTTTATATGGACACCCATGATATCAATGTGCGAATCCGGCAAATTTACATGGACGCCCATGATAAAAATGTTCGATTCGTAGCAAATTAATTTACATGGACACCCATGCAAATTTACATGGACACCCATGATAACAATTTGGAAGTCAGACTAAATCAAACAGTCACATAGAGTTAGAAATCAACGGAAAAGAAAATGAAAAAGGTAATATTATCAATCACTTTGGCGCTTTTTTCGCTGCTAAGCAGCAACGCCTTTGCCGCCAAAGTAAAATGTGACCCCGCCAAGTTTGAGCGTTTATATCGTTCGGATGGCAAGGTGTTTGTGCAACTCTCCGGCCAAAGCTGGCACGTGCTGGGCTACGAGGGCGACAACGATTTATCCAAAAAACTGGATAAAATCCGCAAAGCCGAACGCAAAGGCCGCTACGTACAACTGGTTTTCCCCAAAGGCTACCACGAATCTTGCCAAATCATGGATGCCAACGTCGCCGTCAAAAAAGTGAAACTGAAAAAACGCTTCGACGGCCCCGACGAAGACGAAAGTTAACACTGCGTAATGTGAATAATACAAGGGGCCGCTGTTGCGGCCCCCGTTTAATCTATAAAGAACAACACAATCACTAAAATGTAAGCGTCCGGTCAAATACACCTGCCAGTTGAATACCTCTACCGCTAATCTGTCGCCATCAAACCCACAAGAGGAAGTAAGATGGCAACCCGTAAAACTAAAACCCAATGGCTGGCATTGTTTGCTGAGCAGGAAAACAGTGGACTCAGTGCTGCTGAGTTTTGTCGAAAACACAATCTCAGTGAACCCTATTTTTACCTCAAACGAAAAAAGCTCAGAACATCGTCAGATAAACTTTCGACGTTCGTTGCTGCAAGAGCCGAGCGGCAGGTGGTATCGGGTAATGCCGCACTGCGCTTTGGGAGCTGTCAGTTAGATGTGCCGGCAGGCGCTGATCCACAGTGGCTGGCGCAACTGATGAAATCCTTATCATGATCCAGTGGCAATGTGATCGGGTGCTGCTGCATCGTCAGCCGGTAGATTTTCGTAAATCCATTAACGGACTGAGTGCCATTGTCGAACAGGCGCTGGAGCAGGATGTGTTTGGTGGGCAGGTTTTCGTCTTCTGCAATAAACACCGTAACAAGATAAAAGTGCTGTACTGGGATAAAACCGGCTTTGCCTTGTGGTACAAGCGCCTGGAGAAAGAGCGATTTAAATGGCCCGATAAGGAGACCGGTGACGTTCTCTCACTGGGTCATGAACAGTGGCAATGGTTGTTATCCGGTCTCTCTGTTATCGCCCACAAGCCGCTACAGTATGGGCCTTCGGCCTTATAACCTGTGATCATAACAGGCATTTAACGATCACCGAATAATCTAAATAAAGTCAATAAGTTAGCGTGGTTATTGGGTAAAATGGGTTTCATGGATGAAGCACAATTACATCAACGTATCCGGGAACTGGAAAGCCAACTGGCGCAAAAAGATGCCAGAATTAACTGGCTGCAAGAGCAGTTCCGTCTGGCACAGCAGAAGGCCTTTGGTGCCAGCAGTGAAGGCCATCCCGGTCAGGGCGAGCTGTTTGATGAAGCGGAATCTGTTGTGGCTGAGCCGGAAACGAAATCGACACAGGTTGGCAGCCATGTGCGCAATAAGCCGGTTCGCAAACCCTTACCCAAATCATTGCCCCGAGAAACGGTGGTACTGGATTTAGCGGAAGATGAAAAAATCTGTGACTGCTGTCAGGGGCAGTTACATAAAATTGGTGAAGATACGGCTGAAAAGCTGGAGTTCATTCCGGCACAGGTTAAAGTCATTGAAACCATCCGCCCTAAATATGCCTGCCGGGCCTGTGACAAAGACGGTACAACAGGCCAGATAAAACAGACACCGCCAGCACCCGCCATTATCCCTAAAGGCATTGCCACCCCGAGTCTGTTGAGTCAGATAGTCACCAGCAAATACCAGTATGGATTACCCCTCTACCGGCAGGAGTCGATGTTCAGTCAGTACGGTATTGAACTGAGCCGTAAGACCATGGCCGACTGGATGATACGTTGCGCACAGTCACTGGAAATCATTTATGTTCTGTTGCGGCAGATATTGCTGCAACAGGCCGTCATTCAGGCGGATGAAACTACGCTGAAAGTGGTCAAAGAAGACAAAAATACCTGTTATATGTGGCTGTATTGCACAGGCTCCGACTCGCCCGTGCCTGACAGTCCGATACCCAATATCGTATTGTACGATTATCAGCGCTCCCGCTCCGGGCAGTGTGCCGTCGAGTTCCTTGATGGGTTCAGTCAGTTCCTGCAGGTGGACGGTTATCAGGGGTATGAACAGACTCAGGCAACCCTTGTGGGCTGTATGGCTCATGCCCGACGCAAATTCATGGAAGCAAAGCAATCACAGGTGAAAGGTAAATCCGGTAAAGCAGATATGGCCCTGAACCAGATACAGCAATTGTATGCCATTGAAAGGCGCATCACGGACAAAACCCCGGAGGAAAAGCAGGCGATACGACTGGAAAAGGCCGTGCCACTGCTGACTAAATTCCGCACCTGGCTGGAAAAGTCATCTTTGCAGGTGCCACCCAAATCTAAAATGGGTGATGCTGTAAACTACAGCCTGAACCAGTGGGAGAAGCTTATCCATTATACGCAGGATGGCCGACTCAGCATTGATAATAACCGCGCAGAAAGAGCAATAAAGCCTTTCGTCATCGGCCGGAAAAACTGGCTGTTCAGCAACACCGCCAGTGGTGCGAAAGCCAGTGCAACACTCTACAGCATCATTGAAACTGCCAAAGCCAACGACCTGGTGCCGTTTGACTACCTGAAGATGCTGTTTGAAGAGTTACCGAAAAGAAAATCAGATCACGATCTGTCAGATCTCTTGCCGTGGGAAATCTTACCAAACGAAACTACACCCGTTTAGGCGTAATTCCCCGGACGCTCACACTAAAATGAACAGGATAAGTCGCTTAATTATCACTTCCGGGCTGAGCAATCGCTGAGCCCGTTTTGTTCCAGTAACTCCCACAATCGATAGTTGTACCAGTTGGCATATAGTTCAGCTAACGCGCCGTATCGCTGGTAATCGTAACTCCCATATGCAAAAGATTCATTGCTGAGTTGTGTTGTGCCGGTTTGCTGATATAAACAGGCAGGTATATTTTTCGGTGCAATGGCATGGTGATTGTGAACGCTGATAAATCGATAGTCCGTGTCTGCAAAGGCGTTACTGGCATCTGTTATTGGATTGGCCGCGATTATCGCGGTTAATTTTTGTGATGTGACAGGTTTTTCTGGGGTACAAGCAAGTAGAAGCGGTATAAAGATGAAAATTGAGCTGATTGATATTCGCGCCATAAGTTGTTATTCGCTGTTACTGTCAGATAGTTAGATGGTGTCCCTGCAAGGATAATCAACGATCTGTGAGAGTGTGAGCTAGTTTTTGATCACGCTTTTCTCAGATGCTTGAAGCAGCAAACTGAGCGGCGAGCAGGGGAAACTCTTTTTGTTGTTTCATGGCGCTGTCATAAAGGGTTTTGTACTCTTTTGTGAGGTGATATTCCGGATCGGTTAACGAGGCAAGACGGTATTGTGTCGCGCGAATAAGTTGTTGCCAGAGAGTACTGGTAGGTAAATAGGTGACTGCTTCTAAGATTCTTTCGTGAGCCGCACTGAGTTCTCCCTGTTGCTCCAGTACCAGTGCCTGTATCCATAAATTTCTGACCGAATAAGGATGCGACAACCCACGGGCAGCGATGCGCAATTTTCTGCCTTGTATTAAAAGGTCTAGCGCTTGTGCATAGTTCCCGGATGCCTGAAGACAGATTCCTTGTACTTCAAAAAGGAAAGCAAACCCGGGCATTCCGGGTTGATATGCTTGCTTGAAGACTAGTTCGGCTTCGTCCAATAAAGGTTTGGCAATAGTAAAGTCACCTTGTGCACAATATGCCCAGGCAAGGCCAATTTGTGTGCGCATAGTCGACACCGCCCTTGGGCCGTGGACATTCTGTTTTCTGGCTAAAGCTTCTTTAGAAAGGGCAATTGCATCGCTATACCTCCCTAATTCACGATACAGGGTCCCCAGGTTGTTGAAGTAACTGGCCGCAAGCGCACTTTGCTGGTGGCCAATGGCGGCAATACCCGCTTTCAACAGCGCTTCTGCTTCAAGGTAATCACCGGTATCCTCACGAATATTGGCTAAATTTAACTGCACATGAAAGTATTTCGGTGGTAGCTGGTTGTCCTGTGTGAGCCCGTCAAAAGAGTTTAAATATTGCTGAAAAAATTGTTTGGCCAGGTTTGTGCGATTGGTGACCCGATAAAATACACCCAAAGTGTTTAATAATGATGCTTGTGCAGCTTTATCTACGGCAGGGTACTTTTTCCAAATCGCCAATGCTTGATAAAACGCTTGTTCAGCTAAGGTCACATTACCTTGTTTTTGATAGGCAATGCCTTTTAGCTCATGGATCTTGGCTAGTCCCAGATATTCGTCTCCAAAAGTGCTCAACTGAATTTGGTATGCCTGTTGCAGGTGGGTATTCATTAAACTGAGGTTATCTGAGGAATTGGCGGCTTTGGCAATTTGCAAGTGGGCCATTGACCGCCAGTACGGATACTGTTCACCAGGCCATTCTTGTAATAATGATTGCAACTGGCTTATGACGTCCTGAATTTGTCCACGTTCCCGTTGATTGGCTGCCATGAGGATCTGCGCCTGAATATTGGCAAGTTGCAAGGTGGCGTCATCTGTTTGGGGTTGCTCGGTAAAATACTGCAACACCGAGTTTAACATGTTGATAGAGATTTCTTGCCTGCCTAAAGCACTTAAACTGCGGGCGAGTAAAATACGCCGCTGCATTTCCAGAGTGGAGTCGGATAGTACCAACGGCTCCAATATCGCAATGACCTGCTGATATTCGCCTAACTGGTAGTGAATTCCCGCGAGGATTAGTCCCAATTGCAGGCGTGTGCTGAGATTGGTTTCATTACTATTTTGAATGTGCTGTTGCGTCCTGCTCAGTAGTTGCTGAATAGTGACTTCTCCGCTTGGATTCTTAAACGGACTGTTTGCCTCAAACATCTGATTCAGCAGGGATATGACATTCGACGCTCGCTTTGCTTCCTGATTTGCCTGTTCTTGAGCAATCTGCAGATGGGTGACATACCATATACCTGAACTAAGGATAAGAAGTAGTGACAGAGCTGTAACAGCAACACTAATGCGATTGCGTTGTATAAATTTACGCATGCGGTAGGCACTACTGTGTGGCAGTGCTGATATGGGGCGGTGCTGTCTGAAGTGCTGCAGGTCGCGAAGACACTCCGCTGCAGTGGCATAACGCTGCTCCGGCTCCAGCATGAGGCAGCGTCTTAAGATGGCATTAACCTCATTGCTCACTCTTTCTTGTTCGGCATTGTTATCCAGATAATCAATATTAGAAGAGGGTAGCTCATTGCATAGCGTTGAGTGTAATTTATCCATTGGAATGTTGCGCAACAGATGCTCACCAGCAATACACTGATACAGTACTAATCCCAATTGAAAAACATCGGTACGAGTCGAAATGGCATTATTGTTCATCATTTCGGGGGATGCATAGGCCAGAGTTAATGGCTGACTTCGCAATTCATTCGGGGCTGGGTCTTGAATGCCAGCCTTAGACAAGAGTACCGCAACGCCAAAATCCAGCAGTTTTAAATGACCATCTTTGGTAATTACAACATTGTTGGGCTTAATGTCGCGATGAATAATCCCTCTTTGATGGGCATGCTTGACGCCTTCCAATAACTGTTCAAAAAGTAATAATCGTTGACTCAGGTTAAGCTTTTGTCGTTTTAAATAATCACTCAAAGAGACGCCTTCAATGTATTCCATAATAACGAAGGCGCGACCATCATCACTAATTCCGGCATCCAATAACTGGGCAATATTGGGATGCTGCAGTTGGGCGAGAATTTTCGTTTCTAAAAAGAAGCGCAGTTGATTTTCTTTGTCGCTCAAAGAGGGATGTAAAAACTTAACAGCGACAGTACGTTCAAAGCTACCATCTATTCGATGGGCGAGATAAACAACTGACATTCCACCCTGTGCCAGTACACTTTGCAGTTGATAACCATTGACTTCAGTCCCTATGAGCGTCTCAGGCGCTTCATGCTGCTGAATTTGCTGAATAAGGTTTATCCCGAAATTAGTATCCAGGATCCGTGTTAGGTCCATAATTCGAAAACAGATTATTTAAGGTATTAATAGTAGACGTAAAATAGTGAGAATTGCGTCACATTTTGTAACCGCCCCCTTTGCAAGAATTATGAATACTGTCACTATAAGCGAGAGTACGTTCTGGTTATTTAATTTTTTAGGGGGGGGAATGGCATCGATTTACAGTACAGATTGTGCAATGTTGACTGAGGCGCTAAATACTTGCCTGCCCGATAGTGCCTGTAATAACAACGATATGTTTATGGGCCTGTACCAGGAGCTCAAACGCATTGCCAACGGACAGTTGGTAGGAAATAGTCTTGCATATACACTTAGCCCTACTTCTCTGGTGCACGAAGCTTATCTACGTTTGAACAACTCTTCCCGGTGCAACCACTGGGGTAGCAAAGGCCAGTTTTTGCAAGTTGCTGCGAGTGCGGTGCGCTGTATCATCATTGACTATGCTAGACGCAAAAGCGCCCAGAAACGTGCCGCTGATCATACTCAGCCGGATAACGTATCGGGGCACTATATCGATGAACAAGTGTCGTTGTTGTTGCATTTGGAGCAAGTTCTTAATCGCCTGGATGGACAGCAGCAGGATGTTGCCAAGGTCATTGAACTTCGATTTTTTATCGGATTATCAACCTCTGATATCGCCGAAGCAATGGAGTCCTCCGTGCGAACGGTGCAGCGTTTACTCAATCAAGCAAAGTGCCATCTGCGTCAATCTTTAGAAGCTGCCTAACACGATAATAAAATTTCTTTCGCCTGTCGTTTTTTAAATTCCACTCCGTCTTTTGATATTGAGGGTGCTATTCAAGCGCCAACCAACCGTTTAACTACGAAAGGAAATATCAAATGAGTGTGGATGAAAATAAATTAAATGCGTTCATCGAAAAAGCTGCCCTTGATCTGTCTGCCTGTTATGGCGGGGTGATGGTTACCTTAGGTAGCCGTCTCGGTTTGTATCAGGCGATGCAGGGAGCTGGACCTTTGAATTCGCAAGAACTGGCAATTAAGACTGGGTGTGCTGAACGTTACGTGCGTGAGTGGCTCAGCAGTCAGGCGGCTGGTGGCTATGTTGAGTATTATCAGGAAAGTGACCGATATTTTTTAACTGAGGAACAGGCTCTGGTTCTGGCTGATGAAGAAAGCCCCTACCTGATTGCTCCTGCCTGGAACGTACCGGCTTCAATGTGGTTGGACGAAGATCAGGCGGTGCAAGCCTTTAAAACTGGCGAAGGCGTGCCATGGGGCAGCCACCACGAGAGAATGTACTGTGGGGTGTCGGCTTTTTTCCGCAATGCTTACAAACGTGAAGTCATTCCTAATTGGATACCTTCACTGGAAGGTGTCGTGGACATGTTGCATCGTGGTGCCAGAGTGGCAGACGTTGGCTGTGGCTATGGACACTCAACTATTTTGATGGCGCAGGAGTTCCCAAATTCTGAGTTCATTGGCATTGAACCTCATAACGGTTCGCTGGAGGCCGCTAATAAGAATGTCAAGGAAGCGGGTGTTCAGGAGTCTGTTTCTTTTGAAGGTGCCACTGCACAATCGTATTCAACTTCTGACCTGGACATGATCTGTTTCTTTGACTGCCTGCATGACATGGGGGATCCAATCGGTGCCGCAAAACACGCTCGTAGGGCACTAAAAGATGATGGTGTAATCATGTTGGTTGAGCCATTCGCTAATGACAACCTCAAAGACAATATGAATCCGGTAGGTCGCTTATATTATTCAGCGTCCACAACCCTCTGCTGTGCGCATGCAATTTCGGAAGATCCAGATGGTATGGCTCTGGGGGCACAAGCAGGTGAAAAACGCTTACGAGAGATTTTTGAAGAAGCGGGTTTTTCCTATTTCAAACGTGCCTATGCGACAGACTTCAATCTTATTTTCGAGATCCGGCCATAACGGTTGATGTGTTGGCCTCGGGATTCCCCGAGGCACTTATCCCAACGAGTGTTCTTAAAACATTGAGAGGTTTACAAATGTTTAATCTTAATCGGCGCACTTCGTGTGCGTTACTTGGCCTGTTCGCCGCGGCAAGTTTAACCCTGCCCGGTATTGCCAATGGTGCCCAAATCTATGTGGCTTCGGGTGGCAATGACAGTAATGACGGCAGTATTAACAGTCCGCTAGCCAGTGTACAAGCCGCCGTAGACAGCGCATCTCCAGGCGATACCATCTATTTGCGAGGTGGCACATATATGGTGACAGAAAGCAATGGTGGGGATATTGACATTCGTACACCTAATCTGGTGCTGCGTTCTTATCCAGGAGAATGGGCACACATTAATGCACCGGTGAATGACCCCAACTTACACCAGACGTTGCATTTGCACCCCAATGCAAATGGCACGGTGATACAGGATCTGGAAGTCAGCGGTGGATTTTATTATGCCATCAAACTGGAAAGTGACTGGTCAAATTATCCTACCAGAGAGCAGGCAACCGAACTGGCCAATGCAGCCAGTTATGTCACCATCAGAGACAGCAAATTACACGATTCCGGGCGAGATGTCATAAAGCTCGCACCTGCTGCTGATTATGTCCGCATCATCAATAACGAAATCTATCGTTCCGGCCAAAGAAACAATAATAATGCCGAAGGCATTGATGCAGTAAATGCTGATCATGTTTTGATCCAGGGAAATTATATTCATGATATCGCCACTACTGGCGCTTACATAAAAGGAGGTTCTAAGCATGGCCGATTGAGCCACAATTTGGTGGTCGATGTTGGCATTAGTCCTTCGGCGTCCGCTAATTCGCGTCAAGGGCTCGCCTGTGGTTACCAAACGGATGCGGAATTCTTCGATGCTGACAATACCCTGTTTTACGGCAGTTTTGAGTGTGAAATCAGTAATAATATTATTTTGAATACCGGTGGGGCAGGCATTCTGGTTGCAGGATCCAATGGCGCTAAAGTCCTCAACAACACTGTTTATAATGCAGTGCAAAACCCCACTGTCGGTTTTAATGGGGCAATTTCAATCTATCGCCAGAAAAACTACATCCCTGAAGAATACGTGACGCAAAATCATGATCTGACTTTGCTGAATAACCTGGTTGTGGTCGCAGCCGATGATGGTACCGGGAGCAGTCCCAGATCATATGCTCTAGCCGTAAGGCAACGTACCGAAGGGGCAGGGCAAAACTACGGTGTTAGTGGTTCCCTTTGGGTTGATTACAATTACTATGCGCGTTTAGGCAATAATCGTCTTGATCAGCTTTTTACGTCTCACTTGTGGGGCAATATTCACGCGAATGACAGCGACGGTACACCCAGTTATGACATCAACAAATGGCAGCAATATTGGCAATTAGAAGAAAATGCGAATGCCAGCTTCACAATAGTTGGAGATGATATCGACAGCCATTCTCTGGTACCAGGGGCATTGCCTAACCTCGACCAGCATTTGCATCTGCAGAGTGATAGTTTAGCGATTGATGCCGGACTCTATATCGAAGGGTTGAGCGATGATATTGACGCTCAATCCAGAGATTCTTTGCTTGATATCGGGGCCGACGAATACGCATCGCAGGTGCCTACTACTGTACCACCAGATGCTGCCACCATAGGCGCAGGTTATCCTGTTAACCAGACCCCGGATGAACAGGTGCCAGAAGCACCTATGAATTTGTTTGCGGAATTGCAACCCTCCAATAACGGTGGCACTAATGTGTTGCTCAGTTGGGATAAATCGGCGGATAACACCGGGATATCCTACTACCGTATTATGCGCAATGGTGTGTTTGCAGGGTTGAGTACCGTAAATCGCTTTCGTGATGTCAATCAGCCCGAAGGGAATAACAGTTACGAAGTTGAAGCGATTGATCCTGCCAATAATGTTTCCGCGTTGAGCGTTGCACTTTCGGTTGCTGTCCCTGCTGGTGACACTCCTGCACCGACGCCACCTTCACCGCCACCAGCCGATGATGACCCATCACCGCCTGAGACACCTGATGTTGACCACTATCCGTTGGCCAATGGTGTGTCTGGTATTGAGGGAGTGTTCCCGCAACCGGATACTATTGTCGATGTCGATACTGCTGTGTATCTGCAAATGTCAGCTGAAATGTATCTGTACGAACAGGATACTGGCACATTGGATGTCATTGAGCGGAACAGCGGCAACATAGTGCAGCAATTCGATCCAAGCAGCAGTAATACGGAACAAGGTCGCACATTGGCACTTCCAGTTACTTTGCAAACCGGTACCGAATATTGTGTTGTAGCAAGCCCAAGAGTTGTCAGGCTGAATGGCTCACCATGGCAGACTGGCGCTATCAATCTCGGGGATTTTTGTTTCACAACTGCAGGTTCTAATAGCGATGGCGGTAATGAACAGCCGCCCTCTCCACCGCAACAGGATCCGGTTGATAATGGCGATTTTGCCCCTTTGACTCCTGAAGTCAGTGGTATCGTCGGTGTATCTCCTGCCCCTGGGAGTGTAGTGAGCGCAGCTAGCAGCGTCAGAATTCAGTTGGCAGCCAGTATGTATCATTATGCGGGGGATCAAAACGCTATCTATCTTGCCGATCAGCTGACAGGCGAGATACGGGCATTCGATCCTGATGAGCAAAACAGTGGAACGGGTACGGTGCTGACCCTGCCATTTACTCTCGAAGCTGGTCGAGAGTATTGTGTGAGCGCAGAACGGCATTTTGTGCGGATAAACGCCGCGCCCTGGAATGTCCAGGCAATTCCACAAGACAGTTATTGTTTTGCAACCGATTTGGCCGCCCCGCCTGTATCTGTTGCTGCTATCACTGGGATTGCCCCTGCACCGGGAAGTGTCGGTATCCCAATTGCCGATTTGCAGATGAAGGTGCGATTTAGTGCCAGCACCTATCTTGGCTACACCAGTGGCCGTAGTATGCAGATTATTGAGCAGCAAAGCGGCACCTTGATTGCTGAAATCGACCCTGAGCCCGGATATCAAGGTGAAGGTAGTGATGAGTTAACCTTTCCGATCCAATCTTTTGAATTTGCTCCGGGGCAAAGTTTGCAGGCAAATACTCGCTATTGTGTGGCGTTGGTAGCCAATTTTAGCAGAGTTAATGCCGCGCCATGGAACTCGGGGCAATTAAGTTGCGAAGATGGTTGGTGGTTCGAGACAGCGAATTAAACGCCTTGTCAGCTAGGGTTCTCAAGGACGAGGCCCTAATTTTCCATTTGCTGGGTTATTGGAGTGGGTATAACCAAGGGCAGGACAGTTGAAAGCTGCTGCGATGCGAAAGATGCTGCGATGTGCCGACTCCCTTCACCTGCAACAATAACAATGACAATGACGATGCTCTGTTTGTCACAGGGACGTTATCTTTAATTGCAGTTGTTCGTCAGTTAGGTGAGAGCAACTACACTTTCTTGTTTAAAACCACCCAGCGCCTATCGAGCCTGTAATTTTTCTCGTATTTTATCCGGTACATCCAGATGCATTAAGAAGATAGCGTCGACATCAGTGATACCTGGCAACGCGGGCTGTTGTTGCAGCGCCTCGAGTATGTCCTGGTTTTCAATCTGATCTTTGGTTTGTTCTTGCAAACTGTTCATAATACCTCCCAGTTTACTTGCATATTTAGTTATCGCCCGAAACATGATTTTCTAAACCCAAATAATGTGATTTTGACATCTTGTATGGTGTTAACGTTTTAATGCATAAATCATTCCCGGCTCACGATATCAACTCCAAAACATAGTGGAGTTGGTATAGTCAGGGGAGGCGTTCTACATGTTTGACGTTACGTTTCTGGAATTTCTATCATCCGTCGCGCAACCGAAGAGGAAGATAGCTAGTGTTGTTCGATGACGATTTGGTGGTCAATAAATTGGATGTTTTTTGTTTATTCAGAATAGAGCAGGTTAAGCCCGGCATTGCCGGGCTCATGGAACCAATTGAATTGTTGCAAATAGACGAGTTACAACAGCGGCGCGATAACCAGACTGACTATCGCCATCACATTGATTAAGATATTCATGGACGGGCCAGAGGTATCTTTAAATGGGTCGCCGACGGTATCACCTACCACAGCTGCTGAGTGCACATCCGACCCTTTGCCGCCATGGTTGCCTTTTTCAACAAACTTTTTGGCATTATCCCAGGCGCCACCGGCATTGGCCATCATCAGTGCCAGCAAGACACAACCCAGTAAGGCGCCCCCTAACATACCGCCCAAAGAGTGCGCTCCCAGACCAAAGCCGACCAGTGGAGGTACTACAACTGCAATGGTGCCCGGCAATATCATTTTTTGTAGTGCCGCTTTGGTGGCGATATCGACACAACGGCCAGTATCAGGCTCCGCATTGCCTTCCATCAATCCTGGAATTTCCTTAAATTGACGACGTATTTCCTGAATCATATCAAACGCCGCATCACCAACCGCGGTCATGGTGATCGAGGCGATTAAAAACGGCAGGATACCACCAATAAATAAGCCCACAAGCACGTCCGGGTTCCCCAGGTGCAGGACAAAGTCACCTTTGGTAGACATGGTTTCCACAAATGCCGCGATAATGGCCAATGCCGCCAGTGCGGCCGCCCCGATCGCAAAACCTTTACCGATAGCCGCTGTGGTATTACCTAATTCATCCAGCGAGTCGGTAATTTTTCTGGTGTCTTCACCCAGTCCACCCATTTCGGCTATGCCACCGGCGTTATCTGCAACTGGTCCATAGGCATCAATTGCCATAGTGATACCTACTGTGGCTAACATGCCCACCGCTGCAATACCTACGCCATATAAGCCAGATAGCTCTGTTGATGCATAAATAATGACACAGATGGTTAACACCGGAATCACCACGGATTGCATTCCCACAGAAAGCCCCGTGATCATGACTGTGGCTGGGCCAGTTTCCCCCGACTTTGCAATTTTTCTGACAGGAGTGGACGCCGTGTAATACTCAGTGACAAGACCAATAATGATGCCACCGACCGCGCCAGTAATGACCGACCACCAGACATTGTTACTGATACCTGCTTCGCCAATGACAAAATACGCAGCCGCAATAAATATCAATGCCGCGGACATGGTGCCCGCTCTTAGTGCCACATCGGGTTTACTGGACGACATCATTTTGACAATCAATATTCCTAATACCGAACAAATTAAACCTGTACTGGCCAGAGCCAATGGTAAAAACATCAAAGATTCGCGACTGCCAAGCGCTCCTACCGCCATGGTGGAAGCGATAGCAACAGTGGCAATCATGGAGCCACAATAAGATTCGAAAATATCCGAACCCATACCCGCAACATCACCGACGTTGTCCCCAACGTTGTCAGCAATCACACCTGGATTCCGGGGGTCGTCTTCCGGAATACCCGCTTCTACTTTACCGACAAGATCAGCACCAACATCTGCGCTTTTGGTGAATATGCCACCACCAACCCGTGAAAACAGGGCTACGATGGACGCGCCCATACCGAACCCATGGATAATGTGAGCGGTTTGAGGATCGCTACCAAATAAAAGATATAGAAAACCAAGGCCTAATAAACCCATAGATGCGACACATAAGCCCATGATTGACCCGCCCATAAAGGCGATAGAAAGTGCCTCAGCCGCGCCGCTATCGTGGGCAGCTTGGGTTGTGCGAACATTGGCTTTCGTCGCTGTAAACATGCCAATGTAACCTGCGAGCGCAGAGCAGGCTGCACCCACCACAAAAGCCAATGTTGTGTCAGCTCCCAACGAGAAATAAATAGCAACAGCAACAACCGCCGCGAAAATAAACAGCATTTTGTATTCGCGATGCATAAATACCATTGCACCTAAATGAATCTGGTCGGCAATTTTGCCAATCGCTTCGTTAGTGACTTTGGATTTTTTAATGATTAAATAGATGATAAGTGCGAAAAGCAGTCCCACACCACCTATGATGGGGGGGAGATAGGTCAGTTCAGTCATATGTTACCTCAAGTTTGCAATACATCGATCCGCAACGACGCCTAATAAAGCGTCCGCTTTGAGCTGAATGTTGTGCATGGGTCGACTAGCTGGTTGCCGTCCCTGAAAAACCCGACCAGGCATGACACATCAGGGAAGTTCATATGAAATGAAGCTTGTCCTGTTGTATTTTATAATTCTCCGTTGGGTTCACTATATCTACTATGTTAATAATTTGTAAAGAAAAAATGGCATTCAATCAGTTGCCACGCAATCGCAGGCTTTACTCTTCGTCATATTGGTCAAATTGATTTTTTGCTTGCTGTAGCGCTTGGAATTGCTGTCTCAATTTCGTATTAGAATTAAGTAGCTCTACCATATGCTGCAGTTGTTTTTGCTGCATTTCTTTATACTGTTTGCGGTATTTTGACTTGTCCCCCAGATGGAGTGCAGAAGATTTCTTACTTTGCATTTCACTGGCTCTCGCCAGATTTTCATGTTTAATATCGGATACGAATTGTGCTTCACAGACACGTTCCGTTAGACGTGTAAAAGCATGTTGTTTGCGACGTTCACAGGTGACTTTAAATGCCTCATCCTGTGTCAGTTGGTTGAACAGTTCAAAAAAGTTTTCCTGTGCCAGATATAATCGTTCCCGGAAAAAATGTTTGGGAGGTTTACCCGTTACTTCGATTCGTTCCATCGAGTGCTCAGAATCTTTAGATACAATATCGCCTTTGGCGGCAAATGTTGGAAATAGCCAAACTATCATTAATAAATTGGCGAGAACCTTTCCCTGCGAAATCATTTTCTACTCCTTATAAAAAACGGCCCTCGTTGTAGGGAGGGCCAATAATATCAATGCGCCTGCAACAAATAGTCACCTGCATACGGATCGTTCGAGATGCATTGGTGTGCTGCACCTGCCCCTGAAATTAAATGCAACTGCTCGTTATCTAATTCGATAAGAGTGGTGTGAGATTGCGATGTCATATTTCCATTACCCTGTGTCATAAATTCATCCTTAACTTGTTGTTAACCGTTTTAATCAACGGTGTGAGTGACGACTCACCGTATTATTTATAAACAGGCAAAATGCGCTATGCAACGGTGGAAACAGAATGTGTCCTGATATTTAGGTCAGTTGTCCTTAAATTTCTATAGATGTGCTTTGTTCTCGATAGATTCATGACTTTTGGCACAATCGGTTTGTCAAAAACAGCGATACAATCTGATTAAAATTCCATAGTTCAACGTATACCTAACAGGTTTGGGAAAGATTGCTTTGTGCTAAAGTACACAATGTAAATGTTTGTCAGCAAAAAGGCTGAACCAAAATGGTTTATTACAATATGATGCTGGGGTTCGCTCGTCACTCAGATATCATTGATTGAAGTGTTAATAAGGTCCCTTGAGATATGAATATGAAATGGAAAAAACGCCTGACGCCCATTGCTGTTTTCGGTTTTGGTGTCGTTTGTATGTTGGCTATCGCCGAGACAGGTAAAAAGGATGGTGATCAAGAGCCAGTCGATACCCGACCAACAGTCAGTGTTGAGTCTGTCTCAGCGCAAGATTATCAGGTCGTGATTACCAGTTTTGGCGAAGTGGAACCCTTAGAACGAACGCAACTCTCTGCACAGGTATCAGGCGAGGTGATGAGCTGGCATCCTAACTTTGTACCTGGTGGCTTAATCCAGCGCGGGGAAACGTTATTCTCTATCGAGAAAGATACTTACGAAGCGGCGCTATGGCAGGCAGAAGCGGAGCTTTCAAGAGCGACAGCAGTACTGATTGAAGAGCAGGCGCGTGCCAACGTCGCCAAAGAAGAGGCAAAACTGCTGGATAGCAATCGAGTAACTGACTTGTATCTTAGGAAACCACAAGTCCTCAGTGCTCATGCCGCAGTGAAATCGGCGGAAGCCGCGGTGAAGATTGCCAAACGGGATCTGGAAAACTGCGAGGTGAAAGCGCCATTTGATGCCCTGGTGGTGAGCAAAAATATCGGTGTCGGCCAGTTTGTCGCAATGGGATCACAAATTGCGGTGCTGAATAATGTAGAGGCCGCCGAAATTACCATTCCTATCGCGGGCTTCGATACCACGTTTTTACCTAATGAAATCACCGGTCAGCCTGCTCAGGTAACCAGCCGTGGAATCAAAACGGTTACACGAGATGGCAAAGTATTGCGTGATTTAGGCATCGTCGACAGTGCCACCCGAATGGGGCAGTTGGTGGTTAGAGTTGAAGATCCTTATGGATTCAAATCGGGGTTGGATAAACTGAAATTTGGCAGTTATGCAGAAGTCAGCTTTGTGGGTCAAACGCTGGAAAATGTTTTTCGACTGCCACAAGAGCTGGTTACCAATCAAACGGTCTGGGTAGTAGATGAAGAACAGAAACTCATGCCTAAGACGGTTGCTGTATTGCGTGAAGAGGGAGAGTTTTTCTTAATCAGCGATGGTTTGCGAAATCAGGATAAACTGGTCACCACGGTCCCTGAATATCCCCAGAAAGGCATGGAAGTAAAAGTCGCAGTCAATAGCGATATCACGGCTGCAAATAGCCTGTAATCTGGAGTAAAACATGTCTGAATCCCAAGTAGAACATCCCAATGGCGACTTGCCAGGGGAAGTGAAATCTGAAGATGTGAATAAAGGCATTATTGCATTCTTCGCCAACAACCCTGTCGCGGCTAACCTGATGATGTTTTTTATTATCATAATGGGGTTGGCAGTTTATCTCACCATTCAGCGACAAATGTTTCCTAATCAGGAAATCAACTCAATTGATGTGGCAGCTGTTTATCCGGGCGCTTCACCTCAGGAAATTGAAGAAAGTATCATTATTAAGATCGAAGAAGTACTTAAAGACGTTACTGAAATAAAAGAGTCAGTTTCAAGGGCAAACAGAGGTTCCGGAAGAGTATCACTTGAATTGCATTCAAAAGCGGATTTAAGCGAGGTGCTTGATAAGGTAAAAGCCAGGGTTGATTCAATTGCTACGTTTCCGGCTGGAATGGAGCCTGTTACTGTTTACCAGCGGGAATTTCAACAACAGGTTCTGGACTTGTCTTTAGTAGGTGATGTGCCATTGACATCACTGAAACCTATCGCGAGGCAGATAGAGAACGAATTACTGGAATTAAGTAATGTTTCCTTGGTTAATTTGGCTGACCCGGACGACGAAATCGCCATCGAAGTACTCCCTGAACAATTACGCAAGTACAATTTAACCCTGCAAAACATCACTGACGCTATCCGACGATATTCCGCCAATATATCCGCAGGTCAGTTACAGACCGATTCTGGCATTATTTCTGTTCGGGTAGATAATCAGCTTTATTCCGGTGAAGAGTTTAGGCATATCCCGGTGAAAATCGGAAAAAATGGTGCGCGTGTTACCTTGCAGGATGTGGCCACGATAAAAGATGGCTTCGCCGAAGGGGAGCGCTATTTCAAATATTCCGGCGAAAATGCAATCTTTATGTCGGTAAAGGCCACCAAAGAGCAAAATATGGTTCCAGTAGCGGAATCAGTGAAACGTTTTATTGAAGAACGCAATAAAACCCTGCCAGAAGGTTTGGAACTTAAAGTACTGGTGGACATGACCTACTACCTCAATGCTCGGTTGGATATGATGTTGGAAAATCTTGCGCTGGGTGCCTTTTTAGTGGCCATCATGCTGACCATCTTCCTTCGTTTCAGATTAGCTGTTTGGGTCATGGTGGGTCTTCCGGTCTGCTTTTTGGGCGCAGTTATGATGATGCCGGTATTCGGTGTGACTATAAACATTGCGTCGCTTTTCGCATTTATTATGGTGCTGGGGATTGTTGTCGATGATGCCATCGTTATTGGTGAAAGTGTTTATACGGAGGTAGAGGTAAAAGGAGGTGGGGTCAAAAATGTCATTATCGGTGCTAAACGCGTTGCTACCCCGGCTACATTTGGCGTTTTAACCACAATCGCGGTTTTTGTTCCATTTATGTTGTCTTCTGGGCCAGACGGGACTTTCTTCTATAATATTGCCACGGTAGTCGTACTGTGTTTGTTTTTTAGTCTAGTAGAATCAAAGCTCATTTTACCTGCACATCTGGCACATACTAAATTTAAAGAACCCAACAAAAATTCCTGGCGCGGCCGCTTTAACACTCGCTTCTTTAAATTTGTAAACGGGCCTTACAAACAATTGGTTACGACCTGCACAGAGTGGCGGTGGACGGTGTTAGCGTCCTTTTTGGCAATGCTGTTAATGAGTATTGGTCTGGTAATGGGGAATTATGTTCGCGTTGTAGATCGACCTGCAGTACCCACCGACTTTCCAGGTATTAACATTGAAATGAACGAAAATGTGTCAGATGAAATGACCATTCAAGCATTAAAAACGATTGAAAATGTTGTATACGAAGTTGATACCAAAACGGAACAAGAGTTTGGGCAAAAAATGATCAGGGACTTACTGGCATTTAACAGTGGCAGGACCGAAGCTCGCTTAGTTGTCCCTCTAGTAGAAGAAGAGCTTCGACCTTATGACGCATTTGAGATTGCTAGGCGCTGGCGACAGGAATTGCCAGAGATTCCTGGGTTAAAGTCCATTTCCATTCAAGAAAACGTAATTGGTGGTGGTGCAGACGACTTTGGTTATCTGTTGTTTGGTGGTGATCTGAAAATCTTAAATGCCGCAGGCCGAGAATTTATTGCGATGTTGCAGCAGCAGGAAGGACTGTTTGATATCAGCTCAACCATCGATCCTGCCAGTAAAGAAATTCAGATTGAATTATTACCCGTGGCCTACGATTTAGGACTAGATTTAGCGACGATTGCGCGACAGGTTGGCGACAGCTTCTATGGGGGGGAAGCGCAACGGGTTATTCGAAATGGCGAAGAAGTGAAGGTCATGGTGCGCTATCCCAAACTCACCCGGGAGCGATTTGCCTCATTAAAATACACGGTATTAACGACACCAACCGGTCAGGAGGTAATGTTGGGTGATGTGGTTGCCTTAAAGGAAGAGCCGGGTATCAGTTATATTCGACGTGAAGGTGGTTATCGCAGCGTTTATGTTTATGGCGCAATTGACGAAGAAGTCGTTGAGCCAAACGAAGTGGTCAAAAATATTAGGGAAAATCTGCTGCAGCAGTTAAAACAGAAATTCCCTTCAGTGAAAACGGAGCTGGGTGGTTCGATTGAAGAAACACAGGCACAGCAAAATGAACAATTGATGTTCTTTCTCGCAGGGATGATCATGGTCTACATCCTTCTGGCTGTTCCGCTGAAGAGTTATTCACATCCGCTGATCATTATGTCGGTCATTCCCTTTAGTTTAACGGGGGCAATTTTCGGACACTTTTTAGTGGGGCTGGATATAAGTTTAATGTCGATATTTGGATTAATTGCGGCTGCTGGAGTAGTGATTAACGACAGTCTGGTGATGACGGACTTTGTCAATCAGCGAAGAGCTCAAGGGTTCTCTGTCAAGGAATCGGTGATTGAAGCAGGTTGTGCGCGTTTCAGAGCAATTACCCTGACATCTATCACCACTTTTGTTGGTGTTCTTCCAATTATGTTTGAAACAAGTTTACAGGCAAGATTTGTAATACCCATGGCTGTTGGACTTGGCTTTGCAGTGCTGTTTGCCACTCTGGTGACGTTGATTTTGGTACCCAGCCTCTACATGATCATGCAGGATGTGCGCAAAGGATTGGTTTGGTTGAAAAACAGGATCATTGATTTGATCTCCCCACTCATAGTCAAAATCCGTGACATGATACTTAAAAAAGCCAGTTCTCATTAAAAAATCGTAAATGGTGGCAGGAATGCCACCATTTAGATTGCAGTACCTAATTCAGTCCTTATAATCACCGCCATTCCTTTCTTAAACTTAATCAAGGTATATTTCCATGAGCTTAAATGCAGTGCCTGCTGGCAAGAAGTTGCCAGAAGAAATCAATGTGATCATTGAGATCCCTGCCCATTCTGATCCCGTCAAATACGAAGTGGATAAGGAATCTGGCGCAATATTTGTCGATCGTTTTATGGCGACTCCCATGCACTACCCAACCAACTATGGCTATGTGCCACACACATTGTCAGACGATGGTGACCCGGTAGATGTGCTGGTTGTGACTCCGTTTGCCCTTGTTGCGGGTTCGGTAATCACCTGTCGCCCAGTTGGGGTTTTGAACATGACCGATGAGTCAGGTGAAGACGCAAAAGTACTGGCTGTGCCAATTGATAAGCTGTCTACCTTGTATCGAGGTATCAACGAGTACACGCAAGTGTCTGAACCGTTGTTAAAGCAGATCGAGCACTTCTTTGAACACTATAAAGATCTTGAGCCAAACAAATGGGTGAAAATCCAGGGCTGGGCTGACAGCACAGCAGCCAAAAAAGAAATCACTGACAGTGTGGCACGTTACGAAGCTGAGCCAAATAAACCAGCATTCTAAAACCTGCTTTTACTTTACTAAGGCACCTTTCACAGGTGCCTTTTCCTTCTGTTTTCTTGCCAATATCTGCTACCCGCGTCGGTGTAACCTCATTTCACCTGTAAATTTTTGCAACTCGCCTGATTGTTATTAATTTCCCACCTCTGCTCTGATATAAACACAACAAATTCGGAAAAGCTCATGATGGGTTGTTTATGAAGACCAATCCACTAAGACAAGGATGTAGTATATGAAGTATTTCACTATTTTGACCGGTATCACCTGCCTTTTTAATTGTCTCATAACTGCTGCCGCGGCTGGCACCGCGACACCGGGAATATCAGTACTACCTGTTACCGAAAATGTATACAGTATTATTGCGCCACATTATGGTTTGCCTACACCCCAAAACAAGGGTTGGAATTCTAATAGTCACTTTGTTGTGACTGATGATGGTGTGCTGGTTTTTGACACTGGCTCTTCAGAGGCTATAGGACGAGAAATTCTAAAGGCGATTGAGTCGGTAACAGAACAACCTGTCCGCTGGGTGATCAATTCCCACAGCCACGCAGATCACTGGTTGGGCAACTCGGTATTTGCTGACGCTGGGGCTAATATATTATCGACGTCAGAGGCCGTCGTTGTCATGGCAAAAGAAGGGCATGACGTTGCTTCACTGTTTACGCAAGCAACCGCAGGCCATGCAGTTACAGAAAAAATCTCTATTCCTCAAACATTTTTGGAGCCACAAAAAGTGCGTCGTTTCGGCAGTACTGAAGTTGAATTTATTCTGTCAAACGATGGCCATTCTCCTGGTGATGTTTTGATGTGGTTACCGCAGCAAAAAGTCATTTTTGGTGGCGATGTTTTAAGTTCTGACTGGTTGCCCATTATGACACCGCGAGGTCGTCTTCCAGAATTGATTGCGACCCTTGAACTCGTGCGTGGTCTAGAGCCTGAATATGTGCTCACTGGTCATGGGTCTGTAACCAGTGTCGAATCGCTAGAACGGGATATTCGCTTTCTGACCACTGCATGGGCGGCAGTGAGAGAAGGCTATCACTCTGGAAATTCCAAAGCCGCTATTTTGAATCAGATAAAAGCCAACTTAGGACCTGTCTATCAGAACCAGTATCAGGACTTCGAGACCAACATAGGGTATCTGATAGAGATGATGTACCGGAAGCTGAAAAAAGCAGAGTAGTTCAATTTAAGACATTTATTGTGGTGCCTTGCATGGCTTACCCCAATTCAGTTCCCGAGCATATTTAATCTAGCGTTGTTATCAGTTGCTACAGGTTTGAATTGCCATCAATGTGGCTTGTTTCTAACAACAGACATTGATTTTGTCGTGCAAGGCAAACTTGATGCTGGCGGATCGTCGAGGCGATATGATTGCACTCAGTGAGAGAGACATCTGCTGTAGCTTTACCATTTATACCTGTCACATGCTCGCCAACCTGAATAGGCAGCTTGCTTGCTGGCAAATTGGGTGCGTGAAAAACATATCAAATAATCTATAAACCGACTAATCCAGTTATATTAGCCATGCACAGCAGAAACCGGGGAATTCTGATGCAGTCGTCAAACGATATGCGAAAGTCTTTTGCAAACCTATCCGAATCCGCTACCGTAGATATCATCACTCTCTTTGGGCTGACAGCCCCGGACGCAATGTATGTTGGACAACATTTCAAATTTCCTGAATTTCATATTATTTAGCCTCGATGACAAGGCATTCACGGTAGGGGATGTGTTGTTGATTCCGGCTGTCCTGATTGGTGGCTACTTATTGTTAAAGTGGTTTGTAAGTGCTGTAGCTGCACGCCTTACCAGCAAAGGGGTTGCTGCTGATGTGATTCATTTATTGCGGCGGCTGCTCTTTGTGATCGGGCTGGCGCTTTTGATTATCACAACACTGGATATGATAAACGTGCCTTTGACAGCTTTCGCCTTCTTATCTGGTGCTATTGCGATTGGATTCGGTTTTGGCGCGCAAAACATCATTAATAATTTTATCAGCGGCTGGATATTGATGTGGGAACGACCTATTCGCATTGGTGATTTTTTAGAAGTTGATGACGCCAGAGGTAAAGTTGAGTCTATCAATACTCGTTCAACCCGCATTCGTCGTGTCGATGGTGTACATATGCTGATCCCGAATAGCAAATTACTGGAGAACACCGTGGTGAACTGGACGCTGGTAGACAGACTGACACGTTCTTCAGTGCGCATAGGCGTGGCCTATGGTTCTCCGGTCAGACAAGTATCTGAGCTGATTATGCAGGCAACTAAGACACAGGCCGCAGTGTTAGGCGAGCCCGAACCAGTGGTTATATTTGAAGACTTTGGTGACAATTCACTGGTGTTTGAAGTTTCTTTTTGGATCCATGCTACGGTCGAACGGGATTTGCGTATTATACGCAGCGACATCCGTTTTGAACTGGACGCATTGTTTGCCCAACACGGTATTGTTATTGCCTTCCCGCAACGCGATGTCCATATAGATGGAGCTTTGAAGTTAATTCAGGAAAACTCAGCGAGGTAAAGGAGAAAAGATGCAAAATTCGAATGACGATCAGCCAGTTACGCCCTCAGCAGCGATCCTCTGGCATTGTTTTGTGTCATCACAAGGTAAACTGGTTGAGGCTGACAGTGAAGAGCGCGAGTATGATTGGGCGCATCTGCAATGCGACGCGCCAGGGGCTGTGGAAGAGATGCAGCGACTGGGGTTGGCTGACGAAGTTGTTGGTGCATTGACGGAGAATGAAACCCGTCCTCGAACCATGACTATGGACAAAGGGTTGATCATTTATTTGCGAGGCATCAATACCAACCCCGATGCCGACCCCGAAGATATGGTGTCTTTGCGTATCTGGTTGACGGACAAGCGCATTGTTACCGCTCGTAAGCGAGGGCGACGACTATTGTCTGTCACCGACGTAAAAAACACCATCACAGCGGGTGCTGGTCCGGATACGCCAACAGAGCTACTCTGTTTGCTGGTGGAAAGGTTGGCAGATCGTATAAGCGAAAATGTCGACCATATTGATGAAGAATTAACAGGTTTTGAAACCACTATTGTTGACCAAAAAGGACGTGGTGATCGTCAGAGGTTATCGTCGTTACGCAGGCAGTCTGCGGCCATTCGACGCTATCTTGCCCCTCAGCGCGACGCGTTGGATGCGCTGTTTCGCTCGCGTTTACACTTAAGCGATCATCAGGCATTTGCATTGCGCGAGCAAAGTGACCGTATGACCCGCTATTTAGAAGAGCTGGAATTGGCAAGAGAGCGAGCGGCATTGCTTCAGGATGAAATGCGCAATCAGATTGCTGAGCAACAAGGCATGCGAATGTATGTATTGTCATTGGTGACAGCCATATTCCTGCCCTTATCTTTTCTAACGGGTGTGTTTGGCATGAATGTCGCTGGTTTACCGGGACTGGAAACCCCATCGGCTTTTACCTATCTGGCGTCAGCTATGGGGGGACTCGCCGTCATCATTTTATTAGCCATGATCTGGCGCAAGTGGTTATAAGGTTAAATGCCGGTGACTTTGGTTGAATAGCATTTATTTTTGCACCTGATTACCCTAACATGCAGCCCCTGATTATGTTGTTTTGCGTATGTAACAGAACGATTGTGCATCGCCTAATCCATCAGTTTAAAGAGAATTATGATTCGAACTTATTTTGCTACTCTGTTATTCCTTGTTTGTTCTTCAGTTGTCGCTGAACCCTTGGAGTTATATTGGGAGGATTTAATTCCTACTGATTATCAGCCATTGGAATCTACGCCAGATGTGGACCACCAAAAAAGTATGGCGCAGTTGCATCCTGATGCGCCGGTAAAGCAGTCGCTGAATGGCAAGGAAGTAAAAATTCCCGGGTTTGTTGTGCCGCTGGAAGGGGACGACGAATCCTTAACTGAATTTTTATTGGTGCCTTATTTTGGGGCCTGTATTCATGTGCCACCACCACCGTCGAATCAGATTGTCTATGTGAAGTTTGAAACCGGTGTACCGGTGGATAATTTATATGATGCTGTATGGGTCACAGGTACATTAAGTACCCAAGCCTGGAAGGGCGATATCGCCAGTGTTGGTTATTCCTTGAAAGGCGCGGCGGTCAGCCCATTCGAATAACCCTATGATCTGCTGAGTTCTGGATTGGTCTTGCTTGAGGCGAACAGCACCATCAACACTTTAGAAACCCAAATAGTGCCTCAGACTGGACCTGGCTAGAGCAACTTATCTGCAACCATGCTCTAGCTGCCATTCCCCTCAATTGCAGCGGTCTTGTACTGGTATCAAGCTTAGCCTCTGTATAACTGCTCAGCACGATTGAACAGCACCCATGAAGTCAGAATATACTTGTTGTCCGAGACCGGTATATTGCCTCTGTGAGTATGGGTAAAGTAAGCCGGAGCTATTACCATAGTGCCTTTTTTGGGGGCTATTTTACGCTCCTGATAATAAAACTCGGTCTCGCCACCTTCGTCGACATCATTGAGGTAAAACATAAATAGCATTGTGCGGTGCAAAGCGTCATTGTGGGGCATTTGTGGGTAGACTTCCGAATGCCAGTAAGGATAGCCGCCTTGTCCTGCTTCATACCGCTGCATGTTGATATCGCCTAAGCGGAAGAAGCTGCGCACAAAGTCACTGATTTTCGGTTTGACCAACTGTTCGTAGTTGTCCTGCGATACGTCCGTTGGTTCACCGGTTTGTGGGTGTTTAACTTTAATGCCCAGCGGGCCGATCAAAGCAAAATAATATTTATCGAAATACTCAATGATATGTTGTGTGGTAATCCCTAGTACTTCTTGCAGTTCTTGTTGGAACTCGGCGTTACTGCTTATTGAGATATCCCGACTATTTTTCTTTTCTAATGCGACGCCACCGCCGGTGCGACCCTGAAAGGTCTTATCCTGATGCTGGTGGAACCTGTCAATCAGTCGCTGGCAAAGTTCGTCTGGCAGCGCATTCTCAATGACTTCAATAAAATCTGTCATTACGACTCCAGTTCAATGGCAAGTTCCTGAAGCTGTCTGCGGACGTCCTCTGGAATAGGTTGAGCTTTATTCTGTTGGTAGTCAAAATTGACCAGTGTAGTTACCCCTTTGGCGCAACATTCTTCGTTTTGCCAGACTTCCTGGTAGATATCAAACGAACTGCCACCTAATCTGCTGATACCGCTGCGGATCTCTACCTCACCAAGAAATACCTGCTTGAGAAAATCCACTTTATAGCTGGCCAGTATCAATGGCCAGCTGTCCATGTCGAGACCGGGAGTAAAGAGTTTGAAAATGGGTTCACGGGCTGCTTCAAACCAGACAACATGCACGGTATTGCCGACATGGCCCAGGCCATCGGTTTCACTGAAGCGTACTTTAAAGGTTTCACTTAGCATCTTGCTCACTATGAGGGTTTCCTTATTTCAGCAGAGGTTTTAAAAAGCGTGCGGTGTGTGATTTTTTACTTTCACACAGCGCTTCAGGTGTACCAGCTGCGATGATTTCACCACCACCGGAACCACCTTCAGGACCCAGATCGATGATCCAGTCTGCGGTTTTGATGACATCCAGATTATGTTCGATGACAACAACTGTGTTGCCATGGTCCCGCAGCCGGTGTAATACCGCCAGCAGTTGTTTGATATCATGAAAATGCAGTCCAGTGGTAGGCTCATCAAGAATATACAGAGTTTGCCCAGTATCCCTTTTGGAAAGTTCTTTTGCCAGTTTAACCCGTTGTGCTTCACCGCCAGAGAGTGTGGTCGCGGCTTGCCCTAAGCGAATGTACGACAGACCAACATCCATCAGGGTTTTCAGCTTTCTGGCGATGGCAGGAATGGCCTGGAAAAATTCGTGGGCGTCTTCCACCGTCATTTCCAGCACTTCATGAATATTTTTCTGTTTGTACTGAATTTCCAGCGTTTCACGGTTATAGCGTTTGCCTTTACAAATATCACAAGGCACATACACATCGGGTAAAAAGTGCATTTCGACTTTAATTACGCCATCACCCTGACAGGCTTCGCAACGACCACCTTTGACATTGAAGCTGAAGCGACCCGGTTTGTAACCGCGTGAGCGCGCTTCCTGTGTGCCCGAAAATAATTCTCTGATGGGGGTGAAAATACCAGTGTAAGTAGCAGGGTTTGAACGTGGCGTCCGTCCAATCGGGCTTTGATCGATATCCACCACCTTGTCGAGATGCTCAAGTCCGGTAATCGATTCATAAGGTGACGGTTCGTCGGTGGTCGCGCCGTTGAGTTCGATATGAGCAATTTTGTAGAAAGTATCATTGATCAGTGTCGATTTACCGGAGCCTGACACACCGGTAATGCAGGTCATTACCCCAATAGGCACACGCAAATCAACGTTTTTCAGGTTATTACCACTGGCTCCGTTTAATTCTACCCATTTATCATCTTTTACCTTGTGGCGAGTCGCGGGTATGTCAATCATTTCCTTACCAGATAAATACTTACCAGTAAGTGAATCCTTACTTTCGAGAATGTCAGTCAGGCCGCCTTTGGCGACGATTTGGCCACCGTGCACACCGGCACCGGGACCAATATCTACAATATAATCTGCCTGTCGAATGGCATCTTCGTCGTGTTCCACAACGATGACAGTGTTACCCAGGTCGCGCAGATGAGTCAGCGTAGATAATAGTCGTTCGTTATCTCGTTGGTGCAGTCCGATTGAAGGCTCATCCAGAACATACATGACCCCAACCAACCCAGCACCAATTTGGCTTGCCAGTCGGATACGCTGCGCTTCACCACCTGACAGGGTGTCGGCACTGCGTGATAGGTTCAGATAATTCAAACCGACATTCACTAAAAAACTCAGTCGTTCGTTAATTTCTTTTAAAATCTTGTCGGCTATTTGTGCTCGTTGTCCTTCGAGCTGCATTGTGTCAAAGAAATGCAGGGCATCTTCTATAGACATCTCTGCCACAGTGGGCAGGTTGGTTTCAGCGACAAAAACGTTACGCGCCTCCTGTTTTAGACGGCTGCCGTCACAGGAGGTACAAGGTTGCTGGCTTAGATACTTGGCCAGTTCTTCGCGAACGGCATTCGACTCGGTTTCACGATAACGACGTTCCATATTGGGGATGACCCCTTCAAATGGGTGCTTTCGCTCCATGATGTCGCCACGATCATTGATATATTTGAATTTGATGGAGGTGCCTTTGCTACCAAATAACACCACATTTCTGGCTTCTTCATCCAATTTAGCAAACGGAGTGTTCAGATCGAAGCTATAGTGCTCAGCGACAGATTGCAGCATTTGAAAATAATAATAGCTGCGTTTGTCCCATCCTCGTATCGCACCACCCGAAAGGCTTAATTCGTCGTTATTGATAACCCGAGTGGGATCAAAAAATTGTTTGGTACCCAGTCCATCACAGGTGGTACAAGCACCAGCGGGATTGTTGAAAGAAAACAGCCGTGGTTCGAGTTCTGTAAGACTGTAACCACAGTGGGGGCAGGCAAAGTTTGCCGAAAAGACCAGCTCAACAGCTTCCGGGTTGTCCATATCGGCAATTCGGGCAATACCGGCTGATAGCTCCAACGCAGTTTCAAAGCTTTCTGCCAGACGAAGCTTTAGGTCATCGCGTACTTTGAAGCGGTCCACCACCACTTCGATATTGTGTTTTTTATGCAAATCCAAATCGGGGGGATCGGATAAATCACATATCTCGCCATCGATACGGGCGCGAATGAACCCTTGTGCCGCCAGGCTTTCCAGGGTTTTAATGTGTTCACCTTTGCGCCCTTCTACTACGGGTGCCAACAGCATCATTTTACTGTTTTCAGGGAGTTCCAGTACCTTGTCCACCATTTGGCTGACGGTCTGTGCCTTGAGCACCACATCATGGTCAGGACAACGAGGTTCGCCGACACGTGCGAATAACAGGCGCAGGTAATCGTAAATTTCAGTAATGGTGCCGACGGTTGAGCGGGGATTGTGAGATGTCGACTTCTGCTCTATCGAAATAGCAGGTGACAGGCCTTCGATATGATCAACGTCCGGTTTTTCCATCATCGACAAGAATTGTCTGGCATAGGCCGATAGCGATTCAACGTAGCGTCGCTGCCCCTCTGCGTAGAGAGTATCAAACGCCAGTGAAGACTTCCCTGAACCCGATAAACCGGTAATCACGATCAATTTATCCCGGGGTAATTCTAGGTTGATATTCTTTAGATTATGGGTGCGAGCGCCCCTTACCTCTATCTTGTCCATAACTACGTGTCGACCTGAACCAAAAGCATATTATATGCATATATATACAGTAGTTAACAACCTTATTACTATTAAATTACTGTCATCTATCATCGCCCGATTTTGGCAGCGGGGATACTGTTTCGGGCTGCGTGGTTGTGCTAAACTGCCGCGCTGTTTTTTGAACCGGATTTGCTGGAAGTTTGAATCGAACTGAATTACGCGGTGCGCTGTCTTTAGCACTGATATATCTGATGCGTATGCTGGGCCTGTTTATGGTTATGCCGGTACTGGCACTTATGGTTCAGGATTATCCCGATTATTCCGTAATGTGGCTGGGTCTGGCAATTGGCGCGTATGGTTTCACGCAAGCGATTTTGCAAATCCCAATGGGCATGTGGTCAGACCGTATAGGTCGTAAAAAAGTGATTGTTGCAGGCCTTGTCTTATTCGCTTCGGGCAGTTTACTCGCTGCCACGGCGGAGTCCATGTGGCTGCTGACATTAGGACGCATGTTACAGGGCGCAGGCGCTATCGCTGGTGCGGTTATGGCACTGGCTGCGGATATCAGTCGTGAGCAACAACGCAGCAAAGTAATGGCGGTCATCGGCATTGCGATCGGCTTTTCATTTTACCTGTCACTGATTTTAGGTCCGATTGTCTCCGGTGATTTCGGCTTAAGCGGTATTTTTTATCTGACTTTTGGTCTTGCGTTGGCAGGGATTCCAGTGGTGCTATTTATGGTGCCAAATGCCGTAGCAGGTGCACCGAATGGCGATACGTTGCCGGCCAGACAACACATAAAATCAATGTTGCAGGACAAAGCGCTGTTAACTCTCAATATCAGTGTGATGTTTTTACATGCCTTGATCACTATGATGTTTGTCCAACTACCGGGCAAACTAGTGGCGTCCGGCTGGGTTCTGGAAGAACACTGGCTGGTGTACCTGCCAGTATTACTGATGTCAATTGTCGGTATGGCTATCCTGATGGGGTTGCAGCGCAAACTGAATATCAACAAGCTGCTGATGTTAGCGGTGTGGTGTCTGACGTTAAGTCTTGCCAGCCTGGCTATTATACTGCCACAAGGCTGGGGATTGCTGGCGTGGGTAGTTGTATTTTTTATTGGTTTTAACTTTCTGGAAGCGAATTTCCCGGCGCTGGTCTCCAGTTTGGCGCCAGCAGGTCGTAAAGGAACCGCCATGGGCTTATTCGCCAGCTTTCAGTTTTTTGGGGCGTTTTTAGGCGGAGTGCTTAGCGGTTTGCTGTTAAATATTGTCTCCGGTGAAATGTTGCTGGGCATCATGGCGGTTGTTTGTATCGGGTGGTCGTTGTTGTTTATGTCATTTGACAGTGCAGGCCGCACGCAGCGTTATACCTTATCCTTCAAATTAGCCGGTCGGACACTAGAAGAGGTACGCAGTGGTTTTGCACAGTTAAATGGGGTGCAGGATTTCAGTATCGTTCCGGATGAGTCTGCGGTGTACCTGAAAGTCGATGGCAAACAATTTGATGTGCAACAAGCCAGGCAGTTGGCTGACCCTGGTTAAACCAGCCTACGCGAAATCGATTGACAACTTTTTAGTAGGCTTCTTTTTCCCCTTTTGAGCATTCTTTGGATGCAGTCAATAAGCATTTCTCGTAACTGTTCTGAAAGGTTTTGTATGGTTGGTCATCTTCCATGGACGGTCAGAGTTTGGACCTTGAACTGTAAAATCTATCGTATTGCTGCCAGTCGCTTCTTGAGGGTATTTCGTTTACCATTCTTACTTTAAGCAAATTTTGGAGCGGATAGCTCAATGCTCCTTGTATTTGGTTCATAAATTTGTAGATAAACGTAAAAATGATGAAAAATGTAAGTTCTAATTTATTTAGTGCGGTAAGTATTTTGATAGTTATTCTTGCCTACCATTATTTCTTTGCAAACCCGGCTAAATCTCCTAAGGGCACAGAACGAGAATTACTAACTGAAACGCGGATTATTCCAGAGTACTCAGATGAGCTCTTGTCTTTGAAGGTTGAGGTTGCGAACCTCAAGAAAAAGATTTTTTATCTCTCAACTCAGCTAGATTATTTAACCTCATTTGTAGAGCAAACCCCGTACGGGAATCAATTGCTAGGTACTGACGATTTAACTACAACTCCATTGCAGGGTGATTATTCTCTTGTTGGTTCTGGTCATAAAAAATTAGAACAAAAAAATGCAAAGCTCGCCGCTAATTATGCCAAAAAATTTCGTGACGCTGATATTCAATTTAACGCGCAAAGCATTGATTATGAATGGGCTACAGAGATTGAAAGCTATTTCCACAATGTGTCTCAAAAGCATATCAACAGTGAATCTCTCGAATTTGGAGGCTTTGATTGCAGAGAGTCCCTATGTAAATTGGAGATTTTCAATGCAGACTTTTTGGGAACAGCTTGGACGGACTTTTTCCAAGATCTAGAGAATGGCGAAGAGTGGAATTTAGAATTTGTTGAAATGAACGGTACGCCACGTGAGGGTCTACATTCAAATCACGAAATTATTTACAGAAGAAAAAACTAGAGGTTATAACAAACTTGAACACCTTTGGTTGTCAGTTGACAACCTTTGTGTGATTACCTAAACTCTTACTTAATACTTGTGAGTAAGCATGCCTAGAAAAAAGCACTCAAAAAAGGAAGTTGAAGAAGCACTTCGTTACGCAGAAGGGCTGGGCTGGAAAGTTGAAGTAGGTGGCAGTCACGCTTGGGGCAAGATATATTGCCCTTACAATGACAAAGAATGTCGCTGTGGTGAGTTTTGTATTTCAAGTGTTTGGAGTACACCTCAAAATGCAAGTAATCACGCGAAACAAATTAAAAGAGTCGTAGATAACTGCACAGCCCGAGATAATGAATCTAAGGAGTAATTTATGAAAGAATATGAATTTACCTTAAAGTTTTCGCTTCCAGAATCCACGCAAGATCCTCAAGAGTATATTGAAGCTCTAGGAGGAGCAGGCTGTGATGATGCTATTATTGGAATTGGTCAAAAGGGTCGAGTCGCACTTCAATTTACTCGTGAAGCTTATGATGCATTTTCCGCTGTTACATCAGCAATAGAAGATGTAAAAAGAGCAATTCCAGATGCTAAATTAGTAGAATCAACTCCTGATTTAGTTGGCTTAACTGACATCGCAAAATTGATGGGAGTTACCAGACAATATTTGCGTAAATTAGAAACTACTAAGCTGAACTTTCCGCAGCCCGTACACAGCGGAAACGTTGCAATTTGGCATCTATCTAAATTCCTTCAATGGTATGAAGCGTCTCAGAAGAAACAGGTCAATATCGCTATCAAGGAGATTGCATCAGCTAATATGCAAATAAATATAGCAAAAGAATGGGCTCAGTTAGACCAAAATACTCAATCAAGAATTTCTAGGTTAGCACTTTAAGCGCACTCAAAATCCTCGTTGGGACGAAATACGTAGCACGGCTTCACTATTAAAACTTCCGTTCAAGCGCCGGTTATAGGAGAGTAGGAGTGAAAAACTGTAAGTTGTACAAAAGTAGTATCCCAATAGAAAATATCGTGTGACTATAAAACGGTAAAACCAGTATCCTGCCAATCATGGTCTGATTGGTAAATCCTTTCAGATTGCAGTCGTTGAACATTGCCAATTTTGCCAGAATATGCACGTACTAAAGATAGTACTTAATCGCATATCTGCTATTCATAATGCGTCCACATTCTTAATATCTTTACGGATTTTTCAGACTCAATAACTTCATAGACGAGACGATCTTGGATATTGATACGTCTGGAATATGCACCAGCCAAATCACCAACTAACTTTTCATAACTTGGCGGCCTTTGATATGGGTCAGCTTTCAATATTTCAAGTAAAGATTGGACTTTGCTTTTTAATCCACTACTAGCGAGTTTATTTGCATCTTTTTGTGCTTGCTTTGTAAAGACGACCTTCCATGTCACCAGTCAAGTTCCTCTTTGCATTCAGAAAGCTCTGTATCCATACCTTCCTTAATTGATTCTCGCATGCCAGGAATAGATAAAAGGTGTAACGTTTCTTGTATAGCATTCCAATCTTGCTCTGAAAGCAATACTGCATTATTTCGTTTGCTAGTTATTAAAACGGGCTCATGTGACTCAGCAGTCTCATCAATTACACGGTATAAATTAGCTCTTGCTTCAGTTGCAGATAAAGTCGACATAGTTGATTCCTCCAATCTTTAAAGCGTACGCTATAACGTACTTTATATCAGCTTTTAAAAGAGACGAAAAGTTCAAAAAAGAGTTTTTCTGACTGACCACTTTCTGAAAACTTTATCGCAAAAAGGACCCCGCTGAACCTGAAGATGCAATGAATTTAGTCGCTATCTTCGTCTTAATTCACTATCTCAATTCCGGTTGAAAGTGACCTGTTGTACATCAGTTTTCGTGCATAGTTACATTTAAGTTTTTGACCAAATGAGGGTAAGCTTTTTACGAATTCACATATGGCATTGTGATTTTGCCCCTTCAAAAATAAAAATGCGTCGGAAAAAAATCCCTTAAGCGTTGATATAAATGGGCTGCTGCATAAGTAGCCCATTTCAGCTTGTTAAAATCTTGTTAAAAAAGTTGACCACACAGAAAAATGGTCAATAATTAGACACTTAGATGCATATTAAATAATTGTATCGGTAGTGATTTCCCGGGCAGGTAGGCTTTATTCCTACCTCTGTTTAGCCTGGAATTGTGATCTAAATGAGCGATTGAGGCTGGTTTCAGCAAAAGGATAAGCATGACACCTGAGTCTCGTTGTGGGTGTTAACTTATAATAAAATGGAGCCGGCATGCTTAGCAGCGATGATGCACTCATTCCTGTCTTGCTATATGCAGCATCGATAATTCTGCTGCTCTGCGGCGTATTGCTGGCGTCGCATTTTATTGGTCCACGTACTAAAGGTCATGCGACTGATCTGCCTTACGAGTCTGGCATATTGTCGCTGGGTTCGGCCCGCATCAAGTTTCAAAACCACTTTTTCCTGTACGCCATCTTTTTTGTCATATTCGATCTTGAGGCTGTCTTTCTGTTTGCCTGGGCGATTGCCTTTGATAAAGCCGGCGTACTGGGCTTTGTCGAAGCCGTGATCTTTATTCTGATATTGCTATTGGCACTGGTTTATTTGTGGCGCATTGGCGCTTTGGAATTGCAAAAAAGACACCTGACTAAACCGGATCTCCGGAAGGAAAGTTAAGATGGAGTGGAACCTGACACCCGTAAATCAGCAACCTGCAGTGCAGGAAGAATCCATTGCCAGCGTTGCTCAGGAACAGCGAGAGCACGTCAAACGCAACGTCATGTTTGCTTCGCTCAATGGCTTGATCAACTGGGGGCGCAAACACTCTATCTGGCCTTTTAATTTTGGCTTGTCCTGTTGTTACGTCGAAATGGCAACCAGTTTTACCAGTCGCCATGATATAGCGCGTTTCGGCGCTGAAGTTATCCGGGCAACCCCAAGAGAAGCGGATCTTATTGTGATATCCGGTACTGTTTTTCGAAAAATGGCCCCAGTAGTGCAGCATCTTTATGACCAGTTGCTGGAGCCAAAATGGGTTATTTCCATGGGGTCCTGTGCTAATTCAGGCGGCATGTACGATATTTACAGTGTGGTGCAGGGTGTAGATAAATTTCTTCCTGTCGATGTCTATGTACCTGGATGTCCACCTCGACCAGAAGCGCTGCTGGAAGGTTTAATCATGCTGCAACAGTCTATAGGTCAAGAACAACGACCACTTAGCTGGGTGGTGGGAGAGGATAGCGTCTCTCAGGTTGAAAAGCCGTCTAATCGGGATTTGAAACAAGCCCAGCGAGTTATGGCAGATTTATTAACGCCCCCGGATCGTGTATGACTGCAGCCGCAACATCTCGCAGCGAAATGGCCTCAGTACAGGCAGAAGAGTTAGCCCAACTTTTGCCCGCCGTCAGTATCAGAACGCAATCCTGTCAGGATAAGATAGAGACCCTATGGATTAACCGGGAAGATCTACTCACAGTCGCAAAATTTCTGCGCCAAAAGGCCAATCCGGAGTACGATTTTCTATTCGATTTAACCGCCATTGATGAAACCCGGCGACAACATCGTGAAGGGCAACCCGATTCTGATTTTACCCTAGTGTATTTACTGCGCAGTATGAAAGGCAATATCGATCTGCGTCTTAAAGTTCCGCTAGCCAGCAATGATAAACGCATTGAGTCGTTGACGTCTGTGTGGCCAAATGCCAATTGGTATGAACGGGAAGTGTATGACCTGTTTGGCATTCACTTTGAGCATCACCCCTGTCTGCGCCGCATTATGATGCCAACCACATGGGAAGGGCATCCACTCTGCAAAGAGCATCCCGCCCGAGCCACTGAAATGGGGCTATTTTCCCTGCCTCAGGAAAAGCAGGATGCCGAGCAAGCGGCCCTGAAGTTTAATCCCAAAGCGTGGGGGATGAAGCCCACCGGCAGGGACGACGAGTTTATGTTCCTGAATCTGGGGCCCAATCATCCCAGTGTGCATGGCGTATTTCGCATTATGTTGCAACTGGATGGTGAAGAAATCGTCAATGCTATCCCTGACATTGGTTACCACCATCGCGGTGCTGAAAAAATGGCAGAGCGTCAAAGCTGGCATACTTATATTCCTTATACTGACCGGATTGACTACCTCGGCGGTGTGATGAATAACCTGCCGTACGTGATGAATGTTGAGCAATTAGCGGGCATCAAGGTGCCGCCACGAGCGCAGGTAGCTCGCATTATGATGGCCGAGATCTTCCGTATCCTGTCACACTTGTTGTTTTATGGCACTTTTGCTCAGGATATCGGTGCATTATCACCCATTTTTTACATGTTTATCGACCGGGAAAAGCTATTTGGCATTGTCGAAGCGATTACGGGGGCGCGCATGCATCCCAGCTGGTTTCGCATTGGTGGTTTAGCCGCAGATTTACCCAAAGGCTGGGACAAAATGATTGCCGAATATGTCGACTATTTGCCAGCCAGACTGGATGAATACGACAAAATGGTGATGAACAACAGTATTTTAAAACGGCGTACTATCGATATAGGTGCTTACAATACACAACAAGCCATCGAGTGGGGTGTGACGGGGGCCGGACTTAGAGCCACTGGACTGGAATGGGACTTACGTAAAATGCGCCCCTATGGCGGATATGAACAGTTCGACTTTGAAGTGCCGATTGGCCACAAAGGCGACTGTTATGACCGCTGTGCGGTGCGTGTTGAAGAAATGCGTCAAAGTATTCGTATTATCAAACAGTGTCTGGAAAACATGCCGGAAGGTCCGATAAAAGCGGAACATGCCTTGACCACTCCACCGGACAGACAGCGTGGTTTGCATGATATTGATACGCTTATCCCACATTTTTTATCAGTAAGCTGGGGACCGGTTATTCCGGTGGGCGAAGCCATGGTTGAAGTGGAGGCCACAAAAGGCATCAATGCTTACTACTGTGTCAGCGACGGGCAGACGATGTCTTACCGAACTCGCATTCGAACACCCTCATTCCCGCATTTACAGATGATCCCAGTGATCGCAAAAGGGCAAATGATTGCAGACCTTATCGCAACCATTGGCAGTATCGACTTTGTTATGGCGGATGTGGACAGGTGAATTATGGCTGAGCAAATCCCAATTAAACAAACCAGTGCCAGAGACCTGCTGACAGCGACAGAGCAGGCCGCCATCGAACATGAGTGTACGCACTATGAACTGAGATCTGCAGCAGCCATTGAAGCCCTGAAACTGGTGCAGACAAATCGCGGCTGGATTTCCGACGAGCTGCTACAGGCGATAGCCGAAATGCTGCACATGTCCGCTTCTGAGTTGGATGGTGTGGCAACCTTTTACAACCACATTTATCGCCATCCGGTAGGGCACAATGTTTTGCATCTGTGTGACAGCGTCAGCTGCTGGTTAAGCGGTTATGACGAGATCCGAGCCGCATTCGAAAAAGAACTGGGCATCGTCATGGGGCAAACTACCAGTGACAAGCTTTTTACCTTGCTGCCCAATGCCTGCCTTGGTGCTTGCGACAAAGCGCCAGCATTGATGGTTAATGGTGATTATGTGGAAAACCTGACAGTTGAACAGGTAGCCGCGTTAGTGAGTAAGCTCAGGGAGCAAACAGATGGATAAGCCCCTCACTGGTTTGGTCAACATTGCTGAGCCGTTGTCACTTGAAGACTACGAGCATGCAGGTGGGTATCGTGGCTTGCATATGGCAGTCACTGATATGTCATCGACGCAAGTACAGGACTTAGTCAAAGATGCTGGATTAAAAGGCCGCGGCGGGGCGGGGTTTCCAACCGGTGTGAAATGGAGTTTTGTGCCAATGGGCGAAGATGCGCCCAAGCAAAAATACCTTATCTGCAACGCCGACGAAATGGAGCCCGGCACATTCAAAGATCGTCTTATCATGGAAGGTGCACCACACTTATTGATCGAAGGTATGGCGATTGCCGCCTATGCCATTGGCGCCAGTAAAGCGTATTTATTTTTGCGGGGTGAGTATCGGCTTGCCGAGCAACGTCTGCAACACGCTATCGATGAAGCCAACTCTAATGGTGTGTTGGGGAAACAAGTATTCGGTACTGCCTATTCGCTGGAATTGATACTGCATACTAGTGCTGGCCGCTATATATGCGGTGAGGAAACCGCTCTCTTGAATGCCTTAGAAGGTAAGCGCGCTAATCCCAGAGCCAAGCCGCCGTTCCCGCAGGTCAGTGGATTATTTGGAAAACCCACAATCGTCAATAATGTAGAAACGCTATGCAACCTGCCGGGCATATTACGCAATGGTGCTACCTGGTTTCAGAAGTTATCGGTATGCGAGGATGCCGGTACGAAAATTTATGGTGTCAGCGGACGGGTTAAACGTCCGGGGCTCTGGGAGCTACCTATGGGCGCCACCGCAAGAGATATCATCGAGGAAAAGGCAGGTGGCATGGCCGATGGTTTAAAGCTGAAGGGCTTTTTACCCGGCGGTGCATCTACCGACTTTTTATTGCCAGAGCACCTGGATGCACCAATGAATTATGACAGCATCGCAAAGCTAGGTAGTCGCCTTGGGACTGGCAATATCATTGTACTTGACGACCAGCAGTGTCCGGTAGGGATGGTGTTAAATCTGATTCAGTTTTTTGCCCGTGAGTCCTGTGGATTTTGTACCCCCTGTCGGGATGGACTGCCATGGGCGGAACACCTGCTGCAACGTCTGGAAGATGGCCAGGGTACGCAACAGGATATCGATCAGTTACAGGAACTCTGCTCATTTATGGGCATAGGTAAGACCTTCTGCGCTTTGGCTCCAGGAGCGGTTGAGCCGCTGCAAAGTGCACTTAAGTATTTCGGCGATGAATTTCAACAACACGTAGACCAGCATAAGTGCCCATATAGGCATTAGGAAACCACTATGATCACGATCACCATAGACAATGTCAGTTATGAGGTAGAAGCAGAGCAAAATCTGCTACAGGCTGTATTGTCTCTGGGACTGGACCTACCCTATTTCTGCTGGCACCCCGATATGGGGTCAGTGGGTGCATGTCGGCAATGTGCTTTTACCCAGTATCAGGATGACAACGATACCAGAGGACGGCTGGGTGTCGCCTGTATGACACCGGTCAGTGATGGAATGCGCATATCGCTGCAACAAGAACCCGAAGTGACGTTCCGAGAGCAGGTCATTGCCGCGCTGATGACCAACCATCCTCATGATTGTCCGGTATGTGCCGAAGGTGGCGATTGTCATTTGCAGGATATGACCGTGATGACCGGCCATTTCAAGCGGGACTATCCGGGGCGGAAACGCACATTTGAGAATCAGGATCTTGGTCCATTTATCAAGCATGAAATGAATCGCTGTATTACCTGTTACCGCTGCGTGCGGTTTTATCGCGACTATGCCGGTGGTGATGATCTGGCCGCGATGGCCAGTAAGAACCATGTTTATTTTGGTCGCCATCAGGATGGGCAACTGGAAAGCCCTTTTTCTGGAAATTTGGTCGAAGTCTGTCCGACTGGCGTTTTCACTGACAAAGTTTTCGGTGAACATTATAGTCGAAAGTGGGACTTACAGAGCGCTCCATCTGTGTGCCAGCATTGCAGCGTTGGTTGCAATCTCAGCGTTGGAGAACGTTACGGCTCGGTGCGTCGGGTGGTTAATCGTTATAATCCGGACATTAATGGTCACTTTTTGTGTGACCGCGGTCGATTCGGATTTCATTTTGTGAATTCCCAGAAGCGGCGACGAGAGATTCAGATCGGGCAGGAAAAATTCAATATTGAATGGCAACACCCGCAGTTGCAGGAAAACCTCAAACAAAGTCGCAATAAAAAATGGCTGGCTATCGGATCACCGCACGCCAGTCTGGAAGATAATTTTGCGCTACAACAGCTAGTGGGTGCAGAAAACTTTGCCGGCTTTAATCACACTGAAGCGGCGCTGGCGCAACGTCATTTAGCGCTACTGAGTCAATTTGGACAGGTTTCTTTGCGGGATATCGAACAGGCGGATTGTATCGTCATCGTTGCTGAGCCCATTGACAGCAGTGCACCACGCACCGTATTGGCAGTGCGACAGGCACTTAACAATAATGCCAAAGCAAAAGCGCGGCATTTACAGGTGCCGGATTGGCAGGACGCTGCAGTAAAACAGTTGTTGCCGGATAATCCTGTGCCATTGTTTATCCTCGGACCGCAGGAAAGTGCATTGAGTGACGATGCGCAGGTGCATTGCAAGGTATCAGAAAATGCCAGTGTAGAAATTCTGGCAGCGTTGGCCCATAGGCTGGATGACAATGCACCACCTGGCAAGACTGCGGAACAATACCATGATGTAATGGAGCCGATGCTGGAGGCCCTTAAAACAGCTGACAATCCTATTATAATCACTGGCTGGCATGAGCAATCATTGGCGCTGCTTAACGCCAGTGCCAATCTGGCAAAAGCGTTACCACAGAAAAATAATAAACTGGCTGTTGTTGCACCAGATAGCAACAGTGTCGGGTTGGCCTGGCTGATAAGTCAGTCGCCATCCCCGGATATTGAAACCTTGCTATCGAGAATCGACAGCGACACCGCCTTGATTATGTTGCACGCAGGTACGCGGGAATGTCTGTCCAGCGAAGCGGCAATATCCGCTTTACAGAAAGCCGAACCCCTCATTGACCTTGGCATGTTCGACAGTGTGGCCAGTGATCTGGCTCAGGTGCGCTTGCCGGTAACCGCGTTTAGTGAACAATCGGGTACTATGGTGAACTATCAGGGACGAGCACAGACTTTTGTTGCTGCTGTACATGAGATGTCGGACATTAAACCAGCCAGGTCATGGTGTCAGGAACTGGCCGGTTTGATAGACAAACCTGATCCCGGTGGTTTGGTGGCCATAAGAGAAAAGCTGGAACAAAGGTGTCCACCACTGGTCGGGATCTGGACCGCGCAAGGCCACAAAACGGCAAGGCAATCACCAAGGTACAGCGGTCGCACGGCACTGTTGGCCAATCAAACTATGCATGAGCCCAAACCAGCGCAAGACGGGGACAGTGATTTTAATTTTTCTATGGAAGGTCTGTTACCGGGGCGCGAGGGGGCAATGCCGTTTACCTGGCATCCTGGGTGGAATTCCAATCAATCCAGTCATAAGTTTAAGTCCCATGAATCACCTGTGTATCTGACCGCTTTAGAAGAGAGCGAAGATGGATATGCAGCGGTTGGCAGTGACAATGCAGCGCCAAAACAATACCACTGTTATAGCGATTTCTATCAAGCGGACTACTTTAGTGCTTTTGCCCCGCATATTGCCGCAACCCAATCCCATGCAAGAATTCGCCTCAGTGGGGAACGAGCGGCCGAGATTGGCGTGAATCACGGTGGCTGGATAAATTGTTCGTCTGCTGCAGAGAGTCTCACCCTGCAAGTTCAGATAGACGAGGAGCTTGACGATGATTGCCTTGTGTTGCTCAACGCTGATTTACCGCATGAATCGGCAGAAGTGACCTTGACTGGTGCAGGCGAAGCGCAGATTCAGGCTTACCAGACGCAATTGTTACAACAAAAAGCGGCAGCAGAAAAATCCAAAGCCGATATGCTGCAAGCATTGATGCAGCAGGACCAACAAATTCCCATCCACTTTGTAGGGGAGAGCAAATCATGAATGATTTAAGTTGGTTGATTATTGGCGTGCTGCTCGCCGTATTATTACCCACGGGCGCCATGCTGGTTTGGGTAGAGCGGCGCATGTTGGGTATCTGGCAGGACCGTCTCGGGCCAAATCGGGTTGGGCCGTTCGGCATCCTGCAATCTCTGGCGGACCTTATCAAAATTCTGACTAAACATGACTGGATCCCACCTTTTGCCGACCGAGTTGTCTTTGTCATTGCACCGCTAATTGTGGCGGCAACGGTATTAGTGAGCTTTGCGGTAATCCCATTTACGCCTGATTTTGTGCTGTCTGATTTGAACATCGGCCTGTTATTTATCCTGGCAATGTCGTCGTTAGCAGTGTACAGCGTCGTTTTAGCTGGGTGGGCATCTAACAATAAATACGCGATGCTGGGAGGTATGCGAGCCGCCGCACAAACTATCAGCTATGAAGTTTTTATGGGCATTTCGCTGATGGGCGTGGTGATATTAAGTGGCAGTTTCAATCTGGGGCAAATCGTCGAAGCCCAGCGTGGTCTTTGGTTTATCGTGCCGCAATTCATTGGCTTTGTCATTTTCACTATCGCCGGCCTTGCCGAAGCACATCGCTTACCTTTTGATTTACCCGAGGCCGAAACCGAACTGACTGCCGGATTCCACACCGAATATTCCGGCATGAAATTCGCGCTGTTCTTTCTCGGCGAATATCTTGGTTTGTTATTAATCAGTTGCCTGATCACCACGCTCTTTTTGGGTGGCTGGTTGGGGCCCTGGTTACCGCCATTTCTTTGGTTCGTCTTAAAAACATCGGCAGTTGTACTCTTCATTATTTTAATTCGGGCGTCGTTGCCGCGTCCCCGCTTTGATCAGTTACTCGCGTTTGGTTGGAAAGTGATGCTACCTCTGGCACTGGTCAATTTAGTGGCGACAGCCGCCCTGTCATTAGACTGGAGTAACTCATGATTAGTCAGTTGGTGACCCTCTGGAAGGTATTAAGCCATACGTTTACCAAAGCAGACACTGTTCAGTATCCGGAGCAGAAACCTTATTTGGCCCCGCGTTATCGGGGGCGCATTGTATTGACGCGAGATCCCGACGGAGAGGAACGCTGTGTCGCTTGCAACTTATGTGCGGTTGCCTGTCCTGTAGACTGTATCTCCTTGCAGAAAAAAGAAGATGAGAACGGGCGCTGGAGCGCAGAGTTTTTCCGCATTAATTTTTCCCGCTGCATAATGTGTGGCCTGTGCGAAGAGGCTTGCCCAACCCATGCAATCCAACTCACACCGGATGTAGAGATGTGTGAGTATGAACGGAAAAACATGGTGTATGAGAAGGAACATTTATTAATTAATGGACCGGGTAAATACCATGATTATCATTTTTATCGCCAGGCTGGGATCAGCATTGCCGGAAAAGCCAAAGGTCAGGGTGACCAGGATAAGCCGACTGTGGATGTACACAGTCTGATGCCTTAGGAGGAATGATGCTTATCTTATTTTATGTGTCTGCTGTTGTTGCCATCCTAAGTACAGTGGCGGTGATCAGAAGTACGCATGCGGTGCATGGTGTGCTTTATCTTGTGGTGTCTTTTTTAGCGCTATCTTTAACCTTTTATTTGCTGGGTGCACCATTTGCTGCTGCTTTGCAGATTATTGTATATGCTGGCGCGATTCTTGTGTTGTTCGTCTTTGCCGTATTTATGTGCGATTTAACTAATGAAGAAGTCGCTCACGAAAAGACTTGGCTGACACCCGGATACTGGCTGGGGCCGGGGCTGCTTAGTCTGGTACTGCTGATTGAAGTGCTGATGGTACTCACCCAGACTCGCCCAATAGAAGTCACTGAAGTCGGACCTGAAGCCGTCGGTATATTACTGTTCGGACCCTATGTTCTGGCGGTGGAGATAGCGTCATTTTTGTTGTTGGCCGGTCTGGTTGGTGCCTATCATCTGGCAAAACCGCGGGAGAGCGTATCATGACAGCGATTCCCGTTGAGCATGGCATCGTGCTGGCCGCCATTTTATTTGCGATCGGTATGGTGGGGCTGCTCAGTCGCCGTAACACATTGTTCGTACTTTTATCGTTGGAGGTGATGTTGAACGCCTCAGGACTGGCTTTTGTTTGTGCTGGTAGTTATTGGCAACAGGCGGATGGCCAGGTGATGTATATCTTTATTTTGACCCTCGCTGCGGCGGAAGTCAGTCTGGCTTTGGCGTTGTTGTTGCAGTTACGCAAGCGCTACGGCTCTTTAGATCTCGATCTACTCAGTCGGTTGCGGGGGTAAAATGCTGCAATTTCTTTGGCTCGTTCCCACCTTTCCATTTATTTCAGCGTTGCTGCTGGCGTTGTTTGGCGGTACATTCTCGAAAAAGCTAATTGCGCTTTTCGGTGCTGGTTCAGTGGCGTTAGCAGCAATCACCACTGCCCTGATCTTTACCGAATTTGATCCCCATACACCCGTTACGCTGTTGTTATGGCAGTGGCTACCTATGGGTAATGAGAGCAGTAGTGATTTCAGCCTGTATTTGGATGGCTTGAGTATGTTGATGATGTCAGTGGTAACAGGTGTCGGAGCCTTGATCCATTGGTATGCTGCGGCTTATATGCAGGAGGACAAAGACTTTCGCCGCTTCTTTGTCTATATGAACCTGTTTGTTGCGGCTATGCTCATGCTGGTATTGGCGGATAATCTGGTATTACTCTATCTGGGCTGGGAAGGTGTCGGTTTGTGCAGTTTCTTGCTTGTGGGTTTCTGGCATGACAAGTCGGCCAATGCTATGGCGGCCAAAAAAGCCTTTGTAGTGACGCGGGTGGGTGACACCGCGATGCTAATCGGTTTGTTAATACTGTTTATGCAGCATCAGGAACTGGCAATCCAGCCCTTGATGGACAAGGTCGCATTTGGCGATGCACAGCTTACCTGGCTGGCATGTGTGCTGTTGTTACTGGGCGCGGCCGGTAAATCAGCGCAGTTTCCGCTACATACCTGGCTACCGGATGCTATGGCGGGTCCTACACCGGTCAGCGCTCTGATACACGCCGCGACGATGGTGACTGCTGGGGTTTATTTGATTGCCCGTTTGCATCCGTTATTTTTAACCAGTCCAGAAGCGATGTACCTGGTGGCGGCAACAGGTGCAATTACGCTGTTGATCAGTGGACTAGCCGCGCTTGGACAGATGGATTTTAAACGAGTATTAGCCTATTCCACCATCAGCCAGATAGGCTATATGTTTTTATCTCTGGGGGCTGGTGGCTGGAACCCGGCAGTGTTCCATTTGATGACCCACGCCTTTTTTAAAGCCCTGTTGTTCCTAACCGCAGGCTCAATTATCTTAAAATGTCACCATCACCAGAATTTGAATGATATTCGTGGTTGTCTGCGACAAATGCCCGTGTCAGCGACGCTACTGGTCATCGGTCTGATTGCGCTTGCGGCATTACCCGGCACGGCAGGTTTTTTCAGCAAAGAAGCCATTCTTGAGCAAGTGTACGTGTCTTCAACGGCTGGGCCCGTATTGTGGTATGGGGCCATGTTTGGAGCGCTGATCACGGCTATGTACAGTGCTCGGCTTTTGCTTTTACTCTGGTATCCAAAGGCGCAACAACAAGAGCTCAGTGATTTTTCCTTGAGCAGTCATTTTGTGTTGCCTTTGTTGGTACTGGCCGCGCTAGCATTAGTTGGCGGTTGGTGGCCACTGGAAATCAATTCCGTTTTTGCGCCTGTACAGCAATCTGATTTGTATCCTGCATGGGCGCACTATCTGGCATTAGCGACACCATGGCTGGGGTTCATATTAGCCTGGTGGTTATTTGGGCCTAAAGGGGTAGGTCATGGTGAAGGGCTGTTACACAAATGGCTTTATCACGGTTTAGGGTTCGACTGGCTCTACGAGCGACTGTTTGTTAAGCCATATGAATGGCTAGCGCATCACAATAAAGCAGATTTATTTGATGCGCCTATTACCCTAATCGCTAGAACGACAGAACTGCTTCACGAAATGAGTACCTTGTCACAAAATGGCAAAATCCGCTGGTATGCTGCGGGGATAACGGTTGGTTGTGTGTTGCTTATTGGAGTGCAGATATGGATTTAGTTTTGTTGTTACTAATCCCGATGCTCACTGGTATCGCTGCCTGGATTGCCACTCGCTGGAGTGATGTCATCTCCCGTTGGGTATCGGTATTCGGTTTGCTGATGACACTCGTCCTGACGCTATCGCTACAATCCGGTGCAGAGTTCAGTGTGCTGTGGTTCGACAGTTTTCAGATACACTTTTCACTGTGGCTGGATGGTCTGAGTTGGATATTAGTCCTGTTGACGCTGTTATTGGCATTGTTAGCAGTCGCTGTGTCATGGCGGGAGATTCAGGAAAAAACCGGTTTGTTCCATTTTAATCTGATGTTTGCTCTGGTTGGGATTATCGGTGTCTTTCTGGCCAAAGATCTGTTCCTGTTTTTCTTTTTCTGGGAAGTCATGTTATTGCCAATGACGGCCTTAATTGCTATCTGGGGTCATGAAAACAAATATTACGCAGCCATCAAGTTTTTTATCTTCACACAATTAAGCAGCTTGTTAATGCTGATTGCTATTATTGCTCTGGCCATTATTCATAAAGATTTTGCTGGCCAATGGAGTTTTGACTATCACCAGTTACAACTACTACCGATTGCGCCACAAATGCAATATTGGTTAATGCTGGGCTTTTTTATTGCTTTTGCTGTGAAACTACCCAGCGTACCTTTACATACCTGGCTACCTGATGCGCATACCCAGGCACCCACAGCCGGAAGTGTGTTACTTGCAGGTGTTTTGTTAAAAACCGGCGCCTATGGTTTGTTGCGCTTTATCTTCCCGTTATTTCCTGATGCGGCGCTGGCATTTGCGCCCATTGCTGCAACGCTTGGCGTGATAAGTGTGTTATACGGTGCAATCATGGCCTATAGCCAAAGTGACTTCAAACGCCTGGTCGCCTATAGCAGCATCAGCCATATGGGTTTTGTGATGCTGGCTATTTTCTCTTTTAACACCATCGCCTTAAATGGCGCGGTTGCCACTATGGTTGCGCATGGTTTGAGCAGTGCTGCGCTGTTTTGCGTCGCGGGTATGCTGCAGCACCGGATGCATACCCGAGAAATTGGGGCTATGGGAGGGATTTGGCAAGTGGCTCCGAAGCTGGGTGTTATGACCCTGTGCTTTTTTGTGGCGGCCGTAGGGATCCCTGGAATGGCGAACTTTGTCGGTGAATTTTTAAGTTTACTGGGCAGCTTCCAGCGCTTTCCAATCCTGACGGCCCTTGCGGCATTTGGTCTTGTCGGCTCTGCTATTTATGGATTACGCATGTTCCAGGGGGCATTTCAGGGCCCATCTGATAATCTCAGGGCACAGCCGGTACCTGATTTGGACAAACGAGAGATGGGCTTCTGTTTAGTTTTGGTCTTAGCGCTGGTGTATCTGGGGTTATTTCCGCAGCATCTTTTGCGACTAACTGAAACCAGTTTAGTGTTGATTCAGCGGGGAGCAGGATCATGAACTGGTCAGATTTAATTCCCATTGCACCATTACTTATCGTCAGCCTGACAGTGCTGCTGCTTCTGGCTCATATTTGTTGGCGGCGGTCGCGGTTAATGGGGGCTGCGATTACCACTGCCGGATTGGTCACCGCCATGATGGTCAACTGGTTCTACTATCCCGAAGCGACATTACAGGTAACGCAATTGTTGGCAGCCGATCCGGTATCGGCGCTGTTCAATTTATTGATCCTGGTGTCGGCCATCAGCGTGACTCTCTTTCATCACCAATACAGTGAACGATACGATGAAGTACAGGAAGAATTTTATCTTCTCCTGTTGTTGGCAACCGTGGGCGCGTTGGTATTGGTTTCGGCAACTCATGTTGCAACACTCGTATTGGGATTAGAGTTATTGAGCTTATCCAGTATAGCCATGCTGGCCTATAGTCGGGAGCGCGAACAGTGCATGGAGGCCGCGTTTAAATATCTGATTTTGTCGGCGGCAGCCTCAGCATTTTTACTTTTCGGGTTAGCCTTAATCTACTTGCAGGCAGGCAGTTTATTGCTTGGCGACATGTTGCAAGCAGCATTGCATTCAGAGGGGCATTTGTTATTCCTGCTCGCTATGGCGATGGTGCTTACCGGAGTGGGGTATAAGTTGTCATTGGTCCCCTTCCACTGGTGGACACCGGATGTATATGAAGGAGCGCCGTTAAGCGCAGGACTGATGTTGGCCACTCTGTCAAAGGTGGCGGTTTTTGCCATCTTAATGAAAATGGTGATGGCACTGGGCAACAATCTGAGTAATGAAATCTATCAATTGCTGGCCATCCTGGCGATCACCAGTATGGTGCTGGGCAATGTCCTGGCGCTGAAACAGGATAATTTAAAACGTATTCTGGCGTTTTCAGCGGTAGCCCATATGGGTTACGTACTGGTTGCGGCGATAGTGGCCTTAAAACTGGACAATCAATTGATATTGCAAGGGGCTATTTATTATCTGTTTGCTTATATTCTGGCCAGCATTACATTATTTGCCATTCTGACCAGTATGTCTGGTTTAGAGCAAAAACAAGACTGTGAAACATTAGATGCTATTGAGGGGCTTTTCTGGCGTGCTCCCTGGTTAGCGACAGGTATGATTCTGGCCCTGTTATCGCTGGCAGGAATGCCGATTACCATTGGTTTTGTGGCCAAGTTTTATGTGTTGAACATTGCCGTAGAAAGTCAGGCGTGGTGGCTCGTCACGGCGATGATCGTCGGCAGTGGTATTGCTATCTTCTATTATCTGCGCTGGATATTTACCTTACTCAAACCCTCCAATATACGGGAAAAGGCGCGTATCTCTCCCCTGAATTTTGTCTGGTTATTTGGGGTGGGTAGCATGTTACTGGTGATTGGTGTGCTACCAGGACTGGTCGGTAACATTCTAAATCAGGTATTAGGTGGTTGAGCCGCCACCAAGCAAATCCTAACGGCCTGATAATTATCCCTCTTTAGACAACTGAATAGTGTTCAATTGTGAATTGTCAGATTCATGCTCAATATTTTTATCACATGGCAAAATATCTAAATAAATTAAAATAAATCAGGTTACAATAGCGCGACAAATTGGTACTGGTTTGTTGTCCCGCGCTTGAGAATGCAATGAATGTTATAGCTGCTTCCCAAAACATTGCTCTCTACTGCAGCGCTATCCGGTTGAAATCGACATACTATGGCAACAGATAATTAGATAAGAAGAGATAAAGAGCTAATCGAAACTGTGTTAGCTGAAGGAGATATAATGGCAAGCAGAGGTATTAATAAAGTAATTCTGGTAGGTAATTTGGGACAGGATCCTGAAGTTAAGTATATGCCTAATGGCAACGCAGTGACCAATATCAGTATTGCCACCAGTGAAAGCTGGAAAGATCAACAGGGCCAATTGCAAGAGCGCACCGAATGGCATCGTGTGGTGATGTTCCGTAAACTGGCAGAAATTGCCGGTCAGTATTTGCGCAAAGGCTCTCAAGTCTATCTGGAAGGTAAATTGCAGACTCGCAAATGGCAGGATCAAAACGGTCAGGATCGTTACACCACGGAGATTGTGGCTGATAACATGCAAATGTTAGGTGGTCGTCAGTCAGAAGGTGGTTATCAGCCTGCAAATCAGCAGTCGGCACCACAACAGGGCGGGCAGCAACCTCAGCAACCTGCACAGCAGCCAGCTTATCAGCCAATGCCTGGGCAGGCGGCACAAAACCCGCAACAGGGCGGTGGTTTCGGTCAAGCGCCTCAGCAGCCTGGCAAACCGACACAAGAGCCGGACTTCGATTTTGATGATGATATTCCATTCTAGAGCTCTAACCTTTACACCGTAAAATAGTTTTTGAAGAAGGCCCTGTTTTTACAGGGCTTTTTCTTTGAGCGCTTATACCAATGGCTAATATCAATTGGTGATTACAGTGCTACCATGTGGTTAAGATTGTCATTCATTGGTCGATTGGCTTGTGTGCTAACAAGGTAGTGCGGTCAATGGATTAATTTAGGATAAAAAAGCCGAATGAAAACTGATGTTCACTAAAAAAGAAGCGGAACTATTAAAAAGTTATCTGGAAAGCACAATAGAAACATTGCGCAATCAACTTAATATTGGCAGTACTGAAGGTGTGCGGCGACAACAGGTTGAGGACCGACTGATTTCGCTGGTCTCTGCATATAATAAGCTAAACTACACCAAGCCCAAAAATACAGGAATTTCTAAACAAGCACGGTTGCTGATAATTGATGATGTTGAATCATTACGCAATGTTCATCGTCACTACTTTTTGGAATGTGGATTTAGACATATCGAAATGGCTGAGGATGGATTAAAGGCTTTCAAAGCTATGCGCCGGGCATTGAGTGAGGGAAAACCCTTTGATCTGGTGGTGTCAGATTGGGAGATGCCGAGAGTATCTGGCCTTGATTTGCTTAAAAAAGTGCGTGTAGACAAAGACTTATGGGGGACACCGTTTTTTCTCATTACTGCCTTAGGTGATAAACCTCACATTCTATCTGCCATTAATGCCGGAGCAACGGGCTATATGGTCAAACCCCTTTCCCAAATTGTTGTTAATCAGAAGTTTGCCGAATATCTGAATTAAACCACTTGGAATTATTTGCGTTTTTGCGACTCAAAGTACTAGTTCTGTAAAATAATGCACACTGGCATGTATCTTGTACTTTTACTTTATCCAGTAGTTTGCTCTAATGGACAAAATGATAAGAAAAACACAGCATGAATATAGGTTGGAGTAAATTATATTCCTATCTGACACGTAAGCCGGGGAAGTATTCAGCCGTCGGCATTGAATACAACCAGAACGGTCTCCATCTTTGCGCCCTGAGAAAACATGACCAGGGGCACATCTGGTCTCTATCAGAAACCTTTCCATTAAGTGACTGGCGGGAAAAACTCGCGGAATTTGTCTCCGAACACGAGATGGCGAACAGTCATACCGTCATATCTTTTGCTACTAAAAAGTATCATCTGGTGCAGGCCGATCGCCCACAAGTGCCTGATGAAGAACTGGCACAGGCGTTACAATGGTCTGTTAAAGATCTTATTGTTACTCAGGAAGAGGTGGTTACTGATTATTTTGAGTTACCAGCACAAACCACTGGCGCCAACAAAGTCAATGTTGTCGCTTTGCCCAAAGATGACTTGTTTGCGGTGTGTGAGGGCGTCTTAAAAGCGAATCTGTTTATTCGCACGGTGACCGTAGAAGAACTATGCAATTGTGATCTTATTGATGACAGTAATGATGCTGTTTTAGCGGTTATTCAGGACCCTGCTGCGGAAGTGTGCCTTAACATTATCAAAAACCGTAATTTGTATTTTTCTCGACGTATTCGTGGCTACGAAAATCTCAGTACCTTTACCGAAGCCGAACTGCAAATGGGGGTCATTGATAATTTAAGTGTTGAATTGCAACGTTCAATGGACTTTTTCGAAGGACAATTGCGACAGGCTCCGGTCAAGAAAATTATCATGCAATTGGATAATGATAATCTGGCGGCAATCGTCAAGATGGTCGGGGAAGCCATGCTGGTTACGACTGAGATGCTAAACCCCGGTATTGTTTGTGAAGAGGGAATAGAATTTAAACCCGATGATTTATGTGCCCTTGGTGCGGCGATGTCGCTGGTGAGAGCAGAAGAGGCGAAAACACCCGCTGAACCAGAGTCAGAGGATGCGGCATGAAGAATCGTGTCAATCTGTTTCCCCAGGAGCTTAAGCCAAAATTAAAGTTATTCACGGTTAACGTCGTATTACTGTTGTGGACTTTTAGCACATTCCTGCTTTTTGCTGTTAGTCAAAATTATCAGGCAAAGTATGACGATATACAGGCTAAAACACGCAATATTCAGGAAGAGTACAACACCAAATCTAAAACGCTGAAGATGCTCAAGGACGCCAGAGATACAAGAGCGCAGGATCCTGCGCTGGTGGCGGCCGTTGAAAAGCTGCAACGCGAAGCGACGGATAAACGACTCTTGCTCGAAGAGCTACGTGGCCGTGAACAGCTAAAAAATCAGGGTTTTTCGATGCTAATGCGAGATCTATCGCAGCAACATGTCGATAATATCTGGTTGACCCGCATCAATATCGAGGAACAAAAAATTCGGATTGAAGGAGCAACTCTGGAGTCAGCTTCCGTACCGGTCTGGGTGAACCGACTGAAAGAGTCAGATTATTTCGCCGGTCGCAGCTTCGCCGGTGCCCGGATGTTCCGGGATGATGAAGATGATCTGAATTTTGTGATCAGTTCAGATCTGGCAGAAATGGCGCTGGAGAAAGAAACGGAAAGCAGCGACAGGGGGCAACCATGAAGCTGGATTTATCCGCTATCAAAGAACTGGACAGTAAGTTTGATGAGCTGAGTGTAAGGGAGAAAACCCTCGCGCTCATCAGTGGCCTGGTGCTGGTGCTGTTTGGTGGCTATGTGTGGCTGGTAGAGCCTGTGCAGATTCAAATTGACGATCTCAACCGAAAAGTGCAGCGCCAAAGTTCACAGTTGGGAGAACTGGATGAGCAAATAGTGCAGGTTGAGCAAGATCTTGAAACTGACCCCAATGAGCCGTTACGCAAACGCAGGGACAGCTTGCAGGTGCAAATTGTCGATATTGATGAACGACTCAGAGAGCAAACGGTAGACTTGATTCCGGCCAATAAAATGCCGGAAGTACTGGAAAAGATTTTAAGCAGTTCCTCCCGACTGAAACTGTTAAGGATGGATTCAATACCACCTGTTAGAATGATGGATATAAATTCTGATTCGGGTGCGCGGGTAAACCTGTTTCAGCACGGCGTATTATTGATGCTGGAAGGTAGCTATCACGATATTTTGAGTTATCTGGAGCAGATTGAGAATCTGGAGTGGCGCTTTTACTGGAAACGGTTTGATTATCTGGTTGATGATTATCCCAAAGCCAAAGCTGAAATAGAACTTTATACCTTAAGCACCAGCCGTGCTTTTATCGGGGTGTAAAGTGAGAGGTTTATACTTGTGTTGCATGTTACTGACGGCCAGCGGGCTGGCGCAGACAGTCGCCAAAGATCCGACACGTCCACCCAAATATAAAAGTCCGGCTGCGCTGGCAGCAGAAGCGAATGCAGAAGACAGTGCCGATGCCGGGGCGATAATCGAAGAGCAGGTTGTGGAAGGTGTAACCTTCCCCAGAGCTAAGCTCAGCGCGATTTTCTACTCAGATATAGTGCGCTATGCCATCCTCAATAATGAAATTGTGAATGAAGGCGATAGCTGGAATAATGCAGTACTGGCACGGGTCTTGCCTGATCGCATTGTGCTGCAACGCGAAAATAAGCAACGAGAAATTATGCTCAACGAGACAAAAATAATTATAGAAAAATCATATGATAATTAGAGGCGCTATCCTCATCTGTTTTACCGGCTTGCTTGTGGCATGTTCGAATACAATACCTGTCACACAACCTACTGTTGAATCCGCTCTTGGCAGAGCGATGAGCGAAAATGCAGATGATAAACAAGTTGAACCACTTCAGGACATTCCGCAATCTGTGCGAGAAGCCTTGCGTCCCGAGGCAGCAGCAACACCTGAACTGGAGCTGTTTGGCGAGCCTCGCTATGATATCAAAGCAGACAATACCGAAGCCCGTACGTTTTTCGCCAGCCTGATCAACGATACACAGTACAGCATTGCTATACACCCTGAGGTTCAGGGACAGATTACGCTGGATTTAAAACAGGTGCGTTTACAGGACGTATTTGAATTGATCAGTGAGATCTATGGCTATGACATCCAGCGCAAAGGTAATGTCTATCGAGTTTATCCTTCCGGTATCCGCACTGAAACCTATGCCGTGAATTATTTGTTGATGCAACGTGATGGTACCACCAACAGTAGTGTCAGTTCCGGTGGTGTATCGCAATTTGGCGGCGGTGGCAATAACAGTCAGGGTCTTGGTGGTGGTAACAACAATAATGTTCAGGGCGGCTCTGGTGGTGGCAACGGTACGACGATATCGACCACAACCAATACCGACTTTTGGGCACAGCTAGAATCTACATTAGTGAATTTTGTCGGCACACAGGATGGCCGCAGTATTATCGTGTCGCCACAAGCAGGTTTAGTGACGGTGCGTGCAATGCCGGACGAGTTGCGGGAAGTCAGACAATTTTTGAAGGCATCAGAAGACAGCATTCAAAGGCAGGTCATATTAGAAGCCAGGATTATTGAACTCACGCTGGATGATGAATATCAACAGGGCATAAACTGGACTGAAATCCTCAGTCATTCAGGCAGCACTGATTTTCGTTTCTCCGCTACCGGCCAAACCAGTGGCAACAGCATCACAGGTAAATTGGGGGGCATAGCCAACTTAAGTTTTCTCAATGCTGATTTCTCAGGCGTATTATCACTACTGTCTACTCAAGGCAGTGTCTCAGTGCTCTCCAGCCCGAGAGTGACGGCACTGAATAATCAAAAAGCCGTCATTAAAGTCGGGAATGACGAGTATTTCGTGACTGACGTATCCAACCAAAGCAGTACGACAGGTGATACCACAACGTCGGCACCGGATGTGCAGCTTACCCCGTTTTTCTCGGGCATTGCACTGGACGTGACGCCCCAGATAGATGAGCGTGGCAGTGTTATTTTGCACGTGCATCCTTCAGTTATTGAAACTGAAGAGCAAACCAAAGTTGTGACCATCAACCAAGAGTCTATTGTCTTACCACTGGCGCAAAGTAACATTCGTGAATCGGACACCGTGATTCAGGCGCGCTCTGGTGAAATCGTGGTCATTGGTGGTTTAATGCAATCGGTAAGCAACAATACTAAATCCAAAACGCCGTTATTAGGTGACGTGCCACTGTTTGGCAACCTGTTCCGGAACCGACGCGATTTGGTACAGAAAAAAGAACTGGTTATCCTTATAAAACCAACAGTGGTGCGCTCCGGAACCTGGAAAGATCAGATTCAACAGAGTAAAGAATATATCGCTGATTGGCTCTACGTAGATTGATGTAAACCCATGTATTTGTATCATTTTGGCATTAAAGAACTTCCTTTTACGTTAACGCCGAATACTAATTTTTATTACGCATTGCCAGCGCACAAAGAAGCCCTGCAAGTGCTGGTTCATACCTTAAAATCCGGCGAAGGCTTTATCAAAGTCACTGGCGAAGTCGGGACGGGCAAAACCCTGATATGCAGAAAAATTCTGAATGAATTGCCTGACCATTTTGTCACGGCTTATATCCCTAACCCCTATTTGTCACCGGATGAATTACGCAGAGCCGTGGCTACGGAGCTGGGCGTGGAACTCGGTGATCATTCCGATCAGCAGGAGTTTACTCATCGTATTCAGGAAAAACTGATCAGTATTCATCAAAAAGGTCAATCGGTAGTGCTAATCATTGATGAGGCACAAGCGTTACCTCTGGATAGCCTGGAAGTGTTGCGTTTATTTACCAACTTAGAAACTGAATCACGTAAACTGCTACAAGTGGTACTATTTGGGCAGCCAGAACTGGACGACAAACTGTCCAAGCCAGAAATCAGGCAGCTAAAACAGCGTATCACTTTTAGCTATACCTTAAAGACCATGGACGAAGATCAGCTATACTTTTATGTGCGCCATCGACTAAAAGTAGCGGGAATGCGCAGTGGCCTGGAAATCTTTAATCGCAAGGTGTGTCGATTATTGCACGCGGCTACCAATGGTACACCAAGACTGGTCAATGTGTTATGTCATAAAGCGATGATGCTGGCTTACGGGGAAGGTAAACACAAAGTGAATAAACAACATACCCGTTTGGCGATTGCTGATACGGACGCCTGTTTGCAATTAAAAAGTCATAGGGGCGCGAAAGTGTCGCTGGCTGGTTTGGCCTTTATCTTGCTTGGTGTCGCTTTGTGGTATTTTTTGACGGAATTTAATTTGTTATGAGCGTGGTAAACAAAATGCTTAATGATCTGGACCAGCGCGGGGCTGTTGATGACCCGGATGATCTGGATGGTGAGTATGCGCAACCCGCTGAAGCAAAACGCGTCAAAAATATGGTGCTGTTTATTATAGTCGTCGTTACAGTCGCGGCTGCTTACTTCACCTATCGTACTCTGGGCAAACAATATTTTGTGGATTTGTATACGCAGGTTGAGCCGCAGGTTATGGACTTACTGGGTATCGAGCAGGAGAAGAAAAAGCAAAGCAAAAAAGTCTCACTTAATCCGGCCTTAGATCAAATGATGCCCACCAGAGCTGGCGATGTGGCCGTACCCGACTTAACCGAGATCGCGACTCAGGCCCCCAACGAAGCTAAAATCGCCGAAATGGCACAGATGCTGGTAGATGGTGAAATGGCAACTGAAACCGCAGCAGAAAACATCACCCAGCCTGAAGATTTACCCGAAATTTCCCCAATGATCCCGCAGGAACGCACTAAACGTATTGTTGATACAGAATCCCCTGTAACGACTGAAATGCCAGAGGTGGTGGCTGAAAACCGCATTGAAACCAGCGAAATTGAACCTGAAACCAGTGAAACTGAAGATCTACCACCCCAGATTACCCGCACCACTCCTTCCGACAATAATGCCAGAATAACCGAATTAAGTGATCTCGCATCCCAGGCGATGAACAATAAAAGACCGATGATGGCAGCAGCATATTTGCGGGAACTATTGGGTTTACAACCTGATGACGTATCTGCGCGTAAAAAGCTGGCAGTTATTCTCTATTCCAATAATGATAAAAATGGCGCACGTTCAATGCTCGGAGACGGAATTAACCTGCTGCCTGACAGGCCTGACTTTCGTCTGATGCTGGCGCGTATTTATTTTAAAGAACAAAACTATTTTGCCGCTTATGAAACACTGGAGCCCATGGAGCCAGAAATTAAAACGCATCCTGAATATTATGCTTTGCAGGCTAACGTGGCTAAGGAATTAGCTATGTTTGTCGAAGCATCCCATTTATATGGTCGTTTGGCATTAAATGAACCCGGTCGGGCACAATGGTGGTTAGGCCTGGCTATTTCACTGGATAAATCCGGTGAATCCAATGGTGCAGTAAAAGCTTATGAACGGGCCTCCGATCTCCGTCAGTTATCTGCATCAGCGGAAGACTTTATTCGTGAACGCATTCTGGCGCTAGGTGGATAAGATGAAACCGAAACTCAAGATGCGCTTGGGGGATTTGCTGGTCCACGAATCCGTCATCAGTCAGGAACAATTAGAACAGGCCTTATCGTCACAACGGGAAACCGGTCGCAAACTTGGCCAAACCCTGATTGATTTGGGCATGGTCACCGAAGAAGGTTTGCTGAGCTTTCTGGCGCAGCAATTGAACATACCTTTGCTGGATATCGGTCAGCGACAGATTGACCCCGAAGTGGTCAAGTTGATTCCCGAAGTGCAGGCAAGACGATTAAAGGCGTTGGCCATTGAAGACAAAGGTGACAGTGTTTTAATTGGGATGAGTGATCCGGCCGATTTATCCGTGGTGGACACGCTTTCTAATATTATTTCTAAGCCGCTGGACCTGGCAATTGTCCGGGAAGCGCAGTTATACAACGCACTTGACAATTACTATCGTCGTACTGAAGACATAGCCTCGTTTGCGCAGGAGCTGGCGTCAGAATACGAAGACGAAGAAGAGTTTGATTTTGCCGCGCAGGGTGGTGAAGAAGACACCACAGTCGCGAAATTACTAAAATCTATTTTTGAAGATGCGGTACAAATGGCTGCCTCTGATATCCATATCGAGCCTGATGAGGGCTCCTTGCGTATTCGACAACGAGTTGATGGAGTGTTGCAGGAAAGCATTATCAAAGAGCGCAATATCGCCGCTGCGCTGGTGCTGCGCCTGAAGTTAATGTCTGGCCTGGATATTTCAGAAAAACGATTGCCACAGGATGGCCGAACCAATGTCAAAGTGAAAGGCCGTTCTGTCGATGTTCGTGTTTCCACTATGCCAATTCAGCATGGTGAATCCGTGGTTATGCGTTTGTTAGACCAGTCTGCGGGGATTCTGACCTTAGAACAAACCGGCATGCCACCGCGTATACTGAAGCGTTTTCGGGCATTGTTACATCGTCCTCATGGAATGATCTTGGTCACCGGCCCTACCGGCTCCGGTAAAACCACCTCATTGTATGGTGCACTTAGTGAGCTGAATCAGCCAGGCAGAAAGATCATCACGGTTGAAGATCCGGTGGAATATCGTTTGCCGAGAATTAACCAGGTACAAGTGAACCCCAAGATTGGCCTGGATTTCTCCACAGTGTTACGGACCACATTACGTCAGGACCCCGACATCATCATGGTGGGTGAGATGCGTGATAAAGAAACCGTTGAAATCGGTTTGCGTGGTGCATTGACCGGTCACCTGGTGTTATCAACACTGCATACCAATGACAGTATCAGTAGTGCTATTCGTCTTTTGGATATGGGCGCGCCCGGCTATCTGGCTGCAAGTTCGTTACGCGGTATCATAGCCCAGCGCTTGGTCCGTAAAATCTGTGCAAATTGCAAGGTTCCCTACAAGCCTCATGAAGAAGAGCTGTTTTGGTTAAGCAGCATCGATAAAACCGCCCATCAGACACAATTCATGCGTGGTACCGGTTGTCAGAGTTGTCACCAGACGGGCTATAAGGGACGTATCGGTGTATTTGAATTGCTGGAGATGACCGAAGATATGATGACAGCGTTGAAGGATTCCGATACCTCGCAATTCAGTCGAGCTGCAAAAGCCTGTCCCGGATATTTTCCCCTGTCAGTCAGTGCCTTGGCCTATGCTAAAAAAGGCATCACATCGGTAGAAGAGGTGTTGAAACTGGTTGAAATGGTCTCGGATCGTGAAACCAGAAAGCCAGAGAAAAAAGTCGCACAGCAACCTGCTGCCACCACGGACAAGCCGCAACCGCCTCCACCTGGGAAATGACCATGAAGCAGGCCGGTGACTTTGGTAAATTGATTAGGGGAGGCAGATATGGCGCTATTTAGTTATTCTGCCAGAAACCCATCCGGTGGACTTGTCAAAGGTAACATTGAAGCTCCCAGTCAAAACGCAGCCGCTCAGGCTTTGCTTGGCAAGAATTTTGTGCCTGTTTCCATCACGCCCGCAGCAAAGAAAAAGGCCGCAGGTGGCAAAAGCAAAACTAAAACCAGTTCATCATTAAATGTTTCCTTGTTTGCGCCGGCGATTAAATTAGAAGATCTGGTCATATTCGCCCGTCAGATGCACAGCTTAATGAAATCAGGGATCCCCATATTACGTGCAGTTAATGGCTTAGCTGAAACCAGTAGCAATCCAAGAATGAGTGCCACGTTGATGGATGTAGCCGATCAGCTGGAACGCGGTCGGACATTGTCTTCGGCGCTGAATAATCACCCTAAAATATTCGAACCGCTATTTGTCAGTATTATTCATGTTGGTGAAAACACCGGTAAGCTGGATGAAGCCTGCATGCAATTGGCCGGGTATTACGAGCGAGAGCAGGAAACCCGTAAACAGATTAAATCCGCCACCCGTTACCCTATGTTTGTGTTGATTGCTATCGCGGCAGCCTTGGTGATCATGAATATCTTCGTTATTCCTACTTTTAAAGGTATGTTTGACAAACTGGGTGCCGAGCTACCTCCTATGACCATTTTTTTGTTAGCCATGTCAGATTTTTTTATGACCAAATGGCAATTATTGCTCGGTGGTATTGTCGGTGGTGTCTTCATGCTTAAACGTTACCTTAAAACCGAAAAAGGCCGGTATAAATGGGACCGTTACAAGCTTCGTTTACCTGCTGTTGGCAGTATTCTGGATCGGTCATTGTTAGCGCGCTTTTGCCGCAGCTTTGCGATGATGTTAAGGGCGGGAGTACCTATGACCCACGCCCTGAATTTAAGTGCTGATGCGGTGGACAACAGCTTTGTCGGCGGGCGTATATCAGGTATGCGCCAGAATATTGAAAAAGGGGAAAGCTTAACCCGAGTGGCTGCTAACAGTGGCTTATTCACACCTTTGGTTATGCAGATGATAGGTGTGGGTGAAGAAACCGGGCGAGTGGATGAACTACTTCAGGACGTCGCTGAATATTATGAACGTGAAGTAGATTACGATTTAAAAACATTGACCTCCAAAATCGAGCCTATTTTAATTACCATCGTATCGGTAATGGTGCTGGTTTTGGCGTTGGGTATTTTTACACCCATGTGGGATATGATGAATGCGTATAAAAATTAGGGAGCAAGGTCATGGCAGCTAGTGGCAGCAGACGGACGTTTGCGACAATGATCAACGTTATCTTCATCAGTATGGTTTTGATCCTGATGTCGGTATTTATTTTTTATTTTAATAAGGGTGAATCCCATTATCAGACGGTAGCCCTAAGCACAGCGGCAGATAATTTCGCAACCGTTGTGACCAATGCGCATTGGGAATGGCAGGCCAAAGGGAGTCCCAATCGTATTATTCTGGTGGACTATAACGAGATGGGGAAAGAGACCAATCGTCGTCCAATAACCATGGGAGAAGTTGGCTATCCCAGGGTGGAGCCTTCTACAGAAGGTTGCGCCAAATTATGGGATACAATCCTGGATATGCCACTGACCCTGAATAACTTTAATATTAAACCGGAGTTTATTGATGGTCTGGAGCAATCAGGCAAAATTTTAGACACCAAATGCCGATATAGCATTACTTTTGGCCCGTATTTTGAATATTACGTGTTTACCGGCAGGGTGACTAAATCTGAGTAATAAAGTGACTTAAAGTCGTCTTGGGAAAAATGGTGTTTTGATAATGTGGTTATTTTGTGCATGCAACACGGCTTGTACAACTAAAGTGTAATATACACAGGATGAATTTGTGAGCTATAAACGTTCTATGAGAAAGATGCATCGTGGCTTTTCGCTAATTGAGTTAGTGATAGTAGTAGTCGTGCTGGGGTTGCTTGCAGCGACAGCGTTGCCACGTTTTTTAAATGTCACTGATGACGCCGAAGATGCCACGGTAGAAGGTGTGGCGGGCGGCTACGCTACTGGCGTAGGACTGATTCGGGCGCAGTGGGAGATAGAAGGCCGGCCCAGTGAAAATGGCGGTGCAAACGTAACTTTTGTCACTTTAGGCGGCGTCGAAGTCGCTGTCGACAAAGACACCGGGTATCCGACAGGCATAGCGGTAACGAATACCGAAGACGTGGATATGGATGCCGTAGATTGTGAAGAAATTTTCCAGCGCATTATTCAAAGTGCTCCAACGATTACGTCTACCTGGGATCCTAGCAACGAAGACAAATTTGAGGGTATCCGCTATTACGCTGCGGATGCTGATGGTCAAGGGGAAGAGGGTAACGATATTTGTTACTACTATCTGACTCAGACCATCAAAAATGAAACGGTACAGCCAACCGACAACACCGCTGGCAATGGTTTTGTTTATGATCCGCGTTTTGGGCAAGTTACTACATTTAGTAATGATTAGGGGCATGGAAAGCGGCAATTTAGCAATGCTGAATGACAGTCGCTATACTGTAGTAGGGAATAATGTTTAGTAGTTGGCCTGAACTTTGCTTTTGTTAGATAAGTCGAATGAATAGGTAGTACAGGCGGCGAGTTTTTGACGTTAGGGTAAACTGCTTCATGACGAAAGCAGCAAAGTAAACTTATAAAAATATATTTTAGGGATCATTAAAGGCGCTTAGCAGTATAAATTAGGAAGTGACGCTTTCGAATGAGGTATGTGACATGAAAAAGATAAATAATAATAAAGGTTTTACGTTAATCGAACTGATTATCGTAATTATCATTTTAGGTATTCTTGCAGTAACCGCAGCACCAAAGTTTATGGATGTTAGCAGTGATGCACAACGAGCTACGATGCAGGGCATGGAAGGTGCATTGAAAGCTGCTGCGCAGCTTATAAGAGCCAAAGCAAAGATTGCTGGGATTGATGGACAGGAATATACGTCTACAAATACCCCAACCATTACTGTTGAAGGTAATGTAATTGAAGTTGACCTAGGCTTTCCTGCACCAACTTCTCCGAATGTGCTAGATATACTGGATGTGGATTCCGGTGATTGGGTCACTTTTGATGACAATGCCGCCGATGATGCTGCAACTGAAGCAAGAGTCTGGCCATCAGGTAAAGAGGGCGATGCGTCGGATGGAGATCTAACGGGTACGACAGCACAAGATTGTTATGTCAGCTATTCCTATGACAGTTCGGTTTCCAATGCAAGACCTGTGATTACGGTTGTATCAAGTGAGTGTTAATTAAGCGAGTCGATTAAGATTTGACACTAAAGAGGAATAATGGTTTTTCACTAGTCGAACTGGTATTAACCATTATTCTGCTTGGTATCCTCTCTGTTACCGTATTTCCCCGAATATTTGATGATTCTGATGTTGCGCCGAATGTTTTTCAGGCGCAACTTATCTCCGTTTTACGCAATATGCAGATCCGCGCTATGTCGGATACCCGGGAATTTCCTGGTGAAGACTACCCCTGCTTTAAAGTGAATTTTGATAACTTCGACAATGCCTTTGGCCCACCGCCTCTTACTTATTACAGCACAGTTGATCCAGATGCCCCCGATGATGAAGAAATTATTGATGGTCTGGAACAGACCTGCGAAGACTATATAGAAACCAGCACTGAGTTTAATCCCGAAGGGTTTTTTGCCACTGCCGAGCAACTTGCTGCGGATCGTGTGGATTTAAAAGCGGTGAATTCTGATGGCGACACCATCGACTTTATCGAGTTTGATGGTGGTGGTATTCCTTCCGCAGAAACAGGTGACTGTCTACTCGATCCCGGTAATGACAAAAATGGCTGTATTATTGAGTTTTGCGCGATTGACTGTGAAGACAGTAGCAATGCCAGAGCTGTAGTATGTGTCGAACCTCAGGGATATATCCATGCCGGTCTGTGCGGAGTGTAGGCAATGAAATCCCATCTACATAATGGCTATACCCTGATTGAATTGGTAGTGGGTATAATTACATTTTCCATTGTGTTGACAATTGTCACTGACTTATTGGCTCCACAGGCGAATCGCAGCATTGATCCCATCTATCAGGTGCGCGCCACTGAGCTGGCGCAGTCATTATTTAATGAAATGTCTGGCAAGTTGTTTGATGAAAACGCTGACCGCAGTGGCGGCCGAATTCGTTGTAATGAAGATTTAGATGGGGATGGTCTGGCCACCAATACCGCTATTGGTGAACGGGTTTGTACTGTGCCTATATTGCTTGGTCCGGAAGATGGCCTTGGTGGACGACCAAATGGCAATGAAAATGACCGGGAAGTGTATGATGATGTCGATGATTATCACGGCCTGCAATTTACTGATGGTAGTCAGTTTCAAAATTCCTTAGGTGAACAACTTGTCATTGATGGTAGTAACTTATATGAAGGCTTTCAGATGGATGTCGAGGTGGCGTATGATGCTGATCAGGATGGTGGTGCAGATACGTCATCAGGCAACATAAAACGCATTGATGTTGTTGTAACCACACCAAATGGAGAGGAAATATACTTTAGCGTGTTTAAACACAACTATTAGGCAAAGGGTATGAACAAAGCCAAAATATATCGAGGATTTACACTGGTTGAGTTGATAGTTGTGATTATCATTCTCGGTATTGTGTCCAGTGGTATTTTTGGTTTTTTAAGCACTGGCACCCAGATTTATATAGATGTGACAGAACGCGATCAAATTCTATCCGAGAGCCGCTTCTTAGTAGAAAGACTCAATAGAGAAATTCGCTATGCGCTGCCTAATAGCGTCAGAGTGAAGGAGTACCCGGAAGCGGCGACACCAGAGAATGTCATCACACATTGTCTGGAGTTTACGCCAATAGAATGGAGTGCTTTCTATAACGATGTTGCGACAGGCTCGGAAACCCCGACAAGTTCGCTGCAAGCGCCAGATATGATTGGCTCTCTTATTACTTCACAGCAGTATGACCGTACCCAAGCCGATAGCCATTATGTAGTGATTTACCCAACGCAGCCCGTTCAGGTGTACAGTGCCCTGAATATTAACGGCGGGAGACGAGTGGGTCTTGACGGTGTGTCTACCGATGATGTATCCAGTGTGCCACCAGATATTAACCCCGGTGATAATCTGGTGACCGTGTACTTTGATAATGACAGCAATGAACTGGATGACCCCACGGCTGTGCGTTTCGCTACTGACTCCACGGTAAGACGATTTTATATCGTCAGCAATCCTATTAGCTACTGCTACAATCAGGTTACGGGCATCGTTACGCGCCATACCGATTATGGTTTTTTACCTGACCAGACAGCACAAACCGGCTCAGGAACCACTTTAGGTGAGGGCATTCTGATGGCCAAAAACATGATCAATGAGTTATCAGATGACCCCAACTCCGGAAATAATTTGGGCGATCCTTTTCGATATAGCGATCCATCATTGACAAGAAATGCTATAGTTCATTTATTGCTCAGATTTTCGCGCAATGATGAAGTAGTGGTTTTTAATAATGAAGTACACCTGCGCAATGTGCCGTAACCGACAATTTGGTCCTGCAAGCCAACAAGGCAGTATGCTGGTTATCAGCGTATTTGTTATTGTTGTGATGTCTTTTTTGGCAGTGACACTTACTCGTCTAATTAGTACTTCACAGGATGCCATCGCATACGAAGTGATTGGGCTTCGGGCATTAAATGCGGCCCGCTCAGGGTTGGAACAGGGCGTACTCTCAGTATTTTGTACTCAGGCAGTCAATATTGATAACTGTAGTGGAGGAACTACGACGCAGGATTTCAGTGATATTCAAGGGCTCTTGGGTTGCTCCGCCACCTATGCCTGCACCAATACTGAAGTGGATGGCGTCAACTATTTTCGCTTCGAAAGTCAGGGGCAGTGTATTTCAAGTGATTTTATTGTTAGTCGAACAGTGTCGATTGATGGTAAAAATATAAACACCGACACTACCACGGTGTGCCCATGAAACATCTTCTGACCCGATTGTTATGCTTTGCCTTCATGTCGGGCACATTCAGTGTCTGGGCAAATCAGTGTGAGGTGATTTTTCCGGATGGTGCATCTATCCACGATAGTGAAGGAAAAATCACCATCAATCGCAAAGGTAAAATCAAAAAATCACCCGATAATATTTTTGATACCCCGGAGCTGGAAGACAAAACCTCTAATAACGAAGACAGCTGTGATGGCGAGGACTGCCGCGCTTCGGGGCAAACCGTCCCTAAAATGCAATTGTCCGGTTTTGAGTACAGCAATTCCCAGCGCAATATCACCGTTTCCAGTACCCAATCTTTAAGTGCGGGCTCCTATGCCAATATCACCGTGCGGGAGAATAAAAAGCTAAAGCTGACATCGACTGGTGTCTATAAGATCAAGAATCTGGTTTTGGAGAAAAAGGCAAAACTGGAAATCGAAGATAGCATTCTCTGGGTTGAAACACTGGTGGTTAAAGAGAAGGCGAAAATTAAGTACAAAGGTGACAAGGACAATACTACATTACTCTATGTCCTTTCATTGGTTGCTGAAAAAGACAGCGACATCAATGACAAAAAGCCTACCAATCTGGTCATTGTCGGTTATGGCGATGTGACCTTAAAAGAAGATTCAGATACTGAGGCTTACCTGTACGCCCAAAACAAAGTCACGTTGGAAAAGGACTCCAAAGTAAAGGGTGCGGTCACCGCAGAAATCATCGAAATAAAAGAAGAAGCCGAGATTCATTACGAAGATAAAGATCTCGATGAGCTTGATGTATGCATAGCGAATGGGGGAAATCAGCCTCTGCCAGACCCTATTGCCTACTGGCCAGTAGATTTGTGCAGAGTCGATGGCACCCAGGGGGAATTGGTTGATATCATCGGAGGATATAACGGACGAACTGTTGATGGTGCCGATACCGATGATAATGCCCGGTTCTGCCAGGGGTTAAAGTTTTCGGGTGATGACGATCACGCTAACATTCCTCATTACAATGCTTTTGCGCTTGAGGAAGGCGCCATTGCTTTTTGGTTCAAAACCGATGACGTTAATTTTTCCAATAAACGTTCCCGTGGTGGACAGGGATTGTTCTCTAAAGACTCTCGAGGTACTGACAATGGCTCAGATCACCTGACTATTTGGATTGACTCCAATCGCCATATTTTTGTACGTCATCAGATAGGGAATCATGACAACAATATTCAGGGTTCCAACAACATTAACAGCAATCAGTGGCACCATGTTGTTTACAGTTGGGGTGAAGCCGGCATGCGCTTGTATGTTGATGGTAATCTTGACGAAATGCTCGCTGCCAACGGAGATATCGATGGCAATCCGGAACCGATTATCCTTGGTGCAAATGCCTGGCTGACTGGCAATGGCCGTTCAGACAGTAACGATCTCAAGGATATGTTCAAGGGTTCCATGGATGAGGTGCAATTATTCGATAAGCAACTCAGCGATGCCAATGTCACCGAGCTTTATGGCAAGTCTGCGTACAGTTGCGAAGAATGTGTCGCACCAGAGCCGGTTTTAGTTGGTCATTGGAAAGGAAACGTCTGTTCTCTTGATGGTTCAAATGGTGAAGTAATCGACGCCATTAACAGTAATCATGGTCGCAGCATTGATGGTGCCAGTATTGAAGATGACGGCAGACTCTGTCAGGCTTTTGCTTTTGATGGCGACGATGCCCATATCAACATTCCCCATGCTGATGAGTTTGCCTTGCAGGATGGCACGGTGTCTTTCTGGTTCAAAGTGGATGATCTGTCTCATCGTAGTGATCCTTCCCATGGTGGCCAGGGCATTTTCTCCAAGGATTCCAGTGGCTGGAATGCCGGCGGTGAACATCTCACCATGTGGGTCCGTGAAAACGGCAGTATCAGAGTTCGTCATCAGTTAGAAAATGGCAATAACAATTCTGATAAGAATATTGAAGCACCGCGCAATTCAGTGAAAGAAAATACCTGGTATCACCTGGTCTATAGTTGGGGGGGCGAGGGCATGTCTCTGTACCTCAACGGAGAACTCAAAGACAGCGACAGCGATACCCGAGGTATTGCATCTAATCCAGAGCCAATAATATTGGGTGCCAATGCCTGGGTAACAGAAAACTATGGTTCTTCTTCCAATCTCAAAGACAAATTTGCCGGTGAAATTGATGACCTACGGCTGTACTCCGGACAACTGAACGAGGAAGCGGTAGAAGCGTTATACGTTGCCGATAATCCTGATACCTGCGTTGAGTGCAATCCTGATCCAATCCTGACGTCTCGTTGGCCATTTGATGTGTGTGATATAGATGAAAATGAAGATGCCATCATTGATATCATTTCCGGCAATAATGGCACGCCCAAAGGCGATCTGGATGCGGATATTTCCGCCGTACTGTGTCAGGGCGCGGAATTTAATGGTGACCGTGCTCATGTAGATGTACCCCATACCGATGAATACGCGACAGAAGAGGGTGCGGTATCTCTCTGGTTTAAAGTGAATAAGTTTTCGTCTAATCGCTATTGGGATGATGAAGATGATGATCGCGATGATGACGACGACCGAGATGACGACGACCGAGATGACGACGACCGGGATGATGACGACCGGGATGATGACGATCGGGATGATGATGACGATCGCGATGACGACGACCGGGATGACGACGATCGCGACGATGATGACGATCGTGATGATGACGATGATGACAAAGATGAGAAAGATAAAGGCGACAAGAATGCCAATCGTCACGGTCATGGACGCGGTCATGGCAGTGGTCACAACCACGGTGATGATCATGATGATGACGATGGTGAAGATATCCAAACACTGCTATCCAAATCAGCCCGCGGTAACGGTGATGGAGGCGACTTTGTGCTGGCAGTGACCAGTCATGGGGAATTGGTTGTCAGTTACGAAACTGAAGATGACGATTTTGAGTTGAGTTCTGACGAAGGTAGTCTGTCACCTGATACCTGGTATCACGCGATGTTTACCTTTGGTGATGACGGGTTACGTTTGTATTTGAATGGTCAGCTCGTTGCTCGGAATAAAAACGTCACAAGTGGTTTAGAAAATAATATTGAACGCTTAATTATGGCTGCCAGTGGCTCCCGCAGTGACGAAGGAGAGCGTGACCACGACAACCACGACGGCCACCGTCATAAGAAAGGGCGTGGGCATTATGCTCATGGCAGAGGGCATGGTTATGGCCACTATCATGGTGATGGTCATTCTGGCAGTGATTTGCGTCGTTTCTTAAATGGCGCATTGGATGACGTGCGTTTCTACAGTAAACAGCAGCCTACCGATGCAGAAGTGCTCGCCGTTTATTCAGAATCTGATGATAATTGTGACAACTGTGCCGTAGAACAACCGGAACTTATTGCTCATTATCCATCTGATGTTTGCAGCATTGATGGCACCGGCGGCGACTATGAAGATATTGTTAATGGTTATAATGGAACCTATATCGACGGTGTTACGCTGTCCGATGGCAAATTCTGCAAAGGCCCTCAGTTTGCAGGGGATGATGAGCACATTAACATCCCTCACCAGGATGACTTTGAAATAGCGCAAGGCGGGGTTGCCTTCTGGATTTATGTGCCGGATCTGGACTATGAAAATGACGGTGGTAATACCATTCATAATGGTCAGGCATTATTCTCCAAGGATTCAAGAGGCACTGACAATAACGCGGGTCATTTGACCATCTGGGTAGAGGAGGATGGTGACATTCGGGTTCGACATCAGATTGGTAGCGAGCACGAGATTTACAGCACGGATAAGCCAGTTTCTGAATCAAATTGGCATCATATAGCCTACACATGGGGAGCCAATGGTAAGCGGTTGTATGTGGATGGAGCCCTGAAAGCGCGTCGTAAAAACGATACAGGTGGTATTCAGGGAAATCCAGAACCCATTATTTTGGCGGCAAATGCGTCGATTACCGGAAATGGTGTCTCAGAGCCTTCAAAACTGAGAAATTGGTTTAAAGGCAAAATGGATGATGTACGCATTTATGGAACACAGCAACCAAATGCCGAGTTCATCGAAGATCTTTATCAAACAGAGTATCAATGTGAGGAATGCTCCAACTCATTGGCGCATTACAAATTTGAAGAGAGCAGTTGGTCAGGCAGTGGTTCGGTAATAGACAGTGCTGGTAATTTCAACGGTACTAACCTGGGCGGAATTTCGCCTGTTGCGCCCAATAATCCGATATCCTGTCAGGTGATGGATGTACCGTTCAACGATGACGATGATGATATTGACGCGCTTGATACAACTATTGATCCCCGGGATGATATTGGCGACAAAGGCACCATTTCATTCTGGTTCAGGGCGGATACCAGTTGGAACGATGGGGCACGGGTTTTGTTTGATGCCTCTTCAGACCGCTATTACTTTTATGCCAACATCACCAGTAGCGGTAGAATTCGCTTTGCCTTTGAAGATGAAGATGACAGGGATGCCAGTGTCGAAACCGGCTATCAGTCATTTGCTGGCGGACAATGGGTACATTTGGCGTTTACCTGGGATCTGAACGAACCGCGTGCTGATATTTATATTAATGGTGTAAGACAAGCGACCCAGTCCTCATTCCCTAATGGTTTTGAGGATGAGTTTGGTAATTTCCGCAGTTTGTACATCGGTGACAATCGCAGTGATTATCATCCAAATGGCAGTGACAATTCTGCACACGGGCAATTTGATGATGTCCGCATCTACAGCACCGCTCAGTCGGCTGCCGAAATACAGGCCGATGCTCGCGATGTCTCCACTTGCGTTAACCCGGTCCATCATTACGAATTATCATTCGAGACACCGGCTTCTGTTTGTACTAACCCAGAGCTGACGGTACGCGCCTGTGCCGATGAGCAGTGTTCCAGTCTTGCTGCCGGTACTCAATCAGTGGATATCCAATACGTTGTTGACGGTACCTATCAGGTTGTCGTTAACGATCTACAGCTTAATGGCGGAGTGGCTACCTACAGCAACTGGGGGCGTCTAGCTGTCGAAACGGGAACGTTGCAGCTCAGCGGTGAAAATCCTGCGGGTCAAAACGCCTATCAGTGAGACCCAGATGATTGCCAGATTAGTTTTGATTATATTCTGGAGATAAATTACGGCGGACAGGACACGGATATCCCAACACAAGTTGCAGAAGCACCATTTTCACAGCAAGGACAACCACAAGTCACAGTGAAGAAACCCGATAGTTGCCCACTGTTGGAAGAACCGGTTCCGCTTTTGGTGGCAATAGAGTGCATTGATCCGGCCATATGCTCCGGCAACAGTTTTGAGGTTGGTGGGCCAAATAGTGTCACTATTACACCAAGTAATGGCGGTTCAAATCTGAATTACGTGCTGGTCGATGCATCCTTTGATGGCACCGAAACGGCGTTGTCGGATTTGATCTTTAATGATGTTGGCCGTATTAAATTGCACGTTGATGCTGGTGGCGCTTTGGACGCAAAAGAATTTGTGGTGAAACCCAGTTATCTCGCTTTGTCTGATTCCATCAGTACAACGCACACCGCAGGTGTTGACTTTACTATGTCAGTTGCCGCATTTGGTGCGAACGGTGGTTTATTGCCCAATTACCAATCCGATCGACTTGGCTTTAGCTTTGCCCGGGTATTGCCTGAATCCGTAGCAACGAATGGCGCACTTCTGAATATTGATTTTGCCAGTAATCAGGGCGCACCTTTAGCCCTGAGTGATGGCGGTACGATTGATAGCTTTAATGAATTTGACAGTGGTGTAGCGCAACCGCAATTTAGCGGCGGCAGCTCAGAGTCGTTTACGGCAAGATTGAATGAAGTAGGGCAGTTTGCGGTCGATGTTCAGGATGCCGACTATCTTGGTGTTGGAGTAATCAATAGCAATCGTTTCGGCGCTAATCCGGCCAATATGGTTATCGGACGCTTTATACCCGCCTATTTCACAGCTGAACTGGAACATCGCTTTCAGGGCTATTGTGGCGAGGACTCAGATTTTGCTTACCGAGGCAGTGCCATCGCTACCAGTGCTGAAGGTCATACGCTGACGTTGACTGCCTATAATGCCTTAAATTCAACGACCCAATATTATGATGCGGATGTAAGCAATTACTTCTACTACAACACAGCCAAAGACTTTAACGGTAGGACCTATATTGGCGGTGGTGGCAATAATATTACCGGTGCCCCGGCTGCCAATTTAATGGCCAGTTTCAGTAATGATAACGCCGGTGATGGTCGCTTTAGTTTCGTATTGGCCGGTGACACCATCACAGTCGAAAAATCTGCACTCCCCGACATTCCCTGGATGACGGAGGCTGGAAGCGACCAAATCAACTTGCGTATCGATGCCGCAGAATTACTGGATAATGACGGTGTGGGTGTCAAAACCGAGTACGCCGACGCCGGTTACCTGGATGTCATTAGCGGTCCGGTGATTGACGGTATGGAGATCCGCGATGGTCGGATTGCCATGGAGAATATCTTTGGCTCTAATCTGAACGAGCTGACTGTTATATTGCAAACCCAGTATTTTAATAGTGACAGCGAGTGGGTGCTCAACGAGAGCGATAGTTGCACATTGTACGATGGTGGCTATATTGAGTCGCTGGACGGTGACTATCAAATTAATGCCTATGGCTCAGGTACTTTTGTCGAGGGACAGTCACAGCAAGGTGGTGATGGAGCGGTCTTTATCGAATTGGATGTTGAAGAGGATGATTCGGGCGAGTTTGATGTGCAATACACTATTCCTGATCATCAGGATTTCCTGAGGTTTGATTGGGATGGTGACGGTGAATTAGGTTCACCTACGGCGAAAATTATATTTGGTATAAACCGGGGTAATGATCGCATTATTCACTGGCGCGAAGTTTATTAAACCAGCAACCTGATTGTTTCGGTTAATATGGGTAATTATTTTACTTATATGCCGGTTTTTGCACTGAAAATACAATTATTGCACCGCAATCCAGCAATGTTCTTGCTGTCTAGTCAGCGCATTGGTAAAGTTACTGGAATTTAATCCAATCCCTTGTTAACAAGAATTAAAAGGAAGCGGCTTTTCCATGTTTAAAAAGCTTCGAGGAATGTTTTCCAATGATCTGTCCATTGACCTCGGTACCGCTAACACCCTGATTTATGTAAAAGATCAAGGCATAGTACTCAATGAACCTTCAGTAGTTGCCATTCGCCAGGAACGTGCGGGTGGTCCCAAAAGTGTCGCCTCAGTGGGTGCCGCAGCGAAACGTATGCTAGGTCGAACGCCAGGTAATATTAAAGCGATTCGGCCTATGAAAGACGGTGTGATTGCCGACTTTTACGTAACTGAAAAAATGTTGCAGCACTTTATCAAGCAGGTACATGACAATAACTTTTTACGTCCCAGTCCTCGGGTTCTGGTTTGCGTACCTTGCGGCTCAACTCAGGTCGAGCGACGTGCTATTCGTGAGTCGGCGTTAGGTGCAGGTGCACGTGAAGTGTATTTGATTGATGAGCCAATGGCGGCTGCAATTGGTGCCGGACTTCCTGTTTCGGAAGCCACAGGCTCGATGGTGGTTGATATCGGTGGTGGTACAACCGAAGTTGCTATTATCTCCTTAAATGGTGTGGTCTATTCATCTTCTGTGCGAATCGGTGGTGATAAGTTCGACGAAGCCATTATCAATTATATTCGCCGTAACTTTGGGTCATTAATTGGTGAAGCGACTGCTGAGCGTATCAAGCATGAAATCGGTGCCGCTTATCCGGGTGAAGAACTGCGTGAAATTGAAGTGCGTGGTCGAAATCTGGCAGAAGGGGTACCGCGAGGCTTTACTCTGAACAGTAATGAGATTCTGGAAGCGCTGCAAGAGCCGTTAACCGGTATTGTGTCGGCAGTGATGGTTGCACTTGAGCAATCCCCACCTGAACTGGCGTCTGACATCTCTGAGCGCGGTATGGTGCTTACCGGTGGTGGTGCATTATTAAAAGATCTGGACAGACTGTTGATGGAAGAAACTGGCATTCCTGTTGTGATTGCTGATGATCCGCTAACGTGTGTCGCCAGAGGAGGCGGTAAAGCCTTCGATATGATTGATATGCACGGCGGAGATTTATTCAGTTACGAATAATCGAGTTAGCTGGTTGTACGGTATGCAGGGGGGCAAAGTGGTAGAGATAATTTATCATGGATAATATCTTCGCCAGAGGTCCCTCTCTTAACAGTCGCATGATACTGGGCGTTATTGTCTCAGTGTTGCTTATCATCCTCGATCACAAACTCAATACCTTTAGCACGGCGCGCAGTTACCTAAGTTCTTTGGTTTCTCCACTGCAATACGCAGCGAACCTTCCCAGCGAAATGTTGAACTGGACCTCTACCAGCCTGACCACGCAACAAAAACTGTTAAACGAAAATGAGCGTCTTATCCGAGAAAACGTTTTGATGAGCGAACAGCTTCAGCAATTTAACTATTTGAAGCAGGAAAACGAGCATCTGCGCGCGTTGTTGGGCTCACCAAAGCGGCAAGAAGCACGCAAGATGGTCGCGGAAGTCATGGCCGTAGATAATAACCCCTACAGTCATCAAATTGTTATCAACAAAGGGACGCTGGATGGGGTTTACGAAGGTCAGGCAGTACTAGATGAATACGGCATTATTGGTCAGGTGTTGCATGTAGCGACCACGAACAGCCGGGTATTGCTGCTATCCGATATCACCCATGCAATTCCGACGCGACTGCAAAAAAATAATGTTCAGTTAATTGTTTCAGGTACAGGCAGTTTGTCGGAATTGACCCTGGAACATGTTCCCCACAGCACGGAAGTCGAAGTGGGTGACGTACTTATTTCCTCCGGTCTTGGCAGTGTCTTTCCTGAAGGCTATCCGGTTGCGCGTATTTCTCGCGTTGTCCGGGATGAGTCGCGGCCATTTGCCCAGATTAAAGCGAAGCCTATTGCCAAATTAGACCGTCTTAAATATTTATTACTGTTATGGCCTGAGGGTGCACCTCAGGAACCAGCAGAAAACATTTTAGATCCATTATTCTGATGTTTGATGTAAAACACTACATAATCGGTATTAGCATCCTGTTAGCTCTCATGCTGCAGATTATGCCGATGCCGATCATGGCTGATCCCTATCGACCAGACTGGTTGTTGCTGGTCATTGCCTACTGGAGTCTGGCATTACCCCATCGGGTCAGTATCGGAGTCGCGTTCTTCAATGGACTGATTTTAGATATTCTGCTGGGTACCACGCTGGGTGTGCATAGTCTGGCGATGACTATCGTTGTTTATATTCTTTCTGCAAATTATCTGCGTTTACGTAACTATTCTGTCTGGCAACAGGCTATGATTGTAGGAGTGCTGGGGGCTTTATATCATCTGCTGGTATTCTGGTTACTGCGACTTTTAAATGATGTGGATTTCCAATTTGCATTTTTATGGCCGGTACTGACCAGTATGGTGTTTTGGCCCTGGGTGTTTGGACTCCTGCGTAAAGTCAGACGTCAGTTTAAAATTACCTGATAGGAACACATATGCTTGTGCTCGCATCTTCCTCGCCTCGCCGCGCGGACTTATTGACCCAGCTAGGCGTAGATTTCATTCAGCAGCCAGCTGATATTGACGAAACTCCCTTTTCCGATGAAACCCCAGAGCAGCTGGTTGCACGTCTCGCTCTGGAAAAAGCCAAGGCAGTTTGGCAAAGTCGTGAACATAAGTGGCCGGTACTTGGCTCGGATACCATTGGACTGTTACATGGCGAAGTGCTGTTAAAACCCACGGATAAAGAGGATTTTATCCGCATGATGCAACGCATGTCCGGTGAGACGCATCAGGTACTGACGGCTATTGCAGTGTGCCACGACGGTGACTGCCAAAGTCGCATTGTCCGCTCTGACGTGGAGTTTACCCAATTAACAGACGAAGATATCGACTGGTATTGGCATACCGAAGAACCGCAGGACAAAGCGGGTGGTTATGCCATTCAGGGAGTTGGCGGACAATTTGTGAAACAGATTAAAGGTAGCTACAGCGGTATTGTCGGTTTACCTTTATATGAAACAGTCGAACTATTAAAACAAATGGACGTAAATATACATGAGCGGTGAATTACTGATCAACGTAACCCCTTCGGAATCCAGGGTAGCATTGATAGAAAATGGGTTGTTACAGGAAATTCATGTAGAACGTCATACTAAACGTGGTTTAGTAGGGAACATCTACCGCGGTAAAGTGAGCCGGGTATTGCCCGGCATGCAGGCGGCCTTTGTTGATATTGGATTGGAAAAAGCGGCATTTTTACATGCCTCAGATATTCTGATCCATAGTGAGCTTGCCGAAGAAGTTAACGAAACACAGTTGCAGGAATCCCAGCGTCACAGGGATATCCGGGAACTGGTACGGGATGGCCAGGACATCGTCGTGCAGGTGGTCAAAGATCCCATAGGTACCAAGGGTGCCAGACTCACTACCGATATCACCATCCCTTCCCGTTACCTGGTGTTTATGCCCAGTGTCACCCATGTTGGGGTTTCGCAGCGCATTGAAGACGAACAGGAACGTGAACGCCTGAAGTCGATGATGGAATCACTCAATGGCGAAGGTGGCTTTATCCTGCGTACTGCTGCCGAGGGGGTAGGAGAGAAAGAACTACTGCAGGACGCGGATTTTTTACGACGTTTATGGTCAAAAATCCAGACGCGCATGAAAAAACGCAAGTCGAACGTTTTGTATGAAGATTTACCGCTGGCCAGACGAGTTTTAAGGGACTTTGTTGGTACGGCATTGGAACTGATTCGAATTGATTCCAAACTGGCGTTTCAGGAGTTGCAACAGTTCACCAAAGAGTACGCGCCGGAATTCCACAAACTACTCGAGTATTACCCGGGTGAACGCCCCATTTTTGACTTATATGATGTAGAAAATGAGGCGCAACGCGCCCTTGAAAGACGTGTGGACTTGAAGTCAGGTGGCTATTTAATCATTGACCAAACCGAGGCCATGACCACTATCGATATCAATACTGGTGCTTTTGTTGGTCATCGGAATCTGGAAGAAACCATTTTTAACACCAATATTGAAGCGACGCAGGCAATAGCACGTCAGCTCAGGTTAAGGAACCTGGGTGGTATAATCATTATCGATTTTATTGATATGACCGATGCCAGCCACCAAAAGCGTGTTTTGCATAACCTTGAAGTGGCCGTAAATAAAGACCGGGCAAAAACCAAAATACATGGGTTTACTGCGTTAGGCTTGGTGGAAATGACCCGGAAACGTACTCGTGAAAGTCTGGAGCACATTTTGTGCGGCGAATGTCCGGTGTGTAAAGGTCGCGGTTCGGTGAAAACCGTGGAAACCGTCTGTTTTGAAATTATGCGTGAAATCGTGCGGGTAAACCGCGCTTATGATGCGGATAAATTCGTCGTTTATGCATCTCCGGCAGTGGCCGATGCGTTATTAGATGAAGAATCTCATGTTTTGGCTGAACTTGAAGTGTTTATCGGGCGTCAGATAAAAGTACAGACCGAAATGTTGTACAATCAAGATAAGTACGACGTTGTAATGATGTAAGAAACAAAATACAGGTTTAATTAGCCATCGACAAGGAAGTGCGTTGAGCAGTAAAGCACTTTAATGACAGAAATTTCAGATAAAAATTGGCAATACTACATCGCTTTCCTGATGCGAAAGCTTTGGGCTGCCTGTGCCCTGATTTTAGTCACACTTGCCGTACTCATCAGCATCCTGCGGGCAGTATTGCCACACATGGATGCCCAAAAGCACCACTTAGAACAATGGCTGGCTTCGCAATATGGGGCGGACGTCAAAATCGGTTATATCAGTGCCATGTGGAAGGGCAAAGGCCCAGCTATCGTGCTGAAAGATGTCTCTTTGGCACAGGATGCAAATTCACCCATAGCCTTAAACGTCGATGAAACCCAGGTTGAACTGGATTTTTTCTCTTCCTTGCAGTCCTGGCAGGTGCAATCAGAGCGATTTAATCTGATTGGACTGGAACTGCAGGTGGATCTACCCCGGATCCAAAATAACGGTGATGATTTTCCGATTCTGGAGGCCCTGCAAACCTTATTTCTGGAGCGCCTGCAGCGCTTTTCCGTGAGTAACAGTGAGGTGCTGTTAAAGACCCGACTCGACCAGCAGCGCATCCAGATCCAGCAATTGAGTTGGCTCAACAAAAATGAACGACACCAAGGTGTAGGACAAATGCGGGTGGCGGAACTGGCCCGTAACTCCGCCAGTTTTGTGATGGATCTCTATGGCTCCAAAGACAATTTTCAGGGTATGTTCTACGCTGAAGCAGAGGATTTGGACATTTCTCCCTGGTTAAAAGCGCTTATCCCTACCGAGTATGAATTGCAGCGCAGCCGCGGCAACTTTAAATTATGGGCCGGGATTCTAAATTCGAATGTCACCTTCGTGCAGGCCAACATCAAAGATTCCCGATTTGCCTGGCAAAGTGAAGCCTCAGACGACAATGTAACTGCCAACCTGGTGCGCGGTGACTTTGCCGCCAAGCCAGTGGAAGATGGTTGGGAGTTTAATTTTGACGACTTTACGTTACTGATCAATGAAAGAGCTATCACCAGTAATTGGTCAGGTAAACTGGATCAGGAAGGCAGCTTTTATCTAAATGCCATAGACGCGGTAAATCTGACCCCTATGCTACCAATGGTCGGTGTCATGATGGGAGAAGACGTCGCTGAACAGGTCAATGCGCTGGCACCCACAATAGAACTGGCGCAGGCGCAATTTAAACTCTCTGAGAACGACATGTTTGCAAAAGTTGCTTTTGCCAATATGGGTATTGAGCAACACAACAAGATTCCGGGTATTCAACATCTGGAAGGTGATGTGTTCTGGCACAATCAGCAGGGTAATATCGTTGTTCAGGGCACTGATGAAATTGTTTTTAGTCAACAATTGTTGGGTTACGATCTGCCCTACCAATCTCTATCAGTCGAAGCCTACGTTGATTTACGGGAAGCGTTCAACAGGCTTATTTTGCCGGGTATTCAACTGCACACTGAGCACCTGTCTGTGCAACAGTCCGTAAGTTATCAATTTGACACTCAGGAACTTTCGCTGTCATTGAGTGCAGATGGCATCCCTATTGAAAACGTCAAATCTTTGTTACCCAAAAACCTTATAGGCCCGGATACATTGGCGTATTTGGAAAGAGCACTGGTTTCGGGAAGAGTGACAGGTGCCGACGTAATTTGGCAAGGCAACCCCGCAGCTTTCCCTTTCCTGCAGCAGCAGGGAATATTTCAGGCTAAGGCCGATGTGGAGGACGTTACTTTTGTTTTCGAGCCGCAGTGGCCTGCTATTGAAAAATTACATGCCAGTGCATTGTTTGAAAATGAATCCCTGTATCTGGCGGGGCGTTCGGGAAATATTGTTGGTATCGAATTGCTCAAGGCCGACGGAGTCTTACCTGAATTGGCAGAGACCGGAGTACTGGTCATTGATGCGAAGGCAAGAGGGAACGCCACTCAGTTAACTGAACTTATGCAAAACAGTACACTTGCGGATTCAGTCGGGGTTGCATTAACGGAGATGCAGGTTAACGGCGAGTTGGCTTCGGATTTAACACTGACGATTCCATTGACGGGTGAGGATGTCATTGCCAAAGGCCAGGGGCAACTGCTCAATAACCAAATTATGATTCCATCTTTAGATTTGACCCTGGAGAATGTGCAGGGACAACTGCAGTTTGAAAATGAATTGATCACAGCGAATGAGGTCAGCGCCGCTCTATTGACACAACCCATCACGCTGACAGTACAAGGTAAAGATACTGACCAGGGTTACAAAACCGATATCAACGTCGCGGGAAGCTGGCAGGTAGAGCCCTTAGTTGCTCGTTATATGCCCAGTATCGAAGGTTATTTTAGTGGTGCCAGTGGCTGGCAGGCGAATATTGACCTTTGGCTGCCAGCAACCGGCTACAAATACAACATGCAACTATTATCTCAATTGGACGGGATAACCATGGATTTACCTGCACCGTTGGCAAAAACCAGTGATGATAGTATGCGCTTTATTTTGGATAGTGAAGGGGATACTCAGGCCTCGACGGTACGTATGTTAGTGGGTAGCGACGTCAAATTTAATGGCATATTTCCCCACAAAGAGCGTCGTTTTTCCCGGGCTCATCTGTCGATAGGCGGCGATAATTTTGTCGGTATGGGGCTGGGTTTCAGTGTATCTGCCGATGTTGAGACCTTTGAATACAGTCCATGGTATCAGTTTATCGGGAAACTTATTGATGGTTTGCCACAGTCTGAAAATCCGATGCTGGAAGCGCCGCAACGAGTCTTTATCGAAGCGCAGGAAGCCATCATCGCCGGACATCGCTTTGAAGAACTAGAAGTATTGGCCAAAAATCGCGAAGTGGATTGGTTATTGAACGTCAATTCCAAACAATCAAGAGCGGAAGTGAAAATCCACAAAGACTGGGACAATGAAGGGGTAGACATCAAAGCTGACTTCGTCAAGTTGGGTGGTTGGAATACCACGATCAGCAATGATGAAGATCCAATAGATAGTAAACTGTTACCCCCCTTAAGTTTTATATGTAAACAATGCCAGTATAAAGAATATGACCTTGGGCAAATAACGCTGAACATGTCACGTTCTATGACTGGCATGAGTATCGACTTACTGGAGATGCGCAAACGTGACGGGGTATTGTCTGCAACCGGAAACTGGTATGTCAGTGATGAAGGGAATGCAACTCGTATCAAGGGCAATTTCAATAGCGACGATTTTGGAGCATTCTTAAAAAATGTCGAAATAGATACGGGGATCAGAGACTCAGATGCAACAATGGATTTTGACCTAAACTGGCGTGAGTCTCCTTACGAATTTAATACCGCAACGCTTGGCGGTCATATTGACTGGCGGCTGGGTGATGGTTACTTCACTGAAGTCAGCGATCAGGGAGCACGGATATTTGGTATTCTCAGTTTAGAATCTTTAGTGCGTAAATTACGACTAGACTTTCGTGATGTTTTCGCCAAGGGCTTCTTCTACAACCGTATGGACGGGAGTTTTGAAGTCAGTGATGGATTGGTTAAAACCGAGGATGCGGTGATTGACGGTGCTGCCGCTAAAGTGCGATTAAATGGCTACACTGATTTGAGTGAAAATAACTTAAATTATGTGGTATCGGTGCAGCCGAATATTACCTCCAGTTTACCGGTGTTGCTGGCCTGGATGGTGAACCCGGCTACGGCCGTGGCGGCATTAGCGTTAGATGAAGTCTTTGCATCGGCCAATGTGATCAGCAGTCTGGAATATTCATTGACCGGGACATTGGCACAACCGGTGATTACTGAAATGGACAGGCAAAGCAAAACGGTGGCATTGCCCGCGCAGAATAAATTACTGCCAGAAGCGAAGCCAACCGATCCACCTACTAAAAAATTGAAAGATACCGAAGGTTAATAGGGCTATGCCAAGTAACGCGCAACTGGTTGCGATACAGTTAGTATCCGAGCCAGACAAACAAAGTAACCTGCAACAGGTTGAACAGCAATTACAAAAACTAGATACATCAGAGCCCACGCTAGTTGTGCTGCCTGAATGTTTCGGCTTTTTTGGGGCAAGTGATCGCAGTATGCTGGGGCAGGCAGAGGCATTGGGTGATGGCCTACTGCAGACTGAGATTGCCCGTATGGCGAAACAATATCAATGTTGGATAGTTGCCGGCACCATCCCGGTGCGCGCCGCTACAGTAGACAAATTTACAGCTTCCTGTCTGGTGTTTGATGATGCCGGACAGCAACGTGCCGTATATCAGAAAATCCATTTATTTGATGTTGAGGTTGCCGACAATACCCGTAGTTACTGTGAGTCAAAATATACTCTGGCGGGAAATCAGACGCTGGTATTAGAAGATACCCCTTTTGGTCGTTTGGCCGTCGCAGTGTGTTATGATCTGCGCTTTGCTGGGCAATTTTTGGCAATGCAACCCTTTGATGTTTTAGCCTTGCCTGCGGCATTTACCCAGACGACGGGTAAGGCCCACTGGCATGCATTGTTGCAAGCCCGAAGTATCGAAAATCAGAGTTATATTGTGGCGGCCAATCAGGGCGGTACACATGCGAATGGTCGCGAAACCTTTGGTGATAGCTGTGTGTACTCTCCGTGGGGGGAGCTACTTGCGAAAAAATCGAAGGAGCCGGGTGTGGTCATGGCCAGTATGGATCCAACCTACCTTGAAAAAATTAGAACCGCGATGCCCGTTGTGAAACAGAATCGCTTTAGGAGTGAACTTGTCTAATCCTGTTATCGATAATTTATTACATGATTCAGGTCTGCAATTACAGGATCTGGAAACCGCATTAGGTGTTATTTATCAGCACGATAATGATTTTGCGGATTTTTATTTCCAATCCAGTCAACACGAAACCTGGGTACTGGAAGACGGTATCATCAAAGAAGGCAGTTATAATATTGAGCGCGGTGTTGGTGTGCGCGCTGTCTGTGGCGAAAAAACCGGATTTGCTTACTCTGATGAGATTACTAAAGACGCATTATTAACCGCCGCAAAAGCCGCCCGAACAATTTCACCAAACGGTGGCAAACATCAGGTATCGACATTTGCACCAGCGAAAACTAAGGCCATATACAATCCCAACAACCCCGTAATGGCGATGCAGGAAAGCGAAAAGGTCGCTATTTTGCGTTTGGTGGACGAATATGTGCGGAAGCAGGAACCGGATATTTCACAGGTTATTGTGAGTCTATCTGGTGTCTATGAAGAGATACTGGTTGCTGCGACTGACGGTACGCTGAGTACCGATATGCGCCCTCTTATTCGCCTTAACTGCTCAGTTATCATAGAGCGTGATGGTCGGCGCGAGCGAGGCAGTGCCGGAGCTGGCGGCCGATTTACCTATGACTTTTTTAGTCAAAGTGAAGACGGTGTACCGCGTTATCAGCAATTGGCTGATGAAGCGCTGCATATGGCTAATATTAACCTGCAGGCCATTGATGCGCCCGCCGGAGTGATGCCTGTGGTATTAGGTTCTGGTTGGCCAGGTGTGTTGTTGCATGAGGCTGTAGGACATGGTCTGGAAGGTGATTTTAACCGCAAAGGTGCGTCAACCTTCAGTGGTCGTATCGGCGAGCAGGTTGCGGCAAAGGGGGTAACCGTGGTGGACGATGGAACTATGAGTGATCGTCGCGGCTCCCTGAATGTCGATGATGAAGGGATCCCAACCCAGCACAATGTGCTGATTGAAGATGGTATCCTGACCAAATACATGCAGGACAAGCTAAATGCCCGATTGATGGGTGTGGCGCCGACGGGTAATGGCCGCCGTGAATCCTACGCACATTTACCTATGCCGCGCATGACTAATACCTTTATGTTGGCAGGCAATCATGAGCCTGAAGAAATCATAGCCAGTGTTCAAAGAGGGATTTATGCCCCTAACTTTGGTGGCGGTCAGGTAGACATCACCTCTGGCAAGTTTGTGTTTTCCACATCAGAAGCTTATTTGATCGAAAATGGCAAAATCACGGCACCGGTAAAAGGTGCGACCTTGATCGGCAACGGCCCTGAAGTCATGGGTAAGGTATCGATGATAGGCAACGACCTGTCACTAGACAGAGGCGTTGGCGTTTGCGGTAAAGATGGTCAAAGCGTTCCAGTGGGTGTTGGCCAGCCGACTTTGAAAGTAGACGAGTTGACGGTAGGTGGTACTGTTTAGTTGTAAACCGTACAGGAAATCTCAGGAATCAGCCTCATAGCCACTCAGCTGCGCTGATTCCAGTCTTAATAGCGGAATGTCTCAACAACTTTTGTGACCACCACACAAATCACCTTGTGCCGATCAGTCGGTTGGTTATTCCGCTTGCCTTATTTTATCCAGAGTGCTTCACGTTTTCACTGTCAACGGCGCTGACAGCTTCTGTGCTTGCGTTAATTGCAACAGGGATAGGCTGGGTGACAGATCCTGAATACAGGCTGACATGAGGAAACGGAATTTCGATTCCATGCTGGTCAAATGCCTTTTTGATTTGCTGGTACATACTATTTTTCAGTGTCAAAAAGTTTTCACGCTTTGCCCATACTGAAAATTGAATATCTACCGAGGAACTGCCAAACCCTAACAAGATAAATAATGGTGCTGGCTCATCCAGACACATAACATTTTTTTCGGCAATCTCATTTAAAATGCCCTTTACCACTTCAATGTCTTCTTTGTACGCTATCCCTATCTGTAGATCTGCTCGACGAATCGGAAACTTAGTCATCGTAGTCACTTGAGATTTGATCATGGATTCGTTAGGAATACGCACAAACAGGTTGTCAAAGGTACGCAATTTCACTGACAGCAAATCTATCGAAATAACTTCACCGGTGGTGGCATCGACACGAATAACATCTCCAATAGAAAAAGGTCGCTCGACCATCAAAAATAGGCCGCTGATCAAATTAGAGGCAGAAGTTTGTGAAGCGAATCCAATCGCCACACTGAGTATGCCTGCTGCTCCCAGCAGTACACTTAAATCAAATCCAAGCTCTCGCAGTGCGGAGATAACCATCAGTATCAGAATGATGTAATACACCGCACGCTGAAATAGCTTCTTTGCATGGGCGCTAAGATTAGCGATATTAAACCGTTCCACAGCGGTACTGGCCACTCTTGCCAGAATGTACCCCACTACCAGTATTAGCAGTGCTTTGGTCGAAGCGATCAGATTGAATTGTTCGAGAAGAGAAACGCTGGATTCTTGCATAGTTTAGTAGCTCCTCTGTTGTGAATTATCCCAACAGACTTTTAATTGACCGGACGAAGTGATTGTTGTGAAAACTAATTCGCGGACCTGCAACTAACAGCGGTTCGTTACTTAGCTGTTCTGGCGCTTGGTCTTTCACTTTTAAGCCCGTTTTATTTTCATCGTTGTGATGCACTATCTCAATCTGATTGCTCCAAAACTTGTTTTCTTTATCCGTATACAAACTCAAATAAGGTGTCGGTAAATTGATTCGCTCAATAACCAAAGCCTCATCATAATCATTACGAATCAGTATTGGTGTAATCGCTCGGTGAGACAGGGGTGTCAATTGTTGTAAATCAACTCTCGCTTCGGTGAACTTGGAATAACAAAACTCGCCCTCCATTGTAGATGGGCCGAACCATGAATCGGACGGCCGCCAGAATGGCAGATCGGCAATTAAACAATCATGATTTTCAGGTGATGCCTTAAACCACAGAGGGGTGCTGATAAATACTTCTATCTGTTGACCTGGTGGCACGTTTAATTTCGCAGCCGGGCGCGCAATGATTGGGCGGTCAGCCAAAGCAGGCGATACCGCCAACAGTGGTTCGGTTTTGGAAAATACAAAGCGACTAAAAGGGACGTCAGTAAATGATTGAGCTGATTTTAAAGCTTTGACAGTGATTTTTGCGGCGTTTTCTTCCGGTGTTTCTTTATTCCACACAATCCATTGTTTATCGCGACGCTGAATGGCAACTTTGCGCTCACCGATTTGCCATACTTTCACTTCGTCCGCGTCAAACTTAACGTTGCCCCACCATACTTTGTTTGTCACAGGGTTTGTCACAGGAAACTCTCTACATCATTTATACTCAGTGAGTCTAACTCACCATCGGCAATTTACCTAAGTGTAACAAACCATCACCTATTACTTTGTATATGTGATGGTTTGTTTGGTAGGCACTACTCAAAAACCACGGTGTAATTCACGTTTGTCCTGATGCCTGCGGGCGAATCAATAACAAAGCTAAAGCTACTGCTTGATGATTCAGCCCCGGTCTGATTGGTGAGATTGCCGATAACCACCAGGCTGCCCGGCACTGCGCTGTTTTCCCGACGATTGGAATTTGCCACCGTATCAATAGTTGTACCTATGGAGTTGTCGGTGTTCACCACACCGACGGCGGTCCCGGCAGGTAGAAGCTGTTCTGCTTCATCATAATATACCAGAGTGATTTGACGCGTTTCATCATCCGGAATATTTAAATCACCGCTGGCCGTTACATTGGGGTCGTTAGTGACGGCGACATTGGCGTCATTAAAATAGTCTGGGTCATTTGGGGCCGCAAAATATAAACGCCACAAAGCATTCGAGCCAGACATGATCATAACCAGGGATTTTCGGACATGCAGTGTGGCGCTTTCGTCCTCGCCACACATGCTGCCAGCGGTGCACTGTGGGCCGGAGAATAATCCGTCAGCGGCATCAAAGCTGCCATTATTGTTGTAGTCGATAAAGATCTCCGACGGATCTTTATTCTCATCTTCGTCATCATCACGCCAGGCTTCTGACATATCAACAAAGCCGGTTTCACCATACTGACTGACAGAAAAGCCAGCATCAGAGGTGTCCAGAATTGGCCCTCCGTCGGCATCATCATAGGCATTGTTACCATTGCTATCGAAAAGCGTTTCATGACCTATGGCAGTGGCCAGGATAGTGATGCGGTGGTCATTAGGGCGCGGATTGCTGCTGGTCCAGGTGACCGAACAGGTTCCGGTATTTTCTGCATCCTGATCGATATCTCCAGCTTCATCTTCACCGGTAGAGCAGGTGGACTCGATTGTGCCTCCTTCGGTAGTAAAGTTTACTGTCGTCCCATTGGGTACCGGGTTATTAAATGAATCGGCTAATCGCACCGTAATCGTGGCCGTCTGCCCATCAATAGAAAAGGCTTCTGGATTTAATAACGTCGATGACATGCTGAAACTGTTTTGATCCGGAAGACCGGTATTCACACTTAGCAGATCTGACTGGGTGCGGATCACGCTGCCATCTGAGCCTGTTGCTGTTGCTGTCACCCTGACAGCCGTGGGAACACTCCCGGCGGTGACTCGGGTGCTCACCTGGCCAGAGGAATTGGTCAATCCGCTACTGGGGGACAAGGTCAAACCACCAGTAGTGGTGTTGAGTGCAAAGTTAACTTGTTGCTGTGCTAACGGATTGCCTAATTCACCATTGACTTGAAATACCAGGGTTGAGACCGAGGCACTGTTTTGTCCGCCCGTGCCAGACAGTACAATTTCGTCGGGTGTCGCAGAAACAAAAGACACGGAGCCGATGTTCTCAGGCTGTATAGTTAGCTCACGCGTGATAGTCAGCGTCGTATTATTTATCACAACCGATGCGATAATTTGATCGCTGTTGCCGCTGCTGCCAGCACAGTTTATATCTTCAAATGTCGCCGACGCCACGCCGTTTATTGTAGTGACTGTTGCATCTATTGTTGCTTGTCCATTGCTAACACAGTTCGAAGTAAAACTGACGGGCGTTGGCGTTTGCAGGCGATTGTCCTGTTCATCTACCAGTGCAACTGTAAAGCCGACAGTTGCCCCAGCACTGATCACCACCTCACCATCAACTTCGGCAGAAGAGCCGATAATACCTTCGACAAAGTTCCCTTCCGAGTCAATGTGACCAAAACGTGTGGCACTTTCGTCGATGACGGTATCGGACGCCTGCACTTCAAAGTTTAAAGAATCAGTAAACTCAAAACTGTCCAGGGTAACACTGGCCTGTACCGCAAATGCGCCGAGGCTGTTGTCATCAGCGGTCATGCCGACCTGAGCGATGCCCGAGGAATTGGTCAGTGCAGTCGTGGGCGATAAAACCGGGCCGCTGCCTTGCAGACTAAAAGTGACTATAGCGTCTGCCACTGGGGCATCATCAGCATCCAAAACCAGAGCCTGAATTTGCACCTGTTCTTCGGCTCGAAAACGACTGATTTGATTGCCATTTTGATACATGCTGATTTGAATTTCGGGGATCAGGGAAACTTCCGGTGGGAGCGCAAGATATTCATAGTTGGCACTCTCAGTCAAACTGCTGAAGCTTGCAGATACCGACGAAGCGCCAGCATTGGCATCTTCATTGGAAATAATCACCTGCGCAATACCGAGACTGTTAGTCAGCGCACTGCTGGTTGATAAGCTACCGGGACTGCCAGCAAGTGTGAAACTGACGACTTCTGAACTGACAGGCGCACCATCAGTGCTGAGAAGTGCCTGAACACAGATATTCTGGTTCGTGGTAAAGCTGGGGGAGGTAACCGTATTGCAGGAAGCATCTCTTACTGTGAGTGACAATATAGTCTCTGCAGCAGTATATTCGTAACTGGCAGTAGCTGAAGCAATGCTGTAGGTCGCGGTGATGCTATCGGCACCTGTTTCCAAAGCCGTGTTGGAGATAAAAACCTCCGCAACACCATTGCTATCGGTAAGTGCCGTGCTGGCTGACAGTTCACCTATTCCGGAACCCAGTGTAAAACTGACCACTTCTCCGGCCGCAATACTGTTATCAATTGTCAGAGTGGCTTGCACGCAGATATCAGCATTGCTGCTGAAAGACGCTTCGCTGACACTGTTGCAGACACTGTCCAAAATCGCCACAGACAATGCGGGAACCGATTCATTGCCAGTGCCAAAAGGGTCTGGGCCGTTGGCGCCTGAGCTACCTCCTCCACACGCTGCTAATAAAACCAATAGTAAGGGAAGAAGTAGTATTCTGGCGCACATGTGTTTTACTCTTTTAATTCATCTTTTAAGTACTGAAAAATTTCACGATACGCTTTAGGTGGCTTATTTGTCTCTCGTTCTTTTTTCGCCTGACGTATCCACTGTCGTAAGCGTTGCCTGTCCAGTTGACTGTGTTCTTGCAACAGGTCCTGCAACGCTTGATCACCATCGTCTACCAGTTTATCCCTAAGCTGCTCAAGCATATGAAAGTGCGCGCGGGCCTGTAATTGCTGCCCTTTGACATTTTCCAACGCCTCTTCAATTGGGGCGGTGTCGCGAGAACGCAGTAGTTTACCGATAAACTGCAACTGACGTTTATATGACGATTTTTTTCTATGCATGTCTCGTGCCGCATCGACAGCATCGCGTAACTCACTGTCCAGTGGCATTTTTTCCAGCGCGGACTTACCCAGATTTACCAGCTCTTCGCCAAGATCCACCAACGCCAGCAATTCTTTTTTTATCTGCGTTTTACTTTTAAATTCTTCCTCGCCAAAATCAGCGTCGGAAAAGAGATCATCACCCATATTTTCTTCTTTAATGGTACACTTGAGGTGAATTGTAACGATTGCCCAGAAGTAAATGAATAGCAAAGGTCGAATGACCTAAAGGAATATCCAGTTTATGAATGCAGAACAGCAACTTGCCGAGATAAAACAGGTCGTTCAAGACGTGTTAGACATGGCAAAAGCTAAAGGTGCCGATCATGCTGAAGCCAGCATGAGTAAAGTGCAGGGTATCTCGGTAAGTACCCGTTTAAAAGAAGTAGAAACCGTAGAATTTAACAATGACGGTGGGTTAGGCATAACTGTTTACGTTGGTAAATGTAAGGGCAGCGCCTCGACAGCGGATTTGAGCAAAAGCGCTTTGCAACAAAGTGTCGAAAAAGCTATTCAGATTGCCAAATTTACCAGTGAAGATCCTTGTTCAGGTCTGGCTGACAAAGAATTGATGATACAGAATGCACCTGACCTCGATTTATATCATCCCCAGGAGCTGGATGCGGAAGCCGGTATTGAGCTGGCAAAAACCACTGAAAGTATCGCATTGGATGTCGATCCTAGAATCAATAATTCTGACGGTGCCAGTTACAATGCCAATCTGGGGGTTAAGGTATATGGCAACACCCATGGAGTAAATGTTGGTTACCCCAGCTCACGTTACAGCCTCAGTGCCGTACTGATAGCGGAACAGGATGGTGATATGCAGCGGGACTATGCCTATTCGGTTGCCCGCGATATGGCAGAACTGGACTCGGCACAGGTGGTCGGGACTCAGGCAGCAAAAAATACCTTAAATCGCTTGGGTGCGAAGAAACTCAGTACTCGTACGGCTCCGGTTGTTTTTGATAAGGAGCTGGCGCCGGCATTATTTGGACACTTCGTCAGCGCGATCAGCGGTGGCAGTCTGTACCGAAAAGCGTCTTTTTTATTGGACTCCAAAGGCGAACAGCTATTTCCTGACTGGTTAAACATTTCGGAGCGGCCATTATTGAAAAAAGCCCTGGCATCCAGCGCCTTTGACAATGAAGGTGTGGCCACAAGTAATATGGAGATTGTCACAGATGGAGTCCTGCAGGACTATCTGCTGACCAGTTATTCTGCCCGAAAAATGGGATTGCAAACCAACGGTCACGCTGGTGGTATTCACAACTGGTTGGTGGGCACCACAGGTCAATCCAACGATGAATTACTAGCACAAATGGGCACTGGACTTTGGGTTACCGAGTTGATGGGACATGGCGTTAATCTGGTAAATGGCGACTATTCCCGAGGAGCGGCGGGTTATTGGGTAGAAAATGGCGAGATCCAGTATCCAGTGCACGAAGTGACGATTGCCGGTAGCTTACGTGCCATGTATCAAAATATTGTAGCAATTGGTGCAGAGCAGGAAAAACGCGGCAGCATCTATACCGGCCCAGTGTTGATTGAATCCATGCAGATTGGTGGAGAGTAAGTGGTTTCTACCCTAAGTGCCACGACATTGGACTGAACCAGTCATTTAATCCTCAATAACACGTTCTCAATTCAGTAACAAAAAGCCCTGCTCAGCAGGGCTCTGTTAAAATCTCAGCGTGTACGATTAGTCGACGCTACCACAGAAACGATAACCTTCGCCGTGAATAGTGACAATCAACTCTTCGCCACCTTCTTCGCTTTCAAAGTGTTTGCGGATACGGCGGATAGTGACGTCTACCGTTCTGTCATTAGGGCGAAGCTCACGTCCGGTCATTTCCAGAATTAACTGTTCACGGGTCAGGATCTTGCCAGGATTACTTAAAAACAGGTGTAACGCTCGGAATTCACTACGTGGCAAACGAAATTCCTTGCCAGAAGGTGATATCAGGCAGCGGCTGTCGCTATCCAATACCCAACCGTTAAAGTTAACTTTGCTTGGTAAGTCAGCATCGTCGTTAGCATTGGTGGTGCGGGCCAGCAGGTTTCTGGCACGTATCGTCAGCTCTCTTGGATTAAATGGCTTGGTGAGATAGTCATCTGCGCCAATTTCCAGTCCGAGAATACGATCGACGTCATTATCTCTGCCGGTCAAGAAGATCAAGCCCACACTTTTCTTATCACGCACTTCCCGTGCGAGTATCAGGCCGTTTTTACCAGGAAGATTGATGTCCATAATGACCAGGTCGATAGAGTTGCCATTAAACACATCATGCATCTCATCACCATTTTCCGCCTCAAATACACCATAACCCTCAGCTTCGAAAAGGCTTTTTAAGGTGGTTCGGGTTACCACTTCATCTTCAACAATTAGTATATTTGGAGTTTGCATCACGATTACCTGACTCAGTGAAAATCTTATTTCTAAAAAATGCTTTTATATCAAGGCATTCTAGCCGAACTTCGGTTTTTAAACTAGAGCATGTTTAGCTTTGCTCCATTATTTAGCAGCAGGCTTGGCACTGACAAGCTACCGAACTCAACTGCCATTAACGAAAGTTGACCCTCTTCAATAAAGATGAACTAAATTTTAGTGCCGTATTCTCATACTGAGTCCGGCTAATAAATATTTTCATCTTCGATTGCAATGGCACAATGGTGATCATGCCACCATGCTCTATAAAGTCTCTGGTCTCACCTACTGTTACCAATTCCCGGTTTAACACCTTAATAACCGAAAATAATGCATTACTTTCGGCTCTTTTACCGACAAATAGCAACTGGCATGACTTATCTTTGACTTCACTAATGCTATCTAGTTCCACAGCTTCAACTTCCCTGTTTTTTATCTTTTTCTTAGGCAGAGATCGAAAAATCCGTGTATGTGCGGAGTCGCTACCCTCCAAAAAACAGAATTTGATGGTGTTTCCTGAAAACGTACTTTCAGGATAATTGGTGTAATGCACAATATGGAATAAAAACGAGGTACGAAGTTGTTCTGGTTTAAAGCTTTGTGCCTGTACCGTAGAAATGAACCCGGTTACCAGCAGTAACAGACAAAATGCCAACTGTCTGTAAAAGTGCTTCACCATGGATTATGAACTCTTTGCCAGTTTTTCAGCCTGAATAACTTTCACCGGGAATGCGATGTGAAATTCAACACCCTTATCTTCTTCACTAGTGAGTGAAATCGAGCCATTTAATGCCTGGGTCACCAGATTGAATACCAGGTGCATACCAAGTCCGCTACCACCCTGACCACGTTTGGTGGTCACAAAGGGGTCAAAGATACGCTTGCGCATATGTTCTGGGATGCCTTTTCCGTCATCTGTATAGGTGATAGATACTTTACTCTCGTCCATCATCTCAGCCCGGATCACAATACGCCCTTTCTCCTTGGACTCGAAACCATGAATGATAGAGTTCATGATCAGGTTGATCATGATTTGGTTGATTGGCCCAGCTTTGGTTTCAATACAGAGATTCTCGTCACAATCGATATCAATAACGTGGGCCAGATTTTTCAGTCGAGGCCGCAAAGAAAGCAGGATTTCATCCATCAATTGTTTAAAGCTAAAGGCCCGGTCTTGCTCACTGGACTGGTCCACGGCAACTTGTTTGAAGCTGGAAATCAGCTCAGCGGCCCGATTTAAGTTGCGGTAAATGATATTGAGGTTTTCTTCCCCTTCCATCATAAATTTGGACAGCATACTGGCTTTCAGGTTTTTCTCATCGAAAGCTTTTTTCAAATCATTTAATCTATCCAGCATCATGGTCGAGGCGGTGACACCCAGACCAATCGGAGTATTAACCTCGTGTGCAACCCCCGCGACCATATCGCCGAGTGAGGCCATTTTTTCGTTCTGCACCATTTGGCGTTGAAACTGATGCAGTTTTTCCAGAGTTTGAATAAGCTCCTGGTTTGCTTCTTTTAAGGCTTGTGTGCGTTGATTAACTTTTTCTTCTAGGTTTTGTGCCAAACGGCGATGCTCCGCTTCGGCTTCCTGTTGCGCTACCATATGCTCCTGAATACGTGACAGCATGCTGTTAAAGGCACTGGATAGGATACTTAGCTCTTTCACTTTCGAGGATTCAGCACGTTTCGAGTAGTCTTTTCGCTGGGCAATATCCGTCACCAGTTCCACCAGGTTTTCTATCGGGTCGGTGATGGTACGTTGCAGGCGTAGAGTCAGAATAAAACATACCGATAACGTGACCAACAGAACCGCGAAGGTGATCATGGTGGAATTCAGGGTTAGATCCTGTAATGACTTTGCTGAGGCCCTGACATAGACATAACCAATTACCGCCTCATCGATTTTGACCGGTTTGATATATTCCACTAAATTGTCGGTTATCAGCGGTTTTGCCAGCTCATCCACCCGCGAAAACATCGCCTGGATCGGGGCCTGACCAGTTTTGTTGTAACTGGTGAAAAAGGACAATTCGCCATTAGTTTCCAATTTGTATATATGCACATTGGTAATGAAGGCGGCGGCAGAAAGCACCCGGAGGTTTTCTTCTTCCGTGATGTTATCGTCAAAGGCGATCCCGCTTTGGGCATTTCTGGCAATCAATTCACCAAAAATACTTATTTTTTCGATAAGCTCTGTTTTGTAAGTATTTACCTGAGTATAGAATGAAATGCTGGTAGCCAATAACAACGCCAGCGAAGCAACACCCATGACTACCCAGACGAATAACCGTTTTATGGATAATATGTTTGAACCGGACGCCATTATGTAAGCTTATATTCCTGATTGGTCGAATAGCCGTTTCTTGCATCTCCATATTGATATAAAGTGCAGATAAATAAAACAGCAACTGTTCAAAAGTTATGAAAAAAATTAAGAAATCGCAAGTTTCACAGCTATGGGAACAGTATCAACAAGTAAAATTCCGTTGGCCAAATAAACCCATGGAACAAAGTAGCTATGCAATTCTGACCGCCTACAATCCCCGAAGTCAGGTGCAAGACCAAATTATTAACCGTATCAAACAGCAAAAACTCACCACCTATTTGATGGCGAATAAACTGGGATTCACCCACATTTTGTGCGGTGATGAGGGCTTTAGCTACTGTGAGCCCAGTATTGCCGCTCACGTAGATATCAACAAAGCCACAAATTTGGCCTCTATTTATCGCCAGAACGCCTTTTATTGGGTGACTGACGGCGAACTTTGGCTTTACCCCGCATTGTTAAACGAGGTGTCAGCTGAACATATGGGTGCCTTTGATGATTTTCTGACTACGGATTAGTGTGCGCTCTAGTTATACTGTACGATTTCTCTTAACTTTTCTTCACTAATACCAAGCTGCGCACTTAATGAGCGCAAATTCATTTCTTTTATTTTCTGTTTAACTTCCGAGTCTGCCTTGGTAAATAAGTCTTTAAAGTCGGTCAGACAAATGCAGACCATCTGCCTTTCGTCTTCACCAGTATCCTTATTGGGCAGGTTGACGGTTTTATAAATAACATGCGGACAAGGATTTCTACGCAGTGGATCTTCAATGCACTGTTCTGGCAAAGCAAAAGTGCACTGCGCAAAACCCAGTGTAAATGCCAGTAAAACAAGTTTTAATCTAATTAACACTGCATTCATAGCCAGAAACCTCACATCCATATCGTTGTCTCGGGAAATCTTTAAATTGGATATTTCGCTCTTAAAATATCAGGAGCAGCATTCAAAATATCAGGAGCGCAATGCATCCTCATACAATCCTAAATATTGTACCGCAGCATCCTTCCAGGTAAAACGCGTATTCATCGCTCGTCGCTGCATCGCCTTGAAGCGCTCAGGGTACTCATAATAAAACAGGATTGCGCGGCGTACACAGCTCAATAATGTTGGGCTGTCTGGGTGATCAAAAACAAATCCGGTCGCGTAGTCCGGTGCATCTTCCAGATCGATAACAGTATCTTTTAAGCCACCGACCCCGCGCACGATCGGTATCGTGCCATAGGCGAGACTGTACATCTGGTTAAGTCCGCAAGGCTCAAACAAAGACGGCATCAAAAAGAAATCACTACCGGCCTCTAATAAATGGGCCATTCGATTACTAAACTCTTCGCGAAACACAAACTTGTCGGTTTGTTGATGAGCGAACATATGCAGGGCTTCGCTAATCGATGGATCTCCGGTTCCAATAATAAGCACCTGCACATTGTGCTGCATCAAGTGCCCTAATATGGGCACTAAAAAACCAAACCCCTTTTGCTCGGTTAAACGACACACCATACCAATCAGCGGCACATTTTCTTTTACTGGCAGACCCACTTCTTTTTGCAAAGTGGCTTTACAGATATGTTTACCCTGCATGTCATCGAAACTATAATTGACCGGCAGTTCTTTATCAGTGGCTGGATCCCACATGGTGTAGTCACAGCCATTTAAAATACCGGTTAAGTCATGCTGACGAGTCATATATTCGTGATACATGTAATGAGAACCGAGCGGGGTTTTTAGCTCATTCCCGTACTGAGGACTGACAGCATTAATTTTGTCGGCATGCATTACCCCGATCTTCAGGAAATTAATAGTGCCACTATGGTCCTTCTGTGCGGCTATATCTTCATATTGATGTAAAAACGGTACGTCTGCGAAGGCACATTGGCATTGATAAGCACCGTTATGAACAGTGAGTACTGACTTACTATCCTGATAAAATCCGCTATCATCAGACTGCATAAAATACGGTACTAATGCGGTATGCCAATCATGGCAATGGACTATATCGGGTTTGTAATCCATACAGGCGCCAGTCTGCAACGCCGCCTTGGAGAAGAACGCAAACCTCTCGGCATTATCAGGGTAAGCATGATAGCTGTCTGAGTAGATCCCATCTCGGTCAAAAAACAAAGGAAAATCAATGACATAAACGCATATGCCATCGAGATCAATTTGTTTAATGGTGAACTGATATTGTTTGTTGTTTGCCGTCAGAGACTGCTGTTCGGCGACATCCTGCACCGCAAAATTCTCGGCGATTTGTTTGTAATAAGGGATAACGATACGTACATCGTAACCCAGATCTTTCAGCGCCACAGGTAAAGCGCGGCCGACATCAGCTAGTCCACCGGTTTTTACCAGACCTTCGACTTCAGAAACAACAAACAGAATGTTCACTAGTAACCAACCTCCATGTTTTTGGGGATAACCACAATACCCTCTTCGGAGACCGTCAGACCACGGGATTTATCTAACTCGAGGTCCACACCAATTTGGGTATTAGGGGCGATTTTGACATTTTTGTCCGCGATGACCTTATTAAGGATACAGTTCTCGCCAATCTCACATTTGCCCAAAACAATACTTTCCACCAATTTAGTACCGGCTTCGATTTTGGCATTAAAGCCCAATACTGAGCGTTCGATATGCGCCCCTGTGACTTCACTGCCAGAAGAAATCATGGAGTTCAGCACGGTGCAGTGATTGCCGTTTTCATCTGCCATGATATTCGCCGGTGGTACTGGTGGATGGTAACTGCGCAAAGGCCATTTGCTGTTGTATAGATCAAACTCCGGCTCGGCGACCAGCAAGTCCATATGGGCTTCCCAGAATGAATATACCGTTCCTACATCTCGCCAGTAACTGTGATTTGCCGTTGGGGCTTCTCCGGGAATTTCATTGCGATTGAAATCATAAACATAAACAGGCTCACCATCAGCCACCATTTTGGGCAGGATGTCATGACCAAAATCGTGTGAAGAGGTTTTATCCTGTGCATCGGCATTCAGATAGTCGAACAACTTTTCTTTCTTGAATACGTAGTTGCCCATAGAAACCAGTGCTAAATCAGGGCGACCTGGCATGGTTTTCGGTTTTTCAGGTTTTTCCTCAAAACCGACCATCCGGAAATTTTCATCGACTTCGATAACACCAAAGCGTCCAGCGGCTTCAGAGGCTAATACCGGAATGGCACAGACAGTTAAAGAGGCATCCATTTTTTCGTGGTAACGCTGCACCTGTCGAATGTCTATTTTATAGATGTGATCACTACCGAAGATAAAGACATTGTCGGGTTCGTGAATTTCGATCAGACGCAGGTTCTGATAAATCGCATCGGCGGTACCTTCGTACCAGCGTTTGCCCATGCGCATTTGCGCTGGAATGGGATCGATAAAGTTACCGGTCAAGCCGGTGATATGCCATGCCTGACGTAGGTGAATATTTAACGATTGTGACTTGAACTGCGTCAGTATGTATAACTTTAATATGTCAGAATTAACAAAGTTATTCAGGACGAAGTCAATTAAACGTAAACCGCCTGCAAATGGAACGGCAGGTTTAGTACGAGTTTGGGTCAAAGGGAAAAGGCGAGTACCGGCACCACCGGCTAAGATCATGGCTATATTTCTGGACATTTTGCTTCCTTGGTGAAAGTTGTGCATAAAGCATAGCACCAAGTGTGAAAAGGGAAAGTCGAAATACGCAAAAAATGTAATAAAATTACAAAGGTCAGATCAGTTAAGCGCTTACATGGGTATAAAAATACTCTCATAGAGCGAAAATTTGCCATTTTCTGACAGTTTTCTTACATTTCCGAAAGTTTCCTGCATCTGATCGGGGTAAGGTAAAAACCGATTTGCCACCAGAATTAACTTTCCCTGAGGCTGTAACTGTTCCACTGCGGCCTTTAAAAAGTCCCGGGTAATGCTGTGGTCCGTTTTAACGCCTGTATGAAACGGCGGGTTAGTATAAATTGCGGCGAATTTACCATGAACATCTCGCATGCCATGGCTGGGAATGATGTTGCCAGAAATGTTATTTTCTTTCAGAGTTTGTTCGCAGCAATACAGCGCAGAGGCATTAATATCAGATAGCGTTAAAGAGATGTCAGGATTTAAACGGTGTAACCAGGCACCGATAACGCCAGCCCCACAGGCAAAATCGAGAATATTGCCATTTGGCACGGATTCCGTGTTCTCCAGTAATAATCGGGTACCCTCATCTAATTCGCCATGACTAAAAACACCGGGTAATGACGCGACTTTGATATTCACATCGTTCACCTCAACGTCAGTCCAGGATAACGCCTGAGACAGGGTAAAATTGCTGTCACATTGTGCCACTTCCACACCGTGCAAGGCGCAGTGGCGTGCGGAATCTATTTTTTGGGGCTTGTTACCAAAGTTTGCTAAAAATTTGTTGGAGCTTTTAATACCGCCTTTGTTTTCTCCAAGAATAAACAGATGACCATTGGTTTTTAGTAACGTGGCAAGGTAGTGCAATAGCTGTTCTGTATGTTTTTTTGCTTTGGAGATGTATAACACAATGCCATCGAAGTCCCGCTCTGGGCAGCTCAGGCCAAAATGCTGCGAGCCAGGGGCGCTATTCAGGGCTTGCTGGTAGATATCAAAATATTGATGAAAACCGCTGACATTCCCTGCCAACTGCTGAAATATATTGGTATCCGTCGGGTTGACCAACAACCAACGGCCTCTTTCGAATAGGTCTTTGCTTCGAAGCAAGCACTCACTAGCAGGGCTAAGCATCAGTTTATCTTCCGGTATATTAGATCCCAAACACCATGACCTAATCGGTGCCCTCTTTGCTCAAATTTCGTTAGTGGCCTGAAATCCGGACGCGGCACATACTGATTATTGTCTGAGGTGTTTTCGTAACCTTCCTGTGACTGCATGACTTCCAGCATGTGTTCGGCATAGTTTTCCCAGTCCGTTGCCATATGAAACAGACCATCCACTTTTAACTTTTGGCGTAACAGCTGAACAAATTCGGGCTGCACGATACGTCGTTTATGGTGACGCTTTTTATGCCAGGGATCAGGAAAGTACAATTGCACCCGCGACAGGCTGTTATCAGGAATGGTATTTTTTAATACCTCAACCGCGTCATGATCCATCACTTTGAGGTTATTTAATCCGGCTTCAGCCGCAGCCGCCAAAACCGCACCCACACCCGGCGTGTGTACTTCAATACCAATAAAGTTTTTATCCTGCTCGTTTGTCGCCATGTCTATCAGGCTGTGACCCATACCGAAACCAATTTCCAGTACTACCGGGGCATCATTGCCAAACTCCTCGGTTAAACTGATGGCTTCAGGCTGATAATCAATGCCCATAGTGGGCCAGTATTTTTCTAGGGAGGCAGCCTGGCCTTTGGTTAATCGACCTTCACGCTTTACGAAACTCTGCACTTTTCTGACGTAAACGCCGGCGGCTTCGGCTTCTTCCTGCGTTTTATATTTACTCACTGGTATGATTCTCTTTTCTAATTCATTTGATCTGACTTTTCGCGGTCGCGTATTATGCAAGCGCCTGACGGAAATACAAGCAATCACAGATTAAATCCACTACATCAATACGGAAACCACAAACCATACATGTCGCAACGCATCACTCAACCTATTTTAGACTGGTTTGCTCATTCAGGGCGGAAACATTTGCCCTGGCAACAACAGAAAACCCCCTATAACGTCTGGATTTCTGAAATTATGTTGCAACAAACACAGGTCGCCACCGTGATCCCCTATTATGAGCGATTTATGGCGAGCTTTCCTGATGTTCTGTCACTGGCCAATGCGCCACAGGATGAAGTGTTACATCATTGGACGGGGCTTGGCTACTATGCCCGCGCCAGAAACCTGCACAAGGCCGCCCAGATGATCCGGGACGAGCATGATGGCCAGTTCCCAACAGACTATGATTCCGTTCTGGCATTACCTGGTATCGGTCGCTCCACGGCAGGAGCGGTGCTATCGCTCTCACTCAATCAACCCCACGCCATTCTGGATGGTAATGTGAAACGGGTGTTGACCCGGGTGTTCGCCATTGAAGGCTGGCCCGGCAATAAAAAAGTTGAAGAACAATTGTGGCAGGTAGCGATAACCAACACCCCTGAAGCAGGCGTCGCTGATTATAATCAGGCCATGATGGACATGGGCGCGACAGTCTGTACCCGCGCTAAGCCGAAATGCGAACAATGCCCGGTCGAACGCCTCTGCATTGCCAAAGCACAACAAAGACAAACCGACTTCCCCACCAAAAAACCGAAAAAAGCCATCCCTGTGCGCAACACAACCATGTTGATTTTCGTGCAGGACAACAAAGTCCTGTTACAACAACGGCCACCAAGCGGTATATGGGGCGGTTTATGGTGCTTTATGGAGGCAGATAACGCCACCGAGCACGCCGGGAAACTGGGGTTTCAAATCGCCGAGTACCAGGAACTGGCGGGATTTCGGCATACCTTTAGCCATTTCCATCTGGATATCCTTCCAATTGTGGTTGCTATTGAGGGTGAAACCAGAGGAACAATCATCGCTGAACAACCTTCTCGCTGGTTCGATTTAAAAGAAGATATTGAAGTTGGCCTGGCTGCACCTACCAAAACCCTGCTGGATACCTTAAAATCCATGCACATCAAATAAATGAGTAAATGTATGAGTCGTACCGTATTTTGTCAGCGCCTGCAAAAAGAAGCCGATGGTCTGGATTTTCAGCTTTATCCGGGAGAGTTAGGAAAACGCATCTTTGACAATATTTCCAAAGAAGCCTGGAGTGACTGGCAAAAAAAGCAAACCATGTTGATCAACGAACACAAACTCAACATGATGGACCCCAACGCAAGACAATTTCTGGAAAAGCACATGACGGCTTATTTATTCGAAGGAAAAGAACCGGAAATCGAAGGATATACACCGCCAAAGTCATAAAATCTTCTGCCAAAGCGGTGTAAATTCACACAGATCGTTTCTTTAGTAACCAAAAACATTGCAATCTACACTTTTCTGCAAAAATTGGTTGACTTGGGGTGCCGAAATCCGTTTAATACGCACCCGCAGCAAGTGACAGCAACGTTACAAACTGCAAATACTTCAGCGAGACCTCTCAACGTCCCGCACAGTATGCCCAGATAGCTCAGTCGGTAGAGCAGGGGATTGAAAATCCCCGTGTCGGTGGTTCGATTCCGCCTCTGGGCACCATTATTTTCAAGGCCTCCAGCTTTTACGCACAAATCTATAAACCACCAATTGCCAACAGATTGCCAACACTTTTATAAAAACATAGTTGGTGCTCGCGCACGAAAGTCAAAGTTTGGGGTTAATAATTCCGATAAACTGCAAATCGTTGTCGGAACACACAGTGGACCGAAATCTTATTCCATTCCAAGAGCAGCTTATCCTTTAATGCTTTCCTTCTTTCATATATCAAAAGTGTAGTTTTCTACCCGGGAAATGGCTATTGATAGATACTACGAGCTAGTAGCTATAAAGTCACAGTGTGTTTTTCTGGAGATAATATTGAAGCGTATTACTAAGGATTAAAAGCATCCTAGATAAATGTAGTACAGCACAGAGGGCTTGTTTTCTCATTTTTTCCGCAAAAAATTCTACGAAATGTTTTAACACACATAAAAATGTTAAGTTTGCTTAAAAAAATAAAATTTGCACAAAAAATTCTATTCGGTAAAGATGGGAACATTGATGGAAAGGTGAATGGTCACTAATTGAGTATTTGCCAAAAACTACCTACAGTCAAGAAATTATGCAAGCACTTGGATACACTTATCTTCTTCAAGAACTTGAGATAGAGCTGCCAAAACTCGGAATAGACCTTTATCAGGGAAAAGGTAATAAAGATAGAATTGTTAACTATGGCCACACGATAGCGAAGTACCTGGCAGCTAATAAATCCTCTGAAATAAGTGTCCCGGCTCAACTAGAAATGGCGATAAAACATCAAGGTATCAGGTTGCAATACATTGCAATGGTATACGACAAGGTTGATGCAGAGGAGCTTACGAAGTTCATTAAAAAGAAGCCAACTTCTAAAATAAGAAGAGCAATGTGGTTTCTTTATGAGTGGATTAGAGAAGAAAGACTTAAAATTAATGACTTGAAGTCTACTGGATATGTAAATTTGCTTGAACCTGAGTATTACTTCACTCGGGAGAGTGGGAAAAAATGCCCTCGTACAAAAGTAATAAATAACATGCTAGGCAATAGACAGTGTTGTCCAATGATCAGGCGTACTCGTGAAGTCATTGAATTGGATCTCAATAAAACCATTTCGGAAGCGGAAGATAAGCTGCAGGATCTGAGCAAGTATATAAGTACAGATCAAATTGGGCGCTCTTTAAATTATTTGTATCTGAAAGAAACTAAAAGTAGTACTGAGATAGAACGTGAGGACAGTAGCCAAAACAAAACTAGCAGATTTTACCAAGTCCTAAAAACGGCAGGTTCGATACCATTGACTAAAAAGCGGTTAATAACTGTTCAGAATCAAATTGTTCCACATTCTAGAGGTGATGATGATTACAGAGATGAAGAAATCTGGGTTGGTGAAAGTGTAAGGGAAATGGGGGGAGGCACTTATGAGAACTACCATTACATAGCTCCCAAAAAAGAGCATGTTGGCTCTATGATGGATGGTTTATTAGAAATGCACAATGAACTTCTCCACGAAACAAGTATTCCTCCTCTTGTACACGCAACAGCTGTATCGTTTATGTTTGTGTATATCCACCCATTTTCGGATGGTAATGGGAGGACTCACCGTTATTTAATACATGATATATTAAAAAGCAGAAGTCCTGAGAATAACTTCATTGTTCCTATTTCGTCGGCAATATTGAATAACATGAATGAGTACGACAGGGTGTTAGAGGATGTGTCTAGACCCGTTATGGCGCTAATACAGTATGACTCTTGTGAAGAAACTGACTCAATTGTCATTCATAGCGACAATAGGCATCTCTATCAATTTCCAGATCTAACAGATCACTTAATTTTTCTTCACAACATGATGCATATTGCATTCAGTGAAGAGCTATTGAATGAAATTTTTTATGTCATTATGTTTGATCAAGTAAAGAAAAGCTTCAACGAAACATTTGATTTGAGCGAGAAGAAGTTAGGACAGTTAATTAATGTACTCTTGCAAAACCAAGGTCGATTCAGTAAAGCCAAGTTAAAAACATTTGAAAAAGAGTTTACTCAGAAAGAACTAGAACAAATGGAAAGTTTTGCTCTAGAAGCTCTGGGTTTAATTAATGGATTCAAGCAAACGCTAGCGAAAGTAAATGAAATGGATTTGAAGAAAAGCGAAACACAGTAATATTTTGGGGCTCGAAGCACTAAGTTAATACGATTGATGATTTAATAAAGTGCCAAACAACATAAGCCTACAGTGCTCAGATAGGAGAATTCCATGGAACTTGCAACAATTGTAGCCCCGAATTGCCGGTAAATTGCCAGCACTTTTTTAAAATTCGAATTTGTGTTTTTATTTTCAGCAAACCTGATGCATCTTATGTACAGTGAGTCATGCATGATGCATTTAAGCATCTTGTGTGTCATATGTGACACATCTTCGTAATACCGTAAAATTGTCTCATTTTTGAGATTAAATGCTGACAATCGTGCACCCGCAACAATCCCAATTAACCCCCAAATGCAGTAGACTTGTCAGTCATTGCGTTTTTACAGGACAGTTTGGGTGGCTTTACATTGGTTTCCGGGGCATATGCACAAAGCCCTTAAAGAAATAAAAGAGTCGATAAGTCAGGTTGATATCCTTATCGAAGTGCTTGATGCGCGTATTCCGTATTCAAGCGAAAACCCGGAAATTACTGAGGTCAGAGGTGATAAGCCGGTCCTAAAAATACTCAATAAGTTTGATTTGGCGGATCCTGAGCTGACGGCGCAGTGGCAGGCTCATCTGGAAAGTGAGCGTGGTGTAAAAACGATTACAACATCCACCGATAACCCGGAAAATAGTAAACAAATCATCAAGCTTGTGCAGAGTATTTGTGCCCAAAAACACGCGTCAGTTAAGTCGATTAATGCCATGATTACCGGCATTCCTAATGTCGGCAAATCAACATTAATTAATATTCTCGCTGGACGTGTAATCGCCAAAACCGGCAATGAGCCGGCTGTGACCAAGTCGCAGCAACGCATTAACATCGGTGGCGGTATTGTGCTTTTTGATACGCCAGGTGTCCTTTGGCCAAAACTGGAAAACCCCAATTCTATCTATCGTCTTGCTGCGTCTGGCGCAGTTAAAAATACCGCTATGGAATTCGATGATGTCGGGTTCTATGCCGCAGATTACCTGATTAAGGCTTACCCTGAGGCAATGAAAGAACGCTTTAAGCTGGATGAATTGCCTGATACCGAACTTGAGTTTTTAGAAGCTGCGGCAAAAACCCGTGGTGCAATTATGACAGGTGGCAGAATAAACCTGCATAAGATCTGTGAAGTGCTGTTAACTGAATTGCAGGCAGGAAAGCTGGGCCGGCTCACCCTGGAAACACCTGATATGATTATCCAGGAAAAAATTGAAATGGCAGCAGCGGCCGAGAAGAAGGCGGCCGATAAGGCAAAGCGTAAGCAGAAATTTAAAGACGGCTCACTGACGCCGGATAAACTCGAACGTAAAGAAAAGCGTAACGAAAAACGCAAAGAGCAGAGCGACAGAATGAAACAGCGGCGCCGTTAATGCTCGTCTTTGGGGCTATTCAGCGGTGAGATTGTGCCAACTGGTATACACAAATGCCAACTGCACTGGCCAGGTTTAGTGATTCAATGCTGCCACTGCCGCTAATGGTAAAGGCTTCAGCGCTCGCACTTTGTAAGGCGTCTGCTGGCACTCCGCGGGCTTCATTACCGAATAGATAACAGGGGAAATCTGCGAAGCTGCTGTGATTGATCTCGTTACCACTTAAATCAAGATAGGCGAAGCGATCAAACTTGGCCTGCAACTGCTCCAGTGTGACGTCTGTTGCTACCGGTACATGAAAAATCGCCCCCATACTGGCGCGTACGGCTTTTGAGTTGAATGGATCAACACTGTTGGGGCTGAGGAGCAGACGAAAGCGACCAAACCATGCCAGGGTGCGCAAAATGGTGCCTAGGTTCCCCGGATCCTGAATTTCATGCAGATAGATGCAGCGTTCATCCTGAGTTGCCGCGTTGTTATCGTGAATTGCTGCCACAGGCACTCTGGCAATCACCCCTTGTGGGGTTTTGGTATCGCTGAGTGCGGCCATTTGTCGGTCGGAAACGGTGATTACTTCAAAACGCTCGTCTAATGAGACACCGCGCTCCAGCCAGGCCTCAGTGACGTACACAGTAACAGGTTGCGCCATGAGCTTTGAGCGTTGCAATTCCTGCACTAAATGTTCGCCTTCTACCAGGTAAAAGCCAAACTGCGAACGGTACTTCTTTTGATGCAGTTTTTTTACGTCGTCTAGTTTCATGGTGCGGGGATTTCCGGGTACAAAGAGGCAATACTTGCTCGTTCAGGTGGCATTGTAGCCTGTAATAGTGTTGAAGTCAGGTTGACGATAAAGTTTGTTATCCTGCTGAATTGGCAAATGTCTATTGCATGTTTACAATGTACGCCGATTCCCACCAGTGACAGCAGAGTTGACATGGCCCGCTCAAAAACCAGTAAAAAATGGATGGAAGAACACGTAAATGACCCTTACGTGAAAAAAGCGCAAGCAGACGGTTATCGTTCGCGGGCCAGTTATAAGCTCATCGAAATTAATCAAAAAGACAAGCTGTTCCGTCCCGGTAGTATAGTGATGGACTTGGGATCGGCTCCGGGTGGCTGGTCACAGGTAGTCACCCCAATTGTTGGCAAGCATGGTCGCGTGATCGCGTCTGATATTTTGCCCATGGACAGTATTATTGACGTTGATTTTATTCAGGGAGATTTCACCGAGGAGGCGGTTTATAACCAAATTTTAGAGGTGCTGGGTGACGATCGTGTCGATGTGGTGATTTCGGACATGGCACCGAACATAAGTGGTGTAAATACTGCTGATCAGTATGGTTCTATCTATTTAGTGGAACTGGCTCTGGATATGGCCAGAAATGTCTTGCAGCCCGATGGTAGTTTCTGCGCGAAAGTGTTTCAGGGGGTTGGTTATGATGAATACGTCAAAGACCTGCGTTCCTCATTTAGTAAGGTGGTGGTCAGAAAGCCAGCGGCATCACGACCGCGCTCACGGGAGGTGTATCTGGTTGCAACTGGGTTTAAAGGTTAGCCGGAGTCTTTGCAAGCTCTGCCGCAAGGCTTACTTTTCCAGCAAGGGAAGCTTATCGGGTACGCCATTCCAGTCGTCTGCATCTTCAGGCGGCGATTTTACTTCAATGATATTGGGCCATTTCTGGCTGAGCTCTGCATTAATCGGTAGATAGTGCGCCTGATCTGCGGGCAACTCCGTATCCTGACAAATCGCTTCGGCCGGGCACTCGGGTACACACAGGGCACAATCAATACAAATATCCGGATCGATGACCAGAAAGTTCGGCCCTTCAAAAAAGGCATCTACCGGGCATACTGCAACGCAATCGGTATATTTGCACTTGATGCAGTTGTCGGTTACTACAAAGGTCATGGTTAATTTATGCAGAGTTAATTTATGCCAATTATAAATATAAAGCGGCACAAATAAAAGGCAGGTGCCTACCGCAATAGTGACAACTGCATTACACTATACGCGCTCTGACAGACAGGCTGTCCGGCAAACCAGGATCCCCCGTTATGCTACGTTTAACCGATATTAAACTGCCTCTTGATCACGACGATACTGCGCTTGCGCAGGCTATTGTTAAAAAGCTTGGCATTGATGAAGCGCAATTGCGCAATACCAGTGTATTTAAACGCGGTTACGATGCCCGCAATAACAAAGATATTCAGCTTATCTACACAGTTGATGTAGAAGTTCAGAATGAAGCAGATTTACTATCCCGGTTTGCCCATGATCCACAGGTCCGTGTGACACCGGATATGACCTATAAGTTTGTGGCTAAAGCGCCAGAGAATCTTACTCATCGACCTGTCGTCGTGGGCCTTGGCCCTTGCGGTATTTTTGCAGCACTTATTCTGGCTCAGATGGGCTATAAGCCGATTGTGCTGGAGCGCGGCAAGGCGGTGCGTGAACGGACCAAGGATACGTTCGGGTTTTGGCGTAAGCAGCCACTCAATCCTGAGTCTAACGTACAGTTTGGCGAAGGTGGTGCCGGGACGTTTTCTGACGGAAAGCTGTACAGTCAGGTAAAGGATCGCAAGCATTACGGTCGTAAGGTGTTGCACGAATTTGTTCAGGCTGGTGCACCAGATGAAATCCTGTATGTCAGTAAACCGCATATCGGAACCTTCAAGCTGGTAAGCATGGTAGAAAAAATGCGCCAGCAAATCATCGATCTTGGCGGTGAGATTCGCTTCTCAACACGAGTTGAAAAACTGGAACTGGATAACGATAACGGACAGTTTTCGGTTAAAGGCCTGCATTTATCTGACGGTGACTACCTGGCCTGTAAACAGGTGATTCTGGCATTGGGGCACAGCGCCCGGGATACATTTGAAAATCTGTACGAGCAGGGTGTTTACATTGAGGCCAAACCGTTTTCTATTGGCTTTCGTATTGAGCACGAACAAAGCATGATCGACCGCTGCCGGTTTGGTGACAACGCCGGTAATCCTATTCTTGGTGCCGCAGATTACAAACTGGTACATCACTGTAAAAACGGCCGAACGGTGTACAGTTTTTGTATGTGTCCTGGCGGGACTGTGGTGGCTGCCGCTTCCGAACCAGACCGTGTAGTGACCAATGGTATGAGTCAGTATTCCCGCCGGGAACGTAACGCCAACAGCGCCATTGTAGTCGGGATCACGCCAGAAGAAGATTATCCAGGTCACCCTTTAGCAGGCATTGCATTACAGCGCCGTCTTGAAGAGCTGGCATTTAAAGCGGGTGGCGAAAACTATCATGCGCCGGCCCAGTTGATCGGAGACTTTCTAGCAGGTAAACCAAGTTCAGAGCTGGGGGAGGTGACACCGTCATATACGCCTGGTATTACGCTTACCGATCTCAGCGAGGTGGTACCTGATTATGTCACGCAGGCCATCCGTGAAGCCATTCCGGCATTCGATCGTCAGGTTAAGGGATTTGCAAAAGCAGACGGTACGCTTACAGGCGTCGAAACCCGGACGTCATCACCGGTATGTATAAAACGCGGAAAAGACTATCAGAGTGTTAATGTACAGGGGCTCTATCCTGCGGGTGAGGGCGCCGGTTACGCCGGTGGTATCTGGTCGGCAGGTATAGATGGTATTCGGGTTGCTGAAGCTCTGGCTCTGGCATTTGATAATCAAGGCTGATAATGATGTATCAGCCGTCGTATTAAATCCTCAAAAATTAAAAGAAGCACCCATGACTACTGTTAGAGGCGTCGATGCTACAATAGCGCCGGTATATTGATAGCAGCGATTATTTATGAGCTTTTCTTCCTTTGGGTTTCACAGCGATTTATTGGCAGTCATTGATTCACTTGGTTATGCAGTGCCAACCCCGATCCAACAAGCATCGATTCCGGAGGTACTGGCCGGTCATGATGTGATGGCGGGTGCCCAAACAGGTACGGGTAAAACGGCCGCATTTGCCCTGCCACTTATTCAACGTCAAATCGAACGTCAAGCCGAACACAAGAGCACAGATAAAAAGATTCGCGTTCTGGTACTGACACCAACACGGGAACTGACTCAGCAGGTACATCAAAGCTTTGTGAGATACAGTCAGGGGTTGGGTGTCAATGCGGTGGTGGCTTATGGTGGCGCGAGTATTAATACTCAGATCAGTTCGCTCAATGCCGGTTGTGATGTTCTGATTGCGACACCTGGGCGTTTACTGGAACTTATGATTAAAGAACTTATTGATCCAGGCGCTATTGATACGCTGGTTCTCGATGAAGCTGATCGTATGCTGGACATGGGATTTATCATTGATATCCGTCGAATTCTAAAACGCCTGCCTGACAACCGCCAAACCCTGTTTTTCTCTGCGACGTTTAATGATGAGGTATTTGCCCTCAGCAATACTATTTTGAAGCAGCCAAAGCTGATTGAAGTGGCCGAGCGCAATGCAGCAGCGACGAAAGTTGAGCAACAATTTTACGAAGTCGACAAACAGCGCAAAGCCGCATTAGTCGCTTACCTGATTGGCGTTAAAAACTGGCGACAGGTCCTTATTTTTACGCGTACAAAGCAGGCTGTGGATGAGCTTGCTAACGAACTTAAAAAAGATGGTATCAGCACAGCAGCAGTGCACGGTGATAAATCACAGGGCGCCCGCGAACGTGGTTTAGATGCGTTTAAGACAGGCCAGATAAGAGTGCTTGTTGCTACTGACGTGGCAGCACGTGGTCTGGATATCGAACAATTGCAGTACGTCATCAATTTTGAACTCCCCTACAGCGCTGAGGACTACATTCACCGTATTGGTCGCACTGGCCGTGCAGGTCAGGCGGGGTTGGCCGTTTCATTGGTTTCAGAAAAAGAGAAATACCTGCTCACAGACATTGAAAAGCTTACCGGTGAGCAAGTTGCTCTGCAATGGATGCAGGGTTTCGAGCCAAACAGCTTCGATCTGAATGAAGAGACCAATACCAGGCGTAAGCCTTCCAAAAAAGCATTACGTGCTAAAGCGCTGGGTCAGAGGAGCAACAACAAATCTAAACCGGGCAGGGCACGTAGGCGCTGAGTCAAGGTGGGTTTGCGCTATTGAGTTTTTGATTCTGTTCAATGGGTTGAGTTTCGGAACAGCCTTTATATGGACTGGTGCGAATCTTAAATCGGTTGCTGTTGTCGCCTGGCTTATGCCGGACCAGACTTTGTTAAACTTAGGTTCTGTAGCTCACCCCTGCCTCCATTGTTAAGTACTAATATTCATATCAATTTCGTCTTTTACCTCAGCCCAGTATTTCCGGGCTTCTTGAGACACGCCTACCTGTTCTGTGAATTTAATATAATCTGAACGTGTTGTGACTTCTTTGATAGCGTGACCTACATCTGCTTTTAATTTTGTTAGCAAATCATTGGATCTGGCTAATGTTGCCAGTGAGCTTCGATCTCCGAATTTTTGATTCGCAGTCACAGCAAGTGAACCGCAATCGATAGCCTTTTGATAATACCAATGCAACGTGGGCAGGTTTTTACTTACCAATATGCTTTTATACTTATTGCTCCAAATACATGCGCTTTTATCGGGAAATGGCGCATAGTTTTGTAGTCGGGAATTGAAGCTATCTATTTGCTCATTGGTCAAGGGCTTGAGGCTGTCGGGAGGGGGGCATTTGGACGCGATATTATGCTTGTACATCAAGCGCCATAATCCTGTGGAGAGCACCTGATTGCTATCAAGAATCTTATTGCCATTTTGCGCTAAGGTCTCAGCTGTTAAGACCTTATAAAGTGTTTTCCAGTCGTATACCTGTACAAACTGATTGGCTAAATGTGCCAAATACGTTAAGTATGCGTGAATTTTGAGATGTTTCAGGCGGGATTTGACCTCTTTCGCCATTAGCTCGAGATCGTCAAGGCTATCTAACTTTTTCCCTGCTTCCACATAATGCTCGATGACAGCAATAATAACCCGTCGAATCAGGGCTTCTGTGTTTTTTAGTCTTTGCAGCAGTATTTCAATCGGCAGAAGCAACATTGAAAAGGCACTGCTTTTATCCAGGCTGGTGATGCTGGTTCCGTTTCTTGATTCCTGGTAAAACTTTGCAAACCTTTGTTTAATGCCTTCTTTGGCGGCGTTATCTGCATCTTTTATGAATTCATCACCGATATCAGAAATTGCCTGAAAAAGAATTTCTTTTGGGGTGGCACAGCGTTCCCAATCTGTGCTTCTACGCACAAATACATTACCGCTGTTACCGTCACTGCCTGTTACTGTTACTTTCTGTTTATTTAATTCGTAAATTGACGCACCATGGGTATTCAAGGCTGAGTGCAGGCTATCGATGATGGCTCCACCTAAGCTCATTGAAACCATGTTTAACGCCACTTTTAACAGAGTTTCCCCTAAGTACCAGGCAACCTTAGTACCGGTATTTGCATCTGTGAGGGTTATGGCTTGATGATCTTTATTTAACGCATTCATGACACATGCGTTGATGCTTGCCTGCAAGTCTTTCTTTAAGATGAAAATATTGTGGCTGGTGAGTGCTTCGAATATTTCCGGTACATATTGGTAAAATATCACCAGTGTTGGGTCGGGCTGCACGAGCTTTTCTTCAAGATTTCCTAAAAGCAAAACTTGCTTTATTTGCGCCTTAGCCTGGGTGCATCGCAGACTTGCCTGTTGGGCTTTTTTCGCATCAAAATTATTAGCAGTGAACAGTTCAGAAACATTAAATAAAATATCGCTGACACTGAGTGCGATAAGACTTTCAAGGTTTTCTTTAATATCAAACCTTAGCCTGGAGCAACTATCTCTCGTGCTGGTATCGATATACTCAATCAGGAGGTTGTATAGTAAATTGAAGATCTCTGTGTTGCTCAAATCCCCCTGCAGCAGCGATTCAGGCGCTAGCAGTATTTCTTTATCGTCATTAACCAGCATACGTTTTTCCTCTTCATCTATCAGACAAAATATGCCTGTATGCTGGTTGAATAACTTGGATTAACTTACTAAAAACACAGTTGAAAACAGGAATGCTTCATGGTCGGATGCTATTCCTGCAAGATTTTGCACAATGCGCTTTGATTACTTAATTATTCGCATTGATAAATACCTCAACACGATTAACCCATGATAATCTTCAGTCAGTATATGATTTTTGGCTTTAGAGCATGGTCTATAGCTACATTTAAAGGTGAACAATAATAGATGTTTAAGCCTGTCTTTTTATTTGTGTGTTTTATCCTGGCGTTGTCCTTTAGTCCGTTTGCAGCGGCTGCGAATGAAAAAATTCAGTGGCAGTTGTATATGGTCATTATTACGGTGATATCTGCCGTAGGGGCATATGTGGTCGCTAATCGGAAAAAGGATTATGAAGCCAGAGCAGTCAAAATTTTAGCTATTGGGGTGTATTTTTGGGTTTTCACCTTTGCGCAGTTGGGTTTGTTGTCACTGTTATATTATGCCTTGTAATGGCTTTTCATTCGCTGTAGGTTCTCAGGTTGTTAGCTACGCGATGGGTGCCTTATTAAAGAGGATCGGCTGCATTTGATGATCTACCATTGTGCTATTCTCGTTTATTAAATTATTGAACTAGTTTTGGTAAAGCCTCCTGTTTAAAGGTTCAGGCCCAGGGTTTTATCGTGACTGATTTATAAAGGTGCCAGATGAAAAATACTGCTTTGAAATTAATGATTGCGTGGCAACTGCTCGCAACGTCGTCGTTTATCAATGCTGAAACGGCAGAGATATTGGTGGCCCCTAGCGCGGCTAAATATGAGCTGGAGCTGATTACTAAAGAGGTAGCTATTCCCTGGGGCATGGTGTGGCTAAACGAATCGGAACTGCTGGTCACGGACCGTTCTGGTGATCTAAGGTTAATTCGCGATGGTGTCCTGGATGACAAACCCATAAAAGGTGTGCCCAAAGTCCATGCGCAGCGTCAGGGTGGTCTGCTGGACATTGAGATTGATCCGAATTATCAGGAAAACGGCTGGATTTATCTGTCTTATTCAGGCTACGAAGACGAAGGTGAGGGTAACAACACCTCCATTATGCGGGCACGGTTAAAAGACCATACGCTTGTTGAACAACAACTCTTATTCCATGGCTACCCAAATACCAGCAAGTCACATCATTATGGTTCGCGTATCGAGTTCGATAACGAAGGTTACCTGTACTTTTCGATTGGTGACAGAGGACAGCGGGATGTTCACCCGCAGCGACTGGATCATGATGCAGGCAAAATACACCGAATACACCCTGATGGGACAGTTCCTGAATCCAATCCCTTTGTCAGTCAAAAAGACACCCGTCCTACGATTTATTCCTATGGTCACCGCAATCCTCAGGGGATGGCGTTAAATCCGCTAACGGGTGAGATTTGGGCGCATGAACACGGGCCGCGCGGTGGTGATGAAATTAACATTATTAAACCTGCGGTGAATTATGGCTGGCCGGTGATCACCTATGGTATTAATTACAACGGAACAACTATCACCAATGAGACTGAAAAAGACGGCATGCAGCAACCTGAGTGGGTCTGGACACCCTCCATTGCACCTTCAGCGATGCAGTTTATCACCAGTGATAAATACCCCGAATGGCAGGGGCACTTGCTGGTGGGGTCTTTGAAGTTTGCTCATGTGGTTCTGGTTGAGCTGAAAGACAATAAAGTAGCTGGCCACAGTAAGTTATTTGAAGGTGCCGGCCGCATTCGAAGCATGACAACTCACCCCAATGGTGAACTGTATATTGGGATTGATGGCAACGGTATTTTTCGTGTAGTCTCAAAGTAATTCAATAGCCCGACGAACAACCTGGAAATATGGTGTGCCTGTTATGGCGCACCATTCTTTGATTACTAAGTTGTGTAAGATTCTGCTCTCCTTGCTCCTCAAATAATTTCTGGATTTGATTTGCGTTAGTCACCATTTTCATCTCGCCTTGAACGTGACCGTAAGCACAAAGAACACCCAACATATTTCATTTAGTAATCAATAATCATAATCAGCTCAATGAGACGTATTTTCGCCAGGAAATGAAAGGCCTTGTCCACTTCCCCTAATATTTAACTTTGCACATTTGTAATGACTCACCAACTTTCGTTTTGCAAATACGCGAGTAATAGTCTGTGTTTGCCACAAACAGGCTAATCTCAACGCTAGCTGGTCATTCTCTTTTGTGTCTTTGCATAGAGCGACTATAGCACCAGGAGATGCAAGTGTACCTCATTTCAATCTATGTAATGCGATTGCAGAGCCTTTTTATTTCACTTAAGTGCATTTATTTGCATATTCTGTTCGGCCGTAATGGTATAAAAACATCTCGAGAGAAAGGCTCGATTAAGATGAGTGCAAATAAAGATATTATTAATATATGCGTCATAAAACTTTAAAATTTACAGTGTAGTTTTCACCCCTAGAGCCTATATTGATTGGTTTTCGGGGGTGGGTTAAAAAAGGCTTATCCCTTTGTATTGATGGGTGTTAGTGGCACTTTTGCGGCGCTCTTTTTTCAAATAAATTTTATGTGAAAAAAAATATTGAAAAATATTTTTATAAGCAATATCTTATTACGTTCCATTAACACTTGGTAATAGGTTAAGAAATACTTGGTAATAGGTTAAGAAAATATTATTTCTTATGATTCAGGTGGGTAATAGAGGTTTGCGCTAGATTGATTCCTTTGCTAAAGGGGCGTTGGTTAATATTTGCCATTTTGTTTTTGCGTCATAATAATCCGCAAATATTGATTGATTTCATTTTAGTGTGTCGAGATTTGTGGTTAGTGGTTAGATTTTCCATTGTGAAAACCGGATTTTGGATCTTCGATCCTGGAGTAGAGAAGGAGCGCCAGTTGAACGATGTAAATGGCAACGAGTGGTATGTAATTTATTGTAAGTTTCGAATGGAAGGCGCTGCTGAAAAAAGTCTGGGAGCGAAGGGATATGAAGTCTACAGACCAGTCATCAGAAATAAGAAATCCGATGAATCACTGTTTCCTCGCTATTTATTCGTTCGGATGACGGATCTTGTAACGTCATTTCACGATATCCAGTATACATTCGGAGTTTCTGGTTTTGTAAGGTTTGCCGAACAGTTTGCTAGAGCAAGCAGTAAGCACATAGACGAAATCAGGCATTGTGAAATTTTGTACAATGAAAATGTTGAGGCTGGCGACGTATTGGCCAAAGGTGATGTTGTGGAGCTCAATGGTTGTGGTTTCGATGGACTGAAAGCAATTTTCCAGGAACACTCCAAGGAGCGCAGAGTGACAGTGTTAATGGAAATACTCGGGCGAGAGTCGAGAGTATCTGTGCCTACTAGTTGTGTTTCGAAAGGTTAAACAAATACAAACTAACTGAACAAAAGTAAAACACCAGATTAAGTAGTGTTGTCGGTGTAGTTATATTTACAACGTGTTTTTCGTGGCCGCCCAACCGGGCACTATACAATTTTTGTAGGGCGGAGCTTGCGCGATTAAAAGCGTGATGAAAAAACAGATGATTTTTTGGTTAATTTAATTCTTTTTCAAATCCAAGCGACAAAGCAGTCTATAAACCAGGTTTAACTTAATCTTGGATAGTCTTTTTCTGTTTGAAATCTGGTGGGTAAAATACGCCTTGTTAGAACGCGAGTCGTTCTACTTTTGTTGCCGCCAGGTTTTGGTGGCCTGCAAGATGTTGTAGGACAGAGTATGGTCAAAGCTAAACATACTGCCTTCCCGTATGGAAAATTAATCCGCGCATTGGATGTTCTTAAATTAACGCTCTGTAAAGAATCTAATAATCTGAATGGAGAAAAGTAAAGATGCTTTGAGGGGCTTGTAAAAGGACTCCCAAAGCATTTCTGAATTAGTGTTCTTAGAGAAGAAAAATCAATATGTTAGTTGCTGCGCCAGGGGGAAAATCGTCCCGTTATATTGTCGTGGTGTGACTATCAAACTTCACCGATTTTTTGGACCTGCGTTAACTCAGCTGGAGTAGCAATGGATATCGTTATAGAAAAGAAAACACTCAATAATAAGAAAAAGCTGATAATAGTACTGGCAGCGGTTGCATCTTTGATACCTCTTTTTTTCCTGGCAAATTACCTGCTGGTACTTGGTCAGAGTGAATTTAGCATTGAAAGAAATAAGCTTTCTTTAGATGAAGTGAAAAGAGGTCACTTTAAAGTGTCAGTGCGGGGCACAGGGGTGTTGGTTCCAGCCGATTTTCAGTTTTTGTCCTCCAGTGTGGAAGCGAAAGTTGAAAAGCGCCACGCCAGAGCAGGTGATGTGGTGCGCAAGGGCGATGTTCTGGTTGAACTGAGTAATTTTCAGTTGACACAGCAATTGGAAGAGGCCCTGTGGGAGTTGGAAGTGATGGAGGAGGAGCAAATCGCTGCCACTATCACTCGCCAAACCGAATTTATGCAGCAGGAAGCCACCATGTTGGAAGCCAAGCTGGAATACGAAAGCAGCATTAACGAATACCAGGCCCGTAGTGAATTGGTTAAAACGGGTGCAGTATCTAAATTGGATTTTCAGCGCGCTAAAGTCAATATGGAACAGGCAAGACAGCGTTGGGAGTTTAGCCAAAAGCGTCAGAAGAAACTGAAAGAGAACCTTGATGCGCAGAACAAAGTACAGATTGCCCAATTGGCACAAATCCGAAAGCGAGTAGAGCGTATGCGGCGTCAGGTTGATGACCTGCAGGTTGTCGCGACCTTTGATGGGATTGTTCTTGAACTACCCGTGGAACCCGGCGAGAGACTGGTTATGGGAGCCAATATTGCGAAATTAGCCCGTCAGGACTCTTTGATCGCTGAATTGCTGGTTCCAGAAATTCAAATTCGCGACGTCAAACCAGGCCAGATGGTTGTCATCGATACTCGAAACAGCAAGATAAACGGGGTAGTAGAGCGCGTAGAACCCGCAGTGATTAACGGAAATGTGCAGGTAGATATCGCATTTAATGAACCACTGCCAGATGATGCACGCGCCGACCTCAGTGTAGACGGTGAAATCATCGTCACCGAAATAAACGACACGCTTTATGTAGACCGACCACTGTACGCCCAATCCCAATCATTTTCCTCTGTTTATCGTGTCAATGGTAGTAAGAATCTAGCGGAGCGTGTCCAAGTTCAATTGGGGTATGGTTCAGTTAATCAAATTCAAATTTTAGAGGGACTTTCTGTTGGAGACGTAATCGTAACGTCAGATCCCAGTAGATTTCAGCGTTTCACCTCTTTCTTGATCAAGTAGTCAGTATTTATTGATCACACCCTAACAGTACATTACAAAAAATAATCCATCGGAGCCAGAATATGAGCGACAAGTTAATAGAACTACAACAAATAAGTAAGACGTTTGTGACTGAGGATGTCCAGACCCATGCACTTCACGATATTTCCTTAACTATTTCCAAAGGAGAGTTCGTTTCCATTTCTGGCCCATCAGGATGCGGTAAATCCACTTTGTTGTCTTTGTTGGGGTTACTGGATACCAGTTCTGGTGGCAAATATTTGTTGGCTGGTCACAGCGTTTCTGACATCGACAAAAAGGAAAGAGCGCGGATCCGCAACAAGGAAATTGGCTTTGTTTTCCAGTCTTTCAATTTGATTAGTGATTTGACTGTAGAAGAGAATGTCGCACTGCCTTTGAGTTATCGTGATGATATTTCCAAAAAACAGCGCAAGGAAATGGCCATGCAGGCATTGACAAAAGTAAACATGGAACACCGTGCTGGTCACTTTCCATCTCAACTGTCTGGTGGTCAACAACAAAGGGTGGCCGTCGCTAGAGCTATTGCGGGTAATCCGAAGCTGATTCTGGCGGATGAGCCAACGGGTAACCTTGATTCCAAAAATGCCGATGCAGTGATGCAATTGCTGGTTAAATTGCACGAAGAAGGCGCTACCATCTGCATGGTTACTCACGATCCTCGTTCAGCAAACATGGCACAAAGAAAAATTGATATTCTGGACGGCAAGTTAGTTGGAGATGAAACTATTCGAGGCTCTGATGTGCGCCTGGCACAACCAGACAGTAGTGTATTACAGGAAGACCAGGAGCTCGCGGTATGATTTTCGCAGATCTTAATTACGCCCTCAGACTACTCCGAAAGAAACCAGGTTTCACTTTTTTAACCACAGTGGTTATGGCTTCAGGCATAGGTCTAAGTATCTATCTGTTTTCATTTTTCCACACGATGGTTTTCAAAGCGCTGCCATATGAAGACGGTGCCACTCTGGTGCAAATTAGTTCAAGTGAAGAAGGTTCCCAAAATGGTGATCCTATGTATCAGTTGGACTACAATGAAATTCCCGGCAATGTGAAGGGGCTGACGGAATTTAGCTCTTACCGTATGAACAACTTCAACGTTACCGGAAAAGACGGAGCCAGACGCTACAATGGTGCTCTGGTAGAAGCCAATATTTTCCAACTGACGCGCACGCCTCCAATTCTAGGGCGAGAATTCAGCCCGGCAGATAATCGCCCGGGTTCTGAACCTGTAATGATTATTAGCTATGAAATGTGGCAAAACCAATTTAATGGCAGTGCTCAGGTAATTGATCAGACTGTGCGGATTGACGGTGTGAGTCACAGAATTCTTGGGGTTATGCCCGAAGGTTATGCATTCCCTCTTAATGCTGAATTATGGAAGCCACTGCAAACAACTGGTGTGGAGTTAAGTAGAGACTCGGGCTCCAGTGTTACCGGTCTCGCGCATCTGGATGGCAGTGCCAGTCTGGAGCAAATTAACAAAGATATCGCACTGGTGATGCAACGCCTTGAAGAACGCTTCCCGGAAACGAATACGGGACGCAGTGCTTATGTCTCAAGCATTCCTTTGGCTGGTGAAGGAGAGACACTACCTATCATTTATTCTGCTCATATCATTGCTATCCTGGTCTTGATCCTTGCTTCAATCAACGTCGGCAATCTGTTCTTATCTCGCGCGGTTGAGCGCAGCCGTGAAACAGCCATTAGGGTGGCTCTTGGTGCCCCCAGATCGCGTTTGATTTGGCAGATGCTGTGGGAGAGTATCCTTATATGTGTGGCGGGTGGCCTGATTGGGTTGCTGCTTCTGTCCTTTGGATTAGAGTCGACTACTACAATTATTGAGCAGCTTTTCGTGGACAAACCGCCCTATTGGTGGAATTTTGGGGTTGATGGTTACACCATTACGCTGTTCCTGGTATTTGTTTTTGCAACCATTCTTGTGACAGGTTTACTGCCAGCCTGGCGTAACTCTGGTTCTGATTTTAACGCGGCATTAAGAGATGGGACTCGTGGTGCAACCAGTAAAAAATCAGGCCGATTAAACCGTTTTCTTATCATCAGTGAAATCTTTGTTTCTCTCACTGTGCTGATTTCAGCTTCAGTTATGATGGTTGGTAACTACAAAGCCACACAAGCAGATTATGGTGCCGATACCGACGGCATGATCAATGCGCAGTTCCTGTTGACTTCCACCAAATATGAAGGTGAAGCAGAAAAAGTGGCTTTCACTGAAGCGTTGCAATCTCGCCTGCTAAATACACCGGGAATTAACGATGCTGTAGTGTCTAGTGCCTTACCTGGTGGCTTGGCCGCAACACCATCCATCATGATCGAAGGTAAAGAATATACTGGCGACAGTCAGGTCAGCTATCCAAAAGCTAATTATGTGTCTATTTCTCAAGGCAGCTTACAAAGACTCAATGTGACGTTGCGCTCCGGTCGTTATTTTGATGGCAGTGACAAAGGTCTTAATAAAGCAACCGCAATTGTAACTGAGAGCTTTCAGGCGCAGCATTTTGGTAATGAATCAGCGTTGGGTAAACGTGTCAGAATCGTCAATGATCAGCAGGGTGAAGACGTGTCTCAATGGTTAACTATCGTAGGTGTAGTTGAACATACGATTCATGGCGCCGCATTCGGTGAAAGTGGACGCATGGCAAGTATCTACCGCCCCTACTCTCAGGCGCCTGTTAGTCAGATGACTATTGGTCTGCGCAGTGGTTTTGAAAATTCCCGCGCTATTGGCATATTGCGAGATACAGTGCGCTCTGTGGATGTTGAAGTGCCGCTGTTCCGTGTGGAGAGCTACCAGGACAGCATTGAGCGTCATACCAATGGAATTAAGTTCATCACCAATATCTTCGCTATGTTTGGTATTGCTGCTGTTTTCCTGGCTGCCAGTGGTATCTATGGTGTGGTGTCCAATACCATCGCCCAACGCACTCAGGAAATAGGCATTAAACGTGCACTTGGCGCTGATGAGGCGCGGGTGACGAAAGAGTTTTTGTGGACAGGTGTAAAACAACTGCTTTGGGGAGGGATCCCGGGCGTATTGGTGGGAGCGGCCATGGGCTTTGCAATGGCGTCTTTCCTGGGTGTTAGCAGTGCTGACTTGGTCCTTGTTACATTCGTTCTAGTGAGCATTGTGGCTGCAGCAGTGCTACTAGCAACTTATTTGCCGACCCGCAATGTTCTGGAATTGGAACCTATTAATGCATTGCGCTACGAATAAGTCTTTTAAACATTAGAAACCGGTCGTAAGCAGAGCGAACAATTTCAGCTTGACGTATTAAATTGACGCTCCCGCTTACGACCTCAAAAACGCGTCCTGTAGTTCCTTTTCTGCAGGACGCATATAAATATTCGCCGGTATAGCAAATCCTCCATCTGCCGGTACTTGATTAAGCGATTAAAACTGCACTTAGCATTCAAACCTGTCTACCTGATTAATAAACGTTATTACTCTGAAAACGATGTGCTCTCAGCGCCCTCAACTCTGCCGATTGGGGCTCTACTTTTATTTTGTTTCAGACACATTTTCTGGTGAGAAAAAATGAATCAAGAAGAACTCTTAACAGATGCAACCGCATCTTATCTAACCTCGCTTTTTGCGACGGCCATTGAAGCTGAACCCCAGTCTCTGGCACCAGATGCACCATTTGCAGAATTAGGGGTTAATTCTTTTCATGTTCTCAAGATCACTAAAGAACTGGAAGGGGCTTTTGGGGTACTACCCAAAACCTTGTTGTTTGAGCGATTTAACGTCCAGGAACTGGCGACGTATTTTGTCGAGCATCATCACAACACAGTAGCCGATATGTTTGCCGAGCGGATGTCTTCCGTCACCGGTTCGCCAGCGCAAGCGGTTGTAGCGCCCGCGAAAAAGCCTGTTAAAACCGCTCCTGCGGAACAGCAAGATGTGTTTCCACAAGTAGCGACACCAGAAACTCCAGTATTTGAAGTCAGTTCTGAAACAATCTCACCGAAAGTTTTACGCGAAGCTGAGCTAGCAGATTTCCCCGAGGTTGAAAAACAAGTTCAACACCTATTTTCACGCTATAAAAATGAAACATCGGTATCCAGAGGTACGCGAGATATAGCGCCTTATATTTTCTTTGGTTCAAAAGGTGATGGATACTTTAATTTCAGTTTAAGTAAAAACATTCTGTTGGTTTATGCCTATACGGGCGCGCAGGAATATTTAGCTGAGCTGGCGGCGGAAATTCAGCAGTACTGTTTGCAACAAGAACTGGAACTTAATCTGTTCTCTGATCACGCCATAAAAGATGTGGCTGGTATACCTTATAGCGCAACGCCCTTTGGTGTTGTGCAGCGCATTACTGACTTGCAGAACTTCTCTTTAACAGGGGGGCCAATGCGCCGCTTGAGATATCAGGTGGCAAAATTTGAAAAAGCCGGCAAGGCCGATACTAAAGAATATTTTTGCGGTACAGACCCCGAAATCGACCAGCAAATTGCAACGGTCATCGACCTATGGTGCGAGTCTCGCACCATGGTGAATCCTCTTATTTACAAGGTGAAAGCAGAAATACTAGCTGGAAACCTGGACAAGCAGCATCGTTTGTTTGTCACCTTCCTGAATGACAAGCTGCAGAATGTCATTTTAATTTCTTTCATGTCTGACGAACAAAATGGCTATCTTATGGATCTGGAGTTTTATCCAAAAGACATGCCACTAGGAGGACTTGAGTTTGCCATCGTCAAAATGATTGAAGTTTTAGCGGCTGAAGGCTGCACTTTACTGAGTCTGGGTGGAACCTACGGTGTTAAGTTGGAAGATGCTGACAATCCTGATCCGGCTCTGGAAAAGAATCTCGACGATTTACGGGAAATGAACGTTTTTAATGACGCTGGAAATTTGCAGTTCAAAAACAAGTTTCGACCTCAAAACGAAAGCATTTTCTTGTGCCGAGCACTTGAAGGGTGCAATCCAGATAATGTCATAGACATCATTATGATGATTGCTGATCCAAGTAAGATTTCCGAATTACCTCAGCCTGAGCAAATGTCACCTGCCGCGACTCAGAGTGAGTTAAAAGCAGAACCTTCAGTGCAAACTGAACCGACAGTAAAGACCGCGGTATCTCAGGCCGCGGATACTGCTGACAATCTCGCTCTTGGGCAGATACCTGCCAATATACAGTTGCCCAGATTGGAACTGCTTCAACAGTACAGTTTCAACCCTTTGAATATACCTGCTTCCGAGGTGCCGTTTGACCTTAAAACAGACTCATGGGCACAACTAAGTATGCCGGTAATTGCTCAGCAGCGTTCCTTGTTGCACAGTCAATTGGCGGTGGCAGGTAGCCCCGAAAAAGAGCTTGCTGAGATATTTCCGTTTAAACATTTTGCCATAGCGCGATCTGGAAGAGCCGCTGAACAGGCTTATTGTCAGGCGTTTGACAGGCAATCGGGTAACACACTGGTACCGCAAAACTTACTGTTCCCTACCTGGTTGTTCGCATTGGTAGAACAGGGGTTTGAACCCTTAGAGCTACCCTCTTCTCAGATCTTTCAGCTACAGGAAGGCAATCCTGCTACTCCAGATAAAGCGGGTATTGATTTAACCGCTTTGACAGAAAATCTGGCAAAGAAAAATTCAAGCATTGCTTTTGTTTGTCTGGAGTTAAATGCAAACGCCTGTGGTGGTCATGCCTGCAGTTTTGAGCATCTTAAAGCGGTTAAACGACTTACTCAAAAAGCAAAAGTACCTTTAGTGTTTGATGCTACAAGAGTGTTGGAACACGCGAATTCATTACTCCAACGAGGCGAGTGTCAGGGGGATATCTGGGACGTCGTCAAAGACATTTTAGCGCTTGCCGATGCCATTACCGTTAGCCTGGCTAAAGACTTCGGGATGGATGTAGGCGGTCTGGTGGCCAGTAATGATGAAGCCCTGATTAAAAGGGTACGCGCCAATCTGTTGTCCAGCGCCTCGGTGCTGGATCCCATAGATAGCAAGATGCTGGCACTTGCCCTGAAGCGCAAACACAATATTGTCAGTTTAGTGAAGGCCAGAGTAGACCAGGCCAGGACCTTTTGTGAAAAATTGGTAAAGCATGGTTTGCCAGTAGTGCATGTTGGTGGCAATCATTGCGTTTTGCTGGATGTTAAACAAATGCCTGCTTTTAGCCAGCTGAGTTCGCCTGTGGCTTCTTTTTTGGCCTGGCTATATCTTTCCACCGGAATTCGCGCAGGAGCTCACAATGTGGGCATGCAGAAAAATACTGCTCTTAATCAACTGGTGCGTTTGTCTGTGCCTGTGGGTATGTTAGGTCAGCAACTGGACGCAGCGGCAGAGAGACTGGGTAAGTGTTATCAGCAATTGCAGAATATTCCTGAACTGGATTTACTTTCTTCTCACTCCCGAATCGCAGGGGAAGCTTTTGCTGATTATCAGCTAAAAGCCCTGCATTTTCCGGGACATGCTCAGTATCCACATTCCACTTCAGGAACCCGGCAAACCTCAACCGTTCCGTCAGATGAGAATACCTCGGGCAAGCGGGTATCATCGGCCGGGTTGACGGGGGCGTCAGCAGCTAATAGCGGAACGGTTGAAACAGATAAGAGGTTCAAGAGTTCTAATGCCCGGAAATCCATATCAGGTGACATTGCCGTGATTGGGATGGCGGGTCGCTATCCAGATGCGCAAAACATGACGGAGTTTTGGAACAATCTGAAGCAGGGCAAAGACTCCATCAAAGACATTCCGAGTGACCGCCTGAAAGGCCGCCGGGTGGGTAGAAATTATCAGAATTATCGAGGTGGGTTTATCAGTGACATCGACCGTTTCGATTCGTTGTTTTTCAACATCTCTCCACGCGAAGCGGAAACCATGGATCCACAGGAGCGACTGTTCTTGGAAGTGGCATGGGAGACTCTGGAGAGCGCCGGATATTTTCCCGAAGCCATGGCCGATGCCGATGGAACTCGCAGGGTAGGTGTATTTGTAGGCGCGGTATGGGCCATGTATCAAACTCTGGGACTGGACGAGAGGTTGCACGGTAACGATGTGATCACTAACTCCTTTCTTTGGAGTATCGCCAACCGAATCTCCTACAATATGAACTTCACGGGACCCAGTATGGCCGTGGACACAGCTTGTTCTGCCAGTTTAACTGCTCTTTATCTGGCCTGTGAATCATTGCGCAATGGCGAGTGTCAGTCAGCTATCGTGGGCGGTGTCAATCTGGATGTTCACCAGGCTAAATTCGATATGACTTGGGCCGGAGGGGCGTTATCACCTGATGGTGTCTGTCGTACCTTTGGTAAGGGCGCTAATGGTTATGTGGCGGGGGAAGGTATCGGCGCCATTCTACTTAAACCTGTTGAGGACGCTGAACGAGATAACGACAATATATTAGGCGTAATTAAAAGCGTAGCGGTAAACCACGGCGGCAGAACCAGCGGTTTCTCTGTACCGAACCCCAAAGCCCACAGTGCAGTTATTTCAGAAGCATTACAAAAAGCCGAAATAGATGCCAAAACCATTAGTTATGTGGAAGCGCATGGCACCGGCACTGAGTTGGGTGACCCCATTGAAATCTCAGGATTAAACGATGCGTACAAACAATATGGTGTGCCGACCCAAAGCTGTGCTATCGGTTCCGTAAAAACCAATATTGGTCACCTGGAAGCGGCAGCGGGATTGGTAGGGGTTTCCAAAATATTGCTGCAGATGCAGCACCAACAAATCGTACCGTCGCTGCACTCTGCGGAGCTAAATGAACACATCGATTTCACCCAGTCACCGTTTGTCGTGCAACAAGAACTAAAACCCTGGCAGTTACCCGATGGCGACTCAGGTGCAACGCCACTCAGAGCCGGGCTTAGCTCTTTTGGTGCTGGCGGCTCTAATGCTCACGTAATTGTTGAGCAGTATCAATACAACGACGAACGCGAAGAAGCTGATCAGCCGTACATTGTTCCCTTATCAGCAAAAACAGAAAAGCAGGTTTATCAGATGGCGGAGCGGCTGCTGGCTTATGTCAAGAATGACGCTTCGGCAAAGCTGGCTGACATTGCCTACACGCTACAGGTTGGTAGAAAATCCTTTGAGCATCGCCTGGCATTAGTTGCCCAAGACAAGACGTCACTCATAACAAAACTGGAGTGCTTCTTGAATTCTGAAAAGCATCCAGATGTGTTGTTGGGACATGTGAAAAATGCAGACAACATCACTACCATGCTCAGCAAAGACGAAAAGCAAAACTTCGTCACCATGTTACTGCAGGGCCGCGACAATCACCGCATCGCGCGTTTGTGGCTGGATGGCCTGTTACAGGAATCGGCACAGCTCACACCGGGTCTGAGTGGCAAGCGCGTACCATTGCCTACTTATCCGTTTGCAGACAAACGCCACTGGGCTGCACAAACTGACGTTGTGCAAAGCAGCGGATTACAGAAAATTGCCACTCATGGTGTCACGTCACGCCTGCATCCTATGCTGGACAGCAATGAGTCGACCTTTCAACGTCAACTATTCAAAAAGCGCTTTACCGAAGACGAGTTTTTTATATACGACCACCTGGTATCAGACATCCCTACTTTACCCGGTGTCGCCTATCTCGACATGGTAAGGCAAGCCGGTGAATTGGCGGCAGGCATGAAAGTGCATCAGATCCGCAATATTATTTGGTTGAGTCCATTAACCGTGGAAAACGGTGTGCCCAATGATGTCTTTGTGGAACTTATTCCAAAAGGCGATTTAGTGCAGTTTGAAGTCTTTAGTGAAAAGCCGGATGGGGGCGTGCAAATTTACGCACAGGGTAAGCTGCAATATGTGCAGGAAACCGACGGTGAAGAACAGGACGATGAATACATAGATCTTGAGACTATCAAGGCTCGCTGCACCCCAGCCATAAAAGGTCCTAAGGCCTATCCGCTATTTAAATCTTTAGGTTTGCATCTTGGACATGCTTTCCAGGTTATCCAGGAAGTGTACAAAAACGACGATGAGGTGCTGGGGCAATTAAGTCTTCCCGAAATTCCCGACAGCGACAATGAAGATTTTGTCCTGCATCCTTCTCTGGTAGACGGCTCTTTCCAAGCTTTGATGGGAGCGCAGCTGTCCGATGAAAAAAGTGGTGGTGGTATGGTTGTGCCATACTCGCTGGGCATAGTGGAAATTCGTCATCCGCTGACGCCCGTTTGTTACAGCTATGTCACTGAGGCTGACCCCTCGAAAAAATCCAACGCAGGCTTGTCTAAAAAGAACTGCAGTATTGTCGACGAAACTGGCAAGGTGCTAGTGAAAGTTTATGATTCTGTTGGTGTACCTTTAACTGATGTGCATGAGAAACCCGGTCAAGAAGAAGATGTCGATGACTTCGCCACGCTATACTACAACACTCAGTGGTTGCCTACGTTACCGGAAACCCTTGCCAGCAATAGCACCGATGAAGGTGCGTTATTACTGTTCGGCAATGACAAAACACTGAAACAGGATTATCTGTCCCGCACTGCTACTAATGAAGCGGTAAATTCTGCCTGTATTTTGGTTTTGCCTGGAACTGAATTTAAGCGCATTGATGACACTACATGGCATATCAATGCCAGTAACAAAGAAGATTTCAAAAAGCTCTTTGCTGAGGTGAAGGCCGCTGGTTTTGATATTAACAAAGTCGCGTATAATTGGTATTCCAACGTGAACCTCATGGATGCCGATGAAGTCCATGGTGAGGCACTACAGAATTCAATCCAGTTTGCCGTGTACAGCTTTATGTATCTTACTCAGGTGATCATCACCGAAAAACTGGACGCTAGCCTAAGACTTATCTACCTGCTTCACTCTTCTAGTGCTGCGCAACCTCATCAGGAAGCTATTGAAGGCTACATGACCATACTTAGAGCTGAGGCTCCGAAACTGGCTTGTAAGATGCTAAATGTGCCTGCTGGGGATCGCACGAATGGTCTCACGCTGGAAGCGTTGCAAATGGAATTTAACAGCGTTTTTGACGATAAATTTTTGGTGCAATATCAAAATAAAGAGCGTCGCGTCCGTCAAATCACTGCAATTCAGCTTCAGGAAAAGATCCCTGAAACTAACCGTGACAACCTGCCAGTGCGGCAACGTGGTGTGTACCTGATCACAGGTGGTACCGGTGGACTTGGCATGATTTTCGCCCAATACCTGGCGAGTGAGTATCAGGCTCGTATCGTGCTGACCGCTCGTTCGGCGTTAAAAGAAGACGCTCAGCAGCGGATTGCTGCCATGCAGGAGCTCGGTGCAGAAGTTCTGTTTGTGCAAGCTGACGTTTCGACTAAGGACGGTGCGCAACAGGTTGTCAAAGAAGCTCAACAACAATTTGGCCAACTACACGGAATCATTCATAGTGCAGGAACACTGCGAGATGCCATGGTGCGTAATAAAACTGCGCAAGAACTGGATGCTGTATTGGCGGCAAAGGTACAGGGTACCCTGTATTTAGACCAAGCCAGTAGTACCGAAAATTTAGATTTCTTTGCTTTATTCTCCTCTTTGGCGGCGCTGGCAGGCAATGCCGGACAGAGTGACTACTCCTATGCCAACCGCTTTATGGACAGGTTTGCCAGCCTGCGTAATCAATGGGTTCAAAGGGGTGAGCGCAGCGGCAGAAGTGTTAGTGTTAATTGGTCCATTTGGTCTGAGGGCGGAATGCAACTGGACGAGCAAACTGCTCAGTTCTTTAAGCGCTCTTTGGGTATCAAACCCCTATCCAGCACGGTGGGTATTAAGAGCTTCTTTGAAGGTCTACATACGCAACTTGATCATTTCGCTGTCATTGAAGGGGACCAAGAAAAAATCGAAACCAGTTGGGGATTGCGGGAACCAAAAGTGACTCCTGTTGAAGCCGAGCAGTCTGCTGTTGCTGCTGATAATGCAGGCAGCACTCCTGCTTCAGACGAGCTGACCCTCAAAGTGCAGGACGTCTTGACCGAAATCGTGATGGAATTCCTCAAATTAGAGTCTGATGAAGTTGATATCGATACCATTTTAGTGGATTTGGGCTTTGATTCGATTGGATTGTCTACTTTTGCCAATGCAGTTAATGATAAGTATGGCACCGACGTTACCCCGGTTCTGTTCTTTGAATATCCAAATATTCGCGAAATTTCTCAATATCTAAGTACCGAAAATGCTGACTTGGTTGGGCAGGCACATGGCTCATCAGCGGGCGTTGCAACTGCTACCGGCAATGCTGCCAGTGGTCCGGCCGGAGAAACAGCCAATATCGAGAAAACCAGAGCATCATTCAGCCACAATAAAGGCTGGTCTCCCGGTGCAACACAAACTACCAATTTATCCGGTTCTAACACCAATGTTGGCGGCGGCTTCAATCCGCAGGACAGGTTTAACCAGCAGCCCATAGCAATCGTAGGAGCTGCGGGCATCATGCCGCAAGCCGACGATATTCACGAATACTGGCAAAAGCTAAGGGACGCCGAAAACAACATGGTGACAGTCATCCCGGAAGACCGCTGGGATTGGCGTGAATATTGGGGTGACCCCATGCAGGAGGAAAATAAAACCCTGTCAAAATGGGGCGGCTTTATGCGAGAAGTGGATAAGTTTGACCCGCTTTTCTGGGGAATATCACCACGCGAAGCCGAAATGATGGACCCGCAACAGCGGGTTTATCTGGAGACTGTCTGGGCGGCCATAGAAGACTCAGGTCATAAAGTGTCAGAGTTGGCTGGAACCCGAACGGGTTTATTTGTTGGTGCGGCGACTCGAGACTACATTGATCTTATGGGAGCACTGGACGTTGACCTGGATGGTTATTCAGCATCGGGGACCTCTCATGCAATTCTGGCCAATCGAATCTCTTTTCTGTTAGATATACATGGTCCAAGCGCGCCGCTGGATACTGCCTGTTCCAGTTCTTCGGTGGCGTTGCACCGTGCGATTGAGTCCATTCACACCGGCAGTTGCGAAATGGCCATTGTTGGTGGTGTGCAGGTGATGCTTACACCTGCTGCCCATATATCTTTCGGTATGGCGGGAATGCTGGCCAGTGATGGTAAGTGTAAAACCTTTGATTCCAAAGCTGATGGCTATGTGCGCGGCGAGGGTTCCGGTGCCATAGTTATCAAGCCTCTGGCGATGGCAGAAGAGCAAGGTGATCACATCTATGCCGTCGTGCGTGCCACAGCAGAAAACCATGGCGGCAAAGCCACCATGCTTACAGCGCCAAATCCTAATGCTCAAGCGGATTTGCTGGTGGAAGCCTATCAAAAAGCCAATATCGACCCCACCACAGTTGGGCTGCTGGAATGTCACGGTACCGGCACCAGCCTGGGGGATCCGATTGAAGTTCAGGCTATGAAAAAGGCATTCAACGACCTGTACAAAGAACACAATAAAGCCGTGGCCAGCGAGCCACACATAGGATTGACATCCGCCAAAACTAATATCGGGCACTTGGAAACGGCCGCAGGTATTGCTGGCATCTTGAAAGTTCTGATGGCGATCAAGCACAAGGAAATCCCGGCGCTACTGCATTTTGAACAGCAAAACCCCTACATTGATTTGAAAGGTTCTCCTTTTTACATGGTGGATAAAACCCGGCCATGGGAGCCTGTTGTGGATGACCAAGGACAAGCCTGTCCACGCCGTGCTGGGGTGAGTTCTTTCGGGTTTGGTGGTGCTAATGTGCATGTGGTGTTGGAAGAGTATCAGGCCACCCATTCTGAGTATGTGCTAGAGGACGGCAAGCCTTATATTCTAGTTGTATCTGCTAAAAATGAAGAGCGCCTTCGAGTATATGCGCAGCTTATGGCAGCGCACCTGGAACAACACGACGACAATTTGGCGGATATTGCCTATACCACACAGGTTGGCCGTGACTCGATGGAGTTCAGACTAGCACTAACAGCTACTTCGGTTGAAGAAGCCATCAAGAAATTAGCTGATTTTGCTGCTGGTCAGGAAAAAGACGGCGACAGTATGTTCGCTCGCATTCCCGGTAAAAAAGCCCGTAAGAAGGTCCAACCGGACGTGCTAAATCAGTGGCTCAGCGACTATGACTACCTGGCACTGTGTGATGCATGGTTACAAGGTGTCGATATTGACTGGCAACAACTTTACGGAAGTCAGCGACCTTCGCGCATTAGTCTGCCCACTTACCCCTTTGCCAGGGAACGTTACTGGTTTGATGTCCCGGATAAAGCTAACACGTCTGGTGGGAGCGTTTCTGCAACACAGCTGCATCCACTTTTGCACCAGAATACGTCAACACTTTCTCAGCAGTGTTACAGCTCAAGGTTCTCTGCATCTGACAAGTTGCTACAGCCAATTTGGCAAAACCCGAAAACCCAGTCTGAAACAGAGTTGTCCGAGACTATCACCTTGACGCCTTCTCACTGCATAGACATGTTGCGCGTAGCGATCGATGATGCCACCAGAGACGAAGACCTAGCACCCGGTTACCTGCAATTAGAGGACCTCAACTGGTTGCAGACGTCGGATTTGACGTCTGGTCAGCAGGTTCATCTGGCGCTGTTTGAAGAAGAGGACGACGAGATTGGCTTTGAATTATTCAAAGAAGGTCCGGCAGACAGCAATCAGTCCAGATTGTTGATTGATGGTGTGATGATAAAGACCGAGAGCGGTGCCGCTAAAACGTTGGATTTAACACAGCTTCAGTCACAGTTTAGTGAATCCGCGACGGAGGGTGACAGCCTGTATAAGGCTTGGCAGCAGGCTGGTATAAATATCGCCGCAACTGAACAGGCAATTTCCCGCCTCTGGCATACAAACCAGCAGTGTTTGGTGGAACTGAGTCTGGAAGAGCAGCAAGACAATGCTGCGCAATTGCAGCAATGGCTACCTACAAAAGCACTGGAGTCTCTTTGGCCTGTGATGTGTCACATCTGGTCGATACAACCTTTGTCCTTCGAGACCTTGGTGACGCCAGTCAGTGCTGAACAGGTAAGTGTCTATCACCCCTTAAGTGGCCAGCTTTTTGCCTGGCTCCGTCCCGCAGCTAATAAGCACCAATATTCGACGGAAGGACGGCGTTTTGACATTGACTTGGTCACCGCTAAAGGTGTTGTCTGTGTGTCTCTGCGCGGTGTTATTCTGCCTTTTAACGCGACTGTAGACCTGCCTTTGTCTGACTTTGGTAGCTTGTTGGAGCGAATCTATAACACTTCTGCCCAAAGTGAAGATAGCGACGTTGTGTCTCCCGCAGTCCCGTCCGATGACCTGTTCTCAGAACTGCTTAATAAAATTTATTGAGGAATCCCAAGATGAGCAATACTATTCAGGATCTCGCTAGACAGATCCTCGCTAAAAATGTCGAAAGAGGGGATGCCATGCGTCAGTTTGACAAGCTGACTGCGTCTGAGCAAAACCAACTGATACAACAGATGAATGCCAGTCTTAGTAACGGGAAGCTCAATACCGATGACAGTCAAAGGGCGGCTACTACTAAGCTCGGTGCACTGGACCAGCGGGATTTGCAGGAGCAACATCTACAATATATTGAGAAGTTGGCGGCTGAGTACCATGCATTTGTGCCCAAATCCAGGGACAATATTGAAAAGCATCAGCAATATTTTGTGGACCAGCGACGCCCGTTTCACCTATTGAAACCACTGAAAAAACTACACTTCCAAATTACCTATGAGCGTGCACAGGACGCCAGGGTTTACGATATCGATGGCAATGAGTACATCGATATTTCCGGTGATATGGGAGTCAATATCTTTGGTCATAAACCAGAGTTTGTGATGAAAGCGGTGATTGACTCTTTGCATCAGGGCATCCCTTTGGCGGGTTATTCACAAAGCATATTTGAAACCTCAGCAATGTTTAGCGAACTCACTGGGCATGAAAGGGTATTGTTCACTCAGTCCGGCACTGAAGCTGTGATGTTCGCAGTGCGTATCGCGCGCGCTGCTACAGGCAAGCAAAAGGTCGTGATTTTCGAAGGCGCGTATCACGGACTATCCGATGCAGTGGTCGCGATGGCCGATTTGCAGGGCAATAGCATTGCTATGGGGCCTGGTATGTTGCAGGAATTTGCTGAGCAAATCATTGTACTGCCCTATGGCGAAACACACTCTCTGGAGCAGATTGAACAGCAAATCGACGAAATAGCGACGGTACTGGTTGAACCGGTTCAGTCCCGCCATCCTTATTTGCAACCGGTACAATTCCTGCGCGAATTGAGAAACCTGACTTTAGCTCACAATATTCCGTTGATCTTCGATGAAATGATCACTGGTTTCCGGGTTTGCCCTCAGGGTGCGCAGGGCAAGTTTGGCATCAAGGCGGATATTTCTACCTACGGTAAAATACCAGGAGGCGGCTTACCCACTGGTGTTATCGCGGGTTCGGAGAAATACCTGAACTGTGTGGACGGTGGCACCTGGCAACTGGATGATGATTCCATGCCCGCCGCAAAACGCACAGGTATGGCAGGTACTCATTCACAAAACCCCTTAAAAATAGCAGCGGTAAATGCCGTTCTTAGGGAAATGAAGAAACGCTGCGAAGGCGCTGGAGATTGCAGCAAATGCAACTGTTTTCAGAAGCAGCTTACTAGTAAAACTGATTATCTTGCTGGTGAGTTAAACGGGTTCTTCAAGGCGCAATCACTGCCAGTTTACATAGATACTTTTGGTTCTTTGTTTAGATTTCGTTTTGTCGACAGTTTCTGGGGCGTTACTGAAGCTTTGTTTTTCATTTTGCTGCGCATGGCGGGTGTAGAAACTAATATCCAGGGCAATTGTTTTTTAACCACTGCACACACGGATAAAGATATTGAAAAAGTGATAGCAGCAGTAAAAAGCAGTATGACCACACTCATTGATAATAGCTTTTTCCAGCCAAAACAAGAGACTGCAAAACAGCCCGAGCTAGCCGTTACTGTACCGGCATCTGCACCTAAAGAGGTGGCAGAATTCAGCCAGCAATTTACCGACGCTGCACCACAGCAAGCAGACATGACAGATTTGCGTCAAATGCTAAAGGCAGACCTTTCCAGGTTGCAAATGATGGAGAATCAATAATGCAGGCCCATTCGAGTGAACAAGTGCTGGCAGATGTCAGCCAGGTAGTGGTGGAAACCCTTAAGTTGCCCCCAAACAGGCTGGATATTGATGCAGATCTGGAAAGCTTCGGTATGGATTCTATTATCACCATAGAGTTGATTACCAATTTGTCCAAGTCTTTTGCAATCGCTATCAACCCGGCCCAGTTTACTAATGTTGATACGGTAAGAGATTTAGCAGACCTGATTCATCAACAGGTAGCTAAAGATGATAACGGTGTTGGCAATGGTGCAGCTTCTGCACAGCCAGCAGTTCAGCAGTCGATGCCTGCAGCCGCAAGTAAAACCGCAGGACTGGAAGATCTCGCGACATTTGCCAATGGCAGTGGGGCGATTACAACATCTCCAGCGATTGCCATGCAGGAAATGCCACGAGCCTCTGAAGCTCAACCGGGCAGCACCAATTCGATACCAGGCTTAGCCAGTCAACATCGCCGCCGCAGCGCTAGAGGTCGCAGAAAAAATCGTACAGGCAATACAGCAGTTCAGGCTTTGGTGAGCCGAATCGAACAGTTATTTAAAATCAATTTACAGGGACAGTCATTTGCTAGTCAGGATGAACTGGTGGAATATCTGGTGGTCCATTATCCGCAGCAGTTACAACAGTTTTATCAACAGCAGCGCGCGCACCCCGATCCTATTCAGAGAGAGTCGGCGGCTAATTTTGAGTCTATTGCTACCGGAAATAATGTAGCGGCTGGAGTTATGCCACCGTCACAGGTACAAGTAGCCGTTGTGGGGTTGAGTTGTCGCTTTCCAGGCGCGGATAACCTTCAGGCGTTCTGGCAAAATCTGGTCGCGGAAAAATCAGCGATCAGCGAAATTCCGGCCAGTCGCTGGGACTGGAAGAAGTATTATTCCGAAACCCCAACACCCGGGAAAACGGTTTCCAGATGGGCCGGATTGATTGACGATGTGGATTGTTTTGACCCTGATTTCTTTGGTTTATCTGAAGAAGATGCTCAGATAATAGATCCGCAGGAGCGTCTATTGATGCAGCAGGTGTATCACGCCTTTGAAGATGCCTGTGTTGACGTGAAAAGCCTTGAGGGCAGTGAAACAGGTGTCTTTGTTGGCTATGAGTACGCGGAATACGAACAGTACCTGCGTCAGCAATTGGGGCCTGATACCCAGTTTCCACCTAATTCATCCAGTCAAATGTATTATCTGGCAAATCGAGTTTCTCACGTATTTGATTTCTGTGGTCCCAGTGAAGCCACTAATACCAATTGCGCCTCTTCGGCTGTCGCTATCAACAGAGCCTGGCAGGCGCTACGCAATGGCGAGTGTCAATATGCCGTAGCGGCTGGTACCTGTTTGCATCTGTTCCCGGATGATTATATTGCTGCCAGTCAGTATGGTTTGCTTTCTGGCGATGGCAGTAGTGCTGTATTTGATCGCAATGCCAGCGGCTTCACTCGGGGTGAGGGTGTCGGTGTCGTGATTTTGAAACGTCTGGATCAGGCCATGGAGGCCAATGATCGGATCTATGCGGTACTGCGACACAGTCAGCAAAATCACCGCGGTCGAGCCAGCGATATCTCTGAAATTAAGCACGAAGCTATTACTAAGCTACTGCAAGATTGCTATCGCAAAGCAGGTATTGATAGTTCACGAGTCAAATACATTGAATTAGATGGCTACGCCACTAAATGGGGTGACTCTTTTGAGTATGAGGGTATTAAAAACGCCTTCACTGACATTCACCAAAAGCACTGTGCGTTGGGCAGTGTAAAAGGCAATATTGGTCACTTGGAGCCGGCCAGTGGTATCGCCAGCTTCATTAAAGTGGCTCTGGGTCTTTATCACGGTGCGATTCCACCATCTCGTACGACAAAAGAATTGAGTGACTTTATCGATTTGGAAGCCAGCGATCATCCTTTATATTTTGCCAGCCAAACTGTGCAACTGGATGGCACCGAAAATGCCCTGGCGGCAGTAAACTCTTTTGCTGATAGCGGTACCAATGTGCATTTACTGTTGGAGCAATATACCCAGCAAAACAGCAGTGCAGAAACACTACCCAGTACTCAGGTTTTTGTCTTTTCAGCCAAGGGTACAGAAGCACTGGAACGTCAAATTGCCGATGTCAGTGCCTGGCTCAATGACAATCCAACGGCAGACTGCACTGGCGTCGCTTTTTCCATGCAGCGTGGGCGCAGCGGTCTACCTGATCGACTGGCTGTAATTGCTTCAGATCTGAAGCAGTTGAATAAGAAACTGCAAAAGGTACTGAAGGCTTCTTTGGGGCAACCCTTGAATATGGAAGGTCAGGGCATTTTTTATGGAAATGCTCAGGAATTGCAAACCAATCCCATGCTCAGGATGATGACCAGCGAACTGAGCCAGCAACACACTGATAAGGCTATGCAACAACAAGACTGGCAAACGTTGGCGTTATTGTGGGCCGGTGGTGTGAATCTTAACTGGAACCGGCTATGGCATGATTCACAAGTTAAACCCGTTTCATTGCCGCTCTATCCTTTTGCTCGTAAGGCTATCTGGTACGGAGAGCGCACTGTCACCGAATCGCTAGCCAGCAATCATGTTCAGGCTAAATCTACAGTGGCAAACACAGTAGTCGACCCATCCCCTGAACCTGACACCGCCACAAAAACGCCTGAAGGTACCGGCAGTTGGAGAAAATGCTGGGAATTTAACTTTGATGATGCCGCTGAATCTGGTGATGAATCGCTGTCTGGCAGTGAGAAATTACAATTCTGGTTAAGTCAGAAAATTGCTCAGCAAATAGATTGTGCTCCTAAATCACTGTCTGAAACCGATAATTTTATTGAGTTGGGTCTGTCCTCCATGGGCATAGCGCAACTGTTGCAGGACTTGAATCAATTTTTAGGCGCTAAACTGGCCCCCAGCCTGCTATTTAAACATTACAGCATTGAGTTGTTAGGCGATCACCTTGCTGATAGGTTTGCTACGCTATTGGGAAACCTGCGGGTAAAGTCCTGTGACGCGGCAGCTGTAGCCCAGGCTGTTGCATATAGCGAGTCACAATCGGGCAAAGAGACGTCTGGCGCACAAGAAGGTGAGCAGTCACAATCCACTTTGCCAGCACCATCCAACCACGAATTTCCCTTGTCAGTGTCCGAAAAAGGCTTATTCATTATCCAAAGCCTGGAGTCGCATTCCTCGGCGTACAATGTCCCGATTAGCTTTACGCTGACAAAACCTGTAGCCCCTAAAGTGTTTGCTGATGCCTGGTTCCGATTGCATTGCAAATTCCCGATTTTGCGCACCAGAGTAGAGAACCGGGAAGGTGAACTTTGGCACGTATTGGACCGCGAACCCGCCGAACTGGTGCATCTTGCGGATAAGTTCAATTCTGAGGAAGAAAGGCTTGCGTGGTTAAAACAGCAAACAGAAGTTGCTTTTGATTTAGAGAAAGATGCACTGTGCCACGCTCACCTTTTGCAGGATAGCAAGCAAAAAAGCACCGTCCTGTTTGTCTTCCATCACATTATTTGTGATGGCATATCTTCAGTTATCTTACTGCGCAACTTTTTCCAGCTATTAGAAGCAGAATTAGCGGGTGATCACAGTATTCCTGAGCCCACTACTGTGGTTCAAGCGGATCTGGTACAACAGGAACAACGCTATCTGAACTCGTCTGAAAGTCAGTCAGATATTGACTATTGGCAACATCAGCTTGCTGCCGTTATGCCAGAAAGGCTGCTGCACCCGGATAATCTGATTAGATCCCGCGAAGAGCAAGATGCTCTGTTGGAGAGTCACACTCAGGTAGTGGCACTGCCCAAAGAACTTCACACCTGGCTGAAGGAAAATGCCAGACAAAATATGCTGCAGCCCTCTGCTGTATTATTAGCGGTATTTAAACTGTTATTACACAAGTACAGCGGAGCTGAATCTATAGTGCTTGGTATGCCTGTGATGGGTGCTGTGCATGCCAGCAACAATCTGGCAGTGGGGCATTTCATCAATATGATCCCCCTTTGTAGCAGAGTAAATGTCGACGCTTCACTGTTGGACTTTAGTCAGGGCGTGCAAGAAACCATGATGGATGGTTTGTATCATTCGGCGTTACCGTTGGCGAAAATGCAGGAGTTGCGACGTCTGCAAGATAAGGAGCATGTAGAAGATGATGAGATCTTTAATGTGTTCTATTCTCACCAGGACTTCGCAGAGGAAGAACAGGTGATCCCTCAAGAAGTGCAAAAAGCTCTGGGGGTTGAACCAATCGATGAAATTATCAGCCAGCAAGGCGAATATGATTTTGGTTTGGAAGTCTACGAAAAAGCGGATGGCACTGACCTGCACTTTAAATTTGAGCCTCGCCTTTATTCCAGAGCTCTTGTTGAGTCTCTTGGTGGCAACTTCCTGCAACTTCTACAAAACTTCAAACAAGATTTGAAACAACCTGTGACGCAGCTTTCTATGCTGTCAACGCAGGCTCGCCAGCAGGTAGTGCAGGATTTCAACGCCACAGCCGCAGACTATGCTACCGATATTTGCGCGCATGAGCTGTTCTTAAAGCAGGCTGAGACTCATCCTGAACGCATCGCGGTGCAGGATGAAAATAACCAACTGAGTTATGGCGAACTGGCACAGCGCAGTGAAATCCTGGCGATTTATCTGCAACAGCTGGGCGTGAAGAACAATGATTTAGTTGCACTGCTGTTTGAACGCAGTGTGGATATGCTGGTGGCGGCTCTGGCGGTATTGCGCAGCGGTGGTGCGTATGTCCCTATGGACAGCGATTACCCGGATGCCCGTCTGAGCCATATGTTGTCAGACAGTGCCGCGGGTGTGGTGCTGACGCAGTCGGGTTTTCTGTCCCGTCTGGAAGCCCTGAGCGCCCAAAGTGATGTCAGCCTGTTAGCCCTGGATACTGACTGGGAGCGAATTGCCGGCGAAGCGGCAGATAAGTCACTGGATGCCTTAAGTGGCCCATCAGATCTGGCCTATGTGATTTACACCTCCGGCTCCACCGGTACTCCTAAAGGGGTGATGATAGAACATGCTTCGCTGACAGATTTATGTCACTGGCACAATCAGGCGTTTGCCGTGACCGCAGAGGCGATTGCCACGCAGACGGCTGGTGCGGCTTTTGATGCCTGTGTCTGGGAAATCTGGCCGTATCTGGTGGCGGGAGCGCAACTACGTATTGTACCGAAAGACGTGGTTCTGGATGTAGAGCGGCTAGCGGCTTGTTTGAAGAAGCACAAGGTCAGCCACTCGTTTGTCGTCACACCGGTAGCGCAGCAATTGCTGACTCTGCCTGCGATGCGAAAGTCGAAGCTTAAGTACCTGTTAACCGGCGGCGATAAGCTGAACAGCTTTGACAGTGACGGACTCCCGTTTAAGGTTATCAATAACTATGGACCCACCGAATTTACCGTGGTGGCTACATCAGGTGAACTGGAGTCAGGAAAGCGTATTCCTGATATCGGCAGGCCGGTAAGTAATGCTCAGGTGTATCTGTTGGACAACGCGCTGCAACCTGTGCCAGTGGGTGTCCCGGGTGAACTGTATATAGCCGGTAAGGGTCTGGCCCGCGGTTACCTGAATCAGCCGGAGCTGACGGATGAGAAGTTCATTGCCAATCCATTTGCAGAAGGTGAACGTCTGTACAAAAGTGGTGACCTGGCCCGCTGGTTAGGGAATGGCCGTCTTGATTTTATGGGGCGTCTGGATACGCAAATAAAAATCCGAGGCTTCCGTGTCGAAACCGGCGAGATAGAAGCTTGTCTGTTGCAACACAAGCAAGTGGCTGATGCGGTGGTCGTACTTCAGGGCGAAGGTGCTGCTGCACAACTGGTGGCCTTTTATGTAGATGCCGGGGCCAATAAAAAGTCTGGGTTGAACGAGACAGAGCTGAAAGACTGGTTATCGAGACAGTTACCAGATTACATGGTGCCAGCGGCTTGGCAGGCACTGAGTGAGATTCCCCTGACAGCAAATGGTAAAGCTGACCGCAAAGCGCTGCAGCAGATGCAGGTAGATATTGTCAGCGACCGAGTGTATGAAGCACCCCGCAACGAGATAGAGACTCAACTGGTGAGTATCTGGTCTGTCTTGTTGGAGATTCCTCAGGACAAGCTCAGTATTCACGATGATTTCTTTTTAATTGGTGGTCATTCCCTCAACGCTACACGTTTGCTGGCAATGATCCGCAGCGAACTGCAAATAGAGTTCAGTTATACTGAATTGTTCAGCCAATCCAGTATTGCCAGGTTAGCAGAGCTGGCTACTCGCAAAGACAAACAGGCACGAATTGTCATCAATAAGGTAGCGCGAGATACCGAGACCTTGTTGCCCCTGAGTTTTGCTCAGGAGCGCCTGTGGTTCCTGCAACAGCTGGAGCCTGAAGGCTATGGTTATCATATTCCTGGTGCCGTGCGTATTCAGGGAGAACTCGATATTGATGCGCTGGAACAGGCGTTTAATCAGGTGGTGGCTCGACATGAGAGTCTGCGAACAGTGTTTGTCAGTGAGCAGGGCAAGCCTTATCAGAAGATTTTACCCGAATTAACGATTGAATTTTCCCGCGATGACATCAGTTCCGAAGCGGGGGATAAAGAAGCGCGCCTCAAAAAACTATGCCACGACCATGCAACCCGTCCGTTTGATTTAGTTCAGGGACCGTTGGTGCGCGCCAAAGTCGTGCACCTGCTGAAAGATGAACATGTGGTTATGTTCACTCTTCATCACATTATCAGCGATGGCTGGTCTTTAGGTGTGCTGATAAATGAGCTGGCACAGCTAATGGCAGGAGTACAGCTGCCAGAATTGAACATTCAATATGCTGATTACAGTGTTTGGCAGCGCTCTTGTTTGGATGGTCAGGTTATATTAACTGAACAACTGGAATACTGGCGTTCGAAACTCTCTGGTGTCAGCCAGAGCCTTGAAATCACTACTGATTATCCTCGAGGCAATCTGCGAGATTATGCAGGTGCCCAAGCTGAAATCGTCCTGTCTGCAACTTTACGAGACAATTTGCAGACGCTGGCTGAAGAAACCGGCAGTACGTTACATATGGTATTGGTTGCCGTGGTGAAGGTGCTGTTGTATCGCTACAGTGGTCAGACGGATATCTGCGTTGGCAGTCCAATTGCTAATCGTCAGCATGCGGACACCGAAGCCTTGCTGGGGATGTTCGTAAATACCTTGGCACTGCGGGATCAACTGCGACCTGATGCTGACTTCAAACATTTAATACAGCAGGTTCGTCAAACCTGTCTTGAAGCTTATGAGCATCAGGACGCGCCGTTTGAAAAAGTCGTCGATGCCGTTCAGCCAGATCGCAATATGACCCTCAATCCACTGTTTCAGGTGATGGTAGTGTTGCAAAATACACCTGTGCAGGATATGGCGTCTGAATTTACATTGTATCCAATGGAAAGCGAAGTCAGTAAGTTTGATTTAACCTTTGAATTCGCCGAGACGTCAGACGGTCTGGAGTGCAAGCTGGAATATGCCAGTGGACTCTACAAGCGGGAAAGAATAGAGCGCTTGCTTGGCCATTTAGAAACACTGTGTCAAGCGATTGTTACTGACTCCAGCACTGCTTTGAATCAATATCAATATCTTCCTGAAGCTGAATATGCCCAGGTAGTGCAGGATTTCAACGCCACAGCCGCAGACTATGCTACCGATATTTGCGCGCATGAGCTGTTCTTAAAGCAGGCTGAGACTCATCCTGAACGCATCGCGGTACGGGATGAGAATAACCAACTGAGTTATGGCGAACTGGCACAGCGCAGTGAAATCCTGGCGATTTATCTGCAACAGCTGGGCGTGAAGAACAATGATTTAGTTGCACTGCTGTTTGAACGCAGTGTGGATATGCTGGTGGCGGCTCTGGCGGTATTGCGCAGCGGTGGTGCGTATGTCCCTATGGACAGCGATTACCCGGATGCCCGTCTGAGCCATATGTTGTCAGACAGTGCCGCGGGTGTGGTGCTGACGCAGTCGGGTTTTCTGTCCCGTCTGGAAGCCCTGAGCGCCCAAAGTGATGTCAGCCTGTTAGCCCTGGATACTGACTGGGAGCGAATTGTCGGCGAAGCGGCAGATAAGTCACTGGATGCCTTAAGTGGCCCATCAGATCTGGCCTATGTGATTTACACCTCCGGCTCCACCGGTACTCCTAAAGGGGTGATGATAGAACATGCTTCGCTGACAGATTTATGTCACTGGCACAATCAGGCGTTTGCCGTGACCGCTGAGGCGATTGCCACGCAGACGGCTGGTGCGGCTTTTGATGCCTGTGTCTGGGAAATCTGGCCGTATCTGGTGGCGGGAGCGCAACTACGTATTGTACCGAAAGACGTGGTTCTGGATGTAGAGCGGCTAGCGGCTTGTTTGAAGAAGCACAAGGTCAGCCACTCGTTTGTCGTCACACCGGTAGCGCAGCAATTGCTGACTCTGCCTGCGATGCGAAAGTCGAAGCTTAAGTACCTGTTAACCGGCGGCGATAAGCTGAACAGCTTTGACAGTGACGGACTCCCGTTTAAGGTTATCAATAACTATGGACCCACCGAATTTACCGTGGTGGCTACATCAGGTGAACTGGAGTCAGGAAAGCGTATTCCTGATATCGGCAGGCCGGTAAGTAATGCTCAGGTGTATCTGTTGGACAACGCGCTGCAACCTGTGCCAGTGGGTGTCCCGGGTGAACTGTATATAGCCGGTAAGGGTCTGGCCCGCGGTTACCTGAATCAGCCGGAGCTGACGGATGAGAAGTTCATTGCCAATCCATTTGCAGAAGGTGAACGTCTGTACAAAAGTGGTGACCTGGCCCGCTGGTTAGGGAATGGCCGTCTTGATTTTATGGGGCGTCTGGATACGCAAATAAAAATCCGAGGCTTCCGTGTCGAAACCGGCGAGATAGAAGCTTGTCTGTTGCAACACAAGCAAGTGGCTGATGCGGTGGTCGTACTTCAGGGCGAAGGTGCTGCTGCACAACTGGTGGCCTTTTATGTAGATGCCGGGGCCAATAAAAAGTCTGGGTTGAACGAGACAGAGCTGAAAGACTGGTTATCGAGACAGTTACCAGATTACATGGTGCCAGCGGCTTGGCAGGCACTGAGTGAGATTCCCCTGACAGCAAATGGTAAAGCTGACCGCAAAGCGCTGCAGCAGATGCAGGTAGATATTGTCAGCGACCGAGTGTATGAAGCACCCCGCAACGAGATAGAGACTCAACTGGTGAGTATCTGGTCTGTCTTGTTGGAGATTCCTCAGGACAAGCTCAGTATTCACGATAGTTTCTTCCTACTGGGGGGACATTCTTTGCTGCTAACTCAGTTGGCTTCCAGAATTCGTGAGCAATTCGGTATTAATATTCCGCTGCAATCTATGTTTGCGATGGACACGGTCGTTGCTCAAGCAGATATGTTGTTAGCCCATGACCTGTATCAACCAGATGCAGAAATGGATCTGGAAGAAGAATATGAAGAAATCTCTTTGTAGACAGTCAAATAACTCAAGAGCGCACTACGGTGTCTGAAATTATCCTTTAAGGTAAAACAGACATTCACTGTAAAAAGCTCCTCAATTCACATTACTTTTTTAAAGACACCTTGTTATGTCTATTTCAAGCTTGATTAGCCAGTTAAATGCTCAGGGTATTATGCTCTGGCAGGAAAGCGGCGAACTAAAATTAAAAGCGCCAAAAGGTCGATTGACTCCCGAATTGCGGGAACAACTTGTTGAAAATAAACCAGCAATAATCTCTTTTTTACAACTGCTGGAATCCAACATGAAACAGCCTGCGATCCGCCGTACAGAGCGCAGTGCCGACAATGTTCTGCCTCTAAGTTACGCCCAAGAGCGCCTGTGGTTCTTACAGCAATTGGAACCCGATGGCTTTGGCTATCACGTGCCTGGTGCAGTTCGGGTTCAGGGAGAGTTGGATATTGATGCGCTGGAACAGGCATTTAACAAAGTGATTGCCCGCCATGAAAGCTTGCGCACAGTTTTTATCAGTGAGTTAGGCAAGCCTAGACAGAAAATTCTGCCTGAGCTGCATATCAAGTTTGCCAGAGACGATATCAGCGTCTCTGCAGATAGCGAACAGCAACTTAGTTGTTTGTGTCATCAGGATGCCACAAAAACATTTGATTTAGCGCGCGGCCCTCTGCTCAGAGGCAGAGTGGTGCGTATCGCTGAAGATGAACATGTAGTGATATTTATCCTACACCACATTATCAGTGATGGCTGGTCGCTAGGAGTGCTTATCAATGAACTGTCGCTGTCGATTGCCGGGCAGGAACTGCCGGAACTGGCCATTCAGTATGGCGACTACAGTGTTTGGCAGCGCCATTGGTTAGAAGACAAAGGCGTACTGGCAAAACAATTGGATTATTGGCAAGGCAAGTTAGAAGGTGTAACGCAAAGTATTGAGATCCACAGCGATTTTCCGCGCGGCAAAGAGCGTGACTACGCAGGTGGCGAACTGCACTTTTCCCTTGATAAAACATTACACACGGAACTTCAGTCAGTTGCCGATATGCACAACTGCACCATATACATGCTGTTAGTAGCGGCAATTAAAGTCTTGCTGTACCGCTACAGTGGCCAGACAGATATTTGTGTTGGCAGTCCCATAGCCAATCGCCAGTATGCTGAAACTGAACCCCTGATAGGCATGTTTGTAAACACCTTGGCTCTGAGGGATGAATTGCAACCTGACTGCGCTTTCACCGACTTGTTACAGCAAGTCAGACAAACTTGCCTGGAAGCCTACGAGCATCAGGATGCACCATTTGAAAAGATAGTGGATATTGTTCAACCAGAACGCAATATGGCGTTAAATCCGTTGTTTCAGGTGATGGTGATCTTACAAAATACACCATCAGATGACTTGTCTTCGCAATTCTCAATGTATCCAATGCAAAGTGGTGTGAGCAAGTTTGATTTAACCTTTGAATTCAGTGAGACTCAGGACGGTTTGAGCTGCAGAGTGGAATACAGCAGTGGATTGTATTTGCACAGCAGCATTGAGCGTCTGAGCCGTAACTTTCATCACTTGTGTCGCTCAATTGCCACTGCACCGCAGACTGACATTAGCCGCCTGAACTATTTGCCGGATGCGGAACGTCAACTAGTGCTAGAAAATTTCAACCAGACGCCTGGTGCAGCGTTGCAAGATAGCTGCATCCACGAGCTGTTTATACAACAGGCTTTAGCTACTCCTGAGCGTATTGCCGTTCGCTACGAACAGGCTTATCTGACTTATGGTGAATTGCTGGAACGCAGTGGTTTGCTTGCTGGCTATCTGCAGCAGCAGGGTGTAGGGGCCGATACTCTAGTGGGCATTTGTATGCCCAGAGATGAACAGTTGCTAGTGGCTATTTTGGCGATACTTAGAGCCGGAGGTGCATATGTGCCACTGGACCCCAATTACCCAGAAGGTCGACTGCAACACATTCATGATGATAGCCGCATCAACCTGTTATTAACCAGAGAATCGTTGTTGGATCTATGTCGCATCATCAGTCGTGGCGAAAGCAGCGTATTGTGTCTGGATAAGGACTGGCAGAAGATTTCCGGCAGTGAGGGCAACCAGCCCCTGAAGAATATCGCTACACCACAGAATCTGGCATATATTATCTATACCTCAGGCTCCACAGGTAAGCCAAAAGGTGTAGCCATTGAACACCGTAATGCTGGCGCATTGTTGCACTGGGCTGCGGGACAATACGCAGCGGAAGAATATCAGGGCATGATGGCTGCGACTTCGATGTGCTTTGACCTGTCAATTTTTGAGATGTTTCTGCCCCTGAGCAAGGGTGGGGAAGTCATTATGATGACTAACGCGCTCTCTTTGGCCACTTCAGTAAATCGCCAACGCGTGACTCTGGTTAATACCGTGCCATCAGCCGCAGAGGAGTTGCTTGCACAGCAGGCCATTCCCGATTCTGTTGTTACCATTAACCTGGCGGGAGAACCCCTGTCTTCGAGCCTTGTCGATAAGCTTTATGACGGCTGCAAGGTCAACCAGGTATACGATCTTTATGGTCCATCAGAAGACACCACGTATTCCACTTTTATGCCCAGAGCTTATGGCGCGCCTGAATGTATCGGGCGTCCGCTGAGCAATACTCGCGCATATGTATTGGACTGTCACGGAGAACCAGTGGGTATTGGAGTCGCCGGAGAGCTATATTTAGCCGGTGCAGGGGTGGCCAGGGGGTATCTCTATCGACCAGAGCCTAGCGCAGAGAAGTTCACTGAAGATCCTTTTTTTCCCGGTTCTCGCTTATATCGCACCGGAGATCTGGTGTTGTGGAATCCTGACGGAACATTGAAATATCTGGGGCGTATTGATAACCAGTTCAAACTTCGAGGTTTTCGAATTGAGGTGCGGGAAATCGAAGCCAGGCTGGCAAATTTAGACGAAGTACAAGAAGCCGTTGTGGTTGTACAGGGCGAAGGGCGTAGTAAACGTCTGGTGGCCTTTGTGGTGTTAGAGGATGAATATGAGCTGGATGGACGCAGACTTAAAGCACAGCTCGCAGATTTCTTGCCAGATTATATGTTGCCGTCGGCATGGCAGGCAATTGATGAAGTGCCATTGACTCCCAATGGCAAAATAGATCGCAAACAGCTTAGCGAAACTGAAGTGGCAATACAGTCGGAACAAGAATATGTGGCTCCAGAGACGGAGCAGGAGTCCAAACTGGTAAACATCTGGTCGCAGATTTTGGCGCTGCCTGAAGAGCAGATCAGTGTTCAGGAAAGCTTTTTTGATTTAGGTGGAAACTCCCTGTCGGCAGTTCAGTTGATGGCAAAAATCAATCAACAGTTTGAGCGCTTATTACCCCTGGCTACTTTGTTAAAAGCGCCGACTATTAGGGCTCTGACCAATCACATGAGCAGTGGCGAAGATCAGGCGATAGATACGCTGATCACTTTGCAGGCTGAAGGGCCAGGGATACCTCTTTTTGCCGTGCCTGGCGGTGGTGGTAATGTCTTTTCATTACAGCCGCTGGCAGATGCTACAAAAAATCTTTTTCCTTTCCATGCTTTACAGGCCAGTGGCCTTGACGGCGTAACCTTACCTTTTCAGTCAGTGGAAGATGCTGCTCAAAATTACGTAGAGGTGATTCAACAGACTTATCCCGAAGGTCCATATCGACTGCTTGGGATGTCCTACGGTGGTCCAGTGGTATATGAGATAGCTAAACAGTTGCAGGAAAGTGGTGCCAGAGTAGAGCAAATTGTATTTTTAGACTCCATTGCTCCCCGACAACGACAGACATTGCAAAGTCAGGTGGAGCCAGACTCAATCGTTGAAGTTTGCCGTGTTATGGCTGAGCTGAATGATATCAAAGTGGATATTGACCCAACGGACTACGCCGGATTGTCAGTAGAAACCCAGTGTGAGAAGGCAACCGCGCTGTTCCAATCACAGGGCGTCGAAATAGAGCTAGAGCAGTTCCTGATCTTATTCAAAGTGTATTTACAGCACGATGAGAATTACCTTAAATACAAACCCGCAGTAATGCCTTCGCCAGTAACGGTTAAAGTGGCCAAGGCGATGCATAATCAATATCTGGATCTGTTAGAAAACGACTACGGCTGGCAGGAGCTGTTTCAGTCACAGGTACAGGTGGCTGAGTTTGCGGCCGATCACTACAGTATCGCTGAAGCGCCTCACACTCATGGAGTGATTGAACTGGTGAACCGTCAGATCGTTGAGCAGTCAGCCTGATATGGTGGAATATAAACGAGTTCGACGCATTCTAAAGCTTGCGGTGCCCGTCACCGTCGGGTTGTTGTCGTCATTTATCATGGTCTTCGTTGACCTTGCTATGTTGGGAAGTTTGGGCAATAGCGTGCTGGCAGCGGCTGGTCTTGCCAGCTTCGCTTATGCATTTGTGTTGTCGTTTGTTATCGGTGTTGCTCCGGCCGTACAGGGTATAGTTGCCAGGCAACTCGGCGAAGGTAATAAACAGGATATCTGCCTGCCACTGCATGCCGGAATTCTGATTGTGCTGGCAATTGGTATCCCGCTTTGTGTGCTCTTCTGGTGGCTCAGCCCGGGATATTTCAGTCTGGTGTCTTCTGATGAGTCGCTGATCTCAGCAGGGGTCCCTTATCTTCAAGCCTTGTCCACCGCGGTAATAGCGTTGGGTTTTGCGCAATGCTTTCAGGGACATTGGGCAGGCATGGGTAAAACCAAGGTGTATATGTTCATTGTCTTGCTCATCAATGCAATGAACATCGTTTTCAACTACATGTTTATTTTTGGTAACTGGGGAGCACCTGAGCTGGGAGCGCAGGGCGCGGGTATCGCTACTTCAAGCGCTTCTTGGATTGGTGCGCTGCTTTACTTCATCGTGACGTACTGGCGTAGCCATAAACAGGGCTTTTTACAGCAAATGCCGGACAGAGGCATGCTCAACAGAGTATTTTTAATAGGTCTACCAGAGAGTATTCGTGAAGCCATGTTTGCCCTGGGCTATATCATTTTTTATGCATTGGTGGGCTTGATTGGTACCAGTGAATTGGCGGCTATGAACGTGCTTATCCGTGTAGCCTTGCTGATGGCTGTATTTCCACTTGCGCTAGGGGTTGCCGCTGCCACCCTGACTTCTGAAGCGGTAGGACGCAAAGACATTCCCGATGCCGATCGCTGGGGTTGGGATACAGGTAAAATTGGTATTTTGTGGGTGACCTTTTTAGGTTTGCCATTACTGCTTTTCCCCAGAGCTTTTCTAAGTTTGTTTCTTGCCGACCCGGGCACACTTGAAATGGCAGTTATACCATTACAAATGACAGGCGTGTTTACTGGTATCACCAGTCTGATTTTCATCTTCGCTTATGCACTGATTTCGTTAGGAGATGGTAACAGGGTGCTGCTGGTCTCTTTTGTCACGCAGTGGTTAGTGTTTTTGCCTGCCGTCTGGGTAGTAGGTCCTTACTTGGGCTTTGGATTACTGGAAGTCTGGTGGGTACAAACCATATACGCGCTGCTTACCACAGCACTGATCACCTGGTTGTGGTGTGATGGCAAGTGGCAGCCAAAACCTGCGGATGCTGGTGTCGCTACAGATAGCCAGGACTTAGATACTAAATCAACGACATATTCATCGATAAAAGAGCCACCACAAAATGGCTCCAACCAACAAAAAACAGAGGAAACTATGAATAAATGGGTAGAAGGAATAGCGCGTTATTTTCTGGTGCTATGGTTTTTAATTTGTGTGGTAGATGGCTGGGGCTATCTGCTGTTTGATGTGTATTTCACTGGCGAACCTGTCACCGTGTTTCTCTCTGCTCTGATGGAAACGCTATGGTTCTGGTGGATCCTGAAAATTGTACAAACACTGGCGGTACTAAGTCTGGCGATCAACTACAAGCCTGCCTTAGGACTGGCCTTCCTTTTGCCGTCGGCAGTGATCATGATTGGGTTTTACTTCTTCATACTTACACCTTTTATTCCGGTGGCCATCATGATCATAGTGGCCGTAGCAGTGCTGTTCAAAGCCTATTCAGGCAACTACGCCGGATTACTGCAACCCGCTAGCTTTCGCACCCCCAGTTAACTATTGAGTAGAGGACATAAAATGACTGAGCAAACTCAAGATTCTCATAAAAAGAAACGCTCCTGGTTAAAATTGATCGGGCTGGGCTTTGGCTACCTGTTTGGTACCTTGATAGTCGTCGGCGTAATTGCCCATTATTACTGGAAGCAGTCCGGCGATGGTGAGTGGCATAAACATGCTGAAATCGACGGCAATATCGTTTACACCCTGAAGAAACCGGGTGAGGTGTATCAGAAATTCAAGCTGATTGGCACCTTTGAAGGCCGTTTAAGCTCTATTATGAAGGTGATGCGTGATCCGGAAGCCTGTGAAGAAGTTGGTTGTTTTGACTACAAAATCCTGAAAGAAGAGAGCTATCCGCGATATATCTACTACACCTTTAAATATCCAATGCCGTCACCCTTTAAAGATCGTCAATACGTGGTGAAATCAGAGTTTTTTCAGAATCCAGAAACCAAGGCCATTTATGCCGATTACAAATATACAGATTATGATTTGCCAGCTGACGAGTGCTGCGTAAGAGTGCAGCACATGCATAATATATGGCAATTTCAGCCATTAGGTGATGGTCAGGTACGGGTGGAATTTATTATGAATGAGCGGCCAGGTGGCATGTTTCCATATCCGTTGTTCAACTTAGCTGTAGGTGGCTCAATGGCGCAAAACATCCCGCTCTTGCAGGACATCCTGAATCTGGATAAATACAAAGACGCAGTTATCGACTATGTTCAGGAATACAGCGAATAAGTCGAACTAATAATCTGGCTCTGCAGTCAGGCTGCAGAGCTATGCAATAGGCAACTGACAAAGGTTGAAACTCCAAGCTATTGTCAGCTTCCGAAGGAACGCATCCGATCAGGATCTCCTGCCTGATCCACATGACTCTTTAGTTAAATTCAATACGCCAAAACAAATCACTCATGCCACTAAGTAGCCAGCTTCTGGTTGCTCTGTAGAGGTGTCCGGTTTCGCTTTTGGTTATCTGAGAAGAATGATGAGCAAAGTACTTAAACTAATACACAATTTGAAAATTCAGGGAATAATTCCGGTACTTACTGAAGGCCGGCTGGTGTTTGAATCTGGAGACCAGACCATCCCGGGTGAATTGCAACAGCAAATTGATGCACTTGACGTTGAATTACAAGAGTTTTTCAAAGATCTTAAGTTTTGGCAGGATACGCTTCCTTCGGTTTCAGAACGGGTGCAGTTACCGGTTTTTCCTTCAGCTGTTGAGATCACCTTTGTGGGCGAGCCAGAGAGGCTTTGCGGCTGGCAATTGGATGCCGCGCGTTGGCGAAAAATCAAGAAGCAGTGTAAATCGCTACAGGTCTCCCCTGGCACTTGGTTATTCACTGCATGGCAGTTGTTGTTGCACAAATATTCTCAGCAACCGTCCCTTAGTATCGCTCTGCGAGATACTTCTGCGCTGGTGAAAAATAATGCTGGAGAGGCTGGCAAGAACCTGCCTGTACAGGCAATAGTGGCGGCAACAGAGACCTTACCTGAGCGACTGAAAAGCAATCAGAACGCGATTGCCGGAGCCACACAACACAGCAATTTTTCACTAGCCGAGTTGAACAGTGTGTTTGCTGACGCCAATAATCCCAGCAGCAAAGAACCCCAAACGTTGATAAATAGCGCTGCGCTGAGTCAGTTTGGTTTTAGTTTTGGAGGTTTTTCTGAAAATGGTGAAAATCCACTGGCTGCTAATTTTGGATTTCTGCAGAACAGCGCTCAGCAATTCGAACTGCTTTTAGAACTAGTAGAGCGGGGAGGTGTAGTAGATTGCTGTCTGCATCTGGATGACCAGCTTTATCATTCGGCATGGTGCGAAAAGCTGTCTGCCAGATTTATCCATCTGGTGGATCAATTGTTGGCGAAACCAAAAGCCGTGATAAGTGAGCTGAGCATCTTTTCAGAAACTGAAATTCAGCAAGTGCTGTTAGATTTCAATCAGGTGTCGGTGGAATATCCCACACAAGACTGTATTCACGAATTGTTTGTTGCACAGGCTCAGCGCTCTCCCAACAGCATCGCAGTGAGTTACGAAGACAAACAGTTAACTTTTTCCGAGTTGCTCGATGCCAGCAGCATCCTTGCCACGTACCTGCAAATGCAAGGCGTTTCAGCGAATACACTGGTAGGCTTTTGCCTGCCCAGAAACGAGCAGTTGTTGGTGGCAATTCTGGCAATTCTAAGAGCTGGTGGTGCATACGTTCCATTGGATCCTGACTATCCTGTAGGCCGTTTGCAGCATATCCATGATGACAGCCAGATTAAACTGTTGCTCACTCAAGAGTCTCAGTTGTCACTTTGTCAAAACATAAGCGCTGAAAACACGCAGGTGCTTTGTCTGGACAAAGATTGGCAGGAAATTTGTTCGCAGGCACAGGGCAGAAAGCTTAAAGAGCTGGCTCAGCCGGATCATTTGGCCTACATCATCTACACCTCCGGCTCAACCGGCAAACCCAAAGGGGTTGCCATAGAACATCGCAATGCGACTGCTATGCTGTTTTGGGCAGAAAATCAGTATTCAGAGCAGGAAATCGCTGGTGTGATGGCGGCTACTTCTGTTTGCTTTGATTTATCTATATATGAAATGTTCCTGCCTTTGAGTCGCGGCGGTGAAGTGATCATGATGAGCAATGCGCTTGAGCTTGCCACGTCCGCAAATAGGAACAAAGTCACGCTTATCAATACTGTACCTTCAGCAGCAGAAGAATTGCTGGCACAACAGGCCATCCCCGATTCTGTGATGACCATTAATTTGGCGGGGGAACCGTTATCGGCTGCATTAGTGGATCGTCTGTATGACAACTGTAAGGTGAATAAGGTTTATGATCTGTATGGTCCTTCTGAGGACACCACGTACTCCACTTTTATGCTGCGAGAAAAACAGGCGGCGGAATGCATAGGTCGTCCATTGACCAATACTCAGGCTTACGTGCTGGGCAGCAACAGAGAGCCTTTACCTGTAGGCATGCCTGGCGAACTGTATTTATCCGGTGCTGGTGTTGCGCGCGGATATCTGCATCGCGCTGAAGCCACTGCTGAAAAATTCCTCAAAGACCCATTCAATCCAGAGCAGCGCATGTATCGCACTGGTGATTTAGCGGTGTGGAATAGTGATGGTACCTTGAAGTACCTGGGTCGTATAGATACCCAGGTAAAGATCCGCGGTTTTCGCATCGAGGTCGGAGAGATAGAAACCAGACTAACAGATATTTCCGGTGTGAAAGATGCGGTGGTGGTGGTGCAAGGAGAAGGCACAGCCAAACGTCTGGTGGCTTTTGTGGTTGCGCAAGGGGATTCAGAACTTGTACCAGAGCAGCTAAGGGAGAATTTATCTCAATTTGTGCCTGACTATATGGTGCCATCTGCCTGGCAATTCATAGACGAAGTTCCCTTGACACCCAACGGGAAAATTGACCGCAAGTGTCTGACGGAAACTCTGGTTGCCTTAACGTCCAATCTGGCATATGTCGCACCTGGCACTCAATTAGAAGTAGACTTGGTAAATATCTGGTCTCAGGTGCTCAGGATTGCCGCTAATAAAATTGGCGTAAACGACAGCTTTTTCGACTTGGGAGGCAATTCTCTTAGCGCGACCCAGATTTTTTCCAGAATCGCCAGGCGTTACGCAGTCAAACTCCCAATACGGCTGATGTTTAGTCATGCCTCTGTCAGACAACTGGCTTCTTACTTGACAGTAGCTGACAGCCAGAATATCGAAAGCATAAAAGTATTGTCCCGCAAACCCCAACAGGATTTTCCACTTAGCTATGCTCAGGAGAGGCTCTGGGCCCTGCGTCAGATAGAAGAAAATGACACTTCTTATCACATTCCATTGGCTCTGAAATATGCCGGGAAACTGGATATTCAGGCATTAGAACAGGCTTTGAATCAGGTGATAGCCCGACATGATGCCATGCGCACTGTTTTTGTCACTGACAAAGGTCGGGCGCGCCAGAGAATACTTCCTGAAATGACCATCCGCCTTGCTTACAGCGACATTACTGGTGAAGCCGGGCAGCAAACATTACTGCAGCGCCTGTGCCATGACGAAGTTAGTCGTGCATTTGATTTAACTCAAGGGCCCTTATTGCGGGGCCGGGTAATAAAACTGGAAACAGAACAGTATCTGATTTTGTTCACCTTGCATCACATCATCAGTGATGGCTGGTCTTTGGCAGTGTTGGTAGACGAACTATCACAATATATGTCTGGTAACAAATTGGCGGATCTAGCTATCCAATATGTTGATTTTAGTCAATGGCAACGCCGCCAGATGGAAGAGAACGGAACACTGGAACGGCAACTGGACTATTGGAAAGACAAGCTTAAAGGCGTGACGCAAAGTCTGGATATGGCCACAGATTTTCCTCGTGGTAGTGTACGTGATTTTCGTGGAGGTCAGGTGGACCTTGCTTTTCCTGTTGAACTGCATCAACAGTTGCAGGGACTGGCAGAGGAGTCAGGCACTACACTTTACATGGTGTTAATGGCTATTGTGAAAGTATTGCTGTTTCGCCACAGTGGTCAAACAGATATTTGTGTTGGCAGTCCCATTGCCAATCGCCAGCATGCTGAAACAGAAGAACTGATCGGTATGTTTGTGAATACATTGGCGTTGCGGGATGAAGTACAGCCACAAGCCGATTTCAACAGCATACTGCAGCAGGTAAAGCAAACCTGTCTGGAGGCATGGGAGCATCAGGATGCCCCATTTGAAAAAGTCGTGGATGCCTTGCACCCGGAACGGAATATGGCCCTCAATCCCCTGTTTCAGGTGATGATGGTACTGCAAAATACGCCAACAGAGCGGTCTGATAAAGCTGGCAGTTTCTCTAGCAAATTGACCCCTTTTCCATTGGCATCAGAGGTAAGTAAGTTTGATTTGACCTTCGAATTCAGCAAAACCTCAGAGGGGCTGAAATGTCGACTGGAATACTGTAGTGGCTTGTATAAAGCCAGCACCATAACCCGCATGGCTGCACAGTTGCAAAAACTCTGTGAACTGATAGTGGCACAACCTAATAAGTCCGTGAACCAGTATCAATATTTGCCAGACGAAGAGTTGGAGTTGGTAACGGAAGGCTTCAATAACACCGATGCTGACTTTCCTCGCGACACCTGTGTGCATGAGCTATTTTTGCAACAGGCGAATGCTAACCCTGTGCAGATTGCCGTGCAGGATGAGCATGAGCAATTGAACTATGCTGAGCTGGCGCAACGTACTGAAATATTAGCTCGTTACTTGCAACAGCAGGGTGTCGGCAAAGACTCCCTGGTCGGGCTGTATCTAAGTCGCTCAGTAGACATGATGGTGTCCATTTTAGGTATACTTCGCGCTGGAGGTGCTTATGTGCCACTTGATCCCGATTACCCTGAAGTGCGTCTGCAGCATATGGTGTCTGACAGTGGCTGTCAGCTGATATTGAGTCAATCCTGGCATCAGGAGCGCCTTGTCACACTATTGCCGGAACAATGCAAGGTATTGAACCTGGACACTGACTGGCTAGGTGTCCAGAAACAAGTGCAATCATCTGATCAGCCATTACAACAATTGAGTGGTGCCACCGACCTGGCCTACGTTATTTATACGTCTGGTTCCACCGGCAAACCTAAAGGTGTCATGCTGGAGCATCGTGCCTTGATGAACCGAGTCCATTGGATGCAAAGAGCTTATCCATTGGGTAACGATGATGTGGTATTGCAAAAGACGCCATATAGTTTTGACGTCTCTGTTTGGGAATTTGTCTGGCCCATAATGGTTGGGGCACGCACAGTCTTTGCCCGTCCTGGTGGGCATTCCGATGTGGCGTATTTATGTAACTTTATCAATCGAAGCGGCGTCACTGTCCTGCATTTTGTGCCTTCCATGTTAAATATCTTTTTGGATCACGCACCTGCTAAGTGTCCGGGCGTGCGTTACACCTTCAGCAGTGGTGAAGCGCTAAATAAAAGGGCTACAGAGGAATACGCGAATGTGTTTCCTGGTGGCCAGCTACATAATCTTTATGGTCCTACAGAGGCGGCCATAGACGTGACTTTCTATGATTGTAGAGAGGTTTCAGGAAGCACTGTACCTATTGGAAAACCAATTGATAATACGCAAATTTATTTGTTGGATGAACTGCTGCAACCTGTACCCGTGGGCGTACCGGGCGAACTTCACATCGCTGGTGTTGGGTTGGCAAGAGGCTATCTGAATCGAGAAGACCTGACAGCAGAAAAGTTCATTGCTAACCCGTTCAAAGTCGCTAACTCTTCATACGAAAGTCGTATGTACAAAAGTGGCGACCTGGCGCGCTGGTTAGATGATGGCAACATAGAATATCTGGGCCGCATTGACACTCAGGTGAAATTGCGCGGCTTCCGCATTGAAGTGGGAGAAATCGAAGCACAAATGTTGGCCCATGCAGACGTTCATGACGCCGCGGTGGTGCTACAAGGTAGCGGAAACAACCAAAACCTGACGGGTTTTTATATCTCAGATAGAGTGGATAGCATCAGTAACACCCAGCTAAAAGCGCATTTAAGTGATGCTCTACCTGCCTTCATGATCCCGACATTCTTACAACGACTGGAAAATATGCCTTTGACTCCCAACGGTAAAGCCGATCGCAAAGCGCTGATGGCAATGCAAGTATCTCATCAATCAAACGCAACTCAGAAAACCCAGGAACAGACGCAAAGCATGGTCTCGGAAAGCGTTAAATCCGAGCCTGTACAGGTGGCTTCTGCGCAATATGCAGATCCTCATAGTCTGGTTGCCAGTAAAGCCAATCTGCAGCATAAGCTGGCGAAAATTTGGTGTGAGGTACTGGACAAGCCCGCAGGCAGTATAAACTCTCAGGACAATGTATTTGAAGTGGGGGGGAACTCTATATCTATCATAGAGCTGAGTACTAGATTAAAGGCTGAGTTTAACGCCCCCATAACGCCTTCTTTACTGTTCAAACACAGCAATATCGACACCTTGAGTGATTATCTCAGCAATCTGATACAGGAAAGTAGCAGCAATGCTTCGGATTCTGCTCAGTCAGGTAAATCTGATACCTCTGCAGCATCCGCGTCACCATCATCTAAAAATAGTCTAATTAAAAATCATGCCGATTATTATGAAGATAGCCTCGCTATCGTTGGGATATCCTGCCATTTTTCATCGGCAGAAAATCGCTGGCAATTCTGGCAAAAACTGCTCGATGGTGAGGAATGCCTCAAACATCTGAGCAAAGAAGAAGCGCGCATGGCGGGCGTACCGGAAGCCCTGCTTGGTGCTCCAGGTTTTGTTCCTATGTCCTGGTGGATGGAGGGCAAAGAGTACTTTGATCCCGAATTTTTCAAAATATCTTCCGGCAATGCTGCATTAATGGATCCCCAATATCGACAATTGCTGATGCATGCCTGGCGGGCAGTGGAAGATGCGGGTTATCTGCCAGCCGATATTAAAGACACCAGTGTGTTCATGACGGCGGGCAATAATTTTTATCAAACATTGCAACAGCAACTGCAAACTCAGGGGCATGTGCTGGCGAACTCCGAAGAGTTTGTTACCTGGCTAATGGCCCAGGGTGGCACTATTCCCACAATGGTGTCTTACCAACTGGGACTGACTGGCCCGGCTGTGTTTGTTCACAGCAACTGTTCGTCATCGATTTCCGGTTTGTATGCTGCTAGTCAGAGTATCTTTTCTGGTGACGCCAAATTTGCTCTTGTTGGTGCAGCTTCGTTGTCTCCGGTGAAAAGTCTCGGCTATTTACATCAGCCAGGAATGAACCTGTCCGGCGATGGCCATATTAAAACTTTCGATGCCGGTGCTGATGGCATGGTGGAAGGTGAAGGGGTAGGCGTGGTATTGGTGCGTAAGGCCTCTGAAGCAATTGCAGCAGGGGATAACATTTACGGCATCATTCGCGGTGTGGGCCTGAACAACGATGGCAATGACAAGGCGGGTTTTTATGCTCCAAGTGTCAACGGTCAAGCCTCGCTTATACGTCATACATTAGACAAATCGGGAGTTTCTGCCGACAGCATCAGTTATATTGAAGCCCATGGCACTGGCACTTCACTAGGGGATCCTATCGAGGTGATGGCCCTTACCGAGGCGTTTGGCAGTGTGACTGATAAACAGCAGTTCTGTGGCCTGGGTTCTGTTAAACCCAATATCGGTCACCTGGATTCAGCGGCCGGGATTGCAGGCCTCATTAAACTGGCCCTTAGTCTATATCACAAAACACATCCAGCACTGATCAATTACAATCAGCCTAATCCTGAGATTGATTTTGATAACTCGCCTTTTTACGTGCAGGACCAAAACAAAGCATGGCAGGCAGATGCGCCATTGCAACGCGCTGCCATAAGCTCCTTTGGTATTGGCGGTACCAATGGTCATGCCATCCTGGAAGAGTATCGGGCGCCAAGAGCTACTGAGGAGAACAGTGAAGCGCAATTGCTGGTGTTGTCAGCACAAAAAGATGACGTATTGAGAGAATACTGTCAGTCACTGCTGGAGTTTTTAAATAACCCGGAAGCGCAGCTTTTGGATATTGCTGATATCGCCTATACCCTGCAAGTCGGTCGTCTGGCGATGGAGCACAGAGTAGCGTTTGTGGCTCAGGACAAAACTCAGCTTCGAGATGTCATTTCTGCTTACCTGACGGGTGAACAGTCCGAATCAACAGAGCCGCAATGGTACGCAGGGCACACCCTGGTCAATGCGATTCAAAATAAACAGATGGCGCAAGATGAGGATTATCAGAACCTTATTCAGGACTGGTTACACAAACGTAAAGTAGCCCGCCTTGCGGAACTATGGGTCCAGGGTATTGAGTTGAACTGGAGCATCCTGCATCAGGATAGAAGCGTGTGTCGGGTGAGTCTGCCCACCTATCCATTTGCCAAACAGGCAATCTGGATTGATGAAGTTTCAAATTTGGCTACAACGTCAGCCAGAGTGGCAGATATACATCCGCTGGTGCACAAAAATATTTCCAACCTGAGTCAGCAGCGTTATGTGTCGCGCTTCACTGGCCAGGAGTTTTTCCTCTGTGAACACATCATTGCCGGTCAACGCACGTTGCCTGCTGTAGCCTATCTGGAAATGGTACGCGCCGCTGTCCACGATGCGCTGCCTGGGTTGGACTCCAACGATGTGCTGGAACTGCATGACATTGTGTGGATCGCACCTGTGGCAGTGGAGCAGGAACTCGACGTCAGCATAGTGCTGGAAATCAACGCGCGCGAAGGATTGGATTTCACTGTTAGTACAGAAGTTGAAGGTGAGCTTGTGTCTCATTGTCAGGGCTCGGTGAGCATAGGTGAGCGTCCGGCATTGCAGATTTTTCAGCCCGGTGATATGGCCAGGGAAACCGGGTCTGCCACTCTGGATGTTGCTGCTTTGTACAACGCCTATGACAAACTAGGTACCCAGTTTGGCCCGGCATTCAAAGCATTAACTGGTTTACAACAAAGCGAACAGCAGGTGTTAGGTCATATAGCCTTACCAGAGCATATAGCAACCAACGCCCACGAGTTTCAATTACATCCGAGTATTATGGACGCCGCGTTGCAAGCGGGGACATTGCTTATAGCCGGTCCGGGCAATCTACCAACCGAAGGCACGTTGCCTTTTGCAATGCAGAAAATCAGTATCTTCCGACCCGTACGTCCCGAATCACTGGTTCGGGTGCAGTTTTCTGAGGGCAGCAGTGCCCAGGACAAAATGGTGAAGATGGATGTCGACATCATGGACTCCGAAGGCGTCGTTTGCATCCAAATTCAGGGTTTCAGCGTGCGTAAAATGGCGCAACGTAATATCGGTTTATACAGTGCCATCTCAACTTGGCAGCCGATATCAGAGCTGCAAACCTCTCCTTCAGAAACGGCGTCACAGCGGCATTTACTGTTATTTGACACTAGTGCCGAGCAATTTCCCGAACCCGCAGATACGGTAACGCACCGACTGAGTTTGCCAGAGAATAACAGCAATGCAGTGCGCTACCAGGCAGCCGCCGAAGGATTGATGCAGCAGCTAAAAAATCTATTGCATAGCCGTAAACAACAGAAAGTACTTATGCAGGTAGTGTTGCCGATTACTGAAGGCGAATTGGATTGTGCCGGGTTAATTGGTTTGATGAAATCCGTCTCCCTGGAAAACCCTCGTATCAAAGGGCAACTGCTGATCATAGAGCGGGACCAGGTAAGCAATCATCTTAAATCCAGTCTTAAACAGTTGGCAGAATCAGGTATCAGTGCCGCCTGGCGTCTTGGTAGCGAGGGATTACAGGTCCAGAGTTGGCAATCGACTTCCTTACCGAAAGAGTTGCCAACGCTGCCCTTCAAAGACAATGGTTGTTATTTGATTACTGGTGGAACAGGCGCTCTGGCTCAGCTGTTTGCCCACCATATACTGCAGCAAACCAGTCAGGCGAAAATATTACTTACCGGGCGCAATGCCGCTAATGCCAGAATTAGAACGCAACTGGAGGCACTGGGAGAACGGGCGTCTTATATTCAGTTGGATTTAACCGACAGAGATCAGGTACAAAAAGTACTGGCCCAGCAACCAGCGGAATTTAGTGCCATTTGTGGCGTACTGCACTGTGCAGGGATGGTAGCGGATAATTTTCTGATTAAAAAATCCGAAGCGGAATTACGCGCCGTGTTTGCTCCTAAAGTGACTGGTACAGAGAATCTGGACCTGGCCTGCCGCACCATGCAGCTTGATTTCATGGCATTGTTCTCTTCAGAGTCTTCACTGGGAAGCATGGGACAGTCAGATTACGCGGCAGCCAATGGCTTTATGAATGATTTTGCCAGCTGGCGTAATCAATTAGTTCAAAAGGGTGAGCGTCACGGTCACACGGTTGCTATTTGCTGGCCATATTGGGAACAGGGTGGTATGCACCTTGATGTTGGCACCCTGGCGAATATTACTGATGAAACCGGCATGCAGGCTATGAGCAGCGACACTGGCTTAAACGCCTTTAATGTCGCGCTAAATCGGCCTCAAGGGCAGATACTCTTTATCGCTGGTGAGCTGGACAAAATCCGCCGCTATGTAGAGCAGAGCGATGACAAGTCTTCACCGAAAATTGCAGCAAAATCCACTGCAGCAGCGGCTCCAAAAGTCGATACGCAGGCTCAGGTTTCATCGCTACAAAGTGTACCTGTGGCGGCTGCAAACAGCACGTCTGGTAATGACTTGAAGCAACAGACTGTGGAATATCTGCAGCAACAATTGGCAACTATCTTCAAACTGCCAGCAAGCCAGATCGATGCCAATGCGGCACTGGAAAACTACGGTATAGATTCCATTCTTGCTATCAACCTGACCAATCATCTGGAAACCGTCTTTGGCGCATTGTCTAAAACCCTGTTTTTTGAATATCAAAATGTTAGTGACCTGGCAGACTACTTTGTAGAAAACCATCTGGACACTTTAAGCGACATTTTAGGCACCAAAAACAGTAAGACCGCTGATGTTGATGGACCAAAAGCCGTTTCTGTGAATGCCGAGGCAAACAAAGCGGATGAAGAGGTTAAACCCAAATCCATCAGCTCCCGTTTCTCAGCTGCTGCTGGTTTGAACGCAGCAAGCCGTGCAGCACCTCAGGCAATGCCTGGAATAAAGACAGCCATTCAGGATGACATTGCGATTGTAGGGTTGAGTGGTCGCTATCCCGAATCTGGAGATGTACAACAGTACTGGGATAATCTCGCGCAGGGCAAAGACTGTATCACTGAAATACCGCTGGAGCGTTGGGACTGGCGCGACTATTTCTCACAGGACAAAACCACTAGCGGTGCGCACTTCAGTAAAGTAGGTGGTTTTATCCAGGGTGTTGATGAGTTCGACCCTAAGTTTTTCAATATTTCACCGCGGGAAGCCATGATTCTGGATCCGCAGGAACGCATGTTCCTGCAGCACGCCTGGATGGCCCTTGAGGACGCTGGATTTACGCGTGACGACTTACAGATCCAAAGAGAAAACATGCTGCCTGGTCAGGTGGGTGTTTATGTTGGTGTCATGTACGGCGAGTATCAGCTATTTGGTGCCGAATCCAGTATGCAGGGTAAGCGCATGGGGTTTGCCAGCAGTCTGGCAGATATTGCCAATCGGGTGTCTTATGTGATGAATCTGCACGGCCCTAGTCTGACCATAGATACGATGTGCTCCTCGTCACTGACCTCCGTGCATATGGCTTGGCAGGATCTCAAGTCAGGGCGCACAGACATGGCGATAGCCGGTGGCGTTAATCTCAATCTGCACCCCAATAAATATCTTATCCTGAGCTCCGGTCAGTATATTTCGGTCAAAGGACACTGCCATAGCTTTGGTATTGATGGCGACGGTTATATCCCCGGCGAAGGGGTGGGGGCAGTCTTGCTCAAACGCTTAACTGATGCCGAACGAGATGGTGACCACATCTATGGTGTTATCAGGGGGAGTGCCATTAATCATGGCGGCAAGGTAAATGGTTACACAGTACCTAATCCGGCAGCTCAGGCGGATGTTATTCAGCAAGCGTTACAGCAGGCGAATCTCAATCCACGTCATGTAAGCTATATAGAAGCCCATGGCACCGGAACCAGCCTTGGGGATCCCATTGAAATAGCAGCGCTCACTAAAGCCTTTAAAAAAGGCAGCAAACCTTCCGGACATGATAAAGATACGGGGTATTGTCTGGTGGGCTCAGCAAAATCCAACATTGGTCACTGTGAGCCAGCAGCAGGTATTGCGGGCATTACTAAAGTACTGATGCAGTTGCGTCATAAAAAGGTTGCGCCGTCGCTGCACTCCAGCACGCTGAATCCCCATATCGACTTCGACAGCACTCCGTTTGAAGTGAATCAGACTCTGAAGGATTGGCAACAGCCAGAAATTGACGGCGAAAAAGTGCCCAGAATTGCCGGCATCTCCTCATTTGGAGCAGGAGGGGCTAACGCTCATATTCTAATTTCAGAATACCAACCAAAAGAAAAACAGGAATCCTATCAGGCCGCGCAGTACCTGGTGCCACTGTCAGCCCGCACGGCAGAGCAACTTCGACAAAGAGCGTCGGCATTACTGAACTTTATGCAGCAACAGCAGGAAGCGCCAGACATTGCCTCTGTGGCTTATACCCTTCAAAACGGGCGTGAAGCTATGGAAGAACGACTGGCATTCCTAGTGGTTTCAAACGAAGAATTACTGTCCCGGCTTTCGGCGTTTGTTAATGGTGAAAAGGCCATAGCGGATTGTTATCAGGGACAGGTGAAGAAATACCGCGAGGGGATTAATGGTTTCAATCAGGATGAAGAAATTCAGGAAGCCATAGATAAATGGTTTCAGCGCAAAAAATACGGCAAGTTGCTGAATGTCTGGACCAAAGGTTTGTCGGTGGACTGGAACCAGCTTTACGGAGAAGGGCCTCGTCCGGGGAAAGTGAGTCTGCCTGCCTATCCATTTGCGAAAGAGCGCTACTGGTGGGATGGCACCCATATAAAAACTCACGGGCATGCTGGTAAAACCTTTAGTCAGACTGGCAACGTTGCAAGCTCACAACTGCATCCACTGTTGCAAGAGAACACCTCAAACCTGATGCAGCAAAGTTATCACTCGCAACTACATTCTGATTTGAGTTTTCTGACTCAGGGACTGTTGCCAGTGAGTGCCATGTTGGAAATGGCTGCCTGCGCCATGTCGCTGGCAGCGAACGAAGATGAAACTAAAACTGCGCTGCAAATTACCCATTTCAGTGCGGGTCAAGCCTGTAGAATTACTGAGTCAGTGCGAGTAGGGCTGGCACTTTTCCCTGATACAGATCGACAGGTGCGCTTTGAGCTATACGGTGCAGTTGACGATGTTGTTTATTGTCAAGGACAGGCCTCCTACATCAACGATACTCTGCAGCAGATGAATTTAGCCGACTGGTTTAGATATCTGGCTGTGGATCCACAGCAAATGCAGGCAGTTCAACACACCACTAAACAGGCTTATTTCAGCTATCAGCGCAACAATTTAATGTTATTGCAATTACCTGCAGGGCAGGTGAATGCGCAAAGCGAAGATTATCAGATAGTGCCTGGCTTAGTAGAATTCGCTATCCAACAGTGGCTGAGTCGCAGCGGTAATGCAGCTGTACTGGCCTACATCAGTCAGATAGCCAAAGTACTCTGGCTACGATCACTGGATGGTGAATGCTACCTGTTAGTAAAACCTGCAGCGGGTTTGAATACTACCACTGTGATGGGATCTGAGGCAGTGGATATAGAAGTGCGCGACACCAACGGACATCTCTGCCTGCTACTTCAAGGGGCGAATGTTGTCAACTTAGCTACTACTGGCAATAGCGCACCCACATCCGTGGGCAATGTTCAGGCTGCTGTGGTGCCAGAGGTATCCAAAACTTCAGGTGTTCAGGCCAGAACTAACACACCAGACCATAATGTGACCAGTAGCAAATCCGTTGCTCTAAGTAGAGAAATTCCACTCAATATCAAGATAACCAACGCATCGGATAATACTGCTCAGGATGCCATAGAGCAGCAGGACTCTGAACCTTATCCGGTGAATAAACCAAACGATGTGGTGCTTTCTGAATTTGCCGCGGTTGACCGGAAAAGTCAGTCTGCCCAAACTCTGTCTAAGCCTTTGGTGAGACTGGCGGAAGTCAATGGCAGCAACGCTGGTTCTAGAATCGCGTTCAGGCAAAAACTTCTGCGTTTAGTTGCCGAAGATTCCGGAATATACAAGCTACACATAGAAAATGGACAAAGTGACCTCTCTGAAGAACTTTGCTCTGCGCTTTCTCAGGCACTGCAACAGGTGGCTGCTCATGATGATGTAAAAGTCTTACAGATTCATGCCTCCGAGCAGCACTTCTTAAGCGGTGCCACGGAGTCCTTCAATCTTGCATTGCAGTATGAATTGTTTACTTCTCTGAAGCAGATGCCATTTCCAGTGGTGGCTGTGTGTCAGGGTGGCGCCACTGGAGCTGGCTTCATTCTGGCGGCATTGTGCGATTTTATGGTGCTAAATGAAGCGGCAATATATGGGTTGCGGCTCACGGGTCTCAACACCGAATTGACCAACCTGCTACAAACCCGTTTTGATGCGCGACTCACCCAACAGCTAATATTTGGCTCCGAAGGTATTACTGGTAGCGAGTGGCGGCAAAAGGGGCTGAAGGCACGAATTGTTGGACCAGCTGATGTGCGGGAAACCGCCAATGCGTTGAGTACCGATTTGGCAGAGCGACCTGCAAAGGCACTGCGACTGTTAAAGCAGCATTTGGCACGCCAGCAAATTGCCGTGCTTAACGTTTTGCCAGCTTTGAAACAAAGTGAACCCATCGCTGTTAAAGCTTTTGACTTACCAAAGTCTCCGGCTCGCTATTTGCGCTTGTCACAACCTAAAAATGGCATTTTGCAGGTGGATTTTGTTAAACAAAAGGCCCGCTATGGTTTAAAAGCGTTGGTGATTTCACTGCAAAAATTGCTGCAAAACCTGCCCTCTGAATGTAATTCTGTGCTGCTGCACAGTGAACACGAGAACTTCATCCCGGACTCCTCTGATAGTGTCTCTACCGAGTACCTACCAGTATGGCAGAGCTCTATAAATAGCTCGCCTGTGCCAGTTATTGCAGTATTGAGTAATAATACCAGCGGAGCAGGTTGGCTGTGCGCGTTGTGCTGTGATGTTCAGCTTTATAGCACTGACGCTGAGTATAGTGTAACGGGTAGCTGGCAGGAGCAGTTCTCTCTTAATAGTGCCGATGCTCTGCTGAAATCGCGTCTGGGAGAAAGTCTTGCTCGTGAAGCTTTACTGTCCGGTGATAGCTATACAGGTGCTGCGCTTACTGCCCGCGGATTTGTGCAATCTGCTGAATCCTCGCAATTGTTGCCGGGTGCGGTGGTGTTTGCTGCCGGCATTGTTAAGCAACCAACCACCTTCTGGAAACAGTATCGCGGCGAGTTGCTACCTTTGAGTTTGCAGAAAAATACCACGAGTTTGTCAGAGACTGCGGTTTCATTGGAGCCGCAAGAGAAGCAAGCGGTGGTGCTGCAGTCTGAGGTGATCAAGGCCTGGCGGTATGACAATGGCGTATTGTTGGTGACCATGGAAGATCGCGAAGCGAAGAACATGCATAGTCAGCAAACTCTGGATGGATTGCAGGAAGTTTTCGCTCACATCGAAGCAGCCGAAAATTACAAGGCCGTAGTGTTGACTGGTTACGACAACTACTTCTCCAGCGGCGGCACTAAAGATGACCTTGTGGCTATTCAGAAAGGACAAGCACAGTTTACTGACGTTAAGATTTACCACTTGGCATTAGCCTGTAAGCTACCGGTAATAGCAGCCATGCAGGGCCACGCTATAGGCGCAGGTTGGGCGCTGGGTATGTTCGCTGACTTTAATTTCTTTAGTCAGTCAGCTCGTTATATCAGCCCCTATATGAATCTGGGCTTTACTCCAGGTGCAGGTGCTACCTTTATTCTGCCGCGTAAGTTGGGGCAGGACCTGGCTTTTGAAAGTCTGATGTTCTCTAACGAACTGGACGGTCGGATGCTACAGGACCGCAACGTTGCCATGCCGATATTGGCCAAACAACAGGTATTGGAATCGGCGCTTGCTCTGGCTAACAAGTTAAGTCGCTATAGCATTAATATATTGCTTGCCTTAAAACGGCACTGGAGTGAACAGTCTCTGGCGCAGTTGGATGAGATATATGATCGCGAACTGGCGATGCACGAAGAGACCTTTGTGGGCCAGGAAGAAACGCTGCTGCAAATAGAGCGCAGCTTCAATGCCATTGGTGATGATAACAGTGGAGCCAGAACTTTTCATGCAGAGCAACAAGCATTGCCTGCGGTTCAGGCACAGGAGCCGCAGTCAGTCGCTGCGGTGCCTTCTTCAGACAGTATTTTACTGGCGCTGAAGACCTCGCTATCTGCTGAGCTGCAAATGGATATGGAGGAGCTGGATGAGCACGAACAGTTCGTCGATCTGGGTCTGGACTCTATCTACGGCGTGACTTGGGTGCGCAAGATAAATGAACAGTTTGGACTCAATCTTGAAGCGGTCATTGTATACAGTTATCCAAACCTGCATAGCTTCAGTGAATACCTGAATGAAGTGCTAAATCAGCGAACAAATCCACAAGTCGCTGATCAGCCCTTGGTTAGTGCTCATGAGGCAACTGGGGCAACTGAAGTTAAACAGTCCACTCCTCAAACTGATGCTAGACCTGCATCTGAGGTTGAAGGCAGGACGGCATCTTATCAGACCTCGGCACCACTTCAGACAAATGTGTCTGCAAGCGCTGCAACTGCTTCTGCCACTACCGAGGCACCCGAACAGATACTGCAGTCTTTGCGAGAAATGCTGGCGGAAGAGTTGCATATGCCAGTTGCAGAGGTAGATGACAATGCACAATTTGTCGACCTGGGACTGGACTCCATCTATGGCGTTACCTGGGTACGTAAAATCAACGATAAATATGAATTGAATATGGAGGCTGTAATTATTTACAGTTATCCAACTCTGAAGGAATTTACCGACCATATCTATCAACAGCTGTCACAGCAACAACCTGCAATTCAGTCCGTGCCACAAGTTGAGAATGTGGCTGTACAAGCCCCAATAAACACCCCAGCGTCAGCAACAAATACGCTGGCCCCGACAGCTTCTGAAACAACTGTCTCGGATTTGCATCAGGTCACAGCTATTTTACGGGGAATGTTGGCACAAGAATTACATATGCCGGAATCAGAAGTGGACCCTCAGGCGCAATTTGTGGACCTTGGTCTGGATTCAATTTACGGCGTTACCTGGGTACGCAAGATTAATGAGCATTTCGGACTCAATATCGAAGCTGTGCAGGTGTATAGCTATCCAACACTGGAAGAATTTAGCCAGCACGTAGCGGAATTAAAGCTACCAGCTACCGCGCAGGTTACGCAAACTGCAACTGCGGTAGCCGTTGCAGGACCAGTAAAGCAGACTCAGGATACTCAGAGTGCCCCCAACGGTAGCACACTGGCCGAAACCAATGTTACCAATCTAAATACGTCGCAAAGCAGTTTGGTTAACGCACCGCCGGCACTGGAAAAAATGCCATCCCTGATTTCCTGGCGTAAACAGGGAACTGGCAGGGCTGGCTTACTGTCGGAGCCCACTGAATCAGCTGCGGTTAAGCCTCAGGCAATAGCTATCGTTGGTATGGCAGGGCAATTTCCGCAGGCAGATAATGTATCTGAGTTCTGGCAGAATATTGCTAAAGGGCGCAACTGTATCTCAGAAGTGCCCGAGGAGCGATGGCCGTTATCACGTTACTATCAAGCGGGCGAACCTGTAGCCGGTAAAACCAATAGTAAATGGATGGGAGCCGTCAGCGGACACGATTTGTTTGACCCGCTGTTCTTCAATATTGCTCCAACAGAAGCCGAAAACATGGATCCGCAACAGCGTTTATTCTTACAGAATTGCTGGCATGCTGTGGAAGATGCTGCCTACAGTGCTGAAGCCTTGTCAGGCAGTAAATGCGGTGTGTTTGTAGGCTGTTCAACAAGTGACTATCACCTACTTGCGGCAGAACACCAAACCAGCGCCCAGGCATTTACCGGCGGTTCCACCTCCATATTGGCGGCGCGTATCTCCTACTTTATGAATCTGCAAGGACCTTCCATTGCGGTGGATACTGCCTGTAGCTCTTCGCTGGTGGCGATAGCCAATGCCTGTGACAGCCTCTGTTCTGGCAGTAGTGATATGGCATTGGCGGGTGGTGTATGCATTATGTCTGGTCCGGAAATGCATTTAATGACGGCCCAGGCTGGGATGTTATCAGTGGATGGCCGATGCTTTACTTTTGACCAGAGAGCCAATGGCTTTGTGCCTGCGGAGGGGGTAGGTGTGGTCATGCTGAAACGTCTGGAAGACGCCCAGCACGATGGCGACAATATCCATGCCGTGATAGAAGGCTGGGGAGTGAACCAGGACGGCAAAACTAACGGTATTACTGCACCCAATCCAGCGGCACAAACCCGACTGGAAACGGATGTTTATCAGCGCTTTGATATAGATCCAGCTCAGATTCAGCTGGTGGAAGCCCACGGCACTGGCACCAAGCTGGGAGACCCAATAGAGGTGCGGGCGCTAAAAGACAGTTTTGCCAAATTTACAGATAAACAGCATTACTGTGCACTTGGTTCAGTGAAAAGCAATATGGGGCACGCAGTAACTGCCGCGGGTGTAGCCAGTGTGATTAAGGTGGCATCAGCACTGCAGCATCAGCAACTACCGCCAACCATTAACTTCGATAACCTTAATGAGCACATTGGCCTTCAGGGCAGTCCGTTTTATATCAACGACAAGCTGCAACCCTGGCAAGTGAATCAAGGTGAAAAGCGGCGCGCCATAGTGAGTTCCTTTGGCTTTAGTGGTACTAATGCCCATCTGGTGCTAACAGAAGTCCCCGACAAAGCGCCAGTGTTTAGCACACCTAAAAACGCCGGACCAGTGGCTCAGGTGATTCCGTTATCTGCTAAAACCAATGAACAGCTGCGTCAAATAGCCAGTAGCCTGGTTGAGCACTTGCAATCAAATGCCAATGTATCAATGGCGGATTTGGCCTTTACCTTGCAAACCGGACGTACAGCGATGGCAAAACGTCTGGCTCTGGTATGTCAGTCTGTTGAGCAGTTGCGTCAGATGTTGCAAAGCTGGCAGGCACAACCAGATGCGGTGCTGACAGATGTTTATTATGGTGGCAACAACGTCAATGCGAAGAGCAAGCAAACTCTCGCAGTAGGTCAGCATTCGGCTGCAGAACTGGCACAGACCTGGGCTGCAGGTAGCAGGGTAGATTGGCAATCTGCCTGGCAGGTAAAAGCACAAAAACTGCGTTTACCCCTGTATCCATTCGCTAAAGAGAGATACTGGCTGCATGGTTCAACTTCTGCGCAAAGCAACGACAACAATGGGTTGGTGACGCAGGATGCTTTGCCATGGTTACATCCGCTGCTGCAGGCCAATGAATCCAATTTTTATCAGCAGCGGTTCAGTAGCCAGTTCACAGGCAATGAGCATTATCTAAAAGACCACAAAGTAGCAGTGGCTCAAGGTGAATTTGTGCCAGTGTTGCCGGGCATGGCGTATCTCGAAATGGCTCGCGTAGCACTGCAACTCTCTCTGCCGGATTTGACTCAAAATATACGGCTGAAAAATGTGGTTTGGTTGCGCCCATTAGTTGTGTCTCAGGCTCAGAAAGTGACAATCAGTCTCAACGCCGTTAATCAGCAAATAGACACTACCGATAGCTTTGAATTTAGCATTTATTCTGCCAACAGTGCTGGTGAAGAGCAGGTGCCTTATTGTCAGGGACAGCTGCAAATTTCTGAGGCGGAAGCAATTGCCACAGACCTTATACAGCAAAGCTCTGGCCTGCAGAAACTGGAGATTGACAGCCAGGCGCTGTACAGCAGATTGCAAACCCTTGGTTTGGATTATGGTTACAGTCACCAATTTATCACACAGCTTAAGGTGGCTGAAGGCAGGGTGCTGGCCAACCTGACAATGCCAGACGACCTCAAGTTGCAGTTGCAAGATTATGTATTACACCCAGGCATGCTGGATTGTGCGTTGCAGGCCGCTGTTGTGATGCCGCAAAGGGGACAAACTGACGAACACGAAGCTTCTGTACCTTTCGCTTTGGACCAGCTAGATGTCCTCGCCCCTTGCACAGCAGATATGCAGGCTCTGGTAAAAATTGCTGCTGACTCCTCGCAAGCTCTGCCAAAACTGGATATTTCACTTTACGACAATGACGGCAACTTATGCGTTCGAATGTCGGGTTTCAGCACCAGAGCTATTGCCAGTGATCCTGCAGATGCGGGTATAAACCCGGAAGTCTATCAGGTAATCGACAGTAGTGATGATGGCCACTATCAGCAAATTCTGGACAAAATTTTAAATAATCAAATCTCTGCCGAAGAAGCAGCGAAATTAGGGTAAAGACGCAGATGAAGCAATTAGAAAATATTTATCAGGCGCTTGCTCAGGGTAAGCTAACCAAAGAACAAGCTCTGGAAGCTATCAAAGAACTGCGAAATGCAAATGTCGTAGAACAGACTACCCTGTTAAATTTAGAGCCTCATTGGCAGGACATTCCTTTCCCACAAAATACAGGATTGACAGCTGAACAATTGGTGCAACTGGACAGTCATTTGCTGTTGCTCGGTGATGGGCCTGCAGATTTTATTGTCAAAGCTAAGCAACAATATGCAGGTGTTACTGTGTTGGATGCGGCGAAAATGGGGGCAGAAGATCTGCTGCTGGCCTGTTTTATTCAGGTGAAAACGCTGTTGGATAGAGCGCAGAAGTCACCAGTTTTGTTACAGGTGTTGAGCACTGAAGTTGAACAAATACCGCTGGTCATGGCTATCAATGGATTACTGCGTACCGCTCATACAGAGCAGCCGGGGTTTGCCGGGCAGCTATTGCTGTTGGAGAGGGACGCAACAATTGACGAGCTGTTACAGATCCTGATGCTGGAACAAAAACAGTTGGACACCCCCCTGCTGCGATTTACCGCTTCCGGCAGACAGGTCATAAACTGGCAACCGTTGGCAACCAAAACAGCTGATGCCCCCATGCTGTTGAAGGAACAGGGTATCTATATGATCACCGGCGGCCTTGGCGGTTTAGGCCAGCGCTTCTGTGAACACCTGGTACAACTGTTACCCAAGGCAAGAGTTATCCTCACTGGGCGAAGTGATATCTCGCAAGAGCAAATAAATCGTCTTAACAATCTGGCCAGGTATGAGGGGCAAATCAGCTATCGCAAGCTGGACCTTGAAGATCAGGAAAAAGTGAGCAATTGCATTAGTGATGTTGTGCAGCAATTCAATGGCTTGCATGGTCTTTTTCATTGCGCGGGTATGCTGGACGACACACTGATTCAAAGTAAAACGGAAGCTCAGTTCCGCACTGTTCTGAAGGCTAAAATTACGGGTACCCGTAATCTCGACAATGCTACACGCAATATCAAACTGGATTTCCTGGCATTGTTCTCATCGGTAGCAGCTTGGTTTGGTAACACTGGACAAGCAGATTATGCCACCGCTAATGGCTATCTGGATGGCTTCGCCTGGTATCGCCAGTCACTGCAAAACAAAGGTAAGCGATTTGGTCACACTTTGTGTATCAATTGGCCGCTCTGGCAGCAGGGAGGGATGCAAATTGATTCTGCACAGTTAGAAACTATTGCCCAACAATCCGGTGTGCTACCTCTGGCCACCGAATACGGGCTGGCAAGTTTCCATCATTTGTTATTCAGCGGTGTTGCCCGGGGTATGGTGCTGTTTGGTAATAGTGGCAAAATAAACCAGTTTATGCGGACAAATAGTAAGCAAAAATTGCAATTGGCTGAATCTGCCGCGGGCAATAATGCAAGTTCTGCTGGAACTGAGAGCGAAACACAAAAGGCTGAACTCGATTCTGCGGAATTGGTGACTCGCACTCGCACTTTTCTTTGCAAACAGTTGGCCAGTATTTTAAAAATACCAGTGCATCGCATTGAGGCCAGTGCGCCTCTGGAAGAGTATGGGATTGACTCTATTCTGGCTGTTTCTCTCACTACCCAGTTGGAAAAACAGTTTGGAGCCTTGTCTAAAACTCTCTTTTTTGAATTCCAAACTATCGCGCAATTGGCGGATTACTTTATAGAAAAGCACGCGGCAACAATCCGCGAGTTAGTGTCGGATAGGCCCTCAGCGTCAGTTGTCAAACCTGGCATCAAACCAGTCGCAAAAACACAACCAGCGGAAAACAAGATAAGTAGCAAGAGTCTGCAGAAACCAGTAGGCAAGCTCGCCTCTTTAGCAGGGGGCGTTAAATCGTCATCAGTTTTGAAAGCATCAGCTTCTTCAGATGAGCCCATCGCCATTGTAGGTATCAGTGGTCGTTATCCTGAATCGCCGGATTTGGACTCTTTCTGGCAAAACCTGAAAGATGGCAAAGATTGCATAGTCGAAGTACCGGAGTCTCGATGGGACTGGCAAGCCTTTTACACTCAGGACAGAACCCAGGAAGGTGCACACTTTAGCAAATGGGGTGGTTTCATCGAAGGTGTGGATGAATTCGATCCGCGGTTTTTCAATATATCGCCCCGCGATGCGGTACATATGGATCCTCAGGAACGCCTGTTTTTGCAGCAATCCTGGCACGCGATGGAAGATGCCGGACTCACCCGAGCTGGACTGCATCAGCCTCATGATGGTGACAGTGCTGGACAGGTAGGTGTCTATGCCGGGGTGATGTATGGCGAATACAATCGCTCGGGCAGCCTTGCCACCATAGCCAACCGAGTGTCCTATTGCCTGGATTTGCACGGTCCCAGTATGACCCTGGACACCATGTGTTCATCATCTCTCACCGCGATTCATCTGGCGTGTCAGGATCTGAAACAGGGGCGCACTGATGCCGCGCTGGCTGGTGGGGTTAACGTCAGTATTCATCCCGGCAAATACAGTATGCTGAGCGGGGGGCAGTTTATTTCCAGTGACGGTCATTGCCAGAGTTTCGGTGAAGGGGGAGACGGTTATATTCCTGGTGAAGGCGTTGGTGTTGTAGTGCTAAAACGATTGTCTGATGCCTTGAAGGAAGGCCATCATATTTATGCTGTTATCAGCGGTAGTGCTGTAAATCACGGTGGTAAAACCAACGGTTACACTGTGCCGAATCCGAGGGCCCAAACTGCAGTTATCAGTCGCGCTTTAAAAGAAGCTGGTAGAAGTGCACAATCCATTAGCTACATTGAAGCCCATGGCACTGGTACCAAGCTGGGTGACCCTATTGAAATTGCGGCATTAAACAATGCATTTCAGGCGTTGTCCAACGATAGCAACTTGTCTCCAGGTAGTTGCGCTGTTGGTTCAGCAAAATCCAATATCGGTCATTGTGAATCGGCAGCGGGTATTGCAGGGTTAACTAAAGTGGTTCTGCAACTGCAACATGGCCAAATCGTGCCTTCGTTGCATTCATCAACTCTTAATCCTCATATTGATTTTAGTCAGACTCCATTTGAAGTGAACCAGCAGTTACGTCCCTGGCAAACTGCAGATGGGCAGCCCCGTGTTGCTGGTATTTCTTCTTTTGGCGCCGGCGGCTCCAATGCTCACCTGGTAGTGGAAGAGTATATTTTTACCGATGAAGTAACTGTTGTGAATCTACCTCAGGTGGTCGTGCCGCTTTCAGCTCGAACGACAGTGCAACTTTTGCAAAAAGCCAGCGAACTCTTAACCCATATTGACAAAAGAAGCGAAACCCTTGACCTGGCTTCAGTGGCCTACACTCTGCAAACCGGAAGGGAGGCGATGGACGAACGTCTGGCTTTTATAGTGCAGGACTTCGCTGAGTTAAAATCAGGTTTACAGGCATTTTTGACTAATCCCGAAGTACCGGCTTCCGAGCTGAGAATTTTCCGCGATGGCATTCGCGCTCACAAAGACACTATCGGTCTGTTGCGAGATGACATGGATTTTCAGGCGACACTAGGTACCTGGCTGCAGCAGAGTAAACTGGAAAAAATTCTGGAGTTTTGGGTTAAAGGCCTGGAACCAGACTGGCAGAAGCTTTACAGCCCGAATCAATTGCAGGGAATGAGACTCGTTAGCTTACCAGGCTACCCTTTTTCCCGCGATTCCTACTGGCAAGATCCGTCTCATGAGGAGGCAGTCAATCCTCAGGGGGAGCTGGCAGCGACGCAAATGCATCCGCTGTTGCATACCAACGAATCTTCACTGCAACAAATTCGCTATCGCAGCCGCTTTAGTGGTAATGAAGCAATATTCCAGCAGTCTGAAAAACTGCAGCGCTCAACACTATCAGAGCCAGCCATTCTGGAAATGCTAAAAGTGGCTTATCACCGCGCCAATCAGTCACAAAACGATAATGTCCAACAAGATGTTATTTGCATTCATCAACTGGAATTTGGTCCAGAGTTTGTCCCTGAACAACAGGAACAAATTGATTTATTGTTGCTACCGCAAAAGCGCGGCAACATATTATTCGAAATCTGTGCCCCCGAAATTGACCAGCAGCCGGTTTTAGCCAGAGGGGAAATTGTTAGGTCAACTGCTGGCACCGGACTACAAATTCATGTGCCAACTGAGTTACAACAGGCAATGATGCCAAGTAGCAAGCAGATTTCAGATGAGCTGATCGGAGTGAAAATTTTACAGCAGGACGAACATCAACTGTACGCCTTGCTCAGCCAGCCAGCTAAGAACCCAACCGATACCAGTCTTCACCCGGTTTGTCTCAATAGCCTGATGGTTCTGGCGGATGAACTAATTACCGCAACCGCAAATCGGAACTCTCGAGAACATTGGTGTTGTTTGGGCATTGATAAAGTCAGTTTATATGACGCTGGATTTTATGGTCTGAATTCATCGGATACACAGCAGCTCGTGGTGCAACTGGTTTGCACCGACAATGGCGCCACAGGGCATAAAACCCTGGAACTGTATGTTTCGGACAAACAGGGGCAGGTACTCTGGTGTCTGGAAGGTGTGCAGTTCCGGCTGCAACAATCCGTTGTTGAGCAAGCAGAGTCGAGTGACCTTGATTCTGGGCAGAAGAATGATAACGCGCACCGAACAGATTCTTTGCTATCTGCAGAGCCGAAAGTGATAAAAGGATTTTCTCAGACCATTCCTGTTTGGTCTAAGGCCCAAACTGGTAGCTCCGAAGAGAAACTCAATTTGCAACTGGCTCAGCCTCAAAGCCTGTTAGCGCACGCTTCTGAGAAGGTTAGTGACAATCTCGACAGATCGTTTTCGGTACAACTGCAAACGCCTGAGCTATTAACTTCGGTGCTTCAGAACAATTCTGAAGGTAGCCAATTAACCGCAGAGATTGTGCTTACAGGGGATGCTCAGGGAGTTTGCACCCTGATATTGCCAGCAGACCAGCAAAACTTGTCTAAGCCATTGATTGCTGCATTGTTACAGGCGCTGCATCAGGTCGCCGGGCGTACCGATGTCAAGGTGCTGCTAATCCAAAGCGCAGGCAGTGACTTTCTGACTGGTGATGTGACCGGTGTTAATGCCGCCATTGAGCAAGGACTGTTTAAGGCTCTCAGCGAACTGACCATCCCTGTGGTGGCGATGTGTAAGGGCAATACTCAAGGCGCGGGTTTTGTTTTTGCGGCACTTTGCGATTTTATGCTGCTTTCTGAACAGAGCCAGTATGGACTATCGCTTTCAGGCTTAAATGCTTCGATCCTGGCGCTTTTAGAGGGACGTTTTGGGGAGCAACTGACGCGCCAATTGCTGTTGCACTCTGCAGGTCTCGCTGGGCGACAGTGGCTTGCTAAAGGTATACAGGCTCCGGTCCTGGAAAGCTCAAGGTTTGACAACTACGCCAGGGAAATTTGTGAATCGCTGGCAACTCGTGAGGAAAAAGCGCTGCGTTTATTGAAACAGCACTTAAGTCGTCACCAAGTAGCCGCAGTTGCTGCTTTGCAACCTTTACAGCAAGTGACACAGGACAGCTCAGCGACTGATGTACCCGATAGTCCAGCCAAATATCTAACTTTGTCACAACCCGCTGCGGGTATTGTGCAGATTAATATACAGCAGCAGAAATTCCGCTACGGATTGAAAGCGCTTGTTGCCTCTGTCCGCAAAGTGATTCAGAAGCTATCTTCAACAACCAAAGCCGTGTTGATAAGCAGTGAACATCAGGATTTTATCCCTGAAACCGCAACATCTTCTTTGCGTGATAGTCTGCCTGCCTGGCAGTCAATGATGCGCGAATGTCCTGTTCCGGTTTGGGCTGCGTTATCTGAAAATGCTCGAGGTGCTGGCTGGTTGTGCGCACTAGCATGTGACTTTCAGGTTTACAATGAAGCAGGAGAGTTTGCTCTTGATGCTGTGAGTTTCGAGATTTTGCCAAGCGTTCAATTGGCAAACCTGTTAACCACTAATCTGGGAACTGAAATCAGTCGCGAGCTGGTCGCGCTACGCAACAATTTTACTGGCGAAATGTTGTTAGAACGCTGCGCTACAGTTGAGTCAGTGCCAGCAGAAATGGTAGTGAATGAGTGTGTGCAGCAGGCACAAATGCTGGTAAACCAAACGGCAGATTTTTGGCGTAATTACAAAAATTCAACTCGTAACCCAGAGACATTGGAAGCACAGGAAAGTTGCTGGCTCGCCTTGCCTGAAACTGAAAAGAACCTATCTGATTCAGCACCAGATGATGACAGAATTGCGGTGACGTTGGAATCTGACGTGATCAAAGCGTGGCGCTACAACAATGGCGTTTTACTGGTGCAAATGGAAGACCGAGAAGGTAAAAATACCTTCACCGATGCTTTTGCAGCGGGTATGGAAGAAGTTTTCTCAGAAGTGACAAGTAGTGACCGGGACAAAGTGCTAGTGCTGACCGGATTTGAAAACTATTTCGCCTCTGGTGGTACTCGTGACACCCTGGTAGCCATTCAGGAAGGTCGGATGAAGTTCACCGATAGCAAGGTTTACCAGTTGGCTTTGATGTGCGACTTGCCGGTGGTTGCAGCTATGCAAGGTCATGCTATTGGGGCGGGGTGGGCGCTGGGAATGTTTGCCGATTTCACTTTGTTTAGTGAGTCTGCTCAGTACATTAGCCCATACATGAAGTATGGTTTTACACCAGGGGCGGCGTCCACTCTGGTGATGCCAGAGAAGCTAGGCCAGGACCTGGCATTTGAAAGCCTGTTATTGGCGCGAGAACTAACGGGCAAGACTCTGGCAACCAGAGGAATGCATGCTCCGGTGTATGAGCGCAACAATGTGTTATCCAAAGCATTGAAGATTGCCCACAATCTGGCTCGCTACTCTAAACAACAGCTGTTGCATCTGAAACAGCTGTGGAGTCAGGCATTACAGGCACGTCTGGAAGATACTTACAGACTTGAACTGGAACTGCATGAACAGACATTTGTGGGTAGTGAGCAAACGCTGCAATTGATTGAAAAACAGTATGATGCTAGCCATGAAGCCGATGCTTCTCAGCAGGCAGTCATGCAGACCTCTGTTGCTCCAAAAAATACAGCTGTAACTCCTGTTGCGCATTTAGATACAGCAAAGCAAACGGTAAACGAAACAACAGCGCTTGCTGTTATTCCAGTACAGGAACTGTTGTCCGAATTGCGCAATCAGCTTGCCGCTGAATTGCATATGTCGGCAGATGAAATAGACGATGATACGCAGTTTGTAGACTTGGGGTTGGATTCTATTACGGGTGTCACCTGGATGCGTAATATCAACGCTAAATTCAGCACCGAACTGGAAGCGACTAAAGTCTACAGCTACCCCACATTGCAGAAATTTGCAAAGTACCTTCAGTCTGAAATTAGTAGCAGTCAGGCACTTGCTAATCAACATCAGGCTCCAGTCATTACCGAAACAATGCACTCAGATAGTAAAAAGCCAGTGAAACTGGCTCTTAAGCGTATCTCACAGGATGAAGCAGTCCAGCCTTTTCCCGTTACAACAGCAGCGCCCGTCAGCACAAAACTTGCAGAGAGTGCCGAGCAGGAAGCGCTTTCAGTTGTTCAGGTAGATTCTCAGCAGATTAAGGCAGAGCTACAGCAAATGCTGGCAGAAGAACTGCATTTGGATCGGGATGAAGTGGAAGATGACGAGCAGTTTGTGGATTTAGGTCTTGATTCCATTACCGGGGTAACCTGGATCAGACGTATCAATTCTCTGTTCAGTCTGGAACTGGAAGCCACTAAAGTCTACAGCTATCCGACTCTGGTAAGCTTTAGCCAGTTTGTTGCCGAGCAGTTGCAACAACAGGCTCCGCAAAAAGCGACTCAGGCCAGTGAAACACAAACTCAAAGTGCGCCTGCAATTGAGCAAAGGCTGGCGGCTGAGTTTACTCAAGAACAGACGCCACAAAAATCCGAAACGGTTGCGCCGAAAACTACAAGTAAACTTGCCACCAGGCATCGCTTATCTGTAATGAATATGCCCTTATTACGTCAGCATATTCAACTGGCCCACTGGCCAAAAGGGGAGGTCAAGCAGAATAAAGGCAAACAGGCCGTGATGGCCTCAGAACAGCATACTCAGCCAATTGCCATAGTGGGCATGGCAGGGCAATTTGCTAAAGCATCTAATCTGGAAGAGTTCTGGCAGAATATTGCTGCAGCGAAAAACTGTGTTGACGAGATCCCGGAAAAACGCTGGAGCTTAGAACAATTTTATCAAGAAGGTCCTGCCACGGCAGGCAAAACTAATAGTAAGTGGATGGGGGCGCTGGACAATTTTGATAAGTTCGATCCCTTGTTCTTTAATATTTCTCCCACCGAAGCAGAAGCAATGGATCCGCAACAGCGAGTGTTCATGGAAAGCTGCTGGCAGACTCTAGAACACGCAGGCTATACAGCAGAGCAGATTTCAGGCAGTCGCTGCGGCGTGTTTGTGGGCTGTGCTACTGGCGACTACGGGCAAACCTCTCGCTCACAGCAAACCAGTTCTGCGGGATTTACAGGCGGCGCGACTTCCATTTTGGCTGCCCGAATTTCCTATTTTCTGAACCTGCAGGGACCGTGTCTGGCCATAGATACCGCCTGTTCTTCATCTTTGGTGGCGCTGGCCAGTGCCTGTGACAGCCTTAACTCAGGAGCCAGTGATATGGCACTGGCAGGTGGTGTATATGTTTCTTCCGGACCCGATATGCACATTAAATCTGCTCAGTCGGGTATGTTGTCTCAGGATGGCCGCTGTTTTACATTCGATCAGCGAGCCAATGGCTTTGTGCCGGGTGAAGGCACAGGAGCAGTGCTGTTAAAGCGCCTAGACGACGCCATAAGAGACAACGACCTTATTCACGGTGTCATTAAAGCCTGGGGTGTCAATCAGGATGGCAAAACCAACGGAATTACCGCACCTAATGCCGAATCACAAACTCGCCTTGAACAGCAGGTGTATGACACTTTTAGTATTGACCCGCAGGATATTCAACTGATTGAAGCTCACGGAACCGGTACCAAGCTTGGCGATCCTATTGAGATTGATGGCCTGAAAGCCGCTTTTAGACCCTATACCAGTGCTACAGAATATTGTGCATTGGGTTCCGTGAAAAGCAATATCGGACACTGCCTGACGGCGGCGGGTATTGCCGGTACCTTTAAAATACTGCTGGCGATGCGCCACGAGCAGTTGCCACCAAGCATCAACTTTGAGCAGTTGAATGAGCATATTGATTTGCGCAACACGCCTTTCTATGTGAATCATCAGCTACAGCCTTGGCGACCAGCCAACAACAAACCAAAACTGGCAGCAATAAGCTCCTTCGGTTTTAGTGGCACCAATGCTCATCTGGTATTTGAGCAACCGCCAGAAAATCAGGCGGCAGATAGCATTGTCGATATGGTGAGTCAGCAGGGACAAGTACCTTTGGTGCTTTCCGCTAAAACAAGTACAGCTTTAGAAGCACGAGCTGTCCAGCTACATAGCTGGCTGGAACATAATCCTAATGTCGATCTGGTTCGTTTGGCCTGGACGCTACAAATGTGTCGCGAACCGATGAACGAGCGCCTGGCGATCATGACCGACTCTATATCGCATCTGCAGCAGGAACTATTAGCCTTTGTTCAGAATAAAGGCAAAAAGTATGGTGCCAACCTAATGCGAGCATCCATAAATCAGCACAAAGAAGCCTTAAAGCTGATCCGCCAGGAGCCGGAGATACAAGATGTTATCTTTGCGGAGTGGGTCAACAGCGGTCAAATCAAAAAGCTGGTAGACCTCTGGGTGAAAGGACTCAGTGTTAACTGGTTATTGCTATACCCCTCGGGTAAGCCCACCAAACTGGTATTGCCTCAGTATCCATTTGATCACGACAGGTACTGGCTGGAGGATGATGATGCTGACTTGCTGACTATGAATGCTCCTGCTCGTCGGGGTTACAACACCGTTGCAGGACATCCGCTATTACAGAAACAAGTGAACAGTTTTGCTGAGCAGGGGTTTGACCCCAAAATCAGTGGTGAAGAAGCAACTAATGGCAATGACACTGGTCGCGGTGATCTACCGTCCAGGGTGCCAATTCCTACTTATCCCTTTGCACGGGAGTACTGCTGGGTAGATGTCAGTAAAAAAGTGTCAGCAGCAGTACCGACAATAAACACAACAACACCCACAGCCATACCTGACAGCTCAACCATTGAGGATATCCTGGCAGAGCTGGATGAGGACAACCTGGATACTGCAGATGCGGTACGCCGTCTGAAGAGCATATTTTAAAGGCCAGAAAAGTTACTGGCCTTAAAGAGTAAATCCAAATTACAAGTCGAGTTGATACGTCAAGTCGAATTCACAGTTAAAGTCGAATCGAGAAAAATTACATGATTGATTTCATCGAATATGTGGTCTCTGAATTAAAGAGTAAGCGTCTTTCACGTCATAATGCACTGGCACTTATGCAGCAATTTGCAGCCAAAAAAGGCGACTCGGGTACAACAATTCACCCATTGTTACACACCAATATTTCTGATCTGAGCCAGCAAACTTATCAGTCGGTGTTTTCCGGACAGGAACCTTTTCTGGCAGATCACCAGGTGAAAACCTCGACAGAAACCTGGTCGGCGGTATTGCCTGGAGCGGCCTATTTGGAAATGGTGCAAATGGCTGTACGAGATGCGTTACCAGATTTAAATGCTTCTGAACTGGTGAAGCTGCAAAACGTAGTGTGGGCCAAACCGGTAGTGGTAACTCAGGCAACGGAAGTTTTTCTGACTTTAATTCCTGAAGATGCAGAGCAGTGTCGTTGTCTCGACTTTGAGATCTACAGTATTTCTGAACAAAGTGAAGAGACTATCCATTGTCAAGGCCAAGCCATACTTATCTCGGCTGACAGTGTACCCTCGGCTCCACTGGAGTCTATAAAGGCACAGTTGCAGCCGCAAAAAGTGACAGCAGATACTGTTTACCATCTGTTCAGTCAACTGGGACTCCGTTACGGAGGCGCACATCAGGCGATAGAGAGCCTACAGCAAGGTGCTGGTCAGGTATTGGCCCACCTGCAGTTACCTGAATCTCTGGTATCAGGTTTTGACAAGTTTTTGCTACACCCAAGCTTGCTGGATGGCGCACTGCAAGCATCGGTTGGCTTGCAAGGGGATTTAGTGCCAGAGAACAGCAAACCTTCATTGCCTTTTGCGTTAGGAGAGCTGGTCGTTTACGGTGTGTGCCCTGCCAACTGTTATGCTTGGGTGCGCTACGCAGAAGGAAGTTCTGATGACGACACACTAGTGAAACTGGATATTGACCTGGTGGATGAGCATGGCCAGGTGTGTGTAGCATTGCGGGAGTTTGCAGCTCGCGTCTTGTCCGAAACAACTGCCGCAGCTAGCTCGTCATCAAAACCGGAGCTACTGCTGGCGCTACCGACGTGGAAGCCTCTAACGGCAGATAATAACACTCGCGATTTGGATCAGGAATGGCAGCTAGTATCTTTGCAGAAAGATAGTACCCCAGCAATGTCAGAAAGCGCGAAACTAATCAGTATTACTGGTGCTGAGCCGTTCAGTGCCAGCGAATATGAAAACAATGTTCAGGCAGTATTTCAACACTGTAAAAACTTGCTGGCCGAATCTTCAGCTGACGGCATTAAACTGCAGCTATTGTTGCCGGAAAAATTGCAAGATACTGGCCTTACGGCTCTCAATGGCTTGTTGCAAAGTGTGGTTGCTGAATCACCACAATCGGTTTTGCAATTGTTACTGGTGGCAGATGACTGCTCTTCAGAAAAACGTAAAGCTGCACTGGCACAGTTACAACAACAGGCGCAATCCGGTTTATTTAGAATTTCGGAAAAACAGATTGCTCAGCAGAGCTGGCAGGCACAATCACATACAGATGTTTCCGGTTCACCATACAAAGATAATGGTGTTTACCTGATCACTGGTGCCAGTGGTGCTTTGGGACAGCTATTTCTAAAAGAAATTCTAAATCAAACACAATTTGCCAAAGTGGTGGCGCTGGGACGCAGTGAAACTGCTAATTTCAAGCCTGATAGCGTGGATTCTGAACACTACAAAAGGGTGTTTTATTATCAGGCTGATCTGAATGATAAGGCAGGTCTCCAAGACCTGATAAAAGGTGTCAGCTCTCGTCATGGTGCCCTTACAGGCGTGCTACACATAGCCGGTATGACAGATGATAGTTTCCTGCGCAACAAAACAGCTGAGCAAGTGACTGCTGTGCTGTCCCCGAAAGTCGCAGGGACTATAAATCTGGATCTGGCGACTCGCCACGAGCCTCTGGATTTCTTTGTTATGTTCTCCTCGATGGTAGCTGTCACTGGCAACACTGGTCAGGCTGATTACGCTGCGGCTAATGGCTTTATGGATCAGTTTGCGGCTTATCGCGAGCAACTCAATGTTGCTCACCAACGTCAAGGTAAGAGTTTGTCTGTCAACTGGCCGTACTGGCAAACCGGCGGCATGATGGTGGATACCGCAACCCAGGCAGCACTAACCGCTGCAACTGGTTTGGTGCCTTTACCAGAGGAGATCGGAGTTCAGGCGTTGGGAGCCTGTTTGGCTAAGGAAGGCTCACAACAACTGGTGGCATGGGGAGATACAAAGCGAGTTCTGGCACTGCTTAACCGGGAAGCATTTGCGTCAAATAATGCAGTCGCAATCGACGTTCCGGCTCCTGTGAAGACCTCTGAGCCAGAACCGACTAAGACAGCACAACTTAAAGCGGATGTCACTTCAGTTGCCGAAAACGATTCAGAAGAAGCCTTTAAAACCAAAACCCAGAATTTTTTGCGCGAGCAGTTGTCCAGTTTACTGAAAATACCTGCCCATCGCATTGAAGTGAATGCGGCCTTGGAAAACTATGGCATAGATTCCATTCTGGCTATGAATCTCACCAGATTGCTGGAAGAGACTTTTGGCTCCTTGTCCAAGACCTTGTTTTTCGAATATCAAACTATCGCAGAGCTCTCTCAATACTTTATTAAAAAGCACAATACAGTGTTGCAGGGGCTGTTTGGCCAGCAATCGCCAACAGAAGATCCTAAAAATACAGTACATACCGAGAAACCTGCCAAAACTCTACAACTTGATGCAGGCAATAGTGCGGCGAAGACTAAGGCTATGCTGGGCAAGCGCAGCAGCATCAAAAGGCGCGCTGCAGCTACACAGACATCTGGTGCAGGTAGGAAAATAGCCGCCGAGCCCATCGCAATAGTGGGGATCAGTGGTCGTTACCCGGAATCCCCGGACCTGGATACGTTCTGGCAAAACTTGCGTAACGGTAAAGATTGTGTGGTAGAAGTACCTGAGTCTCGCTGGGACTGGCATCAGTTTTATACTGACGATCGCACCAAAGAAGGCGGCCACTACAGCAAATGGGGCGGCTTTATAGAAGGTGTGGATGAGTTTGACCCGCGCTTTTTCAATATATCCCCCAGAGACGCAGTTTTTATGGACCCTCAGGAGCGTCTCTTCCTGCAACAATCCTGGCATGCTATGGAAGATGCGGGGTTGACTCGCGACAGTCTGCGGGTACTGCAAGAGGGCGACAGTGCTGGACAGGTTGGGGTTTACGCCGGTGTTATGTATGGCGAATACAATCGTTCAGGCAGCCTGGCTACCATAGCCAATCGAGTATCCTATTGTCTGGATTTACACGGTCCCAGTATGACCCTCGATAGCATGTGTTCTTCCTCACTGACTGCCATTCATCTGGCCTGTGAGGATTTGAAACACGGCCGCACAGACGCCGCTCTGGCAGGTGGCGTCAATGTCAGTATCCACCCTGGTAAATACACAATGCTGAGTGCCGGGCAGTTTATCTCCGATGACGGCCACTGTCAGAGTTTCGGTGAAGGCGGTGATGGTTACATTCCAGGTGAAGGTGCCGGTGTAGTGGTGTTGAAGCGTCTTTCTGACGCTGTGCGTGATGGTCATCATATCTACGCCGTGATCAGTGGAAGTGCGTTAAATCATGGCGGTAAAACTAACGGCTATACGGTGCCTAATCCTCATGCCCAAACCTCGGTTATTCGCAGGGCGTTGAATCAAGCTGGACGCAAAGCAGAAGCAGTAAGCTACATCGAAGCTCACGGTACTGGGACTAAGCTTGGGGATCCGATAGAGATCACGGCACTAAACAATGCGTTTCAGGAGCTGTCCAACAGCGCCGAGCTTTCTCCTGGTTCCTGTGCTATTGGTTCGGCCAAGTCCAACATTGGTCATTGTGAATCGGCGGCAGGCATTGCTGGACTCACCAAGGTTGTGCTGCAGCTACAGCACAAAGAAATCGTGCCTTCACTGCATTCCTCAGTGCTAAACCCTCATATTAATTTTGCTGAAACCCCCTTTGAAGTGAATCAGGAACTTCGTCCCTGGCCCGCTAAATCTGGCATGCCGCGTATTGCCGGGATTTCTTCATTCGGTGCCGGAGGGTCAAATGCACATCTGGTGATTGAAGAATATCTGGCAAATGCTTCACATCCTGTTGTAAATCTGTCGCACGTCGTGGTTCCTCTTTCAGCTCGAACCGGGCCGCAATTGGAACAAAAAGTCACTGAACTACTGGCTTTTTTGGAGAACAGCGATGAGGGTGCAGTTTCCTTGGCTTCATTGGCCTATACCCTGCAAATCGGGCGTGAGCCGATGGATGAGCGTGTGGCGTTTTGGGTGCAGGACATCGCCGAACTGCACAAGGCACTGGCGGCGTTTGTAGACTCGCCAAAAGCTCAAAATTGGGAATATCGGATATTCCGCGACAACATTAAAGGCCATAAAGACACGATAGGTATGTTGCGGGATGATAGGGATTTTCTGGCGGCCGTGAGCAACTGGTTGCAGCAAGGCAAACTGGAAAAAGTGCTGGATTTCTGGGTTAAAGGCTTGGAACCAGACTGGTTACAACTTTACAGTGAGGAACAGCTGGCCCAACTGCAGCGTATAAGCTTGCCTGGTTATCCGTTTGCCCGCGAAACCTATTGGATGGATCTGGCCAATAGCGGACCTTTGGCTGTGAAAACAATCAATGACACAACTGCTCCTGCAGTTTCCAGCGAAGAGCAGCTAAATGTGGAGAAAAGCCGGGCTGTGCAGCAACATCCACTGTTGCACGAAAATTTCTCTTCTCTTGGCCGACAGAGATACCGCTCAGAATTCTCTGCTGATCATACGCTAATGGCTGGCAGTAGGCTGGCCGGCGCAGGACAGATGGCACCTACCACACTGCTGGCGATGGCTCTGGTTGCTGCCGAGAAGGCAACTGATGATTCCATGAAATCTGGCCAACACTGTCTGCAATTGCAGGATATGGTGTTTGGCCTGCCATTCAGCACTACACCAACTGTGCCTCTTAATCTGGAGTTGGCGGCCATCCCTGGATTATCCGCTTCGAATGTCTTTCATCTGGCATTTGATATTTTCAGTTATGCTGGGAAAGAGACGATTCATGCTCAGGGTCTGTTTAGGACCGTTGCTAAAGATGATGCCAGCGTTGACATCAGGGCTGTCGAACAGCTGAACATGAGGCCCTTAAACCTGTCTGTTACAGGGCAAAGCAGTTGGCAAAATGCCGCGCTATCAGACACCTGTTTACAGGCGCAAATGGCCGTTCAACACAATACTCTGCCAAAAGAATTACTACTGCAATCTGCCTTTGAGCTACTCGCTAGCGTCATTGCGCCGCAGCAAGTGTTGGGCTTGCTACAAATTGCAGAAGCTTGCATTTATCAGCCTTTGAGTAAGGTGGAGAGGGTGCAATGGCTGGCTGATGCTGGATTGTTTGACAAGCTATTACAATCCACTGAGGAGACGGTGCCGGATTCTGCATTTGAATTGCGGCTGCTTGACCAGACCGGGCAGCCATGTGCCGTTTTTAGTGGCGTACAATTCCTTTCGGCTCAGCGCGGACAAAGGGACACAGCGGTATCAGAAACACTTGCAACAGAAACAGCAACTTCTGTCGGAACGTTTCAAATCGCTGCGGGTCCGGTTGCGGCTAAACCTGCCAGTATTCAGCTCATGGGGTTAAAGAGGGTATCTGATGATGCAATCCCGCCGCGACCCGTGACTACGCTATCGCAATCTGTCAATGCAACTGAAACGCTGCGCCCAACAACATTTGCTGGCCAGACCCCTGCACAGAGTGCACATCAGAACATAAATCAAAACGCTAAGCGTTTGGTGCCAGATGACATTTTGGAGCTGGAGCGAGAAGAACTAAGCACCGTTTCAGCCACTGCGTTTGAAACATCAGGTGCCGTTCAGACCTTGTCTCAGGTGGCACAAACTCTCACAGAAACTCTTGCACAGTCGTTGTTTCTGGAACCTTCGGAAATCGACCCTGACACTTCTTTTATTGATTTGGGACTGGATTCCATCATAGGTGTGGAATGGGTGAAGGATATCAATAAAGTCTTTGCCACAGAAATTTCTGCCACGCGGGTATATGACTTTTCGACCATAAATGCCCTGTCGGTTTATGTGCATGAGCAGTTGCCGGAATCTGTCGCAGCGCAAGCCGAATCGGTTACTTTACTTGAGCAGGAGCCTGAGCAAGATGTGCCAGTTTTAACGCAGCCTGCTGTAAGCATCGATTTGCCAGAGGATGATCCGAATAAAGCTGAAGTTGCATCCGGTTCTCCGATAATACAACGCTCTGGAAACCGGGGGTTCTTACCCCATGAAGTAGAGGCGAAACTGGCAGATTCTTTGGCTCAGGCCCTGTACCTGGAAGTCTCAGAAATTGAAAACGATGCTTCTTTTATCGATTTAGGGCTGGATTCCATTGTTGGTGTGGAGTGGGTGAACAGTATCAATAAACTTTTTGATCTGAACATCTCTGCAACCAGGGTCTACGATTACGCCAACCTGAGCGCATTGAGCCAGTATATTGTGTCTGAGCTGGAAAAACTTGGTCCGGTAGCTTCGGCTGCCAATGGTGCCGAGTCTGTAACAGTTGTTAAGACTGAGCAGTCAAATCCAAAAATGGCCAGTCTGGCGCAGACTTTACCAATTGCTCAACAAAGCGTTGGCCAGACGGACACCACCGGTCACAGTATTGCAGCCAGCTCAATTGGACAAGCTCAGGTTGATTATCCGCAAATCGTCAGACGCCTTACTCTTGGTGAGCAGCCCGGTGCTGTTTTTAGTCAGGCAGCTAACAATCAAACTAACGTCAAAGAAAACCAGGAAAAAGACCTTATTGCAGTGGTAGGGATGTCAGGGCGCTACCCAGATGCCCCAGACCTGGATAGTTACTGGAATAACATTGTTAAAGGCAAAAACAGCGTCATTGAAATACCAGAATCTCGCTGGGATGTGAATCGCTATTATGATCCAGATCCCACCAAGCCAGGCAAGGTGTATGCTAAATGGCTGGGGATGTTGCAGGATGCGGAGATGTTCGATCCGCTGTTCTTCCAGATCCCACCCTCAGAAGCTCGCAGTATGGATCCTCAGCATCGTTTGTTCTTGCAAGAAGGCTACCATGCTTTTGAAGATGCAGGGTACTCTGCAGAATCCTTGAACGAATCTAATTGCGGTGTCTATGTAGGCATAATGAGTAGCGAATACGCCATGTTATTGGCTAAAGATCCATCACAGTCGGTGGATACTACAGCCAATAGTTTTGCAATAGGCGCTGCACGACTATCATATCACCTGAATCTTAAAGGTCCGGCTATCCCTGTTGATACCGCTTGCTCTTCCTCTCTGGTCGCCATGCACCTGGCGTGTCAGGCATTGCAGAATAATGAGATTGATATGGCCCTCGCTGGAGGTGTGAGTCTGTATCTCACCGCCGATTCGTATTTGGGCATGTGTCAGGCAGGTATGTTATCGGCGGAAGGTCAATGCAAAGCCTTTGATAATTCTGCCGATGGCTTTGTGCCCGGTGAAGGTGTCGGCACCGTTGTGCTTAAACGTCTCGCGGATGCTGAGCGCGATGGTGACAATATTTATGGCGTGATCCGCGCCTCCGGAATTAATCAGGATGGCAAAACTAATGGCATCACCGCACCCAGTGTAAACAGCCAGATAGCCCTTGAACGTGAATTATACAACAGGCATCAAATAGATCCTGAAAGCATCAGTTATGTAGAAGCGCACGGCACTGGCACTAAACTGGGCGATCCTATTGAGCTGGAAGCTCTGGGTACTGTTTACGCAGAGAAGACAGCGCGTAAAAACTTCTGCGCTCTGGGTTCGGTGAAAAGTAATATCGGTCATACATCTGGAGCAGCTGGAGTGGCTAGTGTGCAAAAAGTGCTGCTCTCTATGCAGAATCAGCAGATTTGTCCGACGCTTCATGTTAAGCAGGAAAATCAATTTTTTGATTTCACTAAATCACCTTTTTATATTAATAAACAAGCTCGTCCTTGGAGTGCGCCTAAGACGGGCAACAGACGTGCGGCTGTCAGTTCTTTTGGATTTAGCGGCACGAATGCCCATATGGTACTTGAGCAGTATGTACCAGCAGTAAATCACGCTGAGGTTTCTCAGCCTTCTGTTCCGGTTCTGATCCCATTATCTGCTCGCACGGAAGCGCAATTGCAACAGGTGGTAGAGCAGCTACTGGCGCACCTGAGCAGTCACAGTGATATCTCAGTGCACAATCTGGCGTTTACATTACAAGTGGGGCGCACCGCACTGGCTGAGCGTTTGATACTGCTTGTCTCTTCAGTGTCAGAGTTGCAGCACAAACTCAGAGCTTGGCTGGCGCAAGAGCCGATTGCAGAACTGTGGCGCAATAAGGTAACACGCGATAAACAAATACTGGCCAAGTTCAATCAGGATCCGGAGTTCAGAGCCAATGTCCATCAATGGTTGGCTCAGGCAGACCATCACAATCTGGCCCAATATTGGGTGCAGGGGTTGCAGCTTGACTGGCAGCAACTCAAGCGAGGTACAACCGCTAAATTACAGCGGGTTAGCCTGCCTGGCTATCCATTCGCGAAGCAGAGGTTCTGGGTAGATTTACCCGACGAAACGCGGGCAGCGACACAGTCGTTGGTTGCCCCTGCTATTCCGACTGTAGCGGCAGAACCTCCAGTGACGCACATTTTCGCACCACACTGGCAAAGTAAGGCATTGCTGCCCTCGACAACAACAAGCGAAGATACTGTGTTGCTTGCCATCGATACACCACAGGCACTTGCAAATACGTTGCAAGCGGCCAAATATGTCTGTTCCACAGAACTGAAAAATACAGAACAGGCGCAGGTATTGGTTGGGGAACTGCAGGAAATGCAGTGTAAACGACTTCAGGTGCTGTTATTCAGTGGCAGCAATAGCAATGATATTGATACAGCACCGGTAATGCCGCTGTTTTACTTATGCCAAGCATTGCAGCAGCTTAAATTCAAAGGCAAAGTCGCCATTGTAGCAGTCAACACTCAGCAATCAGCTGTTGCGGCTTCAGCCTGGCAAGCCATATCCGGTTTTGGCAAGTCCCTGTCTCTGGAAAATCCGGCTTATAGTCTAAAAACCCTGAATGCACCCGAAGCAGCCTTGCAACTTAAGCAGTTCGCTTCTTCAGTTGTTGCTGAGTTTGATGCTAGCAACTGGCAACACCCTGATATTCGTTATGATGTAACTGGCACTGCAAGTGATATGTCATTACAACGCAGTTATCAGTCTTTCACTAGCGTTGCCAGGAGCGAGTCACAAGCTCTGAACCAGTTGCCTTTCAAACAGGGTGGTACTTATCTTATTACTGGTGGTTTAGGCGGTATTGGTCTGCTGATGGCGCGTTACTTAACCGAGCGCTATCAGGCCAGACTGGTATTGTCAGGTCGCAGCGACATGAATGCTTCGCTACTAGAAAAGCTGCAGCAACTCCTACCCGATCAGGACAAGGTGCTGTATGTGTCAGCCGATGTGACTCAGGCTGAGCAGGTACAACAACTGGTGAGTCAGGCAAAACAAAAGTTCACCAAGATTGATGGTGTTCTGCACTGCGCAGGATTCAATAAAGATGCCTTTATTCTGAATAAATATGATGCCCAGTTTGAAGAGGTATTGGCGCCTAAATTGAAAGGAACAGTGAATCTTGACGCCGCACTGGCCGATGAACAACTGGACCTTTTCCTACTCTTTTCGTCGGTGGCAGGGTCCATGGGAAATCCCGGCCAATGTGACTATGCCTATGCCAACTGCTTTATGGATAACTTTGCTAAGCAAAGAGAGTTACAGCGGGTCAATGGCAACAGGTGGGGACATAGTCTGTCAGTGAATTGGCCGTTGTGGCAGGAAGGTGGTATGAACCTGTCAGACAGTGATATAGAAGTAACGCGTAGCAGAACCGGAATGCTGCCACTTCCTACAGAAGACGGGTTGCAATCGCTGGAATTTTTGTTGTCCACTGAGCACAACAACGCCATGGTAATGTTTGGCGAAACCAGCAAAATTCAAAAATATGTGGTAGCTCAGGCAAGCTCTGCTCAACCATTGACGGAACCTAAAAATACAGCTGCTGTTAAAAATCAGGGACTTAGTCAGGAAGCCTTCCTTGCTGCCACGGTGGATATATTAAGCGAGATCATCAGTTCGGAACTGCAAATGAGTGCTGATGATTTTGATAGTCAAGAACGTTTCGAAAGCTATGGTATTGATTCCATCGTAGTAGGACGCTTGAATCTGGCAATGGAGAATGTGCTTGGAGAGCTGCCCAAAACCCTGTTTTATGAATACGAGACTACCGAAGAACTCGCTAAACATCTAACGCAAATCGCTAGTGCACCGCTTCGAGCGCTGCTGGCTAAATTCCAGACGGAAACTGAGTTTGTGGATATACCGCAAAGCGAAGATGCCAGCGGAGCTTCTGGCGTGGCTGGGGAGAATGCAGCGACGAATCAGGTAAGTATTACTCAGCCTGAAGTTTCTCAACCAACTGAGCAAGAGGGGGTAGCGATTGTTGGCATTCATGGCTATTTCCCGCAATCTGCCAGCATTGATGATTACTGGCATAATCTCAAATCAGGTAAGGACCTCGTGCAAACAGTTCCAGACTCTCGTTGGGACCATGAGGCCTTGTTTGATGCTGATCCCGAACGTGCCAAAGAGGGTAAAATTTACTGCAAGTGGGGTTCCTTCCTGGATAACTTCGACCAGTTTGACGCCGACTTTTTCAATATTGATAAAGCGGAAGCGGCGATTATGGACCCTCAGGAAAGACTGTTTATGCAATCCGTGTGGTCGGCCCTGGAAGATGCTGGCTACACCCGTCAGAAGTTGCAGCAGGCGCATGGAGGCGACGGGTTTAATAAGTCTTCCGTTAAAAATGCGGGTTCAGAAGTCGGGGTGTTTGTCGGTGTTACAAGCAATACCTATCACCTTCTGGCACCACAAGAATGGGCTAAAGGTAACAGTGTGACTCCTAGCGCCCTGCCTTGGTCGATCGCAAACCGGGTTTCTTATTTCTTCGATTTTACTGGACCAAGTATGCCAGTAGATACTGCCTGCTCATCCTCCTTGGTGGCGGTGCACATGGCTTGTGAAAGCCTGCGCAGTGGAGAGTGTCAACTGGCGGTAGCGGGTGGTGTGAATTTGTATTTGCATCCGGCTAAGTACCATTCAATGTGTACTCGTGGCATGTTGGCGCAACACGGCAAAAATCGCAGCTTTGGTGCGGGTGACAACGGCTTTATTCCAGGTGAGGGCGTAGCATCATTGATACTTAAACCTGTATCTAAAGCCATTGCCGATGGGGATCATATATATGGCGTTATTGCAGGTAGTGCATGTTCTCACAGTGGGCGCTCAAATGGTTACTCGGCACCAAATCCTCACGCTCAGGCTGCAGTGATCAGCGATGCCCTGCAAAAAAGTGGTCTCACTGGCGCCGATATTGGGTATGTGGAGGGTCATGGCACAGGTACGCAACTGGGAGATAACCTGGAAGTTGTAGCGCTGAAGCAGGCATTTGGTAAAAATGCTGAGGCACAGACCTGTGCGCTGGGCAGCGTGAAAGCTAATTTGGGACATACTGAATCAGCAGCGGGTGTGGCAGGGATTGGCAAGGTTCTGATGCAAATCCAGCATAAACACATTGCTCCAGGTCTTCACACTGAACCTGTAAACCCGGATATCGATTTTAACAATTCACCGTTTTACTTGAGTGAAAGTCTGCATCAATGGCATTCACCAAAAGATGTGCCCAGGCGAGCCCTTATTAATGCCTTTGGCGCTGGCGGTGTGAATGCTGCAATGGTTATTGAAGAACATCTCGCAGAAGAAACACAAAAGCAAACTTACCAACAAGCTTTGTTGGTACCTATTTCCGCCAGAAGTGAAAAACAACTGCGCCGTTATGTACAGTTGTTGTTGACCCGCATTCAGGGTAAGGGCGCACTAGCTCTGGATAGTCTGGCTTACACTTTGCAAACGGGACGCGAAGCCATGCCATGGCGGTTGGCCGTTGTTGCTTCCAGCATTGCAGATTTGCGCGAAGGATTATTGCAGTGCTTGAAAAAGCAAGACAGCGACGAATTGTTTATGGCCTGTATTCCGGCTGACAAAATGCGCAGCAAAGCTTATCGTCAGGAACTGCAAAACGACACAGACCAGGCGCTGCAGAATCAAGAGCTTACGGAGCTGGCAAGGCTATGGTTGAAAGGAGCCGAACCCGACTGGAACAGACTGTACGCTGAGCCCCCTGTAAAAATATCACTGCCCACCTATCCATTTGCTACAGAGCGACACTGGATAGAAGAACAGCCAGCAACCATCGCCAGACCCCTAACTCCGGTTGGGCCGGCGCAATTGCATCCTTTGCTGTCTTACAACGCTTCGACCTTAAAAATGGTCAGCTTTATTTCTGAACTGGATCCGCAAGACTTCTATGCCAGAGAGCACAGAGTGAATGGCTCAAAGGTATTTCCTGGGACAGGTTATCTGGAGATTGCCAATGTGGCAGGTACTATCGCGGGCGAGCAAAAAGTAAGACGTCTAAGCGATCTGGTTTGGGCGATACCATATGTGTTTGAGCATGATTTAGCGTCGCAAACGCAGACTCCGCAGCTGCAAACATTCCTGAAAACCATAGGAAATGCCACTGAGTTTGAGGTGACTTCGGTGGATGCCTTGTGCGAACGTCAAATGCATTGTGAAGGCCGTCTGTTTTTTAGTGACAGTCTTGAAGATACGGTTGCACAAAACCTGGATCCAAAATTGATGTTGCAAACGATGAATCAACAAGGAGCCAGTTCGTTAAGCCATGAGCAGCTCTATCAACAATTTAGGCAAACTGGCCTGCATTACGGCACCTCCTTCCGCACGATTCAGCAACTGTATTGTCTTGACAATAAAGTATTGACCAGATGGCAGCTACCTGCATCTCTGGTGTCTGAATTCGCGGACTACTTGTTACATCCGGCGATACTCGACGGGGCGTTGCAGTCCATTGTTGGGATTACTAATTCTGACTCGACTGATTTGCCTTATCTACCTTTTGCTATAGGACAGCTGGATATAATGCGACCACTGAGTATGTCTGGTTACACTTTTGCTGAACAGGTTTCAGAGAAGCGAGTGAGTGATATCAGGAAGTACAACATTACAGTCACCGATGATGTCGGGCAGGTCTTGCTTAGCATCACTGATTTTTGTGTAAGAGCGTTACCAGCTCCCAGCTCACAAAGGTCGCAACCCAATAATCTGACAGACTAAACAGTCAGCAAAGCTAACTCTAATTTCTTAAAAAAGCCTTTGTGGGTCGGGCTGAGCCTGACACCCATCGCATGCAAAGCTGATGCGTTGCCGGCAATGCGCGAGCCACAAAAGCTATCTCTGAGAATAAAACTTATTTAACAGGACGGATGAATGAAACCTGTCGCTTCAAAACAACAAAAAAGTCAATATCCGGTAGCTACATTTCGCTCTACCTTGCAAGGTGATGAGCAGTGCCTGGCTGACCATATCATCCAACAAAAGAAAATTCTGCCTGGCATGGCTTATCTGGAACTGGCCCGCGCCGCCGTTGCTCAGGCTGTGAGTTTGCCGCCAGACAAAATGTTGCAGCTTTCTGACAGCGTCTTTGTCAATGCCCTTACGGTATCTGAACCCATCGAGTTGACGGTGCAGGTTTATCCTGGTGATGCTGGTGAGTTTGGGGTTGAAGTGAGCACCACGTTCGGTATCCACTTTCAAACCCGCGTGAAGGTCAAAAATCGAAAAGATGAACTGCTGGGTAGGACTGATAATGGGAAGCTGGACATTGCGTCGCTGCAGCAAACCTGCTCACAGTCTGGCCCTTCAAAGCAGGATTTTTACGGCGGCTTTAAAGAACGGGACGTACTGTTAGGTCCCAGTCACAGAGGTGTGCAAAAAATTCGCAAAACGTCCAATGACGTAGAGTTTCCTAAAACTCTGGTAGAGTTGAATCTGCCTGGCTCCAGTCAAAACGGCATGGCTATGGACCCTGGTATGTTGGACAGCGTGATTCAGGGCGGGGTGGTGTTATCCAGTGATTCTGAAGCCAATGTAGTGCCATTTGCTGTGGTTCGCACACAGGTATTCGGGCCGCTGACAGACAAAATGTACGCTCTGGTGGAAAAAACCAAAGAAGGATTGAACTACATTGCCGCTGATGAAAACGGTGTTATACGTGTAGTTGTAAGTGGGTTTCTGACCCGCGCCATCGATTTACATGGTCACAAAGAGCAGATTAACTACTTTGTACCCAATTGGCAGGTGCAATCAAAAAACCATCTCAGGGTGGCAGATAATGATTCAATTGTAGTGGCTGTGACAGCGCAGGAGGATGTACAGGAGTTTGCTCAGGACTTGTTGCAACGCATTCAGAACTTGCTCAGTGCTCAGAGTAATGCGCAACAGAGTTCGCTGGTAGAGGTTAAACTTATTTCTCCAGCGAAAAATAAAGGGGCGGCATATGCGGCAATTCGTACTGTCATGGCAGAGCACCCTGAGATTCAATGTCGATTGAAACTGGATGGAGATGTCTATGCGCCTGTATTTGAGCCAGTGGAATTGGCGAATACAGAGGAGTTTCAGTGGCCGCATTCTGGCACCGTCATCATCACTGGCGGTATGGGCGGTCTAGGCAGAATTGTCGCTCAGGATATTTTGGCAGGTGAACAACCCTGTAATCTGGTGTTGACTGGTCGCTCTGGGTTGAATAAAGAAAAACAAAACTGGTTGAACGAATTACAAAAAGTCGCTCGTGACGCTGGAGTGCAGGTGAGCTACCAAACTTGTGATGTGACGGATCTGTCGCAGGTACAGGAGCTGATTAGCTCGGTTTCAGATCTACAAGGCGTCATTCACGCTGCAGGCACATCAAAAGATGCTTATCTTAAGCAAAAAGATGCGCAGCAACTTAGTCAGGTGATGCCAGTCAAAGTGCAGGGTTTAAAGAATCTGGACGCTGCCACTAAAGATCTACCTCTTGAGTTTTTGGTGGCGTTCTCGTCCATTGCCGGTGTAATCGGCAATGCCGGACAGTTTGACTACGCCATGGCGAATGGTTTCATGGACGATTTTATGCACTCCCGACAAGAAATGGTAGCAAAAGGGCTAAGACAGGGGCGAAGTTTGAGTGTTAACTGGCCTTTCTGGGAGAGTGATGGCATGCAGCTGGACGAAACTATCGTCAGAGCTTTGTGGCAACAGCACAAAATCAGACCTCTACCACCAGAACATGGCATGTTGGCACTGAAATCAGCATTGGGGTCGGGACATTCACAACTGGTAGTGCTATATGGTCTTAAAAAATCAGTCGCGAGTGTTTTGGAAGCGCCGAAACCGTCTAAACAAGCAATCCAATCTGATGAGGTCCTGGATCAAACTGCGTCAGGTGATGAGCAGCTCAAACTGCGCCGAGAAATCATAAAAGCCGTAAGACAGCAGGCTGCAACCCATCTCAAGTTAAAACCAAGTCAGCTGGACGATGATTCTGATTGGGCGGTATTTGGCTTTGATTCCATTCTGTTGTCCAGCTTTATCAACCGCTGCAATTCAGCTTTCGACATTAATCTGATGCCTACCGTATTGTTTGAAGCCACCAATATTAATCTGTTTAGCGACTATTTATTGGAAAACTTTGGCCCACTGATGGCGAAGAAATTCCTGCAATCCGGTGTTAAAGCGCCAACCGAGACACAGACAGAAATAGTTGATAAACAAGTCGTATCTGAAGATGACCAGGGCAAATTGCGCCGGGAAATCATCAAAGCCGTAAGACAGCAAACCGCCACCCATCTCAAGTTAAAACCGAGTCAGTTGGATGACGAGTCTGATTGGGCGGTATTTGGCTTTGATTCCATTCTGTTGTCCAGTTTTATCAATCGGTGCAACTCAGCTTTCGGCATTAATCTGATGCCTACTGTGTTGTTTGAAGCCACCAATATTAATCTGTTTAGTGATTATTTGCTGGAAAACTTCGGCTCTCTGATGGCGAAAAAATTATTGCAGTCGGGTGCTGGAGCAGTCTCTGAAAACTCTGCTGCAGACAACAAAAGTGAAGCTGTTACTGATACCTCAAGCGCTATTGAATCTGAGTCGCTAGCTACTGGCGGCACTTTTGCTGAGGGGTTTAAACAGGTGTGGCGCAAAAGGTCGGCATGGCGCGAGCAGGATGTGGCCATTGTGGGGATGAGCTGTCGTATTGCCGGTGCCAAAAACCCTGATGAATTCTGGGATATGCTGGTGAATGAAAAGGATATGATTTCCGAGATCCCAGCGGAACGCTGGGATTGGCGAGATTATCCTGGTGTCAGTAAATGGGGTTCATTTATTGATGATGTGGATAAGTTTGATTCTTTGTTCTTTGGCATTTCTCCGGCAGAAGCCATGTATATGACTCCGGAACAACGTCTGATGATGCAGTATGTTTGGGAGTGTATTGAAAATGCCGGTTGTGGTGGCGCGGACATTCGTGGCAACAACACTGGCTTGTTTGTAGGCTGCGGTCCCAGTGGATATTCATCAATTCTGCACGGCCTGCCAATTGAAGCCTATTCAGCTACAGGAACCGTCGCATCGGTGGGGCCTAACCGTATTAACTATTTTATGGACTGGCACGGTCCCAGTCATCCCATTGACACTGCGTGCAGTAGTGCTCTGGTGGCACTGCATCGCGCGACCGAAGCCATACGTGCTGGACACTGTGATCAGGCCATTGCGGGAGGAGTGAATCTATTATTAGCCGTAGACGGTTACGTTAGTTTTGCCAAATCCGGCATGTTGTGTGAAGACGGTCGCTGTAAAACCTTTTCCAACAAGGCTAATGGTTACGTGCGAGGAGAAGGCGTGGGAATGTTAATGGTTAAACGTATGGAACACGCCATCAGGGACGGCAACACCATTCATGCTGTAGTAAAAGGCAGCGCTGAAAATCACGGTGGCCGCACTAATTCACTCACGGCGCCTAATCCTAAATCTCAGGCATCAGTTATCAAAAAAGCCCTGGCGGATGCGGATATGGAACTGAGTCGGGTGGGCTATATCGAGTGCCATGGTACCGGTACATCACTTGGTGATCCGGTGGAAATCAATGGTCTTAAAATGGTGGCTAAAGACCTCTCAGATACTTCCTTACATGCACACCCTCTATATCTGGGCAGTATCAAATCCAATATTGGACACCTTGAATATGGTGCTGGTGTGGTGGGACTTATCAAGGTCATATTACAGATGCAAAACAAAAAAATTGCCCGCAGTCTTCACTGTGACGAGCTTAATCCTTATATCGATTTGAAAGGGACACCATTCAAAGTGGCGCAGCGGGCAGTTGACTGGGAAGTACCCCAGGGAGAACGTCGAGTGGCCGGTGTAAGCAGCTTTGGTTTTGGTGGGGTTAATGCTCATGTTGTATTGGAAGAATACTCCCAAAATGAACATCATGCAGCCAATCAGGATACGCCATGTCTGCTGCCAGTTTCTGCAAAGTCAGCAGATCGACTGGTGGATTATCTGCGTAATTTTAGTGACTTCCTGAGCCAGCCAAAAATGCAACAAATCCACCTTAGAGATATTGCTTATACCCTACAGGTTGGGCGCAGTGAAATGGGCGAACGCGTGGTGTTTGTGGCCAGTAGCCTTAAAGAGTGGCAGGGGCAACTTGAAAAACTCGCTGATGATCTGGATGTGTCAACTGCTCACGTCTATCGCGGCACTGTGCAGCGACACGGCAAAGATTCTTTGGAATTCAATGATACTGATTCCGGCCGGCAATACCTGGATGATTTGATCCACTCCGGGGAACTAGAAAAACTGGCGGAGTTGTGGGTTAAGGGAATAAAAATTCCATGGAAAAGCTTGTATAAGCAATAAATATGATGAAACATGCCTCAAATGAAATGGGGTATCAAATCTACCGTGGTTAGGCGCTCGAAATGGAGTGGATAACCACCGTAATAACGTTTAATTGCAGTCAATATTATAGATTTGAGTTTAAGTGTAGTCTGACTGTGCGCAGATTTTTGCGTTTATTGAAGTGGCCAAAGCCTGAGAATGACGAAGTATACAAACCAGCAGAATAACCATATCACTGAGCCTGCTGTGGTGATGTTAAAAATGCAACATCGAAATATGCGGAACTACAACTATCTGGTGGTGGATCCTGAAACCAGACAAGCGGTTATAGTCGACCCCGCCTGGGAGCCAGAAAAAGTAGAACAAGCTTTGGATGAAACAAGCGCTAATCTTGTCGGCGTTTTATTAACCCACTCTCACCATGACCACATCAATCTGGCAAAAAGCGTTTCTGAGCAATATCGCGTACCTATCTGGATGTCCCGACAAGAAATCGAGTACTCAAATTTTCAGGCACCTGCTCTTGAGGCCATTGATGAAACCCCGATTTTTTTTGGCGACTCCGTGGTTATGCCGATTTTAACGCCAGGACATACACCTGGATGTACTTGCTATCAGGTGGGGAGTAATTTATTCACAGGCGATGTGTTGTTCGCTGAAGGTTGTGGGATTTGTCCAGATGAGGCGGCTGCTCACGATATGTTTCACAGCCTGAACATGCTCAAACGGCGCATCGCTCCTGACACCCGAATCTACCCGGGACATTCTTATGGCAAGCTTCCAGGACAGAAGTTTGTCAACTTACTAACTGAAAACATTTATTTGCAATTTCCGGATAAAACATCGTTTGCCGCGTTTCGACTCAGGAAAAGTCAAAATCGCGCATCGATGTTCCGGTTCAAATAAACATTAAAACATTACTTACTTTACTTTGGGGAAAAAAATAATGAGTCTGGTTGGCATTGAAGCTGTAAACGTATTCGCCGGTACTGCTTACTTAGATGTGGGCAAACTGGCTACTCATAGAAAACTTGACACGACGCGATTTGAAAATCTCTTGATGAAAGAGAAATCCGTCACCTTACCGTATGAGGATCCTATCACTTATGCGGTAAACGCAGCCAAACCAATTATCGATGCCCTCAGTGATGCTGAGAAAGATCGCATTGAAATGGTTATCACCTGTACCGAATCGGCATTTGACTTTGGTAAATCCATGAGCACTTATTGTCACTCGTTACTGGGCTTAAATCGTAACTGCCGTTTATTCGAGATCAAAAACGCCTGCTACTCCGGCGTGGCCGGGCTGCAAATGGCGGCCAACTTTGTGTTGTCGCAAGTTTCACCTGGTGCAAAGGTACTGGTAATTGCTACCGATTTGTCGCGTTTTATGCTGGATGAAGGAAGCGACGCGCTCACGGAAGACTGGTCTTTTGCCGAGCCAAGTGGTGGTGCTGGTGCCGTGGCGATGCTGGTAAGTGATCGCCCACATATCTTCCAACTTGATGTCGGTGCTAATGGTTATTATGGCTATGAAGTAATGGACACCTGCCGTCCACTGCCAGATGCCGATGCCGGAGACTCTGACTTGTCTCTCCTGAGCTATCTGGATTGTTGCGAAAATGCCTACAAAGAATACGAAAAGCGCGTGGAAGGTGCGAATTACAAGGATACTTTCGATTATCTCGCCATGCACACGCCGTTTGGTGGCATGATCAAAGGCGCACATCGCAATATGATGCGCAAAATGGTGCGTGCCAAGCCCGCTGACATCGAGTTGGATTTCGAGAGCCGAGTGATGCCGGGGCTCATTTATTGTCAACGGGTAGGTAACATTATGGGGGCAACGACGATGCTGTCTCTGGTCAGTACTATCGATCACGGTAATTATGATGAAGCCAGACGCATTGGTGTGTTTTCTTATGGTTCAGGCTGTTGCTCGGAGTTCTTCAGTGGTGTCGTGGGCAAAGAGGGCCAGGACCGGGTTCGTGCTCAGAACATCAAAGCGCAATTGGATAAACGCTACGAGCTAACAATGAGTGAGTACGATGATCTGTTGGTGGGTAGTAATGCTGTCCGCTTTGGCACTCGCAACGTGGTGCTGGATTTAGATTTTGTTCCACAGGCCATTAAAACCATGGGTCAGCCAACGTTGTTCCTGAAAGAAATCAAAGAGTTTCACCGGGAGTACGAATGGCTATCCTAGACGGTTCACACGGGGCAGGCGGTCTTGAAGACCTGCACACTTTGAAAGTGCGCTGGCAGGGCAGTATTTGTTTCATCCAAATGCATAGACCAGAAGCGCAAAATACCATCAATGAAACCATGATCCACGAGTTCACTGTTGTGATGCAACGTTGTGTGACAGAAGCAACCGTGGTGGTAGTTGAAGGCTTGCCTGAGGTGTTTTGTTTTGGTGCTGATTTTGGCGAAGTTCAGGAACAGCATCAGGATAACAGCCCCAGCAAAAGTCCCGGTCCACTTTACGATCTATGGCTGCAACTTGCCACTGGGCCATTCATTAGTGTCGCGCATGTCAGAGGCAAGGTGAATGCCGGCGGTGTCGGCTTTGTGGCTGCTTGCGATATTGTTCTCAGTGATGAGACCGCCGTATTTAGCTTGTCGGAATTATTGTTCGGCCTGATGCCTGCCTGTGTTCTGCCTTTTCTGGTACGACGTACTGGCGTTGCCAAAGCGAACTATATGACAGCGATGACGCAACCGGTGAACGTTCAACAGGCGCAGGAATGGGGACTGGTAGATGCCACTGAAGAAAAAAGTGTCAACTTGTTGCGTCGCCATTTATTGCGTCTGCGTCGCCTTAACAAGAAAGCGGTGCAGCGCTATAAAAATTACCTGGCGCAAATGAGCCCAGAGCTGCAAAACTTTCGTGAACGCGCTTTACAGGCCAATCTGGACGTTTTTTCCGATGCAGATAATTTAGCGGCAATTAATCGCTATGTCACTACCGGGCAGTTTCCCTGGGAGCAGGTTTCATGAGTTTTGAATCGGTGGTAAGCGTCGAACAGGCTCAGCCTGGCGTTTGCCTTATCAGGATGCAGGACAGACAAAGCAAAAACACGTTTTCTGAGGCATTAACCCAAGGGCTCATGGAAGCGTTTGCACAGGTGCAAAAACAAAGTGAATACAAGGTCGTGGTGCTTACTGGCTATGACAATTTCTTTGCCAGTGGAGGAACACAGGAAGATTTGCTGCACCTTTCAGAAGGCAAGGGTAATTTTAGTGACAGAGATTTGTACAGTCTGGCGCTCAACTGTGACATCCCAGTGATCTCTGCCATGCAGGGTCATGGTATTGGTGGTGGCTTTGTGCTCGGTTTGTTTGCCGATGTGGTGCTACTGAGTCGTGAAAGTGTCTACACCACCAACTTTATGAAATACGGTTTTACCCCAGGGATGGGCGCCACCATGATCGTACCTAAAAAGTTAGGGATCGTGTTGGCGGAGGAAATGCTTCTCGGAGCAGTTAATTACAGAGGCGCTGAGTTAAAAGAGCGCGGCATTCCTTTTACCGTGTTGCCCAGAGACCAGGTTTTAGCTAAAGCGCTGGAAATTGCAGCGTCGCTGGCAGAAAAGCCGAGACATTCACTGGTAACCCTCAAAGCTCATCTGGTGGCGCAGATGCGGGAAGAGTTACCTGGCTTTATCGCCAAAGAAGTGGCAATGCACGACTCAACTTTTGGTCAGCCCGAGGTGAGAGAACGCATTAAATCACTATTTGGGCAATAGCCTAATCCCTCATCAAAACATTTTATAGCAGTGAAACAAAACACTACCGAATACAAAATTGGAGACAAATATTATGAACCTGGAACACATTATCGGCAAATTTGCAGATGCTATTGTAGAAGTCTTACCGGAACTGGAAGAGCACAAATTCATAGCGTCTGATTCTTTGAGAGAGCTGGGAGCGAATTCAATCGACCGCTCAGAAATCATAATGATGGTTTTAGAAGAGCTGGAGTTAAATATTCCGTTAGTGCAATTCGCTAAAGCTGCCAATATTGGTGAGTTGGCGGGGATAATGCTCGAAAATGCCTGATTCACCGAAAATCGTAGTTTCCGGTCTGGGAATAACCAGCTCTATCGGGCAGGGTTGTGATGTCTTTCTGGCGTCTTTGTTAAATGCCGAGACAGCGTTTGCCCCTCTGAGTAGACCAGGAAGACAATGTCTGCCTGGTCAGGAACCAGCAGCGAATCACATTCCATTCATTGGTGCTGAGCTCCAAGAGCTGGTTATGCCTGATAGCATTAAAGCTTCCAGCTACCGCACGGCTTCCTTGTCAGGTAAGGTGGCGCTGGCAACGGCTTGGGAGGCTTATAAAGATGCCGGGTTGGAGGAGATGGATTCAGGCCGATTGGGATTGCTGGTGGGTGGTTCTAATTTTCAGCAAAGAGAGTTACTGACTCAACAGGCAAAATACGCCAATAAAGCAGAGTTTTTGCGTCCTACTTATGCCATGGGCTTTATGGACACAGATGTTTGCGGCTTGTGCACTGAACAGTTGGGTATCAAAGGTTTGGCGTTTACTGTAGGTGGCGCATCTGCCAGTGGGCAACTGGCTATTATCCAGGGCATTGAAGCGGTATACAGTGGACGGGTTGACGCTTGTGTTGTGCTTGGTGCCTTAATGGATTTGTCATTTTGGGAGTGTCAAGGTTTCAGAGCTATCGGTGCGATGGGCTCGCAGAGCTTTTACGAGCAGCCTGAGCTGGCATCTCGTCCATTTGATAAAAATCATGACGGATTCATTTTTGGGGAATCTTGTGGCGCTGTAGTGATTGAAACTCAAGAGTCCGCTGTCAGACGAGGCGCTGCAATCTATGCAGAGATCAGGGGTTGGGCCGTAGCTATGGATGCCAATCGTAATCCTGATCCATCTGCCGATGGCGAAATAAAGGTGATCACTGAAGCCCTTAAAATGGCGAAATTAAGTGCTTCAGAAATCGATTATGTAAATCCTCACGGCACAGGTTCCATCATAGGTGATGAAACTGAGCTAGCGGTATTGCGGCAGACCGGTCTCAATCATGCGGCTATCAATACTACTAAATCCATACTCGGACATGGCTTAAGTGCCGCCGGAAGCAGTGAATTGGTGGCTACCATTTTACAATTAAAGGGTGGAAAACTGCACCCTTGTCGCAACTTGGACAATCCTATCGCAGACGATTTTAATTGGGTTACTGACTCTGCCAAATCCCAACAAATTAAATATGCCATCAAGATGAGCATGGGCTTTGGCGGTGTTAACACAGCAGTGTGTTTACGTAATCCCGCAAACTAACAGCTAATACTAATAAAAAACTTCTATCAGGAGATAACAATGAAAACTTTTATGTTTCCCGGGCAAGGTTCCCAGGCCAAAGGCATGGGTGGTGAATTATTCGATGAATTTCCCGACCTCGTAGCAAAAGCCGACAAGGTACTGGGCTACTCCATCAAAGAACTCTGCCTTGAAGACAAGAATAAACAGCTTGGCCAGACTCAGTTTACTCAGCCTGCACTATATACAGTAAACGCTTTGTCTTATTACAAAGCAATACAGGAAGGCGAGAAACCAGATTTCCTTGCTGGTCATAGTCTGGGTGAATTCAACGCTTTACTGGCGGCGGAGTGCTTTAAGTTTGAATCTGGACTGAAGCTGGTAAAGAAACGCGGTGAGCTGATGAGTGAAGCCACAGGTGGTGGCATGGCTGCGATAATCAACGCTAGTGAGCAACAGATTCGCGATCTGATTCAAGAACACAAATTGGAAAACATCGATCTAGCCAACTTTAACACGCCATCGCAAATTGTTATTTCAGGTATGAAGGATGAAATAAGTTCCGCTCAGGGGATATTTCAGGAACATAACATGTTATTTATTCCTTTAAATACCAGTGGCGCTTTCCATTCTCGTTTTATGGAAGATGCCAAAATGAAATTTGCTAACTACCTGAAGAAGTTTAAGTTTTCCGAGCCCAGCATTCCGGTGATTGCCAATGTTACAGCCGCACCTTATGCCCAAGGTCAAATTCCCACTACTCTGGCTGATCAGATTGTTCATTCCGTTCGCTGGTCGGATACGATCGCCATGCTGATGGATAAAGGGGATATGGAATTTGTTGAAATCGGCCATGGTGATGTGCTCACCAAAATGGTACAAAAAATTAATCGGGAATTGAAAAAGGCCAAAAAAACTGTTGAAAAAACAACTGCAGCTCCTGACAAACAAGTATCACCAGTGAAGACTGAAAAAACCGCTAGTGCCTACAAATCTCAATCTCAGGCTGAAATTTCTAAATCAGAGACCACCATCAAAGCCGAGCAGTTGGTGGCTGAGTGGAACAAAAAGCATCCAGTGGGTACCAAGGTAAAATCGAGCTTTGATGACTATCCTGATATGACTACCCGAACTGAAGCCATGGTGTTATTTGGTCACAGAGCGGCAGTATATTTACAAGATTATAACGGCTACTTTAGTCTTGATGAATTAACTGCGTTATAGGCACTGGTTTATGCAAAATCATAAACTGGTGTTTATGTTTTCCGGTCAAGGTTCCCAGTATTACCAAATGGGCAGGGAATTACTTGAGCATAATGAAAGATTTCGTCTCTGGATGGAACTTTGTGATGATCTGCTATATGACGAAATAGAGACCTCCATATTGGATGTGATCTATGGCGATGATGCAGATAAGACAATACCTTTCGATAATCTGCTGCATAGCAACCCGGCTTTAGTCGCAATTGAATATAGTCTGGCCAGGGTTCTGATGGAGCAGGGGCACACACCGGACTATTTGATGGGGTATAGTCTTGGCGAGGTGACGGCCATGGTACTGGCACAAGGGATAGAGCTTCAGGATGGTTTGCGCCTCGCAGTCGATCTGGCAAAAGTCGCAAAGTCCGGGGAACGTGCAGCGATGTTGGCAGTGATAGCTGATGTTGCAGTGACACAACAGTTCCCTGATTTATTCAAAGACGTGTTTATTTCCGGGTATAATTTTCCGGGCAATTTTGTGGTGACTGGATCTGAAAAGCGGGTAAATCAGTTGCACGCAGCATTACAGAAAAGACAAGTAGTTACCCAGTTACTGCCCGTCAGTACAGCGTTTCACACGCCTTTGCTGGAGCCGCTGGGCGCAGAGTTTAAACATGTCATACTGAAAAGCCAAAGTAGGCCTTTGCAAATTCCAGTGATTTCTTGCTGTACCGGGGAAGCAATGAACGGTTTTGATGAAGATCACCTGTGGCAAGTGTTAAAGGAGCCTGTGCGATTTCAGCAAACAGCACACAATGTGATGCAACAGCACAACTGTGTATTTGTGGATGTTGGCCCATCGGGTACGTTGGCAACTTTTATTAAATACTTGCCAAAAACCAGTAATGAAGCGATTCCTTTAGAATTGCTCAATCAGTTTGGTCGGGACAACAAAACTTATGGTAAAGCGCTAGATACACTCCAACACATTTAGTAGTGAGCAACAGTTAAAGGAATAGGGCTATGGATATTTATTTACAAAAAGGTCGAGAAGTTCTAAATAGTCAGGCATTTAGCCGCATGATGGAGGCAGAGCTCGATACACTGTCGCCCGGAAAAGCCGAAATGTCTCTCAATATCAAATATGATTACAAGCAAAGTTACGGGTTTGTGCATGGTGGGGTGATCAGCTATATGGCGGATAATTGTCTGACTTTTGCGGGAGCCACTTATCTCGGTAACTGTGTTACCTCAGAATTCAAAATTAATTATCTTTTTCCTGCAATAGGGGAGCGATTAATTGCGACGGCGTCAGTAATATCGCATACCTGGCGGCAAGCGGTTTGCGAATGTCGATTATCGGTGGAACGTCAAGGGCAGAGGTCACTTGTCGCTGCGGCACAAGGCACCATAGTGAAAGTTGAAAACGACGTTACTGCATCCGGCGTGACGGAATCGGCGCGCTAATGCGAATATTTGCAGTATCGGATGTCCACGTTGATTATGACCAAAACCTGCAGTGGTTGGAGGAATTGTCGGATCAGGACTTTACCTCTGATATTTTAATTCTCTCCGGAGACTTATCAGACAAGTTCTCGCTTCTGGTTCGCTGCTTTAAGTCGTTGCAAAAGAAGTTCAAAACCGTTCTGTACGTTCCTGGAAACCATGAGCTTTGGGTGAGGAGCTGCGGTACCAGAGATTCCATTGTAAAGTTTACTGAGGTCTGCAGGGTTGCCAATGAAGAAGGTGTGCAAACCACGTTGTGGCAACAGGATGATGTCGCTATTGTCCCTTTGTTTAGTTGGTATGACCTTAGTTTTGGTGAACTGACTCCTCAGGTGAAAAATATGTGGATGGATTACCGCGCTTGCGTCTGGCCGAGAAATATGTCGCTGCAACAGGTAAATTCACATTTTCTGAATATGAACGCAGCCGTGCTAGCAACACAAGCCAGAACGGTGATCAGTTTTTCTCATTTCCTTCCGCGAATCGATCTGATGCCTTTCTATATTCCTCAAAAGTACCGCACCATTTATCCATTGCTGGGCACGGAATTGCTGGAGGAACAACTTCGAGTGTTACAGCCGGATATTCATATTTACGGTCACAGCCATGTGAATCGCGCGCTCACTATTAACGGTATCAGTTACGTCAATAATGCCTTTGGTTACCCGGGTGAGAATGTCTTTGCTAAACGAGATCTGGTGTGTGTTTATGAAGATGGAGAAGCTAATCCAGGCGCCTGATTGTTCAATTGCACTTCTTTGATGCTATTCCGAGTTCAAATAAGGCGCCGGTTGGAAACGTAACAATTGCTAGTTTTTTTTACCGTAAGGGTTGATTAGTTACCCAATAAGAGTAAATTAATATACTTAGTTACAATTTTTTTCACCATTGTGAGTGTTGAACTCTAGATGCAGTTGGTTCGACAAGATGACAACAGGCTACAAGCTTTTCACTTAAATGACTAATTCGATATCGAATTTACCCTACTAAGCAAAGCGAATCATGATGGCTTTCTGTGCTATTGCGCTAGTAAACCTGCCTCCAGCTGTGTTTTGCGAATACGACAGTGAGACACATACCATTTTGTGCAGAAAAAGATTGTTCCATACGGGGGCTTAAAGTCTAGAGGACTTTGGCTAATGGGTTATTTAATGCGTCGTTGTATGTTGGTCTGATGTGACTAAGTGGTATCAGATTTCATTCCGGGAGTATCAGAATGTATTCAGGTAGCAACTTTATTAATCTCTGGTTTACTAGAGACAAAGAAGTTTGTGAGCCTCGCTTGATTCGGCAATATATGTCGGTTTTGGCAGCTGATGAACGGGATAGGATGAGCCGTTTCAGATTTGAAAAAGATCGCCATCAGTTTTTGGTGACCCGTGCAGCTCTGAGGACCATACTTTCTAAATATCAGCCCGCAATTGCCCCATCTGAATGGATTTTCGATAAAAATCCTTATGGTCGTCCTTATATTTGTGCAAGGCAAAACAGTCAGGAAATGTATTTTAACCTATCTCATAGCAAGAATATGATTGTCATTGCCATCTCCAATTTGCCGCAAATCGGCATTGATGTTGAAGCTAGCGACAGAATGGGGAGTCACCAGGATGTGGCACGCAGCTTTTTTTCAGAAACCGAAGTCCAACAGATGATACAGCTATCGACAAGCGCCAGAAACGACCGCTTTATTGACTTATGGACTCTAAAAGAAGCGTATATCAAAGCTTGTGGTATGGGTCTATCTATCCCACTTAATGAATTCAGTTTTATCATTAATTCTCTGGGTGATATTCGGGTTCGTTTCGATCCCAAACGCAAAGATATTCCCAGTAGTTGGAATTTTTGGCAAATTCTGCCTGGCACGGAACACAAAGTCGCCATGGCGCTGAAAAGCAATACTTTTGCCGTGCCTCCAAACATCAAAATGATGTCCTACATCCCCATGCAGTCACAACAGGAAGTGTTGTACCCGGTAGGAGACAATTGTCTAGTCAACAAATTTCGCAGCGCTCAGTACCAATGCACACACGAATACGAGTATTCACAGGAGATTGGCTAAGGAAGTTCCATAGCCATCTTGGGAGCGTGGGATGAATGAAAACTCAATGGACGCCTGCGTCAATACATTACCAATAGGACGGATTAACCCGCGGGCGTTGACATTCAGGTGTATCGCTAATAGGTATTAGTTTTTGTAACCGCAATACCGATCTTTTGGTATTTCGCTTAATGGAAGTATATCCACAAAATCAAATTCATCGTCTTGTATCTCTGCAGGCAGACTTGTTTGAAACTGAGCGGCTGCGTTTCCAATATCTTGTCCCATTTTTTCAAGTCGAGTGAATTCAGGTTGGTACTCTTTTACCAGCGCCTGCATTTGCTCAGCCAGGACTTCTTGTTCTTTCATCAGAGCTTTGTTAATAGTTACTAAGTCACCGTTTTCTATAACAGCACCAGAAGTGATTTCCTCCATTTGTTCACCCAATATTGCCATCTGAGCTTCAAACATGTGTAAAGGCTCTTTTTCGTAGTCCATTCGTTGTTCTACGTTATTGAGTTCCAAATAGGCTCTGTTTTGTTCTTCGTTCATTGGAATAACCAAAACAAGTTCACAATTTTTGTACGCTGCGATTTGATATGTTTTTGCCTCAGAAGCGTGACTTATCGTAATGAAAGATAAACATGAGAGGGCTGTTAATATGACTTTTTTCATGGTTCGACTCCTTTTGTATTTGTTACTCAAGTCGAACCATGACGGAAAAAAGTTTTATTTTTCTTTAAACCAACCTGTAATTGATAATCTTGCCTGTTGGCAGAATGGTGTTATGTAGGTCACTGAGTGTGGATGTACTACGTCAAACAACATCATGGTATTGAATTGAGGGGTGTAGGATTGCATTGGGGTGCCATTTTGCTCGAAGAATTGTAATAACCCGCCCCAATCAGGGTGCCAGGTCGGGCAAAATGAGATCACATAAGCAATGCGTCGTTCTTCGTGCGAATTAAGGTCATTGTGTCGTGTTAGAAAGTGGCCGGGTGTATAACGCGTTACCTGTGCATTTGCAGCGCGGATTGTCGATATTCCCGTTATTTCTCTGATTTGTTGTAATACCGTCTCAGAGTTTAATTCTTGATACAATGTCGCTAGTAGAGGGTGTTCTTTGCTATCTGTTTGCTCATCAATTCGATATGTGCCATATAAAAATCCAAATCCTTTGGCTGCACCATTATTCACCTCAGTTTGTATGGACTGTTGTTCTGCTTGAGGTAACCGCTGGAATTCTTCCGCGCTTAGTGTTTTCACCTCACCGTTGCGCATGAACGCACTTTTAAATGGCACTTTGGTGGCAATGTGTCGGGTTATTTCTGCGGCGCTCGCTTCAGTAAGCAAGTTTTCCACACGCGTAATATGATTGTTTTGGTAATCGTTTTTTAGTTTTTCTATTGGTAAATTGTTGATCAACATATGCCAAAGTTGTTAAGTCAATTTTAAGGTACATGTTACCCTAATTATTTACGGAGATCAGATGTCTCTGCATTATGAATTTCGCCATGGAGTGAACGTGGTTAACCTGAAAAATTTCCATAGCTTTCAATTTGATGTGCACGCAAATAAGATGTCGGAAATCTCCTGCGTGGAAGGACTTGCAGCATTTGATTATTCACAAGACACGCTGTTTTTAGGTGAGGGCAGCAATATAGTGTTTGTTGAAGACTTTGCTGGAAGCTTGCTACGTTATACCCATGACAAAGTGAACATAAAGGAACATCAGGAATATTTTGACGTCTCAGTCGGGGCTGGCCATCAATGGCATCAATTAGTGGAAAGCCTGTTAAGTAAAGGTATCTTTGGCTTGGAAAACCTGGCTCTGATTCCTGGTACAGTGGGTGCCGCCCCTATTCAAAACATTGGTGCTTACGGTGCGGAATTTAAAGAGTTTTGCCAGTTTGTCGAGGTTTACGATTTCAAACATCACTGTCATAGGCGGCTCTCTGTTGACGATTGCCTATTTAGTTACAGAAATAGCATCTTTAAGTACCCTGAAAATAGGCACCTTTTAATAACACAAGTTGGCATGCGCTTTAGCAAGCGCTGGCAAGCTAATCTAAGCTATAAAGGTGTCGACCATCTGGCACCAAACTGTTCTGCTAAGGAAGTGTTCGACACGGTTGTACAGGTGCGACAGGCAAAACTTCCGGACTACAAAGCACTGGGTAACGCGGGTAGCTTTTTTAAGAACCCCATAATAACGGAACAACATTTTGAAAACCTTCAATCACAATATCCAGATATTCCTGGATATGCCGTCGACGGTCACTTGGTCAAAGTTCCGGCAGCCTGGTGTATCGATAAGTGTGGATTTAAAGGCAAACAAGTAGGGGCTATTGCTTCCTATATTAAACAGCCATTGGTTTTGGTAAATATGGGTAATGGAACGGGAGAGCAGTTGCTTGATCTCGCACGCCAAATTGTTGAAGCCGTCAAGGCTCAATTTTCCATTGGTCTGGAAAACGAGGTTACATTGATGGGGGCACATGGAAAACTATCGCTATGAAACCTACAGATATAAAAAATGAAATTGTAAAGTTGTTATCCGCCAACGAATTTCTATCCGGAGAGGAGTTGGGGGATGAACTGGGAATGAGTCGTGCTGCGATATCGAAACACGTCAAAGGATTACAGCAAGTTGGTTTAGATATATTCAGCGTCCCCGGCAGAGGCTATAAACTGGCAAGTGGAATCGATATTTTGTGTTACGACAAAATCAGCAGCATGCTTGGGTCACATGCAGGAGGGCTTGATGTTTGTAATATCGTTTCCTCAACCAATGATATTGTCAAAGAAGACATCAGGCTCAAGTCCAATGGGCACGTCTGCATTGCGGAAGCGCAAACCGATGGGCGTGGTCGGCGTGGTCGGCAGTGGTATTCGCCATTTGGTGCCAATATATATATGTCCATGGTTTGGCATTTTGAAAATGGCTTCCAGGCAATGTCAGGGTTAAGTTTAGCTATTGGTGTCGCACTTTGTGAAGCCCTCGATGACCTTGGGATAACCGGGGCCCAAGTGAAGTGGCCAAATGATCTACTTATCGCGAATAAAAAAGTTGCAGGAGTTTTAATTGAAACGGAAGGATATTCGGACGGCAGCTGTTCCGCGATTGTTGGGTGTGGCATCAATTTCAAGATGGCCGATGACATTGCCACAATCGACCAGCCGTGGACTGATTTAACCAGCCATGCAAACGAGCAAGTGGACCGTAATTTGGTTGTGGCTAAGATAGTAGAGAAATTAAGACGAACGTTGGGTTGCTTTGAACGGGATGGGTTTGGTCAATTTAAGGCGCTTTGGGAAGCTAAACATGCTTTTGCCAATAAAACTGTCTGTTTAACCTCGGGTATGAATAAATTTGTTGGTGTTGCTAAAGGGGTCGATCATTCGGGTGCCTTGATCATAGAGTGCATCAACGATGCTGGCACACCAGAGTTGCAGCATTTCCATGGAGGAGAAGTGAGTGTCAGGTCAGTTTAACCGGCTGTTAGTCGATCAGGGTAATACCAGTATTAAATATTGTTTGGCCGACAATCAGGGCCGGCTGTCAGATGTGCAGGTCGTCACCTCAGCACAGGAAATACCGACTGAGGGTATTTTGCACGTCCGTGTAGCAAGCGTAAAAAGCAATGAGGATGCGCGGAAGCTAATCTCAGCGCTCAGTTATCAAGTTAAAGATTGTCAGCGCTTACTTACTTCGGCTGAGGCGTTTGGAGTTCAATGCGCGTACCAGAATTACCAGTCTCTTGGTGTTGACCGCTGGCTGGCTGTTTTGGCTGCAGCGTCGATAACGGGCAATGCCTGTGCTGTAGTGGACTATGGAACGGCAAATACGGTTGATTTTTTAAGTGCACAGCAGAACACTGGGGCAAGACAGCACTTAGGTGGATGGATTGCACCTGGCGTGAAAACAATGCGGTCGGCTTTGGTTAATCGTACCGCTAATGTGTTTGACGATGATAAATTTCCGCTTGAATTAGAGATTGGTGATTCAACGGAGTCGTGTGTTGCGCATGGATGTTTAGCAAATTTATATGGCATGTTGCACATTGCTCAGGAAAATTTGCGTAAAATTACAGCAAACGGAAAAATATTTTTAACAGGCGGACATGCAAAAGGCATTAATTTGAGCGCGTTTCCTAACATCGAATTCAGGGAAAAACTGGTTTTTGAAGGCCTAAATCGCTTTATTTAATAAAAATCATTCGGTTTTTGCTGCGAAAATAGGCAAACAGTAAATTTGTAGCATTTTTTTGAAAATAACCTATTGCACACCCCCAAACCTTTCTATAGAATGCGCACCCACTTGATGCAGTGCCGGCTTAGCTCAGTTGGTAGAGCAACTGACTTGTAATCAGTAGGTCGCCAGTTCGACTCCGGCAGCCGGCACCATCAATCCTGGAGGGGTTCCCGAGTGGCCAAAGGGATCAGACTGTAAATCTGACGGCTCCGCCTTCGCTGGTTCGAATCCAGCCCCCTCCACCAATTTAGTTACGAGCGTAAGCTGGTAACCGGAGCTAGCTGGTAGGTACCTGCTGTCTCCAGAGTGTCTTGCACATTATATCTTGTGCGCTGTCTGAGTTTGCTACACTGGTGCTTAGACTAAACATACGGATGAGGTTATTCTAGTTATCTAGAATCAGGTTTCGCGGGCATCGTATAATGGCTATTACCTCAGCCTTCCAAGCTGATGATGCGGGTTCGATTCCCGCTGCCCGCTCCAGTGCTGATATAGCTCAGTTGGTAGAGCGCACCCTTGGTAAGGGTGAGGTCGGCAGTTCAAATCTGCCTATCAGCACCACTTTCTTATTTCCTGTCCTTATCCATTACATTAACTATTGGCTTTCCTTGGGAATAATGTCATGGCAAAAGAAAAGTTTGAACGTACGAAACCGCACGTAAACGTAGGTACAATCGGCCACGTTGACCACGGTAAAACAACTCTGACAGCAGCGATTACTACTGTATTGGCAAAGACCTACGGTGGTTCTGCACAAGCATTCGATCAAATCGATAATGCACCAGAAGAGCGTGAGCGTGGTATCACGATCGCGACTTCACACGTAGAGTATGATACTCCTACTCGTCACTACGCACACGTAGACTGCCCAGGACACGCTGACTATGTTAAAAACATGATCACCGGTGCGGCACAGATGGACGGAGCGATTCTGGTAGTAGCAGCGACTGATGGCCCAATGCCACAGACACGTGAGCACATCCTGTTAGGTCGTCAGGTTGGCGTACCTTACATCATCGTATTCATGAACAAGTGTGACATGGTAGATGACGAAGAGTTGTTGGAACTGGTAGAAATGGAAGTACGTGAGTTGCTTTCAGAATATGAATTCCCAGGCGACGACTTGCCAGTTATTCAAGGTTCTGCACTTAAGGCGCTGGAAGGCGACGCAGAGTGGGAAAAGAAAATTGTTGAGTTAGGCGAAGCGTTGGATTCTTACATCCCAGAGCCAGAGCGTGACATCGATAAGCCATTCATCCTGCCAATCGAAGACGTATTCTCCATCTCAGGCCGTGGTACAGTAGTAACAGGTCGTGTAGAGCAAGGTATCGTTAAAGTTGGTGAAGAAGTAGAAATCGTTGGTATCAAAGAAACGACTACTACGACTTGTACTGGTGTAGAGATGTTCCGTAAGCTGCTTGACGAAGGCCGTGCAGGTGAGAACGTAGGTGTTCTATTGCGTGGTACTAAGCGTGATGAAGTTGAGCGTGGTCAAGTCTTGGCGAAGCCAGGTTCAATCAACCCACACACTAAGTTCGAAGCAGAAGTGTACGTACTGAGCAAAGATGAAGGTGGTCGTCACACGCCATTCTTCAAAGGTTACCGTCCACAGTTCTACTTCCGTACCACTGACGTAACTGGTGCAGTAGAGCTTCCTGAAGGCGTAGAAATGGTAATGCCAGGCGACAACCTGAAGTTTGTTGTTGAGCTGATTAACCCAATCGCGATGGACGAAGGTTTACGCTTCGCTATCCGTGAAGGTGGCCGCACAGTAGGTGCGGGTGTTGTAGCTAAGATTTTAGACTAAAATCTTAACCAACACGGTTAAATGTTAAAAAGCTGCCTTATGGCAGCTTTTTTCATTTAAGGCCACCGAAACGCAGTGAAAAAATCGCCCGGAACGATTTTTAACGTCCGGAGGACGGCCCGAAGGGTAAGGCCCGTCCAGGGACGAGCACTGCTCGGCCAGGGCCGCACGACTCGCCATGGATGGCGAGGCTGGGTGCCGATCATCAGGGACGTGTTTACGACGAGCGTTCTAATGAGCCTGTATTGGATGCAATTGGTGCCGACAGGAATCTCTGTTGCCCCTTTTGGTAATTATTAAATGATTCGCTAAGGAATATCAGTCATTACTAAAAGTCTTCTATTACAATTTATAGTGTTTTTTATGTTTTACGCGTTCGGGGCAATGGCCAGTGCGGCCACATACACCTGCTCCGGTAAGGTTAAATTTGTTGCGCTTTCTCCGAAAGGAGGAATGCTCCAGGTAAATGCGGGGCACGGAGTGCATTATTTGTGTCGGATACACACTGAAAGCAATGGTGTGCCGCCAGAAGTTTGCCAGGCCTGGTACTCTATGTTCCTGACCGCCCAAAGCCGCGGTGTTGAAATGCATCAGAGTTACAATTCAGATCATGGCAATGCAGCGAACTTGGTTCATGGACAATCCCAAACCCAATGCCGTATTTTGTGTCTATAAAAGAAGACTAAGGTATTTTTACAGGACACTACAGTATTCTTTGCAACAGGATTGCCGATGTTGTGTTAGGTTTTTAAGGTGGAAACTCAGGAACGGTGTTGATTCGGGGCCGTAACTATGTCACCGATTCCTGAACATAAATAATCAGAAACTCACAATTTAATGGTGAAAAATCACTTACGTGCTGGGCAATGTAGACATCAGCAGGCTTAGGACCCCATTGGGTATCTTTTGTCTGCCTGGATAACTCGAACTTTTGCAACTGTTCGCCTTTAGCATCCAACAAAAACAGCTGTTGGCCATTGAATTGCCACACGCCAGCAGAAGTCAATAGGTCCCCCATGATGTCCTCTGTATTTTCGTATTCCAACTGAAAAGTGTAATCCTTGTTAAACATCAAAGTGGCGTCGGCAAATTCACAATATTGGGTGCGTAAATAAGGGGGAATCATAGGGACTCGTTGCAGTGCTGGATGACGCAGGTAAATCCCTATGTTGCTTTTAAGGTAAAAGTGATTGCCCTGCGCAAAACGCAACTCCGTTGCTACCCCAAAATTATGGCTCCATAACCTATCCTGAATGCTGGCCAACCTGGCATAGTCAACATAGGCTGGATTGACAGCGATAACGGTATTGGGAAATTTTTTTGGAATTGTCAGTTCGGTGATGACGACTTCATCAGCAACTTCGCTCAAGGACTGTCTAAGGATCTCCAGGCGCTCTGCTTTGATACCTTGTGTCGTTACGTGTATGGTCAGGCTCTGACAACCGCCAATAATTAGCAGTAGCATAGTGGCGATTATCAGGCGCAAGTTGATATATAGCATTCATACATCCTTGTAATTCAGAGGAGGCTTAATGCCCCCCCATCATTTTCGCGGAGCGACGCTGATTTGCTCTAAGTTTGACAACAGGTTTTTACTACTTTTTTCACTCAGTAGATAATCCAGCTGTACCAGCATGTTCTTCATTTTTACGTTAGGCCTGGTATAGGTCCATTGAGAAAGTGCCGTCATCGCGGATTTATCAAATACATTTTCCGGTGTAGATTTCACAATGTGGATGTCACCCACGCTACCATCTGTATTGATACTAAATTGCAGTACCACGCTACCCTCGATACCTTGTTCCGCCGCTTCTTTCGGGTACAGCGGTTCAATACGCATGGTTGGATGCACGCCGTCAATGAATTTTTTATCCTGTTGAGCGTGGTTGCCACTGATGGCCTGCGATATACCCAATGTTGAGATCAAAACAGCAAGCAATGGCGGTAGCAACAGCTTACTATGATGTCTGGTGCGCATGTTTTTGATACGGTCTTTCATATTTTGTTTTCCTCCATAATAAAGAGATGTGAACGTCATACGTTGCTGAACAAAAGACTGTTCCAGAAACGCTTTGGCATAACTCAGGCAAGTTTCTTCACTCTGATCTTTTAATACTTGTGAATCACATGCCAACTCTTGTGTCTGTCTGAATCTACGGTAGCCAAACCACATTATCGGGTTAAACCAAAATGCCAATAACAAAGCGACTGCAAGAGTATTCCACCACAGATCACCACGTTGAAAATGGACGAGTTCATGTTTGAACAGCAGTTTTTGAATTAACCTGGGATGCGCGGAAAAACCAATAGGCAAAACGATTTTGGGAAATATCAGACCAGTAATCATTGGCGAGTTCAGCATGCTGCTCTCGAATACCCTGATCCTGTCTCCCGACATTTCTGTGTAATTGTCGTTACTGACGGGCCTGATACGAAGCTGCTTGATGGCGTGATAATGTTGCGTTAACAAAAGCCCTGAGAAGAGGCAGAAGCCGGCACCCCAGAAAATCGTTATATTCGGCAGTTGCGATATAATACTTTGTTGCAATGTATTAACAGTGTTGTTTGCAGATACAACGTAAGTCGAGACTTGTGCGTCATTTATAAGTGCAGCGTCCTGAATTGTTAATGACAGAATAAGTTGTGTCGGAATGATGAGCCATAAGCAATAGTAGTTTTTTGCTCCTATGGTACTAAGTGCGACACGATATATTATGGCGAGCAAAAGTATTAAAAGGCTCAGTACAATTGATTGCTGAAAAAACCAATCAATCATTGTCCTTCTCCCAGTTTTCAATCACCTGCTTTAATTCTTCTATATCCTGTCTGGACAGTTTCTCTTGTTTTGCAAAACCTGCGACCAGAGGTGAGACGCGGCCACGAAAAAGCCGGCTAATAAAGCTGGTGCTTTCTTTCTGTTGATACGCTTTTTCAGAAATCAGTGGGCTATATAAATACTTCTTGCCATCTTTGCTATATGACAGGGCTTGTTTTTTGACTAAACGACCGAGCAGGGTTTTTACTGTTTTTTCATGCCACTCTCTTTTTTCATTGAGTAATATGACGACCTCTGCCGAGCTAACTGGGTTGTTACCCCAAATGACTTGCATGACCTCAAGTTCTGTTTTGGAAATATCCATTGCTTACCAATTACGTTTGTAATTCTTACGATAAGAATTACACCTGTAATCAAATAAGTCAAGACTACAATTGTAATTTATTTATGACGAGAAGGTTCAGGTCGCCCAATAAGCCTGGTCTAAACCCTCTTCCCGCTCAGGAAGTCCTTTGGTTAGCCTGGGCGCATGTTGCGCTAAAACCTCGTAACTAACTCGATTTGCATATTTACTGATTTGAGAGAAAGAGGAATAGGTCAGGGCAGGTTGTTCGTGTTTACTGGAGTGTTCAACATTGAGTTTATGATATTCGTTAGCGCAAATATCGTGAAGCACGGCAGCGAGTGCCCCATCTCCAGCACCATTGGTATTCTTTATTTTGTCAGGGCCGCCCATATAGGGAGATATGTGAGTGAATACTCGCGTGGCGTTTCGGCAATCTTTTAGGCGCATTGGCCGGGAGTATTCGTAACGGTTAAATTCGGCAACTGCAGCATCAAAAAATTCTCGTTCTGTTTCCCGCAAGAATTCCTTGTCAACGTGACCGCCCATAAATAATCCTTGCGGTCCGGCTGTGCACATGACCATATCGACCCAATCAAGCGCCTTATCAGTAGCCAATAATGGATCTTTTAAACCCGTAATGGCCTCCGCTTCTTCTTCATTCATGGTTAGGATATCAACATGTGAAGCGACGAAGTTTTGCCACCATGCTGGATCTTGCTCAATGAGAAATTTTGTACCAAGCGTCAAGACAACAGGCACGTTTGCCTCGTTCGCTAATTTAACGGCTTTCGTTGCGGCGGCTGTCATGGTGTCGCCCGGCTCTGTGCGCATTAGATAAGCACTGATCACAAGAGCAGAAGAGCCGGCAATGAGTTCTTCTTTGATGCTCTCCGGCTTGAGTTGATTGATTTTCCCCGGGCTAATAGCAAAGGTCCTTTCGCCCGAGCTATCAATCAACGTAAAACAGCGACCAATGGGCCCGTCAACGGGCTGAAGATGATTAAGGTCAACACGACTTGATGTATTGCTTAGGTAACGATAAGAGTAACTACCGATTTTTATGTTCTCTGACATGACCCCCAGCAGAACTGAACGGTCATCGGCCAAAACAGAATAATTGTGCAGCGTATTGCCGATTGTGCCACCGGCGAATTCGTAATTGATAAGATTATTTGCAACGAGCTCGTTATATAAATTTTCTGCAATATCGTCACTAATAACTTGTGACATACTTCTAATCAGACCGTACTTTTGAAGGAAGCTGTCTTCGACTTTTGCTTCAATGTCGACAAGTATTTGGTCTATTCCAACGATGTAACTTTGTTTAAACGGTATGCGTTGTGGTTTGACAAAGTCTATATTTTTATTATTAACGGGGAAATAATGTTGGTGTTTTCGTCGACCTGGGAATTTCATTGCTTCAATCACTTAATTATTCTGACGCAATTATACTGAGATCTGCCGCGCTAGCGAACGAAAATGTAAAATTAACCCTATATGGGCCTGCTGTTAGATAATTCTTGTAACCGAATGGACAATCAGTATAATACCGCTCCCGCCTTGATATCGACTTTCTCGAAAACCAAATCCGACACCGTCAGATGCAAGGTAGGAACAAGTTTTTGTTAGTTGCAATATTGCAGCTAACGCTAGGGGTGTAGTTCCAATTGGTAGAACAGCGGTCTCCAAAACCGATGGTTGGGGGTTCGAATCCCTCCACCCCTGCCACTTATAAGGCAACGTTGACGTTAAAGGTAATTACATGAGTGAAGGTGCTGTAAACACTTCCAGTCCAATGGACACCATAAAATGGGTATTCGCCATTTTATTACTGGGTGGTGCCGTTGCAGGAAACTATTATTTTGGTGAGGTGTCGATATTATACCGCGCCATCGGTGTTGTTATTGCGGTAATTGTGGCTTTGCTTGTCGCTGCGAGAACTGAAAAAGGCAGTCGTTTTTTGGGCTTTGCGCAGGAATCTCGCACTGAAGTCAGAAAAGTGGTTTGGCCTACCAGGCAAGAAGCGACTCAAACAACCCTGATTGTATTGGCTGCTACAGTAGTAATGGCGCTTATTTTGTGGGGCATGGACGGAATCATTGTTCGTGTCGTAGGTTTCGTAACAGGTATAGGTATCTAAGATGTCTGATAAAAGATGGTACGTGGTACAAGCATTCTCAGGTTACGAAGCACGCGTTAAGAAAACTCTGGAAGAGCATATTAAAATGCACGCCATGGAAGACTTTTTCGGTGAGGTTTTGGTCCCGACTGAAGAAGTGGTGGAAATGCGTGCAGGTCAAAAGCGCAAAAGTGAACGTAAGTTTTTTCCAGGTTATGTGCTAGTTGAAATGGAAATGAACGATGCGTCATGGCACTTAGTGAAAAGTGTTCCACGCGTACTTGGGTTCATTGGTGGTACGACAGATCGCCCAGCACCTATCACCAAGCGTGAAGCCGATGCGATTTTGAACCGTTTGGAAGAGTCTGTTGACAAGCCAAAACCAAAAACATTATTCGAGCCAGGCGAGGTTGTTCGCGTTACCGATGGTCCATTTGCCGATTTCAATGGTGTAGTCGAAGAAGTGGATTACGAAAAGAGCCGCCTGAAAGTATCGGTGCTTATCTTTGGTCGTTCTACTCCGGTAGAACTGGAATTTGGTCAGGTCGAAAAAGGCTGAACGAATTAGAAACAATTTGAAAAAAATCAAGTGAAACACTTGTCAGTGGCCGTAGATTAAAATATAATCTGCGGCCTTTTGTTACATGGGGAGCCGTTAGAGCAAGTTTTCTCTGAATTTGCAAGGCGTTCAACCCAAAGAAAAGAGATGAGAATATGGCTAAAAAAGTTATCGGCTTAATTAAGCTGCAAGTTGCCGCGGGTGCCGCAAACCCGAGTCCTCCAGTTGGTCCTGCTTTGGGTCAGCATGGTGTAAACATCATGGAATTCTGTAAGGCGTTTAACGCACAAACAGACAGTCTGGAAAAAGGTGCACCAGTACCTGTTCAGATCACTGTTTATGATGACCGTTCTTTCACGTTCGAAACCAAAACTCCACCCGCATCTTACTTGTTAAAGAAAGCTGCCGGTATCAAGAGTGGTTCAGGCCGTCCTAACACTGAAAAAGTGGGTAAAGTGACACGTGCTCAACTGGAAGAAATTGCAAAGACTAAAGAACCTGATTTAACTGCTGCAGATATGGACGCAGCGGTAAATACTATTGCTGGCTCTGCCCGCAGTATGGGTTTGGTAGTAGAGGGCTAAGTCATGGCGAAATTAACTAAACGTATGCGCGCTATCCGTGAAAAAGTAGACGCGGCTAAAGAATATGAATTCAGCGAAGCAGTATCTTTATTGAAAGAATTTGCTACTGCCAAATTCGCTGAAAGTGTTGATGTTGCAGTTAACTTAGGTGTTGATGCACGTAAATCTGACCAAAACGTACGTGGTGCGACTGTATTGCCTCACGGCACTGGTAAAGAAGTCCGTGTTGCGGTATTCACCCAGGGTGCCAACGCTGACGCTGCAAAAGAAGCAGGCGCAGACATCGTAGGGATGGAAGATTTGGCTGACCAAGTCAAAAAAGGCGAAATGAACTTCGACGTTGTTGTTGCTTCTCCTGATGCAATGCGTGTTGTTGGTCAGTTGGGCCAGATTCTTGGGCCTCGTGGTTTAATGCCAAACCCTAAGACGGGTACAGTTACGCCAGACGTCGCTACTGCAGTTAAAAATGCAAAAGCTGGTCAGGTTCGCTACCGCAACGATAAGAACGGTATTATCCATGCCAGCATTGGTAAGATTGCGTTCGAAGAAGATCAAATTAAAGGTAACCTTGAAGCATTGTTAGAAGCGCTTAAGAAAGCGAAGCCTTCTTCTGCCAAGGGTACTTATATCAAAAAAATCAGCATGAGCACGACAATGGGTGCCGGTGTTGTTGTTGACCAGGGTTCTCTGGAAAACAAGTAAGAAATGTGGGTTGGAGCTTGAATTCCTCAAAAGGGAAGGCTTGCTCCCGTCCAAGACCGTAGGTGCGATGAAGTTAATCGCTTAATCCAACAACCTACGCAGACGGTGGTTCGACTCAGACTCTCTGGGAAGAAAGAACACCGTAGAACGGCAGGCAAGGAGACATCCAAACCTGCCAATCTGTGAAACCTGAAAGTGGCTGTGGAAACACATTACTTTCAGATTAACCAAGAGGTGATCTCAGTGGCATTAGGTTTAGAAGCAAAAAAAGAGATTGTTGCTGAAGTAAGTGACGTAGCATCTCGCGCTCTATCCGTTGCCGTCGCTGAATACCGCGGAATGGAAGTCGCAGACCTTACTGAACTGCGTGTTAAAGCCCGTGAGCAAGGCGTTTATCTAAAGGTTATTCGTAACACTTTAGCGAGACGTGCTCTGGCTGATAGCAAGTTCACAGGTATGGACGATGCTTTGAAAGGTCCATTAATTTATGGCTTTTCATTGGATGCACCAGGTGGTGCAGCACGTTTATTCAAAGATTATTCAAAAACGAATGAAACTTTGAAAGTGACTGCATTATCTATCGGTAGTGGTTTATTGGGTCCTGAAAAATTGGACGCAGTTGCATCACTTCCAACACGCGACGAAGCGCTTGCTAAATTGCTTGCGACCTTCAAAGCGCCTGTTGGCAAGTTTGTACGTACCATTAACGAAGTACCTACTAAGTTTGTCCGCGTATTGACGGCTATTAAAGATAAACAAGACGCATAAGTCGTTTTGTTTGCATTGTTTTTAATTTAATAAACCCAGGAGTTTAGAGAAATGGCTCTAACTAAAGAAGATATTTTGAACGCGATTGCTGAAATGCCAGTTATGGAACTGGTTGAGCTAATCGAAGCTGCCGAAGAAAAATTCGGTGTTGAAGCAACTGCTGCTGTAGCTGTTGCTGCTGGTCCAGCTGCTGCTGAAGCTGCTGCTGAAGAGAAAACTGAATTTGACGTTGTTATGACGTCATTCGGTGCTAACAAAGTTGCAGTAATCAAAGCAGTTCGCGGCGCGACTGGTCTTGGCCTTAAAGAAGCAAAAGAGTTGGTTGAATCAGCTCCTAAAGCTATCAAAGAAGCCGTATCTAAAGACGAAGCAGAAGCACTTAAAGCTGAACTTGAAGGCGCTGGCGCTGAAGTTGAAGTTAAGTAATCTGTATTATTACAGATTAGCTGCCTGAATAGGCATAGGCTGGTGTTCAAATGAGCACCAGCCTTTTTGCGCTGTACGTGAGGTGCTTTGCCGTAGCTCTCACAATTGAAAAACAGCGAAGGTGTTTTGACAGTTACTTTTCAAATAAGCGTCAATGATTATTTGAAAAGTGAAACGAAGTACCCTAGAAATTAACGGTGCTGAAATTTGTCATTTTGATGGCAAATAGGGTCGAAAATCAGCAGGCTGAGGAATCCATGGTTTACTCTTATAGTGAAAAGAAACGTATCCGTAAGGACTTTGGTAAACGCCCCCAGGTATTAGAAATACCTTACCTACTCTCCATACAACTTGATTCATTCAGAAAGTTCATCGAAATCGATACTGACGGTCAATATGGCCTGGAAGCGGCTTTCCGCTCTGTGTTCCCGATTAAGAGCTATTCTGGAAATTCTGAATTACAGTATGTGAGCTACCGTTTGGGCGAGCCAGTATTTGATGTTAAAGAATGTCAGATTCGTGGCGTTACCTACTCCGCGCCATTGCGCGTGAAATTGCGTTTGGTGTTGTTTGATAAAGAAGCTGCGCCAGGCACAGTAAAAGACATTAAAGAGCAGGAAGTCTACATGGGTGAAATCCCCTTGATGACTGATACTGGGACATTTGTCATCAATGGTACAGAGCGTGTCATTGTGTCACAGTTGCACCGCTCTCCAGGTGTGTTCTTTGATCATGATAAAGGTAAAACGCACTCCTCTGGTAAAGTGCTGTATAACGCCCGTGTTATTCCTTACCGTGGTTCTTGGTTAGACTTTGAATTTGACCCCAAAGATAGCCTGTTTGTTCGTATAGACCGTCGCCGTAAATTGCCTGCGACTATTATCTTGCGTGCGATGGAAATGCAAACCGAGGAAATCCTTGATTTGTTCTTCGACAATGACGATATCCGCGTCGAAGAAGGTACTTTCCATATTAATATTGTACCTGACCGTCTACGTGGTGAGACTGCGGCATTTGATATTTTAGATGCCGACGGTAACGTGCTTGTTGAAACAGGACGTCGTATTTCAGCACGTCACACTCGCCAAATGGAAAAAAGTGGTCTGACTGAATTAGTCGTACCGGCTGAATATCTATTTGGTCGTGTATACGCAAAATCTTACATTGACACTGAAAGTGGCGAAGTCATCGTGAATGCGAATGATGAAGTCACCGCAGAAAACCTAAATGCTTTGGTTGAAGCTGGAATTGCTGAGTTTTCGACTCTGTATATTAACGAGCTTGATCACGGTGCTTATATCTCCGATACATTACGCATCGACTCTTCAACTAACCGCTTAGAAGCCTTGGTTGAAATTTATCGCATGATGCGTCCGGGTGAGCCGCCGACAAAAGATGCAGCCGAAGCCTTGTTTGATAACTTGTTCTTCTCCGAAGACCGTTATGACCTTTCTTCTGTCGGTCGTATGAAGTTTAATCGCCGTTTAGGGCGTGATGCGCTGACAGGTTCAGGTACGTTGGATAAAGACGATATCGTTGCAGTCATGCAGCAGCTTATCGCGATTCGTGACGGTAAAGACGATGTCGATGATATCGACCACTTGGGTAACCGTCGTATTCGAAGCGTTGGTGAGATGGCAGAGAACCAATTCCGTGTTGGTCTGGTTCGTGTTGAACGTGCAGTGAAAGAACGTTTGAGCCTGGGTGACCTTGATGCCATTATGCCGCAGGATTTGATCAACGCTAAGCCCATATCGGCAGCGGTAAAAGAGTTCTTTGGTTCTAGCCAGTTGTCTCAGTTTATGGATCAGAACAACCCGTTATCAGAAGTCACACATAAACGTCGTATTTCTGCATTGGGTCCAGGTGGTCTGACACGGGAACGTGCAGGCTTTGAAGTTCGAGATGTTCACCCGACTCACTATGGTCGTGTTTGTCCAATCGAAACGCCTGAAGGTCCAAACATCGGTCTGATCAACTCTTTGGCATGTTATGCCCGTACTAACGATTATGGTTTCCTTGAGACTCCTTATCGTAAAGTACTCGACGGCCAGGTAACGGATGACATAGAGTATTTGTCAGCAATTGAAGAAGGTCAGTACCCAATCGCTCAGGCAAGCGCGGTACTAGACGAAGGCAACCGCCTTGTTGACGACCTGATTAACTCACGTCACCGTGGTGAAACCACGTTAATTCCGCGTGAAGATATTAAATACATGGACGTTGCACCTCAGCAGATCGTATCTGTAGCAGCAAGTATCATCCCATTCCTTGAGCACGACGATGCTAACCGTGCCTTGATGGGATCAAACATGCAACGTCAGGCAGTTCCTACATTACGTGCTGACAAGCCGTTGGTGGGTACTGGTATGGAGAAAACTGTTGCCATCGATTCCGGAGTAACAGTTGTCGCCAAACGTGGTGGTCATGTAGATTACGTTGATGCCTCACGTATCGTTATTAAAGTAAATGATAATGAAATGGTAGCTGGTGAAGCAGGTATTGATATTTATAACCTGACCAAGTACACCCGCTCTAACCAAAACACCTGTATCAATCAGCGTCCTACCGTAAACGTGGGTGAGCCGATTGTAGCGGGTGATGTATTGGCTGACGGTCCGTCCACCGATTTAGGTGAGTTGGCATTGGGTCAAAACATGCGCATCGCCTTTATGCCGTGGAATGGTTTCAACTTCGAAGACTCGATTTTGATTTCTGAGCGTGTAGCTCAGGAAGACCGTTTCACCACAATCCACATTCAGGAATTAAGCTGTATTGCTCGTGACACTAAATTGGGTCCGGAAGAAATCAGTGCTGATATTCCAAATGTGGGTGAATCTGCACTGAGCAAGCTGGATGAATCTGGTGTTGTCTATATCGGTGCAGAAGTGAAAGGTGGTGATATTCTGGTAGGTAAAGTAACACCAAAAGGTGAAACACAGCTTACGCCAGAAGAAAAACTACTGCGTGCAATTTTCGGTGAAAAAGCCTCTGATGTTAAAGATACATCACTGCGTGTGCCTAACTCAGTACACGGTACTGTTATCGATGTTCAGGTGTTCACCCGCGATGGTGTTGAAAAAGATAAGCGCGCATTAGAAATCGAAGATATGCAGTTGCGTCAGGTTAAGAAAGACCTGGGTGACGAATTCGGAATTCTTGCTGATGGTATTTTTGCCCGCGCCAGAGCGTTGTTGCTGGCTAATGGCATCGCTGAAGAAAAACTTGATACGACTCCACGCGAGAAGTGGTTCGATTTGCCGTTGAAAGATGAAGACGCGCAAGGTGAACTTGATCAGGCGGCAGAACAGTACACAGAAACCAAAGAAGCGTTTGACAAGAAATTTGAAAACAAACGCCGTAAGATTACCCAAGGTGATGATCTTGCCCCAGGTGTACTGAAAATCGTTAAAGTTTATCTTGCTGTTAAACGTCACATCCAGCCGGGTGATAAAATGGCGGGTCGTCACGGTAACAAAGGTGTGATCTCGTCTATTCAGCCAGTTGAAGATATGCCTTACGACGAAAATGGTCGTCCGGTAGATATCGTATTGAATCCGCTGGGTGTACCGTCACGTATGAACATCGGTCAGATTTTGGAAACTCACTTGGGCATGGCTGCTCGAGGATTGGGTGACAAGATTGAACGCATGGTCAAAGAGCAGCAGGAAATTGCTAAATTGCGCGAGTTCCTGAACGAAATTTATACATCAGGTACAGTGCGTCAAGTCGTAGATATCCCGTCCTTTAGTGATGATGAAGTATTACGTCTTGCGGACAATTTGCGCAAAGGTGTGCCAATTGCCACGCCAGTATTTGACGGTGCAACTGAAGCGGAAATCAAAGAGTTATTGCGTTTAGCTGACATCCCTGAAAGTGGCCAAATCACACTGCATGATGGTCGAACGGGTAATCCATTCGAACGTCCTGTAACTGTGGGTTACATGTACATGCTGAAATTGAACCACTTAGTAGATGACAAGATGCACTCTCGTTCTACTGGTTCGTACAGTCTGGTAACGCAACAACCGTTGGGTGGTAAAGCTCAGTTTGGTGGTCAGCGTTTCGGTGAGATGGAAGTATGGGCATTGGAAGCATACGGTGCTGCCTATACCCTGCAAGAAATGCTGACAGTTAAGTCTGATGACGTGAATGGTCGAACTAAGATGTACAAAAACATCGTAGATGGTGACCATCGCATGGAACCTGGTATGCCGGAATCCTTCAACGTATTGTTGAAAGAAATCCGCTCGCTGGGTATCAACATCGAACTTGAAGAGCAATAAGTCCCTCTGGTTTAGGACTGAATAGGTTTCGGCGCACACTTAAAGTGTGGCGCCGAAAGGTGAAAGACTCCGCTGGGAGAAAATCGTGAAAGATTTACTTAAGTTTCTTAAGCAACAAAATAAAACTGAAGAATTTGATCAGATCCGAATAGGTCTGGCTTCTCCAGACATGATTCGTTCGTGGTCATTTGGTGAAGTGAAAAAACCCGAAACGATTAATTACCGTACCTTTAAGCCAGAGCGTGATGGACTGTTCTGTGCTCGAATTTTTGGCCCGGTAAAAGATTACGAATGCTTGTGTGGTAAATACAAGCGTTTGAAGCATCGTGGTGTTATCTGTGAAAAATGTGGCGTTGAAGTTACATTGACCAAAGTGCGTCGTGAACGCATGGGACACATTGAACTGGCAAGTCCAGTTGCACACATCTGGTTCCTCAAATCACTGCCATCTCGTATCGGTTTGATGCTGGATATGACCTTGCGTGATATTGAGCGGGTATTGTATTTCGAATCATATGTTGTTACCGAACCTGGTATGACAACTCTAGAGCGTAGCCAGCTTCTGACTGAAGAAGAATATCTGGATGCCCTTGAAGAGCATGGTGATGAGTTTGACGCAAAAATGGGTGCCGAAGCGGTATTCGATTTATTGCAGGAACTGAACGTTGAAGCCGATGTTGCTGCAATGCGTGAAGAATTGCCTTCAATCAACTCTGAAACCAAGCGTAAGAAAATAACTAAGCGTTTGAAGTTGCTAGAATCATTCCAGCAGTCAGGTAACAAGCCTGAATGGATGATCATGACTGTCTTACCAGTTTTACCACCGGATCTTCGTCCATTGGTACCGCTGGATGGTGGCCGTTTTGCAACCTCAGATTTGAACGACTTGTATCGTCGTGTAATTAACCGTAACAACCGTCTTAAGCGTCTGTTAGACCTTGCGGCTCCGGATATAATTGTACGTAACGAAAAGCGTATGTTACAAGAAGCGGTTGACGCGTTATTAGATAATGGTCGCCGTGGTCGCGCTATTACAGGTTCTAACAAACGTCCTCTTAAATCTTTGGCCGACATGATCAAAGGTAAGCAGGGGCGTTTCCGTCAGAACCTGCTTGGTAAGCGTGTTGATTATTCCGGCCGTTCTGTAATCACAGTTGGTCCAACACTTCGCTTACATCAATGTGGTCTCCCTAAGAAGATGGCATTGGAATTATTCAAGCCTTTTATCTACGGTAAGTTAGAAGGTCGTGGTCTTGCTACGACAATCAAAGCTGCTAAGAAGATGGTTGAGCGTGAAGCGCCGGAAGTATGGGATATTCTTGATGAAGTTATCCGCGAACACCCAGTATTATTAAACCGTGCACCAACACTGCACAGATTGGGTATCCAGGCGTTTGAACCAATTCTGATCGAAGGTAAAGCGATTCAGTTGCACCCATTGGTGTGTGCGGCATATAACGCTGACTTTGACGGAGACCAAATGGCGGTACACGTACCGCTGACAATTGAAGCACAGTTAGAATCACGTGCTTTAATGATGTCGACCAACAACATTCTTTCTCCAGCCAATGGTGAACCTATCATTGTACCTTCACAGGACGTTGTTTTAGGTCTCTATTACATGACCAAAGAGCGTGTCAATGCGACTGGCGAAACGATGGTATTTGCTGATCCGGCGGAAGCGGAAAAAGCTTACCGCACAGGTGTTGCTGATTTGCATGCCCGTGTAAAGGTCCGTATCACCGAAATCGAGATTGATGAAGAAGGCAATAAGACTGAAGTTACGAAACTTCGTGATACCACTGTAGGTCGTGCCATTCTGTCTGGTATTTTGCCTGCTGGTTTGCCGTTTGACCTGATCAATCAGGCGATGGGCAAAAAGCAAATCTCCCGTCTATTGAATGCCTGCTACCGTCGTCTTGGACTGAAAGACACCGTCATTACCGCTGACCAGGTTATGTATACTGGTTTCCACTACGCGATGATCGCGGGTGCCTCAATCGGTATTGACGATATGGTCATTCCAGATGAGAAGTCTGAAATCATCGACGCTGCTGAAGCGGAAGTTGCTGAGATTCAGGAACAGTTCCAGTCTGGTCTTGTTACCGCCGGTGAGCGTTACAATAAAGTTATTGATATCTGGTCTGCGGCCAACGAACGTGTTGCCAAGGCCATGATGACCAACCTGTCTACCGAAACTGTGATCAACCGTGACGGTGAAGAGGAACAGCAAGAGTCAATGAACTCTGTTTACATGATGGCGGACTCCGGTGCTCGTGGTAGCCCGGCTCAGATTCGTCAGTTGGCTGGTATGCGTGGTCTGATGGCCAAGCCAGATGGCTCCATCATCGAAACCCCAATTACCGCTAACTTCCGTGAAGGTCTGAACGTACTTCAGTACTTTATTTCAACTCACGGAGCGCGTAAAGGTTTGGCTGATACGGCATTGAAGACAGCGAACTCAGGTTACCTGACACGTCGTCTGGTTGATGTTGCTCAGGACGTTGTTATCAACTCCCCTGATTGTGGCACATACGAAGGTATCACCATGAAACCACTTATTGAAGGTGGTGACGTGGTAGAACCATTGCGTGAGCGTGTACTTGGTCGTGTGGTTGCCCGCGATGTTCACAAGCCGGGCACTGATGAGATTCTTGTTGAGCGCAACGTATTACTGGATGAAAAACTGGTAGATATGCTGGAGCAAAACTCTGTTGATACCATTGAAGTTCGTTCAGTTATAACCTGTGAAAACGACTTTGGTGTGTGTGCTAAGTGTTACGGTCGTGACCTGGCTCGTGGTCATATGGTTGCAGCTGGTGAGGCCGCAGGTGTTATCGCCGCTCAGTCAATTGGTGAGCCTGGTACACAGTTAACGATGCGTACCTTCCACATTGGTGGTGCTGCATCAAGAGCCTCTGCAGAAAACAGTGTCCAGGTGAAAACCGATGGACACCTGAAACTGCATAACGCCAAACACGTAACTAACTCAGACGGCAATATTGTTATCGTTTCTCGCTCCACTGAATTGACCAATATTGATGAATTCGGTCGTGAGAAAGAGCGTTACAAACTACCTTATGGTGCCGTACTTGCAGTGCCAGATGGCGCAGAGGTTAAAGCCGGTGCCGTTGTAGCAAATTGGGATCCGCATAGTCACCCGATTGTTGTTGAACGTGAAGCGAAAATTAGCTTTGCTGACGTTGATGACAGTAATACTGAGATGCAGCAAGACGAATTAACTGGTTTGTCTCGTGTTGTGGTTAAAGATCTGGCCATGGCAAACGCCAAAGAGCCGAAGCTGATTCTGGAAATCGACGAAGTTGGTTTGCAGGAAATTCGTTTGCCAAGCTTTACTTCAATTGAAGTCAGCAACGGCACGGTAGCTAAGCCTGGTGATGTCATTGCGCGTATTCCACAGGAAAGCTCGAAAACTCGTGACATTACCGGTGGTCTGCCTCGCGTTGCCGACCTGTTTGAAGCACGTAAACCGAAAGAGCCAGCTATTCTTGCAGAAATCTCAGGAAGCATTAGCTTCGGGAAAGAGACCAAAGGTAAGAAGCGACTGATCATTACACCTAAAGAGGGTAATCACCACGAAGAGATGATTCCTAAGTGGCGTCAAATCAACGTGTTTGAAGGTGAGAGCATCGAAAAAGGTGAGGTCATCTCTGATGGACCTGAGTCACCACATGATATTCTGCGTTTACGTGGTGTATCAGCGGTTTCTAACTACATTGTTAACGAAGTGCAGGAAGTTTATCGATTACAGGGTGTAAAGATTAACGACAAGCACATCGAAGTAGTTATCCGTCAGATGTTACGTAAGTGCATCATCACTCACCCTGGTGACAGTATGTTCCTGGAAGGTGAGCAGTGTGAAGTTTCTTCCGTGAATATCGCTAATCGTGATCTGGAAAAACAAGGCAAGATCCCTGCACAGTATGAGTTGCAATTGCTTGGTATCACCAAAGCATCGCTGTCTACTGAGTCATTTATCTCAGCCGCCTCATTCCAGGAAACAACACGCGTTCTGACGGAAGCTGCTGTACAAGGGAAAACGGATGACCTGCGTGGCTTGAAAGAGAACGTTATCGTTGGTCGATTGATTCCTGCGGGTACTGGTCTTGCGTATCATAAGAAGCGTGTAGCCGCGAAAGAAGAGTTAATGGAAGATATGTCTGTATCTGCCGAAGAAGCAGAAGCAGCATTGTCTGAAGCGTTAAATGCGGAAGTCATGAGTTCATCTGACGACGCATCACCTTCACAAGAGTAGTATTTTTACAACTCAGTCAAAAGGCGTCTTTGAGGCGCCTTTTTCGTTTCTGTTTTCGGTGTAAGCCTTTTTAAATAGCAAGGTCAATCTGATGAGTCGTGCCAACTTCACCATTGTCACGCACAAAGACACTGGATTGACGCATAGTACCCTGAAGACTGTTTTCATGGTCTTTCAAGTCAAACGGAGTGCTAATACTATTTAGATAAAGCGCGCCAATTCCTGCACTTGCAAGAGACTGCAGTGTGTCTTGCCCATTGGCGTCTTTTTGCCACAATGTCAGGTGCTGAAAAACCGAATCGCCGGCATCAATGAACATGTTGCCATCTTCATCATATCTGGCTAACTCCTGATAAGCATTGCCTGTCATAGGGCCAAATAACTCATTGCCATTATCGATGAGGTTATTATTGTTTCTGTCTATAGCGAGGAAGGCACTGCCAGTATCAACAAAGTGAATTTGCTCCTGTTGTCCGTCTGCGTCAAGATCAAACCGATAGCGACTATCACTTAGAGTTGCTGTCGTGTTGTCCAGATTGAGCACCAAAGGGTCAATGAGTTGCTCAGTAGTCATATAAGCTGAAAAATATCTCTGCTCTTGATACTCACGTTCCAACAAGGTGTCGAGTTCGAAGTTGATTTCTCTGCCATCCTGAGTAGAGATGGTGCCTTTGGCGTGGAATTCCGTATGCTCTGTTTCTTTCAGTGATTCCAGTCGTTGGTAATGTAGAATGGCAGTGTGATTTTGGGGGGAATTTGTTTCGCTCGCTTCAGAACGATTTTTTGCTATCTCTTGCCAATAGCTGCGTACCGCTGCCAAATCGAGACTTTTTCCAGTGAGTGTTTCCACTAACGTTTTTAAGGTATAGGTTTTTGCATCCAGCCCCTGCATTGCATGTTCGGGATCGTCACTTACATCGGTATGACCAAGTAAGTTTGGTCTGCTTTGCAGAGACAATGAAGCGTCTGTTAAACGAGATGCAATCGTTCTAAGATCGATATCGGTTTGAACATTGATGCTGTTTTGCCGTGGTTCCAGATTTTCCGAGCCCTGTCTGTCAGCGCGAATACTATCGCTGCTGTTACTTGGCATCGTTATCTTTTCTGCTACCTCACTTGTACGTGTTTTCTGGTGCTGGCCTGACATGACAATCGACGACGAAGCAATAAGCATGAATAACCCCAATTTTTACCCTCCATCTCTGTATCGGCCATGATTTTGCAAAATAAGACTCCACCTTTAATTTTGACTTTTAATCAGGCTGTACTAATGGATAGACAGATATCACGCGAATCAGCGGTAATTGTGCTGTTAATAGCCGCAAATTGTTGACACTTTGAGCTTTGATCCGTAGAATTCCGCGACCCAAATTGGGGTATTCCCATATTTTGGGTATCGATTTTTTACAAAAGTCGCGTGTAAACGCGCATCAGCAAATGATTTTTTAATATTTAGGAGCTAGTGAATGGCAACAGTTAACCAACTGGTGCGCAAGCCTCGTGCAAGAAAACCTGCGAAAAGTAATGTCGCAGCGTTGCAGGCTTGTCCACAACGTCGTGGCGTATGTACTCGTGTATATACAACCACACCTAAGAAGCCGAACTCAGCGTTACGTAAAGTATGTCGTGTACGCTTAACTAACGGCTTTGAAGTAAGTTCATACATCGGTGGTGAAGGTCACAACCTTCAGGAACACAGTGTTGTATTAATCCGTGGTGGTCGTGTTAAAGACCTACCGGGTGTTCGTTATCACACAGTTCGCGGTACTCTTGACTGCGCAGGTGTAAACGATCGTAAGCAAGCCCGTTCTAAATACGGAACGAAAAGGCCCAAGTCTTAACGGTTCTCCGTTAGTAAGGCCAAACAATTAATTTTAACGTTTTGGGTAATCCCTGAATTAATCGGAGAATTTAAAATGCCAAGAAGACGCGTCGTAGGACAAAGAAAAATCCTACCAGATCCTAAGTTCGGATCGCAGCTATTAGCAAAATTCATAAATGTTGTCATGCTAGATGGCAAAAAATCAACTGCTGAAAAGATCGTATATGGTGCTTTGGATGCAGCTGCAGAAAAAACAGGTAAAGAACACCTGGATATTTTTGAAGCAGCACTTGATAACATCCGTCCTACTGTCGAGGTTAAATCTCGTCGTGTTGGTGGTTCTACTTACCAGGTACCTGTAGAGGTGCGCCCTGTTCGTCGTAATGCTCTTGGCATGCGTTGGATGGTTGATGCAGCTCGTAGTCGTGGTGAAAAATCGATGGCATTGCGTTTAGCCGCTGAAATGGCTGATGCTGCTGAAAACAAAGGCTCTGCGGTTAAGAAGCGTGAAGACGTTCACCGTATGGCTGAAGCAAACAAAGCGTTTGCTCACTACCGCTGGTAATAAATACCAGACGGTTATCCATTTCTATCGCCAGACAAAGAGGACTATATGGCTCGTACTACATCTATTGAGCGCTACCGCAATATCGGCATTGTCGCTCATGTAGACGCGGGAAAAACAACCACGACTGAACGTGTTCTGTTTTATACAGGGTTGTCGCACAAGATTGGAGAAGTTCATGACGGTGCCGCAACCATGGATTGGATGGAGCAGGAACAGGAACGTGGCATTACTATCACGTCTGCTGCAACAACTTGCTTTTGGCAAGGCATGCAAGGACAGTTTGACCAGCATCGTATCAATATTATTGATACGCCGGGACACGTTGACTTTACTATCGAAGTAGAGCGTTCTTTGCGTGTGTTGGATGGCGCCGTGGTAGTGTTTTGTGGCTCTTCAGGAGTTGAGCCGCAATCTGAAACAGTTTGGCGACAAGCTGACAAATATCGTGTTCCTCGCATGGTGTTTGTTAATAAAATGGATCGTGCCGGTGCGGATTTTGATCGGGTTGTGAACCAGATCAAAAAACGCCTCGGCGCAAATTGTGTTCCGATTCAATTAAATATTGGTGCGGAAGAGAACTTCAGAGGTATTGTTGATCTGATCAAGATGAAAGCCATCAACTGGAATATGGAAGACCAGGGTATGACTTTCTCATACGAAGAAGTGCCAGCTGAGCTGCAGGACCGTGCGGAAGAACTTCGCATGGAAATGATGGAAGCAGCGGCAGAAGCTTCGGATGAATTGATGGAGAAATACCTTGAAGAAGGTGAGTTAAATGAAGCGGAAATCAAACAAGGTTTGCGTATTCGTACCCTCAATAACGAGATTGTACTGGCTACTTGTGGCTCTGCGTTTAAGAACAAGGGCGTACAGGCAGTCTTAGATGCAGTTATTGAGTACTTACCGTCTCCGATCGATATTCCAGCAATCAAGGGTATCAACCCGGATGATTCTGAAGGTGAACGTCATGCAGATGATGAAGAACCATTTTCTGCTTTGGCATTTAAAGTCGCCACAGACCCATTCGTTGGTACGCTAACATTCTTCCGTTGTTATTCCGGCGTAGTCAATACCGGAGATGCGATTTTTAACCCTGTCAAAGGGAAGAAAGAACGTTTTGGTCGTATCGTACAAATGCACGCAAATTCTCGTGAAGAGCTTAAACAAGTGCGTGCTGGCGATATTGCAGCGGCTATTGGACTAAAAGATGTCACCACAGGCGATACTCTGTGCGATCCAACGAATCAAATTACTTTGGAGCGCATGGAATTCCCTGAGCCGGTTATCTCCATAGCAGTTGAACCTAGATCAAAAGCTGACCAGGAAAAAATGGGTGTAGCACTTGGAAAACTGGCGGCTGAAGATCCGTCATTCCGAGTTAAGACAGATGAAGAGTCTGGCCAAACCATTATTTCCGGTATGGGTGAATTGCACTTGGATATTATCGTCGACCGAATGAAGCGTGAATTTAAAGTGGAATGTAATGTGGGTAAACCTCAGGTTGCATATCGCGAAACGATTCGTAAAGCGGTGGAAGTGGAAGGCAAATTTGTTCGTCAGTCAGGTGGACGTGGTCAATATGGTCATGTCTGGCTGCGTGTTGAACCCCAGGAAGAGGGTGCCGGTTACGAATTCGTAAATAATATCGTAGGTGGTTCAGTACCAAAGGAATTTATTCCAGCTGTTGACAAAGGTATCCAGGATCAGATGCAAAATGGTGTCCTTGCCGGTTATCCGGTACTGGATGTTAAAGTCACATTGTTCGATGGTTCTTATCATGATGTTGACTCTTCTGAAATGGCCTTTAAGATAGCGGGTTCAATAGGATTCAAGCAAGGGTGTGAAGAAGCTAATCCCGTTTTGCTTGAGCCAATGATGAAAGTCGAAGTAACTACCCCAGAAGACTGGATGGGGGATGTTGTTGGTGACCTGAACCGTCGCCGCGGCATGATCGATGGTATGGAAGACGGAGTTGCTGGTATAAAGATTGTGCGTGCTAAAGTTCCGTTAGCGGAAATGTTTGGATACGCCACCGATCTGCGTTCTGCGACACAGGGCAGGGCTTCCTATTCAATGGAATTCCTGAACTATGCAGAGGCATCCAATAATGTTGCTTCGGCCATTATTGACGCAAGAAATTAATTTAAGTTCGGTCCGGTAATCAGTTTGACTGACCGGGCTTTTTACATATCTAGGAAAGAGAAAAATGGCAAAAGAAAAGTTTGAACGTACGAAACCGCACGTAAACGTAGGTACAATCGGCCACGTTGACCACGGTAAAACAACTCTGACAGCAGCGATTACTACTGTATTGGCAAAGACCTACGGTGGTTCTGCACAAGCATTCGATCAAATCGATAATGCACCAGAAGAGCGTGAGCGTGGTATCACGATCGCGACTTCACACGTTGAGTATGATACTCCTACTCGTCACTACGCACACGTAGACTGCCCAGGACACGCTGACTATGTTAAAAACATGATCACCGGTGCAGCTCAGATGGACGGAGCGATTCTGGTAGTAGCAGCGACTGATGGCCCAATGCCACAGACACGTGAGCACATCCTGTTAGGTCGTCAGGTTGGCGTACCTTACATCATCGTATTCATGAACAAGTGTGACATGGTAGATGACGAAGAGTTGTTGGAACTGGTAGAAATGGAAGTACGTGAGTTGCTTTCAGAATATGAATTCCCAGGCGACGACTTGCCAGTTATTCAAGGTTCTGCACTTAAAGCGCTGGAAGGCGACGCAGAGTGGGAAAAGAAAATTGTTGAGTTAGGCGAAGCGTTGGATTCTTACATCCCAGAGCCAGAGCGTGACATCGATAAGCCATTCATCCTGCCAATCGAAGACGTATTCTCCATCTCAGGCCGTGGTACAGTAGTAACAGGTCGTGTAGAGCAAGGTATCGTTAAAGTTGGTGAAGAAGTAGAAATCGTTGGTATCAAAGAAACGACTACTACGACTTGTACTGGTGTAGAGATGTTCCGTAAGCTGCTTGACGAAGGCCGTGCAGGTGAGAACGTAGGTGTTCTATTGCGTGGTACTAAGCGTGATGAAGTTGAGCGTGGTCAAGTCTTGGCGAAGCCAGGTTCAATCAACCCACACACTAAGTTCGAAGCAGAAGTATACGTACTGAGCAAAGATGAAGGTGGTCGTCACACGCCATTCTTCAAAGGTTACCGTCCACAGTTCTACTTCCGTACCACTGACGTAACTGGTGCAGTAGAGCTTCCTGAAGGCGTAGAAATGGTAATGCCAGGCGACAACCTGAAGTTTGTTGTTGAGCTGATTAACCCAATCGCGATGGACGAAGGTTTACGCTTCGCTATCCGTGAAGGTGGCCGCACAGTAGGTGCGGGTGTTGTAGCTAAGATTTTAGACTAAAATCTTAACCAACACGGTTAAATGTTAAAAAGCTGCCATTTGGCAGCTTTTTTCATTTAAGGCCACCGAAACGTAGTGCCAAAATCGTCTGGAACGATTTGATAGACTACTTCCTTATAGTCCAATTGCTTCGCAAATCCCCTGAAGCGGTTTCGATTTGTTCCCAGTCCAGAGACCTCTATCCCTTGTGGTCATTTTCAAAATCATCTACTCATCTTTGGGATTAGCAATTTGCTGCGAAGGGCGCTTAGTGGTACCCCTTTTAATGGGGGGGCATTATATCGGATTACCAAAATCTGAATACCAGAGCATTGCTATGTGATCTTTTGCTCGTTCTTTGCCGCAGATCAAATTCTTACCGTCAATCCTGTGTTATTAATTTCCTTTGATTAATTAATACATCACATTGATGTATATGGAGTTTAGATGGCATCGCTGACTTTCTTGGGCGCTGTAGACGGAGTGACAGGCTCTATGTATTTGTTGCAAACCCAGTCTAGCCGAATATTGCTGGATTGCGGTTTATTTCAGGGGCGCAGAGAGGAAGAGGCAGGAAACTCCAGGCCGTTCGATTTTGCACCGGATACAATAGACGCTGTTGTTTTATCTCATGCTCACCTAGACCACTCAGGGCGTTTACCTTTATTGGTGAAGGAGGGCTATACAGGCCCAATCTTCATGACTCGTCCCACTGTCGATTTAGTTGAAGTTCTGCTAAAAGATGCCGCATCTTTACAAGAGCGAGATGCCGAATGGGAAAACAAACGACGCAGGCGCTCTGGAAAAGAAGAAATTGAACCTCTATACAGTTTAGAGGATGTGGAAGAAGCACTGTCTTTCTTCGTGGGCAAGAACTATGGTGAGCGAATTTCAGTCAGTGATGATATTGACCTGCGATTTTCAGATGCGGGTCATATTCTCGGTTCGGCTATCGTGGAAATACTCATCACTGAACTCGGTCAGCAGAAAAAACTCGTGTTTTCCGGGGACTTGGGCAACGATCAAGCTGCGCTTTTGAGAGATCCGGACGCAATAGACTCTGCAGATGTTGTGCTATTGGAGTCCACTTACGGGAATCGTGAACATCGCTCAATGGCCGAAACATTGCAGGAATTTGAGGATGTGATTGCTGAAGCCTCTAAAAACGGAGGGAATATTCTCATTCCATCGTTTGCAGTGGGGCGGACACAGGAGATGATTTTCCGCTTAGGTGAGTTATATCAAAAAGGTAAGTTACACCAACAAGCTATCTATCTGGATAGTCCAATGGCGATCGCTATAACCGAAATATATCACCGCTACCAGGATGTCTATAATTCTGCTGACAAGGCGGCGATAAGTGGTCATAGCAACGCGGCAAAGCATGAGCAACGAAGTCTGCATTCTTTCTTACCTGTTTTACGTTATTCCATAAGCACTGATGAATCGATCGCACTCAATAAAATTGTCAATGGTGCCATCATTATCGCGGGGAGTGGCATGTGCAATGGTGGACGAATTCGACATCACTTAAAACACAACTTATGGCGTCAGCAATCCCATGTGATTTTTGTTGGTTTTCAAGCGATTGGTACGCCGGGGCGAACTCTGGTTGATGGCGCAGAACGCATTAAAATCGCGGGCGAAGATATTGCGGTACGAGCCAAGATTCACACTATGGGAGGATTTTCGGCTCACGCAAGCCAATCGCAGCTCATCAAATGGCTAAATAATTTCCAGGGGGACAGACCCCGGCTATATTTAGTGCATGGTGAAGAGCAAGCCAAACAAACGCTGCAAACCGCGGTAAAAGAACATGGCTGGCAGGCTCAGATTCCTCAATTGAACCAAACGATAGATTTTTAAACGATGAGCATTGATAACGAGGAAACTGGGTTTCCATCAGCAAAAGAAGATTTGGCCTATGCGCGTAAATGTCGTATGGACCACCCTGCATATCGGCTCGCATACGCCGATGATGACTTTTTACTTAGAGATGAATTGAGAGCAGTTCGCTTACAACTGGAATGGTTAAAGCCGGATTTAATTCTGCAGGAACGAAACATACATTCCACGGTAGTTATTTTTGGTGGCGCAAGATTTTCGCACTCGATTGATAATTCACCTGATACTGATATTGCCAAGAGCGATGGGTCATCTGCATCACTACCATTTTGTAAGCAACATATTGCCCAGAATAGAAAGAAAAACAGCCTCTATTACGAACAAGCCCGATTGTTATCTCAACGAATTACCAAGTTGTCGTTAGAGCAAGGGGGTAAGGAGCTTGTTGTGGTTACCGGCGGTGGACCGGGGGTGATGGAGGCGGCAAATTGCGGTGCCGCAGAAGCTGGGGGAGAAAGTATTGGTTTGAATATTGTTCTGCCCTTTGAGCAAAAGCCTAATCCCTACATTACTCCAGAACTTTGCTTTCAGTTTCATTATTTTGCTATTCGTAAAATGCATTTCTTAAATCGTGCCAGGGGCCTCGTCGCTTTTCCTGGAGGATTCGGAACGTTGGATGAGTTATTTGAAACTCTAACCTTAATTCAAACCAAAAAAGTCAAAGCAGTACCCATTGTATTGGTAGGGAAAGAGTACTGGCAGCGGCTAATTGATTTTACTTTTCTGGTGGAGCAAGGAGCGATAGATGCTAAAGACCTTGATTTATTCACTATAGTGGATGACGCAGATCAAGCCTTGCAGTGCCTTCAATCGGCCTGGCAAACAACAACTCAAGACGAATTAATTAATTCCTCAAAGGAAAGATAAATGCTTTTGCAATTGTACACTCTTACAAAAATGACGGGTGCCTCTAACAATAGGTTTGACAGAATTGCGTAGCTAAGAAGCGTGATAGGAGAGTGATGATGATTAAGCTTTATAACAGGATAATGTGTGTTGTAGACCCTAATGAGCGTTCAATTACGGCACTTAAGCATGCAATCAATCTTGCAGAATTACAGCAGGCTGAGGTTTTAGTTGTCAGTCTACTGGAGTTACCTCATGCGCTATTAAAGTTTTTTGAAGAGAAAAGAGAGCACAATGCACAGAGCACTTTATTGAATGAGACGAAGCAGCGCTTGCAACAATGGCTGACGGATTCCAATTTAGCCTGCCAGCAAAAAGTGGATTGTGAGGTGGTGCTCGGTACGTCATTTATTTCGGTGATTCAATTTGTACTGCATCATGATATCGACCTGGTAGTAAAGTGCAGTGAAGATCCCAAGTGGACTGACCGTCTATTTGGCAGTGACGACATGCACTTAATGCGCAAGTGTCCATGCCCGGTACTGATGCTAAAAGCAGGGCAAAATATCAACTTTAAAAGCGTTCTTGCAACAGTTGATGTCAATGATGCAGCGTCCGAAGGAGCAGACGAGCAGGTACGTAATCAGCTCAATGAATACGTCTTTGAACACAGTATTAATTTTGCATTGGCCGAATTCACAGAATTACATATTGGTAGTGTCTGGAATGCGTATGGTGAGGACTTTTTAAGATATGGTGCGTTTAGCCGTATGTCTGACGAAAATGTTAACGAATATGTAGAACAAACTCGGGAAAAGTGCAGTAAACGATTGGCATTTCTACAACGTAGGTTGAAGAAAAAAGTAGGCGAGGAACTGGTTAATTATGTTGCGCCAAAAACTCATCTGGTCAAAGGGCTACCCACGGAGAAAATACCGGAAATGGTAGAAAAACATCATATTGATTTGGTGGTAATGGGCACATTGGCTCGAACCGGTGTGCCAGGCCTTATCATTGGTAATACCGCGGAGACCATTTTGGAGCGGATCGATTGCTCGGTATTGGCTATCAAACCACCTGGATTTATTAGTCCAGTGCAAGCAAACCGTCACTAGCGGGGAATACAAATTATGGTAACCTCAAATAATTCCATGTTTACACCCCTGAAAAAATTGGTCGGTCACTTAGATAGTCTTGTTCAGGGAAGGCTATGGCTGAAAGTGGTCATTGGTCTGTTTTTAGGTGTATTGGCCGGTATCTTATTAGGTCCAGATCTGGCCCTGTTTTCAGCGGTTACCGTTAAAACCATATCCGCATGGGTTGCGCTACCCGGACAGGTATTCCTGGCTATCATTCAAATGATCGTCGTACCTTTAGTTTTAGCCTCAGTCGTATTGGGGTTAGCGTCCAACAATAATCCAGATGCGCTGCGTAAAAACGGAGGATTGGCGGTCTTATTCATCGTTATTTCAACCGCGATAGCCGCCGCCGTGGGTATCTCATTAGCCCTTCATATTAAACCTGGAGACTATGTCGGTGTGATTGAACAAGTCGAAGGTGTCGTCTCAAGTGCCGCATCCCCCGGCTTTCCCGCCATTGCAGATTTGCCCGATAAAGTTTCTTCGCTGATCCCGAAAAATCCTTTGGCTTCAATGGCGTCTGGTGAAATGCTACAAGTTATCTTGTTTGCGGTTGTACTTGGTTTAGCGTTGATGTCTATCCCCGCCAAGCAAGCACAGCCATTATTTGACCTGTTAGTTGCTTTGCAGGAAGTGAGTTTGCGAGTGGTCAGTTGGGCAATGATGCTCGCTCCGTTTGCTGTCTTTGGACTAATGACAAGGCTTGTGTCTAACCTGGGTATAGATGTGTTGCTGGGGATGGCAGTTTATGTACTAACGGTCCTCTTGGGATTACTGGTCGTTACTCTTTTCTATCTTTTGGTAGCAAAACTCAGCGGTATAGGCTCTATTCGTACCTTTCTTGGTAATATACGAGAACTTATGCTGCTGGCATTTTCTACCAGCAGTTCGGCGGCAGTGATGCCGATCACCCTAAATGTGGTGGAAAACAAGCTACGAATCAAACCTGACATTGCTCGATTTTTAGTGCCTCTGGGAGCGACAATAAATATGACAGGGACAGCACTATATCAAGGTATCGCTACCGTATTTCTTGCTCAGGTTTTTCAGGTGGAGCTGACTTTAATGAGTTACGTTTTTGTGGTCACGATGGCGGTTGCTGCATCTGTAGGTTCACCTGCCACTCCGGGAGCAGGGATAATCATTCTCAGTATGATTCTTGAAGGCGTAGGGATACCTGCTGCGGGTGTCGCCTTAATTTTGGGAGTTGATAGAGTGTTAGATATGTGCCAAACATCTGTCAACGTGTTAGGAGATGTGGTGGTTTGTCGCTTTGTGCAAACAGCGACCGGGCAACAAGAGGAAAGAGTTAATGAAGCTAATTCTGAGGGGTTGTCGAAGAGTGTTGAAAACTGAACTACAGTCTCATTGTTGGGAAATTCCAATTTCGTTTTAAGCCCTTTTTTGGTAACAGAAGAGTAATCTATGGATCAAACGTTAATGACAATCGGGATGCTGGTAGGTGGTCTGGGTCTGTTTCTGCTGGCTATTGGTATGATGACCGATGGATTAAAGCTGGCCGCAGGACCGTCGCTTCGCACTATGCTTTCTTCCTGGACCAACTCACCCAAAAGGGGGATTGCTACCGGTTTTATAATGACGGCAATTGTGCAGTCTTCCAGCGCGGTAACAGTAGCCTCAATAGGCTTTGTTAATGCTGGTCTATTGACGATGCGACAAGCTCTAGGCGTGGTTTATGGCTCAAATGTAGGCACTACCATGACTGCTTGGTTAGTGGCGTTGGTTGGATTCAAAATCAACATTCAGGCTTTTGCATTGCCGATGATTGGCATTGGAATGATAGTACGATTGGTTAGGCCTGAAGGGAGATTTCCTGCTTTCGGCCTGGCATTGGTAGGCTTTGGGTTATTTTTTGTAGGCATAGATGTTTTAAAAGATGCTTTCGAAGAGGTCGTTCAATCCTTTGATATCGCTCAATTTTCTGCTGACGGGATAGCGGGTATTGTTACGTTTCTTATCATCGGTATTGTAATGACCATACTTACCCAATCCAGCAGTGCAGCAATAGCGCTGACGATTACAGCGGCTAGCTCGGGTTTAGTGGGGATATATGCAGCGGCAGCATTGGTCATTGGTGCAAACGTTGGCACAACCTCCACAGCATTGATCGCATCGTTGAATGCTACCTCCCATGCTAAGCGAGTTGCGGCAGCTCAGGTTATTTTTAATGTTGCTACAGCCGTCGTTGCTTTATTAATCTTACCTATACTATTTTTCGCGATTGAAGCGATGAGTGAGTTTTTTGGTCTTATTCCTGAACCGAGCATTACGCTAGCGATGTTCCATACTATCTTTAATGTACTGGGGGTCTTGTTGGTTTATCCACATAATGATCGTTTTGTAAGATTTTTGGAAAAGCATTTTAAACATGGAGAATCAGAAATTGTTCGGCCTAAGTTTCTGGATAGCAATATAGCGACGACTCCAGAATTAGCGATGAATGCTTTGATGCTGGAAATGGAAGCGCTGAGTTGCCGTGTGAGTGAGCTATGCTTTGACAGTTTTTCACAACAGGCGTTAAGTTCCAACATTATTGAAGAGCGAGCGGAAGCTATCAAACAACTCAGCAATCAGGTATCAATGTTTATCGTTTCAATGGAAAGTAAGTCTCTGTCGGACGAAACGACATTAAATTTGACGACAATGATGCGAGTTGAACAGTATTTCCTGAGCAGTGTAAATTCAATTATTGATGTGAAAGGCTCGTTGCATCAACTTTCACAGGAAACCAACGAATCGCTTTTAGAGTCAAACAAGCAGTTTGTTGCGGCAATTAACCAGTTTGTTTCACCTGCCTGGCTACAGGACACTGAAAAAGCCAACAATTTAGAAAAGGACTTCAGTGCACTGTGTGTGCAATACGAAGAATTAAAAAATCAGCTATTGTTATCAGCAACCAGCGGCAAGTTGTCAGTATCACAAATGTCACAATGGCTGGAATGTATTGAAGAATCAAAACGCCTGGTTGAATACTGGTATAAAGCCATGAGCAGATTACGTTCGGTTAGGAACGAGCTTGGCGATATCAATAAGATTGAGAACAGTTTATCAGCAGCGTAGTTACTTAATAATGAATAGGTCACTTTTTAAAAATTAAAGGTTATCAGTAATGCAAAGTATTTTATTAGTATTGAGAGATTTAGGGCATGCCAATACATTGATTGACAAGTGTGCGGCATTTTCTCCTGAGCGATTAAATGTTGTTGTTTTTGAAGAGAACGACAAAGATCTTTCCGCGAAGCTGAAACAAATCACTGCATCTTTACAAAAGCTGGAGGCACACACTGAGCTGGTCACCGCTCGTCTGGAGAGTATTGCTGAGCGAGCCGACCATGTTTGCATGCTCGCGGAAAGAGTAAGTGCTGATCTGGTGGTGACTGACCGACCACGTTTTCAGCAAGGCAAAGTGGATACCAGTATGGAGCAAAAACTGTTGGCTTGCCTGGGTGAGACAAAATTGCTGATTTGTGGCAGTAAAAAGTGGCGCAAAACAAAAACAATTCTGGCAACGGTGGATATCTTTGATAAAAGCAAAGCGCAGGACAAGCTGAATGACAAAGTGTTGTCCGTCTCCGCTAAATTTGGTGAGCGTTTAAACGCAGAGTTACATGCAATGGCCGTGATTCCGCTTTCCAGAGTCAGTGAGGAACTGGATTGGGTTGATGAATTTGAAGTGCTCACTAAAAAAGGTGAAGTCGTAAGAAAGCAGTTAGCAGAGTATGTTTTACAACATTTGCCTGAGGCTAAAGCGATTCCTCATGTCACAGCAGGGGTACCAAATAGTAAAATACCGGATCGTGCGAAACAGTTAAAAAGCGATATTACCGTCATAGGTAATGTTGGCCGGACTGGTATAAAAGGGCTCATTATTGGCAATACCGCAGAAAAAATTCTGTATCACCTGAGTACCGATGTTCTCATTGCTAAGTGTCTGTAACTAGATATTTTTTTCGACAATGAGTGTGCCATTATTTTGCCAAACAAACCGTTCCGCGCTCATTGTCGTTTAATACAGTGTACTTAAGCTAAGACCGAAAACGTCAAGGGACTGGCTCCAGCACTTCTTTAGCCGCTCTAAAGGCTTCCTGCGCAGTTGGGGCGCCACAATAAACCGCGCTATGCAGCAGCACTTCCTGAATTTCCTGCGGAGTTGCGCCATTGTTCAGCGCCCCTCGAATATGACCTTTTAGTTCAGTTGACGCTTTTTGGGCAGTGAGCATGGCAATAGTAACCAGACTGCGGGTCTTTAAATCCAGACCTTGTCGAGACCAGGTTGCGCCCCAGGCATGCTCGTTAACATAATCCTGCAATGGCGAAGTCAGGGCAGTGGCATTATTTAATGCCTGATCGACAAATGTGTCACCCATTACCTGACGTCTTATTTCCTCACCTTTGGTTCTGCTCATGTTATATCCCATAGTGGATTTGATGTAAGGTTATTGTAGGGCGGGAAAGGCTGATGTTTCATATCATCATTGTGAATATGCATTATTTCGCGTACTTAATCTGAAAAAATTTGCTTACTGTAAAGCCCAGCATTAAATGTTACTGTCCGTCATCGATTGATTTGCCAAACGTGAAGAAGGTTAAATGGCCAAAGTCAGTATTTTTGTAGATGTGCAGAATATTTATTATACGACGCGAAGTGGTTTCAAAAAAAACTTCGACTACAACAAGTTTTGGGCAGAAGTAACCCATAACAGAGAAATACATTGTGCTTACGCTTATGCAATTGATCGCGGTGATGAAAAGCAAAGGCAATTTCAGAATATCTTGAGGGCGATTGGCTTTGAAGTGAAGCTCAAACCCTTCATTCAGCGAGCGGATGGCTCTGCAAAAGGAGACTGGGATGTTGGTATTACTATCGACGTTATGAATGCGGCGCAACATTCGGATGTTATCGTATTGGCATCGGGTGATGGCGATTTTGATATTCTGGTGAAAGAGGTGATTGCGTCACATCAGCTGCCAGTGGAAATCTATGGTGTTGAACAGTTGACTGCCGATAGCCTTAAGCGCTGCGCTTCTGTTTTTCGGCCGATTGGTCCTGATTTGTTACTATAGTTCAGCACGATGTAAACAGGCTGTTAAATGCTAGCTCATTACCAACCTGTTTGTGTATTATTTGCCCAATATCATTGCACTTCGGTGGTGAATCCCCGACAATACGCGCAAATTCTATAAACCACCTTTTTTAGCGCAATTTTGACTACTTTATTTACACAACTTCCCCTGAAAGACGAACTCCAGTCGGCATTAAAATCTGCCAATATGGAGACCATGACTGAAATTCAACAACAGGCTTTGCCAGATATCCTGGAGGGACGGGATGTCCTGGGACAGGCCAAAACGGGAAGTGGTAAAACGTTGACATTTGCGCTTGGATTATTGCAGAAAATCGACTTGTCCAGTTTTGGTGTTCAAGGACTGGTTTTATGTCCAACCCGCGAACTGGCAGAGCAGGTGGCAGATGAAATTCGTCGCTTTGGCAAAAAACTGCCAAATTTAAAAGTGCTGACACTATGCGGTGGTACAGCTCTCGGTCCGCAAAAGCAATCGTTGCGCTATGGCGCGCATGTTGTTGTCGGGACACCAGGCCGGATTATGGATTTATTGTTGAAAGAGGTGTTAAACCTTTGGCATGTCAACACGTTGGTATTAGACGAAGCAGACCGTATGTTAGATATGGGCTTCGAGGAAGAAATGCAGGCGGTCATAGACAGTTTACAGAATCCACGCCAGACACTGCTGTTTTCTGCGACTTTTCCAGAAAGTATTAAGAATATCAGCCACAATATTCAGAATAATCCCAAGCAGGTGGTAGTTACCAGCACCCATGCACAGACCAAAATTGAACAACTCTTTTTTGAGGTTGAACCTCAGCATAAGGTAAATGCAGCGGCAGCGGTGCTGTCAGAATACCAGCCTAACTCCTGTATTATTTTCTGTAACACCAAAGTCGCCTGCCATGAGCTGACTTCTGAGTTAGTTGAACTGGGCTTCAGTGCGGTGGCGCTGCATGGTGATCTGGAACAAAAAGAGCGTAATCAGGTTATTGCGCGTTTCAGTAATCAAAGCGAATTAATACTGGTAGCGACGGATGTCGCTTCCAGAGGATTGGATATTGAAAACGTCGGTTTAGTTATCAATTATGAAGTAGCGTTTGAGCCGGAAGTGCACGTTCATCGGGTTGGCCGTACCGGGCGAGCCGATGCTCAGGGGATAGCCATTACATTGGCATCACCCTCAGAAGCGCCGCAAGTCTCAGCAATTGAATCGTTACTATCAACCCGTTTCAAATGGAAAGGGATTGCTGCCCTGCGTTTTCATGCCAATCGCATCATACAACCTAAATATGCCACTATTGCTATAGATGGTGGTAAAAAGTCAAAGCTTCGTCCGGGCGATATCCTTGGGGCATTAACGCAGGATGGTGAAATCCCCGGAGATGATATTGGCAAAATCAAAATTACTGCGACGCATTCTTATATTGCGATAAAGCTGCGTAGTGTCAAACGCACGCTGAATTATTTCAAAGAAGGGAAAGTCAAAGGCAAACGCTGTAAAGCCCGAAAGCTGAGTTAGGTAACGGGCACTCCTGATATTATTATTAGTCGCACACCGTTCTGGTGTGCTGAAATCACAACTGCTTTTTTTAATAAGCCAGCCATTAACTATTGGAATTACCATGATTACTGCATCAAACGTGACTATGCAATTTGCTAGCAAACCTCTTTTTGAAAACGTCTCTGTCAAGTTTGGCAATGGCAACCGCTATGGACTGATAGGGGCCAATGGCTGCGGTAAATCCACGTTTATGCGCATTTTAGACGGCTCTCTTGCACCCTCAGCCGGCAATGTGTCGGTTACGCCAAATGAACGTGTTGGTAAATTAAATCAGGACCAGTTCGCTTTCGAAAACTACAGTGTGATTGATACGGTCATCATGGGGCACAAAGAGCTGTGGGATGTGAAGCAGGAGCGAGATCGGATCTACAGTCTGCCAGAAATGACCGAAGAAGATGGTATTCGGGTCGCAGAGCTGGAAACCGAGTTCGCCGAAATGGATGGCTACAGTGCCGAAAGTCGTGCAGGTGAATTGCTTACGGGGGCCGGTATCGCACAAGAGAGCCACTATGGCCTGATGAGCGATATTGCGCCAGGCTGGAAGTTAAGAGTGTTGTTGGTTCAGGCACTATTTTCCGAGCCAGACATTCTGTTACTGGACGAGCCGACCAATAACCTGGATATCGATTCAATTCGCTGGCTGGAAGGTATTTTGAATGAATATAAATCCACTATGGTTATTATTTCTCACGACCGACACTTCCTCAACAGCGTATGCACACATATGGCAGACATCGACTACGGTGAACTGAGAGTATACCCCGGAAACTACGATGATTTTATGTTGGCGTCTACGCAGGCTCGCGAGACAGCCATGGCATCGAATGCTAAAAAATCAGCCCAGATCGCTGACTTAAAACAGTTCGTAGCACGCTTTTCTGCCAATGCCTCGAAAGCAAAACAAGCCACATCAAGGGCTAAACAGCTGGACAAAATTCAGTTGGAAGATATTAAGCCATCCAGTCGTGTGAACCCATTTATTCGCTTTACGCAGGCAAAAAAACTGCATCGTCAGGCCTTAGTGCTGGAAAATATCGGTCATGGTTTTGAAGGCAACAAATTGTTTAGTAAAGGGAATCTGATTCTGGAAGCGGGGGCCAAGTTGGCGATACTGGGAGAGAACGGTGTCGGTAAAACAACCTTGTTGCGTTGTCTGATGGATGAAATCTCGGCCAATGAAGGTGTGGTGAACTGGTCTGAAAATGCCAGTCTGGGCTATTGTCCGCAGGACAGCAGTAGCCAGTTTGAAAATGAATTGAATCTGTTCGACTGGATGACCCAATGGCGTAAACCGGGCGACGATGACCAAGTGGTCAGAGCGACTCTGGGGCGCATGTTATTTTCTGCGGATGACTTTAAGAAGCAGGTCAAAGTTTGCTCTGGTGGAGAAAAGAATCGCCTGTTGTTTGGCAAATTGATTTTGCAGGAGACCAATGTGTTGCTGATGGACGAACCAACTAACCATTTGGATATGGAGTCGATTGAATCATTGAATATGGCGTTAGAGTTATATGAAGGGACATTAATTTTTGTCAGCCACGATCGGGAGTTTGTGTCTTCTTTGGCAACAGAAATTATTCATATACATGACCAACAGCTTGAGCACTTCAAAGGGACTTACGACGAGTTTTTAAGTTCCCGTGAGACCCGTTCTTAACCTACCAGTACGTGGATTGCAGATTTAAATGTTCATATAAGCACCATAAGTATGGTGAATAGCCTGCATTACTGAAACAAACTTTTGTTTATAGTGGTGCATGTTAGCCTTAGTGAAAATGTTGTATAAGGAGTTTTTCATGGCAATTTCACACTTTTACCCACCACGTCGAACCCTGATGGGACCCGGTCCATCGGATGTAAACCCACAGGTATTAGCGGCATTGGCCAAACCCACCATTGGCCATTTAGATCCGTTATTTATTGGGTTGATGGAAGAAGTAAAAGAGTTGCTGCAATACGCCTTTCAAACCAACAACGAATTTACGATTGCGGTGTCTGCTCCGGGTTCCGCCGGTATGGAAACCTGTTTTGTTAATCTGGTTGAGCCCGGTGAAAAAGTCATTGTATGTATCAATGGCGTGTTTGGCGGCCGAATGAAAGAAAATGTTACTCGCTGTGGAGGCGAAGCTATAGTAGTGGAACAGGCGTGGGGGAGAGCAGTCGATCCCGATGCAGTAGAAGATGCATTAAAAGCACATCCCGATGCGAAATTTTTAGCTTTTGTCCATGCAGAGACATCTACAGGGGCCTGTTCTGATGCTAAAACACTGTGTGCATTGGCACAAAAGTATGATTGCCTGAGCATAGTGGATGCGGTGACCTCGCTCGGAGGGATTGAACTACGAGTGGATGAGTGGGGCATTGATGCGATCTACTCTGGAAGCCAGAAATGTTTGTCCTGTGTGCCAGGTATTTCACCAGTGAGCCTGTCACCTAAAGCCGTTGAGAAAATAAAGCAACGTAAAACACCGGTTCAAAGCTGGTTTTTAGACCAGACTCTGGTAATGGGTTACTGGTCTGGTGAAGGTAAACGAAGTTATCACCATACCGCGCCGGTTAATTCTATCTATGCCTTACATGAATCGTTGTTGTTGTTGCAACAGGAAACCCTACCAGCAGCCTGGGAGCGACATCAGATGCAACATGCACAACTAGCCGCTGGATTACAGGAGCTTGGTCTGGAGTTTGTTGTACCAGAAAGTGAGCGCTTACCACAGCTAAATACTGTAACCATTCCAGATGGTATCGACGATGCTCAGGTACGCAATTACTTGTTAAATGAATTTAATCTCGAAATTGGTGCAGGACTGGGAGCATTTGCCGGTAAAGCCTGGCGTATCGGTTTGATGGGCTATGGTGCCAAAAGTGAAAATGTTGCTTTATGTCTGGCGGCACTGAAAAAGGCACTGAGCTGACCGCCAGTCATTCCAGTTAAGACTGGTTGTGAAGATGAACAGGGTAGCAATTTGCTACCCCGTCCTTTACTATTGTGGTCGGTTATTTTCCCCGACTCAATCACAGATAAGGATATGTTCAATGAAAAAACTACTCACATTTGCCACGTTGTTGGCGTTCAGCTTTAATCTTTTCGCCGCGTCAGGGCAGGCAAGTTTTCCGCCTTTTGAAATAACTTATTTTACACCTGATGACTTTAAACGGGCCTGGATTAATGTCTCGAATATTACCGACGAGCCCGTTACCGTAAAATTCACTCTGTATGATGATGCCGGTAATGTTGTGACAGACGGGGATAATTCTCCTTCAACCGGCCCAATTAGAGCCCAGTACAATTTTAGTTCATATTCTGATTCTATTGCAGGACAAAGTGGTCAGTTTGTATTGCAGGCAAACTCGTCAGCACGTCTGTGGGTACACGGTAATGGGACGCCAACCATGATGTATGGGACCATAGCTTGGGAACAAGATTCCAAAGCAACTGTCGCTCTGTTGTCTAATATCATGATTGACCGTTTTTATCGCCAGACGTACAGACAAAGCTCGCATACGCAAAATATTGTAGTAAATGGTGGTGAGGCATTTTAATTAAAGTGAATAAAAAGGAAGGTTACTTTCGCGTAACCTTCATCACTACCTCTGCTTGTTCGTAAACTCTCGCTAGTTTCAATAATTTCAAAGCTTACTTTTCTGTGGTTCTCTCAGGTAGAATACATAATTTGAGAGATGGATCGGTTAAACCGTTGATGAACAATTCCCTAAAACTTGCCCTGATGCCGGACGGTACCCCTGAAATCTTTAAATCGATTCAAGGAGAGGGGCCGAAGATTGGTCGCATTTCAACCTTTGTCAGAACCTCTGAGTGCAATCTGACCTGTACCTGGTGTGACACCCCTTACACCTGGCGTTGGAGTGAGCAGCTCGCTCATGAAGAGCCTGAAGTCTATGAGCGTAGTGCCTGGCAACGGGATATCTCAATAGATGAAATTGCAGAAACGATCCGTCGACTCAAATGTCCTCATGTAATCTTTACGGGTGGCGAACCATTTTTGCAGCAAAAACGTTTGGTTGCTTTGATTGATACGCTGGCCAATTTTGCTCAGTCAATTGAGTTTGAGACAAACGGTACCATTGCCCCGACCAACGAAATAGTTGAGCGTGCGACATTATTTGTGGTGTCACCCAAATTAGCAAACTCGGGTGTGACCCGACAAAAGGCAATTAAAAAGTCGATTCATGCGTTTGTAAACAGTGGCAAGGCAGTTTTTAAACTGGTGGCAGACAAGCCCGAAGATTTAACCGAAATACAGCATTTTCAGAAACAGTTTGCGATCAGCAGTGAAGACATCTGGGTGATGCCCTGCGGCAGAACGCCGCAGCAACTACATAAAACGGGTGCCTTACTGGCTGACCATGTCATTGAGGCGGGTTTTCAGTTTACACCCAGAATGCACGTCGACCTGTTTGGTGACGCGCAAGGGACCTAGTTAATCTAACACCGAGCGGTCAATCTAATGCCGAACGCAAAATGGCGATAGCGTTAGCCTCGGTATTATCCAGCTCATCGTCAGCATTAGCGATAGCTTCTGCCAAATGAAGTGCCTGCTGTTTGGTATCAGCGTCAATTAACAATCCTGCATGGTGGCCGATATAGTCTTCAACATCGTCACTTTCTAACGCATGCAAAGCCTTTTCGACAGAGCGCTGGTGGTACTCCAGTACTGTGGTTTCTGAACTCCATGGAATGGTATCCAGCCATTCTTTTAAGACCCTTTCTTCGCTGTCTTTTATGTCACCATCAATGGCCATAAACAACACCGCAAGATCCAAAAGAGCCTGACGTTGCAATTGGTCTTCGCAGCGACCCATATCTAAAGAACGTAAATATTGTTCAAAACGCATAATTTAATCTCTCATTGCTGCTTGTGTTCGAAGCAGTTGAAAAAGCAATGGCACCATTAATTCGGCGCCATCTGAATTACCATTTAGTTAAAGGTACACGGCCTGACGCAGACAGCTTTACCTCTAACCGGCGGTTTTTACTGTGTGCTGTTTCGGTGTCACCCTGTACCGCGAGATCGGTTTCACCACGACCTTCGGTAATGATCTGATTGCCCGAATATCCATATTTGTCTAAAAGAATCGCTTGCAACGATTTTGCACGGCGCTCTGACAAACCCTGATTATATTCGTCGGTACCGGGTTTTGAAGTGTGGCCGATGATTTTGATGATCTTAATGTCATGCTCTTGTGCAAAATCAACTAATTCTGCGATGTCTTGCAAGTAGCTTTGGTTGATGTCAGCACTATTATTCGGATAATAAATAGTGAGTTCATGCTCATAGTTTATGGGCTTGTAACGCGTGCAGCCTTTATTGTCGACCATATGATTTTTAGGTGTATCCGGGCAGGCATCTTTACTGTCAGTGACACCATCCCCATCTGCATCGCCTTCGGCAGGCACAACAGGTGCGGCAGCTCGAGCAACGGTTTCAGCTTTAGCTTTCTTGGGTTGTTGACGCGGTTTGTCTTCACCGCCAAAAAACACGCGAACACCTACACCAAGCAAATCGACTTCATCGCGGTCTAGATTAAACCGGGTGAAACCCAAATAACTCTGGATGCGTGGCGTCAGCAAATAGCTGGTTTCAACGCCGTACCAAAGGTTAGAGCCATCGGAAGCCTGTCTGCCAACAATGACACCATCACTTTCTTGAGTGTCTGATTCCCAACGCATAATGCCAAGTTTGCCGGACAGCTTCCAGCGAGGCGATAACGGCCATGAAGCAATTGCGCCTAATGATAACCCTGAACCTGTTTCAGGAAATATCGCCCCGGCATTGCTCTCAAATGCACTGCGATTAGCATTGGGACCACTATACGTAACGCTTCTTGAACCCAGATCGCGATAGCTGGCTTCTACCGCGAGATTATCGGTAAAGTGGTAACCAAAAAGCAGAGATTTAGAGTGATCGTCGTCACGTATGCTCACATCATTTTGGGCAATACCCGTTCGGTCGAAGAAACGACTTTCCAGAGTGTCGGCCATTTGCGTTTCAGCGTCCCCGAACTCCAATCCAGCGTACCATTTGCCAGCAAGAGAGCAACTGCTGCCATCGTCAAAACAAGTGTTCGCACTGACCTGTTGCTGCATAAAAAGCATCGCCGTCAGGCAAGAAATAAGTGTGATTTTTCGAGCGTGTTGCATGTCCTAATCCTTAGCAGATTGCTGTTTTTGGTTATTTTAACGTTGAATGATGACGGATACGAGATAATCTCATCTATACGGGACAATCAATCACCCAGTTCATCAAGCAATTGCTTAATTTTAGCATGATGTTTACTTTGCCACTGAGAAAGTGTCAACGCCGCATCAGTGTCAAAGCGAGCCTTGGCTATTGCAAAAACTTCAGAGGCCTGAGATTGAGGAATAAACGCAATACCTTCCTCATCTGCTACGACAATATCTCCCGGTGACACCGAGACTCCGCCACACACGATAGGAATATTTAATTTGGTGTATACTTTTTTGGCCCCGGGCTTTGGTATTACGCCCTTAGCAAAAACGGGAAATTGCGCATCACGTATTTCTGCTTTATCCCGAATGAAACCGTCCAAAATAAAACCTTTTATGCCGCGCTGTTGCGCTATTGCACAAACGTTTCCGCCTGCTAAGGCATGCTTGTTATCACCGTGAACTACGATGATATCGCCAGGGTTTGCTTCATATATCGCAGCGTGGAGCATCAGGTGATCACCTGGTGCACATTTTACTGTAAAAGCGGGGCCAGAGATTCTCGGTATAGGTTGCCAAAGCGGTTTTATTTCCGGATCGGCAAACTGTTCTCGGGGCAGCGCATCAGCATAGTCACAGGGGGAGACGGAAGCAAAGTCAATATCGCTCATGATTTACTTTTTCCTAAATTAATCAATTGGCAATAAGACTAGCGCAAAACAAGCGAAAAGAGGATATCACCATGCGTGATACAGAGAATAAGCAACAGGGCAAAACATGCGTTTTACCCTGTTTCTGGTAATGGCTTAGCGTGAGCTAGCAAAAGATCAATTCAGCTCCCGGTCCACCCAAAACTTGGTACCTTTGACGGTTGCTTGTAACGCTAATCCAGATTCGGTCATAGTATAAACAGTGACATCACCATAATACGCTTCACCTTCAACGGATGCGCCCATCTTATTGGCTTTAGCGGCAGCATCGGCGTTGCCGCCAAATGTCCAACCGTTTTCGATGAAGTCGGTAATTGCCTGCTGATTATGAAAAACCATGACGATGCGATAGTCCTTTGCGCCAAATCCGAGACCAACACCGCCCTCAGCCATCTTCATATAGGTGTAATTGCCTGATTGATTGTTTTTAACCAGGCCAAACCCGCCACCGGCTGCAACAAAAATAACGTTAACATTGGCATTGCTGAATACGGCATATCCGGATGCCGAACGTATCTGCGAACGTGTGTCCGGCTTTTGTTTATACAGTTTCGCCAGGACCTGATTTTCCATCTCGTGTATTTCCGCCTGTTTTTCTGCTTTTGTCGCGCCATCAGTCGCAGCGCAGCCAGACAAACTCAAAATAAACAGTGTGACAAACAACGATTTAAAAAAATGCATGAATTCTCCTATTAAAAATACAGCAAAGCGCAACAGACTCTAACTTGCTACATCACTTTTCTAAAGCTTTGTCGTAACATATTGTGAACCATTACCGCTATTTTTTCGGTTATTTACTATACCTTACCCTGTGGTATGGGATACATTTGCAATGCTTCAGCCTAACATCGGTCACATTTTTAACGGATTACCTGGAGACGCGCTTTAATGAAGTGGAAGCGTTTATTGTTTTACAAACAAAATGATCAGGATTACTTCGAAGTGCTTGCTGCGGAGCAAGCTGATATGTTTTTCCAACAGTCGATATCTAATACTCGCGCGTTGATGCTGGGCGCCGTTTTATTCGCTGCGACATTCATTTTATATCGGGTTGAACCTACCTTGCTTTTGTCCTGGCTGGCACTGCAACTCGGTCTGGGTGTTGTTCTGACAGTTATCGCAAGACGATTCAGAACTGCCACAGAAGATAAACAAGCGCTGTTGCGTTTTATGTGCATTCGTATGGTGATGGGCAACGTGATCGCTGCGGTCTTTGGCGCCAGTTTGTTCTTGTTGCCAGCAGAAACAGTTGCAACTGCAACGCCAATATTTCTTTTGATGTTGTTGATGATTTGTATCATCACGATTTTTCGCTATGCCGCTATTCCCAGTTATTTTATTTCCATTAATGTCAGTATTGCGCTACCTGTCATTACGTATTTATTGCTGCATTTATCCTTACAAAATTCGGTGTATATCATCGTGATGGCGGGTGGTATTAATGTCATCATTTATGCAGGGTTGAGAATGGCTCAAACATCAAAAGATGTCATTATCTTAAATGCCCGGTTGCGGGAAGAGATCCTTGAGCACATTGCCACAAAGGACGAACTGGAGTCCCTGGCATTACAGGATTATTTAACTGGACTTGGGAATCGTCGATTATTCGAAAAAATGCTGGTGGCGGCAATCGCGCGTGCCAAACGCGAAATGCGCCCCGTGCTAGTACTATATATCGACCTGGATTACTTTAAGCCTATTAATGATGAGTATGGGCATGAAATAGGTGACAAGTTATTGCAAGCCGTGGCACAGCGAATCAAAGGCAATGTCAGAATTTCTGACACCGTGGCGCGTATTGGCGGAGATGAGTTTATTGTTGTAATGGAGAGCATCGATGACCGCGACAACTTTTCACGTATAGTCGATAAATTTGATCAGGAATTAAGAAAACCGTATATGGTTGATAGTCTCAGCCTTAAGGCATCCGCTAGTGTGGGTATGGCGATTTATCCAGAAGATGGGCAAAGCTGGGAAGAGTTGATGCGGGTCGCAGACAATAAAATGTATCTTGCTAAAGAGATGCACCATAACGCAGAGAGTTAAGCTTTAATTGCGACTGAGTATTGAAAAACTTACCGTGAGACTACACCATAACGACAACACTCGATTTTTGCTTGCATATTTATGTTGCTCTTACTTCTCTATGTCGTTATCGCACTAGGGTTTTCGTTCATTTGTTCAGTCGCTGAAGCGGTGATCTTAAGTATTTCTTCGGCCTATATTTCTGTGTTGGAAGAAGAAAAAAAGCCATCCGGTGCTTTGCTACGTCACCAGACTCAGGATATTAATAAACCATTGTCGGCGATTCTGACTTTAAACACCATTGCCCATACTATGGGAGCTGCAGGAGCTGGAGCCCAGGCTGCTGTGGTTTTCGGTGATGCCTATTTAGGCTTAGCATCAGCGATTCTGACCCTGCTTATCTTGGTTTTTTCAGAGATCATTCCAAAAACACTGGGTGCAACATACTGGCGCCAATTAGGACCTGCAACAGCGTATTTTCTAAAGTACTTAGTGTGGGTGTTGAAACCCTTTGTTTACATGTCAGAGCTGTTGACCCGAGGGTTTAAAGAAGAGAGCCCACTGCGCGGACTAAGCCGACAGGAAATGTTGGCTATTGCGCAGCTTTCTGCGGAAGAAGGTCAGCTTGCAGCGATGGAAATGAATCTAATGCAAAACCTGTTGCGTTTGCACGAAATGAGCGTCAAAGATGCGATGACACACCGTACAGTAGTATTCTCATTGTCGGAGAATCTTACCGTGGAGACCTATTTTCATAAACACGATGGCAATGAGTTTTCTCGTATCCCCATCTATGAAGACGGCGAAAAAGAAAAAGTGTCAGGTTTTGTCATGAAATCTGATTTGCTGCTGGCGCAGGCGAGAGGCAACGGTAAAAAACAATTAAATGAATATCGCCGCGAAATGAAAGTGGTACTCGGTGGCATGCCTTTGGCGAAAGCCTTTGAACACTTCCTTACAGGACGCGCCAACATGTTACTGGTGGTCGATGAATATGGCGGCATGGAAGGTATTCTTACGATGGAAGATTTATTAGAGACGTTGCTTGGTATTGATATTGTGGATGAAAATGATCGCAATATCAGTATGAAAAAGTTGGCGCGGGCTTTTGGGCGACGACGTGAAAAAGCGATTCTCGATAAATTGAGCAAACAATAATTTTGTCTAATATTTGGTATAGTCAAAAGTACCTGGCATTTCATATGCCGATTTACAGCCTTACATAATTCTAAGGAAAGATATGAAAACGATTCTCGCTGTTTTGTTCCTATTGCTGAGTGTCTCAGCTGTTGCTGATGATGCCATCACGCCTTACCTGCAACAAGATACCTACCTTGATATGAAAATCTCCCCCGATGGCAAACATATCGCTGCCATCAGTTTTGATGGGGAAGAATACGCCATCATATTTTTGGACGCCAAGAGTCTGGATATTGTCGATGTGATGAAGTTTCGGTACCCGGACACAGTAGGGCCATTCAGGTGGGTTAACAATGAGCGAATAGTATTAAACGTGTTCAGGTACATATACCGAATGGATGGCTTTTTTACAGTGGGTGAGTTGTATTCGATGAAGATCAACGAGACACGTGGGAAGTTTATCTTTGGTTACCGAGCCGGGAAAGATGCCTTTGGTAATTCTAAAGAACAAAGTATCGCCGCAAAACATCGCAATTTCTCCAGAGCCTGGAACGAAGTGATAGATATTCTCGAAGACGATCCTCAACATATTCTGGTTGCCGCAACACCCTGGTCTGCGGATAGCGCAAGCAATACGCATGTATACAAAATAAATGTTGAAGATGGCAATATCTTTCCTGTCACCATTCTCGATGAATCTTACGCCCGAATTATTACTGATGGTGCTGGCAATATCGTTGCGGCTTATCGTTATAACGATAATTTTGAAACCCAAACGATGCTATACGACAAGGAAAAGGATACTTGGCAAGTCATTGAAGAGTTAAATGATGTCACTGATTTCGACTTTCAGTATTTTGATACCGAACGCAACAATTTGGTGTTCAGTTCAAGATTCCAGTCAGACAAAAGTAAACTTTATGGAATTAATCTGAGTTCGAAAGACGTGTTTGAGTTGTTTGCTCATCCAAATGTTGATGTGCAAAGAACATTGTCTGCGTCAAAAGATGATATCGCTTACGCTGTGCTGACCTACGATGGCAAGGTACAGTACACACCGATCAATCAAAATAATCCGCTCACGCCTTTGTTTGCAGCTATGGTAAATGGGTTTAAAGATCATCGCGTGAATATCCTCAATGCGACCAAAGATAAAAAGAAAGTCATTTTTTCGCTTGAAAGCGATACAAGAGCCCCGGAGTTCTACCTATTCGATGCCAGCATCGGGCGTCCAACATTGATTGCTAAGGCCAATACAAGCTTGAGTTCTCAAAAGCAGGTTGCCATGTTGCCTTTCAATATTAGTCGTAAAGATGATGGCCATATTCCGGGGTATATCTCCCTGCCTTCAGATTTAACCAAGAATGTGCCTGTGCTGGTATTGTTCAACCACAATCCCCACACACGTAGGCATGTTTGGGGTTTTGACCGAGAAGCGCAAATGTATGCAAAACAAGGATACGCGGTCGTTCAACTCAATTTGCCAGGCAGTGATGGTTATGGGCGAGCTTATGACGAAATAGGCATCGCACAATGGCAAGAAGAACAATATAAAAACCTGTCCGAAGCGTTGACCTGGATTGCCAACACCTATCCGGTAAATGTAAACAACATTTGTTTGCTTGGTAGCGGATGGGGAGCCTACATGGCTGCCATGGCGGCAAGATATGATACCTCTGCTTACAATTGTGTGGTTGCTGAAAACGGCTACTATGATTTTGCCGAATATTGGGAAGAGTCTTTTTATGAGCGATTTAGATTCGGTGATGCCCTGATGCGTCGAGATTTTGGTGGTAACGAAGAGACACTTGAAGCTCATAATCTGGAACAACATATTGAGGCTATAAAGACCCCGATATTGTTTATTCATGAAGAGTATGCAAATGTTCAAACCTTAGGTTCGGTAGAGGATTTGGCGGAAAGCCTGAATAAAAACGGTGTGCCTTCAACTGTTTTCGAAAAACAAAGAACCAGTAGAGCAAAGGAAGCATTGGAAGTGGATGTTGCCGCTCAGAACGCCATCCTTGATTTTTTGCAACAGCACTTGAAAAAGCCATAGCCAATGATTAATTATCCGCTAATCACCTAAAACAAATGAATAAGGTAGCGTCGTCATGAAGTATGTACAACTTGGTTCCAGCGGTGTCGAGGTTTCGCGGGTTTGTTTAGGCTCGATGACCTGGGGTAAGCAAAACAACCAAAAAGATGCCAACGAACAAATCGAATATGCGCTTTCACGCGGTGTTAACTTCATAGATACGGCCGAAATGTACGCCATCCCGCCGTCGCCTGAAACTTATGGTAGTACAGAAACCATTATTGGAAATTGGCTGGTGGAAAACCCAGAACGCCGTAAAGATATTATTTTAGCGACAAAAATTGCAGGTAATGGTCTCTCCTGGATACGCAACGGTGGTGATATAACCGGCGAAGCGGTTATTGCATCTGTGGATAATTCTCTGCAGCGTTTACAGACTGATTATATCGATTTGTATCAACTGCACTGGCCAAATCGAACTACCCCCCATTTTGCTAAACATTGGCCGGGGCAAGTTCCCTTTTCAGAGGTTAACGCCGAAAAACATACACAACAAATGCTGGCAATTTTACAGGCGCTTAACGAGTGCGTAAAAGCCGGGAAAGTGAAGTTTTGTGGACTATCTGATGATACTCCGTGGGGCATCAACCAGTATCTTAAACTGGCTGAGCAATATAGTCTGCCCAGAATAGTCTCTATTCAAAATGAGTTTAACCTGCTGCATACCAAAGATTGGCCGTATTTAATCGAGAACTGTATCCACGAGAATATCGCGTATCTACCATGGTCCCCTCTTGGCGGTGGGGTATTATCGGGTAAATATCGAGATGGGGAGCGACCTGAAGGCAGTCGCTGGACTATTACCCAGCGCAATGGTCTGTTTAGGGACAGTGAGTCTAGTCGTCAAGCTGTTGAGAAATACTGTGAAATTGCCGATCAATTCAATATGACACCAGCACAGCTGGCGCTTGCCTGGTGTGACCAATTAGATGGGGTAACTTCTACCATTATCGGTGCAACCACGATGACACAGCTGCAAGAAGATATAAATGCTTTTGAAATGCCGCTCAGCAATGAAGCGAAGGATGCCATCAATGCGACTCTAAAGGCGTACCCAGCGCCATTCTAGTTAAATATGATGCCCGGTAGCTCATTGACCAGTTTATGCAGTTGACGGACGAAAGCGGCAAAACGCTGTTTCCCATCATGCATGCGGTCGTCTTTAAATTCTTTAAACAAGACTCGCAGTGCAATGAAAATAGGTTTTAATTCAAGCATTTCAGCTGGTTTTACCAAAAGTTCACGAGCGTGGATAGCCGCCTGCAAAGCATGACACTCAATTTCAATTTGTTTTAGCTGTGTTTTTTGTTGATTATTGACCGGGCAAACACAGTAGCTCATTTCGAACGCTCGCTCTACTTCGTCCATGTAGCGCAGGGTTTGGTAAGGTAACGAGATGGTGTTGGCTTCGTGGTGATGCTCTCTGGCGCTTAAATGTTCCCATGTTTGTGCCAGGGTATGAGAAACTTCAAGAAGAAGATGATCGAGCATTCCACCGTTATCTGGCGCGCTTGCTTTGCTCTGAAGCGTTAATGAACTCATAAATCACCCTCGTTTGCTTTTGATTATTCTTATTATGTGAATGTCTTTTCAAACACTCTTTCTATTAGCTGACTAAATATTATGCGATGAGCGGAAATTTTCCACCCGTATGAACCTTATTTTGGGTATGAAATTTATGCGTTTGTTATCCAGTTCTATATCTACGGGTTACACCAATAGCTAGCGCACTTTATGGTATAAAAAATAATACCTAAACTGGTTTTCTAACACGCAAGGTGAGCAAAAAATACTCTATAGTATGTTCAGATAGGTAAAAAGGTGGTGTTTTTTATCCGTATCCACCTTGGAGAATCGTATGAATAACAGTGAAATATTAGCCGACTTATCGAAAAGTATAGGCGAGTCCCTTCATGCAAGGCATCTGGACCATTTTAAAAACATCTCTTTATCGTTCTATATAGAATTACATACCGAAAGAGAAGCAAAACACATGTGCAAGTCGCTGGAATTACAGGGATTTGACACAGATATCGATGCATTTGAGCAACATAACAACAAATGGCGCTGCTGGGCTAATATCAGTGTCGTACCGAACAAACAAAACCTGATCTGGTTAGAAGTTTTATTAACGGTGAAGTGTCAGGATTTTAATGGTGAGTTGGTGTCATGGGAGACTAATCCATTTGAATCGGGACAGGAGTTGGGGCAGATGCTGGCGAAGTTTGAAATGCAATACCGTCAGGTGATCTGATATCTGCACAGCGTTTACTGCTCGTTGCTTGAGGAAGATATCTTTTTTTTGTGATAGGACATATAGGTCTTTAAATATTCGTAAATTGTATGTGGGTTTTGCCGTTGTTTAATTTGCACGGCAGCATCTCGTACTAAACATTGAAAAAGAAATACTTCATCCATTCTGGCAGTTAACTTTTTCGCAATTGGTGAGGTAATAACATTGGCAATTAGTGCGCCATAAAGTGTTGTTAACAGTGCCACCGCCATCGCCGGACCAATGCTTTCTGGTTGGTCCAAGGTACGTAACATAGACACCAGACCAATCAAGGTTCCAATCATGCCCATCGCTGGTGCAAACTCAGAGAAAGCTTCCCACACCTGAACAGAGCGTTGGTTACTTTCTCTGTTCATATAAATCTGTTTGTCTAAATGACGCGTGATGGATTCTTCGTCGTATCCATCAACCAGCATATTCACTGTTTCTTGTAAAAAAGGATGTTCTACAGGCTCCTCTTCCAATGACAATAATCCCGATTTTCTTGCGCGTGTCGCGAGCCGCACACATACATCAATAGTATCAAGTAATTCTGTGGGCTCTCGTTTAAATGCCTGTATAGAGTTTTTAAGTGACGATACAAATACGCTTGGACGAAAACTGATCATGACCGCACCACAAGTGCCAAATATCACAATGAAAAACGAGGCAATATTAAAATACGGTGCAATATTGTCGCTATTGATCCAAATTCCCAGAATCAGTCCACAAAGCACCAAAGTCATGCCGCCTGTGGTTCCTACATCCATTTTTGTATTCATACTGAAAGCTTCTACTAGTTTAACTTTGGTAGTTGTTTAACATTTTCGTGGCCCTGAACAATCCAGATTTCAACACGACGGTTTCTAATGGCTGATTGTGACGTTGCACTGTCCGCCAGAGGCATCGACGCACCATAGCCAGTGATAATGATATCGGAATACAGGGATTGTTCTGACAGAATTTGGGAAACCGCCATCGCCCGAGCGACAGACAACTCTGAATTATTGGCAAACATCTCATTGGCGATAGGACTGGCATCAGTATGTCCAGCAACGGTTATCTGCCCTGGTACGGTTACCAGGAAATTACCTATTTTGGCGATGATTGGCTCAAATTTGGGTTGTAGGAAACCACTCCCCGCAGCAAATGCCGCTCCTTCTTGCAATCTGATGACCACTTGTTGGCCTTCACCTGAGACGGAAATATATTGATTGCTTATTTCATCAGATAATAAAGCTCGTAAGTTTCTGACCAGTTTCGTGTCACTGCTTTGGCCGCCAATCTCAGCCGATTGTTTACCTTTTGCTCCGGACTCCAACTGGTATTTTTTTACCAGACTGTCGCCTTTGTGGAGTTTAATGGCACTATCACCTTTTGGAATGTCACCCTGGTCTTGTTGTTTGACAGTGGAAAAAGTACGTTGAAAAGATTCAGTAAGCGCTTCAAACTTTTTTATATCGAGTGAGGAGAAAGAAAATAGTAAGACGAAAAAACACAGCAAAAGTGTCATTAAATCGGCAAAAGTGGTTATCCAGCCTTTCGTCGTTCGTTTCTGATTGGTTTGCTCGATAGCGTAATTGCTTTGCACGGCTTTGCTCGTTGTTACTCTGTATACCAATCATTCAATTCATCTGATTGACTTAAGTATATTGCTGGGTGTTTGGTTGTGCAAATACCACAACCGATACTCCTGTATAAGGTTAGAATGGCATAATTAGGCAATGCTACAAAAGAAAAAACCCTGCACTAGGCATAATGCCGTTCACTTAAGGTGAGCGGCATTTCTTTTTCTGGCGATAGGGTATCGGTTTTTCGATGCTTTTAAGCATCGTGGATAGCTCCTTTCTCGTCGCCCCTCCAGTTTAAATTGGGCGGCATTCCTTTCAATATCCAAAACAATCCTGGGCACATTGCCCGGTGCATAGAGCGGCATCATGGTTAATGTATGTATAATGTGGGATGACGCATCGCGGAAGCTCAGCTGATTTGGAAACACCCCTTGTAGTGAATGAGCCATAAGAATCATTTTGTATCGGATAAGATTATAGGCTAACAGAACGCCCCATAATTCCTGAACGATAAGCTCAGGGGTGTTACTACGCAAGGTAAAACGATTCTCCAGCATGTGCTGTTTCATTTCACGGTAGCCCAGTTCGATTTCCCAACGATGAGAATACAAGTCAACAATTTCAGCGGCCGGATACGCCATACAGTCTGTCATTGAAGTCAATATCTGGACGGTTTTACCTTTAATGGTTTTGGTTAACAGCCTGGCCTCGATAGTTTGTGGTAAATGAGAGCGACGCTTTCGGGATTGAGGTGTGGTATGCAATCGAATCAGCATATCTTGTTTTCCCATCCGCTGTATCACTTCATATTGAGTGCCTTTTTTCAGCGGAAGTAACCAGTGAGTATTCGTTCCTTTTGTATGCCAGTCATGAAGCAGCCCCAAAGAATAAAATCCTTTATCAAACAGTGTCAGGCTATTGTCTGGTATCGTTTCAATCAACTTCGACGCCAGGTTCATTTCATTTTCTGCCACGCTGTCGAACGCACTATTCAGTATCAGGTGACTGCTTAGCTCCATCATGCACACCATGCGTACCTGAGGATAGGCCGCTTCATAGGATTTATTAGCGGTTCGGGCAAATGCTTCACTATTGGCAGGGGTATCTGGTGTACGCCAGACCACACCATCAACACCGTATAGGGATAAGCCACACCACTGAGGATGTTCAGCACGCTGATGCCAACGATTTGCCGACAGATGAAATGCATCTTTGACGACTTCAGAGCCTAACTTTTTCCTGGCCTGCGTCACGGCACTACGAGCTACATAATCAACATCTTGTGGTAAAACAATATCCAGCTTGTTGATCAACTGACGAACAGATTCAGTTCTGAATAACGACATGCCTATCACTGCCCAAATCATCGCATCCATTGGCAGCTTGCGTTTACGCAGAGTGGCAACGCCATTAGAGGCAAGGCAAGACTCGATAATATCTGAGTCTAAAATATCTGCCAGACAACGAAACTCAGTGAGACGATTGATTGAGGTACGCGCGAGGGCTTCTGAAAGCTCCATAAAAAAATCCGATGACCTTACGATCATCGGATTTTGATCTTCTTATACCGAATGTCAACTTCTTAACTGATCGGCATTATGCACTAGGCAGGGTTTTCTATTCTTGGCATGAAAAAGCGCTTATTTAGCTGCTTTTCTTGCTTTGGTTTCCTCGATGACAGCTTCAGCCACGTTTTGTGGGCAAGGCATGTAATGCGAGAATTCCATCGAAAACTGACCACGACCAGAAGTCATAGTACGCAGGTGACCGATGTAACCAAACATCTCTGAAAGAGGTACGTCTGCTTTGATACGAACACCCGTTGCGCCTGCTTCCTGATCTTTGATCATACCGCGACGGCGGTTCAAATCACCAATTACATCACCTACGTGGTCCTCTGGAGTGAACACATCAACTTTCATGATAGGTTCGATCAACTGTGGACCCGCTTTAGGAATTGACTGACGGAATGCACCTTTCGCCGCAATTTCGAACGCCACCGCTGAAGAGTCAACTGCGTGGAAACCACCATCAAACAGCTCTACTTCTACGTCCAATACTGGGAAGCCAGCGAGTACGCCTTCTTCCATCATACCTTTGAAACCCTTCTCGATTGCAGGGAAGAATTCTTTAGGTACGTTACCACCAACAACAACAGACTTGAACTGGTAGCCCGAACCAGGTTCACCTGGCTTGATGCGGTAGTCGATTTTACCAAATTGACCAGAACCACCGGACTGCTTCTTATGGGTATAAGAATCTTCAACCAGTTGCGTGATCGTTTCACGGTAAGCTACCTGAGGTTTACCCACTTCAAGCTCAACACCGTAAGTACGCTTCAGGATGTCTACTTTGATATCCAGGTGCAGCTCACCCATACCTTTAAGGATCGTTTCACCTGAATCTTCGTCAGTTTCTACCTGGAAGGAAGGATCTTCTGCAACCATCTTACCGATAGCGATACCCATTTTCTCAGTCGAACCTTTATCCTTAGGCGCAACAGCGATAGAGATTACTGGGTCTGGGAAGATCATAGGCTCAAGCGTACAAGGGTTATTCACATCACACAGCGTGTGACCCGTTTGTACGTTCTTCATGCCAACTATGGCAAGGATATCGCCAGCCTGTGCACTACTTAATTCAGTACGCTCATCCGCGTGCATTTCAACCATACGGCCGATACGCTCAGTTTTGCCGGTCGCAGAGTTAAGAATAGTGTCGCCTTTTTTCAGTACACCGGAGTAAACACGAATAAAGGTCAGGGCACCAAATCTGTCGTCCATGATTTTGAACGCCAACGCGCGGAATGGCTCATCAGCAGAAACAGTAGCTACTTCACCAGTAGGTTCACCTGTTTCAGGGTCAGTCAGGTCTTGTGCATCAACTTCATTTGGTGCTGGAAGATAATCTACTACTGCGTCCAATACCAACTGGATGCCTTTGTTTTTAAATGCTGAACCACAATATGTTGGGAAGAATGCCAGGTCACGAGTACCTTTACGGATACAACGCTTGATGTCTTCAATTGAAGGTTCTTCACCTTCCATGTATGCCATCATCAGGTCGTCATCTTGCTCTACAGCAGTTTCAATTAACTGCTCGTAGTACTCATCAACTTTGTCGACCATGTCTGCTGGTACATCTTCTACGGTATAGTTTTCTGGCAGGCCAGTATCATCCCAGATGTAAGCTTTCTTCTCAATGATGTTAACAACACCTTTGAAGTCATCTTCAATACCGATAGGCAGAGTCATTACTAGCGGGTTTGCACCAAGTACTTTTCGTACCTGATTAACCACGCGGTAGAAATCAGCACCCATACGGTCTAATTTGTTTACGAAAATTACACGAGCTACTTCTGACTCGTTAGCATAGCGCCAGTTGGTTTCTGACTGAGGTTCAACACCGCCAGAACCACAGAATACACCGATGCCGCCGTCCAATACTTTCAGAGAACGGTAAACTTCAACTGTGAAGTCAACGTGCCCTGGAGTATCGATAATGTTCATGCGGTGGTCGTTCCAGAAACAGGTAGTTGCTGCTGACTGGATAGTGATCCCACGCTCAGCTTCCTGTTCCATGAAGTCAGTCGTTGACTCACCGTCATGTACTTCACCGGTTTTATGGATTTTACCGGTAAGTTTCAGAATACGTTCTGTTGTGGTGGTTTTCCCCGCGTCAACGTGAGCGAAGATACCAATATTTCTATACTTTGCTAAGTCTGTCATGGCTTCACTTAATTTTGGTTAAAAAAAAATTGCGCGGCAGTATACACGATTTTTCTGAGTTTGATCAGAGATATTGCAGCAGTTTTGATTAAATTCTATGCATTTCGAATAAAACTTGGACAGTTCTATTACCCGCAACAAGAGCGGCGGCATATCATGCGGGAAATTGAGAGATTTACAAGCCCTTTTAAACGAATTTTTTATTCAATTTCTACATGGCTACCTGGTTGATGGAAATATTGCTTGCCAGTATTTTGCAGTTGTTTTGGGGCTTTCATTGGTACGTGCACACCAATATGTTGCTCGACATTCAGCAACTCTTGGAGTATGTCATTGCCTTCTGCGGACATAAAAAACCAGTATGGCGGAAAGTTGATATTCGTGGTTTTAGCCTGCCAATAAGATGTGTAAGGCAAATAGTGATCATCATCTGCATCTGCATCTCCCATATGCATGGTGGTAATGTCTTTTTCGAGTGTTACGCGAAAAATCAGGTTTTCTACTTCCTTTCTGCGAGGCCATCCAGCATGGGGAATTCGAATCGCATCAACCTGCAGATCTTTATGAGTTAGATTGACAGGCGTATCACCAATTTGCAGATCAATACTGTGAATTCGTGATGAGATGGATGAATCCACGGTCAATTCAGCCAGTTGCTGAATCGCTTGCTTCGGAGCAAATAGATGCGTTTGTTGATGATGGTTCAGATATGAAACAACGTCTTCGGCGCTAAAATGGTCTTCGTGGGCATGACTGATAAATATTGCATCAATATCATTAAATGGTGAAATACCCTTCATGACGTTATCTCGAAGTTCATTGGGGACCAGTTGATAAATACCAAAGCCATTATGAAAAAAGGGGTCAAACATTACCTTCACGTTGTCACTTTCAACAACGACGGCTGAATTACCCAGATAAGTTGCCTGACCATGGGGAAAGGCATGTAGACTTATTGACAAACAGGCTATCAACGTCAGCATTCGCACAATCGAATTCATATCCGGTTTTTTCTCTATTTTACGATATAGTAAAGTTGCCCTAGTATGCTTGTTCTACTGCATAAATGCCGCAATTGCAACGCCTAGCGGTGTACCAACAATATAACCTGCAACACCCACCAGGATGCCCGGGGTTGCCAGTGCTGGCCAGTTGCGCGCCATTGCCAGTGCAGGGGCCGTAGTCGCACCTAAAATAGCCGCATTAGATGCGATAATCAGCTCAGGTAAAGACAAGTTAAAAATACTGTCCTCAGGTGATTTACTGTACTTCTGTGCCATGCGACTGATTAAATGGCCGATGCCAAACACAACCGCACCATGAACACCTAACAAGACAATAACGAAGATCAACAAGATTGGGGCGACACTTAATAATTTGGCGACATCTGCGCCAGCGGCAATCGCCGCAAAAAATACAAATGCCAGTACCAGACCAAAGGTTTCTCCACCTTGCATTTTTTGCATGGTTTTAGGGGCTAGCGTTGCGGGAATTACAGCCAGTAGTGTGATGAAAACATAGCGCAAGCGCGCAAAATCAAAACTATCCATCGCCTCGTTCAACACAATCACGATGCCATCAGCAATTGCAACTACACCCAGCGCAAATGTAATCGCTGCCGCAAGTGAGTAACCAGTGACTGCGGTGTTGTGTTTATTATGACTATTTGATTCATCATCACTGTGATTGCGAACAGCATATTTTGACATCAACCAGGCAGAAGCCGGCATAACCGCAAGCATGGCAAGAAACAAAGCGCTCATCAGATTATCCACCGCCGTCGCCGCAGAAATGACGTTGGCATCATCAAACCCTGTAGACTGAATGACGGCGGCGTAATTGACAGATCCCCCTGTATAAGTTGCAGTAAATATACCCGCGAGATCACTTTCTTTTGCGCCAAGATCAAAAAGCGTAACACCAACCACTGCACCAGCGGCAGAACCCAGGCAGGCAAGGATAAAACCAATGCCAACTCGACCACTTTCGGAAATAATGCGCTTAATATTGGCATTGATTAGGAACAGTGGAATCAGTGCTGGCACCAGATAAGTAAAAATGAAACTGTACGCATCTGCGCTTTTGGGAATGATATTAAGGTTGGATGCTAAAATGGCACCTAATATGGCCCATACTGCACCTGTGACCATTTTGCCCCAGGCTTGTTTTTCTGCCCAAAAGCCAAAAAAGGCAATGGCGAATAATGCTGCAGCCACAGCAAAATGCTGATCTGCAGGAATAAGACTTGATTCCATGGCTTTCCCTTGTACTTATTATTATTTATTTACATTAAGCCACGAGACATTCTGATTTACCAACATTACTCTATAAATGATGTCCATCAATTGGATTTTCACTGGCTTGTGAAGGGAAAAGGAGAAAAGCGTGCAACGATATTTCAGCATTTTATTGTGTAGCACATTTATGATTGCATGCAGTTCGATACCCGTTTCCACAATGCTTCGTATGAGCACAATGGACGCAGACACATTGCAACAAATTCAGGCAGAAGCGCTGCGCGCCAGGATTACGCTTGAGCCACAAGTTGCTCCCAATCTGGAAGAATCAAAGCTCAGTGTTACGTTGGGAACCTTGCATGGAGAGCGTCAGTTCAGGTTTTCGTTACATTCAGATGGACAGGAGAATATAGCCAACGAAGGAGGCTGGTTCTCAGAAGGGGCACAATGGACAGCTTATACATTGAAGCTCTCAGAATCCGCAATTGTTGATTTTAAAGCGATGCAGGCTGAATTTTTACAACAATCACCAGAGTCGATGGGGCTAAATGTGAAAGTCATCATGCATCGGCCTGATGATCACACCAATGGTGTTATGACGGTGGAATTGAAACTGTTCGCAGAAGACGACTTTTTTACATTAGTTGATGAATACCACTACACTATTGGTGAAAAGCGAGAATTATGAGGGGGATATATGACCAAACCCACAAGAGCTGGTGACCGACCAATAGCATTAGAAGTAGAAAAGGGTAAGAAGTATTTTTGGTGCGCCTGCGGCAAAAGTAAAACGCAACCTCTTTGTGATGGTGCCCACAATTCTACCGATCTTAAACCACTGGTATTTGAAGCAGACGAAACCAAAACCGTCTATTTATGTTGTTGTAAAGAAACGGGTAGCGCACCTTTTTGTGATGGTAGCCACCAGTTTGACCAGGGCAGCGGTCGTGATCAGTATTATGATAATAATCATGCGTAACCATAACAACGCTGGCTGAGACAAAAATAACTGCATCGGCTGACAATGGGCACAATCAACTAATATGAAAGGCTAGTCTAAGGTCTAAAAGTGGGATGCTTTCATCTTCACAGTGAAAGGTAGAGCCACCATCTAGCAAAAACTTGAACAGGTATCGTGTGTACTCAATAATAACCCATTCCAACTGCAAGGTCCCCTTGGAGCCTATCATTTTTATGTGCTGTACAAATGACAAAAGATAAAGACTGCTTCTGTGAAAAGATTAGCGGTTTATGGCTTTCTGTGAGTCGTTGAAACACGCGGCTACGGTCGGCAAAACCGGCGGCGTCTAAAAAAGATTTTATGGTAGAATAAAAGTAGTTATATGTCTCGAATTCACCGTGGGTAAACTAAGCTACCGGCGCTTTGAGCTCTTGCGGTTATAAAATTTCCAAGTATTCTTTTTTTGGCAATTTGAGTTGTTTTAGCTTGAAAATTATACAATTTTGATTACAATCCCGCCCCGTGATTTTGAGTTCAGAATGCCCTGTCGAGTTATTTTTAATAAAAAGAACAGTTTGGCTTCGGTTACCGCTGATTAAACCTAGGTAAAAGTAGTATGTTCCTTACAAGGATGTTTAGTACGTTGGCATTTGCGTCAATGTTACTTCCCGCTTATTTGTTATTTTCTCCGTCTGTGTTTGCAGAAAATGAAGTTGTAGATATTACTGCCAGTAATGGTGTTGCCAGTAATGAAATTAAGCATCTTTTTCCGGTACAAAGTGCGAATGGCAACGTTGTGTATCTTGATGAGAGAGTGACAGATGCAAATTCAAACAGCACCTTCGATTCCTATATAGCGCATAATTTGGTCGACAATAGTGTCGATTTTTTCCCGGGTGATGTTGGCATGATGTCAAGTAATCATGATGGCAGTGCTTACAGTTTTACAGGGATCAGTGAAACACTTGTTTCCAATTCAGATGATTTAGCAGATATTTTCACGTTGATTAATGGTGTTGTCGCGGCTGTTCCAGAATTGGCTACAGGTGGCCAGCTAGATGCCTCTGTAGAACAGCTAAAAAGTTACGGTGTATATAATAGCGAGGTTGGAAGCACTAGTGTAGGGCATTTTTTCTTCGTCACTACGGCCTCTAACGTTAGCACTTCCGCAACATACAGTGGCACAGACTCTCGTTTGTTTAAGTTCGACGCCAGTGACAAGTCCTCTACCTTGGTAAAAGACGATTTTCACGATATTGAAGTAATAGAGGTAACAGACACTGGTAGTTTTCTCTTGCTTAAAACCACAAGAGATTTAACCAGTATTGGTGATACAACGTCGCAAAAGTTGTTCGTTTTAAATTCCTCTACAGGGGCATTTCAAAGAATTGACACAAATGGCGTGCAATACGTTCATCATGCTTTCATGAGCGATGATGGAAAAAGAGTGGCGTTTTCCTATTCAAATAGTCCTAGTTTTTATAGTTCTGGCACTGGCTTAGGTATTGTAAACAGAGAATCTCTGGAACGAGTTGCACTTGGTTTGATACCCAAGTACGTTTTAAGTACTTTTGAGTTGTTAGATATTTCTGCCGATGGCTCCCAAATCCTCCTGCTGGGTGAGGCAAACATTCGCGCATCACAATATTATAGTTATCTGGCCACTTACAATATTGACACCTATGAATACAACTTAGTTGGTTTTTCACCTCAGCTTGAATTACTATCATTTTTCAATGCAGACTACCGCAACTATCCCCATCAAGCACATTTTTCACGCGATGGACGTTATGTGTCTTTTCTTACGCGGCCTAAAGGGAGGGATAATAATAGAGTCTACTTAGCAGACTTGAATGTCCTGGATGCGATGTCGGTGCCTTCACAGCCTACTGGATTAGCCGTCAGTAATGATAAAATCGGAAGAATCGAGCTTACCTGGACTGAGCCGAGTGAGGAAAGCTTACATATCTATCAGGTGTATCGTTACCCGACGAACAACCCTGAAAGCATCAAATTAGTTGCGACTCCTACCTCAAGTGAATATGTTGATACTGCAAGTGAATTACAGCCAGGGGTAGACTACACCTATATAGTTCAGGCATGTAATCAGGTTTTCCGTTGCAATGAAGCCAGCATCGCTGGGGGTGGGGTGGTGTTACCCCCTAAAGTTACCAATCTTCAAGTGAAGGACTCAGCTGTTGATATATACCATGCGAATATGAGCTGGGATCCAATTTACGCCGATGAAGGAGGGTCAGTCTCATATAAGCTCGTTGTAAAAAATGGTGATTCTTCAAGGACCCTATACTTCACAACTCAAAACGCATTGTATGATGTTTACATCGGCCGACGTAGTGAAGACGTTTTACTATTTAGGCTTACCGCATGTATTAATAGTCGTTGTGGTGAACCCAGCGATGATTTGGTTATTGATTTTCAGGTAGGTGACATTAATCACGTCAAGCAATTTGTAAATGATGATTTTTCACAGCTTCAGTTGAGCTGGAGTCCAGCCCGTAACGCGTCTGGTTATAAAGTGTATCGTTCAGAAGATAACCAGGGATTTAAGTTTTTACAGCAGACAAATGAGCCCGAGTTTTTAGACACAACAATTGATTTTGATAAGGCCTCCATTAGTTATCGTATAGATGCATGTAATTTTTACAATGTATGCGATGGACAAGTGTCATTCTATGCACCCTCAATGTTATCTATGCAGTCTTTAGACCGTCCAAGCGTTTATGTGACGGAGTTGGCTGACGCTTATCAGCTCGATATACAAAGTATTGAGCGGTATGAATCTGTGAAGATTTACAGACGGCAGCAAGCTTTTGGTACCGCACAATTAATCACGACAATTAGCGCCGGCTTTGATGATACTGATGAAACGTTCGTCGACACTGACGTTTTACCCGGACGGAATTATTTCTACTACATCGAGGGGTGCGTTAATGATACGTGTGAAGTCAGCCGGGATGTTAAGGCTGACAAGTTGGAGCATTACTATTATAGTTTACAAAAGGTAAGCAACTTTACAGCATCCTACAATCTGTACGAAGATAAGGTGTTACTGCAGTGGAGCGGTTCCAGTCACTTTGACCTATTGGTTTTTCAGCGTTCTAGGTTAGGCTCTGGTATCTGGAGTTCAATCGGCTTTCATAATGACTCCAGTATAAACGAGTATCGTGACTACGAAGCTAAAGCCGGTAGATATTACCAATACAGAATGCGGGGTGAAAAAGATGGGAAAGGTACTCAATGGGTCTACCATGACGATGTTGCGTTAAGATCTTATAATAGTGGTGTTTTTGACCTGCTTAGTGCTCCCAAAGTATCAACTTACGACAGTCGCTACAGTGATCAGATTCGTTTGGAATGGAATAGCGTTCAGAGAGCGAATTATTACGAGGTCTTTGAAAGCTCTGCAGAACAGGGTGATTTCATAAAAGTCAGTAGTTCCTCAAGTAGAAATTATACGAAAAGAGAACTTCGTCCCGGTCAAAGCTATTTTTACAAAGTGCGGGCTTGCTTCTCTGATGGGGCGTATTGTAGTGACTTCAGCAACATTGTTAACGGAAAAACAATTGGCAATGCCGTAACAATTCCTGCCGCAATAACTCAAGCGCCGACTCTGAGTTGGGATGATCAATACAATATCAGGGCATCCTGGGATAAGGTAGATAATGCATATTACCAAGTGCTCAAATCCTACAGCAGTAATTCTAGCTATTCCAATCCCCTCAGTACCCACAGTCATGATGGGGTAGTAATTTCCTCGTACTACTCGACTACTTATGTGAAGGTCCGGGCCTGCAACGCATTAGGATGTAGTGAATATTCGCCTGTCAGCTCTCTTGAACGAGGGCAAAGTTCCGGCAATTCCAAAACTTCCTATAAAATAGACAAATTGTCTCTGTCGCAGCCTTCCACCATGGAAGTGCGTGTAGTTAGAGAGCAGACAGGCGAAATGCGTCCTAATTTGCTTATGGTGTACTACTCCAAAACATTGACCGGGCAAAAACTAAGGTGGGCAGCAGACAGAAGTCCTTCATACTCATTTAACACGACTCTAGATGTAAAGGATGGAGAGGAATACTTTGTTTGGTTGCAATCATGCTACGCTGATGGGTGTATGTTTGATGAACAATATCACCATATTGTCATTGATTCAGAAGCGAATTCTTTGTCAGTACCAGATATTTCGACAATTACAGCGAAAGTAACCGGCTTAAATAGAATAAATGTTGAGAATGGCTGGATGCCAGCTGGAGTTCGCCTTGAAATTCATCAGGCACCTTCATCCAGTAGCAATAAACAATATATTGGTGCTGAAAATTATTCGTTTTCAACCTCAAACTTCAACGTGTATAGTTTAAATCTTAATGATTATCAATCGACCGCAACCGGACTCTACTATCGTTATTGTTTGCGCAGCGACTATTCTGTTTGTTCAGAGTTTTCAGCGGCTGAGATTGTCACTTTCCCTCCAAAATTCACCAGCGAAATTAAATGGGATCCAACAATCAGGCTCTGGAACTACAGATATGTGTTAGACAGCGAAAACCGTATTGCTCGCAGAGCAAGCTACGACAGCCATCATAGGTCGGAACAATCGCTTTGGTTGAATAATGGCTTTGACCTTAGTTTCAAAGTATTCATACCCTTGGTAACCAGCGACCGTTGTTTGTTGTATAAACAACAATTTGTTGAAAACGTAGAATTAACATTATTTGAATTTATTAATGGCAGCAATTGTGGCGATGCCAGTTTATCAAACCAATTGTACCTGCGCGTCGCAGAAGATACTTCTCGTGTCGTTTCTATTCCTAACGAGTACAGAGGCAGGGAAGTACAGGTGGACGTAGATGTAAATGCATCAGGCATAATGATGATTTCTCTGGATGGTATGAGATTTATACGGTATGACGTATCTACCATAAAACAAATGCTGGGAAGTTTCTCTCCGATTCAGCAAGTCTTTAACGAAAACTATGGGTGGAGTAATCAATTAGAAGTCTATAATTTTGTTGTAAAATCCAAGACTTCAGTGCCCACTTCATTACCTGTCAAAGATGATTATTACCTGAATTTGGCCGATTCTAATCCATTAAGCGCTACTGCTTATTTTAACACTAACCCGCAACGGAAGGTGAAAGTGCTATGGGTGAAGTTAGGTGAATCGGACTATTTGCATGAGATTGTAGCAACTACAGAGTACAATTTTAGTGACACACGTATAGAGTACTCAGGGCCAACTATAACTGAGGATGCTACGTATTTTGTCAGCACAGCAACATGTAATAACAGCGGTTGCGCTGATGTCAGTTCAGATAGTGACTTTATTCGGGCTGTTCAGATAGATACTCCGAGATTATATACTGCAAATAAAACCAACAATGCGGATGAAGCTTTGCTTGACTGGTCTGGAGTGGCAGATGCAGAACGCTATGAACTAATGATTTCCAACATAAATGGTTGGGAAACTGAACATTTTGCATTATTACTAAGTACCGAAGAGTCACAAGCGTTAGTAGCCAATATACCCGTTGCCGCAAATGATGAATTTTATTTTCGCGTAAGAGCGTGTATTGGTGAATATTGCAGCGGATTATCTAATACCCGAAGCGTTATTCCTGAGCGCGACTCTGATGGTGATGGGCTCACAAATAGTGAAGAAGAGGAAATCGGCTCTAACCCATACGTTGTCGATACAGATGGGGATGGTTTGACAGATGCAGAAGAAAATGAACTTGGGACAAGCCCTCTGTTTGCTGACACAGACGGTGATGGAATTGGTGACGCTGAGGAAGTTTTGGCTGGTACTGATCCAAGGTTTAATCCCCAACTTTGCCCCAACAATATGTGTAATGCGTTTTCACACAGTTGGCGATTGAAAATTTATGTAGATTTTGTGAATAGTAGGAAGTAAAAAATGAAATTATTCAATTTATTAGCGGGAGTATGTTTACTTGCGTCGCAAGCCAGTATTGCAGCAGAAGCAACTATTACGGCCAGGGTTAATGATGTTCTGTTTACCTCAGATGAGGCATTTGGCGCATGTATGGCGCAATTGTCTGTAGATATTGCAGACAACTCAAGCCTGAATTGTCCCGCAGGCTGGGTGAGCTTTAGTTGCACAGGTCATTTTATGGAAAAGGAATATGCCTATAGAATGTTTGACACCGCTCAGTTAGCGTTCGCGTTGGATAGCCGTGTCAGAATACGAGTTTCGGATGCGAAGAAACATAATGGATGGTGCACTGTAGTTCATATGACAATATTGAAAAAGTAAATTAACTTACTCATGTCTAAAAGGTATTGGTTATGTGGAGTATTACTATGCTCCATAACAATATTTGCGATTTACTTCTCAAACACATCTGTTGAGAGGGAATTGACTTTGCCGCCGAAAGAGTCCTCGAAAAGAACTGAGCCTTTTGAGGGCGATGCATCCAGGTTGAAGCCACTGGATTTTTCCGCAGTTAAAGCTGTAGGTATTTCAGATTCAGAACTGAAATATCGTCAGAAGCAAATCGCCCAGATTGCCGAAAATCAAGTTGTCTCAATTGAAGCAATGTTTGCTGAAGGAGTGCTCTTTAACACTGACGAAGAGGTGGTCAATATCGGTAAAGAGATGGATGTTGAAATGTTCCTGGACGGACATTACCATTCAGAGAACAGTGACAAAGTAGTGAACATTGGTGAAGATCTATCCGTAGATGATTATCGGGCTCGAATAAATTCTGATGGAGATGTATTTACTTCAACACCTGATACTGAAGTGATTGACGTTGGTACCAGGATGACAGTTGAAGAATATTTGATGAAGACAACTCATTCCAAGGAAGTCAGAGAAATTGGCGAGCCCAAAGCCATTGATTAAGCTTAATATTTTACTCCGCACCGGAAATAATCTGTACCTGAGCAATATCGGTGTCACCTTTGAGCACTTTTAACAGTCCATCCTGTATAAGTGTTCTCATACCGTCCTGTGTTGCCTGGTTTTTCATATCAGATACGGCCGCTTCTTTGTACACCAGGGCTCTTAGCTCTGGTGTCATCGTTAGCAGTTCATGCACACCGGTACGGCCTTTATAGCCTGTCTCTCCGCACTCATCACAACCTTTGCCCCGGTGCAACATCAATGGCTCTTTGATATCCAGTTCATCAAGTAAGTTTTCACCGTATTGACGTTTAATAAAGGCCACTTCATCTTCAGTTGCCGGATATTTTTCTTTGCAGTTTTTGCAGATGGTTCGAATTAAACGTTGTGCGAGGATACCTACGCAGGCGTCCGAGAAGTTCACCGGATCAAGGCCTAAATCCAAAAGACGGGTAATGGTTTCCGGGGCTGAGTTGGTATGCAGCGTGGACAAAACCAAGTGACCTGTTAAAGAGGCTTCGATACCCGCATGAGCGGTTTCTTTGTCCCGCATTTCACCTATAAGAATAATATCCGGGTCGGCCCGCAGGAATGCCCTTAGGGCGCTGGCAAAGGTAAAGCCGATTTTAGGACTGACCTGCACCTGTTGCAAACCAGCCTGAGTAATCTCCACGGGATCTTCCGCCGTCCATATCTTTTTCTCTGGCGTATTTAAATAACCCAAGACCGCGTGCAGTGTTGTGGTTTTACCTGATCCGGTCGGGCCCACAACCAGCAGTATGCCATGAGGTTTTACAATCATGGTTTTTAGCATTTCCATGTTGCGAGGGCTTAAGTTCATGGCTTCTATAGGCATTGCGCCTCCTGCGGCCAGAATCCGCATAACCACACCTTCTCCCGCAACTGTAGGAATTGTCGCGACACGCACTTCAACCGGTTTACCAGACATACGAAACGCCAGTTTACCGTCTTGCGGGACGCGTTTTTCTGCGATATTCAAATTCGCCATAATTTTGATACGGGCAATGACGGCACTGTGGTGTGATGCTGGTATCTGAGTGTGGTCACGGCAAACCCCATCCACCCGCATTCTGACTCGTGTAGCCCCACCTTTTTCGGCATCGATATGAATATCAGAGGCGTTGATGCGTTTGGCGTCATGTAATATTCTGCTGACCAGCCGGACAACGGCCGGCGCATCATCAGATAACTCGTCGGAAAACTCTTCTGCTTCATCGGCACTGGTGCTGATCTCGTCGAGGATGTCATCCATTTCCCCGGGACCTTTGCTATCTCCTACTGCTTCACCAAGGTATTGTAATATCGAGGTCGGTAGTGCCACACAAATTTCGTAACTGTCTATACCAATCGCGGCTTCAACTTCCATCAACAGCGCTGCGTTATTGGGTTCAGCCATTAACACCATAGGATGTTCTTTGGCATCGGCGATGACCGCGACCAAATTACGTTTTAAATAGGATACATTGAGACGGCTTTCGTTTTGGAACAGGTGATATTTTTCTGGATGGTACTCGATATACGGTACCTGATAATGCACTGACAGAGCCAACCCGATCTCATTTTCGGGCACCCGGTGTTCAGTAATCAGTTTTTGGATGATTTGTTTATGATCTTTATTTGATTCGGTTAGCTGCTCAAGCTGGGCATCTGAAATGTGATTTTTCAGCACCAGATATTGGAAAGGGTGCTTTGTACCACCGAGTTCAAAGCGAAATTTATTGCCCAACATTTCGCCAAGACCTTTTCCTAACTCCAGATCGCTATCGTGAAAATCACCTTTGTTTTTATTAATGATCTGCATTACACCAAGTAACACGCCAGCATTTAAAATGGGGACACATAAAATACTTTTGGTGCGAAACGAACTGGATTTATCAAACTTGTCAGCGAACTTAAGTCGTGGGTGAATTTCCTTTAACTCATTGGCATTGTAGGGATCATTGATAATCAAGGGTAACTGACTAAGTGCAACATATCCGGCGATAGACTGTGGGCTGATAGCCACTTTGATCTCCCGCACTTCATTTCCGGTTTTAAAGCGAGCTACCAAATCCTGATGCTGGCGCCGACGCTGAAAGATACTCATACGTTCTGCACCAAATAGTTTTAGTATCACCGGTTCCAGCTTTTGGTAGGCGTCCATGAGGCTTTCATGGGCTTCCAGATACTTTTCTATTTTAGTTAATAACTCATCGTTGCGACTTTGCTCTGCTATCATAAATTGCGTCGTTCGCCCTTCATCTACTAAATCATCTTGCTGAGATACTATATCTATTGCATCTTCCATACTTATCAACGACTTCCTGTCGAATTAAATTCCATCTATCTGCATTGTTGGATGAAATGCAATGGAATGCAAGAAGCAGAGAGTCGCACAATGTTAATAATAGGCCACTCTATTCATCTGCAGAGATTCTGGCTTCTTAAATTGTGAAGGTTTAATGCTGGTAAATGCTAAACGCAATGGACAGTTCAATCGGCACTAGTGACAAGCAGTCGCTGCCAAATCCTCCTTGGAAACTTGCTGACGGTATTGCCCAGGTGTCATACCTGTTTCAATTTTAAAGGCCCGCGTGAAAGGGCCAACAGATCCAAAGCCGCTTTCTAAACCAACTACAAGCACAGGCCAATGCTGACACTCCGAATTGTTCAGCAATTGCAGAGCATGCTGGATTCTTAACTTATTCAGGTATTCATTAAAATTTTTGCAATGCATTTGGTGCCGCATCACAGAGCGAATTTTGTATTCAGGTGTGTTTAGCGTGCGGGCGAGATCACTCATTTTTATATTGGGTTGTAAATACCCTCGTTGTTCAACTAAAAACGCATTAATGTTGCGTGCGACTGATTCTTCTTCCGCTGTACTAAGCTGAACTTCATTCGAGTGGGTTGCGTTTCTCTCAGATATATCCGTGATCTGGTTTTTGTGCAAGGTGATTTTAACGTCATTTTGTCGCCAATAAATAAGCAACTGGGTGACGACCATTATTTGTATGGCACTGATCACCACGAACCACTGATGATAGTCAGTCTGTCCGGGAAGTGATACAAGAGGGGAAATGACTTTGCAGGAGATCACGGCCCCGAGAAAGCTGGCTAAGAATAAAATTCGTTGTACCAATTGAGCGCCTTGCGCGCCAGATAACTTACGACATCCTTCCCAAACGCTTAGCATTAACAGTGTTGAGGACGTGAGTACAATAACCCGATGCACAGCTAATTGCACTTTATCGTGGATGACTGAATCAATAACTGAAAATTCCTGCAGCCAGGTAAGACCATGTGTGCTCATCATTAACAATCCAAGAGCAACAGAGACGCTAATGTGCATCATAGTCACGCCCCCTGGACCTCTGAATAGCGCCCGGGAAACAAGCCAAAAAACATTACAGGTCGCACAGGTACCAAGCGCGACGAAATAGGATAGGCTGCCTAACTGACCCTTGCCCAGATATTGCGCGGCTACCATTGCCAATGAGCCACAAAAAACCGCAAAAGTAAGGTGCACGGCAGTTTTTTTTCTAACAAATACTTGTGCCAGCATCAAACCGGAAGACAGGATAAACATCAGAAAATAAAGTGAGTCTATGTGCATTTGGCGGCGGCATTTATGGGCAGTCTCACCAGCATAGTTCCATTAAGGTGGCCAGGTCAAAAAACCATTGTTTCTTTTTATGTCATTTATCTTGCACCGATTTTTAAAATCAATGCGCCACACGGGTTCGAATTTTTGACAATGCAATACGAATTTAACTATTCCTGATGGGGCTATTATGTTGCTTAAAAGTGCATCTCAAAAATTTGAAAACCAACCACTTACTTCACTTGTAAATGCCGAGAAATTATTAAAAGGCAGTGCTACCTTTTGTTTGTGTGGATTACTTGCTGCGCAATGGTTGTTTGCAACTTATATCATTATTGTCTATTTCGTAAGTTTGGCGACTGGCGAGCCAGAGGCAATTAATAAAGCGGGGAAAATCACAGGCTTTGTTGATGGCGATACGTCGGGAAATATCATGCTTTTTGCTCACGTAGTTCCAGCAGCACTGCTAAGCATCGGCGGTATTCTTCAACTGCTTCCGTGGCTACGGTCACATTATCCAATTGTTCATCGTTGGAATGGGCGAGTATTTCTCTCTCTGGGATTGATCGGTGCATTATCAGGTTTGTACTTAACCTGGTTTAGAGGTTCTCGTCTGTCAGATATCGGAGCATTAGGTATTACCTTAAATGGCTTGCTGATTCCAATAGCCATATTCTGCGCATGGCGCTTCGCACGACAAAAAGACTTTTTTCAGCATGCTCGCTTTGCTACCCATGCCTTTTTACTCATCAATGGCGTCTTGTTCTTTCGTGTATTCCTAATGTTTTGGTTTATCGTTAATCAAGGTCCCAATGGTAATAGCAGTACCTTAGATGGGCCAATGGACATCTTTTTATCTTATGCCTGTTATGGGCTGCCGATGTTGCTCGCAGAACTCTATTTCTGGGCAAAAAAACAAAATACTGCTTTGTCAGTGTCCATTGCATCACTGGTTTTGTTCGTTGTTGGCATCGCCCTAATCCTGGGTTTATATGGGGCAATCAACATGTTGTGGCTCCCAACCATAGCAAAAATGATGGGTTAAATAAGACAATTGGGCTGGATTAAAACTGTACTTCGGTACAGTTTTAATCCAGATTTAGTCGGTCTATTATCTTCCCGTCGGCAGCAAAAGTGCTCCGACTCAAATGCATATTAAAGGAGATTAAAATGCAAGAATTAACATTGAATGAAGTACAGGATGTGAATGGTGGCGTATTGCCAATTGTAATTGGTATTGTTGCAACAGATGCGTTCGCAATAGGCTTCACTGCTGGGTTTATTACAGGCTACGCTACAATGTCAAATTTGTTTAAAGCCAGATAAGGAGATAAAAGATGAGAGAATTAGATATCGTTGATGCTGAAAGTGTAAATGGCGGCGTTCTTCCGCTTATTGCAGGAGCTGTAGTGGTGGGCAAGTATTTGACAGCTGGATTTGCTGCAGGAGTGGCTGTTGGTTCCGTTGCATATCTGTGGAAAGAACTCTAGTCTCTACTCGGCCAACTTTGTTGGCCGACTTAGAAAGCTTTTAGTGAGAAGATTATGTTTGATCAACGATTTTTTGATTACACGCTATTGAAAATATGTTCAGCAGCAATAGGTACTTTTTCTGTAATTGGCATTTCCCGTTTTAACGCTTATTTTGTTGGATTTGCTTTTCTGCTATTGAGTATTTATTTCGGACTTGTTGCCTGGGGAAAAATAAAAAAGAGCAACTCCCTCTTTTTTACGTGTATTGCATTTGTCTCAGCAACTATTTTAATCGAGAACGGATTCATTCTAGCCGCTGTAGTTGCGACATTGATTGTATTCGTGGCGATGTGCTTTCTGCATTGGCTTGTTGTTAAGGATTAGCTGATTAGTAATTCTGTCACATCTTTATGTGTGTCATTTGTACTTAATCTGCTTTGCGAAATACATATATGAATTTAAAAAACTTTTCTCACGACTCATTTCGAAATGTGGCGATTGTGGTTCTTTCTCTGGCACTGCTTGTATTGAATGTTCAGTATTTTACACTTAATCATGACGAGCAAGGCTATTGGGAGAAGGTACCATGGTATCTGTACCTTCTCCTGTTTATTAACCTTGTTGATTACTTTGTCACAAAACGCAGAAAGTCACGGTAAAACTAAATCGTTGCTTAGAGGTTACTAATCTCTAAATTTACACTTGCATAAAAAATCAACATGCGTATAATGCGCGCCCACTGAGTTCATTGAACGCAGGCTTCAGTCAGAGATATTCTGGCCTGGAAGCAAACTAACAAGACCCCAATTGGGGGTCAGCGTTATTCATGCACACCTCCCCTTAATAAAGAAGGCGGCAGGCGTGTGTTTTTTTGTTCTTTATCGTTTGGAGCTTTGGTCGATGGCAAATCAAAGAATTCGTATACGCTTGAAAGCGTTTGATCATAAATTAATTGATCAGTCTACAGCGGAAATTGTGGACACCGCCAAACGTACTGGTGCGCAGGTAAGTGGTCCTATCCCTTTACCAACGCGCAAAGAGCGTTACACCGTTCTAGTTTCACCTCACGTAAATAAAGATGCACGTGATCAGTATGAAATTCGCACTCACAAGCGTTTGGTCGATATCATCGAACCTACAGATAAAACTGTTGACGCTCTGATGAGATTGGACTTGGCTGCCGGCGTTGATGTTCAAATCAGCCTGGGCTAACGAGAGAGGGTGTAAATAATGTCGATTGGATTAATCGGTCGTAAAGTAGGTATGACTCGCATCTTCACTGAAGATGGTGATTCGGTACCTGTGACTGTTATCGAAGCAACCCCGAATCGTGTGACTCAGCTTCGTACTAATGAAAAAGACGGCTATCGCGCTTTGCAGGTAACTGCTGGTACTAAAAAAGTTAATCGTGTAAACAAAGCTTCTGCGGGTCATTTCGCAAAAGCTGGTGTTGAAGCGGGTCGTGGATTGTGGGAATTCCGTTTGGACACTGAAGAAGGTGTTGATTTGGAAGTAGGTAAAGAAATCACTGTTGAAATCTTTACTGACACAAACAAAGTTGACGTAACCGGTACTTCTAAAGGTAAAGGTTTCCAGGGTGCAATTAAACGTTGGAACTTCAGTTCTCAGCGTATGACCCATGGTAACTCTCTATCTCACCGTGCTCCTGGTTCAATTGGTCAAAACCAATCACCAGGTAAAGTATTTAAAGGTAAGAAGATGGCGGGTCAAATGGGTGATAAGCGCGTTACTGTACAATCTCTTGAGGTTGTAAAAGTAGACGCGGAAAACAACCTTATCATGGTTAAAGGCGCTATCCCGGGTGCAACCGGCGGTGACGTCATCGTTAAACCAGCTGTTAAAGCATAAGGTCTGGGAGATAGATGATGGAATTAGCAATTAAAGATGCGCAAGGCGCACTTGAAGTTTCAGAAGCTACTTTTGGCCGTGAGTTTAACGAAGCGTTAGTACATCAGGTATGTGTTGCATTTGCAGCAGGTGCTCGTCAAGGTACTAAAGCACAGAAAACCCGTTCAGAAGTAAGAGGCGGTGGTAAGAAGCCTTGGCGTCAGAAAGGTACAGGTCGTGCCCGTGCGGGTACTATCCGCAGCCCAATCTGGGTTGGTGGTGGCCGTGCTTTCGCAGCTAAGCCTCAGGACCACGGTCAAAAAGTAAATCGTAAGATGTACCGCGGCGCGATCAAAAGCATCCTGTCCGAATTGGTACGTCAAGAGCGTTTAGTTATTGTTGAAGATTTTGGTCTGGAAACACCAAAAACCAAAGATCTGGTAGCAAAACTGAATCAGCTTGAATTGAAAGATGTATTGATCGTAACGCCAGAAGTTGATGAGAACCTGTTCTTGTCTGCTCGCAACTTGTATAAAGTTGACGTGCGTGACGTACAAGGCATTGACCCAGTTAGCTTGATTGCCTTCGAAAAAGTCTTGATGACTAAAGAAGCAGTTAAACAAATTGAGGAGGCGTTAGCATGAATCAGGAACGTCTACTGAAAGTACTTCTTGCACCACACGTATCTGAGAAGAGCACAGTTTCAGCAGAAGCAAACAACACTTTGGTGTTTAAAGTTTTGAAGGACGCTGATAAAGCGGAAATCAAAAGCGCTGTTGAGAAGCTGTTCGAAGTTGAAGTGAGCGGTGTACGTACAGTTAATGTTAAGGGCAAAACCAAGCGTCACGGTACGACTTTTGGTCAGCGTAAAGACTGGAAAAAGGCTTACGTTACCTTAAAAGAAGGTCATGACATCGACTTCGTCGGTGGCGCAGAGTAAGAAGGGGATTAGACATGCCATTATTGAAAGCTAAGCCGACTTCTGCTGGTCGTCGTCACGTCGTACAGGTCGTAAACCCTGACTTGCACAAAGGCGCACCTTATGCACCTTTACTTGATACTAAGAGCAAGTCTGGCGGTCGTAACAACACTGGCCGCACTACCGTTCGTCATATCGGTGGTGGACACAAACAACATTATCGTTTGGTTGACTTCAAACGAAATAAAGACGGTATCCCAGCGAAAGTTGAGCGTTTGGAATATGATCCAAACCGTTCTGCTAACATTGCGTTAGTACTTTATGCTGACGGTGAGCGTCGTTATGTATTGGCACCTAAAGGTTTGAAAGCAGGTGATCAGATTCAATCTGGTTCAGACGCGCCTATCAAATACGGTAATACATTGCCAATGCGTAACATCCCTGTAGGTACCGTTGTACACGCAGTGGAAATGAAGCCTGGTAAAGGTGCCCAGATGGCACGTTCTGCTGGTGCTTACGTACAGATTTTGGCACGTGAAGGTCAGTATGTGACTTTACGTTTGCGCTCTGGTGAGATGCGCAAAGTACCTGCCGATTGCCGTGCAACTATCGGTGAAGTAGGTAATGCAGAACACATGTTGCGTTCTTTAGGTAAAGCTGGTGCAACACGTTGGAGAGGCGTTCGTCCTACCGTACGTGGTGTAGCAATGAACCCAGTCGACCACCCTCACGGTGGTGGTGAAGGCCGTACCTCTGGTGGTCGTCATCCGGTTTCTCCTTGGGGTAAACCGACTAAAGGTGCAAAAACACGTAAAAACAAGCGTACTGATAAATATATCGTACGTCGTCGTAACAAGTAATAGCGAGGATTCACCATGCCACGTTCTCTCAAGAAAGGTCCTTTTATTGACCTGCACTTGTTGAAGAAGGTACAGGCTGCAGTGGAAAAAGGCGAAAAGAAACCAATTAAAACCTGGTCTCGTCGCTCTATGATCATCCCAGATATGATTGGGTTGACCATTGCAGTCCATAACGGTCGCCAACACGTTCCTGTTTTCGTATCAGACGAAATGGTCGGCCACAAATTGGGCGAATTTGCGCCAACACGTACTTACCGCGGTCATATCGCGGATAAGAAAGCGAAACGATAAGGAGTGAACATGGAAGCATTAGCTAAACACAGTTTTGCTCGCATTTCGCCTCAGAAAGCGCGTTTGGTAGCAGATCAGGTTCGCGGCTTGCACGTAGAAAAAGCTTTAGAAGTTTTATCGTACAGCCCTAAGAAAGCGGCTCAGTTAGTCAAAAAAGTACTGAACTCAGCGATTGCGAATGCTGAAAACAATGAAGGTGCAGACATCGATGAATTGCGTGTAGCAAAAATCTTTGTCGACGAAGGTCCAACCATGAAGCGTATTAAAACACGTGCAAAAGGTCGTGCCGATCGTATCTTCAAGCGCAGCAGTCACATCACTGTTGTAGTAGCGGATAACTAGGAGTAGATAATGGGACAGAAGGTACATCCTACAGGCATACGTCTGGGTATCAGTAAACCATGGACTTCTACCTGGTATGCCGGTACTAAAGATTATGCAGACAACTTGTTCTCTGACCATCAGGTTCGTCAATACCTGACTAAGAAGTTGAAAAATGCTTCTTTGTCTAAAATCGAAATTGACCGCCCTGCAAAGAGCATTCGTGTGACTATTCACACAGCTCGCCCAGGTGTGGTTATCGGTAAGAAAGGTGAAGACGTAGAGATTTTACGTAAGCACGTGTCTAATCTTGCAGGCGTTCCTGCACAGATTAACATCGCTGAAGTACGTAAGCCTGAGTTAGATGGTCAGTTGGTAGCAGATAGCATTGCTAGCCAGTTAGAGCGCCGTGTTATGTTCCGTCGTGCTATGAAGCGTGCGGTACAAAATGCGATGCGTCTTGGTGCCAAAGGTATCAAGGTTGAAGTTAGCGGTCGTTTAGGCGGCGCAGAGATTGCACGTACTGAATGGTATCGTGAAGGTCGTGTACCACTACACACTTTCCGTGCTGATATCGATTACGCAACGTCTGAAGCTCTGACTACCTACGGTATCATTGGTATCAAAGTGTGGATCTTCAAAGGTGAGATTTTGGGTGGATTGCCAGCAAAAACTGAGCAGCCTGCACAACAGCCTAAGAAGAAAGCGCGCCCACAGGGTAAAAGAGGAGCGTAATCATGCTACAACCAAAACGTATGAAATTCCGCAAAATGCATAAAGGCCGCAACCGTGGTCTGGCAGTAGCGGGTAGTAAAGTAAGTTTCGGTACTTATGGTTTGAAATCAGTTGGTCGTGGTCGTATGACTGCTCGCCAAATTGAAGCTGCGCGTCGTGCAATGACTCGTCACGTTAAGCGTCAGGGTAAAATCTGGATCCGTGTATTCCCCGATAAGCCAATCACTGAGAAGCCTCTTGAGGTTCGTCAGGGTAAAGGTAAGGGTAATGTAGAATACTGGGTATGCCAGATTCAGCCAGGTCGTGTATTGTACGAAATGGAAGGCGTGCCAGAAGAACTGGCTCGTGAAGCATTCGAACTAGCAGCCGCTAAGCTACCGTTTAAAACCACTTTTGTAACTCGGACGGTGATGTAATGAACGCAGCTGAATTAAGAGAGAAAAGCTCCGAAGAATTGAACAGCACGCTTATTGAATTACTTCAAGAGCAGTTCAACCTTCGCATGCAAAGCAGCACTGGTCAGTTGTCACAAACTCACCAGTTGAAAATAGTTCGTCGCAACATTGCGCGTGTTAAAACCATTTTGACTGAAAAGGCAGGTGCCTAATGACTGAACAGAAGATTCGTACGGTTCAGGGTCGTGTGGTTAGCGACAAGATGGATAAAACCATCACTGTTGCTGTAGAACGTTTTGTTAAACACCCTATCTATGGGAAGTTCATCAAGCGTACTACTAAATTGCACGCTCATGACGAGACTAATCAGTGCCAGAAAGGCGACGTTGTTACTATTAAAGAATGTCGTCCACTATCAAAATCCAAAAACTGGATGTTGGTAGACGTGGTCACTAAAGCGTCTAAAGTATAAGCTTTAGCACGACAGAATAAGAAAAGGCGCCGATTGGCGCCTTTTTTATATCTTTTTGAACCACCCTAGACAACCATTGCAACTATAAGTGTCAAGACAAATGCGATGCCTACGGCTATCATAGGGGTCGCGTAACTTAAGATAAGCTTAAAACCAGTCAGGTTCTTTGGATAAGCATCGAATAAACCAATACCAAAGTAGCGTTTATACCAATTCCATTAAAGACCTACCCACCGACAGTAGCCCATTTTCTGCTGCATATTGATGCCACTGTTGATGCATCTTCAATGAAGGTGTTCCATGCGTTTGAGCATGCATCGACGATATCTTCGTACCCAGAGAATACTCGATTGGCCAGGTGATGCTGTCGTATCCAGCTCCATACCTGTTCTATTGGATTGAGTTCAGGTGAGTAGGGAGGAAGTTTGAGTATTCGTACATTATCGAATTCAACCACCGTATCTTCGGTGTGCCATCCGGCACCGTCCATGATCACCACTGCCATTCTTCCTTCTTCAGTGCGTTTTGAGATTTGTTCGAGATGTTTTGTCATGATGTCTTTGTTAACCCATGGGGCGATAAGGGCTTCAGTGGCTCCCGTTGCGGGACATACAGCACCGAAGAGGTAGGCACTGTCGAATTGTTGTTGCCTGACGACGCGGGGTCTGCTTCCTTTTTTTGCCCATAAACGAGTCGTGGTATTTTGTTGACCAAACCTGGCTTCATCCTGAAACCATATATCTATCTTGTCCAAAGGTATGTGTAATGGACAAAGATTGATCAAATTAAACTTCAGTTTTTTTAAACTCTTCCTGAGCTTGTTCCGATTGTTTCGGATGTCTGGACCGACTGGAAAGCCATGAAAATCCCAGCTCATGCAACAGTCGGTATACATTAGACAGCTTGTACTCCACACCAAGTTCAGAAGCAATCCACTCCCGAATGGCTTTGCCCGTTAATCGTCCTCCTTCGTCAGACTGACTCTCAAACTCTACGTACTTGCACAACTTCTTTAGTTGCTCTGGTGTCAGAGAAGGAGGTCGCCCCGGAGGCGGTTTGGAGTCTAGTCCGGTCAAACCGTCCTCTAAAAAGGCGGCCACCCAATTGTTTACACTGCGGCGACTTACTTTTAAAGTGCGGGCGATCTGGGATCTGTTCATTCCCTCTTTGAAATGAGCTAATGCAAGCAATCGCATTCTCTTTGCAGCGTTTCTTTCCTTTTTGGAAAGCGCTATGAAATCTATATCTTTTAGCATCTAATTATCGATTGTATCAACACCGTAATTAGATCACATATTTTATGGAAATGGTATTACATAAATAGAAGCTTGCGATCATTAAGATTAGGAAGATGCAATAAAGCATACGACGTTTACCTTTTTAGTCTGTTTTTTCAAGGTAGTGCATATTTCGGAGCAATCCGTCCACTTATTTCGGTTTAATCCGACCACCTATTTCGGTTTAATCCGGTCATGCATTTCGGTTTTATCCGGCCAAAATCAGCCGTTTTCCGAAATCGATGACCGAAATCCCGAAAGAACGTTCTTTTTCTAATTAAATCAATCATTAAGCTCTTCTTAGTCCGTTAAAGATTAAGGAAGCCAGTTGATGCCCAGAAAGAGAACCAATATGAATAAGATTTACGATGTATTGCGATTGAAGTTTGAGGCGGGACTCAGCAATCGAAATATCGCTAAGTGCCTGGGGATGGGCACCTCCACCGTCACGGATCTCCTCACCAGTTTTAATCGTTCTGATTTAGCCTGGCCGCTGCCGGATGAACTCACTCAGTCACAGCTGGAAAATACCCTTTATCCTGGCCGTCAATCCGGTAAGCGGAAGCGCACGCCTGACTTTGTCGACATGCATCAGGAGTTAAAACGCAAAGGCATGACGAAGTTACTGCTGTGGGAGGAGTATCGAGAAACTGCACCTGAAACGGCCTACGGTTACACACAGTTCTGCGAACATTATCAGCGCTGGCTTAAAAAGCAAAAGCGCAGCATGCGTCAGCACCATATTGCTGGAGACAAGTTGTTCATTGATTACTGCGGGCCAACGGTGCCCATTGTTAACCCCGATACCGGGGAAGTGCGTGTTGCCCAAATCTTCGTGGCAACCCTCGGTGCCTCAAACTATACCTACGTGGAAGCCTGTCATTCGCAGCAGTCTCAGGACTGGCTGATGGCCCATGTCCGGGCATTCGAATTTTTTGGCGGTGTACCCAAATTGCTGGTGCCGGATAACCTCAAAGCGGCAGTGACCAAAACCCATCGCTACCAGCCCACTATTAATGAAAATTACGCCCGCATGGCCCGCCACTACAACACTGCCGTCATGCCCGCCAGACCTTATAAACCGAAGGACAAAAGCAAAGCGGAGAACGCGGTGCTGATTGTGGAGCGGTGGATATTAATGCGGCTCAGACATCAGGTATTTCATACCCTGTCCGGACTGAATGCCGCGATTAAAGCATTACTCAACGATTTAAACCACAGACAGCAAAAGATGCATCCCGGTTCACGCCATCATCTGTATGAAAAGCTGGATAAACCCGCCCTGATGCCACTGCCGCATCACGCTTATGAATATGTGGATACCAGACGTGCCAGAGTCGGGCCGGATTACCATGTACTCTATGACAAACACGCCTACTCAGTTCCCCATCAGCTGGTTGGAGAGCAGTTACAGATTGATGCTACACAGCGCCTGGTTCGCATTTACCATAAGGGCGAAATCGTAGCGCAGCATCCCAAAAGCGCAAAACAGGGCGGCTTCACAACACTCCGGGAACACATGCCACAAGCGCATGTTAAACAGCGCTGGAGTCAGTCCCGGTTGCTCAACTGGGGACAGAATATCGGTTGTGGAGTGCATGCTGTCATTCAGTGTCAGTTCCAACGCCGTGAGCATCCTGAGCAGGCCATCAAAAGTTGTTTAGGTATCCTGAACCTCTCGAAGCACTATGGCGATGCACGCCTGGAAGCGGCCTGTCAGAAAGCTTTATTGCTGGAGAGACCTTACTACACGGTGATATCCAATTTACTGAAACATCACAAAGAACAAGCGTCTGACCATCCGCAACAGGATAACGACACGCCCATCAACCATCCCAATGTACGTGGACACCACTACTACCAATAGGAGAAAAAAATGCATTCGGCATTAAATGAACAATTACGCTCACTGCGACTGAGCCACTTCTGTCAGGCTCTGGAACAACAGCAGGCACAACCCACCACTTACAGCGACATGAGCTTCGAGGAACGTCTCGGCTTACTGGCTGACTACGAACTTCAATGCCGGGATAACAACAAAATAAAACGGCTGAAGCGTCAGGCGAAACTGCGGCTGGAGGCTCAACCCAATCACATTGATTACCGCGCAGAGCGTGGGCTCAGAAAAGACAAAATGGCTTCTCTGTTAAACGGTCAGTACCTGCACCATGGTCATAACATCTTACTCACGGGGGCCACCGGATGCGGTAAAACGTACCTTGCGTGTGCCTTAGCCGAACAGGCCTGCCAGCAACATCATACCGTTCGCTATTATCGCCTGGGTCACTTACTCGACGATTTATCAACGGGTCATGCCGACGGCAGCTATCGCCACCAACTCAATACGCTGTCCAGAAAGAAGCTTCTGGTGCTGGATGACTGGGGAATGGAAAAACTAACAGCCAGGCAGGCCAATGATCTGCTGGATGTCATGGAAGAGCGCTATCAACGAGGCAGCACGATCATTGCCAGCCAGCTCCCCGTAAATGAATGGTACAAACTGATAAACAATCCGACAGTTGCAGACGCTCTGCTTGACCGACTTCTACACAATAGTCACCGAATCGAATTACAGGGCGAATCAATGAGAAAACTGGATCAATCCGGCCACTTAGAGTAAAAATAACGAAGAAGAAAAAGGACTAAAAGGGACTGGCCGGATAACTCCGAAACGGCTGACCGAATTCACCGAAATACGCAGGTAGAGCTCGTCAACTGTGTGGGCTGCTCCACCAGCTGCGACGGTGGCTCCAACGGTCGCTACTGCCCGAGACATGCTCGATACCGGAGAAAGTGCACCAGTAATTGCTCCTACAACGCCCCCAACAACGTTTGCCCAAACACCACCATTCATGTCGTGTAACTGGTGCTTATGTAAATTCCTCATTCTTTGATTCCTTTTTAATTTATGCAAGTCGCAGGTTATCGGGTATTCGGAAGATGCTATTGCAATAACCGTAAAATTCAACCTGTCCTAAAGTACAGTTTTTCGATTACGAAAGTTAAAAAGATCGGTAACAACGTTGGCTATCAACTGTGATCGCCATTTAGAAGTGGAAAGAGTCTTAAAAAAACGAGTGGGATTTACAGCAGGCGTTACCACTTATGATTGTGCTAACCGGAGTTTTGTCATGACAAAATAGGAGCAAAGAGGGTTTTAGCTACATAATTTCATAAAAAAGCGCACTCCATAGATTTCTGGAGTACGCCAGTTTTTATGCTACTTCTGAACTTATTGTACTTCTGAAGTTATATCCGTCGTAACAGTAAACGGGGTGGCTACGCTTATGTAGCCCTTTACACGTAGTGTGTAAGTGCCAGCTTCATCTGTCCAGAACTGGATGACTTCCGGGTTTTCCAATGATGCACTAGAGGCCACTTCTACACCATCGGGATTAACCAGATAGAAGTCCAAATCCGCGACACCTGTCCAATCAAGTGTTGACGTGATGCTGACATCATTTTCAGCTATCTCCAGCGGAAACTCTTGCACTTCAAGGTTTTCAGCAGACGCTCCCATCGTGCCTGAGTCGACTTGCTGTCGCTCTACAAAGCTGACATCCGGGGCTAAAGCAGCACCATCAACGTCCATGCGGTCGAACATTACACGTCTGTTTAAAACTCGAATTTCCAGGTCGTGAATGCCATCGCCTAAACCTTCAAAAGCGACAGCGACGTCTTTGGGCGCTTCTTTAGAAGCACTCGATTCATAGATAGTTGCCGTTCCCATAGATTGACCGTCAGAAAATAGCTCCACTGAAGCAGGTGAGCTACTATTGACTAAAAAGTGCAGGCGAACTCTGTCACCGCGAATTTTGGTAAATATCAAAGAATTATTGCGCCGTGCTTTTTTAACACCGCCTTGATAGGCTGCTGGCTGACTGTTGTTGCGCCATTTGCCAACATACTCAAAAAGTTCACTGCTATCATCAACCTGAGTCCATGAGCCCTGACTGGACCAAAGGGTATTTCCTTGCATAAAGGAAACTCGTTCACCCACTGTGACTCTGGCCATATCTACAGCCGCTTTGACATCGACATATCCTGCGCCGACTTCGTGTGGAGCGTAATTCATCGGCTCTGCCGTGTCTTTTAAAATTTGTTCAATTTGATCTGGCGACAAATTTGGGTTTACTTCCAGCATCAGAGCCGCAACACCCGCGATAAACGGTGTTGCCATAGAGGTGCCGCTGATGGTGTGGTAATAAGCAAGGTATTCAGGGTGCGCCGGGTCGATAACCGGACCCATCGCACCTATCGCAGTGTTGGGTGCTCTGGTTGAGGTGATATCTTTGCCGGGGGCTGTGATATCTGGCTGCTTATACTCGTGGCCTGCTACACCGCGACTTGAGAAATCGGCGAGCTGCTTATCACTGGTGCCAGCCGCAACATTGATGACCCAAGGGGCCAGGGCATATTGGTTGATCGTATCTTCATCAGGGCCCGAATTGGATGCCGCAAAACTGACGACCATGCCTTTTTTATATGCTTCAAAAGATGCCTTGTTTATTGGGTCGTTAGGGTCGAATTCAGCACCATCACCACCGCCCCAACTATTGGTGATGATATCGATGTCGAGACGATCCTGGTTGGCGATAGCATAATCAAAACCCAGCAATGCGTACAGTATGGAAACACCCTCACCAGCACCTAATCCAACGATACTCGCTCCCGGAGCAATACCGTCATGATAGTAGGCTCTGCGCTCATCATTGGCGCCAACTATTCCTGTACCAGCAACTGTACCTGCTACGTGTGTTCCATGACCAGAAGAAGTATCACTGTTAGGCACACCCTCTAAAAATGCGTTGCGTCCACCGAGCAGATCCAGATCACCGACAATCTTTACATTTTCTACGGTTTTAGTCTGAAATTCTAAATCCGGATGGGTGGCATCTACACCTGAATCTAACACAGCGATAGTCACGCCACTACCATCGACACCATCGTAGTCGTGAACATAGTGACCACCGGTGATATCTCCCGACGTGTAGTTGCTGTATTGCAATGGCGCATTTGCATAGACACTGCTAATAGCGGGATTATTCAGTAGCTCTTCAAGTTGTAACTTACTGACTTTGGCACCCGCCATTGGCAAGGTTTGTAAAGCTAAATAAGGGATGCCTAAGTCCTGCAGCGTATTATCAATGCTGGATTTCTGGTCAAAGGACACAATAACGTCAAAGGGACCGGCTTGATTGAGCAAATCCTGCGTGAGTTTAGGTCCTACCAGCGCCTCTGCATTTGCAGTGGCAGCGCCTAGTAGACTTGAGGCAATTAAGCTAAGTGTGAGAATTGGGCGTTTCATTATTTTTTTTCTCCAAAAAGAAAGTTTTTTTACCTTTTTAGAGTGACAAGTTGAGATGAAAGGGGATATAGGGAATTCCCCCTATATGTAAACAAAGTGTTAAAATGGGTGGCTAAAATTACCTGATTTTGATTGTAATTTGAAAATTAACTCCCTGAAAACTATGATGGTTTTTAATACCTGACTAAAAAAATCCTGCATGCACGGTGAATTGGCATTTCCATTACATTCTGTTGAGCTAGATTCTCGGCATCAATTCTTCTTACCTGAAGCTTATGTCGCTGAGTTTGGTGCTGATGATGTTGCATTAAAACGTTTTATTGAAATGGATTTGTTTGCCTTTCGTGATGGAGAATTACTCCCGCAATCTGATGCATTTCAGCAAGTATTGAGCTTTGCTAAAGATTACCTGAAAACGGATGCGCAAAAGCTGGAATCGTTGCATTTTCACAATCATGTACATACCTTTCATCCGGTGAAAGGCGTGATTGCTGTTGCGTTAAAACTGGCGATTTTGGATGGTATTCCTTGCCAGTTTGAGGGCTATGAACGAATTGGGTTGGCCGCCGCATTACATGATATTGGTAATATTGTGCAGCGTCAGCGTCATGAGCAAATCAGTGTCAATGTATCTCGTGATTTGCTGGTGGACCTGGGCTATCAGGAAGACATGATTAGAGCGGTTTCAGATTGTATCATCTGTACCGCAATTGACTTTAGCACTGGTATACCACAACGTGTGGTTTGTTCCAGAGAGGCTAAGATACTGTCCGATGCCGATCTGAATAATCCGGGTTTCAGTGATGTTAGCAATTTTGCTTTCGAATCTATTAAACTCTGGTGGGAGTTAGATTTTTTTAATATCAAAGACTACCCCACGAAAGGGGTAGAATTGACCAAAAAGTTTTTTAGTGACATTGGTGATTATTACACCGATGCTGCCCGTTACCTGTTTTCGCCCATTAAACGTCAAAATATGGCGGCATTGCAGGCTGAAGTGTCGCGTATTATGCAGCAATGCCAGTTTGACTACGATAAACTCGAATTGCTTATTAAAGAGAATGACTCGCGCTTTTTAATCTAAACTGCACGCGCAAGGCACGCAACGCCAACCCCAAAGTGATTAAATATATTAGCAAATACAGGCTACCGCCACTTTCCGCTATGTTGCGGATATTAACCGTAAGTATCGCTGGTGTGCTCTGCTTCTCACCATCAGAGACAATGAGTTCAATAGTGGCACTAACATCTTCTTCCACCATTGGAGCGCTAATAGAGAGCTGTCCATCTACTGGTGATAGGTTTAACACTGGACCGGTAAGCTGGGTCCAGGTATAGGTTAATGTCGAATTTTCTTTGTCAGTAGCATTTGCGGTGACAGAAGCGCTGTGTTGCTCGAGAATCGTTATAGAAGGTGCAACACTGACTTCAGGTGCATCATTTACAGAAGATATTAGCAGGCTCACTTCTGTTTCATGAGAAGCAATGCCAGCACCATCATTTATCTGATAGGTAAACCGGTCTTCCCCATAAAAATCAGCATTTGGGGCATAGACAATTTGACCATTTTCAACTGTCGCCTGGCCATTTTCAGGTGGTATCGCGATTGTTAGTGTCGACGTTTGCAAACCATTCACGGCTTCTAGTGCGGCAGTAACAATGGCTTTGTGGGGCGTTAGTCCGGTTAACGACGACGTCGCTGTTACATGAGTTTGAGGATAATCATTGGCCAGTACGTCGATGCCGATAATTGAGTCTTCCTGCAAAATTATCTCATCTGCTCGAGTAAATGGTTGACTGCCTTGCAATGCGGCAGAGTAATTGATTTCTGCCCGACCTTCCTGTTGACTGAAAAGCTTGAGGCTAAAACCTGTTTCAGCCATTAATCCCGACAAATTATTGCCATCACCGTCAAAGTAGTAGGCATGTCCGATACTGCCGTCATTGTTTTCCGCGCCTATTGTCAGGTTTTCCGGGATAGCTGGGATGTCTACGTAGTGAAACCAGATGTTATCGGTATTTTCCTCAATGATTAACTGAAATGTATAGGTCGTTTGCTGTTCTGACATTGGATTATCTTCCTCTGGAATAGTCGGTTCTTCCCCCGGTGGCGGTAATTCTCCCTCATCATTCAGTTCGAACAGTGCCACCTTGTCCCACTCCACGATTAGGTAATTTGTCTCATTCAGTACTCTGATTGCGGCACGCAGAAAGCCGCTACCACTGTCATTAGGGATATTTTCATCGAGCAGATCGAACTCTGTCCAAAACGGCGCAATTATATTATTCAGATTGTCTTGCTGCGGAAAATGTTGATTAAACAAGGCGGCGAACTGACCGACACCGACATTACCAGGGACCACAAAACCATTATCGGAAATTGTCAAAGCGTCATAACTTTCACCGTTATACGCAAAGCTAAATTCCACCACAGTATTAAAAAACTGACAACCCTCGTCACAGGATACAGGTGCGACTTCCTGATCAGATAACAGGAAGTTATCCCATGGGTTAGCATCCTGAATCTCTATACTGCCTGGGCGCAACGCGCCTTGCCAATGTAATACTTGACCGTCCTGAGAATACTCAAATGCGGTTGTCTCTCCGTGAGAGATGTTGATAGATTCTTCACCTGCTACAAAGCTGGCATTTTCTGTCAGGCGAATGTCTACGGTTGGAGCCTCCTGCAAATTTTTATTGCGAATCCGGGTGGTCATCGGAATCAAGTCAGTGGTGGTCAACTCTCCAGCCCGAACATAATTTAAAAGGGTTCCTTCGTCACTGGCGTCATTTGCATAAATCGCCACTGGAAGGTGTTGGGTTTTCCCTAAAGAGTCTGTTGCCGTTATTCGGCCAAACAACCACTTTTTATAAAGAGGATGATCCGGTTGGGCAATACTGGCATCAATTTTTATTAATACATTTGCGCTGCTACCCGCTTCACCTGCCGGGTTGAGGGTTAGCCTGTCCGGGTAGACCGTCGCCAACGTAGCATCATCAAAAAATGTAATGCTGATATCCCATGACGACGCGTGTTCGGAATTATTCGTAATAGTATTATTGAACTGACATGTGCCAATACATGCAGGGTCCGAGTGTGACACTTGCTCAAAATGGACCGTGGCATCCAAAGCATTGATAATTTCCAGACGACCTGCACCCATTTCAAACGGGCCTGCAGGATCGGCGCCCAGTAGAATGTCAACATCTGTCGTCGATGTCAGAGCCGATTTGAGTTGCGATGTAGTCCACTGTGGATGTTGTTGTTTCACTAATGCCGCAGCACCTGCGACGTGGGGTGCTGCCATACTGGTACCAGTAAGCATGGCGAAAGTTCCCTGACCTAAAGGCGGAGGTGGACTGGTATTGGCAATAAACGGAAAATCTGGAAAAGAAAATTCGTCAGGGGAGTAGGCGCTGATGATATTCGTACCGGGCGCTGCCAGATCCGGTTTCAGGTAGTTTGGGTTGTTGTTAGGTCCGGTTGAACTAAAAGGATTCATAATGTCGACAAACTGGGATTCGATACCGGCTGAGATCTCAGCAGAAATGTCAATATTTCTGCCGCTTGCCGCGACTGAGTCATATTCGTCCATTAGCTTAAGGCCCACTTCCTGAGATATACCAAATACTGGAATAGCATACTCAGAGGTTGCTGGAATAAGTGGTTCATAAGTCCCTTGACCGAACTGGTCAGCATAATACACTAATGCAAAGTCGCCCCCTGCGGCTTTGATGTTCTCGGCTACCATCTCGAGTGGGCAAAAAGGTTGGTAGCCAACTAACACCATACCACCATTAAACAGCGTGTCATTCGCAGAGGCACAGCCCGTTAAATCCTCTAGCTGTGTTTCCCGCCAAAGTTGAATAGTGGCAGATATATCTGTGTCAAGTTGTTGGTTATCACCCTCATAGACATGAAAATCCAGATCATTTATCGTCGCGGCATGGCCAAAAAATCGTCCATGGGTGGTATTGGCAACGGCAATCCCCGATTCTATGCAAGCCGGACAGTTTATATTGGCTCCTGGGTGACCGGTGTTGCCTGCGGCGTTCACCATTAAAACCCCAAGGGCCTCGGCATTGTTAAACACTTCCTGATAAATTGAAGCTTCGGGATCTTCGCCACTGCCACCTCCCCAGGAGTTATTAATGATATCTGCGCCATCCAGTACGGCATGTTCCAATGCCTCAAGCAGCATCGTATCTGTGCCATACACCATGCCAAACGGATCCATAAACAACGCTTTATAGACCATTAGATAGCTACCGGGTGCGACGCCTGATATATCCAGGTTACTGCGATTAAACGCGATGTTAATTGGCATACCTGTTGCGATACCCGCAACATGAGTGCCGTGACCGTCAAATCCTCTGGGACTTAAATACTCACTTTCATAAACTTCCATGCCGTGAGCTTCTGGGTTGACCCAGCGAGCGACAATTAACTTGTTATTACAAAAGTTGGGGTCGCCGGAAGCCTCCCGGCAATAATCAGGTTGTGCAACTAAGTGAGAGTTGTTTAATACGGGGGCATCCATGCCCTCGTCATGAAACATGGGATTGTCTTCACGAATACCGGTATCCACTACCGCTATTTTAATGCCTTTTCCGGATTCCAATTGTCCGCCTAGTCGCTGCCAGGCCTCAATGCTTTGGATAACTTTGTGACTGGCATCCAGATTAAGGTATCGACGTTTTACAGGATATATTGCTTTGACTTCTGGTCGCTTTCTAAGCTGTCGCAGTTCGGATTCGCTGATGGTGGCATCAAGGGCATTGGTAAGTATGACATAACCCCGGTGAACCTTCAGTTTGGGAAATTGTTGCCTAAGCTTTTTCACCAAAGTCGATTGCTTTTTCAGTAAATCATTGTGATATTTTTCAGCGGACCTACTTTTTAACAAAGAGGTTTTTTGGGTTCGATGCAGTGTATTGCGAAAACGTTTTGCCACTGGTTGGTCATGCAACTGAATCAAATACCTGTCTGTAACGCGGGCTGATTTTGTTGCTTTCGATGCCAATGCAGATCCTATCGCAACCGTTTTCGTGTCCTGAACTTTGCTGGCAACAGGCTGTATTTGTGAAGTTTGAAACCGAGTTGCCTGACTGCTTAGGGGCAATGTCGTCAATGCCAAAATAAAGGCAAAAAACACGTATCTTTGCATCATAACATCCTTCATTTTATGAAATTTTCTGTGTTTCAATATTGCATTTGTCGGATGATTTGACCGACTAAAATTGTGTGGATTTGTGATTAATTGTAATTAGGCAAAGTCAGGCAATGGATCTTAATTTAATGCTTGCGATTTCGTTTTTGCTATTTCGTTTTTGCGATTTTTTTGGAGAATGTCCCGCATCGATATCACACAGTAACGGCGGTACGGTTCCCCACTTACTACTATGACCGAGACTTTCCAGAATATGACTTACAAGGCCATGCATTCAGGGATATGACCACAGCCTTTCGGTTACTAAATGCCGGTAAAGTGTATTTTGTCTTTGGGAATGAGACTGAAATGGTAGGATGAGCTTAAAATTTGCAAAGATACTGACCATATTTTATTGAGGCAAAAGTCGGCAATTGTTACTATTACGTCAATTAATTGTCTACTGTCAAAATTCCGTATGTCTACTGCTGCAGTGAATCTGGACCAGGCTCAGTCCATTATTAAAGGGATTAACATTCCTCCGCGCCCTGCTGCTTTACAGGCGGTGCTTGCTGAGAAGCAAAAAGACCACCCTGACCTCAATAAACTGGCTGCGATAATTGCAAAAGACGTAACCTTGGCAGCCAGTGTATTAAAGACTATTAATTCCCCTTTATATGGTTTGCGACGTAAAGTGACGTCGATAAAACAAGCGACCATCATGCTCGGGTTTCGGACCGTGAGTAATTTGGTAACTGGTATTTCAATTCGGCAGGCGACAAGCGGTTCTCGACTTCGCTTAGAGCGTTTTTGGGACTCCGCCACAGATGTCGCTATTATGGGTGCCCGTTTATCGAAGAGTTTGTTGCTGGGAGATCCGGAACATGCTTATTTACTTGGGCTGTTTCATGATGTCGGCATTCCACTCATGATGCTCAAATACAAAGATTACAAAAAGGTACTGATAGAAGCCAATGACTCCAATCAAACCTTTACTGAAATCGAAGAAAAGTATTATCCCACCAATCATGCTGTCGTGGGCTATTATGTTGGGCGCTCCTGGGGTATTGAAAAACAAGTGTGTCAGGGCGTTTTAAACCATCACTCTCCTCGTATGCTGGAACTGGACGATCCAAATGTTAGCTCACTATTGGCAATCATGAAGTTGGCTGAGCATATTTGTCACATGAATCGTCGTTTGAGTCTGGATACCGAATGGGAATACCATGCGGATGAAATTCTCGAATATCTTGGTTTAGATGAAGATGGGTACATAGAAATCCGTGAAGAAATGACCTCGTTGTTGGCATTGTGACTTTTTGTAGCAAAATCAGAGAGTAATATTATCCTAATTACCGGCAGATGCTGGCTCAACATTGCGTAACTATGAGATTGACATTAGTATAAAAGTTATAATTATTTACAATTTTGGGTTCAGGTGAGTACGCTAAAAAAAATAACCATCGACCAACTTCAGCCAGGTATGTATGTCGAGTCAGTTGCGAAACAAAAAGGCAACCTGGAAATGAAGTCTCAGGGAGTTGTCAGTTCTGACAAGGTGGTTGCATTTCTGAGAGAAAAAGGCGTACTTGAAGTCATAATCGATGTCGAGAAGCAAAAACAAGACAAACCTAAAGCCCCCAAGAAACCTGAAAAACCAGAGAAACCGCAATATACCAAGTCTTCAGCACCACTGGTCGTCTTTGAAGACGAAGTGGAAAAAGCGACGCAAATATACAACCACGCCAAATCTATCCAAAAGCGACTGCTTAAGAATGTCGAAAAAGGCTTTCCAGTCAGTGTGGGTCCTATCACTCAGGTAAGCGAAAGTTTCGTTGCTTCTTTGCAACGCAACCCTAACGCCTTGATGTGTATGACGCACCTTCGCGAAAAAGATGATTATTTGTTAGAGCACTCACTTAATGTAGGCATTCTATTAGCTTCATTTGGGCGTTTTCTTGGGTTTGATGAGAATATGGTGACGGAATTAGCGCTTGCCGGCATGTTGCATGATATCGGTAAAGTGAATATACCGGACAAAATTCTGTTGAAGCCTGGCAAATTAACTGATCCTGAAATGATGATCATGAAAGGTCATGTCAATGAGGGGCTAAACGCCTTGAGTGACGTGGAAAATGTCAGTGATGTTGTACTCAAAGTGGTAGGCCAACATCATGAGCGGCTTGATGGCAATGGTTATCCCAATATGTTGCCTGAAGAGAAAATTTCCCGCATAGGTCGAATGGTTTCTATCGTCGACGCTTATGATGCAATGACAGCTGATCGTTGTTATAAAAAAGGCATGCCAGCCAATCATGCTTTAAAAATCCTGTTGAAAAACGCCGGTACACACTTTGATAAAACACTGGTCAGTCAGTTTGTTAAAACGGTAGGGATCCACCCTGTTGGCACATTAGTCAAAACAGAAAGCAATAAGCTAGCATTGGTGATGGCAGTGCATGAGGAGAAACCCTTAGCACCTAAAATCAAATTGTTTTACTCCTTGCGTATGAATTCTTTTATCCCTCCCAAAGAAATCGATATGGCTAAAAACGCACAGGGCGAAAAGATCATGGAATCAGTTCGGCCTGAGGACTACGACATAGACTATAAACGCTTTTTTGGTGAGTTTGTCTGCGTATAACTAACATGCCTGCTTGCGACTAAAGTCTAAGTGCGGAAACGGGTAAATTTCAGTTACTCTATGACTAAGTACTAGCAACATACTCCTATGACAAACATGGATAAACGCATACTTGAGTCCATAGTGGCACTCACCGAGAATCAGGATATCGACTCCCTGGAGCTTAGCCTGCTGACGTCGGTTGTTGAGTTGTTGTTCTGCACTAAAGCGACCATTTATGAGGTCGACTTGTTAGATGAGAACAAGGTTGCCACAGCGTTATCCGTCATAAAGTCTGCAGATACTGGGGAGTACAAGTGGATCAACAATGCTCCTGTTGCTGACATCACACCAGAGTTGTTAAAAGCGATGCAGCAACACAGTAAAACACGGGTAGATGAAAGCAATGGTAAAGTGAGCCTGTGGTTGCCAATTTCCGGTGGCAATAAGCAAGTATGTTTGCATATTGAGTGTCAAAACTTAAAGCCGCAGCAGTACCATTTTGTTGAAGCTATCGTCAAAATTTACAGTAATTATTTAAGAATATTGGTGGAAAGTGAACGGGATAAATTAACCGGATTATTAAACCGTCACTCATTTGACCGCAGACTAAAGCAAATTCTGAGGCGCCAGCGCCAACTTCAGGATCTCAATACCCAAGATCCAAATACCACTCGTCGCCACGTAGAAGATAAAAGTGCCTGGCTTGTGATGGTGGATATAGATCACTTCAAAAAAGTGAATGACCAATTTGGTCACGTTTGTGGTGATGAAGTGCTGCTGAGTCTGGCACAAATGATGCGCGGCTACTTTCGTCAAAGTGATGTGATGTTTCGCTTTGGGGGGGAAGAGTTTGTGCTCATTTTAGCACCATCCAGCCAACATGATGCACAACAAAAACTAGAAGAGTTCAGAGAAGCTGTTGGACAGGCAACATTCCCACTGGCTGAAAAAATGACAATCAGCGCGGGCTACACCGCAATTACTGATGAGTTCCAGCAAATTCTGATAGAAAGAGCGGATAAGGCACTGTATTACGGCAAAGACAATGGCCGCAATCAGGTACATTGTTACGAGGTCTTGTTAGCTGACAGCAAATTGAACGATAAATCGGTCGAATATAGACAATCAATTGACCTGTTCTAACACGTTATTTTAGATACCCGAATGCTCTAGCGATGCCAGAATGCTTTAGCGATGATGGTATTCTGGCGTGCAAAAAACGCGGACATGGGTATTTTTTATCAGCAGTAGCAGAAAAAATAGCGGAATGAAAACACCAATACCTATGGACCAGGCAAATTGCCAATGTTGTGTATATGCGATATACAAATGCAACGATAAATCCAACATCAGAATTATAATGAGTCCCGGTCGCAAAATTCGTAACCAATGTAATTTTTCCCGTTCCAACAACGTTCTTCGATAAAACACCAGATAGCCGCAACCACATGCCAGCAGAGCGATACCTGTATGGATGTAGAGAAATCTAAGATCGGGATATACTGCAGAGAGTATTGCGCTGGTATCACTGCCAATACCGGATGCTGCAGCAATAATGACTACTGCTCGGAACAAATAAAACAGAATGACGTAAATTAAAACGGGCGGCTTTAATAATCCATCGTTGTCGTAATAGTCCAGACTGAACGCATGTTTTTTGGTTGGGATTGGCGTTTTATCACTCACGAAATCGACGTTCTTGTTGGGACAGGCAGTAATGATCTCAGCCTTGTGTGCGATTTTCAACATATTGTCCTCGGAAGACCATAGATAAACATCTCTCGGCGCACGTTATGTTCGGGGTGTGGAGTTCAATTTCCTATTTTTCTGCAATAGGTTTGGTTGGTGAGCAACATAAGGTTGAAATTTAATAAAAACGAACTAAATTTAACACCTAATCGTTTTTATTGAATTTAAATTATGAAATGGCCAAACCTTAAGCACCTTCATTATCTGGTCACACTGCATCAGGAGCAGCACTTTAATAAAGCTGCACAGCGCTGCCATATTAGCCAGTCGACACTGAGTACCGCGATTCAAAATCTTGAAGAACAACTCAATGGTCAGCTTTTAGAGCGCGACCACAAAACCTTTATCTTTACTTCGTTTGGCCTCGAAGTGGTCGAGCGCAGCAAAGCCATACTGCAATACGCCACAGAAATGGTGGAATTCGCAGAAAGTGCCGGAGACTGGCAGGCCGGGAATTTGAAAGTAGGTGTCATTCCCACTATAGCACCGTTCATATTTGAGCCAATGATAGACACTATTTCCACAGCTTTACCAAAACTGAACCTGCAGCTTCAGGAAGACACCACCGAGAATCTCCTTAAACAGCTAAACGATGGCTTGTTAGATTTATTGGTCTTGGCCCTTCCGATGGCGACACCTGGTTGCAAGCAACTAGTGATAGGTCATGATCCGTTCCATTTGGTTGCCCACAATGACATGTTGCAGCGTTTACCCAACCCATTAGAAATTTCAAAGTTACCTAAAAACAGTGTGTTCTTATTGCAATCGGAGCATTGCATGACCGGACACGCAGTGAGTGCCTGCGGACTCAAGCACGCAGAGCAGGTCAGTTCGTTAGCTGCCAGCAGTATTCACACTTTGATTAAACTGGCGGCAAGCAAGATGGGGATTACCTTTGTCCCAGGAATGGCATTGCAGGAAAAAATTCTGGGGGATGAACCGTTAACAGCACTACCCTCAGAAGAAGGTGCATTCCGTGAAATAGGTCTGGTCTGGCGTAGCGGCACTACCCGCATGCAGCTGTTTCGCAAGCTTGCTGAATTACTATCACCGCTCATGCCTGTCCCGGTTTTAAAGTAGTCTGTATTTAATTTAATAAATTTAAAACTTTTTTCGAGCAGGCATCGACTATTACTACAAGATTAATAATCAACGCCTCAACCGGAACCAAACGTGTTTGAAAAGACGGATGAACAATTGGTGACCAAAGCCTTGCAAGGAAGTAAGTCAGCCTGGCTGAAACTGGTAAAGCGCTATGAAAAGCCGATTTATAATTATGGTATTCGCATGACAAGCAGTCCTGATGATGCACTGGATCTAATGCAGGAAATATTTATTTCTGTTTTTAGAAACCTGAGCACCTTTAAAGGGCAGGGGACGTTTAAAGCCTGGTTGTTTCGCATCGCAAGTTACCGTTGCGTTGAATATTATCGCAAGAAAAAGCCAACACAGGGGCTGGACGATATTCCCGAAGCAGCGTGCGAATCAGCATTGCCTGAGCAGGTGTTATTGATGAATAACAACAATCAGCAATTGATAGGGGCGATGCAACAATTGCCACTGGCACAAAAAGCAGTCGTGGAATTGAAGTTTTTTGGTCAATTTACCTTTGACGAAATTGCTGAGCAATTAAATGTATCAAGCAATACGGTCAAGTCCAGACTATATAGCGCGCTGGAGAAACTCAAAACGCTATTGGAGGAAACGTATGTCGAAGCATGAGCAAGAACGACTCTTCGCCAAATGGCTTGAAGAGGAGCTAAATAGTGACGAACAAGAACGATTTGCCAAGTGGTGTCGAGAGGACGAAAGCTTTGCCAAAAGAGTGTCTGTTGTAGAAAAAATGGAAGCCCTTAGTAATGACTTTCAAATGCAAAACCCACCAGAGTGGAACAGGGAGGCAACCTTTGAAAGCTCGAGAAGTGAAAAGGTTAGCTGGTGGCAATGGCAGCCCAGTTTATCATTGGCAATGTCATTCGCTGCAATATTAATGGTGTTGTTTAAAGTTGAAATTTCCACTACCGATGCAGGCATGACAATCAGTTTTGCAGGAGCCCAGCAGGAGCAACAAATACAAAATATGCTGGATGAGCGACTAGATGATTTTGCCGCGTCTCAGGCAACTTATCTGGCAGACAGAACAGAACAGATGCAACAACAACAGATGGACATGAATACACAATTGGCCAACTACTTGTTGAGTACCAGCCGTACCGAGCGAAGAGAAGATTTTGCAGAATTTATTAAATTTGTGAATCAGCAACGTAATGACGATCAGGTTTATTACGCTCGTCAATTAAATAGCTTACAACGTGATTTGGTAACAAATATCGATTCACCAGAATAGTTATCGGGTGTATATCAATCCCCGTAAAGGATAAAAAATGAGGTATCCAAAATGATCAAGAAAATCGTAGCATTGGGCATCGCAGCTTATATATCTACAGCTGCTGGCACGACTATAGATATGAATAAACTGTATAAAGATGCCGAGATAATGCGCAATATATTGGTGACGTCGTTAAAGCAGAATAATGAGCGTGGTGGCATTCGGTTTCATTCGGTGGATTCCACTTATCTGCAAGGCCAAGGGCTATTGTTTGAAGTGAAAACCAACTCTGGTGGATGGAATTTCAATTTTAATTTCGCCGAGATCATGGGTCAAAATTTTGTTGTGCCGACACCCCCTGAACCCTCGGAATTACCTAATGTTTTTATTTCCACCGATGGTGAAAATTCGACACATTTTCAAATTGATATTGAAGACGACTTTTTGGAAATTGCCGAACAGGCAAGAGAAATTGCCAGAGAAGCGTTACGTGAAACAAGAGATAAGTTTCGCGAACTACGTCAGAACGAGCGTGAACTGAGTTGGGAGGCACGCGAGATTGAACGCCGCTTGAGGGATATTGAATTTGAGATGCGACATGCCGACGAACAACGCATGAGACATCTCAAAGATCAACAAAAGGAATTGCAGAAAGAGCAGGCTGAATTAGAAGAAAAACGTGCCGAAATAGCCAGGTATGCTGAAGAGTTAGAAGCAAAAGAAAAAGCGGCTAGAGAAAAGCAGCACGCAGAAGAGGCCGCTAGAATAAAACGTTTCCTTGCCGCATTTGAAGCGACAGTCGCCGAAACGCTTTGCAGTTATGGCGGTGGCTTACGGGATTTACCAAGCGACGAAAAAGTGAACTTCGTATTGACTGATTTTGGAGAGCGCACAACCACACGTGGTCGGGATAAAATGGATAAGGTTTACGTATTCAGCAATAAGGATATAAAAAATTGTGTTGCCGACAAAATTGATGAGAATAAACTTATAGAACGAGCTGAGACCTATATGTTCTAAAGCCACAGTAAAACCCAGAAAAGCATGCTGAAGTTGGGGCATGCTTTTTTATTGGTTGTGTGCATTGTGACAAATACGACACCCTGGCGGAATATTTTGTAACAGACACGACATTCGTCTTAATGGTGACTATTTTTCCTTACTTTTTGTTTAAAAACTACGCACCTTCATTACGCAACACAACAGGTAACCTTACTTTTCACCCGTAAACTACTGATTTTACGCGATTAAGAACCAGTAATGATGTCTTAAGTTAAGTCCTTCCTGTTTTATTCAGATGGTCGACAATGGCCTTGGACAAAAACGGACAAGATAGTTCGTTTGCTCTGAATAATTCCAAGACGCAGGTTTGATAATGAAAAAACGACTCTCTCTACTGACGGCATCAATTGTTGCCGCGACACAGGCACAGGCTGTGACGGTGGATTATGGCTGGGAAGATGGTGCTACCATTCTTGGCGAATATTCTGCAAGTCACATACGATACGCTAACTCTGCTTTACAAACCCGTAGCGGAGGTTACGCGCTGCAGGTTGAAGATTTCGACCCTATCGACAATGGTACACCTCAAAGTTTTGTTGGCTGGGTTAATGGCTTAACTGATGGTGATACCGTAACCGTATCCTTTTGGGTATACGATGACAGTGCTGACCGTCCTGCAGGGCGAGTCTGGGGACACTATACCAATGACAGCAGCAACATCGATGCCTATGCGGGTTCTGCAGGTGGCAACTCCACCTATACTGATGGTTCCGGTTGGCAGGAACTCAGCCATACCTGGACTTTTGATTCCAACAATAGCAGCAGAGACGGACTGGTAATCGAATTCCGTTTATACGACAGTGCCGCCTTTACTACCGGTAGTGTCTTTATCGATGATATCCAAATTACCGCATCTGCAGGCGCAATCACGCTGCCAAACGGTGAGGTGATTGATGCTGGTGGATCGGATGGTGGTGACGGAGGCAATGGCTCAGGGGATAACACCGCCGCGCTGTTCATTTCCGAGTACATAGAAGGTAGCTCGAATAATAAAGCTATCGAGATTTATAATGCCGGAACTGAAACTATCGACTTAGCCGCAACCAACACGGTTTTAGCGCGCTACTCCAATGGCTCTACAACACCAAGCAACATCACACTGCAAGGAAGTATTGCAGCTGGTGACGTATTTGTGATTGCCCATTCTTCCGCTGTGGCCGATGTTTTAGCCGTTGCCGACCAGGTGACAGGTTCTATCAGCCACAATGGCGATGATGGTTATGTTTTAAGCCAGAACGGCAATGTTGTGGACAGTTTTGGTCAAATCGGCACCGATCCTGGCTCTGCGTGGGGAACAGGATCCTTCAGTACAGCCAACAATACATTGCGCCGCAATGCGGATGTGACAACTGGCGATACTATAATTGATGACATATTCGAGCCGAGCACAGAATGGACCGGTTTTGGGCAGGACGATTTTAGTGACCTTGGTTCATATAATGGCTCATCAGATGGCGGTGACGGTGGTGATAATGGTGGAAGTACACCATTGACTTGCGGAAGTGAATACACGGCGATCTATGAAGTGCAGGGTGCGGGTTTTGCAACACCATTAAATGGCCAGGATGTTCAGGTTGAAGGCATAGTTACTGCTGATTTTCAGGACACGCTAAGTGGCTTCTTTATGCAATCTGCAGATGGTGAGCAGGATGGTGATGCCACGACTTCCGAGGGCGTGTTTGTTTTTACCGGCAATAGTCCACAAACAATTGCGCTGGGGCAAAGAGTCAGAGTTGCAGCAACAGCGGGCGAATTCTACGACATGACCCAATTAAGCAGCGTCTCTGCTGTTGAGATCTGTGGCACCGCCGGGTCATTGCCAACAGTGACTGAATTGCAATTGCCATTTGCGAATGCCAATGCACCAGAGCAAGTTGAAGGCATGATGATTAGCTTTAGCGAACTTACGGTTAACGATACCTATAATCTTGGGCGCTATGGCACAGTGACATTGGCCAATGGGCGACGCATGATACCCACCCAGGTAGCAACACCGGGTGCCGAGGCGAATGCGATTGCAGCGCAAAATGCGCTTAATAATGTCCTGCTGGATGATGGTTCTAATCAACAAAACCCAGCGGTTGTGCCTTATCCATCTACAGGTTTAAGCGCTGAAAACTCTTTGCGTATCGGTGATACCGCCTCCATGGCACATGGTGTAATGCATTACTCTTATGGAGAATACCGTATCCAGCCAGTGTCGGACGTCGCTTTTGTATCAAGCAACCCGCGTCAGGCATATCCGGAATTATCTGCAGAAGGCAACTTAAAAGTCGCCAGCTTTAATGTCCTGAATTACTTCAATACTCTGAATGAACGTGGTGCCGATACTGCGGAAGAGTTTGTGCGTCAGGAAGCCAAGATAGTGGCAGCTTTATCAGCATTGGATGCGGATATTATTGGTTTAATGGAAATTGAAAACGATGGCTATGCAACAGGTAGCTCTATCAATGATTTGGTAACCGCATTAAATACGGCACAGCCGGGTGTAGATTGGCAATATATTACGCCAGAAGTATCGCAAATCGGTACGGATGCTATTGCCGTAGGCTTACTATACCGCGCTTCTGTTGTGGAACCTACAGGCGTTGCCAGGATTCTCGATAGTAGTAACTCAATGCTTGATGAAGCTGGTCAGCCGTTGTTTTTGGATACTAAAAACCGTCCGGCTTTGGCTCAGGAATTCACCCTGCTGGAAAATGACCAGTCATTGGTTGTTGCAGTGAATCACTTGAAGTCTAAGGGTTCAAACTGCGATTCGTTGGGTGATCCCGATCTAAATGATGGTCAAGGCAACTGTAATCTGACCCGGACCCGCGCAGCACAAGCGTTAAGTGCCTGGTTAAACAGTGAGTTTGAAGAAAAAGCTGTGCTGGTTGTGGGTGATCTGAATGCCTACGCGAAAGAAGACCCGTTAACGGCACTTGCCACTGGCGGATATGCAGAGTTGTTCGAACACTTGGGTAAAGAGGATGCATACAGCTATGTCTTCCGCGGTGAGTCTGGTCAGCTGGACCATGCGTTGGGTAACGATTTGTTGCTGGATGCAGTGGTAGATGTCATTGAATGGCATATCAATACTGACGAGCCACGTATTCTGGATTACAACACCGAATACAAGACGGCTGAACAAATCGATCTGTGGTATGCGGCTAATCCCTACCGTTCATCGGACCATGATCCTGTAGTTATTGCTTTGCAACTTGAGCGCCCGTTTGATCCCAACTACACGTTGGTAGAAGTCTCTGGCGTATCAGGATTGGCGACAAAAGACCAGAATCTGTTTGAGAGAAAACAGCAGAAATGGTTACAACGAGTAGATAAAATCACGGAACGTGTTGCCAAATTGGTTGCTGATATTGAACGACTGGATCCGGAGCGTCATGCCGATCGCATAGCTAAAAAGCAAGCTAAAATGGCGCAATTACAATTTAAGAGGGAAATCTTCAGTGACTTGATCGACACCATTGAAGGTGCTACATCGGAAGGTGCGTCACTCACGGTAGAAGTCATTCGTCAAATTGAATTGTCTGATAAAAACGAAGAGGCAGTGCTAAAACGTCAGGCCCGGTTTGAAAAACGCTCAAGTGTTGAACGAGCGATTCAATTGGAAGCAAAAGCGGCAGAGTTAATGGCGCGAGGCAAAACAGAACAGGCTGAGCGTAAACTGAAAAAAGCAGCCGAGCTAAGAGCAAAAGCCGCAGTTTATGCACAACTTGTCGAAGTTCTAGCTGCTTCAATATAGAAATACTCTCTATATAACAGTGTGTTATGACTAAAAAAGGCCCAATTCTGGGCCTTTTTTAATGGCTGCGAAAGGTCACAACTCAGAGTTTTTCCAAATCGCTAAAATCCAAGAGTATAGAATTAAATAATATAAATTTTGACCGATGAAAGAGAGTTAATTAATATAACGCACCTTTCCTGTTTTAGTATGATTTTTGGTCGGTCTTTCCCATGAGTATCGCAGTATTTGACTTAAAAGAAGTAAATAAGTTAATGAGTGAATTACAGGGTGATGTTGTGCTTGTGCCCACACAAGAACAACAATACAACCCTGATTTATATGTTGATGGTGTGCTTAAAGATATTGATGGTAGAACCCGTCAACAAGTTGAAGGAGAAGGTCGCCGCTTTTGGCCGGACATCAGTCGCATTATTCCAGGAAAAATTCCCAGAGTGTTGGTGCTAAAGGCTAATGAAAAAGGGCTTTACCTGACAACAAACCTGAAATCTAAATTAACCCCCTTTCAACGCGGGGCGGTTGTTTTTGCACTGGGGTGTAATCCGGTTAAAGATGACGACTGGGAAAAAGCGGTAAAGCAAATGACTCCTGAGCATCTGGACTTAACAGTACCCATCAGTTGGGTTGTATCAGCGATTCGAGCCAAGGCCGACGCCTTACGTATAGAAATCTCTTCAGATGGTATCGCACAGGTTGCGGCTTAGTGCTGCAACTCTATTTCCCTGCTTGTTCAGTCACTGAATTGTACCAAGTAGTAACATCAAATGATTACTCGGCGTCGTCACACGATTGACTGCTTTGTCGTAGCCTGCCTTCCGTAACACTAGCGACCTGCTGATTACTAGCTACACTGTTAATTGTGTTTGTTATTTGGTCTTCTATGGGCAGGGAATTTTGAAGCCATATTGCAGTACCCTCATCAGTATCATGGTTCTGTTGCTGTTTGCCAGGTTGGCGAGTGGCAATGTCGTTCTAGATAGCGAAACCTTCCAGTATAAAATAGGCAAACACGTGTTAGTGCTGGAGGACCCAACCGGCAACTTCTCGATAGAAGACATACTGTCCCCTGATGTCAACGACCGATTTATTCCAAAACATAAGGATGTCTTTTCACTGGGGTTTTCAGACACCGTATTCTGGTTAAAGTTTACCCTGATCAATCCTGCTAGTGATGCGCAATGGTTGTTAGAGCAACGCTGGCCCAATACCCATTATATGTCGTTGTATTGGCTGGATCCGGTCACGCAACAGATTCAAAAACTTCAGGATGGCAGTTTATCGACTGCGGCGGGGTCATCCATTTCCCATAGAAGGCCCCTATTTGATATCACGTTCCCTAAAGGTTTAAGCAGAACGTTTTACCTTCGTATTGATAGCGAAGCTGCAAAAGTCGTTAACTTGCGATTGTGGCAAAAAGAAGCGTTTTTACATGCACACCCGATTGATTCATTGATTTTAGGAAGCTTTTACGGTGCGTTGTTGCTTATCGCATTTAGCAACTATCTGCTGTTTTTCTATTTCCATCGCAACAGCCAGCTTTGGTTGGCTTCTTTCGTGTTGTCCCTTGCGGTCAGCTTTGGAATTTTTGAAGGGTTGCACACATGGTTACTGCCAGTCGAATGGCAACCATTTGCTCTTAAAGTCTTTGTGCCATTGAGCGCACTCACCATGAATTTTCTGCTGGTGTATGCGCAACGGCTTTTCAATCGTCACCTTTCAGGTTTAACCCGCAGAGGAATACATCTGTTCCATGGCATGTTTCTAGTAGTCGTTGTACTTAGCTTTTTTTATGTAATTCGGTATGCCACCTTAATGCTCATTGTCACTTTTCTCATTTGTATAACTGCCTTATTTCTTTATGCGGGACGGTTGTTGATCGCTGGCAATCATCTTGTGCGCTTTTTCACACTGGGATTGTTGTGTTTTATGGTTGGTGGTTATGTGCAGGTGATGTTTACCCTTGGTTTGATATCTGAGAGTAATTGGACCATGGGAGTGGCAAGAGTCGGTGTGCTGCTAATGGCGGTGTTTTTTACCTTCGCTTTTGTCGATGTTGTGAAATGGCTGACAAAAGAAAAGAGCCGAATTAATTCGGCATTACAGCAAACAGAACAGAAATTTAAGGCGATATTCCAGCAGTCATTTCAGTTGTCCGCATTGTTATCAAGAGAGGGTCGCATACTGGATGTTAACGAACCGATTGCAGAGTTGAATTTAATGCCGGCCAAAAAGATGCTCGGCTTGCCGCTTTGGGATGTCACCAATACGTCGGATAACCTACAGACTCGGAAACGATTGAAAAAGGAGTTTAAGCGGGCTCAAGGTGGTGAAACACGTCGCTTGGAAATGCAAATAGAAACGGTTCACGGTGAGCTGAAATGGTTAGATATTTCTTTAAAACCGTTAAAGAACAATCAAAATATCATTGATAGCGTATTGGCTGAAGCGCGGGATATCAGTCGACAGAAGAAAATACAGCAAGCACTCACTTCGCTTGCGGAGACGGCTTCATCGCATTCCGGACGGAACTTTTTCGAAAACGCGGTAGTACAGTTATGTGAAGTATTTGCCTCAGATTACGCGATGATCGTGTCCAATGGCGACGCGGAAAGTGCCAGAACCGTCGCAGTATGCAAACAACGCAAGCTACTGACAAACATCACTTTTCCAATCAATGGCACCCCTTTGGCAGATCAGCAGGATGGCGATGCCCTATTGGTCGTAGAAGGTGCCATAACAAAGTACCCCGGTGATCCGCTTATTAATTCATTCCAAATGGACTATTACATCGCTTGTCCCATCTTAACCTCTCAAATGGAGACCATTGGTCATGTGGTATTAATGAATCACAAAGCATTGTATGACACCGACCGCATGCTCGATGTCTTACAGGTATTTGCTGCCCGAATTGGATCTGAACTTGAAAGCCAGCGGGCCAGCAAACTGTTGCAAGATACCCGGCAAAGATTATCAGCGCATCTCAAGAATACACCTTTGGCAGTAATTGAGCTGGATAACAAACTACGGGTTACCGAGTGGAATACTGCAGCGTTTCATATGTATGGCTACACTCGCGATGAGGTTATCGGCAAGAAAGTCAGTGAGCTAATCCTAAACAGAGATGGCTACATGGATGACGATGAGTTGCAATTGCTCTTCTTTAGCAACATCGAGGGACAATACAGCCGCATGTCGAATGTCGCAAAAGATGGCGTACGTCTCGTATGTGATTGGTATAAAACCCTGTTGTATAACGAGTATGGGGAGCTAAATGGTGTTGCCGCCCTCGTTGCTGACGTCAGTATAGAGCAGCGGGCATTGCGGGAGTTACGCAAACAGGAAAGAGATCAGCGCATCATTCTCGATAGTTTGCTGGACTCAGTGATCGCCATTGATAAATTGGGACATATTATCAGTATCAACAAGATGACCGAGAAGATGTTTGGTTATCAGGAGGACGAATTACTGGGAAAGAAAATCAATATGCTTATGCCTAAAGAATTTGCCAGGGAACATGATCACTATTTATCCCAGTTTGAAGAAACCGGTGAAGCGAAAGTAATTGGCCTTGCCCGAAATCTGAAAGCAAAACGTAAAAATGGTTCACTGTTTCCTATAAGACTTACCATCACTGAATTGGCTGGCAGTGAGGTCACTGACGCTGGGTTTATCGGTTTTATTCATGATATGACCGAAGTTCAGAGACAGGAGGAGCAGATCAGACGCAGCCAGAAAATGGATGCTTTGGGTAAATTGACGGGCGGCATCGCACACGACTTTAATAATCTGATGGGGATTATTTTGGGGTATGCGGAATTTATTACATTTGGAGCAAAGCCCGATACAGATGCTGCCAAATATGCAGCTGAGATTGTCAAAGCAGGGGAGCGAGGAGCTAATTTGACGAAAAAGCTACTATCGTTTTCCAAGGCGCACGCAGGAAATCAGCAAATTGTCGATATCAACCAGATTCTAAGCAACAGTGAAGATTTACTAAAGAAAACGATTACGCCCAGAATAGGGTTGAATATGGTGCTGGCATCAAATCTCGATAGGGTGCGAATCGATAAAAATGATCTCGAAGACGCTCTGCTTAACATGAGTATTAATGCAACGCATGCCATTGAAGGCTCAGGCACAATAACGATTGAAACACAAAATTGTTATTTTGATGAAGATACTGCCAATACAATAGATATCAAGCCGGGAGAATATGTTTTGTTGTCAGTGGCCGATACCGGCATCGGCATGACAGAAGAAACGTTGCACAATATTTTCGACCCTTTCTATTCTACGAAAGGGGAAATGGGTACCGGGCTTGGCCTGAGTCAGGTATATGGGTTTGTCGAACGCAGTAACGGCACCATCAGGGTCACTTCAAAACCTGGTGCCGGGTCGTCTTTTAAACTGTTTTTCCCTAAGTGTGAGCAAGCTGAGCACACACCGTCGCTTGTTCAGCCATTGCATGATGAAAAAGAAACCCTTGGTGGCAGAGAAACCATTTTATTAGTTGAAGATGAAATAGCGCTGTTGCGAATTGTCGCTGAGTCAATAAGCCGCTACGGCTACCAGGTAGAAACGGCAGAAAGTGCCGCTAAAGCGCTGCAACTGCTGGAGGAGTGTGAAATTGATGTCCTGCTAACAGATGTCGTGATGCCGGATATGGACGGATATGAATTGGCTGATATTGTCCGTGAGCGTTACCCAGCAATAAAAATTCAGTTGGCAAGTGGCTACACTGAGCAGCGAAATGACTCAGAGGAAGACGTTGAACTGAATAACAATATCCTAAGCAAACCTTACCAAACCAAAACTGTACTCAAACATATTCGAGCCTTGCTGGAGGCTCCTGGCAACGACCACGCCCCCCTGCAAAACGACGAGTAGCCCTGTACACAACTTAAACATCACAATACATCTGTCATCCCAGACTTTAAACTTGCGACTTCGACACAAAAAAAGGCCAAAATCTGACAATTCGGGCATCCTTACTTTACTATATGACCCAGAATCTACATTTGTGACTCGCGGGAGTTACCCTGAAGTTGCCAGTCAAGCTGCTGGTAACAAGTAGACTGCTGCAGAAACACTTTTTTACATTCAATGTAATACTGACACAGGTTTTTCTGGCACTTTTAGTTTATTTTCAATAAGCTACAAAAATAAACTATGCCTAAACTCTCATTTTTCAAACCGCTTATTGCTGCTGCGATTCTATCCTCTGCGTTAGTATCTGGAGCGTCTGCCATTGTGATTCGTCACGATGTCTCGGCGGATCGTTATCTGGCCAGCAAACGGGATTTTCCTGCGTTGGCGACCTTTTATTCCATTGGCGTGCATGGCACTTTGATCGGGCCTGAATGGGTATTGACCGCGGCGCACACGGTTTTCTGTCTTGATGAAGGGCAAAAGATTCGAGTGGGTGAAGAAATAGTGGAAGCTAGATATAGTTTTCCATCTTATGAGTTGGGTGAAGAAAACGATCTGGCTCTGATTAAACTCAAAACACCTGTCACAAGTGTGCAGCCAGCAAAGCTGTACCGACAGGAGGATGAACGGCACCAAAACGTTTGGTTTATTGGTAGTGGCGGCACAGGCACAGGAATAACTGGTGAAACCGTTGGCTATGCTGAAAATAATGGTGTTTTGCGAAAAGCACAAAACGAAGTAGTGTCGGTGACCTCTTCTGATTTGAGATTTGTGTTTGAACAAGGCCCAAAAGGACTGGAGCTTGAGGGCGTCTCTGGAAATGGCGATAGCGGTGGCCCTGCCTTTATTCAAAAAGAAGACGGATACTATTTACTAGGCGTTAGCTCTCGAGTCGACTCATGGTTTAAAGACGTGGGTGAATATGGCGTGAAAGAGTTATATACCAGAGTTTCGACCCATCAAGACTGGATAGATAAGATAATGAACGCACACAAAGAAGAGCGGGCAAAACTCAGCTCAGCTAATGCCTTTATGCAGCCGGGAATGACCGCAGAGAATTTACCGGATATTTGCGCATCCATTAGTATCAGTAAAGTGCAGTAAAGTGCAGTAAAGTGCAGTAAATGCCAAGAAAGGCGAGCTATTTTTTAAAATGAATTCAAACCGCTGAAACATGGCACGGATATGACTCACTGGCGTTAAAGCCTCATGGCCGCTTTTTTTAGCATTCTTTCCGCATTTGGAATCGTTGCAATAGCTATGGGTAAGGTCTCTCCCTTTGCTATTTGCTTGGTAGCTTTATACATTCTTACCGACTGACCGCAATCTGAAAAGCTTATCTCTCAGAGCATTCGTATCTAAATCTGAATCTGAGCCGCGATTATCGCTAAAACAAGGCCGCCTAGGACAGTTTGTCGCGAAAATCTTGGTAGCTGAATTGTCTGACTAGCTCAAACTCGCCTGACGTTTTTGATATGCCAATGGAGGGATGTTCAACACCGTTGAAAAAGGTGGTTTTTACCATGGTGTAGTGGATCATATCTTCGAAGATAATACGCTCGCCGATTTGCAGCGGGTGGTCAAAGCTATAAGTGTCAATCACATCGCCTGCCAGACAAGAGTTGCCACCCAGTTTGTAATCGTAGCCTAGCTGTCCCGCTTCTCCGGCGTGCCTGACGGCCGGTCTATATGGCATTTCCAGTACGTCTGGCATATGGGCTGTGGCGGAGATATCCAAAATGGCTATTGGACCTTCGTTGTCTACGATATCGACAACCTCGGCAACAAGGGGGCCGGTTTGCCAGGCTACTGCCGAGCCGGGCTCTAAGATGAGTTCGACATCGTATTTTTCCCGGAATGTTTTGAGCACAGTGATAAGGTGCTCAACATCGTAACCGGACTTTGTCATCAAGTGACCACCACCTAAATTGATCCACTGCAGCTGATGCAACCACTTCCCAAAGCGCTGTTCAACGGCTTTAATAGTCCGTTCGGTTGCAAACGAGTCACACTCACAAAGATTGTGCACATGAAAGCCGTCAATTCCGGTAAGGTCGATATCTTCCACATCTTTCGCTTTTATTCCAAGGCGGGAACCTGGCGCGCTGGGGTCGTACAATTCTGTTTCTGCTTCCCGGTGTTCCGGGTTAACCCGCAAACCCATGCTAATGCCAGCTTCAGCCAATTCGTCACGGTAGCGATGCCACTGACCTATGCTGTTAAACGAAATATGATTTACCAACTCTTTTAGCTGGGCAATATCCGCTGTTTTATAGGCGGGCGAATAGGCGTGCACTTCTTTACCCATCTGTTCTTTTGCCAATCTGGCTTCCCAGACTGAACTAGCAGTACATCCTTGTAAGTACTTACCAACTAATGGGAAGGTTGACCACATTGAGAAGCCCTTCAAAGCCAGGATGATCTTGCAGCCAGACTCATCCTGCACTCGTTGCATCAGCTTTAAGTTATGTTCCAGTTTGCTTTCTTCACACACATAACAGGGTGAAGGAATACCACTATCAAACATTGGGTCGTTGCTCATGCTGCTTCCTAAAAATGCGATTTATAAGGTCAATTATTTTTTAAATGGGCTGCTGTCACATTCCATCACATGCCATGGCAAACCATGCTTGTTGAGCATGTCCATAAATGGGTCTGGATCAAATTGTTCCATGTTCCAGACACCCGGTTGCTTCCAGGTGCCATTGAGCATTAACGCTGTACCAATCATGGCTGGAACACCTGTGGTATAAGATACCGCCTGAGCGCCTACTTCTTCGTTGCACACGGCATGGTCGCAGTTGTTGTAGATGAAAATGGTTTTTTCTTTGCCATCTTTGATACCAGTTATGTAAGTACCAATGCAGGTCATGCCGGTATAGCCTTCGGCCAATGAGCCCGGATTAGGCAACACCGCTTTTAAGAATTCCAGTGGCACAATCTGTTGTCCCTGAAACTCAACAGGTTGGATAGAGGTCATGCCAATCCCTTCGAGCACTTTAAGGTGCGTCAAATAGGCGTCCCCGAAAGTCATCCAAAAACGGGCGCGCTTAATAGTCGGAAAGTGTTTCACCAGTGATTCAAGTTCTTCGTGATACATCAGGTAAGACGCACGCACACCTATATTCTGATAATCCAGATCTTCACGTACGCTTAGTGGATCGGTTTCTTTCCATTGGCCATTTTCCCAATAGCGTCCACGTTGGGTGATTTCACGAATATTAATTTCCGGATTAAAGTTAGTCGCGAAAGCCTGACCATGATCACCGCCGTTACAATCTACAATATCCAGATAGTGAATCTCATCGAAATAATGTTTTGCTGCGTAGGCAGTGTAAACATTAGTTACACCTGGATCGAAGCCTGAACCGAGCAGCGCCATGATGCCCGCATCTTTGAACTTGTCCTGATAAGCCCACTGCCAGGAATATTCGAATTTGGCTTCGTCTTTTGGCTCGTAATTTGCTGTGTCCAGATAATCGGTTTTGGTTTCCAGGCAGGCGTCCATGATAGGCAAGTCCTGATAGGGAAGAGCAAGATTAACGACAATATCCGGCTGCACTTTATTGATTAAGTCGACAACCTGATCTTTGTCGTCAGCATCCACGGCGTAAACGGCCTTAACCCGATCTGCGCCGACTTCTTGTTGCAGTGCTTCACACTTACTTACCGTGCGGCTGGCTAAGTAAATCTCGTCAAAATGTTCGGGCAAACGAGCGCATTTTTTTACCGTGACTGTGCTGACACCGCCAGCACCAATGATTAGCACTTTAGACATATTCGGGATCCTCAACAAATGTGTTGTGCAATAATTTTTAAAAAGCGCTGCATGCTATCATCTTCCAAAGACAGCGCAAGATGGTTGCTTAAAAATAGTCTGGAATAGTGAAAAAGTGAATCTATGGCGGCATTTAAACGTTAATCCGATATCCCCCTGGGTTCTTGATAACGCTGCAAAATGGCCTGATATTGGCCGGATTCCTTAAGTTGACGCATGCCGTTGTTGAACTTGTTCAAAAGGGCGAGATTTTCAGGTTGCACACGGGACACCATAAGATAATAGCGGCCATTGATTGAGGCATTTGTTGCACTGGCAAAGTCATCTTGATTGCGTTGAAAATGTGTGCGAATCAAGTGCCATGCAGCCCGGTTGTCCAATAAGAAAAAGTCCGCGCGGTTCCCGTAAATCATTGTTAGCGCTGCTAACTCATTTGAAACAATAATTGTCGGCACTTGGTGTTTTGCAAAAACTTGATTTGGTGCGTATCCCGTGACACTGGCTATACGGTATTGCCGTAATTGCCCGATGGAACCCCAGTTGAAGCCCTCAGGAAAGTTTGCTTTGCGATAAAATAATCCTGGCTGGAAGTCCAGAACAGGCTCGGAAAAATGAAATCGTTTACTGCGATCATCATTCTTACTGTAAGGGAAGGCGGCGAAGGCTTTTCCCTGTTCTACCAGTGACTCGGCACGTTTCCAGGGAACTAATTGAAACGAAATCTGCGATTCGAAGTTAGGTAGGGCAGCGTGAATTAAATCAGGCATCAATCCCGTTACATTGCCTTGCTCATCCTGCATAACGTATGGCGCATATTCGCTGGATACCATAAGTAGTTCTTTGGCTGTCCCCACACTGCTGCATAGGAGCAATAGCAATGCTATTGAAAATTTCATCCGAGGTTCCGATGAACGCAAAACCGCATGGTAAATAAGACAACAGCAAGACGCAACTAACTTGCTGTTAGTAATTGTGAATGGTTACTCCAGACCTCGGGTCATAGGTAACAACTGATCGTCACCGGACTTGATATCTGATGCCTGATTCCTGATGACTTAGCTGGCCAACCGAGCTTTCATTTCCAGACGTTTTTTATGTAGCACAGGCTCAGTGTAGCCATTTGGCTGTTCCTTACCGGCAAATATCAGTTCTTCCGCAGCCTGAAAAGCAATGGATGAGGAAGTATCTGGTTGCATAGCAATGTAGTCCGGATCGTATGCGTTTTGTTCATCCACAAGTGCGGCCATTTTCTGCATACTGGTCTGCACTTGCGCCTTTGTTACAATATTATGGTGTAACCAGTTAGCAATATGCTGACTGGAAATCCGCAGTGTCGCGCGATCTTCCATCAAGCCCACATTGCGCAGGTCAGGTACTTTGGAACAGCCCACTCCCTGATGAACCCAACGTACTACATACCCCAGAATGCCCTGCACGTTGTTATCCAGTTCGTGCTGAATGACATCGTCAGACAAAGAGACATCCTTATCCATTACCGGTATTTGCAGGATTTCATCTAATCCATCGAAGGCTAGTTGTGCCAACTGTTGCTGTACGGAAGGTACGTTAATGTCGTGATAGTGCATAGCATGTAAAGTGGCTGCCGTAGGCGAAGGGACCCATGCTGTATTAGCCCCTGCTTTTGGGTGAGCCGCTTTGGTTGCCATCATGCTGGCCATGTTATCCGGTTCAGGCCACATACCTTTGCCAATTTGTGCGACACCCGCCAAACCGCATTCCAGACCGCGGGCTACATTGGACTTCTCGTAGGCCTGGATCCAGGGCATTTTTTTCAGAGTGGTTTTGTCATGGAATGGTCCCAGTAACATAGAGGTATGAATTTCATCACCCGTTCGATCAAGAAAGCCGGTATTGATAAATGCAACACGTTGCTGGGCTGCCGAGATACAGGCTTTTAAATTGGCGCTGGTACGGCGCTCTTCATCCATGATCCCCATTTTAATGGTGTTGCCTGGCATTTCCAGTGCCTCTTCCACACAACTGAACAGCTTGTCGGCGAAGGCAACTTCAGCGGGGCCGTGCATTTTAGGTTTGACTATGTAAATACTGCCGTGGCGGCTGTTGCCGAATTTAACCTGCCCCAAAACATCCTGTTTGGCAATCAAGCAGGTGATCATGGCATCCATTATACCTTCGAAAACGTCATCGCCCTGATACCGGATGGCATTATTGCGCATCAAATGCCCTACATTGCGAATAAACATTAAGCTGCGGCCCGGTAACGTCAGGTGTTCACCATTGGGGCACTGGTACTGACGATCTTCGGCAAGGGTGCGCGTTATGGTTCTGTCGCCTTTTTGCATTTCTGTCGTCAGGTTGCCTTTTATCAGCCCCAACCAATTGCGATAAACCAGCGTTTTGTCTTCACCATCCACTGCAGCGACGGAATCTTCACAATCCATAATCGTTGACAAGGCTGATTCTAATATGACGTCTTTGATGTCCGCTTTATCAGTTTTGCCGATCACGCTGGTGGCGTCGAATTGAATCTCCACATGTAACCCATGATGTTTTAACAGAATGTTCTCAGGAGTTTGTTTATTGCCGGCAAAGGCCACAAACGCAGAGGGATCATTGAGATGGGTTGTGTCGCCATTTTCCAGTGTAATCTGCAGTTGCGCGTTCTCTATACAATATGCCGTGGCTGCTTTATGGCTGCCCTGATGCAGCGGAAAGTGCTTGTCCAGCCAGTCTCTGACCCAGGTGATCACCTGTGCACCGCGCGTTTCGTCGTAGCCTGGTGCAAGATTTGTTGGTTTTGCAATGACATCGGTGCCATATAAGGCATCGTACAGGCTGCCCCAGCGAGCATTGGCGGCATTTAAGGCGTAACGGGCATTATTGATAGGAACAACTAGCTGCGGTCCCGCCATTGTGGCCACTTCCGGATCGACATTCTGGGTACTTATCGCAACCTCTTCTGGTGCATCAACCAGATAACCGATTTCCTGCAAGAATGCTTTGTATTGTTGTGCAGATGCTTCAGGTGTCTTGATATGGTAGCTATCAAGTTGGGCCTGCAAACGGTCTCGTTGCTCTAGCAACGCTGTATTTTCCGGTTGCAGTGTTGCCAGCAATTGTTCAAAACGCTGCCAAAAGATATCGGGGGTGAGTCCTGAATCCTGCAGGGCTTCTTCATTAACAAAGCGATACAGGTCAGGATGAATAGAAAGTTGACCTTTAGTGATGTACTGCATAACAAATCCTCAGACTGTTTTTGACGAACTCGAATGATAGGAGTCGCACTAGTGCCTTTTTAAAACAGTGTAAGTGGCCGTTAGTCGAATAGCATAATTTATGATTTATATTACAACCATAAATATCATGAATGATTTACATGGCCTTTGCTACATCAGCGATCAAACGGCGTAACCAGATATGACCCGCATCATGATGCAGCAACGGGCTCCAGGCCATTTTAAGCGCAATGGGTGGAATATCAAAAGGCGGTTCAAACACTGCTGTATCCTCAACGTCGCTGTATACGTTGGCGACACGGGTCGGTAGAGTCGCCACTAAATTTTGCTTTTGTGCCAGTTGCAGTGCTACGTGATAGTGGCGAGTGAACACACTTATGTCTCGTTTGCAGCCTTGTTTATTCAGCTCGGCATCTACCCAACCCAGTTTCTGGATTTCTTTTGGATCGATACCTACACCCACACCAAATCCGGTTTTACTTACCCAAACGTGCTTGCTGGCGAGATAGGTCTCGCGATTACGATGTTGGTTTAAGGGGTGGTCTTTGGTTGTTACACATGAGAAACCGTCATACCAAAGGACTTTTTGGTGGAAGGACAGGGGCAATTCTTCAAAGCGGTTGACTGCCATATCCACTTTTCCCTGCTCAACATCGTGATAGGTCACGTCGCTCGGGGTTATAAAGTCCAGCGAAATATTAGGTGCCTGTTTCTGTAACACGTCCAGCACTTTTAGTAGTAGCGTCGACTCTGCGTAATCACTGGCCATAATGCGAAAGGTGCGATCGCTTGAGCTGCTTTCAAAATCGGTCTCAGGCTGAATCGTCGCTTCCAGTTTGCTCAGCACATCCCGAATGACAGGTTGCAGCTGCAGGGCGCGTTCGGTTGGTGTCATCCCTTCGCTGGTACGCACCATGATAGGGTCATTAAATAATTCACGAAGGCGGCGTAAGCCATTGCTCATTGCTGGTTGCGTAATGCTTAGACGATTTGCTGCTTTTGTAACACTGCCTTCTCTGAGCAGTACATCCAGATAAACAAGCAGATTTAAATCTATTTTAGATATATTCATAAACTAAATGATGATAATTTTTACTATAAATTGGTTGAATTGTAGATTGGATGAGTACACTTGTCACTGTCGAATTCGCAAAGCAAAACAAAAAAGCGGATTTCTAGTTTAACCCAAGCAGGCGACATTAAATAAACAGGTCGTCTGGCAGCATGATAAATAAGAGGTACCCTACCATGGTCACTGGACAATATGACGAGCAACAAGAAATTGAAAGCATCAAAAAGGACTGGGCAGAAAACCCCCGCTGGGAAGGTATTACCCGTACCTACAGTGCAGAGGATGTGGTACGCCTGCGTGGTTCAGTAAAGAAAGAAAATACGATTGCCAGACGTGGCTCTGAAAAACTATGGCGTTTGGTAAATGGCGATGCCAGCAAAGGCTATGTAAATTGTTTAGGTGCGTTGACGGGTGGCCAAGCCGTACAGCAGGTTAAAGCAGGTATTGAAGCTATTTATTTATCTGGTTGGCAGGTAGCTGCAGATGCCAATACCGCATGCAGCATGTATCCTGATCAATCGCTGTATCCGGTTAATTCTGTTCCAACTGTGGTTGAGCGTATCAATAATTCCTTCGCCCGTGCCGATCAGATTCAATGGCGCAGTGGTACTCGTACGGATGACAAAAACTACATTGACTATTATGCACCTATCGTTGCCGACGCCGAGGCTGGCTTTGGTGGGGTTTTAAATGCCTACGAGTTGATGTCTGCGATGATAAGTGCAGGTGCATCGGGTGTACATTTCGAAGACCAGTTAGCGTCTGTGAAGAAGTGTGGTCACATGGGGGGTAAGGTACTTGTTCCTACTCAAGAGGCGGTACAAAAACTGATTTCTGCCCGATTGGCAGCTGACGTTGCTGGTGTACCGACTCTATTGTTAGCCCGTACAGACGCAAACGCAGCAGATTTGATTACGTCGGATGTGGATGAGCATGACAAGCCATTTTTAACCGGTGAGCGCACTGCTGAAGGGTTTTATAAAGTGCGCCCTGGCATTGAACAGGCGATTTCCCGTGGTTTAGCGTATGCCCCTTATGCCGACTTGTTGTGGTGCGAGACTGCCACTCCTTGTCTGGAAGAGGCTAAGCGTTTCGCCGATGCTATTCATGCTAAGTTCCCAGGCAAATTGCTGGCTTATAACTGTTCTCCATCGTTCAACTGGAAGAAGAACCTTGACGATGCCACTATCGCTAAATTCCAGCGAGAGTTAGGTGCGATGGGTTATAAGTACCAGTTCATCACCTTAGCCGGTATTCATAACATGTGGTACAACATGTTTGAATTGGCACATGCTTACGCTGGCGATGAAGGTATGAAGCACTATGTCGAAATGGTTCAGGAGCCAGAATTTAAAGCGGCTGAGAAAGGCTATACTTTCGTGGCGCACCAGCAGGAAGTGGGCACAGGATACTTTGATGACATGACCAATGTGATTCAGGGGGGCGCTTCGTCGGTTACGGCATTGACGGGGTCGACAGAAGAAGAACAATTTAGTTAATTTATTAATCGTTCCCAACCTAAAAAGCCACAACAGGGATATGTTGTGGCTTTTTTATGGGTTGCTACCCGTTTTCGAGAAACATCATTGCAAGTTATTGATTATATTGACGGTCTTAGAGTCGGTATCGAGTCTAAAAGGAATAAAATATGATCTATAAAGCCCTGCTCACGATGACGGCGCTACTAAGCATGACTGTTTTTGCCGATGAAACAACGCAACAAAACAAACGTTTGGTGGTCGATTTTTACAATGAAGTCATCCTGCAAGCCAGACATCGCGAAATCGATAACTATATTGGTGAGCAATACATTCAGCACAATCCTAACCTCCCGGACGGCAAAGATCCGCTGCGCAGCTTCCTGCAGCGTCTTAATCCGGAATCCATAGCGAAATCCCCTTCTGGGAAAATTATCAGAGCTATAGCTGAAGGAGATCTGGTTGTGCTACACGTGGAGTATTTCAATTGGCCAACAAATAGAGGCGGGGCGGTCATGGATATTTTCAGGGTTGATGAGGGCAAAATTGTGGAACATTGGGATGTCATTCAGGCAATTCCGGAAACCTTTGCGAATGACAACACGATGTTTTGATTTGTTGGGTCAGATATCAGTCTCAAGGGATGTTGAGTCTACAGTGAGTGCTATACATTTGCGATTTTGATTAAGATTTACTTAATTGAGGCTTAGAATATTTAGCTTTCTTTTGGCATTTTTTCTGGCGTATTCTTAAACCTCAAAGTGGCTCAGATTTCCATAATTTAAAATATAATATGGCTGATTCACAAACACTGAGGAGTCATAACGATGAGAATTGCAGAAAGATATGCCGGATTTTCTCAAGGGGAACAAGGTGGTAATCCAGCGGGTGTCCTGATTACCCAAAGTACCTTGAGCGAATCAGAAATGTTAATGATCGCTAAAAACATTGGCGATTCCGAAACAGTGTTTGCTGTGCCGAAGGACAACAACCACTTCCTAATCAGATATTTTGCCCCCGAAGCTGAAGTCGACTTCTGTGGCCACGCGACCATTGCGCTAGGCAAAGCTATTGCCAACCACTTTGGCGCTGGTCAATATTCTTTAGAGACGAATAAAGGCATTTTGGCACTTTCGGCGAGCCAAAGTGGTGACATTTTCTTTAAATCACCGGCTACATCTTCCAGACCGCTCAAGGAAGATGAATTACGCTTTATTTGGGACAATAGCAGTCTGTCTCCTGAGCAACTTGATTCACAGTATTACCCAGCAATGGTTAATGCAGGTAATGACCACGCATTATTGGTCGTTCGTGAAACGGAACACGTAAGCCGTTTCGAATACGACTTTGATGCCTTTAAAACCTGGATGCAAAGCCACCAGGTTGTAACCTTAGCGGTGGCTGTAATATCGGCCGACGGTGAAATTCGGATTCGCAATGCATTTGCTTTTGGTGGTGTATATGAAGATCCCGCCACCGGTGCCGCTGCGGCAGCGGTAAGTGGCTATCTGAGAGATAATAAGTTGACTGAACTCGGACAGTTAACTTTTACACAAGGCGTCGAAATGGGGCAAACCAGCGTGCTGCGCACAAGTTTTTCTAACGAAAAAGGTAGCGCAATAGGGGTGGGTGGCAGCGCCTATTTCTTAAGCAGTGTCGCGGATTGTTGATATTCCTCTAAGAAGCGTTTATGCCGCTTTTGGTGCCAGGTTTTCATGTCTTTTGACAAGGTAACGGCTTGCTGCTGGTATTTAACTGCAGTCTCAAAATGATCTGTTGGAAACAGACAGTTGCCAGATACAGATTTCAGTAAGCGTCTTTAGGATATCATCGATAAGAGACAGCAAGAGCAAGGAATTATGATATTTGCCTTTTATCTGACGTTCGGATTATTGTTGGGCCTGATAGAATTGCGTTATCTTGTCGAGTTGCTGCTCAATTTCAGCCAGTACTTTTGCACTATTGTCAGGTGCTGCATCCTGTTCCAATAGTTCTTTTAGTTGTTGACTGAGCAAGACTATTCTGGGAAACGCCATCCGCTGTAATTGCAAAATGAGGCGTTGCAAAAGAGGAACGGCGAGCATTACGTCATTTTGTATTGCTGTCCGCAGTTTCAGCAACATCGTGGCACTGTGCTGAGAAAAAGCCAGTAATTCCTGATGGTATTCTTCGATGTCCATGGAGTGATTGCGTAAGCCCGTAGCTAAATCTGCTCCAGGCACATTCAGGAAGATATCAGATTGTGCCAGTACTTGTTGGACTTTCTCCGAAAGTTGTTCCTGTTGCCCGGATTTAATGAGTTGTACAATTTCATCAAACTGCATTCCCAGTTTGGCGAAACCAAATGCACCTGCGGAACCTTTGATTTTGTGGGCAATTTCCTGAAATTCATCTAACTTTCGGTGTTCCCAGGCACTCCGGGCATCCTGTAAATGCGCTTGTAAGATAACGATATAGTCACGGATCATGCCGATCATTTCGTCTTTGTCTTCAGGCGTTGTAGCTTCGCTTTGTTGCTCTGTCGTGAGATAGTCTGAAAGCAATTTAACCAGTATATCTTTGGGGATTGGCTTGGGCAGGTGATCGTTAAATCCCGCAGCGATATAGTGTTCTATTTCATGTTTCATGCTATTTGCCGTCAATGCGATTATGGGCGTTTGGGGGTCAAAAGAGCGTATTTTCTTTAATGCTTGGAGACCATCCATAACTGGCATTTGAATATCCATCAGAATAAGATCAAAACACTGATGTAGCGCTTCATCACAAGCCTGCTTGCCGTCTTCAACAGCGACGACTTCAATGCTCATTTTCTTTAAAAGCAGGCAAATTAGGTCTCGGTTATTTGGATGATCCTCTGCCAACAAGACTCGGGCATTACAAAAATGAAGCGGCTGGCTGGTGTTGGCTGATTTTTGTGTGTTGCCAAGGCTAATATTTTCATATGAGTCAATCCAACGACAACCAGCGGCTTCGTTCAATGGCAATACCAATGTGAATTTTGAACCTATACCTTCCTGACTGAGCACGTCAATTCCGCCGCCCAGCCCCTGTGCGAGTGCCTGTGAAATGCTTAGACCCAGACCAGAACCGCCAAAACGACGGTTGATGGAGCCGTCTGCCTGGTTAAACGGATTAAATAGTCGTAGCTGTTGCTCTGTGCTGATGCCAATTCCGGTATCTTTAAACGGCAATCTTTAACTGCTGGTCCTGTGCCGTGACATCGACAATAATGCTGCCCTTTTGCGTGAATTTTAAGGCGTTGCTGGTTAAATTGAACAGGATCTGTCTTAACCTGGTCGGGTCACTAATAATCTGTTCTGGCAACGGAAAGTGGTAATTGAGGTCAAAGCTTAAGCCTTTGTCTCTGGCGCGTTTGCCAGCGACTGACTCTACTTGCGCCAGCAACTGAAAAAGCGGTGTCGATAACGCTTCAAATTCCAGTTTATTGGCTTCTATCTTGGTGAAATCCAGTATGTCATTAATGACATGCAACAAATGATTGCCGTTCTCAGAGATGATTTGAATGACCCTTTGTTGCGCTTCTTTATCAACATCCCCCTGCAAGATCCCCTCTGCGTAGCCAATAATGGACGTAAGTGGAGTTCGAATCTCATGGCTCATATTCGCTAAAAATACAGACTTTGTTTTGGCTGCCTGTTCAGCCTGAATTTTAGCATGTCCCAATTCTGCATAGAGGTGCGCAAGGCGACGTCTATCGCGGTAAATGCTCCACGCCCAATACATCAGCAATAATAGTGCGGCTATTAAAACACCAGATGCCAGCCGGGCGTACTGGGTTTGTTCTTTCTCAATTTCTTTTTCAAGACTCAGCAACGTATTGCGTTTTTCAAGCGCCGCGATTTCTGCAGCTTTGCTTTCACTTTCAAACAATGCCTGCATGACGGCAAGTTGGGTCGAGTCCCGTTCCGCTTTATAGGCCTGCTCCAGTTTTCGGATATGTTGATAAGCCTGCAGTGCTTGGTAAATGTCATCTTTTGCCTGATAGATTTCTGACTTTGTTTCCAGATTCGCGATGATGGCCGACGTTTCCCGGCGTTCATTGGCCATATCATAGGCCTGCATTATCCAGATCATTGCATCATCCAGATTCCCTAGCTTAAGCAGGGCTTTTGCTTTGCCTCGAAAAGAATACTCTAAGGAATATTGTTGATTGTTTTGTTGTGCCAGATTGATAGCACGTTCGAATAGCCTTAGCGCCTTATCTGGCTTTTCGTCAAGGATATAGGCGTTTGCCTGACTGTTGATCGCCAGCGCCATTCCCAGCTGATCGTTATCTTCCTCATAAAGTGAGTAAGCATCTCTAAAGTATTCCAGCGCCTGCCCGATCTCACCAAGGTTGAGATAGGTTTCCCCAATGCCTTTATTGACGGAAGCACTATTGCTGATTTCTCTATATTGTTGATAAAGGTCAAGGGCTGCTTCGTAGCGACCTGCTGCGCGATAGGTGTTGCCCATATTGTTATAGCAATAACCCAGATATTGAATATTGCCGACACTTTGATAGTAGTTCGCCGCTTCGCGATACTGTTTTAATGCGCGTGTATACTCACCAATTGATTGCAGCACGTTACCTTGTAGCATATATGATCTGGCCAACACGTCTGATAATTGATGCGCCTGGGCCAGACGTTCCGCCTCTTTGGCGCGTTGCATTGACTGGTCGTATCGACCTAAAAAATACAACGCATAAGCTGCGCCATTAAATATTCTGCCGTGTGCGTTTGGGTCGGGGGAATTGGCTAATTCAGCAATGGCTTCTTCAGCCAGGTGTAAGGCCTCTTCAGGACGATTGCGCGCGAGGCTTTCTATGGTTACTGCTAATTCAATCGCTGCTGGTTTTAGTGTTGGTGTTGTTGAAGGAGGGTTCTCATTGTATTGCTGAGCCGAGCAAACCATGCTGAGAAAAAAGCCCCAACAGCATAGGAGTACAATGCAAAACCCTCTGCACACAGATGAATCAATGCCGTTTAGACAAGCCTAGACGGCCGACATTGTTGCGGTTATCGTCGTTGCCTGTATTGCTGTCTAGTCCATACCAGGATTGAGTATCTGCTATTAGACTTTTTGCCAACGCTTTACGCAGCTGGTCTTTGTTAAAATCGACATACTGCGCTGCATTTTTGACACCTGCTGATTGTAGCATTGCTTCCCGCTCTTCGGAGCTGGCCAGGTTAAAGGCTTTCATCTTATTCGCATCGGTGGCCAGGTCAATATAAAAACGACTTAACGTATCCATAGAATTTCCTCTTGTTTTTGTACTTTGTGTCTGTTGGCACAGACGTTAAGGGCAAAAACCGAACAACCTGCGGTTGTTCAGTTTAAGCATCCACTTCTTCAAATTCTTCCCAATGCTCAATGTCTTTGCTGCTCAAGCCGAGCCAGCTCAACCGTTCTTCGGCAAACTCGGGTTCTTTGCACGCCGGTACAAACAGCGTGGTAATTAGGCTGACGTCTGCTTTTTCCAGTTCAGCCAAAGTAAGCCAGTCTTGTCTTGGACGAAACCCGGGTAAGGTGGGGGCCTCATATAAACAAACCTGATGTTCAGCAGGATACTTTTCCAGCAACAGCCTGGCCAAAGCAGTTAAGCCTTGCTCACCCTTTTTGAAGTGGTCCATCGTATGCTCGCCGGTTAACCCCAGTTGCCACAAAATAAGCGCGGCACTGTTGTCGACTTCTCTACGAGTCATCAAAAATCGGGTCGCCTCATAGGATTGACAGCCCGTCTCGGCAGGATCCAAATCCAGATCTGCATATAAACAGGCGTCTGCGGCAATACCGGGTAGCATACTGACTTCATACCCTTGTTCTTTTAAAACTCGACTAGCCATGCGTGTGGAGCTGACAAAAACACCCGGATGACCATAAAAAACGGTACAAACCTGATGTCCAGCACGCACCAGTTCAATGATGTACTTGGCCATTTGGCGATAAATGTCAGGTCGCTGCAACCCCTGATTGTAAAACTTTCCAAGATGCTCTGTGGCGGGATTCAGTTCTATGATATGTCTTATTGACAAGGGGTTGGGGGCGACCAGCAAGACTTTTTCTGCATTTTCGATAACGCTTTTTGTTTCTAGCGTCATGTGACCGGGATGCAAACCGCATCCTGCGATAATTAAGCTACCTTGCTTTTCAGACATAATAAGTGGGGACCAACAGACAATGATTGACTACATGCAATCATATGCCTGCTTGGCTATTTGTGCAAATATATTACCTGCAACGACAGAGCTTGGCCTTTAGGTTATTGTGAACCGAATCTATTTTGGTAAAAAGTGTCTGCTTGTTCCACAAACAGGGCTTTGTCCTGTCGCCACTCATCCATTACACGCATGTTATAATTTAAGTACAGCTTTCCGTCGTAGATTGTCCAGGCTTCGCCATCAATGCCTGCCAAACGGTCGTCTGACATTGCCCAGGCACAATATCCACCATACTCTGGCGCGTATTTCTCAGGGTTGTCTTTAAATAGCGTTAAATTTTCCTGATTGGCAAACCTCCATTTTGCTCCCTGCCACTCGAACGTATATTTTTTCTCGCCTTCGATGGCTTTGCTCTCGGTCCAATAAGCGACGCTGTCGTAACCATCAATGGCAATATTGCCAAAAAGTGAGCTATTAACAGGATCATCTGCAAATACACTGGGACTGGAAATTAAGGCTAACGCCAGTAAAAGTTTTCTAACTAGATTCATCGACATGCTCGAAATATTGAAGTTATCTGTATAAACCGGGTAATTCCTTTATTTCTTTCGGTTTTGCCAAAATTAGGTTCAAACAACCTTTCCGCTGAGAGCCTTAAATTTCAATAGTACTCTGGGTGCTGAATCTGAAATTGTCGCATTAACTCTGTGAATTCACCTGTCTGGTGCATTTCCTCTGCCAGAGTCTGAAATCTGGATAATTCACTGGCAAAGGGCGATTTCCTGGACAGGCCAATATAAACACGAGTACCGTCGATAACGGTATAGGCCGCCGGAATGATTTTTGCCTTGTATTCCGGGTGACTGTTAATAACATTGTGCCCATAGTAGTCAGTACAAACTACCGCATCGACTCTTTCCTTCTCTAACATCCCAAAGGCGGCGGTCAGAGTGTTGACATACACCTTGGTAAACATGCCTTCTGGTGCATTATCAAACAATTCAAACTGCCTCGAACCTCTGACGACGCCAATAACCAATCCTTCCAAATCGGAAAATCGCGTGATTTTAAGGTGGTTTTTGCGGACAAAAAATTGTTTTACGGTGCTATCGTCATATAAAAACATATGGTAATCGAGATGGCGTTGCGGCGAGTGCAGTAAGCCAGCCATGACGTCAACCAAACCATCTTTTAACCATTGCAAACAGCGTTTGAAAGGGGTGTCCGCAGTAAACTTTAATTGATAACCCAGTCGTTGCGCAAACGCGCGAGTGAGTTCCACATTTTCACCTGTGGCTTCGCCACCGGGGAGCACCATTTGCAAAGGAGGGTAATGGTCGATGCACATCGTTAGCGCATTGCCATCTCTTGCCTGCACTGCGTTCACAAAGAGCAGCGACAGTATAAGAAAATGACAATGTCCTCTGCGAATGTTCATATATCATCGGGAAGGTTACTTTTGTTTAATCTTATACCAAAACCGATAAAGATCGAGTTCACACAAATGCCACAAAACCGAGAGATGGTAACACCAGTTAGGTTATTGGCTGAACATCTTAAACGCATTGCGCGTATCATTCATGGCTAATTTGACTATATTTAAATGGCAAAACGTTGCCGCTGAGAGATAAAGTAGGTAACGTGGATTCTTGATCATGTGACTTGTACAGAGGGTAAGATATGTCCGGTTTATTAGCATCGATAGATTCGCGCACCAAGTTGGTGGGAGAGAATCGTCTCGAATTGCTACTATTCCAGTTAAATACCGAGCAGATCTTTGCGATGAACGTCTTTAAGGTACGGGAAGTGATTCCTGTCCCCCAGATGATTCAAATGCCGGGGTCCCATGAGCATCTCTGCGGTGTAGCCAGCTTGCGTGGTTTATCAGTTCCCATTGTCGATTTACGCCGCGCTATCAAATTAAACAAGGCTCCCTTAGGTGAAAATCGAAATGTCATCATCACTGAATATAATCGTTCAGTTCAGGGGTTTTTAATTGGGCCGGTACTCAGTATTACCAATCTATCCTGGGCTGAAATTCTACCGCCGCCAAATAGTGCAGGGCAAAACAATTATCTGACCGCTTTTACTCAAATAGAACATAAGGGTGGCAAAAAGATTGTCGAGATTATTGATGTTGAAAAGGTGCTTGCCGAAATAATCGACTACGACACAAAAGTCTCCAAAGAAATTTTAGAAGATGAAGTGAATGAACATTTGCGTGGTCAAACAGTATTGGTCGTGGATGATTCTGCCACAGCCCGACAACAGATTCGTGAAACCCTTGCCAGGGTGGGGGTGAATGTCATCGAGCGCCATGATGGCTTACAGGCTTTGAAGCTATTAAAAAAATGGCTGGATGAAGGCAAGCGAGTGCAAGATCATATTTTAATGATGTTCACTGATGCAGAAATGCCGGAAATGGACGGATATATGCTTACTGCAGAGGTTAGATCGGATGCCAGAATGCAGGATCTTTTTGTCACGCTAAATACAAGTTTAAGCGGCAGCTTTAATGAAGCAATGGTGCAAAAAGTGGGGTGTGATAAATTCATCTCCAAATTTCAGCCTGATATGTTAGTTGAATGTGCGCAGATACGAATGAGACAGTTATTGGAAAAGGGGGAGTAAGTTAGCCCCCTGCGGTACGGGATTCCAATTCGATAAATTGGTAGCTGAATTCGGGGATTTCTACTGGGCTATCGAAAGGGCCTATGACACTGTTTATCTTTCCAGACAGGTCGACACGCTCGTTACCTAAATTAAAACAGCACAACAAATGCTGCTCCTTGGTTTGTCGAGAGAACCATAAGCATTCACCATCGACTTCAACCCGGCTTATTGTGCCGTTCTTCAATGCACTATTTTGCTGTCGATAGCGCAATAATCGTTGCGCAACCTGCAATACTGAATCAGTGAGCTCCTGCTGCTGTTTGACCGCCATTTTCTGATGTTCGGCTGGCACTGGTAACCAGGGGGACTTGTCACTGAAGCCTGCAAACGGCCGTTCGGCATCCCAGGGCATCGGTGTTCGGCAACCATCCCGGCCTTTAAACTCTGGCCAGAAAGTAATACCCCAAGGATCCTGAAGTTGCTCGAATTCCAGCTGCGCTTCGGTTAATCCCAGTTCTTCCCCCTGATAAATACATATATTGCCTTTCAGTGAGATTAACAAAGCCAAGTACAATTCGGCCAAGATCGTGTGGGACGCGTCCCGCTGCCATCGACTCACTACGCGAATGACATCGTGATTACTAAACGCCCATGTTGGCCAACCATCACCGAGTAACTGTTCTTGCTGATTTATGACATTGGCAAAATACTCGGCACCACTGTCTTCAGACAGTAATCTGAAACTGTACGCGGTATGGAGTTTTTCCGGGCCGGTATAAGCGGCCATGAGTTGCTCAGCTTCTATATCGCCTATCTCGCCTAAAAGTATACGTTCGGCATATTGCTCCGTCAGTTTGCGTAACTCTTTGGTAAATTCGGCATTTTCTGGTTGATTTTTGTCATACAAATGTTGCTGGCAGTAGTAAGGGTTGAGTACCTTTGCACCCTCCAGATCCTGCGCCGGATTATTACGCAACTGTTTATCGTGAAAATAGTAGTTAACCGTGTCGAGACGGAAGCCATCCACTCCCATTTCCAGCCAGAAACGCATTTCATCTTTCATTTGCTGCCTGACGGTTGGGTTGTGGAAATTCAGGTCTGGTTGAGATGCCAAAAAATTATGCAAGTAATACTGGGAGCGGCGACTATCCCATTGCCAGGCGCTGCCACCAAAAACCGAATGCCAGTTTGTTGGCGGCGTACCATCTGCATTGGCATCTGCCCAAACATACCAGTCAGCTTTTGGGTTATCTTTATCGAGACGACTTTCCTGAAACCAGATATGTCTATCTGAGGTATGGCTTATCACTTGATCAATAACGACTTTTAGATTGAGCTTATGGGCTGTTGCTAACAGTTGTTTAAAATCTGCTAGTGTGCCGAATATTGGATCGACCTGACGGTAGTCCTCTACATCGTAACCGAAATCTTTCATCGGCGATAAAAAGAAAGGGGAGATCCAAATGGCATCCACATTCAGAGAGGCAATATAGGGAAGTTTTGCGGTAATCCCAGGCAGGTCACCAATACCGTCATTATTACTATCGCAATAGCTACGCGGGTAGATTTGATAAATGGCAGCGCCTTTCCACCAATGCATGATAAACTGAGCCTCCGCTGATACCAATCGGTATTATTAACAAGACAATCTGCAGCTACTGTAGCAGTCTTCGGTACTAATTTTCATTGAGTTTTTACAACAATTTGGCGTCTATAAAGGGTTGCTGGCATATTGCAAGAAACCAGTGAGACTTCAAAACAGCCAGGAATAAAATTCTGAATTCATCACACAGCATAACGCATCAACAGATAGGAATCTTGCTAGCCGTGCTGGGCACGACTTTGTTTTCCTTTAAATCCATTGTGATTAAATTAGCATTTGACTATCAGTTAGATGCCGAACAGGTCATTGTGCTGAGAATGCTGTTTGCCGCCCCTATCTATTCCATCTTGCTGATATGGTATTTACATAAAAAACCGGTACCTGCGTCGAGAGTATTCGGGAATTTCTGGACTGTACTCGTCTCTGGAGTTCTTGGCTATTATCTGGCCAGTCTTCTCGACATGAAAGGGCTCGAATATATCAGCGCGCAGCTGGAACGTTTGATACTTTACACTTATCCCGGTTTCGTGATGCTGTTTAGCTGGATAGTGTGGCGGGTTTTACCGGGTAGACGCACCATCCTGGCGATGCTGATCACTTACTTTGGGATCGTTATTGTGCTCGGTTTTGAGGTGCAATTAATTGGTGCTGACGCCTTGTTAGGCGCTTTTTACATTCTGATCAGCGCAGCTGCTTTTGGTGTTTATCTGGTATTGAGCAAACAGGGTATTGCAGCAATGGGTAGCCAGGTTTTTACCTGCCTGGCCATGTTAATTGCTACGGTATGTGTTTTGCTTCACTTATTAGTACTACAAGCAACCGAAATATTTTCATTGCCGATAATGGCATACGCCTGGGTGCTGGTGTTGGTGATATTTTGCACGGTCATTCCCTCGCTTCTCATTGCAGCAGCAATCGCCCGATTAGGGCCACAACAAACCAGTATTCTAGGAGGACTTGGACCAGTGATGACGGCGGGTTTCGCGGTGGTCATATTGAGTGAACCTTTCGGGCTGAACCATGCTCTGGGCACACTTTGTGTTATTACGGGGGTTTGGTTGATAGCGACAGAAAAAAACAAAGCCGACTAACGAGTCGGCTTTTTAGATAATATTAAATGCTGAAGAGTATTAGTTGTACGCAACCGTAACTTCAATTGTATCTGAGTAAGTACCGGCAAATTCAAATCCAGTCACTACAGGCTTGATGCTAACCGCTTTGGTGGCATCGGCTCCTTCAACACCCTGACCTGATTGCTGGGCAACGGTTTGGTCTGAGGTTAATGCTAAGTCGTTCGCGGTGCCATCGATATCAATCTTATAGGCGATTTTCTTGCCACTTTCGTTGACCAGGAAACCGGCATTTTGAGAGCTATAAGTCGTGCTGGCTGTACCTTGTCCGGTGTTACACCAGATGGACACGTTGGCTGCGGTTTGTGCATCAGTTGAGCTCAAGTCCAGTGCTGTTGCTGTATTTAAGGCTGAGTTTGATACCTTGCACTCCGGCTGAATTTCGCCACCGATATCAAAAGAGGTGCTGTCGGTGTCAGACACAGCGATATCAGCTTGAGCAGTTAAAGCAACAACAGTAGAAAGTAATGCGATAGTTTTAGTGAAAGTTTTCATTTTATTTGTCCCGTAAAATTTTTAGATAAATCGTTAGTTATTGTTTTTTAGTGTTGTGACTGTTTTTATTGTTTTTGTGTCACTGTGATTTAGATAATGCATACGGGGTGCCAACTTTTTAAAAAGCAGCAAAAAATCACAGGCATTGCTGTGTTGTTTTAGTGTGAATTAATGTTAAGTATTTGAAAAGTATAAATAAAAATACTTTTCAAAAAAACTCACTTTTTATTGTGAATGTCTTTGGTTCAACATCAATTTATCCGCTGGAACCAGACCAAGAACGTCAAATAACAATTTTTTGACGCAGAGCCTCATCCTTTCTGCAAAGGATTATCATGGCGACTGTCAAAAAGCTGACAGGTGCAGCCATAGGCCGATGTGGACCACACTTTCTGACGCGCATATTGCATCAGCCCGGCTTGAAGCAGCAGGGAGTACTTTCCAATATCATTGGCTTAACATAATTATTCTGTTTAGGGATTAAATTCTGTTGTTGGTCTTAAGCATCGCACTCCTGCTGTTAATCGTGGGCATAAAACATAGCACTGACATGACGTAGCAATACTTGTGTCAGTATTTTGGCTTTACGCGGTTTTTAGATCTTCAGGAGGATATACAGCAAGAGTCGGGCCACAAAAATTGCCCCGCAGGGAATTTATGCAAATAAGTTGTTGGATGGGCCGATGCCAGTGATGCGCGAGCACAAAGGCAACCGGCTATGCGGCTATTGTTCGTTAATAAAATTCTCGATGCTTTGACCGGTGAGTTTGCCCATCTGGCTAAACAAATACCAAAGCGCCAAAAATAACACAATCATACTGGGTACCACGATCACCGGATAACTCATGGCTGTCATTTTACCCAGCTCTTCATTATAGGCGCTGGTTCCGGGGGGGCTGACCAACAACACCTTAGCCAGAATGTAATTTAACGCGGATGATAAAAAGAATGAGGAGGCAACAATTAATGAGCTAGTTGTCACTCTTTGCTCAAATCTTGCAACATTGCCTTTTTCTTCAAGCGCAGCGTTTAAGGCGGGTATATTGATCATCTGCTCATTCAATATGAGCTTCTTTACCAATGGGAAACGTGTTTTGTTGGAAAACAGCACGGCCAGTCCGATCATACCCGGGATCGCGGCCTCCTTGATAGCAATATACTCGGGATCTAATTGCAGCAGACTGATCCCCCCGGTTAATCCAACGCTGATAATACCGATAACTGAAAAAGGGTTAATTTTACCGGCTTTAATCAGATCCCAGATACCAAAACAAATAGGAAAAGCCAGTGCGACCACAATGCCATAAGCAGGACCGAGCGATTCTTCATCACTAAACTGCGTTAGAATGACAGTCGGAATGATGATGTTGAATATCAGGTTGGAAAAGAATCCCCCCTGCTTTTTAGGTTTTGTAGTAGTGCGAGTGCTTTCTGTCATTTTCAACTTTCAGTTTAAATTTTGTGTTTTTCAGATTGCTGTTTTTGGACAAACAAATAGGCCGCCATTAATCCAGCAATAAAACCAAACAAATGGGATTCCCAGGAGATATAGGCTTTTACTGGTAGCACTCCCAATATGAGGCCACCGTAGAAAAACCCAACTACCAATGACAATAACATCATACGAAAACGGCCACTGAGAAATCCAGCCAACAAGAGAAAACCAAAGTAGCCATAAACAATACCACTGGCACCTAAATGCATAGCATCACGGGCAAACAGCCAGACTAAAATTCCGGTTGTGATCAGGATCCACAGACTGGCCTGCCAAAAACAGCGCTTGCCGTAGTACATCGCCAGCCAGGAAAACAGGCATAGCGGCAAAATATTGGAAGAAAAGTGCCACAGGTTTCCGTGTAAAAAAGGCGCGATCAAAATGCCCCATAGTCCATCCCAGTTACGAGGGACCAGAGCAAATTGATTGAGTAGACGCCCCGAAAGCAGGTTGACCACTTCGATTATTGTCATCAGCAGAAACAGCCGTAAGACAAAAAGATTCTGCTGTTTAAAATTAAATGGATTATTCATGTTAACCGGATTGGAGTTAGCCACACTCTAAATCTTACTCTCGCCCTGTTTGTATCAAATTTTGGTGTTCAGTGTCTCTAATAATTGTCACAAAATAATATGTGGTAAATAGCGAGACAGATCCTGAGTGATCGGAGACTGGTCTTCTCGCACAGATATACCGGCGGGTTCGTCGTTCACCAACCACGATCCTATCAGGGTATGATTGGCACCGAATTGCGGCAAGGGATAGTAAGCCTGGTAAATAAACCCTTCTTCACCATATGGACCTGGAACCTTTTGGGTTTCCTGACCATTCTCAATAATACTGACATTAGCGCCCTCACGAGAAAAAATGGGCTTCTTTATTAATTTGCCGACATCGGCTTTAGCTAATTGGTCTTCAAAAAATGCCGGGAGCAGGTTAGGGTGATTGGGGAACATTTCCCACAACATTGGCATTAATGCCTTGTTAGATAAAATGGCTTTCCAGGGGGGCTCAACCCATTTACTCGGGGAGTGAGTTAAATAGGAACCAAATTCCTCCCGAAACATGAATTCCCAAGGGTAAAGTTTAAAGATAACTTCAATCGGTTGATCTTTGGTATCGGTGAAATAATCGGTATCCGCGATGCCCAACGATTCGATATAGCAAAAGTGGTCATGTAATCCAGCCTCTTTTGCGCAGTCCTGCAGGTATTGAACGGTGCCTCTGTCCTCATCGGTATCCTGGCAGCAGGCAAAATGCATATTGGCGGTTTGATAAAAATCACCGATGCGCGCTAATTGCGCAATCAGTTTTTCCTGTAAGGAGTTAAACTGATCGGCATGTTTTGCTACTTTATGCTGATCAACCAAATCCTCCAGCCACAACCATTGCCAAAATCCAGACTCGTATAAGCTCGTTGGAGTATCTGCGTTATTCTCGTATAGCTTGGCAGGGGCATTTCCCTGTAGAGCGAAATCCAGGCGTGAGTAGAGGCTGGGCTCCTGAGCCTGCCAACTTTGGTAGATTAAATCCCAATACAGCTCGGGGATTTGAAAGCGTTTCAACCAAAACTCGTCCTGGACAACCTTGTCCACCACTTGCAGGCACATTTGGTGGATATCTGCTGTCGGATCTTCAATCTGCTGTTCAATTTGCTGCAGCGTAAACTGGTAATAGGCAGACTCATCCCAGTAAGGTTGCCCATACATGGTATGAAAATTAAAACCAAATTCCTTAGCCCGAACCTGCCAGTCGGGCCGCGGAACTGATGGTACGCGAATCATATAATGGTTATCCGCCCCAACCTTTTTTGGAGCTACCCCAACTGGACTTTGCCCGAACCGACGATCCGAATCCACCGCGCTTGATTGTGCGGTTCACTGTCGGTGGTGGGGAATATTTTTTGTGTACCCGTAAATTGCGGTAGCGAAAATCGCCGTAGTCGTAACCACCCGCAGTGATCCAGCGATAGCGGTAGGGCGAGTAGCGCGAATAGGATGTAAACAGCGGCTGTGGGTAATAGCTCGGGCTCATCAAATCCCGAATGATGTAGCCGGCCATAAGTGGCATAAACCAACTGGTATTGCTATCACGATAAACGACACAGCGATCTGAGCCAAAATCATACTCACAATCTCGCTTCGAATCGTATTTAGGTGCTGTACGCGCGGCTTCCTGTTTAGCCTGTTCATAGGCTACTTCGCATTTTGTTTCTTGCCCCGGCAATTGATCAATACAATCATTTAAACCGGTAAAAACAACGGTCTCTTCTTTTGGGTCACTACAAGCACCAAGCATCACCGCAGCAACACTTAGAGCCAGGGGCTTTACCGCATGGTGTTTGCGCAGTCGCGCAAGATTAATATTTGAAGTTCGCTTTTGTTGTCGGTCAGTCATTTCAAGCCTCCTTAATAGGTCATGGAGGCAGAGTTGAGCATACCAACAGCGATAGACATTGCCGCGAGCATGATCCCGGCAGAAATTTCCTGATTGGCAATGCGTTCGACAATCTTGGGCATAAACGTAAAGCGTAAAAGGGCAAATGCCCCACACTGGGCAACAATGGCGATCACGCCCCAGACGACAAAATCGACGAGATTTTGCGAGTTGGCTACTGCACCTGCCAGGGCGATGCCAAATCCGATCATTGCGCCACCAAAACCAATAGCGGCGGCAGTATTCTTATCGTCTTTGACCAGTTTCCACTCATCCTGTGGGGTCACTAGTGTGTAGGCGAACTTGAAAACAAACAGTAAAACAATTGAAATCGCAAAGTAAATGGCAAAATTGTCTAATCCAGCAATGGAAGCGTAGAGCATGTCAGTCATGGTCAATTACCTGTATTTATGTTGTTATCCGTTAATTGTGATGTCAGCCGGTTGAATATTAAACCCGGTGCTGACGACCAAACATCGGTCATGGTTTTGGTTAATGATTTTTTCTTCACCGACAACCAATAAGGTCTCGGTATCTCCATCTGAGATTTCCCGCTCGTAGAGCATAACAAACTGGTCTGTTTCTGATGTATCACCATCTTCTTCCCAGGTTTTTTCTGTCATAGCAACAGGAGGGGAGTGTTCCCCAACCGCATTCCAGACCCGCTGAAAAGTTGTACCAGCTAAAGTATAAGTGGGTTGGGAAATGGTTTGCTGCAGAGTTTGCTGCCACTGGGACTCATTACCAATAGTCTGGGTATCGTAGAAGTACCAGAGCTTGACGTCAGTGATATGATTTTCTGTATCACCACCATCCAGAATGACTTGCAGAAATGCATCGTCGTCAGTGTAAAAACGTAAAACTTTGCCGCCAGTATCTAAATGCACTTCGCCCACCGCCTGAATTAAGTGGTGGCTGGCAGCATTTTCAACCAACAGCTGTGGTTGCAGAAGTTTAAGTTTTAGGGCATCCAACTCAAATGAACCACCTAAGTAAAGTCCCATAATTTCCGGGGCTTGTGGTTTCTTGGGTTGATCTTTAGCAAACCATTTTTTAAACATGTAGCGTTTTCCAGTCGATGTTCAAAATGCGCCGCTCTGCGATGTAATACAGCTTGTCACCTGCCTCGATAACGGTTTCCAACGAAGGGTTCAATTCGATAAATTTTAAATTTGTCGATTTAGCTAAGCCAATAAAAGTCGCATCATATTGCTTTTTAAGGTGTAAAAATATTTCTTCAACTGTGGTTTTGGCAAAGTCCAGAGGGACACTCACCGAATACTGTGCCTGTCCCTCTTCAACACTTAACAAGTCGTGATGCAAAACGCTGGATCCGGGATCAAATGCCGATTTCGCCAGCATTTCCACCGCGACACTAGGCATACATTCCACATTGGGGCAATGTTGGGTCAGGAGTTTAACCAGACTTTCGTCCTGAAAATAGGCCAGAATATGACTGTTGGGGTTGCGTTGACTGACGTATAAACTGGTTGTCATAGTCAGGTCATCTTGCGGGTTATCAACCACCACCACCGCGGCTGAGGTGATGCAGGCTTTATCCATGTCCTCGTCTTTGTTAAATGAGTTCACTTTGACAAATTCTATCTTGCCCGGTAGCGGATTCTCTACATCAACCTTGACGCACAGTACGATGGGCTGCGACTCTTCCAATGCAGCCTGTTCGCGCAATAATAATCGCAATAATTGCAAGGTACGCTCGGCGTTCCAGCCGATGACTAATATATGATTATCTACGTGCAATTGTTTCATGCCTCGTGCCCTTTTATGCCATTGTTCCGATACCCATGCTGCTGAACGACCCAATACAAAAGCGAAAATACTCAATCCTACCGGAATGATATATAGCGCCACAATGTATTTGCCGGCCTCTGTCGTGGGTGATAAATCGCCATAACCCACCGTTGACCCTGTCACTACCAACCAGTAGATAAAGTCTGTTGGTGCAAGTAACGCACTCTCATTGGCAAGTGATAAAAACCACCAACTGCTTATCCCGTATAACACCATGATCAGTAAAATGGTGTACCAGCGCATTTGGGAGAAGTGTCGAAGCAAAAGCTTGCGAAATCGTTGAAAAATCAAAATCAGATTCTTTTCTTCTTGTTATCAAGGCAACTTACGTCGCCTTTCTGGCCCGAAGTTGGGCCAGAAATCGTTGAGTTTTATGATTATACGGGTTACTTGCCTAAAATTCTGGCAAGTTCATCTTCCGCAGAGCTTTTTCCGCCCTTTACTCCCGCATCCTTTAAACGCTTTTCCAGATCATCACTGTCTTCACCAGCGGCCAGCTCTTCAGCAGCCTCCAATTCGGCGGCGCGCATTTTTTGTTTTTCCTGAATGCGTGACAATGACTCTGTCGCCGTCTTCATTTTACTGTTGGCGCCCATGTGACGTGAAGATACGGCGACTTGTGCTTTTTGCACAGATTCCGTGGCTTTTACCATATCAACCTGCTGTTCCAGGCGACGCAAGTTGCCTTTCGCCTGACTGATATTTCTCGCCAATTGTTTTTCTGAGTTTTGGAATTGCTGCAAATACGTCATCTCGGTTTCCAGCTGCGCGTTTAACTCGGCAACACGTTGGGCACAATCCAGAGCAAGTTGTTTATCTGAATCGATTGCCTTGCGGGCATGCTCTTCATATTCACTGATGGATTTCTGTAAACTGTCCACTTTTTGCTGAGCAAGTTTGCACTTGGCCAAAATTTGGGTGCGGGCATGGTCGGATTTACGCAACTCTTCTTTCGCTTCTCTAATTTCCTGCTCCAAAATTCGCACTGCCTGATTATCAGCCACAGATTCGGCTGCTTCGGTAACGCCACCTTTTACAGCGGTAACTAACTTTCTCCAAACTGACATAGTTTGTCTCCTCAACTACTTCAAATATTCTTGATAAGCATCAATGAAACCTTCCACATTCTCGAACAAGGTTTCGACTTCAATCAGTACGCTGCTTTCTTTCGACTGTGCACTAAGTGAACCGAATGCGGTGTAATAGACTTCACCAGAAATTTCAGACAAACCCACTGTCGTCAGTGGAAACATCATGTGAGTCTTCAATATGACTTCATTCAATGCCGCTTTATCAGCAACATCAGAAGCGGCAAATAACAAAGACTCTACCAGTATCTGCTCTCCACTAATGGCTAGCCAGGCGTCGATGCCATCGGCGTTTGCAATCAACAAGCAGTCACTCTCTCGTGTGACCACCCAATCATTCTCCTTACTGATAAGGGCTTCTAACTGCTCAAGATCCCAAGCCATAAATTTTTCTCCTGTTTCTTGTGGAAGTTGTTTGGGTCTGTTGCAATTTAGCATAGACTGAGGTAAATAATAGCGTCAAGTAATAAAAATTCTAAAAGTGTAAAATAATCACTTTTTGTAAAATATAAGTCACAAAAGGAGTTAAATTTGAGGCTGAATCAAACCGAGTGGCGAGAAGTGGTTGCACGCATTGTAAAATCCGAAATGTCCTTGAAAGCCGTGAAATATCAGGACTTAAGCGACAAATTGGCGGCCATTGGTATAGTGCAGAGTGCTGACAATTTACGCAACAAAATTAACAAAGGCATTCTGGGGGCGGATCTTCTGTTACAAATTGTGTTTGTTTTGAATATACGGCGCATTGATAGTGAGCAGATAAATGATTTGGTCAATAATATATCCGAAGAGTAACTTAATAGCAGGAGAGTAACGCCTGTTTGCTATCGTGAACATTGCGCCATAAAACTTTCCTATAGCGATGCAGGATGTAAGGCTAACCAAGACAACGAGTTTGATGTTTATGCAGTACAACGACGCTTTGCGATTGCTATTCTTTCGTTGATGTTGCTCAGACAGCAACCTCAGCCCTTACCCATTAGTTTCGCAATCAGGTATGACATTTTGCTTTTAACATCGGACAATGTGCGGTTGTCATCCTGACAGGAGTCCGCATGTACACCGTTGTCACGGGCAATTGTCGCCAAATCTTTCATATTGTCTTCTATGTCTTTTGCCAGGCGAGACTGATTACCTATAGCATCGGCAATTTCGCCATTCAATTGGCTGATTTCCTGAATTGAACCCGTCACTGACTTCAAATTGGTGTCTGCCTGAAGCACTTTTTCAACGCTGACTTTAGAGTTTTCTTCGCCAAGGCGAATGGCCTCAACTGCATTCTGAGCGCCGGTCTGTACGTTGGCGATGATATCCTGAATTTCTTCAGTAGATTGCTGCGTCCGAGCCGCTAGCGTGCGCACCTCATCGGCAACGACAGCGAATCCACGGCCTTGCTCACCCGCACGGGCAGCTTCTATCGCAGCGTTTAATGCCAGCAGGTTGGTCTGTTCGGCAATACTTTTGATAACATCCAGCACAGTACCCACGTTTTTCGCATCTTCATCCAGTTTGGTGATGACAGAAGCGGTGTCGTTTATCTGAGTAGAGGAACTGGTGATGGTATCGATGGTTTCCTGCATAACGCGGATACTGGTTCCTGCATAATTTTCCGCTTTATCCGCGACTATGGATGCCTGCTGCGCGCTCTCCGTGATACGTTGGGCCATGTCAGCCATACTTGTCATTGCCGATGTCACTGTCTCCGTTCCTTGTTCCTGATCCTTTGCGCCGGAATTCAACGCTTCTGCGCTGCTCAGCAAACTATGGGAAACGCGATCCAACTCTCCCTGAGCGGATGACATCTCAGTACAGACATTTACCAGATTTTGGCGCAGTTCTTCGATAGCTTTGGACATCTGGCCGATTTCATCGCTGCGATAAAAACGCAGTTCACTGTGGAAATCACCTTTACTGACCCGGCGTAAATGCGCTATCAGGGCAGTCAAGGGGCGAACTACTTTGTTATTCATAAACCAGAAAGAAACGGCAATACTTAATACGATGGTCAGAATGACGGCCGTAGTGCTCCAGAAAATGGTCGTACCCGCATGTTCACGCATTGCAGTGCTTTTATTGACACCAAGGTCATGCAATTTATCAGATAGCCCTTCCAGTAATTTGGTGGGTTGACGGTCAATCCCTCTCACCGAAGAATCACCCTGCATATGATCAAACTGACTACTCAGGAATACCTGGTAACCGTTTTCATATTGAGGCTTTAAGTCACTATGAATTGCCTTAAACTGACGCATCTCAGCCAATAGTGAGGCATCAATATTCAAGGATAAAAAGGTGGAGACATCACGTTGGACTTCTTCATGGCGATCCATAAAGCGTTGCCAATATTTTTCACGATCGTCGTTTTTGTGGCCGCGCAGCAACACGTTTTTCCACTCCTGTACCTGCCGCTTGAAGTTAAGATTGATACGATCGGCCATTGTGTTGGCGCTGACTTCGGCAGCGATAAGGTCGCTGTACTGGTCTATTTTTGACGAAAGCAGCACTGAACTAATAATGGAAATCAGACCGACCAGGAGAACGCCCAGTGCCAGCAGGCTCAGGATTTTAGAACGAAGATTAAGATACTTACCAGAAAACATAACTACTCCACAATTGTCTGATTCAGCGGAAACAGGAAGATGCCACTCTCTTGCGCCCTTGAGCAGGAGTGTAGGATGAAAATATGACGGTAAAATGACTTGGTGTCTGTCAGGCGCAAGACAGTGAGTCTAAAAAGCTGACAGGCTTTTGTTTATCGGGCGGAACAGGTAAAATCCCCGGCCGAACCAGAGGATGTTATGAAATTATCAGATTTTCACTTTGACCTGCCACCAGAACTTATAGCCAATTTTCCCGCTGAACAGCGCACTGGCAGCCGTTTACTGCATTTGCATGGTCCAACCGGCGGAGTTGAACATCGCCATTTCACAGATTTATTAGATCTGGTAAAGCCAGGCGATCTCATGGTGTTTAATAATACCAAGGTGATCCCGGCTCGCTTACATGGCCATAAAAGCACCGGGGGCAAAGTCGAAGTGCTGGTTGAGCGGGTCTTAGACGAACATCATGTTTTAGCACATATTCGAGCGAATAAATCACCTAAACCAGGCAATCTGCTGTTGTTGGAAGACGCAGTGGAAGCGGAGATGGTAGAACGTCAGGATGACTTATTTAAACTGAAGCTTTTAGGGCAAGACAGCGTGTTGAATGCGTTGGATAAGCATGGTCATATTCCGCTACCACCCTATATCGCCAGAGAAGATCAGGTAAGTGACAGGGACCGTTATCAGACCGTATATGGCGAAACACCGGGCGCCGTGGCTGCACCCACTGCGGGATTGCATTTTGATGAAGCCTTTATTGAAAAGTTACAGGTTCGTGGAGTTAATATTGAATACGTGACCTTGCACGTTGGAGCCGGGACTTTTCTTCCGGTGCGTGTCGATGATGTCGAAACCCATAAAATGCATTCGGAATACGCCCAACTGGAGCCATCTGTTGTGGCGGCTATACGACAGACAAAACAAGCCGGAGGGCGGGTCATCGCGGTGGGCACAACCACAGTAAGAACCCTTGAGTCGGCGGCATTAAACTGTGACGAAGCTGATATTGTGCAACCGCTGGCCGACGAAACTGATATTTTCATTTATCCCGGTTTTCAATTCAAAGTTGTCGATGCCATGGTGACTAATTTTCATTTGCCAGAGTCCACACTGATCATGTTAGTGAGTGCTTTTGCAGGTAAAGAAAACATTTTGAATGCTTACAAGATGGCAGTAGAACAAAAGTATCGATTTTTTAGTTATGGCGATGCAATGTTCATCGAAAAAGCCTAGTGGCCTACACAAGCCCCGAATTTGTTTTTAAAGTGCAGGCTATTTCGTTTATAATCCGCGCTTTTCAAGAACGGGCTAGCTCAACTTATTGAGTAGAGCCATGGACAAGTAAGCGAGTTATGCAATTTTCAGTTCAAAATACCGATGGTAAAGCACGACGCGGGCAGCTTAAATTTGCCCGGGGTGTTGTCGAAACTCCGGCTTTTATGCCTGTAGGTACCTATGGCACCGTTAAAGGGGTGACTCCCGAAGAGCTGGAAGCATCCGGAGCTCATATCTGTTTAGGCAATACCTTCCACCTGATGCTGCGCCCCGGCACAGAAATCATGAAGTTGCACGGTGATTTGCATGATTTTATGCATTGGGAAAAGCCCATTCTCACCGATTCTGGCGGCTTTCAGGTGTTTAGTCTTGGACAATTACGCAAAATTACCGAAGAGGGCGTGACGTTCCGTTCACCCATCAATGGTGAAAAGATCTTACTCACTCCCGAAAAGTCAATGCATGTGCAACGAGATCTGGGTGCAGATATTGTCATGATCTTTGACGAGTGCACACCATACCCGGCTACCCGCCAGGAAGCACGCACTTCTATGGAGATGTCACTGCGCTGGGCGCAACGCAGTAAAGATGCACATCAAGGGAATGATGCAGCACTGTTTGGTATCATTCAGGGTGGGATGTATGAGGACTTAAGGGAAGTTTCTTTAAAAGGATTAACCGATATCGGCTTTGATGGCTATGCCATCGGTGGATTGTCTGTCGGCGAACCAAAAGAAGACATGGTTCGCATTCTGGATCACGTGGCCTGCCAAATCCCTGAGGAAAAACCGCGTTATTTAATGGGGGTAGGAAAACCCGAAGATATTGTGGAAGCCGTGCGTCGTGGCGTTGACATGTTCGATTGTGTGATGCCTACCCGAAATGCGCGTAATGGCCATCTTTTTGTACCGGAAGGTGTTATCAAGATCCGCAATGCGAAACATAAAACGGATACCAGACCGCTGGACGAAAGTTGTGACTGCGAGACTTGTAAAAACTATTCCCGCTCATATTTACATCATCTTGATAAGTGTAACGAGATGCTGGGGGCGCGATTGAATACAGTCCATAATCTGCGCTACTACCAACGCGTGATGCAAGGGCTAAGAGACGCAATTGAGAATAATCAATTGAACGAATTTGTTGGTGACTTCTACGAAAAAATGGGGTTACCGGTTCCAGAACTCAAATAACGACAAGTTAAAAAATTACAATTAAGGGGAAACTATGAGTTTATTTATTTCCGATGCGTATGCCCAGGCAGCGCCTGCCGGACAACAGGGCGGCGGCTTTGAAATGCTGATCATGCTGGGTATTTTTGGTTTGATTTTCTACTTCATGCTGTATCGTCCGCAAGCCAAACGTGTCAAAGAGCATAAAAACCTGATTGGCTCATTAGGTAAGGGTGATGAAATCCTGACCCAGGGTGGCATGGTTGGTAAAATCACCAAGGTTTCTGATGAAAAAGACTTCATCGAAATTGCGCTGAATGACAACGTCAACATCGTGGTACAAAAATCCGCTGTTTCAGCTGTCCTGCCTAAAGGCACCATGAAAAGTATCTAACTGGAGCTGGTGGTCTTGAAATAAGGCCACCGTTCAGGGAATCATCATGAATAATAGAACTGCAGTACTTAACAAAACACCGATGTGGAAGCTGGTGTTGGTGTTTGCTGTTGTCGCAGTGTTCGCTTTATATGCTTCACCCAACCTGTATGGTGAAGACCCCGCTGTACAGATTTCAGCAGAACGCACGGCCCCAGTTGACACGCAATTATTGGAGCAAGTGCAACAGATACTTGCTGATAACGATTTACCGCCGAAAAGTGTGTCGCTTGAAGACGATCAGATTCTGGTTCGACTTACCAGCAATGACGCGCAGTTGCGCGCTCAAGCCTTGCTAGACAGAGAACTATCAGACGATTATATAGCGGCGATCAACTTAGCGCCTGCAACGCCAGATTGGTTAAAAGGTCTGGGGGGCTCGCCAATGAAGCTCGGGCTGGATTTACGTGGTGGTGTGCACTTTCTAATGGAAGTGGACATGGAATCCGCGATCACTAAAAAACTGGATGATACGGTTAACGACTTCCGTACCAGTTTAAGAGAAGAGGACATTCGCTATCGCACGGTCAGAATATCGGGTGATACCGTTGATATCCTGTTTCGCGATCAGGACAAACTGGATCAGGCAAAGTTCTTCTTACGTCGCAGCAACCCAACCTGGGATTTTGAAGAAACGGATAATCTGACGCTGACTGCCAGCATGTCCGAGCAGCAACTGTTAGAGACGCGTGATTATGCAATTAAGCAAAACATCACCATTATGCGTAATCGGGTTAATCAGTTGGGTGTTGCTGAACCCGTCATTCAGCGCCAGGGTCCGGATCGGATCGTTGTGCAATTGCCGGGTATTCAAGACACCGCCAGAGCAAAACAGATACTGAACGCTACCGCGACTATTGAACTGCGCATGGTTGATACCGAGCATGATATCCGTGACGCTCTTGATGGCCGAGTTCCTGCAGGTTCGCAATTGCTGGAAGATGAAAATGGCATTCCTAACTTGTTGAAAAAGCGCATCATGCTAACCGGTAACCACATCATCGATGCGAATTCGGGCGTGGATGAATATGGTCGCCCTCAGGTGAGTATTGGGCTGGACTCAGAAGGTGGCAGTAAAATGTCCAGAGGCACCAAAGACAACATTGGTAAACCCATGGCCACTGTGTTTATTGAGTATAAGCCCACGCAGGAACGCGGACCGGATGGCAAGCTGAAGTTTGAAAAGCGCGAACGCATTATCAGTGTTGCGACAATTCAGGCACGTTTGGGCAGTAGTTTTCGTATCACGGGTCTTGATACACCTGCAGAAGCGCGCAATCTGGCTTTGTTGTTACGCGCTGGTGCATTGATTGCACCGATTCAGATTGTTGAAGAACGCACCGTTGGCCCTAGTCTGGGGCAGCAAAACATTGATCAGGGGGTGCAGGCTATTGTCTGGGGATTCTGTTTAGTTTTAGCTTTCATGCTGCTCTATTACAAAGGGTTTGGGATTGTGGCAAATGTTGCTCTGGCAACCAACCTGATCTTGATTGTTGGCGTTATGTCGTTAATTCCAGGGGCCACATTAACCTTACCGGGCATGGCCGGCATCGTATTGACCGTGGGTATGGCCGTAGATGCGAACGTACTGATATTTGAGCGGATACGGGAAGAACTTAGAGACGGACGCAGCCCTCAGCAGGCGATTCACTGGGGTTACGACAGTGCATTTTCGACGATTTTAGATGCCAATATCACAACCTTGATTGCGGCTCTGATCTTGTTCGCTGTTGGAACCGGGCCTATCAAAGGATTCTCGGTGACGCTGATGATCGGTATTCTCACTTCCATGTTTACTGCGATTATTCTAACTCGCGCAATAGTAAACAGTGTCTGGGGTGGTAAGCGCCTCAGCAAGTTACCCATTTAAGGAGTGTCGCTATGCAGTTATTAAAATTAAACGACACCGTCAACTTTATGAAGCTAAAGGTGCCAGCAATGATCCTGTCATTGCTAATGGTCGCCGCGTCGTTAACTTCTGTTGCTGTTAATTCACTGAATTGGGGGCTGGATTTTACCGGCGGTACGTTAATCGAAGTGGGTTATGAAGGTGAAGCGGATCTGGACAAAATGCGCCAGCAAATGCAGGAAGCCGGATTCCCTGATGCAGTCATTCAGCATTTTGGCAGCAGTTCTGAAGCGCTGATTCGCATTGCGCCACGAGAAGGGGTTAAAGCCACAGAGCTTGGTGATCAAATCATGGGTGCTCTGCGCGAGGACAACAGCGATGCAGAAATGCGTCGTATCGAGTTTGTTGGACCCAGTGTGGGGGAAGAACTCACCGAGCAGGGTGGACTGGCAATGTTGGTCGCGTTGCTGTGTATCTTAGTCTATGTTGCAATGCGATTTGAATGGCGGTTTGCCTTAGGGTCGGTTGTTGCTCTGGCACATGATGTTATTATCACCATTGGTCTGTTTTCATTCCTGCAACTGGAATTTGACTTGACTGTTCTGGCAGCAGTGCTGGCAGTTATCGGTTATTCACTGAACGACACCATCGTGGTATCGGATCGTATCCGCGAAAACTTTCGTAAGATCCGCAAAGGTGAACCAGTCGATATCATCAATACCTCTCTGACTCAGACACTTAACCGTACCATTATCACGTCATTGACAACGATTCTGGTATTGCTGGCGCTGTTTTATGTTGGTGGAGCACTCATTCATGGATTCGCTACTGCCCTGTTGTTTGGTGTTGTGATCGGAACATACTCTTCCGTCTATGTGGCCAGTCTGGTAGCACTGATGTTAGGCATAAGTAAAGAAGATCTGATGCCGACAGAAGTGGAAAAAGAAGGTGCCGATTTGGATCCAAACGGCATGCTGTAACCAACCGATGGTTTGATAAACCGGCTCATTGATTTAATCAATAAGCCGGTTTTTTATTGGGTTAAACAAACACAAAAGGTATTGAACAGCTGAGTGAAGTACCAGGATTACAAACGTATTCAATTCATCTGCCCTTACTTTCTCATATAATTGCACCTATTATGTTTTGTATATTGCAATCTCCATTCCGCCAATTGAGAATGGCTATAGCTAAACTGCCCACAATGTGAAAAACATGTCATGAATAGAAAACTATTAACTGGATTACTGCTGCTTTTGTTCACGAAAATTGGCTTTGCAGCAGAGTACTTAACATTCTTTCTGGGTGGCCAATCTAATATGGACGGTTACGGCTATGTGTCTGAGTTACCTGAAGAATTTCAACATGAACAAAATGTCATGATTTTCCATGGTAACGGCGTTTTTGACAATCAACCTAACGGTGGGTTGGGCAAGTGGTCAAAGTTAAAGCCGGGTCACGGTACCGGATTTAGCTCAGATGGAAAAAACAACCTCTATTCAAACCGCTTTGGTTCAGAGATTAGCTTTGCGGCGACACTAGCAAAACAGTTGCCTGATAAAAAAATCGCGTTAATAAAATACGCTGTCGGAGGAACTGGGCTGCATTTAAACACAGGATATAGTAATTGGTCGCCTGACTTTCGTGAAGGCGAGGGGCAGAACCAATATGACTTCGCGCTGAAAACAATTGAAAACGCATTTTCAGACTCTGATATCGATGGAGATGGCGAAATCGATACCTTAATCCCGGCTGGTATTATATGGATGCAGGGAGAGGCTGATGCTCATGATGGTGAAGGATCAGCAAACGCTTATTTTACTAATCTCACCCGCATAATGGGATTAATCAGAGCGGCTCTTAGAAAAGATGATATTCCTGTGGTCATTGGCAAGATAACGGACTCAGAGCTGGGTGAGGAAGATATTATGCCCTACATAAAACGCGTTCACCTGGCGCAACAACAATTTGTCGAGCAAGATATTTGTGCCAGTTATATGAGTAATACTGAAAACTATCCCTATAGTGAAAAAGATGCCTGGCATTACTTAAGCGAAGGCTTTGTGCAGATGGGGACAGACTTTGCCATGTCCTATTTAAAACTAGCTGGCCAGTGCAACGACTCGGGTAAATGAATACCAAATTCTATTTAGCCCAGGTGTAGGGGTTTTAATAAAAGTGAAATTGAGGCACCAACCCTCAAACAACGTTGCTCAAAGGAAACAGGCTAACGATCGGCTTTTGGCAACCTTCATATAGCTGTTAAGGGATTGGCTCCCAAATCGGTAGTGGGCCAATTTTATCAATCAGAAAATCGATAAAGACTCTCACCTTGGCCGTCAGGACATTGGATTTTGGATAGACAAGCCAAATTGCGGCGTTGTCATCAATTTTATAATCAGGTAATACGCGGATCAAAGACCCTGCTTCTAACTCCGCATGTATGTTCCACACCGAACTCATACATATACCAACACCCGCTTTCGCAGCTATGCGCATACTTGCGCCATCATCACAAATTACCCGGGATTTTGCACCCTCCGGAGGAAATGTTTCGGAACCTTCATTAAATGTTGATACAAGCTTTCTGGGTTTTGAATGTAAAAATAAAAGTAATTGGTGACCCGTCAGATCTTGAGGCTGTTGTGGTGCACCGAATCGCTTTAAGTAATCTGGTGATGCGCACAGCACACGCGTATCATTTGCGAGCCGACGCCCTATTAAACTGCTATCCTCCACTGCGTAATTTCTCAGGGCCAGATCAAAGCCGCCTTCAATCATACCCGACTGGGTGTCGGAGAGTTTTAACTCAATATTGATTTCTGGGTAGGCTTCTAAAAATTCGGGAAGTATTGGAGCAATAAATCGCTGGGCAAACGTGCTGGAAGCCGCAAACCGGAGTGTGCCACTTACCTTGGCGCTTTTTTTGCCCAATGCAGTGAGAGCGGCATCTTCTTGGGCGATTATTTCTCTTGCATAAGGCAGAAACGCTTCACCTTCTACCGATAATGCCACTTTTCTGGTGGAACGATGAAACAAGTCTGCACCCAGTTGCAACTCTAACTTCGCTAACCTCGCGCTGGCAACGGAAGGCGCCAGACCTAAATTCTTGCCTGCTGCACTGATATTAAGCAATTCAGCCGCTAGTACGAACAGTCTTACGCCATTTGTATCCATTGATTATATTTAATTAACGAATTCTGATTCCATATATACGTCATTTATTTCTACTTTCAATATATTTAAGCTTCAGAGACTGAATAAATTAGGACCAGGTATGAGTCGCAGTAGCTGGCTGAAACACCGATGATGGTTAAAGCGCTAGCTAAATACAATGGATTTAAACGTTGTTGGAGAAAAATGATGAAAGCAATGATCGTAAGCCGTTTTGGCGGCCCGGAAGTTTTTGATATGGCAGATATACCAAAGCCCACTATCAAGGCTGGCCATGTAATAATCAAAATTAAAGCCACCAGTGTCAATACAGTCGACACAATGATACGCCAAATGGGGCCGGAATTACCGCTGTCTCCTGCCGCACCTGCACTACTTGGGATGGATTTCGCTGGCATTGTTGAAGAAGTGGGTGAAGGTGTTGAAGGCTATAAAGCTGGTGATGAGGTATACGGTTGTGCGGGGGGATTGGCTGATTTACCCGGAGCATTATCCGAATATATCTGTGCCGACGCAGACTTAATTGCATTAAAACCCTCTAACTTAAACATGCGTGAAGCAGCTGCATTACCGTTGGTGGGAATTACCGCTTATGAAGGATTACAGCGGGCTGGCATCGCGGCCGGTCAACACGTTTTGGTTCATGGTGGCTCAGGCGGTGTAGGCCACATCGCTTTGCAATTGGCCTGTCATGCGGGCGCGAACGTGTTCTCAACTGGCGGGGGCGATGCACAGCTCAGTTTAATCGAGCAATTGGGAGCCACAGCGATCAATTACCGTACCGAGACTGTAGAGGATTATGTGGAAAAACATACTGGAGGCAGGGGTTTTGACCTTGTTTTCGATTCTGTTGGCGGTGCGAATATGAAAAACTCATTCGAAGCTGCGGCTCTAAATGGTCATGTTTCCTCAACGGTTGCTATGGTTGAGCTGGATTTATCCACAGCTCACTTTAAAGGCCTGTCCCTGCACGTTGTATTTATGCTGATTCCAATGCTTCACAATCACAAAAGAAAGGCGCATGCAGATATCCTTAAATCGATAACCAAAATCGTCGAGGCCGGACACCTTAAACCTATTCTTGACGATACTCATTTTACTTTGTCACAAGTTGGCGAAGCACACGCAAGGCTGGAAAGTGGCAAAGCAATGGGGAAGATAGTCGTCAGTGTTTAAAGCCTTGGCTTTTATGATCTGGGAATCAAGATTAGAACCATCGTGATGCCATTTTTACTATCAACAAGATAGGTAGGAAGTACACCATGTCATTAAAATTGAAAACCATAGGGTGTGTGCTTTTATTGCTCGGAAATTCCAACGTTTGGGCAAAAGAAACGGCAATTAAACCTCAGATCCTTCTGGCGGAAAATGTCAAGTGGGGCTACCTGAACCCTCTGCGAGGTGAAAAAAGCCCCGGCGCAGCCAATTTATGGGGGGACAGAACGTCTGGCGAGGCAACTGGCATGCTGGTCAGGTTCAAAAAAGGGTTTTCCTCGCCTGCGCACATTCATAATATCTCATATCGAGGAATCGTAATTGAAGGTCTGATGCACAATGACCACCCGAATGCCCAAAGCCACTGGCTTCCGACTGGTTCTTTCTGGACGCAACCTGCAGGGCAAAACCACATTACCGCTGCAAATGGGGAATCAAACTTAATTTACCTGGAGATTGATGAAGGTCCATACTTGGTACAACCATCAACAGAGCAGTTTGATAATGGTGAGCATCCAGTGAATGTTCATGCTTCAAATATCGTTTGGTTGAATGAGCAGGAGTCAGCGCTGGTTAGTAGTGACAAAGCCAATATTGCTTACCTCTGGAGAAAAATCGCCGATTATGAAGTTCAGGGGGTGTTGCTTAAACTGGCTGCTGGGTTTAATGGACGACTATCAGGCACTGGAGAAGAATTGCACGGCATAGTTGTTTCCGGAGGTGTGAACTATGAGACCTCCGGTCGTGTTTCCGATTATCAATTGTCCCCAGGTAGTTATTTTTCATCTACTGAGTACGCTGTACACAAAATGAGTGTTAAGGATGAGTCCATTATTTACCTTCGTTTTTCAGGCAGGATCAACGTGACAACCCGGTAGAATGTTCCGTTATATTAAATTAGTGGGTGCTTGCCATTATCGGTCACACAGGCGTTAATTTACAGTGCAGTCAAACTGCTGTTGTACTCCCTCCTGGGGTGAGCACCGGGCCTGGATAGTTTCCGCTGCACCTGAAATTCCCAGTAATCCAATCAAATGGATGAAAGGCGTTAGCGACAGAATCGGCATACTGCCCGGCATAATCGGATGCACTGATTTGCATTACTGATACTTTGCGAACTGAGTAGATAATTGCCATTAATGGTATTAGTCTTAGACAATAAATTTCACTTTACTGGTGAACCTCATGAAAGGAATAACCGCAGGGTTGCTGCTTAGCTGCTTTTCAGTTCAGGCAGTGGAAGTGACGCTGGAGCAATGGCAGCAATTAGAATCGCAGGCCGTAAAAATCGTGCAATGGCATTTAGCCAATGTTGGAATTGCAAAGCGTGACGAACTCGATGCCAAACAAATATTGGATATCAGCAGAAATATTGATTGGTTATATCAGCAGAAGACGTTAACCACAGAGCAAACTCAGTGGCTGGAACAGGCCAGTAAAGTGGGGGGCACAGTTACAACTCGTTCGTCGGATCATCCTGAAAAGCCTATCCACCTTATCAATCTGACGCAACAAGCAAATGCCACATTGCGCTGGCATGAAAGCAAACAAAAAGTGGCAAATATCCTTGCTGCCCAAACGCCTATCACTCTGGAATTGCTTGAGAAACAGGCATATTTGGTACAGCAATTGTTAATTAAGTGGGCGTCATTGGAACAGGTTCGCACCTTACAACAGGCGTTACTAGCAACCTATTTTTATGATTTGGACGTGACCAACAAAACCCTGTATCGCCTCGGTTATCAGCTACTGCTGCGCCTGCCTGACATTGAGCTGGCGGGGGCCATACTAAGTCATGCAGATAACGAATTTTCTGTTCAGTATGTACGTCAGGTACCTGAGAATTATGATGAAGATGACGCAATGCAACTTCTGGGGCTAGCGGCTGAGTCAGATTATTTACGCTCACTGGCTTATCAACTTATGGCGTCACATTACAACAGCGCAGTAGTTACCCAGGAAAGGGTCCTAAAAGGTATGCAAAAGCCAACGCATTTTTGGCAGGCTATTATGGTCGCAGAGCAATTTGATTGGGGCGATAAACAGCCGGTTTTAAAACAATTGCAGCGGACTTTGCCACCTCGTCAGGCTGACATGATTGCTAACTTGATGAAGCAGGAGCAACTATGAGCGGGTTATCTATAAGGGATTGTGGATTTTTGTCCCTTTTATTGACGTTGGGAGCAGCCGCACAGGAGTTCCAGTATGTTGAAAACGGGGCCTCAAATAATGAGATCGCACTTGGCTATGAGGTACCAATCCCGGTTGACTCCCTGACGCCCGTAGATGGTTTTCGCACCTATAATGCGCTTGATTTAAGACACCAGCAATTGGTCAGTCAATATACCAATGCAACCCAGCTTTCAGTGGGCCAAACAGTTATGGGGTGGGAGATATGGGCTTATCGGTTGTCCGACAGCGACACCGAAAAAGCTTCGGGTGGCGTTGAGCAGTCGGCGCTTATCAACGGTGGCATTCATGCCCGGGAGTGGCAATCACCAGAAGCCGCCACAGGACTGATGGAGAATTTACTGGAGCGTGCCGGGCAAAATCATCTGGAGCAGTATTTACTCGATAATCTCAATTTATTGCTGATTCCGGTGCTCAATATTGATGGCTTTTTACAGACTCAGCGCTATCCGACAACCGTTACGTTGAGCGCTACGACGCCTCGCGAGGGGCGAATGCGCCGTAAAAATTTGAACAGTGTGGACGAGGATATCACTACCACCAGTGACAATCAGTTGGGCGTCGATTTAAATCGCAATAATGCGCCTTACTGGGCGACCAGCACCCGAAGTTCCAGTAGTCCTTCATCGCTGGTTTACCATGGTACCAGTCCCGGCTCGGAGCCAGAAACGCAGGCGTTACAGCAGGGAGCCGCATTGGCGGGTACGGGGCACTTGGCGTTTTATATGGACATGCATTCCTTTAGTCAGTTGTATTATGCACCCCAAACCAATTCCAGTAGTCGTAATGTGCAAGCCTCTTTAGTATCCAGTGCGATGCGCACTGGCACCGATAACCGTTATATTGTCAGTCCAGTTTCCGCGGGTGGGGGAATCGGTGCCACGGATGAATACTTTGCAAATACCTTTGAAATCCCTTCTTTTACGCTGGAGATTGAACCCCAAAGCAGCGCAGTACAGTACGGTGGAAATGGCGTTTCTCACGACGGATTCATTTTGCCCAATGGCGAAGTGGCCAGAATGCGCGAAGAAATTACCCGCTCAACCATTGCCGGCCTTTATGCTGTCACCGATGTGCCCTATTTGGAGATGCTGGAGATTATCGATGGCAATGATAATGTATTGGTCTCGGCTGAGTGGCAAAGTAGTCATGCCAGCAGGGAATTAGCGGTAGAGATCAACGCGGAACCTGCGGCTGAGACCGAGTACCGCCTGCGCATTGGTTTTAACAAACCCATGAGGGCGTTAAACGAAGAAGGGCAGGCGACAGACTTTGGCAACTTATCCGATGAAAACGGTATGACCCTGCACTGGCAGGCCATTGTGGATAACGAACAACAGCAATGGTCTATTGATGCGACTTCTGGTCAGTGGTTGACTGATTCACTTGATGTGCGACGTTATCGTACCGATACCTTCGAGGTGACTTTTCAATTTCCTGCAGGCGCGCAGTGGCAGACCATATCCGATCTATGGTTGGTTACTGATACCGTTGATATGGCTGGATTTGCCCTGGATACCAATCCTGTTTCTGTAGCGCAATGGCAAAATGGTGGTTGGCAAGGCTTTGAAGACAGCAATGACAATGTCTCAGGGTTTGGTGGCATTGATGAGTCGATGGTATTGCTGGGTGATCCTGAAACTCAGCCTGAACCTGAACCCGAGCCGGACCCTCCTGTTGCATTACCAGTGCCACCTGAACCTGCAAGTAGCGGTGGGAGTGTCGCACTGAGTGGCCTGTTATTGCTGATTGCACTGCGAGTGATAAGAGCACGCTGCACGGAATCCTAAATTAATCGTCAGCGTGCCATATTTTTTTGGGTTATTTCAGGTGTTTAACCAATGCCTGTACAATTTTCGGATTTCCACAGGCGACTTCGCCTTTGGCGAAGACATCATGCCCGCCGGAAAAGTCAGTCACCAAACCGCCAGATTCACGCACTAACAGTTCACCTGCTGCGATATCCCAGGGTTTAACCCCTCGTTCCCAATAGCCATCAAAGCGACCTGCGGCCACATAGGCCATATCCAATGCCGCAGAACCAGTACGACGGACATCACCGCAATGCATAAAAATGCCGGAAAATGATTCCATGGTGTTGGCGAGCAGGTTTTTGTCTTTAAACGGGAACGCAGTTGCCAGTACGGTATTTGCCAATTCTTTGCGTTGACCGGTGCGAATTCTGAAGCCATTTAACTGTGCACCAGCACCTCGGCTGGCTGTAAATAATTCACCGCGCAATGGATCGAAAACGACACCCTGGTCTGTCTTTCCTTTGTACTGCAAGGCAATAGATACACAAAAATGTGGAATACCTTTTACGAAGTTCGTGGTTCCATCCAGCGGATCGATTATCCATTTATAGTCAGGGTTGCCCTCTACCAGGCCGCCTTCTTCACCTACAAATGAATGGTCAGGAAAAGATTGTTGGATCTTGGAGATGATGGCTTGTTCTGCATCCTTGTCGACTTTCGTCACAAAGTCATTTAAACCTTTTGCTTCAATTTCCAGGTTATCCCTGGATTCAAAGTTTCTTGCAATAATATTTCCAGCCGTTCGTGCAGCACGAACCGCGATATTTAACATCGGATGCATAACCAATTCCACCAATTGTAAAAAGAACTAAAGACGAACCCCATTCGAGGGCGGCGCACTTTAACAGAAACTAAATCAAAAATAAATCGTTCAATTTCTCAACAATGGCAAATTTGTTCATAACCCAGCACAAGTGCTAACATGCGCGCTTTAATAACATCTTCTAATTAGCGAAGCAAAAACGTGGCAAATATTCGAATTGTATTGGTAAACACCTCACACACAGGCAACATCGGTTCGACTGCGCGCGCCATGAAAACCATGGGTTTATCGGAGTTGTATCTGGTTGATCCCGTCAGTGCCCCGGATGGTCAGGCCAGCGCACTTGCCGCAGGTGCAGGTGACGTGTTGGCAAATGCACAAACGGTGGCAACACTGGAAGAAGCCATCAGCGGTTGTGGTTTAGTAGTTGGCACCAGTGCACGCTCCAGAACCTTATCCTGGCCGATGTTAAATCCCCGGGAATGTGGCAGGAAATTAGTTGCCGAATCAGCGAAGTATCCGGTGGCGATGGTATTTGGTCGTGAAAATAACGGATTGAGCAACGAAGAATTACAGTTATGTCATTTTCATGTCAGTATTCCCGCCAATCCAGAGTATAGTTCTCTTAATCTGGCAGCAGCGGTACAGACGTTATGCTATGAAGTGCGTATGGCAAGCCTTGAGAGTGAAGGTGAGCTGCCTACCGAAGAGGTGATGGAAGACTCGCTGGCTGATTACCCGCTAACGGATGACTTAGCGCGTTTTTATCAGCATCTGGAGCAAACACTTTCGAAAACTCAGTTTATTATCCCGCAGCATCCAGGGCTGGTGATGACCAAACTGCGACGGCTTTTCAACAGAGCACGACCAGAATCTCAGGAACTCAACATCTTGCGCGGCATGCTGAGTTCTATTGATAAATCGATGAAAGGTTAAAATTGTTATGTTCACCAGCATCAAAGAAGATATCCAAAGTGTGTTTCATCGTGACCCGGCTGCTCGAAATAACTTCGATGTGCTGACCAACTACCCAGGTTTACATGCCATCTGGATGCATCGACTATCCCATCGATTATGGAAAAAACACTGGTTTTGGCTGGCCAGAGCGATATCTACATTTGCTCGTTGGTGGACAGGTATCGAGATACATCCAGGTGCGACTTTAGGGAAACGTTTTTTTATCGATCATGGTATGGGGGTGGTGATTGGTGAAACCGCTGAGATTGGTAATGACGTCACGATTTATCACGGGGTCACGCTGGGGGGAACAACCTGGAGTGCCGGAAAACGCCATCCGACCTTAAGTGATGGCGTGGTTATTGGTGCGGGTGCCAAAGTGCTGGGCCCGATTACCGTCGGCAAGAATGCCAAAATCGGTTCCAATTCTGTGGTGGTGAAGGATGTGCCGGAGCAGGCAACGGTATTGGGTATCCCGGCTCGAGTGGTTTCTAAAGTGGCCAAAAGCAACGACAACAAACGGGATCATATTGCCGCCAAGTACGGTTTTGATGCTTATGCGGTCTCGCCGGATAACCCTGACCCGGTGGCGAATGCGATTGGTCAGGTATTGGAACACTTACACTTAATCGATAACAAGGTAGACGGCATCTGCAAAGAAGTGAATAAAATGGGGGGGAATGTTTGTGATGAAGCTCTGCCCACATTGGATTTGCCGGAATTTAAAGACGAGGATTTCGATCCGCAAATTTGACGTCTTTCTGAACGTAATACTTGAGTAGTTTACTGGGTTAAATACTTGACTGATTTACTCAGGTATGTGACCATCCAGCCAGTTAAATATAAGTTCATCACTATGAAATTAACTTCCAAGGGCCGCTATGCGGTGACTGCCATGTTGGACGTGGCGCTACATTCTCAAAAAGGCCCGGTGCCATTAGCTGACATATCTGAGCGTCAGGAGATATCCCTTTCTTATCTGGAGCAGCTATTTTCCAGATTGCGCCGTGAAAATCTGGTTACCAGTATCCGTGGACCAGGTGGTGGCTATGCGCTTGGTCGAGACGCGGTGGCTATATCGGTAGGTGAGGTCATTAAAGCCGTGGATGAAACGGTAGACGCGACGCGATGTCATGGACAGGCGGATTGTCAGGGTGGACAACGATGTTTAACTCATAACTTATGGGAAAACCTCAGTGACCGTATATCAGATTTCTTAAACGGCATCTCGCTTGGTGAGTTGATGTCTGAAAGCGATGTGCAATCCGTTGCCGAACGTCAGGACAGCAGCAAAGCCTTGCGTCAGGAAGATAAAATCGAAATTAGTCTGCGCTTGCAGTAACTAACTGTATTACGCTTTTAGCATAAAATATTTTCAGTCACACCATGAAACAACCAATATACCTAGATTACGCATCCACTACGCCGGTCGATCCTCGGGTTGCAGAAGATATGATGCAACATTTAACCTTGGACGGTGTTTTTGGTAACCCCGCTTCTCGTTCTCATAAATTTGGCTGGCAGGCAGAAGAAGCGGTCGAAGCGGCAAGAGAGCAGGTAGCGAATTTAATCAATGCAGATCCCCGAGAAATTGTATTTACCTCTGGTGCCACAGAATCGAATAATCTGGCTTTAAAAGGTCTGTTACAAGCCAATGCTCCAAAGGGTGGGCATATTATCACCATGACCACGGAGCACAAAGCGGTACTGGATACCTGCGCGACATTGGAAAAAAATGGCCATGAGGTTACTTACTTACAGCCGAAATCCGATGGTTTATTAGATATAGATCAGCTGCAGCAAGCGATGCGGGAAGACACGGTACTGGTCAGTGTGATGCAGGTGAATAATGAAACCGGTGTCATTCAGGATATAGCTCAAATCGCCAAAATCTGTGCTGAGCGAGATATTTATTATCACGTTGACGCGGCACAAAGTGTTGGCAAGCTGAGTATCGATGTTCAGGAGTTGCCTGTTCATTTGATGTCATTCTCTGCTGGTAAAATCTATGGCCCTAAAGGCATCGGTGCCTTGTATGTACGTCGCCGGCCCAAAGTGCAGCTTACCGAACAAATCAATGGGGGTGGGCATGAGCGAGGAATGCGCTCCGGCACGCTGGCTACCCATCAGATAGTGGGTATAGGGAGAGCATTTGCCATTGCTGGTGAAGAAATGCAACAGGAACAGCAGCGCATTGCGGAGTTGCGAAGATTGTTTGTTGAGGGCATAGCTGACCTTGGTGGCATTGTGATTAATGGGCATCAGACACATTGCATACCCGGCATTGTCAATGTCAGTTTTCATGATGTGGAAGGGGAATCCCTGCTGATGGCACTCAAAGATATTGCGGTGTCGACGGGGTCAGCGTGTACTTCGGCGAGCCTTGAACCTTCATATGTATTGACCGAGATGGGAGTGTCTCCCGAGTTAGCTCACAGTTCAGTGCGCTTTTCTTTTGGCCGGTTTACCACTGAAGCGCATATCGAAACCGCGTTGGATAACCTGTATTTTGCCGTACCGCGGCTGCGGGAACTGGCGTAAACAGGAAATTTGCTAAAAAGATCGCCACAAAGATAGGCATATGACCTTTAATTGCATATAATCCGCGCCGATTTAAAATTAACCTATTATCTGGAGCGGAAAAAATGGCCCTAGAGCGAACTTTTTCTATTATCAAACCCGATGCAGTTGCTAAAAATGTTATCGGTGCTATTTACAATCGTTTTGAATCTGCGGGCTTGCGCATTGTTGCATCAAAAATGTTGCACCTGAGCAAAGAGCAGGCAGAAGGCTTTTACGCTGAACATAAAGAGCGTCCGTTCTTTCCTGCGCTGATCGATTTCATGACGTCTGGTCCTGTTATGGTTCAGGTTTTGGAAGGTGAAAACGCGGTACTTAAGAACCGCGAAATCATGGGTGCCACTAATCCAGCCGAAGCATTAGCTGGTACATTGCGCGCAGATTACGCCGTATCTATTGATGAGAACGCTGTGCACGGTTCAGATGCTCCTGAATCAGCCGCACGAGAAATTGCGTACTTCTTCACTAACGAAGAAATATGTCCTCGCACTCGATAAGCGATTAGCTTGAGTGCGAAAAGGGAGCATTAAGCTCCCTTTTTATTATCCGCAGGTTAGTAAAACCTGCTGTAAAATTGTACAATGCCATAAGTTTGTTGTGAGGCTAATACATGTCGGAAACTGTCCAAAAATCCAAAGTTAATTTGCTCGACTATGATCGAAAAGGATTGCGCAATCTGTTTGCTGAAATAGGTGAAAAGCCGTTTCGTGCCGATCAGCTGATGAAATGGATTTATAAGGAAGGTGTCGATGATTTTGCTGAAATGACAAATTTCAACAAAGGTTTGCGTGCTAAATTAGCGGAACAATGTGAGATAGCTGCTCCGGAAATAAAGCTGTTTCAGGAAGCGTCAGATGGCACCATCAAATTTGCCCTGACTATCGCGGGAGGCCAGGAAGTCGAATCAGTCTGGATTCCTGAAACTGACCGCGCCACGTTGTGTGTGTCTTCACAAGTGGGCTGTGCGCTGGAATGTACCTTTTGTTCAACGGCGCAACAGGGCTTTAACCGAAATTTGACCGTATCTGAGATTATTGGTCAGGTATGGCAAGTTGCCAGGTTCATCGGTTTAAATAAAAACTCTGCAAAACGGCCCATCACCAATGTGGTCATGATGGGTATGGGTGAGCCGTTATTAAACCTGAAGAATGTCGTGCCAGCCATGGATCTGATGATGGATGACTTAGGTTTTGGTTTGTCCAAACGACGTGTGACCTTGAGCACCTCTGGAGTAGTGCCTGCCTTGGATAAACTGGGTGATGAAATCGATGTTGCCTTGGCAATATCTTTGCACGCACCAAATGATACGCTTCGGGATGAGATTGTACCGGTCAACAAAAAGTACCCAATCGCGGAATTTCTCGCGGGGGTAAGTCGCTACATGAAAAAATCCAACGCCAATCAGGGCAAAGTGACCGTTGAATACGTCATGCTCAGCGGTATTAACGACAGCATGGAACAGGCTGAAGAGTTGGCCAAATTGCTGAAATCGACACCCTGTAAAATTAACCTGATTCCCTTTAATCCTTATCCCGGATCACCCTATACTCGGTCCAGCAATTCTCGTATTGATCGTTTTTCTAAAGTATTGATGGGACATGGTTACAATGTGGTCGTGCGCAAAACGCGTGGTGATGATATCGACGCCGCCTGTGGGCAATTGGTAGGTGATGTGGTAGATCGCACCAAACGGATGTTAAAAAAACAGATGAAGGGTGCACCAATAGCAGTTAAAGTGAACGCCCAATAGAGACAGAGACTTTCTTGCGGAATCGTTATTTCGTCCTGAAACATAATACAATTGAGAATACTGTGTACCGAGCGCTAACATTTTTAATTTTGCTGCTACTGAGTGGTTGTGCCAGCCAGTCACAACGTGGCAATGGCTACGATGGATCATTTGACCCGGTAGAGGCTGCCAAAACCCGAGTTTCGCTAGGATTGACATATCTTAAAAACGGCAACTATACGCAAGCTAAAACAAATCTGGATAAGGCCCTTAGCTTTGCTCCCAGACTGAGCGATGCGCATTTTGCGATGGGGTATTATTACCAGTCTGTTTCTGAATTTGATTTAGCGGACCAATTCTACTCTCAGGCCATCGCTTTGGATAAGAGTAATCCCGATTTACTCAATACATATGGTGCTTTTCTTTGTCAAAAAGGGGATTACCAGCGTTCAGAAGAGTATTTATTAAAAGCAATAAACAGCCGCAACTATGCCAATGCTGCGGAATCCTATGAAAATCTGGCGATTTGCAGCCATAGTCAGGCCAAAATTAATAAAGCTATTGAGTATCTGAGTACAGCCTTGAAACATCAGCCGGGTAGGGCAAAAAGCTGGTACATGATGATAGAGCTGTTGATTGCCCAGGGGCGTTGGCAAGAAGCGAAAGTTGCCTTTCGACAATACGAAAAAGTCGTGCCAGTCAATGCCGATTCATTGGCGCTGGCAATTGAAATCGAGCAGGGGCTAGGCAATTCAGATGTCGCGCAAGGTTATCAGGATATGTTTAATAAACTGTATCCGGAACGAGCCAACTTAAAGCGCACTCAAATTTTGAAAATGCCGCAGTCCGGAATTGCTCAGAGCCTGGACTCAAGGTCGCAAGCGGGCACAAAACCAATGACTCATGTGATTCAAAAAGGTGAGAACTTGTATAGAATTGCACTGAAATATAAAGTGCGCATGCAATGGCTGATTGACTGGAATAATATCGACGATGTGTCGAACCTTTCGGTGGGCCAAAGCATTTTTGTTTCTAATCCAAATCAATAGTACGGGTGTGTAGTAAGCATTTATGAATGATGCAGCAGAAAAGTTGGAAGAGAGCCAGGAAGAGGTCAAGGGCCTTGGCGAAACGTTGCGGGAAAAACGCCAATCTTTAGGATTGGACGTTGCTGATATTGCGGGAAAGCTGCACCTGAAGCCAGCACTACTGGAAGACATTGAGGCAGAGCAATACGATCCAGCGTTGTCGGTTACCTTCACCAAAGGCTATATTCGTCTTTACGCAAAACACCTTGGCTTGCCTCCGGAAGACGTACTGGCGTTATTTGACAATCATACCAATCTGGAAAAGCAGCCAACTAAACTGCGTAGCTTTTCGCAAAAAGTGGCAAAACAAGCGAGTGATGCCCGATTGATGATGGTGACTTATGTCATTATTGCCGTTGTCATAGGCTTGGTCATTGTATGGTGGGTTCAGCAAAGTAGCGAATCAGCATCGCCCACCCAAGACTACATTAAGGACTCTTCTACTAACAATACCGTTGCCGAGCCGATACAAGTTCAACAAAATGAAATCACCAGTGTTAACGAAACTGGGCAAGCGGTTGCCGCGGGCTCACCTGCGTTGTCAACTCCAAGTCTGACGGAACCCGAAGCAATCAATGCTGCTTCGGCAGAAACTGCGGAAACACCTCCACCGACATCTGATCCTCTGAATGAAGCATCGAGAGACGTAGCCGACGCCTTTGCACAAGTCGAATCATTACATGAAGAAACATCGCAGGGTAGCGACACATTGCCAAGCAGTGACCCCTTATCAAATCGTGACTCGGAGCTATCGCAACATAACAGCGCTGCGTCAGAAGAACAGAATATAGAGACAACTGCACAACAGAGCAGCGCACAGAATACTGATCTGCAAAGTACCAATCTGCAAAATGACGTCCTGCAAGAAGACGCCCTGCAAAATGACGATCTGCAAAATAATGGTCAGCAAAGTGACTTTACCAGCCCCGCCGCCATTGCAGATACCGCTGAAGCGTCGGCACAAGTTACCGATGATTTTGCTTCGGTTGAACCACAAATGACGGAACTGGTATTTCATTTTAGCGGAGATTGCTGGATGAACCTGACCGACGCTACCGGCGAAGTAGTGGCTTATGGTGTCAAAGAAAGTGGTTATGTAATGCCGGTCTCCGGAGTTCCACCATTTGAAGTTGTATTGGGGGCGCCTCAAGTCGTGGCAATCACTGTTGATGGTGAACCCCATGATATGAGTGTTTATCCAGCCGGACGCACGGCAAGATTTATCATTGGAGGGGAGGATTAACCATGAACCAGCCATCTCCCATTAAACGCCGGGAATCTACCCGCATTTATGTAGGTGATGTGCCCATTGGTAATGGTGCACCAATTGCAGTGCAATCGATGACGAATACCGAAACGACAGACGTCGAGGCAACCGTTGCACAGATTGAGCGAATTGTCGCCGTTGGCGGTGAACTTGTCCGTGTGTCTGTGCCGACAATGGATGCCGCAGAAGCATTTAAAGAAATCAAAAAGCGCTCACCTGTTCCGCTGATTACCGATATCCATTTTGACTACCGTATTGCGTTAAAAGTAGCTGAATACGGGGCCGATTGTCTACGTATCAATCCCGGCAATATTGGCAAAATGGATCGCGTTAGAGCCGTAGTGGATTGTGCCAAAGATAAAAACATTCCAATTCGTATTGGTGTTAATGCAGGATCATTAGAAAAAGATATTCAGGAAAAATACGGCGAACCTACTCCCCAAGCACTGGTTGAGTCGGCAATGCGCCATGTAGACATTCTTGACCAACTGAATTTTGACCAATTTAAAGTCAGCGTTAAAGCGTCCGATGTGTTTCTGGCCGTAGGCGCCTACCGACAGCTGGCGCAACAAATTAAACAGCCGCTGCATCTGGGTATCACAGAAGCCGGTGGTTTCCGAGCAGGGGCAGTAAAAAGCTCTGTTGGGCTTGGTATGCTTCTGGCAGAAGGAATTGGTGATACGATTCGTATCTCACTGGCGGCAGATCCTGTTGAAGAAATTAAAGTTGGCTTTGATATTTTAAAGTCCCTGCGTATTCGAGCTCGGGGAATCAACTTCATTGCCTGTCCGACCTGCTCACGACAGGAATTTGATGTGATCGGCACAGTGAATGCTTTGGAAGAGCGCCTGGAAGATATTTTGACGCCGATGGATGTATCTCTCATTGGCTGCGTGGTGAATGGCCCTGGTGAGGCTGAAGTGTCGGATTTAGGCTTAACGGGCGCACGCAATATGAGCGGCTTTTATGAAGATGGCAAGAGACAGAAAGAGCGTTTGGCAAACGATGATTTGGTAGCGCAGTTGGAGCGAAAAATACGCGCCAAAGCGGCACGACTCGACAGTAAAAATCGCATTGAAACTAAATCTGTCTAGAGTTTCTTTAACCAAATACGGCGAAAATAGCAGAGAAACAGTTCTTAACGTCCAATCAACCATGCAAAAGATTGTTGTTGGCCCGGAAAAATCCTATAATTCCGGGCTTTTTAATATAAGCCCTAATTTACGAAGCAGGTGAGTGTGAGTAAGACGATACAAGCGATTCGAGGAATGAATGACTGTTTACCGGAACAGTCAGGATTGTGGCAATGGATGGAAGCCCGTCTGCGGCAGACGGTTGCCAGTTATGGATACGAAGAAATTCGCACGCCCATTGTAGAATCCACGGAGTTGTTTAAACGCTCTATTGGTGAAGTCACCGACATCGTCGAAAAAGAAATGTATACCTTTGAGGATCGCAATGGTGACAGTCTGACCTTGCGTCCTGAAGGTACGGCCAGTTGTGTTCGTGCCGGCAATCAGCATGGGCTGCTATACAATCAGCAGCAGCGCTTATGGTATATGGGACCAATGTTTCGTCATGAGCGTCCGCAAAAAGGACGTTATCGTCAGTTTCATCAATTTGGTGTAGAAGCTTACGGTTACGATTCGGCTGATATGGATGCAGAAGTCATCGCGTTGTCGGCTCGATTGTGGAAAGCATTTGGTCTGAGCGAACAAATCACACTGGAAATCAATTCGTTAGGGTCAAATGAAGCCCGTGCAGCCTATAAGCAGGAGTTAGTTAGTTATCTTTCTGCCCATAAAGAAAGGTTGGATGAAGACAGTGTACGCAGGCTGGAGAGCAATCCACTGCGCATTCTGGATAGCAAAAATGCGGATGTTCAGGCCTTGTTGCAGGATGCCCCGGATTTGCATGACCATCTGGATGATGCGTCGAAACAACATTTTTCCACCTTGTGTGAACGTTTAGATGTTTTGGGCATCCAATACCGAGTCAATAGCAGGCTGGTGCGCGGGCTGGATTATTACAATCGTACTGTGTTCGAGTGGGTTACTGATTCACTTGGTGCGCAAGGTACGGTTTGTGCTGGTGGTCGCTACGATGGTCTGGTTGAACAACTTGGCGGAAAAGCTTGTCCAGCAGTCGGGTTTGCGATGGGATTAGAGCGATTGGCATTGATTCTGGAACAGCTATTGCCGCAAGAGCAATTACGCAAAAGCACTGATGTATACATCGCCGCTTTAGGTGAGCAGGCAGAATTGGCTGCAACCCGGTTAGCTGAGCAATTGCGCGATGCACTCCCTGAAGTGGGATTTGTTGCCAACTGTGGTGGTGGCAATTTTAAGAAACAGATGAAACGTGCCGACAAAGGCAATGCCAGGCTGACCATCATCATTGGTGAGCAGGAAGTAGCTGATAAGACAGTCAATATTAAGTGGCTGGCTACTGGCGAACAGCAAACCGTTGCTGACTCAGAACTGGTGCAGGTACTAGCAAAAGAATTTTCAAATTAGTCTGTATAACAGACAAAACAGGGTTAGAGGACACTGATGGATCAATTCAGTACAGAAGAACAACAAGTAGAAGCAATTAAGAAGTTTTGGAAAGAGAACGGTATCGCCATTCTCGTCGGGGCGGCTTTAGGTCTCGGTGGTCTGTGGGGCTGGCGGTATTATAACGAGCAAGTCCTGCTGACGCAGGAAGCGAATTCCAACGCCTATGAGACGGCGATAGAACAGTTACAGCAAGACGATGTCAACGCCGTAAAATCCTTCATTGAAGAAAAATCAGACAGCAATTATGCCGTATTGGCGGCCTTACAGTTAGCTAAAGAAGCCATCAAGCATGAAGATTTAACGGAAGCGGCAAAGCAATTGCAATGGGCTGCGGAAAACGTGGATGCCCAGGAAATTAAAGACATTGCCTTAGTGAGGTTAGCACGCGTACAAAATGCTCAGGAACAGTATGATGCGGCATTAACGACATTGAGCAAAGTAACATCTGAGGCATTTAAAGCGCAGGTGCACAACATCAAAGGTGATGTCCTGGTAAATCAAGGAAAATTAACCGAAGCTCAGAATGAATATGCCCAAGCACTGGCGCTTGATGAAAACAATACGTTACTGCAAATGAAAGTGGACGACCTTAAGACTAAGGTGAATGGTTAATATGATAGGAATCAAGATGCTTAGTCGCGCAGCGGCGATGGCAGCACTGCTGAGTTTGAGCGGCTGTTCGGCCATTCCAGAATGGATGAATCCCGGCACCTGGTTTGAAGATGAAGAAGAGTTAGCGATTAAAGAGCTCAAGCCGATAAATGCCACATTCTCTGCAAAAAAGGTATGGGATGGTGAAGTAGGTAGTGGTGTTGAATACTATTTCTCAAGACTGTCGCCTGCTTTTGGTTACGGTAAAGTTTTTGCGGCCAGTCGACAAGGACTGATCGTTGCTTTCGATAAGACATCGGGCAAACGTGTCTGGACATTAGATTTGGCGGAATACCGTGATGAGGGAATGCTTTCCGGAGTCAGTAGCTTGTGGTCCGATGGTATATCTGCAAAAGTGTCTGGCGGCCTGGCTGTTTCGTATTCCAGTGTCTATTTAGGAACCGAAAATGGCGTGGTTATGGCCATCGATGCTGATTCCGGCGACATTAAATGGCAAACAAAAGTAAAAGGCGAAGTCCTGGCGCAACCTGCTGTTGATGAAGGTCTGGTGGTAGTAAATACCGGTTCCGGTATTTTATATGCATTGGATGCTGAAACCGGCGAGCAGCGCTGGATATATGAGTCTGAAGTACCGGCGTTAACATTACGAGGTATTGCTAACCCAACTATCTCTAGTGGCGGTGCCATAGTGGGTACAGCCAGTGGCAAGGTAGCAGTGAATATTGTCGATTCTGGTCAAACCCTGTGGGAACAAACTGTTGCGGCTGCAACAGGCGCCACTGAGCTGGAAAGATTGGTGGATATCGACAGCCAGACCATCGTATTTGGTGGGGTTATTTATGTGGTTTCCTTCAACGGTACATTAGCGGCGATGGACTTACGCACTGGCCGTATTATTTGGAAACGTGAATATCGCTCCTATCGTCGTATGTCACTTGCTGGGAATACGCTGTTTGTTGTCGACGATAAGAGTCAGGTATATGCTTTGGATCGCCGTAATGGTGTAGAGCTTTGGGCACAAGTTGGGCTAAGAGGCCGTGACCTGACGGCTGCGGTGTCGATGCAGGACTACGTTGTTGTGGGTGATAAGTTTGGTTACTTACATTGGTTAGATCAATCATCCGGGGATATTGTGGCGCGTTATCAGTTTGGTGACGACGATGAAGATGAAGGTGTGTATGTCGCACCGGTAGTTGATGGCGATACCTTGTATTCCGTCACGCGAGATGGTCAAATTATCGCCTTACAAATCCCCTAGTCAGCCGTAAAGAATTTTAAATAAAGGCGGCTCGAAGTTATTTGAGCCGCTTTTTTATATTAGAAGAGTAAAAAGTATGTTGCCTGTTATCGCCCTGGTTGGACGCCCAAATGTTGGGAAATCGACGTTGTTTAATCGTCTGACGAAAACTCGAGATGCATTGGTTGCTGATTATCCGGGGCTGACACGTGACCGTAAATATGGTCAGGCAAAATATCTAAATAAGCAGTTTATTTTGGTGGATACCGGTGGTATCAGTGGCGACGAGCAGGGTATTGATGCCAAAATGGCAAAGCAGTCGCTACAGGCCATAAAAGAGGCGGATGTCGTGTTCTTTTTGGTGGATGCCAGAGCCGGTTTGACAGCGGCAGACGAAGGCATTGCTAAACACCTTCGCACTACCAATAAAACCGTATTTCTGGTTGCAAATAAAACCGATGGTATTGATGGTGATTCCGCTAGTGCCGAATTTTTTGCTATGGGACTGTCTAACCTGTACCAAATAGCAGCTGCTCACGGGCGAGGTATCAATCATTTGATTGAATCCGCCTTGTCCCCCTTGGCTGAGCAGTTTCCCAATATGGAAGTGCCTGAACAGGAAGAACACCAAGAGCTGGATGCGGAACAGCAACTGGAACAGTTACTGTCATTGCCTATAAAGCTTGCCATTGTCGGTAAACCCAATGTGGGTAAGTCAACACTCACTAACCGTATTCTCGGTGAAGAAAGGGTCGTGGTTTATGATATGCCAGGTACAACCCGTGACAGTGTCTTCATTCCTATGGAGCGAGATGGTCAGGAGTATGTGCTAATAGACACAGCGGGTGTGCGTAAGCGTGGCAAGATTTCTGATACCGTCGAGAAGTTTTCCGTGATCAAGACGTTGCAGGCAATCGAAGAAGCGAACGTAGTTTTGTTGGTCATTGATGCCAGAGAAGGGATATCCGATCAGGATTTAAGTTTGTTGGGCTTTGTATTGAATTCTGGACGAGCGCTGGTGCTGGCCGTCAATAAGTGGGATGGGCTGGACGTAAAGGTGAAAGATGATATCAAGCGGGAGCTGGATTTTCGTCTAGGTTTTATCGATTTTGCCCGGTTACATTTTATCTCTGCCTTACACGGTACCGGTGTTGGGCATTTATACGAGTCCGTTAAAGAAGCCTATGCGTCGGCTACCAAGCGAGTAAACACCGCCATGTTGACACGCATCATGGAAATGGCACAGGAAGACCACCTGCCGCCATTGGTGAGAGGCCGACGAGTCAAAATGAAATATGCCCATGCCGGTGGTTATAACCCGCCACGAATCGTGATTCATGGTAATCAGGTGGATGATTTACCGGACTCCTATAAACGTTACCTGATGAATTACTTCCGCAAATCGTTGAAAGTGATGGGTACCCCTATCAAAGTGGAATTCAAAGAGAGCGCCAATCCATTTCAAGGTAAAAAGAATAAACTTACGCAATCTCAGATGCGTAAACGCCGACGCTTAATGCAACACCACAAAAAGTAAGTCCCGATTTCAGGTTTCTTAACTTGCTGGCTCTATTTTTGTTACCTTACTGGTGACCTTGCCTTTGTTGAGTCGAGTGGTGATGACATCCCCAGATGTAAGTGATGACACGTCAGTTACGATGTTGTCATGCGCTTCGGTAATGGAATAACCGCAACTGAGGGTCGCCAGCGGACTAACGGTATCCAATAGTTGCGCATAATGTCTGAGGTTGGCCTGCCCATCTTTTAGAGAAGACTTCATGCTTTTCTCCAGCCTGGCTGCAAATCCGGCAATATTGAGTTGTTCCTGCTGCAAGTGTCTTTGTGGATTCTGCCCAGCCAATCTGTTTTGCAGCAGTTGTAAACGATGATGAGATGACTTTTGCGTGGTTTGCATTTGGTTGTGCAAACGAAATTGTAAATTATCGAGATTTTGCCATTGCTGTTGCAGTTGCCTTGCTGGATGGATTTGTTGCAGGCGACCTTCCGCGATTTGCAATTGTTGTCTGGCATGACGAAAGACATTGCGCAGCTGCTGGGTTAATTTGTGTTGTTGTGTATGTAATTTATCAATTTGCTCCTGCTGGGAAACGCTTAACAGCTCCGCAGCAGCAGAAGGGGTCGCGGCTCGCAAATCGGCAACGAAATCACAAATCGTAAAATCTATTTCATGCCCCACGGCACTGACTATTGGAAGTGGACAGTCAAAAACAGCTCTGGCAAGTGATTCGTCATTAAAACACCACAAGTCTTCCAGTGATCCTCCACCCCGGGTCAGTAATATGACATCCACCTCATTGCGTTCAATGGCACACTGCAAAGCAGATTGTATTTGCTGCGGCGCATCAGTCCCCTGGACCTGCGTTGGATAAACAATGATTGCGGTTGCGGGACTGCGTCTTTTTAATACGGTTAAGACATCATGTAATGCTGCACCAGTGGCTGATGTGATGATACCTATACGACTTGCGTTGGAGGGTACCGGCGATTTATGGCTTTGGGAAAATAGGCCTTCCTGACTGAGTTTCTGCTTCAAAACTTCAAATTGTTGTTTTAAACGGCCAATGCCTTCCGGTTCCAGGTGGGATGCGATAAGTTGATAATCCCCACGGGCTTCATATAAGCTGACGTTTCCACGAATTAATACGTGGTCACCCTCTTTAGGTCGGGTTGTCACAGTGCGATTGGCCCCGCGGAACATCGCGCCTTTTATTTGCGCTTTGTCATCTTTAAGGGTGAAGTACCAGTGTCCGGATGAGGCTGCAACGAAGTTCGATATTTCCCCGCTGAGCCAGATATGACCTATTTCTGCTTCGAGAATATGCTTGGCAAACTTGTTGAGTTTAGAGACGGTAAAAATATCGGTACGATTAGCAGTCATTGATAAGTCAAAAAAGTTGTTGTTTGTCGATGCTTAAGAGTTTACCTGATTCAACAAACCCGCTACAATTGCGCCGCAACAAAAAACCCGAAACCATGGTGATAAAATGTTGCGCCTCGCGAAAGAAGCTCTGACTTTTGATGATGTATTGTTAGTTCCCGGGCACTCTACTGTCCTTCCCCATACAGCGAATTTAACAACCTGTTTAACTCGTTCAATTGAATTGAAAATACCAATGGTGTCCGCCGCAATGGATACTGTTACTGAGGCTCGTCTGGCCATTGCTCTGGCGCAGGAGGGCGGTATTGGTTTTATCCACAAAAACATGACTGCCGAAGCTCAGGCGGAAAATGTCAAGCAGGTAAAGAAATACGAAAGTGGCGTGGTGTCAGATCCCGTTACGATTGAACCTGACGCGACCATTGAAAACGTTGTCGCTCTTAGCAAACACCACGGCTTCTCTGGTTTTCCAGTAGTAGATAAAGAAAATAATCTAGTGGGTATCGTGACTGGGCGTGATCTGCGCTTTGAGAATAACCTAAATCAAGCTGTCAGCAACGTAATGACCCCAAAAGAAAGATTAGTCACTGTAAATGAAGGGGCTGATTCTGAAGTGGTCATGGATTTAATGCATGAACACCGTATCGAAAAAATTCTGGTCGTCGACGATAACTTTAAACTGAGTGGCCTGATTACCGTAAAGGATTTTAAAAAGGCCGAAAGTAAGCCAAATGCCTGTAAAGATCATTTGGGTCGCTTACGTGTGGGGGCTGCCGTTGGTGTCGGTCCTGGTACCGACGAGCGCGTTGAATTACTGGTTAAAGCCGGTGTCGATGTTTTATTGATCGACACATCCCATGGTCACTCGGAAGGTGTTATTGAGCGTGTTAAAGCAGTCAGAGCGGCTTATCCAGACTTACAAATCATTGCTGGTAACGTAGCCACAGGTGAGGGCGCAAAAGCGCTGGTAGATGCAGGTGTTGATGGCGTCAAAGTAGGGATTGGACCTGGATCTATTTGTACAACGCGGATCGTAACAGGATGTGGCGTACCTCAAATAACAGCCGTTTCTGATGCGGTTGTCGCGTTGGCAGGAACCGGCATTCCGGTCATCGCCGATGGGGGGATTCGTTACTCAGGGGATATTGCCAAAGCCATTGTCGCCGGTGCCAGCTGTGTTATGGTTGGCAGTATGTTAGCCGGTACTGAAGAAGCACCAGGCGAAGTCGAGCTCTATCAGGGGCGTTACTATAAATCCTACCGTGGTATGGGATCCCTCGGTGCCATGAATCAACGTGAAGGCTCGTCAGACCGTTATTTCCAGGACTCAAAGGACGCAGAAAAGCTGGTACCTGAGGGGATCGAAGGACGGGTTGCTTACAAAGGTCCAATTTCCAACATTGTACATCAGCAAATGGGCGGATTACGCAGTGCGATGGGCCTGACGGGGTGCGCCACCATAGACGATTTGCGTACCAAACCTCAGTTTGTCAAAGTGACAGCGGCAGGTATGGGTGAGTCACACGTGCATGATGTGACAATTACCAAGGAAGCCCCAAATTATCGAATGGGCTAGTTCTGTGCATTTAAAGCAATGGCTCCATCAAGGAGCCATTGCCGTTTTTGTTGAGAAATTGCAGCGAAGACGATATTTCCAGGTAGCAGCCACGATGTTGTTGCCCAATTTGAGCATTTGGCTCGATACCTATTCAACATTGGAATCTTCAAAATGACCATGAATATACATCAACACAAAATCCTTATTCTGGACTTTGGTTCGCAGTATACCCAGCTCATCGCCCGCCGTATCCGGGAAATTGGCGTTTATTGTGAATTGTGGGCGTGGGATGTTGATGCCGAACAGATTAAAGCCTTCAATCCCCAAGGTATTATTTTGTCAGGTGGCCCGGAATCGGTAACAGAAGATAATTCACCTCGGGCACCGGAATGGGTCTTTGAAGCAGGTGTACCTGTTTTTGGTATTTGTTACGGCATGCAGACGATGGCCGAACAGCTGGGCGGTAAAGTTCAGGGCAGTAAAGAACGTGAATTCGGTTATGCTCAGGTAGAAGTAACGCAGGACACTCCACTATTTCACAACATTGAAGACAGTATTAGTGAACACAACAATCCACAATTAGACGTGTGGATGAGCCATGGTGACAAGGTTATTGAAGCGCCAGAGGGCTTTAGCTCGGTGGCCAGTACCAGTACCTGTCCGATTGCTGCAATGGTACATCCGGAAAAAGAATTTTATGGTGTGCAATTCCACCCTGAAGTCACCCATACCAAACAGGGTATGCGTTTGCTCAAACAATTTGTATTGGAAGTGTGTCAATGCGAAGCGCTGTGGACGCCTAGTTCAATTATCGAAGACGCTGTCCGCCGAATTAAAGAGCAGGTAGGTGACGATGAAGTTATTCTCGGCTTATCTGGTGGTGTTGACTCATCAGTGACCGCCATGCTGTTGCATCAGGCCATTGGTGAAAACCTCACCTGTGTATTTGTTGACAATGGTTTGCTGCGACTCAATGAAGGCGAGCAGGTGATGACCATGTTTGGTGATCATTTTGGCCTGAATATAATCAAAGTGGATGCTGAAGAGCGCTTCCTTGACGCTTTGGCGAATGAGGAAGATCCGGAACTCAAACGGAAGATTATTGGTCGGGTATTTGTTGAGGTATTTGATGAGCAAGCCAAGCTGTTAAAAAATGCCAAATGGTTGGCACAAGGAACAATCTACCCGGATGTCATCGAGTCGGCAGGCTCCGCAACGGGTAAAGCCCATGTGATAAAGTCTCATCACAATGTTGGTGGTTTACCCGACGATATGGAGCTGGGACTGGTTGAACCCTTGCGTGAGTTATTCAAAGATGAAGTGCGTAAAATTGGACTGGAATTAGGTATTCCTTACGATATGTTGTACCGTCATCCGTTCCCGGGGCCAGGCTTAGGTGTCCGAGTATTGGGGGAGATCAAAAAGGAATATTGTGACTTGCTGCGTTTGGCTGATGCAATCTTCATTGAAGAATTACACAACGCCGATCTGTATCAAAAAGTCAGTCAGGCATTTACCGTATTTTTACCAGTGCGTTCAGTCGGTGTCATGGGGGATGCCAGAAAATACGACTGGGTCGTGTCTCTGCGAGCAGTTGAAACCATTGACTTTATGACGGCTCATTGGGCACATCTGCCCTATGAATTCCTAGGCAAGGTTTCAAATCGCATTATCAATGAGGTGGATGGTATCTCCAGGGTGGTTTATGATATTTCGGGTAAGCCGCCTGCCACTATTGAATGGGAATAATTTACCCGTCATCTTTCTAAGCACAGGGGTGATGGCTGCGCATGCTCACCCCAGTCACTTAGTGTTCCTAAGCTCCCGGGGCCTCGCCCACTTGCCGCCTACCTGTGCTTCGAAATATTTAGGGTAAAAATTAGGGGCGCTTTCCAAGCACAGGGGTGTTGGCTGCGCGTGCTCACCCCAGTCACTTAGTGTTCCTAAGCTCCCGGGGCCTTTCTCGTTTGCCTGAGAGATTTTTAACGTAGTCTATTTTAAATTATCAAACTCTTTATTCAGGGTGTATTTCTCGTCGGTGACGATTTTCTCCAGTGTTGCGACACGTTCTTTTAGTTGCTCGATTTCTTTTTGAAATTGAAAACTATCTTCAGAGCGCACTTTCGATTGACTACGATGTTTTAAAATCATGCTTACAATAGCGATAGTGCAGCCAAAAATGATACCGATAATGGCAACAGCAGTGACATTCATATTTATTTCCCCGTAATATATGACTCAATTTCTGAACTTGAGTAAAGATCGAAGCAATTGTCTGACCAATTTGAAAAATCATTAAATAACATAGGCTTATAATTGCTTTAACGTCCTGATTAATAAATGCGTTAGTCAGATTCGCTAAAGTATGACCTGAATGGCACAAAAATGCTAAAGCAAAAAACTGATGAATATTTTATGAATTATGCGCTTTCCCTGACTCAAAAGGCCGAGTCACAGGGGGAGATCCCTGTCGCTGCGATTCTGGTCAGAGAGGAAACTATTGTCGCTGAAGGGTGGAATCAAAGCATCAGCCTGAATGATCCATCTGCACATGCTGAAATGCAGGCTATTCGACAAGCTGGGGATGTATTGCAGAATTATCGACTGCCAGACACAACCCTTTATGTCACCTTGGAGCCTTGTCCGATGTGTGCTGGACTGTTGGTGCATTCCCGCATTAAGCGCTTGGTGTTTGGGGCAAAAGATGAAAAAACAGGAGCCTGTGGTAGCGTGATGGATCTTGTCCGCCATCCTCAACTTAATCACCAAATCGAAGTCGTAAGCGGTGTACTGGCGGATGAATGTGGTGCCATTTTGTCGGCCTTTTTTAAACGAAGAAGAGAAGAGAAGAAGCTTGCGAAGCAGCAAAAGCAGAATGGTTAACTTGCTTTTGCCAATTCTTCGCATTCGAGTTGGAGTTGGAAATCCTGGCGACGCATGTTGAGTTTACGCTGCACTTTTTTCAATAGAGCGCGTCGTCTTGATGCGTTATTCAGGGTCCGTCTCCTTGGCATTGCGATAGGTCTTTTCATAAAACCTCCTTTTGACCCGGTTTTCTAAATAGAAAGTCTAAAACCTGTTTCATGAAACAAATGTTTTATCGTTTCTACATGTAGAAACATAATGCTACTTGATCAATATTTCAAGTGGATGACGCTTAGGGAAAGAAATTATTACATTTAAAGTCACACTATTGCGGTTTTTCAGCTTCAGTGTAGGTTGTTTCCGGGCTTAGCGGGGTATTCTCATAGAGGTACACCAAACTATCGTAATAGCGACGAATATTGGCAACGTAGGTTACAGCTTCATTGCCTCTGGCATAACCGTAGCGGGTATTTTTGTAGTGCCGCTTTTGGCGTAGCAAAGGCAAATGTCTTTTCACGTCTACCCATAGATCCGGGTTTGCGCCCATGCGCTCGGTAATCACCCGTGCATCTTCCAGATGGCCCAGGCCAATGTTGTAGGCGGCCAGTGCAAACCAGATACGGTCAGGATAGGTAATGCGATCAGGAATGCGGCGCAACAGACTGGCAAAGTACTGGGTGCCTCCACGAATACTTTGTTCTGCATCCAGTCTGGATTTCACTCCCCAGTCACGCGCTGTTGGCAGGGTCAGCATCATCATGCCACGCACTCCGGTCGGTGATTTTGCTCGCGGATTCCAGTGGCTCTCCTGATAACTCATGGCCGCCAGTAGCCGCCAGTCCAGCTCACCAGCATATTTCCTAAAGTCGTTTTCATACTTAGGCAGAGTATTTTTAGCGGCATCCATAAATAAGGTGGTATCAACATAGTTAAATTGGCGAACGTGGCCAAAATACTTATCTTCCAGTGAAGCCAGCGTGCCATTACTTTTGACCTGACCAAAATATTCGATGACTGCTGCATATAAGGCATCATCAGCATGATGCTTAAGCACCCATGATACGGGCTGCGCTTTTCTCACCGTAAAGCCAATGCTCAACTCCGGATAGCGACGCCTGATAATGGAAAGCAGATTGGAGTCGGTAATGGTGTAATCAATTCTATCTTCTAACACCCATTCCAATAACTCCTCCATGTCTTGATCATCCGTCTCTTGCCAGCGTAGTTTTGGATGTAATTCCTGTTCCAGGCTCAAAAGCGTGGCATGAATACTGTTTGCCGTCACCATGAGTTCACCATCCAGATCGTCAATGTCCCTGGGGCGCTTATCACCCTGTTTGAAAACCAGTTTGTGGCTAATGGTCTGGTAACTTGGACCAAAAAGATAATGGTGATTATCCGCAATTTTTTGAGTCATACCTGCGGCAATTAGATCGATATCACCATTGTCCAGCGGTGAAAAGAGTTCTCGGTAAGAATAAAAAGGGTAGACTTCCAGTTTTACACCGAGGAACTCGGCAAAACCAAGAGCCAACTCAAATTCGAAACCTTCTGGTCGGTTAGCGCCATTATAATAGGTGCTTAAACCATACATGGTGCCTACTTTGAGCACTCCTGCCTGTAAGATGCGTTGCAGACTATTTGTTTCAGAGACAGGTTGACAACTACCCAGACATAACAGAACCAAGAACAACCAAATGTGCCGCATTATTTTCCCTTTCTGGCTTGCTACTCGCTTTTTTGTCATTTGAATTAAAAACACTGGGCCCTTATGTAAAATACGACTTATCACGCGTCTCGTTTTGCAATATAATTCAGCCCGCCACAAACTTCTAATTTATCAACGATTTCTCGGCTTAAATCGTCCCAACGATACTGGTAAATTGAATCATGCTGACGCTTCGCGGTGCACCCGCTCTTTCTGATTTTCTATCCCAAAAACTAGAAACCGAATTTACTGCTCAACAACTTCCTGTTTCGCATGTCTATGCTGAATATGTGCATTTTGTTCAAACTAGCACATCACTTAGTACAGATGAACAGAATAAGTTGGCGAAATTATTAACTTACGGTCCCAGTATTCAACAAGAAGAGCCACAGGGCACCCTGTTTGTTGTCGTTCCCAGACCAGGAACGATATCTCCCTGGAGCAGTAAAGCGACCAATATCGCCCAAAATTGTGGATTGTCGCAGATTCAACGTGTCGAAAGAGGCTGCGCTTACTATGTACATTTCAGCAGTGAGCCTACAGCACAGCAACTCACGGCGGCTAAAGCGCTGATCCATGACCGTATGACGCAGGCGGTTCTGGAATCGCTTGAACAGGCGGAATGCTTATTTATTGAGGCCGAACCGGCGTCACATAAAACGATTCCCGTATCTGCTTCAGGTCGTGATGCGCTTTCTCAAGCCAATGTCGCCATGGGACTGGCTTTGGCAGACGACGAAATAGACTATCTACTGACCAGTTATCAAGGGTTGGGGCGGAACCCAAATGATATCGAGCTGTATATGTTTGCTCAGGCAAATTCCGAGCATTGCCGTCACAAGATTTTTAATGCTGACTGGACAATCGATGGTGAAGTGCAGCCCAAGTCATTGTTTAAAATGATTAAAAACACCTATGAACTGCATCCAGACAATGTTCTTTCGGCTTACAAAGATAACGCAGCGGTAATGACAGGCTCCTACGGTGGACGTTTCTTTGCCGATGCAAATGACGGTGAATATCGTTATCACATGGAAGATATCCATATCCTCATGAAGGTAGAGACCCACAATCACCCTACCGCAAT